>NZ_LR861805.1:0-4392500 GCF_903989465.1 Xanthomonas sp. CPBF 426
ATGGATGCTTGGCCCCGCTGTCTGGAACGTCTCGAAGCCGAATTCCCGCCCGAAGACGTCCATACCTGGTTGAAACCCCTGCAAGCCGAAGACCGCGGCGACAGCATCGTGCTGTATGCGCCCAACGCCTTCATCGTCGACCAGGTCCGCGAGCGTTACCTGCCGCGCATCCGCGAACTGGTGGCGTACTTCGTCGGCAACGGTGAAGTAGCGCTGGCGGTCGGCTCGCGCCCACGCGCGCCGGAGCCACAGCCGGCACCGATGGCCGCGCCCAGCGCCCCGGTTGCCGCGCCGATCGTGCCGTTCGCCGGCAATCTGGATTCGCACTACACCTTCGCCAACTTCGTCGAGGGCCGCAGCAATCAGCTCGGGCTGGCGGCCGCGATCCAGGCCGCGCAAAAGCCCGGCGACCGCGCCCACAACCCGCTGCTGCTGTACGGCAGCACCGGCCTGGGCAAGACCCACCTGATGTTTGCCGCCGGCAATGCGCTGCGCCAGGCCAACCCGGCCGCCAAGGTGATGTATCTGCGCTCGGAACAGTTCTTCAGCGCGATGATCCGGGCACTGCAGGACAAGGCGATGGACCAGTTCAAGCGCCAGTTCCAGCAGATCGATGCGCTGCTGATCGACGACATCCAGTTCTTTGCCGGCAAGGACCGCACGCAGGAGGAGTTCTTCCACACCTTCAACGCGCTGTTCGATGGTCGCCAGCAGATCATCCTGACCTGCGACCGCTACCCGCGCGAGGTCGAAGGCCTGGAACCGCGGCTGAAGTCGCGCCTGGCCTGGGGCCTGTCGGTGGCGATCGACCCGCCGGATTTCGAGACCCGTGCGGCGATCGTGCTGGCCAAGGCGCGCGAGCGCGGTGCCGAGATTCCGGACGACGTGGCGTTTTTGATCGCCAAGAAGATGCGCTCCAACGTGCGCGACCTGGAAGGCGCGCTCAACACCCTGGTGGCACGCGCCAACTTCACCGGCCGCTCGATCACGGTGGAATTTGCCCAGGAGACGCTGCGCGACCTGTTGCGCGCCCAGCAGCAGGCGATCGGCATCCCCAACATCCAGAAGACCGTGGCGGACTACTACGGCCTGCAGATGAAGGATCTGCTCTCCAAGCGACGCACCCGCTCGCTGGCGCGTCCGCGCCAGGTGGCGATGGCGCTGGCCAAGGAACTGACCGAACACAGCCTGCCGGAGATCGGCGACGCCTTCGCCGGCCGCGACCACACCACCGTGCTGCATGCCTGCCGGCAGATCCGCACGCTGATGGAGGCCGACGGCAAGCTGCGCGAGGACTGGGAAAAGCTGATCCGCAAGCTCAGCGAGTAGGCCGGGGACGGCCCTGACGGTCCGCGTGGAGAAAAGCGTGGAAACGTTGGGGTCAAATGCGGGAGAATCTGTGGATAACGTTGCCTCGCAGGTCGGGCGGAAAACTATCCACAGGTTTTACCGCTAGACCAGGGGCACTAGTCCAACGACTTTCAGGCGTGAAAATTTCTTTGGAAACAAAGATTTACGGTGGTTATCCGCTGAAAACGGCCCTACCATCACCACCAAGCTTTTGATTTATTCCACATCTTTTAAAGCATAGGGGCACGGAACCACATGCGTTTTACACTGCAGCGCGAAGCCTTCCTCAAACCGTTGGCCCAGGTGGTCAATGTGGTCGAACGCCGTCAAACCCTGCCGGTTCTGGCCAATCTGCTGGTGCAGGTCAAGGACGGACAGGTCTCGTTGACCGGTACCGACCTGGAAGTGGAAATGATCTCGCGCACGATGGTGGAAGACGCGCAGGACGGCGAAACCACGATTCCGGCCCGCAAGTTGTTCGACATCCTGCGCGCCCTGCCCGACGGCAGCCGCGTCACCATTTCGCAGACCGGCGACAAGGTCACGGTGCAGGCCGGGCGTAGCCGTTTCACCCTGGCCACACTGCCTGCCAACGATTTCCCGTCGGTGGACGAAGTCGAAGCCACCGAGCGCGTCGCAGTGCCGGAAGCGGCGTTGAAGGAGCTGATCGAGCGCACTGCGTTCGCCATGGCCCAGCAGGACGTGCGCTACTACCTCAACGGCTTGCTGTTCGACCTGCGCGAGGGCCTGCTACGTTGCGTTGCGACCGACGGCCACCGCCTGGCGCTGTGCGAGACCGAACTGGAGAAGTCCGGCGGCGCCAAGCGCCAGATCATCGTGCCCCGCAAGGGCGTGACGGAACTGCTGCGCCTGCTGGAAGCGGCAGATCGTGACGTGGAACTGGAAGTGGGTCGCAGCCATATCCGCGTCAAGCGTGGCGATGTGACCTTCACCTCCAAGCTGATCGATGGCCGCTTCCCGGATTACGAGGCAGTGATTCCCATCGGCGCCGACCGCGAGGTCAAGGTGGACCGTGAGGCACTGCGTGCGTCGCTGCAGCGTGCGGCGATCCTGTCGAACGAGAAATACCGCGGGGTGCGCGTGGAAGTCTCGCCGGGCCAGCTGAAGATCAGCGCACATAACCCCGAGCAGGAAGAAGCACAGGAAGAGATCGAGGCCGACACCAAGGTCGATGACCTGGCCATCGGCTTCAACGTGAACTACTTGCTGGATGCGCTGTCGGCATTGCGCGATGAGCACGTGGTCATCCAGCTGCGCGATGCGAATTCGTCGGCACTGGTGCGGGAAGCCAGCAGCGAGAAGTCGCGCCATGTGGTGATGCCGCTGCGTCTTTGACGTTGCGTTCCACGTGGAACACGAGAAGCCCGGCGATTGCCGGGCTTTTTGTTTGTGCAGCGAGAGGGCGACTCTCTTGCTGCGTCAAGCTTTCGAGGCGCTGGCAATCACGGGCTGCGCAGGAGCGGCATTGCCTGCTTCGCTGCCTCGGCACGTTGCCCTGAAGCGACTGCTATGGCGTGCTGAGTGGTTGCACGACGTTGCCGGAGCCGATCGCCAGACAGTTGGCCAGGCGAGGCTCGATGGACACGCCGCTTCCGGCGATCAGGGTCGAAGGGGACGCGCGAGTCGGCTCGCCTCCGTGAAGCCACGACCGCTAGAGCGCGCCAGGCATTCGCAGGCCACGATCGTCAGCTATTCTGCCGCTGTCATCGATGTGGACGTCGGGACGATCCGCGTGCAGTGCTGCGCACATTCTTGCGACAGGCAGCGAGCTGTCCTGTTTCCCGCATTGTTGTGAACGCTACGGGCCTGGGTTGGACCACCCGCCGGTTTTAGAGCAGGCTAGTCCCCTGGCATGCTGTCGGTATCCCCCCAGAGTTGACCTGACCCAGGTCGTCGCCCTTCAAGGATTGGCGATACCGTGCGTCGCACCTGGCGGCGAGATTGACCTTTTTAGTCGGGGCGCTTCTTCGGTGCCCCAATCGACATCATGCAAGGCTCGATTGGCCTGAACGACTTCATCTGAGTCCAAGATTTGCTGCTCCAGACTCAACTGCTCGGCAGCGCCCGGTTGATGTGTTTCCTTGGCCCGTTTTTGACTTATGCACATCAAACTTTGCTTTTAAATCTATAAATAATTTAAGAGCTTGGTGGTGATGGTAGGGCCAGATTTCGCCAGAAACTAGCTTATCTCCATGTTTTGAAAGGATTTTATTGCCTCGAAACCCTGTGTCTAGACGCCTGTTGAAGGGTCAGCAACCTGTGGATAAGCATGCGGCGCTCCTCAGGCCTGCTTTTTATCCACAGCTTGTCCCCTGCTTGTCCGTGGGTCGCTTCACGTGGCCACGCGCAGGATCCGCATCGATCACGTATCCTCCGCTCCGACCCGGATGCCGGATCACAGCGCAGAGCACACCGATCGATGCACGTAGTGCGGTTGTCCATCCATCGACTTCGTCGTTTCGCGACCGTCGACCTTCACCCCGCCCGTTCCTTGAACCTACTGACCGGCGATAACGGTGCAGGCAAGACCAGCGTGCTGGAAGCACTGCACCTGATGGCCTACGGCCGCAGCTTTCGTGGCCGCGTGCGCGATGGACTGATCCAGCAAGGCGCCAGCGATCTGGAAGTCTTCGTTGAGTGGCACGAGGGCACGGCCGAGACAGGCGAACGCACGCGTCGGGCAGGTCTGCGCCATAGCGGGCAGGAATGGGCCGGCCGGTTGGACGGAGAGGATGTCGCACAGCTCGGCGCCCTATGTGCCGCGCTGGCTGTGGTGACCTTCGAGCCCGGGAGCCATGTGTTGATCAGTGGTGGCGGTGAACCGCGGCGGCGGTTCCTGGATTGGGGCCTGTTCCACGTGGAACCTGACTTCCTGGCGCTATGGCGGCGCTATGCGCGGGCGCTCAAGCAGCGCAATGCCTTGCTCAAGCAGGGCGCACAGCCGCGGATGCTCGATGCCTGGGATCACGAACTTGCCGAATCCGGCGAAACGCTGACATCGCGTCGCCTTCGCTACCTTGAGCGGCTGCAGGAACGGTTGATTCCGGTCGCCGCTGCCATCGCCCCGTCGCTGGGATTGTCCGCGCTGACATTCGTGCCGGGCTGGAAACGTCATGAGGTCTCGCTTGCCGATGCGCTGCTCCTGGCACGCGAGCGTGACCGTCAGAACGGCTACACCTCGCAGGGGCCGCACCGCGCCGATTGGGCACCTGTCTTCGACGCGCTCCCGGGCAAGGATGCGCTCTCACGTGGCCAGGCAAAGCTCACCGCCCTCGCCTGCCTGCTGGCGCAGGCCGAAGACTTCGCACATGAGCGTGGCGAATGGCCGGTGATTGCATTGGACGACCTGGGTTCGGAGCTGGATCGCCACCACCAGGCGCGCGTGCTGCACCGCTTGGCCTCCGCACCGGCCCAGGTGCTGATCACCGCCACCGAAGTGCCGCCCGGCCTGCTCGACTCCGGAAAGCTGCTGCACCAGTTCCACGTGGAACATGGCAATGTCGCCGTGCTGAGGCCCGCGGCATAGCCATCCGCGGCGCAGGTGGGCCGACTGGTATAATTTCCGGGCTATCCCCCTTTTCCCACGGTGCGATGCGGCTCCTGCCGCCTGCGCCCGTGTTGTGGAGCTAACGGCACACGCATGACCGACGAACAAAACACCTCGCCTACTCCCAACGGCACCTACGACTCCAGCAAGATCACCGTGCTGCGTGGCCTGGAAGCCGTCCGCAAGCGCCCTGGCATGTACATCGGCGATGTCCATGACGGCACCGGCCTGCATCACATGGTGTTCGAGGTGGTCGACAACTCGGTCGACGAAGCCCTGGCCGGCCATGCCGACGACATCGTGGTCAGGATCCTGGTCGATGGATCGGTCGCGGTGTCCGACAACGGCCGCGGCGTGCCGGTCGACATCCACAAGGAAGAAGGCGTCTCTGCGGCCGAGGTGATCCTCACCGTGCTGCACGCCGGCGGCAAGTTCGACGACAACAGCTACAAGGTGTCCGGCGGCCTGCATGGCGTGGGCGTGTCGGTGGTCAACGCGCTGTCCGAGCACCTGTGGCTGGACATCTGGCGCGACGGCTTCCACTACCAGCAGGAATACGCGCTGGGTGAGCCGCAGTACCCGCTCAAGCAGCTGGAAGCCTCGACCAAGCGCGGCACCACACTGCGTTTCAAGCCGGCGGTGGCGATCTTCAGCGATGTCGAGTTCCATTACGACATCCTGGCGCGCCGCCTGCGTGAGCTGTCGTTCCTCAATTCCGGCGTCAAGATCGCGCTGATCGACGAGCGTGGCGAAGGCCGTCGCGACGACTTTCACTACGAAGGCGGCATCCGCAGCTTCGTCGAGCATCTGGCCCAGCTCAAGTCACCGCTGCACCCGAATGTGATCTCGGTGACCGGCGAGCACAACGGCATCGTGGTGGACGTGGCCCTGCAATGGACCGACGCCTACCAGGAAACCATGTACTGCTTCACCAACAACATCCCGCAGAAGGATGGCGGTACCCACCTGGCCGGCTTCCGGGCCGCGCTGACGCGGGTGCTCAGCAACTACATCGAGCAGAACGGCATCGCCAAGCAGGCCAAGGTGGCGCTGACCGGCGACGACATGCGCGAAGGCATGATCGCGGTGCTGTCGGTCAAGGTGCCCGACCCCAGTTTCTCCTCGCAGACCAAGGAAAAGCTGGTCAGCTCGGATGTGCGTCCGGCAGTGGAAAACGCCTTCGGTGCGCGCCTGCAGGAGTTCCTGCAGGAGAACCCGAACGAAGCCAAGGCCATCACCGGCAAGATCGTCGACGCCGCACGTGCGCGCGAAGCCGCGCGCAAGGCGCGTGACCTGACCCGCCGCAAGGGAGCGCTGGACATTGCCGGCCTGCCCGGCAAGCTGGCCGACTGCCAGGAAAAAGATCCCGCGCTGTCCGAACTGTTCATCGTCGAGGGTGACTCGGCAGGTGGCTCGGCCAAGCAGGGCCGCAACCGCAAGAACCAGGCGGTGCTGCCGCTGCGCGGCAAGATCCTCAACGTCGAGCGTGCGCGTTTCGACCGCATGCTGGCGTCCGACCAGGTCGGCACGCTGATCACCGCGCTGGGCACCGGCATCGGCCGCGACGAGTACAACCCGGACAAGCTGCGCTACCACCGCATCATCCTGATGACCGACGCCGACGTCGACGGCTCGCACATCCGCACCCTGTTGCTGACGTTCTTCTACCGGCAGATGCCGGAGCTGATCGAGCGCGGCTACATCTACATCGGCCTGCCGCCGCTGTACAAGCTCAAGCAGGGCAAGAGCGAGCTGTATCTCAAGGACGATGCGGCGCTCAATGCCTATCTGGCCAGCAATGCGGTCGAAGGCGCGGCGCTGATCCCCGCCACCGACGAGCCGCCGATCACCGGCGAAGCGCTGGAAAAGCTGTTGATGCTGTTCACCAGCGCCAACGAGGCGATCGCGCGCAATGCGCACCGCTACGACCCGGCGCTGCTTACCGCGCTGATCGACCTGCCGCCGCTGGACGTGGACCAGCTGCAGGCCGAAGGCGACGCGCATCCCACCCTGGATGCACTGCAGGCGGTGCTCAACCGCGGCACCCTGGGCACGGCGCGCTACCAGCTGCGTTTCGACCCGGCCACCGACAGCGCCTCGGCGTCGCTGGTGGCGGTGCGCAGGCACATGGGCGAGGAATTCACCCAGGTGCTGCCGATGGGCGCGTTCGAAAGTGGCGAGCTGCGTCCGCTGCGCGAGGTCTCGCTGGCCCTGCACGACCTGGTCCGCGAAGGCGCGCAGATCGTGCGCGGCAACAAGACCCACCCGATCACCAGCTTTGCACAGGCGCATGCCTGGCTGCTGGAAGAGGCCAAGCGGGGCCGCCAGGTGCAGCGCTTCAAGGGCCTGGGCGAAATGAACGCCGAGCAGCTGTGGGAGACCACGGTCAACCCGGATACGCGTCGCCTGTTGCAGGTTCGTATCGAAGATGCCGTGGCCGCCGATCAGATCTTCAGCACCTTGATGGGCGATGTGGTCGAGCCACGCCGCGACTTCATCGAGGACAACGCGCTGAAGGTGTCCAACCTGGACATCTGAGCCACCGTCGCCCGCCGGCACATCGCGCAGGTGATGCGCCGGCGTTTGCGGTTTTTTCAGGACGACGATGCTCACAGATCCTCCACCGAGGCCGGCAGCGAGGCCGGTTGCCGGCAATGCCCCGCTGCTTCCGCCCTTGCTCGGCTTCGGCATCGATGTACTGATCGCCACCGGCCTGCTGTTGTTGCTGAGCGTGGCCGGTTTCGCGCTCTGGGGCGTGTTTCGCGGCGTCAGCGCCGTGCAGGCCGCCAAGGCGCAGGGCCTGACGCCCTCCCCGACCCAGATCATGGCCACGATCGGCCAACCCGGCGTGCTGGTGCAACTGCTCACCGCGCTGGTCAGCACGGCCTCGCCGGCCCTGCTGCTGTACTACTGGCGCCGCCGTGCGACCGCAGACGAACGCAGGGCTTCGCGGGCCGCCACCAGGCGTGCCTCGACCTGGGGCTGGACCGCGCTGATCGCGGTTGGCGTGTTCCTGCTCAGCAATCTGGTCAGCGTCGCGGCGTCCGCGCTGGGCATCAAGCCGGTGCCGACCAACCTGCCGCTGATGGAAGAAGCCATCAAGCAGTGGCCGCTGGCGCTGGTGGTGTTTGCCGTGGCCATCGCCCCGGCGTACGAAGAACTGCTGTTCCGACGCGTGCTGTTCGGCCGCCTGCTTGCCGCCGGCCGGCCGTGGCTGGGCATCGTGCTGAGCAGCGCGATCTTTGCGCTGGTGCACGAGGTGCCCGGCGTCAGCGGCAACGGCCCGGCCGCCATCGCGCAACTGTGGCTGGTCTACGGCAGCATGGGCGCGGCGTTTGCATGGCTGTATTGGCGCACCGGCACGTTGTGGGCACCGATCGTGGCGCATGGCGTCAACAACGCCACCGCCCTGGCGGCGCTGTACTTTTTTGGCCTCGGCTGAGCCGTTTGACGAAAAGTTAAGACGAGCCTGCCAAAATGCCCCCAGGGTTCAAGGGGGACTGAATGAAAGCCAGGCTGTTGATCGTTGTCGCCGTCTTTGCATTGACGGCATGTGCCACCACAACCTCGCCGACCGGCCGCCGACAGGTGGTGGGAGGCGTCACCCAGGACCAGCTCGACAAGCTTGGCGCAGAGTCCTTCGCCCAGACCAAGGCCAAGGAAAAAGTCAGCACCGACGGCAAGCAGAACGCCTACGTGCAGTGCGTGGTCAATGCGCTGGTCGCGCAGCTGCCGCCGCAGTGGCGCGAGACCCGTTGGGAAACCGCGTTGTTTGTCGATGACGAAGCCAATGCCTTCGCGCTGCCCGGTGGCAAGGTCGGCGTGAACACCGGCATCTTCACCGTCGCCAAGACCCAGGATCAGCTGGCTGCCGTGCTCGGGCACGAGATCGGGCATGTGATCTCGCGCCATCATGAAGAACGCATCACCCGTCAGCTTGGTGCGCAGACCGGCCTGGGCATCATCGGTGCGCTGGCCGGTGCGGCCTATGGCGACGGTGCGGCCAGTGCCGTCAACCAGGTCGGCGGAATGACCGCCCAGACCGTGTTTTTGCTGCCGGGCTCACGGACCCAGGAGAGCGAGGCCGACGTGGTCGGCCAGCGCCTGATGGCCCAGGCCGGCTTCGATCCTGCCCAGGCGGTGACGCTGTGGCAGAACATGATGGCCGCCAGCGGCAACCGCCAGCCGCAGTGGCTGTCCACCCACCCCGACCCGGCCAATCGCATCCGCGAATTGCAGGCAGACGTCGGTCAACTCGAACCGGTTTACCAGCAAGCGCGACAGGACGGACGCGTGCCGCGCTGCGGCTGATCGTGCAGAGCTTACGTACCGAATGTCGCAACACAGCATGGAAACCGTTTTCGGGAACTGAGACTTTCTGCTAACTTTGCCGGCTCAGATTTTTCGTACAGCGTTTATTCCGCTTTTCGTACCGCCCGACGGCGGCTCGTCCGAGGTGAAACATGAAACTGCTCAACCGCAAGCAAGCCCTGTTGTCCCTGTTCATCGCCGCGTCGCTGGGCGGGGCTGTCGTCGCCGATGCGGTCGCGCAGTCGGATCGTTCGTCCGAGCGCGCCAGCCGCAAGTCCAAGGGCAGCGGCAAGGCCGAAGAGTTGTATCCGCAGTCCACCCGCGCCGCGCCGACGATCAAGCCCTCGTCCAAGCTGGGCAGCAAGCTGCAGAAGCTGATCGAAACCTTCAACAAGGGCGAAGACTTCCCGGCCGTGCGTACCCAGGCCGATGAGATCTTGGCCAATGGCTCGGCCAACGAAGCCGACAAGGCGCTGGCGGCGCAGCTGGCCGCCCAGGCGGCGTACAACATGGACGACACCGCCGCTGCCAAGACGTATCTGCAGCAGGCCATCGGCCTCAATGCGCTGGACAACAACGGCCAGTTCCAGTCGATGCTGATGTTGGCGCAGTTGCAGATGCAGGACGATCAGCAGGCCGAAGGCCTGGCAACGCTGGACAAGTATCTGGAAGAGAGCAAGTCGCAGCGCCCGGAAGATCTGATCCTCAAGGGGCAGGCGCTGTACCAGGCAGAGCGCTACAAGGAAGCCATTCCGGTGCTGAAGCAGGCCATCGCCGCCTCGCCCGAGCCGAAGGACACCTGGAACCAGTTGCTGATGGCGGCCTATGCCGAAGCCGGCCAGACCGGCGAAGCGGTGGCCGCTGCCGAAGCGCTCGCCGCCAAGACGCCGAACGACAAGAAGGCCCAGCTCAACCTGGCCAGCATGTATATGCAGGCCGATCAGATGGACAAGGCTGCCGCAGTGATGGACAAGCTGCGCGCGGCCGGGCAGTTGACCGAAGAAAAGGAGTACAAGCAGTTGTATTCCATCTACGCCAACACCGAGAACAAGGAAAAGGACGTCATCGCGGTCATCAATGAAGGTATGCAAAAAGGCATCCTTAAACCCGATTATCAGACATACCTTGCGCTGGCACAGTCGTATTACTACAGCGAAGATGTGCCCAAGGCGATCGAGAATTGGCAAAAGGCCGCACCGCTTTCCAAGGACGGCGAGACCTATCTGAATCTGGCCAAGGTGCTGCATTCGGAAGGTCGCATCCCGGAGGCCAAGCAGGCCGCGCAGCAGGCAATCGCCAAGGGTGTCAAAAAACCTGATGACGCCAAGAAGATCATCAATCTGAAGTAAAAAAGAAAATAAACCCCCGAAATCCCTGTGTTTTTAGTGGTTACAGGACTCGGGATTGGTATAAGCTTGGGGGTTCCTGCGGTGTCAAAGCCGTCCGAAAACCTGGGGATCATCACAGTGATCCGGGGCCCCCACTGAAAGAGCCATTGGCGCATGACGGAACAACTCGTTATCCACAGGCATGACTATGATGCCGGGAACCAGGGTCTGAGCTGGGCCCGCATTATCGGCATTGCTTTTGTAATTGCCCTGCACCTCACTGCACTGATGATGTTGCTGATCCCTGCAGTGGCGCCGAAGGCTCCGGCAGAGAAGGAGCGCACCACCATGGTCACCTTGGTGGATGCACCGCCTCCTCCCCCGCCGCCGCCGCCGCCGCCGCCGCCGGAAGACAAGCCGCCACCGCCGGTCAAGAATCTGTCGCCGCCGAAGCCGTCACCGGTTCCGCCGCCGCCGGAAGCACCGGTCGTCGATGTTCCCGAACCGCGTCCCAGCGATATCGTCACGCCACCGGCGCCGCCGGCTCCACCGGCTCCACCGAGTGACATCGGCGCCAGTGTCGATATCTCGTCCAAGAACATGAACCCGCCGAAGTACCCGCCGGCTGCATTCCGGGCCGGTGTCCAAGGCGAGGTCATCCTGATCGTGGATGTGGATGCCAGCGGCAACGTGACCAACGTGTCGGTCGAAAAGTCCAGCCGCAACCGCGACCTTGACCGTGCCGCGATGGACGCAGCACGCAAGTGGAAGTTCAACGCCTCCACTGTCAACGGGCAGAAAGCCGCCGGACGTGTCCGCGTCCCGGTCAACTTTGCTCTGAACTGATCCCACGGGCCGGCCACGGCCGGCCCAGGATCCTGTCTTCCTTTCGCTCCACCCTTCATCACCACACACAACAAAGGTAAGCGTCATGCTGCAGGAATTCTTTATCGCCGCCGCTGCAGGGGGCTCCAATCCGTCGGCCGCTCTGTCGCAGATGGGCTTCGAGCACTTGATCACCGAAATGACCTCCAGCCCCGGCGATTTCGCCGTGTCCTGGGTCGTCCTGATCACCCTGATCGCCATGTCCGCTGCCTCCTGGTACTGGACCGTCATCAACATCTTCCGTGCTACCCGTCTGAAGAGCGCGGCCGACCGCGTCACCACCGCGTTCTGGGATGCCCCGAATGCACAGGACGCCATCCGCGCCATGGAAGAGCAGCCGGCTTCCGAGCCGTTCTCCAAGATCGCACTGGATGCAGCGCAGGCTGCTGCTCACCACCAGCGTGCCGAAGGCAGCACCGGTGGCCTGGGCGAGAGCCTGAGCCGTTCGGAATTCGTCGATCGCGCCCTGCGTCAGGCCGTGACCCGCGAAAGCACCAAGCTGCAGTCCGGCATGACCCTGCTGGCCACCGTCGGTGCGACCGCGCCGTTCGTCGGTCTGCTCGGTACCGTGTGGGGCATCTACGGCGCGCTGATCAAGATCGGTGCAACCGGTTCGGCCTCCATCGACGCCGTTGCCGGCCCGGTGGGTGAAGCGCTGATCATGACCGCGATCGGTCTGTTCGTCGCCATCCCGGCCGTGTTCGCGTTCAACTTCTTCTCCAAGGTCAACAGCTCGGTGATCGCCAAGTTCGACACCTTTGCCCACGACCTGCACGACTTCTTCGCCACTGGTTCGCGCGTTCGCTAATCCGTAGTAAAGAACGACTTCGCAACGATTTAGACGGAGCCCGTTATGGCCTTCAGTAGTGGAAACAGCGGTGGCCCGATGGCCGACATCAACGTGACGCCCCTCGTGGACGTGATGTTGGTGCTGCTGATCATCTTCATCATTACGGCACCGCTGATGTCCCATAAGGTCAAGGTGGAGCTGCCAGAGGCCAACCTGATCCAGAAGGAAGATGCGGAGAAACGCGCCGCGCCGATCACCCTGGCCGTCAAGGAAGACGGGTCGCTGTACTGGAACGACGAGCCGATTTCCAAGGAAGCCCTGGAATCGCGCCTGTCCACCGCCGCACAGCAGACACCGCAGCCGCCGCTCAACTTGCGTGGCGACCGCACGACCAAGATGCGTACGATCAACGAGATCACCAAGATCGCGCAGGGTCAGGGCATGTTGGACGTCGGCTTCGTCGCAACCAAAGAGAAGGGGCAGTAAGCCATGGCATTCAGTACCGGTGGAAACCGTGGCCCAATGGCCGACATCAACGTCACGCCCCTGGTGGACGTGATGTTGGTGCTGCTGATCATCTTCATCGTGACCGCGCCGATCATGACCTACCCGATCGCCGTGGATCTGCCGCAACGGGTGCTCAACCCGCCACCGCAGACGACCGAACCGCCGCCGCCGATCGAGTTGCGTATCGACGCCAGCAACCAGGTGTTCTGGAACAACAGCCCGACCCCGGTCGCGCAGTTGCAGCAGAAGATGGAAGAAGTGGTGCAGGCCGATCCGACCAATCAGCCGGAGCTGCGCATCGATGCCAATGAAGATGCGGAGTACGAGGTGATGGCCAAGGTGCTCGCTGCGGCGAAGAACTCGCAGATGAAGAAAATCGGCTTCATGCAGTAAGACATCGCAACACCGCAACACAACAGTCATGACGCGACTGCAACGCCACCGGAAACGGTGGCGTTTTTTTATGCTCGATCAGGCGACAGTGCTGTGTTGTTGATCATCTTCATTTTCATCGTCACCGTCGTGCGCGGTTAATCGCAGTTGCTCTGCCACAACGCAACCAGCAAGCGCTTTCACGGGTCCGAACCGCCTGCACCGATCGCGTTGTGGGTGGACGCCAGCGGCCAGGTGTTCCGGAATGCCAGCCCGGTCACGCTGCAGGAATTCCAGCACAGGTTGATCGAACAGATGCGCCAGGCAAGCGGCCATCAGCCGCAGCTGCGCATCGCCGCCAGTGCGGATGGCAAACACGCGGTGATGGCCAAGGCGCTGGATGCGGCCAGGAATACGCAGGTGGATAGCATCGGTTTTTTGCAGTAAATACGCGATTAACTCACCTGGTAAACCAGATGAAAGTCATCGATAACCATCGCATCGGGGCAGAAAACCTGCTCCGATACACTGCCTGGTAACGACGCTGCACATTTATATACTCCGCTTGATTATCTCAAGCGTCGATCGATGCGCCGCGCAGTATCCCCAGATAGGCGCGTACCGTCACATCCAGGCCTTGATACAAGGCCTCGCTGATCAATGCATGGCCGATCGAGACTTCCAGCACGCCCGGGACGGCGCCGAGAAAGTCACCGAGATTGGCCTGCGACAGATCATGACCGGCATTGACGCCAAGACCTGCCGCGGCTGCGCGTTGTGCAGCGTCGGAAAACAGCTTGAATGCAGCACTTGGCTGGCCGCTCAGATGCGCCTGCGCATAGGGGCCGGTGTACAACTCGATACGGTTTGCACCCAGTACCGCCGCTTGCGCAATATCGGGATTGCCTGCATCGACAAACAGGCTGACGCGCGCGCCGATTGCCTTGAACGAGGCAATCAGCGCGGCGAGTTGGGTGGTGTCCTGCGCAAAATCGAACCCGTGGTCGGACGTCAGTTGTCCATCGCCATCCGGTACCAGGGTGACCTGCTCGGGCCGCGTGGCACGACATAACGCCAGCAGACCTGGATAACCGTCGCGCGGTGGCGCAAACGGGTTGCCTTCGATATTGAATTCGACGCCGTGCTCGCGCGTCAGCGCGCTCAGTGCCAGCACATCATCGGCGCGGATATGCCGCTGGTCCGGGCGCGGGTGCACGGTGATGCCATGCGCGCCGGCGGCAATGCAGGTGCGGGCGGCCTGCACCACATCCGGATCGTGGCCGCCGCGGGAATTGCGCAACACCGCGATCTTGTTGACGTTGACGCTGAGCTGGGTGGTCACTGCGTCGGTCTCAGGCCTGCGGCTCGCCATCACGGGTGGCGTCGAGTGCGGCGGCCTTGCGGGCTTCGGCGATCTCGCGCAGGCGGCGCAGCTCGGCCGGGTCGATCAGGCTGCTGGTGTCGCGCTGGGTATCGCCCATGCGCGAGGCGAACCAACCGCGCGTCCACAGCAACAGCAACAGCAGTGCCACCAGCAGCGAAGCCACCAGCAACCACACGTGCGGCGTGCTGAAGGCCAGCACCAGCGCACCCAACGCCATAAGCAGAAACAGCCAGTGCATGACGAGCTCCCCGATCAGTGGCGGCAGTGTAGCGCCGCGCCCGGCACGGTTCCACGTGGGCGCGGGGGTGCGGGTCACAGCAGCGGGGACAGCAGCCGTGCGCAGGCTTCGGGCAGCCGCGAGCGCCACAACGGTCGATGGCGGACAAAGCGCACTTCCTGCGCGTGCTGCAGGTCGGCGTCGATCAAACCGGCCAGTTCGGCCGCGACCGCCTGGTCGCGGAACAGCATCGACAGCTCGAAGTTCAGGCGAAAGCTGCGGCTGTCGAAATTGGCGCTGCCGACGATGCAGACGTCGTCGTCGGCCAGCAGCGCCTTGGTGTGCAGCATGCGTGGGCCATATTCGTAGATGCGCACGCCGGCCTCGAGCAGCTCGTCGAAATACGAACGCGCCGCGTAGGTGACCAGACGCGAATCGCTGACGCGCGGCACCAGCAGGCGCACGTCCAGGCCACCCAATGCGGCCGAGGTCAGCGCCATGCGCGCGGCCTCGCCGGGAACGAAGTACGGCGTGACCAGCCAGACCCGATGCCGGGCTTCGTGAATCGCAGCGACCATCAGCCGGTGGATGGACTCCCACGAGGAATCCGGCCCGGAGATCAGCACCTGCGCGTCGACATCGCCCTGCGCGCGGCTTGGCACGCCCTCGGGCCAGAGCTGCTGGCCGTGGAAGGCGGCGCGGCCCTGCCCGGTGGCGTAGAGCCAGTCTTCCAGGAACACCAGCTGCAGGCTGCGCACCACGTGGCCCTGCAGGCGCACGTGCAGGTCGCGATAGGCATCGCTGCGGACCTGCTCGTTCTCTTCGTCGGTGACGTTGATGCCGCCGGTGAAGCCGACCCTGCCGTCGACCACGACCACCTTGCGGTGGGTACGCAGGTTCAGCCACGGCCGCTTGAACGGCTTGAGCAACTGGGACGGATGGAACCAGGCGGTCTCCACGCCGGCCGCACGCAGCGTCCGCAGGCTGCGCCGGGTCATTGCCGACGAGCCCACCGCATCCATCAGCAGGCGCACCTTGACGCCGGCGCGTGCGCGCTCCATCAGCGCATCGCAGATCGCGGTGCCGCTCTGGTCGGGCTGGAAGATGTAGTACTCCAGATGGATGTGGTCGCGCGCGCCGCGGATGGCCTCGATGATGGCCGCATAGGTTGCCGCGCCATCCACCAGCCAGTGCACCTCGGTGGCGCTGCTGGGGGCCAGGCCGGTGGTGGACTGGGCGATCTTGGCCAGCTCGGTGCAGTCTGCGTCCGGCGGGCAGACGCTGCTATAGCTCTCCATGCCCGAGCGCGAGCGGCCGCGCCGCAGCCGCTGGCGTTTGACCTTCTGCGGGCCGAGCCAGTAGTAGATCAGCAGGCCCAGGTACGGCAGCGCGGCCAGCGACAGCACCCAGCTGAGCGTGGCCACCGGCTCGCGCTTCTGCAGCACGATCCAGCTGGCGATCCACAGCAGATACAGCACATAGGCGGCCAGGAGTAGCGCTTCGAGGTGGGGGACGGTGGCCAGCCGATCCCACGCGCCCTGTACGGATGCGAGCATGCGCGGATTCTACGGGCCGCACGCGCCGCTGCGATGACCGGGCGACCAACACGATCGCCGCGCCGGGCCTGAAAGCTTCATCGTGGCGCTGCGCGTGGTCGCATTGCCTGAGACCTGCCGGCCGTACGATGGCGCGATGGCAACTGCGATCAAGGGCCGCGGTGCGACCGGCCACCTCCCCGGACGCTTCGAAACCACCACCCAGCAGGCAGTGGACGATGGCTGGTACGCCGACGACAGCGAGGAGTTCGCCGCGCCGGCGTTACGCACGCAGGTCACCGAGGAAACCGCGCGCAGCATCATCAGCCGCAATCAATCGCCGGACATCGGCTTCTCGCAATCGGTCAATCCGTATCGTGGCTGCGAGCATGGCTGCAGTTACTGCTTTGCGCGTCCCTCGCATGCCTATCTCAACCTGTCGCCCGGGCTGGATTTCGAGACCAAGCTGTTCGCCAAGACCAATGCGCCGGAGCTGCTGCGGCGCGAACTGTCGCGCCCGGGCTATGTGCCCAGCCCGATCGCGCTGGGCATCAACACCGATGCGTATCAGCCGATCGAGCGCAAACGCGCACTGACGCGGCGCCTGATCGAGGTGCTGTGGGAGACCCGGCACCCGTTCACGCTGATCACCAAGAATGCGTTGGTCACGCGCGATCTGGATCTGCTCGCACCGCTGGCACGCGAGGGCCTGGTCAACGTGCATTTTTCGGTGACCACGCTGGACCCGCATCTGTCGGCCAGGCTGGAACCGCGTGCGTCCGCACCGCATGCCCGCCTGCGCGCGATGCGGGCACTGCACGAGGCCGGCGTGCCGGTCGGGGTGATGGCCGCGCCGGTGATCCCGTGGATCAACGACCATGAGCTGGAGGCGATCCTGCAGGCCGCGTCCGATGCCGGCGCGCACAGTGCCGGCTACGTGCTGCTGCGGCTGCCACACGAAGTGGCGCCGCTGTTCCGCGACTGGTTGCAGACCCATCACCCGCAACGCGCCGCGCATGTGATGAGCACGATCCAGCAACTGCGCGGCGGCAAGGACTACGACAGCGCCTTCGGCGCACGCATGCGCGGCCAAGGCGTGTACGCGGAGTTGCTGGCACGCCGCTTCGCCCTGGCCCACCGCCGCAGCGGTTTCGACGCCCGCACCATGCCGGCGTTGGACACCGGCAAGTTCCGGCGCCCTGCTCCACCGGCCAAGCCGGTACCGCAATCGCCGCAAGGCAGTCTGTTCTAGGGGCGCGAAGTCGGGAATGGAGAATCGGGAATCGGAACAGCAAGAGCCGCGCTGTTGCGAATTGCTGTTGCCGTTGCGATTCCCTACTCCCGATTCCCTATTCCCCGCCGTACAAGGCGCTTGCCGACTGGAACAGGATCCAGCTGGTGGCAATGAACTTGTCGCCGCCGACCGGGCGGTTGCCGCGGTGGGTGTGGGTGAAGGCAGTGGGGGCGATCAGCAGGCTGCCGGTGCGCGGGCGGGCCTTGCGCTGCTGGAACAGGAATTCGGTTTCGCCCTGTTCGAACTCCTCGTTGAGGTACAGCGTCCACAGCAGATGGCGGTGCAGCGTGTCGGCGCTGGCATCGCGTGGATACAGTTCGCAATGCCAGTACGGGTAGCCGCCCTGGTCGGCGGTGTACCACTGCAGGTTGATCGCGCCCGGGCGCAGGCAGGTGCGGGCCAGGTCGCCCAACGCCTGGTCGCTCATCTGCACGATGTCCTCGGCCACCAGCCGGTGCGGGCTGCCGTCGGCGGTGGTGACCTGCAGCATCAGCGGTGAAATCAGGGCTTGTGGATACTGCCGCAGGTAGGTCAGCACGCCTTCGAACACGGCCTGTTGCAGGCGGTTTTCCACCGCAGCCCATTCGGCCACGCCGCTGATGCGCAGGTCGCGGCTGTGCTTGAGTTCGGGAAACACGCCGCTGCCCACGCGCCCCGGTTGCAGCTGCTGGCTGGCGCGCATGCGCTGCACGATGGCGGCGCAATCCTCGCGCGAGATGGCGTCGTCGGTGATCTGAATGAAGTCGGGTTGGTCCATGCGCACGACCATAGCAATCCACGCTGCCGCCTGCACGGCGCGCCCGGCGGCGTAGACGGCCTCAGTCAACGCGTTGCCATGAGGCATCGCCACCGCATGCCTCGGCGTTGCGCCGCCCACAAAGACAGTGCCTCGGCCCGCCTATGCGCGCCATGCCAGCCAGTACGCCGCTGCGATGGCGCTGGAGGAACGTGCGCAGCCGCACTCAGCCGCCGGCCTGCAACGCAGGTGGCGGCGTGCGCAAGGCAGTAACGAAAAACCCCGCCGAAGCGGGGTTTTTCGTTACACGCGTGGTGCTACGACGATCAGAACTTGTAGTTGACCGAAGCGGCCAGCACGTCGCCCTTCACCTTGTAGCTGCCCGCCAGACGGTCGCCGGTGGCGCTGACGGTGTCGCTGGTCGGGTCGCTGGTGAACAGGTGGGTGTAACCGAAGTTGTATTCGGCCTGCTGCGACGGACGCCAGCTCAGACCCAGCGAGACCCACTTGCGGCTCGCATCCGGCACGCGCACGTCGCGGTGCTCGGCAGTGGTCGGGGTCTGGTCGTAGGCCAGGCCGCCACGCAGGGTCAGCGTCTCGCTCATGCGGTAATCGGCACCGATCGAGGCGAAGGTGGTGTCGCGGTAGGAGAAGTCCAGCACGGTGTTGGGCTGGTTGGAGGCGAAGTCCAGCGTGACCTGGTCGAACTTGCTCCAGGCGGTGCGCGTGACGTCGGCCATGATCGACCACTGCTCGTTCACGTTGTGGGTGAAGCTGGCCGTGGCACTGGCCGGCAACTTCACGGTTGCACGGCCGCTGGTGTCGATGAAGGTGCCTGGTGCTGCATTTGCGAAGACCGCAGCGGCGCCGCCGGGCATGGTGAAATCGACGTCCGCGCCGGTGATCTTGTGCTCCACTTCCGAGCGGTAGCTGAAACCGATGTGGGTGTTCTCATCGATACTGAACAGGCCGCCGAGGGTGAAGCCCACTTCGGTGCTGTGGCCCTTCATCTTCAGCGCGCCATCGGCATTGCCCGGTGCGAAACCCGGCACCCGCGAGCGCGCCAGGATCGAACCGGCGTCCACTGCGTTGCGCAGTTCGATATCCAGGCGCTCGGCGAACACCGACGCACCGAAGGACACGTACGGGTTCACGTCGTAGGAGAACGCGACGTTGAAATCGATCGCCTGCAGCTCGGTCTTGGTGCCGTGGTAACGGCCGACCCAGTTGCTGTCGTATTCGGTCTTGAAGCCGAACGGCACGGTCAGCGAGGTACCCAGGTGCATGTTGTCGTTCTCGCCGAACGGCACATGGAAGTACATCGCCGGGACCGGCGCGATCATGCCGGCATCGCCGCCATTGCCGCCGGAGACCGGGGCGCCATTGGCGTAGGTGGCGGTGTCGGGCTGGAACTTGGCCGAGAAGCTGATGGCGCTGACGTCGGCCTGGAACAGGCGACCGTCCAGCTGGCGCATGCCGGCCGGGTTGTTGGCGATGATCGAGGCATCGTCCGGGGCGCTGCCGGAACCTGCGAAGGCGCGGCCAAGACCCTTGGCGCTGTTTTCCTTCAGCTGGAAGGCGGCGCCATGGGCCTGGCCAACGGCCAATACGCCGGCGATACCGACGGCCAACAGGGTGGCGCGGCTGAGAGTGGAAGCGGTAGACATAAGATGGTGCTCTCCGGATAAAGACTGCAGTGGTCGGTACAGCGCCCGCGCCCAGCGCCAAGTGGCTGCTGGAGCGCGCCGGAGACCCCCCCCCGACATACGACGCCGTACGCAGTATACCCACGACAATTAACCGAACAATAACGAAGCGCCTATTGATCGGCCGGACAGGTTAGGGGTGGGTTCAGGAGCGTGAACCCGCTAGAGTGCCACTCCGATGTTCGTCTCCCTCCCCTCCCGCAAGAAACCCACCCCGCGCTGGGCGGTGCCGTTGCTGTTCGCCACCGTCTGGCTGGCCTATCTGTGGTCGATCAGCCGGCCCGGCGAGGCGCGCAACACGCTGTGGCTGGACTGGGGCGCGCTGTCCAGTGGCGTGTCCAACCTGGGCGACTGGTGGGCGACGCTGCGAGACGGCAGCGTGCTGCGGCTGTTCACCGCGTTGTTCCTGCACGCCGACTGGTCGCACCTGCTCGGCAACCTGGTGTTTCTGCTGATCTTCGGGCTGCCGGCCGAGCGCATTCTCGGGCCATGGCGCCTGTTGTTGCTGTTCCTGGTCGGCGGCGCGGCCTCCAACCTGGCGGCGATCTTCGCGATCGGCACGCCGGACCGGGTGATCATCGGTGCCTCCGGCGCGGTGTCGGCATTGATCGGCACCTATCTGGCGCTGTTTCCCGGCGCCAAGCTGGGCGTGGTGCTGCCGCTGGGGGTGTTTCTGGAATTCATCCGCGTGCCGGCGCCGTTGCTGATCGGCGCCTGGGCGCTGTTGCAGGTGGTGTTCGCCTACATCGGCCCGGCCTTCGGCATGGTGGCGTGGTCGGCGCATATCGCCGGGTTCGTGTTCGGCATCGTCTACGGGCTGTACGTGCGCGCGGCGATCGCGCGGCGGCTGCGCAAGCGCCACGGCTTCTAGCGTGGCGCCAACGGGGCAAGGCGCCCCCGGGCGCAGCGCTGCGCGGGCCGCGCGCTGCGTAGTGGCGCGCCTATAATCGCCGCATGTCCAAGCCTCTGTACAAAGTCACCTTCCTCAATCACGGCAAGGTCTACGAGCTCTACGCCCGCCAGGTCACCGGCAGCCATCTGTGGGGATTCAACCAGATCGGCGAGCTGGTGTTCGACGTGCACGACGGGCTGGTGGTCGATCCCACCGAAGAGCGCCTGCGCGAAGAGTTCGGCAACACCAAGACGCTGCACCTGCCGATGCAGAGCATCGTGCGCATCGAGGAAGTCGAGAAGAAGGGCCAGTCGGTGATCCGCGACGCCACCACCGGCGACAAGGTGGTCACGCCGTTCCCGTTGCCGACCAAGCCGCGCTGATGCGCATCCTGGTGCCCGACGATTACCAGGGCGCCGTGCGTCACCTGCCCTGCCTGCAGCGCCTGCACGGCCACGATGTGCAGGTGCTGGGCGCGCTGGCCACCGATCCCAACGAATGGGCCGAGCGGCTGGTCGAAGCCGATGCGCTGGTGCTGATCCGCGAGCGCACCCGCGTGGACGCCACGCTGTTGCGGCGACTGCCGCGCCTGAAGTTGATCAGCCAGACCGGCCGCATCGGCGCGCACGTGGACGTGGCCGCGTGCACCGAGTTCGGGGTGGCGGTGGCCGAAGGCGTCGGCTCGCCGGTGGCGCCGGCCGAACTGACCTGGGCCCTGATCCTGTCGGCCAGCCGGCGCCTGAGCGAGTACCAGCGCGCGTTGCACCAGGGCCGCTGGCAGGCGCTGGGCGATCCCGGCCTGGGACGCGGAGTGCACGGGCGCACCCTGGGGATCTGGAGTTATGGGCGGATCGGCCAGCGCGTGGCCGGCTTCGGGCGTGCGTTCGGCATGCAGGTGCTGGTCTGGGGCGGCGACGCCTCGTGCGCACAGGCCGCGCGCGACGGCTTCGCCATCGCCGGCAGCCGCGAGGAACTGTTCGAACGCAGCGATGTGCTGTCGCTGCATCGGCGCCTGACGGCGCAAACCCGCCACCAGGTCGGTGCGCAGGATCTGGCGCGGATGCGCCCGGATGCGTTGCTGGTCAACACCAGCCGCGCCGAGCTGATCGCGCCCGGCGCCTTGCTGGCCGCGCTGGATGCGGGCCGGCCGGCGCAGGCGGCGGTGGATGTGTTCGAGCGCGAACCGGTGCTGGATGCGCGTGATCCGTTGCTGCAGCATCCGCGCGTGCTGGCGACGCCGCATCTGGGCTATGTGGAAAGCGACAGCTATGCGCTGTACTTCGAGGCGGCGTTCGACAACGTGCTGGCATTTGCCGCAGGGACGCCGCGCAATCTGGTCAATCCCGAGGCGCTGGCGGTAGCGCGGTAACGCTGGTTTGACGTGGTGATCGCGTGTTCGGGAAGGCTTGTCGCGACCGGGGTCGCTCCTACAAAAGCATTGGCGCTCGATCGTGCCTCGCTGCGGCAGGGCCCAGGGGCGAGGTCAACCACGCCAGCGCTGGGCGGTTGGGTTATCGAGAGAGCCATGCAGCAAGCGTGCAGGGCCGCGCGTATCGATCGCGCCGGGCGCGCAGCGGGTGATGCACCCGCTGCGCTGTAGCCGGATCACTTGACCGGTTCGGCCGGCTTGGGCTTGTCCGCAGGCGCAGCCGGTTGGGTCGGTTCGGCCGGCGTGGCCGGCTTGGCCTTTTCCGCCGGTTCGCTTGGCTTGTCGGCAGGCTTGGGCTTGTCGGCCGCTGCCGGGCGCGCGGCAGGCGGCTTGGGGTCGGCCGCAGGCTTGGCAGCCTTGGCCTTCTGCGCTGCCTGCGCCTTGGCCTTGAGCGCGGCTTGCGCCTTGGCCGCCGAGCCGGGCTGCTTGAGCTCGGCCAGCGCGGCGGCGATCGGGCCATCGCCCGGCAAGACGTCGCCGGCGCTGTAGCCCTCCTCGCCTTCGGCATCGCCGCGCAGATGGCCCGGCAGCGTGGCTTCGCTGAAGTCGGTCAGGCTGGCCGGCACATCGGCGTCGCCCGGTTGCGGCTCCGGGGTGAGCAGCACTTCCGGCACGATGCCGCTGGCCTGGATCGACTTGCCGCTGGGCGTGTAATAGCGCGCGGTGGTCAGCTTGACCGAGTCGCCGTTGTCCAGCGGCAGCACGGTCTGCACCGAGCCCTTGCCGAAGGTGCGGCTGCCGATGATGCGCGCGCGCTGGTTGTCGCGCAGCGCTCCGGCCAGCACTTCCGACGCGCTGGCCGAGCCGGCGTCCACCAGCACCACCACCGGTGCGCCACCGAGCAGATCGCCCGGGGTGGCATCGAACTTGGCATCGCTGATGGAGATGCGCCCGCGCGTGCTGACGATGTTGCCCTTGTCGAGCAGATCGTCGGCCACCTGCACCGCCGAGGTCAGCAGGCCGCCAGGGTTGCTGCGCAGGTCCAGCACCAGGCCGCGCAACTTGCCGCCGGCCTGCAGCTGCTTGAGGTTCTTCTGGAAATCGGCACCGGTGTCGGCCTGGAAGGTGCTGATGCGGATGTAGCCATAGCCCGGTTCCAGCAGCTTGCTGCGCACGCTGGCCACGCGGATGGTCTCGCGCTGCAGGGTGACGTCGAACGGCTTGGGCGCCTTGTCGCGCACGATGGTCAGCACGACCTTGCTGCCGGATTCGCCACGCAGCGGTTCCATCGCCTTGCTGGCGTCGATCGGCTTGCCGTCGATGGCCACGATGACGTCGCCGGCGCGGATGCCGGCACGCGCGGCCGGGGTGTCGTCGATCGGCGCAATCACCTTGAGCGTGTTGTCCTGCTGCTGCAGCAATTCCACGCCGATGCCGTCGTAGGCGCCGGTGGCCTGCTCGTCGAAGGCTTCGGCATCTTCCTTGTCGAAATAGGTGCTGTGCGGGTCCAGGTCCGAGAGCAGGCCGCGCACCGCCGCGTGCATCAGCTTCTTGTCTTCGACCGGGTCGACATAGGCCTGCTTGACCGCGTTGTACACCGCCACGAAGCGGCGGATCTCGTCCAGCGGCACCTTGGACACGGCGGCTTCGTTGGCTTCCGGATCGTCCGCAGTGGCCTGGGCGGCGGCGGGACTGGCTTTCTGTGCCCAACCGGGTGAGGCGAACAACGCCAGCGACAGGGCAACGGACAGGACGGCTACGCGCATGAAGCACTCCGACAAAGAGATAAGACGCCCCGCAACGGAGCGGCCTGGATTATGCGCGAAGCGGCGGTAAATCCGCGTTGACTTGGCAGGGCCAGGTCGGGCGACGGTCATGCACCGGCGCGCGCGTGGCCTGGGTGGGGCTCAGCGGCGCTGCAACCAGCTCGACGGATCCACCGGCTGCCCGTTGCGCCGCAGTTCGAAGTACAGCGCCGGCACGCCCTGCCCGCCCGAGCTGCCGACCTTGGCCACCGCCTCGCCGCGCTTGATCGACGCGCCGGCGTCGCGCAACAGCGTGTCGTTGTGCGCGTACAGGCTCATGTAGCCGTTGCCGTGGTCCACGATCAGGATCATGCCGTAGCCGGTCATCCAGTCGGAGAACACCACCGTGCCATCGGCCACCGCGGTGACGGTGCTGCCCTTGGGCGCGCCGATCAGCACGCCCTTGCTGGTATGGCCGTCCGGCAAGGGGGCGTTGAAGCGCGCCAGCAGGTTGCCCGACACCGGCCAGCTCAGGCCGCCGACCTTGGGTGCCGGCGCGCTGGCGATGACCTTGGGCGGGGTCTTGCCGGGACGCTCGGGGCGCTCCGTATTGCCACGCTTCGCCTGCGCTGCGGCTTCGGCGGCGGCGCGCTTGGCGGCCGCGCGCCGTTCGGCCTCGGCCTTGGCGGCGGCCGCGCGCAGGTTGGCGAGCAGCTGCTCCAGCGACCTGGCGTCCTGGCCCAGGGCTTTTTCGCGTTCGGCGCGTTGTTTGTAGCGGTCGTCCAGCTGCGCGACGGTCGCCGCCTGTTGCGAGCGATCCTTCTGCAGCAACGCGGCCTGCGCCTTTTGCTGCGCACGTGCCGCATCCAGCGCCTGGCGCCGGCTGGCGATGTCCTGCTCCACCTTGGCCAGCGCATCCAGCTGCGTGGTCAACGCCTGGATGCGCTGCGCACGTGCGTTCTGCACATAGCGGTGATCGGCCAGCATGCGCGTGGCATCGCCGACGGTGTCCTGCGACAACAGCACCTTCAACGGCGCGTTGCGGCCGACCTGGTCGGCGGCGCGCAACAACGCGGCCAGCTGCACGCGCTGGTTCTGCAGGCCGCGCTGCAACTGCGCACGGTCCTGCTGCAGCTTGCCCAGATGCTGTTCCTGCTCGCGCATCGCCGATTCGGTCTCGCTCAATGCACGCGAGGTCCTGGCCACCTTCTCATCGGCCTGGCGCAACTGCTGGGCGGCATTGCCGCGCTTGCCTTCCAGCGCGCGGCGGTCGGCGCTGATGGTCTTGAGTTCGTCGCGCAGCTGCTGCAATTTGCGTTCGGCCTCGCGCTGGCTCTGCGCGCCCGCCCCGGTGCTGCCCAGCAGCGCGCAGGCCAGCACGGTCACCGCCAGCCACGCGCGTGGGCGGCCGGTGGCGGGGGCAAGCGGCAGGCGCGATCGCGGTGCGGGCGACAGGGGCAACGAAAGGTCCAATGACTTCAGGCAGGTGCGCGATTGTAGCCAAGCATGGTGTGATCGCCGCCACGCCCAAGACAACCGCCGCCGCGCAAGGTTCAGCATGAAAGCCCAGCATCTCGTTCTGGCGTTGTCCCTGGTCTGCGCAAGTGCCTGGGCCGACGAGGACATCAGCAAGGTCAACGGCCGCATCAGCGCCGAGGCCGGCAAGGTCTATGGCGGGCTGGATACGGTCAACGGTTCCATCGAGATCGGCGCCGGCGCGCAGACCCGCAGCGTGGAAACGGTCAACGGCAGCATCCAGATCGGCGACAACGCCCGTACCGGCGATGTCTCCACGGTCAATGGCGCGATCACGCTGGGCCAGAAGGTGGTGGTGTCCGGCGGGCTGGAGACGGTCAACGGCAGCGTGCTGGTGGAACGCGGCAGCCGGATCAGCGGCGGCGTGGAAACGGTCAACGGCAGTATCGGCCTGGTGGAAACCGAGCTGGGCAAGGGCATCGAGACCGTCAACGGCGACATCACCGTCGGGGTGCGCTCGCATGTGCGTGGCGGGATCGAGGTCACCAAGCCGAATTTCAGCTTCTCGTTCAAGCCTGCGCGCAAGCCGCGGGTGGTGATCGGCCCGGATGCGGTGGTCGATGGCCCGCTGGAGTTCGAGCGCGAGGTCAGCCTGTACGTGCACCGCACCGCGAAGATCGGCGCAGTGACCGGCGCCACCGCGCGCAGCTTCGACAGCGACGTGGCACCCAGGGACTGACGCCCCCACCACGGGGCCAGCGCCTAGAATCGGGGGACCTTCGCCGCACGAGGAGTCCCGATGCCCCGCAAGATCCTGTTGTGCCTGGCCGCGACGCTGGCCCTGGCCGGCTGCAAGCGTGAACCCGCCGATGCGCCGAGCGCACCCGCCGCGCAGGTGCCGGCCGACAGCGCGCCCAGCGCCCCGGTCAGTCGCCACGCCTTCTCGCCGGAGCTGACGCCCGGCGACTTCGCCGAGCTGGTCAAGACGCTGGCCTCGGACGACTTCGAAGGGCGCGGCCCCGGGACTCCCGGCGAAGAGAAGACCGTCACCTACATCCGCGACCAGATGCAGCGCATCGGCCTGCAGCCGGGCAACGGCGACAGTTGGTTCCAGGACGTGCCGATGGTGGAAACCACCGCCGATGCGGCCACCGCGCCGACCCTGCGCAGCGGCGAGCAGACCCGTACCCTGGCCTTCGGCACCGACATCGTGGTCGGCACGCGTACCGGCCAGGCCGAGGTCAAGCTGGACAACAGCGAGCTGGTGTTCGTCGGCTACGGTGTGGATGCGCCCGAACAGCAGTGGAACGATTACGCCGGCCAGGACTGGAAAGGCAAGACGGTGGTGATGTTCGTCAACGATCCGGGCTTCCAGATCGGCGATGCCTCGCTGTTCGACGGCAAGCGCATGACCTATTACGGGCGCTGGACCTACAAGTTCGAAGAAGCCGCCCGCAAGGGCGCGGCCGCTGCGCTGATCGTGCACGACACCCCGGGCGCCAGCTACGGCTGGGACGTGGTGAAGAACTCCTGGGCCGGCCCGCAATACGACCTGCCGGCCAAGGACGATCCCGATCCGCGCCTGCCGGTGCAGGGCTGGATCAGCGCCGAGACCGCCAAGCAGCTGTTCGCCAATGCCGGGCTGGACCTGGCGCAGGCCTACAAGGACGCCAGCAAGCGTGGCTTCAAGCCGGTGCCGTTGAAGGCCAGCTGGTCGGTGGACCTGAAGAGCAGCATCGCCGAAAAGACTTCGCGCAACGTGGTCGGCGTGTTGCCGGGCACCAGCCACGCCGACGAGGCGGTGCTGTACATGGCGCACTGGGACCACCTGGGCAAGCATCCGGGCGAAAGTGGCGACAACATCTACAACGGCGCGGTGGACAACGCCACCGGCGTGGCCGGCATTCTCGAAATTGCCGACGCGTTCGCGCATCAGGATCCCAAGCCGGCGCGCTCGGTGGTGTTCGTGGCGGTGACGCTGGAGGAATCGGGCCTGCTCGGTTCCAAGTACTACGTGGCCAACCCGAGCTTTCCACTGGACAAGATCGCGGCGGTGATCAACCTGGATGCGATGTCGGTGGCCGGGCGCGCACGCGATGTCACCGTGGTGGGCATGGGCAGTTCGGAGCTGGAAGACATCCTCAAGCCGATTGCCGCGATGCAGGGCCGCACCCTGCATGCCGAGGCCACGCCGCAAAGCGGCTCGTATTTCCGCTCGGATCACTTCAACTTCGCCAAGGCCGGCGTGCCGGCGCTGTATGCCGATGGCGGCGAAGACCTGCGCGAGGGCGGCACCGCGGCCGGCCGCGCGGCCGCCGAGGACTACGGGCGCAATCGCTATCACGCCCCTGGCGACGAATACGATGCGGCCACCTGGAAGCTCGATGGCACCATCGAAGACCTGCAGGCGGTGTATGGCGTAGGCAAGGAGGTGGGCGCCGGGCAGCGCTGGCCCAACTGGTATGCCGGCAACCCGTTCAAGGCGGCGCGCGATCGCATGATGGCCGGCAAGCCCGCTACGGGCGAGGCGCCCGATACCGGAAAAGACGCCGGCGAAGAGGGCAAAAAGGCAGCACCGACGCGTTGACCGGTGCCGGGACGGCACGCGTCATGCAGCCGACGCATGGCGGGGTGATGCGGTCTGCAAGGACAGCAGCAATACGTCCGCGCATCGATCAGACGCGTATCGATCAAAAACGCAAAGGGCCTCCTGGTGGAGGCCCTTTGCGTCGGGTGCGTCTTGATGGTGACGGTTGCGGACCAGATCACGCTTGTTGCCGATGCAGCACGGTCGCGATAGTGCTGCGATGAATAATGCATCGATGCACTACGCGATGCCTTTAACCGTGCTGCCGGCCGCGCGCTGCCATCAAGCCAGCGGCATCATCTACGCCACCGGCTTCGGGCGTCTTGGTCAGTCGTTGTCCACGCTGACCACGTGCCCGTCTTCCGGATCGACATGCAGCTCGACCTTCTGCCCGCCACGCTCGGCATCGGCGTTCCACAAGCCGTCTTCGAACTTGAGGTCGTGCACGTTGGAATAGCCGTCGGTCGACAGCGCGGCGCGGATATCGGCCTCGCTCAGCTTGGAGGTGGTCTGGTCGCCATAGACGCGGCCGGTGACCGGATCGATGCGTACGTCCACGTCCTTGCCGTCGCCGCTACGCGCGTCAGCGGTCCACACGCCATGCTCGAACTTGACGTCGTGCACCTTGGTGTAGCCCTTGCCGGTCAGCATGCTGGTGACCTCGCTGGAGGTCAGTGCCTTGGCCGGCTTGTCGGCGGCCGCTTGCGCAAATGCGCCCTGCGCCGCCACTGCCAGTGCGCCGATCAGCGCGGTCTTCATCAGTCGATATGCCATGTGATGCTCCTGCAGTGAAGTGCGCCCATGCTGGACGCGGCTTTATCGCTGTCAGGTGAAAGCCACTTCAAACGCGTTGCGAAAGTTCAGTGAGCTCAAGCTTTGGTGATGATGCGCCCGCGCTGCATGCGGTGGCACGCGCGGTCGTAAGAGGGCGTTGCGCAGTGGCACGTTGCGCTACCGCAACCGCATCATTCGCCCTGTCCGACGACATGCGATCCGTGCGAAGGACGCAAAAAAAGCGAGCCGCCTTGCGGCGGCTCGAGATTGACCTACACCCCTCTTCCTCACCTTACGGAATGGCGCGTGTGGCGCGAACGGCCTGGGGCGAGAGGATGGACATCTGCGGCCTGTCGGTGCCGTCCTTGTTGGGATGCACGCTGTACTCGTAACTGACATTCCACCACGAGCCGGCAGCCCACCACGTCCAGCCCGTCCAGACATCTGCATTGGCATCGATATAGCGGAGCATGCCGCGCAGCGCTTCATTGCAGACCGGGTTGTTGCCGGTGCCGAATTCGCCCAGGAATCCGCGCTTGTGGTTGGTGCGCAACCACTCGGTGAAGCTGCGCAGGCGCTCGACACCGATGGTGGCACTGACGCAGACATTGGTGGTGCCGCTGGAGTCGGCGTCCAGGTACTGATGCACCTCGAACGCGTAGCGATTGAGCGGATCGTAGATCGAGACCAATGCGGTTGCGTTGGAGTAACCATCGTTGGTGGGCGAATACCAGCTGTGCGCACCGGTCCACAATGCGCCCGGCACCAGGATCAGATTGTTCGCACCGGTGGCGCGAATCGCATCGATGCCTGCCTGTGCAGTGGCTGCCCAGCCGCTGGCCGATACGCCGTTGGGTTCATTCATCAGCCCGAAGATCACGGCGTTGTCGCTGGGAAATACCAGCGCAAGGCGGCGCCACAGGTCGGCGAAGGTGGCGTTCGACACCTGGTCGCCGCCAATCTTGTAGCCGTAGTATTTGCCGTAATTGTGGATGTCCAGCACCAGGTACATGCCCGATGCCTTGGCGCGTGCCACGGCTTGCTTTACCAGAGCCAGTTGGGTCGGATCCAGTTCGCCGCGTGCACTCGGCTGCAGGCGTTCCCACAGCACCGGCAGGCGGATCGTATTCATACCAACGCCGGCGAAATAGGTGTAATCGCTGGCCGGAGCATACATATAGTCCTTATTGAGGACACCGGGTTTCTTGGACGATGCAAATTCGGCGCCGGATAAATTGACGCCGGCATATTTCAGTGCGCGGGTTTGTGCGTAAACGGGTGCGAATGTGCCGAACAGGACGCAGAGCAGGGCGCAGCGGAAAATGGTGCGCAGCGTTTGAGAGACAGCAGACATAAAACAACTCCTTAGACGACGGGGATGGTGTGTCGCAGCGGGTTGCGTGCGATCTGCGCGAGGTGCGCCACACCTGTCGTAACCAATGCATCTGCCGTGCCTAATTGCCCACCACATCGCGTGTGAATTAAATGTGTTGGCTGGGTCGCAGTCACTTACCGCAGGGGTCACGTTCTGGAACAGCACGCTGTAACGCGCCGCGTTGAAAAGCGGTCGCGCACGCTTGTCGGCACCGCCATCGCATGCATGGCGCTGTCGAAAAATCGGCGAATGGATGCGCTCGCCGTCAACGCTGCGACGTCGGGTCACTGACGCGGCAGCGCTGTTGCGCGCGCGCACATGGCGAGCGCTAGCGCGCGCCGTGTGCTCGCGTTTTATTGCGGAAGGACTGTGCTCACCGCGGCCGGGCACGGTTGCTGCCTGGCATTGGCACGCCCTGCGCGTGCATGCCGATGCCGGGTGCCTGCTGCGCCGCGTGCGACGGGTGACCCTCGCTCGCGGTGTGCTTCGACTAGTGGGTGATGCGTTTTGCGCGCGCGCTCAGGATCGACATCTGCGGCTTGTCGCGGCCCTGCGCATCGGGATGCACGTTGAAGGGGTAGGTGCGGTTCCACCACGCGCCGGCGGCCCACCAGGTCCAGCCCAGCCACACGTCGCGGTTGGTCTCCAGATACCCCAGCATGCCGTTGAGTGCGCTGTTGCAGGTGGCGTTGTTGCCGGTGCCGAACTCGCCGAGAAATCCCTGCTTGTGATTGATGCGCAGCCATTGGGTAAAGCTGCGCAGGCGCTCGGCACCGACAGTGCTGCTGACACACCCGGCGCTGGTGCCGCTGGAGTCCGTATCCAGGTATTGATGCACTTCGATGGCGTAGCGATTGAGCGGGTCGCGAATGGAGGCCAGCGCCACTGCGTTGGATTGGCCGGCGACGGTGGAGTACCAGCTGTGCGCGCCACTCCATAGCGCGCCGGGCACCAGGATCAGATTGTTGGCGCCGGTTTTGCGGATGGTGTCGATCGAGGCCTGCGCCGCGTTGGCCCAGGATTGCGGATTGATGTCGTAAGGCTCGTTCATCAGCCCGAAGATCACGCTGTTGTCGTTCTTGAAGGCGATTGCCAGGCGTCGCCACAGATCGTTGAAGGTGCTGATCGGCACGCGTGCACTGCCGATCTTGTTGCCGTAATACCTGGCGTAGTTGTGGATATCCAGGATCAGGTAGACCTTGGCGGCCTTGGCGTTGGCCACGGCCTGGCGGATCAGCGCCAGCTGCGTTGCATCCAGCTCGCCGCCGGCCTTGGGTTGCAGGCGTTCCCACAGGATCGGCAGCCGAATGATGTTCATGTGCTTGCCGGCGAAGTAGCGGTAATCGCTGGCGGCCGGATACAGGTAGTCGACGTTGAGCACCCCGGGCTTTTGCGAGGATTTGATTTCGGCACCGGACAGATTGACGCCTGCGTACTTCAGGCGGTTCTGTGCATGTGCCAAGGGCACGCCTGCAAGCAGCACGCTGGCAAGCAGCAGCAATGACAACGCACGGCTGGACAGCCGGCGCGTCGGAGTGGGGGAGGGCAACATGGGTGACTCCTGAAGCATTCGCGGGGGAGATGCATGGCCCGGCGAACCTGCCACGGGCATGAAGACACTGCATCGCGCTTCACCCTAAGCGCATCCGGACATTCAAACTACGAATGCGAGATATCACTTAATTCGAGCTGTGAGCCACTCCGCAGTTATTGCCAAACATGCACACGCTTTGTTGTGGTAAAGCGACGCCACGCAGTCACGCCCATTGCAGGCCGGGTGCACTCTGCGCCGCACGGCTGCGGAAACGCCGTGCATCCGGCCTGCCTGGAGGCGGCTGTTGTGCGATCGCAATGCTGCAGGTGATGGCGTCGCGCGTGGCGGCCACGCAGATCGCAGTCGCGATGCGCTGCCCTGCGCAGGGCGATCGCCGGGGTGCGACGCGCTGGGATCAGCACGCCGGCACGCGCAACTGTCACCTGGTGCGATCGCGGAACTTGGTATGTGCCATGCGCAGCGCGTGCGTTGTGGGCTGCGTCATGCGTCCGGCAGCGGACCGCCAATGCGCATCCTGCGACACGCTGAGTGCGCTGGCGTCTGCCAGCGATGCAGCGCGCTGCAGGCACTCGTCGGCGGATTCCATCGCTTCTCCGTGGCAGGACATGGACGATGGCACGCAAAAAAAAACGGTGGCCGCAGCACAGGCCGCGACCACCGTGAGCGGCCCGCCCGCGTGGGCTACTTGGTCGCGCGGCGTGCGTACTTGCTCAGAATCGACATCTGCGGCTTGTCGCTGCCGTCCTTGCCCGGCTGCACGGTGAAGAAGTACTCCGGCTTCCACCATGCGCCAGCGGCCCACCAGGTCCAGCCCAGCCACACGTCGCTGTTCTTTTCCATGTAGGTCAGCATGCCTTCCAGTGCCTGGTCACAGACCGGGTTGTTGGCGGTGCCGAATTCGCCCAGGAAGCCCTTCTGCTTGTTCTCGCGCAGCCAGGCGGTGAAGCCGCGCAGCTTTTCTTCGCCGACCGTGGCGCTGGTGCACACCGGCTTGGTGCCGCTGTAGTCGTTGTCCAGATACTGATGCGCTTCGAAGGCCAGGTTGTTGCCCGGGTCCTTGAGGATTTCCAGGGCCTTGGCATTGGAGACGCCGTAACTGGCGCTGCGCCAGCTGTGTGCGCCGCTGTAGGCGGTGCCCGGCACCAGGATCAGGTTCCTGGCGCCGGTCTTGCGGATCGCGTTGATCGCGCCTTGCGCCGCGGTTGCCCAATCGGTGGCGGAAATGCCGTTGGGCTCATTCATCAGCCCGAAGATCACCGACGAGTCGTCCTTGAATTCGAGCGCCAGCCGGCGCCACAGGTCCGCGACCGCCGCGGTGGGCACCTCGCTGCTGCCGATGCGCTTGCCGTTGTACTTGGCGTAGTTGTGCACATCCAGGATCAGGTACTGCTTGTTGGCCTTGGCTGCCGCCACCGCTTTCTTCAGCAGCGCCAGTTGCGCCGGGTCCAGGTCGCCGCTGAGCTGCGGTTGCAGGCGCTCCCACAAAAACGGCAGGCGAATCGTATTCATGCCCTTGCCGGCGAAGTAGCTGAAATCCGCTGCGGACGGGTAGGTGTAGTCCTTGAACAGGGTGCCGGGCTTCTTGCGTGAGTTGAACTCGGCGCCGGACAGATTGACGCCGACATACTTCAGGCCGCTGGACTGCTTGTCGGGATGGCCAGGCTCCTTGGCGTGCGCCAGCGGCATCGCGGCCAGCAGGGTCAGTGCGAGTGCAGCGCTGCGCAAGGATGGGAACGTGGGGGGAGAACGGAACATGGAAGCCTCCTTCGGCATCGACGTAGGCGGCCGCAGGGGGAGGGCACGGCCAGCAGGGATGGTGCAGGTCAGGACGGTGGTTGGTCAGCGTAGAAGCTCCGGCGTTAGCGCACCATTCACGCCGGCAACGGCGATTTGATCGCGTACAAACACCTGCAGGGCGCACCATGCCGCTGCGGTCGCGTCCGCAACCCGACAGGCAAGACGCACTGTCGCAGGAGTGCGACAGGCGCCTGTCTTAAGCTACAACCCGATTTCTTTTGTCGTCCGCACTGTCGCGGGGGACGTCACATCCCGGAGTCTTTCCCATGAGCCAAGCCCACGCTTACGCCGCACACACTGCCGATCAGCCGCTTGCACCATTCGTGTTCGAACGACGCGCGCCCGGCCCCAACGATGTGCAGATCGATATTGCCTACTGCGGCGTGTGTCACTCGGATCTGCATACCGCACGCAACGAATGGCAGAACACACGCTACCCGTCGGTGCCCGGCCACGAGATCGTCGGCCGCGTCACTGCGGTTGGCGATGCGGTCACCGGCTTCAAGGTCGGCGACCTGGCCGGTGTCGGCTGCATGGTCGACAGCTGCCGCAGCTGCGCGTCCTGCCAGGAAGGCGAAGAGCAGTATTGCGAGCAGGGCTTCACCGGCACCTATAACGGTCCGATGTTCGGGGGTGGCGAGAACACCTACGGCGGCTATTCGGACCACATCGTGGTCGATCAGAAGTACGTGCTGCGCATCTCGCACAGCGACAACCTGGCCGCCGTGGCCCCGTTGCTGTGCGCCGGCATCACCACCTATTCGCCGCTGGCGCACTGGAAGGTCGGTCCCGGTCAGAAGGTGGGCGTGGTCGGTCTGGGCGGCCTGGGCCACATGGCGGTGAAGATCGCCAAGGCGATGGGCGCCACGGTGGTGCTGTTCACCACCTCCGAGAGCAAGCGCGCCGATGCGCTGCGCCTGGGCGCCAGCGAAGTGGTGATCTCCCGCGACGAGGCCCAGATGGCTGCGCAGACCAACACGCTGGACTTCATCCTCAACACCGTGGCCGCGCCGCACAACCTGGACCCGTTCCTCAATGCGCTCAAGCGCGACGGGGCGATGGTGCTGGTGGGCGTGCCCGAGGAATCGCACCCGTCGCCGAGCGTGTTCAACCTGATCATGAAGCGCCGCACGCTGGCCGGTTCATTGATCGGCGGCATTCGCCAGACCCAGGAGATGCTGGATTTCTGCGCCAAGCACAACATCGTCTCGGACATCGAAACCATCCGCGCCGATCAGATCAACGAGGCCTATGAGCGCATGCTCAAGAGCGACGTGAAGTACCGCTTCGTGATCGACATGGCCACGCTGGACAAGGCGGCCTGATGGCCCGCCCTGCCGCCTTGTCACAGGGCGGCAGGGCGTTTGCCGGCGCTGCGCTCGGCCCAGGTGATGCGCGCGCGCATCACCTGGGGTTTTGCACGGCAGGTGGTGCGTGACCGCACGACATCGGTCGTAATCAGTTGGATCGATGGCGCCGGTGAGCGGCACCATCGGCACGCAGGCCCACTAGGCGGACACCGGTGAGCCGTGCAGCGTGCCGACGGCAGGCAACGCGCTGCGTGGGCGGCGGACCGGCATCGGTGCGGAGAACAGCAGGTTCAGCGCAGGCAGGCGGCCGGGCGCGCGCAGCAGGCACAGCACGGCCGGGACCAGTACGCCGACCCCCAACAAGGCAAAGAACAGCACCGCTCCCTCGTCGATCCAGCGCGGCAGCAGATAGGCCAGCACGATGAAGGGCGGAAAGTGGCTCAGGTAGAACACCACCGAGTTGCGGCCCACATAGCGGATCGCCTGCGCAGCCGGTTGCCGGTTCGCCCACATCGCCACAGCGACCAGCAGTGGCAGCGCGATCACCACCAGCGGCAGGTAGCCGATCCAGATGCCATGCAGCGCGGTGAGATTGGCGATCAGCACGATGGCGCACAGGCTCAGGCACGACAGCGGCCAGATCCAGCGCGGCGCCTGCCGCAGCAGTGCCGGCACCCGGCCGGCCAGCAGCGTGCCGATGTAGAAGAACGCAAAGTAATAGAACGGATCTGCGCCCTGGCGCAGCAGCGGACCCAGGCAGACCGAGCCCAGCACGGTCGCGGCCAGCACCAATGGCGGCGGCAGCCGACGCAGCAAGGGCATTAGCACCAGGAACACGAACAGGTAGAACAGGAACCAGGTCAGCGCCACGTTGCCGACCGCGATCTTGCCCAGATCCAGCCAGGCGATGGGTTCGGCCTTGGCCAGCACCGAGCCCGCCTCGCGCAGGGCGAAGATCAGCACCGACCAGAGCAGGTAGGGGTACAGCACGTGCCGCAGCTTGCCGCCAAGGTAGGGCGCGATGCCCTTGTCCAGCCCACGCGCGACGAACAGGCCCGACAGCAGGAACATCAGCTGCATGCGCAGCGGTGCCAGCGAGCGGTTGAGGTGCTCGATGGACAGCATCAGGGCACTGGCTTGCTCGGTCGCGCCGCTGCGCAGTTCCGGGTAGGCATCGAAGGCGAAGCCATAGGCGTGCAGCACGATCACCATCAATACGCTGGCGCCGCGGAGCCAGTCCACCCAGTCGTCGCGTCCATGTTGGCTGGTAGCGAGTTGCTGCGTCATGAGGTTGCTTCCTTGGTGAGGCCCACGGCTTCGCCGCCGCGTGGCGCGGCGACACGTGAACGAGGTCTGGAGTCCACGGCGGCGGCGTTGCCCGCACCCGGGATGGAACCGACTGCCGTCACTGCCCGGCACCTCCAGGTCGGCGCAGAACGTCCTGCGCGTCGGGGGGGATTGATTGGCCGGTGCTACATGGCGACAGAAGATATGTGACTTAAATCACACTTCCATAGGGGGTGCAATCGTCGAGGCTGCAGATCGCGACAGCCCTGCGGGCATGCCGATTGCGGGCGCTGGCGTGCGTGCAGCGCGTCAAATGGCGGCCAGACGCCTGCGTCTGCCGCCACCGCGCACCGGCCGGCGCGTGTTGAGCGCAGGGCCAATGGCGGAGCCACGTGGTGTGTTCGTCGCGCGCTGCGGGTTGGACCGGACACGCCCGTGCGGAGGCGAAGCTGGCTTGCGCCTGGAGGCGCCTAGAGGCGTCCGGCGGCGTGGCAGGCAGGTGCGCGCCTGGCCTTGCGCCAGGCGCAGGCGATTACTGCGTCGCGCATGCGGGCGCTTTCCCGCGCCGTGGATACGCTGCAACGCGCAGCGTCATCCAGTCTTGCCGCGCAGGCCGCATGCGGTTTGCGGCTTGCCTGCAGGCAACGCCACAGCCAGCGCCGGGCACCGGGCCCACGCGCTGGCCACACTCAGGCGGCGGCCGGTTCCTTGACCTGCGCCTTGACGCCCAGCAGCTGCACGATGCTGCCGGCCGCGTCGCGGCCTTCGGCCACGGCGGTGACCACCAGGTCGGCGCCGCGCACGCAGTCGCCGCCGGCGAACAGGCGCGGGTTGCTGGTCTGGTAGGGCAGGCGGCCGTTGTCGTCGGCCGGTGCGACGATGCGGCCGTTGCTGCCGGCTTCCACGCCCTGCGAGGCCAGCCAGTCGGGCAGGGTCGGCGAGAAGCCGAACGCGATGATCACCACGTCCGCTTCCAGCAGCGATTCGCTGCCTTCCACCGGTACCGCGTTGCGCCGCCCGCTGGCATCGGGCTCGCCGAGGCGGGTTTCCACCACGGTCACGCCGATCGCCTCGTCGTCGGCGCCGGATTCGATCGACAGCGGCTGACGGTTGAACAAAAAGCGCACGCCTTCCTCGCGCGCGTTGGCGACCTCGCGCGCCGAGCCCGGCATGCTGGCCTCGTCGCGGCGGTACGCGCAGGTGACCTTGGCCGCGCCCAGGCGGATCGCACTGCGCACGCAGTCCATGCCGGTGTCGCCGCCGCCCAGCACCACCACCCGCTTGCCGTTGAGATCGGGCAGCGCCATCTGGTCTTCCCAGCCGGCGATCGGCCGGCCGTGCGGGTCGTTGCCGCTGACGATGCGGCTGTTCTGCACCAGGAACGGCAACGCCGGCAGCACATTCTTCAGGTCCTGCCCGGGCAGCCCGCCATCGGTGTAGCGGTAGGCGCCGGTGCCCAGGAACACCGCGTCGTATTCGCCCAGCAACTGCTCGATGCTGATGTCGCGGCCCACTTCCACGCCCAGGCGGAACTGCACGCCCATGCCTTCGAGAATCTCGCGGCGCTTGCCGATCACCGACTTGTCCAGCTTGAAGCTGGGGATGCCGAACTGCAGCAGCCCGCCGATCTGCTCGTAGCGGTCGTAGACCACCGCCTCGATCCCGGCACGCACCAGGCGGTCCGCGCAGGACAGGCCGGCCGGGCCGGCGCCGATCACCGCTACCCGCCAGCCGCTCGGCTGCACATTGCCCAGGTCCGGGCGCCAGCCCATCTTGAACGCGGTATCGACGATGTATTTTTCCACCGCGCCAATGGTGACCGCGCCGAATTCCTCCAGCGTGCAGCTGCCTTCGCACAGGCGATCCTGCGGACACACCCGCCCGCACACTTCCGGCAGCGGGTTGGTGGAATGGCACAGCGCGGCGGCTTCTTCGATGCGGTTTTCCTGCACCAGCTGCAGCCACTGCGGAATCGCGTTGTGTACCGGGCATTTCCAGCTGCAATACGGGTTGCCGCAGTCCAGGCAACGGCCGGACTGGTACTGCGCGTCGGCCTTGTCGAACTTGCCGTACAACTCGCCCCAGTCACCGGAGGTACGCAGCTCCACCGGAATGCGCGTGGGCATGGTCCGGGGCAGGTCGAGGAATTGGAAGGCTTGCTTGCGGCTCATAAAAGAAATCCGTGGCTGATTCCCTTCTCCCGCGTGCGGGAGAAGGTGCCCCGAAGGGGCGGATGAGGGTTGCGGGCCACCGGCCCTCACCCCCGACCCCTCTCCCGCGAGCGGGAGGGGAGCACGACTAGGCGGCGCGCCGCAGCGACTCAGTCAGCGACTCGATGCTGGCGGCCTTGGGTTTGACCAGCCAGAACTTGCCGATGTAGTCGCGGAACTCGTCCAGGATCTGCTGCGCCCAGATGCTGCCGGTCAGTTCGCGGTGGCGGCTGATCAGGGTGTGCAGGTGCTGGCGATGGTTCTCGAAGCCCTCGGCGGAGACACGGTGGATGTCGATCAGCTCGTGGTTGTAGCGGTCCACGAAGTCGCGTTCGATATCCAGCACATAGGCCAGCCCGCCGGTGAAGCCGGCGCCGAAGTTCAGGCCCACCTTGCCCAGCACCAGCACCACGCCGTCGGTCATGTATTCGCAGCAGTGGTCGCCTGCGCCTTCCACCACCGCCAGCGCACCGGAGTTGCGCACCGCAAAGCGCTCGCCGGCGCGGCCGGCCGCGAACAGCTCGCCGCCGGTGGCGCCGTACAGGCAGGTGTTGCCCACGATCGGCGTGCTGCGCGCCTCGAAGCGCGCACCGCGCGGCGGACGCACCACCAGCCGGCCGCCGGCCATGCCCTTGCCGACATAGTCGTTGGCTTCGCCTTCCAGCTCCAGCTGCAGGCCACCGGCGTTGAATGCGCCAAAGCTCTGCCCGGCGGTGCCACGGAAGCGCAGGTTCAACGGCGCATCGCTCATGCCGTGGTTGCCGTGCACGCGCGCAATGGCGCCGGACAGGCGCGCGCCGATCGAGCGGTCGGTGTTGTGGATCAGGAAGCGATGGTCGCCGCCGGTCTTGTTGGCGATCGCATCGGCCAGCAGGCCATCCATCTGCGTGGCCAGGCTGTCGGGCGATTCGTACAGGCGCTGGGCCGCGCAATGGCTGCCGTCGTAGCGCGCATGGGTGAGCAGGCGCGACAGATCGACCTTGACCCCGGCACGCGGCGAGACCTCCAGCTGTTCGAGCAGGTCGGTGCGGCCGACGATGTCGTCCAGCGACCGCACGCCCAGGTAGGACAGCCACTGGCGCACTTCCTCGGCCAGCAGACGGAAGAAATGCTCCACGCGCTCGGGCAGGCCGGTGAAGTAGTTCGCGCGCAGGCGCTCGTCCTGGGTGGCCACGCCGGTGGCGCAGTTGTTGAGGTGGCAGATGCGCAGGTACTTGCAGCCCAGCACGATCATCGGCGCGGTGCCGAAGCCGAAGCTGTCGGCGCCCAGCAGCGCGGCCTTGACCACGTCCAGGCCGGTCTTCAGGCCGCCGTCGGTCTGCAGGATGGTGCGCTCGCGCAGGTCGTTGGCCACCAGCGCCTGGTGCGACTCGGCCACGCCCAGTTCCCATGGCACGCCGGCATAGCGGATCGAGCTGACCGGGCTGGCCCCAGTGCCGCCGTCATGGCCGGACACGGTGATCAGGTCGGCGCCGGCCTTGACCACGCCGGCGGCAATGGTGCCGACGCCGGCATGCGCGACCAGCTTCACCGAGACCAGCGCGGTCGGATTGACCTGCTTGAGGTCGTAGATCAGCTGGGCCAGGTCCTCGATCGAGTAGATGTCGTGGTGCGGCGGCGGGCTGATCAGGCCGATGCCGGGCTTGGCGTAGCGCAGCCGCGCGATCAGTTCGTTGACCTTGTGGCCGGGCAGCTGGCCGCCTTCGCCGGGCTTGGCACCCTGGGCGACCTTGATCTGCAGCACTTCGGCGTTGACCAGGTATTCCGGGGTCACGCCGAAACGGCCCGAGGCCACCTGCTTGATCTTGGAGCGCTTCTCGGTGCCGTAGCGGGCCGGGTCTTCGCCGCCTTCGCCGGAATTGCTGCGCCCGCCCAGGCGGTTCATCGCAATGGCCAGTGCTTCGTGCGCCTCGGGCGACAGCGCGCCCAGGCTGATCGCGGCGGTGTCGAAGCGGCGCAGCACATCGGCCGCGGGGGCGACCTCGTCCAGCGGGGTCGGGGTCGCGGCACGCTTGAGCTGGACCAGGTCGCGCAGCGTGGAGGCCGGGCGCGCATGCACCGCGTCGACGTACTTCTGCCAGTCGCCGGCATCGCCGGTGCGGGTGGCGCGCTGCAGCGTCATGACCACGTCCGGGTTGTACATGTGGTACTCGCCGCCGTGCACGTACTTGAGCAGGCCGCCCACTTCCGGCTTGAGCTGGTCGTTCCAGGCGCGTGCGGTGAGCTCGCGCGCCTCGGTGTCCAGCCGCGCCAGGCCCACGCCGCCGATGCGGGCGGGCGTTTCGGCAAAGCACAGCTCCACCACGTCCGGGTCCAGCCCGACGATCTCGAACAACTGCGCGCCGCGGTAGCTGGCGATGGTGCAGATGCCCATCTTGGAGATGATCTTGGACAGGCCCTTGTAGATGCCCTTGCGGTAGCGGCGGCCGATCTGCGACTGCTCGCCGCCCTTGCTCAGCTGCAAGATGCCGCGCCGGCCCAGGTCGAACAGCGTCTGGTAGGCCAGGTACGGATACACCGCGGTGGCGCCGAAGCCGAGCAGGCAGGCCATGTGGTGCGCATCGCGCGCGGTGCCGGTCTCGATGATCAGGTTGACGTCGCAGCGCAGACCCACCTTGCACAGGTGGTGATGCACCGCGCCGGTGGCCAGCAGCGCATGCGCCATCGGCCGGTCCGGCACCGGGTAGCGGTCCGACAGCAGCAGCATGACGGCGCCGTCGCGCGCGGCCGCTTCCACTTCCTGGCAGATGCGTTCCAGGCCGGCCTTGAGGCCTTCCTCCACGCTGTAGGACAGGTCGATCAGGCGGTTGCGCTCGACGTATTGCTCCATCTTCAGCAGCTGGCGCAGCTTGCGCTGGCTGAGCACCGGCGAGTTGAGGATGACGTGGTTCACCGTCTCCGCGCCGGCATGGAAGATGTTGGTCTCCTTGCCGAGCTGGGTGGTGAGCGACATCGCGATGCCTTCGCGCAGCGGGTCGATCGGCGGGTTGGTGACCTGCGCGAAGGCCTGGCGGAAGTAGTCGTACAGCGGCCGGGTCTGGCGGCTGAGCACCGCCATCGGGGTGTCGTCGCCCATCGAGCCGGTGGCTTCCTGCTCGGTCTCGGCCAGCGGGCGCAGGATCTGCTCCACTTCCTCGGTGCTGAGCTGGAACAGCTTGTGGTAGCTGCGCAGGGTCTGCTCGCTGAAGGGTTCTTCCACCAGCGAGGGGTCGATCAGTTCGGTCTGCAGGTAGGTCACGCCCTGCTGCAGCCATTGCTTGTAGGGCGCGCGCGCACGGTTGATGCGGTCGATGGCGTCCGAGTCGAGCAGGTCGCCGCGCTTGAGGTCGATCGCCATCATCTCGCCCGGGCCCAGCTTGCCCTTGCGGGTGATGCGCTCGGCCGGCAGTTCCCACACGCCGGCCTCGGAGGCCACCAGGAAATGGCGGTCGGAGGTCAGCATCCAGCGCGCCGGGCGCAGCCCGTTGCGGTCGAGCATGCAGGCGGCATAGCGGCCGTCGCAGGCGACGATGCCGGCCGGGCCATCCCACGGCTCGGTGTTGAGGCCGTAGAACTCATAGAACGCAGCCAAGTCGGCGTCCTTGAACTCCAGCGACTGGGTCGCCGGCGGCACCAGGATGCGCAGCGCCTGCAGCAGGTCCATGCCACCGGCGATCAGCAGCTCCAGCATGTTGTCCAGGCTCTGCGAATCGGAGCCGTGCATGGAGATCACCGGGTCGAACTGCGCGATATCGAAGCGCGGGGTCTGCCACACCTTGCTGCGCGCCTGCGCCCAGCGGCGATTGCCTTCGATGGTGTTGATCTCGCCGTTGTGGGCGAGCAGGCGGAACGGATGCGCCAGCGGCCAGCGCGGCAGCGTATTGGTGGAAAACCGCTGGTGGAACACGATTGCGCTGGAGGACAGGTCGCTGCGCTGCAGGTCCGGGTAGAACGTGCTCAGCTTGTCCGGCAGCACCATGCCCTTGTAGCTGATGCCGTTGGGCGACAGGGTGGTGACATAGAAGTCCGCCACCTCGCGCAGCACCTGCTCGGCGCGGCGGCGCGCCAGAAACAGCGCCAGGGTGAAGCCGTCCTCGCTCTGCTCGGCACCGGCATCGACGAAGACCTGCTCGATGCGCGGCAAGGTGTCGCGCGCCAGCTGGCCGCACACGCTGTCGTCGGTGGGTACCACGCGCCAGCCGCGGAAGTGCACGCCGGCGGCGTGCAGCTGGGTTTCCAGTTCGGCACGGCAGCGCGCCGCATCGCTTTCGTCCAGCGGCAGGAACACCACGCCGGCCGCGTAGCGCGTGCCCACGGTGATGCCGGCGTCGCGCGCCAGCCCGCGCAGGAACGCATCGGGTTTGCGGATCAGCAGACCGCAGCCATCGCCGGTGAGTCCGTCGGCCGCCACGCCGCCGCGGTGGGTCATGCGCGAGAGTGCCGCAATCGCGGTGTCCACCAGCGAGCGGGATGGTTGGTCGTCCAACTGGGCGACCATGCCAAAACCACAGGCGTCGCGCTCATCGCGCGCGCTGTTGTAGAGACCGTAGTCGTTGAGCCCTTGGCGAGTGCGGGGGGCCATTGTCTGCCTCTTTGCGATCTGGGAGAGCGGCGACGACGTTGCAGCGCTCGATCCGTGGAGCGTTTCGAAGAGGTCACCGGATGATCGACTAGACCACAGTTGATGCGGTGCCGCAATACACCGTTACAGCTGCAACGAGGGCGGCCGCGAGGCCTTGTGCCAGCTGGCTCGGCGCCTGTTCGCCAACAGGCGCCAGGTGGCGCTCAGCCGCAACGCACCGAGGCGATCACGTTCTTGGCATCCACTTCCAGGTTGAGCCGCTCGCCGTTGAACTCCATCGTGGTCATCTGGCCGGGTTTGAGCACGCGCACCGATTTGGCGCCGGCATCGGTGCGGGCCTGTTCGCTCACCGCGTCGGTCAGCGCCTGGCCCACCAGCGACTGCACCTGGGTGGCATCGCAGCTGCCGATCGGCGGCGCCTCGGGCGCGGCGGCCGGCGCCGGTGCGGCGGCTTGTTCGGCGGCTTGCTGCGCCTTGGCGGAGACGGCTTCCTGCTCGTCCGGTTGCGGCGAGCCGCAGGCACTCAATGCCGCCAGCACGACCAAGGTACAAGCCAGGCGGGCGGTAGGCAGGACAGCGCGCATCGATAACTCCAGCACAGTGAGGGGAAGCCAAAGCATAAGCAGAAAACCCGCCCGCGGGCATCGCTTGCCCACATGGCGTTGTCGCAGCGTTGACGCGGCCTAGTCCCGCCCGGCCCAACAATCGGCGCCTGTCCTTCGATCCGTGCGCAATGAAAGCCAAACGTGTTCTTCGCAATGCCGCAGCCACCGCGCGCGCGGCCGGCAAGCTGGCCTCCGTTGCCGCCGGCGCGGTGGCCGCCACGGCCGCGGTGGCGAGCGTGGCCGCGGTCGCGCAGGCCAAGGCCACCGCGCGCGCGGCCGGGCTCACCTACGTCAACGATCAGCAGCCCGGCATCAGCCGCCGCAAGGCCGGCAAGAGCTTCAGTTACCGCAGCGCAGACGGGCAGCGCGTGGCCGATGCGGAGACCTTGCAGCGCATCCGCGCCCTGGCCATTCCGCCGGCGTATACCGAGGTGTGGATCTGCGCCAAGCCCAACGGCCATCTGCAGGCCACCGGGCGCGATGCGCGCCGGCGCAAGCAGTACCGCTACCACGCCGATTGGGCGCAGGTGCGTGGCGAAGGCAAGTTCGAACGGGTGATCGCCTTCGGCCAGGCGTTGCCCAAGCTACGCCGCCGGCTGCGCCGCGATCTGGTCCTGCCGGGCTTTCCGCGCGAGAAGGTGCTGGCGATCGTGGTGGCGTTGCTGGCCGACACCCTGGTGCGCGTGGGCAACGCCGAATATGCGCGCAGCAATCGTTCCTACGGGCTGACCACCTTGCGCAACCGGCATATGGAATTCCTGCGCGGCGGACGTGCGCGGCTGAAGTTCCGCGGCAAGAGCGGCCAGGATCACGATATCGAGGTGGACGACAAGCAGCTGGTCAAACTGATCCGCGAATGCCAGCAATTGCCCGGGCAATCGCTGTTCCAGTACCGCGATGACGACGGCCAGCTGCAGCCGGTGGATTCGGGCGAGGTCAACGACTACCTGCGCGAGGCGATGGGCGAGGATTTCACCGCCAAGGATTTCCGCACCTGGGGCGGCACGCTGGCCGCGCTGCAACGGCTGGCGCGCCTGCCGCTGCCCGAGCGCATGAGCGAACGCGCGCTGACCCAGGTGCAGAACGACGTCATCCGCGAAGTGGCCAACGCGCTGGGCAACACGCCCTCGGTATGCCGCAAGGCCTACATCGACCCATGCGTGTTCGAAGGCTGGCGTGCCGGCCACCTGCAGGCCATGGCCACCGGCGTGCGCGGCGAGCGCCAGTGGGAAGCGGCCACGCTGCGCTTTCTGACCGACTCGCGCAGCAAGCCAGGCAAAACCAGCAGCAAACCGCGCAAGGCGGCCGGGGCGCACCCGCGCCGTGCAGCATCGGCCTGAGGCTATCGCCGACAGGCGCGATGCTGGATGCGGTAGGTCGTCGCAGGCGGCACGTTACGGTAGGTGCGCCCGATCCTGACGGCCTCCAGATCCAGCGCGTCGAGTATCTGCGCCGGAACCGAGCACTTGAATCCGTAGGTAAACAGGTACAGCCGGCCGCCGGGCTTCAACTGCAGGAAGGCGCCACGCAGGATCGCGGCCACCTGATGCGCCGGCATGTTCAACAAGCCAAGGCCGCAGACCACGGCATCGACGCAGGCTCCATCGATGCGGGGTACCGATTCGAGATCGGCAACATCCATCTGCAGCAAGCGTGCGTGTGGAAAGCGCTGCCTGAGCAACGCGGAGAAGGTGGCGTTGTACTCGAGCAGGATGAGGTTCTTTTCCCGCACGCCCTTGTCGATCATTGCCTGAGTGAACACGCCGGTGCCCGGCCCGAGTTCGAGAACGCGGCCGGTCTGTTCCGACAACTCGGATGTGATGACGGAGGCGAGTGCGCGTCCGGAGGGGAGTATCGCGGCAACGGAGCAGGGTGCGGTGAGCCATTCGCGAAAAAACGACGTCATATACGAACGAGCCATCTATCCTCACAACATTGAAAGAGTTCGTTCAAACCGTAGCTGCGCATATCGGTGCAAATGCGCGATCGTGCGAAAAACAAGGCTAAAGCAAGACGCTGTCCGCCGTCTGTCCTGACTGCGAATCGGCCACGAGAGTTCAGGTTCTTATCAGCATTGGCGCCATGGCAAGGCCACGTTGGTACTGCACTGATGACGTCATCAAAGAGCAGGTGTCTGGGCGATCGTCGCTGCAGGCGATGGCCTGGTGCAGTGCGCCGCGCTTGCACGAACGCCTGCATCGCACAGGCGGGCGACAGCCAAACTGCGCGGTTGGCGCCGCGCGTCGATCGTGCAGACGCTGCGCACCGACAGCAGCGGCGATGGCGCGCCGCTGCGTGCCATGCCGGACAACTGGGTCATGCTCGGGTGTGCAGGCACGCGCGCATCCAGGCGATTTGCACGCACTGACTCACTACGTGCCATCGCACGATGGTCTGGCGTCGTCATCCGGCGTGCGGTGTTGGCAATGGACAGCAGGCCGGGCGAGATCAGCCGCCACGGCCGGCAGCGCGATCGCGCTGAGCGCCGATCCCTGGGGAGCTGCCATGGCGCCGACCAACGCAGATGCCTGCATCCGGCCGCCGCATCGAACATGTTGCTGATCCACTAAAGCGTGATCAGCACCGTGCGACGATTGGCGACATGCTGCCGCCTGCCGCACCGGCGGCTGGGACCAACGCCAGTTCCGTCAGCCCATGGGATAGCGCTCAGCGGTGTGGTTGGCCGGTTCGCCAGCGTGGGGTCTGGGCGTGGTCCGGCAGTTGCAGGCAACGTGGTGCCTGCGCGCTACGCGTGGCCGCCCGTGGTGGGGCGGCCACGATGCCGGGGGCCAGTCTTAGCCGCAGTAGATCGCGGTGATGTTGTTGTTCGGGCCGGTCTCGACGGTGAGGTGATCGCCGCCGCTTTCGCTGGCGCCCTGGGCCGGGTCGGCCAGGCCGCTGGCAGTGGTACCGCCGGTGGCGCGTTCGCCGCGGCGCACGCTGACCTGCAGGCTGTCGCTGTCCACGCGCGCCCGTTCGATGGTCTGCGCCGCTGCGGCCAGGCCGACAGCGCCGCGCACCTTGTCGATATGGCACTGGCCGGAGATGGCCCCGTCGATGGGCTGCACCTGCGCAACCTGGTTGGAGGCACAGGCCGAGAGCAACAACACGGCAGCGAGCGGGGCGAGGGTGCGGATCATCGGGGGTCTCCAGCGGAAGAATGTGGCAAGCGTGAAGAACCCGTTGTTGGCGTGGCATGAAGACTGCGCCGCAGGCGCGGTGGCAGACGCACCATGCCTGCCGCTGCCCAGGGCGCTGCGCCGGGCCCTTGTTGCGTGACCCGCAGTCTCCGCCTGCGATTACTGCGATTTCTGGACGACTCCACTCCACATCTTCCGGCTAGTCCATCAATCGGCGGATCTTTACTGTGTGCCTCACGGGGCCGCGCGCCCCACCACCGCCGCAAGGAGATCTGGCATGCACGCACAACTGGCGACCGCCGACCCCGCTCAGCCGCAGCACACGCCCAGCGAGCTGGGCGCGCCGCGCCCGGTGGTGTTCCGCACCCGCGGCAGCACCCGCGGCCCGATCACCCGGCTGATGAGCCCGGGCGACCTGGGCCAGCTGGTCAAGCCGTTCGTGTTCCTGGACCTGTTCACCGTCGAGCCGTCGATCGGCGGTGCGCCGATGGGGATGCACCCGCATTCAGGCATTGCCACGCTCACCTACCTGATGAGTGGCCAGCTGGGCTACGAAGATTCCACCGGCGAACAGGGCATCCTGCCGACCGGCGGGGTGGAGTGGATGCGTGCCGGCAACGGCGTCTGGCATGACGGCGGGCTGGCCGGCCAGGCCACGGTTAAGGGCTTCCAGCTGTGGGTCGCCTTGCCCGCCAGCGAAGAAAATGCCCCGGCGCAAAGCCTGTATCTGTCGCCCGACGATGTGCCGGTGGCCGGCCCGGTGCGGGTGCTGCTGGGTCGCTACGGCGCGCTGGAAAGCAGGATCCCGGCGCCGGCCGACATGACCTACCTGGGTGTGCAGCTGCGCGGCGGCGAGACCTGGCGCTATGTGCCGCCGGCCGGTCACACGGTGGCCTGGATCGCGGTGCACGGCGGCCAGCTGGAAGCGGCCGAGACCATCGGCAGCGGCCAGATGGCGGTGTTCAAGGATGCCGAGCAGGCCATCGAGGTGGCGGCGGTGGGGGCGACCTCCTTCGTGCTGGGCTCGGCGGTCAAGCATCCACACGAGCTGGTGATGGGCCACTACTCGGTGCACACCAGCGAGGCCACGCTGGCGCAGGGTGAGGCGGAAATCCGCCGCATCGGCGAGCAGTTGCGCGCGCGCGGCCGCCTGGTCTGAGCCCGACGCCAGCGGCCGGCCATGCATGCCGTGTGGCCGGCGCACAGCGCGCCGGTTGCCAGCCACACCGGCGCACTGCCGACGCTTCCCAGGGCGGTAGACCTCCCAACCGGCGCGCCTTCGGCAGTTCATCTCAATCACCACCTCCACCACGTCGATGCGTGTGCGCCTGCGCCACGCGTCGCCGAATCCCTCACTTCCCACACGTTTCCAAAGGTACCGACATGAAACTGCTCCATCTCGATTCCAGCATCCTCGGCGCTTACTCGGCCAGCCGTCAGCTCTCGGCGGCCACCGTCGCAAGGTTGCAGTCCGGCAACAGCGATATCGCGGTGACCTACCGCGATCTGGCCGCCGAGCCGCTGGCGCATCTGTCCGGCGCGCATCTGGCGGCCCAGCAGAATCCCACCGGCGACCAGAGCCCGGCACTGGCCGCTGAACTTGCCACCAGTGCGGCGGTGCTGCAGGAGTTCCTGGACGCCGACACCGTGGTGATCGGCGTGGCGCTGTACAACTTCACCATCCCGACCCAGCTCAAGGCCTGGATCGATCGGGTGCTGGTGGCCGGCAAGACCTTCCGCTACAACGCGCAGGGCGTGCCCGAAGGGCTGGCCGGCAACAAGCGCGTGATCCTGCTGGTGGCGCGTGGCGGCTTCTATGGCGCCGGCTCGCCGATGGCATCGCTGGAGCATGCAGAGAGCTACATGCGCACCGCGCTGGGCTTTGTCGGCGTGCACGCCCCCGAGGTCATCGTGGCCGAAGGCCTGGCCACTGGCGCAGACGCCCGCCAGGCGGGGATTGCCAGCGCCCAGCAGCAGATCGCTGGGCTTGCTGCCTGAGTGATGTGGCGGGCGATGCGTGCCGGGGGGCATCGCCCGCGCTGGCGATCATGTCATCGGTTTGCGCGGTGCCGATCTTTCACACGTGCCGACACTGCACGAGCGGACAGCGCGCCGCTGGATGGACCACATTTCGCACGCATGCTCGGTGCGGAGACTTAATCGAATCAAGGCGTTGAACCGCCGCACTCCGCATCGCCACGCTCACCGCACGCCCGGCATGGCGACGCTGTTCGCCAAGCCAGTCACCTCTTTGCATTCAGCCGCATTCAATCGCGTCGTCACGGCCTGGATGAACGCCGACACCGCGCGCGGCAGATGGTGCCGGCTTGGATACAGCGCGTACAGGCTCTGGCCCTTGCGTTGAAAATCCGGCAACACCACGGTCAGGCGACCTTCGTGGATATCGGGCCAGGTGAGCGCCTGCGGCAACAACGCGATGCCGAGTCCGGCCACCGCCGCAAGCCGCAGCGCGCGCGCGGTGGTGGCGGCCATGCGCGCCTGCACCTGGACGTCTTCGGCAAGCCCGGACGGGCCGACCAGCGTCCAGGTGGCGTACCCGCTCGGATGCGGGAAACTGAGGCAGTCGTGCTGCGGCAATTCATCCAGCCGCAGCGGCCTGCCGCGTGCCTGCAGGTAGCCAGGGCTGGCCACCAGCACATCGTTGGTGTCGGCCAGGATCTGGCGGCCGACATAGCCCAGGTCCGTCACCACACCGCCCCGGAAGGCCACATCGATGCGCTCGGCGATCAGGTCGGCCTTGGCGTCGCTGAGCACGAATTCCAGGCGCACGCGCGGATGCGCGGCGAGAAATTCGCCCACCCATTCGACGCGAAAGAAATCCAGGAAATCCGCCGGCGCCGCCACCCGCACCAGGCCGGCCGCTTCCTCGCCACCTGCCACCAGGCTCTGCCCGGCAGAGGTCAGCCCGTCCACCGCGTCGGCGCAACGTTCGTAAAAGGCCTGCCCGGCATCGGTCAGGGTGAGCTTGCGGGTGGAGCGTTGCATCAGGCGCGTGTCCAGCTGCGCTTCCAGCTGCTGCACGCGCCGGCTGACGCTGTTGGGCGCGGTGCCAAGCCTGCGCGCGGCCTCGGCAAAACTGCCGCTGCGCACCACCTGCACATACAGCGCAATGTCATTGAGATCGATCACCAGCGGCCTTGGCAGGTGCAAACGCGGAGTCTAAGCGTGCTGGCTGCGCGCAGTCGATCATGACGGCATCGAGTGCTGTATGCGGCAGCTGTGGCTGCAGGGCCCTTCCCCGCCCACCATCGCAGGACACGCCGTAAGTACGTCCATGTAGGCTCTTACGCGCATCCATGCCGCGTAAGGTCCCGCGACGGTGAGCGGGCAAGGACCCGTCGAGATGGTCGATACGCAAAGATAAGAGCAGTGCTGGGTGCGTCTCGTTCGACCATGAAGCATCGGCTCCGGGTCTGATGCACACCGCGCGACAGACGCTTTCAGATGAGTGCCGACGAATTGTCTGGTGCGGTGTCCTTGCCGGTTGCGGGACCGTGTGGCGGCATGGATGCCGCCGCCGAGCCGCCGCCGTGGAGATTGCCGCCGCGCTTATTGCTTGCGCGTCAGGCCATGGCGGTGCAACAGCTGCCGCAGGCGGCGCTGCACCCGCTGCAGGTCCGCCTGGTCCGCCTCGTCGAGAATGCCTTTGGCCAAGGCATCGAATTGCGGCCAGAACTGGCTGGGGTCGCGCACCCGCTGCGGCCAGACCGACAGCATCTTGCCCAGGTCGGCGAGTTGATGGCTGGTATGGGTATGTCTGCGTGTGCTCATGTCGCGTCCGCCGGCCAGTCCAGTGCCACAGCGTGGACCGCACCGTCGTCAACCAGGGTGAAAGCCAGCTCGGCCTGGGTCACGCCGTCGATCTCCAGCCGCGCCTCGATGCCCGGGCGTTGGTTGACGTCGATGACATAGGTGCTGCTGCCGAAGCGATAGCGCAGCTGGTAGCCCGGCCAGCCGGCCGGGATGCACGGCACGATGTGCATGCGCTCGCCGTGGCGCTGCAGGCCGAGCAGCGATTCGGTCAGCAGCCGGTACATCCAGCCGGCCGCGCCGGTATACCAGCTCCAGCCGCCGCGGCCAGCGTGCGGTGCCACCGCGTAGACATCGGCGGCCAGCACATAGGGCTCGGCCTTGTAGCGTTGCATGCCGGCCGCGTCGCGGGCGTGGTGGATCGGGTTGATCAGGCCGGCCAGTTGCCAGGCGCGCGCGCTGTCGCCGCGGTGGGCAAAGGCCATCGTCGCCCACACCGCCGCATGCGTGTACTGGCCGCCGTTCTCGCGCACGCCGGGGACGTAACCACGGATATAGCCCGGGTCATGCCCGGTGCGGTCGAACGGGGGCACCAGCAGCTTGACGATACCGGCGTCCGCATCCACCAGCTGCTGGTGCATCGCCTCCATCGCCTGTGCACTGCGTGCCGGATCCATCGCCCCGGACAGCACCGCCCAGCTCTGCGACAGCGAATCGATGCGGCATTCGTCCGAATCGCTCGAACCCAGCGGCGTGCCGTCGTCGAACCAGGCCCGCCGGTACCACTGCCCGTCCCAGGCGTGCTGCTCCAGCGCGGTGCGCAACGCCTGCGCCTGCGTGCGGCAGGTTGCCGCGAAGGCTGCATCGTCGCGCTGTGTGGCCACGGCGGAAAAGCGCAACAAGGCGTCGTAGAGGAAAAAGCCCAGCCACACGCTTTCGCCCTTGCCGTCCTTGCCGACCCGGTTCATGCCGTCGTTCCAGTCGCCGCTGCCGATCAGCGGCAGGCCGCGCTCGCCCAGCCGTGCCATGCCGCGTTGCAGGGCGAGCACGCAGTGCGCGTACAGCGACTGCACGTTGCCGGTGATCTGCGGCAGGTCGTAATACGATTCCTCGTCGGGCTTGAGGGCGCGCCCGTCGATGAAGCTCACCCGCTCGTCCAGCACGCTTGCATCTGCGGTGACCTCCAGATAACGGCACAGCGCCTGCGGCAACCACAGAAAATCGTCCGAGCACTGCGTGCGCACGCCGCGGTCCTGCGGCGGATGCCACCAATGCTGCACATCGCCCTGCGCAAACTGATGCGCAGCACAGCGCAGCAGATGCGCGCGGGCCAGCGCCGGCTGCGCGTGCACCATCGCCATGCTGTCCTGCAGCTGGTCGCGGAACCCGTAGGCGCCACCGGACTGGTAGTAGCCGCTGCGTGCCAGGAACCGGCAGGCGATGGTCTGGTAGAGCAGCCAGCCGTTGGCCAGCAGGTCCACCGCCGGGTCGGGCGTGCGCACCTGCACGCTGCCCAGCACCTGCTGCCAGTGCGCGCGCACCGCCAGCAAGGCGGCTTGCGCGGCAGCGACGCCGCGGCTCTGGCGTGCCAGTGTCAGCGCGGTGTCGCGATCCACCGCCGCGCCCAGGCGGAACACCGTTTCAAAGCTCTGCTCGGCCGCCAGCGTCACCGGAATCTGGATCGTCGCGCACGGGTCCAGGCCGGCACCCACGCGCCCGGACAGGCGTTGCCGGCCGAGTGCTGCGGGCGCGGCCAGGCTGCCGTTGCGCCCGATGAATTCGCTGCGGTCTGCGGTGATGCTGCGGCTGGGTGCATCGGCATCGAAGAATGCCACGCGCCCGTCGAACTCGGTGTTGTACGGGTTGCGCGCGGTCAGCACGCTGCTGCCCAGGTCCACCTCGCTGACCACATGCAACTGCGAGCGTGTGCGGATGTCGCCCAGCACCCATTCCACATAGCCGGTCACGCTGAGCCGGCGCGGGCGCCCGGACAGATTCTTCAGCCGCAGATGGCTGAACTTGATCGGCCGTTCCACATCGACGAACACCCACAGCTCGCTGCCGATGCCGTGTTCGATATGGCTGTAGACGCTGTAACCGAACCCGTGGCGCACCGTGTAGCGCGCGTTGCCGCGACACGGCAGCGCCATCGGCGACCAGACCTGGCCGGTGTCTTCGTCGCGCAGGTAGAACGCCTCGCTGGAGGCATCGCCGACCGGGTCGTTGTGCCACGGCGTAAGCCGGAATTCGTGCGCGTTCTCGGCCCAGCTGTAACCAGGGCTGCTGTCGCTGACCACCGTGCCGAAGTGCGCATTGGCCATCACGTTGCACCAGGGCGCCGGCGTGGCCGCGCCCGGGTCCAGGGTGATGCGGTATTCGCGGCCGTCGGCAGCGAACGCGCCCAGGCCGTTGTCGAACACCACCGCTTCTTCGGCGGCGGCCTGCAGGGTGGTGTCCAGGTAGGCGGCGTGCGTGCTGCTTGGATAATCGGCGCTGTCCAGTTGCTGGATGGGTTCCAGCGCCGGCGGCAGCGCGCGTGCGCTGGGGTGGCGTTGCAGCTGCGCGTCCAGGCTGCCGTTGGCATCGCTGAGGATCGCGCGCGCCACGGTCTGCAGCAGCACGCGGTCTTCCTGCGAGATATGTTCGATGGCGCGCACGAAGATGCCGCCAGGGCGGTCGAGCACATTGGCCTCGGGGTCGGCGGCGATCAGGCCCAGGATGGCGTCCTGCAGCGACTGCCGATAGCCGGACTGGCTTTCGTTCCAGATCACCAGATCCGCGCGCAGGCCTTTCAGGCGCCAGTACGCGTGCGCCTGCACCAGCTGGCGCACCAGCTCCAGATTGTCCGGGTCGGTGATGCGCAACAGCACGATCGGCAGGTCGCCGGAGATGGCGTGACTCCACAATGCCGACTGGCCGCGATGGTTGTGCAGCAGCACTTCGTTGTCGGCGCGCAGTTGCGGGTCCACGAACAGCACGCGCGCGGCCAGCCGCTCGTAGCGCATCGCGTCGTCCAGCGAGGCATTGATCTGCCGGCGGGTGACCTGGCTCTGGGTCAGTGCCAGGTCGAATACGCGATCGGCCAGACGGCGGTCGCGGTACTTGTCGATCAACGCGGTGCAGGCCGCGCGCTGGGTACCGACGCCGTAGACCATGTCCACCTGCGCCTGTTGGTCCGGCGCCAGCGAAATACGGCAGCGGATCGCCACGATCGGGTCCAGCACCGAGCCGGCTGCGCCGGACAGGCTGGCCTGACCGTGCAGCGCCAACGGATCGCGGGTGCTGCGCCCGCGCCCGACAAACGCGGCGCGGTCGGTCTCGTAGGAGATCGACGCCACATCGGCGTCGTGCACGGCCACCAGGTGCAGCATCCACGGCTGCGCTTCGTCATGCCCGCGCGGGCGTCGCGTGCACAGCAGCGCCTGTTTGTCGGCCAGGATCTCGGTCTGCACGAACAGGTTGCTGAAGGCCGGATGTGCCTCGTCGGCCTGCGCCGGTGCCAGCACCACTTCGGCATAGGTGGTGATTTCGATCACGCGCGTCTGCCGCGAGCGGTTGCGGATGCGCAGCCGGCGCAGTTCCACGTCGTCCTCGGCGGAAATGGCGATTTCCAGATGGCTGTCGTAGCGCTGGTGGCTGCCCTTGAACTCGGCCTTGGCCTCGGAAAAAATCGCCTCGTAGCGCTCCACCGGCACGCAGGTGGGCTGATGCGCGGCCGACCACACCACGCCGCTGTCCACATCGCGCAGGTAGCAGAACGTGCCCCAGTGATCGCGGGTGCCGTCCTCGCGCCAGCGCGTCACCGCCATGTCGCGCGCGCGGCTGTAGCCACCGCCGGCCGAGGTCAGCATGCCGTGGTAGCGCCCGTTGGACAGCAACTGCAGCGCCGGCTGGGCCAGGCTGGGGTCGCGATGGATGCGCAAGGCCATGCCCGCCTCGGCGGCCACCGGGCGTTGCGCCGCGTCGGCCAGGCCTTTGACGTAGACGCCGGCGCGCGGTGCGCGCTCCTGCAGCAGCAATAGCGTGGCCTGGAACTGCGGGTCGGCGACAAAGCGCCGCTGCATCGGCGCATCGCGCAACACGTGGTCCAGCGCCAGCAGCGCCATGCCCTGGTGATGCGACATGAACGAGCGCACCAGCGCGTGGTGTTCGCCACGCGGCACCCGCGACGGGGTGTAGTCGATCGCCTCGTACAAGCCGAAGCGCCCGCCAAATCCCAGCGCCTGCAGCTGCTGCAGGTTGCGGCAGGCCGCATCCGGTTCGACCATCAGTGCCATGGCGCTGGCATATGGGGCGATCACCAGGTCCTGGCCCAGGCCGCGCTTGAGCCCCAGGCCGGGCACGCCAAAAGCGCGGTACTGGTAATTGCGCCGCGTATCGACCGTGTTGTAGCCCGATTCGGACACGCCCCACGGCACCGCGCGTGCTGCGCCGTAGCGGATCTGCGCCTGCACCGCGCCGCGCATCGAGCGGCTCAGCAAGGTCTGCGGGTAGCTGGGCATCACCAGATCGGGCATCAGGTACTCGAACATCGAGCCGCTCCACGACAGCAGCGTCGGTTCGGCGCCGGTGTCGGTGAGCGTGCGCCCGAGTGCGAACCAGCTGTCCTGCGGCAGCTTGCCCTGGGCGATGGCCACGAAGATCCCTAAGCGGGCCTCGGAGGCGAGCAGATCGTAATGCCCGCTGTCCAGGCGGTGGTCGTCGACGTTGTAGCCGATCGAGAGCAACTGCTGGGCGGGGGTGTAGAGGAAGTCGTAGTCCATCTGCGCCAATTGCCCGGCGATATGCGCAAGCCGTTGCAGCTCCTGCACGCGTGCGGCGGCCCAGGTCTGTACGCCAGATGTGAGGTGGCCAGCGGCGAGTTGGCGCAGCGTGGCGACGGCGGCGCCAGGCGTCTGCGTTGCGTGCGCATCGGTATCGGCAGGCGTGCCTGCACAATGGACCACCTCGGCCAGGGCGGCCGCACAGCTGTCGATCAAGCGTTGCGGCCACGGCTCGTCGTCGTCGCTGCCCGGCATCAGCGCCAGGAGCGTGTGGCTCTGCGCCAGCAGCAGGGCCAGCGCCTGCTCGGCCTGGTGCAGGTTCGGCGCGGGCTGGCTGCGGATGCGCTGCACGCTCTGCGCCATTGCGTCCAGTGCCTCGGTGGCGGCGTCGCTGCGTGTGCGTGCTGGCGATGCCAGCAGGCCCAGGATGTCGGCCAGTCCATCGAATACGGCCATCGACACCGCCGGTGCATCCACCAGCGCCAGCAGCCCTTGCCGCAGCGTCAACAGATGCCCGACCAGGTTGCCGCTGTCCACGGTGGAGACGTAGCGCGGCAACAACGGCACCAGCGTTTCGGTGTCGTACCAGTTGTAGAAATGGCCGCGGTAGCGCGGCAGCGTTTCCAGCGTGGCCAGGGTATCGGCCACGCGGGTCATCACGCCGGCCACCGTCAGGTAGCCCAGATCGTAGGCGGCCAGATTGGCCAGCAGGCCCAGGCCGATATTGGTCGGCGAGGTGCGGTTGGCCACCACCGTGACCGGATATTCCTGCACGTTGTCCGGCGGCAGCCAATGATGCTGCGCCGTGCAATGGCTCTCGAAGAACGCCCAGGTTTGCCGCGACAATCCACCCAGGAAGGCGCGCTGCTCCTGCGACAGCTGTGCCACCGGCGCGGCGGGCTGCTCGCCCAGCCAGGCCATCAACCAGGGCGCGCCCATCCACGCCAGCCCCAGCGGCAATGCCGCCCACAGGGCCAGCGGCGACCACCACGCCACCGCGGCGACCACCAAGGCCGCACTGCAGGCCGCGCCGGCCATCAGCTGTTGCTCGGCATTGCCGCTGCGCGCGCTGCGCTCCACTTCGCTGGAGGGCGCCCACTGCAACAGGTGGCGCCGGGTGATCGTCATCCGCACCAGCGTGCGGGCGATTGCCGACAGCTGCAGCCCTGCTTCGAATGGCAGGCAGGCCAGCACCACGCCGGTGCGCAGCAGGTGCTGACGCAGCCCCATCCCGACCTGGCGCGCGTGATGGCGCAGTCCCAGGCCCTCGGGCGGATGCGCCAGCGCATACAGCGCCGAACACAGCCCCGGCAGCAGCCATAGCACCAGCAGCCACAGCGTCCAGCGCAACGGGGTGGGCGAGACCAGCCAGCCGATCACCAACAAGCCCAAGGCGGCCGGTGCCACCAGGCTGCGGCGCAGGTTGTCCAGCAACTTGCCGCGCGACAACCACGACAGCGGATTGCGCGCGCGTCGGCCGCCACGGTCGGGCACCCACGGCAACAGCCATGGCAACAACTGCCAGTCGCCACGCACCCAGCGTGCGCGCCGCTTGGCATCGGTGGCATAGCGTTGCGGATGCCGTTCGTACAACCGCACGTCGCTGAGCAAGCCGGCGCGCACGTAGCAGCCTTCCAGCAGGTCATGGCTGAGCACACGGTTGTCGGGGAAGCGGCCGGCCAGCACCTGCTCGAAGGTGGCCACCGCATAGATGCCCTTGCCGATGAAGGAGCCTTCGCCGAACAGATCCTGATACACGTCCGACACCACGCGGGTGTACGGGTCGATGCCCGGCTCGATGCCGAACATGCGCGCAAACCGCGATTCGCCGCCCTCGCTCATGCCGGTGCCCAGGCCGGGCTGCAGAATGCCGTAACCGGCCTCGACGATCTGCCCGGACGCATCCATGCGCGGCACATTCAACGGATGCGACATCGCCCCGACCAGCGCGCGTGCCGCATCCCGCGGCAGGTGGGTGTCGCTGTCGAGCGTGATCACATAGCGCACCTGTACCAGCGCGGCCACATCGCCCTGCACCTGCAGGAATTCGCTGGCTGCCTGCAGCCGCGCGTCGTCGGCGCACAGCAGGCGGTTGAGCGCCTCCAGCTTGCCGCGCTTGCGCTCTGCGCCCATCCAGCAGCCCTCGCCGGCGTTCCACTGGCGTGCGCGGTGCAGCAGGAAGAAACGGTCGCCGTGCGCATCGGCATAGGCCGCGTTGAGCCGGTCGATGTGCTGCGCCGCATGCGCCACCAGCGCCATGTCTGTGGGCAGCACTGCCTGCCCGGCATCGAGGAAATCGGTGAGCAGCGCGAAGTACAGCTGCGCGTCGCGGTTGGCCAGGTAGTGCACCTCCAGCGCGCCGACCAGCTCGTCGATGGCCTCGTGGTTGGCCAGCATGCTCGGCATCACCACCAGCGTGCGGCAGTCGGGCGTAATGCCGGCGCGCAGGTCCATGCGTGGCAACGGACGTGGGCGCACCCACAGCGTTGCCACCCAGTTGACCAACGCAATGCCCAGCTCGCTGGCGGCCAGCAGCGCGATGCCGGCGGTGATCCACCGCAGCATTGGCGGCGCTGCGCTCACGCCCTGCAGCAGCACGCCGGTCCATAGCAACGCGATCGCTGCGATCGGCAGCAGGTAGACCGGCAGCGCAACGCGACGCGCACGTGGGCGCAGTGGCGCCGGCGTGCCTGACGCGGCTGGGTCGCGCAGCGCGGCGCGCAGCCGCGGCAAGCCCGCATCCACCAGGTAATAGCCCACGTGGCTGGCCACCGGCGTGGCGGCATCGGAATGCGCGGCCAGCTGCAGCACCGCCTCGGCCACGGCCGGCTCGTCGCGCTCCAGGCGCTGCGCCAGCTGTTCCACCACATGCCGGTAGCTATCGCGGGTATGGAAATCCATGCGTGCGTAGACGTCGGCCGGATCCTTGCGCAGGCTCTGCTCGACCACGCTCATGGCCTCGACGAAGTCGCGCCAATCCATCTCGTCCAGGAACCGCAGGCTACCGATGCTGTTGCTGATCGACACCTGCTCGGCTGCCTGGCGCTGGCTTTCGGCGTGCACCAGCGCTTCCGCACTGTGGCCCTCGCTTGCCAGCCATTGCTCCACCCAGGCGCTGGCCATCGACAACACCGGCCCGCGGCCCTGGATGCCACGCGTCAGCTCGGCCACGAATGCACCGGTGGCCGGCGGCTGCGAGCGTGCCAGGTCGGCCACCACCACCACCACATCCTTGGGCTGGGTGGCGGCAGTGGTGTTGAGCAATGCCGCCCAATGCGCCGCCAGGCTGCTGTCGCGTCCATCGTGCATGATGTCGTCGGCAATGCGGCGCAGGTTGTCGATCAGCGCCAGCCGCAACATGATCGGAATCGCCCACAACTCGCCGAGCTTGAGTGGCACCACCTGTTGGTAGGCGGCGATGAAACGGCTCAGCGTGATGACATCCACGCGCCCGTCGCCATGCGCCACCACCTGCAAGCCCAGCTCATACACGCGCGGCAGGCCCACCGAGGTGGGCGTGCGCAGGCGCGGCAATTGCCGGCTGTAACCGGGCGGAAGATGCTGGCGCGCCAGGCGCATCTGTTCTTCGACCAGATAATAATTGTCCAGCAACCATTCGCCGGCCGGGTGCAATTGCACGCCGTCGGCCGCCATCTCGCTCAATCGTGCAGCAGTGCTGCCAAGCGAGCGCTGGTTGGATTTGAGCTGCGCCAGCAGCAGCTCGCGCGTGGGCCCGGTATGCAGCACATGGGCTTGCGCCAGCGCCTGTCCCAGCGCTTGCATCTGTTCGTCGCCGAACAGGGCCGCGCCTTGCGGCGCTGGATCGACCGGAGACTGTTGCAATGTTGCGGCTGGCTGCGTGATCGACTGCCACCAGAGGGAGAACGCAGAAGCCTTCCGCTGTAGCGGCATCGAGACATGACCTGTGCAGCAGGTGCGCCGCTAGAGGTTGTGATCATGCGCGCTGGCCCGGTGGCGCATGTGAAGGCAGGTCACTTCATCGCGATGGTTTCTTCCTGGCACGCGCTAGAGGCAGCCGCGTTGGCTAATTGCCCGCACAGGAGGCTCCATCTGCCGCGCACATCACGCCATCGATCCAGCTGACATATCGCGAGATGCGCACGTTGTAGACCATTTGCCCATAAAAGCCAGCCTCTAGCGCGTGTTCCGGAACTGCCGTGATCCACGATCCCAGCCCGATGAGTCGCCAAGTGCCCTGACCTTGCACAACGAGGGGGCCGCCGCTGTCACCGCTTCCCAATACACCTTCGAGGGGAAGCCCCTGTGCAGGGGGATCGAATCGATACCAGAGATAGCGGTCGTTCGCTCCAGTAATGGCGTTGTAAGCCCGCCTCAGCGCGCCACGATGTGGAGAGCCGGGAATCTGCCCCTCAATGCCATTGCCGGTTGCCCCCTCTCCTACAAACATGGCGACTTCCGTGACCTCATCGCTGCCTCGATAGAGAGCGACCGGTGCAACCTGCTCAACAGGCGCATCCAACGCGATCAACGCGATGTCATCCGAACCTGCCAGAAAGGCGTGAATCCTGGACGGATCGCCCGACTTCAACGCGTCTTGGCCCAATGCGTCGGGCATGTGCTTGTAGCCAGGATGGACGAATACCCGAGCAACTTTGTAGGCGTTCCCGTTGATGGCTACCTCCGCATCCATGCCTTCCATGGGAGCCGCGTGTGCGGCGGTGACGACCCACTTCGGCGCGATGAGCACGCCATGCCCTTCGCCTGGCATGTCTGCCAGCGCCGGAAATGCTGATTGATCGATGCGATATTCTGAGTCGTCAACATCGGCGCGGATGACAACCCCCTTCGCCGCGAATGAAAAGGTGAGCAAAGCGACAAACAGCCAGCGTTTCATGTATACGCACTTCCTTGTAGGTCTTGATCTGAGGCCTATCTGCAACGCGTTTGCAAATCCCGCCACACGATAGCTGAGCAGGCTAGAGATAGGGCACGCGATCCGACGAAGTGGACTGGGGGACGACGAAGTGCAGGAAACGATGCCTGAAGCCGATAGCAGTCGTTACTCCACCGCACAGTCCAAGGAAGCCCGGCGCCTCATGCGCGAGGCGATCGCACAGGGGCTGGCCACGCAGATCGAGGGCTGATCACGGCAAGCCGCGGCGCGCCGCAGCACGTTTCCCGTCGCCAACGCGGCCGTCTTTTCCGATGGCATTGCCGCAGCAGTACCGGCTCCGGGCACACCGCGCGTTCGGCTGGGCGTCGCTCTCACGTGCGCACTGCAAGGCGGTCGGGAGCGCTCCATGGTGCATCCAGCATCGCAATCACGGGCCGATGCTGCGCTGATTGCGCGACCGATCGCGCATCGACCTCAGGGCGCGTCCATCAACGGAATCACCTCGCGGTCCTGTGCCTCCACCGCCACCAGGCGCTGCAGCAGCAGCGACAAGGTCACCACGTCCTGGTGGTTGTGCTCGGCCACGCGGCGCAGGTTGCGCGCGCTGCCGCCGCGCAGGTAGCTCAGCCATGCCGCCGGGGCTTCGGAGCCGGGCAGGTCGTCCTCGCGCACCACGCGCAGCAGTTGCCGTTCGATGGTGGCCAGCTTGCAGTTCTCCCAGGTGCCGCGGTAACGCCGGCGTGTGGGGAACAGCAGGTCCACATGGTCCAGCGCGGAGATCGGGTCGCCGCGGCGCGCCAGCCGGTAGCGCGTCTTCAACAACGGCGCGTCGTAGCAGCGCCCGTTGTAGCTGGACAGCACCGTCTGCGGCGACAGCCAGCTGCGGAACAGGTCCAGCATCGCGCTTTCGGCCGCCATCGTGGACATCATCAGCTGGCGCACGCGCAGCCCGCTGCCCTGCGCAGCGTCGATGTGCCAATCGGCCACGCCGATCATGAAGGCGCGCGTGCCGGTGCCGCCGGCCAGGCCGGTGGTCTCGGTGTCGAAGAACAGCAGGTCCATCGGGTCCACCGCGTCCTCGCGCTTGGCGAAGGCCAGCGACAGCGCCTGGCGTGGAATCGCCTGCGGCAGGAAGGCTTCGATCAGGTGCAGGCCGGGCGCGATCTCGTTGCCGGGCAGCTGCCGGTCGGTGGAGGCCGCACGCAGCGGTGCGTGCGTCGAGACCGCGCGCTCGCGCAGGCCGATCATCCGGCGCAGCCCGGCGATATCGGTACGTCGCTGCGGTGCCGGGCTGGCAGTGGGCGCAGCCGGTGTCGCGCGCACCGCCGGCACGCGCGCGGCCGCATCGGCCGCCGCGCCTGCCGGCTTGTGGCGCACCTCGTGCTCCACCCAGGCAAACGCCGAGGTATCGCGCGCAGGCGGCGCCGCAACCGGCGCCTGCAGGGCGCGGCGCGTCATCGCCGCTGCGGCGGGCTGGGGACGGGGCGCACGGACAGCCTCTGCGCTGCCGGGCTGCGCGCTTGGCGTAATCGCACCGCGCGGCAGGGCGCGTGACGCAGGCGCAGCCGCACCCGGCGCAGGCTGGCGTTGCGCACGCGTGGGCATCACCGCATCGTCCCTGCGCGGTGCAGGCGTCAGCCCGCCGACCTGACGGCGTAGCAGGCGCAGACGTTCTGCGCTCACGCCAGGGTCGCTGCCAGGCACCGGTGCTGCCGGCGCACGCGTCGGCTGTGCGGTTGCAGACATTTCACTTGCGGCACGCGTGCGCGCATCGCCCACAACAACTGCTTCACCAGATGTTCGTCCGACCACTGCGGAGTGCATCTGTTGTGCAGGCGAAAGCATCATGCATTCGGTCGCGAACGCTGAGGTTTCATCGTCCATGCCGGTCTGCGCGATCGCCGGCGCATCGCAGGGCGAAGATGCACCACGACGCACCTCACGTGCGGCAATGTCGCTAGTAGGAGCAGGATCCACGACTGCGCGTGCCATAGCTGCATGCGGCGCAACAGGCGCGCCTGCATTGGAATGCAGTTGGAGCACTCCACCAAGAATTCCGGCATCCGCATCAACCACGGGCGCTGCCTGCGCGCCATGCGCTGCATCGCCGTCTGCAGCCGCCACCGGCGCACGCACATCGGCATGCCCGGCCTGGCGCCGCAACAGCCGCAGCCGGTCCGCACTCACACTCATGCAAGCACGTCCAGCGCCAGGTCCTCGTCCACCTGGGTGGCATGCCGCAACGGCGCATCCGCATCGAACAACAGCGCCAGCACGGTCAAGGCCAGCGACTTGGGCGACTCGCCCTTGCCTTCCTCATGCGCGGCCAGCACCGGGCCCACGCAGGCCGGGCAGCCGGCACTGCAATCGCACCGCCGCACCAGCTCGTCGGCACGCTGCAGCAGCTCGGCCTGGCGCAGCCACAGCGGCTCGCTCAGGCCCACCCCGCCAGGAAAGTTGTCGTACAGGTACACGGTGGGCACAAACGCCTGCTGCAATTCCACCGCGCCTTCTTCGCCCTCGTCCACGCCGCGCAGCTGCCCGCGCCCGGTCTGGTCGGCCACCGCAAACCACGCGCCGTCGCCATTGCCCACCGCTTTTTGCAGGTCGCGCGCATCGGCCATCACCGCCACCGTGGCCACCACGTGCAGCGCATAGGCGGCGCCCAGGAATCCATCCAGCGCATCCTGTTTGGATGCGAACGCCTTGCCCAGGGTGGCCTGCGGCAGCTGCCACCACACCGCGGTGGTGTGCAGTTCCTGGTCGGGCAGGTTGACCGGCCCGTAGCCGATGTTCTCGTGCGTGTAGTAGCGGATCTTCTTGTAGCCGGACACGCGCCGCACCACATGCACCTCGCCATGATGCGAGTCGCCGCGCCCGGCCACGCCGCCATCGAAGCGGTCCAGCACCTTGAGCTTGGTGTAGTCGATGCTGTCGGTGTAGTAGTCCACGTGGGTGCGCGTGACATAGGCCTTGCGGCCTTCCCAGTCCAGCCGCTCCACCTGGTACGGCGTGCTCTGCACCATGTGGATGGCGCCTTCGTACAAGGTCAGCGCAGCGGCCGAGTAATCCACCTCGGCAATGATCTGCTGCTTGCCGTCGCTCTTGTCCACCACCACGAAGTTGCCGTCGGCCACCGAGCGCAGGCTCACCGCATTGGCCGGGTAACTGTCGGCGATCCATTCCCAGCGGTCGCCTTCCTGGTGGATCACCTCGCTTTCGGCCAATGCTTCCAGGAACACCAGCGGGTCGATCGGCCCGAACGGTTCGCTGGCAATGAACGGCAGCTCGAACGCCGCGCAGCGGATATGGTCGAACAGGATCAGCGGCTGGTCCGGCGCGATGCGTGCGTGCTCGGGCGAGGCATCGGCGAAGAAATCCGGATGCCGCACCACGTACTGGTCCAGCGGTTGCGAGCTGGCCACCAGCACGCCCAGCGCCGGCTGCTGGCGCCGCCCGGCGCGGCCGAAGCGCTGCCAGGTCGCCGCCACGCTGCCGGGGTAGCCGTTGAGGATCACCACGTCCAGCGCGCCGATATCCACGCCCAGCTCCAGTGCCGAGGTGGAGACGATGCCGTCGATGTTGCCCGCGCGCATCGCGCGCTCCACCTCGCGCCGTTCGGTGGGCAGGTAGCCGCCGCGGTAGGCACGGATGCGTGGCGGCTTGCGCGGGTCGTGGTCGAAGATGTCTTTGAGGTATTTGGTCAGCACTTCCACCATCAGCCGCGTCTGTGCGAACACCAGTGTTTTGAGCCCGCTCTTGATCGCGATGCGCGCAATGCGGTTGCTCTGCGAGCGTGCCGACGCGCGCAGGCCCAGGTCGGCATTGACCACCGGCGGGTTCCACAGCAGCACGTGCTTGTCGCCAGTGGGCGCGCCGGACTCGGTGATCGCGTGCACCTGTTCTTCGATCAGGGCCTGCGCGTGCGCATGCGGGTTGCCGATGGTGGCCGAGCACAGGATGAACTGCGGGTTGGCACCGTAGAACGCGCAGATGCGTTTGAGCCGGCGCAGCACGTTGGTGACGTGGCTGCCGAACACCCCGCGGTAGGTGTGGATCTCGTCGATCACCACATAGCGCAGGTTCTCGAAGAACTGTGCCCACTTGGTGTGATGCGGCAGGATCGCCTGGTGCAGCATGTCCGGGTTGCTCACCACGATGTCGCCATGCAGGCGGATCGCCTGGCGCGCATCGCCGGGCGTGTCGCCATCGAAGGTGAAGGCCTTCACCCCCAGCGCGCCGGCGCGGTTCAATTCCAGCAACTCGGCCACCTGGTCCTGTGCCAGCGCCTTGGTCGGGAACAGGTACAGCGCCTTGGCGCCGGAGGTCATCGCCGCGCTCACCACCGGCAACGTGTAGCACAGCGACTTGCCCGAGGCGGTGGGCGTCACGATCGCCACATGCTCGCCGCGCTGGGTGGCCGCCCAGGCGTCGGCCTGGTGGCTGTAGAGCCGGTCGATGCCGCGCGCGCGCAAGGCGTCGGCCAGCGCGGCCGGCACATCGTCCGGGATCGGCGCATAGCGGCCCTCGCGGCCGGGCAGGGTGAAGCTGCCGGTGATGCGGTCGTGGTAACGCCGTTCCAGGCGTTCGGTGAGCAGTGCGCCATCGCGGCTGGGCCGGCCATCGGTGGTGGCCAGCGCGCGTTCGGCGGTTTCGGTGCGGGGAGCGAGGGCAAACGGAGGCATACGGCGGCTCCCAAAGAGGGGCATGAGACAGGGGAGGTGTCTCAGGGTATGAGACCGGGGCCAAACCGGCGAGCCTGTGTCACTGAGCGGATTCAGCAAGCCGGGTATTCTGTTGCCCCCGCCGCGTCACCGTTGCCTGCACGGCGTGGGCTCCCCCATCTCGAAGAACCGCCGTGCCCGTTTCCCCCAGCATCACCGCCCCGCACTACAAGACCCGCTCCGCCCGCCGTGCCGATGTGATCGTGCATGCGGCCGGCTTGTTCCTGGCCATCGTCGGCGGTGCCTGGATGGTCTGGCGCGCCCACGCCAACCAGACCATGCTGCTGGCCACCTGCGTGTACGCGCTGGGGCTGCTGGTGATGTTCGGCTGCTCGGCGGCCTACAACTTCGCCCCGCCGCAGCGCCAGCCGATGCTGCGCAAGTTCGACCACGCCGGCATCTTCGTGATGATCGCCGGCTCCTACACACCGTTCCTGCTGGTCGCCCTGGACGGCACCTGGCGCTGGGCGATGATCCTGGGCGTGTGGGGCGTGGCCTTGTTCGGCGTGTTTGCCAAGCTGTTCCTGCCCGGCATCGCCAAGGGCTTCTGGGTGGCGATCTACCTGCTGCTGGGCTGGGCCGGCATCGTGGTGATCAAGCCGTTCGTCGCCGGCCTGGACAGCACCGTGCTCTGGCTGATCGCCGCCGGCGGCGCGTTCTACACCGTGGGCGTCACCTTCTACGTGCGCAAGTCGCTGGTCTACAACCGCGCCATCTGGCACGCCCACGTGCTGGGCGGCGCGCTCTCGCACTGGTGCGCCATCTGGTTGTGCCTGCGGCCGTTGGGCGGGGTGTAGCCAGGTCGGCCGCCTCGCCCGGCGCAGCCGACTTGCCTCACCCTGAGTGATACTTTAGTGTCACTCCATGCGCACAGAACTTGTCACCACGCTCAAGCGTCAGGCCACCGAACTCCTCGCTGATGTCGAGCGCGACAAGGAGCCGATCCTGATTACCCAGCATGGTCTGCCCAGCGCATATCTGGTCGATGTCACCAGCTATGAGCGCCTGCAGCAGCGGATGGCGATCCTCGAAGGTATCGCCCGTGGTGAAATGGCGGTAGCGGAAGGCCGCAGCCTGAGCCACGAGCAGGCCAAACAACGCCTGGCGCGATGGCTGAAATAGTCTGGTCGGAGCCGGCGGTGGCCGACCTGGACGCGATTGCCGACTACATTGCACTTGAGGACGCAGCCGCCGCAGCGGCACTGGTGAGACGGGTGGTTGCGCATGTCGAGCAATTGGCCGAGCACCCGGAGAGCGGGAGCCGCCCGCAGGAGCTCAAGCGCTCCCGCTACCGTCAAATCGTCGAACCACCGTGCCGCGTGTTCTACCGTGTGGATGGGCAGCGCGTCGTCGTGGTTCACGTGATGCGCTCGGAGCGGTTACTCCGGAGAAATCGTCTTTCGCGCTGACAGCGCCCCCCCTACAACTTGGTCTTCAACACCGCCTCGAAGGCCGCATCCGGCGCAATGCTGTCGGAGAGCACGATCACCGAATGCAGCGTGCCCCGGGCCTGTACGTTGTACTCGAAGCCCACCGGCGTGCCGCCGTGGCTGAACACCTCGATCTCGCTGTACTCGCCGAGCCGGCCTTCGTAACTTTCGCGCTCGAAGCCGTGCTCCTTGGCAAAGTTGCCGGCGGCGGTACGTGCGCCTTCCCACACCGCGTCCTCGTAGGTCATCGGCTGCAGCAGGCTGATCAGGTGCGTCGCGCAGGCGCTGCTGCTGGTCACGCCATAGCCATCGACCTCGCCCATCAGCGGGATCTTGTGCCTGGTGCGCTTGGGCGTGGCGGTGACCGTGCAGCCAAGCTGCTGCAGGTTGGCAAGGGTGAAGTGCTCGGCTTCCGGGCGAGGCGCGCCGGGGGTGCCGGCGCCGGTACAGGCGCACAACGCGCCGAGCAGGCCGAGTGGGAGGCAGCGGTGTAGGCGAAGGTTCGGCAAGGGGCGTCCATGCGAGGGGTGACGTGGCACCGCGGCGGGCGGTGCGCCGGATGCGGGCGCATCGGCGGCCGTGGAGTATCCGCCGCTGCCGGCTGGCGCGCCAGGCGCGCTGTGGCCGGCCGCGTCGCGACGGCGCGGTGCACGTTTCCCTCACCCGCAGCCGCGTGGCGTGCCGCGGCCGTACTCACCTCACCGCGTCGGCACCCGCATGCGGATGCCGTCCGTCGCAAAGGACGGGTCCAGCGGCGCCCGCCGCTGCACCCACATATCGCCCATCATCCGGTCCAGCCCGCGGTCCAGGCCGGTGACCAGCCCCGCACCCGGGGTGAAGGTCAGCTCGCCGAAGTAGATCTGCCCGCGCTGGATGTACCAGTCCACCCGCACGTAATCGACATCGCCCGCCAGCCGCTTGCTCAGTTCCAGCGCCTGTTCCAGCAGCGCCGGCGGGCTGGGTGGCGTGCGCCCGTCGTCGCGGATGCGGTGGAAGGCCGTGTGCAGGTTGTTCACGAAGAAGGTCATCGCCAGCTTGGGCGTGTCGAAGCGCCCATAGATCACCTGCAGCACATACTGAAAACTGCCGTCGGCCTGGCGGAACATGTGGAACTTGTAGTCCACCGGCACCTGCTGCGCATCGCCGATGTACTCCTCCACCAGGATCCGCGGCGGAATATCGCGGTAATGGATCTCGCGCACCATGTCGGAGAAGTCGGTGCGCAGCCACTGGCCGCAGCGCTCGATGATGCGCCGTTTCTGCACCGCGTCCGGCTCCTCGCGCACCACCTCCACCATCGCCGCGCCATGGTTGGCCTTGATCACGGTCTGCCGCCACTGCGGCAGGCGCAACAGCTCCTGCGGGTCGGTGCTGTCCAGCAGCAGCGGGATCAGGTGCGCCTCGCCGATCCTGGCCGCCACATGCGGGCGCACCGCAAACTTGTCCGCCAGCCGCTGGTACAGCGGGTAATCGCCGTGCACGCACTTGCGGTAGAGGATCTTCTCGTTGAAGCACTTGGGCGCATACAGGTCCGGCAGCCGCCCGAACGTGTGCAGGTAATACAGCCGGTCCTGGTGCCGCCAGGGCAGGGTACGCAGCAGGCCACGCGCGCCTTTGCGCAGCAGGCGCCTGAGGCCCGGCATGTCCGAGACCGGTGCGGGCAGCTGCGGTGCCGGGGCCGCGCAGCGCTCGTCGAACGAGGCCATCAACGGCGGCGGCATGGTCAACCATCCTTGCGCTGGCGCACCGCGCCCGCCCACCAACGGCGTGGTGAGCGCCAGCATGTTGTCGGTCATGTGGAAATCCTTGATCCGCTAATAAAGTGCGACACCAGTCACATTTTATTGTGACGTAGCGCACGATATACGGAAAAGGCGAGACCAGGGGAGCAATTTGTCTCAAACCGCCTGCCGGCCTGAATCAGGTCGCTTTCGCGCCCCGGCCGGCCGCCTCCAGCCAGCAAGCCGGCGCCGCAAGGGGATCCGGCGCCGGGCATGGCCCGGTCCGCTGCGCCGCTGGGCCCGGGCCAGGCCGGGGCGTGGCACCCTTCGGCCACCGGTCCGGCTGCGGCATGACCCGGTCCGCCCTTTGCACGCACCGGCGGCAACCGGCACCGTAGCCCGCTCACCTCAACGGAGCCGTCTGCATGACCATCACCATCACCGCCTTCGAACGCTCGCCCGACGGCGGCAAGGGCCTGGTGCGCGATCTGCGCGTGCGCTGGGCGCTGGAAGAGGTGGGCCAGCCCTACCAGGTGCGGCGGCTGCCCTTCGCCGCGCTGAAGCAACCCGCGCATCTGGCCCTGCACCCGTTCGGCCAGATCCCCACCTTCGAACAGGGCGCGCTGGTGCTGTTCGAAACCGGCGCCATCGTCCTGCACATCGCCGAGCGTTATCCCGGCCTGCTGCCGGCCGACCCCAACGCCCGCGCCCGCGCCATCGCCTGGATGTTTGCCGCGCTCAACACGGTGGAGCCGCCCAGCCTGGAGCTGGCCACCGCCACGCTGCTGGAAGCGGACAAACCCTGGACCGCAGAGCGCATGCCGCTGCTGCAAAAGCGCATCCGCCGGCGCCTGCAGCACCTCACCGCGCACCTGGGCAGCAACGCCTGGCTCGATGGCGACTTCAGCGTCGGCGACCTGCTGATGGCGTCGGTGCTGCTGCGCATCGGGCACTTCGGCCTGCTGGACGCCTTCCCCGAACTGCTGGCCTATGTCGCCCGCGCCGAACGCCGCCCGGCCTACCAACGCGCCTTTGCGGCGCAGTGGGCGATCAACGGCGCAGGTGCCTGAGCGAGGGGGCCAACGGCAGGGAGCTCGCTGCCCGCTCCCCTCGGGGCAGTGTCGGCTTCCCATGCCCACAGGCCCAGGCACAGGCCGCAGTCGCATGGCGCGCCGACATCGCGCACCATGCCGCCGTCTTCAACGGAATGGAGTGACCCATGCGCACAACCCACGTCCTGGCCTTGGCCGCCCTGTGCAGTGCGCTCGCCGCCTGCACAGACACAGGCCGGCCAGCGCCTACCGACCAAGCGTCAGCGGCTGCGCCTGCAGCGGCCGCAGCCACGGCAGGCCCCGGCGCAGCAGCGCCGTCGCCGGATCGAACAACCGCCCTCACCCAGGGCGTGAGCCAGCAGGCACGGCGCTACCTGTGCCCGCAGGGTCCGGGCGCGTGCAAGGCCAGTGGGCCATTGGTGGCCGACTCCGAGGCAGAAGCACAGTGGCTGCTCACCCACGGCTACCCCACCGAGAGTGAGCGCGCACGCCTGGATACCTTGCACTTGGACCAGCTCAAGGCAGCGTCGCAGGCAGGCAACCAGGCCGCCACGGTGGTCTACGGCATCAAGACCGCAGTTGCCGGCCGCTTCTCCGCCGGCATCGGCATCCTGCGGCGGGCCGCACTGGCCGGCAACCTGTATGCCTACTACGGCCTGTCGGAGGTGTACGCCAGCGACACGCAGCACAAGAACCTGGTCGACAGCCTGGCCTACCTGCGCCTGGCGTACCTGCTGGGTGATGGCAAAGCCGCGCGCGCCATCGCGGCGAAAGGGCTCAGCGGTGTCGAAAACGCCGTTGCCGACGAGCGCGCCGCAGCGCTCTACAAGACGTTTTCCAACTACCAGCGCCCGGCGCCCAGACCGCTCGACTAAGCGTGCAATGCGCGGCCCGAATGCACGGCCGTGCAGGAGGCACCGCCGGCGCAGCTGCAGCAGCCCGGCGCCTCACCGGGCACGGCCCGGCAGGCCGTCAACGCAGCACGGCGGCCTGCGCGGCCGCCGCACCGCCCAACGCCCGCCTCACCAGACCTGTGCACGCTCCTGATCGGAGCGCACCATCGCATCGCCGGCCTTGCACGAGAACGCCTTGGCGTACTGCGGCATGTTGGACGGCCCGGCGTTGACGCGTACCACGCTGGGCGGATGCGGGTCGGCGTTGAGCGCCTTCACCTGTGCTTCTTCCCGGCGCGCACTGCGGTGCTTCCGGGCCCAGTTGATGAAGAAGCGCTGCTCGGGCGTATACCCATCGATGGCGACGTTGCGCTCGGGGTGCTGTTGCAGATCCAGCATCAACGCATCGTAGGCGGTGCCGACCCCGGTGAAGTCGGCGATGCTCTCGCCCAGCACCAGCTGCCCGTTGACGTGCAGGTTCGGGCGGTTCTTGAGCGGCACGTAGCTGCTCATCTGCTGCTTGATCCTGTCGGTGCGGGTGTCGAACGCGGCAACATCCGCGGGCAACCACCAATTGCGTGTGGCGCCGATGGCATCGAATTGCCTGCCCTCGTCATCGAAGGCATGGCTGATCTCGTGACCGATCATGGTGCCGATCCCGCCATAGTTGAGGCCATCGTCGGCAGTGGCACTGAACAACAGCGGCTGCAGGATCACCGCAGGAAAGAAGATGCTGTTCTGGCGCGGCGCGTAGAAGGCATTTACGGTCTGCGGCGCCACATCGTCCCAGCTCATCCGATCGGCCGGCTTGCCGATCCTGGCCATGTCGGCGCGGTGGTTGAAAGCGGTCGCACGTTCGATATTGCCGAGATAGGCGCCCTCTTCCAGCCGCAAGCCCGACCAATCCTGCCACCGGTCCGGATACCCGATCTTGGGAACGATGTTGGCTAGCTTGTCCAATGCCTTGGCCTTAGTCGGAGCGCTCAGCCAGTCGGCATGCGTGATGCGCAGCTTCATGGCGGCACGCACGTTTTCCACCAGCGCCAGCGCCTGCTGCTTGGAGGCAGGAGAGAAGTGGCGGGCCACATAGAGCTGGCCCATCGCCTCGGCGATCGTCGTGTTCAACGCATCGATCACCCGCTTCCAGCGTGGCGGCTGCACCTGCCGGCCCTCCAGCGTCTTGGCGTAAAACGCGAAATGGTTCTCCACGAACGGCTTGCTCAGGGCCGGTGCCGCATCGTCGATGGCGCGGAAGCGCAGGTAGGCTTTCCACTGCGCCACCGTCGCGCGCTGCAACTGCGCATCGAATGCCTTGAAGAACGCCAGCTGCGACAGCGCCAGGCCGCTTTCCCCTTCGACACCTTGCGCGGCCATGAAGCGATCCCAGGCAAAATGCGGCGTCAGCGCATTGGCCTGTGCCGTGGTGAGCCAGTGGTAGGTGTTGCTGGGCTCGCGCATCTGGGCCGGCGTCAGCAGCGCGGCGGCCAGGCGGCTTTCCAGTTGCAGCACCTGCGCTGCCTGCACCGATGCCTGTGCGGCCGATGTTCCCGCCAGCACGAACGACCGCGCGATATACGCCAGGTAGGCTTTGCGAATGCCGGCATATTGCGCATCGGCATAGTAATCCTTGGAGGGGAGCGTCATGCCTTCGATGTTGGCATAGGCCACCATCGTCGAAACGTCCTTTTCATCCGGATGCGCAACAAACTGAAACAGCACCGTGGCGCCTTGGGCATGACGTTGGGTAATGAAGCCGGCAATGGCGCGCGCATCCTTCAGCGCATCGATCTCGGCGAGCCGTTGCCGGATCGGCGCCGCGCCCAGGCGCTCGATGCCCGCCTCGTCCATGCCCGAGGCGTAGAACGTCCTGACCAGCTGCTCGATCGAACCGGCTGTCGGCTGCGACTGCAGCAACGCCTCTGCAATGGCGTGCTGATCCCGATAGGCGCGGTTGTAGAAATCAAACGAGGTACCAATGCCAACCTCGTCGTCAGGGATGCCTCTGGCAAGCGCCTTGCCGTTGGCAAAGGCATTCAGATCCTGGCAGGGGTCGGCAGCGGGATCCAGTTCGTTGATATCCAGCGCTGGTGCCGCTGCGGTGGCCGTCGCCGCAGGCGTGGGTGCAATGGGGGCAGTTGCCTGCTCGCTGGCCTGCTTGCAACCGCTCAATGCCATGAAGGCCGCAAGCGCGAGAAGGTTCCTGCTCAACATGGTCGTGGCAGCCGTACATTGGGGGAGTGCCGCGAGCTTAGGCGAGCCTTGCGCGCAGGCTGCGCGCAGACGAACAAAGTTGAGCATTCCCCCAACGCGATCAGCGGCCAGTATGCGCAAAAACGAAGTGGTGCCGTCACAGCACCGCATCACGGCCGGCATCAAGAACGCGACGCCGCCATGCGCTGCAGACTGTTCGCACAGGCCGCTGCAATGCCATCCATGCATCCACGGCCACCAACCCGCCACGCGGCAAAACGCCTGCCTCACCAGACCTGCGCACGCTCCTGATCGGAGCGCACCATCGCATCGCCGGCCTTGCACGAGAACGCCTTGGCGTACTGCGGCATGTTGGACGGCCCGGCGTTGACGCGTACCACGCTGGGCGGGTGCGGGTCGGCGTTGAGCGCCTTCACCTGCACTTCTTCCCGGCGCGCATTGCGATACAGCCGGGCCCAGTTGATGAAGAAGCGTTGCTGGGGCGTGTAGCCGTCCACGGCGACATTGCGCTGGGGGTGTTGTTGCAGATCCAGCATCAGCGCGTCGTAGGCGATGGTGACCCCGGTGAAGTCGGCGATGCTTTCGCCCAGCACCAGCTGCCCGTTGACGTGCAGGTCCGGCCTGCTCTTGAGCGGCACGTAGCGGCCCACCAGTTGCTTGATCTTGTCGGTGCGCGCCTCGAAGGCCACCCGGTCCGCCGGCAGCCACCAGTTCCGGTTGGCACCGATGGCATCGAACTGGCTGCCCTCGTCATCGAAGCCGTGGCTGATCTCGTGGCCGATGAACCCGCCGATTCCGCCATAGTTGAGGCCATCGTCGGCCGTTGCCGCAAACAGCGGCGGCTGCAGGATCACCGCGGGAAAGTAGATGCTGTTTTCGCTTGGTGCGTAGAAGGCGTTCACGGTCTGCGGCGCCACATCGCCCCAGCTCTTGCGGTCCACCGGCTTGCCGACCTTGGCCATCTCGGCGCGGTGATTGAACGCCGCCGCCCGTTCGATGTTCTGCAGGTAGGTGCCGGGGGCCAGCTGCAGGCCCGACCACGTCCGCCAGGTGTCCGGATACCCGATCTTCGGCATCATGTTGGCCAGCTTGTCCAATGCCTTGGCCTTGGTCGCAGCGCTCATCCAGTCGGCGTGCGTGATGCGCAGCTTCATGGCGGCGCGCACATTCTCCACCAGCGCCAACACCTGCTGCTTGGAGGCCGGGGGAAATTTCTGGGCGACATACAGCTGGCCCATTGCCTCGGCGATCGTCTGGTTCAATGTGGTGATCACCTGTTTCCAGCGCGGCTGCTGCACCTGCCGGCCCTCCAGCGTTGTGGAGTGGAACGCGAAGTGGTTCTGCGCGAATGGCTTGCTCAGTGCCGGCGCCGCATCGTCGATGGTGCGGAAGCGCAGGTAGGCCTTCCATTGCGCCACCGGCGCGCGCTGCAACTGCGCATCGAATGCCTTGAAGAACGCCAGCTGCGACAGCGCCAGGCCGCTTTCTCCGGTGACACCCTGCGCGGCCATGAAGCGGTCCCAGGCGAAGTGCGGCGTCAGCGCATTGGCCTGCGCGGTGGTGAGCCAGTGGTACATGTTCTTCGGCTCGCGCTGCTCGGCCGGTGTGAGCAGTGCGGCGGCCAGGCGGCTTTCCAGCTGCAGCACCTGCCCGGCCTGCACGGCCGCTTGCTCGGCCGGCACGCCGGCCAGGACGAACGTGCGCTGGATGTACGCAAGGTAGGCCTTGCGGATGGGAGCGTACTGCGCATCCACATAATAATTTTTTGCGGGCAGCGTCATGCCGTCGACCAGGGCATAGCCCACCATCTTCGACACGCTCTGCGCGTCGGGCTGGGCAACGAACTGGAACAGCACGTTGGCGCCCTCGGCGTGGCGCTGGGTGATGAAGCCGGCAATGTCGCCCGCATCCTTCAAGGCATCGATCGCCGCCAGCCGCGGCTGGATGGGCGCCGCGCCCAGGCGCTCGATGCCCGCCTCGTCCATGCCCGAGGCGTAGAACGTCCTGACCAGCTGCTCCACCGAGCCGCTGGCCGGCTGCGTTTTCAGCAAGGCCTCTGCAATGGCGTGCTGATCCCGATAGCTGGCGTTGTAGACGTCATACGAGGTGCCGATGCCCACCTCGTCGTCGGGGATGCCCTTGGCCAGCGCCTTGCCGTTGGCAAAGGCATTCAGATCCTGGCAGGCGTCGGCAGCGCGATCCAGCTCGTTGATATCCAGTGCCGGTGCCGCCGCAGTGGCTGCCGCCGCAGGCGTGGGTGCGGTGGGCGCGGTCGCTTGCTCGCTGGCCTGCTTGCAACCGCTCAATGCCATGAAGGTGGCAAGCGCGAGAACGTGTCTGCTCAACATGGGCGTGGCAGCCGTGCATGGGGAAGGTGCCGCGAGCTTAGGCGAGCCTTGCGCGCAGGCCGCGCGCGGGCGAACAAAGTTGAGCATTCCCGCGCCCGCAGCGGCACATGCGTGCAGGAAAGCGAAGCGCCGGCGGCGCACCAGCGCCGGCACCACCGCAGCGCAGGTGGCGCTAACGATTGAGCTGCGGAATCTTCGCAAACGCCTCGGCAATGAAATCCATGAACACCAGCGCGCGCTTGGGCACCAACCGGTTGGCGGCGTAGACAATCTGCATCGGCGCCGGCGGCGGCGCAAAGGCATCCAGCACGGTCTGCAGTTCGCCCGAGGCCAGGCCTTGCTCGTACAGCCACGCCGGGCCCAGGCCGATGCCGAGCCCCGCGCTGACCGCCGCGCGCGCGGCCTCGGGCGAGTTGACCCGGAACCGGCCGGACACCGGCACGTCGGTATCGCGGAAACGCCAGCTCGCCCCGGTGCTGAGCAGCGTGTACAGCACGCAGTCGTGGTGGCGCAGGTCCTCGGGCACGGCCGGCACCCCGCGCCTGTCCAGGTAGGCGCGGCTGGCCACCGTCACCCGCGTGAACGCGCCGATGCGGCGTGCGCGCAGCGCGCTGCTGTCCAGGTGGCCGATGCGGATGGCCAGCTCCGCGCCTTCGTCGAGCAGGTTCACGTAGCGGTCGTTGATCTGCAGGTCCAGCTCCAGCGCCGGAAACCGCTGCAAGAACGCCGGCACCAGCGGCAGCACGAAGGTGTGCGACAACGCCGTGGGGCAGGCCACCCGCAGCAGCCCTGACGGCTGCACATCGTCGCGCAGCGCCATTTCAGACTCACCCACCGCATCCAGGATGCGGCGCACCTCCGCGTAATAGCGCTCGCCTTCCGGGGTGAGCACCAGCTTGCGGGTGGAGCGGTTGAGCAGCCGGGTCTGCAGGTGCTGCTCCAGCGCCGCCACATGCCGGCTGACATTGGGCTGGCCCAGCCCCAGGTCGCGCCCGGCGGCGGAAAAGCTGCCCGTCTCCACCGCGCGGGCAAAGCAGGTCATCAGCAGAAACCGATCCATGCGTCCTCGATTCATGCGCAAAGCGCATGAAGGTTATGTTCCCGCAGGATCTTATAGCAGCAGGCGCATGGGGCGAAGATGCCGCATCGAAGGCCGCCATACGGCGGCCGGGCACCGCACCATCAGGAGCACACCATGTCACGTCTTGCAGGCAAACGTACCCTCATCACCGGCGGCACCACCGGCATTGGCCTGGAAACCGCCAAGCAGTTCCTCGCCGAAGGCGCCCGCGTCATCGTCACCGGCGTCAACCCCGACTCCATCGCCAAGGCCCAGGCCATCCTGGGGCCCGACGTGCCGGTGCTGCGCGCCGACTCGGCCAGCGTTGCCGCCCAGCAGGAGCTGGCGCAGGCGGTGCAGGCCCATTACGGCCAGCTGGACGTCGTCTTCCTCAATGCTGGCGTCTCGGTCTGGGTGCCGATCGAAGAGTGGACCGAGCAGGCCTTCGACGCCTCCTTCGCCATCAACGTCAAGGGCCCGTACTTCCTGCTGCAGGCGCTGCTGCCGGTGCTGGCCAACCCCGCCTCGGTGGTGCTCAACACTTCCGTCAACGTGCATGCCGGCATGGCCCGCTCGTCGGTGTATGCCGCCACCAAGGCCGCCTTCCTGAGCATGACCAAGACCCTGTCCAGCGAGCTGCTGGGCCGTGGCATCCGCGTCAACGCCGTCAGCCCCGGCCCGGTGGAAACCCCCCTGTACGACAAGCTCGGCGTGCCCGACGCCTACCGTGCAAAGCTCAACGAGGAGATTGCCGCCAGCATCCCGATGGGCCGCTTCGGCACCCCGGAAGAGGTGGCCAAGGCCGTGCTGTACCTGGCCTCGGACGAATCCAGCTGGACGGTGGGTTCGGAAATCGTGGTCGACGGCGGGCGCCTGCTCAACGGCTGAGCCTGGCGGCCCCCCGCCAGGCGCCGGCAGGCGGCGCGCATCGCCGCCCTGCCGGCACCCACCTTTGCCTGCGCATCGCCATGCACCGGTTGCATGGCGACGCGCAGGCGTTTTCTGCCATGCAGGCACGGCAGAAAACGCCTGCCCTGGCACCATCCCTTTGCAACGCGAGCCATTGCCCATGCCCAACACCCTTACCCTGATCAGCCACCCGCTGTGCCCGTTCGTGCAGCGCGCCGCCATCGTGCTGCTGGAACACGATGTCGCCTTCGAGCGCGTGGACATCGACCTGCACGCCAAACCGGACTGGTTCCTGGCCCTGTCGCCCACCGGCAAGGTGCCGCTGCTGCGCATCGGCCAGCCGGACGGCAGCGTGGCCACCCTGTTCGAGAGCGTGGTGATCTGCGACTACCTCGACGAGACCAGCGGCAGCACCAGCCTGTACCCGCGCGACCCGCTGCAACGTGCGCAGCAACGCGCCTGGATCGAGTTTGCCGCGCCCACCTTTGCCGACGCCTGGCAGTTCCTCAATGCCAGCGACCAGGCCAGCGCCGACACCGCCAGCGCCGCCTTCCGCGGCAAGCTGCAAAAGCTCGAGCAGGCGCTGGGCCAGGGCCCGTATTTCGCCGGCCCCACCTTCGGCATGGTCGATGTGGTGTTCGCCCCGCTGCTGCGCTACTTCGGCCTGCTGCCCGCCGATGTCTGTGCACCCATCTTTGAAGGGCTGCCGCGCATCGGCGCATGGCGCGCCGCCCTGGCCGCGCGGCCCAGCGTCATCGGCGCGGTGGCGCAGGACTACGCCAGCCGCTTCCAGCAGCATCTGCACAGGCAGCGCGCCTTGCTGGCAGAGGCGGTGCGTGTGCCGGCGTAAGCAGCCAATGCCAACGTGCAAGGCTAGCTGCGTCGCATGCCTGCCCTAGCAACTAGCCCTCAGTGCCAAGGGCTTGCCACGCCTGAGACGCAGCCTGCGGAGTCACCCGCCGCGTCAGCCACCAGAACAACAGCCCAAGCGCACTGACCAGCGCGCCCAGCAGGCACACACCTTGCCAGCCCGCATGGGCATAGGTGACGGTGGTGCCGATGGCACCCAGCCCGCTGCCGACCGCATAGAACAGCATGTAGAGGCCCACCATCCGGCTGTGGGCTTCGGGGCGCGTGCGGAAGATCAGGCTCTGGTTGGTGACATGGAGCGCCTGGCCACCCAGGTCGAGCAGCACGATGCCGATCACCAGCGCCCACAACGACCAGTCCATCAGCGACAGCGGCCACCAAGCCAGCAGCAATACGGCCAGCGCCGCGGCGCTGGTGCGCTGGGCATGGCCACGGTCGGCCCACTGCCCGGCACACGCGGCCGCCAAGGCGCCCACCACACCGACCAAGCCAAATGCACCGATGACGGTGTGCGAAAAGCTGTACGGCGGCGCGCTTAACGGAAGCACCAGCGCGCTCCAGAAAATGTTGAACGCGGCAAACATCAACAGCGCCAGCATGCCGCGCACTTGCAGCACCTTTTCTTCCCGCAGCAGCGTCAGCATGGAGGCGATCAGACGCGGGTAAGGCATGGGATTGGCTGCCAACGGCAAGGCTGGCAGCCGCCGCCACAGCGGCAGCGCGATCACCAGCATCAGCCCGGCGGCGCAGAAGTACACGCCGCGCCAGCCCGCCAGATCGCTGACGCCCCCTGCGAACACGCGCGCGAGCAGCAGACCGATGAACACGCCACTCTGCGCCGTCCCGACAACCCGCCCTTGCGCATGGGGCGCGGCAGCACTGGCCGCATAGGCGATCAGCCCCTGGGTCATCGCCGTGCCCAGCAGCCCCACCGCCAGCATGCCCGCCAGCAGGACAGATGCAGACTGCGCCATGCCGACCGTCGCCAATGCCACCACCAGGCCCAGCAGTTGCACCGCCATCAATCGGCGACGATCTACCCGATCCCCCAGTGGCACCAGCAACAGCAGGGCCAGGGCGCAGCCGATCTGGGTGGCCGTCACCACGCCTCCCACGGCGGCATGACTGATGTCGAAGTCGCGGGCCAGCGCATCCAGCAGGGGTTGGGCGTAGTACACATTCGCCACGCTCACGCCACTGGCGGCGGCAAACAGCAGCACCAGGCCGCGCGGCATATCGGCTGTTCGGGATGACTTCATGCGCCACAATCCATGCAATCTGGTTTCAAAACAAAACTCATTGAAGGCTAGGGCACGTAGTTTTAAAATGCAACCAGAAATTCTGGTTGTTGCTATCTGTCTGGAGAAGTCATGCCGCGCCGTCTTATCAACGACGAACCCTGTCCCGTTGCGCGCGCCGTCGATGTGGTCGGGGATCGCTGGTCGCTGCTGATCGTGCGCGATGCGTTCGATGGCACGCGCCGCTTCAGCGACTTTCAGCGCAGCCTGGGCATGGCGCGCAACATCCTGTCTGACCGTCTTCGCAAGCTGGTAGAGCAGGGCATTCTCGAAACCCAGGATGCCTCGGATGGCACGGCCTATCAGGAATACGTGCTGACGCCGCAGGGCGAGAGCCTGTTTTCCGTAGTGGTAGCGCTGCGCCAGTGGGGTGAGCAGCACCTGTTTGCACCTGGCGAACGCCATTCGGTGCTGATCGACAAGCGTACGCGCAAGCCGATTGCGCGCATGGCGCCACAGGCCAACGATGGTTCGGTGCTGTTGCCTGCCGCGACCGAAGTGCGGAAAGTGAAGTAAGGCGAAATACGCCTAGCTACGATCAGCCTACGACAAAAAGCGCAGCCCATGGGCTGCGTTTTCCCTTTCAAGGCTGTCTTGTGGCGGACCGGGGATATGGATGATGAGACCTTGCCCGCTGCGACGCTCCTGCACTTTCCCCCCACCGCGAAGCCCCTAAGCGGCGCCTAGCGCGAAAAGCGGCAGGAGCACATAGAGGCAAAAATCTCGTCTAACGTGTTGCCTGGCGTGATTACTTCGATGTTAGTGCGAGCCAGGCGATTTCCACCTGTATAGGAAGCTCCGAGTAGCCGCCACCGCTCATCTGGCAGGCTGCGCATGGGCCCTGGGCATCGAAGCGGCGAGGATGGGTGGATGCCTTCGCCGCGCCGCAGCCACCTGGCGCATGCGCATCCCTACCCCGCCTCCAGCGCGGACCGACGTTGCGGCGCAATGCGGCTGAGCCAATACTGCGCAGGTCTTCTTTCAGCAGAGCGCCATGCGCGTCTTCTTTCTCTATGTTGCGGCGCCTTCGATTCTGCTGTCGGCGTTGGCAACCGCCCACGCAGCCCCTGCCGCTGAGTTATGCGGGGTCTTGCGCGCCTTTGTCAGTGCAGTACAGCCGGGCCAGACACGCAGTTTTGCGTTCCACACCTCCTGGGGAACCAACTTCAAGCATGCGCAAGAGCAGGCGCTTTACGCCAAACGGTGTGAGCACGGTGGCGACCCCGCCGCGCAGGCCGTCTGCGCCTACCTGATGCAGCATGGGCAAACAGAGCTTGCAGACGCCACGGTAATGGACTCGGTGGCCTGCCTATCGAGCGGCACCACATTTGATAGCAGCCTGAGACTGCATAGCGCCGAGCTGTACTTTCGTCATAAGGCCATTAATGGAGGAGCGACGGTCACAGTCACCTTTGGCGAAGAGACGGAACAGGGCGGCAGGGTGTTTCGACTTCAGGCAGAAGGCGACTAGGCGCCGCCCGCGCGTCCTCTAGCGGTGCGATTCGCGCCTCAGTGATCAAACAACTGCCCGCTGAGCACGCGCGCCGTGTCAAGGTACGGCTGCGGAAACCCCCCATACGGCATCATAACTGGCTCGGCGGTGCGAACCGCCGAGCAGGTGTCGAAGATGCCATGGCGATCCCCGTCTTAATAGTACCAACTAGCCAAGCCGGGCATAAGTGCGCTAGTCCGCACTGCGAATCGCAACCAGGTACACGTCCGCTTTACTCGGGGCTATTTTTAATTAGGAAGATTTAATTCGCGTCACTTAATGAGGGTGTGAGACAGGGCCTGATAAAAACCGCGTTGCCAATGATTTATGAAAGGCGCTTGGCGTATACCCGGCTCCAACAGAATTTTATTAATGAGCGATGCGGATATCCCCTCAGCTTCCATTGTCCGAATCTGATCAACAATCGTGCTTCTATGCGCAGCTGCCTTAATTGAATAGCGGGAAGCCAGATCGAAGCTGATAAAATGGTTCCTTGCTCTCTCTTTATCAGAGTTGTTCCACGTATCTGGCGGCCTTGCAAAAAAACTAATCTCAATTGTAGGGTCGTCAATTGATCCATTTAATTCAGAAAATATCCACTGGTCCTTAAAAAAGTTCTCTCGGTCGCAGTAAGGTTGGATAATTTGCTTTTCTGCAATGGTGGCGAAATTGCTTGCTTTACCGTCCATGTTGCAATCGCGGCAGGCTGGTATCAAATTAATCGGCAAGACTGAGAATTGAGGGAAGTGAGACTTCGGCAAATAGTGATCTAAGTTTTTTGGCCTTCCTAATCCGCCGCAGTAAGGGCATTTTTCCTTTGCCCCCACAAGTATGTCTGTATATATCTTCCTAGCTGGCTTGCCTTGTTTTGCAAAATACTGATCGTACAATTTAACTAAATCTGTTTTTTTTACCGCCCCCACAACAGTTGGGTCTGCAGCCGCTTGGTCCAATGGCGGAACTAGGTACAAAGTCCCGTCACTGCTTGCGTTTACATAAAAATTACTTGCCTCAACTAAACCTTCCATATGAAGCAAAATATTTTCTGCCAGTAGGGAGTTGCCCGTAATGCCTTTAATGCACTCGGTGATTGAAGACTCAAACGAGTGCAGTGGTTTGTCAATCTTCAGCATTTGCCATCCCCCGATTTGCTATCAAGGTTCCTAACACCATTCGTGCTTCAAAGCCCAGCTGCCCACCGTAAACTTCAAGTATTTCATCAAAATTCTTACCGCTTTTAACTGATTGACTGAGCAAGGCATGAAATCCCGATTGTAATAGTTCGAGTCCAAAAACTTCAGCAGTCAGAAGTCCTACGTTTTCACCAAATGTTTCTATAGTGGGTCTGGTGCAAGTGATGCTGTTCTCATATCTGTATATTTTTGATACACAACTTTTGGGAATTTCTTGCAGGACGACTGGGGAATGCGTGGCAATGACTGAAACACCATTTCTGTCGTGCAGAAGCTCAGAAAGAGCTCTTATAAAAGCTGACAAGAGGGGCGGGTGCAGATGACTTTCTGGTTCATCTATAAGTACTAAAGTTTTTTCCTCAACAGTGGCTACTAATCGCGTTATCGTCAAGAAAACGATTGAGTGGCCAGAACTCATTTTAGATAATAAATTCATTAGGGCAATTTCGAATTTTTGCAGAGATGGGTCCTGTCCTCTCTGCTCTTTAAAGAACTCTGGAAGTTTCGTCAGCCCCATCAAGGCAAATACTTCGTCGAAATTTAATTTTTCAATTGCACTTAGCCATCGGTGAGCTTTGTTATCGTTGATAAAGCATGCTTTAAGCGAGTTAATGCATTCACTGTGAAGTTCCCGAATCGTCTTAAGTCTGCCCTGATTATCTGGATCCTTCAGTCCAATGTAAAAGTGACGTATGCCATTAGCTGGATTGGGTTGATCTTGGGGTGGGTCGAAAGGATCAAATGCACTAAAGGACACAGATACTACACTGCTAAAATAATCGTCTCCTATGACGGGAGAATGCCACGCCGATTCGTCATTTATATGATTCAAGCTATTGGCGGAAATAATTGCATCAAAAATTCCGTGCAAAATAGTTGTTTTTCCAACACCGTTTCGACCAATTAATGCGTGAATGTTAGTGCTTGGCGTAGATGATTCTTTTACATTTACTCTTATCTTGACTTCGTCGAAGCCTTTCTGTGGTGCATGTGTGTAAGAGAATTGGTAATCCGTAAGTGGTGGGTAGCCTTGGATAACACGGGAAAACTGGCTACTAATTGTTTTTATGCTTACGTATCTTAAAAGCGAAGTATTGAAAACAGGTTCGTCCGTAATGCTTTCAATGACACTAGGGTTTAGCGAAATATCACGCAGTGCGCTCAAGAATCTGTGCAACTTATCTCCAAGTAGGGCGCGTGCTTTTGTGTAAAACTCTACGTCTTGACCAACTGAGAAAAATTGATCATCTAGGACTTCAAAAGTAGAGGGAAGTGCTGAATGTGTGGGTTTATCAATGGTTTGCCCCCGAAAACCAATTTTTATTTGGCCAATTTCGTGTATTTCTCCTTTGGATTCTCGATAAAATACATCGAAGAGAGTTACAAAAGAATAATCGTTCCAGTTATCAATTTTTAGGTAAAATTCATCATTTGTCGATGTTGGATAGCTGGTAGTTCGGGGGATCACTTTAATTTTAATCATAGGCGCTACCTGCAAGTTTTGCGATGTCTTGAAAGGGGGGCATGGGAGAGTGCCATCTTTTATCTAGTCAAGTAACAGAGGGTTGGCATCTGACGCGTCCCTGCTACTTAGCTGCTGCGCTCCCTCGCGTAAAGTTTTATAGGCTAAGCAATAACGCACCATCACCGGATGTGGGTACTACGGTATTGCTTACAATTGAATAGCCTGGTGCCATTTGCCATGAAATCGTGCGGCTGCCCCATTGGCGGGACGTAAGTGCGCGTGGCCTTGCCCGTGGCCCAGCTTATGCTTTGTGCGGGTGCGAAGTATGCGCATGCAAGTATGCACAGCGCGGCCAACGTCAGCGCCCCGCAGCGCGCTGTGGTGATCCTGTCCACGGTGTTCCCCCTTTTGCGCTGATCCTAGCCCACGCGTTGCAAGGGCGGGTGCTTCAGCCTGCTTCGTGCCGGGCGCACCTGTGCATGCAGTGCCTTTCGCACGTATCGATGTCCCTACGCAAATCACCCAAATGCTCCAGCACATCGTCTACCTGTTCGGCCAGGTGCTGAAGGCAGTGCGCCCACTGCTGGAGTGGAATGGCGGGCATACCCATGGCGCCTTCTTCGCGAGCGCGCGGTGCAGCCAAGGTGATCAGCAGGCGTAGTTGGTCGCGTACGCGTAGCAGACGGTATTGCGTGCCTTCGGACATCCAGTAGCCGGGTTCGTCGTGCATGCCGCTCTCCTTGCCGTGAGGCAGCTCCCGCTGCACAACGCAGCGGGATGCCGGGAGGCTAGAAACCGCAGACAGCCGGCGGGCTTATTCCCCTTGCGGGTGTTGTATTCGCCGCCCTCCCGGCACAAGAACGCCGAGCAGTGCCAGGCCAGATGGCCGAGCACAAAAAACCCACCAAATTCTCGGAGGTGGGTACCGCTGTCTGTGTGGAGTTTCTAGGCTCCGAGCGGAAGTGTGCGTGTGGCGGTGAGTTGGGTCAAGTTGAAGCGATGTCCGGTGCCCACATGTGCGGCTTTGCACGCAATTTTTTCGAATGTACGCGCGGCGGTAATGACGCAGTAGTTACCAGTTGACACACCGCCAAACAGGTAGCAATCTCGGCTGCAAGGAGCCTAGAAACTCCTCAGACAGCGGTACCCACCTCCGTCAAACCGGTGGGTTTTTTGTGCCTGGACTTTTTGTACAAGTGCAGCCGACGCGATGCCTATGTCGGAGTGCAGCTAATACAGAGCTGTTTGAGAAAACAATTCTGAAATCTGTCTGTGGTTTCTAGCCTCCCGACATCCCGTCGCGTCGTGCGACGGGGCCTGTTCGTCAAGGAGGGCTTTGCCATGCGTCGATCCTCATCCCGTCCTACGTCCGCGCGCAAGCGCGCCACAGTGCCGCCGCCTACCGAAGTTGTCTGGCGCTCGCTGGATCCTTCGATCCCGCCGCGGCGCTACCTCGAGCGCACGCCCATCCCCGAACCCCGTGCCGAACCCCGCTCGCCACGGCGGCCCGGCCGGCCGCGCGCGCCGCAGCAGTGCACCGTTGGCTATGGGTACTATCCCGACAGTCACCAGCGCATTCCCACCCTGCGCCTGCGCGGCCGCTGGCTGGAACAATTGGGCTTTGCCATCGGCAGCAAGCTGCACATCCGCCAGCGCGATGGCGAGCTGGTCATCAGCCTTGTAGACCCACATTGATCACGCCGTAGCGCATGCGCGCACCGCATGCGCCCGGCCCGTTGCTGGAGACGTCGCATGACGAGTGAGGGCATGACTGGCGCGTCGCGTGCAGACCGCCATGGTGTCATCGGCCAGGTGGTCGCGACACGCTCGCACGCCGCAAGCGCGGTGCCGGTTGAGCGCTACGGCAGCCGCCCGTGGCGCCACCGCAGCGCCTACGCCATGCGTGAGCTGCCGGCCCGCGCGCCCGCGGCGGGTCTCTACGCGCTTGGCCGCGTCACCACGCGCTGGCACGTGCGCGAGGAGCACGCGCCGGCCAGGGAACGCTTCGACCAGGCCGTGGTGCAGCTGCAGGCAGAGCTGCTCACCTACATGCGGCGGCGTCTGCGCGACCCGCATACCGCCGCCGACCTCGCCCAGGAAACGCTGCTGCGCCTGCTGGCCTACCGCAACACGCCAGACATCCACAGCTACAAGCTGCTGCTGTACCGCATTGCCCACAACGTGGTGCTGGAGCACTGGCGCACGCGCCACCGCAGGCACGCCGCCCGCCACGTGCCGCTGGAGGACAGCGAACCGCTCGCCGCCGCCGGCACGGCGGTGGACCAGCTGGTGGACGCCCGCCGCACCCTGCAGCACCTGCACACCCACACGCTGCCCGCACTACCGCCCAAATGCCGCCAGGCCTTCATGCTCAACCGCTTCGACGGCCTCACCTACCCGCAAGTCGCCGCCGTCATGGGCATCTCGGTCAAGATGGTGGAAAAACACATCAGCCGCGCCCTGGCCGCCTGCCGCGCGGCGGTGGGTGAGTAATATAGGGGTACTGCACAGGTCGGCGTCGACCGCGAGTTCCGCTTTGACCCCAGTCCTTTTTTTTTGAAGGATCGGAAAAGTGGCGCAGTGAAAAACTGACAGCAATCAATGAATAAGTGCGGCATATGCTAGGCCGCATTCCAACCAGTGCAACGGTAGTTAGGGTTAGAGAGATTTTATGGATGAGCGCAAGTTCTTATCAGCACTTCTAGCACGCATGGATCGTCCGAATCCCCGGCTGCTTGCAACACGCTGGCCATTAGTGTTGCTCAATCTGGCTTTTGTAGCGTTTTTTCTGCTGATCTTTCAAATTGCTCAGGGCTACAGAGTCCATCCAGTTGCTCTTGCACTAGGCTCTCTATCCTTGGGCCTTGTTGGCGCGTGGGTAGGCTACGCTGCCTGCTGGGCGAGACAGTGGCCGCTGGTTCGTGGCCATCTTGATCGGCAAAGCTTACGCGCCCGGCTGGACGAGCTTGAGCCCTGAAAATTCAGTCAAGCCGATGCCGCCTCGTAATACGTCATTCAAGCCACATCCGCTTATTGCCCAGGCCTGACTTGCCAGATGGACACAAGCCAGGTTCAACCGCGTGGGCTAGCATGTTTGACGAGCCAGTCGGCAAATCGCTGCTTTGCGTCACTGCACAACTAATCGGGTAGCCGTGAAAATCATTAACTCATTGATGGATGCGTTGGATCGCATCAGTTCCTTTGCAATGCTATGCATAAACTCTGCACTGTGCGCATTCGTACTGCTCGCGCATGGGGGCGCCTTGTTGTTGGTGAGCACCGGCAAGGTGCCGGAGATGGCGCAAAGAGTTGCCATTGCCTATGTCTCTGTGCCCGCCGTGATCATTGCCTTGGCATTCTCGGTGCTTGCGTTCATTCGTCGGGAAAAACTTGCAATCACCCTCAAGGTCCATGCTGCGATACTCATCGGCCTTGCTGTCTATATGCTTTATGTTGGCCTCGAGGTAGTCTTCAACGGCGTACCACGTGGAGCTGGATTCAGCTGGAATCCAATTCTTTTCGCTTTTGTGCTGGGTTACCCGCCCTTGCTTACCAAGCGGGCATTCTCGTGGCCAGGTTTCAGCCGTGCGCCACTGCGCTTCGCTCCAGTGCTGGCAGTGGGGATTTCATTGTTGATCAGCGCCGCCATCTACTGGCGCCTGTTGGCCGCGTTTAGAACTATGGGTGTGTAGGTTCACCTACCTACCTCGACAGCGCTACCACCTAGCCGTAGCAGCCGATACCCGATTTCACCTATTTCGCAGCTACTTTATCGCGGCTGCGGGAAGAACGGGTCCGGCGCCTGATTGACGCGTGCGGAGATGATGGGGCACTGGCCCGGTCGCGCGTCGAGTTGCCAAGGCCGATCAAGGCAGCGCCTGCCCATGGCGATGCCGTTGCAAGGGCGTTCTATCTTGGTTGAGCCGGCGGCGAAGCTGAAACAGACAAGAGCGATTGACGTAGACCCAGGGTGCGCCACGTCATCCTGTTAAAACTCCGTTCTCTGCTCTTCGCTCCCGTCTCCTCGGGTTCTCTTTGCGCGCCAACGACTGTGACGCGCAGCGGGGACCCAACGCGAGAATTCCCCTATGGTTGCGACAGGCAACGACGGCAAACGCGAGTCACTCGGCTCGTCGCCGATTGCCAGTCAGACGCAATCGCCTCCTCCCCCCCAAACACAGCGCCCCCAGCGCAAAGGTTCTTCATGATCGGTGTCATCAAGCGGCAACTATTCTCAAGACGTTCGGTGATGGGTTTCGTGTTTTCCACTGCCACCCTAGTGGCTGGGACGACATCCGCGGCACTGGCAAGCGAGCCGGTCGGCTTCGGCGCAGGAACCACCGGAGGCACGGGTGGCGAGGTGGTCGATGTCTCCACACCGGCAGAGCTCAAGAATGCCTTGTGCCAGCGTTACCAGGGCTATACCTGCGTAGACGACACGCCTCGCATCATCCGCCTGAACACCGTCATCGACTTCACGGCAACGCTGGGAACCACGTCCACAACGGGCTGCGTTTACGCCGACAGACAGTGTGCGGAGCCGAGCGGGAAGCAGGAGATGGTTCTGGACAACGGGTCATACTGCAGCGGTCGTACAACGTTCCCACTGACCTACGACAACGCAGCGAAGTCACTGCTGTCCGTGGGTTCGAACAAGACGCTGATCGGTGTCGGGGCATCGGCGGGGATCAAGGGCACGGGCTTGTCGATGACCGGCGGTGTGTCGAACATCATCGTGCGGAACCTGTCGATCACCGATCTCAACGAGGGCATCGTCTTTGGCGGCGATGCAATCAGCATCGATAACGCAAGCAGGATCTGGATCGACCACAACGCGTTCGCACGCATCGGCCGGCAGATGATCGTGACGGGCTGGGGGCCGGCCAAGGCAGTCACCATTTCCAACAACATGTTTGATGGCGAGACCGCGTATGGGCACTACTGCAACGGTCGAAGCTCCTGGATCATGCTGCTGATCGGCGAAGCTGAAGAAATCACCCTGCTGGCAAATCACTTCCACGCCACCGCAGGGCGTTCGCCGGAAATCGGTACGGGCGGCATGATTCATCTGGTGAACAATCTGTATACGTCCAACTTCTATTTTGGCGCCACTGCGTCAAGGGACGTCAACCTGTTGGCCGAAGGGAACTACTTCAATCCAGAGGGCCAATACTTCTTCCCTGTCGCCAGTACACCCGGCGATCTGGTGTTCGCGCCACTGGATGAGAACGTGTCCTCCACGGGGTCGCTTTGCTCGCAGACGCTGGGGCGTTCCTGTGTCACCAGTTACACGGAAACCGGACAGGAATCGTTTCTGCTGGACACCACGGTGATGGCCAATATTGCTGGCAATGCGACCTGGAAGAATGCGATAGGCAGCGTCAGGCCGATGATGTCCAACGACGTCGCCAAGTCGGTGGCCGCCAACGCAGGGCCAAGAGCCGATCCGGACAGCGTTAGCCGGTAGTTTCAAGCGGGTAAGGGATATCTGGCGGCCTGAGGTGCGGGATGTCGCAGGCACCTGCTGCGCCGACATTTGGTGTCTTACCCAAGCATGTCGCTTGGCGCTGTACTACAGCGTCCGATAGGTGCATGACCCAGCGCGAGCGGCAGGCCGGATCAAAAAAACGTTGGCGGCGGCTGCGCCAACATCTGTTTCAATGGTCTCTACACCGAAGCTCGGTGCCGATAACCGGGTGAGGCCTGGCCTGTTGAAGCGGTGGCCTGCGCAAATGACGACGTGCTTTGACACTTTTCAAGCCGACACCGCGCCTCCTTCGTCGGTGGCATGACGACTCTGGTGAAGTAGACGCAGGGCGTGCCACCTCATCCTGTCAAGACTCCGTTCCTTGCTCTTCGCTCCCGTTTCCTCGGGTTCTCTTTGAGCGACGACGACTGTGACGCGCAACGGGGACCCAGCGCGAGAATTCCCCTAGTGTTGCATCAGGCAGCGACGGCGAGCGCGAGTCACTCGGCTCGCCGCCGATTGCTAGTCAGACGCGATCGCCCCCCCACAACACAGCGCCCCCAGCGCAAAGGTTCTTCATGATCGATGTCATCAAGCGGCAAATCTTCTCAAGACGTTCGGTCATGGGACCCGTGTTTTCCACCGTCATACTATTGGCTGGAACGACAACCGCGGCACTGGCAAGCGAGCCGGTCGGCTTCGGCGCGGGAACCACCGGAGGCACGGGGGGCGAGGTGGTCGATGTATCGACGCCAGCAGAGCTTAAGGATGCTCTGTGCCAGCGTTACCAGGGCGCTAACTGCATAGACGATACGCCTCGCATCATCCGGTTGAATACAGTCATCGACTTCAGGGGAACGGAGGGAACCATTTCCGGAAAGGGCTGCGTTTACTCTGACAGACAATGCGTGGGGCCGACCGGCAAGCAGGAAAAGATTCTGGATGTGCTCGGATACTGTGGCACTGGCCCAACGTTCCCGATGACCTATGACAGCGCAGCAGCATCGGCGTTGCTGGTAGGTTCGAACAAGACGGTGATCGGTATTGGGGCGTCGGCGGGGATCAAGGGCAAAGGCTTGACGATGACCGGGGGCGTGTCAAACATCATTGTGCGGAACCTGTCGATCACCGATATCAATGAGGGCATCGTCTTTGCTGGCGATGCGATCACCGTCGATAACGCAAGCAGGATCTGGATCGACCATAACGCGTTCGCACGGATTGGCCGACAGATGATCGTGACGGGCTGGGGCGCTGCTAAAGCGATGACCCTCTCCAACAACACGTTTGACGGCGAGACCGAGTATGGGCACTTCTGCAATGGTCGAAGCTCCTGGATCCTGCTGCTGAACGGAGATGCTCAAGAAATCACTTTGGTAGCGAATCACTTCTATGCCACCGCAGGGCGTTCTCCGGAAATGGGCACGCCAGCGGGAGGCACTGGTGGCGTCATTCATCTGGTGAACAATCTTTACACCTCAAACTTTTACATTGGCGCTTCTGCGACAACGACCGTCAGCCTGTTGATGGAGGGTAACTACTTCACTCCTGGAGGCGAGTTCTTTGTCCCGATCACGGACACACCTGGCGATCTCGTTTTCGCACCATTAGATGAGAACGTGTCCTCCACGGGGTCGCTTTGCTCGCAGACGCTGGGGCGTTCCTGTGTCACCAGTTACACGGAAACCGGACAGGAATCGTTTCTGCTGGACACCACGGTGATGGCCAATATTGCTGGCAATGCGACCTGGAAGAATGCGATAGGCAGCGTCAGGCCGATGATGTCCAACGACGTCGCCAAGTCGGTGGCCGCCAACGCAGGGCCAAGGGCCGATCCGGACAGCGTTAGCAGGTAGCCTCAAGCGGGGGGCGAGACGCACGTGCTCGTCGCCTTGCCCGTGGCTGTGCGCCTGCTTTGCACACTTCGAGTTAGCGCGAGGGTGAGGGTACTGGCTGGGCCGGGCGCGTTGTAGCGGCCCGGCAGACAGCGCTCAACCGGGTATCCAATCACTGCAGCGTTGCGTGGATGGCCGCTGCCGTCGGCGCATAGGGCGAAGGCGGCTGGCGGGCGGCGTTTTGCGTGCCGAACGAGGCGAGCAGAAAGAGCAGGCCCAGCGCGGCCGGTACCGCACCCTTGGGCTTGCGCACACCCAGATGCGCCATGCCGGATAACAGCAGGTGATAGAACATGCCGGCGTAAGCGAGATCGCTCAGCGCGGTGTTGAAGTGCCACACAATCGCCACCGGGCCCAGGATCTTGATGACGATCATCCAGGGCACCAGCAACGGCGCCGAATAGCCCAGCTCGGCCTGCGCCTTGCGCACGAACTCACCCTTGGCCAGATACATGCGGGCAGAGGCGAGATACAGCAGGCACAGCAGGGCGGTACTGATCCAATAGACAGAGATGCTCATGGTTTTTGCCAGTCAATAAGTAAATGCAACCGGCAATCAGAATGTCGCCTAAGATACCTATTGAAAAGTAGGATGAATCACTGGGGCTTAGTATGAAGCAGACCATTGATACAGGCGAGCCCAATATGCATGAGGAAATGCGCCGTGCATTTGCGCTGCTGTCGGGGAAATGGAAGCTGGAAATCATGTGGCTGCTGAATCAGCGGATGTATCGCTTTGGCGAGCTGCGCGCGGCAATCCCCGGCATCACTCAACACATGCTGACGGCGCAATTGCGCGAGCTGGAAGCAGATGGCTTGGTCACACGCACCGTCTTTGCAGAGGTACCGCCACGCGTGGAATACGCCGTCACGCCAAAGGCGCATGGACTGGGGCCAACTATGGAAGCGCTGACCGCGTGGTGGCAACAGTACGGCGACAGCATTGCGAAGCGGCCTGCTACACGCGGGCGCAAGCCAAGCGGTTAGAGACAAGCGGCTGGTCCTTCCGGGCGGGTTCATGACGCAGACCTATTGGCCGGCATGAGCGCGCACCTGTCCCGAGAATCGTTACAGCGATCTGCGCACAATCCTGGCGATCAGGCTTGTAGAGCAACACCTGTCCAGACCCCACAAACGCCAACGCCCCGATCATGTCGGGGCGTTGGTGCGATCTCGCCGAAGTGGGCGTTGCCGTCCGCACTCTCGTGCGTTACGGCTGCCGGCTAGTCCACTGCTTCGCCGCGGCGGGCGTGACACCCGCGGGCAATGCAGTCGACGTGGACGCCTTCGATCGACTTACTTGGAGGCGTCGCGCACTTTGTCGGCGACCTGGCCAGCCTTGTTCTGCACCTTGCCGACGTTCTTTTCGGTGGCGCCTTCCAGCTCGGTGCTCTTGTCGCCCGTGACACGGCCGACGGTTTCCTTGATCGAGCCCTTGATCTCTTTCGCGGTGCCTTCGATACGGTTCTTGTCCATGGGTGTGCCTCTTACGGTTGGGGATGTTGAAGGCCAGTCTGGACCCCGGAGGTGTGAGTGCGACGTGGGCATGCCGTCATCCGCGCGTCAGGACGTTTGCTGCTGCGCTGGCGCGTGCGCGGCCTGTGCGCGAGCAGGGCACTGTTCTGCACGTCTTGTTGAGACCGCTGCGTGCCACAATGCGCGCACTTTTTTGCCAGGCAATGCCGTCACGTGAGCACAGTGCGCCCCGCCATCGAGCCCATTGGCCTGGAGTTTCTTGCGGGGGGCGGCGAGATGGGGGCCTTGATGCGCGCCCACGACTGGGCGGCCACGCCGATGGGCGCGCCCGAAACCTGGCCGCAGTCGCTGCGCTCGTCGTTGTCGGTGGTGCTCAATTCCACCCTGCTCGGTGCGGTGCTGTGGGGGCCGGAGCTGCGCCTGTTCTACAACGACGTGTACGTGCAATCGATGGGCGAGCGTCATCCGCAGGCGCTGGGCCAGCCGGTGACCGAGGTGTGGAAGGAAACCTACGCGCCCATCGCGCAGGCCTTTGCGCGGGTGATGCAGACCGGCGAAGGCTTCGGGCAGGAAGTGATCACCTTGCCGATGCTGCGCAACGGTGTCAGCGAGATGACCTACTGGAATGCCACCGCCTCGCCGATCCGCGGCGAAGACGGCAGCGTGGTGGGGTTGATGAATATCGCCATCGAAACCACCGCGCAGGTGGCAGACGCGCGCAACCGCGACCTCCAGCACGCGCTGCTGAGCGACGAAAATACGCACCTGGTGCACGAGGTGGTCAACCGCACCAGCGAGCGCGATCGTGCGCTGGAGGCCGAAACCGTGGCGCGCCGCAATGCCGAGCGGGTGCAGCTGGCACTGGCGGCCGGGGCGATCATCGGCACCTGGATCTGGGACCTGCCCACCGACGCTTTTTCGGTGGATGAGGCCTTTGCGCAGAACTTCGGCTTCGATCCGTCCAGCAGCCGCAACGGCCTGACACTGGAGCAGGTGATCCGGACGGTGCACCCGGACGACCGCGAGGGGCTGCGCGCGGCCATCGGCGAGGCGCTCGCCCGCGGCGGTGCGTACGCGCACCAGTACCGGGTCAAACGGCGCGACGGAAAGTACTACTGGCTGGAAGCCAATGGCCGGGTCGAAAAGGCCGCCGATGGCACGCCGCTGCGGTTTCCCGGCGTGTTGCTCGACATCGAGGCGCGCCATGCGCTGTCGGAAGAGCGCGACCGCGCGCTGGCGGCCTTGCGCGAGTTGAGCGACACGCTGGAGCAGCGGGTTACCGAGCGCACGCGCGAGCTGATGACGGTGGAAGAAGCGCTGCGCCAATCGCAGAAGATGGAAGCGGTGGGGCAGCTCACCGGCGGGCTGGCGCACGACTTCAACAACCTGTTGGCGGGTATTTCCGGTGCGCTGGAGCTGATGAGCCTGCGCATCGAGCAAGGCCGCTTCTGCGAACTGGAGCGTTACGTGGCCACCGCGCAGGGCGCCACCACGCGCGCGGCGGCGCTGACGCACCGCTTGCTGGCGTTTGCACGGCGGCAGACGCTGTTGCCCAAGCCCACCAACGTCAACCGGCTGGTGGTGGACATGCTGGAGCTGATCCAGCGCACGGTGGGCCCGGGGATCTGCGTGGAAAACGTTGCCGCCGCCGAACTGTGGCTGGCGCTGGTGGATGCGCCGCAGCTGGAGAACGCGCTGCTCAACCTGTGCATCAACGCGCGCGATGCGATGCCCAACGGCGGGCGCGTGCGCGTGCAGACCAGCAACCGCCGGATCGACCGCGAGATGGGCCAGCAACTGGGCATGCCGGAAGGCCACTACCTGTCGTTGTGCGTGAGCGATACCGGCACCGGCATGCCGCCGGAGGTGGTGGCACGCGCGTTCGATCCGTTCTTCACCACCAAGCCGATCGGCGAAGGCACCGGCCTGGGCCTGTCGATGATCTACGGGTTTGCCAAGCAATCCGGCGGGCAGGTGCGCATCCACTCGGAAGTGGGCAAGGGCTCGACGGTGTGCATCTACCTGCCGCGGCACGCCGGTGCCGATGACAGCAGCGATGGCAGCACCACCGCGCTGGAACTGGCGCCGTCGCTGGCCGGGGAAACGGTGTTGATCGTGGATGACGAACCGTCCATCCGCCTGCTGTTCACCGAGGTGCTGGAAGAGCTGGGCTACACCGTGCTGGAGGCCGGCGACAGCGCCGCGGGGTTGGGCATCCTGCAGTCGCCGGTGCGGATCGACCTGCTGATCAGCGACGTGGGCCTGCCCGGCGGCATGAACGGCCGGCAGATGGCCGACGCCGCACGCGTGGGCCGGCCCAACCTCAAGGTGTTGTTCGTCACCGGCTTTGCCGAACACGCGCAATTGAACGACGGCCACCTGGAGCCGGGCATGGCGGTGCTGGCCAAGCCCTTCAGCGTGAGCGTGCTCGCCACGCGGGTGAAGGAGATGATCGCCAGCGAGTGCTGAGTGCTGAGTGCTGAGTGGTGCTGTGCTGTGCAGGCGTTTGCCTGCGCGCGTGCGCGTGCCCGGCCTGCGGCGACTGCGCCGGCCTCACTCCACGCTGGAGGCGACCAGCCGCTGCCATAGCGCGGCATTGGCGGCGTGGTCCGGCTCCAGCGTGGACAGCACGCTCAGCGCATGCTCCTGCTGCTCGGCGCCGTGGCGGGCGAGCATGGCCAGCGCGGCGGCCAGCCGGCCGTACCGCAGCGCCATGCCGAGCGAGCTGGTGAGCAGGGTGGGGTCGTGCCCGGGGCGTTGCTCGTCCAGCGCGGTGCCCAGCGCGGCAGGCAGCTCCCAGGTGGTGGCAATGGTCTTGGCGACGGCGGCGGTATGGCGCTCGACCAGCACGGCGGCCACCTCCAGGCTATAGGGCACGCTGGGGCGCTCGGCGTAGGCATCGCGCAGCACGCGCAGGATCACCACCGCACCCAGGCCTTGCAGCAGGCCGGCCAGCTGCGCGGCCAAGGTATCGCCGGCGCGCTCGCGCATGTAGGCAGCCGCGGCGGCGGCGGTCCGCAGGGCGTAATCCCATACCGCGGCCGGCAGGCGCGCGTAGAGGCCGCCCTCCAGGCTCAGCACCGGCTGCATGACCGCGGCAGCGACGATCTGGCGCACGCCCTCGGTGCCGATATGCACCACGGCCCGCTCCAGGCTTTCCAGCGGGCCGCCCTGCGGGCGGTACAGCGCGCTGTTGGCGATGCGCAGCAGGTTGGCGGCCAGCGCCGGGTCCTGCGCGATGATCGCGGCGATGCCGCGGCCGGAGGCATCCGGGTCGTTGACCGCGCGCATCAGCTGCGGCAACAACTGCGGGCGGCGTGGCAACAGCTGCGGGCGCAGGTCGACATGGGCGAGCGCAGCGCCGACCGCATCCAGCACCGCGGCCTGGGCCGGGTCGGTGGGCAGGCGTCCCTCGGCCAGCGACGGGTTGGACATCACTGCGGCATACATGCGGCGCAGCAGCGGCTGCATCGGCGGCGGCCCGCACAGCAGGGGGTGGGGTGTAGCCGCGCGCTGCGCCTGTGCCTGCCCGTGCGTGTGCACGGCCGCGGCCGCGGGCGCGGGCGCCGCGGGTGCGTCCTGCAGGCCGGTGTCGGTGGCGACAGGCGCGGCCGCAGCGCTGGCGGTGCGCGCACGCTGGCGCAGCAGCAGCCATGCGATGACGCCGGCCAGTCCCAGGCCGGCAAGCAGTCCGGCAGCAAGCAGCAACACAATCACGGAGGTCCAGGGGTCGTCTGATCGGTGCAGCGACTATCCGCGAAGCCGCTGTTCACGGCAATGCAGGCGTGCGTGGCGCGCGGTGCAGGCAGACCCGCACACCGGTACTGCCATGCTGCACTGCGGGGATGAGCGGCGTGTCTTCCAGCTGACCACTGCGCTGCACGTGGCGCTAACGCAGCAGGCAGCACTATGCGTCACCAGCTGTGCAGCCCTAGAGCATCTAGGCAGCTTAAAGGGTGCAGGCATCCGCAGTTGGACCACTTTCGATACGAAGACACCGCGCATGGCGCGGTGTTTTCGTTTATGCACGGGGACGGGCACACGCGCGCGATGTCACAGGCGGTGCATCACGGCATCACCGCGCTAGAGCGTGCCCTGTTTCCACAGCCGCACGATCGCGGCCGGTGCATGTTCTTCGGGGATGCGCAGCGGCTCGCTGCCGCCGTCCCAGGCGATGCTGAAATAGCGGCGATCGCCACCACCAGCCTGCGGGCGCGGCAGCGCATGCGCCAGGCACTGGTCCAGCACGCTGCGCAGCTGCAGGCGCTGGGCATCGTCCAGCTCGTCCATCACCAGCTGCCGTTCGCGCCGCATGGCGGGGAAGGCGGCCACCCCGCCTTCGCGGGCCAGCCGCAAGGTCACGCCTGCCTCCACCGGCGGACGTTGTGCACTCATGTGAGCACGCCCACGTCGCGCCAGGCCTGTTGCACCGCGGTTGCCTCGGCACTGCTGGCGCCATAGTCCGCACCGGCGATGCGGACGGTGAGCGCGGCAAAGGTGGCGAAGTCCGCGCCGGCGGCCAGCTCGCCGCCGGTGAGCGCGCGGTACCAGATGCGGCCGGTCTTCTCCCACGCGTAACCACCGATGGCCACGGCAGCGCGATAGAACGCGTGGTTGGGAATGCCGGAGTTGTAGTGCACGCCGCCATCGTCCTCCTGGGTGTCGACAAAGCCGTCCATGCTGGCCGGTTGCGGATCCTTGCCCAGGGCCGGGTCGTCGTAGGCCGTGCCGGGTGCGCGCATCGAGCGCAGGCCCACCCCGTTGATGCCGGGCATCAGCAAGCCGGCGCCGATGATCCAGTCCGCCTCGCTGGCCTGCTGCTGCAATGTGTACTGCTTGATCAACACGCCGAACACATCCGACAGCGACTCGTTCAAGGCACCGGACTGGCCCTGGTAGATCAGGTTGGCGGTGCGCTCGGTGACGCCGTGGGTCAGCTCGTGGCCCACCACGTCGATGGCGATGGTGAAGCGGTTGAAGATTTCGCCGTCGCCATCGCCGAACACCATCTGCTCGCCGTTCCAGAAGGCGTTGTCGTAGCCACGCTCGTAATGCACGGTGCCGATCAACGGCATGCCGTCGCCGTCGATGGAATTGCGCGCGTACACGGTCTGGAAGAAGGCGTGCGTGGCGCCGAGATAGTCGTAGGCCTCGGTCACTGCCACATCGTCGGTGGCGGCGGCGCCTTCGGCACGGACCAGGGTGCCGGGCAGTGCGGTGCCCTGTTGCGCGTCGTAGATCTGCCGCTGCACTGCTTGCTCAGTGGGCGCGCTCGCTGCATCGGCGGCCGGCGGCCGGGTGCGTGCAAGCAGGCCGAGCGCGCGCTGCTGCCGCAGCTGGGCGGTGATCTGCCGGGACAGCCGCGCGCACTGCCGCGCACGCTCGGGTGCGGCCTGGGCCACATGGTCCAGCAGATACGGCGGCAGGATGCCGGCACGGCGTGGGGTGACAATTGCAGACATGAGCGACCTCCACAAGGACTGCGCCCGCGACTATGCCGAGGCCGGCTTTAGGAATTCGTTAGGCAGGCCCACTGTGCGCCCTGCGCAGGCATCGCGATAGGCCTGGCGTTCATTCCAGCTGCGACAAGGCCTGCTGGATCGGCGTCTGCCCGTCGATGAAGCCCACCGTCTTGCCGATGGTGGCCGGCAGCGCCAATGCCGCTGCGATGACCTGCGCGACGTTGGCACGCGACACGCCGCCGTCGGCATCGCCGCCCGGATCACGGGTGATGCGGCCCGAGGGCGGGTCCTGGGTGAGGCGTCCCGGCCCCAGCACGGTCCAGTCCAGCGGGGTAGTGCGCAGGTGCGCATCGGCCGCGGCCTTGGCCTGCGCGTAGGCGAAAAAGGCATCGTCCGGGCCGATGCCGTGTTCCAGCCCGGCACCGAGATAGGACACCATCACGTAGCGGCGCACGCGGGCCTGCTCGGCGGCGTGCATCGAGCGGATCGCCGCATCGCGGTCCACCGCGTAGGTGCGCGCGGCATTGCCGCCGCCGGCGCCGGCCGACCATACCACCGCATCGTGGCCGGCCAGTTGCGCGGCGATGGCGTCGGTGTCGGCCTGTTCGATATCGAACAGCTGCGGGGTAGCGCCGTCGGCAATCACATCGTCTGCGTGCGCAGGATTGCGAAACAGTGCAGTCACCGAATGCCCGCCGCGCACCAGCAGCGGCGTGAGCAGGCGTGCGACCTTGCCATGGCCGCCGATCAACACGATACGAGACATCCCAACCTCCAAGACGGCGCGCCCTCGCGGCGCGGACTGCCCGCATCCTCGCCAACAGGGCGCTAAGGCAGCGTTATCGGCCGCGCAGGCGTATGGCCAAACGCTGTTTCCCGGCATGCGGTGCGTGGAGGTCCGGATGCGATGGGGCGGTGACGCACGCAGTGCAGCGGCATTGCGACCACCCTGCGCATCACGCAACCATCCGCAGGCGATGCACTGCACCGATCCGGCGGCATCGCGCAGCGGCGCTGGCATCTCTCGGCTGTCGCTACCAGCGTGCAAGGCGCAGATGCAAGGTAGATCGTCGCCCACGATCCTCTCGGTCAACCCGTTGCCGATCATCGGGATGGCGCCTGCCTGCCGCACATCTGGGACACTACGGCGCCACACCTTCGGGATGCCTATGTCCAGTTCAATCGATAGCGATCTTCGTCCACGCGTCGGATGCGGCGCGTTCATCCGACGTGCCGATGGTTGCCTGCTGCTGGTGCAGCGCGGGCGTGCGCCCGAGCAGGGCCATTGGGGCCTGCCCGGCGGCAAGGTGGACTGGATGGAAACGGTGGAACATGCCGTGGTGCGCGAAGTGCTGGAAGAAACCGGCCTGCACGTGCAGTTGCAGGCCGTGCTGTGCATCGTCAGCTACTTCGAGCCGGACCTGGCGCCGCCGCAGCATTGGGTCGCGCCGGTGTATCTGGCCGCGATCCAGGGCAGCGAGCACGCCGTGCGGCGCGAGCCCGAGGCGATTGCCGACATCGGCTGGTTTGCGCTGGACGCGCTGCCGTCGCCGCTGACCACCTCCACGTTGCAGGCGTTGCAGCATCTGCCAACTGCGGCGTCGGCACCTGCCGAATGAGTGCAACGCATCGATGCCGCAGGACCCGGTACCGGCGGCGATGCACCGGCCTGCGCAGTGTTGGTGCTGATGCTTGCAGCAACGCGATGTTCGCGCGGATGCAGGGCGACGCGTGCGCTGCCGGCGATGCCGACCGCTTGCGTACGTTTGATGCGGTGGCCTGATTGCGCGCTGCAATGTGCGTAGTCGCCGCATTTGCGTTACATCGCGTCGTTACATGCAACGTGCGTGTCTGCACGACTTCCAGCACATCATCTGCGCTGTCTGCTGGCGCTATCCTCGCCGGTTCGACTTGCCTGGGAGGGCACCGCATGACACGTCATTGGTTGAACAAAACGCTAGCGCTCACATTGGCCTGCACCGCGTGCAGCATGCACGCAACCGCCGCCGAGCCGGCCATACCGGCCACCGCATCCACCCCGGATGGCATCCGGCACGTGCCTGCATTCGACCTGCCGGTGTCGGAGTTTCTGAGCCCGGCTGCACGTGCGCATATGGCCAAGGGGGTGGCCCGCGCCGATCCGTTGGACAAGGCCGACAACGCCACCTTGCTCAAGCAACTGCCGGGCATCCGTGCCGACACCGAACGGTGGGCCAAGGGCGTGATTGCGCAGCTGCGCACGCGCTACGCGGTGGAGATCACGCCGGAGACCTGGAATGGCGTGCCGGTGCTGCGGGTGGAGCCGCGCACGCGCACACCCGAGCAGGCCAGGCGCGTATTGATCGAACTGCATGGCGGTAGCTTCGTGATGGGCAGCGCGGCCTCGTTCGGGTTGATGGAGGCCATTCCGCTGGCGGCAATGACCGGCATGACCGTGGTCGCGGTGGATTACCGGATGGGGCCCGAGCACCATTTTCCGGCCGCCAGCGAGGACGTGGCGGCGGTGTATCGCGCCGCGCTCAAGACCTACGCGCCCGAGCGCATCGGCTTGTTCGGGTGTTCGGCCGGCGGCGTGCTCACCGGCGAATCGCTGGCATGGTTCGCCAAGGAAAAGTTGCCGATGCCGGCAGCGGCCGGGCTGTTCTGCGCCGCAGGCGATGCACGCTACCGCGGCGATTCGCGCATCGTGGTGGCGGCAGTGAACGATGCCTTGTTGCCGGACAAGGCCGGTGCGTTGCCGATCTGGGAAGACCTGTACTACGGCGACAACGTGGACTTCCACGACCCGCTGGTGTCGCCGGTGTTTTCCGATGCGGTGCTGCAGCAGTTCCCGCCAACGCTGTTTCTGACCGCCACGCGTGCGGCCGAGCTGAGCAATGCCGCCTACACGCATGCGCGCCTGGTGGACCTGGGCCGTGAATCGGATCTGCATGTGTGGGACGGGCTGGGCCACGCCTTCCACCTCACCAACGCGCTGCCGGAAAGCCAGCAGGCGCTGCGGGTGGCCGCGCGTTTCTTCAGCAAGCACCTGGGCCTGCCGCCACCGACGCTGGCCGCGCCACGCTAACGCCACGCTGACACCGGCTAGGCGCGGTGCTTACATCCTCTGACCTAGGTTGAGACCGACTGGCGTTGCACATGCAACGCCGCTGTTGATCAGGAGAATCGAATGAGTCTGCAAATTCCTCAAGGTGCGTTGGTGGTGGTGGCCGATGGCGGCGAAGCACGCTGGTTCACCAATACCGGCAACGAAGCCAACGTGGTGCTGCGCCAGCACGCGCGTACCGATGTGCAGAACGTCGACGACGATGGCCCGGCCGGCAAGGCGCCGCAGGATCTCAGCGAGGCGGACATGGACGAGATGACCTTTGCCAAGCAGCTCTCGCATGCCCTGAACGATGGCGCGCTGAAGCACGAGTACACGCATCTGGTCCTGGTGGCCGACCCGACCACGCTGGGCCGCGTGCGCCCGCTGCTGCACAAGGAAACCCAGCAGCGCCTGGTGGGCGACCTGGCCAAGGACCTGACCAACCTGCCGCTGGAAGACATCCAGCGCGCATTGTCGTAAGCACAGCGGAGCGGCGAGACGATGGGGTTTGTTCGCGACTACGCTACCCAGGCGCCCGAACGTAGCGAGGTGGATGCACAGGCCGGCCTGCAGGTGCTGGAGTTCGGCACCGACTGGTGCGGCCACTGCATCGCCGCGCAGCCGCTGCTGCAGAAGTTGCTGGGTGGCGTTGCGGCGCTGGACTACCGCAAGGTCGAAGATGGAAAAGGGCGGCCCCTGGGCCGCTCGTTTCGCGTCAAATTATGGCCAACCATCATCCTGCTGCGCGACGGCGTGGAAGTTGCACGTGCCGTGCGCCCGCAGACGCGCGAGGACCTGCAGCCGCTGCTGTCGCAGCTGGGCGAGGCGCCGGTCTAGCGCGCAACGCGCCTGATCGATGGCCCGCCATGGCATGCAGATGCCTGCGCATCGATGACGCGATGCAGGCGCGCATTGCGCCAGATGCCTTGAAACAAGCGGGTTTTCGTCATCTGGCGGCATCCCGCCTGCAGCGACCTGCGCGCTGTAGTACCATAGCGGGCTGATCAAGCCCTTGGGCATTGCCCATCCCTTGGTCGTCTGTCCCGCAGCGTCGCTGAGTTCACGCGGCCGTCCGGGAATGCCTCCGGCGTCATCCAGTGCCTGTGCCATTGCCATGCCTGACTGATGCGCCGTGTCCTGTGCGTTGCCAGGGCGAGTGGGCAGCGATGGCCGCACCTGGAGACACGACATATGCACGATACGCGCGCAATTGCCTCGCACTTCGGTTGGTTCAAGCGCCGCCGCCAACTGCAACTGGACGAGGTCACGGTGGTGGATCGCGGCATGCTGCGCAAGGCCGTGGGCGCTGCGGCGCTGGGCAATGCGATGGAGTGGTTCGACTTCGGCGTGTACGGCTATCTGGCGGTGACGCTGGGGCAGGTGTTCTTTCCGGCCAGCAATCCCACCGCGCAGTTGATCGCCACCTTTGCCACGTTCACCGTTGCGTTTCTGGTGCGGCCGATCGGCGGGCTGGTGTTCGGCCCGCTCGGCGACCGCTACGGGCGGCAGAAGGTACTGGCGGCGACCATGATCCTGATGGCGCTGGGCACCTTCAGCATCGGCCTGATTCCGTCCTACGCCAAGATCGGCCTGTGGGCACCGGCGCTGCTGTTGCTGGCGCGGCTGCTGCAGGGGTTTTCCACCGGTGGCGAATACGGTGGCGCGGCCACCTTCATTGCCGAATACGCCACCGACCGCAATCGCGGATTGATGGGCAGCTGGCTGGAATTCGGCACCCTGGGCGGCTACATCGCCGGTGCGGCCACGGTGACGGCGCTGCACATGACCGTGACCCCGGCGCAGATGCTCGACTGGGGCTGGCGGGTGCCGTTCCTGATTGCCGGCCCGCTGGGGCTGCTGGGCCTGTACATGCGCATGAAGCTGGAAGAAACCCCGGCGTTTCGCGCCTATGCCGAGCAATCCGAACAGCGCGAACGGGAAACCGCCGCGCAGGGCCTGCTGACCATGCTGCGCCTGCACTGGCCGCAGCTGCTCAAGTGCGTGGGCCTGGTGCTGGTCTTCAACGTCACCGACTACATGCTGCTGACCTACATGCCCAGCTACCTCAGCGTCACCATGGGCTATGCCGAGAGCAAGGGCCTGTTGCTGATCATCCTGGTGATGCTGGTGATGATGCCGCTCAACATCGTCGGCGGCCTGTTCAGCGACCGGCTGGGGCGCCGGCCGATGATCATCGGTGCCTGCATCGCGCTGTTCGCGCTGGCCATCCCCTGCCTGCTGCTGATCGGCAGCGGCCACGACGGGCTGATCTTCGCCGGCCTGATGCTGCTCGGCCTGGCGCTGGTGTGCTTCACCAGTTCGATGCCGTCCACGCTGCCGGCGCTGTTCTACACGCCGGTGCGCTACAGCGCGTTGTCGATCGCGTTCAACGTGTCGGTGTCGCTGTTCGGTGGCACCACGCCGCTGGTGACGGCCTGGTTGGTGGAGCGCAGCGGCGACCCGCTGGTGCCGGCCTATTACCTGATGGGAGCGGCGGCGATCGGCCTGGTGACCATGCTGTTCGTGCGCGAAACCGCCGGCCTGCCGCTGCGCGGCTCGCCGCCGGCGGTGGCCAGCGATGCCGAGGCACGCGCCTTGCTGCGCGCCGACAGCCCGGTGACGGTGGATACGCAGCTGCCCGGCAGCACGGCACCGTCCATCGGCCCGGCACGCACGGCGTAGGCGGGCTCGGGGCGCGCGGCCGGGCCCGTCACCGGTGCGCCTGTGCGGTTGGCACGCAAGGCCGTGGTCCGGCGCAGCGGTGGCGACCGTGCAGCCGCACTGCCACCGGGTGCCTGCAGTTGCCGCCGCTAGCGCGGCGCGTGGCCGTGCGGCTCGGGGTCGCGCATATCGGCCGAGGGCATGCCTTGGCCGGTTTCCACATAGCGTTTGAGGCTGCTGCCTAGGAAGAAGCGCCAGCCGCGGACGCAGGCGTCCCTGCAGGGCGAGTCGCGATAGCCGGAGTGTGCGAACTCCACCTGCGTGCCCTGGCTGGTGGAATGCAGATCGAAGCGCATCACCGTGCCCTCCCAGGCATCGGTGTCGAGCATGTTGGAGGCGTGGCAGCGCCACAGCACCAGGCGGTAGTCGGCGCCGTCGTCGATGCTCAGCTCCACCCGCCAGCCCTGCCGGCTCCACTCCAGCCGCACCCGGTTCCCGACCAGGCTTACCTCGCGCGTCCACCAGCAGGCCAGCTGCATGGGCTCGGACAACGCGACGCAGACCACTTCCGGTGCGGCCGCGATGACGATGCTGTGGCGGATCTCACGATTCATCTGACCAGCATTGGCTGCCTGATCCCGATGATCGCGCATTTTGCCGGCCGATTGCAGAATGCTTTTTCCTGACTGCCGGGTTCGCTCGTCCGGCGCTCACATGGCGCTGGGTACCATCGGCGCGAGCCCAACAACGAAGAGCAGGCATGACGACGCTTCCGATAACGGTGATGGACGTTGCCGCGCAACGCGATCTGGCCACCGCGCACGCGCTGCTGGAAAACCCCGGTGTGGCAGCCCAGCTGGCCAATGCGTTGGGCGCACCGATCGAGAACCTGATGACCCGGCGGCTGCCGAAACTGGTCACCCGCAGCATCGATGGCGTCACCCGCCGCGCGCTGCAGGTGGCGATGAAATCGGCATTACTGAGCCTGCGTGGCAGCACAGATACGCAACAGCCCGCGTCCACCGCACGCCACACCATGGCGGTGGCCGTCGCCGGTGGCGCGGGTGGATTCTTCGGCCTGCCCGGCCTGCTGGTGGAGCTGCCGGTGACCACCACGGTGATGCTGCGCTCCATTGCCGATATCGCCCGTTCCGAGGGCGAATCGCTGCACCATCCGGAGACCGCATTGGCCTGCCTGGAAGTGCTGGCGCATGGTGGGCGCAGTGTCGGCGACGACGGCGCCGAATCGGGCTACTTCGCGGTGCGCGCCGCGATGGCGCAACAACTCAGCGCCGCGGCGCATTACGTTGCCGCGCACGGGTTTGCCAGCAAGGGCGCGCCGGTGCTGGTATCGCTGGTGTCGCGTGTTGCGGCCAAGTTCTCGGTCAATGTCGGCGAAAAACTCGCCGTGCAGGCCGTGCCGCTGGTCGGAGCGGTCAGCGGCGCCACGCTCAATACGGTGTTCATGCGCCACTTCCAGGCAATGGCGCGCGGGCACTTCATCGTGCGCCGCCTGGAGCGACGGTATGGCCAGGATGCGGTGCGGCGTGCGTATGAGGCGCTGCCTGCGGCGCGTTGAACGTAATGCACGGCGTAGCGCACGGCGATGCTGCACATCGCGCGGCGGATGGGCGTACGCGCCATCCCGGCAACATGCAAGAACGCAGAATTTGCAGGCCTGCGCTGATGCACTGGCACCCGCATGCTGGTCTGGCGTTGCATCGATCCAGTCGTGTGGCTGCACGCCGCCGTCTGCGCGCGCGACAATCGCGTTCGCTCTTCCCGGACGTTTTTCATGACCAAGTCTTTTTCGCCAGCTTCTGCACGCAATCGCGACCCGATCCTGGAGGTGCTGCAACGACACGTTGCCGACCGTCGCAATGTCTTGGAAATCGGTGCGGGAACCGGGCAGCACGCGGTGCATTTTGCGGCGGCGATGCCGTGGCTGCGCTGGCAGGCCAGCGACCATGCCGATCATCTGCCGGGAATGACGCAGTGGCTGGACGAGGCGGCACTGCCGAACACGCCGCCACCGATTGCATTGCAGGCGGTGCTGACACCGACGCCCGGCCTGGCGCCCACACCGCCATTGCCGCCCGCGCGGGCCGGCGAGGCTGCCGGCTATGACGCGGTCTACAGCGCCAACACCTTGCACATCATGGGCTGGCCGCAGGTGCAGGCCTTGTTTGCCGGGTTGCCGGCGGTGATGGCGCCGGATGCGCTGCTGGTGGTGTATGGGCCGTTCAACCGCAATGGGCAATTCACCAGCGAGAGCAACCGCGCATTCGATGCGATGTTGCGCGAGCGCGACCCTGCGTCGGGAATCCGCGATGCCGAAGCAGTGGACGCACTGGCGGCGTCGGTGGGATTGCAGCTGATCGACGACGCGGCGTTGCCGGCGAACAACTGTTGTCGGGTGTGGTCGCGGCAGTCGCGGTGAGTGTGTCGCCGACACGTTGCCGATGCGGCAGCGGCGCTGTTTTCCAGTGCAGTGGATTGCAAGGGCCAGGACCGGGAAGCGCACTGCACCCGATCATGCACGGAGAGGGCGGTGCGCTGCGGCAGTCAGCGACGGCGCCGTTCCAGCCACCACAGGGCTGCGGCCAGCGTGAGCCAGGCCAGCAGCCAGGGCCAGCGGGTACCGGGTAGCGATGTAGGCGTGCCGATACCTGCGCGCGCGTCGAAGGCGGCCATCGCAACAGTGGCGTCGCGGGTTTGCTGGGTGTACAGCGCGGAGGCATCGCCGGGCGCGCGCACATAGAGCCAGCGCTGCTGTGTGCCGGTCTGCAGGCGATGCCAGCCTGCGCTGGTCGGCCAGTAGCCGGCGCAGGCCCGGGCGCCGCTGGCGGCATCGATCAGCAGTGCCTGGGAGCGACCGGTGGAGTCGGTGACATGCGCGTCTGCGACGACACCGCACAGCGCCATGCGTTGGTGCGACCAGCCTGTCTGCACCGCAGCGGGCGCCGTGCCGCCGGCGCGGGCGACCGCACTGAACAGCTGCGCCCATAGCGCGGCATGCAGGTCGCTGCGGCCGGCCAGCACCAGGACGAAGCTGTCTTCGACCAGGCCGATGCCGATGCGGCCGCGGCCTTGCTGGCGCCACCAGCCCAACGCGCTGCCGTCGTCTGCGCGTGCGGCAATCACCGCGTCGGCGTCCTGCGCTTGCAGCTCGCGGCGCTGCAGCGGCGGCAGGGGCGTGGCGTTGGCCGCCGCTGCGGCCGGATCAATGGCGCCGGGCGCTGCCAGCGCCAGCGGCGCGGCGACTGCGGCGCTGCTGCTGCCGCCTGTCACGGCCAGGCCCAGCGCGCCGAGCGCGGCGCGGGCGGCCGCATCCACGGGGCCGTCGGTGCGCACCAGCACGCCCAGGCCGCGGCCGATCGCAGCGCGCACGCCCTGGCGCTGTGCGTTGCCCAGGACGACCAGGCGGCGCTGGTCGATGACCAGCAGGTCCAGCGCATCCAGGCTGGCGGCATCCAGTGCAGCGCCCTCGCCCAGTTGCACGCCGGGGCCGACGGCGATCTGGCTGCGCACCTGCATGCCGGCATCGCTGGCCCAGCGGCGCAGGTATTTCAGTTCCGGCTGCGGCGCGCCGGCCAGCACCAGCACGCGTGCGGACGGCACTGCGGCGATCAGCACCGGCACCGTCACGCGGCCGCGTTCTGCGCCTGCGGCATCGCGCAGGCGCAGCGCGAACACCACCTGCCCGGATGCGCGCGCCAGGCCACGCAGCTGCACCTGGCCGCGCGCATCGGCGGCAGCGGTGTCGACCACCTGCCCGGCGGGATCCAGCAGCTCCACCCGCGCGCCCGGCAGCCCCTGCACGCGCGCGCTGATCGCGATGCGTTCGCCGGGTGCGACCGGGGGCGGCGTGGAGACGGCGACCAGGCCTGCCGGCGCCAGGGTCAGCGCCAGCCGCACCGGGATGCGCAGGGTGTCGCGGTCGCGTGCGGGCAAGCCGCTGCCATGCACGACCAGCGCGGTGGTGCCGGGCGCACGGCGCAACGCGGTGGCCAGGTCCGGCATGCGGGTCACGCCCGGCAAGGCGGGTGCCTCGGGCAGCGCGACCCACGGCGCGGCATTGGGGCGAACCTGATCCGCCTGGGTGCCGGCGGTGGCGACATGCAGCTCGCTTGCACTGCCGGCGCGCGGCGGCGGCAGCAGCACCGGGTAGAGCAGGCCGGCGAGCAGCGGCTGGGCGGCGAGCAACAGCCACAGCCGCAAGCGCGCATGGGGCTGCCGCGCGTGCGCGCGCAGCAGCCGCCACCAGCTCAGCAGCACCAGCAGCAGCAAGGCACTGCCGACCAGCCAGGGCAGCGAAAGCGTCATGGCTGCGGCTCCTGGCGGCGTGCATCCGCACAGTGCCGGCCACCCCAACGCGGCGGCGCGGCGTGCCCACCTGGCCGCCGCAAGCACCCCATCGCCAGCGGCAACCGCAGGGCCTTGCCGGCGTGCAAACGTGGCGAGAGGTTCATGGCCTGGCTCCACGTACGCCATATCCAGGGCGCGCTGGAGGTGGCGCGACGGTGCGCCAGGCAACGGCGACTGTCGTCTGCCGGGGCGACGGCAGCATCATGGTGGCGGCTCCTGGCGCAGGGCATCCAGATAGCGCTGGCCGCGCGCGTCCGGCGTGGGGCGACGGCGGACCGGGGCCTGCGGGGCGATGAGCGTGCGCCAGACCTGGGCGCGCAGCTGGGCGCGGCAGCTGGCGCAGTCCGGTTCGGAGCGCAGGGTTTCCACCGCGGCGGCCAGGCTCAGCGGATCGGGCAGGCGGTCCTGCCGGGTCTGCAGCCACTGCGCGTAGCGGGCCAGGGCGGCATCCGGGACCGGCGCCTGTTCGCCCAGCGCGTCCCATAGCTGCAGCGCGGACGGATCCGGATCCGGGCGGGTGTCCAGGCCGGCGGCGCGGTCGCCCAGGCCGGCGCGGTCGCCGCTCAGGCGCCGGCCGGGGTCGATCGGCGGCAACTGCGTGCCGACCCGCGCCAGGTAGATGCGTTCGGCCTGCTGCACCTGCTTGATGAAGCCCAGCGCCTTGTTGGCAAACGGCAGGGCGCGTTCGGGGTGGCCCTGCCGCAGCTCGCCCTCGGACTGCCACATCTGGTCCAGCGCGGCGCGCAGCAACGCGCGGGTCTGCGGGTCGAGCAAGGTGGCGGCTTCGGCATGGTCGTGGGTGTGCCCGAACTCGGACAGCACATCCTGCGCCTGGCCGAAGCCGTGGCGTTCGGGCCCGCCGTCGCCGTGCGCATGGTCGTGGTCGTCCAGCGCGGCGGCGCCGGCCTCGGATGCGGCGGCGTGGTCGTGGTCGTGCGCGTCATGCCCGTGTTCGTCCCGGGCGGGCGCGGGCGCCGCCGCCGCAGGGGCGGCCGGTGCATCCGCGGTGGGCATGTCGGCGGTGGGCAGATCGTCGGCCGGGGTGTCGCTGGTGGGCGGTGCGTCGGCGGTCGGCGGGCCCTTGGGCGCGCCTTCGCTCTCTTCGCCCAGGAACTGGCCGTAGCGCAGCCGCAGCAGGCGCTGGTCCACGCCGATGGCGTCGGCGCGCTTGAGGTAGGTGGCCGCGTCCAGGCGCGGTTTTTCCTTCAGCAGTGCCTCGGCGTCGATGATGATCTGGCGCTGGCTGCGGAAATAGGCCGGCAAGGTCTGCTTGACGCTGGCCTCCAGGCCGGCGGCCATGGTCTGCTCGGGCGGTGGCCAGCGCAGGATCACGCTGGCGCTGCGGCCTTCCTGCGGGCCGGGCTGGCGGGTGTCGTGGACGATGAGCTGGGCGATCAGGTCGTCGCCGGCCGCCATGCCCAGCGCCTGCGGCTGCAGCGTGGTGGAAAAGCCGCGCTGCCTGGCCGGGCCGCTGCCGCCGAGCGTGCGGCGCTGGGTGGTGAAGGTGATGTTCTCGCCGCTGCCCTGGGCCAGGGTCAGGCGCAGCTCGGCGCTGGCGGCCACCGCGTAGTCGTCGCTGGCTTCGAAGCGCAGCGTCCAGCCGCCATTGGCGGGTGTCCACAGCACCAGGCTCTGTTCGGGCGCCAGCACCCGCACCTGCGGCGGGCGGTCCGGCAGCACGTCGAGGCGGTGCAGCCGGCGGTCGGCCGGCACGCCGTCGATGAGGATGCGGTACAGGCTGGCGCGCTCGGCGATCCACTGGCCCTGCCAGTGATCGGTAATGCCCTGCCGGGCCAGCGCGATGCTGCGTCCGTCGGTCAGCCGCAGCGCCACGCTGCGCGGCGCCGGGTGGACCTGTAGCTGCCAGTGCAGCCGGGTGCCGGCCGGCACGCGCGCATCCAGGCCGGGCAGGCGGGTGGGCGGCAGGCCGGTGTAGGCGGGCGGGGTGCTGTGCAGCCGGGCCTGACCCAGCGTGGGGGCGCCGGTGTTGGCACCGGCGGCGGCGATCCGGTCCTTGCCTGCCGTGGGCCGGTGGGCGGAGTGCGGCCACAGCAGCACGGCGGCGCAGGCGAGCAGGCCGAGCAGGCTCCACGGCCAGCCGCGCCGCCAGGGCCAGGCCGGGCGCAGGTCGCGCGGCGTGCTGCGCAGGCGCTGTTCCAGGCGCTGGCGTTGCAGGGCCTGCAACGGACCGAGCTGCCCGGGCGGGGCGAACAGCAGGTCGCTGCTGTCTTCCAGATCCGCATCGCGATCCAGCCGGCGGATCAGCCAGGCCTGGTCGAGCCGGCGTGCCGCCAGCACTGCCACGCCGAGCAGAACCAGCAGGCCCAGCACGCCCAGCAGCATCGGCAGGAGCGCCGGCTGCGCACCGGCGCGCCAGGCCAGCAGCGCCGGCAGCACGGCCAGCGGCAGCCCGCACAGCAGCACGCCTGCGGCCTGCCGTCGTCGCGCGGCCTGCCATGCGCGGTGCAGGGCAGGCGTACTCATGCCGCGGTGCCCCGGCGTGGCGCGGTGGCCAGCCAGCGTTCGACCGCAAACAGCAGCAGCACCAGGCCGATCAGCCACGGCGCCAGCGGCCGGGGGGCATTGGCCAGGCGGATGGCGGGGCCGCGTTGCGGCTGTTGGGTCTGCGCCAGCGCGCGCTGTGGTGCGGGTACCGACTGCAGGGCGTCGTGCAGGCGGGTGGGAAAATCGGCCTCCAGCAGCGCCGGCAGCTGCTGCGGCTGCAGCGGCGCGGCCCAGCGCAGCAGGCGACCGCGGCCCACAGCGCTGGCATCGATCAGCGGGGTGCCGTGTGCATCCTGCAGCAGCGGTTGCAGCGGGCCGGCGAGTGCGTGCGGGGCCGGCGTCTGCGCCGCGAGCAGCAGTTGCCCGCCGGCGGCGACCCAGGCGATGACCGGCGCCGGCGGTGGCCGCTGCGACAGCCAGGCCACCACCGTGCCGGCCGGCCAGCGTGCCGGCGCGGCGTCCGCGGGCGTGCCCACCGGCAGTGCGCCGGGCAGTGCCCAGGCGGCATGGACGGCGCGCAGATAACGCAGCGCCGGGTCGGCGGGAGCGTCGGCGATGGCCTGCAGCCGCAACGGTGGAACGGCCGCCGCAGCGGCCGCCGGCGACTGGCCGGGCAGCACCTGCCACTGCACGTTGCGCGACAGCTGCAGGCGTTGCGCATCCAGCGGCCCCCACTGGCTGGGCACGATCACGCTGAGCGCGGTCTCCGGCGGCAGGCTGGCATCGAGTTCGCGCAGCAGGCTGCCGACCGGCGGCGCGGTGCCGGCGGGCGTGGCGGGTGGGCGTGCCGCATCGGCAGCGATCGGCGGGAAGCCTGGCGCCAGCCAGACCCACTGCGCGTTGGCCGCGTGGGTGAGTGCCCGGGCGGCGGCCAGATCCACGCCGGGGCTGACCGCGATGCGCGGGCGCGCCTGCCGGTGCTCGCGCAACGCCGGCTCGGCCAGCAGCAGCGCCATGGCGGCCAGCAACAGCAGGCGCACCAGCAACAGTGGCCATTCGTCGAACCGCACGCGGTGCCGGGGGCGCGGCAGCGCGCGCAGCCAGCGCAGTGCGGCAAAGTCGGTGGGGCGGTGTTCGCTGCGTCGGGCCAGGTGGATCAGCAACGGCAGCAGCAACGCGGCCAACGCGGCCAGGCCGGCGGGGAACAGCAGGAGCAGGTTCACCGCTGCGCTCCCTCAGCTGCGGCGGTCGCGTCGGTGCGCCGGCTCATCGCCGCGCACCGTGCGCAAACAGTTCGCGCAATGCCGCATCCGGTGGCGCATCCAGATAATGCACCGCGTGCGCAATGCCGGCGGCCTGCCAGCGCGCCTGCAGCGCGCGCTGGGCCGCGCCGAAGCGTTGCAGATACGCCGCGCGCATCGCAGCGCCATCGCCAAGCAGTTCTTCGCCGGTTTCCGGGTCGCGGAAGCGATGCCCGCCGTCGAAAGGGAAATCGCGTTCGTCGCAGGTCAGCACCTGCAGCTGCATCACCTCGCGGCGTGCGGCGGCGAGTTTTTCCAGGGCGCCGACCAGTTCTTCGTCGAAGCCGTCGCCAATCGACAGCACCAGGGTGTGTGCGGCAATGCGTTCCCATAGCGGACGCACTGCGTCCATGCCCGGCCAGCGCCCACCGGCGCGCAGCCCGTGCAGGGCCAGCCAGAGCCGGTCGCGCTGGCGCGGCCCGCCAGCGGCTGGCACGGCGACCAGGCCGCCGCCGTGCACGGCGAACAGGCCGACCTGGTCGCCCTGGCGCAGCGCGACGTCGGCAGCGCACGCGGCCAGGGTCGCCATCGCCTGCAGGCGCGTGTAGTGCGGGCGCGCCTGATCGGCCTGGCCGGCGGAGGCGGTGGCATCGAGCAACACCCACAGCGTCAGCGGACTCTCGCGCTCTGCTTCGCGCACGAAGAAGCGGTCCGAGCGGGCGTAGAGCTTCCAGTCGATCTGGCGCAGTGCATCGCCGGGTTCGTACGCGCGGTATTGCGAGAATTCCAGCCCGGCGCCGCGGCTGCGGCTGGCGTGCTGGCCGATGCCCTGCGCGCCCTGCGCATGCCGCGCGCGCAGCTGCAGGCCGCGCAGGCGGCTGCGCAGCTCGGCAGGAAGCAGTGCCGGCACGTCCTCGCTCACGTTGCCGCGCGCCTCACGCCGGGAACGGCACGGCGCGCAGCAGCGCGGCGACCACATCGTCGGCGCTGCGTTGTTCGGCCTCGGCCGCGAACGACAGCAACAGGCGATGGCGCATCACCGGCGCGGCCAGCGCGGTGACGTCCTCGCGGGTGGCGGCAAGGCGGCCGTGCAACAACGCACGCGCCTTGGCCGCCAGCACCAGCGATTGCCCGGCGCGCGGGCCGGCGCCCCATTTGATCCACTGGCGCACCTCCTCGCTGGCCTGCGGGCCGGGGCGGCTGGCCCGCACCAGGCGATTGATCCAGGTCAGCAGGTCCGCGCCCACATGCACGTGCCGCACCTGTTGCTGCAGCGCCAGCACGCTGTCGGCATCCATCACCCTGGGCACCTGCGCACTGGTGGTGCCGGTGGTCTGGGTGAGGATGTCGCGCTCTTCCTGCTCGCTGGGGTAATCCACCCGCACATGCAGCAGGAAGCGGTCCAGCTGCGCTTCCGGCAATGGATAGGTGCCGGCCTGTTCGATCGGGTTCTGCGTGGCCAGCACGAAGAACGGCGCCGGCAACGCATAGGTGGTGCCGGCATAACTCACCGTGCGCTCGCTCATCGCCTCCAGCAGCGCGGCCTGGGTCTTGGGCGGGGTGCGATTGAGCTCGTCGGCCAGCAGCAGGTTGGTGAAGATCGGGCCCTGCTGGAACCGGAACTGCCGATGCCCGGTGCCATGCTCCTCTTCCAGCAACTCGGTGCCGAGGATGTCGCTGGGCATCAGGTCGGGGGTGAACTGCACGCGGCGGAACTGCAGCTCCAGCGCCTGCCCCAGCGAGCGCACCAGCAGCGTCTTGCCCAGGCCGGGCGCGCCTTCCAGCAGGCAGTGGCCGCCGGCCAGCAGGCCGATCAGCAGTTGCTCCACCACCGCGTCCTGGCCCACCACCGCCTGGGCCAGGGCCGCACGCAGCGCGCCGAGTTGGGAGAGCTGCCGGGTGAGGATGTCGTCGCTGGGGGAAGTCATGGGGGATGTCTCGTTGTCTGGCTGCTGGCGTAGGAGCGCGCCTGCGCGCGATGCGTTACCGGTCAGTCTTCATCGCGCGCAAGCGCGCTCCTACAAAGGCGTGCGCGGCTTGCGTATGCGACGGCGGGCGGTTGGCGGTGGTGTCGTGCCTGGAAAAAATCTCGCGTGATTCCTGTAGGAGCGCGCTGGCGCGCGATGTGGCGTTACCGATAAAGCCTCATCGCGCGCAAGCGCGCTCCTGCGGATCGATTTCAGTTGGTCAATGCATACATCACGATGTTCACTGCAAACTTGGTGTTGTCTTCGGCCAGGAAGCGTTTGTTGCGCCAGTCGTAATCCCATTCGCAGCCGTAGTCCTTGTTGCTGTACAACACGCCGAGCCGGCCATCGATGCTGATGCCCCTGAGATAATCGTGCACCAGGTCGTCGCCCCAGCCATTGAGCTCGAAGCTGGTGGCCGGCGGGCCGTCGGGGAACTTGAAGAATGCACTGTAGAGACGATGGTTTTTGGGCAGCTTCTGCAATGCGCTCTTGCCGAAGATCGTTGCCATCTGCGCCTCGAACGAGGTGGCGAACAGGCCGTCGATATCGTGATTGCAATCGTCCACGAACACGAACCCGCCATTGCGCACATAGCGTTCGAAGTTGCGCCGCTCGGCCGGATTGAACTCCACCAGCTTGTGCCCGGACAGGTAGCAGAACGGTGCCTGCAGCATGCGCGGATCGGCCAGGTCCAGCACGTGCTCCTGCGGATCCACGCGCAGCTGGGTGTAGTCGATCAGCGAGGTGATCAGGTTGGACGGCATGCGCGCATCCACATCCCAATCGCCCGAATCGTAACGCAGCCGGGTAAACCAGAAATCGTAATTGCCCGCCGCCCGCGCACGCAGCGGCAACGCCAACGCAGTGACGCTACCGAGCAGCAATCCAAGGAAATGACGACGTGATGTCGGGGCCATGAGGAAACAGGGAACCGGAAGCGCTGGTAAACAATCAGGTTGGGAGGAGCGGCTCTTGCTCTCCCATTCCCGATTCCCCAATCCCGATTCCCGGCTCCTCCTCACACCGCATCCGACAACGAGGTAAACGTAAAGTCGCGCAGCCGCATCGGCGGAATCATCATCACGTAGCTGGATTCATCGCCGGCCACGCGCACCGGCCTGCCCAGCTCGTCGATGTTGTTGAGCATGATGATCGGCGATTCGTTGAAGCGGAAATTCTTCACCGGGTACTTGATCTGCCCGTTCTCGATGTAGAAGGTGCCGTCGCGGGTCAGCCCGGTCAGCAGCACGGTCTGCGGGTCGACCATGCGGATGTACCAGGTGCGCGTGACCAGGATGCCCTTCTCGGTGCCGCGCACCAGCTCGGCGATGTTCTTGTCGCCACCGGCCATCAGCAGGTTGCCCGGCTCGCCGACGGCGCGCTTGCCGTTCTTCTGCGCCCAGAACCGCGAATACTGCAGGTTGGCGATCTTGCCGTTTTCCACGATGGCCATCTTCTCGCGCGGCAGGCCTTCCTCGTCCCACGGCAGCACCGCGGCACGCGCATCCCACGGGTCGGCGGTGATGTTCACGCGCGGGTCGTAGACCTGTTCGCCCAGCTTGTTGCCGCCGCCCTTCTTGGACAGGAAGCTGCGGCCCTCGTCGGCCATGCGCGCATCGAAGTAGCGCATCATGAAGGAGATCAATCCTGCCGCCGCCGCCGGCTCCAGGATCACCGTGTACTTGCCCGGCTCCAGCGCCTTGGCTTCGGACGAATCGCTGGCCTTGCGCATGGCGATGCGGATGTCCTGCTCGGCCTTGAAGTCGGCGGCATCCTTCAGGTTGCGCCCCACCCAGCCCGAGCCGCGGCCGTCTTCGGTGCGCACGGTGCAGGTGTAGTCGAAACGCGCGCCGCGCTGGTAGCCAAAGTTGCCCTTGCTGTTGGCGAACGCGGTAAAGCTCTGGCCATCTTCCAGGAAGCCGGCCGCGATCAGGCCCTTGCCCTTGCACGGCGCGATCGAATCGGCAGCCACCTGCGCGCGAAACGCCGGGTCGATGGCGGCGGTGGAGTCGCTGAAGGTGGGGCTGGGCCGGTAGGTCTGCTTGTCCACCGCCGGCATGAATTCCGGGTTTTCCGGCGCCAGCCGCGCCAGGTCTTCGGCACGCCGCACCACGCGCTCCAGCGCGGCGTCGTCGAACTCGTTGATGGTGGCGACGCCCACGCGCTTGCCGAACGCCACCTGCACCTGCAGGTCGGTGTTGTCGACGATGCCGCTGGTGGACACGTTATTCAGTGCGAAACGGATGTTGCCGTCGATCGAGCCGCTGAGCGTGGCGGTGCACTCGTCGGCCTTGGACAGCTTGATGACCTTGTCCAGGATGGCCTTGGCCTGCGCTTCGGTAAGGATGCTCATGTGGGTTTCTCCTGTCAGCCGAGCGAGCGGGCGGTATTGATGACGTTGATGCCGTCGAAACGGGCGGTGGACGAGCCATGCGAGACTGCCGAGGACTGGCTCGGCTGGCCCTTGCCGTCGAAGAACGAGCCGCCCAGGCGGTAGTCGCGTTGATCGGCCACGGCGCTGCAGGCATTCCAGAATTCCGGCGTGCGGATCTGGTAGGCCACGTCCTCGAGCATGCGGGTGATGGCGCCGTTCTTGATCTCGTAGAACAGCTGGCCGCCGAACTGCGCGTTGTAGCGCTGCTGGTCGATGGAGAACGAGCCGTCGCCGATGATGTAGATGCCGTTTTCCACGTCCTTGATCAACTCGCTCACGCTCAGCGGTGTCTTGCCGGCGGCCAGCGACACATTGGCCATGCGCTGGAACTGCACGCTGGACCACGAGTCGGCATAGCAGCAGCCATCGGAGGCGGTCTTGCCGAGGATATGCGCCTGGTCGCGGATGGCCTGGTAGTCCACCAGCTTGCCGTCGCGGATCAGGTCCCACCGCTTGGTCTTGACGCCCTCATCGTCGTAGCCCACCGCGCCCAGGCTGCCGGGCTGGAGCTTGTCGGCCAGGATATGCACCTTGTCGCTGCCGTACTGGAAGCCTGCCTTGAGCTTGTCCAGCGTGGCGAAGCTGGTGCCGGCGTAGTTGGCCTCGTAGCCGAGCACGCGGTCCAGCTCCAGCGGATGGCCGACCGACTCGTGGATGGTCAGCCAGGTGTGCGAGGGGTCCAGCACCAGGTCGTACTTGCCCGGCTTGACCGAGGGCGCCTTGAGCTTTTCCTGCGCCTGTTTGGCCGCGGCAATCGCGTCTTCCTTCATGTCGTAGGACAGGCCGTAATTGACCACGCCGTTGGGCGAGACGAACTTGCCCGAGGCGGCGCCATCCAGATACTCGTAGCCCAGCCCCATCGGCGCGGACAAGCCGTCGCGGGTGCGGAACTTGCCGCTGGCCTTGTCGATGGCGGTCACGCTCAGCGGCGCCCAGATGCGGTGCACGTCCTGGTCGATGTACGAGCCATCGGTGCTGGCAAAGTACTTCTGTTCGTTGACCACGAACAGCATCGAGTTGACGAAGCTGGCGCCGGCCGCGGTGGCGGCAGCGTTGACGCCCAGCAGCAGGTCCACCTTGTCCTTGATCGGCACTTCCATCGCGTTCTTGCTGATCGGCGTCTTCCAGCTGACCTCGCCCACGCCCGGCGTCGGCGCCAGCTGCACCGGCGTGCCCTGCACCTTGGCATTGGCCTTGGCGATTGCGGCGGCTTGCGCCGCGGCCTTGGCCACGCCCTGCTCGGTGAGCACGTTGGTGGCGGCAAAGCCCCAGGCGCCGGCCACCAGGACGCGCACGCCGGCACCGATGGATTCGGTGTTGACCACGTTCTGCACCTTGTCCTCGCGGGTGATGACGAACTGGCGCAGATAACGGCCGATGCGGACATCGCAATAGCTCGCACCGGCCTGGCGCGCGGCGTTGAGGCCGGCATCGGCCAGGCGCTTCTTGCGGCCCACATCCAGTTGCGTCACCAACTGCTCGGCGGCGATCGCCTTGCCGAAGTAGGCCGGCACGATCAGCCCGCCCATGGTCAGCCCGGTCAGGGCCAGGAAATCACGTCGCTGCACGGCAACTCCCCAATGATCCTGCGCGGCGCGCAGGTAGTGTAGTGACGCACAGATCGCTATCTGCACGGTATCGCCGATTCTTGCCGGGCGATGAACGCTGCGTCAAATGACTTTCGGCAGGGGTAGGTATGCAAACGCAACACGTGCATGAACCCGGTGGCGTAGCAGGCCTGCACATGTGGCGAGCGCGGCTGGCTGCGTGTGGTGCTGCCTCATCGCGTTGCCACGCAGTGTGATCGATGCCACGCGTGCCTTTCTCGCTGGCGATCGTGGCATGCACGCGCGCATGCCATCGCGCGCAGTCGCTGTTTCACATGGCCCACGGCGGCTGAAAACGAAGCGATGGTCTGCGAGGTTGCTGCGGGGCCCTTGCCCGCCCACCATCGCAGGACACGCCGCAAGTACGTCCATGTAGGCTCCGGCGCGGCATCCATGCCGCTCAGGGTCCCGCGACGGTGAGCGGGCAAGGACCAGTCGAGATGGTCGGTACGCATAGTGAGAGCAAAGCATGACGTGCGTTGTTGAATAACGCCGCGGATCATCTTCGCAACGCGAGGCGATCAACCTGAGGCTTCAAAAAAAGCAACCGAATCACTCTCTGGTGCGGTGTCCCGCGAGCGGTGAGGGCACCGCGCCCTCGACCCCCCGGCCTTTTGACTTGGGCATCTGATCGCGTCTAAACGCCGCCGCGGTCTAAGTCCCGATCGCTTTAGGTGGTTCGTCTCGATAGACAGGGACAGTGCGGCTGGATCGCTTGCAGAGCGGATGATCTGCGCCCTTGCTGCAGGGCCCTTGCCCGCCCACCATCGCAGGACACGCCGCAAGTACGTCCTTGTAGGCTCTTACGCGGCATCCATGCCGCGTAAGGTCCCGCGACGGTGGGCGGACAAGGACCAGTCACGATGGTCGGTGTGCACAGTTAAGAGCGGTAAGAGCAGTGCGCGATGCGCGCTGTTCGATGCTGGTGCGCAAGCTCAATCTCTGGGGCACCGCGCCCTCGACCGACCAGCTTCTCTCAACCCAATGCGCGTGCGGTGTTGATCACGTTGATGCCATCGAAGCGCGCCGTGGACGACCCGTGCGAGACCGCCGACACCTGGCTGGGTTGGCCCTTGCCATCGAAGAACGAGCCGCCCAGGCGGAAGTCGCGTTGGTCGCAGACCGCGCTGCAGGCGTTCCAGAATTCCGGCGTGCGGATCTGGTAGGCGCCGTCTTCCACCAGGCGCGTGACCTGGCCATTCTCGATTTCGTAGAACAACTGCCCGCCGAACTGCGCGTTGTAGCGCTGCTGATCGATCGAATACGAGCCACGCCCGTGGATGTACAACCCGCGCTCCACGTTCTTGATCATGTCGGCAACCGCCAGCGGCGTCTTGCCTGCCGCCAGCGAGACGTTGGGCATGCGCTGGAACTGTACGCTGGACCACGAGTCGGCATAGCTGCAGCCATCGGACGCGGTCTTGCCGAGCAGATGCGCCTGATCGCGCGTGCACTGGTAGTCGACCAGGATGCCGTCCTTCACCAGCTCCCATTGCTTGCTCTTGACGCCCTCGTCGTCGTACCCCACCGCGCCCAGGCTGCCGGGCTGGGTGCGGTCGGCGACGAAGGTCACCGCATCGCTGCCCCAGCGATAGCCGGCATCGCGCTTGTCCAGCGTGGCGAAGCTGGTACCGGCGTAGTTGGCCTCGTAGCCGAGCACGCGATCGAGCTCGAGCGGATGGCCCACCGACTCGTGGATGGTGAGGAACAGGTTGCTCGGGTCGATCACCAGATCGTACTTGCCGGCCTTCACCGACGGTGCGGTGAGTTTGGCGCGTGCCTGCTTGGCGGCGGCGATCGCATCCTCGCGCGCATCGTAGCTGTGGCCGTAGCCGATCAGCCCGCCTGGCAGCTGGTGCTTCTGGCTGGCATCGCCGTCGAGATATTCGTAGCCCATGCCCATCGGCGCCGACAGCCCGTCGCGGGTGCGGAACTTGCCGCTGGCCTTGTCCACCGCGGTAACGGTGAACGGCAGCCACAGCCGGTGCACGTCCTGGTCGATGTAGGAGCCGTCGCTGCTGGCGAAATACTTCTGCTCGTTGATCGCGAACATGCGCGAGGCCACGAAGGTCGCACCGGCATTCAACGCCGCGGCGTTGACGTCCATCAGCAGCGCCACCTTGTCGCCCAGCGGCACTTCCATCGCGTTCTTCTTGATCGGCGTGCGCCATTGCACCTGCCCGGCAGGCGTCACCGGCGCCAGCTGCACCGGCGCACCGCCCAGCCGCGCGTTGGCCTTGGCGATCGCCACCGCCTGGCGCGTGGCGGTGGCCACGCCATCGCTGGTCAGCGTATTGGTGGCCGCAAACCCCCAGGCGCCATCGGCCAGCACGCGCACGCCAACGCCACTGGATTCGGCATTGACCACGTTCTCCACCTGCGCCTCGCGGGTGATCACGAACTGGCGCAGATAACGGCCCACGCGCACATCGCAATAACTGGCACCGGCCGCCTTGGCCGTGCTCAGCGCGGTATCGGACAAGCGACGGCTGCGCGCGGCATCGTTGGGCGCGAGCAACTGCTCGGCCGCGATCAGGCGCGTGTGCGGCAGCAGCAGCCCGGCAGCACCGATGCCGGACAAGGTGAGGAAGGTACGACGGTCCACGGCGGTTCTCCGTTGAAGGCCAGCGGCACGACTCCCCGCCGTGCCAGCTCCCGAGACTGGCCGGTGTGGGCGCTGGCGGTCAAGGGGGCAATGCCGGCATGGCCCCCGGCAGCCCGCCTGCAATGCGGAGACGTTGGCGCCGTCAGCATGGCCGTGGCCCGAAGGCAGTGCCGGCACGCGAGGCGCGGTCGCCCTTACCGAAGGGACTGGAAGGTCGTTCGCAGATGATCGACAAAGACCGGCGGATTCTCCATCGCCGCAAAATGTCCACCCCGCTGCGCTTGCCCAAAAAAACGGAGATCCGCAAAGCGGCGCTCTGCCCAGCGCCGGGAAAGGCGCACCTGCTCGCCGGGAAACATGCTGATGCCAGTTGGCGTGGGCATTGGATGCGAAGGCATCTGTGCCCTGGCTTCCTGCGCGGCTTCCCAATACAGACGCACCGAGCTGGGCCCTGCGTTCGGGAGCCAGTACAGCATGATGTCATCGATGAGGTGGTCCAACGCGAACACCTTCTCCGGTTCGAAGCCGCTCTGGGAGACGTCCTGGAAGAGTGCATAGATCCATGCAGCCAGGCCCACCGGAGAGTCCGCCAAGCTGAAGCCTACCGATTGCGGCCGGCTGCTTTGCAGCTTCATGTAGCCGGAAAATTCCGTGTAGTAGCGTTGGGCGTCCTCCAGCATCTTCTGCTCGGCCGGTGTGGCTTGGGCGATTTCCTGCGTGCTGGGTTCGAACATCGCCATGTTCAGATGGATGCCCACCAGGCCCGGTGGCTGCATGAATCCAAGCGCGGTGGTGATCGCACTGCCCCAATCGCCGCCCTGTGCGGCCCAGCGCTCGCCATACCCCAAGCGGCGCATCAGTTCGACCCATGCCGCAGCCGTGCGCCCGATTCCCCAGCCACGGGCGGTCGGTTTTGCAGAGAACCCAAAGCCAGGCAAGGATGGAATGATGAGATGAAAGGCGTCCGACGCCTGCCCGCCATGGGCCACCGGGTCACTCAAGGGGCCGATCACCTCGCGGAATTCGAGCACCGAACCGGGCCACCCGTGCGTCAGCAGTAAGGCAAGCGCATCGGGCTCGGGCGAGCGTACATGCAGGAACTGGATCTCCAGTCCATCGATCGTCGTACGACTGCTGTTCCAGCCGTTCAACAACCGCTCTGTCGCACGCCAGTCGTAACCGGACTGCCAGCGGTCCACCAGGCGCCGGATGCGCTCGCTCTGCGGGCCCTGGCTGTGGTCCTCCACGGTCTCCCTGCTTGGCCAACGCGTTTGCCTCAGCCGGTGTGCAAGGTCATCCAGCTCCGCTTGTGCAACCTGGATGTGGAACGGTGCAATGCCATCGCGCATCTCAAGACTCCCGTACATAGGTGTTGGCCAGTGTCTGGCGGGCTGTCTGCCAGGAGCGCGCACCGTAGCGATCGTTATCCAGCGGGACCAACTTGCCGCGCCCGCTCATCATGTCGCGCAGATATTGCATGCCCTGCCAGGGAGGGAAGGGATCATCGCTGGCGGGTGTGAGTGCACGCACTGCACGGATGATTGCCGACATCGTGCCGAGCCCGCCGGGCCTGAGCGTGCGATAGCGCTGCCCGGTGAGTTCGGTGAGCAGTTGCGCGATGTCGTTGGGCGAAATGCTGTTGCCGGCAATGCGCAGGTCCCGCGGGGCCGTGGCATCCTGTGCGGCCGCGGCCGTGTAGCTGGCGACGTCATCTTTGGCGGTGAAATCGAGCTGCTGGTGTGCGTCGCCAAAATGCATGACACGACGGCCCGGGACCACCAGGCGCGCGCTGCCCTCGAGCAGCTCCAGAAAGCCGCCGCACAACACCGAGGTGGCCGCGATCGGCGCGGCATCCAGCCGGTCTCTGAACCGGCGCCGCAGATCCAGGTTTCGATTGTCGCCCGGCCGTGTCTTCGTATAGTCCAGCGAGAAATCAGACGGGATGAAGCGAGGCACGCCGGCGCTGACGGCTGCATGCAACAGCTTTCCCTGTTGATCCAGCATGACGTCTTCCAAACCGTTGAGCGCGGACACGACACAGGCCGCATTCCCGACCGCTTTGCGCAAGGCTCCGGCGTCTTCCATCTCGACGTAGTGGACCTCGACGTTCCTGCGTTGCAGGGCCGCAACACGGTCCTTCCCGGCACCTTGGCGAACAAGGGCAACGACAGCGGCTCCCTGGTCCTTCAGCGCAAAGGCGATCCGGCCACCCAGGTCGCCGGTGGCGCCTGCAACAACGATTCGGGATGTCGCGTCTGTCTCCACAATTGCCTCGTGCCTGGGTCTTTTTGCGCCAACAATGGCAATGAGAACTGCGACAGCGCAGCAAGCTCTGCGTCACTCAGCAGCTCCGCCATTCGCTGGCCTGGAAGACCACGCAGCGAATAACTGAACGATATCGTTCAGTTGATGGGAATGCAAGCGACGTGTAACTTTTCGTCGATGAAAGCAGTCAAGCAAAAGTCAAAAGGCGGAAGGCCGCCACTCGAGAAAGCGGGCGATGTGGAACGGCGCTTACTCGATGCGGCACTGCACCTCTTCCTGGAGCGCGGATTCGAGGACACCTCGTGTGAGGACATCGCGCGGCTGGCCGGTGCAGGCAAGGCAAGCTTTTACGCGCGCTACGCCAATAAGGACGCCATTTTTGAAGCGGTGGTCCGGCGCGATGTCGACACCCAGCCCGTGCCTGCCGCAGCCAGCGTCCCGATGGATCTGGAGGGGCGCCTGAGACACGCAGGACAAGGGATGCTTGCGCATGCGTTGCAGCCCCAGACGGTGGCGATGATGCGCCTGGTCGTCGGCACCTCCATTCGTGCGCCAGCGCTTGCCGCTGAAGTCAACCGCATCGGCTGGGAAGGCGGGCTGCGGCGCGTGCAGGCGGCGATCCAGGACGGCCCGGATCAACCGGCCAATCCGGCTGCGTTGGCAAGCCACTTCGTCGACCTGGTCTTCGCGCCGCATCAATTGCGCGCCCTGCTGGGCGAGGATCCAGGCAGCCTGGTCGCCACCGCATCGGACCGTGTGGAGTGGGCGCTTGCACTTCTCAAGGATGCTGGCCAGCTGGAGACCGGAAGCCCTCAGTAACACCCTTGAGTTGCGGGAATCCTTGAACAACGCAGCGGACGACGCGACTTGATGGCGTATTCGGCGGTGTCTCCTGCACGCGCATGTTGTCCCTGCTCGCAGCAGCGAAGTGGGACTTCTCAGTGCTGCGACATCGTGAGGTGGCGGATCACTTTTTGAAGTCGGTAGGGCGTTCCAGCTGGTAGATCGCCTCACCCAGGTCGTCCAGCTTGCTGGCAACGATGGCCTGCGCATCGTAGACGCCCCGATTGTAGAAATAGGCTCCCACCTCGTCGGCGAAGAAATCCAGCAGAAACTCCGCATCGAAGCGGCCGATCTGCTGCTTCAGTTCTTCGCTGAAATACAGCTGGATCTTGCGCGTGATCGCCGCCCGCTCGCCTTCGGTGAATTTGATCGCGGTCATGGATGCTCTGGTCGGCTCAACTACGGTATCGGGGCGATGTGCGTTGCGACACAGGCAACTTGGGGCGATATTTTTCCGAGAACTGCGCGACCGACGTGCTGCGCCGTAATGTGGCTGGAAGATCGATCGGTGAAAGATATCGCATACAGGCTCCCTGCCTTCAAACTGCCGCTGCTCCTCAAATAAACGAGCCGCGCCGCGATGCGGCGTCGGCTCGCCCGTGTTCACTTGGACTGACTTGCCGCGCGTTTGAAATACGCCGTGCGCATCACCGGGTTGCCGTCCTTGAAGTACGCTTCAATCTCGGTCATGACCTTGCCGTCGGCACTGACCGTATAGGTGCGTGTGGATGCCGGGACACCTTGATACATCAACTGCATCACCAGCACGCCGGGCTCGGGCATTTTGACTGCGGCGCGATCGACCAGGTAGGTGCCCGAGGCCTTGCCCGGCGTGCCGTCCAGCAACAGCGTGGATTGCGCCTGCAGCGTCTTGTTGTCGTGTTCGATGATCTCGGCGCTGGTGGCCCACTTGTTGCCTGGAACCTGTTTGAACTCCAGGACGACACGTTTGGGTCGTACCGCTGCCGGCATCGGGAGGCTGCTGGTATCCAGCAGCCAGGTTCCGACCAGTGGCGATGGCGCGGTTGATGCGGAGAAGGCGGGTGTGGCCTGCAACATGACGGCAGCCACCAGTGCAACACATACGGTCTTCATGTGAACTCCCTGATCGTTATGTGATCCCTGCGGGCAGTCAGGCGACTGCTTGCAAGGCATTGCGCGTAGAGATCGACTTCCCGTAGACCGTCCCACTCCGGCCCGAGGGCGATACTCACCGCTGCCCGGTGGTGAGTCAACCGACGGCAGGATGTGGCTGCTGGCGCAGTTCTCGTCGCTCTGCAGACCATCATTAGACTGCGTCATCTGCCGTTGTCACACACAAAGACACCCGCACGGGGCGGGTGTCTGGCAGGCGTCAGCGCGGCGTGTGGCTTGCGCCGAAAGTTCAGCCCTGCGCCTTGTCGAACTCCACGTGATAGCGCGTGGCCTCATTCACTTCGTTCTTCGAACCCAGGAACACCGGCACGCGCTGATGCAGCTGTGTCGGTTGGAGGTCCAGGATGCGCTCGCGCCCGGTGGTAGCCGCGCCGCCGGCCTGTTCCACCAGCATGCTCATCGGGTTGGCTTCGTACATCAGGCGCAGCTTGCCCGGCTTGGAGGCGTCCTTCTTGTCCCAGGGGTAGATGAAGATGCCGCCGCGGGTGAGGATGCGGTGCACGTCGGCGACCATGCTGGCGATCCAGCGCATGTTGAAGTCCTTGCCGCGGCTGCCGTCCTTGCCGGCCAGCAGGTCGCTGACATAGGACTGCATGGCCGGCTCCCAGTGGCGCTGGTTGGACATGTTGATGGCGTATTCGGCGGTGTCGTCGGGCACGCGCATGTTGGCCTGGGTCAGCAGGAAGCTGCCTTCCTCGCGCTCCAGGGTGAAGGCGTGGGTGCCATGGCCGAGCGTGAGCACCAGCATCGTGCTGGGGCCGTAGATGCAGTAGCCGGCGGCCACCTGTTGCGTGCCCGGCTGCAGGAAGTGCTCATCGCCGGGCTTTTCGGTGCCCTTGGGCGCGCGCAGCACCGAGAAGATGGTGCCGACCGAGACGTTGACGTCGATGTTGGAGCTGCCGTCCAGCGGATCGAACAGCAGCAGGAAATCGCCGCTGGGGTACTGGTCGGGCACCGGCTGGCTGTGATCCATTTCTTCCGACGCGCACGCGGCCAGGTGGCCGCCCCAGGCGTTGGCTTCGAGCAGGATGTCGTTGCTGAGCACGTCGAGCTTCTTCTGTGCCTCGCCCTGCACGTTGCCGGTGCCGGCATCGCCGAGCACGCCGCCCAGGGCGCCCTTGCTCACGGCGATGGAAATGCGCTTGCAGGCGCGCGAGACGATGGTGATCAGCTGGCGCAATTCCGGGTCGATACGGCCGGCGTGTTGCTCTTCGATCAGGAAGCGGGTCAGCGAGGGACGCGACATGGGGGCGGGTAGCCTGTGTAGGAAGTGGTCCGCCATTGTCGCCATTGCGCCGTTAGATTTCGATCACTGCATGCGCGTTTTGCCGCGTTGTTGATCGAACATGCGCGAATGGGAGAGCGATGGTCGCGCTGCGCTTGCCCCCATCCGCCCTTCGGGCACCTTCGCCCGCCGGCGGGGAAGGACGCGGCGAGGGCTGGGAAGGGGGCGTTTGCGGGCACAAAAAAACCGGGAGGCTGGCGCGCTCCCGGTTTGCTGGCATTGGCCGGTGTGGCCGATTGCGATGCGGTTGCTTACATCCGGCTGACGGTCGCCACGGCCTGCGCCACATAGTCCAGGTTGCGCTGGCTCAGCGCGGCCACGCAGATGCGGCCGGTGCCGACGGCGTAGATCGCGAACTCCTCGCGCAGGCGATCCACCTGGGTCCGGGTCAGGCCCGAGTACGAGAACATGCCGGCCTGGCGCTGGATGAAGTCGAACTCCGGCGCGCCCAGCGTGGCCAGCTTGGCCACCAGGCCCGCACGCAGGGCGTGGATGCGCTCGCGCATCTCGGTGAGCTCCTGCTCCCACAGATCGCGCAGCTCCGGGCTGGTCAGCACGCCGGCCACCAGGGCGGCGCCGTGCGTGGACGGGCTGGAGTAGATGGTGCGGATGATGCGCTTGACCTGCGACTGCACGGCCTTGGCTTCAGCGGCTGTGGCCGAGACCACCGACAGCGCGCCCACGCGCTCGCCATACAGCGAGAACGACTTGGAGTACGAGCTGGCGACCACGTAGCTGTCGATGCCTTCGGCGGCGAGCAGGCGCACCGCGTACGCATCGGCCTCGATGCCCTTGTCGAAGCCCTGGTAGGCGATGTCGACGAACGGGAACAGCTCGCGTTCCTTCAACAGCCCGGCGACCTGCTTCCACTGCTCCTTGGTCAGGTCCGCGCCGGTGGGGTTGTGGCAGCAGGCGTGCAGCAGCACCACGGTGCCCGGCTCCAGCTTTGCCAGGTCGGCGAGCATGCCGTCGAAGTTCAGCCCATGGCTGGCGGCATCGAAATAGGTGTAGTCCACGACCTCGAAGCCGGCCGCGCCGAACACGGCGCGATGGTTTTCCCAGCTCGGGTTGCTGATGGCGATGGTGGCCGTGGGCAGCAGCTTCTTGAGCAGGTCCGCGCCCACGCGCAGGGCGCCGCTGCCGCCGACGGTCTGCGAGGTCGCCACGCGGCCGGAGGCCAGCAGCGCCGACTCGGTGCCGAACAGCAGCTCCTGGGTGGCCTTGTCGTAGGCGGCCAGGCCGTCGATGGGCAGGTAGCCGCGCGGTTTGGCATCCAGCGCAAGCTGCTGCTCAATCTTGTGCACGGCGCGCAACAGCGGGATGCGCCCGTTCTCGTCGTAATAGATGCCCACGCCCAGGTTGACCTTGTTGGGGCGGCTGTCGGCGTTGTAGGCCTCGGTCAGGCCCAGGATGGGGTCGCCTGGAACCTGTTCCACGTTTGCAAAGAAGGACACGGCATGACTCGCTGAAGGACGAAAGAGTGAGGGACTTCCGGATGCTCGGCCGCGGCTGGGCCAAACCACTTCATCGTAGCAGCCCATGGCCGGCGTAGCATGCTTCGTTCCGTACGCAACGATGCGGCCACAGTACGGATGAGGGACACTACGCCCATGCCCAGACTGACCTTGTTGGCCGCCGCTTGCGGCCTGTTCGCCACGGGCGCCGCGTCGCCCGTCCTGGCCGCCGATCCGGCGCCGCCCGCCTCCCCACCGATCCAGCGCTTGCCCACGGTGCAGGTGGACGCCGCGCGCGTGCACGGCGTGGACGACTTCGACCTGCCGGCCTCGTTCACCGTGGTGGCAGCCGATGCCGACAACCGCCGCGGCGCGCAGGTGTCCGAGCTGCTGGACGGCATCCCCGGGCTGGTGGCGCGCGATCGCCAGAACTACGCGCAGGACACCCAGCTGTCGATCCGCGGCTTCGGTGCGCGCTCCACCTTCGGTGTACGCGGCGTACGGCTGCTGGTCGACGGCATTCCGGCCAGCATGCCCGACGGCCAGGGCCAGCTCTCGCACTTCAACGTGCTGGGCGCGCAGCGGGTGGAAGTGCTGCGCGGGCCGTTCTCGGCGCTGTACGGCAATTCGTCCGGCGGCGTGCTGCAGCTGTGGAGCGCCGACGGCGCCCCAAACGACCCGTGGCGGCTGCGCGCCACCTACGGCAGCAATGCCACCGTCAACGTGGGTGCGCAGTTGCTCGGCCAGCAGGGCGCGGTGCACTACAACCTGGCCGCCAATCATTTCGAAACCGACGGCTTCCGCGCCCATAGCCGCGCCAGGCGCGAGTCGGTCAACGCCAAGCTCGGCTTCGATCTGGCCGAGGGCCGCCGGCTGGACCTGGTGCTCAACTATCTGGACGCACCCGACGCGCAGGACCCGCTCGGCCTGACCCGTGCCCAGTTCAGGGCCGACCCGGCGCAGGCCACGTCGGTAGCCACCCAGTTCAACACCCGCAAATCGGTGCGGCAGTCGCAGGCCGGGGCCATCTTCACCCAGCAGCTGGACAGCCAGACACTGCGGCTGATGGCCTACGGCGGGCAGCGCAGCGTGGAGCAGTTCCTGGCGATCCCGGTGGCGGTGCAGCGCAATCCGTTGCACTCGGGCGGGGTGATCGATCTGGACAGCAATTACGAAGGTGCCGACGCGCGTTGGGCCTGGCAGGGGCAGGCCCTGGGCCGGCCCCTGCAGCTGACCGTGGGCGCGAACGTCGATCGTCAACGCCAGCACCGCACCGGCTATGAAAACTTCGTCGGCGACACGCTGGGCGTGCAGGGCGCGCTGCGCCGCAACCAGCGCGACCAGGTCGAGAATGTGGACCAGTTTGCGCAGGCGTGGTGGCAATGGAGCGACCGCTGGTCGGCCTTGCTGGGCGTGCGGCATAGCCAGGTGCGCTTCGACTCGGACGACCACTACATTCTCGGGCGCAATCCCGACGACAGCGGCCAGCGCGATTATTCGGCAACCACGCCGGTGGCCGGCGTCGTGTTTCGCGCCGCCGAGGACCTGCGTTTCTACGCCTCGGTCGGGCGCGGTTTCGAAACGCCCACCTTCAACGAGCTGGGCTATCGCAGCGATGGCGGCGCCGGCCTGGCGCTGGATCTGGGCGCGGCGACCAGCCGCAATTACGAGATCGGCAGCAAGTGGCGCGCGCAGAGCGGCGCAGCGGTAGAAGTGGCGCTGTTCCGCGCCGACACCGACGACGAACTGGCCGTGGCCAGCAACACCAATGGCCGCAGCACCTACCGCAACATCGGTGCCACCCGCCGCCAGGGTGCGGAGCTGAGCTGGAATCAACCGGTGGGCGACACCCAGCAACTGCAGCTGGCCTACACCTTTGTCGATGCCACCGTGCGCGATGGCTACCTCACCTGCGCCAGCAGCGGCTGCGCCACGCCCACTGCGCCGGTGGCCAGCGGCGCGCGCCTGCCGGGCGTGCCGCGCCAGCAACTGTTCGCGCGCTGGCAGTGGCAGCCATTGCAATGGCAGTTCGCCGCCGAAACGGTGGCCTCCGACGCCACCGTGGTCAACGACCTGGCGACCGAGCGCGCACCCGGCTACGCGCTGGTCAACCTGGAAGCCTCCCGGCGCTGGACCACCACGCTGGGCGGGCTGCGCACCTTCGCCCGCATCGACAATGCGCTGGACCGGCACTACGTCGGCTCGGTCATCGTCAACGACGGCAACGGGCGCTATTACGAACCAGGCCCGGACCGCACCTACACGGTCGGCCTGCAGTGGGATTTCGGCGGCTGAGCTACCGCAGGCGGCGCGCGCTCAACAACGCGCCCGCCACCCATAGGAGCGCACCCGGGCGCGACAAAGCCGTCCCGCCAACGCGCGCACCACCAAGCGGCGGCACAACAGCATGCGGATGTCTCTCCAACAACCGCTCGGCCTGCAATGAGCGTTGGGCAGCCAATCCGGCCGCAGGCGGCGCGCGCTCAACAACACGCCCGTCACCGTAGGAGCGCACCCGGGCGCGACGAGCCGTCCCGCTGACCCACGGTGTGCCATCGACACTCCACACCTGTGCCCACCACCCAAGGCCCGCCATGATCGTCATCGATCACGCCCCCGCAGACTGGTTTCTCCTGCGCGAGGACAACCGCGACTGGCTGGACATCAACTGCGCGATCTCGGCCACCGGCTTTTCGGTGCTGCTGGCGTTGGACGCAACCGAGCAGGCCGACGTGCTGGCAGACGGGCATGTCGCCTGCGCACGGCTGGCCGCGCAGGTGCAATGGCGGCCGCACGCCTTTGCCGCGCGCGATGTCAGCGCCAGCCACGGGGCGCAGGTGAGCGCAGCCGTGCAAGCGTGGCGTGCGGCAGACATCCGCACCGCTGGTACCTAAGCGCGCACTGCGTTCGGCAAGCCGCTCGCATTGCTTGCCGGGCGTCACGGCAGGGCGCCGCGTTTCTGCAGCAGTGACTGCGCGCAATGCGATGCACTAAGCTTGCACGCGCATTCCGCCACAAGGATGTTTCCGTTGAACACGCGCTACGCCCCGATCGATTTCAGCGACAAGCTCGCCCTGCTGTCGCAGCACTGGTCCCCGCGTGTCGTGGCGGAAATGAACGACTACCAGTTCAAACTGGTCAAGCTGCAAGGTGCGTTCGTGTGGCACCAGCATGCGGACACGGACGAGGTGTTCATCGTGCTGGACGGCAGCATGACCATCGAATTTCGCGATGGCGTGGTGGCGCTGTCGGCCGGGCAGATGCACGTGGTGCCCAAGGGTGTCGAACACCGGCCGGCGGCGGAGCACGAATGCAGCGTGCTGCTGGTCGAGCCGCGCGGCGTGGTCAATACCGGCGATGCGGGCGGCGCCTACACCGCGGACAACGACGTCTGGATCTGATCGCTGCGCTCGGTGCGCGGGTGCCGGCGGCATCGGTTTGCATCCACGCAGCCACCCCTGCGTGGCAGGTTATTTCAGTCGCTGAAATGGCGCACCTGGTCCTGCACGGCATCGCTGCAGCCCCTGCGGCCAGCCTGTCGTGGGGTGCGTGCTAGGCTCGGTGTTCCGCACACAGCGCATGGAGCATGGGATGACATTCCTGCAAGTGGTGTCGGTTGCGGCGCTCGGCGCGACCAGTCTGTTGAGCGGCACCATCGCCAGTGCCGCTGCACCCTCGGAACCAGGCACGCTGCAGGTAACGCGGACCTTTCCGGCCGATAGCCCAGCCGTGGCGCAGGTGCATCGCTGGTTGCTGGCGCAGCCGTCCAGGCAACAGCGGCCGGCAAGCGCCGCCGAGCTAGGCCAGCTACGCACCAGTTACCGCACGCACGCGCCAGCTGCCGGCGGGCGTGCAGACCTGACCAGTCCCGAGGTGGCCTTCCCGGAGCATGGTCAGCCTGGGGATGCGGTCGCCATCGACGCATGTGGCGCGGGGATGCGCTACCACTGGACGTATCGGTGGACTGCGGCATCGGGCGCAGCGGGTTGGCAGTTGCAGTCCTATCACCTGAGGAAGGTGCAGGACTGCGCTGCTGCCATGGCCGATCCCGACGTCTTCAGGCCGACTGCACCGCGCGGCTGAGGTGCGTGCGCACGGTGTGCAAGTCACCCGCGGCGATCCACGGCGGCACTACAGTCGCGGCCTGCAGCGATCGCGATGGCGGGCGGAAGTCCAGGCACGTTGAGAGGCATGGCGGGTAAGGTTTCGTACCCGCAGCACGCCCCACTTGATGCGCAACGTGAGACGGCGTCAGCGGCGGCAATGCGCCGAGCCGGCTCGCGTCGGCGTTTCCCGTTGCCCACACGCCGCCGTTGCGTCGAGGAATACAGCATGACGCATGCCGGCAGTGATGGCGGCGGCGGGGGGTTCTTGGTGGTGGGCATGCGCATCCGCGCGCTCCCGGGCCGCGTCGGCGGGCGATGCGTTTGTGCGCCCGGTGTCAGGCCCGTTGCGGGCCGAGCCGGCGATACAGCGTGCTGCGGCTGATGCCGAGCCGGCGTGCCGCCTGCGCGACGTTGCCGCCACAGGCGTCCAGCGCCTGCCGCATCGCCGCCTGTGCCAGCTGCTCCAGGCTATCGGTCGGTGCCGGTGCGGCAGCGGCTAGCGCCGACACTGCGGTCCGGGTGGCGAGGTAGCCCGGCAGCGCGTCGCGGTCGATGCGCTCGCCGGGTTCGCTCAGCGCCACCAACGTGCGCAGGCAGGCCGAGAGCTGGCGCAGGTTGCCCGGCCAGTCGTAGTCGGCCAGGACCCGCAGTGCGTCGGCGCTGAGCCGGCGGCCCTGGCCCAGGCGCTGCCACAGCTCTTGCACCAGCAGCGGGCGGTCGGCGTGCGCGCGCAGCGCCGGCAGCGCCACGACATGATGGGCGATGCGGTAGTACAGGTCGGCGCGGAAGCGGCCGTCGGCGATTGCCGCTTGCAGGTCCTGGTGGGTGGCGCAAACCAGCGCGAAATCCAGCCGCACCGGCTTGCCGCCACCCAGCGGCGACAGTTCGCGCTCCTGCAGCACGCGCAGCAGCCGCGGTTGCAGCGCCAGCGGCATGTCGCCGATTTCGTCGAGAAACAGCACCCCGCCCTCGGCCTGGCGCAGCAGCCCCGGGCTGCCGTGCTTGCGCGCTCCGGTGAAGGCGCCGTCCTCGTAGCCGAACAGCTCGGCCTCGATCAGACCCTCGGGCAGCGCGGCGCAGTTCACCGCGACGAACGGGCGGGCGGCGCGCGTGCAGCGGCGGTGCAGCTCGCGCGCGAACACCTCCTTGCCGGTGCCGGTCTCGCCCTGCACCAGCACTGGGAGCTCGGCATCCAGCACCCGGCAGGCGCGCCCGAGCAGGCGCTCGATCTCGGCCTCGAACAGCGGCGCGTCGCGGTCACCGTCCTGGCGGGCGGCCGAGACCGTGATCGGTGGCTGCGTGGCGCGCCGGCGCGGCCGCGCGTCGCCGCGCTCGTCCACGCGCCCGTACAGGGCGCGGCCCTGGCGATCGAACAGGGCGCCGTCGTGGCGCAGCCGGGTCAGCGGCTCCTCGAACAGCGCGTCGTAGCGCGCGCGCCCCAGTTCGTGGCGCTCCAGCCCGAACAGCTGCAGGCCGGCGCGGTTGGCTGCCACCAGGCGCCCGCCGCGGAATGCCAGCAGGCCCTCGTGCGCGGTGCCGAGCAGGGCCGGGTCGTGGTGTACGCGCAGCAGTTCGCAATCGGCGATGCCGTCGTCGAAGTAGCGGTGCTCGATGCTGGCGACCGCGCGCCGCGCCAGTCCCAGCGCGTGGATGTGCTGCAGACGCGCGTCGCCGGAGATGTCGAGCACGCCCACCAACTGCCCGTAAGGGTCGAAGATCGGCGCCGCGGCACAGCTGAGGATGCCGTGCGGGGCGAGATAGTGCTCGCCGCCGCGGACCTCGATCGAGCGGCTCTCCACGATCGCGGTGCCGATGGCATTGGTGCCGAGCACGCTCTCGCTCCAACAGGCGCCGGGCATCAGCGCCACCCGCCCGGCGCGCTCAAGGAAGCCGGTGCTGCCCTCGGCATCGAGTATCCAGCCAGCCTCGTCGGTGAGCAGCACGACGCTGCCGGTGGCCGCTGCGTCGGCCGACAGCCCTTCCAGCTCGGCGCGCGCGCGCCGCCACAGGGTCTCGTGGCGTTCGCGCATCTCGCGCAGGCGTGCGGCGCTGACCGGTTCGATCGCCGGGGTCGCCTCGGCGGCCAGGCCCTGGCGCTGGCAGCGTCGCCACGACTGCAGGATCGCGTCCGGTACCTGCCCGGCCGGCATCGCGCCACGCTCGAAGAACGAGCGCCGCGCCCGGCCCAGCTGCTGCTCCGTCGACATCGCCATCCGCCACCTCGTGTCGCAATTTGCGACAGTCCAGAAGATCACTGTCGCGATAAACACCATGTTTGCGGACACAGCGCAAGCGCTGCGCGTGATGCGCCGCAGCGAAGACCTCCACTATCGGCCGCACCCGCGGCGCGATCGGGCGTGACGCAATGCAGCAGGAAAAACCTGGCATCACCCTTGCGTGATAGCGGAGACGCCCGTCACGGGCTTCTTCCCATGTACCGCAGGAGACACCGATGAACGCCGTCACATCCGCCAAGCCGCTGAACACCGACCCGCAGTCCATCTTCAAGCCGCGCTACGACAACTTCATCGGCGGCAAGTGGGTGGCGCCGCACAGTGGCCAGTACTTCGACAACACCACGCCGATCAACGGCAAGGTGTTCACCTCGATCGCGCGCTCCAACGCGCAGGACATCGAAGCGGCGCTGGATGCGGCGCATGCGGCCAAGGACGCCTGGGGCAAGACCTCCACCACCGACCGCGCCAACGTGCTGCTCAGGATCGCCGACCGCATCGAGCAGAATCTGGAACTGCTCGCCCATGCCGAGACCTGGGACAACGGCAAGCCGGTGCGCGAGACGCTCAATGCGGACGTGCCGCTGTGCGTGGATCACTTCCGCTATTTCGCCGGCGCCATCCGCGCGCAGGAAGGCGGCATCTCCGAGATCGACAGCGACACCATTGCCTATCACTTCCACGAACCGCTCGGCGTGGTCGGGCAGATCATCCCGTGGAATTTCCCGTTGCTGATGGCGTGCTGGAAACTCGCACCGGCGCTGGCCGCCGGCAACTGCGTGGTGATGAAGCCGGCCGAGCAGACCCCGGCCTCGATCCTGGTGCTGATGGAGGTCATCGGCGACCTGTTGCCGCCCGGCGTGCTCAACGTGGTCAACGGCTTTGGCCTGGAAGCGGGCAAGCCGCTGGCCAGCAACCCGCGCATCGCCAAGATCGCCTTCACCGGCGAAACCACCACCGGCCGGCTGATCATGCAGTACGCCAGCCAGAACCTGATCCCGGTGACGCTGGAGCTGGGCGGCAAATCGCCGAACATCTTCTTTGCCGATGTCATGGCCGAAGACGACGACTTTCTCGACAAGGCGGTGGAAGGCTTCGTGCTGTTCGCCTTCAATCAGGGCGAGGTGTGCACCTGCCCCTCGCGTGCGCTGATCCAGGAATCGATCTACGACAAATTCATGGAAAAGGCGCTGGCGCGTGTGGCCGCGATCAAGCAGGGCAACCCGCTGGATCCCAACACCATGGTCGGCGCGCAGGCCTCCAGCGAGCAGCTGGAAAAGATCCTGTCCTACATCGACATCGGCAAGCAGGAGGGCGCGCAGGTGCTGATCGGTGGCGAGCGCAACACGCTCGACGGCGAGCTGTCCGGCGGCTTCTACGTCAAGCCGACGGTGTTCAAGGGCCATAACAAGATGCGCGTGTTCCAGGAAGAGATCTTCGGCCCGGTGGTGTCGGTGACCACCTTCAAGGACGAGGCCGAGGCCCTGGCGATCGCCAACGACACCCTGTACGGCCTGGGTGCCGGCGTGTGGAGCCGCGATGCCTCCCGGCTGTATCGCATGGGCCGCGCGATCCAGGCCGGGCGCGTGTGGACCAACTGCTACCACGCCTATCCGGCGCATGCCGCGTTCGGCGGTTACAAGCAGTCGGGCATCGGCCGCGAGAATCACAAGATGATGCTCGACCATTACCAGCAGACCAAGAACCTGCTGGTGAGCTATTCGCCCAAGGCGCTGGGCTTCTTCTGACACCCATGCCGGTCGCGCTTGTGCGCGGCGACGATCGGCTGGCGCCGCGCGGCCGCACCGCGGCGTTGACCTCGATCAAGGCCCCGGTTGCGGCCCGGGGCTAAGGTTCCTCAACGACAGCGACAGGAGTGCAATGTGGACAAGACGATGAAAGCTGCAGTGGTACGCGAGTTCGGCAAGCCTCTGGTGATCGAGGAGGTGCAGGTGCCGCGTCCGGCCGCCGGCGACATCCTGGTCAAGATCGAAGCCTGTGGCGTCTGCCACACCGACCTGCACGCCGCCGAAGGCGACTGGCCGGTCAAGCCGAACCCGCCCTTCATTCCCGGCCACGAAGGTGTTGGCAACGTGGTGGCGGTCGGCGAAGGCGTCAAGCACATCAAGGAAGGCGACCGCGTCGGCATCCCGTGGCTGTACTCGGCTTGCGGGCATTGCGAGCACTGCCTGGGTGGGTGGGAAACCCTGTGCGAGGCGCAGCAGAACAGCGGCTACTCGGTCAACGGCGGCTTCGCGCAGTACGCGCTGGCCAATGCCGACTACGTCGGCCTCCTGCCCAAGGGCATCGGCTTCGTCGAGGTCGCGCCGATCCTTTGCGCGGGCGTCACCGTCTACAAGGGCCTGAAGGTCACCGAGACCAAGCCGGGTCAGTGGGTCGTGATTTCCGGCATCGGCGGGCTCGGCCACATGGCAGTGCAATATGCCAAGGCGATGGGAATGAACGTGGCCGCAGTGGATGTGGACGACGCCAAGCTGGCACTGGCCAGGCGCCTGGGCGCAACGGTGACGGTCAATGCGCGCACCACCGATCCGGTGGCGTACCTCAAGAAGGAAATCGGCGGCGCACACGGCGCGTTGGTCACCGCGGTATCGCCCAAGGCGTTCGAGCAGGCGATCGGCATGGTGCGGCGTGGCGGCACGGTGTCGCTCAACGGCCTGCCACCGGGCCAGTTCCCGCTGGACATCTTCGGCATGGTGCTCAATGGCGTGACCGTGCGCGGCTCGATCGTCGGAACCCGGCTGGACCTGCAGGAGTCGCTTGCCTTCGCCGAGCAGGGCAAGGTCGCGGCGACCGTGGCCACCGACACCCTGGACAACATCAACGAGGTGTTCGCGCGCATGCACGCCGGAACGATCGAGGGGCGTATCGTGCTCGACATGGCGGCCTGACCGCGCCGCAGGAGGCAGACGATGCAGGGCACCACCACGCAGACAGACCCGCCGTTGCAGGTAATGGCCACGCTGGCGGCGTTGCAGCTGATCGACACGCTGCGCGCGCGCCACGGCGATGTGCTGTTCCATCAATCCGGCGGCTGCTGCGATGGCTCCTCGCCGATGTGTTTTCCGGTGGGCGATTTCATCGTCGGCGACCGCGACGTGCTGCTGGGCGAGATCGGCGGCGCGCCGTTCTACATCAGCCCCTCGCAGTTCGACTACTGGAAGCACACCCAGCTGATCATCGACGTGGTGCCGGGGCGCGGCGGCATGTTCTCGCTGGAAAACGGCGAGGGCGTGCGCTTTCTGGTGCGCTCGCGCCTGTTTGCCGATGAGGAGTTTGCCCGGCTGCAGCAGGCAGGGCGGGCGTAAACCGCACCCGCCCGGCTGCTGCGGCCGGGCGGGTGTTTCCGCTGGCGGTCGTCAGCGGTCTGCCACGGTCGACGGCGCGGTGCCCGGCTTCTTGGCCGGGGTGTCGCCATTGGCCGGAATCAGCGTGCCGGGCGCATCGCCGGCACCGCGGTCTTCGTAGTGCTCGGCATCGCGCTTGCCGTGCTGTTCGCCCGGCTGGGCCGGTTGCTCGCGTAGCGGGTCACGGGACATGCGGTTCTCCTGGAAGTCGAGAGGGATGCGCAGTTCACCGCGTACCGGGTGAAGGGGGCGCAGTGGCAGCGGCAGACACATGGCTCACGCATGGATCACGGTGGCCGCGCTACAGCTATGGGCTACCCCAAACAGCACCCGGAGTCACACGCCGATGGCACGACCGATCTGGACCGGAACCCTGTCGTTCGGCTTGCTCAATGTGCCGGTGTCGTTGATGTCGGGCGAGCGCAAGGTGGACCTGCATTTCCGCATGCTCGATTCGCGCGACAAGAAGCCGATCCGCTTCGAGCGCGTCAACGCCGACACCGGCGATGAAGTGCCGTGGAAGGAGATCGTCAAGGCCTTCGAGTACGACAAGGGCAGCTATGTCATCGTCGAGGAGCAGGACATCCGCTCGGCCTCGCCGGAGAGCCACGAGACGGTGGAGGTGGAAACCTTTGTCGATGCCGCCGACATCGACCCGCGCTATTTCGAAAAGCCCTACATCCTGGTGCCTGGCAAGAAGGCCGAAAAGGGCTACGTGCTGCTGCGCGAGACGCTGCGCGACACCGGCAAGGTGGGCATCGCCAAGGTGGTGATCCGCACGCGCGAATACCTGGCGGCGGTGATGCCGCAGGGCGATGCGTTGATCCTGCTGCTGCTGCGCTACCAGCAGGAAGTGGTGGACCCGCAGGACTTCAAGTTGCCGGCCGGCGCGGTGGGCGAGTACCGCATCACGCCCAAGGAACAGGAGATGGCCAAACAGCTGATCGAGTCGATGTCCGGCACCTGGCAGCCGGAGGACTACCACGACGAATTCCGCGGCAAGCTCGAGCAGATCCTGCGCAAGCGCATCCAGGCCAAGGGCGGCACCACCACCGTGGATGTCGAGCCGCCGCAGCACGAGGACGCCACCACCAACGTGGTCGATTTCATGTCGCTGCTGCAAAAGAGCCTGCAGGCCAACACGCGCACGCCGGCCAAGAAGAGCAGCGCCCCGGCAACCGCGCCAGCCAAGAAGACCGCCAAGACCGCCGCCAAGAAAGTGGCCAAGAAGGCCACCAAGAAGACTGCGGGCAAGGCCACCAAGGCCACGGCCAGCAAGGCAGCGCCGCGCCGCAAGGCCGGGTAGGCCCAGTCCATGTCACTGCGCGACTACAACGCCAAACGCCGCTTCGACCAGACCCCGGAGCCGGCCGGCGACACGCCCGCACGCGCCAGCAAGCAGCCGATCTTCGTGGTGCAACTGCATCACGCCAGCTCGCGTCATTACGACTTCCGTCTGGAACTCGACGGCGTGCTCAAGAGCTGGGCCGTGCCCAAGGGGCCCTCGTTGCGCGTGGGCGAAAAACGCCTGGCGGTGGAGGTGGAAGACCACCCGCTGTCGTACGCCAGCTTCGCCGGCGATATCCCGCAAGGCCATTACGGCGCCGGGCATGTGGAGGTGTTCGACCACGGGCATTGGCAGTGCGAAGGCGATGCGTTGGCGGCGCTGGACGCCGGCAAGCTGGAATTCGAACTGCAGGGCTCATTGCTGCGCGGTGGCTTCGCCTTGGTGCGCACGCAGATGCGCGGCGGCAAACCGCAGTGGCTGCTGTTCAAGCGCACCGATGCGTATGCGGCCGATCTGGATACCGATGCGCTGGTGGCGCAGCAGGCGGCCGGCGCATCGGCAGCGGCCGCCCCGGCGACGCGTGCCAAGACCAGCCGGGCGCAGCGTGCGCCAGCGGCAAAAACGAGCGCCGCGACGTCGCCTGCGGCCAGCAAGCGCGCACGCCCAGCGCGTGCATGTTCCGCGCAATGGCATACCCGCGCCCTGGCGCTGGACGGCGCCCGCGATGCGCCATGCCCCACCGAGCTGCGCGCGCAACTGACCTTGCTGCGCGAGCAGGCACCCGATGGCGAGCGCTGGTTGCACGAGATCAAGTGGGACGGCTATCGCCTGCTGGCCGATCTGGTCGATGGCGAGGTGCAGCTGCGCTCGCGCAACGACCAGGCCTGGACGCAGCGCTTCCCGGAGGTGGTGCGCGCAGTGCAAGCACTGCCGGTGCGCGATGCGCGCCTGGATGGCGAGCTGGTGGTGCTGGATGCCAAGGGGCGCACCGATTTCTCGGCGCTGCAGCGTGCGCTCGATGGCAGCGCCGTGCAGCCGCTGCGCTACATCGTGTTCGACCTGCTGGGCGTGGCCGGGGTGGACCTGCGCGATACCCCGTTGCTGCAACGCAAGCAGTTGCTGCGCGAGTTGCTGGGCGATGCGCCGGGCACACTGGCATTCAGCGACCATGTGATCGGCCATGGCCCGGAGGTCTTCGCGGCCAGCGCCGGCACCGGCTGGGAAGGCATCGTCAGCAAGCTCGCCGATGCGCCCTATCGTGCAGGACGCAGCGCCGATTGGGTCAAGACCAAGCACGAGGACAGCGACGAGTTCGTGGTGGTGGGCTACACCGATCCCAAGGGCGCACGCAGCGGCTTTGGCGCCTTGCTGATGGCGCAGCGCGACGGCAAGACGCTGCGTTATGTCGGGCGTGTGGGCACCGGGTTCGACGATGCCTTGCTCGGCAAGATCACCGCGCTGCTGCAGGCGCTGCACAGCGACACCGCCACGCTGGAATTGCCCACGCACATCCCGGGGCGGCCACGCGATGTGCATTGGGTCCGGCCGGTGCTGATCGCCGAGGTCGCCTTCCGCGGCTGGGCGAAGGAAGGCCTGTTGCGGCAGGCCGCGTTCAAGCGTCTACGCGAGGACAAACCCATGAGCGAGTTGGGCGGCGACCGCGCCGCGCCGGGCAAGGCGCGTGCTGCGGGCAAACGTGGTGCGGCAACGGCCGCTGCGCCGGCGCGCAAGACGGCGACCACGAAAACATCCAGAACGACAGTCGACGCATCCACCAGCACCACCAGCAAGCGCGCGCGTTCGACGGCATCGAAGACGACCGCGACCACGACATCCAAAAAGGCGGCGGCGGCCACGTCCACGGCGTCCAAATCCACGGCGTCCAAGTCCACAACATCCAAATCCAAATCTACGTCCACGTCGACAGACGGCATCACCATCACCCATCCCGAGCGGGTGGTGTTCCCCGCAGCGGGCATCAGCAAGGGCGAGGTGGCCGACTACTACCGGGCAGTGGCGCCGCTGGTGCTGGCGGAGATCGCACGCCGGCCCCTGTCGCTGCTGCGCTGCCCCGATGGCGCCGGTGGCGATTGCTTCTTCCAGAAGCACGAAGGCCGCCACCTGGGCACGCACATCAAGGCGATTCCGCTGCAGCAAAAAAGCGGCACCGAGGATTACATCTATGTCGAAGATGCCGCCGGCCTGCTCGAGCTGGTGCAGATGAACACGCTGGAGCTGCATCCCTGGGGCGCGCAGGTCGACGATCCGGAGCATCCGGATCGGCTGGTGTTCGACCTGGACCCCGGCGAGGCGGTGTCCTGGGCCGACGTGGTGGCTGCCGCGCGCGATATCCGCGCCAAGCTGCGCAGCGCGGGGTTGGAAAGCGCGGTGCGCCTGTCCGGCGGCAAGGGCCTGCACGTGGTGGTGCCGATCGTGCCGGAAGCGGACTGGGAGCAGGCGCGCGATTTCTGCGAGGCATTCGCCCAGGCGCTGGCAACGCATGCGCCGGACCGCTATGTGGCCACCATGAGCAAGGCCAAGCGCCACGGCGTGATCTTCGTCGACTGGCTGCGCAACGGGCGCGGCAACACCAGCGTCTGTTCGTGGTCGCTGCGCGCGCGCGAAAAAGCCACCGTCGCCGTCCCGCTACGCTGGGAAGAACTCGGCAAGATCAGCGGCCCGGACGCCTTCCCGATGGACAAGGCGCTGGAACGCGCCAGGCGCCAACGTGCAGATCCCTGGGCCTCGGTGCTGGCGTTGCGGCAATCCTTGCCCACCGGCGGCGATGAGAACTAAGCGTGTCTAACAAACCTGCTGCCTAGCCGCGAGGCGGGCGCGGCGTGTGCTGGGAGTCGGCATGGATCGTTCGCAGGCCCGCGTCCTAGGCGCGGCGCCCACACCCGCATCAAACTCGCTACAGGTGTGATTCGCTCTGATCATCCAATCAGGGACGCATCACACCCAGAGCTTGACCATGCGTACCGACCATCTTGACTGGCCCTTGCCCGCCCACCGTCGCGGGACCTTACGCGGCATGGATGCCGCGTAAGAGCCTACAAGGACGTACTTGCGGCGTGTCCCGCGATGGTGGGCGGGCAAGGGCCCTGCAGCCAAGCCGCAGATCATCCGCTCTTCTACCGACGTATCTCGATTCCCCGATTCCCGACTCCCGATTCCCGTCAAGGCGAAACCGCATGCTCCCGCGTCACCCGGCTCAACGCATCGCCACTGATCTCGGCAATCGAATGGGTGCCGGTCAAGGTCATCGCCACGCGCATTTCCTTTTCGATCAGGCTCAGCAGGTTCTCCACGCCGGCCTGCCCGCCAGCGGCCAGCGCGTAGACGAACGCCCGCCCCAGCAGCACCGCATCGGCGCCCAGCGCCAGCATGCGCACCACGTCCAGCCCGCTGCGGATGCCCGAATCGGCCAGGATCTTCAGCTGCCCCTTCACCGCATCGGCAATGGCCGGCAACGCGCGCGCGCTGGACAGCACGCCGTCGAGCTGGCGCCCGCCGTGATTGGACACCACGATGCCGTCGGCGCCGAAGCGCACCGCATCACGCGCGTCGTCCGGGTCCAGGATGCCCTTGATCACCATCGGCCCGGTCCAGAACTCGCGGATCCATTCCAGGTCCTTCCACGCGATGGACGGGTCGAAATTGGCGCCCAGCCAGCCGATGTAGTCCTGCAGGCCGGTCGGGCTGCCGCGGTAGGTCGAGATGTTGCCCAGATCATGCGGCTTGCCGAGCAGGCCCACGTCCCAGGCCCAGCGTGGATGGGTGACGGCCTGCAGCATGCGCCGCAGCCCCGCATTGGGCCCGCTCATGCCCGAATGCGCATCGCGGTAGCGCGCGCCCGGCGTGGGCATGTCCACGGTGAACACCAGTGTGGTCACCCCGGCCGCCTTGGCGCGCTCCAGCGCGTTGCGCATGAAGCCGCGGTCCTTGAGCACGTACAGCTGGAACCACATCGGCCGCGCGATCGCCGGCGCCACTTCCTCGATCGGGCACACCGACACCGTGGACAACGTAAACGGGATCCCGCGTGCGGCCGCCGCGCGTGCGGCCTGCACTTCGCCACGGCGCGCGTACATGCCGGTCAGCCCGACCGGTGCCAGTGCCACCGGCATCGCCAGCGTCTCGCCGAACAACTCGGTGCCCAGGCTCAGGTCCGACATGTTGCGCAGCACCCGCTGGCGCAGCGCGATATCGGCCAGGTCCGCGACATTGCGCCGCAAGGTGTGCTCGGCATACGCGCCGCCATCGATGTAGTGGAACAGGAACGGCGGCAGGCGCGCCTGCGCAGCGGCACGGTAGTCGGAAGCGGCGGAAATGATCATCGAAGACGCACGGCAGCTGCGGGTAGCCGCTGAGTGTAAGACCATCGGTGGGGCGGGTGGACGGCTGCGCGCCCGGCCGGCTGCAAGCGGGCAGGGCGTGCTTCCGTGACGATGGGGCGGCGTGGCAAGGTGCGGCCGCGCTGCAGCGACGACAGCGGCGACGGGGCAGCGCCCCACCTGCCGGAAGTCACTTTCTGCCTCCGTGCCATTGCCGCGCGGCCGCGCGGCCGTCAGCATCGCCGCATGACCTCGTCCCTGTTTCATTGCTTGCAACCGCTGCGTCTGGCCGGCGCGTTCACCATTGCCGCGGTGGCCTTGTCGTTCGTGCCCGACGCCTCACCGCCTGGCGCCTGGCGCTGGGGCGTGCTGGCCGGCTTCACCGCCTTGTTCCTGCTGCATACCGTGTTGCCGCCGCTGCATGCCTTGCGCACTGTCGCCACGCTGCTGCAGGCCGTCCTGGCCTTGCTGCTGGTCTGGATGGAGCCGCGTGCCGGCACCGCCCCGGTGTTGCTGGTCATGCTGGTGGCGCAGGCGGGCATGACCTGGCCGCCGGTGCGCGTGCTGTTGCTGGCGCTGGCGTTGAACGCGGGCATGTATGCGCTGCTGGTGCAGGCCGGGTTCGAGCGCCCGTGGTTGATCGTCGGCATCTACGCCGGTTTCCAGGCCTTCGCCGCGCTGACCGCGCATTACGCACGCACTGCCGAGCGCACCCGCGACGCGCTGGCCTACGTCAATGCCGACCTGCTGGCCACCCGCGCGCTGCTGGCCGACAGCGCGCGCGATGCCGAGCGCCTGCGCCTGGCGCGCGAGCTGCACGACGTGGCCGGGCACAAGCTCACCGCCATGCGCATCAATCTGCGCCTGCTCGGCGCCGACCCGGGACTGGCACGGCGCGAGGAGATCGCGGTGGTGGAGCGGTTGTCGGCCGACCTGCTGGCGGACATCCGCAACGTGGTGCAGTCGCTGCGCGACGACCAGGGCCTGGATCTGCAGACCGCCTTGCGCGCGCTGGCTGCACCGTTCCCGCGCCCGGCGCTGCGCCTGCAGATCGACCCGGCCGTGCGCATCACCGATGCCCGCGTGGCCGAGCTGCTGTTGCGGCTGGTGCAGGAGGCGCTGACCAACGCCGTCCGGCATGCCGACGCCAACGAGGTGGCCGTGCACCTGCACTGCGAGGGCGCGCAGCTGCACGTGGACATCCGCGACGATGGCCGCCGCGCCGAGCGCATCCGCGAAGGCAACGGCATCACCGGCATGCGCGAACGCCTGGCCGCCCTGCACGGGCGGCTTGAGCTCGGCCGCACCGCCCAGGGCGGCATGCACCTGATGGCGAGGCTGCCGGCATGAGTCCACGTCGCATCGCGCTGGCCGATGACCAGATCCTGGTCCGCGCCGGCCTGCGCGCGCTGTTGCAGCAGCAGGGCGTGGAGGTGGCCTGCGAGGCCGACGACGGCCAGGGCCTGCTGGACGCGCTCGCCAGCACCACCGTGGACGTGGTGCTCAGCGACATCCGCATGCCCGGCCTGGACGGCATCCAGGCGCTGCAGCAACTGCGCGCCCGTGGCGACCGCACCCCGGTGCTGCTGCTCACCACCTTCGACGACAGCGACCTGCTGCTGCGTGCCACCGAGGCCGGCGCGCAGGGCTTCCTGCTCAAGGACGCCGCCCCGGAAGACCTGCGCGAGGCGATCGAGCGGGTCGCCAACGGCGAGACCCTGCTGCAGCCGGTCAGCACCGACCCGGTGCGCGCGCGTTACCAGTTCCGCGACCAGCAGCCCCCGCGCGAGACCTTCAGCGAGCGCGAGGTGGCGATCCTGCGCCTGCTCGCCGGCGGCTATTCCAACAAGGAGATCGCCCGCACCCTGTTCCTGGCCGAGGGCACGGTGAAGAACTACGTCTCCACCATCCTGGAAAAGCTCGGCACCCGCGACCGCACGCGCGCGGTGTTGAAGGCGATCACGTTGCGGGTGATTTGAGGGCGGGGAATCGGGAATCGGGAATCGGGAATCGGGAATGGGGAATCGTAAGAACGGGCTCTGCAGCGCTGCCGCCGCCGCGCGCGGGAACTGGTTCGACGCGCGGGCACACCACCTCCTGCCGCACGACGCTGTCTCGCTAGGTTGCATGGCGTTGTTTTATAGGGAATTTCCGGGTTCCGGCAGGATGGGGCAGCAACCGTAAGGTTGCCGTCAGGTCGTGTGGGCGGCCAAACACCAAGGTCGTCCGGCGGCCACCAAGGTCGCCCGGGGACGCGCCGCGCTCCGGTCCGCTGCGGAGTCCGTCATGCGCCTGGTCCGGTACCTGTGGGTGTTGAGCGTCGTGCTGTCCACCAGCGCCTGGGCGGCGCCCACCCAGGCCGACTTGCCGATCGCCTGGGCCCAGGCCGCGCTGCATGTCCAGCCGCCAACCGAGCGCGACCTGTGGGTCAGCGTGGCGGCCTGCGCCGGGGCGGTGCAGGGCGCAGTGGCCCCCACCTGCGACGGCTGGTCCGCCCGCATCGATGCGCACGGGTGCGGCCCGGGGCTGGGCTGTCGGCCATGGGCAGGGCGTGGTGCTGGCGACCTCCGCACCGGCATGCCCGGCGCGTGGTCCACCCGCGGCCAGCTCAAGGTGGCCTTCAGCAACGGAGCCGAGCGGGATGACCGGCAGCAGGCGGTGGCGAGCCACTGCGCCGCGCGCCTGGCGGATGTCCCGGCCGGCACCCAACCGCGCCCGCGGCACTGCATGGGATAAGACGCCCTCGCCAGGCGCTGTTGGCTTCAGCGCGGCAGGCTGGCTGTCGCCATCCACGGCTGGCCGGAGCACCCGGCAACACGCCCGCCAGCCAGGGCGCAGCGAGCGCCATCGGGACCGCCAGCAGGTTCCTCCGTGGCAACGGGTGCGTGCGCATTGCGGCAACACACCGCCTGGTGGCGAAGCGCCAGGCGGGTGGCCAGGCAGGGCTTACTGCAGGGGCGGGGTTTCCTGCGGGTTGATCTGCGGATCGTTGCCAACCTGGGGATCGCAGCTGAACCAGGTCTTCTTGTCCTTGCGGCTTTCGTCTTCGACGATGATGGTCAGGAAGATCAGTGTCGGCACGCTATTGGCATTGCTGACCTGCACGCTGCGGCCGTCGGGGCTGATCGTGGGTTCTCCGATCTGTTTCAAGGCATCGGAACTCAACAGGCTCTTGATCTTGAAATGCCTGGGGACGACGTCTTCATCGAAGTAATACAGCAGGGTCGATGCCTTGTCGTGCTTATCCACGATCAGCAGGTCCGGGGCGAAGCTGTAGAAATATTCGCCGGCACCGGTGTTGCCGCCGAATCCCACCCGTGCCACGGTGAGTTTGATCTTGAAATCCGTCATGAGCTGTCCTGTTCCTTGAAAAGCGGGGCATAGAGGGAGACGAACCCCGGGTGGCGGTAGCCCGCCTGATACAGCCATCCGAGCTGTTGCGTAACGGCACTGCGCTGGCCCAGATGCACCTGCGCGCGAATCCAGGGGTCCAGCAGGGTCTTGTCGTGGCTGTTGCCGATGTCCTTGCCCAGCACCGCCACCGCGCGCTGCCATGCCGCGCGTGCACCGTCGTCGTCGCCGACGGCGGCGCGTTGTTCGCCATGCCATACCAGCGCTTGCGACAAGGCGGAGATGCCAAGCAGATCGTCGGGTCTGGCGCGATGCAGGGCATCCAGCCGCGCAACGATCTGATCAAGGTCGCCTGCGTGTGCGCCTGCGCGTCCGGTCTGTACGCGGTGCAGGCGCAGCGCAATGATGGCATCCAGCCATTGCCATTCGGGCAGCGGCTGGGCCTGTTGCAGCAGGCCAGCCATGGTCTGACGGGCCTGGCCAAGTTGCTGTTCGGCTTGACCGGGACGCCCATCCAACGCGGCCACCCAGCCAGCCTGCGCGTAGGCATGCGCCAGATCGCGTTGCCATGTGTTGTTTTCCGGCTGCAGCGCCACCAGCGGTTGCAACATCCGCACGCTGTCCTGCGCATCGGTCTGCGCCTGTGCCAGGTGACCCCGCGCCACCGCCAGGTTGGAGGTGCGGATCAACGAACCCGCCAGACGCCGTCGCCAGGCATTGGCATCGGGGTCGTTCTCGACCAGCACGCGCAACATCGCGATTTGATCGCGGTAGCCCTGCTCGGCAGGCGCCAGCAGGCCCTGGTTCTCCTGTGCCAAGCTGAGCCATGACAAACTGTCGATCAACTCGTAGCGCAACGACGGGTTGTCCGGAGCACGCGCGATCAGCATGCGCTTGAGCGAGATGTCGCGCGCGAAAAAACCGATCGCCGTCGTGGTATCGCCGCGTGTGGTGGCCAGCGTGCCGAGATTGTTGAGCGCGTACGACAGCTCCAGCTGCCAGCGTTGGTCATCCGGCGCCGTGCGCACCAGCCATTCACTGGCCGCCAGATACTGCGACCAGTAAGTCTGCGCCAACGGGAACTGCTTGCTGCGGTAGGCCATGTTTCCCAGCCAATACGCCGCCTGGCCCATTTCCGCGCGCGCCTCCAAGGTATCTGGCGCTCGCATGCGTGCCTGCTCGGCAGTGGCGGCCGCACGCGTGAATGCCGCCTGCGCCTGGTCCAGCTTGCCCTGGTTCATCAGCACTTCGCCGGTGGTGCGCAGCGCGCGGGCGTGGTTGATCAGATCGCCTGGCTGCATGCTCGTGCTGGGCAGGTCTTCCAGGTAGCGCAGCGCGCGGCTGCCCACGCTGTCGAGCAGTTTCAGATTGCCCACCGTGCGCAATTGCTCGGCCAGGTCGCCCAGCATGTAGCTCACCAGTTGCTGGGCCTGGTCGCGCCGTTCTTCAGCCACCTGCTGCGCCTGCCGCGCCTGCCAGCCCAGCAGCAGCGAGGCGCTTGCCAGCACCACCAGCATGCTTGCCGCCGCCGCATACAGGCCACGGCGGCGGCGCTGCGAGCGCTCGCAGGCATGCAGGAACGCGTGATCCAGCGCGTCCAGGTCCTGCGGCATGCGCCGCGCCGCCTCGCGCGCCTCGCTCAACGGGCGCCCGCTGTTGAGCAGGTGATCGCTGCGCCGGCCTTCGGCGGCCCAGCGTTGCGCGGCCAGTTGCAGCCGCTTGCGCGCCTGCAGCAGGCGGCGGTTTTCATGGATCCACTCGGCTGCACGCGGCCATTGCCGCAGCAAGGCCTCGTGCGCGACCGCAAAGCCTGGCTCGCCGGCCACCAGCTCGCTGACGAACAGGCGCGCATGCACGAAGGCCTCCACCAGCACGCGCGCTGCGCCGTGCGCCGGCAGGGCCGACCACAGCGCCCGCCGCGCGGTCACCGCATCGCTGTCGGGATGGATCACGCTCAGCACGCTCAGCACCTGGCCCAATGCCGCCTGCGCGGTAGCCGGCAAGGCGCGGAAGGTGTGCTCGGCATGGTGCGCCAAGGCGCCTTCCAGCCCGCCCAATGCGCGGTAGGCGGCGAAGGTCAGCAGGCCGTCGTCGCTGCGTTGCGCGTGCAAGGCATGCAGCAGATGCTGCAGCAACGGCAGGGCATCGGGCTGGCGCGCGGTGGCATCGCGCAGCACATCGTCCAGCCGGCTGGCGCTGTCGCGGTCCTCTTCGAAACGCAACCCGGCCATGGCCGCCGGCACGCGGATGATCTGGCCGATCTCGCCGTCGCGCGGCGCCAGCAGATCCACGTGCCCGTCGCCGCGCTTGAGCTCCACGATCTGCGGCAAGGCGTCGATCAGGCGCGGGTAGAAATCGCTGCGGGTGAGCATCAGCACCGCCACCTGCGCGCTGTCGCACAGCGCCTGCAAGGCGGCGGCCAGTGCGGCGCGGTCGGCATCGGTGATCCCCGGCGTGGCCACCAGCGCTTCTGCGTGATCGATCACCAGCAGCAGATGGCGCTGGGTCTGTGCGCTGTCGCGCGCTGGCGTGCCTTGACGCATCGCTTCGGCAATGGCCGCATGCAGCGGTGCAGGGCGCTGCAGCCACTCGGGCAACGCCGCCATCTGCGCCGGCGAAAACACCGCGCGCCCGCCCGGTGCCCACTCGCCGAGCGCGCGCGCCAGCGTGTCGAGCAGATCGCCGCCACGGCATTGGGCCAGGTTGCAATACGCCACCGCGAGGGCTTGCAGGCCATCCAGCCCGCCGGGCTGCGCCAGCAACGGCACCACGCCGGCGCGCAGCAACGAGGTCTTGCCGCAGCCGCTGGCACCGCTCACCAGCACCAGCCCGCGCTGGCTGTGCAATTGCGCGCGCAGCGCGCCCAGCACCTGCGCAATGGCATGGCTACGCCCGAAGAAGACCTCCGCATGCGCGGGATCGAAGGCCTGCAGCCCCACATACGGGTTGCCGTGTCCCCACACCTGCGCGCCCAGTACCGCACCGCGATAATCGTCGGGGAACACCACCTTGGGCAGCAGCCGGTAACCGCGCTTGCGGATGGTTTCGATGTAGCGCGGTTGGCGGCTGTCATCGCCCAGCTTGCGGCGCAGTTGGGCGATGGTCTTGTGCACCGGGTTGTCGCCGTAAAAGCTGCCGTGCCACACCTCGATGAGCAACTGCTCGGCGCTGACCACTTCGCCGGCCCGCTCGGCGAGCGCGATCAGCACTTCCATCATGCGCGGTTCCAGCGCGATGACCTGGCCGTCGTCGATCAGCACCAGCCGTTCCGGCGCGACCAGCAATGGCCCAAGCCGAAATCGCGGGACAGAGCCCAGCTGCGTGACGCGCTCGCTTCGAAGAGACATTCGCTCGGATACCGGTCGCACGGTGGGAGGAGCCTCGACGATCGCCATCAGGCGCGGCCAGGCACGGCACGGCAGGCGCAAACGTAGCACAGGCGCTCGGGCAGGAAATCGAGGGTGATCGTGGTTCGTTCGCGCCCGTGTATGGACGATGCCGGCCGCGGCAACGCGGCGTGCCGGGCGATGACGGGCGTCTTCACGCATGGCGATGCAGCCGCGTGTGGCGCGCCCTGGGCTGTCTCGCCGGCAGGCCGACGATGTGCGCGTGTTCGGTGCCTTGGCCTCACCATGCCGGTGCCACGCAGCACCCGCTCCGCACCGCCGGTGGCCAACGCCGCTCGCCCCAAAGTCCGTCACACGCACTAAAATGCCACCAGCATCTTGCTGACCAGGAGTCCACGTTGATCATCCATCCCAAAGTGCGCGGCTTCATCTGCACCACCACGCATCCGCTTGGCTGCGAGCGCAATGTGCTCGAGCAGATCGCCGCCACGCGTGCGCGCGGCGTGCGCAATGACGGCCCGAAGAAGGTGCTGGTGATCGGCGCATCCAGCGGCTATGGCCTGGCCTCGCGCATCACCGCTGCGTTCGGCTTCGGCGCCGACACGCTGGGCGTGTTCTTCGAAAAACCCGGCAGCGCCAGCAAGGCCGGCACCGCCGGCTGGTACAACTCGGCCGCGTTCGACAAGCATGCCAAGGCCGCGGGCCTGTACAGCAAGTCGATCAACGGCGATGCGTTTTCCGATGCCGCGCGCGAAAAGGTCATCGAGCTGATCAAGACCGAGATGGGCGGCCAGGTCGACCTGGTGGTGTATTCGCTGGCCTCACCGGTGCGCAAGCTGCCCGGCAGCGGCGAAGTGAAGCGCTCGGCGCTCAAGCCGATCGGCCAGACCTATACCGCCACCGCCATCGACACCAACAAGGACACCATCATCCAGGCCTCGATCGAGCCGGCCAGCGCGCAGGAGATCGACGACACCGTCACCGTGATGGGCGGGCAGGACTGGGAGCTGTGGATCGATGCGCTGGACGGCGCCGGCGTGCTTGCCGATGGCGCACGCAGCGTGGCCTTCAGCTATATCGGGACCGAGATCACCTGGCCGATCTACTGGCACGGCGCGCTGGGCAAGGCCAAGGTCGACCTGGACCACACCGCGCAGCGCTTGAACGCGCGCCTGGCCAAGCGCGGCGGCAGCGCCAACGTGGCGGTGCTCAAGTCGGTGGTGACCCAGGCCAGCGCCGCGATCCCGGTGATGCCGCTGTACATCTCCATGGTCTACAAGATCATGAAGGAAAAGGGCCTGCACGAAGGCACCATCGAGCAGCTCGACCGCCTGTTCCGCGAGCGCCTGTACCGCGAGGACGGCCAGCCCGCCGAGGTGGACGCCGAAAACCGCCTGCGCCTGGACGACTGGGAACTGCGCGACGACGTGCAGGACGCCTGCAAGGCGCTCTGGCCGCAGGTCACCACCGAGAACCTGTTCCAGCTCACCGACTACGCCGGCTACAAGCACGAGTTCCTCAAGCTGTTCGGCTTCGAGCGTGACGATGTGGATTACGACGCCGATGTGGAGACGGACGTGACCTTCGACTGCATCGAGTTGGGGTGAGGCGCGGGAATCGGGAATCGGGATTGGGGAATCGGAAAAGCCGCAGGTTGCTGCATCGCTGAGATCCTAGGCGCACCCGGATCGATTACGGCAAGGGCAACGGGCACGCGATGCCGGTTACCCTTGCTGTGACGAATCCCCACTGCAAGCACCAGCCCGCCGGCCCGTGAGCGCGTCAGACCCGACGCGCCGCGCTCGGTGGGCAACCAATCCGGAAAGTAACGCGGAAAGTCAGCGCTCTTGAGCTCCTACGATTCCCGATTCCCCACTCCCGATTCACCGCCTCACATCAAACCGTGCATCCCCCACGCAGGCCTGCACCTCGGCCACCGAGAGCGGATTGAAATCGCCGGGGATCGAGTGCTTCAGGCAGCCTGCTGCCAGGCCGAAGCGCACCGTATCGTCCAGTGACCAGCCTGCGATCAGGCCGTGCAGCACGCCGGCGGCGAACGCATCGCCGCCGCCGATGCGGTCGATGATCGGGCTCAGTTCCTCACTCGGCGCGCGCGCCACTGCACCACTGCGCGGCACCAGCAGCGCGCCCAGGCTGTGGTGGTCCACGTTGTGCGTCACACGCTGGGTGCAGGCCATCAACTGCAGCTGCGGGAACGCGGCAAACGCCTGCTGCGCGGCCGCTTCCACCCGCGCTTCCAGCGTCTCCTGCGGGAACTCGCCGCCCAGCACCACGCCGATGTCGCGGTAGTCGGCAAACACCACGTCCGCACAGGCGAACAGCTGGTGCAGGATGCCGCGCGCATCGCCCTGCCAGCGTTGCCATAGCTTGGGCCGGTAGTTGCCGTCGAACGAGACCTTGACCCCGGCCGCACGCGCCGCGCGTGCCGCCGCCAGCGTGGCCTGCGCCACGTCCGCGCCCAGCGCCGGGCTGACCCCGGACAGGTGCAGCCACTGCACGCCCTCCAGCAGGGCCGGCCAGTCGTAGGCATCGGCCGGGGCCAGCGCAAACGCCGAGTCGGCGCGGTCGTAGACCACCTCGCTGGGGCGGTGGATCGCGCCGGTGGTCAGGAAGTACAGCCCCATGCGGCCGTCCACCCGCCGCACATGCCGCGTGTCCACGTCGTGGCGGCGCAGTTCCCCCAGCACCGCCGCGCCCAGCGGGTTGTCGGCCACGGTGCTGACCATCGCCACGTCATGGCCGAAATGCGCCAGCGACACGCCGACATTGGCCTCGGCCCCGCCGCAATGCACGTCCAGCCGCGGCTGCTGCAGCAGCAGCTCGTGACCAGGCGCCCCCAGGCGCAGTAACAACTCTCCAAAGCACAGGATACGGGCACGACTCATGCGGCAATTACCTCGGCTGTGTGGTGCGTCACGGTGTGGGGGAACCGCTGCGCGTCAGGATGACCATCGGTGTCATTCTAGCCGGCGCCAAACGCGCCGAGCGAGGCCCATGATGCGACGCGTAGTGACCGCTTGCACCCCTTTTGGGCAAATTCGGTGACGTTTTCTGCTGCGCTGCAAGATGTTACGGGAGGATTCAGCTGGTAACGTCGTTTTGACCAGCGGTGTCATTGCCGCTCACAACCAGACTTTCATGTTGTTCATGGACCCTTGGGAGGGGAGGACATGCAATTTCGGACCACCAGCCGGAAGACACCGGTTACCTTGCTGGCGTTGTCGATCGGCCTTGCGCTGAGCGGCCACCTGGCAGCACAAGAAACCACCCAAGCGCCTGCAGAACCGGCCGTCGACCTGGACACCGTCACGGTGACCGGCTATCGCGCCTCGGTGGAAAAGGCCTTGGACATCAAGCGCGGCGAAGCCGGCGTGGTCGATGCGATTGTCGCCGAGGACATCGGCAAGTTCCCCGACCTCAACCTGGCCGAATCGCTGCAGCGCATTCCCGGCGTGGTGATCACCCGTGAGGCCGGCGAGGGCCGCGCCATCTCGGTGCGTGGCCTGGGCCCGGAATTCACCCGCGTGCGCATCAACGGCATGGAAGCGCTCACCACCGTCGGTGCCGGCGACCAGAGCGGCGGCACCAACCGCGGCCGCGGCTTCGACTTCAACGTGTTCGCCTCGGACCTGTTCTCGCAGCTGATCGCGCGCAAGACGGCCTCGGCCGATGTGGAAGAAGGCTCGCTCGGCGCCACCGTCGACCTGCGCACCGCACGTCCGTTCGATTACAACGGCTTCACCTTCGCCGCCAGCGGCCAGGCCGCCTACAACGCGATGGCCGAGAAGGCCAACCCGCGCGTGGCCGCGCTGATCGCCAACACCTGGGCCGACAACACCTTCGGCGCCCTGCTGTCGGTGGCCTACACCGAGCGCGAGGTGCTGGAAGAGGGCTCCAACACCGGCCGCTGGGCCAATGGTCCGAGCAACGGCGGCTTCAGCGCCACCTCGCCGTTCGCCGCGGCACGCTCGGCCGACGTCTACCACCCGCGCTTCCCGCGCTATACCCAGCAGATCCACGACCAGCAGCGCCTGGGCGTCACCGGCGCGTTGCAGTGGAAGCCGACCGACCGCACCACGCTGTCGCTGGACATGCTGTATTCCAAGATCGACGCCAAGCGCGACGAGCGTTACATCGAAGCGATCTCCTTCAGCCGCGGCGGCAATGCACGCCCGGTGCTGGTCGGCAAGCCGGCCACGGTCGTGCGTAATGGCGAGGTCCGCAACAACGCCCTGGTGTACGGCGAATTCGACAATGTCGATATCCGTACCGAAAACCGCCACGACGAGTGGAACACCGAGTTCAGGCAGGTCAGCCTGGACCTGGAGCATCGTTTCAACGACGACTTCAGCATCAATGCCCGGGTCGGTACCTCGCGCTCGGCGCACGAGAACCCGGTGCAGACCACCATCATCATGGACAAGTACGACGTCGACGGCTACAGCTACGACTACCGTGGCAACAGCCGCGCGCCGGTGCTGAACTACGGCATCAACCCGACCGATCCCACCGGCTGGGAACTGGCCGAAATCCGCCTGCGTCCGCAGACGGTGGACAACGACTTCGACACCGGCCAGATCGACTTCAACTGGAACATCAGCCCCGGCTTCCGCCTCAAGGGCGGCGTGCTGGCCAAGAACTACACCTTCAGCACCGTGGAGCTGCGCCGCGCCAACGAACTGGCCGTGCCCACCTTCGCCAATGGCACGCGCATCGTGCCGGCCGATCTCACCGAACAAGCCGGGCTCAAGGGCATCAACGGCAGCCCCTCCAACTGGGTGGTGCCCAACCTGGATGCGGTGGCCGACCTGTTCGGCATCTACAGCAACAGCGGCAGCTTCGCCGTGGCCCCGCGCGTCAACAACAGCCGCAGCGTCGAGGAAAAGGACCGCGGCGTGTGGTTGATGGGCGAGTTCTCCACCGACCTGGGGTCGATTCCGTTCTCCGGTAACTTCGGCGTGCGCTATGTGGAGACCGAGCAGGAATCCACCGGCTATGCCTTGATCAACAACGCACCGGCGCTGACCACCGTGGGCCGCAAGTACAGCAATACGCTACCCTCGTTCAACCTGGTCGCCGAGCTGGCACCGGACCTGCTGTTGCGTCTTGGCGCGGCCAAGGTCATGAGCCGTCCCGGCCTGGGCAGCCTCACCCCCGGCGTGACCGTGGCGGTGGCCGGCGGTGCGCGCACCGTGGCCGGCGGCAACCCGGACCTGGACCCGATCGAGGCCACCAACGTCGACCTCGGCCTGGAGTGGTACTTCAACGAAGGCGCCATGCTCGGTGTCGGCCTGTTCTACAAGGACATCGAGAGCTTCATCCAGACCGCGCGCGAAGTGCGCCCGTACTCCAGCAGCGGCCTGCCGGCCTCGCTGCTGGAAGGCACCGGTGCCACCGTCAACGACGACTTCGCCTTCAGCATCCCGCTCAACACCCCGGGCGGCGAATTGAAGGGCGTGGAAGCCAACTACACCCAGCCCTTCACCTTCCTGCCGGGCAAGTGGGCCAACCTGGGCGTGCAGCTCAACTACACCTGGGTCGATTCGAAGATCCAGTACCTGGCCAGCAGCGGCGCGCCGGTGATGAAGAACGACCTGCTCGGGCTGTCGCGCTCGTCGTGGAACGCCACGCTGTTCTACGAAGGTGAGTCCTTCGCCGGGCGCGTGTCGGCCACCAACCGCGACGACTACCTCACCCAGGCACCGGGTGCGGAAACCGGCTTCAACGTCGACGGCGTGCACGGCATGACCGGCACCACCATCCTCGACGCCTCGCTGCGCTACAAGATCAGCAAGCAGCTGGAGCTGAGCCTGGAAGGCATCAACCTCACCAACGAGGCCTCCGACGAGTGGGTGTCCTCGCCACGCACCGGCCAGCTGCCGCTGCAGTACGCCGAAACCGGCCGCCAGTACCTGCTGGGCCTGCGCTACAAGTTCTGACCCGCTGCCTGCCCGCTGCGCACACGCGCAGCGGGCCCTTATTCCAACGCTTGATCGTCGTGGATGCGGTGCCCTGGTGCACGCATGCAACGCGGTGGGCGTGATGTTCGAAACGTCCAGCAAGAACGCAGCGCGCTCGCGCAGCGGTGTTGCTGGTCGCCCATTGCGACGCCATGGCCTTGGGGGGCTGAGCGCGTCATTGCAGCCAGTGCCATGGAGAGAGCCGCATCATGCATGTCCGTTCGCGTCGTTCCGCCTCCGTGGCGGCCGCTCGCCTGCCCACCGCGCGTCTGTCGGTGGCCATCGTCCTGGCACTGCATGCGGCCGCTGCCGTCGCGCAGACCACACCGGCCACACCGCCTACCGATGCGGTGGACCTGGACCGCGTGCAGGTCAAGGCCACCTACCGCGAAAGCCTGCAGCAATCGCTCGATGCCAAGCGCTACAGCGTGGAGCAGGTGGATGCCATCTATGCCGAAGACATCGGCAAGTTTCCCGATCTGAACCTGGCCGAATCGATGCAGCGCATCGCCGGCGTCTCCATCGACCGCGAAGGCGGCGAGGGCAAGCAGATCTCCGTGCGCGGCCTGGGCTCGGACTTCACCCGCGTGCGCATCAATGGGCTGGAAGCCCTGGCCACCGCCGGCAGCGGCAGCGATGGCGTCAACCGCAGCCGCGGTTTCGACTTCAATACCTTCGCCTCCGAACTCTTCAGCCGCGTCACCATCAGCAAGACCCAGTCGGCGCAGATGGACGAAGGCTCACTGGGCGCCACGGTCGACCTGCGCGGCTCGCGCCCGTTCGACTTCGACGGCTTCGAAGCGGCCGCGTCCACGCAATACGGCTACAACGATCTCTCGCGCGAAAAGGACCCGCGCTTTTCCGGCCTGATCAGCAACATCTGGGCCGATGGCCGGGTCGGCGCGCTGATGTCGGTGTCCTACAGCGAGCGCCACCTGCGCGAGGAAGGCTACAACCCGGTGCGCTGGGAGCACGGCAACTACCGCAACTCCAACCAGAGCACCGCCACCAACAATGGCACCTACGGTTTCTGCTCGCCGGTGGGCTACAACCCGCAGACCCCGCGCAACCCGCTGGCCAACGAAATCCCTGCCGGCGTCGGCTCGCAGGCCAACCAGGACCGCAACAACGGCTGGGGCAGCTACGGCATCAGCCCCGCCAACTGCGGCACCGGCATACCGCGCCCGGCCAACACGCCGGAGAACATCCAGGCCTACGAGACCGCCACCAACGCCTGGATTCCGCGCTACCCGCGCTACATCCGCACCGATCACGAAATCAAACGCCTGGGCGTCACCGGCGCGCTGCAGTTCAAGGTCAGCGACGACACGCTGCTGAATTTCGACATGCTGTATTCCAAGCTGGACAAGGACCAGCGCGAAGACTCGGTCGGTGCCAACCTGCACCGCACCGCCAACTTCGGCGGCAAGACCCAGATCGCGGTGCGCGAAGCGCAGGTGGACGACCAGAACCGCCTCACCTATGGCGTGTTCGACAACGTCGACTTCCGCACCGAATCCAGCAACATCGAAGAATCCACCGAGTTCAAGCAATTCAGCCTGGACCTGCAGCACCGCTTCAACGACCAGGTGCGCGTCAATGCATTGGTCGGCCACTCGACCTCGGACTACGAACGCCCCGAGTTCTCGATGGTGAGCTTCGACAACACCAATCTCGATGGCTTTGTGCTCGATCGCCGCAATGGTGGCGATTACCCGAGCATGAGCTTCCCCTTCGATGCGGGTAACCCCAACAACTGGCAGTGGCTGGGCTATGGCGCGGTGCCGGTCAACAGCAACGGCACCGCGCGCGGCACCAACATCAGCGAGGTGCGGCTCAACCCGCAGTCGGTGGGCAACACCTTCGATACCGCCAAGGTGGATCTGGAATTCAACATCAGCTCCACCTTCACCTTCCGCACCGGGCTGGCCTACAAGAACTACGACATGGACACGTCGGAGTCGCGCAACATCTCCTACGGGCGTCTGGCGCAGGCCTTGCCGGCCGGTGTGGGCGTGGGCGATTTGAGCACCAACCTGGACGGCTTCGGCCGCAGCTTGAACGGCAGCTTCCCCACCACCTGGGTGATTCCGGATTTCCAGAAAGTCGCCGACCTGCTCAACATCAATTGCGACTGCGACACCGGCGTGCCCGGTGGCGACTACCGCCTGGCCGATGTCGGCCACTTCGGCTCGTCCAACAACAACTTCGCCGTCAACGAAAAGAGCCTGGGCACCTACCTGCAGCTGGACTTCAATACCGACCTGTGGGGGCGCGCGCTGCGCGGCAACCTGGGCGTGCGCTATGTGCAGACGCAGATCGCCGCCAGCGGTTATGCGCCGTGCACGGCCACTGCGGCGGGCGCCATCTCGCCCAACTGCGAATCGTTCTTCGGTGTGGCCAGCGCCACCGCCGCGGCCGGCGAGCGCCTGCTGGTGCCCACCACGGTCAACCACAACTACCGCGACATCCTGCCCTCGTTGAATCTCTCGTGGGATGTCAGCGACGAGGTGGTGCTGCGCTTCGGCGCGGCCAAGACCATGGCGCGCCCGACGCTGGCGTATCTGTCGCCCAGCGTCAGCGGCGGGCCCACCCAGTATTTCGACGACGGGCGGTTTTTCTCGATCAACCTGGGCAACCCCAAGCTGGACCCGTTCCGCTCCACCAACTACGACCTCAGCGCCGAGTGGTACTTCCGCGAAGGTTCGCTGCTGTCGGCAGCGGTGTTCTACAAGGACATCGACAGCTACGTGCAGCGCACCCGCGTGCTCAGCACCTGGGAAGCGATGGGCTACTCGCTGGACCTGCTGCCGGCAGGCTTCACGCCGGACACCATCTTCAACGTGCAGAGCTACTTCAACACGCCCGGCGGCCCGCTCAAGGGCTTCGAGCTGACCTACCAGCAGGCCTTCGACTTCCTGCCCGGCTTCTGGCGCAACTTCGGCATCCAGCTCAACTACACCCAGGTCGATTCCAAGATCAATTACCTGTTCAGTACCGCCGGCAGCAGCAATACCAGCATCACCACCACCGCCACCGAGCGCGACCTGCTCAACCTCTCGCCGCAGTCCTACAACGCCACCGTCTATTACGACGACGGCCGCTTCAGTGCGCGCGTGTCCACCAGTTATCGCGATGGCTACATCAACAACATCCTGGCCCAGGAAGACGTCTACGACCTGGATGGCAAGCGCCTGGTCACGGCCGACGTGACCGGCAAATACAGCGTGGAAAACGTGGATTTCAACATGTCCTACAAGCTCAACGACCAGCTGTCGCTGACGTTTGAGGCCATCAACCTGCTCGACACCCCCGACCGCCGCTACGTCGATTCCACGCTGGAACTGCCCGACAAGTACACCGTCACCGGGCGCCAGTACTACATCGGCGCGCGCTACAAGTTCTGACAGGAGCAACGCATGCAACTGCATCGCAGGATCGTGTTACGTACTCTCGCCGCCACCGCCTTGCTGGCCGGGCTGTCGCTCGGCAGCACCGCTGCCATCGCCGCCGACCCGGTCTACACCGTGGCCAAGCAGGGCAGCGCCGGGTACCGCACCGTGCAGGCCGCCATCGACGCCGCCGTGCAGGGCGGCAAACGCGCGCAGATCAACATCGGCGCCGGCACCTATCAGGAACTGATCGTGGTGCCGTCCAACGCACCGGCGCTCAGGCTTACCGGCGCCGGCCCCACCCAGACCATCATCACCTACGACAACTACGCCTCGCGCATCAATCCGGCCACCGGCACTGAATACGGCACCTCCGGCTCGTCCAGCGTCATCATCGCCGGCAACGACTTCACTGCGGAAAAACTCGCCTTCGGCAATCACGCCGGCCCGGTGGGGCAGGCGGTGGCGGTGCGCGTGGATGGCGACCGCGCCGCGTTCCGCAACGTACGCTTTCTCGGTTACCAGGACACGCTGTACCTGCGCGGCGCCAAGCTCTCGTATTTCCTCGACTGCTACGTCGAAGGCACCGTCGACTTCGTGTTCGGCGCCGGCACCGCGCTGTTCGAAAACGTGCAGCTGCACTCGCTGGGCGATGGCTATCTCACTGCCGCCTCCACCCCGCAGGAAAGCGCACACGGCTTCGTATTCCGCAATGCACGCGTCACCGCTGCCAGCGGCGTGTCGCGCGTGTTCCTGGGCCGGCCGTGGCGCCCGTACGCCAGCGTGAGCTTTATCAGCAGCCAGCTCGGCGCGCACATCGTGCCCGAGGGCTGGAACAACTGGGGCAACACCGCCAACGAGGCCACCGCCCGCTATAGCGAGTACCAGAGCAGCGGCGCCGGCGCCAACCCGTCGCGCCGCGTGAAGTGGTCGCGTCAGCTCAGCGCCGCGCAGGCCGCCGCGCTGGATCGCAACACCATCCTCGGCACCTGGAGGCCGTTCTGATGATCCGTTCGCACCTGCTCCGTTTCCGCACGCTCGCCGTCGCTGGCGCCTTGCTGCTGGCCCCGCTGTCGGCACTGGCCGACAAGATCGCCGACAACATGCTGCTGCTGCAGACCGCCTCCGGCGGCTGGTCCAAGCAGTACAAGGGCGTGGCCGTGGACTACACCCGCACCTTCACCGCTGCGGAAATCGCCGAGCTGCAGCAACCCGGGCGCAAGGACGACGCCACCATCGACAACAAGGCCACCACCTACGAGATCGGCTACCTCTCCACCATTTACAAGACCGAGAAGAACGCCAAGTATGTGGCCGCCGCCAAGCGCGGCGTGGATTACCTGCTCACCGCGCAGTACGCCAACGGCGGCTGGCCGCAGTTCTACCCGGACCTGTCGTCCTACCATCACCAGATCACCTACAACGACGACGCCATGGTGCGCGTGCTCAACCTGCTGCAGGACATCAGCGAGGGCAAGGGCGACACCGGCGCGCTGCTGCGTGCCAGCCACGGTGCACGCGCCCGCCAGGCGGTGACCAAGGGGCTGGAGTGCGTGCTCGCCACCCAGGTCAAGATCGGCGGCACGCTCACCATCTGGGGCGCGCAGTACGACGAGGTCACGCTCAAGCCGGCCAAGGCGCGTGCGTATGAGCTGGCCTCGCTGGCTTCCAGCGAGTCGGTGAGCATCGTGCGCTTTTTGATGCGCCAGCCCAACCCGTCCGCGCAGATCAAGACCTCGGTCGAGGCCGCTGCGCGCTGGTTCGACACCCACCGCATGCGCGACCTGGCCACCAAGAAGATCGACGACCCCACCCAGGAAACCGGCAAGGACGTGATCCTCATCGCGCAACCGGGTGCGTCACTATGGGCGCGCTTCTACGACCTGCAGAATCAACGCCCGCTGTATGCCAACCGCGAGGGCAAGGCCTTGACCGAGTACATGCAGGTGCCCAACGAGCGCCGCGTCGGCTATGCCTGGCATGGCACCTGGCCGGACAAGCTGTTGAAGGACGACATTCCCAAGTGGAAGTCCGCAAACGGGCTGTAGTGGACGCAGCCATCGCACCACCGCACGCGGCGCATGCTGGCGCGCGCAGCACGCAGGCACGGCATGTACGCTCGTACGTGCCGGCCCGCGTGCCCGCCGCCAAGCGTGCGCCGCGCGCTGCGTTGCGGTGGCAGGTTGCAGTGTCTGTCGCCCGTGCGGGGCGGCAGTGGTTTTGCAGCAGTGGTTTTGAAGAGTGGTTTTGAACCAGACGAGGTGCGTGTGCTGAAGGTTTGGATGGGTTTGTTGTGTCTGATCGCGCTGCCGGCAAGTGCGGCCACCCCCACGGCCCCGGAGTTGCTGTTCCGGGTCTCGGCCGACCGCGACCTGCAGGCCGATGTCGCCCGCGGCGACGGCGTGCCCAACTTCCGCGACAAGATCACGCTGGTGCCCACCGGCAAGCGCGGCAACGCTATCGAATGGGCCGACGACGGCGTGCTGTCGTGGAATGCCCCCGGCAACCTCTACACCCAGCGCGGCACGCTCGGCTTCTTCTGGCGCGCGCGCTATGCGGTGGGCGAAGCACCGTTCGTGATCTTCCGCGTCGGCTACGCCGACCACACCAGCTGGGACATGGCCTGGCTGCGCATCGACTGGAACGGCCACGGCTTCGATGCCTTTGTCACCGATGCCAACCTCGCGCGCACCCGCGTCTCCTTCAAGCTCGACAAGAATCCCGCCGCCAGCGACTGGACCCATATCGCCTTCGCCTGGGACGAATCCCGCGGCGTGCGCCTGTATGTGGACGGCAAGGAAGCCGCACGCGTGGACTGCGGTGCGCCCTGTACCAACGGCGGCGCGCTCGACTTCGACGCCGCGCTCGACCAGTTCGGCCTGGCCGGCCGGGTGATGTCGCCGCACCAGGTGCAGAGCCGCTACAACTTCCTGCGCGGCAGCGATTTCGACGAGATCCGCATCTACGACCGCATGCTCGACGCCAGCGGCGCCGCCGCACTCGCCCGCCTGCAGGAGCCCACCACTGCGGAAGCACCCACCGGCGATGCGCAACACGCCGCCTTCCTGCACCGCTACGGCTGGGACAACGGCCACGCACCGCCCGCACTCACCGCACCGGTCACCCGCATCCGCAAGGTGGAATTCACCGACGCGCGCGACCTCAAGCAATGGATGTGGAAGGCCACCGACGGCATCGCCGAGACCACCTGGCCCGGCGTCTACAACCGCTCGCGCCTGCCCGGGCGCGACGACTACTTCCAGCTGCCGGACTGGAACACCTATGTCGAAGGCGGCAAGGCGCTGGACCTCACCCTGCCGGACGAGCCGGTCAACCGCATCGAGCTGCGCGGCGCCGCCTACGGCCAGGCCAGCTACACCGCGCCCGCTGCCGCCGGTGCCGCCACTGCGCAGGCGCAACCACTGTTCGCACGCGCACAAGGCGTGGTGCGCAGCGTGGACCAGTTCCCCGAGCGCCGCGGCGGCACGCTGCGCTTTGCCAACACCGCGCGGGAAACCCCCATCCAGGAAATCTGGGCCTACAACGTGCAGCCGGGCGCGGTGCCCAAAGGCAGCGCGCAACTCAGCTACACCGTGCGCAGCGACATCCAGCCCGACTACGACAACCTCGCGCCCTTGCGCGATGTCATCGCCGGCCGCTACCCGCCGGGCGAGCGCCAGACCGTGATCGCGCTGCCCACCAAGGCGCCCGCCCGCAAGCGCCCCAGCGACAAGGCCGCAGCAAGCGCGCAGCAACCCATCGTGCACATCCTGGTGCCGTCCAGCCTGGGCAACCCGCCGCCGGACCAGGCGCTGATGCGCAGCTGGTCCTACGGCTGGGAGAACATGCACGACGGCCTGGACGGCATCGCCATTACCCTGCCGGCGCTCAACCTGCCGGCCACCCACAACGGCAGCATCCCGCTCAACATCCGCATCAAGGACCCCATCTGGCCGGCGCGCGACATGATCGATGTCTCTGTCGCCGTCGCCCCCGGCCAGGCCCGCACGCTGTGGCTGGACCTGCGCGACAGAATCCTGAGCAACGACAGCCTGATGCTCAGCATCGCCGCCGCCGCGCCCGGCTTCGATGCCAACGCGCTCGACGGCACCCAGCTGCAACTGGTGTTCAAGCCGCGCAATGAGGCCATCAAAGAGCACGTGGCCGACCGCTTCAACCAGGTCAAGGACAACTGGGGCTTTCTGGTGGAAGAGCACACCACCTCCAAGCGCCAGCTGCTCTACAAGCGGCTGGACGCCGACATCACCGACCTGCTGCGCGTCGACCCGGACCACGCCCTCGGCCGCGAATACTGGAACGACATCAGCTACGCCAACCAGGGCGCGTTGCCTGTCGAGATGCCCAGCGTGCCCAAGGGCGTGCCCGCCTGGGCGTTTTGGCAGCTGCAAGACCTCAGCGCCACCCGCCGCTACATCCGCTGGTGGATCGAGCAGCGCCAGGTGGCCTACGGCGATTTCGGCGGCGGCATCTCCGACGACTCGGACCTGGTGCAGCAATGGCCCGGCGTCGCCCTGATGGGCGTTGACCCGGACATGCTCAACGCCTCCATGCTGGCGCTGTCCGATGCCAACTACCGCAACGGCATGTTCACCAACGGCCTGTCCACCATCGAAACCGACGAGCTGCACTCGTATGAGGAGGGCATCAACCTCAACAGCGCCCTGCTGTACCTCAACTGGGGCGACCCGCGCACCGTCGAGCGCCTGATGGAAACCGTCAAGGCCTTCGACAATGTCATCCAGGTCAACCCGCAAGGCCACCTGCTGTTTGCCAGCAACTGGTTCGGCGGCCGCACCGTCTACCGCGAGCCCAACTGGCAATGGCAAAAACCGTACTCCTTCCCCATCGTGCACCCGGCCATCCTGCTGGGCGGCTATAACGCCGACCCCAACAGCCGCCGCATCGTCACCGGCCTGGCAGACGGCTATCTCGCCCATGCCTACACCAACGCCAAGGGCAACTGGGCCCTGCCCAACGAGATCAACTGGCAAACCGGCAAAACCCGCGGCGGCGAACTGTTCGAAGGCAGCGGCGGCGCAGACACCTTGCACACCTTCTGGGCCGCCTACCGCTTCACCGGCGAGCAGCGCTATCTCAAGCCGATCGACTACCGCGTCGCCAACAGCGGCCCGAATGGCCTCTCGCTGCTCAATGAAAACTTCATCGATGTCATGGGCAAGCGCAGCGACTGGAGCGGCAAGCTCATCGATGCCGCCAACAAGGACGACGGCAGCGCCCCGGACTTCCCGCACCATGTGGCCTGGGAGCAGACCGGCAACCTTGAGTATCTCGCCGCCATTTACCGCAGCGAGGCAAGAGAGAAACTGCAGAACTTCTACATGAACACCGAAGGCCACTGGTGGAGCGACCGCGTGGAATCCCCCACCGTCAACCTGCAACGCGCCCGCCTTGGCGGCGTGGCCCTCAAGCGCAATCAAACCTACCCCGGCCACACCGTGAGCTGGCGCTTCGCCGATCCAGAGGCCGCCACCCAGGTCGCCATCGCCATCCCCGCACCCCAGCAAGACCGCTTCACCGTCATCGCCTACAACACCTCCAGTAAACCTCAGCGCGCCAGCATTACCGGCTGGAACGTCGCCCCGGGGCAATGGCGCATCACCCAGGGTGTGAGCAAAGGCAATGACGGCAAGCTCGACAGCAACACCAAAACGCAAGAGGCCGCTTTCGAAAAAAGCGCTTCCATCGACATCGACTTCCCCGCAGGCCGCACCACCGTCCTGCAGCTCGAACGCATTGCAGCCACCACCCCGGTCGAACTACGCCCGGACCTGGGCATCGGCCACGGTGATGTACGCGTGACTGCAGACGCCATCGAAGTGACTGTGCACAGCCTCGGCCACGCCGATGCACCGGCCGGGTTTGTTGTGCTGGAGGGTGGGCGTGGGAAGGAGCTGGCGCGGGCCGGGTTTGCGGCAATGGCCGCACCCCGCGATCTGCGGCCGGTCACCACGCTGGTGCGGCTGCCGCTAACCAACGCGGCCGATCTAAAAGCCGCACAACTGCGCGTCATCACCGAAGGCGACGTCGCTGAAATTACTGAACTTAACAATAGGCTTTCGCTACCTACGCCAACCAGTGCGGGCACCGCAAAGAACACCCAATAACCCAGCACCTCAAACCCTTTTTCACAAGGGAAGAAGGCGCCCAAATAACCCAGCGCACCATTAATCTTCTCCCGCTTGTAGGAGAAGGTGCCCGAAGGATGGATGAGGGCAAAACCGATAAAAGACCAGTCATCGCAACTTGCTCGTAGTCGATCGCTGAGTCGCTGCAAACCAGCGCTGCGATTGACCGTCCTCATCGAACGCGCTGGTTTGTCAGAACTGCCAATTTCACTGGTGTCGAAGCAAGCATCCGCTCAGTGCGCCCTCGCGCTGCATACTACACATAGCCGTCAGGACGGCTGAGTCCATCCAGTGGACCAGGCACCGCCGATGCACCGCGTCCCAACACATGCGTATAGATCTGTGTGGTTGCCACGTCCTTGTGGCCTAGCAGTTCCTGCACCGTGCGGATATCGTGGCCAGCCTCCAGCAGGTGTGTCGCGAACGAATGCCGCAGCGTGTGGCATGTCGCAGGCTTGGCGATGCCAGCCTGTCGGCGTGCTGCCTTCACCGCACGCTGCAGCACTTTTTCCGCGACGGGATGACGGCCAACGCGGCCACTCCGCGGATCCACAGAGCGACGCGTGGCGGGGAATGGATACTGCCAGCCGGCTCGGCATAGGCATTTCCACGCCCAGCACCTCGCAATATAGGAACAGCGGTGCCGCCAGCGCCTGATTCTGCATGCCGGCCGACACCTGGCCCCGCGCTGCCAGGTTGGCGAGAAAAACCTCCACCTCTACTCGCCCCATCTGGGCCGGATGCCGTTTACCGTTGGCCAGGATGAAGCGGCGGATCCAGCTCACATACGCGTTCTCGGTACGCAGGCTGTAATGGCGAAAGCCGCAGCCGGCCGAGGACCTGATTCAGCAGTTTGGGGGGATTGGGTGTCATTACGCCTGCGGCGTCACGTGTGTAAATCATACGCCTGCTCAAACGTTGGATAACCCACCCAGATTCGACGCCAGGGCTGTCGGTGGCTATCCGGCAAGTCATTGCTATGGAATAGGAATTCCCCCTTCCCAGACATCCGGCCTTAGTCCTTACTTGGCGTAACACCGCTTTTAGGCGGTCCAATAGTAGTTAGACCAGCGTGGCCAGTGCTAGACTGACTTGATGGAAAGGCTAGAAGCATTCAATCCGCAACGCCTTCAATGGTGCATGGCTGATGCGCAGATTGACGCCGGCCATCTAGCCCGCGACGTGGGCATCTCAGAGCGAACCCTGACCCGTGCAATGGAAGGTCAGACGGGCCTGACCTTCATCCAACTTCAGAGGCTCGGAAAGTACTTTGGACGGACGCCTCTGTTCTTTTTGGAACAAGGAGTGCCCGAGCCACAGCAAATCAGAAGTCCGCAGTTCCGTACCATCCTGAATCAGCAGCACAATCTCGACCAGAAGATCAAGCGCATTATTCAACTCGCGGAGTGGCAGCGAGAAGCCTACATCGATCTTCTCGACGAAATCGACGCTGAAGAAAGAATCCAATTCGATCCACCAGACCTAGTCGGAGTTACCCCAAGCTCGGCTGCACGCCAAGCGAGAGAGTGGCTTGGGATTCAGAATGAAAGCTCGTTCGAGCAGTACCGCGCTGCGATTGAACGGCGCGGCATTCTTGTGTTCCGCACCAATGGATATGCTGGAAAATGGCAAATTCCAAGCGCACATCCAACAATTGGATTTAGCCTTTACCACTCATCGTATCCAATCATCGTGGTGAGAAAGGAAAGCGTGGAGGCACGCCAAACCTTCACTCTTGCTCATGAGCTAGGGCATCTCCTTCTGTTCCGTGAGAGCACTATCGACAGCGTTGATAGCCTTAACTCACACGCACGGAAAGAACGCTTGGCCAATGAATTTGCTGGTTATTTCCTCATTCCACAGGCAAGCCTAAACCAGATCGACACATCAGGCCTGTCGGATGAGCCCGCAACCTTAGAAGCCCAACTCCAGAAGTTCAGGCGGTTGTGGGGTGTAAGTACAGATACGATCTTGATTCGACTTATTGCATCAAATCGCTTGGAACAAATCGTATACGACGAGTTCAAAGTGTGGAGAGACAGTCGCCCCGCTGAGGAGAGTCAAGGCGGGAACCGCGAGTGGCGGCATCGAGAGCCAAGACACATTCTTGGCGATACGTATGTTCGTGCTGTCCTCCAAGCACTCGATGCAAACAAGCTCAGTATCGTTAAGGCATCGAAGTACCTCGACGACCTTAAGCTGACCGACTTAAGGCAGTTGGAGCGCTACTATGCGGGTGCTTGACGCATCGTCGGCACTGCATGCATGGGATAACTATCCCATTGAGAACTTGCCCACGATTTGGGAGTGGCTGAGAGCGGAATTGTCGGCGGGGCGCATGGCGATCCCGGGTGTGGCAATGGACGAGATCGGTCATATCAGCCCCGACTGTAGACAATGGCTCCATGATATCGACGGATTTAATCCTGTGGATGTCGATAACGTCATCGCCGGGCACGCCATGCTCATCAACGGCGAGCTCGGCGTACAGAACGATCAGTACGGAACAGGCGTCGACGCTAACGACGTTATCATTGTCGCCACAGCCAAGGCAAAAGGTTTTGTCTTGATCAGCAATGAGTCAAGGCAGCCATCTCTTCCCGCCAACAAAAAGAAATACAAGATCCCCGCAGTTTGCAACTTGCAGCCGGTTTCGGTTCCTTGCATCAACTTCGCAGACCTTATCAGGGTCTCCAACCGCGTCTTCTGAGCGCCAGTCGGTCTAATAACGGGGTCAGGTTCTTAGGTATCCCACGTTTTTAAAGCACCAATGTCATCTGCTCGCGCACTGCGTCGGGCAGTGTGCGCAAGCGATCTAGCCGGCGTGAGACTGGTTCCATCGGCCAGCACCTGACCAGCGACTCGCGGCCGACACGCAGTGTCGAGTAGAGCTTGCGTGTACTGCGAACTAATAACGGGGTGGTAGCGCTGGCAAGGGCGCGCGGTTGCGTCTGGTGACGAAAGGTGAGGTTGCTGAGGTGACTCCAAGCAATAACGCGCTGGCGCTGCCGTGAAAGCAAGTAGCGAGCTCGAGTGACCGATTTGCAAGAACTCGCCGTTAGGCTGCAACTAACTCGGCGGAATAGGATGAGCCCGCAAGGACGCGGCCTAACACTTCGGCGTCATAGACAGGGATGCAATTGAAAAAAGGTGAGCTTCAAACGCTTGTAGCGATTGACCGCAGTCAGGCAGTCGGCGAGGATCAGGTTACGCCACGCTTAGGCGGTCCAATAACCGTTAGACAGGGGAGATGAGACTTTGCCACTGAGGAATTCTGTTATCGCAGCAGTTTGGAGCGCAATCGAGCGGTGCCCGTTCTCGCCGGCTGACTTCCAAATTGTGACGGATAGCCGAGATTTGCTCCTGAGTATCACTTTTAGGCACAACTCTGCGTACACGTTCTCATTAAGTAAGTCTGGCCCAGACACTTACTTGATTTCCGCCTCGCCTGGAGAGCATGAGACAAGAGAGCTGAAACGTGTAGATAATCCGTCCGAAGCGCCGGGTGAGGTTCTCATCTGGACTAATAACATTCGCGACGAGCTACGCGCAACCATCCCGGTTTACTCTGAACTAGATGAGCTTAGGGAGACAATCGAGCGGCATGTCAAAGAGCACGTCGAAAATCCGCAGCAGCCATTTACGCAAGAGGAATCCGATGAGCTAAGGGGAAAGCTGGACGAGCTGATGGCCAAGTTCCAGGAAATGCAGGAGAACCACGAGCTAACGCAGCAGGAAGTTAACCGTCTCAATCAAGAGATTGCCGCACTTAAGGTAAACTTGAGCGGATATCCCAAAGGCACTTGGTACAAGACCGCCGCAAGCAAACTTTGGCTCGCTGTCAGCAAAGTTGGCACTTCAAAAGAGAGTCGACAAGTAATTTCGAAAGTTGCTAATAAAATGCTTGGATTAGATCAGTAGCCTCTGTCTAACAATTACTTCGAGCCGACGCCGCTTCGCGGCTCGGCTTAATTCCAGAGTTAGGTATCTTAGGAGAGATCGATGATTTCTGAAAAAACCGTTGAGCTAAACCTAACTACAGAATTCATCAACTGGCTATCTCATCAACATAACACCCCCTATTTCGCGCTGGGACCGACACAAGCTCAAGAGGCGCAATGGGGTTTTGACGCTGGGGTGTTCGGAAATTCAACCGGCGCACTAATTCAGTACAAGCGAGCCTATGTAAATGGCTCGGTTTGGGAGTGGAGGCTGAATCGCACAAAGGCCAAAGACCAGCTTTTTCGTTTGCAGCAGCTTGAGGCGGCCGGGCATGCAGTTTTCTACGCTTTCCCTTACTTCCACACACTTAGCCAATTGCAAACTAATCGTCGTAGGCTTCTGCTCCACACATTCTGGTTCAAGCCATCGCAGATCGTGCCGTCCGGAGGACCTAACGGACACCATGAGGTACGCTACGATTCGACGACAAAGAAGTGGTCTGTTCACTCCGAAGAGGGCATTGAGATGCCGCCGCCCGTGAGTCTAGGCGAAGTCATTAGCGCCATTGATAATCCGGAGAACAATCTCGCTGCACTAGCGGAGGCCTTCAATTTAATTGTTGTGGGCCGTGAGGACACCTTGATCGAGCGGCAAGAGGAGCATGACAACTCAGCGCTCAGTGGCATCTGCATAGTGGGTCGAGGAGATGCCTAACAATTCGTTCAATCCGAACCCGCTTCGCTGTTCGGCTTAACTCAGTCGTTGGGCCACCTGCGTTTTATTAAGAGGAAGCATATGTTTGACGCCTTGCACCCGACAAAGCGGGAAATGATGTCGTATGGTGACTATCTGAAGTTCGCACTTGACCTAAATTGCGCGAGACCTAACGCCGCACCGGCGGTGCGCTGTCCTGTCTGTCGGCGAGCAATGAAAGCAAGGGCGGGACAAACAAAAGCTGACGGACACTTTTACCACGACGACAGCATCTTTTGCCCGACGAAAGATCCAGCAAGCAGGCCATACCTCAAACTAACGCTAACATGCCAAGATGCTGCCGTAATTCAAGAAAATAGAAAATTTGGGATGGCCAATCTAGAGCTAATATATGCCAGGGTAAAGTCGATTGCTCCATACTTGGACTTCAAAGAATTCATAGAAATTCTAAAGGAAGCAAAGCGGCTCAATATTTACGGGTATGCCAACCTAATCGCTACGGACTTGCCTTACGTTTATGTAACGCTGATAAATTTCCTGCCCAGCGCAAGTTACCAGAAAATTAGAAAGCTCAAGTTTTGCTTCTTCTATGAGGAAAAAATTCATTCATTCGAAGAGCTATGGATCAAGAAAGGTTTCACATCCGATCTTTTTCGAATATCCTACCGCAACGGTGTCACCCAGAAGGTAACAAAGATTGACACGACCACGGACTACCTGAGCGAGCCACCGGCAACCATGACAGATAAGCAAAAAAAGTGGTGCTATGACGTTCTGTGAATGTGGCCCAACCCATCAATTCGAAAAAAAAGGGTCGGAGTCAATATTCTTCCACTTATAAAAGATGAAGTGCACCCTGGCAGTAACCCTATTGCGGGCGCATCGCAATTTTCACAGTGACGGAGTCGGCCCGTGCTGCTGTTGCTCCTGCGAATAACGGGGTCAGGTTCACTTAAGAAAGCTCACCTAACCACGCTTTGCGACCTGTTTTGGAATAAGCAGGAAGAACGGGGTCAGATTCACTTAGGCATCAGCTCCTGTTCCTTGTCGATCAATGGCTGCTAGCCATTTGAGGATGAAAGGTGCGGGTACGTCATCACCTCAAAGCGATGGAACAGGGCCGCGCTGTTGGTCCTGCAAACGCTGGCGTAGCGGGGTCAGGTTAACTTAAAAGAGCCAGCCTAATTGCCGCATTTGCGAAGCGCGGAATGACTCTGTAGTCAACCTACGAGACTCTAGAAGGAGTAAGACATATGAGCCGATCTATCACTGCCTTCTTTGTCTTCAGTCTCGTGCTTGCCACGGGGCCATTGCAGGGTCAGAACATCACAGAAAAAGCCAACCCAACAGCGGTTGCCAGCGTTGCGTTACCGCCCGAACTTGATCGAGTACTCCGCGACTATGAGCGCGCATGGCGTAAGGGCGACGCAAGCGCGCTTGCTGCGTTATTTGCGGAAGATGGCTTTTTGCTGCAAAGCGATCATCCCCCAATCCGGGGCAGGGCAGCTATTCAAGCGGCCTATGAAGGTAGTAGCGGAGGTCCGCTACGTTTGCGCTCACTCGGGTTTTCCGCCGAAGGTAATGTCGCCTACATCATCGGTGCGTACGGCTACGGAGATGCGCCCGGCGACATAGGAAAGTTCACTCTCACGCTGCATCGGGATTCCGGCAAGCGGTGGTTGATCTTCTCGGACATGGATAATCTCAATGCTTCGACCAAACGGTAGTTCGCTGTATGGTGTGAAGCGAGCAAGAACAGGAGCGATCTGCAGGTTCTTCGTAGTGGCCGCACTCAAAAAAATCACCATCACTTTGTAGCTCGAAGCAGTTGACATCCCAACAAACCCGCAGCAATCTCTACCACAAGGAGCGTAGAAACTCCTCTAAGAGCGGTACCCACCTCCGTCAAACCGGTGGGTTTTTTGTGCCTGCAGCGTCTTGCGGGCGCAACCGACGCGATGCCTGCGTCGGGAGGGCGGCTAATACAACACCCTTCGGGGAAATACGCCCGCCGACTCTTAGCGGTTTCTAACCTCCCGACATCCCGTCGCCACCCGGCGGCGGGGCCTGTTCGTCAAGGAGGGCTTTGCCATGCGTCGATCCACGTCCCGCCCCAAGTCAGCGCGCAAGCGTGCCACGGTGCCACCGCCCACCGAGGTCGTCTGGCGCTCGCTCGACCCAACGATCACGCCGCGGCCCTACCTCGACCGCCCCGCCATCCCCGAGCCCCGCCCCGACCCCAACAAGCCGCGCCGCCCGGGCCACCCGCGTGCCCCGCAACACTGCACCGTTGGCTACGGCTACTACCCCGACAGCCACCAACGCATCCCCACGCTGCGCCTACGCGGCCGCTGGCTGGAACAACTCGGCTTCACCATCGGCAGCAAACTCCACATCCGCATGCGCAACGGCGAGCTGGTCGTCACCGTGGCACCTGCAGAGTGACCAACCCGCCGCATCCTGCGCACGGCGCGTGCACCCCGCAGTTGGAGAATCCGCATGGTGAATGACACGTTGGCCGGCACCATCGGCACATCCCCGCGCTTCGGCAACAACTGGATGCCGCTACCAGCCGAACGCGCGACCACTACCTGCACCGCCTGGCATCGGCGCAGCGACTCAGGCACAACCGCCACTACACGCACGCTGTACGTTGCACATCCGCGCGTCGCAGTTATGCGCGGCTACACCCGCGTACGCCACACCACGCGTTGGCGCGTACGCGAAGAGCCGGCAGCGGGCAGGGCGCGTTTCGACCAGGCCATCGGCCTGTTGCATGCCGACCTGCTCGCCTACATGCGCCGGCGCCTGCGTGACCGCGACATCGCCAACGACCTCACCCAGGAAACGCTGCTCCGCCTGCTGGCCTACCGCGACGCGCCCGACATCGGCGACTACGCACTGCTGATGTACCGCATTGCCCACAACGTGGTGCTGGAGCATTGGCGCACGCGCCACCGCCGCCACGCCAACGCCCACGTCGCACTGAACCTGATCGCACCACTGGCCGCAGACGGCGCCGACGTCGACCAGATCGCCGCCGCCCGCCGCATCCTGCAGCACCTGCACACCCACACGCTGCCCGCACTACCGCCCAGATGCCGCCAGGCCTTCGTCCTCAACCGCATCGACGGCCTCACCTACCCGCAAGTGGCCGCAGCCATGGGTATCTCGATCAAGATGGTGGAAAAGCACATCAGCCGCGCACTGGCCGCGTGCAGTGCTGCTGTGGGTAGAGAACGGCAGCAGGTTCACTTAAAAACTCAACTTGACGCAGTCTCCGAGACATGCGTCCGCACGATACCAGCCAGTTCCACCTAAGTGTGTAGAAATGTCGAAGGCCGATCGGCGATGCCTCAATAACTTGGCTGAACTGATGAGCGAGCGCTTCGTTAGACACTGGGATAGGGCATGCCAGCGGCGGCTATGGAAGAGAATCCTCGCCGTTGCATCACGCGTTGCACTTGGCTCTTAAGATCGCGCTGTCTTTAAACAGCCTTTAATTTGTCTGGAAGGTGCAACGAAATGCCAGGCTGGTTGTATTTTTTAAGTTGACCGCCTGAAGTCGCTAGGAATTTAAAAGACGGTTGTCACCCTGGGGACCATCACCTATGATCGCTGCTTGTGCTGACAAGGATTGTCGTATGCGACACGTGTGTATCCCGTTTTCTGCGCTGCGTCTCTCAGGGATGATGAAGAGCATTGCCCATGCGGCCAGCATGCCCTGCGAGGAGATTGATCGCACCGGATCAGCCCGATGGGCGGCCAGGCAGACGTCGCCGTCTGCAGCATTGACTCGATTGGATCGATTGACTTCTTGCAAGGACTCGCAATGACCACTACACACTGCAACCAGAAAAAGTCTGGTTCTGCACGCCTTGTGCTTCTCATGGCGACGCTCTGTCTTTTCTTGGCTTCCCCACTCGTATCTGCTCAAGAAAAGAAACAGCAATTTCTTGTGCGCGATGCGCAAGGAGCGTCTCGCGGCGTCTACGACACCCAAGGGCAGGCAGAGGCCGCGATCAAGGCGATTCCTGGGCCGCAGTACGCGCCGGATGCTTATCAGTACGTCGACACTATCAAGGACCAGATAGTCAGGGAAGACGGAAAGACGCTGATCACCTATTGGATGGGACGCGAGAAGGCGAAGGACGAAAATTGGACCTACTTTATCGCCTTGAGTACGGCGAAGAGCCCTACAGAAGAAGAAGCCGTTGCGGTGTTAGTCCAGAAGTTGACCGAACAGGTACCCCAGTGTGGAAGCTCGTCCGTTGCCCCACAAGGCGGATGGGGTTCGGGCGCAGGCCCATATCCAGAGTACGACCTAGGTATGGAGACTCAGTCCAGGTCTTACACCGCGCATACATTTCTTGCCGATTGTAGCGATACCTATGACTTCGGCATGTACATGACCCGAACAAAGCGGTCAGACTGTCCCAAGCCCTATACTAACTGGTTTATCAGCGAACAAGCCTGCGCAAACAAGGCGATCTTCGCGACCATCGAAGTCACCGCCCCGCAATGCGAGGGGCAGCCAGGCGGCAGCCAGAACAGCGGCGGCAACTCCGGCATGGTCGGCAATCCCTGCGACGTCAAGACCGGCGAGAAATTCCAGGCCGAGCGCGATTTCGATCTAGGCTGGCTTGCCCTGACGCGTTACTACCATTCGGGCATTGCACTGAACACTGGAGGGTTCGGACCAGGCTGGACTTTCTCGCACAGCCTTCATCTGACGGTTCAGGGCGACGCGGTGGGCCTGGTGGAGGGTAGCGGTTACGCCGTGCCGTTCCGCAAAGTGGGCTCGGACTATCGCGCTGCCAATGCCTCCGGCGAGCGCATCACCGCCAATGGCGATCAATGGGTACTGTATCGCCAGGACGCCATCTACACCTTCGATGCCCAGGGAAAGCTGATCTCGCGCATGGCAGAGGACGGCAGCGGGCTAGTGTATGCATACAACGCGCGCGGCCGGCTGCAAAGCATCGCCTCGCTGCAGGGTCGCTCCATCGAAATGGTGTACGCCGACGACAGCGACGACGCCCTGATCACTGGCGTCGTCTCCGGCGGCGTAAAGCTTGCCAGCTACGGCTACGATCAACGCCGCTTGGTTACCGTGAACTATGCCGATGGCAATGGCCGGACCTATCACTACGAGGACACGCGCTTTCCCCGGCATCTGACCGGCGTCACCACTGAAGACGGCAAGCGCTTCAGTACTTTCGCCTATGACGCTGCCGGTCGCGCAATCTCTAGCCAGCACGCCGGCGGTGCCGATGGCGTTACGCTCGCATATTCGCCCACCGTCACCGCGGTCACCGATTCCCTAGGCAACACGGTTGATTACACGATGACCACCGCGGGCGGCGAATCTCCAAAGGTCGCATCCATGGCAAGAAGCGACGGCACGATGAGCTACGCCTATTACGATCAGGCGACCGACTATCGCAGGAGGCTCAGCGCTGCGACCGACAAGCTTGGGGTGCAGGCCAAGCATAGCTATTCGGAGCTGACCGAAAATGGCGTGGATATCAGTGTCCATACCGTCCAGGAGGCTTCTGGACTTCCGCAAGAACGTACAACTACGACCCGGACGACTGCTGGCTCCAACCGGCTGCTTTCGATCCAAAGCACTGGACGCACCATTTCCTACACTCGCAATGATCGGCTTCAGCCCATTCAAGTATCGACAATTGGCGCAACGTCCAGCGAGAGGCGCGATGTGGCGTACAGCTACTGCGAGGCATCTGACGTCGCCGCACTAGGTAGCACCTGCCCGGTCCTGGGCTATCTGAAGTCCATCGATGGCCCGCGCACGGATATCGACGACCGTACGACCTACAACTATTACCCAATCGATGCTGCCGGGTGCGAGACCGGCACTGGACCGTGCCTGTACCGTAAGGGCGACCTCAAGCAGACCATCAACGCCCGCGGCCAGATCCGCGAGAATCTGAGCTATGACGCAGCAGGCCGCGTTCTTTCTGCCATTGACGAAAACGGGGTGCTGACTGATTACAGCTACCACCCGCGTGGTTGGTTGGCATCGACCACGGTGCATGGCGCGACTTCCGCGCAAAATCGCGTCACCACGTTCGAGTATTGGCCCACCGGCTTGGTCAAGCGCATCACACAGCCCGACGGCAGTTACGCCACGTTTGTCTACGACCAGGCCCAACGCCTCACCGATGTCACCGATACGCTGGGCAACACCCTCCATTACGTGCTTGATAACGCCGGCAATCGTCTAGAGGAGCAGACCAAGGACGCGCAAGGCGCGCTCAAGCGCAGCCTGAGCCGTATTTACAACCAGTTGGGCCAATTGAAGACGCAGGCGGACGCGGCCGCAAATCCCACCGACTACGCCTACGATGTAAACGGCAACCTGCGCTTGATCACTGACGCATTTGGCCGTAGCACGCTGCAAGAGCACGACCCACTCGGCCGACTTAAGCGTACGTTGCAGGATGTCGACGGAATCAAGGCTGAAACCAACGTGGGTTACGACACGCAGGATCGCCCGTTGCAGGTCAAGGACCCCAAGCGTCTGGACACGCGCTACACGTACAACGGCTTCGGCGATATCCTGAAATTGACCAGCCCGGATACCGGCGTCACCAGCTATACCTACGACAGTGCCGGCAACCGCGCCTCGCAGACCGATGCACGCGGCACCACGTCCACCTATGGCTACGACGCGCTCAACCGTGTCCTGAGCATCAGCTACCCAACCGCCGCCTTCAATGTCAGCTATACCTATGACGTCACGCAGAGCGTGTGCGCCAGCGGTGAGACGTTCACCGTCGGGCGCCTGGCCAAGCTCCAGGATGGCAGCGGTACCACCCAGTATTGCTACAACCGCTTCGGCGAGGTGGTGCGCAAGGTGCAGACGGTCAACGGCAAGGTGTTGGTGTTGCGCTACGACTACACACCCGGCGGCCGCCTTCGGTCGATGGTCTACCCGGACGGCACCATGGTCGATTATGTCCGCAACGCGCAAGGCCAGACGACCGAGGTTGGGGTGACGGCACAAGGCGGCAGCCGCCAACGTCTGCTGAGCGGAGCGACCTACTATCCGTTCGGCCCATCCTCCGGCTGGACCTACGGCAACGGCCGCAAGTTGGCGCGCAGGTACGATCAGGATTACCGCCCCCAGAGCATTCAGGACAGCCGCACAGGCGGCCTGGAAATCGGCTTCAGCTTCGACGCCGTTGGCGACCTCACTGCGCTGACGCCGGCCGGCAACCCAACACCAGAACTTCGTCTGGACTACGACGCGCTGGGCCGGCTGACAGCGTTGAAAGACGGCGCCGCCAATACCGTGATCGACGGCTACAGCTACGATGCCACCGGCAATCGCCTAAGCGCCAAAGTTGGCGGTGCTACCCAAGCCTACACCTACCCGACCACCAACCACCGCCTGAGCGCAGTCGCAGGCGTGGCGCGCACCTACGACAAGATGGGCAATACCCTCACCATCGGCGGCAAGGCACGCGAGTACCTGTACGACACCACCGCGCGCATGACCCAGGTCAAGCGCGCAGGTGTCGCGGTCATGAACTACCGCTATAACGGCCGGGGTGAGCAAGTCCGTCGCTACCTGGGCACCACTAACACTTATACGCTCTACGACGAGGCGGGCCATTGGCTCGGCGACTACGACACTAACGGTGCACCCAAGCAACAAGCGATCTGGCTGGATGACCTGCCGGTGGGCCTGTTGGCCAACGGTGGTCAACTGCACTATATCGAACCCGACCACCTCGGCAGCCCGCGTGTAGTCGTGGATGCCGCCCGCGACGTTGCCGTGTGGAACTGGAGCCTGAAGGGCGAAGCCTTCGGCAACACCGCACCCAACCAGGATCCGGATGGAGACGGCACCGCGATGGTGGTCGACATGCGCTTCCCAGGCCAGCGGTTTGATGAAGCCAGCGGGTTCAATCAGAACTACTTTCGTGACTATGATGCTGCTACTGGTCGGTATGGGCAGAGTGATCCGATTGGCTTAAAAGCAGGAGTTGGTACATACGTTTATGTTGAAGGAAGCCCAGTTAGCCACCTAGATCCTTCTGGTCTTTGTGAAGATAAACCAAAGGAAGACTGTCTTGATGCTGCTCTAAGTACTTACTCTATGGAAGAGTCAGTTAATTCGATTGTGGGATTTGGCGCCGGTTCCGCAATCTTTGGTGGATCGGCGCAAGTGGTCAATAAGTCAGCAATTAAGCCGCGTGGTGGGGTGGCAGGTGGAGGTCCCAGCGGGCGTTACACGAGTTACTCCAGACGCTACCTGGGAAATGGAGTCGGGAGAACTATTGGTAGACTCGGAATAGGAACAGTAGTTAAGAAGGCAGGTATTATTGGAGCAGGGATTGGTGCAATAACAGAGCACGTTGAAGCATTGAATGCTTTTGTAAAATGTCGAGGTGCTCAGTGATCGACCATTCTGCTAGAAATATCGGGATTGAGTTGCTGCGGAAGCTAGATGAAAACCGACTTTCCTCAAATGAATTTGAGGAAAATTGGCCAAAAGAAACTGAGGATGGTGCGGTTAAGTCGATCGGGTACTGGATATGGACTTTATTTGATGACGAACATGAGTGTATTATTGAAATAAAAGAAAGCTCGGAAGAAAAATCCATTCTGAAAAACTCAATTGAGTTTTTAAATTCAGATCGAATTTTTCATCCCAAGGTGCTTGGTAAATATGAAAAGATCAAAAAAATTATTTCTGGGGGTACAGAATGGTTAGGGTGCGAATTGCCCTGGCATAAGAAGTGGCCTTTTCCTGAGTAGATAATCCATTCAGAACTGTGGAGGGGCCGTGGGAAGATGAATTGGCATCGATCCAATCGGTACCTCACTGCTCTGACGCCGGCCGGCAACCCAGCACCAGAACTTCTTCTGGACTACGACGCGCTGGGCCGGCTCACCGCGCTCAAGGATGGCGCTACCGAGGCGGTGATTGATGGCTACAGTTACGACGGCACTGGCAACCGCCTGAGTGCCAAGATCGGCGGCGCCACCCAGGCCTACACCTATCCGACGATCAACCACCGCCTAAGGGCAGTCGCAGTCGCAGTCGCAGGCGTGGCACGCACCTACGACAAGATGGGCAACACCCTCACCATCGGCGGCAAGGCACGCGAGTACCTCTACGACCCCACCGGGCGCATGACCCAGGTCAAGCGCGCAGGTGTCGCGGTCATGAACTACCGCTACAACGGCCGAGGCGAGCAGGTACGTCGCTACCTGGGCACCACCAACACCTATACGCTCTACGACGAGGCCGGCCATTGGCTCGGCGACTACGACACCAATGGTGCACCCAAGCAACAAGCGATCTGGCTGGATGACCTGCCGGTGGGCCTGTGCCAACGGCGGTCAACTGCACTACATCGAACCCGACCACCTCGGCAGCCCGCGTGTAGTCGTGGATGCCGCCCGCGACGTTGCCGTGTGGAACTGGAGCCTGAAGGGCGAAGCCTTCGGCAACACCTTCGGCAACACCGCGCCCAACCAGGATCCGGATGGAGACGGCACCGCGATGGTGTTCGACATGCGGTTCCCAGGGCAGCGGTTTGATGCGGCCAGCGGGTTCAATCAGAACTACTTCCGCGATTACGATGCGGCCACTGGTCGGTACGGGCAGAGTGATCCGATTGGATTGGATGGCAGAGGTAATACATATACCTATGTTTCAGGCACTCCAGTGACTCTTATCGATCTTCTAGGCCTCACCCAGCATGACGTTGATTTTCTATTTGCTTTGGCTAAGAGGAGAGAGTTGGATTTAAGATTTCCTGGTCGGTTAAATGTTAGAGATCTTGGCGGTGATGAGGTGGGCTACACAAACTACTTAAAGAGGACGATAACGCTGGATGATCGATACTTGCAAAGCCTTTCTCCGGCTCAGCGCGTCGATTTGTATGACACTATCGTCCACGAAGGTCTCCATCTGACTAAAGGAATATTTTATAGTGCACGCAATAACTAAAAAATTTATGAAGAAGCAGGGAGGCGGACAGAAGCCGCCAAGGATCAGATTGAAACGGGGTCTAATGACTGCAATGAGTAGGGCGCTTTTTGCCATAATTAGCGTGATCTCTTTATGTGGATGTAATAGTACAAAATCAAACATTAGAGCTGGCGTTGTCCTGGATGAAATGAGATGTAAACCTAGGTCGAAAATCCGTAGCGAGATTGCAGAAGCGCAAAGTGCCTGTCATCAAGCTGTTGACGGTGATGGAATTCAATTAATAGTTTCAAAGGCAAGTCGATCTCCTTCATTGCATAGTGATACAGTTGGTAGAGAAGTAACTTCGATTTTTATTCAGCCGGCTAGCGCGGTATCTCATGTTGGCCCGGTTAAATTCGAGGCCTTCTATTCGCAAGGTTTGTTTGATCTTTTAGGAAAAACAGGCTGCGTTGGTGTTTTGGAAAGTGGCTCTGTTGAAATTAAAAAGCCGTCTAAAAGATTTATAATTAACTACTTTCTTCGTTTTGGACTGGTGAGCCCACTTGGATGGTCGGAAGACTGCAAAGGGTCTCGTGAAGTCTCTGGGTCTGAGGAAATATAACTTCGCGTAGCAATAAACGGGTCAGATTCACTTGATAGGTGACACCGTTTTGCGCTCTCGGCCGGCTTACTCTATCCCGCCGACGGCACCACAACTGGAATGAATGGCTATAGCTACGACGGCACCGGCAATCGCCTGAGTGGCGAGGTCGGCGGTGCCACCCAGGCCTACACTTATGCGGCGACCAACCACCGCCTGAGCGCAGTCGCAGGCGTGGCACGCACCTGCGACAAGATGGGCAACACCCTCACCATCGGCGGCAAGGCACGCGAGTACCTGTACGACACCACTGGCCGCATGACACAGGCCAAGCGCGCAGGCGTTGCAGTCATGAACTACCGCTACAACGGCCGCGGCGAGCAGGTACGCCGTTATCTGGGCACTACCAACACCTATACGCTCTATGACGAGGCCGGCCACTGGCTCGGCGACTACGACACCAACGGTGCACCCAAGCAACAAGCGATCTGGCTGGACGACCTGCCGGTGGGCCTGCTGGCCAACGGTGGTCAATTGCACTACATCGAACCCGACCACCTCGGTAGCCCCCGTGTGGTCGTCGATGCCGCTCGCGACATCGCCGTGTGGAGCTGGAGCCTGAAGGGCGAGGCCTTCGGCAACACCGCACCCAACCAGGATCCGGATGGAGACGGCGCCGCGATGGTGTTCGACATGCGGTTCCCAGGGCAGCGGTTTGATGCGGCCAGCGGGTTCAATCAGAACTACTTCCGGGATTACGATGCGGCCACTGGTCGGTACGGGCAGAGTGATCCGATTGATATAGCAGCTGACATAAGTACATATTCATATGTCTCTGCAAATCCATACGCAATGCTTGATCTATTAGGCCTGGAGTCGGTCGGCTCTTTTAATAACGGAGGGCACAGACTCTCTTGGGAAGATGGCGTAAATCTTAGGGGCCCTGATTTCGTAAAAGTATCATTAAATTATGGTCCCGGTACCCTTTCCTTCACGCGGGGAAGGAATGGTCGAATCTATATGAGTAAGGGGTTAGCAAAGATATATCCCCATTCGATATCCGCAGGAATTTCAGCCAGCGTGGGATGGGTTAACGACTGTGAAGGGCGTCCAAGCGACGCTCAATTGAATAATCTTTTCACCGGTCCTGGATTGGCCGGGTTTGGAGCGTATGGACCGCTCGGCGGGGCATGTAGCTACTCACCTGGAGCTGGGTCTACCACCGAAATCGGAGTGGGTACGGGAGTTTCTATCAGTAAAGGTCGTGGTGCCGGAGGATTTGGCGGTGAAAAAGGTGAGGTTATCAGCAACGATGGTTGGGGATGGGAATGGTGAAAATACTAAATTATTTCTTTTTTGCTGCCATTTGTGCCTGTCTAGCCTACGGCATCTATTTGTCTTCAGAGAAGTCTAAAGCTACTGATTTGTCCGGAAAGCCCGGAATCAGTACGTTAAAAGCTGAAATCGACTCGTTTGCGCAGAGCTTTGGAGGAACACCCATAAAATTTTTTGATCGAGTCAGCGTTGCCGGCGGTCTGTCAAGTAACATTCATTTGAGTCCTGGGAAGGCTCCTCCATTAGCGAATTTTAGGAGCCTCGCTTTAAAAAGAGGGTGGGTAGAGGTTGGGCCTGCAAAATCACCTTATTCGATTAGCTATCGATTTTGCAAAAAAAGAATGATGCTTTTGCTCGAGCATTCGTACAAGTCTCACTGGATTTATGGAATTGAATGGGTTTCCGATGGAGAGGGAGTTTATTATTGCAAACCGAAATTAATAGCTCGCCTGGACATCCGTAGCACCCGTCTGAGTGCGATGGCAGGCGTGGCGCGCGCCTACGAAAAGTTTGGCAAAACCCTTCACCATTGGCGGCAAGGCACGCGAGTACCTGTACGACACCACCGGCCGCATGACCCAGGTCAAACGCGCAGGCGTCGCGGTCATGAACTACCGCTACAACGGCCGAGGCGAGCAGGTACGCCGCTATCTGGGTACTACCAACACCTATACGCTTTAAGACGAGGCCGGCCATTGGCTCGGCTAAGACACCAACGATGCACCCAAGCAACAAGCGATCTGGCTGGACGACCTGCCTGTGGGCCTGCTGGCCAACGGCAGTCAGCTGCACTACATCGAACCCGACCACCTCGGCAGCCCGCGTGTGGTCGTGGATGCCGCCCGCGACGTTGCCGTGTGGAACTGGAGCCTGAAGGGAGAAGCCTTCGGCAACACCGCACCCAACCAGGATCCGGATGGAGACGGCACCGCGATGGTGTTCGACATGCGGTTCCCAGGGCAGCGGTTTGATGCAGCGAGCGGTTCAATCAGAACTACTTTCGTGACTATGACGCGGCGGCAGGCCGGTATGGGCAAAGTGATCCGATTGGGCTTAACAGCGGAATTTCCACTTATCAATACGCCTTAGGAAAACCCCTTGTCGCTTCTGACAGGTTTGGCCAAAAAACATGTCATCGTTACCCGCGATCTTGGGATCGGCTCGCACACTGCCATGTTAACAGATTCAGAAAACGGAGCCCCCCATTTCTACATGATCCCGCCGGGTCCTATATGGGAGAAACTAGAGGTAGTGGTGGAGTCTTTGAAGGTGTTGATGGAGGGGCTAGCCTTAGAAGTTACGTTGATTACCAAAAGAGTACAGGAAGTAGCGTTGAGGTGATCGTTCTTAATACTACCGCAAGCCAAGAGAGAAGATTTAAAATAGAAGCAGAAGAGCTCGGCGATAACAGAGGTTTTTCTTGTGCATCCTCGACCTCTTCCGTAATGTCAGGATATGGGGTTGTAAAATATAGGATTTTTCCTGGGCGATTGGCAGATATACTGAACGAAGCCCGAAATAAAGAAAGGTCTGAGTCATGTGTAGATGGGGGAAAGTGATGTCATTACCTCAAAAGTTAGCTTGGGCGGGGATTTTTTTCTCCGCGATGTATTTACTTTTCTCTTTGATGTGGCCATACAGCGTCTCTTTTATAGTCAAAAACAATGAGATGGCAATTAAATACAAATTAATGTTTTCATTTCTTTTGATCTTTATTCCTTACCTGGTTTTCCGAACGTCTCGCACAGTCTTAGGGGCCTTAGGTGTCGGGATTTTTATAGGTGGTTTATGTGGGCTGGCAGCAATACTAATTGTTTCAATCGCATCATCTGGATACACTTCGCTGATAGGTGAGATGAAACGTAGCGGAGTTGGGAGTTGGTTTTTCTTGCATTTCATGATCGCCATAGTTCTTGGTGGCTGGACGGTTGGAGGCATGATCGGTTTAGTTGTAGGTATTAATTTCAAGAAAACCAAGAGCGGTGTCAGGTTCTAAGGCAAGCGAGTACCTGTACGAGACTATGGGCCGCATGACCCAGGTCAAGCGCGCGGGTGTCGCGGTCATGAACTACCGCTACAACGGCCTAGGCGAGCAAGTACGTCGCTACCTGGGCACCACCAACACCTATACGCTCTACGTTGAGGCCGGCCATTGGCTCGGCGACTACGACACTAACGGTGCACCCAAGCAACAAGCGATCTGGCTGGATGACCTGCCGGTGGGCCTGTTGGCCAACGGCGGTCAACTGCACTACATCGAACCCGACCACCTCGGCAGCCCACGCGTCGTCGTCGATGCCGCCCGTGACGTTGCCGTGTGGAACTGGAGCCTGAAGGGCGAAGCCTTTGGCAACACCGCACCCAACCAGGATCCGGATGGGGATGGCATCGCGATGGTCTTCGACATGCGGTTCCCAGGGCAGCGATTTGATGCAGCGAGCGGGTTAAATCAGAACTACTTTCGTGACTACGACGCGGCGGCAGGCAGGTACGGGCAGAGTGACCCGATTGGATTGAGAGGAGGGATTTCTTCTTACTTATATTCGTTAGGTACACCGACTCGGTTTTATGATCCATTTGGACTGGAAGCTGTCTGGGACACCAAAACTTGCGCGGGCCAACTGGGTCTAACGACCTGCGACGGAAAAGGAGGGTTCATGGTAAGTAACTGCAACTTTGGTTGCGATCGTGAATGTACGCAGCGCCATGAAGAAGAGCACAAGAAATTTTTAAACGATCTTCATCCGGGCGCTTGTTTAGGTCGCCCACTCGGGGCTGCTCCTTGGCCCCAAAATCATGCTGCTGATAGCGAGGCTTACGCGCGGGAGTTTCATGAAAACTAATGTAAAGCTGATGCTATTACTATTGATTGCATCTCAAAAATTAAGAAGAAAGCCCAGTTGGATGCAAACGCCATGCGCAACCTTCGTGAAGCTGTCAAACGTCGGGAGTCTAGAAAATGCGAAGACTATGGATTTTGATTTTATTTACTTCATTCACTTCAAGCGCTTTTGCTCGCGAGGCATGCCAGACTTTCTATGGGGTAGATCAAAAATTGCCAGCTGCAGTCAAGAAAGGGCTTAGAGAGAAAAAAATGCAAGAGTTCCAGCTAGTGAACAAGACGGTGTGTGCGACACACGTGACCTGGCATGCTTTGCCGCCAGATTTCCCGCCGTCGCAGCCTTGGCCACCTGGAGTCATGAAGCTTGTTTCATGGAACACGAAGAATAATAAGATTGAAATTCTTTAGTGGTCTGGTTTGCGTCTTGATAAGCTTTGGCACCGCAGATAAATCGTTCGCGATTCCCTTCGTAATCGGTGGCACCGTATGGCAGAGGATTGCTGCCAAAATATTAAAATACTTCAAGCAGTGAGGTTAGTAAGGTCAAACTTCTACACACAGATTCTCTGTAAAAAACAAAGTGCGCCGCGCACATGCAGCGGCCACTTTCTAGCTGTGGCGTAATGCGCCGCAGGAGCTGAGCTGCACCTTACACGAGGCGATGAGGCCACAAGGAATGGGGTCAGGTTAATCTAATGATTCGACCTGACCTCTCATCTCTTCATGGCGCATCCGCAATGTAAACGTGGCTACTATCTTTATGCTGGACTCGACTTCGTTGAATGATCCAGGAGCCCGGGGCGCGGGGCTTTCGTACAGTAGTAGTCCAACGCTCACTGCTGGTTACAAAAAGGACTTAATGGAAGAATAAGAAGATGCGCCCTTCTCTTAGTGGCCTGATCAACGCTTATAGCAAAATCGGTCTCATATTATTGGCGGTTGCCGCATTGGTTTTCTTGAGGGGCCTAATCAAGGCTCCTTCGCCCAGCGACGAGATCCGGCAGTTGGTTGTCATCGGCCTTGCCGTGATGGGTGTCATCCTGTGCACGCTTGGCTTTCTTATGGTCAAGCAGCCTGATGGCAGATAGGCTTTGTCTAACTCTGGCTTTGATAGATATCCATTGGCAATCTTCTATCAACGCAGCTTGCTATGAAAGTTGGCTTATGCCGCCTCATTTTAGTGTGCTGAGGTCTCTAATCTGCAGGACATTGACCGGGCCAATGAAAAGCAAGAGAGCGATGGATGAGCAGGCGTTTAGCTGTCGCGCCACGGGACTGGACTAGCTACCAGCGCATCTCGGCTCGGCGGCCAGCTGACGGTGTCTAGCCCTCACACCGCGCGCGGTCGACATGCTACCCTGACCACCGCCATTTTTGGCGAAGACGGAACATCCGGTGACCCAGCCGACACTATTGCAAGCGGTGTCAGGGGCTTTCTCGCTGAGCCACGCTTAACGCAGGTCGCCCAGAGACAAGCACGTCATTTCAACCACCATCAGGGACGTATTCATCATGAACCTACGTAGCATTGCCACCACTTTTGCATTGGCTGCAGCTTTAAGCCTTGGCTTGAGCGCTCCAGCGCGCGCCCAGGCGGGAGATCCTTGCTCGGTCTTTCTTTGCATGGCAAGCGTGTCCGGCTTCGGTGCTCCGACTCCAGAATGTGCAGCGCCGATCGCAACCTTCCATTCCATCCAGGTATGGAGCCCGGCCTTCAACCCGTCAGCCACGGCGGCGGCACGCCGGGCATATCTGATGACATGTCCAGGCGCGAGCGTACCGAATCAAGCCATCTTGGAAGCCATCATCGCGCAGTGGGGCTACACGCCTTGACGTAAATTGCCCGCTGACTCAGAAATTTGCTTTTAAGTCAGCGGGAATGGCGCCACGCCCCTGTTTGCCATGCGCACCGCGTAAGGCCTTTCTATACCACTGTGCTTCGACGAGATAGGTGGTGCCTGGCTCCTTCATCTCTCAAGATGATCGTGCGAGTCCGGCGCAACAGCGCTGGCGATGCCGGAAGACAACAGATATGCGTTTGATCTCATCTCCTGGCGTTGTTTCGCGCCGTGGGCGGCGAATTCCAAGACTATGAGCAATTGACGGCAAGCAGCGCCTCGACGACGATCATTCGATTAATTCGTCTGGAGCCGCAATGCCACCTGAAGTAAAAGAACTGCAACACGCCATAGAGTCAATTCCCGGCATTACCGATGCAGCGGTGGACAAGGTGGATCTTTCTGATGTCACGGAAAGCGACTTTAGTCTTCTTCCGTATGCCGACCTGCCGCTCGGCGCATTGAAGCGCACAAAGGGAGGCTTGGTCAACGAGCTTGCCATCTCCGTCAACTTTGGTATCACGCGCGATCCGAAAGGCCTCAAGGCACTCGAGTTCCTTTCCTGAGGGGTACGCGATTTGGCGCGAGCAGGCGAGCCGATGCAGATCAGGAGCATCGCGCTTCCACCCATCGGCGATCAGTTTGGCACGTCACTTCGCTTTTGCATCGATTATTTTTACGCTGATCCTGAGCAGGATATCGGCAAGCTACTGTCCAAGGTAGGGATGTTGGCTGATGCGCTTAACAGCGCAAAGAGCCTATACCCGCAGGTCATTGCTTCCAGACAATGCGTTCACGCCGAACCCGCCTCCGCGGATGACCTTACACGCCTACCGCCGTAGCAGGCGTCTGGGACGGCCGAGTGTCACCGCACAGATAGAGCCGCCTCTCGTTGGTCTTGGCCGGACCTCAAACCAATCTGAAGACGCTCGCTTCTCCATCCCTCGTGTCGTACGCCACCAATGCCTCCTGGAAGGCGTCAGTGCTGCCAACGAGCTCACCGTCACTGCTCCATATGGCAGACCGACCCGCTCCTAGGAAGGTGTCGGCGGGGCCCACACAGTTTGCCATCAAGACAGTCATGGAATGCGTTTTTGCAATCGTCGGATAGTGGCTGTAGGCCGATGCCACGCCTCTCTCCGACTTGGCCACGCTTGCCAGATACACGCCAGCACCTGACGCTGCAGCTTGTTCTGCATGGCTTGCCTGCAGTGACTCGTAGCAAATGGCAGGCGCCAGCAGATGATCTGCGTGTCTGAGAACAAGCTGCTCGGTACCAGGGGTGAAGAACGGGAACTCGTCGGGGTGTAACTGCTGTTTGGAGTAGCTTGTGCGCTCCAGCCCCGGTTGGAACCAGAGCATGCTGATTTCGGTGCCTTTTGCTACCTTCGTGGGCGCGCCAACGGCGATGAGCATGCCGTACCGGTCACTTGCCAGCTGAAATTGATCAAAGCGCTGATCAGCCAGCTGCACCGCCAGGGCCTGTGCCAGCGCTGGTTCGTAACCGGTGAGGGACAGCTCGGGAAAGACCAGCACATCCGCACCCTTGCTCGCCGCCAGGCGAATGACATCGAGGTGCTTGCTGATGTTCTCTTCGATTTGGTCAGGCGTCGAAAGGATTTGCGCGGCTGTCAGCTTCATTGCCTGTCTCGTGTCCACGTATTGGGGTTGAGCGTAGCGGATTCCGAAAGGCGGGTAACCAGAACCTGCTCAAAGACCAGGCCTGGTGCCAGTCGAGGTACCACGCCACGCTGCACCAGCGAGCGTGCGTCGTTCCCCTGTGTATCCGGCGGGCTGTGCAAGCGAATTCCAGATTGACCTTACTTAACCGCTCGGCGAGGATAGTGCCGTACCGCACTTTGGCGGTCGGGTCGCAGTCAGGCACAAAGCATGGTTAGCAGCATTGGTGTAGACGAAAGTGAGCGGCAGCTACTTGATGACGTTGCCGAATATGGATGGCATTGCATCCACATCATGGAAGAGGGCGAGCAGGTTGGGTACTCCTTCACCATTGGCCTGTACCAGACGTTTGGGCACCCGGAATTAATCATCTTCGGCTTGTCCTCAAAGGTATCGCACCAGATCCTCTCGATCGTTGCGGATGCGGCGCAAGCCGGAGCACCGCTCGACCTGTCACACCCAACAGATGCCCTCATCAATCACTATTCCTGCTGTTTTGCCGAAGTGCCATTGTCGGAGTACTACGAGCATGTAGGTTCTGCCCGCTGGTACTATCAGGGAGACGACTTTCCGCTTTACCAGATTGTGTGGCCGTCCAAGTCCGGTCTGTTTCCCTGGCACCCCCGGTCCAGTGCGGAGTTCCGTGCAGCCCAGCCGGTACTCGGCCAGGCCGCGAGTGGCAACTGACAATCCTTCATCCAGGGCCGCTGGGTGGTCTCGAAGAGGCGGATGCAGACTGTCAGGCGATGGATTCGATCACCTATAGCAATCGACGGCGACCAACGTATCGCCAAGCATTCGCGTTGCTGCACTCCCGTAGCAGGCAAGATCAGGACTGTAGTGTGGCTTCCGAAGATCTGAATGCCCTCTATAACGAGGCGCGTGGATTCGCCGAGTACATGCTGCTGGCACATGGCGAGTTCATTCCATTCGGTGTCTTGATGCGTCCAGATGGGACAATTGCTCAGGTGGCTGGTGACCTTGGGGTTGGACGTTCCGTATCGGTGGAGATGGTTGAGCTGCTTCAAGCGTCCTTCTCGCAATCTGCCCGTCTTGGTGCCATCCGGGCCGCCGGCATTTGCATGGAGATGTCTGTGGTGCTACCCGGACAGGAGGACAAGACGGATGCAATCTGTACGCGATTGGCGCATGTGTCGGGCGAGTCAGTCGAGGTCTTTGTGCCGCACTCGCGTGATGCGCGTGGGGCGCTCCAGCTGGGCCAGCCATTCGCCACGGTCGGCGATGCGTTCACGCTTGTTGTGCGCTAACTTATCCAAGCTATCCCTTGGCGCGGCACAGATCTCTTCAACTGGTGTGCAGCATGCTGAAAGTCGCCGTTCTCATTACTTGCCTCGCCGTCACTGCGCCTGCCATGGCCATCTCATGCGGTAGGCAGCAATCCACGGCGCAGGCCTACTCCTCTGCTCAGCACTTGGTCTCTGCGCATGTTGAGAGGAGCTATGCGGCACCCGGTTTTGGTCGTGATGCTGTGCAGTTCGTCGAGCTTCGCGTGCTGAAGGTCTGGAAAGGTCAGCTGAAGCCAGGAGACCGTGTCCAGGCAACAGCGGAAGATTCAATCAATTTTGTCAGTGATGGGTTCGTTCCACTCTTGGGCTCCGATCTGTTGGTATACGCGAGCGGTTCCCAGCCTCTTATACTGGGCAGTTGCTCAAGGACCGCACCACTGGAGACCACGCGTGACCTACAAGCGCTGGAGGCGCTATCCAGGCGGTCGCATGGCAGGTAACGTGAGCGGCACTGCCTCCACGGCGACGGCGAGGTGACGCGGGCATTAGGTCCTTTGGAGCATATGGTCACTTACCCATCAGAGCCGGAACTTGTTCTCGCCCTCGATCACCACGATGAGTTGGTGCGGCAGTGTGCTGCCGGTGCGTTGTCGTTCGGAGCTTTCTGTGCAGCGTACGATAACTTTTACTGGGCATACGCGCTGGACGGGCATGAGTCCGACGCTGCAGGCCAGGCGCTGCTAGGCCGGCTGGCAGCCCGCGTAGCTCCACATCGCGCACTGGCCGAGACCGTTCTGGCTCATCTCCATCCCGAAGCCCCTGCGGCTCATGCCAGCTATGGCAAGGCCGGCAGGCTCGGCACCGAGGAGGCCATGATGCGTCTCAAGCTTATCGCTGCTGGTCTCTTGTCTTGGAAAGCCTGACAATTCATTCAAGCCGAACCCGCCTCGCGACGCGGCTCAATTCAGGAGCTCGTCCTTCATGACGTATCTGGCGACACTTTTATTGATATTCCTGTCGTCTTCTGCGACCGCTGCCGTCCCCAAGCTTGGCTGGAGCGCGTGCCTGATTCGGCCGGCAGTTGGCGCGATCGGGCTGCGATTCCTGAAAGTGCGTTCTTTGAGTTTCAAGCGCCAATGTTATCGAACGCAGAAGCCTTCCGTCGCCACTGTGCGGGGCGACATACCTCTGATGTCAGGCGCCAAAACTACATGATCGCAATCGAGTTCGAGCCACCAAGCGTTTCCTACTGCGAGTGTTGCGGGAAAGAGACTATTCGCCTCACGCGTTTCGTTACAGATGACGGTAACGCGCACGCCGTTTACTACCTTCAGTACACCCCCGGGCACGAACCGGAGCATATGAGCGGTTTGATCAGCCTCGGCGAGTGGGGTGAATCGGCCTCGTCAGCAGATCGCCTTGCATTTCCGTTCCGCCTCTGGGCCACCGAGGGGACGTATAACGTCGGGCTCACCGATGCCGCAGAGTCGCCATGGTCCAAAGCAACATTTCTTGGGGCCGTGCTCGACCGGACCCAGGCGCTGACGCATCCGTGGTGCAAGGAGGTGTTTCACATCACGGATCACATCACTAGCCAGGATCCGGAGGCAATTGCTTTTCTTGCTGGGAAGCATCAACGGAGCGCCTGACAACTCGCTCAGGTAGGAGTTGCCTCATTGCAGTGCCTACGTCCCAGCTATCACACCATGCTCGCCTGTCACCGCGTCGTCCTACGTCATTGGCGCATCGTAAGTAGGGGTGAATCGAGATTTGCTGTACTTGCGGTGAGGAGAGAGCTTTGTCGTCTCCATACAGCAGATTGCAGGTTTCCTGGTAGGCAAAAGGGGCGAGGACTTCATGGCTTTCTGCGTCGATCAGGGACAATAGAGAGTTATGGCATACAGACCAAACTCGACTCGTTTCCTGCTCTGGCTAATTGCACTCGCAGGCGTAGTGGCCGGTTGCGTAGTGCTTGCGATCCATCGGCCGCCTCTGGTTACACCTGGCATCTGTAAGCCGCTACCTGCAGGCATCAAGAAGATGGGGCGAGCGCTTGCTCCTCCAGCGGCAGCTGCGGCGCTAGGTTCGCACAGTCTGGAGGAAGCTGGACTACTGCGCGCGATGCAGCCCGGCGACACCGTTCATGAGTTCGAGACGGAAGTAATGCGGGAGCACCTGATTATGCGGGGAAGGTGCTACATCGATCAGACCATTGGTTGGATACGCTGAGCGCCTGCACGTATTGCAGGTCTTGGGATTTGGCTGCGGCGAGAGATAAGAACGGACGCACCAGAGATGACTTCAGACGACTTTGTCAGTGTGCTAAAACCGAATGCGCGGACGCTGCCGTTGACGATTGCGTTGAACCCCTCAGGGCCCCGCAGGGCGCTAGATTCGCTCAATCTCTGTTTGGCTTGTCCGGTCTTGATCCAGTTGATGAAGCTGTCAATGTGCGTGGTTTTGGCACTAATGGCGCGGTTTTCGGTGCAGCGAAGCAGGGACTCATTTATTGAGCACCTTGGTTGTCCACACCTGGTCGTAGTCGGCATTGTGTGACTTGGTGAATCCGTTGGCATCACTGCGTCCATCGTCGACTTTCTGGCCATCCTTGTAGATCACGTAATGGCGCCCGCCGGCAGCCTGGTCGCCGTGGTAATGCAGCTGCATCCGGTACACCAGCCTGCTCTCTTCTACTGCTGGCGTCGCCTGCTGCTGTCCACCGCTGCTGGCGAGTTGCTGTATCTGCAACAGCGGTGTGGTCTGCTGCGGATGGGCCACAACCCAGCTTCTGAACTTGGCTTGGTCCTGCGCTGACGTCTGCCCGGACGCTGGCCAGATGTAGAGAAACGTTGCCGGCGTATCGGGTGCCGTACTGGCGGCCGGAAGGTGCCACTCGTAGACCTGGTGCTTGCCATCGGCTGTCGTCATCTCGAGCAGGCGGGCACTGGCTTGCGATGGGTTGCTGGCGGCGACCGGCAGTTCACTGATCGGGACGAGGCTGGAGTTCGGTATGGCGCCCGCCAGTGCCAGCAGCAGATCGCGCTGGTTTGTCACTTCCTGTTCGTTCAACGATAGCGAGCGCAGGTAGCGCGAACGCAGACTGAAACGGTAGCGCGTTCCCTGCAGGGTGAATTCTCCCTCGACCCTGGAGGCTTCGTGCCAGTCGTGCCCAGGTGCCAGATTGACAGCGCCGTGCATGACGCAAAACCCCTGCCGGGATTGCGCCGCTGGCGGAAAGGCCGATACGCTGCTGGTGATCGAGGCCAGGATGTCCTTGGCACGCCGTTCGGTGATGTCCTGCAGGCGGCTGATGGCCGTCTTCTGGAAGCGAAAGGTCGTGCCATCGCGATGAATGAAGCCGCTGACCTGCACGACATTCGGGTCGAGCGGCAGCGCATCTTCCTCGTGTACGACGATGACCCTGCCATCGTCCTGTGCCAGCGTTTCCACGGGCTTGATCAGTTGGCGCACCCGGCCATCGCTGGCCGGTGCTTGCGCGGCCAGCAGGCGCTGCGCATAGCTGGCTGCGTCTTCGCGGTAGCTGTCGATGTCGCCCCAGTAAAACTGCGCGGAACTTCCCAGAAAATGCAGTGGCATGTTGGACGTCACGGCAAGCCGCCCGATGCAGCAATTTGCGTTGGCGGTAGTGTCCACCGATGGCGGCAGCGTGTTGGTAGTGGTGTTCGTGCTGCAAGCGGCAAGCAACGCCATGGCAGCAAGCAGCGGCGCGCGCATCAAACGCGTGGCGGAACGTCTCAACGCAATTCCTTCAAAACAGCAATCGGCAATGATAGATGACGCCGGTCCACCTGGTGCGCCACCGCTGTCCAGGTGATCTGGCGCGTCCTGCTGCTTCCGTGCATTGGCCGATTGCGGGGTCGAGCGAGCCGCATCCGTTCTGGCCGGTGCAGGCCAACGGAAATCGCACAGCGCCACCTCGCATCGGCTTTTATGCCGTAGTGATAGTGATGGCGTGCCTGCTTCCGTTGAGCGGGGGCGCTTGGGCCTGCGTTGGGGATGGGCCAGTGGTTGGAGGTCGCGCAACCAGGTGTGCGCCTTCCTCTGCGGGAGTGCGGCGCACAGGGTGCCTGCGCTTGCTATGGCTTCTTTCGATACACCCCACCGAAGGACACGTTCATTCCGCCGCATTCCAGGTTGTCGTCGGCCAGCAGCATGTCGCCCAGCAACTGCAGGCGCACCTTGCACGTGTTCTCGTTGACCTCGACGCGGTTGCCTTCTGGATAGCCGCACGCGGTGACCGAACCGGTGTGCGGACCGCCCGGCGTCTGTTCCGGATCGGGATAGGCGCTGGGCCAGTACGCATCGCCGTTGACGGTGATGCTGCCGTCTGCGTTGGTGGTCAATTGCAGCGTGTTGTCGCCATAGTGCCAGTGGCCGTTCCACGCCTGCGGTGTGGGCGTGGCCGCGCTTGGTTGCATCTGCAGGCTGGACTGTGCGACCCAACCGGCGGTGCCGCCGCCCTTGTTGGGATAGAGCACGCAGACATAGGCATTGCGGCGCTGCGCCGTCAGGACGATATCGTTTTTGACCACGTAGGCGCGCTCCTGGCATGCGGCCCCGCCCGTGTCCGGGCAGCCATCGGTGTCCTTGAGCAGGTACAGGCGCGGCGGGATGACCTTGCCGAGGGAGAACGCCACCGGCGCGCTGGTGAACAACCCGTTGCGGCAGGTGGCATCGTCGCCGTCAGGTGCGGCGTGGACCAACGGCGAAACGCCCAACAGGGCAAGCATCCAGGCCTTATGCATGGCAATCACTCCAAATGTGGCGCGGTAGTGTGCGGCAAACCGGGCCGTCTTTCAGCAGGAAAGTGTCACCACACGCTACGCATGCCCAGCCGCGCTGACCCACGTGCAGTTCCACGCCCGTGCGCAGGCGCGTGCCGCCGCATGCAGTGCGGTGCATGGTGCGGCGTTGTGTCTTCGCCCTGCGGCCCATGCTTGTGTCTGATTACCCCAGTGGACGTGTATGAGCCCTCTTCACCTGGGGAGGGCGATGCTGCTGTCTTCAATCGAAAGGGAGTGGAGCATGAAACAATCACTGTTGGTCCTGTCCATGGTCGCGGCGCTGGCGCTCGCTGGTTGTAAGCCTGATGCCGACAAGGAGGCCGCAGCGCCTGCCGCGTCCACCGAGCCGACGCCGACCGGTGGCGTGGCGACCCCGACCACGCCGCCTGTCGGCGAAGCCAGCCCGGCGCCGGAAGGCGCGGCACGCGCGAGCTCCGGAGACGACATCGCCCTGGGCCTGCTCGGGGCGGTGAACAACCACGAGATCGCCGCAGCGAAGCAGGCGCAGGACAAGAAGGTCACCGGCGCGGTGCTCGAGTACGCGAAGATGATGGAGAAAGAACACACCGAGAACCTGGAAAAGACCAAGGCGCTGGGGACGCTGGCCGAAACCCCGGACGTCAAGAAGCTGGAGAGCAAGGGCGAGCAGGACCTGTCCACGCTGGGGCAGAAGTCCGGCAAGGACTACGCGGCGGCCTACATCGATGCAATGATCGCTGGGCACAAGGATGCACTGCAGCTGATCCAGACGCAGATGATGACGGTGGCGTCGACCGAGCCGGTCAAGCAGCACCTGACCGAGACCAAGACGCACGTCGAGCAGCACCTGGCGAAGGCGGAAGCCATCAAGAAGACGATGTAAGCGTGGGCGTGGCAGGCCGCTGGTCTGCCACGCCTGGTTTGCAAGCGGCAAGGGAGCGACGTCGCCGTTTCCGAGCTTCAGGGACCCGAAAAGGGAATCAGGGAAACAGCGATTCCTCCCACAACTGCCAACAGCGCCAGCACGCCAAGAATTATCGAATACAGACGCCTGGAAAAATTGGGGCGGCGCCGGATGGCCCGAAGAATGGCGATCGGAATTAATGCATAGGCCGCACAAAGGGCAATGAAGTACCAGTTGACCTGATAGGAGGAGCCCTTGCCCAGCGTGTTTCCGACTTGAAACAAGACCACTCCACCAACAAGCGACAGGAAAGAGCGGAGCGCGAATGCATTGGTGGTTCTTGTTTGAATGCTCATATCTTCACATCTCTACAATCTGGAATGTTGCCACAGCTGGATGCCTTACCAATGCGATCTTTTCTTACGCATCCCCTTTGCCGTTGCAACCGTGGCGATGGCTAGCAGTGCCGCCATGACGTAGCTCCGCATCCTTGCGCTCCTTGCAGGTTGAGGCCCTAGCCTACAACGCCTGGGCGTTGGCCAGTGCTGCCTGAGCCCTCACCACAGCCGCGCTTGTTTGATTTTCGTCAATTCCACCGACACATGAAATTCGCAGCCGGGGTGCTTGACTGCATCGGTCAAGAATCGTTGCGGAGTTGCGCATGAGTGCAGTCACGGTGGGAAGGGTCGACCAGGGATCGGGTGGAGATGGGTCGATCCGGACGGGAGTTGGACTGGTGCGTCGTGAACGAGCGCCGGCGGATGTGCGGGGCGGGTCGGCCTGCATCGCTTTCTTTGTCACGGCGCGCGTACGCGCCGTGGTCGGCTGAGGGGGCGCCATGCGGATCTGTGTTCTCAACGAGGCAACCGGGGACCACGCCGGGCTGGAGCAGCGCTGCAGGTCGGCGCGCGAGGCGGGCTTTGATCATGTGGTGCTCGCACCGCCGTTTGCGCGCGACGGCCAGGGCCGGCTGAGTGAGGTGGCCGGTGCCAGCGAGGCCGACGCGCAGCGCCTGCGCGAGGTGGTGCAGGCCGCGCACCGCGCCGGTGTGAAGCTGCTGCTCGACGTGCGCCTGGACGAAGTGGGTGGCGACAGTGCGGTGGTACGCGACAACCCGCAGTGGTTCCGGGCGCGCAGCACGGCGGTGCCGGACCCGCGCCAGCCGCGCGCCACGCCCGAAGTGGCCGAGGCACGCTTCACCTATGCGCAGGAAGGTGCGGCGCTGGTGGAGTGGTGGAGTGCGCGCCTGCTGGAGTGGGCATCGCAAGGCGTGGCCGGCTTCCGGCTGTTGCAGCCGCAGCAGGTGCCGGCGCAGCGCTGGCGCGAGCTGATCGCACGCGTGCATGCGCAGGCGCCGGAGGTGGTGTTTGCGGCCTGGACGCCGGGCCTGGGCATCGAGGCCTTGCAGCAGCTGGCCGGTGCCGGTTTCGATGCGGCGTTCTCCTCGCTTGCCTGGTGGGACGGCCGCGGTAGCTGGTTCTTCGACGAAGACACCGCACTGCGCGCATTGGCGTCGCAGGTGGTCGCGGTGGTGGGCGCGCCCGAAGGCAAGCCTGCGGCCGCTGCCGGGCAGCACTGGCAGCTGGCCCAGGCCCTGGGCGGGGCATGGCTGCTGGACGAGGCACAGCTGGAGACGTTGCCGTTGTCGATCAGGGCGCGCGATGGCGTGCCGCCCAGCAATGCCGGCCTGCGCTTGCGCCCGCTGCTGCGCGAGGGCACCGGCCTGACGGCGGTGGCCATCGAGCCATTGGGCGGCTTGCCGTCGCTGCTGCTGATCAATGGCGATGCCGATCATGTGGTGCCGGTCCCGGCGCCGGATCTGTTGCGCCTGCTTGGCGATGCCGAAGCGCTGGTAGGCGAAGACGGCAGCACGCTCTCCGGTGCGGCGCTGGAAGCATTGGAGCCGGGCGAGGTGCGGGTGTACCGCAGCGTGCCGGCGCGGCATGTGCTGGCGGTGCCGCGCATGCGTCCGCGCGCGCAGACCGCGGCCGCCTGGCCGCGTGTGTGCATCGAGTCGGTGACGCCGTCGGTCGATAACGGCCGTTTCCCGGTCAAGCGCACCGTGGGCGACCGCATCTGCGTGGAAGCCGATGCGTTCTGCGACGGGCACGACCGTATCGCGGTGGCGGTGCTGTGGCGCCCGGCCGATGCCAAGACCTGGGCCAGTGCGCCGATGCGTGCGCTGGGCAACGATCGCTGGCGCGCGGAGTTCCCGCTCGAGCGCATCGGCACCTATGAATTCCGCGTCGAAGGCTGGCGCGATGTGTTCGCCACCTTGCATGCGGATCTGGAAAAGAAGCGTGCCGCCAACACGGTGCTGCCGGTGGACGTGCAGGAAGCGGTGGCCGTGGTGCAGGCTGCGCACGCACGCAGCACCGGTGCGTTGGCCGAGCGCCTGCAGGCCATCCTGACCCGCATCGGTGCGCAGAGCGAGCCGCTGCAGCAGCTGGCGATCGTGCTGGAGCCGGATACCGCGCAGGCGATGGCAGCGGCCGACGACAAGCCGTTCCGCTCCGAAACCCCGATGACCTTCCGGGTGGAGTCGGAGCGGCGCGCGGCGCATTTTGCCAGCTGGTACGAATTGTTCCCGCGCTCGCAAAGCGGCGATCCGCAGCGGCACGGCACCTTCGACGATGTGATCAAGCGGCTGGCGCATATCCGCGCGATGAACTTCGACGTGCTGTACATGCCGCCGATCCACCCGATCGGCTTGAACAACCGCAAGGGCCGCAACAACTCGGTCACTGCGGTCGATGGCGAGCCGGGCAGCCCGTATGCAATCGGCGCCAGCGATGGCGGGCATACCGAGGTGCATGCCGAGCTCGGCGGGCTGGACGGTTTCCGCCGCCTGATCCAGGCCGCGCGTGCGCATGGGCTGGAGGTGGCGCTGGATTTCGCCATCCAGTGCGCGCCGGATCACCCGTGGTTGAAGGACCACAAGGACTGGTTCACCTGGCGCGCGGATGGCTCGATTCCGTACGCGGAGAACCCGCCGAAGAAATACCAGGACATCGTCAACGTCGATTTCTACGCCAGCGGTGCGGTGCCGGACCTGTGGAACACGCTGCGCGATGCGGTGCTGTTCTGGGTCAACGAGGGGGTGACGCTGTTCCGCGTCGACAACCCGCATACCAAGCCGTTCCCGTTCTGGGAATGGTTGATTGCCGACATCCGCGGGCGCCGCCCGGACGTGGTGTTCCTGTCGGAGGCCTTCACCCGGCCGAAGATGATGTACCGGCTGGCCAAGTGCGGCTTCTCGCAGTCCTATACCTACTTCACCTGGCGCAACCACAAGCACGAGCTGCAGGAGTACGTGGAAGAGTTGAACCAGGGCGTGCCGCGCGAATGCTTCCGCCCGCATTTCTTCGTCAACACACCGGACATCAATCCGCTGTTCCTGCAGACCAGCGGGCGCAACGGCCACCTGATCCGCGCCGCGCTGGCAACCACGTTGTCGGGGCTGTGGGGCATGTACCAGGGCTTCGAGCTGTGCGAGGCCACGCCGCTGGCGCCGGGCAAGGAAGAGTATCTGGACTCGGAGAAGTTCCAGCTGCGTGCCTGGCCCGAGCGTGCGCCCGGCGACATCGTCGATGAGATCACCCGCTTCAATCAGCTGCGCCGCATGCATCCGGAACTGCAGTCGCACCTGGGCACGCGCTTCTACCAGGCGCACAACGACCAGGTGCTGTACTTCGGCAAGTTCCTGGATGCCGGCTACCTGTCGCGTAGCCGCAGCATGGTGCTGGTGGCGATCAACCTGGACCCGCAGGCGGGCCAGGACGCGGACATCGAAATTCCACTGTGGGAGTTGGGCCTGCCCGATCACGCCAGCGTGGCGGTGGACGATCTGTGGGACGGCCATCGCTTCACATGGCAAGGCAAGTATCAGCACATCCGCTTAGAGGCGACGCGGCCGTTCGCGTTATGGCGCATCCGCGCAGGAGAGGTCGCATGAATGCAGTCCCATCGTTACAAGCCGACGCGGAACAGTCCGCGGTGGTGGCAGATCAGCTTTGGTACAAAGACGCGATCATTTACCAGGTGCACGTCAAGTCGTTCTTCGACTCCAATGACGATGGCATCGGCGATTTCCCGGGCCTGATTTCCAAGCTGGATTACATCGCCGAACTCGGCGTGGACACCATCTGGCTGCTGCCGTTCTACCCCAGCCCGCGCCGCGACGACGGCTACGACATCGCCGAATACATGGCGGTGCATCCGGACTACGGCAGCATCGAGGATTTCGAGCAGCTGGTGGCGCAGGCGCATGCACGCGGCATCCGCATCGTCACCGAGCTGGTGATCAACCACACCTCCGACCAGCACCCGTGGTTCCAGCGCGCACGCACTGCGCCGGCCGGCTCGCCGGAGCGCGACTTCTATGTGTGGTCGGACACCGACCAGGAATACGAAGGCACGCGGATCATCTTCTGCGATACCGAAAAGTCCAACTGGACCTGGGACCCGGTGGCCGGGCAGTACTTCTGGCACCGGTTCTATTCGCACCAGCCGGACCTGAACTTCGACAACCCCGCGGTGCTGGAGGCGGTGCTGGAAGTGATGCGCTTCTGGCTGGATCGCGGCGTGGACGGCCTGCGCCTGGATGCGGTGCCCTACCTCATCGAACGCTCCGGCACTTCCAACGAGAACCTGCCGGAAACCCACGCGATCCTGCGCAAGATCCGCGCCACGCTGGATGCCGAATACCCGGACCGCATGCTGCTGGCCGAAGCCAACATGTGGCCGGAAGACACCCAGCAGTACTTCGGCCAGAACGCCGACGAATGCCATATGGCGTTCCACTTCCCGCTGATGCCGCGCATGTACATGGCGATCGCGCGCGAAGACCGCTTCCCGATCACCGACATCATGCGTCAGACCCCGGAAATTCCGGAGAGCTGCCAGTGGGCGATCTTCCTGCGCAACCACGATGAGCTGACGCTGGAAATGGTCACCGATTCGGAGCGCGATTACCTGTGGCAGACCTATGCCGCCGACCGCCGCGCACGCATCAACCTGGGCATCCGGCGCCGGCTGGCGCCGCTGCTGGAGCGCGACCGCCGCCGCATCGAATTGATGACCTCCCTGTTGCTGACCATGCCCGGCACGCCGGTGCTGTACTACGGCGACGAGATCGGCATGGGCGACAACATCCATCTGGGCGACCGCGATGGCGTGCGCACGCCGATGCAGTGGTCGATCGACCGCAATGGCGGCTTCTCGCGCGCCGACCCGGCGCAGCTGGTGCTGCCGCCGGTGATGGACCCGCTGTACGGCTTCCAGGCCGTCAATGTGGAAGCGCAGATCCGCGACCAGCATTCGCTGCTGACCTGGACCCGCCGCGTGCTCAGCGTGCGCAAGCGCTACCAGGCCTTCGGTCGCGGCACCCTGCGCTTCCTGTACCCGGGCAACCGCCGCATGCTGGCCTACCTGCGTTGCTACCAGGACGAGACGGTGCTGTGCGTGGCCAACCTGTCGCACACGCTGCAGGCGGTGGAGCTGGACCTGTCCGAGTTCGAGGGCCGCGTGCCGGTGGACATCATCGGCGGCGGCAGCTTCCCGCCGGTCGGCCGGCTGACCTACCTGCTCACGGTGCCGCCGTTCGGCTTCTACGCGTTCCAGCTGGTCAGCGAAGGCACCTTGCCGGATTGGCATGTGCCCAGCCCGGTGCCGTTGCCGGATTACCGTACGCTGGTGCTGCGCAGCGATACCGACGAGAGCAACGCATTGCTGCCACATCTGTCCACGCTGGAAGCGGAAATCCTGCCGGCCTGGTTGTCGGCACGCCGCTGGTTCTCGGCCAAGGACCAGGCACTGAAGCATGTGCGCATCTCGCGCCGTACGCCATTGCCCGGCGATGAGCCGATGAGCCTGCTGGAGCTGGACGTGGAGCTGGAAGACGGCCGCCACGAGAGCTACATGCTGCCGATCGGCATCGTGTGGGAGCGCGACCACCCCAGCACGCTGGCCGAGCAGCTGGCGCTGGCGCGTGTGCGCCAGGGCCGCGAGGTGGGGTATCTCACCGATGCCTTCGCACTCAAGCCGATGGTGCGCGGGGTGATCGACGCCTTGCGCGACAACGCCGCGCTGGACTTCTGCGATGGCGACGATGCCTCGCAGCAGGGCCAGGTGCGCTTCGAGGCGACCCCGGCGCTGGCCACGCTGGACATTCCTCAGGATCCGGAAATCCGCTGGCTGTCGGCCGAGCAGAGCAACAGCTCGCTGGTGGTTGCCGACAAGGCGGTGTTCAAGCTGCTGCGGCACGTGGCCAATGGCGCCAACCCGGAGATCGAGATCGGCCGCCGCCTGACCGAGATGGGCTATGCCAACGCCGCGCCCTTGCTGGGCAGCGTCAGCCGTATCGACACGCAGGGCACCATCACCACGATCGCGCTGCTGCAGGGCTTCATCCGCAACCAGGGCGATGCCTGGCGCTGGACGCTGGACCATCTGGCGCGCAGCTTCGACGAGTACGCCACCGCGCAGACCGACGAATCGCGCGCCGAAGCCATCGCCGGGTACGACGCCTTCGCCGCAGTGGTCGGCAAACGCCTGGCCGAGTTGCACGAGGCCTTGTCGCGCGACACCGACGATGCCGACTTCGCCCCGCAGCGCATCGACCTGCCGACCGCCAACGATGTGGTGGCCGGCGTCGCCCGCCAGGTCGAGGAGATGTGGGACACGGTCACCACGCGTCTGGCCGGCACCGATGACGCCACCGAACGCGAAGCGCTGCAGGCGGTGCTGGCCGAGCGCCCGCAGCTGGATGCCTTGCTCGCCCAGGCGCCGAGCGTGCTGGCCGATTCCCTGCTGACCCGCGTGCACGGCGATTTCCACCTGGGCCAGATCCTGGTGGCCTTCGACGATGTGGTGCTGATCGACTTCGAAGGCGAGCCGGCCAAGCCGCTGTCCGAACGGCGCGCCAAGGCCAGCCCGCTGCGCGATGTGGCCGGCTTCCTGCGCTCGCTCGACTACGCCAGCGAAGTGTCGGCACGTGGCGAGGAAGGCACCGCCGCACGCGCAGGCGTGGGCGTGGACACGCATCTGGACGAGTTCCTGGTGCAGTTCCGCCGCCGTTCCACACAGGCGTTTCTGGATGCGTACCATGCCGTGCTCGATGCCAGCACGCACCCGTGGATCGCACCGGCGGCGTTCAACGCGGCCACCTTGCTGTTCCTGGTGGAGAAGGCCTGTTACGAGGTGCGTTACGAGGCCGCCAACCGCCCTGGCTGGCTGATGGTGCCGATCGAGGGCTTGCGACGCATCCTGCACCGCGCGCGCGCTGGTGCGGGAGACACATGATGAGTGGAGTGATGACAGCAGTGACCAATCGATGGGATCCCGGCGCGACCCGCGCCCTGGCCGAGGCACGCCATGGCGATGCATTCGCCATTCTTGGCGCGCACCCGACCGATAGCGGTCGGGTGCTGCGCACCTATCAACCGGGTGCCGACTACGTCAATGCCGTGCTCGACGATGGCCAGGTCATCGCGCTGGACGCGGGCCCGGAGCCGGGCCTGTTCGCCGGCGCGTTGCCGGCGCAGGGCGGGTATCGCCTGCGCATCGGCTGGCCCGGCGGCGAGCAGGACACCGCCGACCCGTACGCGTTTGGCCCGCAGCTCAGCGACTTCGACCTGCATCTGATCAGCGAAGGCCATCACCTGCAGCTGGCCGATGCACTCGGCGCCAACGTGATCGAGGTCGATGGCGTACGCGGCACGCGCTTTGCGGTGTGGGCGCCCAATGCCACGCGCGTGGCGGTGGTGGGCGACTTCAACAGCTGGGACGCACGCCGGCATCCGATGCGGCTGCGGCACCAGTCCGGCGTGTGGGAGCTGTTCGTGCCCGACGTCGGCCCGGGGGCGCACTACAAGTACCAGCTGCGCGGCCCGCATGGGAATGAGTTGCCGGCCAAGGCCGACCCGGTGGCGCGGCGTGCCGAGCTGGCACCGGGCACCGCCTCGATCGTGGCCGACCCCACCCCGCACCAGTGGAGCGATGACGGCTGGATGGCCACGCGCGCGCGCCGTCAGGCGCACGACGCACCGATGAGCATCTACGAGATCCATGCCGGTTCCTGGCTGCGCCAGGAAGGCGTGGACCTGGACTGGGATGGACTGGCCGACCGCCTGATTCCGTACGTGGCGGACATGGGCTTCACCCATGTCGAGCTGATGCCGGTGACCGAGCATCCGTTCGGCGGCTCGTGGGGCTACCAGCCGCTGGGCCTGTTCGCGCCGACTGCGCGCTTCGGTTCGCCGGATGGCTTTGCCCGTTTCGTCGATCGCTGCCACCGCGAAGGCATCGGCGTGATCGTCGACTGGGTGCCGGCGCATTTCCCCACCGACGCCCACGGCCTGGCGCATTTCGACGGCACCGCGCTGTACGAACATGCCGACCCGCGCGAAGGCTTCCATCGCGACTGGAATACGCTGATCTACAACCACGGGCGGCGCGAGGTGTCCGGGTTCCTGATCGCCAGTGCGCTGGAGTTCCTGCAGCGCTTCCACGTCGACGGCCTGCGCGTGGATGCGGTGGCCTCGATGCTGTACCGCGACTACAGCCGCAATGCCGGCGAGTGGGTGCCCAACATCCATGGCGGGCGCGAGAACTACGAGACCATCGCCTTCCTGCGCCGGCTCAACGAGGTGGTGCGCGAGCACACCCCGGGCGCGGTGATGATTGCCGAGGAATCCACCGCATTCCCCGGTGTCACCGCCGACGTGGCGCATGGCGGCCTGGGCTTCCACTACAAGTGGAACATGGGCTGGATGCACGACACCCTGCATTACGCCGCGCTGGATCCGATCTACCGCCGTTACCACCATGGCGAGCTGACCTTCAGCATGGTCTATGCGTATTCGGAGCGCTTCGTGCTGCCGATCTCGCACGACGAAGTGGTGCACGGCAAGGGCTCGTTGCTGGGCCGCATGCCGGGCGACGACTGGCAGCGTTTTGCCAACCTGCGCGCCTACCTGGGTTACATGTTCACCCACCCGGGGCGCAAGTTGCTGTTCATGGGCTGCGAGTTCGGCCAGCCCACCGAGTGGAACCACGACGGCGGCATCCCCTGGCATCTGCTGGACGACCCACGCCATCGCGGCGTGCAGACCCTGGTGCGTGACTTGAACCGGCTGTATGTCGAATACCCCGCGCTGCACGCGCAGGACGACGACCCGGCCGGGTTTGCGTGGGTGGTGGGCGATGACGCGGCCAACAGCGTGGTCGCGTTCCTGCGCAAGGGCAAGCGCGGCGACGCCCCGGTGCTGGTGGTGATCAACTTCACCCCGATCGTGCAGCACGGCTACCGCGTCGGCGTGCCGCAGGGCGGCCAGTGGCGCGAGGTGTTCAACAGCGACGCCGGTATCTATGGCGGCGCGAACCTGGGCAATGGCGGTGTGGTGGGCGCCGAGCAGCAGTCCATGCATGGCCATGCGCAATCCCTGCCGCTGCTGTTGCCGCCGCTGGGCGTCGTCGTGCTGACGCCGCAGGGCTGATGCAGCACCCACGGCGCCGGACGGCTGGTCCGGCGCCGTGGCACCTGTTAGATTGCGCGCCGTAGAGTGGTGAGACCGTGTTGCGTGCGCCTGTCGGGCGGCGCAGCTGGGTGTCGACCACTGATATCAGGCGGCCCGGGGAGGGCTGCCGGGCACAGCCGCCGCCATGCCTTCCGTCGATCTCGTTACGGGAGCGTTGTGCGTGGGCGTTTTGAGTGCTGCTGCTTCTTCGATGCTTGAGTGGCCTGTTCCTGTCGTGCGCAGGGTCGGGCGCGCAGATGCACCCGTGCGGGCTGCGTATTCGGGGTGTGCCGGGGCGCAGGGCGGCGGCACGCGGCCTGTGCTCTCGGGCAGCTTGTCGCCCTCCGCTTCGATGCAGGTGCAGGCATGAGCGGCCTGATGACGGCGTGCTATCTGCTCGCCGCTGCGGTCTCGGCGCTGGCGTTCTACCTGGCAACAAGGCATCAACGCCTGTGGCCGCAGCGCCGGCTGTCGGCGCGTGCGCTACGCCTCGGCGCCAGCGCGTTGCTGCTGCTGTCGCTGGGCTGCGCCATCGCTGCATTGGGGACCTGGGCCGGCATCTTCGCCGCAGTGACGGCGTTGATGCTGGTGGCGGTGGCGCTGCCGTACCTGGATGCCTGGCAGCAGGCGCGCGTGCAACGCAGGCAGGTACGCCATGTGGGCTAGATGGCTGGCCGCCGTGGTGCTGGGGCTGCCGCTTGCGGTGGGCGTGGTCGGCCTGTGCGCCTTGGTGCTGCCGGGGCCGCAGCGGAGCTACACGCTGGCGTGGTTGCTGCTGATGTTTCCGGCATGGATCGGTGCGATGGCGCTGCCGTTCGTGTTTCGTAGCGCATCGCGTGCCTGGGTCGTACTCGGCGGGCTGACGCTGCTGTGCTACCTCACGCTTGCAGGCATCAAGGCCGTGGGCTGGACGGAGCTGGGTGCATGAAAGCAGCGACCTTGCGTGCGTTTCTGTCGGTCCACAGCTGGATGGGCCTGTTGGCCGGCATGGCCTTGTTCATCGCCTTCTATGCCGGTGCCATCACCGTGTTTACTCACCAATTGAGCGGCTGGCAGACCACCCCGCCTGCCACGCAGCCGGCGCCGGCAGATCCTGTCGCCGCCGCGCAGCGCCTGCTGGATGCGGTGATCGCCCGGCATCCGCAGGTGGCCGACTCCTTCCTGGTGCTGCTGCCCGGCGAGCACGGGCCGCTGGCGCGGCTGTACTGGTACGGCCCGCAGGCCGAGGCCAGCGGTGGCATGCGGCAGTACCAACAAGCCGCCGATGGCAGCCTGCTGGAGCTACCGCAGCGGGTAGGCTTTGCCGACTTTCTCTATGACCTGCACTTCACCGCCGGGCTGCCGCGCGTGTTCGGCACCTACCTGTTCGGGGTGGTGAGCGTGCTGTACGGGCTGGCCCTGGTCAGCGGCGTGGTGCTGTATGCGCCGGTGTTCTTCAAGGACCTGTTCGCGCTGCGCATCGGCGCCAACGTCAAGCGCCTGTGGCAGGACGCGCACAACGTGGTCGGCATGCTGTCGTTGCCGTTCCATGTGATCTTCGCCTGGTCCGGTGCGGTGTTGTGCCTGGGCGTGCTGCTGCTGGCGCCGTTCCAGTTCCTGGTGTTCGACGGCAAGCTGATGCAGATCCTGGAGCCGGACTTCGAGCTCACCCCGCATGTGCAACCGGCCAGGCGCGCGGCGCCGGTGTTGCCGCTGGCAGTGCTGCTGGACAAGGCGCGCGCGGCCAGCCCGGGCTTCGTACCGGAAAGCGTCGGGTTTCACGATGCAGGCGATGCCAATGCGCGTGCGGAGGTGTATGGCCATCACGCGCAGCGCCGGCTCAACACCCTCGGTGGCGTGGCGCTGGACGCGGCAACCGGCCAGGTCCTGCGCGTACTCGAACCAAGGACGATGTCACCAGGCACCGCTGCATTGCGCGGGCTGCAAGGGCTGCACTTCGGCAACTTCGGGCAGGCGCCGGTGCAGTGGCTGTATTTCCTGCTCGGGCTGGGCGGCGCGTTCCTGTTCTACAGCGGCAACCTGCTGTGGATCGAAACACGCCGCAAGCGTCGGCTGGTCGATCAACCGCGCCGCACCCACGCGATGGCGCGCCTCACCGTCGGCGTGTGCCTGGGCAGCGTGGCCGGCGTCTCGGCGCTGTTCATCGCCGCGCGCCTGCTGCCGCAAGGACAGGAGCGTCATGTCTATTACGCGGTCTTCGCGGCCGTGCTGGTGTGGGCACTGATCCGCCCCACCGCACGTGGGGCGTACGAGGTGTTGCTGGCCTGCGCAGGCCTGACGGCGCTGATTCCGCTGGCCAGCTGCGTTTCCGCGCGCGGCGTGGTGCTGCCATGGCAGGACGCCACGGTACTCGGCGTGGACCTGATCGCGCTGGTGTTGGCATGGGCGTACTGGCAACTGGCGCGTGCAAGCAAACGGCGCGGACTGCAGGGCGATCCCAACAGCGTCTGGGCCTGGAAAGCGCGTACAACACAGTGAGTCGATGTACCGAGTTGATTGATACCCGGCACGCCACGGTGTGCCGGGCAACAGCTGCCATGGCGAGGTTGGCCGCTGAACATGCTGCCGACGCGAAAAGGCGCCACGTTGACGCAACGGCATCACCCGGCAGTGCATCCTCATCGCCCGCCACCTTCACCCACACCCGATGACGGCTGCCGCCTTACGCATTGGCCTGATCTCCGACACGCACGGCCTGCTGCGGCCCGAGGCCGTGGCTGCATTGCAGGGCTGCGCGGCGATCATCCATGCCGGCGACGTGGGCAAGCCGGAGATCCTTACCGCGCTGGGCGCGCTGGCACCGTTGCATGCGATCGCCGGCAATATCGACAACACGCCGTGGGCAGCGCAACTTCCGCAAACGCTGGACCTGCTGATCGCAAATGTGCGCATCCATGTGCTGCACGATCTGAAAACGCTGGCAGCGGATGTCGCCGCAGATGTGATCATCAGCGGACATTCGCACAAGCCGTCGATACAGACGCACGACGGTGTGCTGTACATCAATCCGGGCAGCGCCGGCCCGCGTCGCTTCAGCCTGCCGATCAGCGTGGGCACGCTGTGGCTGGGCGATGGCCCACCGCGGGCACAGGTGCAACTGCTGGAAATACACTGATGGACGTTGGATCCATGCAATAAGGACCTGTGCAGGGATCTGGAGTGGCGAGCAAAACGACTGCACAGCCGTCAGGCAGGCGCGCTCGGTGCTCGGAAGCAACATATGCCACGCGTGCACTGCGGTTCTGAGCGTGCCGTCCGCACACAGTCGACTACCGCTCGCGACGCTGTGTCAGCCGCTCTTAGGCAACGCCACGCGATGAAGTGTAGCGGCCCGGAATACAGGCCACTTCTGCATGTCCCGAGCATGCGGTGCATGCAATGACCACCAGCAGCGACCGCCGACAACCTGTGCTGACGTGCCTGCTTTGTCTAAGCCTACACGCGAGCCGTTCGTTGCTTGCATGTATACGCGCGCGCGCCTTGCGCTGACCTGGTCTGCACGCAGGCGGGACCATCCTTGTGCATCGAGTCGCCGCAAGGATTTCCCCATGAATACCCGTCGCCAGTTCCTCTCCGCCGCCGCTGCCGGCACCGCCGCATTGGCCGCCGCCCCGTTGTTGGCGCAGACCTCCGCGCCCGGCAGCGTGATGCCCACGCGCGGCAAGGCTGCCGCTTCCGCGTTGCCGACCAATCCTGCAGCCAAGGGCGCGCGCTATCGGCCGTCGAGTCGCCTAGGCTTTGGTGGCGTGGCGATCGGCAACGGGTTTGCGCCCACCAGCGATGCGCAAAGCGAAGCGACCCTGGCCGCGGTATGGGCCTCGGGCGTGCGGTATTTCGATACCTCGCCGTGGTACGGCCTGGGCCTGTCCGAGCGTCGTACCGGCCACCATCTGCACAATCACGCCGCAGACGACTACGTGCTGTCGACCAAGGTCGGGCGCCTGCTCACCGCCACCGACAAGCCGCCGAAGACGATGTGGCAGCAGCCCTCGCCCTTCGACTACCGCTACGACTACAGCGCCTCTGGCGTGCGTCGCTCGATCGAAGACAGCCTGCAGCGGCTGGGCGTGTCGCAGATCGATATCGCCTACATCCACGACCTGTCCCCGGAGAACGAGAAAGACCTCGGCATGCCGTGGGAACAGCGCTTTGCCGAGGCGGTGAAAGGCGCTATGCCCGAGCTGACCAAGATGCGCAAGGAGGGCCTGATCAAGGCCTGGGGCTTTGGCGTCAATCGCCCCGAGCCGGCCTTGCGTGCGATCGAGGAGGCCGATCCGGACATCTTCCTGCTGGCCTGCCAGTATTCGTTGCTCGACCACGCGCAGGCGCTGCACGACACCTTCCCGAAGATCGCAAAGCACGGCGCGTCGGTGGTGGTCGGTGCGCCGTTGTTGGCGGGCTATCTGGCCGGCCGCGAGCGGTATCTCTACGACGGCACCGTGCCGGAATGGGCACCGGCCAAGCGCCAGAAGGCACTCGCCATCTGCGAGCGCCACGGCGTGGATCTGCGCACGGTGTCGCTGCAATTTGCCGCCGCGCCGAAGGTGGTGTCTGCGGTGATTCCGGGTGCGCGCACGCCCGAGCAGGCGCATGCGAATGCGGCCTCGATGCGCGTGGCGATTCCGGCAGCGGTGTGGGAAGAGCTCAAGCGCGAGCAGGTGATCGAAGCGGATGCGCCAGTGCCTGTCGTGAGCTGATGCAGCTAGGAGCGACCAATAAAACCTGGCGAGCGAGTGCTTGTCAGTGAGTGCAGGGTCGACTGCGCGGTCCCTTCACCGCTCGCGGGACACGCCGTGAACCCATCCCCGGGGGCGCGGTGGCGGCATCCAAGCCGCCACACGGTCCCGCAATTGGTGAGGACACCGCACCAGACAGTTTGCTGGTTGCTTTATTAAAGACTGTGCTACCGACACTCTCGACTGGTCCTTGCCCGCCCATCGTCGCGGGACCTTGAGCGGCATGGATGCCGCGCCAGAGCCTACATGGATGTACTTGCGGCGTGTCCCGCGATGGTGGGCGGGCAAGGGCCCTGCAGCGAACTCGCAGCGTCGAGATCGCGGTGCCCTCACCGCTCCAGACAGTGTGCTGATTGTTTTATTGAAAGCCCTGCGTGCCAATCATCTCGACAGGTCCTGCCTGCCGCTGTCGCGGGACCTTACGCGGCATGGATGCCGCTACAAGGACGTCCTTGTAGCGTGTCTCGCGATGGTGGGCGGGCAAGGGCCCTGCAGCCAGGCAGCACATCAGCCGGCCTGCAATTGACTGGCGTCAAGTAGGTTTGTTAGCCGCTCTAGTTGATCAGATGAAATGACGCATCACGGAATCAACAGCGGCCGCAACGCAGGTACGTGCTTTGCCAACTCGTCGGCAACAATCGCCGCGAACAGATCGGCGCCGTCCGCACCAAGATGGGTGTAGTCGAACGCCAGCTTGGCCTGGCCCATCGGCTCGGCGCTGGCATTGTCCTGCGCGCTGACGGAGACGCTGCCCGCTGCCGCAATCTTTGACGGCGGCGGCGCATGCGATGCCTGCACCGGCGTCTTGCCAATCGTGGTGCCCGATTGCGCGGCAAGCACTTGCGCGGGCTCGGCAGGCCGCTGCGCCAGCCGCATCGCCAACACCGGGCCCATGCCCTGCACCAGCGCACGACTGCGCGCATGCAGATCGATCAACGGCACCTGCAATTCCTGCGCAACCTTGCGCGTGGCCTCCGCCCACGGGCCAAGGTCATCCACTAATTGGCCGCGCGCGAATTGCCGCCGCGTCAATGGCGTGACCAGCACCGGAATCGCACCGGCGGCGCGCGCCTCGGCCACGTACCGGCGCAGGTTGGCGGGGAATTCGGTCGTCAGGTCGGTGGAACGCCCCGGTTTGCCGGGTTGGTCGTTGTGACCGAACTGGATCAGCACATAGACCTGTCGATAACCGCCGCTGCGCAGCTCGTGCAGCGCGATCTCCCACGACCCTTCGGCACGGTAGTTGGAGGTGCTGCGGCCACCGCGCGCCAGATTGAGGCAGCTCAGGAACGAGGTCACATGCTGTGCGCAGAAACTCGGCCCCCAGCCACCTTGCACGGCAGTGGTGGAATCGCCGACCAGCACGATCTTGCTGGCGGCAAGCTGCGTGCCGGTCGCGGGCACACCAGAAGCCGGCACGGTTGCAGGCGGCGCCTCAACAGCGTGTGCAGCAGGTGTAGCGGTTGCTGCCAGCAGAACCAGCGGTACGAGAGACGGGAAGCGCATGAGTCACCAGGGACGAAGAAGCGATCAAGGAACGGATGTCAGTCGGAAGACGAACGGAAGACGAAAGGCAGGCAGACGCCGAAATCGAGTTGGAAGACCAAAGGCAGTCAGAAAGCCCAAGCACGATCACCGGGGCCACGCCTTGATTGGCGCCACGATGTAGCGGCAAAACCCTGCCGCTGCAGACAGCCATCAGCCCGCGCGAGGTCGCGCTCCACCACGCAAGCGCTCAAAACGTGCCGCGTTGAATGAAAGGCGCCTGCTGGTACAGCCTGCGCTCGCCACCGCGCGGGTCGTGCTCCAGCCGGCTCGGTGTATCGAACAGCAGCGTCTCGCGGCGTTGCAGCGAATACGGCGTCCAATGCGGCAGGCTGCGATGATTCGGGTTGCCGCTGCGCGCGAACGCCAGCAGTGCCTGGCTCATCTGCGCGGCCATGCGCTGCGCATCGGCACCGTCGCCGGTGCGTGCGCCGGGCTGCGCAATGGTGTCGAAGACCAGCGGAATATCCAGCGTGTGGAAGGCGCCGAACTTGCCGCCATCCAGCGGCGAGCCCCAGTCCAGCTGATACACCCAGGTCGGTGCGCCCTGGCGCGCACGCGCTTCGGCCTCTTCGACCGCGCCGCGCCACGAGCGGCCGGCGGTGGTCGCCGCAAAGAACACGTCCGAGGGCGAGTACTGCGGATACAGACGGCGATATTCGGCGATCACCACCTGCGGCAACAGGTCGACGTATTGCTGGCTTTCCAGCCTGGCCGGCAGCTCGTCCCAGCTCAACGCGAAGTTCTTGGCGTCGTTGCCGAGAAACGCGCGCGTCTCGTCGCGGGTATTGCCGATCACCATGGGAATGCGGGCCGATTGCAGTGGCGCAGTCGGCCAGAACGGGTGCACCGGCACATTGCGCGCATCCAGCACCGGGCCGAAATACAACGCGCTGTTTTCCACCCGCGAGGGGTCGCGCAGCTGCGCGGCAGCCAGCAGCTGCGCCACCGGTAGCGTGCGGATCCGCGCAAGCTCCCCCGGCGCAAGTTTCAGCGCGTCCAGCAGCAGCTGCGCGCGCTGGGTGGCCGCGCGTGGCCCTGCCACGGTGACCTGTTGCCCGCTCATGGTCCAGGCGCGGTGGAACAGGCCGCGCGCGGCCGGCATCGCCATCAGCGTGGCGATCTTGGCGCCGCCACCGGACTGGCCGAACACGGTGACGTTGCCGGCATCTCCGCCGAATTCGCCCGCGTGCTGGCGCACCCACTGCAGCGCCTGGATCAGGTCCAGCTGACCGGCATTGCCGGAGTCGGCAAAGCCGGCATCGCCCAGCTGCGCCAGCGACAGGTAGCCGAACAGGTTGAGCCGGTGATTGACGGTGACCACCACCACGTCGCCGCGCTTGCATAGGCGCACCCCGTCGTACAGCGGGTCGCTGCCGGAGCCGGTGGTGTAGCCGCCGCCGTGGATATAGAACAGGATCGGCCGCTTGCCGCCATCGCGCAGGCCGGGCGTCCACACGTTGAGAAACAGGCAGTCCTCGCTGGTGGGTTCGCTGGCCTTGAGTTGCGGTGCGGCCGCACCGTAGGCGCCGGCATCGCGCACGTCCTGCCAAGGCGTTTCCAGCACAGGTGCCTGAAAGCGCCGCGCAGCGGTGTCGCCGCCGTACGGGATGCCCTTGAACACGCAGATGTCCTGGTCGCGATAGCCGCGCAGCGCGCCGCCACGCACGCGTGCCAGCGGCGCGCTGTCATCGCGTGGCGGCGGTGCGGCCGCGCCGGCGACGCCGGGCAGCGCTGCTGCGGCAGTGGCAAGCAGCCCGCCACGCAGCAGCGTGCGTCGGCGCGTGTCGGGCATGGACGGCGCTGTCATCGCGCCGCGTCCTGCGCAGGGATCACTGCCGGTGCCGGTGCCGGTGAAGATGCAGATGCAGGCGTCTGCCCCCTGGTGACATGCGCGATCCAGGCCTGCGCCAGCTGCGGCCATGCGGCCACGGTCAGGCCGGTGCCGCTGGCGGTGCCGAAGCCATGGCCGCCCTGCGGGAAGACATGCAGCTCGCTTGCCACGCCGGCGCGCAGCAGCGCGTCGTGCATCAGCAGGCTGTTGCGCACCGGCACCACGGTGTCGTCCTGCGCATGCAGCAGAAAGCTGGGCGGCGTGTGGGCATCCACATGCAGTTGCGGCGAATACGCGCGCACCTGCGCCGCGTCTGGATTGCTGCCGAGCAGGCGCTCACGCGAGCCCGGGTGCGCGTTGGCGCTGTCCATGTCGATGACCGGGTAGATCAGCAGTTCAAAATCCGGCCGCGCGCTCAGCGCATCGGCCGCGTCCTGGGCCGGGTACACCTGCGCGGCGTAGCGCGTGCCCAGGCTGGCGGCGACATGGCCGCCGGCCGAAAAGCCCATCACCCCGACCCGTTGCGCATCGATGCCGTAGCGGGCGGCATTGGCGCGGATCAGCCGCAGCGCACGCTGTGCATCGGCCAGTGGCACGTCGGCGCCGTTCCGGTGGCCTTCGCCGGGCAGCCGGTAGCGCAGCACGAACAGGGTGATACCGGCCTGGTCGACGAAGCTCGGCACCAGCGCGCTGCCTTCGTTGTCGAGCACGATGCGCTGGTAGCCGCCGCCGGGGGTGACCAGCAGGGCGGTGCCGTTCGGCTGCCTGGGCCGGTAGACCACCAGATAAGGCGTGCTGATCTGCTGGATATAGCGATCGGGCAGCGCAGGGTCGCTGCTGCGTTGGACGATGCGCTGCGGCTGCTGCAGCGCCTTGTCACCCGGTGCCAGCCCCTTGGGCCACAGCGGGATCCGGCTGGCCTGCTCGGCTGCGGTCTCGGCGCCAGGTGCCTCGGCGGCCAGCACCGGCCCTGCCAGCAGCAAACCCATCACTCCCACGGTCATGCACCGGCGCATGAGGCTCGAAAACGCGGCAAACACGCGCGTCTGGCTTGTCTGTTCCATCCACCCCTCCCAGGGTTGCTTCGTTCCTGCGGCCACTTTGCCGCACTGCACATTGCCAATGACACCGGTTTACCATATACAGCACACCGTGCCACTGTCGATTGGCAGTGCAACAAAAACACCTATCAGGGAGACACCCTTGAGCAACGACGCCGCCACTCCGCCATCGTCCACATCCTCGCTGTCGCAGATCGCGCAGCGCTTTGTGGAGGCACGCCGTGCAGGGGCATCGCTGCCCGACTTTCCCGGGCAAATCCCTGACGATCTGGTTACTGCCTACCAGGTGCAGGATATCGCCATCAGCCAGTGGGACGACCGGGTGGTCGGCTGGAAGGTGGGCTATATCGCGGCCGAGCGCCGCGACCATTCCGGCGACGAGCGCCTGCTCGGCCCGATCTTCTCGCACAAGCTCTGGAATGCTACCGGTGGAACAACCGAGTTCCCGATCTACGCGGGCGGCTTTGGCGCGGTCGAGGCCGAGTACGTGCTGCGCCTGGACGCGGACGCGCCGGCCGAGCAGACCCACTTCACCCCGGAGGAGGCGGCGCAGCTGCCGGCCACCTTGTTCATCGGCGTGGAGATCGCCAGCAGCCCGCTGGCCACCATCAACAAGCTGGGCCCGCGCGTGGTGATCTCCGACTTCGGCAACAACAACGGCCTGATCCTGGGCCCGGAAGTGACCGATTGGCTGGCGCGCGACGAATCTGCGCTGACTGCCGAAACCCTGATCGACGACCAGCTGGTCGGCACCGGCGGGGCCACCACGTTGCCGGGCGGGCTGCGCGCCGCCTACGCATTTGCGCTCGGCCGTTCGGCCCAGCGCGGGCGTCCGCTCAAGCGCGGTGATCTCATCGCCACGGGCAATGCCACCGGTATCCATGACATCGAAGTGGGACAGCATGCCCTGATTCGCTTCGCCGGCATCGGCGACATTTCCTGTACGGCTGTGTCCGCCAAGTAACGCCGGACCCAGTGACCAGACGCTTGGGAGGGCGCCAATGATCACACGCAGACATTTCCTCGGTGCCGGGCTCGGCGCCGCCGCGGCCGGCCCCTGGCTGGGCGCTGGCGCCACCACGCCGATTCCCGGCGGGCAGCTGCTCACCGCCACCGACGTGCACGTCGGCGACTACCCCACGGTGGAAGCGGTGCGCTGGTTCGGCAAGCAGCTCGAAGCGCGTACCAATGGCCGGCTCAAGCTGCGCCAGTACCACTCCGGCCAGCTCGGGCGCGAGTCGGAGGCGATCGACATGGCGCGCTTCGGTGCCATCGACATCACCCGCGTGTATTCGGGTGCGTTGAACAACACCTTTCCGCTGACCCAGGCGCTGTGCCTGCCGTACGTGTTCGACTCGGTGCCGCATCTGCGCCGCGCCATCGACGGCCATGTCGGCGACAGCGTGCTGCGCAGCTTCGAGCAGCGCGACCTGGTGGGCCTGGCGATCTACGATTCGGGCGCGCGCTGCTTCTACAACACCAAGCATCCGCTGCACCGCCCGGAAGATCTCAAGGGCCTGAAACTGCGCGTGGCCTCGTCGGACATCTTCCTCAAGCTGATGCGCATGCTGGGCGCCAATCCCACGCCGATGTCGCTGGGCGAGACGTTCTCAGCGATGGAAACGCACATGATCGACGGTGCGGAAAACAACATGCGCAGCTTCCAGTCCAGCCGGCATTTCGAAGCCGCGCATTACTGGTCGCAGAGCGAGCATTCCTACGCGCCGGACATCCTGGTGATGTCGCGGCAGAGTTTCCAGTCGCTGAGCCCGGCCGACCGCGGCCTGGTGGTGGAGCTGGCACGCGCCTCGGTCCCGGTGATGCGCAATCTGTGGGATGCCTCCGAGACCATCGCGCGCAAGCAGGTGATCGACTACGGCGTGAAGCTCAACCAGGTCGACATGCCAGCGTTCCGCGCCGCCGCCGCGCCGCTGCTGGCCGAATACCGCAAGCAGCCCGAGATCGAAGCGCTGTACCGCCGCATCCGCGATTTTGCATAGAGGTGACCCGATGACCGAACCCGAGACCGTCGCCGTCCCGGTCGCGCCGTTGCAGCGCGCGCTGGACCGCGTTTCCGATACCGCCGTTGGCGTGGCCTCCATCGCGCTGCTGGGCCTGGTGGTTGTGCAGGGCTGGCAGGTGTTCACCCGCTACGTGCTCAACGATTCGCCCAGCTGGACCGAGCCGGTGACGCTGCTGCTGCTGAGCACTGCGCTGAGCCTGGGCGCGGCCGCCGGCGTGCATACCAACCGCCACTTCGGCTTCTACCTGCTGGGCGAACACGTGCCACCGCTGGTGCGCCGCGTGTTCGACCTGATCCGCCCGCTGATGATCATTGCCATCGGCGCGGTGCTGGCGTGGTGGAGTGCGGCGCTGCTGGTCGATGGCCTGGACATCAAGATGGCCGGCGCGCAGATGCCGCAGAGCATCAACTACCTGCCGCTGTCGATCGGCGGCGCGCTGATGGTGCTCTTTGCCTTGTACAAGCTGTGGCGTGTGCTGCGCCCGATCCAGGCCGGAGGAGTGCGCTGATGGGCATCGCCATGTTGTTGGGAACCTTCGTGGTGCTGCTGCTGATCGGCGTGCCGGTGGCCTACGCCTTGGGCGCGGCCGCACTGGCCACGCTGCTGTATCTGGACCTGCCCACGGTGGTGCTGGTGCAGCAGATTTCCGCCGGCAGCGGCTCGGCGTCGTTGATCGCCATTCCGCTGTTCATCTTCGCCGGCGAGTTGATGTTGCGCGGTGGTATCTCCGAGCGCCTGATCGCGCTGGCCTCGTCGCTGGTGGGGCGCGTGCGTGGTGGCCTGGGCCAAGTCAGCGTACTGTCGTCGCTGTTCTTCGGCGGCGTGTCCGGCTCTGCGATTGCCGATGTCTCGGCGGTCGGCGGCACCATGATCCCGCAGATGATCAAGCGCGGGTACGACCGCGATTACGCGGTCAACGTGAGCATGACCGCCGCGCTGGTGGCCTTGCTGGTACCGCCCTCGCACAACCTGATTTTGTTCTCGGCCGCGGCCGGTGGCGGGCTGTCGATCGCCGATCTGTTCGCCGCCGGTATCTTCCCCGCGCTGCTGATGACCGCAGCAATGATGGTCACCGGCTATGCGGTGGCACGCCATCGCGGCTACGGCACCGAGCCGTTCCCGGGCTGGCGTGCGGTGGCGTTGCGGCTGTTCGGTGCATTGCCGGGCCTGGGCCTGGTCGCGTTGATCTTCATCGGCATCCGCGCCGGCATCTTCACCGCGGTGGAGAGTGCGGCGATCGCGGTGGTGTACGCCTTGATCGTCACCGCGCTGCTGTATCGCCAGCTGCGGTGGGCCGAGTTCTTCGCGGCAGTGACGCATGCGGCACGCACCACCGGCGTGATCCTGTTCGTGATCGCCACCGCCGCGGTGTTCGGCTGGTTGCTGGCCTACCTGCAGGTGCCGGCGGCGGCGGTGAAGTTCCTGCAGGCCATCGCCGACAGCAAGAACACCGTGCTGCTGATGATCGTGGTGATGCTGTTGCTGCTGGGCATGTTCATGGACCTGGCACCGAAGATCCTGATCTGCACGCCGATCTTCCTGCCGGTGGTCAAGGCCTACGGCATCGACCCGATCCACTTCGGCCTGGTGATGGTGCTGGCCGGCGGCATCGGCCTGATCACCCCGCCGATCGGCTCGGTGCTGTTCATCGGCACCTCGATCGGGCAGATCACCATCGCCCAGAGCATGCGCACGATCTGGCCGTTCTGGCTGGCGGCCTTGTGCGTGCTGTTGATCGTGGCGTTCTTCCCCGAACTGTCGCTGTGGTTGCCACGCGCATTGCGCGCGTAACGCCATGACGCGCTAAGCGATCGGGTGCCTGGTGGATGGGCGTGATCGATGCGGCAGGTGATGCCGCATCGATGCCCACCTGCCGGGCGCGTGCGACGCCTTGCCGAGCGTGCAGGACGTTGCTGCCGGCGGGAGGGTTCCGCCTCATCCGGTTAACCGGTGGCATTGCCCACCGGTTGCCGCCAAGCCCCGGGATCGGGGACAGGAGAGAGCATGCGTACAGGTATCACTTCATCCCGATGGCGTTGGCTGCTGGCCAGCGGCCTGCTGCTGTGCGCCGGACTCGGTGCCGCGGCCGACTGGAAGCGCGGCATCGAGCACCAGCGCGTTGCCGACCAGGGCAACGGCACCTTCCTCAACCCGGTGCTGGCAGGCGACCACCCCGACCCGTCGGTGCTCAAGGACGGGCAGGACTACTACCTCACGCTGTCCTCCTTCGATGCCTATCCGGGCCTGCCGATCTGGCATTCGCGCGACCTGGTCAACTGGCAGCCGCTGGGCCACGCCATCACCCAGAACGTCGGTGCGATCTGGGCGCCGGACCTGATCAAGCACGGCAAGCGCTATTACATCTACTTCCCGGCGCGGCGCGGCGACCAGGGCGAGCGCAGCAACTTCGTGGTCTGGGCCGACGACATCAACGGCCCGTGGAGCAAGCCGATCGACATCGGCCTGGGCAAGTACATCGACCCTGGCCATGCGGTGGGCGAAGACGGCAAGCGCTACCTGTTCCTGAGTGGCGGCGATTACGTGCAGCTCTCCGACGACGGCCTGAAGGTGGTCGGCACCCCGAAGCACGTCTACGACGGCTGGAAGTACCCGGAAAGCTGGGACGTGGAAGGCTACGCGCAGGAAGGCCCCAAGATCACCCGCCACAACGGCTGGTACTACATGACCACCGCCGTGGGCGGCACCGCCGGCCCGCCGACCGGGCACATGGTGATCACCGCGCGTTCGCGCTCGATCCACGGCCCCTGGCAGAACGCGCCCAACAACCCGATCACCCGCACCAGGAGCGCCGACGAGCCGTGGTGGTCGCGTGGCCACGCCACCCTGGTGGAAGGCACCGACAAACGCTGGTGGATGCTCTACCACGGCTACGAACACGGCTACTGGACGCTGGGCCGGCAGGCACTGCTCGACCCGATCGAGTGGACCCCGGATGGCTGGTTCGTCGCCAAGGGCGGCGACCTGGGCACGCCGTTGAAAAAGCCCAGCGGGCAGGCCTTGCCGCATGGGCTGGCGTTGTCGGACGACTTCCGCGCCAGCACGCTGGGCCCGCAGTGGTCCTTCTTCAACCCGGCCGCCGACGAGGCCAAGCGGCTGCAGGTGGGCAATGGCGTGCTGCGCCTGCAGGGCAAGGGCAGCGCCCCGCGCGATGCCTCGCCGTTGACCGTGATCGCCACCGACCAGGCCTACCAGTTCGAAGTGCAGATGACCGTGGCACCGGGCGGGCAGGGCGGGGCGCTGCTGTTCTACAGCGACAAGCTCTACGCCGGCGTCGGCAGCAATGGCGAGCAGTTCGTCATGCACCGCTACGGCGAGGAGCGCCCGGCCAAGCTGGCGCCCAGCAGCACCGGCGGCAGCGTGTGGCTGCGCGTCACCAACAGCCGCCACATCGTCACCATCCACAGCAGCACCGACGGCACCACCTGGACCAAGTACCCGGTGCAGATGGAAGTGTCCGGCTACCACCACAACGTGGCCGGCAAGTTCCTGGCACTGAAACCGGCGCTGTATGCCGCCGGGCAGGGCCAGGTGGAGTTCCGCAACTTCCGCTACCGCGCCCTGGACTGACCGTTCTGCATTGGCGGGCATGTCGCGGCGCACCGGGCCGCGGCGCGTCCGGTGCTGCGGATGCGGGACATCGGCAAGCCTGCGACGGCTTGCCGGCCCGCTGGCCGGTAGAATCCATTCAACTCGAACGGTTGACCGCTATGCCCGCCCGCAAGATGCCCGAAGAGGGAATGCCTGGCCTGCCGAAGGGCAAGGTAGCCACGATCAACGACATCGCCCGGATGTCCGGGGTCTCCAAGAAGACCGTCTCGCGGATCATCAACAACTCGCCGCTGGTGCGGCAGGACACCCGCGAGAAGGTCGAGGCGCTGATGCGCGAGGTCGGCTACGCGCCGGACCCGCTGGCGCGCGGGTTGGCGTTCCGGCGCTCGTTCCTGATCGGCATGGTCTACGACAACCCCACCGCGCAATACATCGTGGACATGCAGTACGGCGCGCTGGACGCGCTGCGCGGCTCCAGCTTCGAGCTGGTGGTGCACCCCTGCGACAGCCGCAGCCCCGGCTACATCGAAGGCGTGCGCCGCTTCGCCCAGGCGCAGAAGCTGCACGGGGTGATCCTGGTGCCGCGCGCCTCCGAGGACCAGGCGCTGGCCGACATGCTGGCCGAGATCGGCTGCCGCTACACCCGCATCGCCTCGGTCGCGCTGGACACCACCTCGCAGACGGTGATCACCCACGACCGCGACGGCGCCGCCGAGGCGGCCGATTACCTGCTCTCGCTCGGCCACCGCGACATCGCGCTGGTCACCGGCCCCAGCGCCTACCGGTCCTCGATCGAGCGCACCTCCGGCTTTGCCGATGCGCTGACCCGGCGCGGCATCGAACTGCCGCCCGAGCGCATCGTCGAAGCCGGCTACACCTTCGAATCGGGCGTGGCCGCGGCCGAAAAGCTGCTGCTGGGCAAGAAACGTCCCACCGCCATCTTCACCGGTAATGACGAAATGGCCGCCGGTATCTACAAGGTGGCGCTGCGCGCCGGCATCAGCATCCCGCGCCAGCTGTCGGTGATCGGCTACGACGACAGCTCGCTGGCCTCCCGGCTGTGGCCGCCGCTGACCTCGGTGCGCCGCCACACCCGCGACACCGGCCGCACCGCGGCGGCGATGCTGATCCAGCCCGACAACGCCCCCCAGCTGCCTACCGCCAGCGTGCGCCCGCACCTGATCGTGCGCGACTCCTGCCAACCGCCGGAAGATTGAGCGCCGCGCCGCGCCGGAAGATTTGAGGGCCGCGCGTCGCGCCCACGCGGTGCTGGCTTCCGCTCCACCTTGCAGGACAGTGTGCCCGTCGAGGTGAGAACAGCTGGCGCGTTCGGCCAACGGCTCGCCCCCATCCGCCCTTCGGGCACCTTCCCCCGCAGGCGGGGGAAGGCAGTCCGCCAATCGCTGCCGTGAAGCCCCTCTCCCGCCTGCGGGAGAGGGGTTGGGGTGAGGGCAAGGCGGCAGGCAGCCATCTAAGCGCAACGTAGGCATGCGCCAGAAACGCGCCAAGACACCCCCCGCCGCGCATGCCGCACACCCGACACGCCGCTCCACCCTGCAGGGCGTTGTGACCATCAGGGTGAGAACAACTGGCTTGATCGGCCAACGGCTGGCCCCCATCCGCCCTTCGGGCACCTTCCCCCGCAGGCGGGGGAAGGCAGTCCGCTGATCGCTGCCGTGAAGCCCCTCTCCCGCCTGCGGGAGAGGGGTTGGGGTGAGGGCAAGGCGGCAGACAGCCATCTGAGCGCAACGTAGGCATGCGCCAGAAACGCGCCAAGACACCCCCCGCTGCGCATGCCGCACACCCGACACGCCGCTCCACCCTAGTAGCGTTGTGACCATCAGGGTGAGAACAGCTGGCGCGTTCGGCCAATGGCTGCCCCCCATCCGCCCTTCGGGCACCTTCCCCCGCGGGCGGGGGAAGGCAGTCCGCCGATCGCTGCCGTGAAGCCCCTCTCCCGCCTGCGGGAGAGGGGTTGGGGTGAGGGGGGGCCGCCGCACCGTCGAATCCCCATCGTGCACTGCGCAATGACACCGGTTAACCAGTGCCGGTAGAATGGCCGGGTGCAAGCCAATCCCCCCGCGCTTGGCACCGGAGATCGCGCATGTCCCTGTACTGCAAGACCCACTACGCCACCCATCCCGACGCCATCAAGGGCGCCAGCAACGACGACCTGCGCGAGCTCTATCTGCTCGATGGCCTGTTCGTCGACGATGCGGTCACGCTGAAGTACACCCACTACGAGCGCTTCGTGCTTGGTGGCGCGGCGCCGCTCGGCACCGCATTGGAACTGCCCAGGCAGACCGAGCCGGCCTCCGCCGCCGGTCATGCCTTCCTGGAGCGCCGCGAGCTGGGCGTGATCAACGTCGGCGCGGGCACCGGCACCGTGACCGTGGACGGCACCGCCTACACGCTTGGCCCCAAGGATGGGCTGTACGTGGCAATGGGCAGTACCGATGTCAGCTTCGCTTCGGACGACGCCGCCAACCCGGCCAAGTTCTATCTGGCCTCGACGCCGGCGCATGCGCGCTTCGAGACCAGGCAACTTTCGATCAAGGATGCCGTGGCCCTGGACCGCGGCGCGCTGGAAACCAGCAACGAGCGCACCATCTACCAATACATCGTGCCGGCCACCTGCCAGTCCTCGCAGCTGCTGCTGGGCCTGACCGTGCTCAAGCCGGGCAGCGTCTGGAACACCATGCCGCCGCATCTGCACGACCGCCGCAGCGAGGTGTACTTCTACTTCGATCTCGGCGCCAACGACCGCGTCTATCACTTCATGGGCGAGCCCGAGGCGCAGCGCCACATCGTGATCCAGAACAACGAAGCGGTGGTGTCGCCGCCGTGGTCCATCCACATGGGCGCCGGTACCAGCAACTACGCCTTCATCTGGGCGATGGGCGGCGAGAACCTGGATTACACCGACATGCACGTGCTGGACATCTGCCAGCTCAAGTAAGCCTGATTCTCGCCATCGTTCGCTTCGGTAAAGCCTGCGATCCAGGCCAGCACCGGCAACGCCAGCGCGCTCCACCTCAGGCGTTCGCGACGCAGCAGTCGAAACGACATCAACGCATTCTGCCGCGCGCCGCGCGGTTCACTCATCACAACGTGGCACATCCAGCAGGAGCGATAAGGTAATGAGCAATCCGTTCAGTCTCGAAGGCAAGGTCGCACTGGTCACCGGTGCCAACACGGGCCTGGGCCAGGGCATCGCGCTGGCACTGGCACAGGCCGGCGCCGACATCGCCGCCGCCGGCATCCAGGCGCCGACCGAGACCGAAGCACTGGTCAAGGGCCTGGGCCGCCGCTTCATCGCCATCCAGGCCAACCTGATCAGCGTCGAGCCGGTCGAGCGCATCCTCAAGGAAACGCTGGACGGCCTGGGTCGCCTGGACATCCTGGTCAACAACGCCGGCCTGATCCGCCGCACCGACGCGGTGGATTTCAGCGAGCAGGACTGGGACGACGTGATGAACGTCAACCTCAAGTCGGCCTTCTTCATGGCGCAGGCCGCCGGCCGCCATTTCATCGCCCAGGGTAGCGGCAAGATCATCAACATCGCCTCGATGCTGTCGTTCCAGGGCGGCATCCGCGTGCCGTCCTACACCGCCAGCAAGTCCGGTATCGCCGGCATCACCCGCCTGCTGGCCAACGAATGGGCCAGCAAGGGCGTGACCACCAATGCCATCGCGCCCGGCTACATGGCCACCGACAACACCGCCCAGCTGCGTGCCGACCAGGACCGCAACAAGGCCATCCTGGACCGCATCCCGGCCGCGCGCTGGGGCGTGCCGGCCGACCTCGGCGGCACCGCGGTGTTCCTGGCCAGCAGCGCCTCGGACTACGTCAACGGCGCCATCATCCCGGTCGACGGCGGCTGGCTGGCACGCTGAGTCAAACGCGCTTTCCTGCGGGCACCTTCTCCCTCCGGGAGAAGGTGCCCGCAGGGCGGATGAGGGCCGGCAGGCACGTACATCGACCAGAGGCGCGCGGCAGGCCCCGCAACGTTTCGTCCGTTGTCAGTCAGCGTCTTGATCCTTCCCGGACAAGGCACTGGAAAAAGCGGATCAAGACAGCACCCAAGCGCACACACCAGCCACATTCCACATCCACATTCGAAACAACGTCCCCAAACCCAATCGGAGCATTCCCATGAAAATCGCACTCATGAACGAGTTCAGTCAGGCCGGCAAGAACCCGGTGATCCTGCAGCAGCTCAACGAGGTCGCCGGCGAGCAGGGCCACACCGTCTTCAACGTCGGCATGGACGGTGACAACGACCATCGCCTGACCTACATCCACCTGGGCATCGTCGCCAGCCTGCTGCTGAACTCCAAGGCCGTGGACTTCGTCGTCGCCGGCTGCGGTACCGGCCAGGGCGCGATGATGTCGCTCAATGCGCATCCGGGCGTGTTCTGCGGCTACTGCATCGAGCCGACCGACGCCTACCTGTTCGCCCAGGTCAACAACGGCAACGCGCTGTCGCTGGCATTCGCCAAGGGCTATGGCTGGGGCGCGGAAATCAACGTGCGCTACATCTTCGAAAAGGCCTTCAGCGGCGAGCGTGGCCTGGGCTACCCGGCCGAGCGTCGCGAATCGCAGGCCGCCAATGCCGGCATCCTGACCCAGGTCAAGCAGGCCACCGCCAAGTCCTACCTCGACGGCCTGCGCGCCATCGACCCGGAGCTGATCAAGCAGGCCGTGGGCGGCGAGCGTTTCCAGCAGTGCTTCTTCGACAATGCGCAGGACGCTGAGATTCGCAACTTCGTCGCCGGCGTGCTGGGCAAGCCGGAAGCTGCCGCAGCTGCCGCAGCGTAACCAGCACAGGTAACGCCAAGGCCCCTCTCCCGTTGGGAGAGAGGCTGGGGCGGGACTACGAGGCAAAACGGTCGATGCGTCATTTCTGAAGGCGCGTGGCGACGCGTTTGTTATGGCAGGCGCTCGCAGATCTCTGAGGCGCACCCTCATCCGCCCTTCGGGCACCTTCTCCCGATGGGAGAAGGAACAGCGTCGCGCACTTAGCATTTTTACCGGAGCCCACCATGCGTCTGCTGCTGTTCGCATTGCTGCTGCTCTGCGCAAATAATGCCCGTGCCGACCCACACCGCATCTTCATCGCCGGCGATTCCACCGCTGCCGAATACGGTGCCGAGCGTGCGCCGCAGGCCGGCTGGGGCCAGATGCTGCAGGAGTGGTTCGACCCGGCGCAATGGCAGGTGCGCAACCATGCCAAGGGTGGCCGCAGCACCCGCAGTTTCATCGCCGAAGGGCGCCTGGACACGATCGCAACAGAGCTGCAACGCGGCGACATCCTGCTGATCCAGTTCGGCCACAACGACGCCAAACGCGAAGACCCCACGCGCTACACCGATCCGGCCACCGACTACGCGCAGTTCCTGCGCCGCTACATCGCCACCGCGCGCGACAAGGGCGCCACGCCGATCCTGATCACCCCCGCAGCCCGCCTGCTCTATGACTTCGGCGCGCTGCTCGACACCCATGGCCGCTACACCCTGGCCATGCAGCACGTTGCCGCGCAGGAACACGTCGGCCTGATCGATCTCAACGCCAGTTCCAGCGCCTGGATCCGTGCCCTCGGCGAACAGGCGGCCAGACCCTATTTCCTGTTCGTTCCCGAACAGGGCAAGGCCGATGGCACCCATTTCAGCCGCGCCGGCGCCACGGCCGTGGCGTGCCTGGTCGTGCAGGGCTGGGTGCAGCTGCAACCTGGTCTCGCAGCACAGCTGCGCCGCGATGCCGACTGCGGCGCAGCCGCCGACACCGCCGCCCAACGCGCGGCGCAGGCGCAGCCCTCGCTGGTGGTACACGAACGCGATCTGGCACACCCACAACCCGGCCCGCACGGCGGCGCCGGCCCCACCACGGCGTATCCGTTCTTCGCCGATGCGCCCGACCTGAAATTCGTGCTGCGCAAGCGCGTGCTGCACAAAGGCGCCGGCATCGGCCTGCACCTGCACGACAAGGACGAGATCTACTACATCGTCAGCGGCCGTGGGCTGTATGCGCTGGATGGCAGGCAATACGCAGTCACTGCAGGTGATGCGCTGCTGACACGGCCGGGAAGTACGCACGCCTTGCAGCAGGCCGGCGAGGAACCGCTTGTGCTGCTGTTGGCCTATCTTCCCAAGCCGGCAGGGTGAGCTGTCATCTTGGTGCATCGCAGGTGGCGGTACCGCAGATGCGCTGCCCAACCGCTACCTGCACCATGGCGCTGTCGCGCGGTCCCGGCCGCAGCCCTGTTCGCAAGCCGACGACCGTCGGCAGCATGTGCCGACAACGCGTGTAGCGTCGATGCGCGCCATCGCCACCTGCCGCCCGCAGCTGTCCAGCTGTCCAGCGGCCAGCGTGCGCGTGTTACGCCTTGTCGACCCCGTAGTGGGTCAGCCCCAGCCGGGCCAGTTCGCCGCAGCGGCGGTAGTAGACCTCTTCCCAGCCATCCACGCGCTGGCGGTCGGTCTCGCTCATGGCATCGAGGATGTCTTCGATGCTGAGCAGGTTGGGGTCTTCTTCCAGGCGTTCGAATACCGTGCCCAGGCCTTCGATCGCCTGGCGCGCCTGTGCCGCGCCCATCGCGCCCAGCCCCTGCAAGGCATCGCGCCGGGTGGCGGCATCCCAGCGGTCGAAGTAGCGCGCATAGCCGCTCTCGCTCATGTCCGCATCCAGCCGTGCCAAGGCCACCAGCTCGCGCTCGCCCGGCGAGAGGGCATCCATGCGTCCGCGCAGCGCGCTCAGTTTGGTTTGCGCGCGTGCGCTGCGCCGGCGCCACAACAGCTCGGGCATGTTGAGCAACCCGTCTGCCGTGGGGGGCGCCACTGCCGGCCAGTTCACCCCGAAGCCGTCGTCGGTGAGCTGCCACTGCGCGCGCTGCGGCGGCGCTGCCTTGAACAACAACCGGTGCGCCTGGATCGGCTCGTCGATGCGGATGCCGTTGGCCAGGGTGAACAGCAAGCGGGTGTCGTCCAGCTCCAAACGCCGGATGCGAAGCTGCGTCAGGTCCATTGAGCGAGGGCGGTGTGGGAAGGGTCGACCATAGTCCGGCTCGGCGGTGGTGTCGAGTCGGTGCAGCCTCAGACGTCGCCGTCTGTGCTCCAGCCGTCGCCGCTGCCGCGCTGCAGGACCCGATCGGTATCCAGCACCGCGCCGGCCGGCACCTGCGCCTGCTGCGCGAGATCGGCATAGATCGGGGTGAAGTCCGGTGCGGTGGCGTCCATCAATTGCGCAAAGCTGTCGATGACGAAGTAGGTCTTCTGAAAGCTGTCGATGCGGTAGCGCGTGCGCATGATCCGTTGCAGGTCGAAGCCGATCCGGTTGGGCGCCGGCGATTCCAGCGAATGCAGCGATTCGCCCTTGGACGACACGATGCCGGCACCAAAGATGCGCAGCCCCTGCGGCGTGGCGATCAGGCCGAATTCCACCGTGTACCAATACAGGCGGGTGAGGTTCTGCAGTGCGTCCGCACCGATGCCGTGTGCCTTGACTCCGCCACGGCCATAGGCCTGCATGAAGTCGGCAAACAGCGGATTCATCAGCAGCGGCACATGCCCGAACAGGTCATGGAACAGGTCCGGTTCGGCGATATAGTCGATCTGCTCGGGGCGGCGGATCCACCAGGTCACCGGGAAGCGCCGGTTGGCCAGATGCTCGAAGAAATCCAGCTCCGGCAGCAGGCCTTGCACGCCGACCAGGGTCCAGCCGGTGGCCGCCTGCAGCACCGCATTGAGCGCATCGAAACGCGGAATGTGGGTCTCGCCCATGCCCATTGCATCCTGCGCCTGCAGGAATTCGTCGCAGGCGCGGTCCACCAGCAACGCGCGCTGGCGGCGGTACAGGGTGCCCCAGGTGGCGTGGTCGTCGGCGCTGTAGCCCTCCCACGGCTGCTCGATCACGGCGGTGGTGTAGACCGGCACATAGCCCTTGTCGGTGAGCTGGTTTTCGACGCGTTGCGGTGCGGTGTTCATGCGGCGGCGGTTCCCGATGATCAGCGCTCACCTTAGCCCGGCGGCCACGCAACGGGATTGCAAATCTTGCGTGCCCAAGTGTTTCAGGCGCAAGATTCGTGCGTTATCCACTGCTGCTGCGCAACATATGGACCAGCCAATCGCCCTGGACCGCACCGATCTGCGGCTGCTCGCGCTGCTGCAGACGCAGGGCCGCAGCAGCAACGCGGAGCTGGCGGTGCAGGTCAATCTGTCGGCCTCGGCCTGCCTGCGCCGCACCCAGCGGCTGGAGGCGGCCGGCATCATCGCCGGCTACGGCGCGCGCCTGGATGCCAGGGCGCTGGGGCTGGGGCTGCAGGCCTTCGTGCGGGTGCAGCTGGAGCAGCACGGCCAGGCCGATATCGAACATTTCGCCGCGGGCGTGCGCGGCTGGGACGAGGTGGTGGCCTGCTGGGCGCTCACCGGCGACATGGATTACCTGCTGCAGATCCAGGTGCGCGACCTGGAGCATTTCTCGCGCTTCCTGCTCGACCACCTGCTCAATGCGACCGGCGTGTCCGACGTCAATTCCAGCTTCGTGCTGCGCACGGTGAAAGCGCCGGAAGGCTTGCCGCTCTCGCATCTGGGATGATCCGGCCGGTTGCAGGACAGTCACGCACGCACTGTGACTTGCCTCTCAAACGCAAACGATTTACATTTACGTAACATCCGGCGGCGTCCGGCATGTCTTCTCGTCGATCCGCCAGCCCGGCAGGGCCAGCCAGCTCGTCGCCCGAGTGGGACGCGCCGCGCATGCCTGCGCTTTCCTGCCCCGTGACGCCACGCGTCCCGTACCGATCGATGAGAAACCTTCCAATGCCCGCGATTTCCCCCCCTTTGGCCACGTTGTCCGCTGCCTTGCTGTGCGCGTTGGCGCTGACGCCCTGTGCTGCGCGTGCCGCCGATGCCGCCGATGCAAGCAACGCCAAGACGCTGGACCAGGTCAACGTCAACGGCGCGGTGAGCCGCGCACAGCCGGCCACCACCACGCGCCTGCCGCTGACCCTGCAGGAAACCCCGCAATCGGTGAGCGTGATCGGGCTGCAGCGGCTGGAAGAGCAATCGCTGTTCAGCATCGACGATGTGATGCGCAACGTCACCGGCGTCAACGTGTCGTTCTACGACACCCAGCGCCCGCTGTATTACGCACGCGGCTTCCAGATCACCGACTTCCAGGTCGATGGCCTGCCCACCTACAGCGGCGCGACCAACCAGGAATACGACACGGTCTTCTATGACCGCATCGAGGTGATCCGCGGCGCCAATGGCCTGCTCACCGGCGCCGGCATTCCCTCGGCCACGGTCAACCTGCTGCGCAAGCGCCCGGGCAAGGACTTCGATGCCTCGTTCGCGGTGAGCGCGGGCACCTGGGATTTCCGCCGCATGCAGGCCGACGTCAATGCGCCGCTGACCGACGACGGACGCTGGCGCAGCCGCGTGGTGGCGGCCTGGCAGGACCGCGACTATTACTACGACCGTTACCACGACAACAAGATGTCGGGCATGGCGGTGCTGGAAGGCGACCTGACCGACAGCACCACGCTCACCGTCGGCTATCAGCGCCAGGACAACACCCCCGTCGGCTCGACCTGGGGCACGGTGCCGTTCTTCGCTGCCGATGGGTCGCCGGCCAACCTGCCGCGTTCGACCAACATGGCGCCCACGTGGAGCCGCTGGCAGCGCGAAACCAGCACCGCCTTCGCCAACCTCGAGCAGCGCTTCGGCGAGAACTGGTTGCTGCGCGTCAACTACGCGCACACCAAGGGCGATGTGCAGAGCCTGCGCGCCTATGGCACCGGCTATCCGGCCGCCGATGGAAGCGGCATCTTCCTGCGCACTGCCGCCGGCGAAACCAGCGATGCGCGCGACGGCGTGGACGTGTACCTGTCTGGCGGTTTCTCCTTGTTCGGCCGCCAGCACGATGTGGTGGTCGGCGGCAGCTGGCAGGATCTGCAGTCGACCTCCTACGGCGTCGCGCAGACCTATCCCGATGACTGGGCCACCTGCGATGGCGAACGTTGCTATTTCATCCCCAACATCCGCAACTGGGATGGCGATATCTCCGAAGTGACCTATGCGCGCAACGGCCGCCGCAGCGAAGCACGTACCACCCAGCGCGGCGTGTATGCCTCCACACGCTTCCGCCTGGCCGACCCGCTGTCGCTGATCGCCGGCGCCCGTCTGAGCTCCTGGGAAACCCGCACCCAGGCCTTCAGCACCAGCGGCGCTTACACCGGCACCAGCGGCCGCTACGAGGTGAGCGACGAAGTCACCCCGTACGTGGGGCTGGTCTATGACATCGTGCCGGACGTGTCGCTCTACGCCAGCTATACCGAAATCTTCAATCCGCAGAACTTCCGCGACAAGGACAACAACCTGCTCGCCCCGGTGGAAGGCTCCAACCTGGAGGCCGGCATCAAGGCGCAGGTGTTCGACGGCCATGCGATGGCCACCGCCGCCGTGTTCGAGGCCAAGCAGGACAACTTCGCCGTGCGCGACATGACCCAGCCTGAATCCTCGCTGCCGGACGGCAATTCGGCCTACATCGGCATCAACGGCACCAAGAGCCGTGGCTGGGAAATGGATGTCAACGGCGAGATCCTGCCCGGCTGGACCGTCAATGCCGGCTTTACCCATGTCAAGGTGACGCGCCCGCCCACCGATGCGATCTACGCCAACCTGCCCGAGGATTATCTGCAGCTGTCCACGCAGCTGCGCCTGCCCGGTGCCTGGGAGCGCCTGAGCATCGGCGGCGGCGTCAGCTGGCAGAGCGCGGTACGCGGCTTCAACATCGCGCGTCCCACCGGCGACGGCACCGGCGCCACCACGCCGGTGACGGTGGTGCAGAACGCGTATGCACTGGTGCACTTCAATGCCAACTACCGCATCAGCGATCAATGGACCGCCACGTTGGCGGTACGCAATGCCTTCGACAAGCGCTACTGGGCCAACCTGGATTACCAGAACTACGGCGAGCCGCGCTTTGTCAGCGTGTCGTTGCGTTGGCGCTATTGAGCCGTTGCCGTTGCCGATGATGCGGATGCGTTACCGGTAAGGCATCGCGGCCAGGGCCGCTCCTACACGAGCGGCCCTGGCCGAGCCGTTGGCCGCCGCACCCGACGTCACCGTAGGAGCGGCCCCGGCCGCGACCCACCCGGCACGCCGTCAGTCCCCCAAAACGCCGCACCTTCGTAGGAGCGGCCCCGGCCGCGACCCACCGGCATGCCGTCAGTCCCCCAAAACGCCGCACCTTCGTAGGAGCGGCCCCGGCCGCGACCCCGCCCGGCACATCGACACAGCAGCAATACCGCAGTCGCCCCACGCATCGGCGTTAAAAGCGCGCATCGCAAACAGGCACGCCACACCCGCGTCGCTCCGCATGGCCGTGCGCGGTACCCGCATCACCTCCGCATTTCCTCGCACTGCATCGGCCTCACGGCGCGACGCAGGCCTCGTCCTTGCCGCGCAGTTTCTGCCAGCGCGAGCGCTCTGCCAGGCAGCGCCGATACGCGTCCGCCTTGGCGGCGGCAGCCTGCTCGGCGGCAGTACGCGTGGCGCTGCTGCGCTGCGCCTGCAACTGCGCGATCCTGGCGCGGATCTGCGGCATTGCCGCCATCGCGGCCCGTTCGCCTTCCAGGATGGCCGCACCACGCTGGTTGAAATCGGCCGAGCCGATGTCGCTGACCTTGGGGCGGATCACCACGTCGGCACGCTTGAGTTCGGCCTCGCCCAGGCGCTGGCCCATGATCGAGATCGACTGGTTGACGGTGCCGAGCAGGTCGCCGGGATTCTTGCCGCTGGCCTTGCTGGAGATGTCCACCGCCACCACGAATTCGGCGCCGAGCTGGCGCGCGGCATCCACCGGTACCGGGCTGACCACGCCGCCGTCCACATAGTGGTATTGGCCGATGGTCACCGGCTCGAACACGCCGGGAATGCTGCTGGACGCGCGCACCGCCTGGCCGGCATTGCCGCGCACGAACACGGTGCGTTCGCCGTCTTCCAGGCGCGTGGCGACCGCAGCGAACGGCTTGCGCAACTTGTCGATCGGCTTGCCGCCCAGTTGCGCATTGACGTAGTCCTGCAGCTTCTGGCCCTGCACCAGGCCGCCGGAAAAGATCCGCACATCGCGGATGCTGGTCTGGTCGAGGGCAACGGCTTTTTCCTGCATCTGGAACGCATCCATGCCGCTGGCATACAGCGCCCCGACGACGCTGCCGGCGCTGGTGCCCGACACCACCACCGGCGCAAAGCCGTTGGCCTCGAGCATCTTGATCACGCCGATATGCGCAAAGCCCTTGGCAGCGCCGCCGCCGAGCGCAATGCCGATCTTCACCGGCTTGGGCGCGCCGGCAGACGGCGCCTGCACGACCGGCGCCGGTGCCGCCGGACGCGGCTCGCCGCCGCAGGCGCAAAGCAGGCCGAGCAAGGACATCAGGGCGAGAAGGCGGGGGCGGCGGAGCGCGGTCATGGCGGAAATGTCGATGGGAAAGGCGAGGGAGAATACACGCGTGCCATCACTGTGGCGCTGATGGTTGGCGTGCGTGGAGAGTATTCAGAACGGCATCGTTTGCAGGCGTTGCACTCCCTGGTCCCGGCAAGAAGGGCGCGCCGGTTTATTCGTGCGATGACCGCAGCCACCTGCACGCAGCACGGAACCAGAGCCCTCTCCCGGGGGGGCGAGAAGGCACTGCTTGCGCGCCATGGCGCGCGTGCCTTGGAGCGCCCGCGCCGCAAGCGCGTGGCGGGGGGTGAGGGTACGGAACGAGGCCACATGGGAATGCGACCGCAGCAGGCTTCGTCCGTTCCCTCATCCGGCGCTACGCGCCACCTTCTCCCGGCGGGAGAAGGGTGCCAGTACACCCGCCTGCCGCCTCACCCCATCAGAACCGGTTGTCCCCATCCAGCAACCGGCCCAGGCCGCCCAGCACCGAGCCTTCGCCGCGTTGCTGGCCGCCGGCCTGCGGGGCGGCCTGCAGCATGCGCCCGGCCATGCGCGAGAACGGCAGCGATTGCAGCCAGACCTTGCCGGGGCCGGTGAGGGTGGCCAGGAACACGCCTTCGCCGCCAAAGAACATGCTCTTCAGGCCGGCGACGCGGCGCACGTCCATGTCCACGCCGGCGTGATAGGCGACCACGCAGCCGGTATCCACATCGATGCGTTCGCCGGGGCCGAGCTCGCGTTCGACCACGGTGCCGCCGGCATGCACGAAGACCCAGCCATCGCCTTCGAGCTTCTGCATGATGAAGCCCTCGCCGCCGAACAGGCCGGTGAGGATCTTGCGTTGAAACGCGATGCCCAACGACACCCCGCGCGCACCGGCCAGGAAGCTGTCCTTCTGGCAGATCAGTTGCCCGCCATGCTCGGACAGGCGCAGCGCCAGCACCGTGCCCGGATAGGGCGCGGCGAATGCGACCCTGGCCTTGCCGCTGCCGGCATGGGTGAACACCGTGGTGAACATGCTCTCGCCGGTGACCACGCGCTTGCCCGCCGACAGCAGCTTGCCCATCAGCCCGCCGCCGCCGCTCTGGCCGGCATGCGAGCCGTCGCCGAACACGGTGTCCATCTGCACCGCGGCGTCCTTGTACATCAGCGCGCCGGCCTCGGCGATGGCGCTTTCACCCGGATCCAGCTCGACCTCGACGAACTGCATGTCGTTGCCGACGATGCGGTAGTCGATCTCGTCGGCACGCGCGGCCGCGCCGGTCAGCGGGGGCGGCAGGCTGCCGCCGCCCTGCAGCTCGGCCAGCTGGCGGGCCGGCGTCCAGCCATCGAGTCCGTCGCGCCAGGCCAGCGCGTCGGGCTGGCGTTGGGCATGCGCGCGGGCGCTGGCGTCGTCGAGTGGGCCGATGCGATCGGCCTGTCCGGGAACATGGAAATACCACTGGGCCATCGGAACGACTCCTGATCTGTGCGTGCGCCGAGTCTAAGCGCAGCCGCCGCGGCCGCGTCCCGTGTCCAAGGTCATGCCGGGAGGGCGGTCAGGTGTGGTTGCCACCGGGCAGATATCCCACACGTGCCGCTCAGGCCTGCATGCCGCCAGGGCGGCCGTGAGCAGGCAATCGTGTTGACGTGGGCCGGAGCGTGGTTGGCGCCTGCCTCCGACAACGCCGTCATGCTGACCGCCGCATTGGCCTCGCGCTTATTCCCCGACCGTCGCCCAATAGCGTTCGCCATCGCGGTGCACGTGCACCGGGCCGGCGAACACATCCGACAGGCTGGCATCGGTGAGCAGCGCATCGCGCGGACCGTCGGCCACCACGGTGCCGGCCCGCAACAGGATCACCCGCGCGATCTCCGGCACGATTTCCTCGATGTGATGGGTCACCAGGATCAGCGTGATGCCTTGCCGGGCCAGGTGGCGCATGGTGTCGAGCAGGTGCTGGCGCGCCACCAGGTCCAGGCCGGTGGACGGCTCGTCCAGCAGCAGCGCCTGCGGGCGGTTGACCAGTGCGCGCGCGATCAGCACGCGGCGGGTTTCGCCGGCCGACAGTTCGGCGAACTGCCGGTCCAGCAACGGCAGGGCGCGCGCCAGGGCCAATGCCTCACGTGCCCGCGCGCGCATGGCGTCGCTGATCTCGCGATGCGGCGGCACCACATAGCTGGCGAAGAAACCGGACAGCACCGCGCTCTCCACATCCAGCCCCGGCATGTCGGCCAGGTTGACGCTGAGATCGCCGGTGACGATGCCCAGCTGCGAGCGCAGGCGATCCACCTGCCAACGCGTCTGCCCAAGCACCTTCACCGCCGCCTGGCCATCGGCGCGCACCAGCGGATACAGCTCGCGGGTGATCAGCTTGATGAAGGAGGATTTGCCGCAGCCATTGGGGCCGAGGATGGCGGTGTGCTGCCCCAGCGCGATGCGCAGGCTGAGCGCATGCAGCACACGCACCTGGCCGCGCATCACGCTGGCCTGGTCGAGCTCGATCAACGGGGTGGCGTTCGCAACAGCAGCAGGATCGGTGGACATCTGGGCGGTAACCGTCATACGGGTGACATCAGGCGCAGTGGGGAAAGGAGGCGTGTGAACCGCTTTAGGAATGTAGGGCGCACCCTACGCATCCGAAGGGTGAAGTTTGCCGCCATCGCCCCCATCATGTCTGCATCGACCCAACCCGATGGCGCCGCTGTGGAGATGCCGATGTTGTCCGACCCGATCATCGACGTTCTGACCTCCGGCGTGGCCGGGCTGGGCATGTGGGGCATGCTGGCGGTGCTGCTGGTGTTCACCCAGCTCACCATCTTCGCGGTGACCCTGTACCTGCATCGCAGCCAGGCCCATCGCGGTGTGGATTTCCATCCGGTGGTGGCGCACTTCTTCCGCTTCTGGACCTGGCTGACCACCTCGATGATCACCCGCGAATGGGTGGCGATCCATCGCAAGCATCACGCCAAGGTCGAGACCGAGGAAGACCCGCACAGCCCGCAGACCAAGGGCATTGGCCAGGTGTTCTGGCGTGGCGTGGAGCTGTACCGCGAAGCGCGCGCGCAGCGTGCCGACATCGAGCAGTACGGCAAGGGCGCGCCCACCGACTGGATCGAGCGGCATCTGTACACCCCGCATGCCAATGCCGGCCCGATCGCGCTGCTGGTGATCAACGCGGTCCTGTTCGGTTTGCCCGGCATCGCGCTGTGGGCGATCCAGATGGCGTGGATTCCGTTCTGGGCCGCCGGCGTGGTCAACGGCCTGGGCCACTGGTGGGGCTATCGCAATTTCGAATCGGCCGACACCTCCACCAACCTCACGCCGTGGGCGCTGTGGATCGGTGGCGAAGAGCTGCACAACAACCATCATGCGTTCCCGAGTTCGGCGCGGTTCTCGATGCGGCGCTGGGAGCTGGATATCGGCTGGGTCGCCATTCGCGGGCTGCAGGCGATCGGCCTGGCCAAGGTGCTGCGCGTGGCGCCGTCGCTGGACATCCGCCCCAACATCGCCGTGCCCGATGCCGACACGCTCAAGGCCTTGCTCTCGCATCGCTTCCAGGCCATGACCGACTACCAGCGCAATGTATTCACCCCGGCGCTGCGCGAAGAGGCCGCGGCCACCGGCGCCAAGCTGCGGCAATTGCTGCCGCGGCGCCTGCGCAAGGGCCTGGTCGATGACGGGCGTTGGCTCAAGCCCGATGCGCGTGCGCAATTGCAGCACTGGGTGGCCGAGCGCCCGCGCATGCGCACGCTGGTGGAGTACCGCGCGCGCCTGACCGCCGTGCTGGAGGCGCGCAGCCACGATGCGTCCGAACGCCTCAAGCATCTGCAGCAGTGGTGCCACGAGGCCGAAGCCAGCGGCAATGCCGCCTTGCAGGCCTATGCGGCGCGGCTGAAGGGTTATGCGCTGAGTGGGTCGTGAGCATGGCGGCACGCGGGCTGATGTGCGTGCGCGCGGAGCGCGTGGTCTGGTCATGCGTAGCCTGCTGATGGCCTGTGGTGTGTGCGGGCCGGCCGTGTTCGTGCAGGCCCAGGTGCAGGACAGCCAGCAGTATCTGCAGCGCATGGATACCGATGGCGATGGCCGCGTCGGCCGCGATGAATACCTGGCGTGGATGAGCTACGCCTTTGATCAGCGCGACCTGGACCACGACGGCGTGTTACAGGGCGATGAACTGCCTGGCCGACGCGGCAAGCCGATCACCCGCGCCGCGCATCGCGCCACGCTGATCGAGCGTTTTGCGCGGCAGGACGCCAACGGCGACGGCTACCTGAGCGCACGCGAATTGCTGGCGCCGCCGCGCTGATGCGCACCTTCGCGCGCGTCTGACGCGGCGTTCGGCAAGCTCGAGCGCATGTTCACTCTCGACCAGGTCAGCCGTCGCTACGGCCAGGCCGTTGCCCTCGACACCGTCTCCCTGCAGTTCGCCAGCGGCATCACCACCGCCTTGATCGGCCCCAGCGGCGCCGGCAAGTCCACGGTGCTGCGGATGCTGGTCGGGCTGGAATGGCCGGACAGCGGCACGGTCGCCTTCGATGGTGCGCCGCTGCAACGCGCCAGCCTGCAGGCGCAGCGCCAGCGCATCGGTTATGTGATCCAGGAAGGCGGGCTGTTTCCGCATCTGGATGCACGCAGCAATGTGGTGTTGCTGGCGCAGACGCTGGGCTGGACCCGGCAGCGCATCGACCAACGCCTGCACACCTTGTGCGCGCTATGCCAGTTGCCGCCGGAGCTGCTGGCGCGTTATCCGGCCGAGCTCTCCGGTGGTCAACGCCAGCGGGTGGGATTGATCCGTGCGCTGATGCTGGATCCACCGGCCTTGCTGCTGGACGAGCCGCTGGGCGCGCTCGACCCGATCGTGCGTTACGACCTGCAGGCGCAGATGCGCGCGCTGTTCGCCCAGCTCGGCAAGACCGTGGTGCTGGTGACCCACGATGTTGCCGAAGCGGCCTACCTGGCCGACACCCTGGTACTGATGCGCGCCGGCCAGGTGGTGCAGCAGGGCAGTGCGCGCAGCCTGCTGGAACAGCCGGCCGATCCGTTCGTGCAGCGCTTTCTCACTGCGCAGCGCAGCATCGGCGACGCCGCATGAGCGCGCGCGTGCTGCTCGCCATTGCATTGCTGGTCGGAAGCGTCGGTGCGCAGGCCGCGCAGGTGACGATCGGCTCGAAGAACTTCACCGAGGCCGTGCTGCTGGGCGAGATCGCCACCGCCGCCGGGCAGCGCGATGGGGTGGACGTGCAACACCGCGCGCAACTCGGTGGCACGCGCATCCTGTGGCGCGCGCTGGAGACCGGGCAGATCGATGCCTACGCCGAATACACCGGCACGCTGGCGCAGGAACTGCTGCAGCTGCCCAAGGCCAGCCAGGCCGAACTGCGCGCCGCACTGGACGCGCGCGGGCTGGCGATGACCGATTCGCTCGGCTTCCAGAACACCTATGCCTTCGGCATGCGCGTTGAACGTGCGCAGGCGCTCGGCATCGCCTCGATGTCGGATCTGGCGCGGCATCCATCGCTCACGATCGGCCTGAGCAACGAATTCATGCAGCGCGCCGACGGCTGGCCGGGCGTACGCGCCGCCTATGCACTGCCGCAGACGGCGACCGGGCTGGATCACGATCTGGCCTATCGCGCGCTGCAGAGCGGGGCGATCGAGGTCACCGATCTGTACAGCACCGATGCGGAAATTCCGTATTACCGGTTGCAGGTGCTGCGCGACGACCGCCACTATTTTCCCGATTACCAGGCGGTGTTCCTGTATCGCAAGGACCTGGCGCAGCGCTCACCGGCGATGCTCACGGCATTGCAGGGGCTGCAGGGGCGCATCGACGAGGCGACCATGCAGCGGCTCAACGCACAGGTGAAGCTGGAGCGTCAGTCCGAGGCGGCCGTGGCGGCGCAATGGCTGGGCGTGGCGCCCGCATCCGCAGCCGATTCGCGCATCACCCGCCTGCTGCGGCATACGCGCGAGCATCTGGCCCTGGTCGGCATCTCGTTGGGGTTTGCCTTGCTGATCGCGTTGCCGCTGGGCGTGCTGGCGGCGCGGCGGCCACGGCTCGGGCAGGTGGTGCTCTCCCTGACTGGCGTGCTGCAGACGCTGCCGTCGCTGGCGGTGTTCGTCTTCATGATTCCGCTGTTCGGCATCGGCGCCAAACCGGCGATTGCCGCATTGTTTCTCTACAGCCTGCTGCCGATCGTGCGCAACACGCATGCCGGGCTGACCGCCATCCCGCGTGAGCTGCGCCAGACCGCCCAGGCGATCGGGCTGCCGGCGTGGACGCGCCTGTGGCGGGTGGAGCTGCCGCTGGCGCGTCGCACCATCGTGGCCGGCATCCAGACCGCGGCGGTGATCAACGTGGGCACCGCCACGCTGGGCGCCTTGATCGGCGCAGGCGGCTACGGCCAACCGATCCTCACCGGCATCCGCCTGGACGACATCGGCCTGATCCTGGAAGGCGCGATTCCCGCAGCGGTACTCGCGCTGGTCGTGCAGGCGGTGTTCGAAGGCCTGGAGCGCTGGGTCACGCCGCGTGGCTTGCTCCTCAGCCAACGCGCCTGACCACGTAGGAGCGGACCCGGCCGCGACGGGGCCTTATCGAGCGTTGTCAGGCGTTACCGGGATGATGCCATCTTTCGGTTACGCCCCGTCGCGGCCGGGTCCGCTCCTACGGGCGCTGCGTCATGGCTCTGGCAGCGCTGCGATCAGGGCTGAGAGCGCATCACCGGTGACACTCAGGTGCGGTGCGATACGTAGACGTCCATGCCGCCGCGTGCAGATCGCCCCGCGTTCGCCAAATATTGTTGCCACGGCCTCCAGCCGGTGTGTCGGCGGCTGCAGGGCGGTCAGATGCGGCGCGTGCGCGGGCGTGCACCAGCTGCCCAGCCCGCGTGCCTGCAGGGCCGCATCCCACTGCGCGGTGAGCGCGCCCAGCGCCTGCCCGATGTGCGCCGGGCGCCAGGCAGCGACCTGCTGCAATGCCGCCGTCGCCATCGCAATCCGCAACGGATCGGCAACCCCGCCGGCATCGAACCGGCGCGCGCCGCCGCGATAGGACGGCGCCTGGGCGACCGGGAATTCCCAGCTGCTGCCGGCATCGCGGCCGATCCAGTGCTCCTCGATCGGCACGCCCCGCGCACGCCATGGCGGGGCCACCCACAGCCAGGCCAGTCCCATCGGCCCGAGCAGCCACTTGTGGCCGACGCTGACCACAAAATCCGGCCGCCAGCGCGGCAGCTCGGTGGGCAGCACGCCCAGGCTCTGGCTCAGGTCCAGCACCAGCGCCGCGCCGCGTGCGTGTACCGCGGCGCTGATGCGGTCCAGATCGAGCTGTCGTCCATCCAGCCAGTACGCATGCGGCAACGTCACGATGCGCAGCGCCGCGGTGTCGGCAATGGCCTGCAGCACCGCCTCGGTCAGGCCATCGCCACCGGCCGTGGACACCGCCACGATATGTGCACCGACCTCGGCACAGCGGCGTTGCCAGATCAGCAGGTTGGAAGGGAACTGGCCGTCCAGCAGCAACACCGCCTCGCCGCGTTGCAACGGCAGATTGCGCGCGGCGGTCGCCAGGCCGTGTGCGGCCGAGGGCAGCATCGCCACGCCGTCGGCATCGGCGTCGAACAGGCCGGCAGCGAGCGCACGCAAACGCTCGATGTCCTGCAGCCAGGCATCGAACGGCAGCCGCCACGGCGTGGCCAGTGCATCCACCGCCTGATGCGCAACGGTGTGCACCGCGCGCAGCAGCGGGCCGCGCGAGGCGGCGTCCAGATAGATGATGTCGCCAGGCAACGCAAATGCCTGCTGGCGATGTTCCCATGTGACGGGCGTGGGGAGCAGGCTGGACAAAGAAATTGAGGACATGGCAACAGCTTACCGCTGGCTGCCACGCTGCCGACACGGCGCGTTCACGTGCGGTCCTCAAGCATATGGCGATGTCTGCACTCTCACCTCTGCTGGGCCACCACCAGCAACGGCAGTTGACGCTGCTGGAACTCTACGCGCAGACCCGCGCGCTGAGCGATCGCCTCGCCGCACCCTTGAGCGCTGAAGACGCAATGGTGCAGAGCATGCCCGACGCCAGCCCCAGCAAGTGGCATCTGGCGCATACCACCTGGTTTTTCGAACGCTTCGTGCTGCAGGCCGATCCGGCCTACCGCGTGTTCGACCCGGCCTGGGATTTCCTGTTCAACAGCTACTACCAGAGCGTGGGCCCGATGCATGCGCGCGCGCGCCGCGGGGTGTTGTCGCGGCCGTCGTTGCAGCAGGTGCGCGACTACCGGGCCGCAGTCGATACGCAGATGCAGCAGCGCCTGGGTGATGGGACGTTGGATGCGCAGGCCTGCACCATCGTGCAACTCGGCATCCAGCACGAGCAGCAGCACCAGGAATTGCTGTTGACCGATATCAAGCATGCGCTGTGGAGCAACCCGCTGCAGCCGGCGTATCGCGATGCGCCGGCCCCGCCTGCTGCCGTCGCCAGCACGCTGCGCTGGCAGGCGCGCGACGAACAGATCGTGGAGATCGGTGCGGCCGCATGGCCGCAGGCCGATGCCTTCGCCTACGACAACGAGTCGCCGCGTCACCGCGTGTTGGTCGGCGCGCATGCGTTGGCGCATCGGGTGGTCAGCAACGCCGAGTTCCAGGCGTTCATCGACGCCGGTGGCTACCGCAGTGCCGGTGCCTGGCTCAGCGATGGCTGGGCGATGGTGCAGGCGCAGGGCTGGCAACATCCGCTGTATTGGGATGCGGACGGGCGCGAGTTCACCCTGGATGGCTGGCGCCCGCGCGATGCGCACGCGCCGGTATGCCACCTGAGCCTGTTCGAGGCTGACGCCTTCGCGCGCTGGGCCGGCGCGCGCCTGCCCACCGAGGCCGAGTGGGAACAGGCCGCCACCGGTGTGGCGGTGCAGGGCAACTTCGTCGATACCGATGCCCTGCATCCGCGCGGCGCCGACACGGTGGATACCGGCCTGCAGCAGTTGTTCGGCGATGTCTGGGAATGGACCGGCAGCGCCTACCTGCCGTATCCCGGCTTTGCGCCGTGGCCCGGGTCGCTGGGCGAATACAACGGCAAGTTCATGAATGCGCAATGGGTGCTGCGCGGTGGCAGCTGTGCCACCCCGGCCAGCCATGTCCGCGCCAGTTACCGCAACTTCTTTCCCTCCGATGCGCGTTGGCAGTTTGCCGGCGTGCGCCTTGCCAAGGATCTGCCTTGAACGCCGCCGCCCACGCCATGCAACGCGCGCACGCCGCGCTGACCGACCTGCGCCCGCAACCGGACGACATCACCGCCGACGCGCTGGCCGGCCTGTCGCAAACGCCCAAGACGCTGCCGTCGAAGTATTTCTACGATGCACGCGGCTCGCAGTTGTTCGAGGCGATCACCCGGCAGCCGGAGTATTACCTCACCGGCACCGAATTGGCGTTGCTGGAGGCCAGCATGGCCTCGATCGCCCAGGCCATCGGCGCCGGCGTGCACGTGGTCGAATACGGCAGCGGCAGCGGGCGCAAGACCGAGTTGCTGCTGCAGGGGCTGCGCGATGTAGTGGCCTACACGCCGCTGGAAATCTCGCGCACCGCCTTGCTCGACAGCACCGCGCGGCTGGCGCAGCAGTTTCCGCAGATCCAGATGCTGCCGGTGTGCACCGACTTCACCAAGCCGCTGCAGCTGCCGCAGGCGCAGCGCCCGGCGCGCCGGCATCTGGTGTTCTTCCCCGGTTCCACGCTGGGCAATTTCACCGACGCTGCCGCCATCGAGTTGCTGGATGCGATGCGCCAGACCATGGGCAGCGACGGCTGCGCGCTGATCGGCATCGACCTGGACAAGGATGCCGGACTGATCGAGGCCGCCTACAACGATGCGGCCGGCGTCACTGCCGAGTTCACCCTGAATCTGCTGGCGCGGCTCAACCGCGAGATCGGCAGCGACTTCGATCTGGACGGCTTCCGCCACCACGCGGTGTATGCGCGCGAACGCGGCCGCATCGAGACCTTCCTGATCAGCCAGCGCGCCCAGCGCGTGCAGGTGGGCGGCAAGGCATTCGAATTTGCCGAAGGCGAGGCGATGCAGGTCGAATACAGCTACAAGTACACCGACGCGCGCTTTGCCGAACTCGCCGCTGCCGCCGGGCTGAAGGTCACCCACGGCTGGAACGATGCCAAGGACTGGTTCGGCCTGCGCGTGTTGCGCCCGCTCTGATCCCGCGCGCCTGGCGTGCAAGGAATTGATGACGGGCAGATCGCCGCAACCATGCGTGCGCTGCTGGCGCGCCGGCTGCCGCAGCAGTCGATCTGCCCGTCTGAAGTCGCCCGCGCGCTCAGCGAGGACGAGAACCGCTGGCGTGCGCTGATGCCGCAGGTACGTGCCGTTGCTGCCGATCTGGCCCGCGAGGACGTGGTACGGGTCACCCAGCGCGGCGACGTGGTCGACCTGGGCACGGTGCGTGGCGCGGTCCGTCTGATGCGTGGCCGGCATTTCGAATGACGGGCGCTGCCCTGCGTGTGCATGACCGCTGGCGCTCGGCAGGACGATGATGCCGAGCGGTGCACCGACAGCGCATCGACCCGGTAGGTGCTGACCGCTGCCGTGCATAAACGCGATGCTGTGAAGCAGCGGCGCCGGCGCGATCTCCCAGCCCCACCACAGGAGCCTGTCGCTACTGCACTGCCGGCAAGCGTCAGCCGATCCGCGCGCAAGGTTCCAGCGCTGCAACGCGGACCTGGCCGCCCTGTCGTCTAGGCCGCCTGCACCACATGCAAGGCCTTGGGATTGCGCCACTGCGCCAGCAGCGCCGCTTGGCGTGCCTTGGCGTCTTCCAGGTGCGCGTGCTTGATATGCCCATAGCCTCGGATGTGTTCCGGAATGCTGGCGATCTGCGCGGCCAGGCCGACGTTGTCGGCATCCAGCCGTTCCAGCAGCGTGTCCACTGTCGCCACGTAATCGGCAATCAGCTGACGCTCGCCACGCCGTTCGGCGCTGTAGCCGAACACATCGAGCTTGCCGCCGCGCAGGAATCTCAGCCGCGCCAACAGCTTGAACGCAGTGAACATCCACGGCCCGTATTCGCGCTTGATCGCATGGCCGTGCGCATCCTTCCTGGCCAACAGCGGCGGTGCCAGGTGGAAGCGCAGCGTGTAGTCGCCTTCGAACTGCTGCTGCAGCCGGCGCTGGAAGTCGCCACGCGTGTACAGGCGCGCCACTTCGTATTCGTCCTTGTAGGCCATCAGCTTGAAGGCATAGCGCGCTACAGCTTCGGTCAAGGCCGTGCTGCCGGGCGCGCGTTGGGCCTCTTGCGCACGCACGCGCTCCACCAGCGCGAGATAGCGCTGCGCGTAGGCAGCGTCTTGATAGTCGGTCAGGAACGCGATGCGCCGCGTAATCGCCTCGTCCAAGGACTGCGCCAGCTGCTCATCGTCGAGCGGATGCACCGGCGCATCGACCTCGCCATGCAGCGTGCTGCCATCGGTCCGCGCCAATGCACGCGGCGCGCTCTGTCCGCCGAGATCGTGGTCTTCCCAGCTGCCGGGCGCACGCGCGGCCGGCGTGTCGCCGTGCAGGTGCACAGACGTTTCAGCCGTGGTCAGGCCGGCAGCGCGTTGCACCGCCGGCAGATCCACCGCCGCCAGTCGCCCCCACGCAAACGCCTGCTGGTTCATCGCCACCGCCGCGCCATTGAGCGCGATCGCGCGCATCAAGGCCGCATGCGACAGCGGCACCAGCCCGTGCTGCCAGGCATAGCCGAGCACGAACAGGTTGCTGGCGATCGCATCGCCCAGCAGCGCAGTCGCCAGTTGCGTGGCGTCCAGCAACAGCGGTTCCTGGCCGCCCAGGGCGGTGCGCACGCCGGCGATGATCTCGGCGGCGGGGAACTGCAGATCCGGCTGGGTGGTGAAGTTGCCCGGCATCGCTTCGTAGGTGTTGAGCACCACCTGTGTGCGGCCGTCGCGCACCTTGGACAGGGCCCAGTAATCGTTGACCACCACCATGTCGCAGCCCAGCACCAGGTCCGCTTCGCCGGCGGCGATGCGCACCGCGTGGATATCGGCCGGCCGGCGCGCGATGCGGATATGCGTGGTCACCGCGCCGCCCTTCTGCGCCAGCCCGGTCTGGTCCAGCACCGTGGCACCCTTGCCTTCCAGATGCCCGGCCATGCCGAGCAGCGCACCGATGGTCACCACGCCGGTGCCGCCGACGCCGGTGATCAGGATGTTCCAGGGCTGTTCCAGCGTGGTGCGTTGCGGCGGCGCGGGCAGGTTGTCCAGCAATGCGCTGGCATCGCGCTGCTTGCCCTTGCGCGGCGTGCCGCCATGCACGGTGACAAAGCTCGGGCAAAAGCCCGACACGCAGGAATAATCCTTGTTGCAGTTGGATTGGTCGATCTGCCGCTTGCGGCCGAATTCGGTGTCCTTGGGCAAGACCGACACGCAGAAACTCTTTTCGCCGCAATCGCCGCAGCCCTCGCACACCAGCGAATTGATCATCACGCGCTTGGGCGGGTCGATCAGCTTGCCCCGCTTGCGGCGGCGGCGTTTTTCGGTGGCGCAGGTCTGGTCGTAGATCAGGATCGACACGCCCTTGATCGTGCGCAGATGCTGCTGCACCGCATCCAGCTCGCTGCGGTCGTGAAACGCCACGTCGCTGGGGAAGCGCTCGCGCCGGCGCGTCCATTTGCCGATGTCGTCGCTGACCACGATGATCGCGTGGATGCCTTCGGCGCGCAGCTGGTGCGCGATGTCCGGCACGGTGAGCGTGCCGTCCACCGGCTGGCCGCCGGTCATCGCCACCGCATCGTTGTAGAGGATCTTGTAGGTGATGTTGACGCCGGTGGCCACCGACTGCCGGATCGCCAGCGAGCCGCTGTGGAAATAGGTGCCGTCGCCCAGGTTCTGGAACACGTGCGGCGTCTCGGTGAACGGTGCCTGCCCCGACCAGGTGACGCCTTCGCCGCCCATATGGGTGAAGGTGTCGGTGGAGCGGTTCATCCAGGTCACCATGTAATGGCAACCGATCCCGCCCAGCGCACGCGCGCCTTCCGGCACCGCGGTGGAGGTGTTGTGCGGGCAACCGGAGCAGTAATGCGGCACGCGCGGGAACAGCGCACGCGGCAAGGCCATTTCGGCTTCCTTGGTCTCCATCCAGCGCAGCCGTTGTTCGATCGACTCGGTCATCGCGCTGGACGGCAGCGCAAAGCGCTGGATGCGCTTGCCGATCACTGCCGCGATCGTGGCCGGGGTCAGCTCGCCAGTGGAGGGCAGGATCCATTCGCCCTGCTCGTCGTACTTGCCGACGATGCTCGGCCGCGCACCGGCGCTGGCCGGCCAGTTGTAGAACAGCTCCTTCATCTGGCGCTCGATGAAGGCCTTCTTCTCCTCCACCACCACGATGTCGTCGAGCCCGCGCGCAAACGCGCTGATGCCCACCGGCTCCAGCGGCCAGGTCATGCCGACCTTGTACACCCGGATGCCGATCTGCGCGCAGGCCTGCGCATCCAGGCCCAGGTATTCCAGCGCCTGCAGCACGTCCAGATAGCTCTTGCCGGTGGTGACGATGCCCAGCCGCGCATGCGGCGAATCCAGCACCACTTTGTCGATCCGGTTGGCGCGTGCGAAGGCCTGTGCGGCGGCGATCGCATAGCGATGCAGGCGCATTTCCTGGTCCACCGGCGGGTCCGGCCAGCGAATGCTCAAGCCACCCGGCGGCAGCGCGAAGTCCTCCGGCAGCACGATGCTGCGTGCGAACGGATCCACGTCCACCGAGGCGGAAGATTCCACCGTCTCGGCGATGGTCTTGAAGCCGACCCAGCGCCCGGTATAGCGGCTCATCGCCCAGCCGAGCAGGCCCATGTCCAGGATGTCCTGCACCCCGGCCGGGTTGAGGATCGGCATCATCGCGCTGACGAATTCCTCTTCCGAGCCGTGCGGCAGGGTCGAGCTGCGGCAGGCATGGTCGTCGGCGGCCAGTGCCAGCACGCCGCCATGCGGCGAGGTACCGGCGGCGTTGCCGTGCTTGAACACATCGCCGCTGCGATCCACGCCCGGGCCCTTGCCGTACCACATGCCGTAGACGCCCTGCACCTTGGCGCCGGGGAACAGGTTGGTCTGCTGGGTGCCCCAGACCATGGTGGCGGCCAGGTCTTCGTTGAGGCCAGGGGTGAAGGTCACCCTGGCCGCGTCCAGATGCTTGCGCGCACGCCACAGTTCCAGATCGAAGCCGCCCAGCGGGCTGCCGCGATAGCCGCTGACAAAGCCGGCAGTGGCAAGGCCGGCGGCATCATCGCGCAGGCGTTGCATCAACGGCAGCCGTACCAGTGCCTGCACGCCGGACAAGTAGATGCGCCCGTCGGCGCGCGTGTACTTGTGCTCCAGCGTGTAATCCGCATCGACCTGGCCGAGCTCCGGCGTGTTGGCAGCGTCGGGAGAAGAGAGTGCAGCGGTACTGGTCATGGCGTGCCCGGAAAGGGTGGCTGGGACCCGGCGCGTGTCATCTGAAACCGGATGACACGCCCGACGGATTCCAAAACGGCGGCCCAAAGTGTAGCAGTCGCCCTTCACGCGCCCGTTGCATGCGGATGCGCAGCCGCCGCGCTGCGGTTACGATGGGAACGGGAAGGGTCGTTTGCTGTCAGGGGATAAAGCCAGTGAAAAGGAAATACGCATGGGCCGCGATGTTGGCCTTGCTCGGGGGCGTGTGGTCGATGGCGCAGGCGCAGAACCTGCCCAAGCCCAAGGAGTTCTATTTCGACGAAGATCGCGGCACCACCAAGGCGGTGGTGGCCGTGCAGGGGCAGGGCGATGCAGTGATCGACCGTTTGGCGGCGATGGTGCAGCGTGACGCCCGCGCTGCCGAACCGCGCGCGCAGCTGGCGTCGCTGGCCTATGCGGGGGGACGCACGCAGTTGGGCGACGAGCTCTATCAGGGCGCCCTGGGGCTGGTCTCCAGTGGCAGCCAGCAGTACCGCGCCATCACCTGGAACTACGGCTGGGATCTGTTGCGCGCCGACCGGGCCGACAAGGCCCTGCAGCAGTGGGCCACCCTGGCCAACGGCCGCCCGGCCGCGCCGGCCTGGTTGCCGACCACCGCGGCGCTGGCGCTATGGCGCACCGGGCGCAAGCAGGAAGCGGTCGAGTGGTATGCCGCCGCCGTGCGCACCTGGCCGGATCGCTGGAGCAGCACCGCCGGCTACGCCACCCTGCTGCCGGACTGGCGCGAGGCCGAACGCGCCACGCTGGCCGAGGTCTTTGCCGCATGGCAGGCGAACCCGCCGGCATTTCCGTAACTCGGCGGGGTGCTGCGGAAAGCCCTTGCAGCGCGCCGCGGTGCATCAGCGCTTACGTGGCTTTGCGGCCGTCAATAGCAGGCCAACGCGACTTGCGACTGGCCTGTGCGGGTAGGTCAGCTGTAGAGCGGATGGGCTGCGACTTGGCTGCAGGGCCCTTGCCCGCCCACCATCGCAGGACACGCCGCAAGTACGTCCATGTAGGCTCTTACGCGGCATCCATGCCGCGTAAGGTCCCGCGACGGTGAGCGGGCAAGGACCAGTCGAGAGGGTCGGTCTTTTGAGGCAGTCGTCCGTGCGATGGCTCAATCGTAGAGCGGTTGATCTGCGGCTTTGCTGCAGGGCCCTTGCCCGCCCACCATCGCGGGACACGCCGCAAGTACGTCCATGTAGGCTCTTACGCGGCATCCATGCCGCGTAAGGTCCCGCGACGGTGGGCGGGCAAGGACCAGTCGAGATGGTCGGTGCACACGGTTACGAGCAGGAGCGGTGTCCTGCTCGGGCAAGGACGTGTCCGCTCGTTCCGCAAGAAAGCCAGAGCAGCGGACCAGCTTTTCAAACAACCGACCAACTGTCTGTTGCGGTGCCCTCGCCGGTTGCGGGACCGTGTGGCGGCAAGGATGCCGTCACCGAGCCTCCCCGGATGGCTCTACGGCGTGTCCCGCGAGCGGTGAGGCAGCGCGCCTCTCGAACGCCCAGCGTTTGGCGGAACCGGGTAACCGCAAGACTCGGCATATCCGTCACCAGGAGTTGATCGAGCGATCTGCGCGACGCGTCGGCGTGCTTGCCGATTTGGCTGGTCGCCAATCCAGCCCGGCATCGATCCAGGCGCAACACGTCCACTATGCGATCCTGAGCGTCGCTTTCCCACGGACCTGACCACGCCATGGCGGTGGATGCATTTGCGTTGATTCTGGCGATGCTGGGGCTCGGCCTGCTGTTCGCGCGCCTGCGGGTGTTGCCGGACAACAGCGCCGATGTGCTCAATCGCATCGTGTTGTACATCTGCCTGCCGGCTTCGGTGCTGACCTATGTGCCGCGTCTGCATCTGGATGCCTCGCTCGGTGGCGTGATCGCCACGCCGTGGCTGCTGACCGCACTCATCGTGCCGCTGCTGTGGGGCTGCAGCCGGCTGTTGCGGTTCAAGCGCGAGGAATACGCCGCGCTGCTGATGTGCGTGGTGTTCACCAATTCCAGCTTCATCGGCTTTCCGATGGTGCGCGCCTTGATCGGCGATCACGCCCTGCCGTATGCGGTGGTCTACGACCAGTTCGGCACCTTCGTGCTGCTGTCCACGTTCGGGCTGTACGTGCTGGCCCGCTACAGCGGCGACACGCCGCCGACTGCGAAGCTGATCCTGGTGCGCGTGCTGCGGTTTCCGCCGCTGTGGGCGTTGCTGTTCGCGCTGACGGTGATGCCGGAACAGCCGCCGGCCTGGATCGGCTCGGGCTTGAAGAGCCTGGCCGACGCGATGCTGCCGCTGGTGATGCTGGCGGTGGGCTTCTCGCTGCAGTTGCGCCTGCCTGCGGACGAGCTCAAGCCGCTGGCCGTCGGCCTGGTCTTCAAGCTGGCCGTGATGCCGGTGCTGGCATTGCCGCTGTCCTGGGCGCTCGGCCTGCATGGCGCGATGCTGCAGACCAACGTGCTCGAATCGGCCATGCCCACCATGATCACCGCCGCCGCGCTGGCCATCTCGCACCGGCTGGCGCCGCGCCTGGCCGCGGCGATGGTCGGCTACAGCATCCTGCTGTCGCTGCTGACCCTGCCGGCATGGGCCTGGCTGTTGGCGCGCCTGGCCGCTTGATGCGGCTCACCCCGTGTGAAATGCTGGCGCGCACCATTGCGCGCGCCACACGGACAGGAGCAACACATGCACGGATATCGCTTGATCACCACGGCGCTGCTATGGCTTGGCGGCGTCTTCGCGGCGCAGTCCGCTCTGGCGGCATCGCCCGCCACCCCACCGGTTCCGGCGGATGATCCGCTGATGACTCACTGGGTGAGCCAGGTCGGCCAGACCATGCAGGCACGCCTGCGCAGCATGGCGGCCAGCGGCGAGCCCAGGCAGCTGTATCTGGCCGGTCTGCTGTGGATCGATGCCGAGGACGAGGCAGTGTCGGCCGCAGACGGAGGCTATGCACCCATCCAGCGCGCCTGGCTGCAGCGTGCCCTGGACGCGCGGCCGCGCGACCGGTTGGTGGCGCGGATGGAAGCGGTCGGTTGTGCCCCCGGATTGCGCTGCGACCCAGGCGCCGCGCGGGCGTTCCTGGAGCAGACCGATGCCGGCAATGCCGCCGTGCATCTGCGCGCCTATGCGGCTGCACAGCGCCGCGGCGACCAGGCGGCCGCCGAACGCGCCTGGCAGGCGGCCGTGCAGTCCGATCATTTCGACAGCGGTGTGCTGGAGCTGGGCCAGGCCCTTTATGCCGTCTACGACGGCGTGCAATGGCCATCGCTGGCCTCGGTCAGCTTGCGCGAGCGACTCGACGCCCAGGGGTTTCCGTCCACGGGCGCCGGCATGGCGGCGATGTTCGTGATGGGTACCTGGTCTGCACATGCACTCCCCGCGCTCGGCGATCTGATGCGGCGCTGCAACCCCGGTGCCACCACGCCCGCGTTACGCGACGAGTGCATGGTCGTGCTGAACAACGTGGCCAACGACGAGTCCACCCTGACCACGGCCGTGATCGGCACCAAGGGCATGGCCGCACTGAGCAGCGGCGCCGACGCCACCCGCTGGCAGGCGCGGACGCGGGAGCTGCAGTGGCTGCAGCAGCAACTGCAGCGCAGCGCACCCTCGGTCGATGCGCAGGTCGCCGCACTGGATGCGATCCTGACGCAGGGCGAAGTGCCGGCGTTGCGCGCGCGCCTGCAGCGTCAAGGCCTTGCCGCGCAACCGCCGGCGGACTGGCCGCCGGGCGCCGCGAGCAGCCAGATCCGCTGATCCGCTGATCCGCGTGGTCGTTGCATGCGGCAGCGGCCATGTGCCGGGGCCGATGTTGCAGCGCGATGGCGCCTGCCGAGGGACGTTTAACGCCTTTCGACTACTTCCTCACTTCGTCGCGGTGTACGCTGCCGGCTTGCTCCCGGAAGCGAGGCGTGCATGAAGACAGTCCTGGTGGCCGCCTCCAAAGGCGGCGTCGGCAAGACCACGATCGCCACCAATCTGGCCGCACATGCGGCCCTGCAGGGCCAGCGCACCGTGCTGGCCGACGCCGATCCGCAAGGCTCGTCCACGCGTTGGGCGCAGCGTCGCGCCAGCCTGGAAAGTGCGGTGCTGCCGATCGATGCCACCCGCCGTCGCAACTGGCAGGCCGCGGTGCCCGACGGCACCGACCAGCTGATCATCGATGCCCCGGCCGGTGCAATGGCCGATGACCTGAGCGGCTTCCTCGACCACGTCGACGCCATCGTGGTGCCGGTGCTGTCCTCGGCGCTGGATATCGAAGCGGTGGTCGGCTTCCTCAACACGCTGGCCAAGGTGCCGCGCGTGCATCAGCGCAAGCTGCCGGTGGGCCTGGTGCTCAACCGCGCCCGCCCCTGGACCCAGACCTCGCAGCAAGCTGCCGAGATGATCGGCGCCTGGCCCTATCCCCTGGTGGCCCAGCTGCGCGACACCCAGGCCTATGTGGTCATGGCCGGGCTGGGACGCAGCCTGTTCGATTACCGCTCGGCGCAGGTGCGCGACCATCAACAGGATTGGGAGCCGCTGTTCAAGTGGCTCAAGAAATCCTAGACCGGAGTGTTTTCATGCGCGAACTGATACTGCTGCGACACGCCCACGCCGAGCCGGCCGATACCGGCCAGGCCGATCTGGACCGCCCGCTGTCCCCGCACGGCATCGCCGAGGCCGAATCGGCTGGCCGCTGGCTGCGCGAGCAGCGCCTGGTGCCCGACCGCGTGCTGTGCTCGCCGGCGCGGCGTGCGCGCGAGACGCTGGAAGCGGTGCTGGAGCTCACCGGTTATATCGAACAACGCCTGGACGAACGGATCTACGACGCCACCCCCGGCACCCTGGCCAGCCTGGTGGACGAACACCGCGATGCCGAGCGGCTGCTGCTGGTCGGCCACAACCCCGGGCTGGAACGGCTGGCGGCGCTGATGCACAGCGGCCAGACCGGTGACTACCGCGGCATGCCGACCGCCGCGATCGCCCTGCTGGCACTGCCACTGGACGCGGCCATCGAACCAGGCATCGCCCGCCTGACCGCCTTCTGGTGGCCTTGATCCGTGCCATCGTCGCTGCGCTGGTTTGCCTGGCTCGCGCTCTGGGTCGCTCTTCCCTGCGTGGCGCAGCAGAAGCTGCATTCCATCGATCCGGTGCAATCGCGCTTCGGGTTCGAGATCAGGACGCGCTTCGGCATGAAGATCGAGGGGTTCTTCCCGCGCTTTCGCGGTGAACTGGCGGAATTGCCGGACGGACGCCAGCAGGTGCGTTTCCGTCTGGATGCCACGCAGGTGGAAATTCCCGGCAAGGATCGCTACACGGCGTGGATGCGCGGCGAGGATTTTTTCGACGTCGCGCAGTATCCGGTGGTGGAATTCGAGTCGCGTCCCTACGCCGAGGAGGTGGTGAAGAAGGGCGGTGACATCACCGGCAACCTGACCATTCGCGGAATCACCCACGTCGAGACCCTGCATGTGGTGCCGGCTGAATGCGCGCGGCCGGGCTATGATTGCGATGTGATCAGTCGAGGTACGGTCCTGCGTGGACGTTACGGAATGAATGCGTGGCAGATGGCCCTGGGCGACAGGGTGACGTTCATTCTGCGTGGGCGGCTGCAGGAGGCGCGGCGCCCGTGAGGTTCCTGTTGAGGGTGATTGTGCTGGCAACGCTGTTGCTCGGCACCGGATGTGCCGGCCTGTCACAAATCGAACGCAACCGTGCCGCCGGGGTGGCCGCCGCCGCCCGCAGCACCGTTGTCAGCTGCACGCAGGCCAATCGTTGCGCCCAGCCCTCGCCGCTGCGCGCGCTGGGTGGCGAGGCGATCACCGCCTCCACGCCGGCCGCGCCGCGGCATTACGCCACCATCGTCGACCATGGCGAAGAATCACTGGTGGCGCGGCTCAACCTGATCCGCAGTGCCACCCGCAGCATCGACCTGCAGACCTACATCTTCGACAAGGACGACAGCGCGCGCATGGTGCTGGATGCGCTGACCGATGCGGCGCAGCGCGGGGTCAAGGTGCGCATCCTGATCGATCAGCTCTCGGCGATCGCCGATCTGCAGATTCTCGGTGCACTGGCCAGCACCCATGAAAACCTGCAGCTACGCATCTACAACCCGACCTTCGGCAAGGTCAAGCTCAATTACTTCGACTATGCCGGCAGCGTGGTGTGCTGCTTCCGTCGCTTCAACCAGCGCATGCACAACAAGCTGCTGGTGGTGGACGACGTGCTCGGCGTGGTCGGCGGGCGCAATTACCAGGACGACTATTACGACTGGGACAGCGAGTACAACTTCCGCGACCGCGACGTGATCCTGGCCGGGCCGGAAGTGCGTGCGATGGCGGCCAACTTCGACGCGTTCTGGCACGCGCGCCGCAGCGTGCCGGCCGAGCGTCTGAACGATGTCGGTCGCCTGTTGCTGGAACAGGGCGCACCGAAGATGCCGCCAGCCACGTTCCGCCGCCCCGAGCGGGTGGAACGGGTCGACCAGGAGGCGCGCGATCCGCAGTTCGTGCGCGAGGCGTTCGTGGCCCCGGCCATGCCGGTGCAGCGCGTGCTGTATGTGGCCGACCTGCCGCAGAAGCACCGCAAGGAACACACCGCCAAGGCGGTATCCACCGCGCCTGAGCTGGACGGCCTGATCGCCAATGCGCAGCAGGAAGTGCTGCTGCAGACGCCCTACCTGGTGCTGTCCGACCAGGCCCAGGCAATCTTCCGCGCACTGCGCCAGCGCCCGCAGCCGCCGCGTATCGTGGTGTCCACCAACAGCCTGGCCGCCACCGACAACCCGATCGTGTATGCGCTGTCGTACAAGTTCAAACGCCGCAACATGCGCGAGCTGGGCTTCAACGTCTACGAGTTCAAGCCGTTCCCGCTGAATGCACCGGTGGACTACGCCAACCTGGTGCCCGATCCGTTCAACCCGGAGGCGGCCGAGCCGGCCGACGACGATAGTCGCGTCAATCGGGTGATCGGCGGCAGTGCGGCCGGCAATGCGATGCGGGGCAGTGGCGGTGGTGGCGGCACGGCCGGCAGCGCAATCCGCGGCAGCGGGGGCGGCGCGGGCCGCGCGCCCGGCGGCAGCGAGGTCGATCGGCGCGTGCTGCGCACCGAGACGCGGCCGTCGTTTCTGGGCACGCGCGCGGTCAACAAGCCGCTGCCGGTGACCCGTGCCGGTGCGCGCATGGGCCTGCATGCCAAGTCGTTGGTGGTGGACCGCCGCATCGGCGTGATCGGCACGCACAACTTCGATCCGCGCAGCGAGAACTACAACACCGAAGCGGCGGTGGTGATCGACGATGCGCGCTTTGCGCAGGCGCTGGCGGCCAGCATCGCGCGCGACATGGCGCCGGAAAACGCCTGGACCGTGGCCCCGCGCGAAAAGCCGCCGGTGCTGAGCGGATTGAACTACAGCGTGGGCAAGGTGTCCGAAGCCTTGCCGGTGCTGGATTTCTGGCCCTGGCGCTACGCCACCAACTACGAGTTCCAGCCGGGGCCGGGTTGCCCGTTCCCGCTCAAGCGCCAGGACCCGCAGTTCCGGAAGTGCTATGTGGCGGTAGGCGATTTCCCCGAGGTCAACGTCGGCCCGAAGTGGCTGCTGGTGCGGATGCTGACCGCCTTCGGTGCGGGACTGGTGCCGATCCTCTGATCGCAGCGGCGCCGGTCCCGGCGCCGGCATCGAGACGGCGCGTGGTCGTTGGTGCATCGTGGAGAGGCGCCGCCGCAGAGGCGCAGTACGCTGAACCAGGTCGCGTCACGCCGCCAGCCGGTTGAAAGCGGCCGTGGCGGCTCTGCTTGCAGGGGCAGTCACAGTGGTTGCACCAGCCCCCCGCGCCGCGGATGCTTTCCCGATTCCCGATTCCCGATTCCCGATTCCCGATTCCCGATTCCCCCAATCCCCCAATCCCCCAATCCCCAGCCTATGACCTTCCGCGAACCCGTCGACCTGGCCGCCCTCAACGCCTCCAGCCGCGACACCTTGATCGAACATCTGGGCATCGTGTTCACAGATGCCGGCGACGACTGGCTGCGCGCCACCATGCCGGTGGATGCGCGCACCAGGCAGCCGTACGGCCTGCTGCATGGCGGTGCGTCGGTGGTGCTGGCCGAAACCCTGGGCAGCAGCGCCGGCAACCTGTGCGTGGACATGACCACCCGGATGTGCGTCGGGCTGGAGATCAATGCCAACCATCTGCGCGCCGCCACCGATGGCTTGGTCACCGGCACCGCGCGCGCGGTGCATGTGGGGCGCAGCACCCAGGTCTGGGACATCACCATCGACAATCCGGCCGGCAAGCGCGTGTGCGTGTCACGGCTGACCCTGGCCGTGGTGCCACGCAGCAATGGCTGAGCACGCCGTGCAAGTGCATGGGTGGAACAGCGCCACCCGCCGCGGGCACTGCGCGCAGGCCACGCTGCTGTCACAATAGTTGCGCTTCCTTCCCCTGGTACCGGTCCCGTTCCGTCAATGAGCGAGTCATCCCTGGACGCCACGCGCGACGCTGGCGGCGTGCTGCGTTGGTTCCGGTACCTGTATCGGGTGCCGCTGTTGCTGCTGCATCTGAGCATCTGCCTGCCGATCACCATGCTGTGCGTGGTGGCGCCGCCGCTGGCGCGCATCCGCACCGGCCCCGACGACACCCTGGACGAGCTGATGATCCGTTGGTGGCAGGGCAACCTGATGCGCGTGTTCGGCTTCCGCCTGCGTCGCTTCGGCACCCCGCTGCCGGGCGCGACCCTGTTCGTGGCCAATCACGTCAGCTGGGTCGACATCTCGATGCTGCACAGCCAGCGCGTGATGGGCTTCGTGGCCAAGCGCGAGATCGCCGGTTGGCCGCTGGTGGGCTGGCTGGCGACCAAGGGCCAGACCATCTTCCACCAGCGCGGCAATACCGAGTCGCTGGGCGGCGTGCTGCAGGAAATGCTGCAGCGCCTGCGCAGCGGCAAGCCGGTGGGCGTGTTCCCCGAAGGCCGCACCCGTGGCGGTACCGAGGTCGGCCCGTTCCATGCGCGCATCTTCCAGGCCGCGGTCGAGGCCGGCGTGCCGGTGCAGCCGGTGGCCCTGCGTTACGGCGAGCGCGGCAATGCGCAGGCCGTGGTGGCGTTCGGCGAGCGCGAGAGTTTCTTCGCCAATATCGTGCGCCTGCTCGGCGAGCCGTCGCGGCTGGCCGAGGTGTTTTTTCTCGAGCCGATCGGTGCGCTGGATATCGACGGACGTCGCCGCCTGGCCGATACCTCGCGGCAACGCATCATCGCGGCGATGGAGTCCTGAGCCGACGATGCAAGCGCGCATCCTCCCTGCGGCCGGCACCCCCTTGTCCGGCCCGATGAGCGCATGAACGCCTCCGACTATCTGCCGCCGCGCTGGCTGCGCAATCCGCACGTGCAGTCGGTGCTGGGCAGCAGTGCCTTGCGCCGGCTCCGCAGCCGCCAGCTCTTGGCCGCCAGCGGTGCGGTCACCAGCGAACACATCCTCGACGGCGGCGACGGCGTGCGCCTGCAGGGCTGGATGAGCATCCCGCCCGGCGATGCCCCTGTGCGCGGCACGGTGCTGCTGCTGCATGGCTGGGAAGGCAGCGCCGATTCCAACTACATGCGTCTGACCGCCGCGCGCCTGCTTGGCCTGGGCTATCAGGTGTTCCGGCTGAATTTCCGCGACCATGGCGGCACGCACCACCTCAACGTGGACCTGTTCCACTCCGACCGCATCGAGGAAGTGGTCAATGCCGCGGGCGATCTGTGGCGGCGGTTTCCCGCGCCGCAGCTGCTGGCGGCGGGCTATTCGCTGGGCGGCAATTTCGCGTTGCGGCTGGCGCTGCGTGCACCGGCGGCCGGCCTGCCGCTGGCGCGCGTGGCGGCGGTATGCCCGCTGCTGGACCCGGCCGCGACGATGCTGCAGCTGGAAAAAGGCCCGCAGTTCTACGACTGGTATTTCCGCCGCAAGTGGCGCGAGTCGCTGCTGCGCAAGCGCAAGCTGTTCCCCGACCAGCATGGCTACGACGACGCCACCCTGGCGCTGGACATGCGCGGGCTGATGGCCTGGCTGGCCGAACAGCACACCGGGCATGGCTCGCTGGAAGCGTATTTCGACAGTTATTCGATCGCCGGCGAGCGCCTGGCCGGCCTGCAGGTGCCGGTGGACATCCTGATGGCCGAGGACGATCCGGTCATTCCGTTCGAGGATTTCGCCGCCTGGCAGTTGCCGGCGCACGCACGGCTGGAAATCGCACGCTGGGGCGGCCACTGCGGCTTTCTGGAAAACGCCCGCGGCGACGGATTCGCCGAGCGCTGGGTGGCCGAGCGGCTGGCCGCGCAGGTGTAAGTCGGCGCCACCCCGCGCATCGTTACAATAGGCGTTTGTCCTGGACACGCCCACCGCCATGCAAGACGCCATTCTTCAAGCCCTGCGCCGCAATGCGGCCGACGATGCGGTGGCGCTGGCCCGCGAGTGGGTCCTCGGCGCGCCCGAGAGCGCCGCCGCGCATCGCTGGCTCGGCCTGGCCCTGCAGCAGCAGGGGCAACCGGCGCCGGCGCTGGCCAGCATCGAAACCGCGCTGACGCTGACGCCGGAAGATGCCGACCTGCATCTGCTGCGCGCCGGGCTGCTGCTGGCCACGCGCGCGCTGTCTGCGGCGGACGACGCGTTGTCGCGTACCACCGCGCTCGACCCCAATCAGTTCAATGCCTACGTGATGCAGGCGCATCTGGCGGTGGCGCGTGGCGATCTGGACGAGGCGCAGCGGCTGAGCCGCACCGCCGCGCGGCTGGCGCCCGAGCACCCGCAGTTGCTGGCCGTCGATGGCGTGGTGGAGCTGCGCCGCGGCCAGGGCGATCGCGCACTGTCGCTGCTGACCCGCGCCGCCGAGCAACTGCCGGATGACCCGCGGGTGATGTTCGCGCTGGGCTTTGCGTATCTGCAGAAGGAACACTTCGCATTTGCCGAGCGCGCCTTCGAGCGCGTGGTCGAGCTCAACCCGCCGGGCACCGCACTGCGCGCCTTCATCGCCCAGCTGGCCCAGCGCCAGGGCCGCCTGGACGATGCACTGGCCGCGATGCAGGGCGTGTTCGCCCAGCCCGGCGGCGACATCCCGGCCATGCGCCGGCTCGCCGGCGAGATGGAACTGCAGGCCGGCCGCCCCGACCAGGCCGCCGCGCACCTGCGCCTGGCGCTGGCCCATTGGCCGGCCGACCGGCGCACCTTGCACGCCTTGCTGACCGCCTGGGAGCGGCTGGGCGCGGTGGACGATGCACGCGACACCCTGGACGCGGCGCTGGCCACCTCGGCCACGGCGCACGACCTGTGGCTGGCACGGCTGGCGGTGGAGCCGGTTGGCGGGCCGCAGGCGCAGGCGGTGATCGAGCGCTGGCTGCTGGCCATGCCCGAGCATCTGCCTGCGCTGGAAGCGCTGATGCGCGTGCACGACATGCAGGGCCATGCCGAACAGGCCGAAATGGTGGCCCGCCAGATCGTGGCGGTGGAGCCGGGCCGCATCAGCGGCGAGCAGCGCATCGTCGAAGCCCTGCTGGAGCGGGACCCGCCGGCGGCGATCGCCTGCGTGCAGTCGCTGATCGACTCGCTGCCCGCGCCCCAGCAGACCGTGCTGCGGCCGTGGCTGGGCAATGTGCAGGACCGCGCCGGCCAGCCCGACGCCGCCGTGGCCACCTGGATGCAGTTCCAGCGCGAGCAGGCCCAGCACCGCCTGCCGTTGCCGCCGCAGGCCGCCAGGCAGCCGATGCAGTGGCCGGACATCGGGACCATCCCCGAGACCGTGACGGCACGGCCGCTGTTCGTCTTTGGCACGCCCGGCTCGCATGTCGAACGCCTGATCGCGGTGATGGGCGCGGCCACCCCGCTGGTGCGCGACGACCGGTATGGCACCACGCCACCGTCCGATGCGCTGCAGAGCTACCGCACGGTCGAGCAGCTGGCGTCCGGCGAGCTGGCGCCGATGGCATTGGTGGAAGGCTGGAAGGCGCAGCTGCCGCGGCGCGGCATCGACGACGGCAACGTCATCGACTGGCTGCTGTGGTGGGACAACACCCTGCTGACCGCGCTGCGCCCGCACCTGCCCGAAGGCCGGCTGGCGATCGCGCTGCGCGACCCGCGCGACATGCTGCTGGACTGGCTGTCGGCCGGCGCGCCGGCACCGCTGGCCGTGCAATCGCCGCAGCAGGCCGCCGACTGGTTGCTGGCGGCGCTGGAACAGCTCGCCGTGCTGCACGAGCGCGACCTGTATCCGCACCGGATCATCCGCCTGGACGGCATCGAGAGCGACCCGCAAGGCATCTCCACCGCGCTGGAGCAGGCGTTCGGCCTGCGCTTCCCGCTGGTCGAACCGCGCGGCCCGGCCCGCCTGGCCGCGGGGCGCTGGCGCAGTTACCGCAGCGTGCTGGGCGCGCAATTCGATCTGCTGACGCCGATCGCGGTGCGCTTCGGCTACCCGCAGGACTGAGCGCCGCCCGCGGCAGCTCGCACACCCGTAGGAGCGGCCCCGGCCGCGACCGGGCGTTACAGGGAATGCCTCCGCACCGATGAGGCGTTCCCGATAAAGCCCCGTCGCGGCCAGGTCCGCTCCTACGGGGCTGGGTATCGACTGGATATCGCGCTTCTTGTCGGGGCGCGGGGGGGGGGGAGGGTGCGCCAAGCAGCACGCGTACGCTGCAGCTGGCGCCGGCGACCGCAGTGTTCGGCGGTGTGATGCGGCGGCAGCGATAAACCCGACCGCGCACCAGAGGGTTCCATGGCGATGGCTTCCTCTGCGACGCGGACCCAGGCACCCTGGTCGGCCTCATTCCCGCGGAGACTCCTGCATGCGCCTGACCAGCAACAGCATCGAAAACGGCAAGCCGATCGCGGTGGAATTTGCCGCCGGAACGCCCGAGGGCTTTGCGCCCAACCGCAACCCGCACCTGGCCTGGAGCGAAGTGCCGGCCGGCACGCGCTCGTTTGCGCTGCTGTGCCTGGACCCGGATGTGCCGACCGTGCCGGAAACCGTGGGCCGCGACGACGTGCAGATCCCGGTCGATCAGCCACGCACCGATTTTGTGCATTGGGCGATGGCCGATATCCCCGCCGACGTGCATGCGATCGCCGCGGGCAGCTGCAGCGACGGCTTCGTGCCCAAGGGCAAGCAGCAGCCGGCCGGCCCGGCCGGGGCGCGCCAGGGCCTGAATTCGTATACCCAGTGGTTTGCCGGCAATGCCGACATGGCCGGCAATTACCTGGGCTACGACGGCCCGTACCCGCCGTTCAACGACCTGCGGGTGCACCGCTATTTCTTCCGCGTGTTCGCGCTGGACGTAGCGCAGCTCAGCCTGCCTGAGACCTTCACCGCCGCCGATGTGCTCTCGGCGATCCAGGGTCACGTACTGGCCGAGGCGGCCCTGCACGGCACCTACACGTTGAATCCGGCGCTGCGCTAAGTGCAGATCACCACCACTGCACGGCCACCAGGCCGCGCGGTGGTGGTGACAGGGAAGCTGCAAGCGCCGCAACCGTGATGTCAGGGCGATCAGCACGTGGGTCACCCGGGCGCCTCAAGCAGAGCAGGCTGCCGCTTCCGAAGCGCCATTGCATAACGGTCACGCAATACTTCGCCGCTTCCCGCTTCCCGCTTCCCGCTTCCCGCTTCCCAATTCCCAATTCCCAATTCCCAATTCCCAAAACTACCCACTCGCCTCGATCATCTGCTCCAGCACGTACACCGGCGCAGCGTCCGTGCCCGCGGCGGCCGGGTAGCGGGTGACGCGCAGCAGGGTACGGACGCCCGCCTCGTGCTCGAAGCCTTCGATGCTGCCATCGAAGGGCTGCCAGGCGCGGGTCGCGGGCTGTCCATCGGCGCCTTGTTCGCGCAGTTGCAGGCAGTGGCGCGCCGGGTCGGACCGACAGGGCACGGTGTCGGCGGCCACTTCGATCAGCAGCGTCTGGCCGGGGCCGCCATGGCGGGTGTCGGCGGTGGCGACACCGTCGAACACCAGCCGGGTGCCGTCGCTGCGGGTCAGGGTCAGTTGCGGTGTGGTCTGCGCGGTGTTCAGCGCCACCGCGAAGCGACCGGACAGCAGCTCGCTGGCGGCGCGTTCCTGGGCCATCCGCCGCGGTTGCGCGCACAGGCGTTTGCTCGACACCACCCGGCCGATCTGCAGGTGCGCCTGCGCCAGGCTGTAATCGGCGCCCAATGCGTTGCAGGTCTGGCTGACCTGGATGCGTTGATCGCGAAAATCCAGCTGCAAGGGCGCGGTGCCGGCGACGAACAGGCTGCGCAAGGCGGTGCCATGCGCGTCGCTGGCCTGCTGCAGCTGCCAGTGTTGCGCCTGCAGGGCAGCCTGCAGCGGAGCGTTGGCGGCAGCCGCTGCGGCGACCGCAGCCGACTCGGCGGCAGCAGTGTCGGCACCGGACCCGGGCAGCTCCGGCGCGGCGCCCGACCCGCAGGCCGTCATGCCCGCTGCCAGCAGTGCAGGGGCAAACAACACGGCACGCATGCGGCAGCTCCCGGTGATCGATATGTCAGTGATACCGCCACCGCGCGGCCAGGGCAATGACGCAAGTCACTGCCCGGCCATCTGCCCTGCACCTCGCGTCCGGTTCAACCGGCACGACACGCAGCCGCTAGCGGTCTCAGGCCAGCGCCGGCAGCCACAACAGCAGGGCGGCGCCCAGCGCGATGCGGTAGACCGCAAACACCGTGAAGCGGTGCTTCTTGATATAGCCCAGCAGCCACTTCACCACCACAAAGCCGGTGATGGTCGCCGCCACGAAGGCCACCGCCACATCGGCCCAGTTCTCGCTGCCGAAGCCGCCTTCCTTGTACATCTCCAGCAGGGCGTAAGCGCTGGCCGCGAACATGGTCGGGATGCCCACCATGAACACGAAATCCGCCGCCGCCGAGCGCTTGCTCAGGCCCAGCAGCATCGCCAGGAAGATCGCCGAGGCCGAGCGCGAGGTGCCGGGGAACACGCCGGCCACCACCTGCGCCAGCCCCACCGCGATGGCCACCTTCCAGGTCACCACGTCGCGCTCGGGCAGCTTGCTGGCGAAGTGCTCGGCCACCAGCATCCACAGCCCGCCGATCAGCAGCGCCCAGGCCACCGGATGCACGGTTTCCGGCAGCTGCCAGCCGGCCTTGCGCACGATCAGGCCCACCACCGCAGTCACCATGAAGGCCACGCCGACCTTGAGCACGTAGTCGCGATTGGCGCGCTCGCCCAGGCCGGTGGCCAGGGCCCACAGCTTCTGCCGCAGTGCCAGGCAGATCGCCAGGATCGCGCCGGCCTGGATGACGATGTTGAAGAAGTCAGAACGGCGTCCGAGCCCGAGGGTCTCTTCGGCGATCAGCAGGTGGCCGGTGCTGGAGATCGGCAGGAATTCGGTGAGGCCTTCGAGAATGCCCAACAGCAGGGCGGAAATCAGATCGGACATCGGACTGGAGAGGGGATGGGGGAGGCGTCAGGATAGTGCATTGCGGCATGCACCATATCGGTGCAACATGCGACTGGTTAGCACCTTAAGGGTGCTATCGCTGCGTCAGCGGCCTCAAGCGAAGCAAGCAAAATCAACGACTTGTGAAGGTCCGGCGCTTGGCATGGTCCCTGCTGTAGCTCCGCCCACGAGCCACTTAACTCTGCAGAGGTTTCTTCCGATGTCCGTGGAAAATGTTGAAAAGCTGATCAAGGACAACAAGGTCGAGTTTGTCGACCTGCGCTTCGTCGATATGCGTGGTGTACAGCAGCACATCACCTTTCCGGCCAACATCATCGAGCCGGCGCTGTTCGAAGAAGGCAAGATGTTCGACGGCAGCTCGATCGCGGGTTGGAAGGGCATCAACGAGTCGGACATGGTCCTGCTCCCGGACGCCGGCACTGCGTATCTGGATCCGTTCTTCGCCGATCCGACCATCGTGCTGACCTGCGACATCCTCGATCCGGCCACCATGCAGAGCTATGAGCGCGACCCGCGCGGCATCGCCAAGCGCGCCGAGGCCTACCTGAAGTCCTCGGGCACCGCCGACCAGGCGTTCTTCGGCCCGGAGCCGGAATTCTTCATCTTCGATTCGGTGCGCTTTGCCAACGACATGGGCCACACCTTCTTCCAGGTCGGCTCGGAGGAGGCTGCCTGGAACACCGGCGCCAAGTACGACGGCGGCAACAGCGGCTACCGTCCGGGCGTGAAGGGTGGCTACTTCCCGGTGCCGCCGACCGACACGCTGCACGACCTGCGCGCGGAAATGATCAAGACGCTGGAACAGGTCGGCATCGAGACCGAAGTGCACCACCACGAAGTGGCCACCGCCGGCCAGTGCGAGATCGGCACCAAGTTCAGCTCGCTGGTGCAGAAGGCCGACGAACTGCTGACGATGAAGTACATCATCAAGAACGTCGCCTACCGCAACGGCAAGACCGCGACCTTCATGCCCAAGCCCATCGTGGGCGACAACGGCTCGGGCATGCACGTGCACCAGTCGCTGACCAAGGGCGGCGTCAACCTGTTCTCCGGCGACGGCTACGGCGGCCTGTCGCAGATGGCGCTGTGGTACATCGGCGGCATCTTCAAGCACGCGCGCGCAATCAACGCCTTCTCCAACTCCGGCACCAACAGCTACAAGCGTCTGGTCCCGGGTTATGAGGCACCGGTGATGCTGGCCTATTCGGCCCGCAACCGCTCGGCCTCGTGCCGCATTCCGTGGGTCACCAACCCGAAGGCGCGCCGTATCGAAATGCGCTTCCCCGATCCGTTGCAGTCCGGCTACCTGACCTTCACCGCGCTGATGATGGCCGGCCTGGACGGCATCAAGAACCAGATCGACCCGGGCGCCCCGAGCGACAAGGACCTGTACGACCTGCCGCCGGAAGAAGAGAAGCTGATCCCGCAGGTCTGCTCCAGCCTGGACCAGGCACTGGAAGCGCTGGACAAGGACCGCGAGTTCCTCAAGGCCGGCGGCGTGATGAGCGACGACTTCATCGACGGCTACATCGCGCTGAAGATGCAGGAAGTCACCAAGTTCCGTGCTGCGACCCACCCGTTGGAGTACCAGCTGTACTACGGCAACTGAGTTCCACCGCGGTGATGGCGGAGGCCCCCCCTCCCACCTCCGCCATCGCCGCACACGTTCGATCGGTCCACGGCATCGGCCGTGGATCGTAGGGGATTGAGAGAGCACACAGTTCGCGACGCGCGGGCCTGACCTCTCCCACGAGGCGGATGCATCGGCATCGGCCGAGGTCTGCGTAATCGCGAACGCGCGGATGCCGGGGTTGGCATCCAGGTGAATGACACCGCCGGGCGGCGCAATGCCGGCCGGTCTTTTCCACCATTCGGGGTATGCGCATGAAATTGATCACCGCCATCATCCGGCCGTTCAAGCTCGACGAGGTCCGCGAGGCCCTGTCCGCAGCAGGCGTGTCAGGCATCACCGTGACCGAGGTCAAGGGGTTCGGACGCCAGAAGGGCCACACCGAGCTATACCGCGGCGCCGAGTACGTCGTCGACTTCCTGCCCAAGATCAAGATCGAGACGGTGGTGACCGACGACCGGCTGGACGCAGTGGTCGAGGCGATCCAGAACGCCGCCGGCACCGGCAAGATCGGCGACGGCAAGATCTTCGTGACCGCGATCGAGCAAGTCGTGCGCATCCGCACCGGCGAGATCGGCGCCGATGCGCTCTGAATCCCTCACCCCCGGAGTTCTTATGAAGACAGCTCTCTTTGCCGGGTGGAAGGCCCGGTTCTACAGTGTCTGCATGCTGATGCTGTTCAGCGCGCTGGTGGTGGGCGGCATGGGCAGTGCGCACGCGCAGTCCACACCGCAGGTCACCCCGCTGCCGACCGAGCCGGTCACCACCGAACCGCTGCCGTCGGCGCAGCCGCCCGCCGCACCGGTGGCCGCCGCCGAGGCCGCACCGGTGGTGGAGAAGGGCGATGTCGCCTGGATGCTGACTTCCACGCTGCTGGTGCTGCTGATGGTGGTGCCGGGCCTGGCGTTGTTCTACGGCGGCATGGTGCGCGCCAAGAACGTGTTGTCGGTGCTGATCCAGGTCGCGGTGGTGTTCTCGCTGCTGACCATCCTGTGGGTGGTGTACGGCTATAGCCTGGCGTTCTCCGGCGAAGGCCCGTGGATCGGCAACCTGGACAAGGCGCTGCTCAAGGGCGTGACCATCGAAACGCTGGCGGCCACCTTTACCAAGGGTGTCAGCCTGCCGGAATACGTGTTCGTGGCGTTCCAGGCGACCTTCGCCGGCATCACCGGCGCGCTGATCGTCGGCGCCTTTGCCGAGCGCGCCAAGTTCGCCGCGGTGCTGCTGTTCTCGGTGATCTGGTTCACCTTCGGCTACCTGCCGCTGGCGCACATGGTCTGGGCCACCGGCGGCTACCTGTTCGGCCTGGGCGCGCTGGATTTTGCCGGCGGCACCGTGGTGCATATCAACGCCGGTATCGCCGGCCTGGTCGGCGCCTACTTCGTCGGCAAGCGTGCCGGCCTGGGCCGTGAGGCGATCAAGCCGCACAACGTGACCCTGACCTTCGTCGGTGCCTCGCTGCTGTGGGTGGGCTGGTTCGGCTTCAACGCCGGCTCCAACCTGGAAGCCAATGCCGGTGCGGCGCTGGCCTTCCTCAACACCTTGCTGGCCACCGCCGCTGCCATCCTGGGCTGGTCGCTGACCGAGAAGATCATCAAGGGCAAGTCGTCCGCCCTGGGCGTGGCCTCGGGCATGGTCGCCGGTCTGGTCGGCATCACCCCGGCCTGCGGCACGGTGGGTCCGTTCGGCGCGATCGTCATCGGCCTGGCTGCCGGCGTGCTGTGCGTGTGGGGCGTCACCGGCCTCAAGCGCCTGCTGGGCGCCGACGACAGCCTGGACGTGTTCGGCGTGCACGGCCTGGGCGGCATCATCGGCGCGATCCTGACCGGCGTGTTCTCGGCCGCTTCGCTGGGCGGCCAGAAGGGCGGCGATTACGACATGCTGCATCAGGTCGGCATCCAGGCGCTGGGCGTGGGTATCACCCTGGTCTGGATCGGCGTGGTCTCGGTGGTGGGCTTCCTGGTCGCCAAGCTGGTGTTCGGCCTGCGCGTCACCGAAGAAGCCGAGCGCGAGGGCCTGGATATCACCTCGCACGGCGAAGCGGCATACGAGTCCTGAGCATGCACACCCGCGGCCACGCTGCCGCGGGTGGCGCAACGACCCGGCCGGGAGAGCCGTGCCGGGTCCGTTTTTCCCCGTTGCCGCGCTGGCGGCGGACCAACTGCCGAGGTGCCTGCATGACCAGCCCCACGCCTGTGACGGTCGGCGCGGATGCCCGCTGGATCGGTGCGACCTGCCGCCGTCCGGCCCGAATTCCTTCAACGCATGCTGCGTGTTGCGCGACACACGCGCAGGCCGGGCGTGCTTGCACTAAATTGGTGCAATGCTGATGCCATCGCTCCTGCCATCGCTGGACAGCCTGGGCACACCGGTGGCCTGGGCCGACCGCGAGGGCCGCGTGCTGGGCGTCAATCCGGCCTTCGCGCGCTGGCTCGGGGTCAGTGCCCGGCGCCTGGTCGATCAACCGCTGGCCGCTCTGGAAGTGCAGGGCGATGCGCTGGCCCGCTTCCTGCTCAACGACGAGCGCGACGTGTTGCGCCTGCACCGGCTGGCATTGGGCCTGCCCAATGACGCACCGCGTTTTGCCGAAGGCTGGCTGTCGCGGCTGGACGATGGCGGCTGGCTGCTGGAAACCCACCCGGTCGACGAGTTTCCCGCGCTGGATCCCACCCATGCGCTGCCCAATGCCTTGAGCGCCGCGCTCAAGGGCCTGGCGCACGAACTGCGCAATCCGCTGGCCGGGCTCAAGGGCGCGGCGCAGTTGCTGGCGCGGCGCTCGGCCGGCCGCGACGAGGACGAGCGCGAGCTGATCGAGTTGATCGGCACCGAGATCGAACGCCTCAACACCCTGCTCGAACGCCTGCTCTCGCCCACGCCGGCGCGCCCGCACGACCGCCTCAATATCCATGTCGTGCTCGAACGCGTGCTGCGCCTGGCCGAAGCCGAGGGCGGCTGGTCGGTGCAGGTGCAGCGCGACTACGACCCCAGCATTCCCGACATCCTCGGCGACGGAGACCGCCTGACCCAGGCGGTGTGGAATCTGGTACGCAACGCGTTCCAGGCCGGCGCCACCCGCGTGACCCTGCGCACCCGCGTCGAGCACGGCCAGCGCATCCGCGACCGCGTGCATGCGATGTCGCTGCGGCTGGAAATCATCGACGACGGCGGCGGCGTGCCGGAAGAACTGGCCGAGCACCTGTTCCTGCCGCTGGTCAGCGGGCGCGCCGAAGGCAGCGGCCTGGGCCTGGCGCTGGCCCAGCAGGTCTCGCGCGAACACCACGGCACGCTGACCTACCGCTCGCGGCCGGGGCATACCGTTTTCACCCTGCTGTTGCCCGAGCTGGCCGGCGACCACGACAAGGAACATCTGCATGGCTGAGGCCGCCGCCGCATCCCACCACATCTGGGTGGTCGACGACGACCGTTCGGTCCGCTTCGTGCTGTCCACCGCCTTGCGCGATGCCGGCTACGCCGTCGACGGCTTCGAGAGTGCCGCCGCCGCATTGCAGGCGCTGGCCATGCGGCCGACCCCGGATCTGTTGTTCACCGACGTGCGCATGCCCGGCGAAGACGGCCTGAGCCTGCTCGACAAGCTCAAGTCCAGGCACCCGCAGCTGCCGGTCATCGTGATGTCGGCCTACACCGATGTCGCCAGCACCGCCGGAGCCTTCCGCGGCGGAGCGCACGAGTTCCTGTCCAAGCCCTTCGACCTGGACGATGCGGTGGCACTGGCCGCACGCGCGCTGCCGGATGCCGACGCCGGTGTCGAGGAGATCATCGGGACCCCATTGGCGGAAGGCTCGGCGGCGCTGATCGGCGACACCCCGGCGATGCAGGCGCTGTTCCGCGCGATCGGCCGGCTGGCGCAGGCACCGCTGTCGGTGCTGATCAACGGCGAAACCGGCACCGGCAAGGAACTGGTCGCGCGCGCGCTGCACAACGAGTCGCCGCGCGCGCGCAAACCCTTCGTCGCGCTCAACACCGCCGCCATTCCGGCGGAACTGCTGGAAAGCGAGTTGTTCGGCCACGAAACCGGCGCCTTCACCGGCGCCACCAAACGCCACATCGGCCGCTTCGAACAGGCCGACGGCGGCACGCTGTTCCTGGACGAAATCGGCGACATGCCGCTGCCGCTGCAGACCCGCTTGCTGCGCGTACTGGCCGAGAACGAATTCTTCCGTGTCGGCGGGCGCGAGTTGATTCGCGTCGATGTGCGCGTGATTGCCGCCACCCACCAGGACCTGGAGGCGCTGGTCGAACAAGGCCGCTTCCGGGCCGACCTGTTGCATCGCCTGGACGTGGTGCGCCTGCAACTGCCGCCGCTGCGCGAGCGCCGCGGCGACATCGCGCAACTGGCCGAGAATTTCCTGGCCATGGCCGGGCGCAAGCTCGACATGCTGCCCAAGCGACTGTCCTCGGCCGCACTGGAACAACTGCGCCACTACGACTGGCCCGGCAACGTGCGCGAACTGGAAAACGTGTGCTGGCGCCTGGCCGCGTTGTCCACTGCCGACATCATCGACGTGGTCGATGTGGAATCGGCGCTGGCACGTGGCGGCCGTCGCCAGCGTGCCGGCCGCGGCGACGGGCAATGGGACGAGATGCTCTCCAGCTGGGCGGCGCAACGCCTGAGCGAAGGCGCCCAGGGCCTGCATGCCGAAGCGCGCGAACGCCTGGACAAGACCCTGCTCGAAGCCGCCCTGCAACTGACCCAGGGCCGCCGCGCCGAAGCGGCCGCACGCCTGGGGCTGGGCCGCAACACCGTCACCCGCAAGCTCGGGCCGGGGCGCAAGCGCCGCTGATTGGCCCACACCCGGAGTCGAGCCCTCTCCCGCCTGCGGGAGCAGGGTTGGGGTGAGGGCGCCTGCGAAAAGCCGTACTGCGCGCGCAGGTGGTCGAGCCAAGCAGCGAACCAGGCGGGATTGACGCGCATCACGGCGGCAAGCGGGGATGAACTCGCCGTTTTTCGCTCGCACATGCCACCGCCTCGATTATCTGGCGGCGCACGACGCCCCCATCCGCCCTTCGGGCACCTTCCCCCGCACGCGGGAGAAGGCAAGGCACGCGAGCAAGGTCAAACACGCGGGAAAGGGAAGGCACGCGCGCAAGGTAAAACACGCGGGAAAAGGCAAGGCAGGTGACAAAAGGCAAGGCAGGCAGGAAAGGCGAGGCAGGCAGGAAAGGCGAGGCAGGCAGGCAGGCAAGGCAGGCATGAATCTTCGCAGTCGAGCCCCTCTCCCGCCTGCGGGAGAGGGGTTGGGATGAGGGTGCTTTTTGCACATATCCCGGCTCGCGACACCAACCCCGTAAACTCCTGGGCTGCCCCAGGCGCTTTTCATGACACGTGAACATGCGCCCGCATAGGTTTCCAGCCTGATCAGGAGAACAGCTCGATGCGTTACCGGTCGCCCACGATCGTTGCCCTCACCGCGCTGGCGCTTGCCGCCTGCAGCAGCACGCCACCGCCGCCACCGCCTCCACCCCCGGCGGCGCGCGTGGTGCCGGTCCGTCCGGTCCAGCAGGCCGAAGCGGCGCTGGCATCGGCGTCGGGCAGCCTGGTCAGCGGTCGGGTGGTGCTGGTGCCGGCGTTGCAGGGCATCCGCATCACCGGCACGGTCGGTGGCCTGCGCCCCGGCGGCGTGGCCGGTTTCCACGTGCACGAACGCGGCGATTGCAGCGCCGCCGACGCCAGCAGCGCCGGTGCGCACTTCAATCCCGCCGGTGCGCCGCACGGGCGTGCCGGCAGTACTCCCCACCACGCCGGCGACATGGACAACCTGCGTGCCGATGCCGAAGGTGTCGCGCATCTGGACATGATCGTTGCCGGCATCACCCTGGGCGATGCCGCGCCCACCGACGTGGTCGGCAAGTCGCTGGTCGTGCATGCCGATGCCGACGACTATCGCAGCCAACCCAGCGGCAATGCCGGCGCACGTCTGGCCTGCGGCGTCATCCGCGTCACCCAGTGGCGCACACCCCCTTCGCAGCCCTGAGTCGGGGCACCCCTGGCTGCAGCTGCGGCCTTTCTACAGGAGTTACTCATGCGCATTCTTCCAACCACCTTGTTCCTGGCCACCGCGCTGGTGCTGACCGCGTGCAAGCGCGATGAGCCCGCCCCGGCCGATCCTGCACCCGCGCCGCAGGCCGGCGCACCGGCCGAAGCGGCGCATGGCGGCGAGCACGCCGCGTCCATGGTCACCGAAGCGGCGGCCACCACCACCGCAACCGCCGAACTCAAGCCGACCAAGGGCAGCGAGGTCAAAGGGACGGTGAGCTTCAAGATCGTCGACGGCGCGCTGCGTGTCACCGGCCAGCTCAGTGGACTCAAGCCCGACAGCGAGCACGGCTTCCATATCCACGAGAAGGGCGATTGCAGCGCACCGGACGGCAGCAGTGCCGGTGGCCACTTCAATCCGGCCCAATCCGATCACGGCGCCGTCAGTGCCGACCCGCACCACGGCGGCGACATGCCCAACATCAAGGCCGATGCGCAGGGCAATGCCAGCATCGATGGCCCGGTGTCGAGCAACGTCAATCTCGGCAAGGCCGACCAGTTCGACATCGCCGGCCACGCGGTGATCGTGCATGCCGATGCCGACGACTACAAGACCCAGCCCACCGGCAACGCCGGCGGTCGCCTGGCCTGCGGCGTGATCACCACCGACAACGCGCCAGCGGCAACCAAGTAAGCAGGACACGCCCGCAGCCCGGCAAAACGCCGCGGTGATCGATCACCGCGGCGTTGCTGTTTTTGGGCCGCACTGGGATCGATTCGCTCATGTGTGTGCGGGCGCATGGCGCCTCCGGCATGCCGCGCATCGCGCGTTGCATGGGGCCTGTCGGTACGCATCGAGATGTCGCTACGGACCGATCCGGGCGCGCTGTGCAGGCAGCTGACGTTGATCGCCGGCACCAGATCGGCGGCATCACCGGCTCAGTAATTCGGCCACAGCCCCGGCGTTGCCAGTTCCAGCAGATGCCCATCCGGGTCGCGGAAATAGAGGCTCTGCCCGCCACCCGGCCACTGCGTGCGGCCTTCGATGGGCACGCTGCAGGCCTGCAGGTGTGCTTCCCATGCGGCGAGTGCATCGGTAGCGATGGCCAGTGCGTAATGCGTGCGCCCGCTGCCATCATGCGGCGGAATCGTGCCGCCCGGCAGCGTCACTGTCGCGGCGGTACTGCCTTGCAGGAACAGCAACAGCACCTGCCCGGGCGCGATTGCGTATGCGGCCATGCGTGCGTCGCAATACATCGCGTCCACTCCCAGCACGCGGGCGTAGAACGCACAGGCGCGCTGCAGATCCGCCACATACACGCCGGTTTCCAGGACGCCCTGCAACGCAGGTGCCGTGGAAGCCGGCGTCCGGCTCACGCGGCCAGTGCCTGGCGCGGATCCTGGCCCGGTTCCACATGCACGTACAGCACCGGCAGCCCGTGGGCTTCCAGCACTGCGGCCATCTGCCGCTGACGCGACAGATACTGCTCATACACCCCGCGCAGGCGCTCGCAATGCTCGCGGTCGTGCTGGTAGTAATCGCACCAGCCGGCCGGGTCGAACAGCGCGATGCGCACTTCGCCGTCGACATAGCGCAGCACCGGTTCGGGCGGCTGCTCCAGCCATTCTTCGGTGTGCGGGGCCAGCAGGGCGGCTTCGATCAGCGGCCATAGCGGCGCCAGACCCTGGTTGTCGTACTGCATCGACATCATCGCCGCCAGGTCGTGCGCGGTGAGGTAACGCGCATGCTCGATGCGTGCCCCGAAGCTTTCCTGCGCCAGCAGCGCGGTATCGGCCTGCGCCATGCCCTGGGCCAGCAGCACCTCTTCCATCGCATCGGCCACCGTCGCCACGGTCTGCGGATCGCCGGACAGCAGGAACGGCAGTACGCGCAGGCCGCCGCCGATCAGCTGCGGGTCGGCCTGGAAGGGCAAGGGGATCTCGCCCTGCGCATCGGCACCAAACGCCAGCACGCGCGGGCTCTGGTCGCGCCCGGGCGCACGCGCATGCAGCTCGTCCAGCCGGCGATGCAGCGGCCAGCCCGGCCGCAGTACCTCGGCCGGGTCGAAGTGCGCCATTGCCACGCTGAGCTCGAGCTCGCGGATTTCGGGGATCCATTGCGCCAGGTCGCGGCCGATGCGTTCGGCCAGCATGCCGGCCTGGTCCGGCGCCAGGGCGCCGCGCTCGGGGGCGGTGCCGCCCGTCAATTCCAGCGCCATCACACCCATGGCGGTCACGCCGTGTTCGGTCTTGCTCATGATTCGCGGTTGGCCCATCACGGGGTCGAAGCTACACTGCGGCCATTATGCCTGCCGGCCCTGTGCAGGCCATGTCCCCGAGTCCTCCATGCCAGGTCAACCGATGCCCGCAGCCCGTCCCGTCGCCATCCTGGGCGGCGTTCGTATCCCGTTCTGTCGTCAGAACACCGCTTATGCGGACGTGGGCAACCTGGGCATGTCGGTGCGCACGCTGGGCGCGCTGGTCGAGCGCTTCGGGCTGCATGGGCAGCAATTGGGCGAAGTGGCGATGGGGGCGGTGATCAAGCACTCCTCGGACTGGAACCTGGCCCGCGAGGCGGCGCTGTCGTCCGGGCTGTCGCCGCTGACGCCGGGCATCACCCTGCAGCGCGCCTGCGGCACCAGCCTGGATTCGGTGATCACCATCGCCAACAAGATCGCGCTGGGCCAGATCGATTCGGGCATCGGCGGCGGCTCGGACACCACCTCGGAAGTGCCGATCGTCTACGGCAAGAAGCTGCGCGCGCGGCTGATGGCCGCCAACCGCGCCAAGGCCACCGGCGACAAGCTCAAGGCGCTGCTGCGTGGCTTCAAGTTCGGCGAGCTCAAGCCCGAATTCCCCGGCGTGGCCGAGCCGCGCACCGGCAAGAGCATGGGCGACCATTGCGAGGACATGGCCAAGGAATGGAACATCTCGCGCGATTCGCAGGACGAATGGGCGGTGTCCTCGCACCACAAGCTGGCCGCCGCCTATGAGCGCGGTTTCTTCGACACGCTGATCGCGCCGTTCCGCGGCGTCTCGCGCGACAACATCCTGCGCGCCGACACCTCGCTGGAAAAGCTGGCCACGCTGCGCCCGGCCTTCGACAAGACCTCCGGCCGCGGCACGCTGACCGCGGCCAACTCCACCCCGCTCACCGACGGTGCGGCCGCAGTGCTGTTGTCCAGCGAAGCCTGGGCGCTGGCGCACGGCCACACCCCGATGGCCTATCTGCGCGATGCGCAGGTGTCGGCGGTGGATTTCGTGCATGGCGAAGGCCTGTTGATGGCGCCCACCATTGCGGTACCGCAGATGCTGGCGCGCCAGGGCCTGACCCTGCAGGACTTCGACATCTACGAAATCCACGAGGCCTTCGCCGCGCAGGTGCTGTGCACGCTGCGCGCCTGGGAAAGCGAGGATTACTGCCGCAATCGCCTGGGGCTGGAAGCGCCGCTTGGGCGTATCGACCCGGACAAGATCAACCCGCTGGGCTCGTCGCTGGCCACCGGCCACCCCTTCGCCGCCACCGGTGCACGCGTGGTGGCAACGGCCGCCAAGCAACTGGAAGAACGCGGCGGCGGGCGGGCGTTGATCTCGATCTGCACCGCCGGCGGCATGGGCGTGGTGGCCATCGTCGAGCGCTGACGCTGCTGCGCAGCGTGGGATTGGGCATTCGGGAGTGGGGATTCGCAAGCATGAAGCGGACTCCTGATTTTACGAATCCCCAATCCCCAACCTCCCAACCTGCAAGGACGCATGGATGTCGAACGTTGATGCACGCGAACCACCCACGCTCTACCTGCCTCCGGCGCACGGTGCCGTGTGGCGCGAGGGCGATGTGCTGGTGTGCACGCCGGGCGCCGACCTGCCGCCACTTTGCGTCAAGTGCAATGCGCCGGCCGACACTTCGCCGCGCCGCTACATCTTCCACTGGCATCATCCGGCGATCTATCTGGCGCTGCTGATGGGCGTACTGCCGTATCTGATCCTGGCCCTGGTGCTGCGCAAGCGCAGCGCGCATGTGGTGACCTTGTGCCTGCAGCATGAGCGGCGCCGGGTGCGCTATGCCGTCATCACCAGAGCGTCGGTCTTGCCATTGCTGGCAGGTGGTCTGGTGCTGGATGGCGCGATCGGCTGGCTGGTCGGCGCTGGCGTGATGGCGGTCATGCTGTTGATCGGCAGACTGGGGTCGCGTGTCTTGTCGCCGCACTCGGTCGACGACGCGCAGTCGCGTTTCCTGGGCGCCTGCGATGCGTTCTTGCACGAGTTGCCGGCGCCACCCCGGCGCGCACGCGATTGGTAATTTGTGGCGGTGCGCCTGCACACGCCTTCAGAGCGGTTGTGCGTCGCGCTCCTGCAGCTCTCCCGGCAAACCGGTAAACCTGTGTAGCGGTTCTCGCGTGCAGACGCGGACAAAGCAAAAGCCCCGGACAGGCCGGGGCTTTGCTTTGTCCGCGCAGCGTTGCCGCAGCGATCAGACCCCAGCGATCAAGGCAGGCGATCGTCCGGTGCGAGCGGGTCGGCCGGCGGCGTTGGGTATGCCGATACGATCGGCCCGCGCAGCGACTGCTGCGGCAGGCCCTCGTGCACCGGCTCGCCGCGTGCGGCGCGCAGGGCATTGGCGTAGCAGTGCTGCGCGGACAGCAGGTCGCCCGCGGCGGCAAAGCCGTGGCCGAGTTCTTCCCAGGCCTCGCTGCCCGCGCCATTGGCGACCGCGCGATGCAGGAACTCTTCAGCCTGCGACCACTGCTGCTGGTGGCGTGCCAGACGCGCCAGAGTCAGCAACAGGCCAGGGCTGTCCGGGTACTGGGTCAGCCAACGCTGTGCACTGGCGCGGCGTGAATCGTATTTTTCCAATGGCAGCACGCCGTACAGACGCACCAGCGATTCGTCCCACTGCGCGTCCAGCGCCTGTTCCAGGCTATGCACCGCCGCATCGTCCCAGTGCAGCACCGCCGCGCGCTGTGCGTAGGCGCCCACCACCGCGGGATAGGTGCGCAACGGTTTGGGCAGCGCTTCCCAGCGTTCGGCCAGCGCATTGGCATCGCCGGCCTGCAACAGCGTCTGCTCGGCCAGCGTGGCTTCCAGTGCGCTGTAGGCTTCCGGTGCCAGCACCGCCTGCTGACGCAATGCGCCGAGCTGACCGTAGGCCTCGTCGGCACGGCCGATCTGCGCCAGGGCGTGCGTGCGCAGCAGCAGGCCGCGCGCCGGCAGTGGCTGCGCGCTGGCATGATCGAGCGCGTTGATCGCCTCGACCGGGCGTTGCCGCGCCAGATGCCGCTCGCCCTGCAGTAGCGCATGCGCAGTGGGGTCGCGCTCGGCCAATTGCTGGGCCAGTGCATTGGCCGCCACCTCATCGCCGCGGGCATCGGCAACGCGCACTGCACTGGCCAGGGCGATGCCGCTGACGTCGGCATCCTCGCTGGCGTTGACGAGCAGGCGCTCGGCACGCTGCCACTGGCCATGATCGGCTGCGCGCAGGCCTTCGATCAGGCGGGCGCGGCCTTTCTTGCGGCGATACTTGCCCCAGACCCGGAACGGCAGGCTGACCAGCGTCCACACCAGCCATAGCACCAGCAGCGCAATGACCAGGATCAGCAACGCCTGCGGCATGGCGGCGCGATAGTCGTTGCCGCCGACGCTCACCACCACGTTGCCCAGGTCATAACTGGTCTGATGCGAGAGCCATTGCGCACCGAGCACGCCCAGCGCCACGGCAACCAACAGGATCAAGACGGTACGCAACACTTTCATTGGGTGGATCTCCCTTCACGCATGGCCTGCAGTTGCAGCAGGGTGGTGCCCAGTTCCGGCAGGTGCGGACGCAGTGGCGCTTGTTGCAGTGCGCGCAGGCGCGTACGCGCCTGGCGACGTTGTGGCGAATCCGGCCACAGCCGGGTGGCCCAGGTATCCACGCGCCGCAGCGATTGCGCAAAACCGGCGGCATCGCCGCGCTCGGCCGCGGCGCGGGCCAGGCTGACTTCGATCTGCAGGGCGTCGCGCGCGGCGTGGCGGTCGGCGCCGGTGGTCAGCAGCGCATCGCCACGGCTGGGACGGATGTCCACCAGCGGCGCGAGTGCTTTCTGCCACCACGGTCGCGCGGCCTCGCTGTCGGTGGCGGTCTGTTCGGGCAGGCGCTGCAGCTCACCGGCCAACTGATCCAGGGTGTGACCAGCCTGCGCCTGCGGGCCGGCGCCCAGGCGATCCAGTGCGTCGCGTTCCTGCACCAGCGCCTGGCGCAGATTGAGATAGCCGGGATCGTCGACGCCATTGAGTGCGGCATTGGCCAGCGCATAGGCACGGCGCGCGCCATCGGCATCGCCGGCGATGCTCAGCCGCTGCTGGCCAAGCCGCAGCAGCAGCTCCACCTCATCCAGCCGCAGCGCCTGTGCACCATGGCGGTTGGGATCGGCGAGCTTTTGCACGGTTTCCTCGAGCAGGGCGCTGCGCTGGCTCAGGCCAAGCATCTCGTCGCGCAGCACGCGGTTGGTGGCTGCCGCATCCGCCAGGCGCTCGTTGGCCAGGCGTTGGTCACGGCGCAGCATCTCCAGCATCTGCTGTGCGCCATCCCAGCGCTGTTGCTGCGCCTGGGCGGCCTGCAGCTGCGTGCCTTGGTAGTCCCGCCACGCGCGCCAACCGAACAACAGCGCCACGCCCACGGCGGCCAGCGCGAGGACGAGCAGCAGCCATGCCAGGGGAAAGCGTCGCGTGGAAGCGGGCAGTTCGGTCATTCGTCCATCCTCGCGCGGTCACGACGGGTGCAGGTGCCGCCATCATCTGCCACAGCATGGCGTGCAGCGGCAGACACCCGCAAGCCGTGCTCGCGTTCGAAGTTCAGCAAGGTCGCGATGGTGTCACGATCGCGGCGGCAGCCGCAGCCAACTGCTCGGGCAAGGGCCCTGCGGCGCGCACCACCTGATGGAAGCCGGCGGCGTGTGCGGATTCCCGCATGCGTTCGCTGGACGCTACCACCGGGCGTTGCCGCAGCGCGTCGATCAGCGATGCGGGCAATTGCTGCAGCACCAACGTCAGCGCCTCGGCACTGCTCAGCGTCAAGACACATCCCGGCAGCGCATCGGCCAGCGCCTGCACTGACGAGGCGCGCAGGCGCAGCGCCACGCGTTGATAGACATCGGCGCGCAGGATGCGGGCGCCACGCTGCTCCAGGGCCGGCGCCAGCATGCCGCGCCCCCCGGGGGCGGTGATCAGCCCGACGGCCTGCAGCGGTTGCCGGAACAACGGCAACGCGAGCAGGCCCTCGCTGTCCATGCGCGTCGGACGTATCACCGGGTCGATGCCGCAGGCCTGCAGCGCGCGCGCGGTGCCATCGCCCACGCTGACCCAGTGCGCCTGCGCCGGCCGTTGCAGCGGCGCCAGGCGATGCGCCGCATGCACCGCGGCCGGGCTGGTGAACACCGCGATCGGCGCGTGCAAGGCTTGCCGCAATGCGGCCAGTGCCTGTGGGGTGTGGTTGGTCTGCAGCCGCCACGGCGACAGTGCCAGCAACCGTCCGCCGTGCCGCGCGGCGGCGCGGCGCAGTGGGGCGTGCTCACCGCTGGGCCGCAGCGAGATCAAGGTCCAGGCGTCGGCAGCGGGGGCGGGAGATGTCATCCAGTGATTATGCGAGAGCAATGAGGTATCGGGGCAGCTGTCGCGCGTTGCGGTGGTGCCGACGACGCGTTGATCCTGGCGCGTTGTCCGGCCTTGCGTGCCTGCCCGCCGGGATGCCTGCGTTTCTGCGGCCAGAACCTCGTCCCCGTGTCTGTGCCACTGATCGCTTCCGCCCACGCTCCGCCACGACGATCGAGCTGGAGTGGCGCCGTGATCAAGTCCTACCTCATCAACATGCAGCGCAGCGGTGACCGCCTGCAGGCGATGGCGACGCGGTTCCAGGCGCTGGGCCTGCCGTTCGAGCGGATTGCCGCGGTCGATGGCGCCACCCTGACGCCTGCGCAGATTGCCGACTTCGCACGCGCGCGGCCGCTGGAAGGCTCCGGGGACGCATTCAGCACCGGCCCGCGCAAGTGGACCGCCTCCAACATCGGCTGCTTCCTGAGCCATCAGGCCGCGTGGCGCATCGCAGCCGACTCCGACGACGCCTACACCGCGATCTTCGAAGACGACATGCATCTGTCCGACGCGCTGCCGGCGCTGCTGCGCAGCAGCGCGTGGCTGCCGGGCGGCAACAGCATCGTGCGGCTGGAACCGTCCTACAACCGCATCAAGCTCGACGCCAAGGTCGCCGAAGTCGGCGGGCGGCAGCTGCGCCTGGTGCGTCCCTCGCCCCATCAACACTGCTGGCCGGTCTGCGCCGGGGCGTTGCTCCTCAGCCGCGAGGCGGCGCGCCTGCTGCTGGCGGCCGATGTGCGCTGGCACACCATGGCCGACATCTTCCTGTTCGGCTGGAACGAATCGCCGGTCGCACAGCAACTGTCCACCTATCAGCTGTCGCCGGCAGCGTGCATCCAGGACAAGTTCTTCCACGCCGCTCCGGAGCAGATCGTGTTCACCAGCACCATCGATGCGCCGTTGACGCAGGCGCAGAAGCAGCGCAGTGCGCAGTGGAAGGCCAGGGCCACCGCGTTGCTGCGGGTGGCGCAGGGCTACCGCAAGGTCGTGTTCGCGCCCTGAGCGGCGCGATAGCGAAGGCGTGCAACGAGACGGCGCTGAACGTGTTTCACCATGCGGTACCGCATGTCATTCCAGTGCACAAGACGCTCGCGGAACATTGCGGCATGATGCCGCCCTTCGCCGTCTTCCAGCCTTTGCCGATGACTCCTTCGTGCACGCTCGCATCCGCCCTGCAGTCGCTGCAGCAACAGTTCATCGCCATGCCGCCGGTCCTGTCGATGGGCATTGCCGTGGACGGCCTGCATGACGGCGTGTTGCGCTTGCGTGCGCCGCTGCAGGCCAACGTCAACGACAAGGCCAATGCGTTCGGCGGCAGCCTGGCGTCGTTGATGACGCTGGCCAGCTGGGGCTGGCTGACGCTGCAGCTGCAACTGGCCGGGCACAGCGCCGATGTCTACGTGGCCGACAGCCAGCTGCGCTATGTCGCCCCGGTCTACGAAGACCTGGTGGCCAATGCCGAGCCGTCCGAACTCGGCAGCTGGGAGGCGTTCCTGGCGACCTTCCGGCAGCGCGGCAAGGCGCGCATCGGCATGCGTGCGCAGATCGCGCTGGGTTCCGGCGCGGCGGCGGCCACCTTGAGCGGGCGCTTCGTGGCGTTTCCAAAACGGTAGGATGCGCGCTGGACTTGGGGGAATGCGCATGCGTGCAGTGATCGGGACAATGCTGTTGCTCGGGCTGACGATGGTCAGCGGGGTGGTGTCTGCCGGCAGCCGTGCCCAGGCACGCGCGCTGGAAACCACCCAGGCCGCCTACACGGCCGCCGTGCGCTGGAGCGATTTCGATGCCGCGCAGGGCTTTGTCGAACCGACCTATGCCCAGGCGCATCCGCTCAGCGACCTGGAACGCTCGCGCTACGAGCAGGTGCAGATCTCCGGCTACCGCGAGCTGCGGGTGGGCGAAGACGTCAACGGCGACCTGCGCCGCGAGGTCGAGCTGCGGGTGATCAACCGCAATACCCAGGCCGAACGGCTGGTGCGCAGCATCGAGCTGTGGCGCTGGGACGCCGAGCGCAAACGCTGGTGGCTGGCCAGCGGCCTGCCCGATCTGTGGCAGGGCCAATAGCCCGTGCCAAGGGCGCTGGCCGGCGCGCGCGCCAGCTGTGCGACAATTCCCGCCCGCTTGACTGACCCTGACCCCGTGAATTTCGAAGAGCTGCAGGCCTTTGTCGGCCGCAACCCCATGTTGTCGCTGGCCCTGGTGGGCCTGACCATCGCCCTGATCGTCACCGAGGTCGCGCGCCTGTTCCGTGGGTACCGCGCACTCAAGCCGGCCGAGCTGACCCGCCTGATCAACAGCGAGAACGCGCTGGTGATCGACCTGTCGCCCACCGCCGACTTCGAAAAAGGCCATATCGCCGGCAGTCGCAACGTGGCGCTGGCCAAGTTCGACCCGGCCGGCAAGCTGCTCGCCAACGCCAAGGCATCGCCGGTGGTGGTGGTGTGCCGCAACGGCAATGCCTCCGCGGGCGCGGCCAAGACGCTGAAGAAAGCCGGTTTCGAGCAGGTCTACTGGCTCGAGGGCGGCGTGGCCGCCTGGCAGATCGCCGAGCTGCCGCTGGTCAAGGGCCGCGCCTGACCGCATCTTGTGAGGCGCCGGGCAAGTCCCCATTGCTGGCGTGAGAGACTTGCACTTTCACGTCTGCATCATTCAATGCTGCATCCACCGAACCGTTTCTGGAGTTAGGAATGTCCGACGAAATCATCAACGGCGCGGTTGCGCCGGCCGACGCCGCTGCTGGCCCCGCTTTCACCATCGAGAAGATTTACGTCAAGGACGTTTCCTTCGAATCGCCGAACGCGCCGGCCGTCTTCAATGACGCCAACCAGCCCGAGCTGCAGCTGAACCTCAACCAGAAGGTGCAGCGCCTCAACGACAACGCCTTCGAAGTCGTGCTGGCCGTGACCCTGACCTGCACCGCCGGTGGCAAGACCGCCTATGTGGCCGAAGTGCAGCAGGCCGGCGTGTTCGGCCTGGTCGGCCTGGAGCCGCAGGCGATCGACGTGCTGCTCGGCACCCAGTGCCCGAACATCCTGTTCCCGTACGTGCGCACGCTGGTCAGCGATCTGATCCAGGCCGGCGGCTTCCCGCCGTTCTACCTGCAGCCGATCAACTTCGAAGCGCTGTATGCAGAAACCCTGCGCCAGCGTTCGCAGGGCGAAGGCACCTCGCTGGCCGATTCCGAGCCGGCTGGCAACGCCTAAGCCTTGCGTGCGCCGATGAGCGATTCGACACAGAAGATCGCCGTTCTCGGCGCCGGCTCCTGGGGCACGGCCCTGGCCGCGCTGCTCGCCAGACACGGTCAGCCGACCGTGCTCTGGGGACGCGATGCGGCGATGGTGGATGCCATCGACCGCCGTCATGAAAACGTACGCTATCTGCCGGGCATTGCCTTGCCCGACAGCCTGCGCGCGACCACCGACCTGCAGCTGGCCATTGCCGATGCCGGCTGGATCCTGGTCGTGGTGCCTTCGCATGCGTTCACCGAGACGATCCGGTTGATCGCACCGTTGCGTCCGGCCGGTGCCGGCGTGGCGTGGGCGACCAAGGGCTTCGAGCCCGGCTCCGGGCGGTTCCTGCACGAAGTGGCGCGCGACATCCTCGGCTCCAGGGTTCCGCTGGCCGTGGTGACCGGGCCATCCTTCGCCAAGGAAGTCACGCTCGGCCTGCCGACCGCCATCACCGTGCACGGCGACGATGCGGCGTTTGCGCAGGTCGTGGCCGATGCCATGCATGGCCCCACCTTCCGCGCCTACACCGGCGATGACATGGTGGGTGCCGAGCTTGGTGGCGCGATGAAGAACGTGCTGGCCGTGGCCACCGGTGTGGCCGATGGCATGCAGCTGGGCCTCAACGCACGTGCCGGCCTGATCACGCGCGGCTTGAACGAGATGCTGCGGCTGGCGGCGGCGATCGGTGCGCGTCCGGAAACCTTGATGGGTCTGGCTGGCCTGGGCGACCTGGTGCTGACCTGCACCGGCGATCTGTCGCGCAACCGACGGCTGGGATTGGCACTGGGACGCGGACAGAGCCTGAGCGATGCCATCCGCGAGATCGGCCAGGTGGTGGAATCGGTGCAGACCGCCGACGAAGTCATGCGCCAGGCCGAGCATCACGGCATCGAGCTGCCGATCTCCAACGCCGTGCGTGCGGTGCTGCATGGCGAGATCACCCCGGAAGCAGGCTTGAAGGAATTGCTGGCACGCGAGCGCAAGCCCGAATACCCGCAGACCTTGTTCACCTGATTGCGGCATGGCGCGTTGGCGCGCATTGCACGGACATCAACAAAAAGCCCGGCAATGCCGGGCTTTTTGTTGATGCGGATCGCAACGACCGGCGGGAAAAAGCAACTGCCTGAGCGCGAGGTTCCATGCGCCTGCAGGACCCGCATTACCCACCACCGCCGTGCAGCGATGCGCATCATATCGCCAACCGATCGCCCAAAAGAAAGAAGCCCGGTCGGGGGACCGGGCTTCCAATGCAACGCGGGAGAGAGAGTCGCGTTGCAGTCAAACGTGCGGCTTACCAGCTGAAGCGCGGGCCGACCGACCATTCCTTGTTGCCGTCGCCATCCATACGGATGTCGCCGTTGATGCCCCAGTTCTGGTTCAACTTGACCTGGGCGCCGAGGCGGCCGTAGAAGTTGTCGCCGATGTCGATGCCGCGCTTCTTGGAGAAGTCTTCGTAGCCAGCCAGGGCGTAGACTTCGAAGTGCTCGCCGAAGGCATTACGCAGGCCGGCTTCAACGCTGTAACCGTCGAAGCTGATGTTCGGGGTGTCCAGGTCCAGCTTGCGGTAGGCAACGCGGGCAATGAAGTCGGTGCTGGTGGCGATCTCCTGGTTGTAACCCACGCCGACGCCCCACTGCTGGAAGTCGGAGTTGGAGCTTTCGAACACGTTGTCGTTGTCGTCAGCGTTCTGCTTGCTGTAATCGCCGAACACGTGGAAGTTCGGAGCGACGGCGTAGGACGCCTTAACGCCCCAACCATCCGCATCGCGGCCTTCGGTCGGGGTGCGCACATAGTCGCCTTCGACGAAGTTGTAGGAGAGGTTTTCAGCAGCGGAGGCCGCAAACGGCAGGGCTGCGAGAAGGCCGAGGGCCAGCAGTGAATTCTTCATGATCGATACCTGTACTTATGGTTTGGGCCGGCGCTGAGGCGGATGCCGTTCGCTGCCGAGATGTAAATTCTCCGTTATTCGATGGAACGCGGCCTGAATTTTGAACTGACTGGTGCGTAAATCATCGCGCCCGGTTCAGCTGCGCTTCCTTGTCATCAAAACGCAATGCGCGCAGCGCACGTACAAAGCGTGATGCATTGGTGGTTACCTCGCGTCGATGTGACGCGCATGTCTAGAAGCAGCTGTTTTTCAGTGATGTTTGCCGCGTTTGCGGCCTGCAAGCACATTGTGCTGACGCCGTGGCTGGGAGCATGCCAGGCTTGTCGAACAAGCGTGGAGCTGCATCGTGGCGAAGAAAAAGACGTTGGCGCGGTTTCTGGCCGAGACGCTGCAGAGCGCGGGGGTGGAGCGGATCTGGGGGTTGACCGGCGACAGCCTCAACGGCCTGACCGATGCCCTGCGCGAGATGCAGACGATCGAGTGGATGCATGTGCGCCATGAAGAGGTGGCCGCGTTTGCCGCCGGCGCCGAGGCGGCGGTGACCGGCAAGCTGGCGGTCTGTGCGGGGAGCTGCGGGCCGGGCAACCTGCACCTGATCAACGGGCTGTTCGATTGCCATCGCAGCCGCCAGCCGGTGCTGGCGATTGCCGCGCATATTCCCTCGTCCGAGATCGGGCTGAATTATTTTCAGGAGACGCATCCGCAGGAACTGTTCCGCGAGTGCAGTCACTTTGTGGAGTTGGTAACCAACCCGGCGCAACTCCCGGAAGTGCTGCACCGCGCGATGCGTGCGGCCATCCTGCAGCAAGGTGTGGCAGTGGTGGTGATCCCCGGCGATATCGCGCTGCTGGAAGTGGACAAGCACCTCCCCACGGCCTGGCCGCCACTGCGCCAGCCGCGCGTGCTGCCGGCCGCCGAAGATGTGCAGCAGCTGGCCGAACTGCTGCAGCACAGCGAAGCGGTCACGCTGCTGTGCGGCAGCGGTTGCGCGGGTGCGCACGATGCGGTGGTGGCATTGGCCGACACCCTGGGCGCTCCGATCGTGCATGCCTTGCGCGGCAAGGAACACGTGGAGTGGGAGAACCCGTTCGACGTCGGCATGACCGGCCTGATCGGTTTCAGCTCCGGCTACCACGCGATGCTCAACTGCGACACCTTGATCATGCTGGGTACGGACTTCCCGTATCGGCAGTTCTACCCGAAGAACGCGACCATCGTGCAGGTGGATCGCGACCCGGGCGCGCTGGGACGGCGCACGCCATTGCAGCTGGGCATTGCCGCAGATGTCGGCGAAACCATCGCCGCCTTGCTGCCGCAGCTGCAGCGGCGCGAAAAACGCGACTTCCTGGACAAGTCGCTGGCGCACTATCGCAAGGCGCGCGAAGGGCTGGACGATCTGGCGGTGCCGGCCGATCCGGGCGAGCCGCTGCATCCGCAATTCGTGGCGCGCATGATCAGCCAGATCGCCGACCAGGATGCGGTGTTCACCTGCGATGTCGGCACGCCGACGGTGTGGGCCGCACGCTACCTGCGCATGAACGGACAGCGCCGCTTGCTGGGTTCGTTCAACCACGGTTCGATGGCCAATGCGATGCCGCAGGCGCTGGGTGCACAGTCGGCATATCCGGGCCGTCAGGTGATTGCGCTGTCCGGTGATGGCGGCTTTGCAATGCTGATGGGCGATTTCATCTCGCTGGCGCAGCTGCGCCTGCCGGTGAAGATCGTGGTGTTCAACAATGCCTCGCTCGGCTTCGTGGCGATGGAGATGAAGGCTGCCGGCTATCTGGATACCGGTACCGAGCTGCGTAATCCGGACTTCGCTGCGATGAGCAATGCGATGGGCATCCTGGGTATCCGCGTCGATGAGTCCGCGCAACTGGAGCGCGCATTGCGGCAGGCCTTCGCGCATTCCGGCCCGGCGCTGGTGGATGTGCGCATCGCCACGCAGGAACTGGCAGTGCCGCCGGCCATCAAGCTGGAACAGGCCAAAGGCATGGGCCTGTATCTGCTCAAGGCAGTGATGAGCGGGCGCGGCGATGAAGTGATCGATCTGGTCAAGACCAACATGCGCTGACACAGTGGCAGCGCTCTGAAACTGCACGTCTTTACCGGACCCTCGTATGCCACGTTCGTTGTTGCGCCAGTTGCTGCTGATCTGGGTGGTGATCCTGGCTGCCTGCGTGGGCGTGGCCACGATGCTGTATGGCCTGTACCGACAGACCGAAGGCGTGCGCCTGGACGAGGCGCGCCAGCAGTTGACTGCGCAGTGCACGCGCATCGTGCAGCGCTACGCCGGCGCGAGCGAGGCGGCGCGCAGCGGTGACAACGGCGCCGGGCTGGCTGCAGTGGTGGTGCAACTGGTGCTGGCCGATGCGCCCGGTGTGGAGGGCGGGGTGTGGAATCTCGACAAGGGATTCGTTGCCTACGCCTATCCCACCTATGACGGCAGCGATCACAAGACCGATATCCCGGCTGCCGAGTGGACCACGATCGTCAGCACTGCACGGCAGAGTGCGGTGGGCAACAAGGCCGTGGAGTTTCGTCGCGACGGCAGCCGTGAAGTGGTGTTGATCAGTGCCTGCCCGCTGGCCGCCGGTACTGCGGCATGGGCCATGTCGCGGGTGCCGGCGAGCACCTCCGATGCCTGGCGGCCATTGGTGATCGGCATGTTGCTGATCTTCGCCATGGTGGCGGTGTCGGCGATCGCGCTGGGCGTGGTGGTGCGGCGCTGGAGCCAGCGCCTGCAGCGCATCCAGCAGGCGCTGGCCGCCGATACCGAACTTCCGCAGATTCCGGTCACCGGTGCCCCCGAACTGGACCGGCTGGGCGCTGCGGTGAGCGATTACGCACAGCGCAATGCGCAGGCCCTGGCGCAGACACGACGGCTGGCCGAGGAGCTGGCACGGCACGAGCGGCTGGCCGCCCTTGGACGCCTGACGGCCACGGTGGCGCATGAGATTCGCAACCCCATCGCCACGATGCGCCTGGCGGTGGAGAACGACATCGCCATGCGCCAGGGCACGCCGGACGATGCCGCACACGGCGAGCTGATGCTGGGGCAGATCCGTCGCCTGGACGGGGTGGTCGAAAGCCTGCTCGGCATGGTGCAGCCGATCCGCCTGCAGCTGGAAACGGTGGTGGTGCAGGAGTGGCTGGCGACCTTGCTCGATCCGGCCTTGCGCCCACCAGGCGCGCCTGCGCCCCGGTTGCGTGCCCCGGACACGCCGCTGCAGTGGACGTTCGACCCACAGCAGCTCGGGCGCGCCGTGCACAATCTGCTGCGCAACGCGCTGCAGCACGCCGATGCCGGCAGCACGGTGACACTGGAGGCCAGCGCCAGCGATGGGTTGCTGCAGCTACAGGTGAGCAATCGTGGCGCGGCCATCGCCGAGACCATCGCGGCGCAGCTGTTCGAGCCGTTCGTCAGCGGCCGCAGCGACGGCAATGGCCTGGGGCTTGCGCTGGTGCGCGAGATTGCCCGCGCACATGGCGGGCAGGTGCGTTACGCACACGCCGACGGCATGACCCATTTCATCCTGGAACTGCCATGGCGCGCATCCTGATCATCGACGACGACGCGGCGTTTCTGGCCACCTTGCAGGCAACGCTGCGCTCGCTCGGCCATACGGTGATCGCGGTCGATAACGGCGCCGATGGATTGATGCGCCTGCGCGAGGGCGGCATCGCGCTGGCGTTCGTGGACTTCCGCATGCCCGAGATGGACGGGATCCAGGTGCTGCGTGCGCGTGCAGACGATCCGCGCGCGCGCCAGGTGCCGCTGGTGATGCTCACCGCGTACGCGTCCAGCGGCAACACCATCGAGGCGATGACGCTGGGTGCATTCGATCATCTGGTCAAACCGGTGGGGCGTGCCGATATCGTCGAGGTGGTGGAGCGTGCATTGGCAAGTCGCGCCGATGGACACACCGATGCCGAAGCCAGCGAACCACCCGACGACGATGGCCTGGTCGGCCACAGCCCGGCCATGCGCAACGTGCATAAACGCATCGGGCTGGCGGCGGCTTCCGATCTGCCGGTGTTGATCACCGGCGAAACCGGTACCGGCAAGGAACTGGTCGCGCGCGCCCTGCATCGCGCCAGCGCACGCGCAGCGTCGGCATTCGTTGCGGTCAATTGCGCGGCGATTCCGTTGGAGTTGATGGAAAGCGAATTGTTCGGCCATCGCAAGGGCGCCTTTTCCGGGGCGACCAGCGACCGCATCGGCCTGATTCGCGAAGCCGATGGCGGCACCTTGTTTCTGGACGAGATCGGCGACATGCCGCTGCCGATGCAGGCCAAGTTGTTGCGCTTCCTGCAGGAAGGCGAGGTGACGCCGCTGGGCGGGCGCGGCGCGCAGAAGGTGGATGTGCGCGTGCTGGCGGCCACGCACCGCGATCTGGCCGCGTGGGTGGCCGCAGGGCAGTTCCGCAGCGATCTGCGTTATCGCCTGAATGTGGTGCCGATCGAACTGCCGCCGCTGCGCGAGCGCGGGCAGGACATCGTGCTGCTCGCGCAGTATTTCCTGCGTGCCGGCGACGGTGCGGCGCGTGCGTTGTCGGCGGATGCGCAAGCGCGGCTGCTGGCCTACCCATGGCCCGGCAACGTGCGCGAGCTGCGCAATGTCATGCAACGCAGCCAGCTGCTGGTGCGCGGCCACAGCATCGTTGCCGCGGATCTGAACGACGCGCTCGATCACAGTGCCGAGCAACCCCTGACGGCCGCGCCGCTGCAAGGCACCCTGCCCGAGGCAGTGGCGCGGCTGGAGAAGCAGATGATCCAGGACGCACTGGCGCACAGCAGCGGCAACCGCGCCGAAGCCGCGCGCCGGCTCGGCATCCATCGCCAGCTGCTGTACCGCAAGCTCGATGAGTACGGCTTGCAGTAGTCGCGGCGATCAGGCCGAACGCCATGTGTGCAGGCTGACGCGTTGGTCACGACGCAGGAAGACAGCAGCACGCGCACTTGTTGCCGCGTGCACTGTTGCTGGTTGCTTGCCGCCGCTGCCACTTGCAGCATTGGCCAAGGGCATTCCACCAGCAAGCAGTCAAACGGTGCAGCCGAAAGTGCAGCACCACACGTGTGAATCCAGCCCTGACATCCGCACGCGCGCGCCGCCGTTGGGCGTGTCCAGCACATTCTTGGCTTGCGGAGTCAATGCACGCCCTGGCTACAAAGTGTCTGCAAAGCGGACAGCGGTGTATGAAACGCAGACGCCTGTCCGTAAGCGTGCACCTGCAAACCCCTTGTAAAACAACGGATTCGACGTTGGCACGATTGCTGCTTTATCTCCAGGGCGAGCGGCATCCCTGCCGCGTTGGAGATATCGCATGATTCGTCAGACCGCACTTGCTTTCGCGCTGGCCTGCAGCGTGGCGACCGCCGCCGCGCAGGCTCCCACACCGCCTGCTGCACCGGTGGCACCGCGTGCGCCGGTCGGCACGCCACCGCCGGCACCACCGCTGCCGCCCGCACCGCCTGCCCCGCTGGCCGCCACGCCAGTGCGCATCACCGGCACGGTCGAGCGTTTCATGCTCAATCCCAACGGCGAGGTCGATGGCCTGTGGTTGCGCGATGGCACCCAGGTGGCGTTTGCGCCGCATCTGTCCGGCCAATTGCAGGAAGCGGTGCGCCGTGGCGATACGGTGAGCGTGCAGGGCTATCGCCTGGGCAGCCTGCCGGTGCTGCGCGCCAGCAGCATCCGTTCCAATCGTGGAGGGCGTGAGGTGGTCGATCGCCCACCAACCGCCGCCATGCCGCCAGCGCCCCCGGCACCTGCCGCCTTGACGCCGTTGCAGGCGGAAGGCCGCATCGAGCGGCTGGTCTACGGCCCGGGTGGCGAGACCAATGGTGCATTGCTCAGCGATGGCACGCTGGTGCGAATGCCGCCGCACCTGGCGCTGCAGTTCGGCGATCTGCTGCGGGCCGGCGCGCCGTTGAGCGTGAGCGGGTTCGGGGTGGCCACCGCCAACGGCCGCGCCATCGAAGCCACGCAACTGGGCCGCGATCGCGCCTCGCAGCGCGCGTTGTTCAGCCCACCGCGCCCGGACGGCCCGGTGCCGCCCGCACCACCGGCGCCGCCTGTTCCGCCGTCCGCACCGCCAGCGCCAGCTCCGGCGCCGCGTTGATTCACGGCGTCGCCGTCCACGCGGTGGCGCGTACCTCCGTTGCGCTTTCCTTTATGCGCCTTCCGCCACGTGTCATGCGTGGCGGCGGGCGCGGCTTGCCGGCAGTGGCCGGTCCTTCCTTCTCTGGAGTTCTTTCATGCATTGGGTCGATCCTGATTTCCTCCCCGAAACCCGCGGCACGCTGGCGCGCTTTCTGCTCAACCCCAAGGCCGATATCGACGGCCTGCTGCTGACCGACGGCACCGAGGTGCACACGCCGCCGCATCTGTCCGCCGCCTTGCTCAAGGCGCTCAAGCCCGGCAGCACCTTGACCGTGCGTGGCCTCAAGCCGCGCGATGTGGACATGCTGGTGGCCCTGGCGATCGATCCGGAAGGCGGCAAACGCATCGTCGATGACGGCCCGCACGGGCCGCACGCCAAGCCCAAGCCCAAACCGCCCGCCGGCAAGCCGCCCAAGCCGCAGCTCAGCCAGCACAGCGGCACCATCGCGCGCTTGCTGCATGGCCCGCATGGGCAGGTGCATGGCGTGTTGCTGGACGACGAGGTCACGGTGCGGTTTCCGCCGCACGCCGGTGCGGACTTCGCCAAACAACTGGTGGTCGGCAAGACGCTGGTGGCCGAAGGCGATACCAGGACAACCCCGCACGGCGTGCTGATCCACGCGCATGCGCTGGGCACCAAGGCCGCGTCGCTGAAGCAGATCGAGCATCCGCATGGCCCGGGTGCGCATAAGCCGAAGCCGAAGCACTAGCAACACGTAATGCGACTGCCGCGTTGGCGCGATGCGATCGGCATCGGGTTGCCCATGCAGCCCAGCGCGCGCAGTCGCCTTTCATCGTTTCGTGGAGAGCGCCGATGCGCATGAGCACACCGCGTCCCCGTGGCAGCCGCGCACTGGAGGCGCTGCATTTCAGCGTGGCCGACGTGCAGGACGGGCTGGGGCCGTTTCTCAGCGTGTTCCTGCAATCCAGGGGCTGGTCGGTGGCAGCGATCGGCACGGTGATGAGTGTGGGCGGCATCGCCGGCATGCTTGCCACCACCCCGGCCGGTGCACTGGTCGACACCACCCGGCGCAAGCGCGCCGTGGTGGTGGTTGGCTGCCTGGCGATCCTGCTGGCCACGGCGCTGATCTGGCTGCACCCGACGTCCTCCGGCGTGGTCACCGCGCAGATCGTTTCGGCGTTGGCGGCAGCCGGTATTGGCCCTGCGCTCACCGGCATCACCCTGGGCCTGGTGCACGCGCGCGGGTTCGATCATCAACTGGCGCGCAATCAGGTCGCCAACCACGCCGGCAACATGCTGGCCGCAGTGCTGGCCGGCTGGCTGGGGTGGCGTTTCGGATTTGCGGCGGTGTTTGTGCTCACTGCCGCCTTCGGCGTGCTGGCGATCGCGGCGGTGCTGCTGATTCCGTCTGCGGCCATCGACCACCGCGCCGCGCGCGGCCTGGGCCAGGCCGATGGCGCGGACAGCCTCAGCGGCTGGCGGGTGTTGTTGACCTGCCGACCGCTGGCCTTGCTGGCCATCACCCTGGGGTTGTTCCACCTGGGCAATGCGGCGATGTTGCCGCTCTACGGCATGGCCATCGTGGCTGCGCATGCAGGCGATGCGAACGCGCTGACGGCCACCACCATCGTGGTCGCGCAGGCCACGATGGTGGTGGTGGCATTGTTGGCGATGCGCTGGATCCGCGTGCACGGGCATTGGTGGGTGCTGCTGGTGGCCTTCATGGCCTTGCCACTGCGTGCGCTGGTGGCGGCGTCGCTGATCCAGGGCTGGGGCGTGTTTCCGGTGCAGATCCTCGACGGACTCGGCGCCGGCCTGCAGGCCGTGGTGGTGCCTGCGCTGGTGGCGCGATTGCTGCAGGGAACCGGGCGCGTCAATGTCGGCCAGGGCGCGGTGATGACGGTGCAGGGCGTGGGCGCGGCGCTGAGCCCTGCCTTGGGTGGCTGGCTGGCGCATGCCTTCGGCTATCGCATCGCGTTTCTGGCGCTGGGCGGCATCGCCATGCTGGCGGTGGCGTTGTGGGCAGGCTGCCGTGGCATGCTGCAGGCAGCAAGCGATGCCGGGTGATGCAGTGAGGCGTTGGCACGGGCACCGCAGCGGCAAGCAAACCGCAACGCCCGGGGCGGTCATGCGCGTGAAGCATGCGCCGGACGCTGGACCGCCGTGTGCGGCATGCAGCGCGTCGGCAGCGGGCGGACGGATTCCCCGCCAGGCAGCCGTCCGCATCGCCGCGGCTATCTGCCGCCGCTGAAGTCCCACTGGCGCCAGGCTTCGAACACCATCACCGCAACGGTGTTGGACAGATTGAGGCTGCGGTTGTCCGGGCGCATCGGCAGGCGCAGCCGGTGCTGCGGCGGGATCGACTCCAGTACGTCGGCGGGCAGGCCGCGGGTTTCCGGGCCGAACAGGAAGGCATCCCCATCGGCAAACTGCGGTGCGTCGTAACGCACGGTGCTGCGCGTACTCAGTGCAAACACGCGCTTGGGCGCGATCGCTGCCAGGGCGGTGGGCAGGTCGGCATGCACCTGCAGGGTGGCGTATTCGTGATAGTCCAGGCCGGCGCGTTTGAGCTGCTTGTCGCTGAGGTCGAAGCCGAGCGGCTCGATCAGGTGCAGGCGCGCGCCGGTGTTGGCGCACAGGCGAATCACATTGCCCGTATTGGGCGGAATTTCCGGTTGGAACAGGATGACATCGAGGACGGGGGCTGACATGCGCGCAGTGTAGCTGCGCGCATGCTCAAAGGCTGATGGCGGCGTTGACCAGCGCTTCCAGTTCGACCGGCGCCGGCTGCAGCTGCGGCACCGGCAGGTTGACGATGACCTGGCCCATCAGCGCGCCGATGGCAGCGGCAGCCTGGCCGGAGGTGCTCTGCGCGGTGGCAGCGGTGCTGCGGGTCACCAGTTCGGCGCGCTGGTCGGCCGACGGACGCACCTGCACCGCAGCGAGGGTGACGACGCGCGGGCCGGCCTGTTCGGCGGCCAAGGCGGCCAGCTGATCGGCGGACGGACGCACCTGCACGGCGGCCAGGGTGCGGATGGCGCTGGTGCGTTCCAGCGTCTGCTGGGCAAGCTGGTCGGCCGATGGGCGCACCTGCACGGTGTCCAGCGTGGTCAGGCTGCCGGCCTGGGCGAAACCGGCCAGGGTGGTGCCGGCAAGCAGGGCGGCGGAGAGGGCGATGCGCAGGGTCTGGGTCTTCATGGCGAGGTCTCTTGGTGTGGGTGGTCAGTGGTGTGGTAGTAAGGTAGTACACCGTTTCGGTAAGCGCAACGACTTTCGTAGCGCGATTTTATTTATTCAGCTTGCAGTCATTTTCAGTCGTCGAGACAACTGGCTTCGTTGCTTGCCCATGACATGGAGCAAGCAACGTGCCAATGGCAGATCATTGTTTTGCAAGGGATTTGCGCGCGGAGGCCGTGTCCGCGTCCGGACACCCGGACGTGTGTGCGGGCGGCGGACACCGCTGGAATCGAGAAAACACGACGATCGGGGCGATGTTCAGTGCGCTGAACGAGTGGCGTGCAGCCATGCGGCGCAACCCGATCGCCGGCCGGCAACTGCGGCACAATCCGGCTTCGTCCTCAGGGGTCTACGACTTATGCGCGTGCTGATGCTGTCTGTTCTGGTTGCCGCCACCACCGCGGCCTGCACCTGGGTGCCCATCGAACAAAGCGGCAAAAACGTGCAGGTGCTGCCCGCAGGCCCTGTGCCAGCTGGCTGTCAGCAGCAGGGCGAGGTGGTGGTATCGGTCAAGAGCAAGGTTGGCTTCTACAACCGCAACCCGTTGCGGGTGCAGGAAGAGCTGGAAACGCTGGCACGCAACGAGGCGCCGGGCGCCAATGCCAACACGGTCCAGGCGCAGGGTCAGCCGGCCGATGGCAGCCAGCGTTTCAATGCCTTCCGCTGCCCGCCGCGCTGAACCGTTGGGCTGGGGCGCGGCCGCTGCAATTGTAAAGATGCGGTAAAACGAGCCAGCGGCTAGACTAGCGCCCCCTCGCCTGACGCCATGGCGCTACTTCGATGCTCTTCCAGAATGTCTCCATCGCGGGACTGGCGCATATTGATGCGCCGCACACGCTGACTTCCAAGGAAATCAACGAGCGCCTGCAACCGACCTACGACCGCCTCGGGATTCGGACCGACGTGTTGGGCGACGTTGCGGGTATCCATGCACGGCGCTTGTGGGACCAGGATGTCCAGGCCTCGGACGCCGCCACCCAGGCTGCACGCAAGGCACTGCTCGACGCCGGCATCGGCATCGAGAAGATCGGCCTGCTGGTCAACACCTCGGTGAGCCGCGACTACCTGGAGCCGTCCACGGCCTCCATCGTGTCCGGCAACCTCGGGGTCGGCGATCACTGCGTCACCTTCGACGTGGCCAACGCCTGCCTCGCCTTCATCAACGGCATGGACATCGCCGCCCGCATGCTCGAGCGCGGCGAGATCGACTACGCGCTGGTCGTCGACGGTGAAACCGCCAACCTGGTGTACGAGAAGACCCTCGAGCGCATGACCTCGCCCGACGTCACCGAAGAAGAGTTCCGCAATGAACTCGCTGCGTTGACCCTGGGTTGCGGCGCCGCGGCCATGGTGATGGCGCGCACCGAGCTGGTGCCCGACGCGCCGCGCTACAAGGGTGGCGTGACCCGGTCGGCCACCGAGTGGAACAAGCTGTGTCGCGGCAACCTGGACCGCATGGTCACCGACACCCGCCTGTTGCTGATCGAAGGCATCAAGCTGGCACAGAAGACCTTCCTGGCCGCCAAGCAGGCGATGGGCTGGGCAGTGGACGAACTGGACCAGTTCGTCATCCACCAGGTCAGCCGCCCGCACACCGCTTCATTCGTGAAGTCGTTCGGCATCGATCCGGCCAAGGTCATGACCATCTTCGGCGAACACGGCAACATCGGCCCGGCTTCGGTACCGATTGTGCTGAGTAAGCTCAAGGAACTCGGCCGTTTGAAGAAGGGCGACCGCATCGCGTTGATGGGGATTGGTTCTGGCCTGAACTGCTCGATGGCGGAAGTGGTCTGGTAAGTTGCAACATGTGACGTGTTAAGAAAAATGGATTTTTAGTACACGTCATTGCATCATGTTCGCTCTTGCAACATGACCGGTGTAGGCATGGATGACGCGCTGGTGTTTAATCCCGAGCAGCCCTACAACGCGCTCCCGCCGCTTCCTCCGGCGGGAGATATCGAAACGCGCGCCTTGCTCAAGGCCTGCATCGTGGCGCGCACTGCGTTGGCCGAGCTGAAGCAGGCCACCGCATTGCTGCCAAATCCGGCAGTGCTGATCAATACGATCCCGATCCTGGAAGCACAGGCGAGTTCGGAGATCGAAAACATCGTCACCACCACGGATGACTTGTTCCGTTATGCAGACGATCAGGAGCGCGCCCAGAATCCGGCGACCAAGGAAGCCCTGCGTTACCGTAGCGCGCTCTACGAAGGGTTCCAGTCGCTGCAGCAGCGACCGCTATGTATAGAAACCGCCGTGGTGGTGTGCAGCCGCATTAAAGCTGTGCAAATGCAGATCCGTCGCGTGCCCGGGACTGCGCTGGCCAACGATCAGATCCAGCAGATCATCTATACCCCGCCCGTCGGCGAGACATTGCTGCGCGACAAGCTGGCCAATTGGGAGCGTTTTATTCATGAATGCACCGATATCGATCCATTGATCCGGATGGCGGTCGCGCACTATCAATTCGAAGCGATCCACCCGTTCACCGATGGCAACGGGCGTACCGGACGTGTATTGAATCTGCTGATGCTGATCGAGCAAGGCCTGCTCGATGTCCCCGTCCTGTACTTGTCGCGCTACATCATTCGCCATCGCAGCGATTACTATCGACTGCTGCTGGATGTCACCCGGTACGGTCGCTGGGCCGAGTGGATTCAGTACATGCTTGCCGCCGTTGCAGAGACAGCTGCGTGGACGACGGCGAAGATCCAGGCGATCCGAGGATTGGAGACGCGGGCGCGTGATCATGTGCGCGAACACGCCCCCAAGGCCTACAGCCGCGAACTTGTCGAAGTGGTCTTCAATCAGCCCTATTGCCGCATCCAGAATGTCGTGGACGTGATGGGCGTGACTCGGCAGACCGCTGCACGCCATCTAAAGGAACTGGTGACCATCGGTGTGCTGCAAGAGCAGCGGCTGGGCAAGGAAAAACTGTTCCTGCACCCTGCATTCCTGAAACTTCTGTCCGGCGATGGTCATCAACTACCGCCTTATCCAATGCCTTCGACGGAAGCGCGATGAAGCCTGTAATTGATCCAGGTAGCCGTCTTGCGCGCAGTGGGTTGAGCATGTCGCGGCGTGGCGACCACTATGATGTCCAATCTCTACGCACGGCAGGCCAACGCTTGCGCCATGTGCGCTCTCTCGAATCGAATCGGATGCGTTTGGCATGAACTACCCCGGCTATCCCTTCACTCCCCAGCGCCTTGAGGTGCGTCCCGGTATTGCGATGTCGTATCTGGACGAAGGTCCGCGCGATGGCGAGGTGGTCGTGATGCTGCACGGCAATCCGTCGTGGAGCTACCTGTGGCGGAATCTGGTGAGCGGCCTGTCGGACCGTTACCGCTGCATCGTGCCGGACCATATCGGCATGGGCCTGTCCGACAAGCCGGACGATGCGCCCGACGCGCAGCCACGTTACGACTACACGCTGCAGTCGCGCGTGGACGACCTGGACACGCTGTTGCGGCATCTGGGCATCACCGGCCCGGTCACGCTGGCGGTACACGACTGGGGCGGCATGATCGGGTTCGGCTGGGCGTTGTCGCATCATGCGCAGGTCAAGCGGCTGGTGATCACCAATACCGCTGCGTTCCCGTTGCCGCCGGAAAAGCCGATGCCGTGGCAGATCGCGATGGGCCGGCATTGGGGCCCGGGCGAGTGGTTCATCCGCACGTTCAATGCGTTTTCCTCCGGTGCGTCCTGGTTCGGCGTGTCGCGGCGGATGCCGGCCGAGGTGCGCCGTGCGTATGTGGCGCCCTACAACAATTGGCGCAACCGCATCTCCACCATTCGCTTCATGCAGGATATTCCGCTGTCGCCGGCCGACCAGGCCTGGTCGCTGCTGGAGCGCTCGGCGCAGGCATTGCCCGCGTTCGCCGACCGGCCGGCGTTTATCGCCTGGGGATTGCGCGACATCTGCTTCGACAAGCACTTCCTGGCCGGCTTTCGCAAGGCATTGCCGAACGCCGAAGTCACCGCGTTCGACGATGCCAATCACTACGTGCTGGAAGACAAGCACGAAGTGCTGGTGCCGGCGATCCGTGCGTTCCTGGAGCGCAATCCGCTCTGACCCGGTCACCAGGATGCCGCGGGCGCCCGGCAGGTAGGTGCGGGCACGCGCCGGGGCTGGAGTAGGTCAGTGGCCAGGCCGATGCCGGGCATCGGCCGCGTCGCGTGCGGTGCCGCGCGCCGTAAACAGACGTGCATGCACCCGCAGCGATAGTCGCTACAGCGGCGGCAGCGGATTGCGCTGGGCATCGTCCACGCCCAGCCAGTCGGCTTCGGTCAGTGCATGCAGGCCGTGCGCCAACCGGGATTTGTCGCATTGCGCGCTGCGCTGGCCGAACTCCAGCGAGGCCGGTACGGCGGCGCAGGAGGAGGGCCGGCGATCATGGATGCTGCAGCGGCTGTAGCGGCCGATGTCTGCGTCCAGCGCGATGCAGCGCGGCTGCGATTGCGACGTGCCGCGCATGACCCGCTCGTGCGTGCGCAGCGCATCGGTCAGCTCGATCGGCACCCTGCCGCCCAATGCGGGGTCGGCTTCGCTCCAGTGGAAACTGACGCGGAAGTAGGCGCAGCAGGCGCCGCAGGTAAGGCAGGGATGTGCCATGGAATGCCGGGCCTTGCGCGGCAAAACAACGTGGAGAGCGCGGCATTCTGACCGAACCACGGCGCGATACAAGTGGCGCATCGCGGCGGCAGGTTAGTGATTCATGCGCGTGCGCGCCGGAGGAGCGGTGCGCGCTGGGGGCGAGCAGGTTGCCTATCGGGTGCTGACGACCGCCTGCCGCGTCGGCATCGCCAGAGTGATCGCGTGTAGAACGATCACCAGCGACCGGGGGAATCGCTGACGCGCGCTTTTCGCAGGCACTCGACCACGTTGCAATGCGCCTGAAAATAAAAGACGCAGGCGCGGAGGTGGCAGTGATTACTGCTCACTTGCGCTGCCAAGGCCTGGTTGCCTTGCATGCAAAACTATCGTTGTGCCGTCGCCGAGCGTCGCGTGCATCTGCGACGTTGAGCCGGATGCAAGCGGCCGGTACCGTCGGCGGATGGGTGATAATGCGGCAATGACCACTCTTTGCAATATCGCCGCCACCCTGCCGGAGCTCGCGCGCGAGCGCCCCGACCAGATCGCCATCCGTTGCCCGGGCCGCCGCGGCGCCAATGGTTTTGCCGCCTACGATGTGACCTTGAGCTATGCCGAGCTGGATGCGCGCAGCGATGCGATCGCCGCCGGGCTGGCGCTGCACGGCATCGGACACGGTGCGCGCGCGGTGGTGATGGTGCGGCCGTCGCCGGAATTCTTCCTGCTGATGTTTGCCTTGTTCAAGGCCGGCGCGGTGCCGGTGCTGGTGGATCCGGGCATCGACAAGCGCGCGCTCAAGCAGTGCCTGGACGAAGCGCAGCCGCAGGCGTTTATCGGCATTCCGCTTGCGCAGCTGGCGCGTCGTCTGCTGCGGTGGGCGCGCTCTGCCAAACAGATCGTCAGCGTCGGTGGCCGTTACGGCTGGGGCGGGGTGACATTGGCGCGCGTGGAACGCGATGGCGCCGGCGCCGGCAGCCAGCTGGCCAACACCGGGCCGGACGATGTGGCCGCCATCCTGTTCACCAGCGGCTCGACCGGCGTGCCCAAGGGCGTGGTGTACCGGCACCGGCATTTCGTCGGCCAGATCGAGTTGCTGCGCAATGCCTTCGGCATGCAGCCCGGCGGCGTGGATCTGCCGACGTTCCCGCCATTTGCCTTGTTCGATCCGGCACTGGGGTTGACCTCGGTGATTCCGGACATGGATCCGACCCGCCCGGCCACCGCCGATCCGCGCAAATTGCACGATGCGATCGACCGCTTCGGCGTGACGCAGTTGTTCGGTTCGCCGGCATTGATGCGCGTGCTGGCCGATTATGGGCAGCCGCTTCCCAACGTGCGCCTGGCCACCTCGGCCGGCGCGCCGGTGCCGCCGGATGTGGTGGCCAAGATCCGCACGCTGTTGCCGGCAGATGCGCAATTCTGGACGCCGTATGGCGCCACCGAATGCCTGCCGGTGGCGGCGATCGAAGGGCGCACGCTGGATGCCACCCGCGCGGCCACCGAGGCCGGCGCCGGCACCTGTGTCGGCCAGGTCGTCGCGCCCAACGAGGTACGCATCATCGCCATCGACGATGCAGCCATTCCCGAATGGAGCGGCGCGCGCGTGCTGGCGGTGGGCGAGGTCGGCGAGATCACCGTCGCCGGTCCCACCACCACCGACACCTACTTCAACCGCGACGCGGCCACGCGGATTGCCAAGATCCGTGAGCGCAACGCGGATGGCAGCGAACGCATCGTGCATCGCATGGGCGATGTGGGGTATTTCGATGCCGAAGGGCGCTTGTGGTTCTGCGGGCGCAAGACCCACCGCTTGGAAACGGCCAGCGGCCCGCTCTACACCGAGCAGGTGGAGCCGGTCTTCAACGTGCACCCGCAGGTGCGGCGCACTGCCCTGGTCGGCGTCGGCGCGCCCGGACAGCAGCAGCCAGTGCTGTGCGTGGAGTTGCAGCCAGGCGTTGCGGCATCGGCGTTTGCGCAAGTGGAAACCGCCTTGCGCGCGCTGGGCGCGGCGCATCCGCACACCGCAGGCATCACGCGTTTCCTGCGCCATTCCGGGTTTCCGGTGGACATTCGCCACAACGCCAAGATCGGCCGCGAAACGCTGGCGATCTGGGCGGCGCAGCAACGTGGCTGAGCTGTCGATGCGTATCGCGCAGGCGGTTGGCCGCATCGCCAATCCCGGCCGCGCCCGTTATCGTGTGCGTCCTTGCGATGGAGGTGATGCGTGCGCATCCTGGTAACCGGTGGTGGTGGCTTTCTTGGCCAGGCGTTGTGCCGCGGCCTGCGCGCGCGTGGGCACGAGGTGGTGAGTTTCCAGCGCGGTGATTACCCGGTGTTGCAGACCTTGGGCGTGGGCCAGATCCGTGGCGACCTGGCCGACCCGCAGGCGGTGCGGCATGCCTTCGCCGGCATCGATGCGGTCTTCCACAATGCCGCCAAGGCCGGTGCATGGGGCAGCTACGACAGCTATCACCAGGCCAATGTGGTGGGCACGCAGAACGTGCTCGACGCGTGTCGGGCCAACGGTGTGCCGCGCCTGATCTATACCTCCACACCGAGCGTGACCCATCGCGCCACCAACCCGGTGGAAGGCCTGGGCGCCGACGAAGTGCCGTATGGCGAGGATCTGCGCGCTGCATATGCCGCAACCAAGGCGATCGCCGAGCGCGCGGTGCTGGCGGCCAACGATGCGCAACTGGCGACGGTGGCCTTGCGCCCGCGCCTGATCTGGGGCCCGGGTGACAATCATCTGTTGCCGCGCCTGGCCGCGCGTGCGCGTGCCGGCCGCCTGCGCATGGTCGGCGACGGCAGCAACCTGGTGGACAGCACCTACATCGACAATGCCGCGCAGGCGCATTTCGATGCGTTCGCGCATCTCGCTCCGGGTGCCGCGTGTGCGGGCAAGGCGTACTTCATCTCCAACGGCGAGCCCCTGCCGATGCGCGAGTTGCTCAATCGCCTGCTGGCCGCAGTGGATGCACCGGCAGTGACGCGTTCGCTATCGTTCAAGACCGCGTACAGAATCGGTGCAATCTGCGAGACCATGTGGCCACTGTTGCGTCTGCCTGGTGAAGTGCCGTTGACGCGTTTTCTGGTGGAACAGCTGTGTACGCCGCACTGGTACAGCATGGAACCGGCACGCCGTGATTTCGGCTATGTTCCGCAGGTCAGCATCGAGGAAGGACTGCAACGGCTGCGATCCTCATCTTCCAACGACATCGCCATCACTCGATAAAGACCGTCAGGCGTTCAGGATACGTCTGCGCCGATTCGGCACGACAACTTCTGGAATCCTTGCCATGCTGCATTACGCCATCATCTTTTTCGTCATCGCCATCATCGCCGCCGTGCTGGGCTTCAGTGGTATCGCCGGTGCGGCGACCAATATCGCCTGGATCCTGTTCGTGGTGTTCCTGATCCTGGCAGTGATCTCGATGTTCCGTCGCGGCAAGGTATAACGCCTAGCTGCGATACGTTACGGCAGCGGCGCTGCCGGCGGACGCTCACAGGGCCCGCTTCCGCAAGGAGGCGGGCCCTGTGCGTTGTGGATACTCAAAAATTCAATTACGGCTGCTTCAAAGCAGTTTTTCGAGATACTGCACGTGCTTGCCGTTGCCCAGCAGCGCATCGCCGATGGGCTGAAAACCCAGCTGCAGATGCAGCGCCAGCGATGCCGGATTGGGTGGGGCCAGGTTGACCTCGCAAACCAGGCGCGGCTGCGCCGCTGCACGTGCGGCGTGGATGAGTTCGTCATACAGCTGCCTGGCAAGCCCGCGCCTGTGTGCATGCGCAGCGATCACGATGCGGTCGATGTAGACAAAGCGCGCGAAGCGTTGCGCCATCCAGGCGAAGTTCGGATTGGCGTACGCGACGCGCTGATCCAGCGCAATCAGCAGACCATCCGCAGGCGCGACCATGCGTGCGTGCCAGGCCAGTTGCAGCAAGTCGGCCATTCCATCGGCATCCAGCAGCGACAATTCGGTGGCATGCGCATTGTTGAGCGCGAGCAGGGCGCGGTGGTCGTCGCGTTGCACCGCACGCACATGGGCCTGGCTCATGCGCCTGGGCCGACCGCACTGCGCAGCACCTGATCGTCTGCATGCCGTTGCAGCGCCAGCGCCTGCTCCGGCTGGGTCGGACGCAATTGCTGTTGCTGCGCGCCCGGCAGCAAAGCGACGCCGCGACCGCTGCGATGCAGGGCGATGCGCGCCGGGTCGTCGGCATTGAGCAGGAAACTGTCGGGGTCGTTGACGTGCCACTGGCCCTGCTTGTCGATGCCGATCAGCACCGGCTCGAAGCGCTGTGGGTCCAGCGCATCGAGGATGTTGCGCGCTGACTGCAGCGAGACTTCGTGCTCGGCCGACTTGCCGCCGAAGATGAGACCGACCCGGATCTTGCGCATTGCCTGCTCCTGCCACCTGGCGTGATGAGGTCGCCAGCATGCCCGCGTCAGGCGCGCCGACGGAAGTCCTGCATCGCCGCCGTATGCGGTGTGGCGATCCAGGGCAGGTGCACGGTCAACGGCCGGGTCTGTCTGTTGTGGGGATGCGGCTGCGATTGCAGCGGCCTGGCTGCCGAGGCGCCCTGCGATGCGCGTCATCCTGGTCTCCGGCCTGCACCTGCCACACACCATCAAGCAGTAGCGACATGCAGGGACGGTAGAATGCGCCCATGCCCGGATCCCTGTTCAACTCACTCAAGCCGCTCGCCGGCCAGGCCCTGCAAGCCGCGCTCAACCGCGCGCTGGCACTGGACCCCGATACCCGCGACGCCCTGCTGCCGCTGGAAGGCCAACGCATCGCACTGACGCTGGAGGCGCCTGCGCTGGCCCTGCAGATCCGCGTGCACGAGCGCCGCTTGCTGGTCGGCCCGGTGGACCAGGCGCAGGAGCCGGATCTGGCCGTGCGCAGCAGCCTGGCCGGCTTGCTCGGCCAATTGCCGTTCCTGGCCAATGCGCGCCGCAGCGGCGCACCGGCCGGGCGGCTCAAGGTCTCCGGCGATGCCGAACTGGCGCGCCAGCTGCAGCAACTGGCCGGCCGTTTCGATCCGGATTGGCAGTTGCCGTTCGTGGCGGTGTTCGGGCAGATCCTCGGCGTGCAGATCGCCAATGCGGTGCGCGCAGCGCTGCAGCAGGCGCGCCGCAGCGCGGTGGATCTGGCGCAGAGCGCGGCTGAATTCGTGACCGAGGAATCGCGCGATGTGGTGCCGCGCGCCGAACTGGAGGCCTTCCACGACGATGTCGACGAACTGCGCGACGACGTCGAACGGCTGGCCGCACGCGTGGCGCGCCTGCGCGCGGCCGGAGGTGCGGCATGAAGGCGCTGCTGCGGGCCAGCCGCATCGGCCGGGTGATCCTGCGCTATCGCCTGGACGACCTGCTGCAGGACACCCCGGCCGAGCGCTGGCTGCGCCTGGCCAAGCCGTTCGTGCCGCGCGCCAGTGCCGAGATCGCCGCGCAATCGCGCGGTGCGCGGCTGCGGCTGGCGTTGCAGGAACTGGGGCCGATCTTCGTCAAGTTCGGGCAGATCCTGTCGACCCGACGCGACCTGATTCCGGCCGATGTGGCCGATGAACTGACCCTGCTGCAGGACCGCGTCAAGCCCTTCGATGGCGAAGCGGCGCGACTGATCGTCGAGCGCGCGCTGGGCCTGCCGGTGAGCGTGGCGTTTGCCGCGTTCGACACCGTGCCGCTGGCCTCGGCCTCGATCGCGCAGGTGCATGCGGCCACCTTGCCGCCGGATGCCAACGGCGTGCGCCGCGAGGTGGTGGTCAAGGTGTTGCGCCCGGACATCGAGCGCCAGATCGATGCCGATATCGCCTTGCTGCAGTCGCTGGCCACGCTGGTCGAGCGCACCCACCCGCGTGCGGACAAGATCCGGCCGCGCGAGGTGGTGGCCGAGATCGAAGGCACCTTGTCGGCCGAACTGGACCTGCAGCGCGAAGGAGCCAACGCCAGTGTGCTGCGCCGGTTCTGGGAAGGCTCGGACGATCTGTACGTGCCCGAGGTGATCTGGTCGCACACCGCCGAGCGTGCGCTCACGCTGGAGCGCGTGTACGGCATTCCGTCCGACGACATCGCCAGGCTCGATGCGGCCGGCATCGATCGCAAGGCGCTGGCGGCCAAGGGCGTGCGGGTGTTCTATACGCAGGTGTTCCGCGACAACTTCTTCCATGCCGATGCGCACGCCGGCAACATCTGGGTCGATTCGGATCCGGAACGCCGGCTCAATCCGCGCTTCATCGCGCTGGATTTCGGCATCATGGGCCAGCTCTCGCAGGAAGATCAGTACTACCTGGCCGAGAACTTCATGGCGATCTTCCACAAGGATTACCGCCGCATGGCCGAGCTGCACGTGGAAGCGGGCTGGATGCCCGACAACGTGCGCATCGACGAACTGGAAGCGGCCGCGCGCTCGGTGTGCGAGCCCTACTTCACCCGGCCGCTGTCGGAGATTTCGCTGGCCGAAGTGCTGATCAAGCTGTTCCGCGTCGCGCAGCGCTACGAACTGACGCTGCAGCCGCAGCTGATCCTGCTGCAGAAAACCTTGCTCAACATCGAAGGCGTCGGCCGCCAGCTCGACCCCAGGCTGGATATCTGGGCCGTGGCACGGCCGGTGCTCGAACGCATCCTGCGCGAGCGCTACAGCCCGCGCCGCGTGCTCGGCGAGCTGCGCAAGCGGCTGCCGGAAATCATGACGCATGCGCCGGACATGCCGCGCCTGGTGCACAGCTGGTTGAAGCAGCAGGTCGAGGGCCGCCATCAGCTCGACATCCGCTCGGCCGAGCTGCGCGCGCTGGACCTGAGCCTGCGCAAGCTGCAGACGCGCGTGGTCACCGCCATCACCGGCAGCGGCCTGCTGGTGGTGGCCGCGGTGCTGTATGGCCTGCACCCGAATGGCTGGTACCTGGGCACGTTGCCGGTGTGGAGCTGGATCAGCGGCGCGGCCGGCTCGGTGGCCCTGCTGGTCGCCTGGCTGCGGCGCTGAAGCACTAATGCTGAAGCACTGCCGCAGGTGGCCTGCTGCATCCGGCTGGGTAGCGGCGGTGCCTGCAGCAGCACGATGACGAAGCCGTTCCCGGCGAGGTGGTGATGATCGATCTGCAGGCGTTGAAAGACGAATTGGCACGGTTCGGCAGCGACAACGATGCGCAGCAGCTGGCGCGCGACCGGCGCATGCTCAACATCACGCCCGACACCGGGCAGTTGCTGGCGGTGCTGGTGCGTGCCACCGCTGCGCGGCGCGTTCTGGAGATCGGCACCTCCAACGGGTATTCGACGCTATGGCTGGCCGAAGCGGCCGCGGCGATCGGCGGGCATGTCACCACGGTGGAACATGCGGCCGACAAGGTGGCCCTGGCGCAGGCCACGCTGGCGCGCAGCGGCCTGGCGGCATCGGTGGAGCTGGTGCACGGCGATGGCGGCGCGTGGCTGGCCCAGGCGGCCAGCGCCAGTCTCGATCTGGTCTTCCTGGATTCGGCACGCGATGCGTATGTGCACTGGTGGCCGGCACTGCGCCGCGTGCTGCGCGGCGGTGGCCTGCTGGTGGTCGACAATGCGCTCTCGCATGCCGACGAACTGGCGCCGTTCACCGCGCTGCTGGCTGCCGACCCGGCAGTCACCTGCAGCGTGGTGCCGGTGGGCAAGGGCGAGTTGCTGGCGGTGTGCGGCGGGGCCTGAGCGTGCACTGCCCACCCGCCAGACCTCACACCCCAAGCCGCACGGCTGGCGTGCGCCACCTGCTCTGACGGCGCCGGGTGCGGTCAACGGCGTCATGGCGCGCCGGCGCAGTGGCATGCGCTGCCCACGGCGCGGATAATCCGCCGGTGAGCACATCCCCCAAGCACTTGCAGATTCTCCACCAGGACGCGGTCCTGGCCGTCGTCGACAAACCCGCCGGGCTGATGGTCCACGACAGCAAGCTGGCGCGCGGGGAGGACGATTTCCTGGCCGACCGCCTGCGCGAACAGCTGGGCCGGCCGATCTTCCTGGTGCACCGGCTCGACCGCGCCACCAGCGGCTGCCTGCTGCTGGCGTTCGATCGCGAGGCCGCCAGTGCGCTGGGCAAGGCCTTGATGGCCGGCGAAGTGGAGAAGGACTATCTGACGGTGTGCCGCGGCTGGCCGGCCGAGGAGCGCTTCAGCGTCGACCACGACCTGGACGGCGGCCCCGGCAAGCCGGTCAAGAAGCCGGCGGTGACCCACTTCCAGCGCCTGGCCACCGGCGAGCTGGAGATCCCGTCCACCGGCTTTGCCACCTCGCGCTATGCCTTGCTGCGCTGCCAGCCGCAGACAGGGCGGTTCCGGCAGATCCGCCGGCACATGAAACACCTGTCGCACCACATGATCGGCGACACCAGCCACGGCGATGGCCGGCACAACCGCAGCTTCCGCATGCTTGGCATCCACCGCATGCTGCTGCATGCCGAGCGCCTGGGATTCCCGCATCCGGCCGATGGGCGGCGCATCAGCGTCACTGCGCCGCTGGATGTGGAGTTCGCCAAGGCCTGCGCGTTGTTCGGGTGGGAGATGGCGGGGTTGGGAGTCATGCCGACGGCGTGACTGGCGTGCCTGGTCCAGAGACCGAGACGTCCACTCGGCATGCAAGAAAGCTGCGCAAGCGTCCCCTCACCCCAACCCTTCTCCCGCAGGCGGGAGGGGCTCAAGCACGACGCCCACTGCCCGCCTTCCCCGCGTTCCCACCTTCCCCGCTCACCTTCCAAGTTGCTTCCTTCCCTCGCTTGCGGGGGAAGGTGCCCGAAGGGCGGATGGGGGCATGATCGCCACCGAGCCTCAGGACCGCGGCTCTCCCCGATGGGGGAGGGCTGCTTCGGTCAGCGGAAAAGTTGAAGCATTGCGATAACCGGCAACGCACTCACCCCGGATCCGCAACCGCCGCAGCAAGCACGCCGTTGCGATTCCCCAATCCCCATTCCCGAATCCCAGCCCGTCAGGGCTTCTGCGGCGCCGCCGCCGGCTCGTTGACGATCTTCTCCAGATCCTTCTGCAAATCGGCAAACAGCGGCAGCATCTTCTGCTGGATCGCGCCCATCAGGTTCTGGGTCAGCGCCGGGGTCTTGTCCAGCAGGCTCTGGCCGGCCGAACTCTCGTAGAACTCGGCCATGGCCAGCACGTCCTCGCGCGAGAACGAGCGCTTGTAGATGTCCACATACATCGGGCGCAGCTCCGACCACGACAGCGCCTTGCGCACGGTCTGGCGGGTGCGCTCCTGGATGCGCTGCAGCTGGGCCTGCTGGTCGGCGTCGAGCTGGCGCTGGGCGGTGAGCTGGGCGAATTGTTGCTGCTGCATCGCTTCGATCTGCGGCAGCATCGTGTCCAGCATGGTCTGCGCGCGCGAGGCGGCCAGCAGGCGGTTGATGTCGGCATCGCTGGGCGCCTGCGCGAAGGCGGCGGGCGTGGCCAGTGCCAGCGCAGCCAGCACGATCAGGCGGCGCGCCAAGGCGCGGGCGGTGGCGACGGAACGGGGTGGGGTCATCGGAGCATCCTGCAGGCTGGGGAACCGGCCGCAGCATACGGGAAGCCGGCGTTCGCGCGCGCGTCCATGCCGGTGCCGATACAATCGGGTTGAATGGCCAGCGACCCGATCCAGATCACCCCCAGCCTGACGATCCCGCCCAGCGAGATCGTCGAGCGCTTCGTGCGCGCCAGCGGCGCAGGCGGGCAGAACGTCAACAAGGTCTCCACTGCGGTGGAACTGCGCTTCGACGTGGCCGGCTCGCCGTCGCTGCCCGAACCGTTGCGCGCGCGGCTGCTGTCGCGGCGCGACCGGCGCATGACCGCCGAGGGCGTGCTGGTGATCGACGCGCAGCGCTTCCGCACCCAGGACCGCAACCGCGAGGATGCGCGCGAGCGGCTGGCCGAGATCATCAGTGCGTGCCTGTCGGTGCCCAAGCGCCGGGTCGCCACCAAACCGAGTCATGGTGCCAAGCTGCGGCGGCTGGATGCCAAGCGTGAGCGCAGCCATATCAAGCGTGGACGCTCTGCGTCCCACTGGGAGTAAGCGTGAGTCACACCGACCCGTCGTTGCCACCGGTAACACAGGCCAACATCCTGCTGCAGCCCTCTCCACCCAGAATGCCCCGCGCCCACGGCCGCTTCGGCCGCTGGCTGGGGCGCACGGCGCTGCGCCTGACCGGCTGGCGCCTGCTCGGGCGACTGCCCGACGAACCCAAGCTGGTGATGATCGTCGCCCCGCACTCGTCCAACTGGGACGGCTTCCTGGGCTTTGCGGCCAAGTTCGCGCTGGGCTTCGACGTGCGCGTGCTGGGCAAGGCGCAGCTGTTCTGGTGGCCGCTGGGCCCGCTGCTGCGCAAGCTCGGCGGCATCCCGCTGGACCGCAGCTCGCCCCAGGGCACCATCGGCCAGGCGGTGCGGCTGATCCGCAATTCCGAACAGATGTGGTACGTGATCACCCCCGAGGGCACCCGCAAGCGGGTGGAGCACTGGAAGGCCGGCTTCTGGAAGATCGCCTCCGATTCCAAGGTGCCGATCCTGCCGGTGTATTTCGACTACCCCAGCAAGACCGTGGGCATCGGCGAGCCGTTCTGGACCGGTACCGACATGGCCGCCGATATCGCCGCCATCCGCACCTGGTACCGGCCGTGGCGCGGCAAGCATCGCGATACGCTGTGAGCGTGCCCCCGGGGGCGGCAAGGCGCTCATGCACCTCACGCACCGCTGCCGAAGGGCGGGCTGTGCGCGCGCAGGTGCTGGCAGGCACGACCTTGCGTGCCGATCCCGAGTGCCGATGACCGATCGCCAGGACCACGTCCGTTTGCCACCGCGCCGGGGTTTTTGTCGCTCCCGGTCGCCTGCATCCACGCCTGGCGTCGCCAGGCACGTTGCGACCTCCATCGAGGGAACACCATGATTGGCCTGTCCGCACGTGCACTGTGTCTGTCTATCTCTCTCCTGCTCGCCGCCGGCCCGGTATCGGCGGCCACGCCGATGCTGGTGATCCATGGCGGTGCGGGCGTGGAGAAATCCAGCCTTTCCAGCGAGGAACAGGCGCAGGCGCGCGAGGCGATGCAACGCGCGCTGCGTGCCGGGCACGCGGTGCTGCAAGGTGGCGGCAGTGCGGTGGATGCGGTGGCGGCCACCATCACCGTGCTGGAGGACGCGCCGCAGTTCAACGCCGGGCGCGGCGCGGTGTTTACCCATGACGGCAAGAACGAACTGGATGCCGCAATCATGGACGGCGCCACCGGCAAGGCCGGCGCGATTGCCGGCGTGCACACGGTCAGGAACCCGATCCAGCTGGCGCGCAGCGTCATGGACCATTCCAAGCACGTGATGCTGGTCGGTGACGGCGCCGAACAATTCGCGCGCGAGCAGGGCGTCACGTTGGTCGACCCCAGCTATTTCCGCACCGACAAGCGCTGGCAGCAACTGCAGAAAGCGCGCAAGGCCGAAGCCGGCGACCGTCAGGCGCAGGCCGAACTGGATCTGGAAACCGCCAAGCATTTCGGCACGGTGGGCGCGCTGGCGCTGGATCGCGCGGGACACCTGGCCGCCGGCACCTCCACCGGTGGCATGACCAACAAGCGCTATGGCCGCGTCGGCGATGCGCCGATCATCGGCGCCGGCACCTACGCCAACGGCCAGTGCGCGGTGTCCGGTACCGGCTGGGGCGAGTTCTACATCCGTGCGGTGGCCGCCTACGACATCTGCGCACGCATGAAATACGCCGGGCAGTCCTTGCAACAGGCCGCCGACACGGTAATCGACCAGCAGATTCCCAAGGCCGGCGGCGACGGCGGCGCCATCGCGCTGGACGCACAGGGCAACGCCGCATTCCCGTTCAATACCGAGGGCATGTACCGCGGCTGGATCGGCGCCGATGGCACCCCGCACGTGGCCATCTTCAAGGACGAGACGCTGTAGCGCGCATCCTCGACCGCGCCCCTCCATCCAATCCAACGGCACATGCCGACGCTGCGCAAACCCGCTAGCGTGGCCGGCTGCGCTACCCACTCAGGAATCACACGCCATGTCGCGTACCGTCGTTCTGGCCGCTGCCATCACCCTGGCACTGGCTGCTTGTTCTGGAAAAGATTCGTCCGGTAAGGAGTCCACCACCGTGCCCGAAAAGACCGCCACCACCCCGGCCGCGGATGCTGCGCCGAACCCGCTGCTGACCGCCAGCACGCTGCCGTTCCAGGCGCCGCCGTTCGACAAGATCAAGGACGCCGATTACCTGCCGGCCTTCGAGGAAGGCATGCGCCTGCACCTGGCCGACATCCGCAAGATCGCCGACAACCCCGAGCCTGCCAGCTTCGACAACACCATCGAGGCGATGGAGCGCAGCGGCGAAACGCTCACGCGCGTGTCGCGCATCTTCTTCGGGTTGGTGCAGGCCGATACCAGCGATGCACGCCAGAAGATCCAGGAAGAGATCGCGCCCAAGCTGGCTGCGCATCAGGACGAGATCAATCTCGACCCGAAGCTGTTCGCACGCGTCAAGACGATCTATGACCAACGCGACACGCTGAACCTGGAGCCGGAGCAGAAGCGTCTGGTCGAGCGCGACTACGAAGAGCTGGTGCGTGCCGGTGCGCAGCTGTCGGAGGCCGACAAGGCCAGCCTGCGCAAGCTCAATATCGAAGAAACCACGCTCTCCACCCAGTTCCATACCCGTCTGGTGGCCGCCTCGGCCGCCGGTGCGGTGGTGGTGGACGACAAGGCCAGGCTCGACGGCCTGAGCGAGGGCGACATTGCCGCTGCCGCCGATGCGGCCAAGGCGCGCAAGCTCGACGGCAAGTATCTGCTGACCCTGCAGAACACCACCCAGCAGCCGGTGCTGGCCTCGCTGAAGGACCGCCAGCTGCGCGCCGACGTGCTCAAGGCCTCGGAAACGCGCGCGGAAAAGGGCGATGCCAACGACACCCGCCAGACCATCCAGCGCCTGGCGCAGCTGCGCGCGCAAAAGGCCAAGCTGCTCGGCTTCGACAACTACGCCGCCTACAGCCTGGGCGACCAGATGGCCAAGAGCCCGGATGCCGCACTCAAGCTGCTGACCGACACCGTGCCGGCCGCCACCGCCAAGGCACGCCGCGAAGTGGCCGAAATGCAGAAGGTGATCGACGCACAGAAGGGTGGTTTCAAACTCGCCGCCTCCGATTGGGACTTCTACGCCGAGCAGGTGCGCAAGGCCAAGTACGACCTGGACGAGGCGCAGATCAAGCCGTATTTCGAGCTGGACAACGTGCTGCAGAACGGCGTCTTCTACGCAGCCACGCAGCTGTACGGCATCACCTTCAAGCAGCGCACCGACATCCCGACCTATCACGCCGACATGAAGGTGTATGAAGTGTTCGATGCGGACGGCACCTCGATGGCGCTGTTCTACACCGACTACTTCAAGCGCGACAGCAAGTCCGGCGGCGCCTGGATGGATGTGTTCGTCGAGCAGGACGGCCTCACCGGTGCCAAGCCGGTGGTCTACAACGTCTGCAACTTCACCAAGCCGGCCGCCGGCCAGCCGGCGCTGCTGAGCTTCGATGACGTCACCACGCTGTTCCATGAGTTCGGCCACGCGCTGCACGGCATGTTCTCCAAGGTGAAGTATCCCTCGATCGCCGGCACCAGCACCTCGCGCGATTTTGTGGAATTCCCCTCGCAGTTCAACGAGCACTGGGCCTCCGATCCCAAGGTCTTCGCCAACTACGCCAAGCACTACCAGACCGGCGCGGCGATGCCGGCCGAGCTGGTGGAGAAGATCAAGAAGGCCAAGACCTTCAACAGCGGCTACGCCACCACCGAATACCTGTCGGCCGCGCTGCTCGACCTGGCCTGGCACACCCAGCCGGCCGACGCGCCGCTGCAGGACGTGAGCAAGTTCGAAGCCGATGCGTTGAAGCGCTTCAAGGTGGACCTGGCCGAAGTGCCGCCGCGCTACCGCAGCAGCTATTTCGACCACATCTGGGGCGGCGGTTATTCGGCCGGGTACTACGCGTATTTCTGGTCGGAAGTGCTCGACGACGATGCGTTCGAATGGTTCAAGGAAAACGGCGGCTTGAACCGCAAGAATGGCGACATCTTCCGCGCCAAGATCCTTTCGCGCGGCAACACGGTCGACCTGGCGACGTTGTATCGCGATTTCCGCGGCAAGGACCCCAGCGTCAAGGCGCTGCTGGAAAATCGCGGTCTGACGGAGTGAGCGACTGGATGACGCGCGTGCGTCGTTGGCGCATGCGTGTGCAGTAGCTGCAACAGCAATCGAAACGGAATGGCCACGCGCCATCCCGTTTTTGTTTGTGGATGCGTGCATCAGGTGATGGTGTTGCGACTGCCTTTGCCGGTGGTGCTTTGCTGTTGCCTTTGGGGCCGCCAGTCCGCAGCGGAACTGGCAATAGCGGAGCAGTGAACGAAGCAGCATTCGAAGTAACACCCAACTGGTGCCATGCCTTTCGTCACTTCCACCGACCCGCTGCGCAAGCGCATCTTCAACAGGCATCCCCCGCCACCACTCACACCAACAGGTGCCTCATGAGCCAAGCCACTGCGACCACTTCACGTCTGCAACGCGCCGTGCACTGGTCGCGCAAGGAAATGCTTCCGTTGTTGGTGCTGCTGGTGCTGATGACTGCAGCGCGTTCCTCGTTCGCCAATCACTACCAGGTGCCGAGCGGTTCGATGCAGCCCACCCTGGAGCCGGGCGATCGCGTGGTGGTGGACATGCATGCCTACGGCTGGCGACTGCCGTTGAGCAACCGCATCCTCGTCGATGGCGATCGACCGCAGCGTGGCGAGGTGGTGGTATTCGATTCGCCGCGCGATGGCACACGCCTGATCAAGCGTGTGGTGGCGGTGGCAGGCGACCGGGTCGACTTGATCGACGGCCATCTGCAGATCAACGACAAGCCGTTGGCAGTAGAAGGTGGCGATGCCGAACGCTTCGGCGCGCACCTGGCGCAGTTGAATCTTGGCAATGGCGGCGGCCCGAACATCGTCGGGCTGACTGTGCCGCCCGGCAAGCTGCTGATGCTGGGCGATCACCGCGGCAACAGCCTGGATGGACGTTACTTTGGATTGGTCGATGCAGCGGCTGTCTACGGCAAGGCGGTGGCGGTGTATTACCGGCGTGGCGAAGGGCTGGAGTGGCAGCGCCTGTGATGCGTGGTCTGCGCGTAGACGCCAGTAGAAGCAACGGCGTTAGCGCCCTGCGCTAGCGAGGCAACCCAGGGCTTTGTCGGCAGCAACTGCGCACGTTGCTTCGATGACCATGACGATGACGCAGGGCAAACGCGCGACCGCCACCTGCTCATGCGCCAGCGCCGCCATGCACTGGCTAGCGCGTCGCCACCAGGCCGTCCGAGGCTTGCGTCGCAGCATCCTGTCGCCACCAGCGCAGGCGATTGGCGGGCGCTTCCAGATCCACCCGCTCGCCCATGCGCGGCGTCGCCAGCGCAACGCCGGCGCCGTCGGCCAGTGCCACGATCCGGTCCAGTGGCTCCTGCCACGCGTGCATCGCCAGGTCGAAGGTGCCGTTGTGGATCGGCAGCAGGGTCTGCCCGCCGACGTCCAGATAGGCCTGCAGGCTCTGCTCCGGTTGCATGTGCACGTGTGGCCATTGCTGGTCGTAGGCGCCGTTTTCGATCAGCGCCACGTCGAACGGACCGAGCTGTTGGCCGATGGTCTTGAAGTGCGGGCCGTAGCCGCCGTCTCCGCTGAAGAACAGGCGCAGCTCGCGGTCCTGGATCACCCAGGAGCACCACAGCGAACGCCCACTGTCGAACAGGCCGCGCCCGGAAAAATGCTGCGACGGGGTGGCGGTGAGCTGCAGGCCATCGATGGTGATCGCGTCCCACCAGTCCAGCTGGCGCACCTTGGCCGGGTCCACGCCCCAGCGCACCAGCAGATCGCCCACGCCCAAGGGCGCGACGAACACGCCGACGCGGTCGGCCAGTGCACGGATGCTGGTGCGATCGAGATGGTCGTAATGGTTGTGGGACAGGATCACCCCGGCCAGCGGCGGCAGCGCGTCCAGCGCGATCGGCGGCGCATGAAAGCGTTTTGGCCCGGCGAAGGGCACCGGCGAGGCGCGCTTGGAGAACACCGGGTCGGTCAGCCACAAGCCGCCGGCCAGCTTCATCAGCACGGTGGAATGGCCCAGGCGATACAGGCTGCGGTCGGGCGCGGCCAGCAGCTGCGCGCGGGTCAGCGGCTGCACCGGCAGCGGCGTGGACGGCACCGTGGTGCTGGGCTTGTCGAAGAAGAACCTCCACATCAGCCCGATCTGCTCGCGCAGGCTGAGCACGGTGGTCGGCAGCGGCACTGCATTGCGGAACCGGCCATCGCGAAACTGTGGCGAAGCGGCATAGCGGGAAGGGCGCGAGGAAGCCATTGGGGAGTCCGACCGGGCAGGGGGTGACAACAGGGAAAAGTTACACTGAGCAGTGTAGTTTCATCGGGCTGAAAGTAAACTGTCCGGTGTAAAATGATCCGATGTCGACTGCATCTTCCCCCCCGACTGCGCCGCAACGGCTGACCGACCGCAAGCGCCTCGCCATCGTCGAGGCGGCCATTGCCGAGTTCCGCCAGCATGGCTTCGAGGCCACCAGCATGGACCGCGTGGCGGCCACCGCGGGCGTATCCAAGCGCACCGTCTACAACCACTTCCCCAGCAAGGACGCGTTGTTTGGCGAGATCCTGCGCGGGCTGTGGCAGCGCAGCGCCGATGCAGTGACTCTGGTCTACCGGCCCGACCAGCCGTTGCGTGCGCAGCTGATCCAGCTGCTGCAGCAGAAACTGCACCTGCTCGACGACCCGGCGTTCATCGACCTGTCGCGCGTCGCCATTGCCGAAGGCATCCATTCGCCCGCGCGCGCGCGCGAACTGATCGCGCAATTGGGCAGCAAGGAGGAAGGCACCACCACCTGGGTGCGCGCCGCATTGGCCGATGGCCGGTTGGCAGGCGTGGAGCCGGAGGTCGGCGCGCAGCAACTGCAGGCATTGATCAAGGGCTTCGCGTTCTGGCCGCAGATCGCCATGGGCCAGCCGCCACTGTCGCCGCAGCAACGCACGCAAGTGGCCGAATCGGCGGTGGCGATGTTCCTGGGGTTGTACGGGCGCGCGTGATGGCCTGTGATGCGCGGGCAGACGTGACGCGCCATGTCGCGCAACGACGCCGCGCCGTGTTTCAGCGCTGCCTCGTCACTGCGGCGACTGGCTCGCACCCAGCCCGGTGGCAGTGGCGGCCTGCCGGCCGCGTTGGCACCAGGCCACCATCGGCGAGGCCATCACCGTGGTCACCAGCGTCATGCCGAACAGCAGCGTGAACAGGTCCGGCCCGATCACGCCGCTGTCCAGGCCGATCTTGATCACCACCAGTTCCATCAGCCCGCGTGCGTTCATCAGCGAACCCACGCTCAGGCTGTCGCGCCAGTCGTGGCCGCTCAGGCGCGCGCCCAGGGTGCAGCCGGCCAGCTTGCCGGTCACTGCCACGCCGACCACCAACGCAAAGCCGGCCACACCTGCGCCGACGAATACACCGGGGCTGGCGGTCTGGCCGGCGACCGCAAACAGCACCGGCATCAGCAAGGTGATCGCCAGGGGTTCGATGCGCCCGGCCAGGTGTTCCAGCAGGCGGTCGTCGCGCGGCACGCAGACGCCGAACAGGAATGCGCCGAAGATCGCATGCAGGCCGATCCATTCGGCCACTGCGGCGCAGGCCAGCAGACCGATCAGCACCCACACCAGCGCGGTTGGCGCATAGCCTCCATCGCGTGCGCGCGGCTTGAGCACGCGCGCATACAGCGGCTTCAACACGCCGAACACCACCGCAATCAGCACCACCGCAGCTGTCGCAGTAAACGCAACGCCGCCATGGTTGTTGCCGCCGGTCAGGGTGAGCACGATCGCCAGGAACATCCACACCGTGGCATCGTCGATCACCGCCGCGCCCAGCGCCAACCGGCCTGCGGATGTGCGGGTCATGTTGCGATCCTTGAGGATGCGCGCCAGCACCGGAAACGCGGTCACCGACATCGCCGCGGCAATGAACAAGGCGAAGGGCCAGAAGCCGATGCCCTGCGGTGCAAAGCGCGCAAACAACCACGGTGCGGCGGCCAGCCCCAGCAGCAACGGCAGCACGATGCCGGACAGCCCCACCAGCACCGACGCACGCACCTGCGCGCTGGTGCCTTCCGGCGCGCGCAGCTCCACGCCGACGATGAACATGAAAAGCACCACGCCGATGTTGGCCAGGCCCGACAGCGGCGGCAAGCTGCCGGAGGCGAACAACATGCCATGCAATTCCGGCAGCCACACGCCGAATGCGATCGGCCCCAGCAGCAGGCCTGCGGCCATTTCGCCGATCACCGGCGGCTGCCCGACGCGCTGCAGCAGCGCGCCGCACGCACGTGCCGCGCCCAGGATCACCGCCAACTGCACCAGCAATAACGTGGTCGGATTCATGGCGTCAGCCTTGGTTGGTTGAGTCGGCTCGCCCCGCGGTGCGGGACGGCTACGCATCTGGTCAGTGAGTCCCCGGATTGACCAGCCGTTGATGACCTGCAGTGATACCCACAGCATCGGCCTAGTCTATGACGACAACCATCGTGCAGTAGATCGAGCCGACATCGATGCGGCGCAATCCGGAGTGGTTCGCGCTGCACGCTGGAATCAACCGTCAGCGCTGCGCGCGCATGGCTTGATCAAGCGACGCCTTCAATGACGTACCGCATACCGCACACGGCATCGCCGATGAAGAGCGCATGGTGACCTGATACGCAGCGCATGGCGAGCAAGCTCAGGCGCCATGCGAACCCACGCCTGCAGCAGTCACAAGACTCACCGCTCCGAGTCACCACTTTCGTCATACCCGCGCGGGGGAAACAGATCCGGCTGGATCAGCTCGATAAAGGCGCGTGCCTGCGGCGACAGATACTTGCCCTTGCGCACCACCACGCCATAACTGCGGGTGGGGAAGTAATCCTTCAGCGAGCGGGTGGCGAGTGTGTCGCGGTCGGCCTCGGTGACACAGATCGCGGTGACGATGGAGATGCCCATGCCCATCGCCACGTATTGCTTGATCACTTCCCAGCCGCCCACTTCCAGTGCCACGGTGTAGGGCACGCGCGCCTGCTGGAAGACCAGGTCGACCAGCCGATAGGTCACCTGCCGGCGCGGCGGCAGGATCAGCGGATACGGCGACAGGTCCTGCAGCGTGACCGTGGGCGTGCCGGCCAACGGGTGGTCGTGCGGGGTGATCAGCAATTGTTCGAAGCGATACACCGGCGCGTAATTGAGGTCGGCCGGCACGTCCAGCATCGAGCCGATCGCCAGGTCCACTGCATCTTCGCGCAGCAGGTCGGTGCCGTCGGCGCTGATGGCGTTGTGCAGGGTCAGGCGCACGTCCGGGTGGCGCGCGCGGAACTTCGCCACGATGCGCGGCAGCAGGTACAGGATCGTGGAACTGTTGGCGGCGATATTGAGCTCGCCGGCATCCAGGCCACGCACCTTTTCGCGAAAGCTGGCCTCCAGCCCATCCAGGCTCTCCACCAGCGGCAGCGCCATGTCGTAGAGCAGCTGGCCCTCGCGGCTGGGTGCCATGCGTCGCCCCGAGCGCTCGAACAGGGCCACGCCCAGGTCACGTTCCAGCGCCTGCAGCTGCAAGGTCACTGCCGGCTGGCTCACATACAGCGCCTCAGCCGCCCGTGAGACAGAGCCCAATCGTACTGTCTGGCAGAACGCACGCAACGGCTTGAGCCGATCAGATTTGTAGGAAAATCGCGGAGTTGGCGCCATCTGGATGTCTGCAACGACGCTGTATAAGCCTGCCTTATTTACAGCATTGATAAAACTGCTTTGTCAAATAGTTGCATGCGGCGCACGGTGCAGGTCCGGATGCACAAGGACTCCCGACATGTCTGCCACCGCTTTCGCTCCACGTCCCACCGAACGCGCCACGCCCGGTCTGTCGCTGACCACGCAGGTCGCAGGCCAGGCCGACCTCTTGCCGGCCGCCGCGCTGGCCCTGCTGGTGTCGCTGCACCGGGCCATCGAGCCCGGCCGCCAGCAGCGCCTGGCACAGCGGCGCGTCCGCCAGGCCGAGTTCGATGCCGGCCAGTTGCCGGACTTCCGCCCCGACACCCGCGCCATCCGCGATGGCGACTGGCGCGTGGCCGCGCTACCGGCGGCGCTGCAGGACCGCCGGGTGGAAATCACCGGCCCAACCGATCCGAAGATGGTCATCAACGCGCTCAATTCCGGCGCCAAGGTGTTCATGGCCGACTTCGAGGATTCCACCGCGCCGACCTGGCGCAACCTGCTGGCCGGCCAGCGCACGCTGGCCGCTGCGGTGCGTGGCGATCTCAGCTTCGATGCGCCCAACGGCAAGCATTACGCGCTGCGCCCGGAAGCCGAGCGCGCAGTGCTGATCGTGCGTCCGCGTGGCTGGCATCTGGATGAGAAGCATGTGCTCATCGATGGCCAGCCGCTGGCCGGGGGGCTGTTCGACGCGGCGGTGTTCGCCTTCCATAACGGCCGCGCGCTGCTGGCCAGGGATCGCGGCCCGTATCTGTATCTGCCCAAGCTGCAGAGCATGGAAGAGGCGGCGCTGTGGGAGACCGCGCTGGCGCATATCGAAGCGATGCTCGGCCTGCCGCATGGCCAGATCAAGGTGACCGTGCTGATCGAGACGCTGCCGGCGGTGTTCGAGATGGACGAGATCCTGCACGCGCTGCGCGAGCGCATCGTCGGGCTCAACTGCGGGCGCTGGGACTACATCTTTTCGTACCTGAAAACCTTCCGCGCGCATCGCGACCGCGTGCTGGCCGAACGTGGCCAGGTCACCATGACCCAGCCGTTCCTGAAGGCGTATTCGGAACTGCTGATCAAGACCTGCCATCGCCGCGGCGCACATGCGATGGGCGGCATGGCCGCGCAGATTCCGATCAATCACGACGAGGCCGCCAATGAGCAGGCGATGGCACGGGTGCGTGCCGACAAGCTGCGCGAGGTCAGCGCCGGCCACGATGGCACCTGGGTGGCGCATCCGGCGTTGATTCCGGTGGCGATGAAGATCTTCGACGAGCACATGCCCACCGCGCATCAGCAGCATGTCCTGCGCAACGACGTGCAGGTGACGCGCGACATGCTGATCGCGCCCTCGCCGGGCACCATCACCCGCGCCGGTTTCGAAGGCAATGTCGAAGTCTGCGTGCGTTATCTGGCCGCCTGGCTGGATGGCAATGGGTGCGTGCCGATCCACAACCTGATGGAAGACGCGGCCACTGCCGAGATCAGCCGCGCGCAGCTGTGGCAGTGGTTGCATCACGGCCAGCATCTGGACGACGGCACTGCCATCGACCAGCCCTTGTTGCAGGCCACGTTGCGTGCGCTGCCGGCGCGCCTGGGCGCGACCGATGCACTGCCGGGCGCCGCACGCATCGACGACGCCATTGCATTGCTGGACACACTCAGCCGTGCCGATGCGCTGGCCGATTTCCTCACCGTGCCGGCATACCGCCTGATCGAGTGAGCCAACGCGGCAGCGACACGCCGGCGTCCGCGCGCTGTCGCTGCAATCCGTCCACGTAATGCACCACACCGCCCGTTGCGCCCATGCGCAACGACGGCCTTGCCATGCCTCACGCGCGCCGTGACGCACCGTCCTTCCTCGTTGCATCCGTCGTATTCCTGCCAGGAGAACGCACCATGAGCAGCACACTGCAGACCGCCGAACAGATCCAGCACGACTGGGCCAGCAACCCGCGCTGGGCCGGCATCACCCGCAACTACACCGCCGCCGATGTGGTGCGCTTGCGCGGCACCGTGCATGTCGAGCATTCGCTGGCACGGCTGGGCGCGGACAAGTTGTGGAACGCATTGCACGCCACGCCCTTCGTCAATGCATTGGGTGCATTGACCGGCAACCAGGCGATGCAGCAGGTCAAGGCCGGTTTGAAGGCGATCTACCTGTCCGGCTGGCAGGTCGCCGCCGATGCGAACCTGGCCGGGCAGATGTACCCGGACCAGTCGCTGTATCCGGCCGACTCGGTGCCGGCGGTGGTCAAGCGCATCAACAACACCTTGTTGCGGGCCGATCAACTGCATCACGCCGAGGGCAACGATGACATCGACTTCCTGCAGCCGATCGTGGCCGATGCCGAAGCCGGCTTCGGCGGCGTGCTCAACGCCTTCGAGCTGATGAAGGCGATGATCGAAGCCGGCGCGGCCGGCGTGCACTTCGAAGATCAACTGGCATCGGTGAAGAAGTGCGGCCACATGGGCGGCAAGGTGCTGGTGCCCACCCGCGAGGCGATCGAAAAGTTGAATGCCGCGCGTCTGGCGGCCGATGTGCTGGGCGTGCCCACGCTGCTGATTGCACGCACCGATGCCGAAGCGGCCGACCTGATCACCAGCGACGTGGATGCCAACGACCAGCCCTTCACCACCGGCCAGCGCACCGTCGAAGGCTTCTTCAAGACCCGCAACGGGCTGGATCAGGCGATCAGCCGCGGGCTGGCCTATGCGCCGTACGCGGACCTGATCTGGTGCGAAACCGGGAAGCCGGATCTGGAATTTGCCCGCGCCTTCGCGCAAGCCATCCATGCCAGGTTCCCCGGCAAATTGCTGGCCTACAACTGCTCGCCGAGCTTCAACTGGAAGAAGAACCTGGACGACGCCACCATCGCCAGGTTCCAGACCGAGCTGGCGGGCTATGGCTATAAATTCCAGTTCATCACCCTGGCCGGTTTCCACGCCCTGAACTACGGCATGTTCAACCTGGCGCACGGCTATGCCCGCCGGCAGATGAGCGCCTTCGTCGAGTTGCAGCAGGCCGAGTTCGCGGCGGCCGAGATGGGCTTTACCGCGGTCAAGCATCAGCGCGAGGTGGGCACCGGCTACTTCGACGCGGTGACGCAGGCGATCCAGCAGGGTCAGTCGTCCACCACCGCGCTGCGTGGCTCGACCGAGGAAGAGCAGTTTCACGGCGAAAAGGCGGCCTAAGGCAGCGTATGGGGCGACGGGGCGGTCGCCCGGCGGCCGTGGGGTGGTTCGGAGCGTGCGGTCGACGCCCACCGGCAAGCCCGTACCAGCACCCCGAAACGGCGCCCGCATCGCTCGTGGTCTGTCGCAGATGGCCGGCAGGTCGCTGCTGGGAGGAGATGGGCTCGGAGAACCGAGCCCATTTTTGTTGCCGATACCCGTCATTTCGTCTCGAGTGCTGTGAGAACGAGTGTGACCTGGTACTGAACAAAACGCTGCTGTACGATGCCAGGGCAGGCCGGCGCTGCAGGTCGGTCTAAGGGATTTGGATGACGTGCCATAACACTGCCGGCGCAGTAGAGCCGACGGGGAGCGTTGCAAAGACGCTGTCGGACGGGCTGCATGCGCTGATGACTGCCCAGGAGCTGGCGTTTTTCGCCCGCTTCGGGCGTGCCCGCGAGTTGGCGGCCGGCCAGGCGCTGTTCGAGCGCGGGGCGGTGGGCACGCAGATGTTCATCGTGGTCAGCGGCCAGATCGATCTGGATTTCGGCGAAGACCTGATGCTCAAGCACCTGGGCCCGGGCGAATTCTTCGGCGAACTTGGCCTGCTAATCGGCGACCATGCGCGCAGTGCCGGCGCCACGGCATCCACCGACACCCGCCTGATCGAGCTGGCGCACGAGGACTTCCAGCGTCTGGTCGACCACGACCCATCGATGGTGGCGCATTTTCTGCGCCGCTCCATCGTGCGCGTGGTCAACAACGAGCAGTTGTTGATCCGCCAGCTGCGCCGCCGCAACCACGATCTGGAAGCGGCGCTGGACAATCTCTACGTCACCTCGCACCAGCTCAACCACACCGAAGAACTCAGCCGCACCGACGAACTCACCGGCCTGCACAACCGCCGCGGGCTCGCCCTGCATCTGCAGGAATGCCGACGCGCCGGCAACGTGCCCGGCGTGGGCCTGATCCTGATCGATTGCGACCGTTTCAAGCGCATCAACGACGAGTTCGGCCACCTGGCCGGCGACCGCGTGCTGCAGAACGTCGCCCATGCGCTGCGTTCGGTGATCGCCGACGGCGACCTCGCCTGCCGGCTCGGCGGCGATGAATTCTGTGTGCTGGTCGCGCAAGGCACCCAGGAGCTGCTGCACCACATCGGCGAATGCATCGTGCGCGCGGTGGAAGCGCGCCTGTGCAATGGCCAGAGCGAGCAGGGCTGCTCGGTCAGCCTGGGCCTGTGCATGATCGACCCCGACGCGGCATGGAACGATTGGTACACGCTGGCCGACAGCGCGTTGTACGAGGCCAAGCGACAGGGCGGCAACGTGCTGTGCATGCATGAAACGCTGGCGTCGGGCCTCACGCCGCCATCCGGCAACGCCACCACGTCGGACAATCGCTGAGCAATGAGCGCCCGCGCCCACGCACGCAAGGATGCGTCGTCGGAAGCGATCCAGGCACCGCGCTTGCGTACCTTGTTGTTGACCGACCTGTGCGATTCGACCGCGCTGGTCGAGCGCATCGGTGACAACGCCGCCGCCGCGCTGTTTCGCGAGCATGACCGGCTGGTGGTCAAACTGCAGCAGCAATGGCGTGGCCGCCTGATCGACCGTTCGGACGGTTTGCTGTTGCTGTTTGATCGCCCCATCGACGGCCTGGGCTTTGCGCTGGATTACGCGCGCGGCCTCAAGGCGATGGGCGATGCCCGCGCGCTGACGCTGTGCGCGCGCCAGGGCCTGCACGTCGGCGAAGTGCTGACCTGGCGCAACAGCGACGAAGCGGTGAGCATCGGTGCCAAACCGCTGGAAGTCGAAGGCCTGGCCAAGCCCACCGCCGCACGCCTGATGTCGATGGCGCGGCCCGGGCAGATCCTGTTGTCGGCGGTGGCCGAGTCATTGACCCACCGCGCCGCGCGCGAACTGGGCGACCGCGGCGAACGCATCCTGTGGAAATCCCACGGCCGCTGGCGCTTCAAGGGCGTCCCCACGCCGATGGAGATTTATGAAGTCGGCGAAGTCGGCCTGACGCCATTGCGCACGCCGAAGAATTCGGCAAAGGCCTGGCGCGATGTTCCGCTGTGGCGGCGGCCGGCGGCACTTCTGGCGGAGACGGTATTGGTCGTCGCTGTGTGTGTTTCGGTGTGGTTTTTCACCCGTTCCGAGCCAGCCATTGCGTTTTCCGAACGTGGGTGGGTGGTGGTCGGCGATCTACGTAATCTGACCGGCAACACATTGCTCGACAGTTCGCTTGATCAGGCGCTGCGCATCAGTCTGGAACAGTCGCGCTATGTCAATGTCCTGAGCGATATGAAAGTGCGCGACACCATGGCCCGGATGAAGCGTGATCCGGATCGCGTGATCGTCGATCGCGCCATCGCCTCGGAAGTGGCGCTGCGTGATGGTGCCAGCGCCGTGTTGCTGCCGACTGTCGCCGAGATTGGAGGCAAGCTTCGTTTCAGCGTGGAGTTGGTGGATCCACGTACCCAGACCACGGTCTACTCGGAGTTTGTACAAGGCGATGGCTTGCCGTCGGCATTGTCCTCGGTGGATCAGGTCACCCGTAAGCTCAGGCAGGGCCTGGGTGAGGTGGTGGCCTCGATAGACAAGAATTCTGTGCCGTTACCCGCTGTGACCACCTCCAGCCTGGATGCACTGCGGGCGTACGCCCTGGGAGTCGATGCAACGGTGAAAGGCCAATGGAAAGAAGGTCTGGAACTGTTCGAGCGCGCGGTGGGAATAGATCCGGAGTTTGCGCTCGCGTATCTGGGCGCGGCACGCATCAAGGTGGCGGTCTCCGATCGCCGTGGCGCGCTCCCGTATTTGGAGAAGGCAATTCGTTTCCGCCAACGTTTGCCCGAGCGCGATCAACTGTATCTGGATGCATGGGCGTCCGAGCTGCTTGCACCCGACAAGGCACTGACGCTGTGGCGAACGTTGGGCTCGCTCTACCCGGACAATTTTGCCGGTACCGCCAATGCATCGTGGCACCTGTTCGTTGCCAATCGATTTGCCGAGGCGCTGCCGTATGCGCAGGCGGCTGATGTTCCGCAGGACCCGCTGCGCGCGATTGCGGCTGATCGAGTTGGACGTATTTTGCTGGCGCAGGGAAAGGCAGAAGCGGCTCTGCAGCGCTTTTCCGCTCCCGGTGATGCCGATCGCGCCGGCCCGCTCCGGCGTCAAGCGAACGCGCTTGCGGTGCTGAATCGTCATGCCGAAGCGAAACAGGCACTCGACAGGATCGTTGAGAAAGGCTATGCCAACGATGATGTGGTGCCCTTGATCGATCGCACCAGCATCGCGATCGATCAGGCCGACTGGACCGCCGCACGCGCAGCAATCACACAAGGCCTGAGGCGCAGCAGGCAAGGCGACGATTTCAACCATCGCCAATTCTCGGTCATTGCACTGACCACCGATGCATTGGGCGACCCATCCCTGTCGACAGCGGCAACGCTCAAGCCGACGTTTGATCGGCTGGTGTCCGCAGTCATTGACGATGGATCGGCAACGGTAAACCTGCAGGACAATGCCGCAATGGTGCTGATCCTGGCAAGCCAGGCGCAGCGGGCCGGCGATGACAGTCTCACCGTCCGCGCGCTTGCGGCGATCAAGCCGGCACTTGTGCATGAAACGCCGGTGCTTGCCGAACTGCGCGCCATTGTCGAAGCCCAGCAGCTGGCGCTGTCGGGCGACCGCGCGGCCGCCATCGCGCGTCTGCCAATCAGTGACGACGATCTTTTCCAGACGCGCGTGACGCTATACATGCTGCTGCACGAAAGTGGTCGGCACGCTGAAGCGTTGCAGCAAGCACGTTGGCTGTATCTCCATCGTGGGCGTGCATATATAGAAGCAAATGCGTCCCAAACGCTGCAGCCGCTCAATGTTGCCGATACACGTCTGGCGCAGCTTTGGATGGCCGAGTCGCTGCATGCACTCGGCCATACCCAGCAGGCGCGCGAACAGGCGCAGGCATTCGTGCGCGCCTGGCCCGTATCGGGTCTGCCTGCTTACTTACGCAGCAGGGTAGAGCGCATGCTGTCCGATTCGAAGGCGAAGATGACGGTGTGATTGGCTTTTTCGGTCAAGTAGCTTTGCAGCTCGGCACGAGCCGCTGCAATGTCCTGCTTGGACGCGAGCTGACTGGTCGTCATGCAGTAATAGGCCTGTCCTGCGCTGGGGGCGGCATTGTCGGCGCTCACGCCAGGTGCACCGATCCGGGCAAGCGCCTGCGCCGGATTGCATTGAAAGCAGTCGCGGAAGTCGTCGTCGGTTGCCAGTAGTTCCAGCAGCTTGTCGGCGGTGGATGCATCAAACGGAAGATGGGTGTGGGGGGCGGAGTCGGTCATGGTGTGTCTTGCCTGGAGAGTGAGGGTCTGTGGTGTTGTATGACATGGGACCTGACACAATATCGACCGTGCTCATGCGTCCTTGAGATGTTCCTATGCAAATTCGTCGCTGTACCACGTTGTTTTTTGAGCTGCGCGACGATGCGGTGTTTGATCTTGCACGATTGCTTGCCGGTGGAGATGGCGTGAATCGCCGCACACGATGGCTGGCGCTGGCGCCTCATCTTGATGGAGATGTGGAGGTTTCCAAGGACGAGCGCGAGTGGTTGGGCGGGTTGAGTCCCTCGCGCTGGCATCGCATCGATCAGATGCAGCCCTTGCCGTTTCAGGTGGAGCGTTTGATCGAGCAAGGTCTTGTGGTCAGCGATCAACCAGAACACGTTCAGCATCGCCGCAACGACGAGTGCGTGCAGCAGCAGCGTTGGTGGCCGCTAGCCGCGTTGTGGCATCGATCGGCGCGCTGGCGCGGCGAGGACAGCGTGGCGACGATGGAAGCACACGGCCTGACTACTGCGGAAGGCATGGTCGGCCGACTGGGCGCCCCCCCAGCAGAGATCGTAGACCGAGGCGAGGGGGGCATCGAAGCGCGCATTGCCTTGCCACGGTCAACCCCGGGCACGTTCGATGAGCTGCTGTCGCGTCGCGTCACCTGTCGTAACTTCGATACGCAGCGTCCACTGTCACACAGCTTGCTTGGCCAGATGCTTGAGCGCAGCGTCATGGCAAGTGCGCGGATCGAAGTGGGGCACGACACCGCATTCTTGAAGAAACCGGTGCCCTCGGGAGGCAGTCTCCATCCCACCGAAACCTACTTGCTGGTCCAGCGTGTCGAGGGAATGACGAGCGGTCTCTATCACTATCGCCCTGTCGATCATGCATTGCAGCCATTGCAGTCGCCACCACAGCCGCTTGCGGAGTTTGCGCGTCGCGCTGTGTCCGGGCAGCACTGGTTTGCCGATGCGCCGGTGCTGGTGATCCTAGTGCCGCGGTTTTTACGTAGTTTCTGGAAGTATCGGAACCACGCCAAGGCCTACCGCGCGATGATTCTGGATGTCGGCCATATCGCGCAGACGCTGTATCTGAGCGCGACCGACCTGGGCCTGGGCGCATTTGTCACCTCGGCAATCAATGAGGTGGATATCGAACAGGCACTTGGCCTGGACGGCCTGCAGGACGGCCCGCTCGCCATCTGTGGGTTCGGTTGGCGGGGCGAGGAAATGAACAACACCGAGTTGGATCCCGGTGGGGCAGTGTGGCCGGCTGGTCTTGATTCAGAGGCCGCCAAGGACATCGCCCCACATTAGTGAGCAACCAAGTCAGGCATCTTCCTGTCTGGATCGCTGGGCGGGAATACCGGCGTGGCGGCGCGTTGGAGAACATCGATACAGCCGTCGTCGCTCGTCTTTGCAGGCGAGCGACGACGTAGATGTAAAGCAAGCCACCACGTAGGCAGACCTACCGCCGAATCGCCTGTGTATGCGTCTTCAATGCTTCGCTCAGGCCGTTCACCTTGTCGGCGCCTTCCGGCACGGTGATGCTGGAGCCGGCCAGGTCGTCGCCGATCGGTTGCACGCGGCCGCCCAGGCACTGGCCCAGGAACCCCTCGGTCACCGCGTTGAAGGCCTTGCTGTTTTCCGGGCGCCGGAAGCCGTGGCCTTCGTCCGGGAACAGCACGTAGGTGACCGGAATGTTCTTGGCCTTCATCGCGTTGACGATCTGGTCGCTCTCGGCCTGTTTGACGCGTGGGTCGTTGGCGCCCTGGCCGATCAGCAGCGGCTTGCTGATCTTGTCGACATGGGTGAGCGGTGAGCGTTCGGTCAGCCACTGCTTGCCGGCGTCGGTGGCCGGGTCGCCCATGCGTTTGGTCAGCTGCTTGTAGAAGCTGGCCCAGTATGGCGGCACGGTGCCGAGCAGGGTGTTGAGGTTGGCCGGGCCGACGATGTCCACGCCGCACTTGAACGCGTCTGGGGTAAAGGTCAGGCCGACCAGCGTGGCGTAGCCGCCGTAGCTGCCGCCCATGATCGCCACGTCCTCGGGCCTGGTCACTCCTTGCTTGACCGCCCATTGCACCGCGTCGAGCAGGTCGTCGTGCATCTTGGCGGCCCACTCGCCGTTGCCGGCGTTGGTGAAGGCCTTGCCGAAGCCGGTGGAGCCGCGGAAGTTCACCGCCAGCACCGCATAGCCGCGATTGGCCAGCCATTGCTCATACGGCCCGTAGCCGTAGCTGTCGCGCAACCACGGGCCGCCATGCACGAACAGCACCAGCGGCACCGGCTTGTCGGCCTTGCCGTCGTGATTGGCATCGGCCTCGGCGGGCAGGGTGAGATAGCTGACCAGCTTGAGGCCGTCGCGGGCGGTCAGTTCCTGCGGCCACATCGGCACCAGCGGCTTGCCGTCGAGCGCGGGGCGGGCGGAGAACAACTTGGTCAGCTTGCCGCCGTCTGCACGGTCGTAGCGGTAGTAGGTCAGCGGTGTTTCCGCCGCCGAATACCCCACGATCCAGATGCGATCGTCGAGCGTGCGTGCGGCAACGCTGGCATCGCCGCTGCCGAGCGACTTGAGCTTGTTTAGGTCGGCGGCAATGCCGTTGTCCAGCGCCGTCCACTCCTCGCGCAGGTAGTCGGTGGACACGGCCTGCACCACGCCGGTCCTGGGGTCGTTCAAGGTGGCGCCGACATCGGTGCGCGGGTTTTCGAACAGCAGCGTGCGGGCGTTGCTGGCAGTGTCGATGGCATACAGCGCTGCGGTGTCGCGATTGCGCGAATCCTGCATGTACAGCGTCTTGCCGTCGTCGGTGAGGCCGTCGGGCGAGGTGTTGGTGACATCCTCGAACGGGATGCGGTCCACGCTCTTCCAGCGCTTGCCGTCCGGCACCAGCAGCTCCCTGCCCGCATCGTCGGTGGCACGCGTGGCATAGCGCAGCTGGTAGTTGCCATCGAGCAGGTAGGAATCCAGGCTGTCGGTGTTCTGCTGCACCAAGCTGCGCTTGCCCGAAGCCAGGTCCACCCGATACAGGTCATGCCATTTGGGGTCGCGGTCGTTCATGCCGACCATGATCGAGTCGGGATGCTGCGCGCTGACGCGATACACCTCGGCGTTGGTCTTCTTGAAGGGGGTGAGGTCCTTGCTGCTGCCATCGCTCAGATTCACCGAGAACAGATGGAAGTCTTCATCGCCACCGTTGTCGCGCAGGTACAGCAGCGTGTTGGGTTGATAGGTCCAGAAATAATTGCGGATGCCGCGTGCGGTGTCCTTGGTGATCGCGCGTGCCTGGTCCGGTGCATCCACCGGGGCGACCCAGACATTGAGCACACCGTCCAGCGGCGCGACCCAGCTGAGGTACTTTCCGTCCGGGCTGATGCTCACGTTCGCCCGCTCCGGGTTGCCGAACAGCGCATCGCGGGTGATCAGTTCGGGCGGTGCCGCGGGTGCCGCCGCAGCAGCCGGGGCCGGCGTGGCGGCCTTGTCGGTGGCGGGCGCGGTCTTATCGCTGCAGGCAGACAGCGCGAGCAGCATGCTGGAAACAAGAAGCAGGCGTTGCATGGAGGTCTCCGGTCGTGAGCGCGGCCATTCCAGCCGCTTTCCTCACGCTAGAGCCAAGGTCCGTCCCTGTGGACGTGCCGTTGGTCACGCTGCGAGGCGCCGCTACGCAGACGCGGACACGAATTCCACCAACGCGACACCCTCGGCGACCAGTTCGCCTTCCGCCACCAGATACGCCGCCACCGTGCCGTCGCTGGGCGCGTGCAGGGTGTGCTCCATCTTCATCGCTTCGAGCACCACCAGGGCCTGCCCGCGGGTGACCGGCTGCCCTGCCGGGGCGACCAGCGACACGATGCGGCCCGGCATCGGTGCGGTCAGGCCGCCGGCGTCGTGCGCGGGCTGATCGGCTTCGAGCAGTGCGTCATGGTGGCGGAAGCTTGCCCGCTGCGTGGCATCGCGCAATGTCAGTGCATTGCCGTCGCGCAGGGCCTGCATGCGCCATTGCCGGCCATCCATTTCCACGCGCAGTGCCCCGTCCTGTACGTGGTAGCGCAGCGTGTGGGTATGGCCCGCGCACGTCACCTGCCAGCCATCGCCAAACGGGCGCACGCCGAACTGGCGGCGCTCGCCTGCCGCTTCCAGCGTCATGGTGTGCGCCGCATGCGCGCCGATGCGCCAACCATCGGCGTGCTGCCAGGGCGAAAACGGGTCGGCGGGATCGGCGGCGGCCTTCGGCAACGCTTCGGCGTTCAACGCCGCTGCCAGGCACCACCAGGCAGTGGCCGGACTCACCGCATCGGGAAACAGCACTGCCTGCTCGCGTTCGATCAGTGCGGTATCCAGATCGGCCGACGCAAACGACGCCGTGTCGATCAGGCGCACAAGGAACGCGCTGTTGGTGGTGACACCCACCGCATGGAACTGCGCCAGCGCCTGGCGCATGCGTGCCAGTGCGGCGGGGCGATCCACATCCCACACGATCAGCTTGGCAATCATCGGGTCGTAGTACGGGCTGATGCTGTCGCCTTGCTCCACGCCGGCATCGATACGTACATGCGCGCTTGCTGCGGGAAACTGCAACTGGTGCAGCGTGCCGGTGGAAGGCAGGAAGCCGCGGTCGGCATCTTCGGCATACAGGCGCGCTTCCAGCGCATGTCCATGGATGCGCAGTTCCTGCTGACGCAGCGGCAGCGGTTCGCCCGCGGCAACACGCAATTGCCACTCGACCAGATCGGTGCCGGTGATCAACTCGGTCACCGGGTGCTCGACCTGCAGCCGGGTGTTCATTTCCATGAAATAGAAATCGCCATCCGGGCCGGCAATGAACTCCACCGTGCCGGCGCCGACATAACCCACCGCGCGTGCGGCATCCACGGCCGCCTTGCCCATGGCGGCGCGACGTTGTTCGCTCATGCCGGGGGCGGGCGCTTCTTCCAGCACTTTCTGGTGCCGGCGCTGCACCGAGCAATCGCGTTCGAACAGATAGACGACCTCGCCCCGGGTATCGCCAAAGACCTGAATCTCGATATGGCGCGGCCGCTCGACGTACTTTTCCACCAGCACCTGCGCATTGCCGAATGCCGACTGCGCCTCGCGCTGGCAGCTGGCCAATGCGTCTTCGAATGCCGCGCTCGCATCCACCCGGCGCATGCCCTTGCCGCCGCCGCCGGCGCTGGCCTTGATCAACACCGGATAGCCGATCGCGTCGGCCTGTGCACGCAGGAAGGCCGGCGCCTGTTCGTGGCCGTGGTAGCCCGGCGTCAGCGGCACGCCGGCGCGCTGCATCAGCGCCTTGGCCGCGCTCTTGTCGCCCATCGCGCGGATGGCCGCCGCCGGCGGGCCGATAAACACCATGCCGGCCTGCGCACAGGCATCGGCAAATGCTGCGTTTTCTGACAGAAATCCATAGCCGGGATGGATTGCCTGTGCGCCGCTCCTGCGTGCCGCATCCAGGATCGCATCGCCACGCAGATAACTCTGCTGCGCCGGTGCGGCACCGATATGGATTGCTTCATCGGCCAGCCGCACATGCCGCGCATCACGGTCGGCATCCGAGTACACCGCCACCGTTGCGATGCCGAGCTTGCGGCAGGTGGCGATGACGCGGCAGGCGATCTCGCCGCGATTGGCGATCAGGACCTTGTCGAAATACGGCTGTCTTGCTGCGGCGGTGGAATCGCGCTGGGTCATGGCAAGGGTCTCTGCACCCCGCCAGGGCGGCGGGCACTGCGATGGAAAAACGGCTGCACGGAGTACGCGGGACACAGTGCGATGGCCGACGCCGCACTGCGCGAACGCAACTCACTGCTTGGAGCAGGTAACGTGCGCGCACTCATGCACTGCTCCAGGCAACACGCGGCACCCTGCGTGCAGGCGCACGCGCAGTGCCTGGCAATGAAGAGCCGTACATGCAAGCGGGCATCACCACCTCACATCCGGAACACGCCGAAGCGTGTCGGCTCGATCGGCGCATTCAACGCGGCCGACAGCCCTAGCCCCAGCACGCGACGGGTGTCGGCCGGGTCGATGATGCCGTCGTCCCACAAGCGCGCGCTGGCATAATACGGATGGCCCTGCTGCTCGAACTGGGCACGGATCGGTGCCTTGAACGCATCCTCTTCCTCGCCCGACCAGGCGCCACCCTTGGCTTCGATGCCGTCGCGGCGCACGGTGGCTAATACGCTGGCGGCCTGTTCCCCGCCCATCACACCGATGCGCGCATTCGGCCACATCCACAGGAAGTTCGGCGAGTACGCACGGCCGCACATGCCGTAATTGCCGGCGCCGAACGAGCCGCCGATCACCACGGTGAACTTGGGAACCTTGGCACAGGCCACCGCCATCACCAGCTTGGCGCCGTCCTTGGCGATGCCGCCATGTTCGTATTTGCGCCCGACCATGAAGCCGGTGATGTTCTGCAGGAACACCAGCGGAATGCCGCGCTGCGTGCACAGCTCGATGAAGTGCGCGCCCTTGAGCGCGGACTCGGAAAACAGGATGCCGTTGTTGGCAATGATGCCGACCGGGTAGCCATGCAGATGCGCAAAGCCGGTGACCAGGGTGCTGCCATAACGCGGCTTGAATTCGTCCAGCTGCGAGTTGTCGACGATGCGGGCGATCACTTCGCGCACATCGAAGGGCTTGCGCGTATCGGCGGGAATCACGCCATACAGCTCGTCGGCTGCATAGCGCGGCGGCAGCGGTGCCTGCAGGGCCAGCGATGCCGCCGGCTTGCGCCAGTTGAGCCGGGCGATGATGGCGCGCACGCGTGCCAGGGCCTGCAGGTCGTTGTCGGCGAAGTGATCGGCCACGCCGGAGATGCGCGTATGCACATCCGCACCGCCGAGCTCTTCGGCACTGACTTCTTCGCCGGTGGCCGCTTTGACCAGCGGCGGACCGCCGAGGAAGATGGTGCCTTGCTCGCGCACGATCACCGTTTCATCGCTCATCGCCGGCACGTACGCACCGCCAGCGGTGCATGAGCCCATCACGCAGGCGATCTGCGGAATGCCGTTGGCCGAAAGGTTGGCCTGGTTGTAGAAGATGCGCCCGAAGTGGTCGCGGTCGGGAAACACTTCATCCTGCAACGGCAGGAACGCGCCGCCGGAATCGACCAGGTAGATGCACGGCAAGCGGTTCTGCTGGGCGATTTCCTGCGCACGCAGATGCTTCTTCACCGTCATCGGGTAATAGGTGCCGCCCTTGACGGTGGCGTCGTTGGCCACGATCACGCATTCCACCCCGGACACCCGTCCGATGCCGGCCACCACACCGGCGCATGGCACCTGATCGTCGTACATGCCGTGCGCCGCCAGGGGCGCGATTTCCAGCAAGGCGCTGCCCGGATCCAGCAAGGCATCGATGCGCTCGCGCACCAGCAACTTGCCGCGTGCGGTGTGCTTGGCACGCGCGGCATCGCTGCCGCCCAGCGCGGTCTGCGCCAGCGTGCGGCGCAGGTCCTCGATCACCGTGCGCATGGCCGCAGCGTTATGTTGGAAGCTTTCGCCGCTGGCCTGCAGCTGGCTGGTGATCACGCTCATGGTGGCTCCGTCAGGCGGTGCGTTCGAACAGCTCGCGGCCGATCAGCATGCGTCGGATCTCCGAGGTGCCCGCACCGATTTCGTACAGCTTGGCATCGCGCCACAGGCGCCCGGTGGGGTAGTCGTTGATGTAGCCGTTGCCGCCCAGCACCTGGATCGCCTGGCCGGTGAGCCAGGTGGCCTTTTCAGCGGCGTAGAGAATCGCACCGGCCGCATCCTGGCGCGTGGTCAGCCCCGCGTCGCAGGCGCGCGCCACTGCATACACATAGGCGCGGCAGGCGTTGAGCCCGACGTACATGTCGGCCAGCTTCGCCTGCATCAACTGGAAGGTGCCGATCGGCGCGCCGAACTGCTTGCGCTCGTGCGCGTACGGCAGCACCACATCCATCGCGGCGGCCATCAGGCCCAACGGGCCGCCGGCCAGCACCACACGCTCGAAATCCAGGCCCGACATCAGCACACGCACGCCACCGTTGAGCGTGCCCAGCACGTTCTCGGCCGGCACTTCGCAGTCGCTGAACACCAGCTCGCAGGTGTTGGAGCCGCGCATGCCCAGCTTGTCGAGTTTCTGCGCGGTGGAGAATCCCTTCATCCCTTTTTCGACGATGAAGGCGGTGATACCGCGTGCGCCGGCCTCCGGGTCGGTCTTGGCGTACACCACCAGCACATCGGCATCCGGGCCGTTGGTGATCCACATCTTGCTGCCGTTGAGCACATAGCGGTCGCCGCGCGCATCGGCGCGCAGCTTCATCGACACCACATCCGAGCCGGCGCCGGCCTCGCTCATCGCCAGTGCCCCGACGTGCTCGCCGGTGCACAGCCTGGGCAGGTAGCGCTGTTTCTGCTCGGGCGTTGCGTTCTTGCGCAGCTGGTTGAGGCACAGATTGGAATGCGCGCCGTACGACAGGCCGATGGCCCCGCCGGCCCGCGAGATTTCTTCCATCGCCACCACATGCGCCAGGTAGCCCATGCCGCTGCCGCCGTACTCTTCTTCCACGGTCAGCCCGAGCAGGCCTTGTTCGCCGAACAGGCGCCACAGCTGGGCGGGAAAGACATTGTCCTGATCGGCCGTGGCCGCGAGCGGGGCAATATGGTGGCTGGCAAAGGCCGCCACGCTTTCGCGCAGCAGATCGATGTCTTCGCCAAGCGCAAAATTCAGGGACGGCACGTGCATGGAGCGACTCCGCAGGGATCGGGATGTGCCGGGTGGGAGCGGGCAGGCCGCACGGCGCTTGTGCGCAGCCTAGCGGTCCGCAGTGAAAAAGTGAACTAAAATTCAACTATTGAACCAAGAATCACACCATGGCTTATCGACGCTCCGCCCTGATGGAAGAACGCCTGGCCGGTAACCGCGAACGCATCCTGCACGCGGCCCGTGCCCTGATCGCCGAAGGCGGCTACCGCAACGCGCCGGTGACCGCCGTGGCCGCTGCCGCCGGCGTGTCCACCGGGCAGATCTATCGTCATTTCCCGTCCAAGGCCGAGCTTTTCGTGGAAGTTCTCAACGAAGCGGTGCAGCGCGAGATGACCATCCTGCGCGCCATCGCCACCACCCAGGCCAGTGCTGCCGAGCGCCTGCGCACTGCGATCGCCACGTTCGTGCGGCGGGCCCTGGCCGGTCCCGCGCTGGCGTACGCCTTCATTGCCGAGCCGGTGGAAAGCGAGGTGGATGCCGAGCGCATCCGTGGCCGACGCCTGTTCGGAGAGGTGTTCCGCCAGTTGCTCGCCGAAGGCGTGGCGGCCGGCGAGTTCCCGCAGCAGTCGCTGGACGCGGCGGCGGCGTGCATCGTCGGCGCCTTCACCGAGGCCCTGGTGGGACCGATCGCCCCCAGCCGCAGCGATCCGCAGCAGGGCGAGCAGCTGGTCGAGGCGATCTGCGGGTTCTGCCTGCGCGCGGTGGGCGCGCGGCAGCCGGCGGTCTGACAGTGCACTGACCGGGCGTACTGCTGGGCTGTGCCGAGGCAGATAACTGTGCATATACTGTGCACTCGCCCTGCCGGAGTCGTGCAATGGTCGCCGTTCTCAATCCCCTGGCCCTGACCGAACGCCTGCGCGTGCCGGATCGCACCATCCTGTCGCCCTCGGCCATGGCCGGCCTGCTGGATCTGTCGCAGCAGGAACTGGCCGAGCTGGCCGGTGTGCATCGCAACAGCCTGCGCGTGCATCCGGAAAGCCCGCGCGTACAGGACCTGCTGCGCAACCTGTCGCGCCTGCTGGTGGCGATGACGCAAGTCCAGCCGGACGAACGCCAGGTGGTGTTCCATCTCAAGAACACCCCGATTCCGGCGTTCGAGTTCGCCACCCTGCTGGAAGTGGTCAAACAGGGCCGCACCGATGATGCGCTGACCTATCTGCGCACCGTTGCCGCGGGGGCCGCCGGTTGAAGCTGAGCGCTCCGGCGCACTGCACGCTGTATCGCGCCTTCACGCCGCGCTGGGCTGCCGAACCGTTGAGCGGCGCCGGTGCGGCACGCTCGGGCGGGCGCTTCAATCGCTTTGGACAGCCGTCCCTGTATTTATCGCTGCAACTGGAGACCGCCGCCGCCGAATACGCGCAAGCGGCGCTGTTCCTGCCGCCATTGACCTTGGTCAGTTATGCCGCCGACCTGCCGGCGCTGGCCGATCTGCGCCTGCTCGATGCGAGCTGGGATCCGCTTTGGGCCGACTGGACCGAGGACTGGCGCAAGGCGCTGGTCAACAAGATCGAACCGGTCAGCTGGGTGCTCGGCGACCTGCTGCGCGAGGCGCAGATTCCTGGCGTGATCTTTCCCAGCATGGCGCTGCCGGACGGCATCAACGTGGTGCTGTTCATGGACATGCTGCAGCCCGAACACGTGTTGCGCGTGCTCGACGATGGTCGCCTGCCGCGCGACGGGCGCAGCTGGGGCGATCCGCCGATCGTGGCGTAGCGACGGACGTCCTTCACCCCACCAACAGCTGCAGCGCACCCGCCAGCAGCGGCGCGGCCACTGCCGTGGGCAGGATCAATCCACGCCGATACGGCAGCAACCACAGCGACAGCAACGCGGCAGCGCCGGTCAATGTGCCCAGCCACAGCACCGGGCCGACGCCCCAGCCTTGTGCGTGTACCGCCAAGCCGAAGGTGAGCAGCACCAGCAGCCAGCCCAGCACGCGCAGTTGCCGCGAGCGCGCCGCGCCCAGCGTGCGACCCGTGACTTCCTGCTGATGCTTGTCCATCGCCAGGCACAGCGCGGCGAATCCGGAAAAATTCAGCGCCAGCAGCAGCCACACGCTCATGCGCTTTCCTGCAGCGGCACGCTGCCCTGCGCAGGCGCGGCGGCAGTGGTGCGCGCGCGTCGCCCCGATGCGGCTTGCGGTGCCTTCCACTGCTGCAGGCGCCAGCCCGCCACGCCCAGCGACACGCCAAGGAACAGGCAGACCAGATCGACCCCGGCCAACATCCATTGCCCGGCCGGCAGCGTCACGCCCAGATGCACATCGGTGGTGATCGCATTGACCACCGGTACCAAGGCGAACAAGGCCGCGCCCAGATACAGCTGCCAGCTCCACATGGCGCGCCGTGGCCACACGAACGCCGCCAGCAATGCAGCGGCCCATGCGGCAAAGAACAGGTTGGCCTCCATTGCCGCGCGCGCCTCCAGGCTCACCGGCAACACCCGGTTGGCCCAGAAGAAACTGGCGAAGGCGATCGGCAAGCCGGCGACCGTGCCGATGTTGAGCGCATCCACCAGCCGCAGCCCGAAACCGATGCGCCCGGCCTTCAGGTGTTTGGGGCGTTCCTTCACCGCCCACATCACCACGCCGCTGGCCACCATCAGGCAACCGAGCAAGCCGGAGCCGAAGAACAGCGCGCGCATCCATGGCCCGGCGAAGTGGGCGATATGCAGGCCCACCATGACCCCGCGCGTCTGGCTGGCGCCACCCGGTGGCCCGCTGTGCTGCAGGCGCTGGCCGCTGACTGCATCGAACAGGATCGATGGCGCATTGGTGGACAGACGATCGGACACCTGGGTGACGCCGACCGCTGCGTGCGCATCGTTGGGCAGCGACACCGCCACGTTGCCGACCTCACCACCGCGCCAGTGGCTGCGCGCACGCGCCACGAATTGCTCCAGCGGCAGCATGCGCGCCGGGGTACCAGACGCTTGTCGCGTATCGGCAACCCGGTTGGCGGATTCTTCGTAGAACCGCATTTCGTTGTCGGGATACTGCGCCTTGATGCCCCACGGCAGGTACATGAACATCAAGGTCACGATGCCGGTGTAGGTGATCATCGCGTGGTACGGCAATGCGGTCACCGCGCTGACGTTGTGGAAATCCAGCCATGAGCGCAGGCCCTTGCCCGGGCGGAAGGTGAAGAAATCCTTGAAGATCTTCTTGTGCGTGATCACGCCGCTGATGATCGCCACCAGCATGAACATCGCGCAGAAACCCACGATATAGCGCGACCACATCACCGGCAGATAATGCAGATCGAAGTGCAGCCGGTAGAAGAATTCGCCGCCCAGGGTGTCGCGCGCGGCGATCTCCTTGCCGGTGGCCGGGTCGATGATGGCGTTGCCATACATCTCGCGGCGACTGGCCGGTTTGCCATCGGTTGGCGCGGGGTTTTGCCAGTACATGCTGACCACCGGATTGCGCGCGTCCGGCAAGGTGATGTTCCAGCTCTGCGCATCGGCGGCATGCGTCTGCAGATACTGCTCGGCACTGCGCAGCGCGGTCGCGCTGCTCACCGTGGTGGTGGGCAGTTCCGGGCGCATCCAGCGGCTGATTTCGTCGCGGTAATAACTCGCCGTGCCGCCCATGAAGATCAACAGCAACACCCAGCCGACCAGCAGCCCGGTCCAGGTGTGCAGCCACGCCATCGACTGGCGGAATCCCTGCTTCATGCCACGCCCCGTTGCAGCCATGCGGCCAGTGCGAACATCAGCGCCGCCGGCACGGCGATGCCGGCCCAGGCGCGCCACACGCTGGCGGTGGCGAAGGCCCATAGCGGCGCGCAGGCACACACCACGATGCCGACCAGCATGCTGGTCAACACCGCTTCGCTGCGTGGCAGCGGCAACACCAGCGCCAGCAGCAGATTGGTGGCGCTGGCGAGCGCATAGCCGCCAAACATCGCCGCCAGCGTGCGTGCAAGCACGCCCAGCCAGGGGCGCCTGAACCAGGGAAGCGGCAGGGACGGTGCGGTAGCCATCGGATCGGCGGCGCGTGTGGCCGGCTTACTCGGCCAGGAAGGTCAACGTGCTGATGTGGTGGATCATCGCCACCTGCTTGCCGGCGATCTCACGCTTCACCGGTTCCTTGTTGGTGGCGACCAGGATGTGCCGGCCGGCGCGCAGCTTGGGCAGGGTCACCTGGCCGTTGGCATCGGAGGTCAGCGTCTTCTGCCACTTCTGCGGGTCGATCACCGTCACCTCGACCTTGGGCAGCGGCTTGTTGCGATAGAGCACGGTCAGCGTATTGCTGTTGGCAGCGGTGGGCACCAGCTCGAAATCGAGCTTGGCCGACGGCGTGGCGCGCCCGGCGCGTGCGTAGTAGCTCACCGTCTCGAAGCTGCCGGCTTCGCCCTTCCACGGCTCGAACACGCTGTCGTCGCTCAGCCACGCATCGCCGGTGCCGGACAGCGGCGCGGTGAGGAACGCGCTGCCGCGCTGCAGGGCGCCGGCCTTGCCGGCCGTGCCGAACACGGTCGGCTTGACCACGCGCTTGATCTCGTCTTCGCCGTGGTCGAGGGTGTCCTGCGCCGGTTCGCCGAAGTAGATGCGCACCGGGCCGCTGCCGTCGCGCTCGATCCAGATCTCGTGGGCCTGGGCAGACAGGCTGATGCTGGCCAAGGCCAGGCAGGACAGCAGGAAGGACTTCATCGCGGCGACTCCTCGTAGGCGGGACCGGGCGAGGCGAGAACCGCGTCACCGTGGATTGATGGGAATGATACGCAATTCCCCTGGACGAGACCAACGTGTCATGCGGCATTGCGGCAATTCATCGTGCTGCGCAGACCGGCGTGCCTGCAGGACCCATAGCGCGCCAGGGCGCAGCGCACACCGCTGCAATCACTGTCATACACAGTGGCCAGACGGGCGCGAACTGTGCTCTATACTCCGGCGCTAGCAGAGGTCTTCGACCAACAGCCAGGGGTGAGCGCGTGCGGAATTACGACCTCGAGTTCCTGAAGAAATTCTCGATGGTGATCGGACTACTGGTGGTGATCACCCTGGGCCTGATTGCCCTGGCAGCCTATTTGCAACGCGCCATTCCCGACGAAGTCTCGCCCACCGCGGCCAAACGCGTGCAGCAACGCATCGCCCCGGCCGGCGCGGTCTATGCCGGCACCACCGGTGCGTCCGCACAGGCCGCAGCCCAGGCCGCAGCGCTGGCCAAGGCCGCCTCGCAGTCTGCCTACGGCGGCAGCACCGACGGCAAGACCATCTTCGACAACCTGTGCACCGCCTGCCACACCACCGGCGTGGGCAAGGCGCCGACGCTGGACCACGCGCATTGGGACGCGCGCATCGCCCAGGGCAAGGACACCTTGTACAAGCACGCGATCGAGGGTTACACCGGCCCGGACGGCGGCATCATGCCGCCCAAGGGTGGCAACCCGGCACTGACCGAAGAGCAGGTGCGGGCCACGGTCGACTGGATGCTGAGCAATCTGAAGTAGGCCTCTAAAGCAGCAAGCGCCTGGAACACGTGGCTGACACAGGCAGTCGGTGTGTGGCCAGGTGGCCGCATGCCGTACGCGGGTGCGTCGACTGGCAACCGCGAGGCCTGCGCGCACGGGAGCACGCTTTTTTTTATAGGCGGCAGGCATTGCGCGCGCGTTTGCGCTCGCTGCGCGACGTGCTTGCACGACGACGCCAGCCTTGCGCGACCGCCTCAGCACCGTTGCTTTAGGGGAATGCCGCAATTGCCGGCAGCTGTGCACCGGCCACGTCATCCACGCAGCAGCTGGTCGCCACTTGCAACGTTTTGCTAGCCTGTCACGGTTCTCACGCGCCGCCTTCGGGGCGGCGCGTGCAGGTGGTCCAGGTCTTTCCGGAGTGTGTCGATGTCGCGTTGCTCGCTGGTTGTGCTCGGTGTGATCGGTCTGTTGGTGCCACTGCTGGGCAGTGCCGCCGAGGGCGCGCCGCAACGTCTGTCCATCGCCGACGTCCAGGGCGAAGACACCCGTAGCCCCCACGACGGCCGTGTGGTCGACGTGGAGGGCATCGTCACCGCCGATACGCGCGTCGGCCTGGGCGGGCTGTTCGTGCAGCAGCCCGGCTTCGAGCTGCGGCGCTCGCATGGCCTGTTCGTCACCGGTGCCGGCAATGCCGAGGTGGCGGTGGGCGACCGCGTGCGCATCGTCGGCACGGTGCGCGAGGTATCGGCAGGTGGCGAGGCGAGTCTGACCACGGTGGATGCCAGCAGCATCGAGCGGCTCGCCAGCGGCCAGCCGGTCCCGGTGCGCATGCTCAGCGGGCCGCCGGCCAACTGGGAAGCGCTGGAAGGCGAGCACGTCCGCATTGCCGCGCTGACGCTCAACGGCAGCGACCGTCTGGACGCCGACGGCGAGCTGGTCGCCGCCTTCGGCGGGCGCCTGTGGCAGCCCAGCGAAGTGGCCGCCGCCGGCACCCCGGCCTTTGCGCAGGTGGAGGCCGACAACGCCCGTCGCCGGGTGGTGCTGGACGATGCACGCAATGGCCGCAGCCCCAAGACGGTGGCCTATCTGCCGGCCGATCCGGCGCTGCGCACCGGCAGCCTGCTCAAGTCGGTCGATGGCATCGTCGACCAGCGCTACGACGGCAACTACCGCATCCAGGTGCTGACCCCGTTGACGCTGCCGGCCATACCGACCGCGGTGGCGCCGCAGGTGGGTGGCGATCTACGGATCGCCTCGTTCAATCTGGAGAACTTCTTCAACGGCAATGGCCGCGGCGGCGGCTTCCCGACCAAGCGCGGTGCGCGCACGCATGAGCAGTTCCAGGCCCAGCTGACCAAGCTGGTGTCCACCATCGTGCCGTTGCGCGCCGATGTGGCCGCGTTGATGGAGCTGGAAAACGACGGCAATGGCGCCGATGCGGCCGTGGCGCAACTGGTCGCCGCGCTCAACGCGGCCGGCACCGACAAGGACTGGCAGTTCGTGGACACCGGCAGCGGCCCGGGCGATGACGACATCCGGGTCGGCATCGTGTATCGCAGTTCCCAGGTCACCCCGGTCGGCAAGCCGGCCACGCTGACCGGCGGCCCGTTCGACAGCCATAGCCGGGTGCCGCTGGCGCAAGCCTTCCGCAGCACCCGCGGGGCGACCTTCGTGGTGGTCGCCAACCACTTCAAGTCCAAGGGCTGCGGTAGCGCCAGCGGCGCCGATGCCGACCAGCGCGATGGCCAGGCCTGCTGGAACGCCACCCGTACCGAGTCGGCCAAGCGCCTGCACCAGTGGCTGCAGACCGACCCCACCGGCGCGCAGACCAAACTGGCCGTGCTACTGGGTGACTTCAACGCCTACGCCATGGAAACCCCGATGCGCAGTCTGCGCGCCAGCGGCTGGCAGGACGCCTTCGCGGTGGCTGGCGTGAAGCAGCCCTACAGCTATGTCTACGACGGCATGAGCGGACGGCTGGATCATGCGTTGTTGAGCCCGGCGATGGCCAAGCAGCTGCGCGGCGCGGTGGAATGGCATATCAACGCCGATGCCAGCGACGACGCCGGCTACGCCAAGCGCAACCTGCCCGGCCCGTGGCGCAGTTCCGACCACGACCCGGTGTTGCTGGGCTTTTCGCTGTAGCAGCGCCGGTGGTGGCCGTGCTCCTAGCGCGCGCACTTTCCATGCCGGCGACGTAGCCGCAGATTGACCAGGTGCGTGCTGGCCAGCAGCAGGCTGCCGGTCACCGTGACCGGGGTTTCCAGCGCCGCGCCGGCCACGCCGCTTGCGCCCAGGACCAGACCGGCCAGCCCGAAGACCGCCAGTGCCCATACCGGCGCTGGCAGTGCATGCCGGCGATGGCTGCTCCATGCCGCATAACCGCTCAGCGGCACGGCTGCCGCGGCGAACACCACATGCACCCATTCGGCCCGGCTCCACGCGCCCAGCAGCGGCAGCGCGGCGGCCAGCAGTGGCAGGGCCAGGCAGTGCAGCAGGCACAGACTGGAAAGAGCGATGGCCGAGTTGTCCAGCACAGAAGCGGTAACGCGCATGGAGCGGGGTCCTGTCGAGTAAGTGTTATATAGTAACACTTCACTCCAGCCAGGCTCTCAGGATGTCCCTGTCCCCCAAGCGCGATCCACGCCTCCCCGTCACCGTGTTGTCCGGCTTTCTTGGCGCGGGCAAGACCACCTTGCTCAATCGCCTCCTGCACAACCGCGACGGCCTGCGCGTGGCGGTGATCGTCAACGACATGAGCGAGATCAACATCGACGCGCAACTGGTGCGCGATGGCGGTGCGGCCTTGCGACGCACCGAAGAGACGCTGGTGGAATTCAGCAATGGCTGCATCTGCTGCACGTTGCGCGATGATCTGCTGCAGGAAGTGCGGCGGCTGGCCGAGCAGAAGCGCTACGACTATCTGCTGATCGAATCGACCGGCATTGCCGAACCGATGCCGGTGGCGGCCACCTTTGCGGTGCGCGATGCCGACGGCTTCAGCCTGGCCGATATCGCCCGGCTCGACACCATGGTGACGGTGGTGGACGGCAGCCGCTTCCTGCAGGATTTCGGCACGGCCGCCACGCTGGCCGAGCTCGGCCAGCAGGCCGGCCCGGACGATACCCGCGGGCTGGTGCAGTTGCTGGGCCAACAGGTGGAGTTCGCCGACGTGCTGGTGATCAGCAAGTGCGACCAGATCGACGCACGGCAGTTGCAACGCCTGCGCGCGGTGTTGCGTGCGCTCAATCGCGAGGCGGCGATCGTGGACGCCGTGCAGGGTCAGGTACCGCTGGAACAGTTGCTCGATACCGGCCGCTTCGATTTCACCCGTGCGCAGCTGGCACCGGGCTGGATGCAGGAACTGCGCGGCCAGCACACGCCGGAAACCGAGGAATACGGCATCAGCAGTTTCGTCTATCGCGCACGCCGGCCGTTCCATCCGCAGCGCTTTGCGCGGATGGTGCAGCGCGGGCTGCCGCAGGTGATTCGCAGCAAGGGCTTTTTCTGGCTGGCCAGCCGCATGGATTGGGTCGGCGAATTGTCCAGCGTCGGCGGCGCGACCCAGACCAATGCAGCCGGCTTCTGGTTTGCCGCACGCCACCGGGTGGATGCGCACGCCATCGGCGAGCCGCTGCAGACCAGCATCACGCCACTGCCGTATACCGATATCGGCTGGCAGCGTCAGCAGACGCAATGCTGGACCGCGCCATTGCCGCGCCTGCACGAAGTAGGCGATGCCGGCGAATACGCCGCGATGCAGCGGTTGTGGCACCCGTTGTGGGGCGACCGCCGCCAGGAGCTGGCGGTGATCGGCGTGGACATGGATGCGCCACGCACGCGCGCTGCGCTGGATGCCTGCCTGCTCAGCGACTACGAACTGCGCCAGGGCCCGGCGCAGTGGCAGCTGCTGGACGATCCGTTTCCGCACTGGGAGCGTTGATGGCGGGCTGGATTACGCTGTCGACATCCGTCGTTCGTTGTCTGGATGCGAACGGCTGCGGGCTTGCATCTCCGGTGTGGCGTGCAGATGCGCCGCTACGTGGCGACGCGTCGCATGCCTCACAGGCGGCAGCCGGGCAGCGCGCACGTGCAAGCAGCGCTGTCCGGACCCTCAGGAGTAGCCGTTGTCGATGGCCTCCTGATGGGCATCCCTTTCTTTCCTGACGGACTGCCGGCGCTCTTCGGCGGTGGTGGGGATGCCGGCCATCAGGCGTGGCGCTCCCAGCCTTTCCAACTGGTCGTCGGTGTTTTTGACGATCTGTTCCAACGCGAGCATGTTTCGGTAGCCCTACATCATGCGTTGCAGGCGCCGTATCTGGTCGTCGGGTGCGTCGCCTTTCTTCAGGGACTCCAGGCGTCGTTCCGCGCGCGCGTAGTTTTTGGCCAGGGCAGTTCTGTCGACGGATTTGCGCCGTGCCTTGAGGACTTCGCGGCGATTGTGCTGCATGACGTCCATCTGGACCATGGCCAGGCCGCTGGTCGTGGTCCGTGGTGCACGGATGTCTTCCATCGGTGCAAGCGCGACCAAGAGTGCATCGAACTGACTGTCGCGGACCTCATTGCGCCGGGCGATCAGGACCGCACGCGTCTCGAGCAGTTGTTGCTCCTCCGGAGTGGCCTCGCGGTCCTCGATGAACAGCTGTTTTTGAATGTCGCTGCACCGCTTGGTTATCTCGGCCAATTCCCGATCCAGGCTGCGCAAGGAGGGGGGCCTTCCGGGCTGGGGGCGTGGAGAGGACACCGACGATCGCGAGGGCTTGGGCGTGATCGGCACCGAATCCGACGCCGGCATGCCGTGCTGCGGCGGTGGCCCCTCGTCACGGCGCATTCTTTCGGGGACAGGCGCCTGCATTCTCGGATCGATGGGACGTTGCTGCCCGTGCAGCTGCTGCGCACGCGATGGCTTAGACGGAATCGAAACGGACGGCCTGGTGGGCGGCGCCTGCTGCGGTTGCGGCCACTGCTCCCGCTGATGATCCGTTCTATGGGGCATGGGTGGCTGCCGACGCTCATCGACGCGGGTTTGCTTCCCGTGCATCTGCTGCGTGCGACCGGGCGTCACCGGTGGCGTGCGTGCAGGTGGGCTCTCCACTGATTCAAGCGTCGGGGAGCCCATGCACGTCAACGGCAGCTGCTTGCGCAACGATGCCAGCGACCTACGCGCGGAAGCGAGCATGCCGCGATGCGAGTTCGGTGCGCCCTGTGCTGCGGCGGACTTGGGGGCTCGAGACAGCGGGTGCTGGGGTGAGGCGCCTGCAATCAACGGCGTCGTTTCGGTCGAGTTGGCGCTGTGCGGGTCCGGCGCGACACGAGGACGGCTGCCGAATAAGTGACTCAGGCGCATCACACACTCCCGTGGGTCATCTGCACGCATGATAGCCAGCGCTGCCGCGCCCTCGAGGCGAGTTGCGAACCGGAGTCGCGCCGGCCGAATGCCTTCGTCAGCCCAACCGCATCCCCCAGGCGATCGCCGCAATTGCCGGTGCCGCCAGCAACAGCCCCACCCATCCACGGCGGCCGATGTGCTCGCCAAACCCCAGTTTGCCGACGAGCGCTCCCAGGACGACCACGCCCAGGTTCATGCTGGCAAAGACGGTGGCCGGGCTATGCGGCAGCAGCTGATGGGCGCGCACGTAACACAGGATGTTGCCGAAGTTGAGCGCGCCGAGGAGTACGCCGGCGAGCAGGTTGCGCAAGCTCAGACCTGCGACACCGCCCCGGCGGATGCCTTGCAAGCCAAGCATCAGTACCCATGCCAGGGCAAAGCACAGCGTCAATGACGTCAACGACGGCGTGCCGGCCTGTGCAATGTGCTTGAGCAGCAGGTCGATCAGGGCAAAGCCCATCCACACGCCTGCCAGCCACGGCCAGCCGATGGAGGTCGGCGTTGCATCCGCAGCGGTGTGGTGACGTGGCCGTTGCAGAATGCAGACGATGGCCAGCAGGCCCAGCCCCAGTCCGGCCAGCTTCCAGGCATTGACCGGTTCACCGAAGAGCGTGAAGGCCGCCGCCAGCGAGAGCAGGAGCGAGAGCCGTTGTGCAATGTCGGTGCGTACGATGCCGGCGGTGGCGACCGCACGTGCCAGCAGCATGAAGATCGCAGGCAGCGCCACCGCCAATGCGAACAGTGCCAGCCAGGGCGTGGTCGGCGCGCGCAGCGTGTCCAGCGACGGATGCAGGGTCAGCCACGCCAGCAGCGCGGCAGTGGCGTAGTTCCAGGTGATCGCCTGCGCAGCGTCCAGGCGATAGCGCGGCAGCAGCTTGAGGACCACCGACACCAGGACACTGCAAACGACGGCAAACAACAGAAAATGCATGGGCAACGCAACGAAGTGTGCAGGCAGGGCGATGAACGCGGCCGGCGGGGCGGCTATTATGACGGTATGTCCAATCCCTTATTCCCCACCGAATCGGCTGCGTTGACGCTGGATGGGCCGGTCGGCCCGCTGGATGTCGCGGTCGATCTGCCCGAGCCGGATGCCGCCGTGCAACCGGTCACCGCCATCGTCTGCCACCCGCTCTCCACCGAGGGCGGCAGCATGCACAACAAGGTCGTCACCATGGCGGCGCGCGCGCTGCGCGAGCTGGGGATCACCGTGGTGCGCTTCAATTTCCGCAGTGTCGGCAATTCGGCCGGTGCGTTCGACCATGGCGATGGCGAGCAGGACGACCTGCGCGCGGTCGCCGCGTGGGTGCGCAGCCAGCGCCCGGGCGACACGCTGTGGCTGGCCGGTTTCAGCTTCGGTGCCTATGTGTCGTTGCGTGCTGCCGGCTCGCTCGAGCCGCAGGTGCTGATCTCGATCGCGCCGCCGGCCGGGCGCTGGGATTTCAGCGACGTGCAGCCGCCGGCGCACTGGCTGGTGATCCAGGGCGATGCCGACGAAATCGTCGACCCGCAGGCGGTGTACGACTGGTTGGAAACCCTGGAGCAGCGGCCCGCACTGGTCCGCATGCCCGACACCAGCCACTTTTTCCACCGCAAGTTGATCGACCTGCGCGGTGCGATCCAGCATGGTGTCCGGCGCTGGTTGCCGGCCGCCGTCTGACTGCGGCAGGGCCCATGCGTATCGCCCGGCGATGCGCCGTTGAGCGGGCAAGGCAGCAGCCGGCCCGCGGAGAACACGATGAGTGAGATGACCCCGTCGCAGCGCTACGCCGCCGGCGTACAACGCGGCGACTGGCGCGCCGACCCCGCGCAGCAGGCGGCCCTGGCGGAACTGGACCGCATCCACGAGGTACTGGTGGACAGCGCGCAGGACGGCTGGCTGGACCGGCTGTCGGCGTTCTGGAAGAAGCCCGAGCCGGTGCGCGGTCTGTATTTCTGGGGTGGGGTGGGGCGCGGCAAGACCTTTCTGGTCGACCTGTTCTACGACGGTCTGCCGATCAAGCAGAAATACCGCACGCATTTCCATCGCTTCATGCGCGGGGTGCACGAGCAATTGCGCGAGCACGCCGGGCAGAGCGATCCGCTGGCCAAGATCGCGCAGCAGTGGCGGGAGAATCTGCGCGTGCTGGTGCTGGACGAATTCTTCGTCACCGACATCGGCGATGCAATGCTGCTGGCGCGCCTGCTGGAACGCCTGTTCGCCGAAGGCGTGACCCTGGTGACCACCTCCAACACCGCGCCGGAAAACCTCTACGCCAACGGCCTGCAACGCGACAGCTTCATGCCGGCGATCGGCCTGCTGCAGAAGTTCTGCGTGGAACTCTATGCCGAAGGCACCGAAGATTACCGCATGCGCGCGCTGACGCGCTCGCCGGTGTATCGCGCGCCGCTGGATGCGCAGGCCGACGCGTGGCTGCTGCAGCGCTGGGGCGAACTGAGCGGAAATTCCGAGGCGCGCAGCGGCAACATCGAAATCGAGGCACGCAAGATTGCCGTGCGTGCGCGCGGCAAGAGCATCGCCTGGTTCGATTTTGCCGCGCTGTGCGAGGGCCCGCGCGGCCCGGGCGACTATATCGAGATCGCGCGTGAGTTCACCACCGTGTTGCTGGGCGGCATCCCGCACTTCGACCGCATGAACGAGGACGCCGCGCGCCGCTTCGTCAATCTGATCGACGAGTTGTACGACCGCCATGTCAACCTGGTCTGCACCGCGCAGGACGCCCCGCCGGCGTTGTATAGCGGCCAGCGCCTGGCCGGCGCATTCGAGCGCACCGCCTCGCGCCTGATCGAGATGCAGAGCGCCGACTATCTGGCCACCGCGCATCGCGCATAGATATGCAGGCGCGCCCCGGCCCCGGACTCCACAAGATCGTCGTTGCCGACGAAGACCGCGGCCTGGGCCAGTTCGGCGGCGGTGCCTGGTTGCACGATGCGGCGCGATGGCCAACGGATCCAGCGACCGGGCAGCCGATGCTGCCCATCGTCATGCTTACCGGGTCGTTCCTGCCCACGCCGTATCTGCCCGAGGAGATGGCGCTGACCGTCTTCGCCTCAATCGAACGACCTGGCGGCGGTCACAGCCGATCGTCGCTCCGCAGGCTCACCGTCAATCAGCAAGGTGAATGCGACAAGCTCGCACTGGGCCACAGCAAGGTGCTGCTGCATCGACGTGCCGCGCAGGAGGTGTGCGTCGGTGACGGTGCGTTGTTGCTGGGGCGTCATTGGATCGGTCTGCAGCCATTCAATGACGACGACATGGCCGAAGAACTGGAAGACGACGACAACGGCGCAGGGATGAGCAAGCAACTTGGGCGACCGTGTTGGGTGCACGATCCCATCCATACGAGCCCGCGCTACTACTTCCTTGCCCAGTTTGTAGAGTCGCAATTACGCCGCGTCGATCCCGGCTACGCCGGCCTGTTCGGTGATGGCACCGGTTATCTGTTTGCAGACCAGCGTGCCAGGAAGCTGGGCGACGGCGCTGGGGCGGGGCATTTCTTCATCCAGTTCACCTGAGCCGTGGCTCAAGGTGGTGGCGCGGCAGTGGCGCAGCCGCTTACCCGCAGGAACGGCACGCCGGAAATCGCTTGCTATTAAATAGCGTGCGATGTAGATTGTAGGCATGGACACCGCCACAGCCCCCACCGCCCGGACCGACGCGCTGCTACAGCTCGACAACCAGCTGTGCTTTGCGCTGTATTCGGCCAACCTGGCGATGCACAAGCTCTACCGTGGGCTGCTCAAGACGCTGGACCTGACCTATCCGCAATATCTGGTGCTGCTGGTGCTGTGGGAAACCGACGGCCGCAGCGTGTCGGAGATCGGCGAGCGCCTGTTCCTGGACTCGGCCACGCTGACCCCGCTGCTCAAGCGGCTGCAGGCCGCCGGACTGGTCACCCGCACGCGCGCTGCCAGCGACGAGCGTCAGGTGATCATCGCGCTGACCGATAGCGGCCGCGCGCTGCGCGCCAAGGCCGGCGCAGTACCCGAGCAGGTCTTCTGTGCCTCGGCGTGTTCCCTGGAGGAATTGCGTCACCTCAAGCAGCAGCTGGAGACATTACGCTCCAACCTCGGCGCGGGGTAAGGCGAGCCAGCAGTGCCTACGTACCATGCAACATGTCGCACACGATTCAATCGCCAACTACTCATTCACATCACGCGCTGACAGCGCTCACCTGGAGAACCACCATGGCTGTACTTGAAAAAGTCCTCTACACCGCCCACGCCACTGCCACCGGTGGCCGCGAAGGCCGCGCCGTGTCTTCCGACAAGGCCCTGGACGCCAAGCTGTCCACCCCGCGCGAGCTTGGCGGCGCCGGCGGCGATGGCACCAACCCGGAGCAGCTGTTCGCTGCCGGCTACGCTGCCTGCTTCATCGGCGCGATGAAGGCTGTCGCGGCCCAGGACAAGCTCAAGCTGCCGGGCGAAGTGAGCATCGACAGCAGCGTCGGCATCGGCCAGATTCCGGGCGGCTTCGGCATTGCCGTGGAACTGCGCATCGCAGTGCCGGGCATGGATCAGGCCGAACTGCAGGCGCTGGTCGACAAGGCCCACCAGGTCTGCCCGTACTCCAACGCGACCCGCGGCAACATCGACGTCACCCTGACCCTGGCCTGATCCACGCCAGCATCGCCACCCGCGCCATGGGGTGGCGCCAGAAACGGCCCGGCGCATGCGTCGGGCCGTTTTGTTGCAGCAGCGCAGCGCTGCTGCGCAGAACCACCGGCGACCGGCGTCGCCGACAGCGCAACCTGGCACGCCTGCGGGACGAGACGCCATAGCAGTCGATGCGACGCGCATCTGGATGCGCATGCATGTGCTGGTGATGTGCATCGCCGCGCGGCACACTGTTGCGATGACAGTGCCTGTTTCTGCGCCCTCGATCGGACGCTGCTGCGCATGAGCGCGACGCGTCCCACCTTGTTGCTGCTTCCCGGTCTGCTCAACGATGCGCAGTTGTGGCACGCCCAGCGCGCGGCACTGGCCGACGTTGCCGACTGCGTGGTCGGCGACCTCACCCGGGGCGAAAGCATGCGCGCGCTGGCAACGCAGCTGCTGGTGCAGATGCCGCCGCGCTTTGCATTGGCGGGGTTTTCGCTGGGTGGCTATGTCGCGCAGGAAATCCTGCGTATCGCCCCTGAGCGCGTCGAGCGGCTGGCGTTGCTGGATACCTCTGCACGTGCCGATTCGCCCGAGCGCGCGGCACAACGGCGCGCGCAGGAAGCGAGCGTGCGTGGCGCCAGTGCCTTCCACGGATTCGGCGAACGGCTGCTGCGGCACTATGTGCACCCCTCGCGCTGGCACGACGAGGCCTTGCTGGAACGGGTGCGTGGCATGACCCAGCGTCTGGGCGTGGAGGTATTCCTGCGGCAGAACCGGCTGGAGCGGGAGGACGGCCGCGCACTGCTGCGCGCCTATGCCGGCCCGCTGTTGGTGCTGTGCGGTCAGGACGATGCGATCACTCCGCCTGCATTGCACGAGGAAATGGCCGCACTGGCAGCACACGCGCGGCTGGTAACGGTGCCTGCCTGCGGGCATCTGTCGCCACTGGAGCAGCCGCAGGCGGTATCGGATGCGCTGCGCCACTGGTTGCTCACCTGACGCTGCGGCAGCCGAGCTGACGCAACCACGCCTGTGGCCGTGCGACCGCCCTGCGGCAGAGGGTATCAACCAGCGCGGACTGAGCCAGCTCCAGACCAGCGGTTCTGGCAAGACCATCAACGCGCCGTTGGCTGATACGTGATGCATGCATGCACCATGTCATGCGCACTCACCGCAACCGGACAGCCGACGCGAGCCAGTGTGCTGCGAGAACCGATTTGCAGGTACGCCCATGCCGCCTGCACTGCATCGCCGCTGTCAGTGCGCCGCCGTCACCACGACGCTGTTGGACGCCGGTACATCGGATTGATCGTTCTGCCGGTGCGTGTCGAGTTCCAGCATCTGCAGCCGCTCGCCCTGGAAGCGATATTCCAGCGCCTGCTGCAGCCCATACAGTGCCTGCGCCTGCGTGCACAGCGTCCGTGCCTGCGCTTCCAGCGCCTGACTGCGTGCCTGCATCTGCTGCTCCATGCGTGCGTCCAGTTGTTCGCCGCGCTGCTCCAGCTGCGCAGTGCGTCCGGTCATCACCGTCCACATGACGCTGCGGGTCAGGCTGCCGGCCAGGTCGTCGGCAGCGCGTTCGACACTGGCTTCGAACCGTTCGTCGAACAGTGCCTGTTCCCAGCGCCCACGCCCCAGCGTGGCATCGACCTGCGCAAGCGCGGTGCCGCGCAGGCGCTCGACCTTGCGCTCCTGGCGCGTACTGTCGGTGAGCATCTGCACCACCCCGGCCAGTGCGTCGAAGCTGATGTCGACCACCGAGCGGGCAATGGCGGTCACGGCCGGCATCAAGGCGCGGGCACCTTGCTCGAGGTCGCGCAGGCGTTGCGCATCGGCAGCGCTGACCGGTTGTGGCTGGCGGTCGATGTTGAGCTCGCCACCGTGGAAGAAAATCTCCCGCGGTATGCCTTGCTTGCGACGCAGCCAGATGCCGCCGCTGTCGGCCAGCACGTCGTAGGAGGTCCTGACATCGCACTGCTCGGCGGACACCTGCGGCTTGGCGGCTGTGGCCTGTGCGCTACAGGCCGCCAGCAGCAGGAGCGGGGCCAGGACGGTGGGCAAGCGCATGACGATGCCTGGGAGCGGGGATGCGGCAGCATGGCGTGCGGCTGCGCGCCTTGCCATGGGCAGGAAGTCAGGGTGCCGCGGCGCCGGCCGGAGTAGATGCCGCACCGCGTGAGCGGGGTCGAGCGTCGGCGCGCCGACATCTTTCAAACGTTTGGCTCACTCGATACTCACGGTGTATGGTGTGAATTATGTTGCACAGCAGCATCGGAGCTCAGCAATGCGCGACTCACGCATCGACAAGGTTGATCTGGCACTCACCGAGATTGCCAAGGACCCATCGGAGAAGGTGGCGCTCTGGCAGTGGGCGTGCCGCGAGATGCTGCACGAGACGCTGATCGGCATGCACCAGCTCTCGCACCTGGCCGGCATTTCCCAGCAGGTTGCCAACGACTGGCGCGCACCGGTGGACGTGATTGCACCGGAAAAGCCGTACCTGGCCGCCTCCGCACTGGCCGACCGCCGTCTGCCGCAGGTGCTCGATGGCCTGGGCAATACCCACGACGACAATGCCCGCGCCACGCTGTGGCGGTTGCGCTATGCCAGCCTGATCGCCGCCACGCTGCAGGGCATGCAGGCACTGGCCGACAAGCACCGCATCGATCGCCAGGCGATGGCGCTGGGGCAGTGAGCTGAGGCGCTGCGCGGCCGCACGGGCTGCGCAGTGGTCGCGTTAGGTCAGGACGCTCGCTTCAATGCCGGACGGCGGCTTCTTCCAGATGGCGCCACGCATGCCGCACGATCCAGCGCGCCTGGTCCCAGGGCACCGACAGCATCGGTCGATAGTGGTAATAGCCGTCCTGCAGCACGCGGTACAGCTGTGCTTCGGTCGCGCGCGGATAGGCCAGATAGATGTCGTAGCCGAGCGTCAGTAACCGGGCGTAATCGGCAAAGGCATAGCCACCCAGATGGCCTTCGGCGTGGACATTGCGCCAGTAGGCGATCTCTGTATCGAGATTGACGGTGCGGCGGGTCAAGACGGATGCGCTGTGCATGGGTAGGACTCCGTTGCCGAGGCTACCCCCTGTGCCTGGCACCGTAGCAGCGCCTGCCGTGTGCAACCAGCACGCGACGACGAGCGGTCGCCGCGGTGGCGGGGCCACGGGCCGGACAGCGCCGACCCGTGGCAGCCGGGACCTCAATCCCAGTCGGGTGCGATGGCCTTCGGATTGGCCAGGCGCTGGCCGCGGTCCAGGGCGGCGATCTCGGTCATGTCCTGCTCGCTCAACCGCAGCGTTTGCGCCTTGAGATTGCTTTCGAGATTGTCGCGCTTGGTCGAGGACGGAATCACCGAATACCCCTGCTGCAAGGCCCAGGCCAGCGTGACCTGCGCCGCAGTGGCGTCGTGGCGCGCAGCGATTGCCTGGATCACCGGATCCTTCAGCACCTCGCCCACGGCCAGTGTCATGTACGAGGTGACATGGATACCCTGCTCGCGCAAGAACGCGATCAGGGTGCGGTTCTGCAGATACGGATGCACTTCGATCTGATTGGTGGCGATGGCATCGGCCCCCAGGATCTCGATGGCCTGCCTGATCAGCGCGATGGTGAAGTTGGACACACCGATCGCACGGGTCAGGCCCTGCTTCCGAGCCTCGTTCAAGGCTTCCAGATACTCGCGCATCGGAACCTGATCCTTCGGCGAAGGCCAGTGGATCAGGGTCAGATCGACATGGTCGGTGCCCAGTTTGCGCAGGCTGTCCTGCAGGCTGGGCAGCAAGGCGCTGCGTTCGAACTTGTCGACCCAGATCTTGGTGGTCAGGTACAGCTGGTCGCGCGGCAGCCCGGAGGCGGCGATGGCCTGGCCAACCTGCTCTTCGTTGTCGTAGATCTGCGCGGTATCGATGGCGCGGTAGCCCAACGCCAGTGCGTTGCGCACCGAGTCGATGACGACCTGGTCCTTGAGGCGAAAGGTGCCGAGGCCGAATGCGGGGACTGTCATTGTGTTCCTTTGGTAATCGGGAATGGGGAATGGGAAATCGTAAAAGCGGGGAACGTATCCGGCGCTGCGAGTCGAGCTAGTCGAGGGCAACGACGGCCTTGCCGAAGTTCTCGCCGCGCAGCAGGCTGATCAGGCCCTGCGGGGCGCTGTCCAGGCCGTGCAGGACGTGTTCGCGGTACTGGATCTGGCCCTCGCGCAGCCACTGGCCCATCTCGCGCAGGAAGGCAGGCATCAGGCGGATGAAATCGTGCTGGATGAAGCCGCGCACGGTCAGCCGCTTGCGCAGCACCTGGCCCATGAACTCCGGCAGGCGATCCGGCCCCGGCGAGACCTGGCCGCGGCTGTTGTAGGTGGCGATCACGCCGCAGACCGGGATGCGCGCGAAGTCGTTCAATTGCGGCAGTACCGCGTCGAAGACCTTGCCACCGACATTCTCGAAGTAGACGTCGATCCCGTCCGGGGTGGCCGCGCGCAGCTGCTCGGCGAAGTCGTCGGCGCGGTGGTCCAGTGCCACGTCCACGCGCAGCACCTCGCGCAGGTACCGCACCTTTTCCTCGCCACCGGCAATGGCCACCACGCGCAGGCCCTGCAGGCGCGCCAGCTGGGCCACGGTGGCGCCGACCGGCCCGCTGGCCGCCGCCACCACCAGGGTTTCGCCGGCCTGCGGCTTGCCGATTTCGTGCAGGCCGGCGTAGGCGGTGAAGCCGGGCATGCCGTATACGCCCAGCGCGGTGCTGGGCGGCAGGGCATCGTCCTTGGGTAGCTTGCGCAGCGGCGTGGTGGGCGTGAGCAGGCTATGGCTCTGCCAACCGCCGGGCAGCACCAGCAGGTCGCCGGGCTGATAGCCGGCATGGTGCGATTCGAGCACCTCGCCGACGGTGCCGCCTTCCATCACCGCGTCGATCTCCACCGGTGCGGCGTAGGACGGGCCGTCGTCCATGCGTCCGCGCATGTACGGGTCCAGCGACAGGAAGCGATTGCGCACCAGGATCTGTTCGTGCCCGGTGGGCGGCAGGGCAACCTCTTCAATGCGGAAATTGTCGGCGTTCGGCCCGCCGTGCGGGCGTGAGGCCAGCACGATGCGGCGGTTGGTGATCGATGTCATGGGGATTCCTTGCGGAAAGGGCCGCGCGTACGCGGCCGGAAGGCACAGCCGCGCTGGCGGCTGCACGCGGGAAGACGTGTGTCCGTCGCTGCGATGCGCGCGTGCTGCAAACCGATGCGTCAGGCCGCGTCGGCCGGCTCGGGGGCGCTTGCGGCATCGAGCTGTGCAATCTGATCGGCGCTCAGCGACAGCTGTGCAGCGGCCAGCACATCGTGCAACTGGGTCACGCTGGTGGCACTGACGATCGGTGCGGTCAGGCCCGGACGCGCGATCAGCCAGGCCAGTGCGATCTGGGCCGGCGTCGCAGTGTGGGTGGCCGCCAGATCGTCCAGCGCCTGCAGGATGCGCAGGCCGCGCGGATTGACGTATTGCTTGACCACCGAGGCGCCACGCGCGCTGCTCTTGCCGGCGTCGTCGGCGCTGCGGTACTTGCCGGTCAGAAAGCCGCTGGCCAGCGAGTAGTAGCTGATCACGCCGAGCTCGCGCTCGCGCACCAGCGGCTCCAGCTCGGCTTCATAGCCGGCGCGATCGTAGAGGTTGTATTCCGGTTGCAGGCTTTCGTAACGCGGCAGCTTGTACTGCTCGGAAACATCCAGTGCGTCGCGCAGGCGGGCGGCGCTGTAGTTGGACGCACCGATCGCGCGCACCTTGCCCTGTTCGATCAAGCGGCCGAACGCGGCCAGCGTGGCTTCCAGCGGAATCGATGCGTCGTCTTCGTGCGCCTGGTACAGATCGATCACGTCGGTCTGCAGACGGCGCAGCGAATCGTCCACGGCAGCGGCGATATTCTCCGGCGACAGGCCCGGATGCTCGCTCCACTTGGCCACCTTGGTGGCGATCAACACCTTGTCGCGTTTGCCGCTGCGTGCGAGCCAGCGCCCGATGATGGTTTCCGACTCGCCACCGCGGTTGCCCGGCACCCAGCCGGAGTACGCATCGGCGGTGTCGACCAGATTGAAACCGGCATCGACGAAGGCATCGAGCAACGCAAACGAGGTCGCCTCGTCGGCGCTCCAGCCAAACACATTGCCACCGAACACGATCGGTTGAACCTGCAGGCCGGAGCGGCCTAACGCGCGGGAATGGGTCATCACGGATGCTCCTGATTCGAACTGCCGACAGCATAGTCATGCGTGTCGATGTTGCGTGTGACACCTGCGTGGATTCTGCGTTCCGCCGATCGCCCTCATCGACTCACATCATTTGAACATGTCGCTTCCCGCTGGTGCGGCGCGTCATGCGGCGCCTTGATCCATGCACATGGCAGGCTTCCGGCCGCATGCTAGGCTCGCGCTACTTTTTCCCGCAAAGGGCGCTGCGATGATCCGCAACAAGCTGGTGTGTGCATGTGTGGTGGGGATGGCAGTGGCGATGAGCGCGCCACTGGCAATGGCAATGAAACCGGCCGATAGCGCCAGCCTGCCGGCGCCCGACGCGGCGCTGCAGAAAGCCATCGACGGCAACTGGCGCGATCGTGTCTACGTGCAGCGCGATGTCTACCGTCATCCGGGCCAGACGCTGGCGTTCTTCGGCATCAAGCCGACCCAGACCGTCATCGAAATCACGCCGGGCGGCGGTTGGTACTCGGAGATCCTGGCGCCGTACCTGCGCGACAAGGGCAAGTACGTGGCGGCAGTGGTCGACCCGGCGGCGGTGCCGGAAGGCCGTGGCCGCGATTCGGCACAGCGCGGGCGCGACGAGCTGGAGAAGAAGTTTGCCGCCAAGCCGCAGGTGTACGGCAAGCCGTCGTTCGTCTCCTATGTGCCCAAGACGCCCTCGTTCGGCGTGGACAATTCAGCCGATCTGGTGCTGACCTTCCGCAACGTGCACAACTGGCGCATGGCCGGCAATGCCGAGGCGATGTTTGCCGGCTTCTACAAGGTGCTCAAGCCCGGCGGTGTACTCGGCGTGGTCGAGCACCGTGCCAAGGCCGACGTGCCGGCCGACGACAAGAGCGGCTATGTCGGCCAGGCGCAGTTGATTGCGATGGCAGAAGCGGCCGGGTTCAAGCTGGCCGGCAAGAGCGAGGTCAATGCCAATCCGCGCGACACCAAGGACTATCCCGGTGGCGTGTGGACGTTGCCGCCGAGCAACAGCCACGACAAGGCCGACGATGCCAAGTACAAGGCGATCGGCGAGAGCGACCGCATGACCCTGAAGTTTGTCAAGCAGTGAGGCTTTGCCTGCATGCCGACGCATCGCGCGGCGGCGTGCAGGTCTCTGACGGTCCGTCGCGGTGCGTCGCTGCTGGAATGACGTGCGCCATGCGATGACGGCGCTACCAGGCGCACAGCCGTACAGATAGCGCGGTCAGCGGTGGTCGCCCGCAGCAGGCCAATGCTTGCAGCAGCGCCCGCGTCGCGATGCTTGCTGCATCGGCGTTCATCGCCGTTGCAGGCAGGTGCAGCGCCTCGGCGTCGCGCGCGGCGCGATTTATTCAACCCGGTGCACGACCCACGCGCCACGCGCCTGGCCTGCAACGATCTTGCGCAACAGGACTGGCATGTTGGTGTTGTTGAACAAACCCTATGGCGTGCTGTCGCAATTCAGCGACCGCTCGCAGCCGCCCAAACGCACGCTGGCCGAATTCGGCCTGCCGGCCGATGTGTACGCGGCGGGCCGTCTGGATCACGACAGCGAAGGCTTGTTGTTGCTGACCGACGATGGCGCATTGGCGCATCGCCTGACCGACCCGCGCCACAAGCAACCCAAGACCTATTGGGTGCAGGTGGAAGGCGACCCGGCGCCTGCGCACCTGCAGGCCTTGCGCGATGGCGTGCTGCTCAACGACGGCCCGACCCGTCCGGCCAAGGTGCGCAGGCTCGACCCGGCACCGGACCTGTGGCCCCGCGATCCGCCGGTGCGGACCCGCAAGACCGTGCCCGATGCCTGGCTGGAACTGCAGATCACCGAAGGCCGCAATCGCCAGGTGCGGCGCATGACCGCCTCGGTCGGCCTTCCGACCCTGCGTCTGATCCGCGTGGCGATCGGCGACTGGAGACTGGATGCGCTTGCGCCCGGCCAATGGCGCGTCGAACAGCCGCATCCCGCGCGGCCGGGCAGGACGCGACGCTGAGCCTGATGCATCCGGTACCGCGGTAGCTTCACCGCACGCGACGCTGAGTTGATGCATTCAGTACACCGGTCGCTTTACTGCACCGCCCATGCAGCATTACCCGCTGGATTGGCAACGCAGGAAGGATGCAACGGTTGCGTGCCTGGATGGCCGATCCATTCCAACGATGCCTCGACCCGCAGTGCTTCAGGACATGCTTGCTGAGAGGGGCGCGGGTGTGGACAGGCAATGCGACCCACGTGGTCGGTGATGGTCTGGACCCGCACATGGTGTGCCGCATTCCTCGACCGCGCGAGTGGGTGTCGATGACTTAGCGAGGTGGTCGCACCGATGTCATCCACAAACAAAAACGCCACGGCGCAGGGCCGTGGCGTTTTTGTTTGTGCCTGGAAGGACGGCTTATTCGATGCCGTCACTCGGCGTCACTGCGCCGCGGCGCTGGTAGGCCGCGCGACGTGCGCTGGCGTTGCTGGCGTTTTCGCGATCCAGGCGGTGCACGTTGCCGCCGGGGAGCTGCTGGTCACGCTGGCGCTTGCGATACACGGCATAACCGATCAGGCCCAGGCCGGCGACGGCAGCGGCCACGGTGACGGCCGGGTTGCGCTTGACCACTTTGCCAACGACCTTGCCGCCGGTCCGCACGGCACCCAGTGCTGCGCCGGTCTTCAACCATTCGCTGGCGCCCGGGCCGAAATGACGCAGGCTGCTGCCTGCATGACGGGCCTGATCACCAGCATTGGATGCGGCGTGACGCAGGTGGTCGCCAGCATTGCCAGCCAGTTCCAGGGCACGCTCCAGGGCGCGTTCGGTGATCACAGTCAGCTTGCTCATTGGAGGCGTTTCCTTTCTGAGTACGTGGGCCGCAGTGTGTGGGCTGATGCGTATAGACCGTGTTAGCGGTGGTGGAGCTTGTTTGGCTTGCGGTTAAGTAATGCGGTGGGGCGCATTGGGCGCGGGCGTCTGAGTAGCGGTAAATGACAGAGCGATGCGCATGCGCGTCGCTTCCCTTCTCCCACCGGGAAAAGGTGCCCGAAGGGCGGATGCGGGTACGGGCGAAGCCCTCGCGTTGTTCCACCGCACGTGGCTTCGCTCGTACCCTCATCCACCCCCTCTCCCGCGGGGAGAGGGGCCTCAAGTGCCACGTGGTTTTGCTCTATGGGTTGCAGTCGCAGTCCAAGGATCGTCGGGCCACGGATGTCTGGGATACCGCCCCTTCATCTCCTTCCTGACATCCGGATAGGTCGTGACCCAGAAGCTCTTCAGATCCTGGGTGACCTGCAACGGGCGCCCGCCGGGCGAGAGCAGATGCAGGGTCAGCGGGATGCGGCCGTCGGCAATGCGCGGGGTTTCGGCAAGGCCAAACAGTTCCTGCAACTTGACCGCCAGCACCGGCGGCAACGGCTGCCCGGCGTGGTCGAGGGCGTAGACGATCTGCCGCTCCATGCCCGAGGGCACGCTGATGCGGTTGGGCGCGTGGCGGTCGATCAACTGGCGGCGGTCCCACGGCAGGGCGCCCTTGAGCGCTTCGCCCAGCGTGGCGTCGTCCAGCGCATCCAGGCGGGTCTTGCCGGCGAAGGCCGGGCGCAGCCAGGTGTCCAGCGTGTCCAGCAGCGCCGTATCGGACAGATCGGGCAGCGCCAGCTCGGGCATCCAGGCGCGCAACGATTGCAGGCGTGCACGCCATTGGCGCAGGCCGTCGGTCCAGGGCAAGGCATCCAGGCCCAGCTGACGCACAGCTTCGGTCAGGGCGCCGGCGGCTTGCGCCGGATCGACGCGGCCGGCCGGGCGGCTGTCGAGCACGATGCGGTCGAAGCTGGATTGCCGGCGCGCGACCAGGGCGCGCTTGTCCGCATCCCATTGCACCAGGTCCTGCTGCACGAAGCGCTCTGGCACGCTGCGGCGCAGATAGCCTTCGTCCACCGGCGCGGCGCGTAGCAGCAGCGCGTCCTTGGCTTCGTAACGCATTTCGCTGGCGACCAGCCACGGCTCGCCGCGCAGGTCGCTGCGGCCGAACAGGCGCGCGCTGCGGCCGTTGGCGAGCAGGTAGCGCAGCGGGTCGTTGGGGTGGCGCGCGGCAATGCGGTCGGGGAAGGCGTGCGAGAGCAGGTCGCCCAGTGCATGCGCTTCCACGCTGGCAGGCGGGGCGCTGTCGCAGCGCAGCCGGCGTCGCCATTGCTTGGCGGCGCTGTCGATCGCGGCCAGGCCGCCGCGGTTGGCATCGTGCGCGCTGCGGCCCTGCCGGAAGGCAGCCAGTGCACGCCAGCGCGCGGCCAGCCCATCGCCGCCCTGACGCAGCGGGTCGCGTGCTTCCAGCAAGGCGGCCAGGTCGCAGGCCAGCGCCACGCGGGTCGCATCGCCGGCCTGCACCAGCATCGCGGCCAGGCGCGGATGGGTGCCCAGCGCGAGCATGCGCCGGCCCAGCGCGGTGATGCCGCCGCTGCCGGTGAGTGCGCCCAGCCGCTGCAGCAACTCGTGCGCGGCGGCCAGCGCGCCGGCCGGCGGTGCATCGACGAAACGTAGCGCGGCGCTGCCCCAGGCGGCCAGTTCCAGCGCCAGGCCGGCCAGTTCCACCTGGGTGATCTCCGCACGCCGCTGCGGTTCCAGCCGTTGCGACTGCGGCCACAGCCGGTACGCCCAGCCGCTGGCCACGCGCCCCGCGCGGCCGGCGCGCTGGTCGGCCGAGGCCTGCGCAATGGTGGTGATGTCCAGCCGCGAGAAACCGCTGTTGGGGTCGTAGTGCGGCTCGCGCGCCAGCCCGCTGTCGATGACCACGCGCACGCCGGGCAGGGTCACCGAGGACTCGGCCACATTGGTTGCCAGCACCACGCGGCGGCGCCCCGACGGGTCCGGCTGCAGCACCTGGCTTTGCGCCTCGACCGACAGCTCGCCATGCAGCGGCAGCACCTGCACCGCCGGGTCCAGCACGTCCTGCAGGGCGCCGTGCACGCGTGCGATCTCGCGTTGGCCGGGCAGGAACACCAGCACATCGCCCGGATGGGCGGCCAGGGCGTGTTCCACCGCGCGCCGGGTCTGCGGCTCCAGCGCTTCGTCGCGGCGCGCGGGGAAGTGCGCGACCTCCACCGGGAAGCTGCGCCCGGCGCTGCTCAGGCGCGGCGCGTCGAGAAAGCCGGCCAGGCGTTCGCCATCGAGCGTGGCCGACATCGCCACGATGCGCAGGTCTTCGCGCACCTGCGCCTGCACGTCCAGCGCCAGCGCCAGGCCGAGGTCGCCGGCCAGATGGCGTTCGTGGAATTCGTCGAACAGCAGCGCGCCGACGTGCTCCAGCATCGGGTCGTCCTGGATCATGCGGGTCAGGATGCCCTCGGTGACGACCTCGATGCGGGTGCGCGCGGAGGTCTTGTTCTCGAAGCGGATGCGGTAGCCCACGGTCTCGCCGACCGGCTCGCCCAGCTGGCGCGCCATGAACACGGCGGCGCTGCGGGCGGCCACGCGGCGCGGTTCGAGCATCACGATCTTGCGACCGGCCAGCCACGGCGCGTCCAGCAAGGCCAGCGGCACCTGGGTGGTCTTGCCGGCGCCGGGCGGGGCTTCCAGCACCAGCCGCGGATGGGTGGCCAGGCTGTCGCACAGCTGCGGCAGCAGGGGGGAGATCGGAAAAGCAGGCTCGGTCATGCGCGGGAAGGATACGGGGCCGCCACAGATGGCGCGATGGTCGGGCGGACGGGTGAAGCCTGTCGGGGAATCCGGAAGTGCTCACCTCTTTGGGCATTCAAGGCAGATTCTGGCGCCGGGGCACTGCTTCAGATCGGTAGTACACCTGTCGATAACCGGTGCAATTCCCACTCTGGACGCCCCATGTCTGTTGCCACACCGAAATTCGTCAGCCTGCAAAGCAAGCTGCTCGGCGCGCTCGCGCTGGGTCTGTCGGTCATCCTGCTGTGTGCCCTCGGTGGTTTGGGCACGGCGTGGCTGAGCCTGTCGGGCAAGGTACCGCCGGAGGTGGCGCAGGCCTCCAGCAGCGAGGAGATCACCCGCGACTTCCGCCTGCAGGTGCAGGAGTGGAAGAACGTCCTGATCCGCGGGCGCGACCCGGCGCAGCTGGACAAGCACCTGGGCGCCTTCCGCGAGCAGGGCAGGAAGGTGCAGGCAGGCACCGAGGCGCTGGCCAAGGCCACCCGGGACCCGCAGGTGCGGACGCTGGCGCAGGACTTTGCCAAGGCGCATCTGGGCCTGCAGCGCCACTACGAAGCAGCGCTGGGCAAGTTTGCCGAAGCCGGTTACGACACCCAGGTCGGCGACCAGCTGGTCAAGGGGCAGGACCGCGCGCCCAGCCAGACGCTGGAAGCGCTGGTGACGCGCAGCAAGACCCTGGCCGATGCCGCGGTGCTGGCCGGTTCGCAATCGGCGCAGCACAAGCTGGTGCTGTCGGCGGTGGCCACCATCGTGGCGGCGTTGTGCCTAGTGGCGGTGCTGGGCTGGTGGATCCGTCGCTCGATCGTGCGTCCGATCGAACACGTCGCACGCGCGGCGCGCCAGGTGGCAGCCGGCGATCTGTCGGCGCGTGCGGCGGTCAGCAATCGCGATGAAATCGGTCTGCTCGGCCAGGCCATGGGCCAGGTGGTCAACACGCTCAGCGATGTCTCCACCGCGCAGGCCGACATGGCGCAGCGCCACGAAGCCGGGCAGATGAGTTACCGCATGGACGCGCAGGCCTTCCCGGGCGCGTACGGCCGCATGGTCGACGACACCAATGGCCTGATCGGCGCACAGGTCGGTCTGATCGGCGTAATGCTGCAGGTGATGCAGCATTACGCCGTGGGCGACATGTCGGTGGACATGCCGCGCCTGCCGGGCGAGAAGGCGCAGATCACCGAGGCGATGGACACCACCAAGCACAACCTGGCGGCGATCAACGGCGAAATCCGTGGCCTGGTCGACGCCGCTGCGGCCGGCGACTTCGCCACGCGCGGAAATGCAGAGGCCTACCAGTTCGAATTCCGCGCCATGGTCAGCGGCGTCAACGGCCTGATGCAGAACGTGGACCAGAACCTGGCCGAGCTGTCGCAGCTGCTCAAGGCGATTGCCGACGGCGACCTGACCGCGCGCATGCACGGCAACCAGCAAGGCGTGTTCGCGCGCATGCGCGACGATGCCAACGCCACCGTGCAGCGCCTGACCGATATCGTCGGCGACATCACCCTGGCCGCGCAGACCATCCGCACCGCCTCGGCGGAGATTGCTGCCGGCAACAACGACCTGGCGCAGCGCACCGAACAGCAGGCCGCCAACCTGGAAGAAACCGCCGCCTCGATGGAAGAACTCACCTCCACCGTGCGCCAGAACGCCGACACCGCGCAGCAGGCCAGCCGCGGCGCGCAGGCGGCCGCGGAGATCGCCGGCCGCGGCGGCGAGATGGTGGCCAGCGTGGTCGACACCATGGGCGAGATCGAGGTCTCGTCGAAGAAGATCGCCGAGATCATCAGCGTTATCGACGGCATCGCGTTCCAGACCAACATCCTGGCCTTGAACGCGGCGGTGGAAGCCGCACGGGCGGGCGAACAGGGCCGTGGTTTCGCCGTGGTCGCCTCGGAAGTGCGCGCGCTGGCGCAGCGTTCGGCCGGCGCGGCCAAGGAGATCAAGCACCTGATCGATGCCTCGGTGGACAGCGTGGAGCGTGGCAGCGCGCGCGTGGATCAGGCCGGGCAGACGATGCAGCAGATCGTGCAGTCGGTGCAGCAGGTCACCACCTTGATCGCGGAAATTTCCGCGGCATCGCGCGAGCAGTCGTCCGGCATCGAGCAGGTCGCCCGCACGGTCAACGACATGGACGAAACCACCCAGCGCAATGCCGCACTGGTGGAAGAGGCCTCCGCCGCGGCACGTGCAATGCAAGAGCAGGCGGTGGAACTGAGCGAAGCGGTAGCGGTGTTCCGTCTGGATGCACGCCGGCCGCGCCTGGCGGCTGCGGCGTGACACAGGACCACGCGCAAAGATGCCAGGCACACGCCTAGCTGCAGTCAACAGCTAGGTCAAACGCCTGGTCGGTCGAGCGTGCGGTGCCCTCACCGCTCGCGGGACACGCCGTGAATCCATCCGTGAGGCTCGGTGGCGGCATCGATGCCGCCACACGGTCCCGCAATCGACGAGGACACCGCACCAGAGCGTTGGTCGGTGGCCGGGTCAAAACCCGTTTTTGCTTTGGAACGCCGAGGAGTTTGAGATCGCCTTGTTCACCGCTTGCCTGTTGCTCGGCTTCGATTGAGGGGCTCACTGGGCTCCCACAATCCGAACAACGCACGTCGTGCATTGCTTGCACCAAGCACACCGACCATCTCGACTGGTCCTTGCCCGCCCACCGTCGCGGGACCTTACGCGGCATGGATGCCGCGTAAGAGCCTCCATGGACGGATTCACGGCGTGTCCTGCGATGGTGGGCGGGCAAGGGCCCTGCAGCCAAGCAACAGATCGACCGCTCCACGATCGATCCATCGACACCATCCAGCCACTTCGAGATACACGAAAACTGCGCTAAAAACCTGCGAGTTCAAGTCGCGGCGTCGTCAGACGATCAGGCCACACCAGGCCGACCTCGGTATCAGGTCGTCAACCCGCTTCGCGCATCCGGGCGGTCAGGCCCTTGAGGAAGGCGCGCAGCAGCTGGTCGCCGCAGGGGCGGAAATTCTTGTGGCCGGGCTGGCGGAACAGCGCGGATAGTTCCGGCTTGGACAGCGGGAAGCCGGCGCTGGCGAAGATGGCGTGCATGTCCACGTCTTTCAGCTCGAAGGCCACGCGCAGTTTCTTCAGCACCAGGTTGTTGCCGACACGGGTTTCCAGCGGACGTACCGGCTGGCTTTCGTCGCGGCCGCGGAAACGCAGCACCAGGCCGTCGAGGAAGCGCGCCAGCATCGCGTCGGTGCAGGGCTCGAAGCCGGGCTCGTCCTCCTTCTTCAGCCAGGCCTGTACCTGCGGCTTGTCGAGCGCGAACTCCGGGTCGGCCAGGTGGGTGATCTCCACTACCTTGTCGTCGCTGAGGTCGAGCATGTAGCGGATGCTGCGCAGTACATCGTTGTGGATCATGACAATTCCGGGGCCCCGGCCTGTCGCCGGAAAGGCGCCATTCTACGGGGCCGATGCGCAACGCGGCGTATGCCCCCGCCGGTCCGTTGCCGAAGCGGCGACCGCTCAGCTGCCGCGGTAGGTGGAATACCCGTACGGCGAAAGCAGCAGCGGTACGTGGTAATGGCCGTCGTTGGCGATGCCGAACGCGATCGGGATCTGCTCCAGGAATGGCGGGTCCGGCAGTGCGGTGCCGGTGGCACGCCAATAGCCGGCCACCTCGAACTCCAGCCGGTAGCGGCCGGGTTGCAGCGTGAGCGCGGCCAGTTCGGGGCAACGCCCGTCCTGGTTGGTGACCCCGGCAAAGTGCAGGCCGGCGTCGGCGAACAGACGCAAGGCGATGCCGGCGGCGGGGCGGCCGGTGGCGGTATCCAGCACATGGGTGGACAGCGTGCTCATGCCACCGCCTGGGTCGGTTGCGGCCATTGGCCGACGAATTCGGGCTGGTCGTAGGCCAGGTAGCTGTCGACGATGGCCTGGCGGTCGTCCAGGAACAGCTGATCGGCCACCGCGCGGGCCAGCCGTGGCAATGCGACCTTGAGCCCGGACAGCGCTGCCGCCGACGGGCCGTGGTTGATCAGCGCCGAATAGTTGAAGGCGAACACCCCATGCAGCAGCGCGGCATCCTCGGGCGTGCGCGGCAGCAGTTCGAAGCCCGGCCCCAGGTAGGGATGTGCATCCAATACCGGATTGGCCTGGCCCGGCGGCGGCTGGTAGCGGTCGGCCCAGCAGGCGATGCGCCCGGACAGCGCGGCCAGTTCCGGGCGCAGCTGCGGGTCGGTGACCAGGCCGGTGGCAACGGCGAGGAAATCGAAGCGATGCTCGCCCTGCGGTGTGCGGACCACCACTTCGCCATCGCGCTCGGCCACCTCCAGCCACGGCGCGCCCAGGTGCAGCGCAAAGCCGGCATGCGCGCAGGCGCGTTGGAAGGTGTCGTTGGTCGGCGGCTGGTTGTGTGCGAAGAAGCTGGCCATCATCCGGTACTTGTCCGCATCCGGCAGCGTGAGAAAGCGCGGAATGATGCCGGCCTGTTCCATGTGGCGGAACGGATTGATGCGCGGCAATGCGCTGCGGCGCACGAAGACTTCGGCACTGGCGACGCCTTGCTCCAGCGCGAAACAGGCATTGTCGAATGCCGAGGCGCCGCCGCCCAGGATGCCCACGCGCTTGCCGGCCAGCGCGGCGAAGTCGATGTGGCCGGAGGTGTGCGCGTAGCGCTGCGCGGGCAGGGCGCGGCTGATCCAGTCCGGCACCATCCATTGGCCGCCGCCCTGGATGCCGGTGGCCAGGATCAGCTTGCGCGTGAGCAGCGGCGCGCCCATGGCCAGATGCAGGCGGTGGATGCCCGGCGCCACGTCCGGCTCCACGCGCGCCAGCTGGGTGGCATTGCGCACCGGCAAGCGCAGCACCGCGCGGTACCAGCGCAGATAGTCCATCCAGCTGCCGCGCGGAATCTTGTCCAGCGCGTCCCAGCCGGCGCTGCCGTGCTGGGCTTCCCACCAGGCGCGGAAGGTCAGCGAGGGCACGCCCAGGTCGATCGAGGTGATCTGCTTGGGCGTGCGCAGGGTCTGCATGCGCGCATAGGTCACCCACGGACCTTCCTGTCCCGCGGCGTTTTCATCGATGACCAGCACGTTGTGCACGCGCTCGCGTTGCAGTGCGAACGCCGCGCCCAGGCCGCTCTGGCCGGCGCCGACGATGACCACGTCATACACGTGCCCGGCCGGATGCACGCGCGGCTGCGTCCATGCATCGCCGCCGTGGGCCAGGCGTTGCAGATCGTGGTGGAGCTCGCGTTCGAGTTGGGCCAGGCTCATGGCAGTGCCTCCAGGCGCAGGTGAACGATCTTGCCGATCTCGGCGAGGGCGGTGGACAGTTCTTCGCTGCGCGATGCATCCAGCCGGCGTTCCAGTGCGGCCAGGATGCCGGCCTTGTCGTGCAGCCGCACGCAGATCACGAACGGAAATCCGAACCGGTGGCGATAGGCCTGATTGAGCGCGTGGAAGCGCTTGAACTCGGCGTCGCTGAGCCTGTCCAATCCGGCCGCGGCCTGCTCGGCCGCCGATGCGGCGGTGAGCGTGCGGTCGATCGCCGCCTTGCCGGCCAGCTCCGGATGGGCGCGGATCAACGCAACCTGGTCCTCCTGCGACGCGTCGAACACCACCTGCATCAGCCCGCGGTACACATCGGCGAACGGGCGCCGCCGTGCGGCGCGTTCGACCACCCACGGCGAATGCTCGAACAGCTCGCGGTAGCGTGCCACGAAGGCGGCATCGTCCAGCGTGTTGTCGTCGATCACGCTCATGCATGCGTCCCCTGCAGCGAGACATGCGCGGCCACCACCTTCCAGCCGTCGGAAAACCGCACCCAGCTCTGGCTCTGGCGGCCGCGCGCGCTGCTGCCGGCACGAACGAATTCCGCATGTGTGGTGGCGAAGTCGTGACCGAAGCCGTGCACCTGCACCTGCACGAGCTGTCGTTGCGGCGAGCCGCCGCGGCCGATGCGAAAGGCGCGGATCGCCTCGATGCCGTACAGCACTTCGCCCACGCCGTAGCGCACCGTGCTGGGTGCGGGGTGGAACAGCGCGTCCATTGCGGCGATGTCGTCGTCCATCAGGGCCTGTTCGTACGCGTGGAAGGCCGCGGTCACTTGCGCGATCACCTCGGGCAGGTCGATGTCGGTGGTGTCGATGCTCATGCCGGATGGACCTGCAGCCAATGCCGCGCGATATCGATGCGGCGCGCAATCCAGGCATCGCCGCTGGCCAGCACGTGATCGACAAACCGTGCCAGGGCCGCGGCACGCGCCGGCTTGCCGACGATGCGCCCGTGCAGGCCGACCGACAGCATGCGGCCGCCCTCGCTGCGCAGTTGCTCGAAGCCATCGCGCAGGTAACGAAAGAATGGCTCGCCATCGGCAAAGCCGTTGTAGGCGACGAACTTCATGTCGTTGGCGTCCAGTGTGTACGGCACGATCAACTGCGCGCGGCCGTGGCGCGTGTCGTAATACGGCACATCGTCGGCATAGCTGTCGGCGTCGTAGACAAAGCCGCCTTCTTCGGCGACCAGGCGCGCGGTGTTGGGGCTGGTGCGGCCCTGGTACCAGCCCAGCGGGCGGCTGCCGGTGACACGGGTGTGCACGGCGATGGCCTGCGCGATATGCGCGCGCTCGGTGGCCTCGTCCACCTGCTGGTAATCGATCCAGCGCAGGCCGTGGCTGGCGATTTCCCAGTCGGCCGCCTGCATCGCGGCCACCGCCTCGGGATTGGAGGCCAAGGCCTGCGCCACGCCGAACACGGTCACCGGCACGTTGCGCGTGGTGAACAGCCGATGCAGCCGCCAGAAGCCGGCGCGGCTGCCGTATTCGTACAGGCTTTCCATCGCCATGGCGCGCGCGCCGGGCTGCGACTGGGCGCCGACCATTTCCGACAGGAAGGCTTCCGAGCCGGCATCGCCGTTGAGCACGCAGTTTTCCGCGCCCTCTTCGTAGTTGATGACGAACTGCACCGCGATGCGTGCGCCCCCGGGCCACTGCACCGCAGGTGGGGTGGCGCCATAGCCGACCAGGTCGCGCGCGGTGTTCATGCATGCGGCTCCGCGTGCCAGGCCGCCAGGGCGGCATCCACCGCCAGCCCCGGTGTGCAGGCGTAGCCTTCGGCGCGCAGCACCGCTTCCAGCGCGGCCAGGGTGATCAGCACCTTGTGCTTCATCGCGTTGTAGCCCATTGCGCCGATGCGCCAGATCCTGCCCTGCAGCGGACCGAACGCGGTGCCGATCTCGATCTCGAAATCCTCGCGCATGCGTCGGCGTACCGCATCGCTGTCGATGCCGGGTGGAATCACCACGCCAGTGACATTGCTCATGCGATGCGCATCGTCGCCGAACACCTCCAGCCCCAACGCGCGGATGCCCGCGCTCACCGCACGCCCGGCGGCGGCGTGGCGGGCGAAGCGGGCGTCCAGGCCTTCCTGCAGCGCCACGCGCGCGCATTCGCGGGCGCCGTACAACATGGTGGTGGCTTCGGTGTGGTGATTGAGGCGCTTGTCGGACCAGTAATCCATGATCATCGCCAGATCGAAATAATTGGAGGCGATGCGCGGCCCGCTGCCGTCGACGATGTCGGCGCGCACGATGCCGCGTTCGACATGGCGGCGCGCGAAGATCGCCTCGGCCGCCGCGTTGGAGACGGTGATCGGTGCCGAGCCGGACGGCCCGCCCAGGCATTTCTGCAGGCCGCCGGTGACCACGTCCACGTCCCAGCGATCGCTGGCGATCTCCATGCCGCCGATGGTGGCAGTGGCATCCACGTAACTCAGCGCGCCGGCCGCGCGGCACAGCGCGCCCACGCCATCCAGCGGCTGGGCCATGGTGGTGGAGGTGTCGCCGTGCACGGTAGCGACCAGCTTGGGGGCCACGCGCTCGATCGCCTCGGCGATTGCAGCAAGCGGCACCACTTCGCCCCAGGGCGCATCCACGGTGTGCACGTCGGCACCGAGCCGGCCGAGGATTTCGGTGAGCAGCAGGCCGAAGCGGCCGAAGTTGATCACCAGCACGCGGTCGCCCGGGCTGACCAGCGACACCAGCGCCGCTTCGATACCGGCGCGCGCGGTGCCATCGACCAGAAACGTCCAGCGATTCTCGGTGCCGAACAGCGGCCGGTACAGCGCCATCACCTCGTTCATGTAGGTGGTCATTTCCGGGTCGAACTGGCCGAGCAGGTCGGCCGCCATCGCGCGCAGCACACGCGGATGCGCATTGACCGGGCCCGGGCCCATCAACAGCCGTTGCGGGGGATCGAGTTCGCCGAAGGTAGGCAGGTGACGCAGATCAGGTGACAAGGGGATCTCCCAGGTGTTCGATGAAGTGGCGCATGACCGCCAGTGCGAGCTCGGCATCGGCCGGGGCCACGTGTTCGTCCGGATGATGGCTGATGCCGCCGGCGCAGCGCACGAACAGCATCGCGGTGGGGCAGAGCGCGGCCATCACCATCGCATCGTGGCCGGCGCCGGACACCAGCTGGCGTGGCGCGATGCCTTGTGCGGCGACTGCGTGTTGCAGACGGGTCATCAGCGCCGGTGCGCAGGGGCTGGCGGCCAAGGTCTGCAGTGGATCCAGGGCGATGGCGATGCCGCGGCTGGCGCTGATCCGTGCAAGCGCCTGTTCGATCTCCTGCACCGCCGCATCGCGCGTTGCGTCGTCGCCGGCGCGCACGTCCAGCGTGCAGTCCACCCGGCCCGGCACCACATTGGTGGCGCCGGGTGCGACGTTGAGCTTGCCGACCGTGGCGACCAGATCGTCGCTGCCGGTGCGTGCAATCCCTTCGATCGCCAGCAGGGCCTCGGCAGCGGCGCTCAATGCATCGCGACGCAGGGCCATGGTGGTGGTGCCGGCGTGGCCGGCGCGGCCGTCGAAGCGCAGCGCAAAGCGCCGCTGCGCCGCGATCGCGGTGACGATGCCGACCGGCAGGCCTGCCGCTTCCAGCACCGGGCCTTGTTCGATATGGGTTTCCAGATAGGCCAGCACGCTGCCGGGCGCGCGTGCGGCCTGCTGGATCTGGGCGATATCCAGGTCCCAGTCCGCCAGCGCTTTGGCCACGTCGATGCCGGCCGCATCGGTGACCGCCAACGTGGCGGGGTCGAGCGTGCCGGCGACTGCACGGCTGCAGAACATCGAGGCAGGAAAGCGCGACCCTTCTTCGTCGCCGAAGGCGATCACCTCGATCCCGAACGGCAGGCGCCGCCCCTGCGCATGCAGCGCGGCGACGCATTCGATGCCGAGCAGGATGCCGAGCGGGCCGTCGTAACGCCCGGCATCGCGCACGCTGTCCAGATGGCTGCCGATCAGCAGCGCCGGTGCGTCGGCGCGTGCGCCTTCGTAGCGCCCGACCAGATTGGCCGCTGCATCCAGCCGCACCTGCATGCCGGCCTGGTGCATCCACTGGCCCACCTGTGCGACGGCGGCGCGATGCGCCGGGCTGAGCCAGGCGCGGAACAGCCCGGCGGGTGTGTCGCTGTAGGGCGCCAGTCCCAGAGCATCGCAGCGGGCAACCGCGCGTGCGCCCGAGCAGGGGGCGGATGAGGTGCGTTGCGCGCTCAGCATGGGGTGCCGTGCGAATGTGGTGTTCTGCCGGCGCTGCCAGGACCGCGATGCGACACGAACTGGTGCATGAGGCCTCCGCAGGCGGCGTGGAAAGGGGGGAGCACGCTGGGCGGTCCATTGCCCGGCGATTGCCCGGTGACATCGTGGCGACAGGCGCGCGTGGCAGGCAGCGCCTGTCGATTGGACTATACGAACCGGCCCTGTCACCCCAAAGCGGTTTTTTTAGGGGTGCGCGTTGCAAAAAATGCGACAGGCAGCTTGCACAGCGTTGTGCACCTTCTCCCGTCGGGAGAAGGTGCCCGCAGGGCGGATGAGGGGGCGCCACACAGGGCTCTCAGCCCTTGCAATGACAAACGCGCCGCCACGCGGCATCAGAAGTGACACCTCGCCTGCTTGGCCACTTGCCCTCACCCGAACCTCCGCGCAGCGCCCCGGTGCGCGCTGGCGGCGCGGTCGCACCACTGCAAGCACGCTCGTCGCGTGCAGGCGCTGCATCAGCGTCCCCAGCGGGAGAAGCGCAGTCCACACGGTCCCCATGGCACCAACTGCTACAGTTTCCCGTATTCCATGAAAGAGATTCACCAATGGCGCGCGACAACTTCAAGGACCTGTTGGCGCTGATCGCCATCGTTCGCGAGGGCAGCTTCACCCGTGCTGCCGCCAAGCTGGGGGTTTCGCAGTCGGCGCTGAGTCACACCATCCGCGGGCTGGAAGCGACGCTGGGTGTGCGCCTGCTGACCCGCACCACCCGCAGCGTGGCGCCGACCGAAGCCGGCGAGCGGCTGATCCAGACGGTGGCGCCGCGCTTTGCGGAAATCGAGGAGGCGCTGGTTGCGCTCGGCGACATGCGCGACACCCCTGCAGGCACCGTGCGCATCACCGCCACCGACTACGCCGCGCGCGCGATCCTGTGGCCCAAGCTGTCCGGGCTGCTGCGCGACTACCCCGAAATCAAGGTCGAAATCGTGGTCGACAACGGCTTGACCGACATCGTCGCCGACCGTTACGACCTGGGTGTGCGGCTGGGCGATCAGGTCGAGAAGGACATGATCGCCGCGCGCATCGCGCCGGACATGCGCATGGCCATCGTCGCCGCGCCGTCCTATCTCGCGCGCCGCCCCGTTCCCAGGACGCCGCAGGACCTCACCGCGCACAGCTGCATCAACCTGCGCATGAAAACCGCCGGCGGCATCTATGCCTGGGAGCTGGAAAAGGACGGCCGCGAAGTCATCGTGCGCGTGGACGGCCAGCTGACCTTCAACGGCACTTACGAAGCACTGGACGCGGCGGTGGACGGCTTCGGTATCGCGTTCGTGCAGGAGGATCTGGCACGCCCGCACATCAAAGCCGGGCGGCTGCGCTGGGTGATGAAGGACTGGTCGCCGACCTGGCCGGGCTTGCACGCGTTCTACCCCAGCCGCCGACATTCCTCCTCCGCCTTCAACCTGGTGGTCGACGCCTTGCGCTATAAAGGTTGATGGATCTGCCGCGTTGCCGGCAGCGGCCGATCGTTCCGGTGCGATCGCAGCATGGGCGCATGCCTGCGCTGCACTCGCGCAAACCGAAGTCGGTGTCGAACGAAGGTGGCGCATCACGCTGCACGATCACCTAGGGATGCGCGGTTGATGAGCCGGCTTCATAGGCCTGTGCCAATCCACCAGCTTTATCGCCGCCTACTGCCTGCGTAAGCTGCGGCACCTCCAGACATACGCACGCCCGAGCCGCAGCATCCGTTGCTGCATTGCGCCCGTCGTGCGTCGCTGCGGTGGCAGGTCGATGCAGTGCATCGCTGCCTGCAGCGCATTCCTTCCGGACACCACGTTCGCCATCGAGCGCCGCGTCAGCGCGTTTGCGGCGTGGCGTTCGTCTCGCATCCCACTTCGCACAAGGGCCAAATATGCAAGCCAGTTCGCTCGCTACCGATCCATCTTCGCGCGCCGCACCTGTCGCAACACGCCAGACCTGGAGCGCGGTCGGCTCGATGTCGCTCTGCGTTGCGCTGCTGATCGCTTCCGAGTTCATGCCGGTCAGCCTGCTGACGCCAATCGCTGCCGATCTGCATGCCAGTGCCGGCATGGCCGGCCAGGCGATTTCGATCTCCGGCCTGTTCGCGGTGGCCGCCAGCCTGCTGATCGCACCGTTGTCGTCGCGCTTCAACCGGCGCCATGTGTTGCTCGCCCTGACCGGGGTGATGTTGGTGTCGCTGCTGTTGATCGCCAACGCGCACAGCTTTGGCATGTTGATGGTGGCACGCGCGCTGCTCGGCATCACCATCGGCGGGTTCTGGGCGTTGTCCACTGCCACGGTGATGCGCATCATGCCCGAGCATGCGGTGCCCAAGGCCTTGGGCATCATATTCATCGGTAACGCGGTCGCTGCCGCATTCGCCGCGCCCCTGGGCAGCTACCTGGGCGCGACCATCGGCTGGCGCGGGGTATTCTGGGGCATGTTGCCGCTGGTGGCGCTGACCATTCTCTGGCAATCGCGCAGCCTGCCATCGATGCCCGCGCGAGGCGCCACCTCGCTGGGTGGCATCGTCACCTTGTTGAAGCGTGGGTATGTGGCGCGCGCCATGCTGGCGGTAATGCTCGGGTTTGCCGGCGCGTTTTCTGCGTTCACCTACTTCCGCCCGTTTCTGGAAACCGTCGCGCAGGTCGATGTGTCGCAGCTGTCGTTGCTGCTGCTCGGCCTCGGCCTGGCCGGATTCGTCGGGACCTATGCCGCCACCGCGCTGGTGCCCAAGCGCTTGTTCACCCTGCTCAGCGTGCTGCCGGTTGCATTGGGTGTGGCGACCATCAGCATGCTGCTGGCCGGCCATCTGGTGTGGGCCGTGGCCGTGGCGATGATTGCCTGGGGCACGCTCAATTCGGCGATGCCGGTGGCCTGGTCCACCTGGCTGAGCCGTTGCGTCAAGGACGCACCGGAAAGCGGTGGCGGCCTGATGGTGGCCGCAATCCAGCTCTCGATCCTGCTGGGTGGTGCCGCAGGCGGCGTTCTGCTGGATCATGTGTCGATCGGCGCCACCTTCGTCGGTGCCAGCGTGTTGCTGCTGGCAGCGTCACTGGTTGCAGGGCGGGGCGATCGTTTGCAGCCGTGAGTGCCGGCGGTTGCGCGATGCAGCGCGCAGTGCGTGGAGGCCAGTTCGTGCCACGCAACGACGCGAGGGCGGCAGCGGATTTTCTGAAGCGCATCACGAAGCCACGAGCGCGCGTGCCTTGCGCGGCAGTGACGTTTGCCATCGGCCACAGCCCGCGGCCCACGCTCAAGCTGTCTGCGTCGGCATTGCTGCGCGGCGCTGCTGCCATTCGAGCAGCGCCGGTCTGATGCTGAGAGCCAACGGAAGGCGTTGGCGAGCGCACCGTTGTCAGCAAGCGCAAGCACGCTTGGCTGCTGTGCAGCCGTGAGCGTGCTCCTGGCGTTATTTCCAACAGCCCAATGTGAGATGACAGGCACCTCACACCAACGTGGAGCTTGCCAGGCTCAATCCGCCGATAGCGATCCCAGCGTGAAGCCGGACACGGCATTGAGCTTGCCGCGCCAGAGCACGCCACGGTTGCTTGGCAGGGGCTGGCCGCCGGGCGAGAAGCAACGCGAGTCGATCAGGTGGAGGAACTGCGGCGGCGTGCTGCTCTGCTCGGCATCTTCCTCGGTGTCGTAGATGCTGGCGTGGCTGGCAAACGCACGACGGATATCCTCTTTTTCCTCGGCATCGCCGGGATAGGCGGCAGAGAATTCCTGCGCAAATGCCTCGAAGTACTGCTTCCCGCTGACCAGCTGGCCCGACACAATGATGCCTTCGACAAACAGCGTGATGCCGAACTGCACGTTCGAGGTGTTGACGGTGGCGACCAGCTTCTGCAGATACCAATCCACGCTCTGGCCGTCGAACGCCAGCTTGACGTCCTCCAGGTTCGGTTGATTGTCGTCTTGCTCTGTCATGTGGCTCTCCTTGGTGGAAGGGTTGATGCGTGTGTCGAATAAGCGCGGCGACATCCCTCTTCATCGCCCCGCATGCCCAAAAAAGCAAGCGCGTCCTGTGCAGCGATCGGCGCGGCTGGGTCCGCCATCATCGCCTTGGAGAGCATGCCCGGAGTCTATGCCATGTTCCGCCCTGGCTGGAGTCCTGATCGCTAGCGCTCGCCTCTGCCAGCGTACAAGCCGCCGCTCCGGCGCGATGGCGCAGCTGGCTACCAACAACGTCCACCCCTCACCGAGGCAGATGCAGGAAGCGCCGACAAGCCCCGACCATCACCACCCGGCCGCCGCACCATCGGAGCGCGGATCGCTTGCCCCGCTGAGCACGCCGTTCACTTCGCGCACCAGTGCGCCGGCGTGTCCCATCACCGAGGTGTAGGCGGGCAACAGCTCCACCGCATGCCCGGCATCGCGCAGTGCCTGCACCAGTGCCGGATCAAAGCGGTCTTCCAGCTTCAGTGACGTGCTGTCTTCGCCCCAGGTGCGGCCGAGCAGCCAGCGTGGCGCGGTGATGGCCTGTTGCAGCGGCATGCCGAAGCGCGCGTAGCGGGAGAAGATCGCGGCCTGGGTTTGTGGCTGGCCTTCGCCGCCCATGGTGCCGTAGGCCATGACGCGGCCGTCGTCGAAGGTGGCCAGGGCCGGGTTGAGGGTGTGGAAGGGTTTGCGGCCCGGGGCGAGCGCGTTCCAGCCGTCGGCGGCGAGGCGGAAGCTGCAGCCACGGTTCTGCCAGGTGATGCCGGTGCGCGGCAGCACCAGGCCGGAGCCGAATTCGAAATAAGTGGACTGGATGCAGCTGAGCGCGCGGCCGTGCGCATCGATGACGCCGAACCAGACGGTGTCGCCGGCCTGCGAGGGCTGCGGCCAGGGCAGTGCGCTGCGCATGTCGATGCGTGCGGCGAGCGCATCGAGCGCGGCGCTGTCATCGAGCAGCGCCTGTGCGTCCAGCGTCATCCAGGCGGGGTCGCCGAGGTGCGCGTCGCGGATCAGGAAGGCCTGTTTGGTAGCTTCGATCAGGCCGTGCAGGTGCGCATAGCTGTCGGCGTGTTCGGCCTGCAGGCGATCGAACAAGGCAAGGATCAGCAGCGAAGCGAGGCCTTGCGTGGGCGGCGCGTGGTTGTAGAGGCGTGCGCCGTGGATGGCGACCGAGAGCGGTACGCTGGGCTCGGCGCGATGACTTGCGAGATCGTGCGCGCGCAGCGGGCTGCCGAGCGCCTGCAGGTCGGCGGCGATGTCCTCGGCCAGTGCGCCGCGATAGAAACTGTCCAGGCCCTGGTCGGCCAGCCGCTGCAGGGTGTGTGCGAGTTGCGGTTGTTGCAGCAGTGCGCCTTCGTGCAGCGGCGCGCCGTGCGGTTCGAAGATGCTGGCGTAGGCACCGGGTTGCACGCGCAGTTCGGCACTCTTGCTGGCGGCGATGTGCGCGCCGCCCAGCGTGACCGGCACGCCATCGCCGGCGTGGTGGATGGCGTCCTGCAACAGGCGCTGCAGCGAGAGGCCGCCGCCCGCCTGCTGCAGGGCGAGCGCCCAGCCGGAGATGGTGCCGGCGACGGTATTGGCCGCGCCCGGGCCGCGCCACGGAATGCTGGCGTGGCCGCGATAGAAGTCCAGGGTCGCGGCCTGCGCGGCACGGCCGCAGGCGTCGATGGCGTGCACGCGGCCGTCGGGGTCGTGGATCAGCCAGAAGCCGTCGCCACCGATGCCGGTCATGTGCGGGTAGACCACGGCCAGGCAGGCGGCGGTGGCGACGGCCGCTTCGATGGCGTTGCCGCCGTCGCGCAGCACATCGCGCCCGGCCTGCGCGGCAAGGTGATGCGGGGCCACGACCATACCGCGGCGTGCGCGCAAGGTATGCAGCATCAGCGTGTCTCCGCTGGCGGGCTGAAGGCGAGCAGGCCGTCGCGTTCGAGGTGCGCGGCGAGCGCGAACAGGCGGTCTTCGCGGCCGGGTGCGGCAATCAGCTGCACGCCCAGCGGCAGGCGACCGGGGCGCGGCAACGGCGCGGCCAGCGCCGGGCACGCGGCCAGGCCGAGCGGCTGGGTGAAGATGCCCAGGTTGGCGCGTGCGGATACCGGCAGGCCGTCGATCTGGATGCTGTCCTGGTCGATGCGCGGTGCCACGCAGGGTGTGGCCGGCGCAATCAACACATCCACCTCGTCCCAGAGGCGCTGCATGGCCGCGCCAAACCACTGCGCGAAGCGGTGTGCATCGGCCACCGCGCTGGCGGGCAGTTGCAGGCCGGCGAGCAGGCGGTCGCGGGTGGCCGGGTCGAACTGCTCGGCGTGCGTGCCCAGGCCGGCGCGATGGCGGTGGCCGCCCTCGGCGGCGGTGAGCACGAAGGCGGCGGCGCGGGCGCGCTCTGCGTCGGGGAGTTCGATCAGGGCGGTGCTATCGCAGGCGGCGAGCAATGTGCCCAGGCCGGCATCCAGCGCGGGATCCAGGTTGCGCTGGAACCAGCCGCCGAGGCGGGCGATGCGCAAGTTGCCGGCAGTGCAGTGCGCCAGTGGCTGCCCCAGCATCACTTCGTAGACGCGGCGCAGGTCGGCGATGGAGGTGGCGAACGGGCCCACCACATCCAGCGCATCGACGAAGCCGAACACGCCCTCCAGCGGCAGCGCGCCGTGCGTGGGACGCAGGCCGTACACACCGCACAGCGCGGCCGGCACGCGGATGGAGCCGTTGGTGTCCGAGCCCAGCGCGAATGGCACCAGCCCGGCGGCCACCGCGGCGGCCGAGCCGCCCGACGAACCGCCGGCCAGATGGCGGTGATCGTGCGGGTTGGCGGTGGTGCCGTAGTGCGCGTTGACGGTGGCAAAGCCGTAGGCGAACTCGTCCATGTTGGCGGTGCCGACCAGCAACGCGCCGGCATCGCTCAGCCGTTGCACCACGGCCGCATCGCGGCTGGCGGGCGCGCACTGCGCACGCACGGCGGCACCAGCGGTAGTGACCTGGCCGGCGACGTCGAACAGATCCTTGACCACGAACGGCACGCCGGCCAGCGCCCCGCCGTCGCTGCCACCGGCCAGCGCGGCCTGCACGCGCGCGGCATCGGCGGCGGCGCGTGCAGGCAGCAGGCGGGTGATCGCGCGCAGGCTGTCGTTGGCCTGGTTGATGCGCGTCAGCGTCTGGGTGGCATGGCGTGCGGCCAGCGTGGGCTGGCTGCGGGTGGCGCTGACGATGGAGGCGATCAGCCCGCGCGCAGTGGCGGTGTCCGGCGCGGCGGGGCGCGGGGCGTTGAAGCTGGCGAGCAGCTGCGCGTGGCCACGCAGCACGTCGGTATTGCGATCGATGCCGGCCTGCCACTGCGCTGGAAGTTGCATGGGGTCACCTGGTCGAGGGCTGGGAGTCGGGATTTGGGAGTCGGGAGTCGATGTCGCGGCCTGCAGGTGGTGCGAATGCGCCGCTGCTGAACCGGCTGGTGGGCTGCGGCGGATGGTGCAGGATGCACAGATGCGTCAAGTGAGCTGCGGTTGCTGCCACGACCAAGGTGGATGACAGGCGCGGCGTTTCAGCATTGCCGGTCAATCGCCACGGCTCGGGGGCGCAGCCTCATCCGCGCCTCGGGCAGCATCTCCCGAGGGGACAAGGGGGAGCGGCAAGCCGACTGCTGGTGGTTGCGGCGCGGTGAGGTGGTCTACCAGCAATTGTTCGAACGCCTCGATATCCACTGCGTGCACCACGGTCTGCGCCTGCTCGCCTAGCCCCGGCTGGTACCCCGGTGCCCACGACAGGATGTCGCCGTAGCCGGCATCGAAGGCGGTGTTGGTATCGACGTAGAGCGTCTCGGTCCGTGTCGCCAGTTCGGGCCGCAGCCATACCGCGGTGGCCAACTCGTCCCACATCGGAAAGCCCGGCTCGCGGCGGCGCAAGGCATGGCCGATGCTGGTATCGGCCGCGCTCATGCGCGCCAGCAGGTCGGGCGTGAGTTCGGTCGCGGTCGATGGATCCACCGGCACCATGGTGATCTTGCGCCAGGGGGCGCGCATGACGATGCTGGCCGCTTCCGGATCCCAGCGGATATTGAATTCGCGGCGTGGCGAGTTGACGAACTCGCGTGCGAACTGCTGCGCGCTGATGCTGTTGCGTTGCTGCCGTGGGTTGAGGCTGCCGCCCATGTAGACCAGCTCGCGCGCCAGCGTGGCGAAGGCCGGATCCAGCGATTGCGCAAGCGCCAGATTGGTCAACGGGCCTGTGGCAATGATGCTCACCTCGCCCGGATACTGGCGCACCATGCGCAGCATGAACAACGCGGCTGGCTCCTCACGCGCGCGCACCACGCTGGGATTGCCCAGTGCGAGCTCGGGCACCACGTCGTGGGCGTGATAGCGCGGCGCGCTCTGCACGGTGTCGCCGTCCACCCAGTGCCTGGTCCATGCCCCTTTCCAGACCAGCTTGCCGTAGAGCGCTTCCCAGCGCTCGGTGGCCAGTTCGCTGTTGAGCAGCGGATGCACCGGGCCGGGCAGCACGGGGATGTCGGGATGGCCAGCCAGTTCCAGCAGGCGGCAGGTATGCGCCAGCACCTCGTCGCGCCAGATGTTGCCGCTGACCGCGCTGATGCCCAGCACCTCGACCTCGGGCGACTGCAACAGCAGCAGCTGCGCAGGCGTGAAGCCATCGATGTCGTCTTCGAGAATGACGCGGCGTTTGGAGGAGGGGGTGTGCGGGTGAGTCATTGCGTTTTTGTCGTGGAAGGTGGGATGCATTGCAGCGGCGATGGATCGGAAGGCGCGTTGGCAGGAGCGTGCCTGCGCGCGATGTGGCGTTACCGGGAAAGCCCGTTCGCGCTCGGGCGCGCTCCTACATGCAACAGCGTGCGTTCGTACTGGGCCAGGTCGGTTTCCAGCTGCCATTGCAGCCGAGCCTTCTCGCTGCCCTGGCGGAATGCTCGACAGGCAGTATCATCGGTGTCGCGCTGCAACGCGGTGGCGCAGGCCTGCGCAGCGTTACCGTCGGCATCCCACAGGCTGGCGCCCGGCAGGAAGCTGTAGGTCAGGCCGTTGCGGGCCAGCTGCTTGAGCGTGGGGTAATCGATGCCTTGTTCCTGCATCGCGCGTTGATACTCATGGGTCATGTCCGCGCGGGAGACGCCGGCATCGTCGGTGGACAGCACCACCGGCACACCGGCGCGCAGATACATCGCCAGCGGATGCGCGGAGCCTTTGACGCCAAGGATCACATCGTTGCTGGTGAGGTTGATCTCTACCGCAACCTGTTGGTCGCGCATGCGCTGCAGCAGTCCATCGACGTCGTCTTCGTAGGGCAGGTCCACGCCGTGCCCGATGCGGCGTGCACCGACATCCACCGCCTGGCGGATGTGCGAGCGCAGTTGCGCCGGCGGCACTAGGCCCAGTGCCAGCTCGCCGGCATGCAGGGACAGCGGCACGTCGGGATAGCGTGTGGCGAAGAAGCGGAACATCGCCATGTGGCGGGTGTAATCGGCCAGCGCCACCGGGTTGTCTTCGGGCGCGACGATGTTCAACGCCACCGCGCGGCTGCCACCGGCGGCGATCAGCGCGTGCGCCAGCGCCATCTGCCCGAACACCATCGGCTGCGGCAACACGCGCAGCACATAAGGCACGTAGCGGTACGTCACCTGGCAGCCGGGACGCGCAGTGGGCTGGTCGCAGTGCAGCACACGGCGCACCTGCGCGTCGGTGTCGGCAAGCGCGGCTTGTGCGGCCTGCACCAGGGGCGGCAAGGCATCCTGCAGGGCGCGCAGGTTGGCCGCGTCGTCGTCGCCCTGCCAGGGCAGGGACTGCATCTGTGTTGCCGCCTGGTCCATCTGTGGCGGGTTGGCGATGATTTCCACATACGGCACGCGGTCGCGCGCGGCCTGTTCCAGCACCGCGGCCACGGTGTCGGCAACGCGCATGCGCACCACCGCGTCGAACTTGCCGAAGGTGCTGAAGAACTGGTCGTGTCCGGTGGGCTGCGACGGGCTGGGCAGGAACTTGCGCATCGACAGGGCATCCACCAGCTGGCCATACAGCGCGGCATTGCGCGTGGCCAGGTCGCGTGCGGGCTCCTGACCCTTGGCGCACGGCGGCGCACGCAGGCTTAGGTCGTCCAGTTGCACGCAGGCGCCATCGTCGCTGGCCCACTGCAGGTAGTCCTCGGCATACACCGAGCCGGACAGATGATTGTGCAGGTCGCCGCCCTTGGGCATCGCCTGCAGCCAGGCACGCAGTTGTGCAGGGTGATCGGCGGCGGTGCGCAACAGCTGCGCCACCTGCTGCTCGCGTTGCTGTGCAGGCGAGGCTTGGTTGCGTGCCTGCGCGGCGGTGGGCAACAGGACGCATAACGCCAAAAGCAGGCTGCGATGAACGATGGACATGCGTTGGATAACTCGGAAAGAAAAAACAATGGCGCAATCACGCCGCCGGTAGACGCAAAGCATGCCTTGCAGCGCGGTGGACGGCCAGCGGTTGAGGTGGTTTAAGTTGGCACGGGAGATCACGCCGGCCGCCCGTTGCACGGGTGAGGCTGAAAGACACCTCCGCGTTGCATGACGCAACGCGTGAGCAGCTGCGCATGTCGCCCGCCAGATGCGGAGCCTGACTTCCAGCGCTGCGGCTTGCGGACGCGCTGCATTGCATGCTGCGCGTCCGCACATCCGGCGTGAAACGCACAGGGGCATTGCAAACAATCGCGCTGCATGGACGGAGTGCTCTCCGGCGTCGGGCACACGATACGTGCGGGAGCCTGCGCGGTGCGCAGTGCATCGCTGTCCCGGACGGACACAGTGCCCTTGCGACGCTGGGCAGCGTGTCGGGCCCATCGGCATCGCGGGTTGTCATGCGCCGTGGTCGCCGGCTGCATCGGTCAGTGCGGTCGTCACGCGTGCACAGCCGTGGTGGCAATGTCAGTGCTTAGGCAGTCACGACAGACAGGCACCTTCAAAGATCCAGCACCAGCCGCGGCGTGCGGCTACGCGAACAGCACAGCGTGATCTGCCGGTTCTGCGCGTGCTCGCTGTCGCTGAGCACACTGTCGCGGTGGTCGGGCGTTCCGGCAATCACGCCGGTCAGGCAGGCGCCACACATGCCTTGCTCGCAGGACAGCGGTACCTCGATGCCGGCATCCAGCAAGGCGCTGGCGATGCTGCACTCGGCCGGCACCTGCACCACGCGGCCGCTGGCGGCCAGCTCCACTTCGAAGGCGCTGTCGGCATCGTGGGCGATGCCGGGCTCGGCGGCGGCGAAGTGTTCGCGGTGCAGTTGCTCCGTCGTCCAGCCGTGCGCCCTGGCAAGCAGCGTGAAGTGGTCCATGAAGGCGGCCGGCCCGCACAGGTACAGCTGGTCGCGCGCACGTGCCTGTGCCAGTTCCTCGGGCACATGCACGCGCGGGCTTTCGCCGCCGTCGCTCAGATGCACCTGCACCTGGCCATGCGTGAAGCCCTGCTGCAGCCGCTGCCCGAACGCCACATCGGCGTGCCGGCGCGCGTAGTAATGCAGCACGAAGGGCTCGCCACGCGCTTCCAGCGCTTCGGCCATCGACAGCAGCGGGGTGATGCCGATGCCTGCGGCCAGCAGGACGTGGCGCTCTCCCGGATGCAGGGGAAACAGGTTGCGCGGTGTGGAGATGCGCAGGCGATCGCCGGTGCTCAGCTGCTCGCACAGATGCCGCGAGCCACCGCGCGAAGCATCGGCCAGCTTCACGCACAGCACATAGTGGTCGCGCACATGCGGCGCGCTGGCGATCGAATACTGGCGGATCATGCCGTCGGGCAGATGCAGGTCCACATGCGCGCCGGCCTCGAAGGCCGGCAATTGCGCGCCGACCGGCTCCAGCCGGATCGCGCGTTGGCGATGGCCCTGGTCGACGACTTCGGCAACGCGCACCTCGTGCAACTGCATGGCGTGCTCCTCGGCTTTCAGCGCAGGAAAAAGTCGCTATAGCCCTGGCTGCGCAGGCCACGGCGATAGGCGATGGAACTGCGGTCGGCCGGGATATGCACTTCCAGCAGCGGGTCCAGCGGCAGGTATTCGGGGCGCTGCGCCTCGACCATGGCGCGGTCTTCCTCGAACACGCGCAGGTTGAAGGCGTGCACGTCCTCCACCGGCAGATGGGTGTCGAAGTTGCGCGCAATCGGCACCAGCAGGCGCGTCTTGTGCTTGGACACCGGGCTGGCCGCGTTCATGATCACCAGCCGCTTGCCCGGCACCGGGAAGTGGATGGTGAGGGTGGCGGTGAACGGCAGGTGCACCTCGAAATGGCGTAGCCACTGGAAGTCGGGGTCCACGTCCGGCAGCGGCATGTCCACCGAATAATTGGCCACCGAGCTCAGATAGTCGGCATTGAAGCCGGTCGGCGTTTCGGTGGTGGTGTAGGCCGGCACCTCGCGCTTGTCCGGCTGGGCAAAGGTGGCGGTGTGCACGAAGGCGAAATGCGCCACGTCGATGAAGCCTTCCAGCTGGCGCGCGGCACTGCCGCCGATATCGAACGCCGGGCAGACGATCTGCTGGAAACCCTCCTCGTCCCAGCCCGGCATCGGCGGGATCTGCACCTCGGCCTCGCTGACGCCGGCCGGTTTGGCCAGGCAGACCCAGATCAAGCCATAGCGCTCGGCCACCGCATAGGTGTGCAGGCGCATCTTGGCCGGGATGTTCTGATTGGGACTGGCCGGGATGTGGTTGCAGCGCCCGCCCGCGCCGAAGCGCAGCCCGTGATAGGCGCAGACCACGCCGCCGCCATCGGCGGTGCCCATGCTCAGCGGCACGCCGCGGTGCGGGCAGACATCGCGCGCGGCCACCAGCTCCTGGCCCAGCCGGTACAGCACCAGCGGCTCGTCCAGCAGGGTGGCCTTGAATGGCGCCTCGCCCACTTCGCTGCTCAGCGCCACCGCGTGCCAGTGCTGGGCCAGGCGTTGCCAATCGGCGGCGGCGAAGGTGCAGTGCAGCGGCAGGGCGGGGACGGCGACATCCATGGGTCCAGTCTCTGGCGGAGGGCGGGAGCGGTGCCGGATTGACTCTAGGAAGCCGGGGGTGTGTTATCAAACATCGATTTTCAGCCAAGCCATTGCAAAAAATGCAACACCAACCGGGCCCCGCCGCATGCTGACCTTTTCCCGCTTCACCCGTTACTTCATCGAGGTGGCCCGCTGCGGCAGCATCCGCAAGGCCTCGGAGGTGCTGCACGTGTCGGCCTCGGCGATCGACCGGCAGATCCTCAAGGCCGAGGAAGAGCTGGGCGCTCAGCTGTTCGAGCGCCTGCCCGGGCGGCTGCGGCTGACCGCCGCCGGCGAGCTGCTGCTGGTGGACGTGCGCGGCTGGGAGAAGGCCTACGCCCGCACCCTGGAGCGCTTCGACGAGCTCAAGGGGCTGCGCCGCGGGCATGTGGAGATCGCCATGATCGACGCGCTCAGCGAGGGCGTGGTGCCGGCAGCGGTGGCGGCGCTGGTGCAGGAGTACCCCGGCATCACCTTCAACCTGTCCACCGCGCGCAACCAGCGGGTGATGGAAATGGTGACCTCGGCCGATGTGGACATCGGCCTGCTGCTGGACCCGGTGAGCAGTGTGGACCTGGAAGTGCGCGCCTTTGCCGACATCCCGCTGGGCATCGCGATGCCGGTCGGCCACCCGCTCAGCACCCGCACCGAGCTGCAGCTGAGCGAAACGCTGGAGCATCGCCTGCTGCTGCCGGCCGCGCCGTTGATCGTCGGCGAGCATGCCAAGGTGCTGTACCAGCGCCAGCACATCGACGTGAAGCGGCTGACCCACTGCAACGACGTGCGCACCTTGCGCGGGCTGGTGCGCGCCGGTGCCGGCGTGGGCCTGATGTCGTGGCTGGATGCCGCACCGGATGTGGCCGACGGCCGGCTGGCGTTCGTGCCGTTCCGCCGCCACCTGACCAAGCCGATGACGCTGGCGCTGTGCGTGGCCCCGCAGCGGCAACTCTCGCGCTCGGCGCAACTGGCGATCCAGGCACTGGCGGCGAAGATCGATGCGATGGTGGTGCCGGTGGTGGGGTGAGTGTGCTGCGCAAGCGGCCCTCACCCCTGCCCCTCTCCCGCAGGCGGGAGAGGGGAAAGACCGTGCGTTCGTGCAGGCCGATGGCATGCAGGTACTGCCATTCGCATGCAGGTACGCCGATAACACGCAGCTGACGCCGTGTGGTTCCCTTCTCCCGCTCGCGGGAGAAGGTGCCCGCAGGGCGGAGGAGGGCATACAGGTACCGCCACTCGCATGCAGGCACCGCCGATAACACGCAGCTGACGCCGTGTGTCTCCCTTCTCCCGCCTGCGGGAGAAGGTGCCCGCAGGGCGGATGAGGGCATACAGGTACGGCCATTCGCATGCAGGTACGCCGATAACACGCAGCTGACGCCGTGTGTCTCCCTTCTCCCGCCCGCGGGAGAAGGTGCCCGCAGGGCGGATGAGGGCATACAGGTACGGCCATTCGCATGCAGGTACGCCGATAACACGCAGCTGACGCCGTGCGTTTCCCTTCTCCCGCCTGCGGGGAAGGTGCCCGCAGGGCGGATGAGGGCAACGTCCACCCAGTACAATTACATCTGCTCTTTCAGGCGACACCGCAGCATGCAGTTGATCGATATCGGCGCCAACCTCACCCACGACTCCTTCGACCGCGACCGCGACGCAGTGCTGCAACGCGCACGCGAGGCAGGCGTTGCGCAACTGGTGATCACTGGCGCCAGCCGGGAACATTCGCCGCTGGCCTTGCAGCTGGCCCAGCAGCACCCCGGATTCCTCTACGCCACCGCCGGCGTGCACCCGCACCACGCAGTGGAATTCACCGCCGAATGCGAGGCCGAAATGCGCACGCTGCAGGCGCATCCGCAGGTGGTGGCGGTAGGCGAATGCGGGCTGGATTATTTTCGCGATTTCGCCCCGCGGCCGGCGCAGCACAAGGCCTTCGAGCGCCAGCTGCAATTGGCCGCCGACAACGGCAAGCCGCTGTTCCTGCACCAGCGCGAGGCGCACGACGATTTCCTGTCGATCATGCGCAGCTTCGATGGCCGGCTCGGCCCGGCCGTGGTGCATTGCTTCACCGGCACCCGCGAAGAACTGTTCGACTACCTGGACCGCGATTACTACATCGGCATCACCGGCTGGCTGTGCGACGAGCGCCGCGGTGCGCATCTGCGCGAGCTGGTGCGCAATATCCCGGCCAACCGGTTGATGATCGAGACCGATGCGCCCTACCTGCTGCCGCGCACGCTCAAGCCGATGCCCAAGGACCGCCGCAACGAGCCAAGGTTCCTGTCGCATATCGTCGAAGAACTCGCGCGCGATCGTGGCGAGGACGTGGCGCTGACCGCGGCCAACAGCACGGCCGCCGCGCGGGCATTCTTCCGTCTGCCCGCGCCTGCAGCCGCGGCATGAGGTGCGCGGCGTGGGCAATCACGCCGCCAGCAACTCCCAGCCCTGCGCATCGCGCAGGCGCAGCCCCGGTTGCGGTGCATCCACGCTGACCCGCACACCGCTGGCCCACGGTAGCTGCCGTTGCTGCGGAAACCAGCGGCGTGCCTGATCGACGACGATCAACAAGCCATCATCGTCGCCCAGCGCGGCAAAGCCCTCGACCGCCGGTGCAAATGGCCGCACGCCGAAGTGATGGGCGACGCTGCTGGTCACCACCGCGACATCGTTGCTGGGCAGCCCGATCTCGCTCAGGCACAGCAGTTCTTCGCCGTGGAACGCGCCGTCGCCGGTGACCACGTCCTGCACGGCCTGGCGCGCGATCAACTCCAGCACCGCGCCATCGGGGCCGGCGAAATACACCGAGTGCGATTGCCAAACGCCATCCAGTCGAAACTCCCGGCGGCCGTGTGGATCGGCAAGCAGGTTGCTGCGCGCGCCGATCCACTGCGCAGCGGCGTCGAAGCGCGAGGGCGCCACGTTGAACGCCAGATGCACACTGCCCACCGGCTGCTGCGCCTGCACACATTCCAGCGTGCTCCAGCCGATGCGAACGCTGTTGCCGTGTTGCGGCAGCTGCAGCACGTCGCGATAGAAGCGCAGGCTGAGGTCGGGGTCGAGGCAGGGCAGCAACAGGTGACGAAGATGCATGGCAGGCGCAGGTGGTGGAAGAAGCGGGCATTGAACGACCTCAATCGCGGTTGAGGTCAAGCGGTGTGCCCGGATGGCGTGCACGGATTCGGCAGGGCACGTGCGTGCGCAGGCAACGTGCATGCTGTCTGCAGCGAAGGCTCTGGCCGCGATGATGTCGCCACGCAAGCAGCATCGCGGGCATGTGCGCTTCCACAGGATCAACGGCTTCGGGTGTGGCTGATGGGGTGTGTTGATCAGACCTCGGCTCAAAACCAGCGCCATCGCTGTTGGCAGGCAACGCAATCCAACATCTTTCCGCCTGGGCAGGTGTAGGAGCGCACTTGTGCGCGAGGGCGTTACCGGTAGAGCCACATCGCGCACGAGTGCGCTCCTACGACACCCGTGGTGCTGTCGGCTCAAGATCAGCCTGGCTCACAGCACTTCTGCCAGGGCCAGTCTGGCCAGCGGCATCTGGCCATCTGTTGGCAGGTGTAGGAGCGCACTTGTGCGCGAGGGCGTTACCGGAAGAGCCACATCGCGCACGAGTGCGCTCCTACAAAAACCGTGGTGTTGTGGGCTCAAGATCAGCCTGGCTCACAGCACTTCCGCCAGGGCCCACAGATGCCGGACCAGCGGCGCCGTGTCCAACGCACCTGGCGCTACCGCCAGGGCGAGCCGGGCCAGCGGCATCTGGCCTTCGATATCCAGATAGCGCACGCCGGGCAGCTGCAGCTGGGCGGTGGAGGCCGGCACTACCGATACGCCCAGTTCGGCCGCGACCAGATTGACGATGGACGACATCTGCGGCGCTTCCTGGGTGATGCGCAAGGTCACGCCGGATTGCCGGCAGGCGGCGAGGATCTCGTCGTAGAGGCTGGAACCGAAGCTGCGCGGAAACAGGATGAACGGCTCGCCCGCCAGCGCCGCCAGTGGCGCGCTGTTGCGGGCGGCCAGGCGATGCGCGGTGGGCACGGCGATCTTCATCGGTTCGTCGGCAAAGCGCAGCAATTGCAGGTCGGGCGGCGTGCTCAGGCCGTAGCGCACGAACGCCGCATCCAGGCGGCCATCGGCCAGGGCCAGCAGCAGTCCGGCGGTGTTGGTTTCTTCCAGCAACAGCTCGACCTGTGGCCATTGCCGGCGAAAGTCGCGGATCAGATGCGGCACCACCGGATTGAACGCGGCCGAGGCGGTGAAGCCCAGCCGCAGCCGGCCGGATTCGCCACGCGCCACCCGCCGCGCGGTTTCTGCGGCGCGCTCCACGTCGGCGAGCACGCGACGCACCTCGATCAGGAAGGCCTCGCCGGCCGGGGTCAGCTCGGCGCCGCTGTGGGTGCGCCGGAACAGCGGCGTCCCCAGATCGCGCTCCAGTGCCTGGATCTGCTGGCTCAGCGGCGGTTGCCCGATGCCGACCCGCGCTGCGGCCCGGGTGAAATTGCCTTCTTCGGCGACGGCCAGGAAATAGCGCAAGTGGCGAAGTTCCATGCTATCTGTCCTGCATATGGCAACTGCCAGCATCATATATTGGACAGGGGGTCCTGGCAGGCGAATACTCGCCGTCCTCCTGCCTCGATGCTGCTTCCGTGTCTTCTCCTGATCGCCGTGCTGCCAGCTCGCCGGGCACCCGCCTTGCAAACGACATACCCGCTGCCGACGCACCCGCCAGCGGCCGCATCCGGCTGGCCTTGTTCCTGGCCGGCTTTGCGACCTTCTCGCTGCTGTACAGCGTGCAGCCGGTGCTGCCCGAGTTTGCGCGCGCCTTCGGCGTGGATGCGGCCACCGCCTCGCTGCCGTTGTCGCTGGCCACCGGCGCGCTGGCCCTGGCGATCTTCTGCGCCGGCGCGGTGTCGGAGAACCTGGGCCGGCGCGGGCTGATGTTCGTGTCGATCGCGCTGGCCGCGCTGCTCAACCTGCTCGCCGCCTTCCTGCCGCACTGGGGCGCGCTGGTGCTGGTGCGCACCTTGTCCGGTATCGCGCTGGGCGGGGTGCCGGCGGTGGCGATGGTGTACCTGGGCGAAGAGCTGCCGGCCAACAAGATGGGCGCGGCCACCGGCCTGTATGTGGCCGGCAATGCCTTTGGCGGCATGAGCGGACGCATCGTGATGAGCGTGCTGACCGATCACTACGACTGGCGCACTGCACTGGCGATGTTGAGCGTGTTCGACCTGCTGTGTGCGTTGGCATTCTTCTGGTTGCTGCCGCCGTCGCGCAACTTCGTGCGCCGGCACGGCATCAATCTGCGCTTCCATCTGCGCGCCTGGGCCGGGCATCTGCGCGACCGCAACCTGCCGTTCCTGTTCGCGCTGCCGTTCCTGCTGATGGGGGTGTTCGTGTGCCTCTACAACTACGCCGGCTTCCGGCTGGGCGGGCCGGAATTCGGCCTGAGCCAGAGCCAGATCGGCATGATCTTCAGCGCCTATGTGTTCGGTATCGTCAGTTCGTCGGTGGCCGGCGCGGCGTCGGATCGTTTCGGGCGCGGCCCGGTGGTCAGCACCGGTATCGTGCTGTGCGTGCTCGGCGTGGCGCTGACCCTGGCGCATGTGCTGGCGCTGGTGGTGGCCGGCATCGTGCTGCTGACGATCGGCTTCTTCATTGCGCATTCGGCCGCCAGCGCGTGGGTGAGCCGGCTCGGCGGTGCGCACCGCAGCCATGCCGCATCGCTGTATCTGCTGGCGTATTACGCCGGCTCCAGCGTGATCGGTGCGCTCGGCGGCTGGTTCTGGCAGCACGGTGGCTGGGGCGCCCTGGTCGGCATGTGCCTGACCTTGCTGGCGCTCGCCTTCGCGGCGGCCTACGTGCTACGCCAGCGCGCCGACGACGCGCGGCCGTACGGGCGCTTTGCGCCGCATCCCGCACGCGGCGAGTGAGGAGCGACCGGCGCGAGCATCCGGGAACCACCGAGGCCGATATGGACGCCAGCTGCGCGTCGCATGGGCGTGCCCGGCATGCGGGTGGTTGGCCTGGCGGAATCGGGAATCGGGAGTGGTAAAAGCTGGCGCGCGCGGTTGCCGGTGGCAGCGCTTGTCAGTCAGGATCTGCTGCGCTTTGTCCAACAGCTCAACAAGGTCCATTGACGCCGCGTGACGGCAGGATCGAGCCGCAGGGCCCGCTGCGCCGTCCTGCCGACAGGCGCGCAGCGAGCGGTGCCGGCGCGCGGGTCGGCACGCCGCTGGCGGCAGCCGATGTCGCCTACGGCGGTCATGCGGTTGGCGACCTGCCGGCAGGTGCAGATCCGGTGGCCGGGTCGTACTGCGGATGGCTCGGGTCCATGCTGCGCGGCAGCGTGGATGTTTCTGGTTGCAGCGCGCTTTCGCGCCAGGCGCGCACCAGCAGGTCGCGCAGCATCGCCGCGCCATCGCCGGCGGTGCGGTAGACCATCGCGCGGCCGTCGCTGCTGGAGGCATCGTCGAACGCGCCGGCCTTTTCCAGGCGATAGACCTGCTCGACACGGCCGGTGCCCACGTCGAGAAAGTGCAGGATCTGCTCGAACACATCGCCCTGCTGATGCGCCAGGGCCGGCATGCGGCGCAGCAGGTCCTGCGGGGTCAGCGCAATCTTGTCCACGTAATCGCTCTCGAACTTGCCGTGCACCTTCGGGTCGGTGCTGTAGCCGTTCGGGTTCGGCCCCTGCCAGCCGTCGTGGTGGATGCTGTCGTGCTGCGGCTGCGCGCCATCGCCAATGTAGTGCGCGAACCAGCTGACATAGAACGCGCAGGTACGTTCGAGCTCGCGGGTGTCCTGGCCCTTGGCACGCAGCGCGCGGAGTTGCCGCATGGTTGCCACGATGCGTTGGTAGCCTTCGGTGGCCGCATACGGCAAGGTGCCGGCCCAGCGTACGTTCATGTGCTGCGCCCGTTGCGGGTCGCTGCTGGCGATGCGCCGCTGTTCGTCATACAGCGCCAGCACGAAGGCATAACGCGAGCGCGGCGGGTGTTGCATGAAGGCGAACTGCTCGCGGAACCAGCCGTGGTTGGGGTCTTCTTCGATCTTGAGAAATGGCTCGCTCTCGCTGCGCCAGCCGTCCGGCAGCGTTGCGCCGTCGGCAATCACCTGCACATATTGTTTGAGGAAGACCGGGCCGTCGTCGGGCAGTGCCTGCACGGCGGCGCTGTCGATGGCCGCGTGCGCACGGTGGCCCCAGGCGGCGGCATTGCCGGAACATGTCGCTGCCGCAAACAGCAGCGCACAGGCAAGAGGGGAGGGTGTCATGGCAGTCCTTGTGGCCTGCAGCGCGTACGCCACGCTGCAGGCGATGGATCGGGAAGTGGAGCGCCGGTAGCGAGGCTGCGACACCCCGGACGTCGGTGCACTCAGAAGTGGTAAGTCACCACCAGCCGCGAGTTGCGCTCGTAGATCGGGCGGCCGTAGATCGGTTCGCGCGTGCCCTGGCCGGAGATGGTGTCGGTGCGCGGGTTGCCTTCGGTCAGCGCAAAGGTGTTGGTCAGGTTGTCGACCGACAGCTGCACATCCCACGGCCCGTTGCGCACCAGGATGTTGGCCGCCAGGGTGTCGTAGGCGGCCAGCTCGGTGGTGTTCTCCAGGTCGGCGTAGCGCTTGCCGACGTAGGCGTAGCGCAACGAGGTTTCCCAGTCGAACGCACCGGTGGTGAAGTACAGCGTCGGGCCCGCATTGCCGTACAGCTTTGGCTGGCGGTTGGGCATGTTGCCGTCCACGTTGACCACGGCCACTGCGCCATTGGCCACCACTTCGGTCAGGTCGGACACCTTGGTGTCGTTGTAGGTCAGGTTGGCATCCAAACGCAGCCACTGCGCCGGCGTCCACACCGCTGCCAGTTCGATGCCGGGGTTGGTGACGCTGCCGCGGTAGTCCTTGGATTCGGCCGCGCCGGTCTGCGGGTTCACCGCGCTGGTGCCGATGTTGTATGGGTCGTACTTGGTGTAGAAGGCGGTGGCGAACACGTCCAGGGTGTCGAAGTTGAGCTTGGTGCCGAGCTCGAACTGGTCGGCGGTGGGGATGTTGACATTGCCTTCGTTGGCGCCCTCGCTGGGCGCGCGGTGCGCACGCGAGGCGCGGCCATAGATGCCGACCGTCGGGTTGATGTCGTAGTTGAAACCCGCGGTCCAGTTGGTCACGCCCACGTCCAGCGCGGTGTGCGCGCGGGCCCCGGTGAACAGGCGCGCGGCATCGTCGGCCAGGGTGTCGGCCATGCCCAGGTTGCCGGTGCTGCGCAACATGCTCCAGGCGCGGTAGCGGTAGCGCTCGTGACGCACGCCGCCTTCCAGGCGCAGCTTGTCGGTCACCTGCCAGGTGTCGGCGATGTAGGGCGCCAGCATGCTGGTGTAGGCCTTGCCTTGAGTGCGGTCGGCGCCATAGATCACCACGCCGTCCTTGGTCACGCCGCCGACCACGTTGCCGGCCGCGTCGTAGCCGAGCAGGTCGATGGTGCGCGGGTTCTGCCGCATCTCCAACAGATAGCTCTGGTAACGCGAATTGTAGGAACGCGCGTAGTAGGCGCCGTACACGCCCAACGTGATGTCGTGGGTGTCGCCGCCCCAGTCGAAGCGGCGATGCAGGCGCAGGTCGTCGGCAAACGAATCGGCACGCACGTTCATGGCGCGGTACTGGCCCTGGATCACCAGGCCGTCGGTGCTGGCCGGATCGAAGCGGCTGCCATCATCGGTGTAGACGTAGCCCAGCGATGTCAGGCCGGGAAACGCGGCGCTGGCGGCAGCGCGGCGGCTGTTGGCATACGCGCTGGCGTCCTGCGGCGCATTGCTGGAATACAGCGCGTCGAAGGTCATGTCCAGGCGATTGACGATGGCCTTGTTGGACAGGCTCCAGCCATTGTCGAAGGCCAGGTCCAGGTTCGCGCCCAGATGGTTGAATTTCATGTGGCGGCCATCGGACAGGTCGCGCAGTTCGCGCTGCGGCGTGCCGTTGGCATCGCTGGACACGATGCTGGCGCGCTTCAGTTGCGCGGTGCTCAAGGTGCCGGTGAAGCGGTCGATCAACGGGTCCAGCGAACGCGTGGTGTCGCGCGGGTCGTACAGCGGGATCGGCATGTAGAACGCGTTCTTGTCGTCCAGATGCTTGGCAGTGAAGGTGATCCTGCCGTGGTCCAGCGTGTGCGTGAGGTTCATGCGGAACTGCCCGCCCTCGTCGGCCGGAAAGTCCACGTCGCGGTAGCCGTCGTTGCGGCGCACGAAGCCGCCGGCAGCCAGATACCAGCCGTCGGCCAGCTTGCCCGACCAATAGCCGTCGAGCCGGTACAGCCCGGTGTCGCCGACGGTGGTGCGCACTGCGCCTTCGGGCGTGTCGCCGCCCTGGCGGGTGACGAAGTTGACGATGGCCGCGGCATTGGAGGCGAAGATCGGCGAGGGCCCGCCGCGCACGGTCTCCACCGATTCGACCATCAGGTCCGGGCGCACCAGGCCTTCGGTCTTGTAGAAGTAGCCGTTGTTGTCCGGGTAGGGGCTGATGCCGTCTTCCTGGATCACCGCAAACGAGCCCTCGTCGGGAATGCCGCGGATGCGGTAGACGTTCTGCACTTCGCCGCCGGTGGATTCGGCATAGATGCCCGGCATCGAGCCGATCAGGCTGGCGAGGTTGAGCGGGGCCAGCTTGTCGATCTGCTCGGCGGTCAGCGCGGTGATCGCATACGAGGCATCGAACTGGTTCTGGGCCTGGCCGGCGCCGGTGACGATCATCCGGTCCAGCGAGAAGATGCCGTCCTCGCCCTTGCGGGTGGCAGGCGTGGCGGGCGCGGCTTCCTGCGCGAGCGCGGGGGTGGCCAGGGTCAGTGCCAGCGCGACGACGAGCGGACGACGCGACACGGCATGACGCACTCCGGAGCGCGTCCGGGTGTGGGTGTAGGGCATGGCAGGGATGGGGGGTAGCGGGGGAGCTGCCCACTGTCGCTGTGCCATGTTTCCGCAGCGTTGCGTGTGCACCGGATCACGCTAACTGCGTGATCCGGCACCACGATTTGTGACGTGGCGCCTGTTTTCAAGCGGTTTCAACTGTACGTGGCAGAGGGTAAAGGCATCGAGCGCGGCCGGCGTCGGTGCTCAGCGCCCACCGGGGCGGAGCTGGACGAGGCGCTTCCTTGGAATCAGGCAGAAGGCCCCCAGACTATGTGCCATCCATCCGTGTGGACATTCGCATTCGTGAGCACCTCCCTGCCCCTGCCCGCACCGCGTAAAGCCCCGCAGCAAGCGCGCTCGCGCGCCACCGTGGAGGTCATTCGCCAGGCCAGCATCCAGGTGTTGGTGGCCGACGGCCTGCAGGGCTGCACCACCACGCGGGTGGCCGAGCGTGCCGGCGTGTCGGTCGGCAGCGTGTACCAGTACTACCCCAATCGTCAGGCGATGTTGATCGCGCTGCTGCAGTGGCATCTGCAGACGGTGATCGATGCGGTGGAACTGGCCTGCGCGCAACAGCACGGGCGCACGCTTGCGCAGCAGTGCCAGGCCCTGGTGCGTGCCTTCGTGCAGGCCAAGCTGCAGCATGTGGATGTCTCACGCGCGCTGTACGCCATTGCCGAGTTGCATGGTGGCGCCATCCTGGGCGCGCAGGCGCGCCGGCGCTCGCAGCAGGCGTTCGCCGCCGCGCTCGCCACCGCCTCGGATGTGCGCTTCGACGATTGCCAGGCGGTGGCCGAGATCGGCATGGCGGCCATCACCGGGCCGTTGAAGAGCCTGCTCGAGGATGGCGCGCCGGCTGTGCGGATTGCGCCGCTGCAGGCGCAACTGGTGGTGTTGCTGCACAGTTACCTCATGGCCACCGGAGTTGCACGATGACGGCGTCACCGGTGCAGGACGGCAACCCGCTGCAGGACTTCATCGAACGCCACCGGCGCCTGTTCGTGCTCACCGGCGCCGGTTGCAGCACCGATTCGGGCATCCCCGATTACCGTGATCTGCAAGGCGGCTGGAAGCGCCCGCAACCGGTGACGTTTCAGGCCTTCATGGGCGAGCTGTCCACCCGGCAGCGCTACTGGGCGCGCAGCCTGGTCGGCTGGCCGCGCTTCGGCCTGGCGCGGCCCAACGCCACCCATCACGCACTGGCCGCACTGGAAGCGCGCGGCCAGCTGGAAGTGCTGCTGACGCAAAACGTCGACCGCCTGCACCAGGCGGCCGGCAGCCAGGCGGTGATCGACCTGCATGGCCGGCTCGATGTGGTGCGCTGCATGGGCTGCGGGCGGCGCATGCCACGTACCGACTTCCAGCTGCTGCTCGAACAGGCCAACCCCGGCTGGGCCGACCTGGACGCGGCGCAGGCGCCCGATGGCGATGCGGACCTGGACGATGTGGCCTTCGACCATTTTGCGGTGCCGCCGTGCCCGGTGTGTGGCGGCGTGCTGAAGCCGGATGTGGTGTTCTTTGGCGAGAACGTGCCGCGCGAGCGTGTGGAGCGTGCATTTGCGCATCTGCAGGCGGCCGATGCGGTGCTGGTGGTGGGCTCCTCGCTGATGGTGTATTCGGGCTTTCGTTTCGTGCAGACCGCTGCACGCAACGGCCTGCCGATCGCCGCGCTCAACTTCGGGCGCACCCGCGCGGACGAGCTGCTCAGCCTGAAGGTCGAACAGTCGTGCGCGCAGGCGTTGACATTCCTGCACGCGCCGTTCGATCCGTTGCTTGCACGCAGCGTCGATGACGCCAGTGCGCGCTCGGCATGACGCAGTGATCCATCGCAGCGGTTGTGCCCACGCGCGCGGCGCAGTGCAATGGGCACCCCCGTGTCATCTGTGGATGCCCTCTTGAGCCAGCTGTTCTCCCCCATCCGCTTCGGTCCGCTTGCGCTCGCCAACCGGATCGTCATCGCCCCGATGTGCCAGTACTCCGCGCAGGACGGCCGCGCCAGCGACTGGCACCGCATCCATCTGGGCACCTTGTCGCAATCCGGTGCCGGCCTGCTGATCCTGGAAGCGGCCGCGGTGCAGCCGCAGGGGCGCATCTCCTATGCGGACCTTGGCCTGTACGACGATGCCACCGAGCAGGCGCTGGATGAGGTACTGCAATCGGTGCGGCGCTGGTCGCCGATGCCGATCGGCATCCAACTGGCGCACGCCGGGCGCAAGGCCTCCACCGATCTGCCGTGGAACGGCGGCGCGGCGATCGCGCCGGATCACGCGCATGGCTGGCAGACCGTGTCCGCATCGGCGCTGGCGTTCGGTGACGGCCAGCCGCTGCCGCAGGCATTGGACGATGCCGGCATCGATGCGGTGGTGCAGGCATTCGTCGATGCGGCGCAGCGCGCCGAACGCCTGGGTCTTGAGTTGGTCGAGCTGCATGCCGCGCACGGGTATCTGATGCATCAGTTCCTGTCGCCGCTGAGCAACCAGCGCAGCGATGCCTATGGCGGTTCGCTGGAAAACCGCATGCGGCTGACGTTGCGCATCTTCGACGCGGTGCGCGCGGCGGTGTCGGACAAGATCGCCATCGGCGTGCGCATCTCGGCCACCGATTGGGTGGAGGGCGGCTGGGATGTCGAGCAGAGCATCGCCTTGTCCAAGGCGCTGGATGCGCGCGGTGCGCACTACATCCATGTCTCCAGCGGCGGGCTGGATCCGCGCCAGCAGATTCCGGTGCAGGCGGGCTACCAGATTCCGTTTGCGCAACAGATCAAGGCGCAGGTCAACACGCCGGTGATCGGCGTGGGCCTGATCACCGAGCCGGCGCAGGCCGAGGCGATCCTGCAGGACGGCCAGGCCGATGCGATCGCGCTGGCGCGCGGCATCCTGTACGACCCGCGCTGGCCGTGGCATGCGGCCGCTGCACTTGGTGCGTCGGTCACACCCGCGCCGCAATACCTGCGCTGCGAGCCACGCGATGCGCGTGGCGTGTTCGCCAGCTGATTAACGCGGGGAGTGGTAAAGAAGCAGAGCGTGCGGTGTCTGGATTGCCGCTCTTGACGCAAGATCGAATAAGGAAAACAGATGCCGATAGGATTTCTGGGCTTGGGCACGATGGGCCTGCCGATGGCGCACAACCTACTGCGCGGCGGGTTCGAACTGAGTGTGTGGAACCGTTCGCCCGGGCGCGCGCAATCGCTGCGCGAGGCCGGCGCCACGGTGGTGGATGCACCGCGCGACGCCGCGCATGGCCCGCTGCTGTTTTCGATGCTGGCCGACGACAACGCGGTGCGCGCGACCCTGCTGGAGCATGGTGTGCTGGACGCGCTGCCGGCGGGCAGCGTGCACGTCAACATGGCCACCATCTCGGTGGCATTGGCGCACGAGTTGACCGCCCTGCATGCCGAGCGCGGCGTGGCCTACGTGGCCGCACCGGTGCTTGGCCGCGTCGATGTGGCCGAAGCCGGCAAGCTCAACATCCTGGCCGCCGGCGACGAGGCAGCGTTGGCGCGCGTGCAGCCGATGTTCGACGTGCTCGGTCTACGCACCTGGGAGATCGGCCGCACCCCCGAGCAGGCCAATGCGGTCAAGCTGGCGGCCAACTTCTGCCTGGCCAGCGCGATCGGCGCCATGGCCGAAGCCAGCGCGCTGGCACGCGGCCACGGCGTGGACGCCACCCAGTTCCTGGGCATGCTCACCAGCACCCTGTTCGCCGCACCCGCGTACCAGGGCTATGGCCGCCTGATCATGCAGCGCGCCTATCTGCCGGCCGGCTTCACCGCCACCCTGGGGCGCAAGGACGTGGACCTGGCGATCCAGGCCGGTGCCGACAAGCAGGTGCCGATGCCGCTGGGCGAGTTGCTGCGCGCCGGCCTGGACGAGGCGATCGCCCATGGCGACGGCAACGCCGACTGGGCCGTGCTGGCAGAGGTATCGGCGCGGCGGGCAGGGCAGGCCTGATCGCCGCATCCGCAAGGCGGAGCTAGCCCCGCTCTCGGCGAAGCGAGAAGGCATCGCTCGCGCGTCACTGGCGTGCGTGCCTTGAAGCGCCCGCGCTCCGGCGCGGGCAGGGGGGAGGCGGAGCGGGGGTCAAGGTGAGGGTACGGGGCGAAGCCCATGTGCAGCAGATTTCGCCTACCGTCAGCGACATCTGCTGCACACGCTCAGGCCGCTTCGCTTCAAAGCAGCACAGCCCATCTCTTACTCACCTAAACATGCAGCAGACCTTCTAAAATGCCGGCTCGTGACAGCCGCCGCTCCAGGGAGGATGCGATGCGACACCTGCATATCACGCTCGGTTCGACCGGGCGCACACCGCGCGCACTGCGCTGCGCCGGTGGTAGACGATGACCGCCGCACCGGTCGTCGACCAGGGCCCGGTGGGCCCGGACCATCCCGAGCATCCGGACCACTATCTGTTTGCGCAGATCCGCGAAGCGGTGGCCGTGCTCGATGCCGAGTTGGACAAACCCACCGACGAGGCCAGTGTGCGCATGGCCGCGCGCCTGCTGCCGCTGGCCAAGCAGCACGGCTTCGACCAGGTGGATTACGTGGTGCTCAGCCGGCACGTCGGCGAGGTGGGCGAGAACGTGTTCCTGGTGCGTGGCGAACTGGCCGACCCTGCGCATCTGCGTGCGCACATCACCACCCAGGAAGCGATGGAGACCTCGGTGGAGGCATCGATGGCGCAACTGGATGACATCAATCGGCGACTGATGCTGCGCCTGCCGCCGCGCTGAGCCGCACGGGAAAGTTACGGGCGCAAGCACTGCGCCCGCAGCCGGGTGCATTGGCTATCATTGTGCCGATGCGCTCCGACTACATCCTCACCCTGTCCTGCCCCGACCGCACCGGCATCGTCTATCGCGTGACCGGCCTGCTGTTCGACCTGGCCTGCAACATCCTCGACGCACAGCAGTTCGGCGACGACGAGAGTGGCCGCTTCTTCCTGCGCGTGCACTTCGACAAGCCGCCGGGCACCGAGATTGCCGGGCTGGAACGCCGCTTTGCGCAGCTGGCCGAGGAATTCCAGATGGACTGGCAGCTGCACGATGCGCGCCGTCGCGCGCGGCTGCTGGTGCTGGTGAGCAAGCAGGGGCATTGCCTCAACGATCTGCTGTTCCGCATGCACAGCCGGCAATTGCCGGTGGATATCGCAGCCGTGGTGTCCAACCACGCCGACTTCGCGCCGCTGGCCGCCTCCTACGGCATCGCCTTCCACCATCTGCCGGTGAGCGCGGACACGCGCGCTGCGCAGGAAGCGCAGCTGCTTGCCCTCATCGAAGCGCTGCAGATCGATCTGGTGGTGCTGGCGCGCTACATGCAGATCCTGTCGCCGGCGTTGTGCCGCGCATTGGCGGGGCGCGCGATCAATATCCATCACAGCTTCCTGCCCAGCTTCAAGGGCGCGCAGCCGTATCACCAGGCGCACGCACGCGGGGTCAAGATCATCGGTGCCACCGCGCACTACGTCACCGAAGACCTGGACGAAGGCCCGATCATCGAACAGGACGTGGCGCGTGTGGATCACGCGATGACGCCGCGCGACCTGGTGCGGCTGGGGAGCGACACCGAATCGCTGGTGCTCGCGCGTGCGGTGCGTCGCCATGTCGAACACCGCATCGTGCTCAATGGCCATCGCACGGTGGTGTTTCGCTAGCACCCTCGCATATCCCCACGGACGGTTGCAGCACGCGCAGTGGAGCAGTGCGCAGGCCACACCCGGCCCGCGAACGCGCCGGCCTAGCGCCCACCGTCGCACTCGGTTCGCCGCTCCCTTCTGGAATTGCCTGCATGTCGCTTGTCCCCGGCTCCAGCGCTCGCGTGCAACAGCACGCCACCCGCGCGGCGTTCTTCATTCCCGGCTTTGCTGCCGCGGTCTGGGCGGTGCTGGTGCCATTCGCCAAAGCCAGGACCGGCGTGGACGATGGCGCGCTCGGCCTGATCCTGTTGTGCCTGGGGGCAGGCTCGTTTCTGGCGATGCCGCTGGCCGGTGCCTTGTCGGCCCGCTTCGGCTTCCGTGCGGTCATGGCGGTGACGGCGGCGCTGATCTGCATCAGCCTGCCGCTGCTGGCCGTTGTCGCCAATCCGTGGATGCTGGGCGCGGTGCTGTTCGCGTTCGGTGCCGGCGTGGGCGCGATGGATTGCGCGATGAACATGCAGGCGGTGGTGGTCGAGCGCGATGCCCGGCGCGCGATGATGTCCGGATTCCATGCGTTCTTCAGCATCGGCGGTTTCGTCGGTGCCGGCGCGATGACCTTGCTGCTGTCGGCGCGGGTTTCCCCGCTGAGCGCGGCGCTCGCCGGGGTGATCGCCATGCTCGTGGTCGGCGTGCTGTCGGTGCGCCATTGGCGGACCGAGCGCGTGGCGCAGCAGGGGCCGTTGCTGGCCCTGCCCAGAGGCATCGTATTGTTCATCGGCATCCTGGCGTTTGTGGTGTTTCTGGCCGAAGGCACCATCCTGGACTGGAGCTCGGTGTTCCTGGCCGATGTGCACCAGGTTGCCCCGAGCACCGCCGGCGTGGGCTATGTCGCGTTTGCATTGACCATGACGGTGACGCGCCTGCTCGGCGATGCGGTGGTGGAGCGCCTGGGGCGCATCCGCTCGATCGTGGTGGGCGCGCTGCTGGCCAGCGCCGGCTTCCTGGTGCTGACGCTGGTGAGCCCGTGGCAGGCATCGCTGGCCGGTTACGTGCTGGTCGGCCTGGGTTGCGCCAATATCGTGCCGGCCCTGTTCTCGCTGGCCGGCAACCAGACGCGCATGCCGGAGAGCATCGCCATCACCGCGGTCACCACCCTGGGCTACGCCGGCATCCTGGCCGGGCCGGCACTGATCGGTTTCGCCGCGCATGGCATCGGCCTAGTCGGCGCCCTGCTCGGTGTCGCGGTGTTGATGGTGGGCGTGGCGGTGTCGACGCGTTGGTTGAGGGTGTGAGCGTGCTGGGTCACCGACCTGCAGTCGGTGACTCTTCGGCAATGCGTCGCGCGCAGGCACGCTCCTACGAAGGGCGGGGTGCAGGCTCGTCAATGTCGTCGTCGGGACCGTGCAGCCCGTGCAGGCGGTGGATGGCGGGCAGCGCGGTGTGCGCTGCCCGCATCACGCGGACCTCGTCGCAGCAGGGGCTTGTCCGCCCACCTTCGCGGGAGCCGAGGCGGCAGGCCACATCGGACCCACCACGCATCTACGGCGTGCGTGGTGGGCGGCCACGGACCCTGCAATGGATGCCGCATCACTTCGCGGCGTTGGCGTTCATCACTGCATTGCGGCTTGCGTCCAGATACTGCGCCGGGTCGCGCATGCCGGTGGTGTGGCATTGCCCGGTGGTGTGGCCACGGTTCACGCCGCCCGGCAGCTGCGCGTTGACCTGCTCCACGGTGCCATCTTCCGGGTCGTTCAGTACCAGGTCCGAGGCCGCGTTGCAGTAGTCGTTGGTGTACCAGTTGGTCTTGGCGAACGAGGTGGTGTAGTAGTTCACCTTGGCGCGCGCATCGGCCGGAATGCCGGCCAGCCAGGCTTTGGCGCCGTCGTAAGTCATGTCGGTATTGGTGCCGCAACCCACCCCGAACCACGAGCCCACGGCCGCCAGGATGCCGGACAGATTGGTGCCCTGGTAGGGGGTGCCGACCGACTGCATCACCCGCCCACCGGTGGCGTTATCCAGCCCGCTCCAGTAGTAGGTGTACAGATGCAGCGCCGCCATGCCGCCCTGGCTGTGCGCCACCGTCGCGAACGAGGACCACTGACTGGCGAACTGCGCCAGCCGCTGTGCGAACTGGTCGTTGCTGCGGTTCTGTTTGGCATCGATGAACGAGGACGCGTTGGTGAACTGCGCCTGCGGCCACACGCCGTTGGAGCAATAGCCATGCACCAGCACCAGTTGCGACCCCGTGGCCTGCGGCTGCGCCATCGCACTGGCGCGGGCCAGCGTTGTCGGGCGCGGCCCCATGCGCATGCTCTCGTCGATGGCACCGGCAGACCGCACGATGCTGGCACGGCGCAACGCGGGCAGCTGCAACGGCAGCGTGTCGGCCTGTACCAGCGGGATGTAATGGTCCGGGTCTTCGATGCGCAGCCCGCGCAGCGTGAACGGCGCACGCGCGCCGGCACGCGCGACCCAGCGTTCGTCCAGGCTCAACGGCAGCTGGCCTTGCTGCGGCGTCAGCATGCCGCCGATCCATGCCACCGGCACCTGCCTGCCCTTGGCATCGGTGCCCCAGACCTGGCCGAACACGCGGTAATGCGACGGGGCCTTGCCGCGCGCGGCGACCGGCAAGGCAATGCTGAGCCGGGTGCCGTCGGCAGCGCGTGCGCTGAGCGCGTTGCCGAGCAGGCGCAGGGAGGTATCCAGCACCGGCAACACATGCTCGCTGGTGCGCACGAACGGCTGCCCGGCCTGGTCGCGACCGCGCACGATCACCTGTGCGATCCAGGTGCCTTCGGCTGTCGGTTGGAACGTGCCGCCATACACGCCATCGCCGGCAGCACCGTCGTCGTGCTGCCCGTCGTCTGCCATCGGCAGCGTGCGGATGCCGCCTTGCGGGTCGATCACACGCAGGCTCGCTGTCTCGATCTGCCCCGCCTGCGCGGCCAGCAAGCTCGCACCGGCTGCATCGTTGCCGCTGAGCAAGGCGTTGAGCGTCAGCGACTGGCCGACCTGCTGCCGACGATGGCGCGGGTACGAGGCCAGCTGCGTGCGCGCATCGCCTTCCATCAGCACATACCCGCGTTGCGCCACCGGCGTTGCTGATTGCAGGGCCAGCGACCACGCTCCGTTCTGCGCCGATTCCACCGCATAGCGCATGCCGCTGGTGCCGCTTTCTGCGGTGCCCAGCAGCGTGCGCTGCGCCTGCAGTTGCGGAGCAACGGCGGCCGCGCGCGCGCCGGCAATGCGTGGTGCAGTCACCGCCGCCTCCCACGGCTGTTCACCGGCCAGCACCATGAAACGTAAATGGCCGTTTTCCACCGGCAGCGTGCCTTGCCAGCGTGCGGAGTTGCCGGCTGGCGTCAATTCCACCGGCAGCAAGGCGCTCTTGGACAGAATCGCCGACTCGGCCGGGTCGGGTGCGCGCATCTGCGCGAACTCCTCCGGCGGGCCAGCCAGTTGTTTGGGCTGCAGCTCGGCCGCGGCAAGCGGCAGGGAAACCAGCGACAGGGTGCACAGCAAGGACAACAGCGACGGCTTCGGCATGGCGACATCTCTCCTTGAACGTTGCAGAAGCGATGCCGTCGCGCAGTGCAACGACACCGGATGCAGCGCCCCCTCGCCGCGATTCGCCGATGGTTATACCGCGCCCGTGTGACAGGTCCGCTGTGCGCTGCAGCACCCGGCGCGCCGCAAGCACAGCCACAGAAATGAAGCAGTCCAGACTGTGATCCAGGTCGTGGACAGCTCGCCCACCCGCACGCTCGTGCTCGCCCATTCGAGGTCTGCGGCCGATGACGCGCGGCGTGCCCGGCAGGTGTCAGTCGGCGCGGTGCGGCGCGGTGCGGGCGCGGTACTGCTCCACCCACGCGACCGTCTGCGCGATGCCGCCGAACGGGAAGAAGTGCAGGCTGACCTCTCCATGCGCTCCGGTGAGGCCGGTGGCGAGGCGATCGACAAACCGATCCGGCCCGGCGGTGCCCAACAGCTTGCCCAGCGAGATGCCGTACTTGGACAGCATCGCGGTGCAGGCGCCGACACCGCAGCGTGCGGCATAGCGTGCGAGCACCGCCACGCCGGCGGGACCAGGCACGCCCACCCGCACGGGGTGTGCGATGCCACGCGCGCGCAGCGCGTGCAACCACGTCAGCACGAGGTCGGCATCGAAGGCGAACTGGGTGACGATCAGCGGTGCCATGCCGCGCTCGGCGATGCTGCGACACTTGCGTTTCAGCACATCCCAGCGCTCGCTTGCAGGCATGCCCGGATGTCCTTCCGGATGCCCTGCCACGGCGATGGTCCGGATGCCGCAGCGCTCGAAGACCCCGGTGTCGATCAGCGACACGCTGTCCGGAAACGGCCCGATCGGCGACGGTGGATCGCCCGCGATCACCAGGCAACGCTCGACGCCAGCCTCATCGACGGCGCGCCTGACGAAGGCGTGCAGTGCGTCGCGCGAGCCGATCCGGCGCGCGGACAGGTGCGGCATGGGCGCAAAGCCGAGCTTGCGCACCATGCATGCGGCGGCCAGCCGCGCGGCGTCGTCCTGGTTGGGCAGGTAGGGGATGGCAATGGTCGCGCCACGCATGATCGCGGGCGCCGCTGCGCTCAGCCCGGCAATGGCGGTTGCGCTGACCTCCAGGGAATAGGCATCGGTGATGGTGCTGGCCAGGCGTGGCGTGTGCGGATGAGTCAAACGATCTTGCCGTGCGTTGGTGGTCATTGGGTGGCGCCGCTACGTGGGCCCTGGGCGAGCGGGAAGGGCGCCATGACACAGACTGAAATCCCGGCCAGCGTCGCTGCCCTGGCGAGGCGCTTAGTCTTGCTGTTCCCCATCGCCATAGAATTTCACGCCCAGTTGTATGCGATTGCGCCCGCTTTCGGCGCGGTGCCGGTTGGTGTCGCGCAGCGAGTAGACGCAGCCGCAGTATTCCTGCTGGTAGAAGTTCTCGCGCTTGCTGATCTCGACCATGCGCGAGGAACCGCCGCCCTTGCGCCAGTTGTACTCCCAGTACATCAGGCCGGGATACCTGGCCGCAGCGCGAACGCCGCAGTCGTTGATCTGCTGCATGTTCTTCCAGCGCGAGATGCCCAGGGAGCTGGTGATCACCGGAAAGCCGTGTTCGTGCGCATACAGCGCGGTGCGTTCGAACCGCATGTCGAAGCACATCGTGCACCGGATGCCGCGTTCGGGTTCGTTCTCCATCCCGCGGGCCCGCTCGAACCAGTTGTCCCGATCGTAGTCGGCATCGACGAAGGGCACGCCGCACTGCTGCGCAAAGCGGATGTTCTCGTCCTTGCGCAGCTCGTATTCCTTGCGCGGATGAATGTTGGGGTTGTAGAAGAAGATGGTGTAGTCGACGCCGGACGCCAGCATGGCCTCCATCACCTCACCCGAGCATGGCGCGCAGCAGGAATGCAGCAAGACCTTGTCGTGGCCGGCAGGCAGTGGCAGTGGCGTGCGCGTGGCGGTGCTGTCCATCAGTGGGCTCCCGGCGGAGTGGTCGTTGTGTCGGCGGTGGTGTTGGCGGTGCCATTGGCGGGTTGGCGCGCCAGTTCAATGAAGGCACGCAGGTAGTCGACGGCGATATCCGCCTCGCGTGCGCCCAGGAAGATCTGCTTGGGGATGCCGCGCGCGCCCAGCCGCACCGGCACCACGTCCATCCTGGACGCATATTCCTCCACAAGCCAGCGTGGCATCGCGGCCACGCCGCGGCCGCTGGCGACCATCTGCATCATGATGTCGGTGGTCTCGATGGCCTTGTGGCGCCGGGGCGTGACCCCGGCTGGCAGCAGGAACTGGCTGTAGATGTCCAGGCGCTCCAGGTCCACCGGATAGCTGATCAGCACTTCCCGGGTCAGCTGCTGGGGCTTGACGTAGGCCGCCGACGCCAGCGCATGGCCCTTGGCCACGACCAGCACCTGCTCGTAGTCGAACACCGGCTCGAACCGCAGCCCGGGCTTGTACAGCGGGTCGGGCGTGACCAGCAGGTCGATCTCGTAGCCGAACAGCGCGCCGATGCCGCCGAACTGGAACTTCTGCTTGACGTCCACATCCACGTCCGGCCAGGTGGCCAGGTAGGGCGCCACCAGCTTGAGCAGCCACTGGTAGCAGGGATGGCACTCCATGCCGATGCGCAGGGCGCCGCGTTCGCCCTGCGCGAACTGCCCCAGGCGCTCTTCGGCCAGGTCCAGTTGCGGCAGTACCCGGTTGGCCACCGCCAGCAGGTACTGGCCCGCCTGGGTCAGGCGCAGGGTGCGACCTTCGCGCAGCCACACGTCGGTGCCCAACTGCTGCTCCAGCTTCTTCATGCTGTGGCTCAGCGCCGACTGGGTCAGGTTCAGCACGCCTGCGGCGGCGGTCAGCGAGCCTTGCTGCTCGACCTGCTGGACGATGGTGAGATGGATGCGCTCAAGCATTCAGATGATCCGAATTCATGGATTGTTGAAATAACACCATTTTACTTCATTGAATGCGGGCCCTAGCATCGGGGTTCGTCGTTTCAGGTCAACCCCGCATGACTGTCAACGTGCCACATCCCCTCCGCGTCGTCGCGGTCTCCGGCGGGCTGCAGCGCCCCTCCAAGGCCGTCGCCCTGGCCGAGCACCTGCTGGGCCTGATCGCCGAGGCCGTGCCGTGCGAGCAACAGCTGGTCGAACTCGGGGCGCTGGCACCGCAGTTTGCCGGTGCAGTGTGGCGCTCGCAGCTGCCGGCAACGGTGGAGCAGGCACTGTCGGCGGTGGAGCAGGCCGACGTCGTGGTGGTGACCACGCCGGTCTATCGCGGCTCCTTCACCGGGCTGTTCAAGCACTTCTTCGACTTCATCCATCAGGATGCCTTGATCGACACGCCGGTGCTGCTGGCGGCAACCGGTGGCAGCGAGCGCCATGCATTGGTGATCGACCACCAGTTGCGGCCACTTTTCAGCTTCTTCCAGGCACGCACGTTGCCACTGGGCGTCTACGCCACCGACCGCGACTTCCTGGACTACCGCGTGCACAACGAGGCCCTGGCCGAGCGGGCCAGGCTGGCGGTGCAGCGGGCACTGCCGCTGATCGCATTGACGCGGCAGGCACGTGCCATCGCTGCAGAAGACGTGGCTGCGGCCTGAGGCCATCCAGCCCACGGCTGCTCGGCGGGCCGCCACACCCGTCGCCGGCCACAGGATCGGTGGGTGATTGTCCGCCGGTCCGGAGTGGCGGCATCCACCCGGCGGGTATCCATACCTGCGCCGAGACCTGCGCTCGTATTCAACTCGGAAACAAGGCGTCAGCTTGCAATGACTCAAGAATTCACCTTCAGCATCAACAGCGTCCGGTTTGACGAGGACTACCGTCCCGCGGCCAATACGCGCAACACGACCAACTTTGCCAACCTGGCCAGAGGGCAGCGTCGGCAGGAAAACCTGCGCAACACGCTTGCGATGATCGACAACCGCTGCAACGACCTGGCGCATTGGGATAACCCCGGGCGCGACCGCTACGCTGTCGAACTGGACATCATCTCGGTCCAGATGCACATCGATGCGCGCGAACGCAGCGATGCCTTTCCGCTGATCGAGATCCTGAAGCCCAGCATCCTCGACAAGACCACCGGCGCGCGCATCGAGGGCATTGCAGGGAACAACTTCTCCTCCTACGTGCGCGACTACGATTTCAGCGTGCTGCTGCCAGCGCACAATCAGGATGCGTCCGGCTTCAGCATCCCGGACGATTTCGGCAGCCTGCACGGAACGCTGTTCAAGCACTTCGTGGACTCGGACGCCTACACGGCGCGTTTCACCAAACCGCCGGTCATCTGCATCAGCGTCTCCACCAGCAGGCTCTATCATCGAACCGGAAACCGGCATCCCATCCTGGGCATCGAATACCGGCAGGACGACTTCTCCTTGACCGATCGGTATTTCGCCAAGATGGGCCTGCAGGTGCGCTATTTCATGCCGCCGAACAGCGTTGCCCCGCTGGCTTTTTACTTTATCGGCGACCTGCTCAACGACTACACCAACCTCGAGCTGATCGGCACCATCAGCACCATGGAAACGTTCCAGAAGATCTACCGGCCAGAGATCTACAACGCCAATTCCGCGGCAGGGGCCATCTACCAGCCGAGCCTGAAGCACCAGGATTATTCCGCTACCCAGATCGTCTACGACCGTGAAGAGCGCAGCCAGCTCGCGGTGACGCAGGGGAAATTCACCGAAGAGCACTTCATCAGGCCCTACGGGACGATGCTCGCGCAGTGGGCCTCCAGCCACGCTGTCTAACCAACAGGAACGCAAGACACCACTCATCATGAAAAAGCTGCTCCCCACATCTACCGCCGGTAGCCTGCCCAAGCCTTCCTGGCTCGCGCAGCCGGAAAAACTCTGGTCTCCCTGGAAGCTGCAGGACGCCGAACTGATCGAAGGCAAGCAGGACGCATTGCGCCTGTCGCTGCAGGAACAGCAGCATGCCGGCATCGATATCGTCAGTGATGGCGAGCAGACCCGCCAGCATTTCGTCACCACCTTCATCGAACACCTCAGTGGCGTCGATTTCGAAAAGCGCGAAACCGTCAGGATTCGCGATCGCTACGACGCCAGCGTGCCGACCGTGGTTGGCGCGGTCAGCCGCCCCAAGCCCGTCTTCGTGGACGATGCCAGGTTCCTGCGCCAGCAGACCCGGCAGCCGATCAAATGGGCGCTGCCCGGTCCCATGACGATGATCGACACCCTGTTTGATGCGCACTACAAAAGCCGCGAAAAGCTGGCATGGGAATTTGCCAAGATCCTCAATGAGGAAGCCAGGGAGCTCGAAGCGGCCGGCGTGGATATCATCCAGTTCGATGAGCCGGCCTTCAATGTCTTCTTCGACGAGGTCAACGACTGGGGGGTGGCCACCCTCGAACGCGCGGTCGAAGGGCTCAAGTGCGAGACCGCCGTCCATATCTGCTATGGCTACGGCATCAAGGCCAATACCGACTGGAAACAGACCCTGGGCTCGGAGTGGCGCCAGTATGAAGAGTCGTTTCCAAAGCTGCAGACATCGTCGATCGACATCATCTCGCTGGAGTGCCACAACTCGCACGTGCCGATCGATTTGATCGAACTGGTGCGCGGCAAGAAGGTGATGGTCGGGGCCATCGACGTGGCGAGCAATACCGTCGAAACACCGCAGGAGGTGGCCGAGACGCTGCGCAAGGCGCTTCGCTTTGTCGATGCCGACAAACTCTACCCGTCCACCAACTGCGGGATGGCGCCGCTTGCCCGGGACGTCGCAAGGGGCAAGCTCAAGGCGCTCAGTGCGGGCGCAGAGATCATTCGTGGAGAGCTGGCAGCCCGCTAGCACGCCGGTGCCGGCACTGGATCGGCGGTCAAGGCACCAGGGTCGAGGCGAGTACCATCCTGCCAGCGTAACGGCTAGCCACGACCGGTGAAGCAACAACGAACAAGCCGCCGCATGCGGGGGCTTGTTCGTTTTCCATCGGCGGGCAGGGGTCAGTAATTGACCTGCAGCTGCAGCCGCAGCAGGTCGCCTTCCACCACCGGATACGGCGCGGTGGTGACGTCGGTGCGCTTCATCTTGGAATAGGCGAACACCAGTTCCAGCGCATCCATCGGCTGCCACTCGACGCCGGCTTCCACTTCGTCCAGGCGCATGCGCGGCGCATTGGTATCGAACTTGGAGCCGCCGCGGTAGGTCTGCCACTTCAGGTACGGCAGCAAGGTGCCGTAGCTGCCATCGTGCTTGTACATCGCCTGCACATAGCCGCCGCTCAGCGAGCGGGTGCGGATGCGCCGCTGTTCCACATCCAGCTCCGGGCCACGGCCCACCGTCCACTCGGCCTGCAGGCCGAACGGCTGTGGGTAGTAGATGATGTGCGCGGCCACGCGCTGGTCGGTGTAGCCGTTCGGGTCGGTGATGGCCGGGGTGAAACTGCGTCCACCGATGTTGACCGCCGCCGCGGTCGGCACGAAGCGGCCGCTGTAGGCGTCGGCACCCACTTCCAGGTACTGGCCGTTGGCGAACTTGAACGGGTAGGTGGCGTGCACCACCGCATGCATGCTGTCGTTGCGCTCGGCGCGGTTGGCGCCCTGGCCGTTGTACACGCCGGCACCGATCACGCCGTAGTCGCCCGAGCCCTTCAAGCCTGACTTGACCAGGTCCTGGAAGCGGCCCTTGGCCACGGTGGGGCTGTAATAGAACACCGCACCGATATCGCGTTCGTCGCGCAGGCCGGAGTTGAGCGCGTCGGCGCGGTCCAGCGTGAGACGGTTCTGGCTGGACTGCAGGTTCTCCCAGCCATACGGCATCTTCGACTGGCCCACGCGCACGCGGTACTCGCGCTTCTTGTCGAAGTAGATGTCGGCATACGCATCGCGCAGCTGCGCGAAGTTGGAGGTGGTCGACCCGGTCGGCGTGCTCGCAAAGTCCGGCTGGAAGTACAGCGACACGTGCTCGTTGAGATCGCCGCTGAGCACCAGGCGCGCGCGGCGGATGCCCAGGCTCTGGTCGTTGCCGATAAAGCGGTCGCCGGGTGCGCGCAGATCCTGCGCGTCGCCGCCGATGCCCTGGTTGTAGCGGATCTGCGTGTAGCCGCGCAGGCTCAGTTTGTCGTACCACTTCTTGCCGGCTTCGCTGGCCTTGGCCGGCGCTGGTGCGGGCACAGGTGCGGCCTGGGCGATGGCGGTATCGGCTGGCACCGGCGCTGCAGGGGCGGGCGGCAATGCCGGGGCGGCCGGCATCGCCGACGCCGGCAGCTTGCCGTTCTCGTCCACCTGCACGAACTTGCCCAGCTTGTCGCGGCCCGGGGCCGGCTCGGCGAAGATCTGCTTGGTCTTGCGGTCCACGTACAGCTCCAGCTCGGCAGCCAGCGTGCTGCCACTGGCGGTCGCGCTGAGGGCGCACAGGACGGTGGCGAGATTGCGTTTTTTCATGGGTCCGGCTCGTGCAAGGGAAACGGGTCGGCGGCAGCATCAGGCCGGCGCTGCCCGGCGGGGCGGCGAACACGGCACCGGCACGCCACCAGGGCGACCGGTCGTCCTGACGGTGCGGCAATGCGTGCAGTTATATTTAGATTTGATGTCAGTTTGGTGACATTGGCGGCCTGCACAGCGCAAGGCTGTGTCAGCTGCGTGTCCGGCGCGTGTCAGTTGTGCGACGCACCGAAGGCGGGCCCATCGGCGCGCAGGTCGGGCGCCGGGGACCTGTGACGCCATGCTGGCATCAGGCCACGCAGGGCCACGCGGAGACGGTGAAGCAGGATGCGCGTGCCCGTGCAAGGCCGTAGCCGCACGCCGTACAGGGCCGCGGCGCGGCGGTTGCCTTCTCTCGCGAGCGGGCGAGGGGGCGGTGAATCAGAGCGGGGCGAAGGCGGGTCGTCGCCCGCCTTCGCCGGATCACTCAATGCCTGGCAGGTTGCCGGGCCAGTGCTGCTGCAGGGTGTCGAGCAGCGCGATGCCAGGGCTCGCCTCAGCCGGCCGGCGCCGCCTGCAACGCCGCCGCCACCGCATCGGGCAGCGACGTGGTCGGGCGGCCGATCAGCTGGCTCAGCGTGTGGCTGTCGTCGAACAGGCTGCCGCCACGGGAGGACGCCGAGCACTGCGCCAGCACCTGTGCGAAGGCGGCCGGCAGGCCGATCTGCACCAACGCCGCCGCGTAGTCGGCTTCGGGCAGGTCGTGGTAGGCCACCGGCTTGCCGGACTGCCGCGCCACCTCGGCGGCGTACTCGGCCATCGTGAAGGCGGTATCGCCGGCCAGCTCGTAGACCTTGCCGGCCTGCGGCGTGTCGGCGGCCAGCACCGCTGCGGCGGCCTCGGCATAGTCGGCGCGCGTGGCCGCGCTGATCCGGCCCTCGCCGGCGCTGCCGATCACCGCGCCATGCGCCACTTCGGCCGCGATCGAACCGGTGTAGTTCTCGGTGTACCAGCCATTGCGCAGCAGCACATGCGGCACGCCGCTGTCGCGCAGCAGCGCTTCGGTGGTGACATGCTCGGGTGCCAGCGACAGCGTGCTGGTATCGGCGTGCAGCACGCTGGTGTAGGCCAGCAGGTCCACGCCGGCGCGCTTGGCCGCCTCGATCACGTTGCGGTGCTGCGGCACGCGCTCGCCCACCGCGTTGGACGACACCAGCAGCACCCGGCCCACGCCCGCGAAGGCCTGGTCCAGGCTCTGCGGGTCCGCATAGTCGGCGCGACGCACGTTGATGTCGCGTTTTGCGAACTGCGCGAGTGACGCTGTATCGCGGGCCGTTGCTACGATCCGACCAGCCGGGACACGCGCCAGCAGTGCTTCGACCACCAATGCGCCCAGCTGCCCGCTGGCGCCGGTGACGAGGATCAGGGGGGAGGTGTGTGCCATGGTGAACTCCAGTAGGTATTGATAAGAGGTGTGGTCTACTATCTAGACTCTTGGTCCGCGCACCTATTGTCAGGGCCGTTCGAACCTCCGCAAGGAGGCAGTTTTCCACCCCCTGGTTACCGTGAGATATCCCAGTGAACGCGATTGCTCTGTTTCCACCGCCGCCGTCCCTGCAAGGCATGCCGTTCGATGCGACCAAGTGCCCGGTGCGCGACGTGCTCGATCAGATCGGCGACAAATGGACCATGTTGATCCTGCTGACGCTGATTCCCGGTCCCTCCCGCTTCAGCGCCATCCAGCGCGCCGTGCCGGACATCTCCAAGCGGATGCTGACCCAGACCCTGCGCAACCTCGAGCGCAACGGCATGATCACCCGCAAGGTCTACGCAACCAAGCCGCCCAGCGTGGAATATGCCTTGTCCAAGCTAGGCGTGGCGCTGCTCGACCCGATCTCGCAGCTGCTCAACTGGGCAGGCGAAAACCATGCCGCCATCCGCTCCGCACGCGAACGCTTCGATCGTGCCCAGCAGGCGGCGGTTACGCTGGATGCCGACGAAGCGATGGCATAGGCATCCGCCTGCCGTAATGAAGAGGAAGCTGGTGGCGCTGACTGCCGGGTGGGCCAGTCGGCGCGCTGCTTGATCGTCGGTGTGCGGGACAGGGATGCAGCAGTGGGCCGATGCCACGTTTGCCAAGGGCTGCCGTGCATTGGTGGCGCATCGGTCTTCGGTCCCTCAAGCGCGGGTCAGCCCCGGCGAGGGCGTGTCGTGCGCCGCTGCTGTCGACAGGCGCAGTCCGGCGCGTGATCCACACCACGGGTGAGGGCATCACGGCCGCCTTACGCCAACAGCGAGCTGCCGCGTTGGCCGCCGCGCACGTTGCCGCCGCCGTCTCTGCGGCACCGCCGGCACGCCGGTGTACCAATGGCACTGTGAAATGGTGCTCACAAAATCCCGCGCCGGATAAACGCCCGATGGCGCCACTATCAGGGCCGCAGCCCGCAAACCCTTGCGGCATCATGGGCCGGCCGCGCGCTATCACCGCCATCGCAAATTTCAATCGCACGCCTGCTCAAGCGCATGCACCGGTATCCGATAAGGGCTCACCTGATCTCGTGAATCCGCCCCGCCATGCCTGTCTTCGGCACCTTGTCCGCCTCAACGCGACGCACCCTGGGCGCTGCCCTGCTCGCGCTATGGTGCGGCTGGATCGCCGTGGCCTGGACCACGCCACCTGCGCACGCCAACGACGTGGCAAGTGCGTGGACGCAGGTCCAGGCCAGCCTGCCGGCCGCGCAGCAGACGCCGATGCTGATCGGCGTCGCAGGCGCCTGTGCGTGTAGCGATCTGGCCGCCGATCGCGCCTGGGCCGTGCTCAGCAGCGCGGTGCGCGCGCGTGGCGGGCAGGTGCGCATGCTCGACACCCCTGCATTGCGTGGCAGCGGCTATGCCGTGTGGCTGCTCGGCGCCGACGGCCAACCGCGCTATGCCGGCCCTGCAGACGGTGGCGCCGTGTGCGGCACGGCCGGCGCGGCGGAGTGGTCGCGCTGGTTACCCGATGTCCTGGCGCGCACCCCCGGTGCCGCGCTGGTGTCCCCTTGTCCTTGTGCCGTGGAGTCGCTGTCATGATGGAACTGTCCGCATCGGCACCGCCGACCTCCACCTACGCCACTCGCCTGGCGATCAAGGCCGACCGCTTGTTTCTGTGGCTGGCCGTGCTGCAGGGCATCGGCTCGCTGGGCCTGGCCTGGTACCAGGGCCAATGGACCACGTTTGTCGCCGTCACGCTGCCCAGCCTGTTGCTGATGGCCTGGCAAGTGCAGGCCAACCCCGGTACGCGCCTGACCCGCATCACCAATGCGCTGGTGCTGATGGCCCTGGTCGCGGCCACCATCCAGCAGGCGCATGGCCTGGTGGAAATGCACTTCGGTGTATTCGTGATCCTGGCGCTGCTGCTGTACTACCGCGACTGGCTGCCGGTGGTGGTCGCCGCAGGCGCCATCGCCGTGCATCACCTGGCGTTCTACTGGCTGCAATCGCGCGGCATGCCGGTGCAGGCGTTCACCGTCGGCAGCGGCTTCGGCATCGTGGTGCTGCATGCCGGCTATGTAATCGTCGAAACCGCCTTCGTCTGCGTGATGGCGATTCAACTGCGCCGCCAGGTCGACGCCCTCGACCACGAGGCCGAGGCACTGGTCGAACTGGCCGACACCCTGGCCACCGGCGCGACCTTGCCGCCAGCCATCCTGCAGCAGCCCTTCCGCAGCGGCTCGCTGGCGCAGGCGCTGGTGCGCATGAGCGTGCAGGTGGAAGAGCGCATCGCCCAACAGCAGCAACTGCTGCTGGAAAATCGCCGTATCCGCCTGGCGCTGGATGCATCGGCAATGGCCGTGGCCATCGTCGACGGGCAGGGCGCTGCCATCTATCGCAACCAGTCGTTCCAGCAACTGAGCACGCAGGTCGACCCACAGGTGCTGCACAGCGCACTGGCCGATGCGGTGCAGGCCGGGCATGACGCCGGCACCAGCAGGACGCGCGCGCTGGCGGCGCTGCAGCTGCAGGAAAACATCACCCCCGTTCGCGATCACGACGGCGCCTCGCTGGGCGTGGTGGTGGAGTGGCAGGACCGCACGCAGGACCTGGCATTGGAAGAACAGCTGGCCACCGTCATTGCACAGGCGACGCGTGGCGAGCTCGGCGCCCGTCTGCAGGGGCACGCCAGCAGCGGCACGCTCGGGCAGCTGGCCGAGGGCGTCAACCAGTTCCTCGCCATCACCGACGACAGCCTGCGGGACATGCGCCGCATGCTGGCGGCGATGTCGCGTGGTGATTTGTCGCAGCGCATCGACCGTCACTGCGAAGGCGTGTTCGAGCAGATGAAGCGCGACGCCAATGCCACCGCCGACGAGCTGGCGCGCATCATTGCGCAGATCCGCAGCTCCAGCACCGCGATCAATCACGCCGCCGGCCAGATCCTCACCCGCAACGATGCGCTGGAGCAGCAGGTGCAGCGGCAGTCGGCCACCCTGGGCCGTACCGCCACCCAGATGCAGGCCGTGCTCGGCACCATGCAGCAGCACACCGCGCAGGCGGCCGACGCCGACAAGCTCACCGCCGCCGCCTCCGAGGCCGCACGCAGTGGCGGCGACACCATGCACCAGGCGATGGGCACCATGCAGCAGATGGAACAGGCCTCGCGCCGCATCCAGGACATCGTCTCGGTCATCGACGGCATCGCCTTCCAGACCAATATCCTCGCCCTCAATGCCGCGGTCGAAGCCGCACGCGCCGGCGAAGAAGGCCGCGGCTTTGCCGTGGTCGCCGGCGAGGTGCGCGCGCTGGCATTGCGCTCGTCCACCGCCGCCAGCCAGATCAAGACCCTGATCGGCGAATCGGTCACGCATATGCAGGCCGGCGTGCAACAGGTGCGCCACGCAGGCGAAGGCATGCAGCACATCGTCGCCACCATCGGCCAGGTCAGCAGCACGCTCAGCAGGATCGCCACCGCCTCACAACAAGAGGCGGGCAGCATCGCGCAGGTGCATCACACCCTCGCCGGTGTGGATACGGACATGCGCGACGGCGTCACCCGCATGCAGGACGCCAGCGCCGCCGCACGCGCCATGGGCGACCATGCCGCGCAGCTGCAGGATGCAGTGAGTGCGTTTGTGGCCGACGAGCGCGATGGCAGCGCTGGTGCAGTGCAGCGGCTGCGCGTTGCCTGATCTACATCAGCATATCTTCGGCGCGCGATAGCACCACGCGTCATCTTGCCTGATCGCCTGAGCTGACGCCGGGTTTTTCCAAGGCCGATGGTGCAACCATCGCCTTCGGCCTGCCGGTCCACAGAAACTGTCCAGCGGCGTTGCCAGCGCCTACAACAGGCGGCGCTGCAAGGCAGATGCCGCAGCGCAGGGCCTGATGCTGACGCCTGCCGACTACTTGCGCAGCTCCCGCAGCTTGCCGGTGAACCAGGATTGGCTCGATACCGGCGTAGCATTGCCGCAACGCACCTGATACGGCTTGCCCGACATGCTGCTCTTGGTGGCGGCAAGTTCGATAAAGGACTCGGTGGACGTCACCAGCCCCTTCTTCTGCAAGTAGTCGTACTTGCGCTGCAGATGTTCGCTGGCTTTCGGCGCCGCGTACCACGACCCATTGCGCGAAAATTCGCAGTTGGATTGTTCAAGGACCCTGAAAAGCTGACCGACCTCGCGCGTGGTGGCGGGCGAAATCCCTTGGGCTGAAACCGATGCACAGACACCGAGCAGGAACACTGCAAGACACGATCTAATATTCATCGGCGAATGGTAGCGCATGAAAGTGCCTTGCCGACCGGCATCGAGGGGCGGTATCGAAACAGCTGCGGATCCGCTGCCAAGGCCGCATTTCACAGCGGTTACCAGACGGTATCAAGGTCGGCCCCAGCGGCACAGCGCCATCGGCCTAGCGACATGCCCCTGTCAACTCATGCAGGCGTCAGATGGCCCCACGCCGGCGCGCCAAGGCAATGCCGAACACGGAGCCAAGCGAGAGACCCAGGCCGATGCCTTGAGCTAGGTTGCCCATTGCTCCCCCGAGGGCCGCCCCAAGGCCTGCGCCGATGGCAATGCTGGCGCCGACCAATTTGGAATAGAGCTTGGTATCTGCTGGTTTCAACATGAGCATTCCTTCGTTGATGGTTGAACCGATCCGCCTGGCGATGGCCCTGCACTGCGCAGGCGGTCACTGACACACACCACGGCCTTGATTTTAATGCCTTGGACTCGCGTTGCAACACAGGAGCCTGCGCGCTGGGTCAGCGGCAGCGTGACGTCACGACATCCAAAAGGCCGATGTTTTACAGCAAGCGACGCGTCATTAGACGCCCGCTCAAGCGGGTGCAGAACTGTTAGGGAAGCGTTATCTAGCGAGCAAGGCCAGACCAGCAGCAACGCAACAATGGAGTTATCAGGAAGGATGCTAGACATCCGCCGGCGCGTATCGCAACAGCGTCGAACCCTCGAAGTAATTCCCGTAATACTCGCCCGCCCGCAAACCCGGGTTCGCCTCAAAATCGATGTAAGGCTCGGAGCAATGCGGGCAGCGGAAGGGATTGAGGTAGGCGTAGCGCGACCCATCCGGCGCCAACGGCAGTGCATCTTCCAGCGCAGCAAGCGCTTCGGTATCCGGATCGGACAGCGCTGCAGGGCTGCCAGGCAGATGGCTGCCGACCGTGATGGTGTAGTTGCCAGACCCCGAGTAGAAGTATCCCGCGTTGCTAAAGCCGGCGTGGTAGGAGCGGATCAGGAACGAACGCTTGCAATGGTCGCATTCGCAGGAAAGCACCACGTTGCTATTTGTGACCAAGCCGTTGAAGTGCAGCCCCCTGGCAAACAGCCCCTTGCCTGCAAGGGCGGAACTGTTGACGCTGGCACCCGGCAGGAAGAACGGCTGAAACCTGATCCCGGATGCCTTGCCGGTCGCAAATGCGTCCGGATCGAGCTGCTCGGTCTGCGAAATGACGCAGTCCGCCTGGCACCCGAGGTTGGGATGTACGCGAACCGAGAAGTGGAACCACCCGGTCGCAGTACCAAGTTCATGCCGGTGCACCTCCCCCGCCGAGTCGGCAAACTCCAGGATGCTATTGGCCTTCAACCACGCAGAAGGCTTGATCTCGCACGGAACATTGCTCTCGGTAACGCGGCACAACTCTCGCCCATCGGCGCGAACGATCAGTAATGGAGCAGCTTTCTTCTTGAAGATGGAGAACATGCTTTCCTTGGCGGTAAGGCGTGACTAGGAGATCGGATCGCTGGGCGACTGGACAGATTTTAAGGCTTTAGCTTCGCCTGCGGCGAGTCAAGGACCATGCCCATGAGAAGAGCAAGCAGACGCCGAAGAGCGTAAGCAGAAAAGCGGCAAGCCCCGCCCAGGACATGCCGAACAGCCAAAGGCCAGAATGACACGCGACCGGGTCTCTTGCGGTGGAGGCAAAAGTGGCGCAGGGCGAAAGAGTTTTGGTGTGATGCCACCAGGTGAGCGTAACGGAAGCACCGAAGACCACCAGTAGCGCAGCCAATCGCCGAAGCGCGCGATATCCAACTGACGTCTTTGTTGATTTCGGATGTGTGCACATGTGCAGAGCGGCCTAACGCCTAAATGAGGTGTTGGGCCCTACCACCCCTGAGCCTGCGCAAATGATTCAAGTTGTTGCTGAACCTTGGCAGCTAGCTCCGGTGAGGTGTAGAACGCAAGGTCAGGGGCGTCCACATCATCCTTGAACGCAACCACCACCAAGCGCTGGCGTTTACCATTTAAGGTGGCCGAGAACTCCCAGCTGCTCATTGTCTCAACCGGCAACGCATCGATTGATTCTTTGAGTGCGTCGGCGTCTAGATTGGTACTGACAGAGCCAGACAACTCATGCAGGAATGGTCCAACTCCATCCTGATCGAAGCTCATGGAAGCCTCAGAGAGACCAGAGACATCAATTGTCGGAGTGGATGCCGAGCAGGCTACGCCTGATGCGAAGAGGAGAGAAGCAAGGGCTGCAATGATCTTTCTCATAGAGCCTGATCGCCAGGTCAAGCCGACCCGCGACGTGGTTCCGGCTTGAGTGAATTCTCAGGCCGCATGCCGATACGTCACGGCTGCAAACCAAATGATTGCTGCAAGCGCAAGCATGACGACCCATCCTGATCTTTGATGGAACGGCACTGGGTTGCACCCGATCTGCGCTTCTGCCGCCGAAGCGTTAACAACCCAGCCGTGGGAGCAAACAGGACAACTGAGCTGGTACTGCTTGGAGATGACCCACCCGAAGAGATGGTAGAAGTGTCCGTACTTGTACTTGAGACGCAGTGTGAAGTCCTGCTTCTGCTCGCACCTCTGGCAGTACTCATGTTCTGCCAGGTCGAAGGTCAGCACCCGCTCGCCCCATCCCCAAAGAATCATCTGTCTCTCTCGAAATATCTCTAGTTGGTCTAACAACTGGATTAAGCCAGCCCGCGAAGTGGATCCGGCTTGAATGAATTGCCGGGTGTCGCCACTAGTCACTGCTCCCAGCGCAGCCAGAGTCCCCCGCATCGCAACCGGGAAAACCAATGTCCTGACCACCCGATGCGCCACCATCGGATGACAGATAGAACGGGTCACTTGTATCGGACGATGTGGAGCCAGCTGCCTGAGAAGAAGCAAATGCCGCACAAACCACCGCGCCAATGACTGGAACAAGCCAGATGACAGCAACTTGCAATGCGCGTTGTGATGGCGACAGCGTCGAAACGCGAAGCACTGCAACCGATGCGACGATATTGCCAAGAGCAAGTACCGCACCCAATAGAAGCATCAACTCCATCCCAACCTCCAAAGTCGCCTGACCATTACTGGGGCTGCCCGTGTGCGGTGTGAAAACAATCCTCGCCGAGTCGTCCATGGCCGTCAATTGCTGCAGCGTTTGCGGCAAACGTTCGTTATGCCAGCGCGGCTGCCCATGACCGTGTGCTATGCCGTAGTCGAGTTGTTCCAACGTGAGATGCAGGACGACGGTTTGGTGCTCCATCTTTGTCCTGCACGAGGAGCGGCGAGCACGCCGGGCGTGGTAATAAAATGCATTGCACTCGATGCGGGCTTGGGCATGTGTGCTGCATGGCTCACCCGCCTAGTCCTTGGGCGCCACGGTCACGACCAGCTCACCGTTGCGCATGCGGATGTCGAGCTTGCTGCCGATGGTGAAGCCCAGTTGTTCCAGCCAGCGGACGCGTAGGCGCAGCGTTGGGATGCGTTGGTGGCTGTCGGGGTAGTAGCCGTAGCCGACGGTGCAGCGTTGCGGGGCGCGTGGGTGGCCCCTCATGGAACGGGTCTCACTGGCGCCTCCAAACCGGAAATGCAAGATCAAATCCTGTGTTATCGGCGAGGTCCAAAAGAGCACTCAATTCTGCCTCTGGAACGTGAGGTGGGACATCAATCGCATGAATCGAGAATCTCTGCAGGCTTTCGATTGAACAGCCAAGCCGCCCAAGCTGTGACAGTACTGGGCCAGCGTCTTCTTGAATGCTGTTGAGAAGCCAGATGAGGGAATGTCCGGAGGACTGAGTGACCTCAAACTCAAAGATGTGGTTGTTGACTGGATCAGGCTCAGCCTTAAAGATATCGCCAACTGCCACGCCTTTGATAAAAAATGGCGCATTTTTCAACTGGAATGCAGTCCCAACGCTTTTACACCAGACTGCCTCGCTAGAGACAGGTGGCCAATCGCCATCTGTCTGAAGCGCAAACTGAAGCTTGCGAGTAAGATCGGTCATGCGCCTTATACCTGAATTAAGCCGCGACGCGAAGCTGCGTCTGTTTGAATGAAGTGGTAGGTGCCACCCACTTACGGCACATAGACCAGATGAACTTTAACCGAGAAAGCAGCGTCGGTAACCTGGGCATGGAGCACTAGGTCACCCCGACCCTCTTCTTGGGTCCACAGGTCGACAAGCACGTCCCAGTTGCTACCGGTCCAGATACAAACAGAAGAACCCCAAGTCTCATCCGGGAGCGCCGTCAATGTGGCGCCATAGCTATGGATGCTGCGTTGAATCTGAGTGGCCGTCTGACTTGAGATTGGCTCGACTCCTGGAATTCCTCCGAGACGATAGTCGGCAGTGGCGAAGGCAGCTACGACATCCCGAAATACCTGCCGCCAATGATTTGGGACTGATCGTTGTTCGCTTTCGCCCCTCATGCTGCAATCACTGAGGTGCGGCGCCTGACACTTGAATATGCCAAGCCTGGGAGTGGGTTCGACTTGAATGAATCACCGGGCCGGGGGCCTATGGATGCGTAGCGTGGTAGATGCGAAGAGCTTCATCCTTGTCGCTAACAGGACGCATGAAAACGCCGGGCTTTATGCCAACAAAGTTTTTTTGAAGGAGCGCAAGTCGCGCCGTCGTATCGCCGGCGTGTGCATCAGTAATTTGCCCAAGATTGTAGTGCAGATGACTGGCCAGCGGAACCGCCAGAACTTTCGGTACAGAAGCCGCATTCGTGATAAGAACCTCGTCAACCGCAACGAGTAGCCTGATGGTGTTCTTGAGCCCAGGGCCAGTCATTGCTTTCCTGTCCCGAATGGGTCTGCCCCGGCCGTCGATCATGTCAACGCCGGTAACGCGGCCAATCAAGATGTGATCAGCCCCTTGCGCCATTTCCTCAAGCGTGGCCTCGAAGGGAACTCCTGCGAAGGAAGTTGCTGGAATGAGTGTGGCAAGTAGAACTAGCAGTATGCGTCGCATGCTTTCCCCGAGTTTGACCCTTGAGTCAAGCCGCACCGCAGAGCGGCATCGGCTTGATGGAGTTGTTAATCCGCTGACCCGCCAGTGTCATGCCTACATCAACGGATACGCGAACGAAGATTGTCTTGTTCATGTAGTTGCTGCCGTACACCCGGAACACCTTAGGGAACTGTCCGACGCCTGAGCCAACCTCGATTTCACAACAGTCCGGATGCTTCAGAGTCATTGGGCCGCAGTCACTTCTCCGGGCCGACTGGATCTCATCCAGCCGCAACCAGGACAGCTCCGTTTGATTGTCAGAGCAAGCCCCGATACAAGAGTACTGAAATTGTTGTCTCGCGAAAGGGCCTCTGCCTGCGATGGCCTCGACGTAAAGAGCGATATCCCTTGCTGCGTCGTGATCAGGAGCAGGGAAATAGTTGCGGGTCGACGTGACGGCTGAACAAATCTGCCAAAACTCGTCATAAGCGCGCGCATGTTGCCTCCTGCGGCCTAACGGTTGAAGTAAAGTGCCGCAAAGTTTGGATGGTACGACTATGCTCCCCAGCACTGCCGCCTGGACGGAGTCTGCCATAGTTTGCGAGACGGAGCCTGCCCAGCGGTACGGCGGCACCTGATGCCACCTAATCCAAGAGCAATGAGTGGAGTGTGGCGATAAGGGCGCGGGCAAATCGCCGAATTTATCGCAACCAGCAATGGTGGCGACTAAGCACCGTTGCCGGCCGCTGCCAGCGAATCTACCGAGGCCGAAGTCACCAACTGATGTGCTGCACCATCGGCTAGAGCTTGAGCCAAGGCGCACCGCAAAGCGGCATCAGCTTGAATGACCTGCTAGGGCCTCACGCCGCTGGCCCTCGAGACTCCACCGCGGCGAGTAGTTGCATCACTCGATGCGTGGCCTGATCCAAAGGACCGCCGCTGTAGCCAAGTTCCTGTGCTTGGCCCAATAGCGAGTGGGCCTCGTCGGATGCACCACGGGCGGCAGCCGCGGCCGCCAAGTTGGCATACGGAATCGGGTACAGATGGTCTAGCGCCAATGAGTGTCTCCACGCAGCTTGCGCCTGCTCAAGCTCACCTAGCGCCGCGTGAGCTGCTCCGAGGTTGTTGGTGACCATGGCAGCGAGGCTTGGAGTGTACGTAGACCAACCCAGCCATAGCGCGAGACGCCGCCACGGCTGGGCCTGGAGCTGACTGAGCTGGTAATGAAAGTGGCGGAACGCTTCCTCAGGCTTGCCGTGGGCGAGTGCGCGCTGTCCTCGAAACAGCGGCCGCAATAGCAAGCCCTGAAGCCTGCCAGGCATGAAAAGGAGGAGGCCGGCCGCAAGTAATGCAGAGCTGGATCCGCCTGCCGCACGGACCGCAACATAGGTTAGCGCGCCCAGCCCCCCAAATATGAGAACATAAACTGTTCTGTATCTAGCGACGCGAGACATGCTGGTAAGCCCTGACGTTTGGATTGAGCCGAGCTGCGAAGCGGTTTCGGCTTGAATGAACTGTTAGAGGGCTAACCAAGCAATCCTCTGTTGAAAAGCTCCTGCGCGCGTGTCAGCTGCGCCCTTACCTTCTGTGTGCAGAATAAAGCAGAGCGTGCGCCGCGCAGTCGTTCTCAATTAGCAACCTGAATCTTGGCGTGTGGTGAGCGAAAGCACTCCTGCCCGATTTGTCACGCCACTTATAGATCTCATCCCAGAACAGGCCGGCTTGTCGCTCAGAGCCAACAAGCCTAAGCAGGGACTCAGTGAACAGATTGTCGCAGCTCTTCAAGGTGCTTTGCACCTGGGGAGGCTCATGAGACAACATAAGCTGTAGTTGCTCAATCTCTCGGCTGAGGGGAAGAGGTTACGGCTCTGCTCCACGTGCATGAGCAGCTCAGACTTATCTCTCTCAAATGCGACGAGAGTTGACTCAAACTCATGCACCCCGACGGAGTGCGTAGGCTCTGTAGCTAATATAGGCAGATGCCACACTGACAATTAGTGAAAGACCTGCGATGACATCAGAACTGTCCATAGCCCTCTAGCATCGGAGCTGGCCGGCAGGCAACGGCATTGCGCCACAAAGCGCACGCTCGCCAGCAGGCCTTGTGGCGCAATGCCGTTGCCTGCCCGGGTCAAACGACCTGTTAGGCCTCACGAATGCCGCCGACGTTGGTGAGGAGCGTCTCAAGATCGCTTAGGAGGCCTGGAATGTAGCTCTGATCTGCCTCGAAGCGACCAGACAGTTGGGTTGGCACTCCACCAGGGCGTTCGCTCTCTAGCCAGTAATTTCCAACGATGCTTCCCAGACGATCGATCGTGAGAACGATCTTAATGTCGGGCTCAGCTGACGCCAGAGCAGCGGTGCCAGGTTGGCCAAAATTCTTGTACAGCAAGCTGAGTTCTGATTCGAACGCCACTATATCGTCGGTTTGGAGCCACGCATCAAAACTTCCCTCGAAACCGGTGGTCCGAGCGGAGACGTTCACGCGGAACCAGCCCTCATCGGATGCGGCGCTCCGTGGTTTGAGTTCCAGGTCAAGGCCGTGGGCACTGATCTTCATTATGCCTAGCACCTAAGTTAAGCCGCGCCGCGAAGCGGCGTCGGATTGGATGAATAGTTAAGTGAGCGGTAGAGCCATAATGTGCTGCGGCCCGCGCGAACCACCCAAGCGCAGCTTGCCATTATCGACAAAGCCACACTTGCGATACAGGGACGCTGCTGCCGTGTTCCGAAAGCTTACCATTAAGAATATCAGTCTTGCCTTTACTCGTTGGGCCTGGAGATATGTGGAAAGATTATGGAGTTCGCGCCTCGCCAAGCCTTTACCCTGGTAGTTGCTAGCAATAAAGAAATGACCTTAGTCCGACCGACCCGGCATCCGCAAATGCATAACGTGTCGGATAGTCGAGATCTATTATGAAGAAGCCGGCTGGTGCTCCCTGGTTTAGTATCACGTGGCTTGTCACGCGCTCGGAAAGGTCTGCGCGTGTAGATTCGAATGTGCCGATGATATCTCACTGGTTGTCTTCTACGTCTAGGGTGAAAACGCCGACAGACAGGTCTTCGGTAAGCGGCACGATTAAGTTCATCTGGGTTACCTAATGCCTGAATTAAGCCGACCCGCGAAGCGGGTTCGGCTTGGATGAATTGTTAGGCCGCAAGCTGACGCAGTCTGCCCCACGACTGGCAAAGCCCCGCGAGGTGCACCAGACCGATGGCGAGACAGATCGCCGAGCTCACGACCCAGACGGTGAGGCTGTTGCCAGGGAAGTAGGCCATGACCGGGACGAACGCTACACCGCGAACGATGTAAATGCCTGTGACCGCCGTAAGGACTGTTCGACGTAGCGGAAACGGCCGGAATACGCCCGCGGCCGAGAGCGCGTACGCTCCCCAAGTGGTCAAGACGGCGGCGATTGCGAGCGTGACCACTGTGGGATACCAGCTGCCTTCAGCGTGAAGATGCGCCATCTGCTCTCCGGCGCCCAAGAGGCGAAACAGTGGCGCGCCCACTACTAAGCACGCAAGATGTATCAGTGTTGCAGCGCCACTCAATGCGCCGCCGACGATGAGGAGCTTGTTGGTTGGGCCTTCCACGCGGTCTCCCTTGCGACCTAACGCCTGAATTAAGCCGCGTCGCTGAGCGGATTCGGCTTGAATGAATTATTAGGGCCCATCCGTGATGCTCCCGACGGGCCGACGGCGAACCCACCATACGACAGCAAAGAATAACGCAGACGCCAAGAATGCAAGAGCGGGAACTATGAGCAGGCCGTTCTGCTCGTGATAGACAACTAAGTTACGCCCGTCGAAATAGCGCCCCTCCTCGTTGAAAAGGCAGCGATATGGCCAATAGAACGAAAAGTAGAAGAAGCCAAAGAGGGTCGCCAAAGTACCCGAGATCAGGGCTATCGCCAACAGTAAAGCTTGTGGGATGCGGCGATGGCGTTGCTTGGGGCTCAAGAATCCCTCCTGTGGGGTGTAGCGTTGGAATTAAGCCGACCCGCGAAGCGTGTTCGGCTTGAATGAAGTGTTCAGCGGCAGCTTACCGCCGACTGGCACGACTAGCCCCCTGAAAAAGCACGGCCAGGTCCGAGCTGGACATCTTGCTGAGACTGTCATACGCGGGTTTGGTGGCGGACTCGGTCCCAGTACCTTCGCCGTACAGCCTAATGCCACCGTTACCGTCCGGCGCGAGGATAAAGAAGAACGGAGTAGCGGGATTGGGCGTGTCGGCAGTGATCACTACGGAACGGCCATCGGTGCAGCCATACACCAGCCAGTCATTGCCTCCGAACTGCTTCAAGGCCGGTCCAATGTTGCATTGAAGCGCGGGTTACTCAGTGGCAGGCACAGTCGACGAGCTAGCAGCGAGAAGTGCGATAAATAGAGTTGCGATCATGTCTGCTCTGCCGCCTAACGCCTGGTTGAGCCGACCCGCGAAGAGGGTTCGGCTTAAATGACTTGTTAGCTGCAATCTTTAAGGCTGCCCGAGATGTCTTTGCGGAACTGTCCGAGCGACAGATTACACCTGGCAATGATCTCTTGCTCTAGCACCGCCGGATTTTGGTCGTAGCGGAGTGAGAGAGCTTTGGCCAAATGCTTGACCGTATCAGCCAGAATGTCTCCCCAAGCAGTCGTCTCTCCAGCACTCTCCTCTGGTGGATAAAGGCCAATATTGAGGGATACCAAAAGATCTTGCCGTGTTACCCAAATCCGTGCCACCTCAAAGGCATCCAAGTCCTCGGCAGCCCCATCTGGAAGTGGAAGTTCTCTTTTCATTGCATTTAACGCCTGAATTAAGCTGGCCCGCAAAGCGGGTCTGACTTGAATGAATTGCTAGGTACCGCCGACGCCTACAATAATGCAGATTGCCGGTGTGGTTAGGAACCAAACAACTGGTAGCCAGACGAGCTTACGTGCCCGAAGCCACAGCGGTTTGAGGTGGGGCGGGATAGTAGACGACGGTCGTGCGATCCAGCCCAGCTCACGAAAATTGTTGTGGCAGCCAGGACCAAGCCCAGGAAATTGCGTGAGGTGTTCCCAGGTGGCTCGATCAACAGCCAGAAGATCTCGACGAAAGCGGATGTTGAGTAGGGTGCCAGCTCCGCCGGCAAGTGCAAGACTACCCACGATATAGAGCGTGGTCAGCCACTCTCGTGGACCGACCACACCGAAACGCAGGAAAAGAACCAGAGCTGCAAAAATTCCCCATGCAACAAATAGCCATCGAACTTTCATGCGGTGCCTGTCGCCTGAATTAAGCCGTGCCGCGAAGCGGGTTCGGCTTGAATGAATTATTAGGCTGCAAGGCACCATTCCCCGCGCTTTGAAACCTCAGCGGCTTGAACAACTTTGCGCTCTCGCAAGCGGGTGCACGCCCAGCGCATGTCGTACTGCCATGTAAAGAAAAGTTCGCCTGATGCGCGTAGATCTTTCTCGTAGTGCGTCCAGATATGCTCTGCAACCTGCACGATGCTAGCTGACCCAGCGTGGGCTTTCAGCGCTGCAATGACCCAGTCTTGTAGATCTTCCCGCTTTGCCATCAGTTTCCCCTGATCTTGATTTGCAGCCTAACGTCTACTGGACCGCCTAAACGCGGTGGTCCACCCAGTATCCGCAATCTACGGACGCGTGGGAATAGGCTCTTCCTAATGAATATCAATCGCTTACCTGATGGCTTGGACCACGCCCAAGGTCGATGCTGGTGGTGCTACCCAACTATGTGAGGCAGCGATACCTGCAGTGGGCGCTTGCTGCCTTGGGGGGTAGGGTCGGCCCGTTGCCGGTGCGCTGGACGCATGCGTCCGAAGAGCCGGCGCTGGTGCTATCGCTGCTATCGCTTACCCGTCCAACAGCGCCTTATCCCGCACCGCACCCTTGTCCGCGCTGGTCGCCAGCAACGCATACGCCTTCAGCGCCGTGGTGACCTTGCGTGGGCGCACCTCCACCGGCTTCCAGCCCTTGGCATCCTGCTCGGTGCGACGCAGGGCAAGTTCCTCGTCCGAGATCAGTAGGTTGATCGAACGATTCGGGATATCGATCAGGATCTTGTCGCCGTCGCGTACCAGCCCGATCGCGCCGCCTGCGGCGGCTTCCGGCGAGGCGTGGCCGATCGACAGGCCCGAGGTGCCGCCGGAGAAGCGGCCGTCAGTGAGCAGGGCGCATTGCTTGCCCAGGCCCTTGGACTTGAGATAGCTGGTGGGGTAGAGCATTTCCTGCATGCCGGGGCCGCCCTTGGGGCCTTCGTAGCGGATCACCACGATATCGCCGGCCTTCACTTCGTCGGCGAGGATGCCCTTGACCGCCGAATCCTGGCTCTCAAAGACACGCACATTGCCTTCGAACACGTGGATGGATTCGTCCACGCCTGCGGTCTTCACCACGCAGCCGTCGCGGGCGATATTGCCGTACAGCACGGCCAGGCCGCCTTCCTGCGAGAAGGCGTGGGCGACATCGCGGATGCAGCCTTCGCTGCGGTCGGTATCCAGGCTGTCCCAGCGTGTGGCCTGGCTGAAGGCAATCTGCGTGGGGATGCCGGCCGGGCCGGCCTTGTAGAACGTGTGCACCGTTTCCGTGTCGGTCTGGGTGACGTCCCACTGCGCGATGGCATCGGCCAGCGTGCGTGCGTGCACTGTAGCGGCGTTGGTATGCAGCAAACCGCCGCGTGCCAGCTCGCCGAGGATGGCCATGATGCCGCCGGCGCGATGCACGTCCTCGATGTGGTACTTGGGCGTGTTCGGCGCCACCTTGCACAGCTGCGGCACGCGTTTGGACAGGCGGTCGATGTCGCGCATGCCGAATGGCACCTCGCCTTCCTGCGCCGCTGCAAGCAGATGCAGGATGGTGTTGGTCGAACCACCCATGGCGATGTCCAGCGTCATCGCATTCTCGAACGCTTCGAAGGTGGCGATGCCGCGCGGCAGGGCGGTGGGATCTTCGCCGCCGTACCAGCGATGGCACAGCTCCACCGCCACGCGTCCGGCGCGCAGGAACAGCTGCTCGCGGTCGGCGTGCGTGGCCACCACGGTGCCGTTGCCGGGCAACGACAGGCCCAGCGCTTCGGTCAGGCAGTTCATCGAGTTGGCGGTGAACATGCCCGAGCACGAGCCGCAGGTGGGGCAGGCGCTGCGCTCGAACTCGGCCACCTTTTCGTCGGAGGCGCTGTCGTCGGCGGCGATCACCATCGCGTCGATCAGGTCGAGCTTGTGCTCGGCCAGCTTGGTCTTGCCGGCTTCCATCGGCCCGCCGGAGACGAACACGGTGGGGATGTTGAGCCGCAGCGCGGCCATCAACATGCCGGGGGTGATCTTGTCGCAGTTGGAAATGCACACCAGCGCGTCGGCGCAATGCGCGTTGACCATGTACTCGACCGAGTCGGCGATGATCTCGCGGCTGGGCAGCGAATACAGCATGCCGTCGTGGCCCATGGCGATGCCGTCGTCCACGGCGATGGTGTCGAACTCCTTGGCCACGCCGCCGACGCGTTCGATCTCGCGCGCGACCAGCTGGCCGAGATCCTTCAGGTGCACGTGCCCGGGCACGAACTGGGTGAACGAGTTGGCGATGGCGATGATGGGCTTGTGGAAGTCGCCATCGCGCATGCCGGTGGCGCGCCACAGTGCGCGGGCGCCGGCCATGTTGCGGCCGTGGGTGGAGGTCTTGGAGCGGTACTCGGGCATGGCGAAGTCGACGGCTGATTGGCGAGCGGTGGCTGGCAATTAGACCGCGTCGCAACTGTTGCTGCTGCAACGGTCGCGGCGCGTTCCGGTGATCTGGCACGGTAGCACGCGGGCGCATGCACGCCGTGCTGGCGGGCGGGCGAGGGCATCGTGCGCAGCGCACGCGGAAATGCAGCAGCGCCGGCCGGCACTGCACGTGAACACGCGCCCCGGCTCCCGCTGCATCACGTCGTCGACCCGGCATGTAATGCGATGTAAACGTATGCGGGCGCGCATGCAGTGCCCGGAGTGCGAACCGGAGCGCAGATCGCGCCGCCGGGACATCGGCAGGATTGTCCCTAGACCGGTGCGGCCAATGGGGGGAGCAGCACCGCCAAGGATCTTCACCAACGGCACCGCAGGAGGCGCCCATGTCCGACCATCCTCATTCACGCCGCACGGCGGCAACGTCGCATCCCATCGACCAGACGCCGGCGGCAACGGCCGGCATCACCCGCCGTCGCGTGCTGCAGGGTGCAGCCGGGGCGGCGGCGCTGGCGGGCCTCGGGTGGGGCGGCCGCGCGGCCGCGCAGAGCGCCACCCTGCCGTTCGCGGGCCTGAACCTGTCGGGCCTGGCCTCCAACAGCTATGTGGAGAATGCCGAGATCGGCACGCATTACCGCGCCATCACCGCGCAGCACGTGGCTGCCGCCGGGGCCTGCCCGCTGTTCCGGCTGCCGACCACCGCCGCGCGCTTCACGCGTGGGCAGGGCGTGGCCTTGAACGAGACCTACTGCCGCCAGGTCCAGGACGCACTGGACCACATCGCTGCACGCGGCAAGCGCGCCATCGTGGAGCTGCACGACTACATGCGCCTGCCGCAGCGGGTGGCCGCCAAGTCCGGCTACCGGCGCGACGCCAGCGGCACGCTTGTCGATGCACGCGGCAACCGCGTCGACAACCCGGCCGCAGCCGAGGTCTGGGCCGACACCTATCCGCTGCGCAGCTTCGGCTACCAGGGCTATTTCGATCGCCGCGACCAGTTGCTCAAGCTCTACGAATACCGCGTGATCGGCACGCCGGGGTGCACGCTCTACAACGAGGCCGGCCTGCCCGACCTGTGGGCACGCATCGTCAACCGCTTCAGGCAACACCCGGCGGTGTTCGGCTGGGGCGTGATGAACGAGCCATACCAGGGAAAGGAGCGCAACGCCGATGGCAGCGTGTTGTCGATGGCGGCGCACTGGCAGAACACCGCCACCGCGTGCTGCAAGACCATCATCGATCGCGACCGCGACCACTTCGTGTTCGTGTGCGGCAACGGCTATGCCAGTGCCCGGCTCTGGCAGCAGGACTCGATGGGCCTGTTCGACATCCCCGATCCCTACAACCGCATCGTCTACGAAGCGCACAACTACCTGGATAGCGACGGAGCTGGCGGCGGCAACTGGGTCGGGCCCGGCGGGCGCAACGAGGTGGTCAAGCCGGACACCGGCATCGAGATGGTGGCGCCCTTCATCGAAGCCCTGCAGCATGCCGGCAAACGCGGCTATCTGGGTGAGCATGGCTATCCGGCCGACAACCACAGCGCGGAGGTCGCCACCACCCGGATGCTGGCCCATCTGCAGGCCAACAATATCCCCAGCACGCAGTGGTGCTTCGGCCCCGGCTGGCCGGATGACGATGTGCTGGGCATGAGCTACGACGTGGGCGCGGACATCCAGGCCAAGAGCAATCTCGCTGCGGTGCAGGCCTTCTTCGACGTGCGCCTGTCCGGCTACGTGCCGCCACCTCTCTAACCCCGGCGCCGCCGCGGCCCGGAGGACGCGGCGGTTTACACTGATGGCATGCGCATGGACTTCCCGTGCCGCGCCGGCTGCGCGGCCTGTTGTATTGCCCCGTCGATCAGTTCGGCGATCCCCGGCATGCCGCAGGGCAAGCCGGCGGGCGTGCCCTGCGTGCAGCTCGATGGCCGGGGCCGGTGCCGCCTGTTCGGCTTGCCGACGCGGCCGGCGGTGTGCGCCAGCCTGCGCCCGTCCGAGGACATGTGCGGCGCTTCGCGCGCCCAGGCGCTGGCCACGTTGACGGCACTGGAGCAGGCCACGCGGCCGTAAGCGGCGCCAGGTCACCGGCGTCCTTGCCGCCATGCAACCCCGCCGCCATGCAACCCGCGGCTGGCTGCAGCTGCGCCGCATCCCGGGCGGCCAGGGGATACGCGCGCGCGGCGCGTTGCTGCCGTCATCTCTCTGCGCGTCGGCCTGCCAGCAGCAGGCCACGGGCGTCTGCGGCAGGTGCATCCAGCTCGAAGGCGGTGTACCCGTGTCGCAGAGGGCCGATGCTGGCCTGCAGCCGCAGGGCGGGGACCCGGATTCAGCCCGCGCTGGCGCCGCCCAGATACTGATCCTTGAGCCGCACGTAATGCTGAGCGGAGTAATGCAGGCTTTCGATTTCCTTGTCGCTGAGGGTGCGGGCCAGGCGCGCGGGATTGCCCAGCCACAATTCGCCTTCGCCGACGATCTTGCCCGGGCCGACCACCGCCCCGGCACCGACAAAGCCGTAGCGCTTGACGGTGGCACCGTCGAGCACGCAGGCACCCATGCCGATCAGGCACAGGTCTTCAATGGTGCAGGCATGCAGGATGGTGCCGTGGCCAACCGTGACGTCGGCGCCGATCAGCGTCGGGTAGCCGGCCTTGTTGAACGGGCTATGGTGACTGACGTGGATGATGGTGCCGTCCTGCACGTTGGTACGTGCGCCGATCTGCACATGATTGACGTCGCCGCGAATCACCGTGCCCGGCCACACCGATACATCATCGCCCAGGCTCACCTTGCCGATGATGGTGCAGGCAGGGTCGACATAGACGCGTGCGCCCAGTTGCGGGGTGTGGTCCAGGAACGAGCGAATCGGGGTCACGATGATCTCCAGCATGTCGGCGTGCCGCCCGGTGCGGGCACTGCCGGCATGATAGCGGGGCGACTGTCGCATGCGGCAAGCGCTGGCGTGGCAAATGACCTGTCTGGCTGTGGCCGTGGATGACGCAGCGGCGCGGCGTGTTGAAACGACCGACGCCAGAACCGGTGGGGCTACGCCTGAATGTTTGCTGGAGCTCCGAAGGGATCGAGTTGCACTGCGTGTGGAGGTTTGCAGTCATGCGCATCTAGCGTCGTTCAAGTTCGCTACCGCGAAATCTTGCATGCCATGCCTGCGCGACGAGTGCAGCAATGCGCTTCGCACTCCGGACCAGACGAACGTGGCGGTTACCCGGTCCGATCGCACGCCAGGTCACGCGCTGCAGCAGTAGGCGCGAGGTCGATCGTGTCCGTGCAAGCAATCCGCATACCCCGGGTGCCGCCATGCAGACACCTCAACGAATGCATGGCGAGCCAGGCGAAGCGCTCTGCCAGCCTGTTCGATAAGCGCACACCAGTGCGTGCGGTTGTATTGAACGTCCCCTGCGATCGGCCTAGCGTGCCGATGACGTTTTGCAACGCGGCGCTCGTGCTGCGTTGCAGTGCCGATGCATTGTCGAGTGCCGCTGCTGCTTCGAGGCTTGCCCGCATCTTCGTCGTGCTGCCCCTGCACGCTCGCATGGCCACGCATGCAGCTGCCAACGCACCTGCCATTCCTACACCAGGATCACCCGATGACCCAGAGCGCCGTGACACCTGCACCCTTCGTACTGGAACGCATGACGCCGTTCCAGTGGAGGGCGGTGGCGGTGTGCGTGTTGCTGACCATGCTCGATGGTTTCGATGTGATGGCGATGGCCTTCACCGCCCCACATGTGTCGGCGCAATGGCAGTTGTCGGGCAAGCTGCTCGGGGCCTTATTCAGTGCCGGATTGGTTGGCATGGCGGCGGGTTCGTTGCTGCTGGCGCCGCTGGCCGACCGCATCGGGCGGCGCGCGACGATCCTGGCCTGCCTGGCGATACTGACCGTGGGCATGGGCGCCTCGGCGCTGGCCACCGGCGTGTGGCAACTCGGCGCGTTGCGTGCGTTCACCGGCATCGGCATCGGCGGCATGCTGGCCTGCGTTGCGGTCATCGCTGCCGAGTATTCCACCGCCCGGTGGCGCAGCACGGCATTGGCGCTGCAGGCCACCGGTTACCCGATCGGCGCAACGCTGGGCGGCGCAATCGCGGCGTTGCTGTTGCAGCAATGGTCCTGGCACGCGGTGTTTGTGCTCGGTGCGCTCGGGTCACTGCTGTGCGTGCCCTTGGTGCTGGCGTTTTTGCCCGAGTCGCTGGATTTCTTGATCGCGCGGCGCCCGCCCGATGCAGCTGCACGCTTCAACGCGGTGCTCGCACGCATGGGCATGCTGCCGCATGCGGTACTGCCGTCACCGCCGCAGATTCCCAATCGGGCGCAGGGCTATGCGGCCCTGTTCGTGCCGGCACTGCGGCGGCAGTCGCTGTTGATCGCGCTGGCGTTCTTTCTGCTGATGTTCGCGTTCTATTTCGTACTCAGCTGGACCCCGAAGCTGCTGGTCGTGGCCGGCTTGTCGGCGGCGCAGGGCGTGACCGGTGGCGTCTTGTTGAATCTGGGCGGCATTGCCGGCGGGGCGGTCTTCAGCGCATTGGCCGCACGTGCGCGCCTGTCGCGGCTGACCGCCGGCGCGCTGGGGATCTCGGCGCTGGCGCTGCTGGCCTTTGGCCTCTACAACACCGTGCTGAGTTGGGCGTTCGTCATCGCGGTGCTGAGCGGCGCGGCGCTGTTTGCCGCCATCGCCGGGCTGTATGCGGTGGCGCCGGTGGTCTTCACGGCGGCGGTGCGTTCCACCGGCATGGGCTGGGCGATCGGGGTGGGCCGCTTCGGCGCGATCGCCTCGCCGCTGTGCGTGGGCCTGCTGGTGGACGCGGGCTGGTCGCCGGCGGCCCTGTACCTGGCCTGCAGCGTGCCGCTGCTGCTTGCGGCCATCGCCGTGCTGGGCATGCGCCTGCCGGCGCGCTGAACTGCCCGGCTGGCGGTTGTCGCGCAGCCGAGCGAGGTCGACCGGGCCAAAGAAATGCTGCGCACTGCCGATACCCCGACAGACCCTCCATCGTTGTGGCGGGCTCTTCCGCGGACCATTTGCAGATCAGCGCCGGCATGCTCAGAACCATCGACTCCGATCAACTCCGCCCCGGCATGTATGTCTACAAGCTGCTGGGCGCGTGGGTGCACCATCCGTTCTGGAAGACCTCGTTCCTGGTCGATTCGGATGACGTGGAGAAGATCCATGGCAGCCGGATCGAGCAACTGGTGATCGATACCGCGCGTGGCCTGGATCTGGAAACGGCGGCGCCGGACGCACCGGACCCGGAGCCCGAGCCGGCGGTACCGCCACCATCACCGACGCCCGAGCCGCCCACCGCCACGCGCACCGCACGCACCAACAGCGTCACCGCGCAGGTCGGCATCGAGTCCGAAGTGGTGCGCGCACGCAAGATCTTCGAAGACGGGCGCGACACGGTCGAGGCGATGTTCCGCGACGTGCGGCTTGGACGTACCGTCGACACCGAGGCGGCGATGCCGCTGGTGGAAGCCATCAACGAGTCGGTCCTGCGGCATCCGCAGGCCCTGATCAGCGTGGCAAGGCTCAAGACCGCCGACGACTACACCTATCTGCATTCGATGGCGGTGGCCGGCCTGATGAGCGGGCTGGCGCGCCAGCTCGGCTTGCCCGAAGGGCAGGTCGTCGAGGCGGCCATGGGCGGCCTGCTGCACGACATGGGCAAGGCGGTGACGCCGCTGGACATCCTCAACAAGCCGGGCAAGCTCACCGACGACGAAATGGAGGTCATGCGCCAGCATCCGCTGGATGGTCATCGCCTGCTGGTGGCCGGCGGCGTGCAGAACGCGGTGGTGCTGGAGATCGCGCTGCACCATCACGAGAAAATGGACGGCAGCGGCTACCCGAACCGCCTGGTGGGCGAGGACATCTCACTGATGTCGCGGATGGGCGCGGTGTGCGATGTGTACGACGCCATCAGCTCCGACCGCCCCTACAAGCGCGGTTGGGATCCGGCCGAATCGCTCAAGCGCATGGCGTCGTGGCAGGGGCATTTCGACCCGGTGGTGTTCCAGGCCTTCGTGCGCCGGCTGGGGATTTATCCGGTCGGCTCGCTGGTGCGGCTGGAGTCGCAGAGACTGGCGGTGGTGATCGAGCAGACCGCCGATGCGCTGCTCAAGCCCAAGGTCCGCGTGTTCTATTCGGCCAAGTTGCGCAGCCATGTGCTGGTGCAGGATATCGATCTGTCGCGGCCGGATTGCCAGGACCGCATCGCACAGATGGAAAGCCCCACCGACTGGGGCTTCCGCGATCTCGAGAAGCTGTGGTTGCCGTAATCGGTAATTCGTAACCCGTAGGCCACCAGTTAGCAGTTGGCCTAGCTGGCACGCAGATGCATCGAGCGAGCGCCACGCCAGTTGAGGAATCCCGCTGGGTGATTGGGCTGGATGCGCAAGCGTCGCGTGGTGACAACCGCAGCGTTGTCCTCGTGCTTGCCGCTACCGCTGCCAGGCCCGGCACACCGCACGCACCCGTGCCCGGCGCGCCGGCCGCAAGCCGGTTGCCGCACCACCACCAGGCGCATTGGTCAGCCTGGCGAGCGCGACCATGCTGCGCTGCAGCTTGGCAATGTAGTTATGATCCATAACTATTCCGGAACGCAATCACTTGCCGACCTGGAACCCATGTCTCAGCCGTGCCTGGATGACCGTCGCTTCCCACACCTGCCTGCCGCCGCAGACGGCCGCCCTGTGCTGGCGCTGGACCGGCACCTGCATGCTGTGGCCTGCCTGCACGACGGGGCCACGCCCCCCTCGGCATGCCTGAGCGCGTCTACAATGCAGCTCACGCCGCGGACCGGCGTTGCGGGCAGTGTGCGTTGCGCGCACCGGTCCGCCCGTCGTCTTCGCTGCGAGAACCGTCATGTCCGTCACTGCCAATGCCGCCCTGCCGCCGGATGCCGTCACCACGGTGGATCAGGCGCGCCTGCTGCGGCTGCTGGGCTACCGCATCACCCGCACCGAGTTGCTGGTGCGGCGGATGTTTCAGGACTGCGTGGCAGCGTTCGATCTCAAGCCGGTGGACTTCTCGCTGCTGATGCTGGTGGACGGAAACCCGGGCATCAACCAACGCCAGATCGGCGATGTGCTGCACGTGTCGGCGCCCAACCTGGCGATCGTGGTGGCACGCCTGGTCAAGCGCCGCCTGCTGCGGCAGGTGCGGGGACGCCAGGACCGACGCATGCAGCACCTGTCGCTGACCACCGCCGGTGTGACCCTGCTGAGCGCCGCCGAGGCCGAAGTGCTGCGCATGGAACAGCAACTCAGCGTGGTGCTTGGCAGCAGCGAGGCGCCGTTGCTGCGCGCACTCGACCGGCTGGACCGTCTGGACACCGCGTAATCCGCAACTGCCGTGCAGGCGCACGGCCCGCTTTCCACCTGAGCTTTGCACGCGCTGTCGCCGGCGTGTCGATCGCGCCTGCCTGACCGTTGTCCCGCCGCAGTGTCCGCTGTCCCTCCCCGTGTTGGAGATGTTTGCAGTGAACTATCGATCGGTCCTGTCTGGGTTGTCTTCCCGCGTGTCGCCGCTGCGCCGCGCAGCGCTTGCCATGGTGGCGCTGCTTGCTGCCGGCACGGCCGGGGCGCAAAACCTGCCGCAGAGTACGACGCTGACCAATGGCATCAATACCGGCGGTACCAGCTACCTGGACGGCTTCACCCGCACCACGCCCGGCTGGGCGGTGATTACCTATCTGCGTCGGAGCTCACTGGATGCGATCAAGGATTCCCGCGGCAACGATGTGCCGGTATTCGATCGCCCGCGCATCGATTCGACCCTGCTGCTGACCCAGGTCGCCTATGTCACGCCGTACAAGCTCTTTGGCGGCGCAGTGGGCATCAATACGTTGCTGCCGCTGATCAACCTGGATGCCTCGTTCGGGCGCAACAGCATTGCCAGCTTGCGCGACAACGGCGCCGGTGTGGGTGACCTGACCTTTGGCCCCTATCTGCAGATGCTGCCGGTGATCCGCAATGGCAGGCCGGTGTTCTCGCAGCGTTTCGAAATCAATGCGATCGCGCCGACCGGCAAGTTCGACCGCGACCGAGATCTCAATCAGGACGCCGGCTACTGGTCGCTGGTGCCGCAATATGCGTTCACCGTGTTCCCGACGCCCAACTGGGAAGTCAGCGCACGCATCAACTACATCTACAACTTCCGCAGCGAGCGGCGTCCGAACCTGCCGCCAGGCTTTGCGTTCCGCAACGGCCAGGCCGGCGATGCGGGCTGGATCAACTTCGCCACGTCCTGGGAAGTGGTGCCCGACATCCGGCTTGGCGTGAATGCCTATTACCTCACCCAGTTCCGCGATAACCGCACCAACGGGCAGCGCGTGGCCGACACCCGTCAACGCGTGTTCTATGCCGGCCCCGGCGGCGTGTGGCGGATGGATGCCAACAACATGCTGTTTGCCAATGTGTATCTGCCGGTGGAGGTCAAGAACGCTGCCTCCGGCAACAACGTCAACCTGCAGTACGTCCATGTGTTCTAGCGCCGGTACGGCCGGCCTCTTCGGAGAGTGGCAATGAATTTGCAGTACAAGACGATCGTGGTCACCGGCGTGGCATCGGGCATTGGTGCCGAAGTGGCGCGCCTGGCCCGTTTCCATGGTGCCAGGGTGATCGGCGTCGATCGCACGCCGGTGCAGATGTCGCTGCACGGGTTCCACCAGGCCGATCTTGGCGATCCGGCGTCCATCGATGCGCTGGTGCAGGCCTTGCCGGAGCGCATCGACGCGCTGGCCAACGTGGCCGGCGTGCCCGGCACCGCACCGCTGGATGTCGTGGCGCGCGTCAACTACCTGGGTCTGCGCCATTTGAGCCAGGCGCTGCTGCCGCGCATGACGCCTGGCGGTTCCATCATCAACGTGGCCTCCATCCTGGGCGCCGAATGGCCGCAACGCCTGGAGCTGCACAAGCAGCTGGCCGCCACCGACAGCTTTGCGTCCGGCACTGCGTGGTTGCAGGCGCATCCGGTGAGCCACGACACCTGCTACCAGTACTTCAAGGAAGCGCTGATCGTCTGGACCCTGCTGCAGTCGCGGCCCTGGTTCGCCGAGCATGGCGTGCGCGTCAACAACGTCGCGCCCGGACCGGTGTTTACGCCGATTCTCGGCGATTTCGTCACCATGCTCGGCGAGGAGCGCGTCAAGGAAGACGCCAAGCGCATGACGCGTCCGGCGTACGCCGACGAGGTGGCCGAGGCCATCGTGTTTCTCGCCTCCGATGCTGCGCGCTGGATCAACGGCATCACCTTGCCGGTCGATGGCGGGCTGGCGTCCACCACCCTGTAACACCACCCCCTCAGCAGGAGGCTAGACCATGAACGCTCTCCCCAACACCGCGATTGCCGCGTCGTCCGTCCCGGCGTGGCATGGCTGTATCTTCAATGGCGACTGGGTGCCCGGCAACGGCGGCACCGCGCAGATCATCGAACCGGCCACCGGCAAGCTGCTGCACGAAGTCGGCAAGGCCGATCTGGCCGATGTCGCCGCTGCCGTGGCGCTGGCGAAAAAAGCGCAACGTGCCTGGGCAGCCACGACGCCGCGTGAGCGCGCTGCCGTGTTTCACCGTGCCGCGCAGCTGATGGAAGCACGCAGTGCGGAAGCGGCGCTGCTGATCGCGCGCGAGACCGGCGGCATCCTGCCCAAGGCCCAGCGCGAAGTGAACGAGTCGGTGGTGTTCTATCAGCAGGCGGCGGCGCTGCCGCTGCAGGCCGTCGGCCAGGTGCTGCCCACCGGCGCCGGCCAGCTCAGCCTGGCCCGGCATCTGCCGCTGGGCGTGATCGCGGTGATTTCCCCGTTCAATTTCCCGTTGATCCTGTCGCTGCGGTCGGTGGCTCCGGCGCTGGCGATGGGCAATGCGGTGGTGCTCAAGCCCGACCCGCGCACGCCGTACACCGGTGGCGTGGTCATCGCGCAGGTGCTGGAGGAAGCGGGCCTGCCGAAGGGCTTGTTGCACGTGCTGCACGGCGATGCCGCCATCGGCCAGGCGCTGGTCGAATCGCCGGATGTCCCGATGATTGCCTTTACCGGCTCCACCGCTGCCGGGCGACGCATCGGCGAGATCGCGGGCCGGCACCTGAAGAAGGTATCGCTGGAGCTGGGCGGCAACAACGCGGTGATCGTGCTCGACGACGCCGATCTGGACAGGGCGGCCTCTGCCGTGGCGTTCGGCGCCTACATGCATCAAGGGCAGATCTGCATGGCCACCGGCCGCGTGCTGGTCCAGCGCGGTATTGCCGATGCGCTGACCCAGCGGCTGGCTGAAAAGGCCAGGCATCTGCCGGTTGGCGATCCGGTCAGCGGCACCGTGGCACTGGGCCCGATCATCGACCAGCGCCAGCTGCAGCGTGTGATCGATATCGTGGACGACAGCGTCGCCGCCGGTGCGGTGGTGGAAGCCGGTGCCAGCAACGAAGGCCTGTTCTATGCGCCGACGGTGCTGTCCAACGTGCGTCCGGGCATGCGTGCATTCGACGAGGAAGTCTTCGGGCCGGTGATCAACATCACCGTGTTCGACACCGACGAAGAAGCCGCGGAACTGGCCAACCATGGCGAGTACGGCCTGGCCGCCGGCATCCTGTCGGCATCGGTGTCGCGCGCGATGAACCTGGGCGACAAGCTCCATACCGGCCTGTTGCACATCAACGATCAGACCGTGTCCGACGAAGTCATCAACCCCTTCGGCGGTACCGGTGCCTCGGGCAACGGCACCAGTGTCGGCGGGCCGGCCGACTGGGAGCAGTACACCCACTGGCAGTGGCTGACGATCAAGAACGAAGTGCCGCAATACCCGTTCTGACCGGCGTGGGCGACCGACTGCGCCAAGGGCCAAGCAGCACACTCGCGGCGTCGAGGGCGCGGTGCCCTCACCGCTTGCGGGACACACCGTGAACCCGTCCCTGGGGGGCTCGGTGGCGGCATCCATGCCGCCACACGGTCCCGCAACCGGCGAGGACACCGCACCAGACAGTTGGCCGGCACTCATCTGAAAAGCTGTCTCTCGTGCGGTGTGCATCAGACGTGGAGCCGATGCTCCATGGTCGAACAAGGCGCATCCAGCACGGCTCTTAGCCTTGCACACCGACCATCTCGCCTGGGTCCTTGCCCGCTCACCGTCGCGGGACCCTGAGCGGCATGGATGCCGCGCCGGAGCCTACAAGGACGTACTTGCGGCGTGTCCCGCGATGGTGGGCGGGCAAGGGCCCTGCAGCAAACTGACAGCATCGAGTGCGCGCTGCCTTCACCGCTCGCGGGACACGCCGTGAACCCATCCCCGGGAGCTCGGTGGCGGCATCCATGCCGCCACACGGTCCGGCAATCGGCGAGGACACCGCACCGGACAGTCCGCTGGTTACTTTGTTGAAAACCCTGCAACCAGGCCGCAGATAAGCCGCTCTTAATCGCCAGCGCGAAAGCGCGTCGGCGAACAGCCGGTGTGACGTACGAAATAGCGGCTGAAGTACGCAGCGTCGAAAAATCCAAGGTCCGCGGCGATCTGCTGCACGCTCAGGCTGGTGTAGCGCAGGCTGCGGCGGGCTTCGAGCATGATGCGGCGCTGCAGTAATTGCAGTGCCGAGGCGCCGGCCAGTCGCTGGCACAACGCATTGAGATGGCCCGGCGTCAGGCCCAATTGCTGGGCATAGCGGGAGACCGGCCAATGCGCACGGTAGTACTGGTCGATCAAGGCCTGATAGCCGCGGAGATGGCGTAGTGCCGGGTCGGCATACGGACTCACCGCAGCGGCATCCTGCGCGTGTTCCAGCGCCGTGCGGGCGGTCCAGATCAACAACTGCGCTGCGGCGGCGTGCAATGCGGCCTCATGGCCGACGCGTCGGCAGGCATGGTCGTCGGCAATGCTGGCGAACAGCACGTCGAGCAGCCCGCGTGCGCGCTGTGCGCGCAGGACCTGCGGGATGGTCAGGGCAGCCTGCAACAGCGGTGCAGCACTCAAGGCGTCGCGCACCAGCGGCATGCACAAGGTGATGATGTGGCCGCGCACCCGCGGATCGAACCCGAAGCCATGCACGCACAGCGGCGGCAGCCAGATCACGCGCGCGCCACGCAGGCGCTGGCTGCGGCCATCCAGCTGCAGCGTCGCCGGCCCGCGTTGCACGTACAGCAACTGTGCCAGGTCCTCGTGCCGGTGCGGAGCGATGTGCCAGTCATGTAGCCGGCTGCGTGCGGCAATCGACTCCCAGTGCAACAACTCGGGTGTGTCGGCGTGCTGCTCGCCGTACAGGCCGAAGGCGGGCACCGCGGTGGCTGCAGCAATGGCGTGCGCGCGTCTGGGCATCGTCGAAAAGTCCAAGCACTGCGCGCAATCATCCCTTCACTGCACGCGCTTGGCTACCCACACTGGCCTGCATCCGTCAGCTGGGGCAGGAGCATTGCATGCGAACCCAAATCGCGATCATCGGCGCCGGCCCGTCCGGCCTGTTGCTGGGCGAGCTGTTGCTGCGGGCCGGCATCGACACCGTGGTGATCGAGCGGCAGACGCCGGACCACGTGCTGGGGCGGATTCGTGCCGGCGTGCTGGAACAGGGCAGTGTGGCGCTGTTGCAGCGGGCAGGGGTTGGCGAACGCGTGCAGCGCGAGGGCCTGCCGCATCACGGCTTCGAACTGTCGCTGGATGGCCGCCGGGAGCGGATCGACCTGCTGCGCGGTTGCGGACGTAGCGTCACCGTCTACGGCCAGACCGAGGTCACTGCCGATCTGATGCAGGCACGTGCACGCAGCGCTGCGCCGACGTACTACAGCGCGCAGGACGTGACGCTGTGCGGGGTGGAAAGCGACGCACCCGCGGTGGAGTTCACCCATGAGGGCCGGCGCCAGCGCATCGACTGCGACTACATCGTCGGCTGCGACGGCTTCCATGGCATCAGCCGCGCCAGCATTCCGCCCGAGCGACTGCGCCTGTTCGAGCGGGTGTATCCGTTCGGGTGGCTTGGGGTGCTTGCCGACACCCCGCCGGTCCACGACGAGTTGGTCTACGCGCAGCACCCGCGCGGCTTCGCGTTGTGTTCGATGCGCTCGCCGACGCGTTCGCGCTACTACGTACAGGTACCGGCCGATGCGCGGGTAGAGGCATGGAGCGACCAGGCGTTTTGGGATGCATTGCGTGCGCGGTTGCCCGAGACGCTGGCTGCGCAACTGATCACCGGGCCATCGATCGAGAAGAGCATTGCGCCGTTGCGTAGCTTCGTCGCCGAGCCGATGCAGTGCGGGCGCCTGTTCCTGGCCGGCGACGCGGCGCATATCGTGCCGCCCACCGGCGCCAAGGGCTTGAATCTGGCGCTGGCCGATGTCGGCCTGCTTGCGCAATTGTTCGAGCGCTGGAACGCGCGTGGCGATGCCGAGGTGCTGCAACGGTACTCGGCGCTGGCGCTGCAACGCGTCTGGAAGGCCGAACGGTTTTCATGGTGGATGACCACCTTGCTGCATACCTTCGCCGACCAGGACGCGTTCACCGCACGCATTCATGCCGCGGAGCTGGAGTATCTGCTGGGCAGCGAGGCAGGGCGCACCACGGTGGCTGAAAACTACGCCGGCCTGCCACTGGTGGAACTGCCGGAGTAAGTGTGGCCATGACCGCTGCCGGAGATTCCCCGTGTGCGCCTGAGAATTCGGCCGCAGTGGTTACCTATGGATTACCACCAATGCCGGAAGTGCCCTGGTGCACTCCAGGGCGGCTAGCGGGCGAGCAGACGCGGCCGTTAGGCTGGCGGCGACGCGTAGAAACCCTGTCTGCCAAGGCGCGTCATTCCCCCAATCAGCGGCGCACCGTGCTGGCGTTCCAGCCAGCGTAGCGCCCGTCTCCACATAAGGAGTCTTCCATGAATAAGCTGTTCTCCCGCGCCTTGCTACTGGTCATGCTGGTAGCGCCGGTGGCTGCGTTCGCGCAGACCGCGGTGACCGAAAATCCCAACCACCAGAAGATGCTGCTCGGCTCCACCTGGTCCGAGACTGTCAACAAGCGGCTGGTTTACGACTTCTGGCGCATCGTGTTCGAGGCCGGGCAGGTGCAGGAAGCGCCGAAATACATGGACAAGAACTACATCCAGCACAACCCGAACGTGGCGAACGGCCGCGATGCCTTCATCGCGTTCCTGACCGCGTTCGTGCCGCCGACACCGGTGCAGGAACGCGTGCAGCTGCCGCTGGTGGCCATCACCGCCGACCGTGACCTGGTCACGCTGGTGTCGGTGCGCACGCTGCCGGATCCGCGCGATCCGAGCAAGACCTACACCACCACCTGGTTCGACATGTTCCGCATCGAAAAGGGCCTGATCAAGGAGCACTGGGATCCGGACACCATTGCCGGCCGCGCCAATACCGGCGGGCAGTAATCGCTGCTGCGTTGCAGGACTGCAGCGTGCAGCTCTGCAATGCGTGATCCGTGCAGGGCGTAACAACCATGCACGTGGTTGACGAAAACGACAACGCCCGCCTGATGGCGGGCGTCGTCGTCTCGATGGCAACGGTCAGCTGATACGGAAGCCCATCGTCGCTTCCACCGCCTGCTGCCAGCCGGCATACAGTTGTTCGCGCTTGTCCTCGGCCATGGTCGGCTCGAAGCGGCGATCCACCGCCCACTGCTTGGCGATCTCTTCGCGGCTGCTCCAGAACCCGGTTGCCAAGCCGGCCAGATAGGCCGCGCCGAGCGCAGTGGTTTCGGCCACTTCCGGGCGCAGCACCGGCACGTTGAGCATGTCGCTCTGGAACTGCGCCATGAAATCGTTGGCGATTGCGCCGCCGTCGGCGCGCAGTTCCTTCAGTTCGATGCCCGAATCGGCCTGCATCGCGGTCAACACGTCGCGGGTCTGGTACGCCATCGATTCCACCGCCGCGCGCACGAAATGTTCCTTGGTGGTGCCGCGGGTCAGCCCGAACACCGCGCCGCGGATATCACTGCGCCAGTACGGCGCGCCCAGGCCGACGAAGGCCGGCACCAGATAGACCCCGTCGTTGTCGCCGGCGCGTTCGGCATAGGCCTGCGAGTCGCTGGCCTTGCCGAGCATGCGCAGGCCGTCGCGCAGCCATTGCACCACCGACCCTGCGACGAAGATCGAGCCTTCCAGCGCATATTCGACCTTGCCGTCGATGCCCCAGGCAATCGTGGTCAACAGGCCGGCCTTGGACGCGACCGCCTTGTCGCCGGTGTTCATCAGCGCAAAGCAACCGGTGCCGTAGGTGTTCTTGGCCATGCCCGGTTCGAAGCAGGCCTGGCCGAACAACGCCGCCTGCTGGTCGCCGGCGATGCCCGCGATCGGCACCTGCTCGCCATAGAAATACTGGGTCTGGGTCATGCCGTAGATTTCGCTGGACGAGCGCACCTCCGGCAGCATCTCCTTCGGCACGTCGAGCATGGCCAGCAGCTCGGCATCCCACTCCAGCGTGTGGATGTTGTACATCAAGGTGCGCGATGCATTGGTGTAGTCGGTGACGTGCACCTTGCCGCCGGTGAGATTCCAGATCAGCCAGCTGTCGATGGTGCCGAAGGCCAGTTCGCCGTTGCGCGCGCGTTCGCGGGCGCCGTCGACGTGATCCAGGATCCACTTGACCTTGGTGCCGGAAAAATACGCATCGATCAGCAGGCCGGTCTTGTCGCGCACCATCTGCTCGTGCCCGGCCTCCTTGAGTTGCGTACAGATGTCCTTGGTCTGCCGCGATTGCCAGACGATGGCGTTGTAGATCGGCTGGCCGGTGGCCTTGTCCCACACCACCGCGGTCTCGCGCTGGTTGGTGATGCCGATGCCGGCGATCGAGCGCGCATCGATCTGCGCATTGTTGAGCAGCTCGGTGATCGTGGTGTAGACGCTGGTCATGATCTCGCGCGGGTTGTGTTCCACCCAGCCCGGCTGCGGAAAGATCTGGCCGAACTCGCGCTGCGCCACGCCGGCCACCTTGCCGTTGCGATCGAACAGCATCGCGCGCGAGCTGGTGGTGCCTTGATCGATCGCAAGGACGTATTGCTTTTCCATCGGAGATTCCTCGAACAATGCCGGCGTTGGCGCACGGCGAGAAAGTGGGCAATGCACGCCGCTGTTCGAGAGGCCAAGGAAACCGGGGCCTGCTCGACAGCGGCGCGGTGCTGTCAGTCGTGCAGCAACGCGGTCAGCGCGGATCGAGCGGCGCTTTGCCGCCTTGCAGATGGCGCACGCGTGCCGGCAGGAACGGCAGGATCAGCCACTGGTAGGCGAGTGCGCCGATCGGCCCGCCGATCAACGGGCCGACGATGGGGATCCACCAGTAGTTGTCCTTGGCCGGCAAGGCGGCTTCGCCCCAACCGGCAAGATAGGCGAACAGGCGCGGGCCGAAGTCGCGCGCCGGATTCATCGCCCAGGCTTCCAGATAGCCCATCGATGCGCCCAGCGTGGCCACCAGCAGGCCGATCATCAGCGCGCCGGAATTGGCGGTCGGCGCAGCTTCGTTGAACTGCTCGGTGATGGCGAAGATGCCGAAGATCAGGAACGCGGTGATGATGATCTGGTCGACCAGCGCATGCATCGGCGTGACCGCAAGGCCGGGCGCGGTGAAGAACACCCCGGCGGCGCCACCGGCTTCGCGGGTGAGCTGCTGCACCTGGTTGTAGTGGTCGATCACCGGGCCATACAACTGGTAGACGATGGCCGCGCCCAGGAACGCACCGATCACCTGCGCGCCCCAGTACGGCAGCACCTTCTTCCAGGAGAACCCGCGGAACAGTGCCAGCGCCAGCGTCACTGCCGGATTGGCATGCGTGCCGGACACCGAGCCGGTGACATAGATCGCCAGCGTCACCGCCAGGCCCCAGGCGATGCAGACGCCCCAATAGGCGTTCTGGTACGGGCTGGGATCGTAGAGGACGTACATGGCCGCGACCGAATCGCCGAGCGCGATGATGATGAACATCGCCACCGCTTCGGAAATCAACTCACCCACCAGTTGGCGGCTCATGCGCGCGACCCCGTGCCGATGGCGGCGACGCAGGCAGGGTGGTGCGATGCGCGCATCGGCGCGCAGGGGTGCTGGGTAATGCTCATCTGGGGGTGCCCTCCACGTGACTCAGGATGATGCCGGCGAATGCGCCAGGATACGTTGCCGAACGACCCGTCCTCGCCGGCAACGCGGTTCGATCAGGCCGGCACGACGTCCGCCTGCCGGACCGATTGCGTCTGCAGGTACGCTTCCAGGCGCGCGCGCCCAGCCGCGTCGATGCGCAGACCGAGTTTGCTGCGGCGCCACAGGATGTCGTCGGCGGTCACGGCCCACTCGTGGGCGCACAGGTAGTCCACCTCGGCCTGGTACAGATCGGCACCGAAGTGCGTGCCCAATGCCGCGATATCCTGCGCATCGCCCAGCAGCTGCTCCGCGCAGGTGCCGTAGTTGCGCACCAGCCGCTGCGCGGTGGGTGCCGGCAGCCACGGGCGTGCCGTGCGCACGCGTTCGAGCAGGCTGGCGATATCGCGCTGTTCGCCGCCGGGCAATGCATCGCCGCGCGCGGTCCATGCCGGCTTGCGGGCACCCAGTGCCTGGGTCAGGCGGTCGACCGCTTCTTCGGCCAGCTTGCGATAGGTGGTCAGCTTGCCGCCAAAGACGTTGAGCAACGGTGCGCCGTCGGTCAGCACTTCCAGCTGGTAATCGCGGGTGACTTCGGCGGCGTTGTCTTCGGCATCGTCGAGCAGCGGGCGCACGCCGCTATAGCTCCACACCACGTCGGCAGGGCTGATCTGCTGCTGGAAATACAGGTTCACCGCCTCGCACAGGTACTGCACCTCGGCCGCATCGATGCTGGGCGCGGCGGGGTCGGCCTGGTAATCCACGTCGGTGGTGCCGATCAGGGTGAAGTCGTGCTCGTACGGAATGGCGAACACGATGCGCCGATCCGGTTGCTGGAAGATGTACGCATGGTCGTGGTCGAACAGTTTTGGCACCACGATATGGCTGCCCTTGACCAGGCGCAGTGCGTGCTTGTGCGGCACCGCGGCGACCTTGTCCAGGAACGACACCGCCCACGGCCCGGCCGCATTGGCGAGCGCGCGCGCCTGCACGTTGCGGCGGCGGCCGTCGCGGTCTTCTAGTTCGGCGTACCAGAAGCCCGCATCGCGCCAGGCACCGACACAGCGCGTGCGCGTGCGGATCTGGGCACCGCGCCTGGCGGCGTCCATCGCATTGAGCACCACCAGCCGCGCGTCCTGCACCCAGGCATCGGAATAGACAAAGCCGGTGCGCAGCGATTCCTGCAGCGGCTGGCCGACCGGGTGCGTGCGCAGCGACAGCCGGCGCGAGCGCGGCAGGCTGCGCTTGCTGCCGCCGAGATGGTCGTACAGGAACAGACCGGCGCGAATCATCCAGGCCGGGCGCAGATGCGGTTGATGCGGCAGCAGGAAGCGCAGCGGCCAGATGATGTGCGGGGCCAGCCGCAGCAGCACTTCGCGCTCGGCCAGCGCCTTGCCGACCAGCGCGAACTCGTACTGCTCCAGGTAACGCAGGCCGCCGTGAATGAGCTTGGTGCTGGCGCTGCTGGTATGCGCGGCCAGGTCGTCCTGCTCGCACAGGCACACCGACAGGCCACGCCCGGCCGCATCGCGGGCGATGCCGACCCCGTTGATGCCGCCGCCTATCACCAGAAGATCGTATGTCTCGCCCATCGGTGTCTCCGTCCGGGCGCGCAGGAGCGAACCCAAGTTGTCATGTTCGAACATATTCGAACATCAAACCTTTTTGGAGCGTGAAGAGCTGCACGGCCCGGGCTGCGGGCGACGTTGCAATGTTTGAGCCTATCGGGAACTCAAATTCGATCGCCAGGGCGGATCGATCGGGCGATTCAATCGGGGTATGCGTTCCGCAAACGCACACAAACGAACAATTGGCTCAGCCGGCGTTGTCGGGCGCGGCCAGGTGCACGCGGGTGCCGGCCTCGGCCAGCACGGCGGCCAGTTCCTGCGGCGGCGGCCGGTCGGTGAACCAGTCGTGCACCTGGGCGATCGCGCCCAGTCGCACCATGGCGTTGCGGCCGAACTTGCTGTGGTCGGCGGCCAGCAACACCTGCCGCGAGTGTTCGATGATGGCCTGGGCCACGCGTACTTCCTGGTAGTCGAAGTCCAGCAAGGTGCCATCCAGGTCGATGCCGGAAATGCCGATCACCCCGAAGTCCACCTTGAACTGCCGGATCAGCTCTACCGTCGCCTCGCCGGTCACGCCCTGGTCGCGCCCGCGCACCACGCCGCCGGCCACGATCACCTCGAAGCTGGGATTGGCGCTGAGCATCACCGCCACGTTGAGGTTATTGGTGATCACGCGCAGGCCGCGGTGCTGCAGCAAGGCGCGCGCGACCTCTTCGTTGGTGGTGCCCAGGTTGATGAACAGCGAGGCATCGTCGGGGATGAAGCGGGCGACCTGCGCGGCGATGTGCTGTTTCTCGCGCGCCTGCAGCGCCTTGCGCGCGGTGTAGGCCAGGTTTTCCACGCTCGAGGGCATGCTGACGCCACCGTGATAGCGGCGCAGCACGCCGGCATCGCACAGCAGGGTCAGGTCGCGCCGGATGGTCTGCGGCGTCACCTCAAAGCGCGTCGCCAGCCCTTCCACCTCGGCAAAGCCCTGCTGCCGCACCAATGCCACCAATTGTTCCTGGCGCGGGTTGAGTGCCGGCGCCGGGACCGTCCTGTAGTGAGTCGACTCCATGCGCAGATGATCGCGCATGCGCGTGAGGATGCAAACACGCGCCGCGTGAGCGCCGGCGTGTCGATGGCCGCGCTCAGCCCAGCTCGCCCCGGTAGCCGGTATCGATGGTGATGCTGCCGCCCACCGCGCGCGAGACGCAGGCGCACAGCTTGCGGTTCTCGCGGCGCTGTTCGTCGCTGAAGAACACATCGCGGTGATCGATATCGGCCGCGCTGTCCAGCACCTCGACCGCGCACAGCCCGCATTCGCCACGCCGGCATTCGGCGATCAGCTCCACCCCGGCGTCGGCCAGCGCATCCAGCATCGATTCGTTCTCGGCCACCGGCACTTCCAGCCCGAGCCCGGGCAGCTTGACCACGAAGGCCTGCGCCGGCACCCGCCCGCTGTTGCCGAAGGTCTCGAAATGCAGCCGCGCGCGCGAACGCCCGGCCGCGTGCCAGTGCTGGCGCACCGCTTCGAGCATGCCGAGCGGGCCGCACACGTACACCTCGGCAGCGGGCGACAGCCGCGCCAGCTCGGCAGCAAGCTCCGGCCGGCCGGCATCGTCGTCGCAGTGCAGTTGCAGGCGCTCGCCAAGCAGCGCTTCCAGTTCGTCGACATAGGCCATTGCACGGCGCGTACGTCCGACATAGAGCAGGCGGAACGCGCGGCGGCGGCGCGCCAGCCGCTGCGCCATGCCGATGATCGGGGTGATGCCGATCCCGCCGGCGATCAGCAGGATCTCCTCGCCGCCTTCATCCAGCGCGAAGTTGTTGCTGGGCGGGGAGATCTCCACCACATCGCCGGGCTGCAGCGTCCACATGTGCCGCGAGCCGCCACGGCTGTCGGGCATCTGCCGTACCGCGATCTGGTAGTAGCCGTCGGCACGCGGCTCGCCCACCAGCGAGTACGAGCGCACGTCGGCGCGGCCATGCAGCTGCAGGCGAAAATCCAGATGGCTGCCGACCTCGAAGCCGCGTGCCGCGGTGCCCGGGTCGAGCACGATCTCGCGCACGCCCTCGCAGGCATCGGCGATGCTGACGACATGGGCGCGGTGCCACTGGGTGTCTTTACGCATGGGGAACTCCAGGCAGAAGGGCGGGCTGGCTGCTGCCAGCGGTGGCGGGATGGGCGCGGCCGATCAATGCACCACCGCGCACCCGGGTGATTGCCGCCGGGGTCTGCAGCACGTGACGCAGATTGCGATGGGCCAGCCGTGCGTGTTCGCGCATCAGCGCTTCGGCACGCGCGCCCTGGCGGTCCTCGATGGCGGCGATGATTTCGCGGTGCTGGTCCTGCGCCAGGGTCAGGATCAGCCGCGCCTCGGTGCTGGTGGTCTGCGCCATGACCAGGCTGTTGGGCGAGGCGAACGGCAGCTGCAGCACGCGGGTGAGTTCGCGGCCCAGCACATCGCTGCCGGCCATGGCCACCAGCAGCGCGTGGAATTGCGCATTGGCCTGCACGTACGCGCTGAAGTCGATGGCCTGCAGCGGCGGGCCGACGATGCCGTCGAGCGTGTCCAGCAGCCGGCGTGCCTGGACCAGTGCCGCGGCCGACGCGCCGCGTTCGGCCGCGATGCGCGCGGCCAGGCCTTCGAGCGTGCCACGCAGTTCGATCGCATCGTGCACGTCGCGTTCGCTGAAGGCCTGCACCGCATAGCCGCCGCCCGGCAGTGCGCTGGCCAGGCCTTCCTCGCACAGCCGCTGCAACGCCGCGCGTACCGGGGTGCGCGACATGCCCAGCCGCTGCACCACCGCCAGCTCGGACAGGCGCGTTCCGGCGGGCAGGGTGCCGTCGAGGATCAGTTCGCGTAGCGACAGCAGCGCACGCGTGGTCTGCGCGGCACTGCTGCGAAACGGAGTGGTGGGCGACATACGGAGCTCCCGGCGCGCTGCCTCAGCCCACCATGCGCAGCGACAGTTCCTGCGCGCGCTGCTCCTGGGCGATCAGCCGGTCGATCACGCGGCGTGCCCACATCCCGCCGGCATCGACGTTGAGGTTGTAGAAGGTGTGATCCGGATGCGCATCGATGGCGCGTTGCTGCGCTTCCAGCACTGCCTCGTCCTCGCCGAACACGCCGGTGACGCCTGCACGGGTGAGTGTGGTCAGGGATTGATCGTGCAGCGCGTAGTTGCGCATGAACGCCCAGAAGTAGTGGCAGGTGGTGTCGGTTTCGGGCGTGATGGTATTGAGCACGTAGCCGTTGACGCCCTGGCTGCGGTCGCCCTCCGGCGCGCCGGTGCCGGCGATGGCCACGCCGACATCGATGGCGATGGTGCCGGGCGCTTCGAAGCGGATGATCTGCCAGCGGTCGACCTTGCCGCGGTAATCCAGATGGCGCGCGATCTGGCTGGCCCAGAACGGTGGCGCGTCGATATTGCGCATCCAGCGCGACACCACCACCGAGCGGTCGCCATGCATCACCTCGAACGGCGCTTCGGCAATCTCGTCCTGGCCGATGCTGGAGCCATGCACAAAGGTCTCGTGGGTCAGGTCCATCAGGTTGTCCAGCACCAGCCGGTAGTCGCACTTGGCGTAGATGGTGCGGCCATCGCCGGCCCAGGCGGGGTCGTGCGCCCAGTGCAGGTCGGGAATCAGGCGGGTGTCGGCCTGCGCCGGGTCGCCCGGCCAGATCCACACATAGCGATGCTTCTCGGCCACCGGAAAACTGCGCACGCACGCAGAGGGATTGATGGTCTCCTGCGAGGGCATGTGCACGCAGCGGCCCTGCCTGTTGTAGACCAGCCCGTGATACCCGCACACCACATCGTCGCCGCGCAGCTTGCCCATCGACAGCGGCACCAGGCGATGCCAGCACGCATCTTCGAGCGCGATCACCGCCCCGGCGGTGCTGCGGTAGACCACCACATCCAGGTTGCAGACCTTGCGCGGGGTCAGCGCGTGCTTGATCTCGTGGTCCCAGGCGACGGCATACCACGCGTTGAGGGGAAACAGCTGCTTGGACTGGGACATGACCGTGACTCCTGGGGTTTGTATACAACCTGGGGTGCGGATCGGCAGTGGGGCGCCGGCTGGCAACCAGTTGACGCCCATGCCAGCGCTGGCGTCTGCTTGCAAGCGAAGTTATGTATACACCGGAGACAATGCTGGAGTGTCAGTCGCGCAGCGAAATTGTGCGATTATCGAATTTGTACACCGATAATCGCATTGACCGGGCCGTGCAGCTGCGCCTAACGTGACCGCACGCTCGCTGCGCAGGACCCAGGCAATGGCCCAGATCGTCCCCCTTTCAGAAGCGGTGTCCCAGCTGATCGCCGATGGCGACTGCGTGGCGATGGAAGGCTTCACCCATCTGATTCCGCATGCGGCCGGCCACGAGGTGATCCGCCAGCGCAAGCGCGACCTGCGCCTGGTGCGCATGACCCCGGACCTGATCTACGACCAGCTGATCGGCGCCGGCTGCGCATCGGCATTGCGGTTTTCCTGGGGTGGCAATCCCGGCGTCGGCTCGCTGCACCGGCTGCGCGATGCGGTCGAACACGGCTGGCCGCAGCCGCTGCAGATCCGCGAACACAGCCATGCCGACATGGCCAATGCCTACGTGGCCGGTGCCTCGGGCCTTCCGTTTGCGGTGCTGCGCGGGTACGTCGGCTCGGACCTGCCGCGCGTCAACGACAGCATCCGCTTCCTGCAATGCCCCTACACCGGCGAGACGCTGGCCACCACGCCGGCGGTCAACCCCGATGTCACCGTGATCCATGCGCAGCAGGCCGACCGCCGCGGCAATGTGCTGCTGTGGGGCATCCTGGGCGTGCAGAAAGAGGCCGCGCTGGCCGCGCGCAAGGTGATCGTGACGGTGGAGGAGATCGTCGACACGCTGGAGGCGCCGCCCAACGCCTGCATCCTGCCGCGCTGGGTGGTCGATGCGGTCTGCCACGTGCCCGGGGGCGCCGCGCCCTCGTACGCGCATGGCTATTACGCCCGCGACAACCGCTTCTATCTGGCCTGGGATGCGATCGCGCGCGACCGCGCACGCTTCCAGGCCTGGATCCAGACGCACATTCTCGACACCGACGATTTCGCAGCGTTCCAGCGCGTGTACGCGCAATCGCTGCTGCAGGTGGCCGCATGAGCGACTACAGCACCAACGAGATGATGACCGTGGCGGCGGCGCGGCGCCTGCCCGATGGCGCGGTGTGCTTCGTCGGCATCGGCCTGCCATCCACCGCCGCCAACCTGGCGCGGCTGACGCATGCGCCGGATGTCACCCTGATCTACGAATCTGGCCCGATCGGCGCCCGCCCGGACGTGCTGCCGTTGTCGATCGGCGACGGCGAACTGGCCGACACCGCCGACACCGTGGTCTCCACGCCGGAGATCTTCCGCTACTGGCTGCAGGGTGGCCGCGTGGACGTGGGTTTCCTGGGCGCGGCGCAGATCGATCGCCATGCCAACCTCAACACCACGGTGATCGGCCCGTACGCGGCGCCCAGGACGCGGCTGCCCGGCGCAGGCGGGGCACCGGAGATCGCGGCCAGCGCCAAGCAGGTGTTCATCATCATGCGCCAATCCACACGCAACTTCGTGCCCGCGCTGGACTTCGTCACCACGGTCGGGCATCTGGACGGTGGCGATGCGCGGCAGCGTGCAGGCCTGCCCGGCGCCGGCCCCAGCGTGGTCGTCACCGACCTGTGCGTGATGGAGCCCGACCCCGTGACCCGCGAACTCACCGTCACCGCGCTGCATCCCGGCAGCACCCGCGAGCAGGTACGCGCGGCCACCGGCTGGCCGATCCGCTTTGCCGACGCTCTGGCGCAGACCACCCCGCCCAGTGCCGCGGAATTGCAGGCGCTGCGCGCGCTGCAGGCACGCACCGACGCGGCGCACGGCAAGCAGGCAGCCGGAGCCGAGGCATGAGCGCGGTCTATCTGATCGATGGCATCCGCACGCCGATCGGGCGCTACGGCGGTGCACTGGCCGGGGTGCGCGCCGACGACCTGGGCGCGGTCCCGATCGCCGCGTTGATGGCACGCAATCCGCAACTGGAGCCGGCGCTGATCGATGACGTGTATCTGGGCTGCGCCAACCAGGCAGGCGAAGACAATCGCAATGTCGCGCGTATGAGCCTGCTGCCGGCGGGCTTGCCCAGTTCGGTGCCGGGCAGCACGCTCAACCGCCTGTGCGGCTCCGGGCTGGACGCGGTCGGCACGGTGGCGCGCGGCATCCGTGCCGGCGAACTGGGGCTGGCGATCGCCGGCGGGGTCGAGTCGATGACGCGCGCGCCCTGGGTCATGGGCAAGGCCGAGAGCGCGTTCGCCCGCACCCAACAGCTGGAAGACACCACGATGGGCTGGCGGTTCGTCAATCCGCGCCTGCAGGGTGCCTATGGCGTGGAGCTGATGGGCGAAACCGCCGAAAACGTCGCCCAGCGCCACGCCATCGCGCGCGAAGACCAGGATGCGTTCGCGCTGCGTAGCCAGCAACGCGCCGCCGCCGCACAGGCAGCGGGATTTTTCGAGGGGGAGATCACCCCGGTGTCCGTGACCGCACGCAAAGGGGGCGAGGCGACCGCTGTCGATCGCGACGAGCATCCACGCCCGAACACCACCGCCGAGATGCTGGCCAAGCTCAAGCCGGTGTTCCGCCAGCCCGGCACGGTGACGGCCGGCAATGCGTCCGGTCTCAACGATGGCGCTGCCGCCATGTTGCTGGCATCCGAGCAGGCCGTGCGCGCGCATGGGCTGACCCCGCGCGCACGCGTGCTCGGCTTCGCCTCGGCGGGTGTGGAGCCGGCCTACATGGGGATCGGCCCGGTGCCGGCCACGCAGCGCCTGCTGGCACGCCTGGGCCTGGGCATCGCGCAGTTCGATGCGATCGAACTCAACGAAGCCTTCGCCGCGCAGGTGCTGGCCTGCACGCGCGCATTCGGCCTGGCCGACGATGCTGCGCACGTCAACGCCAATGGCGGCGCCATCGCGCTGGGCCATCCCCTGGGCATGAGCGGCGCGCGGCTGGCACTGACCTTGTTGCGGCAACTGGAAGCGGTCGACGGGCGGCTCGGGCTGGCCAGCATGTGCATCGGGGTGGGGCAGGGCGTGGCGCTGGCAATCGAGCGCGTGTAGTGCGCCGATTGCAACCGCCGCTGCCGTGACCGCACACCCACGTCTTGATCCTGCCGCAGCGCCACCGATGGAGATCCCGCATGCGCGACCCCAGCTCTGACACACCGATCGATCCGCTGCTTGGCTATCGCCGGCCGCGGATCGGCACGCAGCCGGCCTATCTGCATCCACCCTACGCATCCACCGCATTGCGCGGGCCCACGCGCGCGCCAATCGAGATCCCGGCCACGCTGTCGGAAGTCACCGGGCCGCAGTTGAATCGGCTCACCCTGGGCGCGCATGCGGCCGACCTCACTGCCGGCTTCGCGGGCGAGCCGCTGGGCGAGCGCATCATCGTGTCTGGCCGCGTGCTCGACGAAAACGGCAAGCCGGTGCGCAACAGCGTGGTGGAGGTGTGGCAATGCAATGCCGCTGGCCGCTATCAACATGCCGGGGATCGGCACAACGCACCGCTGGACCCCAACTTCCGCGGTACCGGCCAGGTGCTCACCGACGACCACGGCCGCTATGCATTCAAGACCATCAAGCCGGGCGCGTATCCGTGGCGCAATCACTACAACGCCTGGCGGCCGGCGCATATCCATTTTTCGCTGCATGGCGATGGCATCGGGCAGCGGCTGATCACCCAGATGTATTTCCCCGGCGACCCGCTGCTGGCGCACGACCCGATCTACAACTGCGTGGACGATGCGCTGGCGCGCGAACGCATGGTGTCCCGCTTCGACTGGGAAAACGCGGTGAGCGAATACGCGCTGGCCTACCGCTTCGACATCGTGTTGCGCGGCCGCAAGCAAACGGTCTGGGAGTGAATCGATGAGCCTGCACACTACCCCGTCGCAAACCGTTGGCCCGTATTACCGGCTCGGGCTGGAGCCGCTGTATCGCCAGCAGCTCGCGCCTGCGCAGGTCGCAGGCACGCACGTGCGGGTCAGCGGTTGCGTCTTCGACGGCGCCGGCAGCCCGGTGGCCGATGCGGTGCTGGAACTGTGGCAAGCCGATGCGGCCGGCATCTATGCGCATGCCGCCGACGCACGCTGCGAGGCGCACGATCCCGGCTTCGATGGCTGGGGCCGCGTGCCGACCGACGCGCAGGGGCGTTTTTCCTTCAGCACCATCAAGCCGGGCCGGGTCGCTGGCCCCGGCGGCGTGCCGCAGGCCGCGCATCTGACCGTGCTGGTGTTCATGCGCGGCCTGTTGCGTGGGGTGTCGACGCGGCTGTACTTCGCCGACGACCCGCAGCTGGGCAGCGATTCCATCCTGGCCCTGGTGCCGGCAGAACGTCGCGGTACGCTGCTGGCCCAGTCGCGTGGCGGCAGCGACTACGTGTGGGACATTCATATGCAGGGCGATGCGGAAACCGTGTTCTTCCACTATTGATCGCATCGTCGGCGCGCTGTTGGCTGCTGCGATGTGTCCGCATGAGCACGACGCCTGCATCCGCGTGCAGACGCTGCGCGGTGATGCAGCGCGGCAAGCAACCACGTGGCAACGCGCGATGCCGTCGATGACCCGTCGCGATCGGCACGTGACCGGCGCGCGGCGCCGTGATCCGCAGGGTCAGTTGCATTGGCGAAACACGCAGGCCGCGCGCATGACCACGCCAGACGAACGCGTGTGCACGCCACGCACACCTGCGTTTGCACCACGCCCCACCGCGCACGCCAGTTGGCACTCCCGCGCATCGGTGCCATGCTGCCGGCACGCCACCAGAGGCCATGCATGACTGCGACGTCTTCCCTGCTGGGATCCCTGTTTGGCGAGCCTGCCTGCGACGCGTTGTTCGACGATGCGGCGCGCGTGCAGGCGATGCTGCATTTCGAATCCGCGCTCGCCCGCGCGCAGGCGCAATGCGACGTGATTCCCGCCGAGGCCGCGCAGGCGATTGCGGCCGCCTGCGACGTGCAGCATTACGATCTGGCCGCGCTGGCCCAGGCCACCGCACTTGCCGGCAACCCCGCCATTCCGCTGGTCAAGGCGCTGACCGCACGCGTGGCCGCCCACGATGCGCAGGCCGCGCGCTGGGTGCACTGGGGCGCCACCAGCCAGGACGTCATCGACACCGGCACCGTGCTGCAGCTGCGTGCCGCGCTCGACCTGCTGCTGCCGCGCCTTCAAGGCCTGTGCGCCGAGCTGGCTGCGCTGGCCGACCGCGAACGCAACACCGGCCTGCCTGGTCGTACCTTATTGCAGCAGGCGGTGCCGGTCACCCTCGGGCTCAAGGTCGCCGGCTGGCTGGATGCGCTGCAGCGCGCGCACCACCGCCTGCAGGCCCTGCAACACGATGGCCTGGTGCTTCAGTTCGGCGGTGCGGCCGGCACGCTGGCGTCGTTGCAGGAGCGCGGTCTCGCTGTCGCCCAGGCGCTGGCAACGACGCTGGCGCTGCCGCTGCCCGCGTTGCCGTGGCATACCGCCCGCGATCGCCTGGTCGAGGTTGGCTGTGCGTTCGGCCTGCTGGCCGGCACCCTGGGCAAGATCGGTGGCGACGTGGTGCTGCTGATGCAGTCGGAAGTCGGCGAGGTGTTCGAGCCGGCCGCGGCCGGCAAGGGCGGCTCCTCGGCGATGCCGCACAAGCGCAACCCGGTCTCCAGCGTCGCCGCGGTTGCCGCCGCCACGCGCGTGCCCGGCCTGATTGCGACCCTGTTCAGCGCGATGGCGCAGCCGCACGAACGCGCCGCCGGGCAATGGCATGCCGAATGGGAGACCTTGCCGCAGGTCGTGTGCCTGACCGCCGGCAGCCTGGCGCAGATGCAGGCCTGCTTGGCCGACCTGCAACTGGATCGCGCCGCCATGCGCGCGCACCTGCACAGCCATGGCGGCGCGCTGTATGCCGAGGCGGCGGTGTTCGCGCTGGCACCAAGGCTCGGCAAGGCGCAGGCGCATGCGCTGGTCGAGCGCGCGGTGGCGTGTGCACAGGCGCAGCAGCGCCATCTGCGCGAGGTGCTCGGTGACGACGCGCAGGTGGGCGCGGTGCTCACGCAGGCGCAACTGCAGGCGGTGTTCGATGTGGACAGCTGGCGCGGCATGTCCTCGGTCTGGATCGATCGCGTGCTGGCCGGTTCCTCATCCCGCTGACGGTGCTCCGATGGCTTATCTCCAGTTGCCCACGCATCGCCTGCATTACCGTCTCGACGGCACCGAAGGCCGCCCCTGCCTGACCTTCTGCAATTCCCTGGGCACCGACCTGCACATGTGGGACGCGCAGATCGCCGCGTTTGCGCCGTATTACCGCATCCTGCGCTATGACCGCCGCGGCCATGGCGATTCGGACACGCCGCCCGGCCCGTACCGCGTTGCCGACCTGGGCCAGGACGTGCTGGCGCTGTGGGATGCGTTGCAGATCGCGCAGAGCGACTTCTGCGGCCTGTCGATCGGCGGACTCACCGGGCAATGGCTGGGCCTGCATGCGCCGCAGCGCCTGCGCCGGCTGGTGGTGTGCGCCACCGCGCAGAAGATCGGCAGCAGCCAGAGCTGGAACGCGCGCATCGAACAGGTGCGCAGCGAAGGCCTGCCGGGGCTGGTCGATGCCACCTTGCAGCGCTGGTTCACGCCGCCGTTTGCCACCCGCCATGCGCAGCGCCTGGACATGATCGTGGCCGCCTTCGTGTCGACCTCGCCGCAGGGCTATATCGCCTGTTGCCAGGCGGTGGCCGACGCCGACTTCCGCGGCGCGCTCGACACCCTGGAACTGCCACTGCTCGCACTGGCCGGCGACGACGACCCGGTCTGTCCGCCGGCCGATCTGCGCGAGATCGCCTATGCCGCCCCACGCGGCCACTACGCGCAGGTGCCCGGCCGGCATATCTGCAACCTCGAATCGCCGGCCGCCTTCAACGACAGCGTGCTGGGCTTTCTGCAGGCCGACCACGTGTGACCCTCGCACGCCCAGCCCGGCAGTTGCCCCACACGCGAAGCCGGCACCCCGATCCGGGGGTCGGCAACGTCGACGGCGACCCATGCACCTGATGCGTCAGCGCCTACCCTGCGGCCGCAGGTGATCTGCAACGTCCCGATTCCCGATTCCCCATTCCCGAATCCCAAATCCCGAATCCCAAATCCCGAATCCCGAATCCCGAATCCCCATTCCCCATTCCCCATTCCCCATTCCCACGCAGGAGAACTCCGATGCACGAAGACGAGCGTTACCAGGCAGGTCTGCGCGAGCGCCGACGCGTCCTGGGCGATGCGCATGTCGAGCGCTCGCTGGCCGCACGCACCGCGTTCACCGACGAGTTCCAGGCGCTGATCACCCGCTATGCCTGGGGCACCATCTGGACCCGCGATGGCCTGCCCGCACACACCCGTTCGCTGCTGACCCTGGCGATGATGGTCGCGCTGGGCCACGACGAGGAATTCAAGCTGCACGTGCGCGCCGCGCGCAACAACGGCGTCACCCCCGAGCAGATCAAGGAAGTGTTGCTGCAGGCCGCGGTCTATTGCGGCGTGCCGGCCGCCAACCATGCCTTTGCGCTGGCCAAGCCCATCCTCGAGGAGCAGGCGGGCGACGCAGGGCCGGCAAGCGAAGGCTGACAACCACGGCGACGCGCGAGTGCAGCAGGCACGCGTCGCTGACACGCCAGGCGGCGATGCACCGCGATCGGTTCGTATGGCGTGCCGCTGCTAGGCCAGCAGCGCAGGTGGCGGCAAGAATGCAGATGCAATGCATCTGGTTGCGTGCTGGCGGCGCCGTGAGCACACCGGCCGGTGATGACATCGCCCATCGACGACGGGATGATGGACATGCGGCGACGGACAACCGCTTCCGTTCGCACAGGACATTCCCCACGAGGTTGCCGATGCTGCTGCGTACCGTTTGCCTGCTCTTGCTGCTGCTCGCCGCTTCCGGGCTGCAGGCCCAACCGCATCCCGGGCCCGGGACCCGCCTGGCGCAGGTGCGCACCGACGATGGCCAGACGCTGGCGGTGTGGTCGCGCGTGCCAGCGCAGCCGCGCGGCACGATCCTGCTGGTGCATGGGCGCACCTGGAGTGCGTTGCCCAATTTCGACCTGCAGGTTCCCGACGAACCGCGCGATGCGCGCTCGGTGCTGGCGGCATTGGCGCAGGCCGGCTATGCCGCCTACGCGGTGGACCTGCGCGGCTATGGCGGCAGTGCGCGCGATCCCAGCGGCTGGAACACGCCCGCGCGCGCCGTGGCCGACGTCAGTGCGGTGCTGGCCTGGGTGGCCCGTCAGCACCCGCAGCTGCCGGCGCCGGCGTTGCTCGGTTATTCCAATGGCGCGCGGGTGGCGCTGCTGATCGGCCAGCAACACCCGCAGGCAGTGTCGGCGCTGGTGCTGTACGGCTTCCCGGACGATGTCGACGCAGCCCCCGACGCCACCCCGGCGCCTGCGCAGCCAGTGCGTGCGCGCACCACGGCCGCGGCGGCCGGCGAGGACTTCATCACCGCCAACGCCGCACCGCCCGGCGTGCGTGCGGCCTATGTGGCGCAGGCGGTGTCGGCCGACCCGGTGCGCACCGACTGGCGCGCCATGGAGCAGTTCGCCTTCCAGCCGGAGCAGGTGACCACGCTGCCGGTCTTGCTGCTGCGTGGCGTCGACGATCCCATCGCGACCCAGGCGGACAACGCGCATCTATACGCACGTCTGCGCAGCCAAGACCGCAGCTGGGTCACGTTGCCGCACGCCGATCACGTGGCACATGTCGAGGACACCCATGCCGCCTGGGTGGATGCGGTGGTGAGTTTCCTGCGCCGGCCACGCTGAGCGCGCCGGCAGCCCGCTAGCTCAACAACGCGCCCAGCCGCTGCGCCGCCTGCTTCAACGGCTCCAGCAGCGTCTGCATCGTCTGCAGGCTCACGCGCCCGGCCTGGGCGCCGATGTTGAGCGCGGCGATCACCTCGCCACGCAGGTTGCGCACCGGTACCGCGATCGAGCGCAGGCCGATTTCCAGTTCCTGGTCGGTCAGGCACATGCCTTCGCGGCGCGTACGTGCCAGCACCTCCAGCAATGCCGATGCCTGGGTCACGGTGCGGTCGGTGCGCGGGCGCAGCGTGGTGCGCTCCAGGTACGCCTGCAAGGTGTCGCCGGGCAGGGCGGCCAGCAATACCCGGCCCATTGAGGTGCAATAGGCCGGCAGGCGTGTGCCCGGGCGCAGCCCGATCGACATGATGCGCACCGTTTCTGCGCGCGCCACGTACAGCAGGTCGTCGCCGTCCAGCACGCCCAGCGAGCAGGATTCGTGCAACTGGTCGCGCAGCCCGTCCAGCACCGGCTGCGCCGCCGCCGTCATCGACGAAGACGCCGCATAGGCGCCGCCGATCCCCAGCACGCGTGGCAGCAGCACGTAGCCGCGGCCCTGCTCGCCGACATAGCCCAGCTTGGCCAGGGTGTGCAGCACCCGCCGCACCGCCGCGCGCGAGATGCCGGTCTCCAGGCTGATCTGCGACATCGTCACCTCGCGCGCGTGCTGGGCGAACACGCTCAGCACCACCAGCCCGCGGCCCAGCGAGGTCATGAAGTCCGGGTCGCCCTGGGCCGCGGCGATCTGCTGCATCAACTCATGCGGCAGGCCGCGTTCGCTACCGGCGGTGGCTACGGCGGTGGCTACGGCGGTGGGGCGTTTGCGTCGGCTGGAGGCGGGCTCGGGCATCGGATCGCGGGCTGGAGGGGTCCATGCATGGTAAGCGCTCCCGCCGATGCATGCGCCCGGTCGCAGCTTGTGCCCGGACATGTAAGCGCTTCACCCTGGTTGCCGCATAATCGTTGCTGGTTTGTTTCGGATCGGTCCCCTTAGTCCATGAAAACCCCCAAGGGCCTGCAACCGCTGATCGACGACGGCATCATCGACGAAGTGTTGCGACCACTGAAGAGCGGCAAGGAAGCATCCGTCTACGTGGTCAGCACAGGCGCCGACATCCTGTGCGCCAAGGTCTACAAGGACATGGCGCAACGCAGCTTCCAGGCGCGCGTGCAGTACCAGGAAGGCCGCAAGGTGCGTGGCAGCCGCCAGGCGCGCGCGATGGGCAAGGCCACCAAGTTCGGCCGGCGCGAAGCCGAGACCGCGTGGAAGAACACCGAAGCCGAGGTGCTCTATCAGCTGATGGATGCCAGCGTGCACGTGCCCAGGCCGCGCGGCTATTTCCATGGCGTACTGCTGATGGACCTGGTCACCGACGAGGCCGGCCACAGCGCACCGCGGCTGGGCGAGGTGGACCTGGAACCGGAACAGGCGCGCAGCTTCCATGCCAGCCTGATCGGCGACGTGGTCAAGATGCTGTCGCTGGGCCTGGTGCACGGCGATCTGTCCGAATACAACGTGCTGGTCTCGCCCGAGGGCCCGGTGTTGATCGACTTCCCGCAGGTGGTCAGCGCTGCCGGCAACAACGCCGCCCGCGACATGCTGCTGCGCGATGTGCACAACCTGCGCGACTGCCTGGGACGGTTTGCACCGGAACTGCTGGAAACCCATTACGGCGAAGAGATGTGGGCGTTGTTCGAAAAGGGTGAGTTGCGCCCGGACAGCGTGCTGACCGGACGCTTCAAGTTCGACACCCGCCGGGCCGACGTGCGTGCCATCCGCGCCTCGATCGAAGACGCGCGCCAGGAAAACCTCATCCGTCAGCAGGGCCGCGAGGCCGCTGCCGAGGACGACGACTAGACTGCCGCTGCCCTGGCGCGCGCGTCGGCGCGACAGCGGCGGCACAGCGGCGGCACAGCGACAGCGCTGCCGGCATGCAGCGCGCAGGGAGATCGCACAGGTGCGCGCCGGTGCAGGCGCGTAGATGCGTTGCAGTGCAGCAAAAAACCAGCGGCGCCCGATCGCGGCGACCGGTTGCTGGACACCGCCACTGCGGCTGCATGCGTCGGCAGCACCGGATTTTGCGGCGCTGTGGCGCACAGTCGGCAACGCCATTGAAATGATTGATGACGGTCGATGGTGATTGATCATAAGTATCTGGCAGGCTCAGCCATCGTCTCCTGGAGAGTCCGTCATGTCGTTTGATCCCGATGTCGTGCGCCTGTTTGCCCAGCTTCAACACGCCGCTCAACCACCCATGGAGACCCTGCCGCTCGAGGGTGCCCGCGCAATGATGCGTGCACTCGGCGCGCAGATGGGTTTTCCACGCGTGGAGATGGCCGAGGTGCGCGATCTGCAGGCCTATACCGCAGCCGGCCCGGTGCGCCTGCGCCTGTATCGCCCGCCAGGGCTAACCGCCGGCCCCGCACCGACCTGCCTGTTCGTGCACGGCGGCGGCGGTGTGGTGGGCGACCTGGACTCCCATGACGACGTCTGCCGGCAACTGGCGGCGCGTGCCGGCTGCCAGCTGCTGGCGGTCGACTATCGCCTGGCGCCGGAACATCCCGCGCCGGCGGGCGTGGAGGACGTGCTGGCGACCCTGCACTGGCTGGTTGCCCAGCCCGATGCGGTAGGTGCCGATGCACGGCGCCTGGCAGTGGCTGGCGACAGTATCGGCGGGGCCATGGCCGCGGTCGCGGCGCTGGCCGCGCGCGACGCCGGGATCGCGTTGCGCTGCCAGGTGCTGGTATATCCGCTGACCGATGCGCGCGAGGACAACGGGCAGTATCCATCGCGATCGCACAACGCCGGCCTGCCGCCATTGACCACCGAGGCGGTGCGCTTCTTCAACCGGCATCTGTTGCCCGATCCCGCCATTGCACAGGACTGGCGCGTCTCGCCGATGCTGGTGCCGGAGGCGGCCGGCGTTGCGCCCGCACTGGTCATCGTGGGCGACCGCGACATGCTCTACGACGAAGGACGCGGCTATGCCGAACGTCTGCGCGCAGCCGGCGTGGAAGTCACCCTGCACAGCTTTCCCGGCATGATCCACGGCTTCATCAATATGGGCGGGGTCCTGCGCGCCGCCGACGAAACGCTGGAGATGGCGGCGCTGCTACTGCGCCAGCGCTTGCTGCCTGCCGTCGAGCGCAGGGCGGCGTAAGGCATGCATGCGGCAGGCGTGCATGCGCGCGCTGCCGCGGCACTGCAGCCACTCGCGCATGCAGGTCACCGGCGTCGGGAAGCCCCGGCCGAGCCGGTGGCCGCGCAAGTCTTGCGGCCGCCCATCACGCTTCAGAAATTGAAGCGGAAGGTGGTCATCAGCACGTGGTTTTCGCGGTCCACCGTGCTGGTATTGACGAACTGGTTCAGATAGCCGACATCGACATTGGCAACGTCGTTGAACTTCCAGTTGATGCCGACGAAGACGCGGTTCTGGTCCAGGCCGCGTCGCGCACCCCATTCGGTCTGGTCGAGATTGACGAACAGTTCGTTGAACGCCACCCACGACAGTTGTGCAGACAACGCACTGGGCCGGACCGCTCTGATCATCTGGCGCACCCGATACCCTTCATCGCTGAATCCTTCGCGGTGACGCTGCTCCAGGCGGGTGCGGCTGGTGATGGTGATGTTGGCAATCGGATCGAACTGATATTGAAACTGGCCCCACCAGCGGTTTTCGCGGTTGGAGGATTGCCCGGCCGGGTGGCTGATGATGGTGTCGTAACCCATCCAGACACTGGCCTTGGGAGTGAGCCGGTAAAACACCGCGGGACGCAGGATCAATTGATCGAACTGCTCGCCTTCTTCGCGCCAGCGCGGATGCACATCCATGCTCCAGTACAGGTTCTCGACCGGCAGCTTGCCCTGGGCATACACGCTCAGCCAGTAACGCCCGTCTTCCTCGGTCTGCGCGGCCGCTTGCGAGGTGCCGCCCAGCATCAGCAGCAGGGCGGGGCAGGCGATTCGGTAGGTAGCCGACAGCAGCGCGCGCAGTGGGTTCATGGTCAGGACGTCGTCAGTGGTGCCGGAGCATACCAACTCGGTCGCGACCTCCATCAAGCTTCCCGGCATCGCCCGTGCGATACCGGCGCATTGCTTCGCATGCGGCGACATGGAGTCGCGCCATGACATCGGTTGACAAGCATCCACGCATTTTCGGCGTGTAAAGCGATGGGGCGATCAGGCCGCCGACATCAACGTGTCAGCGCATCGGCGGGCGCTCACGCCACCTGGCTGCGGCGCGCCCGTTCCAGATGCACCAGCAGCAGCGAGATCGCCGCTGGTGTCATGCCGGGAATGCGTTGCGCCTGGCCGATGTTCTGCGGGCGCACGCGTTCGAGTTTCTGCTGCACTTCGATCGACAACCCACGCACGCCAGCGTAATCGAATCCTTCCGGAATCGGCGTGGTTTCGTGGCGCTGCTGGCGCGCGATGTCGTCGCGTTGGCGATCCAGGTAACCGGCGTACTTGACGCTGATCTCCACCTGCTCGGCCACCTGCGCATCGTCCACGCCCGGCCCCAGGGTCGGCACGCGCATCAGCGTGGCGTAGTTGAGTTCGGGGCGCTTGATCAGGTCCAGCACGTTGGTTTCGCGGCTCACTGCCACGCCCAGGGTCTGGGCCACTTCGCGGCCCAGCGCATTGCCCGGGGTCGCCCACAGCAGCGACAGGCGCGTGCTTTCGCGCTGCACCGCCTCCTGCTTGGCCGCAAACCGCGCCCAGCGCGCATCGTCGACCAGGCCCATGGCACGGCCGACGCCGGTCAGGCGCGCATCGGCATTGTCCTCGCGCAGCTGCAGCCGGTATTCGGCGCGGCTGGTGAACATGCGATACGGCTCGGTGGTGCCGTGGGTGATCAGATCGTCCACCAGCACACCCAGGTAGGCCTCGTCGCGGCGCGGCGACCACGCCGGTAATCCCTGCACATGGCGCGCGGCATTGAGGCCGGCGAGCAGGCCCTGGGCGGCGGCCTCCTCGTAGCCGGTGGTGCCGTTGATCTGGCCGGCGAAGAACAGCCCGCCCACTGCCTTGGTTTCCAGCGAGGCCTTGAGCCCGCGCGGGTCGAAGAAGTCGTATTCGATCGCATAGCCGGGGCGGGTGATGTGCGCCTGCGCAAACCCGTGGATCGAGCGCACCAGCGCCAGCTGCACGTCGAACGGCAGCGAGGTGGAGATGCCGTTGGGATAGATCTCGGCCACGTCCAGGCCTTCGGGCTCGACGAAGATCTGGTGGCTGGTCTTCTCGGCAAAGCGCACCACCTTGTCTTCGATCGACGGGCAGTAACGCGGGCCGATGCCTTCGATCTGCCCCGAATACAGCGGCGAGCGATGCAGCGCGCTGCGGATGATGTCGTGGGTCCGCTCGGTGGTCTGGGTGATCCAGCAGCTGACCTGGCGCGGGTGATCGCCGAGCTGGCCCATGAACGACATCACCGGTAGCGGATCGTCGCCGGGTTGTTCGGCCATCACGCCGTAGTCGAGCGTGCGCCCGTCGATGCGCGGCGGGGTGCCGGTCTTGAGCCGGTCGATCGCAAACGGCCGCTCGCGCAGACGCGCGGCCAGCGTGGTGGCCGGCGGGTCGCCCATGCGCCCGGCCGCGTACTGGGTTTCGCCGACATGGATCTTGCCGGCCAGGAAGGTGCCGGCGGTCAGCACCACCGCCGGCGCTTCGAAACGCAGCCCGGTCTGGGTGACCACGCCGCGCACGCTGTCGGCTTCGGCAGCGCCGTGGTGGATGATCAGATCGTCCACCGCTGCCTGGAACACGGTCAGGTTGGGCTGCGTCTCGACGATGCGGCGGATCGCATTGCGGTAGAGGTTGCGGTCGGCCTGGCAGCGGGTTGCGCGCACCGCCGGCCCCTTGGAGGCATTGAGGGTGCGCCACTGGATGCCGGCCTGATCCGCCGCGCGTGCCATCGCCCCGCCCAGCGCGTCGATCTCCTTGACCAGATGGCCCTTGCCGATCCCGCCGATGGCCGGGTTGCAGCTCATCGCGCCCACCGTCTCGATGTTGTGGGTCAGCAGCAAGGTGCGGGCACCGGCGCGCGCGGACGCCAGCGCCGCCTCGGTGCCGGCATGGCCGCCGCCGATCACGATGACGTCGTAGCGATAGAAGGAGTCGGACATGGGCGTGGACCAGGAGCAGAAGAAGGTTGGCGGCCGCGAAAGTATCGGCTGGAGGACGGGGATGGTCACGAAATCACTAAAAGTGTGATTTCAATCACATTATCGAACAGTGGTGCTCAAGTTGGCATGTTCCGTGCGGATATCCCTACTGCACCCGTCGTGGCATTGCGACATGGGCGCAAGGCTGGAATTGGAACAGGGGCCAGCCACGCGTGCGACGGGGTCGCGTAAGGGTCGGTAGTCGGGGGACTGCCGACCCTTATTTTTTTCCGGAATCCATGCCGGCCGCAGGCCCGCCTGCCGGGTTGGGATACCCACAGGTACGGCAGAGCGGACGACAAAAACATAAAGCCCCGGCATGCCGGGGCTTTATGCATTGGAGGCGCCGATATCCGACAGGGCCGGAACAGGGGGGATCCAGATTTCCCTGTCGGACATCGACATAAGTCGGTCAGTGAAGCGAGTCAGGTCAAAAAATGACGTGGCGGGTCACACAGAGCACCTAGCTTGCGACCAAGTGCCGGCTGAACGCAAGCCCCCAACATCATCATTTGTGGGCCACGTCGCAGTCAGCCACTCAGGGAATCTGCTGGCGTGTGTTGCGGGGTGCGGTCTGCCGTTGAATCTCACGGATCACCCGCGGCGGTGCACCGATGCGTGGCGGCGGCCGCGACGGCGGCGCACCGGTCGCCGGTGGGCGATTGGGTTGCTGCGGGCGCGGCCCGTTGGGGCGGGGGCCGTTCGGACGCGGGCCGTAGAACGAGCCATTCGGACGCGGCGGCCGGTACTGCGGGCGTCGATCGTTCTGGCGGTAGTAATAGCCGCCACCGCCGCGGTAGACCGGATACACCGGGTAGTCGTACAGCCCGATCGACCCGGCACCATAGGGGTAGCCGTACGGGCTGCCGTAGGAATACGGTGAGTACCCCGGCGGGTAGCGGTACTGCACCGCGGGCGCGCCGCGGTAATAGCCGCCCGACCCAGCGCCGGTGTAGTCGTACGTTGCGCAGCCGCCCAGGGCCAACAGCCCGGCGGCGAAGATCAGACGGAATTTCATCGATGGTGCCCTCCTGCAACCATGGTGTCACTTTCGAACCGATGCATTGAATCGGTCCTTAACTGTGCCGCAATGTGGCGCTTCTTCATCGATCCAGCATGCGCGGGCAGCGCGCCTGCAGCCGTGAAGGCGGGGACGATACGTTAATCTTGCAGGCATGATCGAGACGGTCCCTCTTGCCCATTCCGACGTCCTGCAAGCCGCTGCGCGCATCGCGCCGCAGTGCGCGCCGACACCGCTGCTGACCGCGCACAGCCTGGACGCCCTCTGCGGCGCGCAGCTGTTCTTCAAGGCCGAACACCTGCAGCGCAGCGGCGCATTCAAGTTCCGTGGTGCCTGCAACGCGGTGTGGTCATTGCCGTCCGGGCTTGCCGCACGCGGTGTGGTCACCCATTCGTCCGGCAATCACGGCGCCGCACTGGCGCTTGCCGCGCGCACGCGCGGGATCGGCTGCCATGTGGTGGTGCCCGAAGGCGCGGTGGCCGCCAAGCTGGCCAATATTTCCCGTCACGGCGCCACGCTGTGGCGTTGCGCGCCCACCATCGCGGCGCGTGAGCAGATGTGTGCCGAGGTCCAGGCCGGCAGCGGCGCGACGCTGGTGCATCCGTATACCGACCCGGCCGTGATCGCCGGGCAGGGCACCGCCGCGCTGGAGCTGCTGCGGCAGAGCGGCGGGCTGGACGTGCTGGTGGCACCGGTCGGAGGCGGCGGGCTGGCGGCAGGCACGGCGCTGGCGCTGCAAGCGGCGCCGGGCTGCAAGCTGGTGCTGGCCGAGCCGAGCGGGGCGGCCGATACCGCGCGCTCGCTGGCGGCTGGCGAGCGCCTGGTCGACTTCGTGCCCGACACGCTCTGCGACGGCCTGCGCGGCACCCTGGGCGCGCCGAATTTCGCGCTGTTGCAGGCCGCCGGCGCACAGGTGATCACCGTGGACGATGCGGCGGTGGTGCAGGCGATGCGGCTGATCTGGCAGGTTCTCAAACAGGTCGTGGAGCCGTCCTCGGCGATTGCGCTGGCGGCGGTGCTGGCCGACCCGGCACGCTTCGCCGGGCGGCGGGTCGGGCTGATCCTGTCCGGCGGCAATGTCGACCTGGACGCGCTGCCCTGGGCCGCGGCGTGAGCAGGCGCTCGCGTGGGATCGGTCTGTGGGGCTGGTGCTGGCGCCTGTGCATGCTGGCGCTGATCTGGCTGGTGGGCGTGGCCGGCTGGATCGTCTGGGTCGGCGATCGCGACCAGGCCGCGCCGGCCGACGTGATCATCGTGCTGGGTGCGGCCGCCTACGACGCGCGCCCCTCGCCGGTGTTCGAGGAGCGCATCCGGCATGCGCTGGACCTGTACACGCAGGGCTACGCGCCGCGGCTGCTGTTCACCGGCGGCTTCGGCAACGGCGCGCGCTTTGCCGAATCGCAGGTGGCGCGGCGCTATGCGCTACGCCACGGCGTCCCGCCGGAAGCGATCGTGATCGAGACGGTCTCGCGCACCACCCGGCAGAACCTGCAACAGGCGCGCGCGCTGATGGACCGGCACGGCATGCACCGGGCGATCATCGTCAGCGACCCCTTGCACATGGCGCGCGCGCTGCGGCTGAGCCAGGAGCTGGGGGTGGACGCGCTGGCCTCCTCCACGCCCAGCACGCGCTTTCGCAGCTTCCACACCAGCTGGCGCTTCCTGCTGCAGGAGGTCTATTACTTCCATCGCGATCTGGTGGTGCAGGGCGCCTGATGCCGGGTGTGCTGCATGGCAGGCGTGTCCAAGCGCAGCACGCGCTCTATGATGCGGCTTTCCCAGCGGCAGGTGCGAGCATGAGCGAGCGCAATCGGCAACACGCCATCGGCCTGGTCCAGGCCTATTACGACGCCTTCAACCGCGGCGATTGGGATGCCATGCTGGCGTTCCTGGCCGACGATGTCGCGCACGACCTCAATCAGGGCCCGCGCGAGATCGGCCGGGCGGCATTTGCCGCCTTCCTGCAACGCATGAACGACAGCTACCGCGAGCAACTGCGCGATGTCGTGGTCACCGCCAACGAGGACGGCACGCGGGTCGGTGCCGAGTACGTGGTGCACGGGGTCTACCACACCACCGACGAAGGCCTGCCGGAGGCCAACGGGCAGACCTACGTGCTGCCGGGCGGTGCATTCTTCACTGTGCACGACGGCAGGATCACCCGTGTCACCAACTACTACAACCTGCAGGAATGGATCGCGCAGGTGGCGCGCTGAGTGCATCGATCGGCGCGGGCCAGCCCTGCGTAGGAGCGCACCCGGGCGCGACCAGGCATTGCGGTAATGCCTCATCGCGCCTGGGTGCGCTCCTACGTGGTGGGTTCGGTGTTGTGGCATGACTCCGGCGTTGCGGCATGACGCGGTGCATACCCTGCCTGGGCCGATCGGCATGGGCAGCCAGACCTGCGCAGGAGCGCACCCGGGCGCGATGGGCATACCGGTAACGCCCCATCGCGCGCAAGCGCGCTCCTGCGCGGTGGTCCTGGTTACAGCAGCACGATCCCGACCACCACCAGGATGAAGATGCCCCACTTGAGCGTCTGGTACAGCGGGTTGTTGCGTTCCTTCAGCGCCTTGGCCTTCAGCCGCGCGGCATAGAAGTAGCGGAACACGCGGTTGATGCCGCCGGTCTTGTCGCCTTCCTGGTTGGGCGAGGCACCGGCCGAGAGCAGGCTGCGGCCGACGAAGCGGTTCACCGCCGCGGCCCAGCGCCAGCGCATCGGGCGCTCGATGTCGCAGAACAGGATGATGCGGTCCTGGTCGGTGTCGTTGCGCGCGTAGTGGATGTAGGTCTCGTCGAACATCGTCCATTCGCCATCGCGCCAGCTGTGGCGCTGCCCGTCGACGTCGATGAAGCAGCGGTCGTCGTTGGGCGTGGCCAGGCCCAGGTGCAGGCGCATGGACCCGGCGAACGGGTCGCGGTGCGGGCGCAGTTCGCTGCCCGGCGGCAACTCGGCGAACATCGCGGCCTTGACCGTGGGGATGGACTTCAGCAGCGCGGTGGTCTGCGGGCACAGCTCGGACGCCGACGGGTGCGCGGTGCCGTACCACTTCAGATAGAAGCGCTTCCAGCCGCGGCGGAAGAACGAGTTGAAGCCGATGTCGGTATAGCCGTCGGCGGCGCGGATCTTCTGCATCTGCTGCAGCGCCACCGCTTCATCGCGGATCAGCGGCCAGTTGGCGCGCAGCGGCGCCAGTTCCGGGAATTCCTTGCCGGGATCGATGAACGGTGTGGTCGGCACCCGCGAACACAGATACATCAGCGTGTTGATCGGCGCCATGAAGGTGGAATGGTCCAGCAGCTGCCGGCTGAGCCGGTGCCGCACGCGACCGCGGTAATGGATGTACAGCGCCGATGCGATGAACAGCGCGATGATGAGCCATTTCAACATTGGGAAGACCAATTGGGGGGCGGGGGCCGCAAACATCAGCGCGGCGATCAAAACGACAAACGGCCGGGCGGGCGCTGGCGGTGCTCGGAACCTGCATGTATCACGCGTACACGGCGGTCCCTGCGCGCCGTCTGCAGCCACCTGGCGATCGCTTGCGACGTAGTGCTAGCCACGCTGGTTGAGGCATTGAACAAGGTGAGCCGCAACAGGAACCTGCGGCCGTTGACTGCTGAATTCTACCGGGTGTCGGGACCGAGCCTGACGGGTCGGCATTGGTGTGGCCGCAAAACTGTGCGTCTCGCCGGCAGCGGCTGCGGTGCTGCCGGCGATCTGCACCGCCGCTAGTCGATGCGGCGGCGGATCGGAATCGAGGCCACCGGGACGCTGGCGACATCGTGTCCCTGCTCGCGGATGGGCGCGCCCGGTGCCGGTGCCCAGGCATGGGCATAGATCACTTCCCAGGAGCTGGGCAAGGTGCCGTCCGGCCGCCGCAGCGGCTCGTAGGCGGCGCTGGCGGCGGCAAAGCGGCCGCGCCCGGTCAGGGTGGCGCGGCGATTGCTGAGCGCGTTGGTGGCGCCCATCGCGCGCAGCTCGCGCATCAGCGCGGGCAGGTCGCTGTAGGTCAGCGTGAACAGGTCGCGGTCCAGCACCGGGTCGCGGAAGCCGGACATCAGCAAGGCATCGCCGAACTGGGCGATCGGCGGGAAGCGGCTGACATGCGGGGCCGGGTCGGCCTGGGCGAAGGCCTCGCGCAATTCGATCAGCGTCTCCGGGCCGAAGGTGGAGCACAGCAACAAGCCGCCCGGCCGCAGCGCGCGGCGGAAACCGGCGAATACTGCCGGCAGGTCTTCCACCCACTGCAGGCACAGGTTGCTGAAGATCACATCCACGCTGCCGTCGGCCACCGGCAAGGCGCGCGCATCGGCGCAGACCTGCGCGAACGGCTTCCACCAGCCCGCCGCCTTGCGCGCCTGGCGCAGCATCGGCATGGCCTGGTCCAGCGCGATCACCTGCGCCTTGGGCCAGCGCTTCTTGATCGCGGCACTGGCATGGCCGGGGCCGGCGCCGATATCCAGCACCACCTTGGGCACCTGGTCGCCCAGGTAGTCGAGCGATTCGAGCAGGCGCGCTTCGGCTTCGCGCTGTAGCGCGGCGGCGGCGGCATAGCTGCTGGCGGCACGCGCAAAGGCGCGCCGGACGTGGCGGGGGTCGAAAGTACTGTTCATGAGCGGCGCTATTGTCGCCTGTGGCCGGGGCGGAGGGAATCGATGTGTGGCGCGGACCGGCAATCGGCCCGGAGCAGTGCAAGCGGTCGGTCCGCCAGCGACAGCATGGCGACCGCAATGGACCGGCAAGGTGTCTCGACGCGCGCGTCGTGGCCTGAGGCAACCGGAACGTGCGCCGCAGTTGCCGCAACCATCGGCCCGCAACGTCCGCCTAGGGCGCGTCGGCCACCGCATTGGCCACACCCATCGGCATGGCCGGCGCGTCCTAGAACGTGCCGGGATAGCTGCCGCCGTCGATCAGCAGGTTCTGCCCGGTGATGTAGCCGGCCTGCGCGCTGCACAGGAACGCGCAGGCCGCGCCGAATTCGTCCGGCTCGCCGAAGCGTGCGGCCGGAATGCCCGCACGCTTGCGCTCGGCGACCTCTTCGGCGCCGAGGCCTTGCTGTCGGGCGATTGCCGCGAAGTTGCCGCGCAGGCGATCGGTGGCGAACTGGCCGGGCAATAGATTGTTGATGGTGACGTTGTCGGCGACCGTGCTGCGCGCCAGCCCGGCGACGAAGCCGGTAAGGCCGGCGCGCGCGCCATTGGACAGGCCCAGGATGTCGATCGGCGCCTTCACCGCACTGGAGGTGATGTTGACGATGCGGCCGAAGCGCCGTGCGCGCATCGCATCGACGCTGGCGCGGATCAACTCGATCGGCGCCAGCATGTTGGCATCCAGTGCGCGCAGCCAGTCGTCGCGTTCCCACTGGCGAAAATCGCCGGGTGGCGGGCCACCGGCGTTGTTGATGAGGATATCCACCTGCGGGCAGGCGGCGAGGGCATCGCTGCGTCCCTGCGGGGTGGCGATATCGGCCACCACGCTGCGCACTTCGCCGGCGCCCGGCAGTGCGCGCAGCGCATCGGCGGACTGCTCCAGGGCATCGCGGCCGCGCGCGACGATCACCACGTTGACGCCTTCGCTGGCCAGCGCGCGCGCGCAGCCCAATCCCAGGCCCTTGCTGGCGGCGCACACCAATGCCCAGCGTCCGGCGATTCCCAGATCCATGCGTGTGTCCTCGATCAGCGATGGCGCATGATCGGCGATCGGTTCACGGCACGGACGCAACGAAGCGTTGCAGCGCCTCGGCGACCTGGTCGGCGTGGCCAAGAAACGGTGCGTGGCCGCCACCGGCAATGGTCAATGCCTGGGCGTGCGGAGCCAGCGCCGCGGCCGCCTGCATGCCGGCGGCCGGCACCAGCCGGTCGCGCTGGCCGGCAATCCACAGGCTGGGGCGTGTCAGTTGCGGCAGCGCGCGGCGCAGGTCGGTGCGTTCCAGCAGGCCAAGACCCTGCTGCAACGCTGCGGCCGCCGGTTCGCCGCGCGCCACCAGCGTCTCGCGCAGGCTGCGCAACTCGGCGCGGGCATGCGCCGAGCCCAGCGTATCCAGCGCCAGAAAGCGCTCCAGCGTGCCGCGATAATCGCGCGCCAGGTCCTGGCCGAATTGCACGAACACCTCGCGCTCGACCGCGTCGGGCCACTCGGGGCCACGCACGAAACGCGGCGTGGCCGCGATCATCGCCAGCCCGCGCACCTTGGGCTGGGTGGCTGCGGCATGCAGTGCGAACAGCCCGCCCAGCGACCAGCCGACCCACACCGCCGGCGGGGTGGCCGCAGCGATGCCGGCGACCACGTCCGGCAGCGCCAGCGGCGTGCTGTCCTCGCGGCTGAAACCGTGCCCGGGCAGGTCCACCAGATGCAGTTGATGGTGCGCGGCCAGGCGTTCCACCAGCGGCGCGAACACGCCGCCGTGCAACGCCCAACCATGCAGAAGAACCAGCGCAGGCCCGTGGCCGATGACATCGATATGCATGCGGGGATTGTCGCCGATTGGCGACAGTCGGTGCGCGCAGATCCGTGCCGAGTCGGCGCATGGCGCCTGTACGTGGCGCGTTGACCCCGGGATTCGAAGCAGTTCCGTGCGTGCGCACATGACCCTGATCGCGGCAGTGGCAACGCCAGTGCTCCATCAGGTGTCAGCTGGGTGTGGATTGTGTGCGCAGCGCTGCGGTTTCAGTCGAGCGATCCGTGCCACCCCGAGCACCGGCGGCGCTGCCCGGCTGCTGGGCAAGCGTCTTGATCGTCGCCTTCAGGCCGACGCGCGCAGTGGCTGCCGACTGACCACATCGCGCGCCTGCACGATGGCCTCGATCAAGGCCTGCACCTGCTGCGGCGTATGCAGCGCGGACAAGGTCACACGCAGACGCGCCTTGCCTTCGGGCACGGTGGGCGGGCGAATCGCGCCAACCAGGAAGCCGGCCTGTTCCAGCGCGGCGGACATTGCCATCACCGTGGCTTCTTCGCCGCACAGCAAGGGCTGGATCGGCGTATCCGAGGCCATCAGTTCGAAGCCGTGCCGGCGTGCGCCATCGCGGAAACTGCCGATCGACTCGACCAGCTTGGCACGCCGCCAATCGTCGCGACGCGCCAGGCGCACCGCCGCCAGGGTTGCAGCGACCTGCGCCGGCGGCAACGCGGTGGTGTAGATGTAGGGGCGCGCGGTTTCGGCCAGATGGCGTACCAGCGCTTCATCGCCAACGACGACCGCGCCATAGCCACCGAGCGCCTTGCCCAGGGTCACCAACTGCAGCGGCACCTCGGCCACGCCCAGTCCGGCATCGGCCACGCAGCCGCGCCCCTGCGGGCCGAGCACGCCCACGCCGTGTGCGTCGTCGACATAGAACAGCGCCTGCTGCATGCGCGCCACCAGGCTCAACGCGCGCAGCGGGGCCACATCGCCATCCATGCTGAAGACGCCATCGCTGGCCAGCATCGCCGCGCCCTCGGGCGCGCCCTTGAGCTGACGCATCGCGCCTTCTACATCCAGGTGCGGATAGCGGCGCAGCCGGCAGCCGGCCAGGCGCGTGGCATCGAGCAGGCTGGCGTGGTTGAGCCGGTCCTGCACGCAGACATCGTCGTCCTCGCTGAGCAGGGCCTGCTGCACCGCCAGATTGGCGACAAAGCCGCTGCCGAACAGCAGGGCCGACGGATAGCCCAGCCACTGCGCGATCTCGCGTTCCAGCGTTTCGTGCGCGGTGTGGTTGCCGCAGATCAGGTGCGAGGCGGTGGCGCCGGCGCCATCGCGCGCGGCGGCGTCCTGCAACGCAGCGACCACTTCGAACTGCTGCGACAGGCCCAGATAGTCGTTGGAGCAGAAGCCGGTCAGCCAGCGGCCATCGATCTCCAGCCGCACGCCATCGCGCCGGCTCACCAGCCGCCGTACCCGCACCCGTTCCTGGGCCACACGCAAGGTGCGCAGCGACGAAATCCGTTCGTGCAGATCGGGGCGAGCCATGGGGGCATTCAGCGGCAGAAAGGTGCGCTAGCGTAGCCTGCCGCGCCCGGCGCGCCCAGCCGGCACCGACGATCGGTGCCGGGTGCTCGCTTCGCGGTCAGGCAGCGTGCTCGCAGGCCGTGCTGCGGGTGATCTCCGCATGCACGGTGCCCGGGTGGTCATGGTCGGCGGCGTCGACGGTGATCTGCATCGGGCGCAGGCCCAGGCGCTGGAACAGGGCCTGGTCGCGCTCGGTGTCCGGGTTGCCGGTGGTCAGCAGTTTTTCGCCGTAGAAGATCGAGTTGGCACCGGCCAGGAAGCACAGCGCCTGCAGCTCGTCGCTCATTGCTTCGCGGCCGGCGGACAGGCGCACCATCGAATGCGGCATCGTGATGCGGGCCACGGCGATCATGCGCACGAATTCGAACGGATCCAGCTGCTGGGTGCCGTGCAACGGCGTGCCGGCAACCTGCACCAGCTGGTTGATCGGCACCGAGTCCGGGTGCGCCGGCAGCGTGGCCAGCGCCAGCAGCAGGCCGATACGGTGCTCGCGGGTTTCGCCCATGCCGACGATGCCGCCGCAGCAGGTCTTCAGGCCGACGTCGCGCACATGCTCCAGCGTGTTCAGGCGGTCCTGATACTGGCGGGTGTGGATGATCGAGTCGTAGTAATCCGGCGCGGTGTCCAGATTGTGATTGTAGTAATCCAGCCCCGCATCCTTGAGCGCGCGCGCCTGGCCGGCGTCGAGCATGCCGAGCGTGGCGCAGGTCTCCAGCCCCATCGCCTTGACCTCGCGGATCATCGCCGCGACCTTGGGGATGTCGCGCTCCTTGGGCGAGCGCCAGGCCGCGCCCATGCAGAAGCGCGAGGCGCCGGCGGCCTTGGCCTGGCGCGCCTTGGCGACGACCTCTTCGGTCTCCATCAGCTTCTGCGCGGTCACGCCGGTGTCGTAGCGCTGCGCCTGCGGGCAGTACGCGCAGTCTTCCGGGCAGCCGCCGGTCTTGACTGACAGCAGCGTGGAGACCTGCACTTCCGCCGGATCGAAGTGTTCGCGATGCACGCTGGCGGCGCGGTGCAGCAGCTCCGGAAACGGCAGATCGAACAGCGCCTGCAGCTCGCTGCGATCCCAGTCATGGCGTACGACAACAGACATCGGGGTTTCCTGACAGTCAGCGGCTTGGAAGCCAGGCAGTCTGGTGAGCATGCGAGAGGCTGTCAACTTCGATGAGGTGCATTCGGTTTACAGCTGGCCGCGACGGGTGTTGCGGCTGCTGCTACCGAACGTGTGCCTGGTATGCGCCGAGGCCGGCACTGCCGATGGCGATCTCTGCCCGTGGTGCCGCGCGGCCTTGCCCGCTCACGGGCGCGCCTGCCTGTGCTGCGCAACGCCATTGTCCGCCTCCGATGAAGCGCTGCTGTGCGGGCAATGCCTGCAGCATCGGCCGCCGCTGCAGCACGTGCATGCGTGCTTCACCTATCACTGGCCGGTGGATGGCCTGCTGCGGCGTTTCAAGTTTCGCCAGGATCTGGCCGCCGGGCGTCTGCTCAGCGAGTTGATGGTCAAGGCGTGTGCGGGCCTGCCGCGTCCGCAGGCACTGGTGCCGGTGAGTCTGCATCGGCAGCGCCTGCGCCAGCGCGGTTACGACCAGGCGCTGGAGCTGGCCAGACCGCTCGGGCGCGCGCTGCGGTTGCCCTGCCTGCCCTTGCTGCGCCGGGTCCGCGCGACTGCGCCGCAGTCGGAGCTGGATGCGGCCGAGCGCCAGCGCAACCTGCGCGGCGCCTTCGTCGCGGGTGGCGCGTTGCCGGCGCATGTGGCATTGGTGGATGACGTGATGACCACCGGTGCGACGCTGCATGCGGCCGCGCAGGCCTTGCATCGGGCCGGCGTGCAGCGGGTGGATGCGTGGGTGTGCGCGCGGGTGCCGTGAGGCTGGGCTGCGGGTTGTGAGCTGCACCATGGAGCTTCGCCCGTACCCTCACCCCGACCCCTCTCCCGCGGGGAGCGGGGCTTAAGCCGAGGTGGTTTGCCCGTCTGCGGGTCAGCGCATTGCCAGGGCGGCGGCGATGCCGACGAAGATCGCCAGGCCCACCCAGTTGTTGTGCAGGAAGGCGCGGAAGCAGGGGCCGCGTTCGCGGTGGCGGGCAAGCCGGAATTCGTAGGCCACCAGCAGCGCGGCCACGCCCAGCCCTGCCAGGTACGCGATGCCGAGACCGGCACGCAGGCCGACCAGTGCCAGTGCCGCAAACATCGACGCATACAGCAGGCCCTGCGCGAGCAGGTCGAACCTGCCGAACAGGATGGCGGTGGACTTGCTGCCCATGAGGATGTCGTCCTCGCGGTCGACCATGGCGTACCAGGTGTCATAGGCCGTCGCCCACAGGATGTTGGCCGCGTACAGCAGCCAGGCCAGCCATGGCACGCTGCCCTGCACCGCGGCGAACGCCATCGGGATGCCCCAGCCGAAGGCCATGCCCAGATAGACCTGGGGCAGGTGGGTATGGCGTTTGAGATAGGGGTAGCTGGCGGCCAGGAACACGCCCGGCACGCTCAGCGCCACTGTTAGCCAGTTGAGCGTGAGCACCAGCGCGAACGCCACCAGCATCAGCACCACGAACACCCACAGCGCCTCGCGCCCGGACACCGCCCCGGTGGCCAGCGGACGCGACTTGGTGCGCTCTACATGCGGGTCCAGCCAGCGGTCGGCGTAGTCGTTGATCACGCAGCCGGCCGAGCGGGTCAGCCAGACCCCGGCAGTGAACACGAACAGCGTCCACAGCGGCGGCAGGCCATCGGCAGCCAGCCACAATGCCCACCAGGTGGGCCACAGCAACAACAGGCTGCCGATCGGGCGATCGCCGCGGACCAGCTTCCAGTACTGCCCCAGTCGCTGCGGCCAGGTCAGCGCGGGCGCTGTCGGCAGCTGTTCAACACCATGCTTGCTCATGCTGCAAAGGGTAGCAGTGCGGCCTGGCCGCGGTCATGCGCTGGCCGGTGATCGCGCAGTGCATCGTCCGGGCTCCCAGGCGGCTGCCCGACGCCGCGCCAGGCCGGGCAGGTGCGGGCGCGGCATCCGGGCGAGCCCAGGTCGGCAACGCAATGGTGCCTGGTCGCTCGGCAGGCCTGCGCTGCGGGGTCACGCGCGCGGCGGCGGTTCTGGCATAATGCCCGACCAGGCGCTCGTAGCTCAGCCGGATAGAGTAGTGGCTTCCGAAGCCATTGGTCGGGGGTTCGAATCCCTCCGGGCGCACCAATTCACGTTCCAGGCTTGTCCCGGGATGCCAATAAACCCTCGAGAAATCGGGGGTTTATTGTTGCTGGTCCGCCGAAATCCGGGAAGGCCCATTGAAATGATTTCAATGCAAGAACAATGTCCATCTTCATGGCGAAGGATCAGATAGTCGTGCATTCGCGCTAAGTGCGTACCCGGGCGGTCCGGGTGCAGCTGGTGGATTCGACCGAGCAAACGCGGGTTGGCGGGCTCACGAGAGCCGGGGGCGCTTTCTCCAGTCGTATCACCGCTGGTCGACACCTTCGGGCAGCGGTGCATCGGGCGCATCGGTAAGGCGCCGCTGCAGCGCTTGATCAGCTGCTGCCTCGGGACGCTTCCTTGGCAAGCACCTGGCCGCTTCCCGCAAAAGACCGCTCCTTACCCGCACGTCATGCGGTCGGTCAGGCCTCGGACGTTCCGGCATGAAGGTCTCCAGCGGAGAATGCCAGGCATTGGCTCTCCAGGTTACGGAGTACGCGCACCGCAATGCGCCCTTCGGTGTCGTCCATGCCGGCGATCAGTTCGTTTCGCAGGCCGTCCAGCGCCTCGCCCAGTTTGAGCGACACCGCACGACCCCGTTCGGTCAGGTGCAGGGTCTTGGCGCGGCCATCGGACAGGTCCCTGCGCCGCTTCAGCAAACCGTCCCGTTCGAGTTGGGTGACCGATCGCGCAATGGCGGCCGGATCAAGCGCCGATTCCTCGGCCACGTCTTTCTGCCGGATACCATCGCCCAGCCGGGCGATCACAAGAAGAACCGCCGCGATGGACAGGGAAACGCCCAGTTGCGCCAGGGCGATTCCTGCTGCGCGTTGCCAGGCGCGCCCGGCAGGCAGCACGGTCCAGGTCAGCGTCGTTCGCCAATCTTCGCCTTCGTGAAATGACATATCCCGTAAGTCCCATTGCTGATGCGGCCGGGACGACGCGTCCGGGTTTCGCCTGTTTCCCCGATACCTTAGCTTGATCTGCGCCGAGGCATTGAAGCGCTGGTCCGTTGTCGATGCATCAATTAAATCCCATCCGCGTCTCGCCGTTCAATCGATTCGTCGTGCGTGCGTGCTGCGACCGTCGTGAAGAGCAGGATGGACAAGCGCAGGCGCAGGACCGTGGAGCTGGATGCGTCACCGGCGGCGCTCGGAGAGGCGGGAAGCACTCGGCTGTCAGGGGGCGCTACAAAAACGGGAGCCGTCTTCCTTGGTCAACGGCTGTTGCTGACGCTTGCCGTCCGGGGCAGTCCCCTCATACACCGCGCAGTTGCTGGCATCCCATTCAAAACGCGCGTCCTTGTAGTGATAACGCGCCTGGGCACGCTCGAATGCCTTGACCTCTGCGCTGGGCAGGGCGCCATCGTCGATCTTGTGTTCCTTGGCGACGGGGGCGCCCGTGCACGCAGTAAGTGAAAGCGCAAGCGCTGACAAGAGACCTAGCTTCATGACCACTCCAATTCGGACGCTGACGTCGGGATAGATGGAAGGCCAGTGCGGCCCCGTTACGGAAGCAGACTGTAAGCAGGTCGGTATGAAATGTGCGTGCGAGTCCTATCGCCATGAGCGACTGACAAGAGGTAACAAGCGCTCGTCAGGGTGGATGCGGACGGTACACGGAAACCGGCGTGCACGACTGACGCGTGCCGATTCCGCGTACCGGCCCACACCCACCTGATCAGTCCACGCGTCTGTACTTTCGTCGCTTGCTGGCGACTGACTGCCCTGGCGCCCGGATGCTGAGGACGCCGCGGACCTAATCCTTGCTGCCACTCGTGCCACGGCGGATTGCCTGCTCGGCCTCGTCCAGGGTCCTGTTGTAGCTGGCGCTCTCACCCGCGCTGACGAATCCCTGCTGCTTCGCTCTCGTTGCGGAATCGGTGCGGACCCAGCTGAGCTTCTTCTCGATCTCCGCAGCCTGGGCACTGGACAGCTTGCCTGCCTTGCGCGCCTCGGCCAGGCTAGCGTCAATCGCCTCGTAACGTGCCAACACCTTGGCGTGCAGCGAATCAGGGGCGTGGCTGGCCCGCTGCTGTGCACGTGCGACGTTGACGGAACTCATTCCTGCGAAGACACCGATGCAGGTGGCAAATGTCATGAACATCAGCGTTTTCTTCATGCGATTTTTCACCTGTCATCGAATGCGAACCAACGGCCTGTGAACCGGCCCGGACCGTGCCGAATGAGTATAGTCCAACGCTAGATTGGCGGTGGATGCTCTGAAATTTTGCGTCTCGACGCGCGATTGCTGGACGCCGCCCAACAAAACCCGTGCAGCTACCACGCCGTACCGGAGGCGGCGCGGCAGTCACGGTGGTGGCGCAAGCGTTCCATCACTGCCACCACGTCGCCGCCCCTGATGTGCTGGTGCACTTCACTGCTCACACGTTGCTTGGCAACGTCATCCCGCCGATCAGGGCCCGGGAACGATGCCGGCTGAACCAGGCGTGGCAGCGAAGTCCCCACGCGTCCTGACACGGGCAGGCTTACTGGGCGAGCAATCCACCATCGACGACATGCTCATGCCCGGTGATGTAGGACGATTCGTCGGACGCCAGGAACAGAACCAGGTTGCTGACCTCGCTGGCCTTGGCGATGCGCCCCAGTGGGATCTGGGCAACGGCATCACCGCCGTTTTCGTCCGTCCCTTCCACCATCATCGGGGTCTGGATGAAGCCCGGGTGGACCGAGTTCACACGGATGTTGTCTGCGCCATATTCGATTGCCGTCGCCTTGCTCATTCCGCGCACGGCGAACTTGCTGCCGACATAGGCCAGGCTCGGGAATCCGTAATTGGCTGCCATTCCGGCGATCGAGGAAATATTGACGATCGATCCCACCTTCGCCTTCAGCATGGAGGGGATGACCGCCTTCATGCCAAGGTAAACGGCATTCTGGTTGATCGCACAGACCTTGAGGAAATCTTCTTCGGAGATGTCCGCAGTCTTGGCAATGGGGCCCAGGATCCCTGCATTGTTGACCAGAATCGTGACGTTGCCGAATGCCGCTTCCGCTTCGGCCACCACGTTCTGCCATGCGTCCCAGCTCGTGACGTCCTGCTGGACGAAGCGAACACGCTTGCCCAGCTCGGAGGCCAGTGCACGCCCTCCCTCGGCATTGATGTCAGTGAAAACAACGTGCGCACCCTCTTCAACGAAATTGCGCACATGCGACGCGCCCATGCCCTGTGCGGCACCGGTGACGATTGCGACTTTGCCTTGCAGTCTGCCCATCATTCTTCCTTCTCCTGCGAGTGAGTGGCCTCGCGGCCGCCAGTCGAACTAGTGTGTGGAAATATAGATGACGGGTCAATTAATTACTGTCGAGGCGAAGAGGACGATCAGGTGGCCCTCGAGCGTTGCGCGCTGCATGGGCCGCGGCACGTTTGACAGCCACGTCGCAACACGGCCATGTCCAGGCTCAGCGTGGCGAGCAGCTCCAACGCAAAAGCAAAACGCCATCGGCCCGCTGCAGTGTCACTGCAGCGGGCCGATGGCGTTTCTGATCAGGGTTGCGCGCCGGCCTGAGTATCGACGCGGCGTTGCACTGTGAGGCCAGCGATGCGCCGCTTGGCAGGGGGCGAGGAGCGCCGCCCTGCGCAGGCTCGGGTCAGATCACGTCCGGCGGCGGTGTGGTGGCCTTGGCGTGCTGCTTGCCACGTGCGTGTTCGATGGCGGTGCGCAGCTTGCGCGCGGCGCCGGTGACGGCCGAGGCGGTGGTTTCGGCGCTATTGGTGGCCGCGATGGGTGGCAGGCCGGCGACGTGCGCCTCGATGCTGCAGGTTCGATCCGCTGCGCCGCCGCGTTGGCCGTTTTCATCGCGCAAATGCACGTCGACGCGGGTGATGTCGCTGGCGAAATGCGCCAGCTGGGCGGAGCAGGTCTTCTCGACATGCTGCACGACAGAGGGGTCATGCGGCACGTGCTTGTCGGTCTGGATCTGAATCTGCATAGAGTGTCTCCTTCGCGGTCATCCGCTGCGTCTGCCGTAGCGGTGACTCGATTCTGCGACAGCGCACCGTTGCCGCAAGGTGACAAGCTGCACCACGTTCATGCACAGGTTGGGATGGCCCGGCGGTGCACCCGCTGCGGCGGCCGGCGCCGTAACCGCGATCGCCAACGCGCCTCCAATCGCGCAGCACCCGTCACGCCTGGCGAGCTCTGCCAGGCTGAACCCTCACGGCAGCGGCGAACTGCCCGGCTGCGGGCAGTGGATTAAGATGCCGGCACCGCGCTGGTGTGCGCCTGTCCGATGTCTGCCTGTGTCCGAATTCCGAGTTGCCCTGGGTGCCCGTCGCGGCGTGTTGCAGCGTGTGCTGTTGCTGGTCGCGTTGTGGATGGTGTGCGTGGGTGCCGCCATCGCGCAGGACGACGACACCCTGCTGGAGACCGCGCAGACGCAGCTCGACAGCATGCAGAAGGTGCTGACCCAGGCCGACGCGGGCATGGAGAAGGCCGATACCGAGCAGCTGGGCAAGCTGACCGAGGACGTCGCCGGCGCGCAGCGGCAGGCGCAGGATCTGGTGCGCACGCTGGAGCAACCGCTCAAGGAGCTCAACGGGCGCTTGGAGGGGCTTGGTGTCGCGGCGCAAAACGAACCGGCCGACCTGGTCAAACAGCGCAAGGCGCTGACCAAGGAGCGCGATCAGCTCAATGCCGAGTTCATCCGGGCCACGCTGCTGGCCTCCAACGCCAAGGACCTGGCCGACCGGCTCGAACGCGAGCGCGTGCAACGCTTCAGCGTGCAGCTCTCCACACGGGTGGCCTCGCCGTTGTCGCCGACGTTATGGCATCAGATCGGGCAGCAGTGGCCGGACGATCGTGCCCGCCTGCAGGCCTTGTCCGACAAGATGGTGCAGCTGGTGCAGGCAGGTGTGGCGGCCAATGGCGTGGGCGGGCTGATCACCGCTGCCGTGGTCGCGTTGTTGCTGGCACTGCCGCTGCGCATCTTCCTGCGCCACCTGGGGCGTCGCTATGCGGCCTCGCGTGCGCCCGGCGGACGCCTGCGGCGCTCGGGGCTGGCCCTGTGGTTCCTGCTGGTCGGCACGTTGAGCCTGGGGATTGCGGCATTCGTGCTGGTCGAAGGGATCCGCGCGCTCGGCGAGCTGCCCGATGACCTGGACCAGCTGCTGACCGGGTTTGTCGCCATCAGCGTGGTGGCTGCCTTCGTCGGTTCGCTCAGTGCCAGCCTGTTGATGAAACACCAGCCCAGCTGGCGCCTGTTCCCGCTGGACGATGCCACCGTCGACCGCCTGCGCGTGCATTGCCTGGCCACCGCGGCAGTGATCTGGTTCAGTGGCATGGCGATCAAGATCAACGAGGTGGCCGGCAGCAGTCCGGCGTTGACCGCCGCCACCGATGCGGTGGCGGCGCTGCTGTATGCGGGGTTGATCCTGTCGGCCCTGGCCGGGCTGACTCTGTCCTTGCGCGCGCACGCGGCAAATGCCGGCGTGGCCGATCCGGACAGCGATGCGCCGCCGCCGGTGGTCACGCGCGGTGGCGGCTTCATCGTGCTGATCCGCCTGCTGGGTCACCTGGCGGTGATCTTCGCGTTGATCGCAGCCCTGTTCGGCTATCTCAATCTGGCCTTGTTCGTGGAGCGGCAGATCATCTGGATCACCCTGGTGTGCAGTCTGCTCGGCCTGCTGGTGGTCTTTACCGACGATCTGATGACCTGGCTGTTCAAGCCGGACGGCCGTTTCAGCCGGGCGTTGTCGCATGCGCTCAGCATCGGCAGTGGACGCCTGGTGCAGCTCGGGCTGCTGATCTCTGCCGCGACACGGGTGTTGCTGGTGCTGCTGGGCATCGCGGTGCTGCTGACGCCGTATGGCGCCAATATCAGCGTGGTCACCGACTGGGCGGAGAACATCGCCCACGGCATCACCATCGGCAAGGAGCTGGTGATCACCCCGGGCGACGTGTTCAGGGCGCTGTGCGTGTTCCTGCTCGGCATGGGGCTGGTGCACGTGGTGCAGCAGTGGTTGCTCAACACCTATCTGCCCAAGACCGAGCTCGATGACGGTGCGCGTAACTCCATCAGCACCGTGGCGCGTTATCTGGGCTGGCTGATCGTGGTGGTGTGGGGCCTGACCGCATTGGGCCTGGATCTGAAGCGGCTTGCGCTGGTGTTGAGTGCGTTGTCGGTGGGTATCGGTTTCGGTCTGCAGGCGATCACGCAGAACTTCGTGTCGGGTCTGATCCTGCTGGCCGAGCGGCCGGTGAAGATCGGCGATTGGGTACGCATCGGCGATCAGGAGGGCGATGTGCGCAAGATCAGCGTGCGTGCGACCGAGATCCAGGTCGGCGACCGCTCCACCCTGATCGTGCCCAACTCGGAATTGATCACCAAGAGCGTGCGCAACATGACGCTGTCCAACCCGATGGGCCGGGTGCAACTGCAGTTCTCGGTGCCGCTGGAAACCGACGTGGCAAAGGTGCGCAACATGCTGCTGGACCTGTTCGCCGAGCACACCAAGGTGCTGGCCGACCCGGCACCCTCGGTGTTCATCGATTCGCTGGCCGGCGGGCACGTCAACTTCAATTCGTTCGCCTACGTGCGCAGCCCGCGCGATTCGTATGGGGTGCGCAGCGAGCTGTTCTTCGCGCTGCTGCAGCGGATGGAAACGGCGGGGATTGCGCTGCAGTCGCCGCAGGAAATCCGCTTCAGCCGCGCAGGTGCTGCGGTGGCGCGCGATCCGGGCGATGGCACGCCGGCATCGGAAGACTGAGCCGGCCCGTGCACGATGCGCGGCGTGTCCTGCGCTGGCGGTGCAGCTAAAATTCGCAGGGTCGAGGGCGCGGCGCCCTCACCGCTTGCGGGACATGCCGTGAACCCATCCCTGAAGGTTTGGTGGCGGCATCCATGCCGCCACACGGTCCCGCAACCGGCAAGGACACCGCACCAGAGAGCTGGTCTGCGCCCATTTGAAAAGCTGCCTGTCGTGCGGTGTGCATCAGACATGGAGCCGATACGTCATGAGCGTACGACGCATCCAGCGCCGCTCTTACCGTGCACACCGACCGTCTCGACTGGCCCTTGCCCGCTCACCGTCGCGGGACCCTGAGCGGCATGGATGCCGCGCCGGAGCCTACATGGACGTACTTGCGGCGTGTCCCGCGATGGTGGGCGGGCAAGGGCCCTGCAGCCAGGCCGCACATCGCATGCTTCGGCTTCGGCTTCGGCTTGGGCTTCGGCCTTGCCTTTGCCTTTGCCCTTACCTCATCCACATACCTCGACCGAGACCGAGACCGAGACCGAGACGATGGCCAGGCTCAAGAGCGATCCGCGACCTGGCTCTGTTTCACCAGGGCCAGATCGTCCACGCTGACATCTTCGGTGTAGTCCAGCCAGGCACGGATCTCCAGATCGTCCACCGCATGTTCCAGGCCCACCGGCATGCGGATGCGACCGGCCGCATCGGGCACCACCCACTGCTGGGCCAGCACCACCTTGCGCTCTGACGAGACGGCTTCCACCCAGAAGGCCCGCGTCGGCCGGCGCTTGGCGTACAGCTCCAGCATGTAACGACCGGCCTCGGTCTTGCGGGCAGTCTGGGTGAGCATGATCGGTTGGCGCACGCGGGGGCGCGGGCCTTGCTGGCTGGCCTCCAGCGGCGCGTCCACGGCGATGCCGCGGGTCAGGTCCGGATCGCGATACAGCTTCATGCTCTGGTGGCGGTCGACCACCAATGCGCACCAATCGCCATCGGCCGAACCGTCCTCGAACGCCGTGCAGCGATCCACATACGCCAGCGTGCCCTCGGTGTGGGTGCGATCGAACTGGCGCGAGGTGTTTTCCAGATAGACGGTTTTGAGATTGGTGTCGTCGTCGTATTCCAGCAGCACCGGCGGGCGCACCTGTTGCACGCCCACCACCACATCGCCATTGCCGTTGATGCGCAGCATGCGTGTGCTGCGCCCGGTCCACAGCGTGCGCGCGTAGGCGAGATAGCGCGGGTAGTCCTTGCCGCTGTCGCGGCTGGCCGCCACGCTGGCGCTGGGAGGCGCATCGCTGGCCAGCAGCGAGCGGCCAAAGCCCAGCGTGCGCATGCCCGGTTCCAGCAGCTGCAACAGCGTTGCACCCGAATCCAGCGTGCTGCCCGCGCGCGTGACCACTTGTTGCGGAGCGATGTCCTTGCCGAGGAACAGCAGCAGGTTTTCGCGCTTCTGCTTGGCGAGCACGTCGCTGAGATCGTTGGGCATCGCCAGGTGATCGGAGGCGATCACGATGATGGTGTTCTTGCCGTAGCGGCTGTTGCGAATGCGCGTGACCAGCTCGCCGATCAGCCGGTCGCTGCACTTGATCGCATGCAACAGCCCGATGTCGCCCAGTGCGCTGTCGTAGTGCTGGCCCTTGCAGGCCAGCGGCAGATGGCCGGCGGGGTGGTGGGTGTCCATGGTCAGCGTGGTGAGCATGAACGGCTGGCCGGCGCGCGACAGCGTCTGGAAGCTGTCCCAGGCATCGTCCAGCAGCACATCGTCGTGCACGCCCCAGGCGGAAAAGTGCTTGGGCGCCACGCCCTTGTCGCGGAAGTAGCTGACGTCGTGCACCACATCGAAACCATGGCTGGACAGAAAGCTGCCCTTGCCGGCAAAGCTGGCATCGGCGCCGCCGACATAGTGATTGCGGTAGCCCTGATCCTTGAGATAGTCGCCCAGGCAGCGTGCTTCGGGCAGGAACAGGCCCATGCGGCCCATGCTGTTTTCATCGCCGGGCGCGGTGGTCAGCGGCACGCCGCACATCGAAGCGACCATGCCGGCGATGGTCCAGCCGCTGCCTTCGGTGGAGGTGAGGTTGCGTACGTCCACTGCCTCGCTGGCCAGGGCGCGCAGGTTCGGCATCAGGCCGGGAAACACCTTTTCATCGAAGTAGGTGCGTTCCAGGCTCTCGCCGTAGATCCACACGATGTTCTTGCGCTTCTGCAAGGGCTGCTGCGGCACCAGGTATTCCGGCACCACGGTGGCGTAATCCACGGGGCGCAACTGGTAGTACAGGCGCTTGCCGTCGCGGTACAAGGGGCTGACCGCGATGCTGACCAGCAACATCATCACGAAGGCGCCAAACACCGCGTTGCCTCCGCGCGGGCGACGGAAACGCCGCACCTTCAGCAACACCAGCGGGCTGAGCGACAACAGCACCATGCCGATAAACACGGCGATATAGGCGGAAAAATCGCTGACGCCGGCACCGTCCATGTCTGCGCGCAGGTGATACAGCGTGGCGGCGTTGATGCCATCGCCGCTGAGCCGATCCACCAGGCCCCAGGCACTGAGCAACAGCAGCAGCAACGACAACAGACCGGCCTTCAACCACGCCAGACGCGGCGAGGCGACCAAGAGCCAAAGCAGGAGCAACAGCGAAAACAACAACATCCAATGCATGCGGCAGCGTCCGTGGGGGAATGATGCGAGCGCGTACCGGACGCCTTGCTCGCCATGTCCTGTGCGCCACACCCAATGTGACACCCGGATGACGGACTATGCCGCGCCGAAGCTGACTGAAATGTTTGTTCGCGTTAAGCCATCGCCGCAGCGCTTCGGATTGCACGCGTTGACGCTCCCCTGGTCGCGGTGGCGTTCGCCAGAAATCGACGGCATCTGCATTGCGCATTTGGCGCGCTTCTCGCAGATATAGGCGACATTGCGATAACCCCGCACCGCTTCGCTTTGGCAGCTTGACGCGGCTGTCTTGGCAAGCGATGTCGCGCCCGGGTGCGCTCCTACGCGGAGGTGGGGTCTGTTGGAGTGCTATCGATGCCCGCGTTCTTCGCGCGCACGCACGCGGCGGTCGAACAGCAGCGCGCTGAGCACGATGCCCAGGCCCAGCACCACGCCGAGCAGGAACAGCACCATTGCGATGGCCGGGTAGCCCCACAGCTTCAAGCCGGTTTCGATGCGCATCATCTGTGCCGAGGCCATGATCAATGCCGCGGTCACGATGCCGGCCGCCACGCGGTTGGCGATCTTCTGCAGGCTTTCCATCAGATGCGATTCTTCCAGCCCGGTGACGCGCATCTGCAGGCGGTTTTCCGCCGCCAGCGACAGGATCTCGGACATGCGGCGCGGTCCTTCGCGCACCAGGTGCTGCAGTTCCATCGCCTCGCTGGCCAGATTGGCGGCGGACAGGGACTTTTTCAGCCGCGCGCGCATCACATGCTGCAGATGACGTTCGACGATGCGGCGCGTGTCCAGGTGCGGCGACAGCGCGCGGCACACGCCTTCCAGGTTCAACAAGGTCTTGCCGAGCAGGCTCAGCTCCGGTGGCGTGCGCAAGCCGTTGGAGGTGGCGATGCGCACCAGATCCAGCACCACGCGGCCTTCGGAGGTGGTGTCGTGGGCGGCATACCGGGCGATCATCTGCCCGGTTTCGCGCTGGTAGCGGTCCTCGTCGTAATCCTCCAGGCGCGTGCTGAGCGCAATGGTCTCTTCGGCGACTTCTTCGCCACGGCCGTCGACGGCGGCGAACAGCAGCTTGAGCAAGCGCTCGCGCAGGCGCGGGGGAACATGCGCGACCATTCCCAGGTCGAAGATGGCCAGGCGCCCGTCCTGCAGCACGCGCAGGTTGCCCGGATGCGGGTCGGCATGGATCTCGCCATGCACGAACATCTGGTCCAGGTAGCCCTTGACCAGCTCTGCGGCCAGGTTGTCCATCGGCTGCTCGGTGCGGCGCAGGCCGGAGATCTTGTCCACCCGCACGCCTTCGGCCAGCTGCATGGTCAGCACCTTGCGGCTGCTCAGGTCCCATACCGGTTGCGGAATCCACAACAGCGGAAATGGCTTCAGATGCTTGCCGAAGCGCGCCAGCGTCTCGGCCTCGTCTTCGTAATTGAGCTCGGCACGCAGGGTCTTGCCGAACTCGCCCAGCCAGTCGGCAAAGCGCACGCGCCGGCCGATGCCGGTCAGGCGGTCGGCGGCGGTGGCAAAGCTCTTGAGCACGTCCAGGTCCGAACGGACCTGGGCGGCGACTTCGGGTTTTTGCACCTTGATCGCCACCGGGGTGCCGTCGCGCAGGGCGGCGCGGTGCACCTGCGCCAGCGAGGCGCAGCCCAGCGGCACCGGGTCGAAGAACGAGAACGCCTTGTTGACCGACACGCCGAGTTCTTCCTCGATGATCTGGCGGATGCGCTCCACCGGCACCGAGCTGGTGTTCTCCTGCATGCGCTCCAGCGCCGTGGCGAACTCCGGCGGCACGATGTCCGGCCGCGTGGACAGCATCTGGCCAAGCTTGACGAAGGTGGGGCCGAGCGCTTCCAGGTCGGAGACGAACTGGTCGGGCGTGCCTTCGGCGGGCACTTCGTACTCGTTGATCGCGGCCGGATCCAGGTTCATGCCGGCGAATACGCCCGACCCGCGATACCGCAGCAACAGGCGCAGGATCTGCGTGCGACGGCTCATGCCGCCCACCACGCCGGTGTCGGCGGGGATCGCGGCCTGGGCCGGTGTGCGGTACGGGTCGTTCGGACTCAAGGCCATCTCCGGCGGTCGTGCAAGGGGGCGAGTGTGGCCAGCGGCGGGTCGTCAGGCGGTGAATCCAGCCACGTGGCCAAGGCGCTGCGGTGCGCGGCTCAGGGCCGGCGGGCACGGCCGGATCGTCCGGCTGGCGGGCGGCGGCATCGCGCGGCAACGGTCGCCAACAGCCGGCAACGGCCTGCCATCACCCCATACCGGCGCAGGATCGGCGAGAATTCACCGCCACTCACGAAGGATCCCCGCATGGCCGGTGCCAGCCTGTTCACCCTGCTCGACGACATCGCCACATTGCTGGACGACGTTTCCATCCTGACCAAGGTCGCGGCCAAGAAGACCGCCGGCGTGCTTGGCGACGACCTGGCGCTCAATGCACAGCAGGTCACCGGCGTCACTGCCGACCGCGAGCTGCCGGTGGTGTGGGCAGTGGCCAAGGGGTCGCTGATGAACAAGGTGATCCTGGTGCCGGCGGCGCTGGCGATCAGCGCCCTGGAGGCCTGGCTGCGCGGGCGCGGTTACAACGTGCCGCTGGTGATGCCGCTGATGATGATCGGCGGTGCCTACCTGTGCTTCGAGGGCGTGGAGAAGCTGGCCCACAAGTTCCTGCACAATGAGGAAGACGAAGCGCAGCGGCATGCCGAACGCACCCGCGCGCTGGCCGACGAGAGCGTGGACGTGGTGGCGCTGGAAAAGGACAAGGTCAAGGGCGCGATCCGCACCGACTTCATCCTGTCGGCGGAGATCATCGTGCTGTCGCTGGGCGTGGTGGCGGGAGTGTCGTTCGGCCAGCAGGTTGCAGTGCTGGTGGCGATCGCGCTGGCGATGACCATCGGCGTGTACGGCCTGGTCGCGGCCATCGTCAAGCTGGACGACCTGGGCCTGTACCTGACCAACAAGGGCGCTGCCCTGGCTGCGCTGGGACGCGGCATCCTGGTGGCCGCTCCGTGGCTGATGAAGTTCCTGTCGGTGGCCGGCACGCTGGCGATGTTCCTGGTCGGCGGCGGCATCCTGGTGCACAACATTCCGGCGCTGCACCACACCGTGCAGGACCTGACCAAGTCGGCCGGTGGCATGGGCTGGCTGGTCGATGCGTTGGGCAACATGCTGGTGGGCGTGGTGGCTGGTGCGGTCGTGCTGGGCGCGGTGATGCTGTTCCAGAAGCTGCGCGGCAAGCCGGCGGCGCACTGATCCGCGCGGCGGCGGGCCGGGCGCGGGACGGGCGCCCGCACCGGCGCGCCGTGATCGCCCCGCGTGCTGGATCAGCCGGCACGCCTGGCCGACGGAAGTCGCTGCCGACACGGCTCTGCTCGGGCCGCCGCGCCAACGGCGCCGCCCTGCACGGCCACGCCACCCTGTGCCGAGGAGCGCACCGGGCGGCGGCCTTCACCGCTCCAGGCAGGGCAGATGCCCCCTGCGTTCCGCCGACGGTTGCGCTCAGTCGGCGCTGACCACGCGATTCTTGCCGGCCGACTTGGCCTCGTACATGGCGCGGTCGGCACGGCGGATGACATCGTCCTGGGTTTCGTCGAGATGGCGCAGCGCCACGCCGCCGCTGAAGCTGACGAACAGGCGCACGTCGTCGTGCAACAGCGAACGTTGCGCCAGCGCGCGCTGCAGGCGGATCACCGCCGCACTGGCTTCGAAGATGGTGGAGTCCGGCAACAGCAACACGAACTCCTCGCCGCCGAAGCGGGCGATGGCATCGGTGGTGCGCAGCACCGACTTGGCCACGTCCACCGTATGGCGTAGCGCGGCGTCGCCGCCGGCATGGCCGTGGGTCTCGTTGAGGCGGCGGAAGTCGTCCAGGTCCAGCATCGCCACGCACAAGGGTTGGCCGCCGCGCTGGGTACGGGCGGCTTCGCGCTGGAACAGCTCTTCGAAGCCGCGGCGGTTCAGCGCCCCGGTCAGCTGGTCTTCGCGCACCAGGCCGGCCACGTCCTTGAGTTCCTGTTCCAGCAGGGCGATGCGCTGCTCGGCGTCCTCGACCTGGCGACGTGCGGCGAGCAGCTCGTCGCGCGCGGCCAGCGCCTGCGCCTGCACGCCGGCGGTGTCCTGCAACACGTCCTGCAGCAGGCGATTGAGGTCTGGAATGCTGCGAGCGTCGCCGATCGCCTGCGAATAGCCGGCAACGCGATCGTGGTACTCGCCGGTGCTGGTGGCCATGCCATCGAGCCGGTCGACGAAGGACACCATCATCTCGCGCATGGCGGTCTTGGAGTCGGCAATGCCTTGCTTGAGCAGGCCCTGCTTGTAGATGACCTCGCGCAGGGTGCCGCGTGCCTGCTCGATCGAGCCGACATCCAGCGGCCCGGAGATCAGCTGCCGCACCACCGAGATCTGCCCCTGCAGCCAGCTGCGATCGTCGAGCAGTTCGCCCACGTTCTCCAGCAACAGGTCGAACAGGCCCAGCAACAGGTTCTGCTGCTCGCTGGCATCTTCGGCACGCAGGCCGATCTGATGACTCAGTTCGCGCAAGCGTTGGTCCAGGGTGATCAGTTCATGGCCGGGGCGCCAATGGCGCAGCGCCGATGCCAGGGTCTGTGCTTCTTCGGCCAGCTCCGGGCTGCGTTGCAGCAGCGTGGCCAAGGCATTGCCCAGTGCGTGACGCAGCAGGTCGCGCAGCTGCTCGGCTTCGGTGCGCCCTTCGGCCAGCGAGTCGCCGGTATCGATGGTGCGGATGTACTTGTCGATCAATTGCCGCAAGGCGCGGCCGTAGCCGGGCCAGTCGCCGGCCGCATAGGCCGCGCTCAGGCGCACGCCCATATCGCCGAGTTCGCCATGCAGGCTGGTGATGCCCTCGGCAAAGGCCAGCAGCAAGGCCTCCGGGTGCGCGGCATGCGAGAACAGGCGCATCAGCAGGGCGGTGGCGGCAGCCGGGTCGTGCGCGCCGGACTTGTTCTTGGCCGGCACCAGCTGATGCGCGGCCAGGCCGTGCCCGCCGTGCCCACCGCCGACCACGCTGGGCAGGGCGGCGGCCGGGCGTGCGCTGTCCGCGCCACCCCAGGGCAACAGGCGGCGCAGCCCGCCACGTGGGCGGCTTGGAAGTTCAGGCTGGTCTGCCATGCGCCGGGGTCTCGGAAAGTCGTGATGCTACCGCTGGTTATCGGCGTGCAAGCGTCTTGCTTAAGCGGTCCGGACAGGTCTGCGCAGTTCCAGCCTGCGCGCACGATGGCCGGAGATGGTCGAAAGGCGATGACGACCTGTGGCTGAACAAGTCAGGCGGGACTGGCAGGCGCCGCTGCCAGCGCCTGCTTCCGGTGCGTTTCAACAATCACGCACCACGGCGGGGATGTCATCACACGGCGACGCGCCGCTTATGCCGGGACGCACACGCAACCATGCGCAAGGGAATGTCGGTGTCGCAGAAAAGTCAGCACGTATTCACGCATATTTTATTTGCCCGGGGTGTAGATTCATCTCAAGGACGACGTGGAGTACGCGCGTTGGCCCCGCTCCTCATTCGTAGCAGGTCGTCTGGCTGAATCGGCAGATGATGGTTGTCGCTTCGCTGTTTTCCGTCTCCACCCACTTTACGACGGACGTTTAGATGGTTGCCATGATGCCGCTTCACGCCACTACCGCACGCTTTGAGCGCAGTACGTTGCTCCCCACTTTGAAGAAGAGCGGGCGGCCGCGTGATGCACGCGGGCGCTTCATTCGCCATCACGAACGTCTGCCGGTGTCGCCGGCCGATACCCGCGGCGCCTTGTTCGTGGTGTCGGAGATGGCGGACTTCATCAAGGCTGGCGGCCTGGGCGATGTGGCGGCGGCGCTGCCGCGCGCGCTGCGCCATCGCTACGACGTGCGGGTACTGATCCCCGGCTACCGCGCAGTGCTGGCGCGCGCGGGCAAGGTGGAGATCGTCGGCCGGGTACTGGCGCATGCGGCACTGCCGGCCTGCGACATCGGCCGCATCGTGCAATCGGACGGCCTGCCGATCTACATCCTGCTGTCCAAGGAATTGTTCGAGCGCGACGGGTCGCCTTATGTGAGCACCAGCGGGTCGGAGTTCGAAGACAACGCGATCCGCTTTGCCACCTTGTCGCATGCCGCCGCGCAGATCGCAGCCGGCCACGCCGGGCTGGGCTGGAAGCCGCGCCTGCTGCACCTCAACGACTGGCCGTGCGCGCTGGCTGCCGCCTATGTGCGCTGGTCCGGCGGCACCACGCCGTGCCTGTTGACCATCCATAACCTGGCCTACCAGGGCCTGGTGCCGTATTCGATGGCCGCTGCGCTGGGCATCCCCGCCGAGCGCGTGGCCGAGCTGGAGTTCTACGGGCAGATGTCGTTCCTGCGTGGCGGCATCGTGCATGCCGACCACGTCAACACGGTCAGCGTCAGCTATGCCCAGCAGATCACCGGCCCGGCGCAGGGCTGTGGCCTGGACCGCTTGCTGGCCGGTCGCGCCGCCAAGGGCGCGCTGACCGGCATCGTCAACGGCATCGACGCCAGCTGGGACCCGCGCACCGACGAATATCTGGACACGCATTTCAGCGTGAATCAGTGGCAGGGCCGGCAGGCCAACGCCGCGCAGGTGCGCAAGGCCTTCGGGCTGCGCGAGAGCACCGGCCCGCTGTTTGCGGTGGTATCGCGGCTGGTGCACCAGAAGGGCCTGGACCTGATTTGCGAAGTCGCCCCGCAGATCGTGGCCGCCGGCGGCCAGATCGCGGTGATCGGCGGCGGCGAGCCGGAGATCGAGCAGCAGGTCGCCGAGCTGACCCGGCGCTATCCCGGCCAGGTGGGTGCCTTCATCGGGTTCGAGGAAGGCCTGGCGCGGCGCATGTTTGCCGGTGCCGACTTCCTGCTGATGCCGTCGCGCTTCGAGCCGTGCGGCCTGAGCCAGATGTACGCGCAGCGCTTTGGCTGCCTGCCGATCGCGCACGCCACCGGCGGCCTGATCGACACGGTGGATGACGGCGTCACCGGTTTCCTGTTCCAGCACGCCAGCGCCGAGGCCTTGCGCCGTTGCCTGGAGCGCGCATTCCGTACCTTCCGCCTGCCCAGCCTGCTGTCGGCGATGCGCCGCGCGGCGATGTTGCGTCCCAGTGGCTGGGATGTGGCGGGCAAGAAGTACCTCTCGCTGTACGAACGCACCGCCGCAACCGCTCCCGCGCTTGCGACGGTGTCATGAGCGAACGGCTGGGCGTGCAGGGGCAGGAGACGGAAACGACGGCGGTGACCATGGATGGGATCTCGGATTCAGCGCAGAGCGTGCAGGCGCTGGCCGATGGCCTGCCTGCCGATGCATTCGCGGTCCTGGGCCCGCATGTCCAGGCCGACGGCCGCCGTCTGGTGCGCGTGTTGGCACCCGGTGCCGAGGCCATGGGCCTGATCGATCCGCGCGGCAAGTTGCTGGCGCGCATGCAGGCCGGCCCGGTCGATGGCGTGTTCGAGGGCGTGCTGGCGGTCGAAGGGCCGTATCGGCTGCGCATCGTGTGGCCGGACGTGGTGCAGGAGATCGAAGACCCTTACGCCTTTGCTGCCACGCTGGACGAATCCATCCTGCTGCAGATCGCTGCCGGCGACGGCCAGGCCTTGCGTTGCGCCCTGGGCGCCCGGCACCTGCGCTGCGACGATGTGCCGGGGGTGCGCTTTGCGGTGTGGGCGCCGCATGCGCAGCGCGTGGCGGTGGTGGGCGATTTCAACGGCTGGGACGTACGCCGGCATCCGATGCGCCAGCGCATCGGTGGGTTCTGGGAGCTGTTCCTGCCGCGCGTGGAAGCCGGCACGCGTTACAAGTACGCCATCACCGCTGCCGATGGGCGCGTCTTGCTCAAGGCCGACCCGGTGGCGCGCCAGAGCGAATTGCCGCCGGCCACCGCCTCGGTGGTGCCGGGCGCGGCAGCGTTCGGCTGGACCGATGCCGCCTGGATGGCTGCGCGCGATGCCAGTGCCGCGCCGGCGCCGCTGTCCATCTATGAAGTGCACGCCGCGTCCTGGCGACGCGATGGGCACAACCAGCCGCTGGACTGGCCGGGGCTGGCCGCACAGCTGATTCCCTATGTGCAGCAGCTCGGCTTCACCCATATCGAGTTGCTGCCGATCACCGAACATCCATTCGGCGGCTCCTGGGGCTACCAACCGCTGGGGCTGTATGCGCCGACGGCCCGCCACGGCAGCCCGGACGGGTTTGCCCAGTTCGTCGACGCCTGTCATCGCGCCGGCATCGGCGTGATCCTGGACTGGGTCAGCGCGCACTTTCCCGATGACGCGCACGGCCTGGCGCAGTTCGACGGCGCGGCGGTGTACGAGCATGCCGACCCGCGCGAGGGCATGCATCGCGACTGGAACACGCTGATCTACAACTACGGCCGGCCCGAAGTGACCGCCTACCTGCTGGGCAGCGCGCTGGAGTGGATCGACCACTACCATCTGGACGGCCTGCGCGTGGATGCAGTGGCCTCGATGCTGTATCGCGACTATGGCCGTGCCGAAGGCGAGTGGGTGCCCAACGCGCATGGCGGCCGCGAGAATCTGGAAGCCGTTGCCTTCCTGCGCCAGCTCAACAGCGAGATTGCCACGCGCTTTCCCGGTGTACTGACCATCGCCGAAGAGTCCACCGCCTGGCCAGGCGTGACCGCGCCGATCAGCGAGGGTGGGCTGGGCTTCACCCACAAATGGAACATGGGCTGGATGCACGACACGCTGCACTATATGCAGCGCGATCCGGCCGAGCGCGCGCAGCACCATAGCCAGCTCACCTTCGGTCTGGTGTACGCGTTCTCCGAGCGTTTCGTGCTGCCGATCTCGCACGACGAAGTGGTGCACGGCACCGGTGGCCTGCTCGGGCAGATGCCCGGCGACGACTGGCGGCGCTTTGCCAACCTGCGCGCGTATCTGGCGATGATGTGGGCGCATCCGGGCGACAAACTGCTGTTCATGGGCGCCGAATTCGGCCAGTGGAACGACTGGAATCACGATCAGTCGCTGGACTGGCATCTGCTCGACGGGGCCGCGCATCGCGGCGTGCAGCAACTGGTCGGCGATCTTAATGCCGCATTGCGACGGGTGCCGGCGCTGTATCGCGGCACGCATCGTGCCGACGGCTTCGACTGGAGCGTGGCCGACGACGCGCGCAACAGCGTGCTGGCGTTCATCCGCCACGATCCCGAGGGCGGCGCACCCTTGCTGGCGGTGAGCAACCTCACTCCGCAACCGCACCACGACTATTGCGTCGGCGTGCCGCGTGCCGGCGGCTGGCGCGAAATCCTCAACACCGACAGTGCCCATTACGGTGGCAGCAACCTCGGCAACAGCGGTCGCCTGGCGACCGAGCCGATGGGCATGCACGGGCACGCACAACGCCTGCGCCTGACCCTACCGCCGCTGGCCACGATCTATCTGCAAGCGGAGAAATAGCAATGAACGAGCGCAATGACACCACGCCGGCATGGGGCGCATGGCCAGCGGGTGAGGGACAGGTGCGCTTCACGCTCTGGGCACCGGATGCCAGGAGCGTGGAGGTGGTCTTCGACGACGGCGCGCGCGTCGCGTTGCAGGCCGCGCAGGACGGCTTCTTCAGTGCGGCGATCGACTGCGCGGCGGATGCGCGCTATCGCTACAGCGTCGATGGTGGCGAACCGGTGCCGGATCCGGCCTCGCGCTGGCAGCCCGAGGGCGTGCATGGCCCCAGCGCCGTGCAGCCAACCGACGGCTACGCCTGGCAGAACACCCAGTGGCAGGGACGGCCGTGGGACGAGGCGGTGATCTACGAACTGCATGTCGGCACCTGCGGCGGCTATGCCGGTGTGCAGGCGCAATTGCCGCAGCTGGCGGCGATGGGCATCACCGCGATCGAGCTGATGCCGCTGAGCGCATTCCCGGGCGCGCACAACTGGGGCTACGACGGCGTGTTGCCGTACGCGCCGGTGGAAGCCTATGGCACGCCGGACCAGTTGAAGGCGCTGATCGACGCCGCGCACGGACACGGCCTGATGGTGTTGCTGGATGTGGTCTACAACCACTTCGGCCCGGACGGCAATTATCTGCACAGCTATGCCGCCCCGTTCTTCAACGAGGACAAGCCCACTCCGTGGGGCGCGGCGATCGATTTCCGCAAGCCGCAGGTGCAGCGTTACTTTCTCGACAATGCGCTGATGTGGCTGCACGAATACGGCTTTGACGGCCTGCGCCTGGACGCGGTGCATGCGATCACGCCGAACGCGTTCCTGGATACCCTGCGGCAGACCGTGCAGGCCAGCCTGCCTGCCGGCCGCCACGTGCACCTGGTGCTGGAAAACGAGGCCAACCAGGCCTCGCAGCTGCAACGCGGCTACACCGCGCAATGGGACGACGATTTCCACAACGCCCTGCATGTGCTGCTGACCGGCGAAGCCGAAGGCTATTACGCCGCCTTCGCCGACAAGCCCACCGAGCACCTGGCGCGCGTGCTTGGCGAAGGCTTCGCCTACCAGGGCGAGCCGGACCCGCGCGGGCATGTGCGTGGCGAGCCGAGCGGGGCGCTGCCGCCGCACAAGTTCGTGGTCTTCGCGCAGAACCACGACCAGATCGGCAACCGGGCGCGCGGCGAGCGGCTGAGCGTGCTGGTCTCGCCGCAGCGCCTGCGCGCTGCGCTGGCGCTGACGACGCTGACGCCGATGATTCCGCTGTTCTTCATGGGCGAGCCGTGGGGCGCCGAACAGCCATTTCTGTTCTTCACCGATTTCGGCCCGCCGCTGGACGATGCGGTGCGCGAAGGGCGGCGCCGTGAATTTGCGCACTTCGCCGCATTCGCCGACGAAGCGCAGCGCGCCACCATTCCCGATCCGAACAGCCACGACACCTTTGCTGCCTCGCGCGCGCCGATCGAAGACGCCGCCCGCGGCGATGGCGTGCAGTGGACAGCCTGGTTCACCGCGCTGCTGGGCGTACGCCGCCAGTGGCTGGTCCCGGGGCTGGCACAGGCGCGCGCGGTGGGCGCCGAGGTGCTGGCCGACGGTGCAGTGACCGCCAGCTGGGAATTGCCCGACGGGCTGTGGCATGTCGCCTTCAACGTGGGTGCCGCGGCGGTGCCAATGCCGCCGCTGCGCGGACGCGTGGCGCATGCCGAAAACGTCGCCGCCGACGCGCAGCAGTTGCCGGTCGATGGCTTCATCGCCTGGCATGAGGCGCGCGCATGAGTACGCGCGATCTGAGCAGAAGCGATCTGCATGCGCTGGCCGGCGCGGCCGGGGTGATGGTGGACTGGGTGGATGCCAGCGACCAGCCGCGGCAGGTGGCCGAGCCATCGCTGCATGCGGTGCTCACCGCGCTGGAATTGCCTGCCGGCACCGCCACGCAACGCGAAGACAGCCTGCGTCGCTGCAAGGCGCAAGCCACCGAGCCGGCGCCGCTGCTGACCGTGCAGGTGGCCGAGCTGTTGCCGGTGTCGGTTGCCGCCAACGCCAGCGGCCGTTGGGTTGACGACAGCGGCGCCAGCGAGCCGGCGCGTGCCGATGCGCAGGGCCAGGTGCGTGCGCCGCAGCGTTTCGGTTATTGGACGCTGCAGATCGGCAACCTGACCCAGCAGGTCGCGGTTGCCCCGCAACGCTGTTTCAGCGTGGCCGATGCCTGTGGCCTGCCGGCACCGCGTGCCTGGGGCATGGCGTTGCAGGTGTATTCGGCGCGCAGCATCGACGATGCCGGCATTGGCGATGCTGCGGGCACGGTGGAATGGGTGCGGCATGCCGCACTGGCCGGTGCCGATGCGCTGGCGCTGAGCCCGGTGCATGCCGCGCGCCCGGTCACTGGCGGCTACAGCCCGTATTCGCCCAGCGACCGGCGCTTCCTGGATCCGCTGCATGCCGCGCCGGTGCGCGTGCTGGGCGAGCGCGCGCTGGAGGCCATCAACGAGGTGCCCGGCCTGCGCGAGCGCTTCGATACGCTGCACCACGGCGCCCTGATCGACTGGCCGGCCTCCGCGCAGGCCAAGTGGCAGTTGCTGCGTCATCTGTACACCCGCGTGCCCGCCGATCACCCCGATCTGCTCGCCTTCCGCAGCGAGGGCGGCGCGGCGCTGGAAGGCTTTGCGCGGTTTGCCGCGCAGGATTTCGGCGATGGCGATCCGCAACTGCACGTGTTCATGCAATGGTTGGCGGCGCGCAGCTGGTCCGATGCGCAACGCGAGGCACACGAGCGCGGCATGAAGATCGGGTTGATCGCCGATCTGGCGGTCGGCTTCGATCCCAATGGCGCCGAAGCCGCGGCGGCCGCCGACACCGTGCTGCGTGGCCTGGTGCTGGGCGCGCCGCCGGACGCCTTCAATGCCGACGGCCAGCACTGGGGCATCGGCGCATATTCGCCCACCGCGTTGCGGCGCAGCGGCTATGCGCCATACATCGCGCTGCTGCGCGCGGTGCTGCGCGATCGCGGCGGCATCCGTATCGACCATATTCTGGGCTTGATGCGGCTGTGGGTGGTGCCCGAAGGGGCCAGCTCCAACGAAGGCGCGTATCTGGCCTATCCGCTGCACGACCTGCTCAATCTGCTCGCGCTGGAATCTTGGCGGCACCGGGCGATCGTGATCGGCGAAGACCTCGGCGTGGTGCCGCCCGGCATCCGCGAGGAACTGTCGCGGCGCGGGGTGATGGGCATCGATGTGTTGATGTTCACCCGCGACGACGACGGCGCCTTCGTCTCGCCGGCGTTGTGGCGGCCGGATGCGTTGGCCACCACCACCACGCACGACCTGCCGACGCTGACCGGCTGGCGCGAAGGCCGTGATATCGACTGGCGGCGCAGGCTGGACCTGATCCAGCCCGCGCAGGCCAAGGACGATGCCGCGGCCCGCATCCAGGATGTGGCACGCCTGGATGCGGCGGTCGAATACACCGGGCTCAGCGCTACGGACGACCCGCTGCTGGGCGCGCTGCGCTTCACCGCCACCAGCGTGTCGCCACTGGCCCTGCTGCCGGTGGAAGATGCGCTGGCGCTGGAAGAACAACCCAATCTGCCGGGTACCGTCGAGGTCCATCCCAACTGGCGTCGACGCCTGCCCGATCCCTTGCCGCATGCGCGCCTGAGTACGGCGCTGCAGGGCTTTGCCGAGGCGCGTCGCGTCGCGGCCGTTTCGGAACCGCATCCATGATCGAGCTTCGCGCCACCGCCCGCCTGCAGCTGCATGTCGGCTTCACCCTGCACGATGCGCTCGCCCAGGTGCCGTACTACGCCGGGCTGGGCATCAGCCATCTGTACCTGTCGCCGATCGGCACCGCAGTGCCCGGCTCCACGCACGGCTACGACAATATCGACCCGACCGTGGTCAATCCCGAGCTCGGCGGCGAAGACGCGCTCATCGCCCTGTCGCAGGCCGCGCGCGAGCACGGCATGGGCCTGATCGCCGACATCGTGCCCAACCACATGGCCACGCATGCGGACAACGCGTGGTGGTGGGATGTGCTGCGCAACGGCCGCAGTGCCAAGCATGCCGACTGGTTCGACATCGACTGGCGCGCGCCCGGGCGCGACGGCAAGTTGTGGCTGGCGGTGCTGGACCGCCCGTATGCCACCGCACTGGCCGAAGGCCTGATCACCCTGGTGGTCGAGGACGACGGCAGCGCGGCACTGGCGCACTACGACCAGCGGTACCCGATCCGTCCGCAGACGCTGGAGGTGCCGGAAAAGGCCGCGCGTGCGCAATGGCTGCGCGACTACAACGACGGCGCCAAGCGCGGCGATGGCCGTCTGCACAAGCTGATCGAGCGCCAGCCGTACCGCCTGAACTGGTGGCGCGTGGGCAACGACATGCTCAACTACCGTCGCTTCTTCGACATCACCTCGCTGGTGGCATTGCGGGTGGAGCTACCGGCGGTGTTCGACGCGGTGCATGCCCTGCCGCTGCGGCTGGTGGCCGAGGGCCATCTGGACGGCCTGCGCATCGACCATGTGGACGGGCTGACCGATCCCACCGGCTATGTGCGCAAGCTGCGCAGCCGGCTGGATGCGGCTGGCCGCACCCGTGGCCTCAAGCCCGGCACGCTGGGCCTGTATCTGGAAAAGATCCTGGCGCCCGGCGAGCACCTGCCGGCCGACTGGCCCTGCGATGGCACCACCGGCTACGACTTCATGGACCAGGTCGGCGGCGTGCTGCATGACGCGGGCGGCTTCAAGCCGCTGGCGCGTGCCTGGCAGAAGGTGAGCGGGCGCAGTGGCGACTTCGCACAGGAAGAACGCGCCGCCCGCGACGAGATCTTGCGTGGCCCGCTGCAGACCGAATTCAATCGCGCCGTCGGTGCGTTGTCGGCATTGGCGCGGCTGGACCCGCCCACGCGCGAGTTCAGCCCGCAGATGCTGGCGCGCGGCCTGTGCGTGTTGCTGCGCTGGTTCCCGGTGTACCGCACCTATGCCGGTGCCAAGGGCGTGACCGGCAGCGAAGCCGAGCGCCTGCGCGCCACCGCCGCGCGTGCGCGCGAGGGCATGCCGGAGTCCATCGTCGCGGCCGTCGATGCGATCGAGCGCTGGCTGCTCGACGATGCCGGCGCCGACCGCGCGCAGGTCGCCCTGCGGCGCATCCTGCGTCGTCGCGTGGAGCAGTTGTCCGCACCGCTCAATGCCAAGTCGGTGGAAGACACCGCGTTCTACCGGCACGGCGTGCTGTTGTCGCGCAACGAGGTCGGCAGCCATCCGACCCACTTCGCCAACGAGGCGGCCGACTTCCACGCGCAGAATCTCGAACGCGCCAAGCACTTCCCGCGGGCGTTGCTGGCCACCGCCACGCACGACCACAAGCGCGGCGAAGACCTGCGCATGCGGCTGGCGGTGCTGTCCGAGCAACCGCGCTGGTGGATCGAGCAGAGCACCCGGTTCGATGCCTTGGCAGAGACGCTCGAGGCACCGGCACTGGCCGGCGGCGACCAGCAGATGCTCTGGCAGACCCTGGTGGCCGCCTGGCCGATCGGCCTGGGTGCCGACCAGACCGAGCCGCTGGCCGAGTACGCCGAGCGCATTGCGCAGTGGCTGCTCAAGGCCGTGCGCGAGGCCAAGCTGCACACCAGCTGGACCGATGGCTCGCCGGCCTACGAACAGGCCGTGCAGGCCACCGTGGAGCAGGTGCTGTGCAGCCGCGCCGGGTTGCCGCTGCGGCGGGCGCTGCTGCGCGCCAGCAACCACATCGCCGCGGCCGGTGCGCGCAACGCGCTGGTGCAGACCACGTTGCGCCTGACCGTGCCGGGCGTGCCCGACCTGTACCAGGGCACCGAAGGCTGGGATCTGTCGCTGGTGGACCCGGACAACCGCCGCCCGGTCGACTACGCGCAGCGCCAGCAGTGGCTGGCGCAGGCACGCGACTGGAACACGCTGCTGCGCAGCTGGCGCGATGGTGCGGTCAAGGCACGTCTGACCGCACTGCTGCTGCAGTTGCGGGCCGAACATCCGGCGCTGTTCGCCAAGGGCGACTACCAGCCCCTGACCGTGACCGGCAGCGGCGATGCGCAGGTGCTGGCGTTCCGCCGCCAGTACCGCGGGCAGTCGCTGGTGGTGGCAGTCACGCGGCTGGGTGCCGGCGACGTGGGCGATGGCGATCTGCCGCTGCTGGTGCCGCCGGCCAGCTGGGGTCAGGCGGCGTTGGCATTGCCGCAGGCCAGTTACCGTAATGTGCTCGATGGCAGCACGGTGCAGCCGCAAGGCGGCCGCGTGACGATATCCACGCTGTTTGCACGTGCGCCAGTGGCAGTGTTGTTGACCCCCTAAGAGAACGTACGCAATGAACGACACGGAACGGCAGGCGCGGCTTCGCCAGTTGGCACAGGAGATCTGGGAGGCCGAAGGCCGCCCGGACGGCCACGCAGATCGGCACTGGGCCATGGCCGAGCGCCTGGTGGATGCCGAAGAGCGCGCCGCCGAGCAGGCCGGCCCGCCGGCGAGTGCACGCCAGTAACGGTCACTCTGTCACCCTGCATGGTTCACCCTGCAGGCTGCGCCATGTCAGGGTGAGCGTGCACACGCACGCAGGCAGCCGCATTCGCTCAGCGTTTTGAGTTCACCGTTCTCAGGAGTTACCGATGGCCACCCGCAAGTTCACTCAGCGCTCGCGCATCCGCGAAGGCCGTCCCAACCCGCTCGGCGCCACCTGGGATGGCCTGGGGGTCAATTTCGCGCTGTATTCGCGCAACGCCACCCGGGTGGAGCTGTGCCTGTTCGACGAGCGTGGCCGCGAGCAGGAGCGCCTGGCGCTGCCCGAATATACCGACGAGGTCTGGCACGGCTATCTGCCCGACGCACGCCCCGGCCAGCTGTACGGCTATCGCGTGCATGGACCCTATGCGCCCGATGCCGGGCATCGCTTCAACCACAACAAGCTGCTGCTGGACCCGTATGCCAAGCAGATCGTCGGCGAGCTCAAATGGGCGCCGCACCTGTTCGGCTACACCATTGGCCACCGCGACAAGGATCTGAGCTTCGATCGCCGCGACAGTGCCGCGTTCATGCCCAAGTCCGCGGTGATCGACCCGGCCTTCACCTGGGGCCAGGACCGCCCGCCGCAGACGCCGTGGAACCGCACGGTGATCTACGAGGCGCACGTGCGTGGGCTGAGCATGTTGCACCCGTCGGTGCCGCCGGAAAATCGCGGCACGTTCTCGGCCCTGAAGACCGACGAGCTGATCGACCACATCAGCTCACTCGGCGTCACCGCAGTGGAACTGCTGCCCGTGCACGCCTTCGTCGACGATCAATACCTGCTGGAAAAAGGCCTGCGCAACTACTGGGGCTACAACACCCTGGGGTTCTTCGCCCCACAGGCGCGCTACATGTCCACGCGCACCGTGGCCGAGTTCAAGCAGATGGTGGCGCGGCTGCATCACGCCGGGCTGGAAGTGCTGCTGGACGTGGTCTACAACCACACCGCCGAAGGCAACGAGCTGGGGCCGACGCTGTCGTTCAAGGGCATCGACAACGCCAGCTACTACCGCCTGGCCGACGATCGCCGCTTCTACATCAACGACACCGGCACCGGGAACACCTTCGACCTGACCAATGTCGGCGCGCTGCGCATGGTGATGGACTCGCTGCGTTACTGGGTGCAGGAAATGCATGTCGATGGTTTCCGCTTCGACCTGGCCACCATTCTTGGGCGCGAGCGCTACGGCTTCGATCCATCGGGCAGCTTTCTCGATGCGGTGCGCCAGGATCCGGTGCTGAGCCAGACCAAGCTGATCGCCGAGCCCTGGGATATCGGTCCAGGCGGTTACCAGGTGGGCAATTTCCCGCCGGGCTGGGTGGAGTGGAACGACAAGTTCCGCGACAACGTGCGCGCGTTCTGGCGTGGCGACGGCGGCCAGCTGGCCGAACTGGCCACGCGCTTGACCGGATCGGCGGACCTGTTCAACCACAGCGGTCGTCGCCCCACTGCATCGGTCAATTTCGTCACCGCGCACGATGGCTTCACCCTGCGCGATCTGGTCAGCTACGAAGGCAAGCACAACTTCGCCAACGGCGAAGAGGGCAGGGACGGCAGCGACCACAATATCTCGGCCAATTACGGTGTCGAGGGCGACACCAACGACCCGGCCATCAAGCAGCTGCGCCGTCAGCAGATGCGCAACCTGCTGGCCACGTTGCTGCTTTCGCAAGGCACGCCGATGCTGCTGGCCGGCGATGAGTTCGGCCATAGCCAGAACGGCAACAACAACGCGTATTGCCAGGACAACGAACTGACCTGGATCGACTGGACTGCTGCCACCAAGGCCGCTGCTGCCGATCAGGCTGCATTCGTGCGGCGGTTGATCCGTATCCGCCAGCGTTATCCGCTGCTGCATCGCGCCCGCTTCTTCGACGGCAAGTTCGACGAAGCGCTGGGCTTGAAGGATCTCACCTGGCTGGCACCGGACGGCCACGAGATGGACGAAGCCAGCTGGCACGACCCGGAAGCGCGTGCGCTGATGCTGCGGCTGGATGGCCGCTCGCCGACCACCGGCCTGCGCGAGATCGCCGCCAACGTGACCTTGCTGATGCTGATCAATGCCGCCTCCACCAGCGTGTCGTTCACGCTGCCGGCGATGCATGACGAGCACTGGCGCGTGCTGGTCGACACCGCGCGCCACGGCGGCCGCGTGGTGGCCGGCGGCAGCGAATGGAAGGCCCCGGCGCACTCGCTGACCTTGCTCGCAGTGGAGCGCGATCGCATCGCCAGCAGCGCGCGCATCGTCTCCGAGGGCGCGCGCTGATGGCGGGGGTGATCTGATGGATGTGTTGCTGGCAGGGGCCACCGGTCTGGTCGGTAGACATGTCCTGCAACAACTCCTGGCCGATGCGCGCTGTACCGGCGTGGTGGCGATCACGCGCCGGCCGTTGTCCCAGATCCACCCCAAGCTGCGCAACCAGGTGATCGATTTCGATCGCCTGGACCACTGGACCGCACCGCGCATGGAAGCGGCCATCTGCGCCCTGGGCAGCACGATGAAACAGGCCGGCTCGCGCGAGGCGTTCTACCGCATCGACCACGATTATCCGATGGCGCTGGCACGCGCGGTCTGCGCGCAGGGCACCTCGGTATTCGTGCTGAATTCAGCCGCCGGTGCCGATGCGCACTCGCGCATCTTCTACAACCGCGTCAAGGGCGAGCTGGAACGCGACCTGCGCGCGGTCGGCTTCCCCTCGCTCACCTTCGTACGCCCGGGGCTGATCGGCGGCGAACGCGAGCAGCGTCGCACCGGCGAACACATCGGCAGCCTCGTGCTGGGCGCGCTCGGTCCGCTGCTGCCACGCCGCTTCCGCCTCAACCCGGCCGAACGCATCGCCGCCGCCATGGTGGGCGCCGCGCTGGCACCGGCGCGTGGGGAGCACAGTGTCGAGGCGGCGGAGCTGGCTGACTAACGCTGTCTCAACGCCTCGTCGCGAGGCAGTCGGTCGGATAGATGTGAGAAGCCGCCGTGTCGTAGGAGCGCGCTGGCGCGCGACGGGGCATTACCGATAAAGCTCCGTCGCGCGCGGGCACGCTCCTACGGGTCCATGCAGCGGATCGGCATCTTCGCCAGCGAACATCCCCACTCACACCCTCAATGACTGCCCGCCATCCACCGCCAGCACCTGCCTATAGTCGCGAGGGTGCCGAGACATAGGACTGGCTGTCCGCCGTGTGGTAGGAGCGCGCTGGCGTGCGATGAGGCGTTACCGGTAAAGCCTCATTGCGCGCCGCGCTCCTACAAATGCGCGCGTAGCGGATCGGCGTTTTCGCCATTACAAATACCTTGCCTACACCCCAGCGACTGCCAAACCGTCCACCGCCAGGGCTCGCCCATAGCTGCGAGGGTGCCGCGGAAATAGGACTGGCTGCCAGCTGTGTCGTAGGAGCGTGCCTGCGCGCGACGCGGCGTTACCGATAAAGCTCCGTTGCGCGCAGGCACGTTCCTACGGGTCCACGCGGCGGATCGGCATCTTCGCCAGCGCAAACATCCCCACTCACACCCCCAGCGACTGCCCGCCATCCACCGCCAGCACCTGCCCGGTGATCCAGCGCGCCTGCGGCGATGCGAGAAACAACGCCGCATCGGCGATGTGCTGCACTTGACCGAATCCCCCGAACGGGATGCTGTCGCGGATGCGTGCATACAGCTCCGGTTCTTCATCGCGGCGCCGGGCCCATAGCCCGTCGGGAAACTCGATCGAACCCGGTGCGATCGCGTTGACGCGGATGCGCTCGCGTGCGAGCTCGGCGGCCAGCGTGGTGGTGTAGTAATTGAGCGCCGCCTTGGCGGTGGAATAGGCGATCGCACGTGGTGTGGGGCGTTGCGCATTGATCGAGCTGATATTGAGGATCACCGCCGCGGCGCTGTTGCGCAGATGCGGCAGCGCGGCGCGATTACAACGCACGGCCGCCATCAGATCGACATCCAGGCCGGCCTGCCAGCTGGCATCGTCGTTGCCGTGTCCATAGCCGGAGGCGTTGTTGATCACCACATCCAGGCCATCTAGCGCCTGTGCTGCAGCCTGCACATAGGCCTCGATCTGCGCAGCATCCGACAGGTCGCAGGCGAAGGTATGGACCGGCCTGCCATGTGGTGCCAACACCTGTGCGGCCTGTGCCAGGCCATCGGCATTGCGTGCGCACAGCGAGACTTGCGCGCCGTTGCGCACGAACGCGTCGGCAATGGCCAGGCCGATGCCACGGCTGCCGCCTGCGATCAGCACGCGTTGATTGCGCGGCGAGATTTGCGTGGGTGCTGCGGAAATGGACATGGCGGACACTCGATCGGAAACCGACATTATCGAGCAGCTCGGTCATGGCGCGGTGCCCGGTGCCGCCGTTGCAGTGTTGAGCGCATCATTGCAATGTCTGCTGTCCGTTCCACTCTTCCACCGCTTCTGCCAACGAGGCGCTGGCCAGCGCGCGTAGCGGGCTGGCGATCTACTGCGCTCATCCCCAGGCGCGCGCGGCCGGTGCCCGGAATTGCCATGTGCCACGCGTGGACTCAGGTTCTGAGCGCGCCGTCCACACGTCCCGAGCGATTGCTCGCTACGTTTTGTCAGTCACCCTAATGGTGGTGCGCAGCACTGCGCTACGCGCCAGCTTGGAAGCCATGCACCGGCACCTGTCTGCGGTCGCGTGCGCTGTCATCTGCGTGCAACACGAGGTGCGTGCAGCTTGCGACGCAAGCCTCATCACCAAGCATGATCAGCTCATGCGTTTTCGGTTGTTCGCTACTAACCATTTGTTTACACGCTTGCATCGCGCTGCGGGCAAAACGTGCGGGTCATTCAGTGGGAGTTGCACATGGAAACCCATATCACCGTCATCGGTGCCGGCTTTTGCGGCACCGCGCTGGTCCGTGCACTGGCGCAGACGGCCGATGCGCAGGTGCGCATCACCCTGGTCGGCGTGGCCGACACCTTCGGCAGCGGCATCGCCTATGGCGCCGCACGGCCGGAGCACTTGCTCAATGTACGCGCCAAGGACCTGGGAATCGACGCGCAGGCGCCAGGCGCCTTCGCCGATACCTTGCACCTGGGCGACAGCGGGCGGCTGGAATTCCTGCCGCGGCTTGCCTATGGCGATTATCTGCGCAGCGAGCTGGATACCGCGGTCAGTGGCGCGCAGGCGTCGATCGTGCGGCTGTCGCAGGAAGCGGTGGCAGTGGAGCGTGCGCGCCAGGGCTTCCGCGTATTCCTGGCCAATGGTGACGCCTTCCACAGCGACCGGGTGGTGCTGGCGGTGGGCGCATTGCAGCCGCAGGCGCTGGCCGGCATCGGCCCGCGGCTGAGCGTGCATCCGCGCTATATCGGCTGGCCGTGGCAGGGCGATGCCCTGGCGCGCCTGGCGCCGGACGACGACGTGCTGATCGTCGGCACCGGGCTGACCATGGTGGACGTGGCATTGACCCTGCACACGCGCGGGCATCGCGGTCGCCTGCTGGCGATTTCGCGGCGCGGCCTGGCGCCGCAGGCGCATCTGCGCCAGCCGGGCGCGGCGCTGGAGTTGCCGCCGCATCTGCAGCGCGCACTCAAGGATGCCGACCTGCGCGGCCTGCTGCGCGGCGTGCGCCAGCTGAGCGCCGTGGTCGACGACTGGCGACGCGTGGTGGATGCCTTGCGCCCGCATCTGCAACCGCTGTGGCAGCGGCTGGAATTGTCGCAGCGTGCGCGCTTCCTGCGCCATCTGCGCCCGTATTGGGAAGTGGCGCGGCATCGGGTTGCGCCGGGCGCGGCGGAACAGCTGGCGCAATTGCAGGAATCGGGGCAGCTGCAGATCGTTGCAGCGCGGCTGCTGCGTGCGCGTTGGGTGCCCGACGGCGTGGAAGCGGTGATCCGCCCGCGTGGATCGGCCGACGCGCAGACCGCTCATTACGATGCGGTGATCCGCGCCACAGGGTTGGATACCGATATCGACCGCACCAGTGACCCGCTGATCGCCGGCATGCGCGAAGCCGGGCTGCTGCGTGCCGAGCCGCTGGGCCTGGGCGTGGACACCGATGCGCAACTGCGCGTGCGCGACGGTGCCGGGCAGATCGTGCCGGGGCTGTATTGCGTGGGCCCGCTGTTGCGCGGGCGTTACTGGGAAATCACCGCCGTGCCGGAGTTGCGCGTGGCCACGCGCGCCCTGGCAGAACGTCTGTTGCTGGGGGCGATGCCGGCGTTACAGCCAGAGCCGGAACAGGTGCCGCGCGAGGTCAATGGGCGTTTGTAGCGAGATGTGCGTTCATTCCGACGTTTTTACGGACGGCCGGGCGTTGAAGCTTCGACGATCGCGGGTTCCAGCCCTTCTCCCATCGGGAGAAGGTGACGCGCCCGCGCCGGATGAGGGTACGCGCGCAGCCTCGTGTGGTTAGAGGATTCTCTGAAAACGGTCATTCCGGTCGACGCGCCAGCCGTAGGAGCGGACCTGGCCGCGACTGGGGCGTGACCGGCACCCCGCGCAGCGCGTTACGCGTGCATCGGACACTTGCGTGATGCACATACCGTCTGCCGTGTGCCGTCTTTCCCCTGTCATTTTTTCTGGCGCGGAAGACGCCCGATCACACTGCAAGCAGCCTCTGCGCGCACGGGCATAGCCCGCATCCGGCAATCGCGTGCGCACTTCGCCAAACAGCGCAATCATGCCGCGTGATGCGTAGCGCAGCGCAACGGTGCAGACAGGACTAGGTCATGGTGATCGCCCTGGGCCGATGACCGTCCAGGGCGTTTGATTCCCCCGTCCGCCTGGAGTTCGCCATGCCCCGTCTTGCTCCCGCCACCTTGCTCGCCACGCTGTGCGCCTGTGCGCTGCCCGCCTGGGCCAGCGAATCGCTCAATACCCGTGCTGAAGTGCTCGCAGCCCTGGAATCCGGCTACGACGTCAGCCTGACCACCGACCTTGGCCGCTGCACACCCGAAGAAGGCACGCCCGTCACGCAGACCCGTGGCGGCCGCCATATCGAGGCGTACCGCATCACCGAAGACGGCACCGCCGCGTTCTCCGGCTCGCACTTCACCGTGGCCAACGACGGCAAGCCGATCCAGCAGTTCATGCGCTACCAACTGCGCCCGGATGGCAGTGTGCGTTTCACCACCTACATGTACGACCTGCCGGGCCTGCAGCAACGTGGGCCGGTGCTGGCGTATCAATGCACGATCAATCAAGGCATCCGCTTCCACGCCGATTGAGCGCGCTGCACCGTGACGGCTGCAGGCTGCAGTGCAGCGCCATCGCGTTGCCCTGCTGCCTGCAGCGGTCGGGCCGCGTGCCGATGCCATGCAATCGCCGCGGCTGGCGATTGCATGCTCGGGTCTTGCCTGGGTCACGTCACCGCGGTGACGACTGCTGTACTGCCACCGCCTCGGCGGCGCTGGATTGCCAGCCTCCGCCCAGCGCCCTGAAGGTGGCCACTGCGCTGCGCGCTGCATCCGTGCGCGCCTGCACCTGCGCATCGGACGCGCGCAGCAGCGTGTCGTCGGCATTCAGCACTTCGATCAGGCTGACCGCGCCTTTCTCATAGGCCAGGGCCGAGGCGCCACGCGCCTTGCCGAGCGCCTCCATTCCCTGCGACAGCACCGCGGCCTGCTGCTCGCGCTTGACCAGCGCGGTGAATGCATTTTCGACGTCCTCGGTGGCGCGCAGGACCGCCAGGCGATACGCCGCCAGTTGCTCGGCTTCCTGACCCTTGGCCTGGGCGATCTGCGCATTGATGCGGCCGAAGTCGAACAGCCGCCAGCGCAGCCCCAGCACACCGGACGACTGCGCGGCATCGCCGGTGAACAGGTTGCCGCCGGAGATGGCCGTGGCGCTGCCGAGCAGGCCGCTGAGCGAGAACTTGGGGTAGTACTCGCTCATCGCCACGCCGATGCGCGCGTTCGACGCTGCCAGCCTGCGTTCGGCGGCGATCAGATCGGGGCGGCGGCGCAGCAGGTCGCCGGGCGTGCCTGTGTCGGCGATCTGCGGTGCAAGCGGAATCGGCTTGGTGGCGGCCAGTTCCGCGCGGTGCGTGCCGGGCGGCACACCCAGCATCACGTCCAGGGCGTTCATCGCCGCGACCAGGCCACTTTCGATGCCGGGCACCGACGCCTGCGCCTGCGCAAGCGCGCCTTGCGCCTGGTGGAGTTGCAGCTCGGGCGCCAGTCCCTTGCCATGCAGCAGCGTCACCATCGACACCAGCCCCTGCTGGGTGGCGACCTGGCGCTGGGCCACCTCCAGCCGGGCCTGCAGGCCGCGGATGCTGATGTAGATATCGGCGGTCTGCGCCGCCACCGCCAGGCGGGTGGCGGCGGCACCGGCTTCGCTGGCCTGGTAGTCGGCCAGGGCGGCCTGGCGCCCGCGACGCAGGCCGCCGAACAGATCCAGTTCCCAGCTCGCGCCCAGGTTGGCTTCGTAGGTGCTGGCATAGCGGTCGAAGTTGGGCGTGCTGCTGAGCACCTGGCCAAGCGGCGTTTCCAGCGACTGGTAGGCGCGGGCCGCGTTGCCGCTGATGTTGCCCGACGGCAGCAGCGCGGCGGTGGCGGCAGTCAGCCCGGCGCGGGCCTGGGTGACGCGTGCGGTGGCCTGGGCCAGGTCCAGGTTCTGCGCCAGCGCCTGGGTGACGTAGCGGCTCAGGTCCGGGTCGTTGAAGCCGGTCCACCAGGTGGCCAGGTCGGCCTGCACGGTGGCCTGGCGTTCAGCCACGGCGGCCTGGCCAAGGTAGCGATCCGGCACGGGCGCGTCCGGGCGGGCGTAGTCGGGGCCGACCGCACAACCTGCGGCGAGGCTGGCGGCAATAAGCGCTGCAAGGGTGCGGAGTGGCATGAGGAGACCAAAATGGCGAAACGGTGAGTGACTGTAATACGAAATGGTCACTTTTGTAAGTCGGGGACGACAGCGCTAAGCTGTCCAAATGAACAAAGCATCCAGTTACCCAGTTGCGGGCCGGGGCCCGGTCGATCACGACGTGCGCGACCAGATCGTGGCCGCAGCAGCCGACCACTTCAGTCGCTATGGCTACGAAAAGACCGCCGTGTCCGATCTGGCAAAGGAGATTGGATTCTCCAAGGCCTACATCTACAAGTTCTTCGCCTCAAAGCAGGCCATCGGCGAAGTCATCTGTGGCCAGTGCCTGCAGGAAATCAAGCTCGAGACGGCCGCGGCCGTTGCCCAGGCAACGACGCCGCAGGAAAAATTACGCAGTCTTTTCAAGGTGGTAGTCAACGAAAGCCTGCGCCTGCACGCACGCGGACCGAAGCTGTACGAGATTGCCACGTCTGCCTCGATCGAGCGGTGGCCCACGGTCCTCGTCTACGAAGCGCAGCTGCAGGCGCTGCTGCAGGAGATCCTGGTGGAGGGGCGTCTGAGTGGTGACTTCGAGCGAAAGACGCCGCTGGACGAGGCGAGCCGGGCGATCTACCTGGTGATGCGGCCATACATCAATCCGCTGCTACTGCAGCACAGCTTGGAGTACGCCGAAGAGGTCCCGGCGCTGTTGTCGAGTCTGGTACTGCGCAGTCTGGCGCCATAGTTCGTTTGTGACTATTGACTGATTTGGTCACAAGTCTCAAGATGCGAGCCATCAACAGCTCGCTTTGAGACGACCATGCTGCCGCGCCTCCCGATTCCCTTCGCCCTACTGTGTGTTCTGCCGCTGGCGCTGAGCGCCTGCGGAGGCAATGCTCCTGCTGACCCGCGGACCGCCGCGCCGCTGGTCCGGGTGGCCAGCGTCGCGTACGCCGACGCAGGCACGCGCAGTTTCTCCGGCACCGTCGCCGCGCGGGTGCAGAGCGATCTGGGCTTCCGCGTCGCCGGCAAGGTGTCCGAGCGGCTGGTCGATGCCGGCCAGCGCGTCAAGCGTGGGCAGCCGCTGATGCGCATCGACCCGGTGGACCTGCAACTGGCCGCGCGTGCGCAGCAGGACGCGGTGGCCGCTGCCCGCGCCCGTGCCCTGCAGACCGCCGAAGATGAAGCCCGTTATCGCGACCTGCGCGGCACCGGCGCCATCTCCGCCTCGGCCTACGACCAGATCAAGGCGGCCGCCGATGCGGCCAGGGCGCAGCTGAGCGCCGCCCAGGCCCAGGCCGATGTCGCGCGCAATGCCAATCGCTACACCGACCTGCTGGCCGATGCCGACGGCGTGGTGATGGAGACCCTGGTCGAGCCGGGCCAGGTGGTTGCTGCCGGGCAGCCGGTGGTGCGCCTGGCGCATGCCGGGCCGCGCGAGGCGGTGATCCAGTTGCCGGAAACCCTGCGCCCGCAGGTTGGCTCGGTGGCCCAGGCCACCTTGTTCGGCAACGCCGCGGTCAGCGTGCCGGCCACCTTACGCCAGCTCTCCGAGAGCGCAGACCGGCTCACCCGCACCTTCGAGGCGCGGTACGTGCTCAACGGCGCGCTGGCGCAGGCGCCGCTGGGCACCACCGTCAGCGTCCGCGTGCCTGCCGGCACCGCCACCGGAACCCAGGCCGGCCTGCAGGTGCCGCTGGCCGCGGTGTTCGATGCCGGCAAGGGGCCGGGCGTGTGGGTCATCGCCGGCAACCCGACCCGGGTGAGCTGGCGGCCGGTGACCGTGCTGGGCCTGGACGATGACCATGCCAATGTCGCCGGCAAGCTGGGGCGTGGCGAGCGCATCGTCGCGCTGGGCGCGCACCTGTTGCGCGACGGCGAGCGGGTGCGGGTCGCCAACACGATCGCGCCTGCCAATGGCAGCGCGACCGGCGCCAAAACCGCGTCCGCGGCAGGAGCGCAGCCGTGAGCGAGGGCCGATTCAATCTCTCGGCACTGGCGGTACGCGAGCGCTCGATCACGCTGTTTTTGATCTTCCTGATTTCGTTGGCCGGCCTGGTCGCATTTCTCAAGCTGGGCCGCGCCGAAGACCCGGCCTTCACCGTCAAGGTGATGACCATCGTGACTGCCTGGCCGGGTGCCACGCCGCAGGAAATGCAGGACCAGGTGGCCGAGAAACTCGAAAAGCGCCTGCAGGAACTGCGCTGGTACGACCGCAGCGAAACCTATACGCGCCCCGGCCTTGCGTTCACCACCTTGACCTTGCTGGACAGCACGCCGCCCAGCCAGGTGCAGGAGCAGTTCTACCAGGCACGCAAGAAGGTGGGCGACGAAGTCGGCAACCTGCCGGCCGGCGTGATCGGGCCGATGGTCAACGACGAATATGCGGACGTCACCTTCGCGTTGTTCGCCCTCAAGGCCAAGGGCGAGCCGCAACGCCTGCTCGCGCGCGATGCCGAGACCCTGCGCCAACGCATGTTGCACGTGCCGGGCGTCAAGAAGGTCAACATCATCGGCGAACAGCCCGAGCGCATCTTTGTCGAGTTCTCGCACGAGCGCCTGGCCACGTTGGGCATCAGCCCGCAGGACGTGTTTGCCGCGCTCAATGCGCAGAACGCCTTGAATGCGGCTGGTTCGGTGGAAACGCGCGGGCCGCAGGTGTTCATCCGCCTGGATGGTGCGCTCGACAGCCTGCAGAAGATTCGCGACACCCCGTTGGTGGTGCAGGGCCGCACCCTGAAGCTGTCGGATATCGCCACGGTCAAGCGCGGCTACGAGGATCCGTCCACCTTCATGATCCGCAGCGGCGGCGAGCCGGCGTTGTTGCTGGGCATCATCATGCGCGATGGCTGGAACGGGCTGGATCTGGGCAAGTCGCTGGACAGCGAAGTCAGCGCGATCAATGCCGAGCTGCCGCTGGGCATGACCCTGAGCAAGGTCACCGACCAGGCGGTCAACATCGACGCATCGGTCGGCGAGTTCATGACCAAGTTCTTCGTCGCATTGCTGGTGGTGATGCTGGTGTGCTTCGTCAGTATGGGCTGGCGCGTGGGGATCGTGGTGGCGGCGGCGGTGCCGTTGACGCTGGCGGCGGTGTTCGTGGTGATGCTGGCCACCGGCAAGAACTTCGACCGCATCACGCTGGGGTCGTTGATCCTGGCGCTGGGCCTGTTGGTGGACGATGCCATCATCGCCATCGAGATGATGGTGGTGAAGATGGAGGAAGGCTACAGCCGCGTCGCCGCATCGGCGTATGCGTGGAGCCATACCGCCGCGCCGATGCTGTCCGGCACGCTGGTGACCGCGGTCGGCTTCATGCCGAACGGCTTTGCCGCCTCCACCGCCGGCGAATACACCAGCAACATGTTCTGGATCGTGGGCATTGCGTTGATCGTGTCGTGGGTGGTGGCGGTGGTGTTCACGCCCTATCTGGGCGTCAAGATGCTGCCGGACCTGAAGAAGATCGAAGGCGGCCACGCCGCGATGTACGACACGCCGCGCTACAACCGCTTCCGCGCTGCGCTGGGGCGCGTCATCGCGCGCAAATGGCTGGTGGCCGGCTCGGTGGTGGGGCTGTTCGTGCTCGCGATCGTTGGCATGGGCATCGTCAAGAAGCAATTCTTCCCGATCTCCGATCGCCCCGAAGTCCTGGTCGAAGTGCAGATGCCGTACGGAACCTCGATCAACCAGACCAGCGCGGCCACCGCCAAGGTCGAAGCCTGGCTCGCCAGGCAGGACGAAGCCAAGATCGTCACCGCCTACATCGGGCAGGGCGCGCCGCGCTTCTTCCTGGCCATGGGCCCGGAGTTGCCGGACCCCTCGTTTGCCAAGATCGTGATCCGCACCGATGACCAGCACCAGCGCGATGCATTGAAGCTGCGTTTGCGCAAGGCCATTTCCGAAGGCCTCGCATCCGAAGCACGCGTGCGTGTCACCCAGCTCACCTTCGGCCCGTACTCGCAGTTCCCGGTGGCGTACCGGGTCAGCGGGCCGGACCCGCAGGTGTTGCGTGGCATCGCTGCGCAGGTCAGGCAGGTGATGCAGGACAGCCCGATGCTGCGCACCGTCAACACCGACTGGGGCACGCGCACCCCCACGCTGCATTTCACCCTGGACCAGGACCGCCTGCAGGCAGTGGGGCTGACCTCGACCGCCGTGGCCCAGCAACTGCAGTTCCTGCTCAGTGGCGTGCCGGTCACGCTGGTGCGCGAAGATATCCGCAGCGTGCAGGTGATGGCGCGTTCGGCCGGCGACACGCGCTTCGATCCGGCGCGCATCGCCGACTTCACCCTGGCCGGCGCCAATGGCCAGCGCGTGCCGTTGGCGCAGGTGGGCAAGGTGGATGTGCGGATGGAAGAGCCGATCATGCGGCGCCGCGATCGCGTGCCGACGATCACGGTGGGCGGCGATGTCGACGACCAGCTGCAGCCGCCGGATGTCTCGGCCGTGATCACCAAGCAATTGCAGCCGATCATCGAAAAACTGCCCAGCGGGTATCAGATCAAGGAGGCGGGTTCCATCGAGGAATCCGGCAAGGCGACCACCGCGATGCTGCCGCTGTTCCCGATCATGCTGGCGGCCACCTTGCTGATCATCATCCTGCAGGTACGCTCGATCTCGGCGATGGTGATGGTGTTCCTGACCAGCCCGCTGGGCCTGATCGGTGTGGTGCCGACCTTGATCCTGTTCCAGCAACCCTTCGGCATCAATGCGCTGGTGGGCCTGATCGCGTTGTCGGGCATCCTGATGCGCAACACGCTGATCCTGATCGGGCAGATCCACCACAACGAGACCGAGGGTCTGGACCCGTTCCAAGCCCTGGTGGAAGCCACCGTGCAGCGCGCCCGGCCGGTGATCCTGACCGCGCTGGCGGCGATCCTGGCGTTCATCCCGCTCACGCACTCGGTGTTCTGGGGCACGCTGGCCTACACGCTGATCGGCGGCACCCTGGCCGGCACGATCCTGACGCTGGTGTTCCTGCCGGCGATGTATTCGATCTGGTTCAAGATCCGCCCCGATACCGGCAACGGCAACGGCAGCAGCAGCACCGCGGCGGTTGCGCAGCACGCCTGAGTGCCATGGGCGACGGCGGCCATGCTGCCGTCGCCTTTGGCTATAGGGCGCTTGTCATCCTCGCGTTCGATCCGCGCGCCGCCAACGGCTGCGCACCTGGCCGGCGCTCTTCCCTCATAGATAAAGGAATTACCATGCAACAGCAGTCCGTTGTGCTGATCACCGGTGTGTCCTCCGGCATCGGCCGCGTTGCCGCAGAGCGCTTCGCCCAGCGCGGCTGCACCGTCTACGGCAGCGTGCGCGCGCTTTCCGGCGCCGCGCCGCTGGCCAATGTGGAATTGGTCGAGATGGATATCCGCGACGCTGCCTCGGTGCGGCGCGCCGTCGACGGTATCGTCGGCCGCAGCGGCCGCATCGATGTGCTGGTCAACAACGCAGGCAGCAGCCTTGTCGGCGCAGTGGAGGAAACCAGCCCCGAAGAAGCTGCTGTGCTGTTCGATACCAACGTGCTGGGCATCCTGCGCACGGTCCAGGCGGTGGCACCGCACATGCGTGACAAGCGCCGGGGGCGCATCGTCAATGTCAGCTCGGTGCTGGGTTTCCTGCCGGCACCGTACATGGGGGTGTATGCCGCTTCCAAGCACGCGGTGGAAGGCTTGTCGGAAACGCTGGACCATGAGCTGCGCCAGTTCGGCATCCGGGTGACGCTGGTGGAGCCGGCGTACACCAAGACCAGCCTGGGCAGCAATTCGCCGGTGGCGCAGAGCACCATCGCCGAGTACGACCGCGAACGTGACATGGTTGGCCGTGCGGTCACCGGCTACATCGACAATGCGCCGGGACCGCAGGACGTGGCCACCACCGTGGTGGAGGCCGCACTGGGCAAGTGGCGCATGCGTCGCACCCCGCCCGGCCAGGCATCGCTGCTGAGCAAATTGCGCCGGTTCATGCCCGCCAGTGCGGTGGATGGCAGTTTGCGCAAGCAGCTTGGGCTGAGCTGACGCACCTAGCGCGCCTGCGGGTGGATGCGTGACACCTTGCGCGTCGACAAGCACTGCGCGTCGCCGGGCAGATGCGGGTGGTGCCTGCAATCGCCACGCACTGCCTGTCCATCGCCGGCCTTGCGTGTGTCGCCCCACCCATGTGAGGCGACCCCTCAACGCTTGGCAGCGGCGGCTAGGTCAACCGCGTGCCGAGCGATGACCAACGCACCGATTTCGAGCACCGACCTCGCCCGGGTGGCGGTGCGCACAGGGGGTTTGCTAGCTGCTCCGAAGCGTCGCGTGCCCCATGCCGCCGGGGAGCCGGCTGCATGGAGTGGTCGAGCATCCGTTACACCTGGTCGGTGGGCACCACATACACTTCGGCAATATTGACGTTCGCCGGTGCCTGCGCTGCGAACAGGATGGTGTCGGCAATATCCATCGGATCCAGCATCCGCACCGTGCCGGCATAACCGGCCATCATTGCCTGATATTCCGCGCTGGTGGTCTGTGCCGGAAGCTCGGTTGCAACGATGCCCGGCTGAATGCTGGTGACGCGGATGTTGTGCTTCTTGCCGACTTCCATGCGCAGGCCTTCGGTGAACGCGGTCACCGCAAACTTGCTTGCCGAGTACACCGCAAATCCCTGGCCAAAGACCTTGCGCCCGGCGATCGAGGAAGTATTGAAGACATGGCCGGAATGCTGCTTGATCATCTGCGGCAGCACCGCTGCGGCCACGTTGAGCACGCCTTTCACGTTGACATCGATCATCTGTTCCCATTCGTCGGTATGGAAGTCATCGATGCTGGACAGCGGCATGATGCCGGCGTTGTTGACCAGCACATCGATGGCGCCGTAAGCGGCGATCAGTGCTGCGACGCCGGCTGTGACCGAGTCCTTGCTGGCGACATCCATTTCCAGCACGACGGCCTGGCCGCCCGCCTGCTCGATGTCTGCCTTCAATGCCTGCAGCCGGTCGATGCGACGTGCGGCAAGGCCCACCTTCATTCCTGCCGCTGCGAGTTTCTTGGCCGTTGCGCTACCGATGCCGCTGGAGGCGCCGGTAATCAGGGCCACTTTGCCGTGGAGCTCATTCGTTGACATGGACAGTTTCTCGCTGGTTGTCGATACGGGATTGGACGCGGCGATACCGCGTCCAGTCGGTTTTCAGTACCGGCGAGATGATATCCATCCTATACTTAGTTTCAATTACGCACTTTGAGGTAACTAGATATGGCCGAGGAAACCGCTGCGCCCTGCGACCTCTATCGCATCTCGGATATCCGCACCGTGCTGGAGCCGATCGCCAACAAGTGGTCGATCATGATCATGACGGTGCTGTGCAACGGGCCGACGCGCTTCAATCAGATCAAGCGGCAACTGGACGGGGTGACGCACAAGTCGCTGACCGAAGCGCTGCGGCGGCTGGAGCGGATCGGCTTGATCAGCAGGGAAGTGATTTCCTCGTCTCCGGTGGCCGTGCAATACCGGCGCACGCCCTTGGGCGACACCCTGGAAGCGCCGATGATGGCGCTGCTGCACTGGTGCCAGGACCACGCCGATGAGGTGATTGCGGCCGAGCAGGCGTTCGTCGCGGGCACGCAAGCGCTGGCGCCGGCAACGGCAACGGTGGGGTGAGGGACTGCGGCTGATGCACGTGTGCGTGATGACGAGTTGAGGTGACGGAGGCTTGCACATGGTGCTGCCTGGCATCGGCGTGCACCCCGGCACGAACGCGACCACGCAATCGAGCGCATGCACACGCAGGTGCCTGCTCGGTCCACGCCAATGGCCGGCGATTCACCCAGAGTGGCCGCATGGCCTCACAATAGGCGGCCAGTTCCCAACCGATGTCGCCATGCGCAAGACCTATCAGCTCAACCTCGAAGGCAAGAACCGCGATCGTCTGCTGGAGTCCAGCAAGCACGATATCCGCAAGTACATCCGCCGCGAGCGCCGCAAGGATTTGCCCGAAGGCGCGGATTACTGGGACTTCGACATGCGCTTCGGGGCGGACGAGGCCAGTGCCGCGCCGCTGCCGCCGGCCGAGCTGATCCGCTCGATCAATGCGCTCACCAGCGAAGGTGGTGAACAGTTCTTCGTGGAAATCCTGCGCAAGCCCGGCAAGCGTACCCCGCGTGCGGATGGCGACAACGCGCCGGGCGGCGAGCTGGATTTCGAGCAGGACTGAGGCATCGTCGCACCGTCCACCTTCGCGTGACGACGGCGCGTCAGGTGGCACTCCCCGCTGTCAGTCGGGCTTGCCAGCCTGCGTCGCCGCCGCTGCGCGTTGCTTGTCCTTCTTGCTCGGCCGCCTGCCCTTGATGCCGCCGTTGTCGTCCGGAGCGCGCGCGCCGTCATTTGGCGTCTGCGTCGCAGGCGCAGTTGCCGCCAGGGTCGGCTCGAAACCGGCAACCACGCTGGTGGGCACGCGCAGGCCCTGGCGTTTTTCGATCAGGCGCCATTGCGGCTGGCTCTCTGCGGTGATGAAGCTGATCGCAAGGCCGCTGGCGCCTGCGCGCGCGGTGCGGCCGATGCGGTGGGTGTAGTCCACCGTCGAACGCGGCAGGTCGTAATTGACCACTGCCGGCAGCGCATCGATATCGATGCCGCGCCCGGCCAGATCGGTGGCCACCAGCACCTGCAGCTCGCGCTGTTTGAAGGCATGCAACGTACGCTCGCGGCGGCCCTGGCTCAGTTCGCCATGCAGCGGTTGTGCGGCGATGCCGGTCTTGGTGAGTTTTTCGGCAACTTTCTCGGCGGTGTGCCGGCTGGCGACGAATACCAGCACATGCGACCAGCCATGCTCCTGCAGCAGGTGGCGCAACAGCTGCGTGCGTTGGCCGGCGTCGACGGCGATCGCGCGTTGTTCGATTGCAGGCGTAGCTTCCGGGGTGGCATCGACGGTGATGCGTAGCGGGTCGCGCAGGCGCCGCTTGGCCAGCGAGGCGATGGCGGGCGGAAACGTGGCCGAGAACAGCACGCTCTGCCGTTGCGCCGGCAGCAGGGCCAGGATGCGATCGAGCTCGGCGCCGAAGCCCCGTTCGAGCAGGCGGTCGGCTTCGTCCAGCACGAGCGTGGCAACCTCGCCCAGGCGCAGCGCGTTGTGATCCACCAGGTCCAGCAACCGGCCGGGCGTGGCGACCACGATATCGGCACCACCGCGCAGGGCAAGCAACTGCGGATTGATCGAACTGCCGCCGGTGGCCGCAACGATCTTGAGCCGCCGCGGCAGATGCGCGGCCAGTTGGCGCAAGGTGTCTTCGACCTGCGCGGCGAGTTCGCGCGTGGGCACCAGCACCAGCGCGCCGAGCACGCGCGGGGCAACATCCGGCGCCAGGCAGCGTTGCTGCAGCAGCGGCAGCGCATAGGCCAGCGTCTTGCCCGAACCGGTCTGCGCCATCGCAATCAGATCCCGGCCCTGCAGCATCGGCGCAATCGCCTGCTGCTGGATCGGCGTGGGCGTGTGGTGGCCGGCGCGTGCCAGCGCGGTGTCGAAGAATGGCTGCAGCTGCGGCGACAGCGAAAGATGGGCAAATGACATGGACCGATTATCCAGGCATTTGCACTGCAATGGTCGGTGAGACCCATGCGGGGCCGCCGCGGGCACTGCGTCGGTGGGTGGGCAAGGGCCCTGCAGCCAACGCGCAGCGTCGAGTGCGCGGTGCCCTCACCGCTTGCGGGACACGCCGTGAACCCGTCCCTGGGGGCTCGGTGGCGGCATCCATGCCGCCACACGGTCCGCAATCGGCGAGGGCACCGCACCAGACAGTTGGCCGGCTGCTGGCCTGCAATGGAAAATGGCGGAAGGTCGAGCGAACGCCCCGTTATCCAAACAGTGCACGTCATGCATTGCTTGCACCCGCACACCGACCATCTCGACAGGTCCTTGCCCGCTCACCGTCGCGGGACCTTACGCGGCATGGATGCCGCGTAAGAGCCTCCATGGATGGATTCACGGCGTGTCCTGCGATGGTGGGCAGGCGAGGGCCCTGCAGAAATCCCGCAGATCGGCTGCTCTGCAACTGATCCATCCGCAGTGTTCAAGCCTCATCGGGGCACGACGCAAAGCGACCACTACTTCGACCAAGGCGTCATTCCGCCGCGGTCAGATGCTTGAAAAAAAACGGTGGGTCGACTGCGCGGCGCCCTTACCGAGCGGCGCCCTCAACCGATCGTGTGACACGTCGCGACTTCATCCATGGATGGCGACATGGTGGCCTGCTGCCAACGGTCCCCAAGCAATGCGTGCACTGCAGGCGCCGCCCCGGTCGCGTGCGGATGAGATCCGCAAGACCTGCCGGGCCCACCTGGCGGTGGGCGCCGGTCGTCTTGCTGTCCGCGCGTTAGTTGGCCAGCGCCAGATCGTCCAGCAGCGCACGCAGGAAACGCGCGGCTTCGCCGCCGGTGGCGGCGCGGTGGTCGAAGGTCAGCGACAGCGGCATCACCTTGTGGGTTTCCACGCCGCCCATCACCGGGGTGAGCTGGTAGCGCGCGCGCCCGGCGGCGACGATGGCCACGCATGGCGGCACCACCACCGGAGTGGCGTAGCGGCCGGCGAACATGCCGAAGTTGGACAGCGAAATGGTGTAGCCGCTGAGTTCCGATGCGGCGATGCTGCGGGTTTCCACCTGCTGGCGCAGCCGGTTGACGCTCTCGCGGATGCCGTGTGCGTCCAGCATGTCGGCATTGCGCAGCGCGGGCACGAATAGGCCTTCTTCGGTATCCACGGCAATGCCGATATCGACCTGGGGGTGCAGGGTGCGGCTGAGTGCCTCGCCGTCGAACCAGGCGTTGAGCGCCGGCACCGCCTGGCAGGCCCGCACGATGCCGCGCACCAGCCGCACGGTGACGTCGTTGCCGGGCTGCCAGGCGTGGATGTCGGCATCGTCGTTGAGCGTGGTCGGTACCACCTTGCTGTGCGCATCGGCCATGACCCGCGCCATGTTGCGACGCACGCCCTTGAGCTGTTCGGGTTGGCCCTTGACGCTGGTGCCGGGCGATTGGGTACGCATCGGCTTGCCGCTGGCCGACAGCGACGAGCGGGCGGTGGTGCCCTCATCCGCCCTGCGGGCACCTTCTCCCGCAGGCGGGAGAAGGGAACGCGCGTTGCCATCCGAATGGTTCGCGTTGTTGTCCGAAGGATGCACGCTACCGTCTGACTGGTGCGCGTTGTTGCCTGCGGTCGCTCCGCCGCCAGCGGCGGTCCCTCGGCCACTGGCCGATGAGGTCGACACGCCCTGCGCGCCGGCTGAAAGCCGTGCGGTGCCTGCTGCTGCGGCCTGCTTCACATCCGCCATCGTCACCGTGCCGTCCGGGCCGGTGGCGCGCACCTGTGCCAGGTCCACCCGCAGCTTGCGCGCCAGCGCACGCACCGCCGGCATCGCGCGCACGCCGCCGACGGCAATCGCCTGTTCGCTCTGCACCGCGTTGGAGCTCTGCATCGCACCGACCACCGTGCCGGCGTCGTCGCGCTCGCTCTGGCCACTGGCGTCGGCGTCGGCGATCTCGCCGCCGTTGTCGGAGGCGACCACGCGCGCGGTCGGGCCGGCCGCGCTGTCGCCGGTGCTGGGCGTATGCGTGGGTGCAGGGCCATGCGAGTGGCCGGTGTCCTGGCCGTCGGCGCGCTGCGGCTGCGAGGCGTCCAGCGCGAACTGCGCCAGCATCGCGCCGGTCACGATCACATCGCCAGCGGCACCGGCGAGCTTGGTCACGGTGCCGGAGAACGGCGAGGGCACCTCGACCACCGCCTTGGCGGTCTCCATCGAGACCAGCGGATCGTCCAGGCGCACGCTGTCGCCTTCCTTGACGAACCATTCGACGATGGTGGCATCGGGCAGGCCTTCGCCCAGGTCGGGCAGGTGGAAATTCTTGGCTTCGCTCATGGCAGGTTCTCTTGCGCCGCAGGCAGTGGCGGCGTGGTGTCGTCGAGGAGTTCGAGGTCGGCAGCCGGCAGCCAGCCCTGCATGCCATCGGCACGCTCGGACCACCACCAACCGCCATGTTCGTAATGCAGCAACACGTCCTCGCCCTGTTGGGCATCGAGTTCGCGTGCGTCGTAGTCGCGCAGGGCTTCGGCCTGGCCGTCGCCCAGAGGGCGCAGCCAGGCCACCGGGGCCCAGCCGGCATGACCGTCGCCGGTGTTGACCCAGGCGAAGGCCGGCCATTCCTCGTCGCGCACGCCGATGGTCACGTGCTGGCCAGCGTGGAAGCGGATCGGGTTGGCGTACGCGGCGCGGTAATCGCAGAGCAGACGGGCGCGCATGTCAGCCGGCAGCCACCGCGCGACGGGCGGCGGTGACGATGCGCTCCACGCTCGGCAGGTACTTCATTTCCAGCCGGAACAGCGGGATATGCGTGTCGTAGCCGGTGACGCGTTCGACCGGTGCGAGCAGGTCGTACATCGATTTTTCCGCCAGCTGCGCGGCGATCTCCGCACCGAAGCCGGCGGTGCGCGGGGCTTCCTGCACGATCACGCAGCGGCCGGTCTTGGCCACCGATTCGGCGATGGTGTCGAAGTCCAGCGGGCGCAGCGTGGCCACATCGATGACTTCGGCGCTGATGCCTTCGCCAGCGAGTTTGTCGGCCGCTTCCAGCGCTTCCTTGACCTGCGCGCCCCAGGTGACCAGGGTGACGTCGGTACCGTCGCGCAGCACGAAGCACACATCCAGCGGCAGCGCTTCGCCATCGTTGGCGACCACTTCCTTGTACTGGCGGTAGATGCGCTTGGGCTCCATGTAGATCACCGGATCCGGGTCGCGGATCGCGGCCAGCAACAGCCCATAGGCGCGCTGCGGCGAGGACGGCAACACCACGCGCAGGCCGGGCACGTTGGTGAAGATGGCCTCGTTGGCTTCGCTGTGATGTTCCGGCGCGCGGATGCCGCCGCCCCACGGCACCCGCAGCACCATCGGGCAATGCAGGCGGCCGCGGGTGCGGTTGCGCAGGCGTGCGGCATGGCAGATCAGGTGATCGACCATGGGATACACGAAGCCGTCGAACTGCGCTTCGGCCACCGGCTTCATGCCCTGCGCGGCCAGGCCGACGCTCAGGCCGGCGATGGTGGTTTCGTCCAGCGGCGTGTCCAGCACCCGCTCGCTGCCGAAGCGTTGCTGCAGGCCGGCAGTGGCGCGGAACACGCCGCCGTTGACGCCGACATCCTCGCCCAGCACCAGCACCGCAGGGTCGTGTTCCAGCTCCCAGGCCAGCGCCTGGGTGATGGCTTCGATCAGGGTGATGGGCGAACTCATGGCACTCTCTCCGCGCGTGGCTGCGGCGTTGTAAGGGGCACTGGCCTGCTGTGTCGCAGCCAGGTGTGACTGGTTGAGCTCATCCATGACGGGCCTCCTGCGCCATCACCTCGGCGCGCTGGGCCAGCAACTCGGCCGGCGGGTCGCCGTAGAGGTAATCGAACATCGCTTCGACCGGCTGCACCGGGGTGTTGAGATAGGCATTGACCTCTGCGTCCACGCGCGCACCGCATTCGGCCTTCCATGCGGTTTCCTGCGCCTCGTCCCACAGGCCTTGCGCGGTGAGATAGCGGCGCAGGCGCAGCAGCGGCTCGCGCGCCCAGCCCTGCTTGACCTCTTCTTCGCCGCGGTAGCGCCGCGCGTCGTCGGCGGTGGTGTGATCGGACAGGCGATAGGTCAGGAACTCGATCACCGTGCCGCCGTCGCCGGCCAATGCGCGCGCGCGCGCCTGGCGCATCGCTTCGAGCACCGCGATCAGGTCGTTGCCATCCACCTGCAGGCAATGCAGGCCGCCGGCCAGGCCCTTCTGCGCCAGCGTCTGCGCACCGGTCTGCGCCGAGCGCGGCACCGAGATCGCCCAGCCGTTGTTGATCACGCACAGGATCAGCGGCAGTTTGTAGGCACCGGCCGAATTGAGCGCGGCATAGAAGTCGGTCTTGGAGCTTCCGCCATCGCCACAGCAGGCCACCGCGACCTGCGGCTTGCCCCGCAGCTTGAACGACAGCGCCGAACCGGCCGCATGCAGGCACTGGGTGGAGATCGGCACGCAGATCGGGAAGTCGATCGCCGCATCGGCATCGCGCGGATAGTCGCTGCCGCGTTCGTCGCCGCCCCAGTACAGCAGCACATCGCGCGGGCGCACGCCGCGTTCGAACATGGTGCCGTACTCGCGATAGCTGGGCGCGAACACATCGCCACTGCGCATCGCCGCGCCGATGCCCACGTGGGTGGCTTCGTGACCGAGGCAGGCCGCATAGGTGCCCAACTTGCCGGTGCGCTGCAGCGCGACCGACTTGCTGTCGAAGGTGCGCACGAACAGCATGCGCTTGAACAGGGCGAGCAGCTGTTGCGGGTTGGCGGCGTCGGCCGGCAGGTCGTCGCGGACGATCTGGCCGTCCGCGTCCATGTATTGCAGATATTCGATCTCGAACTGCGCGGCTACGCTCATTGCGGCGACACCTTCACCAAGAAGTTTCAAATGATATGAGTTGCGATGTTAAGGACCACACAGCAAAAAGCTGTCCTGCACCGCAGCACACAATGATGCTGGCTTGCACAAAAAAAAGGGCGCGGACCAGGCCGCGCCCTTTGTCGCAGTACAGAATTGCGACGTGGTGCACTGCGATCAGCGGCGGTCGGCGCCTCCACCGATCGGGGTGACGATCAGCGCCGAATCGTTGGCCGGGTTGGCATCGGGCGAGGTCGATGTGGCCCTCGCCTGCACGCGGATGGCACCGTCGGCAGGGATCGGCCTGGCTGCCACGGTCAACTGGAAGGCCAGCTGCGCGCCCGGCAGCACGACCGCCGCGCTGCTGCACACGAAGCGGGCATTGCGCAGCGATTGCACCTGTTTGTCGCAGCGCCAGCCCTGCGGCGGCACCAGCTGCGACAGCGCCGACACCGTATTGCCTTCGATCACCAAGCCGGGACGCTGCGCCGGCGCGGCACCGACGTTGTCCAGCAGCACGCGGTAGCTGGCGCTGAACGCTGTTGTCGGCAGGCTGGCCGGGCCGTCGAACCGCACCGCCAGGTCGCTGCGCGGCTGCGGCCGTGCCTGCACCACAACGGCAGCGGTGTCGGTGTTGTTGTCCGGCTGCGGGTCGGGCGACTGCGAGGCGACCGAGGCGGCCAGGGTCAGGGTGCGCCCGGCCAGGTCCGGGCCGGCATCCAGTTGCACTGCAAAACTCTGCGCAGATCCCGCCGCAAGCAGTGGGATGTTGCAGGTAAACGTGGTCTGCGTGGCATTGGTCTGGTTCTGGCAGATCCAGCCCGGCGGGGCAGTGAGGCGCGCCCGTGCCGGCAGGTCGAATACCAACGCCAGCGCAGTGAACGGCGCGCGATCCGGCCCTCGGTTTTCGACATCCACGGTGTAGTCGATGTGCTCGCCTTCGACCACCTGGTCGCGCGCGGCGGTGACAGCCACCTGCACGTCCGCGTTCACCTGCTTGGTCATGCGCAACAGCACCACGGTGGGATCGTGATCGGACAAGCGCGTGGGCGTATTGGCATCGTTGCGCGCGGTGCCGGGGAAGTCGGCATTGATGCGCGCATGGCCCACCGACAGCGAGGCGATGTTGGGCGCGCGCATCAGCGCCTCGTTGGCCAGGATGTGATCCAGCGACTGCACGTTGCCGTCGAAGGCGTACGAGTAGCTCTGGTCCGGCGTGTTGAACCAGGTCAGGTCGGTGTAGTCCGGGTTGACCAGGTCCACGCCATCGCCGCCCACCACGGTCTGCGCATCCGGCGCCGGCCTGCCGGTGACGGTACCCATCGCATCCACGTAGCCGTCGTTGAACTCGAAGGCGTTGAAGTCGCCCATCACCAGCACCTGCTCGGCCGGGTCGAGCTGCTGGCGCGTTTGCAGCAGGCGCGCCAGGTACTCGGCCTGGGCCTGGCGCTTGGCGCGGATGCGGGTGCCGGCCGCATCGTCGGTCTCGGCGCCGTTGAGCGAGCGCTGATGCACCACGATGGCGGTCAGCGGCAGCACGCGGCCATCGGCCTGGTGCACTTTGGCACTGAGCACCAGTGGCGGGCGATCGTTGAGCAGGCTCACCGCGCCGCCCGGTTCGGTCCAGGTGGTGGTCTTGCCTTCCTGGGCGATGGATACCACTTCCACGCGCGGCACGCCGGCCGACACCGCAGCGGTCTTGACCAGGAAGCCCACGTCGATACCGCCGACGTCGTTGCCTTCCTGCAGGTAGGCCACGTACTGCGGATCGGGCTGGCCGGAAGCGATGGCATCGGCGTTGAGGCGCGCAGCCAACGTCTGCAGCACACCGAGGCTTTCCACTTCCACCGTGCCCAGGATGTCGGGCGTGTGCAGGTAGTTGCGGATTGCCAGCGAGGCCTTGTTGAGGCGGGCCTGGAACGCGGCCGGAGTGAGCACCGGTTCGCCGATCGCCGGGTCGTTCTGGTCGTCGAAGAAGCGCTCCATGTTGTAGGTGGCCACGGCCACGTCGTCGGCCTGCGGCCGCGGTGCCGGGCGCGGTTGGTCGGCACCGTTGCAGTTCACCTGCGGGGTGCGTTCCGGATACAGCGTGTAGCGGCGGAAGCTGTAGTCCAGCGGGCCGGTGACATCCTGCACGACGCAGCCCGATGCCAGGTCCAGACGCTCGGCCCCGACGCCGGCGCTGCCGACCGCGATCACTTCCGGGTTGGTGTTCCAGCGCGGCACCCCGGCAGGCGAGCCGGCCGGCAATGGATCGGGCAACTGCACGCCGGGCTCGCGAAAGGCACGCGGCACGCCGGTGACCACCGCATGGAAGACGCCATTGCTGGTGGCGGTGGCGTTGGTCTCGTTGACGTTGCCGCCGGTGGGCGCATTGACGGTGAGGCTGGCGGCGGTAACGCGCATGCCTTCCAGCGCTTCGAGCTGATCAAAGGCACCGTTCGGGTTGGGGAAGTTCGCGCTCAACGCCACCGGCATCGGCAACGGATTGCCGGTGGAATCCAGCAGCACGGTCAGGCTGCCGCCGATCTCGGTCAGTGGCGGCTGGGTCGAATCGGCGGTGGGCACGTACTCAAGCACCGTGCCTTGCACGCGCACCCGGTTGCCGATGGCAGCGGCGTCCGGCGGTGCGCTGCCGGTGTAGACGTAGACGCCTTCGGAGGTGGCCGCATCGCCATCGGTTTCCGCATCTGCTGCCTGCAGGAAGAAGCCGGCGCTGCGACGGGCGGTGACGATGCCCGAGGTGGCGACCACCTGGCCTTCCAGCGGCGAGCGTGCGCCCTTGCCCTGGATGGCGTGGATCGGCAGCAGGCTGAAGTCGTCGTTGAGGACGGTGCCGGTGGCGTTCAGCGTGGCCGGCAACGCGCCGGTGAGGCCGCTGATCTGCAGCGCGAAGGTCTCGTCGGGCTCGGGTGTGGTGTCGCCCAGCACCTCCACGCTGATGCTGGCGCTGCGCTCGCCGGCGGCGATCCGGACGCTGGCCGCGGGCAGGGCAACATAGTCGCTGCCAGCGACGGCGGTGCCATCGGCGGTGGCCGCGGTGAAGCTCACCCCGCCCGCACCGGCCGGCTGGCTCAGGCTCAGCGTGAACACAAGGCTGCGGCTGCCGCTATTGCCCTCGGCCTGGCTGACATCGGCCAGCGTGGCGATCGGCTGGCCGCCGCCGCTGCACAGGCGTGCGGGGCTGGCGGCGTTGCGCGGGGCCGGCGCGCCGGTGGCGAAATCGGCCGCGTTGTTGTCGGTGTCGGTGCAGCCATCGCCGCCGCGCAGCACCGCCAGCGTATTGCTGGGCGCCGGGGTGGGCGCATTGCCTTCGGCGCAGCTGGCGGTGCTGCCATAGCCGACAAGATCGGCATTGCCGGTGGGGCAGGCGCCGCTCAACGCCGAGGCGCTGTTGCTCAGCGCCACCTTGCCGGCGCCGCCGCCCATGGCGATGGTGCCGGTGGCGTCGGGCGTGGGCAGGGCAACGCTGCCGCCGCTGCCGTCGGCCTGCTTGACCAGGTAGTAGCCGCCGGCCGGCACGCTGCCCGCCAACGGGGTGACCTGCCAGCTGCTGCCGGCGGCCGAGGCGTATTGCACCGACCAGCCGTCCAGGCTGACCGTGGTGCTGCCGATGTTGTGCAGCTCGATGAAATCGCTGCGGAAGGTGGCACCGCTGTTGCCGCCACCGCCGTAGACCTGGCTGATGACGACCTGGGCGTTGGCGTGGCCGGCAACCGCCAGCGCACAGACAAGTAAGGCTGCACGACGCTGCAACACATGCATGAGATGAGAGTCCCCTGATCCATGAGACGTGAAACGCTCCCCTGGTCCGGCCACGTCCCTGGCCGGCAGCGCCGTTCGATTCTGCATGAATTTGCAGACCTAGGTTGACGATACGGTGACACCGGCGCAGTTGCTGCGACTGCGCAGTCGAAAGCGGTTGGCTTTTTCAGGTGTGAAGTACTGGTCGGGTACGCCACCGCGTTGTCAGGCTGCCCGCGTGAGCCGGTCACCCAGTCAGATCGGGCGCTGCGGCAAAGGCGCGCTACAGCGCCATGCAGGCGCGCTGCAACGACATGCAGGGAGGCCGCGCGCTGCACAAGGAATAATCCGGAAGGGCGTCGGTCCAGCCAGAAGGTCTGCACGGTAGAACGATGCGACACACACCGGAGATCACGTGTCGAAGACCCAGCCTCCAGCGCCGCCCTCAGCCGCCAGGCCGTCGATATCCAATCTCCGCTCCCGATTCCCGATTCCCAATCCCCAATCCCCGCCACTGAGCTACCCTGACCGGCCCGATCCATCTGCGCTGCCATGCCCGTCGACAAGAACCTGCGTGACCTGGAACCCGGCATCCATACCGATCTGGAGGGGCGGCTGACCTACGGCGGCTATCTGCGGCTGGACCAGTTGCTGTCGGCGCAGCAGCCCCTGTCCGAGCCGGCGCACCACGACGAGATGCTGTTCATCATCCAGCACCAGACCTCCGAGCTGTGGCTGAAGCTGCTGGCGCACGAGCTGCGCGCGGCGATGGTGCACCTGCAGAACGATCAGGTCTGGCAGTGCCGCAAGGTGCTGGCGCGCAGCAAGCAGGTGCTGCGCCAGCTCACCGAACAGTGGTCGGTACTGGAGACGCTCACCCCGAGCGAGTACATGGGGTTTCGCGACGTGCTGGGGCCCTCGTCCGGCTTCCAGTCGCTGCAGTACCGCTATATCGAGTTCCTGCTGGGCAACAAGAACCCGCAGATGCTGCAGGTGTTCGCGTACGACCCGCAAGGGCAGGCACGGCTGCGCCAGGTGCTGGAAGCGCCCAGCCTGTACGAGGAATTCCTGCGCTACCTGGCGCGCTTCGGGCATGCCATCCCGCCGCAATACCAGGGGCGCGACTGGACCTGCGCACATGTGGCCGACGACAGCCTGCGCCCGGTGTTCGAGCGCATCTACGAAAACACCGACCGCTACTGGCGCGAGTATTCGCTGTGCGAGGACCTGGTCGATGTGGAAACCCAGTTCCAGCTATGGCGTTTCCGCCACATGCGCACGGTGATGCGGGTGATCGGCTTCAAGCGTGGCACCGGTGGGTCCAGCGGCGTGGGATTCCTGCAGCAGGCGCTGGCGCTGACCTTCTTCCCGGAGCTGTTCGACGTGCGCACGTCGGTGGGTATGGAAAGCCGCGAGCCGCTGAAGACTGGCCGCGATGAGCCGGAGAACGGCTGAGCGGGCCAGCGGAAGCGGGCGGGGCGGTAGTGGCTCGCTGGAGTCGAGGCCGGTGGCACTCCAGTGGCCGCCATCAGGTCGAGGAGTGCTGCGAATTTGACGCGTACATGACGTCTAAGTGATCCTCGCGCGTCTCCCGGGGTACGCCCTGGGCACCCAGCCATTCCTGAATACGCAAGGGACATTCCATGAGCGTTGACGCTACCGCGCCGACTTCCGCCACCCCGCCGCCGCCTGCACCGCCCGAGTTCCCCACGCTGCTCGGCCATCCCCGGCCGCTGTGGATGCTGTTCATGACCGAATTCTGGGAACGCTTCGCGTTCTACGGGATCCGCTGGGCGCTGGTGCTGTACATCGTGGCGCAGTTCTTCAGCGGCGATGCCACCGGCCAGGCGCCGGCCGGACGCACCTATGGCGCCTATCTGGCGCTGGTGTATGCGGCGGCGATCTTCGGCGGCTACGTGGCCGACCGCGTGCTCGGCTACCAACGCTCGATCCTGGTCGGTGCGGCCGTCATGGCCACCGGCCTGTTCCTGATCGCCGTTCCCGAGCACACCATGTTCGAGATCGGCCTGGCCACCGTGGTGGTGGGCAACGGGCTGTTCAAGCCGAACATCTCCACCATGGTCGGCAAGCTGTACTCGGTGGCCGATCCGCGCCGCGACAGCGGCTTCACCATTTTCTACATGGGCATCAACCTCGGCGCGATGATCTCGCCGGTGCTGACCCAGTTGCTGGCCGAAAAGGTGTTCGGCACCCAGGCCATGCCGTCCTACAAGATGGTGTTCATGGCCTCCGGCGCGGGCATGCTGATCAGCCTGGTGTGGTTCTGGATCGGCCGCGCGCAGCTCAAAGGTATCGGCGCACCGGCGCCGAACGCGCAGGGCATCGGCCGGGTGCTGATGGTGCTGGTCGGCTGCGTGCTGGCGATCCCGGTGGTGTACCTCCTGCTCGCCGTCGGTGCAGACGTGCTGCAGATCGTGCTGACCGTGTTGTTCGTCGGCCTGTCGGTGATGCTGCTGGTCGAAGGCATCCGCGAAGGCAAGGTGCAGCGCGACAAGGTGATCGCGATGCTGATCATCTTCGCCTTCAACGTGCTGTTCTGGATGTTCTTCGAACAGGCCGGCAGCTCGTTCACCTTCCTGGCCGACAATATCGTCGACCGCGGTTTCGGCGACTGGACCTTCCCGACCGCCTGGTTCCAGTCGGTGAACTCGATTGCCATCATCACCCTGGCGCCGATCGTCGCCTGGATCTGGGTCAAGGCCGGCCGCTTCAATCCGTCGATTCCGCGCAAGTTCGGCCTGGGCCTGCTGTTCAACGGCCTGGCGTTTCTGCTGCTGATGTTTGCACTGTCGAGCCTGGTCAACGATGCTGGCAAGGTACCGTTCTGGACCTTGTTCATGGTGTACGTGATCCAGTCGGTAGGCGAGCTGTGCCTGTCGCCGATCGGCCTGTCGATGGTGACCAAGCTGGCACCGGTGCGTCTGGTCGGTTTCGGAATGGGCGGCTGGTTTCTGTCTACCGGCATCGGCAACAACCTGTCGGGCATTTTTGCCGGGCATGTCAGCGGAAGCGAAGGGATGAGCGTGTCCTCGGCCCTGAGCGGGTATACCTTCGGGTTTTGGGCGCTATTGGGCGCTGGCGCGGTGCTGTTCCTGATCGCGCCGTTGATCAACAAACTGATGCATGGTGTGAAGTGAGGAGAACAGCAATGCCGATCAAACCCACTGTCTGTGGCCTGCTGCTGGCAGGTCTGTTGAGCGCCTGCGGGCAGCCCACCGAGCAACAGGAGGCGCCACGGCCGCTGGACACCTCGATGCAGAAGCCGCCCAGCGCCGACCCCAGCCAGCCGGTGTCCTCGGGCAATACGCCCACCGCGGCCGACATCGCTGCGGCGGCGGCGCTCAATGCGCAGTACGACCCCTCGCGCGATCCGGCCGCGGATCTGGAGACCGCCAAGGTCGAGGCCAAGCGCGGCGGCAAGCGCATCGTGCTCAACGTCGGCAATGCGGCCTGCGAGCCGTGCAAGGCGCTGGACGAGCTGATGGGCGGCGATGCGGAGCTGCGCAGCTTCCGCGATGCGCACTTCGTGGTGGTCAAGGTCAATCGCGATGCGACCAACGAGAACGCCGCGTTCCTGTCGCAGTTCGCCCAGCTCAACGACTATCCGTCGCTGCTGGTGCTGGACAACGACGGCAAGCTGCTGACCACCCAGTCCGGCCCGGAACTGCGCAAGGGCGAGGGCTTCGACCGCAGGAAACTGTTCGATTTCCTCAAGCAGTGGGCGCCGCCGCAGGCCTGACCCGTCGTTGCCGTGGCATGCAAAAACCCCCGCAACTGCGGGGGTTTTTTATCAGTCCTTGCCGGCCATGCGCGGCAGCCCGTCCTTGGCCAGCCGGTCGATCAGCGTTTCCAGGATCTGCTGTTCCTCGGCGCTGAACACCGACATCAGCCGGCGTTCCATCTCGTTGACCAGCGGGGCGACGGTCTCGTAGACCTGGCGCCCGGCCGGCGACAGCGCCAGCATCGAGCGGCGGCGGTCGTCGCCATGGGTTTCGCGGCGGATGAAGCCGCGCTCCAGCAGGCGCGCCACGGCGCGGCTGACTGCAACTTTATCCATCGCGGTGCGGTCGGAGACCTCGCTGGCCGAGGAACCCGGATACAGCGCCAGGATGGTGATCACCCGCCACTCGGGAATGGCCATGCCGTAACGATCACCGTAGACCTTGGCGATATTGCTGCTGATGCGGTTGGACAGCACGCTCAGGCGATACGGCAGGAACTGCTCGAGGTTGAGCAGCACAGGATGTGGCGGCGGGGTAGGGGCGTCGAGATCGCTCATGTTGCACTGTGTCTTGATTTTGGTTTCATTTGCAACTACAAACCTTGGGTGGCCTGCGCATTCTCGCGGGTCTTCTGCCACCCCGCATAGCCCTGCGGACGGCCTAGCGTGGAGAAACGACGATGAGCGCACAACCGAGCAGTACCGCAACCCGCCCGAACCTGGGCATGCAGGTCACCACCTTCGACAACCCGATGGGGATCGACGGGTTCGAGTTCGTCGAATTCGCCGCGCCCGCCGGCCAGGCCGCGCAGCTGCACGACTACTTTCGCAAGATGGGCTTCAGCGCGGTGCTGCGTCACCGCAGCCGCGCCATTACCGTCTATCGCCAGGGCGGGGTCAACTTCCTGCTCAACGAAGAGCCCGATTCGTTTGCCGCCGATTTCGCCGCCGCGCACGGCCCGAGCGCCTGCGGCTTTGCGATCCGCTTCCGCACCCCGGCCGAGACGGTGCTGCAGACCGTGCTGGGCAACGGCGGCGAAGCGGTGCAGGACAAGGCCGACACGCGCGCTGTCCCGGCCCCGGTGGTCAAGGGCATCGGCGACTGCATGCTGTATCTGGTGGACCGTTATGGCGATGCGGGCAGCATCTACGACGCCGACTACGAGCCGATCGAAGGCGCCGACCCGCAGCCGGCCGGCTTCGGGCTGACCTTCATCGACCACCTGACCCATAACCTGTACTTCGGCAACATGCAGCGCTGGTCGGACTATTACGAGCGCCTGTTCAACTTCCGCGAGATCCGCTACTTCGACATCAAGGGCGCCAAGACCGGCCTGGTGTCCAAGGCGATGACTGCCCCGGACGGCATCGTGCGCATCCCGCTCAACGAATCCTCCGACCCCAAGAGCCAGATCAACGAATATCTGGACGCCTACCACGGCGAAGGCATCCAGCACATCGCCTGCTTCACCGACGATATCTATAGCTCGGTGGAAAAGATGCGCGAGGCCGGCGTGACATTCCTGGACACGCCCGACACCTATTTCGACGTGGTGGACCTGCGCATCCCCGACCACGGCGAGGATGTCGAACGCCTGCGGCGCAACAAGATCCTGATCGATGCGGATGTGGACACCAAGCAGCGCAAGCTGCTGCAGATCTTCACCACCAACTGCATCGGCCCGATCTTCTTCGAGATCATCCAGCGCAAGGGCAACGAGGGCTTTGGCGAGGGCAACTTCCAGGCGCTGTTCGAGAGCATCGAGCGCGATCAGATGAAGCGTGGGGTGCTTTGAGGGCGGGGATTGGGGATTCGCTGTTCGGGATTCGGGATTTGTGGTTGGTGCGGTTAACTGGGTCGGTGCGGGTTTGAGTGGTGCGAAGTGTTGCGATGTCCAGCCTGGCTGCCCGTAACGTCGGATGTGGTTCCGGTACGGATCCAACGAAGCGGGCGGCAAGTGGTCGCAATCAAGCGCGCTCAGGCAAGGTGTTTTTCCGACAACACAAAGTAACGAAGACGCACGTCGTTAAAGCCCCTCTCCCCACGAGGAGAGGGGCTTAATCCGCCAGGCCTTAGCTCTTCTTCGGTAGGAAAGGCCTGATTCAACTCAATCCCAACCTTCTGCATCCGGGGAGGGAGGGCCAAGATCCGGACGCATGCCATGCACAACACCCCGCAGTACATGACCGGTTTCGGCAACACGTTCGCCACCGAAGCGGTGGCCGGCACCTTGCCGGTGGGGCAGAACTCGCCGCAGCGCGTGGCGCACGGGTTGTATGCCGAGCAGTTGTCCGGCACCGCGTTCACCGCGCCACGCAGCGAGAACCGGCGCAGCTGGCTGTATCGCATCCGCCCGGCGGCGGTGCATGGCGCGTTCTCGCTGATCGCACAGACGCACTTCCACAACGACTTCGGGCGCGGCCCGGTGCCGCCGGATCAACTGCGCTGGAGCCCGTTGCCGCTGCCGTCGGCACCAACCGACTTCGTCGATGGCCTCTACACCATGGCCGGCAACGGCGGGCCGGAGGCGATGTCCGGCGTTGCCGTGCATCTGTATGCGGCCAATGCCTCCATGCACGATCGCTTCTTCTACGATGCCGATGGCGAGCTGTTGCTGGTGCCGCAGCTGGGGCGCCTGCGCATCCACAGCGAGCTCGGGGTGCTGGAACTGGAGCCGCAGCAGATCGGGGTGATACCACGCGGCGTGCGCTTCCGTGTCGAGCTGCCCGATGGCGAGGCGCGTGGCTATGTCTGCGAAAACTTCGGCGCATTGCTGCGGCTGCCCGACCTGGGGCCGATCGGCTCCAACGGGCTGGCCAATGCGCGCGATGTCGAAACGCCGCATGCGGCCTTCGAGCAGCGCGAAGGCGCGTTCGAACTGGTGGCCAAGTTCCAGGGCCATCTGTGGCGCGCGGACATCGGCCACTCGCCGCTGGACGTGGTGGCCTGGCATGGCAACTACGCGCCGTATCGCTACGATCTGCGCCGCTTCAACACCATCGGTTCGATCAGCTTCGACCATCCGGACCCGAGCATCTTCACCGTGCTGACCTCGCCCAGCGACACGCATGGCACGGCGAACATGGATTTTGCGATCTTCCCGCCCCGCTGGCTGGTGGCGCAGCACACCTTCCGGCCGCCGTGGTTCCATCGCAATGTGGCCAGCGAGTTCATGGGGCTGGTGCACGGCGTCTACGATGCCAAGGCCGATGGCTTCGCGCCCGGTGGTGCCTCGCTGCACAACTGCATGAGCGGGCATGGCCCGGATGCGGCGACCTTCGACAAGGCCTCGCATGCCGACCTGACGCGCCCGGACGTGATCGCCGACACCATGGCCTTCATGTTCGAAACGCGCGCGGTGCTGTGCCCCACGCAGCAGGCATTGCAGGCCGCGCATCGGCAGGGCGACTACCAGCAGTGCTGGTCCGGCTTGCGCGCAGCGTTCCAGGCGCCCAGGTCAGGTGATGCACCGTAGCTCAGGCCGCCAGCCGGGGGGCTGAGCAGGCAGTACGGCACGGCAGAGGCGTGGTTGTCGGAAACGTGCCGTCCGCAACGCAGCAGTCGCAGGCGCGTGCTCGAGCAGCCTGTACGGTACCGGCTGCGATTGTCGGATCACGCCAACTGCAAGGCATCCGTTGCCGCTGGCCGATCACGCCATCCACGCCATGTCGGTTTCAGTTGCCCGATCAGGCAGCCTGCAACGCATCCGGCAGCAGCTCGCCGATCCGTGCACGTACGCGCTCGGCATAGCTTGCCGAGGTGATCTGCGGCAACGCGCGCAGCGCCTCGGCGATGGCGGCGGCGATGGTGTCTTCGGTACGTGCGGCGTGCAGCTGCCGGTGCAGCACCACGGCCGCCGGGTTGCGTTGCAGCTGCAGGATGTCGAGCAGGTACAGCCGTGCGTTGGTGGCCGCGCGGCGACGCTGGCGTTGCAGGTCCTCCTCGCTCGGTGGCGCAGCTGGCGGCGGCACGCAATCGCCCGCAACGACGGGAGCGAGCGCAGCGGCCGGGGGCGCGAGTGGCGTTGTCGCGTTGCCTGCAGGCGTGCCGAAGGCCAGATAGCCCATCGCGCAGAGCCCCTGCACCAACGCGGCGCCGTCGCCGCCCAGCAGTGCTGCCAGGGTGGCCAGATCGCGCTGCCCGTCTGCCAGGATCAGCGCGCGTCGCTGCAGCAAGGTGAGGGGACTGCAGTGCGATTGCAGCGCGGTGAGGGCGAGCTCGGTCTTGCGTGGGGTCATGGCGGCGGTCCTGCGAGGCGCCCAGCTTGCCCGCAGCCAATGAAGCGCCGATGACATCGGCACGCTGCAGGGCGCGCTGGCGTTCTGCACGCCGCCGCGATGTGCGCCGTTGGGCTGTGGCGGACCCGTAGCAACGCCATGCATGACCACCGGATTGCACGGTTTGATGGGCACACTGCTGTTGCTGACCGGCAGCAACCGCGCCGGGGCCAGCACGGCGGTGGCGGCCGACGCGGCAGCAGGAAGCCTCAGTGCGGATGCTTGTCCGGCCCGGCGTGCTGGCTGGCGGTGTCGGCGTTCTCGCCGACATCGCCTTGGGTCTGCGGCGTGGGCAGGCCTTCCTTTTTCATGTCGCCGTGGTTGGGCACTTCCGGGCGGTCTTCCATCATCAGCGACAGCGCCGCCTTGGCCATCAGATGGGCACTGATCGGTGCGGTGATGAACAGGAACACGGTGATCAGCAGTTCGCGCGGTTGCGGGTCCACGCCGAGGAACAGGTGATAGCCCACCGATGCCAGCAGCACGCAGCCCACCCCCAGCGTGCTGGCCTTGGTCGGCGCATGCAGGCGCTTGAAGAAGTCCGACAGCTTCACCAGGCCGAACGCGCCGATCAGGATGAAGAAGGTGCCGACCAGCAACAGCGCGCTGAGCAGATATTCGGTCAGCGCGATCATTCGACGATGTCCCGACGCAGCACGAACTTGCTCAGCACCACGGTGCTGCCGAAGCCCAGCATCGCGATCACCAGCGCGGCCTCGAAGTAGATCGGCGAATCCAGGTACATGCCCAGCAGCATCAGCTCGGCGATGGCGGTGATGGACAGGGTGTCCAGTGCCAGGATGCGATCGGGCACGCTCGGCCCGCGCAGCAGGCGCCACAGCGCCATCAGCATGGCCAGGCCCACCGCATGCATGCAGATGACGATGGTCGATTCGATGAACATGTGGCCGGTCATGGAAAGATCTCCATCAGGGGCTTCTCGTAGCGGGTCTTGATCTCGGCGATCAGGGCGTCCGGGTCGTCCAGGTGCAGCACGTGCACCAGCAGATACTTGCGGTCATCCGAGAGCGCCGCCGACACCGTGCCGGGAGTGAGGGTGATCATGCTGGTCAGCGCGGCGATGCCGTGGATGTTGGCGATGTCCAGCGGCACCCAGATGAAACCGGGGTGGATGCGCGACTCCGGGCCGAGCACCTGGCCGGCCACCTTGAGGTTGGAGCGCACGATGTCGCCGGCGGCCACCAGCAACATGCGCGGCACCGAGCGCAGCGACCCGATGCGGGCGAACTCGCGGTCCAGGCGCGCCGCAAAGATCGGCACCACCCAGCCCAGCAGCAGGCCCAGCACCCATTGCTGCGGCCCGAAGCTGTCGCTGAGCAACAGCCAGAAAATGAACACCGTCACGCTCAGCGAGGGCGAGGGCAGCAGCCGGCTGCGCAGCGGCATGCGCGTGCTCATGGCTGCCTCCGTTGCGGCATGGTGGCGCGCACCTGTTCCACGTAGGCGCCGGGATCGCGCAGCTGCACGCCGGCCGCGTCGGTGTAGCGCATCAACGGGCCGGCACCGGCCGTCATCGCCACCAGCCCGCCCAGCAACAGCAGCGTGGCGGCGGTCTCCACCGGGCGCATGCGCGCACGGCGTTGCGGCTGCAGCGCGGGGACATCCTGCACCGCTTCGGGCACGCGCCAGAACAGGCGCACGCCGGCACGCGTCAGGCCGATCACCACCAGCAGGCTGCTGCCGAGGATGGCGACCCACACCGGCCCGACCAGGCCGGCGGGCACGTGCTGCAGCAACGCGGCCTTGGCCAGGAAGCCGGACAACGGCGGCAGCCCGGCAACCGCCACCGCGGCGACCATGAACATCGCACCGGGCATCCCGCGCCGCGGCAGCGGCGCGACCACTTCCTTGCGGTCGCTGGCGCTGCCGCGGCGACGCCGGATCAGGTCCGATACCATGAACAGTGCCGCGGCCACGAAGCTGCTGTGCGGCAGGTAGTACAGCCCCGCACCCAATGCGCCGGCATCGTCCAGCGAGAAGGCGATGAACAACGTCGCTGCCGAGAACACCACCAGATACGACACCATCACCCGCAGCCGCGATGCGGCCATCACCCCGAAGGCGGCCATCAACAGCGTGGCGATGCCCAGCCACAGCAATGCGTGGCGACCGAAGCCCTGCAGCGCGCCGGCACCGGCGCCGAACCACAGCGCCGACACGCGCAGCGTCGCGTACAGCCCGACCTTGGTCATGATCGCAAACAACGCCGCCACCGCCGCCGGCGCGCGCGAATAGGTCTCCGGCAACCACAGGTACAGCGGCAGCAACGCGGCCTTGCTGCAGAACACCAGCAGCAACAGGCCCAGGCTGGCCTTGGCCAGCGGCAGGTCCTGCGCCGGCAACGTGGCGATGCGCTGCGACAGCTCGGCCATGTTCAAGGTGCCGAACACGCCGAACAGCAGGCCCAGCGCGATCAGGAACAGGGTCGACGCACACACGTTGAACACCACGTAATGCAGGCCCACACGCATCTGCAGCCCGCGCCCGCCGCTGAGCAACAGGCCGTAGGAGGCGATCAGCATCACTTCGAAGAACACGAACAGGTTGAAGATGTCGCCGGTCAGGAACGCACCGTTCAAGCCCATCAACTGGAACTGGAACAAGGCATGGAAATGCGGCGCGCGCCGGTCCCAGCCCGCGCAGGCATGCAGCAGGCAAGCCGCGCCCAGAATCAAGGTGGTTAACAGCATCCACGCCGACAGGCGGTCGCCCATCAGCACGATGCCGATGCGCGCCGGCCAGTCGCCGAGCAGGTACACCAGCACCTGGCCGTCGGCGGCGCGCGCGAACAGGGCGATCACGGACACGGCCAGCAACACCATGCTCGTCCACGCCACCGTGCGCTGCACGCGCGGCCCATAGCGGCGATGTTCAACGAACAGCGACGCCGATGCGCCCAGCATCGGGATCAGGATCGGCAGGATCAGCAGATGATTCATCGCCGTGCCTCGCGCGTGTCCACGCCGGTGGTGGCGTCTTCATGCGCATCCACATGGTCGCTGCCGTTGTCGCTGCGGCTGCGGATCGCCAGCACCAGGCTCACGGCGGTCATCGCGAAGGCGATCACGATCGCAGTCAGCACCAGCGCCTGCGGCAACGGGTCGGTGTAGTGCATCAGGTCGGCCGGCACGCCCTCGCGCAGCACCGGCGCCTGGCCGCTACGCAGCCGCCCACCGGCGAAGATCAGCAGGTTGGTTGCATACGACAGGAAGGTCATGCCCAGGATCACGTCGAAGCTGCGCGCGCGCAGCAACAGGTAGATCGCCAATGCGGTCAGGACGCCGATCGCGCTTGCCATTGCCAGTTCCATCAATGCTGCTCCGCGGTGCGTGTCGAACGCTGGGTGGGGTCGATCTCGCCGCGCTGGGAGCTGCGCGTACGCGAGGGTTTGATCGTGCCCATCATCGACAGCATCAACATCGCCGCGCCGAACACCACCAGATACACGCCGATATCGAAGCCCAGCGCACTGGCCAGTTCCAGATCGCCCAGCAGCGGCAACGGAATCTCCAGATGTCCGCTGCTCAGGAACGGCATGCCGAAGAGCAGCGCACCGGCGCCACTGACCAGCGCGCACAGCAGGCCGATGCCGATCAGGCGGATGTAGTCGAAGCCGAAGCGCGATTCCACCGATGCGGTGCCCTGGATCACGTACTGCATCAGCAACGGCACCGCCAGCACCAGCCCGGCGATAAAACCGCCACCGGGCGCGTTATGGCCGCGCAGGAACAGGAACAACGACACCGTCAGCGTCAGCGGAAACATGATCTGCGCCAGGTCGGCCGGCACCGGCAACTTGATCGGCGGGCCGGGCATGGTGCGCTCCGGCGCCATGCGCGAGCGCCGCAGCAGCGCGTGCACCACCAGCCCGGCGATCGCGAACACGGTGATCTCGCCGAAGGTATCGAAGCCGCGGAAATCCACCAGGATCACGTTGACCACGTTGCGCCCGTAGGCTTCCGGCAGCGCACGCTGCAGCAGCTCGCCGGCGACCGTGTGGCTGGGCTGGGTCATCAAGGTGTAGGCCAACGCAGCCAGCCCGGCGCCCCCGACCACGGCGATGCCGGCATCGCGGAGTTTGCGCAGGCGCGCAGGTTCGGGCACCGAGCGCTCGGGCAGGTAATTCATCGCCAGCAGCATCAGCACCAGCGTCACCATCTCCACCAGCAGCTGGGTCAACGCAAGGTCCGGTGCTGACAGGAACACGAAGGTCATGCTGACGGCCAGGCCGGTGCCACCCAGCACCAGCACGGCGAGCAGGCGCTGCTTGTACAGGAACAGGCTGCCCAGGGCGCAGGCGATCATCAGCAGCCAGATCGTCCAGCCCAGCAGCGGCAGCGGGGTGGGCGCCGGCCAGGCCGGCAAGGCGCCGCCCTGCAGGAACGGCACCAGCGCCACCACGACCGCGCTCAGCACCAGCAGCATCAGCATGCGCTGCAGATTGCCGTTGGTGACCGCATCGGTCATGCGCACGGTACCGGCGAACAGGGCGCGCAGGTTCCAGTTGAACAGCGCCTTGCCCGGCGAGCGGTTCTGGATCGCGTACATGTCCAGCGTGCGGCGCAGCGCCATGTACAACAGGGTGCCGCCCACCATGCCGGCGATGCTCATCGCCAGCGGCCAGTTCCAGCCGTGCCACAGCGCCAGGCTGTAGTCGGGCAGGCGCTCGCCAAGGATGGCGCTGGCACCGGCGCGCAGCACCGGCGCAATGGTCCAGGCCGGCACGATGCCCACGGCCACGCAGATCAGCACCAGCACGTCCACCGGTATCCGCATCCAGCGCGGCGGCTCGTGCGGGGTGGTGTCCAGATCGCGTGGGCCCTGGCCGAAGAAGGTGTCGTGCACGAAGCGCAGGCTGTAGGCCACGCCGAGCAGGCCGGCCAGCAGGGCGGCGATGCTGGCCAATACCCGCATGGTCTGCGGCGCGTCGGTTTCCAGCGCCACGGCAAAGAACATTTCCTTGGACAGGAAGCCGTTGAGCAGCGGAACGCCGGCCATCGCCAGCGAGGCGGTAATCGCCAGCGCGCTGGTGACCGGCATCAGGCGGCGCAGATTGCCCAGCTTGCGCATGTCGCGCGTGCCGGTCTCGTGGTCGATGATGCCGGCGGCCATGAACAGCGAGGCCTTGAACACCGCGTGGTTGAGGATGTGGAACACGCCGGCCACCACCGCCATCGGCGTGGACAGGCCGAACAGCATCGTGATCAGGCCCAGATGCGAAATGGTCGAGTACGCCAGCACGCCCTTGAGGTCGTGCTGGAAGATCGCGTGCCAGGCGCCAAGCAGCAGCGTGATCGCACCGATGCTGGTGACCGTATAGAAGAACAGATCGGTGCCGGCCAGGGCAGGATGCAGGCGCGCCAGCAGGAACACGCCGGCCTTCACCATCGTGGCCGAATGCAGATACGCCGACACCGGCGTGGGCGCGGCCATCGCGTGCGGCAGCCAGAAGTGGAACGGGAACTGCGCGCTCTTGGTGAAGATGCCCAGCAGCACCAATCCCAACGCATACGGATACAGCGGGCTGGCGCGAATGAGATCGCCGGCCGCCAGTACCGCATCCAGCTCAAAGCTGCCGACGATGCCGCCGATCATCAGGATGCCGCCTAGCAGCGCCAGGCCGCCACCGGCCGTCAGCACGAAGGCCATGCGCGCACCTTCGCGCGCGTCCTTGCGGTGCGACCAGAAGCCGATCAACAGGAACGAGCTGATGCTGGTGAGCTCCCAGAACACCATCAGCAACAGCAGGTTGCCCGACAACACCATGCCGAGCATCGCGCCCATGAACAGCATGAGATAGGCGAAGAAGCGCGAGGCGCTGTCGCGTGCACTCAGGTAGTAATGCGCATACAGCACCACCAGCGCGCCGATGCCCAGCACCAGCAACGCGAACATCCACGCCAGGCCATCGAGCCGCAGCGAGAACATCAGGCCGATCTGCGGCAACCACGCGTGCTGGCTGCCGACCACCTCGCCGCGCAGCACGGCCGGTGTGAGCGTTGCCAGGATGAGCAGCCCGCCCAACGGCGCGGCCGCAGCCAACCACGCAGTGATCGAACGGGAGACGCGCCAGAGCAGCGCAGTGGCGGCCGCCATCACAAATGGCAGCGCGAGCAGGATTTCCAGCGGAAAAGGCATGCAGGGAACACAAGATTCGCGAGCAGGCCAGAGAGCTTAACAAACCGTTGACTGACGCCCGCGTCAACGCCGTGGCTGCGCGCATGCGCAAATCGCCAACGCAGCAGCATCGCGCCGCTGCGTGTCACTCGCTATGCTGGGATCACCCAGACCGCATCCGAGCCCCGTGACCGCTGCCGATCCCGCTCCGTCCCCTGCCGTTTCTGCGCCGCGCGCCCTGGTGTTCGGCGGCAGCGGTCAGATCGGCGAACGCCTGCTGACGCGGCTGCTCAGCCGCGGCTGGCAGGTGACGGCATGGTCGCGCCAGCCGCGCGCGGCGCGCTCCGGGCTGATCTGGCGGCAGGGCGACCTGGCCACGCCGGCTGCCGCAGGCGAGGCCTTCGAGGTGATCTTCAGCTGCGGCCCGCTGGACCATTTCGCGCGCTGGTATGCCGAAAATCCGGTGCGCGCTCCGCGCATTGTGGCGTTCGGTTCCACCAGCCTGGAGGTCAAGGAACATTCGATCGACGCGGCCGAGCGCGATGTCGCACAGCGCCTGGCACATGCCGAACAGGCGCTGTTCTCCGCAGCCCAGGCGCGTGGTGCCACGGCGACGGTGCTGCGCCCGACGCTGGTCTATGGGGCCGGGCGCGACCGCACGCTCACCCAGATCGCCGGGCTGGCGCAGCGCACCGGCGCCTTCGTGCTGCCGGCCAACGCAACCGGGCTGCGCCAGCCGGTGCATGTGGACGATCTGGCCAGCGCCGCGCTGGCGGTGCTCACCCAGCCGGCGACACAGCAGCGCAGCTATGCCGTCGGCGGCGGCGAGGTGCTGGCCTATACGCAGATGGTGGAGCGCGTGCTGGCGGCGCTGCCGCGACCGGCGCGGCTGTATCAGGTGCCGCCCGGCCTGTTCGGCCTTGCCCTCACTGCCGCGCAGCGGCTGGGGCGCCTGCGTGGCATCAATGCGGCCGCATTGCAGCGCATGCGCGATGACCTGGTGTTCGACCTGGAACCGGCGCGTCGCGACTTCGGCTACGCGCCACGCGCCTTTCGTCCGCTGCCCGAAGAGCTCGGCATCGGCGAGTGATACCCCGCAGGTGCACCTGTGTGCCATGCAGCGCTGCGTGGCGCGCAGTCGTAATACGCCGCTTCAACGCATGACCACGCCGGCACCGGGCTGTGCGCTGGGCGTGTCGGCCGTGCTCAATACCGCCAACCCAACTGACGATATAACTTGGCCAGCACCCAGATCGGCCCGATCAGCAGATAGGTCAGGTCGGTTAGAAAGCTCGGCTTGCGGCCTTCGATCCGGTGGCCGACGAACTGCGCGATCCAGGCCAGCACGAACACTGTCAGCGCCGTGGTGAACAGGCCGCTGAGCCCGAGCCTGCCTTCGATCAACCGGCACAGGCAGCCGAAGAAAAAGAAGATCCCCAGCATGCCCAGCCCGAGCGGACGCGATAAGCGGTTGTAGTAAGACCAGGCCGCGAACATCGACAACGCCGCCCATACGCCGCTGCTGAACCAGGTGCCGCCGACCGGGATGCACCACAGCAGGCCCACCACCGACCACAGGATCGCCGGCACCGCCAGCACATGGATCTGCTGATTGGTCGCGTTGCGATGGTCGTCGGAATAACTGGCGAAATAGCGGTCGATCGGTCGCGCGGTCTTGGTGCGTTCGGTCATGTTCCCTCCCAGGAATGACCCAAGCATACGCGCGCGGATGGCACAGTGGCAGACGCGCCCCTGCCACGCGTAGCGCGCGTGACAGGGAGCGGCATCCATCAGTTGACCGACACGGCGCTCCACGCTGCGGCAACCGCGCGGTACTGCGTGGAGCTGCTGCCGTACAGATCGGTGGCCGCGCTCAACGTCGCCCGGCGTGCGGCCGCATAGTTGGTCGAGGAGGTCATGTACACCGTCAACGCGCGGTACCAGATGCGGCTGGCTGCCGCTCGGCCGATCGCCGTCAATGCCGTGTTGCCGTTGCAGACCAACCCGGCCGGCGTCACGTTCCAGCTGGTGCCCGACCCGAAGCCGCTCGGCACCACCGCGCCTTCGGCCAGCAGATAGTAGAAATGGTTGGCCACGCCCGAGCTGTAATGCACGTTGAGCGAGCCCAGGCTGCTGCTGTAGCAATCGGGCGAGTCGCCATCCAGGCTGGGCTTGAACATGTAGCGCAGCGCCAGCGTCCCGCTGCTGTTGCCGGGGATGATCTTCTCGCCGATCAGGTAATTGCCCGGCTGCGCGCTGTTGTTGGCGGAATACTCCACCATCGCGCCCATGATGTCGGAGGTGGCTTCGTTCAAGCCGCCCGACTCGCCCGAATACACCAGGCGCGCGGTGCGGCTGGTCACGCCGTGGGTCATCTCGTGACCGGCCACATCCACCGACACCAACGGCGTGAACGTGCTGCCGTCGCCATCGCCGAAGGTCATGCAGAAGCAGCTGTCCTGCCAGAACGCGTTGTTGTAGCGGCTGCCGTAATGCACCCGGCTGCGTGCACCGGCTCCATCGTTGGCGATGCCGCTGCGCGCATGGGCGGTGCGGAAATAGTCCCAGGTCAATGCGACGCCGTAATGCGCATCCACCGCCGCAGTCACCGTATCGCTATTGGCGCCGCTGCCCCAGGTGTTGTCGGCATCGGTGACCAGCGTGCCGTTGCCGGAGGTGCTGTTGCGCATGTTGTAGGTGGCGCCGCTGCCGCGGCTCAGATCGGTCAATTCATACCCGCTGCTGCAACGCGTCGTTGCCAATGCCACGCTGCCTGCATACAGCGAACGTCCGGTGCCGGCCGCACTGGTGCCGCCCGCGCAGGCGGTATGCACCGTGTCCCAGGACTCGAGAATGCGTTGACTGACTGCATCGACGATGTAATGCATTTCGGTCGGCGTCTGGTCGGGCTTGATGCCGCTGTAGATCACTTCATAAACCAGACGCGGTGCCCCCTGACGCGCATACAAGGCCAGGCTTGCGCGCGGCGCCGCATCGGGTGCCAGATCGAACTGCGCACCGGCCGCACGCATAGCCGTGTCCGCATCGATGCCCGGCACGATGCTCGGGCGCACGCTGGTGTCCATGCTCTGGCTCAACTGACGCATCACTCCGCGTCGCGAATGCACCACCACATCGCCGCCGATGACCGGCAGGCCCTGATAGGTGCGATCAAAGCGCACATGCTCGGTGCCGTCGGCATCGACGATGCTGTCGCGCGCGACAAACGCATCGGCCGTTGCACGGTTGGCCAGCGCCGCAGCGTGATTGCCCAACAAGGTTTGCGCGCGCGACACCGCGGCATTTGCGGAAAGATCCGCGGCAGTGGCGACAGCAGACAACGATAGCGCGCAGCAGATCGCCGCGCCCAGGACATGAACTTGCATGACGACTCTCTCCCCGAAAACGTGCAATGCAAAGATCGGCGGCGACACGCATCACGGCCGATCGCGACTGGCAACAGGTGCCTGCAGATAAACTTGCACAGTCCATGACAGCGCAGTAGGAAAAGTTACAGCTGTGTTGCGTTCTGTGCGCCGCGCCACTTTGCGATGTGGAGGGCATCGCAGAGCGCCCGACGTGGCGCTGCGTGTGGGACGTCATCAGCGCTGCAGGCCGTGTCTAACCGACGTCTGGAAGGTGTGTCGATCTCCGGTGGCAGGCAATCGGCCAACGGCGAATGGCGAAAGCAACGCGCTGATGCGTGTGTGCCGAGGCACGGTTGCCGCATCGCTCTCGGCGGCAATGCCGAAAGGACACGCACAAAAAAACCGGCCAGAGACCTGGCCGGTTTTTTCTTGCTGCACCGTTGAGCCCTCAGCGGCCGCCGATCGCGACCCTCTGCTGCTCGTCCTGAGCGCGCTGCTGCGAAGCCTGGCCAGCCAGCAATTGCGCACTGGTCTGCTCCAGCGTGGGGGCAGGCTGGTTCAGATCCACCGCCGCACGGAAGCCCGGCGTGGTGCCCATGACGAACGCCTTGCCATCCTGCACGGTGACGTTCTGCAGCTTGTCTGCCGAATCGATCCCGTTCTGCTTGGCCTGCAGCGTGACGTGGGCCGCCGTCTCGTTGGAGATCATGCTGGGCAGCCTGCTGCGGATCGCGGTGTGCAAGGCATGGTCCGGGTGCGAGGCATCGTCGAGCGACGGGCCCTTGGGCGCAGCGACAGGCGTCTGTGCTGCCTGTGCCTGTGCCTGTGCCGGTTGTGCGGACAACGCGGCCTGCGTGTTGCGCCCCACCACGCCATCGGGCTGCAGTCCGTGCTGCTTCTGGAACGCAATCACTGCCTCCCGCGTGTTGTCGCCAAAGCGACCATCCTCGGCAAGCCGGTTGCCCTGCGCATCGCGCACGCCAAGCCGGTTGAGGTCCTGCTGCAGCTTGCCGACATCGCCGCCCTGCTCGCCATGCCGCAGCGTGCCATTGCCCGCCGGTGTCGCTGGCTGGGAGTGGCGCGCGCCCGACTCCTGCTGATGACCCTGATTCCAGAACGTCTCCGGGCTGGTCAACTTGCCGCTGGCATCGCGCAGTTGGTAATGCACATGCTGTGCGTACTGGCTGTTGCCGTTCGGGCCGCGTCCACCCATCGTGCCGATGGCATCGCCCGCGGACAGCGCCTGACCTTCTTTCACCTTGAGTGCGTCCAGGTGCAGGATCTCGTGCGAGTTACCCTGTGCATCGCGAATCTTGACAGTGCCGTAGTTGCCGCCCGCAAACGTCACGGTTCCGGAGACCGGCGAATGCACCGTCGGGTGCTGCAGGTTGCGGCCTGTCTGGCCACCCTGGTAGTTGAAGTCGGTACCGCCGTGATCGCGGGCACTGCGATGCTCGCCGTAATGGCCGGTGATGTGCGGCGCCGTCCCGTTCTGCGGCGGGAGCATCCGTTCCATCGTGTGCTGAAACGTGCTGGAACCGCCATGCTGCGGCTGCGCAGGTGCTGGCGCAGCGGGCTGCACCGGCTGTCCGAGCTGGCCGTGTGCCAGGTTGTTCATCAGCTCTGGAGTGATATCGCGCTGCCAGCGGGCAAACCGGTTCTCGCGGTCGGCCAATCCATTCGGCGGATCGCCGCCGTTGATCGCAACGCCTGCCGCATGCGCGTCCTGCCTGGCGGCCTGTGGCACGTTGTTCTGCCAGTACCAGGTCGCGATGCGGGATGCGTTCTCAGGTTGTGCCGCCAGATCGGGGTGCGCCACCAGGTCCAGGTTCAACGCTTCGCCGGCCGCACGATATTGATCCTTGCCGGTGAGCTGCATGTAACCGCGGCCACGGTACAGGTAGCCATCGCCGGGCTCGTTATTGCCCATGCGCCCGCCATACATCAATTCGGCCAGTTTTTCCGGTTGCCCGCGCAGGGCATCCAGACGCGCCTGCTCCAGGGCCTCGGGCCCCTCACGTAGTGCGGATCGCACCTTCGAACTCACCTGCGAGGATCCATGCGTATAGCGGAACCCTTCTTCCAGGCGGTTGAGGCCCATCGACTCATGACCCACCTGGGCCATGAAGTTTGCCAGCTCCTTCGGCTGGGTAATGCCTGCTGCATAGGCTGATTGGAGCAGCCCTGTTTCGCGATCGGTTGCCATGGGTGTAACTCCTCATTTCTCAGCAACATGAAATAACGGACTCCTTCCTTGTCCGTGCAAACCATTACTTCCGTTTAATTCGCCTTCTCGGCTGCGGCGTCGTCCAATGCCGCAGCTTTCTTCAATGTGGAGGGATCAAATTCCGCGAATGCCACCGTGCCGAAATCCTTGGTGGTCAATTCCAGGGTGTTGTGCTGCTCGGTCTCGGTATCGGACAGGTCACGCACCACCTTGTCCAGCAACCAGCTCTGCTTGTCTGCCGAGTACTTGAATGTAAAGTCGTCCGCCCAGCGCTCACGCGATCCGCCGGAAATGGAAATGGTGAATTGCCCGGGCTGGATGCGCGAAAACGCATAGGGGTCGCCTGCCAGGCCGCCACACCGGGCGCATGGGACGATCTTGCTGTTTTCGGCAGCCTTTTTCAGCGCGCCGTCGGCAGTCTGTGTCAGCAACAGGACCGTACGCGGCTGCCCTTCACCGAGCTTTTCCGCACCAGTGGCTGGCGGGGAAATCACCACCAGCGCATCGGAGCGCCCCGCGCCAGTCAGATCGCCGCGGATGGTCTCCAGAGCCTTCGATCCTGCCGGAATGAAGGAGTCTATCGTGCCCATAGGTACAGTCCCTTGTGTCGGTGTTGCGGGGGGTGTTGCGGCAGGTGCGGACGACTGCGTCGCCGCGGTATCGGCAGCTGCCGTCGGCTGCTCGGTTGCACCGCCGGCCTGGGGGCCGTTACAGGCCGCAAGGACAACTGCCAATGCAGGGCCGATCAATCGGAAAGGGCGCAAGGTTATCTCCTGGAACGATGGCAGGTATGCGATGAACGGCGCGGCCGCTGGCGCGCAGATTACAGGGATTGGTCGTCCACCTTGACCAGCATCCAGCAAGGGCGCTGGGCGAAGTGGTAGACCTGCTGATCGCCGGTGTCCGGTGTGCGGACCAGTACCTGGCGGCCATCGGCTTCTTCGGAAATCGTGACTTCGCGGCCGCCGTTGCGGGCCGCCTCCAGGTTCGGGATGACGGGCCATTCAACGTCGGCCAGCGCAACCGTGCGGGTGACCGGCGCCGGCTCGGGCTGTGCGTCCGGGTCGAGTTGAATCATCGTCAGCGGATCGGCCGTGGCCTTTTCCTGTACTGCAATGTCCGCACTGAAGCTTTTCAGAAACGTAGCGAAGTCGGTGCTGGGGCAGGTTGCCGGCTGGGCAGGCGTTGCTGCAGCGGCAGCAGGTGTCGAGGCGGCAGGTGCGGCAGTCGCAGCAGGCATCGCAGCGCCGGCTGGCTCTGCTTGCGGTTTGCAGGCGACCAGCGCCAGGCTCAGTGCGAGCGCGTGCAGGGACGTTCGGAAAAGGGCCAAGGGATCCTCCTGATCATGGTGGGCAACGGGTGCGCGGGCGGGATGCTATCCGCGCGCTACCTGCAAATGTGTGAAGGCTTGCAGTACCGAGGGTGACCCAAACCGGCCGGCAGGCGGCAGGCCAACACCCCAGGAGAGCCGCCGGCCCGACGATCCGTGCCCCGGCGCTCGGGTCGTTCCATTGCCGGTGATTGCCGCCAACACGCGCCAGGCTAACGCAAATCCCGCCTTCGCAAAAATCATGATGATTTGATTAGGGGTTACCTGCGGATTGATCAGGCCGGCGCGGGTGACTCTATCCCGTTTGAAAACACATCGAGTGCATCCGCACCCACCCATCCCTGCGCGCACTCGCCGACGTACTGGCCCGGTGCGGCGGCGTGGCAGCTGTCACCAGTGGCGGTGCTCGAGCGTTGGATCGGCCTGTCGCCGTATGTTCCGCATGCCGGGTTGTTCTTGCATTGGGCGACAGTGTCTGCAGGGATCGCGATGACGTAGTAATACAGAGGGGTCTGCCCAGCGCGGCCGATCGCCTGGATGCAGACGAGCTGGCCCTGCGCCAGCCTGGCTCTTGCGATCGCATTACTTCCAGTGGTTGGCACCGCGTCGAGTACATCCACTCCGTTTGCTTGCGCCACGCCGGCAAAGAAGCCCGGATTGCCACATGCAGGTGAGAGCTCTACGTCATAGAAATCGCCGGCATCGACATTTCCGGCCGTACAGCCTTTTGCCATGTTCGCATCGGCGCACTGCACGCCGGCTGCCTGCAGTAAGGCAGCGAGCCGGTCATTGCGGGAAGCGCCACCAGGAGAGGTGGCATGTGCTGCTGCAGACGCCGACGCCGTGGATGTGACTGGCGGCGCGGCAGGCACTGCCGATTCGCCGGCGCTGCACGCGCTTACTGCAAGCAGCGCCGGCAGGAGGGCGTTGCGTAACACCGGCAATCTGCGCAAGGAAAAACAGGAGAGAGCCATTGCGACTTCCTTGGACAATGGATGGCGTCAGGTGCGTGCTTCGGCGCTCGATGACGAGCGCCGGCCGCCAGTGCTGCTTTGGCGCAGCGTCAAAGCCCAGAGTGCGGGGCATTGAAGATCAATCAACCGAAATGCCCGCCAAGCGCTGCAATGCCTCGGCATATTTTGCGCGTGTGCGTTCGATCACGTCTGCCGGCAGGCTGGGGCCGGGGGCGGTCTTGCCCCAGTCCAGGGTTTCCAGGTAATCGCGCACGAACTGCTTGTCGTAGCTGGGCGGGCTGGTGCCGAGTTCGTACTGGTCGGCGGGCCAGTAACGCGACGAGTCCGGGGTCAGCATCTCGTCCATGATGTACAGGCGGCCATCGGCATCGGTGCCGAATTCGAACTTGGTATCGGCCAGCAGGATGCCGCGTTCGGCGGCGAAATCGGCGGCGAAACGGTAGATGCGCAAGGTGGCATCGCGGACGCGTTCGGCAAGCTCGGCGCCGACGGTCATGACCATCGCGTCGAAGTCGATGTTTTCGTCATGGTCGCCGACCGCGGCCTTGGTCGACGGGGTAAAGATCGGCTCGGGCAGTTTCTCGGCCTGGCGCAGGCCGTCGGGCAGTTCGATGCCGCTGATCTTGCCGGTGCGCTGGTAATCCTTCCAGCCGCTGCCGATCAGATAGCCGCGTGCGATCGCTTCCACCGGCACCGGCTTGAGCTTGCGCGTGACGACCGCGCGCCTGGCATACAGCGCCGGGTCCACACCTTCGGGCAGCACCTGCTCCACGGTGATGTCGACCAGGTGGTTGGGCATCAGGTGCTCGGTCTTGTGGAACCAGAAGTTGGACACCTGGCACAGCATCTCGCCCTTGCCGGGGATCGGGTCGGGCAGCACCACGTCGAACGCGGACAGGCGGTCGGTCGCCACCATCAACAGATAATCGCCCGGGGGCGCATCGGCGGGCAGGCGCTCGCGGGGAATGTCGAAGACATCGCGGACCTTGCCACGGTGACGCAACGGCAGGCCGGGCAGATCGGATTGCAACAGCGTGGTCGACACAGGCACTCCTAAGGACGTCGCAATGACGCTGTCCCCGGGACCCGGCGGGCCCGCGGGTGGGCAGCGGGCCGCGTAGTGTACGGCGCTTCGGTGCGCGCCGCTGTATTTATTGGAGCCCGCCTGCGGGCCGGCGTGCAGGCCGCGTCAGCCAGGCCGGGCGGGCGTTCGGGTAAGATCGCCAGCCCGCCTTCCCGCCCCCCGATCGCCCATGTCCTGGTATGGAAAACTGCTCGGCGCCCTGGCCGGCGCCCTGCTGTTCCGTGGCGCGCCGGTGGTCGGGCTGATGATCGGCCTGGCCATCGGGCATGCGGTGGACGCCGGCTGGTTCAAGCGCCGCGTCGAAAACCCGTACGAGGCGCTGGGGCTGGAGCCGGACGCCACCACTGCCGAGATCGACCTGGCCTATCGCCGGCTGATGTCGCGCTACCACCCGGACAAGGTGGCCAACGCCGAGCCGGAAGCACGCCGCCAGGCCGAGCGGAAAGCCAGCCAGATCAATGCGGCCTACGACCGGATCCAGCGCCTGCGCAAACGCTGATCCAGCCGCCGCGTTCCGGCATCGGCATTGGCGCCACCATCAAACACGCCCGACCCCTTGCAGGTCGGGCGTGGTCACGCAAGCTCCAGAACTCAGAAGCGATAGGTCGCCGTCAGGCGCACCGCATTCGACGAGAAGTCCGTATCGGTGCGGCGCAGATCGGTACCGGCCGGGTTGACGCGCAGGAACGGGTTGGTGGCCGGCGCGGTGCCCGGGCCGACACGCACGCGGGTGTCTTCGTCCTGCAGGCGGGTGAACAGGTACTCCACGCCGACCGAGACGTTGTCGCTCAAGCGGCGCTGCAGGCCCAGGCCGGCCTGGTAGCCGTCGGCGCTGTCGCCGCCGCTGCTGGTGAAGCTGTTGGCGGTGTTGCTGCTGGAGAAGCTGTGGTCGAACTCGCCGCGTGCCACGCCGGCGGTGACATAGGCCAGATAGTCACCCTGTGCGCCGAAGGCATAGCCGATACGGCCGCGCAGGGCGGCGGTGCGGTTGAGCTGGCGGGTGAAGGTGTAGAACGCCGGGGTGGTGCTGAAGGCGCTGACGCTGTCGCGCAGGTCGTTGCGGGTGTATTCGGCGACCACGCCGTAGACCCAGTTGCCGGCCTGCCAGTCGTAGCCCAGCCGCGCACCGTATTCGGCGCCGCCCTTGTCCTTGCTGCAGCCGCTGGCCGGGGTGCGCCCGGCGGCCGCGCCGCCGCAGAATCCGGGCGAGAAGGCATCGGCGCCGGTCGGGGTGCTGACCTGGTCGCCATCGCGGCCGTCCAGGTTGGTGTCGAAGCCGAAGCGGCCGCCGGAAACGCCACTGACGTCGGCACCGCCGACATTGGCGCCGATCGAGAAACCTGACCAGTCGGCCGGGCCGGTCTGTGCCCAGGCGGATGGGGCCAGGGCCATCAAAACAAGCGCAGCGGAGGCGAGCGGGGTGGTCTTCATGCGGTGTCCTTGGCGAAAGGGCGCGGTGCGCCGGTCAGGTGCATACGCAGGCGGGACCGGCGCGGATGCACCGGCGTTGCGTGCCTGCGACAATGCGTGTCCCGTTCCTTGACGAGCTGCCCATGCAACCGACGGCGATTGCCCCGTCCATCCTGTCCGCCGATTTCGCCCGCCTGGGCGAGGAAGTGAACAACGTCCTGAAGGCCGGCGCCGATTGGGTGCACTTCGACGTGATGGACAACCACTACGTGCCCAACCTCACCATCGGCCCGATGGTGTGCCAGGCGCTGCGCAAGCACGGCATCGTCGCGCCGATCGACGTGCACCTGATGGTCGAGCCGGTGGACCGCATCGTGCCGGACTTCGCCGAGGCCGGCGCCACCACCATCAGCTTCCATCCCGAAGCCAGCCGCCATGTGCACCGCACGATCCAGCTGATCAAGTCGCACGGCTGCCAGGCCGGCCTGGTGCTCAACCCGGCCACCCCGGTGGACATCCTGGACTGGGTGCTGCCCGAGCTGGATCTGGTGCTGGTGATGTCGGTCAACCCCGGCTTCGGCGGGCAGGCCTTCATTCCCTCTGCGCTGGATAAATTGCGCGCCATCCGCAAGAGGATCGACGCGCTGGGCAAGCCGATCCGGCTGGAGATCGACGGCGGGGTCAAGGCCGACAACATCGGCGCGATCGCTGCGGCCGGTGCCGACACCTTCGTCGCCGGCTCGGCGATCTTCAACGCGCCCGACTATGCGCAGGTGATCGCGCAGATGCGCGCAGCGGTGGACGCGGTGCGATGAGCGCGCCCACGCTGCAGATCCGCGCTGCCACGCCGAACGATGCGCAGCTGCTGCACGAGCTGATCACCGCACTGGCGGTGTACGAACGCGAACCCGATGCGGTCAAGGCCAGCCCGGAGGACCTGCGCGCCAGTCTGTTCGGCGACGGTGCCACCGCGCATGCACTGATCTGCGAGCAGGATGGCCAGGCGCTGGGATTTGCGGTGTATTTCTTCAACTACTCGACCTGGCTCGGCCGCAACGGCCTGTATCTGGAAGACCTGTTCGTGCGTCCGCAGGCGCGCGGGCAGGGCGCCGGCCTGGCCTTGTTGCGGCATCTGGCCCGGTTGGCCGTGCAGCGTGGCTGCGGGCGTTTCGAATGGTCGGTGCTGGACTGGAATCAGCCGGCCATCGACTTCTACCAGGCGGCCGGTGCGCGCCCGATGGACGGCTGGACCGTCTACCGGCTCGACGGCGAGCGCCTGGCCGCCTTCGCCGCCGGTACCTGAGCGCGGCCTGCCGCGCCGCCGTGGCACGCAAGAAGAAGGCCGCCCCCACCGGAGCGGCCTTCAGAAAAATTGGAGGCTGATCCTGCCTCCGCCCGTCGTCCCTGCTATGGCCTTCCACTCTCCGGGTCATCGGTGACATGCCGATGACAGCCGGGCGAGGCTGCGTATTCACGAGGCACGCAGCGGGCCGCTGCTAGCCTGCGGCCACCACCCTCACAGCATTGGCAGCGTGCATGGCCGCGTCCCACTGGCGTCTGATCCTCAACGGCAAGTCCACCGACAACCTGGACCTGCGTGAGGCGGTGGGAACGCTGCGCAAGCGCGGCATCCAGCTCGAGGTGCGGGTCACCTGGGAAGACGGCGATGCCGAGCGCTATGTCGGCGAAGCGGTTGCCGACGGCGCCCACACCGTGATCGCGGCCGGGGGCGACGGTACCTTGAGCGAAGTGGCCGCCGCGCTGGCGCATCACACGGCCGACGCCGCCACGCTGCCGTCGCTGGGCCTGGTGCCGCTGGGGACCGCCAACGACTTCGCCACTGCCGCCAATCTGCCGATCGAGCCGCTCGCCGCGTTGACGTTGATCGCCGAGCGTGCGGCCGAGCCGATCGACCTGCTGCGCATCGACGCCGAGCACGGCCCGCACTGGTGCGCCAACGTCGCCAGCGGCGGGTTCGGCACCCAGGTCACCGTCGAAACCGACGAAGGCCTGAAGAAGATGCTCGGTGGCCTGGCGTATCTGATCACCGGCATGTCGCGGCTGGGCCGGATCGACCCGATCAGCGCCCGCTTCAGCGGCCCGGACTTCCGTTGGGAAGGCGAGTTCATTGCACTTGGCCTGGGCAACGGACGCCAGGCCGGCGGCGGCCAGGCGCTGTGTCCGGAAGCCTTGATCGACGATGGCCTGCTCGACGTCACCATCGTGCCTGCGCTCAACGGCGAAGTGGCCGCCACCCTCGGTACCCTGGTCACCGGCGGCAAACAGGCCGCGCTGGAGCGTGTGGCCGTGCGCGCGCGGCTGCCGTGGCTGGAGATCGTCTCGCACCAGCCGCTGACCTTGAACCTGGATGGCGAGCCGGAGACCTCGCTGCATTTCCGCATCGAATGCGTGCCGGCGCGGTTGCGGATGCATTTGCCGGTGGAGTGCCCGTTGCGGAGCGTTTGAGCGCTGGGAATCGGGAATCGGGAATCGGGATTGGGGAATCGGAAGAGCGATAGAGCGGGTGTTGCGGGGTGTTGGTGTCACGGGCTGTAAGACACCCAGGCCGGACTGGCTCGGCTTCGCGATTTGCGCGGCTTTGGTCTCGCGCCTGCTGCCCTTGCGCGGCAGTTGCGCTACAGTAGCGGCGTGTCCCGCCTGACGACTCCACGCTCCTTCTCTTCCGCTCGCCGCTGGTGGCGATGGTGGCCCGTTGCCGTCGTCCGCCCCGCCACAGAGTCCCGGAAGGAAAGTCGTCTTGATCACTGCAGAGCAGTTCCAGCGCCAGGCCGCTGAAGGTCACACCCGTATCCCCGTTGTCCGGCAAGTGCTGTCCGACCTGGACACGCCGCTGTCGGTCTATCTGAAGCTCGCCGACGGCGCCTACACCTACCTGTTCGAATCGGTCGAAGGTGGCGAACGCTTCGGGCGCTATTCCATCATCGGCCTGCCGGCGCGGCGCGTGTACAGCTTCCGCGGGCACACGCTGGAAATCAGCGAGCACGGCGAAGTGCTGGAAACCCGCGAGGTCGCCGACCCGCTGGCCGAAGTCGACGCCTTGCGCGCCGAGCACTCGGTGCCGCAGCTCGACGGCCTGCCCGGTTTCACCGGTGGCCTGGTCGGCTGGTTCGGTTTCGAGTGCATCCAGTACATCGAGCCGCGCCTGGGCACCGGCGACAAACCCGATGAGCTGGGCACGCCGGACATCCTGCTGATGCTGTCCGAAGAGCTGGCGGTGTTCGACAATCTCAAGGGCCGGCTGTACCTGATCGTGCATGCCGACCCGCGCCAGCCGCAGGCCTACGTGCGCGCTAACCGGCGCCTGGACGAACTGGCGCACCGCCTGCGTCAGGGCGGCGCCGGGTATCCGCAGGCGCAGATTTCCGATGCGATCGACGAGTCGGATTTCCGCTCCTCGTTTACCCGCGAGGAATACCACGCGGTGGTGCGCAAGGCGCAGGAATACGTGCGCGCCGGCGACATCTTCCAGGTGGTGCCGTCGCAACGCTTGCGCGTGCCGTTCCGTGCGCGCCCGGTGGATGTGTATCGCGCGCTGCGTGCGCTCAATCCATCGCCGTACATGTATTTTCTCGATGTCGGCGGTACCCAGGTGGTCGGCTCCTCGCCGGAAATCCTGGCGCGCCTGCGCGATGGCGTGGTCACCGTGCGTCCGATCGCCGGTACCCGCCCACGCGGCGCAACACCGGAGCTGGACAAGGCGCTGGAAGAAGAATTGCTGGCCGACCCGAAAGAGCGCGCCGAGCACGTGATGCTGATCGACCTGGGTCGTAACGATGTCGGCCGCGTGGCCGAACCGGGCACGGTCAAGGTGGGCGAGCAGTTCGTGATCGAGCGCTATAGCCACGTGATGCATATCGTCAGCGAGGTCACCGGCACGCTCAAGGCCGGCCTGAATTACAGCGACGTGCTGCGCGCCACCTTCCCGGCAGGCACGGTCAGCGGCGCGCCGAAGATTCGCGCGTTGGAGATCATCCGCGAGCTGGAGCCGGTCAAGCGCAACGTCTATTCCGGCGCAGTCGGCTATATCGGCTGGCATGGCGATGCCGACACCGCCATTGCGATCCGCACCGCCGTGATCCAGGACGGGTATCTGTACGTGCAGGCCGGCGGCGGCGTGGTCTACGACTCCGACCCGGACCTGGAATGGCAGGAGACCATGAACAAGGGGCGTGCGCTGTTCCGTGCGGTCGCGCAGGCGGCCAAGGGGTTGTGATGGACGGGCAGGGCAACGCGATGCGCATCAGCTTCCGCAACGACTACAGCGAGGGCGCGCATCCGCGCCTGCTGCAGGCCCTGGCACAGGCCAGCGCCGAACAGAACGCCGGCTATGGTACCGATCGCCACACCGCGCGTGCGGCTGCATTGATTCGCAATGCAGTCGCGCAGCCACAGGCCGACGTGCATCTGCTGGTCGGCGGCACCCAGACCAACCTGACGGCGATCGCGGCGTTCCTGCGCCCGCACCAGGCGGTGATCGCGGTGGAGGCCGGGCACATCGCCACGCACGAAACCGGCGCCATCGAAGCCACCGGCCACAAGGTGCTGGCCGTGCCTGCGTTGCACGACAAGCTGACGCCGGCGCTGATCCAGCCGTTGCTGGACGTGCACGGCAACGAGCACATGGTGCAACCGCGCCTGGTCTACATTTCCAACAGCACCGAGAGCGGCACCATCTACACGCGTGCCGAACTCCAGGCGCTGTCGCGTTTCTGCCGCGCACACGACCTGCTGCTGTACCTGGATGGCGCACGCCTGGGCGCCGCACTGACTGCCGCTGGCAACGATCTGGACCTGCCGACGATTGCCGCGCTGACCGATGCGTTCTACATCGGCGGCACCAAGAACGGCGCCTTGCTCGGCGAAGCGCTGGTCATCGTCACTCCGGCATTGCAGGCGGACTTCCGCTATCTGATCAAGCAACGTGGCGCGCTGCTGGCCAAGGGCATGCTGCTGGGGTCGCAGTTCGCGACCTTGTTCGAAGACGGCCTGTTCCTCGCGCTGGCCGCGCATGCCAATGCCATGGCGCAGCGCTTGCGCGCCGGCTTGCTGGCCGCTGGCGTGCAGTTCACCAGCGACTCGCCGACCAACCAGCAGTTCATCGTCGTCAGCACAGCGCAAGCCGAACAGCTCGCCCGGCGCTACGATTTCGAACGCTGGGAAACCCGCAGCGATGGCTGCCTGGTCATTCGCTTCGTGACCTCATGGGCCACCACGCCGGCGGCGGTCGATCGGCTGTGTGCGGACGTGGCGGCGCTTCTGCAGGACCCCACGCTGTAGGGGCATCACTCGCCATCAAGGAAGACGACAATGAACAGATTCGCCGGCTGGATGCTCGCCACCGCCCTCATGCTACCTGCCGTGGGCGCAGCGCAGATCAATACACTGCCCTCGCAGCCGCACTTGCTGGTGAAGGGGCAGGCCTATCGGACCGTGGATCCGGACCGGTTCATCGTCGATCTGAAGGTCAGCAACACCAATTTGCAGCCCGACCTGGCACGCACGTTCGTCGAAGAGCGCGCCCGTGTGGTCCTGGATGGGTTGCAGCGCAACCGCGTGCTCAAGGACTCGCTGTATGCCTCTGCGTTGTCGATTGCGCCGCAATCGCGTTACGAGGCGGGTAAATCGGTCTTCGAAGGCACCCGCGTGGAGCGCAAGATCCGCGGCACCTTTACGTCCTTGAAGGATGTGCGTGCCTTTCTCGGCGGCTTGGAGGCCAATGAGCACGTCCAGGTGTTGTCGATGCAGACCGCCTACGCCGATGCCGCTGCCTTGCGTGCAGACCTCAAGCGCGAAGCCGCCACGCAGTCGCGCGAATCGGCCCAAGGACTGGCCGCTGCTTACGGCGTGCGGCTCGGCGGGATCTACAGCATCTCCGATGTCGCCCCCAATTTTGCCTATGGCGTCGAGGCGGGCACCTGGTCGGCCCCCGCAGCGCCAAAGCCAGGCTCGGTGGTGTCGCCGCCTTCGCCACCGGCCCCACCGCCGCCGCCTGCGCCAAGCGCCGGAGCCCAGGGCATCGGCGAAAGCCTGCTGACCGGCACGATCACCTACACCGAAAACATCTATGCGGTGTTCCTGATCGCGCAGTGAGGCAGGACTGCAGCAGATGGATGTCTGGGCGAGGCTCCTGATGAACCTTGGCACCAGTCCGTGCGTTGCCGTGCAGGCCGACGATCCTTGTTCGTGCAACGCGATGGATTTGACGATGCCCGGTGCCCCGAAGGACGCGCCGCAAATGCGAACGTGGGATCTGCGCCCGGGCTTGCCGCTCCTGTAGCGTTGGCTGACGCCGCCGAGCCCCATCCTTATGTCCGTATGCACCACTCGACGCCAGCTGCTGCGTGGCGCGGGCACACTTGCCTTGCTCGCGCGCATTCCCGCCGGCTGGGCATTGCCGGCCGGTCCGGCACGGCCGCCCGGCTTCATCGATGCATTGGTCGCACGCATGAGCGTGGAGGAAAAAGCGGGCCAGCTCAGCCTGTTCAGTTCGGCGCAGCAGGACGGCAAGGCGATCGTCGCCAATCCACTCACGCGCACTGCCGACGGGAGCGCGCAACTGGCTGCCGCCCGCGCCGGACGGCTGACCGGAGTGTTCAACGGTTCCAACGTACGCTGGCATCAGCAACTGCAGCAGGCCGCGCTGCAGAGCCGGTTGCGGATTCCGCTGTTGTTCGCCGCCGATGTGATCCACGGCTACACCACCGTGTTCCCGGTGCCGTTGGCCGAAGCAGCCAGCTTCGAGCCGGCGCTGGCACAGCGCACTGCGCGTGCCGCGGCGAGGGAGGCCAGTGCGGTCGGTTTGGACTGGACCTTCGCGCCCATGGTGGATATCGCCCGCGATGCACGCTGGGGCCGTGGCGTGGAAGGCGCCGGCGAAGACGTGCTGCTGGCACGGCTGTTTGCGCAGGCACGGGTACGCGGCTTTCAGGGCGATGCGGGGCTGGCCCATCCCGAGGCGATGGCTGCCTGCCCCAAACACTTCGCCGCCTATGGTGCGGCCGAGGGTGGGCTGGATTACAACCGCGTGGATGTGTCCGAACGGACCCTGCGCGAGGTGTATTTCCCGCCGTTCCAGGCAGCGTTTGCCGCCGGCGCGGTCACGACCATGGCCGCCTTCAACGAACTGTCGGGCATTCCCGCCACGGCCAACGCATGGCTGCTGGATACGACGTTGCGCCAGGAATGGGGCTATCCCGGCCTGGTGGTGTCCGACTTCCAGGCCGACCAGGAACTGATTGCGCACGGCGTTGCGGTCGATGGGCGTGACGCGGCAAGGCTGGCCTTCCTGGCCGGGGTGGATATCAGCATGGAAAGCGGCCTGTATCTGCAGCACCTGCCGGCCCTGGTTGCCGCAGGTGATGTGCCGATGGCACGGCTGGATGCGTCGGTAAGACGCGTGCTGGCGTTCAAGGCGGCGCTGGGGCTGTTCGACGACCCGTTCCGGCGCATCCGGCCCGCACGGGCGCAGTCATCGCAGCGCACCACCGACACCTTGGCACTGGCCCGCGAAGCCGCCTGCAAATCGGTGGTATTGCTGAAGAACGATGGCGAGCTGCTGCCATTGCGCCGCAGCGGGGAGCGCATTGCCTTGATCGGGCCGATGGCGCGCGACTGGGTCAACCACGCCGGGCCATGGAGCCTGTTCGACGAGGAGGACAGGCGCAACACGCTGGCCGCCGCACTGGCGAATGCGTTGCAGGATCCGCAGTTACTGCAGGTGGTGGACGGCTGCGACTTTGACCAGGCACTGCCGGGCGGCGTGCAGGCCGCGGTGGCGGCCGCGCGCGGTGCCGATGTCGCGCTGCTGGCGATCGGCGAACCGTTGAGCTACTCGGGCGAAGCGCAATCGCGCAGTGAGATCTGCATCCCCGAGCCGCAGCGACAGTTGCTGGCGGCAGTCGTCGCCACCGGCACGCCTGTCGTGGTCCTGCTGAGCACCGGTCGCGCGCTTGCGCTGGAGGGGCCGGTGCTTGGCTGCGCGGCGATCCTGGTGACCTGGTTTCTGGGCTCTGCCGCCGGCGTTGCACTGGCCGACATCCTGCTTGGTGCACAGGCACCGTCCGGCCGTTTGCCGGTGAGTTTCCCGCATGCGCTCGGGCAGGTGCCGTACACCTATGCCCACCCACCCACCGGCCGTCCCACTCCGCAGCCGGACGACCTGGAGCCTTACACCACGCATTACCGGACGGCGCCCAATGCGGCGCTGTTTCCGTTTGGCCACGGACTCACCTATGGGCGCATCGCCTATGCCGAGCTGAGCTTGAGCGATGCGCGCCTGCCAGCCAACGGCAGCCTGCGCATCAGCGCACGCATCTACAACCACGGCACGCGCGATGCGGACGAAGTGGTGCAACTGTATGTCCGCGACCGCAGTGCCAGCGTCACCCGGCCGGTGCGCGAGCTGAAGGATTTCCGCAAGCTCACGGTGCCTGCAGGCGGCAGTGCGCCGGTGGAGTTCATGCTGCGGCGTGCGGACCTGTTGTTCATCGGCCAGGCGTTGAAACCGACGGTGGAGCCGGGGGTGTTCGATGTGTGGGTGGCGCCATCGGCCGAAGCTGCAGGCGTGACGGCGAGCTTCGAATTGGTGGAGTGAACCGGCGTGCGGTATTGCCTGCGCACCCAGGCAGACGTGGTTGAGAATCGCAGCCGGGGATATCTGCCGGAGCATGATGTCGCCGGGCCACGTTCCATCGTTGGCGCAGGAGGATCCCTACCGAATCATGGCGCCGGAATCGGGTGCGCGGGCGGTGAGGGCGGCCGCAGGCACCGGAGACAGCGCCATCGCCGCCCTGCAGCTGCCTGCCGGTGCGTCCCCGCTCAGCTCAGCCAGCTGCTGCAGGTGCTGGTGGTCTTGCCGTCGCAGCTGGCCTGCATCTTCTGCTGCAGGCGCGCCAGCACCGCGCCGCCTTCCTGGCGATGCTGCCTGCTCCAGGTCTTGAGCGCGCTGCCCAGCGCCTGGATGCCCTGACGGTTACGCCGACCGTAGCGATCCGGTTGGCCTGCCACTTCCGCGATCACCTGCGCGCCGGCGGATTCGACGGCAGCGGTGTCCTGCGGGGTGAGCCGGAGCACTCCATCGGCATACCGCAACGCCGACTCCACACGCGTTGCAGGGCCTTGTGAACCTTCGTAGGACTTTTTCAGCCACGTCACCGCCGTCTTCGGATCGTTGCGTTCTTCGGCGAGATAGGCCAGGAACTGCATGTAGTGATAAGGCGTCTTGCTACGCGTCAGTTCGCCCAGCAGCAGTTGTTCTGCACCGGCGTTGTCGCCTGTTGCGTCCAGCAGTTCGGCGGCTCCGGCGATGACGGACTCACGTTCTTCGTCGGTCTTTGCCGCCTGCACAGCCCATTGCACGCGCTGGCGAACGGTGTCGAGCACCGCTGCCGGCAGCGGTGGTTGCGGCTTCTGCGGCGCGCTGTCGGATGTTTGACCTTGTGCCAGGCGAGCGAGATCGACCCGTGTGGAGGCCGTGATCATCCTGTCCGCGATCGGAAGCGTGGCGTCGGCGTAGACCGTGTCCAGCGCCTGATTCAACGCCAGGGAGAGGGCAGCGCGCTCGCCAGGATCATTGGTGGACGCCACCACCAGGCGCGGCGCAAAGCGGCTCAGCTCACTGCGATTGGCGCGCACTTCCGCCGGGTCGGCCAGCACCGCCTTCAACAACGCCAGATGCGCCGGGCTGGTCACCGGCGGCGTTGGTGCAATGGACAGCGCCAGCAGCGCGAACCTGCGATGCAATGCGGGCTGCGGCGCGGAGGCGGCCAAATGCTCAAGCACCTCGCTTGCACTGTGCGTTCTTGCCGGCTCGCGCGCCATGCCCCACCACTCGTAGCCGGCCAGCAAGGTCCAGTCGTCGGCGCTCAGTTCCTTCGGCGTCTGCAACGCCCGCTCGAGCAGCTGCTCCGAGGTCGTGGTCCGTGTGGCAGCCACCCGCAGCGCGTCGGTCAGGCGGGCATTGTCGCTATAACCGGCCAGGCGCGTGATCTGGCTGCGATCCGGGCGCAGCACGATGATGGTGGGATATGCCTTGACGCTAAAGTGATCGCCCCACTTCTGGGCATCTGCAAGGTCCGCATTCAGATGCACCACCACGAATTTGTGCGTCAATGCGATGAAGGCAGGATCCTTGAACAAGGTGGCCTGCAGCCGGTTGCACGGTGGGCACCAGATGGCGCCCCAATAAAGCATCAGTGGCTTGCCGCTCTGCCTGGCCTCGGCAAAGGCACCCTCGACGTCCCCTTCGCGCCAGGCGATGCCGGCGCTGGCGGCAGGTGGGGCAGCGGTCCGAGTCTGCGCCGGCGGTGCTGGTGTGTCCGGCTTGCCGCAGCCGGTCAGGCTTGCCAGCACCGCCAACAGCGCGATCGATAGGGGCCAAGGGCGCTGGAATGACAGCAGCATGAGAAATCACCAGTGAGAGCGGGGAGGATCGAATGACTGAGCGCGCGGCATTGCGCCTGCGCTCGATGACGTCACGCCCTATTTAGCGCCGACGGCAATCCGGCAGCGTCACTGGATGCGAAGTGGCGTTGGCGCCAGCGCAGCGATGCGAGTCAAGGTCTCGACGACGCACGGGGCATGGCGCCCGTCGTGCGCGAAGGTCTGCTCAACGGAAATAGGAATGGAAGCGATCGCCCAGCATTGCGCGCTCGTTCGCCGGCAGGTGCCGGTGCATCGCAGCGCTCGGCATCGCCTGCGTGGAGGGCCGCGGATCCATCGATAGGCCTGGTGCTGCAGGTGTGTTGACCGTCTCCGGATAGCCGCGATCGGGGTGTCACCATCCAGTCATGGACGGTCAACGCATCAGCGATGCCCATGGCATCGCCGGCTCGGCGGCAGCGCTTCTTGCTTCAGCCAGCAACCTCACACGCAAGAGAGCCCGGATCACCGGGCCCTCCGGTTGCCTGAGGACTAAAATTCTCGCCAGTTGGCGGCATCCATGGCGGTGGGAGCGGTCGGCTTTTGTGGCGCAACCGCCCGGCGTGTCGGCGTCTTGCCAGGTGCCGGGTTTTTCCCCTGGGCGACGTTATGGGCTGCTGTTGCCCGCGCCGGGGCGTGCGCGGTGCGGACCTTGGCCTCTTCTATCTTGAACACCGCGACCGCCTGCGTGAGTTGCCCGGCCTGTTCTTCCATCGAACGCGCCGCGGCGGTGGCTTCTTCCACCAGTGCCGCGTTCTGCTGGGTGGTTTCGTCCATCTGGGTCACGGTGAGGTTGACCTGCTCGATGCCTGCGGACTGTTCCTGCGAGGCGGCGGAGATCTCGCCCATGATGTCGGTCACGCGCTGTACGCTGGCCACGATCTCCGCCATCGTGGAGCCCGCGGTATGCACCAGCGTCGAGCCTTCGGCAACGCGCTGCACCGAGTCGTCGATCAATCCCTTGATCTCCTTGGCCGCCGCGGTGGAGCGCTGGGCCAGGGTGCGCACTTCCGAGGCGACCACCGCGAAGCCACGGCCCTGTTCGCCGGCACGCGCCGCTTCCACGGCGGCATTGAGCGCCAGGATATTGGTTTGGAACGAGATGCCGTCGATGACCGAAATGATGTCGGCGATCTTCCTGGACGAGGCTTCGATGCCGGCCATGGTGCCGACGACCTTGCTGACGATCTCCCCGCCCTGCGATGCCACGCTTGCCGCGCCGATCGCCAGTTGATTGGCCTGACGCGCGTGCTCGGCATTCTGCCTGACCGTGGACGTCAGCTCTTCCATCGAGGCGGCGGTTTCTTCCAGGTTGGCGGCCTGCTGTTCGGTGCGCTGCGACAGGTCCTGGTTGCCGGCGGCGATCTCGCTGGCGGCCGAGTTGATCGACACCGCCGAGTGCTGGATGCGTCCGACGATGTCTGCAAGCTGCGCGGCGGTGGTGTTGGCGTCGTCGCGCATCTGCGCGAACACGCCATTGAAGTCGCCGCGCATGCGCGCGGTCAGGTCGCCGGCGGCGATGGATTGCAGCAGCGACGACAGCGACTGCAGGTTGCCATCGGCGGTGGCCATCAGCTGGTTCAGGCTGTCGACCATCACGTGGAAATCGTACTGGAAACGGTCGGCGTCGCCGCGCGCGGTGAAATCGCCACTGGCGGCGGCCTGCGCGAGCTGCTTGATCTGGTCATTCATCGCGGTCAGATTGGCCCTGACCTCGTCCATGGTCCGGGTAAGCACCGCCTTTTCGCCCGGCAGGCGGTCCATCTCGTCGGAGAGATCACCAATGGCGTAGCGCCCGATGATCTGGGTCAGGCGCATCGTCACCGCGATGTGCGAACTCACCAGCGCGTTGGCATCGCGCACCATGTGGCCATACTCTCCGGGAAATGCGCCCTCGTCCATGCGGTAGCTCATTTCGCCAGCGTCGTGTCGACGGGCCATTTCCAGCTGCGCCGCGATGACCCCTTGCAGACGATCGCGGATGCGGTAGACCGCGCTGGCAAGTTGTACGGTTTCGTCCTTGCCGCTGACCTTGATATCGACATCCAGCACGCCGCGCGACAGTTGCTCAACGGCGGCCACTGCCCGCTGAATCGAGGCGGAGATCGCGTTGCCCAGGATCAGTGCGAGGCTGACGCCGGCCAGTGCAATCAGGCCCAGGGCGATCGCCGACAGGGTCATCGCGCGCGTGTTGGTGGCTTGCTGCTGCTGGTAACGCAGCTTGGCGGAGCTGGCCAGCTCATCGCGCAAGGTGGCCAGCCCGGCGAACGTGGCGTTCGCGTTGTCCTTGACCTGGGTGCGGTTGACTTCCGCGCCGCCCGCGATATCTCCTGCCTCGATCAACTCGATCTGGCGCTGCATGCCGGCCTGCATGGCCGCGTAGCTCGTCTTGATCTTCTGCAACTGGGCCGCGTGCTGCTTTTCGTTGTGCAGCATCTGCTCCAGTTCCACGATGCTGGCGGCCGCCTGGGTGAATCGCTTCTCGTTTTCCTGTTTCCACTGCGTAATCAGCTCCGGCGTGCCGATGGCAATCATGCGCAAGATGTTGATGTCGACGCGCGTCAGCTGGCCGTCGATGCTGCTGGCAAGTGCAGAGCCGATGAAGTCCCGGTTGTAGAGCGTGCCGACATTGTTCTTGGAGGTGTGCAGGCTGTTCAGTAGGAACAGGCAGAGCAGGATGCTCGGGATCAGCGTTCCCAACAATGCCAATAAAAATTTGCTCTTGATCGTGGTTAGCATGACGGGCCTGGTGATGCAGCTGAGGGGGCGGAAGAGCCAATTGGGGAGCAAGGCACGGCAAGGCGGCCTGACGCGACGCCTCGGCAGCGGGGTTGTTCAGAGCGGTAGAGATTGCTTGCCCTGCCCTTCCTTAGCGGCAGCCATCACACATCCTTGATGCAACCAACGCCGCAGCAGGCGATGCCCGGGTGATCGCTACCGCCCGCCGGCTATTGCTGGATGCCAACGAGAAGGCGCGCGCGCTGGTCGAGCAGGGTCGCCATACAGCCCACAGCCGCCAGGCCGAGCGCCTGCCCAACCAGGCAGCAATGCCAATACGTTCGAGGCCGACGCCAGGGAGCTGGCTGCACTGCTGCTGGGCCAGCACGACGAGGAGCTGCTTGCGACGCGGGCAGCGCTCAGCACAGAGCCGATGCAACTCCGGCGCTGGATCGCAGGGTGGATGCGCTGGGACGATGGATGCATGCCCATGAAGGGCATCCCGAGCCACGGCGTGCGGCCTGGATGCAGCCCGGTTCGGCCCTCGGCCCGGCGGCGGCAAGTTGGTCGAGGCAGCGTCCGGGTGTGGCCTGTTTTCCGCGCCACCTTAACCTCATCTGTAACGAGAGGCCGAAACGGTGAGCCAACCCTGTCGCCGCTATTGTTGATGCGTCAATTAAATCCTATCCTCCTCCTCCTACCCGTCACCCAATGCGTCGCGCGTCTGTGGCGCGACCGTCATGGAGAGCAGGATGGACAAGCGCGGAAGCAGCAACATGGACCTGGATTTCGCAGGCAAGGTCGCACTCATCACCGGTGGCGCCTCGGGGATAGGCGCGGCGACCGTCCGCAGGCTCGCGTCCCTGGGCGCAGCGGTTGTGGTGGCGGACTTCAACCATGACGCGGCCGAAGCCATCGCCGCCGAGATCGGTGCAGACACCCGTGCCTACCAGATCGATCTTGGTGACTTCAACGCCATCGAGCAGATGGTCACCTGGACCGTTACCACGTTCGGCCGGCTCGACCTGGCCGTGAACAATGCCGGGATCGGCGGCGATTCAAAGGGCGTGGTTGAGTACGACCCAGAGGTGTGGCGCCGGGTACAGGCCGTCAATCTCGACGCCATGTTCGGCTGCATGAAGTACCAGATTCCGGCGATGATCGCGTCCGGCGGCGGTGCCATCGTCAACATGGCCTCTGCCCTGGGGCTCGTCGGTCAACGCAACAACGCGGCCTACATCGCCTCCAAGCACGCCATCGTCGGCGCGACGAGATCCGCAGCGATGGATTATTCGGATCGCGGCGTTCGCGTGAATGCGATCGCGCCAGGCTATATCGACACGCCGCTCGTGCGCAGCGTCGTGAGCCAGGAGGACTTCGACAGGATCGTCTCGCTCCATCCGATCGGTCGCCTGGGAACGCCCGAAGAGATCGCCAATGCGGCGGCTTTCCTGTTGTCCGATCTCGCTTCGTTCGTTACCGGCGCCGTCCTGGCCGTGGACGGCGGATATACAGCGCAATAACCCTGCCTCTGCAAGAGAAGACCCCCATGAAAGCCGTCCAGCTTGTCCAGCCGACCAAACTCGTCATCGCCGAGCTTCCCGTCCCCGAACCCCGCTCGCACGAGGTACTGCTGCGCGTCACTGCGGCCGGGGTTTGTCATACCGACGTCAGCATCCGGCATGAGCAGAGCGACGCCTATCCGCCAGGCCTTGTGCTGGGCCACGAGATCGCCGGCCGTATCGAGCGGTTGGGTGCGGGAGTACACGGTTGGCAAGCCGGGGAGGATGTCATCGTCTATCCCTGCTGGTCATGCGGCGCCTGTCGCGAATGCGTCGCGGGACGGCAGAACGCGTGTCGCCAGACGGGTGGAAGGCTGCAATCGCCGCCCACGCCCGGTGTCACGGTTGCGGGCGGCATGGCGGACTACGTCGCCGTGCCCGCGTCCGCGCTGGTGCGCGCAGACGGCATAGACCCGGCAGTCGCGGCGATCCTTCCAGATGCGGCGCTTGTTCCCTATCACTCCATCCGGGCCGTCGAAGAGCAGCTGCGTCCAGGTTCGACGGCGGTGGTCATCGGTCTGGGTGGCCTTGGCCACCTGGCCATCCAGATGCTGCGTGCCCTGACGGCCACGCGGATCGTTGCGCTCGATGTAAATGCGGGCGCACTGGACGCCGTACGCGACCATGTCGACCTTGCGTTGAAGTCAGACGCAGAAGACGTCGCCGAGCAGATCCTCGCCTTCACTTCCGGCTACGGTGCCGACGTCGTACTGGATTTCGTGGGCAACGACGCAACCTTGCGCCTGGCAAGTGGTGTCATCGCCCGGTATGGCGCCATACGTGTGCCGGGACTCGGCTGCGGGGTTCTGCCGTTCGAAACCGCGCAGACCTCGACGATCCTCCCTTGGGGCGCGTCGCTGGTCAGGCCCTACAGCGGCACCTATGACGACCTGCACCAGATCGTCGACCTGGCCCGATCCGGGCGCATCAGCCCGGTGATCCAACGCTACGATTTCGCGCGGGCGCTCGATGCGCTCGACGAACTGGAGGCGGGCAGGGTACGCGGTCGCGCGGTGCTGGTCATGAACGACGGCGGCGCGGAAAGGTTGGCCAACGCGCAAGGTTGAAGTCGCCATCGCCCCAGGTATGGCAGGAGATGGCTACCTCATGTGGATTGCCGGGGTGACTTCTCTGTCGGCACAACCGACGTTGCGCACCTCGTGGATGAAGTCCAGGCGGCAGACCGATCAATGCCGGAATGCCGCCCGGGCCAGCGCGCATCAGTCGAGCCGAATTCTCGGGTGCAGACGGGAGTTGAGCACGTCCACGAACCACATCAGGCTTCCTTTCCAGAACCCGTGCAGCCGCGATTGATGCTCCCGGTAGAGCAGTACGTGGCCAAGCTGGGCGATGCGGCCACGAATCGTGACTCCCTTGAAGAGCCCGGCCTTTCCCAACGAACCGTAGGCATCGTAGTCGCCCAACGACACCAGCGAACCCATGTCCCGATAACGAAAGGCCGGCAGGGCCGCGCCCTGCGTCATGATGGCGTCGATGTGGCGGACGAAGTGGTCGGCCTGCTGGTGAGCCACCTGAGCAGTCGGTGGCAAGGGGCGCTCGGCACCTTCCATGAGCAGGCTGGAACAATCGCCCAGCGCAAAGATGGCCGGGTCACGCGTCGTCTGCAGGCCAGCGTTCACGACCAACTGATTGGACCGCGTCGTCTCGAGGCCGTCCAGTTGCTTCAGGAACGCCGGCGCCATCACGCCGGCAGCCCAGACCACCGGGGAGGCAGGGATGTGGCTTCCATCGTCCAGCATCAAGCCCGCTGCATCGACCGAGGTCACGGTGGCATGCAGCTTGACGGTCACTCCCAGCGACTCCAGGCGTTGTTGCACGGCAGCTGCCACATCTGCCGGCAGCGCAGGCAATAGCCGTTCGCCGCTTTGGATCAGCAATACGCTGACGCGACTTTCGAGCTCGTCTGCGCCATATGCCACCGAGGTCTGCACGAGTTGAACCAGCTCGGCAGCGAGTTCTACGCCGGTCGCGCCACCTCCCACGATCGCGATGGTGACATCGTGCCTGGATGCGAGTGCCTGAAAGAGGCGGACGCGGACCTCGGCATTGAAGTGCACGGCCTGAGGACGCGAGTCGATCATGAAGCAATGCTCGGCGACGCCGGGCGTTCCGAAGTCATTGGCACGGCTTCCCACCGCCAGCACCAGTCGATCGTAGGCAAGCGTGCGCGCCGGAATCAGCTCCCGGCCGTCGGAGGCCAACACCGGCGCAATGGAAATCGTGCGAGCCGCACGGTCCAATCCGCGCAACGCACCTGGCTGGTAGACAAACCCCGCGTTATGCGCCTGTGCCACGTAGGGGGTTTGCTGCTGCGAGATATCGCGGGTGCCCGCGGCAATCGTGTGCAGCATGGGTTTCCAGACATGTGCACTGTCGTGATCCACCAGCGTAATGCGAGGAGCATTGTTCTTTCGTTGCCACTTCCTGGCCAGCCGCGTGGCCACCTCCAGCCCGGCCACGCCGCCGCCGACAACGACCAGATGCGCTCTGCCCTGCACAGGCGTTGACCTGCCCGGAGCGCCAGGCGCTGGTGCTTTCATCGCCGGATTGTCCGGACCGGGGGCCTGCTCCAGTGGGTTGCTCTGAGTCAATGCATTGTCCTTTGGTTGGTGGAATTCACCACACGTGCGGAGCGGCGGCGCGGACCGGCACAGGCAGGCCCAGGCGTCTCGAGCCAGGCGGCCGGGTGTAACTCTCGACACCACCAACGCAGATCCGGAGAGGTGCGTTGCTGATACGGCTGCAGCACTGGCGTGCCGAGCGGTCATGCTCGCGCACATCCTCAGGGCGCCTTCGGCATGGAACCGTTGAGCCACCCACCGAACCGCTGCGGTGCTGCGTGCGACCGTTTGTCCAGGCCGTCGGGCAGATGTCGCTTACGGGTGGTACTGGATGGGCCGGCTGTCTGGGAAGCAACGTTCGGCCGTGGCCAATGGCTTGGCCCAGCGCAGGAAATTGGTGCCGTCGCACGCGCGGTGTCATGGAGCAGGACGGGTACGCATGAGATAGCGAGTCCGGGTCACGTGCCGGTCCTAGGGCGACACGAACATCGGCAGGGCAACAGCCGAGAGCAGAGTCTTCGTCACTTCCTCGGCCGGACCCTCGGCGATGTGGGTGTGGGCGCCGATCACCAGCATGTCGGCGTCGATCGAGGCTGCATAGGCCTGAATGGTTTCAGCAACGGACCTGCCACCGGAGGAGATGGCGGCGACGTCGACGGCAACCCGATGCTCTGCCAGAAACGCGACCATATCCACGCCGGGCGGATGACCGTGGCGTTCGGACGCCTTCTCCGGGTCGACCACGACAATCTTGACCACGTCTGCGGCCGCAAGCAGAGGCAGTGCATTGGTAATCGCACGTCCTGATTGCCGACTGCCGTTCCATACGACAAGGATCCTTGTCGCGACGGGCTTATCCGCCCATGTCCATGGGACCACCAGCAGCGACAGCCCTGACTCAAAAAGGATCGACTGTGTCGCCCAGCTCCGCGGGCTGCCCGAAAGCGCAGGGCTGGACAAGATCAGAAGATCGCAGCCCAGGGCATGCAGGGAGGATTCGCTGCTCGACTCGGCAAAGGAGATGATGCGAAGCTCGCCACTGTTGGCATGCCGCTGCACGGCGCTGCTCAGGCGCTGGCCCAAGGCAAGCAGACGTGAGGCAATGGTCGCTTGGCTGTGAGCGAGCACCTCGGCCACCGCACCGTTGATCGCGTGGCGATCGTGCACGGGGCGTGGAGCCCGATCCATCGCGGTTATCCCGATCAGGTGGCTTGCCTGCCGACCTGCCATCCGCGCAGCGGTCTCCAGCACGTGCAGCCCCTGCACGCTGGCATCGAACAGCACCGCGATGTTCCTCAAGGTAGACAAGCAGACCCTTTGTACGTGCGCGGTGGCAGACCACGTCTGTGCATTTAGAACGATCATTCTATTCTTTGCATCGTACTACAATCGAGTCAGCGACATAGTCTCGCCAAGCTTTGAGAGTCCCCCTCGATGATGTCAGTTGTCTCCGACCCCCTGGATGCTCAAAAGGGAGAGATGCGTCGCCAGCAGGTGCTTGATGCCGCCGCCATCTGCTTTCGTCGGCATGGCTTTCATGGCACCAGCATTGCGCGGATCTGCAGCGAAGCCGGCATGAGCCCCGGGCACATCTACCACTACTTCGCCAACAAGGACTCCATCGTCGAAGCCATCGCCAGGCGAGAGGAGCACGACATGGCACAACTGGCCCGCGAGGTGGAGCTCGACCCCCTGGGCGGGTCGGTCGCAGAGCGACTCACGCGCCTGGTCGATGCATCCCTGGCCAAGGTGCTTGAGCCGGAGCACGTGCAGCTGCGTCTCGAACTTGCAGCCGAAGGAGCGCGCAACACGGCTATCCATCGCATCCTCGCCCAGTCCGACGCCATCGTCCTGAAGCAATTCATCGACGCGGCGGAACGGTGCGGCCTTCCGCCGGGAATGGATCGCACGCAGCTGACAACTGCGATGATGATGATCACGGCAGCCTTCAATGGCTTCATGGTGCGTGCGGCAACCGGTCAGCAGGCCGATAGACAGGCGATTGCCAAATTCGTGAAGCAGCTTATCAACGCACTGCTGGAGCCTGCGCATGCCCGGCCGTAGGGGCGAGTGAGTCCAGCGGATCAGATGTGGGCGGCGCTCTGGCGCGCTGTAGCGCTACGACAACGGCCTGGTGTCACGCCCTTCCATGTCGTCTATGCATCGTCAACGCCTCGGCCTGTTGCTTTGCCATGCAACGGGAAGAGGCGCCACGGGAGGCGTACGCGGGCAGGTCGAGGGGCCGCGAATGCGCCGTCAGAAATAGAAGCCGATATTGAGGTTGAAGCGCGAGTGCCAGCGCGACCGCTCGCCATCATCGATCCCTATGCCGTTTCCACCTGCAAACCACATGTTCTTGCCCGCAATCCAGTCCAGATAGGTCAGCATCGCTCCCTTCTTTACACTGCAGCCGGTGACGTTCTGCACGGACGAGCGCACGCCAGGTCCACCGCTGTAGGGCATCGTCTTGCTGAGATTGTTGTAGCAAGTGACGTCTTCGAGCCACCCTGTCTTGCCGAAGGAATAGGCAATGTTCGCGGTGGGCACGTCCGCCTCGGCGGCGATCTCGAACGGGAACAGGAAGGCCGACATCGCGATCCGGTCTCCAGGCACGTCATAGCGGTAACGCGCCCACTGCAGCTGGGTAGTCCAGCGGCCGGCGGTCCATTGCGCATGGACCGCTGCACTTCCATATCCGTGACGATTGCGGTCCGTGTTGTTCAGGATGTGGCCGTAGAACGCCGATACACCGAGGGCTGCGGTTCCATGGGTCATCGCATAGCGATGTTCATAGCGCAGATTGATGCGATGGCGTTCGCGATATGGATGCGCATCTGTATCAGCGACGTCGAACGAGTAGCGATCGTAACGGGCGCCGTCTCCATATTCATCGCCCAGGAACCATCCGATGTGCAGCGTATTGCTTTCGTCTGTCCGTGTCACAACAACACCCGGATCGTAGTCATCCTCAATGCCGAGGTAATAACCCGATCCGAACCAGAAGCTGTTCGAGGCGGTCGGTAGCAAGCCGAATGGCACCTGCTGGATTCCCGCCTTGACGGTGATACGGTCGCTCACGTTCCAGCCGACAAATGCGTGATGCACGGCATCGAACCCGTCGTACCAGCGATGCTGGATCGACACGAAGACCGGTCCGGTGCCTGCGTTCAGATCCACCCTGAGCAATTCAAGGTCCAGCGGTTGGGACGGCGCGTAGTCCAGCCACCCATAGTTGAAGCGCACAGCGCCCCCGAGCTTGGCATAGGTTTCGTTAGCCGCTGCATCCTGGGCGGCCGCATTGCTGGATGCTGCGATAGGCGCAAGCAATAGCAATAGCTTGGATAGTCGTTTCATCGGGTGTGTGTGGCGGACATTGTTGGGCAGTCCTATATCGGCCGTAAGCTCTGCGGCCTGAGGACCGTGTGGCGCTCAAGTTCGGGTGTTGCATGTCGATATCCAGCGGAGCAGAGGTGCCCGAGCGCGGCGCGCCAACTTCATTTCGGGAGCATCGATGAGCAGGCGGTTGATTCGTCGCAACAGTGTGGCCAGTCGCTTGATGATTGGAACGGGGATCTTGGCGTTGCTGTGCTTCGGCTTGACGGCCGCTATCAGCTATTGGCGCAGTAGCGAGGCGTTACTCGGGTCATCCCGGGAGATGCTGCGCGAAGTGGCGCGTCATGAGGCCAGCGAAATCTCATCGGACGTTGGATCCGCCTTCAACACGGGCGCGACCCTGGCCAATACGTTCCGCATCGAGCGCAAGGCCGATGGCGTGAGCCGCGCGTCGGCCGCGTCGGTGTTGCGCGAGCAATTGCGACTGCAAAAGAACTGGCTGGGCATCAGCACGCTCTGGGAGCCCGAGGCGTTCGATGGCCGCGACTCTGCCAATATCAATGCGCCATTTCATGACGCGACCGGACGCTTCATGGTGTATTGGTCGTACCAGAAGGACGCGTTGGTGCGGGAGGCCTTGCATAGCTATGACAAGCCGGGAGAAGGGGACTGGTACCTGGCCGCCCGCAAGAGCCATGCGCCGGTGGTACTTGAGCCGTATTACTATCCGGTGGCCGGCGTGGACACACTCATGACCACCTTGAGCACGCCGATCATGGAGGATGGCCATTTCCTCGGCACGGTCAACATCACCATCTCCCTGGATGCGTTGCAGAAACGGGTTGCGAGGCTTCGCCCGCTGGACGTCGGGCAGGCGATCCTGCTGTCGCCGACTGGCGCGGTGATGGCGAGCGCCGACACAAAGCAGGTCGGCAAGAAGATGACCGATGCTCATACGCAAGCCATGCTCGCTCAGGTGCGCTCGGGGAAAGTGAGTAGTGACGAGACACAGCTGGCTGGAGCTGATTGGCTGCGGGTGTTCGTGCCGTTGCGTCTGGGGGATGCGCCAGAGGTCTTTGCGCTCGGCATCATGGTTCCCAAGCACCACGTCATGGCGCAGGCCCGCTCCTTGCTTTGGGTGATCATCGTCGTGGGCCTGCTCTCGGCTGCCTTGCTCAGCGCCGCACTCTATGTCTTGTTGCGCCGCCAGGTGTTGGCGCCCCTGGCCGAGGCGGTGCGTGTATCTGCCGCAGTATCGTCCGGCGAACTCAATAGCCGGATCGCACCCCGTCGTCAGGATGAGATGGGCCAGCTGTTGCTGTCGATGGGCACGATGCAGGCGCAGCTACGCGCGGTCATCGAGGCCCAGGACGACATGGCGACGCGGCATGATGCCGGAGAGATGAGCTACCGCATGCATGCAGAGCGCTTTCCAGGCGAGTACGGCCGGATGGTGGCTGGCACCAACGACCTGGTGGATGCGCATGTACAGGTCCAGCGGCAACTCGTCACGGTCATGTCGCGTTACGCCGTAGGAGACATGCAGGCGGATATGCCGCAACTGCCGGGTGAGAAGGCGGCGCTGAGCGACGCGATGGCAGCGACCAAGCGCAATCTCCAGGCGATCAACCGCCAGATTCTCGCGTTGGCGCAGGCTGCCGAGTCCGGAGACTTCTCGACGCGAGGCGATGCCGCTGCGTTCGATCACGATTTCCGCGGCATGGTGGAGGGGCTGAACAATCTGATGCAGACCACCGATATCAACCTTGCGCAGCTCTCCCGCCTGCTGCAGTCGATTGCCGCCGGCGACCTTACCGCGCGGATGACCGGCGACTTCCGCGGCGTCTTTGCTCAAATGCGCGATGATGCCAATGCCACTGCCAGCCAGTTGGCGATGATTGTGAGCAGCATCCAGACCTCGGCGGTTTCCATCAAGGGCGCCGCCAGCGAAATCGCTGCGGGCAATCAGGATCTGTCGCAACGCACCGAGCAGCAGGCCGCCAACCTTGAAGAGACAGCTGCATCGATGGAGGAGCTAACGTCCACCGTCAGGCAGAATGCCGAGGGCGCGCGCCAGGCGAACCAGCTCGCCATCGGCGCCGCCAGCGTCGCTGCCCAGGGTGGGCAGGTCGTGAACCAGGTGGTCGAGACGATGAGCGGTATCGAGGCCTCTTCCAGAAAGATTGCCGACATCATCTCCGTCATCGACGGAATAGCATTCCAGACCAACATCCTGGCATTGAATGCTGCAGTGGAGGCGGCACGCGCTGGCGAACAGGGCCGTGGCTTTGCGGTTGTCGCCTCCGAGGTGCGTACCCTCGCACAGCGCTCCTCCGGCGCGGCCAGGGAGATCAAGCATCTCATCGACGACTCGGTGCAGCGCGTCGGCGAAGGCTCCATTCTGGTGCACAGCGCCGGCAAGACCATGAGTGAAGTGGTTGCGAGCGTACAGCGCGTGACCGACATCATGGGCGAGATTTCCGCCGCCTCGCAGGAACAATCGGCCGGCATCGAACAGGTCAACCAGACCGTCACCCAGATGGATGAGGCGACTCAGCAAAACGCAGCGTTGGTGGAAGAAGCCACGGCGGCTGCGCGCTCGCTCGAAGATCAGGCGGTGCAGCTCACCGATGCGGTTGCCGTGTTCAAGATTGAAGGGAGCGCCGTCGTTGCTGCCCGGCAACGTACGTCCGCTCCGGTGGCCCAGCACCTTGCGAATAAGAGCGGGAAGGTCGGTGCAGCAAAGCCTCGGCTGGTGAAGAGCACGTCGACCAGTGACGGTAGGTGGCAACAATTCTAGTGTCGGTGGTCTGGACACCGCCTGGAAGATGTTTCAGGCGCTGCAGCAGTGGCGGCCGCCAGAACATCGCAGCTAGTACGCGGCAGCCGATCGTCCAGTGTTCGTTGATACGTCGCACAAGGCCCGGCATCGTCCGGGCCTTGTGCGCTTGCGCCGTCGCCACACCCAGGTACCTGCCGGGCAGCTGACCTGCTGGCAGTCAATGCCTGCCTGGAACGTGGGCATTACGTCCGGATTGCATAACAAGCTGCGGATTTGGGTCGCCGACCGAACTGCAGCATGCCGACCAATCCCTATCCCTGCATTGTTCGATTCGGACCAACTTGCGCGTTGGAATGTTGCCGACCCACTCAGGACGAAATTTGCCCGGGGAGCATGATGCCGGGCACAGCGGCAGGCTCATCGCGGCTCGTTCTATCAGAGAGATATCGAGCGGGAGGCTTACCAACCGCCTTGCGGAACATGGTGACGAACCCGCTGGCGTTTTCGTACCCCAGCTCCAACGCCACGGTCTGCACGCTTTCACCCTTGGTCAGGCGCTGAAGCGCAAGGATCACATGCAGCTGCCGACGCCAGCGTCCAAAGCTCATTCCTACTTCCTGCAGCAGGAGACGGCTGACACTTCGCTCACTCATGCCAATTCGGGTAGCCCAATCGCTTTTTGCGGTCTTGTCTGTGGGGTTGGCCAACAGCATGTCCGCGAGGCGACGTAATCGCGGATCGCGTGGCATTGGCAGGTGCAGATCCTCCACAGGAGCCGCCGCTAATTCATCCAGCAACGTGGCAATGAGCCTGTCTTCCCGGCTCCCAAACGCATACAACGCGGGGAAGCCAGCCGCTTTCAGAAGCAGCTCCCGCAGCAAGGGCGACACCGAGATCGTACAACAACGTCTGGGAAGATCCGATGCGGCATTCGGTTCCACAAACAGGCAATAGCATTCCGTTTCCCCCGAGCCACGTGCCGCATGTGGCAAGTCTCCCGGGATCCATACAGCGCATTGTGGCGGCACGATCCAGACGCCATCTTCGATTTCGCAGTTCAGAACTCCGCGGACCGAGTAAATCAGTTGTGCCTTGCGGTGACGGTGCGTGGCATGTTCCCAGTCCTCGGTGACTGATGTGGCACTCAGTGAGACGACAGGGCGGGGGACATCATCAACATCCCCGGTCACAGCCAGGCCGGCGAGGGCGATGTTCGACATCATGCGTGTCAACCCACGGATCAAGGAGGGGCATTGGCCTAATCGAGAAATAGTATGGCTAGATTGCGCAATGACGTCTAGGTATCTCCCCAGCTATTGTGTATTCCATCATTTTTGGCTTGTTAAAGATTTGCTGTCCGATGCAAGAGATGTCGCTTTCTTTTGGCGAGCCGAGCCGACGCCGCCAATGATGATCCATCTATTTTCGAAGGAATATTTGCATGCAAATCGATGCTTCGCAGTTTCCAATAACATGGATGAGAAAAAGTGTGTCAGACGCAGGTTCTGCGATCTCTCCTTTCGTCGCATTTGAGGCGCTGCTCGCACGCAAGGAAGTCTTTCTTCTGATCAATGAGGATGGGCTTGATGGCGGTGAACATTCACATTCACCAGAAGAAAAGAAGCAGATGTCGCTATGGATGAAGCGTCACAAGAATGAGCTCCGCGCCTATGTCAAGGCGGCTATCTATGTTGAGAAAAGTAGCGCCAGGCGACTAGCTTCCAGGGTGTTCGCGTCGATGTATGAGAAGTTCTGGGGCTATCCCATGCTCATGGTCGCCACCAAGGATGAAGCGCTGACCCTGGCGCGTACATTGTTGCCAGGCAATCCTTAGAGACATTGTGAGCATTCTTCTTTGCAGGATCGGCTTGCTTTGTGGAAGTCTTTTACGTTCAAGTCTGGCGTTTATCGGCGCAGCGCGTTACTAGCCCTCTCGGCCGCGTGGCATGTTTTGGTGTTCTGGAGTCACGAGATGACATCTCTTTTTTCGCCAGCTCTTGCGGCTGAAACGCTCTGCCTGGCATTGGTGACACTTGTTCCGGCATTGGCGCTTTCTATTGGGATGCAGGTAGATCGCCCGAGCAAGGCGGATGCGATTGCGGCCGACTGCGATAGCGCGCGCTGTCCACCGCACGGCCGGCCGGTCTGTGATGGGTGGAACGGTTTGTGGCCTGAAACCAGTGCGGGTTAGCGAATGAGTCTGCCGTCGCTTGCAGGCGGCTGCGGCGAGCACAGCTCCGCGTAGCCATGATCCCTCAGGCGGGGCTGACGGCCTTTAGGCAGCGTTTCGACGTCGCAGTTGGGCAATCAACCATCCAACCTTCTGCGAAGGGTGAGCAAGCAGTCCATTATCAGGGTCTTCGTCCATGAAGCTGTCGGTAGCCCTCTTCTTGAGTTTGCCGTGTGCCCTCTCATCGTGCGGTTCGGAGCAGGAAGTTCATCAGCCAGTTTTGATCTCCATAAGAAGGCGGTCATTGCTTATGTCGAGCGATCAAGCTATCCGAAGTTGCAGGGCGCTACAGAAGCGGACATGTCATTTAAAGAAGGCGGACAAGATCGAGGTCTTCGAGGGCATGTGCATGGAAAGTCCGCGCTATGAGGGGCGTGTCATTGCGGCCGTCTGGGGCGATCCGGAGATGATCAAGCTGGCAGGCAAGACGCTGATCGGAGCCGAATTGGGCAAGCGTTACGGCGTGTCGGATATTCCCGGCTTCAACCCGAAATCGCTACGCGAGTATTACGGTTCTCCACATCCCCGGTTCGATCTCCACTGAAGCGTGGGATTTCCGTGGACGTTGCTTTGTCAGGGCAGTCTGAGCGTGGCATCTTGAAGCCATGTTCACCAAATCAGGAATGCGCCAGTGCGTGACAGCGACGGGGTAGGTGCCCAACTATCGTTTGCCCTGTATGGAGCAGCCAACCGGGTCATGCGGCTGCACAAGCAGTTCCTGGATCCGCTGGGGCTGACTTTCCCTCAGTACCTGGCGATTCTCGAGCTGCTGCACAGCTCGCCGCGTACCGTGGGCGAGTTGTGTACGCGTCTTGGAATGGATACCGGAACGATGACCCCCGCTGCTCAAGCGGCTGCAGGCTGCCGACATGGTGACCCGCACGCGCGATGTGACCGACGAGCGCCGCGTGTTTGTCGACTTGACTGATGCGAGCCATGCCATCGGAACCAAGGTCCGTGCCGTTAACGGCCAGATCAGGGCCGCTTGCCAGCTGGACGAAGCGGGCTTGGACAACCTTCGTCATACGCTGGAAGCATTGGGGCATCCCGCAAGCGAATGAATCGGGATGCGGCGGCTTGCTCCCGACTGCAAAGTTGTGTTTTCGCCGAATCGTCAACCCCGTTGAAGAAACGACCTGCGGCGCTGCCGGTTGCTCACGCATCGCTTGCGCGTACGGCGCGGGTATCTGGTTGCGAAGGCCTTTCCAAGACGCCATGCAGGATGATGTCGAGCACCTTTCCCAGGTATTTGCGAATGGCAGCAGGCCTTGCGCTGGGTAGCGTCCCAATCAGGACCAGGCGTCTCGGGTGAGCAACCAGCGCGTCGTAGATGAACGGCGCCATCTCCGCAGCAAGCGGGGTGATGGGCTGGCCCTTGGAGGCCGCCTGCTCCAGCAGCGACTGGATCAGCAACGCCGGGGTGCGATGAAGCCAGGCAGCAAGTTGCGAATGGAGCCCTGGTCTGCGCTCGGAAATTCTTGCCACCAGCGCTTCCATGGCCACGACCTCGGCGCTGAGTGAGGCATCAAGCATGCGCTGCGCCACATACAGCAGCCGGTCCTTCAACAGTCCATCTGGAACCGACAAGGCAATCGGCTGCAGCAAGCGTGCCGCACCGTGCTCGATCGCCGCTACCACGAGAGCGTCGCGCGATCCGAAGCGGGCGTACAGCGTCCGTTTGGAGGCCTGGGCAGCAAGCGCTATGCCATCCATGGTCACGTGCTCCTCTCCATGCTCGACTAACTGTGCCAGTGCGACCTCCAGAATGTGTCCGTTCATCCTGGCCGCCACGTCGCGTGTGGGGCGGCCACCTTGACTGGCGCGCGGTGGGATGAGCTTGTCGGGGCGGAGATGGGAATTGGACATGGACGGACTGAACGAAAGGGCTTCCCATTGTGCCGGTTTCGCGCCAGCTGAAAAAACGAAACTGCGTGGTATAGTTTTTTGAGGCAGGCATTGCGGCTCGGCTGCAGGCCTTCGCCACGCGCCTGGGCAATCCACCATCGACTGGAACATTGAGAACGCTATTCATGAGCGACGACTACAGCGCCAAATACAACGCGATCAAGCACTCGGAGGCACCGGTCACGCTCGCAGATGAGGCGACCCACTTCGAGGCGCTGGCGCTTCCGTCCAGCCAAACGGATATCTGGGAAGAGACTGCACTGGGAGTGGTCGCCGAGGCCGGCGAGTACGACGTACTGCTCTGGGCCGCCGGCTATGCGCTGTTCGGCAACGGCAAGGGCCTATGGGGCGAAGGCGCCTCTGCCGAGCGTGAAATCCAGTTGATCGTGGTCCCCAAGTCCCAGCGCGGGTCGATGTCCGACAACGATTTCGTGCGCGTGGGCTGGACGCCAAGCGAACGGCTCAAGGGAGACAAGTTCAAGGTGACCAGGAGCGAAGATGCGGTGACCTGGGATTTCGATGGCCTGCGCTTTGTCGCCCAGCCGCCCCAATGGCGGCTGGAGGGCCACGCAGGCGATGCGCAGTTCGACCTACGCTATGCGCAGAAGGGCGCACCGCTCTGGAACTGGGGCCCCTTCGATAAGGCGAGCGAGAACGACCGCGCGGGTTACGACGTGTTCGTTGGTGTGGAGGGCACCATCAAAACCCCGGCGTACCAGCTCGAACTCAGCGACGGCTATGGCGTGCGTGAGCACATCATCACCGGTCAGTCGAACGATCCGATCAAGAACCTACCTGCGCCCAACTGGATGTGGTGGCTGTACACAATCCAGGATGACGTCAAGATCAACTTCTTCCAGCCCCGGGACGGAATGCAGCTGGGCTTCGTCAAGTACGGTGACAACAAGCAGGTCAACATCAACGCCGCCAGCGGTGAGGGAGACATCGAGTTCGAGGTTCTGGAAAAGTGGGAGGACCCGCGCACCGGCATCAACCTGCCCGTCAAATGGCGGCTGAAGATGACCAATGGTGACACGGTGGTCGACGTGCACATCGCCGCGCATGGCCGCGCATATAGCCACTGGCCGGTTGCCAGCGGCACGCGCATCTATTGTTATCTGCTGTCGACGATGACCGGCCAGATCCGGCTACCGGACGGGCGTTCGGTGCAACTGAAGGAACACCTGACCGTCAATTCGTTCTGTCGCACCATCCTGACCGCGAGCGAGAGCAGCCAGGGGCCAACGTTCGAGCCTTTGGCCTGACCGCAGGTGCCCAGCGCCATGGCAGGATTACCGCATGGCGCTAGGTAGCGACGGACGCGCCAGCGCCGGCCCGGTGCTATCCGGGCTGTGCAGGTCATCCGCATCCACCGGCGGCCACTGGACCTGGATACGCACCATGGCCTCCGCATACATCGACACGGCTGGGGCACCGCGCACCAATCGGATTCGCACGCATCGGCGATAAGCGTGGGCGATCTGCTGGGGCCGCGCCGTTGGCCCGTAGTCAGCATGCTGCGCAGCGTCTGGTGGCGCAGCGGAGCAGCCGCACATCAGGCATTTCGCCAGCCTGCCCGAGCCTGGGCGCATCGGCATCTGCTGCGCGCTCCGGGCCTGCCGAGGCTCATCTGTGAGCTGCGCAACCCTCAAGATCGCTTCCATGCTTTTTGTGCGCCCTGGCGAACGGCGGCAGGCTGGTGGACGGATATCGACCGGGACGCAGGCGGGGGTCCAATGGTCTGCAGAGCGGATCATCAGCCGATAGGGAATCTGCCGCGTCCAACCTTGCCTGGCACCGCCCTTGTTGACGGCGACGTCGTTCCAGCGCCGGGTCGCCACCGGGGCCACCGTGCACCGGACTCGCCAGCCCCAGGCCGATGTGCGGAATGATCCGTTCGGGAAGCCGAGGGCAAGCCCGTGCGAAGATATGCCATGCGTGGTCCCTGTCGACCCCGGCACCTGGTGCATCAACCAAACAAGCGGGTATCGGAGCGGGTATCAGCAGTCTCATCGGGCACATGGCCCTTTTAAAAACAGATAGATAGGCCAACTATGTTGCTGATGCTCGATAACTACGACAGCTTCACCTACAACCTCGTGCAGTACCTGCAGGCCCTGGGCGCCGAGGTCACGGTGGTGCGCAACGACGCGATGAGCGTGGATCAGATCGCCGCGCTCAGGCCCGAGCGCATCGTGATCTCGCCCGGCCCGTGCACCCCGAACGAGGCCGGCATCTCGCTGCAGCTGATCGAGCAGCTGGGTCAGACCACCCCGATCCTGGGCGTGTGTCTTGGGCATCAAAGCATCGGTCAGGTCTACGGCGGCGATGTGATCCGCGCCGACAACATCATGCATGGCAAGACCTCGCCGATCCGCCACCAGGGCAAGGGCGTGTTCGCCGGCCTGCCGGACAGCTACGAGGCCACCCGCTACCACTCGCTGGTGGTGGACAAGGCCACCTTGCCCGACGCGCTGGAAGTCACTGCCTGGACCGAGCATCCGGATGGCTCGATCGAAGAGATCATGGGCCTGCGCCATCGCCAGTTCCCGGTCGAAGGCGTGCAGTTCCATCCCGAGTCGATCCTGACCCAGCATGGTCACGCCCTGCTTAAGAACTTCCTGCAGCGTTGATCGCAATGCGTACCGCGTGCGTCGCAAGGGCCGCTGCATCTGCTTTAGTCGTGATGCAGTCTTCGGCACCATCGATGCATCGGCGACCCATGCGCGCACTGCCCGCAATCGGCTGCGCGCCAGCGTGCAGCGGGTTTCCCGCCTCGCTTCGTCCACACCTGCATCCGGATCCCGATGAGCACCGCCAGCGACAGTTTCCACTTCTACGAACCAGGCCAGGGCCACGGGCTGCCGCACGATCCCTTCAATGCCATCGTCGGTCCGCGACCGATCGGCTGGATCGGCTCGCGCAGCACCGGGGGCATCGCCAACCTGGCGCCTTACAGCTTCTTCAACGCGTTCAACTACGTGCCGCCGATCGTCGGCTTTGCCAGCATCGGCCGCAAGGACAGCCTGCGCAACATCGAAGCCACCGGCGAATTCACCTGGAGCCTGGCCACGCGCCCCTTGGCCGAGGCGATGAATGCCAGCGCCGCGATGGTGCCGGCGGAGGTCGACGAGTTCGCATTGGCCGACCTGGAAATGGCGCCGTCGCGGCTGATCGCTGCCCCGCGTGTGGCGGCCAGCCCGGTCAGTTTCGAATGCCGGCTCAGCCAGCTGCTGCCGCTGCAGAGCGCGAGCGGGCAGGCCATCGAAACCTGGCTGGTCCTGGGCGAGGTGGTCGGTGTGCATCTGGCGCACGCGGCGCTGCAGGACGGTATCTACGATCCTGCTGCCGTACAGACGATTCTGCGTGCGGGCGGCGCCGCCGATTATTTCGAAGTGCAGGCGCAGGCGCGCTTCCGCATGCGGCGTCCGGGCCAATGAGCGCTGCGCATCGCAGTGCTGCGTGGCGTTGCCGCCGGGCGCGACTGCATCGCCAGGATTGATCGATCACGCTCACTGCCGCACATCTTTCCCACGTTTTGCCACGGTCCTTGTCCATGCCCATCACCCCGCAAGAAGCCCTGCAGCGCACCATCGAACACCGCGAAATCTTCCACGACGAAATGGTCGAGCTGATGCGCCAGATCATGCGTGGCGAGGTCTCGGACATGATGGTCGCGGCCATCCTCACCGGGTTGCGGGTCAAGAAGGAAACCATCGGCGAGATCGCCGGCGCAGCCACGGTGATGCGCGAGTTCTCGCGTCGTGTGGAAGTGGATGATCGCCGGCACATGGTCGACATCGTCGGCACCGGTGGCGATGGTTCGCATACCTTCAACATCTCCACCTGCGCGATGTTCGTGGCTGCCGCCGGCGGCGCCAAGGTCGCCAAGCACGGCAACCGCAGCGTCTCGTCCAAGTCCGGCAGTGCCGACGCGCTGGAGGCACTGGGCGCGGCGATCGAGTTGCAGCCCGAGCAGGTCGCCGCCTCGCTGGCGCAGACCGGTATCGGCTTCATGTATGCGCCGGTGCATCATCCGGCCATGAAGGTGGTGGCGCCGGTGCGTCGCGAAATGGGCGTGCGCACCATCTTCAACATCCTCGGCCCGCTGACCAACCCGGCCCGCTCGCCGAACATCCTGATGGGCGTGTTCCATCCGGATCTGGTCGGCATCCAGGCGCGCGTGCTGCAGGAACTCGGTGCCGAGCGCGCGCTGGTGGTGTGGGGACGCGATGGCATGGACGAACTCTCGCTCGGTGCCGGCACCCTGGTCGGCGAGCTGCGCGATGGCCAGGTGCGCGAGTACGAGGTGCATCCGGAGGATTTCGGCATCGCCATGTCGGCCAGCCGCAACCTCAAGGTGGCCGATGCCGCGCAGTCGCGCACGATGCTGCTGCAGGTGCTGGACAACGTGCCCGGCCCGGCGCTGGACATCGTCGCCCTCAATGCCGGTGCGGCCCTTTACGTGGCAGGCGTGTCCGACAGCATCGCCGACGGCGTCGTGCGTGCGCGTGCGGTCCTGGCCGATGGCTCGGCGCGTGCAAAACTGGATGCCTATGTTGCCTTCACCCGGCAGACTGCCGCGCAGCGCTGACCCCCGCCACTGCACCGGCAGGCACGCGTCGGCACCCTCACGCCACCGCTGGCATGCTGCGCGCCGGCGCGTGGCCGCGGCCAGTTGCGGCCGTCTTGACCGATAATGCCCGCCCGCCAGGACCCGATACGATGAGCGACATCCTCAACACCATCCTTGCCCGCAAGGCCGAAGAAATCGCCGAGCGCAGTGCGCGCGTGCCGCTGGCCGAGCTGATCGCGCGCAGCGCCGACCTGCCGCTCACGCGTGGGTTTGCCGCCGCCATGCAGGCCAGCATCGCCGCCGGCGAGCCGGCGGTGATCGCCGAAGTGAAGAAGGCCAGTCCGTCCAAGGGCGTGATCCGCCCCGACTTCCACCCGGCCGACATCGCGGTGAGCTACGAATTCGGCGGCGCCAGTTGCCTGTCGGTGCTGACCGATGTGGACTTCTTCCAGGGCGCCGATGCCTATCTGCGCCAGGCGCGCGAGGCCTGCACGCTGCCGGTGCTGCGCAAGGATTTCACCGTCGACCCCTATCAGGTCTACGAAGCGCGCGTGCTCGGCGCCGATTGCATCCTGCTGATCGTCTCGGCACTGGAGGACGCGCAGCTGGCCGAGCTCTCCGGCCTGGCCATGCAGCTGGGCCTGGACGTGCTGGTGGAAGTGCATGACATCGACGAGCTCGAGCGCGCGGTGCAGGTGCCGGTGCCGCTGGTGGGCATCAACAACCGCAATCTGCGCACCTTCGAGGTGACGCTGCAAACGACGCTGGACATGCGCGCCGCCGTGCCGCGTGACCGCATCCTGGTGACCGAAAGCGGCATCGTGACGCCGGCCGATGTGCAGTTGATGCGCGGCCACGGCGTGAACGCGTTTCTGGTCGGCGAGACCTTCATGCGCGCGCCCGAACCCGGCGAGTCGCTGCGTCAGCTATTCTTCGCGCATGACTGAGGCGTATCCCGTACCGCGCGACGACGCACCGCTGGTGGTCTTCGATTTCGACCACACGCTGTATGACGGTGACTCCGGCAGCCACCTGTTCGCCTGGCTGATCAAGCGCAACCCGTTGCGTCTGCTGGTGGCGCTGTTGGCCTCGCCGATCCTCGGCCCGATGGTGGCGATGCTGCCGACCCGCCGCCGCGGCGTGTCCGGTTATGTGTGGATCGCCACCTTCGGCCTGCACCGCGCGCGCGAGTTCAATCGCTTCATCGATGCGTACGTGCTCAAGCATGAAGCGCAGATCCGGCAGCGCTTGTTGCCGCACGCCCTAAAGGTGTTCACCGACCACCGCGCCGCCGGCGACCGTGTGGTGGTGGCCACCGGCGCGCCGCCGGAACTTGCCCGCGCGATTCTCGGCTTTGTCGCGCATCAGGACGTGCCGGTGATCGGCAGCCTGGTCGGTCCACGCCTGGGCGCGGTCACCGCGCGACGCCACTGCCACAATGAAGAGAAGATGCGCATGCTGCGCGAGCGCGGCTACGCCGACATCGCCATTGCCTACTCGGACAGCACCGCGGATCTGCCGCTGCTGAAGGCGGCGCGCGCGCCGGTGGTGGTCAATCCGAAGGCCAATCGCGAAGCGCTGTTCCGGCAGGTGCTGCCGGCAGGCACGCCGATCCTCAACTGGGGATGTCGCGATCGGGGTGGCAAGGCGCTGTAGCGCCTGGTGCCGAAAGCGGTACGTACCGTGCGCGGCTGTGGCCAAGTGCACGGCTGCGATGAGGTCAGGCATTGCCGATCGAGTCGGCGGGCAAGCAGTCGGCGATGCACGGCACACGGCCGGCAGTCGGTGACCGAGCGCACCCGGCCACATCAGCCCGCATGCCGTGCGACATGCGGTTCGAGCTGCGGTTGGTGCAGGGCTGCACCAACCGCGATCGCGACCGCTTAGCGGGTGCCGTAGAGCACGACGGTCTTGCCGCGTGCATGCAACAGGCCGTCGGCCTGCAGTTTCTTGAGCACGCGCCCGGCCATTTCACGCGAACAGCCCACCAGCCGTGCCAGTTCCTGCCGCGACACGCGCAGCTGGGTGCCCTGCGGATGACTCATCGCTTCCGGCTCCTTGGACAGGTCGTGCAGGGTGCGCACGATGCGGTCGGTCACGTCCAGGAACGCCAGGCGGCTGGCTTTCCTTGTGGTGTCGAGCAACCGCTTGGACAGCTGGACGCCAATCGCATACAGGATGCGGGGCGCATCCGGCGACAGACTGGTCTGGAACAGCTGCTGCAGCCGCTCGTAGCTGATCTCGGCCAGCTCGCACTGGGTGCGGGTGCGCAAGATCACCTCGCGGGTATCGGATTCGATGAACAACCCCATCTCGCCGACGAACTCGCCGCTACCGAAGTAGCCCAGCACCAACTCACGATCGTCATCTTCCTCGGCAATGATGCTCACCGAGCCACTGATCACGTAGTAGAGCGTGCCAGCCGGGTCTCCTGGCCGGAACACATCGGTCCGGGTCGGATAGCGTCTGCGATGGCTGTGCGCCAGGAAACGCTCGATCGTGCCCGCGTCCAGCGCCAGAGAAGGGGTAGCGTTACGTACCGTCGTAGTCACAACCGTCGTGTTTCCTGGGCTCATGGTAGTTCCGCGTGTAATTCCTGAAGCTTAACGGCATGAGTCATGCAAGGTAAACCATTCTTAACGTCGGCATTTCGTTGCTGGGATCTTTGGCTCATAATTGTTTCCTTTCCCGCCTTCCATAAGGACAGACCGACGTGGTCAAGCCGTTGCCTCGCCTGAGGCTACAGGGGTTCAACAACCTCACCAAGGCGTTGAGCTTCAACATCTACGACGTCTGTTATGCGCGTACCGAAGAGGAGCGTCAGCGCTACATCGAATATATCGATGAGCAGTACGACGCCGATCGTCTGACGCAGATCCTGACCGATGTTGCCGAGATCATTGGCGCCAACATCCTCAATATCGCACGTCAGGACTACGATCCGCAGGGCGCATCGGTCACGATCCTGATCTCGGAAGAGCCCGTCATCGACAAGAAGCAGGCCGGCAAGGAGCTGATCTCCGATGCAGTGGTCGCTCATATGGACAAGAGTCATATCACTGTCCATACATACCCCGAGACGCATCCGCAGGAGGGTATCGCCACGTTCCGTGCCGATATCGACGTGGCCACCTGTGGCGTGATCTCGCCGTTGAAGGCGCTGAACTACCTGATCGAGAGTCTGGAATCGGACATCGTGATCATGGACTACCGCGTCCGTGGCTTCACCCGCGATGTGAAGGGCAAGAAGCACTACATCGACCACAAGATCAACTCGATCCAGCACTTCCTCGCCAAGAACGTGAAGTCGCGCTACGAGATGTTCGACGTGAACGTCTATCAGGAAAACATCTTCCACACCAAGATGCACCTGAAGGACTTCGACCTGGACCAGTACCTGTTCGAGGAACGCGCCAAGAACCTCTCGTTCAAGGAGCGCATGAAGATCGAAACGCTGCTCAAGCGTGAGATCGAAGAACTGTTCCACGGGCGCAACCTGAGCGAGTAAGCGCAGCGAGCGAGCTGGTGCGCGGCTGCCTGCAGGCGCGCGAAAGAACCAAGGCGGGACGGCCCGCCACGCGATGACCTCGCGTTCCACAGCCGACGGCGGCCCAGTGTGCAAACACTGGGTCGCTTTTTTTTTGTGCGTTTTTCAACTGAGGAGTACTGCGATGCCCTGGATCTACCTGCTGCTGGCCGGCCTGTTCGAAATCGGCTTTGCCATGGGCCTGAAGTACAGCGACGGCTTCACGCGCCTGTGGCCGACGGTGCTGACGATCGGTCTGGCGGGCATCAGCCTGTGGTTTCTGACCCAGGCGCTGAAGACCATCCCGGTAGGCACCGGTTATGCGATCTGGACCGGGATCGGCGCGCTGGGCGTGACCATCGCCGGCATCGCGCTGTTCGGCGACAGCGCGTCGTGGTCGCGTCTGGCCTGCATCGGCCTGATCGTGGCCGGCGTGATCGGGCTGAAGCTGGTGGGGTAGGCGTGGTCAGCCCTGGTGGTCAGTCCCACTGCGTGGGTCTGCCCCCCAAGGTTTGCTACGCAAACCTCGGGCCCCACGCGTAGTCAGTCCCACTGCGTGGGCCTGCCCCCCAAGGTTTGCTACGCAAACCTCGGGCCCCACTCCGTAGCATCCTATCCCCGCGCCTTCGGCGCGCCCCCTTAACAAAGGGGGCTCTGCTCCAGGTGGGTATTGCGAGGTGTGGAGCCTGATTTGCTCGGGTGCGGCCAGCGGCAAGTCGCCAATCCCCAATCCCCCAATCCCGCCGGCTAGAGCCGGTAGGCCACGGCTTTCATGAGTCTGGAGGCCAGGGCCATGGCGCTGGGGATCGGTGGCGGGAGGAGGCGGGCGCCGGCCTGTTCGGCCTGGTCGGCGTGGCGTGCCTCGTCGATCTTCATCACGCGCAGGATCGCGCGGCTGCGCTGGTCGATCTCCGGCAGGGTTTCCAGGTGTTCGTCCAGATGGGCTTCGACCTGGCGCTCGGTCTCGACCACGAAGCCCAGGCTCCAGTCGTCGCCGCGCAAGCCGGCCAGGGCGCCGAGCGCGTAGCTGCCGGCGTACCAGAGCGGGTTGAACAGGCTGGGGCGGCTGTCCAGCTCGTGCAGGCGGTCGGCACACCAGGCCAGATGGTCGGTTTCTTCCTGCGCCGCCTCCAGCAGATGCTGCTGGGTGTGGGCGTCGCGGGCGACCGCGGCCTGGCCGAAATACAGGCCTTGCGCGCAGACCTCGCCGACGTGGTTGATCCGCATCAAGCCGGCTGCGTGGCGACGCTGGTCCGGTTCCAGTGCGACGTCGGGGGTGTCGGCGGCCGGGTTGGGCCGCTCGGCGGGCGGATTGCCGAATACCGTGTCCAGCGCGCGCTGGGCTTCGACCAGCAGCCGGTCGAGCGGGCCATGCAGTCGGAAAGAGGAGGTCTGGGTCATGCGCCGATTCTGGCCCTGGACCGAGCCGCTGCCAACCGCCAGCACTCCGGCCGGCCGGCGACTTGCGTGGCCTTGTATCGTCCCGTACAATCCCGCCTCTTCTGTTTCGCCTTCACAACGCGTGGCAAAGTTCCAGCGGTCATTGCCGCTGCAATCCGCCCGACCACTCAAGAGTTTTCTCATGACTACGTTCACCGCCAAGTCCGAGACCGTCCAGCGCGACTGGTATCTCGTTGACGCCGCCGGCAAGACGCTCGGCCGTCTGTCCACCGAACTGGCCCGCCGTCTGCGCGGCAAGCACAAGCCGGTTTATACCCCGCACGTCGATACCGGCGATTACCTCGTGGTGATCAATGCCGAAAAGATCGTGGTCACGGGCAACAAGCTGAAAGACAAGAAGTATCACCGCTTCACCGGCTACATCGGTAACCTGAAGACCGAGAGCCTGGAGCAGGCGCTGGAGCGCCACCCGGAGCGCGTGATCGAAATCGCCGTCAAGGGCATGCTGCCGAAGGGCCCCCTGGGCCGCACCATGTACCGCAAGCTCAAGGTCTATTCGGGTGCCGAGCATCCGCACGCCGCCCAGCAGCCGCAAGTTCTGGATATCTAATCATGGCTATCACGCAAAACTACGGCACTGGCCGCCGCAAGTCCTCCACCGCTCGCGTGTTCCTGCGCAAGGGTACCGGCAACATCACCGTCAACGACCGTCCGCTGGACGAGTTCTTTGGCCGTGAGACTGCACGCATGATCGTGCGTCAGCCGCTGGAACTCACCAAGAACACCGAAAGCTTCGACATCCTGGTCACCGCCTCCGGCGGCGGCACCACCGGTCAGGCCGGTGCGATCCGTCTGGGCATCGCTCGTGCACTGGTCGAGTACGACGAAACCCTGAAGTCCGAGCTGCGCAAGGCTGGCTTCATGACCCGTGACGCCCGCGAAGTCGAGCGTAAGAAGGTCGGTCTGCACAAGGCCCGTCGCGCGACCCAGTTCTCCAAGCGCTGATCCATCGCGTTTGCTGCGTCCCGGTTCGCCGGGGCGCCCACTTCAAAAGCCCGGCCATGCCGGGCTTTTGTCGTTTCGGGGGTGCGTATCGTGACTCTGCGCTCGGCGGCCTGGGCGTGCTGGGTCGCGCAGGGCAGGTCTTTCCGGGGCCGGGTCTGGCAGCTTCGCAGGGGCGGCATGGCCCTCTTCTCGTGCCAACAACCTGGCGGCGGCCGCTTCGTCTGTGCACGGTCGCCCGGGGTGATGCCATGCGGGGTGGCCAGGTTCCGGCAGTGGTGCCTGTCTGCTTGGCCGACGCACGCCCATTCCGGCAGGGTGGGGCACCTGCGGCCGATCCCTGTGTGCCCTTGGTGCGGCAGTGGTTGGTGCGGACTATTCCCAGTGGCTGCCGGGGCGGATCATCGGGCAACAAAAAAGGCCCGATCGTCAGATCGGACCTTCTGTGTTTGGCTGCCCCGGATGGATTCGAACCACCGATGCCTGAGTCAGAGTCAGGTGCCTTACCGCTTGGCGACGGGGCAATAAAACGTGTTGGGCCAAGATTATTGCATGCCTGTGAGCGCATGAACACCTTGGTGGCTATGGGTGGACTCGAACCACCGACCCCAGCATTATGAGTGCTGTGCTCTAACCGGCTGAGCTACATAGCCTAGGGAGCCGGCAATTCTTACCAAGCGCTCGCGTGTTGTCAAGCATTTCGTTTTCAGCTTGTGAGCCGGCCGTCGCCGTGGCAGAGTCGGTGACAGTAGATTTTCAGGAGTCCGCATCGTGATCGATCCGGACGGTTTCCGGCCAAACGTCGGCATCGTGCTGATGCGAGAGGATGGTCAGGTGTTCTGGGCACGACGTGTGCGCAGGGACGGCTGGCAGTTCCCGCAAGGTGGCATGAATACCGACGAGACACCCGTGGAAGCCATGTACCGCGAGTTGCGCGAAGAAACCGGGTTGTTGCCCGAGCATGTCGAATTGCTCGGTGCCACCCCTGGGTGGCTGCGCTATCGCCTGCCGAGCCGGGCAGTACGGCGCAATGAGCGCCAGGTCTGCATCGGCCAGAAGCAGGTGTGGTTCCTGCTGCAGTTCACTGGCCACGAATCCCATCTCAAGCTCGACCACACCGACACGCCCGAGTTCGATCACTGGCGCTGGGTGGATTTCTGGTACCCGGTCGAGCATGTGGTGATGTTCAAGCGCGGGGTCTATGCGCGCGCGCTGCGTCATCTGGCTCCACTGGCGCAGACCATCGCCGGCTCGGCGGCGGTCGGGGTGATGCCCGAGCGTGCGCTGGAGGCCTGGTTGCCGGGCAGCAGCGCGGCCGGGCACGACAGCCCGCGCAAGCGTCCACGCAAGCGGGGCGGGCCTCGTGCGGTCCGGATTAATAATGATTAACGTTTGGAATTGACACCTATTCTCGTTTGCGGTGGAATCAGCGCCGGTCCTCTCCGGATCGCCAGCACCCGACCGATACCGTGTACGTCTGCATCTGTAATGGGGTCACCGACCACCAGATCCGCGAAGCGGCCGAGAACGGCTGCGCCAGCCTGGCCGAGCTGACCATGCGCACCGGCTGTGGTTCAAACTGTGGGTCGTGCCTGGAGATGGCAGGTGATGTGTTGAGCCAGGCCCATGCAAGCCGCGCGCTGCCGTTGCCCATGCTGGGGCTTGCCAGCGCTGCCTGAGCATTCCCCGGCGCGTCCGCGCGTCGTCGATGACAGGTTGACGGGGCTGGTGGGCGCATTGACGCTTTCCTCGCGCCACCCGCGCCACTGGCGTCGACAGGTCGCCTTGCTGGCCTCCGGCCATGCGCTCGCTCCGGACCGTTGCGGTCATCGGTCAGTCCGCCGCTGGTTCCCTCCGCAGTCCGCAGCGACTGCTCGACGCAGATCGATAGAGCTCCGCTCCCGCGACAGGCCGTACGACGATCGAGCCGGGAGCGGGCAAGCGTCCCGCAACTGATCACGATTCGCGTTCCTTCATGCGCCGCGGCAACGCGCTACAGTGCGGCCGGCTCACTGTCTCGGAGACATCGCATGAAGGGCGATACCAAGGTCATCGAGTACCTCAACAAGGTGCTCTACAACGAACTCACTGCGATCAACCAGTACTTCCTGCACGCCAAGATGCTGAAGAACTGGGGCCTGAAGGAACTGGCCGAGCATGAGTACAAGGAATCCATCGACGAGATGAAGCATGCGGACAAGCTGTCCGACCGCATCCTGTTTCTCGAAGGACTTCCCAATTTCCAGGCGCTGGGCAAGCTGCGCATCGGCGAGAACCCCACCGAGATGTTCCGCTGCGATCTGGCGCTGGAGCGTGAGGCGGTTGCCGTGCTGCGCGAGGCCGTGGCCTATGCGGAGACCGTCAACGACTACGTGAGCCGCCAGCTGCTGGTGGACATCCTGGAGTCGGAAGAAGAGCACATCGACTGGCTGGAAACGCAACTGGATCTGGTGGCGCGCATCGGCGAGCCGAACTACCTGCTGACCAAGCTGGACGACTGAGGGCCGCTGAGCGGGCTGCAGCGCTGCCGGCAGGCGGCGCGTTGATGGGTGGCTTCGGCTCACTGCATCCTGGCTCCTTCTGCCGTCGGGCCTTCGGCCTCTTCCATCGCGAGAACAATGCCGGCGCGCATGAGGTCATGAGCGGTCGGCGTGGCTGTCGCTGCCCGGAAGCTGCATGTACCACGCGCACGCTCTTGCTGCGAGCGCGTCCTGGGCACCCGACTGACAGCCGCTGCCACGGTTTGTTGGCCGCCCTCAGTTGGCGGCGCGGGCCTTGGTCTGCAGGCGGGCGACCTGGCCGAGCAATGCCAGGCGAGCGCGTGCGTATTCGGCGATGACCAGGGCCACCATCACCGAGGGGCGCTCAATGGTGCCGGTACGCGCGGCCAGTTCGATCCGGCGCGCGGCATTGGCCAGCGCCTGGGCGCCGACGTTGGCGCTGGAGGATTTGAGCGTATGCGCCAGATCGCGCAGCTGCATGCTGTCGCGGTTGGTGGCCGCGGTTTCCAGGCGTTCGATCATGCCCGGCGCATCTTCCAGGAACAGCTGCAGGATGGTGATGGTGTCCGCGCCCGCCACCTCGTACAGCTCATCGATCACGCTGTTGTCCAGGATCGGCAAGGCGCGCGCCTGCGCGGCGCTGCTGGCGCTTTCGGGGGCGGCTGCGGCCTGGCTGCCATGGGGCGTGCCGGCTGGCAGCGGTTGACGCGGCAGCCAGCGTTGCAGGCAGGCGTCGAGCTGCTCGCGGGCCACCGGTTTGGACAGGTAGTCGTCCATGCCGGCAGCCAGGCAGCGCTCGCGATCGCCGGCCATGGCGTTGGCGGTCATCGCCACGATCGGGACCGGACGGCCGCCGCTCTCGGTCTCCATTGCGCGCCAGCGGCGGGTGGCGGCATAGCCGTCCAGCACCGGCATCTGGCAATCCATGAAGACCATGTCGTAGCGGGTGGACTCCATGCTGCTCAGCGCGGCGTCGCCATCGGTGGCGGTGTCGGCGTCGAAGCCGAGCACGGCCAGCAGCTTCTGCGCGACCAGCAGGTTCACCGGGTTGTCTTCCACCAGCAGGATGCGCACTTCGCGCGTACCGGCCAGCGCCGGTGCCATCGGCTCGGGAATCATCGCCGCGGCCAGCGTGGTGGCGGGGGCCGGCGTTGGATCGGGCGGCAGCACCAGCGAGCGCAGGGTCTCGTCCGGGCTCTGGCGCGGCACCAGGGTGGCATGGTCCTGCAGCTCGGCAGGCACCGGCTCGTCGCCATACAACCAGATCAGGCGCGCGCCACCGAGGTCGTCCGGGCGCGCAAGTGCGCGATGCACGGCGCGCGCGCTGTAGCGCAGCGTGTCGTGGTCGGCAATGACGCAGCGGAGGCCTTCGCCGTCGCTGTGGCGACGCACCCGTTCCAGCGCTTCCTGGGTGGTCTCCATCAGCACGTGCGACACGCCCCAGCCGTCGAGCAGGCGCTTGAGACGTTGCGACAGGCGAGTGTCGGAGCTGATCACCATCACCCGGGCGGCATCGGCGCCGCTATTCTGCTGCAGGTCGCCGATGACCTTGAGCAGCGGAATCTCGAACCAGAACGTTGCGCCGCGCCCGGGCTCGGACTCCACGCCGATGCGGCCGCCCATCAGGTCGATGATGCGTTTGCAGATCGCCAGTCCCAGGCCGGTGCCGCCATACAGGCGCGTAGTGGAGGCGTCGGCCTGGGCGAAGGAGCGGAACAGGCGCGCCTGCTGATCCGGGGCGATGCCGATGCCGGTATCGCGCACCTGGAAGCGCAGCAGGTGCTGGGCGCGGGTTTCGCCCAGGCGGCGCAACTGGATGTCGACGCTGCCGCGCTCGGTGAACTTGATCGCATTGCCGATCAGGTTGCCCAGCACCTGGCGCAGGCGGATCGGGTCGCCGCGCACCAGCAGGCGCACCGATGGCTCGATATCCAGCGCCAGGCGCAGCTGCTTGCCTTCGGCGGTACGCTGCAACAGCTGCACGACGCCGTCGAGCAACTCGCGCAGGTTGAAGGTGGTGATCTCCAGTTCGAGCTTGTTGGCTTCGAGTTTGGAGTAGTCGAGGATGTCGTCGACGATGCGCAGCAACTGCAGCGAGCTGCCGGTGGCGGTCTGCAGCATGTCGCGCTGGTCCAGGCTGAGCTGGCCGCTGGAAATGAGCTCCAGCATCGGGATGATGCCGTTGAGCGGGGTGCGGATCTCGTGGCTCATGGTGGCCAGGAATTCGCCCTTGGCCAGCGTGGCGGCCTCGGCGGCCTGCTTGGCGCGCAGCAGTTCCTGTTCAAGCTCGCCGTGGCGCTGCAGCTCCTGCTGCAGGCGCTCACGGGCGACGTCGGCCTCTTCCAGGCGTTGCGTCAGGGCGTGCTGGGCGCGCGCGCTGCGGTAGCCGGCAGCTGCGGCACACAGGCCGAACACCACTGCCAGTGCTGCAGCGGCGGCCGTCACCGTGCGCCACGGCCCGTCGATGGCCGACCACTGCAGGCCCGCACCCAATGCTGCGACCAGCGCAGCCAACACGGCCAGGCCGCTCCAGGCGCGGAGGCCTCCTGCCCGCGCTGTCACTCAGAGCACCGCGTTCGTGAAGTCGAAGTCCAGTTCCTTGCCGACCGTCTGCACCAGGTTGCCCTGGATGAAGTCCACGCCACTCATCCACATCGCCGCGGCCGACTGCGGGTCCTCGATGCGTTGGCCGATGATCAGCAAGCCACGTTGATGGGCGATATCGATCACGCCGCGCAGTTCATCGCGGACTGCCGCATTGCCATGGGCATCGGCGAAGCGGTTGGCCATGCGCACGAAGCTCAGCGGCAGCTGGCTCAGCAGCGCGTTGGCTTCGTCGCCGGGCTCGAACTGGCTCAGGCAGAACTGCACGCCCGCCTGCATCAATCTGGCGCAGAACTGCTGCACGGTGACTGCGTGGATCAAGGCATCGTCCAGGCGCAGGTCGACGATCAGCGATTGCCCGGCCACGCCGCGCTCGACCAGCGCCTTGAGCAACCAGTCGGCGAAGGCATCGCGCGCCAGCGTGCGCGGCGACTGCGACACGAACAACCGCAGCGGCGGGTGGGCGTGCTGGTACAGATGCAGCAGGCCGAGCGCGTGGTCCATGACCTGCTGGTCGAGATCGGCGATGCGTCCGGCCGCTTCGGCGGCGGGAATCACCTGGCCGGCCGACAGCAGCGTGCCGTCGGCCTGGCGCAGCCGCAGCAGCACCTGGTATTGCGCCGTGTCGCCGCCGGCCACCGCCACGATCGGTTGATACGCCAGTTCGAGCTGGCCTTCGACCAGGCGCAGCTGCTCCTGCTGTTCGGCCTGGCTGGGGGCCAGGTAGGCCTGCACGCCGTCGCTGCGCAGGCGTGCCTGCAGCGCGGTGCGCTCGACCGCTTCCAGTGCGCTGCCGGTATCGTCGAAGCCCAGGCCCAGCGGTGCCACGCCGATGGCGCAGCGCACGTGCACCGATTCTTCCTCGCGCACCGGGAAGGCATGGGCCGACAGCCGCTGGCGGATTTCCAGCGCCTGCTGTTCCAGGCTGGATTCGGGCATGTCCACGCCCAGCAGCAGGAAGCTGTTGTCGTTCAGGCGCGCCAGCGGATACGGCTGCGCGGCACTGGCCAGGCGATGCCCGGCCTGGGTCATCAGGCGCTCATAGGCGGCATAGCCATAGCGCTCGCGCAAGCCGAGCGCGCTGGCGATTTCAATGAAGAACAACCCGCCGGTCTGCCTGCGCGCCAGCGCATCGGCAAGCAGTTCCATCACATGGGCACGTGTCGGCAGGCCGGTCTCCGGATTGCTGCGCACGCTGACCTGTTCACCGGCTTGCTGCAGCGCCTGCTGGCGTGCGCGGCGGATGCGGTTGGACACCGCGGCGATCAGGTGACGCGGGCGGATCGGCTTGGTCAGGAAGTCGTCGGCCCCGCTGTCGAGCACTTCGAACTGACGCTCCGGATCCGGGTCGCCAGTGAGGAAGACGATCGGCAGTAGCTGCTGGCCGGGCTGCTGGCGGATCAGGGTGGTCAGGCGGATGCCGTCCAGCTCGGGCATGTGCAGATCCATCAAAATCAGATCCGGGTGGTAGTCCTGGATCGCCTGCGGCACGCTGGCGGCGGTCATTTCTACCTGCGCATGCATGCCGGCACCGTGCAGCACGCTCTGCGCGAACAGCGCCTGCGAGCGGTCGTCCTCGACGATCAGCACGCGGTACGGCGCATCGGCGGCCATGGTGTCGTCGCCCTCGCGCGACGCCGAGACAGTCGCCAGCGTCGGCGCTGCGGCCGCCGCGTGCGCACTGCCGCCTGGCGCGACGGCCTGGGCTGGTGCCATCGGCAGGATCGATGCGGGTGCGGCAGCGGGCGCGGGAATGATGGCGGCAATCACCGGCTCTGCCGGGTTGGATGCCGCCGCGGCCTCGTCGGCCCAGCGGCGCCAGTAGTCGGCCGGCGGCGTCTCGGCGCGCAGTGGACGATTACGCGTGGCGGTGTCGTCACGGGTGAAAGGAACCGGATCTCGGGCGGCCATCAATACTCCCTGCAGTCGCGATGATTATGCGATGAACTTCACGATAGCGGGGAGCGACGTGCAGCCGGCGTGGTGGCAGGGCGCATCGGCGCAACCAGCCGCCGCATGCCCCGCCACAGCAATCGCCACACCCACCAGACCACCAGCGTAGCGAGCACGCTGGAGCCCACCGCAACACTGAGTGCCAGCCATGGGTGCGCCAGTGCCAGCGCCAGGGCGGTGGTGGCGATGGTGTCCTCGGCCAGCGAGGCGACCCAGTTGCTGGCCGGTTCCGGCGAGGTGTTGAGCAAGGCGCGGGTGCCGGCCTTGAGGGTGTGGCTGGTCAGCGCCACGCCGGCGCCTGCGGCCAGCACGCCGGTGCTCAGGTCACCGTCCGGCGACAGCGTGGCCGCGGCCAGGAAGGCGCCGGCCGGCACCCGTGCCAGCGTCTGCAGCAGGTCCCAGCCCGAATCCACGCCGGGGATCTTGTCGGCGAAGAACTCGGCCACCGCCAGTGCACCGGAGGTGCCCAGCACCCACCACGACTGCGCCGGATGCAGGGCCGGCGGCAGCTCGATCCAGCCGAGCAGGCCGGCCAGGCCGACACCGAAAACGGTGAGATAGACACGGATGCCGGCCAGCCAGGCCAGCAGGATGCCGATCACGAACAGATGGGCTTCGCTCATGGCGTTGCTTCCTGCGAACAATGCGGAACTATCGGATAACCGCCGGTCCAGCGCCAGCACGATGGTTGCCGACGCTCTGGCACACTACGCCGCCCATGACTGCGCCGGCCCGTCCGGACCCGATGCCCATGCGACCAGCCGCACGCGTTCAGATCGTCCAACGTGACTCCGGCGGTGGCCGTTCCGGCGGCCGCTGGCGGTGGCTGGTGATCGCGCTGGTGTGGCTGGCATCGCTGGGCGGGGCATGGTGGATGGCCAGCCGTACCGCTGCGCCGCGCTTGGTCGAGGCCGAGGCGGCGTTGCAGCAGGCGCAACGCAGTCAGGCCCAGCAGCGTCGGCAGATTGCGCAGTTGCAGCAGCGCCAGGTCAATCTGGAAATGTCCGACAAGATCAGCCGCGCCGCCAACACCGAAGTGCAGGCCTCGCTGGCCGAGCGTGACGAGCAGATCGCCGCACTGCGTGCGGATGTGGCGTTCTACGAGCGCCTGGTGGGCTCCACCGCGCAACGCAAGGGGCTCAACGCACACTCGGTGCAATTCAGCGCAGAGGCCGGCGGCACCTGGAACTACAGCGTGGTGCTGACCCAGAACCTCAACCGCGGCGCGATCAGCCAGGGCCAGCTGCGCTTTACGGTGGAAGGCGTGCGCGCCGGCAAGCTGGTCACGGTGAACTGGAACGAGCTGCACCAGAAGCCGGATGCGGCCGGGCAGGCCTACTCGTTCCGCTATTTCCAGCAATTGGACGGCAGCGTGATCCTGCCGAAGGATTTCACTCCGCAACGTGTCAAAATCACCCTGAGCGGCGACGGGGCGCCGGTCAATCAGACATTCGACTGGAAAGTCGCCGGGAGTGGCGCGGGGGAGTAGCTCATGTTCGGAAACAAATCCAACCGTGGTGCGCAGACCGTGGTCGATACCTTGATCGGGCCGCAGGTGGTCATCCGCGGCGACCTGGTGTTCAGCGGCGGGCTGTATGTGGAAGGCCGCATCCTGGGCAAGGTGATCGCCGAAGACGGCGCCGGCGCCATCTTGACGGTGGCCGAGCAGGGCAGCATCGAGGGCGAGGTACGCGCGCCGGTGGTGATCATCAACGGCCAGCTGACCGGCGATGTGCATGCGGCCGAGCGGGTCGAACTGGCCGCCAACGCGCGGGTGCAGGGCAATGTGCATTACCAGGTGGTGGAGATGAGCGCCGGTGCGCAGCTCACCGGGCGCCTGATCCATGCCGCCACCGCCGGCGCGACCGCCGCGTTGCCGGCGCCGGACGCCGGCCGTGCCGAGCCCGCCAAGGCCTTGCAGGCCGAGACTGCCGAGGCCTGAGTGCGTGGCCTGCGGCTGAAGCGGGGTGTCGGGTTTGGCAGGCAGCGCTTGAAGTGGGGCCGCCTGGCCCCCATGCTGACGCCATGAGCACGCTCGTTTCGCTTCCCACCGCCGCCCCGGCCCCGGACTACCAGTCCATCGACCGGCCGCTGAACTTTTCCGTGGCCGCCGCCAGCAAGGTGCGCGAGCTGATCCAGGAAGAAGGCAACGCCGAGCTGGCGCTGCGCGTCTATATCCAGGGGGGCGGCTGTTCCGGCTTCCAGTACGGCTTCGAGTTCGACGAGAACCGCGCCGAGGACGACCTAGCCGTGGCCACCGACGGGGTGACGCTGCTGGTCGACCCGCTGAGCCTGCAATACCTGATGGGCGCGGAAGTGGACTACACCGAAAGCCTGACCGGGGCGCAGTTCGTGATCCGCAATCCGAACGCCAAGACCACCTGCGGGTGCGGCAGCAGCTTCAGCGTCTGAATCGGCGCGGTTGCCGGTGTTTGAGGCGCGGGCGATCTACTGCGTACAGCGTTTCCATGTTCAGCGCGACGTGGTGAGTGCGGTAGCGGCATAAGTGCGGCGACAGGGCCGCATGCGGTACGTCGCTTGTGCATTGCGGATCTCTTGGACGCGATGCATGTCGCGCGACACCAACACCGATACCGATACCGTTTGCCGGGCGCAGTCAGAACGCCGGGCGATGTGCGCCACGTACCGCTCAAACGATCGCCACCGGGACGAATGCCACGGGGTGGTATGGCGCCAAGCGCTATCGATGTGCATGTCTAACGCGCTGTAAACATTTGCGTGCTGCGGGTTTCGCCGTGCGCGCGCAAGCTTCGTGCGCGTGAGCTGCAGCGCGTGCGGCGATGGACATACTGCACGCACGCTCAGCGCCGGTGCCCGGACATGCTCGCTTCATTCATGCATCGCGTCTTGTCTTGCCTGACACACGCGGGCCTCGCCACTGCGCTGAGCGAGCGTGCCGCGCGCGATGCCACTTCCACACCATGGCGCAGTAAGCGCATCGCCACGCGTGCGTACGTGGATCGGGCAGCTGATCCCGTTCCTGCGTCGCGCCGGCTCCCCCGCCCCTTGCATCCATCCATGAGAGAACGTCTCACCATGTTGCAGATCAGAACCCGATCGGCGTTTGGCCTGCTGGCCATGCTTGGCATCGCCAGCGCAGTGCTTGCACCCGGTGCGCAGGCGTCACCCGCGCGCGGCAGCTTGCTCAGCAGCAATTTCCTGACCAGCTACACCCGCGATGCGATTGCCGCATTGCTCACCGCCGAGCCGGCGACCGAACAGCCCAGATGCAACGTGCGCGTGGCCGAGTTCACCTATGCCACCGTCGGCGTCGATGGCGAACCGGCCACGGCGTCGGGCGTGGTGCTGATTCCAGGTGGCGAGCGTTGCACCGGTCCGTATCCGTTGCTGGGCTGGGGGCGGTCGACCGCGACGCTCCGCAACGAGGAACAGGCCAAGGACATCCGTGATGCCAAGGGGAACGACCCGCTGGTCACTCGTCTGGCCAGCCAGGGCTATGTGGTGGTCAGCAGCGATTACCTGGGGCTGGGCAAATCCAGCTACGGTTTCCATCCCTACCTGCATAGCGCATCCGAGGCCAGTGCGACGATCGATGCGCTACGCGCGGCACGCAGCGTGCTGCAGCGGCTGAAGACGCCGTTGTCCGGCAAGGTGATGCTGTCGGGGTATTCGCAAGGCGGCCATGCCGCACTGGCAACCCAGCGGGAAATCGAGGCGCATCTGTCCAGCGAGTTCCATCTGGTGGCCAGCGCGCCGATCTCCGGGCCCTACGCGCTGGAGCAGACCTTCGTGGACAGCTGGAGCGGGAGCAACGCCGTCGGTGAAAGCAGCTTCGGCATCATTCTGGGCAGCTACGCGATCGTCGCGATGCAGCACACGTATCGCAATCTCTATCTGGCGGCCGGGCAGGTGTTTCAGGACCCATGGGCGGCCAGGGTCGAGGGGCTGTTCCCCGGCAAGCTGGGCCTGACCGATCTGGTGCTGGGCGATACGCTGCCCGGGATCGATCAGCTCAAGGCGTATTTCCAGCCCGGGTTCTACCGTGACTTCGCCAGCAACCCGGACAATCCGTTCCGCAAGGATCTGGCACGCAACGACGTGCTGGACTGGGCGCCGCAGACGCCGACGCTGCTGTGCGGTTCGTCCAACGACGCGACCATCCCGCTGAAGAATGCGGTGACCGCCATTGCCGGTTTCAAGCGTCGCGGCAGCACCCAGGCAGCGCTGGTGGACATCGGCAGTGGCGACCCCAACGACAACTCGGCTTTCGTGCATCTGACCACCAATGAGCCGTGCATCGTCGCCGTACGGCATCAGCTGCTGGACAAGCAGCGCTGAGGCCTGGATGGCGGGGCGCGGCCAGCGCCGATGATCGTCGCGTCCCGGGTCCGCCTGGACGCGTCACGATCGGATCGAGGCCTTGTCGCTGTTGCAGGCGACAAGGCTGAGCATGCCCGGATTCGACCTGGTTGCCGCAACGCCATGCCGATCGCGCGTGCCCTGCCGTGCGGCGCAGCGCGCAATGTGACGCAGTCAGCACCGCCGGCGAGCGCGGGCCCCTGGCACGTCTGAACGCGCGCCGCCAGCCGGGCCTGCATCCGTGGCGCGCCGGTTGCAGGCGATGCCGATTATCGGCAGGCTTGCGCCGATGTCAGAGCCTTCCTTTTCCGCCTCCGGTTTTGCCTTCACCCACGCGCCACTGGATCGCGGCGATCTGCTGCGTGACGATGCCGCTGCGCTGGCGCGTCTGTGGCCACAAGGCCGCGTGCTGCTGCTCGATGCCAAGGGCACCGCGCTGGCCGATGCCGATGGCCAGCCGCTGCTGATGGACGGTGCTGCGCTTGGCGAAGCGCCGGACGGAGCGATCTTTCTGGGGCTGCGCGATGAGGTCGGCTGGTTCTGCCTGCCGTCCGATGTGCCGGGTGTGGAAGCGCCGCAGCGCATCGACCTGCGCCAGGCCGCCGCCGACTGGCCGGCAGACGTCTCCACCGCGTTCGCCTACGCACGCGCGATGCTGCACTGGCAGTCGCGCACGCGCTTTTGCGGTGTCTGCGGCGGGGCGATCGCATTCCGGCGGGCCGGCTTCATCGCCCATTGCACGCAATGCAAGACCGAGCATTACCCGCGCGTGGATCCGGCCATCATCGTGGCGGTCAGCGATGGCGCGCGCTTGCTGCTGGGGCGGCAGGCGAGTTGGGCGCCGGGGCGCTACTCGGTGATTGCCGGCTTTGTCGAACCCGGCGAGTCGCTGGAGCAGACCGTGGCGCGCGAGGTGTTCGAGGAAACCCGTGTGCAGGTGCAGGACTGCCGCTACCTGGGCGCGCAGCCGTGGCCGTTCCCGGGCGCGTTGATGCTGGGCTTCAGCGCGCGCGCTGCGGCAAGCGAAGTGCCGCAGGTCACCGGCGAACTGGAAGACGCGCGCTGGGCCAGCCATGCCGAGGTCACCGCGGCACTGGCCGGCGACGGCGAGATCGGGTTGCCGCCGCGTATTTCCATCGCGCGCGCGCTGATCGAGCATTGGCATCGCGTCCATGGCTGAGCCGGGGCGAGCGGCGCAGCGCACGCAGATCGGGTGCGCGTGCAGCGGCTCGGCTAGACTCGGCTGAGGAGGCCCACCCATGTTCACCACCCTGGTTGCTGTCGTCGTCGCACTTGCGCTGGGCCACCTGGCGCCCGCCCAGGTGGCGCGGCTGCGGCGTTTCGAATGGTTCGGCCAGTGGCTACGCCGGCTGGACAGCCATGCGGCCGAGCGCGGTGCGTGGCAGGGGCGTTATGGCGTGCTGCTGGCACTGTTGCCGGCCCTGCTGGTGGTGCTGCTGCTGCAATGGCTGCTGGACGATGTGTGGCGCGGGTTCTGGGCCTTGCTGTTCGGCGTGGCGGTGCTGGCCTGGACCTGGGGGCCGCGCGATCTGGACCGCGATGTGGAAGCGGTGATCGATGCCGACGCGCCGGCGTTGCGGCGTGAGGCCATCTCGCACCTGCAGGCCGCCGGCGGCAGCGTGCACGAAGATGCGCCGTCGCTGGTGGAAGCGGTGGTGGTCAACGGGCTGCGGCGCTGGTTCGCGGTGCTGTGGTGGTTCTTGCTGCTGGGGCCGTTCGGTGCGGTGCTGTATCGGCTGACGGCACTGGCGGTGGAAAGCCCGCTGTCGGTGCTGCTGCCGCCGCGCAACCTGGCCGGCGCGCGCTGGCTGCTGGCCGCGCTGGAATGGCCGGTGGCGCAGCTGATCACGGTGTCGATGGCGCTGGTGGGCAATTTCGACACGGTGTTTCGCGCCTGGCGGCAGGCACATGGCAACCGCTGGTCCCTGGAGCCGCATTTTCTCGGTGCGGTGGCGCGTGCCAGCGTCAGCGCCGAATTGCGCGAGGAAGCGCACGACTACACCGATGCAGGGCTGGTGCCGGTGTGGCGCCGCCTGCCGGAAGTGCGCGATGCGATGAGCCTGGTCTGGCGCGTGCTATTGCTGTGGATGGTGGTGCTGGCGCTGCTGGTGATTGCCGGATGGGTGCGGTAGGCGCGATACAGGCGCGCCGCTGCGCGTTGCAATATCACCGCATCAGGCGGTTGTTCGCGGCTACCCCGGCGCAAGCAGGTTGAAAGGAAACCGCGCCAGGCATGATCTCGGGCGCCGCAATGCATGGCGCGCCGCCGCGCGTTGCAGTATCACCGCATCAAGCGGTTGTTCGCGGCTACCCCGGCGCAAGCAGGTTGAAAGGAAACCGCGCCAGGCATGATCTCGGGCGCCGCAATGCATGGCGCGCCGCCGCGCGTTGCAATATCACCGCATCAAGCGGTTGTTCGCGGCTACCCTGGCGCAAGCAGGTTGAAAGGAAACCGCGCCAGGCATGATCCCGGGCGCCGCAGTGCATGGCGCGCCGCCGCGCGTTGCAACATCACCGCATCAAGCGGTTGTTCGCGGCTACCCCGGCGCAAGCAGCGTAAAAGGAAACCGCGCCAGGCATGATCTCGGGCGCCGCAATGCATGGCGCGCCGCTGCGCGTTGCAATATCACCGCATCAAGCGGTTGTTCGCGGCTACCCCGGCGCAAGCAGATTGAAAGGAAACCACGGCAGATTCCGTGCAATCCAATAAAGCGGCAATGCCCATAACCAGAACTTCGGCTCGGACATGACGGCAACCACCGGTGCGAACCAGCGCGCGCGCCAACCGGCCTTCCAGGCGATCAGGCCGGGCAGGGTGCACAGGCCGAGCACGGCGGCCGGGTTCATGGCGAAGGCGCCGGGGAGATCGAAGTGCACCAGCGCATACAGCGCGCGGGTCATGCCGCAACCGGGGCAATAGCAGCCGGTCACGGCACGGAACACGCAGGGCGGGAACGGGCTGTTGCTCGCGTTCGGATCGAAGCGATACAGCAGCGACACGCCAAAGGCGGCCACGCTGGTGGCCGCCCCGAGTCCAAGCCAGTGGCGTGGACGCAATTCCATTACTGCATGTGCTGCAACTGCTGCATGTAGTCCATGTAGCCCTGCATGCCGCCGGTGGCGACCACGCCGATGTTGATCAGCAGGCCGATCACGGCCAGCACGCTGGTCACGATGCACCAGGTCTTGGCGGTGTTGGAGGCACGCCGTGCGCCGTCGATGTCGCCCTGGTTGAGCAGGCCGTTAACCTTGCTGGAGAACACGATCGCCACGATGCCGGTGATCAGGGCCGGGCAGCACAGGCAGAAACCGAGCACGGTGGAGACGATCGCCCAGATCAGGTGATTGGGGACCGGGCCGGGTGCGGCGCTGGACGAGGGATGGATCGGCGGTGGGATGGCACTCATGGTGAAGCTCCTTGGGTGGTAAACAACAGCGAGATGTTGCAGCGCGTGGGGAAGGCAGCGATGGGCCGCGCAGGCAGCGTCCACCGGTCACGGCGAACGCGTCTGACACGGTGATGTGGCGTACGGCGACTTCCCCCCGGTCCTTCTTGTCGCGCCCGCTAGGCGAGCGCGGCGGCAATACGTGTAATGGCGCACAGGCTACTCGCGGCGCGCGATGGACGCAAAGCCCACGCCGGCCGCACTCATGGCTGATCCTGGCGCAGTGCACGGACCTGCTGCTCGAGCAGCGCGGCGGTCGCCGTGTCGCCGGGAACCGCTGGGCCGGCGGCCACTTCGATATGCGCGCGGATCCGGCGCGGCACGCGCATGCGGCCCAGGCGGGTGTCGCGGCGGCTCCACATGCTCGACCACATGCCGCGCAATGCCATCGGAATCACCGGCACCTGGCGGCGCTGCAGGATCTTTTCCACGCCCGACTTGAACGCTGCGATCTCGCCATCCCGGGTCAAGGCACCTTCGGGGAAGATGCACACCAGCTCGCCGTCGGCCAGCGCCGCGTCGATACGGTCGAAGGCCTGCTGCATCAGCGCGGGATCTTCGCGCGCGCCGGCGATCGGGATCGCCTTGGCGGTGCGGAAGATCCAGCGCATCACCGGGATGCGGAAGATCTTGTAGTACATGACAAAGCGCACCGGGCGCGGGATCACCGCCGACAGGATCAGCGCGTCCATGTAGCTGACGTGGTTGCACACCAGCAGCGCGGCGCCTTCCTCGGGCACATGGCGGTCGATCTCGCGTGCGCGCAGCCGGTACAGCACGCTCACCAGCACCCAGCTGAGAAAGCGCATCAGGAACTCGGGCACCAGGGTGAAGATCCACAGCGCCACCAGCGTATTGGCCAGCGCCAACGCCAGGAACACCTGCGGAATGCTCAGGCCCGGCAGCGGAATGCGCACGCCCAACAGCACCAGCTGCGGCAACTGCAGCGCGATGCCGATGATGGCGGCGGTGACGATGAACAGCGAATTCTGGATGTTGAGCCCGGCGATCACGCGCGAGAGTTCGGCCTTGGGCGTGCGGCTCTGGATCAACGCGAACAACGGCACCACGAACAGACCGGTGAACAGGCCGATGCCGACCAGATCCACGATCAGGCGCACGCTGCCGGCCTGCTGCACGAACTGGCCGATCGACAGATCGGTGGCGGGCGCAGCGCCGGGGCGTGCGAAATACAGGTCCAGCAGGAAGGCGCTGATGCCGAACGCGCCCAGCGGCACCAGGCCGATTTCGACGGTGCGCCCGGACAGCCGCTCGCACAGCAGCGAACCGACACCGGTGCCGATCGAAAACAGCGCCAGCGCGAACACGTACAGATCCTGCTGCCCACCAAGATTGACCTGCGCATAGGTGGGCAGCTGCGCGGTCAGCACGGTGCCGACGAACCAGAACCACGACACCCCGAGCACGGCGTTGCGTACCGCCGGCGTGCGCCGGGTCAGACGCATGATGGCGCGCGATTCGGGGATCGGGTTCCAGTTGATCTTTAGCTCTGGCGCGCCGGCGTCGACCTTGGGGACCAGCCGCGCGACCAGGTTGCCGGTGACGGCAATGGCAATCACCGCGGTGGCTGCGGCCTCCGGGCCGTGGCTGCCGGCGATCTGGAAGATCAGCCCGCCGAAGATCATGCCGCACAGGATCGAGATCGAGGTGCCCATCTCGACCAGGCCGTTGCCGCCGGTGAGTTCCTCGGGCTTGAGCACCGAAGGCAGGATGGAATACTTCACCGGCCCGAACAGCGTGGACTGCAGGCCGGTGCAGAACAGCGCAATCAGCAGGATCACCATGTTCTCGGTGAGAAAGCCCACCGCCGCCAGCGACATGATCGCGATCTCCATCGTGGTGGTGATCACGATGAGCTTCTGCTTCTCCAGCTTCTCGGCGATCTGCCCGGCCAGCGCGGAGAACAGGAAGTACGGCAGGATGAACAGTGCCGGCGCCAGATTGGTGTACAGCGTGCGCTGCGCCGCATCGATGCCCAGGTAGAACAACAGGCCGATGATGGCCTGCCGGTAGACGTTGTCGTTGAAGGCGCCCAACGCCTGCACGGCGAAGAACGGCAAGAAGCGGCGCTGCCTGAGCAGGGCGAACTGACTGTGACCGGACATGCAGTTTCCTTTGCGAACGCGCGCAGCCTAGCAGGCTTCCACGGCGGGCTGGTGCATGCCGCTACGCGCGGCGCGGCGTGCGTGCCGATGGCGCGCGCCGCGCGGCCTGGGCGCGCAGCAGCGCCACGAAGGCGCGTGCGGCCGGGGTGGGGTCGGGCCGCCACACCGCATAGGTCAAAAAGCCGAAGCGCTCCTTCAGTGCAACCGTCACCACCCCGCGCATGGCCGCGGCCATGGTCTGCGGCACGATACCCACGCCCAGGTCGGCGGCGACCAGTTCGCGCATCAGATCGGCGTGGGTGACCTCGTATTGCTGGCGTTGCCGCAAACCGGCCTGCGCGAAGGCCGCATCGACGATGCCCCGCACGCCAGCGCCGGCGATCAGCCCGGCCATCGGTTCGTCGTCCAGCTCGGCCAGCGCCACCCGCTTGCGCGTGGCAAAGCGATGGCCGGGCGCCACGATCAGGGCCAGGGCTTCCTCGTGCAGCAGCAGCCGCTGGTCCGGCACCGCGACCTGCGGGCCGACGCCGACCAGCGCCACGTCCAGCCGGCCTTCGCCCAGGTCGTGCAGCAGGGCCTCGCTCATGGCGGTGCGCAGGTGCACGTCCACCCGCGCATGCGCGTTGCGAAACGCGCGCAGCAGCGCCGGCAGCTGCACGGTGGTGAGCGAGGAAATCTGCCCCAGCGTGAGCTGGCCACGCACCGTGCCCAGGGCCTGGGCCATTTCCTCGTGCAGGCGCTCGGCCGCGCGCAAGGTGGCGCGGGCGTTGTGCAGGAATACCTCGCCGGCGGCGGTGGGCCGCACCTGACGGGTGCCGCGCTCGAACAGGCGCGCGCCAAGGGTCTGCTCGATCTTGGCGACCTGGTGGCTGAGCGCCGACTGCACGGTGTTGCAACGGCGCGCGGCGGCGGTGAAGCCGCCTTCCTCGGCCACGGCCACGGCGAACTCCAGTTGGCGCAGGGTCAGCATGCGATCTCAAAACGCGATGGACACAGTGAAAACAATACATTGGAAAGATGCCGCATCGCTGCCCACACTGCGCCCACTCCTTCAGCAGGCACCTGCCATGACCGTCGAACCGATTGCCCCCCCGCCATTGCCGCGCCGGCTGGTGTTGCTGATGGCCGCCGCCACCGGGCTGGCGGTGGCGAGCAATTACTACGCGCAGCCCTTGCTGGAGACGCTGGCGCAGGCGTTCGGGATCCAGGTGCGCAGTGCCGGCGCGGTGGTGACTGCCGCGCAGCTGGCCTACGCGGCGGGGCTGCTGTTGCTGGTGCCGCTGGGCGACCGGCTGGAGCGGCGCGGGCTGATCGTCGGCCTGTTCGTGCTCAGTGCGCTGGGCCTGCTGGTGAGCGCCGTCTCGCACAGCTTCGGCATGTTGCTGGCCGGCACGATCGTCACCGGTGCCAGTTCGGTGGCGGCGCAGATCCTGGTGCCATTCGCCGCGACCCTGGCCGCCCCGCACGAGCGCGGGCGGGTGATCGGCACGGTGATGAGCGGCCTGTTGCTGGGCATCCTGCTGGCGCGCACCGCGGCCGGGGTGCTGGCCGGTGTCGGTGGCTGGCATACGGTGTACTGGATCGCCTCCGGCCTGTTGCTGGTCACCGCCTGGCTGCTGTGGCGCGGGCTGCCGCGGCACCCGGGCAATGCGCAGCTGTCGTATCCGCAGCTGGTGGGCTCGGTGCTGACGCTGCTGCGCGACGATGCGGTGCTGCGCGCGCGCGCGGTGCTGGGCGGGTTGATCTTTGCCGGCTTCAGCATGTTCTGGACCACGCTGGCGTTCCTGTTGTCCGGGCCCGCCTATGGCTATGGCACGGCGGTGATCGGGCTGTTCGGCCTGATCGGTGCGGCCGGCGCGCTGGCGGCCAACCGTTCCGGTCACTGGTCCGACCACGGCCATGGCGACCGTGTCAGCTGGGGCGGGCTGGTGATGCTGCTGCTGTCCTGGGGATTGCTGGCGTTTGCGCCGCAGTCGATCGCGCTGCTGATCGTCGGCGTGCTGCTGCTGGATATCGCGGTGCAAGGCGTGCATATCGCCAACCAGAGCGTGATCTACCAGCGCAATCCGAACGCACGCAATCGCATCACCTCGGCCTACATCACCTGCTACTTCATCGGTGGTGCGGTGGGCTCCTCGCTGGGCACGGCGGCCTATGCGCAGGCCGGCTGGAACGGTGTGGTGATCGGTGGGGCGGTACTGGCGGCGGCGGCGCTGGGCTGGGTGGGGCTGAGCGTGGCGCGCAAGCAGTGGAAGTAGGCGCAGCGGACGGAGCGACGCCGCAGGCGTTGGACGGGCGTGGCCCGGACGTGCATCGCATGGCCCGGCATCGCCCTTGCGTGCGGACGCAGGCGTGCCTGCTGCGGTGTCCAGGCGCACCGACAACGGTGCGCTAGGCCTTGGTGGCCGCCAGCCTTGTTGGCGTCTCTGTGGGTGCCGTCGTGACCGCCAGGGCCGCGGCACGCAGCTTGGGCAACAGCCGCAGGGTCAGTGCCAGCTGGTCGCGCACCAGGCGCTGCTTGGGCGGCAATTGCACGGCGTGCTGTTCCAGCGCTTCGGCGGTGGCGATTTCCTGGCTTTCGTCGTGCACCGGCAGCGGCTGGCGTTCGCGCAGGGCGGTGGCGATTTCGCCCAGCGCGCGCTGCAGGTAGTCGCCGGCCTGCGCGATGGCGGGATCATGTTCGCCATCGAGCGCGGCGCGATGCGCGCCAAGCGCGGACAGATAGCCGAGCAGGGTGTTGGACAGCGCCAGGAAGCGGAAGCCGGCGTCCAGGTTGCGCCGATAGCGGCCCGGTTCGCGCAGCATGTTGGACAAGGCCACCGACAACGCGGCATCGGCGTTGTGCATGTCGCGCCGGGCGATGCGGTAGGGCAGGTCGTCGCGCATGCCGCTGGCGTATTGCTCCAGCACCTGGGCCAGGTAGCGCGCGCAGCTGGCCAGCACCGTGGCCATCACCTGGTTGAGGCGGCGGCCCTGCCAGTCCGGCAGGATCAGGAACGAGGCGGCCGCGGCGATCGCGCAACCGATCAGCGTATCGATCAGGCGCGGCCAGATCAGCACGAAGCCATCGCCGAGCAGGTTGAAGCAGAACAGCGCCATTACGGTGATGCCGGCGGTGGCCAGCATGTAGCGATCGGTGCGGGTGATGAAGAAGACCAGGGCGGCGGCCAGTGCCAGCAGCAGTTGCACTTCGGTGCCGGGAAACAGCTGCATCAACGCCCAGGTGGCGACCAGGCCGATCAGGGTGCCGGCGATGCGCTGCACCAGCCGCAGGCGGGTGGCGCCGTAATTGGGCCGGCACACGAAGGCGGTGGTGAGCAGGATCCAGTAGCCGTTGTCGGCATGGATGGACTGCATGATGGCGTAGCCGACCACCAGCGCGATGGCCATGCGCAGGCCGTGGCGGAACAGCACCGAGCCGGGCGTGAGTTGCTGCATCAGACGCGCGGCCATTTCGCGCAAGGTATGCGGCGAGGAATCGCGCAGGCGGGTGTCGAGGTTGTCGCTGGTGGAATCGGATTGCGCCGCTTCCGACAGCTTGCGTTCGATGCTCTGCAGGTTGGTCACCAGCAATTCCAGCGCGCCGAGCAGACGTGCGAGGGCGGGGTCGGCACGCGCGTGCAGGTAGTCCAGCGACTGGCGCAGGTCTTCGGTGGCCAGGCGGCTGTTGTCGCCGTAGTCGAATGGCTGGCGCAGGCGGATCGCCTCGCCCAGGGCCGCGCAGGCCTTGCCCTGCAGCGCGAGCAGGCGCTGGCAGCGGTACAGCACGTCGCTGTGGAAGAACGCGTCGGTCAGCGCTTCGTAGGGATAGTGCGAGGAACTGGCGCGCTCGTGAAATTCCTGCGCCATGTAGTACAGGCGGAAATACAGGCCCGATTGCACGCCCGGCCGCCCCGAGCGGCCGAAGCGGCTCATGATCGCGGTCTTGGCGGCGTTGAGCGCGCCGACCACCTTGGCGTTCTGCTCGGCCAGCGCCAGCCGGCGTGCATGCAGGTCGCTCTGCCGCACCGGTTCGAACAGGTCGGCCTTGAGCCTGAGATACCGGCCCAGCTCGAAGAACAGCCGTGACAGTCGCTCGCGCACCGGGCGGTTGGCAAACAGCAGCGTCCACAGGATCGACAGCACGCCGTACCAGGTGGCGCCGATCAGCAGCAGCGCCGCGCCGTGCCAGGCGATCAACGGATCGTGGCTGCCGTGCTGGTCCATGCCGATCATGGCGTAGATCGACAAGGCCACGGTGGCCTGCGCGATCGAGGCGTAGCGCTCGCCCAGCGCGCCGAGCAGGGTTAGCGAAAACGTCGCCACCGCCATGCCGGTCACAAACGCCAGCGGATACGGAAACAGCAGCACCACCGACGCGGCGGCGGCCGCGAAACACAACAGCGACAGCAGCACCGACTTGATGCGGCCCAGCCAGTTGTCGTCGGTCTCGGCGATGGCACTGGCGATGGCGCCCAGGAACAGCGCCGGCACCGCGGTGAGCTGCTGCCAGTGCCAGCACACGCCCATCGCCACTGCCAGCGCGATGAACACGCGCAGGCCATAGCTGGCCTTTTCATGGGCCCACAGGCGGCTCAGGCGGGTTTCGAAGGAGGGAGGGGCCACGGTCTCTGCAAGGCAAGGTGCCCGGGCATTATTGCCGCAGGCACGCGCCGCCGGGGTGGAGGGCGGCTAATTCTTTGTCAGTAGGGCAGCGTTTGTGCGGATTGGAGCCGATTGCGCGATGACGGTGCCTGCACTGCAGCCCAGTTGCACGTGCCTGCGCGCAGCCGCGTGAGCTGCGCGTCCGGCCAACTGCACGGGCATGTATCGCGCTTGACGACCTTGCAACGTGTGGTTGCGAGTGCTCAGCCCTGTGCGTCGCGCTCGCGGGCGATCGCACGCCAGCCGATATCGCTGCGATGAAAGGCGTTGGTCCAGTGGATCGGCTGCAGGCCGGCATGCGCGTTGCGCTGCGCCTCCTGCACGCTGTCCCCCAGGGCGGCAACGCACAGCACGCGGCCACCGGCACTGACGACCTCACCGTTGGCATTTAGTGCAGTGCCGGCATGAAACACCTTGGCGGTGGCCGGCACGGCGTCCAGGCCGCTGATGACCTCGCCGGTGACCGGGGTTTCCGGATAGGGCTTGGCCGCGATGACCACGCCCAGCGATGGGCGCGGGTCCCAGTGCGCCTGCGCCTGGTCGAGCTTGCCGTCGATGGCGGCGTCGAGCAGGCCCACCAGATCCGATTGCAGGCGCAGCATCACCGGCTGGGTCTCCGGGTCGCCGAAGCGCACGTTGAATTCGATCACCTTGGGCGCGCCGTGCGCATCGATCATCAGCCCGGCGTACAGGAAGCCGGTGAACGGCACGCCGTCGGCGATCATGCCCTGCACGGTCGGCTCGACCACCTCGCGCATGACGCGTGCATGCACCTCGGGCGTGACCACCGGGGCCGGCGAATACGCGCCCATGCCGCCGGTATTGGGGCCGGTGTCGCCGTCGCCGACGCGCTTGTGGTCCTGGCTGGTGGCCATCGGCAAGGCGTGGGTGCCGTCGACCATGGAGATGAAGCTGGCTTCTTCGCCATCGAGGAATTCCTCGACCACCACGCGCGCGCCGGCATGGCCGAACGCATTGCCCGAGAGCATGTCGCGCACCGCGTCTTCGGCCTCGCCCAGCGTCATCGCCACGATCACGCCCTTGCCGGCGGCTAGGCCATCGGCCTTGACCACGATCGGCGCGCCTTTCTCGCGCACATAGGCCAGCGCCGCGTCGACGTCAGTGTGCACGGCGTAGTACGCGGTGGGGATGCCATGACGGGCGAGAAAATCCTTGGCGAAGGCCTTGCTGCCTTCCAGCTGCGCCGCCTTGGCAGTGGGCCCGAAGATGCGCAGGCCGGCGGCGTGGAAACGGTCGACCACGCCCAGCACCAGCGGCACTTCCGGGCCGACCACGGTCAGCGCCACGGCTTCGCGCCGCGCCAGGGCGAGCAGGCCATCCAGATCATCGACCTTGATCGCCACATTGCGGCATTTGGTTTCGGTCGCGGTGCCGGCATTGCCGGGTGCCACCAGCACTTCGCTCACGCGTGCGGACTGCGCGATCTTCCAGGCCAGGGCATGTTCACGGCCGCCGGAGCCGATGACGAGGATTTTCATGTGAGTGCCGGGAATGGGGAATGGGGAATGGGGAATAGGAAAAGCAAAGTCTCTGGTTCTGCGGGCCGTACGGTGTGGAGTGGTATCTAGGGAACCGCTCTTCCGATTCCCGATTCCCAACTCCCCATTCCCGGCGCGTCAGTGCCGGAAATGCCGCACGCCGGTGAACACCATTGCGATGCCGTGTTCGTCGGCGGCGGCGATCACTTCGCCGTCGCGCATCGACCCGCCGGGCTGGATCACTGCCTGGATGCCGGCAGCGGCGGCGGCATCGATGCCGTCGCGGAACGGGAAGAACGCGTCCGACGCCATTACCGAGCCGGCCACCGTGAGCCTGGCTTCCTCGGCCTTGAGCGCGGCGATCTTGGCGCTGACCACGCGGCTCATCTGCCCGGCGCCCACGCCGATGGTGCGGTTGTCCTTGGCGTAGACGATCGCGTTGGATTTGACGTACTTGGCCACGCGCCAGGCGAACAGCAGATCGCCCAGCTCGGCCTCGCTGGGCGCGCGCTGGGTGACCACGCTCAGCTCGCCCAGCGACATGCCGCGGTTGTCGGACGACTGCATCAGCAGGCCCGAGCCGATCCGCTTGGTGTCGTAGTTGTTGAGGCCGTTGCCGTGCGGGATCTTGAGCACGCGCACGTTGGCTTTCTTGGTCGCGTAGTCGAGCGCGCCGGGCTCGTAGTCCGGGGCGATCAACACCTCGACGAACTGGCGGTCCAGGATGGCTTTCGCGGTCGCCGCATCGAGGGTCTTGTTGAAGGCCAGGATGCCGCCGAAGGCGCTGGTCGGGTCGGTCGCATAGGCCAGCTCGTAGGCATCGCCGCAGGCCGCGCCCACCGCCACGCCGCAGGGGTTGGCATGCTTGACGATCACGCAGGCGGGCGCATCGAACTGGCGCACGCATTCCCATGCCGCATCCGCATCGGCCAGGTTGTTGTAGCTCAGCTCCTTGCCCTGCAACTGCTGGAAGGTGGCCAGCGTGCCCGGCACCGGATACAGGTCGCGGTAGAACGCGCCGGCCTGGTGCGGGTTCTCGCCGTAGCGCAGGTCCATCACCTTGACGAAGTTGGAATTGATCTGCGCCGGGAACGGGCTGCGCGTGGGCACCGCTTCGGCGCTGTCGGCCACGGCCGACAAGTAGTTGCTGATCGCCGCGTCGTACTGCGCCACGCGGTTGAACGCGGCCACCGACAGCGCAAAGCGCTTGGCCGCCGACAGCTGGCCGTCGTTGGCATCGAGTTCGGCCAGCAGCTCGGCGTACTGCGCCGGGTCGGTGGCCACCGCCACGCGGGCGAAGTTCTTCGCCGCCGAGCGCAGCATCGCCGGGCCGCCGATGTCGATGTTCTCCACCGCATCGGCCAGCGTGCAGTCCGCCCTGGCGGTCACCGACTCGAACGGATACAGGTTCAGCACCAGCAGGTCGATCGGCACGATGCGGTGTTCGGCCATCACTGCTTCATCGACGCCGGCGCGGCCGAGCAGGCCGCCGTGCACCAGCGGGTGCAGGGTCTTGACGCGGCCGTCCATCATCTCCGGGAACCCGGTCAGCTCGGCAACGTCGGTGACCGGCAGGCCCGCCTCGCGCAGCGCCTTGGCGGTGCCGCCGGTGGACAGCAGCGCGACGTTGCGCGCTGCCAGCGCGCGGGCCAGATCGACCAGGCCGGTCTTGTCGGAAACGGAGAGCAGGGCCCGGCGCACGGGCAGGAAATCAGAGGCCATTGGTGGGAGCTATCAAGGCGGGGCAGCCGATATTGTAGGCCGCACCGGCGCTCGAATGGGCTCGACCGCCCGTGATGGCGTCGATCCATGCGCTGACAGGACACTTCCGGGCGCTGCTGCGGCCGATGCGGGACACGCTGCCTCGCGGCGGCATCGGCACCAGCCAGGTGATGCCTGCTGCGGCTGCAGCGTCGTTGCTGGTGGCCGCGCTGGTCGGTCGCGCAGGCCATGGTGGCGTGCGCGACCAGCTGGCCTCGGTCTGCGTCGCTGCCAAAGGTGGCGTTCCCTGTGATCCGCGACAGCGGGGCGCGAGTGCGTGGCGCACCTCGGTGCCCGGCTTGCAGCGATGCCGGGCACCCGATGACGCAGACGACGCGCTCCGGCCACAGGCGTGCCAGGCTTCGATCATCAGGTGATGCGTCGCAACGGGCGATACGTTCGACGCTGCGGCGCCCGTTGCATCTGCCAGGCAGACGGTTGCAACAGTGTCTGCTGCGCGCGTTGCCTGACGCCCGTCACCGCTGCGGGCAGTCATCGCCACGATGAAACTGCCAACCGTGCACCGCCTGCAGGCGCGAATGGATCACGCACCTTGAATACACTGCATCTCAGTTGCAGCCCCGCTCGGCATTGCCACGCGGCGCGGGGGTGCCTGTTTTCGCGGGCGATGGCGCTTCATCTGATGCCGGCATGCGTTCGCGACGCGATGCGGTGAGTGCGCGACACGTTCCTCGATTCGGCTTGTGCACTGACGAACACAATCCGGAGCCGGTCGCAGATTGATCAAAAAAACCGGTCCCCGTGCGTGGCGCACCCAGCTGTCCTTCGGGAATGCGCACCTGTCTTCCGCTGCGGCGACAGTGGCCACGCCGGGCTGACCGACGATCTGTGCTCGCTGACCGATTCGCTCAACCGGTTCACCAGCAACGACGCTCTCGGCGAGGCGTCCCGTCGCTAATTGCTGCAACGGCTGTCGCGCAGGAGCCAGCCTTGCCGTCACTCCCCGCTGCGTCTTGCCGTCACGGCCGTCCATGACCCTGCGATTCAAGCAAGACACCGCAGCGCGCGTGCGCCTGGTGGCGCTCGTCGATGACCAACCGCCGCAGTACCGCGACTGCCCTTGCCAATGGGCGGATCCGTCTCGCCATGACGGCGGGATGACCCGCATCCCTCGATTGGCCAGGGCATGCACGCCGGTTTGCGCAGCTGCCCGGAACATCCTCATGAGAGCAAGCCTATGAATCGCGAAAAAGTCCTGGCCTTACGCACCTGCACCAACAACATGTCCGATCATTGCGGACTGATCTGGCCGCAGTCCGGCAGTGTCGAGTGCCGGCATTGGCAACCCACCATCAAGCAGGAAAACGGTTTGACCGGCCTGTTGTGGGGGCAGGGCACCAATGCGCATCTGAACATGCATGCCGATGCGCATTGGGTGGTCTGCATGGTGGATACCGCCGACATCATCTGGTTGGGCGAGGAGGGAATGATCAAGTTTCCCCGCGCCGAGGTGGTTTACGCCGGCAACCGTGCCGGCGCGATGCAGTGCATTGCCGCGGGCATTGCGCAGCACACCCCGCCCCAGCCGGAGCCGCCTGCAGTCGTTGCCGCGGACTTCATTCCCAAGGCAGCGCAGGCGCAGTTCACTGCGCCGGCCGTCGACAGCGGTGCGCCTTCCACCGCGCCACATCCAATGGCGGCCAGCGGCATTGACCCACAGGCCGCACAGCCTTCGAATGCGATCTTGCGCACCCGCGAAATCGCCACCTATGGCAGCACGCTCACGGGCGCCGATCAGAGCCAGCTGATCGCCGGCTATGGAAGTACCGAGACTGCCGGTAACGGCAGCGAGTTGATCGCAGGCTACGGCAGCACCGGCGTGGCCGGATCCGACAGCACCATCGTTGCCGGCTACGGCAGTTCCCAGACCGCAGGCGGGGGCAGCACGCTGACGGCCGGCTATGGCAGCACCCAGACCGCGCGGCATGGCAGCGACCTGACCGCCGGTTACGGCAGCACGGAAACCGCGGGGGCAGACAGCTCGCTGATCGCAGGCTATGGCAGTACGCAAACCTCCGGCGGCGACAGCTCGTTGACGGCCGGTTACGGCAGCACCCAGACCGCGCAGAACGGTAGCGATCTCACCGCCGGCTACGGCAGCACCAGCACGGCGGGCACCGACAGCTCGCTGATCGCCGGCTACGGCAGCACCCAGACCTCCGGCGGGGAAAGCTCGCTGACCGCCGGCTACGGCAGCACGCAGACAGCGCAGGACGGCAGTGACCTCACCGCCGGCTATGGCAGCACCGGTACCGCCGGTGCCGACAGTTCCCTGATTGCCGGTTATGGCAGTACACAGACCTCCGGCAACGACAGCTCGCTGACCGCGGGCTACGGCAGCACGCAGACCGCCCGCACCGGCAGCGACCTCACGGCCGGTTACGGCAGTACCTCCACGGCCGGCGCGGACAGCACCTTGATCGCAGGGTACGGCAGCACGCAGACTTCCGGCGGCGAAAGCTCGCTCACTGCCGGCTACGGAAGTACCCAGACCGCGCGCAAGGGCAGCGACCTGACTGCCGGCTATGGCAGCACCGCAACCGCCGGTGCAGACAGCACCTTGATCGCCGGGTATGGCAGCACCCAGACCTCGGGCGGGGACAGTTCGCTCACTGCCGGCTACGGCAGCACGCAGACCGCGCGCAAGGGCAGCGATCTCACCACCGGTTACGGCAGTACTTCCACCGCGGGCGCGGACAGCACCTTGATCGCCGGGTACGGCAGCACGCAAACGTCCGGTGGGGAAAGTTCGCTCACTGCCGGCTACGGCAGCACGCAGACCGCACGCAAAGGCAGCGACCTCACCACCGGCTACGGCAGCACCTCCACCGCCGGTGCCGACAGCACGCTGATTGCAGGCTACGGCAGCACGCAAACGTCCGGTGGCGACAGTTCACTCACTGCCGGCTATGGCAGTACGCAGACCGCACGCAGCGGCAGCGACCTGACCACCGGATACGGCAGCACCTCCACCGCCGGTGCCGACAGCACGCTGATTGCAGGCTATGGCAGCACGCAGACGTCCGGCGGCGACAGTTCACTCACTGCCGGCTACGGCAGTACGCAGACCGCACGCAGCGGCAGCGACCTGACCACCGGCTATGGCAGCACCTCCACCGCCGGTGCCGACAGCACGCTGATTGCAGGCTACGGCAGCACGCAGACGTCGGGCGGCGATAGTTCACTCACTGCCGGCTACGGCAGTACGCAGACCGCACGCAGCGGCAGCGACCTGACCACCGGCTATGGCAGCACCTCCACCGCAGGTGGCGACAGCACGCTGATTGCAGGCTATGGCAGCACGCAAACGTCCGGCGGCGACAGTTCACTCACTGCCGGATATGGCAGCACGCAGACCGCACGCAGCGGCAGCGACCTGACCACCGGCTACGGCAGTACCTCCACCGCCGGTGGCGACAGCACCTTGATCGCCGGTTACGGCAGCACGCAAACCTCCGGCGGCGATAGTTCGCTGACCGCCGGCTATGGCAGCACGCAGACCGCGCGCAGCGGCAGCGACCTGACCACCGGCTACGGCAGTACCTCTACCGCCGGTGCCGACAGCACCTTGATCGCCGGTTATGGCAGCACGCAAACCTCCGGCGGCGACAGTTCACTCACTGCCGGCTATGGCAGTACGCAGACCGCACGCAAGGGCAGTGACCTCACCGCCGGTTACGGGAGCACTTCCACTGCCGGTTCGGACAGTTCACTGATCGCCGGCTATGGCAGCACGCAGACCGCCGGCTTCAAAAGCATCCTGACCACCGGCTATGGCAGCACCCAGACCGCGCAAGAGGGCAGCATGCTCACTGCCGGCTATGGCAGTTCTTCCACCGCCGGCTCGGACAGTTCGTTGATTGCCGGCTACGGCAGCACGCAGACCGCCGGTTTCAAGAGCATCCTCACCGCCGGCTACGGCAGCACCCAGACCGCGCAGGAGCGCAGCTCGCTCACCACCGGTTACGGCAGCACATCGACGGCAGGGCATGACAGTACGCTGATTGCCGGCTATGGCAGTACGCAGACCGCCGGTTACAAGAGCATTCTCACCACCGGGTATGGCAGTACCCAGACCGCGCAGGAAAGCAGTTCGCTGATTGCCGGCTACGGCAGTTCCTCCATGGCCGGCCCGGACAGCTCGCTGATCGCCGGCTATGGCAGTACCCAGACCGCCGGTTACGACAGCTTCCTGACGGCCGGTTACGGCAGTACCCAGACCGCGCAGAGCAGCAGCTGGTTGATCACCGGTTACGGAAGCACGTCCACCGCCAGTTTCCAGAGCTCGTTGATTGCCGGCTATGGCAGCACCCAGACGGCCGGCTACGAAAGTACCTTGACCGCCGGCTACGGCAGCACCCAGACGGCGCAGGAAATCAGCTGGCTCACCACCGGCTACGGCAGCACGCAAACCGCCGGCCATGGCAGCATCCTGACCGCCGGTTACGGCAGCAATTCCACGGCAGGTTACGAAAGTACCCTGATCGCGGGCTACGGCAGCACCCAGACCGCCGGTTACGAAAGCACCCTGACCGCCGGTTATGGCAGCACGCTGACCGCGCTGGAAAACAGCTCGCTCACCGCCGGCTACGGCAGTACCGAAATCGCCGGGTTTTCCAGCACGCTGATCGCCGGTTACGGCAGCAGCCAGACCGCCGGTGGCGACAGTACCCTGACCGCTGGCTACGGCAGCACGTTGATCGCGCAGGACAACAGCTCGTTGACCGCGGGCTACGGCAGCACCGAGACCGCCGGGCAGGACAGTTCGCTGATTGCCGGCTATGGCAGCAGCTTGACCAGCGGCGTGCGCAGCTATCTGACGGCCGGCTACGGCAGCAACCAGATCGCCAGCTATGGCAGCTCGTTGATCGCAGGGCACGAAAGCACCCAGATTGCCGGCCATCGCAGCATGCTGATCGCCGGCAAGCTGAGCTCGCAGACGGCCGGTTCGCGCAGCACGCTGATCGCCGGCATGGGCAGCGTGCAGACGGCGGGCGACCGCAGCAAGCTGATTGCGGGCGCCGACAGCACCCAGATCGCCGGCGATCGCAGCAAGTTGCTGGCCGGCAGCAACAGCTTCCTCACCGCCGGGGACCGCAGCAGGCTCACCGCAGGCGACGACTGTACGCTGATGGCGGGCGACCGCAGCAAGTTGACCGCCGGAAAGAACAGCATCCTGACGGCCGGTGCCAACAGCAGATTGATCGGCAGCCTGGGCTCCACCCTGACCGGTGGCGAAGACTCGGTGCTGATCTTCCGCTGCTGGGACGGCAAGCGCTATACCAACATCATCGCCAAGACCGGAGAAGAGGGCGTCGAGGCCGACACCGCCTACCAGGTGGACGAAGACAAGAACGTGGTCGAGAAGTTCGACGATCCGTTCGACACCATCGCCACCATCGTGCTGGAACAGGGCAGCGGGCCGGCGTCCGCAGGCGACCATGCAGCGGTGACGCACTTGCCGAACTGAGCAATCCCTTCGACCAGGCGATCGGCGTTGCCGATCCAGCACTGCGGCCAACCGCCGAAGACGCGGCGGTTGGCCCAATCAGATGAAGAAGGCGCGCCATGCGCGGCACGCTGGGCGCGACGGAAGTCCTGCGCCAAGGCGTGGGATCAAGAGCGAACACTTTGGGCAGCCCGACCCGACATCAACACGCTGCGCATTCCACAACACGCAACGAGATCGTCCATCGGCCGCGTCATCACCAAGCGTGCCAGCGCAGCGCACTGCCAGCCCGCAGCACACCCCAACGCTCTAACGATTCCCCAATCCCGATTCCCCAATCCCGTCCTACGTCAACCCGTACTCTTTGAGCTTCTTGCGCAGCGTGGCACGGTGAATGCCCAGCATCGCCGCCGCGCGGCTCTGGTTGCCTTCGCAGTGGTTGAGCACTTCCACGAACAACGGGATCTCCATCTCGCGCAACACGATTTCGTACACATCGTCGGCGTCGCTGCCGTCCAGGTCACGCAGGTAACGGCGGACGGACTGGGCCACGTGTTCGCGCAGCGGCGACTTCGGGGCGCCACGACCGGGGTCAGGGCGAGAGGGGGCTGCGTTCAAAGGAGGGTTCCCAGTGTCACGAAGCCGGGACGCGTGGCCGGCGAGGGGGAGTGAGTCTAGCGCGTGACCTCACCGCTCGCCACGCCCGTGTGGCCATCGGCGCAGGTCGCGTCCGCTCAGCGGAAGTCGAAACTGAAGGCGGCGGTGCTCGCGGCCGGCTCGCGTACGGCAAACGCCACCTGCACCGCCTGGCCCGGCGCGAGCGTGTCCTGCGCGGCCGGTGGCTGGCCCAGATACTCCTGCGGCGCCAGCACGCGCGTGCCGATCACCCGCCCGTCGGCGTCGGACAACGACAGCTGCAGCCACGGCCAGGCCTGCGCCCAGCGCGCCTCGTTGCGGAAGCTGGCCTGAACCTGCAGCACGCCCGGCACCCCGGGCAGCGGGCGCACATCGCGATGGAGCAAGGTCAGCGCAGCCGGCTCGCGCCAGGCCGGCAGCGTGCAGCGCGCCACCGCGCAGGCCGCGCTGGCCAGCGGACGCCAGCGCGCATCGGCGGCCAGCTGCGCGCGGTCGGCGATGACGATCTGCAGCGCCAGCAGGCCGACCAGCCCGACCAGCAAGGCCCACTGGCGGCCGCTGGCGCGCAGCCGTGGCCGGGCCAGCCCGCGGCGAGCGAAGGCGGGCGCGGCCTGGGCCGCGAGGGGCTGGAACCGGTCAGGTGCCGCTGCGCCGGCAAGGCCTGCGGCGCTGCCGCCTGGCTCGGCGCCCGTATCTGGATCGGCACCGGACGCTGGCGTGGCGTCCGGCACGGATGCAACGCCGGACGCAGCGGAGTGCGCGCGCTGCTGGTCTGCGCCGGCAATGCCGCCGGTCGCCACGCCGCCCGGATGTGCGGCGGTCTGCTGTGCAGCGGAAGTGCTGGCGATCGCGGTGCGGGTGTCGCTGGCGCCGGCCGCTGAGCCTTCGGCAGGATCGCCCGGCAGCGGGCGCGCAGTTGCCGTGGTCCACGCCGGCCGGTCCGGCGCGGTGGCGTCCGCTGCGGCTTGGCCGGCATCGCCGCCTGGCAGGGGGATGCCCACCGGCGCGGGCTCGCTGCGCGGCGTGGTCACCAGCGGCTCGAAGGGCGGCGACACGCCCGGCGCCGCCGGTGCGGCCACCGGCTCGGTTGACGGCGCCGGCGCCAGTTCGCTGGCCGGCACCGGCGGCGCGGGCAGCGGCGGTTCGGCAGCAGGCACCACCGGGGTCGGCAGCAGCGATGGAGCCGCCGGCGTCGCACGCAGGAACGTGGCCAGGGGGCGGCGCGGTGGCGGAGTCTCGGACATCGGCAGGCGTGCAGCGGGAAGGGCTCTATTCAACCACGCGCACGCCAGCGGGCGAACCCGGGTGCGTCATGCGTGCGTGCGACACGCACCACAGGCACCGATACCGCCTCCAATCGACTGCGGGGATGCATCCACCCGGTGGCCACCGTCGCGCTGCAGTCAGCGCCCTGTCTCGGCCAAGGGCCGCATTCCAGCAGAGTCCGCATTCCGGCCAACGTGCAAACGAAGTTGCCGGCGCCACGTCATCCGAATCCGCTCGGGTTAGCTGCCAACTCGGAGCGCGCCCACGAGGTTGCGGCCAAAGGCCGTATTCCAGCCCACACGCGGAAGTCCCGGCGCCACATCATCCGCATCCGATTGGGCTAGCTGCCAACTCCGAGCTTGCCTTCCGAATGACGCCCCGAGCAGCCTGCCCCCGATTCCCGATTCCCGATTCCCGATTCCCGATTCCCGATTCCCGATTCCCGACTCAACGCCTGCGCCGCGTCTTGCCCTCGGCCAGCAGCAGATCGAGCAGGCCGCTGCGCTGGCGCGGGGCCAGCGTGTCGAAGCGGTTCAGCAGCACGCGTTGCTGGTCGTCCAGGTGGCGGTACTGCGCCGGCTCTTCGGCGATCGCCGGCACCGGCGGGCCGAAGGTCCGCTCGCCGCGGCCGGTGGCCAGGTATTCGAACGCCATGCCGCTGCGCCTGGCCAGGCCGATCAGGTTTTCCACCGAGGGCGCGGTGCCTTCGGCCATCTCCCACTGCGCCACCGCGCTGCGGGTCACGCCCAGTTCGCCGGCCAGCGCTTCCTGGGTCAGCTTGGTCAGCGCGCGGGCTTCGCGGACGCGTTCGTACAACTTGCTCACACGGCACCGTGAGTGGGAACGGGCCGGGAGATATAGCCCTAGCAGCAAACAGGGATAGTTCGTATAACTTTCATATGCCGATATGTTTGCGATACTGTCGTCACGTCAATGATGACGGGATCACAGCGAACTCAAGGAGGATGTCCATGGTCGAGCCAGCCGCTCCCGACACCGCCCGCCCCAGCACGCCGGCAACGCCGCCAGCCAGGCCGCCAGCCGCTCCGCCAACTGCCGCATGGCCGGCACATTCGCCACTGGATCCGGCGATCAACCACTTTCGTGGCGCACCGTGCTACCAGGTCTGGCGGCGCCATGACGCGTGGACCGCCGTCGCCGACGGCACGCAGTGGTCGGCCGGGCTGGCGCCGCGGTGGTGGGCGCTGCGCCAGCGGCACTGGCGGCTGCTGGCGACGGGGATGGGCTTGCTGGCGCTGGCCGGCGGCGTGGCGAGCCTGGGCCTGCAGGCGTGGTCGCTCCCGGCCTGGGCGGCGTTGCTGCTGGCCGAGCTGGGCTTGCGTGTCCGTGTGGCCCGGCAGGCCGGGCCGTGGCGCAGCGCGGCGCTGCAGCGCGCGGGCTGGCAGGCGGTGACCCGGCTGCGCGCCATCAGCGTGGCCGATGCAGTGACCACCGCGCAGATCCGCGCCGGCCGGCCGCCGCGCTGACGCGAGGCGGCGTCAGTGGCGGCGCACGCCGTCGATGCGCATCCAGTCTTCGTCGCGTTCGCAGCGCAGTTGCTCGAACCAGGGCGCGTAGCGTTGCAGCAACTCCTCTTCCTGGCCGTGCAGGATGCCCGACAAGGCGATCCGCCCGCCCGGCGCCACGCGTGCGGACAAGGTGTCGGCCAGCGCATCCAGTGCCGACGCCAGGATGTTGGCAACCACCACCGGATAGGTCTGCACCGGCTCGTGCTGCGGCAGGTACACCGCCAGCTGCGCCTGCAGGGCGTTGCGCTCGGCATTGTCGGCGGTGGCCAGCAACGCCTGCGGGTCGTTGTCCACGCCCACCGCGCTGGCGGCGCCCAGCTTCAACGCGGCGACGGCGAGGATGCCCGAGCCGCAGCCGAAATCCAGCACGCTGCGGCCCTGCAGCTCGCCACTGCCGGCCAGGCTGTCCAGCCAGCGCAGGCACAGCGCGGTGGTCTGGTGCGTGCCCGAGCCGAACGCCAGGCCCGGATCCAGGCGGATCACCGCCGCGTCGGGCGCTTGCGCGGCCTCGGGCAGCGCGTGATTCCACGGCACGATGAAGGTGCGCGCGCCGAACTGCATCGGCTTGAACTGATCCATCCAGGCGCGTTCCCAGTCGCTGTCGTCGACCGTGCGGAACGCGACCTGGCTCCAGTCCAGCCCGGGATCGAACGCCTCCAGCGCGGCGAGCAGCACCAGCGCATCGCTGTCGCCGTCGAACAGCGCATTCAGCACCATGGTGTTCCACAGCGGCGTTTCGCCGACGCCGGGTTCGAGAATGGCGCGCTCGTTGCTGGTGTCGGCATTGGCGTCGAGCAGCGTCACCGCCAGCGCGCCGATATCGTCCAGCGCATTCTGGTAACGGGGCTGGGTGGCATCGGAGCAGGGCAGGGTCAGTTCAAGAAACGGCATCGTGGCGGTCGGGCAATTCGAAAGCGTGCATCGTAGACCATTCGTGCGGGCCGACCCTTGCGCAACGGTGCCTGGGTGCCTGGGTGCCTGGGTGCGTCGAGCGCACGATCACGCCGACGCCGGACGCCGCACTGCGGCCGCAGCGCAGTGTCGCCGGCAGCTGCCGGCGGCTGAGGCGAACGCGCCGGCAACCAAACTGCCGCCGCGCGCCACTTACACCACACACGCGCAGATCTGCCTCCTCATGCATTCCCTCTTTCGCAACCTGCACCGGCAGCGTCCGCTTGCGCGCCAGCGCGTGCGAATGCGGGTGCTAGACTCCGCGCCGTCGCTGCGGGGCTTTCCGCAGCAGGGTCGCCGCCGTCCATGCCGTTTGCTCGTTCCCGCCATCTGTGGCTGTTGCTGGCTCCCGTCGCGCTCGCGGCGGCGTGGTGGCATGTGCGCGCGCAACCGGACGATCTGCCCGCTGCGGCGCCGTCAGCGGCGGCAGTCACTGCCCGCGCAGGCGCGCTTGTATCGGCGGCGCACGCGCCTGCCGAACGCGGCACTGCCCTGCAGCTGCCCTACCGCGATGCGGTGGACGCGCAGCCGGACCTGTACCGCTATGCACAGCAATTGCAGCAGCAGGTGCGCGCCGGTGATGCGCAGGCGGGGTGGCGCCTGAGCCGCGTCTACGATTACTGCGCCCCGTATGCGTCCAGCCCGGCCGGCTATGCCGCCGACAGCGCATGGATCGCCGCCCAACACACGCCGGGGGTGGTGGCGATGCACGCCGCGCGCACGCGCGTGGCGCAACGCTGCGCCGGCTTTGCGCCCAGCGATGGCCTGAGCCCACGGCTGGTGGCGCAGCAACGCCAGGCGGCCGCGCGTGCGGGCAACCTGGCGGCCGAGGCGGCGTTGCTGGCGCTGGGCGAGCCGCTGCAGCACGCGCCCAGCTACAGGCGCGCGCTGGTGCAGCGCGTGCTGGCCTCGCGTGATCCGGAGGCCTACCTGGCGCTTGCACCGGCGATGGGCGCGCGCGCCAGTGGCGATGACAGCCTGGCCGGCTATGTGGCCGGCGATCAGTTCGCCGAGCTGGCCTGGCAGGTGGCCGCCTGCCGGCTGGGGCTGGACTGCAGCGCAGACAGCACCCTGGTCACCAGTTATTGCGCCAACGCGGGCATCTGCTCGCGCGACAGCGCACAGGATTTCGTGTCGTTCGTATTCGATGCCGCGGTGCCGCGGCAGGGAGCAGACAGAGTGGATGAGATGGTCGATGCCTTGGTCTCCGAGCCGGGAGCGCAGTCATGAATTACCGTCGCCTGGCGCACGGCGCCAAGTTCTGGTTCTGGGTCGCGTTGTTCGTGGCGTATTCGGCCGCGGCCGTGGGCATTGTGATGATCGACACCGCCGATCACCGCTACCAGCCGCTGTCGGTCAAGTCCACCACGGTCACCGCCGACGAGCAGCAGCGACGGCATGGCGCCAGCCAGGTGGCCGCGGTGTACCGCGCCAGCAGCGCGATGCCGTTTTCGACCTTGCCGGCCGGCTCCACGTTCCAGGTGGTATGGCCGGATGGTTCCACCGAAACCATGACCGTGGTCGACCCGGCCTCCTCCAGCGGCATCGTGCCGGTGCCGGGCAGCCAGCAGCCGGCGCCGCGGCGCTGAGCGATGCAGCGCATCGCGCTCCGATGCGGGTGCGATGCGTATCCGCGCGGACGACAAGATCTGCGCAGCGGATCCGGTCGCACCCAGGATCCCGTAGGAGCGCACCTGGGCGCGACGAGGTTCCACCGATAAGGCGCGGTCGCGCCCGGGTGCGCTCCTACGCATGGGTCGGCTGGCCGCGTGCCTGGCCTGCGTGAGGCACTGCCGGCGCGAGCACCGGGAAACAACGCAAAAAAAAGCCCGGTTTCCCGGGCTTTTCTGTGCTCTGCCTGCTGCGATCAGGTCAGCGCGATCGACTTGTTCTTGCGCTCGGCCAGGCGCTTTTCCAGGTAGTGGATGTTCTGCCCACCGGCCTGGAAGCCCTTGTCGCGCATGATGCGCTGCTGCAGCGGGATGTTGGTCTTGATGCCGTCCACCACCATCTCGCTCAGCGCCACGCGCATGCGCGCGATCGCGGTCTCGCGATCGGGGCCGTGCACGATCAGCTTGCCGATCATCGAGTCGTAGTTCGGCGGCACCTTGTAGCCGGCATAGATGTGCGTATCCACCCGCACGCCGGGCCCGCCGGGCGGATGGAAGGCGGTGATCAGGCCCGGGTTGGGCATGAAGGTTTCCGGGTCCTCGGCATTGATACGGCACTCGATCGCATGCCCGCGCAGCACGATGTCGCTCTGCTTGATGGTCAGCTTGCGGCCGGCGGCGATGCGTAGCTGCTCGCAGACCAGGTCGATGCCGGTGATGCGCTCGGTGACCGGATGCTCCACCTGGATGCGCGTGTTCATTTCGATGAAGTAGAAGCGCCCGTTTTCGAACAGGAACTCGAAGGTGCCGGCGCCGCGGTAGCCGATGCGGATGCAGGCATCCACGCAGACCTTGCCGATCTCGTTGCGCAGCTCTTCGGTGATGCCCGGCGCCGGCGCTTCTTCCACCACCTTCTGGTGGCGGCGCTGCATCGAGCAATCGCGTTCGCCCAGATGGATCGCACCACCCTGGCCGTCGGCCAGCACCTGGATCTCCACGTGGCGCGGATTCTCCAGGAACTTCTCCATGTAGACCTGGTCGTTGCTGAAAGCGGCCTTGGCTTCGGACTTGGTGGTTTCGATGGCGGCCTTCAGCGCCGCCTCCGAATGCACCACGCGCATGCCGCGTCCACCGCCGCCGCCGGCGGCCTTGATGATCACCGGGTAGCCGATTTCGCGCGCCACCTTGGTGTTGGCGACGATGTCATCGCCTAGCGGGCCGCCCGAACCGGGCACGCACGGCACGCCGGCGGCCTTCATCGCGCGGATCGCCTCGACCTTGTCGCCCATCAGGCGGATGGTGTCGGCCCTGGGGCCGATGAAGATGAAGCCCGATTCCTCCACGCGCTCGGCAAAGTCGGCGTTTTCCGACAAAAAGCCGTAGCCGGGATGGATGGCCTGCGCATCGGTCACCTCGGCCGCGGCGATCAACGCCGGGATGTTGAGGTAACTGTCGCTGGAGGCGGCCGGGCCGATACACACCGACTCGTCGGCCATGGCCACGTGCTTGAGGTTGCGGTCGACCGTGGAATGCACCGCGACCGTGCGGATGCCGAGCGTGTGGCACGCGCGCAGGATGCGCAGCGCGATTTCACCTCGGTTGGCGATGACGACTTTATCGAGCATGGGAATAGGGAGTCGGGAATGGGGAATGGGTAGATGCGGGCATCATGGTGCGGCTCCACGTCTGCGTAAGGCATTCATCAATGCGGTGAGCTTGGCGAAGACCTGGTCGACCTGTTGGCTAACGATGTCTTCGTCTTCGGTGTTGCTGTAGCCCAGTCGGACGGCGATCTGGACCTGTGTATCCAGTTCGGAGAGCGATCCGCGCGCAATCGAGAGAAACCGCGCGTAATCGGGAGTTGAGCGCCGCGCCGCACCTTCGGCGATGTTCGACGGGACGCTGACGGCTGCACGGCGCAATTGCGCCGTCAGGCCGTAGCGTTCCTGCTCGGGAAAGAGTTCGGTGAACCGATAGATCATTTCCACAAGCTCCATGGAATCGCGCCACGCCTCCAGGCGTTCATGAGGCCGCTTTGCCGATTCCCGATTCTCCACTCCCGATTCCCCGGCGCTTCAGCCAATCACAAACAGCGGCTGATCGAATTCCACTGGCTGGCCCGTTTCGCCGAGGATGGCCACGATGGTGCCGGAGACGTCGGCTTCGATCGGGTTGAACATCTTCATCGCCTCGATGATCGCCAGCGTTTCGCCGGCCTTGACCTGCTGGCCGACGGTGACGAAGGCGGGCTTGTCCGGCGAGGGCGAGGTGTAGAACGTGCCGACCATCGGGGCGCGCAGCACGTGGCCGTCCGGCAAGGCGGCAGCCTGCTTGGCGCCGCCGGTGGAGGCCTCGGTGGGCGACTGCATCGGCATGCTGGGCGCCGCTGCCGGGGCCTGCGCGAGCGGGGCGGGTGCGTACTGCTGCACCGGCGCGCTCATCACGGTCGTGCCCTTGGGCACGCGCGCCAGACGCACGCTTTCCTCGCCTTCCTTGATCTCGATTTCGGCGAGATTGGATTCTTCGAGCAGGTCGATCAGTTTCTTGATTTTGCGGAGATCCATACGGGCCTCATGAGGTGAATCGGTGGAGGTTGCCGGCGGCTGCCGGCGGAATGGGGTCAGGCGGCCGGCGCAGGCGCCGGCGATACGGGTGTCATGCGTCGCGCTCCAGCCGCGCGATCACCGCTTCCAGCGCCAGCCGGTAGCTGTCGGCGCCAAAGCCGCAGATCACGCCATCGGCCTTGTCGCTGAGATGGCTGTGGTGGCGAAACGGCTCGCGCGCATGCGGATTGGACAGATGGATTTCCACGAACGGCAACCCCACGCCCAGCAGCGCGTCGCGCAGCGACACCGAGGTGTGGGTGAAGGCGGCCGGGTTGATCAGGATGTAGACGGTGCCGTCCTCGCGCGCGGCGTGGATGCGCTCCACCAGCACGTGCTCGGCATTGGACTGCAGGCAGGCCAGCGTATGCCCGGCCGCCTGCGCGCGGTCCACCAGGGCCGCATCGATCTGCGCCAGCGTGGTGCGCCCATAGACATCCGGCTCGCGGGTACCGAGCAAGTTGAGGTTGGGGCCATGCAACAGCAGCAGGTGGGCCATGACATCCGGGAGAGCAGAAAGGCCGGAAGTCTGCGCGATGTGGCCGATGCTGTCCAGATAGGCGAAGTTAGGCTTGTTTTAAACGTTTGTTTCAAATTTGGGCGTGGCGGGCAGTGTTGCTGCTGCGTGGAACCTTGCGGGGCCGCCGTTTCGAGGGTTGCCCCTGGCGCGGCCCGTCGGTCGATCGCAGGCCGACCACGCGCTGAATTGCCGTCGGGGCGTTTGCCGTGTCCGCTCGCGCGGAAGTGGGGCTGATTGCCGGCACAACGATGAGGGCGTTGTGTCGATCCACGCCTGGTGTCCGCCACGCTGCCGATCAACATGGCCGGCAGCGACGTCCTGCCCTTGAATACCGACATCCAGCGGTGTCAGCGCTGGCGCTGCCGTGTCATCAGCCCGCGTCGTTGCCGGATCAGGCCGCGATGCTCGCCGGGGCGACGGCCGACGTGGCAGGCCGGCCGGCTCAGCGCGCCGCGCGCAGCAACGCATCCTCGGTGATGGCACTGGTCAGCACGGTCGGCAGCACCGCCGGCGGGGCACCGGGGCCATAGACCACGTACAGCGGCACGCCGACGGCCTGGTGCTGGTCCAGGAAGGCGCTGATCCTGGGGTCGACGTTGGTCCAGTCGCCTTTCATGTAGACCGCGTCGACGCGGCGCAGCGCGTCGCGGAAGTCGGCGCTGCTCAGCACGTTCTTTTCGTTGGCCTTGCAGGTCACGCACCAGTCCGCGGTCATGTTGACGAACACCACCCGGTTGTCGGCGCGCAGGCGGTCCAGCAGCTGCGGTGAATACGCCACCACACCCTCGGCGGCGGTGGCCGCCGGCAGGCGCAGGCGGGTGACCCCTACCACCGGCACGATCGCCAGCACCAGCATCACCGCCGCCAGGCCCATGCCGATGCGGTGGCTTTTCCAGCGGCTGCGCTCGAAGCAGAACAGGCCCAGCGCCAGCAGGGTGGCACCGACCAGCATCAGCGCCAGCGCGTCCACGCCGCGCTGCTTGCCCAGCACCCACAGCAGCCAGATCGCGGTGAGATACATCGGGAACGCCAGCACCTGCTTGAGCGTTTCCATCCACGCGCCGGGCGTGGGCAGGCGCCGCGCCAGCGAGGGGATGAAGCCGATCAGCAGGAATGGCAGCGCCAGGCCCAGGCCCAGCGCCAGGAACACCAGCATCGCCAGCAGCGCCGGGGCGGTGAACGCATACGCCAGTGCGGTGCCCATGAACGGGGCGATGCACGGGCTGGCCACCACGCAGGCCAGCACGCCGGTGAAGAAGTCGCCCAGCGGGCCATTGCGCGACGCCAGCGACTGGCCGATGCCGCCCAGGTTGCCGCCCAGCGTGAACACGCCCGACAGGCTCAGGCCCACCGCAAACATCAGATACGCCAGCGCCGCGACGAACCACGGCTGCTGCAGCTGGAAGCCCCAGCCGGCCGCTTGCCCGGCCGCACGCAGGCCGATCACCAGCGCGCCGATCGCCGCGAACGACACCAGCACGCCCAGCGAATACCAGATCGCATGGCTGCGCGCGTGGCTGCGGCTCTCGCCGCTGTGGGCCAGGCCCAGCACCTTCAGCGACAGGATCGGCAGCACGCAGGGCATCAGGTTCAGCACCAGCCCGCCGAGCAGGGCCAGCACCAGCATCGCCAGCAGGCCCTTGTCGGTATGCGGCGGCTGGGTGCGTTGCGGATTGTCGGCCGAGGCATCTGCGGCCGGTGCCGCAGTCGCCGCGGGCGTCGGTGCCGGCGCCGGCTCGGCAGGCAGTTGCCCGGCGGGCAGCGGCGAAATCATCAGCGGTGCCGCCTGCGCCTGGTTCTGCGGCGACACGGTGCCGGCGGGCAGCTCCAGCGCCACGCGGCGGGTCATCGGCGGGTAGCAGATGCCGTCGGTCTGGCAGCCTTGGAAGGTCGCCACCAGCGTCGTCCTGACCGGCTCGGCGTGCTCGCGCAGCAACGGCAAGGTGACTTCGGCCTGGTCGAAATACACCACCACGTCGCCGAAATGCTCGTCGCGGTGCGCGCTGCCCTGCGGCCAGCGCGGCAGCCCGGGACGCACGCCGCCGGCGCCTTCCAGCGCCAGCGAGGTGCGGTCGCGATAGATGTAGTAGCCGGGTGCCGGGGTGAAGCGCAGCAGCAGGCTGTTGCCGTCGCCAACGATCGCCTCGAAGCGGAAGGCCTGCTCGGCCGGCAACGGCAGTGCGTCCACGCCGGCGGCCTGGCCGGTGCTGCCGAACAGGCGCGGGCCCGCCGGTGCGCGCGGCACCAGTGCGCCCAGGTTCTCGCGCTGGGTGGCGGCGGTGGCGGTGGCGGCGGCGGGCGCTGAGGCCGTCGAGGCCGTCGCGGCCTCGGGCAAGCTCACGCGCAGTTCGCGACGTTGCGGCGGGTAGCACACGCCGGCATCGGCGCAGCCCTGGTATTGCACCTGCAGCACGGCGGTCCGCAGCCCGGCATCGGCCTTGCCGGCCAGCCTGGCCTGCAGTTGCTTGCGGTAGGTCTGCACCTGGCCGAAGAACTCGTCGTGCTTGCTCTGGCCTTCCGGCAGCGCCAGCTCGCCGGCGGCAAAGCCTTGCCCGGATTTGACGCTGATGCGGTGGCGATACAGGTAGTAGCCCGGCGCGATCTTCCAGCGCAGCGCGATGCTGTCGCGGCTGTCGGCGGTGGCGCTGAGCGTGAAGGCCTGGTCCACCGGCAGCAGGTCGGCCTCGCTGACCGCGGCCCGCGCGGGCAGGGGCGCCACCAGCGCCAGCGGCGCGGCGAGCAACGGTACGGCCAGCAGTGCGCAGCGGGCGATCCAGCGGGACAGAGACTTCATGGACGTCAGGATTCCTTGCGGGTTTCGGCCCGGACCCAATCGAGATACGCCGGCAGCCCGGCGCTGGCTTGGACCGCGATCGCCTCCGGCAGTTCATACGGATGCAGCGCCCGCAGCCGCGCGATGGCGTCCGGCACGCGGTCTTCCCAGGTCTTGATCAACAGCTGCACTTCCTGGCTGCGCTCGATCGCCCCGTTCCAGCGATACAGCGACTGCACCCCGGGCAACTGGGTGACGCAGGCGGCCAGGCGTTCGTCCAGCAGCGCGCGCGCAATGCGCTCGGCGCTGTCGGCGTCCGGGCAGGTGCTGAACAATAGATGGAGGGAAGCGGCGCTCATGTGACCGCGCAGTGTAATCCCCTGTCTGCAGGGGATCGACCGCAGATTCCGGAACAGGGCGTCAACTTCGCCAGGCCTGACGGCCGGGTGGCCGGGCGGCGGTGCCCGCGCGCCGGCGGCTCGCGCATGCAAGGACGCGATGGCGATGCGCCGGATGAAGGGCACAACGTCGGACGTCGCGGGCCGGCGGCCGCGCACGTTCGCCGCGTGGGCGATGGTGTGGGTTGCCGCCGCAGGCCGACGCCCGGCCCGACGCCTTGCGCGCCGGGCCGGGCTGGATCACTCGGCCAGCTGGCAGCTGGCCGGCTTGGCCGAGGTGAACAGGCTCGACGTCGCCCATTCGGGGTGGTCCACGAATGGATTGCGGTTGCCCTGGAAGCTGAAGATCACCTGGTTGCGGGCGCGCTCGGCATCGTCCGGCGGGTCGGCCTGGTGCCAGGCCAGCAGCGTGGACAGCAGGCCCATGTAGGCCGGCGAGGCCGAGGTCTGCACGATCTTGCTGCGGTCGTCGGTGAGCTCCAGGTCCGGCTCGGACTGCCCGGTGGCTGCGTCGGTGCCACCTTCATAGCGGATCGCCATGTACATCACCGCACGCGCCATGTCGCCCTTGCGCTTGCCCCACACCTCGAAGGTGCCGCCGTTGCCGTCGGGGGTGCGCACCCAGTTGGAATTGCCCGGATAGCGACCGCTGCCGCCGCCACTGCCGTCGTTGACCTCGGTGACCCGCTCGCCGCAGCTGCTGGTGCAGGCCGCATAGGGCTTGTTGCCGCGGTCGGCGTTGAAGGCGGTGTCGGTCAGATACAGCATGTGGGTATCGGTGTAGGGCGCATACGGGAGGCCCTTGTCGCCGCTGGCACTGCCAAAGCCCAGCGAGTTGGGCCAGGTGTGCTCGCGGTTGTAGGTCAGCCCGCTGCCGGTGCCGGCGCGGTCGCTGCCCTTGGCGTAGCTGCGGTTGCGGTAGGCGTCCAGGATCCGGCCGCTGTTGTTGGGATCCTCGTCGGCCATTTCCAGGATGGTCCAGGTGCTGGTGCCCGAGCCGCTGTACGGATAGACCGTGTGGCCCTTGATCACGGTGTGCAGCGAGCAGCGCAACTGGCTGGCATTGGCGGTGTTGACCCGCCCGTAATAGCCGGTACCGCCGCCGCTGGCGGTGGCCACGGTGAAGGCGATGGACTGGTTGGCGGCCGGGCTCAGCCCGCTGGCATCGCGGATGGCGCTGGCGGTGATCGCCAGGGTGCAGCGCTCGCCACCCACCAGCGCGGTGTTGGTGGACAGGCTGAAGCGGGTGCCGCTGGTCGGGTAGCTCAGTGCCACCGTGCCGGAGCTGGCGCAGCTGAGCGCGAAGGCGCCGCTGCCCAGCGTCACCGCCTCGCTGAAGCCCACGCTCAGGTCGCCCGCGGCGGGGAAGCCGGTCGCGCCCTGGGTCGGGGTGGTGCTGGTGATCGTCGGTGCGCCGCCGGTCTCGCCGCCACCGCCGCTGCCGTTGAAGCTCTGGCCGCGGTTGCACGCGCCGAAGGTCTGCGCCGACGAGCCGGCCCAGCTGAAGTTGGCCGCGCTGCTGCCGGTGCCGGTCAGTTGCAGCGAGCTGCCGACCGCGCTGCTGTTGCTCTCGCTGACCGGCAGGGTCTGGCTGGTCACGCCCGCGGCGGGGCCGCCACTGCCGGTGATGGCGCCTTCGTAGCTGAGGAACTGCACGAGCTGCCCGTTGGGATCGACCAGCGCCACCCCGTCGTTGGGCCCGTTCTGCACGCCGTTGCTGGCGTAGCCGACCGTGGCCACGCGCACCTGGCTGCCGCAGCTGACCAGGCTGCCGGCCGGCACCGCGGTGTTGGCGTAGACCGTCGCCGCACCCGGCGTGCTGCCGTTGTACAGATAGATGCGGTAGCCGCTCAGCGATTCGCCGGCGGTGGCCACCACCTCCACGCCTTCGCCGCTGTCGCCGGAGGCGCCCGCGTCGTCGTAATGCAGTTCGTTGATGAACACCGCCGCGTGGGCGGCAGGGGCGGTCAGCGCGAAGGCACAGGCCAGGGGAAGCGCGCAGCGCAGGGACCAGCGCAAGGGGGAAACACGGGCACGGGACGGCAACCTCATCGACAGCTCCTTGTGATCGGGGAATGCGTTGCCGACTGTAAGACGTGCGCATGACAATCGGTGGAACCTGGTTCCATTTTTAGTGCGGCTGGCCCGGTGACTCGGCTAACCCGCTTACCGCTTACCGCTTACCGCTCAGTGCCCCGTGCCCCGTGCCCAGTGCCCAGTGCCCAGTGCCCAGTGCCGCCAGGCGCCGCAGCCCGTTGCGCAGTCCGGTGGCAAACCCGCCCGCTCGCAGCCACCTGGCGAACTGCCCGCCGGCTCCCGCCAGCGGCCCTGCCAGCTGTGGACCGGGACTGCCCGGCGAAAAAATTTTTGCCCCCAGCCCTTGAAAGCTGCCCACACAGCACAATCTCTGGCCCGCACCCGCTCTGTCGGGTTTTTTCCGCGCGCTGTGCTGGCAGTCGTCACATGCGAGTGCTAACATCGCCGATAATTTCCAGACCAATCAATCACTTAAGAGGGTCTTTCTCTATGAGCATCAAGCCGCTTCACGACCGCGTTGTAGTCAAGCCGATCGAAGCCGACGAAGTTTCCGCCGGCGGCATCGTGATCCCGGACTCCGCCAAGGAAAAGTCCACCAAGGGTGAAGTCGTCGCCATCGGCGCCGGCAAGCCCCTGGACAACGGCAGCCTGCGCGCGCCGGTGGTCAAGGTCGGCGACAAGGTCATCTACGGCCAGTACGCCGGCAGCAGCTACAAGTCCGAAGGCGTCGAGTACAAGGTGCTGCGCGAAGACGACATCCTGGCGGTCATCGGCTGATCAGGCGCTATGCGCCGGGAATCGGGAGTTGGGAATCGGGAATAGGCAAAGCGGCTAGCGCCCTTCGCCATCCCACCCAGGCCCGATTCACGCTGTTGATCTACCGATTCCCCATTCCCAATTCCCCATTTCCGGAGTTACATACCAATGGCTGCTAAAGACATTCGTTTCGGTGAAGACGCACGTACCCGCATGGTCCGTGGCGTCAACGTGCTTGCCAATGCCGTCAAGGCCACCCTGGGCCCGAAGGGCCGCAACGTCGTGCTCGAGAAGAGCTTCGGCGCGCCGACCATCACCAAGGACGGCGTGTCCGTCGCCAAGGAAATCGAACTGGCTGACAAGTTCGAGAACATGGGCGCGCAGATGGTCAAGGAAGTCGCTTCCAAGACCAACGACAACGCTGGCGACGGCACCACCACCGCCACCGTGCTGGCCCAGGCCCTGATCCGCGAAGGCGCCAAGGCCGTGGCCGCCGGCATGAACCCGATGGACCTCAAGCGCGGTATCGACCAGGCCGTCAAGGCTGCCGTCATCGAGCTGAAGAACATCTCCAAGCCCACCACCGACGACAAGGCGATTGCCCAGGTCGGCACCATCTCGGCCAACTCGGACGAGTCGATCGGCAACATCATTGCCGAAGCGATGCAGAAGGTCGGCAAGGAAGGCGTGATCACCGTTGAAGAAGGCTCGGGCCTGGAAAACGAGCTGGACGTGGTCGAGGGCATGCAGTTCGATCGCGGCTACCTGTCCCCGTACTTCATCAACAACCAGCAGAGCCAGTCGGCCGACCTGGACGACCCGTTCATCCTGCTGCACGACAAGAAGATCTCCAACGTGCGCGACCTGCTGCCCGTGCTGGAAGGCGTGGCCAAGGCCGGCAAGCCGCTGCTGATCGTGGCTGAGGAAGTCGAAGGCGAAGCGCTGGCGACCCTGGTGGTCAACACCATCCGTGGCATCGTCAAGGTCGTGGCCGTCAAGGCACCGGGCTTCGGCGACCGTCGCAAGGCGATGCTGGAAGACATGGCCGTGCTGACCGGCGGTACCGTGATCTCCGAGGAAGTGGGTCTGGCGCTGGAGAAGGCCACGATCAAGGACCTGGGCCGTGCGAAGAAGGTGCAGGTCTCCAAGGAGAACACCACCATCATCGACGGCGCCGGCGACTCGGCCACGATCGAAGCCCGCGTTGGCCAGATCAAGACCCAGATCGAGGACACCTCGTCCGATTACGACCGGGAGAAGCTGCAGGAGCGCGTGGCCAAGCTGGCCGGTGGCGTTGCAGTGATCAAGGTCGGCGCTTCGACCGAAATCGAAATGAAGGAAAAGAAGGCCCGCGTCGAAGATGCCCTGCACGCCACCCGTGCAGCCGTCGAAGAAGGCGTGGTCCCGGGCGGCGGTGTGGCCCTGGTGCGTGCGCTGGTGGCCGTCGGTAACCTGACCGGTGCCAACGAAGACCAGACCCACGGCATCCAGATCGCCCTGCGCGCGATGGAAGCCCCGCTGCGCGAGATCGTGGCCAATGCCGGCGAAGAGCCGTCCGTGATCCTGAACAAGGTCAAGGAAGGCACCGGCAACTACGGTTACAACGCCGCCAACGGCGAGTTCGGCGACATGGTCGAGTTCGGCATCCTGGATCCGACCAAGGTCACCCGTTCGGCGCTGCAGAACGCAGCCTCGATCGCCGGCCTGATGATCACCACCGAAGCCATGGTGGCCGATGCACCGAAGAAGGACGAGCCGGCGATGCCGGCCGGCGGTGGCATGGGCGGCATGGGCGGCATGGATTTCTGATCCAGCCCCACCGGTTGTTGCAGCAAAAAAGGACCCCGCCGAAAGGCGGGGTTTTTTTGTGGCCGGTCGTGGATGCCGCAAGAGGCGATCGTCGATTGGTCGTGCCTGGTCCACGCAACCCCCATGACCCGTAGGAGCGCACCTGGGCGCGACGAGGCTTCACCGGTAACGCCCCAATCGCGCCCGGGTGCGCTCCTACGCCGCGCAGATGCGCCACCAGCCCGCGCAACAGGCTCGCGGCCCCAACCGTGTGCACCATCGCAAAACCGCGCAGATCGCGACGTCAATCACACTTGCATGACAAGGTGTTGACACCGATGTCATCGCAACCCTAGCGTCGCTGGGCAGGCGCTTGCGCCGAACGGTCGGGGGGCCATCGGACAGGGGGCGGCGATGCGGTGCATCGCTCGCAGGCGTCGTTGCAGTGGAACGCCACGCCGGCCATGCCGGCATCTCCCGGGGATCTTATGAACTGCCGCAGTCATCGCCTTGCCTTGTCGATTTCCTTGTCCCTTGCCCTGACCGCCGCCGTCGCACCGTCGGCCACTGCCCAGCAGGCCGAGCCGGATCAACCGCGCGCCACCTCCACGCTGGACGCGGTCAGCGTCACCGGCTCGCGCATCAAGCGCGCGCAGGTCGAAGGCGCGCAGCCGGTGGTCACCATCTCCGCGCAGCAGATCCAGCAGGAGGGCTTTGCCACCGTCTACGACGTGCTCAACAGCATGAACCAGCAGGGCTCGGTGGAGGCCGATACGCAGTGGGGCTCGCACACGCCCAATGCCTCACCGATCAACCTGCGCGACCTGGGGCCGGGCCGCACGCTGCTGCTGGTCAACGGCCACCGCGTGGCCGATTACCCGCTGCCGTACGGCGGCGAAAGCAACTTTTCCAACTACAGCAACATCCCCTCCGCGGCGGTGGAACGCATCGACATCCTGACCGGCGGCGCCTCGGCCATCTACGGCTCGGACGCGGTGGCCGGCGTGGTCAACGTGATCCTCAAGCGCGACTACCAGGGCGACCAGGTGCGCCTGCGCGGCGGCACTGCGACCGAAGGCGGCCGCGACAGTTTCGACGTGTCGTGGGCGGGCGGGCGCACCGGCGAGAACTGGAGCCTGACCTACGCGCTGCAGGCCACCCGGCGCGACCCGCTGAACGGGCGCGATCGCCCGCAGATGGACGACTCCGACGACATGTCCTATTCCAACTGGACCGGCCAGAACCGCCGCTACGGCTTCAACCCGTTCACCGGCCTGAGCCTGGTCGATGCCAATACCAGCGAACGCCTGGCGCCACCTGCCGGCACCTGCGCGCGCTTCGGCGGCGAGTTCATCGACGGGCAACGGCTGAGCTACGACCAGAACACCGGGGTGGTCACCAATGCCGGCGATTACTGCGGCGTGGCGCGCGACTACGGCGACTGGGGGCTGGTCACCGGCAGCGAGGATTATTCGGCCTATCTCTACGGCACCTGGAAATTCGGCGAGCACACCGAGGCCTGGGCCACGCTGTCGGCCAACCGCAGCATCGGCCGCTGGACCTATGACCCGCCGTACGCGTATCTGGGCCCGTTCCAGGACGCCGACACCGGGCGCTCGTTGAACCTGATCCGTCAGCTCACCCGGCGCGAAGCCGGCGGCTGGGACAGGCTGGCCAACTACAACAAGGAGCAGTCCTGGGACCTGAGCGCCGGCTTGCGCGGTGCGTGGGCGGACCGCTTCGACTGGGAACTGAGCGTGGGCCGCTCGCGCTATACGGTGGACGAATATGTGCGCACCGTGGATACCGCGCGCGCCACCGCGTATTTCCTCGGCAGCCCCATCGGCACCGCTGCCGATGGCACGCCGATCCATGCGATCAACCAGGCGCGGCTGTATGCGCCGCTGTCCTCGAGTGAGTACGACGACCTGGTCGCCAAATCGCACAACTCGGCCTATTCGTGGGTGAACCAGGCCAGTTTCAGCCTCAGCGGCGATCTGGTGCAGGGCTGGGCCGGGCCGATCCGCTTCGCCACCGTGGCCGAAGTCGCCAAGCAGGGCTACCAGCTGTCGCCCGACCCCTGCGCCAACGCATGCTACCCGGTGGACGTGGTGGACAGTGGTGGTGGCGAACGCCTGCGCAGTTCGGCCGGGCTGGAATTCCAGATCCCGCTACTGTCGACGTTGAGCGCCAACATCGCCGGTCGCTACGATCGCTACGGCAATTACCGTTCCTCGGCCGCGATTGCGACCGATGTCGGCACCCAGAGCGACACCACCTGGAGCGCGGGTCTGGAATGGCGCCCGGTCGAGAGCCTGTTGTTGCGCAGCACGCTGGCCACCAGCTTCCGCGCGCCTGACATGCACTACGTGCTCGGCGAACCCAGCTCCACCAACCAGACCGTGATCGACCAGTACCGCTGCATCGCCTCCGGCGCGTATCAGACCGGCGGCTGCAACGACGAGAACAGCAACATCTACTACACCGTGGATGTGAACCGTCGCGGCACCCCGGATCTGCGCTCGGAAACCGGCCGCTCGTTCACCGGCGGGGTGGTGTGGGACATCGTGCAGGGCCTGTCGCTGAGCGTGGATTACTACCGCATCGAGCTGGAGGAAATGATCAAGGATCTGGACCGCGACGAGATCCTGTCGGCCGAAGCCGGCTGCCGCACCGGCACCACCATCAGTGGCGGCGCCTGGAACAATCCCGGCGGTGCCGGCTATTGCGACACCATCACCTCGCGGGTGACGCGCAACGCCGACGGCACCATCGCCAGCATCGAGCGCGGCCCGATCAATCTGGCGCAGATGGAAACCTCCGGCATCGACGCCTCGCTCAAGTATCGCCTTGCCACGGCGGGTTGGGGCAACTTCCAGTTGTCGCTGGATTACAACAGCCTGCTGGCCTACCGCGAGCAGATCTACCGCACCGACAGCGATGAGAACCGCCGCGACGAACGCGTGCGCAGCCGTGTACGTGGCAGCGTGCACTGGGATAACGGCGGCGCCTGGGACTGGACGGTGTACTTCCGCAGGCTCGGCTCCATGCGCGCGGTCAACTGGGGCACCTGCGCGCGTTTCGACGATGGCTACCAACCCAGTGCCGCCGACGAATGCGTGGTCACCGACACCGCCAACGTGCATCTGGGCGAGAGCAGCAAGCGTTATTTCGGCCGTGTGGGCCCGGCGATCTACTGGAACCTCAGCACCGGCTACAGGATCACCGACCACGCCAAGGTCAACTTCTACGTCAACAACGTGTTCAACGAAGTGGGCTACGAGAACAAGGAGCGCTTCTACGGCTACGGCTTCTACAACACCACGCTGTTCAATCCGATCGGCCGCGAAGTGGCGGCGGAATATGTGTTCACCTTCTGATTGAGCGTGGCGGCCGCACCACACGTCACGGCATAGCGCCGTGGCGTGTGGTGCAGGCAAAAACGGGCGCGCCGTTTGTCATCCACCCTGCAGCAGGTGGGGTTGCGTGGTTGCCGACGATGGTCGACACGAAACGTTTCTGCCGCAGGGCCTGACTGGATCTTGGCATCGCGGGAGTCACCGCTACTTGTCGCTGGGTACGTTGTCCGAGTAGGCGGTGACCCAACATCGAAGCCGCCGCTGGTTGAAGCCATGTAGGGGAGAGAGGGCTGGTCGGGTGTACCGCGCCCAGTCCCGAATTCCGCGGAGGTGGTGATCGATTGTTCGCATCGTCATGATCGGCCGTGCTTATACCCGCGGCGCATCGGCGTTGCATCCCTGCGCAGGTTGCGTCTGAGACGCCGCAATCGCAGGGGTTTGGACACGATAATGCGCGGATCAGGCAATCGACCCGGATGGCGCCGGCAGCGCGCTGCAACGTTCCGTTGCCGATGAAACAGTGGCACGGCCGAAACGTGCGTGGTATCAATGCACTCAATGAACGCACCCCGCAGCCAGTTTTACTTTTGGTACTACGGTTTTCCGATGCCGCTGGCGGAGGACGGATTGCGCTCACCCTGAAGAAATCTTCAGCAGCATTCCCGAAAAGCCGCCAGCGCACACTGGCGGCTTTTTTTGTTGCCGCCGCGCCTGGCCCCCTGATGCAACACCGCCCACCGAGACACTGTTATGCCGCCTGTGACCGATGACCTGCGTATCCGCAAGATCGAAGCCCTTGCCCCGCCTTCGCAGCTGCTGTCGCTGCTGCCCTGCGACGAGCGCGCTTCCGAGACCGTGACCAACTCGCGCGCCGCGCTGCACGCCATCCTGCATGGCCACGACGACCGCCTGGCGGTGGTGATCGGGCCCTGCTCGATCCACGATCCGGTCGCGGCGATGGACTATGCGCACCGTCTGCGCCCGCTGCGCGAGCAGTTCGGTGATGCGCTGGAGATCGTGATGCGGGTGTACTTCGAAAAGCCGCGCACCACCATCGGCTGGAAGGGCCTGATCAACGACCCGGATCTGGATGGCAGCTTCCAGATCAACAAGGGCCTGCGGGTGGCGCGCGGTCTGCTGCGCGACATCAACAACCTCGGCCTGCCGGCCGGTGTGGAATTCCTCGACATCATCTCGCCGCAGTACATCGCCGACCTGGTGGCCTGGGGCGCGATCGGCGCGCGCACCACCGAAAGCCAGGTGCACCGCGAAATGGCCTCGGGCCTGTCGTGCCCGGTGGGCTTCAAGAACGGCACCGGTGGCGACGTCAAGATCGCGGTGGATGCGGTGGGCGCGGCCTCGCACCCGCATCATTTCCTGGCCGTGACCAAGGACGGCCACACTGCGGTGGCCGCAACCGCAGGCAATCCGGATTGCCATGTGATCCTGCGCGGCGGCAAGCAGCCCAACTTCGATGCGGCCAATGTGGAAGCGGCCAGCCAGGTGCTCAACAAATCCGGGTTGCCGGCGCGCCTGATGATCGATGCCAGCCATGCCAACAGCGGCAAGAACCCCGAGAACCAGCCCAAGGTCATCGACGACATCGCCACGCAGCTGGAAGGCGGCGAGACGCGCATCGTCGGCGTCATGGTGGAGAGCCACCTGGTCGGCGGACGCCAGGAACTGGTGCCCGGCTGCGAGCTGACCTACGGCCAGAGCATCACCGACGGCTGCCTGGGCTGGGACGCCTCGGTGCAGGTGCTGGAGCGCCTGGCGACGGCCGTGCGTGCGCGGCGTGCCAGGCGGGTTGCCGAAGCGGCGTGATCGTCGGGGCAGCCGGGTGAGGGAACGCGGCCTCGCCCGCACCCTCATCCGGCGCTGCGCGCCACCTTCTCCGGCAGGGAGAAGGGATAAGCATTGCTCCCTGCGGCGCGCAAAGACACAGCGTGCGTCACTGGCGCGCGTGTGTTGGCACGCGCGCGCTGCCAGCACGGGCCGGGTCGCGGAGCGGAAGGATGCGCGTACGGCGGACGACAGCGATCTGAGACTGCATGCCCACAAACGATGCGGCGCACTCGCCGGCGCGCAAGGGCATAAATGCAAAGCCCATCTCGTCCGGACTGCAGCATCTCAACGCGCAGCACCTTAATGCGCCGCAGATTCCATCCGGTGCTTCGCATAGTCAAAGTGCAAAGTGTCCAGCACGCTGCACATCCCAAACAGCGCGCGCTTGGGCGGCAAGCGGTCAACACGCCGGTCGAGCAGCCTGGCGATGTGCGCAGTCGTGTTGATGGCCGCTCCAGAACACGAACGCCGGGCCGGTGCACGGAGCCGGCCTGGCGGATTTGGCACCACCCGGTGATGACCCGTCGCGCCCCAGCGGCAGGATGGGGAGAGAGCCGTCCTGCCGCCGAATGCGAGCGGGCAGGAACGTTATCCGCCACCTGCATGACGTGGCGATGTCACGCAGGTCGGCACCGGCAATGCAGTTCGGCCAGCGTCAAACGCCAGACATGACGACTGCACCATGACTTCCCTCAATGGCAGCAGCGTTGCAAGTTGCCCAAGGTAAAGCACCATCGGGCGTCGACGCTCTTCCACTCCACCTATCGCGCCGAGGCGATGGGCTACAACCGCCGATTCCCGATTCCCGATTCCCAGCTCACTCCAACATATCCCCGGTCTCCAACCAGCGCTGATGCCACGACAGCGCCTCGGTCAGCAGATGCGGGGTGTGCTTGCCATAGCTGTCGCGATTGGCGCGCGCCACATACTCTTCCAGTGCATCGCGGTAGCGCGGGTGCACGCAGTGATCGAGCAACTGGCGTGCGCGTTGCTTGGGCGTGAGGCCGCGCAGATCGGCCAGGCCTTGTTCGGTGACGATCACCGAGACGTCGTGTTCGGTGTGGTCGACATGGCTGACCATCGGCACGATCGACGAGATGCTGCCGGCCTTGGCGATGCTGGGGCTCAGGAAGATCGACAGGAAGCCGTTGCGCGCGAAGTCGCCGGAGCCACCGATGCCGTTCATGATACGGCTGCCCATCACGTGGGTGGAATTGACGTTGCCGTACAGGTCGGCCTCGATCATGCCGTTCATGCCGATGCAGCCGAGCCGGCGCACCAGTTCCGGGTGATTGGAAATCTCCTGCGTGCGCATGATGATGCGCTGCCGGTAGAAATCGATATTGCGCTTGAATTCCTCGTTGCCCTCCGGGCTGAGCGCAAAACCGGTGCACGAGGCGTAGCGCAGCACGCCATCGCGCAGCAGCGCGAGCATGCCGTCCTGGATCACCTCGGTGAAGGCCTCCAGATCGCGGAAGCCGCTGCGTGCAAGCCCGGCCAGCACCGCATTGGGAATATTGCCCACGCCCGATTGCAGCGGCAGCAGGCTGGCCGGTAGCCGGCCCTTGCTTACTTCATGGCGCAGGAACGCGATCAAGTGTTCGGCGATGCGTTCGCTGCTGTCGTCGGCAGCGGCGAACGGGCTGTTGCGGTCCGGGCCATGCGTGCGCACCACTGCCACGATCTTGTCCGGATCGCAGCGCAGGCTGGGCTCGCCGATGCGGTCGTCGCCGTGGATCAGCGGAATCGGCTTGCGCTGCGGCGGCAGCGCGGTGCCGTAGTAGACATCGTGCATGCCATCCAGGCCGGCCGGCTGCCAGTCGTTGACCTCGATGATCACCTTGCTGGCCAGGTCCAGCCAGGTCTTGTTGTTGCCGATCGAGGTGGACGGCACCAGGCTGCCGTCGGCGCGGATCGCCGAGACCTCCACCACGGCGGTGTCGATCTGCCCGTAGAAACCGAACCAGACATGCTGGGCGACGTGGCTGAGATGGATGTCGATATAGTCCAGCGTGCCGGCGTTGATGCGTTGGCGCGCGTCCGGGTCGGACTGGAACGGCATGCGCATGGCGATGCCGTCGGCCTTGGCCAGTGCGCCATCCAGTTCCGGCGCGGTGGACGCGCCGGTCATCAACTTGATCTGGAACGGCTGGCCCTGCAGATGCGCCGCTTCGATGCGCTGCGCCAGCGCCATCGGCACCGCCTTGGGGTAACCGGAGCCGGTGAAGCCGCTCATCGCCACGGTCTCGCCGGGCTGGATCAATGCGGCAGCGGCCTCGGCAGAAACCAGGCGCTCGCGCAGCGGCGCGTACAGGATGCGTTCGTCGGACATGGGCGGCACAGCAGGCAGGAGACGTCCCATTATCGCCGCTGCGTGCGTCGGCCGCGCTGCGACCATGGTGCAATGCGCCTCGCGGGCCGCGTCGGACGCATGCGAAGCGACCTGTTGCGTGGCAGGAGCGCGGCACGGGCGAGGCTTCATCCACTCCCGCTGCGCTTCTGGGACGCTGCCATATGTGGCGTTGGCGTCGCCGCTGGCCAGGCGTGCGGTCACCTGGCGGACCTGGCCGGCCATCTCGCGCACCACCCGCGCGCAGTGCCGGCCGCCATGCAGCTCCAGCTGGCGTGCAGCGTGTGCGGTTACGGGCGACCGGCCACGTTCACGCCTCGCCGCCAGCGCAACCGCGATAGTGGCGGCAGACTCGACTTGTGCCTGCGCCCATGCCCTCTCTTCGCGACCGCTTCCAGCGCTGGCCCCGGCCATGGCGCATCGCAGTGGTCGTGCTGGTGGCGCTGTATGCGCTGTATCTGCTGGCCGGCAACCTGTTTCTCAACACGCCGTTGTTCGATGCCGTCACCAATCGGCAGCCGCATAAATTCACCATGCAGACCGGCCCGGCACTGACGGTGTTTCCGGGGCAGGTGATGGCCTGGAACGTGCGCATGCGCGGGCAGGCCAACCGCACCGTGTACGTGTTTCATGCCGATCGCGCCAATGCGCGCGTGGCCTTGCTGGCACTGTTGCGACGCGAGGTACGCCTGCCGTGGTTGCACGCCACCGGGCTGAGCGCGGAGGTGGAAACCTCCGACACCCCGATTCCGCCACCGCCACGCGGCGACCAGGGCTGGACGCTGCGCTTCGATGCGATCACCAGCAACAGCATCCGCAGCGCGCGCCTGGGCAAGCTGCTGATCGCCGGGCAGGGCCATGGCAGCGTCGGCTTCCTCAAGCAGCTCAAGGGTGGCCCGTCGGAGCTGTTTCCCTCCGAGGCAGGCTTCAGCGATGCGGTGGTCAGCTATGACGGGGTGCAGGTGTTCAATGGCGCGCAGCTGGATGCGCAATTCCAGTTTCCGCGTCACTACCGCGATGAAGCGCCGGGCCTGCGCAAGCTCGGCATCACCCACGCGCGGCTGCAGCTGAAGGCCGCTACGGTGGCGTTGAAGATCGACACCGGTGCGCCGCATGTGGACATCCGCAGCGGGCCGTCGGCGGCGCGGGTGGAGGCCGACATCACGCTGGACCGCGGCACGCTGCAGGAAGGCAGCCATGCGGTCTGGCGCCTGCCGTTGATGGCCGGCGTCGGGGCGACCGACCGCGGCATGCTGGCGCTGCAGCTGGACGTGGCGCGCGACATCCGCGTGCAGGCACGGCTGCCACGCGACGCAAAGACGGGCAGCGAGCTGCAGGCCGATCTGCGCGTTGCCGGACGCAGCATCCCCTTCCAGGATCCTGCGCAGGTGCTGCCGCGCCTGTCCGGGCAGGTGCGTGGGCGCTGGCAGTTCGAATCGCTGAACTGGATTGCCGAGTTGTTCGTGCGCAAGCCCTGGTTCCAGCTCGAAGGCGGTGGCCTGGTCGAGGCCGATCTGCGCTTGGCGCAAGGCCGGCTCGCCAGCGGCAGCAGCCTGGAGATTCCGCGGGTGGAGGCAGTGGCGCAGGTGTTCGATACGCGGCTGGCCGGTGTCGCCAAGGCGCATGGACGCATCGACGATGCCGCCACGCCGCAGGCGCATCTGGACGTGAGCATCCCCATCTTCAAGGCCGCGTCGCGCGCTGCACCCAAACAGATCCTGCTGGACGGCCGCGATCTGCAGCTGGCCATGCATGGCGACGCCGAACTGGCGCGCCTGCGCGACACGCTCAAGGCGCAGCTGCGTTTCAGCGATGCACGCGTGCCCGATCTCACCGTCTACAACCGTTACCTGCCGGGCAACAACGTGCGCCTGCTCGGCGGCAGCGGCAGCCTGACCGGCGATGTGGCGCTCAATGCCGCCGGCGATGTGGGCAGCGGCCACGCCAACCTGCGCGGGCAGGGCGCGCATCTGGCGCTGGCCGGCGTGCAGATGCGCGGCGATGCCGAATTGCAGGCGCAGCTGCAGCGCGCCGATTTCAAGAACAAGTTCTTCGACCTCAGCGGCACGCGCGTGCGCCTGCGCAATATGCGGGTGGGCGAGGACAGCGCCGATGCCAACTGGTGGGGGCAGATGCAGGTCGGTGCCGGCACCATCCAGGCCAGCGCACCATTCCAGGTGGATGCCGACGCGGCGATCCGCATGCGCGATATCGCGCCGCTGCTGTCGGTGTTTGCGCAACGCGCCGACTACCCGCGTTGGGTATTGGGCTTGCTGGATTCGGGCGAACTCGACGCCACCGGCAGGGTGCGTTGGCGCAAGCAGCAACTGCTGATCGACGACCTGCATGCGGAGAATGCACGCCTGTCGCTGCGTGCGCGGCTGGCCTTGAATGACGAGCAGCGGCGCGGCGACCTGTATCTGCGCTGGGGCGTGCTGGGCGCCGGGATCGAACTCGATGGCAAGCAACGCCAATGGCACCTGGCCGGTGCACGCGAATGGTACGACGCGCAGCCGGGATTGCTGCCGGCGGTGTCGAAAGCGAAGTAAGCGGTTCCTTGTTTGAGGCTTGGGTAACGCGGCCAGATTTTTCGTCTTCGAAGAGGTAGTGCGCGCATTGCCGCGCGTGCAGGACATCGACTGCACACCGGGCAACCTGCCGGTGCCCAGCCGCACTCGCCGCTGCGCACCGCGCTCACGGTTTCCTTGGCACACTGCGTCATGCCGCGTGCGCGGTCTTCAGGAGCCTTGCCGTCATGACGATGCCTGTTCGCGCCCGCTGGCAAAGATTGCCCCGCCTGGTGCGTTGGCCGTTGCTGGCGTTACTGGTGGTGTACGCAAGCTATCTGCTGCTCGGCAACCTGTTGCTCAACACGCCACTCGGGCCGGCCGCGCTCAATCGCAAGCCGGACAGGTTCACCATGCACTGGGGCCCGGCAGTGACCTGGTGGCCAGGCCGGCTGACGCTGTGGAGGGTGGAGTTGCAAGGCCGCTCGGCACGCACCCGCTGGAACGTCAGCGCGCAGCGCATGAGCGGGCAGGTACAGCTGCTGCCGTTGCTGCACCGGCAGTTGCTGGTGCCGGAGGTGCATGCGCACGGGGTGCGTGGCGGCATGCAGGCGGCTGTGCCCACAGCCGGTACCGTGGCGATGCCAGCACCGGCGACAGCGCCGAATACGCCGGTGTTAGCTGCGGCGCTGGCTGACGCAGCCAGTATGACGACGCCAACGACCGCACAGGACAAGCCACCCACACGCACCACGGACGTCGCGGCGAGCACGCAGCCGCCCGCCCGCACGACCGGCGCATCCACCCGTGTGCCGCAATCCGCCGGGGGCGCCAAGACCGCTGGTGTACCCGCAGTTCCCGCATCCACCGCTCCGGTTTGGACCCTGCAATTCGACCGCATCGTCGCCGACCAGGTGCAGGCAGTGACGCTGCGGCAGCTGCAGATCGAAGGCGATGGTCAGTTGGAGCTGGGCCTGTTCAAGCAATTGCGCGGCGGGCCGATGGAACTGTTTCCCTCGCGGGCGCGCTTCGACAATGCACGGATGCGCTGGGGTGGTAGCGAGGTGCTGCGCAACGGGCAGCTGCGCATCGACGCCAGCATCGCGCGCCATGCGCCGGAGCAGGCGCGCGGGCTGGCGATGCTGCAGCTTGCCGATGCGCAGCTGACCGTGCATGGCGACACCGCAGCACTGGATGTCACACGCAATGCGCAAGGACGCCATACGCTCGCCATACGTGCCGGCAAGGGGCGTGCGGATGGGCAGTTGCGCTGGACGCGTGGCAGCCTGCAGCCCGGCAGCCAACTGCAATGGCGCGCACCGCTGCACGATGGCACGCGCACGCCGGCTGCCCTGCTGGGCGAGCTTGCAGCGCAACTGCAGGTGGATCAGGACATGCGTCTGCAAGTCAGCATGCCCGAGCCCGCCGATGCCGGGCTGACCCTGGATGCGGATCTTCGCGTGCAAGGCCGGCAACTGCCGCTGCAATCGATGCGCAGCCTGCTGCCGCGCACCTCCGGGCATGCGCGCCTGCATTGGCAACTGTCTTCGCTGAGCTGGATTCCGGCGCTGTTTCCCGATGTGGACTGGCTGACGCTGGAAGGCGAGGGCCTGGTGGATGCGGATCTGCGCATCGATCGCGGCCAGCTCGACGCCGGCAGCCGCCTGCAGGTGCCGCACGTGCAGGCGCATGTCGGCGTGATGGGGCATGCGATCGATGGCCAGGCCAGTGCCGATCTGCGTGTGAGCGCCGATGCGCGCGGACAGCTTCTGCCGGCACTTGCCTTGCAGATGCAGCAGTTCTCGATTGCGCACGACGAGGCGCCCACGCGTCCATTCGTGCAGGGCCGCGACCTGCGTCTGGAGCTGCAGACGCGTGCCGATGCGCGCAACCTGGCCACGTTGCGCGACGCCACGCGCGCGCACCTGCGGTTCGCCAATGCGCGCGTGCCGGATCTGCGTGCCTACAACCGCTATCTGCCGCAGCAGCAGTTGCGCTTCGATGGCGGCAACGGTGTATTGAGCGGCGATCTGCAGATCGAACCCGGCGGCCGCATCGGCAAGGGCGGCCTGCGGATCGGCGCACGTGCGGCGCGGCTGCAGTTTGCCGGCCTGGCACTGCGTGGCGATGTGGATGCGGACTTGCGCCTGCAGCGCGGCGATCTGCGTGCAGAAAACTTCCGCCTCGATGCCAGCACCATCCAGCTGCGCAATGTCGGATTCACCGGGCCCGATGGCCGGCGCCGCGATGGCTGGTGGGCGCGCATCGTGCTGGAAGACACCCGCATGCAATGGCGCCAGCCGGTCGGTGTGGATGGACGCGTGCGCATCCAGGTGCGTGACCTGGCATTCCTGATGTCGCTATACGCGCGCGACCGTTCGATTCCGAACTGGATGCTGCGGCTGGTGGATGCAGGCCAGGCGCAGGTGACCGGGCGTGTGCATTGGCAGGGTGAAACCGTCATCATCGACCGGCTGCAGGCACGCAACGAACGCTTCCAGGTGGATGCACGCCTGCGCTTGCAGGGCAGCCAGCGCAGCGGCAGCCTGCTCGCGCGCTGGGGCATGTTGAGCGCAGCGGTGGGGCTGCGCGGCCAGACCCCGCAATGGCATCTGCTGCGTGCACCGGAGTGGTATCAGGCCCAGCCCGATCTGCTGCGTTGAGGCTGCCGCGCGCCAACGCGACGTGAAGAAAAAAGCGCCAGTTCTGTACTGCCTGGTGTTGTTTTGCAGTGCAGCGTGCAAGTGGCGTTCGGGGCGCGCACTATGATCCTGCATCCCGACGTGGGGGAGGGAGCAAAGCCCGCTGGCAGTTCGCTGCAAGCGGGCTTTTTTATTGCCCGACGCCTGGCGAGTCAAGCCACCGCACCGCCGCTCGCCTGCCAGACGCCCAGCTGTCGAGGGTTGGCCAGGCCACTGCCGGCTCAGGCAGGGGCGCCAATTGCCCACACGTCGCCCAACCCGCGTGACGGATCGGCCGGTGGCTGCGGCTGCAGGCTCGGCCGGCTTCCGCTAGAATGAGATCAATTCTCATTTGTCGCCGGGCGCCTTGCCGTCCGGACCAGCCGTTCAGGAGGTCATCGTGTCGGTCACGCAAGGCGCGCTTCATCAACAGGTGGAGCGCCTGTACACCGACCACCACGGCTGGCTGCAGGGCTGGCTGCGGCGCAAGCTGGGCGATGCGTTCGTGGCTGCCGACCTGGCGCAGGACACCTTCATCAGCGTGATCAGCGCAGGGGCGGCCGACCAGATCCGCGAACCGCGCCCGTTCCTGGCCACCATCGCGCGCCGGCTGATGGCGCACCGGCAGCGGCGCAAATTGCTGGAAACCAGCTACCTGGAACTGCTGGCTGCGCTGCCGGAGGAATTGGCGCCGTCGCCGGAGCTGCAACTGCTGGCGCTGGAAGCGGTGCAGCAGGTGGACCAGGCGCTGGATGGCCTGCCGCCCAAGGTGAAGGAAGCCTTTTTGTTGGCGCATCTGCAGGAGCTGAGCTACGCGCAGATCGCGCAGCGGCTGGGCGTGTCCAGCAGCTCGGTCAAGCAATATCTCACGCGTGCCAACCGGCATTGCCTGTTCGCCCTGTCGGCGTGAGCCGCACGGATGGCTGATGCCGCCTCACGCCGCGCGCGCGCCGCCGATGACCAGCGAGCACCGCTGGCCGGCGGGCAACCGATCAGTGCGCAGGTCGCCGATCAGGCTGCCGAGTGGCTGACGGTGCTGATGTCCGGCACCGCGAGCCAGGCGCAGCTGCAGCGCTGGCAACAATGGCGCGATGCGCATCCGGACCATGCGCGGGCGTGGGCGCATATCGAGGCGGTGACCGGGCGGCTGAAGACGCTGACCCCGCAGGCGGCCTATCGCAGCCTGTCGCCGTATGCGGGCAGCAATGGCCAGGCATCGCCGGGCAGGCGCAAGGCGCTGAATCTGCTGCTGTGGGGCGGGGTGGCCGGAGCCACCGGCGTGCTGGCCTCGCGCACCGAACGCTGGCAGCGCGCCACCGCCGATTACGCCACTGCGACGGGGCAGCGCCGCGAGGTGCAGTTGCAGGATGGCAGCCGCATCACCCTCAACACCCGCAGCGCCATCGATGTGCGGTTCGACGCGCAGCAACGGCTGCTGCAGTTGCTGGCCGGCGAGATCATGGTGACCACTGCGCAGGCGCTTGGCGCGGGCCACGATGCGCGGCCGTTGCTGGTGCGCACCGCGCAGGGCGATATCCGCGCATTGGGCACGCGCTTTTGCGTGCGCCAGGACGAGCACGACACCCGGCTGAGCGTGCTGGAAAGCGCGGTGGAGGTGCGTCCGCGTGGGGCCGCGCAGGCCGTCGGGCGCGTGCAGGCGGGGGAACAGTGCCGTTTTACCGCCGACACGCTCGGCGCCATCGCGCCGGTCGATGTACAGGGCTCCGCCTGGGTGCGCGGGCAGCTGATTGCCGACGAGTGGCGCCTGGATGCGTTTGTCGCCGAACTGGGCCGTTATCGCTCCGGGCTGTTGCGCTGCGACCCGCTGGTAGGCGGCCTGCGCGTCTCCGGCGTGTTCCCGCTGGACGACACCGACCGCATCCTGGCGATGCTGCCCAACGTGCTGCCGGTGCGGGTGAGCCGGCGCAGCCGTTACTGGGTGACGGTGCAGGCGGCCGGGCATGGCTGAGGCGCCGCCAGCCGGCACGTCGCCAAAAAAGTGTGCACCCGGGCTGCCCGATCGCCGCCGTTGTGGCACCTCCCCAATGACGGTGTCAGTGCGACACCAAACCTTTGTGGGAACAGCATGTCGATCACTGCCCGCCGCCGCGGCCAACTTTCTTCTTCCTCGTCTCAGCGCAGCGCCGTGCAGCGCCCACTCGGCACGGCCGTGGCGCTTGCGCTGTGCAGCCTGGCACTGTGCGCCGGCATGCCCAACGCCATCGCCCAGACCGCGCCTGCCGCGCAGGATGCCCGCCAGGCGTATCGCATCCCCGCCGGCCCGTTGGCACCTGCACTGCGTGAACTGGCCGGTTCGGCCAACCTGTTGCTGAGCTTCACCGCCACGCAGACCGACGGCAGGACCACCGCCGGGCTGGAGGGCAGCTATACCGCACCGGCCGCCCTGGCTGCGCTGCTGGCCGGCAGCGGCCTGCAGGCTGTGCCGTTGCAGACCGGCGGCTACGTGCTGCGCGCCGCGCCGCAGCCCAGCGCGACCAGGAGCGAGGTGGATGCGTGGCTGCTGCCCACCGTCAAGGTGACCGCGCAGGCCAACCGCAGTGCGGCCACCAGCGGCACCGGCAGCTACACCGCGCGCGCGGTCAGCATCGGCCGTGGCGAGCAGTCGCTCAAGGACATCCCGCAATCGATCAGCGTGGTCACCCGCCAGTTGATGGACGAGCAGAACATCACCTCGGTCTACGACGCGCTGGCCAGCACCACCGGCATCACCATCGTGCAGAGCCCGCAGGGCGGCAAGTACATCTATTCGCGTGGGTTCGACATCACCACGGTGCAGTACGACGGCGTGCCACTCAATCGCGGCATGTACGGCCGGGCGAGCAACTACAGCGCCAACATGGGCATCTACGATCGCGCCGAAGTGCTGCGCGGTGCGGCCGGCCTGCTCCAGGGTGCGGGCAACCCCGGCGGTGCGGTGAACCTGGTGCGCAAGCGCCCGCTGGATGTGCCGGGCGTGAGCGTGATGGTGCAGGGCGGCAGCTGGGATCGCTACGGCGCGCTGATCGATGCCAGTGCCAACCTCAGCGCCGATGGCGCCTTGCGCGCGCGCGGGGTGATCGATTACCAGGACCAGCGCGCGTTCGTCGATGGGGTCACGCGCCGCACGCCTACCTATTACGGCACGCTCGATTACGCATTTTCGCCGCAGACCCAGCTCAGCCTGGGCGTGAGCTACGAACAAGTTGAAGGCCGGCCGTTCTTCGGTGGTCTGCCCAGTTTCAGCGATGGCCGCGATATCGGCCTGCCGCGCCAGACCAATCTGGGTGCGGCATGGAACCGGCAGTCCTCGTCCAATCGCGGGCTGTATCTGGACCTGGACCATCGCTTCACGGCCGATTGGGTGTTCAAGCTCAGTGCGGTGCAGGTGCGCGAGCTGCACGATCTGAAATACGCCAGCTCCAGCCGCGCGATCAATCCGGCCAACGGCACCGGCGCCTTGTTGGCGGCGCGCACCATTTCCGATGCGGATGCGTTCGGCTTCGATGCCAACGTGATCGGGCACTTCAATGCACTCGGGCGCAGGCATGAGGTGGTACTGGGCAGTAATTTTGCCGAGAACACGGTCGATACCGTTTACGGCAACAAGAACAACTTCCAGACCTTCAATGTGTTCGATCTGCAGCGCAACGTGCGGGCGATCAGCGACGAAGAAATCTTCGCCAATGCGCGCGAGGCCCGGCATGGCACCTCGCGCGAATTCGGCATGTATGGCGCATTGCGCTGGCAGCTGACCGATCCGTTGAGGGCCATCGTCGGCACCCGCGTGAGCTGGCACGACACCCGCTGGAACACCACCACCACCGGGCTGTCGCCATCGCAATCGATCGAGCACACCCGCGAGACCGGGCAGGTCACGCCGTACGCCGGCCTGTTGTACGCCTTGAGCCCGACCTGGTCGGCCTATGCCAGTTACGCGGACATCTTCCAGCCGCAGAACGCGCAGACCGAAGCCGGCGAGATGCTCAAGCCGATGACCGGGGCCAACTACGAGCTGGGCCTCAAGGGCGAGTGGCTGGATGGGCGCATCAATAGCGCGTTTGCGCTGTTCCAGATCGAGCAGAAAAACCGCGCCCAGGCCGACCTGAGCACCAGCCCCACCTGCCGCAACAACGATTTCTGCTACATCGACAGCGGCAAGGTGCGCAGCCGTGGCTTCGATGCCGAAGTCAGCGGCGAGGTGCTGCGCGACTGGAATGTGTTTGCCGGCTACACCTTCAACCGCACCACCTACCTGCAGGATGTCAGCAGCCAGGGCCAGACCTTCAACAGCTACACGCCCAAGCACTTGCTGCGGGTATGGACCACGTACCGGCTGCCGGGCGTGCTGCAGGATGTCACCGTCGGCGGCGGTGTCAGCGCGCAGAGCGCGGCGTACCGGCAGATCGGCACCGCCACTGCGCCGATCCAGGGGCGCGCGGTCTGGAACGCATTGGCGCGGTATCAGGTCAACCGGCAGTGGTCGGTGGCGGTCAATCTCAACAACGTGTTCGACAAGCACTACTACACCACCTTGTCGAGCTTCGTTAACGGGCGCTATTACGGCGAACCGCGCAATGTGATGGTGACCCTGCGCGGCGCGCTGTGATGCGTGCACGCGTGCTGCGGTGGTGCCTGGTGCGTGCCGGATGAAAGATGGCTTTCGTCAAAGCATGGCCTGGCTGCACACCTGGTGCGGCCTGAGCTGCGGCTGGCTGCTGTGCGCGATCTTCCTGACCGGCACGCTCAGCGTGTTTCGCGATCCGATCACCAGCTGGATGCAGGCCACACCGGCCCTGCCGAGCGCGCGCATGCACACGGTCCTGTCGGAAGACGCGCTGGTGCCGCGTGCACTGGCGCAACTGCGCCAGCTTGCGCCGCAGGCGCGCATGTGGCGGATCAGCCTGCCCACGCATCCGGGCGAGGCGCTCACGCTTATCTGGCGGACATCCGATGGCCAGGGCCAGGCAGCACTGGATCCCGGCAGCGGCGAGCTGCTGCCGTCTCCATGGGGCCGGCAGACCGAAGGCGGCCGGCATTTCATGAGCTTCCACTACACCTTGCACGGCGGCATTCCCGGCTATTGGCTGGTGGGTTGGGTGTCCATGTGCGGGCTGATCGCGCTGGTGTCCGGGGTGATCGTGCACAAGCGGATCTTTCTGGATGTCTTCACCTTCCGCCCGGGCAAGGGCCAGCGCTCGTGGCTGGACGCGCACAACGCCACGGCGGTGCTGACGCTGCCGTTCCTGCTGATGATCGTCTACACCGGCCTGGCGTATTTCGCCACCAGCTACATGCCTGGGCCATTGCAGGCGCTGTATGGCAGCGACGAGGCCGCGTACACGCGGTATGCCGATGCGCTGACGCCGGCAGCGCCTGCGGCCGGCGCAGGTGAAGTCGCGGCCAACGGCGTGCCCGCCTATTTGCCGGAACTGGTGCAGCGTGCAGCGGTGCGCAATGGTGCGGCTGCGCAGACACTGGTGATCGAGCGGCCCGATCGCCCTGACAGCAGGCTGCGTGTGATCGCGCGCGTGGCCGATACCGGCCGCTCGCGGCGCCTGCTCAATCCTGCCAACAGCGTGGTGTTCGATGCGAACAGCGGCGTGGTGCTGGAGCAGCATGCGGATGCCGCACGGACGGACATGCACGCACAGGACGTGGAAGAGGTCATCAAGACCCTGCACGTGGCCGGGTTCGGCGGCTGGACCAGCAAGTGGCTGTACTTCATCTGCGGCCTGGCCGGCACCTTGATGATGGCCACCGGCACGGTGCTGTTTTCGATCAAGCGGCGTCGGCGTAGCGAGCAGGAGTTCGGCGCGGCCACGGCCGGCATCTATCGGGTGGTGGAAGCGCTCAATGCCGCCGCGCTCGCAGGAACCGCGTTGGCCAGCATTGCGTATTTCTATGCCAACCGCCTGGTGCCGGCTGCGCAGGCCGCGCGCAGCCAGATCGAAATCCACGCATTCCTGTGGGTGTGGGCGGCCACGCTGCTGCATGCGCTGCTGCGCCGGCCCGCCCGTGCCTGGGTGGAACAACTGGCGATGACCGCGTTGCTGTGCCTGGGCTTGCCGCTGCTCAATGCGGTCACCACCGGACAGCACCTGGGTGTGTACCTGGCTGCGGGCGACCTGCAGCGCGCCGGGGTCGAGCTGGTCTCGCTGGTCTTCGGCATTGCATTTGCTTACGCGGCATATCGGGCGCACCGCAGCGCGGTGCGACCGGTGCCGACACGCGCCAGGCGCGGCGCCGCTGCTGTGATGGATGTGTTGTGAAGCGTTCTTCGAGCGCCGCGTCGGTGACTTGCTACCGCTGGTCGGTTGCCGGTCGCGTACTCGCTGCCAGCGTCGGCGGCTATGTGCTGACCTCCACCGGCTGCAGCGTGCTGGCGCAGCTGCTGTCGCGGTTTGCCGGCGTGTCGCCTGCGGTCTCGGTGCTGAGCACGACCTTGCTGAGTTTCGCCATCTACACGGTCGTCGTGCTGTGGATGTTTCGTGCGCGCAGTGCATTGCGCATGTGGGGCTGGCTGGGCGTGGGTATCGCTGCGCTGGGCGGTGCGAGCTGGTTGCTGGGACATCCGCCATGGATGGGCTGATCACCGCGCTGCTGGGCGCCGCGCTCTGCCATGCCGCAATGATGGCCCTGGCCGTGGCGATGCATCGCCATTACGAGCAGCTCACCGGCCGCCGCACTGCGCCGGTCATGCAGCGTTGGTTGCTGCGTGCGATGGCTGTCTGTCTGTTGATCGCCGCGCTGGTGCTGTGCGTGCTCGCTTGGGGCGGAGCGGTGGGCACCTTGTTGTGGCTGGGCTTTGTCAGCGTAGCCGCGCTGTGGGTGGCGCTGGGCCTGGCGTACGCGCCGCGCTGGAGTGCAGGGCTGGCAGTGCTGCTGGGCGGCGCGGCATGCGCAGTGATGGCTTGGCACGTGCTGTAGCTTGCTGTCGTTTGAAGACCACACACACCGACCATCTCGCCAGGTCCTTGCCCGTTCACCGTCGCGGGACCTTACGCGGCATGGATGCCGCGTAAGAGCCTACATGGACGTACTTGCGGCGTGTCCTGCGATGGTGGGCGGGCAAGGGCCCTGCAGCCAAGTCGCACATCAACTGCTCCGCAACTGAGCTATCCACACGCTGAGGCCCCTTCGGGGCACAACGCCTAAAAAAAGAGACATCGAACAAGCCGCCAAGGAGCCCGCAACCAGTAAGGACATCACGCCCGCTGACATGGCCGCGTGCTGATGGGACTACACGCAGCGCGGCGGTAGACCCGGTAGTTGCATTGCTGACCCTCGACACCGCTGGATCAACCGTAGACATATGCCGCCATCGCGCAGGGATGCCAGAATCGGCGCATGTCGCCGCCCATCATGTCCGTGTCTCCTGCGCTCACCGCCCTGATCGAGCGGGCCGTGGCGCGTGTTCGTCATGCCGTGCCGGCCGACCAGCCCTGGCCGGGCGATGACGTCGATCGGCAGCTCGCACAGGTTGCGCTCGCCAGCGAGTTCGCGCTCGATACCCTGGCGCGCCAGCCGGCGTTGCTGCAGCACCTGGCGCAGCCGGATCCACCGCCGTTGCCGCTGCCGGTGCTGGACCCCGCACAGCCCCAGGCCTGGCCAGCGCAGCTGCGGCGTTATCGCAGCGCCGAATCCACGCGCCTGGTCTGGCGCGATGTGCTCGGTCTGGACAGTGTCGATGCCACCCTGGCCGGTGCCACCCGCCTGGCCGAAACCTGCCTGCAATGTGGGCTGCAGGCATTGGAGCAGCAATTTCGCGACCGCCACGGCCAGGTGATTGCCGAAGACGGCAGTGTGCAGCGGCTGGTGGTGTTCGGGCTGGGCAAGCTTGGTGGGGGCGAGCTGAATTTTTCCTCGGATGTGGATCTGGTCTATGCGTATCCGCAGGGCGGCCAATCCGATGGTGCCCGTCCGCTGGCGGCGGAGGAATATTTCGCACGCCTGGGCCAGCAGCTGGCCAAGCTGCTCGACGAAACCACCGCCGATGGATTCAGCCATCGTGTGGATCTGCGCCTGCGTCCGTTCGGTACGGCCGGGCGGGTGGCCTTGTCGTTCACCGGCATGGACCAGTACTTCCAGCGCGAAGGGCGCGACTGGGAGCGCTATGCCTGGCTCAAGGCCCGCGCGGTGGCCGGCGATATCGATGCCGGCGAAGCCTGGCTGGAGACGCTACGCCCCTTCGTCTACCGGCGTTACCTGGACTTCACCGCGCTGGACGGCTTGCGCGAGATGAAGGCGGCGATCACTGCCGAAGTCGCCCGGCACGATCGCCTGGACGACATCAAGCGCGGGCCGGGCGGCATTCGCGAGATCGAGTTCCTGGCGCAATCGCTGCAGCTGATTCGCGGCGGACGCGAGCCGAGCCTGCGCGAGCGTCGCCTGCTGCCGGCCTTGCAGGCGTTGGTGGACGCAGGCCAGATCGATGCGGACAACGGGCGCGCATTGACCGAGGCGTATCGCTTCCTGCGCCGGCTGGAGAATCGTCTGCAGATGTTGCGCGATGCACAGACGCATGCCTTGCCGCAGGCGCCGCTGGATCGCGAACGCATCGCGCTGGGCCTGGGCCATGCGGATTGGCCGGCCTTGTTGCAGGCACTCGCTCCGCAACGCGCGCGCGTTGCCGCCGAATTTGCCGAGCTGCTGGCACCACGTGTCCGCACCAGCGCGCCCGATGCGCTTGCCGATTACTGGCGCGCCTTGCCCGAAGGCGATGCCGCACCGTTGGCCGGCATCGGCTTGCACGACCCGGGCGGCGCGCATCAGGTGCTGGCCGATTTTGCGCAGTCCTCCGGCGTGCGTGCGCTCTCCGATACCGCAAGCGCGCGCCTGGACCGTGTCATGCCTGCGCTGCTGCATGCGGCCACCCGCGCCAGCCAACCCGATGCCGCCGTGCGCCGCATGCTCGGCCTGTTGCAATCCACCTTGCGCCGCACCAGCTACCTGGCCCTGCTGGACGAACAGCCCAGCGCACTTGCACGCCTGGTCGATGTGCTCTCGCGCAGCGCCCTGCTGGCCGAGCGTCTGGCTGCACATCCGCTGTTGCTGGACGAATTGCTCGACACCCGCATCAGCGGCCCGCTGCCCGACCGCGATGCGTTGCAGGCTGCGTGCCTGGACACCTTGCAGATCGAGGACACCGAAGCGGCGCTGCGCGAACTCAACGAGCGCCGGCTCGCCTTGAGCTTCCGCATTGCACTGGCCACGCTCGATGGCCGCCAGCAGGCGGTGGACAGCACCGAGCAACTGGCCTGGCTGGCCGAAGCAGTGGTGCAGACGGTGCTGCAGCTGGCGCGCCGCGAACTGATCGCTGCGCACGGGCAGGTGCCGGGCGGGGCGTTCGCCATCATCGGCTACGGCAGCCTGGGTGGCCTGGAGCTGGGCTTCGGCTCGGACCTGGATCTGGTGTTTCTCTACGACCACCCGCGGCAGGTGGAGGCTTCCGATGGCAAGCGACCGTTGGACGCCGGGCGCTGGTTTGCGCGGCTGGCGCAGAAGGTGATGACCTTGCTGGCTGCCGAAACCGGCGCCGGCCGTCTCTACGAGATCGACGTGCGGCTGCGCCCGGACGGCGGCAAGGGCGCACTGGTGTCATCGCTGGCCAGTTACCGCGACTACCAGCGCGAGCGCGCCTGGACCTGGGAGCATCAGGCGCTGGTGCGCGCGCGTGCGGTGGCCGGCGATGCGGCGCTGTGCGAAGCGTTCGCGCAGGTGCGTGGCGACACGCTGACACGCGTGCGCGACACCGCAGCGCTGCACGAGGACGTGCGCAAGATGCGCGCGCGCATGCGCAGCGAGCTGGATCGCAGCGATGCGGGGCGACTGGATCTCAAGCAGGGCGCCGGCGGCCTGGTCGATCTGGAATTCGTCCTGCAGGCCGGCGTGCTCGGCCAGGCCGCACACCATCCCACGTTGCTGTTGGCCTGCGCCACGCCCGCCTTGATCGATGCGCTGGTGCAGGTGCAGTGGCTGCCGGCCGAGAGCGCAGCAGCGCTGCACCAGGCGCATGCCGCGCTGGTGGAAGCGGGCCTGAGTTGCACGCTGGATCGCCGGCCGCGGCTGATCGCACCGACCCCGGCCATCCAGCAGGCACGGCACAGCATCTTCACCACCGCGCACGCGCAAGGACTGGCGTTTCCGGCCGGCAAGGATGTGGCAGCGCCATCGCCTTGATCGGCCGGTATCCGGGCGTTGCGTTGCTTGCGCTATGAGGCGAGTGCGGCATGCAGAGCGGGTTGGCGAAGTGCAGCTGCGTTGGAATCGCATCCAATCACCGCGTCTGTTGTCTGCTTGATTGCCTGTACGCAGGCGCTGTGATCAGCCATGCGGCCGCGGCGCACTGCGCCACAGCAGCGCGCGGAACGGGCCGAGCAGGAACACGCCCATGCCCAGCTTCACCGCCAGATCGCCGGCCGCCCAGCTGATCCATGGCAGGCCGACACCGGCAAAGGCGATGCTCCAGAAGATCGCCGTATCCAGCGTGGCACTGCAGGTGGTGGCCACGATCGGCGCGCGCCACCAATTGCCACTGCGCAGCCGGTCGAACACGCTGATATCCAGCAACTGCGCTGCGATGAAGGCGGTGCAGGAGGCCGCTGCGATGCGCGGGGTGGCCAGCCACAGCGACAACGCCACCGCGAGCGCAAAGCCGCACCAGGCGACCTTGCGCGCCGCGCGTGGGCCGAAGCGGCGATTGATCAGGTTGCTCACCAGGAACGCCAGCGGATACGAGAACGCGCCCCAGGTCAGCCAGTCGTTGATTGGATATTGCACCAGGATGTTGGACAACAGCACCACCGCGCCCATGGCCGAGACCGCCCATGCCAACGCGCGCGCAGTGAGCGGGGTGAACGGCGTCGGCGGGTTGATCGGCATGGCGGTGTGGCAGTGACAGGGCAGCGCGGATTATCCGCGCGTTAGCGCATGCGGGCCAGTGTGCATCGGCCGTGCATGGCAAACACGGCGGCGTGCTGCCGGTGGAAACAGTGTCTTGGTCAGCGGATGGCGGCAAGCATGTGGAGTGATGCCGTGCGGATTGCTTGTGTTCGCGTGGCCGCGATGCCTTATCGATCCAGCGTGCTGCTGCGCTGCTGTTTGAGCGCATGCCGGCGTGCAGCACGCACATGCCTCCGAAGACATCGCCAATCCGCATGTACACCGTTGCCGCGGGCGGCGCGACCCGTAGCACGCTGGCAATTGCGTGCGTGCCAGGCATCGGTGCGCCAAGGCTCTGCAACTGCACGCGGCTGTGCGCGTCGGTGACGATCAACAAACCGTCGCGCAGGCAGTTCGGCAGGCTGCGGAAAATGCCTCTGCGCGTCCCGCGCGTCCCGCCGTGTCCGCAAACAGTGTGTCAGCAACGCCCCATCGTGACCTGGTGCGTCTGTCAGGAGCTTGCCGGCGTCACCAGGTCGTGCTGCTGTTTTGCGCAGCGGATTCTGCGGTCGGCACGAACGCCAGCGCCTGGCCTTGGGGCGACTGCACCGTCCAGCCGGCACCGGCCGGGCTCGGCTGGAAGGTCACCGTCTCGCCAACACGAAAGCCCGCAGTCGGGTCGTCCTGGCGTGCCGGCCAGCGCAGCAAGGCGGTGTTGTCGGCGTTTGCCGGATCCTGCAACTGCACTTCGCAGCCGCCATCGGTGGCTTTCTCGACCGACTTGACCCGCATCGGCGGCAACGGCCCTGTGGAGGCCTTGTGCGATGCGTCGCCGAGGGCTTCCGAACCTGCCACCGCACTGTGGCCCAGCGCCAACGACACGAAGTACGGCGCGGAGATCACCAGGATCGCCGACATCGCCGAGGCATCGCCGCGGGTGATCGTGGTCAAGCCTGCAGTGGCCGGCAGCGGCTGGCCGAACGCGATGGCCAGCAACAACCCGAGGCCGGCAGATCGAAGAGGGATGTTCATGGAGATGCTCCGTGCGTGGCAACGCTGTGGGGAATGGAATTATCCTGCAGCAGCATGTGTTGCTGCTGCAGGAAATCGAACACCGACTCGACCGTGATCACCGAATAATTGCCGGAGATGCGCTCGCTGGCGGGATGGTCGGTCACTGCGGCATTGGCGACGAAGAAACGGGCGCCGATGCGCTTGCTCAGGTCCAGGTGCAGGCGCGTAGGTTGGTAGCCATTGCGCTTGAGCCAGGCTTGCGCGCTGCGTCGATCGCTCACCGGTGCAGATGTCGCATCTGCTGTGTGGGTCGCCGCCAAGGCCGCCGCCAGCACTTCGAGCACCCACTGGTTGGAGTTCTGGTAATCGGTGGAGAACGGGTAGGCGATCATGCTGTAGCGCGCCTGGTGCAGCGCATGTGCCAGCGTGGCCGGATCCTGCAGCAACGTGCGCAGTTGCTGCTGCAGCGCCGGTGCCGGCACGCCGACGCGCAGGTCGGCAGTGAGGGCAGTTTCGCCGATGAAGTTGCTCAGACCTTCGTGATACAGCGCGGAGGTGTCCGACTTGCAGTGATTGAGCAGGTGCTTGACCCGCCAGGTGCCGTCGTCCTCTCGCAGCGCGAAGGCCAGGTGGCTGTGTTTCAGCCCATAGCGGCTCAGATCCTGGCCGCCGCGTGCCAGCAGCACCACCTGCGCACCGTCCACTGCGTCCAGCGCCTGCTGGGTGGACCTGGCCATGTCGAACATCGCCGCCAGCGTGGCGGGCGTTGGATAGTGCGGCGTGCAGACCGGCGCGGCAATGGCAGGCAATGCGCAGGTCAGGGCGATGAGCAACGCCGTTGTTGCAGGCCAGCTGCGCCGTGTGTGTTCGCATTGCATGGGGATTGATCGTCCGTGTGGCTGCCCCGTGGCATCCACGGCGGCACCATCATACGTGCAGGCGCTCGCGCACCAGTGCGGCGATGCGCTGGGTTTCGCGCAGTGGTTGCAGCTGCGACGGGGCTGCGAAGACATCCCGCGCATCGGCTAGACGGCCATGCGCCTGCAGTGCCCGCAGATACGTCGCCACCCGTCCCTGCGCGTGTTCGGCAAACGCCGCTGCCACCGGTACCCGCGTGGCGCAGGCTTCGGAGAGCAGGTTGACCGAGTCGGCGCTGGCCACGATCGCATCGGCCCAGCCCAGCAGGCCGGCATACGGGTTCGGCCCATCGCGCTCGTCGCACCACAGCAGGCCTGGCAGGCCTGCACGCGCATTGCGCAGCGTCGCGATCGCCTCGGGCGGGGTGCGCCGGGAGGTGGTGACCAGCAGGCTGCCGCCGGCCGCAAGCACCTGCGCGCGCAGTTGCATGCACAGCGCCGCAAGCGCCTGGGTGGTCCAGGGCACCTGCGCGGTCGGGCCGCCGATCAACAGCGCCACGCGTGGGCCGGGCAGCGCGCCGAGCGGTGCGAAGGCGGCGCGCCCGGCGGCCAGCCACGCATCGTCCACCGGGTTCAAGCTGCCGAGTAATGTGATCACGTTCGCGCCACGCAGCGCATCGTGCTCGGGCACGATCAGCAGATCCCAGTGGCGCGGGTCCAGCCGCGGGTCCAGGATCTGCACCGCCTGGCTGCCGCGCGCGCGCAGCAGCCGGGTGGCCAGGGCGGCCTGGCGCCCGCAGCCGATCGCCAGCGTCGGCGGCTGCTGCAAATGCCGCGCGAATTTCGCGCCAAATGCGGCCTGCGCCCCCGGCAACAGGCGCGGTGCGGCCCAACGCCACGGCGCGCGGGCCTGCAGATGCAGTGCGGTCACCGGTGTGGAGTGCAGCGCCTGCGCCAAGGCCTCGGCCTGGCGTGCATTGCCGGCGCGGCCGTCGCTCACGGCCCAGGTCAGCGCCATCGTTTCAGATCCGACATAGATTTGTTTCAGATTGAGCGTGTGTTGCAGCAATCGCGCCACTCTACACTGCGGGTCTTCACGCTGGCGCCGGTGCTGCACCCTACTGTCGCCCATTCCCTTGCTTCCCGGAGTCTCCATGTCCGACTTGCTCGACGCTGCCGCGCTGGATCAGCTCTTTCGTACCGCCCGCACGCAAAACGCCTTTCTCGACAAGCCGGTGAGCGAAGCGCAGCTGCGCGAGCTCTACGATCTGCTGAAGTGGGGCCCGACCGCGGCCAACGGGTCGCCGGCGCGTTTCGTGTTCGTGACCACGCCCGAGGGCAAGCAGAAGCTCAAGCCGGCGCTGTCCGAGGCCAATGCCGCCAAGACGCTGGCCGCGCCGGTCACGGTGATCGTCGGCTCCGATGAGGAGTTCCACGAAAAGCTGCCGTACCTGTTCCCGCATGCCGACGCCAAGAGCTGGTTCGAAGGCTCGCGCGAGATGCGCGCAACCGGTGCGTTCCGTAACAGCTCGCTGCAGGGCGCCTACCTGATCCTGGCCGCACGTGCGCTGGGTCTGAATGCCGGCCCGATGTCCGGCTTCGACAACGCCAAGGTGGATGCGGCGTTCTTTGCCGGCACGCCGATCAAGTCCAACTTTCTGATCAATCTTGGCTACGGCGATCCGGCCGGGCTGTTCCCGCGGCTGCCGCGCCTGAGCTTCGACGAAGCCGCACGCATCGAATAACGGCGGCGAGACACCGGCTGCGCACACCGTCAGGCGGGCGCAGCCGGCGCGCCGCCAGGCGGGGAGCGACGTACACTCCGGCTTCGGAGCGCCCCCCGCACCACCCGACGAGCGTGCGCCCTGTGCCATCGGCCCCAGGCGCATGTTTTCCGCTTTCCTGCAGTCCTCGTCCGTCTGCGTCCGTTCCATCCGCGTTGATCCAATGCGGTCCCTCATCCTCAAGGAGTTTCAATGAAGACCACCCACAAACTGCTGCTGCCGCTCGCCCTGACCCTGGCCATCGCCGCCTGCTCCAAGCCGGCCGACAACGCCGCCGCGCCTGCTGCCGAAACCCCGGCCGCCACCGCCCCGGCCGATGCCGCTGCAACGGCACCTGCCGCCGCCGAACCGGCCGCCTCGACCGCGCCGGCCGTGGAAGTGGCCTCGGGCACCTACACCCTGGACCCGAGCCACACCGACGTGCTGGCGCAGTGGAGCCACTTCGGCTTCTCCAACCCGACCGCCCACTTCGGCAATGTCGACGGCACCCTGGTGTACGACGCGGCCGACGTGACCAAGTCCACCGTGCAGGTCACCCTGCCGCTGTCGGGTCTGAACAGCTTCACCGCCAAGTTCGACGAGCACCTGAAGAGCGGTGACTTCTTCGACGCGGCCAAGTTCCCGACCGCCACCTTCAAGAGCACCAAGGTCGAAGCGGCCGGCCCCAACAAGCTGACCGTCACTGGCGATCTGACCATCAAGGATCAGACCAAGCCGGTCGTGCTGGACGTCACCCTCAATGGTGCCGGCGAGCACCCGATGAAGAAGGTGCCGGCAGCCGGTTTCGACGCCACCACCACCATCAAGCGCACCGACTTCGGCGTGGGCCAGTACGCCCCGAACGTCAGCGATGAAGTGAAGATCCGCATCACCACCGAAGCCCTGCAGGCCAAGGCCGGTGACGCTGCCGCTGCCAAGTAAGTCGCAGCGCAGTGGATGCATCGGTGCGAGCAATCGCACCGATGCGTGTAACGCAAAAGCCCGCCGATCGGCGGGCTTTTGCTTGGGCGCCTATCAGCTCTTCGTAGGAGCGGCCCTGGCCGCGAGGGATCCACCCTCAGCCCCACCACAACGCATGAGCATCCGACCTTTGTAGGAGCGGCCCTGGCCGCGAGGGCTCTACCCTCAGCCCCACCACAACGCATGAGCATCCGACCTTCGTAGGAGCGGCCCTGGCCGCGAGGGCTCTACCCTCAGCCCGGCACCACGCGCGTGCCCACCCTCACTCCGCCGCCGGATTCGCCTTCCAGTAGCCCTTCGCGCGCACTGAATCCTTATCCACGCCCATGTGCTCTTCGAGAAACTTGCGCATCGCACGTGCGCGCATGGATTCGGTGCCGATCCAGTAGAACGTGTCGCCGTCGTGCGGCTCGTAATCGCGCAGGCTGTCTTCCAGCAGGGTGCTGCTGGCGGCATCGAAGCCGTTGCGTTCCAGCCAGTACACGTCCACCTCGGCGGCGCTGAGCAGCTCCTGGCGCTCGGCCGCATCGGCGATTTCGATAAAGACCTCTGCATGCATGTCGGCGGGCATGGCTTCCAGCCAGCGGCCGATTGCCGGCAAGGCGGTTTCATCGCCGATCAGCACGTAGTGGTCGTAGTCGTCGGCAACCAGGAACGAGCCGCGCGGGCCGCCGATCGTCAGGGTGTCGCCGGGCTGTGCCTGCGCCGCCCAGCTGGAGGCCACGCCGTCGCCGTGCAGCACGAAGTCGATGCTCAACTCGCCACTCTGCGGGTCGAAATAGCGCGGCGTGTAATCGCGGCCGGGCGAGGGCAGGGCGCCTTCGGCATAGCGCGGGCCGTCCGGTGTCATCGTCGGCAGCACGAAGGCGCCATCGGCATTGGGGAAGAACAGCTTGACGTGGTCGTCCGGTGCCTCGCTCTGAAAGCCGGCAAGCTCGCTGCCGCCGAACACGATGCGGCGCATCTGCGGCGTCAGCGATTCGCAACGCACCACCTGCACGGAGCGCAGGCGCGGGTCGCGGCGGAGTTGGGTGTGGGTGTGGATGGCCATGTGGTGCGATTCCTGGAGGTGGCGCGCAGCTGCGCGGCGGGGGAGTGACTGCATACGGTGATGTGACGATCTAGCCAGACAACTGGCGAAAAACAGCGGTTGTTGCTCAGCCTTCTCCCATCGGGAGGAGGTGCCCCGCAGGGGCGGATGCGGGTACGGGCGACGCCTCGCGCATCTGCCAAACAAGCGAGGTCGATGTCTTGCAGCGACACGCTGATCAAATCGCAGAACAGCGCAGGGACAGCAATGCATGCATGCCACTGACGCCGCGCAACGCAACCACCGCGATGACGCGTCACTGCCGCAAGGCGCATTCAAACCGGCATCGGTTGGCTTCGGACCACAGCGATGGACGCACTCAGCCGTCGTCGCGCTCCATGCCGTCAGCGGCGGCGTTGAGTAGCGCGGCAATGCGTGTGGTTTCTGCATCCGTCCATTGCCCATGCCGCGCAAACAGGCCGTGCTTGATGCGGTGAATGGCTTCGCGAATCGGCGCCGGTGTCTGTGCCTTGATCAGCTCGCGCGCGCGGCGGTGGGTGCGGGCCAATGCGGCATCGAGTGCATCGCGGTGCTGCGCCGCATACGTACGGCCGGAGGCGGTGACCTGATAGCGCTTGCGGCCCTCGTCCAGCGCGGTCTGCACCCAGCCATCGGCTTCGAGCTGCGCCAGTGCCGGATAGATGGCGCCTGCGCTGGGCGTGTAGAGGCCTTTGAACAGTGCGGTGATCTGCCGCATCAACTCGTAGCCATGGCGTGGCTGTTGCTCGATCAGCGCCACCAGCAGCAGGCGCAGGTCGCCATGTTCCAGCGGCCGCGCGCGCCCGGCGCCACCACGGCGCGTGGCACTGGGCGCCACGGATGGATCGAGCTCGCTCGGCAGGTTGTCGCGGTGGGAGCGCATTGTCATTCGATATATCGAAGCATGCTGAAAAGATATATCGAAGTATGGCGGCCTGCAAGCACCTGCCTGTCGCCCGGCTGACCAACATGGCTATCGCTGCGGCTCATGCTGCAACGCGGCTAGACACAACTGATCTCCATAATTACGATGTAATTACTTCGACATTACGGGCTTGGCCCGGTGAGGCAGACGCATGAGTCGACAGTGGGACACCCAGGCCGAGAGCCGGCGCCAGCGCCTGCAGCGCGCCGCCGCGCTGGCGCCGCAGGGGCGCGTGGTGGCGGCCGACGACGTGGTGGCGCTGCTGGAGGCGGTGATCGAGCCGGGCGACCGCGTCTGCCTGGAAGGCAACAACCAGAAGCAGGCCGATTTCCTGGCGCGCTGCCTGACCGAGGTAGATCCCGCGCGCGTGCATGACCTGCACATGGTGCAATCGGTGTTGTCGCTGCCGGCGCATCTGGACGTGTTCGAGCGCGGCATCGCCAAGCGGCTGGATTTCTCGTTCTCCGGCCCGCAGGCCGCGCGCCTGGCCGGGCTGGTCGGCGAGGGCCGCATCGAGATTGGGGCCATCCACACCTACCTGGAGTTGTTTGGCCGCTACTTCATCGACCTGACCCCGCGCATCGCGTTGGTCACCGCGCAGGCCGCCGACCGCCACGGCAATCTCTACACCGGCCCCAACACCGAAGACACCCCGGTGATCGTGGAGGCCACCGCGTTCAAGGGCGGCATCGTGATTGCGCAGGTCAACGAGATCGTTGATACCCTGCCGCGCGTGGACATCCCGGCCGACTGGGTGGACTTCGTTACCCAGGCGCCCAAGCCCAACTACATCGAACCGCTGTTCACCCGCGACCCGGCGCAGATCTCCGAGATCCAGGTGCTGATGGCGATGATGGCGATCAAGGGCATCTACGCCGAATACGGCGTGGACCGGCTAAATCACGGCATCGGTTTCGACACCGCAGCGATCGAATTGCTGCTGCCTACCTATGCCGAATCGCTGGGGCTGAAGGGCAAGATCTGCCGGCACTGGGCGCTCAATCCGCATCCGGCGCTGATCCCGGCGATCGAATCGGGTTTCGTGCACTCGGTGCATTCGTTCGGTTCGGAACTGGGCATGGAGGCCTACATCGCCGCGCGCCCGGACATCTTCTTTACCGGTGCCGACGGCAGCATGCGCTCCAACCGCGCGTTGTCGCAGACCGCCGGCTTGTATGCCTGTGACATGTTCATCGGTTCCACCCTGCAGATCGATCTGCAGGGCAACAGTTCCACCGCCACGCGCGACCGCATCGCCGGCTTCGGCGGCGCGCCCAACATGGGCTCGGATGCGCGCGGCCGCCGGCACGCCAGCGACGCCTGGCTCAAGGCCGGGCGCGAGGCGGCGCGCCCCGGCGAGATGCCGCGCGGACGCAAGCTGGTGGTGCAGATGGTGGAAACCTTCCGCGAACACATGGCGCCGGCCTTCGTCGACAGGCTCGATGCCTGGGAGCTGGCCGAGCGCGCCAACATGCCGCTGCCGCCGGTGATGATCTATGGCGACGACGTCAGCCATGTGCTCACCGAAGAAGGCATCGCCAACCTGTTGCTGTGCCGAAGCGCCGAAGAACGCGAACAGGCCATCCGTGGCGTGTCCGGGTATACCGCCGTCGGCCTGGGCCGCGACAAACGCGCGGTCGAGAACCTGCGCGATCGCGGTGTCATCAGGCGGCCCGAAGATCTGGGCATCCGGCCGCGCGATGCCACGCGCGACCTGCTCGCCGCGCGCACGGTCAAGGACCTGGTGCGCTGGTCCGGTGGGTTGTACGACCCGCCGAAACGTTTTCGCAATTGGTAGGGGCACGGCATGGAAACCCTGCGGTATCGCTTCGATGGCCAGCACGGCGCGCGCGCCGGGCTGGACCATGCGCTGGTCGGCGTGGTCGCCTCCGGCAACCTGGAAGTGCTGGTCGAGCGCGTGCCGCTGGACGGCGCGATGGAGATCGAGATCCTCACCGCCGCACGCGGTTTCGGCGCGATCTGGCAGGCGGTGCTGGATGATTTTGCCGCGCGCCATCCGCTGCGCGATGTGCGCATCAGCATCAACGATGTCGGCGCCACGCCCGCGGTGGTGAGCCTGCGCCTGGAGCAGGCGGTGGACGTCCTGCAGGGAGCTACCGCATGAGCCGCCGCAGTCACCCCGTAGGAGCGCACCCGGGCGCGACGGGCTTTCCGGGTAATGCCCTGGTCGCGCCCAGGTGCGCTCCTACGCCAGTCATCCGGAATCACTTAGGCACCACCATCTCCATGGCCGAGTGCAGGGACGACGCACGGGCACACCGCAGTCACCCCGTAGGAGCGCACCCGGGCGCGACGGGCTTTCACGGTAATGCCCCGGTCGCGCCCGGGTGCGCTCCTACGCCGGTCATCCGGAATCACTTAGGCACCACCATCTCCGTGGCCGAGTGCAGGGACGACGCACCGGTACTTCGCAGTCATCCCGTAGGAGCGCACCCGGGCGCGACGGGCTTTCCCGGTAATGCCCTGGTCGCGCCCGGGTGCGCTCCTACGCATGTCGTCGGGAGACTTGTATGAGCACCACCATTCCCGTGGCCGAGCGCAGCTATTACGAGGCTGACGCGCGCGAGCGCATCGACGGCGTGCTGGATGCCGGCAGCTTTCGCGAATTCGTCGGCCCACGTCGCCGCCTGATCAGCCCGCATTTGGCCCAACTGGACACGCCCGGCGCCTTCGATGACGGCATCGTCGTCGGCGAAGGCATGCTGCGTGGGCGCACCGTGCTGATCGCCGCGCAGCAAGGCGCCTTCATGGGCGGCGGCGTCGGCGAAGTGCACGGCGCCAAGCTCACCGGCCTGCTCGAACGCGCCACCGCCACCCACCCGGACGCAGTGCTGCTGCTGCTCGACACCGGCGGTGTGCGTCTGCACGAGGCCAATGCCGGCCTGATCGCCATCTCTGAAATCATGCGTGCCACCTTGAACACGCGTGCCGCCGGTGTGCCGGTGCTGGCCTTGATCGGCAGCGGCAACGGCGCCTTCGGCGGCATGGGCATCGTGGCGCGCTGCTGCAGCGCGGTGATCATGTCCGAAGAAGGTCGCCTGTCGTTGTCCGGCCCGGACGTGATCGAAACCGTGCGCGGCGTGGAAGAGTTCGACGCCCGCGACCGCGCCCTGGTGTGGCGCGTCACCGGCGGCAAGCACCGCTATCTGCTGGGCGAGGCACAGACGCTGGTGGCCGACCGCATCGCTGCATTCGCCGATGCCGCCGCGCAGACGCTGGACACCCTGGCCGAGCCGGCGGGCGAGGCCGCACTGCAGGCATTGGAAGTGGCGCATCAACAGTTGTCCAGGCGCATTGACGCCTATGGCGATTGCCGCGATGGGCTGGAGATCTGGCAACGCCAGGGCATCGTCGATGCGCAGCGGCTGCCGCTGCTGGACACCGACGCCTTCCTTGCCGCCACCGCCGACCGGAGCACGCCATGGAACTGAGCCAACTGCTGGACCAGCTGTTTCCGCTCGGCCACGCCATCGCTTGCAACGACGATGTGCTCACCGGCAGCGCCACCACGGCCGCGGGCGCCGTCACCGTGATCGGCACCGCCAACAAGCTGGAAGTTGGCGTGGACCATGCGCTGGCATTGGCGGCGACCGTATTGGCGAGCACGCGCGCGCATCCGCAGCGGCCGATCGTGATGCTGGCCGACACCGCCGGGCAACGGCTCGCGCGCCGCGACGAACTGCTCGGCATCAACGGCTACTTCGCGCATCTGGCACGCACGCTGGATCTGGCGCGCAAGCGCGGCGCGCGGCTGGTCACACTGGTGTATGGCGAATCGGTCAGCGGCGGCTTCCTGTCGTTCGGCCTGATGGCCGACCATATCCACGCGTTGCCGGACGCGCAGATCCGGGTGATGGATCTGCGCGCGATGGCGCGCGTGACCAAGCAGAGCGTGGATACCTTGCAGGCGCTGAGCAAGAGCTCGCCGGTGTTCGCGCCGGGCGTGGAGAACTACGTGCGCATGGGCGCGGTGGAGTCGCTCTGGGACGGCGACCTGGCGCAGGCGCTGCTCGACGCCCTGGCTGCGCCCGGCGATGGCGATCAACGCCGGGCACTTGGCGCGCAACGTGGCGGGCGCACCCTGGCGCGCGATGTCGCCGCCGCCGTGGCCGCAGGCGAGGCCTGAGCATGCCCGCCCGCCACGCACTGGTGTGGCTGCATCCGGACGCGCGCTGGCAAGCGCTGACGCCAGGTGCGCAGCCACGGCTGCAGCAGTGGTTCGCCGCGGGGTGGCCGGCGGTGGTGGCGCGTGGCGATGGCAGCCACGCGCCCGGCCGCGTGCCGCTCGGCGTGCCGTTGCCGCCAAACGAAGGCAAGCAGCGGCTGGCGTTGAGTGCCGGCCTGGACGCTATCGTGCGCAGCACCGCGCCGCTGGCGCTGGACGCGGTGATCGCAGCCGCACCCGCCACGCTGCAGCCTGCACTGCAGGCCTTGCGGGCGCAGGCCAATGCCAGTGCCCTGCAGCCGCGCGTCTTCGGCAGCTTCGCATGGCAAGCCCTGACCGGGCTTGCGTATGTGCATGCACAATCGGACCTGGATCTGTTGTGGTCCATCGCCACGCCCGAACAGGCGCAGGCAGTGGTGACGCTGCTGCAGCGCTGGGAACACCCCCACGGATTGCGCGCAGACGGCGAGCTGTTGCTGCCCGACGACACCGCGGTGAACTGGCGCGAGTACGCCGGCAGCGCGCAGCAGGTGTTGGTGAAGTCCACCAATGGCTGCCGCCTGCTGCCGCGCAGCGCGCTGTTTCCGGTGTGGAGCGCGGCATGAGTGCATTGGTCGAACGCGTTGCTGATGCCAGGCCCGCGGGGACGCAGTGCACTGCGGCCGAGCGGCAGCCGCGAGCGACAACATCAAAAGAAACGGGCATCGCGCCGTCCCGGCCTGGTGCAGACAGCCCATCGACGCGCTTGGTTGCTGCGGACATCCCCTCGGCACTGGCACAGGCAGCACCGCCAGAAGCATCCCAACAGCCAAGACTGCGCCTTGCTCCTGCACGCGATGGCTCGGATCTTGTTTACGCGCCGTCGCGTGCTGCACGCACGCATGGCGATGTGCAAGACAACGTCGCGCTACAAGCCACATGGCATGCCGAAGCCGGCACCGCCAGCGCGCTGGCGCACCGTCTGGGGCGGCTCGCGGTCGCCGCCCTGCACGCGGAACTGCGCTGCGCGCCCAAGCCCGGCCTGGTCACGCCGTTCGACAACGGCAGCCATGCCGACATGGATGCCACGACATTCCTGCGCAGCCTGTTTGCCCTGCGCGGCTATTTCGTCGCGATTGCACAGGCGGGTATCGACAATGCCCCGTTCGAGCATGTGCGCCAGCTCGGCATCTCGGCCGAAGCGGCGATGCTGCGCGCCACCGGTGGCATCAATACCCACCGCGGTGCGATCTTCAGCCTTGGCGTGCTCACTGCACAGGCGGCGCGCCTGCGTGCCGTGCATGGGCATGCCCCTACAGGTGAAGCAGTCTGCAACGCGGTGCAGGTCTGGCGCGATGCATTGCGCGCCGCGCCGCTGGATCCACGCAGCAATGGCCAGCGTGCGCGTGCACGGTTTCGGATCGGCGGCGTGCGCGAGCAGGCCGCGGACGGTTATCCCTTGCTGCGCGAGATCGCGTTGCCGTCTCTGCGCAGCGCAATGCACAACGGCGCCACGCGCGAGGCGGCACTGGCGCACACCTTGATGCACCTGGTTGCCGAGGTCGATGACCTCAACCTGTTGCATCGCGGCGGGCAGGAAGGGCTGGCTTACGCAAAGACGCAAGCGCGTGGGTTTCTCGCCGAAGGCGGCATCGCACAACCGCAGTGGCGCGCGCGCTTGAACGCCATTGGCAGGCAGTTCGTCGCGCGTTGTCTGAGCCCGGGCGGCAGCGCCGACCTGCTGGCCTGTGCCTGGTTCCTGCAGTGTCAGGAGAGCGCATAAACATGCGCCAGCCATCGGCAGCCGCGAAGACAGTGCGCGCACGCGCGTGCAGTCGCGCTGCCCGTTTCAGTGCAGCAGAACACGGCATCCTTCTCGCTGTCCCTGGAGACGTGGCCTGCAGGGCGGATCAGGACTCCACTCGCACGGCGCACGGCGTTACCTGCCAGCAGGCCACCGCATGAGCCTGGCCGTGCTCTGTCCCGGCCAGGGTGGGCAGCATGCGGCGATGTTCGCGCGTGTTGCCGATGCGCCGGCCGCGGCCGAGGTAATCGCTGCCGCAAGCAAGGTGCTCGGCGCCTCGGCACACACGCTTGCCGCAGACAACGCCCGCTACACCAATGCCATTGCACAGCCACTGGTGTGCGCCGGCACCCTGGCGCACTGGCAGCTGCTGCGTGCGCAGCTGCCCACGCCGGTGCTGGTGCTGGGCTACAGCGTCGGCGAGCTGGCCGCGCATGCGGTAGCCGGCAGCATGGAGATCGATACCTGCCTGCAGCTGGCCGCCACCCGCGCACGCCTGATGGACGCGGCCAGCCCGGACCACGCCGGATTGATGGCGGTGGCCGGCCTGCCGCTGCGTGTGCTCGAAGCGCTGTGCCAGACGCATGGCGCGGCCGTCGCCATCGTCAACGGCGACGACCATGCCGTGCTCGGTGGCCCGCACGCTGCGCTGCAGGCACTGGGCGATGCAGCGCAGGCGCAGGGCGCACGCGTCACGCAGTTGCCGGTGCGCGTGCCAGCGCATACGCCCTGGCTGCGTGCGGCGGCCGATGCCTTCGCGGTTGAATTGAACAACGCAGCCGTGCACGCGCCCAGGCTGCGCGTGCTGGCCGGCATCGATGCACGTGCCGTCACCACGCAGGCCCTGGTGGTGGACACGCTGGCCGCACAGATCGCGCAGACGGTGCGCTGGTACGACGTGCTGGTGCAGGCCGCCGAACGCGGCGCGCGCGTGTTTCTCGAACTGGGGCCAGGCAGCGCATTGGCGCGCATGGCACGCGACATCGTGCCGGGCTGCGAAGCGCGATCGGTGGAGGACTTCCACAGCACGCAGGGCGTGGTGGAGTGGGTCCACGCCGCGTGCGAGCGCGCGGCATGAAGTAACGCCAGGAGCGGCGATGTGGGCGTGGCGCAGGCAACCGCCCGGCAGCTGCCCCTTATTTCTGTCAGCCGCCCTGCGTCTGACCAGGTGTGACCCTTGGGTGGCGGGTGGCCATCCGTGCTGTACGCGTATCAGGTGTCTGGGAGGGCGCATGACCCCGCAAATTGCAACGATTCTTGGCTTGGTGATCATGTTCATCGTCGCCACCGCATTGCCCATCAACATGGGTGCGGTGGCCTTCGCGCTGGCCTTCATCATCGGCGGCGTCTGGGTGGGGCTGGACGGCAAGGAGGTGCTGGCCGGCTTTCCCGGCGACCTGTTCCTCACCCTGGTCGGCATCACCTATCTGTTCGCCATCGCACAGAAGAACGGCACCATCGATCTGCTGGTGCACTGGGCGGTGCGCGCGGTACGCGGGCGCATCGTGGCCATTCCCTGGGTGATGTTCGTCATCACCGGCCTGCTCACCGCGTTCGGCGCGTTGGGGCCGGCGGCGGTGGCCATCATCGGCCCGGTGGCGCTGCGCTTTGCCAAGCAATACCGCATCAATCCCCTGATGATGGGCCTGCTGGTGATCCATGGCGCGCAGGGCGGCGGCTTTTCGCCGATCAGCGTGTATGGCGGCATCACCAACAAGGTGGTGGAAAAGGCCGGGCTGGACGTCACCGAGATGGCGGTGTTCCTCACCAGCCTGGGCTTCAACCTGATGATGGCGATCATCTGCTTCTGCGCCTTCGGCGGGCTCAAGCTGATGCGGCGGCAGGAGGTGTCGCTGGCCGACGCGCAATACGTGGCGGTGGCCGACGACCAGGCCTCCAAGCGCCCGTTCGCGATCGAAGGGCATGGCTCCCTGGTGGCGGCCGGTGGCGGCACCTTGTCGACCAATCCGCTGGCGCTGGAGGCGGTGGCCATCACCCGCGATCGGGTGATCACGCTGGTCGGCCTGCTCGGTCTGGGCGTCGCCGCGCTGGTCTACAACCTCAATGTCGGGCTGGTCTCGATCACCGTGGCGGTGGCGCTGGCGCTGATCTCGCCCAGCGCGCAGAAGGGCGCGGTGGATGGCATCAGCTGGTCCACGGTGCTGTTGATCAGCGGCGTGGTGACCTACGTGGCGGTGCTGGAAAAGGCCGGTGCGGTGGACTACATCGGCACCGGCGTGTCGCATATCGGCATGCCGCTGCTGGGCGCGTTGCTGGTCTGCTATGTCGGCGGCATCGTGTCCGCGTTCGCCTCGTCGGCGGCGGTGCTGGGCGCCACCATCCCGCTGGCGGTGCCGTTCCTGATGCAGGGCCAGCTCGGCGCGGCCGGGGTGATCTGCGCGCTGGCGGTGTCGTCCACCATCGTCGATGTCAGCCCGTTCTCCACCAACGGTGCGCTGGTGGTGGCCTCGGCCGCCAAGGAAGAGCGCGACGCGCTGTTCCGTCGCTTCCTGGTGTACAGCGGGCTGGTGGTGCTGCTGGGGCCGTTGGTGGCCTGGCTGCTGTTCGTGGTGCCGGGCTGGCTGTGATCCGGCCCGCGTTCGGCAGGGTATCGGGGCGCCCCCGTAGAATGGGCGCCCCCACGCCCGCATCGACGACCCGCCTGCCATGACCCTCGCCCCTGATTCGCGCAGCGCCAAGAAGCGCGTACCGCTGTATGAGGAAGTGGCCGAGCGCCTGCGCCAGAAGATCTACGACTACGCGCTGCCGCCGGGCGAATGGATCGACGAACCGGCGCTGGCCGAGGAGCTCGGCATCAGCCGTACCCCGCTGCGCGAGAGCCTCAAGCTGCTCGCCGCCGAAGGCCTGGTGCAACTGGACGCCGGCCGTGGCAGCCGGGTCACGCGGCTGACATTGGAAGACCTCAACCAGTTGTTCCCGGTGATGGCCATGCTGGAAGGCCGCTGCGCGCACGATGCGGTCAAGCGCATCGATGCAGCCGGCGTGCAGCGCCTGGAAGAGCTGCACGCGGCGATGGAAGCCGCCGCCACCGCTGGCGACCTGGCCGAGTACTACCGCAACAATTACCTGATCCACGAAACCGTGCAGCAATACGCCGGCAACCCGTGGTTGATCCGCGTCACCCACGATCTGCACCGCATCCTCAAGATGCACCGCGGCCGGCAGCTGTTGACGCCCGGGCGCATGGCGCAGTCGCTGGCCGAGCACCGCGAGCTGATGGCATGCGTACGCCGCCGCGATGCCGAAGGTGCCGAGCGCACGATGCACGGGCATCTGCTGAGTCAGGGCCAGGCCTTGGCGGCGTATGTGGCAGCGGGCGGCATGTTGAATGTGCCGGCGCCATTACCGCGCGTGGGCGGGGTCTAGACGTCAACGCGTGGCTCCCGGCGACCATTCAGTGCACGCCATACGCTTCCCTTCTCCCTCCGGGAGAAGGTGCCCGAAGGGCGGATGAGGGCACGCGCGCACGCAGCACCGGCAAGCTTCTCGCTCTGGCGAATCCCCAATCCCAATCCCCAATCCCAGCCGAAAAAAACGGCCTACTCCGCCAACCCGAGCAACGCGTCCACGCGCTCGATCAGCTGCGTGCCCGCCAATCCCGCAAACACCTCCGGATGCGCATAGCCCCAGGCCACCGCGGCAAACGGCAAGCCCACCGTCTGCGCCGCTTCCCAGTCAGCGACCTGGTCGCCCACGTACACCGCCTGCGCTGCGGTATGCCCGGTGGCGCGCAGCACGCGGCGCAAGGCGCGCTGCTTGCCCAGCAAATGCGCGCCACCGTCGATGACGGCGAACGTCGCGCTCAGCTCCTTGCCCAGGGCGCGTTGCACATTCTCCACCGAGTTGGACGACACCAGGGCCAGGCAGGTGCCGCGCGCGTGCAGGGTCTGCAGCACCTCGGCAATGCCGTCGAACAAGGCCATCGGCGGGGCGGCACGCATCAGGCGGATGAAGTCGGCAGCCACCAGCGGAATGCGCCAGCTGCTCAGGCCCGATTGCTTGAGCAGCGCGCGGGTGCTCAGGCGGCGCGCGGCGTCCACTTCATGCGCTTGCGCGGCGCGGAAGCCGTGCCGCTCGGCCAGCACGCGCTGCGTGCTCAGAAAGAAACCGAACGAGTCGGCCAGGGTGCCATCGAAGTCGAAGATGATCAGCTTGGGCATTGCAACGCAGGGATCATGGCGTCATAGCCTAACCACTGCCGTGCACATGCCGCGCGCAGGCACACCCATATGTGTGCGCGCAGGCGAGGCGACACCGCAAGGCGATCGGTACACCCACTGCAATCATCGCCAGGTGGGCGCGCGTCCGATGCCGGGAATCGGCACGTACCACGCGTGCGCTTCTACCAGGTGCACGCGCATCCACCCCACGCCCGTCGGCTATACGTCGTCAGCGACCCTCACGCCTCGGCAAAATGCGGCACGATCGGCGTATCGCCTTGCGCATGCTGTTCGATGACCTTGCGCTGCATCGCCGCCAGGTAGGCATCCAGTTCTTCGGTGGAGGCGAACACATCGCTCAGCGGCACTGCCTTGACCATGTCGAAGACCTTACGGATCTGCGGCTGCGGGTTGGTCACCAGCACCTTGCCCTGGCGCGTGGCCAGCGCCTTGCGCGCCTTGAAGATGCAGCGGATGCCGGCGCTGGAGATGTATTCCAGCGCGGTCAGGTCCAGCACCAGCGTGGTGATCAGCGTGCCCAGCAGCGGCGACAGCGCCGCGTCCAGGTCCTGGTAGGTGTGGGTGTCCAGGCGCCCGGTCAGGATGACGCGTTGACGGGTGTCCTGCGGCGGGTCGATCTGGATGGCGAGCGTGGTCATGACAGTGCCTCGGGGACAGGGGCGTACGGATGGAGCAGGGTGACGCGCACCACGTTGTATGCACCATCGCGGCGGTAGTCGATGTGATCGGCGAATTGATGCACCAGAAACAGCCCCAGCCCGCCGATCTCGCGATCGTCGAGCTCGGCAGTCAGGTCCGGCGTCGCTGCGGCGCTGGGGTCGAACGCGCTGCCGGGGTCGTGCATCTCCAGCACCAGCGCCTGCGGGTCCAGCTGCAGTTGCAGGCGCAGCGGCTGCTCGGCGCACTGGCCGTGGGTGAGCGCATTGCAGCCGAGCTCTTCCACGATCAGCCGCACCTGGCCGATGCGCTCGGCATGCAGGCCTTCCAGCGTGAGCGAGTGTTCCAGCGCGTCGTTGGCGCCGGCCAGCTGGGCCAGCGAGGGCGCGATGGCCAGATCGAGCTTCATCGGGTCGTTGCCTTTCCGGGTGCGTCCCGGCCAGCGTCTGCGACCCGCCCAGCATGCTCCTGGCGCAGCCGGATCGCCAGCAGGGTGATGTCGTCGTACGGGTCGGCCTGGCCGGTGAAGTGGGCGATGTTGGCGATCACCGCCTTGCATTGCGCCGCCGCGCTGCGGCGTGGCCGCAGTGCGCCGAGCAGGCGCTCCAGCCCGTAGCTGGCGCCACGCTCGTTCATCGCCTCGGTCACCCCGTCGGTGTATCCCAGCAGCGTCTGCCCGGCGCTCATGCGGCCCTGCAGCACCGGGTAGGCGACCTGCGGCTCGATCCCCAGCGGCGCGCCGGTCTCCAGCGGCAACGGCCGCGCGGTGCCGTCGATGTCGATCAGCACCGGCGGCTCGTGGCCGGCGCTGGCCAGCCAGTAGTCGCCGCTCACCACATTGATCACCCCGCACAGCACCGTGGCGAACATGCAGGTGTCGTTGTTGTCGGCCAGCCGCGTGGAGGCGGCGATCAGGATGCTGTCCGGGCGCGTATGCCGGCGCGCGGCGATTTCCAGCACGCTCACCGCGCGCGCCATGAACAGGGCCGCCGGCACGCCCTTGTCGGACACATCGCCCACCACGAACCACAGCAGCCCCGGCTCGGTCTCCACGAAGTGATAGAAGTCGCCACCCACCGCCTTGGCCGGCTCCAGCCAGGCACAGGTTTCCAGGTGCGAATTGGCGCGGTCGAAGGTGCGCCCGGAGGGGAGCATCGCCTGCTGGATCTCGCGCGCGATCTGCAGCTCGCTGTGCATGCGCTCGCGCGCGGCGGTCATCTCGCCGATCTGCGCGATGTGGTTGCGGATCGCATCGCGCGCGCTGTCGAACGCACGCGCCATCACGCCCACCTCGTCGCGGCGTTCGATGTGCGGCAGCGGGTAGTCGAATTCGCCGCGGCGAAAGTGCTCGGCGGTGTCGGTCAGTTCCTCGATCGGCCGCGTCAGCTTGCGGGTGATCCGCCCCATCAGCCACCACCACACCACCGCGCCCAGCACTGCCGCCAGCGCCACCCACGCGGCCAGCCAGTTCAGCCCCGCCAGCACATAGCCTTCCGAGGCAGACAGCACAAAGGTCCAGCCGCTGCGCCCCACCGCCGCGCTATGGGTCAGAAAGCGCTCACCGTCGGGGGCGGTGTGCGCGAACGAGATCGGCTGGCCGGCCGCCACCGCGCGCTGCAGCGGCAGCAGGTCCGGCCGCGCATGCGCAACATAGCGCTCCAGCGTGTAGCGCAGGTTGAGCGCCGGGTCGGGGCTGAACACCAGCATGCCTTCGGGCGAGAGCAGCATCGGCTGGATGCTGATGTCGCGCGGCAGCTGGTCGATGATCTCGCGCAGGTGCTGCAGCGGCAGGTCCACGCTGACCATGCCCACCGGCGCGGCATCCACCGCATCGCCCGGGCGGCGCAACGGCAGGTTGTAGCTGGTGTACAGCGCGCTGCCGCCATTGGGATTGAGATATGGCTCGGACCACCACGCACGCCCTTCGCGCTGGGTGCGCAGGTACCACGGCATCGCGCGGTAGTCGTAGCCCAGCTCCTGCACCGATTTTTCCAGTACGCGCGTGCCGTCGCGATGCACGTACCAGACAAACCCGGTGTCGCGGGCCTTTTGCGTACGCGGCTCGATGATCAAACGCGCCGCGCCGATATCCGGGTCGCCGCTGAGCGTGGCCAGCAGCAGGGCGCGCAGATTGAACGGCTGCAGCCCCACCGCACTGCTGCTGGCGGCAAGCGTGCGGCCGCTCACCTGCACCGAATCCAGCATCGCCGCCAGGCTGCGCGCGGTCTGCTCGGTCAGGCCATCCACCTCGGTGCGCGCCGCCTCCACCAGCTCGGCGCGCGCGCCCAGGTAGAACACCGTGCCCAGCACCGCCAGCAACACCACCAGCACCGCGGTGGCGGCCAGCAACACCCGCATGCGCAGGCTGTGCCGCCAGTGCACCCGCGGGGTGACGGCCACGCCGTCGGCTGGCGATGTGGGACCGGTGGCGATGACGCGCTTCCTGGCGGTGGATGGCCCCGATCATGGCAGTTTTCCGCCGGCCGGCAACTGGCTCACGGGGGCCTCATCCTCAGCTGCCGTAAATTGACCCCGGCGGGTCAGCGAACTAGATTGACTCCCCCTATCGCCATGGAGGCCGGCCTTGCGCCAGATTCTGACCCCGAGCCTGCTGGCCCTTTTGCTTACGGCCTGTAACGCCCCGGAGACAAGCATGACCCAGACCCAATCCCCCGCAACCGAGGCCGCCGCAGAAGCCGACGTCGAGGCCGGTGGCCGCGGCCTTGCCAAGTTGAATCCCAACCCGCGCAAGGCGTATGAGGTCACCCTGACCCTGGACAAGGCGCCCGGTGCGTTCGGTCTGGTGCAGGGCGCGGCGCAGTACGACGTCAGCAACGAAGCCGAATGCGGCAAGATCCAGCCCGAAACCGGCACCGCCGGGCGCATCACCAGCCAGGAGGACTTCGCGCTCAAGAAGATCTCCGACACCGAGTACCGCGGCACCGTCTATCTGGACCTGATGCAGGACGAGGACTATTACGGTCGCGGCGTCTGCCACTGGGAATTCAGCGGCGCCAGCGTGCTGCTGAAGGCCACCGGTGCAGAGGAAGAGACCCGCTTCCTGTCGTTTATCGAAGGCAAGACGGTGCAGGCGCAGCAGGCGTCTACTGAGTATTACTGGAGCGAGCGTTATCCGCGTTCAGAGATGAGTGATTTCCCGGACATGGGGAAGCACAACGCTGAAGAATTCAAGCCAGAAATTCGCGACAAGCTCTTCACCATCACGTTGGCTGCCAAGGAAGTTGCGCCATGACCATCCCATCTCAACAGTACGCTGGCTTGTCGGAGGATGTTTATAAGGATCGCGCGGTAGGTCGGCGCGCGCCTGGCCAGGAAGAAGTCGTCACGATTGAAGGGCAGCGTTACGCCGTTCTCGAGCACGTCAACAACAAGTCCAATGGCTATCAAGGCACCATCTATCGCCGCGAAGGCAGTGGCGAGATTGTAGTTGCGCATCGAGGCACCGAAGGCGCAGTCAATGATGTTCTCACCGATGCGAAGATGGTCACCTCGCGGACCAACCCGCAAGCGGCCGATGCGTTGGCGCTGACCAAGAACGCATTGGGCTACGCAAAGGAGCTTGGTAAGGAAGAGGGGCGCACTCCCGAAGTCACCGTCACCGGCCACTCCCTGGGCGGTGCGCTTGCGCAGGTCTCCGCGCACCACTACGACCTCAAGGGCGAAACCTTCAACGCCTACGGTGCAGCCAGCCTGAGTTACCGCATTCCCGAAGGCGGCAACAGCGTGATCAACCACGTGATGGCGTCGGACCCGGTCAGCGCGGCCTCGCCGCATTTCGGGCAGGTGCGCATTTACGCCAAGCCGGATGAAATCGCCACGTTGAGCGGCGCCGGCTACAGCAACAGCAAGGCCAATTTCCTGATTCCCGACTACCCGCTGGTGGCGGCCGGCGGTTCGCTGGGCGCGCACAAGCTGGGCAACTTCCTGGGCGAACATTCGGCGCTTACAGATTCCAACGCGCGTCCGCTTGCCGAAAAGAACGCGCGCATGATCGACGAATACCGCAGCGATGTGGACGGGCTGCGCACCGGCACCACCATCCTGACGCGCAGCGCGCGCGGACTCGGCCAGGACGCCATCGACGCCATCCGCGGCCCGCTCGCCCCGGGCGAGCCTGCCAAGCGCGACGTGCGCGAACATGGCAACGAGCACACCTCGCTGCGCATCGATCAGCCGGGGCATGTAGGCAATGCCTTGTTCCAGGACGCGCAGCGCGGCGTGCAGGCACAGGATGCGCGCGCAGGGCGCACACCCGACCAGCAGAGTGCCCAGTTGTCCGGCTCGCTCGCCTCGGAAATGCACGCCGCCGGCGGCCAGCGCATCGACGCGGTGATGATGAGCCCCGATGCCGCCCGCACCTTCGCCGTGCAGGGCCGCGTGGACGACCCCGCGCAGCTGCGGGTCAGCGTGGAGACCATGACCGCGATGAACACGCCGCTGGAACAGAGCAGCCAGCGTGTGGCCGACAACGCCGCCCGCCAGTCGGTGGCGCTGGAGCAGCAGCAAACGCAGACCCAGCAACAACAGCAGGGCGCACGCGCGCTGGGCTGAGTGCGCTCATGCATGCACGGCGCGGAGCGGCCGACAAAACTGCTGCCCAGCCGTCAGATGGGCGCGGCTGCTTCTCGGAAACGGCGTGGACAACGCATGCATTGCGGTGCTGAGCGCGCCAGCCGCACCATCTGATGGCCGCTCGCTACGCGCTGGGAGTCGCGCTTGATGCGGTGACTGCGTCCGACTCGCAGGGCTGACGCGGCGACGCTCGATCTGCCAACTGCCGCCATCGAATGGTGCACAGGAAAAACGCCGGCTTGTCCGGCGTTTTTCGTTTCGGTTGCTGCCGATCCACGGACGCGAGCTTGTCGAGTGCGCCGAGCGGGCAGGGCAGCTGGAAGGCGAGGCGGCCTTCACCCGTCGGGCTGCTGCTGTCGAGCTGGAATCGCAGCTTGCCGCGTAGCGCCGGTGACGGTGATCGAGCCAGGGTGGTCGTTACAGAATCAGCTGTCAGCCGCAGCCGCAGCCGCAGCCGCAGCCGCAGCCACAGTCACAGCCACAGTCACAGCCACAGCCACAGCCACAGCCACGCAGCCGCAGCCGCAGTCACAGCGCAGCGCAGCCGCGGCCACAGCCACAGCGCGCGGTGAGCGGCGTGCGTACGGTGATGGTGTGCGCTTCCAGCAACGCGCCCCGGTGCCGGGAAGTCGGCAGCACGTCGCCGCATCGCATCGAGCCAGGTCTGCTTGTGCTGCCCTAACAGTCGACCACGCCTGCCACCTCAGCGACCGATCGCCAGTGACAGACCCGCTGCGCACTACCGCGCCGATTTTCTGTTGCACCCGCACAACAATGCGCTGGCGAAAATATCGCCAGTTCGCTGGCGCAAGGCGTTCGCTACCGCGAGATATGCCGCAACGGCGCAGCAGCTATAGCGAGCGCGACAGCATTGCGCCGCCGTGCTGGAATCGCCACCGTCTTGCAGCGCGCGTGGCATCGCGGCATTGCCCGCATCGCCGCACAACCCGCAGTGAGGTTCAGGGGGGAGGCAGGGCGCCATGTGGCGCGACATCCATCGATCAAGGGAGAGGGTTTCATGCGCATTTTTCGTACGGGCTATTGCCGTGTGTTGCTGGTGCTGCTGCTGGGTGGCCTCAGCGCCGGCGCCGGCGCGCAGGGCATCGCCAAGGGCGCCGATGTCAGCTGGCTCAACCAGCAGGCTGCGGCCAACCCGCCGCAGGTGTTTCGCGATGCGGCCGGCAACACCACCGACTTCATCAAGCTGTTCAAGGATGTGGGCGGCAACGCCATCCGCCTGCGCGTGTGGGTCAACCCGTCCGGCGGCTGGAACGATGGCCGTGACACCCTGGACAAGGCCAAGCGCGCCGCCGCGCAGGGCATGCGCATCATGATCGACTTCCACTACAGCGACAGCTGGGCCGACCCGGGCAAGCAGACCAAGCCGGCCGCCTGGGCGGGCCACTCCGTCGCCCAGCTCAATACCGATGTCTACAGCCACACCCAGGGCATCCTCAAATACCTCAAGGACAACGGCATCACCGTTAGCTGGGTGCAGGTGGGCAACGAGATCAACAGCGGCATGCTGTGGAACGAGGGCAAGACGCCCAACTTCGCCACGCTGGGCCAGTTCATCAATAGCGGCTACAACGCCACCAAGGCGGTGTACCCCAACGCCAAGGTCATCGTGCACCTGGCCAACGGCTACGACAACGCCAACTTCCGCTGGTTCTTCGACAACCTGCGCTCGGCCGGCGGCAAGTGGGACGTCATCGGCATGTCGCATTACCCGCCGGTGGGTAGCTGGCAGGACTACAACGCCCGCCTGGACACCAACATGCGCGACATGATCTCCCGCTACGGCAGCGACGTGGTCGTGGCCGAGGTCGGCATGGACTGGCAGCAGGCCGCCACCACCCGCGCCATGCTCACCAACCTGCTCAGCCGCAGCAATGCCATCGGCTCGCGCGTGCTCGGCATCTTCTATTGGGAGCCCAACGCCTACCCCGGCTGGCAGGGCTACACCATGGGCGCAGTCAACACCAACGGCCAGCTGACCGAAGCCCTGCAGGCGTTCTAACCAACCCGCCCCGTAGGAGCGCACCCGGGCGCGACGGGGCGTTACCGGGAAGGCCCGTCGCGCCCAGGTGCGCTCCTACGGTTGGGCGTGCAGAAACGCCAACTGGCCGCGCAATCGCTACCTCGACGCTACCTGCCCGCCAGCACCGATGGCCGGATGTTCTGCCAGAGACCGCCTGCCGCACCCCCAGACCTCACGCCCCTCGTAGGAGCGCACCCGGGCGCGACGGGCGTTACCGGGAAAGCCTGTCGCGCCCAGGTGCGCTCCTACATCGGTTCGTTCCGCGCCGGGCCCGGCGGCCACCGCCCGCCGCCGGCCCTTATCCTTTGGTCGTACACCGGCAGCGCCCGCTGCGCCGGATCCTCGCCCCGCCGGCATCGGTACCCCACCCACGCACGACACCGTCCCATTCCATACGCACCCGTAGCGAGGAATGGCAACAGGTGCGTGCGGTACACTTGGGGGTTCACGAATTCACGATGTCGACACACCCGCGGGGTGTGTCCCCCCGGGAGCGCTAATGAACTGGTTGAACGAAGTGCTGCACAACGATCCGAACCCGCTCGAGACGCAGGAGTGGCTCGAATCGATCAAGGCCGTCATCGACGTCGAAGGCCCGGAGCGCGCCCATCAGCTGCTGGAAGGCATGGTCGAACAGACCCGCCGCGCCGGCGCTTACCTGCCGTTCTCGCCCACCACCGAGTACGTCAACACCATCGCACCGGCCAACGAGGCCAAGAACCCCGGCGACTCCGCGCTGGAGTGGAAGATCCGCTCGATCATCCGCTGGAACGCCATGGCCACCGTCGTGCGGGCCAACCGCAAGCCGGGCGACCTGGGCGGCCACATCGCCTCGTTCGCCTCCAGCGCCACGCTGTACGACGTGGGCTTCAACCACTTCTGGCGCGCGCCCAGCGACCAGCACCCGGGCGATCTGCTGTTCATCCAGGGCCACAGCGCCCCGGGCATCTACGCCCGCGCCTTCCTGGAAGGCCGCATCAGCGAAGCACAGCTGGACAACTTCCGCATGGAAGTGGACGGCCAGGGCATCTCCTCCTACCCGCACCCGTGGCTGATGCCCGAGTTCTGGCAGACCCCCACCGTGTCAATGGGCCTGGGCCCGCTGGCCGCCATCTACCAGGCGCAGTTCATGCGCTACCTGGAAAACCGCGGCCTGATCGAGAAGTCCGACCGCAAGGTGTGGTGCTTCATCGGCGACGGTGAGAGCGACGAGCCGGAAACCCTCGGCGCCATCGCGCTGGCCGGCCGCGAAGGCCTGGACAACCTCATCTTCGTGGTCAACTGCAACCTGCAGCGCCTGGACGGCCCGGTGCGCGGCAACGGCAAGATCATCCAGGAACTGGAAGGCGTGTTCCGTGGCGGCGGCTGGAACGTCATCAAGCTGCTCTGGGGCGGCTACTGGGACGCCCTGCTGGCCAAGGACACCGACGGCGTGCTGCGCAAGCTGATGATGGAAACCGTCGACGGCGAATACCAGAACTGCAAGGCCTTCGGCGGCGCCTACACGCGCGCCAACTTCTTCGGCAAGTACCCGGAGACCGCGGCCATGGTCGCCGGTCTGTCCGACGACGACATCTGGCGCCTGAACCGTGGCGGCCACGACCCGCACAAGGTGTACGCCGCCTACCACCAGGCCGTGAACACCACCGGCATGCCCACCGTGATCCTGGCCAAGACGGTCAAGGGCTACGGCATGGGCTCGGCCGGTGAGGCGCTCAACCCCACCCACCAGACCAAGAAGCTGGACGATGCGGCGGTCAAGCACTTCCGCGACCGCTTCAACATCCCGGTGACCGACGCCCAGCTGGAAGACGGCCAGGTGCCGTTCTACCACCCCGGCGAAGATTCCCCGGAAGTGCAGTACCTCAAGGAGCGCCGCAACGTGCTGGGCGGCTTCCTGCCCTCGCGCCGCCCCAAGGCCAGCAAGTCGTTCGTCGCGCCCACGCTCGACAAGTTCGAGCGCCTGCTCAAGGACAGCGGCGAGCGCAGCTATTCCACCACCATGTCCTTCGTGCAGAGCCTCAACATCGCCCTGCGTGACAAGGAGCTGGGCCCGCGCATCGTGCCGATCGTGGCCGATGAGGCGCGCACCTTCGGTATGGAAGGCATGTTCCGCCAGATTGGCATCTATGCCCCGTTCGGCCAGAAGTACAAACCGGTCGATGCCGACCAGCTGATGTACTACCGCGAAGACCAGACCGGCCAGGTGCTGCAGCAGGGCATCAGCGAGCCGGGCGCCATCGCCTCGTGGATGGCCGCCGGCACCAGCTACTCGGTGTCGGATGTGCCGATGCTGCCGTTCTACATCTACTACTCCATGTTCGGCTTCCAGCGCGTGGGCGACATCGCCTGGCAGGCAGCGGACATGCGCACGCGTGGCTTCCTGCTCGGCGGCACCGCCGGCCGCACCACGCTCAACGGCGAAGGCCTGCAGCACGAAGACGGCTTCAGCCAGGTCATCGCCGGCTCCATCCCGAACGTGCGTAGCTACGACCCGACCTTCGGTTTCGAAGTCACCGTCATCATGCAGCACGGCATGAAGGCGATGATGGAAGACCAGATCGACGAGTACTACTACATCACCCTGATGAACGAGAACTACGCCCACCCCGGCATGCCGGACGGCGCAGCCGAGGGCATCATCAAGGGCATGTACCTGCTCAAGGACGCCGGCAAGCCCAAGAAGGGCGAGCTGCGCGTGCAGCTGCTGGGCAGCGGCACCATCCTGCGCGAGGCCATTGCCGCGGCCGAGCTGCTGGACAAGGACTTCGGCGTTACCGCCGACATCTGGTCCTGCCCCAGCCTCAACGAAGTGCGCCGCGACGGCTACGCCGTGGAACGCTGGAACCGCCTGCACCCGGAGGCCGAACAGCGCAAGCCCTACGTCACCCAGCTGCTGGAAGGCCGCCAGGGCCCGGCCATCGCCGCAACCGACTACGTACGCGCCTTCGCCGACCAGATCCGCGCCTTCGTCCCGATGACCTACACCGTGCTCGGCACGGACGGGTTCGGTCGTTCGGATACGCGTGCCAACCTGCGCCGGTTCTTTGAGGTTGATCGTTACTACATCGCGCACGCGGCCATTGCCGCGCTAGCGAAGGATGGCAAGATGACAGGTAAGGATGTGGCCCGGGCGATCAAGCAGTACAAGATTGATCCTGAGAAGGCGAATCCTGTTGGGGTTTGATTGAGCTAAGAAGGCGGCCACTGGTCGCCTTCTTTTTATCAGTGGAAGATGAAAGGGGGGGGCATGAAATTCAAGGAGCTGAAGCTCAAAGATTGGCAGCAATTCGCGTCCATCGAAGTGAGCTTGGATGAGCGCGTAACAATTCTTACGGGGGCTAATGGGAGTGGTAAGACCACCATCTTGTCCCTTCTTGCTCGGCATCGAAACTGGTACGTGCCTTCTCTCGCCACTCCTAGATCAGACTTGAAAACTAAGGCGATGAAGTACTTTCCCTTGGCTCGTCTGCTCTGGGGAGCGGACAAAAATGATCGATCGATCGGTTCGATCGAATACGCAAGTGGCGCATTAGCGCGTCTCCATGTTCCTGATACCGAGAATCCTCAGTATCAGGTTCAGATCGATAACCAGCAGATGGTTCCGGTATTTTTCATACCATCTCATCGGCAAACCTTTGCTTATCGACGGATATCAAGTATCAGTACGGTAAGAAAAGAGCGGCAGTCGGCCTTTGATGAGTTTCAGAACGTTTATATTTCTAGGCTCCACGGAAGCCACAGCGCAGAATCTACAAGTTCTGTAATCAAGGGCACTCTTCTCGGCTGGATGATCAACGGCTACGGCGTGCGCAGTGGGGCCAAGGTGATTATGCCGCAGGATCCCACGCAGATTAAAAACTTTGAAGGGTTTCGAGACGTACTGCGCAAAGTGCTTCCTGAAAATCTCGGCTTTGAGGATCTTGAGGTCAGAGACTATGAGTTGGTATTCTCCTGTAATGGAGGTGCCGATGATTTTCTATTGGAAACCTCCTCCGGAGGGGTGGCGGCACTTATCGACATGGCATGGCAGATATTTATGTTCGACGGCAGTGGACATGAAACCTATACCGTGGTTATCGACGAAGTGGAAAATCATTTGCATCCGAGCATGCAAAGAACTCTCTTGCCGAAGATGATTGAGGCGTTTCCTCGGGCTCGCTTCATTGTGAGTACCCATAGCCCCCTTGTCGTAACATCTGTAGAGGGTGCGAGGGTGTACGTGTTGCGATATGAGCAGAAGAAAGTCGTATCAACCGTTCTGGATCTCAAGTCCGAAGTGAGAAATGCCCTCGATATTTTGGATGAGGTTCTTGGCGTTTCTACCACTTTGCCTGCTTGGGCGGTTGAGAAGTTGGCCGGAATAATCGATGCTCATTCAAGTATGGCCACAAGTTCTGATTCACTTCGTAAGCTGCGATCAGACCTAGCGAATGCTGGACTTGAACGGCTGTTTCCTCAGGCGATCACCGCCATTGCGGAGAATGAACATTGATTAGCATCATTCGACCCGCGTGCCCGGACCTGGTAAAGCTTGCTTCCAATTACAAGTATCACTTAAACAAGCAGGCGCTAATCGACGCTTCTTGGGGGAAGTGCATGTACTGCGAAAGCAAGGTGTCACACGTCTACTTTGGGGACATCGAGCACATCAAGCCGAAGGCCCAAGATAAGTATCCTCACCTAGAATTCGAATGGTCAAATCTTGGGTTCTGCTGTGCTGTCTGCAATAACTCTAAGAGTGATCGTTACGATGAAGAATGTCCGCCGATAGACCCCTACGCTGAAGACCCTGGCGACCACCTCTTTCCGTTCGGAACTCTACTTAGGCACAAAGCGGGCAGTGAGCGCGGCCAAACTACGGTCACTCTCGCTAGCCTTAATCGAGCCGAGTTGATTGAGCAGAGAGCCCTGCGTCTCGAGCAAGTTCAGTCTGCGATCGATGCCTGCTATCGAACTAAGAGCGTTACGCTGCGGGAGTTGTTGCTTGAGGCGCTTTCCGCCGAGGGCGGTCCAGACAAAGAGTTCTCAATGTTTGTATCTGCGCTAGTGCGTGCAAACGAGAGGCGCTGACCCTGGCCTATGTATCAAACTTATCCCGGAATAACGGGGTTGGAGTAACGGGGTTGGAGTAACGGGGTCAGGTTCACTTGGAGTAACGGGGTCAGGTTAACTTATCAGTCGGCGGTGTTCGGTTTGCGTGGCCGATGAGCGGGCCTGACGCCGGCAAAGCGGTGGGTCTTGGCTTCGACCATTGCGCGGAAGGCGTCGTGGCGCAGGGCTCGCTGCTGCTGTAGATGAAGGCGGATGCTGGTGAGCAGTTCGTTGGAGAGGGCTTCATCGAGCAGAGCACGGTAGGCGTTGGATCGCTCGATCGGGTCGCTGCCAAGCGCAAGCCAGCAGGGATGTGGCGTCAGCGCGGAGTGTTTGCGCTGGCCTAGGTTGGCTGGGCAACTGGATCAGCGGTACGCCGCTGGGTTGTCGGTCAGGCGAGCACGCACCGGATTGAGCTCAATGTAGCGATAGCAGCGAAGGACGTAGTCTGCACTGTCCACAAGACACGCTTTGTACCGCCCTTCCCATAGCGTACCAGTGCGCCCGTGGCGGCCATTGAACAATGCGACGTAGTTTCGTCCAAGCCGCTGCATCAGTTGACCGATTCGTCCCGCAGCAGACGGCGTGACTAGCAAGTGCACATGGTTGTCCATCAAGACGTAAGCGTGCAACTGGCAGCCTGTCGCGTGCAGGGACTCATGCATCAGGTGCAGATAGCGCAATCGATCGCCATCATCCAGAAAGCAGGGCAAGCGGTTGTTCCCGCGCTGCACGATGTGCTGCGGGATGCCGGGAAGGTCGATGCGCGGAAGTCTGGCCACCTGCAAGACTCGCAGTAATAACGGGGTCAGGTTCACTTATCAATCGACGGTGCTCTGCTTGCGTGGCCGATGCGCGGGGCTGACGCCAGCAAATCGGCGGGTCTTGGCTTCGACCATCGCGCGGAAGGCGTCGTGGCCTTAATAACGGAGTCAGGTTAACTTATCAGTCGGGGGTGTTCGGTTTGCGTGGCCGATGAGCTGGCCTGACGCCTGCAAAGCGGTTGGTCTTGGCTTCGACCATTGCGCGGAAGGCGTCGTGGCCCAGGGCTCGCTGCTGCTGCAGATGAAGACGAATGCTGGTAAGCAGTTCGTCGGAGAGGGTTTCATCGAGCAGAGCGCGGTAAGCGTTGGATCGCTCAGTCGGGTCGTTGCCAAGCGCAAGCCAGCAGGGGATGTGGCGTCAGCGCGGAGTGTCCGCGCTGGCCTAGATTGGCCGGACAGCTGGACCAACGATACGACGCCGGATCGTCGGTCAGGCGAGCGCGCACTGGGTTGAGCTCAATGTAGCGATAGCAGCGAAGCACGTAGTCAGCACTTTCCACGAGGCAGGCTTTGTAGCGTCCCTCCCATAGCGTACCGGTGCGCCCGTGGCGGCCATTGAACAGCGCGACGTAGTTGCGCCCAAGCCGTTGCATCAGTTGCCCGATCCGTCCCGCTGCAGGTGGCGTGATTAGCAAGTGCACATGGTTGTCCATCAATACATAGGCATGCAGCTTGCAGCCCGTGGCCTGTAGGGCCTCATGCAGCAGGTGCAGGTAGCGTAATCGGTCGCCATCATCCAGAAAGCACGGCATGCGGTTGTTCCCGCGCTGCACGATGTGCTGCGGGATGCCCGGAAGGTCGCTACGCGGAAGTCTGGCCACCTGGCAAGACTCGCAGCAAGGTATTGGTTCTGACAGCGAGGACACCCTCCCAAAGGGTAAGGCTGCAGCCTGAAACTTGCGTAGGAAGTAACCTGGCCGCTGTCAGCGGTGTATAAATAAGCAGAGCCATAGACGCGCGGCTCGCTAATCTTGCTTAAAGTGAAGGGATCCACATGCAACGATACGGGCAACTACTGTTATGTGTTCTGGTCTGCTCAGGCATCTCGCTGCTGACAACTTGCCAGGCACAGACAACCCAGACGCAGGACGTGCCAACGCGCGTTGCGGCTGATGGGCAGCTTCCCATCGTACGGCCGCTGCAGTTGACGGCGATGAACAGTCCGATGGTGGTCGAATTCAACGTGCAGCCTCCTGGCAAGAGCGCGACTGGCACACTGTTCCTGGGTATCCGCGTCGGTGACGAGGATGCTCTGAAGTCACTTGAAGCTGCTCAAGCGCTCCGCAGATCCGGCCTGCGAGCTGAGCTTGTTCTGAAACGGCTTGAACCAAGCGTCGCAGTCAACATCCCATTGGTGCGTGTTGAATCGCAGGCAGGCGTCCCCGCTCGGACCATCGCTGTGAGTGCAGACGGGCGTGTTCCAGGCGTGTGGCTGGACGATGTGGATGGCTCGTCCCTTCAATCTGCGGGTCTTGAATCTCCAGAGCGTCGCTACACGCAGCTTGCCTTCGCATGGGCGCAAGGAATTCAGCCTGGCAGGTATCAGCTGAGCATCAGGCTGCTTGGCCAGCCGCCGCAGTTGGCATCGATCGAATCCGAGTTGCTGGTCGCTTACCGGCACAAATCAAAGTAGGAACACCTCATGGACGATAAATACGCTGTCACTCTCTACGTTGCCGCGCCAGGGACACCGCTTCTTGATGGTGGAACATCAGCGGCAGGGCACATGTATTACACAGTCACGCACGGGAAGGAACAAACCAGCTTCGGGTTTGCGCCCATCGAGCACGGCGTGATGTCAGGGCCTGGAAAGGTCTACAACGATGACGCCGATCAATACCAAAAGCCTTTCTATCAACGCACGATGGAGATCAGCAAGGATCAGTACGAAAAATTGATGGAGTTTGGTGCAAAGCCCGGCGAACACGGCTTCAATACGCAGTATCACGGCGCAATGAACAGTTGCATCGATTACACATGGGGTGCTGTCAATTACGCCGGTCTGCATCGTACCGACCTGAAGTTCATACAGGATAAGGACTTCGAGGGTGGCCTGAAACCGCTCAGCAACGTTGAGTACATCCGTAGTATCAAAGCCCCTGTTCCCGGCAGCGAATTGAACACTGAGCAATACAACCCGATGCCGGAGCGGACACTCCTGCAGCGCGTGATCAGTGATGCGCAGTTGCCAGACAAGGACCGTGAGATGCTCAACACGATTCGGGAACAGGTTGCAGGCATCGATCAGCAACATGGCAGGGCCTACGATGCCACTAGCGAGAAGATTTCCGTTAGTTTGCTGGCAACCGCGAAGGAGGGCGGACTGAGCCGCGTAGACCACGTGGTTCTCGGAAACACTCCCGGTGATGGAGCAGGCCAGCGCCTATTTGTAGTGCAAGGCGAGTTGGATAACCCTGCTCACCTCAGAGCATCGATAAAGGCCGAAGAAGCAGCAAAGACACCTGTCGAGCAGTCATTCGCAAAGGTCGAGCAAATCTCTAACACCCAACAAGAACGTGCGTTGGCAGCACAGCAGGAACCCCCACTTGAGCAAAGTCGGGCGCCGATGCAGATGGGTTGATCGCCGTTGGTTTGGCTGGGAAAGGGAGCCGGTTGGTGAGGGAATGGCTGGGTCAATGTGCTTAGCCGATAAGTCAGCTTGACGCCGGCGAAGCAGCCGGCCCTTTCTTTGAGTATCAGGAAGAAGACGTCGTGGTTGCGCTGCTTCCATGGCTAATTGCGAGTTACGAGGCTGGACTATGGGGCGCGTTGTCAAGGCAGTGTTGGTTTTGGGGCTTGTGCTTGTGGCCGCGCCTACGGGTTGGGGTTCTTTATTCGCTACCAACTGCCACGGTGACGGCTGCCTGGGTATTCTGGTGCTATGGCGGTAGGGTTACTTCTCGCGCTGTTAATGATGCTTGGGTTGATTACTCGCGGCTTAGTAATCCGTTGGAAAGGTGGCAAGTTCCCTCAACAAACATGGCAATTGTGTGGGATCGCATTGGCCTTTTGGGGCGGGATCGTGGCTTTGGGATACTTCTTCGCCACCACGCGGTCCTAGGCCGGCAGGAGCGGTACACATGACATGAGCGATCTCGCAGAAGCCTTTCTATCACCCGACCAAAACTAGTCGCCGCTTCGTAAGTAGGTCGCTTAAAGTGCTGTTACCTGCTGGATAAAATTTTGTGCAATGTCTCAACTGCTTAGGTCATGTGAGAATGCGCTCTCGGCAATAGCTTGAATTTAAGAAGTAGCAATGATGCTGTTATGCGGGGTCGAGTTAACCAGCTGCTTCTCATAGGAAAAAGCACCTGGTCTTTAACGTCTTGCTGAAAAATTCAGTGAATAGAGCCTGCTGCGGACGTCGAAGCTCGCGTCTACTAGGATCTATCCGGCGCAGTTGGTGATTGAGGTATGACAGGCGACTCTACGGGTCTGCCGGGATCTGTCAGACCTGCACGCAGAGCTTGAGTGTCCTTGACCGCTTTCTCCTTGGCTTTTGCATAGGTGTCTGTAGCTTCGGAAACCAAGACGCCGAGCCGCGCCCGCTCGGCGTCTAGCTCCGCTGTATCGATACCCATTGAAGCAACCTCTTGCGAAGTCATATCCAGCGAACGCTTGGTCGCGATGAGCGCGTCGAGCATGTCTTTCGCGGAATCAGCTAGTGCTTGGATGGCCGCGATCTGCGCGAGCACTTCGTGTCGTTTCATGTCGACCAGGTTGCCGAGCATTAGAGTTGGATCATAGGGTGTGGCAGATGGCACGGTGAAGGCTCCTGATGGTTAAGGTGTCTATGTGTCCGAGATTAGCTTTCTTCTACTAACGCGGCACTGGAGGCGGTTTCACAAGCAGTCAGGTCATTTGTAGCGTGGGGCGACTTGAGGGAATCATTGATGCGTTTGATCCAGATCTCGCCGGCATCAGCCGCCTTTTTCTCCGCGTCGCAGCGCCACAAGCTAATGAACGCACCAATTCCGCACAGTGCTGCAGCAGTTGCGTAGATCCATTGCGAGAGCCCGCTAACTAGGGGCGCGACATAGGCTGCCACCATTGCCAGGCAGGCAAGCAGGAAATAGCGCACCAACGACCAGCGGTGATTCAGCCATCTGCGAACTGCGCGCTTGTGCCGAGTGTGAGCCCAGCGCACCATTTGGGTGTCTGAGTCGTAATGGTAGAACTCCCAGATCTCCGAAAGGTCCATCAGTGCCTGGCTGCAGTGTGGGTGGCTCAGGGCAGTGCGGATGACATGAGCAGGTAGCGGTTGTCCATAGAGATGGCGAACGGTGACCTCAAGCCACAAATTGTCATCTGCGCGCTTGGGGTCCCAGTGCTCAAGGAATTCCCGTCGATGTTGACTTCGCCTGCCATGAAGATCGAAGAGACCGCGCGTTGCATAAATGATGAGCGCGAACAACACGATTGGGATGAGTAGGCCGGGGCCGCCGGCAGCGATCATATCCTTGAACATTCACCCCTCCTCAATGAGCGTGAAGACCACGATGGTCGGCGGAAGTGCGGACGCAAGATCGGCAGCAGACGTCACGTCTGCAGATGCCGACTCCGCGTTCAGTTCGTGACCGGAAGGGCCGCGATCCTGGAGACACCGGGCAGCCGCTGTGTATAGAGCTTGGCCATGTCATCGGGGTTGACCACATGTGCAAAGTGCTCGAGGCCGATGGTCAGGAAATCACCATGGCGACCGTCGCGCTTGACTCCCACTTCAACGGCCTTGAGCGCGCTGATCCAATACCAGGAGACGTTGTCATTGTCCTCGCCTCTGTAGGCGTACCAGAGCGGGATACGGAACATGCGCTCGAACGCGACCGCTTTCAGCAGCTCTTTCTGCAGGCTTAGCGTGAAGCAGGGCGAGCCATCCCATTCCTTCAAGTCGAAGTTTTTGGCATCTACGGCAATCAGTCCGATGGAGTCGAGCAGGACCATGAAATCCGGTCGCTTGATCTCACCCGTGAAGAGTGGGGCGAAGCTTTCCCTTGCCTGGCAGACCGCAACGTAAGACAGGCCAGAGTCGCCAAGCCACTTGCAGAGATCCGTCTCCCCAATATCGCCTTTCTCCTTGATTGCCTCCTTGGTACCTACGATTGACTCAGAAATTCTTCGCAAGATTGACATGTCGTTCCTTCAAGTGGCGCGGAGCGCGGTATACCGAAAGCAGCAAACCATTGCATCGGTGGCAGTGCGCAACTCCTTGAGAACGGATCTTCGGTTTTGCGATACGAGTCACTGGCTGGGCGATCGATGCCAAGCATTTGCGGCGGGCTTGCCCTATGGGCGCGAAGTCAGGCAAAGGCCTTAAAGTGACTATTGACATGCCACGCCCTGCACTCGCAATCTAGGCGCAAGGAGCGTCGAAACTCCTCACAGAGCGGTACCCACCTCCGTCAAACCGGTGGGTTTTTTGTGCCTGCATCCTGCAGGTACAAGCCGATGCGATGCCTGCGTCGGGAGGGCGGCTAATACAACACCCGCAAGGGGAATATGCCCGCCGGCTCTGTGCGGTTTCGAACCTCCCGACATCCCGTCGCCGTTGGCGGCGGTTCTTGGGTTGTTCCAGGAGGGCATTGCCATGTCTACCGCACCATCCATGCCGGTATCTGTGCCGGTTGATCTGTTGCCAGCTTCCGCTCACCGCCTGCGTTGGGATGTGGGCGAGGTACTGCGCCGGCTCGTCGCACGCGCAGCTGTTGAGCAGGCAAGCGACCATCCCGCGCATCCGCTGAGTCGCCAGCTCGCTGTGTTGCCGCACACCTCCAGCCGCCGGTTCGCACGCAGGGCCGTGCCGTTGCAGCAGTGCGTCGCCGCATCCATCACCCGCCATCACCGGGAGGCGCCATGACACGCCGCCGCCCACCCACGGCATCTGCCAGCACACGGCCCACCCGCACGCGTACGCGTCCCGCGCCGCCCAAGCGGGTGCAGTGGGTCGTTGTGGAACCCGACCGCACCAAGCTGCCACCGATGCTGCCGCCCGACCCGGACGCCTCCCCGCAAGGCCCCGGCACGCTACGCGCACCCCGCCGCGCCCGCCGCCCGCGCCAATGCACCGTCAGCTACACCCATTACCCCGGCGCCCACGACCACGGCGGCGACCAGCACGTGCCCCACGTCCGCCTCAGCGGCCTGTGGCTGGAACAACTGGGCTTTGCCATCGGCACCAAGCTGCGCATCACCGCCAGCGAAGGGCAGCTGCTGATGGAGGTGTTGCCGCCGGTGGAGGTGCCGGTAGCGACAAGCAGGGCGCGACGCTAGGCTGGGGGCCGACGGCCTGAGCTGGCACTAGGCTTGGCCAGAGGCGCGGGAAAACCCTTCACCTACGTGAGTTTTGTTCCCTAGCGTATTCCGTTGCTAGCCTATGAAGCGAAGAGATCCGCGGCCACTGTATTGGCCGGAACGTGCCCGAACTGGTTGCGTGATGTAACTTGTCCAGCCTGGACACATATAAGGGTACACGGCCATGAAAGGCATTGGGAATAGTTGTTATGCACTAATCTTTGCCGGAGTCCTTCTGCTGCCTGGGTGCGGTCAAGCACAGCCGGAACCTGGTAGCCCGCAAGCGGCGGCCACCGCTGCGACGCCTGCTTCTACTCCAACCATAAATGTCGATCCACCGCGACCTGCCCAGGTTGGGATCGGCACCTATGTCACCGAAGGTGGGTGGGGGCGCCTGATCATTGATGCACCCAAGGGCCAAGAACTTTCGAAGTTCTCGTTGGACACAGAGAATGTCGACAGCGGATGTACGCTTTCTGGTCAGTTGGATAAAAGCGGCCACGCGGTTGTTTATGAAGGTGCAGAGGCAAGTCAATGCTCGCTTGTTCTAAAGATGGAGGCGAATGGTGTGGCCATCAGCACTTCGACCAAAGAGCAGTGCCAGGCCTATTGCGGAAGCAACGGCAGCTTCGAGGGAATCTATAAGCGTGTGTCTTCAAGCTGTGCCACCGATGCGATCGAGAAGGCGCGTCACGACTTCAAATCCTTCTACGATAAAAAGAAATATGTCGAAGCCAAGGGTGTGCTTGCGCCCATTTATCAGAGCTGCGTTCCGACTATGAGTTTTGCCGATGAGGGCACACTACGGAACGATTACGCGCTCACGCTCTACAAGTTGAAAGACAAGCCAGGTTGCCTGTCGGCTTTATCCAAATACAAGCAAGATGCTGCTCGCACGGATGACCAGATTTCCGAAGGGATGGCGCCAGCGGTCGTTGATGAGTATTTGACCGTCATCCACGCTGCCCGCACGAACATAGCGCTTTGCAGCCGTTAGTTGATTGATTGTCAGCCAAGGAGAAGGAAATGCCACAAGAAACAGGACAACCAGCGCGGCCGCAGCTGAGTGATAATGAACTCAAAACACTTGCTTATTTTGCGATCGGCGTCGCATCAGAGGGAAGCATGGCAGGCAAAAACGTTGCCTACCAGCTTTCATTTGCGGGGTCCATCAATGATGGTGTAATGACTCCCATCGGCAATAGTGGATTTTCAATCGGGACACTGCAAACCGATCTCGGGCAACATCCAGATGTCGCAACTGGTCTAGTTGACGCCTATCAGGGATGGGCTAAGCAACAAACACCGGCTGTAGCTCTTTCAGAGCAGCAGCGCAGGCAAACCATCCACGACTTACAGCGGGATGGTCATGCCATCAAGGCGGAGAATGGAAGAGCACTTGATGGGACAGTCAAATCAAACATTGATCGATTTCTTGCTTCTGACGCGGGAGTCGCTTTTGTACATGAGCACGACCGAACTCAGGTCGAGCAGCTGATGCGAACGGGCGATGGCGCAAAAGATTTGGGCAGCGCAGTGCAGCAGCTACGCAAGACGGATCTATATGCAGATTCAGGTCTGAATGATCAAGCAAAGTTGGCAACGATGATCATGAAGCTCGAAAATCAGGCTGGACGTGGTCGCTACCCTGGCGTGCTACAGGGTATCAACGACGGGACGTTACAGAGTGTCGACGATGTAAAGACGAGAATCGACGGCATGCTTCCCAACAAGATCGTCAAAGGTCACGAGCAGGCGGACTACATCGAAAGCGGTGTAGAGCATGCACTTAAGGGTACCGCTGTCTTCAACGCGTTGCGTGAGGCAAACCAAGCAAGCCCACTCTCTACTGCGTACGGTAGCGTGGTGGCCGATCCACTCATCAATCCAACTGATGCACGTAATGGCCATGGCGCTGCTGATGTATCTCATCACTACGGTGTGGTTAAAACACTCTTCTTGCAAAACGGCGAAGCCCCAGCCTTTATCCAGTCAGTGGATCAAGGCGCAAGTCACGCATGGGGGCGCCCACAAGCTGAGGGAAAGAGCGGTCCAACCGCAGGCCGTTACTCTTCTGGCAACGATGTTGTCGTATGGAATCGTGACGGTCAGGGCCATGCAGTTATTGGTGGTGTGTGGTCGGATGCTTTACGCGGTAGTCTGAACCGTGAGCGGCACCAGGACGGAACGACTGATATCAATCGCGTTAACTCGGATGGCTCACACGAACGCCTGCTCCATGTTGATCCGCATGCAATTCCATTGCGTGTACGAGGTGAGGTCGGGCACCCTGAGCGGCATGAAGCGCAGCCTGTAGGGCCGACGCATGGCTCGCTCAGTCCATCGCAAGATCCCTTACATCGCCAGGCCGAAGATGCCGTGCGCCGCTTGGAGCAAGGCCTCGGCAGGGAGTACGACAACAACAGCGCCCGCCTTGCAGCAAGCAGCGCGTATCTAGCCAAGGAAAACGGGCTGGCGCGGATCGATCATGTCGTACTGAGCGAGAACACCAAGTCCGTGCGACAGGGCGAGAACGTCTTCGTGGTGGAAGGCGCGTTGAACGACCCCGCCCACAAGATGGCGCACATGAAGACCAACGACGCGATTGCACAGCCGGTCGAGCAGTCTCTGGCGCAGTTGCAGGCCTTGAACGAGACGCAGCGTCAGCAGCACTCCCAGCAGCAGGAGCAGCAGCGCGAGCAATCGATCGCTCCGCAGCACCGGATGGTGTAAGGACTACGGGTCTGGTGGTCTGGGATGTTCCTTTCGGGTAGTCGGATTTGTGGTGGGCATCTCGCATGATTGGCAGGGCGAAAGTGGTCGCTGCCCCAACCACCGTTCTGGTCATATGCATTTCGATCAGGTTGCCGGTTGTAGGCGTACATCCAGACTGAAGGACGGGGACATGATCTTTTTCTCGGCGCATGTGACTGACCCGGCGAGCGGCACAGCATGCGGTTGGGGATGCGCGGTGAGCCTGTTAGTGTCGATGGCGGCCTGTCTGATTCTTGCGGCGCCTGTTTCCGGCACTCCGGTCTTTCAGCAAGCTGTTGTAGCATCCGGAAGCAGAGCGCAGCCGGATGCGCCTGATGTAATGAGGCGACTTAGGCGAGAGATAGACCGCTTGGTCATCACGGACTTCAAGGATATTGCGGCGCTTGATTCTTTACTGACGACAAGACTCGGCCCCATCCAGTCACGAGATGGGATGGCTGTACGCGTCGGTAGCAATGGTCTGTTGGCAGGCGTCGCCGTGCGTAATATCGAGCTGCGGGGTGCGCAAGAAGATCGATCACGAACAACTCTGGTGATAGAGGTCTGGCCGTCCCGCGTTCTTTTCGATGATGCGGCCTGGGCAGATGCCCTCCCGTATCCGCCTCACCCAGATGCGCCCGGCTCCAGGGCTTACAGGCTGATGCAGGTCGGTACGACGCGAGTTGTCATTGGTCTAACCGAAGACCAGCTGCACGTGAGTTACATCACCATCAGCAAGACTTGATTCAACAGGTGCAGTCAGGTTGTCTGCAGGATGGATGAGGCGTCTGTGGTCAATTCACTGGAGGACAGCTGCGTCACGCCGTCCGATCGCATCTTGATCAAGAAGAAGTATCCGGGCGCTCACGGGCCCGTCGAGTTTCAAAAGGCGGCACATAGAAGCTGAGTAGTGGTCGACATTGCAGAGACGCATGCGCATTCGTGAGGTGAGCACACGCATTGGTCTAGTGCACGCTTCGTAGCAAGCGGCGTAGCCGTTATCTGCAACTGCTAAAGCGTGCCGCCTCGCTGTTTGCATAGAGTGCGCGGGAAAAGCGTGACAACCGGGCGATGCTGCGCTCCGCTGCGCGTGCAGCGATCTAGTGTCGAGCGCGTGGTGGTCATGCCCCAGGCTGACTAACGCGCAAAACGTAGGGGGTTAGCATCGCTTGCCGTCATAGAGGAAGAGGTGGGGCTGCGGTTCGGGGTGCGGTGCCCACCACCCACTCTCCACCTTTTGGCTGCACTGCTCATGTTCAGATCCACTTGCACGGCCCTTGCGCGCGCATGGCGCTGGTGTGTTGTGTCGCAAGATGCGTGGGGGCGTTGGTGGGCAGCGGCACTCGGCCGAAGGCGCGGCGATCACGATGAGCTCGCGTGATGGGCCGCCTGCGGCGCGCGGCCAGCTGTCGCTTGGGGAAAGGGAGCGCCTGCGTGCCGAGTTCGACCAGGCGCTGGCCGCACTGCATCCTGAGCTGTTGGTGTACCTGCGCCGCCGTACGCGCGATGCCGAGACCGCTGCAGACCTGGCGCAGGAGACCTTTTCGCGGATGATGGTGTACCGCGATGCGCCCAACATCGGCGACCGCCGGCTGCTGATGTATCGCATCGCGCACAATCTGGTGATCGAGCTGCGGCGCTCGCGTCAGCGGCGGCTGGCGGCGCAGCACGTGTCGCTGGATCAGGTGGCGCCGATCAGGGCCGACGAGGCCGGCGTGGACGAGATTGCCGAGGCGCGCCAGACGCTCGATGTGCTGCTCAAGCGCACCTTGCTCGAGCTGCCGCCGAAGTGCCGGCTTGCGTTCAAGCTCAGCCGGTTCGACGGGCTCACCTATCCGCAGATTGCCGCGAAAATGGGCATCTCCATCAAGATGGTGGAGAAGCACATCAGCCGTGCGCTGCTGGCGTGTCGTGCGGCCGTGGGGGAGTTGCCGCAGTAACCGGCCTGCAAGGCCGCTGGCTGGCGCCGCCGGAAGTTGCTGGTAGCATCGTGCGCGAGGGCGCAGGGAGACCGCCCGCCGGGAGTCACCAGCCATGCGTGCAGAGTCCGAGCGTATCCATGCGCAGGCGGCCGCCTATCTCGTGCGACGCGGGTGCGAGAACGCGGCCGATCGTGCCGCACGTGAGGCATGGCTGGCTGCCGACCCGCGCCACCGTGTGGCCTACCAGCAGTTGCTCGAGGTGGACGCACATGCATCGGCAGTGCTGGATGATCCCGAGTTGCAGGCCGCCACTGCACACGACCTGGAGCTGCTGACGCCACCCTCCGGTCGGCGTCGTCGCTGGCCCTGGCTGGTGCTGGCAGCGATGCTGATTGCCGCGATCGGCTATGCGGTGCATCACCTGCTGAGGCAGTAGCGCGCACTCGGCACTCTGCACTGCGTGTCGCATAGACCGTTGAATGTGCGCTCTGCTGCAGCGCTGCCTGCATCTTGCACACGTTGTTGGTAGGGCATTGCGCTTGCGCAACATCACTTGTTGTCGGGGGACGCAATGGCGATGGTGCCGCGCCCAGGACGCGAAGGATGCACATGCACGCACGACGGGCAGTAACGGGGAGCGGTGTCGGTTTTGATCATGCACGCAGCAGGCTGGTAGTGGCGGTGATGGCGCTGCTGTCGCTGCACGAGCTTGGAGCGCAGCAACACGCTTCCGCGCAACGCGTGCAGGTACCTGCGGTGGAAGCCGACACGCAGCGCGTTGATGCGCCTGCCAACGTAGCCGTTGCAAGGCGTGCACTGACGATGACGATGACGATGCGTGCATAGCGCGTCGAACGTGCAGCAGGTGGTGGGGGAGGGCAATAGCGCACACAGCGATTGACGTGTCGGGGCTCGGATGGGTGCCGAGGCACTGTGCGTGCGCGACGATTGCTCGCAAGCAAAACAGTTAGCGATTCTGATCACTGTTCGCCGGTTGCGGGGTCGGTGTTTCAGCAGTCAGGTGCAGGACCGATCTTGCTCAGCTGGCGATGCGCACCGGGGCGACCGGAGTGCGCCGTCGGCGGGCCAACCAGGCAAGCCAAAGGACGCAGCATGAAGACACGTACGTTACGCAACGCCATTTCCATCGCCCTGTTCGCCATGGCGAGCGGCGCGGCAGGTGTGGTGGGGGCACGGGCGGGGACGGCGGAGGTGGCGACGGGACCTGAGGCAGCGGCGCAGAAAACGCCAGCAGCCGTGGCAATGAACGCAGGCGAGCCACCCAGGCCCAGCTCGCCGAGGCCTGCGATTGCGGCGGGTGCGCCGGCGCAAACCGCCGCGACCGAGTTGGAGTCCATCGAAGTCACCGGCACCCGCATCAAGGGCGGTGCAGTTCCGTCGCCGGTGATTTCGATCAGCGCAGCGCGTATCCAGGAAGAGGATTTCGGGGATCTGGGCGAGGTGATCCGCAGCGTGCCGCAGAACTTCTCCGGTGGGCAGAATCCGGGGGTGTTGAGCGGCAATCTGGCCGGGGCCGGCAATGCGAACCAGAACATGACCGGTGGCGCGAGCCTCAACCTGCGCGGGCTGGGCGCCGATGCCACGCTCACCCTGCTCAATGGGCGCCGGCTGGCCTATGGCGGATTCACCCAGGCGGTGGACCTCAGCGCGATCCCGGTGGAGGCAGTGGAGCGGCTGGAGATCGTGGCCGACGGCGCGTCGGCAATCTATGGGTCGGACGCGGTGGGTGGCGTGGGCAACGTGATCCTCAAGCGCGACTACGACGGGGTGAACGTCGGTACGCGCTTCGGGCGGGCGACGCAGGGTGGGCTCACCTCGCGGCAATACAGCGTCACCGCCGGCACCACCTGGCGCAGCGGTGGCGTGATCGCAACCTACCAGGACGTCTCCGCAGACCCGATCTACAGCCGTCAGCGCAGTTACACCACACAGCTGGTGGACCCGTCCACGCTGTATCCGGGCAGCGACCTGCGCAGCGGGCTGCTGAGTGCCTACCAGGCGCTGGGCGACAACGCCGAGCTGCGCCTGGATGCGTTACGCACTGAACGCGACCAGCTGCACTTTTATGCTGTCAGTGGCCGCAACAGCCGGGTCACGCCGACCACCACCAGCCTGCTGCTGTCGCCGAGCCTTGCGGTGTGGTTGCCCAACGATTGGATGCTGACGCTGGGCGCCACCGACGGCAACAGCAAGCACGATCAATACCGCCAGGAAACGGCGCTGGCCAGCGGTGCGGTGAGCGTGACCGACCTGTGCTACTGCAACGACAGCCGCAGCTACGAGCTGGGTGCCGAAGGGCCGCTGTTCGCGCTGCCGGCAGGCGATGCGCGCCTTGCCGCCGGGGTGGGGTATCGCAGCAACACGTTCCGCAACGTCAACCACGTCAACGGCGTGGAGACGATCGACGGCAGCGAAAGCGCGCGCTTTGCCTATGCGGAGGTGAGCCTGCCAGTGGTGGACCCGGCGCAGGGCGTGCCCGGTGTGCAGCGACTGACGCTGACCGCGGCGGTGCGCGGGGAGGACTACAGCAGCTTTGGCGGGGTGACAACGCCCAAGTTCGGTGTGCTGTATGCGCCTGGCAGCGACGTGACGCTCAAGGCCTCGTGGGGCAAGTCGTTCAAGGCGCCGACGCTGTTCGAGCGCAACTACGCGCAGGAGGCATGGCTGTTCCAGCCGGGTGCGTTCGGCGGGGTGGGCTTTCCCGCCGGGACGACGGTGCTGGTGGCCGATGGCGGCAACCAGGATCTGCAGCCGGAGCGCGCCATCACCCGCTCGGTCTCGCTGGCCTGGCACCCCGAGGCGCTGGATGGCCTGGAGGCGGAGCTGACCTGGTTCGGGGTGGACTACAGCAACCGCGTGCTGCAGCCGATCGCAAATGCCAGCCAGGCCTTGCGCAATCCGATCTACGCGCCCTTCGTGGACCGTATGCCGACGCCGCAGGCGCAGGCCGATGTGATTGCGCTCGCCAGCCGGTTCTCCAACTTTGCCGGCGTCGCCTACGACCCGAGCCGGGTGGCGGCAATCATCTACACGCAGTACGCCAACGTGGCGCAGCAGGACATCAAGGGGCTGGACCTGAGCGGTAGCTACCAGGTGGCGTTGGCGCGCGGCACGCTGACCTTGCGCGGGGCGGCGAGCTGGCTGGACAGCACGCAGCAGACGTTGCCCACGCAACCGGCGTTCGATCTGTCCGGCACGCTGTTCAACCCGCCCAGGCTAAGCAGCCGCGTGGGCGCGGTATGGAAGCAGGGCGGGCTCACTGCCTCGCTGTTCGGCAACTACCGCGGCGGGGTGCGCAACCGCGCCGATGGAGTGGAGTCGGCATCGTTCACCAAATTCGATATGGCGTTGCGCTACGCCACCGGCGCACGCCGCGATGCATGGGCGGGGCTGGAGTTCGGGGTATCGGTGGACAACGCCTTCGATCGCGCCCCGCCGTTGTACCGGGTGACCTCGCCGCTGTACGTGGCCCCGTACGACTCCACCAACTATTCGGCAATCGGCCGCTTCGTGAGCGTTTCGGTGTCCAAGCACTGGTGATGCGTCGGCTGCCTGCTGCAGCCGAGGTACTGGCGATGGTCCTTGAGCGTTGTTGAGAGGAGTGTGTGCGTGAGGAGTCAAGAAACCTGGCGCCTGCTGCTTGCAGGCGTGCTGATGACGGCAGGTGCGTGTGTGTGCAACGCCCAAACGGTATCGCCCCAGCGCTTGCTGGAGGTGGTGGATATCGGCAGCCCCACGCTGTCGCCGGATGGCCGCAGTGTGGCCTTTCGCACCGAGCAGGCAGCGGTGCAGCGCAATACCTACGACAGCGTCTGGTATGTGCAGGGCCTGCAGGATGCCGCGCCCAGGCGCGTTGCCGATGGCGGTGTGCCGTTGCGCGATTCGGCTGGCGGGTCCTTGCCTGCAAAGGTGCTGTGGTCGCCGGATGGCCGTTGGCTGTACTACCGCGCGTTGATCGATGGCGTGATTGCGGTGTGGCGCGCGGCGGCGGACGGTTCCGGGGCGGAGCCGGTGACGCACGATGCGGCGGATGTGCAGGAGTTCGCGCTGGATGCGGACGGGCGCATTCTGCGTTACCGCATCGGTGCGACGCGCGAGCAGGTGCTGTCGGCAGAGCAGGACGAGTATGCGCAGGGCATCCGGATCGACGAGACGGTGCCGCTCGGGCAGGGCCTGTTCCGTTCGGGCAATGTCGACGGGCGCCTGGCCACGCAGCGCTTCGGCTCGGTGTGGTTCGATCGTACCGGGCTGTCGGCCGGGGTGCCGGCGCGGTGGATGGCACTGGATCTGGCGACTGGGGCTACACAGGTGCTTGCCGATGCGCAGCGACCTGACGCAGAGCCCGACGTCAGCGCGCTGCGCGGCCTGGTCGGCGATGTGTGGAAATCTGCGCGCGCGCCACAAGGCGGTGCGGTAGCGGTGTTGTCGCGAGTGGGTGACGGCAGTGGGCAGCTGTCCCGGCCGGACGTGGCGCTGTCAGTCTTGCCCGGTGCACATGCGCGCAAGGCCGTGCGCTGTACGGCAGCGGCCTGCGTGGGAAAGGCAATCACTGCAGCGCAGTGGCGCCCCGGGAGCACGGAGGTGTTGTTCACCATCACCGATCCTGCCTTGGGGCTTGCGCAATCCATCCATCGCTGGGACCCGGCCAGCGGGCAGGTGCAACTGGTGGTGCAGGGCGGCGGGTTGATCAATGGCGGGCGCGATCCATCGGCACACTGTGGCGCATCGGCCACGGCACTGGTCTGCGTGACGGCCGATGCTGACCGCCCGCCACGTCTGGAACGCATCGCGCTGGACAGCGGCACGCGCGGCGTCCTGTTCGACCCCAATGCGGCGTTGGCGGTGGACATGGCAAACGCGACGCCCGCGCGCCTGTTGCAGTGGACCGATACCCGCGGACGGCACTACAGCGGGCAGTTCTTTGCGGCACACGGTACCGGCGCGGACAAGCTGCCATTGTTCGTCACCTACTACAGCTGCCCGGGCTTCGTGCGCGGTGGCGTGGGCGATGAGTGGCCGCTGGCCGCGTTGGCGCAGGTGGGCATCGCAGCGCTGTGCATCAATCAATTGCCCGGCTATACCATGGATGCGGTGGAACGCCACGGCGAAGGACTGGCGGCGGTGGAAAGCGCGGTGGCCTTGCTGTCGTCGCAGGCGGGCATCGATCGCAGGCGGGTGGGCATGGGCGGGCTGAGCTTCGGCGGTGCGGTGACCTTGTGGACGGCGACCGAGTCGAACCTGCTGGCCGCCGCGTCGGTGGCCAACCCGGTGGTGTCGCCGTCGTACTACCTGTTCGGCAGCATGAAGGGCGAGCCCTTTCTCAAGGGGCTGCGCGAGATGTGGGGCCTGGGTGCACCGGAGCAGACACCCGAGCGGTGGAACGCGCTGTCGCCGGCGTTCAAGCTGGAGCGGATTCGCGCGCCCATCCTGTTCCAGCATTCCGAGCAAGAGTATCTGTACGCGCTGGACTACCTGATTCCACTACTGCGTGCGCAACGCGCCGAGTTGTACGTGTTTGCAAACGAGCCGCACCAGAAGTTCCAGCCCCGGCACAAGTTGGCCGTGTATGCGCGCAACGTCGACTGGTTCCGCTTCTGGTTGCAGGATTACCAGGACCCTGCACCGGAAAAGGCCGCCCAGTACGCGCGCTGGCGTGCAATCAAGGCGGCACTGCCGGCGCGTGGCAACTAGCGTGCGTGGTGCGGCTGACGCGTGGTCCGCTGGCATGCGGGCGGCACGCATCTACGCAGCGCAGGCAATGTCAGCGCTGATGACGGACCCAGTTCTCGACCGCACACAGGTCGAAGATGCGCATGACGCTGTGGTCGCCGTCGGCCAATGTATGGTCGAAATGGTGGCGCAGGGCATCGGCCTCCAGCAGGCCCTGGCCTGCAAGCCGACCCTGCAGCAGATAATCGCGGATCTGCTGCCTGCCCCGACGATAGACCGCGCCGGAGTAGTTCATGAAGGTGCCTTTGCTGCGGCGATGCAGGATCTGTGCAGGCAGCACATCCGCAAACGCATCGCGTGCCACGGCGCGATTGCGGCCGCCAGCGATCCACATCCAGCTCGGCACCGTCAGGCAGGCTTCCACCACCGGTTGCGACAGCAGCGGCATGCGCAGGTGCCACGACGCACTGCGCGCCAGTCCATCGCGGAACACCTGGGTGCCGGCCAGATCAAAGATACGTTCGCGGTCGCCGGGCAGGCTGTCGGGTGGGGCATCGAACCAGGGATGCGATTGCAACGGAACCGCAGCCTGCGTGCCTGGCAGGAACGATCGCTCTGGCGTGCGCGGCGGCCCGGCCTTGGCGCAGAGTTTCTTGATCGTCAACCTGCCTGCTTTCCAGAGCGTGCACTGGTGCAGTTCGGCAAGCGCATGGACTGCGCTGACGCCGGCGCGCAGGCCGCCTGCACGGAAGGCATCTGCGGCGGGCGCGGCGGTTCTGGTGTTGCAGAACACGGTGTCGCCACCGCCGCCGGAAAAGAAACTGGTGATGGCCAGCTGCGTGCCGATCGCTTCTTTCAGCGCATTGGAGGCATGCTGCAGAAACCAGGTGCTGGGCCCGACCGCGTGTGCCGGCGGTGCGAAATCGACCGGTGCAGCGTCGAGTCCCAGGGTGCGCACGATCAGCTCGGTGCCCAACAGATCGCTCATCTGCCGGGCATAGTGCCGCTCGTCGGCGCCAGGCACCGGCGTGACCAGATTGCAGCACGCCACGCGCGCGGCGGTGTCTTTCAGGCATGCGGCGAGGATGGAAGAGTCCAGGCCGCCAGAGAGTTCCAGCAGCACGGACGCATCGGTCTGCGCCCAACAGGTGACGCTGGAGGCCACCGCCTGACGCACCTGTGCCTGTGCGTCAAGTGGGTCGTGCCGGCGCCGAGAGGCTGCGACGAAATCCCACGGGTTCCAGACGTGTTCGAGACTGCTGCGGTCGGGCTGCAGACACAGCTGGCTGCCCGGCAGCAATTCGCGTACGCCAACAAGCCCGGTGCGCTCGGTCTTGAGGTGCGGGTAGTGCAGATGATGGGCGATGGCGTCCCAGTTGATCTCACGCGTGTACACACCCGCATGCGTGGCGATCGAGATGTCTGAAGTGATGAAGCCATGCTGTAGCGCGTAGACGCATGCCACGCCGCCGGAAGGCTCGCGCATCACGGTGATGGCGCTCGGGTCCGCGTGCGGTGCATGCAACAGCAGGTACTCGCCCCAGTACGTCTCGATCAGGTGCCGCGTCCGCTGTGCTGCGGACAACGCATGCAGCGATGCGCCGTCGCCCAAGGGGGCGTTGTCGCGCTGCGAAAAGACATGGCCGATCAGTGCGCCACCACCAGGCAGGTCGAGCACGGGCGTGTCGTCTGATGCATACAGGTCGATGTGCCCAGCGCGTTGCCGTAGCTGTAACCCGATCTGTCGCAACGACGCATCGACAGCGGCGCGGTCGCCATCGCGGTGTGCCTGCGCATGGTTGAACAAGGCGATGTAGCGGTACATCACACCACCCGGATGGGGGTATGCGCGTGGACGTTGCCGACCGTGTCGTTCAGGACCAGATCGCCTGTCTGGACCCAGCAATGGGCCGAAAACGGATCGAGTGCGACGCCGAAGACAACCTGGGCGCCGAGCTGGCGCCGACGCAGGAATCTTGCCAGTGCGACTGAATCGAGCAGGCAGCGCATCTCGACCGGCACCCAGACGCGTGCGCGCCGGAAGACGGATGCCGCATCGGTGAGCCGTTGCTCGAGTTCGGCGAGCGGGCGTTGCTGCATCCCCCGACCCTGTGCTGCAGCGGAGAGGCTGCCAAGGACCCTGCCAAGCGGGTTGCGCTTCAATGCCAGGCGTGTGGACAGCACAAGTGCCAGTACCTCGAGTTTTTCAAGCAGCTGTGGTCGTCGCGCCGGCACGGGCATTTCCATCGCACTACGCGCAACAGGTATGACGGGAAGCTGCGGGCCGGCGGTCGCTTGCGACCGTTCCACCAGCAGTCCCCGTTCGACAAGGTCGTTGATCTCCAGGTCCGACACCGGGTCTTGCGCCAGGTAGGTGAGCAGGGAGTGCTCCAGTGCCTTGGGCAGGCGGAAGTAGCGGTCGTTACCGACATCCAGGAACACCAGGCGCTCGCCAATGCGGCAGAACGCTAGGTCGTCGCGCAATGTGTAGCATTGCATGGCGCTATCCTTGAGAGAGAAGGGGCGCACCGTTGCAGTGCGCCCCGTGGCCTGGGAAGTTGCCCACCGGCATGTACGGCCGAGTGGCGACTGCCGCGCGTTGGCAGCGCCTAGTCCTGGCTGATGCCCAGCGTGGTGATGCCACCCATTTCTTCGCCTGCCAATGGCCCGCCCTGTGTGTCCAGGCTTGCGATGCCAAGCACGATGAGATCCTGGCCAGACGTCGTGGTATGCGCGTCGTTGTTGCTGGTATCCATGGTCTCTACTCCTGGTGGGAGGGGCGTGCGCTCAGGCACGCCTCGGGTTCACTCTTCGGAAATGCCCGGCACATTGAAGCCGCCGATTTCTTCGCCGGCGAGCGGGCCGCCCTTGGTGTCGGTGCTGGCAACGCCAAGCACCGTGATCTCGCTGGATGCATCGCTGTGGGTGATGTCATTGATGTTCATCGCTGTCTCCTGGTTGTGCCATGGGGATCCATGACACAGACACGTTAGGAAACGGGTGTATTGATTTTCAAATGATTAAGTCGTAACACCGTTATAATTAAATGCACTGTGTGACCGCCATCGAAGATGACCGTGCAAGCCTGGCCGGTGGCGTCGTATCGCGCCATTCATGCCACATCAGGCGCACGCTGCCGGCGGTGCGCCAGTACAGAATGTGGATCTTGCTAGGCGTAGCGCTGGCGACAGTCAGTGGCCGAGCTTTCAAACCTGACGGTTGCGCTCACGCATGACCGCCACGATGCGCGACACGGCCTGGATGCGACGCGCATGGTAGGCATGCAGCGCAGCACTCAGCGCCGCAGGGTCACGCTGCACTGGCTGCAGCGTGGCCGCGCTGTCAAACCTGACGGCTGCGCTCATGCATGACCGCCACGATGCGCGGCACGGCCTGGATGCGGCGTACGTGATAGGCATGCAACGCTGTTTGCAGCGCCGCAAGGTCGCGCTGCTGCCAGTGCAGCGTGAGCTCTGCCAGTTCTTCCTCGAGCCCGTCGAGCAGGCCGTGTTTGGCACGTCGCACCGGGGCCAACCTGTCATTGGTCTGCCTGACCGCGTGGTGCAGCGACCAGTGCGCGGTGGCACGGGCGATGGCGTCGAAGAGCTTCCAGGTCTGCTTGACCACGTCTGCCGCTGCACTGGTGGATTCCAGCTCGGCAGGGGCATGCGGCACCAATGCAACGCCCATATCGCAGGCCATCCGCAACAGGCGCTCCATCCAGTCGTACAGATCCCGCAACGCGACCTCGGTGAGCAGCGGCACCTGAAAGCCATAGCGTGCGTGATCGATGAGCAGGCCTTCGCCGACCAGGCGATACAGCGCAAAGCGAACTGGCGTGGAGCTGATCTTTAACTCGGTGGCCAGCTTTGCCGGGTCGATGCGCTGACCGGGCGGATACCGCCCGGACTGCAGTGCGCGCCTGACCTGCGCATAGGCAACTGCACGTTTGGAGTGGATTTCACCCATGACGAACTCCTTGTCTGACCGCGACGCCTCCCCTGGCTGGATCGTACATGCAATGGCTGCGGCAGGAGTTGCTGCGGTAGTCCTTTTGGTCCCGGGCTTGTCACATCGTGCCGCGTACGAGTCAGGCTGCGAGCCAATACGCTGCCCCGACAGTAAGAGTTTTTATAACGCCAAAACTGAGGCCAATAGAAAGAGGGCCGCCTGGTTTGCCAGGGCGGCCCTCGTTTGAACATTATCTGTTCCTGCTGTCGCGTGGCACGACCGGCGTGCCACACGCCGTGGCTTGCTTAGCGAAACGACTCACGCAGCCGCTTGCCCGCATATTCCTGCGCGGCCTTCGCCTTGGCAACGACTGCGGCACAACCGAAGAACTCGTGCGTCACGCCGGTGTAGACCTCACGCTCGACCGGTACGTTGGCCTCCTTGAGGGCGTCTTCCAGCTTGGCGCCGTCGCTGCGCAGCGGGTCGATGGTGGCGTTGATGATCGTCACCGGTGCCAGGCCGCGCAGGTTGGCGTTGACCAGGTCCAGGCGCGTGTCTGCCTTGTCCGCATCGCTACGGATCAGGTGCCCCACGAACCATTCGATCATGGCCTTGTTCAAGGGCTTGGCGATGGCGTTTTCGATGTAGGACTCAGTGTGCAGGCTGCCGGTCTGGCCGACCGGGTACACCGCCAGGATATGCGTCGGTGCCTGCAGCCCCTTGTCGCGTGCGGCCACGGCCGTGGCGATGGCCAGGTTGCCGCCGGCGCTTTCGCCTGCAAGGGCAACGCGCTGCGGATTGCCGCCGATGCTGGCCGCGTTTGCCAGCACCCATTCGTAGGCGGCGAGTGCGTCGTCCCAGGCAGCGGGGAACTTGTGTTCGGGCGCCTGGCGATAGTCGACCGAGACCACGATGGCGCCGGTTTCCTTGGCCAGCCCGCGCGCGCCGCCGTCGTAGACCTCGGCATTGGCGATCACCCAGCCACCACCGTGGAAATAGACGATGATCGGCAGTGCGGTGCCGCCCTGCGGGGTGTAGACGAAGGCAGGAAGATTGCCGGCAGGCGTTTCCAAGGTGTGGGAGGTGCGCTTGACGCCGGGTACCAGTACCTCCGGATCGGCGGTCTTGCCCTGATCCTGCAGCAGCTTCTTGACCGCATCGGCGATGGTTGGCTGCTGCCGGGCTTCGGCCGGCGTGAGCTTTTCGATGGCCTTGGGCTCGAGCGCATCGTGGGCCTGGGCCAGGTCGTGCATGTCGTTGTCGGCACGGATGGCGCCGATGACATTGGAAAGGGTGTCGATGATCGGGTTGGGCTTGCCGTGCTCTGTCATGGGTGCGTCTCGGTTGGTTTACCCTGACGCTAGCGGTGGCACAGTCAATGGGGTGAAAAGGGAGCTCGGCCGTTATGCACATGGCCGCAACATCTGCGGCGGACGCCGCTTGCAATCGCTGTTGCATGATCGCAGCGGCGCGCGCTTCGTGCCGCTGGCGGCATCACGCGAAGCGCCGGCTGCAGGCAGCGCTCACCAATCGGTGGGCGCATAGTCCTTGAGGAACTGCCCCCACACATGCTCGCCGGTGTTGGCGCCGTGGATGATGGGGTCGACGATGCGGGCGGCGCCGTCGACGATGTCCAACGGCGGGTGAAAGCGTTCCTGCTGGACCTTGAGCGCGGCGATGTTGGCCGGATCCTCGTCGGTGACCCAGCCGGTGTCGACGCTGTTCATGTGGATGCCGTCGTTCTGGTAATCGGCCGCCGAGGTGCGCGTCATCATGTTCAACGCGGCCTTGGCCATGTTGGTATGCGGATGCCGGGTGGTCTTGAAGTTGCGGTAGAACTGCCCTTCCATCGCCGAGACGTTGACGATGTGCTTGTCGCGCTCGGGCGTGCGCAGCATCAGCGGCTTCAGCCGCGCATTGATGATGAAGGGCGCGATGGCGTTGACCAGCTGGGTCTCCAGCAGCTCCACCGAGGGCACTTCGTCCATCAGCAGGCGCCAGGAGTTGCGCCCGCGCAGGTCCACCTGCTGCAGGTCCTGGTCCAGCCGTCCTTCCGGGAACAGGTGCTGCTGGCCAACCAGTTCGTCGTCCAGCAACGCCACCTGCGACAGCTCGGCGGCGCGGGTGAGGCCATCGGCGCCGTCCAGGCCGCGGCCATGCACTGCCGGCAGCGCCATCGCCGAGGCATCGCGCAGTGGTTCGGGCGTGCGCAGGCCTTCGTAATGGCCGACCAGGTTGCGCACGGTGTCCGGCAACTCATGCAGCGCGGCGGTTTCGCCGGCCATCATGTGCGCGTAGAACTGCGGCGGGCGGCGCACGGTCTGGCAGGCATTGTTGATGATGAAGTCCAGCCTGTCGCGGGTGGCCAGCAGCTGGCTGCAGAACGCTTCCACGCTGGGGGTATGGCGCAGATCCAGGCCGAACACCTGCAGGCGATGGCCCCACTCGTTGAAGTCCGGCTCCTGCGCATAGCGGGCGGCCGAATCGCGCGGGAAACGCGTGGTCACGATCAGTTCCGCACCGGCGCGCAGCAGTTTCAGGCCGGCCTGGTATCCGATCTTGACCCGGCCGCCGGTCAGCAGCGCAACGCGTCCGCGCAGGTCGGCGGTTTCGGTGCGCTTGAAGTAGTTCAGCTCGGCGCAAGCCGGGCACATCTGGTCGTAGAAGTGATGCAGCTGGGTGAACTTCTGCTTGCACACGTAGCAGTGGCGCAGCTCCGGCGAATGCGTGGGCTCCGGTGCGGCAGTGGTGTTTTCGCCGTTGTGCGCATCGTGCAGGCCGGCGGCATGCGGCGGGAAGAAGTTCGGCGTGCTGAATACCGGTTTGCGCCGCAGTGCGCGGATGCCGCGCTGCTCCAGCAGCGCCTCGGCCTTGCGCACCTTCTCCTGGTGCCGCTCGCGCTCGCGCTGCTTGAGCAGCTGCCGCCGCGCCTTGGGCTCGGGGTGGTAGACCCTGGCCACCACCTGGTGCAGGCGCACGCGGTCGGCCTCGGGCAGGGTATCGAGCACGCTGCGGTCGGCCTCGATGGCCTCCAGCAGGTCCAGCGCCGCGCGCAGGCGGTCGGTCAGGGGCAGGTCGTCGGCGGGCGGGAGTGGGGCGTTGGTGTTCAAGATGGATCCGGGAGTGAGCGGCAGCAAGCCGTGACGAGTGCGGCGGGCAGCCGACAGGAGAGCGCAATGGACGGTGAGCCTTTGTACAGCGGACGAGGACGGCACGCCGCTGGCCGGTGGTGCGGCCGTCCGCTATTTTCGCCGATTGTGATGGGTTGGCGCCAATAGAGAGGGGTGGAGGGGAGGGCGGCCAAGGGACGTTTTGATCGGGACTTGGGTGCGCTGTCGTGTCGCAGCTGGATCGGCCGCTCGCGGCAGGTGGCGAGGGGACCGTCGCAGTCATGGCAGGCAGTTGGCGTTCTGCCAGTGGTTGAAGCCTCGAGCGAGGGCGGCCCCGGTGCCAATGCGCGGGAGTTTAGGTAACCTTCGCAACACACCGGAACGGCAGTGACGCCCGACCGCTCAAGGGGGAAATCGATGAAGACGTCCGTGCTGGCCGCTGCGCTGGCCAGCTTGCTCTGTGCCTGTACCGTTGTCTCGCCCGATCCTGGCCAGAAGGCCGTGTTGGTGGATAAACCGATGTTCTTCGGCAAGGGTGGCGTTCGCCTGGACGATGTGCGTGAGCCAGGTCGGACGTATGCGTGGTTGACCACGTCGGTCACCTATGTGGATGTGACGCCGCAGACGGTGCAGGTGGCTTTTGACGATTTCTCGTCCAGCGACAATATCCTGTTGGACTTCTCCACCCAGATTCAATATCGCATCACCGCGCCGGCGTTGTTGTTGTCCAGGTTCGGGCAGGGTTGGTTCAAGAACAATGTCGCCAGCCAATATGCGTCCATCGTGCGCGACCAGGTCAAGCGCTACGACATGACCAGGATGATGAGCGATCCCGATACCGCCAGACAGATCGACGATTCGGTGACCCAGAACGTGCGTGCGCTGGTCAAGGAGCAGCAGTTGCCGATCGAGATCCAGAACATCACCTTGGGCCGCGCACGTCCCAACCCGGATGTCCTGCAGCAGATGAACCTGACCGCTGCACAGCAGCAGCGGGTCAAGACGCTGGTCGAGGCCACCACGGCTGAGCGGCAGCGTGAACAGGAGCAGGTGGCCAAGGCCGATGCCGACAATGCGTACCGCAATCGCATGGGTCTGACGCCCGAGCAGTACCTGGCCAGCCAGATCGCCGAGCTCAACGCCGATGCCTGCAAGAAGGCGCAGGCCTGCTATATGGTGCCTTCCGGCACGTCGGTGATTGCCAGATAGCGCGCGTTGCCGGCCGCATGCGGTGTAAGAGCCGCGATTGCCTTGCAGTCGTTGATCTCCGGTCTTACAGCGCAGATGGCTGGTCGCGGTTGCTCATGCCAGCAGGCCCGCTCACGCACTCTCCAAATCGGCTGGGCTAGGGTTGCTGCCTAATATGGTGTAGCGGGAGAACGCGGCATGGGCCTGTTGGTCGACGGCAAGTGGCAGGACAGTTGGTACGACACCGACAAGAGCGGCGGACGTTTCGAGCGCTCGCAATCGCAGTTCCGCAATTGGGTGACGCGCGATGGCAGCCCTGGTCCGCACGGGGAGGGTGGCTTTCAGGCTGCTCCCGGTCGCTATCACCTGTACGTGTCGCTGGCCTGCCCGTGGGCGCATCGCACGCTGATCTTCCGGCGCCTGAAAGGGCTGGAGGCGATGATCGACGTGTCGGTGGTGAACTGGTTGATGCGCGACCAGGGTTGGACGTTCGATCCTGGTCCGGGCGTTATCGCCGATCCGGTTCACCATGCCAAGCGATTGTATGAGGTGTATCTCAACGCCGATCCGCGCTACTCCGGGCGCGTGACCGTGCCGGTGTTGTGGGATCGCGAGCGCAATACCGTGGTCAGCAACGAATCGGCCGACATCATCCGCATGTTCAATAGCGCCTTCGACGCGGTCGGTGCTGCGGCCGGCGATTTCTATCCGGCACCGTTGCGCGAGCAGATCGACGAGATCAATGCGCGCGTGTACAACACCGTCAACAACGGCGTGTACAAGGCGGGTTTCGCCACCACGCAGGCGGCGTACGAAGAGGCGGTGCTGCCGTTGTTCGAAAGCCTGGATTGGCTCGATGCACGTCTGGGCCGGCAGCGTTACCTGTGCGGCGACCAGCTCACCGAAGCGGACTGGCGCCTGTTCACCACGCTGGTGCGATTCGACGCGGTGTACGTGGGCCACTTCAAATGCAACCTGCGGCGCATTGCCGACTATCCACAGCTCTCCGGCTACCTGCGTGAGCTGTACCAGATGCCGGGGATCGCAGAGACGGTGAATTTCCAGCACATCAAAGGCCATTACTACCAGAGCCACGACCTGATCAACCCCACCGGCATCGTGCCGCTGGGGCCGGTGCTGGATCTGCGGGCGCCGCATGGGCGTGGTGGCTGATACAACCGGCGGCTGCACGGCGCAGCGCTCGGGCGCACTGCCGCATGGCGTGCACTAAGCTGTGCGCCTTGGTGACCAACAGGAGCGGTCAGTGCTGAATCATGTGATGGTGGGATCGAACGATATTGCGCGATCCAGGCAGTTCTACGATGCGGTGCTCGGCGGCGTCTTCGGCGCTCCCGCGCCGCTGGTCAACACTGCCGGCTCCGGCCATGTGCGCCTGTTCTATCGCCATGCCGGCAGCACCTTCGCCGTCAGCGAGCCGATCAACGATGCACCGGCGACCAGCGGCAACGGCGCCACCGTCGGTTTCACCTGCAGTTCGCCAGAGCAGGTGCAGGCCTTCCACGACGCGGCCGTGGCTGCAGGCGGGGTATCCATCGAGAATCCGCCGGGCGAGCGTGAGAGCCGCATGGGAGCGGTCTGGCTGGCCTACGTGCGCGACCCGGATGGCAACAAGCTCTGTGCGATCTACCGGCCCGTCTAGACCCGGATGCCTGCGCTGCGGCGACATGCCGCAGCGCTGTCGGGCATCGTGCTGTTGCTGCGCCAGGGCGACGGTGGGGTGACCGTCGCCGCGGCGCGGCACGCGGTTGCGTCAGGTGACGGACCCAGGCACCGGGTGTTGGGCTAGTGCTTTGCCGCGTCGCGCATGATCAGCGTCGCAGCGCCCACCGTGATCGCGTCCTCGACCACACCGGTGCTGGTCTGGCCATAGCGTTCGATCGCGCGCATGCGCACGTTGAAGGTAAGGTAGGCGGCCGCCACTGCGGTGGTCGCGCCCAGCACGGCAGCCACGCCGCGCTGATGGCGCGGTGCCAGCGCGGTGCCGACGATGATGCCGGTGGCGATGCGGGCAATCATGCCGGGCAACACGATGCGGTCGGGCGCGGTTTTCATCTTGTCGCCGGCCAGCTCACCACCGGCCAGCGCCAGCATGCCGGCCGATGCGAGGGGATTGGCGAGCAGTGCCGGCGCGCCGTTGTCGGCGGGGAGCTTGCCGGTGCGCGCAGCGTTGGCCACTGCGGCCAGCGGGGTCATCGAGCGCATGCCGGCGACGGCGCTCATCAGGAGGGAGTGGATCAAAGCCATGTGCACCTCTGCAGGAGCATGCTGCCTGGCGCCAATGTGGAGCCGGCAGGCATGCGTCGGGTTGTCGATGCCCAGAGCCTAGGAGGCCGGATGTCTGCGCGATGGCAAGGCGGTGCCAGTGCGATGTGCCTGCCTGGCGGGAGGGCGGTGTTGCCTGACGCGTGGGGGAAGGTGCAGGTCGATCCATGCCGGGGTAGTGGTGCGGGCGTGCGGCAGCAGCCGGCAAGGCCATGCCCGTGTCGGCGCGCTGCCTGGCCATGCGGGCGCGGCAGCGCGTTGCCATCGCCAGGACCGGTCAGGGCTGCTTTGCAAAGCTGCCCGCGCGCCACGCCAGCCACAATACCGACAGACCCACCGCCAGGCAGATGAGCACGCCGGGCAGCGAGGCTTCCGGGCCGAAGGCCCCGCCGGTGAGCCATTGCGGAAATCCGGGCGTTGCCGTGCTGCGGGCAATGGCCGGGCCCATGTCGGTCCCGGAGACCGCCGCACCGAACAAATAGCCCTGGGTGAAGTTCCAGGCGATATGCACGCCGATCGACATCCAGATGCGGCCGGTCAAGGCATAGAACGCGCCCAGCAGGATGCCTGCTTCCAGTGCGATGCAAATCGCCGCAAACGCGGTTGCATGCGGGTTGGCGATATGGCCGAAACCGAACAGCGCGGCAGAGGCGATAAACGCCACCCACAGGCCGAACGCGCGCCATACCAGGCGCAGAAAGATGGCGCGGAACAACAGCTCTTCGATCACCCCGGCCTGCAAGGCCTTGCGCACCGCCGTCCAGGCCGGCGCCCGGCCAAGCGCCTGGATGTCGTACAGCCCGAACAGCGCCATGATGCCCATGACCGCGGCGAACATGGCCGCGCCGATCAACAGTCCAATGCTCAGCTGCGGCAACATCGGGCGTAGTGCGAGCTCGCTGGCGCGCCGTCCTTCGGCCAGGCGCACCGCCACCACGTAGACCGCCAAGCCCACCGCGATACCGACCAGGCTGGCAATCAGTTGCAGCGGCCCGGAGTCCTTGGGCAGCAGGCTGCCGACGGCCCTGCCGGCCATGGGCGCCAGCGTGGCGACCGCCACCAGCAGCAGGACTGCCCAGCCGATCGCCCGCAGCCAGCGTAGGCGGCCGGGCTGCAGGACGTTGCGCTCGCCCAGCGCAATGCGGTGGGACGCGTGGCCGTGCGTGGTCAGTGCGCTATTGGAAACCGCCGGCGTTGGTGCGTGCATGGGTTGGGGGCCTGTGGGTGGTTGCTAGCGGGTGGTTGAACGGGACGAGGCGTCTGCCACGACTGCGATACGGCTGGCGAATGAGCGCTGTTGCACTGCCGGGTCGATCAGCGCGTGTCGCCCGGTGAGGAGCTGCTGCGCAACAAGGACTTGAGCCCGTGCGTGATGCCGCGCGGTGCGACGCTCAAGTGGTCTTCGTCATCGAGAACCTCCAGCGCGAGATGCAACGATGGATAGTGTCGCGCGCGCAGCGCCTGCGCCATCTTCTGTGCGTCGATGACCATGTCGTAATTCTGGTGGTGGCGCACCTGCTCGTATTCGCCGACGTACATGTACACCTGCGCCGGCAGGTCGGTATGCGACGCGGCAAAGCTGTTTTCCTGCGCCACCATCGCGTGCTCGCCATACCAGTACGAGGGGCTGCCCAGGATGTAGCCGGCGAACATCTCAGGTGTGCTCAACAGGATCTGCGTGCCCAGCAGGCCGCCGTACGAGTGCCCCAGATACAGGCGCCGCTGTTCGTCGGTCCGGTAGCGGTTGGCGACGAACGGCAGCACGCGATCGCGCAGGTAGCGGATGTAGTCGGCGCTCTTGCCGTGGGTGGCAACCGGCGCTGCGGTCGGGCCATCTTCCGGGGTGGGCGTGTAATCGCGTCTGCGGCTCGGCATGGGCTCGTCGCCGACTGCGTAGGACAGCCCGACCAGAATGAAATCGGCGATGGCTGGCCCTTCGCCGTTCAAGCGCCGCGCGATCTGCTTGACCAGCGGGAACGCATAGTCGCCATCGGTGGCATACAACACCGGGTAACGACGCTGCGGATTGTCCGCATAGCCGCGTGGCAGCGCGACGAAGACCTGGTAGGTGCGGCCTGTCGCCGGATCGGGCACGTCCCAGACCTGCGTATCGGCCAGTTCATACGGTTGCCCACCGCCACGCTGGCTAGCAGGCGCGTGAGCGGGCGTATCCGCTGTGGCTGCTGGTGTCGCTTTGGCACTGGGTGTGGGTGCTGGCGGTGGTGCCTTGCCGCAGCCAATCAGTAGCAACACTGCCAATCCAGCCCATAACAGCTTGTTCAATACAGCCTCCTGCATGTGGTGAAGCGTGGTGCCGTTGCAGCGGTGCAGACGAGAGCTGGCTGTTGATACGTGGCGGACCGCGCGTGCCGGTTCTGTCGCGTTGGGTGCGTACCGACATCGACGATGCCAGCAATGCCGGAAGACGCGACTGGCATGGCAACGTATAACACGGGCCGCTGCCAGGTTCTCGATGCTCGAAGAACCCAAGCGCCCGCGGAATCATCGAGAACCCGGGAGCACCGGTGCTCAGTGCAGACGACCAACCACGCGCAATGCCGCCGACTTGGCCATATCGTTCGGATTGGTGCCGGGCAGGCCCTGCGGCACGGCCATGCCCTTGCTGCGATAGAACTCGGTCCAGTATGGCGACACCTGACCGGTCTGCAGGTTCCGGAAGTTCATCGGTTGCAGCGCAAACACGTGATGTGCGCGGAAGGCGCGCTCGATGAAGTCCGAGCAGTAGTAGCTGTTGTCGTCCTGCACGTAGGTCTGGTTGTACGGTTTGCCGAGCATGCGCCGAGCCTGCGCGATGGCATCGGAGATGGCAGCGCGATGCTCGGGGGTGAGCCGGTACACGACGATCTGCCGGTGCCTGGCGCTGGCGTCGTCGATGAACGCCTGCACCGCCTGCTCGCGCGAGCCGTTTTCGTCCGCATGCAGCACCACCTGCGTATCGCCGGCATGCGCTACCAGCGCGACGTGATCGAAGCTGGGTGCGTCCTGTTTGGCGGTGGCATCGTCGATGGCGCCGCTCAGGCCGGTGCGGGCGGCGGTGACGAACAACAGGTCGCCGTCCTGGAGCTGGACTGCGATGGACGTTGCGGGCAGCAGTGCCAGTGCGAGCACGGCGAGCAGGAGGAGGACGCGCATGGGAGGCCGGCAGGTGATGCAAAGGGCGCCCATTATCGCCAGGAACGACGGCGGGCGGCTGGTGCGCGATGCGCTCTGTAGAATGCGGTGGCCAGCGGGCGTCGCCGCCGCCATCGCGTCGCGGCAATCCCTGTCCGTCTGGAGTGTTGCATGCGTGCTTCTTCTGCGTTGTCGCCGATCGGCCGGCTATTTGCCGCCGCCGCCTTTTTCGAAGGGCTGACCTGGGCCGGGCTGTTGGTCGGCATGTTGCTCAAGTACGGCACCCACACCACCGAGCTGGTGGTGTGGGTGTTCGGGCGCCTGCATGGCGCGGCCTTCCTGTTCTATGTGGCGGTCAGCGTGCTTGCCGCGTTGCGGCTGCGCTGGCCGTGGTGGGCGTGGGCGCTGAGCCTGCTGGCCGCGTTGCCGCCGCTGGTGACGGTGCCGCTGGAGATGTGGTTTCGGCGCATCGGCTTGCTGGGTGTGCGCACACGGGGCGGTGTCTGAGCACATCAGGGCAGGCCAGGCATTGCCAGGCGGCCGTGCGCGGTACGCGGCATCTCGCTGTGAACGCATCCAACGTCACGTCAGAGGATGGACGCCGCCAACCGCCTTTGCCACCATAGGTGGACCAAGGAAGAGGCGGAGTGTCGCAATGCATTACTGGATGAGGAAGGCGACTGTCGCACTGGCGGTGGCGATGGCAATCACCGGATCGGTTTGCGCGCAGACGCCGCCGCAACCGGTGGATCTGACGCCCTATCTCAAAAGCGACCAGTTCGAGCGGATCAAGATCTCGCCGACGGGCGACTATTTCGCGCTCACCATGCCGCTGGAAGATCGCACCGTGCTGGGCATCGTGCGGCGCCAGGACAAGGTGGCCACCGCGAAAGTCACCGGTGGCGCCAACAGCGTGGTGGACGATTTCTGGTGGGCCAGCGACGACCGCATCGTGGTGTCGATGGCGCAGCGGCTGGGCTCGCGCGACGAGCCGATGGCGATCGGGCAACTGCATGCCATCGACGCCGATGGCAAGAATGGCCGTCTGTTGGCCAGCCCCTATGGCACCAATCCGGAGATCAACGGCGTGCAGTTGAAGATGGACCTGGAGCCTGGCACGTTCATGCTCGATACCTTGCCCGGTGATCCGCGCAACATCCTGGTGTCCACGATCCCGTTCGTCGGCGACCCGAGCATCCGTATCGACAAGCTGGATATCCTGACCGGCCGGCGCAGTACCGTGGCGACATCGCCGGTGCGTCGTGCGAACTTCGTGACCGACCAGCAGGGGCGCATCCGCTTTGCCAACGGCGCCGATGTCACCAACGTCAGCAAGCTGTATTACCGCGACGACGATGCTGCACCGTGGCGGTTGGTCAACGATGCCGCCAGCAGCGGGCATCGTGCGTTTCCGCTCGGCTTTGCGGCCGATGGCAGCCAGGCCTACCTGCAAGTGGAGCAGGCAACCGGCACCGATGTGCTGGTGGGATGGGACCCGGCCAGCGGAAAGTCCACGCCGTTGTTGCACGACGACACCGTCGACCCCTACCGGATCCTGCGCGACCTGGATGGCACCACGCCGATCGGTGCGTCCTACATGAGCGACCGGGTGCGCAATCGCTTCTTCGACGAGAAGTCGCCGACGGCAAGGCTCTATCGCAGCCTGGAAAAAGCCTTCGACGGCAATGCGGTCTACATCACCTCGGCCACCCGCGACCGTCGCCTGGTGCTGGTGTATGTGTGGAGCGATCGCAACAACGGCGATTATTATTTGTTCGACACGGTCAGCAAGAAGGCCGACCGGGTGTTCAGTCGCCGCGAATGGTTTCCGCCCGATGGCGTGCCGGCGACCAGGCAGGTGAGCTTCAAGGCGCGCGATGGCCTGGAGTTGCACGGCTATCTGACCCAGCCGCTGCACGCCGAGGCAGGCAAGCCGCTGCCGTTGATCGTGATGCCGCATGGTGGCCCGTTCGGGATCTTCGACAAATGGGAGTTCGACGACGACACCCAGCTGCTGGCCGCAGCCGGTTACGCGGTGCTGCGCGTCAATTACCGCGGCTCGGCCAATTACGGGCGTGCCTTCACCCAGGCCGGCGCCAGGGAGTGGGGTGGGCGCATGCAGGACGATCTCACCGATGCCACCCGCTGGGCTATCGCGCAGGGAGTGGCCGATGCCTCGCGCATCTGTCTCTACGGTGCCAGCTACGGTGGTTACGCTGCGCTGATGGGGGTTGCCAAGGAGCCGGCGGTGTACCGCTGCGCCGCTGGCTATGTTGGCGTCTACGATCTGGACATGATGGCCCGCGACACCGCGCGCTCCGCGCGTTGGGCAAAGAACTGGACCGGCGACTGGCTGGGTGCACGTGACACCCTGGCCACGCGCTCGCCGGTGGTGCTGGCCAAGCAGATCAAGGTGCCGGTGTTTCTGGCGGCCGGCGGCAAGGACGAGCGCGCACCGATCGAACATACCAAGGCGATGGAGCGCGCGTTGAAGGGTGCGGGGGTGCCGGTGGAGTCGCTGTACTTTCCCAACGAGGGCCACGGCTTCTATACCGAGGCGCACCGACGCGAGTACTACACGCGCTTGCTGGCGTTCTTGGGCAAGCAGCTGGGTGGTGGGACCGCGAAGTAACGGGGTGGCGTTCCACCAGGTGTTGCCTGATGGGGCGCGTGATCTCGCGTGCCGGTGGTGGTGCATGCGGTTTGATGTGGCAGCTGTACCGTGTGCGCCTGCATTCCTTTGCGGTGCTGTGTTGCGGCGTTTGCGTGTGCGGGTGGGCGTCGCGGCCGGGTCCGCTCCTACGGTTCTTGGGGGGCATGGTGTCGCGCCCAGGGCCGATGCTGCACGACGGCGCAGGCTGGCTGCGGCGCCGCTTTCTCTGCACTCCCGGTTCAACTGCGCGATAGCGCGGCACCGTCGATGGCCGACGATGCCGCGTCCAGCGTCGCCTACTTCTCCGGCATCGGCTTCATCTGATACTGCGCCGGTGGTGTGGCGCCGAGCAGGTGCTGCACGAAGTAGTCCCAGCGGCGGCGGGCGACGTAGGGGGTGAGCTCGCCGTAGCCGTGTTTGGCGTTGGGCAGCATCAGCATGTCGAAGTCCTTGTTGGCCTTGATCAGTGCATCGGCGACCAGCAAGGTCAGGTACGGCGGCACGTTGTCGTCCAGCGTGCCGTGCACCAGCATCAGCTTGCCCTTGAGCTTGCTGGCGTGGGTGGCGTTGGCCTGGTCGTCGTAGTTGGAGGTGCCGTCCTTGTTGACGATGTGCTCGCCGTGATACTTCTCGGCCCAGTCGTCCTCGTAGCCGCGGTTGTCATGGTTGCCGCTTTCCGACCAGGCCACCTTGAACAGCTCCGGGTAGCGCAGCATCGCGGCGGTGGACGCATTGCCGCCGCCCGAATGCCCCCAGATGCCGACGCGGCTGGTGTCGAACCACCGGTAGCGCTGGCCGAGTTCCTTCACGGCGGCCACCTGGTCGGGCAGGGTGTTGTCGCCCATGTTGGCGTACCAGGTGTCGTGGAAGGTCTTGGAGCGCCACGGCGTGCCCATGCCATCGATGGCGATCACGATGAAGCCCAGTTCGGCCAGCGACTGGTTGTCGCCATGGCCGGCCAGGAAGCTGCGGCCGCGCACCGAGCCGGTCTGCGGGCCGGGGTAGACGTAGTCGATCACCGGGTACTTGCGCGCGGGATCGAAATTCGTCGGCTTGAACATCAGCCCGTACAGCGTGGTCTTGCCATCGCGCGCCTTGACCGTGATCGGCTCCGGCGGCACCCAGCCGGCGGCCTTCAGGCGGCTGATGTCGGCGGTGGCGATGGTGCCGAGCGTGCGCCCGTCGGCGGCATCGCGCAGCACGCTCACCGGCGGCGTGACCGAGGTGGAATAGGTGTCGACGAAGCGCTTGCCATCGGGCGACAGCGCGATGCTGTGGTCGGCAACCTCGGGCGTGAGCAGCACCGGCTCGCCGCCGTCCAGGCTCACCTTCCACAGCTGCTGGTAATACGGGTCCACGCCCGGCGTGCGGCCCACGCCGACAAACCATGCAGTGCGCGTCACCGGGTCCACGCGCAGCAGTTCGGTGACGTTGCCTTCGCCGCTGGTGATCGCGCGCTTGGGTTTGCCGGTGGCCAGGTCGTAGAGATACAGCTGGCCCCAATCGCTGCGTTCGGAGAACCACACCGCCTCGTTGCTGCCGGGCAGGTAAGCCCAGTTGGCGGCGACCTGGCCGCTTTCGTAATAGGTCTTGGCGGTTTCGTCGAAGGCGGTGCGCACGGCGCCGGTGCCGGCATCGGCAATGCGCAGCCAGACTTGCTTGTGGAAGCGCGAGGTCGAGGCGAACGCCAGGGTCTTGCTGTCCGGCGCCCACTTCACGTCGTCCCACAGGCCCGGCGAGCAGCTGACGTCGTCGCACAGCGTGGAGCGGTGCTGGTCCGCTGGCATCTTCAGCCGCACCACGCTGGCACTGGGCACGTCGATGATCACGCGCTCGATCGTGGTCACGTCCTTGTCGCCGGCCAGCGGGTACTTCCACGACTGCAGTTGCGGATGCCCAAGCTTGGTGCTGACCAGGTACATGTCGCCGGTCTTGCGCTGGTCCTGCTGGAAGGTGGCGATCTTGCGCGAGTCCGGCGACCACGCCACGATGGCGTTGTCGCTGTGCTGCCAGCCGGCGTTGTCGGTGGCGTAGCCGAAGTTTTCCACGCCATCGCGGGTGAGCTGGGTTTCCTGGCCGCTGGCCAGATCACGCACCCACAGGTTCCAGTTGCGGATGAACGCTTCGCTGCGCTTGTCCGGCGACAGCACGCCCGGTTCGGGCTTGTCCTTCGCATACAGCTTGCTGCAGCGCGCACGGGCGTCGCAGACCACCGCGGTGTCGCGCACGTTGAGGCGGTAGCGGCCATCGGCGCCGAGGCTGACCTTGGGCGCCAGGGTGGCGGCCTTGAGCGGCTTGTCACCGGTCTTGAGCAGGGTGTTGAGCGCGGTGGCCAGCGCCGCGGGCTTGAACAGCGGCGCGGTCTTGCCGGTGGCGGTGTCCAGCTGCAGCAGGCGGTCGCCCTTGGCATCGTGGTCGACGTAGACCACATGGGTGGCATCCAGCCAGGTCACGCGCGTGGGAGCATGGTCGACCAGGGGCTGCGCGGCGTAGTAGATCAGGCGCTCGGCACGGGCGTAGTCGGCCTCGGTCACGCCCGGTGCCTGCGCGCTGGCCACCGCGGGCAGCAGGGCGGTCATCAGGGCAGCGAGCAGGTGGCGCAACGGCAACGGTGTGGGCATGTGGACCTCATCAAAAGGGTGCGCGCCGACAACGGCGGTGCAACCTCGCATGCTACGTGTGCGGGCGGGGCATGCGACCCTGCCAAACGTCGTGCCTTGCCGTGGAACGAAGATGCCAGGCGTGGCGCCCCAGGTGCCGCTCGCCCTGCGGCACCGGCGACTACTTGCCCATACACCGATTCCAGCGCGCGTTGACCCGCTGCGCGAACCAGGCGGTGGTGAGGGTGCGGGTGATCTTGGGGCTGTCCAGGGTGATGCCGGGCAGTACCGCACGTGGCAGCGGTTTGCCGGCGCTGCGCTCGGCCAGCGCGAACACCTGGCGATACAGCTCGGTATCCTGGAAATCGATGGAGTTGCCGGCCTCCAGGGCACGGCGGAGCTGACGGTCACTCATCGCCAGCTGGCTGCCCAGGGCGCGTGCGGCGCGTTCGGTGGCGCCGGGCGCATCCAGGCTGGCGCCGGGCGTCAGCAGGTCGCCGTCCAGGGTCAATGCGATCCCGCTGGCCTTGCTCAGTGCTGCCTGGAACGCGGCATTGCGGCTGGCGTACCAGCCGGCGTTGAAGTCGGCAAAGCGGTACAGCAGCGCGTCGTAACTGGCTGGGTAGCCGAGCAGGTGCCGGGTGCCGAACCACAGCCCGCCGCGGCGGCTGAAGACCTCGTGGCGGATCGAGTCGCCAGGCGGATACGGATAGCGCTCGGCGTGCTGCTCGGCAAACGCGATGCTGACCTGCATCGGCCCGGCGGTATGCACCGGATTGAGCCCGTCGAACAGGCGCGCGCCCAGCGGCACGCTGCCGGTGAAGTCTTCGAAGATGCGGCTCAGCTCCTGCTCGGTGCGCGCGCTGGCAATGCGCGTGGCATAGCTGCGGCCATCGGGCGAGGCGATGCGCAAGGCGGCATCGACCATGAAGCCGGGGATGTGATGCGCGCCGGCGCGGCGGTCGATCTCCGCGCGCGAAATCCTGCCGAGATTGGGCACGACCGGGTTGGCCTGGTAGGTCGACTCCTGCTCGGTCACCGCCAGCACCGCGCAGATGTCCTCGGCGCTGGTGTCCAGCCCCTGCGAGGACAGGGCCACGTACACATCGTCGGCCCAGCTGGCGCGATCGGTCAGCGTGGTCGGCAGGCGCCGGGCGATGTCGGCCTTGACCGCGTCCGGCGAGCGCTGTGGCGCGCGCGGCGCCTGGGTGGCGCAGGCCGACAGCAAGACGACGGCAAGCAGCGTGAGCAGGCGGGGCAGGCGGGATGTCACGGCGTCTCCAAAATCGGTGGGGGCGGCAGGTGCCGTGCGGCAGTTTACGTGGCTGTCGCCGGGCCGCATCCGGCGAGTGCAGCAGGGCGGCTGCGGCCAGCCTGCCGGGTCGCAGGCGTTTCGCAACGCGCCCGGTCGCCGGTCGCCACCGGCACGAGCTGCAGGCCGATTCAAGCCCGCAGCCCGCAGGCCGCTAACGATCCTGGCGCAATGCGTGGCGATCACATGACCTGCCGCGCTCGCCAGTCATCATGACCGTGTGTTTGCATCGCGGCGTCAGGCAGACGCCGACGTCGCTCCGATTCCACCGCCAGCCAGCCAGCCACGGGAGAGCTTCAGTGCTGCAGCAACCAGCAAACCCGATACGGGGCGGGCGGCATGTCCCGTCCACGGCAGCCATGCGGTGTGGCTTGTCGTCGCCGTGAGGGCCCGATGAGCGGCGCGACGCCGCGCTGGCGGCGCATGGTCGTTGCGATGGCCGCGATGCTGTGCAGTGCGACGCTGTGGGCGCAGCCGCAGCCATGGAAGCGCATCGAAACCGCCACGATCGACGACCCCAGGGCCGCCCTGCAGGTCGCCCAGGCCGCGTTGCAGCGTGCCCGCAGCGATGGCGACGCCGACGCGCAGTTCTGGGCCTTGCTGGCGCAGGCGCGCGTGCTGATTTCCCTGGAAGAGAGCGAGCGCCGTCAGGCGGCCCTGGCCCAGGCGCGTGCGATGTTGACGAACGTGCGTGGCAACACGGCGCAGGCGCAGCTGTGGCTGGCGATCGTGCAGGCGCTCAGCGATGTGCGCGAGAGTCCCAACCGCGGCATGCTGGCGCGGCTGGAAGCGCTGCGTCAGCAGGCGCGTGCGCTGGGGCGCAACGATCTGCTGTGCGAGGTCGAGGCGGTCGACATGTGGAGCATGCTCGCCTCCGGCAGCAGCGACGAGGCCTGGAACGCCGCACAGGCCAGCTACCAGTGCGCAGTGCGCGAACACAGCCTGGGCCTGGAGCTGGATGCCTTGACCCAGCTCGGTTCGCTGGCCAGCCGCGTGGGTGGCCGCTCGACCGAGGACAACGACGCCGAAGACTACCTGCAGCGTGCCCTGGAGCGCCTGCGTGGCCAGCCGGCACGCTTTCAGCGCAGCCTGATCGAATACGAGTACGGCACGTCGCTGGCAGCGCAGCAGCCGGACGCGGCATTGCTGCATTTCAAGCGCGCGCTGGCGCTCAGTCGCGAGCTGGGCGATCAGGCCGGCGTGGCCGCGGCATTGACCAGCGGCAGCGAGGTCCTGATCGAAGCCGGCGATGCCAGCGCGGCATTGGCAATGGCGCGCGAGGCACTGCCGTTGATGCAACGCCAGGGCAATGTCGGCCGGGTGGCCGCCTGCCATGCGGTGTTGCTGCAGGCATTGACCGCGCTCAAGTCCGGCAGCCTCGGCGTGGAGATCGTCGCGGCCAAGGCGGCGGACGACCCCCACCTGTCGCTGGGACGGCGCGCGAAACTGCTCGATGCCATTGCCCAGGCACTGGCGGCGGAGGGGCGCCATGCCGAGGCATACCAGGAACTGCAACGCGCCAACACGCTGCGTGCGCAGAGCCTGGATCGCCAGCGCGACACCGTGATGCTGCGCCTGCAGGCGCGTTACGAAGACGCGCGCCGTGGCGCCGAAACCGCCGAGCTGCGCCGGCGCAGCGAGACCGCGCAACTGGCCTTGCAGGCCCGCGAAGCCGGTCAACGCGCCCTGTGGATCGCCCTGTGTGCGGCCTGCCTGTTGTTGCTGGGTGCGCTGGTGGTGCTGGCCTTCGGTGCGTGCCATCGGCGGCAACTCTCGCGGCTGGCGATGCGCGACGAGCTCACCGGCCTGCCCAACCGCCGCGCCATTCGCGCCGAGGCGCAGCAGCAGGTCGAGCAATCGGTGCGCTCGCAGGTGCCGTGCATGCTGGCATTGATCGACCTGGACCACTTCAAGCTGATCAACGACGTGCACGGGCATGCTGCCGGCGATGCCGTGCTCAAGGCGCTTGCCTGCGCCTCCAGGCTGGCGCTGCGGACGCAGGATCGCCTGGGACGGCTGGGCGGGGAGGAATTCCTGCTGGTGCTGCCGGGCTGCAGCGCAGAAGAGATTCCTGCCGTGTTTACGCGGCTGCGTAATGCAGTGGCCGCGATCGAGATCGCCGGCCTGCCCACCGACCAGCCGGTGCGCTTCTGCATGGGCGCGGTGAGCGTGACTGCAGGAACCGGCCTGGATGTGCTGCTGGGGCAGGCCGATCTTGCCCTGTACGCCGCCAAGACCGCCGGGCGCGATCAGTGGGCGGTATGTTGACGCGTGGATGAGGGCACCTGCGGCCTGGCTGCCGCAGCGCTCGCTGATGCACCGAGTGCAGTGCGCGCGGTGGTGGGTGGCAGCGGTCACCAGGCTCTGCCCGCGACCGCCCGACACCCACGGGCGTACACTGCGCCGCCTCCATCGAACCGATGCCTGCGTGAAAAAAAAGCGGCCCAAATCACCGCCACCTGCGCCAGCGCCCGCAGCATCCCGGATCCATGAATGGATCATCGGCGGGGGGGCCGTTGTCGTGGCGATCGCCTGCTGCATGCGGCTGTGGCTGTTGCTGGAGGCGATCGTCACGGGGCGCTATATCAGCGTCATCCGCGGCCGGCCGACCAGGATCTTCCATGCGGATGCAGACCCGCAGCGTTTCTGGATCGCCATCGGCTGGGATGCGTTACTGACCAGTGTGCCGTTGGCGGTCATCGCCTGGTTCGCCTACGTTGTCTGGACGGCGCAAAGACGCGGCCGGCGATGACCTGCGCGGTGCTCCACGGCATGCGCAACTGCGGTGCCACACTGTCGACGACGACGCGGCGGCGCAGGCGTGCGGCGAGCCGCTGGTCAGTACACGGTGTTGATCAGCAAAGGGGTCGCAAGGCGGTGGCAACCGCCTGCGCCGATCGACACCTGCGCGTCATGCGGCAATCAGGGCTGCGTTTGCTTTTGCTTGCGCGATGGCGTCTGCGTCTCGCGCCTGGGCCAGGTGTCGTAGCTGTAGACGAACTGCTTCTGATCGGCGCCCACGGTGGGGTCGCAGTGCCAGGAATTGGCGACGCTGCCGGGTTCCAGCACGCCATCCACCTCGCGCACGGCCTGCGCTTCGAATGCGCAGATCGGCCCGTACAGCTTGATGTCCCAGTCCGGTTCCGCGCGGGGGTGGGCATGTTGCACGAGCACGATATCGCTGCCGTTGAAGTGATGCACCTGGGCGCCATGCTCGCGATTGATGCTGAAGTAGCACGGCGCGCCGATGCCCAGTGGGAGCACTTCATCATCGCGCAGCAGCGCGCACTTGCCGGCGTGTTCGCCCAGGCGAATCGCGCGCCCGGCCAGGACGGCGGTGGTGACCGGATGGCGGGCGGTGACTTCGGACATGGGTTGCGACGGTGACGGTGTTTGCGGCGCGGTCTGGGCGTGGACTGGCGCGCCCGTCGTCGTCAACAGCGCGGAGAGCAACCAGGTCGTAAGGTGGATGCGCATGCAACGTCCTTGTCGTGGGCAGTGCAGTATCGCAGATCCATTTGCAGGCCTGATGCCGGTGGCAGACGCGATGCGCCTCACGCGTACGGGTAGCCGATACTCGGTGTGGCGTCTGTCTGCTGTACCGCGGTTTCGCCCGCAGCATCGACACACGGCTGGCCGCTCCAGACTGCGCGCTTCGGTCACCTCAGAAAAATCGTGCAGTCAGCGCCGCGCCGGCAGCGTCGCCAGCACGCCATCCAGCGCCAGCTGCGTGCTGAAACCGGCCTTGCTCAAGCGTTTGCTTACCTCGTTGGGCACATCGCGCCCGCTGGTGAGCCGGTTGGGCGCGCCGGTGTAATGGAACAGGCGCCCGCCACGCCGCAACACCCGCGCCAGCTGGTCGTAGAACAGCTGCGAGTACAGCTCGCCGGCGATGCCGAAACGCGGCGGGTCATGCAGGATGGCGTCGAACGCACCGTCAGCCAGCGTGGCGATGTGCTGCGAGATATCCGCCTGGGTCAGCTGCAGACGCCCGCCGTGGGCGGCATCGTCCGGATCCGGCGACCACGGATTGAGCGTGCGCAGCCACAGCACGTCGGCATTCTTCTCGAACGACTGCAGCTGCGCCACCCCGGCCTCCAGGCAGCAGGCGGCGAAGTAGCCCAGCCCGCCACAGGTATCCAGCACGACCTTGCCGCGCGGATCGACCAGCGCCACCTTGCGGCGCGCATCCTCGAACGGCGACAGCTGCGCCGAAGGCAGCATCTTGATGCCATCGATCTCGAAGGTCGGCGCGCCCCATTCGGTGGGAACCAGCTTGATCAACGCGCCGCCGAAGCGCGAGATCGGGGCGAAGTCGTCGCCGTCCCAGAAGTACAGCGTGCGCTCCTTGAGCTTGCCCGGATACGGGTAACCCCGGCCACGCCACTGCCAGGTCTGCGCGTCCAGCTGGGCGATGCCGGTACTGCGGCCCAGGTCCAGCGAGCCGGTCCATTGGGTCAGGCCACTGCCGCGCGCGGCAAGCAGTGCCTGGGCATCGGAGCAGGTGAGGAGTGGGCCGGAGTAGTTGGGCACGGGTCGCTGGTCTGGGGTCGGCGCGCGTGACGCGCGTCGCCATTACAAGGGATGGACCGGCATCGTAACCGACCCACCGCGCATGGGCATCCAATGCATGACCCGCACGCCGGCGGGGCGGCGCAGCGGCCGTTCTGCAACGCGGTGGCCAGCCCGGCCGTGTGCGGCGGTGCCGGTGGCAGTGCATGAGCGCCCGTGCCCGGAGACCTGCGCCGATTCCTCTGGCGCACGCCGCACCGCATACTGCGCACCGCCCCGTCGACATGGTGTCCGATTGGCGCCAACCGTGGAGGATCGGCAATGGAGGATCGGCAATGCTGAAGGGTGTGTTGTTGGGGTTTGCCTGCTATGCGGCCTATTCGATCAGCGATGCGTTCGTGAAGCTGCTGGAAGGCACGCTGCCGGTCTACGAAGTGCTGTTTCTCGGCGCCTTGCTGATGCTGGTGGCCGTGCCATTCCTGAAGAAGCCGGACGACCGGTTGCGCGAACTGGTGATGGCCAAGCAACCCAGCCTGTGGTTGTTGCGTGCGCTTACCGGCGCCATCGGCAATCTGACCTCGGTGATTGCGTTCACCACCTTGCCGATGGCCGAGGCATTCGCGCTGATCTTCCTGATGCCGATCTTCGTCACCGTGCTGTCGGTGGTGTTTCTCAAGGAAGAGGTGCACTGGCGGCGCTGGTCGGCGGTGATCGTGGGTTTCATCGGCGTGTTGATCGTGCTGCGCCCGGGCTTTCGCCATCTCACCCATGGGCATGTGGCCGCGATCGTGTGTGGCCTGGTCGGCGCCATCTCGGTCATCACCCTGCGCATGGCCGGCCACAGCGAAAAACGCCTGACCTTGTACGGCGCCGGCGTGATCGGCCCGTTGGTGATGGGCGGGATCATGATGTTGCCGACCTTTGTCTGGCCCACGCTGTCTCAGTGGGGCCTGTTGGCGGGCTATGGCCTGCTTGCCGGCCTGGCGGCGATCTGCCTGATGTATGCCACGCGCATGGCGCCGGTGAGTGTGGTTGCGCCAACGCAATACAGCCAGATGCTGTGGGCGATCGCCTTCGGCTACCTGCTGTTCCACGACCACCTGGACTGGCCGATGGCGGTCGGCATCGCGCTGATTCTGGGTGCCGGGCTGTTCACGCTGATCCGCGAAGAGCAGGTCTCGCGGTGGTGGCGGCGGACCAAGATTGTCTGAGGGCGGCGCTGTGCGCCGCGGGAATCGGGAATGGGGAATGGGGAATCGGAGGGGCGCTCTATCGAAATGTCGCGATGCGCTTGATGCTGATGCGATTCCCGATTCCCGATTCCCGATTCCCGATTCCCGTTACGGCGCCGTCGTGGATTCCTCGCGCGGTGCACGCCAGGTGTCAACGATGCGCGCGTACTCGCCGCTGGCCTTGCTCAGGTGCAGCCACTGGTCGACATAGGCTTTCCAGGCGTGGTCGTTGCGCGGTAGCAGGAAGGCCTTTTCGCCGTATTGCAGTGGCTGCTCCGGTGCGACCGCGCACAGGCCGGGCAGGCGTGCCTGCTGGTGGAGCGCTTCGGAGGCGTCGGTGATCATCACGTCCGCGCGCTGCGCCAGCAGCTCCTGGAAGATGGTGGTGTTGTCGGCGAACAGGCGCAGGCTTGCGCCCGGCAACTGGTGGCGTGCGAAGGCCTCGTTGGTGCCGCCCGGTGGTTCGATCACGCGCACCTCGGGTCGATTGAGTTGCGCGATGCCGCGGTAGCGCGCCTGGTCGGCGCAGCGCACCAGCGGAATCTTGCCGTCCACGTCCAGCATCGTGCTGAAACCGGCCTGGCGCTGCCGTTGCAAGGTGACCGAAATGCCGCCGACGGCGATGTCGCAGCGGTTGGCGAGCAGGTCGGGCATCAGTTGCGGCCAGCTGGTGCGGACGAACTCCACGCGCGCGTCCAGGCTGCCGGCCAGCGATTGCGCCAGGGCGATATCGCTGCCTTCGAACTGCCCGTCGGCGCGCAGCAGCGAGTAAGGACGATAGTCGCCGGTGGTGCAGACCCGCAGCACGCCGGACTGCAGCACCGCATCCAGGCGCGAGGCAGGCTCGGGCTCGGCCGCGTGGGCGATGCCGCAGCTCAGCAGCACTACAAGGCAGATGCGATGGCGCATGGCGTGGCCTCGAAGGAGTGCGGCCATGATAGTCGCGGTCGGCACGGCGTGGTCGAGTAGGGCTCAAGCGGACAAGTCGATCTCAGGCGACGCGCCAACGCTTGCGCTCCAGGCCGGCCAGGCCGCAGCGGCGTCTGCACGCAGACTGCCTTGGCGATAGACATGGCCCTTTGTCTTTTGGTCGCAAAGTGCCAAGTGCAAGTGCCAGGTACACGTGCCAAGTGCAAGTGCCAGGTACACGTGCCAAGTGCCAAGTGCCAAGTGCCAAGTGCCTAGTGGATGAGCCGCGTTGACGCGCGTCAGCCTGCCGACGTCAACGCAATGTCAGCACGATCCGGCCCAGGATCACGGTGCGGTAGCGCTGCGATGCGCACTGTCGGGGCTCCATTCGAACCCACCGGAGCCACTCCATGCAGCTCAATCCACGCACTGCGCGCCCGATGACCATCGCCAATGCCGGTCTGTCGGCACACGGCACCCCCGATCCGGATACCAACGAAGACGAGATCCCGCTGGAAGAGCAGACGCCGCAGCAAGGCGGTTTGCGCGAGGAGGTGGGCGACCTCGAAGAAGATGATGATCAGGCCTTGCCAGGCCGAGCTGGCGGTGGGCTTGCGGGTGGGTAATACGGGCGGGTAATCGCGGCTAAGCTCGATCAGTCACCTGGTGCGCGGCCGGTACCGGGATTCTTTCAGCGTCGGTCGTTGCAATACGCAGGTGCCAGGCAAATGGCGATGACGCTCGGGGCGTGGGGTGCGCGCATCGCCGGGGCTGCGATTCCTCGATGAGAGCAGTGCCGAACGCGCGGATATCTGGCGCACCAGGGTGGGGCAAGCCGGCCACCTGCGCCGGCGCCCGCTGTGGCCTACCCGGCGCGGCGACGCAAACCGCTGGTGTGCGCTGCCGCGATCTCGTATTTTTGACGGCTTGTTCACTTGCCGGTGCCGTGCCCCATGTCTGATCCGTCCGCGCCCGATCATCTGCAACGTAGTCTCTCCAATCGCCACCTGCAGCTGATCGCCATCGGTGGCGCGATCGGCACCGGGCTGTTCATGGGCTCGGGCAAGACGATCAGCCTGGCCGGCCCGTCGATCCTGTTCGTGTATCTGATCATCGGCGCGATGCTGTTCTTCGTGATGCGCGCGATGGGCGAACTGCTGCTGTCCAACCTGGAGTACAAGTCGTTCATCGACTTCTCCACCGACCTGCTCGGGCCGTGGGCGGGGTTCTTCTGCGGGTGGACGTACTGGTTCTGCTGGATCATCACCGCCATCGCCGATGTCATTGCGATCGCCGCCTATGCGCAGTTCTGGTTTCCGGGGCTGGCGCCGTGGATCCCCGCCATTCTCTGCGTGCTGTTGCTGCTGAGCCTGAACCTGGTGACGGTCAAGTTGTTCGGCGAGATGGAGTTCTGGTTCGCGCTGATCAAGATCATCGCCATCTGCGCGCTGATCATCACCGGCGCCGGGCTGGTGGCCTGGGGCTTCCGTTCGCCGTCGGGCAACGTGGCCTCGCTGTCGAACCTGTGGAACGACGGCGGCATGTTCCCGATGGGCATTGGCGGGTTCTTTGCCGGGTTCCAGATCGCGGTATTCGCCTTCGTCGGCATCGAGTTGGTCGGCACCACCGCTGCGGAAACCGCAGACCCGCGCCGCAACCTGCCCAAGGCGATCAACTCGATCCCGGTGCGCATTTTGATCTTCTACGTGCTGGCGCTGGTCGCGATCATGGCGGTGACGCCGTGGCGGCAGGTGGTGGCCGACAAGAGCCCGTTCGTGGAGCTGTTCGTGCTGGCCGGGGTGCCGGCGGCCGCGAGCCTGATCAACTTCGTGGTGCTGACCTCGGCCACCTCCTCGGCCAACAGCGGCATCTTCTCCACCAGCCGCATGCTCTACGGCCTGGCCGAGGAGCAGCACGCGCCCAAGGGCTTCGCCAAGCTCTCGCGTGCGGCGGTGCCGGCACGTGGCCTGCTGTTCTCCTGCCTGTGCCTGTTGCTGGGCGCGATGCTGGTGTATCTGATCCCCAACCTGGTCACCGCGTTCACGCTGGTCACCACCTTGTCGGCGGTGCTCTTCATGTTCGTGTGGTCGTTGATCCTGTGCGCGTACATCGCGTACCGGCGCAAGCGGCCCGAGCAGCACGCGGCCTCGGCATTCAAGATGCCCGGTGGCGTGGTGATGTGCTACGTGTGCCTGGCGTTCTTCGCCTTCGTCATCGTGCTGCTGACCTTGCAGGCCGATACGCGCCAGGCGCTGCTGGCCAGCCCGGTGTGGTTCCTGATCCTGGCGATCGGCTATGCGGTGAAGCGGCAGCAGGCGCGCAGCGGCTGAGCGCTCGCACGGGCCGAACACATCCACCGAAGACATCCTCAAGGCCCCGCATTGCGGGGCCTTGGCGTGTGTGGCTGCACGGCGCCGAGATAAAGGCCACTGGCAGCTAAGCGTGTTGTACGCGTGACGTTGACGCGGATCGGATGGAACGGGATGCTCGCCGCCATCCATCGCCACGGCCCACCGCATGATCACCACGCACCCGATCGCCACAACGCAGCACACACAAGGGTGCTGGGTCGACCTGTGCCAGGCCAGCGCGCAGGAGCTGGCGCAGGCCGCAGACACGGTGGGGTTTGCGCTGCCGGATCGCGCGGCGATCGGCGAGATCGAATTCTCCAGCCGGGTGCGGCGCCAGGGCGAGGTGCTGTTTCTCAACGTGCCGCGCTTTCAGGACGACGATGGCCCGACCGCGCCGCTGGGCTTTGCGCTGTCGCCCACCATGCTGGTGACCCTGCGCGAGCAGCACATGGGTTCGCTGGATGCAGTGGCGGCGCAGCTGCAACATGACCCCTGCCATAGCGCCGACGATCTGCTGCTGCGCATCTTCGACCAGCTGGTGGGGCGGCTGGCAGACCGGCTGGAATCGCTGGAAGCCGAGGTCACCGACACCACCCGCCAGGTGTTCGACAACCCGCACAAGACCAAGGACCTGGAGCGCATGCTGCATCAGGTCGGTGGCATGGGGCGGCGTCTGGGCGGCCTGCACAATGCCGGGCAGGGACTGCTGCGCCTGGTCACCTATCTGGACGGCACTGCGCCGGATTGGTTCGGCGCCGATGCGGCCAAACGCATCGGCTTGCTGCACAAGGACCTGACCACCCTGAGCGAGTTCCAGCAGCACATGGACGACCGCATCGAGTTCCTGCTCGACAGCGTGCTGGGCATGATCAACATGGACCAGAACAACGTGATGAAGGTGATGGCGGTGGCGTCGGTGGTCGGCATTCCGCCAACGGTGCTGGTCGGCATCTGGGGCATGAACTTCGCCTACATGCCCGAGCTCAAATGGCACGATGCCTACTACTGGGCGCTGGGCGTGATCGTGCTGAGTATGGTGGTTCCGCTGGCGTGGTTTCGCAAACGTGGCTGGGTGTAACGCATCAGGGCCATAAGCCCGTAGGAGCGCACCCGGGCGCGACATGGCGTTACCGGTAAGTCCCTCGCGCCCGGGTGCGCTCCTACGACGTGCCGCCAGCGCATCATCTGGTGCGCACGACTCGCGACAACGCACTGCCAAGCCAGCGCAATTCGGTAGCTGCGCAGCGCGCGCCAAACTACCGGAAGCCCGTAGGAGCGCACCCGGGCGCGACATAGCGTTACCGGTAAGTCCCTCGCGCCCGGGTGCGCTCCTACGACGTGCCGCCAACGCATCATCTGGTGTGCACGACTCGCGACCACGCACTGCCAAGCCAGCGCAATTCGGTAGCTGTGCCGCGCGCGCCAAACTACCGGAAACCCGTAGGAGCGCACCCGGCCGCGACGTGGCGTTACCGGTAAGGCCCTCGCGCCCGGGTGCGCTCCTACGACGTGCCGCCAGCGCATCATCTGGTGTGCACGACTCGCGACCACGCACTGCCAAGCCAATGCGGCTTCGGTAGTTGTGGATCGCGCGGCAAAATGCACGAAACCCGTAGGAGCGCACCTGGGCGCGACGTGGCGTTACCGGTAAGTCTCTCGCGCCCAGGTGCGCTCCTACAAAGGGCTGGGGTGCGCAGCCTGTCACTGCGCACCTGTATCGTGACTGGAAAACTGCCTAGCTGCGTAGCGTGTGACCAGGCGATGCGCCTTGCTGATTGCTACGGGGCGGGCTGGATCAGCCCTTGGCCTGGAAGCTGGCCTCTTCGTACGGCTGCACCACCACCCAGCCTTCGCCGGCAAAGCGCATCTGCAGGCTCTCGCCCGAGCCGCGGCCGAACAGCGTGCCGATCGACACGTCGGTCACCAGCTCCGGGCTCAGCGTGCCCGACCAGGCCACGGTGGCATTGGGGTCGGTGAACACCGGGCCGCTGGCGGCGGTGACCGGCAGGGTCAGCGGCTCGTAGTGCGAGGTGATCGCCACGATGCCGTGGCCGCTCAGGCGCACGTTGAACAGGCCGCCGGACAGCATGCCGGCCACCTTGCGCATCATCGTGATCTTGTGTTCGACACCGGATTCGAAGGCCAGCACGTCGTTGCCGTTGACGAAGATCGCCTCGCCATTCAAGCGCAGCAAGGTCACCAGCTTGCCGAGGTCGGCCAGATACACCCGGCCCTGGCCTTCGGCCTTCATCAGCTGCATGCCTTCGCCGCTGACGGCCTTCTTCAGCAGATTGCCCAGGCCCTGTTCCAGCAGTCCCTCGCGGGTGAACTTGACGTTGCCGGTACGCGCGACCATGGCGCCGGCCTTGGACCACACCATGCCGTCGAGGCGCACTTCCAGCAGGTGCGGGTTTTCCAGTTCGAACGGATCGGGGCTGACATCCTTTTCCTTGGAATGGGCGAGAAATTCGTTGAGCGTGCGTACGGCCATGGGTCCATCCCGATGCGTGAAAGAGTGCGCATGATACGCGGCAGGCTGGTGTCTTCGAAGCGTACTGGTGTGCGAGTCGCTTTGCGTCTGCACAGATGGCGCGCTGATGTTGCGGCGCACATGGCGCGCAGTCAGCGCGTCGCGCGCGATGACAGCCACAAGCTGGCGACCATCCATCAGGATCTGTGCGTCATGGCGAGGAGGTGCTGTAGCTTTTTGCAGCGTCATGGATGCGGGTTGTCATCGACGCACTGCACGACGATGAAGAGATAACGCCGATACGCCACTGGTGCAGTGACACTGTGCGCGCCACGCTCCGGCGTATGCAATCTCGGCTGCGTTACACAGTTCGGCACGAAGGCACGTCGCAAATAAAACAACTGCTCGGCCTGCGCGGTGCTTCTGAGATCGGCGTCGGATTCGTGGCATTGCTGCCGGGCTAGATTGCTCCTACAGAAAACGTCTTTACGTTGTTCAAGGAGTGGGGCGATGCGCGTTGTTGGTGGTAGTCGAGTGGAAGGGGGCTGGTCTGGAATGTCGCTGCGTGGTGGCGCGATCGCGTCGTTGTTGGCCCTGGCCGCTGCTGCCGCTGGCTTGCACAGCGCACCCGCGCACGCGGCCGTGGGGCCGGGTGTGGTGAGCGGCGACACCATCGTGCACGATCCGTCGGTGCTCAAGCTGAGCGACGGGCGGTACTACATCTATGCCACCACCGGCGTGGTCACCAGTACCGACCGGACCAAGTTCAGCAATGCGGGCGCGATCTTCAGCAGCATGCCGAGCTGGGTGCGCAGCTACAACCCGGACAACCAGCTGTGGGCGCCGGATGTGTCCTTCCATGGCGGCAAGTATCTGATGTATTACACCGCCTCAAGATTCGCCACCAATACCTCGGCGATTGCGCTTGCCAGCAGCAGCACCGGCAAGCCTGGCTCGTGGAAGGATCAAGGCATCGTCTATACGTCCAAGAGCAGCGACGACTACAACGCCATCGACGGCAATCTGGTGGTGGATGGCAATGGCAAGTGGTGGCTGGCGTTTGGCTCGTTCTGGTCGGGCATCAAGCTGATCCAGCTCGATCCCGGCACCGGCAAGCAGCTGTCCGGCAACACGACGCGCTACAGCCTGGCAAGCCGGCCGTCCCCGGGCGCGGTGGAGGCGCCTTTCATCCAGCAGGCCAATGGCTGGTACTACCTGTTCGTGTCGTTCGATGCGTGCTGCAAGGGCGCCAGCAGCACCTACAAGATTGCGGTGGGGCGTGCGCGTTCGGTGACCGGGCCGTATCTGGATCGCGCCGGTGTGGACATGCGCAACGGCGGCGGCACGGTGATCCAGTCCGGCTTGGGCAGCATGCATGGGCCGGGCGGGCAATCGGTGTTCCGCGATGGCGACGGCGACATCCTGGTCTACCACTACTACGACGACCGCGGCGATGCGCGCCTGGGCATCAACCGGCTGGGGTACGACAGCAGTGCATGGCCGGTGGTGCAGTAGCAGCAGTCAATGGAGCACGCTGCGGCGCCTTGCAATGACGCAACGATCCGGCGATGCGTGTCGGAGTGATCGGCCGGCGCTGCCGACTGATCGACATGCGATGCCGCCAGCGGATGCCGGGCACTGCCCGGCAGCGCTGGTGCACATTCAGCGCGTGGCCGCTTCGGGCTTGCGCACGCGTTTGACAGGCGCCGGCTTGGTCGCCGTGTCCGGATACAGGTTCAACAGCATCAAGGTGACGCCGTTGGTCCAGCCGAAGCCGTCCTGCAGCGCGTATTCGCCACCGCCGCCGCCGGCCGCATCGGCTTCCAGCCCGTATTTTTCGACCAGCTTGTGCTCGCGCGCGAACAGCGCCTGCACCTGGGTGAGGAAGCGCTCGCCGATGGTGCGCGCCAGCGCGTCTTCGCCATAACGGCGCAGGCCGTCCACCGCCACCCATTGCAGCGGCGCCCAGCCATTGGGCTCGTCCCACTGCTGGCCGGTCTTCACTGCGGTGGTGGCCAGGCCACCGGGGCGCAGCAGGCGCGCACGCACGGTGCTGGCGGTGCGTTTGGCATGCGCGTCGGTCGCCAGGCCGGTGAACAGCGGATACAGCGCCGCAGCGGTGACCTGGTCGCTGAGCTTGCGCGCCTGCCAGTCGTAGTCGGCGTAGTAGCCGGCCGCGTTCCACAGATGCGCATCGATGGCCTGCTTGCGTTGCAGTGCCAGCGCCGCGTAGTCCTGCGTGCATTCGGCGCCGGGCTGCGCGCAGGCCTGGGCCAGCGTGCGCTCCAGGTGGTACAGCAGGCTGTTCAGGTCGATCGGCACGATCGCGGTGGTGCGGATGGTGCGCAGGTTCTGCCCATCGGCCAGCCAGCGGCTGGTGTAGTCCCAGCCGCTCTCGGCACCGGCGCGCAGGTCGCGGTAGACCTCGGCGGCCGGGCGGTCGCCGGCCTCGGCGGCGGTGCGGGTGTCGTGCAGCCAGGCTTCCGGGCGTGGGGTGTCGCGCTCGTCCCAGTAGCGGTTGAGCAGGCTGCCGTCGGCCAGGCGCACCACATGGCGCGCGGCCTGGCCAGGCTGCAGGCCGTCGCTGCCCTGCATCCAGTAGGCGTATTCCTTCTGCAGCTGCGGCAGGTAGCGCTGGTAGACCGCTTCGCCTTCCACGCCGGCCTGCAGTTCCACCATGTAGGAGAAGAACGGCGGCTGCGAACGGCTCAGGTAATAGCTGCGGTTGCCGTTGGGGATATGCCCGTAGGTGTCGATCAGGTAGGCGAAGTTGTCCAGCATCTGGCGGCTGAGCGTGGTCTGCCCGCTCTTCACCAGGCCGAGCATGGTGAAGTAGGAATCCCAGTAGTACACCTCGCGGAAACGCCCGCCCGGCACCACGTACGGATATGGCAGCGCCAGCAGGCTGCTGTACGGCGGCACGTGGGTCTGGCTGCGCACCAGCTTGGGCCACAGTTCGTCGATGTGTTCGCGCAGCGCGGTGTCCTGGCGGATCGCGTCGGTCTGCACCGGCGGCGACTCTTCGAAATTGGCATCCACGAACTTGCGCAGGTCAAAGCCGGGGTGGTCGTGCTGCGCCAGATAGTCGGCGTTGATCAGCGCCGGGTCGCGCAGCGGCAGAAAGTCGACGAAGTGCTTCTGGTCGTCGAACAGCTCGCCGCGCTGCACCGCCTGGAACAGTTCCGGGTAGGCCAGGTCGGGCGTGGGCGGGGTGGCCGCCGGGGCGTTGACGACCGGAGTGTCCATCGGCGCGGCGGTCAGCGTGCAGGGCGCCACGAACATGCTCAGCGACAGGCCAAGCAGCGACGTGCAGCACGGGGGCGCGGCAGAACTCATGGCATCTCCAGAACGGGCAGTGACGTGCGGCATGGTAAACGACCGAAGTGGCGGGCGGGGCCGGACGAGGGGGTCGGCAGGCCGACAGACTTCGCACGGAGACGACAGGATTCAGCAAGGCGATCGGGCGCGGGACTGCAGGTGGTTGCGCCGGTTGCCTTGCCGATTCAGGCCTATCGGCCCGGATCGAGGCAGCTTGAGCCGCGTCCAGGCCGTGTCGGATTGCCGACATTGCTGCAAGATGCGCGCCACAGCGTGCGGCGGGTGCGCAGCGGAGTGAGCGACGGGCAGGGCGGCACTGCCCGTGCACGGCAGCCGGTGCGCGTGGGCAATGGCGGGCGTCAGGCGGCCTGGCGCGCCCGGCGAATGGCGGCGGCGTGGACGCACCGGGATGCACCGGTGGCAGGCCGGGTCACGCCAGGCGGCCTGCCGTCTTCGTGTGGTCCAGGCGCACCTTAGTGTCCTTGCGTCAGCGTGGGCGCCGGCGATCGGTATGCAGCAAACGTTGCAGGTGCAGCGCGTTGGGCACCGCCAGTCCGGCGGCAGTGTTGTCGAAGATCACCCAGCGTTCTGCCTGTGGATGCGCCGCATCGTGCGCAGGGTTGCGCACCGCGTCGGCCAGTGCCTGCAGCGCACTGTCGTCGTAGCTGCTGTAGTAAATGCGTGGTGCGCCATGCCAGCGCCAGTACTGCGGGCCGGCTGTCGTCCCCGGTGTGGCGGCGTCCGGCACCGGTGCCGGGTCGGCGGCGCAGCGTGCGATGCGGTGGCGCGCCAGCAGCGCCTGTGCCTGCGGCAGGAACCAGCTGGCATGGCGCGGTTCGCAGACCACGCCGCCGTCCCAGCGCCGCCGCAGCATTGCGAAAAACCTGGCCGCCACTGCCGCATCGAAGACGGCGCTGGGCGGCAGTTGCAGCAGCAGGCAGCCCAGTCGCGTGCCCAGCGCGCCGGCCTGGGCGAGGAATGCATCCAGCAATGGGCCGGTGCCCTGCAGGCGTGCATCGTGGCTGATGCTGCGCGGCAGCTTGACCGAAAAGCGGAAATCCTGCGGCACGCTGTCGGCCCAGCGTGCATAGGTCCCGGCACGGTGCGGGCGATGGAACGAGGAGTTGATTTCCACCGCATCAAAACGTGTGGCATAGCGCTGCAAGACGCTGGTGCCATCGCCGAATGCGGCGCGGTCGGCGGCCGGGATCGACCAGCCCGCGCAGCCACAGCGCACGCGCGGCAGGGCGACGGATGAACGAGCTTGCATAGGGTGTGCGCAAGGCCAGTGGGCAGCACTCTATGCATGCGCGCGCGTCAGCGCCGCGTGTGCACCGCGCTCACGGGCGACTCACCAACGACTTCGATACTGGGCACATGCCAGAAGGCCCCTCCCTTGTCATCCTGCGCGAACAGACCGAGGCGTTTGTCGGTCGCAAGATCCTGCGCGTGTCCGGCAACAGCAAGCAGGACATCGCGCGGCTGGGGCAGCAGAAGGTGTTGGCGTTACGCAGCTGGGGCAAGCACTTCCTGATCGAGTGCGCGCAGTTCAGCGTGCGCATCCACTTCCTGTTGTTCGGCAGTTATCGCATCGACGAAGACAAGCCGAATGCGGTGCCGCGCCTGTGTCTGGAATTTTCCAAGGGCCAGCGCCTGAATTTCTACGCCTGCTCGGTGCAGTTCATCGAGCGCCCGCTGGATGAGGTCTACGACTGGACGGCCGATGTCATGAACCCGCACTGGGATGGCGCGCAGGCACGGCGCAAGTTGCGCGCCGCACCGGGCATGCTCGCCGCTGATGCATTGCTGGACCAGGACATCTTTGCCGGCGTCGGCAACATCATCAAGAACGAAGTGCTGCATCGCATCCGTGTGCATCCGGAAAGCCCGGTGGGCGCGTTGCCGGCGCGCAAGCTTGGCGAGCTGGTCACCCAGGCGCGCGCGTACAGTTTCGATTTCTACACCTGGAAAAAAGCCTTCGTGTTGAAGAAGCATTACCAGGTGCATACCAAAACCAGCTGCCCGCGCGATGGCGCGCCGTTGCAGTATCGCAAGCACCTGGGCAAGGCCGGGCGGCGGGCATTCTTCTGCGAGGTCTGCCAGCGGCTGTACCGCTCGGAGGACGGCTGAGGCGGGTACGTCCTGCGCCCGGCGTGCGTGGTCGGTCGCGATGGGCGTGCGCCCGGTGCACGGCAGGAAGGATGCATGCCGTTGGGGCAGTGGCTGAGGCCGTTGGCAGGCGCCGTAACGACCCGTCGTGCTTGCCAATGTGAATGGCGGCTGGCGTTTGCCGCCCAAACAACGAATTTCAAACGCGCGCTGGCGCCGCGCCCGCTAGATTTGCGCATCCTGCACCGGGTTCACGGTGCGCGCACGCATCTCCCATCTCATCGGTCTCCCGCATTGTGATTACCCGCAGGAAGGAAACGCTTGTCCCGCATGTCGCTGCTGTCGCATGCACGGGCGCCATCCTGTTCTTTCTTGCCTGTCTGTTGCTGTACATGCCGCCGCCGCGCGACCCGGTGCGACGCGACGACAGTTTGCAGGTGTATTTCGTGCCGCGTCCGCAATTGACGCTGCCGGTGCCGGCGCCGGCGACGCCGCCGCCGCAACGCCAACCCACACCACGCGCTGCGCCGGCCGCGGCCTCATCCGCCCGCACTGCGCCACCACCGACACGCACCCCGCCGCCGCAGCGGCAGGTGGCGGCCGCCAATGCGCCGGCTGGCGAGTCGATGGCGGCCCAGCTCTACACCGGGCAAGGCCGCTTGCGCATGCCGCGTGACGCGCAGGTCGACCCGATGGCGCAGCCCGGTGCAGCGCCGCCGGGCATGACCGACGAACGCGCGCAGGCCAAGGCGCGCAACGTGATGGAACGGGTCAATCCGGTGCAGTACCAGGACACGCGCTTTGCCAAGGACTGGAAGAGCGACGGCACGCTGGGCGATGTGGCGATGCAGGAAATGAATCGCGGCATGAAGAAGTTCAACGACATGCTCAACGGGCCGCAGACGCAGGTGGCCAAGGCGCGGCCACCGCCGGATGTGCGCTTCAACCCCGCGTTGGCCGGTAACCAGGCCGAGATGGGCAGCGAAGCGACCGGCGATGCCTACAAGGCCGCGCCGATCGCGCACGAGACGCCGCCCGACCTCAAGGGCGAAGCCAGCCGCCGTATCCGCGAGGCGCTGGCAGCGCTGGAACAACGCAGCGCGCGCTGCGATGCGTCCAAGCGCAAATCCCTGTTGTCGCCGGTGCGTACGCATCTGGGCGACCTGGAACGCGCCGAACACGCCTTGAACAATGGCGCCGACCCGGTGATGGCCGCGCAGATGCTGCCGCGCCAGGCCGATAGCGCCTACGACCTGGCCCGCCGCGCGCTGTGGTATGCGGACCGCCAGTTGAAGCAGTGCGCGATCGGGTGAGTGGTTCGGGGAGCGCGTTTGCCTGCGCTGCGCTGTAGGTGGCTGGCAGCACCTTTAGAACGCTGCTGACAAGACGACTGAATGTCAGGGCGTCGCGGTATCTGGGTGTAGTCAACAGCTCGGTGAGTCGCGTGCGCGGCGCCCTCACCGCTTGCGGGACACGCCGTGAACCCGTCCCTGGGGGCTCGGTGGCGGCATTCATGCCGCCACACGGTCCCGCAACCGGCGAGGGCACCGCACCAGACAGTCGGTCGGCGCTCGTTCGAAAAGCTGTCTGTCGTGCGGTGTGCATCAGACCTGGAGCCGATGCTTCGATGATCGAACAAGACGTATCCGGCACCGCTCTTACCATGCACCGACCATCCCGGCTGGTCCTTGCCCGCCTACCGTCGCGGGACCTTACGCGGCATGGATGCCGCGTAAAAGCCTACAAGGATGTACTTGCGGCGTGTCCTGCGATGGTGGGCGGGCAAGGACTCTGCAGCCAAACCGCAGATCCGCGGCTCTGCAACCGACTCACCCACACCGCTCAATCACCTGGTCGCCGCGCGAAGTGGAAGTGGACGAGTGAGGAAGGTGGTGTGGTCGGAGACAGCCAGGAGCTATGAAAGCTTGCACGCCAAGCGCGCCGCACCAGCGCGTAGCAACCGCATCCTCATCCGGCGCTGCGCGCCACCTTCTCCCGGTGGAAGAAGGGAAGTGTCCCGACAGGAATTGAAGCAGTAAGGCAGTAATTGAAGAAGTAGGCAGTCTTCGTCAGATATCGCGACTAGACCCCCCACCCGCCGGGGCGAGAAGGCACGGCTTTCGCGGCGAGGGCGCGTGTGCCTTGGAGCGCCCGCGCCGCAAGCGCGGTTGGAGGCGCGCAGCGGAAGGTGTGAGGGCACGTCTATGAAACGGCGGATCAGCCGGCAGCCGGACTGTCGCCCGCGCTACATCAGGCGCTGAGTCCGTCCTGCGCCAGGCTCTGACGGTACCGGTCCTTTTCCGCGCTCAGCGCGACTTCCGCTCGCAAAAACACCTGGCCGATCGGCTCGTCGCCGCGGGTTGCCTGCGCCTGGCCGATCAGCACCGTCAGGCCGTGGGCATGCTGTTGGTGGGCGATATCACGCAGGCGCTGCAGCTTCTGGTCGGCATCTGCGCCGCGCAGCACGGCGATGAATTCGGCACTGTCGGTCACCCGGTCCACGCTGTCGCCGTCGGCTTGTGCCTGCGCTGCCAGGGCCTGGTCCAGCTGTTGCAAGGCGCGGCCCAGCAGCCGCTCGCTTTGTTTTTCGGCCAGCGCGGCCAGTTCCTGCACTTCCAGGATCACCAGGTAATAGCCTGTGTCGGCGGCCGCCGGGGCGGCAACCGGTGCCACCGGCTGCAGGATCGCTTCGCGCTCGAGTTGCAACTCGCGCTTGCGCTCGTCCAGCAGGCGCATGGTGACGCGTGCCAATGCCTGCAGCCCGGTGCGTTGCATGTCGGTGAGCGTGCGGGGTTCGGTGTCGAGCACGCAGACCGTGCCCAGGGCCACGCCGTCGGAGGTGACCAGCGGCATGCCGGCATAGAAGCGCGCACCGGTCTCGCCGGTGACGACCGAGACGTCCGCAAAGCGGCTGTCCTGGGTGAGGTCGGGCACTTCCATCAGTTGCTCTGGGCTGCGGATGGCGTGATCGCACACCGCCTGGCTGCGGTCGGTCTGCTGCATGCCCAGGCCGAGCTGGGCCTTGAACCATTGGCGGTCACGGTCGACCAGCGACATCAGGGCGATCGGTGTGTCGCACAGCGAGGCCGCCACCTGCACGATGTCTTGGTAGGTGTCCTCGGGCAGGCTGTCGACGATGCGATAGCCGTCCAGAACCTGTTGGCGAGAGGCTTCGTCAGCCGGGGGCATGTGCTTCATCGAATAAGCCGGGCAAGCGCGAACGAGAAAGATGCCACGATACCGGCGCTGCCGATAACGCGGCGTGGATATCGGCCACGCGCCCTGGCGTGACCTCACGGGCGGATCCGGATCCGCATCCATGTCGCACTGCGCAGGCGAGGAAGCAGGAACCGGCGGGCTGAAGCGCCGGGGGCCAGCTTGCCAGCCCGCGTGGGATGCCTGCGTCTTGCGCGCAGGAGCCGGGTACTGAGACGCACACACGCCATTGCGTACCGCGCACCTGGCGACGGCGCGGCTCGCAGGCCGCGCCGTCGGTGTGCGACTGACCAGCCTCAGCGCTTGACCGGCTTGCCGTCCACGTCCAGCACCTGCACCTCACCCAGCTTGAGCGCCCGCACCGGGGCCTCGATCTTCTTCAGGTCGCCCACGATCACCCAGGTCATCGCATTGGGGGCGATGATTTCCTTGATGGCGGCCTGCGCGGCCGGCTGGTCGATCGCTTCCAGGCGCGGCTTGAGCGTCTGCACGTAATCGTCGGGGCGGTCGAACTGCACGATGCCCTCGATCGCACCCAGCACCGCGCCGGTGGTTTCGAAGCTGCCGGGCAGGGCGCGGATGCGCTGGTTCTTGATCTTCTCGATCTCGTCGGAGGTCAGCGGCTTGTCGCCGATGACCGCGCTGGCTTCCTTGAGGATCTCGTTGGCCGACTCGGCGGTCTTGTCGGTCTGCACCGGCGCGGAGAACATGTACGGCCGCTGGCCCTGCGCATCCAGCATGCGGGTACCGGCGCCGTAGGCCCAGCGCTTGTTCTCGCGCAGGTTCATGTTCAGGCGCGAGGTGAAGGTGCCGCCGAAGGCACCGTTGGCCACGCCGATCGCCAGGTTGTCCGGCGCCTTGGTGGACGGTGCGAGCAGGCCGGCCAGGATCACCGACTGCGGCGCATCCGGCCGGTTGATCAGGTACACGCGCGGCTTGGGCTGTGCGGCGACGTTGACCAGGTTCTTCTTCGGCAGGGGCGTGGCCGGCGCCTTCCAGTCGCCGAAGGCGGCATCGAGCTGCGGGATGATCTGCGCCAGCGTGGTGTCGCCGGCCACCAGGATGCGCAGGTTGTCCGGACGCAGCCACTGGCGGTGGAAGGCCTGCAGGTCCTGGGCGTTGAGGCTCTTGATCGCCGCCTCGGTGCCGCTGCCGGTGAGCGGGATGCCGTAGGGGTGGTTCTGGCCGAACAGCAACGGCGGCAGCGCACGCAGCGCCAGGCTGTTGGGCTGGGTCTTTTCCTGCGCAATGCCGGCCAGCCACTGGCCGCGGATGCGCTCGATGTCGGCAGCCTTGAAGGCCGGGTTGCGCACGATGTCGGAGAACAATTGCAGCGACGGCTGCAGCTGGTCGTTGAGCGCATCCAGCGAGGCGCTGCAGCTGTCCAGGTCGCAGCCGACCGCGGTGATCGCGCCCAGGCGCTGGCGACGCTGCGCCACTTCCACCGAATCCAGCGCCGCGGTGCTCTCGTTCATCAGCGCGGCGCTGAAGCTGGCGGTACCGAGCTTGTTGCCCTGGTCGGCCGCATAACCGGCATCGAACAGCAGGTCCACCTGGGTGACCGGGATGGTGTGGCGCTCGGCCAGGATCACCTCGATGCCGTTCTTCAACTTGCCGCGCTGCAATTGCGGGAAGCTCAGCTCGGGGAACTGGCTGGTCTGCGGCACGCCCTTGCCGCGGTCCAGCGTGGAGGCGGTGACGTTGTACTTGCCGGCGGCCGGCAGCTTGGGCGCCGGCTTGCCGGGTTCGGCGCCACGTGCGACCACCGCCTTGTCTTCGGCGGCGGGGTCGAAGCCCTTGCCGGCCGGCAGCACGGTGAGCAGGTAGTCGCCCTTGCCGAACCAGGTGGCGGCTGTCTGCTTGACGCTGTCCACGGTGGCGGCCTGGCCGCGCTGCAGATCCTGCTTGTAGGCGCCCGGGTCGCCGCGATAGACCTGGCCCTCGGCCAGGATCACCGCCTTGCCACCGAAGCCGCCGACCTTTTCCAGCCCGCGCACGAAGCCGGCGCGGTAGGCCACCTGCGCGCGCTGCAGTTCGTCGGCGGTCGGGCCCTGGGCGATGAACTTCCTGAGTTCCTCGTCGATGATCGCCTCCACCTTGGCCGGGTCCACGCCGTCCTTCACGTCGGCCTGGATCTGCACCTGGCTGGACAGCGCGAACGGCTGGATCGCCGCGGACACGTCATCGACCAGATTGTCCTGATAGACCAGGCGCTGATACAGCCGCGAGGTCTTGCCGCCGCCGAGCACGGTGGTGGCCAGATCCAGCTGGATCGCCGCATCGCTGCCCAGTTGCGGCGCCACCCAGGTGCGGTAGATGCGCGGCTGCGAGACGTGGTCGTGCTGCACGCCACGCTTCTGCGCGGCCAGCGGGGTCACCCACGGCTGCTGGCGTGCCACCGGCTTGCCGGACGGAATGTCGCCGAAGTACTGCAGCGCCTTGGCGCGTGCCTGCGCCACGGTGATGTCGCCGGCCAGCACCAGGGTGGTGTTGGCGGCGCCGTAGTTGTCGTTGAACCACTGTTTGACGTCGGCCAGCGAGGCCGCGTCCAGGTCTTCCATCGAGCCGATGGTGTCGTGCTGGTACGGATGGTTGGCCGGGAACAGGTTGGACAGGATGTTCTGGTCCACGCGGCCGTAGGGGCGGTTCTCGCCCTGGCGCTTCTCGTTCTGCACCACGCCGCGCTGGGTGTCGAGTTCTTCCTGGCCGATCGCGCCAAGCAGGTGGCCCATGCGGTCCGATTCCAGCCACAGCGCGGTGTCCAGCGCAGTGGTCGGCACGGTCTCGAAGTAGTTGGTGCGGTCGAACCAGGTGGTGCCGTTCATGTCGGTGGTGCCGACCTTTTCCAGCGGCGCAAAGAAGCTGCCCTTGTTGTTTTCCGAGCCGGAGAACATCAGGTGCTCGAACAGGTGCGCAAAGCCGGTCTTGCCGGCCGGCTCGTCACCGGAACCGATGTGGTACCAGATGCTCACCGCCACCACCGGCGCCTTGTGGTCTTCGTGCACCACCACGGTCAGGCCGTTGGGCAGGGTGAAGCGGGTGTAGCCGATCTCGGGGATGGCACTGCTGGCCGCAGGCTTGGACAGGCTGGCCGGGGCGGCGGCGACGGCGGGGGCAACGGGACCGGCAGCGGCGCCGAGCACACCGGCGATCAACAGGGACAGCGGACGCAGCATGTGACACTCCAGGGGCAAGACAATCGGCCGAGGGTAGTGGCTGGCTGGCGGCGTCGCAAATGCTGTCCGGCAGGGGGGGGGCATGTGCGGGTGCCGGCAGGGCGGCAGGTGAACGAGGCCGGCTCGGGCGTCGGCCAGGGCGCGGCGGTCGGACCGGGCACCTTCGGGCGTGCCGGAGCGGCCCCCCGATCCCACACCGGGCCTGACGGCAAGGCGCGTGCAGGTGGCCTGGGTCATTCGCTCCCCCGCCGGGTGCGGTCGATTGCGCAGGCACGGCAAGTGCACCGGGCCGAGCAGCGAAGCCTTGCGACATTCAGATGCCAGCGGATCGGCCGGCGGGCACGGCAAGTGCACCGGGCCGAGCAGCGAAGCCTTGCGACATTCAGATGCCAGCGGATCGGCCGGCGGGCACGGCGACCGCGCGCTGACCAGCCATCAAGCAGGCCCGGCCGCACATGCTCAAGTTGCCCGTCGCTTCGCCGTTACCTGGGGCGACCTACCTTGCCCAGACCTGACCTGCCGACCACGCCATGACTGTCCTGTTGCCGCCCGTGCCCGTTCCCGCCGACGACGCCTTGCGCGTGGAGGCGGTACGTCGGTTGGGGGTGCTGGACACCGAGCCGGAGGCCGAGTTCGACGATATCGCCTGGCTGGCTGCACACATCACCGGCGCCCCGATGGCGCTGGTGTCGCTGCTGGACGCCGACCGCCAGTGGTTCAAGGCACGTTGCGGCACCGATCTGGAAGGCACCCCGCGCGCCATGTCGTTCTGTTCCTATACGGTGATGGGGACCGAGCTGCTGGAAGTGCCCGATGCCGTGGCCGATGCGCGTTTTGCGCGCAACCCGCTGGTCACCGCCGCGCCAGGGGTGCGCTCGTATGTGGGCGTGCCGCTGATCGGCCGCGAAGGCTATGCCTACGGCACCCTGTGTACGCTCAGCACCCAGTCGCGCCTGCTCGACGAGAGCCAGAAGCAAGGCCTGATCCGTCTGGCGCGTCAGGCGGTCAGCCAACTGGAGGCGCGCCGCGACCGGCTGGCCGCGCAAGCGCAGCGGCAGACCCTGAGCCGCCTGCTGGAAGCCATGCCCGATGGCGTGGTGTCCTGCGACAGCGACGGGCTGCTGCATGAGTTCAACCACGCCGCGCGGCAATGGCACGGCACCGATCCGCGCCTGTTGCCGCCGTCGCAATGGGCGCAGCACTTCGACCTCTACACTGCCGACGGCAGTGCGCTGCTGCCCACCGAGGCCATTCCGCTGGTGCGCGCCTGGGCCGGCGAGCACGTGCGCAATGCCGAGATGGTGATCCGCTCCACCGGCCAGCCGGCACGCAGCGTGCTGTGCAATGCCGATCCGGTGGTCAGCGACCAGGGCGTTGCCCTGGGTGCCGTGTGCGTGATGCATGACATCACCCAACTGCGCGATGCCTCGGCTGCCTTGGCGGGCGAGCGCGCACGCCTGCAGTCGCTGGTGGACGCTTCGCAGGATGTGGCGATCATCGCGTTCGACCCGAACGGGCGCATCGAATTGTTCAATCCCGGTGCCGAACGCCTGCTGGGCTACGCGGCGGACGAGGTGGTGGGCAGCTGCCCGGCGCAGTTCCATCTGCCGGCCGAGCTGGAGCGGCACATGGCCACGCTGGCGTTGTCGCCGCCGTCCTACCTCAAGCTGGCTGCCGCCGCCGCCGGCGATCAGCTGGAAGAAGAAATCTGGACCCTGGTGCGAAAAGACGGCGGATTGCGGCGCGTACGGCTGTGCTTCAACATCATCCACGACGCGCAGCAGGGGGTGTCCGGCTACCTGGCCATGGCCATCGACGTCACCGCCGAGCTGCAGGCGCAGGCCGCCGCGCAGCTGGCGGCGGAACACTTCAGGGGGGCGTTCGAAACCGCCCCGCAGGGCATGGCGATCGTCTCGCTGGACGGCGCCTGGCGTGACGTCAACCCGTCGCTGTGCAGCATCCTGGGATATCCGCGCGAGCAGTTGTTGCGCACCACCTTCCAGACCATCACGCATCCGGACGACCTGGATGTGGACCTGCGCCTGGTGGAAGAGCTGATCGACGGCAAACGCGACAACTACAGCCTGGCCAAGCGCTACATCAGCCAGCAGGGCGCGCTGATCTGGGCGCAGCTGTCGGTGTCGCTGGTGCGCGACAGCAGCGGCGCGCCGGTGCATTTCGTCTCGCAGATCCAGGACGTCACCGAACGCCATGTCGCCGCCGAACGCCTGGCCGAAAGCGAAGCGCGGCTGCGTGCGATCAGCGATGCCACGCCCACCCTGGTGGGGCACTACGATGCCGCCCAGCGCTGCCTGTTCGCCAACCAGGCGCATCGCGACTGGCTCGGCGTGGAGCCGGCCAGCCTGGTCGGCTGCACGATCACCCAGGTGCTGGGCGAGGACCTCGGTGCGGACGCGCGCGCTGCGCTGGCGCAGGTGAGCGCCGGGCAACGGGCCAGCTTCGAACACGTCCTGCGTGGCGGCGCGACACCGCGCGATGTGGAAATCACCCTGGTGCCGGAAATGCAGGGCACGGCGACGCAGGCACAGGGATTTTTCCTGATGGCGCACGATGTCACTGCGCACAAGTCCCTGCACCGGCTGATGCACGAACGCGCCACCCGCGATGCCCTGACCGGCCTGCCGAATCGCCACGCCTGGTCCGAGGCGCTGCAGGTCGCGGTGACCCAGGCGCAACAGCAGCAGTGCGCGGTCGCGGTGATGTTCCTGGACCTGGACGGCTTCAAACGCATCAACGACGTCCATGGCCACCGTGCCGGCGACGCAGTGCTGGTCGCCTTCGGCCGCTGCCTGCAGCAGGCCGCAGGCAGCCGCTATCTGGTGGCACGCCTGGCCGGCGACGAGTTCGTGGTGTTGCTGGACGACCTGCAGGATCCGCAGACCGAATGCGCCGCAATGGCAGAACGGATTCGCACCGCGGCCGCAGCGGGCGCCGTGTTCGGGGAGCAGCATCTGCCGATCCACCCAAGCATCGGCGTCGCCTGGCAACACGGCCAGCACGCCGACGCTGCCAGCCTGATGCATGCGGCAGACGAAGCGATGTACGCCGCCAAACGCGCCCGCTGCGGCAACGCCACCACCCCCACCGGACGCGACGCCTCGCGCTGACGCAATGCATCCAGCACTATTGCCTTCTCCCCCTCCGGGAAAAGGTGCCCGCAGGGCGGATGAGGGCACGGCCGACCCGCAAAGCTGCATCAACCACGAACACTCCCTTCTCCCTCTGGGAGAAGGTGCCCGAAGGGCGGATGAGGGCATGCCCTGCCCATAAAGTCGCGTCAATCAGAAATGCGCGTTGCACGGATCGATGTGGCGCTGGCAATGCAATCGCATCGATCGATGGTCACTGTCCGCGGCGTTGAAGCTCTAGATCCCTGTCGTGTTTAGAGGCGATAACCGTATGGATGCGTCGATTGCACAGCGGCTGATCTGCGGCCTGGCTGCACGGCCCTTGCCCGCCCACCGTCGCGGGACACGCTGCAAGTACGTCCCTGTCAGCTCCTAGGCGGCACCCACGCCGCGTAAGGTCCCGCGACGGCGGGCAGACAAGGACCGGTCAAGAGGGTCGGTGCACATGGTTACGAGCAGGACAAGGCACGCGTTGTCCTGCTCACTGCGCCCCCGATCCGCCGCCCCCGATCCGCTGCTCCCAGGCAGGCGCACCAGTGCCGTGCCTGCCGTTTCTTCCCGCCGCGCAAAACGCGGGCGATCACCCCATCGATCAAGCCGCCTGCACGACCGAGCGTCGTTGCGGCAGCGCAGCCTGCTGCGGCACCAGGCGGAACACTGCCACGGCGCGCGTCAGATCCGCCGCCTGATCTTCCATGCTGCGTGCCGCGGCGGTGGCTTCTTCCACCAGCGCCGCGTTCTGCTGGGTCATTTCATCCAGCTGCATCACCGTGGTGCTGACCTGCTCGATGCCGGCGCTTTGCTCGGTGCTGGCGGCGGTGATCTCGGCCATGATGTCGGTCACCCGCTTCACCGAGCTGACCACCTCGGTCATCGTGCTGCCGGCCTGCTGCACCAGGTCCGAGCCCTGCGCCACTTTTTCCACCGAATCGGAGATCAGCTGCTTGATCTCCTTGGCGGCGCCGGCCGAACGCTGCGCCAGTGCGCGCACTTCGGTGGCCACCACCGCAAATCCGCGGCCCTGCTCACCGGCGCGTGCCGCTTCCACCGCCGCGTTCAGGGCCAGGATATTGGTCTGGAACGCGATGCCGTCGATCACCCCGATGATGTCGGAGATGCGCGCCGACGATTGCGTGATCGCCTGCATGGTGGTGACCACTTCCTGCACCACGCGCCCACCGCTCTCGGCCACCTCGCCGGTGCCCTTGACCAGCTGATTGGCCTGGCGCGCGTTGTCGGCGTTCTGGCGCACGGTGGAGGTGAGTTCTTCCATCGACGCGGCGGTTTCTTCCAGGTTCGCGGCCTGATGCTCGGTACGCGTGGACAGGTCGGCATTGCCACTGGCGATCTCGCCGGCGGCGGTGTTGATCATCTCGGCCGAGTGCTGGATGCCCTGCACGATGGTGGTCAGCTGGATCGCGGTGCGGTTGGCCGCATTGGCCAGGCGGCCGAATGCGCCCTCGTAATGCGATTCCACCCGCTGCGACAGGTCGCCATCGGCAATCGCGGCCATGATGCGGCCGACATCATCCAGGCCTGCATCGGCCTGCTGCATCAGCCGGTTCAAGGCCTGCACCATCTCGGCGAACGCGAACTGGTAGCGCGCCTGCTCGCCGCGTGCGGAGAAGTCGCCGCGCGCGGCCGCATCGGCCAGGCGTGCGATGTCGCTGTTGATCGCCGACAGATTGCCCTTCACCGTATCCAGCGCCTCATGCAGCGCCGCGCGCTGGCCGGGCAGGCGGCGCATGTCGCGGCGCAGATCGCCACGGCCATACTCGCCCATCAGGTCCATCGCCTCGTTGATGGCATCCAGATGCTCGAATACCACCGTGTTCACGCCGTGCGCCAGGGTGCCGTAATCGCCGGGGAAATCCTCCGGAATGCGGTGCGCGATGTTCTCGCCCTGCTGCAGCCGGATCATGGTCTGCATCTCGCCGTTGAAGCGCTGCAACTGGGTCTGCATCTGCTGCATGCTGTGCATCAGCTGGCCGGTCTCGTCGCGCGACTCGACCCGGATATCGTTATCGAAGCGGCCCGAGGCAATCGCCTCGGCGGTGCGCGATGCTGCGCGCAGCGGTGCGGCCATCGCCGAGGCGATCAACCAGCACAGGCCGATCACCATGGCCACCAGCGCGCCGCCGATCAAGGTCAGGGTGCGGGTGAAGCCCCAGGCCTGCACCTGGATGTCCTCGGCGTACACGCCCATCACCAGCACCCAGTTCCAGGCCGGAAAGGTCTTGGCATAGCTGATCTTGGGCAGCTGTTCCTGCTTGCCGGGCTTGGGCGCATCGTAGTAACTGAAGCCGTCGCCGCGCTCGATCGCGGTCTTGATGTCACGATAGACGTACTGCCCGGCATCGCTCTTGTAGTCGCTCATGTCGGTGCCGACGGCGCGCTTGGGATGCATCAGGATGCGCATCTGCGGGTCGACGATGAAGAAGTAGTCCACGCCGTCGTTGGTGCGCATGTCCGCCAGCGTGGTGCGCGCAGCTTCCTTGGCCTGTTCGACCGTCAGTTCGCCGGCCTTGGCCTTGTCGGCATAGTGCTGCATCACGGTCAGGCCCATCTCCACCTCGGTCTTGACGCTGAGCTTGCGCGCCTCGATCAGGTCCAGATACTGCAGGCGTGCCGCTGCCACTGCCAGCAGGATCACGCCCACCGTCAACAAGCTGCACAGCAGGACGAACTTGCGGGTGAGCGGGAGATTGGCAACGTGACGACGCAACAGGGACACGACAGGCATGGCAACGAGATCCAGAACGCGCACACGGCGCTATGTCATGGATAGCGGCTGATTCGCATGCGGGTTGAATGCTAATTGCGGCAGCGTTCGCTTGCGACAGCTGCAATGTAGGAGCGCCCCCGGGCGCGATGGGGCGTTATCGATAACGCCCCATCGCGCCCGGGGGCGCTCCTACAAGGTCATGGGCATCGATCCAGCGATCGATGGGTGACGCGACATTGGTGACTTGCAGACTGTCGGCAGCGTGCAAGCGACGGCGGGCACGCACTGCGTGCCCGCCGCAGTGCATCAGCCTGCCGCGCAGAAGCCGAACTCGGCCGTCGCACCGGCCGCCAGGGTGCGGTTGAAGTCCACGCCGCTGGCCTTGAGCGTGCTGCCGCTCTGCGACCAGGTGACGTTCCAGGCATTGTTGACGGTGCCGGTGACCGGCAGCGAGATCGCCCAGGTGCCGCTGGCGGTGCCGGTATTGGTGACCTGCACGCGATTGCAGTAGCCGCCGTTCCACTGGCTGTCCACGCTCACCTTGGTGCTGAAGCTGCCGCTGGGTGTCGGCGTCGGTGTCGGTGTCGGTGTTGGCGTGGGAGTCGGAGTCGGAGTCGGAGTCGGTGCGGGCGTCGGCGTGGTGCTGCTCAGCGTGCCCCACAGCGTCCGCAGCAGCGCCATCTTGTCTTCGCGCACGCTGGTCCAGTCGTCGCGCAGGATGCCGCCGGTGTCGCCGCTGTTGGGATTCCACGACCAGTAGAAGCCTTCGTTGATGCCCTTGCTGCGCAGGTACTGCACCAGCGCGTCCTGCCAGACTTTGTCGCGCGCATCACCCTCGCCGTACTTGCCGCCGAATTCGCCCAGCAGCAGCGCATACGTGCCGGCGAACTGGCCGAAGTGACGGTCCCAGATCGCAGGCATGTTGTTGGGGAACGTGCTGTCGTTGAAGTACGCCTGCGCGTACACGTCCGGCCCGTACACATGCGGTGCCAGCAGCAGCCGGTTGGCCGGAATGTTCAACGGGGTGCAGGCCAGCGGCTGCAGATTGCCGCCCCAGAAGATGCCGCCATTGGTCGAGCAGACCGGATTGTCGGTGATGCCTTCCACCGCGATGATCCATTTGGGCGCCACCGCCAGTACCGCGGCCGAACCGCGCTCGGCGGCTTTGTTCCAGTCGGTGGCCGCGTTGCCGGTGCCCCAGGTCGCGGCACCGTGCGGTTCGTTCTTCAGGTCCAGGCCGATCACGCTGGGCACGTTCTTGTAGCGGTTGGCGACAAAGCGCAGATCGTCCAGCCACTGCGCTTCGGAATACGAGCCGGTGTACCAGAGCTCGGAGATGGCAGCGCAGTCGGGGGTGTGGTGATCCAGCAGCACGTACATGCCGCGTGCGTTGAATTCGTTGATCACCTTGTCCAGGATCTGCAGCGAGCTCAGACCCTGCAGATCGGCATTGAGGCTGTAGTCGATGCTGGTCGGCATCGTGCTGCTGCGCAGGGTGGCCGGGCAGAACGGCAGACGCACGGCGTTGAAGCCCAGGCCCTGCATCTGGTTGATCATGTCCTTCCAGTTGCGTGCCCACAGGCCATGCATGACATGGTTGCCGGTCTCGAAACCGAACACGTTGACGCCCTTGAGCTGGACCACCTTGCCGCTGTCGTCGACGATCTTGTTGTTGCTGATGGAGTAGCTGAAGGCCGGTGCGGCGGCGAGCGCCAGCGCCGTGGCCAGTGCGAGCGTACGTGCAGTCCTGAAGATGGACATGGTGGTCTCCCTAGCGAACCCGGCTCGACACCCGAACCCGGTGAGGGGGGCATCTTGGTCCGCGGCTGCGCCGTTTGGCGTGATCCGGCCCACAGAAAGGCGCATTGCCGCACCGATCACACGCCGGCTGCGGGCCGGTTCGCTTTCGCGCACACTATCGCCGTTGTGGCCTGTCCGCAGGCTGTCCTTTCTGTCCCCGGAGTGTCTTCCAATGTCTTTCTTGCGTGCCGAACTGGCGCAATGGCGCGCCTCGCCTGCGCGCGAACTGATGGCCGGTGCGGTCGCCACCTTTGCGCTGATTCCCGAAGTGATCGCCTTTGCGTTCGTTGCCGGTGTCGACCCGCAGGTGGGGCTGTTCGCGTCGTTCGTGATCGGGATCGTCATCGCGTTCTTCGGCGGGCGCCCGGCGATGATTTCCGCCGCGGCCGGGTCGGTGGCCCTGGTGGCCGCACCGCTGGTGGCCGCACACGGCTTGCCCTATCTGCTGGCGGCCGGGCTGCTGGCCGGTGCGGTGCAGATCCTGTTCGGCCTGTTGCGGCTGGGCGTGCTGATGCGCTTTGTCAGCAGCTCGGTGCGCACCGGCTTCGTCAACGCGTTGGCGGTGCTGATCTTTGCCGCGCAGCTGCCGCATCTGCAGCACGCCAACCTGGCCACCTGGGGCATGTTGGCGTTGGGCCTGCTCATCATCTACGGCCTGCCACGGCTGCCGCTGCCGGGCGTGTCGGCGATTCCGTCGCCGTTGCTGTGCATCCTGGTGCTGACGCTGCTGGGCTCGGCCCTGCATCTGCCGCTGGAGACGGTGGCCGACCTGGGCAAGCTGCCCGACGCGCTGCCATTCCTGCAATGGCCGGCGGTGCCGCTGACGCTGGAGACCTTGCGCATCATCGCCTTGCCGGCGCTGGCCATCGCGATGGTGGGGCTGCTCGAATCGCTGATGACCGCACGCGTGGTGGACGAACTCACCGACACTCCGAGCAACAAGAACCGCGAGTGCACCGGGCTGGGCCTGGCCAACACCGCTGCCAGTCTGTTCGGCGGCATCGCCGGCTGCGGCATGATCGGGCAAACCGTGGGCAACGTGAAGTACGGCGGGCGTGGCCGTCTTTCGACCCTGTTCGCCGGCGTGTTCCTGCTGATCCTGATGGTGCTGCTCAAGCCATGGGTCTCGCAGGTACCGGTGATCGCCTTGGTGGCGATCATGGTGATGGTCTCGGCCGAGACCTTCGACTGGCGTTCGCTGCGCACCGTGGTCACCCATCCGCGCACCTCCAGCGTGGTGATGCTGGCCACCGTGGCGGTGACCCTGGCCACCCGCAACCTGGCCGCCGGCGTGGCGGTGGGTGTGGTGCTGAGCGGTGTGTTCTTCACCTTCAAGGTGGCCGGGCTGCTGCAGATCACGCACAGCGACGGCGACGATGGCGTGCGCACCTACCACGTGCGCGGGCAGGTGTTCTTCGCCTCGGCCGACGTGTTCATCGACGCCTTCGACGCGCGCCAGGTGCCTGGTCGTGCGGTGGTGATCGATGTCAGCCGCGCGCATTTCTGGGACATCACCGCGGTGGCGGCGCTGGACAAGGTGGTACAGCGGCTGCGCCACCATGGGCTGGAGGTCCAGGTCAAAGGCCTGAATGCCGGCAGCCGGCGGCTGATGCAGGCGCACGCGCTGGGCGACGATGCGCTGGAGTCCGCATTGCCCTAAGCGGCGCAGGGATGCAGGCCTGTCGCGCGCCTGCACATCCGTGTACGCCGGCTGGCCGTGCGCGGCGGCGGCCGGCGGGCAGACTCAAGTTCGCGCGCGCAGCGCCGATGAACCGGCATCGAGATTGCCGGTAACCCGCCGTGATGCCAGTGCGTTCCAGTCCGAGAGGTGTGCCCGCGTGCCGTGACCGGCGCTGCGGGCCTGCGTCCGCCCGCGGGATGGCGCGGCAATGACCACGGCACCGTTGCTGGAGCGCATGGTGGACCTGACCGCCATCCGCGACGCCGATCTGCTCGATCTGAGCCTGTTGCGCACCATGCGCGAGGTCTGCGCGTCCGAGGAGCTGTCGTTGCTGCGCATCGCCCCGGATGGCCGCACCATGGCCGAGACGCGGCTGCGCGAGGATGGCCGGCTGTCGCTGACGGTGGCCGACATCCACGACGCGCACCTGCGCACGCAGTTGGCCGACCTGCACGGGCCGGGCGATGTGGTGCAGTTGCAGCAGGACGGCCGCGCGTTGCTGGTGTATCCGATGATGGAAGCACGCGGGATCCGCACCTGCCTGCGCGTGGGCGGCACGCGCGCACCCGGCGCCGCCGAGCAGGTGATGCTGCAGGGCTTCGCACGTTTCTTCCAGAATTACCGCAGCCTGCTCGACGATGCCCAGCGCGATGCGTTGACCGGCCTGCGCAATCGCAAGACCTTCGACGATGTGATCCTGCGCCTGTTCTCCGGTGGCGCGGATGCAGCGGCCAGCGAAGGCGTGTGGCTGGGGATCGTGGACATCGACCACTTCAAGCGCGTCAACGACGGCTTCGGCCATCTGTATGGCGACGAGGTGCTGCTGCTGGTGGCCCAGTTGATGCAGCGCTGCTTCCGTCAGGACGACCTGCTGTTCCGCTTCGGTGGCGAAGAGTTTGTGATCGTGTTGCGCGGAGTGGATCGCGACACGGCGGTGGCGTTGTTCGAGCGCTTCCGTGTGGCGGTGGCCGAGCATGTATTTCCGCAGGTCGGCAAGGTCACGCTCAGCGCCGGCATCGTCGAGCTGACCGACGGCCGGCTGATCAGCCAGTTGCTCGACGAGGCCGACAAGGCGCTGTACTGGGCAAAGCAGCATGGCCGCAACCGCGCCGAGGTCTACGCCGAACTGGTGGCCAGCGGGCAGATGCGCCAGGTTGCCCAGCAGGTCGGCAGCGTCGACCTGTTCTGAGACGCATCGGCGTTCGCCGGCGGCAGCGCTGCAGTGTCGGCCGCCGCGGCATGCGGCGGCTGGACGCCACCCGGCGCCATGACACGCCCGCACAGCGCAGGCCGCGCGTCGGTGGCAGCATCGTCGCATGGCATCGCCACCTGGCCATGTCGATCAGTGCTGCGTCGCTGCCACTGCACGTCGCCGCGCGCATCGGTTGCCGCCGTGCACACCCGATCGAACGCCGCAGTGGCTACACTCCAGGGCTGTTCGGACACTACCTGGGTGCTGCAGTGAAGCGAGTTGTTACCAAACGCGTTGCAATGGGAATGTTGGCGATGGCGGTCTCGACCGCACTGATGGCGGCCACGCCGACCTTCGATGGCGCGCGCATCTCGCGCGACGTCAAGGAGCTGGCCTCCGATGCCTACGAAGGCCGCGGCCCGGCCACTGCCGGCGAAGAAAAGACCATCGCCTACCTGAGCAAGCAGTTCGCCGCTGCCGGCCTGCAGCCGGGCGGCGATCTGCGCGACGGCAAGCGCGCCTGGACCCAGGCGGTGCCGCTGCGCCGCGCCGATATCGTCGGCACCCCAACCATCGCCCTGCAGCATGCCGGCAAGCCGCAGGCGCTGACCCAGGGCAAGCAGATCGCCATCCGCGCCGCGCTGGACGGCTCGTCCAAGGTCGACATCGCCAACGCACCGCTGGTGTTCGTCGGCTACGGCGTCAAGGCGCCGGAGCGCGACTGGGACGACTTCAAGGGCGTGGACCTGAAAGGCAAGATCGCGGTGGTGCTGATCAACGACCCGGATTTCGAAACCGGCAAGGGCGCCTTCGACGGCGCCGGCATGACCTACTACGGCCGCTGGACCTACAAGTACGAAGAAGGCGCACGCCAGGGCGCGCTCGGCGTGCTGGTGGTGCACGAAACCGCGCCCGCCTCCTACGGCTGGGACACGGTGGCCAGCTCCAACACCAACACCATGTTCGATGTGGTGCGCGACAACCCGCGCGCGGCGCATCCCACCCTGGAAGGCTGGATCCAGCGCGACCTGGCCGCCGACCTGTTCAAGCAGGCCGGGCTGGATTTCGATGCCTTGAAGAAGCAGGCGCAGACGCGCGGCTTCAAGCCGGTCGAACTCAAGGGCCAGGGGTTGAGCGCCAGCTACCAGGTCAAATCCGATGTGATCACCTCGCACAACGTGGTGGCGCGGCTGGATGGCAGCACGCATCCGGATGAAACGCTGATCTACAGCGCGCATTGGGACCACATCGGCGTGGGCAAGCCGGACGCACGCGGCGACACCATCTTCAACGGCGCGCTGGACAACGCCAGCGGCACGGCCGCACTGCTGGAACTGGCGCGCGGCTTTGCCGCCGGCCCCAAGCCGCAGCGCTCGGTGGTGTTCCTGGCCGTCACCGCCGAAGAAAAGGGCCTGCTGGGCTCGGAGTTCTACGCCTCCAAGCCGCTGTATCCGCTGGACACCACGGTGGCGGTGATCAACATGGACGGTATGAGCCCGTTCGTGCCGTCGCGCGATTTCGGCATCTACGGCACCGCAAAACTCCAGTTGCTCGATCAGCTCAAGACCGTCGCCGGCCAGTGGAAGCTGCGCTACACGCCCGATCCCAAGCCGCAGGCAGGGTACTTCTTCCGCTCGGATCATTTCTCCTTTGCCAAGCGTGGCGTGCCTGCGCTGTCGTATGCGGCCGGGCAGGATTGGGAAGTGGGCGGCGTGGCCGCAGGCAAGGCCGCCTCCGACGACTACACCGCCAAGCGCTATCACCAGCAGGGCGATGAGTGGAAGCCGGACTGGACCTTCGCCGGTGCCGCGCGTGACCTGGGCGTGCTGTACGCGCTGGGCCAGCAGCTGGCCGATTCGCGCCAGTGGCCGAACTGGAGCAACGATTCGGAATTCCGCGCCACCCGCGATGCCAGCGAGGCGGCGCGCAAGTAGGACGGCTGACGCGGCGACGGCGCTTCCATCAGCGGCGTCGCTGTTGCCCGATGCGGCGTGTGCCCCGTGTGCATGCCGCCATCCGGCTCAAGCCACGTGCCCGGTGCTCGGGGGTCTTGTCAGTTGCTTCAAGGCGGTGAGCCTGCGGTTGTCCAGGCAGCCCTGGGTGCCATGCCTGCGTCGTTTTGCAAAGCGGCTGACAAGTGGCCTGGTTCTCAGGCCAATGCCAGCGCATCGGCGTGCGGTGAGGGCGCCAGAGCGGCGGAGCCGCGGGTTGGCTGCCGGGCCCTTGCCCGCCCACCATCGCAGGACACGCCGCAAGTACGTCCTTGTAGGCTCTGGCGCGGCATCCATGCCGCTCAAGGTCCCGCGACGGTGGGCGGGCAAGGACCAGTCGAGATGGCGGTGTGCGTGGTGCAAGCAGGGCATGGGGTGCGTTGTTCGAATCACGTTGCGTCCGATCAGTTCCTCGCGCAAGCCGAGCGGCAGACAGGCCTCCAACACGCGACCTGCAAATGTCTCGTCTGCTCACCGCATGTCGAGCAACACGTTTTCAAGAAAACAGCCGGTCAACTCTCTGGTGCGGTGTCCTCGCCGTTTGCGGGACCGTGTGGCGGCATGGAGGCCGCCACCGAGCCCCCAGGGATGGGTTCACGGCGTGTCCCGCGAGCGGTGAGGGCGCCGCGCCCTCGACTCGCCAGGCGTTTGACCTGAGCTTCTGACTGCCTCAAAGCGCGGCACCGACTCGAAAAGCCCGGTCATCGTGAAGCGATCAGTGAGTGCGGAACGCACCTTCCGTGACCAGAACCAAGGTCGGCGCGGGCCTATAGCGCTGATTTCGAGACCCCCCTGACGCGCGCCTGCCGTCGCAATCCGGTCAGCGTCATCGCCGCGATCGCCAGCGCCGGCAGGCTGGCGCTACAACCGATTGCGCCTCCTGGCACATCTATTGCATTTGTCTGACACGACAGCGTGGTTTGACGCCCGTGACGGCACGCGTGCCAGACTGCAATCTGTTGGGGTAGCGTTCGGTCGCTGCGGCGTAGTCTGCCGCGCGGTCCTCGTCAGGTGGGGCGAAGACTGCAGCGCGGCCTTCGTTTCCTTTAACGGTCGATTCTTTAAGATGAGCCGCGGCGTCATCGTCGCAGCCAGGAGAGCTTGTGCATCGGAGTGGTCTTAGAGCTGCTAATTCTGCGACGTGGTCGCGCACCGCCGGGCCTGCCCGGACCAGGGTGCATGCGACGGCGGCGCCACGCGTAGCGGGTAGGGATCTTCCGCTTCAGCCCACACTGCCGCGATCGTGCGGCGGGCAGCCTTGATGGACGGCACAGTGACTCTTTCCCCCGCACCAACCGATCTTCCCCCCGTTTCCGCCCTCGACGCCGGTCAGCCCACGCTGCCACCGGAAGCACCGCTGGCCATGCCCGAGCAATCCCTGCGCGAAGGCCGCCTGCAGGTGCCGCATCAGCGCACCGCGCCGGTCGGCATCGGCCTGCGGCGTTTCTATCTGATTGGCGGCACCGTCGCCACCACTGCGGTGGCGGTCTGGGTGATGCTGAGCGTGCTGTGGCCCGATGGCCTGAGCGTGCTGGAAGGCTGCCTGCTCGGCCTGTTCGTGCTGCTGTTTGCCTGGATCGCGATGTCCTTCGCCAGCGCGGTGGCCGGCTTCGTCACCGTGGTGGCGCGCGCCGGACGCAAGCTCGGCATCGACCCGGACGCTCCGCTGCCGACCCTGCACACGCGCACCGCGTTGCTGATGCCGACCTATAACGAGGACCCGCGCCGGCTGCTCGCCGGCCTGCAGGCGATCTACGAATCGGTGGCCGAGACCGGCCAGCTGGAGCATTTCGACTTCTTCGTGCTCAGCGACACCACCCGCGAACACATCGGCGCTGCCGAGGAACTGGTCTACAACGAGCTGTGCGATCGCGTCGGCGGACACGGGCGCATCTTCTACCGTCGCCGCGCCGACAATGCCGCGCGCAAGGCCGGCAATGTCGCCGACTGGGTGCGCCGTTTCGGCGGCAACTACCCGCAGATGCTGATCCTGGACGCCGACAGCGTGATGACCGGCGACACCATCGTGCGGCTGGTCGCCGGCATGGAAAACAATCCGGACGTGGGCCTGATCCAGACCCTGCCGGCGGTGGTCAACGGGCAGACCCTGTTCGCCCGCATGCAGCAGTTCGGCGGGCGCGTGTACGGGCCGATCATCGCCTTCGGCGTGGCCTGGTGGCACGGTGCCGAGAGCAATTACTGGGGCCACAACGCCATCATCCGCACCCAGGCCTTTGCCGACCACGCCGGGCTGCCGTCGCTGCGCGGGCGCAAGCCGTTCGGCGGCCATGTGCTCAGCCACGATTTCGTCGAAGCAGCGCTGATGCGGCGCGGCGGCTGGGCCATGCACATGGTGCCCTACCTGCAGGGCAGCTACGAAGAAGGCCCGCCCACGCTGACCGACCTGTTGATCCGCGACCGCCGCTGGTGCCAGGGCAACCTGCAGCATGCCAAGGTGGTCGGCGCCAAGGGCCTGCACTGGATCAGCCGCATGCACATGCTGATCGGCATCGGGCATTACTTCACCGCGCCGATGTGGGGCCTGCTGATGCTGATCGGCATCGGCATTCCGCTGGCCGGTGGCGGCATCGATCTGGCCGGCGACCTGCCGTTCTCGCCTGCCCGCTACTGGCATGGCAGCAGCCAGGGCAATGCGATCTGGATCTTTGTCTGCACCATGTTCGTGCTGCTGGCGCCCAAGTTACTCGGCTACATCGCGTTGCTGCTCAACCCGCGCGAGCTGCGTGCCTGCGGCGGCGCGATCCGCGCGCTGCTGAGCATCCTGCTGGAAACCGTGCTGGCGGCCCTGATGGCGCCGGTGGTGATGTACCTGCAGTCGCGCGGCGTGTTCGAAGTGCTGGCCGGCAAGGATTCGGGGTGGGATGCGCAGGTGCGCGACGACGGCAAGCTGTCGTGGCCGGCGCTGTTGCGCAGCTACGGCGGGCTGACCGTGTTCGGCCTGTTCATGGGGGCGGTGGCCTATACGGTATCGCCGTCGCTGGCGGCCTGGATGGCGCCGGTGATCGTGGGCATGGCGGTGTCGATCCCGGTGGTGGCGTTGACCTCGTTGCGTCGCACCGGCCTAGGCCTGCGCCGCGCCGGCATCTTCTGCATTCCCGAAGAGCTCGATCCGCCCAAGGTGCTGGTGCGAGCGGCCGAGCTGCGCCGCGCCGCCGCGCTGGAGCCGTCGCTGATCTGAGCGCCTGCCGGGCGCATGGCGGTATGGCCATGCGCAGCGTGAGCTACCCGCCTGTCCTGCCAGGCAGGCCGCGACAGTGGCGACCCGGGTCACGCGCATGTCGCTTGGCCGCTCCGTGAGCGGCCCGGCCGATGGCGCAAGGCATAATGCCCAGCCCGCAAGCGGAGCTGGATGATGCTGGAAGTGATCGAACGCGAGACCGGACCGAACCCGCAATGGACTGTGCTGTGGCTGCACGGCCTGGGCGCCGATGGCAGTGACTTCGCCCCGATGGTGCCGGAGCTGGTGCGCCCGCAGTGGCCGGCGCTGCGTTTCGTGTTTCCGCATGCGCCGGTCCGCCCGATCACCATCAACAACGGCGTGCGCATGCGCGGCTGGTACGACATCGTCGGCGTGGATTTCGCCACGCGTGCCGACAAGGCCGGCATCGCCGAATCGGTGGCCCAGGTCGAGGCGTTGATCGCCCATGAGCAATCCCGCGGCATTGCCCCTGAGCGCCTGTTGCTGGCCGGGTTCTCGCAAGGCGGCGCGGTGACCCTGGCGGTCGGGCTGCAGCGCCGCGTGCCGCTGGCCGGGTTGATCGCCCTGTCCACCTACCTGCCGGACCCGGCGGCGGCCGCCAGCCAGCTGCAGCCGGCCGCCGCCCGCCAACCGGTGTTCATGGCCCACGGCACGGCCGATCCGGTGGTGCCGTTCGGCGCCGGCCAGGCCAGTATGCAGACCCTGCGCACGCTCGGGTTCGAGCTGGACTGGCACACCTACCCGATGGGCCACCAGGTCTGCCTGGAAGAGATCGAGGCCTTGCGCAACTGGATGCAGGCGCGCTTCACCGCCGCCTGAGGTCATGGCCCAGCACGCGCCCCAGATCGCCTGGATGCCGGACCTGTGCCGGCTGCCACGGTTGGGCGCCATGCTGGGCCTGGCCGAACTGGTGGTGCTGGTGGTGACCCTGGTGCCCGACGCCGGTGCGGCGCGCACTATCACCGTGTCGCGCTTTGTCTCGGCCAGCGGCCTGGCGCTGTGGCTGGCGCTGGCGGTCAGCGTGCTGCTGTGCGTGCTGCGGCCTTCATTGTCGCGGCTGCCGCCACGCGTGGGCGCGCTGGCCGCGCTGTCGATCGCCGCGGTGGTGGCCATGCTCGGTGCCGGCATCGTGCATGCCCTGTATGCGGCGCTCGACCAGGCCCCGCTTGGCCCCCTGGTCGGCTTCTGGCGCTTCACCCTGGGCAGTGCGGCGACCGTGGTGCTGATTACCGCGCTGGCGCTGCGCTACTTCTACGTCAGCGACCGTTGGGAAGCACAGGTGCAGGCCAATGCGCGTGCCCAGGCCGATGCCTTGCAGGCGCGCATCCGCCCGCATTTCCTGTTCAACAGCATGAATCTCATCGCCAGCCTGTTGCGCCGCGACCCGGTGGTGGCCGAGCAGGCGGTGCTGGATCTGTCGGACCTGTTCCGCGCCGCGCTCGGTGCCGGCGAAGGCGTGTCCAGCTTGCGCGCCGAATGCGAACTGGCCGAGCGCTATCTGGCGATCGAATCACTGCGCCTGGGCGAACGCTTGCAGGTGCGCTGGCATCGGCAGGAGCCGTTGCCATGGGAGCTGCCGATGCCGCGCCTGGTGCTGCAGCCGCTGGTGGAAAACGCCGTGCTGCATGGCGTCTCGCGCATGCCCGAGGGCGGCACGCTGTACCTGTCGCTGCGCCAGCGCGACAACCAGTTGCAGATCCGTATCGTCAATCCCGCCCCGCAGCCGGGCACCCAGTTGCCGCTGGTGGCCGGTGCCGGCCACGCCCAGGCCAGCATCTCGCACCGGCTGGCATTCCAGTTCGGTGCCGGGGCACGGATGGCGGCCAGCTGGGCCGAGGGCTACTATGCGTGTGAGATCACATTGCCGCTGCCGTGACGGGGGAGTCGCTGCAGCGAAGGGGGATGTCCATGACGGCCACGCAAGTGCGGGTGCTGATCGCCGATGACGAGCCACTGGCGCGCGAGCGCCTGCGCATGCTGCTGGGTGAACATCCGCACGTCGAGGTGATCGGCGAGGCCGAAAACGGCCAGCAGGTGCTCCAGCAGTGCCACCACCTGCATCCGGATCTGGTGCTGCTGGACATCGCCATGCCCGGCGTCGACGGCCTGGAAACCGCGCGCCTGCTGCGCCAGAACCAGCCGCAGCCGGCGGTGGTGTTCTGCACCGCCTACGACCAGCATGCGCTGTCGGCCTTCGATGCCGCCGCGCTGGATTACCTGATGAAACCGGTGCGCCCCGAACGCCTGGCCGCCGCGCTGGAAAAGGTGGCCACCTTTCTGGCTGGGCGTGCGCCCAGCGCCGCGCCGCCGCGCACGCACCTGTGCGCACGCCTGCGCGGCAGCCTGCGGCTGATCGCCATCGGCGATATCCGCTACCTGCAGGCCGAGGAAAAATACGTCATCGTCCACCACAGCCGTGGCGAGGACCTGATCGAAGAGTCGCTCAAATCGCTGGAAGACGAGTTTGCCGATCGCCTGGTACGCATCCACCGCAACTGCCTGGTCGCGCGCGACGAACTGGTGGAGCTGCGCCGCAGCGGCGATGGCCAGGTGCATGCGGTGCTGCGCAACGTGCCGCACCCCCTGGAAGTGAGCCGCCGCTGCGTGGCCAGCCTGCGCGAGCAGTTGCGCTAGCGCGCGGCATGCCGGGTGTGGCCGGGTCATTGGCCGTGGGCGGCACGGTGCTGCGGGCGCCGGCGTGCTGCCCAGGTAGGAGTTCCGCGCCCGGTCCGTGATAATGGCCCGATGACCACGCTCCGCATCGCTACCCGTAAGAGCCCGCTCGCCCTTTGGCAGAGCGAACACGTCGCCACTGCGCTGCGCCAGCACCACCCGGGGCTGGAGGTCGCGCTGGTGCCGATGAGCACCCGTGGCGATGAAGTGCTGGACCGCTCGCTGGCCGCGATCGGCGGCAAGGGTCTGTTCCTGAAGGAGCTGGAGCTGGCGATGTTGCGCGGCGAGGCCGATTGCGCGGTGCATTCGCTCAAGGACGTGCCGATGGAGCTGGACGCGCCCTTCGTGCTGCCGGCGATCATGGAGCGCGGCGATGCGGCCGATGCGCTGGTGTCCAACCTCTACGCCACCTTGCAGGCGCTGCCGCTGGGCGCGCGCGTGGGTACGTCCTCCCTGCGGCGTCAGGCGCAGTTGCGCGCCGCGCGCCCGGATCTGGAATTGATCGACCTGCGTGGCAACGTCAACACCCGCCTGGCCAAGCTCGACAACGGCGGTTACGACGCCATCGTGCTGGCCTGCGCCGGCCTGCAGCGGCTGGGCCTGGATGCACGCATCACCGCGCGCCTGGACGTCCCCGACTGGTTGCCGGCGCCGGCCCAGGGCGCGGTGGCGGTGGAATGCCGTGGTGACGATGCGCGCATCCACGGCCTGCTGGCGGTGCTGGATGCCGGCCGCACGCGCGCCTGCGTGGAAGCGGAGCGGGCAATGAATCGCGCGCTGCACGGCAGCTGCCACGTACCGGTGGCGGCATTCGCGCGTTGGGAGGGGCAGGGCCTGTTCCTGCAGGGCATGGTCGGCAGCGCCAGCGACGGACGCCTGATCCACGCCGAGGCGCACGGCAGCGCCGACGACACCGAGGCACTGGGCCGCCTGGTCGCACAAGGCCTGTTCGACAAGGGCGCCGCGCAGCTGCTGGCAGAGCTGTAACCACGCCGCCGCGTCACCTGTACCTGTAACGCAGTCGGCATCGAGATGGCGGCAGGTGCAAGTCCAGCCCTCGCCGCCAAGCAAGCAATACCCGCCCTCATGCGACGCCCGCTCTCGTAGGAGCGGCCCCGGCCGCGAGAGGCTTTACCGGGAAAGCCCTTCGCGGCCAGGTCCGCTCCTACAGGGCGCGGTTGCGGATTCGAACGTGGGACCGATCGACCGCCGCGTCGCGGCCTGTCCGCCAAAGCCGCCGCTCTTCGTAGGAGCAGCTCTTCGTAGGAGCGGCCCCGGCCGCGAGAGGCTCTACCGGGAAAGCCCTTCGCGGCCAGGTCCTCTCCTACAGGGCGCGGCTGCGTATTCGAACGTGGGGCGATCGACCGCCGCGTCGCGGCCTGTCCGCCAAAGGCACCGCTCTTCGTAGGAGCGGCCCCGGCCGCGAGAGGCTTTACCGGGAAGGCTCCTCGCGGCCAGGTCCGCTCCTACAGGGCGCGGTTGCTTATTTGAACGTGTAGACCAGGTTCACCGTGGTCAGCGTGTCGGTCTTCTTGTCGCCGTCGCTGACCTCGCTGTTGTGGCGCATCTGCCAGGCGGCCTTGAGCGCGAAGTGCGAGTTCATGCTGACCTGCACGCCGAAATCGTTCTGCGCGTAGGTGTTGTATTCGCCCGATTCCACCAGCAGCGTGTTGATCAGGTCGGTGTTGTCGGTGACGGTGTACTTGAGGTCGAACAGCCCGCGCCCGATCAGGCCGGTCTCGTTGCGGTCTTCGTCGCTGTTGTGTGCACGCCGGATACCCGGGCCGATCTGTGCATCCAGATAGAAGCGCTCGGCATCGATCAGGCGCGTGCCGTAACCGATACCGAAGGTGGCCAGGCGGTCGTAGGTGGCGAAGTCGTCGTGTTCGTAACGGCCGGTGGCGGTGAGCTGGCGGTGTTCGCCCAGCTGCAGCGCGCTGCCGGCGCTGCCGGTGTAACGCTCGGCCGTGGTCTGGCGTTCGCGCGAGGTGCTGCCGTCGTCGTTGGTATTGGTGTACTCGGAGCTGGAGCGCAGTGCGGTGGCATCCAGGCTATGGATCCAGTCGCCGTCGGTGTAGCGCAAGCGGACCCGGCCGTTGAGGCTGTCAGTAGTGCTGTTGCCATGGGCGGCGGCGTAGCCGAGCTCGCCACTGCTCCCGCTCCACGGCGACGGCATCACGGCGGCAGCGGGGTCCGCCGGTGCCGGTGCAACTGCCTGGGCCCAGACGGTGGGCGTGATCAACAACAGGGGCAGCAGGGCAGACAACGGGGCACGGCGGGACATGGGCGGCTCGCTTTGGAGGACAGGGGCGAAGAAGGGTGGAAGCGATTTCATGATAACGGACTGAGCGGCTGCGTCATGAGCAAGTGAACGCTACGCTTCAGAAGAGGTTGGGGCGCCGGCTCCGGAACGGCAGCGCTGGCCCGGTTGCGCACCTCGCAGGCAGATCCGGCCCGCGCGCAGCACAGGCGAACGCGCCGGCCACGGGGGCACCGCCGCGGCGGCGTCGATGCGGGCATGATTGCGATAGACAGCGACGCTCACCCCGCCACGCAAAGACTCGGACATAATCGACGCATGGACCGCTACGAACGCATCAATTCCCTGCATCGCTTGCTCAAGTCGGCACGCTACCCGGTCACGGTGGCGCGGCTGCAGGATGAGCTGAGCTGTTCCCGCGCAACCGTGTACCGCGATCTGGCGTTCCTGCGCGATGCGCTGATGGCGCCGGTGGAAGGCGACGGCGAATCGGGGTTCCGTTATCTCTCTGGCGAAAGCGATCGCTTCGAGCTGCCTGGCCTGTGGCTGAGTTCGGAGGAACTGCACGCGCTGCTGGCATCCCAGCAATTGCTGGCGCGCACCGGCGGCGGGGTGTTGTCCTCGATGCTGGCGCCGCTGCAGCAACGCATCGAAGGGTTGCTGGCCGCCCAGGCCGGTGTGTCGCAATGGCCGGTGGACCGGGTGCGGGTGATTCCGCACCGCGGCCGCAAGCTGGACGAGGCCAGCTTCCGCACCGTCGCCTCGGGTGTGCTGGAGCGCAAGCAGCTGAGCTTCGATTACCGCGCCCGTTCCACCGACGAATCGACCAAGCGCACCGTGTCTCCGCAGCGCATCACCCACTACCGCGACAACTGGTACCTGGACGCCTGGGACCACGGCCGCGATGGCGTGCGAAGCTTTGCGGTGGACCGCATCAATCACGCGCGGCTGCTCGAGAGCGTGCCGCGCGATGTGCCCGACAGCGAGCTGGACGAGCAGCTGGCGGCCAGCTACGGCATCTTTTCCGGCGCGCCCAAGGGTTGGGCCACCATCGTGTTCAGTGCCAAGGCCGCGCGCTGGGTTGCCGACGAGCATTGGCATTCCAAGCAGCAGGGCCGCTTTCTGGCCGATGGCCGTTATGAGCTCAAGGTGCCCTACAGCAACTCGCGCGAGCTGCTGATGGACGTGCTGCATTACGGCTCGGATGCGGAGATCGTCGAGCCGGTCTCGCTGCGCGAGCAGGCCAAGGCGCTGCTATCGCTGGCATTGAGCAACTACGACTGAGCGTGCGTCAGCGCTTGCTTGGCACTTCAAAACCCAGGCGGTCCACCTGCTCGCGCAACTGCGGCACGCGCTTGAGCTTGTCGGTGTAGATGGAATAGTCGTCGCGCATCTTGTCGACCAGCTTGCGGTACTGGTCGCGGCTCATGTCCGGCTTGCGCGCGAAGATCCAGGCCAGGTCGCGGCCGGGATAGGAAATCAGCATCCAGGAGCCGTCCGGCGCGATTTCCAGGATGCGCTGCTTGGCCGGAATGACCTTGTAGAACCACACCCGCCAATCGCGGTTGCCGCTCTCGGCGTCCACCGAGGCGCGCGCGTTGACCTCCTTTTCCGGCTCGCCGAAGCCCTCGCGGTACAGATAGCGCACCGCCACCTTGCCGTCTTCGACCAGGGTGTACTCGTCGCGGCTGGTGACGTGGCCACGCTCCACCGGATTGGGCATACGCGCAATCACGTACCAGGTGCCCATGATCTTGGACAGATCGACTGCCGGCTCGCTGGCAGGCGTGTCCTTGGCGGATGCCACGGGCAGGCCGAGGACGAACAGAAAAGCGAGGGCGATCGTAACGGTCAGGCGCATCGCAACATCACAAAGGGGCAGTTGGAGCAGCACACTACCGCATGCAGGGGGCAAGTTCGCGTCAACGGTCGGGTCTGGCGCACGCGGCTGTCTCAGACGCGGCAGCCGGGGGACTGGGTCTGGGTACGGAAGAGGGTGCCGTTGGCGGCCTGGCGTTGCTGGTCGCGTCTCCTGGAGCGCTGCCGCTGCCGTGCCGGAGCGCCTTGGTACCGGAGCTTTTGCTGGTTTCGCGGCCAGGTCGCAGCCGGTGAGATGGGCGCAGGCAATCCTGCCGGCCTGTTCCGATCCTTCCTGCCACGGAGTGCCGCCATGTCGATTCATCCTTCCCGTCGTTCCGAACGTCCCGACCCGCGCGTGCTGCGCCCGGTCCGGCAGATCGCCCTGGCCGGCCTGGCCCTGGTGCTGGTATGGCCGGCCGCGCGCGGCCACAGCGAATGGATCGGCTGGCTGCCGCTGTGGCTGGTCGGCATGCCGATGCTGGCCTGGTGGAGCCTGCATCGGTTCGCGCTGCCGACCCTGGCGCGGCCCGGTGCGCGACGCGGCGCGCCACGTCGGCGCGGGCCGCAGGCGCAACGCCGACGCAGCACGTCGCGTGCGGCGACACAGGTGCGCGCGGCCTGACCTTCGGCAGGGTCGGGCGGGCGGAGGGCTATGCTACGTTCCCGGCGTTCGTTCTCCCGGAAACATTCATGTCCAAACTCGCCTCGATCTGCCTGGTTGCCGGTCTGATCACCGCTGGCGCCGTCTCTGCAGAGGAAACCGCCGTGTCCAACGATCCCTACGCCTGGCTGGAAGATGTCTCCGGTGCCAAGTCGCTGGACTGGGTCAAGGCCCAGAACGCCAAGACCGAGGCGCGCCTGGCCGCCACGCCGGCCTTCAAGCAGATGGAAACCAGCATCCGCGAGGTGCTGGATTCGGATGCCAAGATCCCGGGCGTGCAGAAGATCGGCGAGTACTACTACAACTTCTGGAAGGACAAGCAGCACGAGCGCGGCCTGTGGCGGCGCACCACGCTGGACGAATACCGCAAGCCGGCGCCCAAGTGGGAAACGGTGCTGGACCTGGATGCGCTCAACAAGGCCGAAGGCGAGAACTGGGTCTGGCACGGCGCCGACTGCCTGCGCCCGGACTACCAGCGCTGCCTGATCGCGCTGTCGCGCGGCGGCGCCGATGCCGATGTCACCCGCGAGTTCGACCTGGCCGGCAAGCAGTGGGTCAAGGACGGCTTCTTCCGTCCCGAATCCAAGGGCGGGCTGGGCTGGATCGACCAGGACACCGTCTACGTGTTCACCGATTTCGGTGCCGGCAGCATGACCAGCTCCGGCTATCCACGCATCGCCAAGCAATGGAAGCGCGGCACCCCGCTCAGCGCCGCCACGGTGGTGTACGAGGGCAAGCCCACCGACATGTACATCGCGGCGATGCATGACGACACGCCCGGCTTCGAGCGCGATTTCGTCAGCCGCACGCTGGCCTTCTACAACGAGGAGCTGTACCTCAAGGGTGCCGACGGCAAGCTGGTCAAGGTGGACGCCCCCAACTCGGCCAGCAAGTCGGTCAAGCGGCAATGGCTGACCCTGGAGCTGCGCGACCCGTGGACCGTGGGCGGCAAGACCTACAAGGCCGGCTCGTTGCTGGCGACGCGGTTTGACGACTTCATGGCCGGCAAGCGCAGCTTCGATGTGCTGTTCGAGCCCACCGACAGCACGTCGCTGGCCGGCACGGCGTGGACGAAGTCGCACCTGGTACTGAACGTGCTGGAAGACGTCAAGAACCGCCTGAGCGTGATCACGCCCACGCAGGATGGCTGGAAGAAGAGCGCCTTCGTCGGTGCGCCGGCATTCGGTACCGTCGATGTCGGCGCGGTGGACAGCGACGACAGCGACGCGCTGTGGTTGACCGTCACCGACTACCTGACCCCGACCACCTTGTCGTGGGTGGAGGTGGGCAGCGCGCCGCAGCCGCTCAAGTCCATGCCGGCGTTCTTCGATGCCGGCAAGGACAGCATCGAGCAGCACTTCGCCACCAGCAAGGACGGCACCCGCGTGCCGTATTTCCTGGTACGGCCCAAGGCGTTGACGCTCGATGGCAGCGCGCCGACCCTGCTGTACGGCTACGGCGGTTTCGAGATTTCGATGACGCCGAATTACTCCGGCGGACTGGGCCGCGCCTGGCTGGAGAAGGGCGGCGTCTACGTGGTGGCCAACATCCGCGGCGGTGGCGAATACGGTCCGCGCTGGCACCAGGCCGCGCTCAAGCAGAACCGCCACAAGGCCTATGAAGACATGGCCGCGGTGGCCAGGGACCTGGTCGCGCGCAAGATCACCTCGACCAGGCACCTAGGCGTGCAGGGCGGCAGCAATGGCGGCCTGATGACCGGCAACATGCTGACCCAGTATCCGGAGCTGTTCGGCGCGGTGGTGGTGCAGGTGCCGCTGCTGGACATGAAGCGCTACAGCCATCTGCTGGCCGGTGCCTCGTGGATGGCCGAATACGGCAACCCGGACACCGACGACTGGAAATTCATCCAGACCTTCTCGCCGTATCACCTGTTCGATCCGAAGAAGACCTATCCGCCGGTGATCTTCCTCACCTCCACCCGCGACGACCGCGTGCATCCGGGCCACGCGCGCAAGATGGCCGCCAAGATGATCGAGGCGGGCAAGGACGTGACCTACTACGAAAACATCGAAGGCGGCCACGGCGGCGCGGCCAACAACGCGCAGGCAGCGCACATGGCGGCGCTGGCCTATAGCTTCCTGTGGGAGCGACTGGCGGATTGATCAGGCGTTGATCGAACGCAGTCGGTAACGCGATCGCGTTGCTCATGCGGTGCCTTGAAGAAGCCCTGGGCCAAGTGGCCAGGGCTTTTTTTCCTTCTCCCGCCGGGAGGTGCCCGAAGGGCGGATGAGGGTGCGTGCGCACGCAACCGGCGACGCCGGGACGGGGCGCACGTACTGCCAGGCGCGGCTGCGGTGCTGGCCTCGCTTCAGCGCGAGGCCTGCCCGCAAACAGCAGTGCAAAAACAGCGGCCAGCAGCAGTCACGGCTGTTTCCATCGGCGCAGTGAACCTGCTGCTAGGGCCAGGCGCTACCCGGAGAGAGGAGCCGTGCGCACTGCCGGCCGTCTGATCAAAGGCCTTGTAACCCACGCGCAATCCGCGCCACCGCCTGCTCCAGCCGCGGCAGGCTTTGCGTATAGGCGATGCGCACGTGCTGGTTGGCGCGGTGGACGCCGAAGTCGATGCCGGGGGTGAAGGCGACATGCTCGGTTTCCAGGAAATGCGCGCAGAAGGCCTGGGCATCGTCCGAGAATGCGCTGATGTCGGCGTAGAGGTAGAACGCGCCCTGCGGTTCGACGGCGATATCGAAGCCGAGCTGGCGTAGCGCCGGCAGCAGATAGTCGCGGCGTTGCCGGAACTCGGCGCGGCGGGCTTCGAAGATGGCGATGCTCTCGGGCGTGAAGCAGGCAAGCGCGGCGTGCTGGGCGATGGTGGAGGCGCTGATGTAGAGGTTCTGCGCGAGTTTTTCCAGCTCGGGCACCGCCGCCGGAGGGGCGATCAACCAGCCCAGGCGCCATCCGGTCATGCCGAAGTACTTGGAGAAACTGTTCAGCACGAAGGCGCTGTCGTCCACTTCCAGCACGCTATGCGCGTCCATGCCATAGGTCAGGCCGTGGTAGATCTCGTCCACCACCAGATGCCCGCCGCGTGCATGTAGCGCCTGCGACAGGCCGGCCAGTTGCGCGCGCGACAGCACGCTGCCGGTGGGGTTTGCGGGCGAGGCGACCAGTGCGCCGACGCTGCCGGCGTTCCAGCAGGCCTCGACCAGGCCAGGCGTCAGTTGGTAATCGGTGTCTGCGCCGACCGGCACCAGTTGCGCGGCGCCTTCGACCAGGCGCAGGAAGTGCCGGTTGCACGGATAGCCGGGGTCGGCGAGCAGCCAGTGTTTGTCCGGGTCGACCAGCAGGCTGCTGGCCAGCAACAATGCACCGGAGCCGCCCGGCGTGACCAGGATCCGTTCCGGGTCGAGATCACAGCCATAACGCTGCGCATAGAAGCCGGCGATGGCGGCACGCAGCGCGGGCAGGCCGCGTGCAGCGGTGTAGCGGGTGTGTCCCGCCGCCAGTGCGGCCTGTCCGGCCGCGACGATCGGTGCGGCGGTGGTGAAATCCGGCTCGCCGATTTCCAGGTGGATCACATCGTGGCCGGCCTGTTCCAGCGCATTGGCGCGCGCCAGCAGCGCCATCACATGAAACGGGGCGATGTCCTGGCTGCGGCGGCTGTAACCGGAGAAGTGCGGAGGCTTGGTATCCATCGCCATGATGGTAGACCAGCGGCGGCGCGGGATTTGTTACTGCGCGGGAAAGCGCGCTACCAGCCCCCCTGGCACATGACGCTGCGCGCCGGTCTCTTCTACACTCGGGCGCTGGGATGGCATTGCGTTCATCTAACGGACCCCAATCTGATGAAGCCTGTCCTCTCTTTTCTGATCGCCAGCCTGATGACCACATCTGTTCCTTCCGCCCTCGCAGCTCTGCCATCGCCGCCGGACGTGGCCAAGCGTCCGCATGTGGTCAAGGCCCCGTTCGGTGCCACCCGTGATGACGACTATTACTGGTTGCGCGACGACAAGCGTGAGGACAAGGCGATGCTGGCCTATCTCAATGCCGAGAACGCCTACACCGACACGGTGATGGCGCCGCTCAAGCCGCTGGAAGACACGCTGTACACCGAGATCGTCGGGCGCATCAAGCAGGACGACGCCAGCGTGCCGTATCGCGAGCGTGGCTACTGGTATTACACGCGCTTCGAAGCCGGCAAGGACTACCCGATCCAGGCGCGTCGCAAGGGCAGCATGGAGGCGCCGGAACAGATCCTGCTCGACGTCAACCAGATGGCGCAGGGCAAGGGGTACTTCAGCGTCGGCGATGCGGAGGTCAGCCAGGACAATCGCATCCTGGCCTGGGCCGACGATGCGGTGGGCCGCCGCCAGTACACGATCCGCTTCAAGAACCTGGACACCGGCGAGATCTATCCGGACACGGTGGAAGGCGTGTCGCCCAACGTGGTCTGGGCCGACGACAACAAGACCCTGTTCTATGTCGAAAACGATCCGGAAACGCTGCTCACCGTGCGCGTGAAGAAACACGTGCTGGGCACGCCCGCCAAGGACGACGTGCTGGTCTACGAGGAGAAGGACGACAGCTTCTACATGGGCATCGGCCGTACCCGCGACGACAAGTACATCACCATCGGCGTGGAAAGCACGGTGTCGTCGGAGACGCGTTACGCGCCGGCCGACAATCCGGAGCGGTTCACGCTGCTGGCCAAGCGCCAGCGCGATGTCGAATATCACCCCGAGCATTTCGACGGCCGCTGGGTGATTCGCACCAATGCCGATGGTGCCAAGAATTTCAAGCTGGTGACCGCACCTACCGACGCGACCACGCGCAAGCAGTGGACCGACTGGGTGGCGCACGATGACAAGGTCTACATCGAGAATTTCGAGCTGTTCGATGGCTTCACCGCGGTCGAGGAGCGCTCCGGCGGCCTGGAACGCGTGCGCCTGCTCAAGCGTGACGGCAGCCAGGAGTACGTCAAGGCCGATGAGCCTGCGTATTCGATGGGCCTGGCGATCAATTCCGAGCCGGACACCGCATGGTTGCGTTACAGCTACACCTCGCTGACCACGCCGGCCACGACGTACGAACTCAATACGCAGACTGGCGAGCGCAAGTTGCTCAAGCAGCAGCCGGTGATCGGTTACGACGCCGGCAAGTACGTCACCGAGCGCGTCTGGGTGACCGCGCGCGACGGCGTCAAGGTGCCGGTGTCGCTGGTGTACAAGCAGGGCTTCAAGAAGGACGGCAGTGCCGCGTTGTTCCAGTACGCCTACGGCAGCTACGGCATGTCGATGGACCCGGCGTTCAACCTGCCGGCGATCAGCCTGCTGGACCGTGGCGTGGTGTATGCCATCGCGCACATCCGCGGCGGCCAGGAAATGGGCCGCCAGTGGTACGACGACGGCAAGCTGCTGCACAAGAAGAACACCTTCACCGACTTCATCGACGTCACCCGCGGCCTGGTGGCACAGGGCTACGCCGCCAAGGATCGCGTCGCCGCCTCCGGCGGCAGCGCCGGTGGGTTGCTGATGGGCGCGGTGGCCAACATGGCCCCGCAGGACTACCGCGTGATGGTTGCGCAGGTACCGTTCGTCGACGTGGTCACCACCATGCTCGATGCCAGCATCCCGCTGACCACCAACGAATACGACGAGTGGGGCAACCCGGAAAAGAAGGCCTATTACGACTACATGCTGTCCTACTCCCCGTACGACAACGTGACCAAGCAGGCCTATCCGGCCCTGTTCGTCGGCACCGGCCTGTGGGATTCGCAGGTGCAGTACTGGGAGCCCGCCAAGTGGGTGGCCAAGCTGCGCGACGACAACACCGGCACCCAGCCGATCGTCTTCCGCACCAACATGGAAGCGGGCCATGGCGGCAAGTCCGGCCGTTTCCGCCGCTACCGCGAACTCGCCGAGTCGTATGCGTTTGTGCTGGAGCAGCTTGGGGTCAGGTAGCTGCGGGGCGGGGATCGGGGAGTCGGGATTGGGGATTGGGGATTGGTAAGAGCAGGTGGCTGGATCCAACACCGACGCCAGGCCACCTCAACGCCGGCTGGCCGTATCATTTACCCATGACGCGACCGACTCGATTCCGCTGGGCCTGGTGGGTGCTGGCCTACGCCAGCCTGGCGACCGGCATCGTCGGTATCTTTGTGCCCGGCCTGCCGACGACCGTGTTCATCCTGATTTCCGCCTGGGCCGCCTCGCATGGCTCCGAGCGCCTGCACACCTGGCTGCTCTCGCACCCGCGCTTCGGCCCGGCGATCGTCGAGTGGCAGACCTATCGTGCAGTCAGCCGCAAGGCCAAGTGGATGGCCACGCTCACCATGAGCGTGTGCGCCGCCATCATGCTGTGGTGCGTGCCGGTGTTCTGGGTCAAGTGCGTGTCGATCGGCAGCATGGCGGTGGTGGCGATCTGGTTGTGGCTGCGTCCCGAGCCGCCACCGCGCGCGATCTCGGCGCCGCGCTGAGCACACGTCAGTCAGGGTGTTCTGGCTATACTTCGACGCATGAGCCTTCTGTCCCGACCATCCGTTCGCCTCGCACTGGTTGGTGCGACCTTTGTCCTGCTTGCCGCCTGCGGCAACAAGGGCCCGCTGGTGATGCCGCAGAAGCCGGTGCCGGTGGAAGCCCAGCCCGTGCCGCAGCCGCCGGACGCGCCGCAACCGCTGGACGAGTCGAACCCGGCACCTGCGCCGGTGAACACCGATCCGCAGCCCGCGCCCACCACCGACCAGCCCGCTAGCAGCGGCAATGAGCGCTGACGGTCGCAGCGGGCGCCTGCGTTTCACCAAGATGCATGGCGCCGGCAACGATTTCGTGGTGCTGGACCTGCGCGACGGCACGCCGCCGCCGGATGCCGCGCTGGCTGCACATCTGGCCGACCGCCATTTCGGCGTGGGCTGCGACCAGATCCTGACCATCGAGCATCCGCGCAGCAGCGAGGCGGTGGCCGCTTACGGCATCTGGAATTCCGACGGCACGGCCGCGCGCCAATGCGGCAACGGCGCGCGCTGTGTGGCGGCCTGGCTGATGCGCGACGGCACTGCGCAGGGCGATGATTTCGTCATCGATAGCCCGTTCACCTCCCACCGCGTGCAACGTCTGGACGCAGGCACCTACGCGGTGGCGATGGGCGTGCCGCAATTCGAGCCCACACAGATCCCGCTGGCCGGCTTTGCGCGCGCGCGCGAGGAGTACGCGCTGCCGGTGCATGGCGAAACCGTGCGCTTTGGCGCGGTGTCGATGGGCAATCCGCATGCGGTACTGGAAGTGGGGCGGGTGGATGCGGCGCCAGTGGAGCGCGTCGGCGCCTCGCTGCAGCAGAACGCCGCGTTCCCCGATTCGGTCAACGTCGGCTTCGTGCAGGTTGTCGACCCCACGCACGTGCGCCTGCGCGTGTTCGAGCGCGGTGTCGGCGAAACCCTGGCCTGCGGCAGCGGCGCATGCGCGGCGGCGGTGGTGCTGATGCAGCGTGGCCGTGTCGAGCGCGACGTGCAGGTGTCCTTGCCCGGTGGCGAACTGCGCATCCGTTGGGACGGCGATCAGCAGCAGGTGGTGATGTCCGGTCCGGCCGTGTTCGTCTTCGATGGAGAGTGGAACTGATGAGCGAGAACACGGACAAATTCGGCGCGCACGACGTGGCAACCTGGTTGCGGCGCCATCCGACCTTCCTCAAGCAGTTCCCGGACCTGGCAGTGAGCCTGCTGGTGCCGCGCGACGACGGCCCGACCGCGTCGCTGGCTACCTACCAGCTGGAAGTGCTGCGCGACAAGAATCGCGAGCTGTCGCGGCGCCTGCACGAGCTTGGCCACAATGCGCAGGACAACGAACGCCTGGCCGTGCGCACGCATCAACTGACCCTGGCGCTGATGCGCCAGACCAGCGCGGCCGACACGCTCAAGGCGATGGCCGCCTCGCTGGCGGAGGATTTCAACGGCGAACTGGTACGGCTGGTGTTGCTCAAGCCGGTTGCCGGCCTGGAGGCCGACTGGCTGCAGGTCATTGCCGCCGATGACGCGCGGCTTGCCCCGTTCCGCGATTGCCTGGGCGACGGCGAGCCGATCTGCGGCCGCCTGCAGACGGAAAAACATGCGCTGCTGTATGCCGGCCAGGCCGCCGACGTGCAATCCACCGCGCTGCTGCCGTTGCCCGGCATCGGCTTGATTGCGGTCGGCAGCAGCGACGCCAACCGCTTCTATCCCGGCATGGGCACCTTGTTCCTGCGCATGATGGGCGAGTCCTTGAGCGTGGCCTTGCAGCGCTTCGATACATGATGCGTGGCGCGGGCTGCGCCGATGTGTGCCGCCTGCGCTGGATGGCGGCGCCGATGACGTGGCAACGAGGAGTCTGAGGTGGCGTCGGTCGACGATTTCCTGGCGTATCTGCAGGTCGAGCGGCAGGTGTCTGCGCATACGCTGGATGCCTACCGGCGCGATCTCGCCGCGTTGGTGGGGTGGGCCGGCGAACAGGCCATCGACGATGTTGCGCAGCTGGAGAGCGCGCAGTTGCGGCAATTCGTCGCGGCCGAGCACCGGCGCGGCTTGTCGCCCAAGAGCCTGCAGCGCCGTCTGTCGGCATGCCGCAGTTACTACGCCTGGTTGCTCAGGCATGGCCGCATTGCCGCCAGTCCTGCCGCGGCGCTGCGTGCGCCCAAGGCGCCACGCAAGTTGCCGCAGGTGCTGGATGCCGACGAGGCGGTGCGTCTGGTCGAGGTGCCGACCGATGCGCCGCTGGGCCTGCGCGATCGCGCCTTGCTGGAGCTGTTCTATTCGTCCGGGCTGCGCCTGAGCGAGCTTTGCGCGCTGCGCTGGCGTGATCTGGATCTGGACAGCGGGTTGGTGATGGTGCTCGGCAAGGGCGGCAAGCAGCGCCTGGTGCCGGTAGGCTCGCATGCGATCGGCGCCTTGCGCCAATGGCTGCGCGACAGCGGCGGGCGTGCCGACACGCATGTATTCCCCGGCCGCGCCGGCGGAGCCATTTCGCAACGCGCAGTGCAGATCCGCATCAAGCAACTGGCGGTACGCCAGGGCATGTTCAAGGACGTGCATCCGCATATGCTGCGGCACAGTTTTGCCAGCCACATCCTCGAGTCCTCCGGCGACCTGCGTGGTGTGCAGGAGTTGCTTGGGCATTCGGATATCGCCACCACGCAGATCTACACGCATCTGGATTTCCAGCATCTGGCCAAGGTCTACGACGCCGCGCATCCGCGTGCAAAGCGCAAGAAAGCCGCCGATTAGGCGGGATGCAGCGCCTGACGTTGCGATGCCTGGTGCGCAGCGCAAGGATCTGCCGATTGCGTGATGGACAGCCACAGGCAGTTGATGCACGTCGCCGGCCGACCACCGCAGCTATCGCCTCTCCGCCGGTGCGAGAGGGGCTTGACCGCACTCAGGTGCTGCCATGTCCGAAGGCGGCGAGCAGGGCCGGCACGCGTGCGTCACGCTGCGCTTCCGCCTCTGGAAGATCGTCATGACCTCGTTTCGTTTGACCGGGCTCGATCCGGCTCTGTTCGCCCATCTGCACGGACTCGATGACGTTGCGTTGACCATCCACCACGCAATACGTGTGATCGCCGATGCCGATCACGGATTTCCGTGTCGTGTCAGCCTGCAGGATGCGCGCGCAGGTGAGCAGTTGCTGCTGCTGCCGTATCTGCATCAGGCAGCCGACTCGCCCTACCGCGCGAGCGGGCCGATCTTTGTGCGTGCCGCAGCGGTGCCCGCACGGCTGGAGCCCGACGCGGTGCCGGCTGCGATCCAATCGCGGCTGATCTCGCTGCGCGCCTACGATCATCGCCATCATCTGGTGAACGCCGAGGTGTGTGCAGGCGACCACGTCGCAGCGTGGTTGCACGCGTGCCTGGACGATACGCAGATCGCCTACGTGCACCTGCATCACGCCCGTCAGGGCTGTTACGCGTGCCGCGCCGATCGCGTTGCGGGGACTGAGCGTGATTGAAATCCTCGCCCAGCACCCCGGCGTGTGGCGAGGGTAGGCACGGGCGATGGATCGGCCGATGGCAGGCCGGATGTCGTGTAGACCGCGGCCCATCTGCCCGAAGCAGGCCTGCGGGCGCTGATGCGCCGAAGGTGCCGGGAGCAGTCCCGGGCGGACGCTGTCGCGCGCGTAGGGCGCACTCACCCCCGCCTAGATGCGGCGCCTGGTCGCAGCGCGCTTGAACCCGGCAGGGGCGTCCCCACCTCATGGGAAACCCCCGGAGGACCCATGGATCCCAGCCAGAATCCCAACATCGTTCACGCCACCACCATCATCTCGGTTCGGCGTGGCGGGCATGTCGCCGTCGCCGGCGATGGCCAGGTCACCCTCGGCCACACCGTCATGAAAGGCAATGCGCGCAAGGTGCGCCGGCTCGGCCGCGAAGGGCAGGTGCTGGCCGGTTTTGCCGGTGCCGCCGCCGATGCGTTCACCTTGTTCGAGCTGTTCGAAGCCAAGCTCGACAAGCATGGACAACTGACCCGCGCCGCTGTGGAGCTGGCCAAGGACTGGCGCACCGAGCGCCGCCTGGGCAAGCTCGAAGCGCTGCTCGCGGTCGCCGATAAAGAAACCTCGTTGATCATTAGCGGTACCGGCGATGTGATCGAACCGGAAGACGGCATCATCGCCATCGGTTCGGGCGGCTCGTACGCCTTGTCGGCCGCTCGCGCGCTGCTGGCGCACACCGAGCTCGATGCCAAGACCATCGCCACCGAAGCGATCAATATCGCCGGCGATATCTGTATCTATACCAATCGCAATGTGGTGGTCGAGGAGCTGTGAATCGGGAGTGGGGAATCGGGAATCGCAATGGCGGTTTCGGTTCCACCCCGACGACAGAGGCTCTTGATTTCGCGCTTGCGGTTCCCCTTTCCCCATTTTCGATTCCCCAATGCCAAATCCCGATAGCTCAACCATGACTCCGCGCGAAATCGTGCAGGAGCTCGACCGTCATATCGTCGGCCAGCACGATGCCAAGCGTGCGGTTGCCATCGCGCTGCGTAATCGCTGGCGCCGCATGCAGCTGCCCGAAGAGCTGCGCAACGAGGTGATGCCCAAGAACATCCTGATGATCGGCCCGACCGGCGTCGGCAAGACCGAGATCGCACGCCGCCTGGCCACGTTGGCCAATGCGCCGTTCGTCAAGGTCGAAGCCACGCGCTTTACCGAGGTCGGCTATGTCGGCAAGGATGTGGAGCAGATCATCCGCGATCTGGCCGATACCTCGGTCAAGCTGTATCGCGAACAGGCCAAGGTGCGCGTGCGCAACCAGGCCGAAGAGCGGGCCGAAGATCGCATCCTGGACGCGCTGCTGCCGCGCCGTGCGGCCGGTATCGGCTTCGATCCGGAAGCAGCACGCAACGAGCCCTCGTCGCAGGACAACGACACCCGCATCAAGTTCCGCCGCATGCTGCGCAGTGGCGAACTGGACGAGCGCGAGATCGAGCTGGAAGTGGCGGTCAATGCCAGCATGGACATCATGACCCCGCCGGGCATGGAAGAAATGGGCCAGCAGTTGCGGCAGATGTTTTCCAACCTGGGCAGCGGCAAGTCGCAAAAGCGCAAGCTCACCATCAAGGCCGCGCGCCCGCTGCTGATCGAAGAAGAAGCCGGCAAGCTGGTCAACGAAGACGATGTGCGCACGGCGGCGATCGAGGCCTGCGAGCAGCACGGCATTGTGTTCATCGACGAGATCGACAAGGTGGCCAAGCGTGGTGAGGCCGGCTCCAATGGCGGCGATGTCAGCCGCGAGGGCGTGCAGCGCGATCTGCTGCCGCTGGTGGAAGGCTCCAACGTGTCGACCAAGTACGGCACGGTCAAGACCGACCATATCCTGTTCATCGCCTCCGGTGCATTCCACCTGGCCAAGCCCAGCGATCTGATTCCCGAATTGCAGGGCCGTTTTCCGATCCGCGTCGAGTTGACCGCGCTGACCAAGGCCGATTTCGTGCGCATCCTCACCGAGCCCAAGGCGGCGTTGATCAAGCAGTACGAGGCCTTGCTGCAGACCGAGGGCGTGCGCCTGACCTTCGGCGCCGATGCGGTGGAACGCCTGGCCGAGATTGCCGCACAGGTCAACGAGCGGCAGGAAAACATCGGCGCGCGCCGCCTGCACACGGTGCTGGAGCGTCTGCTCGATGTGCTGAGCTACGAGGCACCGGACCGTGACGGGCAGAGCGTCACCGTCGATGCGGCCTATGTCGATGCGCAGCTAGGCGAGCTGGTGCAGGATCCGGACCTGAGCCGCTACATCCTCTGATCGCAGTGCACCCGCGCGCAGATGCGCAATGCAATGCGCGTATGGTGTCTGCCGTGAAATGCAGTGCAAGCGCGGCAGGAACGCATCACGGGACGATGCATGCTGGCAGATGCAGTCAAAAGCCGAGTCGGTGGAGGGCGCGACGCCCTCACCGCGTGCGGGACACGCCGTGAATCCATCCGTGGAGGCTCGGTGGCGGCATCCATGCCGCCACACGGTCCCGCAACCGGCGAGGACACCGCACCAGACAATTGGTCGGCGCTCATCTAAAAAAGCTGTCTGTCGTGTGGTGTGCATCAGACCTGTAGCCGATGCTTCAATGATCGAACGAGGCGCATCCAGCACTGCTCCACCATGCACACCGACGATCTCGACTGGCCCTTGCCCGCTCACCGTCGCGGGACCTTGAGCGGCATGGATGCCGCGCCAGAGCCTACAAGGACGTACTTGCGGCGTGTCCCGCGATGGTGGGCGGGCAAGGGCCCTGCAGCCAGGTTGCAGATCACACCCTGCAACGAAGGCGCAGATCATCGGCTCTGCAACTGGCCCTCACCTTGGCAGTCGCCTGCACTGCACAGCCAACCTGCTAAATCCGGCAAACCGCTCAGTCCTCGCCGATATCCTCGTTCCACACGTCCGGGTTGGCGGCGATATAGCCGCCCAGCAGGTCGATGCATTCCTGGCTCTGCAGGTCGATGACAGTGACGCCATGCTCGCGCAGCCAGGACACCCCGCCCTGGAAGGTGACCGACTCGCCGACCACCACGGTGCCGATATTGAACTGGCGCACCAGTCCGCTGCAGTACCAGCAGGGCGCCAGCGTAGTGACCATGATGGTGTCCTTGTAGCGGCGCTGACGGCCGGCCTTGCGGAAGGCATCGGTTTCGCCATGCACGGAAGGATCGTTTTCCTGCACGCGGCGGTTGTGACCACAGCCGAGCAAGCGCCCGTCGTTGTGATACAGCGCCGCGCCGATCGGGATGCCGCCTTCGGCCAGGCCCTGGCGGGCTTCGGCAATGGCGGTGTCGAGCAGGGCGCAGTAGTCGGGGGTGGTGATCATGCAGGCTCCTGGTTGGCAGCGTCGGCGCGACGCAGCATGTCGATGTGGGGAATGCCGTCTTCCAGATACTGCATGGACGAGGGCGTGAAACCATGTGCGGCGTAGAACGCCTGCAGGTGCGCTTGCGCGCCGAGTTGCACGGCGCTGGCAGGCCAGTGTTGCTGCACCACGCGCAAGCCTTCGCGGAGCAGTGCATGGGCAAAGCCGTGGCCGCGCTGCGTGGCGGCAATCACTACCCGGCCGATGCTCGGCTCGGGGTAACTCACACCGGGCGGTAGCACGCGCAGATAGGCGGCCAACGCACCGTCGTCGGTGCTACCGAGCAGATGCAGCACACCCGGCAGGCTGTCCTTGCCATCCAGCTCCGGATACGCGCACTGCTGCTCCACTACGAACACATCCGAGCGCAGCCGCAGCAGCGCGTACAGCTGCGTGGTGCTCAGTTGGTCGAAGCGCAGGCACTGCCAGTGCAGCGAGGGTGGGGGCAGGGACGACATCAGCGCATCATAGCGGCTGTGTCGCCTCAGTCGACCGCGCTGCCGGTATCGATCGCCACCACCACCGACATGCCCGGGCGCAGCCGCGGTGCCAGCGGCTGGTCGGGATCGACGCTGATGCGCAGCGGAATGCGCTGGGCGATCTTGACGAAGTTGCCGGTAGCATTGTCGGCCGGCAGTACGCTGAATTCCGAGCCGGCGGCCGGGGAGATGTCCTGCACGCGCCCGTGCAGGCGCGCATTGTCCAGCGCATCCACGGTGAAGCTGGCGCGCTGCCCGATGCGGATCTTCGCCATCTGGGTTTCCTTGAAATTGGCCACGATCCACAGCGTGTCCGGCACCAGCGCCATCAGCTGCGTGCCATTGGTGACGTAGGCGCCCTGGCGTACGCCGAGCTGGCCCAGCTGGCCATCGCGCGGGGCAAGGATGCGGGTGTTGTCCAGATTGATCTGCGCCAATTGCACCGCCGCCTGCGCGTTGGCCACTGCCGCTTCCAGCGCGGCGCGATTGACGGTGACGCTGCGTGCGTTTTCTTCGGCGGCCTGCACTGCGGCACGTGCCTGTGCCACGCCGGCATCGGCCTGCGCCCGTGCGGCGAAGGCGGTGTCGCGGTCCTGTTCGGAGACCAGTTTCTGGTCGGCCAGCTGCTGCGCGCGCGCATAGGCCGAGCGGGTGCGGTCGCGCTGGGCCTGGTTGCTGCTCAGTGCGGCACGTTGTTCGGCGATGGTGGCAGCGGCGCTATGCCGCTGCTGGTCCCAGTTGGACAGGTTGGCCTGCGCGGTCTGCAGTTGCGCCCTGGCCTGCTCGAGCTGCTGGGCGTAGATGCGGTCGTCGATTCTGGCCAGCAACTGGCCGTGTTTGACGTGGGCGAAGTCCTGCACCGGCACCTCGGTGACGTAGCCGCTGACCTGCGGCGCGATCACCGTGATCTGGCCATGCACCATCGCGTTCTCGGTGCGCTCGACGGCGCTGACGAAGGGCGGCAACCGCCATGCATACAGCACCAGTGCGACGCCGAGCAGGGCCAGCCCGCCAAAGCCGATCACGCCACCGATGCGACGACGTCTGCGACGTTGCCGATCGGCAGCAGGGGTTGAATCTGCAGGTGTATTCATGGGCGTGGACTGGAAGCAGGAGAAGGGGGCGAAGCGGGTGGGCGCAGATAACGCCGCCACACCAGCACGGACAGGATCCACAGCCCGGTGGCGATGGCGATGCAGCCGATCAACAGGAACACGTCGTTATAGGCGAGCACGTTGGCCTCGCGCGTGGTCACGCTGCCCAGGGCGCGGACACCCTGGGCCTGGCGCAGGGCCGGGTCGCCGATGCTGCGGCCGTACAGGGTGGCATAGGCCTGCACGCGTGCGGCAACTTGCGGGTCGGTCAGGGTCAGATGCTCGACCAGCTGGCTGGAATGGTATTTCTCGCGCACGACCTGCACGGTGCCGAGCAGTGCGCTGCCGAGCAGGCCGCCCATGTTCTGCGCCATGCCGAACAGCACGATGAAGCTGATCAGATTGGCCGGCTGGGCAATGACCCGGCCCAGCCCGGCCACCATCGCCGGGCCGATGAAGAAGGTGCTGCCAAAGGCGAGCAGGAACTGGCTGACGTACATCTGCTCCGGGCGGGTGAGGCTGGTGGCATGGGCATCCATGAAGCAGCCGATGCAGATCGCCGCCACCGCGATGATCAGGTGCTCGGCCACGCGCGCCGGGTTGATCAGCCACGCGCTGGCGGCCACGCCAACCACCGCGCCCAGCAGCATCAGCACGAACAGGGTTTGCAACTGCGTGTTGGCCAGCCCCAGGGTCTGGAAGAAGCCGATCGCGCCGGTGCTCTGCTCGGACAGCACCAGCCGGATCAGCAGGATCGCCAGACCCAGCCGCAGCATGTCGCCGCTGGCCAGCCAGCGCGTGTTGATCATCGGGTTGCGGCGGTTGTGCTCGATCCACGCCGCCGTGCATAGCAGCACGATGGAGGCCGCCAGCACCACGCCCAGCCACGGCGTGCTGGTCCACCACAGTAGCCGCCCCAGCGACAGCACCGCCGCCAGGCCGGCCGCACCGGCCGCGAACAGGCTGAAGGTGAGGAAATCCAGCGGCTCGAACACGCGATAGCGATCGCTCGGCGGCAGCTTGAGCGCCAGCACGCAGGCCAGCGCGAACACCGCCAGGCCAAGTTCGAACAGGTACAGGCCCTGCCACTGTGCAAATTCCAGCAGATCGGTGGAGAACACCCGCGCCAATGGCAGCGCCAGCTGGGTCACCCCCAGCCCGGTCACCACGGCCTTGAGCCGGTACCGGGCCGGAAACGCCTGGATCACGTAATACAGCCCCAGCGAACTGAGCGCCGCGCCCACCAGTCCATGCGCGGCACGCACGGTGATCGCCGAGCTCAGGCTGTGCACGAACAGGTGCGCGAAGGCGATGACCGCATACAGCGCCAGGAAGATCTCGGTGAAGCGCCGCAGCCCGAACTGCTGGCGGAACTTCACCAGCAGCAGGTTGGCCGACATGTTGGTCATCACGTAGGCGGCCGGCAGCCAGGCCATTTCGGTGGCGTAGGCGCCCAGCGTGCCCTGCAGATAGGTCAGGTTGGCGGTGACCAGCGCATTGCTCAGCCCGCCGGTCAGCGCCACCACCACGCCCACCAGCCCGTACTGGATGCGGCGCCGGGTGGAATGCAGGGGCGTGGAGGCCGACCCGGGCAGGGTGGGCTTCTCGTGGGGCTGCCAGTCGCGCTGGACGTACTTGTCGTGCACGCAGGGCTCGCAGGGCCGGTCGCAGGGAAGACAGCGATTGTGGTCCGGTTGCGGTCATGGCGGCGTCAGCAGTGCGATAATCCGCCCATGAGCGAATCCCCCTATACCTCCGGTACCACCCATTTCGGCTTCCGCGATGTCGCTGCCAAGGACAAGCAGAAGCTGGTCGGCGAAGTGTTCACCTCGGTCGCGCGCAATTACGACCTGATGAACGATCTGATGAGTCTGGGCGTGCACCGAGCATGGAAACGCTACTTCGTGGCGACCGCGCAGGTGAAGCCGGGCGACCGTGTGCTGGATCTGGCCGGCGGCACCGGTGACATCGCGGTGCTGCTCAAGGAGCGCGTCGGCAACGAAGGCGCGGTGGTGCTGGGCGACATCAACGCCGGCATGTTGTCGGTGGGCCGCGACCGGCTGACCAACCGCGGCCTGGTGGCCGGCTTCGATTACGTGCAATGCAATGCCGAGGCGCTGCCATTCCCGGATCAGAGCTTCGATCTGGTGACCATCTCCTTCGGCCTGCGCAATGTCACCGACAAGGACGCCGCGCTGCGCGAGATGTACCGCGTGTTGAAGGTGGGCGGGCAGGCGCGCGTGCTGGAATTTTCCGAAGTCACCGCCGACTGGTTCAAGCCGATCTACGATTTCCACTCGTTCAAGATCCTGCCCAGGCTGGGCCAGCTGTTCGCGCGCGATGCCGACAGCTACCAGTACCTGGCCGAAAGCATCCGCAAACACCCGCCGCAGGAATCGCTCAAGGGCATGATGGGCGAGGCCGGGTTCGCGCGTTGCCACTACAAGAATCTGACCGGCGGCATCGTGGCGATCCATTCCGGCTACAAGATCTGAACCGGATCGGGCGGGTGCGTGTCTGAGCATCCCGCCCGGCGCACATCCCGCGCCGGGTACCGCGCGCCGGACATCGCACGAGCACGCCATGCTCGTGTTCGCTTGCCGCACGATTGCAGTCTGCGCGTGTGCGTTTGCCGACAAACTTTTGAGACTCCCGTCGCGTCGGCTCCACCAACGGTCGGCGACACTAGGCGCTCTTTTGTCGGAGACGTGGATGCGCTTGTACGCAGGGTTGTCGCGCGTGTTTCCCCGCTCCTTCAGTGCCAAGCTGCTGGCGGTGACCTTTGTCGGCATCCACCTGCCGCTGCTGTTGTTGATCGCCTGGCTGGCCGCGCAGAGCGAGTTGAGCGGGCGCCCGCTGTGGTCGGTGGTGATCGTGGCGCTGCTGGCCACGCTGGCAGGCACCGCGGCCACCTTGTCGGCGCTGTATCGCCTGCTCGCACCGCTGCGCATCGCCGCCGACGCCCTGGATGCGTATTACGCCGACCAACGTCTGCCCAGCCTGCCCGAACATGGCGACGACGAGCTGGGGCGCTTGCTGCGCGGAATCAATCGCAGCCTGCGTGGCATCGATGCCGGCATGCGCGATCTGAAGAAGCATGCCTTGTTCGACCCGCTGACCGAGGCCTTGAACCGGCGCGGTTGCGAGCAGGCGATGCGCGATTCGGTCACCGCCGCACAACGCGAAGGCTGGCCGTTCGTGTTGTTCGTGCTGGACATGGACAACCTCAAGCCGATCAACGACCGCTTCGGCCATATGGCCGGCGATCGCGTGCTGGTAAGGCTGGTGGAGTCGGCCTACGGCTGGCTGGGCGCGCAGGACTGGATCGGGCGCTGGGGCGGCGATGAATTCCTGATCGGCGTGCATGCCAGCGAAGACGACGCCACGCTCAAGCTCAATCAATGGCTGTCGATGCTCGAACGCGAGGATGCCGACGAGGCGCCGCTGCATGTGAGCGCCGGCAGCGCGGTGTGCGAGCGGGGCCTGGATGCCACTGAGCTGTATCGCCGCGCCGATGCGGCGATGTATCGCGCCAAGTTTTCCGGCGGCCGGCGTCTGGTACGCGACGGGCATGACAGCCCGCGCAGCCATCCGGTGGTCTAGGCGCGATCCGGAGATCACCTGGCGGGCGGGCCGCAGGCTGCTGCGCGGCTGCGCACCGGCGGCATGCATCACGCTACCGCTGCGGCGGGCGCAGACGGTTCGCGCCGGCCCAGGCAGCGACATGGGCGTGGTCCTTTGCCGCCGCAGCTTGACCAGCCGCCAGGTGCTCGCCTGGCGCCACACGGGCAGGCAAAGGCCCGTGGCGTTAAAATGCCCAATTCCCTCGCTGCGGTGCCGTCGATGCGCTTCCCGTTCCTGTCGCTGTCCCTGGCCGTGTCCATCGCGCTGGCCGGCTGTTCCAATGAGTCCACGCCGCCGGCCGCCAGCACCGCCGCGCCGGCCACCACTGCCAAGGCCCCCGTGAAAGCAGACGCCCGCAACCACGATGAGAGCTCCTACGCCCAGCCGCAGCTGGTGGTCATCAAGGATCTGGCGCTGGACCTGAAGCTGGACTTCGACAGCAAGCAGATCGGCGGCACGGCCACCTATACGCTGCAGTGGAAGGACAAGGCCGCCAAGCAACTGGTGCTGGACACGCGCGAGCTGAGCATCGCGCAGGTGCAGGCCGACGACGGCAAGGGCGGCCTGGCACCGCTGCAGTTCGCGCTGGCGCCGGCCGACAAGACCTTCGGCAGCAAGCTCACCATCGAAGCGCCGACTCAGCCGGCCAAGGTCGTGATCACCTATCACACCGCACCGACCGCCTCCGGCCTGCAGTGGCTGGAGCCGTCGATGACCGAAGGCAAGCAGCTGCCCTTCATGTTCAGCCAGTCGCAGGCGATCCACGCACGCAGCTGGGTGCCGTTGCAGGACACCCCGAGCGTGCGCTTCACCTACAGCGCGCATGTGACCTCGCACCCGGACGTGATGGTGCTGATGAGCGCCGACAACGACCCCAAGGCCGCGCGCGACGGCGACTACAGCTTCAAGATGCCCGAGCCGATTCCGTCCTATCTGCTGGCGATCGCCGCCGGCGATGTGGTGTTCAAGCCGATTTCCGCACGCTCGGGCGTGTGGGCCGAGCCGGCCATGGCCGACAAGGCCGCCAAGGAATTCGAAGACACCGAAAAGATGATCGGCGCCGCCGAAAAACTCTATGGCCCGTATCGCTGGGGCCGTTACGACATGCTGGTGCTGCCGCCGTCGTTCCCGTTCGGCGGCATGGAGAATCCACGCCTGACCTTCGCCACGCCCACCGTGATCGTCGGCGACAAGTCGCTGGTCTCGCTGGTGGCCCACGAACTGGCGCATAGCTGGTCGGGCAACCTGGTGACCAATGCCAGCTGGAAGGACATCTGGCTCAACGAAGGCTTCACCACCTACGTGCAGGCGCGCATCACCGAGGCGCTGTACGGCGCGGAGATGGCCGAGATGGAGCGCGAGATCGACCAGGGCGATCTGCTGGCCGAAGTGAAGGACATGGCGCCGGCCGACCAGGCGCTGGCATTGCCGCCGCTGGCCGAGCGCGACCCCGACGAGGCCCTGAGCCAGGTGGCCTACGTCAAGGGTGCGTGGTTCCTGCAGTTCCTGGAGCAGCGCTTCGGGCGCGCGGTGTTCGACCCGTTCCTGCGCGGCTGGTTCGACGATCATGCGTTCCAGAGCGCCACCACCGACCAGTTCGTCGACTACCTCAGGAAGAACCTGCTGGACAAGCATCCCAACACGGTCAGCGCGGCCGAGGTGGATGCGTGGCTGAAGCAGCCGGGCATCCCGGCCTTCGCCACCAAGGCGCGCTCGCGCAGCTTCTCGATCGTGGACACCGCGCGCATTGCCTGGAGTGGCAGCGGCACGCTGCCGAGCAAGCAGGTCACCGGCGAATGGGGCACGCAGGAGTGGGTGCACTTCCTCAGCGGCATGGGCGCCACGCTCAAGCCCGAGCAGCTCAAGCAGCTGGATGATGCCTATCACTTCACCGGCACACCAAACGGCGAGATTGCCATGCGCTGGTACCCGCTGGCGATCCGCAGCGGCTACACCGATGCGCGCACCGCCGCCGGTGAGTTCATCGAACGCGTCGGCCGCCGCAAGCTGGTGCTGCCGATCTACACAGAACTGCTGAAGACCCCGGACGGCATCGCCTTTGCCGAACAGGCCTTCGAAAAGGCCAAGCCCGGCTACCACCCGATCACCACCGCATCGGTGGCCGAGATGATCGCCAAGGCCAAGTCGGCACCGCCGGCGCAGCCGCAGCCGCAGCCGTAATGGCAGAGGAGGGCGGTGCAGACGCCCTCCGTCGCTTCCATCGCCGCATCGTGCCTGCAATCACCGCCGTAGGAGCGCACCCGGGCGCGACAGGCTTTCCCGGTGAAACCCGATCGCGCCCAGGTGCGCTCCTACGATGCGGGGTGGCTGATCGCGGGTGGTGCGGCAGGCCGGTATCGTTGCCGCTGCCGTCCATGCCTTCCGGAACCGACGATGCAGTCGCGCCGTGGTGCATGCCCGCCCGCCGCTTCCATCGCCGCATCGTGCCTGCAACCACCGCCGTAGGAGCGCACCCGGGCGCGACGGGGCTCCACCGGGAAAGCCCGTCGCGCCCGGGTGCGCTCCTACGCTTTGCGGCGGTTGATCGCGGGGCATGCGGGCAGGCTGGTATCGTTGCCGCTGCTTTTCATGCATTCCGGAGTCGACGATGAAGTATCTGCTGAGTGCGGCCTTGTGCGTCGCTGCAGTGAGTGGCTGTACTGATCGCGAGGCGCAACGCCAGGCGCAGGAAACCGCGCAGGCGCAAGCCAAGGAACACGATGCCGATGCACTCGCCAAGCAATACGACGAGGCAGTGAAGGCCGAAAACTGGGACATGGCGCGTGCGCATGGCGCCGCGGTGCTGGAAGGGTTTCCGGGCACGGCGGCGGCCATACGTATCGAGCCCGGTTATGCCGACATCAAGGCCAAGGGCGAACAGGCGCGCGAACTGCGCCGCATGCAGGCGTTGTGGCAGTACTCGCAAGTGCCGGCCAAGGGCGGCACGCAGCGCTCGGCGATGATCGATGCCAAGAGCCGCGTGGATGTCGACGGCAGCGGCCCCAAGCCGGTGAGCCTGGTGTTTCGCGATCACCCGCAGTGGAAGCGCCACAGCTATCTCGTGCTCAAGGCCGGCGACTTCAACTGCTATCGCGGCTGCAAGGTGCAGGTCTCGGCCGATGGTGGCGCACCACGCGCGATGGCCGCGCACCGACCCGATACCGACGAAGCGATCGCGATGTTCATCGACGACGACAAGGCGCTGTGGACGCTGGTGCGCAACGCCAAGCGCATCAGCATCGCGTTCCCGGTGAAGGCCGGCGGCACGCGCACGGCAGAGTTCGACGTGGGCGGCCTGGAGACCACCCAGATGCCGGGCTGGAAGTAGGCACGACCGCCGGCTGCCTGGCACCAGGCGCGCGCTCGGTGTACGGCATCGGCATGGACTGCTGGTCCATTGGGGTGAATGCGCCAGGTGTGGGTTCACCTGACGACGGCTTGCGGTATCGCGTCAACCATCTCTCGAGTGTTTGCACGTATGGACGGTAGGACCATCCCACAAATAACTCCCGCACTCTCCACCTACCGCCATTGGGTGTTCGACATGGACGGCACGCTGACCGAAGCCGTGCATGATTTCGCGTTGATCCGGCGCACGTTGGAGATTCCGCCCGAGGCGGACATCCTGCATTACCTGGCAGCGCTGCCGGCCGAGCAGGCCGCAGCCAAGCATGCCTGGTTGCTCGCGCACGAGCGCGAACTCGCGCAGGCCGCACAGCCGGCACCCGGTGCAGTGGCATTGGTGCGCGCGTTGCAGGCCGCCGGCTGCCGGCTGGGCATGCTGACCCGCAACGCGCGCGCGTTGGCGCAGGTGACGTTGCAGGCGATCGGCCTGCACGATGCGTTCGCCTGGGACGACATCGTCGGCCGCGATGAAGCCGCTCCCAAACCCGCACCCGACGGCCTGCAGTACTTCGCACGACGCTGGTCGGTGGAAGGCGCGGCCCTGGTCATGGTCGGCGACCACCACAACGACCTGGCCTGCGGTCGTGCAGCCGGCGCCCGCACCGTGCTGGTCAACACGCCCGGCGATCCGTGGCCGGGCCTTGCCGACTGGCGATTGCAGGATTGCACGCAGTTGCTGGCGCAGTGGAACCGCTAGCGTTAGGTTTGGCGAGTAGGCCAGGCGCGCGGAAGGATGGATCGCGACGTGTGACTGGCCGCGTGTCGCTGGAGGTTGCTTGCGATCAGGACATCGTCATCGCATTGGACCCCGTCATCGCATTGGAAGAGTGGCATGCGCCCGAGCGCGCGGACGCTGCTGAATCCTGCAACGCGTCATCGGCAAGCCGGACACCACACGGGCTGTCTGCGCCGTCAACGCATCCACCCGTCGGGCAGCGTCTCCCGATGGGAGAAAGAAATGCGGCGGCACCTTGGTCAACCCTGTCGTACGGTCTGTGGATGATCTGCGGCATTGAGTTGCACGAACCAGAGACAAGCATGTCGCCTCGCGCAAGCTGAGTTCATGGCACCGGCTGACAGGCCGTTCCACATCCGCTGCGCCACCAATGTCACAGCACGACCGGCGCAAACTGTGCCAGAACCGTGACAGTGCGCCTGGCGCAAGCCACTGCCATCACTGCAGATGCCTGCTGCTACGACATGGTGCGTCGCACCAGTACGCTGGCATGGCGTTTGCTCTTTCCCTCTCGACGTTTTCCGACGTCCGCGACGCAACTGGCGGGTGCAACGCCGGCGCCGCGGGATGTTTCAACCGACTGGTTGTTCAATCGAGAGGGGTAGACGCACATGCACCAATCTTCCTGCCGCAGCCTGCGCAGCAGTGTGCTGCTCATGCTGGCGCTGAGCGCTGCGCTGGCCGGCTGTAAAAAAGAGGCCGCCACCGAGACCGCTGCGCCGGCACCGGCCGCTGCACCCGCCGCTGCGCCGCCGGCCGCCGCCGTGGTCGACACCGATGGCGAGTTCACCACCAATGCCAGCAATCCGGACAACTGGGGCGGCATCGGGCGCGACTTCGCGCTCACCCGGCACAGCCCGCTGGCCGAGATCAATCGCGACAACGTCAAGAACCTGAAGATGTCGTGGGAAATGAAGACCGATGCCACGCGCGGCCACGAAGGCCAGCCGCTGGTGATCGGCAGCATCATGTACATGGTCAGCGCGTATCCGAACAACGTGTTCGCCATCGACCTGGCGGCGCAGGACGACGGCGGCAAGGTGCTGTGGAAATACACCCCGCAGCAGGACGAGCGCTCGGTGGCGGTGGCGTGCTGCGATACGGTCAACCGTGGCGCCTCGTATGCCGATGGCAAGCTGGTGTTCGGCAGCCTGAGCGGCGATGTGATCGCACTCGATGCCAAGACCGGCAAGGAAGTGTGGAAGCAGAAACTCGCGCACCCGGACAAGGGCGAGACCATCACCATGGCGCCGATCATCGCCGACGGCAAGGTGGTGGCCGGCATCAGCGGCAACGAGTTCGGCGTGCTCGGGCGCGTGGCCGCCTACAACCTGGCCGATGGCAAGCAGGCCTGGTCCTGCGATGCGGCCGGCACCGACAAGGCGATCTGCCTGGGCGCGGATTTCAACAAGGCCAATCCGCAGCACGGGCAGCTCGGCGATCTGGGCGTCAAGACATTTCCCAACGACGAATGGAAGCGTGGCGGTGGCGCGGCCTGGGGCTGGTACAGCTACGACCCGAAATTGAAGCTGCTCTATTACGGCACCGGCAATCCCGGCCTGTGGAGCCCGTCGTATCGCTGCGGCAAGACCTCGCAGGAGGAATGCAACAACGGCGAGCATGACAACAAGTGGTCGATGACGCTGTTCGCGCGCAAGATCGATACCGGCGAAGCGGTGTGGGGTTATCAAAAGACCCCGTTCGACCAGTGGGATTACGACGGCATCAACGAGCCGATCCTGGTGGACCTGACCATCGACGGCAAGCAGGTGCCCTCGGTGGTGCAGTTCGATCGCAACGGCTTTGCCTACGTGCTCGATCGTCGCGACGGCACCTTGCTGCGCGCGCACAAGTTCGTGCCGGCCAACTGGGCCGAACGCATCGACATGAAGACCGGCCGCCCGGTCAAGGTGGCCGCGCATTCGCCGCTGGAACGCGGCAGAAAAGTGCAGGCCTTTCCCTCGGCCATGGGCGGCAAGGACCAGCAGCCGTGCTCGGTGGATCCGGCCAACTCCGCAGTGTTCTTCTGCGGCACCAACAACTGGCACATGGAGCTGGAACCGCAGGAGCGCGGCAACACCATGATGGGCCTGCCCTACGTGTTCGCCAACGTGATGATGAAGCCCAACGAGCCGGGTGCGCTGGGCATCGTCAAGGCCTTCGATGTGGTGGAAGGCAAATCCAAGTGGGAGATCAAGGAGAAGTTCCCGGTGTGGAGCGGCACCCTGGTCACCGACGGCGGACTGGTGTTCTACGGCACGCTGGACGGCTGGTTCCGTGCGGTGGACAAGGACACCGGCAAGAAGCTGTGGGAGATGAAACTGCCCTCCGGCATCATCGGCAACCCGATCGCCTACAAGGCCAACGGGCACCAGTACGTGGCGGTGTTCTCCGGCATCGGCGGCTGGATCGGCCTGCCGGTGGCGGCAGGTCTGGATCCGTCCGATCCGTATGGCGCGCTGGGGGCTGCGGGGCTGGCGTTCGGCGCCGGCTTCGACAAGATCCCGCTCGGCGGCATGGTGCATAGCTTCCGTATCGATGGTGCCGGCAAGACCGTGACCGCCAGCGCCAGCGCCACCGCCACCGCGGCTGCAGGCGGCACCGCCAATGCCGCAGCGAAGACCGCACGATGAGTTCCACGCAAGGCGTTGGACGCGCGCACCGGCAGTTCGCTGCCGGTGCGCGTGGCATGCACCGGCAGCTGTGTCGGCTGCTGGTGCTTTGCAGCCTCGGACTCGTCGCCGCGGGCTGCACCCGCGAGCCGTCCTCACCGACGGCTCGCGCTTCTGCTTCCGCTGCGGCGCCCGCCACGGCGGCCTCCACTGCGGCACCGGCCACGGCCAATGCTCCACCGCCAACGCCCGATCCGCGTGTGCTGCGGGTCTGCGCCGACCCCGGCAACATGCCGCTGTCCAACAAGGCCGGCGAGGGCTTCCAGAACAAGATTGCGCAGGTCGTAGCCGATGCCATGGGCCGGCGCCTGGAATACGAGTGGCGCACCTATTACCAACGCGGGCTGGCACGCAGCACGATCACTGCCGGCCGCTGCGATGTGTTGATGGACCTCAACAGCGATTTCGAGCAGGGCCTGACCACGCGCCCGCTGTATCGCTCGGCGTATGTGCTGGTGACGCGCAAGGGCCTGGATCTGCTGCCGGCCTCACTGGACGACCCGGCGCTGAAGAAGCTGCGGCTGGGCGTGTTCCAGAGTTCGCCCGCACGCCAGGCCCTGTACGAGCATGGCATCAGCGGCGAGGTGCAGTACCTGTTCTACGACTCGGCCACCGCGCCGGAAGAACATCCCGGCAAGCTGGTCGAACGCGTCGCCGTTAATGAACTGGATGCGGCCGAATCCTGGGGCCCGGTGGCCGGCTACTACGCCCAGCGCAACGGCCTGGGCGTGGTGCCGCTCAATACCATCGACGATGCGGTGCTGGAGTATTCGATGGCATGGGCGGTGTCGCGCAAGAATGCGCAGCTGCGCGATGCCCTGAACACGGCGATGCAGCAGAGCGCGGCAAACATCGCGCAGATCCTGCGCAGCTACCACGTGCCGCTGGTGCGCTGCAGCGAGTGCGTGGTGAGCGGCGATCTGGCCGCGCATGGGCCGTATGCGACGCCGACGCCAGTATCCAAGGCGCCAAGCCCGGCCGCATCCTCGCAGCAACTGGCGCAGCTGCAACTGCGCATCGCCGACGGTGCCGACCCGAACCAGGAGCTGGCGCATGCGCTGGATGCCGGCGATGGCGTGCGTGCGGCGTGGTTGTTGCGGCATGGCGCCGATGTCAATCGGCCCAACCTGCTTGGCGAGCCGCCGTTGCACCAGGCCATCCGCAATCAGGAACCGGAGCTGGTCGGTCTGTTGCTCAATGCCGGTGCAGCCCTGGATGCACGCGATGCCAGTGGCTGGACCGCGTTGATGAAAGCCGCATGGGCCAACGATGCCGACAGTGTGGCCAGGTTGCTCGGCAAGCGTGCGTCGGTGGATACCGTCTCCGGCGACGGCTGGAGCGCGCTGGAGCTGGCGGTGGCCTACGCCGATGTCGGCGTGGTGCAGGCATTGCTGAAGGCGGGGGCGGACGTGCGGCGTACCAATCCCGCCGGCTTCACCCCGGTGATGTTTGCGGTGGCGCGCGAGGACCCGGCGATTCTCGATGCGGTGCTGGCCGGCGGCGCCGAGGTCGGCCACGCGAATCAGGCTGGTGTCACTGCATTGATGCTGGCCGCCGCGGCCGGGCGCGAGGCGGTGGCCAGGCGCTTGCTGGCGGCCGGCGCAGACCCGTCCGCACGCAATCGCGACGGCAAGACCGCCGCCGCATTGGCGCAGGCACGCGGCGATAGCGCGCTGGCCGCGCTGCTCACCCAGGCCAGGCACCCGTCCCGGCAATGACTGTGTCACCCGCCGCGCGCACGGGGTGCGCGGTGTTCCCTCCGACCAGAAAGGTTCGTTCATGCGCAAGTCCACCGTGGGTTGTTCCGATCGTTCCGTCCGCGCGCCGTTGTGCGCGGTGATGCTCAGCATGCTGCTGGCCGCCTGCGGCAAGGACGCACCGCCGCCAGCGCCCGCGTCCGAGGCCGCCGCTCCGCCGGCTGCCAGCACGCCTGCGCCGGCCACCGGCGCCGCCGCGCCGGCGCCCGCAGCGGCGCCCGCCGGGATGCCCAACCCGGCCGCCGGGCCTGCACCGGATCCGGCCACCCCGCCCGCAGCGCCGGCCACCGTCGTGGCGATCCCGAAGGGGCCGGAGGTCAAGGTCACTCCCGAACTGATCGCCGAAGGCAAGAAGATCTATTTCTCGGCCGGCTGCAATGCCTGCCATGGCGGCACCGGTGGCGGCGGCATGTGCCCGCCGTTGACCAACGACATCTGGGTGTATGGCAGCGACGACGATACCTTGCGTACGCTGATCAGCGAGGGCACCGCCGCGATGATCACCCACGGCAAGACCCGCATCGGGCATGAGAAGGTGGTCGGGCAGATGCCGCCGTTCGCGCCGGTGCTCAAGCCGGGCGACACCGAGAAACTGCTCGCCTTCATCCATTCGATCAACAAGACCGCGGGCAAGGCGCAATGAGGCCAGCGCCCATCGGGTGGCAGCGCGTCCTGGCGACCACCGCGCTGGGCGTGCTGCTGGGCCTGGCCGGTTGCCGGCGCGATGCGCAGCCGCCCGCGGCAAACGCTGCGCCGGCGACAACGACGACTGCGGCTCCTGCAGCAACACCGGCGCCATCGACGCCACCGGTGTTCGCCTACGTGCCCAATCAACGCAGCGGTACGGTATCGGTGATCGATACGCACAGCGATACGGTGGTGCGCACGCTCAGCGCGCAGGGGCAACTGGGCAAGCGCTTGCAGCAGGTGTTGCCGGGCCCGCACGGGCATCTGTACCTGATCGATGCCGAGCATCACCGCCTGATCGAACTGGATACCGAAAAGGACGCGGTGCTGCGCAGCGTGCAGATCGGCCAGAACGCCGAGGGCATCGCGCTGTCGCCGGACGGCAGGCGGTTCGCGGTGTGCGTGGAAGGGCAGAACCAGGTGATGCTGATCGATGCGGCGCAGTTCCGCGTGCAACAGGTGATCGCCACGCGCGGGCAGGCGCCGGAGCATTGCGCCTACACGCCGGACGGGCGGTGGTTGCTCACCAGCAACGAAGGTTCCAACGACATGGACATGATCGAGCTGGCCACCCATCGATCGCGCGGTGTGGTCGCCACCAGCGGCCATCCGCGCGGCATGGCATTCGCCCCGGACGGGCACAGCGTCTACATCGCGCAGGAGACCGCCAACGTGGTGGACGTGATCGACCTGCAGGCGCGCCGACGCCGCGCCAGCCTGCCGGCCGGCGTACGCACGGCGGGCGTGGCGTTGTCGGCCGATGGCACGCGGCTGTATGCGTCCAACGGCGGTGCCGGCACGGTCAGCGTGATCGATACCCAAAGCGCGCGCAGGCTTGCCGAGATCGCGGTGGGGCTGCGGCCGTGGAATCCGGCGCTGACCCCGGCCGGCGACAAGCTGTATGTCGCCAACGGGCGCTCGAACACCGTGAGCGTGATCGACACCGTCGCGTTGCGCGAGATCAAACAGATCCCCGTCGGCGACCTGCCGTGGGGCGTGGTCATCGCGCGCTGAGCGGCGGCCATGCCGACGCGCGCCAGGGGGGCCGGATGAAGACACGCGCTGCGGTGGCATGGGGTCCGCACCAGCCGCTGACCATCGAAGAGGTGGACCTGCAGCCGCCGCGGCCCGGCGAGGTGCTGGTGCGCCTGGTTGCCACCGGTATCTGCCACGGCGATGCGCATGCGTTGGCGCACGGGCAGGCGAGCAGCTTTCCGGCGATCCTGGGGCAGGAGGGCGCGGGCATCGTCGAGGCAGTCGGCATCGGCGTCACCAGCGTGCAGCCCGGCGATCACGTCATCCCGCTGTACATGCCCGAATGCGGCGTGTGCAAGTTCTGCCGCTCCGGTCGCACCAACCTGTGCCAGGCGATCCGCAGCAGCCAGGAGCGCGGCCTGATGCCCGACGGCAGCAGCCGGTTCTCGTTGCACGGCCGGCCGATCCTGCACCACATGGGCACCAGCACGTTTTCCGAATACACCGTGGTGCCGGAGATCGCGGTCGCGCGGATCCCGCCGGATGCACCGCTGGATCAGGTCTGCCTGCTTGGCTGCACGGTCACCACCGGCGTCGGTGCGGTGCTCAACAGCACGCATGTGCGGCCCGGCGACTGCGTGGCGGTGTTCGGCCTGGGCGGCATCGGCCTGTCGGTGGTGCAGGGCGCGGTGCTGGCGCAGGCCGGGCGCATCATAGCGGTGGATATCGACCCGGCCAAGTTCGCGCTGGCGCGTGCCCTGGGCGCCACCGATTGCCTGGACCCGCGCGACTACGGCGCGCCGATCCAGCAGGTGATCGTGGACCTCACCGATGGCGGCGCCGACCACAGCTTCGAATGCGTGGGCGATGTCGGCGCGATGCGCGCGGCGCTGGAGTGCTGCCACAAGGGCTGGGGCGAGAGCGTCATCCTCGGCGTGGCCGACGACGCGCAGGAAATCAGCACGCGCCCGTTTCAACTGGTGACCGGGCGGGTGTGGCGCGGCAGCGCGTTCGGTGGGGTGAAAGGGCGCAGCGAGTTGCCCGGCTATGTCGCGCGCTATCTGCATGGCGATCTGCAGCTGGCACCGTTGATCACCCGCATCCTGGCGCTGGACGACATCAATCAGGCGCTGGCGGATCTACGCGCGGCGCGTGGCATCAAATCGATCGTGCTTTATTGAGGGAGACGACATGAGGTCGACGCATCACTTACTGGGGTATCGCAGCACACCGCCGCTTCGCGTCGCACACCATGGCCGCGATGCATTGCAACGACATCGGCTTGCCTGCGCCTGCGCAGCGCTGCTGTGCGCTGGTACGATCGGCACTGCGATGGCCGAAGACGCGCCGCAGGTGACCTGGCTGGACCGCATCGAGGTCACCGCCACGCCGATTCCCGGCACCACCATCGATGCGGCGCAACTGCCGTACATGGTGCAGTCGGCCACCGGCAGCGCGTTGTCGCGCGGGCGCAGCAACAACCTTGGCGACCTGCTGCAGCGGCGCTTCGTCGGCGTGGATGGCAACGACGTGCAGGGCAGCGCGTTCCAGAACGATCTCACCTTCCACGGGTTTCGCGCTTCCGCCTTGCCGGGCGCCTCGCAGGGCGTGTCGGTGTATCTGGATGGGGTGCGTTTCAACGAACCGTTCGCCGACATCGTCAGCTGGGACATGCTGCCCGAGTCGGCCATCAATGCGGTGACGCTGATGCCCGGCTCCAATCCCTTGTTCGGGCCGAACACGCTCGGTGGCGCGGTGGTGCTGTCCACCGCATCGGGCCTCACCGCGCCGGGATTACAGGGCGAAGCGAGCATCGGCAGCGGTGCGCGCAAGCGCCTGGATGCCAGTTATGGTCTCGCCAGCCAGGACGGCTGGCATGGGCTTGTCGCGGTCACCGGCTTCGACGAGAACGGCTGGCGCGATGCCTCCGAGGGTCGCCTGGGAACGGTGTTCGGCAAGCTCGGCAAGCAAGGCGAGCAGACCGACTGGAGCCTGTCGGTGCTGCACGGGCGCAGCCGCCTGATCGGCAATGGCCTGCTGCCGGATACGCGTTATACCGACGATGGCGCCGAGCCCGGCCTGTATCGTGCCGACCGCCGCGCGGTGTACACCTCGCCCGATCTCACCCGCAATCGCACTACGCTGTTCACCGCGCAACTGGACCACCGTTTCGATGCGGACACCGCCGTGCATGCACTGGCTTATTCGCGGGTGGGTCGCCGCTATACCGTCAATGGCGATATCGGTGAGGACTACGAGGAATTCGTCGAGGAATGCGCCTCCGGCTACGCTGCCGACGGCAGTGCGCTGGATGCCGAGTGCGATGTCGCGCGCGCCGATGCCGACGCCCTGCCTACCGGCGCGCTCAACACCACCCAGATGCGCCAGGAGGCGCAGGGGCTTGCGCTCAACCTGAGCAGGCAATGGGGCGCGCATGCGCTCAGCACCGGCGTGACCTTCGATCGTGGTCATGTGCGCTATCGGCAATTCGCGCGCGATGGCTGGGTGCAGCCGGACCGCTCGGTCGCTGCCGATCCGGATGCCGGGCGTGCGTTCTTTTCCGGCGTGCGCGGCAGCACCAAGACGCTGGGCGTGTTCGTCGCCGACACCTGGGCACTGGACGCGGCCACCCATCTCAGCGCCGCAGTGCGCTGGAACCATGTGGTGGTGGACAACATTCTCTCCACTGCCGACGACGGCGACCGCCCACGCGAGCGCTTTGTCTACGCCAAGGCCAACCCGTCGTTGGGGCTGACCCATCGGCTCGCTTCGGGGCTGACGCTGTACGGCTCGGTCGCACAGAACAGCCGTGCGCCTACCGCGATCGAGCTGGGCTGCGCCGATCCCACCCAGCCGTGCCGATTGCCGACCGGCCTGCAGGCCGACCCGCGCCTGGAGCAGATCGTTTCGCGCACCTACGAACTGGGTGCGCGCTGGACACCGTCGACCGACAGCAGCGCGAGCGTGTCGGTGTACCGCGCCGACAATCGCGACGATATTTTGTTCCTGCGCGCGCCGGACACGCAGCTGGGTTACTTCGACAATGTCGGCCGCACCCGCTACCAGGGTGCGGACCTGGCGCTGCGCCTGCACAGCGGCAACTGGTACTGGTCGGCCGGCTACAGCTTTCTGGATGCGACCTACCGCAGCGATGGCGAGCTGCTGTCCGGCGAGCGCGTGATCGCCTTGCGGCCAGGCCTGCGCATCGCCGCGTTGCCGCGACACAACCTCAAGCTTGGTGTGGAATGGCAGCGCGATGCGCTGACGCTGGGCGCCGGGGTGCGTGCGGTGTCCGGGCGCGTGGCCAGCGGCAACGAGGATGGCCAGGTCGACAACGCCGAAGACGGCGAGCCCGCACCCGCGCGCATCGACATCGGCACCGCCGGCTATGCGCTGGTGGACCTGCAGGCGCGTTGGCAAGTCAGTGCGCGGCTAGCGCTGTTCGCCCGCGTCGACAACGTCTTCAACCGCCGCTATGCAACCTACGCGGCAGTGGCCGAAGACGTGTTCCCCGATGGCGAACTGGCGCGCCCGCAGGATGCGCCGGTGGAAACCGGCCCGGCGCGGTTTCTCGCACCGGGCGTACCGCGGCAGTATCTGATCGGGGTGCGTTGGGCGCTCTGATCGCAGAGGAATGGGGAATTGGGAATCGGGAATAGGTGAGTGCAGGGCGTTAGCTCTACGATTCCCCATTCAACCGGTATCCAGGCCGTGCTTGCGCAGCTTGCGATAAAGCGTATTACGGCTGATGCCCAGCGCATCGGCGGTGCGGCTGACGTTCCAGCGGTGGCGTTCGAGTTGTTGCTGCAGCACCAGGCGTTCGGCCTGGTCGAGTGCGACGCGGCCGGGCATGTCGTCGGCGGCCACCGCGCGGCCATCGACCAGGCACGGTGCGCTGCCGGCATCGACGATTTCCTGCGGCAGATTCGGCAGGCGGATCACGCCGTCGCTGCACAACACCGCCGCCGTGCGCAGCACATTGCGCAACTGGCGCAGGTTGCCCGGCCATGCGTAGCTCAGCAGTTTGTGCATCGCTTCTTCGCTGATGCGCACGCTGTGCTCGCTGTTCTCCTCGCGCAGCAGGGTGCGGATCAGCTCGGCCTTGTCGCTGCGTTCGCGTAGCGGCGGCAGATGCAGCACCACGCCATTGAGCCGGTAATACAGATCCTCGCGAAACTCGCCGGCCGCCACCCGCTGCGCCAGATCGCGGTGGCTGGCACTGATCACGTGCAGCTCCAGCGGCACCGCGCGTTCGCTGCCCAGCGGGGTGACGCATTGTTCTTCCAGGACACGCAGCAGGCGGCTCTGCAACGGCAGCGGCATGTCGCCGATTTCGTCCAGGAACAGCGTGCCGCCGCTGGCCTGCAGCAGCTTGCCGTGGCGGCCTTCGCGCGCGGCATCGGTGAATGCGCCGCGCGCATACCCGAACAATTCGCTCTCGATCAACGCCTCGGGAATCGCCGCGCAGTTGATCGCCACGAAGGCGCCGCCGGCCCACGGCGAGCCACGATGCACTGCCTTGGCGAATTCCTCCTTGCCGGTGCCGGTATCGCCACGCAGCAGGATCGATACGCGATGTGCGGCCAGCTTCAGCGCATTGGCCAGGTTGTGGCGCATGCGCGAGTCCGAGCCGACGTGCTCGCCGGGTTGCAGCTCGGTATCGGGCGCCAGCTGCGCCGGCCCGCCCACCGCCGGCAGCGCGGGGCGCGCACGCGGCGGGCGCACCAGCGCGTAGAAACGCCGCCCGTGGCAGGCGCAGCGGATCGACCACAAGGTGCCGGCATCGCTGCCGGCGCGGTGCTCGAGGGTGTCGAAATCCAGCTGCATCACCTGCGCGATGTTGCGGCCCACCAGCTGGCTGCGATCGAGCTTGCCCAGTTGCTCCAGCACCGCCTCGTTGACTGCCAGCACGCGACCGTCGGTGTCGATCGCAATCAGCGCCTCGTGCAGCAGGCCGGCGAACTCGGGCCGGCTATGGAAGCGCAGGATGAAGGCATGGCCGAACTGGTTGAGGAAATGCGAGCGCGAGATCTGCGCCGCCGACATGCTCACCAGCGCCACGGTGTGGCGCTGGGTCTGCTTGCCGTCCTGCGCATTGGGGGTGGACGCATCCAGCACCGCCAGCAGGCCGCCGTGCGGGTCCAGGATCGGCGCGCCGCTGCACGACAGCGGCAGATGGCGGGTCAGATAATGTTCGCCGCGATGCACGCTCACCGCAGTGCGCTCGGCCGCGCAGGTGCCCAGGCCGTTGGTGCCTTGATGGCACTCGGCCCAGCTGGCGCCGCAGAACAGACCGGCCTGGCGGAATTCGCGCAGCAGGGTCGGGTCGTGCACGCTGTGCAGCACGGTCGCCTCGGCGTCGGCAAAGATCACCGCATAGCCGCTGCCGGCGATCTGCTCGTAGAGATTTTCCATCTCCACCTTGGCAATGCGCAGCACATCGCCCAGGCGTTGCTGGCGCTCGCGCACGTGCAGCGCATCGTGCACCAGCGGCTCGGGGGCTGCCTCGGGCAACAAGGCGTAATCGTCCAGGCAGCGCCGCCACGAGCGCGACAGTGGTGCGGCAAGCGGCGCAATGTCGCGCAGCCGGCGGATCTGCCGGAGCGCATCCGGTTCGATCTCGGGCAGGGCGATGGACGTGGCGGCGACAACGCTTGGCTCTGACATGGGCCAGCGTTCCTCAGTGGGCGCGAAGCGTCAGTAGAGGCACAGATCGCTGCCATGCTCAAACTGCATTGCAGCAAATTGCGGTGCAGACGAGCCCCTCTCCTGCGGGAGAGGGGTTGGGGTGAGGGGACGGTGCGAAGCCCGGTGCCGTTCAAACTGCACGAGGCCTCGCTCGTACCCTCACCCGCCCCTGCGGGGCACCTTCTCCCGATGGGAGAAGGGGTGTGTGAGCTCGACGCTGCGGATCAGGCCAGCGTCAGAGCGTATAGCCGAACTGCTGCTTGAACTGCGCCAGGCATCAACCGGGCCACCCAGATGTCCCGCCGTCGCCACGGCCCGCGATCTCAGGCGACCGACCTTTGCTGCGGCCTCAACACTCCAACATCGACGCGCACCTGCGGTGCCGATGCCGCCTCAGAGGGCGCAGATGCCGTCTCAGAGCGCGTAGCCGAACTGCTGCTTGAACTGGTCGTTGAACTCGCCGAAATCGAACCGCTGATTCTGCGTGCCGGGATGCTCGACCTTCAGCGCACCCATCAGGTTGCCCATCCGCCCGATCGTCAGCCAGTCGTAGCCGCCCTGGATGCCGTAGATCAGCCCGGCGCGGAAGGCGTCGCCGCAGCCGGTCGGATCGACCACGCGGCGCTCGTGCGCCGGCGGGATGTCGTAGGTCTTTTCCGGCGTATGCACCAGCGCGCCCTTCGGGCCCTGGGTGGTGATGTAGGCCTGCACGCGCGAGACGATGTCCTTTTCGTTCCAGCCGGTGCGTTCCTGCAGCAGGTTGGACTCGTAGTCGTTGACCACCACGTAGTCGGCCTGTTCGATGAATTGGCGCAGTTCCGGGCCGTTGAACAACGGCATCGCCTGGCCGGGATCGAAGATGAAGGGAATGCCGGCGGCAGCGAACTCTTCCGCATTCTGGATCATGCCCTCGCGCCCGTCCGGGCCGACCAGGCCCAGGGTCACGCCCGGCACGTCCTTCACATGGTTTTCGTAGCTGCGCATCATCGCACCCGGATGGAAGGCGGTGATCTGGTTGTTGTCGTGGTCGGTGGTGATGAAGGCCTGCGGGGTGAACAGCTCGTCGATGATCTTCACCCGCGACAGGTCGATGCCCAGCGCCTCGAAGTGTTCGCGATACGGGCCGAAATCCTGGCCGACGGTGCCCATCGGGATCGGCGCGCCGCCGAGCAGATGCAGGTTGTAGGCGATGTTGCCGGCGCAACCGCCGAACTCGCGGCGCATGCGCGGGACCAGGAACGACACATTCAGGATGTGCACCTTGTCCGGCAGGATGTGGTTCTTGAACTGGTCCGGAAACACCATGATGGTGTCGTAGGCGAGGGAACCACAGATCAGTGCGGACATCGAGTCGGGCCTTTGCGTTGGGAAATACCCGCCAGTTGCCGGCATGGCGGCGGGACGGCGCGAGCGCCGCGGCGCAAAGGGTAACGGCTGCGATCGATCAGGGCCACAACCGCATGCCATGCCCGGCGTGACCGGCACATGAAAACCACGCCGAAACGGCCGATTTTTCCTTGCCCGCACCGGGGGGGATTGCTAGGCTAGTGGACTTCGTTTTCTGCCCGCTTATCGACCAGTTGGTTCTGCATCGGCGACAGGGCAAGCGACTCTTTCAGGAACGGCTCCCTCGATGTTCAAGAAACTCCGCGGCATGTTCTCCAACGACCTGTCCATCGACCTGGGCACGGCCAATACGCTGATCTACGTGCGCGGACAGGGCATTGTGCTGAATGAACCTTCGGTGGTGGCGGTGCGTCAGGACCGCGCCATCGGCGGCACGCGCTCGGTGGCTGCCGTCGGCGCCGAGGCCAAGCAGATGCTCGGCCGCACCCCGGGCCACATCACCACGATCCGCCCGATGAAGGACGGCGTCATCGCCGACTTCACCTACACCGAGGCAATGCTGAAGCACTTCATCAAGAAGGTGCACAAGTCGCGCTTCCTGCGCCCGAGCCCGCGCGTGCTGGTGTGCGTGCCGGCCGGTTCCACCCAGGTCGAGCGCCGCGCCATCAAGGAATCGGCGGAAGAAGCCGGTGCACGCGACGTCTACCTGATCGAAGAACCCATGGCCGCGGCGATCGGTGCCGGCATGCCGGTGACCGAGGCGCGCGGTTCGATGGTCATCGACATCGGCGGCGGCACCACCGAGGTGGCGGTGATCTCGCTCAACGGCATCGTCTACTCGCAGTCGGTGCGTGTGGGCGGCGACCGCTTCGACGAGTCGATCACCAACTACGTGCGCCGCAACCACGGCATGCTGATCGGTGAAGCCACCGCCGAGCGCATCAAGCTGCAGATCGGCTGCGCCTATCCGCAGGACGAGGTGCAGGAGATGGAAATCTCCGGCCGCAATCTTGCCGAAGGCGTGCCGAAGATGATCAAGATCAACTCCAACGAGGTGCTCGAGGCATTGCACGAGCCGCTGTCGGGCATCATCTCGGCGGTCAAGCTGGCGCTGGAACAGACCCCGCCGGAACTGTGTGCCGACGTGGCCGAGCGCGGCATCGTGCTCACCGGTGGCGGCGCGCTGCTGCGCGACCTGGACCGCCTGATCTCCGAAGAAACCGGCCTGCACGTGCAGGTCGCCGACGACCCGCTCACCTGCGTGGCCCGCGGCGGCGGTCGCGCGCTGGAGCTGGTGGACATGCATGGCAACGAGTTCTTCGCGCCGGAGTGAGGCGTCCGGGAATCGGGAATCGGGAGTAGGGAATCGTGAAAGCATTCCCTGCCCGCGCTCCTGAGCGGTTGCGACGCGGTCCCGCCCATGTGAGTTTTCGCCTCAACCGTCTCTGGGGCAGCACACTGCTTCCCGATTCTCCATTCCCGATACCCCATTCCCGGCCCTGACAGTGCCCTCCTACGCCGGTCCTCCCGTCGCCTCCCGTCCGGGCGAAGTCACCTCCACGCTGCGGCTGCTGGTCTATCTGGTGCTGGCGATCGTGCTGATCGCGCTCGATAGCCGGGGGGGCTGGCTGAGCCAGGTGCGCCTGCAGGCCAACCTGCTGATCCAGCCGATCTGGGCCGTGGCCGGGTTGCCGGGGCGGATCGGCTCGCAGGTGCGCGACAACGCCGCCACCCACGCGCAGCTGGTGGAAGAAACCCGCGACCTGCGCAACCAGCTGCTGGTGGCCAATGCGCGCCTGACCCGGCTGCAGACCGCCGCGTTGGACAATGCGCAGCTGCGCGAACTGCTCAACGTGGCCGAGCGCCGCGGGCTGGACGTGCAGCTGGCGCCGATCCTGGATATCGACCTGGACCCGACCCGGCAGCGCCTGCTGCTGGATGCCGGCAGCCGCGATGGCGTGCTGATGGGCCAGGCGGTGATCGATGCCGGCGGGCTGATGGGCCAGGTGATCGAGGTGACCCCGCTGCATTCGACCGTGCTGCTGCTGACCGACCCCGACCACGCGGTGCCGGTCAGCGTGGCGCGCAACGGCGTGCGCCTGATCGTCTACGGCCGCGGCGACCGGCTGGAACTGCGCGACATCCCGCTCAGTGCCGGCGTGCAGGTGGGCGACGAGATCGTCACCTCCGGCCTCGGTGGCCGCTTCCCGGCCGGCTTTCCGGTCGGCAAGGTGTCCGAACTGCATCCGGACGATACCCACGCCTTCCTGGTCGGCGAACTGACCCCGGCCGCCAAGCTCGATCGCGGCCGCGATGTGCTGTTGCTGCGTGCAGGCAAGCCGCTACGCGTGGCGCCGGGAATCGGGAATGGGGAATCGGGAATCGGGAGTGGCAACGGCGCCGGTGCTGCATCGGTGCCGGCCTCGACGCCGACCGGACAGGCCACTCCCGTTCCGCCGCAAGGAAGTGCGCCTGCCAAGCCGTCGGGAATGGGGAATGAGGGAGCGGGAATCGGCAACGGCAACGGTGCTGCATCGATGCCGTCCTTGCGATTGACCAGGCAAGGCGCAGCATCTGCATCGTCGCAAGGGGCCGCTCCTACCGATTCCCGATTCCCGATTCCCAATTCCCGTCCCCGAAACAACCAGGGCGCAGCCACCGCGACGCCGCAGAACACCGCTCCTGCCGATTCCCCATTCCCGATTCCCCAATCCCGTCCGTCTCCGCAGGAGACGGAGCAATGACCCGCATGCGCAACACCTGGATCCTGCCGGCGAGCATCCTCATCGCGCTGGTGCTGGGCCTGCTGCCGCTGCCGGTGGTGGTGCAGCCGCTGCGTCCGTACTGGCTGGCGCTGGTGCTGGCGTACTGGGTGATCGAGGAGCCGGACCGGGTCGGGCTGGGCATCGCCTTCGTGGCCGGCGTGCTGGCCGACCTGCTGTATGGCGGGCTGCTCGGCGAACAGGCGCTGCGGCTGGTGATCATGACCTTCATCCTGCAGCGCTTCCGCGCGCGGATGCGCTTCTTCCCGGTCTCGCAGCAGGCGCTGGCGATCGGCGGGCTGCTGCTCAACGACCGCATCGTCTCCTCGGCGGTGCATCTGGCGGTGGGCGAGCCGACCCTGCCGTGGAGCTACTGGTGGGCGCCGCTGCTGGGCATGGCGCTGTGGCCGCCGCTGTTCGTGTTGCTGGATGCGGTACGGCTGGGCAAGCGGAGCAAGAAGTAAGCCATGCACGGGCGTCGTCACCCCAAGAACCCGCACGCGGAGGCCGAGCAGTTCCGCCGGCGTGCGGTGCTGGGCTTTGTGATGGTGGTGATCTGCCTGGTCGGCCTGGGCGGCTGGTACTTCAAGCTGCAGGTGCTCGACCACGAGGTCTACGCCACCCGCTCGGAAGCCAACCGCATCAAGCCCAAGCCGGTGGTGCCCGGGCGCGGCATGATCTACGACCGCACCGGCCGGCTGCTGGCCGAGAACGTGCCGGCCTTCCGCCTGGACGTGACCCCGGACAAGGTCACCGACATGAACGCCATGCTGGCCGCGCTGGGCAAGGTGATTCCGATCGCGCCGGAGGACCTGGAACGTTTCAATCGCGAGCGCCGCGCGCGCCGCAGCTTCCTGCCGGTCACGCTCAAGCTGCGCATGAGCGATGAGGAAATGGCGCGCTTTGCGGTGGAGCGCTGGCGCTTTCCCGGCGTGGAGCTGGAGCCGTACCTGACCCGGCGCTACCCGTACGGCCCGCTGTTCGCGCACATCATCGGCTACGTCGGCCGCATCGACGAGAAGGACCTGGCGGTGCTGGGCGAGGGCAATGCCGCGCTCACCCACATGGGCAAGTCCGGGCTGGAGCGCTACTACGAGCAGGATCTGCGCGGCCAGGTCGGTTACGAGCAGGTCGAAACCAATGTGCAGGGGCGGGCGATCCGCACCGTCGGCCGGGTCGCGCCGCAGTCGGGCGCGGACCTGCGGCTGTCGGTGGATGCCGACCTGCAGCGCGCGATGGTGGCCGCGTTCGGCGAGCACGAAGGCGCGGCGATCGCGATGGACCCGCGCACCGGCGAGATCCTGGGCATGGTCAGCCTGCCCAGCTACGACCCCAACCTGTTCGTCAACGGCATCTCGCATACCGACTTCAAGATGCTCAACGACAACCCGTCGCGGCCGCAGTTCAATCGGCTGGTGCTGGGCGGGGTGGCGCCGGGCTCCACGCTCAAGCCGCTGATCGCGCTGGCCGGGCTGGACAGCGGCCTGCGCCGGCCGGAAGACCGGGTGCTGTCCACCGGCATGTTCTACCTGCCCGGGGTCAGCCGCGGCTGGGGCGACTCGCACCGCGGCGGCCATGGCTGGACCGATCTACGCAAGTCGATCGCCCAGTCGGTCAATACCTACTACTACCGCCTGGCGGTGGACATGGGCATCGACCGGTTCGACCACTACATGGGCGAGTACGGTTTCGGTCAACCGACCGGGGTGGACCTGCTCGGCGAGATCGGCGGCATCCTGCCGTCGCCGGCCTACAAGTACAAGACCCGCAAGGAACGCTGGTACCCCGGTGATACCGTCAACATCGCCATCGGCCAGGGTGACTGGAAGGTCACGCCGCTGCAGCTGGCGCGCGGGGTGTCGGCGATCGCCAGCGGGCTGCTGCTGCGCCCGCACCTGGTGCTGGAGGAGCGCACCGGCTTCGACCACCCCTGGCAGCCGATGATCCAGCCGCCGGGCAAGCCGATCAGCCCGAGCGCGGCGCACCTGCAGGTGGTGCGCGAGGGCATGATGGACACCATGCGTCCGGGCGGCACCGGCTATGCGATCACCCCCGGCGCGCCGTACCAGATGGCCGGCAAGACCGGCACCGCGCAGGTGGTCAGCCGCAAGGGCGTGGCCGCGGTGGATCCGCGCAGCCTGCCGCTGCATCTGCGTCACCGTGGCCTGTTCGTCGGCTTCGCCCCGGCCGACAACCCGGTCATCGCGGTGGCGGTGGCGGTGGAGGGCGGCGGGTTCGGCACCAGTTCGGCCGCGCCGATCGCACGCAAGATCTTCGACGCCTGGCTGCTCGGCAAGCTGCCCGCCGGCCTGGAGCCGCTGGACAGCGAGCTGGGCATGACCGCGGTGGGCGTCAACCAGTTCGAAGCCGGCGCCACCGATGCGCGCCAGGCCGGCGATGCGGCCGCGGCCACGCTGGACGAGCTGCCGGTGGTGATCGGCCAGACCGCGGTGGCCCTGGACCCCAATACGCCGGCGCAGCCGGTGGTGCCGGATGTGCCCGATGCGGTCCAGGAGACCGACCATTGAGTGACATCCTGCGCTGGCTGGTGGACATGGTGGCGCGCTTCACGCGCAGCCTGGACTGGGTGCTGTGCCTGGCGCTGGGGGCGCTGATGGTGATCGGGCTGTCGGTGCTCAAGAGCGCCGGCGGCGCCGCCAACGGCGATCATCTGGTGATGGCGCAAGCCGTGCGCTTTGTCATCGGCCTGGCCGCGATGTGGGGCATTTCGCGCATGTCGGTGCTGCGCCTGCGCGCCTGGACGCCATGGGTGTACGGCCTGTCGATGCTGCCGTTGCTGGCGGTATTCGCGCTGGGCACCGGCAAATACGGCCGCCAGTGGCTGGATCTGAAACTGTTCTACCTGCAGCCGGCCGAGTTGCTCAAGATCAGCCTGCCGATGATGGCGGCCTGGTATCTGCACCGCATGCCGTTGCCGCCGCGCATCTCCACCGTGTTGGTGACCGGCGTGATCATCGGCGTGCCGACCGCCCTGATCATGCTGCAGCCGGACTTCGGCACCGGCGTGCTGATCGCCGCCAGCGGGGTGTTCGTGCTGCTGCTGGCCGGCCTGCCGTGGTGGTGGGTGGCGGTGGGCGTGGGCGGCGTCTCGGCGGCCGCGCCGGTGGCCTGGTTCTGGCTGCTGCGGCCGTACCAGAAGGACCGCATCATGATGTTCCTCAACCCGGAAAACGATGCGCTGGGCGCCGGCTGGAACATCATCCAGTCCAAGATCGCGATCGGCTCCGGCGGCTTCGACGGCAAGGGCTGGGGACTGGGGTCGCAGTCGCACCTGAACTTCATCCCCGAACAGACCACCGACTTTGCGTTCTCGGTCCTCAGTGAAGAATTCGGCTGGATCGGCGTGGCGACCGTGCTCAGCCTGTACCTGATCGTGATCGCGCGCTGCCTGTGGATCGCCTCGCAGGCGCGCGACACCTATTCGCGCCTGGTCGCCGGTGCCACCGGGCTGGCCTTCTTCGTCTACGTGCTGGTCAACGGCGGCATGATTTCCGGCCTGCTGCCGGTGGTGGGCGTGCCGATGCCGCTGATGAGTTACGGCGGCACCTCGGCGGTGTCGTTGCTGGCCGGGCTGGGCCTGGTGATGGCGGTCAAGACGCACCGTCCGGTGCATTGGTACTGAGCCGGCGCGTGCTGCAGCCCACGGTGGCAGGCGTACCCGCCTCGCCAGAACGAATCATGGCCAACCAGGTGCACCACGCCGCGTGCGACAGGCGCATGACACGCCGCTGACACTGCGCAGGACGCGTGCGGTTGTGCGCGCTGCGTTGCAATGACGACACGCCGACGCAGGGCCGCTTCGCGCGTGCGGCACCGGGTTCGCTCGCCTTCTGTGGGTGGGGGCGTTGCGCCGTAGAGTCCGATGCGCCGCTGTCTGCCCGCGGCTGCGTCGCGTTGCAGCTGCAGGCGCGCACCATTCCTCTTTCCGGTGACCTCTTCCATGAAATTGCTAAGCGCCGCCATCGGCGGTGTCTGTCTGACGTTCGCTGCACACGCCGGCGCCATCACCCTTGCCAGCGGCGATGCGCGCGCCGTGTCAGAGCCGGCGATTCCTGCCACCTGCCAGGCGGTGAGCGCCAGCCACACGCCGAGCGGGCGCCTGTTCGATGCCGCGCTGGAAAGCGCGCCGCCTGATACCAAGACCATCCAGGCCGCGTTGACGGCCTGCACCGGCAAGAACGGCAGCGTGCTGCTCAAGGCCGGCACCGGCGACGCGTTTCTCAGCGGCCCGCTGACGATTCCCACCGGCGTCACCCTGGTCGTCGATCAGGGCGTGACCCTGTACGGCTCGCGCAATCCGGCCGATTACGGCAGCGGTTGCGGCGTTGCGGGCGCCAAGAGCGGTGGCTGCCTGCCGCTGATCGGCATCAAGGGCGCCAGGTCCGGCGTGATGGGCGTACGCACCGGCGGGCGGCAGGGCACGATCGATGGGCGTGGCGACCTGCCCATGCTCGGCAGGACCACCACCTGGTGGCAATTCGGCGAAAACGCCAAGACTGCCGGCCAGGTGCAGAACAGCCCGGACCTGATCAAGGTGCAGAACTCCACCACGTTCACCCTCTACCACGTCAATCTGATCAACGCGGCGTACTTTCATTTCTTCGCGCACATCGTCGATGGCCTGACCATCTGGGGCGTGCGGGTGAAATCGCCGGCCACCAGCCCCAACACCGACGGCCTGGATCTGGACAGCGTGCTCAACGCCAGCCTGGTCGACAACGATGTGATGGGCGGCGACGACTGCGTGGCGATCAAGACCATTGCGTCCAGGTCCGGCAACATCAGCGTGCGCGACAACCGCTGCTACGGCACCCACGGCATCTCGATCGGCAGCGAGGTGATGTCCGGGGTCAACAACGTGCTGGTCGACAACAACGCCATCACGGCCAGCGACGATGCCGGCAATCGCAGCACCGACAACACCGGGCTGCGCATCAAGACCAGCCTGGCCAAGGGCGGCCCGGTCAGCCTGGTGACCTATCGCAATACCTGCCTGTACGGGGTGACCAGCCCGCTGGTGATCAACCCGTTCTATGCGACCGGCGGCAGCGGCACCAAGCCCAGCTTCAGCGACATCGTCGTCAACGGCCTGCGCACCACCGGCGATGCCGGCCTCAAGGGCAAGGGCTGGATCCTGAGAGGTTTCGATGCGCAGACGCCGCTGGACCTGACACTGGCCAACGTGGCCACCGGCAATACCGCGGTCACCGCCAGCGACGCGCGGATCGGGCTCAGCAACAGCGCGCTCACCCCAATCGGCAGCAACGTCACCACGCCCAGCGTGCAACTCGGCGGCAGCGTGCCTACCTGCTCGACCGCACCGCGCTTCCCGGCCCTGTAATCAACCAGGCGCGGCCACCCGGCCGCGCCTGACGGCTGAAGTGCCAGCGAAGGGACCCAAGGCGGCCGATCAGGCCGCCAGGTGAAGAAACCAAAGCAGGCCCCACGGCACGGCGCCGAACGCGATGCCGCGCCAGCCCCGGCCTGCCGTGACAGACAAATCCGGGGCCGCACACGCGCAGCACCCCGTATCCCCATTCCCCATTCCCCATTCCCCATTCCGCGCGGCACCGGCCAATCCCCAATCCCCAATCCCCAATCCCGAATCCCGAATCCCGAATCCCGAATCCCGAATCCCGAATCCCGAATCCCGAATCCCGAATCCCCGCCACTCAAAGCTCTTTCCTTTCATGGCCTTATTGCCAGAAGTTCATCTGTTCTCTGTTACCCTCGGCCGATGATTCGACGCACTCTGACCTGCCTGCTCACCCTCGGCCTTGTCGCCTGCGCGACCCAGCCCAGCCCTCCGACCCCGCCGCCGGCCGCCAGCGCGCCCCCGGCCAAGCCGCCGAGCACCCCGGTCGCGCCCGTCAGTGCGGCTGCCGAAGCGCCCGCGCTGCCGCCGGTGGACCTGACCCCGGTGCCGTTCGAGATCGCCCGTGCCAACTTCGTGCGCGACACCGCTGCCAAGTACGGCATCGACGCCGCACAGATCGAAGCGGTGCTGGCGCAGGCGCAGTTCAAGGACGCCATCGTCACCGCGATGTCGCGCCCGGCCGAGCGGGTCAAGCCGTGGAACGAATACCGCCCGATGTTCATCACCCAGGCGCGCATCGATGGCGGCCGCAAGTTCCTGGCCGAACATCGTGCAGAGCTGAGCAAGGTCGAAGCAGCCACCGGCGTGCCGGCGCAGGTGATCGTGGCCATCATCGGGGTGGAAACCAGCTACGGCAGCAACGCCGGCAAGTACCGCGTGCTGGACGCGCTGTACACGCTGGCGTTCCGCTACCCGCGCAGCGGCGACCCGGCCAAGCTCGAACGCGAAGTGCGTCGCGAGCTGTTCTTCCGCGATGAACTCGGCCAGCTGTTCGCGCTCGGCAAGGAAGAGCAGCTCGATGTCACCACGCTGATCGGCAGCTATGCCGGCGCGATGGGCATGGGCCAGTTCATGCCGTCCAGCTACCGCCAGTTCGCCGTCGATGGCGATGCCGACGGCAAGCGCAACCTGTTCACCGACCACAACGACGTGTTCGCCTCGGTGGCCAACTACTTTGTCAAGAAGGGCGGCTGGGTGCGCGGTGGCCAGGTCGCGGTGCCGGCCACGCTGGCCGCCGGCCACGAGGAATTCAATCCCACCGACTGGTCGCCGGTGCACACGCTGGCCGATCTGTCCGCGCGCGGCTACCACCCCAATGCGCCGGTGGTGGCCGGCACTACCGCCACTCCGATCACCCTGGACGATGCCAACGGCAAGCAGTACTGGCTGGGCTTCCAGAATTTCTACGCGATCACCCGTTACAACATTTCCAAGATGTACGCGATGGCCGTGTTCCAGCTGTCCGAGGCCATCGCCGGCAAGGAGTTACCCCCGGCATGAACAGCACGACAGGCCCCAAGTGGCTGATCCCGATGGCGCTGATGCTCGGCCTGGCGGCCTGTAGCAGTGCACCGAAGAAGAGCGCCGGCACCGGCGGAAGCGGCGCCATCAAGGGCGTCAAGGTCGACGGCAAGGGGCCGGCGTATGTCGCCACCGGTTGCCCCTCGACCTCGCCGTACGCGGCCGCCAAGGAAGACCCGTCCACGCGCGGCGACTACACCGCCGGCGGCCTGTACAAGCCCGGCGTCAAGGACACCACGCCGGACCATGTGCCCAACGTGGCCTGCATCCCCGAACCGCTGGTCACCAACGAGCCGCGCTCGGCGGTGGGCAACCGCTCGCCGTATGAGGTGCTGGGCAAGCGCTACGTGGTGATGGACAGCCCCGGCGACTATGTCGAACGCGGGACCGCCTCGTATTACGGCAGCAAGTTCCACGGCCGGCTGACCTCCAACAAGGAGGTCTACGACATGTACGCCTTCACCGCCGCGCACAAGACCTTGCCGCTGCCCAGCTTTGCGTTGGTGACCAATACCGACACCGGCGATTCGGTGGTTGTGCGCGTCAACGACCGCGGCCCGTTCCACGACGGGCGCGTGATCGATCTGAGCTACGCCGCCGCGGTCAAGCTGGGCATCACCGGCAAGGGCACCGGCAACGTCGAGGTGCGTGGCCTGACCGAAGCCGACAACGGCAATCTGCTGGCCAAGCGCCGCAGCGGCAGCGCACCGGTCAGCACCGCGGTGGCCGCCGCACGGCCGGCCGCCAGCGCCAGCCAGATCGATGGCCTGGTGCAGCGTCTGCCTACCCGCACAGTGCCGTCCGCCGCTCCGCGCGCAGGGGCCGCCAGCGCCGCCGCTCCGGTCGCCGCCGCAGTGGCAAGCAGTGCCGGGACTGCTGCGGTTCCCGCGGGCGAGCGTTGGCGCTACCGCGTGGCCGACTCGCGCCAGCCCGGCAATGCGGACAATTTCGATGCCTGGATGAAGGCGCAGGGCGTGCGCGTGGCCACCGGCAAGCCGGCTGCCGCCGCGCCGCGGCCGGCCTCGTCCGTTCCGGTGGCGGCCGCGCCAGCCGCCCCGGTCGCGGTGGCGGCGATCAAGCCTGCCGACAGCGCGCCAGCACGTCCGCTCAGGAGCGAACCGGTACCGGTCAAGGCGCCGAGCGTGGCCGAGGCGGCATTGGGCGACATCCTGCTGCAGGTGGCCAGCTTCGCCAGCCGCGAAAACGCCAACCGCGCGCTGTCGCAGCTGGCCTCGGCCGGCATTGCCGGCGCCAGCGTCAGCGACATCGTCAGCGGCGGCCGTACCTTGTGGCGGCTGCGCGTCAACGCGCGCGACCACGCCAATGCCTCGGAAATCGCGCAGCGCATCGCCGGGCTGGGCTTCGGGCGTCCGCAGATCGTTGCCAACTAGCTACGATCGATCCTGCAGCCAGGGCGTCGGCGGGTAGGCCGCCGCCCGCTCTCGAAAGGTATCGTCGGGCAGCCGCGATCACGACGCGCCCCCATGCAGCTTGCTCGATCGCCCAGTGCGTCAGCCACGTTCGGCACGCCACCTGCCGCCATCGCTGAACTGCGCAGGCGCGCGCGGCCGCTGGCGCGTCGCCCTGATCGCCGCGGCGCCTTACAATTTCGCATTACCCAGCCTTCGGGCCCGTCAGGAGTCGTTCTTCAATGAAATTCCGCTTCGCCGCCGCTGCGGTGGCCACGTTCGCCTTTGGCCTGGTCTGCGCCCAGACGCCTGCGCCGCAGCCGACGCCTGCCGTTGCCGCTGCGCCGGCCGCCGTCCCGGTTCCGCCCGCACCCGCTCCGGCCGTGTCCAAGTCGTGGATCCTGATGGATTACGCCACCGGGCAGGTGCTGGCCGGTGAAAACATCCACCAGCAGCTGGCGCCGGCCAGCATCACCAAGGTGATGACGTCCTACGTGGTCGCTGCCGAAATCAAGAACGGCAAGGTCAAGCGCGACGACCAGGTCATGATGAGCGAGCGCGCCTGGCGCGAGGGCGGCGCCGGCACCGACGGCAGCTACAGCGGTTTCCCGGTCAACCAGACCGCGCGTCTGGAAGACATGGAAAAGGGCATGGCGATCCAGTCCGGTAACGATGCCGCGATCGCATTGGCCGAGCATGTGGCCGGCAGCGAAGAGGCCTTCGCCTCGCTGATGAACAGCTACGCCGCCAAGATCGGCATGAAGGACTCCTACTTCGTCAACGCGCACGGCCTCAGCGCCGAAGGCCACCATTCCACCGCCTACGACCTGGCCATGCTGGGCCGCGCAATGGTGCGCGACTACCCGGAGACCTACGCCTACAACAAGATCAAGGAATTCCAGGTCGGCAGCATCAAGCAGAACAACCGCAACCTGCTGTTGTGGCGCGACCCGGCGGTGGACGGCATCAAGACCGGCCACACCTCCGAGGCCGGCTACTGCCTGCTGAGCTCGGCCAAGCGCGGCGACCAGCGCCTGGTGGCGGTGGTGATGGGCGATTCGTCCGAGCGCCAGCGTGCCGACGACAGCCTGGCCCTGCTCAACTGGGGCTTCCGCTTCTTCGAAACCCACAGCCTGTACGCGCCCGGCAAGGTCGTGACCAAGCAGAAGGTCTGGAAGGGCGAGCAGGACGAAGTGCAGCTCGGCGTGGCCCAGCCGCTGCTGGTCAGCCTGCAACGCGGCCGCTACAACGACCTCAAGCCCAGCATGGAAGTGGCCAAGAACCTGCAGGCCCCGATCAAGCAGGGCCAGCAGATCGGCACCGTCAAGGTCAGCCTGGACGGCAAGATCATCGCCCAGGCCCCGCTGGTCGCCATCAATGCCGTGGAAGAAGGCGGATTCTTCAAGCGCCTCTGGGATGCGTTCTGGATGTGGTGGGAATCGGAATGATCCAAAGAAAAAGCCGGCGAAAGCCGGCTTTTTCTTTTGAATCGGGAATCGGGAATCGGAGAGGCGGGGTGTCGCTCTTGTTCTACCTATTCCCTTTTCCCAATTCCCGATTCCCAGCCCTCAAAGCATCCGACTGATCGTGAAACTGCCATACACCGGCGTTTCGCGCTGGGTGTCGAATTCGCGGGTGCGGTGGTAGCGGGCGATGGCGAACTTCCAGCGGCCGTACATCACCGCCAGGCCGTAGCCGACATCGCCAACGAACGCGCGCTTGTCCACGCTGTGGCTGTTGCGGAAGGTGTTGCCGTCCAGGGTGATGTCGCGCAACACCCAGCGCGCATCGGTGGTCACGAACAGATGGCCCGACCAGCCGCTGGCGCGCCCGAGCCGGCTGGGGGCGGTGTTCTCGCCGGCCGGGCGGGTCGGGGTGCTGCCGAAGTCGTCCGGCAGTTTCCAGCCAAAGCGTGCCTCGCCACCGGCATTCAGATGCGTGGCCATGTTGCCGACCGAGCCGCCCCAATGCGAAATGAAGTCCCAGCCGAAGCCGTCCGCATTGACCGCCGCATCGCCCGGCCAGCGGCGCATGCGCTCGTGCACCAGGTTGATCAGCGGCTCGTTGTGCAGCTGGTTGTCCCAGCCCTGAAACTTCTCGTCGCCCAGGATGTCGTGGATGGCGTCCTGCGCTTCCTGCGCAAATGCCCATGGGCCGACCACGCCGATCTGCAGCTGGGTGGTGCGCAGCTGCGCATCGTTGCGCGCGTTGTAGCCGAAGCTCGCCAGCAGGATGCCCGCATACGGGCGATCGTCGGGGATCACATCGCGGCGGGTGGGATCGGTGGGGGTGAAAATCGCCTGCCCGATCGAGAACACCATGTTCTGCTGCTCGAACTCGCCTGGATGCAGGCGCTCCAGGTAGCCGTTGACCCAGCGCGCGGTGCGTGGCAGGCAGGGGTCGTCGGTGTAGTCGACCAGGTTGGGCGAGACCAGCGTCAGTACCGCACCATTGGAGTAGCCCTGATCCTGGTCCTCCCCACCGAACAGGTCATTGTCGACCCGGAAGTTCACCGCCGGCGGGGTCCGGCTCATTCTGCTGGAGTCGCACTGGTCGGCGGCCAGGGCCGGCATCGACAGCCCGGAAAGAGAAAGCAGCAGGGCAGCGGTCAACGCGCGCGGTCGAAGCATGGAGGGCCTGGGAAGGTAGGAAGGACGATGTGGGGCAAAGGTGCCTGCGGCCACGGCTGCGCCGCGTGAATGTGCAGGAGGGATCATGCCCGAGCCGCCTGGATGCAGCGGCGGGGTCTGGAACACCAGTCCGTTCCATTTGCGGTATGACGGCCATGAAAAGCTCGCGCGAATAGCATATGATCCGCCCCCGGGGAAACCAGCCCCAAGGAACGGCGGCCTTCTCAGGCCGTTTCATCACAACGGATCGCGTTTGCCGACGGCAGCGCAGGTGTCAGGGGAACAATATGAGCAAGACGATTTCTGTGAGCGCAGCGCTGTTGTCCGGCGTGGTTGGCATTGCACTGGCCAGCGTCAGCGCGCCGGCCCTGGCCGGACTGAAGGATGCCTTCAAGGGCTCCGCACAGGATCAGCGCAAGGATGCCGTCGCGCAGATCCCGGTGTGTGCCAAGCCGCTGGGCAGCCTGTCGGTGATCGAGCCTGAGGACGCAGTCAACTGGTGGTCCGGTCAGCAATTGCCGGCGCCATCCAAGTTGATCAAGGTCTTCGTCAACCGTTCCCGCTGCTTCACCCTGGTGGACCGTGGCGCGGGCATGGCGGCATCGCAGCGCGAGCGCGATATGGCGGCAAACGGCGATCTGCGCGCACGTTCCAACGTGGGCAAGGGCCAGATCCGCGCAGCCGATTATGTGATGACGCCGGACCTCATTTCGCAGAACCACAATGCCGGCGGCAGTGCCATTGCCGGCATGCTGGGCGGCCTGGTGGGTGGCAATGCCGGCAACCTGGTCGGTGGCCTGAACCTCAACAAGAAGACCGCTGACGTGGTGCTGACCATCACCGATGTGCGCTCCTCCGAACAGGTCGCCATGGCCGAAGGCAACGCCAAGAAGACCGACCTGGGCTGGGGCGCGCGTGGCAACGTCTTCACCGGCGGCGACTACGGCGCGGCCGGTGCCGGCGGTTATGCCAACACCGAGATCGGCCAGGTGATCACCCTGGCCTATCTGCAGGCTTACACCGACGTCGTCACCCAGCTCGGCGGTCTGTCCGGCAACGCGGCTGCATCCAATGTGCAGCAGGCTGTGACCGTGACCCGTGCGGGGCGTCTGTTGGGCAATGCCAAGGGCACTGGCGCAGCCGTGCGCACGCTGGAGCCGGGCATGATGCTGTACCCGACCGGCACCAAGGAAGGCGTCATGTGGGAAGTCGAAGACGAAATGGGCAATCGCGGCTGGGTCTCGTCGGCCATGCTGGAACTGTCCAAATAAGCAATTAGCGCCATCCATGCCGGGCGTGACGCGTCTGGCGTGAAACGACGGGGCCCCGGTGGCCCCGTTGTTCTTTCCCACGTACTGCGGGCTTGGGTTTGTCCGCCATCGTCCCGATAATGGGCGGATGGAAATCAGCACCGACAACCCCGATCACGGCTTCCAGTTTCCCGGCACCTTCGAGCTCAGCGCCATGGGCGCGGCCGAGCGCGGGCTGGAAAGCGAACTTCCGCGCCTGCTCGCCGCCACCGGCGTGGAGCTGCTGGAGGAAAGCATCAGCTGGAAGCATTCGTCCAGCGGCAAGTATGTCTCGGTCAAGATCGGCTTCCGCGCCGAAAGCCGCGCGCAGTTCGACGCTGCGCACCAGGCGCTGCGCGACCATCCGGAAGTGAAGTGGACGCTGTAGCGGTGCAGGCGCCGGCGGGCCCTGTCCCCGCCCTGCCGGCGCAGTGGCGCGATCTCGGTCGACAGGAGTACGCGCCGGTGTGGCGCGCGATGCAGCGGTTCACCGATGCGCGTGATGAAACCACGGCCGACGAGGTGTGGGTGGTCGAACATGCGCCGGTGTTTACGCTGGGCCAGGCCGGCAAGCCCGAGCACGTGCTGGCGCCGGGCGAGATTCCGGTGCTGCAGGTCGATCGTGGTGGCCAGGTGACCTACCACGGCCCGGGCCAGCTGGTGGTCTATCCGCTGCTGGATCTGCGCCGGCTCAGGATCGGCGTACGCGATTACGTGTGCAAGATCGAGCAGGCGCTGATCGACACGCTGGAAGAGTGGAACATCGTCGCCGAGCGCCGCGACGGCGCGCCGGGCGTGTACGTGGGCGGGGCCAAGATCGCCGCGCTCGGCATCCGGGTGCGGCGCGGCTGCACCTTCCACGGCCTGTCGTTCAACGTGGCGATGGACCTGGAGCCGTTCCACCGCATCAATCCTTGCGGCTACCAGGGCCTGCAGGTGACCTCGGTGCTAGACTTGGGCGGCCCCTCCGGGATGGACGCCGTCAAGGCGGTGCTGCTCGATCAGCTGGCGCGCCAGTTCGGTCTCGTCCTGCAGCCCGCGTCCGCGTTGCCCGACCTTTCGCTTCCGGCCTGAGCGCCCGTTATTGCCATGACCCAGCCTATCGCCCGTTCCATTCCCTTGCAGGTCGTCTCCGGCGACTCCGCCGCACCTGCGCCGTTGCAGACCGGCGTCAAGCAGATCGGTGGCGACAAGATCAATCGCTCGCCGGTGCAGTTCGTCGATGCGCCGGTGCTGCGCAAGCCGTCGTGGATCCGCGTGCGGATTCCGTCCGGCAATGCAGTGCAGAACCTCAAGGCCAAGCTGCGCGAAAACCGCCTGGTCACGGTCTGCGAGGAAGCCAGCTGCCCGAACATCCACGAGTGCTTCAGCCACGGCACCGCGACCTTCATGATCCTGGGCGAGGTGTGCACGCGGCGCTGCTCGTTCTGCGATGTGGCGCACGGTCGGCCCAAGCCGCCGGATGCGAACGAGCCGGCCAGCCTGGCCACCACCGTGGCCGACATGGGCCTGAAGTACGTGGTGGTGACCAGCGTGGACCGCGACGACCTGCGCGACGGCGGTGCCCAGCATTTCGTCGACTGCATTGCGGCCATCCGGGTCAGTTCACCCAGGACCCGCATCGAGATCCTGACCCCGGACTTCCGCGGCAAGGGCCGCATGGACCGCGCGCTGGAGATCCTGGCGCTCAGCCCGCCGGACGTGTTCAACCACAACATCGAAACCGTGCCGGACCTGTATCCGAACGTGCGTCCCGGTGCCGACTATCAGTGGTCGCTGACCCTGCTGCAGCGCTTCAAGGCGCAGCATCCGTCCATCGCCACCAAGTCCGGCATCATGCTCGGCCTGGGCGAGACGATGGAACAGGTGCAGGCCACCTTGCGCGACCTGCGCGCGCACGATGTGGACATGATCACCATCGGCCAGTACCTGCAGCCGACGCCGCACCACCATCCGGTGATGCGCTACTGGACGCCGGAGGAATACAAGGCGCTGGAGGAGTACGGCAATGCGCTGGGCTTCAGCCACGTCGCCTCCGGACCGATGGTGCGCTCGTCGTACCACGCCGACCGGCAGGCGGCCGGCGCCGGCGTGGCTGCCTAAGGCAGGCGATCGCCCCCGTGCTCAGGCGGCTGCGGTCGCCAGCCCGGGCGGATGTACCGTCTGGCACCGCAGCTGCGTGCTGGCCGGGCGCATCCCACGTGGCAACTGCGTGCGAGCGGTTGCAACGATTTCGATGCCAAGCGACCCACGAGACCCCGCCTCTTGCGGGGTCTTGTCGTATCCGGTCTTTGCGTTCCGGCCTGCAGGGTACGGTCGCGTTCACAATCCGCTACAGGCCCGGCGCTAGGCTGATTCAGCCAGCGGATGACAACGCCAGCAACTTTCGGCACTGTCATGCTGTCCGATCCGTTCACCGCCTTTCTTTCGTCGGCCCTGTGCCGAGAGCCATTCGATGACCTACAACGTTTCTGCGTCCATGAAGGCCGGCCTGCTGGCGCTGGTGTTGACCACCCCGATGGCACTGCTCGCACGCGCCGATACGGCGTTGCCGGCCGCAGCCACGCCCGACCAGGCCACTGCGACCAAGCTGGTCTATGGCCTGCTCTCCGATAGCCGTTACGCCTACCGTCCGCGCACGCTGGACGAGGCGATGACCAAGGACGTGTTCAAGCGTTATCTGGAAACCCTGGACGGCAGCAAACAGTTCTTCACCCAGACCGACATCACCGGCTTCGCGCCGCTGGAAGCGGGCGTAGGCGATGCGCTGCGCGGCGGCAAGCTGGATCCGGCGTTCCAGGTGTTTTCGGTCTACAAGAAGCGTGTGGATCAGCGCGTCAAGTACGCGCGCGACCTGCTCAAGCAGGACTTCGATTTCACCGGCAGCGACAAGTTCGAGTACGACCGCAAGGACGTGCCGTGGGCCGCCGACGACAAGCAGCTGGACGTGCTGTGGCGCCAGTCGGTGATGAACGACTGGCTGCGCCTGAAGCTGGCCGGCAAGAAGCCTGAGGACATCCGCAAGACGCTGGACAAGCGCTATGCCGCGCTGGCCGATTCGGTCAACGAGTTGAAGGCCGAGGACGTGTTCCAGTTCTTCCTCAACGCCTACACCAATGCGGTCGATCCGCACACCGACTACTTCACCCCGCGCACGGCCGAAAACTTCAATCAGCAGATGTCACTGTCGCTGGAAGGCATCGGCGCGCAGTTGCAGAAGCAGGACGACATGGTGGTGATCCGCGAGGTGATCCCGGGTGGTCCGGCGGCGGTGGATGGCACGCTCAAGCCGGGCGATCGCATCGTCGGCGTGGGCCAGGCCAAGAACGGCGCGATCGAGGATGTGATCGGCTGGCGCATCGACGATGTGGTGGCCAAGATCCGCGGCAGCAAGGACACCCAGGTGCGCCTGGAGTACATCCCGGCCGAGTCGGGCATCGACGGCAAGCACCGCACGGTGACGCTGACCCGGCAGAAGGTGCGGCTGGCCGAGCAGGCAGCCAAGGGCGAGACCATCACCCTGCCGGCCAAGGGCAGCGAGCCGGAGCGTCGCATCGGCATCATCAAGTTGCCGGGCTTCTATCAGGATTTCGAAGGCCGCCGCCGCAACGCGACCGACTATGCCTCGGCAACGCGCGACGTCGCCAAGCTGCTGGCCGGCTTCAAGACCGACAAGGTCGACGGCGTGGTGCTGGACCTGCGCAACAACGGCGGCGGTTCGCTGGACGAAGCGATCGAGCTCACCGGCCTGTTCATCGAGCAGGGTCCGGTGGTGCAGGTGCGCGAATCCGGCGGCCGCGTCACCGTCAATGGCGACAGCAATCCCAAGGTCGCCTGGGATGGTCCGCTGGGCGTGTTGATCAATCGCGGCTCGGCGTCGGCGTCGGAGATCTTTGCCGGCGCCATCCAGGATTATGGTCGCGGTCTGGTGATCGGTGAAACCAGCTTCGGCAAGGGCACGGTGCAGAACATCGTCGACCTGGACCGCTGGCCGGCTGCGGAAGGCCAGCGCTATGGGCAGGTCAAGCTGACGATCGCGCAGTTCTTCCGCGTCAGTGGCTCCAGTACCCAGCACAAGGGCGTGGTGCCGGACATCGCTTTCCCGGCCAGTGTGGATGCCACCGAGTTCGGCGAGAGCACCTACGACAATGCGCTGCCGTGGACGCGCATTGCCGCCGCGCCGCATACCCAGTACGGCAACTTCGCGCCGCTGCTGCCCAAGTTGCAGGTCCTGCACACCGCGCGTATCGCCACCGACAAGGAGTTCCAGTGGTGGGAAGAGGACGTCAAGCAGTTCCGCGATGAGAAGGCCAAGAAGTACATCTCGTTGAACGAGGCCGAGCGCGTTGCCGAGCGTCAGAAGCAGGATCAGCAGCGCAAGGACCGCCAGCAGTTGCGCAAGCAGCTGGGCCTGCCGCTGGATCCGCTTGCCGAAGACAGCGACGACGGCCTGACCGGCAACGAGCGCGATATCGTCAAGGACACCGCACGCGAAAAGGCCGCGGAAAAGCGCCCGGACCCGTTGCTGCACGAATCGGCCGCCATCCTGGCCGATGCGCTTGGCCTGCTGTCGCAGGACCAGCCGTTGTCGGCGCAGGTGCTGCCGCAGTCGACCGCACCGGGACGTTGGGCCGACTGATCGTCTGCCGAGCACCCGGCGACTCCATCGGGTTGAAGGAATAAAAAACGCCACCGCACTGCGGTGGCGTTTTTGTTGGCCGACCCTGCATATCGGTCTTACCGGCGCGAGCGGGTGTGACTGCGGATCGACCAGCCGGCTGCCGTGCCGGTATGCCTTGCAGTGTTCAGTGCGTCCGATGTGACCTTACGCCATTGCCTGCCAGATGCCTTGCAGGCCCAGCACCAGCAGCGTGGCGAAAAAGAAGCGCCGGAACGTCTCGGCGGAAATGCGATGGCGTACCCAGGCACCCAGCCACATGCCGGTGGCGGTGGGCAGCAGCGCCCACAGCGATGGAGCGATCGCCGCACCCGGTAGCGCGCCGTGCCAGGCCAGGGCGATGGCCAGCGCCAGCGTCGCAACGCCGAAACACCAGCCCAGGGACCGGATCAACGACTCGCGCGGGAGCTGCAATGCGGTGAGGTAAGGCAGTGATGGCAACACGAACACGCCGGTGGCGCCACTCAACAGGCCGGTGACCAGCCCGGCCACTGGTCCGGCCCAGGGTTCGTGACGCGCCTGCAGCGTCCACTGGCGGCGGGCCAGCCCAAGCAGGGCATACAGCGCCAGCAGCACACCCAACCCGGCGCGGACCAAAGTGGGATCGGAGCCTGTCATCACTCCTGCGCTCAGCCAGGTGCCGAGCGTCACGGTTGCCAGCAATGGCCACAGGCGCCGCAACAGGGCGAGCGTGTCTGGTCCCCAGGCTTGCTGCACATTCGTCACCAGCGAAGGCAGCGCCAGTAACGTCGCTGCCTCGGCAGGTGTCAGCCATAGACCCAGCAGCCCCATTGCCACGGTCGGCAAGCCCATTCCGGCCACGCCCTTGACCCAGCCAGCCAGCAAGAAAATACCTGCGATCAGATACCAATGGGTGTGCAAGGTCTCCATGCAGGCAAGGATCCGGGCTTGTTCCGCGGCGGACAATGCGGGATTGTTTGATGCAGGCTTCGGTACAGCCGAAGGCTGAGGCGCGGGACGCGGGGCGTGTGAGGATTCATGGCCAGCTAGGTGGCGGTTTGACCAAGCTGCCTTGTCGGCGGCCGGTGCACATCGATTGACGTACACGTGCCTGTGGAGCGCTCATGCATCTGGAATTTGTCGATCTACGCTTGTTCATCGCGGTGGTCGAGGCAGGCAGCATCACTGCCGGCGCGCAACGGGCGGCGTTGTCGTTGGCGGCTGCCAGCGCGCGGATTCGTGCGCTGGAGCTGCAAGTGGGCGCCGTCCTGCTGGAACGCGGGCGCCGCGGTGTCAGCCTGACCCCGGCCGGCGGTGTGTTGCTGCGGCACGCACGGCAGTTGCAGCGGCAGACCGAGGCGTTGCAGCTGGAGCTGGGCGGCTACGGTGGCGGCGGGCAGGTGACGCTGCGGCTGGCGGCCAATACCGCGGCGTTGTCGGCATGGCTGCCCGAACGGCTGGCGGATTTTCTCATCGCACACCCGCAGTTGGATCTGGCGTTGACCGAGCAGGGCAGCGACGAAGCCGCCGATGCGGTGCGCGAGGAACGCGCCGACATCGCCGTGGTCGCAGGCCATGCCGATGTCAGTGGCCTGCAGGTGCTGCCGTTCCGTGAGGATCGGCTGGTGCTGGTGATGGCTGCCACGCATCCACTGGCTGGCGCCTCGACGCTGCGATTGAACCAACTGGCCGGAATGGACACGCTGGGCCTGGCCGGCGACAGCGCCTTGCAACGGCACCTGCGCGTACACGTGAACCGCGCCGGCGTGCAGTTGCGCTCGCGTGCAAAGGTGCAAGGCATCGATGCGTTGTGCCGCATGCTCGCACAAGGCATGGGCGTGGCGATTCTTCCGCACGCCGCAGTACAACGCTCATGCGTGCGCGATCGGCTGGTCACCGTGCCCCTGGATGAAGCCTGGGCACCTCGGCAACTATCGATCGTGCTGCGTCACGGGCCCGCGCCATCGACCATGCTGCAAGCGCTGGTCGATTGGCTGCAACGCGATTGACCTATGTGCCGTCAGACGGGCCGGCATCGTGACAGCGTCACCTCGCCGGCACGATCAATGCGGCCAGGCGAATTCGGCCAGCACCGGGTAGTGGTCGGAGGGCAACACACCGCCTGGGCGGGTATCCAGCGTGGAAAAGCGTGTTGGTGTCAGGCCACGGAACAGGATCCAGTCGATGCGTCGGGTCGGTTGCGTGGTGAAGTCCTGGAAGGTTTTTTCCGGGCCTTGCGGCGTCGAGACGCGGGCACGTGCATCGCCAAGCGTGGCGGTGAGGATGCGGTAGGTGCCCTGGTCAGGATCGCTGTTGAAGTCGCCGGTCAGCACCACCGGAATGTCGGCCGGCAGCGACGCGATGCGCGACAGGATGACGCGCGCGCTGTGCTCGCGGGCGGCCTCGTCCTGGTCGCGGTGGGCGAAGTGCGTGTTGAGCAGATAGAAGCGGCGCTTGTCGCTGCGGCGCTCGAACAGGGCCCAGGTCACCATGCGTGGCAGGTCGGTATTCCAGCTGCGGCTGCCGGGCACCTGTGGCGTTTCCGATAGCCAGAAGTCGCCCGATTGCACCACCGACAACGTGCGGCTGTCGTAGAACACACCCATGTGTTCGCCGTTGCCGTCGGCGTCGCGGCCCTTGCCGAACCAACGGTAATCAGACAGCTGTGCAGCCAGATACTGCGCCTGCTCCTGCACCAGTTCCTGCATTCCGAAGACGTCTGGGTGCGCTTGTTCGATCGATGCCACCATCGCCGTGCGGCGCACGGCCCAGCGCTTGTCACCGTCGCTGTCCACCGGCACGCGCACGTTGAACGACATCACCCGCAAGGGCGCAGGCGCGGGTGCGGCCAATGCAGGCAGGGCGATGCACAGCAGCGCGAGTGCGGCGAGCAAGGAACGTGAGATAGCGCGAAAGGACAGGCGTGGCATGCAGGCGGATTCCTCAAGGACCAATCGGCGAGTCTAATCGGCCTGCATGACCGAAATGTCATTGCGACACCGCGCCGGCTTGACGTTATCGCGCATCGGCGTAGCATTTGCACCAAGCCAGCGGATAGACCGCTGGCTGCCTAGCCAACCGTGAGGGATTCTCATGGCATCGCAGTACGACTATCTCGTGTTTATCGGGCGTTTCGAGCCCTTTCATAACGGCCACGCCGCCGTCGCCCGCCATGCGCTGGGCAAGGCGAACAAGCTCATCGTGTTGATCGGTTCTGCCGACACCCCCCGCACCATTCGCAATCCGTGGACCGTCGCCGAACGCGCGGTGATGATCGAGTCCGCGTTGCCGGGCGAGAGCCCGCGGCTGATCCTGCGCCCGTTGCGCGACCATCTGTACAACGAAAGCCTGTGGATTGCCGAGGTGCAGCGGCAGGTTGCCGAGGCCGTGCAGGCTGATGGCGGCACGCTCGATGCACGCATCGGCCTGATCGGCATGGACAAGGACGCCAGCAGCTATTACCTGCGCGAGTTTCCGCAGTGGCCGCTGGAAGACGTGCAACATACCGCCACGCTGTCGGCGACCGAATTGCGCCGCTACCTGTTCGAGGCCGGCGAGATCGGCTTCCACGGTGGGCTGCTGATGCTGCGTGGCAATGTGCCGGCGCCGGTGTACGACATGCTGGAAGCGTTCCGGCGCAATTCGCCGAGCTACGCACAGCTGGTGGCCGAATACCGCTTCATCGAGCAGTATCGCGCCGCGTGGAAGGACGCCCCGTATCCGCCGACCTTCGTCACCACCGATGCGGTAGTGGTGCATTCGGGCCACGTGCTGCTAGTGCGTCGCCGTGCCGAGCCGGGCAAGGGCCTGTGGGCATTGCCGGGCGGTTTCGTCGGCCAGGACGAAGGCCTGCTGGACGGCTGCCTGCGCGAGCTGCGCGAGGAAACCCGGCTGAAAGTGCCGGTGCCGGTGCTCAAGGGGTCGTTGCGTGGGCGCCAGGTGTTCGATCACCCCGAGCGTAGCTTGCGCGGGCGCACCATCACCCATGCCTTCCACTTCGAGTTTCCGGCCGGCGAGTTGCCTGCGGTGCGCGGGGGCGACGATGCCGACAAGGCGCGCTGGATTCCGCTTGCCGAAGTGATGGCGATGGGGCCGCGCCTGTACGAAGATCACCTGCATATCCTCGAATTCTTTCTGGGTCGCGGCTGAGAGCGACAACGGGTGCGTGCCGTCGTCCACCAAAGGCATCCGCGCGCAATCCAAGATCGGCTCGAACCGTAGCCTCCCGCCGGCGGACAGACCGCCGGTTCACCCGACGCGAAGGAGCTTCCGTCATGCATTACCTCGATAACCTGCTGCTCAACACCGACAGCTACAAGGCCAGCCACTGGCTGCAGTATCCACCTGGCACCGATGCGGCGTTTTTCTATGTCGAATCGCGCGGTGGCGTCTACGACCAGACCGTGTTCTTCGGCCTGCAGTCGATCCTGAAGGAGGCGATCAACCGGCCGGTGACGCATGCCGACATCGACGATGCGAAGGCCTTGCTGGCCGCGCATGGCGAGCCGTTCAACGAAGCCGGCTGGCGCGACATCGTCGATCGTCTCGGCGGGCAACTGCCGATCCGCATCCGCGCCGTGCCCGAAGGCGCGGTCGTGCCCACGCACAATGTGTTGATGACGATCGAATCCACCGATCCCAAGGCGTTCTGGGTGCCGTCGTATCTGGAAACACTGCTGTTGCGCGTGTGGTACCCGGTGACGGTGGCAACGGTGAGCTGGCAGGTGAAGCAGGTCGTGCGCGATTACCTGCAGCGCACCAGCGACGATCCGGAAGGACAGTTGCCGTTCAAGCTGCATGACTTCGGCGCGCGTGGTGTCTCCAGTCTTGGCTCGGCCGCGCTGGGCGGTGCGGCGCATCTGGTGAACTTCCTCGGTACCGATACCTTGTCGGCGTTGTTGCTGGCGCGTGCGCACTACCACACGCCGGTGGCGGGGTATTCGATTCCCGCCGCCGAGCACAGCACCATCACCAGCTGGGGCCGCGAGCGCGAGGCCGATGCGTACCGCAACATGCTGACGCAGTTCGCGCGTCCCGGCTCGCTGGTGGCGGTGGTATCGGACAGCTACGACATCTACCACGCGATCCGCGAGCATTGGGGCACCACGTTGCGCGAGGAGGTGATCGCCTCCGGTGCGACGGTGGTGATCCGCCCGGATTCGGGCGACCCGGTGGACGTGGTCGAGCACTGCCTGGTGCTGCTGGACGAGGCCTTCGGCCATCGGCTCAACGGCAAGGGCTACAAGGTGCTCAACCATGTGCGGGTGATCCAGGGCGATGGCATCAATCCACAGTCGCTGCGCGCGATCCTCGAACGCATCACCGCTACCGGGTATGCCGCCGACAACGTCGCCTTCGGCATGGGCGGTGCGCTGTTGCAGAAGGTGGATCGCGATACGCAGAAGTTCGCGCTGAAGTGCTCGGCCGTGCGCGTGGACGGGCAATGGATCGATGTCTACAAGGACCCGGTCACCGACAAGGGCAAGCAGAGCAAGCGCGGTCGGCTGACCTTGCTGCGCAACCGTAGTGATGGCAGTTATCGCAGCACGTTGCTGGACGACGTCGGCACGCATGCAGACAGCGAAGACGCGCTGGTGACGGTGTGGGAAAACGGCGTCATGCAGCAGGAGTGGACCCTGGAACAGGTGCGCGCACGTGCCGACGCCGCGCGCCGCTGACGTTCGCCACGCAGGCACCGCCATGCGCGCGATCGATGACAACGCGTTGCTGTCTGCCTCGCCGCTGCTGGCCGGGTTGCGCGCCGCCGCCCCCAGCCTGTGGCGGCGCGTGCCGGAGCAGGGCGAGAGCGGCCGATGGCATGCACTGCGCATCGGCGCGCGCGCGTACCGGGTAGCGCTGCCGATCACGTTCACTCCGTATGCGTCGGTACGGCCGTGCTCGGCGCGCTGCGGATTCTGCTCGGAAAACCTGCGCCAGCATCATGGTGGCGCGGCAGCAGCGATGTTGCGGCCAGGGCCGGACTACTTTGCGCAGTTGCGCGCTGCCTTGCAGCTGCTGCACGAGGTGCCGTTGTCGTATTCGTTGTCCGGCCTGGAGATGACCGACGATCCGGACTGGTTGCAGACCCTGCTGCAGACGCTGGCGACGACGCCCAACGGCCCGCGCGTGGAGCAGCGCGTGCTGTACAGCAATGGCGCAGGCTTTGCGCGCGCGCAGGGGGCACAGCTGATCGATGCCCTGGTCGAGTTCGGCCTGTCGTGGATCGAGCTGTCGCGCCACCACCCGCTGCAGGCCGGCAACGACGCGATCATGCGCTTTCGTCCCGGCGAACCCATTGCCGATGCAGCTACTTTCGCGCGCACGGCGCAATGCCTTGCAGCGCGCCTGCCGGTGCGGCTGGTCTGCATCGTGCAGCGGGGCGGGGTGGACACTGCCGATGCCGTGGCGCAGTACCTCGCGTGGGCGCGCAGCTGTGGCGCCACACAGGTGATCTTTCGCGAGTTGTCGCGTCTGGACGATGCGTACCGCAGCAACGGCACCTGGCGGTACATCGCGCAGCATCGCATCGGCATGGAGCGCCTGTTGGCGGACTGCATGCAGCAGCGGTGGTGGTCGCGCTGGCAGGCGGATGGCATGACCGAGGGCTATTACTTCTGGAATCTGCGCATGCGCAGCGACGACGGCCTGGACGTGGTGTTCGAAAGTGCCGACTACGCGGCCATGCACGCACGCCATGCCACCGGCGACCTCTACAAGCTGGTGTTCTTTGCCAATGGCCGCCTGTGTGCAGGCTGGGACCCGGATGCCGATGTGCTGTGGGAGCCGGCCGGTGGATGAGCTCGATCAGCGCAGCTGGTGGACGCCCACACCGGATGACCCGTCCTGGGCACTGCCCGAGGCGTTGCGCGCAGCCGATCCACTTGGCGGGCGCGACTGTGGCTGGGTCAACCAGATGCGCCCGTTCGTGCGGCACTTCAGCGCGCCGGGCGCGCAGGTGTTCGACCCGTTCTGCGGATTCGGCAGCACGCTGCTGGCGGCCACGCTGGAAGGGCGTGGCGCGCATGGCATGGAGATCGATGCCGCACGTGCGCAACTGGCACGCACGCGCCTGCAGCGGCACGGCGTGCAGGCGCCGGTGGTGGTCGGCACGCTGGTCGACACCGCGCCTGCCGCGGCGATCGACCTGTGCCTGACCAACGTGCCGTATTTCGGTTGCCGCTGGCACGGTGAGGCGCTGCCCGGGCAGCTGTACGCCAGTGCCGATTACGCGGGCTATCTGTCCAGCATGCGTGCGGTATTGCACGCGCTGCGCAAGCGGTTGCGACCGGGTGGGTTCGGTGTGGCGATGGTGGAGAACGTCGTCGTCGGCGGGCGGGTGATCCCGCAGGCCTGGGATCTGGGGCGAATCCTTGCCAGCCTGTTCACCCTGCGCGAGGAGCGGGTGCTGTGCTACCGGCGGCCGGGCGCAGCGCTGGCGCCTGCAGGCACGCAGAGCGATCGCAGCCACGAATACGCACTGATCTTCCAGCACTGCCGTGCGCGGCTGGACCTGCAGCAGGCAGCGCAGCTGCTGCATGCGTTGCGGGCAAACGGCCTGCCGGTGGAGGTGCACGGCAGCTACGCGCGCTGGTTGGAGTCGCCGGCGTCGGTGCCGGAGGGGCCGGCGGATCTGGACCTGATCCTGCAGGCCGAGCAGCCGCTCTGGGACCGCCTCACCGTGTGGCTGCAGGCGCAGGGATTCGCCCTGAGCCTGTGGGGCGAGCCGTGCCGGGCGCCGGTCGCGCTGGCGGCGGTGCGTGCGCACCACTATCTGCGCGCCGAGCGAATCGGTGCCGACGGCAGCCGTCTGCAGCTGGACCTGCAACTGCCGGCGGATGAACCGCCGTTGCCCTGAGCCGGCCAGGCGACGCCGCGCGCACATGGGTTGCGGCTATGCTCTGTGCCGGTTTTGGATGCCGGAATGTCTCCATGTCTCGTTCTTCCCTGATTGCGCACGGCGCCCTGCTTGGCGCGCTGGCAACCCTGACTGGCTGCGGCGGCAGCAAGGGCGACACGATGCTGATGCGCGAGTCGTTCAATTCCGACGACACCTATTCGCGTAATGTGGCAGCCACCTCGCCGCAGGCCTGCGAGGCCGCGCGACGGGTGTTGTTGAGCCAGGGCTATGCGGTGACGCGTGCCGATGCCGCCGCGGTGGAGGGCAGCAAGAACTTCCAGCTCAAGGAAGCCGAGCAGAGCGAACAGCTCAACCTGCGCATTTCCTGCGCCACGCAGGACGGCGGCAAGGCGCAGGTGTTCGTCAGCGCATTGCAGGACCGTTACGCGCTGAAGAAGAGTTCGACCTCGGCCAGCGTCGGGGTGGGCGTGCTCGGCTCGCTGTCGCTGCCGGTGGGCAGCAGCGGCGATTCGCTGGTGCGCGTATCCAGCACCACGGTGCAGGACGCGGCCTTCTACAAGCGGTTCTTCGATCGTCTGAATTCGTATCTGCCCAAGGTCACCGAGGCGGTGCCCGCGGCTGCAGCTGCGGTGCCGCCATCGCCTGCGCATGCAATGCCAGTGGCACCGGCGGCCCCCATGCCTGCGGCGACTGCGGCCGCTCAGACGGGCGAGGCGACCAACACGCCCGCTGCCGCGCCGTCACCGGTTGCAGCGCCGGTCGCTCAGCCCCCTGTCGCGCAGCCGCCGGTGGCACCGTTGCCGGTGGAAGCGCAAGACCCGCCACCGACGCCGGCCGAGGTGCCGCAAACCGGGCCGGCAACACAGCCGTGAGGACGTGATTCAGGCTCTGTGCCAAAGCCTGAATCGCTGGCCGCACGCTTCACGTTGCGTTCTCGACCAACTGGCGAAAGTGGAACCATGACTCGCCGAAGGGGCGAGATGGAGACAGACGATGAAGATGCGCAATTCCCTCGTGGGTATGTCCCTGATCGCGTTGATGGCGACGAGCACCTTGGCGCAGGCGCAGACGCGGTCGCATCAGCAGCGTTATACCGAAGCAGATGAAGGCCGCAAGTTCGGCGACGGAACGCGCGTGCGCTGCCGCAATGTCGAAGTGCAGAAGAACTCGACCGATCCGAATCGGATCGGCGGCACCGTCGCCGGCGCTGCCATCGGCGGACTGCTCGGCAATCAGGTCGGCGGCGGCAACGGCAAGAAGCTGGCCACCGTGGCTGGCGCGGTCGCCGGTGGTGCAGCGGGCCGCACCATCCAGGGCAATCGCCAGCAGACCAATGGCAATCGTCAGGTCGAGCGCGTCTGCGAACGTCGCTGAGAATGATGTAGCGAATCCTGCGAGCCCCGGTCCTGCCGGGGCTTTCTACGTCTGAGGGTGCAGCGCCTTGCTGCCAATCCGCGTCACCGCAACTAGATGAGTGTTTTCCGTAGCTCCCGCAAGCGATTGCAGGCAGGACGCATGCGGCTTGCGTTCGCAGCCGCACCTGCGGCTGCACCGCATGGACGGCGTGGTCGCCTCGGCGTGCGCCTGTGCGCTGCCGCGTTGCTCGCCGCGCAGCTGCTGCAGTCCGCCTTGGCCACGCCGAGCGAGGCCGCGCGCAAGGCCCCGGTGGACTGCGTCGATATCCTGTTGCGCCAGCTCGGTTGGGAGATCCGCAGCGCTGCGGTGAGTGCGCCGGTGATCCAGCGCGGCGAGCCATGCACGCGCGCGTCGCTGGCGCAGGCGCGCGCGGCCGGCGATCTGCAGCTGACGCTGCCGGCCAGCTGGAACGCGCAACAACGCGCCGCCACGCTCGTGGCCCTGCTGGACGATACGGCGACCCAATGCGCGTACGCGTTCGAACTCGGTGCGGCCACGCGGCGCGCCGCCACACGGCTGCAGGACAACCCGGGCTACCGGTTTTCGGCGCTGCAACTGGGCTGGATCGGCTTCGGCTGGCGCGGCGCGGCGTCGCAGGGCTGGAGCGGCTTTCGCAGTTTCGGGCGCGGCTATCAACCGCGCGGCAGCAACGCGCAGGCGCTGGATGCGTTCTACCACGGCCAGGTGCGTTCCGAATGCGGGGTGGGACGGCAGGTGGCCCAATTGGCCACGCAGCGCGAACTGTATGGCGATGCGGGATTCGATCAGGTGTTCAGCGCCGGCGAGTTGTCGATCGGCACCTTTCTGACCCTGCACGACACCGACAGCATCCTGCTGGGTGCGCATGCCGGCGACTTCTTCGCCGACGGCAAGGCGGTCAGGACCGCGCAGCTGGGGCGCCAGGCGTTTGTCGGCGCGCCGGGGTTCATTGCGCATGTGTTCGACAAGTCGTCCCTGGACGACATCCACAACCAGGCCGAGAACTTCGTGGTGGTGGATGTGAGCGACGCAGCCGCGCAGGCGCTGGCCCAGCACGGCGGCTTTGCGCATTACGACGCGCGCAACCGGCAGATCTGGGAGCTGGCCAGGGAGCTGCGCGGGCCGGGCAAGCGGCGCTTCGAGCGGCTGCTGTACGAGCGCGATGCCGCGCTGCGTGCCACGCTCGATGCGCAACAGCAGGTACGCCTGCAAACGCTGCAAGGCCTGTTGGATGACCCGTTCTACCAGGGCTTTCTGGTGTACGTGCATCCCAAGGGCATCAAGCCGATCGGGTACCACGTGGCGCGCCTGCTCGATCGCAACCCGCGCACGCCGTATGCCATCGACCTGACCTTGCACAACCTGCGCAGCACCCTGTACTGGCGCTGGATCGACTGGCAGCTGCAGCAGTGCGGCGCCGGCACCGCCGCGGAACAATCCATTGAGAATTCCGCCACGCCGGCGTACGCCGGGCGTGGCACCCTGCACTGATCAGATCATGAGGAGCGATTATGGAACTGGGTATGGTGGGTTTGGGCCGCATGGGCGCCAACATGGCCGAGCGCCTGGTGCACGGCGGACACCGCGTGCATGGCTACGATCCGGGCGAAAGCGCGCGTCGCAGTGCGCAGGCCAAGGGCATTGTCACCGCTGATGCGCTGGCCGCGCTGGTGTCCGCGCTGCCGAGCCCGCGCGTGGTGTGGTTGATGGTGCCGGCGGGCAAGATCGTCGACGACACTCTGGCGCAGTTGCTGCCGCTGTTGCAGCCTGGCGACATCGTCATCGACGGCGGCAATTCGTACTACAAGGATTCGCAACGCCGCGCCGCGTTGTTGCAGGCCAGCGGTATCGCCTTTGTCGACTGCGGCACCAGTGGCGGCGTCTGGGGCCTGCAGGAAGGCTATAGCCTGATGGTGGGCGGCGACGAAGCGGCGGTGACCACGCTGCATCCGGTGCTGGCCACGCTGGCGCCGGCCGCGGACAAGGGCTGGGGCCGGGTCGGTCCGAGCGGTGCGGGCCACTTCACCAAGATGGTCCACAACGGCATCGAGTACGGAATGATGCAGGCCTATGCCGAGGGCTTCGCGCTGATGCAGCACAAGACCGACTTTGCGCTGGACCTGCACCAGGTCGCCGAGATCTGGCGCGACGGCAGCGTGGTGCGTTCGTGGTTGCTGGATCTCACCGCCGATGCGCTGGCGCACAATCCGACCATGGCCGGGATTGCACCGTTCGTGGCCGATTCGGGCGAAGGCCGCTGGACGGTGGCCGAGGCGATCGACCTGGAAGTGTCGGCGCCGATCATCACCTTGTCGCTGATGGAGCGCCTGCGCTCGCGCGACAAGGATTCGTTCACCGACAAGCTGCTGGCCGCAATGCGCAACCAGTTCGGTGGTCATGCGGTCAAGACCACCACGGAAGCCGCGCCGACGATCGGCAGCAAGGACGTCTGAGCGATCGCGCCGACGCCTGCGCGCCTGCATGGCGCGCAGTGCAGGTCTGTTCCATCGTATCTGTGTCTGTGTCTGGCGACTGCCGGCGTGCCCGCTGACTGAGTGCAGTGCGCATTGGTGCGGTGCCCGCACGTGGCACCGCAGGACGCGAGCGCGCCATTGCCGATGCCGAATATCGGCTGGGCGCCTGCACCGGCGCCCGGCCGTGCATCAGCCGCGCGAAGCCGCGCTCGTGTCTTCCAGCCATTGCACCTGGCCCGAGGCGGCACTGCGTTGCGCCAGCTCCAGCAGCTCCATCACCTGCACCGCGTCGGCGCCACTGACCGGCGCCGGGCCGGTGCCTGCCAGGGCATCGCGGAAGGCCGCGTAGCATTGCCGGTAGTCGCCCGGCGTGGTGTCGGGTTGATGGGTGTGCACGCGGCCTTCGTCGTCCACGCGGGTCAGCGTGCCCGGGAGTGGGTCCACCCCCCAACCGGCGGTTCCGGGGCGGCGTCCGGCGCGTAGCTGGTCTTCCTGCGTGTCCAGCCCGTGCTTGAGATAGCTGCCACGGGTGCCGTGCACGGCAAAGCGCAGGCCACTGTCGGCCACCAGCGAGCCGGCATGCAGGATCACGCGCAGCCGCGGATACCGCAGGGTGACGTGGAAGTAGTCGTCGCTGCGCGCCTGGTTGCGTTGACGCTGCAGATCCGCACCGATCGCCTGCGGCGTACCGAACAACTGCAGCGCCTGATCGAGCAGATGCGGCCCCAGGTCGTACCAGAGACCGGCGCCGGGGATGTCGCTCTCGCGCCAGCGGTCGCGCACCTGCGGCCGGAAGCGGTCGAAGTGCGAATGGAATTCCACCACCTCGCCCAACTGGCCTTCGTCGATCAACCGGCGCACGGTCAGGAAGTCCGCATCCCAGCGCCGGTTCTGGAACACGCTGACGATGCGTCCTGCCGCTGAGGCAGCAGCCACCACCGCGCGCGCCTGCGCGGCGTCCAGCGCGAAGGGCTTGTCGACCAGCACATGCTTGCCGGCTGCCAGGGCCTGCAACGCGAACGGCGCATGGGTCTGGTTGGGAGTGGCCAGCACCACCGCATCCAGCGCGGGATCGGCCAGTACCGTGTCCAGATCGGCAAGCACGGCGACCTCGGGAAAGTCGGCCTGTGCCTGCTGCGGCTTGGACGACACCACGCTGTGCAGTGTCAGGCCCGGAGTGCTGGCGATCAGCGGGGCATGGAAGGTGCGGCCGACATAGCCATAGCCGACGACGGCCAGATTGAACGGTTTAGGCATTGAAAACGGTTCATCGCAACGACGGAAGAGGCCTGCATGGTATTGCACACACCCGTGTGCGCCGGGTTCACAACCCCTGCATCCGGCAGTCACGTGTGCACGACGAGCGCCACTGCAGACTCCAGCCACATTCAACAGGAGGGACTATCCGATGAAGAACATCACACAGGTACGTAAGCTGCTGGCCGTGGCGCTGTCGCTGGGTCTGGCGCTGGGCGCCTCGCAGGCATTTGCCGCGCCGCAGGAACACGCCGACCACAAGGACCATGCCGCCGGCATGAACGAGTCCAAGAAGCCGGTCACCGACACCTGGATCACCACCAAGGTGAAGGCCGACCTGCTGGCGACCGACAATGTGTCGGGCACCGACGTCAAGGTCGAGACCAAGAACGGCATCGTCACCCTGACCGGCACGGTTGCGACCAAGGCCGAGCACGACAAGGCCGTGGCAGTTGCCAAGGGCATCGAAGGCGTCAAGAGCGTCAAGTCCACTGGTCTGAAGGTGGTCGCTGCAAAGATGTAAGTGCAGCGGTAGTGAATGCCGGGCCAGCCGAGGCGAGGCGGCTGATCCGAGCACGAGGCGCACTCCCAGGAGTGCGCCTTTTTTGTTGTCTGCGCCCGACGCAGGCAGGCCGACGGGCGGCGGGGCGCTCGCGCCATTTTCACGTTTACTGCACTTATGATATGCCCATTCAGCTATGTCGCCATCGGAGCGACCAGGCTGAATCGTTAATCTCATCTCTGGCCTGATCGGACACAATACCGACTTGCCTTCGGGGCCCTGGCAGCGAGCGGACACAGACCTAGCAATGCAGACAACGGTCCAAGCAGACAAATGGGATCGCTGGCGCCTGCCGTTACTGGCGGTTGCCGTGTTCCTGATTGTGGTGGTGCCGTCGTTGCTGCTGCAGCAGATGGCGCACAACGCCAACCAGGCCGCAGTGTGGGTCTCGCATAGCCAGGACGTGCAGGAGACCGCCCAGCGTCTGGAAGCGGCGATGCGCGACACCGAATCGGCGGCCTTGATGCGCTCGCACGGCGTGCAGCGCCCGGCCCTGCTGGAGCGCATGCGGCGCGGCCGGCGCGAGTCAATGGACGCCGTGCAGCGGTTGATCGTGCTGACCAAGGACAACCCCGCGCAACAGGTGCGGATGGGGCGCATCCAGAGCACCATCGAGCGGCGCCTGTTGCTGGCCGAGCGGGTTGCGGTGACCACCGACCAGGAGCAGATCCGCGCGCTGATCAACGACATGACCCTGAACAACCCGATCCGCGTGCTGATCGACGAGTTGCAGGAGGCCGAGGGCAAGCTGCTGGAGTTGCGCAACGTGCGTGCCGAGACCGAGCGGGCGCATTACGCGGTGTTGAGCTGGGCCACGCTGGTGGTGCAGTTGCTGCTGCTGGGCACGGTGACCTGGTTGCTGCAGCGGCAGATCCGTCGCCGCCTGGCGGCCGAGCAGGAATACCTGCGCGCCAACGGCCGCGCGTCGTCGGTGTTGCAGACCGTGCGCGAGCCGATCGTGCTGCTGGACTCCAGTCAGCGCATCTTGCTGCACAACCCGGCGTTTGCCGAGCTGTACGGGCTGGAGGAGCGCGGCAACGAATCGATGGCGCTGGATGACGTGGGCGGGGGCGTGTGGCGCGATGCGCAGATCCATCAACGGCTGGCCGATGTGCTGCTGCGCGGCCGCGAGTTGTGGGATTACGAACACGAGCAGCGCGCCGCCGATGGCGTGTTGCGCACCATGCTGATCAACGCGCGGCGCATGCCGCTGCCGGACACCAGCGACGAAGACGTGGTACTGATGACGGTCAGCGACATCAGCCTGCAGAAGGCCTCGCAGCTGCGCATCCAGGAGCTCAACCGTCAGATGGAAGGCAAGGTGGAGCAGGTGTCGGAGGTCAACCGCGAGCTGGAGGCCTTCAGCTATTCGGTCTCGCACGATCTGCGCGCGCCGCTGCGCCATGTGGCTGGATTCTCCGACAAGCTGGCGCGCCATCTGGGCGATGCGGCGGACGAAAAATCGCGTCACTACATGGAAGTGATCAGCAGCTCGGCGCGGCGCATGGCCTCGTTGATCGACGATCTGCTGGTGTACTCGCGCCTGGGCCGCAGTGCGCTGCGGCTGCAGGCGGTGGACATGCAGTCGCTGGTGTCGGAAACGCGCGCGATCCTGGATTCCAACGTGCAGAGCGAGAACACCGGCCACCGGGTGGACTGGCACATCGCGCCGTTGCCGGTACTGGTGGCCGACGAAAACATGATGCGCCAGCTGTGGATGAACCTGCTCGGCAACGCGGTGAAATACAGCGCCAAGCGCACGGTGGCCAGGATCGAGGTCACCTACACGCCGATGGCCGACGGCGGCCATCAGTTCAGCGTGCGCGACAACGGCGCCGGCTTCGACATGGAATACAGCGCCAAGTTGTTCGGTGTGTTCCAGCGCCTGCACAAGGCCAGCGAATACGCCGGCACCGGCATCGGCCTGGCCAGCGTGCGGCGCGTGCTGACGCGTCACGGCGGCCGGATCTGGGCCGAGGGCGCGGTCGATGAAGGCGCCACGTTCTATTTCGTGCTTCCCCCTGCGCTTGAAGCGCCCAACCAAGAGTTCACTGTATGACCGCCATCCGTACCATTCTTCTGGCAGAAGACAGCCCGGCCGATGCGGAAATGGCCGTCGATGCCTTGCGCGAAGCCCGCCTGGCCAATCCCATCGTGCACGTCGAGGACGGCGTGGAAACCATGGACTATCTGCTGCGCCGGGGCATCTTCGCCGATCGCGAGGAAGGCCTGCCGGCCGTGTTGCTGCTGGACATCAAGATGCCGCGCCTGGACGGGCTGGAAGTGCTCAAGCAGATCCGCAGCGAGGAGACGCTCAAGCGCCTGCCGGTGGTGATCCTGTCATCCTCGCGCGAAGAGAGCGACCTGGCCCGCAGCTGGGACCTGGGCGTCAATGCCTACGTGGTCAAGCCGGTGGACGTGGATCAGTTCTTCAACGCAGTCAAGACGCTCGGCACCTTCTGGGCGGTCATCAATCAGGCACCGGAGCTGGACTGACCCATGCTGCATGAGGGGGGCAAACTGGAGCAGCTGAAGATCCTTCTGGTGGAAGATTCACCGGAAGACGCCGAGCTGTTGTCCGACCAGCTGCTCGATGCCGGGCTGGATGCGGCATTCGAGCGCGTGGACAGCGAGCCGTCGCTGCGCGCTGCGCTGGATGCATTCCAGCCGGACATCGTGCTGTCGGACCTGAGCATGCCCGGTTTTTCCGGTCATCAGGCACTGCGCCTGGTGCGCCAGAACGGCGCCACGCCCTTCATTTTCGTCTCCGGCACCATGGGCGAGGAGACTGCGGTCAAGGCGCTGCAGGATGGCGCCAACGACTACATCATCAAGCACAACCCGACCCGCCTGCCGAGCGCGGTGATCCGTGCGATCCGCGAGGCGCGCGCCGACCTGGAACGCCAGCGCGTGGAAAGCGAGCTGATGCGCGCGCAGCGGCTGGAAAGCCTGGCGATGCTGGCGGCCGGCTTGAGCCACGACCTGCGCAATATCCTGCAGCCGTTGCTGATCGTGCCCGACCTGCTGGCCGGACGCACCGACGATCCGCAGCTGCGCCAGCTGGCCAACGTGGTGGCCGAATGCGGCCGGCGCGGGCATGAGATGGCCGAGTCGATGCTCTCGTTCGTGCGTGGCTCCAACAAGCCGCGCGAGCAGGTGTCGATCGCCAGCCTGTTCCAGGCGGTGCAGATGTTGCTCAAGAGCAGCCTGCCCGACGGCGTGCGCCTGCAGATGGACACGATCCCGCTGGATCTGACCATCGAGGCCAACTACACCGAGTTGCAGCAGTGCCTGCTCAATCTGGGGCTGAACGCGATCCAGGCGATGCCCGGTGGCGGCATGTTGACCCTGTCGGCCGATCGCCACGATGGCACGCGGGTACGCATGAGCGTGGCCGATACCGGCGTGGGCATGAGCGATGACACCCGCGCGCGCCTGTTCAGTCCCTTCTTCACCACCAAGGCCGATGGCACCGGCCTGGGGCTGATTTCCTGCAAGCGCATCGTGGAAAGCTACGGCGGCAGCATCGTGGTCGACAGCCGCCTGGGCGAGGGCACGCGTTTTGACATGATCGTGCCGATGCGTGCGGCCGCGGTGACGGTTGCCGACACCGAGCCGCCGCTGGCGTTGGGGCATGGGCAGCGCGTGCTGCTGGTGGATGGCGAGGCCACGCGCCTGTCGCTGCTGGGCAATGCCTTGTCCAGCCAGGGCTACCAACCGCAGCTGGCCAGCGATGGCGCAGCGGCGCTGCAGCTGGTGCAGCAGCACGCGATGCCGGACCTGGTGATCATCGACAGCGACATCATCCAGCTGTCGGCGGTGAGCGTATTGTTGAGCATGCAGGAGCTGGGCTATCACGGCCCGGCGATCGTGCTCGAAGATGTCGGCGCGCCGCTGCAACGTTCGTACTTTCCGCCGGATATCCCGGTGCATGTGCTGCGCAAACCGCTGGAGATGCGCCGGGTGTTCCGCGCTGTGGCGCACGCGCTCGAAGTGGCCTGAGGCCACGGTTTGGCGCGTTGCTGGCGGGCATGGGCGCATGCGGGCACGATGGCAACAGTTGACGTTGATGCGGGCTGCATGCGCGAATAACGCATGACCACCGTGCTTCTCAGCCTCGGCAGCAATGTCCAGCCGACCCACTACCTGCGCCTGGCCGTCGACGCCTTGCGCGCGCGCTTCGGCCCACTTGCCATCTCCCCGGCGTATCGCACGCCGGCGGTGGGCTTCGACGGGCCGGACTTCGTCAACAACGCCGTGGCGCTGGACACGGACATGGACCTGCAGGCGCTGGACCACTGGCTGCATGCGCTGGAAGATGCGCACGGCCGTGATCGCAGCGGCCCGCGTTTCAGCGACCGCACCCTGGATGTGGACGTGGTGTTCTTCGGCGATTGCATCGTCCAAGGCCCCGGGCATCTGCGCATCCCGCGGCCCGAGCTCAAGCATGCCTTCGTGTTGAAGCCGCTGGCCGATATCGCGCCGGACTTCATCGACCCGCTGAGCGGGCAGACCCTGGCCGCGCTGTGGCAGGCGCATCCGCAGCACGGCGTCGCGTTCACGACGGTGGCGCTGGACGCGGCTCCGGCGCTGGATGTGGCGCGCTAGCGTCGTTGCAGCTCAACTGAGCTGGCGGCCGCCATCCACATGCAGGGTGTGGCCGGTAACGAAGCCGGCATCCTCCAGCAGCCAGCGCACCGCCTCGGCGATTTCCTCGGGCGTGCCGATGCGCGCCAGCGGCGTGCGCGCCAGCAGCGCCTGCCTGGCGTCTGCAGACTTGCCTTGCTCCGGCCACAGGATCGCACCGGGCGCGACCGCGTTGACGCGCACCTCCGGGGCCAGCTCCAGCGCGAGCGAGCGGGTGAGCATCTCCAGCGCGCTTTTGGACGCGCCATACAGCGGATGGTTGCGCATCGGCTGCTGCGCATGCAGGTCGGTGAGGTTGACGATGGCGCCGCGGTGCTGGCGCAGCTGCGCGGCGGCCGCCTGGGCGATGAAGAACGGCGCGCGTGCGTTGACGGCGAACAACTCGTCCCATTGCGCCGCCGTCGCTGCGCCAAGCGCGGTGGGATAGAACGCGGAGGCATTGTTGACCACGCCATCCAGGCGGCCGAACGCGGCGATGCAGTCGGCAACCAGCTGCGCCGGCGCCTCCGGCACGCGCAGGTCGGCGTGCAGGGCCTGCGCACTGCCGGCGCGCTGCGCGCAAAGCTCCGCTACACGCGCGCCGAGCGCCTCGCCGGAGTGGTGCGCATGCAGGGCAACGCGGTAGCCGGCCGCATGCAGCGTGGTGGCGATCTGCGCGCCGATACGGCGTGCTGCACCGGTGATCAACACCACCTTGGAACTGTCTGTCATGGCGTACTCGCTCGGCGTTGCAAAGGGCTCGGCTATCCTGTGCATTGTCCCCGCAACCGGTGCCCGCATGCACGCCGACCTTCCTATTCCCGATCCGGACGCCCTGGCGCACAGCGAGCAGCTGGCCGCGCATCTGCGCGCCGAGATTGCCGCCGCCGGTGGTGCGATTCCGTTTTCGCGCTTCATGGAGCTGGCGTTGTATGCGCCGGGCCTGGGCTATTACAGCGCCGGCTCCAGCAAGTTCGGCGAGGCCGGCGATTTCGTCACCGCGCCGGAGCTGGGACCCTTGTTCGCGGCCACCGTGTCCGGTGCGCTGGCGCCGGTGCTGCAGCAGCTCGGGCCGCAGGCGCGCGTGCTGGAAGTGGGCGGCGGCAGCGGCGCATTCGCCGAAGTCACGCTCAAGCGCCTGCTCGAGCTGGATGCGCTGCCGGAGCGTTACGCAATCCTGGAGCCAAGCGCCGACCTGCGCGAGCGTCAGCGCGAGCGGCTGGGACGCAGCCTGATCCCGCCGGTCTTTGACCTGGTCGAATGGCTGGACGGTCCCTTCCCGGACGATTGGGATGGGGTGCTGTTCGCCAACGAGGTGATCGACGCATTGCCCACGCCACGCTTCACGCTGCGCGACGGCGAGGTGTATGAGGAAACCGTGGTGCTGGATGCGCAGCAGCAGTTCGCGCGCGGCGAGCAGCCCGCCGACGCATTGCTGGGCGCGGCGGTACGGCACCTGGAACGCTATCTGGAGCAGCCCTTCGCCGATGGCTATCGCTCCGAGTTGCTGCCGCAGTTGCCGTACTGGATCCAGGCCGTGGCCGGCGGGTTGAAGCGCGGCGCGATGCTGTTCGTCGACTACGGTTACCCGCGTGGCGAGTTCTATCGTGCGCAGCGCGAAGACGGCACCTTGCGCGCGTTCTATCGCCATCGCATGCATGAGGATCTGTATCGCTGGCCGGGCCTGCAGGATCTGACCGCGTCGGTGGACTTCACCGCGTTGGCCGAGGCTGGCACCGGGGCCGGTTTCGAGTTGGCTGGCTACTGCACGCAAGCGAGCTTCCTGCTCGGCAACGGCCTGGATGCGTTGCTGGCACAGGCCGATACGCGCACCGATGAAGTAGGGCGCATGCGCTTGCGCGAGCAGATCAAGCGGCTGACCTTGCCCAGCGAAATGGGTGAGCGCTTCCAGGTGATGGGGTTTGCGCGCGATGTCGATTTTGCGCCGGCATTTCTGGCGGGCGATCTCACATGGCGGTTGTAAGCCCGGCGCTGCGGCCGTTCCATCGACCACGGTTGTGGGTAGGCCTGTGGATTGCCGCAATCCTGGTGGTGATTGCGGTGTGCATGGGGCCGCCGCCGGAATTTCCGGAACTGCCGTCCAACAGCGACAAGGGCGAGCACTTCTTGACGTTCGCGTTGTTGTGCTGGGGGGCGGTGCAGCTGTTCGCCACCCGGCGCGCGCTGTTGTCTGCGGCATTTGGACTGGTGCTGTTGGGGGTCGGCATCGAGATCGCGCAAGGGGCACTGACCACCAACCGCAGCGCGGATCCTTATGATGCGTTGGCCGATACGCTGGGCATCCTCGCCGGCTTGTGCCTGGCGTGGACGCCGCTGCGGTGGGTGATGCTACGGATGGACAAGCGCATGTTCGGACGGCGCGGATAGGTCTCGTGTAGAGCGGTTGATCTGTGGTTTTTCTGCAGGGCCCTTGCCTGCCCAGCATCGCGGGACACGCTGCAAGGAGGAGTGGCCGATCGACGGCTCTGCGGATAGATCAGCTGTGGAGCGGGTGATGTGCGGTTTTTCTGCAGGGCCCTTGCCCGCCCACCATCGCAGGACACGCCGCAAGTACGTCCCTGTAGGCTCTTACGCGGCATCCATGCCGCGTAAGGTCCCGCGACGGTGGGCGGGCAAGGACCTATCGAGTTGGTTGGTGTGCATGGAGGAGCAGTGCTGGATGTGTGCCTTGTTCGATCATGAAGCATCGGCTCCGCGTCTGATGTACGCCGCACCACAGGCAGCTTTTCAGATGAGGGCCGACTAACTGTCCGGTGCGGTGCCCTCGCCGGTTGCGGGACCGTGTGGGGGAATGGATGCCGCCACCGAGCCCCAGGGACGGGTTCACGGCGTGTCCCGCAAGCGGTGAGGGCACCGCGCCCTCGACTCACCGTGCTTTTGATTCAAGCATCCGATCGCGACTGAAGAACGACGCCGTTGCAGGTCTCGGCTGCTTTGTACGTTGTGTATCTGAGGGCTTGGAACGTGCGGATGGATCAGCGGTAGAGCGGTCGATCTGACGCTTGGTTGCAGGGCCCTTGCCCGCCCACCATCGCAGGACACGCCGCAAGTACGTCCATGTAGGCTCTTACGCGGCATCCATGCCGCGTAAGGTCCCGCGACGGTGAGCGGGCAAGGACCTGTGGAGATGGTCGGTATGCGCAGTTACAAGCAGGGCATGGCGTGCCTTGTTTGAATCACGTTGTGTCCGATCCGTTCCTCGCGCAGGCCGAGCGGCAGACAGGCTTCCAACACGCAACCTGCAAACGTCTTGTCTGCTCACCGCAAGCCCAGTAACACGCTTTCAAGAAAACAGCCGATTAACCCTCTGGTGCGGTGCCCTCGCCGGTTGCGGGACCGTGTGGGGGCATGGATGCCGCCACCGAGCCCCCAGGGATGGGTTCACGGCGTGTCCCGCAAGCGGTGGGAGCACCGCGCACTCGACTCACCGTGCTTTTGATTCAAACATCCGATCGCGACTGAAGAACGACGCCGTTGCAGGTCTCGGCTGCTTTGTACGTTGTGTATCTGAGTGGATCTGCATGGGAATAATCCGGTTGCATCACGATCGTCGACGACCGGGCGATTACGTACGCGTATGACCGCCGCTCTCAGCCTGGCAGACGGACTGCACGCTCGCGCAACCACTTGGTCGCGACCCACTTTTCGCCGGCCAGTACCGGCGCGCCGGCGTGCAGGCTGCGTGTCATTGGATGCGGGCGGTCGTAGCTGAAGAACACTGCGTTGCCCTTGACGGCGGCCACGTCCAGATGCGCATCGGGAAAGCGCGTGGCGCCGCCGCGTTCCGGCGTGTTGAGATACATCACCAACGATGCGACGCGCTGACCGCCGGCCTGCAGCAACACCGGTGTGCCTGCGGCAGCAGGGTCGAAGTAATCGTAGTGCGGCTGATATTCGGCGCCGGTGGCATAGCGCAAGACCTGCAATCCTTCGCCGTGGTCGACCGGCCAGTCGAGCAGGCGTGCGATGCGTGCTTCGACGCGTTGGCACAGCGCGTCCTGCCCCAGCTGCAGGCACATGCTGTGGCTGGTGCGCGCGGCATGCACGATCTGCGCGCCGTTGTCGTTGTCCACGGTGCGCGAACGCACCAGGCGTGGCTGCGCCAGTGCGATCAATGCATCGCACTCGGCATCGGACAGAAAATCGCCCAGCACCACCACGCGCGGCAGCAACAGGCTGACCAGCACGCGTACCTGGCGATCGCCCAGGTCCAGTAACGAGGCATCGTTGTCCTGTAGCACCGCCGGCACGCGCACCGGCACCGGCAGGCCATGTGTCTGCGCGTGGTGCTGGAAGTGGTTACGCAGCAGGGCTTCGACTGCGTCGATGGCGTCCTGTTCGTTCCAGCCCTGATCCAGGAGCGGCTGTAGCGCTCGTTCGGGCGGCTGGCCGGCCATTGCCTGCGCAATGATCCAGTCGCCCAGGGCGGCGGGGATGGTGGTCGAGGTCATCCCGCTACAGTGCATGCCACTGTGTGGCAGGCATATGTCAATTGTGTCGTGGTAAGACAAATGACACAGACACCCCCTATAAAAGTGACGGGGATCTAGAACGTGCTCGCCACTGCAGTGGGCGGAACGCAGCCAATTCTTGACGACTCCTCTTCATACCGGACCTTTTTTGACCTGGAGATCAGCCGCATGTCCGTTCGCAATAGCAGCAAGACACTTCTCATGACGTTTGGTACCGCGCTGGCGTTGTCGGCCTGCGGTGGTGGTGCCGATCGTGTCGCCTCGCCCGGCGAGGGCGCATTTCCGCCGGCACCGACGCCGGCTCCGGCACCGACCCCGGCACCCACGCCGGCACCGACGCCGGCTCCGGCACCGACCGGCCCGGCCGCCGATTGCCCGACCGGTTTTTCCAATGTCGGCACCATCGCCAACAACACGCTGCGCGCCTGCCAGCTGCCGGACACCATCAACGGCAATCTGGTGGTACCGGCACGTGCGGGCACGGCGTATTCGATCAGCGGACGCGTCAACGTGGGCACCGACCGCGGCGGCAATGCCATCGCTCCGGCCGCCGGCAGCACGCAGGGCATCCTGACCATCGAACCGGGCGTGACCTTGTTCGGTTCGGCCGGTAGCGACTACATCGTGGTCAACCGCGGTTCGCAGATCTTTGCCGAAGGCAGCGCCACTGCCCCGATCGTGTTCACTGCACGTCAGGCCCTGGAGGGCCAGGTCAGCGCCAACACCATCGGCTTGTGGGGCGGCATCGTGGTGCTGGGCCGTGCGGCCATCAACAACTGCCCGGGCACCACGGTCTCCGGAACGCCGGAATGTCAGGCGCAGGTGGAAGGCACCAACGCCTTCTACGGTGGTAACAGCGCCACCGACAACAGCGGTTCCCTGCGCTACCTGCGGGTGATGTATTCGGGCTTCGAAATTTCGCCCAACAACGAGCTGCAGGGCATCACCCTGGCCGGCGTGGGCAGCGGCACGCGCCTGGATCATGTGCAGATCCACAATAGCTCCGACGACGGGATCGAATGGTTCGGTGGCACCGTCAACGGCAGCCACATCGTGATCACCGGCGCCGACGACGATTCGCTGGATACCGACGCCGGCTGGAGCGGCGCCCTGCAGTTCGGCATCGTGGTGCAGCGCGCCGGCGGTGGCGACCGCATGAACGAGTGGAGCAGCCTGCGTCGCCAGCCGTATTCGCGTCCGAAGGTGGCCAACTTCACCTACGTGGGCAATGCGCGTGCCGGTGCAGCAATCATGCTCAACCAGGGCACGCAGGCCGCGTTCTACAACTCGGTCGTCACGCGTCCGGCCGGTGGCACCGGTGATGGCCTGGTGTGCTTCAACCTGGCCGATACCGACACGCTCGGGACCTTCAACTCGGTGTTCTTCGCCTGCCCGACCGCCTTCGGCAGCGATGCGCGTGCGGCCACCCAGTTCGCGGCCGGCACCAACAATGTCGCCAATGGCGTATCCACGTTGCAGAACACCTTCGTCAATGGCGCCAACGAAAGCGCCGTGCCGGCCTTCCAGGGCTTGAACGGGGTGAGCAGCTTCTTCCAGCAGGTGAACTACATCGGTGGCGTGCGCGACGCCAACGACACCTGGTGGCAGGGCTGGACCTGCGGCTTGACCGCCGATCGTCCCTGCTGAGGCACAGCATCGCAAGGTGGCCATACGGCCGCCTTGCGATGCGTCCAGCTTCATCTTTCAGTTGCCAGGGCTCCCACGATGCGAACCTCCGCTGTCGCCCGTCTCTCGCGGACGGGCCTGTCTCTTTCCATTTCCACCTTGCTGTTTTCCGGTGCTGCGCTGGCGCAGTCGACCAGCACCGATGCCGGCTCCACCACTGGCACCAGCAGCACCACCAGTGCGCCCAAGCAACTCGACCAGGTCGTGGTGCGTGGCGAATACATTCCCGAACCGATGCTGCAGACCTCGGAGGTGGCCTCGTTCGTCACCCGCGAGGACATGGAGCGCACCGGCGACAGCAGCGCGGCGGTGGCGCTGACGCGTGTCACCGGCCTGAGCCTGTCGCGCGGCAAGTATGTATATGTACGCGGCCTGGGCGAGCGTTATTCCTCGGCGTTGTTCAATGGTTCGCCATTGCCCAGCCCCGAGCCGATGCAGCGGGTGGTGCCGCTGGACCTGTTTCCCAGCGATGTGCTGGACAGCGTGACCGTGCAGAAAACCTATTCGGCCGATTATCCGGGCGAATTCGGCGGCGGCGTGATCGATCTGCAATCGATGGCGGTGCCGGACAAGCCGTTCCTGTCGCTGACCGTGGGCGGCGGCGTCAACAGTGTCAGCACCGGCGAAAAAGGCCTGACCTACTACGGCTCCGGCGATGACGAGTGGGGCTATGACGATGGCACCCGCAAGCAGCCTGCCGCGTTGCGCGATGCGATCCAGAGCGGCCGGCGCGTGGACCTGGGCAGTTTCTCGCGCGAGGACATCCGTAGCATCGGCCGTAGCTTGAACAACGCCAACCTGTACGTGCTGCAGGAAAAGGACAGCATCGCCCCGGACGTCAATGTCGGCGGCAGCGCCGGTTACAGCATGGACGTGGGCGAGGCCAAGCTGGGCATCATCGCGGTGGCCAGCTACGACAACGAGTGGCGCACGCGCACCGGCAAGCAGCAGGACGGCATCTTTGTCGGCGATACGGTCGAGTTCAATTCCAACTACGACTTCGCCACCACCCGCAACAACGTGCGCACCAACGGCATGCTGGGCCTGGGCTGGGAGTACGGCAGCCACACCATCGGCTGGACCACCTTGTATGTGCACGATGCGTTGAAGGTCGCGCGCAGCCGCGCCGGCCGCGACGAACTGGCCGGTTTCGATGTGCGCGACGACAACACCGAGTGGTACGAGCGCCAGCTGATCAACAACCAGCTACGCGGCACGCACGCGTTCGGCGAGTACGACGACTTGAAGATTGAATGGCGCGCAGCGGTGGCCAACGCCAGCCGCGATGTGCCGTACGAAACCGGCATTCGCTACGAGCTGCTGGATGGCTACTGGGCGCACGATGCCTCGCGCGTGCAGAACTACACCCGCTTCAGCAAGGTCGACGACACCGTGGCCAGCGGCGGGGTGGATGTGACCTGGCGTTTGCCGATCGAGCGCGATGTCACTCTCAAGGGCGGTCTGGCCTATCTGGACAACGACCGCAGCGCATGGAGCCGCGAATTCCGCTTTCTGGCACTGGACGGCCCGTTGCCGTTCTACAACCAGTTCCAGCGTGTGGATTACCTGATCTCCGATTACAACCTCAGCAACGATCTGCTGCGCCTGCGCGAGACCACCGGCAGCTTCGGTGCGGCCGCGTACGATGCGACCCTGAAGGTCAAGGCGGCCTATCTGCAGGCCGAAGGCGAGATCGTGCCGGCGCTGCGCGCTACCGTCGGTGTGCGTTATGAGGACGCCACGCAGGCGGTGCATCCGTACGACATCTTCACCGGCGCGCGCCAGGACAGCGTGGCGCCGCTGGAGAACAGCTACGCGCTGCCATCGGCCACGGTGACCTGGAATTTTGCCGAGAACCAGCAGCTGCGCTTTGGTGCGTCCAAGACCATTGCCCGCCCGCAGTTCCGCGAGATGGCGCCGCAGCAGTACCTGGACCCGGATATCGACCGCCAGTTCTTCGGCAACCCGTTCCTGGTCGATAGCGAGCTGGTCAACCTGGATGCGCGGTACGAGTGGTTCTTCGAGCCGGGCGAGTATTTCACCGTCGGCGCGTTCTACAAGAGCATCGACAAGCCGATCGAGGCCATCGTCAACGATGCACCGGGCGGCGGCATCGTGCAGAGCTTCATCAATGCGCCAGAAGCCACCTTGTACGGCATCGAGCTGGAAGCCAAGAAGTATCTGGACCTGCCGATCGCGGCCGACTGGTGGGGTGACAACCGGGTGTTCCTGTCCGGCAACTACACGCGCACCACGTCGGAAGTGAGTGCCAGCGATGGCGACACCGTGCAGCCGTTCGGCTTCACTGCGCCGGTGCAGGCGACCTTGTTCATCCGTGATGGCTCGGCCCTGCAGGGGCAGTCCGACGACATCGCTAACCTGCAGATCGGCGTGGAAAGCGAAAGCACCCACAGCCAGGCCACCTTGATCGCCAACTATGTCGGCGAGCGGGTATCCGCGCGTGGTCGCCCCGGGCAACCGGATTACATCGACAAGCCGGGTACTTCGCTGGATCTGGTGATCAAGAAAGGCCTGGTGTGGTCGGGCAATACGCTGTCGCTGAACTTCGCCGCACGCAATCTGCTCAAGACCCGCTACCAGGAGTACCAGAGCCTGGGCAGCAACCGGGTGGACCTGTACGAGTACCAGCCTGGCGTGACGTATGACCTGAGTGTGACAGCGCGCTTCTGATCCGACGCCCGCTGCCTGTATCGCAAACGCCCGCCCTGCCTCGCATGGCGGGCGTTTGCGTCTGCGGGTGTGTTGCCGTGTGTCGGCCTGTGTCATCACTTTCTTCGAACTGACACATTGCAGCCGCATTCTGTCATCCGACCGCAATCCTGAGACGGATGTCCGCTTTGCAGCGTGTTTTGCCCTCCTTGAAACCCTTGATGTCGGCACGTGGCAGCCGCATCGCGTTGGCCTGCGTATTGCTCGCATTGCTGGCGCTGCAATGCGCGCGCGTGGTGTGGGTGGTGATCACCCCGATCGGGCCGCTGGGCACCGCCCAGGTCGCGACAGCTGCACAGGCGGAGCTGCCGGCACTGCGCCGCGATGTGTTCTACCGCAGCGTTGCGGATGCCAGCAGCGACGGCATCGTGCTGCATGGCGTCCGCGCGGGTGGCGCGCAAGCAGCCGCGTTCCTGAGCAGCGGCGACGGCCGACAAGGCGCGTATCGCATCGGCGATGTCGTGGTAGCTGGCGTGACAGTGCAGGCGATCGCGAGCGATCACGTGCTGCTGCGTACCGGCAGCGGCGTGCGACGTCTGGCCTTGGTGGAATCCACAGCGTCGTCGGCGCCGCCCTCGCCAGCAACGAGCGCGGCAGCAGCCACCAGCGCCGCACCTGCGGTGATGTCGAATGTCGGCGCAGCGGCTGGCGCGGCCACGGCAATGGCTGTCGACCCGCAACAGCTGCTCACCAGCGCCGGCCTGCGTGCAAGCGAAGACGGCAGCGGCTTCACCGTGATGCCGCGCGGCGATGGGGCCTTGCTGCGCCAGGCCGGCCTGGCCCCAGGCGATGTGCTCACCCAGCTCAATGGCCGCGCGCTCGATGCCGAACACCTGCGCGAGCTGCAGGACGAACTGCGCGATGGCCAGGCGGCCACGCTGACCTACCGTCGGGATGGCCAGACCCACACCATGACCTTGAAGCGCCCGCAATGATTGCTGCCCGCCCCGCATGGCTGCTTTCGGCCACCTTGTTGCTCGCACTGCCGGCGGTGCCGATGGTGTCGCTGCATGCCGCCGACGCGCCGGCCGTGCGCCTGCAGGACGTGGACCTGCGTGCCTTCATCCAGGACGTGTCGCGTGCCACCGGCATCACCTTCATCGTGGACACGCGCGTGCAGGGCACGGTCAACGTGGCGCGTGCACAGGCGATGTCGGAACAGGACCTGCTCGGCATGCTGCTGGCGGTCTTGCGTGCCAATGGCTTGATTGCGGTGTCCAGCGGGCCGTCGACCTACCGCATCATTCCCGACGATACCGCTGCGCAGCAGCCCGGCAGCGCGGCCAACGGCAACCTGGGGTTCGCCACGCAGGTGTTCACCCTGCAGCGCGTGGATGCACGCAGCGCTGCGGAGATTCTCAAGCCGCTGATCGGCCGCGGCGGCGTGATCATGGCGATGCCGCAGGGCAACAGCCTGCTGATTGCCGACTACGCCGACAACCTGCGCCGTGTGCGTGGCCTGGTCGCACAGATCGACACCGACCGCGCGGCAATCGACACGGTGAGCTTGCGCAATAGTTCCGCGCAGGAACTGGCGCGCACGCTGACCTCGCTGTTCGGGCAGGCCGGCGAACGCAGCAACGTGCTGTCGGTGTTGCCGGTGGACAGCAGCAATTCGCTGATCGTGCGTGGCGACCCGGCACTGGTGCAGCGCGTGGTGCGCACGGCGGTGGATCTGGATGGGCGTGCCGAACGTCGCGGCGATGTCAGCGTGGTGCGGCTGCAACACGCCAGCGCCGAGCAATTGCTGCCGGTGTTGCAGCAACTGGTCGGGCAGACCCCGGGCAACGAGGCGCAGCCCGGGCAGGACACGCGCTCCAGCGCGGTGGATGTGGCCGCCGCTGCTGCGGGCGCTGCGCAGACGCAGGTAATCACGCCGGCCGCCGGCAAGCGCCCGGTGATCGTGCGTTACCCCGGCTCCAATGCCTTGATCATCAATGCCGACCCGGAAACCCAGCGCGCCTTGATGGATGTGATCCGTCAGCTGGACGTGCATCGCGAGCAGGTGCTGGTCGAAGCGATCGTGGTGGAGATTTCCGATACCGCCGCCAAGCGCCTGGGCGTGCAGCTGCTGCTGGCCGGCCGCAATGGCACGGTGCCGTTGATCGCCACGCAGTACAGCGGCGCGTCGCCGGGCATCGTGCCATTGGCCGCGGCAGCGGCCGGCACGCGCAGCAACAACGGCGACGACGATTCGGTGCTGGAACAGGCGCGCAATGTGGCCGCGCAATCGCTGCTGGGCCTGAGCGGCGGCCTGATCGGGCTGGCCGGGCAGAGCAACGATGCGGTGTTCGGCATGATCATCGATGCGGTCAAGAGCGACACCGGCTCCAACCTGTTGTCCACCCCGTCGATCATGACCCTGGACAACGAGCAGGCACGCATCCTGGTCGGCCAGGAAGTGCCGATCACCACCGGCGAAGTGCTGGGCGCGGCCAACGACAACCCGTTCCGCACCATCCAGCGCCAGGACGTGGGCGTGGAGCTGGAAGTGCGCCCGCAGATCAATACCGCCGGCGGCATCACCCTGGCGATCAAGCAGGAAGTCTCGGCCATTGCCGGGCCGGTCAGCGCGCAGTCCTCGGAGCTGGTGTTCAACAAGCGCCAGATCGAAACCCGCGTGGTGGTGGAAAACGGCGCCATCGTCGCGCTCGGCGGCCTGCTCGACCAGAACGACCGGCAGACCGTGGAGAAGGTGCCGCTGCTGGGCGATGTGCCCGGGCTGGGCGCGCTGTTCCGGCACAAGTCGCGCAACCGCGACAAGACAAACCTGATGGTGTTCATCCGCCCGACCATCATCCGCGACGCGGCCGATGCGCAGCGCATGACCGCACCGCGCTACAGCTACCTGCGCGATCGCCAGCTGGCCGATGGCGACCCGGAAGCCGCGCTCGATGCACTGGTGCGCGACTACCTGCGCGCACAACCGCCGCAGCTGCCGGCGGCGCCGTCGCCAGCCGTGCCGGCGCCGGCAACAACGCCTGCGCCCGGCGCGCGTCCCGCGCAGCGCTGATGCCATGAACACTGCGCGCGCCAGCATTTCCTATGCGTTCGCCAAGCGCCACGGCGTGGTGCTGCTCGGCAGCGACAGCGCCGCGCAGATCGGCCTGCGCGAAGGCGGCGATGTGCAGGCCCTGATCGAGCTGCGGCGTGCGCTGGGCCTGCCATTGCAGGTCCGCACGCTGGCACCGTCGGTGTTCGACCGGCACGTGTCGGAGATCTATGCCGATGCCGGCATGGAGCAGGGTGTGCAGGTCGAGGCGCTGGACCTGCACGGCAGCCTGGATTCGTTGATCGACGACATCCCCACCGCCGATCTGCTCGACAGCCAGGACGATGCACCGATCATCCGCCTGATCAACGGCATCATCGCCGAGGCCGCGCGCCTGGGCGCCTCGGACGTGCATCTGGAATCCTACGAATCGCGGCTGCGCGTGCGGCTGCGCGTGGATGGGGTGATGCGCGAGGCGGCCACCTTGCCCGGACGCATCGCGCCGTTGCTGGTGTCGCGCGTCAAGGTGATGGCACGGCTGGACATCGCCGAAAAACGCATCCCGCAGGATGGCCGCGTGTCGCTGGTGATGGGTGCCAAGGCACTGGACGTGCGCGTGTCCACGCTGCCCACGCGCAGCAGCGAGCGGGTGGTGCTGCGCATCCTGGACAAGGAGCAGGGCACCTTGTCGCTGGCCCAGCTCGGCATGCCACCGGCGGTGATGCACACCGTGCAGCGCGCCCTGCAGGTGCCCAACGGCATCGTGCTGGTGACCGGGCCGACCGGCTCGGGCAAGACCACCACACTGTATGCGGCGCTGAGCCTGCTCAACGATGGCTCGCGCAACATCCTCACGGTGGAGGACCCGGTGGAATACGCCATCGACGGCGTCGGCCAGACCCAGGTCAACGCACGTGTCGGCATGACCTTCGCGGCCGGCTTGCGCGCCATCCTGCGCCAGGACCCGGACGTGGTGATGATCGGCGAGATCCGCGACACCGAGACCGCGCAGATCGCCGTGCAGGCCAGTCTGACCGGTCACCTGGTGCTGTCCACCGTGCACACCAACGATGCGGTGGGCGCGGTCACGCGCCTGCGCGACATGGGCATCGAACCGTTCCTGCTCGCATCGAGCCTGCGGCTGATCCTGGCCCAGCGGCTGGTGCGGCGCCTGTGCACGCAGTGCCGCGCCCCGCGCCCGCTGGATGCCGGTACCCGCCAGATGCTGGAGGCGCCGGCCGATGCAACGCTCTACGGCGCGGTGGGCTGCACGGCCTGCCATCACAGCGGTTACGCCGGGCGCGTGGGCATCTACGAAGCCATTGCGGTGGATGATGCGATGCGTCGGCTGATCGGCGACAACGCCGATGAAGATGCCCTGGCGGCGGTGGCCTTCGCACGCGCACCGCGCGTTGGCGATGCCGCGCGCGCCGCTGTGCTGCAAGGCCTCACCACACTGGAAGAGGCGCTGCGGGTGACCCGCCAGCAGGACGATGCGCATGCCGCGGTTTGACTACACCGTGCTCGATCTGCACGGGCATCGCCGCCAGGGCGTGATCACCGCCGACTCGGCGCAGGGTGCACGCGCGCAACTGGAGCAGCGTCAGTGGGTGCCGGTGCGCGTGGAGGCGGCGGTGGCTGCCAGCAGCGTGCGTCCGGCGCGTTTCAGCGGCAAGGATCTGGTGCTGTTCACCCGCCAGCTGGCCACGCTGGTGGAGACCGCGCCGCTGGAGGAAGCGCTGCGCACCATCGGCACGCAGTCCGAGCGTCGCGGCGTGCGCCGGGTCACCAGCCAGACGCATGGGCTGGTGGTCGAAGGCTTCCGCCTGTCGGACGCGATGGCGCGCCAGGGCAGTGCGTTTCCGCCGCTGTACCGCGCGATGGTGGCCGCGGGCGAGAGTGCCGGTGCGCTGCCGCAGGTGCTGGAGCGCCTGGCCGACCTGCTGGAGCGGCAGGCGCAGGTGCGCAGCAAGCTGCAGTCTGCGTTGGTGTATCCGGCGGCGTTGGCCCTGACCGCCGGTGCGGTGGTCATCGTGCTGATGACCTTCGTGGTGCCCAAGGTGGTGGACCAGTTCGATTCGATGGGCCGCGCATTGCCATGGCTGACCCGCGCGGTGATCGGCGTGTCGAACTTCCTGTTGCATGCAGGCATTCCGTTGCTGGTGGCACTGGTCATTGCGGTGATCGCAGCGCTGCGCCTGCTCAGGCGCCCGGAGTTACGCCTGGCGGCCGATCGTGCGGTGCTGCGCGCGCCCTTGCTCGGCCGGTTGATCCGCGACCTGCATGCCGCACGCATGGCGCGCACGCTGGCGATCATGGTCAACAGCGGGTTGCCGTTGATGGAAGGCCTGATGATCGCCGCGCGCACCGTCGACAACCGCGCCTTGCGGCTGGCCACCGACAACATGGTCACGGCAATCCGCGAGGGCGGCAGCCTGGCTGCGGCGATGAAGCGCGCCGCCGTGTTTCCACCGACGCTGCTGTACATGGCCTCCAGCGGCGAAAACAGCGGGCGCCTGGCGCCGATGCTGGAGCGCGCCGCCGATTATCTGGAGCGCGAGTTCGCCTCCTTCACCACCGCGGCGATGAGCCTGCTGGAGCCGGCCATCATCGTGCTGCTCGGCGGGGTGGTGGCGGTGATCGTGCTGTCGATCCTGCTGCCCATCCTGCAATTCAACACCCTCGCGCTTGGTTGAGCGCGGCCGCTTATCCCTGGAGATCCTCATGCAGTCCATCCGTCACCGCCAACGTTCTTGCTCGCTGTCCTCGCAAGCGCGAATGCGCGGCTTCACCCTGGTCGAGTTGATGGTGGTCATCGTCATCATCGGCCTGCTGGCCACGGTGGTGATGATCAACGTGATGCCCAGCCAGGACCGCGCCATGGTCGAGAAGGCGCGTGCCGACGTGGCGGTGCTGGAGCAGGCGCTGGAGACCTATCGCCTGGACAACCTCAGCTACCCGAGCACCGAACAGGGCCTGCAGGCCTTGCTCAATGCGCCGAGCGGATTGACCCGGCCCGAGCGCTATCGCCAGGGCGGCTACATCCGCCGCCTGCCGGAAGATCCGTGGGGCCATGCGTATCAATACCGCCGCCCGGGCCGCAGTGGTGGCTTCGACGTCTACTCGTTCGGTGCCGATGGTGCCGAAGGCGGCGAAGCCGACAATGCCGATATCGGCAACTGGCGCTGAGGCCGGGCAGTGTTCGCGCAAGCCGCCATGGCAAGCCAATCCCGTGGACGCGCGTCGCTGGCGCCTGCGCGCGGCTTCACCTTGCTCGAGTTGCTGGCGGTGCTGGTGATCACCGCACTCGCCAGCACGTTGGTGGTGCTGACCTTGCCGGATACGCGGCGCGAGCTGCACGACCAGGCCGATGCATTGGCCGGTGCCTTGGGCCATGCACGCGACGAGGCGATCCTGAGCCTGCGCATGGTCGAGGTGACCGTGGATGCAGGTGGCTACAGGTTCCGCCGCCAGGCGCAGCAACGCTGGGTGCCGCTGGATGAAAAACCTTTCGCCGCGATGCGTTGGCCTGCCGGCGTGCAGGCGCAGATGCCGGTGGGCGGCACGCAGGTGAGCGTGCGCTTCGACCCCACCGGTGCGGCCACGCCGCAACGCATCGCGCTGGCCGACGGCCAACAACAGCTGCAGGTGGTGGTGGACGCCGCCGGCGTGGTGCGGGTCGATGCGCCCCTACGGTAAGCCCGATGCCTGCGCCGGATTTTCGCTGCTCGAACTGATGGTCGCGCTGGCGATCTTCGGCATGGCCGTGGTCGGTCTGTTGAACGTGTCCGGCGAAAGCACGCGTACCGCGGTGGTGCTGGAAGAGCGTGCGCTGGCCGCGGTGGTGGCGGAAAACCAGGCGATCGACGCGATGCTCGCGCCCACGGCCGCAGCACTGATACCGGCCAACGGGCAGGAAACGCTGGGCGGACGCAGTTGGGACTGGCAGCGTCAGTCGATGCCGGCCGGTGCTGCGGGCATCGTGCGCATCCAGGTGCAGGTGCGGGCCGCAGCGCAGGCGCAGGAACTCGCCAGCCTGAGCGTGCTGCGGAGTGCCGAATGAGCCGCGCGCGTCGCAGTGCAGGGGGTGTCCGTGGCAGCGCGGGCTTCACCTTGATCGAGCTGCTGGTCGCCCTGGCGGTGTTCGCGCTGGTGGCGGTCGCCGCGGTGGTGGTGATGCGGCAGAGCATCGACCAGCGCGATGCCGTGCGTGCGCGCCTGCAGCAGGTCCGCGAGTTCCAGCTTGCCCATGGCCTGCTGCGCAGTGACCTGCAGCAGGCCGCAGTGCGGCGCACGCGCAATAGCGAGGGCGGCGCTGCACGCACCGCGTTCGTCGCAAGCCCGCCCGGTGTGCCCGGGCCCCTATTCGGTTTTGTGCGACGCGGCTGGAGCAATCCGGATCAGGCGCCGCGCGCATCCTTGCAATACGTGGAATACCGCGTGGTCGACGGACGCCTGGAGCGCAGTGCGCGCCCCGCACTCGACGGTGCGGTCGCCGGCACGCCGCAGGTGGTGTTGCGTGGCGTGCGCTCGGCGGTGGTGGGGTTCCATTATCGCGCGCAGTGGAGCGACGGCTGGAGCGGGGGACTCGACGCGCTGCCGGATGCGATCTCGCTGGAGCTGGACCTGGAGCAATGGGGCCGCGTACGCCAGTTGTTCCTGTTGCCGGAGGAGCGCGGATGACGGCCTTGAATGCACGCAGGCAGCAACGTGGCGTCGCACTGCTGACGGTGCTGTTGCTGGTCGCGGTGATGACGCTGCTGATGGTCGCGGTGCTGGACGATCTGCGCTTTGGCCTGCGTCGCACCGGCAACGGCGAGGCGATGACGCAGGCGCAGTGGTATGCGCTGGGCACCGAAACCGTTGCGCGCGCGCGCCTGCAGGCACTGGCCAGGCGTGATCCGATGCGCACCACACTGGAAGGCGGCTGGAACGATCAGCCGATCATCTTCCCGCTGGACGACGGCACGGTGAGCGTGCGCCTGCGCGATCGCGGCGGCTGCTTCAATCTCAACAGCGTGGTCGCCGGTGCGCCCGAGCAATGGCAGCGCAGCGACGGCGGCGCAGGCCAGTACCGCGCATTGCTGGACGTGCTGGGTATCGCACCGCAACAAGCACAGGCGCTGACCGATGCGCTGGTGGACTGGATCGACAGCGACAGCCAACCCGGCGCACAGGGGGCCGAAGACGCACACTATCTGCAATTGGCAGTGCCGCGACGCACCGGTGCGACCCTGCTGGCGGGCGTCGGCGAGCTGCGCGCCATTGCCGGCTACACGCCGCAGGTGATCGCGCAGTTGCGGCCGTATGTGTGTGCATTGCCGGAGGCGCGCCTGTCGCCGGTCAATATCAATACGCTGCGCCCGCAAGATGCGCCGGTGTTGGTGGCACTGACCGAAGGCGTTCTGGAACTGCCGGCCGCGCGCCGCGTCATCGCCGCGCGGCCGGCCGCAGGATGGCGCGACGTCAGGGCGTTCCTGAGCCAGCCTGCGCTGATCCAGGCCGAGCCTTCCAATGCGGTGCTGGAACAGATCGCACTACGCACCGGTTACTTCTCGCTCTACAGCCAGGTCGACCATGCAGGCGCGCAGGTGACGCTGGATGCCTTGCTGCAACAAGACCCTGCAGGGCGCGTGCGGCTGGTGGCGCGTCAATGGAGTTCCGACGAATGAGTACCAGCTTGCTGTTGCTGCCCGCCGATGCCGCTGCGCCGGCGATTGCCGTGCGTGTGGATGCGCAGGGTCAGGTGCTGTCGCAGCGCCCGGCCAGCGCGCCGTGGGAACCGTCTGCACGTACCGTGCTGGTGGTGCCGGGCGTGGATGTACATCTGCGCTGGCTGTGCTTGCCCGGCCGCAGCATCGCGCAATCGGTCGCGGCTGCACGCCTGCACCTGGCCGAGCACCTGGCGGTCGAGACGCCGGGCCTGCATGTGGTGATTGCCGATCGCGTCGAGGCCGATGGCACGCGTCTGGTCGCTGCGGTCGACAACGCGGTGATGCAGCAGTGGCTGGCGCGTGCAGCGCAGCTGGGTGTCGTCCCCGACGCGGTGGTGCCGGACTGCCTGTTGCTGGAGCCCGGCGCGGACGCTGCGGCAGCAGTGATGGACTGGGATGGCCGCTGGCTGATCCGCGGCGCAGGGCTGGCCTGCAGCCTGGAGCCGGAGGCCGCGCGCATGCTGCTGGGCGAACGCGCACCGGCAGCGCCGCCGGCACCTGACACCGCGCAAGCCATTGCCGGTTTTGCGCGATGCGCCACGCGCGCGCCGATCAACCTGCTGCAACACGCATTCGCCGCAAGGCCGGCCGCTGCACAGACGGTCACTCCGCGCCGTCTTGCGGTGCTGGTCGCGCTGGTGCTGCTGTCGCCGCTGGTGCTGTTGCTGGCGCAGACACTGCGCTACGAACTCGGCGCGCGCCTGCTGCAATCGCGCGCCGCTGCGCAGTTGGGCGTGCGCGATGCGGCGGCGGTACCGGCCGCATTGCAGGCACGCCGGCACGCGGGTGCGGCCGCCGATGTCCTGGCCGTGCAGCTCGGCAGCCTGTTCGCAGCGGTCGATGCCGTTCCGGCGGCGGAACTGGATCAGCTCGACTATCAGGCCGCGCAGCCGCTGCGCGGCACACTGCTGCACAGCGATGGCGCCAGCCTGCAACAGCTGTCCGCGCGGCTGGCCGAAGCAGGATGGCAGCTGCAGCCGGGCAGTAGCCAGACCGAAGACGAGCGCATGCGGACACCGTTCGCACTGGAGCAGTCGCGATGAATGCACGCCTGCAACGCAGCACGCAGTGGTGGCAGGCGCGCGCGCCGCGCGAGCGGTTGATGCTGGGCGTGATGTGCGCCGCGCTGGCCGCGTTTGTCGGCTGGTACGCGCTCTACACCCCGTTGCGGCACTGGCACGCCCAGGCGCAGGCACGCTATGCCGCTGCGGCGCAGTTGGTGCTCGATGCATCTGCGCAGGCATCGGCGAGCAGGCGTACGGCGGCACCTGGTACGGCGGCACTGAACGAGCGCATCGCCAGCAGCGCGCGCGATGCCGGCGTCAGCATCACCTCCCAGCAGCGCAGCGCGGCGGGTGGGGTGGACGTGCAGATCGATGCGGTCAGTGCAGTCACCTTGTTCGGCTGGCTGGAGCGGCTGCGCCAGGCGCATGGCCTGGTGCCGACCCAGCTGCGCATCGTGCGCGACCAGGGCCAACTCCGGGTACGCTGCGGGTTTGCGGAGCCTGCACCGTGACGCGCCTGCGCTGGATCCTGATCTTCCTGCTGATGGTGGGTGTGGCGCTGCTGGCATGGCTGCCGCTGCGCCTGGTGCTGCCACGGGAGGGCCTGCCATTCTCGGCGCTGGACGTGGAGGGGCCGGTATGGGCCGGCACCTTGCGGCAGGTGCAATGGCAAGGCGTCGCCTTCGGCGATGTCACGGTACGGCCGCGGCTGTGGCCACTGGTGCGTGGAGAGCGCCAGGTGCACCTGCAGGCCACGCAGCTGCAACTGCTGCTGGTGGATGGCGCGCAACACGGCATCCGCGATGCGCAGGGCCAGTTGCTGTTGCGCCAGCCAGCGGGCATGGCGTTGATCGATCTGGCATTGGAGCTGCAGCAGGTGGATCTGTTGTTCGATGCCACCGGCTGCGTGCAGGCCGCTGGGCGGGTCGGCCTGCAAGTGCTGGCAAGTGGGGCGGGCGAGCTGCCCGGGCTACCGCCGTTGCGCCTGTCCGGACAACCGCGCTGCGTGGGCGATACCGCCGTGCTGACCCTGCTGCCCGACGCCGCGCTGCCTGCCGGCGCGCAGGCCGATGCACAGCTGCAGCTGTGGCGCGATGGACGCTGGCAGCTGCAGTCGCGTGTCGATCCGGGGCAGGACGCGGTGCTGGGCGTGGGCTTGCAACTGCTGGGCTTTGCCGCCACCCCGGAGCGCACCTTGCTGCGCGTCGACCAGGGGCAACTGCGCTGAGCGCAGCTTTGCTGGCCGGGTGCGGCGCGATTTTCCATCTGCACCATTCGCGTGCATGGGCACAGCCGGTGTCCTTGTCCCGGCCAACGCAGCGCCGCTTCTATCCAGTCCGCTGACATCGTTGTCGCCCTGGCGCGGCCAGCAGTCATCGCTGCAGCGCGTGGCTGCGGCGATGCGGCAGGCATGCCGCCCTCGATGACGGAGAAGCGCGCGGCACCGGACTGTGATGCCACCCACAATGCTTCCGCTGCATCGGCTGCCGCCCGATCCTCGAGAAATTGGTCTGGTTACCGGCGATTGGTCGGCGACTGGTCCTGTGACAACGATACCCGCGCCGCACCCAAATGACCCTGTACGCACCGTCGAAGGTCTTTGAAAACAAGCCTTAGCGCGCGACCTCTGCCGGGCGGAGAACGCTTTCGACAGTGACTGTTGACAGGATCTTTTAAAGACCATAAGAATCAAATCCACTGAATTGGTATTTGCCAGTCAGGGCCGTTGATCAGCAATGGCAGGCGATGACCGTCCTGGGAGGGAGACGGCATCGGCACCCACGGGGGGCCGTACGGGGTGCTCGTAGACAACAGATCGCAGGCGGTTCCGGACGTCCGGGACTGGTGGCCTGTGCGCGCGTGGGTGGGTTGCCCAACGCCGGGATCTGTCAGCGCTGATCGATCGGAATGCCAGCCGCGTCGTCGTCCAGCCATTCCACCTCAGGATCTCCCATGTCACCTGTCCCGCGTGCCGCGTTGCGTTGTTGTTCGCCCTCCTCGCTGTCCCTGGCCATTGCGCTGTCGCTGCTTGCCTGCGGCGCCAACGCGCAGGCGCAGGAATCGCCGCCGGCGGCATCGGCGCAGATTTCCCAGCTCGACACCGTCAAGGTCACCAGCTCCTACCAGAAGAGCCTGATCACCGCGATGGACAACAAGCGCGACGACGTGCGCATGACCGATGGCATCTCCGCGCAGGACATCGGCAAGTTTCCCGCCGAAAACATCGCCGAGGCGATCCAGCGCATCCCGGGCGTGCAGATCTCCACCATCAACGGGCGCGGCTCCACGATCAGCGTGCGTGGCCTGGGCCCGCAGTACTCGGCCACCACCATCAACGGCCAGGTGATCAAGAGCGCCGACTTCACCGATGGGTTCCGCTACGACATCATCCAGCCGGAAGTGGCCGCCGGGATCGAGGTGATCAAATCGCCGTCGGCGGACATGGACGCCGGTGGCCTGTCCGGCACGGTCAACATCAACACCACCAAACCGCTGGACTACCAGCAGACCAAGCTGCTGTTCTCGGCCAAGACGCAATATGCGGAGTTCGCCGGTGGCTCGCCCACGCCCAAGGGCGTGCTGACCTATATCGACCAGTTCAAGGCCGGTGGCGGCGAGCTGGGCGTGTTCCTCAGCGCCGGCTACCAGAAGCTCAAGGACCGCGCCGATTATCTGTGGATCGACCGCTGGTACACGCAGGACACCGACGCCGGCAGCTTGTACATTCCGCGCCGCCCGCGCTATCGCTCGATCGAGCGCGAGACCACCCGCAAGATGTTCAACGGCGGCCTGCAGTGGAAGCCCAACGACCAGCTGGAGATGAACCTCACTGCGCTGTATTCGCAGGACAAGACCGCCAACGACATGAACCAGCTGGTGTACTCGTTCGAGCGCACCCCGCTGACGGTGCTGCAGACCAACGGCCTGACCGCCACGCAGGTGTCGGCATCGGACTACTGGCTGGAAAACAACCGCCAGATCGAACAACACGACCTGTCCACGCAGTTGCTCAGCTACGACTTCAAATGGAAGGGCGATGTCTGGACGCTCAGTGGCGCGGCCAATTACACCCAGGGCAAGACCGACGAGAACGAACGTGCCGCGATCCTGGGCCGGATTCCGTCGGCGACATTGCTGGACACCTCCAATCCCGACGCGATCTCGCTGACCACCGATGCCGACGCCACCGATGCCAGCGCCTGGGACAAGGCCAATCTGGTGCGTAGCGAGTATCCCAACGGTTCCATCCAGTCGCTCAGCAACAAGGAATGGTCGCTGCAGCTGGATGCCGAACGGTATCTGGAGCTGGGTGCATTGAATGCGGTGCGCTTCGGTGCCAAATACCGCCGCGAGACCTTCGAGCGCGATGTGCGCCGGCGCGACTTTCTGTATCTGCTCAGGACCGGTGCCGTATCGGGCTTCGACATGTTCCCGGAACTGTCGGCCGCCAACAGCACGGTCAGCAATTTCCTCGACGGGCAGCTCGCCTCGCAGGACAGCTGGGTCACTCCGGATATCGCCGCCTACGCGCGCTCGCTGGCGGCCGCCGGCATCAGCGTGCCGGTGCTGTTCGCGCCGCAAAGCAGCTACAGCATCGAGAATGACATTTCCTCGGCCTATGCGATGGCGCGCATCGACACCGACATCGGCAGCATGCGCCTGCGCGGCAACCTTGGCTTGCGCTACGAAAACACCAAGCGCACCACCGACACCTACCTGACCCAGGCGCAGGCCGCCAGCGACGATGCCAATGTGGTGATCGGCACCGCGCGTGCGCCGTACGAGTATTCCAACTGGCTGCCCAGCCTGAACCTGGTGCTGGACATGCGCGAGGACCTGCTGCTGCGCTTTGCCGCCGCCAAGGTACTGGTGCGGCCGATCCTGGACAGCAATACCGCCATCGCCTCGACCATTTCCACCGGCACCAATACCGGCGGCACGACGACCTATGTCGTCACCCAGGGCCAGACCGATCTGAAGGCGCTGACTGCCGACCAGGCCGACCTGAGCCTGGAGTGGTACTACGGCAACGGTGGCGCGCTGACCGTGGCCGGCTTCTGGAAGAACATCAAGAACGGCACCTTCAACAGCATCGTCTGCCCGGCCGCCTTCAACGGCACTGCGCTGTCCAGCAACGCGGCCGGCGACTGCGTGGACAGCGGCGGCGATATCTACGAGATCACCGCCACCACCAACGACCCGAGCAAGGTCAAGATCCGCGGCTACGAACTGGGCTGGACGCAATCGCTGGACGCCTGGTTGCCGATCGACGGCTTCGGGGTGACCACCAACTTCACCCGGGTGATTCCGCAGCGCGATACCGATTTCCAGATCCGCAACCTGTCCGAACAGACCTGGAACGCCACCGCGTACTGGGAGAGCGCGCATTATTCGGCGCGCGTCTCGCTCAACCACCGCAGCGAGTACGAACAGGACAGCAGCGACAGCTTCTTCGCGCGCGAGGGCCACACCATGAAGGCGCGCACCCAGCTGGATGCGGTGCTTGGCTACCAGGTCAACGACAGGCTGAGCTTCCAGCTGGGTGGCCTGAATCTCACCAACCGCACCGAGGAGGCGTACAAGGACATCGCCAGCCGCTGGCAGATGACCGGTGTCACCGGTCGCAGTTACTACCTGTCGATGCAGTGGGACATGCTTTGATGACGGGCGAGCGAGCGTGGTGCGGCCGTGCATCGCTGCGTGCGGCGGCCAGGGGTGTGTGCAACGCTGCCGTCGTGATGAAAGCGCGTTATGCCGCGGCCGTGGGAGTGGCTGCGCCGCGCGCGCCTTATGACATGCCTGCATTGCAGGCGCGCGGGCGCTGTCATGCGCAGGCGTGAGTTCCTTGCCGGCAGCGTCTGCGCCTCGTCGTTGCTAGGCGTGCCGGTGTTGCTGCCAGGCGCAGCGAGCGCCGCAACGACGCGCCTTGGTAGCGGCGACACAGCGCGTCCCGCACCACCGCCAGCGGGCATGGATGACGGCGGCCAATGGCTGGATCTGGACGAAGGTTGGCGCTTCCATGCCGGCGATCTGGCGTTGCCGCGCCTGCTTGCGCAGGATCAGACCTACGACAACGCCAAGGCCGGCCGCGCCTGGGGGGCGGCGGCACCGGACTTCGACGACACCGGCTGGCGGCAGCTGCAATTGCCGCACGATTTTGTGGTGGAGCAGGCGGTGCGCGCCGACGCCAATATCGCGCAGGGGTATCGCCCGCGCGGGATTGCCTGGTACCGACGCACGCTGCGGCTGGACGAGTCCCTGCGCGGCCAGGCGGTGGAGCTGCGTCTGGACGGCATCGCCAGCCATGCCACCGTGTGGGTCAACGGCATGCTGATGGCGCGCAGCTGGAGCGGCTACACCGGGCTGGTCATCGACCTCACGCCGGTCGCGCGCTACGGCAATGCCCTGAACAGCATTGCCATCCGCGTCGATGCCGAGGCCATGGATGGCTGGTGGTACGAGGGCGGCGGCATCTACCGGCACACCTGGCTGGTGCTGCGTGCGCCCTTGCATATCGCCGGCGACGGCCTGGCGGCGGTGCCGCGCGAAGGCGCTGGCGATGTCTGGCAGCTGCCGGCGCAGCTGGACCTGGTCAACAGCGGCGAACAGCCTGCCGAGGCGTGGGTGGATGTGGCGCTGCGCGACCCGAACGGTGCTGTCGTGGCGAGTGGCCAGACGCAACTGCGCGTGGCTGCATTCGGCACCGCGCAGGCGACGGTCAGCGTCGCGGTGGCGCAGCCGCAGCGCTGGAGCGTGGACACGCCGGTGCTGTATCGCCTGCAGGCCAGCGTGCGTGGCGCAGACGGCCGCAGCGACCGTGCCGGGTGCGAAATCGGTTTTCGCAGCCTGCGTTTCGATGCCGACCACGGCTTCTTCCTCAATGGCCGCCCGCTCAAGATCAAGGGCGTCTGCCTGCATCAGGACCATGCCGGCGTCGGGGTGGCGCTGCCCGATGCCTTGCACGCGTTTCGCCTGCAGCGCCTGAAAGCGATGGGCTGCAATGCCATCCGCCTGCATCATGCGGTGGCACCGGAATTGCTGCAGGCCTGCGACCGGCTCGGCATGCTGGTGATGGCCGAGAACCGGCTGTTCAATCCCGCACCCGAGTATGTGGCGCTGCTGCGCAGCGTGGTGCGGCGCCAGCGCAACCATCCCAGCGTGTTCCTGTGGTCGCTGCTCAACGAAGAGCCGCTGCAGGGCACCGCCACCGGTTACGCCATCATGGCGCGCGCCGCCAGCGCGGTGCGTGCGCTCGACGACAGTCGCCCGATCACCGCGGGCATGAACGATGGCATGTTCGCCACCCGCGGCGCGGCCGACGCGGTGGACGTGCTCGGCTTCAACTACCGCCAGTACAACTACGACCGGGTGCATGCCGCGCGGCCGCGCACACCGATGCTGTCCAGCGAGGACACCAGCGCCTTTCAGACGCGTGGCGCATGGTTCACTGATCTGGATGCGCATGTGGTGGCCGAAGACGACAGCCTGGCGGCCGACTGGGGCAATACCCATCGGCGTGCCTGGCAACTGATTGCCGAACGCCCGTTCGTGGCCGGCAGTTTCGTGTGGACCGGCTTCGATTATCGCGGCGAGCCCACGCCGTTCGAATGGCCGTCGGTGGGGTCGTTCTTCGGCATCATGGACCAATGCGGATTTGCCAAGGGTGCCTACTGGTTGCGCCGCGCGTTGTGGATCGACGATGCGCCGGTGCTGCACCTGTTGCCGCACTGGAACTGGCCCGGCCGCGAAGGCCAGCCGATCAAGGTGATGGCGTTCTGCAATGCCGCGCAGGTGGAGCTGTGGCTCAACGGCCGCTCGCTGGGAAAGCAGGTGGTGGATCGGGCGCAGATGAATCAGTGGCAGGTGGACTATGCGCCGGGCGTACTCGAAGCGGTGGCCTGGCGCGATGGCCGCGAGGTGGCGCGAACGCGGGTGGAAACCACCGGCGCGGCGGTCGCGCTGCGGCTCACGCCGGACCGCACCCGGCTACGCGGCGATGGCCGCGATGCGCAACCGGTGACCCTGGAAGCGCTGGATGCGCAAGGCCGCCACGTGCCCGATTGCAATGCATCACTGACGCTGCAGATCAGCGGTGGCCGCTTGCTGGGTGTCGGCAATGGCGACCCGAATGCGCACACGCCCGATCAGGGCAGGCAAGTGGCCTTGTTCAACGGGTTGGCGCAGGCAATCGTGCAGGCCGGGCGTGGCGCAGGCGTGTTACGGCTGCAGGCGCGCAGCGCAGGCTTGCGCGATGCGGTGCTCGAGATCGCGTGCGCGGCCGTGCCGCTGCCAGCCACGGTGCCGATCGTGGCGCCGGTGATGGTGGTCGAGAGCTGGCGCCACACCGCCGCCTTCGCGCAGCCGCCGGCGCCGGATCTGCCGCGCCGCCCCAATGACAACAACAGCTGGAGCAATACGCTGCCCGGCACGCTGGAAACCGCACCCGAACGCGCCGGCTACGTGCTGTACCGCACCGAGGTCACGCCGTGGCAGGGCGTGCAGACCCACGGCGGCATGCTCGATCTGGGTCGTCTCAGCGGGCCGGCGCAGGTGTTTCTGGATGGCCGTGCAGTTGCCCAGGCACCTGCCGGCACGCCGATTCAATTGACGCTTGCACCCGCGACCGGCGCGCGCACGCTGGCGGTGATCCTGCAGGTCGCTGCCGATCAGCCGTTTGGATTCCACGACGTCGTCACCGTGCACTACCGGAACTCGCCATGATTGCCTCACCGTTTTCTCCGTCGACGCCTGTGCGCCTATTCGCCGGTGCCGTGCTGGGCGCATTGCTCTCCATTCCCCTCACCGTGCTGGCCGAGCCGCCCGCACAGGCGGTGCTGCAACGCCTGATTGGCGCACGCGCCGCACAGTTCGAGATGACGATGGCGCCGCGCGGCGATGGCGCGGACTGGTACCGCATCGACGCCGGTGGCGATGCGGTGCGCATTGCCGGCTCCTCGCAGGTGGCCTTGGCGCGTGGCGCCTATGCCTATCTCGGCCAGGCCGGTGCGGCCTCGATGAGTTGGGAGGGCGACCGCGTGGCGCTGCCGGTGCAATGGCCGGCCTACAACAGCGGCCAGGTGCGCACGCCGTTTGCCCACCGCGCCTATCTCAACACCTGCACCTACGGCTACACCACGCCGTTCTGGGACTGGCCGCGCTGGCAGCGCGAGATCGACTGGATGGCGCTGCACGGCATCGACATGCCGCTGGCGATGGAAGGGCAGGAGGCGATCTGGCAGGCGCTGTGGCGCGAGTTCGGCGTGGGCGATGACGCGCTGGCGGAGTATTTCTCCGGCCCCGCGTTCACCCCGTGGCAGCGCATGGGCAATATCGAAGGCTATCGCGCACCGTTGCCGCAGCACTGGATCGACAGCAAGCGCGTGCTGCAGACGCAGATCCTCACCCGCATGCGCGAGCTGGGCATGCAGCCGGTGCTGCCGGCGTTTGCCGGCTACGTGCCCAAGGCATTCGCGCAGGCGCATCCCAACGCGCGCATCTACCGCATGCGCGCCTGGGAGGGCTTCCACGAAACCTATTGGCTGGATCCGCGTGATCCCTTGTTTGCCCAGGTCGCGCGGCGGTTCCTGGAGCTGTACACGCAGGCCTACGGTGCAGGCGAGTTCTATCTGGCCGACGCCTTCAACGAGATGCTGCCGCCGGTGGCCGACGACGGCAGCGACGTGGCCGCCGCCAGGTACGGCGACAGCATCGCCAACTCCGACGCTGCACGTGCCAAGGCCGTGCCGCCAGCGCAACGCGACGCACGCCTGGCCGAGTACGGGCAGGCGTTGTATCGCTCGATCGCGCAGGTCAACCCGCAGGCCACCTGGGTGATGCAGGGCTGGCTGTTCGGTGCCGACAGAGCGTTCTGGCAACCGCAGGCGATTGCCGCGTTTCTCGGCAAGGTGCCGGATGCGCGGTTGATGGTGCTGGACATCGGCAACGACCGCTACCCCGGCACCTGGAAGGCCTCGCAGGCCTTCGACAACAAGCAGTGGATCTACGGCTATGTGCACAACTATGGCGCCAGCAATCCGCTGTATGGCGACTTTGCGTTCTATCGGCAGGATCTGCAGGCCTTGCTGGCCGATCCGGACAAGCGCAATCTGCGCGGCTTCGGTGTGTTCCCGGAAGGGCTGCATAGCAACTCGGTGGTCTACGAGTATCTCTACGCGCTGGCCTGGGAAAGGCCGCAGCAGTCCTGGTCGCAATGGCTCACGCAATACACCCGCGCGCGCTACGGCCGCAGCGATGCGGCCTTGCTGCAGGCCTGGTCGGATCTGGAAGCGGGCATCTACCAGACCCGCTACTGGTCGCCGCGCTGGTGGAACAAGCGTGCCGGTGCGTATCTGCTGTTCAAGCGGCCGACCGCCGACATCGTCGGCTTCGACGACCGTCCCGGTGATCCGAAACGCCTGCGCCGCGCCATCGATGCCTTGCTGCAGCAGGCCGGCCGCTATGCCGATGCACCGCTGTACCGCTACGACCTGATCGAAGACGCGCGGCACTACCTGAGCCTGCATGCCGACCGTCAATTGCAGGCGGTGGTGCAGGCCTACGACGCCGGCGAGTTCGCGCGTGGCGATGCGCTGCTGGCGCGCACCACGCAATTGGTGCAGGGGCTGGATGCACTGGTCGGCGGCCAGCATGAAACCCTGGCCGACTGGACCGGCCAGGCCGCCGCGGCCGCCGGCAACGATGCCGCATTGCGTCGCGCCTATGTCGGCAATGCGCGTGCGCAGGTCAGCATCTGGGGCGGCGACGGCAACCTGGCCGATTACGCGTCCAAGGCATGGCAGGGCATGTACGCGGATTTCTACCTGCAGCGCTGGACACGCTTTCTGCGCGCGTATCGCGCCGCGCGCAAGGCCGGCACGCCGTTCGACGCAGCGGCGGTCAACACGCAGCTTGCAGCCTGGGAACGCCAATGGGCCGAGCAGGACGCGCTGCCGAAGCGACAGCCACCGCGCGATCCCTTGGCCTTGCTGCGTACGTTGCTGGCGCAGGTGGATGCGCAGGATGGCGTGCAGAACGCAGCGGAAAGCGCCAGGCAAGACGCGACGCAAGGCTTCGACCAGGGCAACGTGCAAGAAAGTGCGCACGGCGCCGCGCACAGCACCACGCAAGGAACTGCGCAATGAACAGATCCGCATTGCACCTGATGCTCGCGCAGGGGCACGGTAGCGCCGATGCTAGGACGCAGGGCATAGGCGGCACCTATGCATGTCGTCCCCATCGGCAGTCACTGGGCAAGGAGCTGCGATGAGCGCATACCCATTCCCTGCTGCAGCTGGCACCGCAACCACACCGCCGACGCGCGAACGCTTCCTGTCGCTGGACGTGTTCCGCGGCCTGACCATCTTCCTGATGATCCTGGTCAACACCGCAGGACCCGGCGCGCAGCCATATGCGCAGCTGACCCACGCGGCCTGGTTCGGCGTCACGCTTGCCGATCTGGTGTTTCCCTCGTTCCTGTTCGCCGTCGGCAGCGCGATGAGTTTTGCGTTGGCCACCCGCATGCCGCATCGGCAGTTCCTCGGCCGTGTGGGCAGGCGCGCCGCGCTCATCTTCTTATGCGGCGTGCTGATGTACTGGTTTCCGTTCTTCCATCTGCAACCCGACGGTGGCTGGGCGTTCACGGCGGTCGATCAACTCCGCCTGACCGGCGTGCTGCAGCGGATCGGCCTGTGTTATCTGCTCGCGGCGCTGCTGGTGCGCTATCTGCCGCCACGCGGTATCGCGCCGGTCTGCGTGGCGCTGCTGCTGGGCTACTGGGCAGTGCTGTATGTGTTCGGCCAGCCCGGCGCGGAGTTGAGCAAGACCGGCAATGCCGGCACCCGGCTGGATCTGTGGCTGTACGGGCGCGCGCATCTGTATCGCAAGGATGACGGCTTCGACCCCGAGGGCCTGCTCGGCACGCTGGCGGCCACGGTCAACGTGCTGGCCGGTTATCTGAGCGGGCGCTTCCTGCAGCGGCACGGCAAGACCGCTGCCGCCACGCGCAGCATGCTGCTGGCGGGCGCGGGGCTGGTGCTGCTGGCGCTGCTCTGGCACCCGGCCTGGCCGCTGTCGAAGAAGCTCTGGAGCGGGTCCTTCGTTGCCTGCACTGTGGGCCTGGATCTGCTGGCGCTGGGCGTGCTGGTCTACCTGCTGGAGCTGCGTGGCTGGACCGGCGGCAGCGGGTTTTTCACCGTGCTGGGGCGCAACCCGCTGGCGATCTATCTGTTCTCGGAATTGTTCGTGGTGGTGTTGCGGCTGCTGCCGGCCGGTAGCTCCGGCCTGGACCTCTACGCCTGGGCCGGCATCCGCGTGTTCCAGACCATCGCGCCGGGCCCGCTCGGGTCGCTGCTGTGCGCGCTGAGCTACACGCTGCTGTGCTGGGGCGTGGGCTGGTGGATGGACCGGCGGCGCTGGTACCTGCGGCTGTGACGGCATCGCCAGCCAGGCGATGGCGCAGCCACTGGGCGCCTGCATGCGCCGGTGACGGGAAACGGGCGTTGACCACGGCGTCGTGTCAGCGGGCCGCTGGGCAGCAGGTCAGCGCCAGCCACGCTGCCGGGGCCGACGGCGGCTAATGCGCTGCAGGCAAATTGGTACTATATTGGACCTAACGAATCCAAGTCGGTCCGGAGGACAGGCAATGGCCAAACCGAAAACCGAAGCCAGGACGGACACCGACCCCCGGATGGACGCGCTGACGCTGGATGCCTCCGCGCCGACGCCACTGTATCTGCAACTGGCGAGCAAGCTGGACGAGCAGATCCGCGGCGCGCAGTGGAAGGCCGGCGAAGCGCTGCCGGCCGAGCGCCAGCTGTGCGAGCGGCTGCAGATCTCGCGGGTGACCCTGCGCCAGGCCGTGGACGTGCTGGTCGAACAGGGCCTGGTCTCGCGTCGGCAGGGCGCCGGCACCTTCGTCACCACGCAGATCCAGCATCAGCTCAGCGGCCTGACCAGTTTCAGCGAGACGCTGCGCATCAAGGGCTACGAGCCCGGCACGCGCTGGCTGGAGCGGCGGCTGCGCCCGGCGCATGGCGAAGAGATCCTGCGGCTGGGGCTGTCGCCGGACGCGGCGGTGGCCTCGCTGACCCGCCTGCGCAGCGCCGACGAGCGCGTCATGGCCTACGAGCACGCGGTGCTGCCGCAACGCATCGTCGCCGACCCGCAGCAGATCGGCGATTCGCTCTACAGCTACCTGGATGCACAGGGCACCCCGGTGGTGCGCGCCCTGCAGTATTTCCGCGCGATCAATCTGCCTGCGCGGCTGGCCGAGCACCTGCGCATGAAGACCGGCGAGGCGATCCTGCACGTGGTGCGCGTGGGCTATGCGCGCGACGGCAGTGCGATCGAATTGACCGACACCTATTGCCACAACGATTTCTACGATTTCGTTGCCGAACTGCGTCGCTGATCCAGCGCGGCGCCCCCCAACTGACAACTCAAGAGCCCGCCGATCCATGACTACCGCCAGGCCCGCAAATCCCGTTGTCTCGATCGCCATCGTCGGCGTGCTGTTCTTCATCATCGGCTTCTTCACCTGGATCAACGGGCCGCTGATCACCTTCGTGCGGCTGGCGTTCGACCTCAACGAGGTCAATGCCTTCCTGGTGCTGATGGTGTTCTACCTGTCGTACTTCTTCCTGGCGCTGCCGGCGTCGTGGATCCTCAAGCGCACCGGCATGAAGAAGGGGCTGGCGCTGAGCCTGGTGGTGATGGCGGTGGGCGCGGCCGGCTTTGGCCAGTTCGCCACCCAGCGCTGGTATCCGGGCGCATTGGGCGGCCTGTTCGTGATCGGCAGCGGCCTGGCGCTGCTGCAGACCGCGATCAACCCGTACATCAGCATCCTCGGGCCGATCGAAAGCGCGGCGCGGCGGATCGCGCTGATGGGTATCTGCAACAAGATCGCCGGCATCCTGGCGCCGATCCTGATCGGTTCGCTGGTGCTGCACGGCATCGGCGATCTGTCCGCGCAGGTGGCCAGCGCCGATGCCGGCACCAAGGAACAACTGCTCACCGCCTTCGCCGCCAAGATCCACGCACCGTATCTGGTGATGTCCGGCGTGCTGCTGTTGCTGGCGATCGGCGTGCTGTTCTCGCCGCTGCCGGAGCTGCGGGCCTCCGAGGCCAATGCCACGCCCGGCAGCGCGGCCGGCGTGCAGAAGTCCAGCATCTTCCAGTTCCCGCATCTGTGGCTGGGCGTGCTGTGCCTGTTCGTCTATGTGGGCGTGGAAGTGATGGCCGGCGATGCAATCGGCACCTACGGCCACGGTTTCGATCTGCCACTGGACAGCACCAAGATCTTCACCTCCTACACGCTGGGCGCGATGCTGCTGGGCTATCTGGCCGGCCTGGTGCTGATCCCGCGGGTGATCTCGCAGGCGCGCTACCTCAGCGTGTCGGCGGTGCTGGGCGTGCTGTTCTCGCTGGGCGCGCTGCTGACCCACGGCTATGTGTCGGTGGGCTTCGTGGCCGCGCTCGGTTTTGCCAACGCGATGATGTGGCCGGCGATCTTTCCGCTGGCCATTCGCGGGCTTGGCCGCTTCACCGAGATCGGCTCGGCACTGCTGGTCATGGGCATTGCCGGCGGCGCGATCATTCCGCAGCTGTTTGCCATTCTCAAACAGCACTACGACTTCCAGGTCGTGTTCGCTGCGCTGATGGTGCCGTGCTATCTGTACATCCTGTTCTATTCGCTGCGCGGTTACCGTGTGGGCCTGCCGGCCCAGGCCAAGTGAACCGGGCGGCATGATGCGTTCCGACGAACAAGGTACACCCATGCGCAGGCCCACCATCAAAGATGTCGCCGAGCGCGCCAAGGTCTCGTTGAAGACCGTGTCGCGCGTGATCAACAACGAACCTTCGGTGATGCAGGCCACGCGCGCGCGCGTGCTGCGCGCCATTGCCGATCTGGATTACGAACCGGATCCGTCCGCGCGCAACCTGCGCAGCGGCACGCCGTTCGTGATCGGCCTGGTCTACGACAACCCCAACCCGTACCACATCATCGGCATCCAGAATGGCGTACTGGCCGCCTGCCGCGAAACCGGCTTCGGCCTGCAGATCCATCCCTGCGATTCCACCTCGCCATTGCTGGCCGAAGAACTGGCCGAATGGGTGCAGCGCTCGCGGCTGGCCGGCGTGGTGCTGACCGCACCGATGTCCGAACGCCCCGAGCTGATGGCCGGCCTGGCCGCGCGCGGCATCAAGAGCGTGCGCATCATCGCCGCCACTGACGATCCGGGCGATGGTCCCTGCGTGTATATCGACGACCGTGCTGCCGCCTACGAGATCACCGAGCATCTGGTGCAGCTGGGCCATCAGCGCATCGGCTTTTTGTGGGGCGGCCCGCAGCACCGCTCCAGCGGCGAGCGCTACGCCGGCTACGAAGCCGCGTTGAAGGACTACGGCATCACCCTGGACAAGCACCTGGTGATTCCCGGCGATTACACCTTCGACGACGGCTTCCGTGGCGCGCGCCGCCTGCTGTCGCTGCGCGAGCCGCCGACCGCCATCTTCGGCAGCAACGACGAAATCGCCGCCGGCGTGCTGGCCGCGGCCAAGTCCACCGGCATGAACGTGCCGTACCAATTGTCGATCGCCGGCTTCGAGGACAGCCCGTTCTCGCGCCAGTCCTGGCCGGCGCTGACCACCGCCAAGCAGGCCACCGACGACATCGCACGGCATGCCGCACGCCTGTTGATCAGCCAGTTGCGCAGCGATGCCTACGACGACCAGCCCGCGCAACTGCAGAACCGCGGCTTCGTGCCGCAGCTGGTGGTGCGCGGTTCCACCGCACCGGCGCAGACGCCGGCCGCCAAATCCTTTCCCCCCGAATCCGCCTGAGCCTGATGAGCCTTCCCACCGAAACCGAGACCTTGATGTTCCGCGAGGCGGCGCAGACTGCCGACGTGGTCGCCGCACAGTTCGCCCGTAATGCCGACACCGTTGCCGCACTGGCGCAGTCGCTGCGCGATACGCCGCCGCCGTTCGTGGTGACCTGCGCGCGCGGCAGTTCCGACCACGCTGCGACCTACGCCAAGTATCTGTTCGAAACCCAGCTCGGCATCGTGACGGCCTCTGCATCGCCGTCGGTGGGCTCGGTCTATGCAGCGCCGCTGCAATTGCGCGGCGCGCTGTACATCGTGATTTCGCAGTCGGGCAAGAGCCCGGACCTGTTGCGCAATGCCGAGGCCGCCAAGGCGGCCGGCGCGCGCGTGGTCGCCTTGGTCAATGTGGAGGATTCGCCGCTGGCGCAGCTGGCCGAGGTGGTGATTCCGCTCGGCGCCGGCCCGGAAAAAAGCGTCGCCGCCACCAAGAGTTATCTCGCCTCGCTGGCCGCCGTGCTGCACCTGGGCGCGGTGTGGAAGAACGACCCGGCCCTGCTCGCGGCGGTGGATGCGTTGCCGCAGCAGTTGCGCAGCGCCTGGCAGGCCGACTGGTCCGCACTCACCGCCGGCCTGGTGCCCGCGCACAACCTGTTCGTGCTCGGCCGTGGCCTGGGCCTGGGCGCGGCGCAGGAAGCGGCGCTGAAGTTCAAGGAAACCTGCGGCCTGCATGCCGAAGCGTATAGCTCGGCCGAGGTCAAGCATGGACCGATGGCGCTGGTGGGGCCGGGCTTCCCGGTGCTGGTATTTGCGCAGCCGGATGAAACCGGCGCGGGCACGCGCGCGCTGGCCGAAGAGTTCCGCGCACGCGGCGCACAGGTGTGGCTGGCCGCGCCCGATGGCGATCTGCCGCTCGTCGATGCCGTGCATCCGGCCAGCGCACCGCTGCTGACCGTGCAGAGCTTCTACCGCGCGATCAACGCGCTGGCCCTGCAGCGCGGCCATAATCCCGATCTGCCGCCGCATTTGAACAAGGTCACGGAAACCGTTTGAACATGGATGCTTCCCCGATTCAGGCGTTATGCAATGCACGCGTGCTCACCGACGACGGCCTGCAGGATGGACTGGCCGTATTGCTGGCCGGCACGCAGATCCTGGCGATCGTGGCGGCCGACGATGCGCGTGTTGCGCAGGCGCACACGCGCGTGGATCTGGGTGGCGGCACCTTGCTGCCCGGGTTTATCGACATCCAGGTCAATGGCGGTGGCGGCGTGTTGTTCAACAACGCGCGCGACCCGCAGGCCCTGGCCACCATCGCCGCAGCCCATCGTCGCTACGGCACCACCGGCATGCTGCCGACGCTGATCAGCGACACCGCCGAGGTCATGGCCGAGGCGATCGACGCCACGCGCCAGGCCATCGCGCAAGGCGTACCCGGCGTGCTCGGCATCCATCTGGAAGGCCCGTACCTGAGCCCGGCGCGCAAGGGCACCCACGATGCACACAAGTTCCGCCTGCCCGACGCGCACGAGATTGCCGTCGATACCTCGCTGGACAACGGCGTCACCCTGATCACGCTCGCGCCCGAGCGCGTGCCGCTGGACGATATCCGCGCCTTCGTCGCCGGTGGTGCGATCGTGTTCGCCGGCCACACGGCAGCGACGTACGAGCAGGCGCACGCTGGCATTGCCGCCGGCGTCAGCGGGTTTACCCATCTGTACAACGCGATGTCGCAACTGACCGGGCGCGAGCCCAGCGCGGTGGGCGCCGCACTGGAAGACCCCGCTGTGTGGTGCGGCATCATCGTCGACGGCGTGCACGTGCATCCGGCCAGCCTGCGCCTGGCGCTGGCCGCCAAGCCGCGCGGCAAGCTGTTGCTGGTCACCGACGCCATGCCGATGGTCGGTGCCGACAGCCCCAGCTTCGATCTGTACGGCGAAACCATCACTGCCGTCGACGGCGTGGTGCGCAATGCCGACGGCGCCCTGGCCGGCTCGGCGCTGGACATGGCCACCGCGGTGCGCAACAGCGTGCAGTGGCTGGGCGTGGACCTGGCCGAAGCCGCACGCATGGCATCGACCTATCCTGCGCAATGCATCGGCCTGGGCGACCGGCTGGGGCGCATCGCACCGGGCTACCAGGCCGACCTGGTGCTGGTGGATGCCGATGTGCAGGTGCTCGGCACCTGGGTGGCCGGGCAGGGCGCGTAAGCATATCGGCCGGGCCGCAGACGCCCGCGTCAAGCGGGCTTGATGACTGCGCGACGCCGCATGTGTTGTTCAACCACCGCGGTTGTTGCGCGCGATCTGCGGCTGCAGTGCCCCTCGTCGCCACGTCCGGCGGGTTGGATGTCGCAGCTCGCGTACGGCATGCAGCGCATTCAGATGACTGCTAGAGTTGCGTCCGACCTCAGCTTGCGACGGGTGAAGGATGAACTACGCATGGACGCGATGGTGGCTGCTGCTGAGCCTGTTGTGCAGCGTGCATGCGGTGGCAGCGATTCCACACTGGTACGCGGCTGCCGGTGGCGCTGATTACCAACTGACTGCCGTGCAAGGCGACGTGCAGTCCGGTGAAGGGGCGCAATTGCGTCTGACCGCAGTTGCCGCGCGCACTGCGCCGTTCGGGGCTGCCTCCGCAGCGTTGGACGCGGTTTCCTTGCGCGGCCAGTCGTTGCTGTTGTCCGGTGTATTGGCAACCTCCAACGCATCGCAGGGCGCTACGTTGTGGATGCGCGCCGACGATGCGCATGGCAAACGCCTGGCGTTCGAAAGCTCACAAACCGACCCGGTCGTCGGTACGACGCGTGCAAGCCGCTCCATTGCGCTACAGGTACCGATGGGTGCGCAGAAGGTGTTGATCGGTGTTGTGCTGCGAGGCGATGGAGCGCTGGACGTAAGCCAGCTGCGTTTGATTGCAGAGCCGCTGGCCGATGCGGCATCGGCCAGCGCGATCCTGGATGTCGCCATCCCCGCGATCCGGGAGAACGCCTTGCACAGCGCCCGCATCGATTGGACCACGCGTGAGCCGCAGCTGCGTGCGCAGGCCGCGGACATGCGCGAAGTGGACGCCTATGTCGCCATCGATGCATTGGTCGCCCAGCTCGATGACGGCCATAGTTTCCTGATGCGTCCTTCCAGGCGACATGCCGTGGAAGCCGTTGCACAGCGCGAGCGGCCCACCATGCAGGCGCGTCTGCTGCCATCCGGCATCGCCTATCTCGACGTCCCCGGCCTGATGACGTCCTCCAAGGAAGTCAGCAATGCTTACGGGACATCGCTTGCAACGGCGCTGGATCAAGCCGCCGCACAGGCCAGCTGTGGCTGGATCGTCGATGTACGCAATAACACCGGCGGCACGATGTGGCCAATGATCAACGGGCTGCATCCGCTACTGGGTGATGCAGTGCTCGGCAGCTTTGTCGATGCGGCAGGCAAGCAATCGCCCTGGCGGGCACGATCTTCGGCACGCGCGACTGCCTCGCTGCAAATAGATCGCCCGGTCGCGATCTTGATCGGCCCCAGGACCGCAAGTGCGGGCGAGATGGTCGCGATCTCCTTTCGCGGCCGTGCAAATACGCGTAGCTTCGGTCAGCCAAGCGCCGGCCAGACCACCGGCAATCGCTCTGTGGACCTGCCTGGCGGCGCTGTCCTTGCGATTGCCAGTAGCCACACGCAGGATCGCAACGGGCGTCGCACCGACGGCCGGCTGCAGCCGGATGTCCTGCTTGGCTCGCAGGTGGATATGATCGATGCTGCTGCACAGTGGCTGCGGACGCAGGCCTGCATCCGTTCCAGGTGATCGCCTGTTCGAGGGGCTGACGTATCCGCCAGACATGTGACGATCGACCGGTGTCGGTGCGCTTTCAGCCGTATGGACCCGACGTGGTTGCAATGGCTTGCTTCGCCGCCGAGTGCCGCGATCGCAAGGCGATCTGCAGTGCGCGAACACTGCCTGCGGAACATCAAACGCTTGCACGCACCACATCGATGTCTGCAAACACGCTGCATTGCGGCATTCGGCCGCGCGGCCTATGGCGGCCGTCCTCTAACGGCAGTGGTCTATTCATCGAGGCGAGGGAATGCGGCCACGATTGCGTTGTCATTCCAATATCTGCACTCAAGGCGCGGTTTCAGGCATGAAAGTGGCTATTTGTGTCGTTGAGTTGACAGCGCCGCGTGGGGAAGGCACCTTCGCTGATAACGTTGTCAGCGATCAGGAGCGTGCTCCGACTTCATGAAAGACGTTGCCGGCCGGTCACGCATCGGCCTGGCGCCTTGCCCCGCGCGCCGCCACCGGCCTGCGGGAAGACGCTGCTCGCCGTCCGGTGTACAGGGGGACGGATCGCGGGTGTGGCGCGCGCTCTGCGCGTTCTCAAGCAACCGGACGGTTGCGACCCGACGCATCAGCCAAGAGGTCCACGCAATGCTGCAAGCCCGTGTGTGTGAGTTGTCCCGTGATTCCGCCAACGCTGGCGAGCGTGCACCATGTCGCTCGCGACTGAGCGTTGCCGTCCGTCGCCTGCTGCTGGGTGGCGCTGCCCTTGCCGGTGCCAGCATGCTTCCCGCGTTTGCGCAGGAGGCGGAACCCGCCCAGCAACAGCCGCCCGCGCAGACCAACCCATCGGTGTCCACGCTGGACGAGGTCAAGGTGGTCGGCTATCAGGCCAGCCTCGGCAAGGCACTCAACGTCAAGCGCAATGCCGATGCGATCGTCGATGCGATCAGCGCCGAAGACATCGGCAAATTCCCCGATACCAACGTCGCCGAGTCACTGTCGCGCCTGTCCGGCATCACCGTGGACCGGCAGTTCGGCGAAGGCGAGAAGGTCAGCATCCTCGGCACCGATCCGGCGCTCAACCGTGTGCTGCTCAACGGCCAGACCATTGCCTCCACCAGCTGGGGCGGCGACCCCAACGACCCGGACAGCCGCTCGTTCAACTACAGCACGCTGGCGCCGGAAGTGGTCGGCCTGATGGAGGTCTACAAGACACCGGAGGCGCGCATCGACGAGGGTTCGATCGGCGGCACCGTGATCGTGCACACGCGCAAGCCGCTGGAGCTCGAACGCAATACGCTGACCGGTACGGTGAGCTACGGTTACAACGACCGGTCCGACGAAGGCAAGCCGAACGCGTCAGCGCTGTATAGCTGGAAGAACCAGGATGAAACGTTCGGTGTCCTCACCTCGGTGATGCATTCGCAGCGCGTGCTGCGTCGCGATGGCGTGGAGATCTTCGGCTACGACGATGTCGCCGGCGCTGCGTTTCCGCCGGCCGTGGTCGGCAATAACACCGGCGTGTTTCCGACCTCGATCAACACCGCCTTGTTTCAGCAGACGCGCAAACGCGATGGTGTCAGCGCTGCATTGCAGTGGAAGCCGGATGCCGATTTCGAGCTCAACCTGACCGGCCTGTACGTCAAGGAAAGTTTCGACAACTACAACCAGAGCCGCTACGGGTACTGGGGCTCCAACCCTGGCGATGCGCAGGCGCTGGGCTTCGAGAACGGCGTGGCGACCTCGGGCACCTTCGGCAATCAGTCCACCACATTCCTGGATGGCTACCTGCGCAACAGCGATGTCAGCACCGGCAGCATCCATCTGCGCGCGGACTGGCATGGCGACGGCTGGAATGCATCCAGCCAGGTGGGGTATACCAGTTCGCAAGGCGGCGCCGAGCGCATCTACGGCATCCAGTTCCGTAATCTCGCAGGTTACAGCTACGACATCGACGGGCGCCGCACCGCGATGGACTACAGCACCGACCCCACCAACGCGGCGGCGATGCAACTCAACAACGCCTCGGCCAGCCACAGCCCGCAGTACGACAAGGAGCGCTACCTGCAGCTGGATTTCGACCATGCGGTGGAGTGGGGGCCGTTCACGCAGATCCTGACCGGCATCAAGCTCACCAATCACGCCACCGGGCAGTCGTCCTACAGCCGTACCTGGACACCGAACGACGGCAGCACGCTCGCGGATTTCTCGCCAGGCACCACGCCGTCCGGCTACCTGGACGGGCTGTCCACCAGCGCCGACATGCAACGCTGGTCCACCATCGGCCGCGGTGCGATCGGTCGCTACATCGGGGGCCTGGAAGGCGATGCCGGCCTGCCGATCAGCTACGCCGGCAACTACAGCATCGAGGAGCAGAACCGCGCCTGGTTCCTGCAGGGCAATTTTTCCGGCGAGCGCTATCGCGGCAACATCGGCGTGCGGTACGTGCACACGCGTGATTCCACCGATGGTTTCAGCTACGCGCCCGGTGGCGGCTACACACCGGTCAACTTCCTCAACAGCTACGGCAAGTGGCTGCCGTCGTTCAACATCGCCTACGACCTGCGCGATGACCTGATGCTGCGCCTGGCTGCCTCCAAGGTGATTGCGCGGCCGCGCTACACCAACATGACCCCGTACGTGGCCACCGACGACACCACGCTTACCGCGTCCACGGGCAATCCCGGCCTGAGCCCGTATGAGTCCACCAACCTGGGCGCTTCGCTGGAGTGGTATTTCTCCGACAGCAGCCTGCTCAGCGGCGAGTTCTTCTCGCGCGATATCTCCAACTACATCCTCACCACGGTGGAAGACCGGGTGTTCTTCAACAACGCCACCGGCGGCTCAAGCACCTACCAGACCTCCGTGCCGACCAACGCCGGCGATGCCAAGGTGCAAGGCGTGGCGCTCAACCTGCAGCACAACTTCGGCAACGGGTTCGGCGTGGTGGCCAACTACACCTACTCCGATTCGAAAACCGATGGCGATTACAGCCTGCCGTACAACTCGCGCAACGCCTACAACATCAGCCCGTACTACGAGCAGGGCAAATGGAGCGCACGGGTGAACCTGGGCTGGCGCTCGGAATATTTCACCCAGATCGGTCGCCTCAACGGGCAGCAGATGACCGATGCGTTCACCCAGGTCGATGCATCGTTCGGCTACCAGGCCACCGAGCGGCTGCGCGTGGCGCTGGAAGCCACCAATCTGCTGGACGAAACCTACTTCAGCTACATCGGCAACAAGAACCAGCCGTACTATATCTACAAGAACGGCCGCTCCTTCATGCTGAGTCTGAACTTCAAGCTGTGACGCATGGCCGGGCGGCTGCTGTTCTGCAGCCGCCTGGTTGAATGGCGAACACCCTACGTGTGCCCCGCATCCCTGACGTCGACCGGGTTGGGTGGTCGCCAGCCCGGAGCGGTGCAGTCACGTCCTGCCTGGCGCTCTCGCATTTTTGTTGCGTTGCTACGACGGTATGCGCGACGCCCTGGCTATGCGCTGGTCTTGCGCGCCGCCGCAATCGCCGCAATCCGCGCCTTCGCCAATGCCTCGCCGATCTGCGGGCCTTGCAGGCCTTGTGCGGCCAGGTCGCGCGCATTGATGGCCAGCGCAGCGGCGTGCAGGTGTTTAAGTTGTTCGCCCTGTGGATACGCGGCGTCTTCGCTGCCCAGCCGGCCACGCTTGTCAGCTTCGCACACCAGCGCGAGTTGCGCGATGCGCTCGGGGCGGCGAAACGCGTCGCAGCGCACCAGCAGCTCGTGCACGGTGCGGTCGCGCAGTTCGGCCAGGCGATGCACGTTCAAGTGTTCGCGGCAGGCGGTGATGGCGAGCTGGCGATAATCCTGCGGCACCTTGAGCCGCTCGCACAATGTCTGCAGCGGGGCAACGCCGCGCTGTTCGTGCATGATGTGGCGCGGCCATTCTTCCGCCGGCGTGAGTGCCTTGCCTAGGTCGTGGGTCAATGCGGCAAAGCCCACCAGCGCGTCGCCGGGCGCCAGTCGCGCGGCCATGTCGCTGACCATTTCCTGGTGAATGCCGGTATCCACCTCCGGATGAAACTCGGCACGTTGCGGCACGCCATACAGCGCATCGATCTCGGGCAGGATGACGCGCAGCGCATCGGTGTCGTGCAGCGTGCGCAGGAAGGCCGACGGCTGCGCACTCTCCAGCACGCGGCGCAGTTCCTGCCACACGCGTTCGGGCACCAGGCTGTCCAGCTCGCCGCTGGCGGCCATCTGGCGCATCAGTGCTGCGGTCTCTGGCGCGACAGTGAAACCAAGCGGTGCTAGGCGTGCCATGAAGCGGGCAGCACGCAATACGCGCACGGGATCTTCGACAAAGGCCGGCCCCACGTGCCGCAGCACGCGCGCCTGCAGATCGCGCGCGCCGCCATACGGATCGAACAACTCGCCGGTGTCCTCGTCGCGTGCGATCGCGTTGATGGTGAAGTCGCGGCGCAGCAGATCCTCTTCCAGCGTCACCGAAGGATCGGCATCCACCACAAAGCCGCGATAGCCGCGCCCGGACTTGCGCTCGGTACGCGCCAACGCATATTCCTCACCGCTGCGCGGATGCAGGAATACCGGGAAATCCTTCCCCACCGGTTTGAAGCCCAGGCGTTCCATCTGCGCCTGATCGGCACCGACCACCACCCAGTCGCGGTCGCCAGCGGGCTGGCCAAGCAGGGCATCGCGGACTGCGCCGCCAACAAGATAGATCTTCATCGCGACATGATGCCCGATGCGGTGCGTGCGTCGTAGAGCGACTGATCCACGGCTTGGCTGCAGGGCCTTTGCCCGCCCATCATCGCGGACATGCCGTAAGGCACAGTGGACGATCTACGGCTTTGCGGATAGATCAGCTGTAGAGCCGGTGCGGTGTGGCTTTGCTGCAGGGTCCTTGCCCGCCCACCCTCGCGGGACACGCCGCAAGTACGTCCCTGTAGGCTCTTACGCGGCATCCATGCCGCGTAAGGTCCCGCGACGATGGGCGGGCAAGGACCCGTCGAGATGGTCGGTGTGCACAGCTAAGCGCAATGCTTGATGCGCGTTGCTTGATGCCGATGCGCCGGCTCAATGCGCGATGCACGTCGAGCGGCAACCAGTCGGGACGTCTGCTGCGCATGGGTAAGAGCAGCGCGTGATGTGCATTTCGGATAGTGATGTACTTGCCCGGCCCAACGGCCAACGTCCAATGCACGTCGTGTAACAAGCTACTTTCACGTGACTACCGACCAACCTTCTGGTGCGGTGTCCTTGCCGGTTGCGGGACCGTGTGGCGGCACGGATGCCGCCACCGAGCCTCCACGGACGGATTCACGGCGTGTCCCGCAAGCGGTGAGGGCACCGCGCCCTCGACGACCCGAGCCTTCGATGCACCGAAACAACGCAACGACGGGAACGCTTGGTTGGCCCCAGAGCCCCAGAGCCCCAGAGCTTGAGAGCCTGAAGCCTCAGAGCTTCAAGCCTAGGAGCGAACGAAAGGCAAGTATCAGAGCGGCATCGCCTAGCTTGCGCCCCAGGCAAAGACAACCCCTGCAACCGCACAAGCACGACCACCTCATCCGGCCGCCATGTTCGGCGGCTGACTTGGAGCTCAGTCCTGCGCCGCGTTATTGGTCGCCTGGCCTGGCGTGCACACCGGTTTCAGGCGCTTGTCCACCAGCTTGCCCATCAGGCGATCGCTCAGCGGCAGCATGTCGCCGTTGAGCCGCCAGTCGTAGATCACGCTGAAAGCCAGCACACGCGCGACGTACTCACGGGTTTCCTTGTAGCTGATGGTCTCGATCCAGAAGTCCGGCTCGAAGTTGGGCCGCTGCGATTGCCAGCGCCCGGTCGGCCCCGGGCCGGCGTTGTAGGCGGCGATGGTGAGGTAGGGCAGGCCGTAGGTATTGAGCAACTGGCGCAGGTAGGCGGTGCCGATGGCGATGTTGGTGTCCGGCTCGTACAGACTGGTGGCGCCCGCGTAACCAGGCAGGGCGATGCCCTTGGCCACGGCCGCGCCGGTGCCCGGCAATACCTGCATCAGGCCCATCGCGTTGGCTGGCGAGCGGGCGCGCGGATTGAAGATGCTTTCGGCACGGATCTCCGCTGCCACCCAGGCCGGGTCGATCGCGTTCTTGGCCGCTTCGCGGCGAATGCTGTCGTCGTGATGCAGCGGAAAGCGCAATGCATACAGGCGTTGTTCGTCCGGCTGCTTGCCGAGCGCGAACACTGCGCGATCGAACCAGCCATTCTCGCTGGCCACCTGCACCGCCAGCCGGCGCTGGGTGTCGTCGAAGCGGCTTGCGGCATCGTTCCACTCGGCCACGGCCCAACCGGGGCGGTCGATCTGGAACAAGGCGATGGCACGGAGCAACGCCGGATCGCGCGCGACGGCGGCCTTGGCCTGCGGGGTGTCCTTGGGCTCCCACGGGCACAGCCGATAAGGCTGCTGCAGACGATCGGCGGCCAGGAAGCCGTGGAAGGTCGGCGATTGCGCGGCTGCGCGATACAGCGGCTGCGCGGCCGCGGCAGCGCCGGTCTTCTCGGCCAGGCGCGCCTCGAAATACTGCCAGCGCGAATCGCTGCGCTGGGTGGCGGGCATCTTGCGTATCGCGGCCAAGGCGGCCGGCCAGTCGCCGCGCGCCATCGCTTCGCGCGCGCGCCATTCGTGCAGGCGCTCGTCGTATGAGGCATCGGGGACTGCATTGAGGCGCCGTGCCGAATCCGGCAGGTAGGACGCCACCGTCCACAGCGCGATCTGGTACAGCACCTGGCCGCGCTGCGCCTCGCTGAAGCCGAGTGCGCTAGCCAGCTGTGGCAACTGCTGCTCGGCCGCGTCCGGATCGTTCTTGGCCAGTTTGGCCAGGCCGTCGACGGCGATGCGACGGCTGCGCTCGGTCTTTGGCCAACCGAGTGCACGCGGGTGCACCTTGTCCAGAAACGCGGCGTAATCGTTAGCCAATGCCAGATCGGCCGCCGGCAAGCCGCGCGCGGCCGTGCGCATCACCGCAGGCTGCTGTGCATCGGCCGCCGCCTCCACGCGCTCCCAGCGCAGCGCCGGGGTGAGTTCGCCCCGCGCTTCCAGCCCGGCAACCACCGGATCGCAGGCATCGGGCAGGCCCTTGCCGGTGCGCCACAGGGTCAACGCGTCGCGGCTCCACTGTGCATCCAGCTTGCCGGTCGCCTGGCGCGCGGTCAGCTGCGCGCAGCGCAGGCCCAGGTTGTCGGTGGGCTTCCAGTTGGCCAGCAACGTGTTCCAGTCCTGGCGGCGTGCCACCGCCGGCAACCAGGTGCCGCGGAAGCTCTCGGCCACCGGCTGGCCTGCATAACGCTGCAGGAATCCCTGCGCCTGTGCCGTGGAGACGTTGTCGATGTTGCGCTTGAGCGTGGCAAATTCCAGCCAGCCATAGAGCGGGTGGCGGTTCAACGCGGCCAGCTGACCGGCATCGGACTGGCCGCGCTCTGCAGCAGCGATGGCATCGCGCATGGCGGTCAGTTGCGGGTCCAGGCTCTGGGCATGCAGCGCAGTACTGCCAAGGCACAGCAAACCGACGAAAACAGTGGCAAGACGGGGGGTATAGGTCATTGCGCGATGATACCGAAGCACGCCGGCGCCCCTGAGTGAATGCGCAGCAGACCGGTGCCGACCGTCGCTGACGGCAGCGATGGGCGTGCGATGCCGGTGCGCACCGCGCATGTGCACCGTGGCCTGCCGCTGCGGAGCACTGCGGACCACTTCCCACTGCGTCACGGCTGGCTTGCGGGGCGTTAAGGTTTCGTTTAAAAGTGGGGGCGGACCGCAGGGCACGGGGGCGTGCGGACACTCAAGAATCCTTCTGGAGAGAGAAAGGATGAAGCGTCTGATTGGCCCCCGTCGGTCATGCCTGGCCGTGCCGTTGTCCTTGTGTCTGGTTCCTACACTCGCCTGGGCGCAACAGCCCGAGGCCGCCCCGAGCACGCGCACGCTCGACAGCGTACAGGTCACCGGCACGCGCATCCGGACCGCAGAGTTGCAGGGCCAGGTGCCGATCCAGACGCTCAACCGCGCCGACATCGAACGCACCGGCCTGACCTCGATCGGCGAGGTGCTGCAGGAACTCACCGCCTCGGGGTCGGCGCTCAACGCCAAATTCAATTCGTCCGGCAACTTCGGCTTTCCGCCCGATGGCGGTGGTGTGGGCGCCGGCTCGGCGCAGGTGGATCTGCGCCATCTCGGTTCCAAGCGCGTGCTGGTCCTGGTCGATGGCATCCGCTGGGTCAACGAATCCTCGGCCTCGGGCGTGGGCTCGTCGACCGATCTCAACACCATTCCGTTGGCGATCGTGGAGCGCATCGAGGTGCTCGAGGATGGCGCCTCGTCGTTGTACGGCTCGGACGCGATTGCCGGCGTGGTCAACATCATCACCCGGCGCAGCTTCGACGGTGCGCAGGTCACGCTCAACTACGGGCAATACGGCAAGGGCGACGGCACCAACCAGGGCATGGACCTGGCCTGGGGTACCAGTGGCGAGGACTTCAGCCTGTTTCTGGGGGCCAGCTACGTCAAGCAGGATCCCATCTACGCGCGCGATCGTGCGCAGGCCCGTTTCCCGATTCCGGGCACCGGGCTGACCTTCGCCAGTTCGGCAACGCCGGATGGCCGCTTCCAGTTCGTCGACCCCAACACCGGCGTGCGCCAGAACCTCACGCCCAACGCCGGCGTTGGCACGCCGCAATACGATGGCAGTGCCGGCTGTACGCGCAGCGACGATTACCACTGTTTCGGCACCGCGGACCGCTACAACTTTGCAGAGCAGAATCTGTTGCTGACGCCGTCCGAGCGCAAGGGCGTGTTCGCGCAATTTCGCTATTACTTCAACGACGATGTGCAGTGGTACGTCAAGGCGCTGGGCAACCGGCGCGAGTCGACCAACCAGGCCGCGCCCGAGCCGATCTTTCTCGGCCCCGATGCCGGCACCGGCAATCCGCTGGCCGACAACATCGTGATTTCCGCGCTCAATCCCTTCAATCCATTCGGCTTCGCGTTGAACTCGGCCACCAACCTGATCCAGATTGGCCGCCGCCCGGTGGAAGGCGGCGCGCGCCGGTTCGAGCAGCAGGTCGACACGCAGTATTTCGGCACCGGCCTGGTGGGCACCTTCGAAGGCGCGGCGCGGACCTGGTACTGGGACGTCAACGGCATGTACAGCAAGAACAAGGCCGAACAGACCAACTACGGCAGCTACAACCTCTACAACATCAATCTGGGCCTGGGCGATCCGGCCGCGTGCGCGGCGGTGGCCGGCTGCGTGCCGCTGGATATCTTCGGCGGCGCCGGCAGCATCACGCCGGAGATGTTGCGGTGGATCCAGCCGGTGGTGCGCGACCGCAGCCAGAACGAGTTGAGCCTGTTCACCGCCAATCTCAGCAGCGAGTTGTTCCAGCTGCCAGGCGGCGCGGTGTCGTTCGCCACCGGCTACGAGTACCGCAAGTACGAAGGGTCGTACCAACCCGATCCGCTCACCGTGGCGGGGCGCTACAACGGTGTACCGTCATTGCCGACCTCGGGCAGCTACGACGTCAACGAGGCCTATCTCGAACTCAATATCCCGATCTTCGCCAATTCGTCGCTGGGCGACAAACTCGACTTGAACATCGCTGGCCGTTATTCGGATTACTCCACCTTCGGCGGCGAGTTCACGCCAAAATACGGCTTGCGTTGGCAGGTCACCGATGAGTTGGTGTTGCGCACCAGTTACGCGGAGGGCTTCCGTGCGCCGACCATCGGCGAGTTGTTCGGTTCGGCCGCGCGCGCCGATCTGCAGTTGTCCGATCCATGCTCGATCGGGTTGGGTGGCACCGCGCCGCGCGGCAGCGCCGCCAACTGCGCATCGCTCGGCGTACCGGCCGGCTATCAACAGGCCAACCAGCAGATCTCGGTCACCACCGGCGGCAACGAGCAGCTGGATCCGGAGCGCTCGCGCAGCTTCAGCGCCGGCTTCGTGTTCAGCCCGGGCTTTGCCAGCAATGCCAGCTGGTCCGATCGCCTCGATCTGGAGATGACGTTCTATCGGCACCATGTCGATGGCGCGATCCAGGCGATCAATGCGCAAACGCAGCTGGACCTGTGTGTGGATACCCTGGACGCGCTGTATTGCAATGGCATCGGGCGCGCGTCCACCGGCGGCATCAATGCGTTCAACAATCGCTTGACCAACCTGGGCTCGATCAAGACCGACGGTTGGGATGTGGACCTGTTCTGGACATTGCCGGAAACGGCGTTTGGCCGTTTCAAGGTGTCCTGGCAGAACACCTTCGTGGGCCGTTACGAGGCGCTCGGTGCGGCGGGGCAACGGCAGCCGCAGGGGCCAGGCATCGAAGTGGTGGACAGCGCGATCCCGGAATGGACCAGCAACGCGGTGCTGGACTGGTCGCTGGGCCGCTGGACTGCATCATGGACCGCGCGCCACATTTCCAAACTCACCGAACAATGCGGCGATGCGGTGGAATTTGCGGTGTGCTCCGATCCTGCAGTGGGCACCAACCGCCTGGATGCGATCACCTATCACGATGCGCAGCTGGGCTATCGCGTCGATTGGCTCAAAGGCCTGCAACTCACGGCCGGCTTGAACAACGTCTTCGACAAGGATCCGCCGCTGTGCCTGTCGTGCTCCCTCAATGGTTATGACGCGTCCACTTACGACATCCCTGGTGGGCGCTTCTGGTATGCGCGGGTCGACCTGAAGTTTTAGTCTGTCTGGGCAGTCGTAAAGCGGAGAGCGGCTGATCTGCGGACTTGCTGCAGGGCCCTTGCCCGCCCACCCTCGCGGGACACGCCGCAAGTACGTCGGTGTAGGCTCTTACGCGGCATCCATGCCGCGTAAGGTCCCGCGATGCTGGGCGGGCAAGGACCAGTCGAGATAGTCGGTGTGCAGGATAAGAGCGGTGCTGATGCGCCTCGTTCGATCATGAAGCATCGGCTCCACGTGATGCACGCCGCACCACAGACAGCTTTTCGAACAAGCGCCGACCAACTTTCTGGTGCGGTGTCCTCACCGCGCCCTCGACGCTGTGAGTTGGCTGCAGGGCCCTTGCCCGCCCACCATCGCAGGACACGCCGCAAGTACGTCCGTGTAGGCTCTTACGCGGCATCCATGCCGCGTAAGGTCCCGCGAAGGTGGGCGGGCAAGGACCAGTCGAGATAGTCGGTGTGCAGGGTAAGAGCGTTGCTGATGCGCCTCGTTCTATCATCAAGCATCGGCTCCACGTGATGCACACCGCACCACAGACAGCTTTTCGAACAAGCGCCGACCAACTGTCTGGTGCGGTGTCCTCGCCGCGCCCTCGACGCTGTGAGTTGGCTGCAGGGCCCTTGCCCGCCCACCCTCGCGGGACACGCCGCAAGTACGTCCGTGTAGGCTCTTACGCGGCATCCATGCCGCGTAAGGTCCCGCGACGGTGGGCGGGCAAGGACCAGTCGAGATAGTCGGTCTGCAGGGTAAGAGCGGTGCTGATGCGCCTCGTTCGGTCATGAAGCATCGGCTCCACGTGATGCACACCGCACCACAGACAGCTTTTCGAACAAGCGCCGACCAACTTTCTGGTGAGGGCACCGCGCACTCGACCCGGGCGTCGCACCGCGTTTTCCAGCGTCACCCGCGCACGGGCGCATCGCCGGCCACGTAGTAGTCGGCCGTGCTGCGCGGCAGTGGCGTGCGGCCACGCATGCGGTCGGCGATCTTCTCGGCGATCATGATGGTGGTGGCATTGAGGTTACCGGTGATGATGCGCGGCATGATCGATGCATCGATCACGCGCAGGCCTTCCATGCCGTGCACGCGGCCCTGTCCATCGACCACCGCCATGTCATCGCTGCCCATCGCACAGGAGCAGGACGGGTGATACGCCGTCTCTGCGCGCGCGCGCACGAAGGCGTCCAGCTCGGCATCGGTCTTGCAGTCTGCGCTCGGGCTGATTTCGCGGCCGCGGTAGGCGTCCAGTGCGGGCTGGGCGATGATCTCGCGGGTGATGCGGATCGCATCGCGGAATTCCTGCCAGTCCTGATTGGTGGATTGGTAGTTGAACAGGATCGACGGATGCTGGCGCGGGTCGCGCGACTTGGCATGCACGCGCCCGCGGCTGGGGGTGCGCATCGAGCCTACATGCGCCTGGAAACCGTGTTCCTTCACCGCATTGCTGCCGTTGTAATTGATCGCGACGGGGAGGAAGTGGTACTGGATATTGGGCCAGTCGAATTCCTCGCGCGTGCGGATGAAACCGCCGGCTTCGAATTGATTGCTGGCACCGGTGCCGGTGCCGGCGAACAGCCACTGCGCACCGATGGCCGGCTGGTTCCACCATTGCAATGCCGGATACAACGATACCGGCTTGGCGCAGGCGTACTGGATGTAGACCTCCAGATGATCCTGCAGGTTCTGGCCGACGCCGGGCAGGTCGTGCACCAGTTGCACATCGAGTGCGCGCAGCAGGTCGGGCGCGCCGACGCCGGAGCGCTGCAGCAGCTGCGGCGAGGCAATTGCTCCGGCACACACCAGCACTTCGCGGCGCGCATGTGCGTCGATGCCTTCGCTGCTGTTGCCGACCAGGTAGTGCACGCCGACTGCGCGCTTGCCGGCAAACAGGATGCGGTCGGTGGTGGCATGGGTGACGATGTGCAGGCCCTCGCGCGGGCGCGCCATGTCCAGATAGCCGCGCGCCGTGCTGGCACGGCGCCCCTGCGGCGTCACCGTGCGGTCCATCGGCCCGAAGCCTTCCTGCTGATAGCCATTGAGATCGTCGGTGCGCGGGTAACCGGCCTGGACGCCGGCATCGACCATGGCGTGGAACAGCACGTTGTTGTCGTTCTTCGGCGTGGCCACGCTGACCGGGCCTTCGCCGCCGTGATACGCGTTGGCGCCGATGTCGCGTGTTTCGGCCTTGCGGAAGTACGGCAGCACATCGCGGTAGCTCCAGTCCTCCAGGCCCGGGCGCCTGGCCCAGTGGTCGAAGTCCAGCGCGTTGCCGCGGATGTAGCACATGCCGTTGATCAACGACGAGCCGCCCAGCCCCTTGCCGCGCCCGCATTCCATGCGCCGGTTGTCCATATGCGGCTCCGGCTCGGTCTCGTAGGCCCAGTTGTAGCGGCGGCCCTGCAACGGAAAGGCCAACGCCGCCGGCATCTGGGTGCGGAAGTCCAGCCGGTAATCCGGCCCGCCCGCTTCCAGCAGCAACACGCTGACGCCCGGATCCTCGGTCAGGCGCGCAGCCAGCACGTTGCCTGCCGAGCCGGCGCCGATGATGATGTAGTCGTATTCGCGTTGCATGGGGTTCTCCTTGTTGCGGTGCCGGTGTGAAGCGGCTTTCAAAACGATTGCGCGGTGGACCGGCGGCCGCTGTTCGAAACGGCAGCGTTCAAGCCGGCAGCGCGGTCCGCAGGTTGCGGCTGGCGCATGGCGCGGTGCCGGTGGCGGCAGCCTGCCAGGTGGTGTCGGCCCGTCAGAACACCGACGCGTAGCGCTCCAGTTCGACCTGGATGGATTTGGTGCGGGTATAGGCCTGCAGCGTCGCCAGGCCGTTTTCGCGACCCACGCCGGATTGCTTGTAGCCGCCCACCGGCATCGGTGCCGGCGATTCGCCCCAGGTGTTGATCCAGCAGATGCCCGCTTGCAGGCGATGGATCAGGCGATGCGCGCGCGCCAGATCCGGCGTCACCACGCCTGCGGCCAGGCCGTAGGTGGTGGCATTGGCGCGTGCGATCGCTTCGTCTTCGTCGTCGTAGGTGAGCAGGCTCAGTACCGGTCCGAAGATCTCTTCGCGCACGATGGTCATCACGTCGGTGCAATCGCTGAAGATGGTCGGTGCGACATAGCAGCCCTGTGCCAATGCGCCGTCGCGCAGACGTTCGCCACCGCACAGCAGGCGTGCGCCCTCGGCCTTGCCCTGTTCGATGTAGTCGAGCACCCGCTGCATGTGCGCGGCGCTGACCATCGGGCCGAAGGTGGTGCGCGCGTCCAGCGGGTCGCCGATGTGGATGCGTTGCACGCGTGCCAGCAGCCGCGCCTCGAAGGCGGTGCGCAGCGCGCGCGGCACGAACACGCGCGTGCCGTTGGTGCATACCTGCCCGGAGCTGTAGAAGTTGGCCATCATCGCGATGTCGGCGGCCAGATCCAGGTCCGCGTCGGCGCAGACGATCAACGGCGACTTGCCGCCCAGTTCCATGGTCACGTCCTTCAGCGACGAACTCGAGGCGCTGGCCATCACCTTGCGTCCGGTCGCGGTGCCGCCGGTGAAGCTGATCTTTTCGATCTGCGGATGTTCGGTGAGTGCGGTGCCCACGCTGGCGCCGTCGCCGGGCAGCACGTTGAACACGCCATCGGGCAGGCCGGCCTCGGTGAACAGTTCGGCCAGCTTGAGCGCGGTGAGCGGGGTCACCTCGCTGGGTTTGAAGATCATCGCATTGCCGGCCGCCAGCGCGGGCGCGGCTTTCCACAGTGCGATCTGGATCGGGTAATTCCATGCGCCGATCGCGCCGACCACGCCCAGCGGCTCGTGCCGCGTGTAGAAGAAGCTGCCTTCGCGCAACGGCACCTGTGCACCTTGCAGCGCCTGCGCCACGCCGGCGTAGTACTCCAGCACGTCCGCGCCGGTGACGATGTCCACGCTGCGGGTCTCGCTCAGCGGCTTGCCGGTGTTGAGCGTTTCCAGCTCGGCCAGCGCGTCGTTGCGCTCGCGCAGCAGCGCCACTGCACGCAGCAGGATGCGCGAGCGTTCCACCGTGGTCAGTGCCGCCCATTGCTGCTGGCCGGCCTTGGCACTGTCGACCGCAGCATCCAGGTCGTCGGCGCCGGCATTGTGCACATTGGCCAGCACCTCGCCGGTGGCGGGATTGACCACCTCGAAGGTGTGGCCGCCGCGGGCGGGGACGTAGCGGCCGCCGATGTACAGCAACTGGTCGGGGAAACGTGGCATGGCAAACCTCCTGTGGGGCGCACGCTGCAGCGGCGGCACCTCAGCGCGTGAGATGCAGGAACTGCAGGTGACGCTCGTATTGATCGATGATGTCGTTGATGATCTGTTCGCGGCTGTAACCGACCAGGTCGTAATCCTGGCTGCCTTCGTACAGATACACTTCGGCGCGGTAATAGCGTTGGTTGCGCAGGCGCTGCGCGGCAAATGACGGTGTCAGGTAGCCGCGCATCACCACCTGGTAGCGGAAGTCCTGCTGCTCGCCGTGGTCGACGCTGATCTCCATGTCGTCGTCGTCGAGCCGGCTGCTGACCTGCCAGCCTTCTTCCTGCAACTGCGCGGTGACCGCTTCGATCGCCGGGCGCACCTGGTCGTGCATGAACCGATAGACCTCATCGCGCGCCGGGAAGTGCATCGCCTGGCCCAGGCGCTGACGCCAGCCGCGGTGGTGACGCGATTGCCCGATCAGCGGGCTGGGGCTGTAGAGCTGCGCACGCTTGCGTTGCGATTCCTGGCTGAGCGCGCGCGACAGGCCCCAGGCCATCAGCAGCAGCACCGCAGAGAACGGCAGCGAGGCCAGCACCACGGCCGATTTCAGCGCGTCCATGCTGCCGGCCAGCAACAGGCCGCCGGTCACCACCGCGGTGAGCACGCCCCAGAACACGCGCAGCCAGCGCGGGCCATCGTCGTGTGGTTCGCCGCCGTGGGAGGACAGCGTGGACAACACCACCGTGCCCGAATCGGCAGAGGTCACGAAGAACACGAAGCTGATCGCCACCGTCACCGTGATCACCGTGCGGCTCCACGGGTAGCCCTGCAGCAGCGTGTACAACACCGTCTCCGGTGCAGCGATGGCCTGTTGCGCCAGCGCACCCTGGCCGTGATGCAGCACCTGGTCCAGCGCGCTGTTGCCAAAGATCGACAGCCACGCCAGGGTGAAGCCGAGCGGGATCAGCAGCACGCCGAGCACGAACTCACGAATGGTGCGGCCGCGCGAAATGCGTGCGATGAACAGGCCCACGAACGGTGCCCAGCCGATCCACCACGCCCAGTAGAACACCGTCCAGTTGCCGAGCCAGTCGCTGCGGCCGCCGTAGGCGTACACATCGAAACTCTTGTTGACCACACTGCCAAGGTAGTCGCCCAGATTCTGCATCAGCGCGTTGAGCAGGTAGTGCGTGGGGCCGGCGAACAGCATGAACAGCAGCAGCGCGATCGCCAGCAGCATGTTGATGTCCGACATCCAGCGCACGCCTTTTTCCACGCCGGACACCGCCACCACGATCGCCGCACCCATCATCGCCACGATCAGCGCCACCTGCACCCAATGGGCGTGCGGCACCTCCATCAAGGTGCTCAGGCCGGCGTTGAGATGCAGCACGCCAAAGCCCATGTCCGCGCCCAGGCCGAACACGGTGGCCACGATGCCCAGTGCATCCACGGTGTAGCCGATCGGCCCGTTGATGCGCTTGCCGATCAGCGGATACAGCGCCGAACGCAAGGCCAGTGGCAAATTGTGCCGGAACGCGAAATACGCCAGCGCCATCGCTGCCAGCGCAAACACGCCCCAGCCATGCAGGCCCCAGTGCAGGAACAGCAACTGCATCGCCTGCCGCGCCGAGGCTTCACCACTACCGGTGCCGCCTTGCGGCGGTTGCAGATAATGGGTGAGCGGTTCGGAGACGCAGAAGAAGAACAGCGTGATGCTGATGCCCGCAGCGAACAGCATGCCGGCCCAGGAGAGATAGCTGAATTCCGGCTCGTCGTGATCGGCGCCGAGCTTGATGTTGCCGTAGCTGGACAAGGCCACGCCGAGCACGAACACCAGGTACACCGTCATCGCCAGCAGGTAGTACCAGCCGACATTGCGCGAGGCCCAGGTCTGCGCATCCAGCAGCACACGGCCTGCATCCAGCGGAAACAACGACACCAGCAACGCAAACGTGCAGACCACGGTTGCCGCCAGCACGAACACCGGGCGCAGGGTGCGCACCGGCAAGGGCTGCGGCGCTACCGCACTCATGCCGACACACTCATAAGATGCGTATCACGTGCTGTGCTCCCAACGAAAAACCGCCTGCGTTATCGCACAGGCGGCGTCGAGGGGGTGTCATCGGTCGAGTCCGCCAGTGCGAACCCGTAGCCACTTTGCGTGGCTGTCAGCGCAGCAGGTGCAGCGGCACGCGGATATCCATGCCGACCGCAAGATGGTCGGAGAACGCTGCGGGAATCGCTTCGATATGTTCGATCGTCAGGCTGTCGCTGACCAGGATATGGTCGATCGCCCGGTCCGGACGCCAGCTCGGAAACGTATGCACCTCGCAGCTGGGCGGTTGCAAGCGCGTATGCCGATACAGCGCCTGCATTTCCGGCCGGTCGGCCATGCAGTTGAAATCGCCCATCAACATCGCGTTGGGATGCTCGGACAACAACTCGGCGATGAAGGCCAGCTGCGCCATGCGCGAATTGGCGCCCAGCGACAGGTGCGTCACTGCCACCGCCAGGCCTTCGCGGCCCTGCCCGAACTTGGCCAGCAGGATGCCGCGCCCGCCGATCCGGCCGGGCAGGGCATGGTCCTGCACTTCCAGCGGTTCCAGCTTGCTCAGCAAGCCGTTGGCGCTGGAGGCGACCCCGCCCATGCGGCGGTTGGGCTGGTGGCTCCAGTAATGGAAGCCGGCGCGCTCGGCCAGATAGTGGGTCTGGTTGGTGAAGCCCGAGCGCAGGCTGCCCGGGTCGGCCTCCTGCAGGCCGACGATGTCGCGCTCGCCGGCCAGTTTGGCGATGCTGTCCAGGCTGGTGCGCTTGCTGCCCAGCGGCAACGCATGCGACCAGCTGCGCGTGACGTAGTCGCTGTACCGGCGGGTGCTGGAGCCGGCTTGGATATTGGCCGTCAGCACCCGCAGGGTGCGCGAATCCGAAGCGTTCACGGGGCTGCGATCGACAGGATCACTTGGCCAGCGTGGCGCGTTCGCGCGCGATCAGGTGATCGGCGATGCGCAGCATGTCCGGGAAGCTCTGGCCCTTGACCAGGTACTTGCCGTTGACGATCAGCGACGGGGTGCCGGTGAGCTTGCTGCGGGTGGCGAACTGCTTGGCACGGTTGGTCTTGGCCGACACGCCGAAGCTGCTCATGGTGTCGATGAAGGTTTTCTGGTCCACGCCGTACTTGGCGTAGAACGCGGCGATGTCCTGCACCGAATCCTTGCCGCGCTCGCCCTTGAGGGTCTGCTCGGTGTGGATGGCCTTGTACAGCGCTTCGTGGGTCTTCTCCTGCACGCCCAGGGTTTCGGCGGCGTAGAACGCACGGCCGTAGTCGTCCCACGGGCCGCCGAACATCGCCGGCACGTAGACGAAATGCACGTCCGACGGCAGGCCGGCCTTCCACGGCCCGATCAGCGGCTGGAACGCGTTGCAGGCGGGGCAGACATAGCCGAAGACTTCGGCCACTTCGATCTTGCCGGCAGCCTGCTGGTAGGGCTGGCCGCCTTCGATATCCAGATAGTCGGTGCCGGCGACCGGCTCGGGGCCGTTCGGCGCCCGCGGTGCGGCGCTGGGGGCGGCGGCCGGCGGGGTGCTGGCGCTCTCGCCCACCGCAGGCGGTGCGGCGGGGTCGGCGGCCGGCGTGGCAGCGGCCGGAGCAGGCGCCGTTTCGGCAGCCGGCGTGGTGGCTGCAGGTGCGGTATCGGACGAGCCGTCCTGGGCCTTGCAGGCGACCAGGATCGGCAGCAGCGCCATCAGCGTCAGGGCGAAGCGGGTCTTCATCGGATTGGATCTCCAGCGTGGGGCGAGGAAAGGGCCGGACGGCCGCGGGGCGCATGATGCCACGGGCGGCCGTTGGTGGCGGTTACGCGGTTCAGCGCTTGGCAGGCGCGGCGTGTTCGCGGGCGATCAGGTAATCGGCCACGCGCAGCATGTCCGGGTAATTGCGCGCGCCGATCAGGTAGCGCCCGTTGATGATGATGGCCGGGGTGCCCGGGAGCTTGCTGCGCTTGGCGAATTCGCGCGCCGCATCGAGCCTGGCATCCACCGCCTGGCTCTTGTAGGTCTCGATGAAGCGCTGCTGCGGCACGCCGTAGCCGGCGTAGAACGCGGCCAGTTCCTCCGGGGCGACGTTCTGGGTCGGCACGGTCTGCTTTTCGTGGATGGCCTCGAACATGGCGCGATGGCTGCGCTTGGCCACGCCCAGGATGTCGGCGGCGAAGTAGGCGCGTGCGAACGCATCCCAGAACCCGCCGAACGCCGCCGGCACCGGGGTGAAGCGCACATAGGACGGCTGCTTGGCCACCCAGGCCTCCAGGGTGGGCTCGAAGTGCGCGCAGTGCGGGCAGGTGTAGCCGAACACTTCGGTCACTTCGACCTTGCCGGCCAGTGGCGCGTACGGCTGGCCGCCGTCGATCACGATGTAGTCGTCGCCTTCCACCGGTGGGGCGTTCTTGTCGGCGGCGCAGGCCGCCAGCGGCAGCAGCACCAACAGCAGCAGGGACAGACGGGAAAGCAGATTCATGCGGGCTCCGTGGGGATGGGGAGGGGAGAGCGGGAAACGACGACGCCGGTCGCGGGACCGGCGTCGTGACACGGTGTGGCGGTTGCGGCAGTCAGTTCATGAGCGTGCGGGCGTTGCTGTGGGTGGTTGCTGCGCGGCGGCCGCATCGTCGGCGCGGTCGTGCAGACCCTGCAGATAGCTGGCCAGCGCCTGGATCTCCTGCTCGGTCAGCGGGTGCGCCACCTGCGCCATGATATTGAACAGCGCCGGGTTGCGCTCCTGGGTGGTGCCGGCCTGGTATTCCTTCAGGCGCCGCGCCACGTACTCGGCATGCTGGCCGCCCAGGCGCGGATACGCCGGGCCCGGATTGCCGCTGCCGGCCGGGCCATGGCAGGCCATGCAGGCCGGCACGCCGCGTGCGATGTCGCCGCCACGGTAGAGCTTCTCGCCGACCTCGTAGAACTTCAGCCCCTGGTACGGCCCCTCGTTGACCACCGCGTCGTCGGCCACGCCGGCTGCGGATTTCTGCGTGGCGAAGTAGGCGCCCAGGTCGCGCATGTCCTGCGCGGTGAGGTCCTTGACGAACGGCACCATCACCGCCGACATGCCGGTATTGCGCTCGCCGCTGGCGATCAGGGCGACCTGGTGCGCCACGTAGCGCTCGGTCTGGCCGGCGATGCGCGGGTACATGGCCACCGCCGGATTGCCGTCCGGGCCATGGCAGGCCGCGCAGGCGGCGGCCTTGGCCTGGCCGGCCTTGGCATCGCCCCAGGTGGTCTTGGACAGGTCCACCTCCAGCGGGGCAATGCGCACCGGCGGCGGATCGGGGATCGGCGTGACCGCCGATTGCGCAAACGCCACGGCGGCAATGACCGGCACGGCGACGGCGGCGAGGACTAGCACACGAGCATGGCGCATCAGCTAAAGCTCCGTATGGACCCGGCCCGCGCGCGTTGGGTGCTGGCTGTGGCAGGCGTGCTTCGATTATCGACACGCCTTTGCGCCAGGGTCAACGAACAGTGCAGCAAAACCGTCAGGCCCCGAACGTGCGATCCTAGGGCGATGTCGCTCCTTATCGAACAAGCCCGCTACCACCTGTCCGCCCATAACGCCCGGCAATTGCCGGACGATGGCGGATACGAGGTCGCCTTCGCCGGCCGCTCCAACGCCGGGAAATCCAGCGCGCTCAATGCGCTGACCCGCCAGAACGCCCTGGCCCGCGTGTCCAAGACCCCTGGCCGCACCCAGCAGCTGGTGTTCTTCCAGATCCAGCCCGAGCGCTATCTGGTGGATCTGCCCGGTTACGGCTACGCCAAGGTGCCGCAGGACCTGCAGGCGCATTGGCAGGCCTTCATCGACCGCTATTTCCGCACCCGCGAGGCCTTGCGCGGGCTGGTGGTGGTGATGGACATCCGCCATCCGCTCAAGGATTACGACCTGCAGATGCTCGGCTATGCGGCCGAGCGCGGCCTGCCCGCGCATGGGTTGCTGACCAAGGCCGACAAGCTCGGCCGTGGCCAGCAGATGCAGACCCTGCAGAAGGTCAAGAAGGAAGTGACCTCGCGCTTCGGCGACAGCGTGACCGTGCAGACCTACTCGGGCGAGTCGCGCCAGGGCGTGGACGAGTTGCGCGGCATCGTCGGCGGCTGGCTGGGCCTGGACGTAGCGGCGCCTGCCGCAGAGTGAGCCGGGACGGGCTGGCGGATGACGCCTGGCCCTTCAGACCATTAGGACGGCGAGCCAGGGCTCGCCGTTTTTTCATTGTGGCACCGGGCCGAACTCGGTCGGCACCCAGGCGAACGCGGCGCCCTCGCGGCGGACATGGCCCAGGCCCGGGAACGGCAGATGCGCGCCGGCCACCCACCAGCGGCCGTCGGCGGCCTGCGCCAGCAGGCGACGCCGTGAGGCGATTGCCTTGGTGCGATCGCTGTCGGCCTCGAACGACGCGTCCGGCTGGGCAAACTGCACGGCGTGGTAGTGCAACACATCGCCCCACACCAGCAGGGTGCTGCCAGCGCCGCCGTCGAAGCGGTAGGAGACGTGGCCGGGCGTGTGGCCCTGGCTGTCCAGGGCGGTGATGCCGGCCGGCAATGTGGTTTTGCCCGGCTGGAAACGGCGCAGCCGACCCTGGGCCTGATAGGGCGCGACGGCCGCGCGCGCCAACGGGAAGGCGAACTGCAGCGTCGGCGCGGCAGCGGCCTCCGAGGCGGGATCCAGCCAGTACGCGGCATCGGCGTCGGACAGCCACACCGTGGCGTTGGCAAAGGCCGGTGTGCCCTGCGCATCGAGCAGGCCGCACAGGTGGTCCGGATGCGCGTGGGTGAGCAGCACATCGTCGACCTGGGCGGGGTCGACACCGGCGGCGCGCAGGTTGGTCAGCACCTGGCCCAGGCCGGGCCCCAGGCACTGCGCGGTGCCGGTATCGACCAGGCTGAGGTGGCTGCCGTCCTGGATCAGGTAGGCGTTGACTGCGGTCTGCAGCCCCTTGGCGTCTTCAGGCACGTAGCCCCGCGCAAGCAGGCGGTCGCGCTCTGCCGGGTCCACATTGGACAGTTGTTGACGCGTCAGCCCCACGCGGCCGTCGAACAACGCGGTGACGCGCAGCGTGCCGATGCGCTGCAGGTAGAAGCCGGGAACCTGCGCGTGGGGGGATGCGGGCGCAGCGGCGTGCGCCAGCGTGGCGCTTGCGGCCAGTAGCAGCGGCACCAGCGTACGCAGGACGGAAACAGACATGAGCAACTCCAGGACAGGCGGCAACCGCCGCGGTGTCGCCATGCTGGCGGCAGCGAGCTGCGCGATTCGCTCAATGCGCTGCGCCAAGCGCTCGCGTTGGCGCCCTAGCGGCTATTGCCGATGCTGGCCGGATCCAGCCCGTAGCGCTGCTGGAAGCGCTGGCTGAAGCTGCGGGTGGAGCGATAGCCGGCGCGCGCGGCCACGGTCTTGAGCGGCCAGCGCGTGCTGTAAAGCAGGGCCATCGCGTGCGCCAGCCGCGCATCGGTGATCAGTTCGCGCAGCGAGCGTTGTTCGGCGGCCAGATGCCGGCGCAAGGTGGCGCCACTGATGCCCAGGCTGTCTTCGATATCGCGCGAGCGCCACGCCCGCTGCGGTTGCGCGACGATCAGCGTACGCACCTGCTCGGCGATGCTTGGCGCCGGCGGCAGCAGCAGGCCGCCATGGCCGCGACGGCACACGTGGATGACCAGTGAGGCCAGCGCCAGGCGTGCTTCGGTATACAGGCCGCGTTGCAGCGCATCGCGCCATTGCCGCAGCGGCAGTGCGACATCGATCGCCGGCAGCCGCGCGATGTCGGCGCCGGCCTCGGGCAGCGGCTCGTTCCACAACGCGCGCGCAGCGGCCAGTGCCTCCTCGCACAGGGGTACCACCGCGCTCATGTAGAGCCCGGTCTGCGGGTCGGGCGTGTTGATCAGATCGATCCGGCAACGGCGCGTTGCCAGGAACAGATCGCCCGGCACGAGTTGCAGCGACTGGGTCGCGCTGCGCACCTGTTGGCGGCCCTGCAGCACAATCGCGAACTGCGGCTGGGTCAGGTCCACCGAGCGCGCCCCGTGTTCGCGCCGTGCGCTCACGCAGGCGTAGCCGTCGGCGCGCTCGCAGTGCATCAGAGTGGTCATCTGCGCGAGCAGGGCGTCGGTGGGGGTGGGCGCAACGGTCATGGCCGGGCGATGCTACAGGATCGCGGGTGCGCGGCCTGGGTAATCGAACGCCGTGCATCCTGCCTGCGGGGATTTGCGGGTGTCCGCGTTCAGCGTGAACGGCTGCGGCCTGCCGCACCCTCCGTCACGCCTGCCCTCGGGCGGTGGGGTCGCGCTTGCTGCTGCGTCGGCCACGCCGTGCGCATGGATGGAAATCTCAGACCCGGTCGATGGCAGCAATTCTTTCCATGCCCTGCGGTTATAGTGCGGGCCTTGCGGTGGCAGGGGAGGATCCCCACATCGTTCCCCTAAATTTTTCCTGCGAGCCTGCCCTTGTCGAGTCCCAGCCACGTTGCCGAAACGCCGATCACCGAACGCGCGGAACTGGTCCAGGTGCTGGCCTCCGGCGAGAAGCCCAGTGCTGACTGGCGGATCGGCACCGAGCACGAAAAGTTCGGCTTCCAGCTCGACGACCTGCGCGCGCCCACGTTCGAAGGCGCGCGCGGCATCCAGGCGCTGCTGACCGGCCTGACCCGCTTCGGCTGGGAGCCGGTGCAGGAAAACGGCCACACCATTGCGCTGCTGCGCGACGGCGCCTCGGTGACGCTGGAGCCGGCCGGCCAGCTGGAGCTCTCCGGCGCGGCGGTGGAAACCCTGCATCACACCTGCGTGGAAACCGGCACCCATCTGGACGAAGTGGCCCAGGTGGCCGGCGAGTTGCAGTTGGGGTTCCTGGGCATGGGTTTCCAGCCGAAGTGGCGCCGCGACCAAATGCCGTGGATGCCCAAGGGCCGCTACCAGATCATGAAGAACTACATGCCCAAGGTCGGCTCGCTCGGCCTGGACATGATGACCCGCACCTGCACCGTGCAGGTCAACCTGGATTACGCCACCGAAGCGGACATGGTGAAGAAGTTCCGCGTGTCGCTGGCACTGCAACCGATCGCCACCGCGTTGTTCGCCGATTCGCCGTTCACCGAAGGCAAGCCGAACGGCTACCTGAGCTACCGCTCGCACATCTGGACCGACACCGACGCCGATCGCACCGGCATGCTGGATTTCGTGTTCGAAGACGGCTTCGGCTACGAGCGCTACGTCGATTACCTGCTCGATGTGCCGATGTATTTTTCCTACCGCGACGGCGTCTATGTCGACGCCAGCGGGCAGAGCTTCCGCGATTTCATGCAGGGCCGGTTGCCGGCACTGCCGGGCGCGTTGCCGACGCTGCGCGATTGGTCCGATCACATGACCACCGCGTTCCCGGAAGTGCGTCTGAAGAAGTACCTGGAAATGCGCGGCGCCGACGCCGGCCCGTGGGATCGGCTGTGCGCGCTGTCGGCATTCTGGGTCGGCCTGCTGTACGACGACACCGCGCTGGATGCGGCCTGGGATCTGGTCAAGGATTTCAGCACCGCCGAGCGTCACGCGCTGCGCGACGGGGTGCCCAGGCAGGCACTCGGCCTGCCATTCCGCAACGGCACGCTGCGCGAGCTGGCCGTGGAAGCGGTCAAGATCGCCCGCGAGGGCCTGCGCCGGCGTGCGCGGCTGAATGCCGATGGCCAGGACGAGACCGGCTTTGTGGACGTGATCGCCGAGATCGCCGAGAGCGGCGTGACCGCCGCCGAGCGCAAGCTGGCGCTGTATCACGGCGCATGGAACGGCGATATCGATCGGGTGTTCCGCGAGTTCGCGTACTGAGCGCTTGCGGAGTGCCGCAGCCGTAGCGCCTCGCCGGGCTGGCACGCGGCGCGTTGCTGGCAGGCATGGACCCGGGCGCGACGGTACCGCCGAGCGCGCATGCGCAAGACCGCATTCCCGCCCGGCTTAGCGTCGCTCCGGCATGCACGGCAGGCGCACCGTCACGCGTAGGCCGCCACCTGCCGCACGGTTGTCCAGGCGCAGGTCGCCGCCATGCGCCAGCACGATGCTGTGCGCCACCGACAACCCCAGCCCGATGCCGCCGGTGTCGCGATTGCGCGAGGACTCGCCGCGCACGAAGGGCAGCAGCAACTGGTCGCGCTGGGTCGGGTCGATGCCGGGGCCGTCGTCGTCGATCCACAGCACGCCGTCCTCGCCATCGCGCTGCAGCTGCAGGCGCGCGCGCTTGCCGTACTTCAGCGCGTTCTCCAGCAGATTCATCACCGCCCGACGCAATGCCAGCGGGTCGCCATCCAGGGTGATTTCCGGGCCGGGCAGCAGTTCGGCATCGGCGCCGATGTCGGTGGCATTGTCGACCACGCTTTCCACCAGCAGGCGCAGATCCAGCGGCGCGCGCTTGCCGCGGTGGCGATCGTTCTGGATGAAATCCAGCGCGGCGGAAATCATCGCCTTCATCTCGTCGATGTCGGCCAGCGCCTTGTCGCGCAACGGTGGCTGCAGGCCGTCCAGGCGGAACGACAGACGTGCCAGCGGCGTGCGCAGGTCGTGCGCGATTGCCGCCACCATGTGGGTGCGCTCGTTGATCAGGCGATTCAGGCGTGCCTGCATCGCATTGAACGAGTCGGCCGCGCGCACGATCTCCGGCGGGCCGCTGCGTTGCAGTGCGGCCGCATCCGGATTGCGGCCCAGCCGGTCGGCGGCCTCGGCAAAGCGCTTGATCGGCGCTGACAGCGCACGCGAGAACCACCACGCCAGCGGCACGTTGGCCAGCAGGCCGGCCAGGAACAGCAGCACCACGTGGGTCTTGAACTCGGCCGACAGCTGGCGCGGCGGCGATTCGACCGTGCGCCAGCGGCCATCGGGCTGCTGCAGCGCGGCGGTGAAGCCATCCAGCAACGGCACGCCCGGGGTCAGCCGCTCGCTTTCCCAGGCGGCGGGGGGAGCGTCCGGACCCAGCCCGTTGCCGACCGGCGGGGTGCCGGGGGCAGGATCGCCCGGCCAGGCGCCTGGCGCTGGCGGCGATCGCTGCGCGGCATCGCGGCGATCGCCGGCGGGGCTGGCATCGGCGCCAGCGGCCCCGGGGCGCTGCGGCTGGTCGGGCATGCGCGGCGGCCGCGCCATGCCGAGCTGCGGGCCCTGGCGATCGTCGGCGCTGCGGTAGAAGCGCACGCGCTGTTCGGGGACATCCAGCCAATGGGCCAGCAGCATTTCCGCAAACCCATCGCGCACATGGCCTGCCGGCGGCAGCGGGGCCTGGGCCGATTCGCGCACCGTCAGGGTCTGGGTGCCGGCCGGCATGCGGGTGGACAGCAGCGCCACCACCTCCGGCGGATGCACCGGCGGCTCGTAGACCGGGGTGCGCATCACCAGCAGCGCGATGCCGACCGCCTGGGCGGTGAGCAGCGCCACCGCCAGCAACACAAAGGTACGGGCAAAGATCGACAGCCCGCGACGTGCCGGTTTGCTCACAGACGCGAAACGCCCGGCAGCAACATGTAGCCCTCGTTGCGCACGGTGCGGATCAACTCGGTATGCACGCGCTCGTTGATCTTGCGGCGCAGGCGGCTGATCTGGCTGTCGATGGCGCGGTCGTAGACGTCGGTGTCGCGGCCACGGGCGTAGTCCAGCAACTGGTCGCGGCTCAGCACCCGCTGCGGATGCTCGACGAAGGTGCGCAGCAGCGCGAACTCGCCATCAGACAGATTGATGAAGATGCCGGTGGGGTCGCGCAGGTCGCGGCGGACCACGTCCAGCCGCCAGCCGGCAAACTCGTAGACGTTGCCGCGCTGGTCGGCCTGCTCGCTACTGGCCTGGCTGCGGCGCAGCAGGGCGCGCACCCGCGCCAGCAACTCGCGCGGATTGCAGGGTTTGGCCAGGTAATCGTCGGCACCCACTTCCAGGCCGATGATGCGGTCGGTGTCGTTGCCCAGCGCGCTGAGCATGATGACCGCAGGTGAACCGCGCTCGCTGGCCAGCGCCCGCGCCGCGCTCAGGCCGTCTTCTCCCGGCATCATCACGTCGAGTACGATGAGGTCCGGGCGGCGCTGCGCGATGCGCTTGCGCATCTCCGCCACGTTTTCGGCAACCTCGACCTGGTAGCCGTGGGCGCTGAGGAACTCGCCGATCAGCTTGCGCAGGTCCGGGTCGTCGTCGACCACGAGAACGCAGGGTTGTTGCATGTCCATGGAGGTCATCGTCGGTGGCGCGGAGCTTGGCCCGCGCAGGGTGGTGGCTACCGGATACATGGTGCTCGCAGTTGCAAGGCTGGAGCACGCATCATAATGATTGAATTTGTCAACCTTTGGCACACGCGTGACGCACCATGACAGAACGGAACATCGTGCAGGAAACCGGGCAAACGACACTGCGCCGCTGCAATGGCGAGTGTACGCATGACAAGGCGTTTCCGATGATGCGGGTGATCAGCCGCGACAACGGCGTGGGCCTGACCCGGGACATGGTGCTGATGGCGCAGACGCTGCGCGCCGGCGGCATCCCGGTGCAGGAAGTGGGCTTCACCAGTCAGCGGCTGCACGACACCGCGCGCGAAGCCCGTCTGTGGGCCAGTCGCGCGCTGTTCGGGCGGGTGCCGGTGCAGATCTTTTCCGAGCGTGTGTATGCGCGCTGCCTGCCGCTGGGCCAGACCAACCTGCTGGTGCCCAATCCGGAATGGTTGCTGCCCAAGTGGCTGCCACGGCTGCCGCAGTTCGACGCGGTGCTGTGCAAGACCCATCACGCGGAGCGGATTTTTCGCAGCCTGGGCTGCACCACGCGCTTCATCGGCTTCACCAGCCCGGATCGCCACGACGCGCAGGTCCCGCGTCAGCGTGCGTTCTTCCACCTGGCCGGGCGCAGCACCGCCAAGGGCACCCAGGTGCTGCTGGAGACCTGGCAACGGCATCCGGAGTGGCCGCTGCTGACGGTGGTGCAGAGCCCGCGTACCGCCGGCAAGCCGGTGGTGGCGCCGAACATCGACCACCGCGTCCGCTATCTCGACGATGCCGAACTGCGGCGGCTGCAGAACGCACATCTGTTCCATCTGTGTCCGTCCGAGGCCGAAGGCTTCGGGCATTACCTGATGGAAGCGCTGAGCGTGGGCGCGGTGACCCTGGCCACCGACGGTGAGCCGATGAACGAACTGGTCAGGCCCGAGCACGGCGTGCTGATCCCGGTGGCCGAGGTGCGCCAGCGGCGTCTGGCGTCGTACTACTACGTGGATGCGGCGGGCATCGCGCAGGCGGTGGAAACCGCGCTGGCGTTGCCGCAAGCGCAGCTGGATCGGTTGTCGGCCAATGCGCGCGCGTTCTACCAGGCCAACAATGCCGCATTCGCAGCGCGCTTTCGCACTGCGGTGCTGGCGTCGTTGCCCGCAGAGGTGGCGGACCTCAGCGCGGGCGTGGCCCCGGCAATCGTCGAAAACTGACACGTTCGCCCGGCCTGGCCTTCACCACGGTCCGGGCACATCGCCTGCAGTGCCCGCGTGGTTGCAGACCTTGTGCGCCGCGTGGCGGCGTACGCCAGCGGGCGGCGCGCAGCGGCAAATGCACGACATGGCGCGATGCGACGCTCTCCCTGACCAAGCGGGGACGTCCCGCAGTGCCATGTGCGTGCAGGACGCGCATGTGCGCCATCCAGCCAGGGAGATCGACGATGGTCCAGACACGCACCACAGCCGCCATCACCGCACTGCTGGCAGTGCTCGGCCTGGGCGGCTGCGCCAGTGTCTGCGGCGCGCCTGCCGGCGGGCCACCGCCGCCGCCTGCGCCGCCACAGGCACGTCGTGGCCCGCCACCCCATGATTCCGACTTCGACGCCGCGTTGCAGGCCTGTGCCACCGTGCAAGGCATCGCATGGGCTGCGCCTGACGCATCGTCCCTCGGCCCGCCATCGCCAGCGCTGCTGCAATGCCTGCAGGCCCAGGGTTTCGGGCCGCCGCCCCGGCATGGCTGATCCTGCTGGTGTGGAGATCACGTCCACCGTCGCTGCCAGCTACCCACGGCGATGCTGCAGCTGGTGAACTCCGCACGTGCGACAGTCGCCCTGCTCGCTGTAATGCGCAACCCGAGCGAAGCGGACGCTTGCCGCGCTTGGCGGTCTCTGCACCGGAGGTCCGGCAGCCGGCAGGCCGAATTAAACGATTCCCCTCGGCTTCGCTTCAGCCGTCTTGTCCGCACGCGCGGCACCGGCAACAACCCGCTGTGTCGAGCACGCTACTGACAAGCCCTTCGCCATCGAGTGCGCACTGTGTGGGCTCACCCGGTACGAATGATTGATCACGATGGGCGCAGGCCAGGGCCGGACACGATGAGTGCCATGCCCGACAACACCAGGCAGGACAACGCGGCACTGCAGGACGAACTCGCCGGCATGCGTCGCCTGCATGCCTTGCAGGTCAGCCTGGCGGCACAGGCCGACGCCCGTATCGCGCTGCAGGACATCACAGCGCTTGCCTGCGTCTTCGCGCGTACCGACTGCGGCTGCGTGCAACTGGTCAGCGCACACAACAGTGAGATGGAGTTGCGCGTCTATCGCGGACATGACGAACGCAGCGCCTTCGTCCAGCAATTCCTGAAAGACGGTTTCCAGGCCACCTGCGACACCGTGCGGCGCGAACGCCGGCAGTTGGTGATCGAGGACATCGAAACCTTCACCCCGTTGAAGGGAACGCCCGATTACGAGGCAGCGCTGTGCAGCGGCATCCGTGCTGCCCAGTTCACACCGTTGTTCAATCGTGCCGGTGGCCTGCTGGGATTGCTCGGAACCCAGTTCACCGTGCCGTATCGGCCCGCGGAACACGAACTCAGATTGCTCGAACTGCTCGCATGGACGGCCGCCGACTACATCGAGCGCCATCGGGCCGAGCTGGCATTGCGCACCAGCGAGTCGCGGCTGGCCGCGCTGTCGGCGGCAAGTTCCGAGGTGCATTACCGCATGAGCGCGGACTGGGACGAGATGCACCAGCTGACCGCCGGCACGCGTGCCGCCGATGCGCCGGCGACCAGTCGTTCATGGATCATGGATTACATTCCCGCAGAGGATCAGGCGCTGGTGCGCAGCAGGATCGATGCAGGAATCCGCTCGCGCAGCGCGATCGTGTTCGAGCACCGGGTACGACGCGCCGATGGCAGCATTGCGTGGATGGCGACCAAGGCGGTCCCGGCACTGGATGCGGAGGGACGCATCACCGAGTGGTTCGGTGCCGGAACCGACGTCACGGCGCGCAAGCAGGCCGAGGAATGCCTGCGCGATAGCGAGGCGCGGCTGACGTACGTGCTCGACCAGGTCCCCATCGGGATCGGCCTGTTCGATCTGCAAGGTCGCTTCACCTACCGGAATCCACAACTGCGGGACCAGCTGGCTGCGCGGGTCCCCTCGTGCGCGCAGCCGCTGAAGCAGCCGCGCGCCGGTGTCGATCAGCAAGGGCAGGCGGTTGCGATCCAGGACTTTCCCTGCGCCCGCGCGCTGCGTGGCGAAGACACGATCGCGCCGGTGGACTTCCTCGACCCCCATGACGCTGCACAGCGCTGGTTGCGGATTACCGCAGTAGCGCTGCGCGAAGCCGGCCGCGTCACCGGTGGCGTTGCAGTGTTGCAGGATGTCACTGCGCAACGCCGGGTGCAGATGGAGGTGGGCGCGCTTGCCGAGCGCAATCGCGACATTCTCGAAAGTATTTCCGACGCGTTCTACGGCGTCGATGCGGACGGGCGCTTCACCTACATCAACCAGAAGGCCGAGTTGCTGTGGGGGCGCGCGCGCGATCAATTGCTCGGGACCTTGCTGTGGGAACAATTTCCCGACTCGATCGGGTCGCTGCCGTATCAGGCCTATGTGCAGGCGTCGCAGACCCGCCAGGTGGTCAGGCTGGAAACCGTGTCGCCGGCATTGGGGTACTGGGTGGATGTCAGCATCTACCCCACCAACGATGGCGGAATGTCGGTCTACTTTCGCGACATCTCCGACAAGCGCCGGGCCGACGAGCGGCTGCGTGCCAGCGAAGAACGCTTCCGCACCGCGTTGACGATCGAAACCGTCGGCGCGACGTATTTCGACATGGGCGGTCGCCTCACCGATGCCAACGACACGTTCTTGAAGATGAGCGGCTACAGCCGTGCCGACGTGGAAGCGGGCACGCTTTCCTGGCAGGCGCTGACGCCACCCGAATTCAGGGGCGTGTGCGAGCAGGCCTTCGAGGAGCTCAAGAGCAAGGGAAGTGCCACGCCTTACGAGCGCCAATATCTGTGCAAGGACGGAACCCGGCGCTGGGCCCTGTTTGCGTCCAAGTGCCTGCCGGATGGCACCGGTTTCGAGTTTGTACTCGACATCACCGACCGCAAGCTCACCGAGGCGGCGCTACGCGAGGTGCAGGACCGCAATGCCTTCCTGCTGAAACTCTCCGACGCCTTGCGGCCGCTGCCCGATCCGGCCGCCATCCAGGCCGAGGCCGCGCGCGTGCTCGGCGAGCATTTGAACGCCGGCCGCGCCTACTACGTGGACGTGGATGCCAGGGCGCACCAGTACGTGGTTGAACGCGACTGGCATCAGCCCGATGAAACCAGTCATGCGCGTCGCTTCGCGTCGACGGACTGGCCGATGCCCTGGCTGCTCGACGCGCAGACCTGGGTGGTGCGCGATGCCGTCGCTGACCCTGCATTGCCCGACGATCGGCGCCCGGCCGATGCGGGCCACGAGATCGGCGCGCTGATCGTGGTGCCGCTGATCAAGGGCGGGCAGCTGGTGGCCACCTTCGTGGTCAATCAACGGACCGCGCGTAACTGGAGTGCGGCCGAGATCCGCCTGGCGGAGGAGACCGCCGAGCGCACCTGGGCGGCGCTGGAGCGTGCGCGCGCGCAGGCCGCGCTGCTCGAAAGCGAAGAGCGCTACCGGGTGATCGTGGAGAGCGCGCTCGACTACGCAATTTTTACCACCGATACGCGCGGGCATATCCAGACCTGGCCGCCGGGTGCCGAAGCGGTCTTCGGCTGGACCGCCGAGGAGGCGATCGGCCAGCACATCGCAATGACCTTCGTGGCCGAGGACCGCCTGACCGGCGTGCCGCAGCGCGAGATCGAGCAGGCGCATTACACCGGCGGCGCGCCGAATGTTCGCTGGCATCAACGCAAGGACGGCCGGCGCGTGTTCATCGAAGGCGCGACGCGGCCGCTGCGCGACGGCAGCGCCGAGCCGCTGGGCTATCTCAAGATCGGCCAGGACGTGACCCGGCGACGGCAGTGGGAAGATCGCCAGCAGGTGCTGCTGGCCGAGCTGCAGCACCGCACCCGCAATCTGATGGGGGTGGTGCGCGTGGTCTTCAATCGCACGCAACGCAGCAGCACGACCATCGCCGAGCTGACACTGATCTATAACGACCGCCTGGACGCCCTGGCGCGTGTGCAGGGGCTGCTGTCGCGCCTGAACGAAGGCGATCGCATCCTGTTCGATGAATTGATCCGGGCCGAGCTGTCGGCGATGGGCGCGATCAATGCCCACGGCCATGGCGACCGCGTCACCCTGGACGGCCCGGACGGCGTGCGTCTGCGCTCCAGCACCGTGCAGACCTTCGCACTTGCCCTGCACGAACTGGCCACCAACGCCACCAAGTACGGCGCGCTTGCACAGGCCGGCGGACAGTTGCAGGTGCGTTGGCGCTTGCTGCGTCCGGCCCAGGGCACCCGCCTGCGCATCGAGTGGAGCGAGACCGGCGTGCACATGCCGGCGCCTGGCGAGGCGCCGCAAGGGTCCGGCTACGGCCGCGAGCTGATCGAACGTGCGCTGCCGTACCAATTGCAGGCCGAGACCACCTACGTGATGGGGGCGGACGGGGTGCGCTGCACCATCGAGCTCCCGGTGTCGGAGAGCATGCGCCTGGATCGCGACGAGGGCTGACACACGCGTGCTGCGCCTGCACATGCCTGCCAGTGCCGTGCTGCAGTGCGACGACAGCGGCTGCAGGCGCGCGGAATCCGCAGCACCCCGGTACAACGCGTCGACCACCTGCAGGCGCCTGGATGGATGTCCAGCGCCATGGCTGACGCCAAAGGTGCCGCAACGGACGACCGGCCCCGGCTGCGGCCGCCCGGGCTTTGTTCGGGCAGGCGTGTTCGCAGGCGTGGCTTTTTTCGAGCGGATCCATATACTACCCCCCAGTATTTGACCGGGGGCGCCATGCCGCATTCGCCACAGGAGAAAAAGCGGGCGCTTGCGCGCGTGCGACGCCTGCGCGGGCAATGCGACGCGCTTGAGCGCGCGCTGGAGGCGGGCGCAGACTGTGCGCCTGTCCTGCAGCAGATCGCCGCGATCCGGGGGGCCGTCAATGGACTGATGTCGCAGGTGCTCGAAGCGCATATCCGCGAAGACTTCGGCCACGCCGCCGCTTCCGATGCGCAGCGTGCCGAGCGGGTGCAGGAATTGCTCGGGCTGGTCCGGTCCTACCTCAAATGAACTCCCACCGGGCCGGCGCATGCCGTGCCCGTCCTTGAATCTCATCGTCAGGAGCGCCATCACATGAAATCCCGTGCAGCAGTTGCATTCGGACCCGGCAAGCCGCTGGAAATCGTCGAGATCGACGTCGCACCGCCGAAGGCCGGCGAAGTGCTGGTCCGCATCACCCATACCGGTGTGTGCCACACCGATGCATTCACCCTGTCTGGCGATGACCCGGAAGGCATCTTCCCGTCCGTGCTGGGCCACGAAGGCGGCGGCATTGTCGAGCAAGTGGGCGAGGGCGTGACCAGTGTCAAGGTGGGCGATCACGTGATCCCGCTGTACACCGCCGAATGCCGCAAGTGCAAGTTCTGCCTGTCCGGCAAGACCAACCTCTGCCAGGCGGTGCGCGCCACCCAGGGCAAGGGCCTGATGCCCGATGGCACCACGCGCTTCTCCTACAACGGCGAGCCGATCTACCACTACATGGGCTGCAGCACCTTCAGCGAGTACACCGTGGTGCCGGAGATTTCGCTGGCCGTGGTGAACCCGGACGCGCCGCTGGAAAAGGTCTGCCTGCTCGGTTGCGGCGTCACCACCGGCATCGGTGCGGTGCACAACACCGCCAAGGTCAAGCCGGGCGAAAGCGTGGCGGTGTTCGGCCTGGGCGGCATCGGTCTGGCGGTGATCCAGGGCGCGGTGCAGGCCAAGGCCGGGCGCATCCTGGCCATCGACACCAACCCGGGCAAGTTCGACCTGGCGCGCAGCATGGGCGCCACCGACTGCATCAACCCCAAGGACTACGACAAGCCGATCCAGGAGGTCATCGTCGAGTTGACCGATGGCGGCGTGGACTTCAGCTTCGAGTGCATCGGCAACGTCAATGTGATGCGGTCGGCGCTGGAGTGCTGCCACAAGGGCTGGGGCGAGAGCGTCATCATCGGCGTGGCCGGTGCAGGCCAGGAAATCAGCACCCGTCCGTTCCAGCTGGTGACCGGCCGCGTGTGGCGCGGCTCGGCCTTCGGCGGTGTCAAGGGGCGTACCCAGTTGCCGGGCATGGTGGAGCAGTCGATGACGGGCGAGATCGATCTCGACCCGTTCATCACCCACACCATGCCGCTGGAAGAGATCAACGAGGCCTTCCACCTGATGCACGAAGGCAAGTCGATCCGCACCGTGATTCATTTCTGACCGTACGGCCAGAATCGGCGCGCGGCCGCTTCCGCGCACGTGGTACCCGATACTCCGGGAGGGGCATGATGACCAGCGTCTCGATTCATCCTTCGGTAGACAGTGGTGTAGCGCGTGGAGGTGCGGAAAGTTTTCAGGGCGGAACCCTCGCGTGCCACTGCGCCAGCGACAAGGTGACCGTGGACGTGGCTGCGCAGACCGCGCACAACCACGCCTGCGGCTGCAGTAAATGCTGGAAGCCGGAAGGCGCGACATTTTCGGTGATTGCAGTGGTGCCGCGCGACAAGGTCACGGTGACCGCGCATGCGGAAAAGCTCAAGGTCGTCGACGAAACTGCGGCGATCCAGCGGCATGCATGCACCGGCTGCGGCGTGCACATGTTCGGGCGCATCGAAGACAAGGAACACGCGTTTTACGGTCTGGACTTCATCCATACCGAGTTGTCGCAGCAGTCGGGCTGGTCGCCGCCGGGCTTTGCGGCGTTCGTGTCCTCCATCATCGAAACCGGCACGCCGCCGGCTGCCATGGACGGCGTGCGCGCCCGTCTCAACGAGCTCGGGCTGACCCCATACGACTGCCTGTCGCCGGGATTGATGGATGCACTGGCTGCCAACGTGGCACGCAAAAAGGGCCTGCTGCACTGATCGCCCAACCCCGCGGCCGGCACGCATGCCGGCCGCAGGTTCTTATCGAAGGAATCTCATGGAACGTATCGAACACCATGCCTGCTTCGGCGGCTGGCAAGATGTCTATCGGCATCAATCGCAGAGCTTGAACTGCAGCATGCAGGTGGGCGTCTATCTGCCGCCGCAGGCCGCCGATGGCCCGCTACCGGTGCTGTACTGGCTCAGCGGCCTGACCTGCACCGAACAGAACTTCATCAGCAAGGCCGGCGCGCAGCGCTACGCGGCCGAGCATGGCGTGATCCTGGTCGCCCCCGACACCAGCCCGCGTGGCGACGATGTGGCCGACGCGGACGGCTACGACATCGGCAAGGGCGCCGGCTTCTACGTCGATGCCACCGAGCAACCGTGGGCGGCGCATTACCGCATGTACGACTATGTGGTGAACGAATTGCCGGCGTTGATCGAAGCGCACTTTGCCACCACCGGTGCGCGCGCGATCAGCGGCCACTCGATGGGCGGCCATGGCGCCCTGACCATCGCATTGAAGAATCCGGGCCGCTATCGCAGCGTGTCGGCGTTCTCGCCGATCGTCGCGCCCAGCCTGGTGCCATGGGGCGAGAAAGCGTTTGGCCAGTATCTGGGGCCGGACCGCGCAGCGTGGAAAGCGTACGACGCCACTGCGTTGATCGCACAGGCACAGGAGCGCCTGCCGCTGTTGATCGACCAGGGCGATGGCGATGAATTCCTCGAAAACCAGCTGAAGACGTCGCTGTTTGAACAGGCCGCCAAGGCCGCCGGTTATCCGGTCACGGTGCGGCTGCAGCCCGGTTACGACCACAGCTATTACTTCATCGCCAGCTTTATCGGCGAGCACATTGCACACCATGCCGCGGCGTTGCGTGGTTGATCGTTTTGGGCAAGCGGGTGGTGCTGCGTGCCATGAGACGGCGCATGGCGGTGGTTCGCATCGCGTTGCGTTGCCGCGCTGCCGTATTGCGCGCGCCGTGGCATGAGTAAGGTGTCGAGCTGAACTTCCTTCTCCCCCCCCCGAGAGAAGGAGCCCCGCAGGGGCGGATGAGGGGAGGGCCGACGCCCGGCGGAGGGGAGGCCAGCTGGTAAAACGGCTGACGTGCGGCCTGGCTCCCTTCTCCCCTCGGGAGAAGATGCCCCGCAGGGGCGGATGAGGGTACGGGCTCACTGGCGGATGAGGGACGGGCGACGCCCGGTGGAGCGGGCAGCTGGCCTTGTAGAGCAGCCGATCTGCGCGTGGCTGCGGGGCCCTTGCCCGCCCACCCTCGCAGGACACGCCGCAAGTACGTCCATGTAGGCTCTTACGCGGCATCCATGCCGCGTAAGGTCCCGCAACGGTGGGCGGGCAAGGACCAGCCAGGATGGTCGCTGTGCATGGTGCAAGCAGGGCATGACGACGTTGCCTGGATGACCGCGCGTCCAGCCAGCGCGCAAGTTGATGCGAACCACCAAGAACGGCTAACGCGCCACCTGCGCCGCAAGCTTGCCCAGCCGCCGCATCGCGCGCTCCAGCGTATCGCTCCACGGCTGGCCACAGGTCAGGCGCAGGTGATCTGCGTAGTCGCCACGGCTGGAGTACAGATGGCCGGGCGAGGTGCCGATGCGCTCTGCCAGCGCGGCTTCGAACAGGGCTTGCCCGCTGCCGGCGTCGGGCAATTGCAGCCATAGCGATAATCCGCCGGCCGGCTCGCCCACGCGTGTGTCCTGCGGCCAGTGCCGCACGATCGCATCGCGCAGCCGCTGCCCGTTGTCGGCCAGCGTGCGGCGCAGCTTGCGCAGGTGCCGTTCCAGATCGTGTTGCGCCAGATAATCGGCCAGTGCCAGTTGCGGCAGGCTGGCGCTGCCGACAGTGGAAAAGTACTTGGCGCGTACCAGGGCGTCGGTCCAGTCGCCACCGAGCAACCAGCCCACACGCAAGCCGGGTGACAGCACCTTGGAGAACGAGCCGCAGGTGATCACGTTGGCATGGGTGTCGAAGTGGCGCAGCGGGCGCGGGCGCTGGCCCGACCAATCCAGTTCGCCATAGATGTCGTCTTCGATCACCACCGTGCCATGGCGGGCGCAGCTGTCGAGCAATGCGCGCTTGGCGCTGTCGGGAGTGAGGCTGCCGTTTGGATTGTTGAAGTTGGGGATCAGCACTGCCGCACGCACCGGGGTGCGCTGCAGCAGCGCATCCACACGTGCGACATCGATACCCTGACCGGGGCGATTGGGTACCTCCAGCACCTTGAGGCGCAGCGCAGCCACAGCCTGCAGGATGCCGTGATAGGTGGGTGTTTCCACCAGCACCACATCGCCCGGTGCGGTGAGCGTGCGCAGCGCCAGGCTGATCGCTTCCATCGCGCCGGCGGTGATCACCACTTCGTCGGCATCGACGGTGGTTGCGCAATGTGCATACCGCTGTGCGATCTGGCGGCGCAGTGCGGCGTGGCCCTGCGGCGGTGCGTAATCCAACGCAGCCGTGCGCTGGCGACGCAACTGCCGCGCCAGGGCTGCGGCCAGGTGCGCGGTGGGCAACAGCGCAGGCGCGGGCGTGGCGGTGTGCAGCGGCACCAGGTCGGTACGCGCCAGGGTCTCGAGCACGCGCTGCAAGGCCGGGTTGTCGACCATGCCCGGTTTGCGCCGACGCGGGAGGAGGGCTGCGGCCGGCAATGATGACGCCGTGCCGCGCACGAAGTAGCCCGAGCGCGGGCGCGCTTGCACGCGCCCTTCGCGTTCCAGTTGCAGACAGGCCTGCACGGCGGTGGCGGTGCTGATGCCGTGGTTGGCAGCGAGTTGCCGGATCGAGGGCAGGCGCTCGCCGGCACGCAGGGTGCCACCTTCGATCTGCTGCCGCAGCTGCGTGGCCAGCGATTCATACAGCAGCATCTGCGGGCGCCTTCCATCTGTATTGGTCGATTTGCAGCGTATCTGAATCTGTCATGGTCGTGTGGCACGTTGCAGACTGGGCGTGCCCGGTGAGTACGCCGGGTATGTCTTCTCGTCCGTGAGGTTGGCCGTGCTGCTTGCTGCGTTTGCTGTTGCCCGCTATTTCCGCCCTTCCGATGGCGTTGGCGAAGGGCCGCTCACCCAATCGATCGATGCTGCGCATGCACCACGCTGGGCACAGCGGCCGGTCAGCACGTGGCCCACTGCGCTGCAGGACCTTGCGCGGAGCGGCCAACTGCAGTGCCGGGTCGTACCGCGGCACGTCAACGTGCGCGGCAGCGCCGTCCAGTACCTGCAGGGAACCATTACGCCATGAGCACGCCCGTGTATGTGCAAGCGGCATCGGCCGGCGCTGGGCGACGTGCGATCTGGCAATTGCTGGTTGCCGAAGTGTTGATTGGATCGGTCGGCGTATTCGTGCACGAAAGCGGGCAGGATCCGGTGACGGCGGTGTTCTATCGCTGCCTGTTCGGTGCGCTGTTTCTCAGCGTGTGCGGGGTGATCGGTGGACAGCTGCAAGGACTGTGGCGCGAGCGTGCGCTGTTGCGTAATGCCACCATCAGCGGCGTGCTGCTGGTGTTGAACTGGGTGGCATTGTTCGCGGGGATGGCGCGCTCGTCGATCGGCGTGGCGACCATGGTCTACCACGTGTTCCCGTTCGTGATGCTGCTCCTGGCCGCATTGTTGCAGGGCGAGCGCACGCGGCGTGCCGATCTGGGCTGGACGCTGCTGGCATTCGTCGGCGTGGCCTGCTCGGCAGATCCGGCACGCTTGTGGCAGGCGGCCGATCGTGGCTACCTGATCGGCATTGCCCTCACGCTGTTGGCAGCGTTGCTGTGCGGTGCCTCGTTGCTGATGTCGCGTCGCATCAGCCGTGAGCGGCCGCTGGCGGTGGTGACCGTGCAGTGCTGGGTCGGCACGTTTCTGCTGGCCGGGTTTTCCAACGGCGCCGTATTGCATCCGGGCCTGCATTGGCTGTGGTTGGTGGGCCTGGGCGTGATCCACAGCGGCATCGTCTATGTGCTGTTCTATTCGTCCTATCGCCATCTGCATGTGGCCACGATCGCGGTGCTGGCGTTCGTGTATCCGCTGGTGACGCTATTGCTGGACTATCTGCTCTACGGCCACGCATTGGTGCCGGTGCAGTGGTTGGGCCTGGCGTTGATCGTGGTCGGCACGCTGGCGGTGAATCTGAAATGGCGCTGGCCGCGGCGGGTGGCACACGGCGCACCGACCTGAGGATATTGCCGCCGCGCTGTACGCACGGCGGCAATAGAGTCAACGCACGTCGCGCAGCTCCCAGTGGTGCCCGGCCAGGGCCTGCATGCGCTGCTTGAGCAGGTCGCCGGGGATGCTGGTGGTGGCGACCAGGTCGATCCGCAGGTCGCCCTGCTTGCCGGTCACCGTCGCCGAGGGATCGGTGACGCCCAGGCTGGGGTCCACCGCATCCGGGTCGGCCTGCAGCAGGCGCCAGCGATCGAACCAGTCCGGATCACGCAAGGCGGCCTGCAGCTGTTCGGCAAAGGCCTCGGCACCATGGGCGGTGAAGCTCACGCTCGCATCGCCGCCACGGGCGAGCTTGGGGTCGGGCAGGCTGATCGAGTAGCTGACAGGCATGTGCAAGGACTCTGATGGATGACGTCGGCACGTTAGTGCAGCGGCAGTGAGCGTTCCGTCGACAGGCCGCATATGTGGGAGTCTTCAAGTGCGGAGTTGCTGCCTGTTCCGCGGGTGGCTGGGGCGCCGCGCCCTCTATGCTGCGGGTTTGCTGCAGGGCCCTTGCCCGCCCACCCTCGCAGGACACGCCGCAAGTACGTCCATGTAGGCTCTTACGCGGCATCCATGCCGCGTAAGGTCCCGCGACGGTGGGCGGGCAAGGACCTATCGAGTTGGTCGGTGTGCATGGAAGAGCAGTGCTGGATGCGCCTTGTTCGATCATTGAAGCATCGGCTACAGGTCTGATGCACACCGCACGACAGACAGCTTTTCAGATGAGCGCCGAGCAACTGTCTGGTGCGGTGTCCTTGCCGGTTGCGGGACCGTGTGGCGGCATGGATGCCGCCACCGAGCCCCCAGGGATGGGTTTACGGCGTGTCCCGCAAGCGGTGAGGGCGCCGCGCCCTCGATGCTGCGAGTTTGCTGCGGGGCCCTTGCCCGCCCACCATCGCGGGACACACCGTGAATCCGTCCATGGAGGCTCTTACGCGGCATCCGTGCCGCGTAAGGTCCCGCGATGGTGAGCGGGCAAGGACCAAGCGAGTTGGTCGGTGTGCATGGCAAGAGCAGTGCTGGATGTGCCTTGCTCGATCATGAAGCATCGGCTCCGGGTCTGATGCACACCGCATGACAGACAGCTTTTCAGGTGAGGGCCGCGCCCTCGACCGGCAGAGCGTTGCTACAGCTTCATAACGCCCCGACTCAAAAGCTGGTCGTCCTGAGTCGGCACCGGAGGGTGTGGACGAACTAGAAGTCGTGGTTGCCTGGAACGGCTGCATGGTCAGGGTTCCCGACTGCACACCGTCGCTGCGCAGCATTTATGCGGAATTTACGCGAGGGCTGTCGCAGGTCCATAGCGACTTTACGTAGCCGGGGAAGACACTGCGCAGGTTGGCGGAGCGGTTCCGCCCTGGACGATTCCGATGCATCCCTTGACCTGTCTGCTCCATCGCCGCTGCGCGCGCGGTGCGGCAGCGCTTTGCCTCGTCGGCCCGCAGATGCTGCATGCGCCGCCGCACACCGTCTCCATCGCGCCGCGTTGCGCGCGTCTCTAGGAGTAGCCGACATGCCTGCCTGGTTGTCCCTGTTGTGCGGCGTGGCCGTGCTCGTTGCCGCTGCGTACCTGTTGTACGTGGTCCTGCGCCCCGAAGACTTCTGATGCGAGTGCGCTCCAATGATTGAAACTCTCCTTGTCTATGCGCTGGCCATTGTGCTGGCCTGGCCGCTTGGCCGCTATCTGGCGGCGGTGATGCGCGGCGCCCCGATGCGTGGCGATGCGCTGTTCGGCTGGATCGAACGGCCGCTGTATGCACTGCTCGGCACCCGCCCGCAGCAGGGCATGTCGTGGCGCGGCTATGCGGTGGCGTTTTTGCTCAGCAACCTGGTGGTCGGCCTGCTCACCTGGGCAGTGTTCATGACCCAGGCGTGGCTGCCGTTCAACCCGGACGCCGTCCCGAACATGCGCTGGGATACCGCGTTGCACACCATGGTGTCGTTCGTCACCAACACCAACCAGCAGCATTACTCGGGCCAGGCGCAGTTGTCGTATCTGGCGCAGATGACCGGCATCGTCGGCCTGCAGGTGGTGACGCCGATGATGGGCCTGGCGTTGGCGGTGGCGACCTTGCGTGCATTGTTCGGTGGGCGAGGTGCCGCAACGGTGTCCGATGCCTCGCTGCTGCCTCATGCGGCGGCGGGCGCCAAGTCGCTGGCGGCTGGGCCGGACGAGCCGGAGCTGGGCATGCCGCGCCAGGGACGGCAGCCGTCGGGTTCCGGCGTGGAGGACCTGCCGGACGCGGATGTCGGCAATTACTGGGCCGATGTGATCCGCGCCAGCGTGCGCGTCCTGCTGCCGTTGTGCCTGCTGTGGACGGTGCTGCTTGGCTGGCAGGGCGTGCCCTCCACGTTGCAGGGTGCGGCCACTGCCGCACCGCTGGACAGCAGTGCCGGCATGCCCAAGCAGACCATACCGGTCGGGCCGGTTGCGGCGATGGTCGCGGTCAAGCAGCTCGGCACCAATGGCGGCGGCTGGTACGGCCCCAACAGTTCGGTGGCGCTGGAAAATCCCACGCCGCTGAGCAATCTGCTGGAGACGCTGGCGCTGGTGCTGTTGCCGATGAGCGTGGTGTTCATGGTCGGCTACCTGACCGGGCGCAAACGTCTCACCGCCCTGGTATTGGGCACCATGCTGACGATGTCGGCCGCGTCCACCGCGCTGTTGGTGTGGTCCGAAGCGCATTCGGCCAGCGCCAGCTCGCCTGCCCTGATGGAAGGCAAGGAGGTGCGCATCGGCGCGGATGCGTCCGCGTTATGGGCGGCGTTGACCACACAGACCTCCAACGGCTCGGTCAACGCGATGCACGATTCGCTGGCGCCGTTGAGCGGCCTGGTCACGCTGGTGGACATGCTGATCAACGCGATCTGGGGCGGCGTCGGCTGCGGTTTGCAGCAGTTTGTGGTGTATCTGCTGCTGAGCGTGTTTCTGGCCGGTTTGATGACCGGGCGTACGCCGGAGCTGTTCGGCCGCAAGATCGAAGCGCGCGAGGTGCAGCTGCTTGCGCTGCTGATTCTGCTGCAGCCGTTGGTGGTGCTGGGCTTCACCGCGGTGGCGCTGGCGGTGCCTGCATGGACGGCCAATTCCAATCCCGGCTTCCACGCGATCAGCCAGGTGTTCTACGAGTACACCTCTGCCTTTGCCAACAATGGCTCCGGTTTCGAGGGGCTGGGTGATGCCACGTACTGGTGGAACCTGAGTTGCTCGGTGGTGTTGGCACTGGGGCGCTATCCGGCATTGATCCTGCCGCTGATGGTGGCCGCGCGCATGGCCGTGAAGCGGCGTGCGCCCGAGTCGGCCGGCAGCCTGCAGGTCGAAACACCGACCTTTGCGCTGACCCTGATGGCGATCGTGCTGGTACTCACCGTGCTGCAGTTCATGCCCGCGCTGGTGCTGGGTCCTATCGCTGAACACCTCGCCCTGGCGGCGTCCTGAGAGTTTGAGCAATGTCTACGATCGATACGACTGAAAAACGCGAGCGCAGTGACGCAGCGTTGTTCGACGCCGCCGTGCTGGTGGCGGCGATGCGCGCAGCCTTCCGCAAGTTGGCGCCGCGGCATCTGCTGCGCAGCCCGGTGATGGCGGTGGTGATGGGCGGCACGGTGCTGGCGGCGGTGATCACCGCCAGCGGGCATGGCAATGCCGGGTTCGGCTGGGCGGTGACGGCGATCCTGTTCGTGACCGTGCTGTTCGGCAACTTTGCCGAGGCCATCGCCGAAGCGCGCGGGCGTGGGCAGGCCGCATCGCTGCGCCGTGCGCGCAAGGATCTGGTCGCGCGCCGGGTGGAAACCGCACTCGGTGGCCGCGAGACCCGCGTGCCGGCGGCCGAGCTGCGCCCGGGCGACTACGTGATGGTGTCCGAAGGCGAGTTCGTCCCGGCCGATGGCGAAATCGTGCGCGGTGTTGCAACGATCAACGAAGCGGCGGTGACCGGTGAATCGGCACCGGTGCTGCGCGAGGCCGGCACCGATCGCAGTGGCGTGATCGGCGGTACGCGCGTGCTTTCCGACGAGATCGTGTTCAAGGTCACCGCCGAACCGGGGCAGAGTTTTCTCGATCGCATGATCGCCCTGGTGGAAGGCGCCAACCGGCAGAAGACGCCGAACGAAATCGCGCTCACCTTGTTGCTGGCGGCGATGACGCTGACCTTCCTGATCGTGGTCGCCTCGTTGCCGGCAATTGCCGGTTTCGTCGGGGTCACGCTGGATCCGCTGTTGTTGATCGCGCTGCTGGTATGCCTGATTCCAACCACCATCGGCGGGCTGTTGCCGGCCATCGGCATCGCCGGCATGAACCGCGCGCTGTCGGCCAATGTGCTGGCCAAATCCGGCAAGGCGGTGGAAGTGGCCGGCGACGTGGACGTGCTGTTGCTCGACAAGACCGGCACCATCACCTACGGCGACCGCCAGGCCACCGCGTTCCATCCGCTGGCCGGTATCGACCGTGCGCAACTGCGCGATGCGGCCATGCTCGCCTCGCTGGCCGACCCGACGCCGGAAGGCAAGTCCATCGTCAAGCTGGCGCGCCAGCAGGGTGCCGTGGCTGTCGAGCCGGAGGGCGCGCATTTCATCGCCTTCACCGCGCAGACCCGCATGTCCGGCGTCGATCTGGCCGGGCGCAGCATCCGCAAGGGCGCTGGCGATTCGATCGTGGCGTATGTGCAGGGCATGGGCGCGACGGTGTCACCGGAATTGCAAGGACGTATCGAAGAGGTCGCACGCGGCGGCGCCACCCCGCTGGTGGTGGCCGAAGGCCGGCATGTGCTGGGCGTGGTCGAGCTGAGCGACGTGGTCAAGCAAGGCATCAAGGAGAAGTTCGCGCAGCTGCGTGCGATGGGTATCAAGACGGTGATGATCACCGGCGACAACCCGCTCACCGCCGCCGCGATTGCCGCCGAAGCCGGCGTGGACGATTACATCGCCCAGGCGCGCCCGGAAGACAAGCTGGCCCGCATCCGCGCCGAGCAGGCCGGCGGGCGGCTGGTGGCGATGGTGGGCGACGGCACCAACGATGCGCCGGCGCTGGCCCAGGCCGATGTGGGCCTGGCAATGAACTCCGGCACGCAGGCGGCCAAGGAGGCCGGCAACATGGTGGACCTGGATTCGGATCCGGCCAAGCTGCTGGCGGTGGTCGAAGTGGGCAAGCAGCAGCTGATCACGCGCGGTGCGCTGACCACGTTCTCGCTGGCCAACGACGTGTCCAAGTATTTCGCGATCCTGCCGGCGTTGTTTGCCGCGGCAATTCCGTCGATGGCCGCGCTCAACGTGATGCAGTTGTCCAACCCGCGGCATGCGGTGCTGGCGGCCTTGATCTTCAATGCGTTGATCATCCCGGCATTGATCCCGCTGGCCTTGCGCGGCGTGCGCTTTCGTCCATCCAGCGCCACGGCCTTGTTGCGCCGGAACATGCTGATGTACGGCGTGGGCGGCGTGTTGCTGCCGTTTGCCGCCATCAAGTTGATCGACCTGGCGCTTGTCGCCACCCTGGGGAACTGAGTCATGACGATTTCTTCGAAAACCGGTACGTCCGCGTCGCTGCCGTTGCGCGACGACGGCGCCCTGCGCGGAGCGGTGATGCTGGCGCTGTTCATCCTGCTGGGTCTGGGCCTGAGCTATTCGCTGGTCGCCACCGGCATCACCGGCGCGCTGTTCCCGGTGCAGGCGCACGGCTCGCTGCTGCGCGATGACGCGCGGGTGGTCGGCTCGGCCCTGGTGGCCCAGCCGTTTGCCGATGCGCGCTATTTCCAGCCACGCCCCTCGGCCGCCAAGTACGACCCGACCGCGGCGGCCGGCAGCAACCAGGCGCTTTCCAATCCCGACCTGCAGACCCGCATCGCCGCCACGCGCGCCGAGGTGGCGGCGCGCGACGGCATCGCGCCGGAGGCAGTCCCCGGCGAATTGCTGACCCAGTCCGGCAGCGGCCTGGACCCGCATCTGAGCCCGGCCGCGGTGCAGGTGCAACTGCGCCGCGTCGCCACCGCGCGCGGCTGGCCGGAGCAACGGGTCGCCGCGCTGGTCCAGGCCGCCACCGAATCGCCACAGTTAGGCCTGCTCGGGCAGCCGCGGGTGAATGTGCTGGCGCTGAACCTGGCGCTGGATCGCGCCGGGAATGGGGAGTCGGGAATCGAGAATGGGATGAAGCAAAAGCACTAGGATCAGCGGGCAGCTGTAGGCTTTGCGATTCCCCATTCCCTATTCCCCATTCCCGATGATCGACGCCCGCACCCAACAAGCCGACGCGCTGATCGGCGAACTGCAGCGCGAACACGGCGGGCGTCTGACCGTTTTTCTGGGCGCCGCGCCGGGCGTGGGCAAGACCTACGCCATGTTGTCGCGCGCGCGTGAGCGCCTGCGCCAGGGCATGGACGTGGTGGCCGGAGTGGTGGAAACGCACGGCCGCAGCGAGACCGCCGCACTGCTGGATGGCCTGCCGTTGCTGGCGCGTACCCGCATCAGCTACCAGGGCCGGCAGCTGGAAGAGCTCGACCTGGACGCCTTGCTCGCGCGCAAGCCGAAGCTAGCCCTGATCGACGAGCTGGCCCACCGCAACGTGCCGGGCAGCCGGCACGAGCGGCGCTGGCAGGACATCGTGGAACTGCTCGATGCCGGCATCGATGTCTACACCACGGTCAACATCCAGCATCTGGAAAGCCTCAACGACATCGTGCTGCGCATCACCGGGGTGCGCGTGTCCGAGACCGTGCCCGATGCGGTGTTCGATCGCCTGCGCGACATCGTGCTGGTGGATCTGCCGCCACGCGAACTGATCGAGCGCCTGCAGCAGGGCAAGGTGTATCTGCCCGAACAGGCCACGCAGGCCTTGCAGGCGTTCTTCTCGCCCTCCAACCTCACCGCCCTGCGCGAGCTGGCGATGCAGACCGCGGCCGACCGCGTCGACAGCGATCTGCGCGACACCCAGGCCGCGCGCGGCCTGCCCGGCACCGCCGCCTTGCGTCGCCGCGTGGTGGTGGCCATCGATGGGCGTGGCAGCTCGGATTATCTGGTGCGGGTGGCGCGGCGGTTGTCCGAGCGACGCGATGCGCCGTGGACGGTGGTCACCGTGCAGACACGCACCGTGGCCGATGCCGCCTGGCAGCTGGAGATCGACCGCGCGTTCGCACTGACACGTCGGTTGGGTGGCGATACCGCGCTGCTGCATGGCGCCAACGTCGCGCAGGCATTGCTGGATTTCGCTGCGCAAAACGGCGTGTCCACGCTGGTGCTGGGGCGCACGCGCGAACGCCCGCTGGCGCGCATGTTCAACCGCACGCTGACCCAGCAACTGCTGCAGCGTGGCGCGCATTACGAGCTGGTCATCGTCAGCTCCGCCGATGCGCGTGCACGCGCGCGCCAGCGTTGGCGCAATCCGCGCCAGTGGCTGCAGCGCTACGACCTGGCGTTTGCGGCGATCGCCGCCGCTGCAGCGGTCGCGGTGGCGTGGGTGATCCAGCGCTGGACCGACATCGACGACCTGTCGATGGTGTTCATCGTCGCGGTGGTGCTGGTGGCCTCGCGCACACGCATGGCCGCGGCGGTGATCGCCGCGCTGCTGAGTTTTGTCGCCTACAACTTCTTCTTCATCGAACCGCGCTTCACCCTGCACATCAGCGCGCGCCAGGGCGTGGTGACGGTATGCCTGTTCCTGATCGCCGCCCTGGTCGCCGGCCGCCTGGCCTCGCGCCTGCGCAGCCAGGTGCTGGCCCTGCGCGCCGCCAACGCGCATGCCAATGCACTGCAGGCGCTGGCCCGCGAGCTCAGCACCGCCGCCGACCTGGGGCAGGTGCTGGAAGCCGGCCGCCGTGCGCTGGCCACTGCACTGGATGCCGAGGCCTGGTTGCGGCTGGAGCAACGCGAAAGCGATGCGCCGGCCAGCTTCGGCGCACTCGATCGCAGCGCGGCGGAGTGGACCCAGCGCCACGGGCAGCCGGCCGGCCACTTCACCGATACGCTGGCCGGCGCGCAGTGGTGGTGCCTGCCGGTGCGGCACGAACGTGGCAGCCTGGGCGTGGCCGCGCTGCGCTTTCGTCAGAGCGTGCAGCGGCCCGGCTTGGAGCAACGTCGGCTGGCCGAAGCGATGGTGGAGGACATCGGCCAGGCAGCGCTGCGCACGCGCCTGGTCGCCGATCTGGAGGGCGCGCGCGTCAGTGGCGAAACCGAGCGCCTGCGCTCGGCATTGCTGTCCTCGGTCTCGCACGATCTGCGCTCGCCGCTGGCCTCGATGATCGGCTCGGCCAGCAGCCTGGCCAGCTACGGCGATGCGATGGACGCGCAGGACCGCCACAGCCTGCTGGACACCATCCAGCTCGAAGGCGAGCGGCTGGATCGCTACATCCAGAACCTGCTCGACATGACCCGGCTCGGCCATACCGGGCTGACCTTGAAGCGCGACTGGATCGGCGTGGACGAGTTGATCGGCTCGGCCACGCGGCGGCTGCAGCGCTACCAGCCGGCGGTGCGCCTGCAGCTGGAGCTGGCTGCCGACCTGCCGGCGATCTGGGTGCACCCGGCACTGGTGGAGCAGGCGATCTTCAACGTGCTGGAGAACGCGGCGAAATTTTCACCAGCCGGCGTGGCCGTCACCGTGCAGGCGCGGCTGCAGGCCGGCGCCCTGCAGATCGATATCGGCGACCAGGGCCCCGGCATTCCCGAGGACGAGCGCGCGCGCATCTTCGACATGTTCTACAGCGTGGAGCGTGGCGACCGCGGCCGCCATGGCACCGGGCTGGGCCTGACCATCTGCCAGGGCATGATCGGCGCGCATGGCGGCAGCGTGGAGGCGCTGGCCGGCGCCGATGGTCACGGCACCACGATCCGCATTACGCTGCCGTTGCTCGTTCCCGCCGCGCCACCTCGCCCCGATGCCGACTGACCCCACTGCCATCCCGCCTGCCCGCGTGCTGATCGTCGACGACGAGCCGCAGATCCGCCGCTTTCTCGACATCAGCCTGCGCGCACAGGGGTATCGCGTGCTGCAGGCCGGCACCGCCGAGGAAGGCCTGGCCATGCTGGCCGGGCAGGGCGCCGAACTGGTGGTGCTGGACATCGGCCTGCCCGATCGCGACGGCCACGAGGTGCTGCGCGAGATCCGCCAGTGGTCCAGCGTGCCGGTGATCATGCTCACCGTGCGCGCCGGCGAAACCGAAAAGGTCGCCGCGCTCGATGCCGGCGCCAACGACTACGTCACCAAGCCGTTCGGCGTGCAGGAACTGATGGCGCGCATCCGCGCGCTGCTGCGCCAGGCCGGCGCCGGCAGCACGGTGGAGGAGAGCGTGTTCGACGACGGCCGCCTGCACATCCATCTGGGCCTGCGCGAGGTCACCCTCGATGGCGAGGCGGTGCCCTTGAGTCGCAAGGAATACGCCCTGCTCGCGCTGCTGTTCAAGCACGCCGGCCGCGTGGTCACCCAACCGCAGCTGCTACGCGAGGTGTGGGGCCCCACCCATGAAGACGACACCCATTACCTGCGCATCCTGGTCGGCAAGCTGCGCCAGAAACTGCACGACGATGCCGCCGCCCCGCGTTACATCGTCACCGAACCGGGCGTGGGGCTGCGCTTCATCGGGGTGACGCGCTGAGGCGGCAGCGTCACTCGAGCGGTGGCAGCACCTTGCCCGGATTCAGGATCCCGTCCGGATCCAGCGCGGCCTTGATCGCACGCATCGCCGCCAGCGTCGGTGCGCTGAAGGCCTGGGCCATGAAATCGCGCTTGGCCACGCCGATGCCGTGCTCGCCGGAGAGCGTGCCTTCCAGCGCCAGCACCAGCGCAAACAGGCGCGGCAATGCGGCATGGGCGCGTGCGTCTTCGTCGGCATCGGCCGGGTCGTACATGATGTTGACGTGCAGGTTGCCATTGCCGGCATGGCCGAAAGCCACAATCGGCAGCGCGAATTCCGCAGCCAATGCCTCCACGCCGGCCACCAGGTCGGGGATGCGCGACACCGGCACCACCACGTCTTCGTTGATCTTGCCGGGCTTGATCGTGCGCAGCGCCGGCGACAGTGCGCGGCGTGCCGCCCACAGCTTGTCGCGCGCGCTGCCATCGGCGGCCACGTCCAGGCTCACCACGCCCTCGCCATCGGCTGCAGCGTGCAAGGCCTGCAGCGCGTAGGGCAGGGTGTCGTGATCGCCATCGGCTTCGATCAGCAGCATCGCGCCGGCCTCGGGCACGTCGCTGCCGTTGCGGCGCAATAGCGCAATCGCACTGGCATCCATGAATTCCAGCATTGTCGGCGTGGTCGGTTGCGCCATGATGCGCGACACCGCTGCCGCGGCGCTGGCCGCGTCGCGATACAGCGCGCGCAAACCGGCTTGTGCGATCGCACGTGGTGTCAGCTTCAAGGTCGCCTCGACGATGATCGCCAGAGTGCCTTCGCTGCCGACCAGCAGATGCGTCAGGTCGTAACCGGTGGAATTTTTCGTGTATGCACCGCCGCAGCGGATCACCTCGCCGGTGCCGGTCACAGCGACCAGGCCGAGCACATTGTCGCGGGTGGCGCCGTATTTCACCGCGCGCGGGCCGCCGGCATTGGTGGCCAGGTTGCCGCCGACGCTGCAGATGTCCGCGCTGGACGGATCCGGCGGCCAGAACAGGCCGTGCGGCTGCAGGGCCTGCTGCAGTTCGCCGTTGAGCAGGCCCGGTTGCACCACGGCGCAGCGGTCTTCCGGGCGCAAGGCCACGATGCGATTCATGCGCGCCATCGACACCACCACGCCGCCGGAAAACGGCACTGCCGCACCGGTGGTGCCGGTGCCCGCGCCACGCGCCACGATCGGCACGCCATGGGCGCGACAGGCCTGCACGATCGCCACCACCTCCTCGGTATCGCGCGGCAGGGCGACGGCGGCGGGCAAGGCCCAGCGGCGCGAATCGTCTTCGCCATGGCGGCGCCGCGCGTCGGCGCCGGTCAGCCAGCCATCGGGGCCAAGCCGCGCGGCCAGCAAGTCGGCCAGGGCAGTGGGAAGCACATCGGTCATGACAGGTGATCCTGTGGTGCCGCGCGCTGGATGCATCTCCATCCCAGCGCGGCGGCGGTGAGCGGCAGCCAGACCCAGCGCAGCTCGGAGAGCAGCGTGGCCAGGCCGCGCGCATTGAAGAAACCATTGACGAAGGGCGACACGCGGATCGGCCGCCACGGTGCGAACCAGCGTGCCTCGCTCCATGGCCAGGCCAGCGCAACGCCCAATCCGCCGGAGGTCATCGCATCCAGCAGCGGATGCGAGGCGGCGCAGACGCACAAGAACGTTGCTGCCTGCAGCGCGTCCGCACGCAACAGGCGATGCGCAACACTGCCCAGCAGCGCGATCAGCCCGGCGAACAGCAGCGAATGGCTGGCGCCGCGATGGCCGAACGCATCGGCGTACGGAACATGCAACGCGAACGCCAGCACATCGGCGTCCGGCAACATCGCCGCGACGATGCCGGCAGCGAGCAGGCGTGGCGACAGGCGGCCGCGTTCACTGGCGCACCAGAGCGCCAGCGGCACGGCGGCGTGGGTGATGATGGTGGGCATCGCGCGTGGGTCGTTGTCAGCAGTCGTCGGCGCGGAAGGCGTCGCGGATCCAGTTCAGCACCGGCGGCTCGCCGCTGGCTTCCACCACGTCGAAGCGGCACGGCAGTGTCGCCAGTGCCGGGTGATAGGCAAGGAACAATTGCGCGGCCAGCACCAGCTTGCGGCGCTTGCGCGCATCCACCGATGCCGCGCCACCGCCGAAGCGGTTGTCGCGGCGATAACGCACCTCCACGAACACCAGCGCCTGTCCGTCGCGCATCACCAGATCCAGTTCGCCGCCGCGGTAGCTGGCATTGCCCACCACCAACCGCAGCCCGGCCTGCTCCAGCAGCGCGCGGGCGGCCGCTTCCACCGCCGCACCACGTTGCTGACGCGCTGCCGGCATGGTGTCAGCGGCCGTCGGCGATCGGCACCGGGCGGCCACCGTTGAAGGTGGACCAGGCCGGGGTGCGCAGCACGTTGCCGAAGCCGTCCAGATGCAGGGTGCCGGTGGCGCCGCGCAGGCCGCCATCGGTGCCGGTGGCGAGCTTTTCCAGATACGCGCTGATCTTCCAGGCGTCGTAGCCGAACGCGAACAGGCGCGCACCCGGTCCGCGTGCGCTGGGCAACGTGCTGGCGACCTGGGTGGAGGCCGGCAGCCCGGACACGCCCAGCGCGGTCCAGGTCTCGCTCGGGTAGACGATGCCGTCCAGGGCCAGGTCGTCTTCGACCTTGCCGGTGCCGGCCACCAGCTGCGAGGTGCCCACGCGCGACTTGCCGGCGAACCCGCTCAAGGCCAGTTGCGGCGCCAGCGCGCGCGCGGTGTTGCCACGCACCGCCAGGAACACCGCATCGGCGGTGCCGTAGTTGCGCAGCTGCGCACCGATGTCGCCCGGCACCTCGGCCACGCTCATGCTGCCGGCGATGGTGCCGCCGCGTTCGCTGAAGCGGTCGCGGAAGGCCTTGATGGTGCGCTTGCCGTTGTCGTCGCTGGTGCCGACGATCAGCACATTGCGGCGCTCGCGCGAGAGCAGGTATTCGGCGGCCATGATGCCGTCGTCTTCCGGCGCCAGCGAGAAGCCGGCGCTGCCGCTGGGCGGTGCCTTGTTGTCGGTGGGGCGGTTGAGCGCCAGCACCGGCACCGCCAGCTGGCCGCGTGCGAACACGGCGCTGACTTCGTCGCGCCCCAGCGGGCCGACCACGTAATCCACCCCGGCGCTCACTGCCTTGTCGTAGGCGGCATTGGCGCCGGCGGCAGTGCCGGCGGTGTCGAAGAAGCGCAGTTCCGGGCGGCGGCGGGTTTCGGCGTAGTAGCCGGCCAGCAGACCGTCGCGCACCGGCGCCGAGGCGGTGGCCAGGTTGCCGCTGAGCGGCAGCAGCACGCCCAGCTTGATCGGCGGGCGATAGCCATCGCGTTCGGCCGGCGGGCGCTTGCTGGTGTCAAAGCCCCATTGCGCGTCGCGGTCGAACGCGCGCGGCAGCGCCAGGCCGCGGCTGATCAGGGCGCGGCCGGCGAAGTTGTACAGCGGATCGCCCGCCGGCAGCGCCGCGGTGCGGCCCTTCAGCGTGGCGTCGTCGAGTGCGGCCAGCAGGCGCACGATCGCGCGCTGGTTATCGCTGCGCGGGGTGCCGGTCAGGCTGGCATCGGCGCGTGCGCGGTCGGCGGCGGCGCCGAACAGGTCGCCGGTGCCTTCCAATGCGGCGGCGCGTGCCAGCAGCCAGCGGGTCTGCAGCGGCTGGGGCAGGCCTTGCGGGCTGTCGCCCAGGGCCTGCAGCGCCTGCGCGGCCTGCTTGTCGATCACCGCCAGCTCGCCGGTCAGTAGCGCGAAGCGGGCGCGGTCTTCGCCGCCGAGATGCCGCGCGGTGACCTGCGCCAGCAGCGTGCGCGCACGTGCGTCATCGCCGGCGTCGTGCCAGCCGAACGCGGACGCGGCCAGCAGGCGGCTGCGCTGCGCACCGCTGGCGCCGGCGGCCTCGGCTTCCAGTTGCTGCGCCGCCTCGCGCGGCTTGCCCTGGTCCAGCAACGCCAGCGCCGCGCTCTGGGTCGGCGAGGCGGTCTGGGTGACGCTGCTGGTGGCGCAACCGGCGGCCAGCATCACCATCAGCGACAGGGCGGAGATCCTTGCAACACGCTTGTTCATTTCAGATCCATTGGACGGGGCCCGCCGGGGCGGACCGTTAAAAACGCTACGATTCTACCCTTTGCCCTACGGAATACCGTCGATGACCTCCCCTGGAACCCTGCACGTGGTCGCCACGCCGATCGGCAACCTGGCCGACCTGTCGCCGCGTGCGCAGGAGGTGCTGCGTGGCGTGGCCGCGATCTGCGCCGAAGACACCCGCCACACCCGCCAGCTGCTCGGCCACTTCGGCATCGACCGCCCGCTGCTGGCCCTGCACGACCACAACGAAGACGCCATGTCCGAGCGCATCGTCGCGCGCCTGCGCGAGGGCGAGTCGCTGGCCATCGTCAGCGATGCCGGCACCCCGCTGGTCAGCGATCCTGGCTTCAAGCTGGTGCGCGCCGCCCGCGCGGCCGGGATCCGGGTCAGCCCGGTTCCCGGCGCCTGCGCGGCGATCGCCGCGCTCAGCGTGGCCGGCCTGCCCAGCGACCGCTTCGGCTTCGAGGGCTTTTTGCCGGCCAAGAGCGCCGCGCGTCGCGAGCGCCTGGCGCACCTGGCCGGCGAAACCCGCACCCTGGTGTTTTACGAGTCCTCGCACCGCATCGTCGAATCGCTGGCCGACCTGCGCCTGGCCTTCGGCGACGAGCGCCCGGCGGTGATTGCGCGCGAGCTGACCAAGCTGTTCGAAACCGTACTCGACGGCACCCTGGCGCAGTTGCAGGCCAAGGTCGAAGCCGACGACAACCAGCGCAAGGGCGAGTTCGTGGTGATGGTGCAGGGCGCCGCCGATGCCGCCGAAGGCCTGCTGGCCGAAGGCCGCCGCGTCTACGCCAAGCTTGCCGAGCACCTGCCGCCGTCCACGGCCGCCAAGCTGGCGGCCGAGCTGACCGGTGCGCCGCGCAAGGCCTTGTATGGCGGCTAGGTGTGCTGTTGCAGGAGCGGGTTTACGTGCATTGGGATTTTTCTCGGTAAGGCCTTTCGCGCCCGGGTGCGCTCCTACAGGCAATAGCGGGCCTACCGGCAACGGCGGGGGGAAGTCGCGGCGCCGTTGTGCACGGTGGCGATAGCGTATAGTGCGCCCCGGCGGAGTCGGCCAGACAGTCGCGTCACTCGCAAGAGTGCCGAGGAAAGTCCGGGCTCCATAGGGCAAGGTGCCAGGTAACGCCTGGGCGGCGCGAGCCGACGGAAAGTGCAACAGAAAGATACCGCCTACGTCCCTCGTCACCCCTCTGCCGCCACTGACGCGTGTCGGCGATGCGCAGCATCGCCAAGTGCGTTTAGAGGCTGCAGAGGGGTGGCGAGGGGCCGGTAAGGGTGAAATGGTGCGGTAAGAGCGCACCGCGAGTCCGGTAACGGACCGGCACGGCAAACCCCACCTGGAGCAAGACCAAATAGGGATCCATTGGCGTGGCCCGCGCTGGATCCGGGTAGGTTGCTTGAGCGCTGCGGTGACGTAGCGCCTAGACGAATGACTGTCCACGACAGAACCCGGCTTACCGGCCGGCTCCGCCACCTTCGTTCGGGCGTTCGCCCTTCTCGAAGGTGCCCACGCTTTGTACCGCCGGTGGCGGTACAAACCGCGGGTCCCGCTCCGGGCATTCCAAATCCCTGCGGCTGTTCGCTGCCTTCTTCGGGCGTTCGCCCAAAGAAGACACCCACGCTTCGTACCGCCGGTGGCGGTACGAACCGCGGGCCCCGCTCCGGGCATGCCACACCCCTGCGGCTGTCGCTGCCTTCTTCGGGCGTTCGCCCAAAGAAGACACCCACGCTTCATACCGCCGGTGGCGGTACAAACCGCGGGCCCCGCTCCGGGCATGCCACACCCCCGCGGCTGTCGCCGCGCCCCCTTGACTCAAGGGGGCTTGCACTCGGGTGCACTGCTGGAGCGTCGGGTCGTCCGCCATCGATGGAACTGCTGTCGATGGAATTGCTTGGTAATGACTGCTGCTTTCTGCTCCGGCTTGCGGAGGGGAATGGCGGGTCCAGACCTTTTTGCCTTCCACCGCTTGCGGGGGAAGGTGCCCGAAGGGCGGATGGGGGCAGCGCGGGAATGCGTGGCGGATCCCACCCTCATCCGGCGCTGGGCCCCCCCTTCTCCCGCAGGCGGGAGAAGGGGGGGCTGGGCGATCTGCATTTGCCCGGCCTACGGGAGCGATGCGTGGGCCAGGCCCTTTGTTTCTTGCCTCATCGTCCCGCCACGCAGTGCCGGTGTCTCTAAATCTCCAGCCGCGTCTCGCCCTGGAAGATGCCGTTCGGGCCGAAGCGCCGTTCGTGGATGAAGCCGTTGCCGTGGTGGTCCACTGCGACGATGGTGCTGGCGCGGGTGCCGTAGCTGGCGCCGCTGATGAAGGCGGCCGACAGCAGGCGTTCGGTGGGCAGGTCCACGCCGGTGTGGGGCAGGGCGTGGTCCGGCGCGATGGCGGGGTTGCCCAGGGCGGTCCACAGCGGTTGCAGGTCGTCGCTGCCTGCGGCGCACCAGTCGTGCAAGGCCGCGGTCAACGCAGCGGTCTTGGGCCAGTGCGCGTCCAGCGGGCCGTTGGACATGCCGTGGATGCCAGGCGCCAGCGTACGTGCCAGGGGCGGGTGATTGCTGAGGTGTTCGCAGCGCTCGGCGTCGCACACCACCAGATTGAACGGCGGGAACTCGTGCGCGGCGGCCGCCAGGTCGCCGGCGTAGACGGCCGCGCCCAGGCTGCCGGCCAGGTAATCGGCAATCAGGTGACCGCGCGAGCGGCCGGACGCGCTGGCGAGCGGGTCGCGCACGTTGGTCACCACCGCGGCGCGGCCGTCACTGCCCAGGCCCACCCAGCTGCCGCCCGAACGCAGGTCGCGGCCCGCCAGCACCCCGTCGGCGGGTGCTGGCCAGCGCGCCAGCGCAGCGGTCGGGCGCTCGTGGAATTCATCGCGGTTGCCCACCAGCAGCAGGCGCCAGCGCGGGTGGGTTTTCCAGGCAAGAGCGACCAGGCACATGCCGCCGATTGTCGCCTGTTTGCGCATTGACCATGTGCAGCTGGCGCAGTGTGAAGTGAGACTGCGGTCGGGTTTACATGGCCTTCACGCCCCTGAATTTTCGTTCAATCTCAAAATCTGAGATGAAACAGCAACTTGTGGATAACCTTTGAACAAGTCTCTAAAGAGTGCCGCAACTCATTGATGCGACTGGCGATTTGTGGCCCTCAAAGTTGTTGACAACCTTTGACGCGCTGCTAAGGTGGGCAACGGAGGGAAAACCAGGTGTTTTGTGGTTTTTCGTGGTTCAATGATCCCCCAGCGGGTATTCGAGGTTGTATTCGGTGTTTCAGGGCGAGACTGCCATCACGGTGGACGACAAGGGGCGTATGGCGGTGCCAACCGCGTACCGCGACCTGGTCACGCGCGTGAGCGGCAATCGCCTGGTGCTCACCTACAACCCGTTCGAAGCCGGCTGCCTGTGGCTGTATGCGGAAAAGGAGTGGGAGCGGGTGCGTGACGATGTGATGTCCAAGCCCAACACCCAGCGCGTGGTCCGCACGCTGCAGCAGAAGCTGGTGGGTTCTTCCGCAGTGCTGGAGCTGGACGCCAATGGCCGTCTGAGCATCCCGGCCAGCCACCGCAACGCGGTCGGCATCGAGAAGAAGGCCGTGCTGCTGGGCATGGGCGACAAATTCGAACTCTGGAGCGAGCAGGCACATCGCGCACTGATCCAGCAGACATTGTCTGACGGGGATCTGGGCGATGAATTGCTCGATCTCAGGTTGTGAGCCGGGGTGCCCGGATGCGCGGTGAAGCGCAGCCCGGTCACCCGGTGTCGCAGCCGCCGGCGGCCCACGTGCCGGTGCTGTACACGCAGGTTCTGGACGGCCTGCAGGTGATCGAAAACGGAACTTATCTCGATGGCACGTTCGGACGTGGCGGACACGCCCGTGGCGTGCTGCAACACCTTGGCCCGGGAGGTCGACTGCTGGTGATGGACAAGGACCCCGACGCGATCGCCGTGGCCGAACAGTCGTTCGGTGGCGATGCGCGCGTGTCCATCCATCGCGGTAGCTTTGCCGGCCTCGGCCAGGTGGTCGCTGCGGCAACCGTCGACGGCATCCTGCTGGATCTGGGCGTGTCCTCGCCGCAGCTGGATGTGGCCGGGCGCGGTTTCAGTTTCGGCAAGGACGGCCCGCTGGACATGCGCATGGACCCGGACGCCGGGCAGAGCGCGGCCGAGTGGCTGGCGCAGGCCAGCGAGCGCGACATCGCCGACGTGCTGTGGACCTATGGCGAAGAGCGCCAGAGCCGCCGCATCGCGCGCGCCATCGTGGCGCGTCGCGCCGAACAGCCGCTGCTGCGCACCGCGCAGCTGGCCGAGCTGATCGCCTCGGTGATGCCGCGCGGCGACAGCAAGACCCATCCGGCCACGCGCAGCTTTCAGGCGATCCGCATCTATATCAACCGCGAGCTGGACGACCTGGAAGCCGGCCTGGATGCCGCCCTGGGTGCGCTCAAGCCCGGCGGCCGCCTGGCGGTGATCAGCTTCCACTCGCTGGAAGACCGCATCGTCAAGCAGTTCATGGCCCGCTACGCCAAGGCGCCGCCGAGCAACCGCCGCCTGCCCGAAGCCCAGCCTTTCGTGCCGACGCTGCAGCTGATCAGCGGCGCCATCAAGGCCGACGACGCCGAACTGAGCGTCAATCCGCGCGCCCGTAGCGCGGTGTTGCGGGTGGCCGAGAAGCTGGGAATGGGAAATGGGGAATCGGGAATGGGCAAAGGCAACAGCGCCGCTGCTTCCCGATTCCCGAATCCCGATTCCCGATTCCCGGCGTCTCCGAACGGAGACGCCGCATGAGCCGCCTGCTGCTCATCGTACTGCTGGCCTGCAGCATCGCCTCGGCGATCGGGGTCGTGTACATGCGCCACATGCATCGCAAGCTGTTCGTGCAGTTGTCCAAGCTCGAACACACGCGCGATGAATTGAATATCGAATTCGGCCGGCTGCAGCTGGAGCAGGCCACCTGGGCGGAAAGCAACCGCGTGGATCAGGTCGCGCGTGCGCGCATCGGGATGAAGTTCCCGGAGACCAACGACATCGTGGTGGTGCGCCCATGACGGTGCGGCAGGACAGCCGTTTTGCACGGCGAAGCCGCCCGCAGGGTGGCGCACATATAGGTGTTGCGCCCATGACAAAACGGCAGGACAGCCGTTTTGCACGGCGAAGCCGCCCGCAGGGTGGCGCACACGGAGGTGCGCCATGAAAGCCGGCCGCAACCGCGCGCGCAGCAACTTCAACCTGCGTGGCCGCCTGACGCTGGTCGGCATCGCGCTGGGCCTGTGCTCGGTGACGCTGATCGGCCGCGCGGCGTTCGTGCAGCTGGTCAACCGTGACTTCTACCAGCGCCAGGGCGAAGCGCGCTATCTGCGCGAGCTGCCGATCGCCACCTCGCGCGGCATGATCACCGACCGCAACGGCGAGCCGCTGGCGGTGTCCACGCCGGTGGAATCGATCTGGGTCAATCCGCAGGAGCTGTTGCGCAATCCGGACCGCATTCCCGAGCTGGCCAAGGCGCTCGGCCAGCCGCTGGACGAATTGAACGCCAAGCTGGCGCAGAAGGCCGGCAAGGAATTCATGTACCTGCAGCGCCGGATCAACCCGGACAAGGCGCATGCCATTGTCGATCTGAAGATCCCGGGCGTGTTCTCGCAGCGCGAGTTCCGGCGCTTCTATCCGCAAGGCGAGGCGATGGCCCACGTGCTGGGCTTCACCAATATCGACGACCGCGGCCAGGAAGGCCTGGAGCTGGCCTTCGACGAATGGCTGCGCGGCAAGCCGGGTTCCAAGAAGGTGGTGCGCGATGCGCGCGGCGCGATCGTGGAGAGCGTGGATCTGGTGCGTCCGGCGCAGCCGGGCAAGGACCTGACGCTGAGCATCGATCGCCGCATCCAGTTCCTGGCCTACAAGGAGCTGCGCAACGCGCTGGTCGAAAACAACGCTGCCGGCGGCTCGATGGTGGTGATGGATGTGGCCACCGGCGAAGTGCTGGCGATGGTCAACCTGCCCACCTACAACCCCAACGCGGTCACCGGCATCAACCCGTCGGCGCGCCGCAACCGTGCGGTCACCGATCTGGTCGAGCCGGGCTCGACGATGAAGCCGCTGACCGTGGCCACGGCGCTGACCGCCGGCGTGGTGACCAAGGACACCGTCATCGACACCAACCCCGGCTACATGTCGGTGGGGCGCTTCACCATCCGCGATGTGCCGCGCAACAACGGCGTGCTCAACGTCACCGGCGTGATCACGCGCAGCTCCAACATCGGCGCGGCCAAGATCGCGGCCAAGGTGCCGGACCAGACCTTCTATCAGTCGATCCGCAACTTCGGTTACGGCGCTGCGCCGCATAGCGGGTTTCCCGGCGAATCGGCCGGTGTGGTGCTGCAGCCGGCGCGCTGGAGCGGCCCGTCCAAGACCACGATGTCCTACGGCTACGGCCTGTCGGTGACGCCGCTGCAGATCGCGCAGGCGTACGCCACGCTGGGCAATGGCGGCAAGCTGACCCCGCCGACCTTCGTGCGCGGCCAGCACAACGAAACCCGCCAGGTGGTCACCCCCGAAGTGGCGCGCCAGGTCATCGACATGATGGAAACCGTGGTCACCCAGGGTGGCGCCAAGGGCGCGGCGATCCTGGGCTACCACGTGGCCGGCAAGACCGGTACCGCGCGCAAGAACGGCGCCAACGGATACGAGCGCGGGCATTACAACGCGCTGTTCGCCGGCCTGGTGCCGGCCACGCGTCCGCGCTTTGCCACCGTCATCGTGATCAACGATCCGCAGGGCAAGGTGTATTACGGCGGCCTGGTGTCGGCACCGGTGTTCCATCGGGTGATGGAAGGCGCGCTGCGGCTGATGGACGTGCCGCCGGACGACATCCAGTCGTGGCTGGCCGCGCAGGCTGCCGGCAAGACCGGGCAGCCGGTGGTCAAGCCGCAGCCGGCCGACCTGGACCCGGCATTGGTGCCGGATCCGGTGGACGAAGTGTCCGCCGGCATCCCGACCGCGATCGCACCGCCGGCCGCGCCCACCACCGCCCAGCCCGCGCCGTTGCAGGAGAGCCGCCAGTGAGCCGCGCCATGCCGCTGTCGCAGCTGTTGCCGGACGTGCGGCTTGCGCACGACGTGCAGGTGTCGGGCCTGGTGATGGACAGCCGCGCGGTGCGTGCAGGCGATGCCTTCGTGGCGATCGCCGGTTTCGGCGCGCACGGCCTGGGCTTTGTCGACCAGGCGCGAGCCAATGGCGCGGTGGCGGTGTTGTTCGAGCCGCCGGCGCCGGCCGATCTGCCGGTACCGGTCGATGCGATCGCCGTGCCCGGTTTGCGTGCGCGCCTGGGCGCGATGGCCGACCAGTTCCACGGCCAGCCTTCGCAGGCGATGCGCATGGTCGGCGTCACCGGCACCAACGGCAAGACCTCGACGGTGCAATTGCTGGCACAGGCCCTGACGCTGCTCGGCACGCCCGCCGGCACGCTCGGTACCCTGGGCGTGGGCCTGTACGGCAGCGCCGTGCCGACCGGGTTCACCACACCGCTGGTGCTGCAGACGCATGCCTTGCTGGCGCAACTGCGCGACGAGGGCGCGCAGGCCGTGGCGATGGAAGTCAGCTCGCATGCGCTGGACCAGGGCCGCGTGGATGCGGTGCATTTTGACGTGGCGGTGTTCACCAATCTCACCCGCGACCATCTCGATTACCACGGCGACATGGCGCAGTACGGCGCGGCCAAGGCCAGGCTGTTCGCGCGCGCCGGATTGAAGGCCGCCGTGGTCAACCTGGACGATGACTTCGGCCGCACGCTGCTGGCCTCGCTCGACCCCGCGCTGCGCGCGATCGGCGTGAGTTCGCGCGCGCAGGCCCAAGCAAGCGTGCGTGCACAGGCGCTGCAGTTGGATCACAACGGGATCAATTTCGCGCTGCATATCGACGGTCACGTGCATCCGGTGCACTCGCCGCTGCTGGGCCGTTTCAACGTGGACAACCTGCTGGCCGTGGCCGGCGCGTTGTCTGCGCTGGACATCGCGCCGGCACGGATCGCCGAGGTGCTCGGTCGGCTGCAGCCGATCCATGGGCGCATGAACCGCCTCGGTGGCGCGCATGGCGCACCGTTGGTGGTGATCGACTACGCACACACGCCCGATGCGCTGCAACAGGCACTGGCCAGCCTGCGCGCGCATGCGCAGGACCGGTTGATCTGCGTGTTCGGTTGCGGTGGCGAGCGCGACACCGGTAAGCGCCCGCAGATGGCGGCCATTGCCGAGGTCAACGCCGACGTGGCGATCGTCACCGATGACAACCCGCGGGGCGAAGATGGCGATGTGATCGTGGCCGACATCCTGCGCGGCTTCGCGCGTCCGGATGCGGCGATCGTGCAGCGCGACCGCGCCGCGGCGATCCATCAGGCCATCAGCATGGCCGGTGCCTCCGACATCGTGCTGATCGCCGGCAAGGGCCACGAGCCATATCAGGAAGTGGCCGGTGTGCGGCATGCCTTCGACGACGCCATCGTGGCGGCGCAGGCCTTGTTGCCGCGGACCGGGCTGGGAGTGCGCGCATGAAGCTCACTCCATTGTCGTTGATCGCCCACTGGGCCGGTGGCGAGCTGCATGGCGAGGACGCCATGATCGACACCGTCGGCAACGACACCCGTACGCTGGCCAATGGCAGCCTGTATGTGGCGCTGCGCGGCGAGCGTTTCGACGGGCACGACTTTGCCGCAGACGCGGTGGCACATGGCGCCAGCGGACTGCTGGTCGATCGGCTGCTGCCGGCGCTGAGCGTGCCGCAGGTGCTGGTGGGCAATACCGAACTGGCGTTGGCGCGTATCGCCGCCGGCATGCAGCGCGACCGCGCCACGCGGGTGATCGCCTTGACCGGCTCCAACGGCAAGACCAGCGTCAAGGCCTTGCTGCTGGCCATCCTGAGCGAGGCCGGGCGTGTCGACGGCACCACCGTGTACGCCACGCCGGGCAACCGCAACAACGAGATCGGCCTGCCGCTGGCGGTGATCGCCGCCCCGGACGATGCGGATCTGGCGATCTACGAAATGGGCGCCGGCAAGCCGGGCGATATCGCCTATCTCACCGAGATCGCGCAGCCGCACGTGGCCCTGGTCAACAACATCGCATCCGCGCATCTGGAACGCCTGGGCAGCCTGCTCGGCGTCGCCCGCACCAAGGGCGCCATCTATGCCGCGTTGCCGGCCGATGGCGTGGCAGTGATCAATGCCGACGATGCCTTCGGTGCCTGGTTCGAGCAGCAACTGCAGGCGCAGCCGGTGCAGGGCCGCCGCGTGTTGCGTTACGGCCTGCAGGCCAGTGCCGAGATCACCGCGCATGGCCTGCGGCTGCAGGCGGGCGGGGCACAGTTCACGCTGGTGACCCCGCAAGGCCAGGCGCAGATCGCGCTGCCGTTGCCGGGCCGCCACAACGTGCTCAACGCGCTGGCTGCGGCCGGCCTGGCGTTGGGTGCGGGCATCGCCCTGCCGGTCATCGCCGCCGGTCTGGCGCAGGCGCGCCCGGTGGCCGGTCGTCAGATCACCCACACCCTGCCCGGCGGCGCTGTGCTGATCGACGACAGTTACAACGCCAATCCCGGTTCGCTGGACGCGGCCATCGACACGCTGGCCGCGGCATCTGGCCAGGGCTGGCTGGTACTCGGCGACATGCGTGAACTCGGCCCGGAAGGCGCAGCCTTGCATGCGGCCGCCGGCCGTCGCGCGCGCGCGGCCAAGCTGCAGCGCCTGTACGCGCTGGGCGAGCTCAGTGCCGCCGCCGCGCAGGCGTTCGGCGAGGGCGGCCGCGTGTTCGCCACCCATGCCGCGTTGATCGCGGCCTTGCAGGCGGATCTGGCGCAGCTCGCCGTTTCGCCGACTCAAACGCAGGAATCTTCTTCGATGTACGAACACACCGGTGCGGCGGCGCAGACTGCCGCCACCACGGCGCACACCCCGCCCACGCTGCTGGTGAAAGGCTCCCGTGGCAGCGCCATGGACCGCATCGTCGCCGCGCTGCTGGCCCCGGCGGAGGACGCATCCCATGCTGCTTGAGCTGGCGCGTTGGCTGCAGCAACTGGAGAGCCTGTTCGGGCTGTTCAACTATCTGACCTTCCGCGGCATCCTGGCGGCGCTGACCGCGCTGTTCCTGTCGTTGTGGATGGGCCCGGCGGTGATCCGCAAGCTGGCCCAGTTCAAGGGTGGCCAGCCGATCCGCCAGGATGGCCCGCAGACGCATTTCTCCAAAGCCGGCACCCCGACCATGGGCGGCTCGCTGATCCTGCTGACGGTGACCCTGTCGGTGCTGCTGTGGGGCGACCTGCGCAACCGCTACGTGTGGCTGGTGCTGGCGGTGATGATCTGTTTCGGCGCGATCGGCTGGTACGACGACTGGATCAAGATCGTGCGCCGCGATCCCAACGGCCTGAAGTCGCGCTGGAAGTACCTGCTGCAGTCGATCTTCGGCCTGGCAGCGGGGCTGTTCCTGTACTACACCGCCGACGTGCCGGCCGCGATCACCTTCTACATTCCGATGTTCAAGTCGATCGCGCTGCCGCTGGCCGGCGTGAGCTTTGTGGTGATCGCCTATTTCTGGATCGTCGGCTTCTCCAATGCGGTGAACCTCACCGACGGCCTGGACGGTCTGGCGATCATGCCGACCGTGCTGGTGGCCTGCGCGCTGGGCGTGTTCGCCTATGCCTCGGGCAATGTGGTGTTTGCCGAATACCTGAAAATCCCGCTGATTCCGGGGGCTGGCGAGCTGATCATCATCTGCTCGGCGATCGCCGGCGCAGGCCTGGGCTTTCTGTGGTTCAACACCTATCCGGCCATGGTGTTCATGGGCGACATCGGCGCGCTGTCGCTGGGCGCGGTGCTCGGCACCATCGCGGTGATCGTGCGCCAGGAACTGGTGCTGGTGATCATGGGCGGCGTGTTCGTGATCGAGACGCTGTCGGTGATGATCCAGGTCGCCAGCTTCAAGCTGACCGGCAAGCGCGTGTTCCGCATGGCGCCGATCCATCACCACTTCGAACTCAAGGGCTGGCCGGAGCCGCGCGTGATCGTGCGCTTCTGGATCATTTCGGTGGTGCTGGTGCTGATCGGCCTTGCCACGTTGAAGGTGCGCTGATGAACGACATGTCCCGCCAGGCCACGCGACTGGACGCCATCGGCGGCCGCTACGACCCGTGGCTGCTCGGGGCCGCGGCCACGCTCGCCTCGCTGGGCGTGGTGATGGTGGCGTCCAGCTCGATCGAGCTGTCCGACAACCCGTTCTATTACCTGACCCGCCACCTGCTGTTCCTGGGCATCGGCGTGGGCCTGGCGTTCTGGGCGATGCGTACCGAGCTCAAGACCATCGAGCAGTACAACCAGGTGCTGCTGCTGGCCTGCTTCGGCCTGCTGATGGTGGTGTTCGTGCCCGGCCTGGGCAGCAGCGTCAACGGCGCCAAACGCTGGATCAACCTGGGCGTGTCGAAGTTCCAGACCGTCGAAGCGGTCAAGGTGCTCTACATCGTGTGGCTGTCCAGCTATCTGGTGCGCTTTCGCGACGAGGTCAACGCGACCTGGCCGGCGATGCTCAAGCCGCTGGGCGTGGCGATCGCCCTGGTCGGCCTGCTGCTGATGCAGCCGGACTTCGGCTCGTCCACGCTGCTGCTGGCGATCACCGCCGGCATGCTGGTGCTGGGCGGGGTGAACCTGCCGCGCATGTCGATGCCGATCGTGTTCGGCCTGCCGGTGTTCGCCTTCATCGCGATCCTGGAGCCGTACCGGCTGCGCCGCATCACCTCGTTCCTGGACCCGTGGGCCGACCAGCTCGGCTCCGGCTACCAGCTGTCCAACGCCTTGATGGCGGTGGGCCGCGGCCAGTGGACCGGCGTGGGCCTGGGTGCCTCGGTGCAGAAGCTTAACTACCTGCCCGAAGCGCATACCGACTTCATCTTCTCGGTCATTGCCGAAGAACTCGGCTTTGTCGGCGTGTGCGGGGTGATCGCGCTGTACGCGCTGCTGGTCGGCCGCGCGTTCTGGCTGGGCATGCGCTGCGTGGAAATGAAGCGTCACTTCTCCGGCTACATCGCCTTCGGCATCGGCTTGTGGATCAGCCTGCAGAGCTTCGTCTCGGTGGGCGTGAACCTGGGCATCCTGCCGACCAAGGGCCTGACCCTGCCGCTGATTTCCTCTGGCGGTTCGTCGGTGCTGATGACCTGCGTGGCGATGGGCCTGCTGCTGCGCGTGTCCTACGAGATGGATCGTGCCGAGCGCCTGCGCAGCAAATTGTCGCCGCAGGGCGCGGGCGCGCCATCGGCCGAGCCGGCCGAACCGGTGGTCGAATCGGTCGCGCCAGCCTATGCGCCGGCGCACAAGCCGCAGCGTGACCCGGTTGCCGCCGCACCCGCAGCCGCACCGGTCGCTGCCGCATCGGTGGCACCGGCGTCGGCCATCCTGCGCGGCACCAGCCGCATGCAGCCGCGTGTGGAACCGACCTTCGGGAGGATTGCATGAGTGCCCATGCAAATCCCTCGCAAACGCCCGCACATCCATGTGCGGGGAGTCGACCAGTGATGGTTCTGGCTGGCGGCACCGGCGGGCACATCTTCCCCGGTCTGGCCGTGGCCAAGGTGCTGCGCGCGCGTGGCGTGCCGGTGACCTGGCTGGGCGCCGATGGCGCGATGGAAACCCGGCTGGTGCCGCAGCACGCCATTCCACTGGACACGCTGGCCATCAGCGGCCTGCGCGGCAAGGGCCTGGTGAAGTTGCTCGGTGCACCCGTGCGGGTGATGCGCGCAGTGCGCGCCGCCGGTTTCGTGCTGCGCAAGCGCCAGCCGCGTGCGGTGATCAGTTTCGGCGGCTTCGCGGCCGGCCCGGGTGGCCTGGCGGCGCGGCTGCTCGGCGTGCCGTTGCTGGTGCACGAACAGAACCGCGCCCCCGGCATGACCAACAAGGTGTTGTCGCGGTTTGCGCGCCGTGTGCTGACCGGTTTCCCGGGCAGCTTCGCTGGCGAGGAAGCGGTGGGCAATCCGGTGCGCGCCGAAATCGCAGCGCTTCCCGCGCCGGCCACGCGTCTGGTCGGCCGTGGCGGTGCCGTGCGTGTGCTGGTGCTCGGTGGCAGCCAGGGCGCGCGCGCATTGAATCAGGCCGTGCCGGCCGCCCTGGCCGCGCTCGGCCACCCGGATGTGGACGTGCGCCACCAGTGCGGCGAGAAACTGCGCGCCGAAGCCGAGGCGGCGTACGCGCAGGCGGGCGTCAACGCCAGCGTCGAACCGTTCATCGCCGACATGGCCGCCGCCTACGCCTGGGCCGACCTGGTCGTGTGCCGCGCCGGTGCATCGACGCTGGCCGAACTGTGCGCCGCCGGTATCGGCAGCGTGCTGGTGCCCTTTGCCGCAGCGGTGGACGACCACCAGACCCGCAATGCCGAATACCTGGTCGGCGCCGACGCCGCCGTGCTGCTCAAGCAGGACGACACACTGGCCGTGCGCCTGCAGCAGGTCTTGCAGACCCTGCTCGCCGACCCCGCACGCCGCCTGTCGATGGCACAGGCCGCCCGCACCCTGGCCAAACCGGATGCAGCCGAACGCATCGCCGACATCATTCTCCAGGAAGCCGGGAGTGGGGAATCGGGAATGGGGAATGGGCAAAGCTCAGAACAATTGCAGGAACACACATTGATGCACGCAGACAAGCGCACCGACCAAGTATCCGTCGCTGCAGGCGCTCCGCTCCACACGATTCCCGATTCCCGATTCCCGATTCGCACCTCCACAGGAGGTGCCGCGTGATCCGCCGCCTGCAGGACAGTGGCGATCTGGTGCGTGCATTCCCGCGCGTGCATTTCGTCGGTATCGGCGGCACCGGCATGAGCGGCATTGCCGAGGTGATGCTGACGCTGGGCTACGAAGTCTCCGGTTCGGACAACTCCGATAACGTGGCGACGCGGCGGCTGGCCAAGCTGGGCGCGCGGGTGATGCGCGGGCATTCGGCGGCCAACGTGCTAGGCACCGATTGCGTGGTGGTGTCCAGTGCGATCCGCGAAGACAACCCCGAGCTGATGGAAGCGCGCAGCCAGCGCATTCCGATCATGCCGCGTGCGGCGATGCTGGCCGAGCTGATGCGCTTCCGTCGCGGCATCGCGGTGGCCGGCACGCATGGCAAGACCACCACCACCAGCCTGGCGGCGGCCGTGCTGAGCGAAGGCGGGCTGGATCCGACCTTCGTCATCGGCGGGCAGTTGCTGGCCGCCGGTGCCAACGCCAAGCTCGGCGGTGGCCAATGGCTGGTGGCCGAGGCCGACGAAAGCGATGGCAGCTTCCTGCGCCTGAATCCGTTGATGGCGGTGATCACCAACATCGATGCCGATCACCTGGAAAACTACGGCAACGATTTCGCACGCATCCAGGCCGCATTCGCCGAATTCCTGCAGCGCCTGCCGTTCTACGGGCTGGCGTTGCTGTGCATCGACGACCCGGAAGTGGCCGCGCTGGCCGGCAAGACACCGCGCCACGTGATGAGCTACGGCATGAGCGAGAACGCCGACGTGCGCGCCGAAGACGTGGTGCAGGACGGCCCGCGCATGCGCTTCACGCTGCGCCTGCCCGAAGGCACCACCACGCCGGTGACGCTGGCATTGCCGGGCCGTCACAACGTGCTCAACGCACTGGCCGCTGCCGCGATCGGCTGGCAGCTGGGCGTGGCGCCGGAGACCATTGCGCGTGCGCTGGAAAACTTCGCCGGCATCGGCCGCCGCTTCAACGACCTGGGCGAAGTCACCACCAGCACCGGTGCGCGCGTGCGTGTGGTCGACGACTACGGCCACCATCCGCGCGAGCTGGAAGCGGTGTTCGCCGCCGCCCGCGGTGGCTGGCCGGACAAGCGCCTGGTGGTGGCGTTCCAGCCACATCGCTACAGCCGTACCCGCGATCAGTTCGACGCCTTTGCCGCGGTGCTGAGCACCGTCGATGCGCTGGTGCTGAGCGAGGTCTATCCGGCCGGCGAGGCACCGATTCCGGGCGCCGATGCGCGTGCACTGGCGCGTGCGATCCGTGCGCGCGGCCGCAGCGAACCGGTGGTGGTCGGGCAGATTTCCGGCCTGGCCGAAGTGCTGCCGGACGTGCTGCAGGACGGCGATCTGCTGCTGATGATGGGCGCCGGCGATATCGGCTATGTCGCACAGCACATCATCAACAACGGCTTCACCGGAGCGACCGCATGAGCGCGGTGATTCCCAATGCACGCATCAGCGATCCGGCCGCGTTCGGCCGTGTCGCGGTGTTGCTCGGCGGCACCTCGTCCGAGCGCGAGGTGTCGTTGAATTCCGGCGGCAACGTGCTCGAGGCATTGCGTGCGCGCGGCGTCGATGCGCAGCCGGTCGACGGCATCCCGGCCCTGGCGCAGGCCCTGGTCGAGCAGCGTTTCGATCGGGTCTTCAACGTGCTGCACGGCCATAACGGCGGCGGCGAAGACGGCATCGTGCAAGGCCTGATGGAAGCCTTCAAGGTGCCGTACACCGGCTCCAACGTGCTGGGTTCGGCGTTGAGCATGGACAAGATCCGTACCAAGCAGGTGTGGCTGTCGCTGGGCCTGCCCACGCCGCGCTACGCGCGCCTGGCCGCCGGCGCCAGTGCCGATGACATCCATGCCGCCGCACGGCAGATCGGCCTGCCGGTCATCGTCAAGCCAGCCAACGAAGGCTCCAGCGTCGGCATCAGCCGCGTGTTCGACCAGTCCCAGCTCGAAGAGGCGGTGGTGCTGGCGGCGCGCTACGACGGCGCGCTGCTGATGGAGCAGCTGATCGAAGGCGACGAACTCACCGTGGCCGTGCTCGGCGAGGTCGCGTTGCCGTCGATCCGCATCGTGCCCAAGGGCCAGTGGTACGACTACGACGCCAAATACGTGGCCGACGACACCCAGTACCTGTGCCCGGGCCTGGACGGCGATGCCGAGACGCAGATTCGCCAGCTCGCGCTCGATGCCTTCCGCGCCGCCGGCGCGCGCGGCTGGGGCCGCGTGGACGTGATGCGCGACCGCGCCAGCGGCCAGTTGTATCTGCTGGAAGTCAACACGGCCCCGGGCATGACCAGTCACTCGCTGGTGCCCAAGGCCGCGCGCCAGCTCGGCATCGATTTCGAAGAACTGGTCTGGCGCGTGCTGGAGCAGACGCTATGACGCCGGGAATCGGGAATCGGGAATCGGGAATCGTGAACAGCGGCTGCGCTGTTGCCGTTGTGATTCCCTATTCCCGATTCCCCATTCCCGCGCGCGGAGCGCGCGCATGAACGCCACCCTGCGCATCCTGGCGTGGTTGCTCGCGGTGGCGCTGGTCGCGTTGCCGGTGGTGGCCGTGCTCAATGGCTGGGTCGGTGCCGAGCGCTGGCCGTTGTCGCGGCTGCGGGTGTCGGGCGATTTCAAGCGGGTGCCGGCCGAGCAGTTGCGTGCGGTGGTCTTGCCGTATGCGCGCGCGGGCTTTTTCGCGGTGAAGTTGCAGAACGCGCAGGACGCCATCGCGCGCCTGCCGTGGGTGGAAAGTGCGCAGGTGCGCAAGCGCTGGCCGGACGTGCTGGAAGTGCACGTCACCGAGCACAAGCCGTTCGCGCGCTGGGGCACCGACCGCATGTTGTCCGAGCAGGGCCGGTTGTTCCGCACCCCGCCGTTGTTGAAGGACTTCAAGCTGCCGCAGCTCGGCGGCCCGGACAGCAAGACCCAGGACGTGGTGGCGCTCTACAACGAGTCGCGCGCGCTGTTCGCGCCGACCGGGCTGGATGTGGAACGTCTGGAAATGGACGCACGCGGCAGCTGGTCGCTGGGCCTAAGCAACGGCGTGCAGATCGTGATCGGCCGCGACGACGCCCGCGCCCGCCTGCAACGCTTCGCCCGCGTGCTGCCGCAACTGGCCGACCCACAACGCCCGATCGCCCGCGCCGACCTGCGCTACACCAACGGCTTCACGGTGGAACGGCGAATGGAGAATGGGGAGTCGGGAATGGACAAAAAGCCAAAGCCAGTGTCGCCCGCTGCGCCGCACACGCTTGTCCTGAACTCTCCCCGCATCCGTGCACCGCTGTTGACCATTCTCCATTCGCTATTCCCTATTCCCGGCTTTAAGACATGAACCGCAAAGGCGACAAATCCCTCATCGTTGGACTGGACATCGGCACCTCCAAGGTCGTCGCGCTGGTCGGCGAGTACTCGCCCGGCAATCCGATCGAAGTGATCGGCATCGGTTCGCATGAATCGCGCGGTCTCAAGCGCGGCGTGGTGGTGGACATCGAATCCACCGTGCAGTCGATCCAGCGTGCGGTCGAAGAGGCCGAGCTGATGGCCGGCTGCGAGATCCGTTCGGTGTATGCGTCGATTTCCGGCAACCACGTGCAGTGCAAGAACTCGCCCGGCATCGTGCCGATCCGCGACGGCGAAGTGACCTGGAGCGATCTGGAGCGCGTGCTGGATGCGGCCAAGGCCGTGGCCATTCCCGCCGACCAGCGCATCCTGCATGCGATCCCGCGCGAATACGTGCTGGACGATTCGCAGGAAGGCATCCGCAATCCGGTCGGCATGACCGGCGTGCGCCTGGAGGTGCACGCGCATCTGGTGGTGTGCGCGCAGTCGGCCGCGGCCAACATCACCAAGTGCGTGCAGAAGTGCGGCCTGCAGGTGGACGACCTGGTGCTGTCGTCGCTGGCTTCCAGCGTGGCGGTATTGACCGCCGACGAACGCGAACTGGGCGTGGTGCTGGTGGATATCGGCGCCGGCACCACCGACCTGGCGGTCTACGTGCAGGGCGCGATCTGCCACACCGCTTCGCTGCCGATCGCCGGCGACCACGTCACCAACGACATCGCGCACATGTTGCGCACGCCGACCCCGGAAGCCGAGCAGATCAAGGTGCGCTACGCCTGCGCGCTGGCGCAGCTGGCTACCGCCGAGGAAAGCATCCAGGTGCCGTCAGTGGGTGATCGCCCGCCGCGCCGCATGCCGCGGCATGCGCTGGCGCAGGCGGTGCAGGGCCGTTACGAGGAAATCTTCGAGATGGTGCAGGCCGAATTGCGCCGCTCCGGTTTCGAGGAAATGGTGCGCGCCGGCATGGTGCTCACCGGTGGCGCCTCGAAGATGGAAGGCGTGGTCGAACTGGCCGAAGAAATGTTGCAGATGCCGGTGCGCGTGGGCATTCCCCAGCACGTCACCGGCCTGGGCGAAGTCGTCGGCAACCCGGTGCACGCCTCCGGCGTGGGCCTGTTGCTGATGGGCAGCCAGATCGAACACCCGCGCCGCCCGTCGATCCCGACCGGACGGGCCGGCAGTTTGTTCAAGAAATTGAAGAATTGGTATCGCGGGGAATTCTGAAGAATCGGGAATCGGGATTCGAGAATTGGTTGAAGCAAAGGCAAAGCGGTTGCGGCAGATTTGAGTGGAGAGCGGTGAGAGCGGGCAGGGCGTAAATACTTTTGTGGTTCCGCTGAGAAAGTGAAGTTGGTGTGGAGATCGCTCGCAGTTGCGATTCCCCATTCCCAACTCCCCATTCCCGGCATTCAAACAACAACATTCGCCGACGTGCGGGTGTTGGGCTGGCGAACGGAGCAATCCGATTCCCCATTCCCGATTCCCCATTCACGGCATCTAAAGAGGACACTGACATGGCACATTTCGAACTGATTGAAAAAATGGCTCCCAACGCGGTCATCAAGGTCGTTGGCGTGGGCGGCGGCGGCGGCAACGCGGTCGCGCACATGGTCAACACCAATGTCGATGGCGTGGAGTTCATCACCGCCAACACCGACTCGCAGGCGATCAAGAACTGTGGCGCCAAGCTGCAGCTGCAGCTCGGCACCAACGTCACCAAGGGCCTGGGCGCCGGCGCCAATCCGGAAGTCGGCCGCCAGGCCGCGCTGGAAGACCGCGAGCGCATCATGGACGCGCTGCAGGGTGCGGACATGGTGTTCATCACCGCCGGCATGGGCGGCGGCACCGGCACCGGCGCCGCCCCGGTGGTTGCACAGCTGGCCAAGGAAATGGGCATCCTGACCGTGGCCGTGGTCACCAAGCCGTTCCCGTTCGAAGGCCGTCGCCGCATGCAGGTTGCGCTGAAGGGCATCGAGGAGCTGAGCCAGCATTGCGACTCGCTGATCACCATCCCCAATGAAAAGCTGATCACCGTGCTCGGCCGCAACGCCACCATGATCCAGGCCTTCCGCGCTGCCAACGACGTGCTGCAGGGCGCCGTGCAGGGCATCGCCGACCTGATCGTGCGTCCGGGCCTGATCAACGTCGACTTCGCCGACGTGCGCACCGTGATGTCGGAAATGGGCCTGGCCATGATGGGTACCGGTTCGGCACGCGGCGACGATCGCGCGCAGGCCGCTGCCGAAGCCGCCATCCAGAACCCGCTGCTGGACGACGTCAACCTGGCCGGTGCCAACGGCATCCTGGTCAACATCACCGCCGGCCCGGACTTCACCATGTCCGAGTTCGACGAGATCGGCCGCACCATCGAGGCGTTCGCCTCGGAAGATGCGACCGTGGTCGTCGGCACCGTGCTTGACCCGGACATGCAGGACGAAGTGCGCGTCACCGTGGTGGCCACTGGCCTGAACCGTGCGGTTGCCCGCCAGACCCAGCGTCCGGACCAGCGCGCGCCGATCAAGCTGGTGCGCAACGCCACCACCGGCCAGCCGGAGTTCGGCGATTTCGAGACCAGCGGCGGCGACGCGGTGTCCAAGGCCGTCGGCGGCAGCATGGGCCTGGGCCTGCGTCGTCCGAGCAGCGACTCGGTCGGCAGCGGCAGCGGTAGCAACAATGGCGGCGGTTCCGCTGCGCCGGCTGCAGACCTGCCCAACGACTACCTGGATATCCCGGCGTTCCTGCGCCGCCAGGCCGACTAAGGAGCGTCGGCCGCGTCGCTACGGCGGCGCGGTCCATCCCGCCCCGGGGTTCGCCCCGGGGATGCTGTGCCATGTCCTTTCTGCCGGATCGGCCACGATCCGGCAGCTTTTGCAGTTGCGTGACCCGGGAATTACAGTTCCCGTCACGCGCGACTTGTTAAAATTCGGATAATCTCCACGGATTAGACAGCCGGTTCAGCGTCTGTCTGCATTGTTCATCCAGACTTCGCATATGACCCAGCAACGCACTCTCAAGAACACCATTCGCGCCACCGGCGTCGGCCTGCACAGTGGCGACAAGGTGTACATGACGCTGCGACCTGCCCCGGTCGATCATGGCGTGGTGTTCCGGCGAGTGGACCTGGAGCCGATCGTCGAAGTCCCTGCCGATGCCGAGCTGGTCACCGAGACCACGCTGTGCACCGGCCTGACCTGCAATGGCGCCAAGATCCAGACCGTCGAGCACCTGATGTCGGCGCTGGCCGGCCTGGGTGTGGACAACGTCATCGTCGAACTGTCCTCGGCCGAGTTGCCGATCATGGACGGTTCGTCCGGCCCGTTCGTGTTCCTGCTGCAATCGGCAGGCATCGTCGAGCAAAACAAGGCCAAGCGCTTCATCCGCATCAAGCAGACGGTGGAAGTGCGCGAGGGCGACAAGGTCGCGCGCTTCGAGCCGTACGAAGGCTACAAACTCGGCTTCACCATCGAATTCAATCACCCGATGATCCCGGCCAAGCAGTCGCGTCAGGAAATCGAGTTCTCCACCTCGGCCTACGTCAAGGAAATCTCGCGCGCCCGGACCTTCGGTTTCATGCGTGATCTCGAGTACATGCGCGAGCGCAATCTGGGCCTGGGCGGGTCGATGGACAATGCCATCGTGCTGGACGAGTTCCGCGTGCTCAACGAGGACGGCCTGCGCTACACCAACGAATTCGTGCGGCACAAGATCCTGGACGCGATTGGCGACCTGTATCTGGCCGGCGGCGCCATCCTGGGCGCCTACGAAGGCTTCAAATCCGGCCACGCACTCAACAACAAGCTGGTGCGCGCGCTACTGGCGGATCAGGCCGCCTGGGAATGGGTCAGCTTCCCCGAGGGCAGCGTGCAGCCACCGGTCACCTACGCCAGCCCCGTCTACGCCTGATGTCGGGGAATGCCGTAATCGGCGTTCGAAGTGTGAACTGCGTCGGATTTACGGCCCGTTCTTAACTTTTATTTAAGACTTCTCTAACTCCTGCGCGGCCCAGGCCCGCTAGGATGCGTCGGGTCGTGCGCGGCCTTCGCAACTCTTTCACGCCGCGATGGCCGTCGCGTAACAGGCGGCACCGACTCACCGTTTGGTGGGTGGAACGTCCTGCAGGGAGGCCAGCGCATCGCGCAGACCTCGGTGCGTGGCCTCCGACACAGGACGTGGACGCTCGCGATTCTGCTGCGTTGGGGAATGCAGCGGGGTGGTGGTGGTCTTGATGGTCACTGCGGTGGCCTTCAGTCCGATGGATCGGGCGGCATCCAGTAATTGGGTCTCGGCAAGTCGCAACTTGGCATGCCAGACAGGTGAATCAACCAGAAAAACCAGCTGTTCGTCTCTGACATTGGCCAGCCGGCAACGGGTGGCCAGATGAGGCGGTAACAGGGGGCGCAACTGCCGGTCCAGCGCATCGAGCCACAAGGCGCGGCGCAAGGGGTCGCCAGCCTTTTCACCCAACGCGGCCTCGATGGCCGGTTGTGGGACGGAAGGGTTGCGTGCGTTGGACTTGGGCTTGGACATGACACTCATATGGCGTTGAAGAAAGTTGTAATCAAATCTCGCGAAACCCGGGCGCAACGGTTGGCCCGGCAGTTCCAGGGCTTCGCTGCGGATCGACCGATGGTAGTCCTCGGTGCCGTGCTCGGGCTGGGCATGTTGATCGGCATCGGTGCCAGCACCGCCACCGGCATGGTGACCAATTCCGCGTTGCAGGCCAAGGTTGCCCGGCAGCAGGCCGAGCTGGCCCAGGCGCAGCGCGCCTCGCAGGCGCAGGTCAACGCACTGGCCGCGCGCATGGGCGAGCTGCAGGCGCAGGCCACCCGTCTCAATGCATTGGGCGAGCGGCTGACCGAAATGGGCAAGCTGAAGGACGGCGAGTTCGACTTCGACGCGCCGGTCGGCGTCGGTGGCGGCGATGAGCCGGTCAGCGACATGCCGGTCGAATCGCTCAAGCAGACGCTAGGGCAGGTCGAACAGCAGTTCTCCGCCTCCGGCCAACAACTGAACGTGCTGGCCACGCTGATGTTCGATCATCAGCTCGAACAGAATTCGGTGCCCTCGCGGATGCCGATCCGCAACACCTACATCACCTCCGGCTTCGGCGGTCGCGCCGATCCGTTCGACGGCGGCTCGGCCTTCCACAAGGGGGTGGACTTCCACGCCAACGTGGGCGACCCGGTGATGTCGGTCGCCGATGGCGTGGTCAGCTACGCCGGCGTGCGCGGCGGCTACGGCAACGTGGTGGAAGTGGACCACGGCAACGGCTACGTGACCCGCTATGCACACAACTCGCGCCTGGTGGTGAAGGTGGGCGATCTGGTCCGCGCCGGCCAGCAGGTGGCCAGGGCCGGATCCAGTGGCCGCTCCACCGGCGCGCACGTGCATTTCGAAGTGTGGGCGGACGGGCGGGTGGTCAATCCGCGCAAGTTCCTCGGCGATACCAATACGCCGGTGGGCCGCCGCGGGCGCGGTTGACGACGGCGCGGGTGGTGCTTGATTCGTGAAGGCCCGCCCCAAGCTACAATAGGGTGTTGCCATCGACAGGGCGCAGTGCGCCCTGTTTCGTTTACGGCGGCCGGGTCTTGGGGACCGGCGTCGGTCAAACCGTTCCTTTTCAACCGGTTTCTTCAATGATCAACAGTCTGCTTACCCGTGTCTTTGGCAGTCGTAACGAACGCCAGCTGCGCCAGCTCAACCGCCTCGTCACCCAGATCAATGCGCTGGAGCCGACGATCGAGAAGCTCTCCGACGCCGAGCTGCAAGCCAAGACCCCGGAGTTCAAGCAGCGACTTGCCGCCGGCGAGTCCCTGGACAAGATTCTTCCCGAAGCCTTTGCGGTGTGCCGCGAGGCCAGCCGCCGCGTGCTCGGCATGCGCCATTACGATGTGCAGCTGATCGGCGGCATGGTGCTGCACCTGGGCAAGATCGCCGAGATGCGCACCGGTGAAGGCAAGACCCTGGTGGCCACGCTGCCGGTGTACCTCAACGCGCTGCAGGGCGAGGGCGTGCATGTGGTCACGGTCAATGACTACCTGGCCCGCCGCGACGCCGCGCAGATGGGCAAGTTGTACAACTGGCTGGGCCTGAGCGTGGGCGTGGTGTATCCGGGCATGCCGCACAGCGACAAGCGCGAGGCCTATGGCAGCGACATCACCTACGGCACCAACAACGAGTTCGGCTTCGACTACCTGCGCGACAACATGGCGCTGTCCAGGGCCGACCGCTACCAGCGCAACCTGCATTACGCGATCGTCGACGAAGTCGACTCGATCCTGATCGATGAGGCGCGCACCCCGCTGATCATCTCCGGCCCGGCCGACGAATCGCCGGAGCTGTACATCCGCGTCAACCGCATCGTGCCTCAGCTGACCCGGCAGGAAAGCGAAGAGGGCGAGGGCGATTACTGGATCGACGAGAAGGGCAAGCAGGTGCATCTGTCCGAGGCGGGCATGGGCCACGCCGAGGAATTGCTGATGCAGGCCGGCATTCTCGAGAATGCCGAGGACGGCCTGTATGCCGCGCAGAACCTGAGCGTGGTGCATCACCTCAATGCCGCGCTGCGCGCGCATGCGATCTACCAGCGCGACGTGGACTACATCGTGCGCGATGGCGAAGTGGTCATCGTCGACGAATTCACCGGCCGCACCCTGTCCGGGCGTCGCTGGTCCGACGGCCTGCATCAGGCGGTCGAGGCCAAGGAAGGCGTGCCGGTGCAGCGCGAGAACCAGACGCTGGCCAGCATCACCTTCCAGAACCTGTTCCGCATGTACAAGAAGCTGTCCGGCATGACCGGTACGGCCGATACCGAAGCCTACGAATTCCAGAGCATCTACGGCCTGGAAGTGGTGGTGATCCCGACCAACCGCCCGACCGTGCGCAAGGACCATCCGGACCAGGTGTTCCTCAACCGCAAGGGCAAGTTCAACGCGGTGCTGGCCGACATCGAAGACTGCGCCAAGCGTGGCCAGCCGGTGCTGGTGGGTACCACTTCGATTGAAACCTCGGAGATGCTGTCCGAGCACCTGCGCAAGGCCGGGGTCAAGCACGAGGTGCTCAACGCCAAGCAGCACGAGCGCGAAGCCACCATCGTGGCCAACGCCGGCCAGCCGGGCGCGGTGACCATCGCCACCAACATGGCCGGTCGCGGTACCGACATCGTGCTGGGCGGTTCGCTGGAAACCGAACTGCATGCCATGGGCGAGGACATCAGCGACGAGCAGCGCCTTGCGGCCAAGACCGAATGGCAGCGTCGCCACGACGCGGTCAAGGCGGCCGGCGGCCTGCACATCATCGGTACCGAGCGGCACGAGTCGCGCCGTATCGACAACCAGCTGCGCGGCCGTGCCGGTCGTCAGGGCGACCCGGGTTCCTCGCGCTTCTACCTGTCGCTGGAAGACAACCTGATGCGCATCTTCGCCTCGGACTGGGTCCAGAAGGCGATGCGCATGATGGGCATGAAGGAAGACGACGTCATCGAAGACCGCCTGGTCAGCCGGCAGATCGAAAAGGCCCAGCGCAAGGTGGAAGCGCACAACTTCGACATCCGCAAGAACCTGCTGGATTTCGACGACGTCAACAACGATCAGCGCAAGGTGATCTACGCCCAGCGCGATGAATTGCTGGATGCCGAATCGGTCAAGGACAACGTCGACGGCATCCGTGGCGATGTGATCTACGACCTGGTCGCGCGCTTCGTGCCGCCCAATTCGGTCGACGAGCAGTGGGACCTGAAGGGGCTGGAAGCCACGCTGGAATCGGAGCTGGGCATGCCGCTGGCGCTGAGCGAGATGGCACGCACGCAGGAAGAACTGGACGCCGAGCAGATCGCGGCCAAGGTGCAGGCGGCGGTGGATGCGCACTTTGCCGAGAAGGAAGTGGCGGTGGGCAGCGACACCATGCGCGCCTTGGAGAAGCACGTGATGCTGACCGTGCTGGACCAGGGCTGGAAGGAGCATCTGGCCAAGATGGATTACCTGCGCCAGGGCATCTATCTGCGCGGGTATGCGCAGAAGCAGCCCAAGCAGGAATACAAGAAGGAAGCCTTCGAGCTGTTCTCCGAGATGCTAGAGAACGTCAAGCGCGAAGTGATCAACCTGCTGGCGCGCGTGCGCATCCGCAGCGAGGAGGAAGTGGCCGAGCTGGAAGAGCAGGAACGCCTGCAGGCGCAGGCGCGGCTGATGGCCTCGCAGTTCCAGCATCAGGACGCCGGCGGCTACGGTGCCGACGAGGAAGTGGAACAGATGCAGGGCGGCAACGCCCCGGTGCCGGTGTCGCAGGTAACCCGCGACGAGCCCAAGGTGGGCCGTAACGATCCATGCCCCTGCGGCAGTGGCAAGAAGTACAAGCACTGTCACGGTCAACTCAGCTGAGCTGAGTTGACCGTGGTGCAGCCCGCCTGGCGGGGCTGCACACCAGGCGTCCGCGTCGCGGACGCCTGGTGCACGGTCCTTGCTTCCGATCCCCGCGCCGTTGGCGCGCCCCCTTACCAAGGGGGCTCTGCTGACGGAGGGATTCGTTGGAGCTGCTGATACTCAGGCGTGGAATGTGGGCGGCGGGGTGCAATGACCCCACTGAATCTCACGCTTTTTCCAACTCTCCGCCTAGTCCCCGCCAACGGCTTGGCTTGCGTGGTTGCCAGGCACGGTCTGCAACCCGTGGCATAGACGCCAGGAGCGTTCGACCAGCTCGATGGGCGCCGTCCTGGTGAGCCTGGGCTTGGCGCGGTTCGCCCCATGCTTGTCCATCGCGCGCCGGTGGCAACCATGCCTGCTGCACGCAGGCTTTTCCGCCTGCGACACTGCGGGGCGTATGCTCGATCCACGTCCTGCGGGGGAGTGCGTCATGTCGCAGCTGTCGAGCCAGCAACTGAAGGTGTTCGTACCTGCGCGCGACTACGCGCTGTCGCAGCGGTTCTATCGCGCGCTGGGCTTCGTGCAGGAGGACGAGGTGGGCAACGTGACCTGCTTCCGGCATGGCACGCATTGCGCATTCCTGCTGCAGGACTTCTACCTGCGCGAGCTGGCCGAGAACCTGATGCTGCACCTGTGGGTGGACGATGCCGACAGCTGGTGGCAGCACGTGCACGATGCCGGCCTGGACGCGCAGTTCGCAGTGACCTGCAGCGTGCCGGAAGACCGGCCATGGGGCGCACGCGATTTCACCCTGCACGATCCCAGCGGAGTGCTCTGGCGCATCGGGCATCCACTGTAGACGTGAATCGGGAATCGGGAATCGGGAATGGGGAATTGCAAAGGCGGGCATGGTGCGTGCTTCAAACGATTCCCGATTCCCGAATCTCCATTCCCCGCCCTCAAGCGATTGCGCTGAACCGCTCACTCGCGGCACTCTTGTGCCCATGCCCGATTCCCTGAGATCCATCCACGTCGTCGCCGGCGTGATCACCGACGCCCGCGGCCGCATCCTGCTGACCCGCCGCACCGAGACCCGCGACATGCCCGGCCTGTGGGAATTTCCGGGCGGCAAGCGCGAACCTGGCGAAACCTCCGAACAGGCCCTGGTGCGCGAACTCAACGAAGAGCTCGGTATCGAGGCGCAGGTCGGCGAGTGGTTGATGGACGTGCCGCAGCTGTACCCGGACAAGCGGCTGCGCCTGGAAGTGCGCCACATCACCGCCTGGAAGGGCAGCCCGCGCGGCCGCGAAGGCCAGGCAATGACCTGGGTGGCCGCGGACAAGCTGACCCGGTATTCGATGCCGCCGGCCGACGTGCCGGTGGTCGGCGTGCTGCGCCAGCCCGACCGCTATCTGATCACGCCCGAGCCGGACGATGACGCGCTGTGGCTGGAAGGCCTGGAGCGTGCACTGCAGGACGGCATCACGCGCATCCAGCTACGTGCGCGGCAGGCCGAACCGGCACGCTGGCAGGCCTTGCTGCAACAGGTGCTGCGCCTGCGCGGCCGTACGCGCGCGCAGCTGCTGCTCAACCGCGACATCGCACTGGCCGGCGAACTCGGCATCGGCGTCCACCTGGGCGCGGAGCAGTTGGCCAGCCTGCAGGAGCGCCCGTTGCCGGCCGAACAGCCGGTTGCCGCCTCGTGTCATGGGTTGGAGGATCTGCGCCACGCCCAGCGTCTGGGCTGCGATTTCGCGGTGCTGGGGCCGGTGCAGGCGACCGCATCGCATCCGGGTGCGACACCCCTGGGATGGGAGGGGTTCGAACGCTTGCGCGAGCAGGTCTCCTTGCCGATCTACGCACTCGGGGGCATGCAGGTCGACGACCTGCGCGCGGCACGCGCGCATGGCGCGCAGGGCATCGCGGCGATTCGCGCGCTGTGGCCGCAGTGACTGCGCCGTCAGCGACCTTGGTGGTGTTCGGCGGATTGCCCGGTGTCGGCAAGAGTTCCATTGCTCAGGCGCTGCTGACGCACTGCACTGCGTTTTATTTGCGTATCGATACAATCGAGCAGTCACTGCGCGAAAGTGGTGCACTCGCCAACGACGTCGGACCAGCCGGCTACATGACCGCCTATGCGCTTGCCGCGGCCAATCTGCACCAGGGTCACGTGGTGGTCGCCGATTGCGTGAACCCACTGCCGGTCACCCGTGAGGCGTGGCGTGATGTGGCGCGCCGCACACGCAGCCGCCTGCTGGAGATCGAAGTAGTGTGCAGCGATCGCAAGGTGCATCGGCAGCGCGTGGAATCGCGGCAGAGCGAGGTGCCTGGATTGCGCATGCCGGATTGGTCCTCCGTGCTCGTGCATGACTACGTGGCATGGACCGAGCCGCATTGGGTGATCGACAGCGCCGGGCTGAATCCGCAGCAGGCGGCTAGGCAGATCATGGACCGGCTCGCCGCGTAGCCTGCAGATGAGGCATGTGGTCCGAAGGGTTCTCGCAGCCGATGCGCTGCTTACCTTTGCAACCCACGCAGATACTTCGCCACTGCGATCCGCCGGCGTCCGTCAAGGCGGGCGCTGCGCTAGAACGTCACCCAGAAGCAGTTGTACTGCCGGCGCAGCCGCAACACGCTGCGCGCGGGTGTGCCGCTGGCGAGATTCTGCTCCAGGCGCAGGCCCCAGGGGCGTAGGCGGCCCGGGGGTGCCGGGAGTGGGGTGTCGGTCGCACTGCCGTCCAGTGATGGAGCCGCCGCCGACGTGTCTGCATCGGCTTGCCAGGTCGGCGGATCGCGTTGCGGGTACATCGGGACGATATCCAGCAACGGGCGTTGCACGATGGCTTCCAGCCGGCTCAGTACCTGGCTGGCGGCCGCGTCGGACTGGCCGCTCCACAGGTACAGGCTGGAAAGCCGGTTGACGTCGCGGCTGTCCACCGCCAGTTGCAGCAACGACACCAGTTCGCTCAGCCGGCGCGGGCAGCCGTAGCCAGACAGGCCAATAGTGCCCTGCGCGCGCGTGGCCGGCGGCGGGCGCGCCGCAGCGCCGACATCTTCGCAGCGGCGGTCGGTGAACATGGTCTGCCCGTCCGCTGTCACGCAGCGGCGGATCTCCTGCGCCTGCCCGCGCATGGCCGGGCAAAGGCAGGACAGCAGCAGCAACGGCAGCAGGAGGCGGGGCATCGACGCAGCGTAACGGGCCGTGCGTGAGCCGGCGCGCAACGCGCCGAGACAGCGGTAGCCTGCACGGCGCTTGCGCACCACGCGCGCCTGCCGGTGCCGTGCCCGCACAGACAGCCAGCATGGCATGGCATCGCTGGCGTGGCTCAGCGCCCGAGCAGCTGCAGCACCTGCGTGGTCGGCTTGGCCAGGTTGAGCGTGTAGAAGTGCAGCGCAGGCGCGCCACCGGCGATCAGGCGCTCGCACACGGTGGCCACCACTTCCGCACCGAAGGCGCGCACCGCCTCGGCATCGTCGCCGAAGGACTGCATCTTCTTGCCGATCCAGCGCGGAATTTCCGCGCCGCATTGCTCGGAAAAACGCCGCAGCTGCGAGAAATTGGAGATCGGCATGATGCCGGGGATGATCGGGATCTCCACGCCCATGCGCTGCACCGCGTCGCGGAAATGAAAGTACGCATCGGCGTTGTAGAAATACTGGGTGATTGCGGCATCGGCACCGGCATCCACCTTGGCCTTGAAGTAACGCAGATCGCTCAGTGCGTCGGTTGCCTGCGGATGGGTTTCCGGATACGCACCGACCTCGATCCGGAACGCATCGCCATGCTCGGCGCGGATGAAGGCGATCAGGTCCGAGGCATAGCGCAGGTCGCCCGGATGGCCCATGCCCGAGGGCAGGTCGCCGCGCAGGGCGACGATGCGGGTACAGCCGATCGCGCGATACAGCTTGAGCAGCTCGCGGATCTCCTGGCGGCTGCCGCCGACGCAGGACAGGTGCGGGGCGGCCTCGAAACCGTGCTTCTGCTTGAGGTGGCGCACCGTCTCGGAGGTGTAGCTGAGCGTGGAGCCGCCGGCGCCGAAGGTGCACGAGACGTACTCCGGCGCGTAGCCCTTCAACCTGGCCGCCGTGCGGTCCAGCTGTGCGCGCTGGTCGTCGGTCTTGGGCGGGTAGAACTCGAAACTGAGAGGCGTCATCGCGGCGGGTCCGGCGGATCGTGCCGGCATAATATCGCTTCATCGCGATGAATGCATATTTGGTTGCGAGTGTCCTGGATGCGGCTGCCTCGGGGAACTCGTGCATGCCTGCGCAATGTGCGACAGGGTTGGGGCCGCTTCGGGCGCCAGTCTCGGGGTGCGGCGTACACGGTAAGCTCCAGTCCCCAGGCCACTTGATCGGAGCGCGACATGCAAGAGCAGGAAATGGATGTCATCGCCGAATCGCTGGGCCGCATCTGGGTTGCGTTGGCACGCAGCGTCGGTGATCTGGCGCTTGCCCTGGCCGAGCAACCCGGCGTGGATGGCGACAAGTTGCTGAGGGACTTCGCCGCCCGCCTGCCGTCGGATCAGGATGACGGCACCTCCAAGGTGTTCGAGGCGATTCGCCAGTACATCGACCAGGACGCCGCGCCCAGCGCGCAGTGATGTGTTGCCACGTGCGTCTGCAATGCAGGCGCGCGTGCTGATGCGGTGTGGTCTTGCGATGCGCTTGCCGGCAACGGAATGACGGCCCGGCCTGCGGGCCTGCGGGCAGTCGCCGCACAGCGGCGCACCCGGACTGGCATCAGCGGTGGCGTGCGTCCGTTGCAACATCGCTTCAACGCGTGCGCCGGCCATCGCGTAGTCGCTCGCCCTGCGTTGGTTGAGAGTGGGGTCGCGCCGCGCGTGGGTGAGGTGTCGCGACCGGGCGTGCGCCATGCCTTGACGCAGGGATCCCTACACTGGGCGCACTTTCTACGGAGTGCTGCGCATGAGCGATACCACGATGACCGCAATCGCCATCCGCGATGGCAAGGGCGATGCGGATGCGCTCTACCCCGACGAGCAGCCGCGTCCCCGCCCCGCGCCGGGGCAGGTGCTGATCCGCGTGCATGCGGCCGGCATCAATCGTCCCGATCTGCTCCAGCGTGCCGGCCACTATCCGCCGCCGCCCGGCGCACCGCAGACGCTCGGGCTGGAAATCGCCGGGGAGATCGTGGAGCCGGCCGGCCGCTGGAAGGTGGGTGATCGGGTATGTGCACTGCTGGGCGGTGGCGGTTACGCGCAATACGCAGCGGTCGATGCGCGGCATGTGCTGCCGATTCCGGCCGGCATGGAGATGGCGCATGCCGCGGCGCTGCCGGAAACCGTTTTTACCGCGTACGCCAACCTGTTCGAGCATGGCCGGCTTGCCGCCGGGGAGTGGCTGCTGCTGCACGGCGCCACCTCCGGGATCGGGGTGACGGCGATCCAGATGGCCAAGGCCGCCGGTGCGCATGTGCTGGCCACCGCGCGTTCGGCGGGCAAGGCGGCGCAGGCACGCGAGCTGGGCGCCGATGTGGCGATCGACTCCACCACCGAATCCTTTGTCACCGTGGCCAAGGCGCACGGCGGGGTGGACGTATCGCTGGACATGGTGGGCGCTGCAGTATTTGCCGACACCCTGGAAGCGCTCAATCCGCGCGGACGTATCGTCTACATCGCCTCCCAGGCCGGCTCGACCATCGAGGTGCCGATTCCGTTGCTGATGCGCAAGCAGGCCATCCTCACCGGCTCGACGCTGCGCCCGCGCAGTGCCGACGAGAAGGCGCGCCTGGCTGCGGAAGTGGAGCGCGTGGTGTGGCCGTGGATCGCGCAGGGCAAGCTGCGCGTGCTGCTCGACAAGCGCTTCCCGCTCAGCGAAGCCGCTGCAGCGCACCGCTATCTGGAGCAGGGCAGCCACCTGGGCAAGGTCGTGCTGGAGATGTGAGTGCATGCGGCGGCCTGCCTGACGCGTGCGTGCCGGGCAGGTGGCGCGGACCGTCGCAGCGTGAGGTTGCCGGCCAGCGCATCGCAATGCGCGTCCAGCAGCTGTCTGCAGTCGGCGTGGCTGCCAAGGCAGATCATGCAGGCGTGTCGACCACCGCTTCGAGGTGGTGCCCATCGGGATCGATGACGAACGCGGCGTAGTAATCGTCGCCGCAATCCGGTCGCAGGCCGGGTGCGCCGTTGCAGCTGCGCTTGTTGCCGCAATGGCCGCCCTTGCACGGCCGCCGGGCGCCGCAGGTATAGCAAAACAAGCAGGAGCGATGTCTCGCAGCGAACCGCGGCCTGACCGTACACTTCGCCGTTGCGTGCGCTTGTGCATCGCGCCGCTGCTGCAGTGTCCGTGTACAAGCGCCTGAAACGGGCGATCGCGGGTCCCGCCACTTCACCATCAGCCCGAAGGTTTCGATGAAGCATCCAGACGCATTGCGCATTGCCCTTGTCGGCATCGGCAAGATCGCCCGCGACCAGCACGTGCCCACCATCGCCGCGCGCGCCGATGTGCAACTGGTGGCCACCGTGAGCCGGCATGGCACGGTCGACGGCGTGCCGGCCTATCACACCCTGGAAGAGGCCTTCGCTGCGCATCCACAGATTGAAGCGGTCGCGCTGTGCACGCCACCGGTGGGGCGGCATGCGCAGGCACAGGCCGCGCTGGCTGCCGGGCGCCATGTGTTCCTGGAAAAACCCCCGGCCGCCACCCTGGCCGAGATCGACGACCTGCGCGCATTGGCGCAGCGCGCGCAACGCAGCCTGTTCACCAGCTGGCATTCGCGCTGCGCCGCCGCGGTGGCGCCTGCGCGGGCGTGGCTGGCCGACAAGCAGATCCTGCGCGCGCATATCACCTGGAAGGAAGACATCCGCCATTGGCATCCGGGCCAGGACTGGATCCTGGAGCCGGGCGGCATGGGCGTGTTCGATCCCGGCATCAACGCGCTGTCCATCGTCACGCATCTGTTGCCGCGCCCCTTCGCGCTGCGCGAGGCGGAGCTGCACACGCCGGAGAACCGTCAGGCACCGCTGTACGCCAGGCTCGGCTTTGTCGATACCGCGGGTGTGCCGGTGACGGCAGAATTCGACTTCCTGCAGACCGGCCATCAGCGCTGGGATATCGAAGTGGACACCACCGATGGCCTGCTCATGCTCAGCGAGGGCGGTGCCAGGCTGAGCATCAATGGCCAGCCACAGACAGTGGAGGCGGCCGGCGAGTACGACGGTTTGTACCGCCGTTTCGTGCAGTTGGTGCGCGCTGGTGAATCGGAGGTGGACGTCACCCCGTTCGTGCATGTGGCCGATGCGTTCATGCTCGGCGCGCGCAAGGTCACCGCGCCGTTTGCCTGGTAAGTCGGCGCGGTATCGCTCGCGTTCCAGCATGGCGTGGGATGGAAGTGCGCTGTGCGCAACACCCCGACTAAGGTCTCGACGACCCGGGCAATGATACGGCACCAAGCGCATGCAACGATGTGCCTGGTGCCTGCGCGCCTACCTGCTGTCCAGCGCCACGGTGCCAGCTGCCACGCCGCCGGCGTCCAGCGGCCTGGCGCGCGTCGCAGTGCGCGCAGCGTGCTGGCGCAGCGCGGGAGTGATCTGCGCACGGAAGCGCCGTACCACCCATGTCTCGTCCAGTAGCGCAAAGGCGAAAAAGCCCAGCAGCGTGCCGGCAACCAGCGTGGGTGCATGTGCGAACGTGCCGGGCAGCAACAGGCTCAGCCACAGGAAGATGTTCGGCGAGGTCTGCAGCAGGTGGATGTCCGAGGCGATCGCCGCGGATACGGCCTTGCCCGTCACGCGCTGGTAGGCGGACAGATACGCCGCGCTGCCCAGGCGGCAGGCCAGCAGCAGCGCAAACGGCAGCAGCAAGGCGGCCCATGCCTGCCAACCCCCATGCCCCAGGGCGTCTGCCAACGGCCTGCCACCCGCTTGCAGCCCCACCAGCAAGGCCAGCGGCACCATCGTCAGCAAGCCCGCCCAGCCCCAGTTGGTGGCCAGTTTGCCGGCTGCGATCGGGCGCGCACGTCGCCAGCCCTGTGCCAGCAGGGAGGGCACCGCCAGCGCGATCAGCAACACCACGAAGAAGCGTTCCAGTGCATGCGCATTGCCCAGCACCTCGTGGTGATCCAGGAACAGCAACAGCAATGCAACCGGCAGCACGATCGACAGCACCAGGGTGTAGCGCGCCGCAAAGAAATAATCGCCGCCGCGCGCAAGCGAGAAGGTGGGCACCGACAGCGCTGGTGGCACGATCAGCAGCAAGCCGAGGACATGCACCCATTCGTTATGCGACTGCGTGAGCAGCACCATGGCCAGCCCGGCGCGTGCCGCACTGACCACGCTCAATGCGAGGTTCTCCGGTCCTCCGGTCAGGCGCAACGCACCCGGTTCGATACGGACCGACAGGAAGAACGCATTCACCGCCAGTAGGGCCACGATGGCGGTGGAGATCAGGCCATGCGGTAGTGCGAGGCCCATGCACGACAGCGCAAAGCCGGCCACGGCGGCGATCAGCATCCATTGCAGCAGATGGATTTCGGTCTGCTCGCCCAGATAGTTCAGACCTGAGGAACTGCGCGCGGTCATGCGCTTGAGCTCCTCCCACGACAACGGGCGCGAATTGGGCAGCCGGAAGTCGATGTACTCGGCGGGCGGCAGGCCCGAGGCGATCAATGCGAACACTTCGACGATGTACTTGTGCGCCACCACCAGCACCTGCTTGCCCTGGCGGTCCAGCGGTGCCAGCACCGTGTCGTAGTAGTGCTTGCAACGCGCGTACATGTCCATCCAGTGCTCGCCGTCAGGCGGTGCACCATCGGCATCATGAAAACAGGCATCGAAGAGGCCATGGCCGATCGACTTCTTGATCAGCGTCTTGTTCTTGCCGGCGAAAATGCCGAAGTCGCGCTCCTTCAGCGCATCGCTGTACAGCACCTGCGGGGCATCGGGGACGCCTTCCAGGATGATCGCCGCGGTGGCCTGGGCGCGTTCGAGCGTCGAGACATGCACTTGGTCGAAACGCAGCCCGCGTTGTCGAACGAAGTCGGCTGCCTGCCGGGCCTGTCGGCGGCCCAGTGGCGTCAGCGGCGAATCCTGCGCACCGGCAAAATAGTTCTGCTCGTTGGCGAGCGACTCGCCATGGCGGACGAAGTACAGAGGCATCGGCTTGCTCCGGTTGCTCGATTGTTCGGTGGTCGAGAACGTTGTCCGATGACCGGGCAACGCCCTTCGCTGCACTCGGCACGCCTGCCTGCAGACGACAACGGCGTGCATCGGGCTGCCACATAGGTCCGGGGCGCAGCAGGATTCGTTGCACCAACAAACTCTCCGTGCCGGTTTGGTTCAGCGCCTGTCCAAGTTTGTGTTGATGGCCACTGGATACAAAGGCGACAGCCGCGGCACGACTGCCCGCCATGCCGCATGCCGATGCCTGAAAGCACGCGGCCTGCGCGCGCATGCTGCGGCAGGCCGCATATCGAGCGGCTGGTGACGCGGTGCTGCGCAGGTGTGCGAATGCTTACCTGCCCGGTCGACGGTCACCTGCGTGCGGCCGATTCAACGACCGTGGTGATCGCTCAGCGACGCCACATGCGCGCGCCACGCGCCGGCAGCGTAAAGGTGTGGGAGCTGCCGGTGATGCGGACCACGTTGCCGGAGCCCAGCGCATCGGTGTAGTCGGCATTCCAGTACAACACGCTGTTGTTCATGCCCACCGTGGTGGTGACCGGAGTGCCGCACTTGTTGATGCCAACGATGCCCAGGCTGCCACGACGGAACAGGATATGGCAGGCGCTGGACGACAGCACCTGCATGTCGGTGCCCTGCATGCCGTTGTGGAAGCCGATCATGCGACGCAGATCCTCGCGTTGATAGGCGTTGACCCAGCGGTTGTCGCCGCTTTCGTTGTTGTCGGTGTAGATCATCGGCATGCCACCGTTGCGGCCGATCAGATATGCGTACGCCAGCGTCTCATCGACCGGGTCGAGGATGGCGTAGCGGAAGCCGGCATTGTTGGGGATGTCGTGGGTGACGGCGAAGGTCACCGCGCGATTGCCTGGCAAGGCCTGCCCGGTGGATGCCGGATCCACCAGCTGCTGCAGGCTCGCGCCAATGGCGAACGCATTGCGGACCGCGTTGAACAGCGGGAAGTCGTAGGCCGCATGCGGTGTGGATTGCAGATACGGCGCCAGGAATTGATCGTAATCGCCATTGCCGGTACCGCCGCCGGTGATGACTTCGCCGAACACATACACGCCGGAGCGGATGCCAGCATCGAACACGCGGTTGAGGTGGTCGAAGGACATGTGCTTGGCCGCGTCGACCCGGAAGCCGGTAACGCCCAGGCCCTTGAGTGCCTGCAGATAGGCGCGCTGTTGTTGCACCACCCACTCATTGCCGAGCAGATCCGGCAGGCCCGGATCGCTGCCGCCACCGCAGATACGATAGGTGCGCACCTGATAGGCGTCGTTGTAGTTGGTGATGCACTGCGCCGGGCCGAAATCGCTGGCGCTCAGCAAGTTCGATTGCAAGGTGCCGAACAGGCGCAACGTATCGTAACGGCCCGGATCTGCAGCATATTGCGCGAGCACGGCGCTGCCGGGGTAATTGAGGTCCGAACGTGTCGCCGCCTCGTTGGCCATGTGGTTGAGCACGACGTCGGCATAGGTTTCCACGCCGTTGTTGGCCAATGCCTGCACCATGCGCCTGAAGGCGATGGTGTCGCCGAGCGGGTTGTCGATCAGGCGGATGTCCTGCGGCTGGTAACGCGCCCACCAGGCGCTGCCTTCGGAGCGGTACGCCGGCGCAACCAGGACCTTGCGATACCCGGCATCGGCAATCTGCCTGGCGCGCGCTTCCACGGTGGCATACGGCCAGTTGAAGGCATGCAGGATGACATCGGCCTGGACGTTGGCTGTCACCAGCAGCAAGGCCAGCGCGGTGAGCAATGCGCGGGCGCCGCGCTGCAGGGCCGAGGTTGGAGAGTGGGCAGGTGTGGTGCGCATCGGGTGGTTCTCCAGTGGTAGGCGCAGGCCGGCGTGTGCATCACGCTGCCCGCGGCAAGGCCTCCGGCCCCTGTTCCGGAGAGCGCGCGCACGGCGTGCAGCGCGCGGTGATGCTAAGCGTGCATCGCGACGCAACATCGGTGTTGTGCATACGTATTCAATGCAATGGACCGCGGAACTGCGCACGGCGTTCGGCGGCAACAGGGTGGCCGGTCGCACAATGCAGCGCAGCGGCGAGCGGCGCCGCGCTTGGTTTCGGCCGGGGGCTCGCAGAAGCCGGGTGCCGGGCGCGCTAAACTAGCGGCCAGTTCATTGCCGATCCTTCCCATGCGTAATCCATTGCAAGAACAACTGCTCAAGGCCGGGCTGGTCAAGAAGGCCCAGGTGGACAAGGTGGCGCGTGAGCAGGTCAAGCAACGTCATGCCAAGGGCGGGGCGGCATTGCCCGCAGATGCCGACAAGGTGGATGCAGCGCGCCTGCAGGCCGAGCGCGCCGAGCGTGATCGCGCACTGGCCGAGGAGCGCAAGGTGCAGCTGCGGCAGCAGGAACTGCTGGCCCAGGTCCGGCAGATCGTGGAGACCAACAAGGTCAAGCGTGAGGGCGAGATCGACTACCGCTTCAACGACGGCAGCGTCATCCGCAGCGTGCTGGTCAACACTGCGCTGCGCAGCCAGCTGGCCAGCGGCGCGCTGGTGATCGTGCGGCATGGAGATGGCTTCGAGCTGATTCCGCGCGCCGCCGCCGACAAGATCTACAGCCGCGATGCGGACGCTGTGGTGCTGGACCATGGCCGTAGCAGCACGCCATCGGCGCCGGACAGCGACGACGACTATTACAGCCAGTTCAAGGTGCCGGACGATCTGATCTGGTAAGTGGTCGCGCCGCAGGGCGGCAGGCTACCCTGGCGTCCTTCGCCATCCGACCACGCTCATGTCCATCGTTCTCACACCGTTCGCCCGCACCCGTCTGTTTCCCCGCGATGGTCGTCGCAACGCCATCCAGGATTGCACGCCCGAGCAGTTCATCCAGCGGCTCAACGAAGAAACGCCGGTGCGCGTGATCGCAGGCTATGCGCCGTTCTGCCAGCTGCATGTGCACCGCAACTGGACCTCGACGCGCTGCCTCACTGCGCCGATCACCGACGAAAACCGCCACCAGCTGCGCTCCGGCTACGAGGCACGCAGCACGCAGGAGTTGCCGGTGCTGGTGCGTTGGTTCGAAGGGGTGGAGCCGCCGGTGGCGACGTACTTGCTGCCGATCCTCTACAGCCGCGATCAACTGGCCAGGGAAGGCGCGCCGATCGACGCCGATTGGGGCGTGGTCGGTTGCCTGTACACCACCGAGCCGGAAGAAATTCCGATGGCGCCCATCACCATGCTGCGCAACGCACTGGGCGTGGACGAGGGCGGCTCCGGTGTGGCACTGGACCGCGACGCGTACCGGCGCAGCGTTGCGTTCTGGGAACGCAATGCGAACTGGCGGCCGTAGCAGGCCGCCAGCTGCAGCGCATCGTGCGATTTTTCGCGCGGCAGGGAAAAGAGCGCTGCTGCTTAACTCGGGCCTGTCGATGTCGCCGCATGCGGCGAGCGGAGGTCGATCGCCGTGTGGGGCCGCTTCCACGCATGGCCATCACCATCCGGCATCCTGCAAAGAAAACGGGCGCCTTGCGGCGCCCGTTCTGTTCAAGCGGTGACATCCGGGCAATCAACCGCCCGGCTGATCAGTAGCGGTAATGATCCGGCTTGTACGGGCCGGCCACGTCCACGCCGAGATACTCGGCCTGGTCCTTGGTCAGGGTGGTCAGCTTGACGCCGATCTTTTCCAGGTGCAGACGCGCGACTTCCTCGTCCAGGTGCTTGGGCAGGATGTAGACCTTCTTCTCGTAGCTGTCGCGCTTTTCCCACAGGTCGATCTGCGCCAGGGTCTGGTTGGCGAACGAGTTGGACATCACAAAGCTCGGGTGGCCGGTGGCGCAGCCCAGGTTCACCAGGCGGCCGTCGGCCAGCAGGAAGATCGCGTTGCCGTTGGCGAACACGTACTTGTCGACCTGCGGCTTGATGTTGATCTTCTCCACGCCCTTCAACGCATTCAGCGCATCGACCTGGATCTCGTTGTCGAAGTGGCCGATGTTGCAGACGATGGCCTGATCCTTCATCGCCTGCAGGTGCTCGACGGTGATGATGTCCTTGTTGCCGGTGGTGGTGACATAGATGTCGCCGCGGCCCAGGGTGGATTCGATGGTGTTGACCTCGAAGCCTTCCATCGACGCCTGCAGGGCGCAGATCGGGTCGATCTCGGTGACGATCACGCGGGCACCGTAGGCGCGCAGCGAGGCGGCACTGCCCTTGCCGACGTCGCCATAGCCGCAGACCACCGCAACCTTGCCGGCCAGCATCACGTCCATCGCGCGCTTGAGGCCATCGGCCAGCGACTCGCGGCAGCCGTAGAGGTTGTCGAACTTGCTCTTGGTGACCGAGTCGTTGACGTTGATGGCCGGGATCAGCAGCTTGCCGGCTTCGGCGATTTGGTACAGACGGTGCACGCCGGTGGTGGTCTCTTCGGAGACGCCCTTCCAGTCCTTGACCACGCGGGTCCAGTAACCCGGACGCTCGACGGCCACGCGCTTGAGCAGCGCCTTGATCACGCCTTCCTCGTGCGAGGAGGCCGGCTCGTCGACCCAGGTGCTGCCGTTTTCGAGCTCATAGCCCTTGTGAATCAGCAGGGTGACGTCGCCGCCGTCGTCCACCACCAGCTCCGGGCCGGTCTGGGTGCCGTCGGGCAGGGTGAAGGTCAGCGCGTCCAAGGTGCAGTCCCAGTACTCTTCCAGCGTCTCGCCTTTCCAGGCGAACACCGGCGTGCCGGAGGCGGCGATCGCGGCGGCCGCGTGGTCCTGGGTGGAGAAGATGTTGCACGAGGCCCAGCGCACGTTGGCGCCGATGTCCTTGAGCGTTTCGATCAGCACCGCGGTCTGGATGGTCATGTGCAGCGAGCCGGTGATGCGGACATCCTTCAGCGGCTTGGTCTGCGCATGCTTGCGGCGGATCGACATCAGGCCCGGCATCTCGTGCTCGGCGATGTCCAGTTCCTTGCGGCCCCAATCGGCCAGGGAAAGATCGGCGATCTTGTAGTCCGTCTGCGCGACGGTTTTTGCGACAGCGTTCATGCAATAGCTCCGGTAGGCAAACAAATGTCTGCAGTTCCGGGCGCCGTTGAACGATGAATGCTGGTCGAGCCTGGCCGTAGTTTCCTGCACCTGTGGTGCAGTAGGCAGATCAGTCCGCCATACCGGTCGCAGCGCCCCTCGACGAGAGCATCGATTATATCGGCAGCACCCCCCTCCGGCATGAATTGGTGTGCACCCAACCAACGGCAGGGGGAGCGGTGCGCGGGCGGCTGCTATGGTCCGGAGTCGATCGACGCTGGGGATGGACAATGCAGGCGATATCCGATGCACGGCACGGCAGGCGGCGGCAGCGATGGGTCCTGGCAGGCGCGCTGGCGCTGAGCGCAACACCACTGGCTGCAGCGGCAGCCGTCGCACCGGCCGCCCAGCCCGCCGCGGCGGCAAGCACCGGCTACCAGCTGCCCTCCAAGGCGCTGCAGGCGGTGGTGGATGCCCCGCGCGCACCGCTGCTGCACCTGTCGCCCAAACGCGACCTGGGCGCGATGGTGCAGTTGCCTGCATTGCCGGACATCGCCGAGGTGGCCCAGCCCGAGCTCAAGCTGGCCGGCCTGCGCATCCATCCCAAGACGGTTGCCAGCAGCCGGTTTGCCTTTGCCGACAAGCTGTGGCTGCTGTCGGTGGCCGATGGCAGCGAGCGGCAGATCACCGGGCTGCCGACGCCGTTGGCGCTGGCCACGTTGAGCTGGTCGCCGGATCAGCGTTATCTGGCGTTCCGCCGCGAGGACGCGGCCAGCGGGGCCAACGAACTGTGGCTGGTGGACGTGGCGGCCGGGCAGGCCAGGCGCCTGGTCGCCGGCTTGAACACCAGCGTCGACGACGCCTTGCACTGGTTGCCCGATGGCAGCGGCCTGTTGCTGCAACAGCAGGTGGCCGGGCAGGGCACGCCACCGGCGCGCGACGCGACCCCGGACGGCCCGGCGATCCAGCAGACCAGTGCCGCGGCCGGCGTGCGCTCGCTGCCGACCTACCAGGACCTGCTGCGCAACGAGACCGACGCACGCGTGTTCGAGTACTACGCCACCGGCCAGCCGATCATCGTCGGCGTGACCGGGCAGGTGCGCCCGATCGCCACGCCCGGCATCTATCTCAACCTGTCGGTATCGCCGGATGGCCGCTACCTCCTGAGCGAACGCGCCGAACGGCCGTTTTCATACGTGGTGCCGGTGGACAATTTCGCCCGCCGCATCGAGGTGCTGGACCTGCAGGGCAAGCTGGTGCGCCAGATCGCACAGCTGCCGTTGGTCGAAGGCCTGCCGACCGGCAACGACGCGGTGCCCACCGGCGTGCGCGATATCGCCTGGCGCGCCGATGCGCCGGCCACGCTGGTCTGGGCCGAGGCGCAGGACGGCGGTGATCCGGCCCGCGCGAGCACGGTCCGCGATGCGGTGCTGATGCAGGCCGCGCCGTTCGCGCGCGCGCCGGTGACGCTGGCACGGTTGGGTAGCCGGTATGAAGGCATCCAGTGGGGCCGCGGCGATCTGGCCATCCTCAGCGAAAGCTGGTGGAAGACCCGCCGCACCAAACAGTGGCGCATCGCACCGGACCAGCCACAGCGCGCACCCGAATTGCTCTGGGACCGCTCCTCGCAGGACCGCTACAACGATCCCGGCACGCCGGCGACCGTGGCCGACGGCAAGGGCCGCACGCTGCTGCAGACCGGTGCCGACGGCAACAGCCTGTTCCTGCTCGGCAAGGGCGCTTCGCCGGAAGGTGATCGCCCGTTCGTGGATCGCTTCGATCTGCGCAGCAAGCGTGCCACGCGTCTGTTCCATTCGCAGGCGCCGAGTTATTCCGCGCCGCTGGCGTTGCTGGACGCGCAGGGCACGCAGTTGCTGCTCAGCCGCGAATCGCCCGAGGAGCCGGCCAACTACGTCGTGCAGACGTTGGGCGACGCAGCGCCTGCACCGCGGGCGTTGACGCATTTCGCCCACCCGCTGCCGCAGTTGCGCGGCGTGCAGAAGGAGCAGATCCGCTACAAGCGCGCCGATGGCGTGGACCTCACCGCCACGCTGCTGCTGCCGCCCGGTTACGACCCCAAGCGCGACGGCCCGCGGCCGCTGCTGATGTGGGCCTACCCGGGCGAGTTCAAGAGTGCCGATACCGCCAGCCAGGTCACCGACTCGCCGTACCGTTTCAACGCGATCAGCTACTGGGGCCCGCAGGCGTTCCTGGCGATCGGCTATGTGGTGCTCAACAACCCGACCATGCCGATCGTCGGCGAGGGCGATGCCGAGCCCAACGACACCTACGTGCCGCAGCTGGTCGCCGATGCGCAGGCCGCGGTGGACGAAGTGGTGCGGCGCGGGGTCACCGACCGCGAACACATCGCCATCGGCGGGCATTCCTATGGCGCCTTCATGACCGCCAACCTGCTTGCGCACACGCGGCTGTTCAAGGCCGGCATCGCGCGCAGCGGGGCCTACAACCGCTCGCTGACGCCGTTCGGCTTCCAGGCCGAGGAGCGCAACTACTGGCAGGCGCAATCGGTGTACCAGGCGATGTCGCCGTTCAACTATGCCGACAGGATCAAGGACCCGCTGCTGCTGATCCACGGCCAGGACGACAACAACACCGGCACCTTCCCGATCCAGAGCGAGCGCATGTTCGCCGCGATCAAGGGCCTGGGCGGCACCGCGCGGCTGGTGCTGCTGCCCAACGAATCGCATGCGTATCGCGCACGGCAGTCGATCCTGCAGATGCTGGCCGAGAGCGAGCAGTGGTTGAAGACCCATCTCGGCGAACCGGTGAAGGAGACCGGCGCGACGCGTACGCGTTGATCGATGGTGGGCCGGCACCGGCAGGAGCGCGCTTGCGCGCGATGCGGGGTTACCGGTGAAGCGTCGTCGCGCCCGGGTGCGCTCCTACGTGGATGCGGCCTGCGCGTCCCGGGACGCATCGCTGCGCCGCCCACGCGATTGCCGCGGTCACCCGTAGGAGCGCACCCGGGCGCGACGGGGCATGACCAGGACAACCCCACCCCGCAGGCGCGGCTTGTCCGCGATGGGCGTTACCCGGACAGCCCCACCTCGCAGGAGCGGGCTTGCGCGCGATGGGGCATTACCGGGAAAGCCCTATCGCGCGCCAGCGCGCTCCTACGAGAGTCATCGGACAAAGCGCTGGCACACGATGGTTGATGATGAAACCGTCGTGCCGGTCGCGATCATCTAATCCTTTTGGGTTAGTCTTCGACGACTTTGCGCTTGAGAGGGTGTGCGTTTCCGATGAACGAGTACCGCAGCAGTCTTGTGTTCGCTACCCCCGACCTGCCCTTGCGCGACGATGTGCGTCGGCTCGGCGCCCTGGTCGGTGACCTGCTCGCCGAGCAGGTCTCTGCGGAATTCCTCGAGGAAGTCGAACGCGTTCGCACCACCGCGATCGCGCGGCGCGAGGGCGATGCGCCGCCGTCCACGCTGAGCGCGCAACTGGCCGGGCGCGAGCCGCGCCAGGCCGAGGCGCTGGTGCGTGCCTTCAGCACCTATTTCCAGGTGGTCAACATCGCCGAGCGCGTGCACCGCATCCGCCGCCGCCGCGAATACCAGCGCAGCGGCACCGACACGCCGCAGCCCGATGGCCTGCACGACGCATTGCGTCGGCTCAAGGCACAGGGCGTGAGCCTGGACGAACTCAGCGCGTGGTTGCCGCGCATCGACGTGGAGCCGGTGTTCACCGCGCACCCGACCGAAGCGGTGCGCCGCGCGCTGCTGGAAAAAGAACAGCTGATGGTCGCCAGCCTGGTCGACAACCTGGACGGCATGCGCACGCCCAACGAGCGCGCCACCGACGCGGCGCGCTTCCGCATGGCCCTGACCGCCTCCTGGCAGACCGCCGACTCCTCGCCGGTGCGTCCCACCGTGGAGGATGAGCGCGAGCATGTGGGGTTCTACCTCACCCAGGTGCTCTATCGCGTGGTGCCGGTGATGTACGAAACCCTCGAACACGCCATCGAAGAGACCTACGGCAGCGTGCCGACCCTGCCGCGGCTGCTGCGCTTCGGCACCTGGGTCGGCGGCGACATGGACGGCAACCCCAATGTGGATGCCACCACCATTGCCGGCACGCTGGATGCGCAACGGCGTGCGGTGCTGGACCGGTATCAGAAGGAACTCTGGCAACTGGCCAGCCTGCTCAGCCAGTCGACCACGCTGGTGGCGGTGAGCCCGGCGTTGAGCGAGCAACTGCAGCGCTACCGCGCGTTGTTGCCGGAGGACGCCGCACGCTCGCGTCCGCGCCATGGCGACATGCCGTACCGGCTGCTCAACGATCTGATGCGCGCGCGCCTGCAGGCCACGCTGGACGATGCCGACGGCGCCTACACCAGTCCGTCCGAGCTGGAGCACGATCTGCAATTGATCCTGGACAGCCTGCAGGCCAACAAGGGCCTGCACGCCGGTTGGTTCGCGGTGCGCCGCCTGTTGTGGCGCGTGCGCAGCTTCGGCTTCCACCTGGCGCGTCTGGACGTGCGCCAGGAATCGAGCGTGCATGCGCGCGCGGTGGCCGACGCATTGGGTCAGGCGGACTGGGACGAACAGGACGCCACCCAGCGCGCCGCATTGCTCGGTCCGTATGCCTCCGGCGAACAGGCATTGCCGCGCGTGGATGACGAAGGCAATGCGCGGCTGGATGCGGTGTTCGCCGCGCTCGCCGATGCGCGCAGCCGCCATGGCGCCGATGCGCTGGGCAGCTACATCATCTCGATGGCGCACAACCGCGCCGACGTGCTCACCGTGCTGGCGCTGGCGCGCCGCGGCGGTCTGGTCGACGACGCCGGCACGGTGCCGCTGGATATCGTGCCGCTGTTCGAAACCGTGGACGATCTGCGCGGCGGCACCGGCACCGTGCAGGATCTGCTCGCCGACCCGGTCTACCGCCAGCACCTGGCTGCGCGCGGCGATACGCAGATGGTGATGCTGGGGTATTCGGACAGCGGCAAGGACGGCGGCATCACCGCCTCGCGGTGGGGGCTGCAACGCGCGCAGGTCGAACTGCTGGAGGCCGCCGCCGAACTCGGCGTGCGGCTGACCTTCTTCCACGGCCGCGGTGGCTCGATCGCGCGTGGCGGCGGCAAGACCAGCCGCGCGCTGGATGCCGCGCCGCGCGGCAGTGTCGATGGCCGGCTGCGCGTGACCGAGCAAGGCGAGGTGATCCATCGCAAGTACGGCATCCGTGCCCTGGCGCTGCGCTCGCTGGAACAGATGACCGGCGCGGTGCTGCTGTCCAGCCTGCGTCCGCGTGCGCCCGAGCCGCGCGAGGAGCGCTGGCGCCCGGTGATGGATCTGGTCGCCGAGCGCAGCACTGTGGCGTATCGCGCCTTCGTTGGCGCGCCGGATTTCATGCAGTACTTCCGCCTGGCCACGCCGATCGATGTGATCGAACGCATGACGCTGGGCTCGCGTCCGTCGCGCCGGCTCGGCCAGGACGCGGCCTTGTCCAACCTGCGCGCGATTCCGTGGGTGTTCGCCTGGAGCCAGGCGCGTGCGGTGATCCCGGGCTGGTACGGCGTGGGCAGCGGCCTGCAGGCGGCAGTGGATGCGGGGCACGAGGAGACCTTGCGCGAGATGGCGCAGGACTGGCCATTCTTCCGCACCTTCCTCGACGACGTGGCGATGGTGCTGTCCAAGGGCGACCTCACCATCGCCGAGCTGTTTTCGCGCTTGTCGGGCGACCTGCATGCGCGGTTCTTCCCGGGCATCGGCGCCGAGCTGGCGCTGACCAAGGGCTGGGTGAAGGCGTTGACCGGCCAGCAGTCGCTGCTGCAGCACGACCCGCGGCTGGCCTTGTCGATCCGCCTGCGCAACCCCTACATCGACCCGATCAGCGTGCTGCAGGTGGACCTGCTGCAGCGCTGGCGCGCCACCGATGGCGAAGACGACGAATTGCTGCGCGCGCTGGTGGCCTGCGTCAACGGTGTCTCGCAAGGCGTGCAGAACACCGGCTGATCCGTTCGCTGCTCCGGCCGTCGAAGGCGGCTGCCGGAGCAGACTGCCGGAGCAGACCGTTGGTCGGAGAGGGCGCGGATTGGTGAAGCGGGCTCTGGTGTTACCGGACAAATCTGTCCGATAATGCCGCGATGACGACTTCCCGCCCTGATGCCGCGCTGCGCCGCCGGCAGATACTCGATGCTGCCGACGAAGTGTTCAGCGAACACGGCGTCAACGCCCCGCTGGAATTGGTGGTCGAGCGTGCCGGCCTTGGCCGCGCCACGCTGTACCGCAACTTCCCCGACCGGCTCGCGCTGATGACCGCGCTGATGACCCGTGGCCTGGATGGCCTGGAACGGCTGGCCGCCGATCTGGCCGAGCGCCCGGACGGGCTGGCCGTGCTGCTGCACGATGTGGCCGAGCACATCGCCCAGTCCGCGCCGCTGGTGGATTTCTGGCGTTCGATCGAACGCGCGCACCCGGCCGTGGACGCGGCCGACCGGCGTGTGGTGCGCATCTTCCTGCCGTTCGTGCACCGCGCCCGCGACGCCGGCCTGTGCCGTGCCGATGTCGATGACGAGCAACTACTGCTGGTGATCGACATGCTCGGCAGCTGCCTGCGCGGCAACGACGAATCCGAACGCAAACGGCTTGCTCATCGCTCGGCCGACCTGTTGATGCACGCACTGGGCATGCAGGTGCCGGAAGGCGGCACCCGATGAAACCGGCCACGCGTTCGCGCATCGGGCGCTGGGCGTTGCGGGGGGCGCTGGTGCTGGCCGCGCTCTGGGGCGGGCTGGCGATCTACTTCGCGCTGACCGGCAATGCGTTCGTGCGCGCGGCGTGGGTGGGCTCGTGGTGCGCGATGGCAATCGCGGCGTTGTGGGGGTTGCGGCGTGGCCGCGAGAACTGGGCCTTGGTGGGCATCTTCAGTGCCGCCTTCGCGGTGCTGGCGCTGTCGTGGTGGATGATGCAGCCCAGCCAGGACCGCGACTGGGCCGACGATGTCGCCCAGCGCCTGCAGCCGGAGGTGCACGGCAACATCGTCACGCTGCACAACGTGCGCAATTTCGACTGGCATGGCGAAACCGACTACCAGCCGCGCTGGGAAACCCGCCAGTACGACCTGGATCGCCTGGTCAGCGCCGATCTGGCGCTGTCGTACTGGATGGGTCCGGCGATCGCGCACACGTTGGTGTCGTTCGGTTTCGACGACGGCTCGCACGTGGTGTTCTCGCTGGAAATCCGCAAGGAGCGTGGCGAGTCGTTCTCGGCATTGGGCGGGTTCTTCCGCAGTTTCGAAGAAACCCTGGTGGCCGCCGACGAGCGCGACATCCTGCGCGTGCGCACCAACGTGCGCGGCGAGGACATGTACCTGTACCGGCTGGCGCTTCCCAAGGCCGGGCTGCGCCGCATGTTCATGGGCTACGTGGGCCTGGCCAACGACCTGAATCGCGCGCCGGCGTTCTACAACACGCTCACCAGCAACTGCACCACGATCGTGTTTGCGTTGGCGCGCCAATTGCAGCCCACCTTGCCGCTGGATCATCGCCTGTTGCTGTCCGGCTACGTCGACGAATACGCCTACGATCACGATGGGCTGATGCCCGGCTACGACTTCGCCACCCTGAAGCAGCGCGGATATTTCACCGCACGTGCGATCGCCGCCGACAAGGCCGCGGATTTCTCCGATCGCATCCGTGCCGGCATGCCGCAGGCGCCAGCACCAGCATCAGCCGGGAGCGCAGTGCGATGACGCCGCGCCTGCGTGGATGCCGCGCCGCTGCCGTGCTGGCAGGACTGCTGGCGAGCCTGTGGCTGAGCGGCTGCGCGATGGTCACGGTGCAATCGCACAGCAGCGGCGACTACATCGCGCGCACGCGCGGCGATGTGCTCAGTACCGGCGCATTGAGCCAGGCCAGCAGCGAGACGGTGCAGGTGGCCGGTCTGCAGCCCAAGGCCTGCCGCAGCGACCCGCTGCCCTGCCTGCAGCAGCTCACCACCCTCGCAGGCATCGGCAATGAGCGCCGGCTGGCGACGCAGGCCGAGCTCTGGACGGCGCAGGCGATTGCCCTGGGCGGGCGCGACCCGGCAACGATGAGCGATGCGGCAGTCGACGCCTGGCTGGAAGCGGCGCGGCATGCCTACGCCTACCTGTTCTTCACCGATCGGGCGCCCAGTGCGCGTGCGTTCGAGAATCGCCAGACGCAGGTACGCGACTACTACAACTATGCCGTGCAGCAGGTGATCGAACGCCTGTTCGCGCGCGCGCAGCAGACCGGCCAGACCGAGCGCGAACCCACCACCCTGGGGCGCTGGCAGGTCAGGATCGACATGTCTGCGTATCGCTTGCCGGGCGGTGGCAACACGCCGCGCGCGATCTTCGCCGCCTCGGCGTTGCGCTTCGATGGACTGCGCAGCACGTATCGACGGGATGGCTTCGGGGCCGAACTGGTGGCCGAGGTGGACCCGCAAGTGGTCGGCGACCCCGCCGGGCTGGCCTTGCAACCAGCCGCCACCGTCGCAGCACCGGAGCGTCCGCTGCCGACCTTCAGCGAGATGCCGTACGCACCGGCAACGCTGCTGCTGCGTTTCGATGGACAGACGCTGGATGCAGTGCTGCGTGGCCATGCCGCCACCGTGGTGCCCTACGATCCGTATCGCCAGAACGAGGTGGTGCTGCATGGCCAGCGCGTGCCGCTGGCGGCCAATTTCACCGCCGCCTATGGGCTGTGGCTGGCCAGGTCCGGGTTTGCCGCGCAGTCGCTGCGGTCGATGCTGGGCCGCGCGCGCGGCATCGACCGCCCGCATCTGTATCTGATGCAGCCCTACGACCCGGACCGGCGCGTGCTGCTGATGCTGCACGGGCTGGCCAGCAGCCCGGAAGCCTGGGTCAATGTCGCCAACGAAGTGATGGGCGATGAAGCGCTGCGCCAGCGCTACCAGATCTGGCAGGTGTACTACCCCACCAATGCGCCGGTGGCGGTCAACCGCGCCGAAATCCAGGCCCTGGTGGAGCGCAGCCTGCAGCACTTCGATCCGGCCGGCACGGCGATCGCATCGCAGGACATGGTGTTGATCGGCCACAGCATGGGCGGGGTGATCGGCCGCCTGCTGGTGTCCTCGTCGGGCGATCGCCTGTGGAATTCCCTGCTGGAAAACTACCGGCTGGACGGCGAGCGCGGCGCACGCATCCGCGCGAAGTTGTCGCCGCTGCTGCATTTTTCGCCAATGCCGCAGATCGACCGCGCCATCTTCATCGCCGCGCCGCATCGCGGCACGCCCCTGGCCGAGGGTGGGCTGGGGCGTTTCGTCGGCCGCCTGGTGCGTTTGCCGATCGCCTTGCTGGATCGCTTCGGCGATGTGTTTCAGGACCTGGCCAGCAGCGAGCGTGGCGGGCAGGGCGGCGACCCGCGCCGCAAGCGGCGCCTGCTGCCGCCGACCAGCATCGACAACCTGCGCGATACCGATCCGTTCGTGCGCGCCAGCATGGACCTGCCGATTTCCCCGCAGGTGCATTACCACACCATCGTCGGACGCGAAAAACCGCAGGTGCCGCTGGCCGACTCCGACGATGGCCTGGTGCCATATCGCAGCGCGCACCTGGACGGTGCCGAGTCCGAACTGGTGGTGACCTCCTGGCACAGCGTGCAGGAAACGCCGCAGGCGATTCTGGAGATCCGCCGCATCCTGCACGAGCAATTGCGCTCCGAGGCGGCGGGCGCAACGGATGCGCAGGGCAAGCCAGCGGCCGCAACGCCCGCGACATTCTGATCGCGCTGCAGCGCACTGCCGGAAGGCGTGGCTTACAGGGCACGCACTGCGGATGTGGAATTTGCCAGCGGCCGACAATGCGCGCTGCCATCCGATGCGCGTCCCGCACTAGCGCATTGTTTATCTGGCCCGTGCCATCAGGCGGTTTCCCGAAGACGCCTGAAGCAGGGAAGAGGCAATGCGCACGATGCGGTCGGCAGTGATCCGGGTGCCCCTGCTATTGGCCGGCCGCGGCCGCGACGAAGGCCAACGGCAGGCGGCCGGTCCCGCGGGCACCACGCCGCTGCCAGCACAGACCGCAGCGCCTTCATCCGCAGCGCCACCCGTGGCCGATCAAGCGCTACCCGGATTCCCGGCCATCCCGCCGATCGTGATTGCATAAGCACGCAGGACAACGACGATCCCGTGCAGGTGGCGCAGCATGCGCGTGCTGCGGGCAGATGTGCCGATGCGTTGATGCCGGCCCATCGCAAGTCATCGTGCCGCGGCCCTGTGCAGGGCGTCCTGACGGCCGGTGCGAAGGCTATCCACGCAAGGTGGCGCACCATGCGGCGCGGTGCGATTCGTAAGGACGCCTGCCGCGCCCGTTACCGTGGCCGCGCGGCTGATGCGCAGCATATCGGCGCGTGGTGCTTGCCCGGACATGTTCGCGAAGTTCCGCCGGATGTCGTCTGCCTGGCACATTGGCAACGTAGATTCCGCCGTGACCAACGGGATGACCACCAAGCATGTGTTCTGGGCACGCGATGACAACGGGGCAGGGTAGTGACCCGACGCCTGCAGGCGACGACGGCAGCGACGCGATGGGGGTTGCGTTGTTGCCATCCTGCAGAGGCGTCGCGCCGTTGCGCGCAGGTATCAGGCCGGCATCGACGACCGCGTCTTGGCTGCGATGGCTGGTGCCGGCGCTCAGCTTCGGCGCGCTGCTGCTGATCGGCTGCACGCCGCGTCCGCCCGGACCGCCCGCAGTCGCAAAGACCGCGCAGGCCGCGCAACTGGAACGCGTGGTGGTTGTCTTTCGGCACGGCGTGCGCGCACCGCTGCAGGGCGAAGCCGCTGCGGCGCACTATGCCGACGCGCCATGGCCGCAATGGTCCACAGCGGCCAGCCTGCTGACGCCGCGTGGGCGCATCGGCGTGCACTTGAGCGGCGACTATTTGCGCCAATGGCTGGTGCAGCAGGGCGTGTTGCCACCGAGCGGGTGCCCGGCACCAGGCAGCGTGTCGGTCTGGGCCAATACCGACCAGCGCACCATCGACAGCGGCGCCCTGCTGGCCGCGGCGCTGGCACCGGGCTGCGGGATCGTCGCCGGGCATCGCCAGGCCGGCAGCAACGATCCGTTGTTCCGACCGATCGAGGCCGGTGCAGTGCCGTTCGATGGCGCGGCGGCAGTTGCGGCGATCAATAGACAGACCGGTGGCCCAGCCGCAGTGTTGCGAGGGCACGCGGCCGAGCTGCAGGCGATGCAGCAGATCCTGGGCTGCACGCGCACACCCTGCGACTTTGCGCAGATGCCGTCCACGCTGACGCCGTCGGCCAACGGGCGCGGCCTGGCGCTGGGTGGGCCGATCGATCTGACCTCCGGCACCGGCGAGGTGTTGCTGCTGCAATACGCCGAAGGCCTGCCGCTGGCGCAGGTCGGCTGGGGCCGTGCCACACCCGAGCGGCTGGCGCAGGTGTCCCGACTGCATGCCTTGTTGTTTGATATCTACGCACGTCCGCATTACATGGCCTCACGCTCGGGCGCACCGCTGGCGCGCAACGTGCTGCAGCGCTTCGGCAATATGCAGGCGCCAACGGTCTCTGTTTTCGTCGGCAGCGATACGCATATCGCCGCGTTGAGCAGTTTGCTGGGCCTGCACTTCCATCTGCCCGGCTACGGCGCCGACGATCCGCCGCCAGGTGGCGCGCTGGTGCTGGGCCTATGGCGCGAGCCGAACGGGCAGCAGATAGTACGTGCGCAGTACCTGGCGCAATCGCTGGATCAACTGCGGACGCTGGCGCCGTTGGATCTGGCGCACCCGCCGTTGCAGCAGACGTTGGCGCTTGGCATTTGCACAGCTGGGCAACGCATGGCATGCCCGTTGCCGGAGTTTATACACGCGCTTGAGAAACAGCTGCAGCTCGATCGGTAACCGTGCAGCAGCAATCCTGATCTGGAAAAGGCGACCACCGGTTGTTCCTTCTCCCAACGGAAGAAGGTGCCCCGCAGGGGCGGATGAGGGTACGCGCGACGCCTGGTGTCATCGAATATGCAAAGAGGCTACGCCCCGTACCCTCACCCCAACCCCTCTCCCGCAGGAGAGGGGCTTTTCTTTTTTCAGCCGCCGACGATGATCGGTGGTGCTTGCGCGCGTGCCGGTGTGGGACCTTGAGCGGCATGGATATCGCGCCAGAGCCTACATGGACGTACTTGCGGCGTATCCCACGCCGGTACGCGCGCAAGCGCCCGTAGCAGACCGAAGCTTCTACGGAGCACCAGCAGATCTCATGCGCAGGGTTGGTCGGTGTGCGGAGTTGGTCGGCAGCGCGGCGCCGCATCCGGTGTCGGGACACGCCGTGAATCCATCCCTGGAGGCTCGGTGGCGGCATCCATGCCGCCACACGGTCCCGCCCCCGGACGCGGCACCGCGCTCCCAGCGTTGCCACTGCTGATCGGCAGGCGATTACGCTTGCAAGCGCCTTCAGTGGCCGAAGCCTTCAGTCACAGAGCGTCAGTGACTGGAGCATTCGCACAAACCCACTAGATGTCCAACGCGCAGATTCGTCAGTAAGCGTGGCCGCATCAAAAAACCGGACCCGCAGTGAATCCAGCCGTGGGGTTCGGTTGGAAGCATCCATCCCACCAAAACGCACATGGGCCGCATCAGCGGCCCATGTGCAATTCACTGCATCCGCTCCCGCAGGAGCAGTTGGCTTACTTCAGCTTGGCGTCGGCGCGCAGGGCGTCGGCGCGGTCGGTCTTTTCCCACGAGAACGCGGTGGCGGTGTGCTGCGCGCCGGTTGCGTCGGTGTAGGAGAAGTCCTTCGGCTTGCGGCCGAAGTGGCCGTAGGAGGCGGTCTGCTGATACATCGGGTGGATCAGGTCGAGCATCTGGATGATGCCGAACGGACGCAGGTCGAAATGCTTGCGGATCAGCTTTTCGATCTGTTCGTCGGCGATCTTGCCGGTGCCGAAGGTGGTGACCGAAATCGAGGTCGGCTCGGCCACGCCGATGGCGTAGGAAACCTGCACTTCGCAACGGTCGGCCAGGCCGGCAGCCACCACGTTCTTGGCCACGTAGCGCGCGGCGTAGGCTGCCGAGCGATCGACCTTGGACGGATCCTTGCCGGAGAACGCGCCGCCACCGTGGCGCGCCCAGCCGCCGTAGGTGTCGACGATGATCTTGCGGCCGGTCAGGCCGCAATCGCCCACCGGCCCGCCGATCACGAACTTGCCGGTCGGGTTGATGTGGAACTTGGTGCCCTTGTGCAGCCACTTGGCCGGCAGCACCGGCTTGAGGATTTCCTCGCGCACGGCCTCGACCAGATCCTTCTGCTTGATGCCCGGATCGTGCTGGGTCGACAGCACCACCGCGTCGATCGCGGTCGCAACGCCGTCTTCGTAGCGCAGGGTGACCTGCGACTTGGCGTCCGGACGCAGCCAGGACAGCGCCGAGTTCTTCTTCTTGCGGATCTTGGCCTGCTGCTCGACCAGGCGGTGCGCCAGATGGATCGCAGCCGGCATGTGGCTGTCGGTCTCGTTGGTCGCATAGCCGAACATCAGGCCCTGGTCGCCGGCGCCCTGCTGTTCCGGGTTCTTGCGGTCCACGCCCTGGTTGATGTCCGGCGACTGCTTGCCGATCAGGTTGAGCACGCCACAGGTCTCGCCGTCGAAGCCGACGTCGGAGCTGTTGTAGCCGATGTCCAGAATGACCTTGCGGGTCAGCGCTTCCAGGTCGATCCAGGCACTGGTGGTCACTTCGCCGGCAACGATCGCCACGCCCGTCTTGACCATCGTCTCGCATGCCACGCGGGCGCGCTTGTCCTGGGCCAGGATGGCATCCAGCACTGCGTCGGAGATCTGGTCGGCGATCTTGTCCGGATGGCCTTCGGAGACCGATTCGGAGGTGAACAGGTAGCTGGACATCAGGCTTATATCCCTTGATTCGGATGAAAAGATGGGTGCGGATGATACACCGTCCGACAACCCTGTGCATTGTGCGCCTGAACAGCCCGGTGTGGCGTTAAACCCGTGTCGTGGCACGGGTTTGCACGGTCATCGGGGTGTCGTCAGCTTGCCATGCAGTGGTCGTATCGAGCGGTCAGCATGCGCGCGTACCTGGCGCCTTGGCTGCTTGCGGCCGGGGCGCCGCAGGGGAATAAGCGATGCCGTTGGACAGCGTGCCGGGGCGAGGGCGCATGGCTGCCATGGCGCCCACGACCCGCGATGCGGTGTTCGATGCAGTGCGTCGCGGCTTGCGGCGGGGTGTGCATCTACGCGCGTGCGCTGCCGGCGCCTGCGGGCGGCGCACGCACCCTGCCTGCGCCGCGCCCGATCGCAGCGCCGAGATTTCTGCCCCGGAGACGCCCGCATGCACTTGTCCACGTTGCATCCACCGGTCCGTGCCTTGTTCCTGTCCGACCTGCACCTGGGCTCGCGGCATTGCCATGCCGCCGAGATCGCCGCCTTCATTGGCCGCCAGCGGTGCCAGAGGCTGTATCTGGTGGGCGACATCATCGACCTGTGGTGGATTTCGCAGCGGCGCGCGGTCTGGGACGTGGCGCATCAGCAGGTGATCGCGGCCCTGCATGCGCAGGCCCGGCGTGGCACCGAGATCATCTACGTGCCCGGCAACCACGACCGTGCCATCCGCCGCTTCTGCGGCCTGGTGATGCCGGCCATGCAGGTGCGCCGACGCAGCGTCCACACCTTGCTGGACGGGCGCCGGCTGCTGGTCACCCATGGCGACGACTACGACGCGCAGACCCATTTCGGCGGCCTGCAGGAACGATTTGGCGACTGGCTCTACTACCGCATCCTCACCGGTAATCAGCTGACCAATCGTCTGCGGCGTCGGCTGGGCATGCGCTACTGGTCGCTGGCCGAGTTTCTCAAGCGACGCAGCGATGCAGCCGAGCGTTACATCGGCCGCTTCGTGGCGGCCGGCCTGGCCGATGTGGTGCGCCGCGATCTGGACGGCATCGTCTGTGGGCATATCCATCGCGCCGCACTGCGCATGCAGGCTGGCCATCTGTACGCCAACACCGGCGACTGGGTGGAGAGCCTGACGGCGCTGCGCGAGACGCAGTGCGGCGCACTGCAACTGGTCAACCATCACGGCGAGGTGCTGGCCGAGCTGGCGCCGCAACCCCACGCCGCGCAGCAGCGCGCGGCGTGAGGTCGTCATGCGTAGCGCATGTCGGCAGGCCGCGGCTGCCGGGAGCCGCCATCGGGCTGCAGCGTCCGCCATCCTGGTGCAGGGCATCCAGACGTCGGCAGCGGCCTCGTTTTTTGTCAGCGAACCGCAGCGCGATGCGGGCAACGCACCTGCTGGCTGACTGCCCCGCGGTCGTAACGCACGCGATGGCACTGAACGATGCCTGGCCTGCTAGCATCGGCCGATGGATTCATTGACCCAGATCGTTCTCGGCGGCGCCGTCGCCGCTGCCATCGCACCGGCTGGACAGCGCCGTGCGGCCCTGTTGGCCGGCGCCGCACTGGGCACCTTGCCCGATCTCGATGCGCTGGTGTTGCTGCCGTTGACCGACGATCCGGTCACGCTGATGACGGTGCATCGCAGCGCCAGCCATTCGTTGTTGGTGCTGCCGTTGCTGGGCTGGCTGATCTGGTGGCTGTTTCGCCGCTACGGCAATGGGCGCGTGGCCAGTGCGCCCAAGCGCTGGTTCTGGGCGATCCAGCTGGCCTTGATCACCCATCCCTTGCTCGATGCCTTCACCGTCTACGGCACCCAGCTGTGGTGGCCGCTGCAGCCGCATCCGGCGATGTGGTCGAGCGTCTTCATCATCGACCCGGCCTACACGCTATGGCTGTTGCTCGCCTGCGCGGTGGCATGGTTTGCACGCGCGCGGCCCGTCGCGCAGCACGCGCTGGTGATCGGGCTGGCGCTCAGCTCCGCCTATCTGGGTTGGTCGTTGCTGGCCAAGCACCTGGTCGACCAGGAAGCGGACCGTGCGCTGGCCGCACTCGGACTGAAGGATGCGCCGCGCTTCTCGGTGCCGATGCCGCTCAATACCCTGCTGTGGCGCGTGGTGGCGATGACGCCCAACGGCTATGTGATCGGCGAGCGCTCGCTGGTGGCCGACAAGGGCCCGATGCAGTTTCGTGGCTATTCCAGCAACACCCAGGCGCTGGGCGAAGTGGCCCGGTTCGATTCAGTGCGCCGGTTGACCTGGTTCAATCGCGGTTTCATGCGCGCACGCCTGGTCGATGACGAGCTGATGCTCAGCGACCTGCGCATGGGCCTGGAGCCGGACTACAACTTCAATTTCGTGGTGGCCCACCGCGAAGACGGGCAGTGGCAGCCGATCGCGCCGCGACAGATCCAGGCCGCCTACCGCGCGCCGGTGGCGCGCGATCAGATCGGCCAGGTGCTGGCGCAGATGTGGCGCCGCATCTGGCACGAACCCACCGGGACGGTGCTGACCGGTGATCTGGAACATGCCGCGATGCCTGCACCGGCGGCCCGGTAGGCGTGCCCAGGCGGTTGGCCAGCAATGCGCCTGCCGCAGCTCCGTGCAGCACGCCGGCTCAATACACCGTCGCGCGTGCCTGCACGAACGAGTAGAAGAACACCGCGTCCGGGTCGCTGTGCACCTGTGCCAGTTCGCGGCGCATGCCGTCCACGGTGTCTGCGTTCACCGCGCCGGCCGCAAGCAATTGGTCGGCCGCCGACAGCAGCACTTCTTCCCAGAATCCGATCATGGTCTTGCGCCGGCCCGGCTCGCGGTTGTCCAAATGCAGCGTCTTGATCTCGGTATGCACATCGCGAAAGCCGCCGGCCAGCAGCAGGTTGCCCAGCTTGGCGCCGACGAACGGGTCGCCGCCCTGGTCGTGGAAATCGTTGAAGGCCATCCAGTAGCGCCATAGGTTGGGCGAATACGGATGCAGCAGGAACGAGGCGTTCATCACCTCGGTGACATACACCGGCGAGCCCGGCAGCAGCACGCGCCGTACCTCGTTGAGCACGCGCGCAGGCGAGGGCACATGCTCGAGCACCCAGCACAGGAATGCCGCATCGAACTGACGCGCCTCGAACGGCAGGTCGCTCGCATCGGCCTGCTGCAGCGTGTAGCGCTCGCGGCACCATGCCAACCGTTCGAGATTGGCGCGTGCCGCGCCCAACTGGGCCTCGCTCAGGTCCACGCTGGTGACATGCAGGTCGGGAAAGCGGCGCAGCAGGATTTCGGTCTGCGCGCCCACGCCGCTGCCCACCTCCAGCAGCCGGCGCGCGCCGCTGTAGTCGATCTGGTTGAACAGCGTGGCTTCCAGCAGGCGCGCCTGTTTGAGCAGGCGTGCCTGTTCGGTGGACGAAAATCCATGCAGATAGGTCGGGGTGTCGCTCGGTGCGCTCATCGCTGCAGCTCCAACAACGCGGAAAAACTCAGGCGGCAACCGACAGTGCCGGTGGCACGCCGGCGATCAGGGCATCGAAATACGCGCCGGTCAGTTCCAGCTGCGCTTCCGGTGTTTCGGCGCGATTGACCACCGCGCGAAAGTCGGCACTCTGCGGGTGATCCTTCGCGTACCAGCCCAGATGCTTGCGCGCGATGCGCACGCCCTGCGGCTGCCCATAGAACGCATGCAAGGCTTCCAGGTGGCCGAGCAGGGTATCGCGCACGAACGCCAACGACGGCGGCGGCAACAGCTCGCCGGTGGCCAGATAGTGCGCCACCTCGCCGAAGATCCACGGGCGCCCCTGCGCCGCACGCCCGATCATCACCGCATCCACGCCGGTGGCGCGCAGTACCTGCGCCGCCTTCTGCGGCGAATCGATATCGCCATTGGCGATGACCGGAATCTGCAGCGCGGCCTTTATCTGCGCAATCGTGGCGTACTCGGCAACGCCGGTGTAGTGCTGGTCGCGGGTGCGCCCGTGCACCGCCAGCGCGGCGATGCCGCAGTCCTGCGCGATGCGTGCGATGGTCGGACCGTTGCGGTGATCGCAATCCCAGCCGGTGCGGATCTTCAAGGTTACCGGCACATCCACCGCCTGCACCACTGCGCGCAGGATGCGTGCCACCAGCTCTTCGTCGCGCATCAGCGCCGAGCCGGCCCAGGCGTTGCAGACCTTCTTGGCCGGGCAGCCCATGTTGATGTCGATCAGCTGCGCACCGTGGTCGACGTTGTAGCGCGCCGCCTCGGCCAGTTGCTGCGGCTCGGTGCCCGCAATCTGCACGCTGACCGGATCCGGCTCGCCGGCATGGTCCATGCGGTGCAGCGATTTGCGCGTGCCCCAGAAACGCGGATCGGAGATGGTCATCTCCGACACCGCCAGCCCGGCGCCCAGCCGCTTGCACAGCAGCCGGAACGGCTTGTCGGTGACGCCGGCCATCGGGGCCAGGATCACCTTGGGGTCGATGGAGTAGGGGCCGATCTGCATGGCGGCATTGTAGCTGGGTGGGGGAATCGGGAGTCGGGAATCGGGAATCGGGAATCGGGATTCGGGAATCGGGAATCGGGAATCGGAAGAGCGTTTTCGGCTTTCGGTCTTGCGCGGTTGCTGCGCGGGTCGCGTGACTGGTAGAGCGAGGGCAGCGGCAAGATTGCTGGTTGACCGTCCCCTCACCCCAACCCCTCTCCCGACGGGAGAGGGGCTTCTATTCCTTCTCCCGCCGGGAGAAGGTGGCGCGTCAGCGCCGGATGAGGGTAGGGCGCCCGACGCTGCATCACGCCTGGTGCCGCCGCCCAGCCTGCTATCAGATGAAGAAGATCGAAGCGCCGGCGCAGCGGGGCTCGCAGCCTCCGTCGATGGACAGGCCTCGACATGCCGGTCGCGGATCAAACCAGTCTGGTGGGCATGGCCGACGCCCTGAACGCAGAAGGCGACCGCATCGCTGCGGTCGCCTTCGTTGTTTGCCTGAAGCGCGCGGATCACACGACCGGTTCGGGGGCCATGCGCGGCATCGAGGTGGCGGCGCCTTCCACTTCGGTGGAGCGCGCGGCGTAGCGGGTGGCAAAGCGCACGTGGGTGATGAAGCTGGCAGTGGGCGCTTGTGCCAGCGAGGCCACCAGCGCGCCGTTGAAGGCGTCACCGGCGCCGGTGGTGTCCACGGTCTGCGCGCTTTCCGCGCCCACCCGGTAATGCGCGGCCGTGTCGCCGCGCAGCTGTTCTTCGGCGTGCGAGATGAAGGCGCCCACCGATCCCAGCGTCACCACCACGGTACCGCCCGGCAACAGCTTGCGGCACAGCGAATGCAGCGTGTTGCCGTCCAGCGCCGCCACATCGTCGGCATTGATGCGTTCGCCGACGTGGCGGCCGAGCAGGGCGGCAAACTCGGTTTCGTTGGGCGTCAGCACATCCGACAGCTTGAGCAGGCCGATCGAGGTCGGTGCATTGGCCGGTGCGGCGTTGAGCACGGTCAGCACGCCGCACTCGCGTGCCAGTGCCAGCGCCGACTCGATGGTTTCCGCCGGCGATTCCAGCTGCGCCAGCAACACGCTGGACGAGGCCACCAGTGCGCGTTGGTTGTCCACGAATGCAGCGCTCAGCACCGAATTGGCGCCGGCACCGATCACGATGGTGTTGCGGCCGTGCGCGTCGACGTAGATCCCGCCGGTGCCGGTCGGCTCGTTGCTGGGCTCGGCGATCAGTGCGAAGCCGTCGTGCGCCGCCAGCGAGCGCGCCAGCGCACCGCCGGCATCGTCGCCCAGCGCGCACAGAAAGTGCGTCCTGGCGCCGGCACGTGCAGCCGCGACCGCCTGGTTGAAGCCCTTGCCCCCCGGGCCGGTGCTGTAGCGACCGGCGATGGTGGCGCCCGGCGCAGGCAGCACGTCGCAGCGCCACACGTGATCGACATTGAAGGACCCGACAACGACGACCGAACTCATAAATACCCTTGACTTGAATGACTGAATGAAACGTGGCGTGCGGCGATTAGACCGTCACACCGATGAACCCGCGCCCCTCAACCGAAATGCGAGAGCACACCGGCAATGGTAGCGGTCATGAACGTGGCGATCGAACCGCCCAGCACCGCGCGCAGCCCGAACTTGGCCAGATCGTGACGGCGTTCCGGTGCCAGCCCGCCGATGCCACCGATCTGGATCGCAATCGAGCTGAAGTTGGCAAAGCCGCACAACGCATACGTGGCAATCAGCCGACCCTCCGCGCTCAGGCCCACGCCCGGCACTTCGCCCTTCACGATACGCGACAGTTCGCTGTAGGCGACGAACTCGTTGATCACCACTTTCTGCCCGATCAGCGAGCCGACCGTGGTCGCGTCCACCCACGGGGTACCGATCACCCAGGCGATCGGCGCCAGCACGTAGCCGAAGATCGTCGACAGGTTGGTCGGCCGGCCCAGCAGCGCGGCAGCGCCGGTGATCTCGCCCAGCCAGGTCAGCGGTGCGTTGATCAGGGCGATCAGCGCAATGAAGGCCAGCAGCATCGCGCCGATGTTCAGCGCCAGCCGCAAGCCATCGCCGGCGCCGGCCGCGGCCGCATCGATGACATTGCTGGTGGTCTTTTCCACTTCCATCTTGACCGTGCCACGCGTCAGCGGGGTACCGGTTTCCGGCACCAGCAGCTTGGCCACCACCAGGGTGGCGGGCGCGGCCATGATGCTGGCGGCCAGCAGATGCTTGGCGTAGAACGCCTGCTGCGCGGGATCGCTGCCACCGAGCATGCCGACGTAGGCGGCCAACACGCCGCCGGCGATATGCGCCATGCCGCCGATCATCATCGTCAGCAGCTCGGACTGGGTCATCTTGGGGATGTACGGGCGCACCGTCAGCGGCGCCTCGGTCTGGCCGATGAACACGCTGGCGCACACGCTGGTGGTTTCCGCGCCGGACACGCGCATCACCTTGGTGATCGCCCAGGCCATCGCGCGGACCACCACCTGCATCACGCCCAGGTGGTAGAGCACGCCCATCAGCGCCGAGAAGAAGATGATGGTGGGCAGCACCTGGAACGCGAAAATGAAGCCGTAGCTGTCGATGTTCATCAGGTTGCCGAAAATGAAGGTGGACCCTTCATTAACGAAGCTCAGCACCTTGACGAAGCCCTTGCCCAGCGAATCGAACACATCGCGTCCGCCCGGCACCAGCAGCACCAGCGCGGCGAACGAAATCTGCAGCGCCAGACCGGTGGCAACCAGCCTCCAGTCGATCGCGCGGCGGTTGCTCGAAAACAGCCAGGTGATGCCGATGAGCACCGCCAGACCGAACAGGCCGAAACCGATCCTTCCCAAACCTTCGACCATTCCAATCCCCGGGGCTGCTGACGGCAAAACGAGAAGCCTAGAGCAGGGGGTGACCGCGGGCAAGGCGAGCAGCATTCAGGCCCCGCCCGTTGACCCGCAGGCGAGCCAGGGCGGGCGCGGGCAGTTCCCTGCGTGCGGGCGGGCGAGCCGCCCTTGCGCAAGGTCATGGATCGGGGGGCATCGATTCGCTGCCCGTGCGTCGCCTGCAAAGACCGCGCCCCGAAGCGCGATCACCCGACCGGACGCCGCTTTTCCCCTCAGCCATCGATGAAAACCGGTGGTGCTTGCGCGCATACCGGTGTGGGACCTTGAGCGGCATGGATGCCGCGCCAGCGCCTACATGGACGTACTTGCGGCGTGTCCCACGCCGGTACGCGTGCAAGCGCCCGCAGCAGACCGAAGCATTCGCGTGGAACTCTAGATGTGGTGCACAAGATTGATCGGTGTGCGGAGTCGGTCGGCGGCGCGGCGCCGCATCCAATGTCGGGACACGCCGTAAATCCGTCCCTGGAGGCTCGGTGGCGGCATCCATGCCGCCACACGGTCCCGCCCCCGGACGCGACACCGCGCTCCCAACATTGCCGCCGCTGAAAGGCAAGCAAGGCTTCAAGCACGTGTCGATGGCTGTGGACTCCGTGGCCGATGTAATCGGTAAGCCATCCATCTGCTGTCACGCCGCCAGGAATGGACGCTCGGAAGAACGTGCAGCTCATCTGGCTGTTCGCATTTCATTCCGGAACCGATAGCAACCGGTGGTGCTTGCGCGCGTATCGGTGTGGGACCTTGAGCGGCATGGATGCCGCGCCAGAGCCTACATGGACGTACTTGCGGCGTGTCCCACGCCGGTACGCGTGCAAGCGCCCGCCGTAGACCGAAGCTTCCACGTAGCACCGGCAGATCTCATGCGCAGGGTCGGTCGGTGTGCGGAGTCGGTCGGCGGCGCGGCACCGCATCCGGTGGCGGGACACGCCGTAAATCCGTCCCTGGAGACTCGGTGGCGACATCCATGCCGGCAGACGGTCCCGCCCCCCGGACGCGACACCCCGCTCCCAAGCTTGCCGCCGCTGATTGGCAAGCAATGCGTCAAGCAGGTGTTGATGCCCGTGGACTTCGTGGCCGATGTGATCAGTAAGCCATCCATCTACTGTCATGTCGCCAGCGATGGTGACGCTCCCAAAGACTTGCAGACCACCGGGCCCTCGGCATTTTCTTTCCGCAACCGACAATAACTGGTGGTGCTTGCGCGGGTGTCGGCGTGGGACCTTGAGCGGCATGGATGCCGCGCAAGCCTGTCGCGCCGGCAGCACCACGTCCTACACTGCGCACGCCGATCCGGGGCAGGGCGCCGCGGAGGTTGTTGGAGTGTGCCAATGCATTACCGTCGTCTGGGGTCCACCGGGCTGCAGCTGTCGGCCCTGTCGTTCGGGGCCTGGGTCACCTTCGGCAAGCAGATCGGGCGCAGCGAAGCGCGCAACCTGATTGCCGCCGCCTGGGACAACGGCGTCACTTTCTTCGACAACGCCGAGGTCTACGCACGCGGCCGCGCCGAAGAGGTGATGGGCGATGTGATCGCCGACCTGCGCCTGCCGCGCGACGGGTACTGCGTGTCGAGCAAGGTGTTTTTCGGCGCGGTGGACAGCCCGCGCCCGACCCAGCGCGGGCTGTCGCGCAAGCATGTCACCGACGCCTGCCATGCCGCACTCAAGCGCCTGCGGGTGGACTATCTGGACCTGTACTTCTGCCATCGGCCCGATTCGGACACGCCGATCCGGGAGACCGTGCGCAGCATGGATGCCCTGATCCGCCAGGGTAAGGTGCTGTACTGGGGTACCTCCGAGTGGAGCGCCGAGCAGGTGCGCGAGGCCATCACCATCGCCGAGCAGGAACACCTGCACGCTCCGTCGATGGAGCAACCGCAGTACAACCTGCTGCACCGCGACCGGCTGGAACGCGAATACGCGCCGCTGTGCGAGGGCGGGCTGGGCACCACGATCTGGTCGCCGCTGGCCTCGGGCCTGCTGACCGGCAAGTACAACGCCGGTGTAGACGCCGATAGCCGCCTCGGCCAACCGGACAATCACTGGCTGCAGGACGAAGTGCTGGGCGCGCCGGAAGCGCGCCGCCTGGAACGCGCCCGCGCGTTCTGTGCACTGGCCGCCGAGCTGGGCCAGTCGCCCGCACGCCTGGCCATCGCCTGGTGCCTGCGCAACCCGCACGTATCCACGGTGATCCTGGGGGCCAGCCGGGTGGCCCAGCTGGAAGAAAATCTCGGCGCGCTGGACACCTTGACCCAGGTCGATGCCGCCGGCTGGGCGCAGGTGGAGGCGGTAACGCGCTAAGAGCACGCCACGCACTGGGGGTGGTGCGGCTGCAAGGTTGTCGGCTTTGTCTTGCTAGCCGACCGAGCCGGTGAGGCTGCGTCTTCCCTGTCGTGCACGCCGGCCAGGTCGCTGTGGCGTCAGGCGCTGGCTGCTTCTCGCTCGACCAGAAACGCATGCCAGAGCGATGTGATCGAGCCGCGATCATCGCGCAGAAGACAGCGCTGGATGGCTTGGCTGGAATACTCCGATAGATTTTGTGAATCGAAAATGTTCAGTCCATGCAAAGATCGTGTGGCGAAGATGAGAATGGCTCTTGATCATTAAATGAGAATGGTTATTATTTGTCTGGCCAACCGACTGGAGATCCAGATCATGACCGCTCATCCCGTGCTGCTCCGCTCCGAACCGGTCAACCTGCGCGACCGCGCTGCTCCGCGTGCCGTCCCAGCAGAAGACCTCATCAGCAGCGAGGCGCTGCTCAAGGGCCGTCGCGAAGTGCTGATCCAGCATGGCGACCGCGTCTATCGCCTGCGCCATACCAGCAACGACAAGCTCATCCTGACCAAGTAAGCGCCTTGCTCCGATCCGCGCCTTGCGCAGGGTCGGACCGTCTGTCGCGGGCGTTGCCGCCGCCGTCCGCGCACCCCACGCTGTTCCCCGGCGGCCGGCCGCGGCCTTGTCTGCAGCACACGCTGCCGGGAATGTCCTTTCAAGGGTTCCCGATGAGTCGCCTGCATCCGCTGGTGGTCGCGCTGTCGCTTGCGCTGCCTGCCGTTTCGTCGTGTGCCCACGCTGCCGACCTCGCTGCCGCGGATGACGGCGCGCGCGAGGTCCACGACTTCGACCGGCTGCAGGTCACCGCCACCCGTACCCAGCGCGCCCTGGTCGATGTGCCGAGCACGGTGGATGTGATCGACCGCGAGCAACTGGACAATCAACTGGTGCGCGAGCTCAAGGATCTGTTCCGCTACACGCCGGGCGTGTCGGTCACCAGCACCAGCGGCCGCTTCAGCGGCGCCAACGGCATCCGCATCCGCGGGCTGGATGGCAACCGCGTGGCGATCCTGGTCGACAACGTGCCGGTGTCGGACACCTTCAGTTTCGGCAGCTACCTTAACGCCAACCGCAACTTTGTCGATCTGGAAACGCTCAAGCGCGTCGAAGTGGTGCGCGGGCCGGCCAGCTCCCTGTACGGCTCCGACGCCCTGGGCGGCGTGGTGGCCTTCGTCACCAAGGACCCCTCCGATTACCTGCGCGCCGACAGGCACAGCTATGTCGGCCTGAAGTTCGGCTACGAAGGCGACTGGAACGGCCTGTTCGCCGGTGCCACCGGTGCGTTCGGCGGCGAACGCTGGAGCGGCATGGTGGCGGTCAGCCATCGCCAGGGCCAGGAGGCGCAGAACCAGGGCGACATCCGCAGCCGCGATGTCACCCGCACCGCGGCCAACCCGCAGCGCATCGATGGCCGCAGCGTGCTGGCCAAGCTGGTGTACGCGCCCAGCGCGCAGCAGCGCTTCAAGCTCACCGTGGAAGGCAACGAAGACTACGGCAGCATCGAGGCATTGACCGGCATCGACCCGCGTGTGACCACCCCATCGTTGCGCATCCTGTCGCAGGACGGGCGCGACCATCAGACCCGTGCGCGCGTTTCGCTGCGGCACGAACTGGATGCGCTGGGCTGGTCGCTGGCCGACGACCTGCAGTGGCAGCTGTATCGCCAGGACAGCGAGAGCCTGCAGCGCACCGACGAGCTGCGTGGCAACAACACCCGCCGGCATAACGAACACAACTTCGATCAGCGCGTGTACGGCCTGCTGGTCAACGCACACAAGGCCATCGACACCGGCACGCTCAGTCACGCCATCACCTATGGCCTGGACGGTACCTGGACCGACACCCGCGCCAAGCGCGATGGCTACTCGGTCAATCTGGCCAATGGTACCATCACCAATCGCGTGGGGCAGGACGTGTTTCCGGTGCGCGACTTCCCCAAGAGCCAGACCACCAAGCTCGGGTTGTATGCGCAGGACGAGATCGGCCTGTTCGATGGCAAGCTGTCGCTGACGCCGGGCGTGCGCGTGGATTATTTCCGGCTGTCGCCGCAGGTGGACGACATCTTCCGCGAAGACAATCCCGGCGTTGCCGCCGAGACCATCGACGAGACCCAGGTCTCTCCCAAGTTCGGTGCATTGTGGCGGTTTTCGGACGCCTGGTCGGCCTATGCCAATTACGCGCACGGCTTCCGCGCACCGCCGTACAACGACGTCAATATCGGCTTCACCAACCTGCAGGCGCGCTACACCGCCATCGCCAATCCGGACCTGAAATCGGAAACCAGCCGCGGTGGCGAGCTGGGGCTGCGCTTCAATGATGCCATCGGCTATCTGGGCGTCAGCGTGTACTACACCGACTACCGCAACTTCATCGAATCCTATGCGCCGGCCGGCTTCAACGCCGACGGGCTGATGCTGTTCCAGTCGCGCAACGTGGACGATGTGGTGATCAAGGGTGCCGAAGCGCGCGGCGGGATCGATCTGGGCGCCCTGGCCGGTTGGCAGGGCTGGTCGCTCAACAGCGCCGTGGCGTACTCGGAAGGCGACAACCTCACCGACGGCACCCCGCTCAACTCGGTCGACCCGCTGCGCGGCACGCTCGGCGTGGCCTTCGACAGCGATGGCTGGGGCGCGGAAGTGATCGGCACCTTCGTCGCACGCAAGCGTCGCCCACAGCTGGACAGCTATTACACCCCGGCCGGCTACGCCACGCTGGACCTGATGGGGCATTGGGAGTTCGCACCCGGTGCCAAGGTCACCGCCGGCATCTTCAATCTCGCCGACCGCCGCTACGTGGACTGGAACGCGCTGCCCAACGGCACGCTGGCCAGCAGCACGGTGCTCGACCGCTTCACCGGCGCCGGGCGTACCGCCTCGGTCAGCCTGGCAGTGAGCTGGTAGCGGCCATGCCCATCGCCCGCCCGCTGCCGTCGTTGTCGCATGCACGTGCCACCCGCGCCGCGTTGCCGCGGCCGCAGCAGCTGGCCGCGCTGGGCACGGTGCTGTGTCTGTATCGGCCTGCCTTGGGCAACGAACTGGACGGCTGGCAGCACGCGGTGGATGCGGCGGCGTGCCGGCAGGTCGACAGCGATGGCGTGCGCGAAAGCATCTGGTTCTTCGATGCCGAAGGGCAGTGCTGCTGGCGGATCTGCCTGTTGCCTGACAGCGACTTCCTGGTCTGGGATCGCCTGGTCTCGCGCCTGCCGCCGCTGCCGGTGGAAACCCATGAGCTGGGCGTCGGGGAGCGGCTGTGGCGTCGCCTGGCCGGACGCATGCGGGGGCAGGCGTGGCGATTGAGCGCGCTGCGGCTGCAGACCGCCGCCACCGGCGAGCAACCGTTTGTCGCCAGCCTAGCGAGCGTGTCGGCGCTGGGCGCCGAGGTTGCCGCACGCCTGGCACGCGAGGAGGGCATCGACGGACGCGTGGCGGTGGACGATTGCTGCTGCGCACGCGCTGCCGCCTTGCGCACGGCCTCCGCCACATCCAGCAACACCAACCCATCCGACATGACGACGGCGCTGGTGCGCCTGCGCCGCTGACGGTCTCCAACACTCCCGAGAGTTCCGAATGAGCCGACTGTTTCCCCGTTGCATCGCAGTGACGCTGAGCCTGTTGCCGTTGATCGCCGCCGCCGACGTCCAGCGCGACCGCCAGAGCATCCTGGCAATGCAGGGCGAATACGCGGTGGACTTTGCCTTTGACGAAACGGTGCTGCTCAAGCCCGGCTACGAGCGTGCGTCGGCCATGCGCAGCGGTGCCAGCGAAGTGGTGATCGTGGTGGAGGATTCACCGCGCAAGCTGGTGCTGCAGCACCTGCTGGTGGATGAGAAAAGCAAGCATGTGACCAAGCACTGGCGGCAGGACTGGATCTACGAAGCGCCGCAGCGGTTCGAGTTCAGCGCCGATCAGACCTGGACGGTGCATGCGCTGCCGCCGGCAGTGACCACCGGCGCCTGGACGCAGTGCGTCTACGAGGTCAGCGACGCGCCGCGCTATTGCGGCACCGGTCGCTGGGACTATGCCGACGGCCATCCCACCTGGACCAGCGATCTGAGCTGGCGCCCGTTGCCGCGCCGCGAGTACACCAAGCGCAGCGACTACAACGCGCTCGCGGTGATCAATCGCCATACGCTCACGCCCAACGGCTGGACCCACGAACAGTTCAACACCAAGGTGCTGCGCAAGCCCGACGGCAGCCAGGAAGCGATCGCGCGCGAGTTCGGCTTCAACGATTACCGCAAGACCAGCGAGGTCGACTTCGCCCCGGCCTATGCGTACTGGAAGGGCACCCAGGGCTACTGGGCCAAGGTGCGCACGCGCTGGGCCAGGTTCCTCGACACGCCGCCTGGCGTGCATCTGAAGACCAAGCCGGACGGCATGGCGATGATCATGCCGATGTTCCAGCAGGCCGAGGCGGTGCAGGACGGCAAGCGGGTCAAGGACGCGCAGCTGGACGCGGTGTTCGCGCAGTGGGTCGAACCGGCGAACTAGCCACCCCGGTTGTAGGAGCGCACCAGGGCGCGACGTGGCATTCCCGATAACGCCCGACATGTCCGACATGCCCATCGCGCCCGACACGCCCATCGCGCCGCGGGACGCTCCTGCGAGGTCGCGCCCTGGTGCGCTCCTACCGGCGAGACGGCGCTTGGTCGTTATTCCTTGAACATCAAAAACGCCGCGACCAGTATCAAGCCGAACGCGGCCCAGTGATTCCACTTCAACGACTGGCCCAGGTAGAACGTCGAGAAGCCCGCGAACACCAGCAGCGTGATCACCTCCTGCATGCCCTTGAGCTGCGGCGCCGAATACACCGCGCTGCCCAGCCGGTTGCCCGGCACCTGCAGGCAGTATTCGAAGAACGCGATGCCCCAGCTGACCAGGATGGCGATCATCAGCGGCGTGCTCTTGTACTTCAGGTGCCCGTACCAGGCGAAGGTCATGAACACATTGCTGGCGATCAGCAACAGCACCGGATACAGATAGGCAGTGAAAGGAGCGGTAGGCATGACGGCAGGCGGCAGGAGAGGGGCCGGCAGCATAAGCCAGGCCCGTTAAGCGCACGCGACCGTGCCGATGAGCCCGGCACGCGGGCTCAGGCCGTTGGTGGCCGGCGCGGCACGTTCATCTGCAGCGTGGCCAGGCAAAGCGCCTGCCCACGCATCGCGGCGCCCGGGGTTCCCGCGGTCATCCCGCTAGCGCTGCATGCCCCAGCGGCGCACGGTCAGCCGCTCGATGGCCTGAAACACCACGCCCTCCACCAGCAGGCCCAGCACGATCACCATCGCCAGGCCGGCGAACACCCGGTCGGTATACAGCTCGTTGCGGTTCTGGAAGATGTACCACCCCAGGCCGCCCTGGCCGGAGGTGGCGCCGAACACCAGTTCGGCCGCGATCAGGGTGCGCCAGGCGAAGGCCCAGCCGATCTTCAGCCCGGACAGGATCGCCGGCAGCGCGGCGGGAATCAGCAGTTGCGCCACGTAGCGCGGCCCGCGCAGCCCGTAATTGCGCCCGGCCATGCGCAGGGTTTCCGGCACCGCCTGGAAGCCGGCGTAGGTGGTCAGCGCCAGCGGCCACAGCACCGAATGCACCAGCACGAACACCAGGCTGCCGGTGCCCAGGCCGAACCACAGCAGGGCCAGCGGCAGCAGCGCGATGGCCGGCAGCGGATTGAACATGGCTGTCAGCGTGCCGAGCACGTCGCGGCCCCAGCGCGTGGAGGCGGCCAGCGCGGTCAGCACGAAGGCCAGCACCACGCCCAGCGCGTAGCCCTGCGCCAGCACGCGCAGCGAGGCGCCCACGCGGCGCAACAACTCGCCCGACAGCAGCCCGTCGTAGAACGCGCGTGCGGTCTGCAGCGCGCTGGGCAGCATCAGATCGTCGCCAACCACGCGTGCGGCGATCTCCCACACCGCGATCAGCACCACCAGCACCAGCGCCTTGCGCAGCCACGGTGGTGCCTGCCAGCGCGTCGGCGCGGCGGCTGCAACCAATGCGGGATCCAGCGGCTGCAGGGCCACTTCGTACTCGGCCCGCACCGGTGGCAATGGCGGCAGCGCGGTGGCGTTGCCGCCGCTCATGGCAGCACCTCGCGCTGGCGCTCGGCAGGGCGACGCAATGGCGCCACCTTGGCATCGTCCAGGGTGTCGTCGGGCAGGTCGAACAGTAGCCGATGGATCCGCTGCGCGGTCTGCTGGAACGCCACGCTGCCGGCGCTGTGCGGGCCGAACGCATGCGCGTTGAGCTCGGCGCGTACCTGGCCCGGATGTGGCGACAACAACAGCACGCGGTTACCGACCACCAAGGCCTCCTCGATCGAATGGGTGACGAACAACAAGGTGAAGCGCGATTGCTCCCACAGCTCCAGCACCTGCTCCTGCATGCGCGAACGCGTCAACGCATCGAGCGCGGCGAACGGCTCGTCCATCAACAACACGCGCGGCCGCATCGCCAACGCGCGCGCAATCGCCACGCGTTGCTTCATGCCGCCGGACAAGGTGTGCGGATACGCCTGCGCAAACGCGCTCAGCCCGACCTGCGCCAGGCTGTCGTCGGCACGTTCGCGCGCTTCGGCACGCGACAGCTTGCGGGCGGCACGCAGGCCGAACACCACGTTCTCGCGCACGGTCTTCCAGGGCGCCAGCTGGTCGAATTCCTGGAACACCACCACCCGGTCCGGTCCGGGTCCGGTGACCGCGTTGCCATCCAGGCGGATCTGCCCCTCGCGCGGGGTGACGAAGCCGGCCACCGCCTTGAGCAAGGTGGATTTGCCGCAACCCGACGGCCCCAGCAGCACGAAGCGATCGGCCTCATGTACGTCGAAACGCACGCGGTGGGTGGCACGCACCACGCGCTGCGCGGAGGCGTATTCCAGGCTGACGTGGTCGACCTGCAGCAATGGTGTGGGCGTGGCCATCGCTCAGCTCCCGCCTGCGATCAGCGGATCGTCGAAGAAATAGTCGCCCAGCTTGCCCGGCGTCTGCTTGATCGCGCCGCTGTGCTGCATGAACTTGCCCAGTCCCAGCGTGTTCTGCGGCACCACGGTGAACTGTACCTTCGGGTCCTTGAGGATCTGCAGCACCAGCGCGCGATCGATGCTCGAGCCATTGCGACGCAGGAAGATATCCGCCGCCTGCTCCGGATGGGCGGTGACAAAGCGCGCAGCCTGATCCAGCGCCGCGACGAACGCGCGGTAGGTCTTGGGATTGTCGCGGCGGAATTTCTCGGTGGCATACAGCACGGTGGCCGACGAGGGGCCGCCTTCGATCTCGTAGGAGCTGGTCACGATGTGCGCGGCCGGATTGCGCGCCAGCTCCTGCTCCTGGAATGGCGGGCTGGCGAAGTGGGCGGTGATCTCGGTGCGGCCGCGGATGATCGCTGCGGCCGCGTCCGGATGCGGCAAGGCGACCTGCAGCGGATCCAGCTGGTGGGTGCCCTTGTCGCCCCAGCGCTGCTGCGAGGCATGCTGCAGGAAACGCGACTGCACCGAGACGCCGGTGGCCGGCACCGCGATGCGATCCTGCGGGGTGAAATCGCCGATGGACCTGATGCGCGGATTGTTGCTGATCAAGTAGTAGGGGAAGTTGCCCAGCGATGCCACGCCGCGCACGTTCTGGCGGCCATGGGTGCGGTCCCAGATGGTGAACAACGGCCCGACGCCGGCACCGGCGATATCGATCGACCCGGTCAGCAGGGCATCGTTGACGGCCGCGCCACCGGACAACTGCAGGAACTGCACGTCGATGTCCACGCCGGCCGCCTTGCCCTGCTGCTCGATCAGCTTCTGATCCTGCGCCACGTCCAGCAGCAGGTAGACGATGCCGAACTGCTTGGCGATGCGCAGCTTTCCTTCGGCCTGTGCCTGTGCGGTGTGCAGTAACGGCAGTGCGGCCAGGAGCAGCAGCGCAATACGCCGGGAAACGCGTCGGCGCTGCGGACGCGCGTGAGAGGTGACGGTCAAACGCATGCGGCGCTCCAGTCGGGAGGGGGAGGGGATGGCGCGTTTCACAGCGCATCACGCGCTGTAAACCGTGCGCGAGGCGGCACCTTGGCTAGAACGGCGCATCGCCTTCGATGGTGGTGCGGTTGAGGCGGCGCCGCAGGTGATCGGGCGTGCCGGCGGCCAGATGCATGACCGAGCGGTTGTCCCAGAACACCATGTCGTGCGGCTGCCAGCGATGCCGGTACACCAAGGCATCGCGGGTGCTGTGGTCGAACAGGGCCTGCAGCAGCGCGGCACTCTCGTCGTCGGGCAGGCCGACGATGCGGGTGGTGAAATGCTCGCTGACAAACAGCGCTTTCCGGCCGGTTTCCGGGTGCGTGCGCACGACCGGATGCTGCACCGGTTTCACTTCGGCGATCTGTTCCGGCGTCAGCGCCGGGCGCCACGGATTGCGCGCACGCAGTTCCTCGTACTTGGCCAGGTAGCTGTGCTCGGCACGCAGGTCCTGCACCGTCTGCTTGAGCGCGGCGGGCAGGGTCTGCCAGGCCAGGTGCTGGTTGGCGAACAAGGTGTCGCCGCCTTCGCTGGGCAGTTCCTGCGCGTGCAGCAGCGATCCCAGACTGGGGGTGTCCTTGTAGGACAGATCCGAGTGCCAGTAGTGGCCGGCGTCGCCCAGGCCGATCGGCTTGCCGTTTTCCTTGATGTTGGAGACCACCAGCACCTCCGGATGCCCGCGTAACTGGAAATTACGCAACACATGGATCTGCAGCGGGCCGAAGCGACGGCTGAAGGCGACCTGCTGCGCCGGCGTGATGCGTTGCTCGCGAAACACCAGCACGTGGTAGTCCAGGTGCGCCTGGTGGATGCGCGCGAAGGTCTCCGCATCCAGCGGCTGCGACAGATCCAGGCCGATCACTTCGGCGCCCAGCGGGGCATCGAACGGCACGATCCGGACACTGGAAGCGTGTTCGGCGGAAACCGCATCGCGCGGCGGCTGCGCACGTGCAGCAGAAGGGACGCTGGCCATGACGGTGGCACCTCGACGGCAACGAAGGGCCGCCTGGGCCGGCGGCCGGACACACCATTGTAGGCAGTCCGCTCGCCGCTGCGAACGTACGATTGGCAAGGTGCTTATGCGCTGCCGGTATATGCACCGGGGCGATGGAACGCAAAAGGGCGACGCCTGCGCGCCGCCCTGCTCACGTGTCCAGCCAACCCGGCCTCAGTCGGTCCGCAGTGCCAGCGCCGGCGGCGTGGACAGGATGCGGCGCGTGCCCGACCAGCCGGCCAGCAGGCTCAACGCAAGGCCAAACGCGCCGCCGAGCAGCAGGCGCGGCCAGTCCGGCGTCAATGCGATCTCGAACGCCTTTTGCCCAACCACCGCACCGATCACCGCGGCGGCGGTCACCGCCAGCGTCGCCGCCAGCAGACCGAGCGCGCCGAACTCCACCAGCACCGCACCACGCAACTGGCCGCGACGCGCGCCCAGCGTGCGCAGCACCGCGCTGTCATAGCGGCGCTCGCCGGCGGTGGCCTGCAAGGCCGCCAGCAGCACCAGCACGCCGGCCAGCAGGCTGAAACCCATCACCAGTTGCACCGCCTGCGCCACCTGGTCGATCACCTCGCGTACGCGGCCGAGGATCGCATCGATGTCCAGCACCGAAATGTTGGGGTAGTCGCGGCTCAGCGACGCCAGCTTGGGCGCGTTGCCGGGCGGCAGGTGGAAGCTGGAAATCAGGTTGTACGGCGCATCGCCGACCGAGCCCTGGTTGAGCAGTAGGAAGAAATTGACCCGGAACGAGTCCCAGTCGGCCTTGCGGATGCTGGTGACGGTGAAGCTGCGCTGCTGCTCGCCCAGCAGCAGGGTGATGCGGTCGCCCAGTTTGAGCTGATACCGCTGCGCCCAGCCTTCTTCCACCGAGGCCTCCGGCGCGGTGCTGTCGGCCGCCCAGAACTTGCCTTCCAGCAAGGTGTTTGCCGGCGGAAATGCATGCCGCCAGGAGAAATTGACCGGCCGGTTGTCGCCGTCGCCATCGTCGGCCGGATCGCGGTCGCCGCGCAGTGGCGGCTTGTCGTTGATCGCCACCAGGCGCCCGGTCGAAAACGGCTCCACGGCCGCATCCTGCACACCCAGGCCGCGCAGCGTCTGCAGCACCGGTTCGGTCTGCTCGGGCTGGATATTCATCAGGAAATAGTTGGGCGTGTCCGCCGGCAGCCGATCGCGCCATTGCCCGAGCAGGCCGGGGCCGACCACCGCCAGCAATAGCAGCGCGCACAACGACAGCGACAGCCCGACCAACTGCACCACGCTCAGCCCGCGGCGCCGCGTCAGCGAAGCCAGCCCCAGCTTCCAGGCGCCGCGCAGGCGGTGCTGGATCGGCCGCAGCAAGGCCAGCAGGCCAAGCCCCAGTGCCATCGCCACCAACGCCAGGGCGGCCAGCCCGCCGAGCACCCAGCCGGCCAGCACCAGGTTGCCGGTCGCATACACGGTCAGCGCCAGCGTGGCCGCCAATGCCGCGGCGTAGACCAGCAGGGAACTCGGCGGCACCGCGGCAAAGCTGCGGTTGAGCACGCGCATCGGCGGCACGTTGCGCAGCCGCAGCAGCGGCGGCAGGCCGAAGCCCAGCAACAGCACCAGGCCGATGCCTGCACCGGCCAGGGCCGGGGTGGCCTGCGGCAACGGCAGCCGGTTCGGGATCAGGCTGCCCAGCGCCTGCACCAGGCCTTCCTGCGCCAGCATGCCCAGCCCGATCCCGACCAGGCAGGCCGGAATCGCGGTCAGCAGCAATTGCAGCGACAGCATCGCCAGGATGTCGCGCTGGCGTGCGCCCAGGCAGCGCAGCACCGCCACCGTGTCGATCCGGCGCATCGCAAAGCGGTTCGCTGCCAATGCGGTCGCCACACCGGACAACAGCACCGCCAGCAAGGCCGACAAGGCCAAAAAGCGCCCCGCACGATCGAACGCTGCGCGCATGCCGCGCTGGGTGTCCTCGATGCCGACCAGGCGGAATTCGCTGGCGCGCGGTTTCAGCCAGGCGCGCAGTTCGGCGATGGCATCGGGCGCACCGGAGAACATCAGCCGGTACGAAGCGCGGCTGCCGGGGCCAAGCAATCCGGCACCGTCGATATCGGCGCGATTGACCAGCAGCGGTGGCGACAGCTGCATCAGCTCGCCGGACGCATCCGGCTCTGCGCGCAGCACGCCGGTGATGGTGAGGTGGCCGGCACCGAACTCCAGCTGTTCGCCCACGCGCAGGCCCAGGGCCTCTAGCAGGCGGGGGTCGGCATAGGCCTGGCCCGGCGGCGGTGCGCCCGCAGGCGTGCCCTGCATGCCGGCGCTGTCCCTGGACACCAGCAACTGCCCGCGCAGCGGGTAGCCCGCGCCAACCCCGCGGATATTGGCCATCTGGCTGGCCTCGCCGTGAAACAGCACGCTGGGGAAGCTGACCATGCGCGTGCTCTGCAGGCCGCGGCGTTGCGCTTCGGCGGCGAAGTCGGCCGGGATTTCCTGGCGGCCGGTCACGCCCAGATCGCCACCGAGCACCTCGGCCGCGCTGGAGGTCAGCGCCAGGGTCACCCGATCGACCAGCGTGCCAACCGCCGTCATCACCGCCACGCCCAGCACCAGCGCGGCGAACACGGTCAGCAGGTCGCCGGCCAGGAACTCGCGGCGCACCGCGCGTGCGGCTTGGCGCAGCACGTTCATGCGGCCGGACCGGTCTGGGCGTGCAGGCGGCCGCTGTCGATGCGGTAGATATGCTTGCAACGCTGCGCCAGCGTCATGTCGTGGGTCACCAGCACCAGGGTGGTGTCGCTGGTGGCATTGAGCGCGAACAGCAGGTCGCTGATCTGCGCGCCGGTGGTCTGGTCCAGGCTGCCGGTGGGCTCGTCGGCAAACAGGATGCGCGGTCTGGCCACGAATGCGCGTGCCAGCGCCACGCGTTGCTGCTCGCCACCGGACAGCTGGCGCGGGTAGTGGCGCGCACGCGCGCTCAGGCCGACTGCCTCCAGTACCTCGCGTACCCGCGCCGGGTCCTCGCGCCCGGCCAGTTCCAGCGGCAGCGCGATGTTTTCTTCGGCGGTCAGCGCCGGCAGCAGATGGAAGCTCTGGAACACGAAGCCCACCTCGCGCGCGCGCAGGGCGGCACGGGCCTCTTCGTCCAGCTGGCCCAGCTCCTGGCCGGACAGCGCAATGCTGCCGCGACTGGGCAGGTCCAGCCCGGCCAGCAGGCCGAGCAGGGTGGTCTTGCCCGAGCCGGATGCGCCGACGATGGCGATACTGTCGCCTTCACTGACCGTCAAGCTGACCTTGTCGAGGATGTGGAGTGTTCCCTCCGGTCCACTGACGGACTTGCCGACGTCGCGGACGTCGATGGCAATGCGGGTACTGGAGTGGGGGGCCAGACTGTCGATGAGGAATCTCCGAATGCGTGAAAGAACACTGCGATATGGCGTGCTGGTCCTGTGGCTGCTGACACTGTCCCTGCTCGCGCCGGGAATTGCCTCTGCCAAAAGTCCGGTGGCGACCGCCCCGATCCTGGTCGTCGGCGACAGCCTGAGCGCTGCGCACAACATCCCGGTGCAGTCTGGCTGGGTCACCTTGCTGGACCAACGCCTCAAGCGTGACATGGCGACGCCACCGGCGGTCGTCAATGCCAGCATCAGCGGTGAGACCACCTCCGGTGCATTGACGCGGCTGCCCGGCCTGCTGCAGAAGCACCACCCCGGCGTGGTGGTGATCGAACTCGGCGGCAACGATGCGCTGCGCGGCCTGACCCCGGCCCAGCTGAAGGGCAACCTGGAAAAGATGATCCAGCTCAGCCAGCAGGCCGGCGCGAAGGTGCTGCTGCTCGGCATCGATGTGCCGCCCAACTATGGCCCCGCCTATCGCGACCGCCTGAAGGCGACCTATGCCGACCTGTCCAGCCAGTACAAGACCGCATTGGTGCCGTTCTTCCTGGAAAAGGTCGCGCTTCAGCCAGGCCTGATGCAGGCGGACGGCCTGCATCCCACTGCTGCGGCCCAGCCCAGGGTGCTGGAAACGGTGTGGCCCGCGCTGCGCCCCCTGCTCGGCCGTTGACGGCCGGCGGCCATCGCGCGCCGCCACAAAACGTTAGATGGTCTTCACGCCCTTTCCACTGCCGATCCGGCATGTTTCACAAAGCTGAAGACCGAGGAAAGTCCATGCGTCAGACCAAGGAAACGTCCGGCCTCGTGCTGGTCGTTGAAGACAACCGCAATATCTCTGAAATGATCGGCGAGTACCTGGAAGGCCGTGGCTTCGAGGTCGACTATGCGCAGGACGGACTCGACGGCTACCGTCTGGCCGCCGAGAACAGCTACGACGTGGTCGTGCTGGATCTCATGCTGCCACGTCTGGACGGCATCGAAGTGTGCCGCCGCCTGCGTAACGACGCACGCAAGTCCACCCCGGTGCTGATGCTGACCGCCCGCGACACGCTGGACGACAAGCTCACCGGCCTGGGTTTCGGCGCCGACGACTACCTGACCAAGCCGTTCGCGATCCAGGAACTGGAAGCGCGCCTGCGTGCCCTGATCCGTCGCGAGCGCCGCCAGGTCGGGTCGGAAGTGCTCAAGGTCGCCGACCTGGTGCTCGATCCGGTCAGCATGCGCGCCACCCGCGCCGGCACCGAGCTGCAGCTCTCGCCGATCGGTCTGCGGCTGCTCACCATCCTGATGCGCGAGTCGCCGCGGGTGGTGACCCGCCAGGAAATCGAGCGCGAGATCTGGGGCAACGGGTTGCCGGATTCGGACACCCTGCGCAGCCATCTGTACAACCTGCGCAAGATCATCGACAAGCCGTTCGATCGCCCGCTGCTGCACACCGTGCAGAGCGCCGGCTATCGCATTGCCGACATCGCCCAGCCGATGGCCTGATGTCGCCGGCCGGCCGCCATGCTGGCGGCCGGCCACCTCCTGTAGGCGCCCACGCGCCGCTCGTTTCCGCGCGCTGCCGTCTGGCTGCACGACGGGCTTACGGAAGCGTTGCCTATAATCCGGCGCTCTCCCCTGGATGCAGCAATGCCGCACGGGCTTCCACGAAAAATACGTCTGGCCTTCCTCCTGCAGGTCGCTCTGGCGAGCCTGGCGATCGTGCTGGGTGGCTATCTGCTGTCGTTCGTCATCAAGTACAGCCTGGTGCGGACCGTGCTGGCCGACGAGGCGGTGCATTTCTGGCGCGTGCACAAGGACGCACCGAACAACCCGCCGCCGAATACACGCAATATCCAGGGCTATTTCTTGCCTGCCGGCCAGGGCCGCGACACGGCGCCGGCGGAGTTGCAGCGGTTGTCGCCAGGCTTCAGCGAAGTGGCTGCCGCCGATGCCCTGGTGTATGTCGATCAACGTCCGGAAGGGCGTTTGTACCTGGTGTTCCCACGCTCGCGTGCGGCCCATCTGACGCTCTGGTTCGGAATCGTGCCGGCGATGCTGGTGCTGCTGGCGATCTATGGCGTGTTCTGGGTGACCTACCGGATCTCCAAACGCCTGGTGTCGCCGATCAGCTGGCTGGCACGGCGCGTCTCGCAGTGGGATCCGCGCAACCCGGATGTCGACGAACTGGCACCGGACCGGTTGCCCGCCGACCTGCAGGGTGAAACGCGGCAGCTGGCCGCTGCCCTGCATACGCTCGGGCAGAAGGTCAGCGACCATGTCGCGCGCGAGCGCAACTTCACCCGCGATGCCAGCCACGAACTGCGCACACCGTTGACGGTGATCCGGGTGGCCAGCGACATGGCGCTGGCCGACGACGAATTGTCGCAACGCACCCAGCGCAGCCTGCGCCGGATCCAGCGCGCCGGCCGTGACATGGAAGCGGTGATCGACGCCTTCCTGATCCTGGCGCGCGAAGCCGAGATCGACCCGCAAAGCGAGACCTTCGATGCCGCCGAACTGGCCAGCGAGGAAGTCGATAGCGCCCGCCAGCTGCTGGGCGACAAGCCGGTGTCCCTGACGATGGTCGGTGACCGCAGCCTGCAGATGTTCGCCCCGCCGCGAGTGATGCGCGTGGTGCTCAGCAACCTGCTGCGCAATGCATGCGCCTATACCGATACCGGCAGCATCGAGGTGGAAGTCACCCAGGACCGCATCATCGTGCGCGATACCGGGATCGGCATGAGCGAAGAGGCGCGCGCGCGCGCGTTCGAGCCGTTCTTCCGCGCCGATCCCACCCGCCCGCAGGGCACCGGGCTGGGCCTGTCGATCGTGCGCCGGCTGTGCGATCGCTTCGGCTGGCGGATCGAACTGCATAGCGAGTCCGGTGTCGGCACCTCGGTTGCGGTGGTGGTGGCCTGAGGGAGTAGTGGCCGTAGCGGCATGTGGGTGCCAGCAATCTGCCACTGACCAGGGAGATGCGCCGCATGCGCCAGGGCGCCGGTTGCGGCTGCCGATGCTGCTGTTTTCCACCACATGGCAACGAGGCTGCGTGCCGTGCCGATCTGCCGCAGACGCCAGGTGCCTCTGCGGGATCGGTGACGCAATGGTTTGATCTGGCGAGTGCAACGCCAGATCGACCCGCCAAGCGTTACTTCTGCTCCAACACCGGTGCCACGGCCTTGCGCCAGATGGCATAGCCATCGGCGGTCATGTGCAGCATGTCGTCGCGAAACAACGCGGCACGTGGCTTGCCGGTGGCATCGAGCATCGGCGTGTAGACGTCCACGTAGTCCACCTGCGGCAGCGGCGCGAGTGCGTCCTTGATCAGGCGATTGGCGGTCACGATCGCCGGCAGCAGATGGGCGCGCGAGGGGCTGGGTTTGATCGACAGGTAGCTGATGCGCGCGCTGGGCAGATCGCGGCGGATGCGCGTCACGAATGCCAGCACGTCGTCGCGGACCTGCTGCGGCGTGCGGCCGCTGTTGAGATCGTTGTCGCCGGCATACAGCACCACCTGGCGCGGCGCATACGGGATCACGATGCGGTCGGCGTACCAGGTGCTGTCGCGCACTTCCGACCCGCCGAAGCCGCGATTGATCACCGGCATGCCGGGGAAATCCTGTGCCAGCGTGTCCCAGAAACGGATCGACGAGCTGCCGACGAAGACGATGCCGTGCCTGGGGGGCGGCTGCTGCGCGTCGCTGTCGGCGAAGTGCTGCATATCCGCTTCCCAGGCGGCATTGGACACCTGCGCCGGTATCTGCGGCGTGGTGTGCGGGGTGGCGGCGTGTAGCTGGCCGGACAACAGCACAAGGGCGCACAACAGCGTGCGCAAGGGATGTTTGGTCATGCGAAGGAACCTGCAACAGTAAGACGGGCCATCATGGTGCGGCAGGCTGGAAGCGCAGGGCAAACCCATGGCTTCCAGCGCCTGCGATCGCCGTGCGTGCAGATCGCCTCGCCGTGCCTGCACCGACGCTGTGGCGAAGATTGCGCCATGCGGCAGCACCTGACGGCCCGGCAGGCCCAACGTCAGCTGTTCTGCCGCGTGGCAGCGCCCTGGCGGTGCGCTGCACGACGGTGCAAGATTCGCACTTTCCTCAGCAGTGACCCCGCCATGCGTTTTAGCCGTCCCCAGACATGCCCTTGCGGCCGGAAGCACTGACCGCATGGCCGATCAACTGGGACACGTGCCGCGCGGTCCGCGCCGCATGCTCAAGGCGGCGATCTGGTCATGGCAGGGATTGCGCGCGGCATGGCTGCATGAATCCTCGTTTCGGCTGGAGGTGTGTCTGGCGGCAGTGATGTCGCCGCTGGGGCTGTGGCTGGGCCAGTCCGGCCTGGAACGCATCGCGCTGGTGGCGCCATTGCTGATCGTGCTGGCGGCCGAATTGCTGAATTCGGCGATCGAGGCGGTGATCGAGCGCTACGGCCCCGAGCACCATGTGTTGGCCGGCCGCGCCAAGGACATGGGTTCGGCGGCGGTGTTCCTGCTGTTGATCAATGTGCTGCTCTGCTGGGGACTGATACTGCTGCCGCGGTGGTTCTGACGGCCCGTGCGTCTGCGCAGGCCACAGCCGCCGATCAGCTTCTGCAGGCGATTGGATCGGCGAAGGTGGAGACGTTCGTGCGAGCGACGCACCAGAGCGCGCCGGCGGTCGTGGCGGCCGCCACGGAGCCAGCGGTGACTGCTGCGGTTGCAGGCTTTCTCGCATCTGGCCGGGATCAGCTGCCTGGCGGGCGCATGTGCATGCCGGGTTGACTCGCCGCGTGGCATGCTGCGGCTCTCTTTCAACGGAATCGCCTGCATGCCCGTCCTGATTCGCGCCCTGGTGTTGCTGATGCTGACCGTCTCGCTGTCCGGTTGCGGCTACAACGCGATCCAGCAGAAGGAAGAAGGCGTCAAGGCAGGTTGGTCGGAGGTGCTGAACCAGTATCAGCGTCGTGCCGACCTGATTCCCAATCTGGTGCGCACCGTGCAGGGCTATGCCCAGCAGGAGCGTCAGGTGCTGACCGAAGTGACCAACGCGCGCTCGCGGGTCGGACAGATCCAGGTCAATGCCGATGACGAAGCCTCGCTGAAACGGTTCCAGCAGGCGCAGGGCGAGCTCGGCAGCGCGCTGTCGCGCCTGATGGTGGTCAGCGAAAACTATCCGCAGCTGAAATCCGACCAGTCGTTCCGCGATCTGCAGGTGCAACTGGAAGGCACCGAAAACCGCATCACCGTGGCGCGCGGTCGCTACATCCAGACGGTGCAGGACTACAACACCTACATCCGTTCGTTTCCGCAGGTGATCACCGCCAAGATCTTCGGCTACCAGCCCAAACCCAACTTCAGCGTGGAAAACGAGGCGCAGATCTCACGCGCACCGCAGGTGGATTTCGGCAATCAGCAGGCGCCGCAGCAACAGCCTGCGCAGCAACCGCAGCCTGCGCAGTAACAGCGCTTACCAGGCAGGAGTCAGGCAATGCGGCAAACGCACAGCTGGGTGTTCTGGATGTTGGCGCTGTTGTTGCTGCCGGCCTCGCTGCTGGCGCAGGACCTTGCAGCCATTCCGCCACTGCGCTCGCCGGTGGTCGATACCACCGGCACATTGGACGCCACGCAGACCCGGCAACTCGAGCAGCAGGCGCTGGCCCTGCAGCAGCGCAAGGGCGCGCAGTTGCAGATCCTGATCGTGCCGACCACCCAGCCGGAGGCGATCGAGCAGTACACCCAGCGGGTGTTCGACCAGTGGAAGATCGGTCGCAAGGGCGTGGACGACGGCGTGCTGCTGCTGGTGGCCAAGGACGATCGCCGGGTGCGCATCCAGCCCGGTTACGGCCTGGAGGGCGCGATCCCCGACATTGCCGCCAACCGCATCATTCAGGAGTACCTGGCACCGCGCTTCCGTGAGGGCGACTACGCTGGCGGCATCGGCGCTGCGACTGCGACGCTGGCCGGCCTGATCGAGGGCGAGCCCTTGCCGGCGCCGGTCAGCGGGCACGCCGCTGCCGGCACGGGCAATGGTTCGAGCGGAGGCGGTGGCTGGATCATGGCCTTGTTCATCGGGTTTGTGGTCGCGATGGTGGCGCGTGGCATCCTCGGCGCCCTGCCGCGGCCGCTGCGCGCATTGCTGACCGGCGTCGCGGCCGGCGGCGCTGCCTTGCTGTTTACCTCGCTGCTGTTCGCCAGTGCGGGCGCTGCGGTGATCGGGCTGCTGGCAGGCCTGGCGTCCGGTTCGCCGGGGCGCTTTGTCGGCGGCGGTGGCTGGGGCGGTGGCGGATTCGGCGGCTTTGGAGGCGGTGGCCGCGGCGGTTTCGGCGGCGGCGGCTGGGGTGGTGGTGGCGGATCATCGGGAGGCGGTGGCGCCTCGGGGAGCTGGTGATGCGGTGGCTCAGACACGTTTTCGCGCCCTCGGCGCAGCGCAGTTTTCCAGCCAGCTGCATGGATGCGATCGCCGCGGCAGTGGCCGCCAGCGAGCGCACCCACACCGGGCAGATCATGGTGGCGGTGGATGCCGACCTGCCGCTGGAGGCGCTATGGCGTGGGCAGACCGCGCGCCAGCGCGCCGAACAGGTCTTCGCGCAATTGCGTACCTGGGACACCGAGGCCAATAACGGGGTACTGCTGTATCTGCTGCTGGCCGACCACGCCATCGAGGTGGTTGCCGACCGTGGCCTGCGCAGCCGGGTGCCGGAGGCGCACTGGGCCGAGGTGTGCCGGCGCATGCAGCAGTTCCTGCGCGATGGCGAGTACGAGGCGGCGGTGCTGGCCGGGATCGAGGCGGTGACCGCGCTGTTGACCGAGCATTTTCCTGCCGTCCCCGGCTCCCAGCATGAAGACGAGCTGCCCGATCGTCCCCAGCTCTTAGGCTGAGCGCGCGCGAGGTGTCAGAATAGACGCCTCGCTTTTTTGTGATCCGCGGTCCGCATGATCTATCTGCACGCCATCGACCCCATCGCCTTCTCGCTTGGACCGGTGCAGGTGCACTGGTACGGGTTGATGTACCTGGCCGCATTCTTCTCTGCCTGGGCACTGGGGCGCTCGCGCATCCTGCGCGGCCGCCTGCCGGGTGTGGACATGGACGGATTTTCCGACCTGTTGTTCTACGGCATGCTCGGCGTGGTGCTGGGCGGGCGCATCGGCTACATGCTGTTCTATGCGTTCGACAGCTTGCTGGCCAACCCATTGATCCTGTTCAAGGTATGGCAAGGCGGCATGAGCTTCCACGGCGGCCTGCTGGGCGTGCTGATCGCCTGCGGGTTGTGGGCGCGCAAGCATCGGCTGCACTTCTTCGACGTGATGGATTTCGTGGCGCCGCTGGTCCCGTTGGGGCTGGGCTTCGGGAGGCTGGGCAATTTCGTCGGCGGCGAGTTGTGGGGCAAGTTCACCCAGGCTGGTTGGGGCGTGATCTTTCCGCATGCGCCGGAGCTGGCCAATGTCGCACCAGCGCAAATCCAGGCGCAATACGTTGCCGGTGCGTTGACCCAGTTCGCGCGGCACCCGTCGCAGCTCTATGAAGCGGCGCTGGAAGGGGTGGTGATGTTCGTGGTGCTGTGGGCGTTCTCGATGCAGCCGCGCGCCCGCTATGCGGTGTCCGGGTTGTTTGCGCTGCTGTACGGCGTGTTCCGCTTCATCGTGGAATTCGTGCGGGTACCGGATGCGCCGATCGGCTACCTGGCCTTCAACTGGCTGACGATGGGGCAGATCCTGAGCCTGCCGTTGATTGCGGTGGGCCTGGTGCTGCTGGCGATGTCGCGCCGCGCGCCGGTGCTGCAGCCGGTGCGGGTGCAGGCCGTGGGCGTGGAGGCGGGCAAGTGAAGCCCTATCTGGACCTGCTGCAGCATGTGCTGGAACACGGCGCCGAGAAGTCCGATCGCACCGGCACCGGCACGCGCAGCGTGTTCGGCTGGCAGATGCGCTTCGACCTCAACGACGGCTTTCCGCTGGTCACCACCAAGAAGTTGCATCTGCGCTCGATCATCCACGAGCTGCTGTGGTTCCTGCAGGGCGATACCAATATCGGGTATCTCAAGGACAACCAGGTCCGCATCTGGGACGAGTGGGCCGACGCCGATGGCAATCTCGGCCCGGTCTACGGCAAGCAGTGGCGGCGCTGGACCGGCCCGGACGGGGTGGAGATCGACCAGATGCAATGGCTGGTGGACGAGATCAAGCGCAACCCGGATTCGCGCCGGCTGGTGATCAGCGCCTGGAATGTCGGCGAACTGCCGCAGATGGCATTGATGCCATGCCACAGCCTGTTCCAGTTCTATGTGGTCGACGGCAAACTCAGCTGCCAGCTCTATCAGCGCAGCGGCGACATCTTTCTGGGCGTGCCGTTCAATATCGCCAGCTATGCCTTGCTGACGCATATGGTGGCGCAGGCGACCGGCCTGGGCGTGGGCGATTTCGTGCATACCCTCGGTGATGCGCACCTGTACTCGAACCACTTCGAGCAGGCACGCGAGCAACTGACACGCACCCCGCGCGCGCTGCCGACCTTGCGCCTGAATCCTGCCGTGACCGATCTGTTCGCCTTCCGCTTCGACGACATCGCCATCGAGGGTTACGACCCGCATCCGGCGATCAAGGCACCGGTGGCGGTGTAGGCGGCGCTTCGCCGGCCGCGTGAGGCCACACGTTGCCTTGATGCTCGAAGGGATATCGTCTGCTGCATGAAACTGACCTTGATCGTCGCCTTCGACCGCAACAACGCCATCGGCCGCAATAACGAGCTGCCGTGGAAATTGCCGGACGACCTGAAGCGTTTCAAGGCGCTGACCTTGGGCAAGCCGATCCTGATGGGGCGCAAGACTGCGCAGTCGTTGGGACGTGCCCTACCGGGGCGTTTGAACCTGGTGCTGACACGTGCGGGGCAGGTGCCGTTTGCGGACATGCAGGCAGTGACGTCGGTCGATGCCGCGATTGCGCAGGCCGAGGCGGCCGGCGCACAGGAGTTGTGCGTCATTGGTGGCGGCGAGGTGTATCGCCTGACCATGGAACGTGCCGACCTGCTGGCGGTGACCGACGTGGACACCAGCGTGGAGCAGGCCGACACCTACTTTCCGCCGATCGACCCGGCCGTGTGGGAAGCCGTGCAGCGCGAACCGCATGCGGCCGATGCCCGTCATGCCTTCGCATTCGACTACGTGGACTATCGGCGACGCTGAGGCGTGTGCTTCGACTGAAGCGCGGGTGGCTCAGCGCTTGGTTCGATTCGCCTGACCAGACCCGTCTCTCAGCTCAGTCAGCAGCAGGAGTGGGCGGGGCGGTATCGGGAGCAGCGGTGGAACCGGCGCTCGCGTTCGCATGGTCCCCGCCGCCACCGCGCTGGCGTTGCCGCCGGCGCGGTGGCCGGTTGCGCTGCGCGGCCTGCGTCGGCTGCGTGATCGGGATTCCCGGTACCTGCACCACGCGCAATTCGTCGGTATCCAGCTGCAGCGCGGTGAGCTTGCCGCCCCACACCGCGCCGGTATCGATGGCATGCACGCCCTGGGTGATGGTCAGCCCGAGCGCGGACCAATGCCCGCAGACGATCTTCAGGTCGCGCTCGACCCGGCCCGGCACTTCGAACCACGGATACAGGCCCTGCGCCTGCGTCCCCGGCGTGCCCTTGTCGTCGGTGGCGATGCGCCCACGTGGTGTGCAATAGCGCATGCGCGTGAACAGGTTGATGATCGCGCGGCTGCGGTCGTACCCGCTCAGGCCCGGCGACCAGCCCGGCTGGTCGCCGTACATGTTGCGCAGCAGTTTGCGGTAGCCGCCGCCCTGCAGTTGCTGCTCGACCTCGCGTGCATGTTTCTCGGCCATCTGCGTGGTCCACTTCGGCGCGAGCCCGGCATGGATCATCATCCAGCCCAGGTCGCGGTCCACGTGTGCCAGCTTCTGCATCCGCAGCCAGTCGAGCAGCAGGTCGCGGTCTTCGGCCAGCACGATGCGCAGCAGATCCGGATTGACCTTGCGCTGCTCTTCTTCCGAGCGCGCGCCGATCGCCAGCAGCGACAGATCATGGTTGCCCAGCACCACCACGCTATGTGCGCGCAGCGAATGCACCAGGCGCAGCGTTTCCAGCGATTGACCGCCGCGGTTGACCAGGTCCCCGCAGAACCACAAGGTGTCCTGCGCAGGATCGAAGTTGATTTTTTCCAGCAACTGCTGGGTGATGTCGTAACACCCCTGCAGATCGCCAATTGCCCAGACGCTCATCGCGTGCGCTCCATCAGTCCAGCATCCATCAGTGCAGCGTCCTGGGTACGCTCAGCACGAAGGCGGCGATCGGGGCGGTGAATTCGGTGCCATCGTCGGCCACCATGTCGTAGTGGCCTTGCATCTGCCCCTGCTCGGTCTCCAGCAGCACGCCGGAGGTATAACTGAACGCCTCGCCGGGACGCAGCCAGGGTTGCTCGCCGACCACGCCTTCGCCATCCACCCGCTCGGTGCGTCCGTTGGCGTCGGTGATCTGCCAGTGACGCGCGACCAGGCGCGCGGGCACGGCGCCCGCGTTCTGGATGCGGATGCTGTAGGCGAAGGCATAGCGGCCTTCGTCGGGGGTCGACTGATGGGCGAGGAAGCGGGGCGACACCTCGACCTCGACCCGGTAGCGTGGATCATCGTGCATGCGGAAAGTCTAAAGAAAACCGTGTGGGAGCGGCGCTCAAGCCAGCTCGACATTGGCCAGACGGATGAAATCCGCGACCTCGAGTTGTTCGGCGCGTGCATCCGGGCGGACCTGCGCGGCCTCGAAATGGGCGGGCTCGCAGACGTTGGACAAGGCATTGCGCAGGGTCTTGCGACGCTGGCCGAAGCCGGCGCGCACCACGTCGGCAAAGCGCCGCCGATCCCTGATCAGCACCGTGGCCGGATCGCGCGGCACCAGCCTCACCACCGCCGAGTCCACCTTCGGTGGCGGCCGGAATGCGCCCGGCGGCACCACGAACAGTGCGGTCACCTCGCAATACGCCTGCAGCATCACGCTCAATCGCCCGTACACCTTGCTGCCGGGGCCGGCGGCCATGCGGTCGACCACTTCCTTTTGCAGCATGAAGTGCATGTCGGCCACCGCTGCGGCATGGTCCAGCGCATGGAACAGGATCGGCGAGGAGATGTTGTAGGGCAGGTTGCCGACCAAGCGGATCGGCGTGCCATCGGCCAGCGCAGTGAAATCCACACTGAGCACATCGCGATGGATGATGCTCAGCGCGCCGATCGGTGCGGCCGCCTCGGTCAATGGGGCGATCAGGTCGCGGTCGAATTCGATCACGGTCAGGGCGCCGTGCTTGCGCAGCAGTGGAAAGGTGATCGCGCCCTGACCAGGGCCGATTTCGACCAGGTGCTGGCCGGCGCGCGGGTCCACCGCCTGCACGATGCGGTCGATGTAATACCGGTCGGCAAGAAAGTGCTGGCCAAGCGACTTCTTGGCCGGTGCGCTGAAAGAATGATTCATGCGCGCAGTTTAACGTGGCAGCGCCTGCACGCGGTGCCGGTTCTGCGCCTGCAAGACGCGACAGACGGGCTGCGTGCACGCGGCGCACCGTTGAGCGCGGCAATCGCCGTTGCTCAGTCGCGTTTCGCCAGGCGCGCGCATAGCTCGGTGGCCGCCATCAGGCTGGACGGGTCGGCAAGACCGCGCCCGGCCAGCTCCAGCGCGGTGCCGTGATCGACCGCTACGCGCGGATAGGGCAGGCCGAGCGTGATATTGACCGCCTGCTCGAAACCGCTGTACTTGAGCACCGGCAGGCCTTGATCGTGATACATCGCCACCACCGCATCGAAACCGGTGAGCTTCTGCGGCAAGAATGCGGTATCGGCCGGAAGCGGGCCGATCAGCTGCATGCCGTCGCCGCGTAGCTGCTCCAGCACCGGAATGATGATGTCCAGTTCCTCGCGGCCCAGGTGCCCGTCTTCGCCGGCATGCGGGTTGAGGCCAAGCACCGCGATGCGCGGGCGTTCCAGGCCGAAGTCGCGTCGCAGTGCAGCGTCGGTGATGCGCAGGCAGCGCGTGACGGTGTCGGCGGTGATCGCATCGGCCACTGCGCGCAGCGGCAGATGGGTGGTCACCAGGGCGACGCGCACGATGGCATTGGCCAGCATCATCACCACCGGGCAGCCCGCCTGTTCGGCCAGCAGCTCGGTGGTGCCGGTATAGGGAATGCCGCCGGCATTGATCACCGCCTTGTGCACCGGGCCGGTGACGATGCCCTGCAGCCTGCCGGACAGGCAGTCGCCGGCGGCGCCACGCAGGCCGGCAATCACCGCTGCCGCGTTGGCGGGGTCGGGCGTGCCGAAGCGGGTCGCCACGGCCTGGCGGATCGGATGCACCGGCAGGTCGCCGGGCGCACGCGCGCGCTGGTCCGGATCGAGCAACCGCACAGACAAGGACAGCGCCTTTGCGGCGCTGTGCAGGGTGTCCGGATCGGCGTAGGCGACCAGGTGGGCGTCCGAGCGCGGCCGCTGGGCGAGCCGGACGCATAGTTCCGGCCCGATCCCGGCCGGCTCGCCTGGCACCAGCGCGAGCGACGGGAGCATCGAATCAGCGCGTCGGCTGTGCCGGCGGCGGGGTCGGTGCGGCAGGGTCGGCCGGCTTGGCTGGTGCCGCAGTGGCATCGCCATCGGCGCGGTCGCCGGTGCGGAAGCTCACGTAGGCTTCGCCGCGCAGCTCCTGCAGGTAGCGGTTGTACTCTTCTTCCAGCTTGCGGCGGCCGATCGTTTCACGGATCTGCGCACGCTGGCTCTCGGCACTGACGTCGGTCTGACGGCTGCCCACGCGCTGCACGATGTGCCAGCCCGCCTGGGTGCGGAACGGCTCGGACACGGCGCCATCGGCCAGGCCTTCGACCTGCTTGCCGAAGTCCGGGCCGAACGCATCGGCCGGGAACCAGCCCAGATCTCCACCCTGGCCACGGCTGTTGGTGTCTTCGGACGACTCCTTCGCAACGGCCTGGAAGTCGGCACCGCCGGTGATGCGCGCACGCAGCGTGTCGATCTTGGCCTTCGCCTGCGCTTCGGTCTGGTTGTCGCCGATGCGCACCAGAATGTGGCGGGCGTTGTACTCGGTGACCAGCTTCTTCTCGCCGCCGGCATTGGCGTCGCGCATTTCCACCAGCTTGAGCAGCTGGAAACCGCTCGGACCACGCAGCGGACCAGCCACCTGGCCAGGCTGCATGTCGCGGATCAACTGGGCGAATGCGTTCGGGATTTCATCCAGGCTGCGCCAGCCCAGATCGCCGCCTTCCAGCGCATTGGGGCTATCGGAATACCGTACCGCGGCTGCCGAGAAATCCAGCTCGCCCTTGTCGATCAATGCCTTGACGCCATCGACCTTCTTCTGGCCGGTGGCGATCTGATCGGCGGTTGCGCCTTCCGGCAGGCCCACCAGGATGTGCGCCAGGTGGTACTGGCTGCCGGTGGTGGCCTGCTGCGCCAGCGCGGTATCCACTTCGCCTTCGCTCACGCTGATGCGGCTCTGCGCAAAGCTCTGCCGCAACCGCTGCACGATGATTTCGTCGCGTACCGAGGCGCGGAAGTCGCCATAACCCATGCCGTCGGCCGCCAGCTTTTGCCGCAGGCCGTCCACGGTGGTGCCGTTCTGCTGGGCGATGCTGGCGATGGCGCGGTTAAGTTCCTCGTCGCTGACGCGGATGCCGCTGCCATCGGCGCGGCCGACCTGCAGCTTGACCAGGACCAGACGCTCGAGCACCTGACGCTGCAGGACATCGTCCGGCGGCAGCTGGTTCTCCCGGCCGGCGTACTGCGACTTGACGTTGCGCACGGCGCGATCAAGCTCGCTCTGCAGCACCACGTCTTCGTCGACGATGGCGGCAATGCGATCCAGCGGCTGGGATTGCTGCGCCGAGGCCAACGGCGAGAGCGTGCTGGTGAGTACCAGCAGCGAGGCGAGAACAACAGAGAAAGGCTTGGTCATGGAATCAAGTTCGGATCGTAATCGTCCGGATTAGTCGTGGTGTTGCTGGGCGGGACCAGGTAGAGGTCGTCGCGGTAATAGCCGAGAATAGCACGGCGCAAAGTGCGGTCCGTGTTCTGCCCGAACGAGCTCAGGCCCTTCAGCACGAACTCGAACTGGATGGAGTTGTCCATCTCGCCATCGCGGTTGCGCACGAACCGGCGCACCAGCGCGCGCACCGCCAGGCAGCAGCTGTCCCACTGCACGCCACCGATCATTTCCAGCGGTTTGCGATCCAGCAGCGAGTAGTAGTAACGGCCGACCGCACTCCAGGTGGGGTTGATCGGATACAGGAACGAGAAATCGGCCTGCTCGAGCTGGTCGGTGTTGTTGGTCGGATTGCGGCGGTAGCGATAGGCCAGATTGATAATGCCGTCGTTGCCCAGCAAATAGCGCGTACGCAGGCTGGCCAGGTCTTCCTTGCGCGAGTTGGGGTTCCACTGGTAGGTGGCGCCCATCGACCAGCGGTCGTTGATCATGTAGTTGGCATCGGCCACCCAGGCGGACTTGCCCTGCTCGATGGGTTGTTCGCTACCGGCGGCCGAATTGGTGCTGTTGTTGATGGTGACCAGCGAATCGTTGAAGTACAGGATCTGGCCCGCGCTCAGCGACAGCTTCTCGCGACCATCGTCCTGGCGCAGCCAGCGCGAGGTCACCGCCAGGGTCAGCTGGTTGGCATCGTTCTGGCGGTCGGCACCGGTGTAGCGCGTGTCGCGGAACAACTGGCTGTAGCTGAAGGTGAACGGGCGGGTATCGAAGACCGGAAGATCGTCCTGGTCGCGGTACGGCACGTACAAATAGTACAGGCGCGGTTCCAGCGTATTGAGATAGTTGGTGCCGAACACCGAGGTCTCGCGGTCGAAATACAGCCCGGCATCCAGCGAGGCGATCGGCAGGCTGCGCGAGGGTGAACGATCACCGGTCAGCGGCGCGGTGTTGGCCAGCGTGGAATCCAGCTGGTACGTGGTGTAACGCCATGCAACGGTCGGAGTGAAGAACCAGGCCGCGCCGGACAACGGCATCGAGATGTAGGGCTTGATGTCAAGGCGCGAACCGCTGCCATATTCCTTGTTGCGGATGTTGGTGCGGACATAGTCGTCATCATCGTCATCGCCGCTGGTGCTCCCGTTCACCGGGGGCCTGACGAAGTACGAATCGTCGTGAGTGAAGCGCACCGCTTCGGCATACACGCCGGCCTCGAAGATGCCGAACGGCTTGTCCCAGGTGAAATAGGCGCGCGGCTGGCGGTTGTACGGCAGCGACTGCTCGTCCAGCGTGTAGTCGGTGAGCTGCCAGCGGTCGGCCATCAGGCCGGCGGTCCAGGTCTCGCCGGTACCGTAGATGCCGATGGTGCTCTGCAGGCTGGAGGCCGAGCCCATGCCGTTCAAGCGGCTGGTGAAGTCCTCCACATAGCGCGTATCGCTGACCCAGGAGATGCTGCTGCGCGCCTGCCAGTGATCATTGATGTTGTGATAGCCGCTATAGAAGACGCTGCCGCGGTCCTTTTTTCGCAGGTCGTCGTTGGGCAGGTAGTTGCCGGTGATCTCGCCGCGGCCGCCTTCGTACAGGTAGCGGAACTCGGTGCCGAACATGAAACCGCGCTTGCTCATGTAGCGCGGCAGCAGGGTGGCGTCGTAGTTCGGCGCAAGGTTCAGGTAGATCGGCTGCAGGTAGTCGAAGCCGTTGCGGCCGGACAGGCCGAACTGCGGAAACAGCAGGCCGGTCTGGCGGCGGTCGTCGATCGGGAACTTGAACCACGGGAAGTACAGCACCGGCACCTTGCCGATCTGCAGCACGGCGTTGCGTGCGGTGCCGAAGCCTTCTTCGTTGTCGACGTCGATCTCCGGCGCACGCACGCGCCAGATCGGCTGCGAGGGATCGCAGGTGGTATAGGTCGAACGGTGCATCTGCCCGACCTGGCCCTGCAGATCCACCGATTCGGCCGCACCATTGCCGCGCCGGTCCACCAACTGGTACTGGATGTTGGTGACCTTGTGGGCGTCGGTGTCCTGATTGCCTTCGGCGCGGTCGGCGACCATGCGGAAGGAGGTGTCCTGGTAGCGGACATTGCCTTCGGCGATGTAGTTGCCGGTCTCGGTGTCCATGCGCAGGTTGTCGGCACCCAGGAACTGGTCGCCGCGCTTGAGCGCCACGTTGCCCTGGTACTGCGGGGTGGTATCGGTACCGGAGAGCTGGTCGCCTTCGATGTCGGTCGGCAACTCCTGGCGCATTTCGGCGGCCTTGGCATCGGCGGCGGGGGCGCCGTCGAAGCCGGGCAGCGGATCCACCGCCGGGCACAGTCCCCAGTTCAACGGCTTGTCGGCAGCCATGGCCGGAAGGCAGATGGCGATGCTCAAAGGCAGGGGCAGCAGGCGGAGAACTCGGCGCACGCGTGATTCAACCAATAAAATGGCGACTAGCTTGCCGCATACCCCGCATAGGGGCAATGAAGAGCTCCCGGGTCGGGGGGGCGAGGTTCATCGCGATGGGGGCGCAAGCAGCGCGCCGTCGGGGTTCACCGCAGCGCGGCCACGTGCGCCACGCTGCTCTCGCGCAAGGCCTGCAGGTCGTAGCCGCCCTCCAGCATGGACACCACCCGGCCACGCGCATGGCGGTCAGCCAGGGTGCGCAGCGCGCCGGTCAGCCAGGCGAAATCGTCGGCATCGAGCATCAGATCGGCTAGCGGATCGCGCAGATGCGCATCGAAGCCGGCAGAGATCAGGATCAGCTGCGGGCGGAAGGCGTCGATCAGCGGCAGCATCTCGTCTTCCCACACATTGCGGAAGCGCAGCCCGTCGCTGCCTGGCTGCAGCAGCAGATTGTGGATGTTGCCGATGCCGCGCTCGTAAACGCTGCCCGAGTGCGGATAGAGCCCGGACTGGTGGGTGCTGAGATACTGCACGGCCGGGTCGCGCTCGAAGATCGCCTGCGTGCCGTTGCCGTGGTGGACGTCGAAATCCACGATGGTGATGCGTTCCAGCCCATGCCGGTCGCGCGCATGCGCGGCGGCCACGGCGACGTTGTTGAACAGGCAAAAGCCCATCGACACCTGCGCGGTGGCGTGGTGACCGGGTGGGCGCACTGCGCAAAAGGCGGTCCGGGTGGCATCCTGCATCACCGCGTCTACCGCGGCGACGCCGGCGCCGGCCGCGCGCAATGCCGCCGCGCGCGAGCCGGGCGACATCACGGTGTCCACGTCGAGCCGATGGTGGCCGTCGAAGGCGGTTTCCAGCACCGCATCCACCTGTTCGCGCTCGTGCACACGGCACAGGTCGCCGAGCTTGGCCAGCGGCGCCTCGCGCCAGTCCAGGTCCGGGAAGGCGTCGCGCAGCGCCTCCAGTACCGCTTCCAGACGGGCGGGGCGCTCGGGATGCTCGGGGCCGGCGTCGTGACCGAGGCAGGCGGGATGGGTAAAGACCAACATAGGGCAAATCTAGCCTGTCCGCCGTGCCATGTGCAGGTCAGCCGCGCCGGCGGTCGTGCCGCCACAGCACTTCCTGCTGGCCATCGGCACGCGCCAGCACGCGCGCCAGCACGAACAGCAGGTCCGACAACCGGTTCAGATAGCCGATCGCCTCGCCGCGCACGGTCTCCTGGCGCGACAGCGCAACGGTCTCGCGCTCGGCCCGGCGCACGATGGTGCGGGCCAGGTGGCAGCGCGCGGCGGCCTCGCCACCGGCCGGCAGGATGAACTCCTTCAGCGGGGGGAGCGTGTCGTTGAAAAGATCCAGCTGGCGCTCCAGTGCAGCGATATCGGCGCTATCGATCGCCGCATGGCCCGGGATGCACAGCTCGCCGCCCAGATCGAACAGCTGGTGCTGGAGGGTGGTCAGCAGCTCGGCAACCGGTTCCGGCACGCCGGGGGCGGCCAGCAGCACGCCGATGGCCGAGTTGGCCTCGTCCACGCTGCCATAGGCGTTGACGCGCAACGCGTCCTTGCCGGTACGGCTGCCGTCGCCCAGGCCGGTGCTGCCGTCGTCGCCGGTGCGCGTATAGATCCGCGAGAGCCGGTTGCCCATCTCAGCCGGCCTGGATCTGGCCGGGCGCGCTGGTCAGGCGCTCGGCTGCCATCTGGATCGCCGCGGCGGCGGCCACATACAGCGCGGCACTGCGCAGATACGGCCCCAGCCAGTCGCTGTAGTTCTTGAACCAGCCGGCCACGGTCGGCTCGGCCACGCTGGCGCTGATCCAGTAGAAGCTGCCCTGGGCGATCAACTGGCACAGCGCCACGGAGAGCAACAGCGCCGGCACCAGCCTGGCCAGCGCGCTCCATTGCGCGCCGTGGTACTGCCGGCGCAACCACATCCCACCGGCCCACAGCGCGAAATACGCCGGCACCAGGCACCAGTACGCCGGCGATACGCAGTAGTGCTGCCAGAAGCTCAGGCCCTGGCGGGTGATCACCAGCCAGTCCACCGCTACTGCCAGCAGCATCAGCAGCGGGAAGGCCAGCCTGGTGCGCGCAGCCAGATGGAAGCCGCCGATGAAGAACACCGCCCAGGACGCGTCCGGGACCGGCGCGAAGTGATTGATCCGCGTGACCGCCATCAGGACGGCAAGCAGGCTCAAAATCAGGGTGTCGTGCGAGCGAGGAGTCATGCGCGGAGGTGGCCGGATCACAGGCTGGCGAGTGTAGCGTGGAACCCGGCACGCCCGCGCCTTGGCGGTCCTGCGGGAGTGGCTGGCGCAAGCGACCGTGGCAGCGCTGCCGTTGCCGCCGCCCACCCCGGATGCAGACCGGTGGGCGCCTGGGTGTGCCCTGCAGCGGCAAGGGTCGGGCAGCGGACCTGGGTGAGCAGCCGGCCGCGCTACGCCGGCCCGGGCGCGGCAAGCTGTCCCACCCGGACGCGGCAACGGGTCATGGGCGAAGGCTTATCATGTGGCGATGACACATCCACATGACGTTCTGATCGTCGGCGGCGGCCTGGTCGGCTCCAGCCTGGCGATTGCGCTGGACCGCATCGGCCTGGATGTCGGGCTGGTGGAAGCCACCCCGGCCGGCACGCCGCCAGCGGTGTTCGACCAGCGCAACCTGAGTTTTGCCGCCGCCACCGTCAATGCGCTGGGCGTGCTGGGGGTGATGGCCAAGCTGCGCAGCGCGCCCGGCCCGATCCGGCGCATCCACGTCAGCCGCGCCGGCGACTTTGGCCGCGTGCAGCTGGACGCGGCCGATTACGGCCGCGACAGCTTCGGCCAGGTGGTGGTAGCGCGCGATTTCGGCGAGGCGTTGCAGGCCCGCCTGGACGAGCTGACCCGGCTGCGCCGCTATCGCCCGGCACGCTGCATCGGGGTCGAGCCGGTACAGGACGGTCTGCGCACGCTGCGGATCGCCACCGATGACGGCGAGCAGCGCGTGCAGGCACGGCTGGTGGTCGGCGCCGACGGCACCCATAGCGCAGTGCGCGAGCTGCTGCATATCGGCAGCGACGCGCACGACTTCCTGCAGACCTTGTTCGTGGCGCGGGTGCGCGCCTCCCGCCCACCGGATGGCACCGCGTGGGAGCGCTTCGGCGCGCATGGGCCGACCGCGCTGTTGCCGCGCGGCGACCGCCATTACGGCGCGATCCACTGCGTGGCGCGCGGCGAGGCCGAGGCGGTGGCCGCGCTCGACGAGACCGGCTGGCTTGCCCGATTGCAGCGGGCAGCCGGATGGCGCGCCGGGCGTTTTGTCGCCAGCGGCGAGCGCAGCGCATATCCATTGGTGCAGGTGCTGGCCAACGCGCTGGTCGCCGAGCGCGTGGTGCTGCTGGGCAACGCCGCGCAGACACTGCATCCGATCGGCGCGCAGGGCTTCAACCTCGGCTTGCGCGATGCGCTGACACTGGCCGAATTGATCGAGCACGATCGCCGCGATGCCGGTGCGGGCGCGTTGCTGGCCGAGTACCTGGCACGCCGACGCGTGGACCGCGAACAGACCATCGGCTTTTCCAGCGGGCTGGCGCGGCTCACCGGCAATCCGGCGCCGTTGTTGCGGCCGCTGCGCAGCCTCGGCCTGCTTGCGACCTCGCAGGCGGCGCCGCTGCAGTCGATGCTGGTCGGCGGGGCGATGGGGTTCCGTGGCGATGTGCCGCAGTTGTGCAGGGGCGTGGCATGAGCCGCCGTGGTAGCCGCGATGCGTTGATCGTCGGTGGCGGGGTGGTCGGTGCCGCCTGCGCGCTGGCCCTGGCCGATGCCGGCCTGAGCGTGGCCCTGGTCGAAGGCCGCGAACCCGCGCGCTGGCGGGCCGACCAGCCCGATCTGCGCGTGTATGCCTTCGCTGCCGACAATGCCGCGCTGCTCGACAGCCTGGGCGTATGGGCCGCCGTGCGCGCTGCCCGCGTGCAGCCGTACCGGCGCATGCGGGTCTGGGACGCCGGCGGTGGCGGCGAACTGCGCTTCGACGCGGATACCCTGGGCCGCGAACAACTGGGCTGGATCATCGAACACGCGGTGCTGGTCGATCGCCTGTGGGCGGCGGTGCATGCGGCCGGCATCCAGGTGCATTGCCCGGCACGCGTGGTCGAGCTGGAACAGGATGCACACGGCGTGCGCCTGCGCCTGGACGATGGCAGCCGCCTGGAAGCGGCGGTCGCCATCGCTGCCGATGGCGCCGCATCGACCTTGCGCGAGCTCGCCGGCCTGCCGGTGTCGCGGCATGCCTACGCGCAGCGTGGCGTGGTTGCCTTCGTGGAGACCGAGCAGCCGCATCAGGCCACTGCCTGGCAGCGCTTTCTGACCACCGGCCCGCTGGCATTCCTGCCGTTCGCCGATGGCCGCAGTTCGATCGTATGGACCTTGCCGGATGCCGAGGCCGCGCGCGTGCTGGCACTGGACGATGCCGACTTCGCGCGCGAGCTGACCCAGGCCTTCGCGGCGCGGTTGGGGCAGGTGCGCGTGGTGTCTGCACGTGCAGCGTTTCCGCTGCAGCGGCAGTTGGTGGAGCAATACGTCAGCGGCCGCGTGCTGACCCTGGGCGATGCCGCGCACGTGGTGCATCCGCTGGCCGGGCAGGGCGTCAACCTGGGCCTGCGCGATGTCGCCGCGTTGCGCGCGGAGGTGCGCCATGCGCTGGCAAAGCGTGCGGACTGGGCCGCCCCGCATCGGCTGCAGCGCTGGGCACGCGCCCGCCGCAGCGAGAACACCGTGGCCGCCTATGGCTTCGATGCGATCAACACGGTGTTCTCCAACGACGAGATGCATCTGACGCTGTTGCGCGGGTCGGTCCTCGGGCTGGCCGGCAGGTTGCCGCCGCTGGTGGATGTGCTGTGGAAGCGCGCCTCCGGCAGCGCGTGACCGACATGCCGGCCGACGCCACCGTCGTCGGCCCCGTCTTTGTATGTCGATGCGCTTATAGCGCAGGCAGCATGTTCCATACGACGGGCGCAGCCGGCGTGGCTACAGTCGAGCCATGTCATCTTTCGCCACCCGTTCGTCCAGGCCCAACGTGCTGCTGCTCTGCGGTTTGCTCTGCGATGCCACCATCTGGCAGCCGCAACGCGAGGCGCTGAGCGATCTCGCCGCGGTGCAGGTGCTGGACTTCGCCGGCTTCGACAGCATCGCGCGGATGGCCGCACACGTGCTGGCCGTCGCTCCGCCGCAGTTCGCCGTGGCCGGCCATTCGATGGGCGGGCGGGTGGCGCTGGAAATCATGCGCCAGGCGCCGCAACGCGTGCAGCGCCTGGCCTTGCTGGACACCGGCATTGCGCCACGCCGCGATGGCGAGCGTGAACAGCGCGCGGCACTGGTGCAGCTTGCCCACACGCAGGGCATGCAGGCGCTCGCACGGCAATGGCTGCCACCGATGCTGCATCCGGACCGGCACGACGATGCCGGGTTGATGAATCCCCTGATCGCGATGGTGCAGCGGCACAGCGTGCAGGCCTACGCCGGGCAGATCCATGCGTTGCTGGAGCGCCCCGACGCCGCGCCGGTGCTGGCGCAGATTCGCTGCCCGACCCTGCTGGGCGTGGGCCGGCAGGACGCCTGGAGTCCCCTGGCCCAGCACCAGCAGATGGCGCAGCAGATCCCGCACGCGCGGCTGGTGGTCTTCGAAAACAGCGGGCATATGGCGCCGCTGGAAGCCCCCGCCGCCGTCAGCGCAGCAATGCGCGACTGGTTGCAGGAGGCGTGATGGCGATCCGGTCCGGCCGGCGACGCGCGCGCTGTCGTTGACCAGGATTGCCGGTTTATCAGCAGCGACTTGAGGAGGCTGCATGCACGACGATGCATCGATCATCATTGCCTGCGAGCAGGTGATTCGCCAATTCGCATTGCTCAACGATCGGCATGACCACGAAGGCCTTGCCGCATTGTTCACTGCCGACGGCGTGTTCGCCCGGCCCAGCGCACCGGAGCTGCCGGTGCACGGCCGCGAGGCGATCCTGCACTCCTTCCGCGCCCGCCCGCCGCGCACCACTTGCCATCTGATGCTCAACACCCTGGTCAGCATCCAATCGCCGACCGTGGCGCACGCGCACAGCAAGGTCCTGCTCTATACCGCCGCGGACACCTCCACCGCACCGCCCTGGACGGCCCAGTCGCCTGCGTTGCTCGGCAGTTTCGACGACGTGCTGGTGCGGGAGCAGGAGCGCTGGCTGTTCAAGCAGCGGCTTGGCGCCTTGCTGATGCGTATCGGCGCCGATTGATCAACTGCCTCGCATCCGTGCCTGGACGCACAGGCGGACGGCACCCTCGTCGTCGCCTGCCGCAGCACCGCTTTCCTCCCCCACGTCGCGCCCGCAGTCATCCATCCATCGCATTGGAGAATCGCCTAGTGGAACGCGTGAGCTCATCTGCCCGTTGTGCCGTTGCACTGCCACGGTTGTCGTCGCATCGGCAGCGTGTCCTGACCCTGGTCACCCTGCTGGGTGCCGGCCTGCCCGTTGCGGCGTCCGCGCAAGCGGTGCCGGAAACCGCTGCACCGCCGCAGGGCATCAATCTGGGCGGGACGAGTTTTCTCGATGGCTTCGGCTCCTCGACGCCAGGCTGGACGGTGATCGAATATCTGCGCCATTACGACTTCGACGCGATCAAGGACGCGCGCGGCGACGATGCGGCCGCCTTCCGCGATCCCAAGGTCGGTGTCAGCGTCCTGCTGACCCAGCTGATCTACGTCACGCCCTATCGCTGGAAGCGCGCGTCGCTGAGCTTCAATACGATCGTGCCGCTGGTCAACTACGACACGTCCTTCGCTGCAGACAGCCCGGTGCAGCTACGCGGCAACGGGTTCGGGATCGGCGATATCTCCTTCGGGCCGGCGCTGCAGATCGACCCGGTGATGCGCAACGGACGTGTCCTGTTCTTCCAGCGCTTTGCGATCGATGCGTTCGCCCCGGTGGGCAAGTTCGATCGCGATGCCGCCATCAACCAGAGCACCGGATTCTGGTCGGTGGCGCCGCATTGGGCATTCACCGTGCAACCCAGCGACACCTGGGAGATCAGCATGCGGGTCAACTATCTCTACAACTTCCGCACCGATCGCGCCGGCGGCGTACCGCCGATCCCGGGGTTCGGTTTTCGCAATGGTCAGGCCGGCGATCTGGTGTGGGCCAATCTGGCCAGCTCGGTGAAGGTCAGTGAGCAGCTGCGCCTGGGCATCAACGGGTATTACCTGCAGCAGCTGCAGGACAACCGCACCAACGGGCAGCGTGTACCCGACAGCAAGCGCATGCAGTTCTATCTCGGGCCGGGGCTGTCCTGGCGGCTGGATGCCGACAACCTGCTGAATTTCAATGTCTACCTGCCGGTGGAGGTGAAGAACTCGGTGGCCGGCACCAGTGTCAATCTGATGTTCGTGCATTCCCTTTAACGTGGAAGCACGCACATATGCGCAGCATGCACGCCGGGGCGTCCGCGTGCGTGCTGCGGCGCAGACGGATGCAGCACGCTGCTGCAGGCAACGCTGCATGCAGCGCAAGCTCGGGTAGTCCTACGTTCGAGTTCTGAGCTGTGCAGGCTGCTGCGCCAGGCCAGTGCACGCTGTCCGCACCAAACCCCTGCGCGCGTCAGATGCCCATGCTGTGGCGCTGGGTATTGGCGTGCTCGCGGAACAACAGCTCCGCACGCGCGCCATCGCGTTGTTCGATGGCCGAGACGATGGTGCCGTGCTGCCGATGTCCGTAGTACAGATCGTCGTAGGCCAGCGTGGGCGAGCGTTGACCGAACACCACATTGACCGGGCTGACGAAGGGCACCACGGTGCAGCGGTCCACGGTCTCGGTCAGGATCGGTTTGTCGGCGGCCACCACGATGGCGCGGTGGAAGCGGGCATTCATCGCGCCATAGGCCTGCTCGTCGTCGGCATTCAGGCTGCGCGTGGCCAGGATCCGGTCGCCTTCGGCGAGACAGGCATGCAAGGTGGCCAGCAGCGTGGCGGAAGCGCCCCGTTCGGCGACGGCGCGTGCGGCCATGCCTTCCATCAAGGCGCGCACCGCCAATGCGTCCAGGCTTTCCTGCTGGCTGAAACGTCGCACTGCATAGCCGCGGTTGCCTGCCTGTACCAGCAGGCCTTCCTGGCACAGCGCGGGCAGGGCCTGACGGATGGGAGTGCGCGAGATGGCCAGTCGCTCGGCCAGGGCAGCCTCGGTGATGCGCTCACCCGGGGCGAAGGTGCCGCACAGGATCAGTTCGCGTAGCTGCTGGACCGCTTGCAATCGGTGGTTGTTCGCCATTGGCTCCATTCTCTCGCGCCGTACTGCGGCGCACGTTCCTTCGAAGGGGAAAACTCGCAATCCCGGTATAAAAAACCTTGCAGATCAGATCGCTTGGTGGCACTTTGGATCCCAAGGATACCGTTTTGGCGGTCCCGAGTGGCCAGTCGGCGCTATTGGGATCCCGTGGCAGGACGATTTCGGCTCAATCAATGATGCGCAATCGGTCACTGCCAGTGGCCGGCACGTATCGCAGGAGTGCAGCATGGCAAGCATCATCGGCGGCATCGGAACCTCGCACGTTCCCACCATCGGGGTGGCCTACGACAAGGGCAAACAGCAGGATCCCTTGTGGAAGCCGTTGTTCGACGGCTACACACCGGTGGCTGCCTGGTTGGCCGAGCAGCAGGCAGACGTGCTGGTGTTCTTCTACAACGACCATTGCACGACGTTCTTCTTCGACCTGTACCCGACCTTCGCCTTGGGCATCGGCGAGCGCTTCCCAGTGGCCGATGAAGGCGCAGGGCTGCGCAATCTGCCGCCGATCCGCGGCGATGTGCAGCTGCAGGCGCATATCGCCGAATGCCTGGTCAACGACGAATTCGATCTGACCGTCTTTCAAGACAAGCCGATCGACCATGGCTGCGCGGCGCCGCTGCCCTTGCTGTGGCCGCACGTGCCGGACTGGCCGGGCACGGTGGTGCCGATCGCGATCAACGTGCTGCAGTACCCGCTGCCGACCGCGCGCCGCTGCTATCGCCTGGGCCAGGCAGTGCGGCGGGCGATCGAGTCCTATCCGGAGGATCTCAAGGTGGTGGTGGTGGGCACCGGCGGGCTGTCGCATCAGATCCACGGCGAGCGCACTGGCTTCAACAACACCGAGTGGGACATGGAATTTCTGGACCGCTTCCAGCATGCGCCGGAAACGCTGACCGATCTGACCCATACCGATTACGTGCGCCTGGGTGGGGCCGAGAGCGTGGAGCAGATCATGTGGCTGGCGATGCGTGGCGCGCTGGGCGGGCCGATCCGCAAGCTGCACCAGAACTACTACCTGATGACCACCACCGCGATGACGGTGGTGTTGTACGAGCCGGGTGTCGAAGCTGCTGACGCGCCGTCTTCGGCGCAGTTGCTCGCACACGCCGCGCATACCGCAAACGCGGCATGAGGGCCGACCCATGAATCCGCAAGTACAGGGCATGGACCAGATCGGCGGGACCTACCTGTTCGATCTGCGCACCAGCAACCGCGTGTTGCGCATCAACCGATTCTTCTGGCATATGATCCGCGCCCCGTGGCGCGATCGCTTTCTTGAGGATTCCGAAACCCTGATGCAGGAAGCCGGCCTCACCGAGCACGAAAAGGCGCTGATCCGTGCACGCGACTGGCTCGGCCTGGTGCAGTACGGCGCCAACTTCTTCGTCATCGAAAAATTCGCACGCGTGGTGCGCATGACGAATCTGCAGGTCTACGCCATCATGCGTGGCGAGTCCTTCGAAGACTTCATGCAGACACGGCGTGTGCCCGATGCACGCTGATCTGCAGGCGGCGGCTAGGTGCCGTCGCGCCGCATTACCCGACTTCCCAACGTAAGGTCTACCCCCATGACCATGTCCTCCGTGTTCTTCGAACACCGCATCAAGGTCCGGCATCTACGTGTCATCGAGGCGCTGGACCGGCAGAAAAGCCTGCTGCGCGCCTCACGCGTATTGAACGTCACCCAGCCCGCGTTGACGCGTGCCCTGCAGGAGATCGAGGAGATCGTCGGCGCGCCGCTGTTCGAGCGTCACTCGCGTGGCGTGCGCCCCAACGCGATGGGCGAGGTGCTGGTACAGACCGCGCACGTCGTGCTTGGCCAGTTGCGCCGCGCGCAGGACACCTTCGAGGGTCTGCTGCAGGATGACGCACTCACCATCACCGTGGGCGCGTTGCCGGTCGCGGCGAGCGGCCTGTTGCCGGCCGTGCTGGCTGCGTTGTATCGCGCCGAACCCACGCTGCGGGTGCGCCTGCTGCATGGGCGTACCGACGAGCTGCTGCCCAAGCTGGCCGGCAACGAGATCGACCTGGTGGTGGGCCGGCTGTATCCGCTGGCCCGCTACGACGCATTGATCCGCAAGGTGCTGTACCAGGATCCGATCGCGCTGGTGGCGCGCAGCGATCATCCGCTGTTTGCCAACGGCCAGGTGCGCATCGGCGAAGCCGCCGCGTATCGCCAGGTGCTGCCGACGCTGAGCCAGCATGTGGAGCGCGACGTGGCGCAGGTGATGCGCGAGCACGGGCTGGCCACGCGCGATCAGCTGCGTTCCAGTTCGGCCAGCTTTACCCGCGAGATCCTGCTCGGCACCGACAGCGTTGCCGTGATGCCAAGCATGATGGTGGCCGGGGATATCGCACGTGGCGAGCTGCGGGCCTTCCAGCTGCAACAGCCGTCGCAGGCGCGCGCAGGCGGGGTGATCTATCGCGATGGCAGTGCCATCCACAAGCCCGGCGTGCGCTTGCTGATGCGTGAGCTGGAGCGCCAGCTGGCGGTCATGGCCGGGCAGGGTGCGGTGTGGGTGGACGACCAGATCAGCGAGGACAACCTGTTGCTGGACGAGTCCGCGTGATCGATTGAGCGCTGCAACCGCGGCAGCAAGCTGCGGCTGCGTCGCACGCCGCCGGAGCGCCGGATGCATACGACGGGCAGCGCAGGCTGCCCGTCGTGCTGTCGGGGCGTTGGTCGCTGCCGCACCTGGGCAGTGCAAAAACGCGGGGCGTTGCCAGCTGCGCGCGGCGCGATCGCCCGGCATGCATCACGCCTCGCTGGCCAGGGCATCTTTCAGGCGCGCTTTCTGCAGCTTGCCGGTCGCGGTGCGCGGCAGCGCCTCGACCACGCGCAGATGCTTGGGCACCTTGTACTTGGCCAGTCGTTCGACCAGATAGGCGCGGATCTGCTCCAGATCCGGCGCGTCGTCGGCCGGCACGATCGCCAGGTAGCCCACTTCCCCCCATTGCGGGTCGGCGATCCCCACCACCGCGCATTCGCGGACCTGCGGATGGTCGGCAAGCACCGCCTCGATCTCGGCCGGATACACGTTCTCGCCGCCGGAGATGAACATGTCCTTCTTGCGATCGACGATCCAGAAAAATCCATCGGCATCGCGTCGCACGATGTCGCCGGTGTGGAACCAGCCGTGGGCGTCGCGCGCGTCGGCGCTTGCCTGCGGATCGCGCCAGTAGCCGGGGCTGAGGTTGGGGCCGCGCAACAACAGCTCGCCGGGCACGCCGACCGGGCAGTCGTTGCCATCGCCATCGACCACGCGCGTCTGCACCGACGGCGCCGAAATGCCGACCGCGCCCAGCTTGTCGCGGATCACCGCGCAGTCCACCGACATGCCGAACACGGTGCCGGCCTCGCTCATGCCGAAGCCGCTGACCATCGGGATGCCATCGTCCAGCCAGCCGAGCAGGTCATCGCTGGCATGCGGCGCGCCGCCGCTGACCAGCGCAGTGAGATGCCGCAGCGCGGCTGCATCGAAACCGGGCTGGCTGCGGAAGGCCTGCATCATCTGCGGCACGCCGACGTAATGGGTGATGCCCAGCGACTGGTCGCTCAGCCAGCCCAGCGTGCGCCTGGGTTCGAAGCCGTTGGAGACCTGGATCGAGCCGCCCACCGCCAGCACCGGGCGCACGTTGGTGGCCAGGCCGATGATGTGGAACATCGGCGCTTCGCACAGGAAACTGCTGCCGGCCTCCACGCGCGTGGTGACGCCGAAGTTGTGTGCCACCTGCTGCAGGTTCTGCTCGCTCAGCATCACGCCTTTGGGCTGGCCGGAGGTGCCTGAGGTGAACAGGATCAGGCTGACGCGGTCGGGGGGAATCGCCGCCGTGTCTGCCGGTTCCAGCGTCTTCGCCGTATCGACGAAATCGGCCAGCGCCTCGACATCGGCGCGCCCTGCAGCAACGTCGTCACCCAGCAGCAGGCGCGGCTCTGCGCGTTGCAGCAATGCATCCAGTTCGGTTGCACTCAGCCGCCAGTTGAGCGGCACGTAAATCGCGCCGACGCGTGCGCAGGCGAAATGCAGCGCCACCTGCCAGACCGAGTTGCGTGCCAGCACGGCGAGCCGTTCGCCATCGATGCAGCCGCGCCTCTGCAGCAACGCGGCCAGACGGCCGATCAAGACGTCCAGTTCTGCGTACGTCCATTGCTGGTCCAGCAGCAGGTCGCGGGCGGCAAGCCGGTGCGGGGTGAGGCGGGCGTGGAAGGAGATCGAGTCGGTCGGCATGGTCATGGCGCTGTCTTCCGAATGCAGATGGGGAGTGACTGGCGTGAGTGCGACGGCTACGGCTGAAGGTTGATACGTGCGCCCGATCCACCTGGCGAACGTTCACCAGAGAGTGCGGGTGCGCCGCAGGAGGCGATGGACGAGGCGGTGCCTGCCACCGCGTTGCGACCGCACTTGCTCTGGTATCTGTGCGGTCGCTGGGCTGAAGGGCCTAACTGAGATAGATGGTCTTGGTCTCGAGGAAGGCATGCAGTCCTTCGATGCCGCCTTCGCGGCCGATCCCGGAGTGCTTGACCCCGCCGAACGGCATGTCGAAGTCCACCCACATGCCATTGATCGCATGACTGCCGCTGCGCACGCGGCGGGCGATGCGATAGGCGCGATCGGGATCCTCGCTGTAGACCGTGCCGTGCAGGCCGAAGTCGCTGGCATTGACCTTGGCGATCAGGTCGGCCTCGTCGTGATAATCGATAAAGCTCACCACCGGGCCGAAGATCTCCTCGCGGGCGATGGTCATGTCCGGGGTCACCTCGGCAAACACCGTCGGTTCGAGGAAGAAGCCGCGCGGCAGATGCGTCGGGCGGCCGCCACCCATGACCAGGCGCGCACCCTCGGCGCGGCCGTGTGCGATGTAGGACTGCACGCGTTCGAGCTGGCGGCCAAGCGCTAACGGACCCATACCGGTCTCGGCAGCGAACGGATCGCCGAGCTTGAGCGCGCCGATGGCCGCGCAATACGCCTGCAGGATGTCGTCGCGTCGCTGCGCCGGCACCAGCACGCGGGTGAGCGCGAAGCACACCTGGCCGGTGATCGGCATCGAGTAGGGCACCAGGCTGGGCAGCACCTTGGCGATGTCTGCATCGTCCAGCACGATCGCGGCGGACTTGCCGCCCAGCTCCAGCCCGACCCGCGCCAGACGCTCGGCGCAGGCCATCCCGATCAGCCGCCCGGCCTGGGTGGACCCGGTAAAACTCACCTTGTCCACCTGCGGATGGCGGATCAGGTGTTCGCCGACCTCGCGACCGCCCGGCAGCAGATTGAACACGCCATCGGGCACGCCGGCCGCGCTGATGCACTCGGCCAGGATGTAGGCATCGATCGGCGTTTCCGGCGAGGGCTTGGCCACCACCGTGCAACCGGCCGCCAGGGCGGCAGCGACCTTGTAGCAGAGCAGCACCAGCGGGGCGTTCCAGGGGGTGATCGTGGCGACCACGCCCACCGGCTCCTGCACGATGTGCACGCGGCCGCCGTTGGCGCGTGCACGGGGCTCCACGAACGGATGGGTCGCGATCAGGTCGCCGTAATAGTCGAACAGGCCGGGCGCCTGCTGCGAGGCGCGGCGACTGAAGCCGATGGTGGCGCCGACCTGTCCGGTCCAGGCCTCGGCCAGTTCCGGTAGGCGCGCACGCAACTGCGCGGCCACGCGCTTGAGCACGACGCCACGCTCTTGCGGCGATAGCTGCGGCCAGGGGCCGGTGTCGAACGCGGCGCGCGCGGCGGCGATGGCCGCCTCGGTGTCGGCAGGCGCGGGCTCGGTGTAGCGCAGCAGGCGTTGCTCGGTGTGCGGTGCAATCACATCGACGTCGCGATCGCCGCTGCTTGCGCGCCACTGGCCGTCGATGAACAGGCTCAATGGCCCACGCGCAGCGATCCCGCGCAGGGTTGCGGACAAGGCTTCCATACTCCCTCCTCGGTGCAGAAAACCACTGGCAGCGCCAGCGATGCGTGGGGTGCACGCATCGCTTCAGGCGCCCTGGGAACTGCTCAGGCGCTGTTTTTGGTCAGGTCGTATTCGCCCAGGCCGGGCTTGTAGCTCTTCTCGTCGATGAACTGACGGATGCCTTCCTTGCGGGCGTTGTTGTCGAACGAATTGGCCGCTTCCTGCATGCGCACCAGATAATCTTCGGCTTCGTCGTAGGTCATGGTGCCGACGCGACGCACGGCATCCTTTGCATACTTCAGGGCGACAGGGTTCTTCTTGAGCAGCAACTGGGCCACTTCGCGGGTCCGTGCTTCCAGCCGTTCCAGCGGCACGCTTTCGTTGACCAGGCGCCATTCGGCGGCCTTCTTGCCGTCGACCATTTCGCCGGTCAGCGTCATCCACATCGCATCGCGCATGGACAGCAGCTCCACCGCGACCTTGGTGACGCCGCCGCCGGGCAGGATGCCCCAGTTGATTTCCGACAGGCCGAACTGCGCCTCGTCGGCGGCGATCGCCAGGTCGCAGGCGAACAAGGGCCCGAAGCCGCCGCCGAAACACCAGCCATTGACCATTGCGATGGTGGGTTTCTGATACCAGCGCAGGCGGCGGAACCATCCGTAGGACTCGCGCTGCGAGCGACGCACGCCACGCAGGCCCTGTGCCTCGGTCTCGCGGAAGTATTCCTTCAGATCCATGCCGGCCGACCAGGCCGTGCCTTCGCCGCCGAGCACCAGCACGCCGACGTTGTCGTCGAATTCCAGCTCGTCCAGCACGTCCATCATGCGGCGGTTGAGCGCCGGGCTCATCGCGTTGCGTTTGTCGGGGCGTGCGAACTTCACCCAGGCAATGCGGTTTTCGATGCGGACCGATACCACGTCATGCTCGTTCAAGCGGCGTCTCCTTCGAGTCGGTACAAGGTGGGAATCACAGGTCTTCGGCGAGCGCGGTGTCCGCCACGTTTGCCCGTTCCAGCGTGGCGCTGGCGTTCAACTTGCAGAGCAGGCGCAGCAGGGTCTGCTGCTCGCTGGCTTGCAGGCCGGTGCAGGTACGCGCAACCGCCCGTGCCAGGCAGCCCTGGGCAGTGGCGAGCGTGCGCTCGCCAAGCGAGGTGAGATACAGGCCCTTGCTGCGTCGGTCGCGGCCGGCCAGGCGTTCGATCAGGCCCTGCTCGGCCAGCGCGTTGGCGATCTTCATGCCGGCGGCGCGATTGACCAGCAGGCGGTTGCCCAGTTCGGTCTGGTCGCAGCCGGGCTGGTCGCGGATATGGATCAAGGCGGTGACGCGCGCCGGGGTCAGATGCAGTTCGGCCAGTTCCTGGCGCGCGGCGTGGCTGGAGGCCAGGGTCGCCAGTTGCAATTGATAGCCAAGGTCTGCGGCAAGGGCCAGGCGAGCAGTCATCGATCCGTCCAAATTGTATCCGTTAAATACAATCTAGCCGACCGAAGCGGGCACTGCAAGAGGTTGCCGCGGTCACAAACGAAGCAGCGTGCGCGCCTGCGTAGCGCAGCCGCACACACTGCTGACCAATACCTTACTGAATCAGCCAGCCGGCCAGCTGCTCGCGGCTCAGGTGGCCGCTGTGACGCGTGTCGAGCGCGTCGAATTCCTCTGCCAGTGCCGGGTTGGCCTGGGCCTCGGCGCGACTGATGCGGCCGTCGCCATCGGTATCCAGCGCCTGGAAGTCGATGCGGTAGCTGCCGACCACGCTATTGGGCTGGATCGAGCGCACGATCACGCTGGCCTCGCCGCGTGGACGCTCCAGCTGGGCCTGATGGGTGACCTCGCCGCTGGACAGCGGCTGGGTGCGAATCACATTGGGAACCTCGATCAGCGGCACGCTGCTGGCCGGCGTCGGCGTCTGTTGCGCGAGCGCGTGGCCGCCGAACAGCAGCAGTACGGAAAACGAGGCAATACGAACGGTGGTCATCAGATCCCCCTGATGTGGAACAGCCCGCAAGCATAGAGGCTGGCGGGCGTGTTGAGGTGCGTGCACGCTGCGCCCGGCGTACGGCAGACAGCGTCTGCGTGTGCCAGGCGACCGTCGGTGCGGCACGAGATGCGCCATCGGCCAACCGGGACCGGAGCCGGAACTCACCGCCGCACCGCAGCTTCGGACAGTGCACCCGGCTCCGCCGCTCAGCCCGGGATGAACGGAAACACGATCTTCAGCAAGCCCTTCAGGCCACCCTCGGCAGTGCTGGCCACCGCCTTGGCGCCGAGGCTGTTGAGTGCGCGCCGGACATCTTCCCAACGCAGTTGCGCGATGTCCTTCTTCAGCAGATCCGCCACTTCCTCTGCCGTGGGCGTGAGCTTTTGCAGTTCGCGCACGGTGGCCTGCGGATCCGGCTGCAGATAGCCCCAGCGCTCGGCGACTTTCAGCAGCGTGTCGAAGCGCACCGCGACCACTTCGCGATTGCGCTCGTACACCGGCAAGGCACCGACATCCAGGATGGCCTGCTCAAATTGCTGCGCGTCATCGGGGTGTTCGATGCGCACCGCCAGAAACCCTTCCTTGCGGCTACGTTCGCTGACGTGCTTGGCACCGGAGCGCAGGTTGTCTTCGGTGAGCACGTTGGCGACGATGCGCTGCATCGCCGCGTCGCCTTCCTCGGGCACCAGCGAGCGCCAACGCGCATAGCCGTCGCGACGCAATGCCTTGACCTTGGCCGAGGTCACCCGCAGCTGCAGCGCGACCATCGCGTTGGAGCTGTTGCGCGAGATGGCGCCATCGCGTTCGAGCAGCACGAAGATCAGCAATTCCAGGTCGCGCTTGGTCAGCGACTGGAATCCCTGCAGCAGGGTCAGGCGCAGGAATTCGTTGCCGAAGGCGGCCGCGTCCTTGAGTTCGATCGGTTGCATGGGGAGTCCTCCACGGGTGACCTGCAGGATGCCAGCGCGCTGTTGCGCGACCTGAGAACCGTTGCGACGCGCGCAGCAGTTTCAGTGTCCGGTTTCGCGCCCCGGGCGATCGGACCTGAACGTTTCAACTGCGCCACGATCCTGCAGGGTGACGAACACTTGTTTGCCATCGCTGCCGCCGAACGCCACGTTGCTGGCCTTGCGGCCCTTCAACGCGACCGTGCGCAGCAACGTGCCCTGCGGCGAGACCACCGCGATCTGCCCGGCATCGTAGCGGGCGATGTAGAGATTGCCGTCGGCATCGCAACGCATGCCATCCATGCCGAAGTCCGGGAAGCTGATCAGCAGGCGTTTGTTGCGCAGGCCGCCATCGACGCGGTCGTACACCCAGACCTTGCGCGACATGCTTTCGTTGACGTAGAGATGCTTGCCGTCGGGGCTGACGTCCAGCCCGTTGGGCGTGGTCATGCCCGACTCCATCAACTGGACCACGCCCTCGCGGCTGATGTGCCACAGGCGGCCGCTGTTGTCCTTCCAGTTCGGGTCGCTTGCATAGAAGCTGCCATCGGGCGCAAGCGCCAGGTCATTGGGACCATCGGCGTCGGGCAGCGAGGCGAAGGTGCTGACCGCACGCGTGCGCAGGTTCACCTGCAGGATCTTGTGGCCGGTGAAATCGGCCACGTACATCGTCCCGTCGCGGAAGCGGATGCCATTGCCGGTGCTGCCGTCGGGCAAGGTCACGAAGACCTCTGCCTTCGCGCTGCCATCGACGTGCAGTGCAATGCGCGCGATGGTGCCGTCCTTGCCCAGATTCACTGCATACAGCGCGCCATCCGGCCCTGCCGCAGGGCCTTCGGCATTGTGGGTGAAGGCGCCATCGCCGATCAGGTCGCGCGCAACGAAGGGCGCATCGTCAGCGATTGCCAGCGAGCTGGACAACAGCAACGCCAGGGGCAGGAAACGACGGCGGGCGACAGCGGTCATGCGGCATGCTCCAGATGGGATCGTTGCCAGTGTGCCAGAACGCGCGCAGCGGCCATGGCGGTGATCACGCACGATCAAGTAATGTGCCCGGGCAGTATTGGCCGACCAGCGACCAACAGCACCACTGCGCCCATCTGCGGGCAGTGCGATTGGGACGTGGTGCGGCATGTATCCACTGACACTCCGGTGCGCGTGCGTCGTCATCGACTGATGACCGCACGCGATGGTGTCAGCCGCTCTCAATCTTGCGAAGGAGGTTTGCATGTCCGTGGAATCGATCACACGTCGCCGTCTGCTTGCCGCGTTCGGCGGTGCAGGCATCCTGCTGGCTGCGCCCGGCTGGGCATTGCCGAAGAAAAAGCCGGGCAAACCGCTGAATGTGGCGCTGGCCGGCCTGGGCAGTTATGCCAGCGAGCAACTCGCGCCGGGCCTGGCGTTGACCAAGCATTGCAAGCTGGCGGGCATCGTCACCGGCACGCCCTCGAAGATTCCGCAGTGGCAGGCCAAGTACGGCATCGCCGATCGCAACGTCTACAGCTACGAAAACTTCGACCGGATCGCCGACAACGACGACATCGACGTGGTGTACATCGTCACGCCCACCCACCTGCATGCGCCGCTGACCCTGCGCGCGGCGGCGGCCGGCAAGCATGTCTGGTGCGAAAAGCCGATGGCGATGCATGCCGGCGAATGCGAGGCCATGATCGCGGCGTGCAGGCGCAACAAGGTGGCGCTGGCGATCGGTTACCGCATGCAGCACGAACCCAATACGCGCCGCCTGATCGCGATGGCCAGCGAGAAGCCGTTCGGCGCGATGCAACGCGTGCGTGCCGAGGCCGGGTACAACGGCTATCACGATGCGACCAAGGCCGATCGTCCGTGGCGCTTGCGTTCCCAGTTCGGCGGCGGGGCGATGTACGACATGGGCGTGTATCCGCTCAATGCCGCGCGCTACACGGCGGGCAGCGAACCGTTGGCCGTGACCGCCAAGCGCTGGACCGATCGCCCGGAGCTGTTCGATGAAGTCGACGAGCATATGGACTTCACGCTGGAATTTCCGAATGCGGTGCGTGCCGAGTGCAAGACCAGCTTCGGCAAGAACATGAATGTGCTGCGCGCCGAGTGCGAGCGCGGCTGGTATGAGTTGTCGCCGTTCCAGAGCTACCAGGGCGTGACCGGCAAGGCCAGCGACGGGCGCGTGTTCGACGCCAAGGTGCCGCACCAGCAGGCACTGCAGATGGACGAGGACGCGCTGGCGATCATCAACGGCACTCCGCTGCGCGCACCCGGCGAAGAAGGCCTGCGCGACATCCGCATCGTCGATGCGATCTACCGCTCGGCCCGCGAGGGCAGCAAGCGGATCGTGCTGTAATCGCGGCCCGCTCCGTCGAGCGACGGAGCAGGCTGGGCCTGATCTGAGAGAGCAGACTGGCTCAAGCCAGCTTGCCGCCACCAAGAGCTAAAAAGGCCTTCGCGTACGAGGAGGCCTTTCAATCCGACGCTGGAGCACATGCCGTGCCGTCGTGCGGGACCAGCGCCTGCTGCGAGCCGTACGCCTACTCAGGTGCTCTGCATGGGCCCCAGGAGTGGTGCCGATGCACATCGGCACGCTGCCACTGGCCAGTACCACAGCAATTCCGCCGCCAATCACCCGCCTTTACGATTCCCGATTCCCGATTCCCGGCTCCTACGATTCCCCAATCCCGATTCCCGATTCCCGGCCCTCAGCCCCGCATCGCCAGCACCGTGATCTCCTCACGATCGTGATACAGCTGCTTGGCACGCACGATCAGCGATTTTTCGGCCTGCTGTTCGAACAGGTCCAGGCATAGCCGAGTTTCGTCCCAGCGCTTTTTCATCGGCAGCTTGAGGTTGAAGATGGTGTTGCGGCACCAGCCTTCGCGGATCCAGGTGGCCATGCGTTCGGCCACGCGGCGCGGTTGCTCGACCATGTCGCAGACCATCCAGTCCAGCGCCTGCGCAGGCTTCCAGTGAAAGCCGTCGGCACGCAGATGTTCGACCAGGCCGGTTTCCAGCACATGCTCGCGGAGCGGGCCGTTGTCGACGCTGGTGACATGCAGGTGCTGGCGGGTGAGCACCCAGGTCCAGCCGCCGGGCGCCGCGCCCAGATCGGCGGCGCGCATGCCGGGCTTGACCAGCGTCTCGCGTTCTTCCGGTGTGAGCAGGGTGAGCAGGGCTTCGTCGAGCTTGAGCGCCGAGCGCGATGGCGCCTCCGGCAACAGCTTCAGGCGCGGAATGCCCAACGGCCACGGCGCGCTGTCGGCACTGTCGGCCACCGCCAGCAAGGCATGGTCGCCATCGAGAAAGCAGACATGCAGCCGCGCCAGGCGCGGCTGCGGTTTGTCGGTCAGCAGGCCGGCCTTGCGCAAGGCCGGACGCAAGGCATTGCCGAAACTGCGTGCCAGCCCGGCCAGCGGCTTGCCCGCGTCCGAATCCGGGTGTTCCACCCACAGATCGCCGAAACGCGGCTGGCCTTCCAGTGCGGCCAGGATCGGCGTGATGCGGTCCTTGGGGTCGATGCCCTTGAGTTCGGCGACCACCACCAGCTTCTGCCGCGCGAAGATCAGCTCGCGCCAGTGCAGCCTGGTGGCCAGTTGCGCGGCCTCATCGCAGACGAACAGCACATAGCCGTCGTTGCGCTGGGTCCGCGCATAGCCGGCGATGCCGACGAAGGCGGCGCGCGCGCTCAACTCGGCGGCCAGCTCCGGCTCGAAGCCCTGGCGGCAGTAACACAGCAGGCCGCTCATCGCAGGGCCTGGCGTGCGCGATCGCTGCGGGGCAGGTCAATAATGGTCACCGCCGCCCTCGCCATAGGTGCGCAACACCGCGCAGGCCTGGTCGCGATGCACGTCGCGCACCACCTCGATGCCGCGACGGGTGAGCTCGCCCACCCAATCGGCCGGCAAGGGGCCTTCGTCGAATTCGGTCAGCGCCATCACGTCTTCGGCGCGTGCGCCGATCAGCAGGCGGTCGATGCCGGCCCACACCGTGGCGCCGTAGCACTGGCAGCACGGCTGCGCCGAGGTGGCCAGCGTCACCGGCGACAGCACATCGTTCAGGCGCGGCGTCTGCAGGCGTTGCTGGGCAAGCATGTAGGCCATGTTTTCGGCGTGCGCCAGCGAGGTGGTCTGCGGCACCACGCGGTTCACCGCCGCGGCGATGATGCGGTGGTCCGGGCCGAACACGACCGCCCCGAACGGGCCGCCGCTTCGCTCATGCACGTTCATCCGCGACAGGTCGATTGCCAGCGCCACCTTGTCCTCGTCGCTGGGATAGGCGCGGCTGTCGTCGACATGCGCGTGGATCCAGTCGGGCAGCGTGAGGTGGACTTGCGCGTAAAGCATCAGTGGACCATTTCTGTAGAGGGGGGAGCGGGGCGCAGTGTATCGGCCTGGGCGTCCTTTGCGGCACATTGCCCGGCCACGCACTGGCAGGCGCTGATCTCGCGGAAGCCGCACACGCTCATCATGCCGCTGGCCTGGCATTGCGCCTGCACGCCCTTGGGGTCGGTGGCACTGTTGACGTTGACGCAGGCCGGAAATGCGCCGCAGCAGTTGCCGACGTTCTTCACCGTGCAGTCGGCGTCGGTGCGACAGGTGGTGGTCACGGTGATCGGCTTGCCACTTGCCGGACTGGTTGCCGAGCCGGTCGCTGGAGGCGGCGTGGCCGTATCGGCCGGCGGTGCGGCGCAGCCGACCGACACCAGACAGGCCAGCAACAGCATCGAGCTCAGACACCGGGACAAAAGACGGGACATGCGGCCGCTCCGATCAGGACAGGTGAGCGGCCATGGTAAGCCCCTGCTGCGTGGAGTGCGGCTGGACCTGGGCCCCGGCACACCTCCGGGGCGCCGGGGCCTGCGCGCGTTGCGCCCGATGGCGCCGGCTGTGGCTGGCGCGTGGCCGGAACACGCCTGCAGCGTCGGTGCAGTCAGCGCTGTCTGCGCAGTGCCCGGTTGCAGCGGGTGGCAAGGTCCAGTTGCTGCATGCTTTCGTCGCGGCGATCGCTGGGCAGATCGTCCTCAGACCGGCCCGGAAGCAGCGTGCAGAACACCTCGGCCGGGGTCACCGCGGTCGAGGCGGGTGGCTGCGGCGAGCAGGCCGCCAGGCCGATCGACAGCGAAAACACCGCGCTGCGCAGCGTGTTTGCAGGCGGGCGGGAACATGGTTGGGGGAGGCACATGGCGACGTTCCTGACGGACACAGCCTGCAATCTAGGCCGCTGCGCGCATCAGCCGCCGGCGTCATTTCGCTTCCGCATGCAGTGCTGCGCACCACAGCACGCCGACCAGCAGGCAGGCGATGGCGGCCAGCTCCAGCGGCGTGGGCAGGCGCATTTCCCAGGCAAAGCCGTACAGCAGCGCAAAGACCGTTTCGAACACGATCATCTGGCCCACCAGGGTCAGCGGCAGCACGCGGCTGGCCCGGTTCCACAAGGCGTTGCCGATCACCGAGGCCAGGATGCCCAGCAACAGCGAAATGCCCCAGAAACCCGCCCAGTCGATCGGCGCATGTGGTGCGCTGCCGAGCAGGGCGGCCGGCGCCAGCAGGAGTGCCAATGCGCCGGTGACCACGCCAGTCAGCAGCGACCAATCGCCCCCGGACAGGTCCGGCCGCCGTCGTAGCCAGCGCGCATTGCCGATGGAATAGGCCGACCACGACGCCAGCGCACCGAACGCACAAAGCAGGCCGGCGATGCGGGTGGCGCGATCGCTGGCGTGGTGACCGGCATCGTGCTGCAAGGTGTCCAGGGCGACCAGCGCCACGCCGATGACGCACAACACGCATGGCGCAGCCAGGCGTCGCAGCTGCACCGCGCCTGCGGCACGCGTGCCGATCACGGTGACCACCACCGGCAACAGGCCGATGATCAGCGCGGTCGCCGCGCTGCCGGCCCACTGCACCGCGCTGCCGAGCAGCACGTAATAGATCAGGTTGCCCAGCAGGCTCAGACGCACCAGCGCCCACCATTCGGCCCGCCCCAGCCGTGCAGCGGTCTGCCGCGCGCGCGGTGCCAGTACCAGGGCGGCGACCGCGCCATAGGACAGATAACGGGCAACGGCCAGTTGCAACGGCGTAAATGCCGCCAGCAACTGCGGCGCCAGAAACACCAGTCCCCATAACGCGCCTGCACCGATGCCGCAGGCAACACCGACCATCAAGCGCTCACGCATCGTGCTGCTCCTTCATGCCATGCGCCCTGCAATGAAGTGCGGCACGCAGTCTCCATTGCGCTTGTTCATTACTTCAAAAGACACCGCGCTGCGGTGGCTTCGCGCTGCTTGCCTGATCTGCGGTGACAGCCATCAGCGGCCGATCGCGCCAGCCAGGCCGGCTTGGCTGCCTGACGCCATATCCGCGCCGGATGGCTGTCCCCCGGCGCGGTTCCGACTCACTTGGCCCAGGTGTCGCGCAGGGTCACGCTGCGGTTGAACACCGGCGTGGCAGCGCTGTGGTCGCGGCGATCGGCCACGAAGTAGCCGGTGCGCTCGAACTGGAACGACTGCTCGGGCACCGCCTGCGCCGCACTCGGCTCCACATAGCCGCGCACGCTGCGCTTGGACTCCGGGTTGAGATAGTCGCGGTAGGTCTTGCCTTCGGACTCGTCATCGGGCTTTTCCACCGAGAACAGGCGGTCGTACAGGCGGATTTCCGCTTCCACCGCATGTGCGGCGCTGACCCAATGGATGGTGCCCTTGACCTTGCGGTTGGAACCGACCATGCCCGGACGCGATTCCGGGTCCAGCCAGCCGCGCAGCTCGACGATCTCGCCCGCAGCGTTCTTGAGCACTTCGTCCACGCGCGCAATGCCGGCGCCGCGCAGGCGGATCTCGCCACCGGGCACCAGGCGCTTCCAGCCCTTGGGCGGAACCTCGGCAAAATCCTCGCGCTCGATCCACAGCTCGCGCGCGAACGGCACTTCGCGCGTGCCGAAGCTGTCGTCCTTGGGATGATTGGAAAACTGCAGCGTCTCGGCGTGGCCCTCGGGCAGGTTGGTCAGCACCAGCTTTAGCGGGTCGACCACCGCCATGCGGCGCGCCGCGGCCGCATCCAGATCCTCGCGCAGGCAGCCTTCCAGCACCGAGAAATCGATCAGCGAGTTCTGCTTGCTGATGCCGACCCGGTCCACGAACAGGCGCATCGCCGCCGGCGTATAGCCGCGCCGGCGCAGGCCCTGCAACGTGTACATGCGCGGGTCGTCCCAGCCATCCACCAGCTGTTCTTCCACCAGCGCGGTGAGCTTGCGCTTGCTCATCACGGTGTAGTTGATGTTCAAGCGCGAGAACTCGATCTGGCGCGGCTTGGCGGCCTCGCGCGGCAGGCCCTTGTCCAGCAGCGGCTGCAGCAGCTCCGGATGTGCGGCCAGGTCCACCTTGTCCACGCACCAGTCGTACAGCGGGCGGTGGTCTTCGAATTCCAGCGTGCACAGCGAATGGGTGATGCCTTCCACTGCATCGCCCAGCGAATGCGCGAAGTCGTACATCGGGTAGATCGGCCAGGCGTTGCCGGTGTTCTGGTGCTCGACATGCTTGATGCGGTATAGCGCCGGGTCGCGCAGGTTGATGTTGCCGCTGGCCATGTCGATCCTGGCGCGCAGGGTGCGCGCGCCATCGGGGAATTCGCCGGCCCGCATGCGCCGGAACAGGTCCAGGCTTTCCTCGACGCTGCGCTCGCGAAACGGCGAATTGCGGCCGGGCTCGGTCAGCGTGCCGCGGTACTCGCGTACCTGTTCGGCGGACAGGTCGCAGACGAAGGCATGGCCGTCGCGGATCAGTTTTTCCGCAGCCAGGTAGTACACCTCGAAGTAGTCCGAGGCATGGCGCAGCTGCGCCCATTCGAACCCCAGCCAGCGCACGTCGTCCTGGATGGCGACCACGAACTCGGGGTCTTCCTTGGCCGGGTTGGTGTCGTCCAGGCGCAGGTTGCACAGCCCGCCGAATTCGGCCGCCAGGCCGAAATCCAGGCAGATCGCCTTGGCGTGGCCGATATGCAGATAGCCGTTGGGCTCGGGCGGGAAGCGGGTGCGGATGACCGTGTGCTTGCCGCTGGCCAGATCCTCGCGGACGATCTGGCGGATGAAGTCTTTCTTCTCCGCCGGGGCGGTGGCGTCGGTGGCTAGGGTCTCGGACATGCGCGCATCAGCAATAGGTAAACCGCAAGTTTAGGCGGTGGCACCGGTTTAGGGGTAGGCGGCGGGGATGTTGCGTGGTGGGCCGGTGCTTTCCGCTGTGGCGTGAAGCGCCAGCAGGCCCGTTGGCCGGTGCCACCAACGCCACCCGGTGGGGCCATGGGCCTGCTCAAGTCCGCTATTGGCTGCAACATGTGGCTGTCGGCGAGACGGTCGCGCCGGTGGGTGAAGGCGCGCCGGGAGCGCCCGATCGGCCACGGCTGGCGGTCGCCGGCCCCGACGCGTACGCTGCGCCGACCTTCTGCAGCGAGCAGCGCATGCCTTTGCCCCGCCTGGTGATCGGCGACAAGACCCTGTCTTCCTGGTCGCTGCGCCCGTGGCTGCTGCTGCGGCACTTCCAGGTACCGTTCGAAGAAGTCCGCCTGCCGCTGGACACGCCCGAGTTCCAGGCGCGCATTGCCGGTTATTCGCCGACGCGCAAGGTGCCGGTGCTGTGGGACGACGCCCTGCATGTCTGGGACTCGCTGGCGATCTGCGAGTACGTCAACGAGCGCTGGCTAGACGGTCGCGGCTGGCCCGTGGACCTGGCCGTGCGGGCGCAGGCGCGCGCGGCTGCGGCTGAGATGCATTCGGGCTTCGTCGCGTTGCGCACCCAGCTGCCAATGAACCTTGCTCGTCAGCCCGGCCCCGCCCACTGGGACGCGGCCGCCGAGCGCGACATCACCCGCATCCAGGCGCTATGGGCCAGCCTGCGCGCCGCGCACGGCCATGCCGGGCAGTTCCTGTGTGGCGACTTCGGCATCGTCGATGCCATGTTCGCCCCGGTCGCGTTGCGTTTTGCCAGCTACGGCGTACCGCTGTTCGAGACTGCCGGGGATTACCTGGCCGCGCTGGATGCGCTGCCGGCACTGCGCGAGTGGACGCAGGGCGCCGAGCGCGAACGCCTGGAGCGCGGTTGACATGCAGATCGCGTACCGCGCCAGCCACATCATCGACGCGCACCTGGCCAAGCACGCGCTGGAAGATGCCGGCATCACCGCCTTCGTGTTCGGCGAATCGCTATTGGGCGGTGCCGGCGAGCTGCCCGCCTTCGGCGTGCTGCAGGTCTGCGTGGCCGACCTGCACCTGAGCCAGGCGCAGGCGGTGCTGGCAGACATCGGCCTGTGCGGCGAGGTCACCCGCGCGCTCTAGCGCAGCACCAGTCGTAGGAGCGCACCGGGGCGCGACGGGCGTTACCGGGAAAGCCTCGTCGCGCCCGGGTGCGCTCCTACGCTGGTAGGCGCTCGGGATTGATGGCGCGCATCATCCCGGCTGATGCTACCCGTTGGCGGCCCTCGGTCAGTGCGGCGAGGCCACCCGCGCTGTAGCGCAGTACCAGTCGTAGGAGCGCACCGGGGCGCGACGGGCGTTACCGGGAAAGCCTCGTCGCGCCCCGGTGCGCTCCTACGACGTGCACCCATCATCCTGGCTGACGCCACCCGGGCGGCGCGGCCTCCGGCGCCGCCAGCGCCCGCAGGCGTTTGAACAGCACGTTGGTTTCGGCCACGTTCCAGACCCGTAGCGCGACCTCGAAGGTGTCCAGCGGCTTGGTCAGAAAGTCCTTGGCACCCAGGCCCAGGGCGCGGTGGCGCGCGCTGCGGCTGGGGTCGGCGGTGAGCACGATCACCGGCAGGAAGTGGCCCGGATCGGACAGCCGCGCCAGTTGTTCCAGCAGCGCGTAGCCGTCGAGCTCGGGCATCTTCAGGTCCAGCAGGATCAGGTCGGGCGCGAATGCCGACACCAGCCCCATCACCCGCAGCGGGTCGGTGGTGGCGATGACCTGCTGGAAGCCTTCGCGCTGCAGCAGGTCTTCGAGCAGCCGCACATTGGCCGGCTCGTCGTCGACGATGAGGATGCGCGAGCCGAGGATTTCGTCGCGTGTCATGCCAGTAGTCCGTCGATCACAGTGAAGAATTCCGCCACGTCGAGCGGCTTGGTCAGATACGCACGCACGCCCTGGTTACCGACCCGCGCCAGGGTGGCGGTGGTGGCATCGGCACTGATCACCACCACCGGCGCGCCGGCCGTGGCCGGCTGCGCCTGCAGCTCGCGCAGCAGGTCTTCGCCGCTGCCATCGCTCAGATGCAGGTCCAGCAGGATCAGGTCCGGGACACCGTGCTGCAGCAGTTCGCGCGCCTGCGCCAGGCTGGCCGCCTCCAGCAGCTGCCATTGCGGGCGACGTTCGCTGAGGGTGCGGATCAGGGCCTGGTTGGACGGGTTGTCCTCGATGCTCAGCAGCCGGCACACGCCGCTGCCCGTGTTACTCGGCGGCACGCTGGCGCGCGCCGGCTCGCGGCGCTGCGGTTCGCCCTGCGGCAGCGCGATCCAGAAGCGTGCGCCATCGCGGCTGCTGTCCACGCCGATGCGCCCACCCATCGCCTCGATCAGCCGCTTGCTCAGTGCCAGGCCCAACCCGGTGCCTTCCACCGCCGAGCGCTCTGCACCCAGCCGCTCGAACGGCGTGAACAGCCGCTCGATCTGCGCCGGCGTCAGGCCCGCGCCCTGGTCTGCGACCGTGATGCGCACCTGCTCGCCATCCGGCTGCGCGCTCACCTGCACCTGGCCGCCGGTGCGGTTGAACTTGACCGCATTCGACAGCAGGTTGAGCAGCACCTGGCGCAGCCGCTGCGCATCGGCGCGCACCGTCCACGGCCCGTCGATGGCCGCCGGTTGCAGCGCGATGCCGTGCTTGTCCGCGTCCGGCGCGATCAGGCCCAGGGCCTCGTGGACGGCCGCACGCACCGAGATCGGCTCCGGGCTCAGGTCCAGTTGATCGGCCTCGATGCGCGCGATGTCCAGCAGCTCGGTGATCAGCCCCAGCAGGTGCCGGCCGGCGCCGAGGATATGCTGCAGATGACGGCGGTGCCCGGGTTCGGGCAGATCCATTTCCAGCACCTGCGCATAGCCCAGGATCGCATTGAGCGGCGTGCGCAATTCGTGGCTGCTGCGCGACAGGAATTCGGTCTTTGCGCGGTTGGCGGTTTCCGCCTCGCGCCGCGCCAGTTGCGCTTCGGCCGCACGTGCGGCGAGCAGCTCGCTGGCCTGGGCCAGGCGCTGACCGACCTGGCCCAGCTCATCGCCGGCACGCGGCTGTGGTGCCAGCGGCAGGCCTTCGCCCAGCCGGTCGGCGTTGGCGGCCAGCGTGCGCAGGCGCCCGGAGAGCGCCGAGGCAAACCAGGCCACCGCAAACACCGCGCCCAGGCCGCCGAGCATTGCCGCACTCAGGGTGATGATCAGGTTGCGCTGGCGCAGCCCTTGCGCCTTGGCGGTACGCACCTGCAATTGCGCGGTTTCGTAATTGCGCAGTTCGCGCAGTTCGGCACGCAGGATGTCGAGCTTGTACTTGCCGTCCCACAGCTGGCGGATCTCTTCCTCGCGGCTCAGATCCGGCGCCAGCAGACGGCGCCAGCCCTGCATCTTTTCCGCAAACAAGGGCTTGATGCGCGCGAACCGCTGCGCCTGCCCCGGGTCGGTGATGCGTTGCGACAGCCGCTCGGCCACCCGTTGCAGGCGCGGCTCGGCATCGCGGTACGGGGTGAGGAATTCATCGCGGCGCACCAGCCGATAGCCGCGCACGCCGGCTGCGGTTTCGGCCAATAGCGCATGGGCTTCGTACAGATCGCTCAGCACTTCCAGCGTCTGCCGCACATCGTTTTCGGCAGCGATGTTCTGCCGCTCCACGCTGTAGATCGCCATCAACGCAACCGCCAGCAGCAGCAAGGGCAGGGTCACCACCGCCAGGCTCTTGCGGGTGATCGGCCAATCGTTCCAACGCACCGCCACTGCATTCATAGCGCGAGTCCGGCTTGGACCGCGTACACCGCGGCCTGGGTGCGATCTTTTACCTCAAGTTTCTGCAGGATTCGCTCCACATGCACTTTGACCGTGCCGGGAGAAATCCCCAGTTCAGCTGCCAGGGTGGCATTGGTGAGGCCGCGCGGCAGCAGTGACAGCACCTGTTTCTCGCGCTTGCTGAGCGTACCGAGGCGGTCGTCCTGCACCGGCTTGCGCCGACGCGTGGCGAGCGGTTTGGCCGGTTCGGCCACCATCGCCGGCAGCAGCAGTGCGAAGGCCTGCAGCGCCTGGACGTCATCGTTGCCGGGGGCGGGACGGTTGTCGTTCCAGGCCACGCACAGCATGCCGAGGGTGCTGCCCAGCGCATGGATCGGCATCTTGGCCTCGCGGATATCGGCCGGGCGCGGCGGCATCAGCCATGCGGCCTCATGGCTGTCGCCGGCCGCGCTGGCTCCGGGCGGCAATGCGCGGCCGCGGCTGGCCAGCACCTGCGCGCGCGGCCCGCGCTGGGCCAGCACCGCGCCATGTTCCAGGCCCAGCAACAGCAGCACCCGGCCCAGCACCGCGTCGCAGGCCTGCTCCGGCGTCTGTGCCTGGCGCAGCGCCACCGCCGCCTCCCACAGCGCCTGCCAGCGTGCGCTATCGGATGCCTCGCGTCGCAGCGTCAGGCGCCAATCGCCAGCGTTGGTAGGGGTTTCCATAGGTTCGCTCTAGGCCGATCAGCATATTTGAGTATATGCCACCCGGCAGAATTGTTGGGGCCGCTTGGTTTCGATACTGCGCTTGCCCGATGAGGCACCCCCATCCACCACACGGAGATTTCCCATGCGTCGCACTCTGTTCTCTCTGGTTCTGGCTCTGGCTGCCACCCCGGTGCTGGCTGGCGGCGTGATGCACTACACCGACAAGGCCACGTTGCCGGCAGGCGGCGAAGAACGCGAAGTCGCGTCCCTGTTCGACACCTGGAACGCGGCGCTGGCCACCGGCAATCCGGACAAGGTGGCCGATCTGTATGCGCCGGACGGCGTGCTGCTGCCGACCGTCTCCAACGAGGTACGCGCCTCGCGCGCGCAGATCGAAAAGTACTTCGAGATGTTCCTGACCAAGAAGCCGCAGGGCGTGGTGAACTACCGCACCGTGCGCGTGCTCGATGACGACAGCGCAGTGGATGCCGGCGTCTATACCTTCACGCTGACCGACAAGGACGGCAAGAAGAGCAAGGTGCAGGCGCGTTACACCTTCGTGTACGAAAAGCGCGACGGCAAGTGGCTGATCATCAACCACCACAGCTCGGCGATGCCGGAAGTGGACACCGCCACCGCCTCGTTGACCAGGAAGTGATGCCGCATCGGCCGTAGTGGCTTGAAAGCCGCTACGGCCGGCGCCATCCAGCAGGCAATCCTCACGATTGCGGAGTTGCACCATGCTGGGAATCGGCGCTTTCAAACAACGTATGCCACGTCCGGGCGAGGCGTTACCCGGACGCGAGCAGGCACTACCGCTCCACAACACCCACCTGATCAACGGCCATCCGTTGCGCGGGGAATTCACCGGCCTGGCCCAGGTGCAATTCGGGCTTGGCTGCTTCTGGGGTGCAGAACGCAAGTTCTGGAACCTGCCAGGGGTGTACACCACGGCAGTGGGCTATGCCGGCGGCGAAACACCCAACGCCACCTACGGCGAAGTGTGTTCCGGGCAGACCGGCCACACCGAGGCGGTGTTGGTGGTCTATGACGCAGAGAAGGTGTCGTTCGCGCAACTGCTGCGCACGTTCTGGGAAAGCCACGACCCCACCCAGGGCATGCAGCAGGGCAACGATGTGGGCACGCAGTACCGCTCGGCGATCTATTGCACGACACAGGCGCAATACGACGCCGCGCTAGCCAGCCGCGATGCGTACCAGCAGCAGCTGGACGCCGCCGGGTATGGCGCCATCACCACGGAGATCCGTTTCCCGGCGCCCACGTTCTATTACGCCGAAGACGATCACCAGCAGTATCTCGCCAAGCATCCCAATGGCTATTGCGGGCTTGGCGGAACGGGAGTGAGCTGCCCGATCGGGCTGGATGCCTGACGGAAAGGCGGGCCGGATTGAAGCGCTGTCATCCACGTGATCGTGGCGGCGTGCCGATGGCCAACAGTGACCGGCAGCGTTCTCACGATCAGGCAGCGCATGGGAGTGCATGCCAGGCAACTCGAATGGCTACGTCGGAGACGACGTGGCCATCTTTTTGTGTGGGGCGTACGCAAGACGCGCCGGCACCGCTGCGGGTGGCCGAGCGGCGAACCGGCCCGGCGGATCATTGCGGTCAATCCTGACGGCCAATCGGTGCAATGGATCGGTGCGGCGACCCGCTCCATCCAGTCAGCGCAGCCAATGCGCCGGGTGCGACTGAATCCGCTGGATCAGACGAACTCGCCGGCGAACATGCCGCGCAGTTGGGCCAGCATGTCGGTGCGTTCCGGATGCAGCAGTCGCATGCAGGCAAGCGCGAAGCCGACCGGGCTGGTGCCGGGTGCGGTGATCACGCCATCGGCGGTCACCACCTTTTCGTGCCGGTATTGCGCAGCACCGGCGTAAGGCACCACATGTTCCTGCAGGAAAGCCAGCGCGTTGCTGGTATGCGCGCGTTCGTCGAGCAGGCCGGCATAGGCCAGGGCGATGGTGGCACCGCAGATCGCGGCGACCGGGCGCTGATGCTGCACGCGCTCGACCAGCAGGCCGCTCAGTCCGGGGATTTCGCCGGCTTGCCAACGCTCGCTGCCGGGCAGGATCCACAGATCGGCATCCAGCGGCGCCAGATCGGAGAGGGCGAAGTCCGGGGTGATGCGCAGCCCGCCGATCGACTGCACCGGCTGACCATCGATGCTGGCGATGGCGACCTGGTCGCCGAACCATTCGCGCGCCGCCGGCAGGACGATGCCAATTTCCCAGTCGGCCACGCCGTCGACCATCACCACTGCAATGTTTGCCATTGTCCGCTACGCCAGTTGAGGAACCCGGATTCTAGGCAGTGCGGGTCGGGCGGGTGTAAGCGATGTGTGGAGAGCGACGTCGATGCGCGCACCGATCAGACCAAACAGACGCTTGGCAGCCCGGCGGCGGCCGCGCAGGCGTCAACATGCCCGCACGCTCAGCGATGCCCGGCAAGGCCACCCTTGGCCGGATGCAGTTCCCGCGCCAGTCTCGCACGCCGAGCCGGGCGAGAATGGCCGCGGTGGAACGGGCGTATTCGCCTTCGAGAAAGCCATCGATCGGCCGGCATCGCCACGCGTCGTGGCGTCAGCATGTCGCGCAGCCAGACGATGCAAACCAAAACGCCTGAAGCCAGGAGGCTGCAGGCGTCGTCGGTGCGACCCGTGGCGCTGCAATCAGCCGGCGAGCTTGTCGGTGATGGTCTTGCGCAGTGCCTGCAGATCCTTGGCGAAGGCGTCGATGCCGCTGGCCAGCTTTTCGGTGGCCATCGGGTCGGCCGCCAGATCGGTGGCGAAGCGGTCGCTGTCGATCGGGGTGATCTGCGCGTTGTCGGCCTGCGCAGGCGAGAGCTTGCGCGTCAGCTGGCCGTGTTCGGCATCGAGCTTTTCCAGCAGCTCCGGCGAGATGGTCAGGCGATCGCAACCGGCCAGCGCTTCGATCTGCGCGGTGGAGCGGAACGAGGCACCCATCACCACGGTGGACGAGCCACGCTGCTTGAACTCGTTGTAGACCGTGCGCACGAACACCACGCCCGGGTCTTCGTCGATGCTGGCCGGGGTCTGGCCCTGGGCGACGTAGTAGTCCAGGATCCGGCCCACGAACGGCGAGATCAGGAACACGCCGGCCTCGGCACAGGCCAGCGCCTGCGAGCGGTTGAAGATCAGGGTCAGATTGCAGTCGATGCCTTCGCGCTGCAGCTGGCGGGCGGCTTCGATGCCTTCCCAGGTGGCCGCGATCTTGATCAGGATCTTGTCCTTGGACACGCCACGCTCGGCATACATCGCGATGAACTTGCGCGCCTTGGCGATGGTCGCCTCGGTGTCGTGCGCCAGGTCGGCATCGACCTCGGTGGAGACACGGCCCGGCACCAGTTCGGCCAGCTTGACGCCGACACCGATGGTGAGGCGGTCGGCCACTTCGTTGACGGTGGCGGTGCGGTCTTCGCCGCCATGTTCGCGGCCCCAGGCCAGTTCGCGCTCGATCAGATCGGCATACACCGGCAGGTCCAGAGCCTTCTTGACCAGGGTGGGATTGGTGGTGCAGTCGACCGGCTTCAGACGCTTGATGGCGTCGTAGTCGCCGGTGTCGGCAACGACGACGGACAGGTCACGCAGCTGGGCAAGCTTGGAGGGAGATGCAGTCATGCGGGTTCTCTCGAATCGTGGAACGGGTCGTGGATAGGACGCAGCGCGCTACGGTAGCGCGCCTGGCGTGGGAAGTCAGGCGCCGGCCAGCGCATGTTGATCGTGCACGGCGCTCACGCGCAGACGCAGGTTGCGCCCGTCGGGCGTGCGCCAGTCGATGCTCTGGCCGACCGACAGGCCGAGCAGCGCACTGCCGACCGGCGCAAGCACCGAGATGCGGCCGTGCTGCACATCGGCCTCGTGCGGATACACGAGGGTGAGCGTATGCCGTTCGCCATGCAGCTCATCTTCGCAATCGATGCGGGAGTGCATGGTGACGACATCGCCGGGAATCTGGTCGGGCGGCACGACGCGTGCACGGCCCAGTTCGTCACTCAGCGCGGTGGCGGCCGGGTGCTTGTTGAATGCGGGGGAATCGAGCAGGGCCTCAAGCCGGGCGAGGTCATGGCTGGAAACCAGGATGGACGGCGGCAAGCCGCTGTGGTGCTGCGAAGTCATGGCAATCTCCTTGACGACTACCGCTCGCCGACATGGTGAGCGTCACTCACCAGATGAGGGCGCCCCTGCCCGATCGCAATGCATGGCGAGATGGGGCAGCGCATGCCACCGTTGAGGCCGGCGCGGCACCGCGCGTTTCGGGCCGTGGCCAGGGATCAGGCAAGCGCGGCAATGCGTCAGCACACGCCGCGCGCGTCAGCGCCCTGCGACGGGATGGAGTCCGTCGCACGTCAATGACGCCGCAGCTGCCGGCCGTGTCCAGATGCATCACATCGTCACCAGCGGCCAAACAAAAAACGACGCTTGCGCGTCGCTTCTGTCCACTAGCAAGTGAAAACGCATCACGCCAAGCAACCGCAGCCGTGACACGATCCCCGAATCCCGAATCCCGAATCCCGATTCCCGATTCCCGATTCCTAGGCCGCAACCGCCTTGGGACCCGTCGCCGGCTGGTCCAGCGTAAACAGACTCTCCGGCAACTCCTTGAACAACTGCGCCAGCTGCTCCAGGAACGCGGTCATGGCCGAGCTGCGGCGCCAGGCCATGGCGATGCGGCGGCTGGGTTGCTTGTCCTCGCGGAAGCGGATCAGGCGGATGTTCTCCGAGCGTGCTACCGGTGGCTTGACCGCCAGCAGCGGCAGCAAGGTCACACCGACGTTGGCGGCCACCATCTGGCGCAGCGTCTCCAGGCTGGTGGCCTGGAACTCGGACTTTTCCAGGGCGCCGGCAAGATGGCAGACATCCAGCGCCTGCTCGCGCAGGCAGTGGCCATCTTCCAGCAGCAACAGCCGCTGCTCGGACAGATCGTCCAGCGTCATGCTGTCATGGCGCGACAGCGGATGACCTTCCGGCACGGCCAGCACGAAGGGTTCCTCGAACAGGAATTCGGCATGCAACTGCTCATCCTGCAACGGCAGCGCAAGCAGCGCCGCATCCAGGCGGCCTTCGCGCAGCTGGTGCACCAGCTGATCGCTCTTTTCCTCGATCAGCAGCAGTTCCAGACGCGGGAAGCGCTCGCGGATCCGCGGCACCACATGCGGCAACAGGTACGGCGCCAGGGTGGGAAAGATGCCCAGCCGTACCGTGCCCGCTTCCGGATCCTGGCTGCGCCGCGCGGCTTCCTTCATCTGTTCCACTTCGGCCACGATGCCGCGTGCGCGCATCGCCGCCTCGCGGCCGGCCGGGGTCAGCATCACCTTGCGCGGTGCACGTTCCACCAGCGGCACGCCGAGCTCGTCCTCGAGTTTCTTGATCTGTGTGGACAGCGTCGGTTGACTGACGAAGCACGCCGTCGCTGCACGGCCAAAATGCTTGTGGTCGGCCAGGGCGACCAGATATTTCAGGTCACGCAGATTCATGTGCAGCAGCCCTCATTGCGGTGACGGGGGACGCCTGGAGCGTAGCGCCCGGCCGGGCCGGGCGCTGACTCGAGTGCGCTTACGCAGCCTGGGCGACGTTGTCGGCGCTGACCGGTGCGCTGGAGCGGATCAGGTGGTCGAACGCGCTCAACGCAGCCTTGGAACCTTCGCCCATCGCGATCACGATCTGCTTGTACGGCACCGTGGTGGCGTCGCCGGCCGCGAACACGCCCGGAACATTGGTCTGGCCGCGATCGTCGACGATGATCTCGCCGCGTGGCGACAACGCAACCGAACCCTTGAGGAATTCGGTGTTGGGCAGCAGGCCGATCTGCACGAACACGCCTTCCAGATCGACGTGCTGAATGTCGCCGCCGGTGCGGTCCTTGTAGACCAGGCCGGTGACCTTCTGTCCATCGCCCAGCACTTCGGTGGTCTGCGCACTGGTGATGATGCGCACGTTGTGCAGGCTGCGCAGCTTGCGTTGCAGCACTTCGTCGGCGCGCAGCTTGTCGTCGAACTCCACCAGCGTGACATGCGCCACGATGCCGGCCAGATCGATCGCGGCCTCGACACCGGAATTGCCGCCGCCGATCACCGCCACGCGCTTGCCCTTGAACAGCGGGCCATCGCAATGCGGGCAATAGGCCACGCCCTTGTTCTTGTACTGGTCTTCGCCCGGCACGTTCATCTGCCTCCAGCGCGCGCCGGTGGACAGGATCACGGTCTTGCTCCTGAGCGAGGCGCCATTGGCCAGCTTGATCTCGATCAGGCCATCGGCACCGGCCGGGATCAGCTGCTCGGCGCGCTGCAGGTTCATGATGTCCACGTCGTATTGGCGCACATGCTGCTCGAGCGCGGCAGCCATCTTCGGGCCTTCGGTTTCCGGCACCGAGATGAAGTTTTCGATCGACATGGTGTCCAGCACCTGGCCACCGAAACGCTCGGCGGCCACGCCGGTGCGGATGCCCTTGCGTGCGGCGTACACGGCCGCTGCCGAGCCGGCCGGGCCACCGCCGACCACCAATACGTCGAACGCGTCCTTCGCAGCGATTTTTGCGGCATCGCGCTTGGCCGCATTGGTATCGAGCTTGGCGACGATCTGCTCCAGCGTCATGCGGCCCTGGTCGAACAACTCGCCGTTCAAGTACACGGTGGGCACCGACATGATCTGGCGGGTTTCTACCTCGTCCTGGAACCACGCGCCATCGATGGCCACGTGCTTGATGCGCGGGTTGAGCACGGCGGCAAGGTTCAGCGCCTGCACCACGTCCGGGCAGTTCTGGCACGACAGCGAGAAATAGGTCTCGAACTGATAGTCGCCATCCAGATGCTGCACCTGCTCGATCACGTCGGCGGCAGCCTTGGACGGGTGCCCGCCCACCTGCAGCAGCGCCAGCACCAGCGAGGTGAACTCGTGGCCCATCGGCAGGCCGGCAAAGCGCAGCGAGATGTCCTGGCCGGGCGTGGTCAGCGCGAACGAAGGCTTGCGCTGGTTGTCGTCGCGGTGGATGTCCAGGCTGATCTTGTCCGACAGCAGCACCAGGTCCTCGAGCAGGTCGAGCATTTCGCGCGAGCCGGCGCTGTCGTCGATCGAGGCATTGATCTGGATCGGCCGCGTGACCCGTTCCAGGTAGGCGGTCAGCTGGGTCTTGAGGTTGGCATCCAACATGGAGAACTCCTGGGAATGGGCAAGGGGAGGGCGTGGCGTCGCTGCGGTGGGGCAGGTCGCCGGGGGGAGGGGATGAACCGCAGCCGGCGCGATGTCGGGAATGCGTGCTGGCGATGGCTGGCGGGCAGCCCGGCACCGGCTCCGGTTCACCCCCGGCCCAATGCTGGGCCGGAGATGTCCTTGCGGCCTGAGGACAGGCCGCAAGGGATGGTCGATTTAGATCTTGCCGACCAGGTCCAGCGACGGAGCCAGGGTCTTGGCGCCTTCCTTCCACTTGGCCGGGCAGACCTGGCCAGGGTTGTTGGCGACGAACTGGGCAGCGGTCAGCTTGCGCAGCGTCTCGGTGACGTCGCGGGCGATGGAGTTGTCGTGGATTTCCAGGGTCTTGATGACGCCTTCCGGATTGATGATGAAGGTGCCGCGCAGGGCCAGGCCTTCTTCTTCAATGTGCACACCGAAGGCACGGGTCAGCTTGTGGGTCGGGTCGCCGATCAGCGGGAACTGCGCCTTGCCCACGGCCGGCGAGGTTTCGTGCCACACCTTGTGCGAGAAGTGCGTATCGGTGGTGACGATGTAGACCTCGGCGCCTGCCTTCTGGAACGCGGCATAGTTGTCGGCGGCGTCTTCCACTTCGGTCGGGCAGTTGAAGGTGAAGGCGGCCGGCATGAAGATCAGCACCGACCACTTGCCCTTCAGGCTGGCCTCGGTGACTTCGATGAAGTTGCCGTTGTGGTACGCATTCGCCTTGAACGGCTGGACCTGGGTGTTAATGAGAGACATTGAGTTTCCTCGTGCGGTGAAGGGGACGGGGGATGGAACAGTCGCCATGGTAGGCAGGATCGATAGATTTCTCAAATCGATTGATAGAATTGTATAGATAGGCTGTGGCTATCGAGTGCGCAGACGGCGTCTGCCGCTGCAGGGGCAGATTCCATCTCCGATAATGGTCGGCCGATGTTGCGCAGGAGTGAATGAACCGTATGAGCGAGGACCCGGACGGTCTTGCCGCCGAGCAACTGTTGCGACGGGCAGTGGAGCGAATCGACCGCAGCGATGCCGAGCCGCTGCTGCTGCACGCGCTGGGCCGCGACCGCGCCTGGTTGTTCGCGCATGGCCGCGACCCGGTCGACCCGTCTGTGGCCCGGGCGTTCGAAGCGCTGGTGCAGCGGCGCCAGGGCGGCGAGCCGGTGGCGTATCTGACCGGCAGCCGTGGGTTCTGGACGCTGGAGCTGGCGGTCTCCACTGCCACGCTGATCCCGCGCGCCGACACCGAGCTGCTGGTTGAACTGTCACTCGAGCGCCTGGACAACCTGCCTGGCCGCCGCGTTGCCGATCTGGGCACCGGCAGCGGGGCGATCGCGCTGGCCATCGCCAGCGAGCGGCCGCAGGCACAGGTGATCGCCACCGACGCCAGTGCGGCGGCGCTGGCGGTTGCCCAGCGCAATGCCGACAGCCACCGGTTGCGCAATGTCGACTGCCGGCAGGGCAGCTGGTTCGCGCCGCTGGCCGGAGAGCGCTTCGATCTGGTTGCCAGCAATCCGCCGTATATCGCCGCGCAGGATCCGCATCTGCGCCAGGGCGATCTGCGCTACGAGCCGGCCAGTGCGCTGGCCTCCGGCCCCGACGGCCTGGACGACATCCGCCTGATCGTTGCCGATGCGCCCGCGCATCTGCTGCCGGGCGGCTGGTTGCTGCTCGAACATGGCTGGGACCAGGGCGCGGCGGTGGCCGAGCTGCTGCGGGCGCGCGGCTTCGATGCGGTGGCGACCCATCAGGACCTGGAACAGCGCGATCGAGTGACGTCAGGGCGCTGGTCGCGCGCTGCGGACGGGCTGGGCGGCTAGCCACAGTTAGGCTAGCCACGGTGAAAAGCGGTCGTCAGGTGTGTGCAGACGGCGCGCTCTGCCCCGGGCCAGGCGCAGGGGGCAGTCCGTTCCGGGCGGCGACCGCGCCTGCCTGGCGGCGCCTGCGGGCGTCTTGGATCAGCTGCACCGGGCCTTCGGGTACCGCCGTGCACCTTGCCTGGTTGATCGCGTGGGTGCGCCCGGCGTGGGTGTGCCGGCTGCCGATACACTAGCGGTTTCCCGCAGGACCGACGCATGCGCACGCTCTATCCCGAGATCACGCCGTACGACCACGGCACCCTCCAGGTCGACGACCGCCACACCCTGTATTTCGAGCAGTGCGGCAATCCGCAGGGCAAGCCGGTGGTGATGCTGCATGGCGGCCCCGGCGGCGGTTGCAACGACAAGATGCGGCGCTTCCATGACCCGGCCAAGTACCGCATCGTGCTGTTCGATCAGCGTGGCGCAGGCCGCTCCACCCCGCATGCCGATCTGGTGAACAACACCACCTGGGACCTGGTCGCCGATATCGAACGCCTGCGCACGCACCTGGGCATCGCGCGCTGGCAGGTGTTCGGCGGCAGCTGGGGCTCGACGCTGGCGCTGGCCTACGCGCAGACCCATCCGCAACAGGTCACCGAGCTGGTGTTGCGCGGCATCTTCCTGCTGCGCCGCTTCGAGCTGGAATGGTTCTACCAGCAAGGCGCCAGCCGGCTGTTCCCGGATGCCTGGGAGCACTACATCAACGCGATTCCGCTGGTGGAGCGCGCCGATCTGATCTCCGCCTTCCACCGCCGCCTCACCAGCGACGACGAAGCCACGCGGCTGGCCGCGGCCAAGGCCTGGAGCGTATGGGAAGGCGCCACCAGCTTCCTGCATGTGGACGATGATTTCGTCACCGGGCATGAGGACGCGCACTTTGCACTGGCGTTCGCGCGCATCGAGAACCACTACTTCGTCAACGGCGGTTTCTTCGAGGTCGAAGACCAGCTGCTGCGCGACGCGCACCGCATCGCCGATATCCCCGGCGTGATCGTGCAGGGGCGTTACGACGTGGTGTGCCCGATGCAAAGCGCCTGGGATCTGCACAAGGCCTGGCCGAAGGCGCAGCTGCAGGTCAGCCCGGCCGCCGGTCATTCGGCATTCGAGCCGGAAAACGTCGATGCGCTGGTGCGCGCGACCGATGGGTTTGCCTGAGCGCAACCGGGAGCGTGCACGGGAAGCTGCAGCAGCGCTCGCGCGCCAGCGGTAGGAGCCCACCCGGGCGCGACGTAGGGTAACGGGACGGCCTGTCGCGCCCGGGTGCGCTCCTACGAGGCAACCGTCGTCACCGAGGCTGCGGATCAGCGCCGCCGCCGCATGCCCCGTAGGAGCGCGCCTGCGCGCGATAAGGCGTTACCGATGACGCCCCATCGCGCGCAAGCGCGCTCCTACCGTGATTGTCGGTTTCAGGGCGGCAGCAATGCCTGTGCCAGTGGCGGCAGGATGCGTGCCAGTCGCCGTGCCCAGGCCTGCTGGCCGGTCGCGTCGGCGATCAGGTCCTGGCGGATCTCCAGCTCCACATGCAGCAGGCCGCGGCCTTCGCCGTAGACCGGAATCGCGTAGTCGCTGCTGTCGCTGACCGCATACGGCTGGTTGTCGCCGACCACCAGATCCGGCTCCTCGCGCAAGGCCTGCAGCAGCCGGTGCGCCAGCCGGGTGTCGCGGTTGTACAGCACGCCGGCATGCCAGGGCCGCGCATTGCCGGCCATGATCGGTGTGAAGCTGTGCATCGACACCAGCACGGTCGGTTGACTGCGCTGTGCACGCGCATCCAGCTCCGCCGCAATGCGCGCGTGGTACGGCGCGAAGATCTCGTCGATGCGTTGCTGCCGCGCGTCGGCCGACAGCTGCAGGTTGCCGGGAATCGGGGTGCCGTCGCTGACCTCGGGCATCAGCGTGGCCGAACCGTGCGGGCGATTGCAGTCGATCACCAGGCGCGAATAGGTCTGCGCGATGGCGATGGCATCCAGCGCGTCGGCCAGCAGGCGGGTGACCCCGGCGATGCCGATATCCCAGCCGATATGGCGGTCCAGCGCATGCTGCGGCAGGCCGAGATTGGCCAGCCGCGCCGGCACGCGTTGACCGGCGTGGTCGGCGATCAACAGCCACGGCGAGGCGGCCTGCGGGTTGTGCACGCTGAAGGCTGCCGGATCGTCGGCGCCCAGCAGGCGGTCAGCGGTCGCTTCAGCCACGCGGGGTGCCGTCCAGTGCGTGATCGACCAGATACAGCCCGGCCCACAGCTTGGGATCCATCTGGTAGCCCTCGGCCATCTTCTGCACCAGCCAGGCGCCGACCTGCGCGCGCGGGATCTCGTGCACGGTGATGTCCTCGCTGGCATCGCCGCCGCCCGCGCCGACCTTGCGCAGGCCGGTGGCGCGCACGAAGGCGATCTTCTCGCTGCTGGCGCCGGCCGAAGTGGGGCCGATCATCAGCACTTCGGCGTGCTCGGCGGTCCAGCCGGTTTCTTCTTCCAGCTCGCGAATGGCCGACAGCTCGATCGACTCGTCGGCATGCACGTCGCCGACCAGGCCGGCCGGCATTTCGATGGTGCGTGCCTGCAGCGGCACGCGGAACTGTTCGACGAACAACATCGCATCGTCCGGGGTCACCGCCACGATGATCGCGGCCAGGCCGCCGGCATGCACGCGCTCGGAATATTCCCAGGTGCCCCGCACGACCATGCGCTGGTACTTGCCTTCGTAGACCACGGTGGGCGGGGTATCGTGTCGGTTCATGGATGCAGACCTTGTTCCAGGGAAACGGGAGTGCGCGGTGCCGGCGCGCCACTGCACGCGGCCAGCAACCGGCGCCGGGTGAGCGGGCCGAAGCGCAGGCTCTCGCACAATCCGCCCAGCATGTCCGTATCGGCTTGCGTGCGCGTGAAACCGGCAGCGGTCAGCGCCAATGGCGCGTCAAGGGCGATGGTGGTGAGCTGGCGCCACAGCAATGCGTGTTCGCGTTGCTCGCGCAGGCGCGCGGCCATCTGCGCCGCGCCGCGCAGGCGCAGGAACGGAATCTCGTCGATGCGTTCCAGCAACGCATCCAGGCTGCCGAAATGCGACAGCAGGACCGCCGCCGATTTGGCACCGATGCCGGTGACGCCGGGAATGTTGTCGATCGCATCGCCGCACAGCGCCAGGTAGTCGGCGATCTGGTGCGCATGCACGCCGTGGCGCGCCTTGACCCCGTCCATGCCCCAGCGCAGGTTTCGCGCGTAATCCCACTGTTCGTCGTGCTCGAGCAGCAGCTGCGACAGGTCCTTGTCGGCCGACACGATCACCCCGCGCAGGCCGTGCGCACGCACGCTGTGCAAGGCACTGCCGATCAGATCGTCGGCCTCGTAATCGCGGTGCGCCAGCACGCTCAGGCCCAGCGCGGCGCACAGCGCCTTGCAATGCGCGAACTGGCGCCGCAACGCATCCGGTGCCGGGGTGCGATTGCCCTTGTAGGCCGGGTAGATCGCATGCCGAAAACAGCTGTCCAGCGCCTCGTCGAAGGCGATGGTGATGTGCGCGGGGTCCTCGCGCTCGAGCAGGTCGAGCAGGAAACGGGCGAAGCCGTGCACGGCATTGGTCGGCCAGCCCTGCGCATCCTGGAATTCATCCGGGATCGAATGCCAGGCGCGGAACACGTACAGGCTGGCATCGACCAGATACAGCGGGGTCGGGCGAGTGACCGCCAGGGGCGCGCCCGCAAGCGTGGGGGTGTGCGTGGTCACGGGGCCCAGTCGCGCAGCAGCGCACGCGGGTCCGGGCGCTCGCGCTCGGGCACCTGCATGCGCGGGGTGCCGATATGGATGAAACCGGCGATGCGCTCGTTCTGCTCCAGGCCCAGATAGCCGGTCACCGCCGGGTCGTAGGCCATCCATGCGGTCAGCCACTGCGCGCCGAAGCCATGCGCCTGCGCGGCCTGCAGCAGCGCGAAACACACGCAGCCGGCGGTGAGCAGCTGTTCCTGCTCGGGCACCTTGTGCCCGGGGCGCAGTGTGGCGATCACCACGACCACCAGCGGCGCATCATTGAAACGGTTGCGGTCTTTTTCCACTGCTGCGGGCGGCGCCAGCGGGTCGGCGGCCTGGGTGCGCTCGGCCAGGAAATCGCCCAGTGCCTGGCGTGCGTCACCGCTGATGCGCAGAAAGCGGAACGGCACCAGCTTGCCGTGGTCGGGCACGCGCACTGCCGAGGCGAGCATGCGCAGCAAGGTGTCGTCATCCGGGCCGGGTTCGCCCAGCTGTTTGGAGGGGACCGAGCGGCGCGCGTCCAGCGCCTGGAGCGAATACGGTGCGTGCATAATTTCGGGTCGAGGCGAGGATGCGGGCAAGTATAGACGGGCCCTTCCCAACGTCCGCCGCATCATGGGCGGCGGGCCGAGGTCGGCCCGGTCGTGACATCCCTTCCGTGTTCGTCCTGTGCGCTGCCCGATGACCCAGTTCGTGTCCACCCCCGTGCTTCCCAGCCGCAACCCGCAGCTGCTCGATCAGGTACGCGAGATCGTGCTGGTGCCGCTGGCCGATGCCTTTGTCCAATTCCAGGATGCATTGGCCGAGGCACTGTTCCGGCTGGCGGCCGATGCCGGCACGGCCCAGAACGACTTCCTGGAAGCGATCCAGGCGGTGCGGCAGCAGCGCGAGCCGATCACTGCGCGTTTTCGCGGGCATCTGGCCAAGGCCTGGCAGGGGCTGGAAGCCGGGCGGCCGTTGTCGGCCGATCGCAGCCTGGGACGCGGTGCGGCCGGGCTGACCCTGCTGCCCGAGCAGGATCTGGAGGTGCGCCTGGCGGTGCGCAATCTGGCCGGCGCGCTGCAGCACCAGTGGCGCCCGGAGCTGATGCGGCTCAATCGCTATCTCGGCTTCATTGCCGGCGGGCTGCGTATCGACGGCGACAGCAATCCGTTCGGGCCGGAGCATCTGGGCGTGGCCTTGTACGAGGCCTTTCAGGGAGTGCCGCTGGCGCCGAAGGCGCATCTGGCGGTGATCAAGGTCTGCGAGCAGCACCTGATGGAACGCATCGGCCAGCGCTATGGCGCGCTGGAACAGGCGCTGGTGCAGGTGGCGCGCTTGCGCGAGCTGCCGCAGCCACGCAGCCGGCGGCGTGGCATTCCGCGCCAGGACGACGGCGCAGGCGCGCAGGCCGCCGAGACGCCGGACTGGATTGCGCGCTTCTTTGCCGGCTGGTCGGGCGGGCAGGGGGCGTTGGCCGGCGGCGGGGCGATCGACGTGCATCTGCGCAGCGGCCGCGCGCTGCTGCCGGCGGGCCTGCACCAGTTGCTGCAGCATGCACGCCGCCAACGCGAACCCGATGCGGATATCGATACGCCCGCCTTTGCCGCGCGGCGTCTGCTGTCGCCGCGCGAGGTGGTCTCGGCGCTGTCGCTGCTGCAGACCATGCCTGCGGCCGGTTTCGACGCCATCGACGGCACCGGCCTGGGCCTGGCGCGTGGCCTGCGCCAGCAGGTCAGGCGTGCCGCTGCCGCGCTTGGCGTGGATCCGGCCACCACCTGCCTGAACCCCGACGACGACGACGCGCTGGATCTGGTGGCCCTGCTGTTCACCGCGATCCTGGTGCAAAGCCATCTGTCCGATGCGCAGCGCAGTGTGCTCGGCCAGTTGCTGGTGCCGATGGCCAAGCTGGCGATGCTGGACGGCCTCCTGTTCGTGCGCGATGGCCACCCGGCGCGTCGCCTGCTCAACCTGTTGGTGGAGGCCTGCGACGGCAATGCCGGCGAAACCGCGGCAGAACAGGCCTTGCTCGACCAGGTGCAGGCGGTGGTCGATACGCTCGTGCGTGATTTCGACGAGCATCCGGGGGTGTTTCTGACGCTGGAAGCCGAGTTCGGTGCCAGTTACGCGCACTACCGCCGTCGGGTGGAGATCGCCGAGCGCCGTGCCAACGAATTGCAGCACGCCGAAGAGCGCCGCGAGCGCGCACGCCGCGCCGCCGCGCAGGCGCTGGCCGAACGCCTGGCGCGTGGGCCGCTGCCGCCGCTGGTGGCGCATTTTCTCGGCCGCGTCTGGCAGCCGTATGTGCAACAGGCGGCGTTGCGCGGCGACGGCGGCGGCCCGGCGCTGGAGGCCGCTGTGGCCCTGGGCGATGCGGTACTGGCGCAACTGACGGCTGCCCCTGGCGACACGGCGCTGGAGGCGCAGCGCGCGCAGCTGCTGCAGGCCTTCGCCCTGGCCGGGCTGGCGCCATGCGAGGCCGGGCGGGCCGTGCAGGAGTTGCAGCATGCGCTGGTGTCCACGCCCCCGGTCGCGGTGACCGGGCCGCCCGATCCGGTCCTGCGCGCGCCAACCCTGGCCGCGCTGCCCCCGAGCCCCGCTCCGGCCGACCCGGTCGGCGCGCCGCTGACCCCGATGCTGGACGCCAGCGCGCAGGTGGCATTCGATCGCGTCACCGCCGATTTCTTCCGTGCCATGCCGGTCGGCACCTGCCTGGACTTCATCGACCGGCAGGGCCGTGCGCAGGCCGGCAAGCTGTCGTGGATCAGCCCGATTTCCGGGCGGCTGATGTTCGTCACCCGGCGCGGCGGGCGGTTGTGCGTGTCCTGGCCGGAGGAGCTGGCGATGATGGCGCGGCTGGACCGGCTGGGCCTGCATCGCGACGACGATGCGTTCTACGGCGCGATGCAGGACGTGGTCGATACGCTGGAGCGGCCGTACAGGCTGGAGCCTTAACCCCCGCAGGCGATGAACGCGCGTGGGCAAGCGCCACCGCAACGATGCAGCTAGGATGTTGGCTTGACACGCAAACCTTGGGCGGTCACGAGTAAAGTGCGAACGGTGTCACACTTAACAAACGAGCGAAACGCCTACCATGCGGTGGCGGAATTTGGGGCCGCGTCTGCTGTTTCTCGTTTGAATATTTTCACGCCTGCAGGGGCGGGGAGCCTTTGCGCATGACTTTTCAGCCCAGTCCGTCGGGACATCCGGGCCGTGACCAACGCTTGCTCGAACAGGCGCACGCCGTGTTCGTGCCCCCACTCGCGCAGGTGTTCGCAGCTGCCGTCGCACACTTTGACGATGTGCTGTTCGATCGCGCCGAGTCCGCCGGCGCATCGCAGCTGCTGTTTCTCGATGGCATGCGCGAGTTGCGCCGCAAGCGCGACGAGGTGACCACGCAGTTCCGCCAGCAGCTGGACGACGGCTGGCAGGCGCTGCTGCTGGGCGAGCCCTTGTCGGCCGAGGTGGTCCTGGCAGGGGACATCGGCACCGGCCCGCTGAGCCTGGTGCCCGAACACGTGCTCGAGTCGCGGCTGGCGGTGCGCAATCTGGCCACCGTGCTGCTGCGCGACTTCAAGCAGGTGCTGGCGCGGGTGGACCGCCGCCTGGGCTGGATTGCCGGCGGCCTGGAGCTGGTGGCCGATACCAATCCGCTGGGTCCGGAACATCTGGGCGTGGCGATCCACGAAGCCTTCGCCACCTGCGACCTGGCGCCGGAAGTGCGCCTGGTGCTGATCAAGCTGTGCGAGCGCGACCTGGCCGAGTCGATCGGCAAGCTGTATGCTCGTCTGGACGAGACGCTGGCCAAGGCCGGCGTCATGCCGGAGATCTCCCAGCCCAAGCGCCCGCCGCCGCGCGCACAGCCCCGGGGCGAGACGCCCGAAGAGCGCGCCCAGGCCGAGGCCCAGGGCGCTGCTGCGCAGATGGGCGGCGACGATCTCAATGACCAGTACGCACCGGCCTGGGCCAACCGTTTTCTGGACCGCTGGGCGCATAGCCGCGGCCGCATGCAGGCTGCCGCCCAGCGTGGCCAGGCCGACGGCGGCGGTGCGGGCGGCATGGACGGTGGCGAGGCCGATCATCCCGGCGGGAGCCAGGGCATGCTGCTGGAGGCGCTGCACGAACTGCTGCAGCAGACCCGCAGCGTGCGCGACAACGCCGCCTCTGCCGCCTCGGTGGCGGTGGGCCAGCAACGCCCGCTGAGCCAGCGCGAAATGATGTCGGTGCTGTCGTTGCTGCAGGCCACGCCGAGCGCGACGCTGCAGGCGGCCATCGGCGACGACACCGAATCGCTGGCCCAACGGCTGAAGAACGAAGTGCTGTCCAGCGCGACCCGGCTGGGCGTGGATCCGGCCACCGCGCGCCTGGACCCGATGGACGAGGATGCGATCGATCTGGTCGGCATGCTGTTCGACGTGATGCTGGACGAACGCGACCTGGAAAACCGCTCGCGCGAAATGATCGGCCGCCTGGTGGTGCCCTTCGTCAAGGTCGCGCTACTGGACCGCAAGATGTTCGTGCAGAAGACCCATCCTGCGCGGCGCCTGCTCAACTCGCTGGCCGAGGCCTGCGAAGGCAACAACGGCGACAGCGCCGCCGAGCGCGTGCTGATGGGCAAGGTCGAGGAAATCGTCGACCGCCTGGTGGCCGAGTTCAACGAGAACCTGGCGATCTTCATGACCCTGGAAGAGGAATTCCGCGATTTCCTGTCCCAGCACCGGCGCCGGGTGGAGATCGCCGAGCGCCGCGCCACCGAAACCCAGCGGGGCCAGGAAAAGCTCGAGCTGGCGCGCAGCCGCGCGCTGTCGGAGCTGGAACAGCGCACCCAGGCCGGCACGCCGCTGCCCAGGGCAGTGGAGGATTTCCTGCGTCAGCCGTGGCTGCACCACCTGACCATGGCGATCCTGCGCGACGGCGACGAAGGTCCCGGCACCCTCGAGGCCCTCGCCCTGGCCGACGGCGTGCTCGAAGAACTGGCCGAGGCACGTCGCCACATCGTCGGCAAGCCGTGGCTGCAGGTCTGGCAGCCGGCCCTGCATCGCGTGTTCGCCAGCATCGGCCTGCACGGTGATGCGGTGGTGGTGGCGATCAGCGCGCTGCACGACACCCTGCAGGCGATCGCCGAAGCGCGTCCGGAGCTGGAAAAGGCCTTGCCGGAGCTGCCGCAGGTCAATCTGCCGCCGCCGGCTGCCGAAAGCGTCAGCGTGGTGCTTGGCGCCGAAGCGGTGGCGCAGAGCATCGACAGCGCCGATGCCGAGCGTTTTCGCGCGATGGATATCGGCACCTGGCTGGATTTCGTCGACAAGGACGGCAAGGTGCAGGCGGGCAAGCTGTCGTGGGTGAGCCCGATCTCGCAGCGGTTGCTGTTCGTCAATCGCCGCGGCGTGCGCTTCTGCGTCGCCTCGCCGGAGGAACTGGCGGTGATGGTGCGCCTGGGCCGGCTGCGCGAACACATCAACGATGGCGCGTTCGACAGCGCGATGCAGGGCGTGATCGATCGGCTGGATCCGCTGCATAACAGCACGGTGCACTGAGCGGCAGTCACCGCGTTGCCGCGTCGTGGTTGATCAGCACAGGGCCGTACGATTGCGATGCAGCGCACCGCAACCGGCGCAAGCGAGGCTTCGTCCAGCATGTGTGCCGGGGGCATCGCACCACCGCAGCACGCGCCTGCGGCACAACGCGCGCGCAGTTACCGCGCTGCCGGGCCGATGAACTCCAGCGCCCGCGCCATTACCGAAGCGTGATCGACCAGGCGGTTATGGCCCAGGCCCTCGGTACTGAACAGCTGCGCGCCCGGCCACAATGCGGCAAAGCGCGCGCCTTCCTCCCACGGCGTCTCGCGGTCGCGGCGGTCATGGATGACCAGCGCCGGGCGATCCAACTGTGGCAGGTGCAGGCTCGCGTCGAGATCGGCAAAACGCAGGCCGGTGAGCTGGCACAGCCAGTTTTCGAATGGCGCAAACGCGGCGGGTGCGATCCCCGAGGCACGAAACTGGCGGTGCGCACTGGCGCTGGGTTCGACCAGTGGCGCGATCAGCACGTAGCGCTCGGGCCGCCATGCCGGGTCGTTGGCAAACACCGCCGCTGCCGCGCCGATCGAGTGCCCGATGAAGGCGGCAGGGCGGCCGAAACGGCTGCCGATCTGGCGCAGGACCTGCACGAAATGCGGCATGTTGCTGATCTGTCCGCCGCTCAGGCCATGCGCGGCCTGATCGAACGCCAGCACCGCGTAGCCGAGTGCGCGCAGCTGCGGCACCCATGCAGCAAAACGCAGCCCGTAACTGGACCAGCCATGCGACAGCAGCACATACGGCTGCTGGCTCAGCTCGCCCCACTGGTACACCGCAATGTCGAACCCGTCGATGTGCAGCGTCTGGCGTTGCACGTCGGTCAAGGTTGCCGCGAGGGCGGCCGCCTGTTGCCGCCCTGCACGCGCAGGTGTCACGAAACGGCGCGCCAGATAGCGCCCGGTCGGGCCAGGGGCCAGGCGGCTGGCGCCGGCCAGCACACCGCGAAGCATCCGGAGACGCAGTTTGGCGATGGACGCGCTCATGGGAAGGATCCTTGTGGAGGAGGAAGCGCTGTATCTTGCTGGTGACAAGATGGGCGAGTCTGCAGTTGGATCTTGTCATCGTCAAGATGATCTGCTCCACTGGAATCCCGAAAAACGAAGCCGCCATGTCGCGCACCGATGCGTCTGCTGCCTATCATCACGGCGACCTGCCGGCCACGTTGCGGCGCGCCGGCTGGGAGCTGCTGAGCGAATCCGGCGTGCGTGGGTTGAGCTTGCGCGAATGCGCGCGGCGCGCCGGTGTCTCGCACGCGGCTCCGGCGCATCACTTCGGTTCGCTGGACGGATTGCTCGCGGAGCTGGCGGCCGACGGCTACGAACGCATGCTCGCGTGCATTCGTGCCGCCCAGCAGGCACTGGCCGACCCCTTGCTCGGCTGTGGCCTGGGGTATGTGCGGTTTGCGCTGGACTACCCGCAGCAGTTTCGGCTGATGCTGGGGCTGGAGGTGAGCTCGCGCAGCCTGCCGCGGCTCGTGCAGGCCAGCGATGCGGCGATGGCGAGCCTGCGCGAGACAGTGCGGACGCAGTGGGTCGCCCGTCACGGCCATGCCCCAGCCACGGACGTGCTGCAGCAACGCACGCTGCTGGCCTGGAGCGCGGTGCATGGCTATGCCTCGCTTGCGATCGACCGCAAGCACACGGCCTTGCTGGCCTTCGCACCGGAGGTGGTGTTTGCGCCGTTGCTGCACGCCGTGCTCGAACCCTGAAACACGGGCCGGACCTGCGCGGGCATGGCCTGGCTGGCCGCGTGCCGGTCCGCACGCCCGGCGGCGGTGCGTGGCTCTGCTAGCATCGCCGCCACTGGAGCGCGAGACCGGAGCAACCCATGGCTGTGCAGGTGCTGGTGCTGAAAGAACGGGCGGCCGGCGAGCGCCGCGTGGCGGCAACGCCGGAAACGATCAGGAAACTGGTCGCGCTTGGCGCCAGCGTGTGGATCGAGCCGGACGCCGGACGCGCCAGCAGCATGGACGATGCGGCCTACCAGCAGGCCGGCGCGCAACTGGCCGGCGCACACACACTGGGACAGGCCGACGTGGTGCTGTGCGTGCAGGGACCGCCGATCGATGTCCTGCTGCAGTGCAAGCCGCACACGGTGCTGATCGGCATGCTTTCGCCCGATGCCGACCCTGCACGCGCGCAGGCCTTTTCCGGGCATGAATTGATCGCATTCCCGCTGGAGCGGCTGCCGCGCACCACGCGTGCGCAATCGATGGACGTCTTGAGTTCGCAGGCCGGCATGGCGGGCTACAAGGCGATGCTGATCGCCGCACAGCTGGCGCCACGCTTCTTTCCGATGCTGACCACGGCCGCCGGCACCATGCGCCCGTGCAAGGTGCTGGTGATCGGTGCGGGCGTGGCCGGGCTGCAGGCGATCGCCACTGCCAAACGGCTGGGCGCGCAGGTCGAAGGCTTCGATGTGCGCCCGGAAACGCGCGAACAGATCGCCTCGCTGGGCGCGCGCTTCCTGGATCTTGGCGTGAGCGCGGCCGGCGAGGGCGGTTATGCGCGCCAGCTCACCGACGAGGAGCGTGCCGAACAGCAACGCCGTCTTGCCGACCATCTCAAGGGCGTGGACGTGGTGGTCTGCACCGCCGCCGTGCCCGGCCGGCCGGCGCCGAAGATCCTGAGCATGCAGATGCTGCACGGCATGCGCGCCGGTAGCGTGATCGTCGATCTGGCCGCGGAGACCGGTGGCAATTGCGCCGCCACCCGGCCCGGCGAAACGTATGAGCTCGACGGCGTGGTGATCGCCGGCCCGCTCGATCTGGCCAGCCAGGGCGCGGTGCACGCCAGCGACATGTTCGCGCGCAACGTCTACGCGTTCGCCGCATTGCTGATCAAGGATGGCGCGCTGTCGTTCGACTGGGACGACGAACTGCTGGCCAAGACACGCTGGTCGGCGACAGCGACTGCATAGCCCCGCCGCGTCCATGCGCCTTGCGCGTCGGCGTTTCCGGGTAGGAGCGCGCTGGCGCGCGATGGAGCGTTACCGATGAAGCTCCATCGCGGGCCAGCGCGCTCCTACAGTGGCCGCACGCACGTCCACCTGGGACCGGGATGCACCCGTGCGATGGCGTGCCGCGCTCGCCGCGGCGACGCTGCCGTCAGTCGTCGGTTGGCGGATGCTCGCGCAACCAGGTGCTGCGCTCGGCCGGGCTCATCTTCTGCCAGCGTTGCTGCAGCTCGTTGCGTTGTTGCTGGTTGAGCGTGCGCATGCGGTCGAACAAGGCCTTGGCCTCGCGACGCTGCTCGGGGCTCATGTTGCGGAAGCGGTCCATGCCGGCCTTGGCCTGCTTGCGCTGCTCCGGGGTCATGTCCAGCCAGCGGCGCGCGTGGCGATACATGCGCGGGCGTTCTTCCGGCACATCGTTCCAGCGCTCGCGCAGCGCATCGATCAGCACCTGCCGCTGTTGCGGGGTGAGCTTGTCCCACTCGGGCATCGGCGTGTCTGCCGCGCGCGGGCCGGGTCTTCGCGGGCCGGGGCCATCCGGCGGTGGCGGTCCCGGCGGTCCGGGGGAGTGGGCCTGGGCCAGCAGGGAGGCGCAGGGCGCCGCGCATAGCAGCAGGGTCAACAACAGGCGGGTGGTGCGGGTCATCGTGCTTATTCCATGGCCAGGGCGGTGTCGGACCCCAGCCAGACGTACAGGTCCGGATTCTGGGTCAGCATGTCGTCGGTATCGGTGGTGGTGCCGGCCATTGCCTGGGTCGGGGGGGAGGCAGGCGAGGCGGTCTCGCCCGGACGCAGTTGCAGGCCGACGCCGACCGCCAGCAGCCCCGAACACGCGGTCGCCAGCAACCAGTAACCGCGTCGGGAACGCGTGGGAGCGGCCGCATGACGGGCTTGGCGCAGGCGCGCCAGGGTCTGCGGCGGCAGGCTGGTGAGGGCGGTGGCATGCAGCTGGCGCAGGTGCCCATCCAGCTTGGCCGGGTCGTGGGAGCGATTCACAGGAAATCCTCGAACTGTGTTTGCAACGCGTCGCGCGCACGCGACAGGTGGGTTTTGACCGAGCCTTCCGAGCAGCCCATCGCCTTGGCGGTGGTGGCCACGTCCAGGTCTTCCAGCACCCGCAGCGTGAACGCTTCGCGCTGGCGCGCCGGCAGGCTGCGCAAGGCCTCGACCAGCCGTTGGTAGGCCTGTTGATGCTGGTGTTCGTCCACCGGCCCGGTGCCGGGGTCGGCCCAGTCGATGGTGCCTTCGTCGTCGGCGCGCTCGGCCGGTGCCCAGAACTTCAGGCGGAAGCTGCGCCGCCGCTGCAGGTCGATGATGCGGCTGCGCAGGATGCTCCAGAACAGCGGCGTCCATTCGGCGGCCGGGCGCTCGCGGTAGCCGAGCAGCTTCACCATGGCGTCCTGCACCGCGTCCAGCGCATCCTCGCGGTGACGCAGGCCGGCCTCGGCAAAGCGGAACGCACGCGGGCCGATGCCGGCCAGGAAGGCGTCCAGCGAAACCGGCGCGGTGGCGGCCGGTGCGGCAGGTTGCGGATCGAAAGGGGTTCCCACCAGCACAGCGTAGCTTCCGCGGAGACGATACGACGTCAACGGGCGAGTGCCGATTCGGTTGACACGCGCCAGGCACGCATGGCGTGGGTATGATCGGCGGGCCACACCGGCCAGTGGAGCGAACGACGATGAGCGACGGATTCGTAGCGCTGTACATCTTCATGCTGGCGGCCATCGCCGGCCACGTGATCATCTCGCGGGTGCCGGTGATCCTGCATACCCCGCTGATGTCCGGCTCCAACTTCATCCATGGCATCGTGCTGATCGGCGCGATGGTGGTGCTCGGGCATGCCGACACCACGCTGGAAAAGGCGCTGGGATTTGTCGCGGTGATGCTGGGTGCGGGCAATGCGGCCGGCGGTTACGTGGTGACCGAGCGGATGCTGGACATGTTCAGGTCCAGCAGGAAGCCGCCGGGCGGGGACGCGCCATGAACGTCTCCACCGCCGCGTTGCTGGCGTGGCTGGCGAAGTCCAGCTATCTGGTCGCGGCGACCCTGTTCCTGCTCGGGCTGCAACGCATGGCCTCGCCGCTGACCGCGCGCAGCGGCATCCGCTGGGCCGGGCTGGGCATGCTGATCGCCACGGTGGCGACGTTCTTCCTGCCCGAACTGCATAACGTGCCGCTGATCCTGGCCGCGCTGGCGATCGGCACCGGGGTGGCGTGGTGGTCGGCCAGGAAGGTCGCCATCACCGACATGCCGCAGATGGTGGCCTTGTACAACGGCATGGGCGGCGGCTCGGCGGCGGCGATCGGGGCAGTGGAGTTGCTGCGCTTTGCCTTCTTCGCCAACCGCGACACCACCCACTGGAGCGCACAGGCCATCGCCGACCTGGCGGCGCGGCGGCCGGATACCACCACCGTGGTGCTGGCGGCGGTGGGCTCGGCGATCGGCGCGGTGTCGCTGTCCGGCTCGATCGTGGCCTGGGCCAAGCTGGATGGCCGGCTCGACCGCCGGGTGACATTTCCGGGCCAGCAGGCGGTCAATCTGCTGGTGGCACTGGCGGTGCTGGTGCTCGGCATCTGGGCGGCCAGCAGTCTGCAGCCGCTGGCGATCGTCGCCTTCTTCGTGGTGGCGCTGGCGCTGGGCGTGCTGATGACGCTGCCGATCGGCGGCGCCGACATGCCGGTGGTGATCTCGCTGTACAACGCCTTCACCGGCCTGGCGGTGGCGTTCGAGGGCTACGTGCTGGGCAACGAGGCGCTGATCATCGCTGGCATGATGGTTGGCGCGGCCGGCATCCTGCTGACCCGCTTGATGGCCAAGGCGATGAACCGGCCGATCAGCGGCGTGCTGTTTTCCAACTTCGGTGGCGGCGGCCAGGCACAGGAGATCGGCGGTGCGCAGAAGCCGATCGAGGCCGGCGACGTGGCGGCGATGATGGCGTTCGCCGAGCGCGTGGTGATCGTGCCCGGCTACGGCATGGCGGTGGCGCAGGCGCAGCACAAGATCTGGGAGCTGGCGCAGCGGTTGATCGCGCGCGGGGTCAAGGTGAAGTTCGCGATCCACCCGGTCGCCGGGCGCATGCCCGGGCACATGAACGTGCTGCTGGCCGAAGCCGGCGTGCCCTACGACCTGATCGCCGACATGGACGACATCAACCCCGAGTTCGCCAGCACCGATGTGTCGCTGGTGATCGGCGCCAACGACGTGGTCAACCCGGTAGCCAAAACCGACCCGGCCAGCCCGATCTACGGCATGCCGATCCTGGACGTGGTCAATTCGAGGAACACGGTGGTGATCAAGCGCGGCAAGGGCACCGGCTTTGCCGGCATCGAAAACGCGCTGTTCTACGCCGACAACACCCGCATGCTGTACGGCGATGGCGCGGAAGCGGCCGGTGCGCTGGTCAGCGAGCTGAAGGCGCTGGACGGGGGCGGGCACTGAGGCCTCGTGCGACGGATCAGGTGGATGCGTCTGTGACGTCATGCGTGGAAGCGGCGCCGTCCTCAGCACATGGGCCCGTGTAGCGGCGTTGCAGGACAGCCGCGCCAAGTCGCTCTCTTCGCCGTGTCCAGCCAGTCCCGAGCAGGACGCGGGGCTTTAAGAAAAACACCGGGCTTTCGATTCGCAGCGGTGTTTTTGCAGATAGTCAAAAGCCTGGCTAGTCGAGGGCGCGGCGCCCTCACCGCTTGCGGGACAAGCCGTGAACCCATCCCCGGGGGCTCGGTGGCGGCATCCATGCCGCCACACGGTCCGGCAACCGGCAAGGACACCGCACCAGACAGTTGGCCGGCCCTCATCTGAAAAAGCTGTCTGCCGTGCGGTGTGTAGCAGACCTGGAGCCGATGCTTCACGATCGAACAAGGTGCATCCGGATCCGGCACTGCTCTTCCATGCACACCGACCCTCTCGACTGGCCCTTGCCCGCTCACCGTCGCGGGACCCTGAGCGGCATGGATGCCGCGCCGGAGCCTACAAGGACGTACTTGCGGCGTGTCCCGCGATGGTGGGCGGGCAAGGGCCCTGCAGCCAAGCTAAAGCGCCCTGCAGCCAACTCGCACAGTTCTCCAGGCATCGCTGCGTCAGCGCAACAAAGCGCATAGCACCCAGTAGCAGTAGCGTTACCCGAAGCTGCGCGGCCGCCGCTTCAACGCATCCGTGCGCCGGCGATTGCAACAAAACGCGCCTGGCTCAGCGCGCCGTCCACCACGCCAGGACCAGTGCGGCGGCATAGCACAGCAGGTCGAAACCGTTGTTGGCCAGCTGCAGCAGGGTCCAGGCCAGCCCGGTGCCCATCTTCTGCGCCGAGGTCCACGGGTCCAGGCCCAGAGCGCCACCCAGGTGTGCCGAGGCGATACCCCAGTTGGCACCGACGATGACCAGCGCGGTCGCCGCGACCGCAACGCCGGTGCGTAGCGGGCCGGCGCCCAGCGTGCCCAGGCGCAGCATCCAGACGATTTCCAGGGCCGTCAGTACCGCCATCCAGCCGGCCTGGTTGCCGGCGGCAAGCGCAATCAGCATCCAGGCGATCAGGGCGGTGACGCATCCCAGCAGCAGGAGCGGGGGCCAGAGCCAGTGGGCGGTTCTGGCGGACGCGGTGGTGGGCGGCATTGGAGCTCCTGACAGTGCGCACATGATAAGGCGCGCGACGTGCTTTGCGCGGTGATGGGCGCGCCGATGGAATGCAGCGTCGTCGCTGGCTCCATCCGGCAACCGGCAGCGGCCTTGCCGTGGTCGGCTAGAATGGCGGACTTGCGCGCACCCGCCGCGGCCCCATATCCAGCCCATGTATTCCCGTAGCAGCGAACCCGTCCAGTTCGAACGCGATTGCGATGCCGTCATGGTGCCGCAGGGCGATTCGGTGACCCTGCCCGCAGGCAGTTACGGCTATATCACCCAGGCGCTGGGTGGCAGCTATACCGTCTTTGTCGAAGGCAACCTGTTCCGCATTGCCGGCAAGGATGGCGATGCGATCGGCAAGGAGGCCCCGCCGGGGCTGGAACTGCCCGCCGATGCCAGCGACGAAGAGGTGGAGGCGCTGGTGTGGCAGCAGCTGCGCACCTGCTTCGACCCGGAGATCCCGTTCAACATCGTCGATCTGGGCCTGGTCTACGAGGCGGTGGTCAGCCATCGCGAGGAAGACGATCAGCGCCGGGTGGACGTCAAGATGACCCTCACCGCCCCCGGTTGCGGCATGGGCGAGATCCTGGTCGACGACGTGCGCAGCAAGGTGGAAATGATCCCGACCATTGCCGAAGCCGACGTCGAACTGGTCTTCGACCCGCCGTGGGGCCGGCATATGATGTCCGAAGCAGCCCGTCTCGAGACCGGCATGCTCTGATCATCAGGCGCCATGTCCAAGAGGTGGCGCCGCGTCCTTTCGCCCGCCATACAGGAATCTTCCGGTGTCCGTGTCCTTCGCTTCCACCCGTTCCCCGTCGCCGCGCAGTGCCGACGAGCTGTCCGTGATCCTGGCCGCGCCCGGCTTCGGGCTGCATTTCACCGACCATATGGTCGCCATTTCCTGGACCAACGAGCTCGGTTGGCATGACGCGCAGGTGCGCGCCTATGGCCCGCTGCAGCTGGATCCGGCCGCCTCGGTGCTGCATTACGGCCAGGAGATCTTCGAAGGCATCAAGGCCTACCGGCATGCCGACGGTTCGATCTGGACCTTCCGCCCGCAGGCCAATGGCGAGCGCCTGCAGCGCTCGGCGCGCCGACTGGCGTTGCCGGAACTGCCGGTCGACCTGTTTGTCGAATCGCTGCGCCAGCTGGTGGCGGTGGATGCCGGTTGGGTCCCGTCGGCCCCGGAAACCAGCCTGTATTTCCGTCCGTTCATGATCGCCGACGAGGCGTTCCTGGGCGTGCGTGCCGCGCACAAGGCCTCTTACTACGTCATCGCAAGCCCCGCCGGTCCGTATTTCGCCAAGGGCGTGGCGCCGGTGTCGATCTGGTTGTCTACCGAATACGCACGTGCGGCCAAGGGCGGCACCGGTGCGGCCAAGTGCGGCGGCAACTACGCCGCCTCGCTGCTGCCGCAGCAGAAGGCCTATGCACAGGGCTGCTCGCAGGTGCTGTTCCTGGACCCGGTCGAAGGCAGGTACATCGAAGAGCTGGGCGGCATGAACGTGTTCCTGGTCTACAAGGACGGCACGCTGGTGACGCCGGAATTGTCCGGCAGCATCCTGGAAGGCATCACCCGCGACAGCATCCTGCAACTGGCTCGCGACCGCGGCATGCAGGTGATCGAGCGCAAGGTCGCCATCGACGAGTGGAAGCAGGGCGTGGCGTCGGGCGAGATCACCGAGGTGTTCGCCTGCGGCACCGCCGCCGTGGTCACCCCGATCGGCGAGCTGAAGGGCGATGGCTTTGCGGTCGGCGATCTGTCCGCCCCGGCTGGCGAGGTGACCATGTCGCTGCGCCAGGAGTTGACCGATATCCAATATGGGCGCGTCCCGGATCGTCATGGTTGGCTGGTGCGTCTGTCCTGAGCCAACACATCGCGTCAAAAAAGGCCTCTGCGCAGTCGCGCAGGGGCCTTTTTTTTGGGCGCAGCGCAGCAGGGGCGTGGCTATGCATGTCCGAACATGTCTTCAACTGACTGAACGGTGCCGTACGGTGTCACAAATCTGATATTTGATTTGTAGAAAGTGCGAACTTCTTATTGTCCAGTCTGGTTGTAGTGCGGTAGGTTCGCTGAACGGATCGATAACAGGGGGTCGATCCGGGACCTCGGTGCTGACCTATGGAAGGCGGCACCGGCTACCACCGCCACGGCGGTGCTCTTTGATCTAGAAGGGAATTCGATGTCGAACGAGTCTTTCCGCAAGTGCCCCCGCGCACTCACCATCCTGAGCGCGGCTGCGCTGACCTCGTTGTTGCTGGCGACCCCGGCCTTTGCCGGTGAGGTCTATCTGGATGGCCTGGCCACCGCCCAGACCCACCAGAAATTCATCGTGACCTACAAGGACGGCAGCACCGCGCTGGCCAGTCCCACCGCGTTGAGCACGTCGCTGCGCACCGCCGCGCGCGCTGTTCCGGCCAAGGCCGGCAAGGCGCTGGGCCTGAACTCGGTGCGCCGCCTGGCGCTGGGACCGGAGCTGGTCAGGACCGACCGCGCACTCGACCGCGCCGAAGCCGAAACCCTGATGCGCCAGCTGGCATCCGACCCCAACGTGCAGAGCGTGGAGGTGGATCAGATCCTGCACGCCACGCTGACCCCGAACGACACCCGCCTGTCCGAGCAGTGGGCCTTCGGCACCAGCAACGCCGGCCTCAATATCCGCCCGGCCTGGGACAAGGCCACCGGCGCCAATGTGGTGGTGGCCGTGATCGATACCGGCATCACCACCCATGCCGATCTCAACGCCAACATCCTGCCGGGCTACGACTTCATCAGCGATGCCACCACCGCGCGCGACGGCAATGGACGCGACAGCAATCCCGCCGACGAAGGCGACTGGTACGCCGCCAACGAGTGCGGCACCGGCATTCCCGCCGCCACTTCCAGCTGGCATGGCACCCATGTGGCCGGCACGGTGGCCGCAGTGACCAACAACACCACCGGCGTGGCGGGCACTGCCTACAACGCCAAGGTGGTGCCGGTGCGCGTGCTCGGCAAGTGCGGCGGTTCGCTGTCGGATATCGCCGACGCCATCGTCTGGTCGTCCGGCGGCAGCGTCAGCGGCGTGCCGGCCAATGCCAACCCGGCCGAAGTGATCAACATGTCGCTGGGCGGCGGCGGCACCTGCTCGGCCACCATGCAGAACGCGATCAGCGGTGCGGTCTCGCGCGGCACCACGGTGGTGGTGGCGGCGGGCAACGATTCCGTCAACGTGTCCGGTTCGCTGCCGGCCAACTGCGCCAACGTGATCGCAGTGGCAGCCACCACCTCGGCCGGCGCCAAGGCCAGCTATTCCAACTTCGGCACCGGGATCGACGTGTCGGCGCCGGGCTCGGCGATCCTGTCCACGCTCAACAGCGGCACCACCACGCCGGGCAGCGCCAGCTACGCGTCCTACAACGGCACCTCGATGGCGGCGCCGCACGTGGCCGGCGTGGTGGCGCTGGTGCAGTCGGTCGCGCCGAGTGCACTCACGCCGGCCGCCGTGGAAACCCTGTTGAAGAACACCGCGCGTGCGCTGCCGGGTGCCTGCTCGGGCGGCTGCGGTGCCGGCATCGTCAATGCCGATGCGGCGGTGACCGCCGCCATCAGTGGCAGCAACGGTGGCGGCGGTGGCGGCACCGGCAACACCCTGACCAACGGCACGCCGGTCACCGGACTGGGCGCGGCCACGGGTGCGGAACTGAACTACACCATCGCGGTGCCGGCCGGTAGCGGCACGCTGACCGTGGCGATCAGCGGCGGCAGCGGCGACGCAGACCTGTACGTGCGTGCCGGCAGTGCGCCGACCGACACCACCTACACCTGCCGCCCGTACCGCAGCGGCAATGCCGAGACCTGCAGCATCAGCGCGCCGTCGGGCACGTACTACGTGCGGGTCAAGGCGTACAGCACGTTCTCCGGCGTGACCTTGCGCGCCAGCTACTGAGGCACGTCGGCACTGCCTGGCCATGGCCGGGCAGTGCCGATTCGCTGCCGCAGAGCGGCGTTACCCCATCAGCGACGTATCGCCCACGTCTGCCGCATCGGCAGGCGCAGGTGATGTGTTGCCGCTCGACCGGAATGGACATCGGTCAGTCGTCTCGCCGGGCGCACGCGCCCGTGCACTGCCCGACCCGATCCGCAGCACGCGGGGATGGTTCGGCCATCTCGCCGCACCTGCGGCACCCTCTCAAATAAGGAACGATCGATGTCCAATGTGTCGCAACGTCGTGCGCCCACGCGCGCGCTGGTGGTCCTGGGTGTGTCCGCGCTGACCTCGCTGCTGGCGGTGCCGGCGTTTGCCGGTCAGGTCAATCTTTCCGGCCTGGATTCGCAGCCCACCCTGGATCGCTTCATCGTCAAGTACAGGGACGGTTCCAGCGCCGCGGTGAGCCCGACCTCGATGCGTGCATCGCTCAAGTCGGTCGCCACCGCCGTGCCCGCACGCGCCGGCCGTGCGCTGGGCCTGAATCACGTGCGTCGCACCGCGCTGGGCTCGGAAGTGCTCAAGACCGACCGTGGCCTGGACCGCGCCGAGGCCGAGACGCTGATGCGCCGGATCGCCGCCGACCCGAGCGTGGAGTACGTGGAAGTCGACCAGATCATGTATCCGACGCTGACCCCCAACGACACCCGTCTGTCCGAGCAGTGGGGCTTCGGCACCACCGCCTCGAGCATCAACGTGCGTCCGGCCTGGGATACGGCCACCGGCACCGGCGTGGTGGTGGCGGTGATCGACACCGGCATCACCAGCCACCCGGACCTCAATGCCAACGTGCTGCCGGGCTACGACTTCATCAGCGACGCGGCACGCGCGCGCGACAACAACGGTCGCGACAGCAATCCGGCCGACCAGGGCGACTGGCGCGCTGCCAACCAATGCGGCTCCGGCGTGGCAGCGGCCAACTCCAGCTGGCATGGCACCCACGTGGCCGGCACCATCGCCGCGGTCACCAACAACAGCACCGGTGTGGCCGGCACCGCGTTCAATGCGCGCATCGTGCCGGTGCGTGCGCTGGGCCTGTGCGGCGGCACCACCTCCGACATCGCCGATGCGATCGTCTGGGCGTCCGGCGGTACCGTGTCCGGGGTGCCGGCCAACGCCAACCCGGCCGAGGTGATCAACATGTCGCTGGGCGGCAACGGCACCTGCTCCAGCACCTACCAGAACGCCATCAACGGCGCGGTGTCGCGCGGCACCACGGTGGTGGTGGCGGCCGGCAACAGCAATGCCAACGTGGCCAACTTCACCCCGGCCAGCTGCGCCAACGTGATCTCGGTGGCGTCGATCACCTCGGCCGGGGCGCGTTCGAGCTTCTCCAACTTCGGCAGCACCATCGACATCTCCGGCCCCGGCTCGGCGATCCTGTCCACGCTCAACAGCGGCACCACCACCCCGGGCAGCGCCAGCTACGCTTCCTACAACGGTACCTCGATGGCGGCCCCGCACGTGGCCGGCGTGGTGGCGCTGGTGCAGTCGGCGGCCAGCCGTCCGTTGACCCCGGCGGCGGTGGAAACCCTGTTGAAGAACACCGCCCGTCCGCTGCCGGGCGCCTGCTCGGGTGGCTGCGGTGCCGGCATCGTCAACGCGGCCGGTGCCGTCAGCCAGACCCCGTAAGCCACGCGCGGTGCCAGCGGGCGGACCGTTGGCATCGCGTCGGTCTGCGTGATGCAGCGTGGCTGCAGCACGCTTGGTATCCCCATTGCCCCGCCAAAACGCGGGGCAATGGCGTTTTTGGGGTGTACGGGGAGGGCAGGTCGGCGCAGTTCCGGTCGTCGCCGGCATCTGCCCTTCAAGCGGCCGCCTTAACGAACCCCATGGTTCGCCACGTCTGGCCGGCGATCCCGGCTCAGGTCCGCTCGTACCGGGTCGATAGCGTGGGCAGGTGGGCAGCGACGCCAGTCGGCGCGCCTCACCACGATGCGAAGCGGCACACCTGTGCCCGCGTTTGCACCACGACATCTTGGGGAGGGGTCGATCCATGCACCATCTATCATTCAAAGGGTTACGCCATGTCGCGCTGGCCTGTGCACTGCTGTGCGGCACTGCGCCCGCGTTCGCCGGCGATGTCAGCCTGCAGGGGCTGGGGTCGGCGTCGGCCCATCAGCGTTTCATCGTCAGCTACAAGGACAGCAGCGCTGGCAACCGTGGCGGGCGTCTGAGCGGCTCGCTGCGCGAGATCGCCCGCGCAGTGCCGGCGCGGCGCGGGCGCGCGCTCGGCCTGTCGTCGTCGCGCTGGCTGGGCGTCGGGCCGCAACTGCTGGTGGCCGACCGTGCGCTGGACCGGGTGGATGCGGAAACGCTGATGCGGCGTCTGGCGGCCGACCCGTCGGTCAAGCGCGTGGAAGTGGACATGCTGATGCGTCCGATGCTGGTGCCGAATGACACCCGCCTGTCCGAGCAATGGGCGCTGGGCACCACGACCGCCGGCATCAACGTGCGGCCGGCCTGGGACAAGGCGACCGGCAAGGGCGCGGTGGTGGCCGTGATCGATACCGGCGTCACCACGCATCCGGAGCTGTCGGCCAATGTGCTGGCCGGCTACGACTTCATCAGCGACGCCTTCATCGCCCGCGACGGCAACGCACGCGACACCAGCGCCGCCGATGTGGGCGACTGGGCCGCGGCCAACGACTGCGGCAGCGGTGCCAGTGCGTCCAGCTCCAGCTGGCATGGCACCCATGTGGCCGGCATCGTCGCGGCCGCCGCCAACAATGGCACCGGCACGGCAGGCGTGGCATTCAATGCCAAGGTGCTGCCGGTGCGCGTACTGGGCCGTTGCGGCGGTTATCTGTCCGATATCGCCGATGCGATCGTGTGGGCCTCCGGCGGCATGGTATCCGGTGTGCCGGCCAATCCGACCCCGGCCAAGGTGATCAACCTGTCGCTGGGTGGCATCGGCACCTGTTCGACCACCTTGAGCAATGCGATCGCCAGCGCGGTATCACGCGGCACCAGCGTGGTGGTGGCCGCCGGCAACAGCAATGTCGATGTCTCCAACAGCGTGCCGGCCAATTGCCCGAACGTGATCGCGGTGGCCGCGACCACGTCGTCCGGGGCCAAGGCCAGTTTTTCCAACTTCGGCAAGGGCGTGGATATCGCCGCTCCCGGCCAGGCGATTCTGTCCACGCTCAACAGCGGCACCACCGCGGCGGGCAATCCCAGTTACGCGGTCTACAGCGGCACCTCGATGGCGGCGCCGCACGTGGCCGGCGTGGTGGCGTTGATGCAGTCGGTGGCGCTCAATCCGCTCAGTGCGGCCAGCGTCGAAGCCATGCTCAAGAGCACTGCGCGTGCATTGCCGGTGGCATGTCCGCAGGGGTGCGGGGCAGGGCTGGTCAATGCCGATGGTGCGGTGGCTGCGGTGATCGCCTCGACCACCCTGACCAGCAATGCGGCGCGCAGCGGCCTGGCCGCGGCGACCGGTGGTTCGCTGTATTACCAGGTCAATGTGCCCGCGGGCACGCGCAGCCTGCGGGTGGCGCTCAGCGGAGGCAGCGGCAATGCCGATCTGTCGCTGCGCGCCGGCGCATTGCCCAGCGATACCGCCTACGGCTGCCGTACCGCGGTGGTGGGCAACGCCGACAGCTGCACGCTGACCGCGCCTGCGGCAGGGGTGTATTACGTGCGGCTCAAGGCCACGCTGGCATTTTCGGCGGTCACGCTGGTGGCCACGTACTGAACGTGCGCGCGGCCCTGCGCCGGTGGGTACAGGGCTGCGCCCGGCCTATGCGCGTGATCGCGCGTCGGGCACGTGGCACCGGCGCACCACTCACGTTTCCTGGCACGTGCGTGATCGCTGCCGCAAGCAGAAGGCACTTTTTGCATGTCCCAGGTGCTGGCCGGCGCCAGCCGACATGCACGCGGCACGGAGATTGCCGCGTCTAGTCGCAGACACTGCAGGGCCGCGCCTGCAATGCGGCGACGATGCCGTCGCCCGGCAATGCCAGCAGCAAACCGCGTTGCCCGGCGTTGATCCACAGCGACGGGGCATCCAGTGCGCTGGCTTCGATCAGCACCGGCGCCTGGCGTTGTTGCCCGAGCGGGCTGATGCCGCCGACCTTGTAGCCGGTGCGACGCTCGGCATCGGCCACCTCCATCATGCGCGCGGACTTGCCGTGGCAGGCACTGGCCAGTTTCTTCAACGACACCCGGCGATCGCACGGGATCACCACGCATACGGCCTGGTCATCGACCCAGGCCATCAGTGTCTTCAGCACCGTGTGCGGCGCCAGCCCGAGAGCGGTTGCCGCCTGCACGCCCTTGGCGTCCGCATCGGCCTGGTACACGTAGGGGTGCAACACATAGGCCACGCCGACGGCATCCAGGGCCCTGGTCGCGCGGGTGGCCTTGCTCATGGCCTCAGAGCGACTCGAAGCGGTTGGCGGCGACGTTCTTGCGCACCTTTTCCGGATTCCAGATGCGCCCGTTCATGGCGATGTACACGCCGGCCGGCAGCGACTGCACCGCGCCGACCGCGCAGCCGATATTGAACTCGGCATCCGAGCCGCGGAAGCGCGCCGGATTGAGCGCGCCGGTCATCACGATGGTCTTGTCGGCGATCGACTGCAGCACCTTGCCGGTTTCCACCATCGAATCGGTGCCGTGGGTGATCAGCACGTGGCGCGTCGGCTGGGCAGCGATGGTGGCGCGCACCAGTTCGCGGTCGGCATCGGTGATGTGCAGCGAATCCTTGCGGATGATCGGAATCACCGAGAAGCGGAAGGTCACGCCCAGCTCCTTGAGGATCTGGCCGATCTGCGGGTCGCCGATCTGGTAGTCCGATTTGTCGTCGAAGTAGATCTTGTCGATCGTGCCACCGGTGGTGACGATCAGGAGGTCTTCCATTGCTGCCAGTCCTTCAAACGGGCGCGGTGCAGGCCGCGCGAGGGCCGTCATGATACGACCCCGGCGCGTGCGCTGCCCAAGCCGGGTCAACGTGGAGGGCGAGGGCGGCCGAAGCGCGCCGCCATCCCGGGGCCGCCCACCAGTGCCACGACAAGCAGGGCCAGCAGCACTTCCAGCCACGCCAGCCCACGCGCCTGCGGCTGGCTCCAGGCGGCCATCACGCCGTGACTGAACCAGCCCAGCGCGAACACGCCGGCCCAGAAACGCGCGCGCGCGCTGCGCAGCGTCAGCGCGGCCATCAGCGCCGGCGGCAGTGCAAACACCAGCAGCGCCGCGGCGCGGTGGCGGTCGTCGTGAAACCAGGTCACGAACAACACCGTCAGCGCGAGTAGCGCGGCGGTCAGCAACCCATGCGTGGCGCGCAGGCTCACGGGCTGGCCAGGCGCCGCGCGATGTCGGCCACCCGCCGGCCCAGCGCACGCGCCAGCACGGCTTCGTCCTCACTCGGTTGCGGGTCGCCTCCGGCGCCGGAGACATGGCTGGCGCCATAGGGCGTGCCGCCGCTGGTGGTGTGGCTGAGCGCCGGCTCGGTGAACGGAATGCCGACGATCAGGCAGCCGTGGTGCAGCAGCGGCAGGTGCATCGACAGCAAGGTGGATTCCTGGCCGCCGTGCATCGCGGCGGTGGAGGTGAACACGCCTGCCGGCTTGCCGGCCAGGGTGCCGCTGGCCCACTCGGCGCCCAGGCTATCGAGGAAATGCTTCATCGGCGCGGCCATGTTGCCGAAGCGGGTCGGGCTGCCCAGCAGCAGCCCGCTGCACTCGGCCAGATCGGCTTTGTCCACGTACGGTGCGCCCTCGTCCGGCACCGGCGGGGCGCTGGCCTGGGTCACTGCCGCCACCGGCGGTACCGTGCGCAGCCGCGCGCTCATGCCGGGCACTTCGCCGATGCCGCGCGCGATCTGCCGCGCCAGCCGCGCCACCGAACCGCCACGGCTGTAATACAGCACCAGAATCTCCGCCATCGCGCATCCACCGCCTATGTAAGTTGCCGCAGTATCGGCCAAGCCACCACCTCGCTGCACGCTGCGGCTGCGGCAAGGCCGCGATGACGGCGCATCGGGTACCCTTGCGCGATGTCGCGCGTGAACAAACTCCACCAATGGAAGGAACGGCTGCGCGACCGCGCGCGGACCGTGAGCTTCGGGCGCTTCCTGTGGCGCCGCTTTCTCGATGACCGCCTGTTCCAGGCGGCCGCCTCGCTCGCCTACACCACGGTGTTCGCGCTGGTGCCGCTGGCGATCGTGGTGTTCGGCGTGTTGTCGGCGTTTCCGGCCTTCAACGAATGGAAGGACGCGCTGACCGACTTCATCTTCAACAACTTCGTGCCCGGCGCGGCGCGTTCGGTGCAGAACTACCTCAACCGTTCGCTGGAAGACCTGGGCAAGTTCACCGTGGCCGGCATGGTCGCGCTGGTGGCCTCGCTGCTGATCACCCTGCACAGCATCGAGCAGACCTTCAACAGCATCTGGCGGGTGGCCGCCGCACGGCCGAAGGTGACCCGCTTCCTGATCTACTGGACGGTGCTGACCCTGGGCACGATGCTGGCGGCGGCTTCGATGGCGATGGCCGCCTACGTGTTCGCATTGCCGCTGTTCCGCACCACCGAAGGCCAGTGGCTGGCCGAATTCGCCTGGCGGCTGGCGCCGATGGCGGTGGAGTTCGTCTGCATCGTGCTGATCTACCGCGTGGTGCCGCAGCATGCGGTGCGCCTGCGGCACGCGCTGCCGGGCGCATTGCTGGCGGTGATCCTGATGGAGATCGTCAAATGGGGCTTCGGCTTCTATCTGGGCAACTTCCAGACCTATCAGCGCATCTACGGCGCACTGTCGGCGCTGCCGATCCTGCTGCTGTGGATCTATCTGAGCTGGGTGTCGGTGCTGCTGGGCGCTTCGCTGGCCTCGTCGATGTCCGCGTTTCGCTACCAGCCCGAAGCGATGCGGTTGCCGCCTGGCTTTGAGATCTATGGCCTGCTGCGCCTGCTTGGTCGTTTCCGCCAGGCACGCATCCATGGCAACGGGCTGGACGAAGACCGCATCCTGGCGCTGGAGCCGATGCTCACCGACACGCTGATGCAGGAGTTGCTGTGCGAACTCAAACGCATCCGCCTGCTGCGCCGCGACGAGCGCGGCCAATGGCTGCTGGCGCGCGATCTGGACGTGGTGCCGCTGGCCGAACTCTACGAAAACTGCCAGCTGCGCGTGCCGATCGAAGACCGCCCGCTGCCGTGCCGCGACGATGCCTACGGCCAGGCCGCGTCCGCTGCGCTGGAACAACTGCGTCAACCCTTGCGCAGCGTGCTGGCGCAACCGGTCGGCGACCTCTACACCCACCTTCCCGGAGACCCCTCATGACCGTGCGCCTCGTGCGCGGCGCCTGTGCGCTGCTGTTGCCGCTGTTGCTGCTGACCGCCTGCAAGCCCGCCAGCGAGGGCACGCCCGCTGCGGGCGGTGCAGCGCCTGCGCCCACCGCGCAGACGCCGCAAACCCCTTCCGCCCCCGCCGACCCGGCAGGCGCGACCGACTCCTCGGTGGTGCAGCAGACCGCCGAGATGCCCAAGCTGTCGCTGCCGACCGTGACCGGCGAGGCCTACGACCTGGCCGCGCATCGCGGCAAGTGGGTGGTGGTCAATTTCTGGGCCACCTGGTGCGCGCCGTGCCTGAAGGAGATGCCCGAGCTGTCGGCGCTGCACACCATGCGCGACACCATCGAAGTGGTGGGCCTGGCCTATGAAGACATCAGCAGCGCCGACATGCAGGCGTTCCTGAAGGACCACCCGGTGTCGTACCCGATCGCCGTCCTCGACCCCTACCAGCCGCCCCAGGACTTCGCCACGCCGCGCGGGTTGCCGATGACGTATCTGATCGGTCCGGACGGCAAGGTCGCCAAGCAGTTCCTCGGCCCGGTCACCGCGCGCGACATCGAAACGGCGGTCGGCATCACCGGCAAGGCCGGCTGATGCAGGCGGCGCGCTTCCTCGTCACCGGCGTGGTGCAGGGTGTGTGGTTCCGTGCGGCCACCCGCGAGCGCGCGGTTGCGCTGGGCCTGCGTGGACATGCGCGCAACCTGCCCGACGGCAGTGTGGAGGTGGTCGCTGCCGGGACCGACGCCGCCCTGGATGCGCTGGAGACCTGGTTATGGCAAGGCCCGCCGGCGGCCCGGGTCGCGGCGGTGACACGCATGCCCTGCGCGCAGCCGCCGACTGAAGAATGTGTAACTGGCTGAGTCGCTGCCGCCGGCGCAGGCCAACAGACTTGCGATGCGTCGCCGATAACCTTGTCAGCGCGATCAGGCGCGCAGGGGAACTATATGGCCGCTCCATCTCAAGATCACACCGACGGGCACGAACCGCCTGCCCACCATCGCAACCGCCGCCTGGCGCAGCTTGCGCCATGGCTTTACCTGGGCGTCGTGGCGGGCAGCGGCTGGTTGTTGTTCCTGCAGCCGCAGACCCGTGTGCTGCAGCCTGGGCAGGCGGCCACCAGCTGGCTGCTGGCCTGGATCTTCGGCGGCATCGCGATCGGTGCGGTGCTGTGGAGCCTGAAACTTGCTCGTCGCGGCCTGGGCCCGTCCGCAGCTGGCTATCCGCTGTCGGCGCGTCTGCCCGATTCCTGGGCAGATGCCTATGCTGCCCTGTTGCGCCCGGCCACCGCCGCGCCGATGACCGCGTCCAGGCCCGATCCTGCCGGCACCCAGCGCGGCGCAGCCTGGCACCGTTTCGGCGGCGGCATGCTCAGCGTGGAAAATTTCGATCCCAATGACGCCACCCGTGCGCCCTGGGACAACCTCGATGCCCAGGCCTGCATCGCGCGTCTGGACGATGTCCGTCCGGCCTGGCAGAACGCCACCGCCAACCGCGCACTGCAACAGGAGCGTCGCTACTGGCTGGATGTGGTGCTGTCGCTGCTCGACCATGGCGTGATGCGGCCGCTGCAGGACGGCTACCTGCCCGACACCGCCACGCTGCGCACCGAACGTTTCCTGCTCGGCGCCGATGCCGGCCCGGTCGTCCTGGCCGAGGTGCCTGCATTGTTCGCCCGCCGCCTGGCGCTGGCGATCGAAAGCCTGCCGGCCCCGCAACGCGAAGCCGCCGGCGTCCAATGGCGTCTGCTGCAGCAATTGCACGGCCTGGTTGCCGAAAGCCGCATGCTGGACGAGCGATCGCAGGTCATCCAGGTGCTGGCGTGGAATCCGGACGTGGACCTGGATCAGGTCGAAGTGGCCTACATCCTGGCCGCCGAGTACCGCCAGGGCATGCGCGACTGGTTGCGCCGCGCCGCGCTGGTGCGTCTGCCCGACAGCGCGCTGCGCCTGGACGAAGTGCTGCTATCGTCCTGCAGCCCGCTCGGTCCGCAGGCCGACGATGTGGATTACATCGAAGCGATGCGCCCGCTGCACCGCGGGTTCATGCAGCTGTTCAGTCAGCGCCTGAGCCAGCTGGTCTTGCAGGCCGAACAGGCCGAACGCCAGTCCGGCCTGTATCCCCTGCCACGCGCCACGGCCAGCGACGAGATCTCTCAGGACTGGCCGGCGTAATCGTCGATCGGTTCCAGTACTCCGTAACGTTCCTTGTGCGGCTTGCCATCCAGCGGTGGCAGCTGCAGCGTGTCATCGGGCACTGCGATGTCCGGGAGCCGATCCAGCAGGTTGCGGATCAGACTCAGTCGGCCCCGCTTCTGGTCGTTGAAATCCACCAGCGTCCACGGCGCGTCCGGCGTATGCGTCACCTCGAGCATGCGCTCGCGCGCGGCGGTGTAGTCCTCGTACTTGCTGCGTGACTGCAGGTCCACCGGCGACAACTTCCAGCCCTTGAGCGGATCTTCCTGGCGTTCGGCAAAGCGCTGTTCCTGCTCGGCCTGGTCCACGCACAGCCAGTACTTGAACAGCAGGATGCCGTCGTCGACCAGCAGTTGTTCAAAACGCGGCGCCTGATCGAGGAACGCTTCGTACTGGGCGTCGGTGCAATAGCCCATCACCCGTTCCACGCCGGCGCGGTTGTACCAGCTGCGATCCATCAGCACCAACTCGCCCGCCGCGGGCAGGTGCGCCACATAGCGCTGGAAATACCATTGCGTGCTTTCGCGGTCGTTGGGTGTCGGCAATGCCACCACCCGGCACTGGCGCGGGTTCAGATGGCTGGCGATGGCCTGGATCACGCCGCCCTTGCCGGCGGTGTCGCGGCCTTCCACCAGCACCAGCGCGCGCTGGTTGGTGTGGCGCAGCCAGCGGGCCATGTTGACCAGTTCCAGCTGCAGCGGTGCCAACAGCTTCTTGTAGGCCTTGCGTTTCAGGTGCGACATGTGCGTTCCGACAGCGATGAAGCGCGCAGGCTATTCGCCCAGGCGTGGACGCAGTGTCGCCAGATTGCAGGGCTTGGTACGTGCATCCAGCTGCGCACGCACGATCTTTTCCCAGGCCGTACGGCAGGCCGAGGTGGAGCCGGGCAGGCAGAACACGAAGCTGTGGTTGGCCAGCCCCGCAAACGCGCGCGACTGCAGCGAAGAGGTGCCGATTTCGTCGACGCTGACCGCGCGGAACAATTCGCCGAAACCGGGCATGGTCTTGTCCAGCAATGGCGTGATTGCCTCCGGCGTGCTGTCACGGCCGGTAAAGCCGGTGCCGCCGGTGATCAGGATGCCGTCGACCTGCGCATCGGCGATCCACGCGGAGACGATCGCGCGCATGCGGTAACGGTCGTCCGGACACAGGGCGCGCTCGTGCAGCACGTGACCATCGTGAGTCAGGGCATCGACCAGATAGTCGCCGGAGCGATCATCGGCCAGCGTGCGGCTGTCGGACACCGTCAGCACGCACAGGTGCAAGGGAATGAAGTCGAGATTGGAAGGCATGCCCCAAGCCTAGCGAGCCGGGACGCGCGGGTACAGCACCACGGCGTGAAGCCGCACGACGTTAGTTGCAGGCAGGTGGTCCCCAACGCGGGTGATACATGGCTGACAGCTCGCGCGAAGCCGATACGTCCGAGACAGGCGAGGGTGGATCCAGCGCCATCTTTCAGTTGCCGGCTTCGGTGAGGGCGGCAGCGCGGCCGGGGATCGGCTCCTCGGCTCGGCAGACATCCTGTCTGACTCGCCGCCGCGGCACATCCGTGTGCCGCTCTCCGCCAATTCCCGGCCACGCTGCCGCTCGGCGCGTTGTTTGCATGACCTGAAAAGCTTGAACAAGCTAATGAAGCGCCGCTTGAAGCCCCTCTCCCGCCGGGAGAGGGGTTGGGGTGAGGGTACGGCGAAGCAAGACGCCTGTCGGTACTCGCTTCGGTGAGGGCGGCAGCGCGGCCGGGGATCGGCTCCTCGGCTCGGCAGACATCCTGTCTGACTCGCCGCCGCGGCACATCCCTGTGCAGCTCTCCGCCAATCCCCGGCCACGCTGCCGCTCTGCACGTTGTTTCCATGACCTGAAAAGGTCTCGAAGAAATTCAATGACGCTTTTAAGCACCTCTCCGCAGGGGCGAGGAGGCACAGCTGGGCGCGCGTGCCTTGGAGCGCCCGCGCCGCAAGCGCGGGCCGGGGCACGGAGCGGGGGCGGGTTGGGGTACAGCAGAAGACAGCCATCTACCTTGGAAAGGCAAGCAGGCCGCTAGTTACCTGGCCAACCATGTTGGCGCGCGAGTGCTTGCATCAGGTCGGCGAACCCGTCGGCAAACCCATCCATATCGAACACGCCCGACGCTCGCCGACGCTCCGCCACCCGCGCACGCAACGCACTCAACGCGGCTGGATCACTCGCCAACGCCACCGCCTTGGCCACAAACGCGGCGTCGTCGGCCACATTCATCTCATCCAGCCCCAGGTGATGATTCAGGCTGCCGGCCACGCGCGCGGCAAACGTCTCGCCGGGCGTTGTCAGCACCGGGCAACCCGCCCATAACGCATCCGAGGCGGTGGTGTGCGCGTTGTATGGATGCGTATCCAGGAACAGGTCGGCATGCCGGTAGCGCGCCAGATACTGCGCATGCGGCAGCTTCGGCATGAACACCAGGCGCTGCGCATCCACGCCTTGCGCCTGCGCCACCGCACGCAGGCGCGCGTTGGCCTCGCCCGGCCCGGACAACAGCCACAGCACGCTGCCCGGCACCGCGCGCAACACCGCCAGCATGCGCGCCATGCTGCGTGGATTGAGCTTGTAGCTATTGTTGAAGCAGCACAGCACCACGCCATGCTCGGGCAAGCCGCACTGCGCCCGCGATGGTGGTTCGGCGACCACGCGCGAGGTATCCGACGGCTGGAACGCACCGTTCAGGCGCAGCACGCGCTCGAGATAGAACGGCTCCAGCGACGGCGGCAGCGCAAAGGCATCGCCCAGCACGTAGTCCATCCACGGCGCGCCCGATGTGCCCGGGTAGGCCAACCAGTTCAGCTGCACCGGCGCCGGCCGCAGCGCGAACACTTCCGGGCGCCCGCCGCCGCCCCAGCCGCGCAGGTCGAACAGCAGATCGATGCCCTGGTCGCGGATGTGCTGCGCGGTGGCCAGGTGCCCGAGCGTGGTGACATCGTGCAGCGTGGTGGCGTGCGCCAGGCGCGTGCGGATCGCGCTGCGGTCGTCGTGGCTGGTGGCGAACAGATGCAGTTGCAGCGCCGGCTGCCGGCGCTTCAGCGCTTCGAACAACGCCACCGTCAGCAAGCCGGTGGGATGCGCGCCAAACCCGTTGGAAACGAAGCCGAGCCGCAACGCGCCCCGGCTGCGCACGGCAGTCGGCGCCAGCGGGCGCAGCATCGCGGCGACGGCCTGCGCGCGTGTCCGTGCACATGCCAGCTGTTCGGCCGCGCTGGCGTCCTCGCTCAGGAAGGCGAACGGTTCCACCGCCGCAGCGCCCCGTGCCACGGCATTGCGCACCTGCGCAGCAAGTGCGTCCAGCGCGCGCCAATCGCACAGGCGGCGCCGCCAGTTGAGCAGTTGCGCAGTGATATACGGCTCGTCGGGCAGCAACTGATGCGCACGCGTATACGCGGCCGCCGCAGCTTCGGCCTGGCCCGCATCTTCCAATGCATGCCCAAGCCATAACGCGATGCCTGGATGCTGGGGCACCAGGTCCGATGCCTGCTGCAGCAACGCTGCCGCCTCGGCATGCCGTTGCTGGGTCCAGCGCACCCGGCCAAGCCGGGCCACGGCTTCCGGGTGGCCCGGCTGCAGCGCGAGCGCGCGTTGCACCGCGGCCTCGCCCGCAACGATCGCGCCCATGCCGAGTTCGGCATCGGCCAGCATCAGCCAGGCGACGAAATCGCCCGGCTGGCGCCGCACCGCCTCGCGCAGCTGCAGCAGCTCGCGCGGGACCTGCGCACTCACGGGCTGTCGCTCAACCGTGCCAGTTCGTCGGCCTGATGCTCGTGCAGCAGGCGTGCGATCAGCGCATCCAGGTCGCCTTCGATGATGTTTGGCAGGTCGTACAGCGTCAGGCCTTCCACGCGGTGGTCGGTGATGCGTCCCTGCGGGAAGCTGTAGGTGCGGATGCGCTGGCTGCGGTCACCACTGCCAACCTGCAACTTGCGCGTCTGCGCTTCGGCGGCGGCCGCCTTGCTGCGTTCGGCTTCCACCAATTGCGCCTTCAGCCGCTTCATCGCCTTGTCGCGGTTGGCGTGCTGGCTGCGTTCGGTCTGGCATTCCACCACCACGCCGCTGGGCACGTGGGTGATGCGGATCGCCGACTCGGTCTTGTTGACGTGCTGGCCGCCGGCCCCGGAGGAGCGGAAGGTGTCCACTTTCAGGTCGGCCGGGTTGATCACGATCTCTTCCACGTCGTCGGCCTCGGGAATGATCGCCACCGTGGCCGCCGAGGTGTGGATGCGGCCCTGCGATTCGGTCGCCGGCACGCGCTGCACACGGTGGGTGCCGGATTCGAACTTCAACCGCGAATACGCGCCGCGTCCGACCACCCGTGCCACCACCTCCTTGTAGCCGCCGTGCTCGCCGGGGCTGTCGGACTCGATCTCCACCTTCCAGCCCTGGCGCTCGGCATAGCGCGCGTACATGCGAAACAGGTCGCCGGCAAAGATCGCCGCCTCGTCGCCACCGGTGCCGGCGCGCACTTCCAGGAACAGGTTGCCGTCGTCGCGCGGGTCGCGCGGCACCAGCAGCAACGCCAGTTGCGCATCCAGTTCTTCCAGGCGCGTCTGGGCGGCGGCGATCTCCTCCTCGGCCAGTTCGCGCATTTCCGGATCGTTGCGCATCGCTTCGGCCGCGCTCAGGTCGGCCTTGGCACGCGCCTCGTCTTCCAGGGCCACGGCCACCGGCTCCAGCTGCGACAGTTCGCGCGACAGCGTGCGGAACCTGTCGTTGTTGCTGACCACATCGGGGTCGGAGAGCAGGTGCTGCAGTTCTTCGCGGCGCTCGGCCAGCGCTTCGAGCTTACGGCGCAGGGTCGGCGTCATCGGTCCTCGCGATCGGGGTAGTGACAGGGGGATGTTGGTAACCGGGCTTTTCCGGGAACAGCCGGTCGGCCGCGCTGGTCAATTCCAGGTCGTTGTTGAGCGCAGCATCGCGCAGCGCGGCGGTGGGCGGATGCAGCAGCCGATTGGTCAGCGCGTGCGCCAGCTGTTCCAGCACCTCGTCGGCCGGCTTGCCGTTGTGCAATTGCTGGCGCGCCTTGGCCAGCAGCTCGTCACGGGTGCTGTCGCCGAACGCGCGTAAGCGCTTGAGCGGCGCCTGGCGCGCATTGGCCTGCACCGTTTCGACATAGCGTGCCACCTGCAGGTCGATGATGGCCTCGGCCTGGTCGGCCGCTTCCCGGCGGCCACGGCGATTGTCTTCCACCGCGCGTTCCAGGTCGTCCACGGTGTACAGGTAGGCGTCGCCCAGCTCGGCCACCGAGGCTTCGATATCGCGCGGCACCGCCAGGTCGAACAGCAGCATCGGCTTGCGTTTGCGCGCGCGCAGCGCCTGGTCCACCTGCGCGCGCGTGACGATCGGCTCGCGCGCGGCGGTGGCCGAGAACACCACGTCGGCCTCGGCCAGGTGGCGGTCCAGATCGGTCAGCGGCAGTGCGTAGCCGCCGTGCTGGCTGGCCAGCGCCTGCGCATGGGCGAGCGTGCGATTGGCGATCAACAGGCGGCGCACGCGGCCTTCGCTCAGATGCTTGGCGGCCAGCTCGATGGTTTCGCCTGCGCCGATCAACAGCACGGTGGATTCGTTGAGCCGTGCGAAGGATTCCTGTGCCAGCCGCACCGCGGTGGAGGCCACCGACACCGGGTTGGCGCCAACGCGGGTATCGGTCCGTGCCCGCTTGGCCACCGAGAAGGTCTGCTGGAACAAGCGGTCCAGTCCGCTTCCCAGCGCGCCGTGCGCACGCGCAACTGCCCAGGCATCCTTCACCTGGCCCAGGATCTGCGGCTCGCCCAGCACCATCGAGTCCAGCCCGGTGGCGACGCGGAACAGGTGGCGTACCGCCTGCTCCTCCTGATGCTGATACAGATAGCCGCTCAAGCCAGGGGCGTGGGTTTCCAGCCAGCTCACCAGGCTGTGCGGGTCGTCGGCCATCGCATACAGCTCGGTGCGGTTGCAGGTGGACAGCAACGCGGCCTCGCGCACCTGCGGCAACGCGCGCAGGGATTCGAGCGCGCGCGGCAACGCGTCGCCTGCGAACGCCGCGCGTTCGCGCAGGTCCACAGGTGCGGTCTGGTGATTCAGTCCGAGCACCCACAACGTCATTGTTCAGTTGCTTGCGATAAGCTGGCGGCCATTCAGGGCCCCATTTTACGGCCCGGTTGCCCCCGATGCCTGTACCGATTCGCATCCTGTGTGTTCTTCTGCTGGTCGCAGTCTCCACCAGTGCCACCGCAGTACCCAAGAAAGCACCGCCCGCGCCGCCGCCCAAGGGCGTCGGCACCACCTCGCTGGAGCCGGTGCTCGCCGGCGAATTCGCCTTGCAGGCCGGGCAGCTGGACGAGGCCGCCCGCGCCTATCTGGACGCTGCCAAGGCCGAGGCCGGCGACGCCGGGCTGGCCGAGCGCGCTGCCCGCATCGCCATGCTGGCCAACGACGACCCGCGTGCGATCGAGGCCCTGGCGTTGTGGCGTGCCCGCGCACCCTCGTCGATGTCCATGCGCAGTACCGAAGCCTCGCTGGCCTTGCGCCGCAACGACTTGCGGACCGCCCGCCGTGATCTGCTCGGCCTGCTCAAGGAATCCGACCCGCGCGGCTGGCGCTTCGCCCTGATCGCCCTGGCCAATGGCGGACGCGAGCCGGAAGCCTCGGCCGACGTGCTCGAGGACCTGGTCAAGGCCGGCGCCATTCCCAACCAGATCGAAGCCTGGCAGGAGTTCGGCCGGCTCGCCCTGCGCATGGAGCGCCCGGCGCTGGCCAAGCGCATCGTCGACGAAGTGGTGCGCCGTTTCCCCGAGGAGCCGCGCGTGGCCTTGTTGCACGCCACCCAGCTGCAGCAGGAGGGCAAGAACGAGGAGGCGCTGGCGCTGCTGAAGACTGTCGAGCCGCAGGCGGTCAAGGATTCCGAGCTGCGTGGCGCGCTGGCCTTTGCCTACGATGCCATGGGGCAGACCGAAGCCGCCGCGCGGGTGCTGTCGACCGGGCCGCAGGACACCCAGACCTACGGGCTGCGCGCCTCCATGCTGGCCAAGGAAAAGGATCGCACTGCGCTGGAGGCGCTGTACGGCGAGCTCAAGAGCAATGCCGCCAAGCCCGACCCGGACCGCCGCCTGCTGCTCGGCAAGATCGCCGAATTCCTCAAGCGCTACGACGAGGCGGTGGAGTGGTATCGCGGCGTACCCGGCGGCCCGCAGCTGAGCGAAGCGCGTCTGCGCGCCGCGAGTGCGCTGTACGAGTTGGGCCGCAAGCCCGAGGCGCTGGCCGAGGTCCGCGCCTTGCAGAGCGATGCCACTGCCGACGACGACGCACGTCGCGACGCCTATGTGCTCGAGGCCGAGCTGCACCAGCGCGCCGGCGACGCACCGGGCGAACTGGATGCCTTCGAGCGCGGCCTGGCCGCCTATCCGGACGACGGAGCCTTGCTGTATGCCCGCGGCCTGGCCTGGGAGCGCCGCGACGATGTCGCACGTGCCGAGGCCGACCTGCGCAAGATCCTGGTCGCCGAGCCGGAAAACGTGGCGGCGCTGAATGCGTTGGGCTACACCCTGGCCGACCGCACCACCCGCTACAAGGAAGCGCTGGCGTTGATCGACCGCGCCCGCACCGCCGACCCGGACAACCCGGCCATCGTCGACAGCTACGGCTGGGTGCTGTACCGCATGGGCCGCGCCAAGGAGGCCCTGGTGCAGCTGCGCCGTGCCTGGGCACTGGTCAAGGACCCGGAAATCGCCGCGCATGTGGGCGAGGTGCTGTGGGTCAGCGGCAAGCAGGACGAAGCGCGGCGCTACTTCGATGAAGCGCGGCGTCTGGACCCGGACAACCGCGCGCTGCAACGCGCCGTGGAAAAGTTCGGCCTATGAGCACGGCGATCCGAACACTGGCCCTGAGCGGGCTGGTGCTGGTCGGGCTGTCGGCCTGCGTCAGCGTGCCGCGCGGGCAGGGCAATGGCGCGGCCGTGGTGGAGCAGGTGTCCGAGCGCGCGCGCCAGGCCGAAGCTGCGCGCCAGGCCTGGCTGCAGGCGCATCCGGCCTGGTCGTTCCAGGGCCGGGTGGCGATCAGCAAGGGCAGTCAGGGCGGGAGCGGCCGTATCGACTGGCAGCAGGACGGTGCGCAATACCGCGTGCAGCTCAGCGCGCCGGTGACCCGGCAGAGCTGGGTGCTCACCGGCGACACCACCACTGGCGCCGGACGCCTGGAAGGACTGGAGGGTGGCCCGCGCAGCGGCCCCGATGCCGAGCAGGTACTGCTGGAAGCAACCGGCTGGACCATCCCGGTCAACCAGATGCCGGACTGGGTCCGTGCGCTGCGCATCGCCGACGCGGGCGCCGAACGCGTGGACCTGGATGCAGCCGGTCGGCCGCGGACCGTACAGCAGGATGGCTGGACGATCGATTTCCTCGCCTGGGCGCCGGCTGGCGAAGGCCAACCCGAGCTGCCGCAGCGCATCGAAGCCCGCAATGGCGAGGCCAAGGTGCGTCTGCTGGTCGACCACTGGGCGGTGTCGCCCTGATGCCTGCGGCGCAAGCGGGCTGGTCGGCGTGGCCTGCGCCGGCCAAGCTCAACCTGTTCCTGCGGATCGTCGGGCGCCGCGCCGATGGTTACCACCTGCTGCAGACCGTGTTCCGGCTGCTGGACTGGGGGGACACCATTCATCTTCGCCTGCGCGATGACGGGCTGATCCGGCGTATCGGCGACAGCCTGCCCGGCGTGGCGGAAGACGACGACCTGGTGATCCGTGCCGCGCGCCTGCTGCAGTCCAGCGCGGGCACGCAGGCCGGCGCCGACATCCGGGTCGACAAACGCATCCCCGCCGGCGGTGGTTTCGGGGGGGGCTCGTCGGATGCCGCCACCGTACTGGTCGCGCTGAACGCCTTGTGGGGCCTGGGTTTGCCGGTCGATACGCTGGCCGGGCTGGGATTGCGGCTGGGTGCCGACGTGCCAGTGTTCGTGCGCGGGCACAATGCCTGGGCCGAGGGTGTCGGCGAGCAACTGACGCCAATCAGCCTCCCGGCAGCGTCCTATGTGCTGGTCGATCCGGGAATCCACGTGCCCACCCCGGCCTTATTTCAGTCACGGGAATTGACGCGGGATGCTGCGCCCGTGAAAATAGCGGACTTCGCTTCGGGTTCTCTGCTCGACAATGCGTTCGAGCCGGTCCTGCGGCGCCGTGAACCCGCCATCGAGGCAGTGTTCCAGGCGCTGTCCAGGATCGGGACGCCGCGTTTGACCGGGTCAGGGGGCGGGTGTTTCGTCGAATTCGCCACGCGCGCTGCTGCAGAGCAGGCCATGGCGCAGTTGCCGGGCAGCCTGAGGGCGTGGGTCGTGGAAGGTGCAGCGCACTCGCCACTGCTCGACGCACTGGACGCGAGACAGGTTTGATGCAGGGGCGTCGCCAAGAGGCCCAAGGCACCAGGTTTTGATCCTGGCATTCGTAGGTTCGAATCCTACCGCCCCTGCCAATATGCAGATCCCTCTGCAACAGTCGTATATGCAGATCCTTCTGCAACAGCCCGCACCTCCATGTGCGGGGATTCAAGGAAAGCCCGGCATTTGGTCGGTTTGTCCAGCTCAACCATCGCCCGCACGCTCTTCGCCGCCGCCCGAGAGACCTCATGCAAGACCAACGTAATCTGCTGGTGTTCTCCGGCAATGCCAACAAGCCGCTTGCCCTGAGCATCTGCAAGGAGCTCGGCGTTCGCATGGGCAAGGCGCTGGTCACGCGCTTTTCCGATGGCGAGGTGCAGGTCGAAATCGAAGAGAGCGTGCGCCGGCAGGAAGTGTTCGTGATCCAGCCGACCTGCGCGCCGAGTGCGGAAAACCTGATGGAGCTGCTGGTGCTGATCGACGCGCTCAAGCGCGCCAGCGCCGCCTCGGTGACTGCGGTCATCCCGTACTTCGGCTACTCGCGTCAGGACCGCCGCATGCGTTCCTCGCGCGTGCCGATCACCGCCAAGGTTGCCGCCAAGATGATCTGCGCGATGGAGGCCGACCGCGTGCTGACGGTCGATCTGCACGCCGACCAGATCCAGGGCTTCTTCGACGTGCCGGTGGACAACGTCTACGCCTCGCCGCTGCTGCTGGCCGACATCTGGCGCGCCTATGGCACCGACAACCTGATAGTGGTGTCGCCGGACGTGGGTGGCGTGGTGCGCGCGCGCGCCGTCGCCAAGCGCCTGGACGATGCGGATCTGGCCATCATCGACAAGCGTCGTCCGCGCGCCAATGTGGCCACGGTGATGAACATCATCGGCGACGTGCAGGGCAAGACCTGCGTGCTGGTCGACGACCTGGTCGATACCGCCGGTACCCTGTGCGCAGCCGCCGCAGCGCTGAAGCAGCGCGGCGCGCTCAAGGTCGTGGCCTACATCACCCACCCGGTGCTGTCCGGCCCGGCGGTGGACAACATCAACAATTCGCAGCTCGACGAGCTGGTGGTCACCGACACGATTCCGCTGACCGAAGCTGCGCGCACCTGCGCCAAGATTCGTCAGCTGAGCGTGGCCGAACTGCTGGCCGAGACCATTCGCCGCATCGCCTTCGGCGAATCGGTGAGTTCGCTCTACGTCGACTGAACCCCATTCGGTGCCCGCAGTGTGCGGGTGCCGGTACCACGTCTCTCCTGGTCGCGGGTGAGACGCTTCATCGCCGCGAGGCGGTATTCCAATCTAGGTAGTGAAACAACATGGCAAAGACTCACGAAATCAAGGTCGAGCGCCGCGCAGACGAGGGGAAGGGTGCGAGCCGCCGCCTGCGTCACGCTGGCGTCATTCCGGCCATCGTCTACGGTGGCGAACTCGAGCCGGTCAGCATCCAGCTCAACCACGAGCAGATCTGGCTTGCCCAGCAGAACGAGTGGTTCTACTCGTCGATCCTGGACCTGAATCTCAATGGCGACGTGCAGCAGGTGCTGCTGCGTGACATGCAGCGCCATCCGTTCAAGCAGCTGATCATGCACATCGACTTCCAGCGCGTCAGCGCCAACGAGAAGCTCAGTGCCGCTGTGCCGCTGCACTTCGTCAACGAGGCAACCTCGCCGGCCGGCAAGTCCAGCGAAGTGGTCGTCACCCACGAGCTCAACGAAGTCCAGGTGGTCTGCCTGCCGAAGGACCTGCCGGAGTTCATCGAGGTCGACCTCGGCGCCCTGGAAGTGGGCAACGTGATCCACTTGTCCGAGATCAAGCTGCCGGCCGGCGTGGAAATTCCGGAGCTGAAGCTGGGCAAGGAGCACGACGTGGCGGTGGTTGCTGCCAAGCACGTGCGGGTCGAGGAAGAAGACGCTGCCGGTGAAGAAGGCAGCGACGGCGCCGAGACCAAGTAAGCCGTTGACCGATCCTTCGCACTGCGTGGGATCGGCCGCGGTCGCTGGCATGTCTGCACTCCGCCTGATTGTCGGACTCGGGAATCCCGGTCCGGAACACGCGCAAACCCGGCACAACGCCGGGTTTCGTTTCGTCGATGCCCTTGTCCAGCGCCATGGCGCGCGTTGGGGGCTGGATGCCAAGTTGTTCGGCGAGACCGCCAAGGTCGAGATCGCCGGCCAGCCGGTCTGGCTGCTCAAGCCGGCCACCTTCATGAATCTCAGCGGCAAATCGATCACCGCCGCGTTGCGGTTCTGGAAGATCGAGCCGGAGCAGTTGCTCGTTGCGCATGACGAACTGGATCTGGCGCCAGGCGTCGCACGGCTCAAGTTCGATGGCGGCCACGGTGGCCAGAACGGCCTGCGCGATACCATCCGCCTGCTGGGGCACGGCAAATTCCACCGCCTGCGGGTCGGCATCGGCCATCCCGGCCACAAGGACCGCGTAGTGCCATGGGTGCTGGGACGGGCAGGGCGCGACGACGACGCGGCAATCGGGACTGCAGTGGACGCCGCCATCGACGTGCTGCCGCTGGCAATGCAAGGTAATTTCAACGAGGCGATGAAGCGCCTGCATACGGAAAAATAGAGAATGGGGAATCGGGAATGGGAGGAGCGCTGCTCTTGCCATTCTCGATTCCCGATTCTCCATTCACTGGAAAACCCATGGGTATCAAATGCGGCATCGTCGGCCTGCCCAACGTCGGCAAGTCGACCCTGTTCAATGCGCTGACCAAGGCGGGCATCGCTGCGGCCAATTTCCCGTTCTGCACCATCGAGCCGAATGTCGGCATCGTGCCGGTGCCGGACCCGCGCCTCAATCAGCTGGCTGAGATCGTCAAGCCGCAGAAGTTGATTCCGACCGCGGTCGAGTTCGTCGACATCGCCGGCCTGGTGGCGGGCGCGGCAAGCGGCGAAGGGCTGGGCAACAAGTTCCTCGCGCACATTCGCGAGGTCGATGCGATCACCCACGTGGTGCGGTGCTTCGAAAACGACGACGTCATCCACGTCAACAACAAGGTCGACCCGATCGCCGATATCGAAACCATCGATACCGAGCTGGCGCTGGCCGACCTGGACAGCGTGGAAAAGGCACTCAACCGTGCCGAGCGCAGCGCCAAGGGCGGCGACAAGGACGCAGCGGCGCGCAAGCCGGTGCTGGCCAAGTTGCAGGCCGCGTTGGCCGATGGCAAGGCCGGGCGTGCAGCCGGTCTGGACGAGGATGAAAAGGCGCTGGTGCGCGACCTGTTCCTGCTGACGCTCAAGCCGGTGATGTACATCGCCAACGTGCTTGAGGACGGCTTCGAGAACAATCCGCACCTGGAGGCAGTGCGCAAGCATGCGTTGACCGAGGGTGCGGAAGTGGTGCCGGTCTCGGCAGCGATCGAAGAAGAGCTGTCGCAGCTCGACGACGAGGACCGCGACACCTTCCTGGCCGATCTGGGGTTGGACGAGCCGGGCCTGAATCGCGTCATCCGCGCCGCCTACAAGCTGCTCGGCCTGCAGACCTACTTCACGGCCGGCGTCAAGGAAGTGCGCGCGTGGACGGTCAAGGCTGGCTCGACCGCGCCGCAGGCCGCGGCGGTGATCCATACCGATTTCGAGAAGGGCTTCATTCGCGCCGAGACGATCGGCTTTGACGACTTCATCAAGCACCGCGGCGAAGCCGGTGCGCGCGATGCCGGGCGTCTGCGCCTGGAAGGCAAGGAATATCGCGTGCAGGAAGGCGACGTATTGCACTTCCGTTTCAACGTCTGATCCCGTGCGCGCGGCGCTGGTCCTCGCGCGCTTTCGGGAGTGGCGAAGAGTTCAAAATTTTTGTTGACACCGGGTGCGTCCCACAACAAAATAACGGGCTGCTTCACCCCGAACCGATTCGCTTCATTGCGCACCGGTCCGGTAGTAAAAGCTGGAGGGATACCCAAGCGGCCAACGGGGGCAGACTGTAAATCTGCTGGCTTACGCCTTCGGTGGTTCGAATCCACCTCCCTCCACCAGTTTCACGTTGTGGCATGCAGTTCCCAGCGCGGGAGTAGTTCAACGGTAGAACCTCAGCCTTCCAAGCTGATGGTGCGGGTTCGATTCCCGTCTCCCGCTCCATTGAACGCAAATGCATGGCATAATGCAAAACTCGCTCACGTAGCTCAGTCGGTAGAGCACCTCCTTGGTAAGGAGGAGGTCGAAGGTTCGATTCCTTTCGTGAGCACCATTACTCAATCGTCTTCAACTCCAAACGATTACCGAGACACGCACCCATGGCAAAAGCTAAATTTGAGCGCACCAAGCCGCACGTGAACGTCGGCACCATCGGTCACGTCGACCATGGCAAGACCACGTTGACAGCCGCGCTGACCAAGATCGGTGCTGAGCGTTTCGGTGGCGAGTTCAAGGCGTATGACGCGATCGATGCGGCGCCGGAAGAGAAGGCGCGCGGCATCACGATTTCGACCGCACACGTCGAATACGAATCCCCGACCCGTCACTACGCGCATGTCGATTGCCCCGGCCACGCCGACTACGTCAAGAACATGATCACCGGTGCGGCGCAGATGGACGGCGCGATCCTGGTGTGTTCGGCCGCCGACGGCCCGATGCCGCAGACCCGCGAGCACATCCTGCTCTCGCGTCAGGTCGGTGTGCCGCACATCGTCGTGTTCCTGAACAAGGCTGACATGGTCGACGACGCCGAGCTGCTCGAGCTGGTCGAGATGGAAGTGCGCGAGCTGCTCAGCAAGTACGACTTCCCGGGCGATGACACGCCGATCATCCACGGTTCGGCGCGTCTGGCGCTGGACGGCGACCAGAGCGACATCGGCGTGCCGGCGATCCTCAAGCTGGTCGAGGCGCTGGATTCGTTCATTCCGGAGCCGACCCGCGACGTCGACCGCCCGTTCCTGATGCCGGTCGAAGACGTGTTCTCGATCTCCGGCCGCGGCACCGTGGTGACCGGTCGTATCGAGCGCGGCATCATCAAGGTTGGCGACGAAATCGAAATCGTCGGTATCCGTGATACCCAGAAGACCACCGTCACCGGCGTGGAAATGTTCCGCAAGCTGCTGGACCAGGGTCAGGCAGGCGACAACGCCGGTCTGCTGCTGCGCGGCACCAAGCGTGACGACGTCGAGCGCGGCCAGGTGCTGTGCAAGCCGGGTTCGATCAAGCCGCATACCGAGTTCGAAGCCGAAGTCTACGTGCTGTCGAAGGACGAGGGTGGCCGTCATACCCCGTTCTTCAAGGGCTACCGTCCGCAGTTCTACTTCCGCACCACCGACATCACTGGCGCCTGCCAGCTGCCGGAAGGCGTGGAGATGGTGATGCCGGGCGACAACGTGAAGATGGTCGTGACCCTGATCAACCCGGTCGCGATGGACGAAGGCCTGCGCTTCGCCATCCGTGAAGGCGGTCGTACCGTCGGCGCCGGCGTGGTTGCCAAGATCGTCAAGTAAGTGCCTGCGTCCAGTCGCCTTGCGGCGGCTGGATTCAAACGAATGGCGGGCCGGCTAAACCGCGGTCCGCCTTCGTTGTCTTAGGGTTTGCGGTAAACGAGTACATACGCCAGTAGCTCAATTGGCAGAGCAGCGGTCTCCAAAACCGCAGGTTGGGGGTTCGAGTCCCTCCTGGCGTGCCACTCCTCTTTCCGGCCCAGCGATTCGGGTCAGATCGGTAACTAGAGCCGGATGAATAGCAAAATCGAGCCTTCCAAAAGCGCGTCTGCTGCCAGCGCCGATATCGTGAAATACGTCATCTCCGCGCTCCTGGTGATCGCGGGGTTGTTTGTGTGGTTCTGGTTTTCTGCACCCGAGCGTGCCACGCAGTTTGGAGCCTGGACGCCGCAGTTGCGCGCGCTGGCTGTGATTGTGGGGTTGGTGGCCGGTGCGTTTGTGTTTCTGGGGACCGGCAAAGGCCGGGAAGCCCGTGAATTCATGTCCGAATCCAGGTTCGAGTTGCGCAAGGTGGTCTGGCCGACGCGCCAGGAAGCCATCCGCACGACCTGGGTCGTAATTGTTGTTGTGATCATTCTGAGTTTGCTGTTGGGCGGCTTCGACTTTGTCATCCAGAAGCTCACGCAGTGGTTCCTGGCTCGTTGAGGAGAATCAAGCAGTGAAGCGTTGGTATGTCGTTCACGCCTATTCAGGCTTCGAAAAATCCGTTGCGCAGGCATTGCGCGACCGTATCGCGCGCACCGAGATGGAAGATCGCTTCGGCGACGTCCTGGTGCCGACCGAAGAAGTCATCGAAATGCGCGCCGGCCAGAAGCGCCGGTCCGAGCGCAAGTTCTTCCCCGGCTACGTGCTGGTGCAGATCGAGACCCACGAAGAAGCCGGTATTCCGCGCATCGACAATGAAAGCTGGCACCTGGTGAAGGAAACTTCCAAGGTGATGGGCTTCATCGGCGGCACCGCCGACCGTCCGTTGCCGATCCGCGACGAAGAGGCGGATGCGATCCTGCAGCGTGTGCAGGATGGCGTCGAGAAGCCGCGTCCGAAGGTGCTGTTCGAGCCGGGTCAGATGGTGCGCGTCACCGACGGTCCGTTCAACGACTTCAACGGCGTCGTGGAAGAAGTCAATTACGAGAAGAGCCGGTTGCGGGTTGCCGTGCTCATCTTCGGTCGCTCCACGCCGGTCGAGCTCGAGTTCGGTCAGGTCGAGAAGGGCTGAGGTCGGTTGGGCGCTGTCTAGGCGCCCGCCTCGAATGCTGCTATAGTGCGCGGCTCGCTCACCTGGCGAACCGCCGGGAATCAATGGCTGCCGCATGGCAGCCATCTGCGTGTGGTCAGAAACGTGAAGCCGGGACACGTGATTTCCCGGTCCGATGGGGAGCCTGCAGTCAAGGCGCTAGCACCCGGAGAGTATCGAAATGGCAAAGAAGATAACTGCGTACATCAAGTTGCAGGTCAAGGCCGGTCAGGCCAATCCTGCGCCGCCGGTCGGCCCTGCACTGGGTCAGCGCGGTCTGAACATCATGGAGTTCTGCAAGGCGTTCAATGCAGCGACCTCCAAGCTGGAGCCGGGTCTGCCGACGCCGGTGGTGATCACCGCGTATTCCGACCGTACCTTCACCTTCATTACCAAGAGCACCCCGGCCAGCGTGCTGCTCAAGAAGGCCGCAGGCGTGACCTCCGGTTCCAAGCGCCCCAACACCGACAAGGTGGGCAAGGTGACGCGCAAGCAGCTGGAAGAGATCGCCAAGGTCAAGGAAGCCGATTTGACGGCGGCCGAGCTGGAAGCGGCAGTGCGCACGATTGCGGGTTCTGCCCGCAGCATGGGTTTGACGGTGGAGGGCTAAGACATGGCACAGAGCAAGCGCGTTAAGGCCATTGCGGCCGCTGTCGTTCCGGGCAAGACTTATGCCTTCGAAGACGCAATCAAGATCCTGAAGACCGTTGCCAAGGCCAAGTTCGTCGAGTCGATCGACGTTGCCGTGCGCCTGGGCGTGGACGCCAAGAAGTCCGACCAGCAGGTGCGCGGTTCGACCGTGCTGCCGGCCGGTACCGGCAAGAGCGTGCGTGTTGCGGTGTTCGCACCGGCCGGCGCCAAGGCTGACGAAGCCCTGGCCGCTGGTGCCGAGGCGGTGGGCATGGACGACCTGGCCGAGAAGATGCAGGCCGGCGACCTGAGCTACGACGTGGTCATCGCGACCCCGGACGCGATGCGCGTCGTCGGTAAGCTCGGCACCCTGCTGGGCCCGCGTGGCCTGATGCCGAACCCGAAGGTCGGCACCGTGTCGGCCAACCCGGGCGAAGCGGTCAAGAATGCCAAGTCGGGTCAGGTGCGTTACCGCACCGACAAGGCCGGCATCATCCACTGCACCATCGGCAAGGCCAGCTTCGATGACGAAGCGCTGAAGTCGAACCTGCAGGCGCTGCTGGTCGATCTGATCAAGGCCAAGCCGGCCACCTCCAAGGGAACCTACCTGCAGAAGGTGTCGGTCAGCTCGACGATGGGTCCTGGCGTGACGGTCGACCAGTCGAGCCTTGCGCTGAAGTGAGTTGAGGGGTCGGGCCTGTCATGGGCCTGACCCGTCGATGGAGTACAGCATTGTTTTTCCGGCCCGGGTCACCGTGTGCTGGGAGTCCGTTCCCTCCTTTGGGGTAACGGACATTTTGAAGGCGATCGCCGGCTTGTCCGGCGGTAGCCGTCAAAGACCGCAGGCGCGGTCAGCGCAGATCGACGACGGGCACGGATGCTCGCACTGGCAAGGAGTCGCCGTCGATGCAGCGGGATCGCTTAATCAGGTTCGCAAGAGCCGGCCGGCGTAGATGGTGTCGCCCTTCTGGAGCTTTCTGGTTTACGCGCGTCTGGGACATCCCGGATCGAGCCCACTCCAGGTCTAGAACGGCCACCAAAGGAACATCGGTCGATGTTCCCGGCTTCCAGGAAGGAGGCTGCCCTGGACCGCAACCGGCAGGAGCCGCGAGCGGAGTAGTTTGAAGCGGGGATTAGGGATTCGGCATTGGGGATTTGCAGGAGCGGCTTCATGGCTTTCGACGAATCACCAAGCACCAATCCCCATCCCGGCTTTAACGGAGGAGTGCAATGGCTCTCAATCTGTCTCAGAAGCAAGAAGTAGTCGCCGAGCTGGCAGACATCGCCGCCAAGGCTCACTCCTTGATCGCCGCCGAATACGCTGGCATCACGGTCTCCCAGATGACCGCGATGCGCAAGCAGGCCCGCGAAACCGGTGTGTTCTTGAAAGTTGTCAAGAACACTCTGGCTGCGCGCGCCGTTGAAGGTACCGAGTTCGCTGTCGTCGCTGACAAGCTGGTCGGTCCTTTGCTGTACGCGTTTTCGATGGAGGAGCCCGGCGCTGCCGGTCGCCTGATCAAGGAATTCGCCAAGGGCAACGACAAGTTGCAGGCCAAGGTCGTGTCCATCGGCGGGGAACTGTTCCCGGCTGGCCACGTCGACGTGTTGGCTTCGCTGCCGACCCGCGACCAGGCCCTGGCCATGCTGGCCCGCGTGCTGTCCGAACCGGCTGCCATGTTTGCCCGTGCCGTCAAGGCCGTGGGCGACAAGCAGGGTGGTGGCGACGAAGCCGCCGCGCCGGTCGCCGAGACTGCCGAAGCTTGATGTCCTAGCGTTCGCTAGAACCCCAATCCAGAAAATCATTTAAAGGTAATTACAATGTCCCTTACCAACGAACAGATCGTCGACGCCATCGCCGAGAAGTCCCTGATGGAAGTGATGGAGCTGGTCAAGGCCATCGAAGAGAAGTTCGGCGTCTCCGCCGCCGCTCCGGTCGCTGCTGCTGCAGCTGGCCCGGCCGCCGTGGTCGAAGAGCAGACCGAGTTCAACGTGGTGCTGACCAACTGCGGCGCCAACAAAGTCGGCGTCATCAAGGCCGTCCGCGCCGTGACCGGCCTGGGTCTGAAGGAAGCCAAGGACCTGACCGAAGCCGGTGGCATGCTGAAGGAAGGCGCTTCGAAGGATGAAGCCGAGAAGATCAAGAAGGAACTGACCGAAGCTGGCGCGACTGTCGAAATCAAGTAAGCAGTACCTTGCATCGCCAGCGTTTCATGGTGATGCACTGAAGGCTGGGAGCGTAAAGCTCCCGGCCTTTGGCCGTTGATGGAAGGCCGGGATTTGAGAGTCGGCATTCGGGATTCGAAGGCAATCTTCGCGTATCCCCAATCTCGTCATCCCCAATCCCTGCTTCACCGAGTTGGTAGTTGGAAGTAGCGGGAGAAGGCGTGCTGGTGCCGGCAATACCAGCGACTTCCAACTGACAATTTTGTTATTTCAGGGCCGCCGCGACGCGGCCCCCGCAGCCTAGGGTGAAGACTCATGACGTCTTATTCGTTCACCGAAAAAAAGCGTATCCGCAAGGACTTCGGCAAGCAGCGCTCGATTCTCGAAGTGCCGTTCCTGCTTGCGATCCAGGTGGATTCCTACCGCGAATTCCTGCAGGAAGACGTGGAGCCGACCAAGCGTAAGGACCTCGGTCTGCACGCGGCACTGAAGTCGGTGTTCCCGATTTCCAGCTACAGCGGCAACGCCGCGCTGGAATACGTCGGCTACAAGTTGGGTCAGCCGGTGTTTGACGAGCGTGAATGCCGTCAGCGCGGCATGAGCTATGGCGCGCCGCTGCGCGTGACCGTGCGTCTGGTGATCTACGACCGCGAGTCGTCGACCAAGGCCATCAAGTACGTGAAGGAGCAGGAGGTCTATCTTGGCGAAATCCCGCTGATGACCGACAACGGCACCTTCATCGTCAACGGCACCGAGCGCGTCATCGTCTCGCAGCTGCACCGCTCGCCGGGTGTGTTCTTCGACCACGACCGTGGCAAGACCCACAGCTCGGGCAAGCTGCTGTACAGCGCCCGCATCATTCCGTACCGCGGTTCCTGGCTGGACTTCGAGTTCGACCCGAAGGATGCGCTGTTCACCCGTATCGACCGTCGCCGCAAGCTGCCGGTGTCGATCCTGCTGCGTGCGCTCGGCTACAGCAACGAAGAGATGCTGGCCGAGTTCTTCGAGATCAACACCTTCCACATCAACCCGGACGAAGGCGTGCAGCTGGAGCTGGTGCCGGAGCGTCTGCGTGGTGAAACGCTGAACTTCGACCTGGCCGATGGCGACAAGGTCATCGTGGAAGCGGGCAAGCGCATCACCGCCCGTCACGTCAAGCAGCTCGAAGCCGCCGGCGTTGCCGCGCTGGCCGTGCCGGACGACTATCTGCTCACCCGCATCCTGTCGCACGACGTGGTCGATGGCTCGACCGGCGAACTGCTGGCCAATGCCAACGACGAGATCACCGAAGACCAGCTGGCGGCCTTCCGCAAGGCCGGCGTCGATGCGGTCGGCACCCTGTGGGTGAACGATCTGGACCGCGGTCCGTACCTGTCCAACACCCTGCGCATCGATCCGACCAAGACCCAGCTCGAAGCGCTGGTCGAAATCTACCGCATGATGCGTCCGGGCGAGCCGCCGACCAAGGAAGCCGCTCAGAACCTGTTCCACAACCTGTTCTTCACCTTCGAGCGCTACGACCTGTCCACGGTCGGCCGCATGAAGTTCAACCGTCGCGTCGGCCGCAAGGATGTGCTGGGCGAGTCGGTGCTGTACGACAAGAAGTACTTTGCCGAGCGCAACGACGAAGAATCCAAGCGCCTGGTCGCCGAGCACACCGACACCTCCGACATCCTGGAAGTGATCAAGGTGCTCACCGAGATCCGTAACGGTCGCGGCGTGGTCGATGACATCGATCACCTGGGCAACCGTCGCGTGCGTTCGGTCGGCGAAATGGCCGAGAACGTGTTCCGCGTGGGCCTGGTCCGCGTCGAGCGCGCGGTCAAGGAACGCCTGTCGATGGCCGAGTCCGAGGGTCTGACCCCGCAGGAACTGATCAACGCCAAGCCGGTGGCTGCGGCGATCAAGGAGTTCTTCGGCTCCTCGCAGCTGTCGCAGTTCATGGACCAGAACAACCCGCTGTCGGAAGTGACGCACAAGCGTCGCGTCTCCGCACTGGGCCCGGGCGGCCTGACCCGCGAGCGCGCCGGCTTCGAAGTGCGCGACGTGCATCCGACCCATTACGGCCGCGTCTGCACCATCGAAACCCCGGAAGGCCCGAACATCGGCCTGATCAACTCGCTGGCCGTGTTTGCCCGCACCAACCAGTACGGCTTCCTCGAGACGCCGTACCGCAAGGTGCTGGACGGCAAGGTCTCCGACGACGTCGAATACCTGTCGGCGATCGAAGAGAACGAGTACGTGATCGCCCAGGCGAACGCGCTGACCGATGCCAAGAACATGCTCACCGAGCAGTTCGTGCCGTGCCGGTTCCAGGGCGAGTCGCTGCTGAAGCCGCCGGCCGAAGTGCACTTCATGGACGTCTCGCCGATGCAGACCGTGTCGGTCGCCGCGGCGCTGGTGCCGTTCCTGGAGCACGACGACGCCAACCGTGCACTGATGGGCGCCAACATGCAGCGCCAGGCCGTGCCGACGCTGCGTTCGCAGAAGCCGCTGGTTGGTACCGGCATCGAGCGTGCGGTTGCGCGCGACTCGGGCGTGACCGTCAATGCCTTGCGTGGTGGCGTGATCGAGCAGATCGACGCGGCCCGCATCGTGGTCAAGGTCAACGAGGCGGAAATCGGCGGCGGCACCGATGCCGGCGTGGATATCTACAACCTGATCAAGTACACCCGCTCCAACCAGAACACCTGCATCAACCAGCGTCCGCTGGTGAACGTGGGTGATGTGATCGCGCGCGGCGACGTGCTGGCCGACGGCCCGTCCACCGACATCGGTGAACTGGCGCTGGGCCAGAACATGCTGATCGCGTTCATGCCGTGGAACGGCTACAACTTCGAAGACTCCATCCTGCTCTCCGAGCGCGTGGTGGAAGAGGATCGTTACACCACGATCCACATCGAGGAACTGACCTGCGTTGCACGCGACACCAAGCTGGGGCCGGAGGAAATTTCCGCCGACATCCCGAACGTGTCCGAGCAGGCGCTGAACCGTCTGGACGAGAGCGGCGTGGTGTACATCGGTGCGGAAGTGCGCGCCGGCGACATCATGGTCGGCAAGGTCACGCCGAAGGGCGAGAGCCAGCTGACCCCGGAAGAAAAGCTGCTGCGTGCGATCTTCGGTGAGAAGGCGTCCGACGTGAAGGACAGCTCGCTGCGCGTGCCCCCGGGCATGGACGGCACCGTCATCGACGTGCAGGTCTTCACCCGCGACGGCATCGAGAAGGACAAGCGTGCGCGTCAGATCGAAGAGTCCGAGATCAAGCGCGTCAAGAAGGACTTCGACGACCAGTTCCGCATCCTGGAAGCGGCCATCTACGCACGTCTGCGTTCGCAGATCGTGGGCAAGGTTGCCAACGGCGGTCCGAACCTGAAGAAGGGCGACAACGTCACCGACGCGTATCTGGACGGGCTGAAGAAGTCCGATTGGTTCCAGCTGCGCATGAAGGACGAAGACGCAGCCGACGCCATCGAGCGCGCACAGAAGCAGATCCAGGCGCACGAAAAGGAATTCGAAGCACGCTTTGCCGACAAGCGCGGCAAGATCACCCAGGGCGATGACCTCGCACCGGGCGTGCTGAAGATGGTCAAGGTGTTCCTGGCAGTGAAGCGCCGCATCCAGCCGGGCGACAAGATGGCAGGCCGCCACGGCAACAAGGGTGTGGTCTCCAATGTCGTGCCGGTCGAGGACATGCCGTACATGGCTACCGGCGAGCCGGTCGACATCGTGCTGAACCCGCTCGGCGTGCCGTCGCGTATGAACATCGGCCAGATTCTGGAAGTGCATCTGGGCTGGGCCGCCAAGGGCCTGGGTCGCAAGATCCAGCGCATGCTGGAAGCCCAGGCGGCGGTCAGCGAGCTGCGCAAGTTCCTGGACGACATCTACAACCACGACAGCGCGATCAATGCACAGCGCGTGGACCTGTCGCAGTTCAGCGATGAGGAATTGCTCAACCTGGGCAAGAACCTGATCGATGGCGTGCCGATGGCCACCCCGGTGTTCGACGGCGCCAGCGAAGCGGAAATCAAGCGCATGCTGGAACTGGCCGAGCTGCCGCAGAGCGGTCAGACCCAGCTGTACGACGGTCGTACCGGCGAAGCGTTCGATCGCAAGACCACGGTCGGCTACATGCACTACCTGAAGTTGAACCACCTGGTCGACGACAAGATGCATGCGCGCTCGACCGGTCCGTACTCGCTCGTCACCCAGCAGCCGCTGGGCGGCAAGGCGCAGTTCGGTGGTCAGCGCTTCGGTGAGATGGAAGTCTGGGCGCTGGAAGCCTACGGCGCGGCCTACACCCTGCAGGAAATGCTGACGGTGAAGTCCGACGACGTGCAGGGCCGCAACCAGATGTACAAGAACATCGTCGATGGTGAGCACGAGATGGTCGCGGGCATGCCGGAATCCTTCAACGTGTTGGTGAAGGAAATCCGCTCGCTGGCGATCAACATGGAACTGGAAGAGTGATCGCGCCGGATCCCGGCGCCGCAACGCGGTGCCGGGATCTGGAACGTAAGTCCCTCGGTTTCATCTCAGATACGAAATTCCTCCGACCCGGAGATATCAAATGAAAGACCTGCTCAACCTCTTCAATCAACAGCGCCAGACGCTGGATTTCGACGCGATCAAGATCGCGCTGGCGTCGCCGGACCTGATCCGTTCGTGGTCCTACGGCGAAGTGAAGAAGCCCGAAACCATCAACTACCGGACCTTCAAGCCCGAGCGTGACGGCCTGTTCTGCGCCGCCATCTTCGGACCGATCAAGGACTATGAGTGCCTGTGCGGCAAGTACAAGCGCATGAAGCACCGCGGCGTGGTCTGCGAAAAGTGCGGCACCGAAGTCACCCTGGCCAAGGTGCGTCGCGAGCGCATGGGTCACATCGACCTGGCCTCGCCGGTCGCGCACATCTGGTTCCTCAAGTCGCTGCCCTCGCGCATCGGCCTGATGCTGGACATGACCCTGCGTGACATCGAGCGCGTGCTGTACTTCGAAGCCTACGTGGTCACCGAGCCGGGCCTGACCCCGCTCGAGCGCCGCCAGCTGCTGACCGAAGAGCAGTACCTGACCGCACGCCAGGAGTACAACGACGACTTCGACGCCGCCATGGGCGCCGAAGCGGTGTATGAGCTGCTGCGCACGATCGACCTGCAGTCGGAAATGACCCGCCTGCGCGAGGAAATCGCCAGCACCGGTTCGGAAACCAAGCTCAAGCGCCTCACCAAGCGCATCAAGCTGATCGAAGCCTTCCTGGAATCGGGCAACCGTCCGGAGTGGATGGTCATGACCGTGCTGCCGGTGCTGCCGCCGGACCTGCGCCCGCTGGTGCCGCTGGATGGCGGCCGCTTCGCGACCTCGGATCTGAACGATCTGTACCGCCGCGTGATCAACCGCAACAACCGTCTGCGTCGTCTGCTCGAGCTCAATGCGCCGGACATCATCGTGCGCAACGAGAAGCGCATGCTGCAGGAATCGGTCGATGCGCTGCTGGACAACGGCCGTCGCGGCCGTGCCATCACCGGCACCAACAAGCGTCCGCTGAAGTCGCTGGCCGACATGATCAAGGGCAAGCAGGGCCGGTTCCGTCAGAACCTGCTCGGCAAGCGCGTGGACTACTCCGGTCGTTCGGTCATCACCGTCGGTCCGTACCTCAAGCTGCACCAGTGCGGCCTGCCGAAGAAGATGGCGCTGGAGCTGTTCAAGCCGTTCGTGTTCGCCAAGCTGCAGCGTCGCGGCCTGGCCACCACCATCAAGGCCGCCAAGAAGCTGGTCGAGCGCGAAGAAGCCGAAGTCTGGGACATCCTGGAAGAAGTGATCCGCGAGCATCCGGTGCTGCTGAACCGTGCGCCGACCCTGCACCGCCTGGGCATCCAGGCGTTCGAGCCGGTGTTGATCGAAGGCAAGGCCATCCAGCTGCATCCGCTGGTGTGTACTGCGTTCAACGCCGACTTCGACGGTGACCAGATGGCCGTCCACGTGCCGCTCTCGCTGGAAGCCCAGCTGGAAGCGCGTGCGCTGATGATGTCCACCAACAACATCCTGTCGCCGGCCAACGGCGAGCCGATCATCGTGCCGTCGCAGGACGTGGTGTTGGGCCTGTACTACATGAGCCGCGCCCTGGAGAACAAGAAGGGCGAAGGCATGGTGTTCGCCAACACCAGCGAAGTGAAGCGCGCCTACGACAACCGCGTGGTGGAACTGCACGCCAAGGTCAAGGTCCGCATCACCCAGGTGGACGTGGAAGCCGACGGCAAGCGCAGCAGCGGCACCTCGATCGTAGACACCACGGTCGGTCGTGCGCTGCTGAGCGAAATCCTGCCCGAAGGCCTGCCGTTCCAGCTGGCCAACACCGAGATGACCAAGAAGAACATCTCGCGCCTGATCAACTCCAGCTACCGTCTGCTGGGCTTGAAGGACACCGTCGTGTTCGCCGACAAGCTGATGTACACCGGCTATGCCTACGCAACCCGCGCAGGCGTGTCGATCGGCATCGACGACATGCTGATCCCGGACGAGAAGAAGGGCATCCTCACCGAGGCCGAAGCCGAAGTGCTGGAGATCCAGGAACAGTACCAGTCCGGTCTGGTCACCGCCGGCGAGCGCTACAACAAGGTCGTGGACATCTGGTCGCGCACCAGCGAGCGCATCGCCAAGGCGATGATGGACACCATCGGTACCGAGAAGGTCGAAAATGCCAAGGGCGAAACCATCGACCAGAAGTCGATGAACTCGCTGTACATCATGGCCGACTCCGGTGCGCGTGGTAGCCAGGCGCAGATCCGTCAGCTGGCCGGCATGCGCGGCCTGATGGCGCGTCCGGATGGCTCGATCATCGAGACGCCGATCAAGGCGAACTTCCGCGAAGGCCTGAACGTGCAGGAGTACTTCAACTCCACCCACGGTGCCCGTAAGGGTCTGGCCGATACCGCGCTCAAGACCGCGAACTCGGGGTATCTGACCCGTCGTCTGGTCGACGTGGCGCAGGACGTGGTGATCACCGAGGTCGATTGCGGCACCACCGAAGGGTTGATCATGACCCCGATCGTGGAAGGCGGCGACGTGGTGGAACCGTTGCGCGAGCGCGTGCTGGGCCGTGTGGTGGCCGAGGACGTGTACCTGCCGGGCAACGACGAAGAGCCGATCGTCACCCGCAACACGCTGCTGGACGAAGCCTGGGTTGCCAAGCTGGAAGACGCCAGCGTGCAGTCGGTGAAGGTGCGTTCGACCATCAGCTGCGAATCCTCGTTCGGCGTGTGCGCACGCTGCTACGGTCGCGATCTCGCCCGCGGTCACCAGGTCAACATCGGTGAGGCGGTCGGCGTCATTGCGGCGCAGTCGATCGGTGAGCCGGGTACCCAGCTGACCATGCGTACGTTCCACATCGGTGGTGCGGCATCGCGTGCGGCGGCGGTGGACAACATCACCGTCAAGACCACCGGTTCGGTGAAGTTCAACAACCTGAAGTCTGTGGCGCACGCCAGCGGCGCGCTGGTCGCTGTCTCGCGTTCGGGCGAACTGTCCGTACTCGACGGCCATGGCCGCGAGCGCGAGCGTTACAAGCTGCCGTACGGCGCCACCATCACCGCCAAGGATGGTGATGCGGTCAAGGCCGGGCAGGGCGTGGCGAACTGGGATCCGCATAACCACCCGATCGTGTCGGAAGTGGCCGGTTTCATCCGCTTCATCGACTTCGTCGACGGCGTCACCGTCATCGAGAAGACCGACGAACTGACCGGTCTGGCCTCGCGCGAAATCACCGACCCGAAGCGTCGCGGTGCACATGCCAAGGAGCTGCGCCCGATCGTGCGCATCGTCGACGGCAAGGGCAACGACCTGACGATCCCGAATACGGATCTGCCGGCGCAGTACCTGTTGCCGCCGCGCTCCATCGTCAACCTGCAGGACGGCGCCGCCGTCGGCGTGGGCGACGTGGTCGCCAAGATCCCGCAGGAAGCGTCCAAGACCCGCGACATCACCGGTGGTCTGCCGCGCGTTGCCGACCTGTTCGAAGCGCGCAAGCCGAAGGATCCGGCGATCCTGGCCGAGCGCTCGGGCATCATCAGCTTCGGTAAGGACACCAAGGGCAAGCAGCGCCTGATCATCAAGGACACCGATGGATCGGAACACGAAGAGCTGATCCCCAAGTACCGCCAGATCATCGTGTTCGAAGGCGAGCATGTGACCAAGGGCGAGACCGTGGTGGACGGCGAGCCGAGCCCGCAGGACATCCTGCGTCTGCTGGGTGTCGAGCCGCTGGCCGCGTATCTGGTCAAGGAAATCCAGGACGTGTATCGCCTGCAGGGCGTGAAGATCAACGACAAGCACATCGAGGTGATCACCCGCCAGATGCTGCGCAAGGTCGAGATCACCGACCAGGGCACCAGCAAGTTCCTCAACGGCGAGCAGGTCGAGCGCCAGCGCGTCATCGAGGAAAATGCCCGCCTGGTCAAGCGCAACGAGCTGCCGGCCAAGTACGATCCGGTGCTGCTGGGTATCACCAAGGCCTCGTTGGCCACCGAGTCGTTCATCTCGGCGGCTTCGTTCCAGGAGACCACCCGCGTGTTGACCGAGGCTGCCGTGCGCGGCACCCGCGACAACCTGCGCGGTCTGAAGGAAAACGTGATCGTGGGTCGTCTGATCCCGGCCGGTACCGGCCTGGCGTATCACGCCGGACGTCGCAAGTCGTCGGGTCTGACCGACTCGGAAATGGAAACGCTGTCGGGCAAGCCGACGGTTGCCGAACCGGTCGCAGCCGTGGCCGACGCTGGCGCGGACGAGGAGTAAGCGCTCCGACGGCGGTCGCAAGATCGCCGTAAGCCAAGCGAAAAGGAGGGCAGGAGGCCCTCCGTTTTCCGGCCTTTGGATGGGCCAGCAGGGTTAGATTTCCGTGAAGTTGACGGAGTTTCGTCCTGCCAGCTATACTTCCCTGTCTCGGCGGGCCGTTTTTCGGCCTGCCTTTGTTTTCGTGCAAGGCCGTCTCGGCCTCTCAATCAGAAGAATCAACTGATGACGACGATCAATCAGCTGGTCCGCAAGCCTCGGCAAGCGACCACCTACAAGAGTGCCTCTCCGGCACTGGACAAGTGTCCGCAGCGCCGTGGCGTCTGCACACGCGTCTATACCACTACCCCGAAGAAGCCGAACTCGGCCCTGCGTAAGGTTGCCAAGGTGCGCCTGACGAACCAGGAAGAGGTCATCAGCTACATCGGTGGTGAAGGCCACAACCTGCAGGAGCACTCCGTGGTCCTGATTCGCGGTGGCCGCGTCAAGGATCTTCCCGGTGTGCGTTATCACACCGTCCGTGGTTCGCTGGACGCCGCCGGCGTCGCAAAGCGCCGTCAAGGTCGTTCCAAGTACGGCGCCAAGCGCCCGAAGAGCTAAGGAAACACTCCAATGTCCCGTAAAGGTTCTACTCCGCAGCGCACCGTCCTGCCTGATCCAAAGCATGGCAGCGAAACCATTGCCCGCTTCATCAATATGGTGATGCAAAGTGGCAAGAAGTCGGTTGCTGAGAAAATTGTCTATGGCGCGATGGACGTCATTGGCGAAAAGAATCCGAATGCCGTCGAGCTGGTGCAGAAAGCACTGGACAACGTGGCCCCGGCTGTCGAAGTTAAATCGCGTCGCGTCGGTGGTGCTACCTATCAGGTGCCCGTCGAAGTGCGCTCCTCCCGTCGCATGGCGCTGGCAATGCGCTGGTTGATCGATTCCGCGCGCAAGCGTGGCGAGAACACCATGCCGCGCAAGCTGGCTGCAGAACTGTTGGACGCCTCGGAAAGCCGTGGCGGCGCGATCAAGAAGCGCGAAGAGACGCACCGTATGGCGGAGGCGAACAAGGCGTTCGCACATTACCGCTGGTGACCTCGTGGGCCTTGGTAACGGGGCCCTTCAGCACCATCTGAGTGCTGTTTGCGACGCCTTTGGCGTCGCATCCAATCCGAAGGCCGCCGAAAGGCGGCGTTCGGCCATCCGAAATCCAAGAAATTGAGAGGCTCCCCGTGGCCCGCACCACCCCTATCGAGCGTTACCGCAACTTCGGCATCATGGCCCACATTGATGCCGGCAAGACCACCACCTCCGAGCGCATCCTGTTCTACACCGGTGTCAGTCACAAGATCGGCGAAGTCCATGACGGCGCTGCAGTGATGGACTGGATGGAGCAGGAGCAGGAGCGTGGTATCACCATCACCTCCGCTGCGACCACTGCATTCTGGTCGGGCATGGACAAGTCCATGCCGCAGCACCGCTTCAACATCATCGATACCCCCGGGCACGTTGACTTCACCATCGAAGTGGAGCGCTCCTTGCGCGTGCTCGACGGTGCGGTGTTCGTGCTGTGCGCCGTTGGTGGCGTGCAGCCGCAGTCCGAGACCGTGTGGCGCCAGGCCAACAAGTATTCCGTGCCGCGCATGGCCTTCGTCAACAAGATGGACCGTACCGGTGCCAACTTCGACAAGGTCGTCGAGCAGCTGAAGGCCCGTCTGGGTGCCTACGCCGTGCCGATGCAGGTGCCGATCGGCGCCGAAGACGGCTTCGAGGGCGTGGTCGACCTGCTCAAGATGAAGGCGATCCATTGGGATACCGCATCGCAGGGCACCACCTTCGAATACCGCGACATCCCGGCTGACCTGGTCGAGATCGCGACCGAGGCGCGTTCGTTCATGGTCGAGGCGGCTGCCGAAGCCAGCGAAGACCTGATGGACAAGTACCTCAACGAGGGCGACCTGAGCGAAGAGGAGATCCTGGTGGGTCTGCGCGAGCGCACCCTGAAGGTCGAAATCGTGCCGGTGTTCTGCGGCTCGGCGTTCAAGAACAAGGGCGTGCAGGCCATGCTCGACGGCGTCGTGCACCTGCTGCCGTCGCCGGCCGACCGTCCGCCGGTCCAGGGTATCGACGAGGACGAGAAGGAAGACACCCGTCCTGCCACCGATACCGCGCCGTTCTCGGCGTTGGCGTTCAAGATCATGACCGACCCGTTCGTGGGCTCGCTGACGTTCTTCCGTGTCTACTCGGGCACGTTGAACTCCGGCGACCAGGTCTACAACCCGGTCAAGTCGAAGAAAGAGCGCGTGGGCCGCATCCTGCAGATGCACTCCAACAATCGCGAAGAGATCAAGGAAGTGCGCGCTGGTGACATCGCCGCTGCCGTGGGTTTGAAGGACGTCACCACCGGCGACACGCTGTGTGCGCAGGACAAGGTCATCACCCTGGAGCGCATGGTGTTCCCGGAGCCGGTGATCTCGATGGCGGTGGAACCCAAGACCAAGTCGGACCAGGAAAAGATGGGCATGGCCCTGGGCCGTCTGGCGCAGGAAGATCCCTCGTTCCGCGTCAAGACCGACGAAGAATCCGGCCAGACCATCATCTCGGGCATGGGCGAGTTGCACCTGGACATCATCGTCGACCGTATGCGTCGCGAGTTCAATGTCGAGGCCAACGTCGGCAAGCCGCAGGTGGCCTACCGCGAAACGATCCGCAAGTCCGACGTCAAGTCCGACTACAAGCACGCCAAGCAGTCCGGTGGTAAGGGTCAGTACGGTCACGTTGTGATCGAGCTGTCGCCGATGACCGAGGAAGATCGCAAGAGTGACAACGTCAAGGACGATTTCCTCTTCATCAACGACATCACCGGCGGCATCATCCCGAAGGAATTCATCCCCTCGGTCGAAAAGGGTCTGCGCGAGACGATCACCAGTGGTCCGATCGCCGGCTTCCCGGTGGTGGGTGTGAAGGTCAAGCTGGTGTTCGGCTCGTACCACGACGTCGACTCCTCGGAAATGGCGTTCAAGCTGGCCGCGTCGATGGCGTTCAAGCAGGGCTTTGCGAAAGCCAGCCCGGTGTTGCTGGAGCCGATCATGAAGGTCGAAATCGTCAGCCCGGAGGATTACCTGGGTGACGTGATGGGCGACGTGAGCCGCCGTCGTGGCGTGCTGCAGGGTCAGGACGACAGCCCGTCGGGCAAGATCATCAACGCGATGATTCCGCTGGGCGAGATGTTCGGTTATGCGACCTCGCTGCGCTCGATGAGCCAGGGCCGTGCGACGTTCTCGATGGAATTCGACCACTACGAAGAGGCACCGGCCAACATCGCCGACGCCGTCACCAAGAAGGGCTGAGTTCGCTCAGCCGCTTCTCACAAATTTTTCAATTAGAGGTAGTTAGTCATGGCAAAAGCTAAATTTGAGCGCACCAAGCCGCACGTGAACGTCGGCACCATCGGTCACGTCGACCATGGCAAGACCACGTTGACAGCCGCGCTGACCAAGATCGGTGCTGAGCGTTTCGGTGGCGAGTTCAAGGCGTATGACGCGATCGATGCGGCGCCGGAAGAGAAGGCGCGCGGCATCACGATTTCGACCGCACACGTCGAATACGAATCCCCGACCCGTCACTACGCGCATGTCGATTGCCCCGGCCACGCCGACTACGTCAAGAACATGATCACCGGTGCGGCGCAGATGGACGGCGCGATCCTGGTGTGTTCGGCCGCCGACGGCCCGATGCCGCAGACCCGCGAGCACATCCTGCTCTCGCGTCAGGTCGGTGTGCCGCACATCGTCGTGTTCCTGAACAAGGCTGACATGGTCGACGACGCCGAGCTGCTCGAGCTGGTCGAGATGGAAGTGCGCGAGCTGCTCAGCAAGTACGACTTCCCGGGCGATGACACGCCGATCATCCACGGTTCGGCGCGTCTGGCGCTGGACGGCGACCAGAGCGACATCGGCGTGCCGGCGATCCTCAAGCTGGTCGAGGCGCTGGATTCGTTCATTCCGGAGCCGACCCGCGACGTCGACCGCCCGTTCCTGATGCCGGTCGAAGACGTGTTCTCGATCTCCGGCCGCGGCACCGTGGTGACCGGTCGTATCGAGCGCGGCATCATCAAGGTTGGCGACGAAATCGAAATCGTCGGTATCCGTGATACCCAGAAGACCACCGTCACCGGCGTGGAAATGTTCCGCAAGCTGCTGGACCAGGGTCAGGCAGGCGACAACGCCGGTCTGCTGCTGCGCGGCACCAAGCGTGACGACGTCGAGCGCGGCCAGGTGCTGTGCAAGCCGGGTTCGATCAAGCCGCATACCGAGTTCGAAGCCGAAGTCTACGTGCTGTCGAAGGACGAGGGTGGCCGTCATACCCCGTTCTTCAAGGGCTACCGTCCGCAGTTCTACTTCCGCACCACCGACATCACTGGCGCCTGCCAGCTGCCGGAAGGCGTGGAGATGGTGATGCCGGGCGACAACGTGAAGATGGTCGTGACCCTGATCAACCCGGTCGCGATGGACGAAGGCCTGCGCTTCGCCATCCGTGAAGGCGGTCGTACCGTCGGCGCCGGCGTGGTTGCCAAGATCGTCAAGTAAGTCCTGCAATCCGGCGGCTTCGGTCGCTGGATCCGCACGAACAAGGGTCGGCGCAAGCCGGCCCTTTTTCGTGGGCCGAGTCGGAGGTGCGTGCACGGCCGGCGTCTTTATCGGGTAGGGCGCTTGCGCATGTAAAAGTGCCGCGCTATAATGCGCGGCTCGGTGTCCCTGGGTAGGGCGCTGAGTTACAGCGAAAAGAACGGCAGGATGCCGCTCGTGTTCGCCAGACCGGGAGGGTCGCGTTGCATGGAGCACTCAACAACTCACCTGTTGTTGACCGTGCTCTTGTTGCGCATTATACTTTTCCGTCTGGGCAGGCCGGTTTACCGGTCTGCCTCAGTTTTTGGGCGGAGGAAATGCCCTCGTCAGCAGGATGCATGGCGATTTCATCTACGTCAGGAATATCGGGGCAGGTATCCCAGAGGCCTTGCCCGTCGCTCTTTTAACGAAGGAAGCTTCCGTCATGTCGGAACAAAAGATCCGGATTCGGTTGAAGGCGTTCGATCATCGTTTGATCGACCGTTCGGCCAGCGAGATCGTCGAAACGGCTAAGCGGACCGGCGCGCAAGTGCGTGGCCCGATCCCGTTGCCGACCAAGATCGAACGTTACACCATCCTCGTATCCCCGCATGCCGACAAGGATGCGCGTGACCAGTACGAAACCCGCACGCACAAGCGTGTGCTCGATATCGTCGACCCGAACGACAAGACCGTGGACGCGCTGATGAAGCTCGAACTCGCGGCTGGCGTCGACGTTCAGATCAAGTTGACCTGAGGACTACGACCATGACGAAGAAATATTCGTTGGGCTTCGTAGGCCGCAAGGCTGGTATGAGCCGCGTCTTCACCGAAGACGGTCGCTCGGTACCGGTCACGCTGATCGAAGCAACTCCAAACCGCATCGCGCAGATCAAGACCGTCGAAGCTGACGGCTACAGCGCCGTGCAGATTACCGTTGGTGCCCGTCGTGCCGCGCTGGTCAACAAGCCGGCTGCTGGCCACTTCGCCAAGGCGAAGGTGGAAGCGGGTCGCGGCCTGTGGGAATTCCGCGTTGAAGATGCCCAGCTCGGCGATTTCGCCGTTGGCGGCGAAATCAAGGCGGACATCTTCGAGGTCGGCCAGAAGGTCGACGTCCAGGGCGTCACCAAGGGTAAGGGTTTCCAGGGCACCATCAAGCGCTACAACTTCCGTATGGGCGATGCAACTCACGGTAACTCGCTGTCGCATCGCGCGCCGGGTTCGTTGGGTCAGCGCCAGACCCCGGGTCGCGTTTTCCCGGGCAAGAAGATGTCGGGCCACATGGGCGCCGTGCAGCAAAGCACGCAGAACCTGGAAGTGGTCAAGGTCGACGTCGAGCGTGGTCTGATTGCTATCCGCGGCGCCGTGCCTGGCGCAGCTGGTGGCGACGTGATCGTCCGTCCGGCGAGCAAGGCATAAGGAGAGATGACGATGGAACTCGTTATCACGGGTAGCAACAACAAGGTCTCGGTCTCCGATGCCGTGTTCGGTCGCGAATTCAGCGAAGATCTGGTTCACCAGGTCGTCGTCGCTTATCGCAATGCCGGTCGCGCTGGTACCAAGGCACAGAAGACGCGTTCGGAAGTTGCGGGCACGACCAAGAAGTCGAAGAAGCAGAAGGGCGGCGGTGCGCGTCATGGCGCGCTGACGGCTCCGATCTTCGTCGGCGGCGGCGTGACCTTCGCGGCCAAGCCGCGCAGCTTCGAACAGAAAGTCAACCGCAAGATGTACCGTGCGGCCATCTGCGCGATCTTCTCTGAGCTTAATCGCCAGGGTCGCCTGATGATCGTCGATGCGTTCGACGTCGAAACCACCAAGACCCAGGGTCTGATCGAGAAGCTGAAGGGACTGGATGTGGGCAAGCGCCCGCTGATCGTCACCGAGGAAGCCTCCGAGCACCTGTATCTGTCCGCCCGCAATCTGCCGTATGTGCAGGTGCGTGATGTGCAGGGTCTGGATCCGGTCGCTCTGGTCGGGGCCGATACGGTCGTGATCACCGCCGATGCGGTCAAGAAGGTCGAGGAGTGGCTGGCATGAGCAGCAACGAAAAAATCTTCAGCGTGCTGCGTGCTCCGCGAGTCTCCGAAAAGACCGCGCGCCTGCAGGAAATCTCCAACCAGTATGTCTTCGAAGTTTCGAACGAAGCCACCAAGGCCGATGTAAAGGCCGCGGTTGAGCAGCTGTTCGACGTCAAGGTCAAAGCGGTCAACGTGGTCAACGTCAAGGGCAAGAGCAAGTCCTTCCGTAACCGTGCTGGCAGCCGTGGCAATTGGCGCAAGGCGTACGTCCGCCTGGTTGATGGTCAGTCCATCGACGTAACGGCCAAGGCCTGAGGTCCATCCCATGCCATTGATGAAGTTCAAACCCACCTCTCCCGGCCGTCGTTCCGCCGTGCGCGTGGTTACTCCCGATCTGCACAAGGGCGCACCGCACGCGGCGCTGCTCGATTCGCAGAGCAAGTCCGGTGGTCGTAACCACCATGGCCGCATCACCGTGCGTCACGTCGGTGGTGGTCATAAGCAGCACTACCGCATCATCGACTTCAAGCGCAACAAGGAAGGTATTCCGGCGCGTGTGGAGCGGATCGAATACGATCCGAACCGTACCGCTCATATCGCCCTGCTGTGCTATGTCGACGGCGAGCGTCGCTACATCATCGCCCCCAAGGGCTTGAAGGCTGGCGATCAGGTCATTGCCGGTGCCAACGCACCGATCAAGACCGGCAACACGCTGCCGCTGCGCAACATCCCGGTCGGTACGACGGTCCACGGTATCGAGCTGAAGCCGGGTAAGGGCGCTCAGATCGCACGTGCTGCCGGTGCAGCCGTCCAGCTGGTCGCTCGCGAAGGCATCTATGCCACGCTGCGTCTGCGCTCGGGCGAAATGCGCAAGGTGCCGGTCGAGTGCCGCGCCACCATCGGCGAAGTCGGCAACGACGAGCACAACCTCGAGAAGCTGGGCAAGGCTGGCGCCAAGCGCTGGCGCGGTGTTCGCCCGACCGTTCGCGGTGCGGCCATGAACCCGGTCGATCACCCGCACGGTGGTGGTGAGGCCAAGGCTGGCCAGGGTAATCCGCATCCGGTCACCCCGTGGGGTGTTCCGACCAAGGGTTACAAGACGCGCAAGAACAAGCGCACCCAGCAATTCATCGTCCGCGATCGTAGGGGCTAATCGACCATGGCACGTTCACTCAAGAAGGGCCCGTTCGTCGATCACCACCTTGCAAAGAAGGTGGAGTCCGCTGCGGGTAGCAAGAAGCCGATCAAGACCTGGTCGCGCCGTTCGATGATCCTGCCGGAAATGGTAGGCATCACCATCGCCGTGCATAACGGCAAGAACCACATTCCGGTGCTCGTCAACGAGAATATGGTCGGCCACAAGCTCGGCGAATTTGCCGTCACCCGGACCTTCAAGGGTCACGGTGGCGACAAGAAGTCGAGCAGGTAAGGGAGAGATGACGATGGAAGCGAAAGCAATCCTGCGCACCGCGCGCATCTCCCCGCAGAAGGCCCGCCTGGTCGCTGACCAGGTGCGTGGTTTGTCCGCCGAACGTGCGGTCAATCTGCTGAAGTTCTCGGATAAAAAGGCTGCGCACCTGATCAAGAAGGTTGTGGAGTCGGCGATTGCCAATGCCGAGAACAATCAGGGCGCGGATGTCGACGAGCTGAAGGTCAAGACCATCATGGTTGATGAAGGTCCGTCCCTGAAGCGTTTCATGGCGCGGGCGAAAGGCCGCGGTACCCGCATCCTCAAGCGCACCAGTCACATCACTGTGATTGTCGGCGCCGCCAAGTAAGCGGAAAGGAAAAGACCATGGGTCATAAAGTTCATCCGACTGGAATTCGCCTTGGCATCGCCAAGGACTGGAATTCCAAGTGGTACGCAAACAAGGCCGACTTCGCCGCCTATCTGGCAGCCGACCTGAAAGTGCGTGAAATGCTGCGCAAGAAGCTCGCGCAGGCAGGTATCAGCAAGATCTTGATCGAGCGCCCTGCCAAAACCGCCCGCGTGACCATTCACACCGCCCGCCCGGGCGTGGTGATCGGCAAGCGTGGCGAGGACATCGAAAAGCTGCGCAAGGAAGTGAGCGCGATGATGGGTGTTCCTGCCCACATCAACGTCACCGAAGTGCGCAAGCCGGAGCTAGATGCGCAGCTGGTCGCCGAGTCGATCGCGCAGCAGCTTGAGCGTCGCATCATGTTCCGCCGTGCAATGAAGCGCTCGGTCGGCAACGCGATGCGCCTGGGTGCCCTGGGCATCAAGGTCAACGTGGCTGGCCGCCTCAACGGTGCAGAAATCGCCCGTTCGGAGTGGTACCGCGAAGGCCGCGTGCCGCTGCACACGCTACGTGCCGACATTGATTACGGTTTTGCCGAGGCGTCCACGACGTACGGCATCATCGGCATCAAGGTCTGGATCTATAAGGGTGAGGTCTTCGACTTCTCCCAGGTTGGCCAGGAGAAGCAGGACGACAGCCCGCGCAACGATCGTAACGATCGCGGCGACCGTGGTGACCGTCCTTCGCGCCCGGCTCGTGAAGCGAGGTAACGGCAATGTTGCAACCCAAGCGAACCAAATACCGCAAGATGCACAAGGGCCGTAACGACGGCCTGGCATGGAGCGGAAACGCCGTCAGCTTCGGCGAGTACGGCCTCAAGGCAACCGCGCACGGTCAGCTGACCGCGCGTCAGATTGAAGCAGCACGTCGTACGATCAGCCGCCACGTCAAGAAGGGCGGCAAGATGTGGATCCGTGTGTTCCCCGACAAGCCGATCACCAAGAAGCCGATCGAAGTCCGCATGGGCTCCGGTAAGGGCAACGTGGAGTACTGGGTCGCGCAGATTCAGCCGGGCCGCATGATCTATGAAATCGAGGGGATTCCCGAAGATATCGCACGTGAGGCGTTCCGCCTTGCCGCCGCGAAATTGTCGGTGACCACCACTTTCGTGACCCGGACGGTGCGCTGATGGATATCAAACAACTCCGCGAGAAGTCGGCTGACGAACTGAAGGCCCACCTGACCGATCTGCGTAAGGAGCAGTTCTCGCTCCGTATGCAGCAGGTCACCGGCCAGCTGCCGAAGACCCACGATACCCGCCGGGTGCGCCGCGAGATTGCTCGCGTCAAGTACCTGCTCGGCAGCACCAAGTAAGGACGGCCGCGATGAGCGACAACAACGAAAAGCAAACGCTGCGCACGGTCGAAGGCCGTGTCGTCAGCAACAAGATGGACAAGACGGTCACCGTGTTGGTGGAGCGCCAGGTCAAGCACCCGTTGTACGGTAAGTACATCAAGCGCTCGTCCAAGCTCCACGCACACGACGCCGACAATGCCTGCAACGAAGGCGACGTCGTGCGTGTGACCGAGATTGCTCCAATGTCCAAGACCAAGAACTGGCGGGTGGTCGAAATCGTCACCCGTTCGGCCGAGTAAGGGAGATCTGAATCATGATCCAGATGCAGAGCTACCTCGATGTCGCCGACAATTCGGGTGCCAAGGAAGTGATGTGCATCAAGGTGCTGGGTGGCTCCAAGCGCCGCTACGCACACATTGGCGACATCATCAAGGTGACCGTCAAGGACGCCATTCCGCGTGGCAAGGTCAAGAAGGGCGAAGTCTACGACGCCGTCGTGGTGCGTACCCGCAAGGGTGTGCGCCGTCCCGACGGTTCGCTGATCCGCTTCGATGGCAACGCCGCTGTGCTGTTGAACAATAAGCAGGAGCCGATCGGGACCCGCATCTTCGGGCCGGTGACGCGCGAGCTGCGTTCCGAGAAGTTCATGAAGATCGTCTCGCTCGCTCCCGAAGTGCTGTGAGCGGAGGACATATACATGGCTAACCGTATCAAGAAGGGCGACCAGGTCGTCATCAACACCGGCAAGGACAAGGGTAAGCAGGGTGAAGTTGTGCGTGTGGACGGCGATCGCGTGATCGTCTCCAATGCCAACGTCATCAAGCGCCACACCAAGCCGAACCCGCAGGCGGGTGTCGCCGGCGGCGTGGTCGAGCGTGAAGCGTCGATCCATATCTCCAACGTCAATATCGTCAACCCGGCAACGGGCAAGGGCGAGCGCGTTGGCTTCAAGGTGCTGGAGGATGGACGCAAATTGCGTGTGTTCCGCTCCAGCGGTGAGGCGCTCGACGCCTGAGGAATGCGATCATGAACACTCGTCTCGAAAAGTTTTACAAGGAAAACGTGGTGCCGGCCCTGATGAAGGAATTCGGCTACACCAATCCGATGGAAGTGCCGAAGCTGGTCAAGGTCACGCTAAACATGGGCGTGGGCGAGGCGGCTACCAACAAGAAGATTCTGGAAAATGCGGTCGCCGACATGTCCAAGATCTCCGGCCAGAAGCCGGTGGTCACCAAGTCGCGCGTTTCGGTCGCATCCTTCAAGATTCGTGACGGTTGGCCGATCGGCTGCAAGACCACCTTGCGTCGCGCCAAGATGTACGAGTTTCTGGATCGTCTGATCAACATCTCGCTGCCGCGCGTGCGCGACTTCCGTGGTGTTTCCGGTCGCTCCTTTGACGGTCGTGGCAACTTCAACATGGGTGTGAAGGAACAGATCATCTTCCCGGAAATCGACTTCGACGCCGTCGACGCGATTCGCGGTATGGATATCGCCATCACCACCACCGCCAAGACGGATGCGGAAGCGAAGGCGCTGCTGGCAGCGTTCAAGTTCCCGTTCCGTAACTGACCGTCGAGGACATCCGAAATGGCAAAGACCTCCATGATCCACCGCGACATCAAGCGTGCAAAGCTGGCGAAGAAATTCGCCGGCAAGCGTGATGCGCTGAAGAAGATCCTCTCCAGTCAGGATGCGTCCTACGAAGAGAAGATCGATGCGTCGACCAAGTTGCAGAAGCTGCCGCGCGATTCGTCGCCGAGCCGCCACCGCAACCGTTGCGAGCTGTCCGGCCGTCCGCGCGGTGTCTACCGCAAGTTCGGTCTGGGTCGCAACATGCTGCGCAAGGCCACGATGAACGGTGACGTTCCGGGCCTGCGCAAGGCAAGCTGGTAACAGCATTGCCGGCCGTTCGCGGCCGGCTTGAACAGGATCGTTCTGTTCAACAGGGGAGTCCGACGCAAGTCGGGCTCTTTTGTCGTATACTTCCGCTTCTGTCTTGCCCGCATGGGCGCGGCATGGCGTAAAGGGTCCTGGCCCATCCCCAGGAAAACACAAGATTTTCGCGAAAGCGGATATCGGTGCACTCAAAGGTACTCATATGAGCATGACTGATCCCATCGCCGACCTGCTGGTACGCATCAAGAATGCGGCCGCGGTTGGTAAGCAGACGGTGAAATTGCCGTCGTCCAAGATCAAGGTTGCGATCGCCCAGGTCCTGAAGGACGAGGGTTACATCACCGACCTGCGCGTGACAGCGACCGAGAACAACAAGTCGGAGCTGGAAATCGTGCTGAAGTATTTCGAAGGCCGTCCGGTCATCGAGACCCTGAAGCGTTTCTCGCGCTCGGGTCTGCGCCAGTACCGCGGCAAGACCGAGCTGCCCAAGGTCCTGGGTGGCCTGGGTATCGCCATCATCTCCACGTCGAAGGGCATCATGACCGATGCGCAGGCTCGCGAAGCCGGCGTTGGTGGTGAAGTCCTGTGCTTCGTGGCCTAAGGGAAGGAATCGATCATGTCCCGTGTAGCCAAGAAGCCTGTTTCCCTTCCGAAGGGTGTTGAACTCAACGTCCAGCCCGAGCTGGTCAGCGTCAAGGGCCCGAAGGGCACCCTGACCCTGCCGAAGCCGACTGGCGTCGAAATCGCCATCGACGGCGACGTTGCCACGCTGTCGGCCAATGACCCGTCGCAGATCGCCATCACCGGTACCGTGCGCGCCATCCTGGCCAACATGGTCAAGGGTGTGTCCGAAGGCTTCGAGCGCAAGCTCGAGCTGGTCGGCGTCGGTTACCGCGCCGCCATGCAGGGCAAGGATCTGAGCCTGGCGCTCGGTTTCTCGCATCCGCTGGTGTTCGTGGCGCCGGAAGGCATCACGCTGTCGACCCCGACCCAGACCGAGATCGTGGTCCAGGGCGCCGACAAGCAGCGCGTCGGCGAAGTCGCCGCCAAGATTCGCGGTTTCCGTCCGCCGGAGCCCTACAAGGGCAAGGGTGTGAAGTACGCCGGTGAAGTCATCATTCGCAAGGAAGCCAAGAAGGCGTAACGCAGGTCCCTCTGCTAGGAGCCCGGCCATCCATGGCCGGACTTTTCGATGCAAAAGCCTGCTTCCTTCAGCTTCCGTAGGATAAATATCATGAGCATCAACAAGAACATCGCCCGTCTGCGTCGCGCCAAGTCCACCCGTTCGCACATCCGTGAGCTGGGCGTCGCTCGCCTGTCGGTGCTGCGCACCGGCCAGCATCTGTATGCGCAGGTCTTCACCGCCGACGGTTCCAAGGTGATCGCCGCGGCGAACACCCTGCAGGCCGACGTCAAGGAAGGCCTGAAGAACGGCAAGAACAGCGATGCGGCCGTCAAGGTCGGCAAGCTGATCGCCGAGCGTGCCAAGGCTGCGGGCATCGAGAAGGTCGCGTTCGACCGCTCGGGCTACCGCTACCATGGCCGTATCAAGGCGCTGGCCGATGCAGCTCGCGAAGGCGGCCTGCAGTTCTAAGCACTGCTGCGGACGTGGCCACCGGTCACGTCCGCGATACCGCCGGCAGGGAGATGCCGGACCGTCCCGTTCTTTTGCAACGGAGCCGGGAACACCGCGTGACTTCACAACCATAAGCGGCTTCGAGCCGTACATACTCAATCAATCAAGGAATCAAGATGGCAGAAGAACGTGCACCGCGGGGTCGTGATCGCGACCGTAACCGCGAAGAGAAAGTCGACGATGGCATGATCGAAAAGCTGGTCGCGGTCAATCGCGTCAGCAAGACGGTCAAGGGCGGTCGCCAGTTCACCTTCACCGCGCTGACCGTGGTCGGCGATGGTCTGGGCAAGGTCGGTTTCGGTTATGGCAAGGCGCGCGAAGTGCCGGTCGCCATCCAGAAGTCGATGGAGCAGGCGCGCAAGAACCTGGCCACCGTCGATCTGAACAACGGTACCTTGTGGCATGCCGTCAAGTCCGGCCATGGCGCAGCACGCGTCTACATGCAGCCGGCCTCGGAAGGTACGGGCGTCATCGCCGGCGGCGCCATGCGCGCTGTGCTGGAAGCGGTTGGCGTCAAGAACGTGCTGGCCAAGGCGGTTGGTTCGCGTAACCCGATCAACCTGGTCCGTGCAACCCTGAAGGGTCTGTCGGAAGTGCAGTCGCCGGCGCGTGTTGCGGCCAAGCGCGGCAAGAAGGTGGAGGAGCTCAACCATGGCTAAGGACACCAACAAGACCGTGACGGTGCGCCTGGTGCGTGGCCTGCGTGGAACCCAGTCGCGTCACCGCCTGTCGGTGCGTGCGTTGGGCCTGAATAAGCTCAACGATGTGCGTGAACTGAAGGACAGCCCGCAGGTTCGCGGCCTGATCAACACCGTTCACTACCTCGTCAAGGTTGAGGACTAATCCCATGACTTTGCATCTCAATGACCTCAAGCCCGCCGACGGCGCCCGCACCGAGCGCACCCGCGTCGGCCGTGGCATCGGCTCCGGCCTTGGCAAGACCTGTGGCCGCGGCCACAAGGGTTCGTTCGCGCGCAAGGGCGGCGGCAAGATCAAGGCCGGCTTCGAAGGCGGCCAGACCCCGATGCAGCGTCGTCTGCCGAAGATCGGTTTCCGTTCGAAGATGGCGCGTGACAGTGCCGAAGTGTTGTCCTACCAGCTGGACAAGCTGGAAGCCGGTGAGATCGACTTTGCAGCGCTGCGTGCGGCCAATCTGGTCCCGAGCCGCGCCAAGAAGGCGAAGATCGTGCTGAAGGGCGAGCTGAGCAAGAAGTTCGTGCTGAAGGGCGTGGCTGCAAGTGCAGGCGCCAAGGCAGCAATCGAAGCTGCCGGCGGCAGCGTAGAGGAGTAATCGGCAGATGGCGCAGGCTGGCATTGGTAACCTCGGTGGCGGGCTCGGCAAGTTCACGGAACTTCGCCAGCGGCTGCTGTTCGTCCTCGGGGCATTGATCGTCTATCGCATCGGCTGCTATGTGCCGGTGCCTGGCGTGAATCCCGATGCCATGCTTTCGTTGATGCAGGCGCAGGGCGGCGGCATCGTGGACATGTTCAACATGTTCTCGGGCGGCGCCCTGCACCGTTTCAGTATTTTTGCGTTGAACGTGATGCCGTACATCTCGGCATCGATCGTGATCCAGTTGGCCACGCACATCTTTCCCGCCCTCAAGGCGATGCAGAAGGAAGGCGAATCCGGCCGACGCAAGATCACCCAGTATTCGCGCATCGGTGCGGTGCTTCTGGCAGTGGTGCAGGGCGGTAGCATCGCGCTTGCACTGCAGAATCAGACCGCGCCCGGTGGCGCTCCGGTGGTGTATGCGCCGGGCATGGGCTTCGTGCTCACCGCAGTGATCGCGCTGACCGCCGGCACCATCTTCCTGATGTGGGTGGGCGAGCAGGTCACCGAGCGTGGCATCGGCAACGGCGTGTCGCTGATCATCTTCGCCGGCATTGTGGCGGGTCTTCCGTCGGCGGCGATCCAGACCGTCGAGGCCTTCCGCGAAGGCAATCTGAGCTTCATTTCACTGCTGCTGATCGTCATCACCATTCTGGCCTTCACGCTGTTTGTGGTGTTCGTCGAACGCGGGCAGCGACGTATCACGGTCAACTACGCGCGCCGCCAGGGCGGTCGCAATGCGTACATGAACCAGACCTCGTTCCTGCCGCTGAAGCTCAATATGGCAGGCGTGATTCCGCCGATCTTCGCGTCCAGCATCCTCGCCTTCCCGGCGACGCTGTCGATGTGGTCCGGTCAGGCGGCGTCCGGCAGCGGCGTGGGCTCCTGGCTGCAGAAGATCGCCAATGCGCTCGGGCCGGGCGAGCCGGTGCACATGTTGGTGTTTGCGGCACTGATCATCGGCTTTGCGTTCTTCTACACCGCGCTGGTGTTCAACTCGCAGGAAACCGCCGACAACCTCAAGAAGTCGGGCGCGCTGATTCCGGGCATCCGCCCGGGCAAGGCGACGGCGGATTATGTGGACGGCGTGCTGACACGTCTGACCGCAGCGGGTTCGTTGTACCTGGTGATCGTCTGCCTGCTGCCGGAAATCATGCGCACGCAGCTGGGCACCTCGTTCCACTTCGGTGGTACGTCGTTGCTGATCGCCGTGGTGGTGGTGATGGACTTTATTGCGCAGATCCAGGCGCATCTGATGTCGCATCAGTACGAAAGCCTGCTGAAGAAGGCCAACCTCAAGGGTGGCTCGCGCGGCGGTCTGGCGCGCAGTTAAGTCTCGCGGGCGGTTAGGTGGTACACTAGATCTTCATTGCGTGAAGACGGCCTGGTTCCCGGGCCACGATCTTCCGATCAGAAGGGCGGCTCGCGCGACGTCTCGCGCGCGGGTGTGACGAGGTGGTCCTGTGCGGGAGTAGTACAGGCGATTCGGAGAAGTTTTCTGGATCAACATCGTCCGGCGCCGGAGCGAGGGCACACTCCCCACGCCGGGTCCATGGAACTTTGGTTCCACGGGCTTCAAAGCAATCCGAGGCCTTGCTACAATTCCGAGTTCACTTTTGATCCATCCTGCCGGATGGCGCCTGGGCGCTGTCGGGCCATCACTCAGTTGGAGAATCGCGTCATGGCGCGTATTGCAGGCGTCAACCTGCCAGCCCAGAAGCACGTCTGGGTCGGGTTGCAAAGCATCTACGGCATCGGCCGTACCCGTTCGAAGAAGCTCTGCGAATCCGCAGGCGTTACCTCGACCACGAAGATTCGTGATCTGTCCGAACCCGAAATCGAGCGCCTGCGGGCCGAAGTCGGCAAGTATGTCGTCGAAGGCGACCTGCGCCGCGAAATCGGTATCGCGATCAAGCGACTGATGGACCTGGGCTGCTATCGCGGTCTGCGTCATCGCCGTGGTCTCCCGCTGCGTGGTCAGCGCACCCGTACCAACGCCCGCACCCGTAAGGGTCCGCGCAAGGCGATCAGGAAGTAAGGGATAGATCATGGCAAAGCCAGCAGAAAAGAAAACGAAGAAGAAGATCAAGCGCGTCATCACTGATGGCGTCGCCCACGTCCACGCTTCGTTCAACAACACCATCGTCACCATCACCGATCGCCAGGGCAATGCGCTGTCGTGGGCTACGTCCGGCGGCGCCGGCTTCCGTGGTTCGCGCAAGTCGACCCCGTTCGCTGCTCAGGTTGCCGCCGAAAAGGCTGGCCGCGCTGCGCTCGATTACGGCGTGAAGTCGCTGGAAGTACGTATCAAGGGTCCGGGTCCGGGCCGTGAGTCGGCCGTGCGTTCGTTGAACAACGTGGGCTACAAGATCACCAACATCATCGACGTGACGCCAATCCCGCACAACGGGTGCCGTCCGCCGAAGAAGCGTCGCGTCTAAAGGGAGCGATAAGAAATGGCTCGTTATATCGGTCCTACCTGTAAGCTCGCCCGCCGCGAAGGCGCCGATCTTTCCCTCAAGAGCCCGGCGCGTGCGCTGGACTCCAAGTGCAAGCTTGAGCAGAAGCCCGGCCAACATGGCGCGGCTCGCAAAGGCAAGCTCTCCGACTACGCTACCCAGCTGCGCGAAAAGCAGAAGGTCAAGCGCATCTACGGGTTGCTGGAGCGTCAGTTCCGCAACTACTACAAGAAGGCCTCGACCAAGAAGGGCAACACCGGCGAGAACCTGCTGCAGTTGCTGGAAACCCGTCTGGACAACGTCTGCTACCGCATGGGCTTTGCCGTCACCCGTCCGGCCGCGCGCCAGCTGGTGTCGCACCGTGGCGTGCTGGTCAATGGCAAGTCGGTGAATCTGGCGTCGTACCAGATCAAGGCTGGCGATGCGATCACGCTGTCGGAAAAGGCACAGAAGCAGCTCCGCGTGCAGGAAGCCCTGACCGTGGCTGAGCAGCACGACATGACGCCGTCGTGGGTCGAAGTCGATTCGAAGAAGTTCAGCGGCGTGTTCAAGGCCGTTCCGGATCGCGCTGACCTGCCTTCGGATATCAACGAAGCGCTGATCGTCGAGTTGTATTCGAAGTAATTCACATTGGAGAGCCTCCGGCACCGCCGGAGGTTCGCAGGAGACCCCGCAACATGACGGTTACCGCCAACCAGGTTCTGCGCCCCCGTGGTCCGCAGATCGAACGTCTTACCGACAATCGCGCAAAGGTCGTGATCGAGCCCTTGGAGCGCGGTTACGGGCACACGCTGGGCAATGCCCTGCGTCGTGTGCTGTTGTCGTCGATCCCGGGTTTTGCGATCACCGAGGTCGAGATCGACGGCGTGCTGCACGAGTACACCACGGTCGAAGGGCTGCAGGAAGACGTGCTTGACGTCCTGCTCAACCTGAAAGACGTGGCGATTCGTATGCATAGTGGCGACAGCGCGACGCTGTCGTTGTCCAAGCAGGGTCCGGGTACGGTCACTGCGGCCGACATCAGGACCGATCACAACGTCGAGATCATCAACGGCGACCATGTGATCTGCCACCTGACCAAGGACACGGCGCTGAACATGCGCCTGAAGATCGAGCGTGGTTTCGGCTATCAGCCGGCTGCTGCGCGTCGTCGTCCGGACGAAGAGACCCGCACCATCGGTCGTCTGATGCTGGATGCGTCGTTCTCGCCGGTGCGTCGCGTTGCCTATGCCGTGGAAGCTGCGCGCGTTGAACAGCGCACCGACCTCGACAAGCTGGTGATCGATATCGAGACCAACGGCACCATCGATGCCGAGGAAGCCGTGCGCACCGCCGCCGACATCCTCAGCGATCAGCTGTCGGTGTTCGGCGATTTCACCCACCGCGATCGCGGTGCGGCCAAGCCGGCTGCCAGCGGCGTGGATCCGGTGCTGCTGCGCCCGATCGACGACCTCGAGCTGACCGTGCGTTCGGCCAACTGCCTGAAGGCCGAGAGCATCTACTACATCGGCGATCTGATCCAGAAGACCGAAGTGGAACTGCTCAAGACCCCGAATCTTGGCAAGAAGTCGCTGACCGAAATCAAGGAAGTGCTGGCACAGCGCGGCCTTGCACTGGGCATGAAGCTGGAGAACTGGCCGCCGGCCGGTGTCGCCCAGCACGGCATGCTTGGTTAATGCATCATCCGCATGGGCGTCTTCGGGCGCCCATGCTGTTTTTACATCGACGGGCCAAAGCCCGCGGTGACATCCGGTCAAAGGACGGCCGGCTCGGACCAACCGCAGTCCATTCAACAGCGCCAGGATGGCGACAACGTCTCTCAAAGCAGTCTCAACATTCCTTAGGAAATCACACTCATGCGTCACCAGAAATCTGGCCGTAAGTTCAACCGCACCAGCGCGCACCGCGAAGCCATGTTCCGCAATATGGCCGCCTCGCTGTTCAAGCACGAGCTGATCAAGACCACCTTGCCGAAGGCCAAGGAACTGCGTCGCGTCGCCGAGCCGCTGATCACCATCGGCAAAGTCGATGGCGTTGCCAACCGTCGTCTGGCGTTTGCCCGCCTGCGCGACAAGGAAGCGGTGGGCAAGCTGTTCGTCGAACTGGGCCCGCGTTATGCGACCCGTCCCGGCGGCTACCTGCGCATCCTGAAGGCCGGCTTCCGTGCCGGTGACAATGCGCCGATGGCGTATGTCGAGCTGGTCGACCGTCCGGTCGTCGCCGAGGAAGTGGCCGAGTAATCGGTTCGCCCTTCGCAAGGATCTTGAAAAGCCCGGCTAGCGCCGGGCTTTTTCATTGCAGGCCCCCGAGCCGGGCCTGTCGCCTTGGCGTCGATGTCACAGCCGCAATGCAGTGCAGCGACCTGCAGGGTTCAACCATCGCCAAGCGGCCTGCTGCGACGGTGGCTGCGTCAGGGCTGCATCGCCAACATGCAGGGTGGCGCGTGGCGGGCGATAGGCATGGCTGGACGGGACTTCGCGCCGCAACCTGCCCGATGCAGGCATCCGTGGTCACCGCGGCGGCGATGGCTGATAATCGGACATTCGATCCTAGGCAAGCGGTAGCGATGAATCCATTTCGTTGGGGTTTCCGGGCGCAGTTTTTGCTGGGCTTTCTTGGATGCGCAGGATTGCTTGCCTATGCGATCTATGTGCAGCTGCATCTTGGTCTGGAGCCATGCCCGCTCTGCATCTTCCAGCGGATCGCCTTTGCGGCGCTGGCGGTGTTGTTTCTGCTGGGCGCGTTGCATGGGCCGCGCGCCGCGGGCACGCGTAAGGTCTATGGCGTGCTGAGTTTCCTCGCTGCCGGTGTGGGCATGGGCATCGCGGCGCGGCATGTCTGGGTGCAGATCCGGCCCAAGGACATGATGTCGTCGTGCGGGCCGCCGTTGAGCTTCCTGAGCGAGACGATGGGGCCGTTCGAAGTGTTCCGCACGGTACTGACCGGCACCGGCGACTGCGGCAACATCGATTGGCGCTTCCTGGGCCTGAGCATGCCGATGTGGAGCATGCTCTGGTTCGTGGGCCTGGCACTGTGGGCGCTGTATGCCGGGTTCAGGCAGCGTGGTCCGCGCAAACTGTTCTGATCGTTCCGTTCCGGCACTGGCCGGCGCCCACGCTTTCTGGAGTTCACGATGTCCGCTTCCCCTCATTCGTCCGTCAACCAGGCAGACCAGTGGTCGCCGCAGAGTTGGCGGCAGCGGCCGGCGCTGCAGATGCCGGTGTACCCGGATGCCGTTGCGTTGGAGCACACCCTGGGTGAGTTGCGGCAGTTGCCGCCGCTGGTGACCTCCTGGGAAATCTTCGCGCTCAAGCGCCAGCTGGCCGAGGCGCAGGAGGGCAAGCGCTTCCTGCTGCAGGGCGGAGATTGCGCCGAAAATTTCAGCGATTGCGAATCGGGCACGATCTCCAATCGCCTGAAGGTGCTGCTGCAAATGAGCCTGGTGCTGGTGCACGGCCTGCACCTGCCGGTGGTGCGGGTCGGGCGCTTTGCCGGGCAGTACGCCAAGCCGCGCTCGGCCGATACCGAGACCCGCGATGGGGTGACCTTGCCGAGCTACCGCGGCGATGTGATCAACGCACCCGCCTTCACAGAAGCGGCACGCGTGCCGGATCCGCAGCGCATGATCACCGCGCATTCGCGCTCGGCGATGACGATGAATTTCGTGCGCGCCCTGATCGACGGCGGCTTTGCCGACCTGCACCATCCCGAATACTGGAATCTGGACTGGGTGGGCTATTCGCCGCTGGCTGCGGACTACCAGAGGATGGTGGCGTCGATCGGCGATGCGGTGCGCTTCATGGAAACCCTGTCCGGCGCCGAGGTCTACAACCTCAATCGCATCGACTTCTACACCTCGCACGAGGCGTTGTTGCTGCCGTACGAGGAGGGCCTGACCCGCCAGGTGCCGCGTCAGTGGGGCTGGTTCAACCTGAGCACGCATTACCCGTGGATCGGCATGCGCACCGCCGCGCTGGATGGCGCGCATGTGGAATATCTGCGTGGGGTACGCAACCCGATTGCAATCAAGGTGGGGCCGTCGGTGCAGCCGGATCAGCTGCTGCGTCTGATCGATGTGCTCAATCCGGAAGACGAACCTGGCCGCCTGAGCTTCATCCACCGCATGGGGGCGGCGCAGATCGCCGAAAAGTTGCCGCCGCTGCTGGAGGCGGTCCGGCGCGACGGGCGTCGGGTGTTGTGGGTGTGCGATGCGATGCACGGCAATACCGAAAGCACCGGCAATGGCTACAAGACACGCCGTTTCGACAATATCCGCAGCGAGGTCGAGTTGTCGTTCGATCTGCACGCGGCAGCCGGGACGCGGCTGGGCGGGGTGCATCTGGAACTCACTGGCGAAGATGTCACCGAATGTACCGGTGGCGCGCGCGAGTTGACCGAGCGCGATCTGGAACGCGCCTACCGGTCCAGCGTGGATCCACGCCTGAACTACGAGCAGTCGCTGGAAATCGCAATGGCGATCGTGCGCAAGCAACAGCAGGTGGCGGCGCAGCCGCTGGGCGGGTGAGGTCCCCGTGCGCATGACGTGATACTCATGCCGCGTGCGGCATGCTGTTGCAGCCATCCCTCTTTTCCCCCCACAGGAGGAACGGTTTGACTGCCGATTGGAACGTCATCCGCGAATACGCAATCCCGCTTGGTGCCTCGCTGCTGGCGGGCATCGTCACCTGGTCGCTGATGCTGTGGCTGTTTCGCCGCATGCAGGGCCGCGACTACCGCCGCGCACGCATCATCCGCGTGGTCACGCTGCCGGCTGCCTTCATCCTGCCGCTGCTGTTTCTGGGCATCGCCACCGAAGCGACGCCACTGGCCGGCAAGACGCTGGCAGCGGTACAGCACCTGCTGCACGTCGGCATCGTCGGTTGCGTGACCTGGTTGTTCGTGCGTGCGGTCGCCGCTGGCGAGATGGCGATCCTGCGCAGCAATCCGATCGAGGTGTCCGACAACCTCACCGCCCGGCGCATCCAGACCCAGACACGCGTGCTGAGCCGGGTGGTGATGGGCGCGGTGATCCTGCTCGGCATCTCGGTGGTGCTGCTTGGCTTCGAACAGGTGCGCCAGATCGGCAAGACGCTGCTGGCCTCGGCCGGCATCATCGGGCTGGTGGCCGGTATCGCGGCCAAGCCGGTGTTCGGCAACCTGATCGCCGGCCTGCAGATCGCCCTGACCCAGCCGATCCGGCTGGACGATGTGGTGATCGTGGAAGGCGAATGGGGCCGCATCGAGGAGATCGGCAGCTCGTACGTGGTGGTGCGGATCTGGGACGAGCGACGGATGGTGGTGCCGCTCACCTGGTTCATCGAAAACCCGTTCCAGAACTGGACACGCAGCAGCGCCGACCTGCTCGGCACCGCATTCCTGTGGCTGGACTACCGCACCCCGATCGCGGCGGTGCGTGCCGAGCTGGAGCGCATCTGCAAGAGCGAGCCGCTCTGGGATGGGCGGGTCTGCGTGACCCAGGTGACCGAAACCAGCGAGAGCACGATCCAGGTGCGTCTGCTGGTGAGTGCGCGCAATTCCGGCGATGCGTTCGACCTGCGCTGCATCAGCCGCGAGCGCATGATCGACTTCCTGACCCGCGAGCACCCGTACGCCTTGCCGAGAATCCGTGCCGAAATCGCCGCGCAGGAAAAGCCGCCCCTGCGCGCCGCCGCGCCGATCGCCCCGGAGAGCGTGCGCTCGCCCGGTGCCGAAGACGGCGAGCCTGCGACTACGGTGTAGCTGCAGGCGGTGCTGCCGGTGACGCGCCTGGTGCCGCTGGCGCATAACTGGGCGCAAACCGCGCCTTGCTGCGCTGCTCGTACGCGTAGGCCAGTTCGATCAGGCGTGGCTCGCTCCAGGCGCTGCCCATGAACAACAGGCCCAGCGGCAGGCCCTGGGTCTGGCCCATCGGCACGCTCAGGCTGGGATAACCAGCCACCGCGGCCGCACCGTAGCCGGCACCGGGAAAGGTGTCGCCCTTGACCAGGTCGGTGACCCAGGCGGCGCCGGTGGTGGGCACGATCAGTGCATCCAGGCGGTCGGCCTGCAACGCGGCATCGATGCCTTCCGGCCCGGCCAGACGTTTGGCCGTGGCGCGGGCGGTGAGATACGCGGCATCGTCGAGCCCGGGCGCGGCCTGTGCCTGCTCGAACAGTTCCTGCCCGAAGTAGGGCATTTCGCGCTGCGCGTGGCTGCGGTTGAAGGCGATCACCTGCTCCAGGCTCGACACCGGGGCGGCGCGGCTGCGCAGATACGCGTTCAGGCCGGCCTTGAACTCGACCAGCAAGACCGTCTGTTCGGCAGCATCCCACTGGCCATCGGTCGCCAGGCGGGTTTCGATCACGGTGGCACCGGCCGCGCGCAGGGTCTGCACGGCGCGGTCCAAGGCGGCGGCGATCGCGGGATCCTCGCGCAGCGGATTGCGCAGCAGGCCCAGGCGCGCGCCGCGCAGGCCATCGGGCTTGAGGTGTGCCAGGTAGTTCGGGGTGGGCGCAGGCGCAGTGCGCGTGGCCGGATCCTGCGGGTCGGGCGCGGCGATCGCCTGCAGCACGGCGGCAGCATCGGCGACGCTGCGCGTCATCGGGCCGGCGGTGTCCTGGCTGGCCGAGATCGGAATGATGCCATCGCGGCTGACCAGGCCCACGGTCGGCTTGAGCCCGACCAGACCGTTCACCGAGGCCGGGCAGGTGATGCTGCCGTCGGTCTCGGTGCCGATACCGACGGTGGCCAGGCTGGCGGCGATCGCCGCGCCGGTGCCGGCGCTGGAGCCGCAGGGGTTGCGATCCAGCGCGTAAGGGTTTCGGGTCAGACCACCGCGTGCACTCCAGCCGGAACTCGACTTGGTGGAGCGGAAATTGGCCCATTCGCTCAGGTTGGTCTTGCCCAGGATCACTGCGCCGGCCGTGCGCAGGCGTTGCACCACAAAGGCGTCGCGGCCTGGCCTGAAATCGGCAAGCGCCAGCGAACCGGCGCTGTTGACCATCGGCAGCGCATCGATGTTGTCCTTGAGCAACACCGGAATGCCGTGCAGGGGCCCGCGCACATGGCCGGCGCGGCGTTCGGCGTCCAGTGCGCGTGCGTCGGCTTCGGCTTGCGGGTTGAGTTCGATCACCGAATTGAGGGTGGGGCCGGCGCGATCGATGGTCGCCACGCGGCGCAGGTACGCGCGGGTCAGATCCAGGCTGCTGGTCTCGCCGGACGCCATGCGTGCCTGCAGGCCAACGACGTCGGCATCGCTCAGAGCGTCTTGCCTGGCAGCGGCTGCATGGGCACCGGCAGGCGCCAGGCGGTCGTCGGCATGCGCACAGCCGCACAGCGCCAGCAGTAGCGCGAGGGACAAGGTGGTGGATCGCATGGGTGGTCTTCCCCGGAGGACTGTTTGCAGGCTAACGGCGCTGCGTCGGGGTGACAACGTGTATGAGGTGCCCGCAGACGGGCAGGGTGCGTCAGCGCCGCCGGCGCTTGATCAGGTCGCGTGCCAGCACGCCGACCACGATCAGATTGATTGCCAGCACGCCCCAGGCAGTCCAGCCGGGATGGCGGACGATGGCGTAGATATCGAAAGGCAGATAGATGGCCGCCGACAGGCAGCCCAGCAGCGACGCCCAGGCCTTGGCACGCCACAGACCCCAGGCTTCCACGACGTGCAGCAGGCCGTAGGCCAGCATTGCGGCTGCGGCCAGATGGACGGCGTCGGGACTGATGGTCTTGAGCAACGACGGCAGTGCGCCGTGGTCGGGATCCAGATTGAAGCGGCGGATCAGCGTGCTGACCGCGTTCTGCAGCGGGAGCGGGCCTAGAATTTCCAGGCCCGTCGCCGCCACCAGCGCAAGCGCCCCCTTGACCGTCTCCAGCAAGGCGATCACATGCAGTCCCGGATGCGCGCGCGGATCCGGGCTGTAGGGCGTGTTGCGCACGATGATGGACCGGTCGTGCTTAGCCGGAACGGCCAGCGCGCTTGCGGTCGCTTTCGGTGAGGAACTTCTTGCGCAGGCGGATTTCTTTCGGAGTGACTTCGACCAGCTCGTCGTCCTCGATGAAGTCCAGCGCCTGTTCCAGCGTGTACTTGATCGCCGGGGTCAGCTTGATCGCATCGTCCTTGCCCGAGGCGCGCATGTTGGTCAGCGGCTTGGTCTTGATCGCGTTGACGGTCAGGTCGTTGTCCTTGGAGTGGATACCGATCAGCTGACCTTCGTACACGTTGTCGCCTTCTGCAGCGAACAGACGGCCACGCTCTTCCAACGGCCCCAGCGCATAGGCGGGGGTGGCGCCGGCGGCATTGGCGATCATCACACCGTTCTGACGCTTGGCGATGGCGCCCTGTTCCTTCGGGCCGTAATGGTCGAACACGTGGAACAGCAGGCCCGAGCCCTGGGTCAGGGTGCGGAACTCGTTCTGGAAGCCGATCAGGCCACGCGCCGGGATCATGTAATCCAGGCGCACGCGGCCCTTGCCGTCCGGCTCCATGTTCTTCAGCTGGCCCTTGCGGGTGCCCAGCTTTTCCATCACGCCGCCCTGGTGCTGTTCTTCGATGTCCACCACGAGCTGTTCGATCGGCTCCATCTGCTTGCCGTCGATCTCCTTGATGATCACTTCCGGACGCGACACGGCCAGCTCGTAGCCTTCACGACGCATGTTCTCGATCAGCACCGACAGATGCAGCTCGCCACGGCCGGAGACCAGGAACTTGTCGGCGTCGGAGCCTTCCTCGACCTTCAGTGCCACGTTGTGCACCTTCTCGCGGTCCAGACGGTCGCGCAGCTGGCGGCTGGTCAGGAACTTGCCGCCGGACAGGTCCTTGTTGCCGGCGAACGGCGAGTTGTTGACCTGGAAGGTCATCGAGATGGTGGGCTCGTCCACGGTCAGCGCCGGCAGCGCTTCCGGCGCGTCGAGCGCGCACACGGTGTCGGAAATGGTCAGCTCGGCCACGCCGGAGATGGCGACGATGTCGCCGGCCTCGGCGGTGTCCTGCTCGATGCGCTCCAGGCCCAAAAAGCCCAGCACCTGCAGCACCTTGCCCTGGCGCTTCTTGCCTTCGCGGTCGATCACGCTGACCGGCATGTTCTTCTTCAGCACGCCGCGCTGGATGCGGCCGATGCCGATCACGCCGACGAAGTTGTTGTAGTCCAGCTGGCTGATGCGCATCTGGAACGGGCCGTCCGGATCCACGTCCGGTGCCGACACGTGCTGCATGATCGCTTCGTACAGCGGGGTCATGTCGCCGTCGCGCACGCTCGAATCCAGGCTGGCGTAGCCGTTCAGGGCCGAGGTGTAGACGATCGGGAAGTCCAGCTGCTCATCGGTGGCGCCGAGCTTGTCGAACAGGTCGAACACCTGGTCGATCACCCAGTCCGGGCGTGCGCCGGGACGGTCGATCTTGTTGACCACCACGATCGGCTTGAAGCCCATCGCAAACGCCTTCTGGGTCACGAAGCGGGTCTGCGGCATCGGGCCGTCCATCGCGTCGACCAGGATCAGCACCGAGTCCACCATCGACAGCACGCGCTCGACCTCGCCACCGAAGTCGGCGTGTCCCGGGGTGTCGACGATGTTGATGCGGTTGCCGTTCCAGGTGATGGCCGTGTTCTTGGCCAGGATCGTGATGCCACGCTCCTTTTCCTGGTCGTTGCTGTCCATCACGCGCTCAGCCAGCACGGTGCGCTCGGACAGGGTGCCGGACTGCTTCAGCAGGCAGTCGACGAGGGTGGTCTTGCCGTGGTCGACGTGCGCGACGATGGCGATATTGCGGAGTTTTTCGATAGACATGCGGAAAGGGCCCCTGTCTGGCGCCAGTCTTGAGATGAGGTAAGCCCGACATTATAGCGGTTTCGTTGCCGTGCCGTTGCGTTCGGCCGTCGAGCGGTCCAAAACGCCCATTCAGCTTGCCGTGAGACCCCCGACGATGGTCCAACCTGCACGGTCGCCTGCACGGCCGGGTGTATTCTAATGGGCTGTCATACACCCTGAAACCTGCAAGGATTTCCATGTCCCTGATCGCCCATTTCGACACCACCCGCGGCCCGATCGTGGTCGAGCTGTTCGCCGACAAGGCCCCGCTGACCGTCGCCAACTTCGTCAACCTGGTCCAGCGCGGCTTCTACGACGGCCTGAGCTTCCACCGCGTCATCGCCGACTTCATGATCCAGGGCGGCTGCCCGGAAGGTTCCGGCCGCGGCGGCCCGGGCTACCGGTTCGAGGATGAAGCCAACAACGGCGTCGGCCACGAGCGTGGCGTGCTGTCCATGGCCAATGCCGGCCCCAACACCAACGGCAGCCAGTTCTTCATCACCCACACCGCCACCCCGTGGCTGGACGGCAAGCACACCGTGTTCGGCAAGGTCACCCAGGGCCTGGACGTGGTCGATGCCGTCGCCCAGGGCGATGTGATCAACAAGGTGACGATCGAAGGCGATACCGACGCCGTGCTGGCCGCCAAGGCCGACCGCGTCGCGGAGTGGAACAAGATCCTCGCCGCCTGACGGCTTTTCCCGAACGGCCGCCGTGTGCGGCCGTTCGTCTGTCACTGCGCGCCGCCAGGCCTCGCGCCACGCCAGCGTGCACCTCCACCCATGTTTTTTAGCAGAGGAAACTCCCCATGAAAGCACCTGTTCGTGTTGCCGTGACCGGCGCTGCCGGCCAGATCGGCTATGCCCTGCTGTTCCGCATCGCCTCCGGCGAAATGCTGGGCAAGGATCAGCCGGTGATCCTGCAATTGCTGGAACTGTCCAATGAAAAGGCCCAGGCCGCGCTCAAGGGCGTGATCATGGAGCTGGAAGACTGCGCATTCCCGTTGCTGGCCGGTGTGGTCGGCACCGACGACGCCGAAGTGGCGTTCAAGGACATCGATGTCGCCCTGCTGGTCGGTGCGCGCCCGCGCGGCCCGGGCATGGAGCGCAAGGACCTGCTGCTGGAGAACGCCAAGATCTTCACCGCGCAGGGCGCGGCGTTGAACAAGGTGGCCAAGCGTGACGTCAAGGTGCTGGTGGTCGGCAACCCGGCCAACACCAATGCCTACATCGCAATGAAGTCGGCGCCGGATCTGAACCCGAAGAACTTCACCGCCATGCTGCGTCTGGACCACAACCGTGCGCTCAGCCAGCTGTCGCAGAAGCTCGGCAAGCCGGTCGGCGGCATCGAGAAGCTGGTGGTGTGGGGCAACCACAGCCCGACCATGTATCCGGACTACCGTTTCGCCACCGCCGATGGTGCGTCCATCGGTGATGCGATCAACGACCAGGAATGGAATGCGTCCACCTTCATTCCGACCGTTGGCAAGCGCGGCGCGGCGATCATCGAAGCGCGCGGCCTGTCCTCGGCAGCGTCGGCCGCCAATGCCGCCATCGATCACGTGCGTGACTGGGTGCTGGGCAGCAATGGCAAGTGGGTGACGATGGGCGTGCCGTCCGACGGCTCCTACGGCATTCCGGAAGGCGTGATCTTCGGCTTCCCGGTCACCACCGAAAACGGCGAGTACACCCTGGTCAAGGATCTGCCGATCGACGACTTCAGCCAGAAGTACATCGACAAGACCCTGGCCGAGCTGGAAGAAGAGCGCAGCGGCGTGTCGCATCTGCTGGGCTGAGTTTCCCGGCTTGGCAGTACATGAAGAACGCCGGGCACTGCCCGGCGTTTTTTTATGCGTCGCTTCCGTGATGCGTTGCGTTACATGCGCCGGTCGGTGGCGCGGGAAGCGCGCCATCACGCCCATCGATCCTGCAAGGCCGATGCGATACGCGTTGCCGCCGCATCGATCACATCACGCGGTACGCTCGGCTCAGGCCAGGCCTTCGGCCTTTAGCGCGGCCTGCACATCGGCATCGTCGAGCATGCGCTGCACGAAAGCAGCCACGGCGCTTAGCCCGCTCAGGTCCACGCCCGCCTTCTGCGCCCATCGCAGCGTCACGAACAGATACGCATCGGCGCCGGTGTGGGTGTCGCCGGCCAGCCAGTTGCGCCCCTGCAGATGCGCGTCGACACGTTCGTACAGGGCGCGCAGCTTGTTGCGTGCGTCGTCATGGCTGCGCGCAATCAGCGCCTCGGCCTGCAGATAGGCGGTGCTGCCGAAAATCGGCTTGAAGGTCGGATGCACATCGGCATTGGCGAAGGCGATCCAGCGATTGATTTCCGCACGGCTGCGCGCGCTGCCATCGCCGGACAGCCCGGTGAGCGGTGCGACGTCGGCGATGTAGTTCAGAATGGCCGCGTTCTGCGTCAGCGCCCAGTCGTCGACGACCAGCAACGGCACCGCACCGGCTGGATTGAGGCGCAGATACCCGGGCGACTTCATCGTGGCGGCGTCGACCACTTCCAGCTCGAAGGGCAGCCCCGACCAACGCAGCACGATGTGATCTGCCAGCGAACACGCGCCCGGCTTGGTGTACAGCTTCATGAGAATTCCCGCACAAAGACGAAGACGCAAGCTTAGCGGCAACGCGTGAGTGCGTGGGTGACGTCAGGATGCGGTGCGCGGACGCAGCTTCTGCACGCGATAGAACGTGTGGTCGCCGATGGTGGCCACCTGGTATGCATTGCGCCAGCTCGGGCTGGCGATCGCGCTTGCGGCAAAGTGGCTGGCGCCCGGCACGATTTCCTTGCGCTGACCCACCGGTAGCGCCCAGTTGCGCTCTGCAGCCAGCGCCACATGCAGCGCCTTGTTCCAGGCATCGTCATTTTTCAGCTGCGTTCCCGGGGCCACGATGGTGGGCGCGAACTGCTTGCGCGCGGTGACCACCTGACACATCGAATCGCCCCACAAACCGCTGTCCAGACGACGCAACGCAACTTCCGCGACGGCTTGCTGGCCGCGCAAGGTCTGATCACGCGCTTCCAGGTACACGGTGGTGCTCAAGCACAACGAATCTGCAGCTGGCTGAGGCAACAATTGCGACAGCCAAAGTATCCAAACCAGTTTCATAGAACTCCTTGCTCCGTATGGGCCGATCCGCAGAGCATCCAAGGTGGATGCACCAGTACAGAGGGCTTGGCGTCATGGGGAGGCGGCCTGCCACGGGTCGCCCGGTCTCCGGCGAAACAAGGATCTACCGGAGGTGCCCACCAAATGCGGTGGGTCAAAAAGTTGGCGCAAGGTAGGCGTCGATCACAGAATCGCGGCTGAATAGGCGGGGTTGACGCGTGTGAGTGCTTGCTACATCTACCGCTTGGCTCGAGCACGACAGCGCGCTGAATCCGTCGTGTGCGTCGCATCGTGGTGGCGACAGCGGATGTGGCAATCAACATCGGCGCAATGCGCATGCAGTGTTGCGCGTCTGCGCGTTGTTTGCGACACGCAACGCCTCATGTGCAGGCCACGCATGCAGTGCCGTCGGCATGGTGCGCTACACATCATCGTCACTGATGAATGTGCTTGTACGCCGGCGTCTTGCCGCAGCAGCGGTTGGACATCCACATGCGAACGCAGGGTGCAGGAAAGAACTGTCAGTGCGGATGCCGTGCTGCCGGGATCATGCATCGTGCGCTTGCGCTTGCGCATGCAGCGTACAACCCTGTGTTGCAGTCCCTAGAGCCAGAGGAGGCGGTAGCGTGTTCGATGCGAATTGATGGGGGTGGGTATCCGCGACGCGTCATGACAGCTATTGCTGTCGCATCGCATCCCCAGGTCGCTCGCCACGCCTGCACCTGCATCACGCAAGGATGCGCTGCAGTGGCAGCACTCAGAGATGCCGCCGAAATCGCCAGACCCCGTCGCACGATTTCTTGACGGTGGCAGCGGCGCATCGTCGTTGACGACATTGCGATTGCATCGTGCGCTTACTGCCGCCTTGCGTACGCGCACTGTTTATTTCCAGAAGAACTAGGCACGTTGAACCACGCGCATCAAGTTCGACTTGATGAAAAAAAAGAACCTGCAGAACCTGCAGAACCTACAGAACCTGCAAGCGTGCAGACGTGCATGGCGATCGCCGAAGCACGTGATTGCGGTCGGCACAGCACCTTGCGCGTACGCGTTACGTCGTTGTGGCCTGATCGAGATTTCATGCCTGACTCGTTGGCAGCACCGTTGCAACAGGTCTGCGTTTTTCAGACATCGCCAACGCGCTGCCGATCCAGGCGATCAGCATGCATGACACGCCGCAGAGTATCGGCCCCAGGGCCATCGCCCACGCCAGCTGCGCAGCGTGCCCATGCGGATAGCCGGAGACGTTCAGCAGCAGTCCGATCACGCCACTGCCGGCCGCCAGTGCGAGTTGGGCTGTCGCAGTGAGTGCGGCACAGGCGCGGGCCTGCCGTGCGGGGCCATGGCGCGAGGCGAGTTCTGCGTGGCGCGCCCAGACCCATTGCCCGGCGCTTCCCGCCGCCACACCCATGCCGAAGGCCAGGCCGGCATCCAGCACGCAGTGTCGAGCCATGGCGATGGCAAAGATCAATCCCAGCCCGGACAGTGCAACTCCACTCAGGCCCAATCGACGCAGCGCCACGGTCGGCCAACGCGCTGCCAAGGGCTGTATGCAGACGCTGCCCAACGCGTACGCAATCAACACCGCGCTGCCCCATCCGGCCGAGCCGATGCGCGATTGCGCCAGATACGGCGCCAATTTGGTGAACGTCGGCAACGCCAACGCCAGTGCTGCGATGACCGCCACGGGCAGCAACTGATTGCGCTGCCACTCCGACGTGGCTGGCGGTAACGGAGCGGCGGCAACTGCGTGCGCGTAAGGCTGCAGCGTGTTGCGTAACCACCATGCCGACAGCAGTGCGATGCTGCTGACCAGCGCGACGACCATCAACGCTGTCGATGCGCCGGCATATGCCCCAGCCTTCAGCACCAGGCCGATCGCTGCGCTGACCGATAGCGCGGCCAGACCGCTGCCGATCAGGCGCAGCGCACTGACGCCGCGCGCACCGCGCCAGGGCCAGTGGCCCAACCCCAACAAGGTGTTCTGTGCCACGTCGCCGATCGCATAGGCCGCGCGGAAGGGCAGGCTGAGCAGCAACACGCTGATCAGCCTGGCACCGGCAGGAAGCGCTGGCGTCACGAACACCAGTGCCAGGGCGAGGGCTGCCAACGCAATGCCACGCCATTGCGAACGCCCGGCCCAGGCCAGGCTGGCGTGGGCACTCCAGCGTCGCGCGGCGACCATGCCCATCACTGCACTGATCACCAATCCGCCGGCGACCGACGCGCCAGCCGCCACCGCGCTCAATCCAACGTATTCGGTCAACGCAAAAATCAGCAGCAACTCGCCGGTGTACCACAGCAGGCTTTTGCCGAAATGCGCCGCAACATAGGCCCGCAATGCTGCCGGCGGCAGCATGTGGGGCGGTGCAGTCAGGGTGGAGCGCATCGCCGGTTTATAGCCGAGCTGCACGACAGGAAAAAGAATCTACCGGTGCCGCGCCAATCAGAGGCGCTTGTACCGTCTGGCGCGATCGCCAACGGCGTCGGAGTCCACCCCGATACGCGCATCCGACCTCGCTAGAGAACCCTGAGGCGGCATCTGACGCACAGACCGGTCATCGCCCTGCCGCTGCCACCCGCAGCGGTGACGGTGCGCCCATCCGGCGCACACCCGCGCTCGTACACATGTTCGAGTGGCGCCGTGAGCAGGCCGCCGTGGCCTTTCAGCGCGCTGCCAAACGCGCGTTACAGGGTCGCCGCCAAGCGGCAGGCCTGATTGATCGCACGCTTGGCATCCAGTTCGGCGGCAACATCCGCGCCGCCGATCAGATGCGGTTGCCGGCCATCCGCCTGCAGCGCGGCAAGCAGGTCGCGGCGCGGTTCCTGCCCGGCGCAGATCACCACCGTGCCGACATCGAGCAGTTGCTCGTTACCTTCCACGCGGATCCGCAGGCCGGCGTCGTCCACACCCAGATACTCCACACCGCCGAGCATCTTGACGCCCTTGGCCTTGAGCGTGGCACGGTGGATCCAGCCGGTGGTCTTGCCCAGGCGCGCGCCGGGTTTGCCTGGGCTGCGCTGCAGCAGCCAGACCTGGCGGGCGGGGGGCTCGGGCTGCGGCCTGGCCAATGCGCCAGGGGTCTCGAAGCTGGGGTCCACACCCCATTCGGCCATCCAGCGCGCGGGGTCCAGCGACGGCGATTGCCCTGTGTGCACGAGAAATTCGCCCACATCGAAGCCGATCCCGCCGGCCCCGATGATCGCGACTTTCTCGGCAGCCACATGACGGCCCAGCACCACGTCCAGATAGCTCACGACCATCGGGTGATCGGCGCCGGGGAAATCCACCTTGCGCGGCTCGATGCCGGTGGCCAGCACGATCTCGTCGAAGTCCTTCAGATCGGCCGCTTGCACGCGGGTATTCAGATGCAACTGCACCCCGGTTGCGTCGATGCGGTGACCGAAGTAACGCAGCGTCTCGGTGAATTCTTCCTTGCCCGGGATGCGCCTGGCGACGTTGAATTGCCCACCGATTGCATCGCCTGCATCGAACAGGGTGACGCGGTGGCCGCGCTCGGCCGCCACCGTGGCGCAGGCCAGACCGGCCGGGCCGGCACCCACCACCGCAATGCGCTTGGGGTCAGGGGTCGGTGCGTAGATCAGTTCGGTTTCGTGCGCTGCGCGTGGGTTGACCAGGCAACTCGCCAGCTTGTTGTCGAACACATGATCCAGGCAGGCCTGGTTGCAGGCGATGCAGGTATTGATGGCCTGCGACTGGCCGGCGCGGGCCTTGTTGGCCCACTGCGGATCGGCCAGCAGCGGGCGTGCCAGCGACACCATGTCGGCCGCGCCGTCGGCGAGGATGCGTTCGGCCACCTCCGGCATGTTGATGCGGTTGGTCGCCACCACCGGGATGTGCAAGTGCGGCCTGAGCTTGGCGGTCACACCGGCAAACGCCGCACGCGGGACCGACGTGGCAATGGTCGGAATGCGTGCCTCGTGCCAGCCGATGCCGGAATTGATGATGGTTGCGCCTGCCGCTTCGATCGCCTGCGCCTGGGTCAGGATGTCCTGCCACTGGTTGCCGCCGTCGACCAGGTCCACCAGCGACAGCCGGTAGATGATGATGAAGTCCGGCCCGCAGGCGTCGCGGATGCGTTGCACGATCTCCACCGCAAAGCGCATGCGTTTTACCGCATCGCCACCCCAGGCATCGCTGCGCTGGTTGGTGCGCGCGGCGGTGAATTCGTTGATCAGGTAGCCTTCCGACCCCATCACCTCCACGCCGTCGTAGCCGGCGTCGCGCGCCAGCCGCGCCGCGCGCGCGTAGGCTGCGATCTGCCGATCCACCGCACGTGCCGAGAGCGCGCGTGGAGTGAACGGGTTGATCGGCGCCTTGAGCCGGGACGGGGCCACCGACAGCGGGTGATAGGCGTAGCGCCCCGCGTGCAGCAGCTGCAGGCAGATCTTGGCGCCGTGTGCATGCACCGCCTGGGTGACCTGACGATGCGGGCGCACCTCCCACGGCCATGACAGCTTGCCGCCGAACGGCTTGAGCCAGCCCACCACGTTCGGCGAAAACCCGCCGGTGACGATCAACCCGACACCGCCGGCAGCACGCTCGGCGAAATACGCGGCCAATCTGGGGAAATCGCGCGCACGGTCTTCCAGGCCGGTGTGCATCGAGCCCATCAGGACGCGGTTGCGCAGTTGCGTGAAACCCAGATCGAGCGGTGTGAACAGGTGCGGATAGGGCGAGACGGACGGGCCGGTGGCGGGCGACATGGTATGGATACGCTGGCGTACGGAGTGCGCACGATGCCGGCAAACGGGCGTGGCGGCAAGTCCCGACGCGCACAGCGGGTGCAGTCGGCCGCCTGGGGGCAGGGCAGGACAGGGCGGGTGGCGTCCGCAGCAGGCCGCGTACCCGTTGGCAGCGCGGCACGTCCCTGGTGCGATCCCGCTTGCTGGATGAGACCGTCTGGGAGACCTGGCGGTCGATCCGGCTTGCCGGCTTCCCGATCAACGGCCCCTGATCGGCAGCCGCATCCGACGCGTCACGCGGGTCGCCGTGGCCGCAATGGCGACTCTCTATAGAGCAAGGTCGATCCATCCGCGCGTTGCTGCGGAACAGATTGCCTTGCGCGCACTGCGACTCACATGGCTGTGAGTGCGCAGATGCCACAGCTGCAACGCTGCCTGCGATCCGGATGCCGGTCCCGCATTGCTGCTGATTCACGTGCGCGCGCTGTGGTCCTGCCGCCTTCTAATGTGCAAGCCAACCGGCCCGTGCACCACGCAACAGCCGAACTCAAGCGGGCAGGCCGATCACCAACCCGCCAGCACCAGCTTGCCGATCGTGCTGCCGCTTTCCAGGCGCCGATGCGCCTCGCGCAAGTGCTGCGCATTGATCGGCGACAGCGTCTCGGTTTGGGTGGTACGCAACTCGCCCGCATCGATCAGGCTGGCGGCGCGGTTGAGGATGCGGTGTTGCTCGACCATGTCCTCGGTTGCGTAGCGGGTGCGGGTGAACATCAGTTCCCAGTGGATGCCGATGCACTTGGCCTTGTAGGGATCGCCGATCGACAGCGGGCCGCGCGGCTCCACGATCAGGCCCACATGCCCCTGCGGCGCCAGGATCTCGCCCAGCTGCTGCCAGTAGCGATCGGTGTCGGCCAGGTTGAGGGCGGCGTCCACGCTCTGCATTCCCAACGCCTGCAACTGCGGTAGCAGCGGCTGGTGATGGTCGATCACATGCTGGGCGCCCATCTGCCGGACCCATTCGATGGTCTCCGGCCGCGAGGCCGTGGCGATCACGCTGAAGCCGGCATGCCGCGCCAGCTGGATCGCGATCGAGCCCACGCCGCCCGCGCCACCGATGATCAGCAGGTGCTTGCCGCGATTGCGGGCGCCGTCGAAAGAGAACGGCATGCGCTGGAACAGCAGCTCCCATGCGGTCAAGGTGGTCAGCGGCAGGGCTGCGGCCTGGGCGAAGCTGAGCGAGGTGGGCTTGCAGCCGGCGATGCGCGCATCGACCAGCTGATATTGCGCATTGCTGCCCGGTCGCCCGATGTCGCCCGCGTAATACACCTCGTCGCCGACTGCGAACGCGGTGACATCGGGCCCCACCGCTTCGACGACGCCGGCCGCGTCGTAGCCCAGGATCTTCGGCGCATCCAGTGTCTGCGGCTTGGGCGCGCGCACCTTGGTGTCGACCGGATTGACCGAGATCGCCTCGACACGCACCAATAAGTCATACCCCGACGGGGCTGACGGGGCTGGAAGTTCCATGTCAAGCAATGCGGCGGGATCGTCGATCGGCAGGTGACGGGTGATGACGACAGCTTTCATCGGGTCGCTCCAGGTGGGGAGTTCAGGGTGCGTTGTGTCGCCGTCGCGCCGCAACCACCGACCCGACAATTCAGCTCGGACGGGGCCTGGCGTTCACCAATGTGGTTGACGCATCAGTGCGCAGCGGGCCGGAAGGCTGGATCCGCCAGCGTATTCAACTGGCTTAATTGGGCTGCGGTTCATGCAGCCGGGATGTGCAAACTGCGTGCGCGGTCCTTCCCTTCATGAAACTGTATACGTAGTATTGAAAGGGATCGCCGGCCCTGGTGATTGCTTTCACATGTTATATGACCGTTAACGCGATCTTCACTGAAGCCGGCTTAATCTGCGCCCCGATGGCTCTGGATGTGACGAGCATCTTTACCAAGAACAACGCCTCTATCGGTTTTATCTCCCAAAGAAGGAGCTGTATACACATGAACAAGAAAATTCTCACTGCCGCGTTGCTCGGCGGTCTGGCGGTTGCCCAGGCTGCTTCCGCGCAGGAGTTCGATGACCGTTGGTACCTGACCGGTAGCGCTGGCTTCAACTTCCAGGACAGCGATCGTCTGACCAATGACGCCCCGTTCGTCACCCTGGGTCTGGGCAAGTTCGTTAGCCCGAACTGGTCGATCGACGGCGAGCTGAACTATCAGAACCCGAACTTCGATGCCAACCAGGACCAGAACTGGAGCCAGTACGGCATCTCGTTCGACCTGCGTCGCCACTTCATCCAGGAAGGCCGCGGCTGGAACCCCTACCTGCTGTTCGGTCTGGGCTACCAGCGTTCGGAAGAAGAGTTCGACGCGACCCCGAACCCGGTTTCGCCGGGCCAGCAGAAGGACGGCAACTTTGCCGCCAAGGCTGGTGTCGGTCTGCAGACCACCTTCGACAAGCGCGTCGCCGTGCGTGCCGAGTTGGCCTACCGCGCTGACTTCAACGACCAGAGCGTTGCTGCTCCGCAGGAAGACTGGTTCGGCGACGTGCTGGCTTCGGTCGGCGTCGTGATCCCGCTGGGACCGGCTCCGTCGACCGCTCCGCCGCCGGCTCCGGCTCCGGTTGCCCCGAGCTGCGCAGACCTGGATGACGACGGTGACGGCGTCAACAACTGCGACGACAAGTGCCCGGCTTCGCAGCCTGGCCAGACCATCGGTCCGGACGGTTGCCCGGTGCCTGTGTCGATCGACCTGAAGGGCGTGAACTTCGACTTCAACAAGTCGACCCTGCGTCCGGACGCCGTCTCGATCCTGAGCGAAGCGACCGAGATCCTGAAGCGTTACCCCGACCTGAAGGTCGAGGTTGCCGGTCACACCGACTCGAAGGGTACCGACGCGTACAACCAGAAGCTGTCCGAGCGTCGTGCGACCACCGTGTACGACTACCTGACCAAGAACGGCGTCGATGCGTCGCGTCTGGTTGGTCCGATCGGCTACGGCGAGAGCCGTCCGATTGCTCCGAACGCCAACCCGGATGGTTCCGACAATCCGGAAGGCCGTGCGAAGAACCGTCGTACCGAGCTGAACGTCCAGAACTAATTGGACCGCTAGCTGTTGCATACAAAACCCGGCCTTGCGCCGGGTTTTGTCTTTGTGGGAACCGGAAATCTGTACCCGGACAGTGCAAATCCTGTCTGCGTTGCCATCCAGGCACGCTTCCGGTTGAAACAGGGTTCATCGCTGCCTACACTCGCCGCGTCAACACCACACTCATACTGGAAGAACCCGATGCTGCGTACCGCTACGGCTGGATTGCTCTGTCTCGCCCTGATTCCCGCCGCCTACGCCGCTCCGAACTGTGCCGGCAGCACGGTGTCCCAGCCGTTGCCGTTGCCCGCCACCGTCATCGCGCCGGCGGCCGCCGAGTTCTACACCCGTAGCGTGCAGCTGGGCATGCCCACTGGCGTGCTGGCACAGCCGTACACCACCGAGCAGTCGGTGGACCGCGTGTTGCTGCGTCTGCGCGTGGAAGGCTGCCAGGACCTCGCCAAGGTCATTCCGCCCGGCGGCACCGTCAATCCGAACGATCCGGCCGCCTACAAGGCCACCACCGCATTCGACAACACGCCGTGGCGCTTTGACATGAGCCAGAACGGCAAGCGCATGACCGCCGAAGAATTCGACGCCTGGATGAAGGCGCGCGGCGTGCGCGTGGTCAAGGCGCGTCCGGTGGCTGCGCCGGCGCCGGCTGCTGCGGCAACCGCAACGCCCGCGGCCGACGCCAAGTCGGTCGAAAACAAGTAAGCAGCGCGGTCGGGACGGCATGACCCGGCGGCCTGCGCCGGCGACGTCCCGGCAGCGCACGCGTGGTCCGGCGGGCGCGTCACGCGCCTCCGGCATGACCACGGCGACCAGCGCGCCGCGCCACGGGCTGGCGCGCGTGCTGTCCAAACTGGGCGTGTGTTCGCGTACTGAAGCTGCGCGCTGGATCGCTGCAGGGCGGGTCAGCGTGGCGGCACGCGTGGTGCACGATCCCGAATATCCGGTCCGTGCCGACCAGCAGTCCAGCATCCGCATCGACGGACACCCGTTGTCCGGGCCGGCGCGCTGCTACCTGATGCTCAACAAGCCGCGCGGCGTGGTCACCACTGTGCGCGACGAGCAGGGCAGGGACACGGTGTATCGCTGCTTCGATGGCGCCGGCCTGCCGTGGATCGCCCCGGTCGGGCGATTGGACAAGGCCAGCGAAGGCATGCTGCTCTTCAGCAACGACCCGCAATGGGCAGCGGCCGTGACCGACCCGGCGACCGGGCCGGACAAGACCTATCACGTGCAGATCGATTGCCGCCCGAGCGCTGCGCAACTGGCGCAGCTGCAGGCCGGCGTGGTCGATCCCGACCCGGACGGCGAGGGCGTGCTGCTGCGCGCCAGGCGGGTCGGCGTGCTGCGCGAAGGCGAGCGCAATGCGTGGCTGGAGATCGTGCTGGACGAAGGTCGCAATCGGCAGATTCGCCGCTTGCTGGCGGCGGTGGAGATCAGCGTGCTGCGGTTGGTGCGGGTTGCAATCGGCTCGCTGGCGATGGGCGAGTTGGGCAAGGGGGCGTGGCGGATGCTCAGTCCGGAGGAAGTCAGCGCGCTGACGGCGGCTCCCGCCAACGCACCAGGCGCGCGCTGAGCAAGGCGCTGACCACCTCCACGGCGCGGGCGTCGCCGGCACCGTTGGCATCGTGGCGACGGCCCTTGGCGTGGTTGCAGCTGGCACAGGCCAGGGCGAGATTACGCGCTGCATTGGCATCGTCGTCGACCAGCGCGCACAGCGCTGCCGCCGCGCGACGGCCAAACCAGGCCTGCGGGACCACGTGTTCCAGCGTGGTGTGCCCGAGCGGTTCGCCATCGGCGCGCAGTTGCAGGCGCCGACGGCAATGCAGGCAACGGGTTTCCCAGTTGCCGTCCAGCAGCTGCGCCTGCGTATCGGTCTGCGCCGCCAGCAGCAGCCGTTGGCGCAGTACCGTGCGCATTCAGTCCTTGATGACGTCGAGTTCGCGGCCGATCTTGATGAACGCGTCGATCGCCTGATCCAGCTGCGCGCGGGTATGCGCGGCACTGATCTGGGTGCGGATGCGCGCCTGCCCCTTGGGCACCACCGGGAAGAAGAAGCCGATTGCGTAGATGCCTTCTTCCAGCAGGCGCTCGGCGAACTTCTGCGCCAGCGGTGCGTCGTAGAGCATCACCGGGCTGATCGGATGCACGCCGGGCTTGAGGTCGAAGCCGGCGGCGGTCATGCGCTCGCGGAAATAGCGGGTGTTGTCGACCAGTTGCGTGCGCAGCTCGCCGGCGGCTTCCAGCATCTCGAAGGCCTTGATGCCGGCGGCCACCACATGCGGCGGCAACGAGTTGGAGAACAGATACGGGCGCGAGCGCTGGCGCAGCAGTTCGATGACTTCGCGCCTGGCGGTGGTGAAGCCGCCCAACGCACCGCCCATCGCCTTGCCCAGCGTGCCGGTGATGATGTCGATCCGGTCCAGCACGCCCTTGACCTCGGCCGAGCCGCGGCCGGTGGCGCCAAGAAAGCCGGTGGCATGGCATTCGTCGATATGCACCAGCGCGTTGTATTTGCGGGCGAGGGCGGTGATCTCGTCGAGCGGGGCGATGAAGCCGTCCATCGAGAACACGCCGTCGCTGGTGATCAGCTTGGTCTTGCAGCCAGCCGCATCGGCGGCCTGCAGCTGCGCTTCCAGATCGGCCATGTCGCAATTGGCGTAGCGGAAGCGCTTGGCCTTGCACAGGCGCACGCCGTCGATGATGGAAGCGTGGTTGAGCGCATCGGAGATGATCGCGTCGGCTTCGCCGAGCAGCGGTTCGAACAGGCCACCGTTGGCATCGAAACAGGCGGCGTAGAGGATGGTGTCCTCGGTACCGAAAAAGTCGGCGATGGTGCGCTCGAGCTGCTTGTGCAGATCCTGGGTGCCGCAGATGAAGCGCACCGAGGCCATGCCGAAACCGTGCGTGTCCAGCGCGTCCTTGGCGGCCTGGATGATGTCCGGGTGGTCGGCCAGACCCAGATAGTTGTTGGCGCAGAAGTTGAGTACGCTGCGGCCATCGGCCAGGGTGATCCGGGCCGACTGCGGGCCGGTGATGATGCGCTCGGACTTGAACAAGCCCTGGGCCTGGATGGTGTCCAGTTCGGCGGCGTAATGGGCGGTCAGCGCGGCGGGAGCGTTGGTCATGGCGATCGCAGTGGCAAGAGACGCATGATTTTAACGATCACGGTGGCATACCACTACGTCATGCAAAATCGGCATAAGGCGCGGCCTTGATGTCATTTCACCGCCTGCGTGCCGCTGCGCAGCATGGCATGCTTGCTGTTCAGCTGCGCCCCAACGGTTTGGAGATTGCTGTGACCCACCCCCGCTTCCGTCTTGTATCGACCGTGTTGTGCAGCCTGCTGGTCCTGGCCGGCCAGGCGGGCGCGCGCGACATCGGCTTGCTCAATGTCAGTTACGACCCCACCCGCGAGTTCTACCGCGACTACAACAGCGCCTTTGCCGCGCAGTGGAAGCAGCAGCATCCGCAGGACACCGTCACGGTGGAGACCTCGCACGGCGGCTCCGGCAAACAGGCGCGCGCGGTGATCGATGGCATCGAAGCCGACGTGGTGACGCTGGCACTGGCTTACGACGTCGACGCGATCGCCGAAAAGGCCAAGCTGATCGACAGCGACTGGGAGAAGCGCCTGCCCGACAACAGCGCGCCGTACACCTCGACGATCGTGTTCCTGGTGCGCAAGGGCAACCCGAAGAACATCCACGATTGGCCGGACCTGCTGCGCTCGGGCGTGGCGGTGGTGACGCCCAACCCCAAGACCTCCGGCGGCGCGCGCTGGAACTACCTGGCTGCCTGGGCATACGCCGACCACATCTTCAAGGGCGACCGCGAGCGCATCATGCGCTACATGCAGGCGTTGTTCCGCAACGTCCCGGTGCTCGATACCGGCGCGCGCGGCGCCACCACCACGTTCGTGCAGCGTGGCATCGGCGATGTGCTGCTGGCCTGGGAAAACGAGGCACTGCTGGCGCGCGAGGAGCTGGGCAAGGACAAGTTCGAGATCGTGGTGCCGAAGCTGTCGATTCTGGCCGAGCCGTCGGTGGCGCTGGTCGACAAGAACGTCGACAAGCACGGCACCCGCGATGTGGCCGAGGCGTATCTACGCTACCTGTATGCGCCGGAAGGGCAGAAGCTGGCGGCCAAGCATTTCTATCGCCCACGCCACCCGGAATTTGCCGATCCCGCCGATCTGGCACGGTTCCCGGACATCAAGCTGGTGACCATCCAGGACGCGTTCGGGTCGTGGGACAAGGCGCAGCAGGAACACTTCGCCGACGGTGGCGTGTTCGACCAGATCCAGGCAAAAAAGTAGGCGATGCAGATGTCGGTTGCACCCCACCCAGCGCCGGCACCGCGCCGACGCGTTATGCCCGGGCTGGGCTTGAGTCTTGGAATCACGCTGACCTGGCTGGGACTGATCGTGCTGATCCCGCTGCTGGGCATCTTCATCAAGACCAGCGGATTGGGCTGGGACGGCCTGTGGCGGGTGTGGAGCGAGCCGCGCGTGCTGTCGGCGTTGCGGGTGAGCTTCGGCACCGCGTTTGCGGCCGGCGCCTTCAATGCGGTGATGGGCACCTGGGTGGCCTGGGTGTTTGTGCGCTACAACTTTCCGGGCAAGCGCCTGTTCGATGCGGTGATCGACCTGCCGTTCGCGTTGCCGACCGCGGTGGCCGGCATCGCGCTGACCGCCTTGTACGGCGGCAACGGCTGGGTCGGGCGCTGGCTGGAAGCGGTCGGCATCAAGGTGGCCTACACCCAGCTGGGCATCGTGCTGGCACTGGTGTTCGTCGGGTTGCCGTTCGTGGTGCGGGTGGTACAGCCGGTGCTGGCCGAGAGCGAGCGCGAACTGGAAGCGGCCGCCGCCACGTTGGGCGCATCGCGCTGGCAGACCGTGTGGCGGGTGGTGCTGCCGGGGCTCTGGCCGGCGGTCCTGACCGGGTTCGCGCTGGCATTCGCGCGCGGCGTGGGTGAGTACGGTTCGGTGATCTTCATCGCCGGCAACCTGCCCAATTCCACCGAGATCGCGCCGTTGCTGATCACCATCCGGCTGGAGGAATTCGACTACGCCGGCGCCACCGCCATTGCCGCGGCGATGCTGCTGCTGTCGTTCGTGATCCTGCTGGTGGTCAATACGCTGCAGGCACGCCTGCTGCGCTATCAACGGAGGACTGCATGAACGATGCTGTCTCGCCGCTGCCCGCCATGGTGCAGACCCGCCAGATGACCGAACAGGCGCGCCGGATCACCGACTCGGCCACCAACGAGCCGCGTTGGGTGCAGTGGCTGATGATTGTGGGTGCGCTGCTGTTCCTGCTGGCGTTTCTGCTGCTGCCGCTGGTGCTGGTGTTCGCCGAGGCGCTGCGCGGCGGCTGGGAGACCTTCCTGCGTGCGATCGTCGACCCGGATGCGCTGTCGGCGATCAAGCTGACCCTGATCGTCACTGCCATCGTGCTGCCGCTGAACCTGGTGTTCGGCGTGGCGGCAGCGTGGGCTGTCAGCAAGCACCGGTTCCCCGGCAAGCGCTTGCTGATCAGCCTGATCGACCTGCCGTTTTCGGTATCGCCGGTGGTGGCCGGCCTGATCTTCGTGCTGATCTTCGGCCGCAGCGGCTGGGCATGGCCGTTGATCGACGAAGGCTGGCGGCTGCAGCTGCCGTTTTTTGGCGAGTTGCTGGTCCAGTTGCCGCGCATCGTGTTTGCGCTGCCCGGCATCGTGCTGGCGACGACGTTTGTCACTTTCCCGTTCATCGCGCGCGAGCTGATGCCGCTGATGGAGCAGCAGGGCAGCGATGAGGAGCTGGCCGCACTGAGCCTGGGCGCGAATGGTTGGCAGATGTTCTGGCGGGTGACCCTGCCCAACATCCGCTGGGGCCTGATGTATGGCGTGTTGCTGTGCGCGGCGCGCGCGATGGGCGAGTTCGGTGCGGTGTCGGTGGTGTCCGGGCATATCCGCGGGCGCACCAACACGCTGCCCCTGCACGTGGAAATCCTCTACAACGAATACGCCTACAGCGCCGCGTTTGCGTGTGCCTCGTTGCTGGCATTGACTGCGCTGCTGACGCTGGCGCTGAAGACGTACCTGGAATGGCGGCACGGCGATTCGCTCGCCGCCAACCACCGACATTGAGGTGAACATGGGCATCCGCATCCACCGCCTGCGCAAGCAGTTCGACACGTTCACCGCGCTGGACGACATCACCCTGGACGTGCGTCAGGGTGAGTTGCTGGCCTTGCTGGGGCCGTCCGGCTCCGGCAAGACCACCTTGCTGCGGATCATGGCCGGGCTGGAGCATGCCGATGGCGGCCAGGTGCTGTTCGGCGACGAAGACGCCACACGCATGAGCGTGCAGTCGCGCCGGGTCGGTTTCGTGTTCCAGCACTATGCACTGTTCAAGCATATGGACGTGTTCGAGAACATCGCCTTCGGCCTGCGGGTGCGGCGCGGCGCCGAGCGCTGGGCCGAAGCACGCATCCGCGCACGCGTGGAAGAGTTGCTGGCGCTGGTGCAGTTGCAGGGCCTCGAGCACCGCTATCCCACCCAGCTGTCCGGCGGCCAGCGGCAGCGCGTGGCGCTGGCGCGTGCACTGGCGATCGAGCCGCGCGTGTTGCTGCTGGACGAGCCCTTCGGTGCGCTGGATGCGCAGGTGCGCCGCGATCTGCGCCGCTGGCTGCGCGAGCTGCACGAGCGCACCGGCCTGACCACGGTGTTCGTCACCCACGACCAGGAAGAAGCGCTGGAGCTGGCCGACCGGGTGGCGATCCTCAATCGCGGCCGCATCGAGCAGCTCGACACGCCGGCGATGATCTACGACAAGCCGGCCTCGCCGTTCGTGTATTCGTTCGTGGGCGCGGTGAACCGCATTCCGGGAGTGCTGGCGCAAGGCCAGATCCAGGTCGCCGGGCATGCCTTGCCGGCAGCCAATGCCGCGTTGGCGGCCGGCCCGGTAGAAGTCTACGTGCGGCCGGAAGATCTGGTGCCGGACGATGCCGGCTGGCCGGCCACGGTGGCCTGGTCGCAGCGCAGCGGGGCGCGTCTGCGGCTGCGCGCCACGCTGGAGCCGGCAGGCAACGAGGTGGAAGTGGAGCTGCCGGCATCGGCGGGCAGCTTCCAGCCTGGGCAGCAGCTGCGGCTGGCAGCGCGGCATTACGGTGTGTTTCCGGTCTGATTTGGGCCGGGATTCGGGATTTCGGGATTGGGAATTGGGAATTCGCAAAAGCGAAGCGAATCCCTGCTAATCCCCAATCCCCAATCTCCAATCTCCACTCCCGGCCCATCAAGATTCCGCGCGGGCGGTCGATGAGACAGAACCCTGACCGGCGTCATCTGCTCTCAAGCTTGTGCGCCAGGTCAAGCGAGCGCGACTTGTCTGTTGCGCTGCAATGACGGTTGGACTAATAAGGCATGGCAGTCCCGCCTCGCGCAATCCGACCGCCCATCGCTCCAGGAGATGTCCATGAAGCCGTCCTCGCTCGCGTGTTGTCTGTCGTTGCTGCTGCTTGGTGTCGCGCCGTTGGCACAGGCGCAGGACGAAGAAGCCTCCGCTTCCCCCTTTAGCGGTACCTTTGCGGTGACCAGCGACTACCTGTTCCGCGGTATTTCGCAGACCAATGAGGAGCCCGCCTTCCAGGCCGGGCTCACCTACAAGACGCCGTTCGGCCTGTACATCGGCACCTGGACCTCCAACGTCGACTACGGTGCCGGCGACCCGGATTGGGAAGTGGATGGTTTTGTCGGCTACAACACCGACCTGGGCACCAACTTCAATTTCGATGTGATGGTCAATCGCTACCAGTATCTGGGAGCGGGCGCGTCCAATTACGCCGAGCTGATCACCAAGACCACGTTCCTGAAGACCTATAGCCTTACCGTTGCCTATACCAACGATCTCTATGGCACCAAGACCGATGGCTACTACTACGCGCTGGATGCCAACTGGTCGCTGCCACACGACTTCACCTTCGGCGCGCATGCGGGGCACAGCGTCTATACCTCCTCGCTGAGCCAGGTGGACCACGACTACAACGACTTTGGCGTGAATGTCGGCAAGGTGTTCGGTCCATTGGGTCTGAGCGTGGGCTATTACGACACCAGCGAAGCGGCGGAATTCGGCTTCGGGCGGCAGAATTCGCAGAACCATCTGGTGGCGACTGCGACAGTCACCTGGCCGTGAGGGCAATTGCCTGAACAGCGGTTTTGACGATCTGGCTATGTGGTGATGAGGCGGGAAGAGTCGATGCTCGGACTCCTAGGTGCCCTGAAGTTGAAAGACCCCAAGACTCAAATTGCGTTTGTCTTGTCTTTAAGTGATTGCAACGTGCGGATGGATCACTTGCAGATGCAGAGCCGCTGATCTGCTGCCTGGCTGCAGGGCCCTTGCCCGCCGACCATCGCAGGACACGCCGCAAGTACGTCCCTGTAGGCTCTTACGCGGCATCCATGCCGCGTAAGGTCCCGCGACGGTGAGCGGGCAAGGACCAGTTGAGATGCTCGGTCTTTTGCAGCAGTCGCCCATGCGATAGCTCAAGCGTAGAGCGGCTGATCTGCTACCTGGCTGCAGGGCCCTTGCCCGCCCACCGACGCGGAACACGCCGCAAGTACGTCCCTGTAGGCTCTTACGCGGCATCCATGCCGCGTAAGGTCCCGCGACGGTGAGCGGGCAAGGACCAGTCGAGATGGTCGGTGCGTGGTTGCAAGCAGACCATGGCGTACATCGTCAGGATCACCTTGCGTCCGACGATTTTCCCGTCGCGCGCTGAGCAACGGGCGGACTGCCAACAAGCAATCTATGGAACTCTGGGCGTCTCACCGCCTAGCAATAAGCGTGTTTTTTTTACCTGACCACCGACTAACTTATTGGTGCATTGAGGCCGCCGCGCCCTCGACCCACTAAGCTTCGCTTGCGTTGCCTGCGCTCTGAAAACGGACATGCAAAAGGCGCCTCGCGGCGCCTTTTGCGTTGAAACGTATTGGCCGGTCAGTTCCAGCTCAACACGACCTTGCCGGCCTTGCCTTCTTCCATCAGGTCGAAGCCCTTCTGGAAGTCGTCGATCGGCAACTGATGGGTCAGCACCTTGTGCAGCGGGAAGCCCGACAGCACCAGTTGCGTCATCTTGTACCAGGTCTCGTACATCTTGCGACCGTAGATGCCCTGCACGGTCAGACCCTTGAAGATGATCTTGTCCCAGTCGCAACCGGCGCCGCGCGGCATGATGCCGAGCATGGCGATCTTGCCGCCGTGGTACATGCAGTCGAGCATGTCGTTGAAGGCGCGCGGGTTGCCGCTCATTTCCAGGCCCACGTCGAAGCCTTCCATGTGCAGGTCGGCCATGACGTCCTTGAGCGAGGTCTTGGACACGTTGACCACGCGCGTGGCGCCCATGTCGGCGGCCAGCTTGAGGCGGAAGTCGTTGACATCGGTGACCACCACATTGCGCGCACCGATGTGCTTGCAGATGCCGGCGGCGATGATGCCGATCGGACCGGCGCCGGTGATCAGCACGTCCTCGCCGATGACATCGAACTCCAGCGCGCAGTGCGCGGCGTTGCCGTAGGGGTCGAAGAACGCGGCCAGCTCGGAAGGAATCTGGTCGGGGATCGGCCACAGGTTGCTGGCCGGCATCACCATGTACTCGGCGAAGGCGCCATTGACGTTGACGCCGATGCCGACCGTGTTGGGGCACAGGTGCGGACGGCCGCCGCGGCAGTTGCGGCAATGTCCGCAGACGATGTGGCCTTCGGCCGACACGCGCTGGCCGACCTGGTAGCCGGTTACCGCCGAACCGAGCTCGGCCACGCGGCCGACGAACTCATGGCCGATGGTCAGGCCGGGGGTGATGGTGCGCTGGCTCCACTCGTCCCACAGGTAAATATGCAGGTCGGTGCCGCAGATCGCGGTCTTTTCCAGCTTGATCAGCACCTCGTTGGGGCCAGGGCTGGGAACGGCGACCTGTTCCAGCCAGATGCCCTTGTTTGCTTCGCGCTTGACCAGCGCCTTCATCGTCTGCGCCATCTGGCGGGACCTGCTGAGTGAAAGTAAGGCGGCGATTATATGCGGCGCGCGGTGAGTGCATGTGGCAGTGCAACAGCAATGGTCCCCGTGCGTTCGGGGGCGGCGGTGGCGCTGGGTTGGTTGGTTGGCGGTATGTGTTTGTTGCGGGGCGGTTGCCCCCATCCGCCCTTCGGGCACCTTCCCCCGCAAGCGGGGGAAGGGCGGGGAAGTCGAGAAACAGGGAGCACAACAAACAGGGAATTCGAGAAGCGGGGAATTCGAGAAGCAGGGAGGCAACAAGTAAGGAATTCGAGGCAGGGAAGCCAACAAGCACGGAAGTCAGCAAGCAGGCAAGTTGCAGTGCAGGAAGGGCCACCGCAGCGGGCCGATGCGATCGACGCCTTGCGTGAATGCGTCGGTGTCCATGCAGGGAGGGCAGACACGCAGGGAAGGCAGAAAGGAAAAGCGGGGAAGACAGAAGAGAATCAGGAAAAACAAGGAAAAGCTGGGGGAGACAACAAGCAGATGAGGCCGAGATACGGAGCGGCCGAGCAGGCGTGAACGCGTGAAGGCCCGGAAAAGTAACTTGCCGACCTGCTCGAGGTATCGGGGAGTGTCGGCATGCCTTCTCCCGCATGCGGGAGAAGGTGGCGCGTAGCGCCGGATGAGGGCGCCTTAGGTGGTGCAAAGCTGCTTAGAACTTCACATCCAGGCTCATGAAGTACTGGCGCGGCGCGCCGACCACCATGGTCTGGTTGTAGCCCTGCGGATCGGAGGCCACGTAGCCGTTGGTGCCGGTGCTGGCGAAATAGCGCTTGTCGGTGAGGTTGGTGATGTTGAGCGCCAACGCCACATCGGCCACCCCGCCCACGCGACCGAAGTCGTAACGCGCGCCCGCATTGAACAGCCAGTACGAGGGCACCTGCGAATCGTTGAGGAAGGTGATGTAGCGCTTGTCGACATACTTGCCGTCCAGATCCAGGCGCAGGTTGCCGAGTTGGTAGCTGGCGCTGGAGGAGAACATCAACGCGGGGATGCCGACCACGTCCTTGCCGGAGGTGGCGACCACGCCGTTGTTGAGGTAATCGTCCTGGTAGCGCGAGCGATTCCACGACAGCGAATTCAACCAGCTCAGGCCTTCCATCGGACGCCACATCAAGGCCAGATCCGCACCTGCGCTATGCACGGCACCCACATTGCTCAGGATCGCCGCGCAGGTCTGCACCGCGCTACACGGCGAGGTGGTCAACAAGCGGTTGGAGAACTTGGTGAAGTAGGCATCGGCCGACAGCTGGAACTGCGCATCCTGCACGCGGTAACCCACCTGCACGGTCTGCGATTCTTCCGGCTCCAGCGTGGAGCGGCTGCGGTCGAACGCCGCCTGCGAGGTGCCGAACGGGGTGAAGCCGAATGCGGCGATGTTCTTGCTGTAGGAGGCGTAGATGTCCTGGCGTTCGTCCAGCTTGTAGTTGATGCCAACCTGCGGCAGGAAGTTGTCCTCGGCGCGGATGCGGCCCTGTGCCAGCGCGGTGGTCGGCACCAGGGACTGCGCACGCGTGGTGGTGCTGAGCGCCTTTGCACCGTAGTTGATGGTCAGGCGGTCGTCGAGCAGGCGCACGCTGTCCTGCAGGTACAGCATGCGGGTCTGGGTGGTGTAGCGCTGCAGGAAATCGCGGCGGAACGGCGTCTGCACTTCGTACACGTTGTACAGCGAGGTATAGCCCTCGTTGCCGAGCGCGAAGTAGTTGCGCTGCTGCGTGGTACGTGCGTTTTCTGCCCACAGGCCCACTTCCAGATCGTGGTTGCCCCACGACCATTTCAATGCGCTGGTGCCGCCGTAACGATCCAGGCCGTAGTCGGTGGTGCGCATCGACAGCGGAACCTGCGCAGACGTCGGCACATAGGGCGTCACCCACTGACCTTCACCACGGTTGGCATGGTAGTAGCCCGTGGCATCCAGCGTGGCGCCGCCGAACACGAACGTGCCCGACAAACCTGCCAGGTTGTCGCGGCGCAGACCGCCGCCGGCGTAGTAGCTGGCGTCGAGCCAGCTGTAATCGTCGGGAAGTCCGGCCAGTGATTGCGGATAGCCGTTGGCCACGCCGCTGGTGGCGCCGGTGGTTTGATATGCACGCGCCATCTGCACCGCGGTGGCCCAATCCGGCTGCAGATAGTCGTAGTCCCAGCCCAGCGCACGCTGGCTGGTCAACGACAGGTCCATGTAGTCGTATTCCTTGCGCCGCGAGGTATCCACGAACAGGCTCAGACGGTTGCCATCGCCCCACTGGTAGACGGTCTTGAGGTTGGCCTGCTCGGATTGCTGGTCGCCGAAGCCTTTCCACTTGTCGGTGCTGGCATTGGCGTAGGACAGATACGCCGACAGGCCATTGCGGTCGCCGGTGTCGCCACGCACGAAGGTGCGCCGCGTGGCATCGCTGCCGACCGTCTGCACCAGGCGCAGGCCGGGCGTGGTCTGCGGATCGGCCGAGTAGAACTGCATGGTGCCGCCGAGGTTGGTGTTGGACGCAGTCCCGAGCGCACCGGCGCCTTGCGCGATCTCCACCGAGCCGAGGTTCTCCGAAATGATGGCGCGGGTGATGTGCAGGCCGTTGGTGACGCCGTAGCTCATGTTGCCGAGCGGAATGCCATCGAGCGTGTAGCCCAGCCGGCTCTGGTCGAAGCCATGCAGGGTGACCTGCGTGGACCACTCGTAGGTGCCGAACGGATCGGCCGACTGGAACTGCACGCCCGGCAATTTTTCCACCGCCTTGAAGGCGCTGCTGCCCGGTGTCAGCTGCTCGATGTCCTGCCGGCTGATGCGCTGGACCTGGCGGGTGCTGCCTTGCGACACCACATTGATCGCGTCCAGCTGGGTGGCATTGGCGGCGGCATCGGCCACGGTGGCCGGGGCATCGGCTACCGGCGCCTCTGCAACGGCAACCGGTGTGGCCGCAGATGCGATGACCGGAAGCAGCGCGGCCAGGGCAAGCGCCAGCGGAGTGACATGAAAGCGACGAGCGGAAGTCATGGGGGAATCCTGTTCAAGCACGGCTGAGGGCGACGCACGGTGCAAGACCGGCGTTTCGCGACGCAGGGTGTCAACGACGTATGAAACATTGATGACGGTGGCTGTCGCAAAACTGTCGTGCTTGACCGCTATACGTGTCCTACCCGGCCGCAGTGCGCGGCATGTACACGTATTTCTCGCAGGTCCCGTAGCCATGACGTCTTCCCCCTCGCGCCGCGATTTCCTCAAGCGCGTCGCCGCGCTGACCGCCGCCGGCGCCCTGCCGTCCTCGATCGGCCGCGCACTCGCGCTGCCGGCCAACTCGCGCACCGGCACACTGCGCGACATCGAGCACGTGGTGATCCTGATGCAGGAGAATCGCTCGTTCGACCATTACTTCGGCACGCTGCGTGGCGTGCGTGGGTTCGGCGATCCGCGTCCGTTGCAGCTGCGCGACGGCCACCCGGTCTGGAGCCAGCCGGCCGCGGACGGGCGCCGCCTGCTGCCGTTCGCCTTCGATTCGCAAAACACGTCCGCGCCGTTGATCAAGAGCCTGGATCACTCCTGGAAAGCCGGCCACGGGCAGGACCCGGCGCGCTGGGCCGAGTACGACGCCTGGGTGCCGTACAAGGGCGAATTGACGATGGGGTATTTCCAGCGTCACGACATCCCGTACTACCACGCACTGGCCGATGCCTTCACCATCTGCGACGGGTATTTCTGTTCGTTGCACGGGCCGACCAATCCCAATCGCATGTACCTGTTCACCGGCACCAGCGGTACCAGCGTGGGCAATCTCGGCGCGCAGGTGGTGACCAACGCCGACGACGGCAACTGGACCGCCGACATGGCCCGCGACAAGCCCGGGTATGCGGCGATGGACTGGACCACCTACGCGCAGCGCCTGCAGGCCGCAGGCGTGGATTGGCGCGTGTACCAGGAGTACGACAACTTCGGCTGCAACTCGCTGGCGTATTTTTCGCACTATCGTGATCTGCACCCCGACGACGAACGCTATCGGCGTGCGCGTGCCTGCGTGCCCGGTTCCACCGCCGACAACGCCGCCACCACGCAGGCCGAGCATCTCATCGCCGCGATCGCCGCCGACGTGCAGGCCGACCGCTTGCCGCAGGTGTCCTGGATCGTGCCGCCCACCGCGTACTGCGAACATCCGGAAGCGCCGCCGGCCTATGGCGAGTCGCTGGTGGCGCGCCTGATCGATGCGCTCACCGCCAACCCACAGGTGTGGGCCAAGACCGCGTTGATCATCAACTACGACGAGAACGACGGCTTCTTCGATCACGTGCCCGCAGCGTTGCCGGCGTTGGGTGCGCGCATGGGGCGCAGCAACGTCGACACGCGCGGGGAGGTCTACGCGGGCGTGCCGATGGGCTTGGGCATCCGCGTGCCGATGCTGGTGATCTCGCCCTGGACGCGCGGCGGCTGGGTCAATTCGCAGGTGTTCGATCACACCTCGGTACTGCGGTTGCTGGAACGCCGTTTCGGTGTGGCCGAACCCAACATCAGCCCGTGGCGCCGGGCGGTCAGTGGCGATCTGACCAGCGTGTTCGATTTCCGCAAGCCGGACGATTCGGCAGTGAGCGCACTGCCGTCGGTCGACGACTACCGCGCGCGCACCGCCGCGGTGCGCGACAAGCCGCTACCGGTGCCGCCGACCAGGGCCAGCATGTCGCGACAGGAGCCGGGACAACGTCCGGCGCGTGCATTGCCGTACGCCTTGCAGGTGCATGCGCGCGTGCAGGGCGAAGGTGGCGTGCAACTGCAGTTCGTCAACAGCGGCGCTGCGGCGGCCGCGTTCAATGTCTACACCAGCGCTGCAAGCGGCGGCCCGTGGTACTACACCGTGTTGCCTGGCACCCAGCTGGACGATGTGCCGGTCGGCGCTGCGCACAACGGCGCCTATGCGCTGAACGTGCATGGGCCCAATGGTTTCCTGCGCGAATTCGCTGGCGACCTCGCTGCAGCCGGGACGCAATCGGCAGCGCCGTGGTTGGAGGCGCGGCAGGACGGCGAGATGCTGGTGCTGGACATCGGCAACGCCGGACGGCAACCGTGCACGCTGCAGCTGCGCGCGCTGGACTATGCAGACCCGGCCGTGCGGTCGATGCACCTGGCCGCAGGTCAGCGCCAGACCGTGCGGCTGGCGCTTGCAGCCAGTGATCACTGGTACGACGTCGTGCTGGAACAGCCCGGAACCGCGTTCCGCCGCCGGCTGGCCGGGCATCTGGAAACCGGCAGGCCCAGCCGCAGTGATCCGGCATTCGGGCGCGTCTGAGTCGGTGTCGGGGCTCGCCGGCGATGGCCGCGCAGGGCAGGCTGGTTGTGCCGGCCTTTGATGGCAACCGGAAGTCGGTGAGCGGCAGGATCTCCGATCCGCCGATGACTCGCATCGTCGCCGTGGATCGCGGTGGTTGCGCTGGGTCATGACGGAAGTGGCCCCGGCACCGCCACCGCTGCAGCAACCCGGCCTGCGCTGATGCGGGCGGCCGGCACCGCAGCGGGAGGGGTTATCATGCGCTCCCGTTTCGCTGCGGCGAGCCGGCCCCTTCCCCCAAGGAATCTCTCGCGCATGCGCATCCTGCTTGCCCGTCACGGCGAGACGCCGTGGAACGCCGAAGGCCGCTACCAGGGCCAGATCGATATCCCGCTGTCGCCGGTCGGCGAAGGCCAGGCGGCCGCGCTCGGCGCGCGTCTGCAGTCGTTGGAGATCACCCGCGCGGTGGCCTCGCCGCTGTCACGCGCGCAGGCCACCGCCAGGCTGGCGCTGGGCAGCGCGCGCGAAAACCTGCTGCAGACCGATGCAGACCTGCAGGAAATCGCCCACGGCGAATGGGAAGGCTTGCTGGCCAGCGAGATCAACGACAAGGATCCGGCACGTCTGCGCGCCTGGCGCGACGAGCCCGATACCGTGCTGATGCCCGGCGGCGAATCCCTGCGTCAGGTGCTGGACCGCAGCTGGCGTGGCCTGGCGCGCGCGGCCGATGGCCTGGGCACGGCCGACACCTTGCTGGTGGTCGCGCACGATGCGGTCAACCGCGTGATCCTGTGCAAGATCCTGGGCCTGCCGCTGTCCCGGCTGTGGACCTTCCGCCAGGCACCGACCACGCTCAACCTGCTCGAGGGCGAGGACGTGGATCACCTGGAAGTGGTGCGGCTCAACGACTGCGCGCACCACACGCCGTTCTTTGGCGAAGCCAAGCATCGGGCGCTGTAAGGCAACGCCCGGCAAGGATGCAGGATCGCGCTGTGGTGCGTCATCGCTGGACCATCGCCAACTGGCCCAAGGTGCTTCGGTGCGCTGTCTTGGGCAGTGTGTGCGGCCTGTTGGCGCTAGCGGTGTTTTCCGACTTCATTCCCGCACCGTTTCTTTCTGGTCGGAACTGGGTAGCGCCGATGGTGCTGCTGGGAGGCGCATTGACGGTGCTGATCTTTGCGCCGGCCTATCGCATCGGCGGATGGAAGGCGGTCTTCGGTACGCAGCCGCTGAACACGGTTCTGGCGATCTGCCTGGCGCCGCCGCTGTTGGGATTTCTGTGCTGGCTCGTACTGGCTCTAGGGGCGCCGTGGGTGTACACGCGTATGGCCGGTGTCGATTTCAAGGAAACGCATGTGATGCAGGTCGAGTACTTTCAAAGCGGGCGTTCGTGCAAATACCGATTGCGTGGCGGGCCGCTGGAAAATCGGTTTCCCGGCCATCTGTGCGTCAGCGAGGCGCTCTATCGTCGGCATCTCGATCAGCAGGTGACCGTGGTGTTGACCGGTCAGCGCTCGCTGTTGGGAATGCGGGTTGCAGCGATCGAAGACGCCCGGTGATCGGGACGTCCGACACAGACAATTGGAGTCGGCAACGACAGGCGCATGCGCCTGGGCAAGATGGCGTCGTTTGTCCGACTACGTGAGGGCCTGAAAATTCGCGATAATGCGGTTCTTCCTGCGCAGTCCCCGCCGTGAACGCAACCGACTCCCTCTCCGACTGGCTCGTCTATATCGAGCAGCAGCATCCAAGCACCATTGCCATGGGCCTGGAGCGCGTGCGCGAGGTGGCGGCACGTCTGCAGCTTGCCGCGCCTGCCAGGCACGTCATCGTGGTCGGTGGCACCAATGGCAAGGGGTCCACCGTGGCCTTCATCGAGGCGATCGGGCGCGCCGCCGGCTGGAAGGTGGGCAGCTACACCTCGCCGCATCTGCTGCACTACAACGAGCGTGTGCGCATCGATGGCGTCGATGCGAGCGATGCCGCGCTGGTCGAGGCATTTGCGGCGGTCGAGGCAGTGCGCGGCGACACCACGCTGACCTATTTCGAATACGGCACGCTGGCGGCGCTGTGGCTGCTGCAGCGCTCCGCGCTGGACCTGGCGGTGCTGGAAATCGGCCTGGGCGGGCGCCTGGATGCAGTCAATATCGTCGACTCGGATGTCGCGGTGATCACCACCGTGGATATCGACCATACCGATTGGCTGGGCGAAGACCGCGAAGCGATCGGCGCCGAGAAGGCCGGCATCATCCGCGCCTGGAAGCCGGTGGTGCTGGGCGAAATCGACCCGCCATCGAGCGTACTGCGGCGTGCCTACCAGCTGGGCGCCAACGCCATCCGCGCCGGCAGCGATTATTTCTTCGAGCCGATCGAGGCGCAGCATCCAGAAGCGCCGCAGTGGCGCTGGCGCGATGTCGCGGTGACGCTGGAGCTGCCGATGCCGGCCCTGCACGCGCCGGTGCAGCTGGCCAATGCGGCCGCGGCAATTGCCGCGCTGCAGGCCTTGCCGGAAGCGCTGCCCGATGCCGCGTGGGCGCAGGGAATTTCCAGCGCGCGGGTGGTCGGGCGATTGCAGCGCTGTGACGTCGATGGCGTGCAGGTGCTGCTGGACGTCGGCCACAACCCGCAGGCCGCGCGCGCGCTGGCCGATGCACTGGGCGCGCAGGCGCACATGGGCAGCACGCATGCCATCTACGCCGCACTGGCGGACAAGGACGTGCTGGGCGTGGTGGAGGCGGTGGCCACGCAGGTCGACCACTGGAGCCTGGCCGGGCTGGACGGCGCGCGTGGGCAGTCGGCGCAGGCCTTGCAGGTCCGTCTGCAGGGCAGTGCGGCAGCGCAGGCGGTATGTCACGGCGATGTGGCGGGCGCATTGGGCGCAGTGCTGGCGCAGGCCGCCCCCGGTGATCGGGTGCTGGTGTTCGGCTCGTTTCATACCGTTGCCGACGCGCTAAACGCACTTCGTTCAGTCCACCCGGGGCGGTAGCCCGGCTGCGGCCTTATAATCGCCGCGGCACCCCGCCACGCCGCCTTTCGTCTCTCTACGTGGATACTGCTCTGAAACAGCGACTGATTGGCGCCATCGTCCTGGTGGCGCTCGCCGTGATCTTCCTGCCGATGCTGGTCAAGGGCCCTGCGCCGTCGAGCGGCGTGGCCGACGTGCCGCTGGAGGCACCTGCCGCACCGGCCAATGGCGAGTTCGAGACCCGCGAATTGCCGCTGGTCACCCCGGGCGATGCGCCGGCCGGTGGCGCGCTGGGCATGCGCGGTGCCGCCACGGCGCCGGCCGCGGTGCAGGACAACCCGGACGCAGCCGATCTGGCCAACCCGGCCAGTACGCCATCGGCACCCGAGGTGGCGGCCGGCAACTACGCGGTCAACTTCGGTGCCTACGCCACCAGCGCCGATGCCGATGCGGTACTGGCGCGGCTCAAGCAGGCGCAGCTGCCCGGCTTCAGCGAAAAGACCCAGATCAACGGCCGCCCGGCCTGGCGCGTGCGCGTGGGGCCGTATGTCGATCAGGCCCAGGCCGAAGCGGCGCGCCTGCAGGCGGTGAAAGTGCGCAGCGATGTCAACGCCCAGGTGGTGACGCTGGATGCCAACGCCGCCGCGCCGGCGCCGGCAGCCAGCACGCCGGCGCCCGCAACGGCCGCCAAGCCGACCAGCAGCGTGGCCGCCGCCGGCACGACCGCCCCGACCAAGACCGAAAGCCTGCCGCCGGAGCCGGCCAAGCCGCTGGCCACCGCGCCCAAGCCGGCCGAAGCGCCCAAGCCTGCCCCGGCCAAGCCGGAGGTGGCGAAAACGGAGCCAGCCAAGCCCGAGCCGGCCAAGCCGGTCGTCGCGGCGCCCGCCGCGCCGGCAGCGCCTGCAGCCAGCTCGGTCGGCTTTGCTGTGCAGCTGGGCGCCTTCGGTCGCGCCGAAGACGCCGACGCCTTGCGCGACCGCGTGCGCGCCGCCGGCTTCAGCGCCTTCGTCGAACAGGTGCGCACCGACAAGGGCGCGCTCAACCGCGTGCGCGTCGGCCCGGTCGCCAATCGCGGCGATGCCGAACAGCTGCGCGCGCAGGTGGCGGCCAAGGTCGGCATTTCCGGCATGGTGCGTCCGCATCCGTAAGCCACTACGCCGCCATCGGGCGGGCGCGGTCAGTGCCGAGGATCGGCAGTCGGGTGGTTCGCTGCGTGGTGCGGCTCGTCCGCAGCATGCCGGGTCACCGTTTCGCGTGGTATCGCCGGCGGCGAGCGGATTCCTGATCGCCTCACACCCATGGAGGGGAGCGCAATGAACACCGAGCCAGGTTGGACCAGCGGCGTGCGCGCCGCGCGGAGAAGTGGGCAATGATCGACATGGTGCTGGGCGTCATCATCCTGGTGTCGGCCCTGTTGGGCCTGCTGCGCGGATTTGTCGCCATCGTGGTCGGCACGCTGTCGTGGTTGCTGGCCGGCTGGGCGACGTTCCAGTTCGGCGGCCCGGCCGCGCGCTGGATCGCCGATGGCAAGCATCCGTCGGCCACCGAGTCGTTCGGCGGCTACGCGATGGTGTTCGTCGGCGTGCTGATCACCGTGGCGGTGATCGGCATGGTGATCCGCGCCGGCGTGGATGCGGTGCGCCTGGGCGGGATGGACCGCATGCTCGGCTTCGGCCTGGGCCTGGTGCGCGGCGGCTTTCTGGCCAGCGTGCTGGTGCTGCTGATGAGCTTCACGCCGCTGCCGCGCGAGCCGGCCTGGCGCCAGTCGATGCTGATGCCGATGCTGTCGCCGGGCGCGAGCTGGATGCGGGCGCAACTGCCGGCCTGGCGGATGCCGTCGATGGACATGCCATCGATGGAACTCGGCAACCTGCCAACGGAGTTGGGGAAGTTGCCCTCGGCAGGCGATAATGCGGACCTGGGCAAGGCGCTGTCCGGGTCCGGTCTGAGCGACACCATCACGCGTGCGCTTGGACAACCCGGCAAAGCTGCCAGCGACGGACGCAATCCGGCGCAGGCGATGCCGGCCAATATCGATCCGGCGCAGGTTCGCGGCGGAGAAAGCGACCCGGCTCGGGTCGAGTCCCAAGGCCAGGCACGGCCCCCTTCACAGTAACGGCGCAAGCCGTAGCGGAGAACGCGCACCATGTGTGGCATCGTCGGTATTGTCGGCAACCAGAACGTCGCCGGGCAGCTGTATGACGGCCTGACCGTCCTGCAGCATCGTGGGCAGGACGCCGCAGGCATCGCCACCGCAGACGGCACGCGCCTGCGCGTGCAAAAAGCCAACGGGCTGGTGCGCGATGTCTTCGACGAAAAGAAGATGGCGGTGCTGGAAGGCCGTGTCGGCATCGCTCATTGCCGCTATCCGACCGCAGGCTCGGAAGGCATGGACGAGGCGCAGCCGTTCTACGTCAACTCGCCCTACGGCATCGCGCTGGCGCACAACGGCAACCTGATCAACACCGAGGCCTTGCGCCAGCAGGTGTTCGAGGCCGACCGCCGCAACATCAACACCGATTCGGACAGCGAAGTGCTGCTGAACGTGTTCGCCTACGAGCTGGATGCGCAGCGCATGCTCACCCCCGAGGCGGCGATCCGCGCGGTGGCCGGCGTGCACCGCCGCTGCAAGGGCGGCTATGCGGTGGTCAGCGTGGTGCTGGGCCTGGGACTGGTGGCCTTCCGCGACCCGCACGGCATCCGTCCGCTGGTGCTGGGCAAGCGCGAGCACGCCGAAGGCACCGAATACATCGTCTCCTCCGAATCGGCTGCCCTGGACATCCTCGGCTACCAGCGCGTGCGCGACCTGCGCCCCGGCGAGGCGATGGTGATCACCGCGCGCGGCGAGCTGTTTTCGGAAGTCTGCGCCGCGCCGACCGTCAACGCGCCGTGCATCTTCGAGTATGTGTACTTCGCGCGCCCGGATTCGATGATCGACAACATCTCGGTGCACAAGGCGCGCATGCGCATGGGCCTGAAGCTGGGCGAGAAGATCCTGCGCCTGCGCCCGGATCACGATATCGACACCATCATTCCGATCCCGGACACCTCGCGCGATGTGGCGCTGGAGATGTCCAACGTGCTCGGGGTGAAGTACCGCGAGGGCTTCGTCAAGAATCGCTACGTGGGCCGGACCTTCATCATGCCGGGGCAGGGCGAGCGGCAGAAATCGGTGCGGCGCAAGCTCAATCCGATCCACCTGGAATTCCGCAACCGCGTGGTGCTACTGGTCGACGATTCGATCGTGCGCGGCACCACCAGCCGGCAGATCGTGCAGATGGCGCGCGATGCCGGTGCACGCAAGGTGTATCTGGCCTCGGCCGCGCCGCCTGTGCGTTACCCCAATATCTACGGCATCGACATGCCGGCAGCCGAAGAGCTGATCGCGCATGGCCGCAGCGAGCTGGAAATCCAGGAATTCCTCGGCTGCGACTGGCTGATCTACCAGGATCTGGAAGACCTGGAAGTGGCGGTGCGCGAAGGCAACCCGGACATCCAGCAGTTCGATTCCTCGTGCTTCAACGGCGAATACATCACCGGCATCGAGCCGGGCTATTTCGAACGCATCCAGCAGCTGCGCTCGGACGATGCCAAGAAGCGTCGCCGCGCATAACGGTCTGCGCTAGCGCTGCAGGCCGGCGCTCCCCAGGCATGGCATGGCGTCCCTGTGCCATGCCGACCGGCTGCGTGGTGATCGCGTCAGCTGGCTGCAGCCGGGCGCGACATGGCGTGCGCTGCGGTGGTGCGGCAGTTTCGCCGGCCGCTGTGGATGTGCGCAGACCGAACCTGCGATGGCGGCGTCGGGATGGCGATCGCCGCTGCAGCGTGAAGCGCCAACTGCCGGTGTTGTCGGCCCTGCGGTTTATCGCAAAGACGGAGTGATGGACACGATGGATCTTCTGCAAGCCGCACATGCCTGCCTGCAGGCGGCCGATCCGCTGGAGAAGGTCGCATTGACGCAGCGGCATGCGGCCGCGTTCCGCGCCGGCAGCTTGCCGCTGCCATCGCCGCAGGCGGCGCCACCGCAGCCGATCCGCATGCCGGGCCGGCCTGCCAGGCCGGTGCTGGTGCATCCGCGGCAGGTGCCGCGGCGTGGGCTGGGCAGCCTGGAAGGGCGCGCCGCCTTTATCCACGCCATCGCGCATATCGAGCTCAACGCCATCGATCTGGCCTGGGATGCGGTGTATCGCTTCCGTGGGCTGCCGGAGGCGTTCTATGCCGACTGGGTTGGCGTGGCCGATGACGAATCGCGCCACTTCATGCTGCTGCGCGCGCGGTTGCACGCACATGACCACGACTACGGCGACTTCGCCGCGCACAACGGCCTGTGGGAAATGTGCGAGAAAACCGCGCACGACGGCCTGGCGCGCATGGCGCTGGTGCCGCGCGTGCTGGAAGCGCGCGGGCTGGATGTGACGCCGGCGATGATCGTCAAACTGCGTTCGCTCGGCGATACCGCCACTGCCGAGGTGCTGGACACCATCCTGCGCGAGGAAGTGGCGCACGTGGCGGCCGGCTCGCGCTGGTACCGCTGGTATTGCGCGCAGGCCGGCATCGAGCCGCGCGCGCGCTTCAAGGCGCTGCTGCACGAGTACGCCGGCGGTTACCTGCACGGGCCGTTCAATCTGCAGGCGCGGCTGCTTGCCGGCTTCGACGAGGACGAACTGGCCGATCTGGTGGAGCAGGCCGGCTGAGCAGCCGGTGGTGGAGGCGTCGGCCGTAGTTGCACGCTCGCTTGAGCGCCGTATGCGGGCAGATCGAATCGGCCAGTACCGATGCTGCGCTGCCTGAAACGCGCCCGTCGTGTCGTGCATGCAGCACCGGGCGCACTGCGTGCGGAACGCGCGCAACGCGCCGCATCGATGCGTACCGCCACCGGTCGCCCCCGGCAATCACGCGGACTCGATGTCGCCGGACGCCGCAGACGACGTGCGCTGCAATGCGCCTTCGACCGCCGGACTGTGCGCTGGGTCCTTCCATGCAGCCGCCGGAATCGCATCCATTCAACGGTAGACATCACAAAAACGTAATTTTCTTTTGTAACAACTTGCAATCCGGACGGCACGGCGCGCCTTAATGGCGTCCCGGGGGCAGGGGCCCGGTGTTTCACATCCGTTACTTCCATGTCTAAGGAGAGAGAGACGATGAAGTCGAAGTCGATGTGCACCACGGTGGGTCTGATCGCCATGTGCCTGGCCGGTTCGGCCGCCGCTGCCGGCAAGCCGCTGTATCAATCGGGCCCGGCGTTGAGCCGCAGCGCGGCCACCACCGCCACTGCCGAGCCCTCGTTGCAGCGCCTGCTCAGCGCACCGTCCACGGCCAACGCGCAGGTGGTCCAGCTCGACGCCGGTGCGGTCACCGCCTCGGAGAAGCTGCTGGAACTGCAGTTGGACGGCCAGACCGTCACTGCCACCCAGGCCAAGGTCGATGCCCTGGAAGGCGGCGATAGCGTGTGGTACGGCAACCTCGGCCCGCGCGCCGGGACCCGCGCACGCACGCTGTCGGGGGTGGATCCGCTGAACTCGGCCATCCTGGTGCGCAGCGGCGATACCGTCACCGGCACCATCCGCTACGCCGGCAAGCTGTATCGGCTGCGCCCGCTCGCCGATGGCCGCCACGTCCTGGTGCAGGTGGAGGAAAGCCGCTTGCCGCAGGAGCACCCGGCCGAATACAGCCTGTTGCCGAAGATCGACATGCCCAGCGACGGGCGCGTCACCGCGGCCGCCGCATCGTCGGGCAGCCCGGCGACCATCCGCGTGCTGGTGGTGGCGACCAATCAGGCGGTGACCGCCTACGGCGGCAACATGCAGTCGCTGGTGCAACTGGCAGTGGCCGAGGCCAACCAGGGCTACATCAACAGCAATGTCGGCATCACCCTGCAACTGGCGCGTTACGAGACCACCAGCTACAGCGAAACCGGCAATTTCACCACTGACCTGCAGCGCTTCCGCGTGACCAACGATGGTTACATGGACAGCATCCACACCAGCCGCAACACCTACACCGCCGATGTGGGCGTGATCGTGTTGAACAACAGCAGCTACTGCGGCCTGGCATCGGGGATCGGCTCTACCGCCGCGACCGCGTTCGCCTCGGTGTACTGGGATTGCGCCACCGGCTATTACAGCTTCGCGCATGAAATCGGCCATCTGCAGAGCGCCCGTCATGACGCCACCAACGACCCGAGCACCTCGCCGTACGCCTACGGGCACGGTTATCGCTACGGCAACAGCTGGCGCACCATCATGGCCTACGACTGCAGCAGCGGCTGCCCGCGCCTGAACTACTGGTCCAACCCCAACATCAGCTACAACGGCGTGCCGATGGGCAATGCCAGCACCGCCGACAATCAGCGCGTGCTGGTCAATACCAAGGCCACCATCGCCGGCTTCCGCTGAGGACCAGGCGTCTACCGCTGTCGGCCCGGCACCGCAGGTGCCGGGCCTTTGCCGCTACACGCAGGCGCAGTGATCGCGCAGACTAGAGGCACTGCCGGTTGTCGCCGGCGTGTCCTGCGGAGCGGAGCACCCATGTCCAAGTCCCTGCGTTACGCGGCGCTGTGCCTGGCCGCGCTGGCAGTTGCCGGCTGCAAACAGCAACCTGCCGACCCAGCCCCTGCGCCACCCACACCGGCCGTGTCCGCGCAGGCCGCGCCGACCGGCAACGATGCCCGCGCCCGTGCGCTGCATGTGCTGGAAACCCGGCTGCAGGCTGACCATTTCTATCCGGACAACTGCATCAGCATCGTCGAGGAAGACGACGCTGAGTCCGCAGCGGATGCGTTCGACTTCGCAGTGCGCGAGCGGCATGGCAACGAGTGCCCCGGCGACCCGCAGACCAACCCGGTGCGCGATCGTTTCCGCGTGCAGGCCGATGGCACGGTGCTCTGGTACGACGTGGTCAACGCCGACTTCGTCGACTATGCCGAACATGCGCGCAGCATGCAGTGATGCCTTGGGATGCCGCATGGACTGTGCGGCTGCGTAACAGCAGCTGGCGCGATCGGGCTTACCGGCAGCGCGTCCAGCTGCGGTTCCTGCGCGGCTAGCAGCACGTCGAGCGTGCGCAGGCCTGATGTCGAAACCACAGCGCGCACCTGCAGACGGAGCGGCCGATGCCCATCGTATCTCGCTTGCACCGTGCTTCCGGGCGAGCGGCCTGCGCCCGCTGTGGCTGCTCGCTAGCTGCGGTCAGCTACGTCAAAGTGTCAGCTGCTCCAGTGAAACGCCGTCGGCATCCACATGCAGCACCGAGCCTTGTTCGTACCAGTCGCCCAGCACGATGCGGGTGCAGGTCTGGCCGCCGGCCTGCAGGGTATGGATCGCAGGGCGATGGGTATGGCCATGGATCAGACGGTCCAGGCCATACCGCACGAAGGTGGTTTCCACCTCGGCCGGGGTGACATCGGTGACGGTCTCGAAGCGCGATTGGTCGCCTTGCTTGAGTTCTGCATGACGCGCCTGGCTGGCAGCGCGTGCCTGCTGCGCGAAGGCGACCCGCGCGGCCAGCGGCTGCGCCAGGAACTGCGCCTGGAAGACCGGATCGCGCGTCTGTGCACGGAACGCCTGGTAGGCGGTGTCGTCGGTACACAGCAGGTCGCCATGCATCAGCAGGGTCGGGTGTCCGTACAAGTCGACCACCGTGGGATCGGGCAGGATGCGGAAGCCGGCGCGTTGCGCGTATGCCTCGCCCACCAGGAAGTCGCGATTGCCCGGCATGAAGAACACCGGCACGCCGCTATCGGCCACCGCATGCAGCGCCACGGCCACCGCATCGGCAGCGGTCGATGGCGTGTCATCGCCGATCCAGGCTTCGAATAGATCGCCGAGGATGTAGAGCGCGTCGCTGCCCGGCACCTGCGTGCGCAGGAAGTCCAGAAACAGCTCGGTGATCGCCGGCCGGGCCGGATCCAGGTGCAGGTCGGAAATGAACAGGGTCGTCATTGCGCCATTGTACGGCGGCAGCGCGGGACGGGAATCGGGAATCGGGAATGGAGAATCGGGGGTGGGGAATCGAGAATGGGGAATCGGGAATCGGGAATCGGGAATCGGTGGAGCGTCGCATCGCGGCGCGAGCGCCGGGTGAACGGCCGGCTGGGCGACGAGCGGCATCGGCTTGGTCAGGCAAGCGCGGCGATGGCAGATCTCACGCTTTAGCCGAGCAGCACCGGCACTCCCCACAGCGACAGACTGGCCAGCACCACGCCGATCGCCGTGGCAGCCAGCACATCGCTGGGATAGTGCAGGCCCAGCACCACGCGCGACAGCGCCACGCCGGCCGAAAACGGCACCAGCACCGGTGCCAGCCACGGGTAGTAGGCCACCGCCACGATGCTGAAGGACACCGCATGCAAGGTGTGGCCGGACGGAAAACTGAACTCGTCCAGCGGTGCCACCCAGGCGCGGATGCGCACGTCGGCCGCATACGGGCGCGGCCGCCGCGTCCAGCGTTTGAGCGACTTGTACAAGCTCAGCGCGAGCACTCCGGTGGCTGCCATGTGCGCAGAGGCACGCACGCCGTCCATGCCGTCGGCCAGCACCAGCAAGCCCATCAGGCTGTACCAGAACACGCCATCGCCGAGCCGGCTGATGGTGGCGAATGCACGCCGCACCGGGTGGCGCCGGCACCAGTGATTGGCGCGCCGGCACCAGCGCGCTTCGTGACCGCGCAGGAGCTCAAGCCGCGTTGCCGACATAACGCCCCCGTGTCGCGGTGATGCCCATCAGCAAGGCCTCGAAGTCGGACACCACCGTGTCCGGATGCAGTTTCTTCATCGCCTGTGCGGCCGCAGCCCCCAGGCGCCGGCGCAGCGCATCGTCCTCGGTGAGTGCGACGGCGGCCTGGATGAACGTCTCGTCGTTCTCCACAGCCACACCGCTGTGGCCGTTGCGCAGATACTCGCGCGCGGCGCCGTAGTCGAAGGCGACCGTGGCCACACCGCTGGCCATTGCCTCCAGGGTCACGTTGCCGAAGGTCTCGCTGCGGCTGGGGAACAGGAACAGATCGCCGCTGGCGAAGTGGCGTGCCAACGCCGCGCCGCGCTGGACGCCGCAGAAGATGAAGTCCGGATTTTCATGCGCGATCTTTTCGCGTGCCGGGCCATCGCCGACCCAGACGAAGCGCGCCTTCGGGCGGATCTGCTGCAACTTGCGGAAGGCGCGGATCGCCAACGGCAGGTTCTTTTCATTGGCGATGCGTCCGACGTAGATCGCCGCGAAGCCTTCGCCTTCGATGCCCCATTCGGCACGCAGGGCCGGATCGCGTCGGGCCGGATCGAACTGCTGGCTGTCCACCGCGCGCGCCAGCAGCTGCACCCGCTCGAAGCCGCCGTCGCGCAGGAACTGCTGCAGCTCGCGCGTGGGCACCAGCGTGGCCTCGGCCTGATTATGGAAGCGGCGCATCCAGCGCAGCGCGGTGCCCTGCAGCCAGGCGGCACCGTAGTCGGGCAGGTACTCGTCGAACCGCGTATGGAAGCCGGTGGCGACCGGGATGCCCAGTCGGCGTGCCGCACGCATCGCCGACCAGCCCAAGGGGCCTTCCGTGGCCACATAGACCGCATCCGGTTGCGTGATCTGCCAATGACGCACGAGGCGTTGTGTTGCCGGTAGCCCGAATTTCAGTCCCGGATAGCGCGGCAGCGATGCACCGCGCACCAGCAGGGCCGTGGCCGCATCCGTATCGCCGCTCTGCCGTGGACGCACCACGTCCACCTGGTGTCCGCGTGCGCGCAGGCCGGTCTCCAGCCCATGCACGGTCAGCGCAACACCGTTGACTTCAGGGGGATAGGTTTCGGTAACGATCGCGTAGCGCATGCCCGTTCTCCGGTTTTCGCTAGCTTCCGGGAGGGCGATGGCATGGATGTTGCGCCCACAAGTCGCGGCGGTGACAGTGGAGCCGGGAATGGGGAATGGGGAATGGGGAATGGGGAATCGCAAAGGCAGCGTGCTGCACTCGTTTAGCGCAATCGCCACCAGTCAGAACTTCTCAGAGCTCCGTGGTCGACTATTCCCGAATCCCCATTCCCGATTCCCGCCTGAGGCCGCAGGCCTCAGGTCACAAACGGTTTGAACGCAATCCCCAGCCCGGCCATGCTTTCGACTTCGCCGATCAGGTCGGCACGCAGCAGCGGGCGCGAGTCGATCCAGCTTTGCGACAGGATCAATGACAGGCGGGTGTCATCGGCGGTGAGTTCCAGGGTCGGAATCGGGTCGGATTCGTGCGCGCGATGCAGCAGCACCGCCAGCCGCAGCAGTGCGGCCTTGCGTCGGGTTGGCAGCAGCAACCGATCCGGCAGCGCATCGAACGCGGTCTTGGGCACATTGCGCCGATGCGTGCGCACCAGCGATGCTAGTACCTGCTGCTCCTGCCGCGAGAAACCGGCGATATCCGAGTGCTCCAGGATGTAGCTGCCGTGCACGTGATACTGGCTGTGCGCGATGATCAGCCCCAGCTCGTGCAGGCGGGCGGCGCGGCGCAACACCTGCGCGTCGTCGCCATCCAGCTGCCAGGATTCGCAGACCTGGTCGAACAGGCGGCAGGCCGTGGCCTCCACGCGCTGCGCCTGCACTTCGTCGATGCCGTAACGCTGCACCAGCGAGGCCACCGAGCTGTCGCGCGGGTCGTTCTCGCCGCCGCGGCCGAGCATGTCGTAGAGGATGCCTTCGCGCATCGCCGCCTTGCTGACCATCAGCTTTTCCAGCCCCAGGGCCTGGAACGCCGCTTCCAGCACCAGAATGCCGCCGGCGATGATCGGCCGGCGTTCGGCAGCCAGGCCGGGCAACTGGATGTCCTCGATGCGCTTGGCCTTGAGCAGTTCGTCGCGCAGCGCCGGCAGCGCCTCGGCAGTGATCGCGCCCTTGGTGAGCTTCATCGCCGCACAGATCTCGCCGATGGCCTTGTGCGTACCCGACGAGCCGATCGCCTCGTGCCAGCCCAGCGCCTTGTACTGATTGGCGAACTGCTGGAACTCGGCGCCGATCTCGGTCAGCGCATCCTTCCATTTCTTCTTCGACAGCTTGCCGCCGGGAAAGAAGCGCCGCGTGCTGGCGATGCAGCCAGCCTGCAGGGACTCGCGTTCCAGGGTCTGGAACCCGCGGCCGATGATGAACTCGGTCGAGCCGCCGCCGATATCGATTACCAGCCGGCGTTGATCGGGCTTGGGCGGTTGCGCATGCGCAACGCCGAGATAGATCAGGCGCGCTTCCTCGCGTCCGCTCACCACTTCGATCGCATGCCCGAGCGCGGTTTCGGCCGGCATCAGAAACGCCTGCGGCGAGCGCAGCTGGCGCACCGTGTTGGTGGCCAGCGCGCGCACGCGCAACGATGGCACTTCGCGGATGCGCTGGCCGAAACGCGCCAGACATTCGAGCGCGCGCTGGCGCGCCTCGTTGGAGATGCCACCTTTGCCATCCAGGCCGTCGGCCATGCGCACGGTTTCGCGCAGGCGATCGACCACACGCAGCTGACCCATCAGGTAGCGCGCAATGACCATGTGGAAGCTGTTGGACCCTAAGTCGATGGCGGCAAGGAAATCGCCATCGCGCAGGGGCGGGATCGTGGGGGAGGGCATTGGCATGGGCGCATGGTAGCCGATGGGCCGTTGGCCCCGTGAGGGGCCGCGCCCGCGCCCCTTCAGATCCGCTCGAGCAAGGTCATCTGCGCCGAATGTGCCGGCTCGCCAGGGCCGGGGACGCGCTTGTGATAGACGCCTTCGGCATCCAGTTCCCAGGCATTGACGTTGTCGTCCAGGTAGTTCTGCAGCACTTCGCGGTAGACGCGCTTGGCCAGATCCGGATCCAGGATCGGGAAGCAGGTCTCCACGCGGCGCAGCAGGTTGCGTTCCAGCCAGTCGGCGCTGGCGCAGTACAGCTCTGCCGCGCCATCGTTGCCGAACCAGTACACGCGGCTATGTTCCAGGAAGCGCCCCACGATCGAGCGCACGCGGATATTGTCGGAGACGCCGGGCACGCCCGGGCGCAGCGTGCACGCGCCGCGCACGATCAGGTCGATCTGCACGCCGGCCTGCGAGGCGGTATACAGCGCGCGCACCACCTGCGGCTCGTTGAGGGCATTCATCTTGGCGATGATGCGGCCCGGGCGGCCGTTGCGGGCCAGCCGCGTTTCGCGCTCGATCCGCTTCAACACGCCGGCATGCAGGGTAAAGGGCGACTGCAGCAATTGCTCCAGTTTCATGCGCGGCGCGAGCCCGGACAATTGCTGGAACAGCATGTGCACATCGTTGCCGATTTCCACATCCGCCGTGATCAGGCTGATGTCGGTGTACAGGCGCGCGGTGCCGCTGTGGTAGTTGCCGGTGCCCAGGTGCACATAGCGTTTGAGCTTGCGTCCCTCGCGGCGCACGATCAGCAGCATCTTGGCGTGGGTCTTGAAGCCGACCACGCCGTACACCACCTGCACGCCGGCTTCCTGCAGCTTGTCGGCCAGGCCCAGGTTGGCCTCTTCGTCGAAGCGCGCGCGCAGCTCCACCACCACCGTGACGTCCTTGCCGTTGCGCGCGGCCAGGATCAGCGCATCGACGATCAACGAGTCCTTGCCGGTGCGGTACAGCGTCTGCTTGATCGCCAGCACGTTCGGGTCAACCGCGGCCTGACGGATCACGTCCAGTACCGCGGTGAACGCATCGAAGGGGTGGTGCAACAACACATCGCCCTTGCTGACGATCTGGAAGATGCCGTCGGTGTCGCGCAAGGTGCGCGGATTGAACAACGGATATTTCAGTTCGGGGCGCTGCACCAGGTCGTAGACCTGGATGACGCGGCTCAGATTGACCGGCCCGACAATGCGATACACCGCGTTTTCATTCAGGCCGAAGTTCTGCAGCAGGGTGCGCATGATCGGTGCCGGGCAGTCGTGCGCGATCTCCAGGCGCACCGCCGGGCGGTAGCCGCGCGTAACCAGTTCGTCGCGCAAGGCCAGCGCCAGGTTCTCGACTTCTTCCTCGTCCACCACCAGTTCGGAGTTGCGGGTGACGCGGAACTGATACGAGCCCTTGACCTGCATGCCCGGGAACAGCTCGTCGACGAACTCGGACAGCACCGAGGACAGGAACACGAAGCTCTGCGCGCCCTCCGGCGACAGGCTCGCCGGCAGCTGGATGATGCGCGGCAACGACCGCGGCGCACGCACGATGGCCAGATGACCGGCGCGCCCGAATGCGTCCTGGCCCTCCAGCACCACCACGATGTTCAATGTCTTGTTGAGGATCTTGGGAAACGGATGCGCCGGGTCCAGACCCAGCGGCGACAGCACCGGCATGATCTCGTTGCGGAAATAGGCCCGTAGCCAGCGTTTCTGACGCGAATTCCAGGTCGAGCGCCCAAGTACCGCCACGCCTGCCGTCTCCATCGCCGGGCGCAGCACCTCGTTCCACACGTGGTACTGCTGCTCGACCAATTTGGCCGCGCGGTCGTGCACCGCGTTGAGGATGGCCGTCGGGCTTAACCCGTCCGGTGCCGGCGGCAGGCCGAATTCCTGCGCATGCCGCACGGTGGCCGCGCGGATTTCGAAGAACTCATCCAGATTGGTGCAGGAAATGCACAGGAAGCGCAGCCGTTCCAGCAACGGCACCTGGTCGTCCATCGCCTGTGCCAGCACCCGGAAGTTGAAGTCCAGCTGCGACAGTTCCCGGTTGATGTACAGCGACGGATCGCGCAGCGGATCGGTGGCGACGTCTTCGGAAGGGGTGATGTCGTGCAAGTGTTTGGCGTGGCCCATGGAATCGGTCATCAAGACGGAGATGGTGTGCGGTGTGACAGCGCGCCGGTCGCAGCGCAGGCAATGCAGCGCGTCCGGCGCGCGGGCATCGCACCGCGTTGCGGCGCGCACCCCCTACATATCACGCCGAACGTGACAGTGGCAGGGACTGATCGCGCTGTACGACGCGCGCAGCGACAAAATGACATGAGAATTCGCTGCCGCGTCCGACTTCGCTTTCGATTTCCAGGCGCGCCTGGTGCAGTCCCAGGATGTGCTTGACGATCGATAGCCCCAGCCCGGTGCCCCCGCTCTCGCGCGAGCGGCTGCTGGACACGCGATAGAAGCGCTCGGTGATGCGTGGCAGGTGCGAGGCGGGAATGCCGTAGCCGGTGTCGCGTACCGCCAGGGCTGCGCCATCGCCCTCGCGCACGAAGCGGATCGTCACCGTGCCACCGCCGGGCGTGTAGCGCACCGCATTGGTGACCAGATTGGAGAAGGCGCTATGCAGTTCCTTGTTGGAGCCGAGCAGGTCCACGCCGGCCTCGTCCAGCACGTTCACCGTGTGGCGACCCTGGCTGTGCGCTTCGGCCTCGCGACGCAGGGTCGACAGCATCGGCGCCATCGCCACGTGCTCCTCGCCGAGTTCTTCCTGCGATTCCAGCCGCGACAGCGTCAGCAGGTCCTCGACCAGCTGCGCCATGCGCTGCGACTGCTTGCGCATCTCGGCCAGCATCGGGCCGGCATCGGGAAAGTCTTCGGGGTCGAGCATGTCCAGGTAGCCATGCACCACCGTCAATGGCGTACGCAGTTCGTGCGAGACGTTGGCCACGAAGTCGCGGCGCACCTGCTCCAGCCGCAGCAGCTTGCTGACATCGCGCGCCACCAGCAGCCAGTAATCGTCGGAGTAGGGAATCAGGCGCAGGTTCAGGCGCAGGTCCGGATCCACCGGCGAGGCGGCGTCGAGCATGGGTTCGGCATTGCGGCCGGCCGCCAGCCAGTGCGCCAGCGGCAACGGCTGCAGCCGCTCCACCACCGACACGCCCATGTCGCCCGGATGATGCAGGCCGAGCAGTCCGCCCGCGGCCCGGTTGAACCACTGCACGCGCTGGCTGTTGCGATCCACCACCACCACCGCATCCGGCAGCGCCTGTGCGGCGGCGCGATAAGTTCGCAGCATTTCGATCAGGCGACGCTTGCGCCCGCGCATCTCGGCCTGGCTGCGATACAGCAGGCGGTCCAGTTCGTTCCAGGCCCCGATCCCGGCGGCGGGTTCGGCGCGCTGCCGGGCGGTCAGGCGACGCAGCACCTGGCGCAGCCGCCAGTAATGCCAGGCCAGCACGCCCAGGGCGGTCAGCGTCAGCGCCATCCACACATGCTCGATCAGCACGCCGACCAGCACGGCAGCGCCCAGCAACAGCGCGAGGGTGCCGAGCGTCTTGAGCCAGGCGGAACGGATATGTCGAGGCATGGAAGGCGTTACCACCGGGCGTCAGATGGGCGTGCGAGCCGGCTGGCCTGCGTGGCCGGCCGGCTGTGCGGCAACCACTAGGTTGCCGAAGAGAAACGGTAGCCCGAGCCACGCACGGTCTGCACCATGTTTTCCAGGCCGAACGGTTCCAGCGTCTTGCGCAGGCGGCGGATATGCACGTCGATGGTGCGCTCTTCCACGTACACGCTGCCGCCCCAGACATGATCCAGCAGCTGGGTACGCGTGTACACGCGCTCGGGGTGTGTCATGAAAAAGTGCAGCAGGCGGTATTCGGTCGGGCCGATCGGCACCGGCGCGTCGCCGGCAAACACCCGGTGCGCGGCGCCGTCGATGCGCAGGCGGCCCACCGACACGCTGCCGTCCTCGTCGTCCTCCCGGGTGCGCCGCATCACCGCACGGATGCGCGCCAGCAACTCGCGCGCCGAGAACGGCTTGACCACGTAATCGTCGACCCCGGCTTCCAGGCCGCCGACGCGGTCGTTCTCTTCGCCGCGCGCGGTCAGCATGATGATCGGAATCTCGCGGGTCAGCTGTTCCTTGCGCCAGCGTCGCGCCAGATCCAGCCCGCTGGTGCCCGGCAGCATCCAGTCCAGCAGGATCAGGTCCGGCACACGGTCGGCAATGGCGGTCTGCGCCTCGCGGGCATCGCCGGCATGGATGGGTTCGAACTCGCCTTTGCGCAGCGCGAACGCCACCATGTCGCGAATCGCGGGTTCGTCATCGACGATCAGAATGCGTTTTTGCACGCGGGGCTTACCGTCTGGCTTTGGTGATCGCCAGTAGACTACGGTTTTGTGACTCTAATGTGACATGCGCGGTGACCAGGCCCTCGGCAACAGCGGCCTGCACCAGGGGCCGGCGCAGTGCGGGACGCCTAGGCACACGCCGGGATGGACCATTGCGCCAGCCGTCACAAGCGCTAGCGGGTCGACAGATCCGGGTCGCGAATCCCTTGTCGGCGCAGTTCCAGCACGCTCGGGGTGATCGCCGCGATGCGCGCATCCACCCGAGCCCGTGTCACATAGTCGAGATCTTTCTTCTTCAGCGCTTCCAGCTGGATCAGCGCCTGTTCCGGGCGTCCGTTCAGATACGCAGATTCGGCATAGGCCTCGCTGGCGCGCAGATGGTCGCCGGACAGCTCGCAGGCGCGTGCGTAGGTCTGTTGCAACAAGGCATCCTCGCTACTGCGATGCAGCAGCGGTTCCAGCACCTGACGCGCGCGCTGGCCGGACTCCTTGCTGGCCTGCTCGTTGAGCGCGCCGGCGTAGGTCAGCGCCACCGCGCGGTTGTTCGGCAGTTGCTTGAGCAGCGCGTCGAAGCGGGCATTGGCCACCTCGCGCTGGCCCACCCGCGCCTGCGCCTCGCTCAGGCCCAGCGTCAGCCATAAATTATCCGGGTGCGCCTCCAGCAGGCTGGTCAGTTCGGCCACCGGTTCGCTCGGCCGGCCGCCGCTGTTGCGCAGGCGCGCCAGCGCCAGGCCGTAGCGCTGGGCATCGGTCAGGCCGTGCTTGTTGCTGCGACGCAGGGTCTCGTATTCGCGGATCGCCGCATCCGGCGTGGTCGCACTGAGCACGCGCAGGCGCTCCTTGGCCCAGTCGAAGTTCTGCTGGTCGTCGCCGCGGCTCAGTGCATCCACCGGCAGCCGCAGCGCATACGGAAGGATCGCGTTGCCGTTGCGGCTCAGCGGTTCGGACAGCGACGGGTCGGCCGGGTCCACCCGTTCCTGGCGCGTTCCGCCCGGTACCGAGGTGGTCAGCACCACGGTGTTCTTCTTCATCTGTTCGGCGCGCGCCTTGGCCTCGCTGATGCGCGTGACCGTGACCGGGTGGGTCTGCAGGAAGTCGGGCGCGCTGTAGCCGCCCTCGTTGGCGCGCATTGCCACCGACATGCGTTCGAAGAAGCCGGCCATTGCATCCACGTCGTAGCCGCTGCGCACCAGCGTGCGGATACCCAGCCGGTCGGCCTCCGATTCGTTGGAGCGGGTGTAGTCGATCTGGCGTTGCTGCATCAGGCCCATCGCGCTGGTGATGCCGGCCATGGTGGCATCGCCCTTGGAATTGCCGCCGGCCTGTTGCGCGGCGACCACCGCTGCCAGCATGCCCAGCAGGATCGGGATCTGGTCGCGCTGGGCCCGCTCCACCCCACGCAGCACGTGCTGCTGGGTGACGTGGGCGATTTCGTGCGACAGCACCGCGGCCACTTCGTCCTCGCGCTCGGCGGTCAACACCAGCCCCGCATTGACCGCGATATAGCCGCCCAGCGTGGCGAAGGCGTTGATCTGGCGGTCGCGCAGCATGAAGAACGTAAACGGCTGCTGCGGCTGGTCGCTGTTGGCGCCAAGCCGGGTCCCCATGGTCTGCAGCCAGTCGGTGATCAGCGGGTCGTCCAGCACGTAGTCGTAGTTGCGCAGCTCGGCCAGCATCATCTTGCCGTACTCGGCCTGGCGCGCCGGGGTCAGCAGCTCGCCGGCGGACGAGCCGATGTCGGGCAGGCGGTTTTCCTGCGCGGGTGCCACGCCCATGGCAACGGCCAGCGTGAGGGCAGTGGCGAGCGGTAGCAGGCGCAAGTGGAACTCCCAGGTAATGCGCGGAGCATGCGGGCAGCACGGCGCGATGGCGTGAATCATCGGTTAATCCACAGTGTTGCGGTGACGACATGGAAATTCCAGTCGCCCGGTACCATTGTCAGACCTCAGACCAACCGCGGAGTTTCCCGTGAGCCAAGACCCCAATGTCCAGGATGCGGCCGCCGGCCCGCAGATCACCCTGTATTCCTCTGCGATCTGCCCGTACTGCGTGGCGGCCAAGAACTTCCTCAAGAGCAAGGGCCGGACCTGGACCGAGGTGCGCATCGACCTGGACCCGGCCGAGCGCAACAAGATGGTCGCGCTGGCCAAGCGCACCAGCGTGCCGCAGATCTTCGTCGGCGACGTCCATGTGGGCGGCTACGACGACATGATGGCCATGCACCGGGCCGGCAAGCTCGAACCGTTGCTGGCCGGCACTGCAGGCGGCCAGGCATGAGTGAGCATGACGGCAGCAGCGACGACCGTCTGCGCGAGTTCACCGAATTTCGCCAGCGCATGAACCAGCGCATCCTGGCCGAGCCCAACCAGGTGGTGCGCCGGTTCTTTGCGCTGGACACCCAGACCTACCAGGCCGGCGCGCTGGACGTGAAGACCAAGGAGCTGCTCGGTCTGGTCGCCTCGATGGTGCTGCGCTGCGACGACTGCATCAGCTACCACGTCGCCCAGTGCAAGGAAGCCGGCGTGACCCGCGAAGAGTTCTTCGAGACCTTCTCGGTCGGCCTGGTGGTTGGCGGCTCCATCGTCATCCCGCATCTGCGTCGCGCGGTGGATTTCCTCGACCAGCTCGAGGGCGGCGCCCAGGCACCGGCGCAGCACGCGCACGATTGATGTGTCGAGCGGGAGTCGGGAGTGGTGATTCGGGATTCGTAAAAGCGGGCGCGCGCGTGCCGCCCTAGTCGGCGGCACAGACTTTGTGCGCTCTGGTTGTCCGGTGCCGGCCGTAGGCGAGGGCGGTGCGTCCAGAGCGCCTCCGCACGCTGGGTCCTGGTGCGCCTGGAGGCTGCGGGCGCGCACTGCGGTTGTCTGATGCCACTGACTGCACCGGGTTTCCGCAGCAGTCATCCGGGCCGCTCTTAGACCAAGGTCGGTTTGGGCGCCTTCACCGGCATCGGGCATAATTGCCTGTGAAACCTCCTTGCGCCGCTCTGCCGGGTATTGCGGCTGGCGCTCCCCCCTTCAAGTTCGGAAACCCAACGTTATGACGCAGACAATCACGGTCATCCGCGGCGACGGTATTGGCCCGGAGATCATGGATGCCACGCTGTTCGTGCTCGACGCGCTGCAGGCTGGCCTGACCTACGAGTACGCCGACGCTGGCCTGGTCGCGCTGGAAAAGCACGGCGATCTGCTGCCCGAGTCCACCCTGGCCTCGATCACCAAGAACAAAGTGGCCCTGAAGAGCCCGCTGACCACGCCGGTCGGCGAGGGCTTCAGCTCGATCAACGTGGCCATGCGTCGCAAGTTCGACCTGTATGCCAATGTGCGTCCGGCCAAGTCGTTCCCCAACACCAAGTCGCGTTTCGCCGATGGCGTGGACCTGATCACGGTGCGCGAGAACACCGAAGGAGCCTACCTGAGCGAAGGCCAGACCGTGTCCGAGGATGGCGAGACCGCGTTCTCCGGCGCCCGCGTCACCCGCAAGGGCTCAGAGCGCATCGTGCGCTACGCCTTCGACCTGGCGCGCGCCACCGGCCGCAAGAAGGTCACCGCGGTGCACAAGGCCAACATCATCAAGTCGACCTCGGGCCTGTTCCTGAAGGTGGCACGCGACGTGGCCGCGCAGTACCCGGAAATCGAGTTCCAGGAAATGATCGTCGACAACACCTGCATGCAGCTGGTGATGCGTCCGGAGCAGTTCGACATCATCGTGACCACCAACCTGTTCGGCGACATCATCTCCGACCTGTGTGCCGGCCTGGTCGGCGGCCTGGGCCTGGCCCCGGGCGCCAACATCGGTGTGGACGCGGCGATCTTCGAAGCCGTGCACGGCTCGGCGCCGGACATCGCAGGGCAGGGCAAGGCCAACCCGTGCGCACTGCTGCTGGGTGCCGCGCAGATGCTGGACCACATCGGTCAGCCGCAGAACGCCGAGCGCCTGCGCGAAGCGATCGTGGCCACCCTGGAAGCCAAGGATGCACTGACTCCCGACCTGGGCGGCACCGGCAACACCATGGGCTTCGCCAAGGCCATCGCTAGCCGCCTCTGAGCGCGCCGGTAGGTCGCACAAGAGAAAGGGCGCCGACGGCGCCCTTTCTTTTTGCTGGAAGGGGGTTGCTTGAAGCCAGTGTCACGCCATCAGGCGAAGGGGTCGCTGTTGCGATTCCCCACTCCCGATTCCCGATTCTCCACTCAGTTACGCGACTGCAGCTTCGACAGCAAGCGCAGGAACTCGATGTACAGCCACACCAGGGTGACCATCAGGCCGAACGCGCCATACCACTCCATGTGCTTGGGCGCGCCGTGTTCGACGCCGCTTTCGATGAAGTCGAAGTCCAGCACCAGGTTCAGCGCGGCCACCACGACCACGAACAGGCTGAAGCCGATTCCGATCAGGCCAGAGTCGTGGATGAAGGGAATGCGCACGCCGAAGAAGCCCAGCACGATGGTCGCCAGATACACCAGCGCAATGCCGCCGGTGGCCGCCACCACGCCCAGCTTGAAGTTCTCGGTGGCCTTGATCATGCCGCTGCGGTAGGCGAACAGCAGCGCGAACATGGTGCCGAAGGTCAGCAACACCGCCTGGAACACGATGCCGTTGAAACGCGCCTCGTACACCGCCGAGATCGAACCCAGGAAGAAGCCTTCCACCAGCGCATACAGCGGCGCGGTGACCGGGGCCCAGGTCGGCTTGAAGCTGGTCGCCAGTGCGAATACCAGTCCGCCGATCGCGCCGGCGATCATGTACAGGCGTGCTGCCGGTAGCGGCATGCCATCGGCGCCGATCGATTGCGACCAGGCGAAGGCGGCAGTGAGTACCGCCATCAGCAATAGCAGGCCGGTCTTGTTGACGGTGCCGTTGAGGGTCATCGCCTGACCGTCGCGCGTGACCACCGCGCCGGAGCCCAGGTCGAGGAAGGTGGATTCCCGAAGGGCGGGATTGCCGCTACGCATGCGTATTCTCCATGAATGTAGGTGCCTGCCGACTTGGCGAGCAATGAGTGTGAGGATACCGGATCGTCCAATTTACACAGAGTGATTGACAGCAAGGCCAATCATTCCCAAAATAGCCGACCTTTCCAGCCTTCGGGATTGAAAGGTCCCGCCGGGGTATAGCGCAGTCTGGTAGCGCGCCTGCTTTGGGAGCAGGATGTCGGGGGTTCGAATCCCTCTACCCCGACCATTCCGAGCTCTTGACGGCGTGGGAATGCGAAGTTCGGTCCGGGCGCCCGTAGCTCAACCGGATAGAGCACCGGCCTTCTAAGCCGGCGGTTACAGGTTCGAGTCCTGTCGGGCGCGCCATCGGCGGTGCGGTAGGAAGTAGGTTTCAGTGGTGGCTGTAGCTCAGCTGGTTAGAGTACTGGATTGTGATTCCAGATGTCGGGGGTTCGAGTCCCCTCAGCCACCCCACTGATTGCAGGAAAGTTGGACCCGATGCGTCGCGGGTGTTGCAACGAGGCAAAAACGCGCATACAATGTGCGACCAGTTTCAGGGCCGTTAGCTCAGTTGGTAGAGCAGTTGACTCTTAATCAATAGGTCCAAGGTTCGAATCCTTGACGGCCCACCAAACAAAAGCACTTAGGCAGCAGCCTAGGTGCTTTTCTTTTTGTGCTGCGGAAAGCGATGGTGCAGGGATTGGCTGCAGCGTCGTCGTCGTCTCGGTCGGTGGCCGCGCAACCACAGTGACCCTACCGACTCGGTGCGATGGATTGCCTGCGTCAGGTGCGCAATCGCCATCGACGGCCGTCCCCGCCCGGATGAACGCACGCGAATGAGGACTGATGTGTCTGGAGTAATGCGGCATTCCATCCTGGGCCAGATCGGCGTCTTCGCGATCGTCGGTCCCCCGCTGGGTGGGCTGCTGGGCCTGGTGCGGTGGAGCCGGCTCGATCTGCAGACCGTGTTGACGATCGTCGCCTGGTCGTATGCGCTGGTGCTGCCGGTGATTGCCTGTGCTGCCGCGGGATGGCTATGCGCGCGCACATGCGCCTGGTTGTACCGCGGGCGCCGGCCCAACCCCGTGGTCCACATCGGCATCGGTGCCTCGAGCGGTCTGCTCTCGGCCGGGGTGATGGTGCTGCTGCTGGCGATCATCGGCGGCTGGTCGTGGCTGTCCGATCGCGCGGTGATGCTGACGCTGCTGCAGTGTGGGCTGGCGGCAGGCAGTGCCTGCGCCGCGATCGTCTGGCTGATGTGGTCGCGCCTGAGAGTGTCTCCCCGGGCCGGAGGATAGGCCGCCAGCGCTCCCCAGGATGCGCAGGAAGACGTTCCGTGTTGCGTCGGGCGGCGCTTTCGATACGCCTGCTGGTGATGCGATGCGCAAGGCAGCTGCGGCCACGGCAGCCGTGGTCGCCTTACGGCAATGCAGCGGGCGCGGGCGGCTGGCTTTGCTGCATGCGCGGAAATGCCAGTGTAAAACACGCGCCCTGGCCGGGCGCCGAGGTCACTTCGACAAAGCCGCCCGCCTGGCAGACCGCGCTGTACACCTGTGCCAGCCCCAGGCCCGCGCCTTTGTCGGCATCCTTGGTGGTGAAATACGCTTCGAACAGATGCGCCTGCACGTGTGCATCCATGCCATGCCCGTTGTCGGCCACGGCAATGGTGACGTAGTGCCCTGCCGGCCTGGCCAGGTTGGCCTGTTCCTCGGCGACCACGGTGTCGCCGGTCTCCACGCGGATGACGTCGCCCCGTCGGCAGGCATCGCGGGAGTTGATCACCAGGTTCAAGATGGCGCGTTCCACCGTGTGGCGATCGACCATGGCGCAGCATCCACCTTCGGCGGTGCGCAGCTGCAGCTGCAGGTCTGCGCCGATCACCTGTTCGAGCAGGGGGCCGAGCTGTTCGGTCAGGGCGGCCAGATCCACCGATTCCGGGCTATACGGATACTGCCGGGAAAAGCCGACCAGGCGCTGGGCCATGACCGAGCCATGTTGAAGCGCCGCATCGGCCACGCCCAACAGCTTGGCGTCGTGCGCGTCGATCCTGGCGCGCCGTACCACCAGGTCGATGGCCGAGGTGGCCGCCTGCAGGACGTTGTTCAAATCGTGCACGACGCCGGCCAGCAGCTGTCCCACCGCTTCGCCTTTTTGCGCCTGCTCGGAAATCTTTTCGGCAGCGCCTTGCGCGGCGCGCGCGATGTCCAGATCGCCTTCGATGCGCTCTTGCAGGTCGCGCAGGCTGTGCAGCTCGGTCGACAGCGAATGTTCGCGCGCGCGTGCCAGCCGCAGCGCGCCGTTGGAGAACGCGCGCTCTGCCGCCAGGGTCGAATCCAGCGTGCGGAAGGCGATCTCCAGCGCTCGGCGGTCGGAGATGTTCTTGCTCACGGCCAGGATCGCTTCGACCTTGCCAAGCGCATCGAACAGCGGGCTGGTGACGACCTGCCAGATCTGGCGCACGCCGGCGAAGTTCACGCTGGCAGCTTCGAATTCCTGGATCGAGCCGGCGCGGGAGCCGGCGATCGCCGCGTCCACCAGCTCGGCCGCTTCCGGTGGCCACAGCTCGCGCCATGGCCGCGCGATCAGCTGATCCTGGTGGCTGGCACCCAATTCGGTCAGGCCATTGACGTTGATCGCGGTAATCCGCCCGTCGAGGTCGATCTCCTTGATGCAATCGCGGGACAGCGCCACGATTTGCCGATACCGATCTCTCATCGCGATGACTGCCTCTCAGGTGTTAACGGAATTTTAGCTAATCTCAGCTTTACCCAACGCTAGCGGAGCAAACCAGGGGCGCGCGCAGGTGATGCCTCGCATAATGAATGCGTTTACCGTCGGCGCGCCGGGTGGGGCATCGGCAGGGGTCAGTTTGCCCGCACCGGCAGGCGGCATCCATTCGCGGCCAGTGGGCGGCATCATTACGCCCGCGATGCTTTTTCTTTGCCGGCATCCCTGCAACAATGGCTGGGCAACTGCAGCATCGCGAAAGTGGCGGAATTGGTAGACGCACCAGATTTAGGTTCTGACGCCGCAAGGCGTGGGGGTTCGAGTCCCCCCTTTCGCACCATGCAGTGCGGCCGTGTGTCGTCCGGCCGCTTTCAGCCATAGGCCTGGTGCCTCTGCCTTGCGCGCTGCGGTGACGCGTATTCCGCTGGCAGCGGCCGCCATTATCGGTGAAACTACAAGGCTCGGCGGCTTTCTCGCCATCCGTCAACCCGCATCTTCCATCTCGTGCCGACGCTTGTGCAGTCGGTGGCAGGAGTCAACATGCAAGCATCGATCGAATCCACCGGCAATCTGGAACGCCGCCTGACCTTCACCCTGCCGCAGGAGCGCCTGGAGACGCATGTCGGTGGCCGCCTGCGCGAACTCGCGCGCACCACGCGCATCAAGGGTTTCCGCCCGGGCAAGGTGCCCACCAAGGTCATCGAGCAGCGCTTCGGTCAGCAGGTGCGTGCCGAGGCGATGGAAGGCCTGCTGCGTGAGACCTTCGACTCGGCAGTCCGCGAGCATTCGCTGCGCCTGGCCGGCAATCCGCGCATCGATCAGGGCGAGAGCGATTTCGACTTCGTCGCCACCTTCGAAGTGGTGCCGGATTTCGGTGATATCGACGTGGCCAAGCTGTCGGTGGTGCGTCATACCGCCGAGGTGACCGATGCCGACATCGACCAGATGATCGAGAACCTGCGCCTGCAGCGCCGCACCTGGAACCCGGTCGAGCGTGGCGCGCAGGTCGGTGATCTGGTGGCGCTGGAGACCTGGTCGCAGGCCGGCGACGAGCGTCTGCCCGCCGAAGGCGTGGAGACCGGCAGCAGCGTGCTGGGCTCGGGCGTGATGTTCGACCAGATCGAAAAGGGCCTGGAAGGTCTGGCCAAGGGCGAAGACAAGACCCTGACCATCGACTTCCCGGCCGAGTGGCGCGTGCCCCAGCTGGCCGGCAAGACCGTGCAGGTGCACGTCAAGGCGGTCGAGGTCTCCGAGCCGGTGCTGCCGGTGGTGGACAAGGAGTTCATCAAGAGCTTCGGCGTGAAGAGTGGCGATGCCGAGCAGTTCCGCGCCGATATCCGCACCAACCTGGAGCGCGAGCTCAAGGGCGCGCTGATGAACCGCCTGCGTCGCGAAGTGGGCGAGCAGCTGATCGCCGCCTATGCGCACGTGGAGATGCCGCCGCGTCTGGTCGAGAACGAAGCCCGTTCGATGCTGGCACAGCAGGTCGAGCAGGTCCGCCGCAGCGGCCGCAACCCGGGCGAGATCCCCGCCGATGCCCATCAGGGGTTCATGGATGCGGCGGCCAAGCGCGTGCTGGTCGGTCTGCTGGTGGGCGAGGTGGCCCGTCGCAACGAGCTGCGCCTGGAATCCAAGCGCGTCAGCGAAACGCTGCGTCTGATCGCTTCGACCTACGAAGAGCCGGAACAGGTCATTGAGATGTACCGCAACGATCCCCAACTGATGAGTGGACTGCAGAGCCGTGTCATGGAAGAGCAGGTGATCGACTGGATCGCCGAGCGCGCCCAGCACACCGAGCAGTCGCTGTCGTTCCAGGACGCCATTCGGGTCTAAGGTAAGCGACCGCGTGACACCAACCCGCATCCCGATGGCTGGGATGCGGATGTCAAACCCGGGCATCGGCGCACGCCGCTGCCACTACAGGAAGACTGATGAGCATTGTGACCAAAGCCCTGAACCTGGTGCCGATGGTGGTCGAACAGACCAGCCGCGGCGAGCGTGCGTATGACATCTACTCGCGTCTGCTGAAGGAGCGTCTGATCTTCCTGGTCGGTCCGATCGACGACCACATGGCCAACGTGATCGTGGCCCAGTTGCTGTTCCTGGAAGCCGACAACCCGGAAAAGGACATCAGCATCTACATCAACTCGCCAGGTGGCGTGGTCACTGCCGGCATGGCGATCTACGACACCATGCAGTACATCAAGCCGGACGTGAGCACCATCTGCGTCGGCCAGGCCGCCTCGATGGGCGCGCTGCTGCTGGCATCGGGTGCGGCCGGCAAGCGCTATGCGCTGCCGAATTCGCGCGTGATGATCCACCAGCCGCTGGGTGGCTTCCAGGGCCAGGCCACCGATATCGACATCCACGCGCGCGAGATCCTGACCTTGCGTTCGCGCCTGAACGAGATCCTGGCCAAGCACACCGGCCAGTCCCTGGAGACCATTGCGCGCGACACCGAGCGCGACAACTTCAAGAGCGCGGTCGATGCGCAGGCCTATGGCCTGGTCGACCAGGTGCTGGAACGCCGTCCGGAAGAGTCGATCCAGCCGTCTTGATCGCCAGATTGCTGAAATTGCAGGAAAAACCGGCAGGGTCGGGCTGGGCGGATGTCCTCCCGACCCTGTGCTATTCTCGAAATCGAACCCCCGTGCATCGGGTGGGGTAACTGGGTAACAGAAGCATGAGCGAAGACCGCCAAGGTCGTTCCGGCGACAGCAACAAGATTCTCTACTGCTCGTTCTGCGGTAAGAGTCAGCATGAGGTCCGCAAGCTGATTGCCGGTCCCAGCGTATTCATCTGCGATGAGTGCGTGGAGCTGTGCAACGACATCATCCGCGAGGAACTCGAAGAGAAGGCGCAGTCGGCACGTTCCAGCCTGCCCAAGCCGCGCGAGATCCTCGAGGTGCTGGATCAATACGTGATCGGGCAGTTGCGCGCCAAGCGCACGCTCGCCGTGGCGGTGTACAACCACTACAAGCGTATCGAGAGCCGCAGCCGCAACGATGACGTCGAGCTGGCGAAATCCAACATCCTGCTGGTCGGCCCGACCGGTTCGGGCAAGACGCTGCTGGCCGAAACGCTAGCGCGGCTGCTCAATGTGCCGTTCACGATCGCCGATGCCACCACGCTGACCGAAGCCGGCTATGTCGGCGAGGACGTGGAAAACATCATCCAGAAGCTGCTGCAGAAGTGCGATTACGATGTCGAAAAGGCCCAGCAGGGCATCGTCTACATCGACGAAATCGACAAGATCTCGCGCAAAAGCGAAAACCCGTCGATCACCCGCGACGTGTCCGGCGAAGGCGTGCAGCAGGCGCTGTTGAAGCTGATCGAAGGCACGGTGGCCTCGGTACCGCCGCAGGGCGGCCGCAAGCATCCGCAGCAAGAATTCCTGCAGGTCGACACCAAGAACATCCTGTTCATCTGCGGCGGTGCATTCGCCGGACTGGACAAGGTGATTCAGCAGCGCTCCAACGATGCCGGCGGCATTGGCTTCGGTGCCAAGGTCAAGAGCAGCGAGCGCAAGCAGGAAGTCGGCAAGATCCTGGCCGAGGTCGAGCCGGAAGATCTGATCAAGTTCGGCCTGATTCCCGAGTTCGTCGGTCGCCTGCCGGTGGTCGCCACGCTCGAGGAGCTGGACGAGCCGGCGCTGATCAAGATCCTGACCGAGCCGAAGAACGCCATCACCAAGCAGTTCAAGAAGTTGTTCGACATGGAAGGCGTGGAACTGGAGTTCCGCCCGGACGCCCTGTCTGCGATCGCCAAGAAGGCGCTCAAGCGCAAGACCGGCGCGCGTGGTTTGCGCACCATCGTCGAATCGGTGCTGCTGGACACGATGTACGAGCTTCCCTCGCAGGAAAATGTCAGCAAGGTGGTGGTGGACGAGTCGGTGATCGAGCACAAATCCGAGCCGTACCTGATCTACCAGGCGCAGCCGGCTCCGGCCAAGGCAGCGTCCGGCGATTGAGTCCCTGAGGCCGCTTCGCCGGGCCCCGGCCTCGCTCGCGGATAAAGGGTTTCCGAACGCTACTTGCAACACCTCGCCGATGGCCCCATAACGGGGCCATCGGCTTTTTTTACGCCCCAAAACCCCCATTCCTGCGGAGCGCCCCATGGCCCAGTCCCAATCAGAAGTTCTCGATCTGCCGGTGTTGCCGCTACGCGACGTGGTGGTGTTTCCGCACATGGTGATTCCGCTGTTCGTCGGCCGTGACAAGTCGATGCGCGCGCTGGAAAAAGCCATGGAAGCGGACAAACGCATCCTGCTGGTCGCGCAGAAGTCGGCCGAAACCGACGACCCGGCCGCCAGCGACCTGTATACCGTCGGCACGCTCGCGCAGGTGCTGCAGCTGCTCAAGCTGCCCGACGGCACCATCAAGGTGCTGGTCGAAGGCCTGTCGCGGGTCACTGTCGACAAGGTCGTCGAGCTGGATGGTGCGCTGCAGGGTCAGGGCATCGAAATCGAAGCCAGCGACGCGCGTGAGCCGCGCGAAGTGGAGGCCATTGCGCGTTCGCTGATGTCGCTGTTCGAGCAGTACGTCAAGACCAATCGCAAGCTGCCGCCGGAGTTGCTGCAGACCCTGGCCGGTATCGACGAGCCGGGCCGTCTGGCCGACACCATCGCCGCGCACATCGGCGTGCGCCTGGCCGACAAGCAGCGCCTGCTGGAAATCACCGAGATCGGCGAGCGGCTGGAGTTGCTGGTCGGGCTGGTGGACGGCGAGATCGATGTGCAGCAGCTGGAAAAGCGCATCCGCGGCCGCGTCAAGTCGCAGATGGAAAAGAGCCAGCGCGAGTACTACCTCAACGAGCAGATGAAGGCGATCCAGAAGGAGCTGGGCGATCTGGACGATGCGCCGGGCGAGCTGGAAGAACTGGCGCGCAAGATCGCCGAGGCGGGCATGCCCAAGCCGGTCGAGACCAAGGCCAAGGCCGAGCTCAACAAGCTCAAGCAGATGTCGCCGATGTCTGCCGAAGCGGCCGTGGTGCGCAACTATCTGGACTGGCTGCTGGGTGTGCCGTGGAAGAAGCGCACCAAGGTCCGCAAGGACCTGAAGGTCGCGGAGGACACGCTGGATGCCGACCACTATGGCCTGGACAAGGTCAAGGAGCGCATTCTCGAGTACCTGGCGGTGCAGTCGCGCGTGAAGCAGATGAAGGGGCCGATCCTGTGCCTGGTCGGGCCGCCGGGCGTGGGCAAGACCTCGCTGGGCCAGTCGATCGCCAAGGCGACCAACCGCAAGTTCGTGCGCATGAGCCTGGGCGGCATCCGCGACGAGGCCGAGATCCGTGGCCATCGCCGGACCTATGTCGGCTCGATGCCTGGCCGCCTGGTGCAGAACCTCAACAAGGTCGGCAGCAAGAACCCGCTGTTCCTGTTGGACGAGATCGACAAGATGTCGATGGATTTCCGTGGCGATCCGTCCTCGGCGCTGCTGGAGGTGCTCGATCCGGAACAGAACAACTCCTTCAACGACCACTACCTGGAAGTGGACCTGGACCTGTCGGAGGTGATGTTCGTCGCCACCTCCAACTCGCTCAATATTCCGGGGCCGTTGCTGGACCGCATGGAAGTCATCCGCATCCCCGGTTACACCGAGGATGAGAAGCTCAACATCGCCATGCGCTACCTGGTGCCCAAGCAGATCAAGGCCAACGGCCTGAAGCCGGAAGAGATCGAGATCGGCAGCGACGCGATCCAGGACATTGTGCGTTACTACACGCGCGAATCCGGTGTGCGTAACCTCGAGCGCGAAGTGGCCAAGATCTGCCGCAAGGTGGTCAAGGAAATTGCCCTTGCCGGTCCGCAGCTCGTTGCCAAGAAGGTGCCTGCCAAGAAGGGCACGCCCAAGGCGCTGGTCACGGTCAATGCGAAGAACCTCGACAAGTACCTGGGTGTGCGTCGCTTCGATTTCGGCCGTGCCGAAGAGGAAAACGAAATCGGCCTGGTGACCGGCCTGGCCTGGACCGAGGTCGGCGGTGAACTGCTGCAGGTCGAGTCCACGCTGGTGCCGGGCAAGGGCAACCTGATCCTGACCGGTCAGCTTGGCAACGTCATGAAGGAATCGGCATCGGCTGCGCTGTCGGTGGTGCGTTCGCGCGCCGAGCGCCTGGGCATCGATGTGGATTTCCTGCAGAAGCAGGACGTGCACGTGCACGTGCCCGATGGCGCGACACCGAAGGACGGCCCGAGCGCCGGTATCGCGATGGTGACCTCGCTGGTGTCGGTGTTGACCAAGGTGCCCATCCGCGCCGATGTGGCGATGACCGGCGAGATCACCTTGCGCGGTCGCGTGTCGGCCATCGGCGGCCTGAAGGAGAAGTTGTTGGCCGCGTTGCGCGGCGGCATCCGCACCGTGCTGATCCCCGACGAGAACCGCAAGGATCTTGCCGACATCCCGGCCAACGTCACGCGTGACCTGGAGATCGTGCCGGTCAAGTGGATCGACGAAGTATTGGACCTTGCATTGGAGCGTCCGTTGGCACCGAAGAAGGCGAGCAAGGAAAAGGTCCGCAAGACCGCCTCGCGGGTTGCGGTTCGCGGCAAGTCACGCACTACTCCGGGTGCCCGCGTCAAGCACTAAAACCGCTTGTCTAAACCCAGGCGAAACAAGCCAAAACCCGCGTCGTTATTGGGTTTTGGCTTGCGTGCGGTTGGGGGCGCTGGTATAAATGCACGACTCGTGGGCGCGGCAAATTGTGATGCGTCACGCGATACCACTTGTGTCGGGTTCTTCGCTAACGGCAAGAGCGCCGATTGTCGATTCCGCGGCATCTGCCGCAAAGGGAGTTTCAAGAATGAATAAAACCGAATTGATCGATGGCGTTGCCGCTGCCGCTGACATCTCCAAGGCTGAGGCCGGCCGTGCTGTTGACGCGGTTGTGAGCGAAATCACCAAGGCGCTGAAGAAGGGCGATGCCGTCACCCTCGTTGGCTTTGGCACCTTCCAGGTCCGCGCGCGCGCTGAGCGTACCGGCCGCAATCCGAAGACCGGCGACAGCATCAAGATCGCTGCTTCGAAGAATCCTGCGTTCAAGGCTGGCAAAGCCCTGAAGGATGCAGTAAACTAATCGACTCGCTAGGGTGCTTAGCTCAGCGGTAGAGCGTCTCCCTTACACGGAGAGGGTCGGGGGTTCGAAACCCTCAGCACCCACCATTAAGCACCAGGCAACTGTTTCAAGCGCGGAGCGGTAGTTCAGCTGGTTAGAATGCTGGCCTGTCACGCCGGAGGTCGCGGGTTCGAGTCCCGTCCGCTCCGCCAGTTACACCGAAGCCCCTGAGCGATTGGGGGCTTCGTCTTCTTCACCGCATTCGCAATGCGGTTGCGGTGAAGAAGCAGAAGTCCAAGTTTAAAGCGGAGCGGTAGTTCAGCTGGTTAGAATGCTGGCCTGTCACGCCGGAGGTCGCGGGTTCGAGTCCCGTCCGCTCCGCCAGTTATACAAGGCCCCCGGCGTCATGCCGGGGGCTTTTTTTTTGCGGCCATGGCGGTCATTACGCATCGAAAGCCATGCCGAACCCGGTGCAGTGCGGGATTGGGCTGGGTGCCCGGCGTCAGGCGCGTTACACTGCGCGGCTCGCCCACAGGCCGTGATTTGCCAATGCTGCAGAAACTTCGCGACAAGACGTCAGGCTGGATCGCTACCGCCATCCTGGGGTTGCTGATGATTCCGTTCCTGTTCGTCATCGACAACAGCTACCTCGGCGGCATTGGCGCCAATAACGTGGCCAAGGTACAGGCACCACCGACATGGTGGAAATCGGCACCGTCCTGGTGGCCGGTGTCGCTGCTGTGGCAGCACCATGAAATCAGTACGCAGGATTTCCGCGCACGCTTCGAGCAGGCGCGCATGCAGGAGCGGCAGCGCCAGGGCGAGAAATTCGATCCGCGCACGTTCGAATCCCGCGAGAACAAGTTGCAGGTGCTCGACCAGCTGGTCGACGAGCAAGTCGTGCGTCTGGGCGCCGAAGATGCCGGCATCGTGATCGGCGATGCGACGGTACGCGATTACATCGCCGGCATTCAGGCGTTCCAGGTCGATGGCAAGTTCAGCCCCGACCAGTACCGCGCGGCCCTTGCGCAAGGCACGCCGCCGCGCACGCCGGCGCAGTTCGACGCACTGGTGCGCGACAGCTTGCAGCAGTCGGTGATTCCGCAGGCGATTGCCGAGTCGGGCTTTGCGACCAAGGCCGAGTTCGAGCGCCTGCTCAAGCTCATGGGCGAAACGCGTGACGTGCAACTGGCGATGCTGCCGCCGCCGGCCACCGATACCGCCCCGGTCAGTGATGCGCAGATCAAGCAGTGGTACGACGGGCATGCCCAGGATTTCCGTCAGCCGGAGACGGTGACGATCGAGTATGTCGAGCTCGATGCCGCCAAGTTGCCGCCGGCAACTGCCGCCGACGAGGCGACGCTGCGCAAGCGCTACGACGAAGAGAAGGCACGCTTTGTGGAGCCGGATCAGCGTCTGGCATCGCACATCCTGATCAGCGCCGGCAGCGATCCCGCCGCGCAGAAGGCCGCTGAGGAAAAGGCGGCCAAGTTGGCCGCACAAGCCAAGCAGCCGGGTGCCGATTTCGCCGCGTTGGCCAAGGCCAATTCGCAGGACCCCGGTTCCAAGGGTGCCGGTGGCGACCTGGGATGGGTCGAGAAGGGCACGATGGTCAAGCCGTTCGAAGATGCCTTGTTCGCGATGAAGGCTGGCGAGGTGGTCGGCCCGATCAAGAGCGAGTTCGGCTACCACGTGATCCAGCTGCGCGAGGTCAAGGGCGGCCAGGGCAAGTCGTTCGAGCAGGTGCGCGACCAGCTCGCCGCCGAGCAGCTCAAGGCCGATGCCGACAAGGCGTTTGCGGATGTGAGCGGCAAGCTGGTGGATCAGGTCTACAAGAATCCCACCGCGCTGGAGCCTGCAGCCAAGCAGGTCGGTCTGCCGGTGCAGACGCTGGGCCCGTTCTCGCGCGCCGATGCCAGTGGTATCGCTGCCAACCCGGCGGTGCTGCGCGCGGCATTTTCCGAGACACTGGTACAGGACGGCACGGTGAGTGATCCGATCACCATCGCGCCAAACCACAGCGTGGTGTTGCGCGTGACCAACCACACCGCCGAGGCGGCCTTGCCGCTGGACAAGGTGCGCGACAAGGTGATCGCGGCGGTCCATGCGGACCGCACCAAAAAGGCGGCCGCGGCGGCTGCCGATGCCTTGCTGGCACGGGTGCAGAAAGGCGAGACCCTGCAGGCGCTGGCCGCGAGCGAAAAGTTGCAGGTGCAGCCGATCCCGGGCTTGCCGCGCACTGCGCCGATTCCGACGCCGGCGGCAAACCGCGCAATCTTCAGCGCGCCGCGTCCGAGCGAAGGCAAGCCGTCGGTGGGCAAGGTGGAACTGGATGGCGGGCGCTTTGCGGTCTTCGTCATCAGCAAGGCGACTCCGGGCGATCTGAAGCAGATGCCGGCCGAGCAGCAGACCATGCTGCGCGAGCAGCTGAGCCAGATCGACGGCAACAACGCGGCGCAGGCCTACGTCAAGGAAATGCGCAAGCGCTACAAGATCCAGATCGAAGAGGCGCAGCTGTAACAGCTGCTCTTGGACTGGTGGAGAAAGAGCCCGGGTGACCGGGCTTTTTCTTTGGCCGATGCCGCAGGTCGCTGCCCGCTTTCCATGCGGGGGGGGGGCGTCATCCGGCTGCCGGCGTGACTGCGCGCCCGGGGTCGCATGGAGCGGGGCGGCGGGGGCATGGTGGCAACCGAGCTCAGGTTCTGCGCAGCGTTACCGGTTGGCTGCATGTCTGCCGGACGTGCGTACTGGCCAGTCGGGACCGCGGGAGGCAGGCCGCTCGCGTCAGCGTGCGTCGTCGAACGACAACACCATGCCGGGCTTCAGCACGGCGCGCTTGTCCAGGCCATTGCTGGTGAGCAAGGTGGTGACGGTGACGCCGTAGCGACGCGCGATGGCCCAGGCGGATTCGCCATTGCGCACCGTATGCGTGGTGCGCGCTTGCGGCCTGGATGCCTTCGTCGCTGCGGTGGCAACGACCGTGGGAGCGTCAGCGCTCTGGTCGGCAAGGCTATCCGTTTCGGCGGATGCGACCACAGTGCCTGTCGCGCCCGGCTGTGCGGGTGCGATCGGGGCGAGCACGTGCACGCCGCGCGGTGCGGCGCGCGCGCTGGCCAGCGCCGGATTCAGGCGGGCCAGCAGTTGCGGCTCGATGGCACGTTGTCCCGCAAAGGCGTTGAGGCTGGTGCCGGCCGGCAACGCGTGTTCGGTGAGTACCGGCACCGGACGGTCGAGCGAGCTCAGCAGATTGCCTTGCTGCTGTGCATGGTCGAGCACACAGGCGAGTGCGTGCAGCTTTTCCACATATTCATAGGTGACCTTGGACATGCCGGGCAACTCGGACGGGCGGGCATTCTGCGCGTTCATGCCGGCACTGCGCATGGCCTGCAGCACGCGATACTCGCCGGCGTTGTAGGCCATCAGGGCCAGGCGCCAATCGCCACCGAACATGCCATACAGCGTCTTGAGATAGCGCACCGCCGCCGTGGTGGAATCCACTGCCGAGAGGCGACCGTCGTACTGCGCGCCGACCGGGACATGGTGGTTGCGGGCAGTGGTGGCGATGAACTGCCAGAGGCCGGCGGGGCCGCTGCCGTTGCGCGCTCCCGGGCGATAACCGCTTTCGACGAATGGAATCAGCGCAAATTCGGTCGGCATGTCTGCTTCGCGCAGTTCATCGACCACGTAGCCGAACAGCGGCAACACGTCCTGCGCGTCGTCGGCCAGACGGGCCGGTGCACGCGAGAAGTGTTGTTCCCAGCGCGTATCGCTATGCGCGCTGTCGCAGCCAGGGTCGGCGCGGCCGTCCAGAAACGAGGAAAAAATTTCCCTGCCATTGCGCACCTCGGGTGCGACGGTCTGGGTGATCGAGCTCTGTGCGGGGGTGAGGCGGCTTGCGTCGTTGGACGATGCGGCTGCAGGTGCTGTGACCGCCGATGCGGCCAGCACTGCCAGAAGCAGGCGCCTCATGCGCGAAATTCGTCTTTCCAGCGCCGAAGTTCGGCGAAAACGTCAACTTCAGAGGAAAGTGCGCCGGCTGCACGCGATGCTACTGCGGCACGGATTTCAGGACTGTTGGTGCGTAGGAAAGGATTGGTGGCCAGTTCACTCTTGAGCGAAATCGGCAGGGTAGGACGGGCTGCTTGACGCATGGCCTGGGCTTCCTGTTGACGGCGCTGCAAGGCAGCGTTGGTGGGATCGACGTGCAGCGCAAAGGTCGCGTTGGCCAACGTGTATTCGTGGCCGCAACACACAAGCGTTTCGCCGGGCAGGGAGGCCAGGCGCTGTAACGCGTCGAACATCTGAGGAGCGGTACCTTCGAACATCCGCCCACAGCCTAGGCTGAACAGGGTATCACCGCTGAACAGATGGCGGTCGGTGACGAAGGCGATGTGGCTGCGGGTATGGCCCGGCACGTCCAGCACATCGAAATGGGTGCCAAGCAGGCTCAAGCGCTCGCCCTGGCCCACGCGGTGGGCGTCTGCGGGAATGCGTTCGTCGGCCGGGCCGTACAGCGCAAGGTCCGGCCAACGCTGCTGCAGCGCTGCCACGCCGCCGATATGGTCGGCATGATGGTGGGTCAACAGGACCGCGCTGGGACGGAAGCCTTCGCGCTCTGCGGCGGCGAACACCGGCTCGGCCTGGCCGGGATCGACGATGACCGCGCGGCCATCGGTGGCGACCAGCGCCCAGATGTAGTTGTCGTCGAATGCGGGCAGGGCGGTCAGTCGCATAGAATTGGGACCATGCCTGTCACGCCATTCTCCCGTCAAGCTGGCGTCTCATCCTGGTTTGAAACAGGTGCAGGGCGCAGCCTGCTCCAGCTGGAGCGCCGATTGGCGCTTGCAGCGCTGCAGACGCGCCCGTCGCAGCCCTGGCTGTGGCTGACGCCGACTACCGAGTTGCCGCCGCGCGAGGTCCTGCAGGGACGCGGGCTGCGGCTGTCTCGCAGCGCTGGCCGCTTTGTCGGCGACGCATGTTGCGCCATGCCGTTTCCGTTGCCGACCGAAAGCCTGCAGGCCATCGTGGTGCAGCATGCGGTGGTGGGCGGCGCGGCGGACTTCCTGGCCGAATGCGAGCGGTTGCTGATGCCGGGCGGGCGGCTATGGCTGTTCGCGCTCAATCCGCTGAGCCCGTACCGCTTTCGCTGGGCGCGGCGTGGTCCGGTGGCGCTGCGGCCGGATCGCTGGCGGTTGCTGGCGCAGCGTGCGGGCTTGCAATGCGTGCAGACCGAGCGCTATCTGGGACCGATCTGGCGCACCGGGCGTGGCGCGGCCGACATCGATGGCGCACCCTGGCGCGCGGTGTATCTGCTCGAAGTGGAAAAGCGCGCCGCAGCGTCGATCGGGCCGACCCCGATCGCGATGCCCTCGCGCTGGCCGCAGCCCGTGGCCACGATCTGACTACCGACCACTTTCCAAACACCAGAACCTGATGAAATCCATTGAAGTGCATACCGACGGCTCCTGCCTCGGCAATCCCGGGCCGGGCGGTTGGGCGGCCTTGTTGCGTTACAACGGCCGCGAGAAGGAACTGTCCGGCGGCGAAGCTACCTCCACCAACAACCGCATGGAATTGATGGCGGCGATCATGGCGCTGGAGACGCTCACCGAGCCGTGCCAGATCGTGCTGCATACCGACTCGCAATACGTGCGCCAGGGCATTACCGAGTGGATGGCCGGCTGGGTGCGCCGCGGCTGGAAGACGGCCGGCGGCGACCCGGTCAAGAACCGTGAACTGTGGGAGCGGCTGCATGCGGCCACGCAACGTCACCGCATCGATTGGCGTTGGGTGAAAGGCCACAATGGCGACCCGGACAACGAGCGCGTCGACGTGCTCGCCCGCAATCAGGCCATCGCCCAGCGCGGTGGCAGCGCAACCGCGTAAGCAAGAGGATTCATGCGTCAGATCATTCTCGATACCGAAACCACCGGCCTGGAGTGGCGCAAGGGCAACCGCGTCGTCGAAATCGGTGCGGTGGAGCTGCTGGAGCGACGCCCGAGCGGCAACAATTTCCATCGCTACCTGAAGCCCGATTGCGACTTCGAACCCGGTGCGCAGGAAGTGACCGGATTGACCCTGGAGTTCCTGGCCGACAAGCCGCTGTTTGCCGATGTGGTCGAGGAGTTCCTGGCCTACATCGACGGCGCGGAGCTGATCATCCACAACGCCGCGTTCGATCTGGGATTCCTGGACAACGAGCTGTCGCTGCTGGGCGACAACTACGGCCGTATCGTCGATCGCACCACTGTGGTGGATACCTTGATGATGGCGCGCGAGCGCTATCCGGGGCAGCGCAACTCGCTGGATGCCTTGTGCAAGCGCCTGGGCGTGGACAACTCGCATCGCCAGTTGCATGGCGCCTTGCTCGATGCGCAGATCCTGGCCGATGTGTATATCGCACTGACCTCGGGCCAGGAAGAAATCGGCTTTGCCAGTGCCGATACCGGCCAGCGCAGCGAGCACGGCGAGGGCATGATCACCTTCGATCCGGCGCTGCTGTTGCCGCGCGCACGGGTGGTGGTAACCGCCTCGGAGTCGCAGGCGCACGAGGCGCGCCTGGCGTATCTGCGCAAGAAGGCTGGGCGCGCGTTGTGGGATGCGCCGGTCGAAGAGGTGGCTGCTGCCGGGTAGTGCGGCTTTCGGCAACTGGTGTCCTGCTGTCGCGCGACGGGCGATGTGGTGGGAGTGCAGTGCGCAGTTGGTGCCCGGCGAGGCCGCGAAATACGCGCCCGGAATGGCTACCGCGCGGGTTTGATGTCCGTGCCTGGCTCTGCCAACGAAGCTGATGTCTCTCTGGTCTAGTGCGGAGCGGGATGATGTTGCTCTTCGCTGCAGGCCGGTGATCTGCGGCTTTGCCGAGGGGCCCTTGCCCGCCCACCATCGCGGGACACGCCGTGAATCCATCCATGGAGGCTCTTACGCGGCATCCATGCCGCGTAAGGTCCCGCGACGGTGGGCAGGCAAGGACCTGTCGAGATGGTCGGTGTGCAGGGTATTCGACTAGGCAGCCCACTCATGCTCTGGTGCAGTGCTCTCGGCGGTCCCGGGACCCTTGGCGGCATGAATGCCGCCAGGGAGTTTTTAGGATTAGATCCACGGCGTGGCCCGCAGGCGGTGAGGACGTCGCGCCCTCGACCGACCAGGCGTTTGTTTGCCTCCAACCAAAATGCGGCCAACAACACCCTTGCGCTCACCGCCAGCCGGGTGCTCGCTACGCTTCGTTGGCCGCGTTTAGTAGCTGCGCACCAATATCGCGGTGATGTTGTCCGAGCCGCCGCCATCGAGCGCGGCGGCGACCAGGCACTCGACACACTCCTGGGCGCTGCAATCGGCCTGCGACAGGGTTGTGGCGATCGCGGCGTCGTCCACTTCTTCGGTGAGGCCGTCGCTGCACAGCAGCAGCTGCATGCCGGATTTGAGTTCGCCCTGCATGGTGGCGACATTGAGGTGGACCGGATCGGTGACGCCCAGCGCCTGGGTCACCACGTTGCGATGCGGATGTGCACGCGCCTGCTCGCTGGTCAGGGTGCCCTGGGCGATGAGTTCCTGCACATAGCTATGGTCCTGGCTCAGTTGCGCCAGCCGCCCGTCGCGCCACAGGTACGCACGGCTGTCGCCGACCCAGGCCACTTCGAAGCGCTGGCCGAGTACGCGCGCAGCGACGACCGTGGTGCCCATCGGCAAGGTGTCGTTGCAGCGGCGCGAGGTCTTGATGATCTCTTCGTCGGCGATGCGTACCGCCTGCGCCAGCGGGGTGCCGGCGCGCACCTCGCGCACGATGGTTTCGCGCGCCAGCGCGCTGGCCACTTCGCCGCAGGCGTGCCCGCCCATGCCGTCGGCCACCAGCCACAGCCCCAATTCGCTGTCGCCGTAGTACGTGTCCTCATTGAGGTCACGGCGCAGGCCGACATGGGTAAGGTGTCCGAATTCGAGCATGGGGGCGGGTCGCCAAAGAGAGGAGGTGCGTGACCATCATCGCGGGGCGGCCGGCCAGCAGCAACACGCCGATCGCCGATGCCGCAGGCCGGGTTCACGCCCGGAGCCGCGATCGTGCCGGCGATGCCGGCCCGGGCCGCTTGTGGCCTGGCGCCCGTGCCCGTATGATGCACGGCCCCGGGACACTGGGGACCATCTGGAGAGGTGGCAGAGCGGTTGAATGTACCTGACTCGAAATCAGGCAGGCGTTTATAGCGCCTCGGGGGTTCGAATCCCCCCCTCTCCGCCAGATTGAGGCGAGCAGTTGTGCCAGTGCCGCGTGCGTTTCGCCGGCGTCATTGGGGGGTGAGAAGCCCCGGGTTCGACAGACAGCATCGCTGTCTGCACGGCGAAGCCGCCCGCAGGGCGAAGGCACGCAGTGCCGAGTGAATCCCCCCCTCTCCGCCAGATTCGCATCAGCCCCCGCAAGGGGGCTTTTGTTTATGTGTCGCCGCCGCCCGTTGCTGCGCTGGCTACAATCGCCCGATATCCGTTGGAGGCCTGTCATGTCCGAGATCCTGGTACCCGTGTCCTTTGGCGAACTGCTCGACAAGATCGCGATCCTGCAGATCAAGTCCGAGCGCATGCGCGACCCCGCCAAGCTGGCCAATGTGCGCAGCGAGCTGTCCGCGCTGGAGACCAGCTGGATGGCGCATCCGGCCGCCGGCCACGACATCGTGCGCCTGCGCGCCGCGCTCAAGGCCGTCAACGAGCGGCTATGGGTGATCGAGGACGACATCCGGCTCAAGGAGCAGGCGCAGAGCTTCGACGACGGCTTCGTACAGCTGGCGCGCAGCGTCTATATCGAAAACGACGAGCGCGCGCGCATCAAGAAAGAGATCAACCTGGCGCTGGGTTCGTCGTACGTGGAAGAGAAGTCGTACCAGGACTATCGCGCCACCGGTGCCTGATGGCCGCTGATCGCAGGCCTGCGTGACCGGAGGCATGACGGCGGCCGGTCCGCGAGAGGTACACCCTGGCGTGTCGCCAGGTGTACGTCATCGGGTACCGCAGTGGTTGGCTGCCGCGCGCGTGCCGGGTCGGGGTTTCGCCGTTGTTTCCCGGCTGTTCCGGGCAAACGGGCCGCAGCGCGGACCGTCCGGCACCGATTGGCTAGCCGTTACAGCGACGGTCCGCCGCCGGTCTTCAGCGCGGATGATCACCACGATAACGCTCGAATGCGGCGATCGCATCGTCCACGGTGATCAGGGCCATTACCTCGTCGAACTCGATCTTGGTGCCCCATTTCAGCTGGTCGGCCGGCTTGCCCAGGTACTTGCGGGCGGCCGCGTCGTACCGGTCCACGCAATAGCGCACGTCCGAATACGGGCCGCTGCGCAGTGGATTGCTGGCCGCATGCAGGCCCAGCACCTTGGTGCCCATCGCGTTTGCGATGTGCATCGGCCCGGAATCGGGGGTGACCACCAGATCGGCGCGGGCGAGCAGGGCGGGGAGTTGCTTGAGCGTGTCCTTGCCGACCAGGTCCAGCACCGGCGCGCGCGTGGCCGCGACGATGGCATCGGCGGTGCTGCGTTCCAGCTCACTGCGGCCACCGCACAGCACGACCCGCCAGCCCTGGGCTGCTGCATGGTCGGCCAGCGCGGCATGCCGGTCGGGATACCAGTTGCGGCGTGCGTGGCTGGAGCACGGCGAAATCATCAGCACCGGGCGGCCGTCGTCGTCCCATTGTGCGCGTGCCCAGTGATGGGCCTCGTCGGGAACCGGCAGATCCCAGCGCACCTGGCGCTGGGTCAGGCCGAGCGGCTGGGCGAAGCTGCCGATGGCGTCGAGCACGTGGATGCCGGGGCGGTCGGCGATGCGCTCGTTGACGAACAGGCCGTGCAGGTCCTTGGAACGGCTGCGGTCATAGCCGATCCGTCGTTGCGCCGGCACGAAGGCCGACAGCACGTTGGCGCGGAAGGCCACCTGCATCTGCAGCAGCGCATCGAAGCGGCCCAATGGCGCCAGCGACTGGCGTAGCGCGCGCATGCCGGCCACGCCGGTGCGCTTGTCGTAGGCGTGGAACTGCACGCCGGGCAGGCCGTCGAGCAATTTCAACCCGGCCTTGTCGATGATCCAATGCAGCTGGCTTGCCGGAAATCCCGCCTGCAAGGTGCGCACCAGCGGCACCACATGGGTGACGTCACCCAGGGCGGACAGGCGCAGCAGGCATAACGAAGCGGGCGTAGAAGCCATGGTGTTGTTAGACTCGATGGATGGTTGCTTTCGACGCCACTGAAGCGCTGACGCCGTACCGCGAAGGCCGCGGCTATGGCGCCATTCTGTTCGACCGCGAACGGCTGCGGCAAGCCGATGCCGGGCTGTTTTCGCCGCAACGCTGGGGTGACAGGGCACGGCCGGTCGACGAAGGCGGGCGGGGTGGGGCCTGGTTCGTGGATGCGCCGTTCGGTCGTAGCGTGTTGCGGCAGTACCTGCGCGGCGGCATGGCCGCGCGCGTGAGTCGCGATCACTATCTGTGGAAGGGAGCGGGACGCACGCGCAGCTTTGCCGAATTCCGGCTGATGCGCGAACTGGTCCAGCGCAAGTTGCCGGTGCCGCGTCCGTTGGCGGCCTGCTACCTGCGCGAAGGGCTGAGCTATCGCGCTGCCTTGTTGATGGAACGCCTGGAGAACGTACGTTCGCTTGCTGATCACGCGCAGGTGGCCGGGCGCGGTGCGCCGTGGGAAGAGACCGGGCGGCTGATTGCGCGCTTTCATCGTGCCGGCCTGGATCATGCCGACCTCAACGCGCACAACATCCTGTTCGATGCCGGCGGGCATGGCTGGCTGATCGATTTCGACCGTGGTGTGTTGCGGATTCCGGCCACGCGCTGGCGCGAACGCAATCTCAAGCGCCTGCACCGCTCGCTGCTGAAGTTGCGCGGCAGCCGCAGCCGCGAAGAGGTCGACAAGGATTACGAGCGCCTGCATCGCGCTTACGAACTGGCCTGGGGCCGGGGCTACTGATGAACTGGGCGTTGCGTGTGCAGGGGGTCGGCAATGCGTCGGCGGTCGCGCTTGGTTCGCCGATGGCCACCATCGAGCGCGCCGGCGCGCCGTGGCTGACCATCGACTGCGGCAGCGAAGGGCTCACCGCTTATCAGGCCCATTATGGTCAGCTGCCGCAGGCGGTGTTCATCACTCACGTGCATCTGGACCACGTGAGCGGGCTGGAACGGCTGTTCGTGGACAGCTATTTCTCCGGACGCCGCGGGCGCACACGCCTGTACGTGCCGGCGCCGGTGGTGCCGTTGCTGCAGCGGCGGATCGCCGACTACCCGAACGTGCTGGCCGAGGGCGGTGCGAACTTCTGGGACGCGTTCCAGCTGGTACCGGTCGGCGAGGCGTTCTGGCACGACGGGGTGCGGCTGGAGGTGTTCCCGGCGCGCCACCATTGGCCGGAGACCGCCTACGGGCTGCGGCTGAAAGGGGCCCTGGTCTGGAGCGGCGACACCCGGCCGATCCCGGAGATCCTGGCCCGCTACGCCGATGACAGCGAGCTCATCGCGCATGACTGCGGCGTTCACGGCAACCCGTCGCATACTGGGGTGGACGATTTGGAGCGGGAATACCCGCAGGACCTGTTGAGCCGCATGCTGCTGTACCACTACGCCAGCGACGCCGACGGCGACGTGCTGCGCGCACGCGGCCATCGCGTGGCCGTGCCCGGCCAACATCTGCCGCTGGCGGAGCCGACTGCCGCCATGGTGCCCTGATGGCGGCCTTGCTGTTGCCGAACCTGACCGCCGCGCCGATGCAGGACCGCTACGGCAGGCCACTGCGCGATCTGCGCCTGTCGGTCATCGAGGCGTGCAACTTCCGTTGCGGCTACTGCATGCCGGCCGACCGCGTGCCCGACGATTACGGCTTCGATGCGCAGCAGCGCCTGAGTTTTGACCAGCTGGAAACGCTGGTGCGTGCCTTCGTCGCGGTCGGGGTCACCAAGGTGCGCCTGACCGGCGGCGAGCCGCTGTTGCGTCGCGATCTGCCCAGCCTGATTGCGCGCCTGACCACCATCGAGGGCATCGAGGATCTGGCGCTCACCACCAATGGCACCTTGCTCGCGCGGCAGGCGGTGGCGCTGCGCCAGGCCGGGTTGCGCCGCATCACCGTGAGCATGGACGCCCTGGAGCCGGAGCTGTTCAGGCGCATGAGTGGCAACCGCGGCGAGATTGCGCAGGTGCTGGCCGGCATCGCCGCCGCCGAGCAGGCCGGCTTTCAGCGCCTGAAGATCAACTGCGTGGTGCAGCGCGGCATCAACGAAGATCAGGTGCTGCCCCTGGTGGAGCACTTCCGTGGCAGCGGCCACGTGCTGCGCTTCATCGAGTTCATGGATGTGGGCAGCTGCAATGGCTGGACGGCCGATGCGGTGGTGACCTCTGCGCAACTGCACGCGCGTATCCACGCGCGTTGGCCGCTGGTGCCGCTGGATGCCAATTACACCGGCGAAGTGGCGCAGCGGCATGCATTTGCCGATGGCGCGGGCGAGGTGGGTTTTGTCAGTTCGGTCAGCGTGCCGTTCTGCGGCGATTGCCAGCGCGCACGCGTGTCGGCCGACGGGCAGTTGTACACCTGCCTGTTCGCCAGCCAGGGCCATGACCTCAAGCCGGCCCTGGCCGAGGGCGAGCATGGACTGTCCGAGCATCTGCGTGCGCGCTGGAGCGTGCGTGGCGATCGCTACAGCGAAGTGCGTGCATCGACGCCACGGCGCGGCAAGCCGGTCGAAATGTTTTTGATCGGCGGGTAGGGAATGCGGTTCCATCGAGGCGCCGCGTTCACCGAGAATGCCGCATCCTGAGCGCCTGTCATCGTGTCGTTTCCCATGCCCGCAAACTCCCGTTCCGCACGCCTGACCCACCTGGACGCTTCCGGACTGCCCACGATGGTGGATGTCTCGGACAAGGCGGTCACCGCGCGCAGCGCCACCGCCCAGAGCCGGGTGCGTTTTCCGGCCGCTGTCGCCGCGCAGCTGCGCGCCAATGGCTTGCGCAGCGCCAAGGGCGGCATCGTGGAAACGGCGGTGATCGCCGGCACCATGGCGGTCAAGCGCACCCACGAGTTGATTCCGTTCTGCCATCCATTGCCGATCGATGCGTGCCGCTTCGAGATCGACTGGGCGGGCGAGCAGGTGCTGGACATCCATTGCACGGTGCGTTGCGTGCATCGCACCGGCGTGGAAATGGAAGCGCTCACCGGTGCCAGCGTGGCAGCCTTGACGGTCTATGACATGTGCAAGGCGTTGTCGCACAGCATGAGCATCGGCCCGACCAAGTTGGTGTCCAAGCGCGGCGGCAAGCGCGATATCGGAGCAAGACAATGAGCGCCACGGTGACGGTGCTGTATTTCGCCAGCCTGCGTGAGGCGGCGGGCATTGCCAGCGAGCAGGTGCAATCAGCGGCGCAGGACCTGCGCGCGCTGTATGCCGAACTCGAGACGCGTCACGGCCTGCGCTGGACGCCGGCGCAGCTGCGCGTGGCGGTGGATGGCGCATTCGCGCGCTGGGAGGATGGCGTGCGCGATGGCAGTGAAATCGTGTTTATTCCGCCAGTGTCGGGAGGTTGAGCATGAGCCAGCAGACAACCGCCCTCTTCGCGCTGTCCGATGTGCCATTGCCGGTCGACAGCTTGCGCGCCGCGCTGGAGCACCCGCACGCCGGCGCGTTTGCCAGTTTCGAAGGCTGGGTACGCAATCACAATGAAGGCCGCAGCGTGGCCGGGCTGCGCTACGAAGCCTATGCCGCACTTGCCCAGGCCGAAGGCCAGCGCGTGCTCGACGAGGCGATGCACCGGTTTGCCATCGTCAATGCCTACTGCGTGCACCGCGTGGGCGAGCTGCGCATCGGCGACATGGCGGTGTGGGTCGGAGTCAGCGCGGCGCATCGCGGCGCCGCATTCGATGCCTGCCGCTTCATCATCGACGAGGTCAAGGCGCGCGTGCCGATCTGGAAGCACGAGCATTATCTTGAAGGCGACGCGGGCTGGCTGCATCCGGAATCGCAGGCGCAGTAGACGCTCGCAACTCAAGCGCTGCGGGGAATCCAGGGAGTTGGGGTGGTGTCCCCGCCGGTTGACCTCGGCGCCCGCATCAATCGATACCGTTGCTGCCTTCCGGCCCTGGCGGGATTTTCGATCTAGCGTCGCGAGGGACCGACGGGGCCACCATAAGACGTGGGCCACTGGCGCGGCCCTGGATCCATGCAAGCGCGTTACAGGATCATGAAACTGGCGGAGAGAGGGGGAGGTACTGATCCCGATCCAACTTCCTGACTCTCCTACAGCCACGCAAACCAGGAGGGTGTCCTGCTTTGTGGTCTGCCATTGTAGCGGGTTGTTCATGCCCGTTGCTAGCCTCAGTGATCGGCTCCCCGTTGGCCGCGGGAGGGGCGCGGAGGTGGTGATACCCGAATCCGCGGGAGGGGCGCGGAGGTGGTGATACCCGAATCCGCATCATTAATCCGCATCATTGGTTGAAGATGGGACGGACTCCAAGATCAATCACCACTCATGCCCGTAAACAGGGGGGTATCCCCGAAGCCTTTCAATCAGTTGCCTTACGGCACCAAGAGGAAGTAGCGTCTAGGCGGTCATCGAGGCCGAGCTCCTTCCCTACTTGGAGGAATCTCAGGTAAAGCGGCTGTTTCCAGGCCTACCCAACTCAACGGGGCTGGGTTGCCGGGCTCGGCGAAGCGGGAGTGTCGGCTTCCGCGAAGAACCCCTCACTGGGACGGGACTGGGCAGACGGTCTTGTAGAACTTCTACATCGATCGCACTAGCTTGTCCGATAAAGCGGAGACGCTTGCTAAGTTCGGTCCGCCGGTCGGGCACTTTGCTTACATTCAGGTCAGCTCGCAAAAAACGGTAGAAGAGGACGCCGGCGAGAAGGCGCTACTAATCTAGCGTTCTGGATTGCTGCAAAAATCAATCACGGAGGCGCTCTGCCTTCTAGCGGCATTGGTCTTTGTGATGGGTTCGGCTATCACATCAAAGGTCTCACACGTCACTGCTGTTGCAAGATTTATCAATCTGTGGTAATTGTTCTTCATGGCCGACCTTATTATCCACTCCGAATCCGAAGACCGCAAAGTCCTCGATAGCCTTATAAAGGCAATGAGGATCCCTAATACTGTGTTGTCTTACGACATCAAGGTTGGAGATGACTCGAGCGGGGATTCTTCGTTGTTTGTCAAACTGAAGGTGAACGAAAAGTCCGTAGCTTCTAGTTCAAAGAGATTTAAGGAGTTGAGAAGCTTCGCTGACGAGGTGCAGAAGGTTGCGCTGAGCCAGGGCGTTTCCCGCTGGCCTTATGTCGAGTTAGTCAGTGGGATGGGTAAAAAGCGTTAATGGCGCTCCCTCAAGACCTCCTGCGTCAAGCAAGGCATTTGGCGACGAAAGAAAAGAGAAGGCCGCAACAGGCTAGCCTTAGGCGAGCGATTTCAACTGCCTACTACGCCCTATTTCATCTTTTGTCGTCAGAGGCCGCAAGCCTTGTAAGCCCCGCCCAGCCCGCGGGGATAGGACGACATATCCAAAGGGCACTCACTCATGGCGACATGAAAAATGCGGCCAAGGGTATTTCTCAGCCTAACTTAGGCAGGCCATATTCAGCGTTGATATCAACAGCAGTCCTGCCTGAACTGGCTGACGTGGCGCGTCATTTTGTCACTCTTCAAGAAGAGCGGCATGCTGCTGATTACGACATAAATAGAATATTTGACAGATTACATGCGTTAGCTCAAGTCAGTTTGGCGGAAGCTGCTTTTAAAAAGTGGGCTTCTGTTCGGGGAAAGCCCCAAGCCAATGTCTTTCTAATGATGTTATTTTTTGGAAAAGCGCTTTCAGCCAGATAGCGGTGGCAAGGTAAAGTAAGCGAGTGTTATCACGCTCCCTGACTCCATAAGTAAAGCGTCCGCCCGAGGATGGATGGGCCTGATTATCACAGCAGTCAGCTGGCCCTTAAAGACATCATCTATATCTTAAAGACCCGCATACCTTGGATGAGTTGGCTCCCATGAATCGCTTACTTGAAGCCTACTTCACCACCAAGCCGCCAGGGAAGTAATGGGCCCAGGCCTCTCTCAGGTCTACGGCACTTTCGTCACGCCAACGGCTTCGTCGATGAGGCTTTGCTGCAGCGCTTTGGGCGCCGTCGTAGGGCACCCTTCGCTTCCCCAGTGAGTGCTTGGGTCTAGCGCGTCAGTTGAAGCCACAGCACAAGCAGCACCATGGGGAGTCCGCTGAGCATCGAGCTGACCCAGAAAGCCCCCATGACCGTTAATGGGGTCATGACCCACCACTGTGCAGCGGTAAACCCTTGGTCGCGCCGCCGAGCCGCGTAGGCCTCCTGCGGGTAGAGCCGCTCCGCCTTCCGCAGTCCCCTCCGAGCCATCAACGGCCCGACGATGAAGCCGAACGGGCCCAGGAAGAGCAGGCTGAGCGAAAACCACCGGAAGAAGCGCGTGTGCGGCGTCAGGACTTTCTTGGGAGCGGCGCGCAATGCGCCGTCCCCACCAAGCCCACCCACGGTGCCAGCGGGCGTTCCTGCCATCGAATCGGGTTGGGTCTTCATTTGGCGTAGGCCCTCCACGTGCCGTCGCTCTTGGCGTAGCGCAGGTTTTTGCTCACGGGAATCGGCACCTGCCGGCCTCCGATGTCGATCGCCACCTTGCCACTCGTGTCGCAGCGGTAGCCCTCGGCTCCTTCGGCTTCAACGCAGCCGGTAAGTTCGAAGTTCTGGACGTCGGCGACCTGGCCAGCGCCACTCTGTTGAAGCAGCCTGACGAACGCTTCCTTGGCGTTGTCAGACGAGGGCTTGCCACTACAGGCAGTGAGGCCCAAGGCCATAGTCAGAGCGATCAGGCCAATCCTTGCGTGTTTCATGTCTGTCCTTTGATAGCGAGAGGGAGTGGGGGGAGGGCAGGGTTACTTGTCGCGGTTGCCGTCGGGCTTGAACCCTGCGATCCACATCCGGCTGTCCTTGAACGGGGTCAGCATTCCGGAGGGGCCCGGGTGCAGGTCCGCGGTCTGAATAAAGCCGGCCACCCAAGCGATGCGCAGCGACATGTCCACAGCCCGGTCAGCGACGCCAGGGCGGGTCACGTTGACCACGAACGGCTGTGCAGGCGGGTTGGGGCCAGTGGACCGCTGAGCGCCGGTGTTGGGCTTGCTGGGCGGCACGCGGATGCCGCTGAGCGAGTCCCGGCCTTTCCACAGGGCTGCGCTGTTGAGCTCCGCCGTTTCGCCCAGGTCGTCGGTTTCCACCACTGCAGCATCGAAACAGGTGCGGAAGGTTTCGACGCTGGAGGCGGTTGGACTGGTCCAGATGCGGGCTTCCGCGGTCCAGCAGGGCAGGGATGCACCCCACTCGGTAAAGGTCAACGCGACTCGGGGCCAGTCCAGGCGCCCCGCCTGGGCAGCCTGGTGGTTGTCGCCCTTGAAGAGGTTGGGCAGTTTTCCGGCGCCACTGATGGGCGCGTAAATCGAGCCAGTTCCCTGGCTGCCGGCTTTGCTGCCCGAGTTCGGATTGATGCCGACCATCTGCTTGCCCGAGTCGGCCAAGCTCTTTCCGAGCTGGCGGAAGAAGCCGGGCTTGGGGGCAGAGCCGTCCTGGGCGTGGGCGGAGATAGGAGCAACCAACATCATTGCCAGGAGCGCAGCGAACGCTCCTTGTCTTGAAAGTTCCATATGGCCTCGGGTGGGTGCAGTTCTATCTGCCATATTGGCAGATAAGTGCGCTAGGATGCTACTCGGTGCAGACTTGGGGGTCAGCTATCAGTTAGATCTCCATGCCCGCATCCCTGCCCACAAGTTCTGTCTTTGGTCGTCGCTTGCGCGCGGCCCGGCGCGTGGCGGGCCTGTCGCAAGTCGAACTAGGAGCGATGCTGGGGATGAACGAGAAAGCTGCCTCGTCACGTCTCTCCCGTTACGAGCGAGGAGACCGAGAGCCCGACCACGAGACCCTGGCTGCCTTGAGCGATGTCTTGGGGGTTCCGGAGGCCTACTTCCACGCCGGATCTGATGTCCTGGCCGAAGTCATCCTCTTGGTTGCTCGGCTGCCCGAGGAGCGGCAACAAGCAGTGCTAGACCTCGTCAAGAGCCATCTCACTTCGGATTAGCTTGGTGTGCCTTGAGCTGGCCGCAGCGCGGTCACCGAGGCCCAATCGATACAAAGCCTTTCACGATGGTGGGGCCTTTTTTGCGGCCCCGCCCGGCTTGGCTGCATCAAGCCTATGAGACAATCTGATGATGAGCATTGCACGTCCCCGCCCCCAGATGGACCCCGCGCTGGGGAAGAAAATTCAGCGCATTCAGCAGGACATCCGAGAGGAATACCTGGCCGATCATCAACACCCCTGGGTCATCGGCTTTTCCGGTGGCAAAGACAGCACCCTCGTTACGCACCTGGTCTTCGATGTCCTAATGTCTCTTGCTCCGCACGAGCGGACGCGAGAGGTTCATATCGTGTCCAATGACACCCTCGTGGAAAGCCCGCTGGTCGTCACCCACGTTGCCACGGTCCAGTCTGAAATCGACCACGCCGCCAATGCTTGGCGGATGCCGGTTCGAGTGGTGACCACACGCCCAGAAACGGATTCCACCTTCTGGGTGAACCTGATTGGCAGAGGTTATCCGCCGCCGAACAGGTCATTTCGCTGGTGCACGGACCGGATGAAAATCCAGCCGACGAGCCAATACATCCGTTCGCAAGCGGACATGGCAGGGCAGGTGATCCTTCTTCTGGGCGTCCGGCGCTCGGAGAGCTCCACGCGCGCTGCAACGGTTGCTCGCTACGACAATGGCGAACGGCTCAACCGGCACAACGATCTTCTCAACTGCATGGTCTTCCGCCCCATCGTTGAGTTGTCTACAGACGAGGTTTGGGAATATTTAGCCTTCACGCCCCCGCCATGGGGAGGGTCGCACAGCGCGCTGATCCAGCTCTACATGGACGCGGGCGCGGCCGAGTGCCCGACTGTGTTGTCCCAGGATGACGCGCCAGGCTGTGGAACCTCGAACTCTCGGTTTGGCTGCTGGACATGCACAGTGGTGGACAAGGACAAGAGCTTGATGGGGTTCGTTGAGGCGGGCTATGGCGAATTCACTCCTCTGGTCGATTTCCGAGATTGGCTGGCCGGGATCCGGAATGACCCAGAGCGCCGTCTCGCTCGCCGCAGAAATGGCAAGCTGACCATCACCAACGACGGCGTCTTCATTCCAGGCCCTTTCACGTTGGAAACGCGTCGCGAGGTTCTAGATCGGGTTCTGGCACTCGAGCGGGAAACCAAGAGCAAGATCATTGAGGAGTCTGAGGTCATCCGAATTCGAGAGATTTGGGCCGAAGACGCCAGCACGTTTGCTACCAGGTCCGTAGATGAAGCACGGGCCGTTGCAGGTTCCAAGTAAGGACACAGGGGAAGATTTAGATGCCACGTGACGTCGTAACGCTTTTCGCCCAAGAGGCGGGCAACAAGTTGATTCGTAAACACTGCCGTCAGATCGGCTTGCCGGTGAACGACCTCCGCAGACTGGTTGAAGAGGTTGTTGATAAGAGCACCATGCAGCGCCGCCACGGCCTTTGGGAGGCCTTCGACGAGGTGCTGGGCGAGACGTATGAAGAGGAGGCCGACAATGCATCTTGAGTCAATCAGTCTGCGAGACTGGAAGGCTTTCGAGTCGGCTACCTTCGAGTTTCCTACGCCCGGCAAGACGAAGAACGTCGTTGTTATCGGAGGGCGCAACGGGTTTGGTAAGACCTCGCTGTTTGAGGCATTGGCATTGGGCTTGTTTGGCCGCGATGGCTTGCGACTGGTGCTGCGCGCGGGCGTTGCCAGCGACGAACAAGGGCGGGCGCAGTCATTCAAAGAGTTCATGGAGCGCGCCCTTTTCGGTAATGCGCTTGCCAATGGCCGTTCTTCCTGCCGTATTGAGCTGAAGTTTATTGATGATGGCGGCGATCCGATTTGGATCGAGAGGACTTGGTATTTCAATGACCAAGGCAAGCTGAAAGCTGGTGAGTCAGCCGAGCAGCTAAAGATTTTTCAAGGCATTGGTCGGCGGGTCATTGGGCCCGGTCGAACAGAGCATGACATTGAAGGCTGGTATCGCGATTGGGTGTCCAAGACCTTCATCCCTACGTCGTTGGCAGGGTTCTTCCTTTTCGACGGCGAGTCAGCCGCCGTGTATGCCGAACGAGACATGGGTTCCCAGGTGCGAGAGGGCATCGAAGGGCTGCTGGGCTTGAACTGGCTCAAGCAGTTGCAGAAGGACCTTCGCACCTATGCAAACACCAAGCGCAGCCAGGTCCCGAAAGGGGTGAGTAATGAGGCCATCGCCGAGCTGGATTCGGCTGTCGGCAGCATGGAAGAAGAGCTAGCGCGTTACGAAGAGCGGCTGCAGGCCATTGAGAATGAAATCCGCGACAGCGAAACGTTGCGCGATTCATTGACGCGAGAGCTTGGCTACGGGGCAGGCACCAGAGCCCAGCTAGAGGAGCTCACCCGTGAGCAGGCCGACTACGAAAAGCGCTACAACTCTGCACAGGACCAGCTGGTCACCGCAGCGCAGTCAGATCTACCGCTCGCACTTGCTGGCGGCATGTTGCTCTCAAAGGTTGAAGCCCGCCTTGACCAAGAGGCGCGTCTGGACCAGTGGGAAGCTGCGCTCTCTCAACGGGATGATCGCACCGCCAGCGTCCTCGAGTTCTTGAACGAGCAGTTGCCGACGGTGGAGCCCGAGCTTCTTGAGCGCCAAGTGGCTGGCGTCCGCGAGGCCGTGGAAAAGGCTCTGGAGCGGTTGTGGTTTCCGCCCCCAGGCGATGTGGCCGATTCTTTTAGGCATGCGCACGCCCGCGGCCCAATGCTCCAGCGGGTCCTGGATCGTCTTCGCGATGCAAAGGCGGTCTCCTCCGCAAGCATTGTCGAGCTGCTTGAGACCATGGAGAGCAGCTCAGCCAAGCTGCGCGAAGTCTCCGCTGTCATTCGTTCGACGGAGGGAGCCACGCCGCAGGTCGAAGAAAAGCGCGACCAGCTAAACGAAGTGAACACTAAAGTGGGCCTGATGCGCGAAGAGCGTGGCTCGCTGACCAACATGGTCAAGTCTCGCGGAGCCGACTTGGAACAGAAGCGGCGCGAGCTGGGTCGCTTGACTGGGCATCTGGACCAATCCGAGCGGCCGGCGCAGTTGGCAGGTCGTGCTGAAAAGGTCGCGGAGATGCTGGGGAATCTGGTTGAAGAAGCCTGGCCCTTGCAGTCCGATGCCGTGGCAGAGGCGATGACCCGTGGAATTCGTGCCATGGCTCACCGCAGCGACTACTTGCGGGACGTCACAATCAATGAGGACGGCGCTGTTGAACTGGCCTCCCCAGACGGCCGAGATCTACGTCAATACGACCTGTCGGCCGGCGAAAAGCAAATCTTTACCCAAGCGCTTTTTTCAGCCATCGCTGAAGTGTCCGAGCGCACCTTCCCTTTGGTTGTGGACACCCCGTTGGGTCGTCTGGACGAGAACCATCGACTGAACGTGCTGAAACACATCACCAGCCGCAAAGGGCAGGTCATTCTGATCTCTACGGATACAGAGGTGGTCGGTCAGTTCCTTGCCGCGATACGCGCCAAGGTGTCTAAGTTCTACATCATCCGAAACAAGGTAGAGGGTGGCGTGGCTCGTAGCTGGTGCGAGGAAGGCTATTTTGACGGGCAAGGAGTCTGAGATGAGCAATGGAACAAACGACTATCTGACCCTAGAAGTGATTGCCGGCACGGCCTTTCGCTCGACCGCTGACACGGATGAACTGTCTCAGCGAGTCAAAGATCGACTTGGGTTTGGGTCCTTCAACATCCCTGCAAGACTGGCATTAGCCCGCTCTTTGGCCATACCTGCGCTGCCCTCCAAGGTGGAGGGCGAGGTGGGCCGGGTTATCAAGGGCGACGTACTGTTTGGGACGGGGGCTGACCTAGCCAGTTGGGTGTCGCTCCTTATCGAGCATGCTGGCAGTTCGCTCACCATCAAGGATCTGCAAAGCGTCGTCCAGCGACACTGGGCCAGGGGAATGAAGATTCTGTCTGAAGAGCTCGATGCTTCCGATGGCGATAATTCCGAGTTCTGGCGCCGTCTGGCTGAGAGCGCGTTGCCAGAGGTGACGGAGAAGCGTCGTAGTGGAACTTCCCCAGTCGTGGCAGAGACATCGCGCGGCCCGGTCCCCGTGCGCATGGGTGAAATCGGCCACGACGTTTCGAGCAATGAAGAAGTTACTTGGACGCTCAATGCTCCAGGAGGCAGTCCTCATAGCGCTTTCATGGGCGGCGTGGGCAGTGGTAAGACCCGGACGGCTGCTTTTGTCTTGAGGTCTATCGCTGAGCAGACCAACGTCCCGTTGTTGGCGTTCGACTTCAAGGGGGACATGGCGGACAAGCACAACGCGTTGGACAAAGCCTTCGGCGCGGTCGTTCTTTCGCCGCCGAACATCACTATTCCGCTGGACGTGTTTGCCCTGTCAGACAACAGCAAGCATGGAGTAGTCAATACCGCACAGCGCTTGCGAGACAGCCTGAGCAATCTTAAGCAAAACAAGCTTGGAGACCAGCAGCGCCGCAGGCTCAATGATGCCTTGGAGGAGGCGTTGCGCACTCGCCATCCCTGCACGCTGGAAGACGTGAAAGAGTGTCTTGAGAACGTCTACGCGTCTGCCGGGGTCAAGGAAGATGGCGCAGTCTCCATGCTGGTGGATCTGTGCAGGCTTCCGCTCTTTGAGCCCAAGATGACGCCAGAGGAGTTCTTTTCCCGGTCTTGGATCATCTCGTTGCCCGCCAGTGTCCCAGAACTCGTTCGAGTGACTGTTGTGGCGTTGTTGACGGATGCCTTGGAGCGCTTTATCAACTCTAAGCAAGATTCGGACACCGATGCCGAAGGCAATCGCTCGCTCCGCATTATGTGTGTCATCGATGAGGCTCACCGCGCTCTGGAAGCCAGGCTCCCAGGTTTGTCGAACCTCATCCGGCTTGGCCGTTCGAAGGGTGCGGCCGTCATGCTCATCTCGCAGAAGCCGGACGATTTCGAGGGCGAGGACGACGATTTCTTGTCGGAGATGGGGCTTCTGGTGTGCTTTGGAACAAATGCACGAGAGGCTTCGGTCAAGCGCATCTTGGGGGCAGGGGCGTCGTTGACCTCCCTCAAGAAGGGCGAAGCTTATGTTCGCGCCCGCGGCGACATGAAGTCGCGCAAGGTGTTGGCATGGAAGTGACCGGTAAAATCAGACTCGCTTCTTTGTTTCCGTCAGTGTTTCTGAGTCAGAGGCAGGATAAAGCCTTGCTCGGAACCATCACCAGCCATTGATGCGAGGCATCCACCGAGCACCTCTTTAGAGCCCATCAGGCCAAACTCGAAAGCTGCGCCCAACTCATTGAACAAAGGGCCCAGCATGTCGAGTTGTTCGTCAGTAATGTCACCGACGAGCGCCTCTGAGCCGTTTACGGTGCTAACGTGTATCCAGTATGGCATTTCCAGCTCCGAAGTTTCCGAGCTTTTAGCACCAAGGACGAGGAAGTCAATGGCTGACTACAGAAAGAAACTCACGCTTATCGACTCTAGTGCTTCGAGAGTCATGGTTCTTCAGTGCAATAAGTCTGAGAGGAAGTCTTTCGTAAAACACTATCAGGATGATGGAACTACCGCCTGGGCCAAGGAGACTGTGGTTGGTTGGCACCCAGATAAGACTCCTAAAATCCTTCATATTGCTGTGCAATCTGAGCAGGTCTACGAGGTTTTCGGTCAGCCAAACATCTCTGGTCTTTATGCATTCTATTCGGACCCGAAAGGAAAGGTCTGGTATTGCCCAATCAGTCAGGAAGAGCGTACCGTCCTCAAGGAGGCCAAGAGGAAAGGCAAGACCTTCCGTGACGCACTCGTGGAGTTGAGCAAGAGGGTCTTTTAGCTCTCATCGTCGGATTCTAAAAAGCATCCGATTGCGTCTTGGATATCGCAAGGTTGCGGGTAGCAGGCCCTGTTGGATGCTCTAAGGATAGAACTTCGATGCATCTGACAGCTGTGAAGCGAACTGGCCCCGCTGGTAGCGCGGCAAGTCCACGTTGGGCTGATAGAGCTCCAAGGCGTTGATCTGCTTGCTGCGCGTCACCTGGGGCTTCTTGTGAAGGTAGTGCCTGCGCAGCACCTGGACCCGGTCGCGGGGATCGGTGCTGTGGCCGGTGACCAAGGCAATCTCTTTCTCCGGAACATCGTTGACATCGAGCTCAGTGGCCAGCGTATGGCGGAAGGCGTGGAACCCGATGCCCTTGGGGAAGCCCAGGCTCTTCAGATAGCGCCCAAAGTCCACCACGAACTGCTGACTGTAGCGAGCGTTGGTTTCCCCCGTCGTGCGGTTCACGCCCGCAGAGAGCAGCGGGAACAGCCGAGGATGGCCCATTTCCTTCATGTCCTCCATGAACTCGAGGAAGCCTGCCTCCAGGAGCGGCTTCGCGATGGGGATGATGCGCATGCAGCCCGCGCCTTTCATGCTTTGCCGGCTGCGCCGCCGTCGCTTCGGGTCTGCGGCCAAGTCTTGGTCCAACGTCTTCTGAAAAGCGATGCACCACACCCCGCGTTCCTCGATGATGTCGGTCAGCTTCAACTGGCAGACCTCGTTGACCCTGGCACCGGTATACAAGCCGATCATCGGTGCCCACCAATACTGTGGTTTCTTGGCCCAGGGGATGAAGGTTGCGGGGTCAAAAATGGCTTGCAGGTCTGCGTCCTCGAACAAGCGGATCGCCTTGTCGGGATCGATGGTGTGATCTTCTTTGGGTTTCCGGAAGGCTTTCATCGGTGACAAGTCGATGGCTTGTCCGTTGACCAAGTGGTTGAAGAAGGCAACAAGGAATCGGCGGTGACGCTCTTCCGTGGCAGGTGACAGCGGCGGCACGTCTTGCTCTTTCCCCAGCGCGATCGCTTCGTCGAAGGAGAGGTCCTTCAGCAGCGGATCAGACACCAGGTTCCTTGGGGCCCAGCGCAGCAGTTTCCAGAGCGCCTGGATGTGGTAATAGTCCACTCGAGCCGCGGAGATGTTGCCGCAGGTAAGAAGCAGGAGCTTCAACGTGCGTTCGGTGGACTGGATGGTTTTGGGCTCCAGTTGCCGGCGACGCATGTCCTCCAGATGATCCTCGATCTCCTTGGCCAGAGGGCGCGACGGGGTGCCCATGGGCAGCTGGGCGGGATAGCGTGTGTTGTTCTTCAGACCGCTCTTCCGTCCGGTTTCGTCGAGTGCGGCGAGGATGCATTCTTGGAGATTGATGGCGGCTTCCCGGCCTCGGACAATAGCGAGGTCAATGCGGTAGCGGCCAATGTGGATGCCTTCCAAATGCAGGAGGCCGAAGGGCGAAGCAATGTAATCGTTGAGTGCTGCGGAGGAGTTGCTGGTCATGGATCACTTCCATCGAAAGATGGAAGTAGGGATATGACAGGACGAGAATTCGTCAACGGGGGCGATACAAAAATCTGCGGTGTCGGCGCAGTCCTTAGGCGTCAGGGTGTCCCCTCCGGGGTGCTTCCCAGATTCGCCAATTCGTTACCTGGCAGAAATCCTTATATACCAAGGGATACGAGGAAATTTGGGTCGATTTATCGCAGTCATTTGTGTACTGTTTGCAGCAAATAAGCTAACTAAATGAGCTTGTTGCTCGATTTTAAAAATGAACTTAAGTTAAATGTTAGTCTATTATTGTTAGTCTGAATTTATATTCAAAGCAGCGATATGCTGGATCGGAACTTTCTGACATCCGATAGGGCGCGACACCGATGGTGCGACGAATGCCAGGAGTGCAGTCTGACCTTGCCGGACGTGGGCCCCGATGGTCGCTCACCCTGCGGACGCTTGAGCAGCGTCGTGCCGGCACCCGAAACTGATTCCGCGCTGCCTTGGTGGATGCGTCTCAAGCAGTGCGACAAGGCTGCTGATACTCAAGCCCATGGACAGAGCCGAGCTTCGCCGTCACCTTGAGCGTCTGGATGCTGCGGTGCCCGCCCTGCGGGCTTCCAGTCCTGATCGCCGCCACTTCTGGCAAGCCTTTGCCAACATGGCTGCTGCTATCGAGCAAGAGGCTACGACTGGTGAGGACGTGCAGTTCGTCGGCCGTCGAGCTGACGAAATCTTGTCCTGGCACGGGCTCGAAAGCACGGACTAGAACGTGTGAGTCCATTGGGGCTGCCATGGCCCAACCCTGCGGATAGCAGTGCACTTGCAGGCAGACATGACGCAGGCAAGCGCATGTCTGCTAATGCCCCATCCCTAGCAGGGCGCGGTTAGGCAATCGCCTGCCGACAGCAATCGCCCCGCTCATCCTAATACGGTTTAGCCCGCAGGCCTTGTAGGGCATGCACGTGCTGTCTCCACCAGCGCCGGGCCTCTTGAAGGGAATCTTGGCTTCGCTGTCCCGACCGCAAGGACAGGCCTCCTTCTCGACGCTGGCGTTCTGTTGCGGCCCTCCGCTGCGCGCCGCTGCCGCGGCGCTCACTCTCGGGTGCGGTCGGGCCTACGCTCCGCTTGGCGGTTCCCACGAGGCGCCTGTCGCGCCGGTGGAGACAAACCGATAAAGCGCACCCAAGACCGAGCAGTCCAGTATCAACTCCACATGGGCGAGGAGGGGATTCTCCTCGCGGCAGCGAATATCCTGGAGCAGCGCCTTCAACGCCAAGGCCGCATCCACAGCCCGGAGCAGGCCGGAAGTTACCTGGTCGCTCGATGCGCCCACCTGCCGCACGAAGTCTTCGGCGTGGTCTTCCTCGACACCCAACACCAGGTCCTGAACACTGAGCATTTGTTCACCGGCACCATTGACGGATGCGATGTCCACCCGCGAGTCGTGGCAAAGCGCGCCCTGGAGCTCAACGCCGTCGCCGTCATCCTCTTCCACAACCACCCGAGCGGCAACCCGGAGCCCAGCGAAGCAGACCGCCAAGTCACCGAGTGACTGAAGCAAGCGCTGGCACTTCTCGACATCCGGGTCCTCGACCATCTGGTTATCGGCGGCCAGCAGCACACCAGCTTGGCGGCCAGGGGGTGGGCATAGCCCTCCCTCTGCCTACCGAGTTGGCCTGCGCCCAGGCGCTGGCGTTAAGCTGTCCAACCTCCCGACACCCGGATGTTGGCCATGGATATCTTTAGTCAAGGTAGGCGCATCGCCAAAGCCCTTTCAGCATGCACACTGTTGTTGGGAGTGGCCGCATGCGCAGAGCCGTCAGGCGTCCATCAGGAGAAAGCCATGAAGGAAATCACATCCGCTGACGTTCGGCGCGAGCAGGACAAGGCGGCTGCCATCTCAGATGCGGCGCTCCCTCCCGGTTCCGCGCCGATGATGACCTGGGACGGCTATCCCGCCTTGCAACCAGGGGATGAGCACACCGCCGACCAGCTGATCAAACAAATCGGAGTCCTCGCCCAGTCCCTTCACGCCCAAGCAGACTCCGCCCCCGCCAATGTGGAGCGACTTTTGGGAATCGCGCTTCCTCCCGACGCCAAGCATGAGCGCAGAGGGGTGACTGGCAAGGTGGGACAGGGCACTTACGAGTGGGCCGTGTGGAAGGGGTCGCCCAAGCTCCTAGGGCACCGGGTGGAACTGACACTCACCCCGAACGCCTGCCTAGCCTATGAGGCGCTGAAGAAGAAGATGGAAGCCGAAGGGTTCCAGGTGTATGTGCCCACGTTTGGCGACGACCAGCGAATCACCTTCCACAAGATCGTCAGCCCGTCGCTGGGGCTCTACATTGCGGTTACCCCAGACAAAAGGGACGCGCCGACCTGCGTGACGGTCGTTGTCTTTGAGATGGAGCGGAGCGATGCTTGACCCTCGCATTGAGCGCATGCTCCAAGAGACCGAGCAGCAATCGTCTCTGTCCCCAGGTGCAGCCAAGGACCTCCGCGAGGCGGTGGAGTCCTCTCCTTACCTGGTTGAGGTGATGACCAAAGCCATCGACAACGGCGACCTTGAGCACATCAGGTTCGCTCACACGCCCAACGAAGGTGGGCACTATAACCATGCCGAAAAGACGATCAGCGTCAACGCCGACGTGTTGCAGCGACCGACCCGGTCAGAGCGGATAGATCAGCTCACCGGAGTCCTGGGGCACGAAACGGGGCATGCTCTGATGGCCCGCTCCAACGACCTCAGCACCTACAAACTTTCCTACCGAATCGATGAGGCGCTCAAAGAGGGCGCACGCTACGGCGATGCGACGGTTGACATCACCCCGTTGGCAAAGGAATACATCAACGCTTCCAGGCAGAACGAAGCGCTCGCCGAAATGGTATCGATGAATTCGGTGGCCAGTCGGGTCAAGCACCAAGACAGCAACGTCAGCGAAGCAGAACTGCTTTATCGCCTCGACCCGACCACGCCCTGCGTCACGAACGGGCGGCTGGCGCCAGGCATCCAGATGGATGTCCAGGGCATCCAACACACCGACAACCGCATCGACAGCCCTGCGGTAAAAGCCGTTGCAATTTGTCAGTTCGATCAGTCCGGCAAAGGCCTGGGCGCATTAGGACAGTCCGACTACAACGCCCTTTACTTGTCCTACGTCGTGTCCGCCGGGGCTGCCGTATCCCGTGACCTAGACCGGGCTTCCAGCCAGTCGATTCCAAGTCTCGGCCTGAACCTGAAGGAGCTTGGTGCTTCAGCGGAAGAAATCCAGGCGGCTGGAGTGTCCTTGGGTGGGCAGGGCAAGGCCTTTGGGTTCACCGACACCTCTGACGGACAGCTGCGGCCTTCCGAGGTGCGGCAGGTTGGGAAAGGGGGCGCCGGCCAGCCGGAACTCGCCCTCCAAGCCGTCTCTCGCGACCAGGCCGTGCTGGCCGACAACCCCGCCCACGCTGACCACCACACCTATCAGCAGATCCATGCCTGGGTGCGTGGCACGGGGAACTGGAACGACGAAGAGAGCAAGAACGTCTCGGCTGCGCTTTACAAGCAGCAGGTGGACGATCCGTTGCTCAAGCGAGTGGATAGGGTCACCGGAGGCTTGGGGAACGATGGCGCTCAGAACGTCGTTGCGATCTATGCCCCGCATGGGGTGGACAAAGCGCCGCAGTTCCACGCCCACGTGGACGGTCGAGAAGCGTCTCAACAGCCGGCCCAGCAAAACCTCCAGCAAGCAGAGGTTATCAAGCAGGACCAAGTGCGTCAGCAGCAGATGGAACAAACGCAGCAACAGACGGCTCAGCAGGAACAGGGGCCACGAATGACCATGGGTGGGCCTTGATGTCATTTTTCGGCATGGCATGTCCGATGGAAAATGTAGAAGTGCATTTGAGCGATACCAAAACGGCGCTATGAAATCGGTCACTCCACTTTTGTATGCCTGATTCCACCTCATACCGTGCCACGCTGGTCGACAGTGCTCACGTCCGAAGCCTCAACCAGTGGGTCCGAGGCCAATGCCAGCGTGGTCTAGCGCTGCCGTTTTTCGACCCGCTGGATGGGGGTGAAAGGGCTCGGGTGATGGTGTTGCTGGAAAGCCCCGCTCGCCATGCCGCCACGCCGCGCTTTGTGTCGCGAGACAACCCGGTTCCTGCGCAGAAAAACTTGAAACACTTCCTCGAACAGGTGGCATTGCCGCGCAACGAGACCATCCTTTGGAACGCGGTGCCATGGCTGCCATCGGCAGGTGAGACCAAGAAACCACTTAGGAAGGCAGATCTACAGGAAGGGGTGGTGATGCTCCTGGACGTGCTTTCCCGCCTTCCCAGGCTTCACACCATTGTTTTTGCGGGGCGAATCGCCCAGCAGTGCATGCCCAGTGTCAGGGAGAGCTTCCCTCTGTTGGCCCTCTTCGGCATGCCTCACCCAAGCCCGCTGTCGGTCTGCACCAGCCCCGAGGTTACCAAGCGCATCTTGTCCGTCCTGAGCGAAGCCAAGCGCTCGCTTCAGACCGCTCCCGCTGCCCCACGCGAAGGGTGAATCAACTCCCCTTATTGAGCGAAGCGATGCAGGGAGAAACGAACAGGTTTCCCCGGTAAGCGCCGGCCAGTGTCTTGGCAAAGACGATGGCCCACATGACGGCCAACAACACGACCAGCGCCGTGCCCAGAACTTCGAAGAAGCTCAGGTGAAGCGTGGCCCCGAGGCGCAATGTCGTCACCGCATACACGCCCAGCGGGAAGGTGAACCCCCACCAGCCGAGGTTGAACGGGATGCCGTTTCGGAGGTAGCGCACGGTGATGAGCATGGCCAGCACCATCCACCACAATCCCAATCCCCAAAACAACAACCCGCTGATGAGGCCAAATCCCGCCGCCATGCTTCCTGCCGACTCGAGGCCTTGGGCAGCCAGGATGGCAGGGGCATCCGTGCCCAGCACCAGCATCCCCAGCGCGCCGGTTCCGATGGGGCCCAGCGACAACCAACTGGACGCCGCCATGCTTTCGTGCGGCAACTTATGCAACGCCATGCGCAGCAGCAAGATGACCAAGATGCTCAAGGCCACCGGCACCGAATATGCCCACAGCACGTAGCTGGTGATCAGCACATGGTATTGGCTTGCGGCGTCCGTGAGGTGGGGAGCCAGCAGCCCACCACTTGCGGCCGCGACCTCGGCCGCCACCACCGGCAACAGCCAAACGGCGGTCATCTGGTCGATGCTGTGCTGTTGGCGCGTGAACATCATGAAGGGGATCAGCACCCCGCAGGCCAACGACATGGCCACATCGACCCACCAGAGCGTCTCCGCCAACGGAAGCACATCCGCTCCCCACCTAGGCAGGCCGTAAAGAAGCAAGCCATTGATGATGGTGGCCAGCCCCATGGGAATGGTCCCAAAGAACATGGAAACGGTGGAATGGCCAAAGATCTGCTTGGCCTCGTTGAAAAACAGCAGCCAACGGCTGGCGTAGAGCGTGCTGAACAAAATGAAGAGCCCGATGTTGAAGCACCACAATGCTTCGCCAAGGGCCTTGGCCCACGGGGACGGGAAGGGAAGTTGGCCCAAGGCCAGCGCCAGGATGCCGGTGCCCATGGTCGCGGCAAACCAGTTCGGCGTGAACTGCCGAATGGCCTCGCGAGGGTTGGAAAGAGCGGCCAGGGGCCGGTGCCCGCCCATGATGGCCATCAGTTTGCTTTCGCTCATTGCAGCAGCCTCGCAGCGGGGCGTTGGGAACGAGCAGAGTCTAGGGCGGCTTCTAATATCTGTAAAACGGGTAATCTTGGTAAGAGTTACCTGTTTGGTGGATTGAAATGAAGGTCAGCCTCCGTCAGCTCCAAATCTTTTGCGCCGTGGCCGAGCATGGCAGCACCACTGGCGGCGGCGCCGCGGTGGCGCTTTCGCAATCGGCCACGAGCGCTGCGCTCAACGAGTTGGAGAGCGTGCTGGAAACGCGGTTGTTCGACCGAGTCGGCAAGCGGTTGCTGCTCAACGCCGAAGGCGAACGCCTGCTGCCGCAGGCACGGCAACTGCTCGACGGCGCACGCCAGATTGAAACCAGCTACCGCCCCGGCGCTTCCGATCGTCCGGTTCGCCTGCGGATCGGCTGCAGCACGACCATCGGCAACTACGTCTTGCCCCGTTTGCTTGCCGACTTGCGCAAGTCGTCCCCCCACATTCACGTGGACGCCGACGTGGCCAACAACGCCGCGATTGCGCGAAAGGTCGCTGACTTCCAACTCGACATGGGGCTCCTGGAAGGCCCTTCTCATCTTCCGGAACTTCATGCCGAGCCCTGGTTGACGGACGAACTGCTGATCGTCGTGGGGGGCCAACATCCGCTGGCCAAGGCCTCGAAAGTCACCAAGGCGGACCTGCGCCGGGCCGACTGGCTGCTGCGAGAGCAAGGGTCTGGCACCCGGGAAGAAGTCGAGGCGCTTCTGTTGCGCCATCTAAGCGACCTAGCCAACACGCAGCAGATCGGCAGTTCCGAGGCCATCAAAAACACGCTAGTCCAGGGAATCGGCGTCAGTTGCCTCTCCCGTTGGGTGGTGAGCGACTTGCTGTCTTCCGGGCGACTGGTGGCCCTTGAGCGCGTGCTTCCCCCGTTGGCCCGTCAGTTCTACTTGGTCAAGCACCGCGACAAGTTCATCTCTCAGGGGTTGGCCGGGGCTTGGGAACAGTGCCTGGAAATGGGGCGAGACCCCAAAAAGAAGATACCTAAAAAATAGGTCGGTGAAACAGGGATAATTTGTTTTCCTTCTTCGTTGCCATGGGCCAGAGTAGTGAGGTCCAGCAGATTGCTGCGATGAGAACGATCACCCGCGCAGTCGCGCAGAACCGGAGGATGCGATGAACCTGTTACAAAAAACGATTGCCGGCTTGGTTTTCGGCGGCGCGATGGCTGTATCGCTGGGCACTCAAGCGGCCGAGGAACGGTGGACCTTTGACGGCGATATCCGCAACAACTCGCTTGCTGTCAGCCCGGATGAGGCGACGGCCGTGGTGTCCGACAGTCGGCGCCCGGAAATCGTGGTCTATGACCTCAAGGCGGGCAAGTCCAAGCGGGTTTTATCGGGTTACGTCACGCCCCGAAATATCGTGTTCTCACCGAACGGCGCGTTCTTTTACGTCTCCGATAGCAGCTTGGGCGTGGTGCGCAAAATCGATAGTCAGACGCTCAAAACGGTTGCCGACCTTCCGTTGGGTGCCGGGGCCTTCGGCACTACGCTCAGCAAGGACGGACGCTTTTTGTATGTCAACAACGAAGCGGCCAGCACGGTCTCGGTGTTCGACTTGAACAGCGATCGCCCGGTGGCGGTAGTGACTGGCTTCTCGCAGCCTCGCCAGGGCATCCGTATCAGCCCAGATGGTGCGACGGCTTACGTCACCAATTTCAAGGGCGACAAGATCAGCTTGCTGGACACAAAGACCAATACGATTCAAGGCGAAATCACCGGCTTCAACAAACTGCGGGCGATTTCCATCTCGTCGGACGGCAAAACGCTGTATGCCGCCAACAGCGGCAGCAACACCGTGGCTGTGGTCGACACGGCCAAGCGTTCGATCACCACCACTATTGCCGTGGGGAAGGACCCTTACGGCGCAGCGCTCACGCCCGATGGCAAGCACGTGTATTCGGGGAACATGGCGGACAATACCTTGTCGGTCATCGACACGCAGACGCTGAAAGTGACTGGAACGATTTCGGGCTTCAAAGCCCCAAGGCAGGCCATTGTCTTCAGCAAGGACCTCAAGAAGGCGTATGTCCTTAACGAGGATCTGAGCCTTTCGGCCGTCGACTTGGCAACGAACAAGGTGAGCAAAACACTGATAGCCGATTGAGGAGCACAGCGTTTGCGGGAAGAGGGCGGCGCTGTGCCGTCCTCCTTTTTCCAAACGTCGTCTCCCGCTTCTTGAATTGCCAGATCGTGAGCCCTTTAAGTGCTTGGTAATGCGGCTCGCGCGGCGCCTCGCAAACGAGCGGCTTGCCTGACGCTGAGTTCTTTGCGGGCGTCCAAGTGTTGAAGCAACGCTCCTGCTAACTCGTCGTCGTCCAGCACATGGGCGTCAACTGAGAAGACCAAGTCGGCCACATTCTGCCGCCGCTTCGCTTTTTCTCGCCTCGCGGTTTGCCTGGCCTTCAACTCAATGCGCTGGTTGGCTAAAAGCTCCTTCGCTTGCAGTTGGGCTAACTGCTTTGTGGCTCGGGCAATGCGGTCGTGGTAGTGGCTTGTGGCAGTCATGCGTTTCTCCAATGATCCCGTCTTTGAGTCAATCACGGAAAAGCACCTAGTCAAGTTTATGCGGGTTCGAAAATTTCCAGCACTCAAAAGTTGTTCGATGCTGAAAAACAGTGCGTAAAAGAAAGAAGCAAGAGCGCACCTAGGTGTTCCTGCGGAACACGTGCGCAAGGGTCTCCGCCCCTTGAACCCCAAGTGCTTTCAGCCCTTGCGCAAATCCGAATTCACGGCATAAACGAAGCGAACTCAACCGCCTCGGGACCCACGCTTCATGGCCATCTACCACGCCAACGTCAAAACCTTCAGCCGTGCCAAAGGACATTCCTCCATCGCAGCGGCCGCCTACCGCGCCGGCCTGCTGCTCGAGGATGCAATCACCGGCATGCGCCACGACTATCGCCGTCGAGACGGCGTGGTCGAAACGCGCTGCATCGCTCCCGAAGACGCACCCGACTGGGCCCTGGTCCCCGCTGAGCTCTGGCCGGCGGCGGAGGCTGCGGAGCGTCGTAAAGATTCCACGGTCGCCCGGGAGTTCGAGTTCGCGTTGCCCCATGAACTCGATGACCTCCAGAAGTCCGAGCTGGCCGTGGAAGTCACCCGTGCGCTCGTCGCGCGCTACGGGTTTGCGGCCCAAGCGAGCATCCACAGCCCCGGCAGCAAGGACGGCTTGAACTGGCACGTCCATGTCCTGGCGACGACGCGTCGCATCGGGCCGGACGGCCTCACCGACAAAACCCGGGAGCTCGACGGCGGGCCGTCGGGCAGGGCGGAGGTGGAGTGGGTCCGCGAGCTGGTCGCTTCCACCATCAACGCCCACCTTGAGAAGGCGGCGCTCGAGATTCGCGTGGACCATCGCAGCCTGGCCGCTCAGGCCGACGATGCCTTGGCCCGGGGCGACCTGGCCGCGGCTGCCGTGCTCTCCCGTGAGCCCACCCAGCACATCGGCAAGAACGGCATCGCCTTGGCCCGGCGGGGCCAGCCGTCGGAGCGTTCGGACGCAAATCGTCGGATCGAAGAGACCAACGAGGCGACCTTCCAAAAGCTCATCGCCGTGTTCGAGCAGGAAGGACGCGCCATGCCGGTGCCCGACGGTCACAGCCAGGCCCAGGCCGAGCGCGAGGCTCGCCGACCTTCTGATGTGCTGTCCCTGCAGCTCAGGCGCGGGGCTGGGCACATCGAGGTGTCCCCCAGCATGGCGACCATTGCCCGTGGGCTGGGACTGATGGAGGCAGAGGAGGCCAAGCCGCCCCGCGAGCCACGTTCGGTCGCCGAGCTTGCGGAGGAGGCCAGCGACGAATGGGGCGTGGCTGTTCAAGCGGATCCCCGCCTGGCTCAAAACCTCCAAGCAACCCTGGACCTGCTGCAGTGGATCAGGGAGCGCGTGACTGCCTTCGCCGAGGAGGCCCGGCTCCGTCCCGACCTCAACGAGCTACTGCGGCGGTTGCGGCGCTTCAAGGCAACGGCCATGAAGTTCGCCCGGCGGCTGCTGGCCGTGCGTCGCGCCGAGAAGCTGCACCACATGGCCGAGAACGCGTGGAACGACTTCGTTGCGAACAATCCCGAGCCCGGTCCATCGTGGATGCAGGGGGACTGGAAGCAGCGGCGCGGGCGCCGACTCAGCACCCTGGAAAGCCGGACCGCAGAGCTTGCAGATGCAAGGACCAGAGTGACCCCGGAGGAACAAGCCCTCTGCGAGAAAGAGGCCTCGGCCAGCGCGGCGCATCTGGAGGCTTGGAGCCGGGACATGCTCCAGCGCTATCCCCTCCAGCTCGACATGGCGGCCAAACCGGATGAGCAGCGCCCAAGTCCTGCCATTTCCGCTCCTCCTGCGCCTGTCCATGTTCCCAAGCCACCGCGCTTCCACTGAAACCAAAGAGCCCCGCACTGCGGGGCTCAATGTTTCCGTGCTTGCGTCCGTCTCAGTGAAGGGTCGGACGCTTCTTGCTGCGGACTGGATCCAACTGCACGTCTTTCTTCTTCCGGCCCGCTCGCCATTCCTCCACTGACGGAAGCTCCCTAACGATGACGGCTTCCCGTGTGCGCACCGGTTGGAAGGGATGCGGAGGGGCATGCTCCAAGGATTGGGCGACGCTGCCTCCGCCTGGCGGCTTCTTCTGGCTGTAGACGATCAACTCGCCAGCAGAGGCCCAGGCGTTGCAGACATTGCGTTGGCGCACCAGTGGCTCGTCAGAGAGCGTTTGGCTCATCAGCCCGGCAAGCAGTTGGCCAGCGATTTCGAGTTGTTGGGGATGGGTGGTCATGAAAACTCCTGCGTGTGGGGAAGTCCTCATCCAACCAAGAATCGCCACTTCCGCAAGAGCTCGCTTCGGGTCTGACTTCACAAATTTGAATACGCGACGAAATTCGATTTAACGTATGCCAGTTAAGTGATATCGGGCCTCCACCTGTGGAGCTCTGTCTGATCTCTGCACTAAGTGCTACCTGAAACCAAGTCGCGTCATCCTGCTGTATCGGGCAGCTCTGGCTTGTGCGAAATGCTGACCGACCAACCGCCGGTCTCCTCCCGCTGCGTCGTCAGCAGGTCATAGGTTTTCACCATGTTGAGCAGGCCGGAGTGCCCATAGAGGTTGGGTGAGAAGGACGGGTCGGTTCGTTTAAGGTATTGGCCCAGTGCTCCCAATCCGACCTTGCCCTCGGAGGTGTCCCCGGTTAGCAGGGTCACGGCCTCGACCAAGAACCGGGGACGCCGTTTCGGCAGTGGCTTAGTTTCTACGCGAGGGGCTTCTTCTTTTGTCGCTTCCGATTTCAGGACAGGCAGTTCATTGCCCTGGACTTCGGGTGCGGCCACCTCCTTGGCCGTCCGGTCCCATTCGAAGAACTGGTCGCAGGCGTTGCGCAAGGCATCCGGGGTCTTGGGCTCGCCCACGATGAAGACCGTCGCTCCACGCTCCCTGAGCTTGCGGCAAAGGTAAGAAAAGTCCGAGTCGCTCGTCACTACGCAAAAGGTGTCGGCTCGGTGATCGAACAACGCCTCCAAGGCGTCGAGCGCCAAAGCGATGTCGGCCGTGTTCTTCCCGGAGGCGTATTGATATTGAAGGCAAGGGGTGAACGCTTGGCGGACCAGGACTTCCTGCCACTTGTTGGCGAGGGTGTTGTGGTTGCCATACCCACGGCGCAGCACGACCCGGCCGAACTGGGCCACCATGAGCAACGCGTGCTCGACGATGTCGGTCGGCACGTTGTCGCAGTCGACCAATACCGCGACACGTGCTTCATGCGGGCTGTTTGGGTTGCTCATGCCGGCGAGATCCAAGTTTTACGCAGACAGACAATGGCGTCAGCAACTCCCCCATGGCAAGCGGGCGCTAGCAAGAGGGAAAAGCGTGGAGCTCTGATCATGTCAATACTGAAAGCAAACCTGCCGAACAGGCTCTTGCAACGGTCTGACTTCGTTGCATTCGGGGTGCCCCGAACCACTGCCGCTGACAATGCCACCATGATTTAAGACGATAGTTTCTGCTTGGAAACGCCTTGCTTGTCGCCGCATCGCTAATCCGATATCGTTAACGCTTAGCCGTCCTTTTCATGGGATTGGTTGTAATCACCACCGCTGCCAGCGTGGGGTGGGTGGGAATGGATTCCTAACTGATGCTGCAAGTGCAGCTGACAAGGAGTGTTGCCGTGTCAAATCGGGCCGTGGCGCGTTTCTCTGCTTCCTCAGTTCTGTCAAAGGGCGCGCGTTACGCGACGCTCTTGATACCGGTTGTTTTTAGTGCCTATGGGTTACTAGGCGCTAGTCCTGCGTACGCCCAAACCCCGCCCAAGGCTACGTTCTGTGCAGCGGGCATCGGCTGCTACGACACGATGGAGAAAGCCGCCGATGCCATTCGCAATTCCAAGGACTACCAAGGCATCGGTCAGTATTTGAAGGCCTACTCAAGAGGTTTTTTGAGTCGGGGGGCGGGAGAGGTCTGGACCTACTTCCGTGTGCCGTCGCTAAAGGCTACCTCGGTCTCTAACCCATCCTATGGGGTCAACCTAGGTATCTACGGGGTCGGAAACCCCGGCTGCACAGCGTCCCCAGAGTTTGGATCAAGCTGGTGCACGGATGAAGGAGCACTCATCGCCAAGTCGTTGGACATCCTAACGACCAAGGTCGGGAAATCTTGCTCGCTCCAGTCCAATGTTCAAACGTCGGACTACAACACGACGGGACTGGGTCTGCTTCCAAGTGGCGATGTTAGCTATAGCTCAGACAAATATTTCACCTCGACATTTAATTGTCCGTCGAACTCGGGGGCACCTGTCTCGGTGTCGTGGCGCTGGAATGTCTATAAAAAGCGAAAGTTGACGTGCGAAGCAAACTTCACGCCTTTTCTTGGAAACTCAATTCTCGCGGAGGCAGCTCTTACGACGGAGGCTCTTTGTAAGCCCAAGAACGATGACAACACCTGGGTCACGTCACCCTTAAAGCAGTTCCAAAGCTGCAGCACCAATAATCCTTGCCATCCCACGACAGGCGACAAGTCTCGCGAAGAGAAAGACTTTGAGTTCGCAGGTCGCTCGTTCAATCGCTACTATCATTCCGTCAACCAGACCAAGAGTTCCATTCCGGTCGGAGAAGGCTGGTCGCTGAGTTACAGCGATCGATTCGATAGTTCCAACACAGCCTATCTCGACGAGGCGGGCAACAGGGATGTTTTCACCACGGTTGCTGCTGGCACCGGCCGTGCTCAGAATTCGGGGCGGCTATATCGCCGCATCAGCAACAGCACTACGTATTACCGGGTCATCGAAGAAACTGGCGAATACCGCGATTTCGGTAAGGATGGCCAGCTACTCGCGGTGCGCAATCCAGCCTCGCCGGATCGTGATGTAACCGTGGTTTACGAGGGCACGCGCATTGCGCGATTGGTTGATGGCCATGGCCGCGCCGTGACGTTCACCTATACCGACGGGCGTGTCACAGGCATGGAGATTCCTGGTGGCGGCATCGTCCTTTACGACTACGATGTGGATGGAAATCTGATTGTCGCAACGTATCCCGACGGCGCAAAGCGCCTTTACCACTATCATGAGAAGGGGCTTGCGGAGCCCCAGCTGGTCAACTATTTGACTGGTATCACCGGGGAGAACGGACAGCGTTACGCTTCGTTTGGTTACGACACCTATGGACGCGTGATCAGCAGCGTTCTCCATGGCGATACCGAGGTGGTCGATGGAGTGACCCTGAACTACGTGGCCGAAGGCGTTACGGAAGTCACACAAGCTTCTGGCGCGGTCAAGCGCTTCGAGTATGGGTCTACCATTTTCAGCCCGGTCAACAACGTAACCGAAGGCCCAGCAAGCACGTCCAACACCTACTTCAGCGATGGTCGGCTGCAAAGCGTGACGGACGCATCGGGCAGCAAGGTTTCCTACGAATACGCGCCGGCGTATCAATCGGCGGTGACGGTCGGCGACGGCACGCCGGAGGCGGTGCGCACCGAGAGCGTGAGAGATGCGCTGACCCACCAATTGACCGAGCTCAATGTGAAGGGGGCGCAGGGGCTGGTTGTGTCCAAGCGATGGACTCGCAATGAGCGTGGCCAAGCACTGACCCAGGTCGAGCAAGATGCCGTTTCCGGGAAGCAGCGTCAGCAGACCTTCACCTATTGCGAGCAGGCCGACGTAACCGCAGGAAGCTGCCCCCTGGTGGGAGTGCTTCTGCGTGTGGACGGAGCGCGCACGGATCTCAGCGACGCCACCACCTACGACTACTATCCCGCGGCCCAGGGCGGAGACCTGAAGACGATCACCAATGCAGTGGGCCAGGTCACCCAACTCCTCAGTTACGATAGCGCCGGCCGTGTGTTGTCGCAGAAGGATCCGAATGGGGTTGTGACCGACTACAGCTACGATGCGCGAGGTCGGCTGACGGCAAGCATGGTCCGGGGACAGGACAGCGGCTCGGAGACGGATGACCGCATTACGCGCTACAGCTATTGGCCCACCGGCTTGGTCAAGCAGGTTGCGCTGCCGGGCGGCGACGTGTCTAACTTCATCTACGACAGCGCATTCCGGCTGACCAGGGTATCGGATCGTTACGGCAACTCCTTCGTCTACACGCTCGACAAATCCGGACGGCGAGTTAAGGAGGAAATCCAGGACTCAAAAGGTGTGCTTAAGGCCACCATGTCCCGGCTCTACGATGAGCTAGGCCACCTAAAAACAACCGCAGATGCGCAGGGCAACCCAACGGATTTTACCTACGATGCAGTGGGCACGTTGAAGGAGCGGATAGATGCCATGGGTAGGTCAAGCACCTATACCTATGATGCCTTGCATCGCTTGAAGCAGAGTATTGAAGACACCGCCGACATCAAGGCGACGAGTGCTTTCCAATACGACGCGCTGGGACAGCTATCAGCGGTGACGGACCCGAAAGGCTTGAAGACGACCTACAAGCGCAATGGTCTGGGCGAACTGTTGGCGTTACAGAGTCCCGACACGGGCAGCACCGGCTTCACCTACGACGACGCAGGCAACGTGCTGTCCAGGAAGGACGCAGCTAACCGGCAGGCCACCTACACCTACGATGCCTTGAACCGCCCAGTGTCGGTGACCTATGCCGATGCAGCGCTCGAGACCCGTTTTGTCTACGACGTGGCCCCGGCCGTCTGCGTGGCGGGAGAGCAATTCGCAGCCGGGCGCTTGGCCAGCATGAAGGACGGCAGCGGCACGACGCAGTATTGCTACAACCGATTCGGCGACCTGGTGCGCAAGGTCCAGACGACCAATGGCAAGGCATTGACGGTCCGTTATGCCTACACGGCAGGCGGGAACTTGACGAGCATGGTTTATCCGGACGGGGCGATGGTTGACTATGTCCGCAATGAGCTGGGCCAGATCGCCGAGGTGGGCTATACAGCGCCTGGCGGCTCGCGCGAGGTGTTGGTCAGGGGTGCCACGCATCTGCCCATGGGCCCGGTGGCCGGCTGGACCTACGGCAACGGCCGCGTGCTGACCCGAGCTTACGACCAGGATTATCGCCCCAAGGCCATTCAGGACAAAGCGGTTGGCGGTCTGGATGTCGGGTTCGGGTTCGATGAGGTGGGCAATCTCACCTCACTGACCCCAGCCGGCAATCCGACGCCGGAGATCGGCCTGGGCTACGACACGCTCGGCCGCCTCACAGCCCTCACCGACGGTGTCACCGGAACCGTCATTGATGGCTATAGCTATGACGCCACCGGCAATCGCCTCAGCGCCAAGGTTGGCAGCGTTACACAGGCTTACACCTATCCAACGACCAATCATCGCCTGAGTGCAGTAGCTGGCGTGGCGCGCACCTACGACAAGACAGGCAATACGCTGAGCATCGGTGGCAAGGCGAGGGAGTTCCCCTACGACGCATCCGGCCGCATGAGCATGGTCAAGCGTGCAGGCGTGCTGGTGATGAATTATCGCTACAACGGTAAAGGCGAGCAGGTGCGCCGCTTCCTCGGCACCACCAACACCTACACGCTTTACGATGAAGCCGGCCACTGGCTGGGCGACTACGACACCAATGGAGCGCCCAAGCAACAGGTGATCTGGCTGGACGATCTACCGGTCGGCCTGCTTGCCAACGCCAACAAGCTGCACTACATCGAACCCGATCACCTGGGCAGCCCGCGTGTGGTGGTTGACCCGGCTCGTAACGTGGCGGTGTGGAGCTGGAGCCTAAAGGGTGAGGCCTTCGGCAACACTGCGCCGAATCAGGATCCGGATGGCGATGGTGCGGCGTTGGTGTTGGATATGCGGTTCCCGGGGCAGCGGTTTGATGCGGCTAGCGGGTTGAATCAAAATTACTTCAGGGACTACGACTCTGCTACCGGGCGGTATGGGCAGAGTGATCCGATTGGATTGGGCGGCGGTTTGTCGACATTTGGCTATGTTGGAGGAAGTCCGCTTTACCTGATTGATCCGCTAGGGCTTGAGTCTGGCACATTCCAATTTGGCCAATACCGAATGAAGCAGCCAGAATTTGAGTCGGGCGCTAATCGAGGTGGTGCGACGGCAATGAAGATACTTTCCTCGTTGAATTCAGAAATGAAGAGCCGAAATATTGCGGGGAGCGATCAGTTCTATCATTGCCTTGCCGCTTGCAAGGCAACGCAGGCGACAAAGAACCCTGAGTTGGTCTTGGAAATGATGGCGCTTAAGGAAACCAAGGATTACTACGCCGGGCGCCTGGGGTTGTATGGAGATGGAAGGCGACGCGGCCACTATGAGATGCAGGCGGACAATCAGGCGGATATGGACGTTAACCGGTTAGGTGCGACATGTCAGATGGGCGAGGATTGCTCCCGTCGGTGTATGGGACTGGTTCCTGAGCGCTCTCGGCCATTTTTATCCAATTACATCCCAGAGTGGGGTCAGGATGAGTAGGTTCAAGTTTCTATCTTTGCTGCTACTTGCTCTTTCTGGGTGTGCTCCCTACGACGCTCCTAGAGCTTATAAGGATTTGGAAAGCCTTAAGAGGTCGAATGATTTTTCAGCTTCGGTGTCGCTGGGCGCTATGCCTAGCGATGCTGGCGACATCGAGGTTTACTCCGATATTGATTCGGGTCTTGTGTTGATTTCATACAAGACTTCGGAGGGCGTGTTTGTCTCTAAGGGATTTGGTCGCCAGTTATCTGCTGGCCTATACCGGCTTGTTCAGGAAAACCTAGGTTTTGTGGATGTCACTATTTCGGACATACGTTACGCATGTGAGAGCAGAGAGGTGAAGGCAGGTGGCGAGTTGCTGAAGTATCAGCAGGTTGCATTTTTGGGACAGTCTTCCGGCAGGCAGTATCGTTGGAATAGCGTGAATCCTGATGTTTACAGGAAGCTTTGCTTGGATCCAGCGGTAGGAGTTTAATCTGGTCTCGAATGGTACTCACTCGCTAAGTTAGTTGAAGTTATCAAGGCTCAGTCCGTTGACGCGACGGTGAGCCTTGGTCGCAACTTCCGAAGGCATAGAGTTAATTGTGCCAAGCGATTTTGTGCCCGCTGTTAGTCTTTATCTTCGCTGGCTTCATCGAGCTCCTGAAGAATGTTCTTTCAAGGAGACGACGGATGTTTTTTTATTCATCAAGGCCGACAGCGCGTCCAGGCTGAGCCCGTAGGCCAGCACCGACAGGCCCGGCGATACGCCTCGCAGCCCATCAAGCTTCTCCTTGGCGGTGAAGGATCGGCTGTAGGTCACGTGGTGCTCGTCGTCCAACTCATGGCCGACCAGCTGAGCGCGGAGCTCGGAAACCACACCCGCTCCCTGCAACTCCTGGATCAGGGTTTTGCGCAGCGAGTGAAAGCCTCGCTTGGCCGTGGGCCAGTTCTTGCCCACCTCGGCCAGGTGCCGGCTGAAGGCCTTGGAGATCCAGTTCCCTTGGCCGTTCTTGGCGTCGGCCTTGGCCGCCGGGAACAGGCGCCCCTGTCCCTCGGCGCGCGCCTGCTCCACCCAGGTCAGGAAGCCCAGGGCGAGGAGGTCGGGGTGAATCGGCACGGTCCTCAAGCTCTTGTCCGTCTTCACCTTCTGATGCTCGCCCTCGTCCGAAATCTGGAAGCAAGGGATACCGCCCTCTTCCACTACGTCGGCAGTCAGCAGCTGGCCGACCTCCGAAGCGCGGGCGCCGGTATACAAGCCAATGAGGGAAGCCCACCGCGCGGCCAGGGGCAGCGCCTCAAAAGCAGCCGGGGCAAACAGCGCCTGGACTTGGTGGGCGTCGTAAGCCTTGAACCCGAACTTCCGCCGAGCGCGCTTTTCCCGGGTCGAATAGCTCACGTGCCCGGACGCGGGGTTGTCGCCCCGAGGGTAGTGGCCGGAGGCTTGGGCCCACTCGAAGAACCCGCCCTTGCCGCCGATGTAGGACTGCTTGTTGGTGAGCGTGGGTGTAGAGGCGCCTTTTTCCCGCATGTCCTGATACCAACGCGCCAAGTCCGAGCGGGTGACCGTGTGCAGCTTGGTCTTCTCGCCCAAGAAGCTGGTCAGCAGTTCGACAGCGGTCCGCTTGATGGTCCAGGTCTTGGGCAGGGTGCTGCCTTTGAGGCTGTTTAGCCAAGCGTCTCGGGCCTTCCCGAGCGTGATTGATTCGAGGGAAGGTTTGGTTACCCGCCTCGGCGTGGGGAGAGGCGGCACGTGCTGTTGAATCAGCTCCCCCAGCGCGCTGGGCTGCGGGGCGGTGAGCGCCATCAGTTGCTGGAAGAGCGTGACGTCCTCTGGGGTGTCGATCTGCCATTCCTCGGTGATCGACCCGTCCGCCGCGCGCGTCCGATTTAGGGTCAGCTCCTGCGGGCGTTGGGTGCCGGTCAGGCGCGCCAGAAGCGCGTCCAGGTCGTCGTCTTGGCTTTGCATGCGTCGGTCCCTCAACACAATGAAGACCTGAGCATAGCGGGCGGCCAGCGTCAGCGCGCGCAGCCTTGCCTCGCGCATGTCGTAAGTGTGCAGGGTGCGTTTGAAGGTCTGGCGACCCACGATGGGCTGCAAATCGACCGGGACACGCTGTCGGTAGGACCAGAGTCCGGAGGGGGCTCGAACGAGATGATGAGGAATGCGCATAAGTGTCGTGTGTTCCGACTTGCGCGGCTGCAGCCAGTTTTTACGCTAACAAAAAACCCCTGATTTCTCAGGGGTTTGCGTATTCTGGCGGAGAGAGGGGGATTCGAACCCCCGAAGCGCGGTTTAGACGCTTACACACTTTCCAGGCGTGCTCCTTCAACCACTCGGACACCTCTCCGTACCTGCCGTGCGACTGGGTCGACGGCAGGAGCGGGATTCTAGCCGCCGCGGGCGCCATTAACAAGGTAAGTGATCCGCCGGGCCGGCACGACGCTGCCAGCGCTGCTGTCTGGCCGGTCACCGACCCTGCTGCGGCGGTCCACCGGTCCGGGAGGCGGCGGGCACGACGGCCGCTGAACGACCCACTTGACGCGCCGTGGCACAATATCGGTTCAGAGGAAGCTGGTTGCCCGATGTCTTATCTCGTTCTCGCCCGCAAGTGGCGCCCGAAGCGTTTTGCCGAACTCGTAGGCCAGGAACACGTGGTCCGCGCGCTCAGTAACGCGCTCGACAGTGGGCGGGTGCATCACGCGTTCTTGTTCACCGGCACCCGCGGCGTGGGCAAGACCACGATTGCGCGCATTTTCGCCAAATCGCTGAACTGCGAGACCGGCACCAGTGCCGATCCGTGCGGCCAGTGCCCGGCCTGCCTGGATATCGACGCCGGCCGCTATATCGACCTGCTGGAAATCGACGCCGCGTCCAACACCGGCGTGGACGATGTGCGCGAGGTGATCGAGAACGCGCAGTACATGCCCTCGCGCGGCAAGTTCAAGGTCTATCTGATCGACGAAGTGCACATGCTCTCCAAGGCGGCGTTCAATGCGCTGCTGAAGACGCTGGAAGAGCCGCCGGAGCACGTGAAGTTCCTGCTGGCCACCACCGATCCGCAGAAGCTGCCGGTGACCGTGCTGTCGCGCTGCCTGCAGTTCAACCTCAAGCGGCTGGACGAGGACCAGATCCAGGGCCAGATGACCCGGATCCTGGCCGCCGAGCAGATCGAGTCGGATCCGTCGGCGATCGTGCAGCTGTCCAAGGCCGCCGACGGCTCGCTGCGCGATGGCCTGTCGCTGCTCGACCAGGCCATTGCCTATGCCGGCGGCGCACTGCGCGAGGAGGTGGTGCGCACCATGCTCGGCACGGTCGATCGCACCCAGGTCGGGGCGATGCTGCAGTCGCTGACCGATGGCGATGGCGCGCGCCTGATGCAGGTGGTTGCGGCGCTGGCCGAATTCTCGCCCGACTGGAGCGGCGTGCTGGAGGCGCTGGCCGAGGCCTTGCACCGCATCCAGGTGCAGCAGTTGGTGCCGTCGGTGGCCTTTGTCGGCGATGGCATCGACCCGACCGCCTATGCCGCGCAGCTGCGTCCGGAAGTGGTGCAGCTGTGGTACCAGATGGCGCTCAACGGCCGCCGCGATCTGTATCTGGCGCCGAGTCCGCGCGCCGGGTTCGAGATGGCGGTGCTGCGCATGCTGGCCTTCCGCCCTGCGGCGGCGGTGCCGGCTGGCGGCAGTGACGATGGACGTGGTGCCAATGCCGGCGGTCACGCGCGTTCTGCGGCAACTGGCGTGCAGGCCGCCGCACCGGTGGCAGCCGCGCCTGCGCCTGCAGCCGTGGGACAGCCGGCAGGGTTGAAGGAAGCCGTACCTGCTGCCGTGGCTGCGGTCGTCGCACCGGCCCCGGCCACTGCTGCGCCAGCCCCCGTCGTGGTATTGCCCGCTGTGGAAGCAGCGACCGACAGCCGTCCATCCACAGCTCCCGCGCGCAGCGACGACACGCCGCCTTGGGCGATGGACGATGCGCCGGTGCGCGCCAACGCTGCCCCCGTCCCCGCAGCGCCGCGTGCGCCCGCGCCGGAAGCGGCAATGGCGCCACCCGTGGCAGCCGATACGGCATTGCCCGCTGCGGTCGCGCCCGACGCTGCCGTGGCAGTTCCTGCCGCCGCCGTGGCTCCAGCACCTGCAGCGCCGGTGCTGCAGATGCCACCGGCGGCTGCGCCTTCCGTGCCGGCGCCGGCAACCGAGCCGTCGGTCCTGCTCGACGACGGCCGCATCGCCGACGCCGAGCAGTGGCTGGAGCTGGTTACCCGCAGTGGCCTGAACGGTCCCTCGCGACAGCTCGCTGCCAATGCCGCCTTCCTCGACCATCGCGACGGCGTACTGCGTCTGGCGCTGGCGCCGGGCTTCGAATACCTCAATTCCGAGCGTTCCATCGCCAACCTTGCGCAGGCGCTCGCGCCCGAGTTGGGAAACACGCCGCGCATCGTCATCGAAACCGGCAACGCCGATGTCGAGACCCTGCACGAGCGGGCCAATCGCCAGAAAGGCGAGCGCCAGAGCGCGGCCGAAACAGCATTCATGAACGACCCGAATGTGCAGCAGCTGATCCAGCAGCAAGGCGCGCGGGTCGTGCCCGATTCCATCCGCCCTTACGACGAGTAACGACACATGCGTGGGAATATTGCCCAATTGATGCAGCAGGCGCAGAAGATGCAGGAAAACCTGCAGCGCGCCCAGGAAGAACTGGCCAAGCTGGAAGTCACCGGCACCGCCGGCGGCGGCATGGTCAGCGTGACGCTGACCGGCGCCAAGGAGTGCCGCAAGGTCCGCATCGACCCGAGCATCCTCTCCGACCAGGAAATGGCCGAGGACCTGATCGCCGCCGCCTTCAACGACGCCTCCAACAAGATCGACGCCGAGTCCAAGGACCGCATGGGCTCGGCCACCGCCGGCATGCAGCTGCCGCCGGGCATGAAGTTGCCGTTCTGAGAGGCGCGGAATCGGGAGTGGGGAATCGGGAATCGTAAGAGCGAGATTGTCTTTGGCTTTTGCGATTCCCCAATCCCGATTCCCGATTCCCGATTCCCAACCCAATGTCCTCTCTTCTCGAACAACTGATCGAGGCCTTCCGGGTGTTGCCGGGTGTGGGCCAGAAATCGGCCCAGCGCATGGCCTACCACGTGCTCGAACGCGAGCGCGAGGGTGGGCGTCGGCTGGCTGCCGCATTGGCCAATGCGGTGGAGAAGGTCGGCCATTGTGTGCAATGCCGCGACTTCACCGAGTCGGAGATCTGCGCGATCTGTGCCAGCAGCAGTCGCGACCGGCAGCAGCTGTGCGTGGTGGAATCGCCGGCCGATCGCCTGGCGATCGAACACGCCACCGGCTACCGCGGGCTGTACTTCATCCTGCAGGGCCGGCTGTCGCCGCTGGATGGTATCGGCCCGCGCGAGCTGGGGCTGGACCGGCTCGGCGAGCGTCTGGCCGCCGGTGAAGTCACCGAAATGATCATCGCCACCAATGCCACCGTGGAAGGCGAGGCAACCGCGCATTACCTGGCGCAGCTGGCCCGCCAGCATGCGGTGCGTCCAAGTCGTCTCGCGCAGGGCATGCCGCTGGGCGGCGAGCTGGAATACGTGGATCGCGGCACCTTGTCGCATGCCTTTGGCACCCGCAGTGAGGTGCTTTGAGCGCCGGGAATCGGGAGTGGGGAATCGGGAATTGGAAAAGCGAAAACAGTAGCGCACGCGGTAAGCTCTTGCGATTACCCATTCCCCATTTCCACCATGTCCGACACCATCTTCGGCAAGATCATTCGTCGCGAAATCCCGGCCAGCATCGTCTATGAAGACGAGGAGGTGCTGGGCTTTCAGGACATCGCACCGCAGGCGCCGGTGCATGTGCTGTTCATTCCCAAACAGTACGCCATTCCCACGCTGGACGATGTGCCGCCCGAGCAGGCGTTGCTGGTGGGCAAGCTCGCACTTGCCGCAGCGTCATATGCCCGCGCGCAGGGACTGGCGCAGGACGGCTATCGCATCGTGATGAACTGTCGCGAGCATGCCGGCCAGACCGTGTTCCATATCCACCTGCATCTGCTGGCCGGCGCGCCGCTGGGACGTTTCGGCACGCCCTGACCTCGTTGCGCGAGCGAGCGCATGCGCCTGTTCGAGCAGCCGAGACGCACACGCAAAAACGCCGCTCCCTGGGAGCGGCGTTTTTGCGTGTCACTGACTCAGCAGCCGGTTACCACCAGCCGCGGCCCCAGCCCCAGCCACCGCCCCAGCGCGGACCCCACGGGTCTCCCCACGGGCCGTACGGGTAGGCCGGCACCACGTCCACTTCGCGCACGACCGGCCACAGATAGACCACGTCGGCATTGACCTTGGGCAGCTTGTAGTCGTACTCGCCGATCTTGGTGGTTTCATAGCCTTCGATCTTGCCGATGAAGGTCACTTCGCGGCCCGGCTCAAACACGGCCGGATCGTAGAAGCCCGAGCGGCACGCCAGGAAGCGGCCATCGCTGGCGTCCACGGCGTTGCGGTCCGGGCGGCCGCTGGCATTGAGCGGGCGCGAGATCAACTCGAAGCAGGTCTGGCCCTGCCCGGGTTTGGTCTGGATGATCTTGCCGCCCCAGCGCACCGACGTGCCGACCTGGGCGCTGGCGGTGGAATCGCTCGGACTGACCGTAGGGAACTGCCCCTGCAGCGGCTTGGGCGCGGTGGCACAGGCGGCGAGCCCGAGCACGGCGACAATGGGAAGGAGAAAGCGGGTACTCATGAGGAAGCTCCGGTTCGCGGGCGATGCTGCTGCAGATCTTTGAGGAGTGAGGCGCTGTCCGAATCAGCGCCAGCGTAGCGCGCGGCAGCGAAACGTTGGCTGAGCGCCAACAATGCCGGATTGGGGTGTGAACAGGCGACACGCTGCGCCCAGGCGATGGCCGGTTCGTGCGGTTCGCGGGCCAGGCCGAGCTTGCCGTAGCGGCGGCCCAGGCGATGCCAGGCACGCAGTAGCGGGTCGCGCTCACGCTCGCCGCGCGCCAGCAGCCAGCCCATCCATGCAAGTGCGCTGACCGCGAAGATGCCGAAGATAGCGGCCAGTTGCGAGGTGTCCAGGCGATCGATGCCGAACGGCTGCAACAGCCGTTGCTGGCGGTCCGCATCGAAGGACAGCACCAGGTCGTTCCAGCCCCGGCGCAGCAGGTCGCTGACCTGGCCGAGGCTGGCCCACATCCCGAGCTGGGCGAAATTGTTGCCCGCCCCGACCTGCACGCGGTCTTCCAGCGTGTCGTAGATGCGTTCCGGTGCCACGGCAGCGGTGGGGTCCACCCGCACCCAGCCGCGCCCGGCCAGCCAGACCTCGGTCCAGGCATGCGCATCCATGCGCCGCACAACCCAGTAATTGCCGAAGCCGTTGTAGGTGCCGCCGGCATAGCCGGTGACCACGCGCGCCGGGATGCCGGCCGCGCGCATCAGCACCACGAACGAAGAGCTGAAGTGCTCGCAGAACCCGGCCTTTTGCTGGAACAGGAATTCGTCGACGCTGTTGCGGCCGAGCAGGGGGGTATCCAGGGTGTAGGCGAACTCGCGGGTGATCCACTGCAGCGCCCGCTGCACCACGGCATCGTCGTTGCCGCCGGCCTCGCTGCGCCATTGCCGTGCCAGCGTGAGCGTGCGTGGATTGAAGCCCGGCGGCAGCGCGAGCGCGCGCTTGCGCAACTGGTCGGGCAGGTCGGTGTCGAAGCGGGCCGGTGGTGCCGATTGCAGCTCCCAGCGGGTCAGCGCACTCAATGGCCGCCGTGCGAACAGTTCGTAGTCGGGCGACAGATCGGCATTGGCCACCGCCTGCGTGGGCAGGTCCAGCGACACCAGTTGGCGACGATCGGTGGGCTCGTAATCCAGGCGATAGCGATAAGTCTGCGGCCCGGCAGTGACCGATGCCGGTTGGCTGCGGCCGGTCCAGCGCGCGCGCTGCCAGGTGCGGCCGTCGAAGTCCCACATCACCGGCCCGCGCCAGTAGCGTTGTTGCGGCGGTGGCGCCGTGCCGGTGAACTGCACGCGCAGCGCCGGGCTGTCGTCGGCCATCAGGTCGATCCATTCGCCCGGCGACATGTCGTCCGACAGGCCAGGCCGCGACAGCGCGCGCTCGGGCACGCCCCACAGCGGGGAGCTCAGGCGCGGCAGCAGCCAGAACGTGGCCAGCGCCAGCGGCACACCGATGGCGACCAGCTTGCCGATGCTGCGCAGTTGCAGCCGCAGCCCAGGCGTGGCGGTGCGGTGTTCCTCGTCGGCCAGCCGTTGCATGCTCAGCAGTGCGCTCACCACCGCCAGCAGTGCCAGCCCCATCGTCGCCGGCCCCTGGTCGAGAAGAAACGCCGCGAACGGGGCGAACAACGCAAAGCCGAGCAGGCTGCGCGCATCGCGCAGGGTGCGCAGCTCGGAGGCCTTGATCGCCAGCATCGACGCCAGTACTGCGCAACCGGTGTCGCGGCCGAAGCGCATGCCGATCTGCCAGTACACCGCGCCCAGCATCGCCACCACCAGCAACACCCGCACCGGTGCCATCAGGGTGGCGCGCCAGCTCAGCACGCCGACCAGCACGGCGGCCACGGCAATGGTGCCGGCGAGCAGGCCAGGCAGCTGCAGCAGCAACGGCGCCAGTGCCAGCCAGCTGGTGACTAGCACCCAGCCGCGGCTGGCCTGGGTGATCGGGACGGATGGCTCAGTCATGGGGAAGCAGGGCCAGGGCGCGCAGACACAGGTGATGGTGGGAGCTGCCTTGTGCGGGCCCCAGCGGCGGCTGGCCCGGCAGCAGCAGGCGGTAGCGCCGCCCGTCGCGTTCGGCCAGGTTGACCCAGCGCGCCAGCCGCGCAATGCGGCGCTCGTACGGCAGCGCGTTGAGCGTGCGCCAGTCCAGCGTGACTTCGATGCCCAGGGGTTGCTCGTACTCGCGCACCAGCAGACTGTCGCGGCGCGCCGAGTGCTTCCAGGAAATCGTGCGTGGCGCATCGCCGGCGCGATACGGGCGCAGCTGGTGCAACTCCTCGCCTTGCGGGTGCAGGCGGGTCTGGTTGGGCGAACCGGCGCCCTCTGGCAATGCCGGCCCCTGTTCTTCGGGCTTGGGATAGGCCAGCAGCGGCGTTTCCGGCCAGACCCACGACCAGGCGCGCACCAGCCCCAGTGGCTGGGTGCTGGACAGGCGGATGCGTTCGATGTCCTGCCAGCCGCGCCGTTCGGTGGGCACCAGCAGGTCGACCTCGGCCATGTCGTGCGCGAGCAACGCACAGAAGCCGCTGCTGTCCAGATGATCCAGGCGCAGCCCACGCCGTGCGCGGGTGTCGCGACGTGCCAGCGACACCCGCATGCGCAACGGCTCGCCGGCGACCACCGGTTCGGCCGAGACCGCCTCGATGCGCAGCGCCGACAGCTGCAGGTGCGCCATGATGCTGCTGGCAATCCCGGCGGTGGCCAGCAACAGCGCCAGCAGCAGGGCCGGGTTGTTGTTGTAGTTCAATGCGCCCAGCAGCATCGCCAGCAGCAAGGCGGTGACGAACAGCCCGAAGCGCGTCGGCAGCACGTAGATGCGCCGCCGATCCAGCACGATCGGCAAGGCCTCCGCGCCCCGCGGGCGCGCCAGCAGGCTGAGTCGGCGGCCGATGCCGCGCACGTGCGCACGCACCGGGATCAGTCCACCGGCACGCTGTGCAGCAGCGCCTTGGCCAGCGCTGGCCCGGACGATGATTCGGCCTCCGGCACCAGCCGGTGCCCGGCCACGGCCACGAACAGCGCCTGCACGTCTTCCGGCAGCACGTGCTCACGCCCGAGCAGCAGCGCATAGGCCTTGGCCGCACGCAGCAGCGCGATGCCGGCACGCGGCGACAGCCCCACGCGCACCCCGGCGTGCTGGCGGCTGCGCAGCAGCAAGGCCTGCACATAGCCGATCAGCGCATCGCTGGTATGGATCTGGCCCACCACCGTGCGCAGCGCCACCACGTCGGTGTCGCTGAGTTGCGGCGCCGCCTGGGCGATCAATTCGCGCCGGTCCACGCCCGACAGCAGCGCGCGCTCGGCATCGGCGCTGGGATAGCCCAGGCTGAGCCGCAGCAAGAAGCGATCCAGTTGCGAATCCGGCAGCGGGAAGGTGCCGGACAGATCGACCGGGTTCTGCGTGGCGATCACGAAGAACGGCTCCGGCAACGCATGGGTGACGCCATCGAGCGTGACCTGCTGTTCGGCCATGGCCTCCAGCAGCGAGCTTTGCGTGCGCGGCGGGGCGCGATTGATTTCATCGGCCAGCAGCACGTTGGTGAACACCGGGCCCGGATGGAACTGGAACTGGCGTGAGGCGGCGTCGTAGACCGACACGCCCAGCACGTCTGCCGGCAGCAGGTCGGAGGTGAACTGCACGCGCTGGAAGCCCAGCCCCAGGCTGGAGGCCATCGCGTGGGCGAGGGTGGTCTTGCCCAGGCCGGGCAGATCCTCGATCAGCAGATGGCCGCCGGACAGCAGCGCCACGAACGCCAGACGCACTTCCTGCGCCTTGCCCAACAGCAGCGAATTGACCTGGTCTTGTGCGCGCCGCAGCGATTGGCGCAGCGCATCGGTTAGCATTTCCGTGGAACGCAGCGGTATCGACATCACAATTCCGTAGGTGGAAGAAGAGTGCACAGGGCAATGCAGGGGGACCAACGCGCACATCGCACCTTCGTGATCCTGTGGACACTGGCGACGGCCGTCAAGCTGTTGATCGCCGCGCGGCTGCCGCTGTTCGTCGACGAGGCGTTCTACTGGCAGGAAGGCCAGCATCTGGCCGCCGCGTATTCGGATCTGCCGGGCATGACGGCCTGGCTGGCGCGGCTGGGCGTGGAACTGGGCGGGCATCACCTGCTGGCCCTGCGCCTGCCGTTTCTGGCCATTTCCGCGCTGATTCCCTGGTTGATCGCGCATATCGCCACGCGCTGGTTCGGCTCCACGCTGGGCTGGCAGGCCGGCAGCCTGACCTTGCTGATGCCGCTGTCGGCCACGCTGGGCATCCTGGCGGTGCCGGATGTGCCGATGGCGCTGGCGGCGGTGCTGTGCATGGATGCCGGCGCGCGGCTGCTGCGCGAGGTCGATGCCACCAGTGCGCTCGAGCTCGCCATCGGCCTGGTGATCGGCGCGCTCAGTCACTACCGTTTTGCCGGCGTGATCGGTGTGGGCTGCATCGCGCTGCTGTGCATCCCGCAGGGGCGTGCGGTCATGCGCGACCCGCGCATCTGGATGGCGCTGACGGTGGGCGCGGTGAGCTGGCTGCCGCTGCTGTTCTGGAATACCGAGCACGACGAGGCCGGGCTGCGCTTCCAGCTGGTCGACCGGCATCCGTGGCGTTTCCAGGTCACCGGGCTGTGGTTCTTGCTGATACAAGCGGTGCTGGTGACCCCGCCGCTGGCCTGGGCGATGCTCAAGGTCGGTCTGGCCGGCACGCGCGCCGGCGGTGGTTCGCGGGCGCAATGGCGCTATTTCGGCCTGCTGGGCGGGATTTCGACGGTGGCGATCTTCGTGCTCGGTTTCTTCAGCGATGCCGAGCGGATCAGTTTCCACTGGCCGCTGCCGGGCTACCTGGCCTTGCTGGTTGCGGTGCCGGTGATCCTGATGCGTTGGCCGCATACGCTGCGTCGCGCGGCCTGGGTGATCGCGCTGCTCGGCACCCTGGGGGCGTATGGCTATTACCTGGCGGTGTCGGTGCCGTCGCTTCGCGCGCATGCGGCCGGCGAAAAATACTATCCGCGCAACTTCGCCGGGTGGCAGGACCTGGCGCGCGCGGTCAAGACCCGGCTGGCGCAGATGCCGCCGGGTACGCGCGTACTGGCGGAAAATTTCAAGGTCGGTGCCGAGCTGGGCTTCCAGTTGCACGATGCCAATGTCGAGGTGCTGCGTGCAGAGTTGAACGATAAGCACGGGCGCAGCGCGCAGTTGTTGCAATGGGGGCTGCTCAGTGACGGCACGCGCAACGGGCCGCGGCTGCTGGTGCTCTCGCCCAGCGATCAGCGTTATCGCGACCTGCTGAAGCGCTATCACGCCATCTGCGAGATGGTCGGGCCGCTGCCGCCGCCCACCGTGGTGTCCACCGATCACGGCTACCAGCGCTTCCTGCTGTTCGCGCTGCCGGCGCAGCGCCAGCCCGGGCCGTGCATCGCCCCGGCGATGGCCTGGATCGATACGCCGCTGCCGGACGTGCAGGTGTCCGGGCAGGTGCAGGTGCGTGGCTGGGCGTTCAAGGATGGCGTCGGCCTGTCGAATGTGGAGCTGCTGCTGGACGGGCGTCCGGTCGCGCAGGCCGAGTACGGCACGCTGCTGGATGTGCGCCCGTACTGGAAGATCTCCACCGACCCGCAGCATCCCAATGTCGGTTTCAGCGCCACCTTCGACACGCATGCGCTGCCGCCGGGCACGCATTGGCTGGGACTGCGCCTGCACGGCCACGACGGCAGCGTCGAGGACTGGTGGGAACAGCCCATTACCATTTCCACACCTTAGATCACGCAATGACCGATGCCATGACTGTTGTCCCTCCCGTGCCTGTGCCCGGGATCCGAATCGCCGTGCTGGTGCCCTGCCATAACGAGGCGGCCACGGTCGCCTCGGTGGTCGGCGCGTTTGCGACTGCCTTGCCGGGCGCGGCGATCCATGTGCTGGACAACAATTCCAGCGATGCCACCGCGACAGTCGCGGCGGCGGCGGGCGCGCAGGTCAATCGCGTGGCATTGCAGGGCAAGGGCAATGTGGTGCGGCGTGGCTTCGCCGATGTGGAGGCCGACATCTACGTGCTGGTCGATGGCGATGCGACGTACGATGCGGCTGCCGCACCGGTGCTGGTGCGCAAGCTGATCGACGAGCGCCTGGACATGGTGGTCGGGGCGCGGCGCGATCAGCAGCAGGCCGCGTATCGGCCCGGTCATCGTATCGGCAACGTGTTGCTGACGCGTTGCGCGGGGCTGCTGTTCGGTCGCAGCTTCGACGACATGCTGTCCGGCTATCGCGTGTTCTCCCGGCGCTACGTCAAATCCTTCGCTGCGCATGCGCACGGATTCGAAACCGAAACCGAACTGGCCGTGCACGCATTGCAGCTGCGCATGCCGGTGGCCGAGGTCGAAACCGCCTACGGCGTGCGCCCGGAAGGCTCGCAAAGCAAGTTGAACACCTGGCGCGACGGCTGGCGCATCCTCACCACCATCGCCAAGCTGTTCAAGGCCGAGCGGCCGTTGTTGTTCTTCTCCATCGGCTTTGTGCTTAGCGCCACGTTGTCGATCGTGCTGGCGATTCCGTTGTTCGAGACTTATTTCCAGACCGGACTGGTGCCGCGGTTCCCCACGGCGATCCTGTGCGTGGCGCTGATGCTGCTGGGTTTCCTGCTGCTGGCGTGCGGGCTGATCCTGGACACGGTCACGCGCGGACGCGTCGAGGCCAAGCATCTGGCGTATCTGGCCGAGCCGGGCGTCGCCATTCTCGTGGCGCCGCGTGCGCCTGTAGCTGCCCGCTGATGGCAGCCATCGCGACATCGACACCGGTGGGCCGGCGACAGCGGCTGTTGGGTTGGGCCGATCGCCAGTTCGGCTTTCATTCGCCACGCCAGATCGCCGCAGCGGTGACGGCGGTCGTGCTGCTGGGTGCGCTGCTCTCGCTTGGGCTGGGCCAGGACGCCAACTGGGACCTGCGCAACTACCACCTCTATATTGGCGATGCCTGGGCACATGATCGGCTGGGCGTGGATCTGGCGTCGGCGCAGATGCAGAGTTACTTCAGCCCATTGCTCGATGCCCTGCATGCCTGGCTGATGCTGCAGCTTCCCGGGCCGGTGGTCGGGCTGCTGCTGGGCGGCTTGCATGCGCTGGTGTTCGTTCCGGTGGCGGCAGTGGCATGGCGCGTACTGGCCGGGCAAGCGCGGCGCGCGCAGTGGGCGCCGCTGCTAGCAGTGGCCGGCATGTGCAGCGCGGTGTTTCTGTCCGAACTTGGCGGCACCATGGGCGATACCGCCAGTGCGATCCCTGTGCTGGCAGCGTTGGCGCTGGTGTTGTCAGCGCAAGCGCGTGCGCGGCACGGTGCGCACGCTGTGCATCGATGGGCCATCGCTGGCGCACTGATGGGTCTGGCCGTCTCGCTCAAGCTCACCAATGCGCTCTACGCGTTGGCGTTGGTGCCGGCGGTCCTTTGCGATGGCGAGCGGATGCGCTCGCGCGTGCTGGGCCTCGGCGTGCTGGCCGGCGTTGCGGTGCTGGTGTTGGTGCTGATAGCCGGGCCCTGGTATTGGCAGGTCTGGCAACACCTGGGCAATCCGCTGTTTCCGCAGTTCAACGGAGTCTTCAAATCGCCGCTGGCGCAGCCGGTGTCGATCGCCGATGTGCGGTGGTTGCCGCGTAATCTCGGCGAGCAGCTGATCTGGCCGCTGCTGTTTACCTTCAAGCCGCAGCGGATCGGTGATCTCGGTCTGGTGCAAGCCGGTTGGGCGGTGCTGTATGCGGTGACGCTGGTCGCTGCAGGACGCGGCGTGCTGCGCCGGCCCGTACGGCAGGTTGGGCTGGATCGCTCGGCCATGGTCCTGCTGATGTTCTTCAGCGTTGCTTACGCGCTGTGGCAGGCCATTTTCAGCATTCATCGCTATCTGGTGGTGCTGGAGCTGCTTGCGCCCTTGGTGCTCTGGATCGTGTGTCGGCACGCATTCGCCACACGCGCCGATCGCAAGGCGGCCTGGTTGATCGGGCTATGCGCCCTGGTCGCGGTGGTCGGGTGGAAAGATTGGGGGCATGAAGCCTGGGCCCGCGACAGCTTCCAGGTGCAGCAACCGGCGATGGGCGAACCTGCCGCCTCCACGGTGTTGCTGGTCGGCGACGAGCCGCAATCCTGGCGGGTGCCGCTGCTTCCGCGGCAGGCGCGGTATATCGGTGTGGCGACGAATATCGCCGAGACCGACCAGTACCGGCAGCGCGTGCGCACGCTGATTGCCGAGCGGCCGCAGCTATACGCCATGTTGGGCGCGGCGCGCGACAAGCAGCAACTGCGGGTCGACCGGATGAATCGCTGGGCGCAGCAGCTGGGGTGGAGCGTGCAACCGCAATGCACGCACCTGCGCTGGTTGATCGCGCGCGGCCTGCGCGCCGAGCTGGATGCATCTCAGCCGGGCCGCTGCGTACTCAACATTGCCAAGGGCAGGGCGGCGGACATCGCCGCTGCAGACCGTGCCGTGCGCGAGGCCGCGCAGCAGCGCCTGGCCGCGTACGGGCTGACGCTGGACCCTGCGCGCTGCCGCACGCTGTCCTCGCATGTGGGGCAGGCCGACTATCCGTATCAGTTCTGCCCGCTGGCTCGGCCCGATTAAGGCCGTATGCGGCCGAATCCGCTTGCATGGATGCCGGGACTGGGGACTCGGGATTTTTGCTGCTGCCCGATCTTTCCGTGTGCGGCCTCCACGCTCGGCCGCAATGCAACTCCTACGGAATCTCGAACCCCGCCTGCCGTAGCAGCCGTGCCAGCGCGATCAGCGGCAGGCCGACCAGGGCGGTGGGGTCCTGCGAGCGAATGGCGTCGAACAGGCTGATGCCGAAGCTCTCGCACTTGAAGCTGCCGGCGCAATCCAGTGCGGGCTCGGCGGCCAGGTAGCGATCGATTTCGGCGCGCGTCAGGGGGCGCAGCTGCACCTCGGTCAGGTCCAGCGCGTGCGTGGTGCGGCCAGGGCCGACCAGGCTCACTGCCGTATGGAAGCGCACCACGCGGCCGGACATCGCCGTCAGCTGCGCATGCGCCCGCTCCAGCGTGCCCGGTTTGCCCAGGGCCTGGCCGTCCAGGTCGGCGACCTGGTCCGAACCGATCACCCAGGCGTCGGGCGCCTGCGCGGCCACCGCCGCCGCCTTTTCCGCGGCCAGCCGGCTGGCCAGCGCGTCCGGGGCCTCCCCGGGGTGCGCCTGCTCGTCGACCTCCGGCCGGGCGGTGGTGAAGTCCAGTCGCAGCCGGCCAAGCAGCTCGCGCCGATAGACTGAGGTGGAGGCAAGAATCAGGCGTGGCATCATGGGCGCTGCGTCGGACGGGTAGGGAAGTCTGCCAGCCTTGGCGCCGTGCCAGGTGCGTGAATAGGGGTATTTGACAGGGCGTCGGCGGATCTTTAACATTCTGCGGCTTATGTCCGCGAACGTACCCGAAATGCTGGATGCTTGGCGGATGGTCGCAGCGCGCAGGCGCTTCGATGGCCGCATCCCGCTCTCTGCGATGACCCGCCTGCAAGGCAGCCTGGTCGATACCGAGGGCGAGTGTGTCTACTCGCTCCAGTTCGATCAGGACAGCCTGTTGAAGGTTGCCTACGTCGAGCTCAGTGTCGATGTCGAGCTTCCGCTGGCCTGCCAGCGCAGCCTGCAGCGTTTCCTGTATCCGGTACAAATCAGGCAGCGTCTTGGTTTGATCCGTGACGAAGCCGACGAAGCGGCGTTGCCGGCCGAGTACGAAGCCTTGCTGGTGCCGGAAGATGGCATGCTGCGGGCCGCAGACCTGGTCGAGGACGAGCTGGTCCTGTCGATCCCGGTGGTGCCGATGGCGCCGGGCAGCGAGGCCGTCGAGGCCGAGTGGGTTCCGACCCAGGAAGAGCAAGACAAGGCCAGTCCGTTCGCGGCGCTGGCAGCGTTCAAAAAACAGTAACCGCCGCTGTGAAGGGCGGAAAGACAGGTCGGCGCGGGCGTGAAGCGTCCAGTTCGACTCGACAGACAAGTTATCGAACTTAAGTTGGAGCAATCCCATGGCTGTGCAGAAATCCCGAGTTACCCCGTCGCGTCGCGGCCAGCGTCGTTCGCACGATGCCCTGACCGCCAAGCAGCTGTCGACCGATCCGACCAGCGGCGAGATCCATCTGCGCCACCACATCACCGCTGACGGTTACTACCGCGGCAAGAAGGTGATTGCGACCAAGTCGTCGGCCGTCCAAGAAGATTGATTCGTGGCACCCGGCGCGTTCGACGCCGCCGGGTGACCCTCGCTTCTTCCGGAGCCGCCGATCACCGCGGCTCTTGCAACAGGGAACAGTATGAGCAAGCGGATCTATTCCAGAATCGCGGGCACGGGTAGCTATTTGCCCGAAAAGGTGTTGACCAACGACGACATGTCCAAGATCGTCGACACCAGCGATGAATGGATCTTCTCGCGCACTGGTATCCGTGAGCGTCACATCGTCGCCGACGACCAGACCACCAGCGACCTGGCGTATTTCGCCTCGTTGAAGGCGATGGAAGCGGCCGGCGTGACCGCCGACGAGATCGACTTGATCGTTGTCGGCACCACCACCCCAGACCTGATTTTCCCGTCCACTGCCTGCCTGCTGCAGGCGCGGCTGGGCAATGTCGGCTGCGGTGCCTTCGACGTCAACGCGGCGTGCTCGGGCTTTGTCTATGCGCTCAGCGTGGCCGACAAATTCGTGCGCAGTGGCGATGCCAAGACCGTGCTGGTGGTGGGCGCCGAAACCCTGACCCGCATCGTCGACTGGACCGATCGCACCACCTGCGTGTTGTTCGGCGACGGCGCTGGCGCGGTCGTGCTCAAGGCCGACGAAGACACCGGCATCCTCAGCACCCATCTGCATGCCGACGGCAGCAAGAAGGAACTGCTGTGGGATCCGGTTGGCGTATCGGTGGGCTTCGGCGAGGGCAAGAACGGCGGCGGCGCGTTGCTGATGAAGGGCAACGACGTGTTCAAGTACGCAGTCAAGGCCCTGGATTCGGTGGTCGACGAGGCCCTGGCCGCCAATGGCTACGACAAGCACGACCTGGACTGGCTGATCCCGCATCAGGCCAACCTGCGCATCATAGAGGCCACCGCCAAGCGGCTGGATCTGCCGATGGAGCAAGTGGTCGTCACCGTGGACCGCCACGGCAATACCTCCTCGGCCTCGGTGCCGCTGGCGCTGGACGAAGCGGTGCGCTCCGGCCGCGTGCAGCGTGGTCAATTGCTGCTGCTGGAAGCATTCGGTGGCGGATTTACCTGGGGCTCGGCGCTGCTGCGCTACTGAGTCCGGCAGGCAGCGCCGCGTCCGCCGGCGCTGCCTGACAGCATCAGGGACGGGCCCGTCATGGCAGAACCCATCGTCATCGCCGGACAGCGCGTCTGGCTGAAGCAGTACCGCCGCCACAGCCGCGCGGTCTCGCTTGGAGCACTCAACTTCGTTGCCCGCCGCTGGGGCCTGGATGCCTTGCGTCCACCGCCGCACCGTGGCGGCGATGCTGCGCGCGATCTGGAGGCACGCCGGCTCGGCGAGCTGCAGGCGCAAGCGGTCAATGTGCCGCGCGTGGTCGGTTGCGGACAGGCGGCCCTGGTGCTCAGCGACAACGGGCGTTCCTTTGCCAGTTGCCTGCGCGAGGCCGATGCGCCCGAGCGCGACCGGCTGGTTTCGCTGGCGGTGGCGGCCATCGCCGATGCCCATCGCGATGGCGCCTATTTCGGCCAGCCGCTTCCGCGCAACATGACCTTCGACGGGCAGGCGGTCGGCTTCATCGATTTCGAGGAAGACCCGCTGGAAGTGATGGACCTGGCGCAGGCCCAGGCGCGCGACTGGCTGGTGTTCGGCTACGGGGTGGCCAAGTACTACCGCGGCCGCCGCGCGGTGCTGCAGCGGTTGATGACGTGCGCCTTCGATGCGGCCGGCCCGGCGGTGGCGGCGCATGCGCATGTGGTGACCGGGCGATTGCAGCGGTTTGCGCAGCTCACCGGCCGCCTGGGCCGCTCTGCCGGGGCGCTGGCGCGTGCCATCCTGGCCATCCACGCGGCAACCTCGCTCGGCGTCTTGCTGGTGCTGGTGATGTGCGTGGACTGGCTGGCCGATGGCGACATGGATCTGCTCAACGCCTTGCTGTAGGCGTGTCGGCGGCCCCGCTGGCGGGGGCTTGCATACGCGGCAGTACAGACGCCGGGACGATTTCGCACGTATCATCCCGGCTCGATTTTTGTAGGCAGCAACGCGTGACCGAATCCACTCTCGCCTTCGTGTTTCCCGGCCAGGGCTCGCAGTCCTTAGGGATGCTGGCCGAACTGTCCGAACTGCACCCGCAGATCCGCGAAACATTTGCCGAAGCCTCCGATGGCGCCGGCGTCGACCTGTGGGCCCTGTCCCAGGGCGGCCCGGAAGAGATGCTCAACCGCACCGAATACACCCAACCGGCCCTGCTGGCTGCGGGTGTGGCGGTCTGGCGGCTGTGGAATGCGCAGCGCGGGCAGCGCCCGGCGGTCCTGGCCGGGCACAGCCTGGGCGAATACACCGCGCTGGTCGCTGCCGGCGCCCTGTCGCTGCACGACGGCGCGCACCTGGTCCGGCTGCGCGGCCAGTTCATGCAGGCCGCCGCGCCGGCCGGTGTCGGCGCAATGGCGGCGGTACTGGGCGCCGAGGATGCGCTGGTGCAGGAGGTCTGTGCCGAGGCGGCAGGCAGCCAGGTGGTGGTGCCGGCCAATTTCAACTCGCCCGGTCAGATCGTGATCGGCGGCGATGCGGCGGCGGTGGATCGCGCGCTGGCCTTGCTGGCCGAGCGTGGCGTGCGCAAGGCTGTCAAGCTGGCGGTGAGCGTGCCCTCGCACACCCCGTTGATGCGCGATGCCGCCAACCAGCTCGCCGAAGCGATGGCCGGCCTGAGCTGGCACGCCCCGCAGATTCCGGTGGTGCAGAACGTCGATGCACGCGTGCACACCGGCAGCGAGGCGATTCGCCAGGCGCTGGCCGAGCAGTTGTACCTGCCGGTGCAGTGGACCGGCTGCGTGCAGGCATTGGCCGCCCAGGGCATCAGCCGGATCGCCGAATGCGGCCCCGGCAAGGTGCTGAGCGGGCTGATCAAGCGTATCGACAAGCGCCTGGACGCCCGTCCGCTGGCCACGCCGGCCGATTATGCCGGCGCGCTCGAGGCGTGGACCCACTGATTCGACGCACCTGCCGGTCCTGCCGGCAGCCCTCACCGCTCGCGGCTGCGGTCGCGCGCTTCCCACTCGAGGAACAGCATTCATGAGCAAGCCTCTGCAGGGCGAGATCGCCCTCGTCACCGGTGCCAGTCGCGGGATCGGCGCGGCCATCGCCGCGACGCTGGCCGCCCAGGGCGCCACCGTGATCGGCACCGCGACCTCGGCCTCCGGCGCTGCGGCGATCGGCGAGCGACTGGCTGCCGAAGGCGGCCACGGCCGTGAGCTCGATGTCACCGACGCTGCGGCGGTCGATGGCCTGATCGATGCGATCGGCAAGGAGTTCGGCGCGATCTCGATCCTGGTCAACAATGCCGGCATCACCCGCGACAACCTGCTGATGCGGATGAAGGACGACGACTGGCAGGCGATCATCGACACCAATCTGACCAGCGTGTTCCGCACCTCCAAGGCGGTGATGCGCGGCATGATGAAGGCGCGCAAGGGCCGTATCGTCAACATCGCCTCGGTGGTGGGCGTGACCGGCAATCCCGGCCAGACCAACTACGCCGCGGCCAAGGCCGGCATCATTGCGTTTTCCAAGTCGCTGGCCAAGGAGATCGGCTCGCGCGGGGTCACCGTGAATGTGGTGGCGCCCGGCTTCATCGATACCGACATGACCAAGGCGCTGCCGGACGAGGCCAAGGCCGCCTTGCTGCAGCAGATCGCGCTCGGCCACCTGGGCCAGCCGGACGACATCGCCAACGCGGTGGCGTTCCTGGCCGGCCCGAGTGCCGGCTACATCACCGGTGAGACCCTGCACGTCAACGGCGGCATGTACATGCCGTGAGCGTGCGGCGCCGGGAGGCGCTAAGTGGCTGATTGGCGGGGACTTGTGATGCAATGCAAGGCTCGGTCGCTTCCACTACACTATCCAACGCGGCCATCGCAGCGGCGATGGCGTTTTTTTCGTACCACCACTACTCCATCTGGAGCGATATCCCCAATGAGCACCATCGAAGAACGCGTCAAGAAAATCGTCGTCGAACAACTCGGCGTCAAGGAAGAGGAAGTCACCACCAGCGCATCGTTCGTCGATGACCTGGGTGCCGACTCGCTGGACACCGTCGAGCTGGTGATGGCGCTGGAAGAAGAGTTCGAGTGCGAGATCCCGGACGAAGAGGCTGAGAAGATCACCTCGGTCCAGCAGGCGATCGACTACGTCAAGGCTCACGTCAAGAGCTGATGCGTTGTTCCTGACTGCGGCGGCGTGCGTCAAGCCGTTGCTGCGTCAGACATTCCATGGGGCCGCTGATGCGGCCCTGTGTTTTTCAAGCGTCATCCGCAAACCGCAAGCACCGTCCGTTCCGTGGTGAGGAGATCTGCAATGAGTCGTCGTGTTGTCGTTACCGGCATGGGCATGGTGTCGCCGCTGGGCAATGATCTGGCCACCAGCTGGGATGGAATCATCCACGGGCGCTCAGGCATCGGCCCGATCACGCAGATCGATGCCTCGCAGTTCACCACCAAGATTGCCGGCGAGATCAAGAATTTCGATCCCACGCTGTTCGTGTCCGCCAAGGACGTCAAGAAGATGGATTCGTTCATCCATTACGGCGTCGGCGCCTCGTTCATGGCGCTGGACGATTCCGGCCTGGAAATCGACGAAAGCAATGCCGAACGCGTTGGCGCCATTCTCGGCTCCGGCATCGGCGGGCTGCTCGGTATCGAAGAGCAGACCATCAAATTCCACGAGGGCGGCGCGCGCAAGATTTCGCCGTTCTATGTGCCCAGCACCATCATCAACATGCTGCCGGGCCAGGTGAGCCTGATCAAGGGCCTGAAAGGCCCGACCTTCTCGGCGGTGTCGGCCTGCGCCACCTCCAACCATTCGATCGGCACCGCGATGCGCATGATCCAGCACGGCGATGCCGACGTGATGCTGGCCGGTGGCGCCGAGCGCGGCTCCTCGCCGAGTTCGGTGGGCGGCTTTTGCGCAATGAAGGCGATGTCCACCCGCAACGACAATCCGACCGGCGCTTCGCGTCCGTGGGACAAGCAGCGCGACGGCTTCGTGCTGGGCGACGGTGCCGGCGTGCTGGTGCTGGAAGAGTATGAACACGCCAAGGCGCGTGGCGCGCGCATCTATGCAGAACTGGTCGGCTTCGGCGCCAGCTCCGATGCCTTCCACATGACCGCGCCCAGCGAAGACGGCGAGGGCGCGGCGCGCAGCATGGCCGCGGCAATGCGCGATGCCAAGCTCAATCCCGAGCAGATCGGCTACCTCAATGCGCACGGCACCTCCACGCCGTTGGGCGATCTGGCAGAAACCCTGGCGATGAAGCGCGCGCTGGGCGACCACGCCTACAAGACCATGGTCAGCTCGACCAAGTCGATGACCGGCCATCTGCTCGGCGCGGCTGGCGGCGTGGAAGCGATCTTCTCGGTGATGGCGCTGCACACCGGCATCATTCCGCCGACCATCAACCTGGAAGAGCCCAGCGAAGGCTGCGACCTGGATTACGTGCCGAACGTGGCGCGCGAAGTGCAGGTGGACGCGGTGATGTCCAACGGCTTCGGCTTCGGCGGCACCAACGGCACGCTGGTGTTCAAGCGCATCTGAGATCACTGTGCGTGTGTACCGCGAGTGATGTCTCGCGGTACACGACGCATGGGATTCCGTCCGCCACACCCGGACAGTGGCGCTGCCGAACCTCGCTGCGCGACCTGACCCCTCTCATCATGCGTGCCCTGCCTCCATTGCAGGGTGGCGCGTCTTAGCACCCCACGCCACACCAGGCCGATGACGCTCACCAGACCCCTGCACGCGGACATCGACCTGCTGGCGCTGCATCGGCTGGCGCCGCAGCGCTATCCGGCACTGCTCGAATCCACTGCTTCCGGCACCGCCCACGGCCGCTGGGATGTGTTGTTGCTGGCAGACGGCGCAAGCCTGCGGCTGGATGCCGACGGGCGCACGCGCGACGGCGATGGACGGGTGCTGGAAGGCGGATTTCTGCAGGCACTGGATGCGGCCTGGCAGGCCGAGCGCCTGCCGCACGCTGCGACCGGCCCGTGGCCGTTTCGCGGTGGCTGGGCGGTGCTGCTGGATTACGAGCTGGCCGCGCAGGTCGAACCGATTCTGCAGCTACCCACGCGCAGCGATGGCTTGCCGAGCGCGCTGGCGCTGCGCGCACCGGCCGCGGTGCTGCGCGATCGGGTGCAGGGCCGCTGCATCGCGCTGGCCGAGCCGGGCCGTGCAGATCTGCTGACCCGCATCGTCGAGGACATCGCCGCCTGCGCCGCGCTACCGCCGTTGCCAGCGTGGGCCGGGCCGGTGGCTGTCGAAGAAGATGCGCCGGAGCGCTTTACCGCTGCCGTGGAGCGTGTGCTCGATTACCTGCGCGCCGGCGACGTGTTCCAGGCCAATATCTCGCGCGCCTGGCATGCGGCGTTTGCCGCTGCGGTCGATCCGGCGGCGTTGCATGCGCGCCTGCGCGCGGCCAATCCCGCCCCGTTTGCCGGCCTGTTCGTCGCGGCAGGACGCGTGGTGGTGAGTTCCTCGCCGGAGCGGCTGGTGTCGGTGCAGGGCAATGTGGTGCAGACGCGCCCGATCGCCGGTACCCGCGCGCGCTTTGCCGGCGACGACGATGCCGCGCGCATCCGCGAGCTGGTCGGCCATCCGAAGGAGCGCGCCGAGCACGTCATGTTGATCGACCTGGAACGCAACGACCTGGGGCGCATCTGCGCACCGGGCACGGTGGAGGTGGACGAGCTGATGGGCGTGGAAAGCTACGCGCATGTGCACCATATCGTCAGCAACGTGCGTGGCCGTCTGCGCCCCGACGTCACCCCGGGCGAGGTGGTTGCTGCGGTATTTCCGGGCGGCACCATCACCGGTTGCCCGAAGGTGCGCTGCATGCAGATCATCGCCGAGCTCGAAGGCACCGCGCGTGGCGCCTATACCGGCGCATTCGGCTGGCTCAATCGCGACGGCGACATGGATCTGAACATCCTGATCCGCACCGCCGAGGTGGCCGGGGACCAGGTGCATTTCCGCACCGGCGCCGGGATCGTGGTGGATTCGGACCCGCAGCGCGAACTGGACGAAACCCGCGCCAAGGCGCGCGGCGTGCTGCGCGCCTTCGACCAGGCATGAGCGCTTCAACGGGACATCACCGGCGCGCGGTATCCTGCGCGGCGCTGGGGCAATGACGAGGTGCGTGTGGCGGTGACTGGCAAACGTGGATGTCTGGCCGTGCTGGGCACGGCGCTGTTGCTTGCAGCGCTGCTGGCGATTGCGGCGGTGGTGGCGTGGCGGCATTACCTGCACTTTGCCCAGACGCCGGTGAGCGCGAGTGCGCCCAGTGTGGTGATCGCGCCCGGCGATTCACTCAAGGCCACGCTGCGCAAGTTGCGCGCCGCCGGCGTGGCACAGGGCACCGATCTGGAATGGCAGCTGCTCGCGCGCCAGGTCGATGCGGCAGGCAAACTCAAGGTGGGCGAATACGCGCTGGCCCCGGCGCTGTCGCCGCGCGAGCTGCTCGAACGCATGCGCCAGGGCCGGGTGATCCAGTACCGCTTCACGATCGTGGAAGGCTGGAACTTCCGCCAGCTGCGCGCCGCGATCGCCACCGCCACGCCGCTGCAGCAATCCATCGCTGCGCTGGACGATGCGGCGTTGATGGCGCGGCTGGGGTTCGCCAACCAGCACCCGGAAGGACGCTTCCTGCCGGAAACCTATCTCTACCAGCGCGGCGACAGCGATCTGGACGTGCTCAAGCGCGCTCACCTCGCCATGGACAAAGCGCTGGCGCAGGCCTGGGCGCAGCGCGCTGCCGATCTGCCGCTCAGCTCGCCGGAGCAGGCGTTGATCCTGGCCTCCATCATCGAAAAGGAAACCGCGCTGGGTGCGGAGCGTCCGCTGATTGCCGGCGTGTTCCTGCGCCGCCTGCAGCTGGGCATGAAGCTGCAGACCGACCCCACCGTGATCTACGGCATCGGCAGCAGCTACGACGGCAATATCCGCCGCCGCGACCTGACCACCGATACGCCGTACAACACCTACACCCGCACCGGCCTGACCCCGACCCCGATCGCCATGCCCGGCCGCGAGGCCTTGCTGGCGGCAGTGCGTCCGGCACCGGGGAATGCCCTGTACTTCGTGGCGGTCGGCGACGGCACGGGTGCGCACGTGTTCTCGGCCACCCTGGCCGAACACAACGCGGCGGTGGCGCGGTACCTGCAGCGTCGCCGCCTGCCGCAACCGGAGCCCACGCCATGACCACTGCGTTCTCACCCTGGCAGCAGCGCGCCTACGACCAGACGCTGGCGGCGCTGGACGCCGGCCGGCTTGGCCACGGCTTGCTGATCTGCGGGCCGGATGGCCTGGGCAAGCGTGCGGTGGCCCTGGCGCTGGCCGAGCACGTGCTGGCCAGCGCGCCGGACCCGGCGCTGGCGCAGCGCAGCCGGCAGCTGATCGCCGCCGGGACCCACCCGGATCTGCAGCTGATCTCGTTCATTCCCAACCGCACCGGCGACAAGCTGCGCACCGAGATCGTGATCGAGCAGGTGCGCGAGATTTCGCAAAAGCTCTCGTTGACCCCGCAGTACGGCATCGCCCAGATCGTGATCGTCGACCCGGCCGATGCGATCAATCGCGCTGCCTGCAACGCGCTGCTCAAGACGCTGGAAGAACCCTCGCCGGGGCGCTACCTGTGGCTGATCAGCGCGCAGCCGGCACGCTTGCCGGCGACCATCCGCAGCCGCTGCCAGCGGCTGGAATTCAAGCTGCCGCCCGCGCACGAGGCGCTGGCCTGGCTGCTGTCGCAGGGCGTCGACGAGCGGGCTGCGCAGGAAGCGCTGGACGCCGCGCGCGGTCATCCGGGGCTTGCGGCGCAGTGGCTGCGCGAGGATGGCCTGGCGGTGCGGCGCGCGGTGGCGCAGGACCTGGAACAGATCGCCGCCGGGCGCGCCGGCGCAGTGGAGGTTGCGCAGCGCTGGACCAACGACGGCCAGGCCGACCAACGGCTGCGCCACGCGGCGGACCTTGCGCTGGCACAGGCATCGGCCGGCTTGACCGATCCATCGCGGTTGCACAAGCTGGCGACCTGGTTCGACGCCGCCAATCGCACCCGCGACCTGCTGCGCACCACCGTCCGCGCCGATCTGGCGGTGACGGAATTGTTGCTGGCCTGGCGCGAGGGAGAGCGTCCGGCACGTTCTAGGGGAACTCGATGAGTGCAATGAATGCACGCCAGGGCATTTTGTCGCTGGCGTTGAAGGACAAGCCGGCGCTCTACAGCGCCTACATGCCGTTCGTGAAAGGTGGCGGCATCTTCGTGCCCACGCCCAAGCGCTACATGCTCGGCGACGAAGTCTTCCTGCTGCTGACCCTGCCGGACTCCAGCGAACGCCTGCCGGTTGCCGGCAAGGTCATCTGGACCACCCCGGCCGGTGCGCAGGGCAACCGCGCCGCCGGCATCGGCGTGCAGTTCCCGGACGGCCAGGAAGGCGAGAGCGTGCGCAACAAGATCGAGACGCTGCTGGCGGGATTGACGACCTCCGACAAGCCGACGCACACGATGTGATGCGGCGCGCTGCGGTCGCGCGCGTGATCGCCGTTGTCTGGCGCGGGGCATCGACGGGCGTATCGGGCATCTGACGGCGCCGAATCGACTGCCACAGCGTCGCGCCAGGGAGTCATGGCGCCACGCCCAGCCACCGGAATGGGGCGTTTTCGAGCGCATTGCCGCCGTCGCCGATGAACCTGTTGACGATCGCCGCAGCTGCCCTATAATGTGCGGCTCGCGTCACCGGGCGGTTAGCTCAGCGGTAGAGCATTGCCTTCACACGGCAAGGGTCACAAGTTCGAACCTTGTACCGCCCACCATCGAAATCCAGCAACAACAAGGGTTTCAACGCGAGAAGAAGAGCCGGCCATGCGCCGGCTTTTTTGTTTTCCTGAAGGCGCTCCTGCAACCGCCTTGGGCGTCTGGCTCGCTTGAAGTGATGTGGACCAGCCGATGCCGTCAAATCGCAGGTGTCGCCGCTATCCGTGCGAGTGGGATGCAGAGCCCGTTGATCCCAACGACTTGTTCAAGTCGCTGACAGGCCTGTTCATCCGGTTGTGCCTGCTTGTTGCAGGCGCGGGAACGAATCGCCATCCTGCAGTCCCCCGCGTTGAAGAAGGAGTGGCGATGAAGGCGCTGCTTGGAAGTGCTCTGGTTGCGATGGCGTTGCTGGCCGGCTGTGCACGCGATGTGGGCGAGCAGTACGTGGGCAGGTGGGTCAACACGACGTCGGAGAAGAACGTGCTCAGCATCGAGCACAACGGCGAGAGCTTCATCATTCGCGATACCACGCCGGAGCGGCTCGGCGGCGGCGTCAGGACGAAGAATCATCCGGCGATCTTGAACAAGGGCGTGCTGCAGGTGTCCGGCGCCGATGGCACCGTCAACTATGCGATCGACCAGGCGACCGGGCACCTGAGTACGGGCGATACCGAGTACATGCGGGTCAAGTGATCGCTGCGCACTCGTTCAATGGGTGGGTGCTGGGTAGCGGCGCTGCGTGTGATCACATCAGCAATGTGGCAGCACCCCTGGTGTGTGGAACGCGGCGCATGACCTGTTGCCGCCGAGCGCGCGGCTGGCGTTGTGAAGATTCGCGAAACAGGTCCGCGCGTGCAGCCCGGCCAGGCGAAGCCTGTATCTCAATCCCGCGATGCCGCCGCGTGTGCCTGCATCCAGCGCCACAGCGTCGTGCGCGAGACGCCCAGTGCCTGTGCGGCGAGGGCGCGATTGCCGTTTGCGCGATCGAGCGCTGCGCGAACGACCGCTGCGGTGAGTTGCAGGCGCGAGCTCGCAAGATCGGTGTGCCCGGGTGCTGCTGTGCCATCGCCATCGCCATCGCCAATGCGCATCTCGAACAGCTCAGGTGCCCAGCGTTCCAGTTGATCCAGGTCAAGGCTGTGGCGCGGTTGTGCCTTCCAATGAATGCACAGGCGCTCGACCAGATTGCGTAATTCGCGCACGTTGCCCGGCCATGCGTGCTGTTGCAGCCGCTGCAGTGCTGTCGATGACAGCGGGGAAGGCATGCCGCCGAGGTGCTGGAAGTAATGCGCCAGCAACAAGGCGATCTCGTCGGGGCGGTTGCGCAGTGGCGGCAGGGCGATGCGTAGCGCTGCCAGGCGATAGAAGAGGTCGCGGCGGAAGCGTCCTTGCTCGACCAGTGCCTGCAGCGGTTGCAGGCTGGCGGCGACCACGCGCACGTCCACGGCGACCGGCAGGGTGGCGCCAACCCGCAGCACTTCGCGCTCTTCCAGCACGCGTAGCAGGCGTGTCTGCAGCGGCACCGGCAGTTCGCCGATTTCGTCGAGAAACAGCGTGCCGTCCTGCGCGGCTTCGATCAGGCCGACATGGCCGCCGCGGCGTGCGCCGGTAAAGGCGCCGTCGCTGTAGCCGAACAATTCCGCCTCCAGCAACGACTCGCTGATGGCGCCGCAGTTGATGGCGACGAAGCGGCCACGCCGGCGGCTGCCGGCATGCAACTGGCGTGCGACCAGTTCCTTGCCGGTACCGGTCTCGCCGCTGATCAGCACGGTGCCCGGATGTGGGGCGTACAGCTGCACCAGCTCGCGCACCTGGGTGATTGCAGCATCGTCGCCCAGCAATGCGTCGGTGCGCCGCACCCGGCGCGTGACGGTGCGGCTGGCGGAGTGATCGTTGCCGGGTGCGCTCCCCAGCGCGATGGCGTGCTCGAGTGCCAGGCGGACCGAATCTGCCGAGTACAGCAGTACCCCGGGCAAGCCGGCCTGCTCGGCGAAATCGATCGCCATGCCGGTGCCGACGATGACCTGGATGCCGCTGGCACGCAGGTCGGCGATGCAGTCACGCGCGTCTTCGGCGGTGACGAAGCGACGGTGCTCGATGTCCAGGTCGAAGCTGTCCTGAAACGCGCGGAATGAGGGCACGTCGGTGGCATGGGTGACCACGCCGATGCGCGGTGCGATGCGGCGTGCGCGCGCCAGCGCTTCCATCAGATCGAATCCGGTGGCCTGGATCGGCGCCAGTGGCAGTGCGAGCCGGCTGCGCAGATAGGCGGCATTGGAGCCGCCGGCGACCAGCACGTCGCAGCGCTCGCGGCGCAGGCGCTGGCCGATGACCTCCACGGCCTCGGCAAAGCCGAGGTTGACCTGCTCGATGCGCGCGCGCTGGTCGAACTCGGGGATGACGTCGGCCAGCAGGCCGGTCAGGCGAGAGACGCTGACGGTCCAGATGACGGGGCCAGAGGTCTCCGTCGGCTCGATAAATCGGGGGCTGCGCATCGGTGGCGTCGCGTTGCAGGGATGTTGCATCGTGCTTGGCGCGTTGCAGTATTGCAACATTTGGCGCTGACTGGTCCAGTCGAATCAATGGCTTGGCGTTGGCATGCCATTTGCGCTCTATCCCGCATCCCACCCCAGGAACCACCATGACGTCCTCGCCCACTGCTTCCGCCGGCTCGCGCTTCCGCGCCGCGCTGGCCGCCGAATCGCCGCTGCAAGTGATCGGCGCGATCAATGCCAACCACGCGCTGCTGGCGCAGCGCGCCGGCTATCAGGCCATCTACCTGTCTGGCGGTGGCGTTGCGGCCGGTTCGCTGGGGTTGCCGGACCTGGGCATCAATACGCTGGAAGACGTGCTGATCGACGTGCGCCGCATCACCGATGTCTGCGCGCTGCCGCTGCTGGTGGACGTGGATACCGGCTTCGGGCCGAGCGCGTTCAATATCGAGCGCACCATCAAGTCGCTGATCAAGGCGGGCGCGGCCGGCTGCCATATCGAAGACCAGGTCGGCGCCAAGCGCTGCGGGCATCGGCCGGGCAAGGAGATCGTCAGCCAGGCCGAGATGGTCGACCGGGTCAAGGCGGCGGCCGATGCCAAGACCGATGCGGCGTTCTTCTTGATCGCACGCACCGATGCGATCCAGATGGAAGGCGTGGATGCGGCGATCGAGCGTGCGATCGCCTGCGTGGAGGCCGGTGCAGACGGCATCTTTGCCGAGGCCGCGTATGACCTGGAGACCTACACGCGGTTTGTCGATGCGGTGCGCGTGCCGGTGCTGGCCAACATCACCGAATTCGGCAAGACGCCGCTGTTCACACGCGACCAGCTCGCGCAGGCCGGCGTGGCGATCCAGCTGTTTCCGCTGTCGGCGTTCCGTGCGGCCAACAAGGCGGCCGAAGCGGTTTACACCGCGATCCGGCGCGATGGGCATCAGCAGGCCGTGCTGGACACCATGCAGACGCGTGAAGAGCTGTACGAGCGCATCGGCTACCACGACTACGAGCAGCGCCTGGACGGCTTGTTTGCACGCAAAGGCGCATGATCGCGCCTTGCTGCGTGCAGGTTCGGCCATTTCATCCGTGACACCGCAACACGACACCGTTTGGGAGCGCATCGCATGAACGACACCGTCAATCCCGGCTTCAAGCCGAAGAAATCCGTCGCCCTGTCCGGCACCGCTGCGGGCAACACCGCGCTGTGCACGGTGGGGCGCAGCGGCAACGACCTGCATTACCGCGGCTACGACATCCTGGACCTGGCCACCACCAGCGAGTTCGAGGAAATCGCCTATCTGCTGGTGCATGGCAAGTTGCCCAATAGTGGCGAACTGCGCGGTTACAAGGCCAAGTTGCGTTCGCTGCGCGGCGTGCCGGCGGCAGTGAAAACCGCACTGGAGCAGCTGCCGCCTTCGTCGCATCCGATGGATGTGATGCGCACCGGCGTGTCGGTGCTGGGCTGCCTGCAGCCGGAAAAGGACGACCACAATCATCCTGGCGCACGCGATATCGCCGACAAGCTGATGGCCTCGCTGGGGTCGATGCTGCTGTACTGGTATCACTACAGCCACAACGGCAAGCGCATCGAGGTGGAAACCGACGACGACTCGATCGGCGGGCACTTCCTGCATCTGCTGCACGGGTTTGCGCCGAAGGAGTCGTGGGTGCGTGCGATGCACACCAGCCTGATCCTGTACGCCGAGCACGAGTTCAACGCGTCGACGTTTGCGAGCCGCGTCATTGCCGGCACCGGCAGCGACATGTACAGCGCCATCGCCGGTGGCATCGGCGCATTGCGCGGGCCCAAGCATGGCGGCGCCAACGAAGTGGCCTTCGAGGTGCAAAAGCGCTACGACACGCCGGACGAGGCCGAGGCCGACATCAAGGCGCGTGTGGAGCGCAAGGAAGTGGTGATCGGCTTCGGGCATCCGGTCTATACCGTGTCCGACCCGCGCAACAAAGTGATCAAGGAGGTGGCGCGCGAGCTTTCCGAGGCACAGGGAAGCCGCAAGATGTACGACATCGCCGAGCGCCTGGAGAGCGTGATGTGGGACATCAAGAAGATGTTCCCGAACCTGGACTGGTTCAGTGCGGTCAGCTACCACATGATGGGCGTGCCGACGGCGATGTTTACGCCGCTGTTCGTGCTGGCGCGTACGGCTGGCTGGAGCGCGCACGTCATCGAGCAACGCATGGACGGCAAGATCATTCGGCCTTCTGCGAATTACACGGGTCCAGAGGATCAGGTGTTCGTGCCGCTGGATCAGCGCTCCTGAAAAGCTGCTGCCTGCGAGCGGCCCTCATCCGCCCTTCGGGCACCTTCTCCCGCGTTGCGGGAGAAGGGAGAGTGGCGAGCAGCAGGTGGTGACTAGCAGCACGAGCGCCTGTAACAACAGCCACAGCCACAGCAGCAACAGCACCAGCAGCACCAGCAGCACCAGCAGCACCAGCAGCACCAGCAGCACCAGCAGCACCAGCAGCACCAGCACCAGCACCAGCACCAGCAGCACCAGCACCAGCAACAGCACCAGCAACAGCACCAGCACCAGCACCAGCACCACCAGCAGCACCAGCACCAGCAGCACCAGCAACAGCAACAGCACCAGCAGCACCAGCAACAGCAACAGCACCAGCACCAGCACCAGCAACAGCACCAGCAACAGCACCAGCAACAGCACCAGCAACAGCACCAGCACCAGCACCAGCACCAGCACCAGCACCAGCAGACCCCGCCCGCTTTGTGATATCGCCAGCCATGAACAGCCAGTACCGCAAGCCCTTGCCGGGCACCTCGTTGGACTACTTCGATGCGCGCGCCGCCGTGGATGCGCTGCAACCCGGCGCCTACGCAACGTTGCCGTATACCGCGCGCGTGCATGCCGAAAACCTGGTGCGGCGCGCGCAGCCACAGATGCTGGAGGCCTACCTGCGCCAGTTGATCGAGCGCAGGCGCGACCTGGATTTTCCCTGGTTTCCGGCGCGTGTGGTCTGTCATGACATCCTGGGGCAGACCGCGCTGGTCGACCTGGCCGGACTGCGCGATGCAATCGCCGAGCAGGGGGGCGATCCGGCGCAGGTCAACCCGGTGGTGCCGGTGCAATTGATCGTCGATCACTCGCTGGCAGTGGAATACGCCGGCTTCGACAAACAGGCCTTCGCCAAGAACCGCAGTGTGGAAGATCGCCGCAACGCCGACCGCTTCCACTTCATCGAGTGGACCAAGCGCGCGTTCGAGAACATGGAAGTGATTCCGCCGGGCAACGGCATCATGCATCAGATCAATCTGGAGAAGATGTCGCCGGTGATCTACACGCTCGACGGCGTGGCCTTTCCCGATACCTGCGTGGGTACCGACAGCCACACCCCGCATGTGGATGCGCTGGGTGTGATCGCGGTTGGTGTGGGTGGGCTGGAAGCGGAGAACGTGATGCTCGGCCGTGCCTCGTGGATGCGCCTGCCCGACATCATCGGCGTGGAATTGCTGGGCCGGCCGGCGCCCGGCATCACCGCCACCGATATCGTGCTGGCCCTGACCGAATTCCTGCGCCAGCAACGCGTGGTCGGTGCCTATCTCGAGTTTTATGGAGCCGGCGCCAGCGCGCTGACCATCGGCGACCGCGCGACCATTTCCAATATGACGCCGGAGTTCGGTGCCACCGCGGCGATGTTCTATATCGACCAGCAGACGCTGGACTACCTGCGTCTGACCGGGCGCGAGGACGCACAGATTGCCTTGGTGGAGACCTACGCGCGCCAGACGGGTTTATGGGCGGATGATCTGGTCACAGCGCAGTACGAACGTGTGCTGCAGTTCGACCTGTCGAGCGTGGTGCGCAACATGGCCGGCCCGTCCAATCCGCACAAGCGCGTGGCCACCAGCGCGCTGGCCGAGCGCGGCATTGCCGGTGTCTGGGACGATGTGCCGGGGCAGATGCCCGATGGCGCGGTGATCATCGCCGCGATCACCTCGTGCACCAATACCTCCAACCCGCGCAATGTCATTGCCGCCGGCTTGCTGGCGCGCAACGCGAACGCGCGTGGACTGACCCGCAAGCCGTGGGTCAAGAGTTCGCTGGCGCCGGGCTCCAAGGCGGTGCAGTTGTATCTGGAAGAGGCCGGCCTGTTGGGCGAGCTGGAACAACTGGGCTTTGGCATCGTCGCGTTTGCCTGCACCACCTGCAACGGCATGAGTGGCGCGCTGGATCCGGCGATCCAGCAGGAAATCATCGACCGCGATCTGTACGCGACAGCGGTGCTGTCGGGCAACCGCAATTTCGACGGGCGCATCCATCCCTACGCCAAGCAGGCGTTCCTGGCATCGCCACCGTTGGTGATCGCCTATGCCATCGCCGGGACAGTGCGCTTCGATATCGAAAAGGATGTGCTGGGCATCGACGCCGAAGGCGTTGCGGTGACGCTCAAGGATCTGTGGCCAAGCGATGCGGAGATCGATGCGGTGGTGGCGCGCAGCGTCAAGCCGGAACACTTCCGCAGCGTCTACGATCCGATGTTCAAGCGCAGCGTGGGGCACGGCATCCAGGTGAGCCCGTTGTACGACTGGCGGCCGACCAGTACCTACATCCGTCGCCCGCCGTATTGGGAAGGCGCGCTCGCCGGTGCACGCAGTTTGCGCGGGCTGCGCCCGTTGGCGGTGCTGGGCGACAACATCACCACCGATCATCTGTCGCCGTCGAACGCGATCCTGGCCGGCAGCGCGGCCGGCGAATATCTGGCGCAGATGGGCGTACCGGAGGAGGACTTCAACTCCTACGCCACCCATCGCGGCGACCACCTCACCGCGCAGCGCGCCACCTTCGCCAACCCCAAGCTGGTCAACGAAATGGCGGTGGTCGATGGGCAGGTCAAGGCAGGCTCGCTGGCGCGGCTGGAACCGGAAGGGCAGGTGCTGCGCATGTGGGAGGCGATCGAAACCTACATGACGCGCAAGCAGCCGCTGATCATCATTGCCGGTGCCGATTACGGCCAGGGTTCCTCGCGCGACTGGGCCGCCAAGGGCGTGCGTCTTGCCGGCGTGGAGGTGATCGTGGCCGAAGGCTTCGAGCGGATTCACCGCACCAACCTGATCGGCATGGGCGTGTTGCCGCTGGAGTTCAAGCCGGGCAGCGATCGCAAGACGCTGGGCATCGACGGCAGCGAAACCTTCGATGTGGTCGGCGAGCGCACGCCGGGTGCCACGCTGACGCTGTCGATCCATCGGCGTAATGGCGAGCAGCTGCAGGTGCCGGTGACCTGCCGGCTGGATACCGCCGAAGAAGTGTCGATCTACGAAGCGGGCGGCGTATTGCAACGGTTTGCCCAGGATTTTCTTGAGGCCTCGGCAGCCTGATGGCTTCGACGCCCGAGGACGCCAGGTCGCGCTTGCACCCACCCGTGCAGGCGCGCACGCTTTGGCAATCTTTGCCATCAGGAGGTCGTATGGCCACGATGAATATCTCTTTGCCCGACGAGCTCAAGCAGTTCGTCGATCAGCAAGTCCAGGAGCATGCCTACGGGTCCAGCAGTGAGTACCTACGCGAACTGATCCGTAAGCAACGCGATGTGGAACAGCTGCGTGGGTTGCTGCTGGATGGGGCCAACTCCGGGCCGGCCGTGGCAACGGAGCCTGATTTTTTCGACAAGATGCGTGAGCGCGCGCAGGCACGCGCTGCCAGCAAGTGAAGCCGGCGCGCCGGCGCCCGTTGGCGCTGCGCGACGTCGACGAAGCCGCTGCGTGGTATGGCGAACAAGCCGGGCTCGCGCTGGAACTGGCGTTTGCCGACGCGCTGGAGTCGGCGGTCAAGATGCTGATGCAGCGCCCGGGTGTCGGTTCCAGCCGACATGCGGTGCTGTTGAAGCTGCAGGACCTGCGGGTGTGGCCACCGAAGGGATTTCCCTATTTGATTTTCTACATCGAACGCAACACGGACATCGTCATCTGGCGTGTGCTGCAGATGCAGCGCGACATTCCTGCGTGGATGAGCGGCGACGCCTGAGCGGTTCGACGCGAGTTTTGCCTCAACTCTCCGGCAGCGCCGCAGTCGATGCGTCTTCGCCGCGATCACGATCAACCGAGATAGACCAAGCCCATGACCCCTCTCTCCCAACTCCGCATCCCGGCCACCTACATGCGTGGCGGCACCAGCAAGGGCGTGTTCTTTCGCCTGCAGGACCTGCCCGCTGCCGCCCAATTGCCCGGGCCTGCGCGCGATGCGTTGTTGCTGCGGGTGGTCGGCAGCCCCGACCCGTACGGCAAGCAGATCGACGGCATGGGTGGGGCGACCTCCAGCACCAGCAAGGGCGTGATCGTGTCGGCCAGTGCGCGCGCCGGGCACGATGTGGACTACCTGTTCGGGCAGGTATCCATCGACAGCGCGTTTGTGGACTGGAGCGGCAACTGCGGCAACCTGTCGGCGGCGGTGGGGCCGTTTGCGATTGCCAATGGCCTGGTCGATGCCGCGCGGGTGCCGCGCGACGGTGTGGCGACGGTGCGGATCTGGCAGGCCAATATCGGCAGGACCATCGTGGCGCATGTGCCGATGACCGATGGCCAGGTGCAGGAAACCGGTGACTTCGAACTGGATGGGGTGACCTTTCCGGCCGCCGAGGTGCAGCTGGAATTCCTCGACCCGGCCGACGCTGCTGAAGGCGAGGGGGGGGCGATGTTTCCCACCGGCAGGCTGATCGATCAGCTGGAGGTTCCCGGCCTGGGTACGATCGCCGCGACGCTGATCAATGCCGGCATTCCGACCATCTTCGTCAACGCGCGCGACCTGGGCTACACCGGCACCGAGCTGCAGGAGGCGATCAATGGCGACCCGCGTGCACTGACGATGTTCGAGACCTTGCGCGCGCACGGCGCGTTGCGGATGGGCTTGATTGCAAAGGTGGAAGAGGCAGCCACGCGGCAGCACACCCCGAAGGTGGCCTTTGTCGCGCCACCGGCTGATTACACCGCGTCCAGCGGCAAGCCGGTGCGCGCGGCCGAGATCGATCTGCTGGTGCGCGCGCTGTCGATGGGCAAGTTGCACCACGCCATGATGGGCACCGCGGCCGTCGCCATCGGGACAGCCGCGGCTGTGCCTGGCACGCTGGTCAATCTGGCCGCCGGCGGCGTGACGCGCACGGCGGTGCGCTTCGGGCATCCGTCCGGCACCCTGCGGGTCGGCGCCGAGGCGCAATCGATCGATGGCAAATGGCGGGTCACCAAGGCACTGATGAGCCGTAGTGCGCGGGTGTTGATGGAAGGCTGGGTGCGGGTGCCGGTCGACGCCGCCCGGGGGCGGTTGATCGTTCGCTGAGACCGGGCACGCCCCCGGCGCACAAAATGCACTTGGGTGTTGCATTAATTCGAACGCCTTTTCGAATTCGGAAAACTTTTTCGCACGCGCTCTGCCAAATTTGTGTAAATCGTGTTAATTCTGTTGCAACGCGGCATGCAGATCAGGCCGCTCCGCCAACCGAATTCGGAGTCTTCCCATGTCCGCCAGCCGGTCGCTCAAGATCAGCGCGCTCGCCGTTGCCGTCGCTTCCCTTCTTCCGCTTCATGCCGCCGCCCAGCAGGCGCCCAGCGACGACGGTGTCGTGCGCCTGGACGCGGTCAAGGTCACGGTCGAGCGCCGCTCGGAAGATTCCAAGGACGTGCCGGTCTCGGCATCGGTGCTGCGTCCGGAATTTCTGGATGCCATCTCCACCAGCGGCTCGGATATCCGCGTGCTCGCGGGCAAGGCGCCCAGCCTCAACATCGAATCGTCCAACGGCCGTGTGTTCCCGCGCGTGTACATCCGCGGCTACGGCAACACCGACTTCAACACCTACGCCTCGCAGCCGGTGTCGCTGATCTATGACGACGTGGTGCAGGAAAACGCGTTCCTGAAGGGCTTCCCGATCTTCGATCTGGAAGGCCTGGAAGTGCTGCGTGGCCCGCAGGGCACGCTGTTCGGCCGCAACACGCCGGCCGGCGTGGTCAAGTTCAACTCGGTCAAGCCGACCATTGGCGCCAACGACGGCTACGCCAGCCTGTCCTACGGCACCTACGGCACGATGACGCTGGAAAGCGGCCTGAGCATCGCCATGGGCGAGCATTGGGCGGCGCGTCTGTCCACGCTGGGCCAGCGTCGCGACGACTGGGTGGAAAACCGCGATGGCCGCGACCTGGAAGGCTATACCGATTCGGCCGTGCGCCTGCAGCTGCTGTACCAGGCCAGCGACGACTTCAGTGCCTTGTTCAACGCGCATGCGCGTCACCTGGACGGCACCGCGCGGCTGTTCCGCGCCAACGTCATCCAGCCCGGCACCAACCAGCTGGTGGACGGCTTCGACGAAGAGAAGTCCTTCATCGACGGCGCCAACAACCAGGAACTGCAGACCTATGGCGGCAGCGCCAACCTGACCTGGGACCTGGGCGACATCGCGCTGCACTCGATCACCGCCTACGAAGGCATCGGCAAGTACTACAGCCGCGGCGACATCGACGGCGGCTTCGGCGCGGTGTTCGCACCGCCGTCCGGCCCGGGCGTGATTCCGTTCCCGGTGGAAACCGCCGGCGGCATCAAGAGCCTGGACCAGTACAGCCAGGAACTGCGCGCCGAATCGCAGTACGAGGGCCCGCTCAACTGGCAGGCCGGCCTGTACTACTTCCATGACGATGTGGAAGGCGAAAACTACACCTACAACACCTTCAGCGGCGGCGATCTGGCCAGCTACCAGCTGACCCGCCAGCGCAACACCTCATGGGCGGCATTCGGCTCGTTGAACTATGCGGCCACCGATCGCCTGAACCTGCGCGCCGGCATCCGCTACACCTACGACAAGAAGACCTTCGACGTGCTGGCGCTGGATCGCGTCACGCTGGTCGAGCCGTCCAGCGGCGAGACCGACAACTCCAAGGTCACCGGCGATCTGGCGGCCACCTTCGCCATCAACGACGACGTCAACGTGTACGCCCGTGCGGCACGCGGCTTCCGCGGCGCCAGCTTCGGCGTGCCCTCGGGCACCGCGCCGCTGACCGTGGCCGAGCCGGAGACGGTGGATTCGTTCGAGATCGGCATCAAGTCGGATCTGTTCGACAACCGCGCGCGCCTGAGCTTCGACATCTACGATTTCCGCGTCAAGAACCAGCAGCTCACCGCGGTGGGCGGCGTCTCCAACGACGTGCGCCTGCTCAACGCCGACAAGACCAAGGCGCGCGGCGCCGAGTTCGACTTCGAAGCGCTGCTCACCCAGAACCTGCGCGTCACCGCCGGCGGCGCCTACAACTGGACCCGCATCGACGACCCGGCGCTGTCGGTGGGCGTGTGCCGCACCTGCACCGTGACCGACCCGCTCAACGCGGCCGGCAACGCCATCATCGACGGCAACGATCTGCCGCAGGCTGCCAAGTGGATGGCCAACGCCACCCTGCGTTACGGCATCCCGATGGGCAACGACGGCGAGCTGTTCTTCTACACCGACTGGTCCTACCGCAGCGAAGTGAACTTCTTCCTGTACGACTCCAAGGAGTTCACCGGCCAGCCGCTGGTCGAAGGCGGCGCCAAGATCGGCTACAACTGGGGTGCGGGCGCGTACGAGGTGTCGGTGTTCTGCCGCAACTGCACCAACCAGATCCGTGTGACCGGTGCGATCGACTTCAACAACCTCACCGGCTTCATCAACGACCCGCGCATCGTCGGCGCGCAGTTCCGCGCCAATTTCTGATCGGCGTGGTGGTGTAGCACGATTGAACCGCCGGCCAACACGCCGGCGGTTTTTTTATGGTCGCAGGAGCAGGGACATGCAGCAGAGATGGCGAAACGCGTGGTGGATGCTGGGGCTGTGGTGCGCATCGGCAGTGGCATGGGGGCAGACGCCTGCCGTGACCGCAGCGCAGGCGCCGCCAACACCCACATCCACCGAGTTGCTGGTGGTCTCCACCGATATCGGCGACGACATCGACGATGCGTTTGCGCTGGGGTTGTTGCTGCGCAGCCCGCAGCTGCGGGTGCTGGGCATCGCATCGGCCTGGGGCGACACCGGCTTGCGCGCGCAGTTGCTGCAGCGCCTGTTGCAGCAGGCCGGGCGCAGCGAGATCCCGTTGGCGGTGGGTGCACGCACCACCAGCGCGATCCCCTTCAGCCAGGCGCGCTGGGCCGCAAGGGGACAGGCGCCAGGCAAGCTGCCGGATGCGGCGGCGATGATCCTGCAGCAGGCGCACCTGCATCCCGGCGAGGTGACCTTGCTGGTGTTGGGGCCGATGACCGACGCGGCACTGGCGCAGCAGCGCGACCCGGCCGGCTTTGCCAGGCTCAAGCGCATCGTGGCGATGGGCGGCTCGGTCCGCGTTGGCTATGGCAAATCGGCGTATCGGCCGGCCAGTGCGCCGGCGCCGGAGTACAACATCCTGGCCGATGTGCCGGCGGCGCAGCGGGTGTTCGCGGCCGGCGTGCCGATCGTGTTGCTGCCCCTGGACGCCACCCAGGTTCCGCTGGAAGAGCCCGAGCGCGTCGCGCTGTTTGCACACGGCGACGGGCTCACCGATGCGCTCACCCAGCTGTATTACCAGTGGCGCAACACCGACCAGCCCTGGGCCAGCGCCACGCCGACCTTGTTCGACGCGGTGCCGGTGGCCTGGCTGCTGCGCCCCGCACTGTGCCCGACCACGCCGTTGCACCTGGACGTCGATGCGCAGGGGTACACCCGCGAAGGCACAGGCACGCCGAACGTGCAGGCCTGCCTGCGCGCGGACAAGCCGGCGTTGATCGAGATGTACATGCGCACGGTGCTGCAGTTGCGCTAGGAGTGGCTTTCAAAGTGTGGTGAGCGCCCGCTTGGTGGCGAGCGCAGTGGTTTTATTGGCCGCATTTTGGGATGCAGTCAAAAGCCTGGTTGGTCGTGCGCGCGGTGCCCTCACCGCTCGCGGGACACGCCGCAAGTACGTCCGTGTAGGCTCGGTGGCGGCATCCATGCCGCCACACGGTCCCGCAATCGGCGAGGACACCGCACCAGAAAATGCGTCGGTTGCTTTGTTGAACGCCTGCTTGTTGCTCTGCTTGTGATGGAATGGTTGTTGGACGCACCATCCTCCGAACAATGCACGCCATACCCTGTGCGCGCCCCTGCACACCGACCATCTCGACGGGTCCTTGCCCGCCCACCGTCGCGGGACCTTACGCGGCATGGATGCCGCGTAAGAGCCTACAGGGACGTACTTGCGGCGTGTCCCGCGATGGTGGGCGGGCAAGGACCCTGCAGCCAAGCGGCAACTCAGCGACCTGCCATGGACCGGCGTCAAACCACTGCGCTTACCGTCGGTCGGGCACGCAGGTGCCATCGCAGCGCTGGCCAGGTGGCGCATCATCGCCGCCCATCGGCAAGTCCCTGCGTCGCCTCATGCCGCCATCGGTGACGTGAACGGCATCGCTATACTTACGTCCTCAGTCATGGGGTAGCGCGAATGGACAGCAGGGAATCAGGGATGAGGTGGTCGGGCACGCGGCGCATGTTGCTGTGGGTGGTAGTGCTGTGCGTGGCGATCGGCGCGGTGGCGTGCAAGCGCAACGAAAGCGGCCAGTTGCCTGCCGCCAGCGGCGAGGCGATCAAGGCCGACAAGCAGGCGATCACCGGTTTTGTGCTGGCGCGCGCCTATCCCGACCAGACCAGCGACGGGCTGTCGCTGGCGCTGGAATTCTCGCGGCCGCTGGTCGGCACCCAGGACTTCGATGCGCTGGTGCGCTTCGAGGAAAAGGTCGGCACCGGCGACAGCAGTTGGACGCTGTCCGACGATGGCAAGACGTTGCGCTACCCGTACGTGGAAGCGGCCAAGGACTACACCGTGCTGGTCGACGCCAACCTGTTGGCGGCCGATGGCAGCCGCCTGGGCAAGCCGCTCAAGCAGAAGGTCTACACCGGCGCGCTCAAGCCGGTGGCCGGGTTCGCCTCGCAAGGCAGCGTGCTGCCGGCGCGCGAAAGCCGCGGCCTGCCGGTGGTGTCGGTCAACGTGCCGGAAGTGGACGTGGAGTTCCTGCGTGTGCGCGAGAAGTCACTGCCGGCGTTCTTCCAGCAGTTCCAGCGCGGCGGCCGTCGCGGCAGCTGGGAGCTGGAGAGCGAATACAACGACAAACAACCGCTGTCCAGGCTGGCCGAGCCGGTGTACGTCAACCGTTTCATCCTGGGCGGCAAGCAGAACGAGCGCGTGCTGACCTACCTGCCCACGCAGGACATCAAGGAGCTGCAAGAGCCGGGCTTGTACTTTGCGGTGATGAAGCGCGCCGGCAGCTTCGAGAACGAACAGGAGACGGCGTTCTTCACCGTCAGCGACATCGGCCTGCATACGCGCGCCTACAAGGACAAGCTGTTCGTGCACACCGCCTCGTTGCAGAGCGGCGAGCCAATCAAGAACGTGGAAGTGCGCATCCTCGATGCCAAGGGCGAGCTGTTCCTCAAGGGTGCCACCGACGGCAACGGCAATGCGCTGCTCAATTACACGCTCGATGCCGGCCATGTGCTGGTGGCGCGCAGCAAGACCGATATCTCGGTGCTGCCGTTTAACCAGCCGGCGCTGGACCTGAGCGAATTCGCGGTGGCCGGGCGCGAAAGCGCCTGGTTCGACGTGTTCGCCTGGGCCGGCCGCGACCTGTATCGCCCCGGCGAGACCATGCGCGTGTCGGCGATCCTGCGCGACAACGACGGCAAGCCCACCAAGCCGCAGCCGGTGTTCCTGCGACTCAAGCAGCCGGACGGCAAGACCTTCCGCGAGACCCGGCTGCAGCCGGGCGAGCAGGGCTATTTCGAGTTCAGCCAGCAGATCCCGGCCGATGCGCCGACCGGTCGCTGGCAGGTGGAATTCCGCACCGATCCGACCAGCAAGGACGCCGTGCAGGGCATGAGCGTGCGCGTGGAAGAGTTCCTGCCCGAACGCATGAAGCTGGATCTGGACAGCACACAAAAGACCCTGAGCGCCGGCCAGCCGTTCACGCTGCTCGCCAATGCCGCGTACCTGTATGGCGCGCCGGCCGATGGCAACCGCTTCACCGCCAAGCTTGCGGTCAGCGTCGAGCAGCATCCGCTCGATTCCTTGCCGGGCTGGTTCTTCGGCGACCCCACGCTGGAGCTGCCGCGCGAAGCCAAGGACGTGATCGATACCACGTTCGGCAGCGACGGCGTGTTGCGCGAAGACATTGCGCTGCCGGCCGAAGCCAGGCCGGTCAGCACGATTGCCGCGGTGGTCTCGGGCAGCGTCTACGAGACCGGCGGGCGCACCGTCACCCGCACCGTCAAGCGCGTGCTGTGGCCGGCCAAGGCGCTGGTCGGCGTGCGCCCCCTGTTCGACGACAAGGACGGCACCGATGCCAATGGCACCGCACGCTTCGAACTCACCCGCGTGGATGCCGATGGCAAGCCGCAACCGGCCAAGGGCCTGAAGGCCACGCTGGTGCGCGAGCTACGCGACTACCACTGGAACTACACCGACGACCATTGGGATTACGACTTCACCCGCCGCTTCGAGAACAAGGACACGCGCACGCTCGACATCGCCGGCGGCAACGCCAAGCTCGAGTTTCCGGTGGAGTGGGGCGAGTACCGCCTGGACGTGTTCGACCCGGCCACCGGGCTGACCACACGCTACCCGTTCCGCGCCGGCTGGAGCTGGAACGACGAAAACCGCGGCCTGGACGCGCGCCCGGACAAGGTGAAGCTGGCGCTGGACAAGACCGGCTACCGCGCCGGCGACACGCTCACCGTCACGCTGACCCCGCCGCATGCCGGCAAGGGCGTGTTGCTGGTGGAAAGCGACAAGCTGCTGTACGTGCAGGACATCGACGTTAAGCCGGGGAGCACGTTCGACATTCCGGTCACCGAGGCCTGGGAACGCCACGATGTGTACGTCACCGCGTTGGTGTTCCGCGGCGGCAGCGCGCCGAGCAAGATCACCCCGGCGCGCGCGGTGGGCGTGGCGTATGTGCCGATGGACCGCAAGGCGCGGCGTGTGGCGGTGGGCCTGGCGGCACCCAAGCAGATGCGCCCCGAGCAGGCCTTGCCGGTGACGGTGAGCGTGCCGGAGCTGGCCGGCAAGGCGGCGCACGTGACCATCTCGGCGGTGGACGTGGGCATCCTCAACATCACCCGTTTCCCGGTGCCCGATGCCAATGCGCAGTTCTTCGCGCAGCGACGCCTGGGTACCGATGCCTACGATATCTACGGGCGGGTGATCGAAAGCTTCGAAGGCGCCAGCGGCAAGCTCAAGTTCGGCGGCGACATGGCGCTGGAAGCCTTGCCGCAAGCCAAGCGCCCGACCGCGCGCGTGCAGACCGTGGACCTGTTCTCCGGCTCAGTGAAACTCGATGCCCGGGGCAATGCACGCGTGCAACTGCCGGTGCCGGATTTCAACGGCACCTTGCGGGTCTCGGCATTGGTGTATTCGGAGACGCGGTTCGGCAATCAGTCCATGGAAACCGTGGTGCGCGCGCCGATCCTGGCCGAGGCCAGCATGCCGCGCGTGATGGCGCCGGGTGACCGCAGCACGGTGACGCTGGACGTGCAGAACTTCACCGGCAAGCCGGGCGAGTTCAACGTGCGTGTGGACGGGATCGGCCCACTGGCCATTGCCGAGGCCGCGCGCAGCGTCAAGCTCGGTGCGGATGCCAAGCAGACACTGAGCTTCCCGCTGAGCGCCACCGAAGGCTATAGCGTGGCCAAGGTGCGTGTGCGCGTGGACGGCAACGGCTTCAAGGCCGACCGCAGCTACGACCTGCCGGTGCGTGCCGGCTGGCCGCAGGTGTTGCGTGCGCAGACGCGCGTGCTCGATCCGCTGTCACCGGTCAGCCTGGACAGCGGCTTTGCCGATGGCCTGATGGCCGGCTCGGTGACCGCGCGCATGGTGGTCAGCCCGCTGCCGCCGATTCCGTTCGCCAGCGCCCTGCAGGGTGCGTTGGACTATCCGTATGGCTGCGCCGAGCAGACCACCAGCAAGGGCTACGCCGCGCTGTTGCTCGACGACGCCACCGCCCGGGCGCTGGGCACCAAGGGGCTGGAGGCGGCCAAACGCCGCGAGCGCATGGAAGGCGCGTTCGGTCGCCTGGCCTCGATGCAGATCGCCAGCGGGCATTTTTCGATGTGGGGCGACGACGGCTACGTCAATCCGGGCCTGACCCCGTACATCGCCGAGTTCCTGCTCGATGCCAAAGACGCCGGTTTTGCGGTGCCCGACAACGTGCTGCAGAAGGCGCTCAATCGGCTCAGCGAGGACCTGCTGTCCGGCGGCAACGAGTTCTACGGGCAGGATCGCCGCGATAGCCTGAAGTTCGCCAACCAGGCCTGGTCCGGCTACGTGCTGGCACGCGTCAACCGCGCCCCGCTGGGCACGCTGCGTGCGCTGTACGACAACCAGCGCGACAAGGCGCTGACCGGTCTGTCGCTGGTGCATCTGGGGGCGGCATTGTCGCTGCAGGGCGACACCAAGCGTGGGCAGGCGGCGATCAAGGCCGGTTTTGCCAAGGACAGCAGCGAACGCCCGTCGTACTTCGCCGATTACGGCAGCGCGATCCGCGACGATGCCTTGATGATGGCGCTGCTGCACGAGCGTGGCCTGTCCAGGCCCGAGTACGACACCCGCGCTGTCGCGCTGGGCCGTGCGCTGGATGCACGACGCGCCACCGGCTGGCTGTGGCTGAGCACGCAGGAGCAGGTGGCTCTGGCGCGCTTGGGCAAGGCCTTGATGGTCGGGCAGGGCAAGCAGGTCTCCGGCACCTTGAGCGTGGGCGGCGAAACGCAGCAGATCGCGCCGGCGCGCCTGTTCGGGCGCAGTTTCGACAGCGCCGCCTTGGCGCGCGGCGTGCAGTTCGCGCCGCAGGGCGAGGCCCCGATGTACGCCAGCCTGGAAGTGGCCGGCATCCCGCGCAGCGCGCCGGAGCCGGACACGCGCACCCTCAGCGTGGAGCGCAGCTGGTACACCACCGACGGCAAACCGTGGACGCCGCGTGCATTGAAGGAAGGCGAGGCGTTGATCGTGCGCGTGGCCATCACCGCCAACAGCGACATGCCCGACGCACTGCTGACCGACCTGTTGCCGGCCGGGCTGGAGATCGAGAACTTCAATCTCGGCGATGCCAAACAGTGGGCCGACGTGGTGGTGGACGGCATCGGCATCAGCGAGCGTTCCAGCGCCGCCGATGTCAAGCACGAAGAGTTCCGCGACGACCGTTATGTGGCCGCGCTGGCGCTCTCCTCGGGCAGCAAAGCGCAGCTGTATTACCTGGTGCGCGCCGTCACCCCGGGCACGTATACGGTGCCGCCATCGTTGGTGGAAGACATGTACCGCCCCGAGTTGCGCGGCGTGGGGCGCAGCACGCCGGCGACGATGACGGTGGTGCAGCCGTAGGGTCGCGCCATCCCCTGGCGGGCCACCGAAACTCTCCCTTCTCCCCTCGGGAGAAGGTGCCCCGCAGGGGCGGAGGAGGGTACGTGCGAAGCCTCATGTCATTCACCGCCGGGTGGCTTCGCCCCGTACCCTCACCCCAACCCCTCTCCCGGAGGGGGAGGGGTTTTCCCGCGTCACTCAGAAGGTTTTCGCGAACTGCCAACTGCCTGCTTCGCATCCAGCGACATCGTTGCGCACTGTCTTTTCGATGCGATGCCAGCGACACGCAAGGGTCATTTTTGCTGGCTACGGTGGCGTGCTTTCTCATCGGCGCGGCGTCCTTGCTGCGCGATCCCGGGATTCCATGCAGCGCTCCGATTCGTACCGTTTGCCCCTGTCCGTTCTCGCCGTGACCATTGCGGCCTGTTCGCCTGCTTTGCAGGCCTACGCAAGCGAGCGTGCGGCGATGCCAGCCGACGCCTCAGCTGAAGCGTCTTCTACGGCGAGGGGCGCGACCGCGAGCCCATTAACGAGCGCAGCTACAGCGAATAATGACGAGGCAACCACGTCCGAAGCGACAGCTAACAATGACAAGGCTGCCACGCCCGATGCCGACGTTGCGGCTGCAAAGCAACGCTCTGCGTTGTCAGTAGAGGCATCTGCAGATTCCTCAGACGCTGCATCGATAGCTTCTGCATCGGCTACATCGACGGTATCGCCAGTAGCGTCGCAAGGCGATGCAGCCGACCCCGACGCACCGGCCACCACCAGCAAAACCGGCGTGCAGACGCTCGACGCCATGCAGGTCACCGGCGTGCGCCGTGCCAATGCCGCCGCGGTGGAAAGCAAGCGCGCGGCGACCAACATCACCGATGTGATCAGCGCCACCGATGTGCGCGCCTTGCCCGACAGCACCATCGTCGAAGCACTGCGCCGCGTGCCCGGCCTGTCGGTATTGCCGGCCACCGACAACGAGCATCCGCGCGACGAGGCTGCCACACCGGTGCTGCGCGGCCTGGGCCCGTCCTACAACAACGTCACCATCGACGGGCTGACCATCGCCTCGCCCGGCACGCCAAACGGCACGCTCGGCTCGATCACGCGCGGCGTGCGGCTGGATCTGCTGCCGGCATCGATGGTCAGCGAGTTGCAGGTGGTCAAGACCTTCACGCCCGACCTGGATCCCAATGCGACCGGCGGGGCGATCAACCTCAAGACACGCAGCGCATTCGAAAACGGCGGCAAGCCGTTCTTCAGCGCCGAAGCCGCACTCGGCCACGCCAACGATGTCGGCAAGCCGCGTGATCAGGACGACCCCGGCTATCGTTTGAACGCCACCGGCAGCCGCACCTTCGGCAGCGAGCAGCAGTACGGTTTTACGCTGTCGGCCAACTACCAGACGCTGAGCAGCTACACCGAAACCCACATGACCACCGACACGGTGCATTACGGGTTCTACGACACCAACGGCGTGCTGCAGACCGGCGCCAATCTCGGCAATGGCTGGGCGGTGCCGCAGCAGGACAAGTACTGGTACGTGCAGAACCAGCGCGACCGTTACGGTGTCACCGGCAAGTTCGAGGTGCATCCCAGTGCCGCGCTCGAGGCCTATGCAACGGCCGGTTACTACTATTTCAAGGACAACATGGAGCGCAACGAGGTCATCATCGACCCGCGCAACCGTGGCCAGGTGTTCAACCAGACCGCCACCTCCGGCAGCTACCCCGGTGGCGATATCGAAGTGGGCTACTCGAACCAGATCGTCACCACGCGTACCAAGGTCGCGCAACTGGGCACGATCTGGCGGCCCACCGACCGGCAGCAGTTCTCCGCGCGCGGGGCGTGGTCGGATGCGACCTACGACGAGCCGATCCGCATGATCAAGTACGCCACCGGCATCACCCGCGCCGCGCCGGTAGCGGTGGGCCAGACCGGCAGCGGCGTGACCGTCAATGCCACGCCCGATTACGCGTTCAACTACGACACCTCCGGCGTCGACCAGCGCTTCGGGGTGTCGCCGCAGGCCTATAACGATCTGGGCAACTACAGCCTGTCGTACTGGCGCCCGGACTACAAACGCACCGCCGCCGATCGCATTCTCACCGGCCGGCTCGACTATGGGTTCAACCAGGGCGAGAGCGACCAGGGCATCGGCTTTGCGGCAGGCGTGTCGTATACCACCGACAGACCGTCCTACGATATCTATCGCGTCGAGTACCAGCCCAATACCAGTGCGCCGGCGTTGGGCCTGGCCGATGTGGCGGGCACCGGCCGGGCGCCGATGCGCTATGCCGGCCTGAACCTGATCACCATCGATCCCGACAAGGCCAATCGCGCGTTGGCCGCCACGCCGCTGAGCGCGTTCAACAGCACCGACCAGCAGGCCTTCAGCAACCAGGACAACTTCACCCATACCGAAAAGACCGTCGGCAGCTATGGGCTGGTCAGCTATCGCAGCGAACGTTTCAACGTGCAAGGCGGCCTGCATTTCGACAGCACCAGGCTCAACACGGTCGGCCGCCAGCGGCAGCTGGATACCGCGACCAATCGCTATGTGTATATCGATAACCCGACCAACGCGGACTACGATTATCTGCTGCCCTCGGCCATCATGACCTACCACCTGAGCGATGCATTGGACTTGCGCGCCGGCGCAAGCCGTACGCTCGGCCGCCCGCCATACGATGCGTATGCGGCGCGCACTTCGATCGGCTTCGTCAACACCGCCGATGCCGGCAACCCGAATGCGCAAGGCGTCACCGTCACCATCGGCAACCCGGACATCAAGCCGCGTGTATCCAATAACCTGGATCTGTCGCTGGAATGGCGCCTGCCCGGCGATTTCGACGCGTTCGCGTCCGTGGCCGTGTTCGACAAGCGCATCCAGGACGAGATCTTTACGCTCTCGCGCACCGACAGCTTCAGCTTCGACGGCACCACCTATGCCAACGCGCTTATCAGCACGCCGGCCAATGCTGCCAAGGCGCGCATCCGCGGCGTGGAATTCAACGGCATCGTCAACACCCTGGCGCCGATTGCGCCATGGCTGAGCGGGGTCGGTTTCAGCGCGAATGTTGCGGTGCTCGATGGCAGCCTGGATGTGCCCTACAGCGTCGGCAGCGGCAGCAACGTGCGCCAGCGCGAGCGCAAGCTCGACAACCTGGTCGGCCAGCCGGACTACACCGCCAATGCCACGCTGTTCTACAACACCGGCGGGCTGGAGCTGCGTGCGGCCTACAATCGCCAGGGCAAGGCCTTGCGCGCCATCGTCAGCAACATCGACTGGCAGGATCTGTACTGGTCGCCGCGTTCGCAGCTGGATTTCACCGCCACCTATGCCATCAGCAAGCAGCTCAGCCTGATCGGCCAGGTCAGCAACCTCACCCACAGCCGCATCACCAGCGTCACCGGTCCCGGGCAGAACCTGCTCAAGGACAGTTATTCGGTGCCAACGACCTACTGGTTCGGCCTGCGTTTTACGCCGACGCTCTAGGCGCGGCGAACATACTGCGGCGCGGACGTCGGTAGCGTACGGGCAACGTGGAGCAAGCGAGATCTGTGCATGGCAGATCTCGCACCGTCTCTGCCTGCCGCGCCCTCCTGACAAAAAGCGCAGTCATTCTGTTAATCCTACAAGCGGAGTTGTTCGATGACCTTACGTTCTGTCGCCGCCGTCGCGGCTATGCTGGGCGCGGCACTTGCCACCCCTGCCAGCGCAGCACCTGGCGGCGTCGCCGCGATCCAGGCCCGGCTGAGCAATCCCGGCGGCGGTATCGTGGTGGTGGCCCATCGCGGTTGCCATGCGCCGGCACCGGAGCATGGTTTCAAGGACAGCGCGCCGGAGAACTCGCTGGCCGCACTGGAGCGCTGCATCGCCATCGGCGCCGACGTGATGGAGACCGACGTGCGCCGCGCCGCCGATGGCACCCTGGTGATGCTGCACGACGCCACCGTGGACCGCACCACCGACGGCACCGGCAAGCTGTCCGAGCTGACCCTGGCCGACCTGCAAAAATTGCGGCTGCGCAGCGACGAAGGTGGCGCGCAGGCGCCGCTGACCGACCAACGCGTGGTCACGCTCGAGCAGATGCTGGCCGCCTCCAAGGGCCACATCCTGCTCAACCTGGACGTCAAGGACGCGATCTACGTGCAGGTGGTCGATGCGGTTGCCCGTGCCGGCATGCAGCACCAGGTGATCGTCAAGGCCGAAGCCGGCATCGCCACGCCGCCACTGGCCGCGATGCTGCCGTTCGACAAGGTCTATTTCTTCCCGATCCTGATCAATGCACATGGCACTGCCGATCTGGCGGCGATTGCCACTGCGCAGACGCGCAACGCACATCCGGCTGCGTTCGAGCTGCCCAGGATGTCGCCAGCCCAGTTGCCGGCGTTGGTTGCAGTGAGCAAGACGCACAAGGTGCGGCTGATGGTCAACTCGCTGTGGGGCGGCTTCATTGCCGGCTACGGTGGCGACGCCGATGCGGTGCGCGACCCGGACAAGGTCTGGGGCCGCCTGTACCGCGATGGCGTGTCGATCATCCAGACCGACGCGCCGGAAGCCTTGCTGCGTTATCGCGCCGCGCTGGAGCAGCAGTAGGCGGCCCATTGCATTGCGGCAGGCAGCTGGCGCGCGATGCGAACCGGGTCTGGTCGCACCACATCAACCCCGGACGCTGCGCCGATGTCGCCGCCAGCGGTATAGTCACCCGCTGTTTGCACGCAAGGACGTCTGCATGCTGCTCGATACACTCCCGCGCCGTGTCGGTCGGCATGCGGTCTGGTTGGTGGTGCTGCTGGTCGCGCTGCAGGTGCGTGATGTGGCCAAGGCCCTTGGTTTTCCAATCCCGAAAATTCCGGTGCCCTACGGCGGCGGGATTGCCGACAATCTGCTCAGCGTGGTGGTCGTGCTGGTCGCAGCGGCATTGCTACGTCCTGGCATGCCAGGCGAACTCGCGGCGCGTCTGGGGCTGCGCTGGAACGGCATACGTGGCCCTGCGCTGACGTTGCTGGCCACACTGCCGTGCTGGCTTGGGCTGTGGACGCAGTCCAGCTCAGTCGGTACCGACGATCTGCTTGGCCTGCTGTGGCTGGCACTGCTGTTTCCGCTGGCCGAAGAAATCGTCTTTCGCGGTTTCGGCTTCGTCTTTGCCTGCCGTGCGCTGGCATGGCGCCCGGCGATCGCCGCGCTGGTGCAGGCGCTTGTGTTTGGCGGCGTGCATTGGCTCGGGGCCGGCGGTGGAGGTGGCGAGGCGTTGTTGATCTTCGCCATAACCGGTATCGGTGCGCTGCTGTTTGCCATCGTGGACGCGCAGGATGGCTACACGATCTGGAGCGGCTGGGTGTTGCATGTCTCGCTCAACGCGGCCTGGACGGTCTTTTCGGTCTCCGATTCGGCGGCCAGCGGCTGGCTCGGCATTGCGTTGCGCCTGTCTGCGGTATTCCTGGCGATGGGCTTGTTGCGGTTGTTTGCACGGCCGCCTCGCCCGCTGCGCGCGGCGGGCGTGGGCTAACGCGCGTGTCCTCGCGTAAGGCAGCAGCGTGCAGCAACGTTGATCGCGCGTTGCCACAGCATGCCGCGCGATAGTGGCCGAAATGCGTTTTGCCCTGCATCCTTGGCAGGATGGATGAGCAGCAGCACGTGCAGGCAAGGACCGACCGGACGCAGGAACGCGCCGCTGGCGACGATGGTGTGGCCCGGCATGGCCGCCGCTGGCTGACAGGGCTACGCTGGGGCGCCGTGGCACTGCTGTCTGCCGTGTTGCTGCTGGACCTGGCCTTCCCGCTGCCACTGCCCAAGTCGCGCGACACCTCCACGCTGGTGGTGGCACGCGATGGCACGCCGTTGCGCGCCTTCGCCGACCGCAACGGGGTGTGGCGCTATCCGGCCAGCCCGCAGAGTGTGTCGCCGCTGTACCTGCAGGCGTTGCTGAACTACGAGGACCGCTGGTTCTGGCGCCATCCTGGGGTCAATCCGTGGGGCCTGCTGCGTGCCGGCGGGCAGTGGATCGGGCAGGGGCGCATCGTCTCCGGCGGCTCGACGCTGACCATGCAGGTGGCGCGCATCCTGGACCCGCACACGCGCACACCGTGGGGCAAGGTCAAGCAGTTGTTGCGCGCGCTGCAGCTGGAAGCGCACCTGAGCAAGCGCGAGATTCTGACGCTGTATCTCGAGCGCGCGCCCTACGGCGGCACCATCGAAGGCGTGGAAGCGGCCAGCTGGGCGTATCTGGGCAAGCCGGCCAAGGCCTTGTCGCAGGCCGAAGCCGCATTGCTGGCGGTATTGCCGCAATCGCCCAGCCGCCTGCGCCCGGATCGCCATCCCGAGGCCGCGCAACGCGCGCGCGACAAGGTGCTCGATCGCATGGTGGAGCTGGGGGTGTGGTCGCGCGCGCAGGTGGACGATGCGCGGATCGAGCCGGTGGTGACGCGCTCGCTCACACCGCCATTGCATGCGGCCTTGCTCGCGCAGCGGCTGCACGGCGTGCAACCGCGTGCAGCGCGCATCGTCACGACGCTGGATGTCGAACTGCAGCGCACCCTGGAGGAGCGCGTGGCCACCTATTTCTCGCAGCTGCCCGAGCGCACCTCGGCCGCCTTGCTGGTGGTGGACAACGCCAGCATGGAAGCGCGCGCGTATGTGGGTTCGGCCAGCTTCGGCGACCGCAAGCGGCTGGGGCATGTGGACATGGTGCAGGCCTGGCGCTCGCCCGGGTCCACCCTCAAGCCGTTCCTGTATGGCATGGCCCTGGACGATGGGGTGATCCATTCCGAAAGCCTGTTGGTGGATGCCCCGCAGAGCTTTGGCAGCTACCGGCCCGGCAATTTCGATGCGGCCTTCAATGGCCCGGTGAGCGCGGCGACGGCGTTGCGGTTGTCGTTGAACGTGCCGGCGGTGGACCTGCTCGACCGGATCGGCCCGGCGCGGTTTGCCGCGCGGCTGTCCAATGCCGGCATCGGCCTGCGTTTCGCACATGGCAGCACGCCGTCGCTTGCATTGATATTGGGCGGCACCGGTGCGCAACTGCAGGAGCTGGTCGGTGCCTTTGCGGCGCTCAATCGCGGCGGTATCGCTGGGCGTGTGCGCTACACGCCGGACGATCCGCGCATCGAGCGCCGGCTGATGTCGCCGGGCGCGGCCTGGATCGTGCGCGAGATCCTGCAGAGCAATCCGCGCCCCGGGTATGGCGGCGGGACCTTCGACACCACTGCGCGCCCGGGCGTGGCCTGGAAGACCGGCACCAGCTACGGCTACCGCGATGCGTGGGCGATCGGCGGCACGCGCCGCTACACGGTCGGGGTGTGGGTGGGGCGGCCGGACGGCACGCCGCTGCCCGGCCAGTACGGCGCCGTCACCGCGTTGCCGTTGATGTTCGAGGTCATCGACGCCTTGCCCCGCAGCGCCGGCGACAGCGCGCCGGTGCCGATGCCGCCCACGGTGCAGGCGCTGGCCATCTGCTGGCCGCTCGGCGGCGCGGCCGATCAGACACCACCGGCGCAATGCGCACGCCGCGCCGACGCCTACGTGCTCGATGGCGCCGTACCGCCCACCTTTGCCGAACGCGATGCGCGGCTATGGCACGGCGGGCAGCTGCATTTCGATGTGGATGCGCGCAGCGGGCAGCGGTTGTCGCAGGAGTGCAGCCAGCCGCATCAGCGCGTGCCGCAGGCCGTGGCACGCTGGCCGGCGTTGGTGTCGCCCTGGCTCAGTGCGGCCGAGCGCAAGGCTGCGCAACTGCCACCACTGGCCGCGGACTGTCTGCCGGATGGACGCATGACCGGTGGCGGCGTGCTGCGGATCGACGGGCTGAGCGATCGCGCCACGCTGGCGCGTGCCAACGCCGCATCGCGCCCGGTGCGCCTGCACCTGCGTGCGCTGGGCAGCGACGCGCGCATCGACTGGTTGCTGGACGGCCGCTGGATCGCACAGACCAACGGACGCCAGGGATTTCAGCGCGATTTCGCGGAAGTCGGCACGCATACGCTCACCGCAATGGCCAGCGACGGTGCCTGGACACAGCTGCGCTTTCGCGTATTGCGCTGACCGGGTCGGTAACGGGCATGTGCGGTGGCCGGCAACCCCGTAGGAGCGCACCCGGGCGCGACAGGGCATTCCCGGTAACGCCCCGTCGCGCCCGGGTGCGCTCCTACGCGGCGCTTGGGCACGAAAATAGACAGGGCGCTCTCGGCGCCCTGTCTGTTGCATCATCGAGTCGACTTCGACTTCGACTTCGACTTCGACTTATCTTCGACGTCGACGTCGATGTCGTCGTCGATGCGACGCCACCATCGATGGCAACGCATCGCTACATTGCAATCACGCGGCTCGCTCAACTCACTCGCCGATCCAGCCTTCCAGCAGGTCCGCAAACTCGTCGGCATGCTCTTCTTCCTGGGCCAGGATGCTTTCCAGGATGCGCTTGGTGGTGGTGTCCTTGTCGCCGATGAAGTCGATCATCTCGCGGTAGCTGTCGATGGCGATGCGTTCGGCGATCAGGTTCTCCCTGACCATGTCGCGCAGGTCGGTGCCTTCCTTGTATTCGGCATGCGAGCGCTTGGTCAGCGTGTCCGGGTTGAGGTCCGGTTCGCCGCCCAGTTGCACGATGCGCTCGGCAAGCTTGTGCGCGTGTTCCTGTTCCTGCTGCGCATGCTCCAGGAATTCGCCCTTGACCGCGTCGGCAAGCATGCCCTTGGCCATGAAGTAGTGGCGGTAGTAGCGCAGGGTGCACACGTATTCGGTGGCCAGTGCGGTGTTGAGCAGGTCGATCACCGCCTCGCGGTCGGCGTGGTAGCTCTCGGTGATGGCACCGTCTTCGATGCTCTGGCGTGCGCGGTTGCGCAAGGTGGCGGTATCGGTAATGCCGGGGAGTTGCTTGGCTGGCTGGGTAGACATGGCTGGCCGGTTTCCTTCTGAGTGGACGGGGGGAATCAATGCATCAATCGGGCAGGTGCTGCAGCACGTAATCGGCGGCAGACACCTTGAATTCGCCAGGTTCTTCGACAAACAAGGCCTTGACCACGGCATCATCGGCATACAGCGCGTAGCGGCGCGAGCGCAGGCCCATGCCCGAGCCGCTGGCGTCGATCTCCAGGCCCAGCGCGCGGGCCAGTTCGGCGTTGCCGTCGGGCAGCAGGTGCAGGCCGTCGGGAATCAGCTGGCTGCGGCCCCAGGCCTGCATCACGAACGGGTCGTTGACCGCGGTGCACAGCACCTCGATGCCGCGTTTACGGAATTCATCGAAGTGCTCCACATAACCGGGCAGGTGCTTGGCCGAGCAGGTCGGGGTGAAGGCGCCCGGTACCGCGAACAGCAGCACCTTGCGCCCCGCGAACAGGCTGTGGGTGTCGACCGCCTCGATGCCCTCACGCAGGCGCTTGAGCACGACTTCGGGAATGCGGTCACCAACGTGGATGGTCATGGGGCGGGCTCCTGTGGCTGAACGAATTCTAGAAAGGGGCAGGGGAAAAGCGCGTCAACGCGCTTGAAATCCGCAGCCGCACGCCTATCTGACGCACATGGCCGGCGCAACGTGCGCACGCCGCGGCAGCCGGCCCCTCACCCAACCTTTTGGAGGCTCGCAATGAACATCGTTCGTTATCCCCAGTGGCCCACCCACGCGCTGCAAAACGAGATCAAGCACGTGTTCGACCGTTTCTTCGAGCACAACGGCGACACCGACGAATCGGCGGTGGTGACCGCGCAGTGGGTGCCACGCGTGGACATCAAGGAAGAGCCCAACCACTTCGTGCTGTATGCCGACCTGCCGGGCATCGACCCCAGCCAGATCGAGGTGCAGATGGACAAGGGCATCCTGTCGATCAAGGGCGAGCGCAACAGCGAGTCCAGCACCGAGACCGAGCGTTTCTCGCGCATCGAGCGCCGTTACGGCAGCTTCCACCGCCGCTTCGCGCTGCCCGACAGTGCCGACCACGACGGCATCACCGCCGCCGGCCATAACGGCGTGCTGGAAATCCGCATCCCCAAGCGCCCGGCGGCCACCCCGCGCCGCATCCAGGTCGGCACCGGCCAGGACACCAGCGGCGGCACCGTGCAGTAAGGCCGCAAAACCTGGAGCGAAGCGGCCTGCTTCGCTTCCCGGCGGCAACCGCACCGTAGAATAGGTGCGGTTGCCCGCCCGGCTGCGATATGACTGGCTCGTGGCCTCGGCTGCGGGCCGTTTTTTTCAGAGGTGATTAGATGGAATTCAAGGATTACTACGCAACGCTGGGCGTGGAGCCCAGCGCAGGCGATGCGGAAATCAAGACCGCCTACCGCCGGCTCGCGCGCAAGTACCACCCCGACGTCAGCAAGGAAGCCGGCGCCGAAGACAAGTTCAAGGCCATCAACGAAGCCTACGAGGCGCTGCGCGACCCGGCCAAGCGCAAGGCCTACGACCAGCTCAAGGCACAGGGCTTCCGCCCGGGCGACGAGTTCCAGGCCCCGCCCAGCTACGGCGGCGGGCAGGGCTACGACTTCGAGGAAGTGTTCGGCAATGGCGGCGCCGGTGGCGGCTTCAGCGATTTCTTCGAAAGCCTGTTTGCCGGCCAGCGCGGCGGCCGTCCGCGCGGCCCGGGGGCTGGTGCCGGCGCAGGGCCGCAGGCGCGCGGCGATACCCGCGCCAAGCTGGCGGTGCCGTTGGAAGCGGTGTACGCGGGCGACAGCGTGCGCATCACCATCAACGGCAAGCAGCTGGACGTGCGCGTGCCCAAGGGTGTGCAGCCTGGCCAGGTGATCCGCCTGAGCGGGCAGGGCAATGGCGGCGGCAACCTGCTGCTGGAGATCGAATACGCCGCGCACCCGCAGTTCGAGGTGGACGGGCGCAACATCCTGTACACCCTGCAGGTCATGCCCTGGCAGGCGGCACTGGGCACCACGATCAGCGTGCCGACCCTGGGCGGGGCGGTGGAATTGAAGGTGCCGGCCGACTCCGACGCCGGCCGCAAGCTACGCCTGCGCGGCCGCGGCCTGCCGGGCACCACCCCGGGCGACCAGATCGTGGAGCTGGAGATCCTGGCCCCGGCCCCCACCGACGATGCGCAGAAGAAGGCCTACCGCAACCTGGCCAAGGCGTTCGGCGAATCGGTGTAGGCGGCGTGGGGTGACGCGGGAAATGGGTGAGGGTTCGGTGGGCAGGCGGTGTAATGGTGAACGTCGATCTGCGCGGTTGAATCGCCGCCGTCCCCTCATCGGCGCTGTCTTCTCCTGATGGGAGAAGGGACCCGTCGTCCCCCTCGTATCGATGAGGGATTGAGGGCAGGGCAGCATGCACGTAATACGTCGGCGAGCGGCTTTCTGCGACGTTGTTGCATCCAACTGCGTCCTGTCCAACGTAGTAAGTGTTGGCTGAGGCGATCGCGCCGCGCCACCGGATCACGCCTCGTAACGGCATCGCCGGGCGCACCGCCTGGCCCAGCTACCGCAAGCGCGGCCGGCGCACTACACTCGCCGCGCACACTAGGGGAAACACATGGCACGCATTCTGATCGTCGACGACTCGCCGTCGCAGCTGCTGGGGATTCAGCGCATCGTCGAGAAGCTGGGGCACGAGACCATCACTGCAACCGATGGTGCCGCCGGCGTGGAAGCGGCCAAGTCGTCACTCCCGGATCTGGTGCTGATGGATGTGGTGATGCCCAACCTCAACGGCTTCCAGGCCACCCGCACGCTCAAGCGCGAGCCGACCACCCAGCACATCCCGGTGATCCTGGTGACCACCAAGGACCAGGACACCGATCGCATGTGGGGCATGCGCCAGGGCGCACGCGCCTACATCACCAAGCCGTTCTCCGAAGATGAGTTGCTGGAAGTGATGGAGCGCGTGTTCAACCAGAAAGACGAACCGCCGATGGCGTGAGTGCGGCGACGAGGGGGAAGCAGGGTTGGCGGACGCGTTCCGGACTGCGTCGTGCCAGCGCAGCATCGCCCCAGCCGCATGCCCCTCAGCGCTGATGCCAACGTCAGCTGCGCCGCCAGTGCCGTTTGGACACCGATGCTCGCCTGCCATCGGCGGCATCCTGCGCCGCAACCCGGGGTCGGCAAAGCGCAGCGGTTGCTTGGCCTGACCGCGACCCTGGGCTATCCAGCCAGGCCAGACGCCGGATCGGTCGACTGACAATGGCCACGCGTCAGCGAGCAGCACGATGTCGTCGGCGTCATCGTGCAGCGCATCGCAGGCCGGGTCCGCGTCCAGTCTCGGCGTGATCACCATTGGCCAACTCCAGAACGCGCGCCCGGTGCTTGCCCCCAGATCGCGCTGACAGCGTGTCCTTCCCCGTCTGCGAACCCGGCCATCTGCTCGATTCACCCCAGCGGCTAAACCGGGATGCACCAATTGGGGCCTTTCAAAACGGTCGGTCTGCCCCATCTAGTAGAATCAGCGAATCAAACAACACGGCGGCACTGCGGGACTGGCCCGCACAGCCCCTCGATCATGGAGCGTGCATGGCCTGGAACACACCCGGCAACAAGGGCGGAGACGGCCCGGACCCCAACCGTCGCAGGTCCTGGGGCCCGCGCGGTGGTGGCAACGGTGGTGGCTGGGGCAATCTGCCCGCCCCGTTGAAAGAGCTGTTCGATGGTGGCGTGGGGCGCTGGATCCTGGTCGCGGTGGTGCTGATGGTGCTGTTCTCCAGCTTCCAGCTCATCGGCGAACAGCAGCGCGGCGTGGTGCTGCGCTTCGGCCAGTTCTCGCGCATCCTGCAGCCCGGCCCGAACTTCAAGCTGCCCTGGCCGGTCGAGTCGGTGCGCAAGGTCAACGCCACCGAGATCAAGACCTTCAGCAACCAGGTGCCGGTGCTGACCCGCGACGAGAACATCGTCAACGTCTCGCTCAACGTGCAGTACCAGATCAGCGACCCGCGCAAGTACCTGTTCGGTTCGCGCAATGCCGATCTGGTGCTGGAGCAGGCCGCGCAGAGTGCCGTGCGTGAGCAGGTCGGCCGTTCCGATCTCAATACCGTGCTCAACAACCGTGGCCCGCTGGCCATTGCCTCCAAGGATCGCCTGCAGGCGGCACTGGACGCCTACAACACCGGCCTGGCCGTCACCGGCGTGACCCTGCCCGACGCCCGCCCGCCGGAAGAAGTGAAGCCGGCCTTCGACGAGGTCAACGGCGCCCAGCAGGTGCGCGAGCGCCTGATCAACGAAGCCCAGGCCTACGCCGCCAAGGTGGTGCCCGAGGCACGCGGCCAGGGTGCGCGCACCCGGACCGGCGCCGAAGGCTACAAGCAGGCGGTGATCTCCAAGGCCGAGGGCGACGCCGATCGCTTCACGCTGTTGCAGGAGCAGTACGCCAACGCCCCCGAGGTCACGCGCAAGCGCCTGTGGCTGGAAACCGTGCAGAAGGTGCTGTCGGAGAACCGCAAGGTGATCGGCAGCGATGGCCGCCAGGTCATCTACGTGCCGTTGCCGGCCGACGCCGGCAAGTCCGCCAGCAACAGCGGCACTACGGGCAACGGCGGCATGCCGTCGATGGTGCCGCAGGATGTGCTGTTGAATCCGCCGCAAACCAGTGGCGGCAGCGAGGGCATCCGCAATCCGGAGCGCGGCCCGCGCCCGACCGGCCGTGAGGGAACCGAATAATGAAGAATTCGCTAGTCATCGGCCTGATCGTCGCCGTGTTGCTGACCCTGATGGGCTCGGTGTTCGTGGTGCGCGAGGACCAGACCGCCATGGTGCTCAACCTGGGCCGTGTGGTGCGTGCCGACCTCAAGCCCGGCCTGCACTTCAAGATCCCGGTGGTGGAATCGGTGCGCGTGTTCGATCGCCGCTTCCAGGTGCTGGACACCGCCCCGGCGCGCTACTTCACCGCCGAGCAGAAAGACGTCAGCGTGGACTTCTTCGCCATCGGCTACATCTCCGACGTGCGGGCGTTCTATCGCGCCACCGGTGGCGAGGAGTCGGTCGCCAATTCGCGCCTGGCCCCGATCATCACCGACTCGCTGCGCAACCAGATCAACTCGCGCACCCTGCAGCAGCTGGTCTCCGGCGACCGCAGCGAATTGATCGCCAACCAGCTCAAGGGCATCAACGGCGCCATCAAGGGCCTGGGGATGCAGATCACCGACCTGCGCATCAAGCAGATCGACCTGCCGACCGACAGCCAGGTGATCACCGACGTCTACGAGCGCATGCGCGCCCAGCGCAAGCAGGAAGCCAGCAAGCTGCGTGCCGAAGGCGAAGAGCAGGCCCTGACCATCCGCGCCCAGGCCGACCGCGAGTCCACGGTGATCGTGGCCGACGCCGAGCGCGATGCGCAGAAGCTGCGCGGCGAAGGCGATGCCGACGCCGCCCGCATCTACGGCCAGGCCGGTGCCAAGGATCCGTCGTTCTACGCGTTCTATCGCAGCCTGGAGGCGTACCGCGGCTCCATGACCGACGGCAACGGCGTGGTGGTGCTGGACAAGAACGACCCGTTCCTGCAATACCTCAAGAGCGATCGTTGATCGCTGGCTGATCGCCATGCCTTGAAACGACAACGCCCGCCGAACGCGGGCGTTGGCGTATGTGCCTATCACTGCCGGGCAGACAGACGCGCGCCCAACCGTAGGAGAGCACCCGGGCGCGACTGCTTTACCGGTAGTGCCCGTCGCGCCCAGGTGCGCTCCTACGCGTGGCGCGTGTGGGCCGATGGATCGGGCCGATGGCGTTTCGTGGACTGCGATGGTGGTGGGTATGTCCGGAGTCCGCAGCTGCCTGGCGCGCCTTCCCCGTCGGGTTGGCCAGACTCGACCGGGTAGGAGCGCACCCGGGCGCGACGGGCCTTGCCGGCGGACCCCGCTGATTGCCTCTGACAGTCAGCCGCCACATGGATCCCTAGCGCAGAACGCGGCAACTGCCGATATCTCGCGTGGTCCGAGGCCGCCAGCATCGTGCCATGGCCAACATCGACACTCCCGGGCATCGCGCGCTGCGCCGTGGCAGGCAGTCTTCGCCCAACAGCGCTTACCTGCTGACCACCACGACATGGCAGCGTCGCCCTGTGTTCGCAGATGTGCTGATGGCCGCAGCGGCCTGCCGCGCGTTCACCGCGGAAACGCCCTCCGATGCCAGGCTGTTGGCCTGGGTATTGATGCCGGATCATGTGCATTGGTTGTTGCAGCTTGGAAGCACCACCGGGTTGGCCAACGCCGTCTCATGCATGAAAGCGTGTGCAGCGCGCGCGGTGAACGATCAGCGCCAGCATCACGCACCGGTCTGGAGCCGCAGCTACCACGACCACGCGTTGCGCAAGGACGAGGACCTGCACGCAGCCGCGCGCTACCTCATCGCCAATCCCCTCCGTGCCGGGCTGGTCAGCCGCGTGGGCGATTACCCGTTCTGGGACGCAATCTGGCTTTGAGAGGTGACCAAACCCCGGCATCCTCGTAGGAGCGCACCCGGGCGCGATTGCTTTACCGGCAATGCCTGTCGCGCCCAGGTGCGCTCCTACGAGGTGCGGCGTGTCGGGATGTTGATCCGGTGCCTTTCGTGGATCGAATGGTCGTGCGTCAGGCGGTCTGCAGATCTCGCGAGGCACGCCACCTCGCCATGTAGGAGCGCACCCGGGCGCGACTGCTTTACCGGCAATCCCGCCGCGCCCAGGTGCGCTCCTACGGTGGGGCATGGCAGGCTGCCGAACCGGGCACACTGCAGCTCCCACGTTTGTCCTGGTGTTGCTGATGCACGAGTTCCTGTCCGCGTTATGCCTGATCGCCGTCATCGAAGGCCTGCTGCTGTTCGCCGCGCCCGCCGCCTGGAAGCGGATGGTCGAGCAGCTGTTCAGCCTGCCCACGGCCCAACTGCGTGCCATCGGCGGTGTGACCCTGGTGCTGGGCGCCATCGCGCTGTGGACTGTGCGTCACTGAGTGGGTGGTTCCGACCGCAACGGGCAGCGTAGGAGCGCACCGGGGCGCGACAGGCATTACCGGTGAAGCAGTCGCGCCCGGGTGCGCTCCTACGGCCCGCGATGGGGGTTTGGGATTGCGAGGGACCGGCAGCGCCCGGAGCACCGCGCAACCGATGGCCAGCGGCAATCCGACCAGCCCCCGATCCGCCGTTCGCCGGGGGTAGTGCACGTCACCGGAAACCCGGATAATGCACAAAAGCCGGCCGGGCACGCTCACACAGGGCACCTCGTTCGGCTTTTTCCGTGTCAGGGCTTTACGCGCCGCTGCAAGGCTCCCCGATGGAGCCGCGCGCCAGGCGACGCCGCCAGCCGTGAACCGGTCCCATCCCGCGGCCCCGATGGCCGCAGCAAAACTCAGGAGTTCACCCGTCATGGGTCAGTCAGTTGTCGTGCTCGGTGCCCAGTGGGGCGATGAAGGCAAAGGCAAGATCGTCGATCTGCTCACCGAAGAGATCGGTGCGGTGGTCCGCTTCCAGGGTGGCCACAACGCCGGCCACACGCTCGTCATCAATGGCAAGAAGACCGTCTTGCACCTGATTCCGTCCGGCATCCTGCGCGACGACGCGCTGTGCCTTATCGGCAATGGCGTGGTGATTTCCCCGGCCGCGCTGATCAAGGAGATCAGCGAGCTTGAAGGCGCCGGTGTGGAAGTGCGCTCGCGCCTGAAGATCTCTCCGGCTGCGCCGCTGATCATGCCGTACCACATCGCGCTGGACCAGGCGCGCGAGAAGGCCGCCGGCGGCAAGGCCATCGGCACCACCGGCCGCGGCATCGGCCCGGCGTACGAGGACAAGGTGGCCCGCCGCGGTATCCGCATCGCCGACCTGCACTACCCGCCGCAGCTGGAAGAGCTGCTGCGCACCGCGCTGGACTACCACAACTTCGTGCTGACCAAGTACCTGGGCGTGGAAGCGGTGGACTTCCAGAAGACCTTCGACGAGGCACTGGCCTTTGGCGACTACGTGCAGCCGATGAAGTCGGACGTGGCCGGCATCCTGCACGACCTGCGCAAGCAGGGCAAACGCGTGCTGTTCGAAGGCGCGCAGGGCGCGCTGCTGGACATCGACCACGGCACCTATCCGTACGTCACCAGCTCCAACACCACCGTGGGCGGCGCACTGGCCGGTACCGGCGTGGGCGCTGACGCCATCGACTACGTGCTGGGCATCGCCAAGGCCTACGCCACGCGTGTGGGCGGCGGTCCGTTCCCGACCGAGCTGGACGACGACGTGGGCCAGGGCATTCGCGACCGCGGCGCCGAGTACGGCGCCTCCACCGGCCGCCCGCGTCGCTGCGGCTGGATGGACATCGTCGCGCTCAAGCGTGCGGTGGCTATCAACGGCATCTCCGGCCTGTGCATCACCAAGCTCGACGTGCTCGATGGCATGGAAAAGCTCAAGGTCTGCATCGCCTACGAATACCGCGGCAAGCGCACCGAATACGCCCCGCTGGACGCGCAGGGCTGGGAAGAGTGCACCCCGGTGTACCTGGAGTTCCCGGGCTGGACCGAGAACACCCACGGCATCACCGAGTGGGACAAGCTGCCGGTGGCCGCACGTGCCTACCTGCGCGCGCTGGAAGAACTGGCCGGCTGCCCGATCAGCATCGTCTCCACCGGCCCGGATCGTGACCACACGATGGTGCTGCAGGACCCGTTCGCCTGATCGGCTGACGCCAGACGCGGCATCGTCCAACGGCCCGGCTTGTCCGGGCCGTTGGCGTTTGAGGACTGCTGGTTTGCCATGAGTTCCAGCGGCGCCGGGGCGCAACTGGCGCGGTTACGCCGGTGCATTGTCATCGTGGGGCACGCTGCGTTGTCGCGGATGTGCGCAGACCTGCACTGGCCGGCTCCGGTAGGGCCAGTGCCGCGCGTCATGCATCGAGATCGGCCGGAAGTAGACAGGGAGGTGCTCTGAGCAGCGCTGCCTTATCCCATGCGCATCGACGCACTCTCACGCTGACGGGTATCCATCTCCTGCTGCTGGCTCTGCGCCAACGCCTGCTGGCGGTCGGTACTGGCCACCTCCAGCTGCTGCAGCGACTGCTCCACCGGCGTCTGCACGGCCACGTCGGTCGGCATGTGGGCGCGCAGGTGCGCCGGGTTGTTCAACTCGCCCTGCACCACAAACACGTGGCGGCCGGCCGGGCTGTCGGCGGTCTGTTGGCTCAGCACCACATGGTCGGCCCGGTCCAGGTTGTTCTGGCGGGCGAGGGTCATCACGCTGGCGATGAGGCGCTCGCTGCTCTCGTCCGGCGTGCGCCCGGCTTGCGCATCGATCGCGCTTACACCCGCACGCACCTGCTGCAGCAGTGCGTAGTCGCGGTGATCAGGGCCGATATCGGTCAGTTTGGTGGGCGCCTGCGTCGGATCCGGCAGGCCGTCGGCCGACGCCGTGAACGGGCTGCGGGTGATGGAGCGGTACGGGTCGTCTTCGTGGAACTGCGTAGCTTTCTGCTGCCGCTCCAGGCGCACGGCGCGGGCATCGTCGAGTTCGGCGATACGGCCGGCATTGGTTTCTTCGCGCAGGGACAGATGCCCGCCGCCTGCGCTGACGTTCACCCACTTCTGTTCTTTCTCGAAGTACATCGCGTAGAAGCTGTTGCTGCCGATGACGTTGGGGTCGACGGCGGAGCGGCCCTCCAGCATCTGGATCGCCTCGGTGGTGCCCAGCTTGGCCAGGTACTGGCTGCCGGCCGCCAGTCCCATCTGCGCAAAGGTCTCGTAGCCGGTATTGCTGATGCGAGTGGCGCCGACGTACTCGTTGTCGAGCATGTTGGTCCATATCTGTTCCAGCTTCTGGGGGCCGCTTTTTTCCAGGGCGGCTTGCAGGAGGACGCGTGGGGTCCAGCAGTTGGGGTCGAGCTCATGGTCCAGGAAAGCTTGGTCGTGTGCCAGCATGACGTCAGCACCTGGCAAGTTCTGCGCAAGGTCCGGGCGGTGTTCGCTCATCCAGTATCGTCTGACTTCAAGATCCTTTTTGAGCAGGGTTTGCCCAAATGCTTCCCATTGCCTCTCGCTCAATTCAGCGTTGGCAAAACGCGAGCCGTTGTCGTGTTGGGTCCTGGCGTAATCCTGTGCGTAACTATTTGCGACCCGACCAGGCAAGCTGTCGTTGCGCACCACGCCTAACGCCAACGTCCCGTAACCATCTGAACCATCTAGTTGCGAAAGATAGTTCCAGTACAGCTCGCGGTTGCCCGCGTCCGCGTAGCTGGAAAGAATCTTCAGATCCTGCTCGCTCAATCCGCTCATGTCCTGCTCCTGATAGTCGCGCTGATCACTTCACCTTGGTCCGTGCCAGCACGTTCCGTACCGCGTCTTCCATGTGTTTCCAGTCTTTCAAGAAGGCGCGCTTATAGTTCAGGGTGATGGAAAGCTTGTTCTCGATGTCAGAGAAGTAGTGGACACAACTTGCAGCAACAGCGCCTTTTTCGTGTACCACCTCAGATCCCTCCAGCCGCACGCCATCCCCACGAAATTTTGTGCTGTCGCACTTGATGAAGGTGATGAGCCCACCGCTTGAGTCGCGGGCGACGTACCAGTCATCTTCGTAGGCGGGGTTGCGAATCGGCGGCTTTCCATAGCGGTCCTCGTACTCTTTTGAGTACGTCAGCATTTTCGCTTCGTCTATTGCGTAGGGCGTCAGGCCCAAAGTGTCTTGCTGGGCAAGGCGGAGATCAAGGCGCTGCCTCGGATCTCGGCGTTCCACCGAATTGGCTTCGGTAATTGCCTCATTGGACGAGTGTCGCTCCAAAGATGTCTCGATGGGAACCCGGTCGATGTAGTTGATCCGAACTGAAATTTCTTTCCGGAAATCATTCGTACGCGGGTTGGCCCGTGCCCCGGGCGGGGTGGGGGTCATGTCTGGCCACTCGATGACCAGCGTGACGCCTTCGCCCGGCCATGGCGCGATCTGGCTGTCCAGGTAGTTGGCGGGGATGCGGAAGGTGTTCGGCCCCAGCTTTACGTCAACCGGAGCGTCCGAATAGGTGTGCCCGTTGATGGTGCGGCCTGTGGTGACGTGGTCTGGCATGGGGGAAGTCCTTTTCTGTTCGGGTGATGGCGTCCGTGCACAGGCACTGCCGGTCACAGCGACGGCGAGTGCAAGGGCCAGGCACCGGCCGGATGACATCATGTGCATTGGTCAATCCATTGCAGGGTTCGCCGCAACTATAGGCAACCTGGGATCAGCGCGACAGCAAGGGCCAGGCCTGCGATGACCCATGCCATGCGCCGCATGGTATGGGAATGCGATCACGCGCTGCCGGCAGGAGATGCCGGTGAATCAAGATGCTGGCGGTGCAACGTCAGCTCGCCATGTGTGTTGACGGAGGGCGTTTGCCGCCGTCGGTCGCACGTGTCGAGCTGCAGTGCCGTCAACGCAGACGTCGCCGCGCTATGCTCCAAACGCACCATCGATCGTATGCATCGCCCCGGTGACAAAGCTCGCTTCCGGGCCTGCCAGCCAGGCCACCATGCCGGCCACTTCGTCGGCGCGGCCGTGGCGCTTGATCGCCATGAAGCTGTGCATCAGGTCTTTCATCGGCCCGTTTTCCGGGTTGGCGTCGGTATCGATCGGGCCCGGTTGCACCACGTTGATGGTGATGCCGCGCGGCCCGAAGTCACGGGCCAGCCCGCGCGCCAGCCCTTGCAGGGCGGATTTGCTCAGCGCGTAGGACGCCATGCCGGGCAGCGGCATGCGGTCGCCGTTGACCGAGCCGATCACGATGATCCGCCCGCCGGGCGGCATCTGCCGCGCGGCCTCCACGGCGGCGTGGTAGGGCGCGTGCACGTTGATGCGGAACAGCCGGTCCACCGCGTCCGGATCCTGATCCAGGGCATCGCCGAACAATGCGATGCCGGAGTTGACCACCAGCACATCCAGCGGCCCGTTGCGGCGCACCGTGTCGATGACCGCATCGCGGTCGGCGCTGTCGGCCAGCACCGCGGTGCTGCCGGTGTCACCGGCCAGGCGCTGCGCCGCCTCGGCAGAGCCGGCATAGGTAAACGTCACCCGTGCGCCCTCGGCCACGAAGCGCCGCACGATGGCGGCCCCAATCCCCCGGCTGCCACCGAGCACCAATACCGACTTGTCTTTGAACGCTGACATGCATCACCTCGCAATTAATGTAGCGAGTAATACATAATAGTTTTCGCCTGCCGTCAAGGATTTTGTAACTATGACTACAGAAACCCCCCGAGCCCGCGGCCGGCCGCGGGCGTTCGACCCGGACCAAGCGGTCGCCACCGCGCAGCAGCTGTTTCATGCGCGCGGCTACGACGCACTGAGCGTGGCCGACCTCACCCAAGCGCTGGGCATCAACCCGCCCAGTTTTTACGCCGCCTTCGGCAGCAAGGCCGGCCTGTATGCGCGCATCCTCGACCGCTACGCGCAGACCGGGGCCATCCCGTTGCCACAGATCCTGGACACCGCCCGTCCACTGGCCGACGCGCTGGCCGACGTACTGGAGCAGGCCGCCCGCTGCTACGCCGTAGACCCTGCCGCCACCGGCTGCCTGGTGCTGGAAGGCACGCGCAGCAACGACGCGCAGGCGCGCGAGGCCGCCTGCGGCTTCCATGTCGCAGCCCAGGAGTTGATCCGCTCCCACATCGCCAAGCAGCGCCCGCACGACGCAGACCGGCTGGCGGACTTCGTCAGCACCACCATGGCCGGGCTGTCCGCCAGCGCCCGGCATGGGCAGAGCCTGGAGCGTCTGCTGGCGAGTGCGCGGTTGGCGGGGGAGGCGCTTCGGGTGGCGCTGCGCGGATAGTGCAGGGAGGGCGCGGGAGCAGGTGGCTTTCGATGGCGTGAGCGCACCTGCTCGCTAATCGAGGTGCGCTTGCCGCTACCCAGTACGGTCAATGGGCAGGTGGTACGAGATGGTCGTGACCGGCCGTCGCTCAGGCGAAGTCGTTGTCGGATGACTGGTGCGGCAAATCAGGAAGGACGGGGCAGCGCCTATGGGTCATCCATGCTCTAGGCTAGCTTTAACACAGGCTACTTCGACCTCCTTGTGCAATGCTGGCGATCACATGGAGCCGCACGCAGCGTGTTGGTTGAACGTTCCGAACCATCCGAATTGCTGCTCACCCCGGACAGTCGCGCTGAGTCCATACCAGATGGCGTCTTTGCGGGATGCAGCGTCTATTTCGGTCCCGAAATGAGAGTGTCGCTGAACCGTTTTCGTCTGCGATCAGTCACTTGACCGAGCCTGCTCATGCGGCCACAGTCCGTGGCGTTCGCCCTCTTCGTTCAAGGATGCCCGTGAAGAAGCTGACGCATTGCATTGTGGCGACCGCGCTGGCGCCCATCATGACGCTTGGGTGTGCACGGCTTTCGATGGAACTGGCTGCCGCAAAACCCCCAAGTGGTGCACACGCAGCATCGTCTTTTCCTCAGGCGCCTGCTGCGACGCCTTCACCTTGGGTGTCCTTCAAACTGGAACGGCAGATGGGCGCCGTCTGTGTGGACCGTACGCAATCACAGGGCTCCTCGCCTGCGCCTTTGCTAAGGGACGGGTTTTGCAAAGGCCCGGCACCTGCGCATATGGCGGCTGCATTGCTTGCCCTGCCTGCAGATGCGGTCGATGCCTCGCCGCAAGCGCGCGAAGCGCGCCTGCGCGATGCCGTGTACGTGGCCGCACCCGGATTGGGACGGCGCGCGGACTTCACTGTGGTTGCGGGTGATCTGACGATCCGTTCGTTTGAAAGTGCGGATCCTGACAAAACGGTGTACTTGGTCTGGCCGGTGAAATGTGGCGCGGGCGAGGCAGGCCTCGCGTGCCAGTCAGGCAAAGGGCGAAAGGCGTATCGCGTCACCAAGGACGGCACCGCACGCGATGTCAGTGCAGCGGTGTTTCCACCAGCGCCTAGCTTGACTGCAGAAGATGTTGCCCGGCAAAACGACCACGGCGGCTCGGAGCTTTTTCTGTTCGATGACAAGCTGCCCTTGGCGCCGACAATGCGATGGTTGATGGAATTCGACCCTGACCAGCCGCTGGCCACCGATGACCCAAAGCGCGTCGGGTCTTACGCCCATTTTGGTTTTCTTCGGTGGACAGGCGAACGCTTCGAGCTGGTAGAACGAGTTGCTAGAGCGCAGTGGCCTTGTCGCCAGCAGCGCACAGGCGAACCGGCATGTGCGGATTATCCAGATGGTGAGGACCGTTTCATCAGCGAGTGACCACTTCTGCAAGGAGCATCGAAATGGCGAGATCCAACGATTTAGACATCCGCGCGACTGCCGACCAGATTTCTGCGTTGTTCAACGCCAATCGACAGGCCGAGGCGCTGCGCATGCTTGATGAGCGCAGACAAGGCCAGGCAGAGGTCTTGCGTGACGCACTGGATCGCTATATCGGCGCAGCGTCCGCCGGTGCAATCGCCAATCAACAACAAGGGCCGGTCGTCGCCGCGGATGCCAGTGTGCTGCAACGCTTGCAACTAGCCGCGTCAAACCAGCCAGCAATTCCGCCGCAGGCGCAAATGGCTGCCTTGAGCGACGCGCAGCGCTATGACGTCTATGCGAGCATCGTGCAGGTGAGAGGTAACGAGGCCGCGCACGAGGCACTCTCGCGACCCAACGAGCGCGTGGTATTAGGCCTTCGCCAGGAAAACTCAACGCTTGCGGCCATGCAGGATCGCGCGCATGCCGGAAGCTTGCGGAGCGACGATCCGGCAACCCCTGCCATCAACGAAGCTCAGGGCGGCACGGGCGTCTACAACGACCGCCTGGTCGTACTGTGGAAGGATGCCGATGGCACGCGTCATACGCAGGTCGCCCAACAAGCAAACACCGAGCCGACTGCGCAGTACGATCATCATGCAGGCAACACGGGGCGGCGCCCGCGTGCGGAAGGCGGCATGGAGAACAGGACATTTGCACCGTCGCCAGGCTTTGAAAGCATCACCAGGCCCAGGAAGATCGAAGGCGAGGATGTCAATGCCGATGGCATCAGGGATCTCGGTCGCCTGAGCGAAGGCACCATCGAGATGCGGATGGGGCAGCACCCAAATCCCAGCCGGCCAGGCACCCAAGACAACGCATTACGCCCAAGTCAGGCGGCTGTCGATGCAGGGCGGGGCGGGGTACAGCGGGATAGCAATGCGGACGGCTGGTTTGATCAAGCCGATCTCAACGGTGTGCAAAATCTCAACGACACCTTCAAGATTCATAGCGGTTCCAGCGGCAGTACCGATTCGGCTGGCTGCCAGACAATTCATCCAGCCGAGTACGATGGGTTCATCGCGGCGGTTCAAGGCAACCCAGCGCAGACGCGCTGGCAATACGTGCTGACCAGCACTACACCCGGGCCGGTGCGGGAGCAGCAACAGGACCAAGGGCGAGGGCGTGAAGGGGTACAGCCAGGGCAGGAGGAGCAGGGGCATCGGCCGGCCCAGCCGCAGCGGCAGAACGGCGGGCCTGCAGTGCCGGTGCCTGGGAGGCCACGACAGGCAGACGCAGAAGACGCCCACCCCGCGCCTCATCCGTTGCATGCACAAGCCAGCACCTTGGTTGGCCGGTTGGATGCCAGCATGGGCCGCGCCAGCGATGCGCACAGCGAGCGGATGAGCGCCAGCCTGGCCCACTTGGCAAAAGAGCACGGGCTCGAGCGCATCGACCACGTAATGCTGAGCAACCAGACTCCGCGTGCAGCGGCCGGTGCCACCGTGTTCGTGGTACAGGGCGAACCCAGCAACCCGGCCCATCTGCGCGCCAGCATGCCCACCGACGTGGCCGTCACTACGCCGGTGGAGCAATCGCTAGCAAAGCTGCAAGAGCTAGATGGGCGTACCTTGGCGCAAGCGCAGAGTCAGGCGCAGGAGAGAGGGGTAGTGCAGGAAGAGGCTGTCAAGCCGCGAAGTATTGGGTGAGGTCGTCCGTTCCCACTGTTTGGCTGTAGATCAAGGCTCGGGGTTCGCTTTCGAAAATGCCCGCTTGCAAAAATCGCTCGCTCGCCGGATATTCCATATTCCGGAATATGGAATAAGGCGGGCTTGGCTGTGGAACTGAAGCCCCAGGATCTGGTGGTGCTGTACAAGCAGGTCGCCCAGGCGGGCCAGGCCTGGACCTATGCCTCCCTTGGAGAAGCGCTGGGCATGAGCGCCTCGCAGGTGCATCGCAGCGTCAAGCGCGCGGTGGCATCCGGCTTGGCGCTGAAAAAAAGTCGCGGCGAGTGGGAGACGGTGCGCACGGCGCTGCACGAGTTTGCGGTCCACGGTGTGCGTTACGCCTTTCCTGCCGTGATCGGGCCGCTAAGGCATGGCATTCCGACGGCCTTTGGCGTGCCCCCATTGTTCACTGCGATTGCCAGCTCCCCAGGGGAGGCACCGGTGTGGCCAAGCGCGCAGGGCACAGCCAAAGGCCCCGGCTTGTCGCCGTTGTCGGCCGGTGCGCCCAACGCTGCGCTGGCCGACCCTGCCTTGCACCAACTGCTGGCGCTGCAGGACGCCCTACGCAGCGGGCGTGCCCGCGAGCGAGCGCTGGCAGCGCGCTATCTCAAGCAGTTACTGGGGCTTGGCGATGCGATCTAATGATCCTAATTTGCCGCATCTGCTTGTGATTGCGGATGCACTAGGCGAGCTTTGCGAACAGGTGTTCTTCCTCGGCGGGCGGTCGTTAGCCTGATCAAACACCTGGCAGAGAAGGTGTGCGCCGGGCACCGTAACCTGAGTTGGCTATGCCTACGCGAACTCAGATAACGGGACATCTTCAATCGACGGGGCGCCAGCCTCCGCAGGAGCATCTCGTGTGTTTCCTCTCGCATTAGGACTGTCTGATTGAAGTGGTAGCAGCTGCACAGGCTAGATGATCCGCCTCTAGTTGGGCTTGAAAGCGGGTCATCCCATTACCCGGTTCCAGTCAATCGCATAGCCGGCCGCCTTGAGTTCTTTAGCAAGTTCGGTCTTCCAGCCACTGTTATCTTCCATTGCCGTCCAGACCACTCCCGCGAAATCGCTAGGGATCTCCACGTTTCCTTTCTTCAATGCACAAACGTTCTCACGTCCCAGTCTGGCTATAAAATAGCCTAGCTCCAGCAACACGTTCTGGCGGGCACGGTATTCCCATCTCTCGGTACCGGCGGAACGTCCTTCATCATCTGGCGTGAGCAGGACAACCGCGAAGCCGACATCCGAGTGCGCCACAATCTTCTCGATGATAGTGCGCCCCTGATTGGCCTGCTCGTGCAGAATCACCACGTCGATTCCAATTTTTTCAAGAAATCGGGCGGCCGACTCACGTGCGGCAACATCACGCCCATGCACTATGAAAACTTTGTTCGATTTTGGCGGAGTTATAAGATTGATAACCGTACTGCCACTTGCCTTCACGTAGGCTTTGAAATCCCTGGCGAACGGGACAATCAATTGCCCTGTCATTGTCTGAATGCCGCTGATGATCTTCTTGCCTGAGTAATAGAACTCGTGCGAAAGATCGATTGCTCTTCGCGGGTCCTCCGCCAAGTACTTCACCAACAATAACTGCATGCCAATTTGTCTTTCTGGATCTTCCGGCCAATTCAACACGTTGCTGCCAACGAAGCTGCTCCCAGTTTTTCGGCCATCTTCGATGAACTGGTCAAGATTAAGGTCAGCAGTCAACTCTTCATTGAATTGAGCAAGATCCGGGTGATTCAGGAGCTGTCCCAGCTTCCGCAGTGGGCGCTCGTAGGTTTGCAGTGTTGCTCCCTGGAGGTCGAGCACCGTCGAGTTTATCTGATCAAACAAGTCGAGCGCGGTCATTGCTCACCTCTCTCAAGGCGTGCCGCAGCAGCGCGTTCGATTATCGCTTCGCGAAATTGTTCCTTCATCCCGTCAACCAGCTGCACGACAAGTGGGTTGTCAGCCCAAGTGGCGATCTTCGCATCTAGGGTGGTATTAGTTTGATGTATTGCAGACTCAATACTGGCGGGGTCGTTGGGATCGAATTTCACCGTTTCAATTTCGCCATCGAGCTCTTCTATGGCTAGTTGCGCTTGTGTGAGCTGTTTTGTCAGTTTGTCTAGGCCGTCAATCTTAAACATCTTAAATCCCCTTGGTTATTAAGTAATACAACGTTAATTTTTCCATGTCGGTGCATGGTTCTACTTAGACGGCTATTCTTCGAAATGCAGAAATCCTTCTACCTTAGCGGCTTAAGTCGCTGGGAACGACTAGAACGCCCGATGTAAATCGGGTGTAGCGAGCGGGCCGGAAAGCCTAGAATAGGAACTCCTATAGGTTCGAAAGGTATCTGCTTTGGAATGAAGCTGTCACACAATGATCGATTTCTTCAGCTCTGAGTCGGCTACATAGACATAGCAACCCTTCATGCCTCGGCTCATCAGGGTTTTGTACGTGTTCCGGATGATGCGATCCACGCGGTCATGAATCTCCGGATTATTCTTGGATTGTGACTTGTATCCACGTATCGAGCGGTCTTGCTTTGAACGCTTACTCGGATCGGTAACCAAGCGGTCTCCACGCCAAGCCAAGTCGGTGCCGATGATCACACCTACATAGTCCAGCTCCAATCCTTGGCAGGTATGGATACAACCGACTTGCTCGACGGAGTTCTCAGCGATTGCCCACAAGCTGCCATCGCTCCCCAGATTCCATTGCGCCCGATAGCCATGCTCGGGAATTTCAATGTCCCAAGCGTTCGCATCGCCTTTGCTTTTCCAATCCCAGCAGTAGCCGGCGACAACCCGTGACTTGTTGTTGAGCTTGTTTTTCTCTCGGATCAGGTTATGCAGTTCCACCGGAGAATCGACGATGCGGAAATCAAAGGCGTTACGGTCGAAATCGGCATTGGCGGTTTGACGGATATCGAGGAAGTTGTCCAGCCAAGCGATGTAGCCATCCGAACCGGCGCAGCGGAACTGTGAGGCCAACTCAAGTTCAGTCACCTCGGCATTGAGATCTGCGGCCCAACGGCGCAATTCGCCGGTGTGGCCGATGTCTGACAAGGTGACGACCTGGTCGTCGTCGACGAAGAAGATAGTGCAGTGGGCGCTACGGATGAGCTCCATCACTTGGTTCTGGCCTAAATTGCCGTACAGGCCACTCTTCTCGTTGAGGCGGTGCGCCTCGTCCACCACCAACGCACCAAACACATTTTGTTCGGTCTGATGAAAGTTTCCTGAGCCCGAGAACAGGTTGCCGATTTCAATCTTGCGTATATGCCCGGCCAGCTTTTGCGCGTAAACCGCGCGTGGAGCGGCGTTCTTAGATACGTATTTGGTGGTGACGCCACGCTTGGTCAGCTCAACCATCAGGTTTACTGCCACTACTGATTTCCCGGTGCCGGGGCCCCCCTTGATGATCAGGACCTGTTTGCGTTCAGCGCTGGCCTGTGCAGTAAGCGCCAGACAGGTTTCGTAGGCCAACTTCTGCTCGTCAATCAGCACAAATTCCTGATTGCCCTTGATCATGCCGACAACGTTGTCGGCAAGCATCTTGGAGGGACGGATACGGCCTTGCTCGATTTTGTAGAGCAGTTGGCCGTTGTCGCCCTGTCGCACATGCTGGCGAATGAACTCCCGCAGCTTGCGCTTCTCCTCAACGCCACGCAGAAACAGCGGTGCTTTGTCGGTGTACGCCGCATAGCGGGGATCGTCGATGGTGCCATCGCGAAAATGGTTGTGCAGGTAGGCACAGGGCTGCAGCTGCACGCCTCCTTCGTGCACCGCTTCGTTGAAGCCTTGTAGCAGTGCGGAATAAGACCAGGCTTGGTAGGATGGATGCAGGCCTTCGCTCTCGTTCGCCCCACCGCGCTGCGCTTTGACGATGCCGTCCTTATCGGTGACGGATGACGTCGACCATTGCTTGAGTTCTACGATGATCGCGCGCGGTTCATTAGTCTCGCCCAGCCCACTTAGAATGAAGTCGATGCGCTTGGCGGTTTGTGCGATGCCGAATTCGATTCCGATGCCCATGTCATCCGGCAGGTTGTCATCACTTAGAACATCAGCCATGTGCGTAAGGGAGTGCCGCCAGGCTCGGAACTCGCTCTCGGGCGCATATCTCCCTGTCTTGACGGTGTAAGCGTTTGAAATTACTCGTTCGATGGGCTGTTGTTGCGAAAGCAGAAGAAACGCGGCTTTGGTCGACTGGTAAACAATCACGCTTGGCCTTCCCGCCTGTTTGGTTTGAAACAAGCGGACATTGTGCACTTACCGATATGCCATCTGGCAAGCGATAGAGGCCAACTTACAAGGCTGGATCGGTAATCAAGCTCGGCCATAGCTGGCATGGGTCTCTAGTTTTCGCTATTGCACTTGACCTATTCCAGTTGCGATAGCAATCTTTACCTCACGGAGCCTCGGAACTCCTCGTACAGCGGCTTGCCACCTCCGAAAATGGTGGTTTCTCTTGATGCGAGAGATCCTATGACCGAGGCTCATCGTCAACCCAACGCCGAAGCTGGCTACTTTTTGCCAGAAAACGCGCAATACCGCCTGCAGCAATTACGCGACCACATGCGGTTTTTGGCGCGCTTGGCGCAGCCACGCACGCAGGCCGAAGAGCAGTTGCGGCAGCCAGCCATCCGCTTGGACGAACTGGCGTGCTGCCTGGAGCTGCTGGCCGAGCAGGTGACGCAGGCACTGGCGCAGGTGCAGTGGCCCGCGCGCCTGGAGCCCGACGCCTCTGACAGCGAACGTGCTGACGCCGGGGAGGTCGCATGAGCCGGCCAGTGATGGCGTCGCCCCGTACACGCAGGCGGGCAGGGGATGACATGCAGCGTGATGCGTTTGCCTTCGGCATTACCGTGGAGCAGGTAGATGCACTGGATCAGTTGTTGCTGACCGTCGCCGCCCATGGCGATGTGATCGCTGCCGGCAACGCCGATCGGCTGGACCGCGGCACCTTGCCCGTGTTGGGCAGCGCTATCTTTGATGCGGCGGGCGCCATGCGCACCATCCTGGATCAGTTGGCGCTTCAGCGCCTTTGATGATGGTCGGTGTGGCCGGGCGCTGCGGCTTTGTCGCGGCATGGCACGACGCAGTGATGGTCCACTGGTTGCTTGCTGTCCAGACGTCCTGCCAAACCCGATCTGTCCATTGCCACCAATCTGCCATTGGCTGGGCATTCTGCGGACAGGTGCCGTTACCGGCGTCGCCGTCAGATCGGTCCTCGCGGATGTACTTGCAGTGTGTTGTTATCCTGGAAAGGTGATCAGTATTCCGCCAGTGAGCCGGTATACCAGTATGCTTTGCCGTTGATCGTGCGTTTGTTGAACTTGAGCGTGCCTCGCTTGCCCTTGATTTCAAGCGTGAACGACGGTGGCAAGTCGGTGCGTCCGGGGTTGGTGAAAACGATGCGCATGTGGTTCGCAGTTGGCTTGAAGTACCACTGCGTGCTTTCCGATGGAAGCCCGCGTGATGCAATGTCCGGCCAGGTCATGACCAGGCCGCCTATGCCATCAGGGTCGCCTCCGCTATAGACCAGAAAGCTGTAGCCGGCGGTATCTGTTTCAAACGACAGGACATCGCCGGTGGCGCCAGCGGACGTACTTGTCAGCAGGGCGATCAACAAGATCAGACTGGTCCATAGACTGCGCATGTGTGTTTTCATCGTTCGTCCTTTTGATGGATCCTGTAGCGTTTGCCGAGCCGCTAAGGGTAGGCGTAGGGGCCCACTATCCAGGAGGCGCTGCCTGGAATGACGCGCTTGCCAACGGTCAGGCGGCCACTTCTACCCTCTATCTCCACAGTAAAAGACGGGGCGTATTGAGGGTCGCCTGGATTGACGAATTTGGCTCCTGCGCGGGTGTGTTCCTTATCCAGGTGGTACTTCACGCCGGTGAAAGGCAGGTCCCTGTGCTCATAGCCGGGCCAGCGAATCATGGCGCCGGCGATGCCGTCGTTTTCTTTGCTTCCACCACCGACATACAGTTCGACTTCATATGTGTTGTCAGCGCTTCGAAAGGTGACGACCGTACTTGTGGCCAGTGCAGGAATGCTAGCGAACGCAAACGCCACGAGCAGCATTAGCAGCACAGTTACCTTGGGCGTGATTCGATTTCGCATGCGACATCCTTCCTTGGTATGAAGCTGGATCTTATCTGGTCGGCATTCTGGAACCGGTACAAGCGCACAGCATCAGCTGTGTAATCGCAGCCGACCACGCATGAAGCAGCCGATCACACCGGCGCAGACTTCAAAATCCCCGACAGACTCTCCCGCAGTATCAGCTGCAGATGCATGCGGTTGAGTTCCATGCCGCTGGTCATCACGCTGTGCAGGCCGCCGCACATGGCGGCGACGGCGAAGACGCGGGCCTGGAATTCCTGTTCGCTGCTGGCCGGGTCGGCGTGGCCGCGGAGCAGGCGCTTGAGCAGGGCGCTGAGGTGTTCGATCAGCGATGCGCTCTGCCGGCGCATGAAGGCGGCCAGCACCGGGTCGCGCAGGGTGGCCAGGTGCAGTTCCAGGTCGATGCGGGTGCGCTTGATGTTGATTTCCTGCAGCAGCCATTCCTCGAGCAGGCCGGCGATGAAATCCACCACGTGCACGTTGGCCGGGCGTTCCACCAGCCACATCTGGCGGATGGCGCGCATGTAGTTGCGCTCCAGCAATGCGCGCACCAGCGCGTCCTTGTCTTCGAAGCGTTGCAGCAGGCTGCCGCAGCTGACCCTGGCGCGCTCGGCGATCAGTTCGAAACTGGTGGCGCCCAGGCCGATGGCGTCGATGCATTGCTCGGTGGCGTCCAGCACCTCTTCCAGCAGCAGTTCTTCGCGCTCTTTTGCCGTGCGCAGCAACAGGACGTTGGACATGGGCGGCGGGCTGGTGGGGGGCTGCAGTATAGCGGCGCGGCGTTCGTTGTCCGTTGCGTTCGCTTGTTGCTGCGCCATCAGTCATGGATGCGCGTGCGTATTGAAACGCCGGTCACGGATGCGCTGGTCGACCATGTTTTCACGGCGGCTGTGCGACACCTGAGGCCGACGTTGTGCAGGAGAAGCATGTGAGTGAGAACAGTGCGGTAGCCGGTGTCTCGGCGCAGTGGCCGGCGCGGTTGTGGGTGGTGCGGCATGGGCAGAGCGCGGGCAATGTGGCGCGTGATCTGGCCGAGTCCAATGGGGCGGCCTTGATCGACCTGGAGCACCGCGATGCGGATGTGCCGTTGTCGGACCTTGGCGAGCGCCAGGCCGAGGCGCTGGGGGCGTGGATGGCCGGCTTGCCCGAGCAGGAGCGCCCGACGCTGATCCTGAGTTCCACCTACATACGTGCGCGCCAGACTGCCGCTGCGGTGGCGCGTGCGCTGGGGCAGCCGGCCGAGTCGGTCAGCGTGGACGAGCGTTTGCGCGAGAAGGAATTCGGCGTGCTCGACCGCTACACCACGGCCGGCATTCTTGCGACCTTTCCGGAGCTGGCCGAGCAGCGCAAGCTGGTGGGCAAGTTCTACTTCCGCCCGCCCGGTGGCGAGAGCTGGTGCGATGTGATCTTCCGCCTGCGCGGGGTGGTGGGTGACCTGCAGCGCAACCATGTGGGCGCGCGGGTGCTGATCGTGGGGCATCAGGTAATCGTCAATTGCTTCCGTTACCTGATCGAGCGGATGGACGAGGCCACCATCCTGGGCATCGACCGCGAGGGAGATGTACCCAATTGTGGCGTCACCGAATACGCGGCTGTGGCCGATGGGCAATCGCTGGAGTTGCTGCGTACCAAGTTCGTGCCGCCGGAGCTGGCCGACGAGCCGGTGACCACCGAGTCCGACCGCCCGGCCGGGGCGCGCTGATGGCCGCCCCGCGCGTGCGCATGCTCACCGCGGCCGCCTTGCGGTCGATGCCGTTGCCGGCCCCGGGTGGCGACAAGGAGCAGCGCGGGCGCGTGTTGATCGTGGGCGGCTCGATGCGCGTGCCCGGTGCGGTGCTGCTGGCCGGCGAGGCGGCGCTGCGCACCGGTGCGGGCAAGCTGCAGATCGCCACCGCCGCCAGTGTGGCGCCGGGCATGGCCTTGGCGGTGCCGGAGGCGCTGGTGCTGGGGTTGGCGCAGAACGGGCAGGGCGAGATCGTGCGCGGGCATCGCGCGCTGGACGGGGCGATGGCGGCCTGCGATGCGGCAGTGATCGGGCCAGGCATGGCGTCGTCGGCCACCACCACGGCGATGGTCAGGCGCGCCGCCGAGCAGGCGGTGTGCACCTTGGTGCTGGATGCCGGTGCGTTATCGCGTGGCCTGCGGGCGCCGATCGGGCGGCCATTCGTATTGACGCCGCATGCGGGCGAGATGGCGACCCTGGCCGGCGACGATAAGGCGGCGGTGGAAGCGGCGCCGGGCGCGTACGCGCTGAAGTTTGCGCAGAAGCTGCGCAGCGTGGTGATCCTCAAGGGCGCGGACAGTTTCATTGCTGGGCCGGATGGTGCGCTGTGGATGCATCGCGGGGGCGCATCCGGGTTGGGCACCTCCGGGTCTGGCGATGTGCTGGCCGGGTTGATTGCCGGGTTTACCGCGCGCGGCTGCGATGCGTTGACCGCTGCGTTATGGGGCGTGTTTGTGCATGCGGCGGCGGGCAGGCAGTTGGCCAGGCGGATTGGGCCAGTGGGGTTTCTGGCGCGCGAGCTTGGACTGGAAGTGCCTGGGATTCTGGATCGGTTGGCGCGGGGGTGATCGACGCTCGTCGCGTTGATGCGGCGCGCAGACCAAGCCTTTCCCCAGCGGGAGAGGGGTTGGGGTGAGGATGCGTCTGCTGGAGTCGTGGGGCTGTCTTTCCAGTTGGGGTTTAGGTTGTTGCCTTGATTGCAGTGGGTTGGTTGCACTCTGAGCAGACGTATCCGCATCCGGCCCTTCGGGCCATCTTCTCCCGAGGGGAGAAGGGAGTGTCCGATGGTGGAAGGGTGCACGGTTGCGCTCGTTTGTTGCGCGATGTTGCGCCGCGTTGGTCGGTTAGGCTTGGTCACCAACCTGGGAGGGTGCACGGTGAAGCGAACGATTGCGTGGTCGGTGGTGGGGGTTCTGGGGGTTTGGGGTACTGTGACTGAAACGGTGTTGGCATCTGCATCTGCAACAGTAGCAACAGCAACAACGCCGATTCCGATGCTGGCATCGACGGCACCGTCTGCATCCACGCCCGCATCGAAGGCGGTAGAAGCTGCGGTTGCGGAGGCTGCTACTCCGCCAGCCACTGCCGCCGGTGCACTACGCGTTTACACCTCCGCCCAAGGCGCCACGCAGCAGATGCGTGTCAGCACTGCCGATGCGCCCACCGCCGGGCATGCGTTGACCGAGAAGGAGAACTCCATCTTCGTCAATCCGCAGCGGCGCTTCCAGAAGGTGCTGGGCATCGGCGGGGCGATCACCGACGCCAGTGCCGAGACCTTCGCCAGGCTGTCCAAGCCCGCGCAGCGCGCATTGCTCACTGCCTACTACGACCCGCAAAAGGGCATTGGCTATACGCTGGCGCGCACCGCCATCCACAGCTCGGATTTCAGCAGCGGCAGCTACACCTACATCAAGGAAGGCGATGCGGCGCTGAAGAGCTTTTCGGTCAGGCACGATGAGCGTTATCGCATCCCGATGCTGCGCCAGGCCATTGCGGCGGCCGGCGGCAAGTTGACGACATTCGCCAGCCCGTGGAGCGCGCCGGCCTTCATGAAAGACAGCAACAACATGCTCAAGGGCGGCAAGTTGCTACCCGCGTATGCGCAGGCCTGGGCCACCTACTACACGCGCTTTATTGCGGCCTACGAGAAGGCGGGCATCCCGATCTGGGGCATCAGCCTGCAGAACGAGCCGATGGCGGTGCAAACCTGGGAGTCGATGGTGTTTTCCGCCGAGGAAGAGCGCGACTTTTTGAAGAACCACCTCGGCCCGACGATGGAGCAGGCCGGCTATGGCGACCGCAAGATCATCGTGTGGGACCACAACCGCGACATGATGCTGCACCGCGCGCATGTGATCTTCGACGATCCGGAAGCGGCGAAATACGCGTGGGGCATGGGCTTCCACTGGTACGAGACCTGGGCCGGGTTCGCGCCGATGGTGGAGAACGTGGCGGCGGTGGCGCAGGCGTACCCGGACAAGCCGCTGTTGCTGACCGAAGCGGCGGTGGAAAAGTTCGACCCGGCAAAGTTGCAGTACTGGCCCAATGGTGAGCGCTATGGCACCGCCATCATCAACGATCTCAATCATGGGGCGGTGGGCTGGACTGACTGGAACATCCTGCTCGATCAAAATGGCGGGCCGAACCACGTGGGCAATTACTGCTTTGCGCCGGTGCATGCCGACACGCGCACCGGCGAGGTGATCTACACGCCGAGCTATTGGTATATCGGCCACTTTTCCAAGTTCATCCGCCCCGGCGCGCGTCGGGTGAGTGCGGCCAGCAGCCGCAGCAATCTGGCAACGACGTCCTTTCTCAACACCGATGGCAGCCTGGCGACGGTGGTGATGAATGCCAGCGACGTAGCGATCCGCTACAACCTGTATGTGGGCGCGGCGTCCAGTGAATTGGAGATCCCGGCGCATGCGATCCAGACGGTGGTGATGACGGAGTAAGCGCAGGCCGTGGGCAGAGCATTGGTGGGGTTGCGTACCCTCATCCGCCCTGGGGCACCTTCTCCCGGCGGGAGAAGGGGAGCTTTTGCAATGATCGAAGCCGTCTTTGCGTAGCTGGTCGAACTACCTTGGGGTTCGGTGGTGCTGATGCACCAGCATTCGAGACTGCCGCCACTACCGAAAACGCCACCGAAAAAACCCCGCCGACCGCTGCGCATGCAGCGATCGGCGGGGTTCTGGTGGCGTGACGCTGGAAGTGCGCTTTAAGCTAACTCAGGACAGCAATAAGCCACCGGTGGCACCAAACACTTCGCCGGTGACGTAGCTGGATTCCTGCGAGGCCAGGATCACGTACAGCGGCGCCATTTCCACCGGCTGGCCGGCACGCTTGAGCGGGGTTTCCGAGCCGAACTCGGGAATCTTTTCCGGCGGCTGGCCGCCGCTGGGCTGCAGCGGGGTCCACACCGGGCCAGGTGCGACCGCGTTGACGCGGATGCCCTTGTCGGCGACCTGCTGGGCCAGGCCCTTGGTGAAGTTGACGATGGCCGCTTTGGTGGACGCGTAGTCCAGCAGCGTCGGCGAGGGCTGGTAGGACTGGATCGACCCGGTGTTGATGATGGATGCGCCCGGCGGCAGGTGCGGGATGGCCGCCTTGCACAGCCAGAACATCGCGTACACGTTGGTCTTGTAGGTGGCGTCGAACTGCTCGGTGGTGATGTCGGCGATGTCTTTCATCGCGGTCTGCTTGCCGGCGATATTGACCAGCAGGTCCAGCCCGCCAAGCTCCTTGACCGCGCGTGCGACCAACTGGTCGCAGAAAGCCTCATCCTTGAGATCACCGGGGATGCTGATCGCCTTGCGGCCTTCGGCCTCGATCAACTTCACCACCTCCGCAGCGTCCTGTTCTTCTTCCGGCAGGTAGTTCAGCACGATGTCGGCGCCTTCGCGTGCGTAGGCGATTGCAGTGGCGCGGCCAATGCCCGAGTCGGCGCCGGTGATCAGCGCCTTGCGGCCCTTCAGGCGGCCGAAGCCTTGGTAGCTCTGCTCGCCGTGGTCGGCCTTGGGCTGCAATGCATGGATGGTGCCCGGCGCTTCCTGGGTCTGCTCAGGGAACTTCGGCTGCGGAAACTGGGTGAGCGGGTTCTGCATTTCATACTGGTTCTTGGTGCTGGACATGCGCTGGCTCCTGCATTGGGGGATGGCAGGGCCGCAGCGTGCTGCGGCCGATGCGGAGCAGTCTGGAAACCACGGCGATGCGTGCGGGTGAACGAATGTTGTGCATGATGTGAACGCGCCACGCAGAGGGCGTGCGTGCGGTGCTGCTGCGCCGTGCACGCAGGCCACGACCGGGAGGACCGCAATGCAGTGTGTAGGGATCGATGGCGCCGGCAGCGGCTGGCTGGCGGTGTGGCAGGCCGGCGATGGATTGCAGTTTGCCGGCTACCCCACAGTGGCCGCGGTGGCGAGCGCATTGGGGGACGTCGCCGTGCTGGGCGTGGATATCCCGATCGGTCTGAGCGAGCACGCGCCCCGCGCTGCGGATGTGCAGGCGCGGCGCTTTGTGGGTGGGCGCCGCGCATGCAGCATCTTTGCCGCGCCATTGCGCGGCATGCTGCATGCACCCAGGCAGGTGGAAGCCTCTGCGTTGCATCGGGCGCTGGACCACGACGGGCAGCGTGGCTTTGGCGTGCAGTCGTTTGCGCTGCTGTCGAAGATTCGCGCCTGGGACGATGCCTTGCGCGCCGATCCGGCGTGGGCGGAGCGCGTGTTCGAGGTGCACCCGGAGGTGTCGTTCGCCGTGCTCGCCGGCGGGCATGGCCTGGCGGCGGGCAAGAAGAGCAGTGCAGGCCACCAACAGCGCGCCGCCTTGCTGGGCCAGTGCTATGGCGCCAGGCAGGTGGCCGCGTTGCTGGAGCGCGTGCCGCGTGCGCTGGCCAAGCCGGACGATGTGCTGGATGCCCTGGTGGCCTGCTGGAGCGCGCAGCGCATTGCCGCAGGTACCGCCGGCAGCCTGCCGGCGGTGGTGGAGCGCGACGCCTGCGGGCTACGCATGGGCATCCACTACTGACTCAGCGCGTCTGCGTCGACATCGAATACGGCCGCTGCGCCGGATCGGTGGCCCATTGCGTGTTCGGTGTGGCCTGCATGCGGAAGCGCAACTCGCCGCCGGCCTGGATTTCTTCGTGCGTGAGGTAGGCGCGGGTCAGCGGCTGGCCGTTGAGGGTGACGCTGCCGATGTAGCTGCGCGCCTTGCTCAGGCCATCGGCAATCACGCTGAAGCGCTTGCCATTGGGCAGCTTGAGCGTGGCGCGCGGCAGGAACGGGCGGCCGATGATGTACTGGTTGCTGCCCGGTGCCACCGGATAGAAGCCCAGCGTGGTGAACACGTACCAGGCCGACATCTGGCCGAGATCGTCGTTGCCGGCCAGGCCTTCGGGGCCGGCGTGGTATTGGGTGTCCATGATCTGGGTCAGCCGTGCCTGGGTGCGCCAGGGCTGGCCGGCGTAGGCGTACAGATAGGCGACATGGTGGCTGGGCTCGTTGCCGTGCGCATACCAGCCGATCAGGCCGGTGATGTCTTCCATGTGCGCGAATACCTTGGGGTCGACCTTGGCATCGAACACCGCATCCAGGCGCGCCAGAAGTTTGTCGTCGCCGCCATGTGCGGTGGCAAGCCCGGCGACGTCCTGCGGCACATACCAGGAGTACTGCCAGGCATTGCCTTCGGTGTAGTCGCTGCCGTAGCCGCTAGTGGATGGATCGAATGGTTCGCGGAAGTTGCCGGCACGCGTGCGTGCACGCATGTAGCCTGTAGCGGGGTCGAAGGCGTGCTTCCAGTTGCCGGCGCGCTTGCTGAATTCTGCGGCGATGGCGGGCTTGCCGAGCTTGTCGGCCATGCGCGCGATGGTCCAGTCGTCGAAGGCGTATTCCAGCGTCTTGGACGCGGCTTCGCCTTCTTCGTCGATGGGCACGTAGCCCAGCTCGCGGTACTGCGCGATGCCGTCGTAGGGGCCGTAGTTGGCGCTGGCGACCATGGCATCGAGCGCTTCGTTGGCATCGAAGCCGCCGATGCCTTTCATGTAGGCGTCGGCAATCACCGGCACGGCGTGGTAGCCGATCATGCACCAGGTTTCCAGGCCGTGGAACGCCCAGACCGGCAGGATGCCGTAGGCGCTCTCACGGCGCGAGGCGAGCAGGGAATTGACCATGTCGCTGCTGCGTTGCGGCGGCTGCACCAGGGTCAGCAACGGATGCAGGGCGCGGTAGGTGTCCCAGAGCGAGAAGGTGGAGTAGTTGGTCCAGCCATGCGCCTGATGCACCGCATTGTCCGGCCCGCGGTATTGCCCATCGCTGTCCATGAACAGGGTGGGGCCGAGCAGGGTGTGATACAGCGCGGTGTAGAGCTGGGTGCGTTGTTGCGGCGTGCCTTGCGCATCGATCGCCGACAGTGCCTGTGTCCACTGCGCGCGTGCATCGGCACGCACGCGGTCGAAATCGAAGCCCGGCACCTCCGCATCGAGATTGGCGATGGCGCCGGCCTCGCTGACCGGCGACAGCGCAACCTTGACCACCAGCGGCGTGCCATCGTTGGCAACATCGAACACGCCGACCAGTTGCCGGCCTTCGATCTGTGCGCGCTGCGCGGGGTTCTTCTCGCCCGGCGGCGGGAATCCCTTGTACGGGATGTCCTGCTCGGTGTCGTGCAGTTGGGTAGCGGTGAGTGGGCGCGAAAAACGCATGGCGAAGTACAGCTGGCGGCCGGGTGCCCAGCCGCGGGTTTCGCGAAAGCCGGTCACGGTGCCATCGCCGCGTACGCGCAGCCGCGACCACTGCACCTTGCCGGGGTAGTCGTACAGGCTGGTGCGCAGGTCCACCAGCACATGCGCCGGTACGCCCTTGGGGAACTGATAGCGATGCACACCCACGCGCGCACTGGCGGTGAGTTCTGCGCGGATGTTGCGGTCCTTCAAGGTCACCGCGTAGTAGCCGGGCTGCGCCTGCTCGCTGGCGTGGTCGAACTGCGCGGTATAGCCGCTGCCCGGTGTGGCGGCATCGCCGCGTTCGAGCTTGACCTGGCCGGTTTGCGGCATCAGCAGGACATCGCCCAGGTCCGAATGCCCGGAGCCGGAAAAGTGCGTGTGCGAGAAGCCGACAATCGTGCTGTCGCCATGCCGGTAACCGGCGGCCCAGCCATAGGCCTCCTTGCGCGGCTTGATCTGCGTGTCCGGACTCAGCTGCACCATGCCGAACGGCACCGTGGCGCCGGGATAGGTGTGGCCTTCGCCACCGGTGCCGATGAACGGATCCACCGCGCTGAAACCCGCGTCGTCTGCGCGTGGCGCCGCGTTGCCGGCGAAGCTGACGCAGGCGGCAAGCAACGCCAGCCAACGCAGGGGAGAGAAGGCGATTGAGCGATGCTGCATGCGAACGGTTCCAGGCGGATGCAGCGCCGGACCGTAGCACAGCTGTCGGGCCTGATCGCATGGCATCCATGGCTGCATCGTTGAGCTCGCTAACCCGTGCGCGGCGGGCGGCGGTGATGCGTGTGCCTGTCTTTGAGAGGTTGCCGGCGCTGCGCGCAGGAGGCAGCGGATGCGCAGATCGGTCGCCTTTCTGCACGGAACGAGCGCAATGCCAGCAACTGCGAGAGAGCGTGCGAATGCGGGGCTTCAGCTGCGGGCAATCGCAACGCCGGGCTGCTGAAATCGCGCAAACCGTCCGCATATCACCCCGATGGATCTGTTCGATACTCCCACCGTGCCCGTGCAGCTGCTGCACGATACGCAGGGCGGCGTGCGCTATTGGCCGCAGCTGCTGGCGCCTGCCGTGGCGCAGCAGTGCTTTGCCGCGCTGCGCCAGGCGACCGACTGGCGCAGCCAGCGCCGCGAGATGTATGACCGTGTGGTGGAGGTGCCGCGCCTGCTGGCCTCGTATCGGCTGGATGCACCGCTGCCGCCCGGGCTGCCGCTGCAGGCGCTGCTCGCTGCGGTGCAGGCCGTGTTGCCTGCCCCGTACAACGCCGTGGGCCTGAATCTGTATCGCGACGGCCGCGACAGCGTGGCCATGCATCACGACAAGCTGCAGACACTGCAGGCGCCGTATCCGATTGCATTGGTGTCGCTGGGCGCCACGCGGCGGATGCAGCTGCGCGCAAAGGACGGCAACACGCGTGCGATCGCTGTGGAACTGGCACCCGGCAGCCTGCTGGCGATGAGCCATGCCTCGCAACTGAGCCACGAGCACGGCATTGCCAAGACCGCACGTGCGGTGGGCGAGCGCATCAGCGTGGTGTTTCGCGTGCGTCCGGCAGAGCGCATGGCCGCCGGCCAGCACGGGCCGCACTGGGAGCAGGTGCAACCGGCGCGTGGCTGAGAAGGCGTGGTGCACGTTTGTCGGCATGCTGCGGAGCAAGCGGAGTAACCAGAGCAGCCCGAGCAACAGCAGCAACAGCAGCAACAGTAGCGACAGGTAACCGGAGCAATCGAAGCGTTCGAGCGCGGCGTGCCGGCAGCGGCTCCAGGGCCGTGTTCGCTTGGCGGCCAGCGCAGCGGCTGCGTCAGTTACGTTCTGCGCGCACGGTTGCGGCTGGTCGTGCCGATCGCCGCTGGTGAGCGTGCGATGCGCTGACACCTGCGTGATGCGTTGTGCCTGCGCGAACACCGCACTGACGTACCCACCCGTGCTGGTCGTGCATGCGCGCTCTGTCGCGCCCGGCATGGCCCATTCGGGTGATTGCCATCGCCCTCACGGCTGGCCATGCTTGCATGCACTCCCCCCTCAGCGTCGCCCCTCCATGTCCCTGGCCGATACCCGCCACCATCAGATGTTTCCCGAGCTGGACTCGGGCCAATTGGCGATCACGCGGCGTTTTGCCAGCGGGCCGGCGCAGCGTTTCGCTGCCGGCGAGATCGTCTTCGACGTGGGCGATGCGCACGCACCGGTGTGGGTGGTGCTGGAAGGCGCCATCGAAGTGGTCCGGCGCGACGGGCTGGGCAACGAAAAGCCGGTCACCTCGCACACGCCCGGGCAGTTCACCGGTGAGGTGAGTCAACTCGCCGGGCGCGCGTCGCTGGCCGGCGGACGTGCCGGGCCGCAGGGCTGCCTGGCGCTGCCGTTCGACACCGCGCATCTGCGCGCGCTGATGATCAGCTCGGCCGAAGTCGGCGAGGTGGTGATGCGTGCGTTGATCCTGCGCCGGGTCGGCCTGATCGAAGGCGATGCCTCGGGCTCGGTGCTGATCGGCGAGCCGGACGATCCGCACCTCACCCGGTTGCAGGGCTTTCTGACCCGCAACGGTTACCCGAACACGGTGATCGATGCCTCCGACGAGGAAGGCCGCGCGTTGGTGCAGCGCTTCGGCATCCAGGAGCAGGAGTTGCCGGTGATGGTGTGCCCCAGCGGGCGGGTGCTGCGCCAGCCCAGCGATGCCGAGGCAGCGCATTGCCTGGGCATGACCCCGGACATCGACCCGGACAAGCGCTACGACGTGGCGATTGTCGGTGCCGGCCCGGCCGGCCTGGCGACGGCGGTGTACGCGGCGTCCGAGGGCCTGTCGGTGCTGGTGCTGGACCAGCGCGCCATCGGCGGGCAGGCCGGCGCCTCGGCACGGATCGAGAACTACCTGGGCTTTCCGACCGGCATTTCCGGCCAGGCGCTGGCCGGGCGCGCCTACAACCAGGCGTTGAAATTCGGCGCCGAGCTGGCGATTCCGATCGAGGCCGGCACGCTGGAATGCGGGCGCGACGATGGCGCGCTGAAGCTGGATCTGGCCGACGGCAAGCAGCTGCTGGCCAGTACCGTGGTGATCGCCTCGGGCGCGCGTTACCGGCGTCCGGAGATCGACGGGCTGGAGCGTTTCGAAGGCCATGGCGTGTCGTACTGGGCCTCGCCGGTGGAAGCGCGGCTGTGCGAGGGCGGGGTGGTGGCGCTGGTGGGCGGCGGCAATTCCGCCGGCCAGGCGGTGGCGTTCCTGGCACCGCGGGTGAAGGAGCTGCACCTGATCATTCGCGGCGAAGGGCTGGAATCGTCGATGTCGCAATATCTGATCGACCGCATCGCCGTGCTGCCGAACGTGCAGCTGCATGCCGGCACCGAGGTGTCTGCGCTGGAGGGCGATCCGGAGCGTGGTCTGCAGGCGGCGGTGTTGCGCACGCGCGCCGACGGGCAGACCACGCGGGTGGAGTTGCGGCATCTGTTCCTGTTCGTCGGCGCCGACCCCAACACCGGTTGGCTGCAGCAATGCGTCGAGATGGACAAGCGCGGTTTCGTCGTCACCGGCAACGCGCGTGGGGATGGCGTGCCGGCCTGCCTGCCGCTGGAAACCAACCGCCCCGGCGTGTTCGCCATCGGCGATGTGCGGGCCGGCTCGGTCAAGCGGGTGGCCGCGGCGGTGGGCGAAGGCGCGGCGGTGGTGGCGCAGATCCATCAGTACCTGGCACATCAGGCCAACCCGGTGCCGGCTTCCGAGCTGGCCAGCGCTGGGGAATAGGGAATCGGGAATCGGGATTGGGGAATCGGGAATCGGGAATCGGGAATCGGGAATCGGAAGAGCGAGTGCTTTTGGCGGCTCGATTCCTCCATTCCTTGGCCATCCGGCTGTTACCACTCGGTACGCGCGATCTGAGGTCGCTGGCCCGACACATCGTCACACTGCGTGCGCCGGCAGCTGCCGGGCCGTAGCGGAGCTACACGCTGGGGTGGTGGCGCGCCTGATGGCTACTCCGGCCAATGCACCTGCGGCAGTTCGCCGATCTGCGGGCGGGCGAACAGGTAGCCTTGCTGCAGGTGGATGCCCATGTCGCGCAGGGCGCGGCATTCGTCCGGGTGTTCGATGCCTTCGGCGATGACGGCGATCCCGAGTTCTTCGCACATGCGGGTGGTGTGGCGGACGATGGCCTGGCGGCTGCGGTCGGCGTCGATGCCGCGCACCAGGGCGATGTCCAGCTTGAGCAGGTCCGGCTGGAAGTCGGCCAGCAGGCCGAGGCCGGAATAGCCGGCGCCGAAGTCGTCGATGGCGGTCTTCAGGCCGCGGGCCTGATACGTGCGCATGATGTCGAGCAGATGTGCCGGCTCGGCCAGGTGTTCCTGTTCGCTGACCTCGAAGATGATGGCGTCCAGCGGCCAGCCGTACTGCGCGGTGGCCGAGAGCGTGGCGCGCAGGCAGTGTTCGGGGTTGTAGACCGCATTGGGCATGAAGTTGATCGACAGCAAGGCCGGCAGCGGGATCTGCGCGGCGCATTCGATCGCCTTGATGCGGCACGCCTGGTCGAAGGCGTAGCGGTTGCGCTCATCCACGGCGGCCAGGATGCTGCCGGCCGATTCGCCGTTGACGCCGCGCACCAGCGCCTCGCCGGCGTAGATGCTGCGGGTGGACACGTCCACGATCGGCTGGAACGCCATGGTGATGGCGGTGGGAAAGTCCTGGCCGTCGCGGCAGGCGTTGCAAACGGGGAGCGTGGGCATGGCTGGGCAATCGTGCGGCGTGGGGTGAGCCTAGCGGTATCGGCCGCAACGCCGCGTCATTGAGTCTGCACACGCATCCTCGCGCCATCCTCACCCGGTGCGCCATCGCGCTCGGCGATAATGCGTGCTCGCTCGCATCGGACGCCCCATGACCGCTCTCACCGAACGTTACGCCCTGGCCGTGGATTACGCGCGCATCGCCCATGCCGGGCAGGTGCGCAAGGGCACGCAGATTCCGTATCTGAGCCACTTGCTGGGGGTGTCCACGCTGGTGCTGGAATGCGGCGGCGACGAAGAACAGGCCATTGCCGGGCTGCTGCACGATGTGGTGGAAGATTGCGGCGGCGGCCATGAGGCCTCGATCCGCGCGCAGTTCGGCGATGCGGTGGCCGACATCGTGATGGCATGCACCGATGCCACCGCCGAAGACAAGGCCGAGGTGGACAACACCGACAGCGCACGCAAACGCGACTGGCGCGAACGCAAGCTGGCCTATCTGGACCACCTGCGCAACACGCCCGAGCGCGCCCTGCTGGTGTCCGGCTGCGACAAGCTCTATAACGCGCGCACCATCGTGCAGGACCTGGAGAACCCGGCCGTGGGCCAGGACATCTTCAACGTGTTCACCGCCGGGCGCGCCGGCACCTTGTGGTACTACGGCGAGCTTGAGGAGATCTTCCGCACGCGTGGCGCGGCAACTGCACGGCTGTTCAGTGGTGTGGTGGCGCGCATGCAGGCGCTGGCCGAGACCGGCGAGCAGCCGGTGCCGGCGCACGCGCTGGGGTGATTGTGTTGTAGAGCGGCTGGTTTGTGAGTTGGCTGCAGGGCCCTTACCCGCCCACCGTCGCGGGACACGCCGCAAGTACGTCCATGTAGGCTCTTACGCGGCATCCATGCCGCGTAAGGTCCCGCGACGGTGAGCGGGCAAGGACCCGTCGAGATGGTCGGTGTGCATGGAAGAGCAGTGCTGGATGCGTATCGTTCGATCATGAAGCATCGGTTGCACGTCTGATGCACGCCGCACGAAAAACAGCTTTCCGAACGAGCGCCGACCAACTGTCTGGTGCGGTGTCCTTGCCGGTTGCGGGACCGTGTGGCGGCGTGGATGCCGCCACCGAGTCCCCAGGGACGGGTTCAGGGCGTGTCCCGCAAGCGGTGAGGGCGCCGCACTCTCGACGCTGCGCGTTGGCTGCAGGGCCCTTGCCCGCCCACCATCGCGGGACACGCCGCAAGTACGTCCGTGTAGGCTCTTACGCGGCATCCATGCCGCGTAAGGTCCCGCGACGGTGAGCGGGCAAGGACCCGTCAAGATGGTCGGTGTGCATGGAAGAGCAGTGCTGGATGCGTCTCGTTCGATCATGAAGCATCGGTTGCACGTCTGATGCACGCCGCACGAAAAACAGCTTTCCGAACGAGCGCCGACCAACTGTCTGGTGCGGTGTCCTCGCCGGTTGCGGGACCGTGTGGCGGCATGGATGCCGCCACCGAGCCCCAAGGATGGGTTCAGGGCGTGTCCCGCAAGCGGTGAGGGCGCCGCACTCTCGACGCTGAGAGTTGGCTGCAGGGCCCTCGATTGACGCATTTCAAGGCGATCAGCGTCAGGCGCTGCAGCACTGGCCGTTGCCCCTGACATCGGCTGCATGCGTCCCGCGCTAGGCTAGTGCGTTGTCGAATGTCGGTCTGGTGGTCATGTCCAATCCAATCTCGTCATCCTCCGGCCTGGTGCGCGTGCGCGGTGCGCGCGAGCACAACCTCAAGAACGTGGACGTGGACATCCCGCGCGATGCGCTGGTGGTGTTCACCGGGGTGTCCGGCTCGGGCAAGTCGTCGCTGGCGTTCGGTACCGTATTTGCCGAAGCGCAGCGGCGTTACCTGGATTCGATCTCGCCGTATGCGCGGCGCCTGATCGACCAGGTCGGCGTGCCGGAAGTGGATTCCATCGAAGGCCTGCCGCCGGCGGTGGCCTTGCAGCAGGCGCGCGGCGCGCCGAGTGCGCGCTCGTCGGTGGGCAGCGTCACCACCATCTCCAATTCCCTGCGCATGCTGTATTCGCGTGCGGGCAGCTACCCGCCGGGGCAGGACATCATCTACGCCGACGGCTTTTCGCCCAATACCCCGGCCGGTGCCTGCCCTACTTGCCATGGTCTGGGGCGTATCTACGATGCGACCGAGGCGACCATGGTGCTGGATCCCACGCTGAGCATCCGCGATCGCGCGGTTGCCGCCTGGCCCGGTGCCTGGCATGGCCAGAACCAGCGCGACATCCTCACCACGCTGGGCCACGACGTTGACCTGCCGTGGCACAAGCTGCCGAAGAAGACCCGCGACTGGATCCTCTACACCGACGAGCAACCGGTGGTGCCGGTGTACGCCGGCTACAGCCTGGACGAGGCCAGGCGCGCGCTGCGCCGCAAGGAGGAGCCCAGCTACATGGGCACCTTCACCAGCGCGCGGCGCTATGTGCTGCACACCTTTGCCACCACGCAGAGCGCGCAGATGAAAAAGCGCGCGGCGCAGTATCTGATCAGCACGCAGTGCCCGCAGTGCGACGGCAAGCGGCTGCGGCGCGAAGCGCTGTCGGTGACCTTTGCGGGCCTGGACATCGGCGAGCTGTCGCGGCGGCCGCTGGACGAGGTGGCCGACTTGCTGCGCCCGGCTGCCGAAGCTGCCGATGGCCAGCGCAAGCGCAACGGCAAGCGTGGGCAGGCCGACACGCATCCGGAACAGGCGATCGCCGCGCAACGCATCGCCGCCGACCTGCGCGCGCGGATCGCCGTAGTGCAGGCGCTGGGCCTGGGTTATCTCAGCCTGGAGCGCAGCACGCCGACGCTGTCGCCGGGCGAGCTGCAACGGCTGCGGCTGGCCACGCAGATCCGCTCGCAGTTGTTCGGCGTGGTGTATGTGATGGACGAGCCATCGGCGGGCCTGCACCCGGCCGATGCGCAGGCCTTGCTGGGCGCGCTGGATCAGCTCAAGGCGGCCGGCAATTCGGTATTCGTGGTCGAACACGAGGTGGATGTGATCCGCCACGCCGACTGGATCGTCGATGTCGGCCCGGCGGCCGGCGTGCACGGCGGGCAGGTGCTGTACAGCGGGCCGCCGGCGGGACTGGAGCAGGTGGAAGCCTCGTCCACGCGCCGCTACCTGTTCGGCACCCCGCCGCAGGTGCACAGCCACGCGCGTGCGGCCACCGGTTGGCTGCAGCTGCGCGGCATCACCCGCAACAATGTGCGCGACCTGGATGTGGACCTGCCGCTGGGTGTGTTCACCACCGTGACCGGCGTGTCCGGCTCGGGCAAGTCGTCGCTGGTGAGCCAGGCGTTGGTGGAGTTGCTCGGCGCCCATCTTGGACAGGCGCAGGCAGAGGACGACGAAGCGCTGGATCCGCTGGAGCGCGGCACGCAGGTGCCGCTGGGTGGTGCGATCGTCGGCGGGCTCGACCAGGTGCGCCGCCTGGTGCGGGTGGACCAGAAACCGATCGGCCGCACGCCACGTTCGAACTTGGCCACCTACACCGGCCTGTTCGATCCGGTGCGCAAGTTGTTCGCCGCCACACCAGCCGCGCGCCGCCGCCGTTACGACCCGGGGCAGTTTTCGTTCAACGTCGCCAAGGGCCGCTGCGCCACCTGCGAGGGCGAGGGCTCGGTGCATGTGGAATTGCTGTTCATGCCCAGCGTGTACGCGCCATGCCCCAGCTGCCACGGCGCGCGCTACAACGCCAAGACCCTGGAGATCGCGCTGCGGGGTCACAACGTCGCGCAGGTGCTGGCGATGACCGTGGACCAGGCCGCCAGCTTCTTTGCCGACGATGCCAGCGTGCTGCGCCCGCTGCAGGTGTTGCGCGAAGTGGGGCTGGGCTATCTGCGGCTTGGGCAGCCGGCCACCGAACTGTCCGGTGGCGAGGCGCAGCGCATCAAGCTGGCGACCGAACTGCAACGCGCGCAGCGACGCGACACCGTGTACGTGCTGGACGAGCCGACCACCGGCCTGCATCCGGCCGACGTGGATACCTTGATGCGGCAGTTGCAAGGCCTGGTGGAAGCCGGCAATACGGTCATCGTGGTCGAACACGACATGCGCGTGGCCGCCAGCAGCGATTGGGTGCTGGACATGGGGCCGGGCGCGGGCGGTGCGGGTGGCGCCGTCGTGGTGGCCGGTGCGCCGGAGGCGGTCGCGCGGCAGCGTGGCAGCCGCACCGCGCCGTTCCTGGCAGAGGTGTTGCGCGGAAATACGATCGGCTAACAAAGCTTTCGAAGGTTGTAGCGATGGCGTCAGCATGTTGGCTAGACGTGCCTTCGATGACGAGTGAATCGATGTCGGCATGGCAGCGAGTTGCTCGCGTCGAAGAACGCCGATCAGATCGCACTGCGTCTCATCACATCGCAGGGCACGGCATCACTGCTCCTGACCATGCACACCGACCATCCCGACGGGTCCTTGCCCACCCACCGTCGCGGGACCTTACGCGGCATGGATGCCGCGTAAGAGCCTACAAGGACGTACTTGCGGCGTGTCCTGCGATGGTGGGCGGGCAAGGGCCCTGCAGCAATGTCACAGATCAGCCGCTCTGCAGCTGATCTACCCCCACCTGTTCAACCACACCTGGGCAAGACATCCGGGATGCCACGTCGTAGCCGCATTTGAATTCAGTCAAAAGCTGGGTCAGCCGAAGTCGCTGGACTCTCACCACTAGCAGGACATGCGGTAAATCCATCTCCTTGGCCGGGCCATTCCGAGCGCGATTCGTACTCAGCCCATCAATTCAAAACTCGCGGACACGCCCTCAGCCTCCGACGAGGGCGCCACCCAGAGATCGAATACGCCAGGCTCTACCGTCGGCTTCAATGCCTGGCCGATAAACAGCAGGTCCTCACGGCGCAGCACGAACTCCACCGCGACGCTGCCGCCTGCCGGCACCGCCAGCTTGCGGAAGTCCTTCAGTTCGCGCACCGGGCGGGTGACGCTGGCGCTGCGGTCGCGGATGTAGAGCTGCGCCACTTCTTCGGCATCGCGGGTGCCGCGGTTGTGGATGCGCGCGCTGATGCGCAGGCTGCCGGTCGCCGCCAGCCGTGCATCGCTCAGGCGCAGCTCGCCGTATTCAATGCGGCCATAGGTCAGCCCATGCCCGAACGGAAACAACGCGGCATGGGGCGCGGTGCGGTAGCGGGTCTTGAATGGCTGCAAGGCATCCGGGCGCGGGTCGGCACGGCCGCTGGGCTTGTGCGCATAGCTATAGGGCAGCTGCCCGGCGGTGTGCGGAAAACTCACCGGCAGGCGCCCGGACGGACCGTGCGCGCCAAACAGGATGTCCGCCAGCGCGGCGCCCGATGCCGAGCCCAGGAACCAGCCGACCAGGGTCGCCGGTGCCTTGAGTACCGGGCCATCGATCACCAGCGCACGGCCGTTGCTGAGCACCACCACCACCGGCGTGCCGGTGGCCGCCACCGCCGCCAGCAGCGCTTGCTGCCCGGAGGGGATGACGATCTCGCTGCGCGACTGCGCTTCGCCGGAGTAGCGCATCGGCTCGCCGATCGCCAGCACCGCCACATCCGCGGATGCCGCTGCGGTGACGGCCGCCTGCACGCCGCCGGGCAGGCCATGTTCGAAGTCGCAGCCTTGCACCACCTGCAGGCCGCTCGGGTCGCGCAGCCGCGCGCGCAGTGCGGTGGCCAGGTCGTTACCGCTGTCGTCGCCGCCGAACAGGCTCCAGGGGCCGGCGCTGTCGGTCCAGTTGCGCGCCATCGGCCCGATCAGCGCGATGCGTTGCCCTTGTGTCTTCAATGGCAGCAGCTCGCCATCGTTCTTGAGCAGCACGATGGATTTGCGTGCCGCCTCGCGTGCCAGCGCCAGTGTTTCGGGGCGCCGCTGCCGTGCCTGTGCGCGTGCCGGCACGATGCGCAGGAACGGATCGTCGAACAATCCAAGCGCGGCCTTGAACTGCAGCACGCGGCGTACCGATGCATCCAGTTGCACCATGGTCACCTCGCTGGCGGCCACCAGCGCCGGCAGATGCTGCAGATACAGCCCGCTCTGCATGCTGATGTCCACACCGGCCAGGAACGCCAGCTTGGCTGCCTCGCGCGCATCGCTGGCGACCCCGTGCCCGATCAGCTCCAGATCGCCGGTGTAGTCGGACACCACCAGGCCGCGGTAGTCCCACTCGCCGCGCAGCACCTCGCTCAGCAACCAGCGATTGGCCGTGGCAGGGATGCCGGCGATCTCGTTGAACGCCGCCATCGTGGTCACTGCGCCGGCATCGAACGCGGCCTGGAACGGCGGGAAATAGACCTCACGCAGGCTGCGCTCGGAGATGTCGACGGTGTTGTAGTCCAGGCCCGCTTCGGCGGCGCCGTAGGCGGCAAAATGCTTGGGGCAGGCCGCCAGTGCATCGGCATGATCCAGTCCTTCGCCCTGGAAGCCGCGCACGCGCGCCTGCGCAAACCGCCGGCCAAGCAGCACGTCTTCGCCACTGCCTTCCACGCCGCGCCCCCAGCGCGCATCGCGTGCGATATCCACCATCGGTGCGAACGTCCAGTCGATGCCGACTGCGCTGGCTTCCAGTGCGGCGGCGCGCGCGGTGCGTTGCGCCAGCGCCGGCTCGAAGCTGGCGGCCTCAGCCAGCGGCACCGGAAACACCGTGGTGAACCCGTGGATCACATCGGCGGCGAACAGCAGCGGAATCTTCAGCCGGCTCTGCAGCGCGGCCTGCTGCAGTTGCCGGTGCCACAGCACATTGGAGCCATTGAAGATGCCGCCCACCCGCCCGGCACGTACGGCGGCAAGCTGGCCCTCGGCGGTGGGCACGGTGTTGACCGGATTGGCCGCCGCCGCCGCATCGGTCTGTTGCGCCGAACCGGACAGCGTCAGCTGGCCGGCCTTTTCCTCCACGCTCATGCGCGCAATCAACGCATCGATAAAGGCCGGCGCCGCGGCCGCACGCCGCGGCAACGCAAACCCTACCGGCAGCTGTGCCGACAACGCTGCCGACGCGGCACCCAGCAGCAACCCGCGACGTGTGATTCCAGTCCCCATGCCCGCCATCCCCGTGTGTCCAGGCCAGACGCTAACGGATCGCCAGCAAAAAGCCGTGCTGCGGTGCACGAGGGGTGCCGAATTGTCGGCCGCAGTGGCGCTGCGACAGCACGGCCCCTTCACCGTTTGCGCACTAGCGTGCGCCATCGATCAAACCGGTCAGGACACACGATGCTGGACGTGGAAACACGCGTGCGCTTCTACGAAATGATGCACCTGGGTATGCCGTGGTGGGAGTTCGTGCTGCGCGCGGTTGCGGTCTATAGCGTGGTCCTGCTGTTGACGCGCCTGACCGGCAAACGCGCGCTGGGCCAATCCACGCCATTCGACGTGCTGCTGATCGTGCTGCTGGGAACCGCGGTGCAGAACTCGCTGATCGGCGAAGACGTCTCGTTGCTGGGCGGCATGATCCTGGCGGCCACCTTGTTGGTATTGAACTGGCTGGTGGGCATGGCCACCGCGCGCAGCCGGCGGATCGATACCTGGGTGCAGGGCACCCCCGCGCTGCTGGCGCGGGGCGGGCAGATCTACTGGAAGGAACTGGTCCGCCACAACGTCAGCTATGCCGATTTCGAGGTGGCAAAACGCAAGGCCGATTGCCGCGACGATGCCGATATCGACATGGCGATCCTGGAGACCTCCGGGGAGATCAGCATCCTGAAAAAGCGCCAGAGCTGAAGGCAGGCAAGCGTGCATGCGGCCGTGCCGCCGTGTCACCGTGGCAGCGCGCCTGGCGCAGGCGCGTCACCGTGGCAAGGCGCCTCAGCGGGCCTTGCAGAACAACGACAGGTCCACTGATTCGGCCATGCGCTGGTAACCGGCATCGTTGGGATGCAGGAAGTCGCGGGTCAGCGCGGCGGGCAGCCACTCCGGCCTGGCCGGGTCGCGCAGCGCGGCGTCGAAGTCGATCACCGCATCGAACGCCTGCCCATCGCGGATGAACCCGTTGAGCGTCTGGCGCGTGGCCGCCGCCACCGGCTCGTAGCGATCGGAGTTGCCGAACGGGGTCAGCGTGGCACCGATCACGGCGATGCCGTGTTGCTGCAGCCGGGTCACGATCTGGCGATAGCCCAGCACCATGTCGGCAGCAGTGCGGCCGGCAATCGCATCCGGCGGGCCGCTGTGGCGGATGTCGTTGATGCCCTCGAACAGGATCACCTGGTCCACGCCGGGCAGTGCCAGCACGTCGCGATCCAGCCGCGCCAGCGCGCTGGGGCTGCGGCCATCGTCGAGCAGCTTGTTGCCGCTGATGCCGGCGTTGAGCACCACCACGCTGCCGGGGCAACGCTGCTCCAGCCGCCTGGCCAGCAAAGCCGGCCAGTCGCCATTGGCGCCGCGCGTGGCGGTGGCGCCTTCGGTGATCGAATCGCCCAGCGCCACCACCACGGTCTGGCGGGGATGCGGCGGTTGCACGTAGAGGGCGGAGATGACGTTCTGGCGATACGCCAGCGCCTTGCTGTCCGGTACCTCGGCCTGGCCCTTGACCACCCGCAGCGCGGTGCGGCGTACCGCCGGGCGCGCCGGCGTGGGGAAATACAGGCTGACCGCCACCTCGGCCAATGCCGGTGCGCGCAACGGCACCGGGTCGCTGAGCAGCACGCCGCCGGGCGGCACGGTGACGCTGGCGCGCCCATCGAAGCGCAGCGGGTGGGCGTCCCCGGTGCTACCGAGCAGACGCGCCGTGCCCGCACCGATCGTCAGCGGGGTGGTGCCCAGCTCGTTGCTGATGCGCACGCGCAAGGCCACCGCCGCACTGCCCAGGCGCATGTCCTGGCGCACCGTTTCATCGGCAAATTGCAGCGGCGTGTCGGCACCGCCGTCGAGCCGGTCCGGCGTCGCCGAGGCGATCCAGGCCGGCACCCAGCGGGGTGCCGGGTGCGCCGTGGCCGGGCCTGCCAGCACCACACTCAGTGTCGCAGTCATCATCCATCGCCAGACCATGCGCAAGCCTCCTTTGTCGATCAGGAAAAGAACACGCCGCCGTTGACGTCCAGGTTGGCGCCGTTGATGAAGCTGGCCGCATCCGAGGCCAGGTACAACGCCGCATCGGCGGCTTCCTCCGGGCGGCCCTCGCGCCGCAGCGGGGTGGCGTTGGCGACGAAGGCCCGCACTTCCGGCTTGGTGAAATCGTCATGGAAGCGGGTGGCGATCATGCCGCAGCACAGTGCGTTGACGCGGATGCCGCGCGGGCCCAGTTCCTTGGCCATTGCGCGCGAGAACGTCATCACCGCCGCCTTGGCGGTGGCATAGATGGCCGCGCCCGGCCCGCCGCCATCGCGCCCGGCAAGCGAGGCGAAATTGACGATCGCGCCGCCTTCGCGCATATGCGGTGCCACCGCCTGGGTGGTCAGGTAGACCGATTTGAGGTTGAGGTCCATCACCTGATGGAAGAAGGCCTCGTCGATATCGGCCAGCGGCTTGCGCGCCAGCATGCCGCCGGCCACGTTGATCAGCACATCGATGTGCTGGCCGAAGGCGGTGCGCGTGGCGGTCAGCAGGCCGGCCACGGCGGTGGCATCGGTGACGTCGGCGCGGTGCAGGATGCCCTGGCCGCCGGCGGCCTGCAGCTGTGCCAGCGTGTCGCGCGCGCTGGCGTCGTCGTTGGCGTAGTTGATGCAGACCTTGGCGCCGGCAGCGGCCAGCTTGAGCGAGATGGCGCGGCCGATATCGCGGCCGCCGCCGGTGACGATGGCGACCTTGTCGTGGAAATGCATGCGGGTATGTCCTGTTGGTGTGGGGAAAGCGGAGTAGGCGGCAGGCACGCTCAGGTGCCCGGTGCGTCGAGTCGGTGGATGCGGCCGGTGACCAGCCACAGCGCGGCCAGCGAGGCCGGCACCAGCGCGGCGACCAGGATGAACATCGGTGCGTACGAGGTCGCGGTCATCACCGGGACCAGCCAGGTGGTGATCAGGGTGCCGGCCACCGCGGCCATGCCGCCGATGCCGGCCAGCGAGCCGACCGATTTACCGGCGAACAGATCGCCGGGCAGGGTCTGGATATTGCCGATGGCGATCTGGAAGCCGAACAGCACCGCGGCAATCGTCAGCACCGCCATGCGCGGGTCGGCCGCCTGCACGGCGCCCAGCAGCGCCGGCGCCATGATGGCCCCGCCCAGGGTGATGGTCCATTTGCGCGCGCGGTCCACGCTCCAGCCGGCCGCGATCAGGCGCCCGGACAACCAGCCGCCGCACAGGCTGCCCAGCATCGCGCCGACGAATGGCACCCAGGCGAACGCACCGATCTGCTTGATGTCGAAGTGGAAGGTCTCGGCCAGGTAGATCGGCAGCCACGACACGAACAGCCACCAGATCGGATCCAGGAAGAACCGCGCCAGCACGATGCCCCAGCTTTGCCGGTGCGACATCAGCTGGCGCAGCGTGGGCAGGTAAGCCGGCGGCGGCGCGCTGCCGGCCTCGGGTGCGTCCAGGATCAACGCCCGCTCGGCCGCGTTGACCCAGGGATGCCGGTCCGGCCCGGCACGGTAGATCACCAGCCACGGCAGTAACCACAGCATGCCCAGCACGCCGACCAGCACGAAGGTGCCCTTCCAGCCGAACGACAGGAACAGCAGCGCGATCAGCGGTGCCGAGACGATCGCGCCGATGGAGGCGCCGGCATTGAAGATGCCCTGCGCCAGCGCACGCTCGCGGGTGGGAAACCATTCCGCATTGGCCTTGACCGCGCCCGGCCAGGCGCCGGCTTCGCTGATGCCCAGCAGTGCGCGCACCACCGAGAACGCCATGATGGAGTGGGTGATGGCATGCAGCGCAATGGAGAGCGACCACACCGCGATGGACAAGGCAAAGCCGAGCCGGGTGCCGATGATGTCGAACAGCCGCCCGAACACGAACTGCCCGGCGGCATAGAACAGCATGAAGATGGTGACCAGCAGCGCGTAGTCTTCCTTGGTGGCGCCGATGTCGCGCGAGATCGCCGGCCACATCACCGCCAGCGCGTTGCGGTCGATGTAGTTGATCACCGTGGCCACCGCGATCAGCGCCACGATCAGCCAGCGCACCGCCGAGCGCTTGCCTGCGGGGCGCGTGGGTGTCGTGGAGGTGGAGGCGGTGCTCATTTTTCACCTGCAGCGCGATCGAAGCGCGCGTAACCGCCGCGCCAGCGGTAGTGCTGGCCTCCGGCCTGCACCTGGTGGGCGCGTTGTGCATCGGCGTCGTCGGCCACCGCCAGCGCGATGCGCTGGCCGCCGACCAGGGTGAGCACGATCACCTCGGCATCGTCGCCGCGCACGCGCTCGATGGCGCGGATGCGGCTGTCGGCGCCATGCACGTATTCGGCAGTGCCGTTGTATTCGCCATGCGGTTCCAGCACGCCGAAGAAACTGACATTGGCCTGCCCATCCACGCGCTGGATCAGCGCCGGTTCGCGGCGCAGGTTGAAGTCCGGGTCGTTGGCTCCGCTCTCCACCAGCAGGGCACGCGCCGGCGCGCTGCTGCCAAAGCGGTAGCTGTAGAAGCGGCCGGCGAGCAGCCAGCTCAGGCTGCGCGTGTCGGTGCTCGCATCGCTGGAGGCGTCCACCCACAGGTGCTGATAGCCGTTGGCCTTGCCCAGCACCGGACGTTGCGTCAGTGCGCGCTCTGCGGTGAAGCCGACCTGCATGATCTGCCCGTTGAAGTGCAGCGGCAGGTCGTAGCGTGCCGGCGCGCTGCCGCTGACGCGCAGCAGGTCGACCACCACCGGCAGGCGCAGCTGCGGGTGCGACAGCAGCGCCTGGGTGCGGGTGAAGCTGACCCCGTCGTAGGCCTGCTGCATGCGCGCCGAGGCGATCCGGGTGTCGGCACTGCCGGCGAACAGCAGCTGCGTCGGCGCATGCTGCTCGCCCACCTTCCAGTCGCCGTTGAAGTGGCTGGTCTCGTTCACCACCAGCGTGTTGTGCGCAATGGTCTGCTTGGCCCAGCTGCTGTTTTCCGGCAGATAGATGCCGCCGGCCTTGGCTTCCACGTTCAGGAAACGCGCCGCGCCGTAGTCGGTGACCACGCGCTGGCCGTTGTCGTAGAACAGCCAGTTCAACTTGTCGAAATGGCCGTGGCCCATGCCCTGCGAGGTGTTCTTCATCACCAGCGTCTGGCCGTCGTCGCCGCCGCTGCGCAGGATCGCCAGCGCGCCCTGGTCGCCCCGTGCGCCATCGCGCAGCAACACGCTGCCGAAGGCGAACGGTTGGGCGCGGTCCTGCGCGAGCGCGCTGGCCACGGCCAGGCCTTCGGGGGTGAGCAGCACGCGGCGCTGGCGTTGTGCGATGGACAGCAGTTGCGCATCGTGGGTCTGCGCGTAGGCGATGCCGATGCCGGCCACCAGTTCCTCGGTGTCCAGGCCCTTGTCGAGGATGGCGTCGTTGATCGGGAAGAAATAGCCGCCGTAGCTGCTCTGCACCAGGCTGTCCACGGCCTTGAGCAGCACGCCGTCGCGGCGCTGGAAGATGCGTTGCTGCGGCTGGTTGCGCGCGATCGCGTTGGCGAACAGCACGAACGGCGCCAGGGCATAGCGTTGGTAATACGGGCCTTCGGCGTAGTAGCCGTCCGGCGAGAACAGCTGGTCCACCTGCGCCAGGAAGCCGGCCTTGCCATCGCGCCTGCTGCCGCGCAGCGCCTTGTCCACCAGCGCCTGGTCGCGCAGCACATAGCCGGTCATGCCCACGGCGGCTACCGCCCAGGTGGCATGGTTGTGGATCTTGTCGAAGTTGTCTGCGCTTTCGTCGCACAAAAAGTGCGCCATGCGCGCGAACACGTCGCGGTCGATGGTGGCGCGGTCCTGCGCGCTGAGCGTGTCGCGGATGGCGTCGTAGCCCTGGCTTGCGTAGACCAGCCACACCGAGTCGTTCAAGGACTGCCAGAACAGCCGCCCCGGCACCTGGCCGCGCCCGGCGGGGTGTGCGCCCAGCGTGGGATACAGGCGTGCGTAGGCCAGCAGCACGTCGCGCGCATAGTCGGCATAGGCGCGGTCGCCGGTGAGCCGGTATAGCGCGCCGGCTGCCTGGATGGCCTGGTAGTTGCGTTTGTGCTGTTCGTGGCTGGCGCCGCCGCCGGGGTCCCTGGGCACCGGCACGTCCACACCGGCCCCCATCGCCGCGCGCACGCTGGCTTCTGCGCGTGCCTGTTCGCGGGCGAACACCGGCAGCCTGGCGCCATCGCTGGCCATGGCGCGCCATTGCTGGGCGGTGACCAGCACTGGTGCGGCGTCGGTGGCGCGCGGTTGCGGCTGCGCCGCTGGCTCGGCCGCTGGTGACGGCGCGGCGATACAGGACAGGGCGCTGCCGGCGCCGACCAGGACCAGCAGCAACAGGCGGGTGGAACGGGTCATAGCAGGGGCTCCGCTGCGTCGGCATGCAACGCCGGGGTGCGAACGAACTGGTTGCCGCTGGCGATCAGGTGGGGCGTGCCGGTGGTGGGTTGCGCCAGGATCGCGGCGCTGTCGACGAAGCGGTTGTTGCGCAGCGCGACACGCTGCACGCCGTGCAGGCGCAGCGACGCATCCGCAGCGCGGCCGACCTGCGTGAAGTGCGAGTCGCTCAGCTGCAGCACCGGGCCGAAGGTGCTTTCATCGCGGCCGCCACGATACAGGTCCAGCACCGGCCCGGCGACGCGGTGAAACTGCGACTGCTGCACCGTCACCTGTTCGACGTTGTAGGTGCCACGGTCGTCGGTCTCGGCGCGTGCGGACAGCACCCGGCCGGAGACGTCTTCGACCAGCAATCTGTCCAGCAGGATGTGGTCGGCCAGGCTGCCCTTGCCGAGCGCGATCACATCGAAGCCGGGCTGGGCGTCCAGATGATGCAGGTGGGTGTCGCGCAGCGTGAGCTGGTACTGCGCCACGGCGGTGCCGGGGCTGGTGCGGATCACCGCGTTGCCCGGCTGTGCGGGCGCGGCGCGGCCATCGATCTCGAGCCGGGCCAGGCTGAGTGTGCCGCCGGGCGCGATCTGGAACAGCGCCGGCTGCGAAAAGCGGATCCGCGCACGCCCGTGTTGCGGGCCTTCCAGCGTCAGTGGCCGGTCCACGTCGAGGATGTCATCGACCTGGTAGCGCCCTGCATCCAGCTGCAGGCGATCGCCGGGGCCGGCGTGCGCCACGGCGTCGGTCAGGCTGGTCGGGCCCGGCCGCACGCGCGTACGGCGGCCGCTGTCGCTCACCGCCTGCGGCGCCTGCTTGGGATACCAGCTCACGCCCACCTGGTCGCGTGCGATGTAGCTCAGCGCCGGGTCGGCGCCGACGCCGGTGGCGTTGTCGGCGACCAGCAAGCCGGTGCTGGCGCGGGTCATCGTCACCTGGCGGCTGTCGACGCCGCCGGGCAGGCGGGTGGATGCCAGCGGGCTTTGCAGGTTGCCGGCAAACGCGATGCCGGACAGATCGCCCAGCACGCGCACCGGGTCGCTGGCGGCCACGATCAGGTTGCCGGCAAAGCGGCTGTTGATCGGCGCGGCGGTGCGCTCGGCATCCATGCCGGCACCGAAGAACAGCTGGTTGACGCTGACGAAGGTGTTGCGCTCGATGCGCGCCTGGTCCACCTGCACGTAGCGGTTGGCGGGCGAATTGGGCACCCCGTACATGATGCTCAGCGCCGACGAATAGCCATCCCCGGCCAGGTTTTCCAGGTAGTTGTGGCGCACGGTCTGCTTGCGGTTGATCACGCGGATGCCACCGGTGTTGGCCTTGCCGTCGCCGAAGAACACGTTGCGCTCGACCAGGTTGCCATCGCCATGCCGCAGCACCAGCGCGCCGCGCGATTGCTTGAACACATTGCCGCGGTAGGTGTTGCCGCCGGACTTGTTGGAGACCACCTCCACCTCGCCGTCGCAGCCTTCGAACCAGTTGTTGTCCACCACCGAGTTGGAGGCGCTGTCGGCGTCGCTGCTGGTGCCGATGCGCAGCGTCTCGCCGCCATTGGCGCCCAGGTTGGGGCGTGGCCCGAACCAGTTGTGGTCGATGCGATGGCGATTGTCCAGGCCCTGGGTGGCGTCGCGCACCACCACCAGGGTGGGGCCGGCATTGGTCTTGCCGACCAGCTGGTTGTGGTCGAAGCGGTTGTCGCTGTCGTACAGCGCCACCCAGTTGTCCGAATCGTTGCGGGTGGGCTTGCTGAAGCCGTCCACCACCACCCGGGTGATGCGGCTGTGGCGCGCGCGTTCCTTGCTGGAGATGCGGTACGACAGCACCGCATCGCCCGGGCCGTGGCCGTCGCGGAACACCAGGTCCGACACCACCAAGTAGGTGCCGGCCATGCGCAGGTCGGAGGTGCCGCTGATGATCACCTTGCCGGGCGTCTGCGCGGTGAGGGTGATCGGCTGCTCGGCGGTGCCTTGCCCGCGCAGCACGATGGCGAAATCCCGCCACTGCCCATCGGCCAGCACGATGCGATCGCCGGCACGCAGCGCGGCCGCTGCCACGGCGTACTCGCTCTGGTCGTGCACCAGGTACGAGGTGGCCTGGGCCGAGCCGATCCAGGCGGGCGCGCACAGCAGCAACAGGCAGGCAAGGGAAACGGGGGATCGCATCGGGATGCTCCTGGACGCTGGCGCGTCGGTGATGGCCGAGGGTAACAGTGCAGGCTGGATCGTCAACCAAAAGAGTAGTCCAGTTGGTCTGTATTGAAGCCCGCGATCGGCTCGATGTCATGCTGCAATTGCACAAAATAATCCACAGAACTGGCCTAGTCAGGTGGCTCGTTAGATAAATCGCAGAAATGGTTGACTTGGCGTTGATCCGCGTGGAGTCTCCACCTCGCTCGGTCTCGAGCGTCCTTTGGGAGGAGGAATTGTGCGTTATCTGAAACTAGTCCAATTACGTAGACCAATTATTCGGAATGCCTTGGCCCAGGCGCTGCTGACTGCCTTTTTACTGGCAAGCGCGCAGGCAGCCCTGGCCCAGCAAAGCGATGCCGCCCAGCAGGCACCGGAGCAAGCGCCCACCACGCTGGATCAGGTCAAGGTCACCGGCATCCGCAGCTCGATCCAGTCGTCCATTGACAGCAAGCGCGAGCAGACGGTGGTGGCCGACGTGCTGTCGGCCGAGGACATCGGCGACCTGCCGGCGCTGTCGATCGGCGAGGCGATCGAGACCATCACCGGTGCGGCCACGCACCGCGAAAAGGGCGGCGCGTCGGAGATTTCCATCCGTGGCCTGGGGCCGTTCCTGGGCTCGGCCACCTTCAACGGGCGCGAGGCCAGCAACGGCAGCGGCGACCGCTCGGTGAACTTCAACCAGTTCCCCTCCGAACTCATCAACACCGTGGCGATCTACAAGACCCAGCGCGCCGACTTTGTCGAGGGCGGCATCGCCGGCACGGTCAACATGCAGACCGTGCGGCCGCTGGAATTCGGCAAGCGCCGCGTGCAGCTGGACGGGCGGGCGACCTATGCCGACGGCGACAGCAAGCTGCGCGACGCCGATGGCGTGGGCTGGCGCGGCACCGTCAGCTACCTGGACCAGTTCGACCTGCGCGGGGCCGGCAAGCTGGGGGTCTCGCTCGGCCTGCAGCGGCTGGAAGGCACCAACCCGGAAGAGGTGATGAGCAGCAGCTCCACCTGGACGGCCTGCAACGCCAACGAGGTGGTGGGCGCCAGCCGCAACTGCACCGCCGTGACCCCGGCGCAGGTGCAGGCGGGCACGCCGTACTACCTGGCGCCCGGCAGTCGCGTGTACCGCCAGATCAGCGAACACGATCAACGCGATGCCGCCTTCGCAGCGCTGCAATGGCGGCCGTTCGACGGCCTGGACGTGGCCCTGGATTACCAGGACTCGCAGCGCACCGTCACCGAAGACCGCGCCGAGCTCAATTTCTCCGAGACCTTGCGCAACCTCAACAACCGCCAGGTGGGCGACAACGGCGCCTTGCTCGGCCATACCGGCAGCAGTACGGTGGAATCGTCCACCGACTACAAGGTGCGCGACGAGCAGTACCGCGGTGGCGGGCTGCGCGTGGAATGGCGCCCGAACGCGGCCTGGATGCTGTCCACCGACCTGTCGTATTCGCGCACCGAGCGCAGCGAGATCGACCGCATGATGCGGCTGCGCTCCAATGCCACCGACATCAACGGCAACCGCGTGCCCGGGATCAACGGGCAGCGCGTGGACTACACCTATACCTATGCCGGCGATGTGCCGGGGATCGTGGTCGATCCTGCGTTCGACCTGAACAACCCGGACAATTTCAGCGCGGCCGCGCGTGCGCGCCGCGACGAGTTGCGCCGCGAGCACACCATCCGGGCCTGGCGCTTCGATGGCGCCTTCACCCCGGAAAGCGGGCTTCTTACCTCCATCAAGGGTGGCGTGCGCCTGTCCGAGGCGACCTACCGCGACCTGGACGACCGCGTCGAGCGCAACGTCACCGATGCGGCCACGATCCGCGCCGCCAACCTGGCCTGCCGGCAACCGTTCCCGCAGGAGGATTTCCTCTCCGGCGCCAGCGGCAACACCATCCAGCAGTGGGCCACCTTCGACAGCCGCTGTCTGTTCGGCGCCATTACCGGCGTGGACGACACCGGCCGCAATGCCGACCCGCGCGGCACCGCCGACTCCGACGTGGAAGAAAAGACCCGCGCGCTGTACGTGATGGGCGAATTTGCCAGCACGCTGTTCGGGCGACCGCTGGATGGCAACCTGGGCGTGCGCTGGGTGCGCACCGATGTGAGCTCGGTGGGATTGCGCGGCGAGCTGGACGTCATCGACAACCCCGACGGCACCATCCAGCTGGTGGAAACCGGACGCTTCGCCGCGCAGACGGTGCGCGCGTCCAACCGCGTGTTCCTGCCCAGCTTCAACGCCAACATCGGCCTGACCGACCAGACCCAGCTGCGCTTGGGGCTGTACCGGGCCATGGCCCGCCCGGATCTGGTGGCGCTGTCTGCCGGGCGCACCTTCATCCTGGAACCGGGGACCGAATTCACGACCGTCGGCGAGGCGATCGGCAGCATCACCGCCACCGGCAACCCGCGCACGCGGCCGCTGCTGTCGTCCAATGCAGACGTGTCGCTGGAGTGGTACCCCAATGCCGACTCCCTGCTCAGCGCCGCGGTCTACTACAAGCAGTTCACCGGGGGCGCGGTGCCCACGGTGGTGGACGAACGCTTCGTCATCGACGGCACGTCGGTGGTGGTGCCGGTGGTGCAGGACGTCACCACCCGGCAGAAGAGCGATCTCACCGGGCTGGAGCTGACCGGCACCCACCGCTTCTCCTACCTGCCGGCGCCATTCGACGGCCTGGGCGTCAAGCTCAGCTACAACTACGCCGATTCCAACTACAAGACCCAGGATCTGCGCCTGGGCGACCAGATCGATCCGGCGACCGGGCTGGTGAGCGGCGGCATCGTCGCGCCGGCCAATATCTTCGGCCTGTCGCGGCACGTGTTCTCCGGCCAGCTGTATTACGCCATCGGCGCGGTCGACCTGCAGGCCATCTACAAGTACCGCTCGGAGTATTTCCAGAAGTTCGTCGGCGCCCCGGCGCAGAACCGCTACGTGCGCGACAGCGGCACCCTGGACCTGCGTGCCAGCTACCGCGTCAATGCGCAGCTGTCGGTGTCGCTGGAGGCGTCCAACCTGACCAATGAGCCGCGGATCTCCGACATGCCGGTGCCCGGTAGCTTCCGTGAGTACAACACCTACGGGCGACGCTATTATTTGGGGGTGCGCTACCGGTTCTAGCGTCGCCACCGGCGCGGTTTCCGCCGCGCCACCTGTCCGGCACCCGCGTGCCGGGCCGATCACCTTGAGGGTTTGAGTCGCCGATGTCCGAAAACCGCCTGTACCACTCCGTTGCCGCCAAGATCCGCGCGCTGATCGACACGGGCGAATTCCCGGTCGGCTCGCGCCTGCCGGGCGAACGCGAGTTGGCCGAGCGCTTCGGCGTCAGCCGCGTGACCGTGCGCGAAGCCGAGATCGCACTGGAGGCGCAGGGCCGCATCGTGATCAAGATCGGCTCGGGCGTGTACGTCAAGCCACGCCTGGCCTCGGACGAGGGCGCCTTGCCGGATGTCAGCGCGTTCGAGCTGACCGCCGCGCGCGCGGTGATCGAGGCGGAAGCGGCCGCGTTGGCGGCCAGCCACATCACCGATGCGGAGCTGGATGAATTGAATGGCATGATCCAGGCGCTGTCGGCGCCTGGGCTCAGCGATGCGGCCGCCGCCGACTACGACCGCGCCTTCCATCTGGCGATCGCGCGGATCAGCGGCAACCCGGTGGTGGCGCACTGCGTGCAGCTGATCTGGCGCATGCGCAACGAGTTGCCGCGCGTGCGCGAGGTGTACGCGCGGGTCTGCCACGACGACGGCGCCACCCGTGTGGACGAACACACCGCCATCCTGCAGGCCCTGCAGCAACGCGACCCGATGGCGGCACGCACGGCCATGCGCAACCACTTCCAGCGCCTGTTCGAATCCATGCTGGAGGCGACCGAGAGCGATGCCCTGGCGGAGATCCGCCGCCGCACCCAGCAGGACCGTGCGCATTTTCTGGCGGCCACGCGCACCTGAGTGCATGGCATGGTCGGTTGGGCGCGATGCGCCGACCGCCAGCGGCACTTTTGTGCCGCTGACGCTGGATCCTCCGAAAGACACATCCTCCCACCAGCAGGACGCGCCGACTGTCCTGTTCGGCACCACCGACGCGCGGCTGACCGGATTGTTGCGCCTGCGGTTGCCGCAGACGCTGCAGCGCCAGCACGCTGCCGGCGCGTCCGCCCTCAGGCAGATGGCTCTACCTGAGGGGCGCGCGCGGGCACCTGCAGTGCAGGCCTCAGTCCGCCATCACCTTGTCCGGCGTCATCGGGGTACTGCGGATGCGCTTGCCGGTGGCATGGAAGATCGCATTGCAGATCGCCGCCGAGACGCCGACCAGGCCGATCTCGCCCACGCCCTTGGCACCCAGGCTGCTGACGATGCGGTCGTCCTCGTCGGCGAAGATCACATCGATGTCGTGGATGTCGGCATTGGCCGAGACGTGATACATCGCAAAATCGTGATTCATGAAACGGCCGAAGCGGTGATCGGACTGGGTGTGTTCGTGCAGCGCCTGGCCGATGCCCCAGACCACGCCGCCGACGATCTGGCTGCGCGCGGTGATCGGGTTGAGGATGCGCCCGGCCGCCACGGCGCTGACCACGCGGGTGACCCGCACCGTGCCGAGCTCCTCGTCCACCCGTACTTCCACGAACACCGCGCCATGGGTGGCACGGGTGTAGTTGCGTTGCTTGAGCACATTGGGCAGCAGCAGGAACTTGTCTTCGATCTGTTCCAGCTGGGAAGCACGCAATACCTCGGTCAGGGCCATGGTGGTGCCGGCGTCGGCGCGCAACGCCAGCGTGCCATCGGCAAAGACCACCTCGTCCAGCTTGGCCTTGGTGAAGCGCGAATTCGGTAACGCCTGCGCCAGCCGCAGCAGCCGCGCGCGCAATTTGCCGCACACGCCGTCCACCGCCGAGCCCACCGTGGTCACGTGCGATGAGCCGCCTTCGATCGGTGCCACCGGCAGCGTCGAATCGCCCAGCTGGAAGGTGACCTGTTCCAGCGGCAGGCCCAGTGCTTCGGCCGCGATCATCGCCATCACCGTATAGGTGCCGGTACCGATATCGCTGGCTGCGCTGCTCACCACCAGCCGGCCATCGGCGTGCAGCACCGCGTGCGCGCGCGCAAACATCTGCATCGCATCCCATTGCCCGGTGGCCATGCCCCAGCCCACCCATTCGTTGCCTTCCTTGCGTGCGCGCGGCTGCAACGGGCGCTGCGCCCAGCCGAAGCGCTCGGCGCCTTGCTGGTAGCACGCGCGCAGTGCCTTGGTGGAGTAGGGCTTGTCGTCGGCCGGGTTGACCTCGGCGTAGTTCTTCAGGCGCAGCGCCAGCGGATCCATGCCCAATTCATAGGACAGCTCGTCCATTGCCACTTCCAGCGCATGCACGCCGTGTGCGGCGCCGGGGGCGCGCATGTCCATCGGGCTGAACTGGTCCAGGCTCACCAGGTTGTAGCCCAGATGCACGTTGTCGCAGGCATACAGCTGCCCGCTCCAGTTGACCACCACCTCGACGTAGTCCTCGATCCGCGAGGTCTCGGCGATGGCCTCGTGCCAGATCGCCTGCAGGCGGCCATCGCGGTCGGCACCGAGCTTGAGCCGCTGCAGCGTCTCCGGGCGATGGCCGAAGGTGAACATCTGTTGCCGCGTCAGCACCACGCGTACCGAGCAGTCCAGCAGGATCGAGGCCATCACCGCCAGCGGCAACTGATACTGCGGGCGCAGCCCGGAGCCGAAGGCGCCGCCCACGTAGGGGTTGCGCACGGTGACCTTGCGCTTGCTCAGGCCGAACACATGCGAGACGTACCAGCGGCTGTTCTGCGAGCCCTGGGTCTTGTCGTAGATGGTGAAGTGGCCATCGGCGTCGCGGATCACCGTGGAGGCGAACAGCTCCATCGGATTGTGGTGCTCCACGCCGCTGTAATAGTCGGCCTGCACCTGGACGGCGGCATTGGCGAAGGCGCTGTCCGGCTCACCCTTGTCCTTGGGTGGCGGCGAGAAACCGGCCTTCATGGCCTTGGGCTTGTGCGCACGGTCCAGGTTGGTCATCAGGTTGGTGTCGTGCGGGTCCTGCAGCAGTTCCACCTCCACCAGATGCGCAGCATGGCGCGCCGCTTCGAAGGTGTCGGCCACCACCAGCGCGATCGGCTGGCCGCTGTACAGGATCTTGTTGTCGTACAAGGGGCGGAACGGCGAACCGGCCGGTGCGGTCATGTCCTTGTAGAACACGTCCATGCCGCGCATATGCGGCCGGTTTTCATGGGTGACGATCTCCAGCACGCCGGGCACCGCACGCGCGGCGTCGAGATGGAAGGCGACGATCTCGCCCTTGGCGATGCTGCTGTTGACCACCACGCCATAGGCCAGGTCGGGCACCGGCCATTCGGCGGCATAACGCGCCTGGCCGGTGACCTTGGCGCGCCCGTCGATGCGGGTGACGCCGGTGCCGGTGGGGCGATAGCCGGTGCCGCTGTCGGCAACCGGCGGGCTCAGGTCGTTGTCGAGTGCATCGGTGCTGCGTGCGTTCATGGCGCTTCCTCCAGCGCGCTGGTTCGCCCGCGGTTGTCGATGGTGCCCTCGCGGGCGACGTCCAGCGCACGCACGATCGCGCGGCGTGCCAGCGGCAGCTTGAAGGCGTTCTTGCCTTGCGGTTGCGCACCCTGCAGCAGGGCATCGGCCAGGATGCCGAAGCTGTCGGCCGTGGCCGGCTTGCCCACCAGCTGCGCCTCGGCGTCGGGATTGCGCCAGGGCTTGTGCGCCACGCCGCCCAGGGCAACGCGCACCTCGCGGATGCTGCCGTCCTCGGCCAGGTCCAGCGCGGCGGCCACAGACACCAGCGCGAAGGCGTACGACAGCCGCTCACGGATCTTCAGGTAGGCGCTATGCGCGACGAAGCGCTGCGCATCGGGCAGGTCGATATGCACGATCAGCTCGTCCGGGGCCAGCGTGCTGTCCAGCTCCGGGTGCTCGCCGGGCAGGCGGTGGAACTGCGCGAACGGGATGTCGCGCTCGCCATTGGGGCCTTGCACGTGCACCACCGCGTCCAGCGCAGCCAGCGCGACGCACATGTCCGACGGGTGCGTGGCAATGCACTGCGCGCTGGCGCCGAGGATGGCGTTGTAGGTGGTGAGCCCGCCGATGGCCGAGCAGCCGGTCCCGGGCTCGCGCTTGTTGCACGGGGTGGCGTGGTCGTAGAAATACAGGCAGCGCGTGCGCTGCAGCAGGTTGCCGCCATTGCTGGCCATGTTGCGGATCTGCGGCGAGGCGCCAGCGAGGATCGCCGCGCTCAGCAGGGGGTAACGCGTTTCCACCTCCGGGTGGTAAGCGGTGTCGGCGTTGCGCGCGAGTGCGCCCAGGCGCAGGCCGCCTTCGGGGAGCGCACTGATGCCGTCCAGTGGCAGACGATTGATGTCGACCAGGCTGCCCGGCCGCATCAGCTGCAGCTTCATCAGGTCGGTGAGATTGGTGCCGCCGGCGATCAGGCGCACCGGGGCTTCGGCAGGCACCGGGTGCGGATCGCTGCCACGCACCGACAACGCAGTGAGGGCCGCATCGACGGAGTCCGCGCGCGTGTAGGTGAGCGGAATCATGCCGGCACCGTCCCTGGGGTCCATGGCGTGGCGGCGCTGTCGCTGCTGTCGCTGGGCTTGCCCATGACCTGCATCACCGCATCGGTGATCTGCGGGTAGGCACCGCAGCGGCACAGGTTGCCGCTCATCAGTTCGCGTACCTGGTCGCGGTCGTGTGCCTTGCCTTCCTTGATCAGGCCCACCGCCGAACACAACTGCCCGGGCGTGCAATAGCCGCACTGGAAGGCGTCGTTGTCGATGAAGGCGCGCTGCAGCGGATGCAGCTGATCACCCTCGGCCAGGCCTTCGACGGTGGTGATCTCGGCGCCGTCCTGCATGACGGCGAGCGTCAGGCAGCTGTTGATGCGGCGCCCATCGACCAGCACCGTGCAGGCACCGCACTGGCCGTGGTCGCAGCCTTTCTTGGTACCGGTGAGATCGAGCCGGTCGCGCAGCAGGTCAAGCAGGCTGACCCAGGCTTCGAGCTGCAATTGGTAAGGCTGACCATTGATGCGCAGGTTGACCGGGTAGGTCGGCGCGGCAGTGGTGGCGGTGGCCGGCGCCGTGTCACGGGCTGCGGCGGGAGTGGCATTCATGCGAGCCCCGTGGCGATGGCTGAGAGGGCCTTCACCTTGACCACGCGACGGTCAACGCAGGGTGTAGGCAATGCGGTGATGGTGTTCACATCGGTACGTGGGTGATGCCCGGGCATGCGCGGCACTGCGCGATGGCAATGGGCCGAGCTCGCCGTGCCGGTTTCAGCGGTCCGCTGGAACTGAACTCGTCAGTTGCGCGTTATTGCGGTCCACGCCAATCGCACGGCGTGCGACGGCGGTCTCGCTATCCTGTGCAGATGACGACGAGGTTGCAATGAGCCGGCGCGGCGGCAGTGCCGATCTTCCGCTGCATGGCGGGCGCGTACCGCGCTGGTTGGGTGAGCGGATGACGCGCCTGGGCACGGTGATGTGCGAGGCGATCGTGCACACCTATGGGCGCGATGAATTGTTGCGGCGGCTTGCGCATCCGTTCTGGTTCCAGTCCTTTGGCGCGGTGATGGGGATGGACTGGCATTCCTCCGGCATCACCACCAGCGTGATGGGCGCACTCAAGCGCGGGCTCACGCCGTTGTCCGGCGAACTCGGCATCCATGTCTGCGGTGGGCGCGGGCGGCACTCGCGCGCAACGCCGGCCGAACTGCTGGCGGTGGGCGATGGGGTCGGGCTGGATGGCGCTGCGCTGGCGCAGGCCAGTCGCCTGGTGGCCAAGGTGGACAGCGCCGCGGTGCAGGATGGCTTCGACCTGTATCTGCACAGTTTCATCGTCAGCGACGACGGGCGCTGGGTGGTGGTGCAGCAGGGCATGAACGGGCAACGCAAGCAGGCGCGCCGCTATCACTGGTTGTCGGAAGGGCTGAGCAGTTTTGTGGATGCGCCGCATGCGGCCATCGACGGGCCGCAGCAGGGCAATATCGTCAACCTGGCCGACCATCGCGCCGCTGCCGCGCGTGCGGCGCAGGTGGCGTTGTTGCAGACGCTGCCGCCGGATCGCCTTGCCCGTGAGTGGCAACGCATCGACGCCGCGCAGGCACCGGTTGCGCCTGCTGTGGCGCAGGCGCCGGTCACCGGTGACCTGTTTGCAGGCCAGGGCTGGGACCCCGCGCAGCAACCGCATCTGAGCATGCCCGGCCATCACGACGTGCGCAGCGAAAACGTGATCACCCGCCGGCTGCACGCCAGCCTGGCGGCTGCGGCCGAGTGCGGCCCCGCCGATTTCACCGCGCTGTTGCAGGTGCCGGGCGTGGGCGCGCGCACCGTGCGTTCGCTGGCGATGGTGGCCGAGGTGTTGCATGGCACCCCGTGTCGTTTCAGCGACCCGGCGCGCTTTTCGCTTGCCCACGGCGGCAAGGACCGGCATCCGTTCCCGGTGCCCACGCGCGTGTTGGATCACACCATCGGCGTGCTCAAGCAGGCGATGCAGCAGGCCCGGCTCGGCAACGAGGAGCGGCTGCAGGCCATCGCGCGGCTGGATGCGCAGGCACGTCGGCTGGAGGCCGGCGCACGCGGTCCGTCGGTGGAGGCGTATATCGCGCAGGAACGCGTGGATGCGCACCGCTATGGCGGGCGCAGCGTGTTCGGTTGGGAGCAGCCGGTCGAGGCTCATCAACCTCGTGAGTTGCAGGCGCAGCGCAAGGCAGGCCAATGAGCGCGCAGCTGCGCCGTGGCAAGGTGGCCATCGACGGCCGCTGCTTCACCTATGTGTTCCCGTGCCAGTGGGAAGACCATTGCAAGATCGGCTTTTCGCGCGACCCGCTGGGCCGCATCGGCAGCCTGCATCCGCGCTGGTTTGCGTTCTTCGACCTGGAGCGCGGCGTGCTGGTGGAAGCCGAGCGCGAACGCGATGCGCGGGATCTGGAACTGCAACTGCGCCGGCCCCTGGGTGAGCACAACGCACCGGCCCCATTGGCGATTCGCAGTGCGGCGGGCGGGCACACCGAATGGTTTCGTGGTGTGGGGCAGGCGCTCGAGGTGGCAGTGGCGCAGCTGGAGCAGCAGGGGTATCGCGTGTTCGCACTGCAGGCCTGGCTGCAGGCGGCAATGGCCCAGCGGATCGATCGCCTGTACGACTGGTCGCTGCTGCAGTTGAGCCAGGATGAACTCGACGGCGTCACCGGGCCCACCGCAGCGCAACAGATGCTGCGCGATGTGCTGGATGGCTACCGCGCACTGGAGCTGCCACTGCAGGCGCATCTGCCCGATGTGATCTGGGACTGGTACTGCCGCAGCCAATAGTGCATTGCCGCCGCCTTGACGTGTGCGGCGACAGCATCGGCGCAACCGATGAGGAGACGCGCGCATGCAGTACGCAACGCTGGAATTGAGCAACCCCTTCAAGGTGCTGTTTTCGCTGCGCCAGATGCAGGCGGCCGAAATGGTGATGGCACCGGGCGATCGCGAGGGTGGCCCGGACAATCGCCATCGCGGCGCCGACCAATGGCTGTTCGTGGTGGACGGCGCGGGCGAGGCCATCGTGGATGGCCACACGCAGGCATTGCAGGCCGGCAGCCTGATCGCGATCGAGCGTGGCCAGGCGCACGAGATTCGCAATACCGGTGACACGCCGCTGAAGACGGTCAACTTCTATCACCCGCCAGCCTACGATGCGCAGGGCGAGCCATTGCCGGCAGGCGAAGGCTGACAAGCAACGCGCTGGATGCAGGCTGGCAGCGTGCTGTTCAACGGCATGCTGTTCAACGGCGTGTTGTTCAACCGCAAGTGCGTTGTCGACCAGGCGTTGACGTGGCGGTTGCTTACATCGGCACGTCACAACGCACCGGGAGCACCCCCATGCCAGAAGCCAAGACGCGGCGCGCGGCCGCCCAGGACAAGCGCGAGGGCAAGTCGGCCAGTACCCAGGCCGGCGAATACGTCAAAGAAGAAATCGACCACGTGCGCGAAGGCAAGCATGGTGCCAAGAGCACCAGGCAGGCAATTGCGATTGGCCTGTCCAAGGCGCGCCGCGATGGCGTGGATGCCAAGCCGTCCAAGAGCGCCTCCAGGAGCACCAAGAAAAAGGCGGCGCAGGACAGCGAGGCGGCCAAGAAGACCACCGCCAAGACCGCAAACAAGACCACCCGCAAAGCGACCAAGCAGACGGCGAAAAAGGCCACCAAGAAGGCCACCAAGAAGGCCGCCAAGAAGACGACGAAACAGGCCGCCAAGAACGCCACCAAGAAGACCTCGCCCACGCGGTCGGCAGGCGCCAAGAAGGCCTTGAAGACGGCCAGCAAGAAGACCACCGCCAAGCAGGTTGCCGGCACCCAGGCGCTGTCGCGCCAGGCCAGGAGTGCAGCGGCCAAACGCAGTTCCAGCAGCCGCTCGGCAGCGGCCAAGAAAGCTGCCAAGACCAAGGGGCCTGGCGTGCGCAAGGCTGCCGCCAGGAAAGCGGCGGCGACGCGGAAGCGGCCGGCGAGCACGCGCGAGAGCTGATCGATGCTGCTGCCGTTTTGGGCGCCCGACGAGAGGGCGGGCGCCTGGCCACGCGCGATGTCCCAGCGCCTCGAGGTTATTCAGAGCAAGGTTCTTCAGAGCAAGGTTCTTGAGAGTGAGCCTGCGCCGTGACCTCGGCGGTAGTGCGCCGCAGGTGGGTGGATCCGCTCCTGCTGCCGGGGTTGCACGGGCGGCCGCAAGCAATCGGCAAAGGCGGGTGCTTCAATCATGCCGTCGGCCAGCCCGATGTAGCTGCCGTAGAGCTCCGGATCATCGGCTAACAGCGCAGCGCCATTGAGCACGATGACGGTTTCGCCGGCGACCGCAGCCGTGCGCTTGTTGCCAATCCACAAACGGATGCGTGCGCGGTAAGCCAGGCGCAAGCGCAGCGGCCCGCGCGGCCAGATTCGGCGCTGGGTCGTATCCGGCCGGTCGCAGGCCGGTCCTGGCTGAAGCGGCTCAGCAACCTGCACGGGCCAATCTCGCCTGCTGCGACAGATAGGTGTACAAATGTACACCTTGCCCCGTCCGGCCGCTGCACTCCCATGGAACCTCTCTCTCCCAAACGTCTGGCCGTGCTGGCTTTCCTGCAGGAGCAGGCCCACGCAGGGGTGTCGCCCAGCCTGGCCGAGATTGCGCAGGCATTCGGGTTCGCCTCGCGCAATGCCGCGCAAAAGCACGTGCAGGCGCTGGCCGAGGCCGGCTTGATCGAGCTGCTGCCCAATCAGAAGCGGGGCATCCGCATGCCGGGCGGCGCCGCGCGCGATGCGTTGCTGGCCTTGCCGGTGCTGGGGCGGGTGGCGGCCGGCGTGCCGATCGGGGCGGATATCGGCCTGGACCGGCAGCTGTGGCTGGACCGTGCGCTGTTTTCGTTGCGCCCGGACTATCTGCTGCAGGTGCAAGGCGATTCGATGATCGACGACGGCATCCTGGACGGCGATCTGGTCGGCGTGCATCGCAGCAGCGAGGCGCGCGATGGGCAGATCGTGGTGGCGCGGGTGGATGGCGAAATCACCATCAAGCGGCTGGAGCGTGGTGCCGAACGCATCCGCCTGCTGCCGCGCAACCGCGCGCATGCGCCGATCGTGGTGGCCGCCGATGCCGACTTCGCGATCGAAGGGCTGTACTGCGGTCTGATCCGGCAGGGTTGAGATGAGCCAGGAGCCCGCGCGCATCAGGCAGGACGGCAACGCGGCAGTCGCCCTGCCGCTGGACGCCTTGCTGGCCGCACGCACGGTATGGCGCGCAGGTCACGGCACCGCCATCGCCCATGGCGGCGAATCCACCGGGCATGGGGCACTGGACGCATTGCTGCCCGATGGCGGCTGGCCGCGGCGGGCACTGACCGAGTTGCTGCTGCCCGCGCACGGCGTGGGCGAGATCGCGCTGCTGTTGCCCACGCTGGCGCGCATGACCGGCGCCAGCAGCCGGGTGGTGCTGGTGGCGCCGCCGTTCATTCCCTATGCGCCGGCCTGGCAGGCGGGCGGGGTGGTGCTGGACCATCTGGAAGTGGTGCAGGCCGAGCCGCGCGATGCCTTGTGGGCGTTCGAACAATGCCTGCGCAGCGGCGCCTGCGCGGCGGTACTGGGCTGGCCGCAGACCGGCGATGCACGCGCATTGCGGCGGCTGCAAGTCGCCGCCGACAGCGGCAACTGTTGCGCGTTCGCGCTGCGCGATCGCAAGCATGCGGTCAATGCATCGCCGGCCGCGCTGCGGCTGGAATTTCTGCCCGAGCGCGATGCCTGGCAGGTGCGCAAGTGCCGCGGCGGGCAGGTCCCGTCGCAGCCGTTGCGGCTGGCGCATTGAGGCGCGCGCATGTTGTGGGCCTGCATCTTGCTGCCGCAGCTGGCGCTGGACGCCGTCCTTCGGCGCCTGGAAGAGCCTGACGCACCGCTGGTGCTGGTGGAAGGGCCGGCACAGTTGCGCAGCCTGCATTCGGTCAATCCAGCGGCGTCCGCCGCCGGCCTGAAAGCCGGCATGCGGCTGTCGGCGGCGCATGCGCTGATGGCCACTGTGCGCACCATCGACTACGAGGCGCAGGCCGAGGCGCGCACCCAGCGGTTTCTTGCGGCGTGGGCGTACCGGCACAGTTCGCTGGTGAGCCAGCAATGGTCGCGCGCCATCGTGCTGGAGGCCGGCGCCAGTTTTCAACTGTTCGGGCCGTGGCCGCGTTTCGAGCGTCGGCTGCGCGATGAACTGCAGGCCTTGGGCTTCCAGCACCGGCTTGCCCTGGCACCGACACCGCGTGCCGCGCGTGTGCTGGCCGGTTTGCGCGATGGCATGGTGGTGACGCAGTTGCCGGCCTTGCACGCCACGCTGGACCAGGTGCCGGTACGCCGCGCCGCGTTGCCGGGCGATGCCGGTGAGCGCCTGCAGCACATGGGCGTGCGCACGCTGGCGGCGGTGCGCGCGTTGCCGCGCGATGGGCTGCGCCGGCGGTTCGGTGCGGGCCTGCTCGAGCATCTGGACCGCCTCTACGGCCAGGTCGACGACCCCCTGGAGTGTTACGCGCCACCGGATCACTTCGACCAGCGGGTGGAACTCGGCTACGAGGTGGAAATGCATCCGGCGCTGTTGTTCCCGCTGCGGCGCCTGATCGGCGATCTGTGCACCTACCTGTCCATCCGCGATGGCGGCGTGCAACGGTTCCTGCTGCGGCTGGAACACGAAGAAGGCGCCACCGATGTCGAGATCGGCCTGCTCACCCCGGAACGGGCGCCGACGCTGTTGTTCGAGCTTGCGCGCAACCGGCTGGAGCGGGTGGAGATCCCGCGGCCGGTGGTGGCGATGCGCCTGCTGGCGCGGCAGCTGCCGCCGTTCGTGCCGGCCATGCGCGATCTGTTCGATCAGCGTGCGCAGCAATCGGTGGAGTGGCCGCAACTGCGCGAGCGCCTGCGTGCGCGGCTCGGCGACGAGGCGGTGTATCGCGTACTGCCGGCCGACGACCCGCGCCCGGAGCGCGCCTGGCGGCGCGCCATTGGCGATGCGGTGCGCGAAACCGGTGCGCCGCCACGTCCGCCACGCCCGACCTGGCTGCTGCCGCAACCGGTGCCCCTGCACGAGACCCAGCTGCGCATCGTCTCCGGCCCGGAGCGGCTGGAAAGCGGCTGGTGGGACGACGACGAGGCGCGTCGCGATTACTACGTGGTGGAAACCGCACGCGGGCGGCAGGCCTGGGTGTTTGCCGCACCAGGCCGTGTCGATGGCTGGATGCTGCACGGGTGGTTTGCATGATCCGATCCATCCCGTTGCAGCACCGGCGCACTGCCTGCCGGGCCGGTCGCCGCAGCGGTGGCGTAGGCGCCCAATGCCGCGCAGCGAAGCGGCAACGGCAACGCATCGACCTGCAGCGCACTGGAAAACCCGTGCACTGGCAGCGCGAGGCTGACGGTGTGCGCGCATGAGCTGGGATGACGCCGTCGACGGTGTGGACCGCGATACGCCCGGTGGGCGCATGCCGCGCGGCTGGACGGTCGCCGCGCGGTTGCGCGCGGCAAACGACGATATCGCCCATGCCATGGTTGCCGATGGGCTGCCCGCGTATGCCGAGCTGCACTGCCTGTCGGATTTTTCGTTCCTGCGTGGCGCCTCCAGCGCGGAGCAGTTGTTCGCGCGCGCGCAACACTGCGGCTACAGCGCCCTGGCGATCACCGACGAGTGCTCGCTGGCCGGCATCGTGCGCGGGCTGGAAGCCTCGCGCGCCACCGGCGTGCGCCTGATCGTCGGCAGCGAGTTCACCCTGGTCGATGGCACCCGCTTCGTCCTGCTGGTGGAAAACGCGCAGGGCTATCCGCAGCTGTGCGCGCTGATCACCACCGCGCGGCGTGCGGCAAGCAAGGGCGCCTATCGATTGGGGCGTGCCGAGGTGGAGGCACAGTTTCGCGGCGTGGAGCCCGGCGTGTTCGCAGTGTGGTTGCCCGGTGCGCAGCCGCAGGCCGGGCAGGGCACCTGGTTGCAGCAGGTGTTCGGCGCGCGTGCATTCCTGGCGGTGGAGCTGCATCGCGAACAGGACGATGCGGCGCGCTTGCTTGCCCTGCAGGTGCTGGCGCAGCAACTGGGCATGAGCGCACTGGCCAGCGGCGATGTGCACATGGCGCAGCGGCGCGAGCGCATCGTGCAGGACACCCTGACCGCCATCCGCCACAGCTTGCCGTTGGCCGAGTGCGGCGCGCATCTGTTCCGCAACGGCGAGCGCCATCTGCGCACGCGGCGGGCCTTGGGCAACATCTACCCGGATGCGTTGTTGCAGGCCGCCGTGGACCTGGCGCAGCGCTGCAGCTTCGATATTTCCAGGCTTGAATACACCTACCCGCGCGAGCTGGTGCCGGAAGGACATACCCCAGCGAGTTATCTGCGACAGCTCACCGAAGAGGGGATGCGTGAGCGGTGGCCGAATGGAACGCCGGCAAAGGTACGCACCGTCATTGAGAAGGAACTGGCGCTGATCGCGCACAAGAAGTACGAGGCGTTCTTTCTCACCGTGCAGGACGTGGTGCAGTTCGCACGGTCGAAGAAGATTCTCTGCCAGGGCCGTGGCTCATCGGCCAACTCGGCGGTGTGTTATGCATTGGGCATCACGGCGGTCAACCCGGATGAAACGCGTCTGTTGATGGCGCGTTTTCTCTCCGAACAACGCAACGAACCACCGGACATCGACGTCGATTTCGAGCACGAACGCCGCGAGGAGGTGCTGCAGTACGTCTACAACAAATACGGGCGTGAACGCGCGGCGTTGGCCGCCACCGTGATCTGCTATCGCGGTAAGAGCGCCGTGCGCGATGTGGCCAAGGCCTTCGGCCTGCCGCCGGACCAGATCGCGCTGCTGGCCAATTGCTACGGCTGGGGCAATGGCGAAACGCCCATGGAACAGCGCATCGAAGAGGCCGGTTTCAATCTGGCCAACCCGCTGATCAACAAGATTCTTGCGGTGACCGAACACCTGCGCGATCACCCGCGCCATCTGTCGCAGCATGTGGGCGGATTCGTCATCTCCGATGAACCCTTGTCGCTGCTGGTGCCGGTGGAAAACGCAGCCATGGCCGACCGCACCATCATCCAGTGGGACAAGGACGACCTGGAGACGATGAAGCTGCTCAAGGTCGATTGCCTGGCGCTGGGCATGCTGACCTGCATCCGCAAGACGCTGGAGCTGGTGCGCGGGCATCGCGGGCGCGATTACAGCATCGCCACGCTGCCGGGCGAGGATGCGCCGACCTACAGGATGATCCAGCGCGCCGATACCGTGGGCGTATTCCAGATCGAATCGCGCGCGCAGATGGCGATGCTGCCGCGGCTCAAGCCTGCGGTGTTCTACGACCTGGTGATCGAAGTGGCGATCGTGCGCCCCGGCCCGATCCAGGGCGATATGGTGCACCCGTATCTGCGCCGGCGGCAGGGCCGCGAGGAGGTGAACTATCCCTCGCCGGAGGTGGAGGACATCCTCAAGCCAACGCTCGGTGTGCCGCTGTTCCAGGAACAGGTGATGGAACTGCTGATGCACGCTGCCGATTACACCGAGAGCGAAGCGGACAATCTGCGCCGCTCGATGGCGGCCTGGCGGCGCGGCGGCGATATGGAACAGCACCGCGCGCGGGTGCGTGAGCGCATGCAGGGCAAAGGCTACGCCTCCACCTTCATCGACCAGATCTTCGAGCAGATCAAGGGCTTCGGTTCCTACGGCTTCCCGCAAAGCCACGCCGCCTCGTTCGCCAAGCTTGTCTACGCCAGTTGCTGGCTCAAGCGCCACGAGCCGGCGGCCTTCGCCTGCGGGCTGCTCAATGCGCAGCCGATGGGTTTCTACTCGGCCAGCCAGATCGTGCAGGACGCGCGCCGCGGCAGTCCCGAGCGCGCGCGCGTGGAGGTGTTGCCGGTGGACGTGCTGCACAGCGATTGGGACAACACGCTGGTCGGTGGCCGGCCCTGGCGCAGCGACCAAGACCCCGGCGAACAACCGGCGATCCGGCTGGGCATGCGCCAGGTCGCCGGGTTATCGGAGGTGGTGGCCAATCGCATTGTCGCCGCGCGCGCGCAGCGGGCCTTCGCCGATATCGGCGATCTGTGCCTGCGCGCCGCACTCGACGAAAAGGCACGCCTGGCATTGGCCGAAGCCGGCGCCCTGCAGGGCATGGTCGGCAACCGCAATGCCGCGCGCTGGGCGATGGCCGGCGTGGAAGCGCGCCGGCCGCTGCTGCCGGGCAGCCCGCAGGAACGCGTGGTGGAGTTTGAAGCACCGCGCGCAGGCGAGGAGATCCTGGCCGATTACCGTTCGGTCGGCCTGAGTCTGCGCCAGCATCCGATGGCGCTGCTGCGCCCGCAGATGCGGCAACGGCGCATCCTCGGCCTGCGCGAATTGCAGGGCCGCCGCCACGGCAGCGGCGTGCATGTCGCCGGCCTGGTCACCCAGCGCCAGCGCCCGGCCACTGCCAAGGGCACCATCTTCGTCACCCTGGAAGACGAGCACGGCATGATCAACGTCATCGTCTGGTCGCACCTGGCGCTGCGCCGCCGCCGCGCACTGCTGGAATCGCGCCTGCTGGCCGTGCGTGGCCGCTGGGAACGCGTGGACGGCGTGGAGCACCTGATCGCCGGCGACCTGCACGACCTCAGCGACCTGCTCGGCGACATGCAACTGCCCTCGCGCGATTTTCATTGAGCCAGTGTGGCTGGCGCGCCTTCTGCGGCGAACGGCCGCGCCAACGCTGCCAGCGTCGGTGCAGCAGCCGACGCATCGTCACCGGTAGAAGATCCCCGATATGACGATGCAGCCGCTGGCACGCGCTGATGCACGCCTGCCGCCCTGGTGGACACACTTTCAGGCATTCCAGTCGCCACATCACGCACACTGTCACGCCGCGGCGCAGCTGGACGGAACCCTGCGTAGGCGCTAGCGTGGTGCGGATTTTTTGCCACAGGGGAACTGCCCAATGAGCCATGACGCGCAACCGCGCCAGCTCACCTTCCGCGCCGTCGTGCTGGCCATCGTGCTGGCGGTGGTGCTTTCGGCCGCCAACGCCTATCTGGGCCTGTTTGCCGGCCTGACCATCGCCACCGCCATTCCGGCCGCGGTCGTCTCGATGGGCGTGCTGCGCCTGCTCGGCGGCGGCACCATTCTGGAAAACAACATCGTCCAGACCGGTGCCTCGGCCGGTTCGTCGATCGCGGCCGGGGTGATCTTCACCATTCCCGCGCTGGTGATCATGGGCTATTGGCCGGACTTCAAGTACTGGTGGGTGCTCGGTATCGCCGGCATGGGCGGGTTGCTCGGGGTGCTGTTCTCGGTGCCGCTGCGGCGCTCGATGATCGTCGAAGACCCGCTGCCGTTCCCCGAAGGCAAGGCCGCGGCCGAGGTGCTCAAGGCCGGCGAGAATCCCGGCCCGGGCCTGAAGATCCTGGCCATGTCCGGCGCCATCGGTGCGCTGGTCAAGCTGGGTGCGGCCAGCGGTCTGCGGGTGATCCCGGACACCTGGGCGCAGGCCACCTACCTGGGCAGCAGCCGCCTGGTCGGCTATCTGGGTACCAACCTGTCGCCGGCGCTGCTGGGCGTGGGCTACATCGTCGGGCTGAATGTCGGCATCGTGGTGCTGTCCGGGTCGATCCTGTCCTGGCATATCGCCATTCCGCTGTACCAGCAGTTCTTCATGGGCAGCGACCCGGCACTGGCGCAGAGCCTGGTCGGCGCGCCGGCGGCCGATACGGCATTCGGCATCTGGGGCGCGAAGATCCGTTACCTCGGTGTCGGCGCGATGCTGATCGGCGGCGTGTGGACGCTGTTCTCGCTGCGTAAATCGCTGTTGTCCGGGGTCAAGAGCGGCTTCGCCGCTGCGCGCAAGAGCGGTGGCGGTGTGGTTGCCGAGACCGAACGCGACCTGCCGATGAAGTGGATGCTGGTGGCGCTGGTGCTGTGCACCCTGCCGCTGCTGGGCCTGTACCAGGCAATCGTGCAGCAGTGGCACGTGTCGATCCCGATGACCATCATCATGATCGTGGCCGGCTTCCTGTTCGTGTCGGTGTCCGGCTATCTGGCCGGCCTGATCGGTTCGTCCAACAACCCGGTCTCGGGTATCACCATCTCCACCATCCTGTTCGCCTCGGCAGTGCTGGTGCTGCTGCTGGGCAAGGATGGCCTGGTGCCGGTCGGCATCGGCGCCGCGCCTCTGGGTGCGGTGGCGGCGATCATGATCGGCGCGGTGGTGTGCTGCGCGGCAGCGGTGGGCGGCGACAACCTGCAGGATCTCAAGGCCGGTTATCTGGTCGGCGCCACGCCGTGGAAGCAGCAACTGATGCTGGGCATCGGCGCGTTTTCCTGCGCGCTGATCATGGCGCCGGTGCTGAACCTGCTCGCGCAGGCCTACGGCATCGGCCCGGCTACCCCGCAGCATCCAAATTCGCTCGCTGCGCCGCAGGCCACGCTGATGGCCTCGGTCGCCAAGGGCCTGTTCGGTGGGCAGTTGCCGTGGTCGATGATTGCCATCGGTGCCGGCGTGGGCGCGGCGATCATCGCGCTGGACGAATGGCTGAAGAAGACCGGCAAGCGCTTCCGCGTGCCGGTGCTGGCGGCGGCGATCGGTATCTACCTGCCGCTGGAGCTGATGGTGCCGATCTTCATTGGCGGCCTGATCGCGCATCTGGTGGAACGCTTCCACAAGATCCGCGCCGACGACGAGGAAGGCCGCGACCGCGTGCACCGCCCGGGCGTGCTGTTCGCCGCCGGCCTGATCACCGGCGAGGCGTTGATGGGGATCGCCATCGCGGTGCCGATCGTGCTGTCCAGCCGTGCCGATGTGCTGGCGTTGCCGGCCAGCCTGCAGCTCAACCAATGGTTCGGCCTGGCGATCCTCGCCCTGGTCGGCTGGCTGCTGTACCGCGTTGGCAAGCGCGGCGAACAGACCGCCTGAGGGTGACGCTTCACTAAGGCATGTGCCTGCGCGCTGCCTCTGGACGGACACGCATCGCTGGATGCGTGTCCGTTTTTTTGTTGTGGCATTGACCGGATTGCCGCGGTTCTGATTGCCTCGCAAGAGGCGCGGTTCGAATGCGGCCCTGCTGCCGAGCGCGCAAGTGCAGCAGCATGCCGGCACGGCACGGTGCACCGAATCGGCGCTGCGACCGCACAGCGGCATATTCAATTCAAACATCCCTGCAAGCTCGTGCATTGCTGCCGTGAGCGGATCTGCCTTGTCGATGCAGGGCAACGACATCGGCGCGCCCGGCTGACCTGCTGATCGGTCGACACGCGCGCAGCTGCAATCCGGCGACGCCTCACGCGGCTGCGCTCAGGCAACGCACGCACAACGCTCAGGCCATCGCGTCTGCATCACCGCAGCGCCTTTGCGCCGGCTTTACGCCCTGCGCAGGCCGCGTGCATAGCGACTTTATGCCGCTGCTCCGTATCGTGCCGTCTCCCGCACCGATGGGTGCACCACGGCGACCGCATGCTTCGATCGATCCCGATGACGCGCCACCGCGCACGTCCTCGCACCGCGTAACCCCATCCAGGATGGGCGTGGAAAAGCGACTCGCATCACGCTGTGCGACATCCGCACACTGTTGAGGCCGCTTTTGTCACCGACGGCGTCTTCAGGCCCGCCGACGCCTATAAGATCGATTGGCAACACGCCGCCAGACCGGCGGCCATGCAGTCGTTCGACATCCACGCGCATTCCCCCTCCCCAACGCTGACCGTTCCCGCGAGCTGTCCAGCGTCTTGCCATGGAAACCACTGCAATGCTGACTGCCATCTCCCACCGCTCCACCCGCGCACGACGCGTCCCCTTGCTGAGCCTCGCCCTGGCCGGCGTGCTGTGCAGCCTCGCGCTGCAGGCACAGGCACAAGAGGCCACCGAAGCGGCGCTGTGTACCGATCGCCCGACCAAGGCCAATTCCACCTGTACCGTGCCAACCGGCGCCTGGCAGCTGGAGACCGATATCGGCAGCTACACCCGCGACAGCCAGCCCGCCACCCGCATCGAAACGGCGTACTTCACCAATCCCACGCTCAAATACGGCGTCAGCGACCGCATCGATCTGCAGCTGAACTGGGCACCGCAGCTGCAGGTCAAGACCACCGACCGCGCCACCGGTGCGCGCAGCAGCCTGAGCGGCGGCGGAGATATCTTCCTGCGCATGAAGGCGCGTTTCTACGAAAGCGATACCGCCAGCGTGGCGTTGCTGCCGTTCGTCAAGGCACCGACCGCGCGCACCGGCCTGGGCAACGACGAGTGGGAAGGCGGCGTCGCCTTGCCGATCAATTTCGTGCTGCCAAATAGCTTTTCGCTGACCTTCGGGCCCGAGGTGGATTGGTTGGCCGACAGCGATGGCAGCGGCAAGCATGTCGCCATCGTCAACGCGATCAATCTGGCGCATCCGCTCACCGCAAAGTTGTCGATGGCGGTGGAAGTATGGTCGTCGATCAACCGCGACCCGGCGCAGACCATCGAGCAGTATTCGGCCGACATCGCCGCTGCGTATCTGCTCAATCCGCTGTTGCAGCTGGATGTGGGCGCCAACTTCGGCCTCAACGACCGCACCCCGGACGCGCAGGTGTATGTGGGCATGTCGCACCGCTTCTGAGGCGCGCAGCGCGCGCTGCGCACACAAAAGCCGCTGCGGTCCGCGCCTGCGCGGACTGCAGTGTTCTGCAGGCAATCGCTTCAGATATGTAATAAATGCCCGGTGCGGTGCGACACTATGTCGTCAGTCTGCCGGGCATGCCGGTGCCGGTCCCACCAGCGGTACGTGGGCCGGGGAGGGGAGTGACGGAAAGTGGGCAGTGATGCTGCCTCTACTGGCCGCCGTGCGGGCACCTTGCAGCATCCAGATCGGAATGCCGGGCGCAGTGCAGGGCGGAATCTCCTGATCGAGGTGTTGCAACGTGGAAACGAAATCGAAGTTGCCGGTCCCGGGCCGGGCATTGCTGCTGGTGCTGGGCATGCTGATTGCGCTGGTGGGGCTGATCTTTCTGCTGGGTGGCGCGAGGTTGGCCAGCCTGGGCGGCAGCTGGTACTTCCTGCTGATGGGCCTGGCGACCGCCGTGGCCGGTGTGTTGATCGTGCTGCGTCGGCCGGCCGGTGCGCTGGTGTATGGCGCTGCCTTCGTGCTGACGCTGGTCTGGGCGCTCTGGGAGGCGGGGCTGGAGTTCTGGCCGCTGATCTCGCGGCTGATGCTGCCTGCGGCGTTCGCCGTGCTGGTGGCACTGGCCTGGCCGGCGCTGCGGCGTAGCCGGGCCTTGCCGGCCGGGCGCACTGCCTATGGCGTGGCAACGGTGCTGGCGCTGGCGGTCCTGGCCGGTATCGGCGGCATGTTCGTGCCGCATCCGCCGGTGGCAGGTGAGCACGGGCCCGGCATGACGGCGGTGCGGCCGGCAAGCGCGCAACGGAACTGGTCCGCCTACGGCAATACCGATGGCGGCAGCCGCTTTGCTGCGCTGGACCAGATCAACCGCAGTAATGTCGGCCAGCTGCAGGTCGCCTGGACTTACCACACCGGCGAGATCGCCAACAGCGACGGCAACGGTGCCGAAGACCAGTTGACCCCGCTGCAGGTGGGCGAGACCGTGTTCCTGTGCACACCGCACAACAATCTGATTGCGCTCGACGCCAGCACCGGCAAGCAGCTGTGGCGGCGCGAGATCAATGCGACCTCGTCGGTGTGGCAGCGCTGCCGTGGCCTGGGCTACTTCGATGCCGATGCGGCGTTGCCGACGCCGAGCGTGGCCAACCCCTCGCCGATCACCGCAGTGGCGGTGGCGCAGGATGCCAACTGCCGTCGCCGCCTGTTCACCAACACCATCGATGGTCGCCTGATCGCGGTGGATGCGGACACCGGTGCGTTCTGCCAGGGTTTCGGCAGCAACGGCCAGATCGATCTCAAGGCCGGCCTGGGCGCTGCGCCGGATCCGTTCTACCAGCTGACCTCGCCGCCACTGGTGGCCGGCACCACCGTGGTGGTGGGCGGACGCGTGGCCGACAACGTGCAGACCGACATGCCCGGTGGCGTGGTGCGCGGTTTCGATGTGGTCACCGGCGCGCAGCGCTGGGCCTTCGACCCGGGCAATCCGCATGATCGCCAGGCGCCGGCCGCTGGCAGCAGCTATGTGCGCAGCACGCCGAACGTGTGGGCACCGATGTCCTACGACGCGGCGATGAACACCGTGTTCCTGCCGCTGGGCGGGCCATCGACCGATCTGTACGGCGCCGAGCGCACCGCGCTCGATCACCGTTACGGCGCCTCGGTGCTGGCGCTGGATGCCACCACCGGTGCGGAGAAGTGGGTCTACCAGACCGTGCACAACGATCTGTGGGACTTCGACCTGCCGATGCAGCCCAGCCTGATCGACTTCCCCAACCAGGACGGCAGCCACACCCCGGCCGTGGTCATCGGCACCAAGGCCGGGCAGATCTACGTGCTCGATCGCGCCACCGGCAAGCCGCTGACCGAGGTCAGGGAAGTGCCGGTGAAAGGCTCGGATATTGCGCACGAGCAGTACGCGCCGACCCAGCCGCTGTCGGTCGGCATGCCGCAGATCGGCACTAAGCACCTGACCGAATCGGACATGTGGGGCGCCACCGCGATCGACCAGATGCTGTGCCGCATCGCGTTCAAGCAGATGCGGTATGAAGGCCTGTACACCGCGCCGGGTACCGATGTGTCGCTGAGCTTTCCCGGCTCGCTGGGCGGCATGAACTGGGGTGGCCTGTCGACCGACCCGGTGCATGACGTCATCTTCGCCAACGACATGCGCCTGGGCTTGTGGGTGCAGATGATTCCTGCCGACACCCGCAAGGCCGAGGCGTCCGGTGGTGGCGAGGCAGTCAATACCGGCATGGGCGCCGTGCCGCTGAAGGGCACGCCGTATGCGGTCAACAAGAACCGCTTCCTGTCGGCGCTGGGCATTCCATGCCAGGCGCCGCCGTACGGCACGCTCAGCGCCATCGACCTCAAGACGCGCAGCATCGCCTGGCAGGTGCCGGTGGGGACGGTGCAGGACACCGGCCCGTTCGGCGTCAAGATGCATCTGCCGATCCCGATCGGCATGCCGACGCTGGGTGGCACGCTGTCCACGCAGGGCGGACTCGTGTTCATTGCCGGCACCCAGGACTACTACCTGCGCGCGTTCGACAGCGGCACCGGCAAGGAGCTCTGGAAGGGCCGCCTGCCGGTCGGCAGTCAGGGCGGGCCGATGACCTACGTCTCGCACAAGACCGGCAAACAGTACGTGGTGATCAGTGCCGGCGGTGCGCGGCAGTCGCCCGATCGTGGCGATAACGTCATCGCCTACACCTTGCCCGACGCGCACTGACCCACCGCCCACGCAGGACCACGCCGGCATCTGCTCGCGTGGTCCTGGAGCGGCCAACACACCGCGCGCGCCTGACGGGCGCGCACCGGTGTGTCAGCCGCGCTTGGCGCAACCCGACGGCCGGGTGCCTGGCGCATCCGGCCAACGGTCCCGTTACCGCAGCGGCGCCTGGGCATCACCGCCCTGCATCGCCACCGCCGGCGGTGCACGCTGCCCCGACTCAGAGAACCACGATGCATCGTCTGACTTTTTTCCCGCGCCGTAGTGCGCTGGGCTACGCCTTGCTGCTGGCACTGCCGGCCACCGCAGTCGCCGCGGGCGACACCACGCTGACCGGCGACTGGGGCGGGCGTCGGTCCGCCTGGGCCGAGCACGGAGTGAGCGTTCGCGGCGACTACGTGTCCGAGACGTTCGGCGTGGTGGACGGCGGCTACGAAAAAAACAGTGCGCGCTATGCGCAGCAACTGCGGGTGGGCGTGGATCTGGACATGGCCAAACTCGCCGGCTGGGACGGTGGCAGCCTGCATGTCACCATCAACGACCGCCGCGGCCGCAGCACCTCCGCCGACCTGGTGGGCAATCGCTTCCCCATCCAGGAAGTGTACGGAGGCCAGTACACCCGCCTGAGCGAGTTCAGCTACGACCGCAGCTTCCACCAGGGCGGCACGTATCTGAAACTGGGCTTCTATGCGATGGGCAACCAGTTTGCCTCGCACACGCTGCTGGTGAACTTCGTCAATGCCGCGTTCTGCGCGCATCCGCTGGCGTTTTCGGCCAACAGTGGCTGGTACAACTACCCGGCCGCGCGCTGGGGCATCGAAGGGGCGCAGCAGCTGACCCCGCAGCTCAACCTGCATGCCGGCTGGTTCCAGGTCAATCCGAATCTGGGCTTCGGCGCCCGCGACACCTACGCGTTCGAGCCGTTCGCCAGCGGCACCACCGGTGCGATCTTCCCGCTCGAATTCACCTGGAAGCCGGCCGCCTCGCGCTATCCGGGCGTGTACAAGTTCGGTGGCTATTACGACTCCTCGACGGTCGCCAGGCGTGGGCTGGATACCAGCCGCAGCACCGGACGCGACGGCGCCTATCTGCTGGTCGAACAGAAGCTGGTCACTCCCGGAGCGGACGCCAGCATTGGCCTGACCGGATTCGCCCAGTTCATGGCCAGCGACCACGACAGTGCGCTGATGACACGCTGGTATTCGGTTGGCGGGGTGTACCAGGGCATTGGCGCACGCACGCAGGACCGCATCGCCCTGGGTTATGTGGCCGGCCGGATCAATCATCGGCTGCTCGATGCACGCCGCGCCGAGTCGATCGATGCCGGCGTGCCGGCCGATTCGCCACTGGTCGGCCTGAGCGCTGCCGAAGAGCTCTACGAGCTCGCCTATAGCGCGCAGCTCACGCCGTGGCTGATGCTGCGCCCGGACGTGCAATACATCGTCAACCCCGGAACCTACGCCTATACCCGCACGCACAACGCATTGGTGGTCGGGCTGCAGGCCAAGCTCACGTTCTGAGCGCCACCTGCGCTGCAGCGTAGGGCGCCGTTGCCGACCTCCAATGCGCACGGCGCGCATCGGGCCGCTACCGGGCGCAGCAACGTGCGGCACCTGTGCGCGCATGACCTCCTACCTTTGCGCGTGCGCTGCAGCAACGCCTACCATCGGCGTTTTGCCGTTGCGGGAACTCTCGATGAAGCTGCGTCACGCCGTATTGCCCCTGTGTTTGCTGGCTACCTTGCCAAGCCTTGCCGCCGCGCGCGGATTCGATGTGCGCGACATGGTCGCGCTGGACCGGGTGTCGTCGCCCACGCTCAGCCCCGACGGCAGCGTGCTGGTGTTTGCCAAGCGGCAGGCCAAGAGCAGCAACGGCAAGCCGTCCACCGGCCTGTGGACGCGCAACCTGCGTACCCGCGATGCAGCGCCGCCCAGGCGGCTCACGCCCGACGGCTGGAACGTCAACAGCCCGGCGCTGTCGCCGGACGGCAAGACGGTGTATTTCCTCAGCAGTAAATCCGGCACGCAGCAGTTGTACGCACAGCCGATGACTGGCGGCACGCCGCAGCAAGTGACCGCGTTCGCAGTGGATGTGGACAGCTACAAGCTTTCGCCCGATGGCAAGCGCATCGCCTTCAGTGCCGGCGTGTTCCAGGACTGCGGCTCGGACCTGGCGTGCACCAAGACCAAACTCGCCAGCGTCAAGAACGCCAAGGCCAGCGGCGTGGTCTACGACCAGTTGTTCGTGCGGCACTGGGATACCTGGAACGACGGCCGCCGCAATACGCTGTTCGTCGCCGAGCTGCCGGCTGCCGGCGCCAAGGCCGTGGTCGGCGCCTCGGCGATCAGCGCCACGCTGGCCGGCGATGCGCCGTCCAAGCCGTTCGGCGGCAACGACGATTACACCTGGTCGCCCGATGGTGCCAGCGTGGTGGCCAGCGTGCGCATCCCGCAGCCACATGGCCCGGAAGCGGGCAAGAACGCCAAGGCCGCCGGCAAGCCCACCGGCAACGACGAGCCGTGGCAGACCAACTTCGACCTGTACCGGCTGGATGCGGCCGGCAAGGCAGCGCCGGTCAACCTGACCGCGGCCAACCCGGCCTGGGATGCCGGCCCGGTGTTCAGCAGCGACGGCAGGACGCTGTACTACCGCGCGATGAAGCGCCCCGGATTCGAAGCCGACCGCTTCGGCCTGATGGCGATGGACGTGGCCAGCGGCAAGACGCGCGAGATCGCGCCCAAGTGGGACCGCTCGGCTGGCGAGATCGTGTTGAGCGATGACGGCGCCAGCATCTACACCAGCGCCGACGACCTCGGCGAGCATCCGTTGTTCAAGATCGACATCGCCACCGGCACCCCGACCAAACTGGTCGGCGAGGGCGTTGTGCATGCACCGACGCTGGCCGGCACCACGCTGGCGTTTACCCGCAACTCGCTCAAGAGCGGCGACCAGGTGTTTGTCAGCGACGTGCAGGGCCAGGGCCTGCGTGCGATCACCCAGAGCGCCGGCGAGCTGCTGCCGGACGTGCAGTTCGGCGACTATGAGCAGTTCCAGTTCAAGGGCTGGAACAATGACACCGTGCACGGCTACGTGGTCAAGCCGTACAACTACCAGGAAGGCAAGACCTACCCGGTGGCATTCCTGATCCACGGCGGGCCGCAGGGCAGCTTCGGCAACGGCTGGAGCAACCGCTGGAATCCGCAGACCTATGCCGGGCAGGGCTACGCGGTGGTGATGATCGACTTCCACGGCTCCACCGGCTACGGCCAGGAATTCACCGACGCGATCAGCCAGCATTGGGGCGACCGCCCGCTGGAAGACCTGCAGAAGGGCTGGGCCGCCGCGCAGAAGCAATACGGCTTCCTCAACGGCGACAAGGCCTGCGCGCTGGGCGCCAGCTACGGCGGCTACATGGTCTACTGGATGGCAGGCAACTGGAACCAGCCGTGGAAGTGCCTGGTCGACCACGACGGCGTGTTCGACAACCGCACCATGGGCTATGCCACCGAGGAACTGTGGTTCAGCGAATGGGAAAACGGCGGCACGCCGTGGCAGAACCCGGCCGGCTACGAGAAGTTCAACCCGGTGCTGCACGTGGACAAGTGGAAGGTGCCGATGCTGGTCATCCACGGCCAGCAGGATTTCCGCATCCCGGTCGAGCAGGGCCTGGCCGCGTTCACCGCGCTGCAGCGCAAGGGCATCGACTCCAAGTTCCTGTACTTCCCGGACGAGAACCATTGGGTGCTCAAGCCGGATAACAGCGTGCTGTGGCACGACACCGTCAACAGCTGGCTGAAGCAGCATATCGGCCAATGAGGGTGCGACCGGCACGCCGCCTGGAGCGGCGTGCCGGTTGGTGGGCTGATGCAGCGTGACGGCCCGGGCTTCAGTGTTTCGACAGGCGCCGGGCTTGGTCAGTGTCGCTGCTGATCGCGCCTGGCCAACTGGCCTTCCACGATCTGCAGGATCTCCGCCACCGCGATCCCGAACGAGCCGGCATTGCCGGCGTCGAAGGCGGCTTTCCATTCTGCATAGCCCGGCAGGTAATCCTGGGTGGGCGCGGCATCGCCGACGTATTCGGCGGCGCTGCGCTCCAGGGTCTGCGCAATCACCGGGATGTGTGGCAGCGTATCGAGGATTCCATCGGGCAATCCCGCGTGACGCACCTGGATGTCGCTGATACTCACGTGCAGGATCTGGCCGCCGTGGGGATGCACGTCGATCTGGTTGATCAGCAACAACGGCGTCTCCGTCGCGGTGCGCCCACGGCAGCGCCACAGCTGGCCAACCGCATAAGCGGGAGAGGTGGTGTCGGGCATCGGGTACTCCACGCGCAAACCGCAATGATGCAACGCGCTCGCAAGGATGGCGACTGGGCGCGGTGCCCGCCCCGGATGGGATGGTTCGATCTCCCACCCGTCGCAAGTGCAGTCGCGCGTTGCCTGCCGGACGATATTCACAGGTAGGCGTCAAGGTCGATGACGCCTGAAGGATGAGTCCGCTTGTGGCTGATAGACTTGGCCTGGATCACTGCGCCCGGCTGAATGGCCGGCGCCAGCAGTGCCGCAGCGCACGCGCGCCATGTCAAAATAGCGATTCTTTAACTTCCCCAGTTCCCTGCAGGCCGCAAGGACCGTTCGCATGCGCACGTTGTTCCGCCCCTCATTGTGGGCGCTCGCCCTAGTCTGTAGTCCTGCCCTGAATGCCGCATCGCGGCCCACGGTGCCCGCGCGTGCGCCCGTTTCGGCACCCGCGACTGTCGCCGGTACCGACGCGGCCAGCGACCCGAGCGTGCCGCTGCCGGCCACGCTGAAGTCCGGCATGGGTTACCGCGCGTTTGCGCAGGCGGTGATGGAGCAGGGCTGGCAGCTGGTGGATCCGCTGGCCGCCGACAGCTGCATGGCCGCCGGCGATTGCGCCGTCGAGTTCATCGCGCCCGGCGGCAGTGCACGCCTGCAGGTGCAGGTCGGCTCGCAGTCCGGTGCGGCGGTGGTCAGTGGCTGGCGCGCGCAGCAGGTGCCGTTGGATCGCATCGGCAATCCGACGGCTGCGGCGGTGGACAGCAAGGCCGCGCCGGCCGCGGCCAACGTGGCCGACAACCCGCGCTGAGCGCGGGCGCCGGCGTCTGATGCGCGCGGCGTATCATGGCGTGGCATGCGCTGCGGCCTGCATCGGCGGCAGGTGTCATCGCCAGCTGCGTCTTTCCTGATCCCGAGTCCAGTCCTGCATGACGTCCTGCATGAAGAGCATCGATCCTGCCGATCTGGAAGCGTTGTTCGATGCCGTGCCGGACGTGCTGTTCTTCGTCAAGGATCGCGAGGGCCGCTATACCCACGTCAACCAGACCATGCTGCGGCGGTTGGGGCTGAAGTCGCGCAAGGACCTGATCGGCAAGCGCGTTGCCGAGGTCTATCCCAGCGGTCTGGGCACCAACTACGCCAACCAGGACGAGCAGGTGCTGGCCGGCGAAGTGATCGACAACCTGCTGGAACTGCATCTGTTCGCCAATCGCGAACCGGGCTGGTGCCTGACCTGCAAACGTCCGCTGCTGGTCGACGGCAAGGTGCAGGGCATCATCGGCATCTCGCGTGATCTGGGACCGCAGGACGGGCACGAATCGCAGTACGAAAAACTGCGGCTCGCGCTGGCGTACCTCAACGCCAACTACGCGCAGAACGTGCGCATGCAGGCACTGGTGGAGATCACCGGTTTTTCGATGTCCAAGCTGCAGCGCTCGTTCCGCAAGGTGTTTCAGCTGACCCCGCAACAGGTGCTGGCCAAGCTGCGTTTGCAGATGGCGATGCACCTGCTGCACGGAAACAAGAGCCTGACCGAAATCGGGCATGCCTGCGGCTTCAGCGATCAAAGCGCCTTTGCGCGGCAATTCAAGCTGGCGGTGGGCATGACGCCACGCGAGTACCGCGCGCTGGCGAACGCTGCGCAGTTTCCCGCCGAAGCGTCCTAGCGCATCTGACAAGACGACTGCTACACGGACGTGCTTGCGGCGTGTCCTGCGATGGTGGGCGGGCAAGGGCCTTGCAGCCAAACCGCAGCCCGCGGCTCTATGCCGACCTGGCCGCGCGCGCCGACACCCCAAAGACACGACCGCGCAACGACGTAAAGACAGCCGGATTCCAAATCGCTGCGTCGTTTATGAGACGCGGCCAAAAGACGGGTTGAAGGCTGGCCGTTGCAGAGGATGCGCTGGTTTTCCGTTGATGAATTGTTGCCCGCATAAACGCCTTGGGCGCGAACGACGTGGAAGTCGTTCGCGCCCAAGCCTGTGCAGCCTATGCGGATGCGGTTACGCCAGCATGCGCACCTTCGGTTCGCGTGCCCACTGGCGGGTCTTGGCGGCAGTGATGAAGGCCTTGGTATCCGCTGCGGCGATCACGCCGGCGTCCTTGCCGACATTGCCGGCCTTCAGCAGCAGCTGCGCGCCGTCGTCGAAGGCGATCGCCTTCAGATGGGCCCAGGCATTGCTGACGAAATCCAGCGCTGCCGATTCGCGTGTCAGCGCCTTGGCTGCTTCCGACGACAGCAGCACCGCCACCGCATCGAACATCACCGACGGCGTGCCGGCCAGCTGACCATCGGCGGCCAGTTGCTTGCCGTCGCTGAGCTTGGCGCCGCCCAGTTTCGGCGCGACGATCTTGACCGTGGCACCGGCGGCTTCGGCGGCCTTGCGCACGGCCTTGATCGTCGCCGCGTCGGAGCCATCGTGAATCAGGATGCCCACGGTGCGGCCCTGCAAGGTGTCCTTCATCTTGCCGATCAACTGCAGGGCGGGCGACAACGGCATGTCGGTCGGAGCGACCGCCGCCGGCGGTGCCGGCGGCAATGCGGTCATCCCCATGCCATCGGCCACACGCTGCGCCAACGTCGGGTCGATGTGACGCAGGTGACCGACGATGGCTTCGCGTACGTGCGGGGTTTCCACCTTGGAAAGCTCGAACACCAGCGCCGATGCCATGTGCGCCTGTTCCGGTGCGGTCTGGCTGCGGAAGAACATGCGCGCCTGGCTGTAATGATCGGCAAAGCTCTCTGCGCGTACGCGGCCCTTGGCGCCGTCTTCGGCCGGGGTTGCGTGGCTGGGGAATCCACGCAGCGCCTCACGCGGCGCATCGGCCTGCAGCGAGCTGGGCTCGTAGGCGACACGGCCCTTGGGCACGCCCATCTGCATGTGGCCGTCGCGCTGGTTATTGGCGAACGGGCACTTGGGCGCATTGACCGGGATCTGGTGGAAGTTCGGTCCACCCAGACGGCTCAGCTGCGTATCCAGATACGAGAACAGGCGGCCCTGCAGCAGCGGATCGTTGCTGAAGTCGATGCCGGGCACGATGTTGGCCGGGCAGTACGCCACCTGCTCGGTCTCTGCGAAGAAGTTGTCCGGCCAGCGGTCCAGTACCATGCGGCCGACGATCTGCAGCGGCACCAGTTCTTCCGGGATGACCTTGGTCGAATCCAGGTGATCGAACGGGAAGGCCTCGGCCTGCGCTTCGGTGAACAGCTGCACGCCCAGTTCCCACTCGGGGAAATCGCCGTTCTGGATCGCCTCGAACAGATCGCGACGATGGAAGTCCTGGTCGGCGCCGGCGATCTTCACCGCCTCGTCCCAGATCGTGGACTGCAGGCCGAGCTTGGGGCGCCAATGAAACTTGACGAAGGTGCTGTCGCCATTTTCATTGAGGAAACGGAAGCTGTGGATGCCGAAGCCTTCGATCATGCGCAGCGAGCGCGGGATCGTGCGGTCGCTCATCGCCCACATGATCATGTGCATCGATTCCGGGCTCAGCGAGATGAAATCCCAGAAGGTGTCGTGCGCACTGGCGGCCTGTGGGAAACCACGGTCCGGCTCCATCTTCACCGCGTGGATCAGGTCGGGGAACTTCATCGAATCCTGGATGAAGAACACCGGGATGTTGTTGCCCACCAGATCCCAGTTGCCTTCCTTGGTGTAGAACTTCACCGCGAACCCGCGCACGTCGCGCGGCGTGTCCACCGAGCCGGCGCCGCCGGCGACAGTGGAAAAACGCGTGAACAACGGGGTCTTTTCGCCGACCTCGGTAAAGATCTTGGCGGTGGTGTACTGGCTCAACGACTTGGTCAGCTCGAAATAGCCGTGCGCCGCGCTACCGCGCGCATGCACGATGCGCTCGGGGATGCGCTCGTGGTCGAAGTGGGTGATCTTCTCGCGCAGGATGAAGTCTTCCAGCAACGTCGGCCCGCGCGGCGTGGCGCGCAGCGAGTTCTGGTTGTCGCCAACCGGAATGCCCTGGTTGGTGGTCAGCTGCGGGTGCGTGCCGCCGGCCTTCTGGTGCAATTCGTCGCCCGTGCCGCGCAGCGTCTCGGGAGTTGCGCTGACAGCGGCGGTGGATGGAAGTTGCGCGGGCTTGCTGGGGGACTTGGCCATGGGGACTCCACTCTGGCGGGCTGGGATGCGGGCTGATCCGTTCAGCGTGGGAGTGGCGCTGTTAAATGCACGTGTCTGCATGCGAACGAATACTCACATGCAGCCGAAAGCTTGCGTTGGATCGCAGCGGGCTGATGCGCAGGTCACGCAATGATCCGACGCGCTGTCTGCGAACGCATGTAGCGGACCCAAGCGTTACATGTGGGCTACAGCAGATCCAATGGCTGTTTGCGTGTCGGCGGCGGGAATGCGCGGTCCAGGTCGGCAAGATCCTGCGCGTCCAGCTGCAGCGTGCACGCTGCTGCATTCTCGCGCACATGGGCAGGCGTTCCCGATTCGGGAATGGCAATGACCTGCCCGCTGCGGATCGCCCAGGCCAGCGCCACGGCGGTTGCAGCCACGCCGCGTCGCTCGCCGATCGCGTGCAGCACCGGATGATCCAGCAATGCGCGGCTGCCCAATGGCGAGTACGCCATCACTGTTACCTCGTGATGTGTACACCACGGCAGCAGATCGAACTCGATGCCGCGGCTACCGGCGTGATACAGCACCTGATTGACCAGGCAGTGTTGCCCGCCATCGATGCGCCACAGGTCCTGCAGATCATCGACATCGAAGTTCGATACGCCCCAGTCGCGGATCTTGCCGGCATCGCGCAACGCCTCGAAGGCATCGACCACTTCGTGCAGATCGCTGCCGCCGCGCCAATGCAGCAGATACAGGTCCAGTGTACGCACGCCGAGCCGCTGCAGGCTGGCCTCGCAGGCACGCGCGATACCGCGCGCGCTGGCATTGCTCGGCAGGACCTTGGACACCAGATAAGGCCGCTGCACGCTGTCCATCGCCTGGCCGATCAGTTGCTCCGACCGGCCATTGCCGTACATCTCGGCGGTGTCGATCAGGCGCATGCCCAGTTGCTGGCCCGTCTGCAGCGCATCGATCTCCTGCTGCGGCGCGTGGCGGCCCTGGCCCAGGTTCCATGAGCCGAGCCCGAGTGCCGGCACGCTGCGTCCGTTGCGCAGGCGCACCGTGGGGCAGGGGGATGAAGTGGAAACGGACATGGGTGGCTCCTGATGATGCGATCAATGCGAGGGTGACTGTGCCGGCGTTGCGGTCGCGTGCGGTGGCGTCAGCGTTGCCTGTGCATCCCAGAACGCGCAGCGATGCCGTTGCGCGAAGTCGGGCGTTGCGCCGATCCTGCCGGGCGACAACGTCAACGGAGCGTCGCCATCGAAGCGTGGCCACGGCGGACGCCCAGCTCCATTTGGGTCGCCGGTGCGCGCGAACGCGCCCCAGTAATCCTGCAGCGTATCGGCAAAGGCCTGTTGCGCCGGAGTGAACGCCGGCTCGCCACTGAGCACCCACGGCCGCTGGAACAGGTACACCAGTTCGGAGGCGTGATACGCGCCCAGCGGATGCGAGAACGGCAGACGCCACAGGCCGTACGGCGCCTGCGGGTCGTCGAATTCGTACGCATACACCGGCGTGCGGGTACGCAAGGCCTGGCCCAGCCGACGCGTCGGGCAGGCGAAGCCGCCATCGGTGACGATGTCGGCGAATGCATCCCAGCGCGATTGCCCGGCAATGTCTGCATAGCGCGCCATGATCGCTGTCGGGTCGGCATGCATGCGCTGCAGGCGTGCCTCATAGCCGCTGCGCAGGTTGAGCTTGCCCACATAGGACAGCAACTGCGCAAACAGCCGCCCCTCGTTGCGGTTGGTGCCGATCAGCACCGGCACCTGCACATGGTGCAGGTTGGCGATCGCCTCGGTGGGCGGCAACGGCAAGACGTCACCGCCAGACATCGGCGCCCAGGCATCGCTGCCGGTCAGGCCACGTCGCTGGGATTTGGCATCGACCACGGTATCGGCAGGCAATGCGCGCAGGCACGCGCCCACGTCGCTTGCATGCGCGCAGCCAAGCGTCTGTGCCATGCGCGCACCGCCGCGCTCGGCCTCGGCGCGCGGCACGCTGGAATCGCTGGCCAGGCAGCTGCCGCTCTGCAGGATTGCGCGTTGGAACAGACCGGCCGCGCCCGGCGAGGCGAGCTGATAGCAGATGCTCCAGGCGCCGGCCGATTCACCGAACACGGTGACGTTGTGGGCATCGCCACCGAAGGCGGCGATATTGCGCTGCACCCAGCGCAACGCGGCCTGTTGGTCGAGCAATGCATAGGCCCCTTCGCCTTCACTACGCAGCGCCGGATGCGCGAAGAAACCGAACACCCCCAGCCGGTAATTGGGCGCCACGACTATGACGTCCTGCCGCGCCGCCAGGGCACTCAGGTCGTAGTCGACATTGCTGCCCAGCTCCAGCGCGCCACCGTAGATCCACACCATCACTGCGCGCGGATGCGCTGGCGCCGGGCCGGGCGGCGCATAGATGTTGAGGGTGAGGCAATCCTCCGATATCTGCTTCTGCCCGAAGCGATACCGCGGCAGGCAGGCCGGCCCGGCCTGGGTGGCATCGCGGACGCCCTTCCAGGCTGGCGCAGCTTGCGGGGCGCGAAAGCGCAACGCGCCCACCGGCGGCGCGGCGAACGGCACGCCCAAAAACACCCGCCCGTGCGCGCCGGCGGCACCGCGGACTGCACCGGCATCGGTCTGCACTACCTCGGCCTGCGCATCGGCCGCATGCACCAGCGCCGGCACCTCGCCAGGGCGGCGTGGTGCGCACGCGGTCAACGCAAGGCCTGCAAGCAGCAGGCAGGCCAGGTTGCGTTTCAATGAATCTCTGTCGCGCTTGATCACGGTCTGTTGTGTCCTGTCCCGGACACACATCATCGCGAGTGCACGTGTAGGGAAGGAAAACGCCCAGGCCGCCCGACCAAGCGCGGCTGACACACGCTTTCGAACGCCGTGGAGGTGAGCGGCACGATCCTGCAGCCAGGCCGCAGAGCAGCCGCCTTGCCAGTGACGCCTTCGCCGTTCAATCACCTTTCGCAGTGACCGCGACAGTGAGTCTTGGCGTCGCTTGATGGCCCCACCCAAGCCGTGCCCGGCTACGGCGCAGGCGCTTGCCAGCAACGCGCGATGTGGCCAGACACTGACTGCTGCCGCCGGAAACGAAAAACCCAGCCCGGCAATTCCCGGGCTGGGTTTGAATGCCACACGTCAGCGCGACAGGGCAGCGCTTACGCCTCCACATCGTCCTTGTAGGCATCCACCGGGATGCAGGCGCACATCACGTTCTTGTCGCCGTAGACGTTGTCCACGCGTGCGACCGGCGGCCAGTACTTCTGCTGCTTGAGGCTGGGCAGCGGGAAGGCGGCCAGTTCGCGCGGGTAGGCGTGGGTCCACTCGCTGGCCGATACCTGCGTGGCGGTGTGCGGGGCATGCTTGAGCGGGTTGTCGTCGCGATCCAGGCGGCCGTCTTCGATGGCGCGGATTTCCTCGCGGATCTGGATCATTGCGTCGATGAAGCGGTCCAGCTCATGCTGCGATTCGCTTTCGGTCGGTTCCACCATCAAGGTGCCGGCGACCGGGAAGCTCAAGGTCGGTGCGTGGAAGCCGAAGTCGATCAGGCGCTTGGCAATGTCCTCGGCGCCGATGCCGCTGGTCTTTTCCAGCGGGCGGATGTCCAGGATGCACTCGTGTGCCACCAGGCCATTGCGGCCGGTGTACAGCGTCTTGTAGTGCGGCGCCAAGCGCTTGGCGATGTAGTTGGCGTTGAGCAGGGCCACCTGGGTTGCCTTGCGCAGGCCGGCGCTGCCCATCATGGTCACGTACATCCAGCTGATCGGCAGGATCGAGGCCGAGCCGTAGCTGGCGGCGCTGACCATGCCGACGTCGCCTTCGCCGCCCAGCGTGCGCGGTAAAAACGGCGCCAGGTGCGACTTCACTGCGCACGGACCCACTCCCGGACCGCCGCCGCCATGCGGAATGCAGAAGGTCTTGTGCAGGTTCAGATGCGACACGTCCGAGCCCCACTTGCCGGGCTTGGCCACGCCGACCAGGGCATTCATGTTGGCGCCGTCGGTATAGACCTGGCCGCCATGCGCATGCACCGCTTCGCAGATCGCCACCACGTCCTCTTCGAACACGCCGTGGGTGGACGGGTAGGTGATCATCAACGCGGCCAGGCGCCCGGAGTACTTCTCTGCCTTGGCGCGGATGTCGTCGACATCGACATTGCCGTTGGCATCGCACTTGGTCACGACCACGGTCATGCCGCACATCTGCGCCGAGGCCGGGTTGGTGCCGTGCGCGGATTCGGGAATCAGGCAGATATCGCGGTGCGCCTCACCGCGCGAGCGGTGATAGGCACGGATCGCCAGCAGGCCGGCGTACTCGCCCTGTGCACCGGAGTTGGGCTGCAGGCTCACCGCGTCGTAGCCGGTGCATTCGACCAGCATCGCTTCCAGCTCATCGATCAGCTGCGCGTAGCCGGCCGATTGCTCGGCCGGTGCCAGCGGATGGATCGCGCCGAACTCGGGCCAGGTCACCGGGATCATCTCGGCGGTGGCATTGAGCTTCATCGTGCAGCTGCCCAGCGGGATCATGGTCCGATCCATCGCCAGGTCCTTGTCGGCCAGCGAGCGCATGTAGCGCAGCAGTTCGTGCTCGCTGTGGTGGGTGTTGAACACCGGGTGGGTCAGGAAGGGCGTGCTGCGCAGCAGGCCCTGCGGCAACGCGTCGGCGGTGGCGGCATCGAGCGCATCCACATCTGCCTGCGCGCCGAACAACGCGGCCAGTGCGACCACGTCGGCGCGCGTGCTGGTTTCATCCAGGCTGATGCCGACCGCTTCGCTGTCGATCGCGCGCAGGTTGATGCCGCCCGCACGCGCCTTGGCGTGGATGGCATCGGCATCGATCGCCTTGACGTGCAGGGTGTCGAAGAAATGCTCGCCCACACTGACGCCGGCGCCGCGCAAGGCGGCGGCCAGGATCGCGGCCAGGCGATGGGTACGCCGCGCGATGCGGGTCAGGCCCGCGGGGCCGTGGTAGACCGCGTACATCGAGGCCATCACCGCCAGCAGCACCTGCGCGGTGCAGATGTTGGAGGTGGCCTTCTCGCGGCGGATATGTTGTTCGCGCGTCTGCAAGGTGAGGCGGTAGGCCGGGTTGCCGGCGGCATCGATCGACACGCCGATCAGCCGGCCCGGCATCGAGCGCTTGTAGGCATCGCGGCAGGCCATGAAGGCCGCATGCGGGCCGCCGAAACCGAACGGCACGCCGAAGCGCTGCGAATTGCCGACCACGATGTCCGCACCCCATTCGCCGGGCGCGGCGATCAGCGTCAGCGCCAGCAGATCGGTCGCCACCGCGACCAGCCCGCCTTGCGCGTGCACTGCCTCGGCCAGCGCGGCGTGATCGCCGATATGCCCGAAGCTGTCCGGGTACTGCAGCAGCACGCCGAAGCACTCGGCCTGCAGCGCTTCCTCCGGCGTGCCGACGCGCAGCACGATGCCCAGCGGCTCGGCGCGGGTGCGCAGCAGTTCCTGGGTCTGCGGATGCACCGCGTCGTGCACGAAGAAGGTCTCCGACTTCGACTTGGCCGAGCGCTTGGCCAGCGTCATCGCTTCGGCCGCGGCGGTGGCTTCGTCCAGCAGCGAGGCGTTGGCGATCTGCATGCCGGTGAGGTCGGCGCACAGGGTCTGGAAGTTGATCAGCGCTTCCATGCGGCCTTGCGAAATCTCCGCCTGGTACGGCGTATAGGCGGTGTACCAGGCCGGGTTTTCCAGGATGTTGCGCAGGATCACCTTCGGCGTATGGGTGCCGTAGTAGCCCTGGCCGATGAAGCTGCGCTGCACCTGGTTCTTGCCGGCAATGGCGCGGATCTTGGCCAACGCTTCTTCTTCGGTGATCGCCTCGGGCAGCGCCAGCGCCGCCGGCGACTTGATGTTGCCCGGCACGATCGCATCGGTCATCGCATCCAGCGAGGCGTGGCCGACCACGTCCAGCATCTGTGCGATTTCTGCGTCGTTGGGGCCGATATGGCGTTCGACGAACGCGCTGTGGTGTTCGAGGTCGCGCAAGGAAGACGTGGTCTGGGACATGGCGGGCATCCGGGGCAGGGGGCAGACGAATGGTCGACCGCCGCCAGACCGGCGTGACGCGCGCAGCGCATCACCTCCTGTCGCAGCGACAGTCTTCCTCGCGCCCCTCTGTCCTTTTGCCTGAGAGTTTAAGAGCGCGGCATGGCGCTGGGCCTGCCTGCGTTCCGTGCCCCTTCGGCGCCGGCATCGGCCGGTCTCTCCAGAGTTGTACTGCGGATGGTATCGGGCCTGAGCGATTACGGGCTGTTGCGCCTTCGGCAGCGGCAGTGCCGCTTCTCCCACCGTGTTGCCGGCCGATTATAGCCTGCGTGCGCAGCGGCGGGCGCGTCCGCCAGGGCGGGGGCACGCCCCATGCACTCGGGCCTGCTTAACCTTGCAACGGCGAGCGCCTATCATCGACGCCCTTGTGCCCATCCCGACGCGCCCCCCCCAGGCCAGCGTCGGCGTGCGTCCCCCGGTGCACCACGTTTCGGATCCCTGCATGCCCCCCACCACGCCTTCCACCCGTCGCATGGCGCTGCTGCTCGCCGGGCTGGCGATGTTTGGTCCGTTTTCCATCGACACCATCTTTCCGGCGTTCTCGCGGCTCAGCCGCAGCCTGGCGGTGGACGAAGTGGCGATCCAGCAGACCATCAGCGTCTATCTGCTCGCCTACGGGCTGATGAGCATCGCGCACGGCCCACTGTCCGATGCCTGGGGCCGCAAGCGGGTGATCCTGGGCGGGCTGGTGCTGTTCATCGCCGGCTCGGTGGGCTGCGCGCTGTCGCAGGACCTGCCCACCCTGCTGGCGTTCCGCGCGTTGCAGGGCCTGTCGGCCGGGGTCGGCATGATCGTCGGGCGGGCGGTGATCCGCGACCTGTTCCAGGGCCCGGACGCGCAACGGCTGATGAGCCAGGTGTCGATGATCTTCGGCATCGCCCCGGCGATCGCGCCGATCATCGGCGGCTGGATTCTGCTCAGCGGTGCCGGCTGGCCGCTGATCTTCTGGTTTCTGGTGGCGTTCGGGCTGGTGCTGCTGGTGGCCACGCTGACCTGGCTGCCGGAGACCCACCCGGTGGAGGCGCGCACGCCGCTGCAGCTCAAGCGCCTGCTGCACGACTACGTGCGGATCGGCTTCAACCCGCGCTTCCAGCGCCTGGCCGCGGCCGGTGCGTTCAACTTCGCCGGCATCTTCCTGTACATCGCCTCGGCGCCGGTGCTGATCATGCGCCACCTGCACCTGGGCGAAGGCGACTTCGCCTGGCTGTTCATTCCCACCATCGGCGGCATGACGCTGGGCTCGTTCCTGTCCGGGCGCATGGCCGGCAGCATGGACCCGGTGCGGCAGATCCGCATCGGCTTCATCTGCTGCGGCGTGGCGGCGCTGGCGAACCTGGGCTACACCATGACGGCAGCGCAGATCGCGCTGCCATGGGCGGTGCTGCCGATCTTCCTGGCCGGCGTGGGCATGGCACTGATCTTCCCGATCCTGGCGCTGGCAGTGCTGGACATGTACCCGCACCAGCGCGGGCTGGCGTCCTCGCTGCAGGCCTTCACCCAGTTGATGACCAATACGCTGGTAGCCGGGGTGCTGTCGCCGCTGCTGAGTGAACACCCGCGCCACCTGGCGATCGGCATGACCGGTTTTTTCCTGCTGGGCTGGCTATTCTGGCGCTGGGAGCGCCGCAGCGGCCGCCGTCTACGCCGCCGCCAAGCCGAAGAGGCCGTGCCTCTGGAGCCGGCCGACCATCTCTGACCTCACAGGAGCCTGCATGTCCACCGATTCCAAGCTGCGCCGCGACGCCCGCAAGCGCGCCGCCGAGCGCCTGCGCAACCAGGCCGCCGCCAATCCCGCGCCAGTTTCGCCGATCGAGCCGCATGCCGAACTGCGCGACCAGCAGCGCACGCTACTGGCCGGCATCGTCCGCCGCGACGGCGAATGGGTGCTCGGCATGGACGGCCGCATCGCCGGCGAGAGCACCAGTGCCGCCCAGGTGCTGGCCCTGATCATGCGCGCGGCCGAGTTGCACGAACGCCAGGGCACGCCGGTACGGCTGACCTACTCGGACACGCTCAAGGATGCGGCGCATGCCGAGGCCGCTGCCGACGGCAGGGATTTCGAGGCGTTCCGGATCGAGTTCGCGCAGAAGCTGGTGCCCGCGCGTCCCAACTGAGGCCATACACGCAGCGGTGTCGGCGAAGCCGATTCCGACCATTGCCCATTCCGCAGATGGGCAGTGGTCGGGCTGAACTGCGCCAGCGTCTGGCTGCGAATCAGCCAGTGCGCCGGATCAGCGCGCCGGTGCCTGTCGCTGCAGGTCCTGCTGCTGCGTCTGTTCCTGCGCGGCGGCGTTGCGATCCTGCCCGGCGCCCAGCGCCTGCGCGCGTTGCAGACTGTGGTCCACCGGCGTCTGCTGCGCGGCCTGCGCATCGAATGGTCCGCGCAGGTGGGCCGGCGAATCCAGCGCCCCCTGGACCACGAAGCCCTGTGCCGGGTCGCGCCCCAGCACCACGTGATCCACGCGCTGCAGCCCATGCTCGCGCGCGGCCACCAGCGCTCCGGCTGCCAGGCGCTCGCTGTCCGCATCGGGCACGCGGCCACGCGCGGCCTCCAGCTGCTCCACCGCTGCGGTGCATTGGTTCAGCAGCGCATGGTCCGGATTGGCCGGATGGCGCGCATCCGAGGCGGCGGTCGCCGTCGCTGCCTGGCGCGGAACGACCTCGGCATCGATGCGCTGCAACTGGCCGTCGTATGTCCCATCGGCACCGTCGGCGATGCGCTGCAGCCGCTCGACGAATGGATACGGCGTGCTGCCCACATTGCGGGCCATCGCGATCGCGAAGCGTTCGGGTGACTGCGGCGCGGCGCCGCGGTCGCCGACCAGCGAGCTCAGCGAGCTGCCGCCGATCCTGCTGGCCTCGACGCTGGCCTGGGTCTGCTCCATCAGCGCCTGCATCTGCGCCTCGCTGAAGGCCAGCGTGGTCTTCTGCCCTGGCGCGATCGCACCGGTGCCCGCCATCTCGCCGCTCAGCGCGCTGTTGAGATTCTGCGCGATCGCCTTTTCCTCGCTGGCCTCGTTGCGCCCGCCCAGGCGTTGCAGCAGCCCCGGCGTGGCAACGTCGCCATCGATCTCGAAGCGGTAGCTGCGGTCCTGCACGCGTTCGGTGTCGTTGCCGTCGTACTGGCGCACGATCGTCAGCGGCACGTTGTCTCCGTATTGCAGCTGTTGCACCACCGTGTAGCCGTCCTGGCCCGGTGTGCTGATGCGCACCTGGCTGCCCTGGTTGCGGTTGCCGGCCACATCGGCGCTGAGCGGGCCCAATTCCAGCTGCAGCCGCTGCTGCGAGCTGAAGTTGATGCGCTCCAGCGTCTGTTGTTCGTCGACGCCGGGCACGCCTGGTGCCAGCGTGCCCTCGCGCACGAACTGGCCCATGGCCGCGAGCGCACGCGGATCGGCCAGGTCGAACTGCGCACTCTCCACCCGCGACTGGCCCAGCGAGTCGGCGCGCCCGAGCAGGGCCTGCGCCGGTCCCACCTTGAAGCCAGCTGCGTTCACCGCCTCGATGGCTGCGTTGGGTCCGGTCACCACCCGCACGTGGCGCTCGTCCACACGCTCGATCAGGTAGCTGCGGCCGCTGGCTTCGGTGATCTCGCTCTGCATGCTGAGGTGTTGCAGGCTCGCCGAGGAATCGCGCTGGGTGTAGGTCTGCGTGTCCATCACCGCACGCGCGCCGATCGGAAGGCTCTCCGGCTGTAGTGGATTGACGCGCGTGGCAGCCTCTGCAGGCTGGTCGGCACCGGGCAGCGTCAGTGCGTAGCGCATGCGCTGCCCGCCACTGACACCAGCTTCGATGTTCAATTTGCCGTCGCCGAGCTTGGTCTGCAGGCTTTGCTGTTGGCCGGTACGCGCGTCGGCCTCCAGATTGAAGGTGGTGGTCTTCGCGTCGGCATCGCTGAGCTTGCCCAGGCCCAGCGAGGTGTTGGTCTGCAGGCTGTTCTCGCCCAGTGGCCGGGCCTGGCTGCCGTTGCCCTGCTCACTGGTATGGGAATACTTGACCGACTGATCTTCGGGGTTGAGCTCCACGGTGCTGCTGCCCAGTTCCACCGAATAGTCGCTGTTCTTGCTGCTGTAGGTCGGGTCGAACGCGCGGTCGTTCGCGTCGTCGATGAGCTGCTTGTTGGTGTCCGCGTCGCGCGGGTCCGGGCCGGTGGAGGCGTTGTTCATTGGATGCATCCTGCATGCTGCGCCGGTGCAGCGGGCGCGCAGTATATCGCCGGCGTTTTTGGCATTTATCAAATCAATGTTATGCGGCGGCCAGGGCGGCGGCGGCCGCATGCCGCAGGGAAAGCGGCGCGTCAGTGCATCGCGGCAGGCGGCGGCGCGTTGCCGGCGGCAGCGGGCGCGGTCGCCTGCCAGCCGCACAATTTCCCCTGGTTCTGCTGCTTCAGCCACTCGTTCATCGGTGCGAAATATTCCAGCATCGGGCCGGCATCCAGGCGCTCGTTGCCGGTGAGTTCCTTCAGCGTGGTCTGCCAGGGTTGGCTGGCGCCACGTTGCAGCATCGACCAGAACTTCTGCCCGGCGTCCTTGTTGCCGTAGAAGCTGCACTCGTACAACGGGCCTTGGTGGCCTGCGGCTTCGCACAGGCCCTTGTAGAACTGGAACTGCAGGATGTGCGCCAGAAAATAGCGGGTGTACGGCGTATTGCCCGGCACGTGGTACTTGGCACCGGCATCGAAGAACTCCTCGCCGCGCGGGTTCACCGGCGCCACGCCCTGGTATTTGGCTTTCAGCTCCCACCAGGCCTGGTTGTAGTGCTCGGGGGTGATCGAGCCGTCGAATACGCCCCAGCGCCAGCGGTCGATCATCAAACCGAATGGCAGGAAGGCAACCTTGCTCAGCGCCATGCGCATCTGCGAATTGATCAGCGCCTCGCGGCCGGCCTGTTGTTCGCCCACCATGCCGATCGACTGCAGATACCTGGGCGTCATCGCCAGCACGATGGTGTCGCCGATCGCTTCGTGGAAGCCATCGTTGGCGCCGTTCTGGAACAGCGGCGGCAGCGGGTTGTAGGCCAGGTCGTAATAGATGTGGCCGAGCTCGTGGTAGATGGTGGTGAAATCCTCTTCGGTTGGCTTGATGCACATCTTGGTGCGCACGTCCGCGCCGATATTCTGGTTTGGCTCGCCGCCCATGTTCATGTCCCACGCGCTGGCATGGCAGACCACGTCGCGGTCCAGGGGCTTGATGAACTGCGACCGCTGCCAATAGGTGTCGGGAAGCTTGGGCATGCCGAGCGAGGTGTAGAAGTCCTGCGCACGCTCGGTCATCTGTTTTGCGGTGCGCAGTTGCGCTTCACGTTCGGCCTGGAAGCGGGCGCCGCTGCCGCCTTCGGTGCCCGTGGTGACGTTGGTGCGTGCCAGCACCGCACTCAGGTTGCCCTGGTATTGTTTTTCCAGCGCGGCGGTGATGTCCAGATCGCCGGCACCTGGATACGGCTGCAGCAGGTCCCACAGATTGCTCCAGTCCTGCTGCCACATATTGCCCATCAGATGCGCGGGCAACATGCCGCCGGCAAGCTCGCCCTTGTCCTTGCCGTATTGCGTATCGAGCTTGCCGCGCGCATAGCACTGCAGTTGTGCGTACAGCGGTTTGACCTGCTCCCAGAGACGGTCGGTTTCGCTGGCCAGTTGCGCCGGCGGCATGTCGTAGCCGCTGCGCCATAGCACCCCGACATCGGCAAAGCCCAGTCCGCGCGCGCCCTCGTTGGCGAGCTCGACAAATCGCTGGTAGTCCTTGCGCATCGGGATTGCGGTGCCATGCCAGCCCTGCCAGGCATCCAGTTGCTCTGCGTAATCGCGGCTGCTGGCCAGCACCTGCTCCAGCTCGCCGAGCTGGCGGCAGCGGCGTTGCTCGCCATCGCCCACGCAATAGCTGCCGGCGCCGTAGTCGCCTTCCATCTTGGCGGCGATCCGGGTGAGCTCCGCCAGCTTGGCTGGGTCGCGTGGCGCGGGCAGGGCGCTCATCAGTTTCAGCAGTTGCAATGCACGCGCGCTGTCGGCCGACATCGGGGTACCTGCGTACTGCTTGGATTGTTCGATCCAGCGGTCCAGCTGCGCCAGCGAGCGCTCGTTGGCCTTGGCGGCCAGCAACTGGGAATCGCCATTGATGTAGGTCGAAGACAACCACTGCGCGGCAGTGACTTCCGGGTACGCGGCCTTGTACTCGGCGCTGATGCGAGCAACAAACTGGTCGGCGCTTTCCTGCGGCGCGGTTTTGGCCGCAGCGGGCCTGGCGGGTTCTGCCGTATCCCGACGGCAGGCCGACAACGACAGCGTGCCGGCGGCCACGGCCAATGCCAGCCACAACAAACGAGGATTCACGGGTGGTCCTTGCGGTGAAGTCCGACGCAGGCTAGAACGCAGCGCGGTCTACCGCAAGCACTGTCACTGCGCACGCGACGCGGACGTCTGCAGGTGCATACCTGCTGATCAGGGGAGACGAAGGTCCCGCGACGATGTGTGGCGAGGACCCGTCGAGATGGTCGGTGTGCATGGTTTTCAACAAAGTAACCAGCACACTGTCTGGTGCGGTGAGGGCACCGCGCCCTCGGACTGCGGGTTTGCTGCAGGGCCCTTGTCCGCCCACCATCGCAGGACACGCCGCAAGTACGTCCGTGTAGGCTCTGGCGCGGCATCCATGCCGCTCAAGGTCCCGCGATGGTGAGCGGGCAAGGACCAGTCGAGATGGTCGGTGTGCATGGCTTTCAGCAAAACAATCAGCACACCGTCTGGTGCGGTGTCCTCGCCGATTGCGGGACCGTGTGGCGGCATGGATGCCGCCACCGAGCCCCCAGGGACGGGTTTACGGCGTGTCCTGCAAGCGGTGAGGGCACCGCGCCCGCGACGCTGTGAGTTTGCCGCAGGGTCCTTGCCCGCCCACCATCGCGGGACACGCCGCAAGTACGTCCATGTAGGCTCTTACGCGGCATCCATGCCGCGTAAGGTCCCGCGACGGTGGGCGGGCAAGGGCCAGTCGAGATGGTCGGTGTGCATGGCTTTCAGTAAAAACAATCAGCACACCGTCTCGTGCGGTGTCCTCGCCGCGCCCTCCACTGACTAAGCTCTTGGCTCAAGCATTTGATCGCGCTTAAACGATGCCAGTGTTCTAAGTCCCGGTTGCTCTGGATGTCGTGCTTTAAAGGCCTGGGCAGCATCGATAAAGCAGGGGGCTGATCTGCGGCTTTACTGCAGGGCGCTTGCCCGCCCACCATCGCGGGACACGCCGCAAGTACGTCCGTGTAGGCTCTGGCGCGGCATCCATGCCGCTCAAGGTCCCGCGACGGTGGGCGGGCAAGGACCAGTCGAGATGGTCGGTGCGCATGGAAGAGCAGTGCCGGATGCGCCCTGTTCGATCATGACGTGTCGGCTCCATGTCTGAGGGGCGCCGCGCACTCGATAACCAAGTTCGGATTACCCAGTTGTTTATCCCGTGCATTGCGCAAACAGATCGCGCTCGCGTGCATAGGCGCTGGTCTTGACCTGCATCAGCCCGAGCACCGATGGGAACAGCGCGTCCTGGTCGGTGTACTGGCCGGCACGGTGGCGCAGGCAGGTTTCGTCCAGGCCGCGGTCGCGTGCGAACTCCGGCGAGAACCACATCACCATCGGGACATGGGTCTGTTCCTTGGGCGCGATCGCGTACGGCACACCATGCAGGTAAAGGCCTTTTTCGCCCAGCGATTCGCCGTGATCGGAGAGGTAGATCATCGCGGTGTCGTAATCCTGCAACCCGCGCAGTGCGTGGATGGCCTGGTTGAGGAAGTGATCGGTGTAGGCGATGGAATTATCGTAGGCGTTGACGATGTCCTGGCGGCTGCAACTGCCCAGGTCGGCGGTCTTGCACACCGGCTTGAAGCGCTCGAACCGTGCCGGGTAGCGCTCGAAATAACTCGGTCCGTGGCTGCCGAGTTGATGCAGCACCACCACGCGGTCGCCGGGCTTTGCCCGCACTTGTGCAGCCAGATCGCTCAGCAGGATCTCGTCCATGCAACGGCCGTCGGCGCACAGCCCTGGCGTGGTGGCATCGTCCAGCTTCTGGATCTCCAGTCCGTCGCAGACGCCCTTGCAGCCGGATTGGTTATCGCGCCACAGCGTGGAAATGCCGGCATGTTCGAGCACATGCAGCAGCGACTGGTGGCTGCGGATCATGTCCTCGTTGTAATCGCGGCGGCCGAATGGCGAAAACATGCACGGCACCGAGACCTCGGTGCTGGTGCCGCACGAATGCATGTCGGGGAAATTGATCACCCCGGCCTGCGCCAGCTCGGGCGTGGTCTGGCGCGCATAGCCGTTGAGGCCCCAGTTCTGCGCACGCGCGGTTTCGCCCAGTACCACCAGCAGCAGGCGCGGACGGCTTCCCGGTGCGCGTGGCGTGGCCATGGCATCGTGCTCGACCGGTTGCCTGGGCGCGTGCTTGATCGGCGAATCGGACTTGAGGTTCTGCCGCAGCGCCACGATGTAATTGATCGGCGTGGCCAGGTAACGCACCTCGCGGTGATTGCGCATCAACGCGGAGACGTCTTGCGAGGACAGCATCGCGCCGGCCGCGCCGAGCACTGCCACCACCAGCAGAAAGCCGGCGCGGGTTGCCAGCGATCTGCCGATGCTGCGCGCGTGCAGGCGGGTGCGCCACAACAGCGTGGTCGGAATCAGGAAGTAGCACAGCAGCGGCAGGATCAAGCCGGGCGTGAGCAGCTCGCGCGATTCCTTATGGTCGGTATGCAGCACGTTGCGCAGCATGTCCGCATCCAGATAGACGTTGTAGCTGTCCATGTAGTGCGCAGCCAGCGCTGTGGTGAACAGCAGCAGCGTCAGCAGTGGCTTGGCGTTCCAGCGCCAGACCAGCAGACCCAGCAATAACGCATGCACGGCCACCAGCAGCGCCATCAACGAGATGGCAAACCCGAGGCTGCCCGGATGCGTGGCCATGGCCGTATGCCAGAACAGCTGATTGCATACCAGTGCAAAGAACACGCTCGACAGCAGCACCAGCGTCTCGGTCGAAACCGTGGGGCGCGTTGTCCAGGTCAGTGCGCGCAGGCGCTTGCGCCCACGCGATTGCGGTAGATAGGTGCTCATGCTGCATCCCCCGATTGCAACACCACTTCATTGGCGCGATGCGGTCGAGCCAGCATCCCCCAGTACAGTGCAAGTGCGGTTCCCCAACACACCGCCAGCGACCACAGGTCGTGCGACAGGAAATGCGCGCCGCGCAGTTGCTGCGCAATCCCGAACAACAGCCCTGCCGCGATGCCCAGCCACAATGCAGGAACACGCCATGCAGGACGCAGTGCCAGCGCACAGAAATACAACGCCACCCACGCATAACCGGCACTGGCGTGACCTGCGGGAAAACAACCGGACGCGGCAATGCCATGGCGCGATTCGAACAGCCCGATCATCGGCTGGGTGCCGCCATAACGGCTCAAATCCCAGGGGCAATCCATCGCCGTCCACGACTTGAGCAAGGACACCAGCGAGGTCGACAGTGCGATCGATGTAGCCAGATAGGTCAGCGGCCAGCGCAGCACACGCAGGCGTGGCCGGCACCAGGCGACCAGCGCCAGCACCAGCACGCTGACAGCGGCTGCGGTGCTCAGCCATTTGCCGACGCGGTGAATCACGCCGCTGGTGAACCAGTGGTCCTTGAGCAGCCAATGCCCGCCTTCCAGCCGATACAGCGCATCGGCAATCCACTGGTCGCCACCGGCACTCATCAACAACGCGCTGAGCACCAGCACGCCGGCCAGCGGTAGCCACAGATGCCGAACCAGGAAGCGGGTTTGCGCAGCAGTGGCTGTGCGCGTCAGGGCAGGTGCGTATACGGGAAACGTGGTCATCGAAGCATCGGCCGGTGGTCTATGCCCGGCATCTTCGAAAGCGGCATGTCGGAAAGCGGTCGGACCGAGGTTGCTCGGCTGTTAACACGCTATCCGGCGTTCAGTCTGTCTCGCTGTCGCCGGCACCAGGATCGGTATCGGTATCGGTGTCGGTATCGGCGGCAACGCAGCCGGCATGCCATGCCGTGCCCGGCAGTAACTGCCATTGATTGCGATTGGATTCGCCAACATCGAAACGTTGCGCCGGATCGATGCAGGCCGGTACTGCCTGCTTGAGGACGAACAACCAACGACGCTCGGGGGCGTGTGCAAGCCAGGGGCCTGCCTTGGCCCATTGCTGCTGCCAGCTTGCCTTGAAGCCGAAGTCGGTCACCGCCCGGTCCGCCTGCAGCATGTTCTGTTCGCGCCAGGCCAGCATGCCCAGCTCGGCATCCGGGCCGATGTGCTGCCCCACGCGCTGCATCACCCGCGCAGCAGAGCTGTAGGGATCCAGTGCAGGCATCAAGCCCAGGCCGTAGACGATCCATAGCGCGGCGGTCACCACCACCACCGCGGTGCCGGTGCGCTTGCCGCGCGACCAGGCAAGTGCCGCCAGGCCGACCACGCCCAGGCCGATCAACCACACACCGACCGACTGCAGCGAGGCCAACGCCATGCCACGCTTCAATGCAGTGTTTTCCGCCCAGTGCAGATGCAGTGCGATGCCGCTGCCCAATGCAAGAGCGGCCAGCGCAAGCAGCAGCAGGTAGCCGGTCAGTAACACGCGGACGCCATGCTTGCGCAGCAGTCCGGCCAGCAGCGGTGCCGCGGCGATGCACAGGGCCGGCAGCATCGGAAAGATGTAGACCTCGCGCTTGCCTGGGCTGGCACTGAAAAACACCAGCACCAGCAGGCTCCAGGCGAGCAGCAACAGATAGCGGGGGTCGCCGCGCCGCAGCCGTCGCCACCACGCCGGCAGCAACCATGGCAACACCAGGCAGCCCGGCAACCACAGCGTGGCGATCACCTGCAGGTAGTACCAGGCCGGTTTGAGGTGATGCCATGCGTGCGCGTAGCGGGTGCCGGTCTGCTTGAACAACAACTCGTGCGCGTACGCGTGCAGCGCCGGGTCGTTGCTCTGCCATAACGCGATGCCGAGCGGACCAAGCCATACCGCAGTGCCGGCCAGAAACGCCGGCAGCACCAGCAACCAGCTGCGCCCAGCCTGTGCGCGTGCCGGCAGCACGCTCCAGTGCCTGCGCGGCAGCGCCATCCACGGCAGCAACAGCAGCAATGGCAGGAAGCCCACGCCCTTGGTCACCGTACCCACGCCGGCTGCGAATACCCCCAGCGTCCATGCGCGCCAGTCCGGCCCGCGTAGCAGATGCCGAAGCATTCCCCACAACGACAGCGTGGTCAGCGCGACCAGCACCATGTCGATCTGGGCACGCTTGGCCATCAGGCCGAACTGCAGCACCGCAAACAACGCCAGCACCGCATGACGCGCCACGCGCCGGTTCCATAGGCGCCGCGCGATGTCCCAGGTCAGCCACAAGGTGGCGAGCGCAGCCAGCAGCGAAGGCAGCAGGAAGGCGACGGTCCAGTGCGGCACCAGCTCATAGCTGGCGGCCTGCAACCACATGAACACCGGCGGCTTCTCGGCATACAGGTCGCGGCCGCGATGCGGCAGCAACCACTGGCCGGTCTCGACCATGCTGCGTGCGGCCAGCACAAAGCGCGGCTCATCCGGTGGGTTGGGCTGGCGCAGGCCCAGGCCGGCCAGCAGGCTGACGACGATCAGCACCACGGCGGCAAGCAGTGCGCGGTGGCGGGAAGTGGCGGCGGAGATGGCAGGCGACACGCGCACGCCCCGAGCGGTGGGGCGCCACACTATCCGGTTGGCAGGTCGGAATTTTGTCGGAACTCTCCAGAGCGGCTGTGTTCGGCCAGGCTCGGTTAGGATGCGCACATCGTCCCTGCCGGGCCGCCCTGGAAACGCGCTCATGCGGCTGCTGGTCATCGAAGACAACCGCAACATGGTTGCCAACCTGTTCGACTATTTCGAAGCGCGCGGGCACACCCTGGACGCCGCGCCCGATGGAATCACCGGCCTGCACCTGGCCACCACCCAGCACTACGACGTGTTGGTGCTGGACTGGATGATGCCGCGCATGGACGGCCCGGAAGTACTGCGCCGCCTGCGCGAGCAGCACCAGTCCGAATTGCCGGTGATCATGCTCACCGCCCGCGACGAGTTGCCCGACAAGATCGCCGGCTTCCGCGCCGGTGCCGACGACTACCTGACCAAGCCGTTCGCGCTGCCGGAACTGGAGGTTCGCATCGAGGCCCTGCTGGCGCGTGCGCATGGGCGCCGACGCGGCAAGTTGCTGCAGGTGGCCGATCTGCGCCTGGACCTGTCCACCCTGGAAGCCACCCGCGCCGGCCAGGTGCTGCACCTGTATCCGGCCTGCCGCAAGTTGCTGGAAGTGCTGATGCAGGCCAGCCCCGCCGCCGTCACCCGGCAGCGTCTTGAGCAATCGCTCTGGGGCGACGACCCGCCCGATGGCGACATGCTGCGCTCGCATATCTACGAGTTGCGCCGCAGCGTGGATGGCCCGTTCGCGCAGAAACTGATCCATACGCTGCCGCGGCTGGGCTATCGCCTGGCGCCGTTGGAAGGCGCCGGCGATCAGTCCACGGGCGAGTGTAGCGATGCTTAGGCAGCGCCCGTTGGGCCGTCGCGTGCTGGTGTGGTTGTTCGGCTACACGCTGCTGATGGTGCTGGCGGTGTTCGGCACCGCGCAGTATCTGCACGAGCGCGCGGAACACGGCGTGTGGCGCTCGTTGTTGAATTCGGAGCTGGACAGCATCCTGGATCGCAGTGCGCAGAATCCGGATTACCGCTGGCAGGACTCGGACACCTTGCGGTTGTATCGCGTCGACGGCAGCGCGATGGTGCCGCCGGTCCTGCGCACGCTGCATCCCGGCCTGCACGACGAGCTGGAGATCGCCGGCCGCCAGAGCGCGGTGATGGTGCGCGACACCCCGCATGCCGGGCGCCTGGCGCTGGTGCTGGATATCACCGACTTCGAAGCGCTGGAGCAGTTCATCACCCGCTGGATGCTGGCCGCCGGCGTCGCGCTGATCGGCATCACCTTGTTGATGGGGACTTATGCGATGGCGCGGCTGGTGCGCCCGCTGGTGGAGCTGGCGCGCGACATCGGCGCGCTGCGTCCGGAGCGGCGTGCACAACGCATTGCTGTTGGCCCGCAGGGCAGCGCCGAGCTGTACGTGATTGCCGATGCGCTCAACGATTATCTCGATCGCAACGGCCAGTTCGTCGAACGCGAACGCGCCTTCATCGACAGTGCCAGCCACGAGTTGCGCACCCCGCTGGCGGTGATCGGCAACGCTGCCGAACTGGCACTGGAACAACCCGGCACCCCGTCGGCGGTGCGTCATCAACTGGAGCGCATCGCGCAGACCAGCGCCGCGGTAGAGCAGTTGATCACCTTGTTGCTGGTGCTGGCCAAGGACCCCGGCCGGCTGACGCGCAGCAGCGATACGCTGCGCCTGGATCTGTTGCTGCCGGAGATCGTCGCCGACCACGCGCATCTGCTCGCCGACAAGGATCTGCAGGTCCTCACCGACCCGCTTCCGCCATGCAGCCTCACCGCACCGGTGGCGATCGTGCAGACCGCCATCGGCAATCTGTTGCGCAACGCGATCGAGAACAGTGACCGCGGCATCATCCGCGTTTCGCTATCGGCACCAGGGGTAGTGCGCATTGCCGACCCGGGCCACGGCATGACGCCGGAGGAGATCAGCGCGATCTACGCGCTCCTGGCGCGCGACAACGCACGCCAGGGCAACGGCATCGGGCTGGAGCTGATCGGACGGCTCTGCGAGCATCTGGGCTGGCATCTGCACCTGGATTCCAGTGCAGGGCAGGGCACGGTGGTGACGCTGGATCTCAGCGGCGCGCAGCGCGGCTAAGCGCCGGCACGCTCGAGGCAGCTGCGCAGTGCGGCCATCGCCGCCGCCGCGGTGGCCGGAGCAGCGGCCGCCTTGCGGGCATCGTTGAAGACCTCGATGCCGATCGGCCCTGTGTAGCCCATGCCGGCCAGGCGCCGCAACAGCGCCGACAGCGGAAAGCAGCCTTCGCCCGGCAGCAGGCGCGCATGCCGCGCCACCGCGCCCAGCGCACCTGGCGCCACCGGCTGCGCCACATCGCATAACTGCACATTGGCGATGCGCGTGGCCGGGATGGCGTCCAGGTCGTCCAGCCCACGGCTTGGCGCGAACAGGTGGTAGGCATCCACCACCAGATCGATGTTGTCCGCGCCGCTGGCACGCACGCTTGCCCACGCGGCAGGCAGGGTGTGATTGACCGTGCTCCACGCCATCGGTTCGTAGGCGATGCGCAGGCCGTGCTCCGCCGCGGCACGGCCCAGCCAGCGCAGATCCTCGACGATCCGTGCAGGCACGACGTCGGCACGCGTGTTGGCCGGTGCCTGCACCACACCCGCGCCCAACGCGGCGGCGGTTTCCAGCATCTGCAGCGCGTGCGCGCGGCAACGGTCGCGTTGCGCGTCAGCGGCACCGTCCACATCGCGCAGCACCTGGTAGTCGGTCAGTCCAAGCCCGAGCTGGTGGAGGGCGCCGCGCACCTGCGCCGGCGATCGCGCCAACTGCTGCAGATCCTGTTCCCACAATTCGACCGCATCGAAGCCGGCCGCCTGCGCGGCCGACAATTTATCGGCTGCGGTGCCGCCCAGCAGCACCGTGTTGAAAAACAGGCTATGCATGCGCTGCAGCCTACGCGGCGTGGCGTTGAGGAGATGTCTGCGCCGTCGTGATGCTGCGCGGCGTGACTGCAGTGCTACGAAACACCGCGCCTGGCGATGCGCGCGACCTGCACGGAGACGGCAGCCGGCATGTTTTACACGCGAGCATTCGGCATGGTCTATGCGGATGCTGACGACCCCGTCGTCTGCGGCCTGCTTATGCCACGCAGTGAAGTGGCACTGCAGTGCGTGGCCACTGGCTCGATTCGGGGAGGTATGCTGGCAGCCTGTGCATGCCGGCCTGCAGGTACGCCACGGCCTGACGATCAGGCAGCGGCGATCCGGCGTTACTGCGGCAACAGGTTGCGAGCGAGCAGCCAGCTGCGCGCATTGTCCGCGTCCTGCTCGAACCAGGCGCGCGTGGATCCGAGCCGGTAGGTGTAGCCCCAGGTGTCCATGTCGGTCATCAGGCGCGCGCTGCCCACGCCGGGCAACTGCTCGGCCAGCAGGATCTGCAGGTAACAGGTGGCGTCTTCCTCATCCACCGAATCGGTCGCGTCGGTATGCACGGCCGCGCGTTTGTCGGCCGGCAGGACGATCAGGTGCCCGGCCTCGTGCAGCAGCGAATGCACCGGCGTGTCGTCACGCACATAGACATCGCAGCCGATGATGCCGGCCTCCGGTTCGCCCCAGAAACTGCCGGGGATCGGCGCGCCGGCGTCCACCCGATGCAGGCGCAAACCATAACCGGAGAGCAGGGCAGTGGGTGCATCCAGGCCGATATCGCCCACGCACAACACGCTGGCTGGCTCGGCGCTGGAGGAAGAATCGATGGTCACACGCAAAGGCTCGCGGTCGGTTCGGGCCGTCACCGCAGCACCGTGCAGGCACGGTGCTGCAGGTATCGCTTACTTGTCGCCGTCTTCGGGCAAGGCGACGGAAATATCGAGCACGTCATGCTCGCCATCCTTGACCAGGTCCACCCGCACCGCATCGGCGTCGATGTTGACGTACTTCTTGATCACTTCCAGCAATTCACGCTGCAGCAGCGGCAGGTAATCCGGACCGCCGCGGTGGTTGCGCTCCTGCGCAATGATGATCTGCAGGCGGTTCTTGGCCGTCTCGGCGGTGTTCTTCTTGCTCTTGAGAAAATCGAGCAGGCCCATGCTTACCCTCCGAACAGCTTGCTGAAGAAGCCTTTCTTCTCCACGGATGTGAATCGCATCGGGCGCTCTTCGCCCATGATGCGGGCGACCGCGTCGTCGTAGGCCTGGCCGGCCGGGGACTCGGCATCCAGGATCACCGGCTCGCCCTTGTTGGAGGCATTGAGCACGTCGCCGGATTCGGGGATCACGCCGATGGCCTTCAGGCCGAGCACTTCTTCCACGTCGGTGATGCTGAGCATCTCGCCGCCTTCCACGCGGCCCGGGCTGTAGCGGGTCAGCAGCAGGAAGGCCGGCACGGTCTGGCCTTGCTCGGCCTTGCGGGTCTTGGAATCGAGCAGGCCGATGATGCGGTCCGAGTCGCGGACCGAGGAGACTTCCGGATTGACCACCACCACCGCGCGGTCGGCGAAGTACATCGCCAGGAATGCGCCCTTCTCGATACCGGCCGGCGAATCGCAGACGATGTAGTCGAAGCCGTCGGCGGCCAGGTCCTTGAGCACCTTCTCCACGCCTTCCTGGGTCAGCGCGTCCTTGTCGCGGGTCTGCGAGGCAGCCAGCACGTACAGGTTGTCGAAGCGCTTGTCCTTGATCAGCGACTGCTTGAGCGTGGCTTCGCCATGCACGACGTTGACGAAGTCGTACACCACGCGCCGCTCGCAGCCCATGATCAGGTCCAGGTTGCGCAGACCGACGTCGAAGTCGATGACGGCGACCTTCTTGCCGCGCCGTGCCAGCCCGCAGGCCAGGCTCGCGCTGGTGGTGGTCTTGCCGACGCCGCCCTTGCCGGAGGTGACTACGATGATTTCAGCCAAAGGATTTCTCCGAAATATTTCTGTGGTTGGGCTGCGTCAATCCAGCGCAGCGATCTTGATCTGATCCTGCTCCAGCCAGACCTGGACGGCCTTGCCACGCAGGTCCATGGGAACATCGTCCAGCACCTTGTAGTGGCCAGCGATGGCAACCAGTTCGGCGTGGAAGTCGCGGCAGAAGATGCGCGCGTCAGGGTTGCCCTGGGCGCCGGCCAACGCGCGGCCACGCAGGGTACCGTAGATATGGATGCTGCCGTCGGCGATGACCTCCGCTCCGGCACCGACCGTACTGAGGACAGTCAGGTCGCAGTTCTCCGCATACAGCTGCTGGCCCGAGCGCACCGCGTTGCGTTGCATGCGTCCAGGTGCCGGCCGCGCGGCAGGCGCTGCGGGTTCGGCACGCGGCGGGGGAGGCGGGGGCGGGGGCGGGCTCACCGCGGTCGGCTCGTATTGCGCCCGGAACTTGGCCAGCAGCGGCACGCCGAGCTGCTGCGAGAGCAGGTCGATCTCGCTGGTGCCGTAGGCCAGTGCCACCGGCAATACGCCGGCATCGCGCAGACCGTCCAGCAGCGCCTTGGCCGTGTCCAGGTCCGGCAACTGCGACAGCCCGCCGAAATCCAGGATCACCGCCGCGCGTCCGAACAACTTCGGCGCGCGGGTCACGCGTTCGCGCATCTCGCGCACCAGGCGCGGGACGTCCAGCGTGCGCACGCGCAGGTTGGCGATGCCCACCTGGCCGATCTTCAGTTCGCCGGCCTGTTCGAAATCCACATTCACGCTTGCCACGCCTCAGCTCCCCGTCGACGGGTTGTCGGTGGCGGCATGCCGCGGCCGGCCGACCCACGGAAGATGGTCCGGCAACTTGCCGGCATAGGTCTCCTTGACCCACGGATAGCTGCACATGTCTTTCATCAGCATGCTGGCGCGCACCTCGACATCGGCCATGGTGTTCTGGCCGACCTCGCGAAAGCCGAAGCTGCCATGGAACAGCAACGCCGCATCGGCGCCATGGTCCAGGAACACTTCGCAGGCCAGTTGCGGGTAGCGCAACTCGGTATAGCTCTGCACATCGGCATAGAACGCACGCCCGACGCCGCCGCCGCGACGGCGGCTGGCGACCACGATGCGGTCGATATAGAAGAATTCCGGGTGACGGTCCCGGAACCAGGCGAAATTGCTGCTGTCATGCGCACTGCCGCTGCCGAACCCGACCAGGAACCCGGCCAGGTTGCCGTCGCGCTCGGCGACGCGGAAATATTCGGCCTGCTCGTAGAAACGTTGCAGCTTGGTTGAATCCAGCGGCAGGATTGCCAGTCCGGCATTGTTGTTCAGGGCCAGGACGGAATCGAGCTCGTGCTCGCGCACGTCGCGGATAACGATCGACATTGGGACTCCGTGGGGTAACGCTCTCGACCCGAAATCGGATCTGCGTCGGATTATTGCATGCGGGGCCTGAAGCGGCGACCCGCCGTGTGCCGGCCCTGTGCGTACGAGGCGGACGCACCACGCCGACGCCGGGAGGTCTTGCTGCCGGGACCGTCCGTCCGTGCAAGCACATGCATGACTTCCGGCAAGAGGGCAGCCGCCCGGCGAGCGCCTAAGATGCCTGCATGTTGGGATACCTCAGTCATACGCGCGTCCTGCGCTTCGCCGGCCTGTTCACCTGGGCGATGATCGCCATGCCGTTGGTGTACACCTACTGGCCGGCCGCCGAGGAGGGCGACCACCGCAGCGTGGCCGAGGGCCTGCTGATGTCGGCGTTCTTCGTCGGTTTCGGCGCCAGCTACTTCTGGCTGACCCGCGGCCTGAGCAGCGGCGGCCACGCCCATTGGTACGACCGGCTGATCCTGCTGCTGCTGACCATCTTCGCGCTGGCGGTGAGCTATCTGAGCGGAACCGGGCTGGGCAGCATCCTGATGATGGTGGCGGCCGGGGTGATCCCCTGGTTGCTGCCGCTGCGCATCGGTGTGGCCTGGCTGGTACTCAGCCAGCTGGCGGTGCTGCCGGTGTTCTATTACCTGCGCCCGGACTTCACCCTGTTCGCCGCGCTGATGCAGTCGTTGCTGTACGGCGGCTTCTCGATGTTCATTTTCGTGACCAGCCTGGTCGCGCGCCAGCAGACCGATGCCCGCGAGGAACAGCGCCGGCTCAATGCCGAACTGCGCGCCACCCGTGCGCTGCTGGCCGAAAGCGCCCGCGTCAACGAGCGCACCCGCATCTCGCGCGAACTGCACGACCTGCTCGGCCACCACCTCACCGCGCTGAGCCTGAACCTGGAAGTGGCCGGCCACATCACCGACGGCCAGGCCCAGGAGCATGTGCGCCAGGCGCATACGCTGGCCAAGCTGCTGCTCACCGATGTGCGCGAAGCGGTCAGCCAGCTGCGCGACAGCGGCGCGATCGACCTGGAAGCGGCCCTGCGCCCGCTGGTGACCCAGGTGCCCTCGCTGGACATCCATCTGGACATCGCCCAGCCGCTGACCCTGGACGACCCCGAGCGTGCGCATGTGCTGCTGCGCTGTACCCAGGAAATCATCACCAATGCGGTGCGCCACGCCGGTGCGCGCAACCTGTGGATCCAGGTGCGCCGGGACGGAGACAGCGTGCTGATCGACGCGCGCGACGACGGCCACGGCGCCGAGACGGTGGCGCCCGGTAACGGGCTGCGCGGCATGCGCGAACGGCTGAACCAGTATGGTGGCCAGTTGGAGATCCAGACCCGGCGGGGTGACGGCTTCGGCCTGCGCATCTCCGTTCCAGGCGCGCCGGCACTGATGCCTGCGGCCGTTACTCAAGGAGTGTTTTGATGATCCGTGTGTGCCTGGTCGACGACCAAACCCTGGTACGCCAGGGCATCCGCTCGCTGCTGGCGCTGGACAACGGCATCGAAGTGGTGGCCGAGGCCTCCGACGGCAAGCAGGCGGTGGAGCAGATCCCGCAGATCCAGCCCGACGTGGTGCTGATGGACATGCGCATGCCGGTGATGTCCGGCCTGGAAGCGCTGCAGATGCTCTCGCGCAACGGCACGCTGCCGCCGACCATCATCCTGACCACCTTCGACGACGACCAGCTGGTGCTGGCCGGACTCAAGGCCGGTGCCAAGGGCTATTTGCTCAAGGACGTCTCGCTGGAGCAACTGGTCGGCGCGATCCGCACCGTGGCCGACGGCGGCTCGCTGGTGCAGCCGGCGGTGACCCAGCGCCTGCTGTCGGGCCTGGAGCACATGCGCAACGAGTTCGTCAGCCTGGACCGGCCCGATCCGCTGACCGACCGCGAGACCGAGATCCTGCGGCTGATGGCCAGCGGCTTTTCCAACAAGGAGATCGCCAACTCGCTGGGCGTGGCCGAGGGCACCATCAAGAACCACGTCTCCAACATCCTGTCCAAGCTCGGCGTGCGTGACCGCACCCGCGCGGTGTTGAAGGCCTTCGAACTGCAATTGGTCTGATCGGCAACGCAGGTGGCGCTGCTTCCGGCCTGCGGCGGTGCGTGCGCTCCGCCGCGCGTGCGCCAGCGGGCGCGGCGGGGTGGTCTGGTCGTTTCCGGACCGGATCCAGCGCGCTGCCGGAGGCCGAAAACGGCGCCGGTAGCCATCGCATCACACACAGGCATCGCGCGATGTGCATGATAGCTGCGCGCAATCTGCCCAAACCCTTGTGCAGGTTGGGATTGCGCAGTCATGGACCGCGCGGTTGCGCGGTGGATGACACCGCAAGACCGCGCTACCCGTCGCACAACTGAACATCTTTCTCGAAGCCTGCTAGGATGGCGGCTTCGCTTCACTCAACCCGGCCGTGGGATCGGCCCCGGAGACCTCCTGAATGACCCGTATTATCGAGTTCCTGATCGCCTTGGGGATCGTGGCTGGCTTGTTTGTCGTGGTGGGCTTGGTGTTGCCCTCGGAGCGGCAGATGTCCGAGAGTGTTGAGACCAACCGCAGGATGACGATTGTTTACGACACCGTGAACAGCTTCCGTCGTTTCAAGGATTGGAACCCGCTTGTGCTGCGTGACCCGAAGATCCAGCTGAAGCTGGTCGGCCCGGAAGAGGGCAAGGGTGCACGCGTCGAATACAGCTCCACCGAAGGCTACATCGGCGACGGCAGCTGGGAGATCACCAACAGCGTCAAGAACGAGCGTGTTGAGATTTCGATCGACGATCCCACCAAGGGCTACGACAAAGTCACCAACTTCACCCTTGCGCCGACTGGCAAGAACAACAAGAACGTCAAGATCACCCAGGACTACAGCGTCAAGTACGGCTGGAACCTGTTCGGTCGTTATGCCGGTCTGTATGTCAGCCGCCACGTGGGCGACGACCTGAAGCTGGGTCTGTCGCGTCTGGCGACCGCACTGGCCACCGTGCCGAATTTCGACTACCGCGCCCAGCTCGACGGCAAGCCGGTGTTGAGCGATCTCAAGATCGTCGATGTGCCGGCCGAGGACCTGTTGGTCGTCAACGCAGGCAACATCGATCGTGACAACGAGACGATCAAGAAGTCGATCAAGGACAACCAGGAGTGGATCAAGCGCGTGATGGACGCCAACGGCCTCGAGGCTGCTGGTCCGGTCCGCATCGTGACCACCGACTTTGCCTCCGACAAGTACGCCTTCGACGTGGTGCAGCCGGTCCGCAAGCGTGCCGGTGGCGCGCCGAAGACCGACCCCAAGGCCGAGACCGCCAAGGCTGATGCCAAGAAGGATGACGCTGCGGCTGCCGCACCTGTGGATGCAACGCCGGTTGCTGCCGCGGGCGAGGAGTTGAAGGTCAATATCCCGTCGGAAGCACCGGTCAAGTACGAGCGCACCAAGGCGCACCGTTCCGCATTTGCGACCTATGCAGGCCACATGGCCGGCCTGGATGCAGTGCGTAGCTCCCTGCGTGCCTGGGCTGCCACCAACGGCAACGACGTGACCGAGCGTCCGTACGAGTCGTGGAAGGGCGGCGTGGACAAGTCGTTTACGCAGGACGGTACCTACGACGTCTACTGGGCCATCAAGTAATCGTTTCGCCACGATGACCTGATCCAGACCAAAACGCGCCGCAGTCCTGCGGCGCGTTTTTTTTTGTGCCACGGCGCTGCAATGGAACCGCCTTCATGTCCCTGCTCGAACGTCGCAAGAAACATCCTTCGCTGCTGGCGTGTTGCGGCGCCTTGCTGGCCGCCATCGCGGTGGGCCTGTCGGCCTATGCCTCGCATGGCGTGACCGATGCGCTGGTGCAATCGCGGCTGCAACTGGCAGCGCTGTATGCCTTCGGCCACGGTGCCGTGCTGGCGGTGCTCGGCGCCACAGAGACGCGTGCGCTTGGCCGGATCGGCCTGTATCTGCTGTTGCTCGGCACGCTGCTGTTTGCCGGCAGCCTGGCCGGCGGCGCGGTGTTGCACTGGCCGACCAGCCTGGCGCCGGTTGGCGGGGTCAGCCTGATGCTGGGCTGGGTGGTGCTGGCGATCGGCGCGTTGAGGCGCTGAGCATGCCGCGCCACGCCCGCGGATTCGATGTGGAAGCCGCATTTGCGCACCTGGCCCGGCGCGATCGCGCGCTGGGTGCATGGATGAAGCGCATCGGCCCGATTGCCGCGCAGCCGGGTTGGCGCAAGCCGTTCGACCCGGTGGATGCGTTGGCGCGCGCGATCCTGTTTCAGCAGCTCAGCGGCAAGGCCGCATCGACGATCGTGGCACGGGTGGAAGTAGCCATCGGTGCGTCGCGCCTGCATGCAGACACGCTTGGTCGCATCGACGATGCGGCACTGCGTGCGTGCGGTGTCTCCGGCAACAAGTCGCTGGCCTTGCGCGATCTGGCGCGCCGTGAGCGCGATGGCGAGATTCCTTCCCTGCGCAAGCTCGCCTTCATGGACGAGGAAGCGATTGTCCAGGCCCTGGTGCCGGTGCGCGGCATCGGCCGCTGGACGGTGGAAATGATGCTGATGTTCCGGCTGGGTCGCCCGGACCTGCTGCCCGTCGACGACCTTGGCGTGCGCAAGGGCGCCCAGCGCGTGGACAGGCAGGAGCAGATGCCGACGCCGAAGGAACTGGCCATCCGCGGCGAACGCTGGGGCCCGTACCGCAGCTATGCCGCGTTCTATCTGTGGAAGATCGCCGACTTCAGCGTGGCCGCCAAGGTGCCGACACCGCGCTCGCAGGAGTAGCTTGCTTGGAAGGCTGCGGACGAGATGGGAGGGCGTGTCGCGCTGCGTCGCGTGACGCGCGGCCAGCTTACGCCGCCGACCACCGCCAGTGCCACGGCTCGTAGACGATGCCATGCGGGTTGTCGCGCGGATAGCTGAGGCGAAAACCGAACTGCGCGGCATGCGTACGCAACCACGCGAACGCCGGCGTCGCTTCGAAGGCGTCTTCGGCCGGCGGCTCGCCTGGTGTGCCGATATCCAGTGCATCGCCGCTGTGGTGTTCGCTGAAGCCTGGCGCTGCGTTGACGGCCAGAATCTGGGCAAGCGTGAGGCCGCGTGCAAACTTGCGTTCGAAGATGCCAAGTTGATAGTCGTGACTGCGATAGCCCGAGATCGCATCGAGCAGGATGCCCGTGCGCGCCGCATCGATGCGCATGTGGTGCCAGGCGCGGGCCGCGCCGTGGCTGAGCCAGAGCGGCCGACCGAAGCGGTCGCGGCCGGCATGCTGCAGCACGGACGGCTCCGCGATCAGCATCAGGCCGGTCTGGCTGACGTAATCGTCTTGAGCAATGCCCAACTGCGCCAGACGGCGTTGCAGGCCGTCGATCGGGAGCGTGGTGGCGCCAGGCGGCGAGCGAGGCGTGTCGGCATCCAGCCGATCCAGCGCCTCATCCAGGCCAGGCTCGCGTGCCAGCCGCGGCACCAGCGGCATCAGCCCTTGCGTCAGCTGCGCGGCCAGATAACGCCCGTCGCGCTTGCGCCTCAGCAGCCAGTCGGCCTGCGCCAACACGCGCGCGTCGGCATTGCTACGTGCCTGCAGAAGGGCGGCTGGCACCAGTTCGATAGAGGGGGTATTGAGCAGCAGGGTCGGCAAGGGGCGTCTTTGCATCGACACAGAGTAGGCCGAAGTGGTCAGCGCGGCCAGCGCAGGCACATCCTGGTCCGACGGCGGTTGACTGTGGCTGCAAGCGCTTTGCGACGACCGCTGCCGAGCTACTTCACTAACGCGGCGGACGAGAGGCCACTGCGCGTTAGCTGCCGAGGCTCGCTGGCGCGCCGACGTCAAAGTTCCTTCTTGAATACCAGCAGCGCCGCGCTCAGCGGCGTTTGCATGAGGACGTTGACTAGCTCCCAGCCGAGGCTGCCCTGCTTGACCAGTTCGGCCTGGATGTCCTCGCGCTTGATCGTGCCGATAAACGACGGTTTCAACTCAATGGTCAGATAGTTCCAACGTTTGCTCATGCTTGCGGTTCCTTGTCATCGCGCGGTTTTGGCAGGCGCCCGGCCTTGCGCAGGGCATCGCGCAGCAGGTATTCGATCTGCGCGTTGAGGCTGCGCAGTTCGTCGTCGGCCCAGCGCTGCGCGGCGGCCAGTACATCGGCGTTGATGCGCAGCGGATAGGCCTTCTTCTCGCTCATTCGCGCTCCCCGCGGCCGCTGTGGCGGCGCAGGTGCATGACCATCGAGACGATCAAGACGTTCACGCCGACCAGCATGCCGATCACCACCGCGTAGATGCCGGCGCGGTTGTCGCCGGCCCAGTACAGGCAGGCGGCGCCGACCAGGATGACCAGGCTGATCAAGGCCCAGCGCAGCCCCAGGCCGCGCGCACGCTCGTCGTCGTCCGCACCGATGGAGGCGGCGATTGCCAGTGCAGGCAAGCCGGACAGCGCGACGACCAACGGCACCATGACATTCATTGCATCACCTCAATACAGCGAGCCGGCGTTGACCACCGGTTGGGTCCCGCGATCAGAACACAGCACGGTGAGCAGGTTGCTGACCATGTGCGCCTTGCGCTCTTCGTCCAGCTGCACCACGCCGTTTTTCTGCAGCTCGGACAAGGCCATTTCCACCATGCCCACTGCACCGGCGACGATGCGCGTGCGTGCGGCGATCACCGCATTGGCCTGCTGACGCTGCAACATGGCCTGGGCGATTTCCGGCGCGTAGGCGAGGTGGCTGATGCGCGCCTCGATCACGTCCACGCCGGCCTGGGTGAGGCGTTCGTCCAGATGGCGCTTGAGCTGCTCGCTGATCTCGGCCGGATGGCTGCGCAGCGAGATCTGATCGTCTTCGTGCTGGTCGTAGGGGTAGCTGGTGGCCATCGCGCGCAACGCCGCTTCGGACTGGATATGCACGAAGCTCTCATAGTCGTCGACTTTGTAGACCGCCTCGGAGGCATCCAGCACCTGCCACACGATCACCGCGGCGATCTCGATCGGGCTGCCGTCCAGTTCGTTGACCTTGAGTCGGCCGCTTTCGAAGTTGCGTACGCGCTGGCTGACCCGGCGCTTGGCGTAGAAGGGGCTGTTCCAGCGCAGGCCCGCATCCTTGACCGTGCCGACGTACTTGCCGAACAGGCTCAACACCGCCGCCTGGTTCGGTTCCAGGGTGTACAGGCCGGCCAGGAAGAAGATGCCAGCCGCCCCGACCACACCGGTGGTGATCAGTGCTGCAGGCTTGGCGTCGCCGGTGAGCAGCATCCAGACAGCGGCGGCGAATGCCGCAGCGGCGACGAGAACGACGGGGATGCCCGGCAGTGAGCTGATCGGTTTCTCTTTCATGAGGGCGGTGTCCTTGGGAAGTAAAAAAAAGATATCAAAGTGATATCAGTCGATGCAAGGCCTTCGGTCGTCGGTCGTGATGGCGGCCCGTTAGAATGGCGGCCCCCCATCCGATCTGGACCGCGCTCATGACTACCCTCGGCACGCCGTTGTCGCCTTCCGCCACCCGCGTGTTGCTGCTGGGCTCGGGTGAGCTGGGCAAGGAGGTGGCGATCGAATTGCAGCGCTTCGGGGTGGAAGTGATTGCCGCCGATCGCTACGCCAACGCCCCGGCGATGCAGGTCGCACACCGTTCGCATGTGCTGGACATGCTCGATCCGCAGGCGCTGCGCGCACTGATCGCCCAGGAGCAACCGCACCTGATCGTGCCGGAGATCGAGGCGATCCATACCGAAACGCTGGTCGCGCTGGAACGCGAGCAGGGCCAGCGGGTCATCCCGACCGCGCGCGCCGCACGGCTGACCATGGACCGCGAAGGCATCCGTCGCCTGGCAGCCGAGACGCTGGGCCTGCCGACCTCGCCGTATCGCTTTGTCGACACGGCCGCCGAGTACCGCGAGGCGATCGCCGCGGTCGGCCTGCCGTGCGTGGTCAAGCCGGTGATGTCGTCCTCGGGCAAGGGCCAGAGCACCGTGCGCAGCGAAGCGGACATCGATGCGGCCTGGGAGTACGCGCAGACCGGCGGACGCGCCGGTGCCGGCCGTTGCATCGTCGAGGGCTTCATCGACTTCGATTACGAGATCACCCTGCTGACCGTGCGGCATGCTGGCGGCACGTCGTTCTGCGACCCGATCGGGCATTGGCAGAAGGATGGCGACTACCGCGAAAGCTGGCAGCCGCAGCCGATGTCAGCGGCCGCCCTGCAACGCGCGCAGCAGATCGCGCAAGCCATCACCGACGACCTGGGCGGCCTGGGCCTGTTCGGCGTGGAGTTGTTCGTCAAGGGCGACGAGGTCTGGTTCAGCGAAGTCTCGCCGCGCCCGCACGACACCGGCCTGGTCACGCTGGTGTCGCAGGACCTGAGCGAATTCGCACTGCACGCCCGTGCGATTCTCGGCCTGCCGGTCGGTGCGCAGAACGGTGGCGTGATCCGTCAGAGCGGCCCGTCGGCCTCGTGCGCGCTGCTTGCCCATGGCCATGGCGTCCCGGTGTTCGACAATGTCGCGCAGGCCCTGCGCGACCCGGACGCCGCGTTGCGTCTATTCGGCAAACCGCGCGTGGACGGCCACCGCCGCGTCGGCGTCACCCTGGCGCGCGCGGACAGCATCGACGCCGCGCGCGCGAAGGCGCGTACGGCCGCCGAGGCATTACAGGTTCAACTGGACGCCTGAGTGCGGTGATCGGCATGGCGCGATTGCGGCGACAAGCTGCATTCGCCCCACGCCACAAGCAACAGCCCGACCCTTCGAATCCCCAATCCCGAATCACGGCTCCCCAGCCACATCCACCCACACCGCATGATGATCGCTGCCGTCGGCAATGGCCGCTTCGGGCGTGGTGCTGGCGGGCCAGAAGATGCCGCTGCCGATCAAGCTGAACTGGCGCGAAGGCAGCACGTAGTCCAGGCGCATCGTGCCCGCCTGCGGCCCGAAGTCGCCGGTGACCTGGTGCGCATCGCCCTTGTGCGCGACGCCTTGCGCGGCGTACTCGGCGGTCTTTTCCGGGCCGCCCGCACTGTGCGGCGCGGGGTACTGCAGCACCCGCGGGTGCGTGACCAACGCGCGGATCGCATCGTGCCGGCCGGCGCCATCGACCGGGTCGTTATTGAGGTCGCCGAGAATGACGAAGCGCGCATCGGCGGGCAGCCCGCCGCAGCGGCCCTGGTCGTCGCACAGCCAGCCGGCGTCCTTGGGATTGTCCAGATACTCGCGCCATAGCCGCAGTTCGTCATGGTTGCGTGCGACGTTGCGCTTTTCGGCGCCATCGAACACCGGCGGGGTGGGGTGCGAGACCAGCGTATGCACCACACCGAGCGGCGTGCGCACCGGCACGTCCCAATGCGACTTGGACGACAGCCGCAGCTGCGCCCAGATCGCATCGCGATAGAACGATCGTTTGCTGGATGGGTCGGTCGGCCGCAGCGCGCCCGGCAGTGCGCTCCATTTCAACAACTGGAAACTGCGCACCGCCTGCGCATCGATCGGGTAGCGCGACAGCACCAGCATGCCGTACTGGCCGGGGTGCAGTCCGTAGCCCCAGGCATCGTTGCCGCGGGTGCGGCCGTCGCCACCGATGCTGCCGTTGTTGTCCAGATCCAGGCCGCTCGGCACGCCGGTGTTGACCGGGGCCAGATAGCGGTACGGATAGCGCAGCGCCTCGCCGCCGCCCGCCTGGGCAACCTGCAGATAGCGCTGCTGGAACAGGTCGGCGGCGCGGTGCTCGGGGTCGAAATCGAACTCATTGAGCAGCACCAGATCCGGGCGTACCCGCTGCAGCACTGCGGCGATCTTGCGTGCATGCGCGCTGTCGCCTTGCAGCTCGCGCACCAGGCCGCCGGCCTGGTCGGAATACAGCGAGGTGTTGTAGGTGGCGATGCGCAGCCGGGCTGGCGCGGAGGCGGCAGTTACCTTGGCGCTTGTATCCGGAGAGGTCGCCTGATGTGCGCAGGCGGCGCAGAGCGCGGTCAGCGCAAGCAGTAAGAGAGGTCTGATCATCGCCACATTCTCGCATGTGCAAGACGACAGGCCGATGTCGTCCCGGCGTGGTTCAACCTTCCGGTGCAGCGGCAGGAAGCCCGCGCCATTGGCGGCCGTCGTAGGCCTCCAGCGCGCTGAAGCGGCGCTTGTAGTTCATCTTGGCATGGCCGTCGATCCAGTAGCCCAGATACACATGCGCGCGGCGCTCGCGTTGCGCCCACTGGATCTGCTGCAGGATCGCGAATGTGCCCAGGCTGCGCGCAGTGGCATCCGGTGCGTAGAACGTATACACCGCCGACAACGCATGCTCGGTGACATCGGTGACCGCAACGGCGAGCAGTCGCCCCGGCGCGTGCGCCACTGCGGGTTCGCGAATTTCCAGGAAGCGTCCATGCGACCAGCCGCCGATCAGGAACTGGTCGAATTCGGTGGCGCCATGTTCGTCCATGCCGCCGCCGGGATGGCGGTGCTGGAGGTACTGCCGATACAACGCGAGTTGTTCGTCGGTGCGTTCGGCGGCGACCACGCGCACCACCAGGTCCGTGTTGCGCGCCAGGCAGCGGCGCTGGCTGCGATCGGGGCGGAACGCATCCACCGCGATGCGCACCGGCACGCAGGCGCGGCAATGTTCGCAATGCGGCCGGTAGACCAGATCGCCGGAGCGACGGAATCCCCATGCCAGGGCCTGCGGATAGATCGCGCCCAGCCGCGGATCGTGCGGATCCAGCACCAGGTCGCGTGCGCGGCGGTCGGGCCAGTAGCCACAGGCATGCTCGCCCGTCTGGAACAGGCGCAGGTCGTCATGGGTGTCGGCGTGGATGGCCATGGCGTCAGGATAGCGCCTGCGCGTCGCAACAGCGGCGACTGTCCGCCGGATGAATACGCCCGGTCGCCGCGTCAACGCGCGCGCCGATGGCTCGTTGATGTGGGTGTTGGTGGCAGCGCACGGTGGATCCGGATGCGCCACCCACGCGATGCGGCCCATGCAGGTGCCGCGTGTGGTTCCCACATCCCAGGAGTTTCCCATGACGTCTCGCAAACCATTTCTCGCACTGGCCGTGCTGGCTGCCCTGTCCACCGGCGCGGTGTTCGCCGCCCCGCCTGCCGCCGGCGATGCGCCGCGTCCTGCCAGGCTGGACAAGAATGGCGATGGCATGATCGACCGCAGCGAAGCCGCTGCCGACCCCAAGCTGGCCGCCCAGTTCGACACCCTGGACACCAACAAGGACGGCAAGCTGTCGCGCGATGAGCGCCCGCATCATCGCGGCCCGGGGCGTGGTGGACGTGGTGAATGGATGAGCAAGCTCGATACCAACAAGGACGGCCGCATCAGCCGCGAGGAAGCCAAGGCCGAGCCCAAGTTCGCTGCGCGTTTCGATGAGATGGACGTCAACAAGGACGGCTTTGTCGATCGCGCCGACCGTGAACTGCGCATGCAGCAGCATCGCGACGCGTGGTTTGCCAAGGCCGACACCGACAAGGACGGCAAGCTGAGCAAGGCCGAGTTCGATGCCGCATCCAAGCAGCGTGGCGAGCATGGCCCGCGCGGTCCGGGCGAGCATGGCGAGCACGGCAAGCGTCCGATGCCGGCCAAGCCTGCTGCGGGCAACTGAGTTCATCCCGTCGCGGCAGCGTTATCCGGTCGCAGTGCTGCGACCGGGGCAGTCCCCGCATCCTCTGCAGCATGTAAACCGCACTACGCAACAAGGCGCCGATCGACCGACGGCCTCCTGCGCAAGCAGGGGGCCGTTTTTTGTTGATTGGACATGTTCGCCATTGGTGCCTGCGGCGGTGACGTCACGTCGGGATCAGGGCATCCCCAGCGTCATGTAGTGCCGCAGGATGGGCAGCATGACTGCCGCGGTGCTCACCAGCGTCGCACCCGGGCTGAACATGCAGCGATACAGCAGCGGTGCATGCGTGCTGCCGCGTCGTTGCGCATCGCGTTCCAGCATCGGGCGCATGACGCGGGGCAGCACCCGGATGGATTGATAGTTGAGCACCGCCATGCCTGCGCAGAGCATCAGCAGCGACGCCCACGCACCCGCATCCAGATGTTTCAACAGCAGCGTGCTGCCCACCACCAGCACCGATGTCAGCGTGGTGGCGTGCAGGAAACGACGAATCGCGGCGGCCTCGGCGGCGGTCTGCGCAAAGCGCAGCAGATACCAGCACGACCAGTACGTGCCGACTCCAGCAACCAGCACGGCGCCAGCGGCGAACAGCGCCGGCATGCCGAGCCAGAGGCTCAGCGCACCCGCGGCGCCGCCCCCACCCAGTGCCGATCCGGTCAGCCCGCTCACGCCTAATTTGCCCGCGCCACCCATGCCCGTCAGCACGATGGCCGCGCTCGCCGTCCCGGGCGCGGCCAGCAGGGTTGCCGAGGTCACCGCAGTGGCAAAGGCCACGCTGGGCGCGCTGCCACGCGCGAATTCGCCGAACCGGCGCAACAGCTCGCCGCGCACGCTGGCCCGCGCCCGCGACAGGCGCTTGCGCACGGCCGCGTCGCTGAGGCCGAGCAGTGCGGCGACCTGCCGTGAACTCTGGCCTTCGCGGTAGTACAGCAGCAGCGTCTCGCGGCTTTCTTCGGGCAATGCCGAAATGATGTCGAGCGCGGCGATCTCTTCTTCCACCTGCAGCAGATGGTCGGCGGGCGAGGGGGCCGGGTCGGCGGCCATGGCGATCGCAAGCTCGGCCGCTTCACCGCTGAGTGCACGATGCCGGTTGGCGCGCAGCCAGTCGCGCGCCAGGTTGCGGGTGATCTGCCGCAGCCAGGGCAGGAAACTGGCTGGCTGATGCAATTGTGCCAGTCGCTGCCAGGCGCGCAGGAAGGCTTCCTGGGCGATGTCTTCGCTGGCGGCGATATCCCGGGTGATCGCCAGCGCGATGGCGGTCACCGTGTTCTGGCAGGCGCGCACGATGCGGCCATACGCCTGCTGGCAGCCGGCGGCAGCGACCGGCAATTCGTGTTGCAGCATCAGCTCCAGCGTGTCGGTATGCATCGGCGCAATCCATGTCCTGGTTCCAGCATGACGCATGCGAGCGCCGGATGTGACCGGGGGGATGGTGGTGGCGCGCCGACCGCAGCGACGGGTGGCCGCGTTGCACCCTGGCTGGCCGCGCTCAGCGCGCCGGCTGGATCCGCACGCGCACTTCTTCGTCCTCTGCGGCTGGCGGCGCCGTGGTGGCGGCAGGCGCCTGCCGTGCTGCCGGCTGTGCCGCCGGCCCGACTGCGTCGGGCGCATTGCGATGGCGCAGCACCACGAACATGGCCACCGCGCCGATCACCAGCAGCAGTACCAGCCGGATGCGCCAGGCCCAGCTGCGCGCGTTGGTGCTGGAGCCGTTTTCGCCGTCGCGGAAGGTGTATTCCACATTCGGCAGATCGCGGCGGGTGGTGTCGAGCAGGCGTGCGTCGCGCAGCAGGTCGCGTGCGCGCGGCTGGTCGTCGGCGTGCACGATCCACACCGTGGGGTAGGCCTGCGCGTTGCCCTGTTCGAGGTAGCTGAACTGGCCGCTGCGTTTGCTCTCGTAGGAGCGGCCGTTGCTCATGCGCACGTCGATGCCGGCGTTGCGCAGGAGATCGGCCACGCCTTCGGCGGTTTCGATACGTTGACTGCTGAAGATCTTGCGCATGCTTAAGGGGTGCCGGCGATTGCCGAACACAGCGCATGGCGAGGGCGCGTGTCCGAGCTGAAGAAGAGGAAAGCCAGGGGCATCGATCCGCGCCGCAAGGTGGACGCGGCAACCGGCATGCCGATGCACGGCCAACGCAGTGGAGACATCAACATGGCACGTCGTTTGCCGGCACGGCGATCGTACTGCCGTCGGGCACCACGCGGATCAGGCCTTCCTGCGTGGTGCTGGCGACCAGCACGCCATCGCGGGTGAAGAACTGCCCGCGCGCCAGGCCACGCGAACCCTGCGCGGTGGGGCTGTCGAGCGAATACAGCAGCCAGTCGTCGGTGCGGAACGGGCGGTGGAACCACAGCGCGTGATCGAGCGAGGCCATCTGCACGTTCGGCGTGTAGTAGCTGATGCCGTGCGGAAACGTGGAGGTGCCCAGCAGCTGAAAATCCGAGGCATATGCCAGCAAGGCCTGGTGCAGGCCCACGTCGTCGCCGACCGGGTCGCTCAGGCGCAGCCACATCTGCTGGAACGGCGGGCGCTTGGGCGGCCTGAGTTCGTCGCGCGGGAAGACATGGCGAAACTCGAACGGGCCGCCACGCGACAGCCAGCGCTGCACCTTGGCAGGCAGCTTCTCCAGCACCTCCGCTGCCAATGGCGGAGTGGGTTCGATGTCTTCGGGCGGCGGCACCACCGGCATCACCGACTGATGCTCGGCGCCGTCCTCGCGCTGCTGGAACGAGGCCGCGCAGAAGAAGATCACCTTGCCGTGCTGGATCGCGGTGACCCGGCGCACCGAAAAACTGCCGCCATCGCGGGTGCGGTCGACGTCGTACACGATCGGGTGGTCGATGTTGCCGGCGCGCAGGAAATAAGCATGCAGGGAGTGCGCCTGGCGGCCGTTGTCCACGGTGGCCTGCGCGGCCGCCAGCGCCTGGCCCAGCACCTGCCCGCCGAACACGTACTTGGTACCGATATCGCGGCTCTGGCCGCGGAACAGGTTGTCTTCCAGGCGCTCCAGCGACAGCAGGCTGATCAGTTCGGAGACGACGGGTTCAGCAGTGGCGGACAAGGGGCTGGCCTGGGCGTGCGACGGACCGCGATTATAGCGGGCCACCCGTGCGCGCCGTGCCGGTAGTGGCTTCAGGCCTTCTGCAGCCGCGCGACCAGGCCGTGCAAGGCAGCCTGTGCATCGGGCGCGTACCAGCCGTCGACAAAGCGCTCCAGCTGGATCAGCTCCGGTGCCAGCGCCGCGCGCAGATCGGCCCGCGCAATCGCGCGCGTGGTCAGCATCGGCTGGCGTGGCAGCTGCTGCAGCTCCTGCAGCCAGGCCACCGCGCGGGCGGTGACCAGGTCGCCATCGACCAGTTCGTCGACCAGGCCGATCGTGACCGCCTGTTCGGCAGGCAGCAACTGGCCGGAGATCAGCAGGCGCTCGGCGCGGTGCGCACCGACCACGCGGCGCAACAGGCGCTGGATGCCTTCCGGTGCGGCCAGGCCCACCTGCACCTCGTTCAAGCCGATCGCATAGGGCCTGGCGGTATCGGCGCTGCGCGCCATCACCCGGTAGTCGCAGCACAGCGCCAGCACGCAGCCGCCGGCCGGCGCATGCCCGCCGATGGCCGCCACCACCGGCACGCGGCTGTTGGCCAGCGCCTGCGCGGCCTCGAAGAAGGCCGTCCAGCTGGCCAGCAACGCGGCACGGTCGGTGCCGTGCGCCAGCAGGTGCGGCACGTCCATGCCACCGGAAAAGATCCGCTCGCTGCCCGACAGCACGATGCCGTCGGTCTCCTCGCCGGCCTGCTGCACCGCAACGCTCAGCGCCTGGCACAACGCGCTGTCCAGTGCATTGACCGGCGGGCGCGCCAGACGGATTTCGCGAAGACGGCCATGGTCTAAGATCTGGATGCTCATTCGGGGCTCCTGGAGGTTGGGTCATGATAGACGGCAGTCGAAGCAGGCGGCGCATGCAGGGACGCGTGCTGCTGGGTGCGTTGGTGATGCTGGCAAGTGCAGGCGCTGGCGCGCAGTGCCTGCCCGAGTTCAAGGATGGCTGGATCCGCATTCCGCCGCCTGGTGGCATGGGCATGGCAGCGGGATTCGGGCAGTTCCACAACGGCTGTGCGCAGCCGTCGAAGGTCACCGCGGCCAGGAGCAGCGCGTTTGCCGATGTGTCCATCCACGAGACCACGCAGACCAACGGTGTCAGCCGCATGCGCGCGGTGCCGGAGCTGGCGTTGCCGGCCGGCAGGTCGGTGCCGCTTGCACCGGGCGGTCTGCATCTGATGCTGATGGAAGCGCGTGCGCCGCTGCACGAAGGCGCGCAGGTGCCGGTGACCTTCACCCTGCAGGATGGCCGCCAGATCAAGACCACGCTGCAGGCGCGCAAGCGCGCGCCGGGGGCGTAAGCGCGCGCAGGGCGTGGCTGAGCGAGGCTGTAGTCTCGCAGGCTGCAATCCTTGCAGAGCCCACTGCGCGATGTAGCCGATCAAACGCGATGCGTGGTGGCGAGCAGGCTGTCACTTCATTGTGTCGGTCCGCTCCCGATCACGCGGCCTGTCGGTGATGTCGCGCAGCGGCATGACAGGATCGCTGCAAACAAAAAACGGCGGCTCCCGGAAGAGCCGCCGCCGTCTTATGGCGCTGGAGATCCAGCGCACAACTGGCAAATCTCAGCTGCTCTCAGCTGCTGGCGGCGCGTACCGCGTCCGGCAGCGATGCGCTCTTGCCGGTCTGCGTATCGATCCACACCACCACCACGTTGCCATCGGAATACAGCACGCCCTCGTCCTTCTGGTCGAGGATGCGATGGCCGATGGTGATGCTGCTGCTACCCAGGCGCTCGACGAACAGTTCCACCAGGATGTCGTTCGGCCATACCAGCGGGCGCTTGTAGTTGACGTTGGTGGCGGCGACCACCGGCGCGATACGGTCGGTCATCGACACGCCTTGCACGCCCAGCATCCAGCGCACGCGCGCTTCTTCCAGATACGAAATGTACTTGGCGTTGTTGACATGGCCCATGCTGTCCATGTCGCGCCAGCGCACGCTGATCGGGATGCGTGCCAACACCTTGTGCTCTTCGCTCATCAGCTTGCCTTCTTCTTCGCGGTTTTCTTGGTGGCGGACTTGGCGACTTTCGCCACCTTCTCCGGTTTGACCTTGCGTGGCGGACGCGCGTCGGGCTTGTTGGCCATCGCCGCCGGCCGGGTCTCGCGCGCCTTCACCGACGGCAGCATCTTGGCCAGGAACTGTCCGGTGTAGGACGCCTTGTGCGCAGCCACATCTTCCGGCGTGCCGGAGACCAGGATGCTGCCGCCACGATGGCCGCCTTCCGGGCCCAGGTCCACGATCCAGTCGGCGGTCTTGATCACGTCCAGGTTGTGTTCGATCACCACCACCGTGTTGCCCTCGTCGCGCAGCTTGTGCAGCACGCCGAGCAGCGCCTCGATGTCGTGGAAGTGCAGGCCGGTGGTCGGCTCGTCGAGGATGTACAGGGTGCGTCCGGTATCGCGACGCGACAGCTCCTTGGACAACTTGACGCGCTGCGCCTCACCGCCGGACAGCGTGGTGGCGCTCTGGCCCAGCTTGATGTAGCTCAGGCCCACATCCACCAGCGTTTCCAGCTTGCGCGCGATCGACGGCACCGGCTCGAACAGCCGCAGCGCGTCCTCGACGGTCATCTGCAGCACGTCGCTGATGTTGAAACCCTTGTAGCGGATCTCCAGCGTCTCGCGGTTGTAGCGCTTGCCGTGGCAGACATCGCAGGGCACGTAGACGTCGGGCAGGAAGTGCATCTCCACCTTGATCAGGCCATCGCCCTGGCAGGCCTCGCAGCGTCCGCCGCGCACGTTGAAGCTGAAACGGCCCGGCGAATACCCGCGCGCGCGCGCTTCCGGCACCTGCGCGAACAACTCGCGCAACGGCGTGAACATGCCGGTGTAGGTGGCCGGATTGGAGCGCGGGGTGCGCCCGATCGGCGACTGGTCGATATCCACGACCTTGTCGAACAGATCCAGGTTCTCGACCTCGCGATGCGCGGCCACCGGATGCGAGGCACCGTTGATCTCGTTGGCGGCCAGCGAAAACAGGGTGTCGTTGATCAGCGTGGACTTGCCCGAGCCGGACACGCCGGTGATGCAGGTCAGCAGGCCGGCCGGAATGTCCAGATCGACATTCTTCAGGTTGTTGCCGGTGGCCCCGCGCAGATGCAGCATCATCTTCGGGTTGGGCTTGTGGCGCTGCTTGGGAATCTCGATGCGGCGCTTGCCCGACAGGTACTGGCCGGTCAGCGAGCCGGGCGCATCCAGGATGTCCTGCAGCGTGCCCTGCGCGCAGATTTCGCCACCGTGCACGCCGGCGCCGGGGCCGATATCCAGCACGTAGTCGGCCAGGCGGATCGCGTCCTCGTCGTGCTCGACGACGATGACGGTATTGCCCAGGTCGCGCAGCCGCGTCAGCGTGCCGAGCAGGCGTTCGTTGTCGCGCTGATGCAGGCCGATCGACGGCTCGTCCAGCACGTACATCACCCCGACCAGGCCGGCACCGATCTGGCTGGCCAGCCGGATGCGCTGCGCCTCGCCGCCGGACAGGGTGTCGGCCTTGCGCTCCAGCGTCAGGTAATCCAGGCCGACATCGACCAGGAAGCCCAGCCGCTCGCCGATCTCCTTGACGATCTTGCTGGCGATCTCGCCGCGCCAGCCCGGCAGCGACAAGCCACGGAAAAAGCTCAGTGCCTCGTTGACCGGCAGCACCACCAGTTCGGGCAGCGGCCGGTCGGCGACGAACACGTTGCGCGCGGCACGATTCAGTCGCGTGCCATTGCAGGCCGGGCAGGGCTGCTGGCTGACGTACTTGCTCAGCTCCTCGCGCACGGCCGGCGATTCGGTTTCGCGGTAACGGCGTTCCAGGTTCGGCAGGATGCCTTCGAACCGGTGCTTGCGCGTGGTGCGACCGCCCGCATCGGTGAAGTAGGTGAAGCTGATCACCTCATCGCCGCTGCCGAACAGCACCGCCTGGCGCACCTTGGCCGGCAGCGAATTCCACACCGCATCCACGTCGAACTTGTAGTGCTTGGCCAGCGAGGCGATCAGCTGGAAATAATAGGCGTTGCGCCGATCCCAGCCACGCACCGCGCCGGCCGACAGCGACAGCTCCGGATGCACCACGACGCGATCCGGGTCGAAGAACTCGGCCACGCCCAGGCCATCGCAGCTCGGGCAGGCGCCCACCGGTGCGTTAAACGAAAACAGCCGCGGCTCCAGCTCCGGCAGCGAGTAATCGCAGACCGGGCAGCTGTACTTGGACGAGAACAGGTGCGGCGCGGCGGCCGGGTCGTCCAGCGACTGCACCGCGACCATGCCTTCGCCGAGCTTGAGTGCGGTCTCGAAGCTTTCCGCCAGCCGTTGCTTGATGTCCTCGCGCGGCCGGAAGCGGTCGATCACCGCCTCGATGGTGTGCTTCTGGCGCAGCGCCAATGGCGGCACCGCGTCGATCTCGTACAGCTCGCCATCCACGCGCACGCGCACGAAGCCCTGCGCGCGCAGTTGCTCGAAGACCTGCGCATGTTCGCCCTTGCGCTCGCGGATCACCGGCGCCAGCAGCATGTAACGCTGCTCCTGGTCTTGTGTGAGCATGTGGTCGACCATCTGGCTGACGGTCTGCGCCTCCAGTGGGAAACCATGATCGGGGCAACGCGGCTGGCCGACACGCGCGTACAGCAGGCGCAGGTAGTCGTAGATCTCGGTGATGGTGCCGACCGTGGAACGGGGGTTGTGCGAGGTCGATTTCTGTTCGATCGAGATCGCCGGGGACAGGCCTTCGATGTGGTCCAGGTCCGGCTTTTCCATCACGCTGAGGAACTGGCGCGCATACGCCGACAGCGACTCGACGTAGCGGCGCTGACCCTCCGCATAGATGGTGTCGAACGCCAGCGACGACTTGCCCGAGCCGGACAGGCCGGTGATCACGATCAGCTTGTCGCGAGGCAGGTCGAGGTCGATGTTCTTGAGGTTGTGCGTCCGCGCGCCGCGGATGCGGATGAAATCCATCGCCATGGGGGATCCGATGTCGGGCCGGCGAACCGGCAGTGGTGCGAGCGTGCTCAGCAGGAATGAGTGGCAGTCGATCAGCCTACCCGCCGACCTAGGTGAGGGCAATTGCCCCAAATGCCAGTCTGACCGGGCCGCTGTGGCGGCCGGATGATGCGTTGCACGGGTGGATCGGGCATGGCTGCGGCCCGGCGCCCGGCAGGTTGACCCCAAACCCCGTCAGCCCGTACAATCCCGCTCCTGTCTGCCCTAGGGCACGTCAGTGCGACCATAATAACTACAGAGGAAAACCTGGTCATGTACGCAGTTCTGGTAACCGGCGGTAAGCAATACCGCGTCGCGCAGGGCGAAACGCTCCGCGTGGAAAAGCTCGAAGTCGAAGCTGGCAACGAGATCAAGTTCGACACCATCCTGATGCTGGGCGATAGCGATGGCATCAAGCTGGGCGATGCGCTGAAGGGCGCCTCGGTCACCGCCAAGGTTGTGGCCCATGGCCGCGCCGACAAGGTGCGCATCATCAAGTTCCGTCGCCGCAAGCACCACATGAAGCGTCAGGGACACCGTCAGTACTACACCGAAATCGAGATCACCGGCATTGCCGGTGGCGATAAGAAGTAAGGAGAACCAGTCATGGCACATAAAAAAGGCGTAGGTTCCTCGCGCAACGGTCGCGATTCCAACCCGAAGTACCTGGGTGTGAAGATCTTCGGTGGCCAGGCCATCGATGCCGGCAACATCATCGTGCGTCAACGCGGCACCCAGTTCCATCCGGGCGCCGGCGTCGGCCTCGGCCGTGACCACACGCTGTTCGCGCTGGTCGACGGCAAGGTGGAGTTCTCCACCAAGGGCCCGAAGAAGCGTCGTACCGTCAGCGTGGTTGCCGAGGCGTAATCGCCCGCTCCATGCAGGCCAGTCCGCCAGGCATCGCTGCCCGGTGGACGAGACGGAAAGCCCCGCTTTTGCGGGGTTTTTCGTTTGACGGCCGGGAGTGGGGAATAGGGAATCGGGAATCGGAAACGCCGGCTCCAGGTTTCTTCTCGCTCTTTGTTGTCTTGCTGGTGAGTGCGCTCGCCGGCAGGGGGTAGGCTGGTTTCTTTGGCCGATTCCCTATTCCCCATTCCCAATTCCCGGTTGCAAGCTCATGAAGTTAGTCGACGAAGCAGAAATCCTGGTCAGTGCCGGCAATGGCGGCAATGGCTGTGTCGGCTTTCGCCGCGAGAAGTTCATCCCGCTCGGCGGGCCCGACGGCGGTGATGGCGGCAACGGCGGCAGCGTGTGGATCGTGGCCGACGAGAACGTCAATACGCTGGTCGACTTCCGGCATGAGCGCACCTTCAAGGCGCAGCGCGGCGAGAACGGCATGGGTCGCCAGGCCTACGGCAAGGGTGGCGAAGACCGCATCATCGTGGTGCCGGTCGGCACCGTGGTGATGAACGTGCAGACCGATGAGGTCATCGGCGACCTGACCCAGCATGGCGATCGCCTGCTGGTGGCCAAGGGCGGCAAAGGCGGCCTGGGCAACATGCATTTCAAAAGCTCGGTCAACCGTGCGCCGCGCCAGTCCACCACCGGTGAAGAGGGCGAGGAGCGCTTGCTCAAGCTGGAGCTGAAGCTGCTGGCCGACGTCGGCCTGCTGGGCTTTCCCAACGCGGGCAAGAGCACGCTGATCCGCGCGGTGTCCTCGGCGACCCCGAAGGTGGCCGACTATCCGTTCACCACCCTGTATCCGAATCTGGGCGTGGTCAGTGTCGAGGCGTATCGCAGCTTCGTCATCGCCGACGTGCCGGGCCTGATCGAGGGCGCGGCCGACGGTGCCGGGCTGGGCACGCAGTTCCTGCGCCATCTGCAGCGCACCCGCCTGCTGCTGCATCTGGTGGACATCTCGCCGATGGATGGTGGCGTGGAGGCGTCGCCGGTGGACCAGGTGCGCACCATCGAGCGCGAACTGGAACGTCACGATCCCGAATTGCTGAAGAAGCCGCGCTGGCTGGTGCTCAACAAGGCCGACCTGATGTTCGAGGACGAGGCGCGCGCCGCGGCCGAGACGATCGTGGCCGAACTGGGCTGGACCGCGCCGTGGTATCTGGTCTCGGCGCTGGGTCGCGATGGCACCTTCCCGATCATGAAGGACGTCATGGCGTTCTTCGACCGTCAGCGCGAGGACGAGCTCGAGGCACGCAATGCCGGCTGAGCGCATGCGCAGGCACACAAAAAACCCGGCCAAGGCCGGGTTTTTCTATGCCACCGCAAGCCAGGCCTGCGGTGATGCCGACACGGCGCGCTTACGCGGCCTTGATGGCCTTGATGCGAGCGGTCAGACGGCTCTTGTGACGCGCAGCCTTGTTCTTGTGAATCAGGCCACGGGCGCTGAAACGGTCGAGGATGGGCTGAGCGACGGCGAAAGCAGCTTCGGCGCCTGCAGCATCGTTGGCGTCAAGGGCCTTGATCACCTTCTTGACGGCGGTGCGCAGCATCGAACGCTGGCCCGTGTTGCGCTCATTGCGCACAACGGTCTGCTTGGCGCGCTTCTTGGCGGACTTGATATTGGCCACGGTGGTGGGTTCCTGAAAAATCGGTGTAGTGGAAAAAGCAAGCGGGAAAGTATGATGGGCTTAGTTATGTACGTCAAGTCAGTTGTCAAGAGGGAGGCTGCGTGAGCAAGCCCGGCATGTTGAGAGGCCTGCTCTCATTCAGCAGTATGACCATGGTGTCGCGGGTATTGGGCCTGATCCGCGACCAGGCGATCTCCACCACCTTTGGCGCCAATGCGGTGACCGACGCGTTCTGGGTGGCGTTCCGGATCCCCAATTTCCTGCGTCGCCTGTTCGCCGAGGGCTCGTTCGCCACCGCCTTCGTGCCGGTGTTCACCGAAGTCAAGGAAACCCGCCCGCATGCGGACCTGCGCGAGCTGATGTCGCGGGTGTCCGGCACTCTGGGTGGCATGTTGCTTGTGATCACCGCACTGGGGCTGATCTTCACCCCGCAGCTGGCGTCGGTGTTTTCCGATGGCGCGGCCACCGATCCGGACAAGTACGGCCTGCTGGTGGATCTGCTGCGGCTGACGTTTCCGTTTCTGCTGTTCGTGTCGTTGACCGCGCTGGCGGGCGGGGCGCTCAACAGCTTTCAGCGGTTTGCGATTCCGGCACTGACGCCGGTGATCCTCAACCTGTGCATGATCGCTGGTGCCCTGTGGCTGGCGCCGCGGCTGGAGGTGCCGATCCTGGCGTTGGGCTGGGCGGTGCTGGTGGCCGGTGCGCTGCAGTTGCTGTTTCAGCTGCCGGCCTTGAGGGGCATCGATCTGCTGACGCTGCCGCGCTGGGGCTGGACGCATCCGGACGTGCGCAAGGTGCTGACCCTGATGATCCCGACCCTGTTCGGTTCGTCGATCGCGCAGATCAACCTGATGCTGGACACGGTCATCGCCGCGCGCCTGGCCGATGGCTCGCAGTCGTGGCTGTCGCTGGCCGACCGCTTTCTGGAGCTGCCGCTGGGCGTGTTCGGGGTGGCGCTGGGCACGGTGATCCTGCCGGCGCTGGCGCGCCATCACGTCAAGACCGACCGCAGTGCGTTCTCCGGCGCGCTGGACTGGGGGTTCCGCACCACGCTGTTGATCGCAGTGCCGGCAATGCTCGGCTTGCTGCTGCTGGCCGAGCCGCTGGTGGCAACTTTGTTCCAGTACCGCCAGTTCACTGCCTTCGATACGCGGATGACCGCGATGTCGGTCTATGGCCTGAGCTTCGGCCTGCCGGCTTACGCCATGCTCAAGGTGCTGCTGCCGGCCTTCTACGCCCGCCAGGACACCCGTACCCCGGTGCGGGCCGGCGTGGCGGCGTTGATCGCCAACATGGTGTTCAACTTCGCCTTGCTGGCGGTGGTCTACCAGGTCATGGTGCCGCCCGAGCTCAAGGCGCAGGGCGTGATGCAGGCGCTGGGCAAGCAGCCGGGTCTGCATCTGGCGCTGGGCATTGCCAGCGCGCTGTCGAGTTACCTCAACCTGGGCTTGCTGTGGTACTGGCTGGGCAAGTCCGGCGTCTACCAGCGCCGGCCGGGTTGGGCCGGTTATGCGCTGCGCCTGCTGCTGGCGTGCGCGGCGATGGTGGCGGTGCTGTTGAGCCTGCTGTGGTGGCTGCCATCGTTCACCGTGATGGACAAGTGGGATCGCATCGGATGGCTGGCAGTGCTGGTCGGTAGCGGCGGGGCGACTTATCTGGTGGCGCAGGTGGCGCTCGGTTTGCGGCCGCGGCATCTGCGCGAGGGCTAGTCGCCTGCCAGGCTGGCCGAGCGGGTGCAGAGCCATCGGTCAGACGGTGGGGGTTGATGCCGGGCCAGGCGGGCGCGCAATCGCCTGCCCGCTTCCGGGACGCAGCTGGCGCGGCACCGGCCGGGCGGCGCCCATGCGGGTTGACAGGCACGGCTATACTTGCGGGTTATGCATCAACGAGGGTCGGCCGGCAGGCCGGCATCTGTTTGGATCGAGGAATGAGCAGGCTGTTTAGAGACGTCGAGGGCGGGACGCTGTTCCCGCACGGAAGCGTGGTCTGCATCGGCGCCTTTGATGGCCTGCACCTGGGGCATCGGGCATTGGTGCAGCACGCAGTCGCGCGCGCGCGCGCGCTGGGCGTGCCGGCGGTGGCGGTGAGCTTCGAGCCGCTGCCGCGCGAATTTTTCGCCCCGGCCGCGCCGCCGCCCCGGCTGACCCTGGCCCGCGCCAAGATCGAAGGGCTGCACGGCTTCGGTGCCGACAGCGTGGGCATGATCCGTTTCGACGGCCGCCTGTCGGCGATGAGCGCCGAGGATTTCGTGCGGCTGGCCCTGGTCGGCCGGCTATGCGCCAAGGAGGTCTGGATCGGCCCGGAGTTCCGTTTCGGCCATCGGCGTGGTGGCGATATCGGCCTGCTGCGCGCGCTCGGTGCGCACTACGGTTTTGAGGCGGGCGAAATCGCGCCGGTGCATCTGCACGGTGAGCGCATCTCGGCCACGCGCATCCGCGAGTTGCTGGGTGCAGGCGAGTTCGCGCACGCCGGGCAATTGCTTGGCCGGCCGTATGCCATTGGCGGGCGGGTGGTGCGCGGCAAGCAGCTTGGACGCACGTTGGGCTATCCGACCGCCAATTTGCGGTTTCCGCGCACGCCGGCGCTGTCGGGTATTTACGCAACCTGGGTGCATGGTGTGGCCGAGCGGCCGTGGCCGTCGGTCTCCAGCTTCGGCACGCGGCCGACGGTGGCCGGCGTGGAGCCGCTGCTGGAGGCGCACCTGTTCGACTTCCAGGGCGATCTGTATGGCCGGCATATCGCCGTCGAATTCGTCGCCAAGCTGCGCGACGAAGAGAAGTTCGACGGCCTGGACGCGCTGACGGTGCAGATGCACCGCGATGCCGAGCAGGCGCGTGCGGTGCTGGACAGGCATGCAGTTTCTGCGACACACGCGAATTCCTCGCAACAGCCCGCCTATGATGCGAGTCCCTCGCAGGAGCCCGCACATCCGTGTGCGGACAATGGACACGCGAGTTCCTCGCAAACGTCTGTACATGTAAGTGCAGACACTTCAGACAACGCAGCGCAACGGTAGAGACCTGTGACCCAAGACTACAAAGCCACTCTCCATCTGCCCGCGACGGAATTCCCGATGCGCGGCGACCTGCCCAAGCGCGAGCCGGCGATGCTGGAGCGCTGGGAGCGCGAGGGGCTGTACGCGCAGCTGCGCGCCAATGCGGCCGGGCGCCCGCTGTTCGTGCTGCACGACGGCCCGCCGTATGCCAATGGCCAGATCCATCTGGGCCACGCGGTCAACAAGATCCTCAAGGACATCATCGTCAAGTCGAAGTACCTGGCTGGCTTCGATGCGCCCTACATCCCGGGTTGGGACTGCCACGGCCTGCCGATCGAGATCGCGATCGAGAAAAAGTACGGCAAGGTCGGCGTGAAGCTGGATGCGGCGCAATTCCGCCAGAAGTGCCGTGAATACGCCACCGAGCAGATCGACCTGCAGCGGCGCGACTTCAAGCGCCTGGGCGTGATCGGCGACTGGGACAACCCGTACAAGACGCTGGATTTCCGCTTCGAGGCCAACGAGATCCGTGCGCTGGCCAAGGTGGTCGACAACGGCCATCTGACCCGCGGTGTCAAGCCGGTGCATTGGTGCTTCGACTGTGGCTCGGCGCTGGCCGAGGCCGAGATCGAATACGCCGACAAGGTGTCGCCGACGGTGGATATCGCCTATCCGGCGCGCGATCCGGCGGCCGTGGCTGCTGCATTCGGCGCGAGCCTGCCGGCGGGCGTGGGCGTGGCGGTGCCGATCTGGACCACCACCCCGTGGACGCTGCCGGCGTCGCTGGCGGTGAGCCTGGGCGCGGACCTGGACTACGTGCTGGTCGAAGGCCCCGCCGATCGCGGCCAGCCGCGCTGGCTGGTAGTGGCCGAAGCCCTGGCCGGCAAGGCGCTGGCGCGCTACGGCGTGGACACGGTGGTGGTGCACGGGCATGCCAAGGGTGCGGCGCTGGAGCAGATGCTGCTGAACCACCCGTTCTATGCCGAGCGCGAAATCCCGCTGTTGCTGGGCGACCACGTGTCGGCCGAGGACGGTACCGGCGCGGTGCACACCGCACCGGGACATGGCCAGGAGGACTACCAGGTTTCCAAGCAGTACGGCCTGCTCGAGCGCTATGGCGCTGCGCAGATCAACCCGGTGGACGGGCGGGGCGTGTACCTGCCGTCGACGCCGCCGCTGGGCGAGACCGTGCTGGCCGGGCTGCACATCTGGAAGGCCAACGACATCCTCATCGAGGCGCTGCGCGACACCGGCGTGCTGCTGGCGGCCAGCAAGATGGAGCACAGCTATCCGCATTGCTGGCGCCACAAGACGCCGATCGCATTCCGCGCCACGCCGCAGTGGTTCATCTCGATGGAGCAGGCCAACCTGCGCGCCGATGCGCTGGCGGCCATCGACAACGTGCATTGGTATCCGTCCTGGGGCCAGGCACGCATCGCCGGCATGGTCGACGGGCGTCCGGACTGGACGATTTCGCGCCAGCGCACCTGGGGCGTGCCGATCGCCTTGTTCGTGCATCGCGAAACCGGCGAGCCGCATCCGCGCAGCACCGAGTTGCTGCGCCAGGTCGCCGACCGCGTGGAGCTGGGCGGCGTGGACGTGTGGTACACGCTGGACGCGGCCGAACTGCTGGGCGATGAGGCCGCCGATTACGACAAGATCACCGACATCCTGGATGTGTGGTTCGACTCCGGCGTGACCCATGAAGCGGTGCTGGTGGACCGCGGCCTGCCCAAGCCGGCCGACCTGTACCTGGAAGGCTCCGATCAGCACCGTGGCTGGTTCCAGTCCTCGCTGCTGACCGGCGTGGCGATGGACAGGGCGGCGCCGTACAAGCAGTGCCTGACCCACGGCTTCACCGTGGACGAGCACGGCCGCAAGATGTCCAAGTCGCTGGGTAACGGCATCGAGCCGCAGGACATCATGAAGACCCTGGGTGCGGACATCCTGCGCCTGTGGATCGCCTCGGCCGATTACAGCAACGAGATGTCGCTGTCGCAGGAGATCCTCAAGCGCAATGCCGACGCGTACCGTCGCCTGCGCAATACCGCGCGCTTTTTGCTCGGCAACCTGCATGGCTTCGATCCGTTGCAGCATCTGGTGGCGCTGGACGACATGGTGCTGCTGGACCGCTGGATCGTGCATCGCGCGCACGAGCTGCAGGAGAAGATCGTCGCCGCGTATGCGCGCTACGACTTTGCCGAGATCGTGCAGGCGCTGCTGAATTTCTGCAGCGTGGATCTGGGCTCGCTGTATCTGGACGTGACCAAGGACCGTCTGTACACGATGGCCGAGGATGCACGCGGCCGCCGTTCGGCGCAGAGCGCGATGTATCACGTGGCCGAGGCGTTCGTGCGCTGGATCGCACCGGTGCTGAGCTTCACCGCCGAAGAGCTGTGGGGCTACCTGCCGGGCAAGCACACCGATAACGTGCTGTTCGCCACCTGGTATGACGGCCTGGCGCCGTTGCCGGCCGATGCTGCGCTGACCGGTGCGGATGTCGACAAGCTGCTGGCCTTGCGCGAGCAGGTGGCCAAGGTGCTGGAGCCGATGCGTGCCAATGGCGCGATCGGTGCGGCGCTGGAAGCGGAGATCACCGTGGCCGCCGATGCACAGACTGCCGCGCGTTGGCAGCCGTTGGCCGAGGAGCTGCGCTTCCTGTTCATCAGTGGCGATGTCACCGTCACCGCGGCCAGCACCGACGACATCTTCGTCAGCGCGCAGCCGACCAGCAAGGCCAAGTGCGTGCGCTGCTGGCACCACCAGGCCAGCGTGGGCAGCGATCCGCGTCACCCGGAACTGTGCAGCCGCTGCGTCAGCAATATCGAAGGCCCCGGCGAGGAGCGTCGCTGGTTCTGATGGGGTGCGCATGATTGCGTGTGGCGGGCCGATCCTGCCACGCGTGATCGAGACCCGGATGGGCCGGGCGTGCGCCTGCGCGCGAGCTCATCGGCATTCACCGCTGTCGTAGATGGCCCCGGCGCCGCAGTCCATCGCTTGCTGAAGCGTGGCGCACGCGGCAATGCGGGGCAATGCGGCTGGCTCGGACGTCCATGCCATCCTTGCCCGCCTGTCTTCCAGCTTTTGTTCTGCTCACCGCCATCCCCAACGCCATCCAGGCATCTTCTCCGGCGTCGGAGAAGTCACCACCAACTGCGATCTTTCGACATGAGTCAACGCCCCAAACCCTCCGCCCTGATCTGGTTGCTGCTGTCGGCACTGGTGGTCGGGCTGGACCAGTGGAGCAAGGCCTGGGTGCTGTCCAGCCTACCCGAATACACCCCGGTGCCGGTGATCGACGGCTTCTGGAACTGGTACCGCACCTACAACACCGGCGCGGCCTTCAGCTTCCTGAGCGATGCCGGCGGCTGGCAGCTGTGGTTCTTCACTGCGCTGGCAGTGGGCATCAGCGGGCTGCTGGCGTTCTGGCTGTCGCGTACCGCGCGCGGCGAATGGCGCAGCGCGGTGCCGTATGCGCTGGTGATCGGCGGGGCGATCGGCAACGTGATCGACCGCCTGATGCACGGCCACGTGGTCGATTTCATCCAGTGGTATATCGGCAGCCATACCTGGCCTGCGTTCAACATCGCCGACTCGGCGATCGTGGGCGGCGCCATCGGCATCGCGGTATTCGGCCTGTTCGACAGGTCCGGCAAGCGGGAGGCGGGGATCCGGAAGTAGGAATCGTCGCTGAAGTCGCGGCGTACCGGCATCGCCCGGTTCCATCCTCCATTCCCCATTCCCGTAGAATGCCCGCCATGGATGTCCTGCTCGCCAATCCCCGTGGTTTCTGTGCCGGTGTCGACCGTGCGATCGAGATCGTCAAGCGCGCGATCGAAACGCTGGGCGCGCCGATCTATGTGCGCCATGAAGTGGTGCACAACCGCTTCGTGGTCGACGACCTCAAGCAGCGCGGCGCGGTCTTCGTCGAAGAGCTGGACGAGGTGCCGGACAACGCCACGGTGATCTTCAGCGCACACGGCGTCTCGCAGGCGGTGCGCCAGGAAGCCGAGCGCCGCGGGCTGAAGGTGTTCGACGCAACCTGCCCGCTGGTGACCAAGGTGCATTTCGAGGTGGCGCGGCATTGCCGGGCCGGCCGCGACGTGGTGCTGATCGGCCACGCCGGACACCCGGAGGTGGAAGGCACGATGGGGCAGTGGAGCCGCGAACGCGGCGCGGGCACGATCTATCTGGTCGAGGACATCGAGCAGGTTTCCACGCTGCAGATCCGCCAGCCGGAGAACATTGCCTACACCACCCAGACCACGCTGTCGGTGGACGACACCATGGGCATCATCGAGGCCCTGCGTGCGCGCTACCCGGCCATGCAGGGGCCGCGCCACGACGATATCTGCTACGCCACCCAGAACCGCCAGGACGCGGTGCGCGATCTCGCGCGCCAATGCGATCTGGTTCTGGTGGTCGGTTCGCCCAACAGCTCCAATTCCAATCGCCTCAGCGAGCTGGCCCGGCGCGACGGGGTGGAGTCCTACCTGATCGACAACGCCAGCGAGATCGACCCGGCCTGGATCGTGGGCAAGCAGCACATCGGCCTGACCGCCGGCGCCTCCGCGCCGCAGGTGCTGGTCGATGGCGTGCTGGCGCGGTTGCGCGAGCTGGGCGCCAGCAGTGTGTCCGAGCTGGAAGGCGAGCCGGAATCGATGGTGTTCGCGCTGCCCAAGGAATTGCGGTTGCGCCTGGTCAGCTGACAGCGGGCGCTCCGGGCTGCTTGCGGTGGCGGGTACTTGCGGCAAGCCCGGCTGCTTCGCAGCTGTAGGTGGTCGTCCTCCGCCGGCCATGGTCCACAGGTCCGGGGCCGGGATACGCAGTGCGGCGCCTGGCGGCGATTGACCGGGCACCGGCTCCGCTCCTACAATGCACGGCTCGCCGGAATAGCTCAGTTGGTAGAGCGGCGCATTCGTAATGCGTAGGTCGTAGGTTCGATTCCTATTTCCGGCACCATTGCTTCAACACTGGGTCGACCATTGGTCGGCCCAGCTGCGTTTGGGCCCAAGCACGCGCATCTTGCCGCTGGCCCGGCCATATACGCCACACATCGTGGCGTCCGCAATCGATGGCCGCGGCTGCGTCTTTGTCGTCCTGCGCAGCGCTGCGACAACATGTCGCACAGTTTTGTGCGCATTAATTGCGACAGATCATTGCCGATGGGTTTCGTGCAGGTGCAGCAAAGTCTAAAATCAGGGAGCTAACTCGTGTCTTCGGTCTGCGTGGCCGCCTTCCTTCAGGAAGCGTGCCGTCAGGACAAGTTCCACCTGGATACGACGAACGAGGCTGGCGTTCCTTCGCACTTGGATCGACCGATGATTCCGTTGAAACATCTCGGGCGTGTACTTCGTCCAGGCCTGATGCTGCCGTTCCTGCTGTTGGCAGGCTGCAGTTCGGCCATTCTCAACCCGAAAGGCCAGATCGGCCACGACGAGAAGCAGCTGCTGATCACCTCGGTCGTGCTGATGCTGATCGTGGTCATCCCGGTGATCGTGATGACGATTGCGTTCGCGTGGAAATACCGCGCGTCCAACACGAAGGCACGCTACGAGCCGGACTGGTCGCACTCCACCGCGATCGAGGTGGTGGTGTGGTCGATCCCGTGCGTGATCATCCTGGTGCTGGCGGTGCTGACCTGGCGCTCCTCGCACGCGCTGGACCCGTACCGGCCGTTGGATTCGGACGTCAAGCCGATCACCATCGAAGCGGTGTCGCTGGACTGGAAGTGGATGTTCATCTACCCGGACCAGAACATCGCCACGGTCAACGAAATCGCCTTCCCGGTGCATACGCCGCTGAACTTCAAGATCACCTCCGACACGGTGATGAATTCGTTCTTCATCCCGCACCTGGGTACGATGATCTACGCGATGGCCGGCATGGAAACCAAGCTGCACCTGGTGGCCAACGAGCCGGGCGAATACTTCGGCCTATCGACCAACTACAGCGGTCACGGTTTCTCGAAGATGAGCTTCAAGGCGCATGCCGTCGATCAGGCCGGCTTCGATGCATGGGTGGCCAAGGTCAAGGCATCGCCGACCGCGTTGAACGCCGCCGAGTACCAGGTGCTGGCAGCCAATCGCAACGACAAGGAACAGTATCCGGTCACCTACTACTCGTCGGTGCAGGACGGCATGTTCCGCTCGCTCGTCGACAAATACATGAATGGTCCGGGCCATAACAAAGGCCATGGCGACCATCAGGCAGCGGCTGCAGAGCCGGTTGCCATGTGCACTTCTGGAGACAAGTGATGCTAGGCAAACTTACGATCGAGGCGGTTCCGTACCACGAGCCGATCATCATGGTCGCACTCGGTGGTGCAGGCCTGCTCGGCCTGCTCATCGCGGGCGCCATCACCAAGTACAAGCTGTGGGGCTACCTGTGGAACGAGTGGTTCACCTCGGTGGACCACAAGCGCATCGGCGTGATGTACATCATCGTGGCGCTGGTCATGTTGCTGCGCGGCTTCGCCGATGCGGCGATGATGCGCACCCAGCAGGCGCTGGCAGGTAACGGCGGCGAAGGCGTGCTGCCGCCGCATCACTACGACCAGATCTTCACCGCGCACGGCGTGATCATGATCTTCTTCATGGCCATGCCGTTCATGACCGGCCTGTTGAACCTGATCGTGCCGCTGCAGATCGGTGCGCGCGACGTGGCGTTCCCGTTCCTGAACTCGCTGAGCTTCTGGCTGTTCGTGGCCGGTGCGGCGCTGATCAACATCTCGCTGGGTGTCGGCGAATTCGCCCAGACCGGCTGGCTGGCCTATCCGCCGTTGTCGGGGCTGGAATACAGTCCGGGGGTCGGCGTCGACTACTACATCTGGGCGCTGCAGGTCTCAGGCCTGGGCACGTTGCTGACCGGCATCAACTTCTTCGTGACGATCATGCGGATGCGCGCGCCGGGCATGACCCTGATGCGCATGCCGATCTTCACCTGGACCGCGCTGATCACCAACATCCTGATCATCGCCGCATTCCCGATCCTGACCGTGGCGCTGGCGCTGCTGGGTGCCGACCGTTACCTGGGCACGCACTTCTTCACCAATGACGGTGGCGGCAACGCCATGATGTACGTCAACCTGATCTGGATCTGGGGTCACCCGGAAGTCTATATCCTGATCCTGCCGGCGTTCGGCATCTTCTCCGAGTTGATCGCCACCTACAGCCGCAAGCGCCTGTTCGGCTACACCTCGATGGTCTACGCCACCTCGTGCATCGGCGTGCTGTCGTTCGTGGTGTGGTTGCACCACTTCTTCACCATGGGCTCGGGTGCCAACGTCAATGCCTTCTTCGGCATCACGACGATGATCATCTCGATCCCGACCGGCGTGAAGATCTTCAACTGGCTGTTCACCATGTTCCGCGGTCGTGTGCACATGACCTCGCCGGTGCTGTGGACGATCGGCTTCATCATCACCTTCACCATCGGCGGCATGACCGGCGTGATGCTGGCGATCCCGGCGGTGGACTTCGTGCTGCACAACAGCCTGTTCCTGATCGCGCACTTCCATAACGTGATCATCGGCGGCGTGGTGTTCGGCTATCTGGCCGGCCTGACCTACTGGTTCCCGAAGGCGTTCGGCTTCAAGCTCAACGAGAAGATCGGCAAGGCCTCGTTCTGGTGCTGGATCATCGGCTTCTTCGTGGCCTTCATGCCGCTGTACGTGCTCGGCTTCATGGGCATGACCCGTCGCATGAACACCTACAACCACCCCGAGTGGGCGCCGTGGCTGTACGTCGCTGCGGCCGGTGCTGCGATCATCGGCCTGGGTATCTTCCTGAACCTGGTGCAGATCGGTTACAGCGTGTGGAAGCGCAAGGAGCACATGGACTACACGGGCGATCCGTGGGATGGCCGGACGCTGGAGTGGGCCACCTCCTCGCCGCCGCCGTTCTACAACTTCGCCGTGCTGCCGCACATCGACGACCGCGATCAGTTCTGGGCCGACAAGCAGAACGGCAAGGGCTGGGTGCGTCCGTCCAAGTACGAGGCGATTCACATGCCGCGCAACACCGGGGCAGGCGTGTATATCGGTGCCTTCAGCGTGCTGATGGGCTTCGGTCTGATCTGGCACATCTGGTGGCTGGCCATCATCGGCCTGGTCGGCATGATCGGCAGCTTCATTGCGCGCACCTTCGATGACGACATCGATTACTGGGTGCCGGCCGAAGAAGTGGAGCGCATCGAAAACGCGCGCTTTGCCCTGCTCGAACAGCAACATGCGGCGCAGGCCGCGAAGGTGGTATGACCATGTCTTCCTCGACCACGCTTGACCACGCCGCCCACGCGGGCGGCCACGATGACCACGAACATCACGACGCCGGTGGCAACACCGTCTTCGGGTTCTGGGTCTACCTGATGAGCGACTGCCTGCTGTTCGCCGGCCTGTTCGCCACCTATGCGGTGCTCTCGGGCGCCACGGTGGACGGACCGACCGCCAAGGAGCTGTTCGACCTGAAGTTCGTGCTGGTGGAAACCTTCCTGCTGTTGTTCAGCAGTCTCAGCTTCGGCGTTGCGATGATTTCCGCGCACAAGCGCAACATGACCGGGCTGTACGCCTGGCTGGGCGTCACCGCGCTGCTGGGCATCGGCTTTCTGTGCATGGAAGTCTGGGAGTTCAACCATCTGATCCACGAAGGGGCGGGTCCGGGACGCAGCGCGTTCCTGTCGGCCTTCTTCACCCTGGTGGGGACGCACGGCCTGCACGTGGCCTCCGGCCTGTTGTGGATGGCAGTGCTGGTGATCCAGATCTCCAAGAACGGCCTGACCCCGCGCAACAGCACGCGTCTGGCCTGCCTGAGCCTGTTCTGGCATTTCCTGGACATCATCTGGATCGGTGTGTTCACCGTCGTCTATCTGCTGGGAGCGCTGTAATGGCCAATCACCACGCGCATGAAACCGCTGCCGACGCACATGCCGGCGGCCTGAAGTCCTACCTGATCGGCTTTGTGATGGCCGTGATCCTCACCGTCATCCCGTTTGCGATGGTGATGAGCGGAGCGTTCTCCAAGGGTGTCACCGTCATCGTGATCTCGCTGATGGCCGCGGTGCAGATGCTGGTGCACATGGTGTACTTCCTGCACATGGACCGCTCGCCCGAGCAGCGTTCCAACGTGCAGGTGGGCCTGTTCTCGTTGCTGATCATCGGCATCGTGATCGTGGGTTCGCTGTGGGTGCTGCACAACATGAACGTCAACATGATGCATTGAGACGGCATGGCGCCCGATCCCGGCACGCCGGATCGACGCATACCGGACACAACGAAGCCGCCAGGTCACTGGCGGCTTTTTTTTTGCGTGCGAATCGGTGCGCAGCATGACCTATGGCATACGGGGGAAGCGCAGGCAGGCGCTTAGCATCGTGGGCTTGCCTGTTCCAGGTCCCTGCGGAGTTGCGATGAAGATCCCCACCTTGTTGTCCGTGTCGCTGCTGGCGGCACTGTCGTTGCCTGCGGCCGCACAAACCGCTGCGCCGCAGGACGTGCCGTTCGACGGCACCTTGAAGATCGACGTCGATGCCACCGATCTGGCCCACCGCATCTTCAAGGTCAAAACCACCATGCCGGCCAAGCCCGGCCCGATGACGCTGCTGTATCCGCAGTGGATTCCCGGCAATCACTCGCCGACCGGGCCGATCGACAAGCTGGCCGGTCTGGTGATCAAGGTCGATGGCAAGGTGGTGCCGTGGAAGCGCGACCAGTTCGACGTGTACGCCTTCACCGTGGACGTGCCGCAGGGCGCCAGCGAGCTGGTGGCCGAGTTCAAGTTCCTCTCGCCGCAGGCCCCCAACCAGGGCCGGGTGATGATGACCCCGGAGATGCTCAACCTGCAGTGGAACACCACCGCGCTGTATCCGGCCGGCGTGTTCGCACGCAACATCAAGGCCCAGGCCAGCGTCACCTTGCCAGCCGGCTGGAGCTATGCCACGGCACTGGAAACCGACCGCCGCGTCGGCGACACGGTGACCTTCAAGCCGATCGATTTCGACGACCTGGTCGATTCGCCGATGTTCGCCGGCAAGTACTACAAGCGCGTGGAGCTGAGCGCCGGCAAGCAGCCGGTCTACCTCAACGTGTTCGCCGACGAAGCCAAGTCGCTGGAGGCCAAGCCCGAGCAGATCAAGGCGCATGCAGCGCTGGTGCAGCAGATGGACAAGCTCTACGGCGCGCGCCATTTCGATCATTACGAATTCCTGCTGGCGCTGACCAAGAAACTGGGTGGCATCGGCCTGGAGCATCACCGCTCCAGCGAAAACAGCGGCGTGCCGACCTACTTCACCGAGTGGGACAAGAGCTGGACCGGGCGCGACCTGCTCGCGCACGAGTTCAACCACTCCTGGAACGGCAAGTACCGCCGTGGCGCCGACCTGGCCACGCCCAACTTCAACGTGCCGATGGGCGACAGCCTGCTGTGGCTGTACGAGGGCCAGACCCAGTTCTGGGGCGAAGTGATGGCCGCGCGTTCGGGCCTGTGGACGCAGGACCAGGCGCGCGAGATGCTGGCCGGCGTGGCGGCGAGCTATGAGCGCGGGCGCCCCGGCATGGCCTGGCGCACCGTGCAGGACACCACCAACGACCCGACCATGTCGATGCGCCGGCCCAAGGCGTACCGTAGCTATCAGATGAGCGAGGACTACTATTCCGGCGGCCAGATGATGTGGCTGGAAGTGGACAGCAAGTTGCGCGCGTTGACCAACAACAAGCGCTCCATCGACGATTTCGGCAAGGCGTTCTTCGGCATGAAGAACGGCGACTGGGACGTCAACCCGTACACCTTCGACGACATCGTCGCCACGCTCAACGGCATTGCCGCCTACGACTGGGCCAGCCTGTTGCGCAGCCGCATGGACGGGCATGGCTCGTTGAACGGGGGCATCGAGGCCAATGGCTGGAAGCTGGTCTACAACGACGAGCCCAATCTGGCCACCAAGGCCGACGAGAGCGACGACAAGGACGCTAACCTGGCCTATTCGCTTGGCGTGTCCTTGAAAGCCTCTGGCGACATCGGTGATGTGCTCTGGGACGGCCCGGCCTTCAATGCCGGCCTGATCGCCGGCAACACCATCGTGGCGGTCAACGGCCGCGCCTTCAGCAGCGAGGTGATCAAGGACGCGATCAAGGCGGCCAAGGGCACCACCGCGCCGATCGAACTGCTGGTCAAGCGCCTGGACCGCTACGACACCGTGCGCATCGATTACCACGGCGGCCTGCTGTATCCGCATCTGGAACGTATCCCCGGCAAGCCGGACCGCCTGAGCGAGTTGTACAAGCCGCGCTGAGCGGCGATCGGCTGCCAGCAGCCATTCGAGCGGGCAGTGGAAAAACCTGGCGGTGCGTGCCCGGGAGCGATCGATCATGCAGCGCCAGGCGCCGGTTTTCGTCGGTACCGATGCCGATGCCGGTGCGACCGATCGAAAGACAGCGCGCCAGCCGACCGGTCCGCTCATCAATGCGGCCAGGTGAAAACGCCGCCGCAGGAATGGGTGCTTGCATCCCTTCCTGCGGCGGCGTCAGCTGTTCGATTCCCGATTCCCGATTCCCGATTCCCGATTCCCGACTCCCGACTCCCGACTCCCGACTCCCGAGCCAGCGTCGCGCATCCTGAGACTGACGCCGACTATCCTGTCGCTCCAGAAGCGATGGGTTAACTGACGATGGCGAAGGCGAAAACGGCCTATGTCTGCGGCGAGTGCGGCGCCGAATACAACAAGTGGCAGGGGCAGTGCACCGAGTGCGGGGTCTGGAACACGCTCAGCGAGATCGTGCTCGAAAGCGCCACGCCCGGCGGCAAGGCCTCGCCTGCGGCTTCGCGACGTAGCGGCTGGGCCGGCAAGGCCGAGGCGCCCAAGATCACCGCGCTCAAGGATGTGCAGCAGTCCGAGCAGGCGCGTGTGTCCACGGGCATCGGCGAGTTCGATCGGGTACTGGGAGGCGGGCTGGTCGAGGGCGCGGTGGTGCTGATCGGTGGCGACCCGGGCATCGGCAAGTCGACATTGTTGCTGCAGGCGCTGGCGAGCATGGCCAGCACGCTGCCGGTGCTGTACGTGACCGGTGAGGAATCGCTGGCGCAGGTGGCCGGGCGCGCGGTGCGGCTGGATCTGCCGCTGGAAGGCTTGAATGCGCTGGCCGAAACCGGCATCGAAAACATCCTGCAGCATGCCAGCGTGGCGCGGCCGAAGGTGATCGTGGCCGACTCGGTCCAGACGCTGTGGACCGAGTCGCTGACCGCGGCGCCGGGCTCGGTCAGCCAGGTGCGCGAGAGCGCGGCGCGGCTGGTGCGCTACGCCAAGGAGACCGGCACCGCCGTGTTCCTGGTCGGCCATGTGACCAAGGAGGGCGGCATCGCCGGCCCGCGCGTGCTGGAACACATGGTCGATGCGGTGCTGTACTTCGAAGGCGAGAGCGGTAGCCGGTTTCGCCTGTTGCGCGCGTTCAAGAACCGCTTCGGGGCGGTCAACGAGCTGGGCGTGTTCGCGATGGGCGAGAAGGGCCTCAAGGAGGTCTCCAACCCGTCGGCGATCTTCCTGTCCGGCGGCAGCACCCAGCAGCCGGGCAGTTGCGTGATGGTCACCCGCGAAGGCACCCGGCCGCTGATGGTGGAGGTGCAGGCACTGGTGGATGCCTCGCCGCTGTCCAATCCGCGGCGCGTGGCGGTGGGGCTGGAGCAGAACCGGCTGGCGATGCTGCTGGCGGTGCTGCATCGCCATGGCGGCATCGTGGTGGGCGACCAGGACGTGTTCGTCAATGTGGTCGGCGGCATCCGCGTGCAGGAAACCGCTGCCGATCTGCCGGTGCTGCTGGCAGTGCTGTCCTCGCTGCGCGACCGGCCGCTGTCGGAGAAGACGATTGCCTTTGGCGAAGTGGGGCTGTCGGGCGAGATCCGGCCGGTGCCCAACGGCGAGGATCGTCTGAAAGAAGCCGCCACCCATGGCTTCAAGCGCGCGATCGTGCCCAAGGCCAACGCGCCCAAGGTTGCCAGCATCAAGGGCATGGAGATCGTCGCGGTGGAGCGGCTGAGCCAGGCGCTGGAAGCGGCGGCCGAGTGATGCCGGCGTGGGATGGAGCGCGCGTGCGCGGGGCATCGCGCTGCACGCGGTGAGCTGATCGCGCGCGCCGGTGCAGGGCCGCACACATTGCGCCGCGCGATGGCGGAATTGCAGCAGTGACGTTGTCGGGTTGGCCGCCGGCAACTGCGGCGACCGTTGGTCGGCCAGCAGTCGCGAGATGCCGCCAGCCGGTAAGAAACCGTTTTCAGCAGAGGGCGGCTATGGCAACATGCGCGGCCCGTTGCACGGTGCACCGGATCACAGACAGCGCCCACTGCGCGTCACCAGGAGAACACGATGGAATGGATGTTGTTGCCACTCAAGCGCTACGCCGACTTCAATGGCCGCTCGCGCCGCAAGGAATATTGGATGTTCATGCTGCTGCAGGCGATCGTCCTGCTGGTATTGGGTGGCTTGTTCGGCATCGCGGCGGCAGTGATGGGCGGCGAGAACGGTCCCGGCGCACTGGCATGGCTGGTGCTTGCCATCATGGGGATCTTCGTACTGGCACTGATCGTGCCGAGCATTGCGGTGACCGTGCGTCGCCTGCATGACCAGGGCAAGTCCGGCTGGTTCTATCTGATCAGCCTGGTGCCCTACGTCGGTGGCTTCATCGTGCTGGTCTTCATGTGCCTGGAAGGCACGCCCGGCCCGAACGAGTACGGCGAGAATCCCAAGCAGTAACCGGGTGCGATGCCTGATCGAACAATGGCGCGGGGAGTCCTCCGCGCCATTGTCGTTTCTGGAGAGCCGCCGGCGGAGGTTGCCAAAGGGCACGCACCTGTTCGAGTGCGGCACTGGGTGCGATAGGGGCATTTGAGCCGACCGCAAAAACGTATCCGTCTTGCCAGGGCGTGGGAAGCGGTCGAGCGGCAATAGGCCAAGAGCCTGCTCGTGTGTTCACTACATGATTGAACTACCAGGTGGACAGGTTTTCCGCCCGGCGTGGCAGCAGGCGAAAAGCAGTCCAGCCAATGCCCGACCAGATCAACGCATCACAGCGGACGGCTCACTGCACTGCAGGCGCCGATGGCATGCAGCAAGCGCGGCTCGCCGCCGTTCGCCGCGCTGCCGCTGTTGCGAGCCCGCGTTGGTCAACAGGCCGCGGCGTGATGGGCGGTGCTGGGGCTGACGGCCTTGCTGGGCGCGTGCTTGTCGGGCGTAGCAAGTTCCAGCTTGTAGCCATGCGAATACACGGTTCTGATGCGCACCACGCCGCTGTGATTGCATAGCTGCAGCTTCTTGCGCAGCTTATAGATGTGCTGCTCCATCGTGCGGTCGGTGAACTCGGTGTGGCTACCCCACACCGCCTTGGCCAACTGGCAGCGGCGGAAACATACGCCGGGGCTGGAAAACAACAGCCAGGCGATCGAGAACTCGCGTGCAGTCAGCACGATCGGCTTGCCGTGCAGGTACACGGTATTTTCGTCGCGAATCAGGTGGTAGGGACCAACACTCAGCTGCTGGCTCTCGGAGCATGCCTCGGCCACCGGCGAAAGCGCCAATGCCGCGCGTACATGCAATTCGTGGGAATTGAACGGCAGGGCGAGCACATCGTGTGCGCCGGCGCGGTACCAGGCCAGAATGTCGTGCGCACAGTCGAAACGCCCCAGCACGATCAAGGGCGTGGGATGACCGCTGTGGCAGCGTTGCCAGGCCAGCAGCGAGCTGTCGTCCGACGCGACGCAGGTCGCGTCGAAGACCAGTAGCTCGCAGGGGGAATGTCGCAGCGAGCGCAGGAGTTCGAGTTCGTCGGAAAACACCGCAAAACTCGGGGCCAGCGGTGCAAGGCTCGCATTGACCTGCGATGCCAGACGCGCGTCCTGCGTCAACAGGAAAGCCGATCCTTGCTTGCCGGTAGGGTTGCCGTGCATCAGCCGGCCGTCCCATGTCTGCCCACGTACCAGTCGTGTGCTGGATGCCTGTTGTGGACAGCAGGCGCCAATACAAAACCCACATGTATAGATAAGTGCATCGCCATCGCCTTCGGCTGCCAGGGGATCCGGCCTGAGGCCGGACGAATGGTATGTACCATTGCGGAGCCAGAAAGTTTCACTGCTGCGTACTTTTCTTCGGCTTCGGGCGGGCCGGCTTTAACGTACGCTCATTTAGGCGCAACGCAGCTCTTACATCCAGGGCATGCGTCGACGGCGACTAACAAAATTCCGACATCGCGCGGTACGCGGGCCGATGGTTCCGGCGGAAAACAATACGCACGATCGCCAGGTCGTTGAATGCAATGCCAGGTCTATACCACGGTATTGCGATTTGCACGTGCGCGAAGCGCGCATGGAATATGTGGGCCATCGGTTGATGTCATGGAACGCGGCAGCATTGGTTTGAAGTGCATCTTTCATTTACTGAAATACCTTGCACGCGGCCATCGCCGCGACATGCCAGGACAATGGTCCAGCTGCGCACGGGCTCAGGTGCTCGAATGGCCGACGATTGCTTTTTTGGCTGGCGTCCTGTCTTCAATACGGCTTCGCATGGCGCGGAATGTCCTATGCACGCATGCGGTGGCGGTATGCAAAAAGTGCCCTTTATCTGCACGCCGCTTAACTGGTTCGCCGACAGACAGAGTGAGGATTTTTGATTTTCTTAGTGCCTTGGAGTGAGAAATTCCATTGGATCCGCTGCATACAATCGTTTGCGCCAGCCAAACCGGCGCATTGTTGTTTTTGCTCGTCCCCCTATGAGAGAGCCCGGCATGATCCTTTCAACCTACTTCGCGGCAATCTCTGCGTTGTCGTACGCAGACCGTCTTCCTATCTATACAAGCAGGATGCTGGTTGGTGCCTGGCCGCAAGGTCTGCAACATCTTCAACAACGCCGCGACGGCCAGGCCGCCCCGGATGGTGCAGAGGATGAGGTCAGCCTGCTCGGTGCCAGCGGCGATGCATTGTTGATCCTCGAATACCAGGAGGAGGCCGAAGATGCCTACCGCCACGCCTTGAAGGCGATGCGCGGGCATCAGCGCCAACTGCGGCTGCTGTCCTGCCGCAACACCGCCTGGTTGATGCTGAGCCAGCGCCGCCTGAGCGCTGCATTGAATTGCTTCGCACAGCTGGCGATGGACCGCGAAACGCCGCCCTGCCTATGCGGGGAGAGTCTGCTGGGCAAGGCGCTGACTCACTTCCATCTGGGCCAGAGCACGCTGGCGCTGCAGACGCTGGAGCGTGCCAACGAAGCGCTGGGGGAACTGGACAACGGCGCAACCGAGTGGCAGCGCATCGCCAACGCGCTGCGTCTGGACATGATCGCGCAGCTGCGCATCCGGCGTGCCGACCGGATGAGCGACCACGTGTTCTGGCAGGCCACGCTGCGCCAGGAGGATGCGGCGCATGCGTTCGAGCCCAACGAGCTGCGCGCCTGCATCGCCGACCTGGCCGAGAGCATGCCGGTGCTCGCCCAGCGCATGCGCCACGTGCGCAACCTGCTGCGCATTGCCGGTGGCGACACCTTCGGTTTCGATGCGCAGATCGATGCGCTGCCGGCCGCTGCCACCGGGTGCCCGCCATGCGCCCGGCAGGATGCGCAGGTGGAACTGGCGCTTGCCGCATTGGCGGTGGGGCGCGCGGATCTGGCAGAGCGCGCCCTGGCCGGCGCCGGACGTCACCACGCGCCGCGCTGGAATCTGGAGTTCGAGTATTGCCAGGCCAAGATCAGCCAGGCGCTGGGCAAGACCGAGCAGGCGCTGTTGCTGTACAACCGGTACGCGCTGGGCGCGGTGCAGTGCCTGCGCAGCGAGGTGCAGGCGCCGCGGCTGCTGGAAAGCGGCACGCCGGCACATGTCAGCGATGACATCTCCGCGCGGCTGCCGGCCAAGTATCGGCGCGCCTACGCCTACATGATCACCAATGCGCACCGTTCGGACCTGTCCATCAACGAGGTGGCCGCGCAGATCGGCGTGACCGGGCGCGCCTTGCAGCAGGCGTTCAAGTCCGCCACCGGGCTGTCGCCGACCCAGGTGCTGCGGCGTTACCGGATGCAGAGCATCCGCGACGAACTGTTGGCCGAAGGCGGCTGCGGCAGCGTGCTGCAGGCGGCGAGCCGCTGGGGCGTGGGCAGCCGGTCGGCCTTGGCCAAGGGCTATCGCCAGCATTTCAATGAGGCGCCGATGGAAACCTTGCAGCGGTAAGCCGTTGCGCGCCACGGCCATGCGTCGACGCAGGCCGTGGTGCGTCGTTTCTGCAAGGGGCGCGCTGCCGTGGCGGCCGCGCGCCGGCCACGCGCGAGACGCCGTCATAGTGTGACGTGCGTGCGTGTGGGGCGGCTTGCGGCTATCCTGTGCGGCTCGCACTGCCACCCAGGAAGGCGCGTCCGAGGATGGGCGTGGCCGCCAAGGAAACGACGAACGATCATGCAAGATCACACCTCCGAGGCGACGGACGCCTCCCAGATCCGCCGCGCAGGCGTCGATCTCAACGGATTGATGTCCGTTCTCAGCAAGCATCTGTATTCCACGCCGGTGGTCGCGCTGCGCGAGCTGGTGCAGAACGCGCACGACTCGATCCTGCGTCGCCGTCTGGAACAACCCGACTGGCAAGGCCAATCGCGCATCGAAGTGCATGCCGATGCTGCCCAGGGCATCGTGCGCATCGTCGATACCGGCGCCGGACTGACCCAGCAGGAAATCCACGATTACCTGGCCACCGTCGGCGTGGGGTATACGCGTGGCCTGCGTCAAGGCGGGCATGAGGACAGCGGCCTGATCGGCATGTTCGGGCTGGGCTTTTTGTCGGCCTTCGTGCTGGCGCGCCGCGTCACCGTGCGCACCACCTCCTACCAGAGCCCGACGCTGGGGCATTGCTATATCTCCAGCAATGCCGAGCAATACACCGTGAGTCCGATTTCGGCGCGTGCCCAGGTCGGAACGGAAGTGGTGCTGGAGCTGCACGAGGACTATCTGCCGTTGGCCCAGGAAGCACGGCTGCGCGAGATCCTGTCGCGTTATTGCGCGCTGTTGCGCGAGCCGATCTGGATCGGCGGCGATACCCAGGCGATCAATCCCGAGCCGCCGCCGTGGCGCATGCACGATGCGGTGCCGTTGCATCCGGTGCAGGCCTGGCGGCGTCAGCGCGAGTTTGCCGCGCGTTTCGAGCGCAACTTCGAGCCCTTGTGCTGCATGCCGGTGCGTGCGGAGGAGGGCAGCGATGCGGTCGGCCTGCTGTGGGTGCAGGACGGAGCCACCTACGGCACCAGCGACAACCGCAACCTGTCGGTGTTCCTGCGCGGCATGCTGCTGGACGACAACGCGCGCGAACTGCTGCCACCGTGGGCGGGCTTTATCGGGGGCGTGATCGAGTCCAATCGCTTGACGCCCACCGCCAGCCGCGAAGATCTGCAACGCGATGCCACCTACACGGCCGTGCAGCACGCGCTGTCCGAAGCGCTGGTGCAAGGCCTGGCCGATGTGGCGCGTCAGCAGCCGGAAGCCTGGCGGCGCATCCTGCTGCGGCACAACGAGGCATTGCTGGGCGCGGCGCTGTGCGACGAGCGTTTGTTCGCGCTGCTGATGGAACACGTGCGGGTGCCGACCTCGCAGGGCGACCTGCCCGCGCAGCAGTTGCCGGCGCGTGGCGCGGTACATGTGATCCTGGACAGCGACAGCGGTTTCGAGGAAATGCTGTTCCGCGCGATGGGCGTGCCGGTGGCTTACGGAAACCGCTATGCGGTGGTGCCGTTCCTGCGCCGCTGGGCGCAGGCCAAGGGCGTGCGCCTGGTCGAGCTGGGCACCGAGCAGGGCAACCGGCAGTTGTTCCAGCTGGATACGCTGCCGGCCGACGAACTGGCCTGGCTGGAACAGCACCTGGGCGATGGCGAGGCGCTGGTGCCGGCACGCTTCAGCCCTGAGGCATTGCCGCTGGTGGTGGTGCCCGACCGCGAGGCCGAACTCAAGCGCCGGCTGGAGCAGGACGAGAACGACAAGCGCGTGTCCACCGCCGCGTTGCGGCTGGCCCGGCAGTTCACAGCGGGGATTCAGGCGCGGCAGACCCAGCGGCTGTATCTGAATCTCGACAACCCGGCCTTGCAGGCACTGCTGGCGGCGCAGCGCGCCGGCAATCCACAGGCGGCGGTGGCGGCGCGGTTGCTGCGCTCACTCAAGGTGATCGTGTCGACGCAGGGGCGCAGCCAGCCGCAGCCGGGTGCCAACGCATCGGGCGGATCGGATTTGAACCGGGCCTTTGGCGATCTTGCCGAGGCCGTGACCCAACTGCTGGCGCGCTGAGCGCCGCATCGAAGGAGCAACACGATGGAAATCTGGAACTGGGTAGAGAAGCTGCAGGACGATCTGGGCGAAGCCGGGCAGCCGCAGAATGCGCAGCTGCTGACACGCCTGACCGACCATATCTGCGATCTGCAGATCGAACGCGCCGAAGCGTTGTTGCCCGAGGCGCGTGCGCTGGGCAAGACGCTGGCCAATCCGTGGCTGGAGGTGTTCGTCGGGCATTGGGAAATGCGCAACCGCGTCGGCAATCTCTGCGAAGGCGAGCGTGCGCTCAGCGACGCGGTGGCGTTGTTCGAACGCGCGCATCGCGCCGATGCGGTGGAGTGCCCGCAGTCGGTGTGCGTGACCCAGGACCTGGCCGCCTGCTACGCCAATATCGACGGGCCGGGCTGGGTGGAAGAGCGCATCGAGGTGTGCGAGGAAACGCTGGGCCGCATCGATCCGAGCTGGTCGTGCTACCAGTGCCTGAGCTGCGAAAAAGCCGATGCCCTGCTCGACGATGGACGCGGCGAGGCGGCACTGAGTTATCTGGAACAGCAGTCGCAGACCATCGTTGCGCATGGCGGGCAGATCTACGACGGCGTGCCGGACATGCGCATCTCGATCCTGCTCTCGCTGGGCCGCGCGCAAGAGGCGCTGGCGCTGATCGAACAGCGCGAACGCGAAGCCGCGCGCGAAGGGGCCGAATGGGCCAACTGCAGTCAGCCGCGGCGCCTGCAGAAAGCCCGTGCCTTGGCAATGTTGAATCGCGACGACGAAGCACTGGAAGCCTTTCTGCCGTGGCGCGAGGTTGCGCCGCGCTACCGCCTGCACTGGTTGCGTGCGGTGGTGGTGCTGGTATCGCGCCAGCCCGAGCGCAACACCTGGGATCTGGGCAGCCGCCTGCAGGTGATGCTCGATCATTACGCGCAGGTGGGTGCGCATCGCATCCTGATCGAAGCGGCCGAGATGGCGATCGCGCTGGCGTTGCAGCGTGGTGCGGTGTGGACCGCGCGCCGGCACCTGGCGCTTGCGCGTGCGCATGTGCCCAAGTTGCGCCAGGACCGTGGCGCAACCCAGCTGCTGGACGGCCTGGCTGCGCGCATCGAGGCCGCACCGGCGGGCGAGCCGGCACCGGTGCCCGCTGAGCAGTTGCTGCAGTGGCTGGATGCACAAGCCGAAGACGTGGCGCGGAATCCCGAGCGCGAGGCGCAGTGGTTGCTGCAGGCAGTGGCCGAGCGTCCCGACGACGCCGAGTTGGTGGACACCACGGCGTCGGCACTGAGCGCGTGTGCGGCCGACGACGAGGCGATCGCGCTGCTGTGGGCATTCGTGCAGCGGCATGCCGACCGCGAGACCAGCCCGACCTTCCGGCTGATGAACCTGTTGCTGGGCCGCGGCGATGAAGCCGGCCTGCGGCGGCTGGCGCAGCTGTATCGCCCGCTGGTGCCGGTGGCGGCGCTGTGGTGCGAGGCGCAGCTGGCCCAGCGGCTGGCCGATTGGCCGGCGCTGGAGCAGGCCTGCACCGCGTTGCTGGAATTGTCGCCCGGCTCGCATGGCGCGCGCGGGTTGCTGGGGCGCATGTATCTCAACACCGGCCGCTTCGCCGAAGCCACCGAGGTGTATCGCCAGCTGACCGAGTTGATGGAGGAGCCGCGCTCCGCGCATTGGGATCACATGACCGCGGCCAGCGCGGCGCAGCAGTGGGACGCGGTGCGCGCCTCGGCGCTGGCGCTCGGCATGGAGCTGAGCAGCACCAGTGGCGTGGTCGAAGAAACCTGGGGGTGGGTGATCGTGCGTTGCGTGGACGACGGCGAGGCAGCCGAGTACTACGCACGGCGCACCGGCCCGGTCACGGCACGTATCGTCGAAAATGCACCGGCACATCGGCGCCAGCATGTCGGCGACTGGGTGGTGTTCGACGCGGAGTTGCTGTATCCGCCACCGGACGACGAGGCCGAGCGCGAGCGGTTCGTGCCGACCTATGCGCAGGTGCATGTGCTGGAGCCAGGCGGTTATGGCAGCAGCTGGCTGGTGGATGGCGTGCACCCTGGCGAGGAGGCGATCGAGGCCTTGCGGCAGGACGTCGAAGCGCGCGGCTGGAAGCTATGGTTGCACAGCCGCGACGACTATCGCGTGGTCGATCCGGCACACGCGGACGCGTTCGACCCGGAAGATGCAAGCACGGGTCTGCCGGGCGTGCTGTTCACCGTGGCGCTGCCGGAAGCGGCGGCGCCGCTGGAACTGCATCGCGTCCTGCTGGCCACAACCGCGCAGTGGGCGCACCCGATGTGCTGGCTGCGCCTGGCCGAGGCCTGCGATCAGGACCCGCGCCCGCATCTGGACGCAGTGGAGCGTTACGGGCTGTAGGGCGGCGATCAGGCTCGTCGCGCAGCGGCTGCTGATGCGGTCGCCGCTGCCGCCGGGATTGGGGATTGGGCATTCGGGATTGGCATGTGTGGTTTGCGTGCCAACTGCTGGTATGTCGTCAGGAATGGTGACGCTCTCGAGGACGTGCAGCTCAGCGAGCCCTTGGCTTTTGTTTCCGCAACCGACAGCAACCGGTGGTGCTTGCGCGCGTGCCGGTGTGGGACCTTGAGCGGCATGGATGCCGCGCCAGAGCCTACATGGACGTACTTGCGGCGTGTCCCACGCCGGTACGCGTGCAAGCGCCCGCAGCAGACCGAAGCATTCGCGTGGAACTCTAGATGTGGTGCACAAGATTGATCGGTGTGCGGAGTCGGTCGGCGGCGCGGCGCCGCATCCGGTGTCGGGACACGCCGCAAGTACGTCCATGTAGGCTCGGTGGCGGCATCCATGCCGCCACACGGTCCCGCCCCCGGACGCGGCACCACGCTCCCAATATGGGCTAGTGCTGATCGGCGAGCACTGGTTTCAGGCAGTCATCGTGCCTGCGGAGTTGGCGCTTCATGTCGTTGAGATCGCCTCAACATTTGATCTTTGCAGTGGCAGCTGAAAACTCGATCCGAGCCACGACCACTCAACCAAGCAGTGCTTTTCCTTCCGCAACCGATAGCAACCGGTGGTGCTTGCGCGCGTGCCGGTGTGGGACCTTGAGCGGCATGGATGCCGCGCCAGAGCCTACACGGACGTACTTGCGGCGTGTCCCACGCCGGTACGCGTGCAAGCGCCCGCAGCAGACCGAAGCATTCGCATGGAAACAACAGATGCGGTGCGCACGATTGATCGGTAAGCGGAGTCGGTCGGCAGCGCGGCGCCGTATCCGGTGTCGGGACACGCCGCAAGTACGTCCATGTAGGCTCGGTGGCGGCATCCATGCCGCCACACGGTCCCGCCCCCGGACGCGGCACCATGCTCCCGGTATCGCTAGTGCTGATCGGCAAGCGATGGCTTCAGTACGCACTGCAGGCTGACCCCGCAGTGGCGAGACCCGGCGCGTGCATGCGGTGCCGGGCGTGGGCAAACCGGCCTGCCGGCACATCGAGCGCGTCCGCTGCCATGGGAGGGGCGTTGCGATCGGTCCGGGCCGGCGTCAGGCGGTCTTCCCACAAGTTGGACCACCTTCGCGCAGCGGTCGGTGACCGCATCACGGCCGGTCCGGCGGCAGTCCGTGACCGGGCGCCGTTGCGCCCGAGAGCAGGGTGGCGGGCCGGCGGCAAGCGCATCTGTCCAGGCGTGGTCGCGCTCACGTTCGCGGCGTGCGCGGCAATGTCAAACTCCGTACGGATCTTCCTCTGACCGCTACAGGTTCGTCGCTGGTTGCCGAAACTGAATTGCTTTACTCTGCAGCGCTTCGGCGTGGGGGCGCCGCGCCAGTCAGGGGGGCGCAATCGCCCCGCATGCCCAGCCTTCTCTCTTCTAACTCTTGGCGGGTGATCTCATGGTGGCATTGCAGCAGCGCTCGATCGATGCGATTCGTGGCCAGGAAGCTGCGTTGTTGGCGGCATGGCTGGGCTCCAGCCTGGGCAGCGATGGACGCATTTCCCGACAGGACGTCGAAACCCAGAGCGCGGATTTCCTGCACCTGCTGGTCGCCTCCCTGAAGGACGGTGGCAGCAGCCTGGACAGCGCCGACTGGAGCGAGGTGCGTCGCTTCCTGGAAAACCTGTCGCGCGATCGCGCCACCCGTGGCTTCGATTCGCAGGAAACCGCCAACTTCATCTTCTCGCTGAAGCGGGTGCTGTTCGCGCTTGTGCAGCGCGAATATGCCGACACGCCGGAGGATCTGGGCCAGCAGCTGTGGGCGCTGTCCGAGCTGCTGGACCGTCTGGGCCTGTACACCGTCAAGGCGTTCCAGAAGACCCGCGAAGACATCATCGTGCGCCAGCAGGAAGAAATGCTGGAGCTGTCCACCCCGGTGGTCAAGCTGTGGGACGGTGTACTGGCACTGCCGATGATCGGCACGCTGGATTCGCAGCGCACCCAGGTGGTGATGGAGTCGCTGCTGCAGCGCATCGTCGATACCGGCTCGGAAATCGCCATCATCGACATCACCGGGGTGCCCACCGTGGACACCCTGGTCGCGCAGCACCTGCTCAAGACCGTCACCGCGATCCGCCTGATGGGCGCCGATGCCATCATCAGCGGCGTGCGCCCGCAGATCGCGCAGACCATCGTGCATCTGGGGCTGGACCTGCAGGGCATCGTCACCAAGGCCAACTTGTCCGATGCGCTGGCGCTGGCGCTCAAGCGCATCGGCGTGACCGTGAACAAGGCGGGCTGACATGGAGCGCATCCCGATCCTGCGGATGGGCGACCTGCTGCTGGTCACCATCCAGGTGGACATGCACGATCAATTGGCGATGACGTTGCAGGAGGACCTGTCGGAAAAGATCAGCGCCACCTCCGCGCGTGGCGTGCTGATCGACATTTCCGCACTGGACATCGTCGACTCCTTCATCGGCCGAATGATCAGCACCATCTCCGGGCTGGCGGCGATCATGGATGCCAGGACCGTGGTGGTGGGCATGCAGCCGGCCGTGGCGATCACGCTGGTCGAGCTGGGGCTGACCCTGCCATCGGTGCGCACCGCGCTCGATGTCGAACGCGGCATGCGCCTGCTGCAGCAGCCCGATCGCACTTCATGACGACCGGTTCGCAATCGGTGCGTACCGAACAGGATGTGGTGCTGGCCCGGCAGACGGTACGCAAGCTGGTGGTGCAGTGCGGCCTGCGTCTGGTCGACCAGACCAAGCTGGTCACCGCAGCCAGCGAACTGGCGCGCAACACCGTGATCTATGGCGGTGGCGGCGAGATGGATTGGGCCCTGGTGGAAAGCGGCATCCGCAAGGGCGTGCAGCTGACCTTCCGCGACGAAGGTCCCGGCATTCCCGACCTGGACCTGGCGCTCACCGATGGCTGGACCTCCGGTAGCGGGCTGGGACTGGGCCTGTCCGGCAGCCGGCGGCTGGTGGATGACTTCGTCCTGGATACCGCAGCCGGCAAGGGCACGCGCATCACCATCACCAAATGGAAGTGACGCTCGCCGGCGAGGTCACGCGCGCGTTTCGTGTCGACGAAATCAGCCAGGTCGGGCAGGCACGTCGCGAAGCGACGGTTTTGGCACAGACACTGGGTTTCGACGAGGCCGCCTGTGGCCGCGTGGCACTGGTGGCCACCGAGCTGGCCACCAACATGGTCAAGCATGGACGTGGCGGCTGCCTGCAGTTGTCCACGGTGGCCACGCGCCAGGGCATGGGCGTGGAGATCTGCGCCATCGACGGCGGGCCGGGCTTCGCACTCGTGGACGGCCTGCGCGATGGCTATTCCACCGCCGGGACGCCGGGCACCGGGCTGGGCGCGATCCAGCGCCAGGCGCAGGTGCTGGACGCGTATTCCGATGCCAAGGGCGCGGTGGTGATGGCACGGCTGTTTGCGCAGCAACGCGCCGAACTGGACCTGCCGTACGGCGCGATCCGCCTGCCGCTGCACAACGAAACGGTGTGCGGTGATGCCTGGCATCTGGCCGTTGGCGAGCAGCGCGTGACCGTCACCGTGATCGATGGCCTGGGCCACGGTCCAGGCGCCGCCGACGCTGCCGATGCCGGCACGCGCGCTGCAGCCGCGGCCAGCGGCGAGCCCGGCGAGCGCATCGCGCAGCTGCATGCGGGCATGTCCGGCACCCGCGGGGGCGCGGCGGCGGTGATGCAATTCGACAGCAGCACCGGCCGGGTACGCTTTGCCGGCGTGGGCAATATCGTCGCGTCGCTGTGCGATGGCGACGGCGTGCGTGGCATGCCCTCGCATCCGGGCATCGTCGGGGTGCAGTTCCGCAAGGCGCAGCCGTTCGATTTTCCGGACGCCGCCGGCAAACTGCTGGTCATGCACAGCGATGGTCTGCAATCACGCTGGAGCCTGCGCGATCATCCGGGTCTGCTGTCGCGCCATCCGCGCCTGATTGCGGCCGTGCTGCTGCGCGATTACACGCGGGGCCGCGACGATTGCGGCGTGTTCGTCATGCGGCTGGGAGGCCTGCAATGAATGCTTCCGGTGAGACATCGCCCATCGATCCGCTGGCCGAACTGGACGCGCTGCGGCAGCAGAACCAGGCCCTGCGCGAGGAATTGGAAGAAACCAACCAGGGCGTGCTGGCGCTGTATGCCGAGCTCGATCAGCAGGCCGAGCAGCTGCGCGACGTGTCCGAGCTCAAGAGCCGCTTCCTGTCCTACATGAGCCACGAGTTCCGCACCCCGCTCAGCTCGATCCTGAGCATCACGCGGCTGCTCGAGGACGGCATGGACGGGCCGCTCACTGCCGAGCAGTCCAAACAGGTGCGCTTTGTCAGCGCCTCGGCGCGCGAGCTCACCGAGATGGTCGACGACCTGCTGGATCTGGCCAAGATCGAAGCCGGGCGCATCACCATCTCGCCGGGCTGGTTCGATCTGATGGACCTGTTTGCGGCCTTGCGCGGCATGTTCCGCCCGCTCACCGATGTCAGCAGCACCACCTTGATCTTCGAGGATCCGCCGGTGCTGCCGATGCTCTATACCGACGACAAGAAGCTGGCGCAGATCCTGCGCAACTTCATTTCCAACGCGCTCAAGTTCACCCCGCAAGGTCATGTGCGCGTGTTCGCGCAGCTGGAAGGCGAGAGCCATGTGCGCTTCGGCGTGCAGGACACCGGCATCGGCATCCCGGCCGAGCTTCACGACGCCTTGTTCGAGGATTTTGTACAGGTGGATTCACCGTTGCAGAAACGCCTCACCGGCACCGGTCTGGGGCTGTCGATCTGCAAGCGTTTCGCCGAGCTGCTGGGCGGCAGGGTGGGAATCAACAGCGTGGTCGGGCAGGGCTCGGAGTTTTTCGTGGTGCTGCCGGTCACGCTGGCAGCGGAGGATGCACTTGGGCAGTAAGCCACACATTCTGGTCGTCGACGACAACGCGGTGACGCGTTATTCGGTGCGGCGCGTACTCGAACACCATCAGTTCGTGGTCGAAGAAGCCGGCACCGGCACCGACGGCCTGGCCAGGCTGGCCGAGCAGGCGTTTGCTGCGGTGGTGCTGGACGTCAATCTGCCGGACATGAGCGGCTTCGACATCGTGCGCACGCTACGCGCCGAGCCGCGCACCGCGTTGCTGCCGGTGGTGCATGTGTCGGCCGCCTCGATCGCCACCGGCGACATGATCACCGGCCTGGAAGCCGGCGCCGATGCCTACCTGATTCACCCGGTCGACCCCAGCGTGCTGGTCGCCACGTTGCGCACCTTGTTGCGCGCGCGCCAGGCCGAGGACGCCTTGCGCATCAGCGAGGCCCGCTTCCGCGAGATCTTCGAGCACATCAGCGCACCGATTGCGGTGGTCGACGCCAGGCTGCACACGCATGAAGCCAATGCGGCGTTCCAGCGCCTGATCGGCACCGCCACACCCGGCGAGGCGCTGGCCGTGCCCGGCGTGGACCAGGCCGCCACCGTGCACGCGCTGATCGACGCGCTGGCGCAGCGCGAGCGCTGGAGCGGTGCCTTGTCGATCCTGCGCGAGGGCAAGGTGTGCGAAACCGAGTGGCGCGTGTCGCCGTATCGCGAACCGGACCTGGGCCTGCTGCTGGTCGAGGATGTCACCGAACAGCGCATGCGCGAGCGTGAGCAGCGCCAGGAACTGGATACCGCCACCACCGAGCTGGCCCACCAGATCGCCGAGCGCCAGCGCACCGAGATCCAGTTGCTGCAGGCACAGAAGATGGAAGCGCTGGGCAAGCTCACCGGCGGCATCGCGCACGACTTCAACAACCTGCTGACCAGCATCATTTCCGGCCTGGACATGATCCAGCTGGCGGTCGAGTCCAATCGCATCGAGCGTGTGCCGCGGCTGGCCGAGATCGCCACCGGTTCGGCGCATCGCGCTGCTGCGCTGACCCAGCGCATGCTCGCCTTCGCACGCAAGCAATCGCTGGATGCGCAGGCCTTCGACATCAACGCACGCGTGCGCTCGCTGGAAGACATGCTGCACCGCTCGATCGGCGAGAACATCGTGCTGGAGCTGGACCTGGCGGACACGCCGCTGGTGGCGGTGGCCGATGCCAACCAGCTCGAAAACGTGGTGCTCAATCTGGTGATCAATGCGCGCGACGCGTTGAAGGGCAGGGGCACCATCCGCATCCAGAGCGCGGCCCATACCGCGCAGGGCGATCCGGAACTGGACGATGGCGAGTACGTGGCGGTGAACGTCATCGACAACGGCAGCGGCATCGAGCCGGCCATTCTCAACCAGGTCTTCGAGCCGTTCTTCACCACCAAGCCGATCGGCGAGGGCACCGGCCTGGGCCTGTCGATGACCTACGGCTTTGCGCGCCAGTCCGGCGGCACCGCACGCATCACCAGCACGGTGGGGCGCGGTACCACGGTGGCCTTGCTGCTGCCGCGTGGACTCACTGCCAGCGCATTGCCGCCGGCACCGGTACCGAATTCGCCCCGTACCCGCAGCGAGCGCATCTTGCTGGTGGACGACACCGACGTGGTGCGCATGATGGTGAGCGAGGTGCTCAGCGACGCCGGCTACCACGTGGTCGAAGCCGAAGACGCCAACGGCGCGCTGGATCAATTGCGTGCCGGCGTGGAGATCGATCTGGTGGTGTCCGATGTCGGCCTGCCCGGCATGAACGGGCGCGACATGGCAGACGTGGCGCGCGCGCTGCGGCCTGGCCTGCCGATCCTGTTCATCACCGGCTACGCCGAAAACGCCGCCACCCGCCAGGAGTTCCTGGCCGACGGCATGGCGTTGCTGCCCAAGCCCTTCAGCCTCAACGATCTGTTGAACATGGTCGGGCAGATGCTCGACAGCAGCGTGCTGGCCGCCCGCGCCTGACGCGGGGGTTGCGCGCCTGGGGCCTGCTGCCGACGCCTGCCGATCGCACGACGATAGTGTGGCGACCCGCTTATGCGTTGAACACGCCACGGCGACCGTGGCTCTGCGGCGGCTGCCATGTGCGTGGCGGCACGCTTGCCATAGAGCTGCAACATTGCTGACATATCGTGCGCGCGGCGCCACGTTGCGCCTCCGGCCGGCATGTTCGATGCCGACGGATGTTGGTGGGGGAAACAAAACGTAGCGCGGCTGTCAGATGGCGCGGATGGCGCAGAGGAACCGAGTGCCGGTGGTGCACCCGATTCCGAGCGCCGGCCGCGCGCGCCCGATGGCTGCGCAGTCATGTTGATCGCCGCTATTGCCCCTGTCTCACCCCTCGCGTCACCTACCCAAGGATCATCTCGCATGTCGTTGTCCTCGTCTGTCTCCGCGTCGCTGACGCCCGCCGCCACGCACGTAACCGCACCCCGTCGCGCCGCATTGCAGCGCACGCCGCTGGCGCGCGCCTGCGCCGGCCTGCTGCTCGCCTCGCTGGCGGCAGCGGCCGCTGCGCAGCAGGTGCCGGCGCGCCAGGGCGAGGGCAGCCCGACGGCGCTGGATGCAGTCACCGTCACTGCCGAGCACCGCGAGCAAAACCTGCAGGAGGTGCCGGTGTCGGTGGGCGTGGTGCAGGGTGCGGCAATGCGCGAGTTCACCGCCGGTGGCGACGACACGCTGCTGGCGCTGTCCGGCCGCGTGCCGGGCTTCTACGCCGAGACCACCACCGGGCGTATCTTCCCGCGCTTCTATATCCGCGGCCTGGGCAATATCGACTTCTACCTCGGCGCCTCGCAGCCGGTGTCCATCATCCAGGACGACGTGGTACTGGAACACGTGGTGCTCAAGTCCAACCCGGTGTACGACGTGGACCAGGTCGAAGTGCTGCGCGGCCCGCAGGGCACCTTGTTCGGCCGCAACACCACCGCCGGCATCGTCAAGTTCGACACGGTCAAGCCCAGCGAGACCTATACCGGCCGCGTCGATGCCAGCTACGGCAGCTACAACACGGTGTCGCTGGATGGTGGCTTCGGCGGGCCGATCAACGACGTGCTGTCGTTCCGCGTGTCGGCGCTGTACCAGCACCGCGACGATTGGGTGGACAACACCTTTGCCGGCAGCAGTGCCGACGGCACGCGCACGCCGCGCAAGGATGCGATGGGCGGCTACAACGACCGCAATGCGCGCCTGCAGCTGCTGCTCAAGCCCAACGACGCATTCTCGCTGCTGGGCTCGGTGCATACGCGCGACTACGACGGCACCTCCACATTGTTCCTGCGCAATGCAGTGACGCGCGGCAGCGACAAGGTCGACGTGCCGCGCGATCGCGTTGCCTATGACGAGGCACACGACAATCCGCAGGCGTATCAGACCGATGGCGGCTCGATCAAGGCGATCTACGATTTCGGTGGCGTGTCGCTGACCTCCATCACCGCCTACGAAACCACCTCCGGCTATAGCCGTGGCGACACCGATGGCGGTGCGGCGGCAAACTACCCGGTCAACGGCGTGCCGAACGGCTTCGGCCAGTCGATGGGGCAGATCCGCGACCTGGATCAGTACACCCAGGAACTGCGCCTGGCCAGCGAAGGCGACGATGCCTTGCAATGGCAGGTCGGCGCGTTCTACTTCGACGGGCGCGACACCACCGATTTCTATCAGCGTGCCTATTTCCTGCAGACCGCCGCGCGCAACCCCAACAACTGGGTGCGCCTGCGCAACACCAACACCTCCTGGGCCGGTTTCGGGCAGCTCAGCTACAAGGCCACCGACGCGCTCACCCTGACCGCCGGTCTGCGCCAGACCAAGGACACCAAGCAAACCCGCCTGCTCAAGACCGCCGATACCGCCGCTGGCGCGGTGACCTATCGCGGCCGTCGCGACGTGCGCCTGTCCGACACCCAGCCCAGCTGGGACCTCAGCGCGATGTATGAAATCAACCCCGCGCTGAGCGTCTACGCGCGCGTGGCACGCGGTTTCCGCGGCCCGACCATCCAGGGCCGCAGCGCGGTGTTCAATTCGGATTTCACCACCGCCGATTCGGAAACCATCCTGTCGTGGGAAGCGGGCATCAAGAGCAGCCTGTTCGACAATCGCCTGCGTCTGAATGTCAGCGGCTTCACCTACACGGTGGACGACATCCAGCTCAACGGCAACGATTCGGACGGCAACGGCGTGCTGTTCAATGCCGACAAGGCCAAGGCCTACGGCCTGGAAGCAGACCTGGACTGGCGCCCGATCTCCAACCTGTCGCTGACCGCCGGCCTGAGCCTGCTGCATAGCGAAATCCACGACGATCGCGTCTACGCGCAGGCCTGTGCGCTCAATGGCGTGGTGGTGTGCACGGTCAACGACCCGACCATCCGCGTCGGTGCCAACACCTTTGCGCAGATCGACGGCAACCCGCTGCCCAACGCGCCCAAGTACAACCTCAACCTGGCGGCGCGCTACGACATTCCGGTGGGCACCGATGGCGCGTTCTTCGTTTCCACCGACTGGAACAAGCAGGGCGAAACCAGCTTCGTGCTGTACGACTCCACCGAGTTCCGCGCCGACGGCAATGTCGAAGGCGGCTTCAAGCTCGGCTACACCGGCGGCTACGGTGCATGGGAAGTGGCGGCGTTCGCGCGCAACATCACCAACGAGAAGAACGTCAAGGGCGTGATCGAAAACTACATGGCGGCGGTCTACAACGAGCCGCGCATCGTGGGTGTGTCGGTCAACGTCAACTGGCAGTAAGAGCGGTTGAACCAGTAGCGAGCGGCTGCACAGTCATCTTGTCAGCCGCTCCGGTTGCTGGTCGATCGACCGCATCATTGCGCATGCGTCGCAGTGATGCCAATCGTAGAACCAGGCCCGCTGCGTGCATCACGCAGCGGGTTTTTTTTTTTGTATCAACGGCTGCGCAATACCGACTGTACCCAGCTGACGACCTGCGCGCTGCTCACCGCACCGGAATGACGGCCCAGCTCACTGCCGCCGCGGATGACCAGCAAGGTCGGGATGCTGCGGATGCCAAAGCGCGTGCCCAGCACCGGGTGCAGATCGGTATCGACCTTGGCCAGCCGCACCTGCGGTTCGAGCATCGCCGCGGCGGCGGCAAAGTGTGGTGCCATGCTCAGGCACGGCCCGCACCACGGCGCCCAGAAATCCACCACCAATGGCAGCGCGCTGCGTACCGCATGCTTGTCGAAGTCGACCGCCGACAACGCCACCGGCGCGCCCAGGAACAATGGTTTATGGCAACTGCCGCAGTTGGGCGCATCGCGCAGACGCGCGTGTGCGACACGATTCATCGCCGCGCAGCTCGGGCAGGCGATCAGGAGCGGTGCGTCGGGCATGTGGCGGTCTCCGGTGGCAGGCAATGCAGTCACCGCGCCCGCATACCATGGGCGGCGGGCGCGGCGGCATGCGGCCAGTGTAACGGCCATCGCCAAGGACCCGATGCCGAAGGCTGCCGCCGCCGCACCGGGTGTGCCGCAATGCCGCAACAGACAGACAGGCGCGCCGCAGCGCGCTGCCGTGGTCAGCCCGCTTGCCCCAGGCTCAGGATCGGAACGAAGCCGCCGTAGATCAGGCGCTTGCCATCGAACGGCATCGGGTTGACCGACGGGTCCATGCGCGGGTCGTCCATCATCTTGCGCATGCCCGCATCGCGGGTCGCCTTGTCCGGCCATTCGATCCAGGAGAACACCACGGTTTCGTCCTCGGCGGCCTCGACCGCGCGATGGAAGTCGGTCAGTTGTCCATGCTGGACATCATCGCCCCAGCACTCCACCACGCGCAGTGCGCCGTATTCGATGATGATGGCATCGCCCAGGCGGGCATGTTCCAGAAACGCGGCCTTGTTGGCCGTGGGCACCGCGAGTGCAAACCCATCCACATACGACATAAGCACCTCCTCAGACATGGCGCACGGCGTGCACCTGATGACGGCGAACAGATGTTGGTGCGATCGGAACACGCTGGAAAGCCGCGCCAGGGTGCGTGTTGCCCGCGTGGATTGCGAGCATACGGTGCATCTGGATGGCAAGCACTGCTCGCGCCCGCATGGCGATCCACACTGGCGTTATGCCCGGTTTTCTTTGCCGGATCGCACCCGCGGCACGCTGCGTGACGCGTCCTGGATGAGCTCGTCAGGTAGGGGTATCCCGTCGCGATGGGCCGGCGTTGCGGAAGGCCGCCGGCATCGGCATTGCGCGGGCCTGGATCAGACCGCAGGCCCCGCCGCGGCAGACGCTCGGTGGGCGGTCCGGTGCAATTACGCGGCCAGGTTGTGGCGCCGCAGGATGGCTTCGAACACCACGTCGCCGTCTTCGTTGCGTGCCTGCAGCGTGCCGCCGTGCGCCTTGACGAACTGGTCGGCGATGAACAGGCCGAGCCCCAGGCCCTGGCTGGCATGGAAGCTGGCCTTGAACGGCTCGAACAGCCGCGGCATCAGGCTGTCGGGGATGCGCCCGACGTTGCGCACCGACAGCCGCAGCGTGTCGCGTTCGCGTCCGTCCAGGTGCACCCGCACCGGCTCGCTGCCACCGTGCAGCACCGCGTTGCCGACCAGATTGGACACCACCTGTGCCAGGCGATCGCCATCGCCATCGCCGTGCAGGTCGCCCTCGGTACGCAGGTCGATCGGGGTGTGCGGATTGGCCTGTGCCACTTCGCCCACCACGCTGTGGGTAACGTCGCCGAGATTGCAGGGGCCGAACTGCATCGACAGCCCGTCGCTGCGCAGGCGCGAGAAATCCAGCAGCTGCTCGACCATCCGCGCCATCCGCCGCGCGCTGTTTTCCAGGTGATCGAGCGTGCGCGCGGCCGAGCCATCGGCGTCCACATCCAGGCTGAGCTTGTCGGCGCACAGCAGAATCACCGACAGCGGCGTGCGCAGGTCGTGGGTGAGCACGGCCATCATGGTTTCGTTGAGCGTGAGCGCGCGTTCCAGCGAGGCATTGCGTGCCTTGAGCAGGCGCCGCTGCTGGTACAACTCGATGAACACATTGACCTTGCTCAGGATCACATGCGGCTCGATCGGCTTGTGCAGGAAATCCACCGCGCCGGTTTCATAGCCCTGGAACGCGCGCATCGGATCGTTCGGCGAGGCGGTCAGGAAAATGATCGGCACATGCCGGCTGCGCTGCGAGCCGCGCATCAGCTCGGCCAGCGAGAAGCCGTCCATTTCCGGCATGTGCACATCCAGCAATGCCAGCGCCACATCGTGTTCGAGCAACAGCTCCAGCGCCTGCGCACCGGAGGCGGCGCACAGCACCTGGATGCCGTCGCGCTGCAGCAGCGCTTCCATCGCCACCAGGTTCTGCGGCACATCGTCGACGATCAGCAGCTTGGCCGGTTCGTCATCGTTGCTGGTTGTCGCCAGGCCGGTCGCGGTGAGGTTCATGGGTGAAAGGTTTCCAGTCGGCTGCAGATCGCCTGCAGGGTGAGCACCGCATCGGCGCCGGCATGGGCGAGCGCGGAGGCGGGCATCAGCGGTGAGGCGGCATCGTCGGGGCGCTGGATCCAGGCGCTGCCGCCGACCGCGCGCACCGCCGCCACCCCGGCGCTGCCGTCGCTGCTGGCGCCGGTGAGCAGGATCGCCAGCAGGCGCTGCCCGAACACGTCGGCAGCCGATTCGAACAAGGGGTCGATCGCCGGACGCGAGAACAGCACCGGTGCATCCATCGACAGCGCCAGGCTGTCGCGCGTTTCCACCAGCAGATGGTAGTCGGGCGGGGCGATGGTCACGCTGCCGACGAGCAGCGGCTGCTTGTCTTCGGCCTCGCGCACCGGCAAGGCGCAGCGGGCATCCATCAGCTCGGCAAGGTGGCTGGTGCGGTCGCGCGGCAGATGCAGCACCACCAGCACCGGCATCGGCAGATCCGCAGGCAGGCTGGACAACAGCGCCTGCAAGGCCACGACACCGCCGGCAGAGGCACCGATCACCATCGCGTCGAACTGTGCTGCCGCCGTGTGCAAGACGTTCATGCGGCCGCCTTGCGGAACAGGCGCTGCTCGCGCGCCACGGTTTCGAACGCCTGCGCATGCGCGCCGAACTGCAGCGACTCCTTGCTGCCCAGGCCCAGGAAGCCTCGATGCACCAGCGCATCGTAAAACAGGCCCACTGCACGGTCCTGCAGGCTGCGGTTGAAATAGATCAGCACGTTGCGGCACGACACCAGGTGCACTTCGGAAAACACCGTATCGGTGGCCAGGCTGTGATCGGCGAACACGATATTGCGCTTCAGACGGCGGTCGAACACCGCGCCATCGTAGGCGGTGGTGTAGTAGTCGGACAGCGAGCTGCGGCCGCCGGCGTCCAGATAATTGCGGCTGAACTGCGCAATGCGGTCGATGCCGAAAGCGCCGGCTTCGGCCATGCCCAAGGCTTCGGGATTGATGTCGGTGGCGTAGATCACCGCCTTTTCCAGCAGGCCTTCTTCGTGCAGCAGGATGGCCAGCGACCAGACTTCCTCGCCGGTGCTGCAGCCGGCCACCCACAGCTTGATCGACGGATAGGTACGCAACACCGGCACCACATGTTCGCGCAGGACGCGAAAGTAGGCCGGGTCGCGGAACATCTCCGACACCTGCACGGTGAAGAACTGCATCGCCTGCGCGAAGGTGTCCGGTTCGTGCAGCAGGCGGTGCTGCAGGTCGGCCACGCGCGTGCACTCCATGCGCGCCATCGCGTGGCGCATGCGCCGGCGCAGCGAGGACACCGCGTAATCGCGGAAGTCGTAGTGATAGCGCTGGTAGACCGCTTCCAGCAGCACCCGCAGCTCCAGATCGAACAGCTCCACCGCGTTCATTGCCGCGAGCACCACACACGGCACAGCGACACCAGCTTGTCCACGTCGATGGGCTTGGCGATGTAGTCGTTGGCGCCGGCCTCCAGGCAGCGTTCGCGATCGTCGGCCATGGCCTTGGCGGTCAGCGCGATGATCGGCAGATCCTGCCACTGGCGATTGGCGCGGATCTGGCGCATCGCGGTCAGCCCGTCCATCTCCGGCATCATGATGTCCATCAACACCAGGTCCACCTCGTGCTTGGCCAGATGTTCCAGCGCCTCGCGGCCGTTGCGGGCGATCTGCAGCGTCACGCCGAGCGGTTCGAGCACGCTGGAGAGCGCAAAGATGTTGCGCACATCGTCTTCGGCCAGCAGCACGGTGGCGCCGTCCAGTACCGCGTCGCGGCGCCGCGCTTCGCGCAGCAGGCGTTGCTGGTCGCTGGGCAACGAGGCTTCCACGCTGTGCAGGAACAGCGTCACCTCATCGAGCAGACGCTCGGGCGAGCGCACCCCCTTGATGATGATGCTCTTGGAGTACCGGCGCAGGCGCTGTTCCTCGTCGCGGGTGAGCGCGCGCCCGGTGTAGACGATGACCGGCGGAAACGCCACCGCGTCGTTGCCGGCCATGCGTTCGAGCAGGTCGTAGCCGCTGCCGTCGGGCAGCGCCAGATCGGTGACCATGCAGTCGAAGGTCGAGCCGGCCAGCTGCTGCATCGCGTCGGCAATGCTGCCCACCGCGATGATGTCCAGCTGGTCGCGCGCCAGCAACAATTGCAGATTCGCGCGCAGGGCGCTGTCGTCTTCGACGATCAACAGGCGGCGTACCGCGCGAGCATTGGTGTCCTCCAGTTGACGGATCGCACCTGCCAGCAGCTCGCGCGTGGCCGGCTTGATCAAATAGCCCACCGCGCCCAGTTCCAGCGCGATCTGGCTGCGCTCCAGCGCCGATACCACATGCACCGGAATATGGCGCGTGGCCGGATCGCGCTTGAGGCGTTCGAGAACGCTCAGGCCAGACGCATCCGGCAGGCCGAGGTCGAGCAGGATGCCGCTGGGGCGCAGTTCGGCTGCCAGGCGCAGCGCTTCTTCGGCGCTGGGCGCCACCACGCAGTCGAAATCCAGTTCGTGCGCCAGGTCGACCAGCGCCTGCGCAAAGCGTGCTTCGTCTTCCACTGCCAGAATCAGCCGGCCGGGGCGGGTGCGTTGGTCGCGATCGTCGTCGGCGCGCTGCAGCGGCGCAGTGGCGGTTGCCGGAATCGGCAGCGGCAGCGGCATCCCGGTGGACGCCACCGTGGCGCGCCCATCAAGCCGCGAGGCCATGGCCGTGCCGCTGGCGAACCGCGACGACGGCGTGCCGCCGAGTGCCGCGCCCGCGTTTGCCGGCGCGGCCATCGCCAGCTCGGCCGGGGCGCCGTCGATCGGCAATTCCAGCGTAAAACAGCTGCCGCGCCCCGGCTGGCTGTCCACGCGGATGCTGCCGCCCATGCGCTGGGCCAGATCGCGCGAGATCGACAAGCCCAGGCCGGTGCCGCCATAGCGACGGCGTGTGCTGCCATCGGCCTGACGGAACGCTTCGAAGATGATCTCGGTCTGTTCGTGCGCGATGCCGATGCCGGTGTCGTTGACCTTGAACAGCACCCGGCCCGGCGTATGCGCCTGGATCGACAGGCTGACGCTGCCGTGCTCGGTGAACTTGATCGCATTGGCCAGCAGGTTCTTGAGGATCTGCTGCAGGCGCTGGCTGTCGACGACCAGTTGCGTCGGTGCATCGGATTCGGCAGCCAGCTGCAGGGCCAGGCCTTTCTGGCGCGCCAGCGGCTCGAAGGTTTCGCGCAGGCGCTGTACCACCGAGCTGGTGGCGATGGTTTCGTCGGCCAGTTCCACATGCCCGGCCTCGATCTTGGACAGGTCGAGAATGTCGTTGATCAACGCCAGCAGATCGTTGTTGGACGACAGGATCGCCTGTGCGTACTTCACCTGCTCGGGGCTGAGCGTGCCGTCCTTGTTGTCCGCCAGCAGCTTGGCCAGGATCAACGCGCTGTTGAGCGGCGTACGCAACTCGTGCGACATGTTGGCCAGAAACTCGGATTTGTAGCGCGAGGCGGTGGACAGCTCGTTGCTGTTGCGCACCAGCTGATTCTGCGCCACCAGCAAGGCCTGCTTCTGCGCTTCCAGTGCCTGGGTGCGTTCTTCCAGCTGCACATTGGTCTGTTCGAGTTCGGCTTGCTGCATCTCCAGATCGCTCTGCGATTGCTGCAGGCTGCGGCTCTGTTCCTCCAGCTCCTCGTTGGCCACGCGCAGCTCTTCCTGCTGGGTCTGCAGTTCTTCGCTTTGACGCTGGGTTTCTTCCAGCAGGGCCACCAGCTGCGCGCGCAGCAATGCCGTGCGCAAGGCCAGGCCGATGTTTTCGCCGCAGCGTGCGAGCAGCTCTTCTTCGCGCGTGCGGGCGATGCCCGGTGCGGCGGCGCGGCCCAGTTCGAGAATGCCGATCACCCGCCCATCGGCGATGACCGGCGCCAGCAGCAGTTCCTGGCAGGCGCTGCGGCCCAGGCCGGAGGCGATCTGCAGATGTCCGGCGTCCACGCCGCGCACCCGGCGTACCGTGCCACCACGCAAGGCCTCGCCGAGCTGGCCGGCATCGGTCGGCAGCGTCCTGGATGCATCGGCCGGCAGCGCGGTGCCGCCGGTCAGCCGCAGGCGGTCGCCTTCGATGCGATACAACGCGCCGACCTGGGCATCCAGCGTGTCGCACAGTGCCTGCACGGCCGCATTGGCCAGATCGTCCGGGCTGTGGTCGCCGCGCAGACTCGCTTCGACGGTGTTTTCGGCCTGCTGCAGCCATAACGCCAGTTCGGCCTGACGGCGCGCGCGGATGGCCTGCATCACCACCAGCGCCATCGCCAGGAACGAGACCCCACCGATGCTGCGGTTGATCGAGGAGAAACTCGAGCTGGTACTGGCCGGCGCCAGCTTGAAGCCGACCGCCAGCAGCATGCACGACAGCGCGGCGACCACCAGTGGCGCCTGCACGCGATTCTGGAAGACCGTCACGCCCACTGCGACGAAGTAGGTCAGCCACACTGCATAGCCGAGTGGGGTGACCAACTCCACGCCGAGTGTTCCCGCCATCAGGGCCCCCGCGATCACCCACACCCAGCGGTCGCGTGTGGTCGAGATGTTCTGCATGACGGCGCGGACCTGACTGGGGGGCGGTCATGGTAGCCGATAAGTTTCACGCGCAAATCGCCGGTATTTTGACGCTTTGCAGTCGGGTCGGCTTGCACGCAGCCTTCACGCACCCGTCACTATGGTCGCGCGCTTTTCCGGGGGAAAAGTCGCGCGATGGATGCGGAGACGGCCGTCGACAGTGCGGGGCCGCTTTCTCACGACAGCCGGCAGTGCCAGCTGTTGGTGCAGAGCGTGTCCAATTACGCGATCTACATGCTCGATACGGGCGGCCATGTGTGCAGCTGGAATCCCGGTGTCGAGCGCATCAAGGGCTATACCGCCGCCGAGGTCATTGGCTCGCACTTCTCGCGTTTCTACCTGCCCGAGGACGTGCAACGCGGCGAGCCGGCGCAGAATCTGGACACCGCCAAGCGCGAAGGGCGCTTTGCCACCGAGGGCTGGCGGCTGCGCAAGGACGGCAGCCGCTTCTGGGCGAGCGTGGCGATCGAACCGGTGCTGGAATTCGGCGTCCTGGTCGGGTTTGCCAAGGTCACCTGCGACATCGACCAGCGACACCAGGCGCAGCAGCTGTTGCAGCAGGCGCAGCACGCCCTGCTGCAGTCGCAGAAGGTGGATGCGCTGGGCCGCCTGACGCTCGGCATGGCGCACGATTTCAACAATCTGCTGACCGTGATGGTGACCAGCCTGGATCTGATCGCGCTGCGTGCCGGCGACGATGCGCGCACGCGCATGCTGGTGGAAGCAGCGCAGACCGCAGTCGATCGTGGCACCTTGCTGACGCGCCAACTGCTGTCCTTCGCACGTGGGCAGCGGCTGATTCCCGAGCGCCATGGCGCCAACGCGGTGGTGACGCGCTCGCTGGAGCTGCTGCGGCGTGCCTGCCCGGCCGGGATCGTGCTGTCGCTGGCGTTCGCCGAGCAGTTGCCCGATATCCGCGTGGACCCTGGCCAACTGGAAGCGGCCTTGCTCAATCTGGTGTTCAATAGCTGCGATGCCATGCCCGGCGGCGGCAATATCGTGCTGGAAACGGCCGTACAGCAGCGTGTTGCGCCGTCCGATCCGCATGGCCAGCCGTGCAATTACGTCAGTATCGCCGTGCGCGATGACGGCCCCGGCATGTCCGCGCACGTGGCGCGATGCGCCAGTGAGCCGTTTTTCACCACCAAGGACGTGGGCAAGGGCTCGGGCCTGGGATTGAGCCAGGTGTATGGCTTCGCCTCCCAGTCCGGCGGCTTCGTCGAGCTGGACACCGCTCCCGCCCGCGGCACCACCGTTACCCTGTTTCTCCCGGCCATCGAGGAGGCTGAGCATGACTGAACCCCTGCGTCTGTTGATGGTGGAAGATCAGCAGGAATTGCGCGAACTGATCGGCGAGGCGCTGCGCGATGCAGGCATCACCGTCGAGACCGCCGACGACGGCCATAGCGCCTTGCGCATGCTGCGCGAGAATGGCCCCTATGATGTGGTCTTCAGCGATGTCCGCATGCCCAACGGCATGTCGGGCATCGAACTGAGCGAACACGTGGCGCAACTGCTGCCGCAGGCGCGGGTGATCCTGGCCTCGGGATTCGCAAAGGCGCAGTTGCCACCGCTGCCGGCGCGGGTGGATTTCCTGCCCAAGCCGTATCGTCTGCGTCAGCTGATCGACGTGTTGAAAGGCGTTGCAGCCAACGCCTGAGCATGGGCTGCGCCGGTCGCGCGCTGCCGAAGCCGCTGCATGGAATTGCGCGGCCATCGTGTGGCGCCTTCGCCGGGATTGCTGCGTGGATGCCGCTCAACGGCTCTGGTAATACACCTTGTCGATGGCGATCTCCACCGGCGCGGCGGGTGGATCGGCCACCAGCATGAACATCTGTTTGACCGCCTGCAGGTCCAGATCGTAGAACGCACTGAAGGGAATGCTCACCTCGTGCCAGGCGCCGTCGCGCACCAGGCCGTACTGATTGCCGCCAGTGGCGAAATCCACCCAGCTGTCGCCGAAGCTGGTGTTGATGCCGATCTTGAACGTCGACGGCGTGGTGGTTTTCAGCTGCAGCTTCAGCGCGCCGCCGGCGTAGGCGGCCATGTTGCGATAGTCGGTCTGGATGCCCAGGCCATACCAGGCACCGGCGTTGGCGCGGTACGCCATCACGTTGCTGCCTTCGAACGGCGCCTGCGCAATCGGGGTGAGGTTGTTCCACAGATACAGCTCGGCATCCTGGCCGAACTGCAGCCGCCCGCTGGTGTCGGCCTGCTCGGTGAACACGCCAAAGCGCCCTGCCGGCGCGGCATGTTGCGCGCCCACGTACAGCTGCGAACCGGGATTTTGATACAGGCGGATGTAATCGACCTCCATCCTGCCCGGCAGCGGCGCGGTCACCGCCGCAGGCGAGGTGATACCGGTATAGCTGCCGCCCACGGCGAGGTTGAGCAGCAGATACTGCTGCTGGTGGAATTCGTGCAGCGAGGCGCCCTCGATATTGGAGATCGCAAATTCGAAGTATTGCTGGCCGTCGATCGACACGCGGATGAACTGCGGGTCCCAGGTCATGCGGTACGCATGGAAGTCGGCATGCAGATCCACGGGGCTGGTGTAGCTGGTGTCGTAGTCTGCTTGCTGGCCGTTGTAGTCCCAGTGCACGGCGGCGCCGATACGGCGATTGGCGGTGCCATTGGCGATCGCCGCGGCCATGCCGGCTTCCATCAGGTCGATCTCGCCACGGCCTGGCCACACGCCGATGGTGCCCAGCATCCAGTATGCCGGCCACAGCCCGTTGCCCACCACCGGCGTCTTGATGCGCGCTTCCAGCGTGCCGTACTTGAAGTGCATGCGGCCTTCGGTCTTCAGGCGCGCCGAGGTGAACGGCATGCCCTGGAACGCTTCGCGCCGCGCTTTGATCACCAGCCGGCCATTCTCGATGCGCGCGTTTTCGGCGCGGCTGGTGTAGTACTGCATCTCGCCATTGCCCCAGCCGCACAAGCCGATCTGGCAGCCGTTGCCGACATCGTAGGTCCACTTGTTGCCATCGATGCCGGGCCCATTGAAGTTGTCCTCCCACACCAGGGTTTGCGCGTGCGCGCCTGGTGGCATCGCCACGGCCCAGAGCAGGGCGAGCTGCACAGCGGCACTGCGTCGCGTGTTCATGCGTGCTTCTCCAGAAAGTGGACCGATGTCCATGGAGACGTGACGCTGCGCAGCGGCTACTTCAGTGTCAAAGCGATTGTGTGGCGCGTTTCAGTTCCGTGGTGTTCATTCCGGAATAGTCCATCATTGGCATGACGGCGGTCGCAGACTGCATGCACCGGATGTTGCGCGGCAGCAGCTGGCTGCGAATGTCCGCTGCCGGCAGGTGGCATGCGCAGCGTCCAGGTCGGAACATTCAAGCGGGGGAGATGGCGGGTCGACGATGCATGCGAGCGCGTGCAGCCTCTGCAGCAATGCCTCGTCCTGGATGCCACTGCGGCAGGCAAGGCGCATGCTGCTGCGCATCGGTACGCTTGCCGTACGGCCGTTTCCGGGCATGCTCGCGCACGCCCGACTCAATGCCCGGCGTGCACCGTCCACGCCACCAGTCGTATCACCAGCGGGCGCACCACCAGCACGCAGCAGAATGCGGTAGGCATCGCAATGCGGTAGGCGTCCAGCACGCGCCACAGGTAGCCGGGGGCCAGGCCGGTATTGGCGCCCGTGATCACCAGGCACATCAGCAGGGCCATGATCGCGGCCATGTAGAACGCGAACACGAACGGCGTGGTGCGCACGCCGAGTTTCCAGCGCGGGCGCATCAACGGGGAGGAAGGGGGAGATGTCGACATGCAATGGCCTCGGTTGCCGCGGATCGGCACGATGGGCAGCACTGTAGGGACGCCACCGCGGCCGGGGTAGATCGCGTAGCCTTGCGGCTTACGTAAGAAAAACTTACGAATCGTTTGGTAATACTTGCCTATTCAATGAACATTCTTCAGTCCATCCGCAGCTTTGTCAGCACTGTCGATGCCGGCAGCATTGCCGGAGGCGCCAAGTTGCTGGGGATCAGTGCCGCCGCGGTCAGCCAGAACATCGCGCGTCTGGAACAGCATCTGGGCGTGCGTCTGCTGCACCGGACCACGCGCAGCCTGGCGCTGACCGAGCGCGGCACGCTGTACTTCGAACAGGTGCGGCAGCTGGAGCGCGATCTGGAGCGCGCGCGGCAATCGGTGGCCGGGCCGCAGCAGGCTCCGGCGGGGCGATTGCGGGTGGCCAGCACCGCGGCCTTCGCGCGGCACGTACTCGCTCCGATGCTGCCGGCCCTGCGTCAGCAGTATCCGCAGCTGGAGATCGAGCTGCTGTGTACCGACCGGGCTGTGCAGCACGCCCAGGAAAGCGTGGATGTCAGCCTGCGCATCGAAGCGCAGCTGGAAGACGGCCTGGTGGCGCGCTGCATCGCCCAGGTGCCGCTGGTGGTCTGCGCAGCGCCCGAGTATCTGGCGCGCTGCGGGACGCCGCAAACCGCGGACGACTTGAAGTATCACGATTGCCTGCTGCTGCGTTACCCGGTCGACGGACGCTGCCTGCCGTGGAATTTCGTGCGCAATGGCGTGCGCTTCCAGCCGGAGCTGGGCAAGGCGATGGTCAGCGACGATATCGATGCGCTCGCTACCATGGCCACCGCCGGCGGCGGCATCGCGCGCCTGGCCGCCTATGTGGTGCAGCCTTATCTGCAGCGCGGCCAGCTGCAGCCGCTGTTTGTCTCCGCCCTCGGCAGCAGCGCCCAGGCATTGCCGGAACCGCTGCGGATCTACCTCTGCGTCGCCGACCGCCGCGACTTCACCCCCAAGGTGCGTGCCTTCATGCAGCACGTGCTCGAACGCCTGCCCGTGCAATGGCGTATCGCCGAACCCACGCTGGCGCCTGCGCCCGCCCAGGCGGCAACCGGCGTATAGCCGGCATTCGACATCTGGAGACCGCCCGGTAGCGTGCCCTGGTCCACAAGGCGCACGCAGGCGTCCTGCGCGGGCGTGCGATGCGTCGAGAGCATTCGCCTTGCAACACCGTTTGCGCAGCCATCGCTCGCCAGCCACTGCGGCGACGGCAGCTGGTGCCGCCGCCATCACTCACTCCAGCTTGAGCATCACGATCGAACGCGCCGGCAAGGCCACCGTCAAGGCCTTGCCTCGTACCCGTGCGCCCGTGAACGCCTTCGGCTCCACCGCATGCGGCTGGGCAAAGGTGTTGTGCGTGGTGATCGCCGGCGCGGTGAGGATCTGCCCAGCCACGCTGCTCGGTGACAGGCCTTCTACCTGCACGCTCACGCTCGCCGCTGCGTTGGCCGCCAGATTTGTCAGCGCGATGTAGACGTGTCCGTCCTTGGCCTTGACCGCCGAGCCGTGCACCGCGGGCACGTGGACATCGCCGTGGCGATACTCGGGTGTGCGTAGTTGCAGCGGCAGCTGGGTGGCGTCCTGGTAGGGCTTGTACAGCGCGAACACGTGGTAGGTCGGCGTCAGCACCATCTTGTCGCCGTCGGTGAGGATCATCGCCTGCAGCACATTGACCATCTGCGCGATGTTGGCCATGCGCACGCGTTCGGCATGTGCGCTGAAGATGTCGATGTTCAACGCGGCCACCAGTGCATCGCGCAGGCTGTTTTGCTGATGCAGAAAGCCGGGGTTCGCATCCGGCAGCCCGGCGTACCAGGTGCCCCATTCGTCCACCACCAGCGCGACCTTCTTGCCCGGGTCGTAGCGGTCCATGATCGCGCTGTGTTTGCTGATCAGCTCGTCCATCACCAGCGTGCGCGACAGCGTGTCGATCCAGGCGGCTTCGTCGAAGTCGGTGGAGGAGGCGCGCGGCGGCCAGCCACCGGGCACGGTGTAGTAGTGCAGGCTCAGGCCGTCCATCAGCGTGCCGGCCTCGCGCATCATCACTTCGGTCCAGTGGTAGTCGTCGTTGTTGGGGCCGGGCGCGATCTTGAGGATCTTCTGGTTGGCCGGTGCCTTGACGAAGGTCTGGTAGCGCCGATAGACGTCGGCCGCGTATTCCACGCGCATGTTGCCGCCGCAGCCCCACAACTCGTTGCCCACGCCGAAGTAGGGTACCTGCCACGGCGCGTTGCGGCCATTGGCGCGGCGCTCGTTGGCCAGGCTGGAGCGGGTGGGTGCGGTCATGTATTCGGCCCACTGCGCGATTTCGTCCGGCGCCGCATTGCCCACGTTGCCGGCGATATAGGCCTGGGTGCCCAGCAGTTCGGTGAAGTCCATGAACTCGTGCGTGCCGAAGCGGTTGGATTCTTCCACGCCGCCCCAGTGCGTGTTGACGCTGACCGGGCGCCTGGCCGGCGCGCCGACGCCATCGCGCCAATGGTATTCGTCGGCGAAGCAGCCGCCGGGCCAGCGGATGTTGGGCACGGCAATCGCCTTCAGCGCGGCCAGCACATCGTTGCGATAGCCACGCGTATTGGCAATCGCCGAGTCCTCGCCGACCCACACCCCGCTATAGATGCCGGTCCCCAGATGCTCGGCGAACTGGCCGAACAGCTGCCGCGACACCTGCGCGCCGGGCTGGTCCGCGCGCAGCGTGCCGGTCACCTCGACCTCGGCAGCAGAGGCGGCGAGCGCGCTGGCGACCACGGCCGCGCCAACGACAGCCTGCAACAGCCGTCTGGGCGATATCCGCAAGGCGGGAAGAATCCACTGCATCGGCTTGGCGCTCCTGTGCTGATCGATCGAGGTGGTCGCACGCCGCAGCGTCGGCGGGCGCGCCGCTAGCCTAGTGCCTGCAACCTCGGCTTGTATTGCTGCATCGCGATCAAGCCGCCGAACGCTGGTGCATGCCTTGCCGCCATCGCCATCGCTGCGCGCCGGGATGTGCGCCGGGGCATGGTCGTCGACCGCGCTCCCCCGCTATGCTCGCCAGCTTCCAGTATCGGCGGGACGATCCATGCAGCGAGTGTTCGGGCAGTTGCCAGGCGGTGTCGAAGTCCATGCGCTCACGCTGCGCAGCGATGCCGGACTGGAGGTGGAAGTGCTCACCTACGGCGGCATCCTGCATGCGCTGCGGCTGACCACCGCGCGCGGGGTGGTGCCGCTGCTGCTGGCATTGCCGGATCTGCCGGCGTACGCCGCCGATGGCGACAGCCTCAACATCCTGGTCGGCCGCTTCGGCAACCGCATCGCCGGTGCGCGCTACACGCTGGACGGCGTCACCCACACGCTGGCCGCCAACGAAGGGCGTAACCAGCTGCACGGCGGCCTGCGCGGCTTCGGGCGGCGCGTGTGGAGCGTGCTGGAGCAGGCGCCGGACCAACTGCTGCTCGGTTACCACTCGCCCGACGGCGAAGAAGGCTATCCCGGCAATCTGCAGGTGCGCGCGCGGCTGCAGCTGCAAGGGCGCCGCCTGCAGCTGGACTTCGAGGCGCAATGCGATGCCGCCACCCCGTTGAACCTGACCCATCACCCCTACTTCAATCTCTCCGGCGACCCGCATCGGCGCGCCGCGCTGCAGGTGCTGCGCGTGCCGGCCGATCGCTATCTGCCGGTGGATGCCGAATCGATCCCGACCGGCGAGATCGCCTCGGTCGCCGGCACGCCGTTCGATTTCCGCCATGCGGCGGCGCTGGCCGACAATATCGACCCATCGCACCCGCAGGTGGTGCTGGGCAAGGGCTACGACCAATGCCTGGTGCTGGCCGCCGGGGCCGAGTGCGTGGCCGAGCTGTACTCGCCGCACAGTGGCGTGGCGCTGCGCATCAGCAGCGACGCGCCGGCGGTGCAACTCTGCGAAGGCCAGCATCTGGACGACCACCATCCCGGCCTTGGCCGCGGCGTCTGCCTGGAGCCGCAGGACTACCCGGATGCGCCCAATCACCCCAACTTCCCGTCGACGATCCTGCGGCCCGGGCAGGTCTACCGCCGCCGCATCGCCTATCACTTCGCCGACCCGGGGCCGGATCAGCCCTGGGCGGCGGTGAGCGCTGCGCTGGACGCCTGAGAGGGGGTATCGCAACGATGGGGCGGCCGGGGAGGCTCCTAAAGCCAAGCCGATCAGCGCGGCCCCAGCACCAGTTCGATCACGAACTTGCTGCCGAAGAACGACAACACCAGCAGCGCCATCGCGGTCAGCGTCCAGTGCACCGCCTTGGTGCCGCGCCAGCCGTTGCGCCAGCGGCCGATCAGCAGCGCACCGAACACGATCCACGACAGGATGCTGAGCACGGTCTTGTGCAGCAGCCGCTGCGCCAGGAAGTCCTGCACGAACAGCAGGCCGGTCAGCAGGGTCAGGCTCAACAGCACGAAGCCCACCGTGATGGTGCGGAACAGCAGCGTCTCCAGCTCGGTCAACGGCGGCAGCGCGCGCAGCCAGGTGTGGAAATCGCGCCGGCGCAGGGCCCGCTCCTGCAGCCACAGCATGATCGCCAGCAACGCGGCGATACCCAGCGTGGCATAGGCCAGCAGCGCCATCCACGCATGCAGTTCCAGCCGCCAGCCCAGGTCCGAGCTCGGTTCGTGGCCGTAGGCGTGGTAGCAGGCCAGCAGGATCGCCGACAGCGGGAACACCACCACACCCACCGCCGCCATGCGCCCGCGCGCGCCGAACACCGCCGTCAGCGCGGCCATGCCCAGGCCGCTCAGCGAGAGCGCTGCGAAGAAATGCATGTCCGGCCCGCCGGCGGTGCGCAGTGCCACCAGCACGTGATACCCGGCGTGCACCGCCACGGCCGCCAGCGCCGGGATCAGCCAGCGTGCGGGCGCCTGGTTGCCATCACGCAGCACCGACCGGGTGAGCAGCGCCGTGGCCAGCAGATACAAGGCGAACGCGATGAGAACGATTGTCATCGTGTCAGTTTCGCATATTGGTGGGGCGGGGAATCGGGAATCGGGAAAAGCGGGTTGCGAGCTGCAGGCTGACGCTGGGCGGCTTGCGGGGGCAGGCCGCGAGTGGGTGGGGCGGGCCTGGGATGGGGCGGCCGCTGGTCCGGCGGCTGTGGTTTCTGTCCATCGCGGCGCTGGCGCTGGCTGGCCGCGCGCATGGACGAGCGGTGGTGCGGCGGCGTCCCGGCTGGCTTGACCGGCCGGGCAGCGGGGCCGCCGGGGCGGCGCGTTGGCCGGTGCCGCTATAATCGACGCCCGTTTCCCCTCACGCGGTCCCTTGCGCATGTTCGAGTCCCTTACCCAACGTCTCTCCGGCACCATGGAGCGCCTGCGCGGCCGCGGCCGCCTGACCGAGGAGAACATCCGCGAAGCCACCCGTGAAGTGCGCATCGCCTTGCTCGAAGCCGACGTGGCGCTGCCGGTGGTGCAGGCGCTGATCGAGCGCATCAAGGTGCGCGCGGTCGGCCAGGAAGTGCTCAAGTCGCTGACCCCGGGCCAGGCGCTGATCAAGATCGTCCGCGACGAGCTGACCGCGGTGATGGGCGCAGCCGCCACCGACCTCAACCTCAACGTGCCGGCGCCGGCGATCATCCTGATGGCCGGCCTGCAGGGCGCGGGCAAGACCACCACGGTCGGCAAGCTCGCCAAGCACCTGAAGGAAAAGCGCAAGAAGAAGGTCATGGTGGTCTCGGCCGACGTCTATCGCCCGGCCGCGATCGAGCAGCTCAAGACCCTGGCCGAGCAGGTCGGTGTGCTGTTCTTCCCGTCCGACGCCTCGCAAAAGCCGGTCGACATCGTGCGCGCCGCCATCAGCGATGCGCGCAAGTCGTTCGCCGACGTGCTGCTGGTCGATACCGCCGGCCGCCTGGCGATCGATGCGGCGATGATGGACGAGATCAAGGCGCTGCACGCCGCGGTCAACCCCACCGAAACCCTGTTCGTGGTCGATGCGATGACCGGCCAGGACGCGGCCAACACCGCCAAGGCCTTCGGCGAGGCGCTGCCGCTGACCGGCGTGGTGCTGACCAAGACCGACGGCGACGCCCGTGGTGGTGCCGCACTGAGCGTGCGCTACATCACCGGCAAGCCGATCAAGTTCGTCGGTACCGGCGAAAAGACCGACGGCCTGGACGTGTTCCACCCCGACCGCGTCGCCAGCCGCATCCTGGACATGGGCGACGTGCTCTCGCTGGTGGAGCAGGTCGAGCACAGCGTCGACCAGGAAAAGGCCGCCAAGCTCGCCGCCAAGGTGGCCAAGGGCAAGAAATTCGACCTCAACGACATGAAGGAACAGCTCGAGCAGATGCAGAACATGGGCGGCATCCATGGGCTGATGGACAAGCTGCCGGGCATGGGCCAGATCCCGGACAACGTCAAGCAGCAGGTCACCGGCAAGGAAGTGCCGCGCATGATCGCGATCATCAACTCGATGACCAAGAAGGAGCGGCGCAACCCGGCCCTGCTCAACGGCTCGCGCCGCGCCCGCATCGCCCGCGGCTCCGGCATGCAGCCGGCCGACGTCAACAAGCTGATGAAGCAGTACCAGCAGATGGAAAAGATGATGGGCAAGCTGGCCGGCGGCGGCATGAAGGGCCTGATGCGCAACATGAAGGGCATGATGGGCGCCATGGGCGGCCGCGGCGGCATGCCGTTCCGCTGAGTTTCTAGCAGCAACACGCACAGTGCGTGCCGCGACACGCATGCGTTGGGTCAAAAATGTCGGGCCGACGTTGATCGCCCCACTGCGCACGCGCGCCGCCTGCAGGCGGTGAGGGGACGTCCGGATGCACGGGCGGTTACCATGAAGTCTCATGATTTCAGGCCGCGCACGATGGGTTCGTTTTCGCATGTCAACGCCTTCCAGCAGCGTTTTGGTTTAGGACTCCCGATCCTGCTCAGCCCCATGGCCGGCGCCTGCCCGGTGCCGTTGTCGGCGGCGGTTGCTGCGGCCGGCGGCATGGGTGCGATGGGCGCGGTGTTGTCGCAGCCGCAGGACATCGTGGCGTGGATGGCGGCCTTCCGTGACGCGAGCACCGGGCCTGCACAGGTCAATCTATGGATTCCCGATCCGGCACCGGTGCGCGACGCCGCTGCGGAGGCGCGCGTACGTAAGTTTCTGTCGCAATGGGGGCCGCCAGTTCCCGAGGACGCGGGCGATGCAACTCCGGCCGACTTCGATGCCCAGTTCGAGGCCTTGCTCGCCGCGCGGCCTGCGGTGGCCTCGTCGATCATGGGCGTGTTTCGGCCTGACCAGGTTGCACGCCTGAAGCACGCCGGCATCGCCTGGTTCGCCTGCGCCACCACGCTGGACGAAGCGCGTGCGGCCCAGGCGGCCGGTGCCGATGCGGTGGTTGCGCAGGGGGCCGAGGCCGGTGGGCATCGTGGTGCATTCGATGCCGGTCGCGCCGAGCGGCAGATGACCGGGTTGTTCGCCTTGTTGCCACGATTGGTCGATCACCTGGATCTTCCGGTGATCGCCGCAGGCGGCATCGCCGACGCGCGCGGCATTGCCGCGGCGCTGACACTGGGCGCAAGTGCCGTGCAGATCGGCACCGGCCTGCTGCGCACCCCCGAGGCGGCGCTGCCAAGCGCCTGGGCCGATGCCCTGGCCCAGGCCGAACCGGAACAGACCCAGCCGACCCGCGCATTTTCCGGCCGGCTGGGGCGTGCGCTCGCCACGCCGTATGTGCATGCGTCCGCCGCCGCAGAGGCACCGGTGCCGGCGCCGTATCCGGTGCAGCGCGCGCTGACCGCGCCGATGCGTCAGGCCGCGGCGCGCGACAATCGCCTGGACACCATGCAGGCCTGGGCCGGCCAATCGGCCTGGATGGCACCGGCCCAGCCTGCCGCGCAACTGGTGACCCAGTGGTGGGCGCAGGCGCAGGCGCTGGTGTGCCGCTGATCTTCTGCAACGGTGCAGTGGCGACAGCGCAGCAACTGGGCGCCGCCGCACTGATCAACTACGGCCACTTCACCACGTTGCAGGTGCGCGCCGGTGCGGTGCGCGGGCTGGACCTGCATCTGCAGCGGCTGCAACACGACGGCACTGCCTTGTTCGGTGCAGCGATCGATGAGGCATCCCTGCGCGCCCAGTTGCGCGGTGCGTTGTCGGCTGCGGACTGCGCCGATGCCAGCGTGCGCATCACTGTGTTTGCGCAGGATTTCGACCTGCGCGATCCATCGCGGCAGCTTGCGCTCGATGTGCTGATCTCCATCGCGCCCGCCGCCCGGATGCCAGCCACCGCACTACGCGTGCAGCCGGTCTGCCACGTGCGCGAGCAACCCCGGCACAAGCATGTCGGCACCTTCGCGCTGCTGCACCTGCGTCGCCAGGCCCTGGTGGCCGGCTACGACGATGCCCTGCTGGTCGACGCCCAGGAGCATCTGCTGGAAGGTGCCTTCTGGAATCTGGGCCTGTGGCAGCAGGGCAGGGTGGTGTGGCCGCAAGGACCGGCGCTGCTAGGCACCCAGCAGCGTCTGCTGCAGGCAGGCCTGCAAATGCTCGGGATCCCGCAGGAGTCGCGCCCGGTCATGCTGGGCGAACTGGACGGGTTCGATGGGGTGTTCAGCTGCAATGCGCGTGGTCAGCAGGCGATCGTGCAAGCCGGAGCGGCGTCGTGGCCGGCGCAGGCCGCGCAACTGCCATTGCTGGAGCAGGCCCTGCAGACCCAGGCCTGGCAAGGGATCTGAGCGAATTGGGGGTGACTTGGCTTCGCCGCCGGAGCCCGCTATAATCGCCGGCTTACCGCGCCATTCTGGCGACTGGGCAACTTTAGGAAAACGACACCATGGTCAAGATTCGACTGACCCGCGGCGGCGCCAAGAAGCGTCCGTTCTACCACATCATCGTGACCGACGTGCGCAGCGCGCGCGATGGCCGCAATATCGAGCGTCTGGGTTACTACAACCCGGTTGCACAGGGCGCAGAACCGCGCGTCGTGCTGGATGTCGCACGCGTCGACCATTGGGTCGGCCAGGGCGCCCAGCTGACCGATAAGGTGCGTAACCTGTATCGCGAAGCCTCCAAGTCCCAGGCCGCTGCGGCCTGATCTTGAGGGCCGGGCGTCACCGCCCGGCCCAGAGTCGACGCAGATGAAGCCGACCGAGCGCCGCATCCTGTTAGGCAGGATTGTCGGCGCTTTTGGTGTCAAGGGCGAGCTCAAGCTCGAATCCTGGACCGAGCCGCGCAGTGCGATCTTCCGGTATCAACCGTGGATCGTGCGGACGCCCTCGGGGCAGGAGTCGGTCGTGAGTGGCGTCCGTGGACGCGATCAGGGCAAGAATCTGATTGCAGTGTTCCCGGACGTCGGCGACCGTGACACCGTCGAAGCCATGCACGGGACCGAGATCTATGTCTCGCGCAGCGTGCTGCCGCCACCCAAGCCCGATGAATACTATTGGGTGGATCTGGAAGAGCTGCAGGTAGAAACCGTCGAGGGCGTCAAGCTCGGCACGGTGTCACACCTGTTCTCCACCGGCTCCAACGACGTGATGGTGGTGCGCGGCGATCGCGAGCGGCTGGTGCCGTTCGTGCTGCCGGATTTCGTCAAGTCGGTCGACTTCGACGCCAACCTGATCGTGGTGGACTGGGATCCGGATTTCTGATCAAGGCGGTGCCCCGGCTCCGCGCTTGCTCTATCCATTCCCAATCCCGATTTCCGACTCCCGCTAGTGCGCATCGACGTCATCAGCCTGTTCCCCGAGTTCATTGCGCAATGCGCAGCGTTCGGCGTGGTCGGGCGGGCGCAGGAGCGTGGCCTGCTGGAATTGCAGGGCTGGAATCCGCGCGAGCATGCGCAGGGCAATTACCGCCGCGTGGACGACCGTCCGTTCGGTGGTGGGCCCGGCATGGTGATGTTGATCGAGCCGTTGCGGGCCTGTCTGGACGCGGTGCAAGCGGCGGACCCGCGTCCGGCGCCGGTGATCTATCTCAGCCCGCAGGGGCGGCCGCTCACCCAGCCGCTTGCCCGCGAGCTGGCGCAGTTGCCACGCATGGTGTTGTTGTGCGGGCGCTACGAAGGCGTGGACGAGCGTTTTCTGGCGCAGGCGGTGGATATGGAAATCTCCATCGGCGACTACGTGTTGTCCGGTGGCGAGCTTGGCGCGGCGGTGCTGGTGGATGTGGTGACGCGGTTGCAGGAAGGGGTGTTGAACGACGCCGAATCCGCAGCCCAGGACAGTTTCGAAGGCCCGCAAGGCCTGCTCGACTGCCCGCACTACAGCCATCCGTCGACTCATGACTGGGGCGATGTACCGGAGGTATTGCGCTCGGGCAATCACGCTGCAATTGCGCGCTGGCGTCGGCAGCAGTCGCTGGGCCGGACCTGGTTGCGTCGCCCGGACCTGCTCGACGAGGCCGGGTTGGACAAGAACGATCGCCGTCTGCTGGACGAGTTTCGCCGCGAACTCGCCCAAGGCGACGAGAAATAAGGGCTCACCCCTAGCTCTTGCAATATCGATTGGGGTACAATATGCGGCTTGCTGGCCAGCCTTGCGTCTGGCCCTCCTACGAACCTCGAGCAATCGCCGTGCGGCGACTGCCGGTCCAATATCACCAGACACGCGGTGCCCATCATGAGCAAACTCAACAAGACCATCCTGGCTGACTTCGAAGCCGCCCAGATTCAGCGCAAGCTTCCCGAGTTCAACCAGGGCGACACCGTCGTGGTGAACGTCAAGGTGAAGGAAGGCAACCGCGAGCGCGTGCAGGCCTATGAGGGCGTCGTGATCGGTACCAAGAACGCCGGCCTGAATTCCGCCTTCACCGTGCGCAAGATCTCGCACGGCTTCGGCGTCGAGCGCGTGTTCCAGACCCACAGCGCCATCATCGACTCGGTCGAAGTGAAGCGTCGCGGTAAGGTTCGCGCCGGCAAGCTGTACTACCTGCGTGGTCTGGAAGGCAAGGCCGCCCGCATCAAGGAAGATCTGGCCGCCGCTGCACAGGCCAAGGCTGCTCGCCAGGCTGCTGCCAAGGCTGAGTAAGTCACCGGCAGGCTTGTCCTGCTGATGCCAGACGGCCGCCTTCGGGCGGCCGTTTGCGTTGTGGGAATCGGGAATCGGGAATCGAGATTAGGGAATCGGATTGGGGATTTGGTGGTGGTGGTGCGTGCGTGAGGTTCGCGGGGTAGGCGAGCGCGTGCTGCGTTGGTCGAGGGAAAGACGTCCTGGCAGCTGCCCGCTAGGTGTTCCGTGGACTTGGTCGAGTGGATCACGCACCAGGCGGCCATGCGCTGGATCGATCATCTCAACAGGGCACCCGGCTGATAGGTTCGACCTGGCTTGATTTCGGTCGATACTGCTGCCCGGTGATGCCGGCCGACATCAGCGCTGGCGGTGCTGCGGCAATGCTGCGATCGGCGCGGTATCGGCGACCGGCGAGGCCGGATGCGCCGGTACTTCGGCAGCGGCGGCCAGCTCCGCAGGATTCGCCGGATGCGCTGGCGTGGTCAGCATGCGTGCCTTGCGCCAGCCGCCCCAGCGGTAATACGCCAGCGACAGCAGCATCGAACACACCGAGCTGATCGGAAGGCTCCACCAGATGCCATCGGCTCCCAGGTGCGGAATCAAGGCGTTCGCCAGGGGCACGCGCACGCCCCACAGACCGAAGGCCAGGATCAGCAGCGGCGGGATCACCGCGCCAGTGGCCCGCACCACGCCGGAAATCACAAAGCTCACGCCAAACAGCAGGAACGACCAGATGCCGATGTGATTGAGATGCCGCGCAACCTCCAGTGTCGGGCTGTCGCTCGGCAGGAACAGCGCCAGCGTCCAGCGGTCGAACACGATCAGCAGCCCGATCAACACACCGGTCATCAGGAAGTTGGCGACGATGCCGGTGCGTGCGGTTGCATCCACACGCGTCCACAATCCGGCGCCCACGTTCTGCGCCGCCATCGTCGAACATGCCGCGCCCAGCGCCATCGCCGGCATCTGCACATAGGTCCATAGCTGCAACGCAGCGCCGTAGGCGGCGGCGGTGTCGGTGCCGAAGCCGTTGACCAACGTCATCATCGCGATCATGGCCAGCGAAATCAGCACCATCTGCAGGCCCATCGGCACGCCCTTGACGATGAGCGCGCGCAGGATCGTGGGCGCGATGCGGAACAGGTGCAGGTCGCCGCGTCCCAGCCACAACACATGACGCTGACTGCGCAGGTACAGCAGCAGACCGCCCAGCGCCACTGCCTGCGCCAGCAACGTGGCCCAGGCCGCGCCGGCGATGCCCAATGCCGGAAACGGCCCCAGACCGAAGATCAGCAACGGGTTGAACACGATGTCCAGCACCACCGACACCAGCAGAAAGCGGAACGGCGTGCGGGCATCGCCGGTGCCGCGCAGTGCCGCCGACAGGAACGCGAACACATAGATCAGCGGCATGGCCAGGAAGATCACCCGCAGGTACTGCTCGGCCAGCGTCTGCGATGCCGGCGGCGTGCCCATCGCAGTCAACAGGTGCGGCGCCAGAAACCAGCCCAGCACCGCGATCAGCGCCGACAGCCCGCCGAAGAAACTGGCGCTGGTGCCCATGACCTTGCGCGCCTGCGCAATGTCGCGCGCGCCCATCGCCTGGCCGATCAGGATGGTCGAAGCCATGCCGATGCCGAACACCGAGCCGATCAGGAAGAACATGATGCTGTTGGCATTGGCTGCCGCAGTCAGCGCCGCCTCGCCGAGGTAGCGACCTACCCAGATCGCGTTGATCGAGCCATTGAGCGATTGCGCGATATTCCCCGCAAGGATCGGCATCGCGAACAGCAGCAGATTCTTGCCGATCGGGCCTTCGGTCAGGACAGCGGATTTGGGCATCGCAGACGCGCCGTGGGACGGAAGCTGCGAACACTAGCATTGGCTTGTGTGAGGCATGCGGTTGCCCGGCGTTTCGAGGACGCGGGGCAGGCACCCGTTCTGCGGTTCTGCCTGTATCGGTCAGCCAGGGCGTGGTCGCGTGCCAGGTCCTGCAGCTCGCCATGCTTGAGTTCCGGCGAAGGTGCCCAAATGTTTTTTGTTCAACGCAGCCCGTTGCGAGGCGCCGCACCAGCGGCGATCACGACAGCGGCCTGTGGCCCCATTGGACCCGACGGCAAGCACAACGCGATGACTCAACTGGTGGAACAAGCGACGACGGTCAGGCTGGATGTCTGGCTGTGGGCGGCGCGCTTCTTCAAGACGCGCAGCCTGGCCAAGACGGCGGTGGACAACGGCAAGGTGGATGTGGGCGGCCAGCGGCCCAAGCCCTCGCGCACCCTGCGCACCGGCGAGCAATTGCGCATCGACCGCGGTGGCGAAATCTTCGAGATCACCGTTGCCGCGCTGAGCGATGTGCGTGGCCCGGCACCGGTCGCACAGACGCTGTACCTGGAAAGCGATGCCTCACGCGAGGCGCGTGCACAATGGCGGCTGCAGCGTGCCGCCGAACGCACCGGCTATCGCGCACCCGAGGGCAAGCCGGACAAGCGTGCACGCCGGCTGATCAACGCGCTGGGCGATATCGACGCGTTGTAGCAGTGCGTGGCTGCCCGCTGCGAATTGGGTGATGGACGTAAAACACCCAGAGCGTTGCCGTTCACGCAAGAGGAAACGGCGCTTCCCAGCTGAGTCGAGTGTGCGGCGCCCTCACCAATTGCGGGACACGCGGTGAATCCGTCCCTGTAGGCTCGGTGGCGGCATCCATGTCGCCCCACGGTCCCGCAATTGGCGAGGACACCACACCAGATAGCTGATCGGTTGTTTGCTTAAACGCTTGTCGTTGATCGGCTTGCGCTAGGAAATTGGCTGACGCTTCTTTGTCAGAACACCAGGGCACCGTGCCTGCTCTCACCAAGCACACCGACCATCCCGCCTGGTCCTTGCCCGCCCACCGTCGCGGGACCTTACGCGGCATGGATGCCGCGTAAGAGCCTACAAGGACGTACTTGCGGCGTGTCCCGCGATGGTGGGCGGGCAAGGGCCTTGCAGCCAAGCCGCAGAACAGCCGCTCCACGGACGTCTTCAGTGTGCCGAGTCGAGCTCTTGCGTGTATTTCAACACCGCTGCAGGCGCACGCACGAGGGCGTGCGCCTTGCAACTCAGGCCAGATCGAAACGATCCAGCTGCATCACCTTGGTCCAGGCGGCAACGAAGTCGTGCACGAACTTCTCCTGGGCATCGGCACTGGCGTAGACCTCGGCCACCGCACGCAGGATCGAGTTGGAACCGAACACCAGGTCCACGCGCGTGCCGGTCCACTTCTGTTCGCCGGTGCTGCGGTCGCGGCCTTCGTACACCTCTTTCGCTTCGGAGGTGGCTTTCCATTCGGTGCGCATGTCGAGCAGGTTGGCGAAGAAGTCGTTGCTCAGCACGCCGGGGCGGGCGGTGAACACGCCGTGCCTGGAGTCGCCAACATTGGCGCCGAGCACGCGCAGGCCGCCGACCAGCACGGTCAACTCGGGCGCGGTCAGCGTCAGCAGCTGTGCCTTGTCGATCAGCAGTGCCTCTGCCGGCACTGCGTAGCGCTGCTTGGCGTAGTTGCGGAAGCCATCGGCCACCGGCTCCAGCACCGCGAAGGACTCGACATCGGTCTGCTCCTGCGAGGCATCGGTGCGGCCGGGTGCGAACGGCACGGTGACGCTGTGGCCCGCAGCCTGTGCGGCGCGCTCGACCGCGGCGTTACCGGCCAGCACGATCAGGTCGGCGAGCGAGATCTGCTTGCCACCCGACTGTGCGCCGTTGAAGTCGGCCTGGATGCGCTCCAGCGTGCCCAGCACCTGCGCCAGCTGCTCGGGCTGGTTGGCCTGCCAATCCTTCTGCGGTGCCAGCCGGATGCGTGCGCCGTTGGCGCCGCCGCGCTTGTCCGAGCCGCGGAAGGTCGACGCAGATGCCCACGCCGTGGACACCAGCTGCGCCACGCTCGGGCCGGAGTCGAGGATGGCCTGCTTGAGGGCGGCGGCGTCCTGCGCATCGACCAGCGGGTGGTCGACGGCCGGCACCGGGTCCTGCCACAGCAGTTCTTCGCTCGGCACCTCCGCCCCCAGGTAACGCGAGCGCGGCCCCATGTCGCGGTGGGTGAGCTTGAACCAGGCGCGGGCGAAGGCATCGGCGAACTGGTCGGGATGCGCATGGAAGCGACGCGAGATGGCCTCGTAAGCGGGGTCGAAACGCAGCGCCAGATCGGTGGTGAGCATGGTCGGCCGATGCTTCTTCGACGCATCGTGCGCATCGGGGATGATGGCGTCGGCATTCTTGGCCACCCACTGGTGCGCACCGGCCGGGCTCTTGCTCAGCTCCCACTCGAACTTGAACAGGTGGTCGAAGAAGTCGTTGCTCCACTGCGCCGGGGTGGTGGTCCAGGTGACTTCCAGGCCGCTGGTGATGGTGTCGGCACCCTTGCCGCTGCCGTAGCGGTTGTGCCAGCCCAGGCCCTGGCTCTCCAGCTCGCCGGCTTCCGGCTCGGCACCGACGTTGTCGGCCGGGCCGGCGCCGTGGGTCTTGCCGAAGGTGTGGCCGCCGGCGATCAGCGCCACGGTCTCTTCGTCGTTCATCGCCATGCGTGCGAAGGTGTCGCGGATGTCGCGCGCGGCGGCGACCGGGTCGGGCTTGCCGTCCGGGCCTTCCGGATTGACGTAGATCAGGCCCATCTGCACGGCGGCCAGCGGGTTCTCCAGATCGCGGGTGTGCGGCACTTCGCTGTCGTCGTCCTTCACCAGCACGCCGTGCGCTTCGTCCACGCCGGGCGAACCGCGCGAGTAGCGCTCGTCGCCACCCAGCCACTTGGTTTCCCGGCCCCAGTACAGGTCCTGATCCGGTTCCCAGGTGTCTTCGCGGCCACCGGCAAAGCCGAAGGTCTTGAAGCCCATGCTTTCCAGCGCGACGTTGCCGGTGAGGATCATCAGGTCGGCCCAGGAGATCGCCTGGCCGTACTTCTGCTTGATCGGCCACAGCAGGCGGCGCGCCTTGTCCAGGCTGACATTGTCCGGCCAGCTATTGAGCGGTGCGAAGCGCTGCTGGCCGCGACCGCCGCCGCCACGCCCATCGCCGATGCGGTAGGTGCCGGCGCTATGCCAGGCCATGCGCACGAACAGCGGGCCGTAATGGCCGAAGTCGGCCGGCCACCAGTCCTGCGAGTCGGTCATCAGCGCACGCAGTTCCTGCTTGAGTGCGGCCAGATCGATGCGCTTGAACGCCTCGGCGTAGTTGAAGGTCTGGCCCAGCGGGTTGGACTTGCTCGAATGCTGGCTGAGCAGGTCCACGCGTAACTGCTTGGGCCACCAATCGCGGTTAGTGGTTCCGGTACCGACGACGGCGTGGTTGAACGGGCACTTTGCTTCGGTTGTCATGGCAATACCTGTGTGCGTGAGCACCTGGGGAGCTGTGTGCCGAAACTGCGGACACGCGCTGGTGGAATTGAAAGGGCGGGCAATGCGTCAGGGGTGGTCATCCACGGCGCACATGCGGCCGTGGGGGCATCGAGAAGCGTCGCCGCGTATGGCGATGCTAGCGCCTGCCTGCAGGGGCCGGTATGGGGCGATGTGCAGAGTGTGACTGGCAGACATGCGCGTCAGGCGGGCTCATCGTGGCGGGGTGTGCACACGATAAGTAGCATCGATCGGTTGGGGAATTCGAATTATTCAACCATATCGATAGCGAGGCGCTATGGATGGCGCGCCGATGTCCCCAACCTGCGCGCGCGATGTCAGCGCTTGCCGAACAGGCTGCCACCCAGCTTCATGACATCGCCCAGCCCAAGCTTCCCGTCGCCGTCCTGATCCAGCACGCTGCCCAGCAGGCCGTTGACCCCGGTATTGCTGCCGGCGCGCTGCTTTTCCTGCGCCAGGGCCGGGCCGAGCTGGCTGCTGGCCGCGGCATTGCCGCCGAGGAAGCGCCTGGCCAGATACGCCATCACGATGGGTGCCAGCAATTGCAGCAGCTGATTGGCCTTGCCGGTTTCCAGCCCGGTGGCCTGGCCCAGGCCTGCGGCAGCCTGCGGTGCCTTGTCGCCGAACAGATGCCCCACGATGCCGGCGCCATTGCCTTGCGCACCGCTGGCCGAGCCGCCCAGCAACGTACCGAGCAGGCTGCCGATGTCCGGGCTGCCGGCATGATCGCGCTGCAAGGCACCCAGCAACGCATCGGTGCCACCGGCCTGCTGGCTGTTACGGCCCAGCGCGCCCATCAATAGCGGCAGCGCGGTCTGCACCGCCGATTGCGCCTGCTCGGGCGCGATGCCGAGCCGGCTGGCGAGCTGCTGCAACTGCGGGCCCTGCAACTGCGCGGCAAGTTGATCGGTCAACGAGGCGGACGTGGTCATCGGTGTCTCCGGTTGGACAAAACGTTGCGGCAGCGTGCGCCCGTCGCGCCATCAGGGCAACACGGCACGCGCCGCGATGCAGGGCGAGGGCAGCGATACCGCACAGTGGCAATCAAGCCACTTCAATCGACAACAACACGGCAAGGTTGACCAACCCCGCAAAGCGTAGAGCCAGGCAACTACGCTCTTACGATTCCCGATTCCCGATTCCCAAATCCCCGCACTCAAAGCAACGCCTTCAACCGATACAAGGCTTCCAGTGCCTGCTTGGGCGTGAGTTCGTCCGGGTCCAGCGCCTGCAGTGCTTCCTGCGCAGCGGAAGAGGGCGCAGTGAACAAACCGAACTGTTGCGGCGCATCCAGTGCCGCCGGTGCCATCTGTGCGACATGGCTTTCGCCGCCGCGTTGTTCCAGTTCGGCCAGGCGATGACGCGCCTGGGTCACGGCGGTCTTGGGCAGGCCGGCGAGCGCGGCCACCTGCAGGCCGAAGCTGCGATTGGCCGGGCCGTCCTTGACCGCATGCATGAACACCAGGCGCTCGCCGTGTTCGACCGCGTCCAGATGCACGTTGGCGATGCCGCTGGTCCCGCCGGCATGCGATTCGTCGGCCAGTGCGGTGAGCTCGAAATAATGCGTGGCGAACAGCGTGTAGCAGCGATTGCTATGCGCCAGATGGCGTGCAACCGCATCGGCCAATGCCAGGCCATCGTAGGTGGAAGTGCCGCGGCCGATCTCGTCCATCAGCACCAGCGATTGCGGCGTGGCGTGGTGCAGGATATAGCTGGTCTCGGCCATTTCCACCATGAAGGTGGATTGCCCGCGCGCAAGGTCATCGCCGGCGCCGATGCGGGTGAGGATGCGGTCGATCGGCCCGATCACCGCGCGGCTGGCCGGCACATAGCTGCCGATATGCGCCAGCAACACGATCAGCGCGTTCTGGCGCATGTAGGTCGATTTACCACCCATGTTCGGGCCGGTGATCACCAGCATGCGGCGGTCGGCGTGCAACTCCAGATCGTTGGGTTCGAACGGCTGGTCGCGCACCGCTTCCACCACCGGGTGGCGGCCGCGTTCGATACGCAGGCACGGTGCGTTGTCCAGTTCCGGCCGTGACCAATCCAGTGCCTGCGCGCGTTCTGCGAAGCCGGCCAGCACATCGAGTTCGCTCAATGCGCTCGCGCAGCGCTTGAGGCCTTCCAGCTCGCCGCCGAGTGCATCGAGCAGGCCTTCATACAGCAGCTTTTCGCGCGACAACGCGCGCTCGCGCGCCGACAGCACCTTGTCCTCGAAACTCTTGAGTTCTTCGGTGATGTAGCGCTCGGCATTGGTCAGCGTCTGCCGGCGGCTGTAGTGCAGCGGGGCTTTGTCGGCCTGGCCCTTGCTGATCTCGATGTAGTAGCCGTGCACGCGGTTGTAGCCGACCTTGAGCGTGGCGATGCCGCTGCTGGCGCGTTCGCGTTGTTCCAGGTCGATCAGGAATTGATCGGCGTTGGTGGACAGGCGGCGCAACTCATCCAGATCGGCGTCATACCCGGTGGCGATCACGCCACCGTCGCTGAGCTTGAGCGGCGGTTGTTCGGCCACCGCGCTGAGCAGCAGATGCGCGGTGGCATCGTGTTCGCCGAGTTCGGCATGCAGCGCCTGCAGGCGCGGCGAATCCAGCGGCGCCAGGATCGTGCGGACCGTCGGCAGCAGCGCCAGACCATCGCGCAAGGTGGAAAAATCGCGCGGGCGCGCCGAGCGCAGCGCCACGCGGGTGAGGATGCGTTCCAGATCGCCAAGCGCGCGGAAGGCCTCGCGCACGTCGGCGTCGGCGCCGCTGTCGATCAGCGTGCCGACGGCGTGGTGGCGCTGCACCAGCACCTCGCGCAGGCGCAGCGGACGGTGCAGCCAGCGCCGCAGCAGGCGCCCGCCCATCGGCGTGACCGTGCTGTCGAGCACCCCGAGCAAGGTGTTGCGGGTGTCGCCATCCACGCGCGTATCCAGTTCCAGATGCCGGCGCGTGGCCGCGTTCATCGAGATCGCCTCGCTGGCCACTTCCATCGCGATGGAGGTCAGATGCGGCAGGCGCTGTTTCTGGGTCTCCTCGACATAACCCAGCAGCGCGCCGGCGGCCGCGGTGGCGCAGGGTTTGTCGTCGATGCCGAAGCCGGACAGGTCGTGCAACTTGAAGAATGCCAGCAGCTGGCGCCGGCCGCTGTCGGCGTCGAACAACCACGGTGGCCGCCGCCGTACACCGACGCGGCCACGCAGGAATTCCGGCCAGTTGTCCTCGTCGGGCACCAACAGCTCGGCCGGTTCCAGGCGCGCGATCTCCGCTTCCAGCGCATCCACGCTATCTACTTCATTGACCAGAAAACGCCCGCCGGCCAGATCGGCCCAGGCCAGGCCGTAGCCTTGCTTGCTGCGCGCGATCGCCATCAGCAGCGTGTCGCGGCGCTCGTCCAGCAGCGCCTCGTCGGTGACCGTGCCCGGTGTGACGATGCGCACCACCTTGCGTTCGACCAGGCCCTTGGCCAGCGCCGGGTCGCCGATCTGCTCGCAGATCGCCACCGACTCGCCCAACGCCACCAACCGGGCCAGGTAGCCCTCGTAGGCATGCACCGGCACGCCGGCCATCGGGATCGGCGCGCCACCGGAACTGCCGCGCTGGGTCAGGGTGATGTCGAGCAGCCGCGCAGCCTTGCGCGCGTCGTCGTAGAACAGCTCGTAGAAATCGCCCATGCGGAAGAACAGCAGCAGGTCGGGATAGTCCGACTTGGCGGCGAAGAATTGCTTCATGGCAGGCGTATGTTCTTGAGGGGCCTTGCCGGTCTTGGAAATATTTGAGGAAACAGTCACTTATGAATTTGCTCTGTAACGGAACTGACGGTCAAAAGAGGGCTATTGCGGGCAGTAACGGTCTTTTTTGTTGCGACCGTGTTGCGACGATTCAAAGCGAGACCCAATTTGGCATGTTGCGACGAGTTCGCATGGTAAGAAAAGCGTATGTTGATGTTGCGACGTGGGTTGCAACCAACAGCACTCGCACGACAGCAATGGAGGATGCATGAGCAAGACGCCGGAGTTGCCAGATCTGCCGAAGAGGCGCGGGTCGCTCAAGTTTAAGCTGACCTACGCCCAAGTCCTGAGCCTGTCGGTGGATCGGACACCCGTGCTGGACAAAGCGGGCAAGGTCAAGCTGGTGGAGCGGGACCCTGAAGAGGCCGGCGAACCCTACCGCTTGGTGGATGGAAGTGACAAGGCTCCCTCCGGTTTTAGTTTTCGGGTAGGGAGAACCAAGACCACATACGAGGTGGTCAAGCGTGGGCCGACGGGCATCCGCCGTTTTTCCTTGGGCAACGTCACCGACATGGGGCTGGACGAAGCCTACGAGGTAGCCAAGGGGCACCTGTCGGTGCTCAGGCAGACCGGGACCAATCCGGTGCAACAGGAGCGCGCAGAACTCCGAGCCAAGCGTCGAGACAAGCGCTCAGAAGACATCACGCTTCGGCAATGCATGGAGCTCTACATCGAGCGCATGGGAGAGCGTGCTAGGAAAAAGAAAGTGAAGCAGGTCAGTGTCGAGGCTGTCCGCAGTAGCTTGGCTCGTCTGGAGCGACCCGAGGTGGGCTTGGCCGATCTGAAAATTCGGGACACGCGAACCGAGGACGTGGTGCGGGGATACGATGCGTTGCGCAAGAGCGCCATGCTTCGCTCCAACCGTATCCCGACTGCCATGCGCCAAGCCTTGGCATCCCACGACGACTGGGCCCAGCTTTCCACAGCCCAGCTTGGAGAACTGGGCATCGCCGGGAAATACATTCAACGGGTGAGGGCCGCAGGACTCGCCGCTGCCGAGCACACCTTCACCGATGCAAAGCGCTCCGTGGACCTGTTCAACGAAGTGGAACAAGAACAGGCACACGAGACTCGGCGGGAACCCAAGATAATCTACAACCCGTTCCAGGCCATCTACAGCAAGGATCTACTTCGCGGGGCTCAGGACTTGCGCAACCACTACAGCCGGGCTGAGGTGCGCAATCCGTTGGGGGATGACACGCTGCCCAAGGTGATGAAGGTCATCCTGGCTCGCCGGGATGAGCAGGGCGGTTTGAATGCGGCCGGAGCCGATTACCTGCTGCTGACCCTGTTGTGGGGCACCCGGCGCAGCGAAGCAGCCGCGTTGCGGTGGTTCGACCGGTGCACGCCGGGAGAGCTGACTCAGCGTGAGGTGTCGTGGGTGTCGTTGACGCCACCGGGGCAGGTCAATCCTTTCACCCGCCGCGAGGGGTCGCAGGTCTACTTGTTCGACACCAAGAACGGAGACGAGCGCTATTTGCCAGTGACCTATTTCGCCGAGCAAGTGCTTCAGCGGCGTCTGGAGGAGCGCTTGGACGATACCGAGGCGAAGAAGGAGGTCGCGACCATGGAAGGCTTGCTTCGAGCCGCTAAAGCCAGAGGAGCCAGACGGGAGCTGATCAAGGGATTGGAGGCAGAATTGGAGAAAGCCCGACATGCCCTTGACCGAACCCGCTACGTCTTCCCGGCGCGTTCCAGCCGCAGCCGATCGGGGCACTACTCAGACAGCAAGAGCATCGTGGCCAATGTCCGGCGCGATGCGGGCTTGTTGAACCTCAGCGAGGACATCGACATCGGACTGACCCCGCACGACCTCCGTCGGACCATGGGGCGCTACGCGGCGCATTTGTTCGGAGAAAGCCGAATCGTCTCGCAGCTCTTGCATCATCACACCCGCGGGCAGGGCCAGGACAGGATGGCCGCGGTGTCGGAGCGCTACACCGAGCAGGAGTGGTCCAAGTTGCGAGAAGCGATGGGGCGAGTTGAGGAAGCCATGGTCGCCAAGAGTCCGCGGGTGTGGAACAGACTGAAGGGGACGGACAAGCCGCGGCTGGACGAGGCCAATGACCCTCCGGTTAGTATCTTTGCTCAACGGAACCAGCGGACCGCATTGGATGATTGAGGTTGTTCGCAGTGAAGAGGACTACCGCGCGCTGTTGGAGGCCGCGCTGGACCAGGAACTGGAGCGTGCAAGAGCTGGGTTGACGCAAACCGTCACCAGCAAAGCCGCGGCACGGTTCTTGGGAGTCCACTTCGACACGCTGGGGGAGTGGCGTCGCCGCTCCCCACCGTTGGGGCCGCCCTTCCAGAAAGGCGCAGGACTCACAGGTGGCGGGGCCAATCAGCACGTGCGCTACCTCTACGAAGACTTGGTGGAGTGGCAAAAAGCCAGGGCCAGCAAGACGCCCAAAGAGCGTCGTTTGCTAGACGAGCTGGAGCGACTGAGGCAGCAAGCTCGGGAGCTCGAGCTCCAACTCGAACTGCAGGCGGTCAAGGATCAGGTCGCCCGTATGACAAGGAAGGCGGGCAGGGTGCTGGCACTAACGACGGTGAGGGAGTGTCTGACCGTCCAGCATGACTGGGTGCTGGTCGGCGGTCGCTTGGTTGGCCATGTATTGACCGTGCCAGGCAATGTGCTGACGGCTGTGACTGCTGCGGATGGAGCAAACGAAGCGAACGGCACAAACGAAGCGAATGTTCCTCATACCGGGGTTGGTTCGGAGCTTGGCGAGGTGTGGACGGCCACCCTTGAAGACGCGCTACAAGAGCCTTGGGTCGACAATGAGGCTCGAGACCCTTTCAGCGAGGCGATGGATACGGCATTGGCGGAGCTGACGCGACACCTTGCGCAGGAACGCTCGGCGCAGCGAAGCCGCGACCTTGAAGAGAGGCTGCCTCCGGCGATAGTGCTTCCCCGCACTCCGTTTTAGAGGTTCGCCGGCCCGCGCCTAAGCTGTCTCCCTTCTTACTCCGCGGCAAGGTCAGTGATTTGATTACCGTCCAAGTTTTGGGCTACTGCCAGCCCCGGGAGTTGGGATGGGGTTAAAGTTAATCTCGGTTGTGTAGCATTTGGCGGCCTGATTTAGATTGCCGACGATTTCTAAGGAAGGGGATGGAGAAGGGGATGGGCTTCCGCTGAGTTCGATGAGCTGAACTTCTTGTGGACACGTGTCCTTGAAATTTTTGATTTCCGCGGCGCTATTGAGGTTCAGCCATCCGGGTGCTTTCAAGTCGGGTTTGATTGATGCGCCTGCCGCTAGAAGGTGAATGAGCTCTAGCGTGTGGGAGTCTCGACGCAAGATCGTGGTTTTTCGGGTGCCATAGAGTTGCCTTGCTTTATTTCGCAGTAGAGTTGAAAGATTATTCTCTCCACTCTTTTCTTTACGAAAATCTTGTAGGTCCTTAGTGATAGCGGCTTGGGTCCCCCTGTAACTTGTGATAAGTGTCAATGCCTGGCTGAGAGGGATGCAAAAGAAAGAATTGGGTGCGTAAGCGCAAAAGTGGATCCAATTGAGATCATCTTCATTCTTGGAGGCAATGAGACTGAGTCCATATTCCACGAGTCGCAGCGCTTGAGGTTCCGGTAGCTTTTCTGGCGCCTTCTTGCTCGCTGCCCGGAACGGGGCAATACGATGGACGTCAACCTCGTCGATGCTGTCGCTTACCTTTGCCTGAAATACGCTTACGCGTGCGAACTCGTCACTAAATCTTATGAGTAGAGAAAAATCTGCACCCGTAGACCCTTCGCTGATGGGGGATGCGCCATATTTATCGTATGGAATCAGGTCTAGACCGTGGCTTTGCCAAATTTCAAGGCACCGAAGAATCCAGCTCACAGAGCTAGCATAGGCTCCGCTGAGCATGGAGGTTACATCCTCCTCTCTCTGAGGGGTTGTAGTATGGGATTTTAGGATTTGATAAGTCGCAATTTGCAGCGCACCTGAAAGTGGCGTTGGCCTCACAAGCTGATCTATGGGTCCAGCGCATGCGTTAACCAGATGCTCCACCCTTGAGGCAGTCTCTTCGCTCGGCCATTCTATGCTCATTTTTCGTTTCCCTTTCACGTGGCGGGGAGGGGTTTTGTTGTTCTGAGCGAGCATGCTTTAGTGTGCGAAAAATATCAATTTGTGCAATAGATCCCTCCCGAGCTGTCCAAGCTTGAACTAAGTTTCTCCAGTCCTTTGGGAACGTCGCGCGCATTGACGAGTTCATCATTGCTTCGGGCATGGGGGCGTCGGCGCCGTCGATACATTCATCGAAAGCAATCCGGTCAGCAATCCCTAGGGACTTGGCATGCTCTAGGGCCGCAGCGGCAAGGGCAGTATCGAACGCAAGCCAGCGTGCCTGACAATCCCAGTATTCAATCGCGGCTAGAATCGTAGGGAAAGAAAGTCGTTTTTCAGGATTGTTTGCTGGTGTCGTCAACCATTCTTTACTCTTCCTATCATCCTGACGGGATAGGCATATACCGTAACGATGCAAATAATTCTTGGCTCTAGTTTGGTTCACGATATATAGTCCATAAAGATTAATCCCTTTTTAGCGCAAAGGAAGACCTTGTCAAGGCGTCTCGGTTGCCCAGTGGAATAGTCGTCCGATCGTGACTTTGTAGCCCTCTCCCTCTGGGGATTCTTGAACGCCTCTTGGGCATGCAAGTTCACTTCTGGGATACAGCGTGCTAGTGCCGGCCATGCACATAGCGAAGTATTCTCGCTGGCCGCACGATGGCTCGACGCTGCCCACATACAGCTTAAGAGGGCCGCGCTGCTGCGCGTCGACAAGGCTTCTTGTGGAGCAGCACGACATGACCCTGCTCGCGTGGATCGGTGCGATGACCACGCATACCTGGTTTAGTAAGCCTCTTTCAGCCCGTATAGGACTGAAGCGAGAGGAACTTTAGAGACGCACTCCGAGTGCATCAAGCGTCGGCGTGGTCATGGTGCCGGTCGCCGTGAGTCCATAGGCTCGCTGGAACAGCCGAAGGGCTAACTTCGTCTCAGGCGTCAGGGTCCCATCAATGGCACCGGGATCGTAGCCCTTCGAGTAAAGGGCAGCCTGGACGCGCATGATGAGTAGCTTCAGGGCGTCCGCATCCCGACCCTCCGACGCCAGCCTGGTGGTCGAAGAGAGCGCTTGCGAGCTGCCGTTGCTCGCGGGCGTTGTTGATGTGCTCGTCGGCTGCAGGCTCTGGCCATACGAGGTGGCCGAGCTGCCGTTGGTGCTCTTCGATGTTGAGGATGGTGCGTAGGTGCTCGCTGGCGCCGTATAGGTTGTCGCAGGCGGTGGCGAATAAGATCTATAAGAACTGCCAGAACCGGAAGAATGTGACCGATGCGAGCTGTGCGAACGGTGAGAGCTGTGGCTTCTGTGCCCGGCATAGAGATTGTGACGCCCGGCATTCAATGAGGTGCTCAGGACTGTGGCGTATTTCCCGTCCATCTCCGAAAGCATTCGGAGATCAGACTGTCCTTTGGGCGGCTCGGTGGCCAAGCTGCCAAAGGTGGCGGAGCCGATAATCATCAATGCGTTGGACATGTCTAGGCTTCCAATACTGGTGATACGGCGCGACTGGTCCACGCCGGAGTGACCCACGAAAAGAACCCGCCGCAACGCTCTCGAACTGAGCAAGCGTTACATGCGGGAAGGTAGTCGTTCTTCCAAGTCGAGATGCTTTGAACTGCATACGGCCAAAGAGAGCGATCCAGGGTGCAAAGCGGCAAGTTATAGAGGGAAACGGCGATTCCTCCCTCTGCGAGCGTCTCAACCGCCTCCGCAAGCTCCTTGGCGTAGTCTGCCGGGTCAGCCCATAGTTCCTGCTGATGCGCCTTCGCAAATCCGATTGGTTCAATGCCCATCAGCGCCACGTGCTCCACGAAGGGAAGGTTGCGCCAGATGTAGCGAGCGAGCTGTGCCAGCCGCTCGAAGCTCGGCTTCACTAGCACTACGCGGATCTCAACTCTCTGGCCAGCGGCCTCGAGGGCATACACGCCCCTCAAGGTTTGGGCGAAGGCGCCTTCGCTCTGAACGACATAGTCATGCAGGGCGTGGTGATCGCCATAGAGCGGGACACCCCAGCTCAGATTTGGATGGATACCCGCGAACTTTGCAGGCAGCGCTGGGTCGCGCAGCCGTCCATTCGAGAGGACGTGGATGTGGGTTTTCGGCAGCGCATCCGCACACTTCTTGGTGACCTGGACCAAGCCATCCCCAAGCAACGTGGGTTCGCCTCCGCTGATAGCGAGAGAGGGCTCGTTCGGGTCGATTAGGTCAATCAAGTCCAGCAGATGTTGGACACGCCAAGCGTCTTCTACCTCACGCGGGGGCTGCGAGCACATCAGGCAGTAGCTGTTGCAACGCTCGGTAGCGAACAGCACGTTTCCTGTGTCGCCCCGCCGGTAGCGAATGGCAACCTTGCTTTGAAGTGGATTGAGTTCAATGACGTCGCCTGGTTTACAGAGGTCCGGCGATCCCTTCAAACGAACGATAGGGAGATCGTCGAACCACACCGCTTCTTCAGGTGCAAGGACAGCGCCCCAGGGCAGGCCTAGCAGTGATTCGCTCAGCCGATGCAGGTCCAAGCCCCTTATATCCAAAGCCATCCGCTCTAACGGCAGTGGGGACTGCGAAAAATCTGCCAAGCCAACAACTTTCAGTAAGGATGCGCGGGTGGATGGCGCAAGCAGTGCTTTGGTCTCAAGCGGCAACATTGGAAACTTCCTCCGTTGCTTTGGGAGCCGCCCAGGATCGCATCAGGCTTTGGGTCCACCGGTCAGACGCCTCGTAGCGCTCCAACAAAAGATCGAACAAGCCCATGTTCCTCTTGCAAAAGTCGCTAGTCGGGCGATGTCCGACGGTGTCTCCCTGGCGTGCGTAGTGCTCAATCGGGTCCGCGCCGCACAGCGGCACGAATGCGCAATCGGAGCAGGTAGGTAAAGCCTCAGCTACGCCAGCTTCCAAGAGCCGCGCCATGACTGGGGATGAAAGCCAATCGGTCACCGGTTGTGAAACGTCTCCAAGGGCGAACTGGTCATCTCCCATTGCTGCGAGCATTCTTGCCTCGTCAGAAGGGTAGACCCGCCCGTCGTGGTCATAGATGACGGCCCCAAGGCCTGCACCAGATGGCGACCTGAGATCGACATAGCCATGACCAAACGAAGTGAAGAGCTGGGAGAGCAGCAGCGATGCATACGACTCTTCTAATGCATAACCGGAGCGGTTGACCGCTATCAAGTGGCCAAAGGCTCGCATGTAGAAGGCCAGGTAGTCTTCCGTTGAGTAGCCGGTTCGGCGAGCCGTCCGATTCGCGAATCCGTAGGGGCTAAGAGGCCTCAACGAGATGGAGTGAAGTCCTACCTTTCGATACTCATCGATGATCGCTTCTGGGACTTCCAAGCTCAGCTTGGTCAATGTGGTCAGAGCCGAAACCCCATCGTCCCCAAGCCAACGCCGCCCCAGGTCGATGCCATTCAGGGTCCGACGGTAGCTGTCACGGCCAGGTCGCGGGCGATTCGCGTTGTGGAGCCACTCCGGACCGTCCAAAGAGGTGGATAACTTGAAGCGGTGTTCTGCCAGAAATGCCAGTTGGCTTTTGGTGAGGTCATGAAGCGTCGAAGCCAAGACAAATCGTAGGTCTCGCCGTTCGGAAGCGTTGCGCTTGACGATGAGCTTCGTGATGCCCATGACTTGCTCAAAGTTGAGCAGGGGCTCCCCACCTTGGAACTCAATAGTGAGTTCTTGGCTAGGCCATTCGAAGAGCCGCTCGACCGCTTGCTCCGCATGCGAGCCAGTCATATCAAAGGCAGTGGCGGTTGTTGCTTGGCGGGATACTTGGCAATAGCTGCAGGTGTGGTGGCACCGCAAAGACACAACGAAAATATGAAGTGCTGGCCCACCCACCATGTAGGACTTCCGGGTGCGGATCTGACTCAGGAGCGGCGATAGGCTGCTGCGGTCGGTCTGCACGATCGCCAAGTGCCTAGCCTGTAGATCTGCGAGCAAAGGAGAGTTTGCAGAGAGCTCATGGGAGACAAACCGCTGAAGGTCATCCATGTCCATGAGGAGCCAGTCGCCAGCCATTGATGACACGAACGCGCGGGTCTCATCCCACGGCAGGCGCCGAAATCGAAGGGGTAGCAACTTGTATGAGGATGCGTGGCCAAAGGCCTGGCTGGGCTTAAACCTCGACATTAGAACGCGTCAGCGGTTGAGCTTGGTTCAATGCGGCACGAACTAGTTCCTGCTGCAAGCCCTGCGTTTCAGTGCGGACCAGCGCGCGCAAACGCTCATCGAGTAGATCACGAGAAAACTGAGCATGAAGTCCGGGTGCAACGGAAGCGTCGTCTTTGCTCGAAAAAGCGACCATGAGTGAGTCGCCCTCCACCCGCATTTCTACGTCGTAAATGCCCGTGTAGCGGTGAGCTGCTCGAGCCACTACTTCATCGCCGTATAGGCTGCGATCAACAAAATAATGCGAGCGTTCCATTGCTCATCCCCCTTTGGATAAGCAACGTTAGCCTCAGGGCGCCTTAGGTTGCAAGTCGCTAGCGGCGCTGTTCTAGCTGCAATGACCGAACTCAAGCGGCTTATCGACTGATGCAAGCGAGCGCGAGTGCACTCTTTTTAGTTTTCAGTGAATGCTCAGAGTTCTTAATCAAATCTGGGAAGACAGGGGACTCCTTGGCAGCATCGGGCATTACGTAGGGCTGGCCGTAATGACTGTCTTCTGGAAGAAGTCCAGCGTCCGGATGCCGTGACTGGAATGAAGTGGTCGATATAGAGGACGCCATTGTAGATTTTAGCTGGCGATGTCCCGGCAGCACTCGGCGACGTCTTCCCTGGCACGTGACGCCTTGGTTGAAGCTAGCGACCTGCGGAACAGTGCGGACAGCCGAAGGCGGCCCAACTGGCGAGTGATGAGGGACGCCGGGTCCGTGTCAGATGACCACTGACGACAGCGTCAGAATTTTCTGAACCCAGCATGGGGCGGGGGCCTTAGTTCCGCCTTTCGTGAGCGTTCCTCATAACGTCAAGAATTTGTCGCCCTGCGTTCTAGGTCCATCACCGGTGGGCAGCCGATAGCAGGCAGTTGACATCGAACTGGCGCCGGGCAACTCTAATGCGCGTGGGGGGTATTGGGGAATGACCTCGCGGTCGCGCTTCGCGCACCCTCCGGATTCTTGAACACGAACACCTGCCAAACGGCTTGGCGGGGCATGCGTTGCCATGCCTTGCCTTCGCATGAGCGCGAGTTCGCAAGAGCGATGAGGTCTACCCGGATCTCGGTCAGTCATCAACTTGGAAGATGCTATGGAATCGGGCACAAAGCCGCGCCAGATGCGCGCGTTTGGATGGGCATTGGCTGCTTTGGCAGGATTGTCTCCTGCATTGGGTGCCGCCGAGGATGTCTACGACGACTATGGCAAGTTGATCCAATCGGGCGCAGTGGTGAAGAGCCCCGGCGACCAGCTCTTCGGAGAAAACATCAACCTCTACACCGGGTCGATGGAGATCGTTCAAACCGACGTGGATTTGAAGGGCAACAATGCCCTCCAGGTGCGCATCGGTCGTCGCTTCTCAGTCGGAAGTCCTACAAAAGGGCACTTCAAGCTTTGGGACTTGGACATTCCTTACATGCACGGGGTCTTTTCTGGCAGCGGGTGGACTGTTGAAGCCGCGCGCGATCTCGTCCACAACCGTTGCAGCCTCTACGGTCGGCCTCCAGTCATCGAGGTCCAGGGCGGTTTCTTCGATGCCCCGGAGTATTGGCGGGGAAGCTTTGCATACCGCCCAGGTGCTGGCGACCAAGAGCTTCTTCAAGCGTCTGCTGGAGCCCTGAGGCCAGCAGATGGAAGGACGTATCCCATTGTCCTAAAAGATGGGTCTGCAATCCGATGCTTAGCCTCACTGGATGGTGCAAGTGAAGCCGGTGCTCGCGGTGAAGGGTTTGAGTTAGTGGACACCCAAGGCTCGATGTATTCGTTCAATCACTTGGTGTCACGCAGCTACCCAGCACTGCACAAGTCGTCACCAGCTCCTCAGTCGATTTCCGCGGGAAGTGCGATGCAAACTGCCGCCGTCGGCGGAATTGTCCCCATGGTTGGCCTGAACTACAACTTGGTGAGGGAAGAGGTCCTGATCTATCCGACTCGGGTGACGGACCGCTTTGGCAACACGGTGACCTATAACTGGAATCCCGGTGCTCCGTGGCAGCTTCTAAGCATTGTTGCCAGCGATGGGCGTCGCATTGACCTGTCGTATGCTGGAGGGGATGGCAAGACCATCACCTCCGTGACCACAGGCGGGCGAACCTGGTCTTACGGCTACAGCGACACCCTGGATACAGTGACGCTGCCTGACGGCAGCGGCTGGACGTTCGATTTGCTTGCCTTGTCTCGTGCACGCGTGACTTATAGCCAGCCGCCAGACTGCGACAACATTCGTCCTTGGTCTCGCAACAATGTTGTGGGAAGCATCACTGCCCCCACCGGTGCTCGCAGCGACTACACGCTCAATTCCATGCTAATGGGGCGGTCCTGGGTGCCTCGAGTCTGCCATATCCAGGAAGCCTACTCAGACATCCCTTACCAGTTCTATGTCATGGCAGTGACCAGTCGGCGTATCTCCGGCCCGGGATTGCCGTCCCAAGGCCTGACGTGGTCTTACAACTATGGAACACCAAACAATTGCTGGCAGCCAAGTCCCAACCCGAAACCACTCGACCCTTCCAGATACGTCGAGTGCAATGCCGGTTCGCCCATCACCCGAGACATCACGGTCAAGGATCCTGCGGGCCAAACCACCCGCTACCGGTTTGGTAACCGCTATCGGGCTAACGAGGGGTTGCTGCTTCAGCAAGACTTTGGATGGAACGGCTCGGGTGCAGCGCGAAGCAAACTGACAGACTACGCAGCGGCGTCCACCTCCCCTTATGCAGCCCGCACTATGTATCCAGCGGGCGATTGGGGTGATAACACTGTCGCAGCAGAGCATCGGCCAGCCCGTCAAGTGACGATCATAGACAATGGCGATCAGTTCGTTTGGCGGATTGCGGACTGCAATGGGCAGCCGTGCTTCGACGAATTCGCCCGTCCGTTGCGGATCGAACGCTTCAGTCCCTGGCACAGCCGCACCGACGAAACCACGTATTACGACGAACGCGGCGCTTGGGTCTTGGGGCAAACCGCCATGGCTCGCAACATCAACACGGGCATCGTCACCTCTCAGGTCGATTACGGCAGCAATGCATTGCCCCGAACGGAGTGGCGCAACGGGAAGCTGGTCGCAAGCTACACCTACAATCCCGATGGGACCCTGGCACAAATCAAGGATGGCTTAGGAAACGCAACGACCTTGTCTGGCTGGAAGCGCGGCATCCCCCAGACCGTTGCAAATGCCGATGGCACGGCTAAGTCCGCATCCGTGGACGACAATGGGTGGATCCGTCAGACCAACGACGAGAATGGATTTGCGACGACGTATGGCTACGACGCGATGGGGCGGCTGAACGCCACGAACTACCCATCGGGCGACAGCACCGCTTGGAACTCGACTGCACAGGCGTTCGAGCGAGTGGGCGGCGACGAATACGGCATCGGCGCCGGCCATTGGCGCCAGACCGTAACTACCGGAAACGCACAGAAGATCACCTACTTTGATGCGCTGTGGCAGCCGCTCTTGACGCGGGAATACGATGCGGCAAACGTCGCGGGAACGCTTCGGGTCAAGCGCTTTGTCTACGACCACGAAGGACGACCTGTCTTTGCTTCTTATCCGAGTGGCAACGAGACCGCCAACACCGGAGTCTGGACAGACTTCGACGTAGTGGGTCGGCCCACGGCCGTATCCCAGGACAGTGAGCAGGGACTGCTGACCACGATCACGCAATATTTGCCTGGCGCTCAAACCCTGGTTACCAATCCGCGTGGTGCTCAGACGCGCACGGGTTACCAGGTGTTCGATCAACCGATCTATGACGCACCTGTCTGGGTGCAGCTACCAGAGTCCAGCAGGACCAATATTGCTCGCGATGTTTTCGGCAAGGCGGTCAAGATCGAGCGGGGTGCCCAATGATTCAATGCATGGATGCAATCGGTCAAAGGACGAAGTTTTACGTTCTTGGCTCCACTGGCAAGTTCAGGGCTCTTCGGATCTTTGGAGGCTGCCTCGTTTTCCTTCTACTCCTCGTGTTGCCGGGATTTGCGCACGCAGCTCGCCAATGTCCAGACGGCAGCCCTGCGGGTAGAGGAAACATTTGTCCGGACGTTCCAGACAATGAGGCCCGCTGGGTGGGCTATAACGTGCCATCCCAGATGGTCGTTGGGCAGACGTATGCGGTCAGCGCGACCTACCAGAACATGGGCAACCAAGTGTGGGGTTCAAGCATCGGCCACAAGCTCGGATATGGCGGCAGCTCTGTTCCTGTCAGCCCTTGGGGTATTTCAAGGGTAGAACTGCCAGGTGCTGTCTCGATTGGAAGTAACGTAACCTTCAATTTCAATGTCACCGCGCCACTTACGCCAGGCCAATATTCATTTGCTTGGCGAATGGTGCAGGAGGGAAAAGAGTGGTTCGGAGCGTTTGGAGCTTCATCTATTCAGGTGCTTCCCTCGCTGATCAAAGGCAGCATCGAAAGCGTTACTTACAACGCAATATCTGGCTGGGCCTGTTCAACGTATTTGAACCGCTCGATCGATGTGCATATGTATCTGGGCGGCTCTGCTGGTTCGGGAACCTTCGCTGGAGCCACCGCAGCTACCTTGTCAAGTGATGCTGGTATCGCAAATGCCTGTAGCGCTTCTGGCAGCAACTATCGGTTTTCGTTCCCCATCGATGAGAACTTCATCATCCAGAACGGCGGGAAGTCGATCCACATCCACGGCATATCTCCAGTGGGAGCAGGGAACGACACCATCTCTGGGTCAGGTTCAGTCGCTGTGCCTGCATCGATTATCAAAGGCAACATCGACGGAATCCAGAATGACAACGCCATCGTCGGCTGGGCGTGTTCGACCGGCTTGGCCCGGTCGGTTGATATCCATATGTATACGGGCGGCGCCTATGGAACCGGCAGTCTTGCTGCGATCGGCAGGGCCAATCTCCCCAGTGAAGGGGGCGTTGCTGGTGCCTGTTCGGGGTCGGGGAGTAATTACCGTTTCTCCATTCCCATCACGGAAGACCTGATTCGAAACCACGGTGGAAGGCCGATCTACATCCATGGCCTTTCACCCATCGGTGGCGCAAACAATGTCATCGCGGGTTCCGGGGCAGTGGTGGTGCCGGCATCGGTCGTCAAAGGAAGAATCGATGGCATTGACAACAACCGAGCGATCGTTGGATGGGCGTGCTCGACCAGATTGAGCCAATCCATCGAGGTTCACATGTATGCGGGCGGAGCCGCCGGTAGCGGGACGATGGTAGCAAGTGCAGGCGCGAACCTTCCCAGCGATGGTGGCATTGCCGGAGCATGTGCTGCATCGGGAAGTAATTATCGTTTTTCTATCCCAATTACCGACGAGCTAATCCGCAGTTACGGAGGCAAGCCGTTTTACATTCACGGTCTGTCACCGGTTGGTGGAGGGAACAACCTCATTGATGGGTCAGGGGCCCTAGCAATTCCAGCGCTTCAGCGTGGTGCTGCGTTTGCCTCCCAGAACATGCCTGCACAGCTCTCGACGGGCCGTTCTTATAACGGTTCGGTTCGCTTCACCAATACGGGCAACGTCACTTGGCGCCAAGGGCAGGGCTATCGGGCAGTGTTGGTTGGTGATACACGCGGGTGGTCTCCAGGCGAAATCGGCCTGCCATCGGACGTTCCGCCGGGTGGCAGCGTGGATTTCAATTTCAGCCTCCGGGCACCTTTGGGTGCGGGCGGCTACAACCTGCGTTGGCGGATGCGCGATGGTGCTGGTGATCTGGGTAATGAGTCCAGTAACCAAGTCGTGCAGGTGGTGGCTCCGCCGCCGGTGGAGCACGGTGTGGGCCTGGCGGCGCGTAGTTACGTTTACGACGCGAACCAGCAGCTGTGCAAGGTGATTGAGCCGGAAAGCGGCGCCACGGTCATGGCTTACGACGCGGCTGGCAACCTGGCTTGGTCGGCCAGCGGCTTGGACCTTCCGAGCACGACCAGCTGTGATCTGGATGCGGCAGCGAACAGTGGAAGGCGTGTCGCCCGCACCTACGACTCTCGCAACCGACTCAAGACCTTGCAGTTTCCGGACCGCAACGGCGATCAAAATTGGGACTACACGCCAGATGGCCTTCCTTCTCGCGTGAGCACGGTCAACGACTCGGGCAATACGACAGTCGTCAACGCCTACAACTACAACAAGCGACGGAAGTTGCTGTCTGAGGTGGTTGAGCAGCCAGGGGTCAGTTGGTCATTTGGCTACGGCTACGACGCCAATGGAGCTTTGGCGAGCCAGAGCTATCCCACCGGCACAACAGTGACCTATTCGCCGAATGCGCTGGGTCAGCCAACGGCCGTGCGGGACCAGACTGGAAACAACTACGCCACTGGGATTGCCTACTACCCAAATGGTGCGGCCAGCCAGTTTAATTATGGCAACGGTGTGAATCACTCGCTCGTGCTCAACGGGCGTCAGATGCCCCAGCAAGTGCGGGACAACAACGTTGCGTCCTTCGAGTATCAATACGACGCCAACGGGAACGTCAGCGCGATTTTCGACCAGCAAAGAGGCGCAGGCTTCAACCGCTACATGGGGTATGACGGGCTGGATCGCCTGATGGAAGCAGGGTCTGAGCGGTTTGGTGGAAGCAACTGGAACAACTACACCTACGATGTTTTGGACAACATCCTCACCGCCAAGCTCCCAGGTGTGCGTGAGAACAACTACTGGTATGACTCTAAGAACCGCCTCACCAACATCCTGAGCAATGAAGGGTCCACGACAATCGGACTGAGTTACGACGTTCAGGGCAACTTGAAGAACAAGAATGGCCAGGCCTACGCGTTTGACTATGGAAATCGTCTGAGAGACGTGACAGGGAAAGAGGCCTATCGCTACGACGCTTATGGACGTCGGGTGTTGTCTGGAGGCTTATCTACCTTGAACATCCAAGCGTATAGCCAGGCGGGACAGCTGCTTTACGCTGAGGTGCGCGGCAAGGGCAACACCGAATACGTCTACCTCAACGGGAGCTTGCTCGCCACGCGCAATGCAGGGGCTATCAAGTTCCAGCACACCGATGCGCTGGGCAGCCCGATTGCAGTGACTGACACGGCCGGGCAGGTAGTAGAGCGCACCGACTACCAGCCTTACGGCAGCCCTATCGGCAAGACGGTCGATGGCATCGGCTACACCGGTCATGCCATGGACGGTGCGACCGGGTTGACCTACATGCAGCAGCGCTACTACGACCAGGACCTTGGGCGGTTCTTGAGCGTGGACCCGGTGGCCGCTGATTCGGTGTTGGCGGCCAACTTCAATCGCTACTGGTATGCGAACAACAATCCGTATCGGTTCACTGACCCGGATGGGCGAGACGGTAGACTTTTCTGGTCAGCGCCCGATCGAGTGACCTTTACAGTTCCATGGACGATGACTGGTGTGCCAACATCCAATTTCACGGCTGCCTCCGTCAATGCACAGATTGCTCAAGATTTCTCTGGAACCGTCACTGTAAATGGCGTCAAGGTTACAATGACTGCGCAAGGTGTCTATCAAACAAAGGGGGGCAAAGGCGTCAACGTCGTCAATGTCGTAGCTGATACGGCTAACGTCACTAAAAGCGGGCGTTCCCAAACTAACGCTATCGGCGGAAATAAAGTAACAGTTGGTGCAGGTGGAGTAGATGCGGCAACAACTTTAACAATGTCGCACGAACTTGGTGGCCATTCTGGCGGTGCAGGCGATCAATATGCGGGTGGTGTTGACGCTAACGGAAATACGCTTCCGGCCGATGTCGCAGGTCCCGCTAATGTGATGAAGGATCTCTCTGGCCAGCCGGCAAATTCTCAGAGTCTCGGAGAGATCATCAATGCCAAGACCAATGTAAACTCTTGCGATAAAGGCGTAAGCGCGGCGAACGGAGGTTGTTAGTGAACAAATTGTCACTTATCGCAATCATGGTTGGACTTCTTGGAAGCAGTGTTACAACCGCTTCACCTATAATCCAGGCGCCAGCTGCGCCTCCCTCACGGTGCGAGATTCGTTTGTCGGCATGGTGTATTGCCGAAGGGGCTTACGAAATAAACCGACAGTTGGCTAACGACTCCGTTCATGACAAGGTCTGGTCTATGCGAGGAAGGTCCAAGCCTGCATCTAAAGTGATTGTTCTTGAACCCAACGGATGCAAAAGTGGGCTTTCGGATACGCTGGAGTTGCTTGAATTTGAACAAGGGGTGCCGTGGGAAAACGGTTCTTGGGATCGAATTCAAGTCAAGCTCAAGTCTGATGGGTCCTGCAATCTGACAATTTTGCTGCCTCCTTATGATGGAGACCCCCTGGAATGGGCATTCTCCAGTGGTTTGCCTCTGATTAGGCCTTGCAAGGACGAAAAGTGCGTTGGTGCGGGTGTTGGGGAGCTAAGGTCTCAATTTGAAAAGAGATATCGCGAGCGGCCGCGATCGTAAGATCTAATGGCGGTTTTCTCGACCCAATACGAAGAGGCCCGCAGTGATGCGGGCCTCGCAGTTTCCAGAGCAGAGCTGATTCCTCTCGGTGACTGGCGGATTGAGCGACTCCTCCATGTTTTGAGTTCTGTGCTGTCAGGCAGGAGCGAGACCTTCAGCTGGTCAACTGAAGCCACAACACGAGCAGCACCATGGGAAGTCCGCTGAGCATCGAGCTGACCCAGAAAGCCCCCATCACGGTCAGCGGCGTCATGACCCACCACTGCCACCAGCTGAAGCCACGATCGCGCTGGCGGGCCATGTGAGCCTCGAAAGCGTAGGTGCGCTCTGCTTTTCGCAAACCTCGCCGAGCCATCAGCGGCCCGACGATGAAGCCGAACGGGCCCAGGAAGAGCAGAGACAGCGAATACCACCAGAAGAACCGGTTGTGCGGAGTAGTCACCTTCTTGGGGGCAGCGCGCATGGCGCCGTCTTCGCGGAAGTCGCCGATGGCGCCTGCTGACGTGCCGACCATCGAATCGGTCTTCGTGCTCATTTGGCGTAAGCCCTCCAGGTGCCGTCGTTCTTTGCATAGCGCAGGTTTTTGCTCACCGGAATCGGCACCTGCCGACCCTCGATGTTGAGCACTGCTTGGCCACGGGTATCGCAGCGGTAGCCCTCGGCGCCTTCCGCTTCAACGCAGCCGGAGAGCTCAAATTGCTGGACGTCGGTGACCTGGCCGGCGCCGCTGTCTTGCAGCAGCCGGACAAAGGCTTCCTTGGCGTTGTTAGATGAGGGCTTGCCGCCGCAGGCGGTCAGGCCCAGGGCCATGGTCAGGACGACCAAGGCGATCCGTGCGTTTTTCATGTCGTTCCTTTGCTGATGAGTGATAGAGAGGGCGACCGGCTTACTTGTCGCGGTTCCCGTCGGGCTTGAACCCGGCGATCCACATCCGGGTGTCTTTGAAGGGCGTCAGCAGGCCGCTGGCCCCCGGGTGCAGGTCGGCGGTCTGGACAAAGCCGCTCACCCAGGCGATGCGCAGCGACACGTCCAGGGCGCGGTCAGCGACTCCGGGCCGGCTGACGTTGACCACGAAGGGCTGAGCCGGCGGGGTGGGGCCTGTGGACCGCTGAGCGCCCGTGTTGGGCTTGCTGGGCATCACTCTGATCCCGCTGAGCGAGTCGCGGCCTTTCCACAGGGCTGCGCTGTTGAGCTCCGCCGTCTCGCCCAGGTCGTCCGTTTCCGTCACTGCAGCATCGAAGCAGGTGCGGAAGGTCTCGACGCTTGAGGCTGTCGGGCTGCTCCAGATGCGGGCTTCCGCGGTCCAGCAGGGCAGGGATGCCCCCCACTCGGTAAAGGTCAACGCGACCCGGGGCCAATCCAGCTTCCCAAGCTGGGCCTGCTGGTGGTTATCGCCCTTGAAGAGGTTGGGCAGTTTTCCGGCGCCACTGATAGGCGTGTAAATCGAGCCCGTCCTTTGGTTTGCTGCCTTACTACCAGCATTCGGCTTGATGCCCACCATCTGCTTGCCGGTGTCGGCCAACCCCTTTCCAAGTTGACGGAAAAAGCCGGACTTCTGCTCCGACACCTCTTGGGCTTGGGCACTGAGTGGAGAGACGAGCGTCAACGCCAAGAGCGCAGCGAACGCTCCGTGTCCTGTGTGCTTCATACGAAAAGCCCCTGTAGACCGCCGGTCTGGCAGCATTTACGATAATCGCAGATGAGTCGCCCGCTTCCAAGCGGCACACTGAGGGAATTCAGCTTTCGTGCAATCTTCTCGATGCCCAAACCCAAGACACCTGCCACGGTCTATGGCACGCGTCTGCGCAATGCGCGGATGGCCATGGGCTGGACCCAAGCCGATCTGGCGGAGCGCATTGGGATGGTGGACTCGGTGTCGGGAGCCACGCGCGTGAGCCGCTACGAGACGGGGCAACATGACCCGGATCCTGCGACCGCTGAGGCACTAGCGAAGGCGTTAAAGCTACCTGTGGCCTATTTCCACGCCACTTCCGACGTGCTGGCCGACATCATCTTGATTGTGTCGCGGTTGCCTGTCGCCAAGCAGAAAGAGGCACTTGAGCGCTTGAAAGAGATTGCCGGGCAATCAAACCCTTAGCGGTTTCTCCGAATCTTTCCACTGCTTACCATAGTCTTACAGTGCCTAAGCCACGCTTGGCCCCGCTCATCTTTTGTAATGCTGACCCTATTGGAGTTAGGAATCACATCCATGACATAGTTTGTCATGCTTATTTCTACCGGGATATTTCCAACTTCCTTCCCGGCTACTTCAAGAGACCATTGCGTTTCGCAAAGAAACTCTCCTGCAACCTTTGTGTGCCTAAGTGCTCCGTTGTTGGATAGGTCTACTTCCATCGCGCCAATGTTAACGGATTTTTTAGCCCCTCTCAAAAGTTCGAATGCTAGATCTATGTCCTCAAAGTCTTCTGAAGAGAAAAGGTCGTCTTTTTTAACGGAAAAATTTGAGTTGAGCACTCTAGTAATCATATGTAGCCGACTAAGACTTCTGATCCGCTGCAAAACGGGTAGCCATCCATCGACGGATTCGACGGGGGGCTTGAGCTCGATTCGTTGGTTATCAAAATCAAGTGCAATGTGCATTGAGTCTTCTGCGGCAACTTGCTCTGCCCAGCTAGCGAGTGGAGCGAGTTCATGGAACGACTGCAGAACGTTTTCTTGAAAATAACCTGCCCGGATACCAATGTTAAGAACGGTCTTGAGGCGTGTCTCTTCTTGAGTCAAGCGTAGAACTAAGTTGATAGGAGAAGGCTGGAGCTCATTTGTGATCCCTGAGCCTTTCGATCCTGAAAAAAGATCTGCCGGCAAAATCAGCTCGCTTGCCAAGACCGAATATTCCCGTCCTGGACAGATACTAACGAGCCCTTTCTTAGCGGATATCTGCTTCATGGTCACCATGCCTTTGGAAAGCGGCGCTGGCGAAATTGTATTTGAGAAATTGCTTGGTAACGTGATTTTAAAATCGCTCACGTCGAAGGAGCGTGGGAGGCCGTATTCATAAGCATCCTTCAAGCGTTCTATGTTCTCTGGGCTATCAATGGGCCGAAAAGAGATGTTGGCATTAGGGGGTGAATATAAAGGTGGCGCCTCTCTTGTTTTTGAAGGTTGTGGCTGTTGGGGTGTAATCTTTTTTACATTCGGAGTGAAGTTTCGACCTTCTATTTCTATGGAGAGACGGTCTTTTGTTTGGATCAATGATCTAATGCTTTCTTGCAGATACTGTTCGAAGAATTTCCTGTCCTCCATTGTCCGAGCTGGATCGAAGGTGACTGTTCTTCTTTTTTTATCCAGAAGGACCTCCTTATTTGTGGCCGCCCAAGCTTGCGCGTGCACCCAGTATATGGTTTTGTCAGATGCAACCCGTAATATGAACACAGGAAGGATGCTTGCTGCATATTGACGGAGTCGACTACTCGCAACCAATGCCTTAGGTCGCTTACTTGATACGGCGGTTCCTTTTACTTGGACAAGAAATCTTATCCCCCTGTAGATGTTCTGGTCTGGAGTGATGCAGAGGTCATAGCCAATGTCAATACGGTCTTGACCCACATTCCAATCCCAAGACATAAATAGATCCTCAACAGCTAGCTCAGCGCGATGTCCAGTTTTATGTATCGTGGGAAAATTCATGAAAGTCTGATGGTCCTTATGTCTGATCGTGCTGAAGTCGCATAGCTTAGGTAAGCATGAACTGAGGTTCGCTCGGCGAGCATTGCCACACCGACGTCAAGCACACGGCGGTGCTTGAGGTGATGGGGACCTAGCGTGGAGTTAGAAGGGGGGTGGAGGAGCAAACGACGACAGCTTTGGCTCCACGTGTGAGGGCAACATAGAGGTGCTGCGCACTCATGACCTCCGGCTCCAGGATGATGGCCACATCCGCCTCCAGACCTTTCAACAGCAGCGTGCTGCCAACCGCCCGCCTGGCTATCGAGGAGCGGGTGTGTCGGTTGCGTTCACGTGCATGCAATGCGGCCGCCAAGAACTCCTTTTCGCCACGAACCGCTGATTCCATCGCGGATCGGCAACAGTGGAGAATTTCTGGTCGATAGACGCGCGTATCAACGTGGTTGGCGAGCGCGTTGATGAGTTGCAAGGCGCCTTGCAGAGTTCGGTTTGTCTCAAAGGACATTGCCGCGGCCTCAGGACCGGTGGGGGGATTCTTTGCCCGGCCGCTTTGCAGGCTAGCAACTCGCGTCAGCAAGTTAGGAGCGCCGACCCCTGTCATTATTTGACCAGCGAACTCGGCTAGCTCTCGTAGCGCGGTTGCGCTTTCGGGATTGAAGATTCGTGCAAATGCGACCAAGTCTTTTAAATCGACGGCTTCCACAGCCATGGCCCCGGGCGTTTGACTGGTGAGTTGGTGGCGTCCTCGCACGTTCATCGAATCACCGATGACAAGCACGGTTCCCTGGCCTGGAGCATTGGTCCGTGCTGCCATCATCCGCTGCACAGCCTCACTGCCTGCGGTGAGCTGGACCCATTTCAGTTCTGGCGGGGCTGCCCGAAGATTAATTGTTCCGCCTGCTTCCAAGACCGTGCGTGCACCCAATAACCATTGTCCCAGCGGTTCTGTGCCGGCGTTGCGCCAGCGCCAAGGGGTTCCGAGTGCTCCGGAAGGCACGAAGAACGGCTGCACATCTGCGTGCCAATTCACCAGGCGATTGTTGCCAAACCCGAAAATGGCTTGCATGGGGTCGCCCAACACACACGTGGGCAACATCGACGCCAGGCCGCAGACCAAGGCATGTTGGACCGTGTTGCAATCCTGGTATTCGTCCACCCATAGACGGTCATAAGTGGCAGCGACAGCTTGGAAAAGGTGTCCCGCTGTCAGCAGGCTAAGGGCAGCTTGACGGATTGCTGGATAGTCCGTGGCGGGGTTGCCAAGTTCCAAAAGGCTCGGGGGATGGCCGCTTCTAGCCGGAAACTTGCCGATGAGCCGCATGGCGAAACCATCGATCGTCGATAACCGATAGGCCGCGCCAGATATGTTCGCCTTCTTCAGACGGGCCCGTAGGGCTGCCACCCCCGCGTTGGTATGAGTGAGGATCAAAACTGGCTTGCCGGGCGATCTCCCAGCCAAGGACCTGGTAATTAGCTCCGTCTTGCCGCAGCCGGCTGGGGCGGTGATGGAACCGCGCTGGATGGCGACAAGGTCGATTTCAGGGGGCACGCATGAACCTCCAAAGTTGATCCACAACCGACCGAAACTCTTTATCAGCGTTTTCATAGCCGTGGGAGACGATGGATAAGACGATGTCTTGATAGGCCGTCAGTGATTTGAACCATCCACTTCCACGAATCCGTGAGGCTGCTCCCAAGAGCTCTCGCGTTTCCGAAGAGTAATCCGTTGTCGGCCTCTGCGCTTCAATGGCAGTCAGCGTCCATCGACCGTTCGATCTGGTCTGGATGTGCTGGTTCATCAGGTCTTCTCCGACAAGCCCTTTAGCCTTGAGCAATAGCGCATCAATGGAAGTGCCAGGGAGGTAGCGAAACAGCTCATCTTCTAAAGTTAGACCCAGCCGCCACGTCGCGATGTCCCCCAGGTTTGAGCGGTAGCCCTCCGCCACGCCCGGCTTGGCACTCTTGTCTGCGTCGATGAAGACCAAGACCCGATAGCCAAGGCCCATTAAAGCTTCTGCACGGGCAAAGGCGTTGTCGGGAGAGCCTCCGCCCGCGTTGACGTAGGCGCCTCCGTGCGCGAGAAACGAGGTCTCTCCAGTGGCCACCGCCCACTGATCCAGGCCGCGTGCAAAACCAACTTCACTTGCACCTTCACAGATGATCACCGACTTGGCTAGGAAGGCTTCCGGATCCATTCGCAGGGTGCTTTGGACCTCATCCGACGTCCCTGCTGACCACACCCGGTGCAGATAGGGGTAGCAGCGAACAACGAAAAGTTGGTGCCCTGACAATTCGCGCAAGGCAACAGGGGAATGGGTTGTCAAAAATGCTTGAACAGGAAGATGGGACTCTTTGGCACCAAGCGAGTCGAGCAGTCGCATGAGCCTATGGGGTTCCAAGCCGTATTCCACTTCGTCAACCAAAGCGATCGGGGCAGCTGTCGCGGCCTTACGCTGAAGTCCCGCGACTAGCAAGCGTGAGGAGCCTGTGCCGAGGGATCGAAGCGGGATGCCTTGCTGGTCGTGAAGTGCAATCGCTCCTTCACCAATAGCTACTGCGTGCGCGTCAAGCAAAGCCTGAGGGGCTGCTCCCACGGACACGCCCAAGTTTTGAGCAGTGGTCTGCACGACCGCCAGCGTCGCGGCCAGGTGCGGCGTCGCCTGGGTGCCGAAACTTGCACGTGCCTGCCGGGCAGCGGCTGCCAATTGAGCCCCTAACTCTGCTTTCTCCTCCGTTAGACGGTTCAAGACAGACCCTCTGCTCCACGATAGGTTGGAAGCTGCGAACTGTCCGATCCGGGCCGGAGCTATGGCGGATCGCTCCTTCCAAGGCAGGCTTCGTTCAAGGCCATCCTGATTAGCGCGTTCCGAGAACAACGTCCAAGAAGGCTCAAGATCCGCATTGACCAGCAGCTGAAGCGTCAGAACCGTTTCCCACTCGGCCTTGGGCTCATCCTCAATAGCTCCGGTCGTTGGGTCGAACGCCCTGAGGAAATCCCCATAGATGTCGATGTCCATCAGTGTGGCAGGGAGCTCCCCTAGTGTGATTTGGATGGAGAGCGGGACGTTGACGTTGAGGCCGTGGAAATCCGCGTCGCCGAATGTCACTGATCGCCTAGCCCCCAAGCAGAGATCAATCGCATCCAGAATCGTGGACTTTCCGCTATCCCCGGGACCAATCAGGCAGTTGATGCCGGGCGACGGAGCCCAATCCAGAGATTGAATTGCGCGAAAATTGCGAATTGCAATGTGGCGAACACGCGGCATACCAATTCCTTGGAGTTGATGCTATTAAATAATCCATGGCTACTATCGCTTGAGCTCGCTATAGACCTCAGTAGCCCACGTCTTGCCGAATCGTAGGCTAGAAGAGATTCGACTGCACTTGGTTGCACTGCTGGAGTGTTTAGAGCCCAGCCACACCAATCGGCCAAGTTGCCCTTGGCCGGCCGTGCGTTGTTACGGGTAAAACTTGGTGGGGTCTGCCAAGCTCTCCTTGAACTGGCCTCGCTCATACTTGGGTAGCTCAACCGGTGGCTTGTATTTCGCCAGAATTTTGATTTGCTTGGCCCGGGCGAGCTTGGGCTTCTTGTGGAAATACGCGTCGTGCAGCACTGGCACGTTCTTCCGCAGCGAGTGGCCCGTAATGAGGGCGATGTCTTGGTCGGACACGTTCTTGTGGTGAAGCTCGGTGGCCAGGGTGTGGCGGAAGGCGTGAGCGCCGATGCCCTTTCCGAAGCCCAAGGTCTTCATGTAACTGCTGAACTGGTTCACTGCCCCTTGGCTGTAGCGCGCATTCGTCTCACCGGTCTCCCGGTTGACGCCTGCAGAGAGGTGGGGGAAGAGGCGAGGGTGCCCGCAAGCCTTGATGTCCTCCAGGAAGTCCAGGAAGCCGACATCGAGGAGTGGCTTGGGGATGGGCAGGGTGCGCACTGCTGCTTTGCCTTTAAGGCTTTGACGGCTCTTGTTTCGATCCTTATGCCTGAGATCGGCGTCGACCGTTTTTTGGATGCGGATACACCAGACCTTGGCTTCCTCGACAATGTCGGCCACCTTCAGCTGAGCGAGCTCGTTGATGCGCGCCCCCGTGTAGAGCGAGATCATGGGCAGCCACCACCGATGCGGATACTTCTTGGCCCAGGCCGGGAACGTCTTGGGTGAAAAAATGCGCTGAAGCTCTTCCTTGTCAAACAAGCGCTCGGGCTTGTTCGGGTCCACTACTAGGTCCTTCTTGATTTCGGGGAATGCGTCCATCGGCGACATGGGAATGGCTTTGGCCTTCACCAGCTTGCCGAAGAAAGACACCAAGAACCTTCTGTGCTTCTCAAGCGTGGCAGGAGCAGGTGGCGACACGCCAAGTTCCTTGCCAAGGGCAACCGCCTGTTCGAGCGTGTAATCCCGATACTTGGGATCGGACAGCAGAAGGGGTGGGGCCCAATGCATCAGGTCCCAAAGCTTGTAGATGTGAGCGTGGTCGATGCGCGACACAGGAATGTCACCGCAGGCGATCCGCAGGAGCTTCAGCGAGCGAGCCGTGTCTTCGACGGTCTCTTTGGCCAGGCCGCACCGCTCGCGGTGCCCGAGGTAGTCCGAGATCTCAACCGAGAGTAACCGAGCAGGGGAGCCCATAGGCAGGGGCTCGGGGTAATGAGTCCGGTTCTTGCTGAGGCGCACCCGCCGAGAGCGTTCGTCTGCGCGGTCGAAGAGCTCCAGGGCGTGGATCGCAGCTTCGCGACCCGTAATGTTGATTTCGGAGGCCCGGACGTTCCCAACATGGACATCCTTTATTTGCAGGAGACCGAAGGGGGCGGTGATGTAATCGCGGAGTTGCTGCTGGACTGTAGATGACACGGCTTGCTTCCATTGGAACAATGGAAGTAGTGATAAAACAGCCCAGAAATTCGTCAATCAAAAAAAGCAGTTTTTTACTTTGCTTGAAGCAAACTCTACCGAAAAGGCTCGGGTCCAACTTTTGGCAAAACTATTCTGTCTGGGTTGCACGCGGCGGTTCCATAAAATTCAATGTCTTAGCGGTGTTTGGACAATAATTTTCGAGTGTTTTTCCCTGTCATTACTGTACTGTTTAATGCAAATATACTAACTAAGGCAGTCTTTATGTTAGTTTTTAAGGTGTACTGTTCCTAAATGGTGTGCTCGGATGTTAGTATTATCTAAGTAAATATTCAGCAAAAAAAGAAAGTTACCTAACATGGACTCCTTCGAGGGCGTGCTGCTCGATTACTTTCGAGCGGATCGCGCGCTGTTCGTCAGCAGCTAGGGTCGCATCTTATAGGTGCGCGCGTCCTTGGATAACCCGCCGATGGCTGATTTTTAAGTCAACCACCGGTGTAAGGCTTGACGGAAGGTCCCCTTTAGCTAATGTCGGTGGACTCTCTTGAACGGTCAGCGAACGTGTCTCTTGCTCTGTCTTCCCCTGTCAATACTTTACGCCGCCGGCCAAAAATTCTCTGCATAAGCGAGGACATGATCTGCCAGGTGGCCGATCAGTTGTCCTGCGCCTCTTCTAGCTGGGCTGTGAAGACCACAGTCATTGCAGGTGATAATGAGATGCGTCGGGCCTCCTCACCAGGACAAGACACATCCATTGCGTAGTGGGTGGGGTGGATCATCAAGTGTATGACCTGGGGCGCCTTGATCTGTGAGGCTGACCACACTACGTTATCCGAGCGTAGCAAAGGCAACGACAGATAGTGTTGGATTTCTTTTGACAAGGAGGTAATTGAGTGGCCTTGCTTAAGCGTTTCCCGCCTTAGGTCTTCGATCAAGCGTTTCACCAATGGGCGACCGATGGCCCAGGCTGAAATATCGCCGGATTCTGTTTCGAAGGTTAATAGCACGATTTTGGGAATATTCTTTTCGGGAACTGCCGGAACCCAATCGAATTGAAAACGGGTCAAGCGATCGCCCAAGAACAAAGATGTGTCACCCATGTGCAGACTCTCAAGGAGGAGAGTCCTTATAATTGCATGTCCCCAGTCTTGACGGCAGCACTTGTGGAAAAAATCAACATCAACGTTACTTGCCTCATGCAATGCCCCGATAGCGTCTCGCCGGCCTCAGCAGCTTTATTGCCATCCTCAAAAGTGGCTCGGGCAGAAATTTCGCTGGGTCTAGGAGCTGATTAACGCGGAGTGCTAATAGGATGGCCCCTCAAAGCCTTTTCTCTTTGAGAGCCATACTCGAACAGAGCGTTTTGCGCCGGGTGAGGGAAGATTGCTTCGGAATCTCTGCTAGAGGTCTCGGTTCCGAAGGCCATTCATAGCCATCATATGCGTGCCTCCTTGGTTGCCGTTGCAGCGTGCTGAGCAAGGCGTCATTGATCATTCCATCCTGCATACGCCAGTAAGAGGCACCAATGTCTAGTCAAGGCAAACATCCTAAGCACATCTTCCTCGTGGCGTTGCTCCTAGCGAGCTGTTTAACGTCAGCTGTAACTCAGGCAGCTCCGGTTGTTGGCATTCCAGCTGGTGATTGGCGCGGAATCCTGCCCGCTAGCGGGGCCGCGGGCCCGGTTTATGTCCGCTTGAGTGAGCGCGCGACAGGCGGCAGCGGCCCCCAGGTTGGGGACTTGCGGTTTGGGCCGCCCTTCAACTGTGCCCTGGAATTGCGGGCGCAGAACGATGCTTACACGCTGACGTCCCGTAACGGGGGCAAGTTCTGCGACGCGCAGACCGGTAAACAGGCTCAGCTTAGGGTGATGGACGAGACAGCAGAGAGTATAGAGCTCACACTGCTGGGACATGAGCAGCCTTTGGTCATAACCCTGGACCAGAAAAAGGAAGGGGTGGCTGAAGCCGGTCGCTGGCGAGCTGCGGGCCTTATCAGCGCACAGTTAGAGATTGTTGCGGCCAGCGTCCGGCCTGGGGATGTGCTTGGTCGCCTGCGCTATGGCGCTCCTAGGGATTGTCAAGTGGAATTGCGATACGCCGGTCGCGTCGATGGGGCGTTGACCACATGGGTCGTCGCGAATGATCGCGGATATTGCCGTCAGCTCAGCGACAGCCAAGCCACCATGCAGATTCGTCCGGATGGCAGCGCGACGCTTTCGATCTTCGTCAAGGGTCAGCGCGACACGCTACTTTTTGAACGTATGCCTTGATGCGCTCAGGTATTCAAAGGGCGCAGCCTACCGAGCCCGCGAACCATGTTCTTGGAGGATGTCGTGCCTGGCGCTACCGGTCTTGGAATCGGGGTGCCTTTGAAGACCCGTCCGCAATGAGCCCCGCGGCCTCGGCCAAGCCGGGTTTCAATCGCGTAGGGCGACAGCGCCGCGTGACTCAGAACTTCCTGACAGCCCAAGGGGTGTCAGGCCTATAGGCCACGGAACGCCTGCAGCGCAGCCTGACTTTGCCGGACGCGGGACCGATGGTCGCTCACCCCGCGCGACGCTTGAGCAGCGTCAAGCCGGCAACCAAAGTATCTAGAGTAGAGATCCCGTGCATGGGCAGCGGCTAGTGACCATCCGAAGCTCCTCAAGCTGAGCTATGCTCCAGCACTTGACCGAATGGACACTCTTGTTCTTTAGCTGCTTTCGGCAGGATTCTTGGTCGACTGCCTGTCCATCAGACGCAAAACAGGGATGGAGGACTGAGCGAGGCACGTATCGATTCCTGGTTGCATCGACGGGCTCGCAAGCATGCGCACGGCCTGTCATTCCGGGGACGCTTGTTTGCGGTAAATGGTTTAAGGCACATCGAAAAAAAGGAGCAGGGGGAACGAAGGCCTCTCGTTCGGAGGTCAAAAAGTTAGGAAACAAGGGAAGGTGCATGATGCGCGCAAGACATGGAAAGACGTTGGTGACGTGTGTAGTGGGCGTGACGCTGAGCTGTCTTTTCAGCTTCGGTGCCGTCGCCCAGGAAAATCCCGAACTACCGGTGCTTAGTGCAAAGAATAGTCAATCCATTGCTAAAGAGATTGAGCCAGCGTTGCAGCAGTTTGTGGATCAGCAAGAGCGCTTGCCCACCCAAGCCAAGCAGGTGCTCGTCAAAGTGACGCCTGACATCCAGGCGGGCATTGTCTGGATTGACCTTGATTCTGGATATTTGCCGAGGGGGATCTCTGAGTTCACAGAGGGATTCGGCGAGAAGGTGCGAGAGGTCGAGAACGAAGGTTACGAATTGATCGAAGGCGTCGTAAAGTTTCGATACATCCGGGTGCGTATTGGGGGAAAGAACCTCAACGAGATCTACCCTCCGGAGCATCTGAAAAAGAAGAGAGCGAGCGTAGATGCGGCTGCTGTTCCTGTTGAAGGACTTGTCGTCTTAAATCCAGGGCATGGCAAATATCTCAACCACGAGGATGAGACATGGCGCTATCAGCGGCCAACGCTCTATGTTGGGACAACTGATATTTACGAAGACGTTGTCACGCCCGGCTATTCTTCAATGCTGGCGAGTCTGTTGACCGAAAGAAGTGCCAACACTGCAACGAGCATCAAGCACACGCGCGACATAGGCAACACCAATGTCGACCCGGAAAGCGGGTTGGCTTGGGCTGCTCTCGGTGCTCGCTATTACCTGAAAAGACTCTATCCAGCACTGGGTGCAACCATTTGGAATAAATTTCCAAATGGCTCGCCTGACCGGAAACAGCCCGACCGAGCCAATTTGCGAGAATACGACGATGACATCCGTGCACGGCCTGAATATGCAAATTACATCAACGCAGACACACTGATTTCTCTCCACACCGATGCCAGCACCAACACAAGCGCACGCGGTGCCACAGTCATTGCAAACGTAGACGACAGCGCGTCGAATCAGTTGGGGCAAAATATTCTCTGTTACGTCACCGAGCAAATTCGTCAACTCCCCGCTTACTCCACCTACCCCATCCGACCGGGTGTAAGAGACGGTGCAAGCTACGGTGAGGTCAGAGTAGCCGCCATGCCAACGGCTTTGATAGAGGTGGGATTTCACACCAACGCAGATGATTCGATCGCCCTGCGTAATTCCGTATTCCGTGCTGCTGCCATGCGTGGTGTTGAAAAGGGTTATAGAACATTTAAGGCAGGTGAGACCACATGCTTGCCCTTCAAGATTGCATCCATCCCCACGGCCTCCGGCAAGTTTCGGGTTCGGTTCCCTGTGCCAGTCACACTTCAGGGTCATCCACGGTTTCCGGTCACTGTGGTGACTGTTCCTGTCAGCTGTCCGTCAACCTGGACGTGCGGTAGTAAAACAAACTCTTTCACAAAGGCGGTTGATAACGTGGTCACCCCCACGTATTACTGCGATGCTCCAAGCACCAAACCCGCGGCAAGCTTCAAATGGAAAACAACTGTCAAAGATGCGGATGGTGTGGTGACAGCTGCCGTAGAGCACATGACTTCTTGCTCTGCGGGAACGTAAGCCGCGCTCGACATATCACTGCTGCACAGAAAGGGCCGCAAGGCTCTTTCTGCTTGCGAGAGCATCTGAGGCCATCGGCGCGGCCCTATTCAATCCTCTGGATTGATAGTTAGTCTGATTTATATTCAAAGCAGCGATCTGCTTGGTTCAGAACTTTCTGACATCCGATAGCGCGACGAATGCCAAGAGCGCAATCTGACCTTGCCGGACGTGGGACCCAATGGTCGCTCACCCTACGGGGCGCTTGAGCAGCGCCATCTCGGCACCTGAAGGGGCTAGCTGTCTTGCGTTGGCCGCGGCGTCTCAAGCAGTGCGACCGCACTGCCGATACTCAGGCCCATGGACAGAGCCGAGCTTCGCCGTCACCTCGAACGCCTGGATGCTGCGGTGCCCGCCCTGCGGGCCTCAAGTCCTGATCGCCGTCATTTTTGGCAAGCCTTTGCCAATATGGCTGCTGCCATCGAGAGCAAGGCGATGACGAGCGAGGACGCGCAGTTCGTCGGCCGTCGGGCCGAGGAAATCTTGTCGTGGCACGGACTGGGAAACATAGACGAACACGTCTGAGCCCGTTGGGGTCGACCAGCCCATCCCGATGCCTGCGTGCTTCTCCTGCGCAGCGATGCGTGCGTAAGGCAGGCACAGGTCCGCAGAAGCCCCACTGGCTGCAAAGCCCAGGCGCCGCCTGCTGACATCGATCACCCCCTCCCATCCGAATGCCGTTTAGCCCGCAGGCCTTGTAGGGCATGCATGGTGCTGTCTCCACCAGCGCTGGGCCTCTGGAAGGGACCTTAGCTTCGCTGCCCCCGCCGCAAGGGCGAGCCTCCTTCTCGACGCTGGCGCTTTGTTGCGGCCCTCCGCTGCGCGCCTAACGGTGCTCACTCCCGGGTGCGGTAGGGCCGGACGCTTCGCTTGCCGGTTCCCACGAGGCGCACAACGCGCTGGTGGAGAAGAACCGATGAAGCGCACCCAAGACCGAGCAGTCCAGTATCAACTCCAGATGGACGAGGCGGGTATTTTGCTCGCAGCAGCCCGCATCCTCGAAGGGCGGCTTCAGCGCCAAGGTCGGATCCACAGCCCCGAGCAGGCCGGTAGCTACCTTATTGCCCGCTGCGCACATCTGAGTCACGAAATTTTCGGCGTCGTCTTCCTGGATAACCAGCACCACATCCTGGCCACCGAGCACCTCTTCACCGGCACCACCGACGCCTGCGAAGTCCACAGCCGAGTCGTCGCCAAGCGCGCCCTGGAGCTCAACGCCGTCGCCCTCATCCTCTTCCACAACCACCCGAGTGACAATCCGGAGCCGAGCGAAGCCGACCGCAGGGTTACCAAGCGCCTGCAGGAAGCATTGGGCCTCCTGGATATCCGGGTGCTGGACCACTTGGTCATCGGCGGCCAGAAGAGCGTCAGCCTTGCGGCAAGGGGGTGGGCATAGCCCGCCCCTTCACCTATGTAGTCTGCCGACGCTAAACTGCCAAGGCAGATGCACAACCATGGAGCAGGAATGAAGGCGTTTCACGTGCGTGGAATTGTCTGGGAGACCGATGGCAAGCGTCCTAAATTGCCCACTGAAGCCACGGTCGAATGCGCGAGCGAAGAAGACATCGCCGATGCGCTTAGCGATGCTTACGGATGGCTGGTGAGGGACTTCGGTGTCGTAGACGGTGCTGATGGTGCCAGTGATCCGAGAGCGTGATTCCATTCTGGGACGCGCGCCGCACCTGACGGTTAGACTCTGGTGGCAACGAAGCACATCGAGCACTCACGGAGGCTCAGCTTGCGGTTACTGATTCGCAGCATTGTCGTGCTTACTCTTTCGTTAGGGACGCTGGCCTGTGCTCAAGGGCCGGCGAGTAGCCAAGGCACTCAGGAGAAGACAATGGAAGGACATCCCCCCAGCGCTGCAGACGTGCGCTCCGAGCAAGACAAAGCCGCTGCTAGTGCGGACAGGGCTGCAGACGAGGCCACCCGGCGAGCCGCTCCCAATGCTGTGGTGTCTGGCGATTACCCCCCATTGCCGCAAGGCCCGGCGCTAACGTCAGGTGCATTGGTCGAGGCCATCGTTCGAATGGCCAAATCTTTCGAAACCAGAGCAGACATGGCCCCGGCTCACGTTGCGCATGTGTCAGGGCTTGAGGTGACGCCAGACAGTCAAGTGCGGCGCACAGGGCTCCAGGGCGCACTAGGTGCGGGGCACTATGAGTTCGCTGTGTGGAAGCCTTACGCGCGTCATCCTGGGCACACCATCGAGCTCACCGTGCGGCCGTCCGAGGCCTGCGACCTGTCGTTTAAATCACTGCATGACCCATTGGTTGCAGCCGGGTTCGGTGTGACCAAGAACGCGGTGGGCTTCAAACCGACGGTCTACTTTGAGCGAGCACTCGCAGACGGGCTTGGCTTGTATGTTGTCGTCAGCACGGACAAGCACGAGGACCCACGCTGCGTTTCGCGGGTCAGGCTCGAAATGGAGCCGCGTGATGGCTGATCAGCGCGACATTGACCGGTTGCTTCAAGACCTGGAGCGGCAGCCGGGCCTCCCCAAGGGTGCGGTGCGTGACCTCCGTGAAGCCATAGATACTTCGCCTTACCTTGCTTCGGTCATGACCCAAGCCATCGATCTGGGCACCCTCCGTCGCCTGGAAGTGTCCAACCAGCCGAATGAGGGCGGGCACTACGATGACAGGACGGGCACCGTCAGCATCAACACCTCGATTTTCGCGCCGTCCATTCGGTCCGACCGCTTAGACATGTTGGCGGGAACGTTGGGGCACGAGACTGGGCATGCGCTGATGGCGCCGTCGGCGCAGGTTTCCTTGAACACCTTTGTGTTCAAGCTCGATACCGCTCTAAAAGACGGCGTCCAATACGGTGAATCGGTGGTTGATGTGACAGCGCCATCCAAGGAATACATCGCGTCCGCGAGGCAGAACGAAGCCTTGGCCGAGTTGGTGAGCATGAATTCCGTGGCCAGTCGAGTGACGACGACTACGGGAGAGTTCAACCAGGCCGAGTTTCTGCGTCGCGTCGAGCCGACAACCGCTTGCGTGAAAGACGGAAAGCTTGAGCCAGGCATCCATTTGGACGAGCGCGGACTTCAGCGGACGGGAAACAGCATTTCCAGCCCGGCTGTGGAGGCCGTTGCCGTTTGCCACTTCGATAGAAGCGACAGCAGCATGGGGCGCCAAGGCACGGCTAACTACCCCGGCTACTACGCGGCTTACCCTGTGAGCGCAGGGGCTGCGTTGCTAAAAGATCGCGCAGGCTCGACGACCCAGGCCTTGCCGCGGCTGGGTTACAACCTCGCAGAGCTCGGCACCGATACGGCCAAGCTGGAGGGAGCCGGACTGAACTTGGGCGGGCAGGGCAAAGCGTTCGGGTTCGTCGATACTTCCCACGGTCAGCAGCGGGAAGTGGAGGTGCGCCAACTGGGCACAGCGCGGCATCGCCCGGACATTGAGCCCCCATCGCTTCGATCACCTTCGCAGGTGCTGGCAGACAATCCCGCTCACCCCGACCATCAGACCTATGCCCGCATCCACGACTGGGTCAAAGGCACTGGCAACTGGAGCGATGAGGAGAGCCGCAACGTGTCGGCGTCACTCTACAAGCAGCAGGTGGACGATCCGCTGTTGAAACGTGTGGACCAAGTCATCGGGGGCTTAGGCCGAGATGGGGCGCACAACGTCTTTGCGGTCTACGCTCCACATGGGGTGGGGGTCGCGCCCATGTTCCATGCCCATGTCGACGGACGCGAGGCCTCCCAGCAGCCGGCCCAGCAGAACCTTCAGCAGGCTGAAACCATTCAGCAGAACCAGGTCCGCCAGCAGGCGTTCGAACAGACGCAGCAGCAAAACGTTCAACAGGAGCAGGGACCAAGGATGACGATGTAGTCGCGGGGAGCGATCTCGATTGGCTCGATTGAAATTTCCCTATCCGCCGCACGGCGTCGAAGAAGCAGGCAGGTCGTCGATAGATGGCTCTCCTTGCCCCTGTCTATATCTAAAGCATGTTCTTAGGAATGTCTGAAATGCCGTGGCTGAACTGGCCCAGCCGTCAGTAGGACCAGACCCGCCGCCTTTGACGCATACCGCTAACTTGACCGGTGGCGTCCTCGCACCAAGGCCCTGCTAGGCACAGCTATGCTGAGGCTAGCTTAGAGCGGATCGACGCGGGCGGTGCAGAGTGCAGTCGCACAGACTGAGACGGCGTTGCACCAGAGTGTCACCCCTACAATCACCGCCTTCACAATACTGCATGCCCAGTAGTGCCAAGCGCGCCCGCCGCGCATCCGATGTTTTCGACTACGCTTACCCAGAGCATTTGCGCGATTGCGTGGAAGCACTTCCTAAAGCAGCAGGGGTCTACACCTTTCACGGGAAGGAAGGCCTGTTGCCGCTCTACATCGGTAAGAGCATCAACGTGCGCACCCGGGTGATGGACCATTGCCGCACCCCGGAAGAGGCCTCACTGCTTCGTCAAACGACCTCGGTTTCCTGTATCTCCATGGCAGGGGACGTTGGTGCACGTTTGCTGGAGGCGCAAATGGTCAAGCGTCAGATGCCGCTCTACAACAAGCTGCTTCGGAAGGTCCCGCGGCAGTTCTCCATCCGCCTCTATCGGGGCGAGGTCTCTATCGTCCACTCGGCAGAATACGACGTGACCTCCTCACCGATGCTCTACGGGCTCTACTCCAGCCCGCAGTCCGCTCAAAAAAGCTTGCGGCGCATCGCCGATGACCACCGGCTCTGTTACTCCCTGGTAGGGCTCGAGCGGCTGCCTTTGGGCCGCCCATGCTTTCGCGCCATGCTCAAGCGATGCGCGGGCGCTTGCTCGGGAAGTGAGACCCTGGATGAGCACGAAGAGCGCTTACGTGCTGCACTCATTCGTCTAGAGCTTTCAACCTGGCCCTTTCATGGCCGGATTGCGTTGGAAGAGAAGGGCGAGAACTTGCGCCAGCTCCACGTGCTGGATGCCTGGCACTACCTGGGCACCGTCACGACACTGACGGCGGCCAGGAAGCTGAAAGGCGAGCCGTTGGGCTTCGACCGGGACAGCTACAGGATCATCAGGGCTGCGATAGAGTCGGGACTTCACGCCATCACCGTCCTCGGCCCGTAGAGCTCTTCCGCGCTATCAAACAGGGCCAGATCCGTTGGCAAGTCATGGAACCGATGCAGCCGGGGAGCGTCCAGCAGGAGCAAGGGCCTCGGATGACCATGGGCGAGCATTGGGCGGCTTGCAAAAAAGCTGACTTGATAGGGCAAGGTTAGTGGAGCAAGCCTGCCCGGTCCCTCATGTGATTGAGCAGCAACGTTTCCAGTTCTGCCTCGTCTAGTGCATGTGCACCCGTCTGGAAGACTAGGTCAGCCACTCGGTGCCGCCGTCTCATCTCTTCGCGCCTTGCTGTTTCCTGCGCCTTTGCTTCGCGGCGCTGGTTGGCTAAAAGCTCTTTCGCTTGCAGCTGTGCTAAGCGCTCGGTGGCCCGCTGAATTTGGTCTCGGTAGTGATTCGTTGCGGTCATGCGTTTCTCCTGTCGCTTGGAAATGAGTCAACCAGGAAAACGGCTTGCGTCAAGCGTTGAGGTGGTCTCGAATTTCGGCCGCTTCGAAAATCGAAAAGTCTGAAAAAGAAGGCTTAAAAGAAAGAAGCAAGAGCGCACTGATGCAATGTCTGCGACATAGCGCGCGCCAGGTGCTACGCCCCCGGACCCCAAGCGCGAAGCGCTTGCGCAAATCAAAAGCCGCGGCATAAAGGGAGCAACCTCATCCGGAGCTCTGCATGGCCATCTACCACTCCCGCGTCAAAGTTTTTAGTCGTTCCCGCGGCGATTCCGCTGTCGCCGCTGCCGCTTATCGCGGTGGGCTGCTTCTCATCGATCACCTCACCGGCCAGCGCCACGACTATCGCCGCCGCGGTGGAGTTGTCGCGTCTGAGTGTCTGGCTCCCGAGGATGCCCCGGCATGGGCCTTCGTCCCGGCCGAGCTCTGGCCGAAAGCCGAGGCGGCGGAGAATCGCAAAAATTCGGTGGTGGCCCGCGAGTTTGAAGTGGCCTTGCCCCACGAACTCAATGACGAGCAGCGGTCCGAGCTCGCGGTGGCCATCGGGCAAGCCCTGGTCGCCCGCTACGGGTTTGCTGTGCAAGCGAGCATCCACTCTCCAGGCTCACGCGATGGGCTGAACCATCACGTCCATCTGCTGGCCACCACGCGCCGCCTGACCAGCGACGGTTTTTCCGAGAAGACGCGTGAGCTGGATGGCGGGGCGTCTGGGAAGATTGAAATCGAGTGGATCCGCCAAACCATCGCCTCAACTATCAACGAACATCTGGCTGCTGCGGGCATCGATGCCCGGGTCGACCACCGCCGCCTGGAAGTCCAGGCCGAAGAGGCCCTGGCTCGCGGCGACTGGGCCGAAGCGATGGTCCTGTCCCGGCAGCCCACGAAGCACATGGGCAAGACAGCAACAGCACTGGCCCGCAAGGGCGTGATGACCGACCGTGCCGCCGAAAACGCGCGCATCGTTCGAGAAAACGAAGAGGCCTTTGAACGGTTGCTTGCGCAAGCCGAGCAGGAGGGCAGGGCAGTTCCGGGCTCCAATGGTCATAGCCATAACCAGCCGCAGCGCGACCGTCGACGTCGGGCTGGCCCCACGAATGACCTTCAAACCGCTGTGCCCGGGTTGGAAATCCACGGGCTCCGCGGCATGCGCCTCTCCGATGCGCTGGGTCGGCCTGCCGAAGACACGCAGGTGCGGCCGCTTCGCTCTATCAGTGAGCTGGTCGCCGAGGCGGCTCGTGACCTCGCGGAGATCCTCTCGACCCGTTCCGACCTTGCGTTGACCGCGACTCAGCGCTTGGTGAGGAGATGGAATGCGCATGCGGCGACGTTTGTCGACAACGCCAGCCTTCGCCGAGGGCTTGATGGGCTGGTCGAACGACTGGGCAGCCTCAAGCGCAGCGTGGTGAAGTTCGCCCAACGAACCAGCGCCTTGGGGCGTGCCGAGAAGCTCTTCCACCTAGCTGAGCAGGCATGGGAGCAGTTCAACGGCGGCCATCCTCGGCCCGATGGCGAGTGGTCCTCTCAAGAATGGGAAACGCGACGAGGACGGCGGTTGGCCGTGCTGGAAAAACGAACAGCCGAATTGGCGACAGCCCGGGCAGCGGTCTCCGAGCAGCGGTGGAACGACGACGAGAACGAGATTGAGATCCGCGCGGCTCAGGTGGAGCAGTGGAGCGAAGCGGTGCTCGCAAGTCCAGAGCATGAAATCGTCCATGGCTCTGTTGCATCTATCGACGCTACTCCAGCCATGCCCAAGCCTTCGCCGATGCCAGTGCCAGCGCTGCAACCAACACGCCGGCGGCCGCGGCCCTGATGAATATCGAAAGCCCCGCATCTGCGGGGCTTTTTCTCTTGGCCCTCAGTGCTGGGGCCGAGGACGAGGGCGCAAATCTATGTGCTCGACTCCAATGGACTCCTTGGGGCGGGGGACGTTGTCCTTCTCCTTGTTCTTCTTGCGCGCCTCTCGCCACTCCTCAATTGAAGCAGGCATGGTCGGCACGACGCTACGATCGACAGCGGCTCGTTTGACGACGATGGGTTGGGATGGGGCCATGGTCGATGCCTGCGCCTGACCGGCTGGCCCTGTCCCGCCGAGTCTCAGTAGCTCGGCAGCCAAGTCGAGCGCGTATTTGATGTCCTCCACCTCATGAGGGGGAAGGCGGGTGGTGCGCTGCTGAAGGAGGTGGCCGAGCAAGCGACTGGCGATCTGAATCTGCGTTTGGTGGTGCATGGGTGCTCCTGTGTTGGGTAAGCACCCATAAAATCAGTTAGCTCTTTTCACGCAAGAGCTCGCTTGACGCGGCACTTCACAAATTTGATGGCTGGCTGCGCCGTAATTTCATAGGAGGTATTAGCCTTCCATCGTCACGTATTAGGCAATCGCTTGGTTACGTGATTCAGGAGCGACAGGAGTCTCCGGGCGCTGCCCGGTCAACCTGTTTCTTGTCCGATTCGATCCGGTCGGCGGCGAGCATAAGCAAGCCCGATAGTCGCTCCAGCTGGCCAGCGAGCATGATGATGGCGGCAGCTCCGATAAGAACGCCCAAGCTGCCCGCAAAGACGAAGGGTGGGACATCTTGGAGTTTTCCCCAGATGGAGGCTTTTTCACCAGCCTCCTTGAGATTGATTGCAACTACGCCAACCGCTGATAGCACTGTTCCCATCTGCGATCTTCTGGTCAGGAGCTTGGCTTTCAGATCCAGTTGCTTGCCATGCTCTCGTAGGCGGATCGGTTCGCAGCGTGTCAGGCTGGCGATGATCTTTTGCTCAAGCATGATGTCTTCATCTACCCGTGTGGCAGCGCCGAGATACCCGGCTTTAAGCGTGAGAACCATGTCCACAATTTGCGTAACACACCAAATCAAGAAATCTGCAGCGAGGACGATCATCAGGATCATCAAGACAGCTCTGGTCGTGTCGGCAGTCAGTATCCCGGTCACTCCGAGTCCAGCTGCTGCTGCCATAAGAACCGCAATGACCAAAGCCGCGTAAAAGCACCACCGCTCAACTTTCGCGGCGGTCGAGCGCTCCTCTCGGGGTCTTTTGATCTTCGTCAGCAGTTCGGCCGTGCTGGGGATGGGGGCAAAAAGATGCTCGGCCATTTTCTCGACTCAAGTGGGAGGGGACGTCTCCAAAATGTCGCCGAAGGTTTTCTCATAGGTTGAGATACACGGTCTCTGATTGCGTGCGCTGCATGTCGATTGATCGAAGCCAGCAACGCGGCTGCCAAGGGCCAGAGGCAGGGATACCACTGTTCAGTGATGGTCGAGCTCCTCCGAGCAACTCGGCTACCAGTGCAGCAGACTAAGAATGTTGCGAAATTGTTGCGACGGGCTAGACACTCCCTGTCCGCTTCCTCAATACGCTTGCTGCACAAGGCTTTTGAGCTATACGATCACCACACGCCAAGATTTCATGAGCGGGGTGTGCTCTGCAGCCCCGCCGGTGTTCTTGGTTTTTTCTTTTGTGTCAGTGCTTTGCAAGAAATGTTCTTCCGGGATGTGGCGGTCAATCAGGGTCGGTAGCGGCGAGTGACGGTGAGTTTTGTCGCGGCGCCGTTGCGGCGACCCTCCAAACGAGATCGGATCGATATGCGACGAAACGGACGAGGCCTTGGAGTGGCGCAGATGTTGCGACGGAACCAGGGGCCGCCTCAAGTCGGCATGGGCTCAAGTTTAAGCTCAGCCATCGACAAATCCTTGAGCTGTCGATCGAGAGGGGCCGCCCATCGGTTCCAGTGGGCGCTGACTGGATTCGGGTTCTATGCAGGAAAGCGGACCACGGCCTGTGAAGTGGTCCGGCGTGGCCCGCAGGGCGCGCGTCGCTTCGCGCCGGGTAACGTTACTGACAGCGGCCTGGAGGAGCGCCTGTGCCGTCGCCAGGGATGAGTTGGCGGTGTTGAGAAGCACCGGGGAGAACCGCCTATCTGCCGACATGGGATCCCATCAGCGATGGGGTGTCCGAGGATCAGGTGCATGCGGAGAATGACGTATCGCCTCTGGATCACGGCGGCGAAAGAACCTCCTGAGTTTTGTACGACGCGCATCACGTCGGTGAGCGCAGACATGATCTTGAACAGCACCGTCGAGCTAAGCCTTGACAAAAATGCTTCCGTTTAAGATGATTGAGTGATCACTCATTAAACGGTGGCAGATCATGGCGCGTCCCCTGAGCGAAGAAAAGCGCGATGCGCTTCTTCAAGCCGCATGTGCGCTCATCGCGCAGTTGGGCGTTGGGGCGCCCACCTCGAAGATTGCCAAGGCCGCAGGTGTGTCCGAAGGAACCCTGTTTACCTACTTTCCCACGAAGGATGACCTTCTCAATGCGCTGTTCCTGGCATTGGAAGGCGAACTTGCCGAATCGATGGCGGGGCCGTACCCGGCGGACGCATCCGCCCACGACCGGCTTTTCGTGGTGTGGAGTCGGCTGATCGATTGGGGGCTGAAGCATGCGGCGGCACGTAACGCCTTACGGCAGTTGAAGGTCTCGGACCGTGTAACGACCGAGAGCCGCCTGCGCTGCCACTCGATTTTTCTCGACGCGCGCTCACTCGTGGAGCGGTGTCTTGCGGAGCATTCGGCGCCTGACAGGCTCACGTTCTACATCGACACTGTGTTGTTCGAGCTTGCCGACATCACCATGAACGCCATCGTGGCAAACCCCGCCGAGCGCGAGGCGATTCAACGGGCCGGATTCGACCTTTTCTGGAAGGGGTCTGCCGCCTAATTTTTTGCCATTTAAATGCGTAAGCACTCACTCAAATAGGAGCGACCCATGTTGCTTGATCAAAGCGGCTTTACCGAAACAGATGTGCCGAACCAGGCGGGAAAATGCTTCATCGTCACCGGCGCCAACGCAGGCGTGGGCTTTGAGATCTCCCGGGTGCTCGCCGCGCGGGGCGCGCGGGTGTTGCTGGGCTGCCGCGAGCAGGGCAGGGCCGATGCGGCGATTGCGCGCATCAAGCGGCTGACACCCGGTGCCGATCTTGCATGGTTGCCATTGGATCTGGGCGATCTCGATAGCGTCCGTGCAGCCGCCGCACATGTTTTGAAGGAGCCACGCATCAATGTGCTCATCAACAACGCCGGCATCATGAATCCGCCGCTGATGCGCACCAAGCAGGGCTTCGAATCGCAGTTCGGCGTCAACCATCTCGGGGTGTTTGCGCTGACCTCATTGCTGCTGCCCAAGCTGGCCGAGACACCCGGCTCGCGCGTCGTGGTCACGTCCAGCATCGCGCATTTGAAGGCAACCCTCGATTGGGATGATCTCAACGCCGAGCGGAGCTACTCCAAGGGCGATCGCTATGGAGCGAGCAAACTGGCGAATGCGTTGTTCTTTTTCGAACTGGACCGGCGCCTACGCGCGACCCGGTCGCCCATCGTGGCTGTCGGTGCCCACCCCGGCGTGGCCAGCACCAGCCTGGGACGGCACATGGGCCCCATCCAGGTGATGGGCCCACTTGTCGGCCTGCTGCTCAACAGTGCTGCGAAGGGCGCGTGGCCGGCCCTGCTGGCAGCGACCGGGCCCGTGAAGCCCGGCGGCTATTACGGCCCCACCGGCTTCTGCGGGATCAGGGGTGTGGCCGGAGAGGCCAGACGCGCCCCGCAAGCTGAAGACCCGGCGCTCGCCAGGCGGCTGTGGGACATCTCTGTCGCCATGACCGGAATCAACCCTGGCCTGCCTGCGATCGGCGAACGCTATTAACCAATGGAGTCAACGGGATGCTTTTTGCCCGCAAGCGCGCCGGAAACTCGATAAGGCCGGATGATGCGGATGCGCGATTCGGCGCAAGACATCCATCATTGAAGGCTGGTGCCGGGAACGCTTGCGCTGCATTTTCGGTGGAAAAAAGGAATCGCAAAGGAGCATGTTTCTGGGCGGCAGAGGCCCGGCAGTGCCGGGCCTCCTGAGACGGTGGCTAGAATTCCTGCCAATCCGTGGCGACAGCTGTCGAGGAAACAGCCTGTTGCGGGGCAATGATGTTCGCCTTCGCACGTGCAACCGAAGGCAGCGACCTGGGTCCCGCCGGCTTCCTGCTGGAGACGAGTGCAGCGGTTTGAACAATTGGCGACATCGCGGTGGTGTCAATCTTGAACACCGCAACGGCCTCGGTGAGCTGGACGGCCTGTTCTTCCATGGAGCGTGCAGCGGCAGTGGCTTCCTCCACCAGGGCCGCGTTCTGCTGCGTGGTTTCATCCATCTGCGTTACCGTGATGTTGACCTGCTCGATGCCGGCCGACTGTTCCTGCGAGGCCGCAGAGATTTCACCCATGATGTCGGTGACGCGCTGCACGCTGGAGACGATCTCGGCCATCGTGGTGCCCGCCGTATGCACCAGCGTGGAGCCTTCGGTGACGCGCTCGACAGAGTCGTCGATCAGGGTCTTGATTTCCTTGGCCGCAGCGGTGGAACGCTGTGCCAGCGTCCGCACTTCCGATGCGACCACCGCAAACCCACGGCCTTGCTCACCAGCCCGCGCCGCTTCCACGGCGGCATTCAAGGCCAGGATATTGGTCTGGAACGAGATGCCGTCAATCACGGAGATGATGTCGGCAATTTTCTTGGACGAGGCCTCGATGCCGGCCATGGTCCCCACCACCTTGCTGACGATTTCCCCGCCCTGGGAGGCGACGCCTGCGGCACCGATGGCCAACTGATTGGCCTGGCGTGCGTGCTCCGCATTCTGGCGAACGGTGGAGGTCAGCTCTTCCATGGAGGCAGCCGTCTCCTCCAGGTTGGCGGCCTGTTGTTCGGTGCGCTGCGACAGGTCCTGGTTGCCGGCGGCAATCTCGCTGGCCGCCGAGTTGATCGACACCGCCGATTGCTGGATGCGCCCGACGATCTCTGCAAGCTGCGCGGCGGTGGCGTTGGCGTCGTCGCGCATCTGCGCGAAGACCCCCTTGAACTCGCCCGTCATGCGCGCGGTGAGGTCGCCTGCAGCGATGGATTGCAGCAGCGACGACAGCGATTGCAGGTTGCCGTCCGCGGTGGCCATGAGCAGGTTCAAGCTCTCCACCATGACGCGGAAATCATATTGGAAGCGATCGGCATCGCCGCGCGCGGTGAAGTCACCGTTGGCCGCGGACTGCGCCATCTGCTTGATCTCGATATTCATGGCAGACAGGTTCGCCTTGACCTCGTCCATGGTCTGCGTCAGCACGGCTTTCTCACCGGGCAAGCGCTCCATGCTCTCGCTCAGGTCGCCGATGGCGTAACGCCCCATGATCCGTGCGAGGTTCGACTGCACGGCCAGGTGCGAAGCCACCAGGGCATTGGTGTCCTCGGCCATGCGGCCGTAGTCACCCGGGAAGGCCTGGGCATCCATGCGAAAGCTGGTCTGGCCTTCATCGTGGCGCTTTGCCATGTCGCCCTGCGCGGTCAACAGGGCCTGGAGCTGCGTTTGCATGCCTTGCATGGCGCGTAACAGCCGGCCGGTTTCGTCCTTGGCCTGCGTGTGCACGTCGTTGCCGAGCTGACCATTGGCAATGGCTTCAGCCGCTTTCGTGGCGCGTGCCAGCGGCTGGGTCAGGCTTCGGGTGATGAGCCACGCCAGCAGGCTGCTGACCAGCACGACCGCGGCACCGCCAAGGATGAGCAGGAGCTTGCCCCGGTCCATCGACTTGACTGCTTCTGCGTAGGCCTGCCTGCTCTGTCCTTCCTGGCGGGTGACCAGTTCGCGGATCTTGTCCTGCCAGGCGAGGGTGGCGGGCCGCCCTTGCTCGCTGAGGATGTCCTGGGCCTGCGCGTTCTCGTTCCTGGCTGCCAGTGCGATGACTTCGTCGTTGAACTTCACGGAGGTCGCCCGACGCTCGTCCATCTCGGCACGAATCTTCCGCCCTTCCTCCGAGCTGGACAGCGCGTCCAGCTTGGTGCGCAGCTCCTGGTAGCGCTGGCGCTGCGCGTTGATCGTGGTGAGTGCTTCGGTGTTGAGCTCTTCGCTTGTCGCCATGGCATACGTGCCCAATGCGATCAGCAGCGAGGAGTTGGCATCCAGCATGCCGTTGCCGACCTGGATCTTGGCGGTGCGGTCGAGGACGATGAAGTCCAGCTGCGCTCGCGCGTTCGCCATGGTGCCCAGGCCGGTGGCCACGAGCAGGCCTGAGAGGAGAATCAAGATTCCAAATGCAACGGCCAGGCGGTGGCCGACGTTGAAGCGTTGGAGAAAAGCGATCATGGACGTCCCAGAAGAGATCAGTAGAGGCATCGATGCTCACGCGGTTAGCGAGCCTGGCATCGGTTTCCCAATAACGGCGCTCTCCTCAAAAACTGGAATATCTGTCACTAAACGATAATCTAACCCTTCAGAAAACGTCCGCGCTGTCGGGGTACGCCTGACGCATGTCAGGCGGAGCGGTTGCGCACGTGGGAAGGCAATGCAGTTGAGGGTTCGGCGGTTGTCGATGGCTGATGCGCGATAACACCGATGGCAGGGCTATCCACTTCCGACTAGGCACTGGGGAAGAGATGGAGCAGTGAACGCGCAATGGATGGCAGCAGTGGCGGATGCACTGAGTGACCTGCAGGCGGCAAGAGTGGCTCAAGGCGCGGTGCTTGAGGCGGGGCGCGCCTCGCATCCGGACCCCGCATCGCTGACCGGCTGCCGGGACCGCCTGTCGTCATCCCTGATGGCGACGGTTGCGCAACGCAAAGCCTTGTCGGCAGCGGCGAAGCCGGTCGAGGTTTACACGCTCGAACAGTTGGCGGCATGGAACGATCGCATCGAGCGCTGCGTCCCGCAGGCGAGGACGCAGTCGCAGGCCTGCCCGTTGCTAGGCTGCGCTGACCGAGCCCGTGCTCGACACCTGGCACGTCGCCATCCAGCGTTTGGCGTAGTCATACGCGGCGCGTTGATCGGCAAAGGTGATGCTTCCAGGTTGGCAGCGATGCAAGGTGATGCCGCCGGGCCTGGAAATCAGAAGCTCCGGCAGGAACTTTCCATCGCACGGAACGCTGTGGGCAGTGAGCAGATAATCGCCCACGTGCCGAATTGCGGTGACGCCCAATAGCAATCCTCCTTGATGGGCAGGCACCTACCTTCGTCCAACATCAGTGTCAGACGATTGGCTGTCGATGCTCGCCGGGTGACACGCCATCATTGAAGAAAACAGCGCAATCCACTATCGGCAATAGACGAACGTGACTGTAAGTATTTTCCTGACCCGCCAATGGCGGTGCCGCTGCCAACGCTCCGTGCCCGCGGCCTGTAAGGCTTGGCCCGGTCCTACCGGGCGGCCGACGGGATCGGATGCGCATTGCCTTCGGCCGGATTTGCGCTTGGCAGGGGACCCACCTTGATGAGCTGATCGATATTGTCGAGCTGCTGCATTTCCTTGAACCAGCTGGCTCCCCATCGCGCGCTGAGCCCCTCTGCGTTCAAGGACGACTGGATACGCCGGGCGACCGACACCAACCCGGCTTCGCTGCTGCCAGGCAGGAACAGGGCGAACTCTCCGCGCGCCAGCTGCGCCAGGCTGTCCTGGGGACGGGTGGCCTGCTTCAGCAGGGCAATGGCCTTCGCTACGTTCTGCTCTGGCCCGACGCCGTCGGCCGAGCTGTTGGCGTCCACGTCAAAGCGCAATACGCCGCCTTGCTCGTTGCGATGGCGATGATCCGCCGCTGCCTGCAGGACATCACGGAACGTCCCGAGATCGTGGAGGCCGGCCACCGCTTGTGCATTTTCCATGACCTGCGGATCAGCCGGCAGCCGTTGCACCTCGGCCAGGTGCTGGGCCCACGATCCGGCCAGGACCCGTCCAAAGGTTTCAACCAGCGGCAGGAGGTGCTCGAGTTTGTCGTCAACGACCCGGTTGTCCAGCCCGCAGAGCATCCCCTCGACCTTGCCAGGGATTCGAATCGGCACGCCCAGGTAGCTTGCGATACCCAGCCGTGTCGCCACGGCGGATTGGGCCAGGTGTTCGACTTTCTGCAGGTCTGGGGCGAACTGGGGGCCGCCCATGACGATCATGCTGCGGCACACCGACTCGGGCCAGCTCAAGGACTGGTCGACCTTCAACCCGAAGGAGGCGTCGGTGCAGCCACGGATGATCCAATGATCGTTTTTGACCTCGGCAAGCACCCAGGTTTTCAGCGGCGTCAGCTCGGCAAGCCGCTCAAGCAGCTCGCTCGCGGTGTCTGCCATGCCGGAGAAGGGGACTTGGGTTCTGAGTTCGGTCGACATGGAGCGGCAGCGTTTGGGATGCATCTGATATCGGCAGTAAAGGATCTACCTATAGCGAGACCTCGCGCCATTTTCTGAACGGCGGAAGGCCGCCACCGGGCAGGCGTAGGTCGGCCTTAGTCGACACTCGGCTGGACCGCTGTCCCCCACGAGATGGTGAACTGCGGAGGCGAGCGGGCGAGCCAGGCCGCTGCCGTAAGGGCGCAAGCGAGGCGTGGCAGGGAACATCGACGCCGACGGTAGAGGCGCCGGGCAGGCGAAGGCGCCAGGTGCGCCATGTCGTGGATATCGGTGATGTGGGGTAATCTGCGCCGTCCCGAGCATGACCGTCCATGCGGACACACACTTCTTCGATTGCCAAGCGTCCATTGGTTCCGGTAGGCCCCCACTGGGCGGGCATCGCCGTGCCATGGCTCGTGCTCGCGCTGGCCTACGCTCCCGCGGTGGCCCTGACATCGCTGGCCGACAAGCCGCGCGGTGCTCTGGGCCTGCTCGGTGCCTTCCTGTTTCTGGTGGGAAGCTACGTGCCTTGGGCAGCGCTCACGCCGACGCTTCTCTGGCTGTCCAGACGATGGATCATTGGAACAGGGCGAAGCACGCGTCATCTGGCATTGATCGCCTTGACCGGCCTGGTGGCCATACCGGTGTTGACGGTGCTGGGCTGGGTGCTTGGCCATGGTCTCTTGCACCTGGCAGGGTTCGAGGGCATGGGGTGGCGTGATCTCCAAGGCGGCCAGGGCGCCCTCACCGCGACGACCCTGTTCGCTATTCCCCTTTATTTGGTCGTCATGGGGGCAGGGCAGCTCTGGGGCCACCTGGTCTTGAGAAGTGAGCGAGAGCTGCTGCTGGCCCGAGTGAACGAACAGGCGCTGCGGTCCAGGTTGCATCAGCACTTCATCTTCAATGCGCTCAATGCGATCGGAGAGCTTGGCTATCGTGACGCTGCTCGGGCGGACCTTGCGCTTGGCCATGTAGCGAACCTTCTTCGCGCGATGCTGGAAAGCGCGCCCGTGGTATCGCTAAGGGAAGAGATAGGCGCAAGCGCGGAGTTCATCGAGTTGCACCAGGTGCTGTCTGGTGACATCACGTTCAATATCGATGTAGAGCCGCGGGCATGGAATGCCCCGGTGTCCTCGATGGCATTGCAGCCGTTGCTCGAAAACGCCATCCAGCATGGAGCACGGGTGGGTGGCTTTGTTCGTATCGAAGTGAAGGCCATTGTCGAAAACGCCGAGCTCATGATCACTGTGGTGAACCCGATCGGTGGCGATCAGCCCGGGGGGCTGGGCATAGGGTTGGATCACCTGAGGAGGCGATTGGCTCTCACCCATGGCGCAGCGGCATCGTTGTCCACGGAGCGGCAGGCGACCTGCTTTGTCGCAACGCTCCGTTTCCCGGTGGGGACGGAGGCAGCGTGATTCGTACCCTGGTCGTCGATGACGTGGCGCTTGCGCGCGACCGGCTTGTGCGTTTTCTTGCGTCCGAGCCCGATGTCCTCGTGGTCGGTGAAGCGGCCACCCTCGAAGCCGCGCTTGCGCGGGCCAGGCTTGGAGATGTCGACCTGGTCCTGCTGGACATCGGTCTGCCCGATGGCAGTGGCCTGGACCTTGTGCGTCACCTGGAAACGCTCGTGCCACATGTCGTCTTCGTCACCGCCTACAGCGTGCACGCGGTGCGCGCGTTCGACGCCGGGGCACTGGATTACCTTCTCAAGCCGGTGGATCCCAAACGCCTGCAGCTTGCGATACGCCGCGTGCGGCAGCGCATCGACGGCAAGGGTGCGCAGACGGCCCGCCTGGCCGTTGACGTGGGGGATCGCACCGTCTACCTGGCACCGGCGCAGATTGACTATGTCGAGGTGGCGGGCCATTACGTCTGTATCCACGCCGGAAAGGACACGTATCTGCGCCGCGATAGCCTGGCAAACCTGGCCGATTGCCTTGAGCCACATGGATTTGTCCGTATCCATCGATCGTCCCTGGTGAATGTGACGCGTGTCGTGGCGCTCCGTCCGGCGCGGAACCAGGATGCTCAACTGGAGCTTCTAGGCGGCGCAACGCTGCGGGTGAGCCGACAGTTTCGAGGACAACTCCAGGCGCGCCTGCCCACCTTGTCTCAGCCGCTGTTGCACGACTGAGGTCGTCGGACGCACGAGTCGCGCCACACGCAGCCAAAGCCGAGTGCGGGGGGTGCATCGTCCCGGTGTCCTTTCCCGATTTTTCCGTTATGCACCGACTCGCCATCGTCCTTGTTGCATTGCTGGGCTGCAACACCGCCTCTGCGGCAGATCTTCGCGTCTGGTCATTGGACAGCGGCGCAGATGCGCCCCTGGGTGTGCACGTCTCAGGCATGCAGCCCACCGAGCTTGTGGAACTCAGGCTCTCCATGAGGGATGCCAAGGGCAACCTCTGGCGCTCGAGCGCGCTGTACCGTGCGGATCTGGACGGCAGGGTGGATCCATCGAGCACGGCGTCGGAAGCGGGAACCTACGTCGGAGTCGATGAGGCGGGATTGTTTTGGTCGATGCGGCCGGAGGGGCCCGCCAGGCCTTCGCCCTTTCCCATCAGGAGGAGGGACGCGGATCTCAGGTTTGCACCGGCTCAGTTCACGGTGGAGATGGTGCTGGCCGGGCGGGTAGTTGATACCGTCGAGATGCGACGATGGATCGATGGTGAAGGCGTCTCGGCATTCGCGGTGCATTCCCCCGGACTTGTTGCCCACGTTTACGCGCCCAGAAGTGCGTTGGTGGACGGACGCCGCCATCCCGCCGTCATTACCCTGGGTGGTTCCGAGGGGGGTATCGACAGTGCAGACATGTATGCCGCCTGGCTGGCATCGCATGGGTTTGTGGCGATGTCCGTCGGCTACTATCGCTTGCCTGGATTGCCCAAGGATCTCGTGCGGGTGCCGATCGATCCTGTCTCGGTGGCCGTGGATTGGCTACAGAAGCAACGCTACGTCGACCCATCCGGGATTGGAGTGCTGGGCGGCTCATGGGGCGGCACTATTGCGATGGCGGCGGCATCGCATGATCAGCGACTCCACGCCGTGGTTTCGCTGGTGGGAAGCCCGGCGCCCTTTCGGGGCATCCAGCGAGACGTCGAGCCGGCTGACTTCCGTGCCGTCGACAAGCCCGGCTTGACCCTTGCAGGGAAGGACCTGCCATTCCTGCCCTACCGTGCGGGCGCCTCCTGGCTGGACGACACGGATTTGCAGGCCCAGGCGGCATTGAAGGCCGCAATGTTGCCCCTTGAAAAGATCAACGGCCCGCTGATGCTTGTCGCGGCAGGGGACGACCAACTGGGTCTTTCCGGCCAGATGGCGGCGGTGGCAAAGCGTTACCTGGCCCAGCACGCGCGCAAGCAGCCCGACCAGATCCTCTATTTCAGCGATGCGGGGCATCTGATCTCGCCGCTGTGGCAGCCAACAACCTACCGGCATGAGTTGGGTCCTCATCTTCAGGTCGGAGGCAGCCCTCAGGGGTATGCAAGAGCCGACCGGGAAAGCGGCGCGGCTGTCATTCGTTTCCTACGCGCTGCCCTGCAGCGATGAGTGATGGGCACACGTGTGCGATGCAATCGCAAATCAGGCCATGCGATCTGACAAACCAGCGCAGCGTCCAGGCTGGCCTCACGCTGTCGTCCGGCTTCCGGCCTGCTGGATCAATTGCACTGCGGCCACGAAACCGGACACCAGCGGAGAAAGGTCGTCTGCACGGGTGGCCAGTGCGATAGGCGCGTGTAGCGTCTGGCCAGCGATCCTTCGGTAGGTGACGCCTTCGTTTTGAATGCGGCTGACCGATTGCGGAATGACCGACACGCCGAACCCCGCCGCCACCATGGGAATGATGGACGCGATCTGGGACGCCGCCTGTCCCAGGCGAGGGGTGAACCCCGCATCGCGGCAGGCGGACATCACGGTGTCGTAAAGCCCCGTGCCGATGGTGCGAGGAAACAGGATCAAGGTTTCGCCCGCTGTGGCAGACAGGGGGAGCGGCGTTTCACCGTCGAGCGGATGGCCGCTTGGAACGGCGATGACCATCTCCTCGTCTACGAAGGGGCGCACCGTCACGCGATCATCCTGGTCAACCGGCGGGCGGATGAATGCCACATCCAGTCTGTTGTCACGCAAGCCCGCCAGCAGCGCGGGCGTATTGCTCTGTTCGGGCGACAGCACGACATCGGGATGCCGGGTGCGAAAGGCCTGGATCGCTGCAGGAATGGCGGGGTTGAAATAGGTTGCGCCAGCAAAGCCGACACGCAACTGCCCGGCTTGCCCTTCGCCATGACGCCGCGCGTCGGCCAGGGCAGCGTCCAGCCGCGCAAAGATTTCGGTTGCCGACAGTTGCAGACTTCGCCCCGCAGCCGTGAGCTCCACGCCGCGTGACCGGCGACGAAAAAGCCGCGCACCGACGATGTCTTCCAGCTGTTGGATCTGCATGCTCAGCGGCGGTTGCCGGATTCCAATCTTCTGGGCCGCACGCGTGAAGTGGAGTTCGTGCGCGAGAACGAGGAAGTAGCGCAGATGCCGGAGGTCGATGTTATTCATATTTGGATATCAAAAACGCGATTTTAATATATTGAAAGCTTAGCTACGATGCGTGCACTTCGAAACGCAAGGAACCACGCCGCCATGTCCCTCACAATCGCCGACCTGATCGCCAATACCCTCGCGGACGCGGGCGTGAGACGGATCTGGGGCGTCACAGGTGACAGCCTCAACGGCCTCAATGACAGCCTGCGCCGGCTCGGCAAGATCGACTGGATGCATGTGCGCCATGAGGAAACCGCTGCATTTGCCGCTGGCGCGGAAGCGGCGATCACCGGACAACTCGCGGTCTGTGCCGGCAGTTGCGGGCCGGGCAACCTGCATCTGATCAACGGCCTGTTTGACTGCAAGCGCAATCATGTTCCCGTGCTGGCGATCGCCGCGCACATCCCATCGTCGGAGGTCGGATCGGGCTATTTCCAGGAAACCCATCCGCAGGAACTGTTTCGCGAGTGTGCCGACTTCATCGAGCTGGTCTCCAACCCCGCGCAGATGCCCGGACTGCTGCATCGGGCGCTAAACACCGCCATCGGCCGTCACGGTGTCTCCGTGCTCGTCATCCCCGGCGATGTGGCGCTGCTGCCCGCCCCGGCGATCGCCCCCTGGAATGCCGCACTGCCCAAACCCGCGCGCACACTTCCCGCCGTCAGCGAAATCGAGACGCTGGCGGAGCGATTGAATGCCGCCAGGACCATCACCATCCTCGCCGGCAGCGGATGCGCAGGCAGTCACGATGCCCTGGTTGCGCTGGCGGCCAAGCTGAACGCGCCAATCGTGCATGCGCTCCGCGGCAAGGAACATGTCGAGTGGGACAATCCCTACGATGTCGGCATGACGGGGCTGATCGGCTTCTCCTCCGGCTATCACGCGATGCTGTCGAGCGACACGCTGTTGATGCTGGGCACGGACTTTCCCTATCGCGCCTTTTATCCCAACGGCACGCAGGTGCTTCAGATCGATCGTGACCCCGGCGCCCTCGGTAAGCGCGTTGCGCTGACGCAAGGGCTGGTCGGCGATGTGGGGGAGACGCTCGCAGCCCTCCTGCCGCTGTTGAACCAGCGCACGGATCGTGCCTTCCTGGAGTCGGCGCGCCAGCACTACGCGCAGGCGCGCAAGGGACTGGACGATCTTGCCGTTGCATCGCCGCCAGGAAGGCCGATCCATCCCCAGTATCTTGTTCGCCGTATCAGCGAGCTCGCAGCGCAAGATGCCATCTTCACCGCGGACGTCGGCACGCCGACGGTTTGGGCGGCACGCTATCTGGCCATGAACGGCAAGCGCCGCCTGCTCGGTTCATTCAACCATGGATCAATGGCCAATGCGTTGCTCCAGGCCATCGGAGCACAGGCGGCCGCGCCGGAGCGGCAGGTGGTGTCGCTCTCAGGCGACGGCGGATTTTCCATGATGATGGGCGACTTCATTTCCCTGTCTCAGCTCGGGCTGCCGGTGAAAGTGATCGTCATCAATAACGGCTCGCTGGGCTTTGTGGCAATGGAAATGAAGGCCGGCGGGTATCTGGACACGGGCACAGACCTGAAGAATCCCGATTTCGCCGCCATGGCGACGGCGATGGGTGTCAAGGGCATACGGGTGGAGCAATCGGACGATGTCGACGATGCGCTGCGCACGGCCTTTGCCCACCCCGGGCCGGTGCTGGTGGACGTGGTGACTGCCAAGCAGGAACTCGTGATGCCGCCAAAGATCCAGCTCGAGCAGGCCAAAGGCTTCAGCCTCTTCATGCTGAAAGCGCTCATCAACGGACGTGGTGACGAGGTGGTCGATCTTGCCCGCACCAACCTGAGGTTCTGATCGGATGATGGGCCTGGCAGATCCAGACGACCGAGCCGAAATCGTCCAGTCGCGGGCCGAGAAGCACGCCCGCGATGTCGCGTTCGTGCTGCGCTGCTCGGGGGCGGCGACCGTGTCCTTCATGCTCGGGCAGGCTGTCGGGCTCCCCCATCCGGTTTGGGCGGCAATGTCCGGCATCATCGTCTCCCAGGAGAGGCTGGGTGAAACACGCGACGCAACAGTGAGCCGTCTGCTCGGCACGCTGGTTGGCGTGGCCATCGCGGTGACGGTCGGGACGTTGACCACATCATTGGAGATCGACATCGCCGCCAAAGTCGCCATGTCCGTCGGGCTTGCGGCAGCGGTCGCGCGTCTTTATCCGCCTCTGCGGGTGTGCATGTGGACGTGCCCCATCGTGTTTCTGACTGGAGACCCGGAACGCTCCTATCTTCTGGTCGGTGTCTATCGCGGCACCGAGGTTCTTCTCGGGGGCATCACCGGTGCGCTGCTGCATGTCATGGCCGAGGCCGTTATCCGCCGGATCTTCGATCATGGTCGGCAATGACGGCGTGCGCGCAGCGCCCCCCATGGTCCGGGCAATGAGCGCGGGATGTCGAGCGGCATCGCCTCCGACAATGGCCGCGCCTGTGATGCGGACGTCGGGCGCTGCCTGGAGACCGAGGGATTGCGTTTATCGTCGCTGCTGGCGGAAGTGAGCGTGACGTTGTCGCGTTGGGTCCTGCTTGCGCGTTCGTCGCGATATGCAAGACCTGCGTGAGGCGGGCCCGCGCGCGCCGCGACACCGGGGAGGCGTGTTCGCCGGCACCGGGCCGATGATGGCTGCACATGGCCGTGCCAGCGGAGGCGCTACCGTGTGGGGCACATCACGCAGGCGGTCCGGTCGGGTATGGAACAGAAACAACATGAGTGGATGCAGGCCGTGACCGAGGCGCTCAGCGACCTGCTGGCCGCACGCGTGGCCCAGGCCACGCTGCTGGAAGCGATGATGGTCTCGCATCCCGACCCGGTGATGCTGCGCAAGGCATGGGACGAGTTGGCGTCCCAGCGCATCGCATATGTCGCGCAGAAAAAAGCGGTGGCCGCCGATCCACGGCCGATGGATGCCTACACGCTCGAGCAGTTCCAGGCTTGGGAAGAAAAACTCAGCCGCTACTTTCCGCGTGCGCCGGATGCGCAGCGCCCGGATGCATGAACTGGCCGGTCAATGGCTCACTCGCGTGACGTAGCGGCGATGGGCCGGGCGGGTGTGGCCACTCTGCACGACGCTTGTGCAGGCGGGCGCCAGTGCCGGGAGCCGGTCATGGCTCCCGGGCCTGCGGTCAGTTGGTGCTGACGTGATTTTTGGTGATCAACGCAGCCGCTGCTCCGGCTAGCGTCAGGCCACCGATGCGCGCAGCCTGGCCTTGTCGGCATCCAGGCGCAGGGTGGCAGCGGCGAGGCCGGGCGCGGTGGCCTGCAGCACGATGCTGCCGGCGCTGCGCGTGCTCTGCAGCAGGGCCGCACAGAGTCCATTGAAGGCCTTGCGTTGCGGCGCCTTGTCGTCCTCGTGGCTGGCAGGATCGCCGTTGCCCACGCCGATCAACCGCGCCGGGCCGCGCAATGCGAACTGCACCAGGGTATCGGCGGTGGGAACGACGCGGCCCTGTGCATCGACGATTTCCACCTTGACCACCGCCACGTCTTCGGCATCGGCGCGCACTGCATTGCGGTCGCAGCTCAGGCGGATCGCTGCCGGCGTGCCGGCCGTCTCGCGGCGTTCGCTGCGCACCAGTTTGCCGCCGCGATAGCCCCGGGCCTCGATCACGCCGGGTGCGTAGACCACGCGCCATTCGACATGGCCGTACGCAGGGACCTGCTGCAGGCCCTGGCTGACGCCGTTGACCAGCAGTTCCACCGCTTCGAGATTGCTGTGGCACCAGACCGCGACGCGGCCCTTGTCGTCGGGCTGCAGCAGGCCGTCCCAGTTCCAGTGCGGGAACAGATGCAGCACCGGTTCGCCGGTCCATTGCGCGCGGTAGTACCAGTAGTTGTCCTTGGGGAAGCCGCAGCTGTCGAGCACGCCGAACTGCGAGGCGACATTCGGCCAGCGGTTGTAGGGCGTGGGTTCGCCGCGGTAATCGAAGCCGGTCCAGATGAAGCCACCTGCGATAAACGGGCGCTGGGCGACATAGCTCCACCAGGCTTCGGCGGTACTGGCCCACCAGGGGTGGTCGGTGTCGTAGGCGCGGGTGTAGCCGCGCGTGTCGTCGCGCTGGTAGTTGCCGCGCACCGACACGGTGCTTCCGGTTTCGCTGCCATAGATTGGAATGTGGGGGTACTGCGCATGGAAGCCGTCCATCTGGCTGGTGCGGTAGTTGAAGCCGACCACATCCACGACCTGGCCGACGCCATCGCCAAAGCCCTTGTCCATGGCGAAGGTGGTGGGGCGGGTGGGATCGAGCTGACGCACGCGTTGCTGCATGCGGCTGACGATGCGCGCGCCACGCTCGGTGACCTGCTGCGGCTCTTCGTTGCCGAGCGACCACAGGATCACGCTGGGATGATTGCGCCCGCGCCGCACCATCGTCTCCAACTCGCCCATCGCTTCGGGGTCGGTGGACATGCGGCGGGTCTCTTCGATCACCAACATGCCGAGCCGATCGCAGAGTGCGAGCAGTTCGGGCGTGGCCGGATTGTGCGAGCTGCGGTAGGCGTTGCAGCCCATCGACTTGAGCTGGCGCAGGCGCCATTCGTGCAGGCTGTCCGGGATGGCGGTGCCGACGCCGGCGTGATCCTGGTGGTTGTTGGTGCCATGCAGCTTGAGTGGTGCGCCGTTCAACAGGAAGCCGCGTTGTGCGTCGAAGACAGCCGTGCGCACGCCGAACGGCGTGACCACCGCATCGACCGCCTTGCCATCGCTGTGCACGCTGGTGGTCAGGTGGTAGAGCTGCGGGGTGTCGATCGACCACAACGCAGCCTGGCCAAGCGGCAGGGTCTGCTCGACGCGCTGTACCTGGCCGGGTGCAACGGTGACCGTGGCGCTGGCTGCCTGTGCAACGACGCGGCCATCCGGCGCGGTCACGCGCACCTGCACCGTGCATTGGCGCGCGCCGCCGCCATCGTTGCGCACTTCGGTGGACAGCTGCGCGGTGGCGTTGTCGCCGTGCACGGTGCTGCGCACGAACACGCCGTCCTGCGGCAGATGCAGCGGGTCGGTCTTGTGCAGCCACAGATGGCGGTAGATGCCGGCGCCTTCGTAGAACCAGCCTTCGCCCAGCGTGGCATCCACGCGCACGGCGATGAGGTTGGGCTTGCCGTAGTCGAGCACTTCGCTGAGATCGACCTCGAAACCGCAATAGCCGCTGGCATTGCGCCCGACGATGTGGCCGTTGCAGAACACGATGCAGTCGCGGAACACACCGTCGAACACCAGGCTGATGCGCTTGCCCAGATCGCTTGCGGGAATCTGCAGCGTGCGCCGATACCAGCCCACGCTGGTTTCCGGAAAGCTGGTGCCCAGCGGCTTGTAGCCGTGCGCAGCGGCCGGGTCCTCTTCGGTGATGGTGGCCGAGATCGGTTCCTGCCGGAAGGGCAGGGTGACCGCCCAGTCGTGCGGCAGATCCAGCAGTTCCCAGCCACTGTCGTCGAAGGCGAGCTGCGCGGCGGTGGCGGTGTCCTTGCCGGCCTTGGCGAAGCTGCGCTGGAAGGTGCCGAACTCGAAGTCGCGCGACGGGTCGCTGGCGTGACCAAGATGGAAGCGCCAACCGAAGTCGAACAGCAGCCGTTCGCGCGGCGCCAGGGCTGCATCGCCGAGTGCGGCAAGCGGCGTGGCGTTGTCGGCTGCAGCTGGCGCTGCAGCGGCGATGGCGGGCAGCAACGCACCGGCCGTACCGACCGGAAGTGCGGCGCCCACGCCGCTGGCGAGCATGCCGCGCAGCAGTTCGCGGCGATTGATGCCGGTCATGGCTGGGTCCTCCTGCGGGCGTCGGTGGGCTTGCCTGGGGTGATCGACGCAGGCTTGGCTGCTGCAGGCTGACCGGACGCCGGCACGCCGGTATACGGGTGACGCATGAAGTCGATCGCCGGCAGCACGTCATTGGCGTGCTTGAAGTCGAAGAAGCTGGCGTTTTCCCACGACGAGCCGGTGCCCCAGCGCGTCTTGCAGCTGCTGCTGGTCCATGCCGGCTCCCAGTACACGACGCCGGCGCCGCCGGTGTCGATCACCAGTTGGGTGAGGTCGACCATGTAGCGGAACTGGCCCTGCGGGGTGGCCGGGTAGCCGGCAATCAGCGAATCCTCGCCGAGCAGGTTGTGCGAGGTGTCGCCGGGCTCCAGCGTCCACGGATAGGCGGTTTCCACCACCACCACATCGGTGTCGTATCGGCCGCGCAGGCGCTTGATGGTCTTGCCCAGCTCGGCCATCGACTGGGTCGACCATTTGCGGTAGTAGCTGATGCCGATCAGGTCGTAGTCGGTGACGCCGGCCTTGGTGGCTGCGGCAAACCACGGCTCCACATTCTCCGGCTGGGCGATATGCAGCATCACCCGCGGCTTGATCGTGGAGCGTGCGCCGATGTCGCGTACCGCCTTGATGCCGGCGTTGAACAGCTTGGCGTTGCGCTGCCAGTCGATGGGGCGCTTTTTGTCCCATGGCTGGCTGTCCATCAGATCGGAATTGCTTTCGTTGCCGACCTGCACCAGCTCCGGCATCAGGCCAGCACGGTCGAGCGCGCTGAGCGTGTCATAGGTGAAACCGTACAGCGTGCGCGCCAGTTCATCGGTATCGGTGATGCTGGCCCAGGCCTTGGGAATCAGCTGTTTTTCGCCATCGGCCCAGTCGTCGGAATAGTGCAGGTCCAGCAGCACCTGCATACCCTGCGCACGTGCGCGCGCGATGGTCTTCTTGACGTCGGACAGGTCGCTGTAGCGGGTCCAGCGGGCATCGTTCCACAACCGCACGCGCACCAGGTTGGCGCCGTGCGCATGGAACAGTTCGAATGGGTCCTTGACCACGCCGTTCTCGCGGTATTGCACGCCGCATTCCTCCATCTCGTTGACGTAGGACAGGTCTGCGCCCAGATACAGCGTGGCGGGGGCCGGGGCGGCGTGTGCGAAGGTGGATATGGCCAGCGCGAGCAGCGCGGGTGTCCAGAGGCGACGTGTGGAGCGCATGCAATTCCTCGACAGATAGAGCGCGGAGCGGTGACAGCCTGCCGCAGGCGGCGGTGCCGTCGTGCGGTCGGTGCGCAATCGCACCGCTGCTGACGGAGACGATTGCGCACCGCCCGCAGCTGTGGAGCAGTCGTGCAGCGGAAGTCAGCGACGCTTAGAACTTGTAGGTCGCTTCCAGCGAGTAGCGACGGCCAAACACCTGGTAGCCGCCGTCGTCCTGGTTGGCCAGGCGGTTGGGCTTGTTGTCGGTATAGGCGCGCAGCGGTTCGTTGGTGAGGTTGCCGGCCTGGAAGCGGAAGCCAAGCTGCTTGCTGTACTGCCAGTTCAGGCTCAGATCCACCGTGCCTTCGCTCTGCAGCCGTGCCAGGCGCGCCGCATTCCAGCCATACACCACGGTGTAGGGGCTGTGGTACTTGTAACCCACGCGCGCTTCGAAGCTGCCGTTGCTGTACCACAGGTCGAAGGTGCCGGTCTTGCGTGCCAGCCCGCTCAGCGGCAGCGGGTTGTTCTCCGGCGAGAACTCCTTGAGGTTGGAATCGACCAGCGAGAAGTTGGAATAGACGCCGAAGTTCTCCATGTGCGGGATGAAGTAGAACGGCGTCTGGAAGGTGAGTTCCACGCCGTTGATATGCCCGCCACCGCCGTTGAACGGGGCGCTGACCAGGTAGTCCAGGCCGTTGATGATTTCGCGGTCGGTACGGTAGCCGATGCTGGAATCCACTTCCTTGCGGTACACGGCCAGTGCGGCGAGCGCTTCCTTGTGGAAGTACCACTCGTAGGACAGGTCGACCTGGGTGGCCTTGAACGGATCCAGCTGCGGGTTGCCGCCGCTGCCGGTGAGCTGGCCGATGGTGACGTTGGGGTCGTCCAGGCGCCGGCCGGTGCGCAACTCGTCCAGCGGCGGACGGGCGATGACCTTGGCCACCGCAAAGCGCAGGATGCGTTGATCGTCGATCAGGAAGTTGACGGTGGCACTGGGCAACACGTCGGTGTATTCCTTGCGGTCGCTGCTTGCCTGCACGGTGGTGCCGACCGAATCGAAGCCATCGCTGGTGGTCTTGGTGTTGACCAGGCGCACGCCGATATTGCCGGTGACATCGGTGCCGAACAGCTGCGAGCTGAAGACCGCCTTGGCGAAGGCTTCGCGCACGTCTTCCTTCACGTTCCAGTGGTCCAGCAACTGCTCGTTGAGCGTGGCCGGGTCGAACCCGCCGAAGCCGATCTCGGCGATGGCATCCATGTTGCCGCCGGTCAGGGTGGGCACGTTCAAGTCCGGCATGGTGACCGGGTAGATCAGGCCCTGATAGGCCGAGATCGGCTGGTCATAGCCGGACTGGTTGCTGATGAAGCGGCGGTTCTGCTTCTCGCGGCGCGCGGCACGTGCGCCGAACTCCAGCGAGGTGAATGCAGCGGCATCGATCGAGCGGCTGGCGTTGAGCGCCAGCGCGGCGATCTTGTCGCGCAGCCCCTGCGGCTCGGTCTGGCCGGCGATGCCCCATTCGGGCGTATCCGAGCTGGTGCGGATAGTGGGGGTGACGCTGCGGCGGAAATCGAACGAGACGGTATCCGGGTTGCTGCCGAAGCGCACCGCCTGCCAGGTGTTGTCGCGCTTGGCCTGCGAGAACGACAGGTCGCTGCCCAGCGTCCACACATCGCCGCTCCACTTGGCGTTCAGGCCGCCGGCGGTGAGCGTCTTGACCTCGTTGTAGTGGCTGACCACATGGTCGACCTGCAGGTTCGAGTTGGCCAGCGTGCCGGCCACCACATCGCCATCGACGATGGTGTAGGACGAGCCCGGCGTGGTGTACGGATTGGCGCCGGTCGAGAAGGTGCTGTAGGCCAGGCCGTTGAACCAGTTCTGCAACTGGTCTTCGTCGATCTCGATACGCGAGTACAGGCCGTCGAACTTCAATTCGAAGTTGCCCGAGCGCCATTGCACGGTGCCCATCGCACCGGTGCGGGTCTGGTCGGTCAGCTTCAGCTGGTCGGCCGCGCCGAACGGAGTCGGGTCCACGGTCCCGTCGCCATCCACATCGCGTGAGGTGGTGGCATCGGTATAGCCCCAGCTGCCGATCGAGGAGTTGGAATTCTTCTGCTTCTGGTAGGTGGCGCCCAGCGCAACGGCCAGGTTGTCGTTGATCTGGTGCACCCAGCTGGCGCCGAAGCGGCTGCCCCACGGGGTGTAGCCATCCACGTCCTTGGCGTGGTCATAGAACACCGGGCCGGCGGTGCCGACAAAGCCCGGGCCGGTGTAATCCAGCGGGCTGATGGTGGAGATGTCCACCGTTGCCGCGAGACCGCCGGCGACCAGGTCCGCCGACTGGGTCTTGTAGACCTTGACGGTGGAGACGATCTCGGTGGGAAACACTTCCCAGCGCACCGCGCGATTGGGCTCGGAGGAGGCGATCTCGCGTCCGTTGACGGTCCCCATGGTCATGCGCGGGCCAAGGCCGCGCACGGTGGCCAGGCTCTCGTTGCCGCGGTCGCGGGTGCCGTTGACGCCGGGCAGGCGCACCAGCGCTTCGGCCACGGTGACGTTGGGCATCTGCCCCATGTTGTCTGCGGAGATCACTTCCATGACGTGATCGGACATCTGCTTGGCCTGCACCGCCTGATTCAGGCTGGCGCGCTGGCCAATCACGGTGACGTTGTCGAGCGTGACCGGCGGCGCAGCCGCGGTGGTGGCATCGGTGGCCGGCGCTGCGGCAGGCGCGCTGTCCTGCGCGTGCGCACTGAAGGCGGTGGCCAGCACGCAGGCGATGGTGGTGCAGAGGACGTCGCGCACGGGTGTGCGGCGCAGGCGCCGGCTGGCCGGGTGGCCGGTGTGGTGAACGGGCATCGTTTGATCCCTCCCAGGACAAAGTTACCGAATGAAATAGTGGCCGCTGGTGCGGCGCTCTGGCGCGGCTGCGCGCGGGTGCGTCCGGCGCGGGCATGGCGGTTGCTGCGGTACTGCGGTGTGGAGCCGATTGGTCGTTTGCGTGACGCTGTGACGATCGTCGATCGCCCTGGCGTCCCCCTGTCCTGCATGTGTCCGCTTCAGGGTAGAAGCGCAAGTCATTCCATTCCAATGAAGCATTTTGCGTGAGCTATCTCGCGTTGGAATGCTGCACTGCAGCGGTAGCGTCTGGTTCGTCACCGTTGCGGCCTGAGTTGCAGGCGCCAGGCAATGACGTACCTGATCGATGCGACGGACCCTGGTCCCGGGTCAGCGTGCGCTGGCAGACAACCGCGGCAATGCCGGAAATGCGCGTTGCACGCAGTCGTTGCGTTCGCAGGTCAGGCAGCCGGGGCCGATCGGTACCGCATCGTCCACCGCATCCAGGTCCCAGCCGCGCGCATACACCAGCTGATCGGCATGGCGCAGGTCGCACCCCATCGCCAGCGCAAAGGTCTTGCGCGGGCGGCCATAGCCCGGCGCGCCGCTGCTGACCTGGCGCGCCAGCCAGAAATAGCGCCGGCCATCGGGCATGCGCGCGATCTGGGTGAGGATGCGGTCGGGCTGGTTGAAGGCCTCGTAGACGATCCACAGCGGGCAGGCGCCGCCGACATGCGAGAAATGGAAGTCGGTGGCCGAATGGCGCTTGGACACATTGCCGGCACGATCGACCCGCATGAAGAAGATCGGCAGCCCGGCCGCGCCGCGCCGCTGCAAGGTGCTGAGCCGGTGGCAGACCGCCTCGAAGCCGACGCCGAAGCGGTCGGCCAGCCATTCGATGTCGTAGCGCGAGCGCTGGGCGCTGCGCAGGAATTCGCCGTACGGCATCACCAGGGCGCCAGCGAAATAGTTCGACAAGCCAATGCGCGAGAGTGCAATGCGCTCGGCATCGGCGAAGCCGGCATCGGCGATGCGTGCGTCCAGCAGCGGTGCGCATTCCAGCAAGGCCAGTTGCGCGGCCATCTGGAAGGCCTGCTGGCCGGGGCGCAGATGCGCCGGCAGCCACAGCACGCGCGCCTGCGTATCCACGCTGCGCTTGTCGCTGTGCAGATCGGGCGCGTCCTGCACCAGCAGGCCGTGGCGGTCGGCCAGGCGTTGGCGCAGCCGCAGCGGCAGGTTGTCCGAGGTCAGGCCGAGTTCGGCATATAGCGCCTCGGCGCGCTCATCCAGTTCCGGCAGATAGTTGTGCGCGCGATTGAAGTAGTCGCGCACCTGCTCGCCCGGCGACAGCGAGGGCAGCGCGGCGTGGTCGGCGCCGATCTGTATTTCCAGCGCGGCGTTGCGCTCGAGCAGGTGCTGGTGGGCGCGGTGCAGGTCCAGCAGGGCCTGGGCCACCTGCGGCAGATTGCCGGTGAGCACACGCAGCTCGGCGGCCGACAGGCTGTGGCCCAGGCTGCGCAGCGATTCGTCCAGCGGCTCGACCAGCGCGGCCGGGTCGTCCAGGTCGAGCAGGCCGTCGAGATCGCCCAGGGTGGCCTTGAGCCGTTGCTGGATCGCCAGGGTCAAGGGGCGCTGGTTGCGCTCGATCTGGTTGAGGTAGCTCGGCGACAGGCCGAGCCGGCGCGCCAGCTCGGCCTGGGTCAGGCCGTGGCGCTGGCGCAGCCGTTGCAGGCGCAGGCCGAGCTGGTGACGGAGCGGGAGCTGCGACTGGGGCATTCGCAAGATTCGCAAAAGAGTGGCGGCAGCTTAGCGCGATTAAGCAGTCTCGGGCTGGGAAAGCCAGCTTGCGCTGCGAACAATGCGAAGTATCTGCATTGATCTTCTGCGAGCGAACCTGCAATGAGTGATTCCGTCCCGCGCGTGTCCCTGTTGATCGACGGCCAGTTCGTCACCTCCGCCAGCACCCAGTGGCAGGAGGTGGTCAACCCGGCCGATCAATCCGTGCTGGCGCAGGTGCCGTTCGCCACCACCGGCGAAGTGGACGCGGCGGTGGCTGCGGCCAGCCAGGCCTTCGTGAGCTGGCGCAAGACCCCGATCGGCACGCGTGCGCGCATCTTCCTCAAGTACCAGCAGTTGATCCGCGAGCACCTGCCCGAGCTGGCCGCGTTGCTGAGTGCCGAGCAGGGCAAGACCCTGGCCGATGCCGAGGGCGATGTGTTCCGTGGGCTGGAGGTGGTCGAACACGCCGCGGCGATCGGCAACCTGCAGCTGGGCGAGCTGGCCAACAACGTCGCCAACGGCGTGGACACCTATAGCCTGCTGCAGCCGCTGGGCGTGTGTGCGGGCATCACCCCGTTCAACTTCCCGGCGATGATTCCGTTGTGGATGTTTCCGATGGCCATTGCCACCGGCAACACCTTCGTGCTCAAGCCATCCGAGCAGGACCCGATGGTGACGATGCGGCTGGTGGAACTGGCGCTGGAGGCGGGTATTCCCAAGGGCGTGCTCAATGTCGTGCACGGCGGCGAAGACGTGGTCAACGCGCTGTGCGACCACCCGGATATCAAGGCGCTGTCGTTCGTGGGCTCCACCAAGGTGGGCACGCACGTCTATCAACGCGCCGCGCTGGCAGGCAAGCGCGTGCAATGCATGATGGGTGCGAAGAATCATGCCGTGGTGCTGCCGGACGCCAACCAGGAACAGACGCTCAACGCGATGGTCGGCGCGGCCTTCGGTGCGGCCGGCCAGCGCTGCATGGCGGCCTCCACGCTGGTGCTGGTAGGCGAGGCGCGGCAGTGGATTCCGGCGCTGGTGGCCAAGGCCAAGGGCCTGAAGCTGGGCGCGGGCAATGCGCCGGGCACGGAGGTCGGGCCGCTGATCTCCTGCGCGGCGCGCGCGCGCGTGGAAGGCCTGATCGCCTCCGGCGTGGAGCAGGGCGCCACGCTGGAACTGGATGGTCGCGCGCCCAGCGTGCCGGGGTTCGAGCAAGGCAACTTCGTCGGCCCGACGATCTTTTCCGGGGTCAGACCCGGCATGCGCATCTACGACGAGGAAATCTTCGGCCCGGTGCTGGTGATCCTGGAGGCCGCCACGCTGGATGACGCCATCGCCCTGGTCAATGCCAATCCCAACGGCAATGGCACCGCGTTGTTCACCCAGTCCGGCGCGGCGGCGCGGCGTTTCCAGGAGGACATCGATGTGGGCCAGGTCGGCATCAACGTGCCGATTCCGGTGCCGGTGCCGCTGTTTTCCTTCACCGGCTCGCGTGCCTCCAAGCTCGGCGACCTGGGCCCGTACGGCAAGCAGGTGGTGATGTTCTACACCCAGACCAAGACCGTGACCGCGCGCTGGTTCGACGACGAGACGCTGGGCCACGGCGTCAACACCACCATCTCCCTCAAGTGACCTGATCGCCATGAATGCAGCCATCCAGCTACACGCCAATACGGCCGACTTGAATGACGAGCAGGAAGCGTTCCGCGCCGCTGCGCGCGACTTCGCCGACAAGGAACTCGCCCCGCACGCCGCGCGCTGGGATGCGGAAAGCCACTTCCCGCGCGAGGCCATCGCCAAGGCGGCCGAGCTGGGCTTTTGCGGGCTGTATACCGATGAAGGCGTGGGCGGCCTGGGCATGCGCCGTCTCGATGCTGCGGTGGTGTTCGAAGAACTGGCTACGGTCGATCCGTCCACGTCGGCGTTCATCAGCATCCACAACATGGCCACCTGGTTGATCGCCAGCTACGGTAATGACGCGGTGCGCGCGCAATGGGGCGAGGCGATGACCAGCGGCGTCAAGCTGGGCTCGTACTGCCTGACCGAGCCGGGCGCCGGCTCGGACGCGGCCTCGCTCAAGACCCGCGCACAGCGCGATGGCGACAGCTACGTGCTCAACGGCAGCAAGGCCTTCATTTCCGGCGCGGGCGCCACCGATGTGCTGGTGGTGATGGCCCGCACCGGCGACGACGGCGCCCGTGGCATCAGCGCCTTCGTGGTGCCTGCCGATGCGCCCGGCATCAGCTACGGCCGCAAAGAAGAGAAGATGGGCTGGAACAGCCAGCCCACGCGCGGGGTGAGCTTCGAGAATGTGCGCATTCCGGCCGGCAATCTTCTCGGCAGGGAGGGCGAGGGCTTCAAGATGGCGATGAAGGCGCTGGACGGTGGCCGCATCAATATCGCGGCCTGTTCGTTGGGCGCGGCGCAAGGCGCGCTGGATGCCGCGCGTCGCTACATGGGCGAGCGCCGTCAGTTCGGCAAGAAGCTGGCCGATTTCCAGGCCCTGCAGTTCAAGCTGGCCGACATGGCCACGCAGTTGGTTGCCGCCCGGCAGATGGTGCACACCGCTGCGCGCAAGCTCGATGCCGGCAGCCACGATGCCACCGTGTGGTGCGCGATGGCCAAGCGCTTCGCCACCGATGCCGGTTTTGCGATCTGCGACGATGCCCTGCAGATCCACGGCGGCTACGGCTATATCCGCGAGTATCCGATCGAGCGCCTGCTGCGCGACAGCCGCGTGCACCGTATCCTGGAAGGCACCAACGAGGTGATGCGCATGATCATTGCGCGCCACCTGCTCAATGGCGAGGAGGAACTGCGATGAGCGATTGGGAAACACGCGCGCATACCGGCTTGCAGGTCGAACGCGATGGCCATGTCGCCATCGTCACCTTGCGCAATCCACCGGCCAATACCTGGACCGTGCACAGCCTTGCGGCCTTGCGCGATCTGGTGCACGCGCTGGATGCGGACCGCAGCATCTACGCGCTGGTGATCACCGGCGACGGCGAGAAGTTCTTCAGCGCCGGCGCCGATCTCAAGCAGTTTGCCGATGGCGACAAGGCCAATGCGCGCGCCGCGGCGCGGCGGTTCGGCGAAGCCTTCGAAGCGCTGAGCGCGTTTCGCGGCGTGTCGATCGCGGCCATCAACGGCTATGCGATGGGCGGTGGCCTGGAGTGCGCACTGGCCTGCGATCTGCGCATCGCCGAGCAACACGCGCAACTGGCCTTGCCGGAAGCCAGCGTCGGGTTGCTGCCGTGCGCCGGCGGTACCCAGAACCTGCCGCGCCTGGTTGGCGAGGGCTGGGCCAAGCGCATGATCCTGCTCGGCGAACGTCTGGATGCCGCCACTGCACAGCGGATCGGCCTGGTGGAAGAGGTGGTCGGCAAGGGCGAGTCACGTGCGCATGCCATCGCCTGGGCACAGCGCGCCGGCAAGCAGAGTCCGGCCAGTGTCGCAGCGTGCAAGCGCCTGGTGCAGTCCACCCGCCATGGCACCCATGCCGCCGCGCTGGTGGCAGAGCGCGAGGCCTTCGTCGACCTGTTCGAGCAGCCCGATCAGGCCGAGGGAGTGGCAGCCTTTCTGGAAAAGCGCGCACCGCAGTGGAGCAATGGCTGATGCTGGATGTGCGCCCAACCGAAGACGCGCCGGTGCTGTTCGAGCAACGTCATTGCGCCGACGGGCACCGCATCGGCATCGCCACCCTGAATGCGCCCAGGACGCTCAACGGCCTGTCGTTGCAGATGACGCGCCTGCTGGATGCGCAGCTGCGCGCCTGGGCCGACGATGCGCAAATTGCCTGCGTGGTGTTGCGTGGCGCAGGCGAGAAAGCGTTCTGCGCGGGCGGCGACCTGCATGGTCTGTACCAGAGCATGCGTGCGCATCGCGAGGCGGTGCCGGATGCGCAGGAGCGTCGCGCGCAGCCGCAAGCCAATGCGCATGCCGCTGCGTTCTTCGAAGAGGAATATCGGCTCGACCATCGCATCCACACCTATCCCAAGCCGCTGCTGTGCTGGGGCCACGGCATCGTGATGGGCGGCGGCATCGGCTTGATGTCCGGCGCCAGCCATCGCGTGGTCACCGAGCGCTCGCGGCTGGCGATGCCGGAGATCAGTGTCGGCCTGTTTCCCGATGTCGGTGGCAGCTGGTTGCTGCGCCGGGTGCCGCACGCTGCCGGGTTGTTTCTGGCACTGACCGGTGCGCCGCTGGATGCCAGCGATGCCATCTACGCCGGGCTTGCGGATGTCCGGCTGGAGCATGCGCAATACGGGCCAGTGCTGGAAGCCTTGAGCGCACATGCCTGGACAGGCGATGCAGACGAGGATCGCGCCCAGCTCGGCGCGTTCCTGCACGGGATTGCGCAACCGCTGGAGCCGGGCCCACTGCAGGTGCATGCGGCCTTGATCGCGCAATTGGTGGCAGGCCGGACGCTACAGGAGGTGGTCGCTGCAATCCTGGCACTGCAAAGCGAGGACGCCTGGCTGCAGGCCGCGCGCGCAACGCTGGCAGCCGGTGCCCCCGGCTCGGCGCGACTGGCCTGGGAGCTGCACCATCATCCGGAAACCGGCACGTTGGCGGAGACATTTCGCACCGAGTACGTAGTGGCGCTGCATGCGGCCGCCCACGGCGATTTTGCCGAAGGCATTCGCGCGCTGTTGATCGACAAGGACCGCACGCCACAGTGGCAGCCTGCCGAACTGGAACAGGCCGATGCGCAATGGGCGGCTGCATTCCTGCAATCGCCCTGGCCACCTGCGCGGCATCCGCTTGCCGATCTTGGTGCAGGTTGAGTCGCTGACACGCCGCTGCGAACGGTCTTTGGCGGATGCGGACAATGAGCCGCATCCGCACTGCAGGACCAATGTATGCCATTGCGCCCGTTTGCCGCGCGGCGCCGCGGCCGGGCACACCATTCAACGGCCGCGCCAATCGGTGATGGCCACCCAACCCTGGAAACCACACCATGAGCAAGATCGCTTTTATCGGCCTGGGCAACATGGGCGGGCCGATGGCCGCCAACCTGAGCAAGGCCGGGCACCAGCTGCGGGTGTTCGATCTGGTGCCTGCCGCGCTGGACGCCGCGGTCGCCGCCGGCGCGCATGCCGCCAGCTCCGCGCACGACACCCTGGCCGACGCCGAGATCGTGATCTCGATGCTGCCGGCCAGCCGCCATGTCGAAGCGCTGTACCTGGGCGAGGCCGGCATCCTGGCGCAGATTCCTGCCGCTGCCCTGGTGATCGAGTGCAGCACCATCGCACCGGCCAGCGCACGCAAGCTGGCCGCCCAGGCGCAGGCGCATGGCCTGGCGATGCTGGATGCGCCGGTGTCCGGCGGTACCGCTGGCGCGGCGGCCGGCAGCCTGACGTTTATCGTCGGTGGCGCTGCAGAGGTGCTGGAGCGTGCGCGGCCGGTGTTGCAGGCGATGGGCAAGAACATCTTCCACGTCGGCGATAACGGCGCCGGCCAGGTCGCCAAGCTATGCAACAACATGGCACTGGGCGTGATCATGGCCGCCACCGGCGAGGCGCTGGCGCTCGGCGTTGCACAGGGCCTGGACCCGGCGGTGCTGTCGCAGATGATGGCGGTCAGCACCGGGCGCAGCTGGGCCACCGAAGTCTGCAATCCGTGGCCGGGCGTGCTGCCCAACGCGCCGGCATCGCGCGGTTACAGCGGTGGATTCGGCAACGATCTGATGCTCAAGGACCTGGGGCTGGTCGCCGAATCCGCAGTGCAGGCGGGAGTGTCGATTCCGCTCGGCGAGCTGGCGCGCAATCTGTATGCGATGAACAGCCAGGCCGGCAACGGTGCGCTGGATTTTTCCAGCGTGATCAAGCTGGTGGCCAAGGTTTGAGAGCGGCTGACAAAGCGTCTACGCTGGTGCGGTGTCCTTGCCGGTTGCGGGACCGTGTGGTGGCATGGATGCCGCCACCGAGCCCCCAGGAATGGGTTTACGGCGTGCCCCGCGAGCGATGAGGGCGCCGCGCCCACGACGTTGCGAGTTTGCTGCAGGGCCCTTGCCCGCCCACCATCGCGGGACACGCCGCAAGTACGTCCCTGTAGGCTCCGGCGCGGCATCCATGCCGCTCAGGGTCCCGCGACGGTGAGCGGGCAAGGGCCAGTGGAGAGGGTCGGTGTGCATGGAAGAGCAGTGCTGGATGTGCCTTGCTTGATCATGAGGCATCGACTCCAGGTCTGATGCACACCGCACGACAGGCAGCTTTTCAGATGAGCGTCGACCAACTGTCTGGTGCGGTGTCCTCGCCGGTTGCGGGACCGTGTGGCGGCATGGATGCCGCCACCGAGCCCCCAGGGATGGGTTCACGGCGTGTCCCGCGAGCGGTGAGGGCACCGCGCCCTCGACGCTGCTAGCTGGCTGCACGGCCCTTGCCCGCCCACCATCGCGGGACACGCCGCAAGTACGTCCATGTAGGCTCCGGCGCGGCATCCATGCCGCTCAGGGTCCCGCGACGGTGGGCAGGCAAGGACCAGTCGAGATGGTCGGTATGCATGGGAAGAGCAGCGCTGGAAGCGCCTCGTTTGATCATGAGCAGCGGCTCCACGTCTGATGCACACCGCACGACAGACGGCTTTCAGATGAGCGCCGACCAACTGTCTGGTGCGGTGTCCTTGCCGGTTGCGGGACCGTGTGGCGGCATGGATGCCGCCACCGAGCCCCCAGGGACGGGTTTACGGCGTGTCCCGCGAGCGGTGAGGGCACCGCGCACTCGACGCTGTGGTTTTGCCGCAGGGCCCTTGCCCGCCCACCATCGCGGGACACGCCGCAAGTACCTCCTTGTAGGCTCTTACGCGGCATCCATGCCGCGTAAGGTCCCGCGACGGTGGGCGGGCAAGGACCAGTCACGATGGTCGGTACGCATGGTTGCAAGTAGGGGCAGGCAGTGCATGCAGCGCAGCTGTCCGATGAGGTACGGTCTGATCAGCCTCTTTCTATCCGAGCAATCTCACTGCCAATACGACATCACTCCACACGCTAACGAAAGCGAGGGTGGCCGATGCGTTGCCGCCATCGCTGCGGCGTTCGAGAGGTTCTGTTGGCCGCTCCAAATTGCTGCCCGGCCTGGGCAACAAGGCGCAGCACCACGCCCACGTGATGTGATGTCATCACGCCCGGGTGTAATAGTCTCCGCCATCGCGTGCGCCTAAGGTGCGCGCATCGCACGAGGCTACCGCATCCATGGGACACGACCACAACCACGCACCCAGCGAAATCCGCCACGAGACACCGCTATGGTGGGCGCTGGGGCTCACCGCCACGTTCCTGTTGGCGGAAGTCATTGGTGCGTTCATCACCAACAGCCTGGCGCTGTTGTCTGACGCCGCACATATGGCCACCGACACCGTGGGCCTGATGATCGCCCTGCTTGCCGTGCGCCTGAGCCGTCGCCCTGCCGATGCGCGCCGCACCTATGGCTATGTGCGGCTGGAAGCGCTCGGCGCGCTGGCGAACGGTGCACTGCTGTTTGCGGTCGGCGCTTACATCCTGTGGGAGGCCGCGCAGCGCTTTCGCGCACCGCAGGATATTTCCTCCAGCGGCATGTTGCTGATCGCCGGCTTCGGCCTGGTGATCAATCTGATCGCCATGAAGCTGCTGCACGCCGGCAGCGGCGAGAGCCTGAACGTCAAGGGCGCCTACCTGGAAGTCTGGAGCGACATGCTCGGCTCGGTGGCGGTGATCGTCGGCGCGCTGCTGATCCGCTGGACCGGCTGGCAGTGGATCGACCCGGTGCTGGCCGTGCTGATCGGCCTGTGGGTGCTGCCGCGCACCTGGGTGCTGCTGCGCGAGGCGATCAACGTGCTGCTGGAAGGCGTGCCCAAAGGCATCGATCTGCCGCAGGTGCAGCAGGCGCTGGCCAGCTACCCCGGCGTCGAGGACGTACACGACCTGCACGTCTGGGCACTGGCCTCCAGCACGCCTGCGCTCACCGCACACGTGGTGGTCGGCGAAACCATCGACCGCGACCGCCTGCGCGACGCCCTCGCCGAGCTGCTGCACGCGCGCTTCGAGATCTCCCATGTCACCTTGCAGGTGGAGAGCGGCGACTGCGGCACCGAGCCGTGTGGCACGCCACCGGCCACGCAAGGCCCTGCGCACGACGATCATCGTGGTCACGCGCATTCGCATGGCGGCCACGCGCACTGACACGGACCGCACGCCAGTGGGCTGTCGCCTGGTTGGCGCTGGCGTGGCGTGACGTTGCCTGGAACAGCACGTAGCCGGGCCACCCTGTCCGGTTGTGGGGAGGCCAATCGCGCCATCGCGCCGCCGCCCAGGCCGTATGATCGAGCCGGGAAGATTGAGAGGCCGGCGGCGCGATGGCGGTACAGATCGAACAACGCAACCAACGCATCGCCGCGCTGATCGCCGAGGCGGGCGCTGCGGCTTCGGCCGGGCATTGGCAGCAGGCCGAGCAGCTGTGGGCACAGGTGCGCCAGTTGGCGCCGGCGCATCCGCAGGCCTTGTACAGCCTGGGCGTGCACGCCTACCAGCGTGGCGATGCAATAGCGGCGCTGGACTACCTGGCCGGCGCACGCGCAAGCAGCCCGGGCGATCCGATGATCGTGCTGACCATTGCAGTGGTGAAGCAGTCGCAAGGCGATGTGGATGGCGAATGGCAGGCCATCAGCGCGGCCTTGGCGCTGGATGCGTATTTCCTGCCGGGGTTGCTGGCAAAGGCCGCGTTTCTGCAGGCGCGCGGCCGTCCGCGTGCCGCCGCCGGCGTCTATCGCGACGCGCTGAAGGTTGCGCCACCCGAGCCGCAATGGCCTGCGGTTCTGCGTCGCAAGCTTGCCCTGGCCACGCAGGCGGTGGAGCAGGACACGCTTGAGCTCGAGGCGCAATTGCGCGCCGTCCTGGACACGCCCGGCGTCGCTGTGGACGCCGCGCTCGCGGGACGCTGGGCGGAAGCGGCCGCGATCGCATGTGGACGCAGCCGCCCGTTCCACTCCCAATCCAACCGCCTGTACGTACCGCGACTGCCCGCCCTGCCGTTTCATCCGCCGGAGGCGTTTCCGTGGATCGCTGCAGTACAGCGTCAGACCGAGGCGATTGCGCAGGAACTGCGCGCCGTCATGGACGCGGACAAGGGCGGCTTTGCGCCGTATATCGCCTACGCGCCGGACCAGCCGGTCAATCAGTGGAAGGACCTCAACCATTCGCCGGCCTGGAGTTCCTATCCGCTGTGGGCGCATGGCCAGCCGGTGGAGGAACATCTGCGGCAGTGCCCGGCAACCGCCGCCGCGTTGGCATTGGTCGATGCGGCACGGATCGATGGCGTATGCCCAAACGCGATGTTCTCGGTGCTGGCGCCGCAGACGGTCATTCCACCGCACCACGGCGAGACCAACGCACGTCTGGTGGCACATCTGCCGTTGATCGTGCCCGACGGCTGCAGCTTCCGGGTCGGTTACGACTGGCGGCAGTGGGAGGTCGGCAAGGTGCTGGTGTTCGACGACTCGATCGAACACGAGGCGCGCAACCAGAGCGCGCAGCTGCGCGCGGTGCTGATCTTCGATGTCTGGAACCCCCTGCTGAGCCAGGAGGAGCGGCAGATGGTCAACGCCATGGAAACAACGATTGCCCGCCACCGTGCCGGATGAGGGGGGGGCGGTCGCCGGCCGGTTCAGTCCGCAGGTGAGATGCCGAACCGGGCAAGCGTGGCGCGCAGGGGAGCGAGCTGAGCGGCGTAGGGCTTCCAGCGTCCGGACGCATCGCCATGCAGGGGCTGGCGCACCTGCCAGTAGCTGGCTGTCTTGACGGCGCCAGGCGCCTTGTGGAACTCCAGGCAGTCCGGTTCCCAGGGCAACTGCAGGAAGTCCAGCAATGCGCGCAAGGTGGGCTCCGGCGCGGCGACGAAGGCGTCATAGTCGAAGGTGTGGATGCTGTCGGGATATAGCGACAGCCAATGCTCCATCAGTCGCTGGTAGGCGGCAAGAAAATGCCCGATGTCCTCCAGCCGGCCCGCATAGTCAAAGCGTTGCGGATTGAGCTGCTGCAGGAAGAGCGACAGCCCGTTGTCCAGCGGATGGCGGCGCGTGTGCACGATCCTGGCAGCCGGAAAGAGCTGTTTGATCAGTCCGATCAGCTGAAAGTTGTCCTGGCGCTTGTCGGTGATGTAGCGCAGTTGCGCATGCTGGGGAACGGCTGCCGCCACACGTTGACGATATGCCGCGGCCAGCTGCGCCAGCGTATGTGGGGACAGCTGCTGCGCGGCCTGCGGGAACGGCGACAACGACTGCGCAACCAGTCGCGGCAGCGCATCCAGTTCACCGCCGGCGGCAATGCACGGGTGGCGCGACAAGGCCTGTTCGAGCAATGTGGAGCCGGAGCGGAACATGCCGCAGATAAACAGGGCCGGCACCGTGTTTTCTCCAGCAGCCATGGGGGGTGGCTGTTGCGCGTCCCTTGCGTTGGCAAATACCGCGGCAATGCTGTCGAAATGCTGCTGCGTGCGGATCGGATCGTAACGCCTTGCATGGGCGTGGCCATGCCGGTTGGCGGCACTGGCCGCATCGAATGCCTGGTTGTGCAGGCCGAGGCGATCGTAGGCATGGGCCAACGCGTGCAGCAGCGTGGCCGTCAATGCAGGGTCCTGCCCTGCGACCGAGCTGGCCTGCTCGAGTTCGAGCAGGCGTGGGTCCTGCGCCTGCGTCGGAGGATCCAGATGCAGCAGACGTGCGCTGGCTTGCAACTGCAGCGTCCGTGTCCGGGCGTCGCCGGGAGGACTGGCGAGCAGTCGGCGATAGGCGGCGACCGCTTGGTCGCGTGCGCCCAGCTCTTCGTGCAGGTTGCCCAGATTGAGCAAGGCCGGGGCGTAGTCCGGCCGACACTGCAGTGCCAGGTCGAGCTCCTCCAGCGCGGCCGCATCCTGGTGGAGATGGTCGCTCAGCAGCGCGGCGCGATTGAGGTGGATCTGTTCCGGCAGTGCAGCGCCGTACTGCAGTGCCTGCGCGTACGCATCCAGCGCAGCGGATGCTTCGCCGGTCCGGCGCAGCAGATATCCCAGGTTGTACCAGGCATCGGCGCAGCCGGGCCGGGCCTGCAGGATGGCTCGATAGGCGGCGATCGCCTGCGGCAGATGACCGTGTTGCAGTAAGCGTGCGGCGTGCTGCAAGGACAGGTCCAAGGCGTTTTCCAGGCAGTCTTGCCGCGGGTCGGGGGACCTGCAGCTTAGGCGGCGCCGGCGGTGCGTTCAATCCGCCCGGTGGCGAGACAATGAGGGTCGGCCTTTCCTGCGCCTGCCGGTTGGCTTGTATGCTCTGCTGCAGTCGAGCAGTGAGATGCGCACATGCACAAACCGGTGGTGGTGGGTCTGACAGTCCTGAGCTGTGCTTGGGCGGCATCGGCGCAGGACGTGCCGACGCATCGCTGCGCTGCAGTCCTCGATCCATTGCCGCGGCTGGCCTGTTATGACGCCAGTTTTCCGCCAACCCAGGCCGTACGGGCGGCGGAGGCGGACAGGGGAGTCAGGGCATTCGGCCGCAGTCCCCAACAGGCCTCTGCAACAACGGCTGCGCAGCAATCATCGCCTGCGCAACTCACGGCCAAGGTGTTCGCGGTGGCGTATCAGCCAGACGGTACGCGCATCGTGTCGCTGGACAGTCGTCAGCGTTGGGCACTGACAGAAGCCACCAGCCGCGGTCCGTTGGCCGAAGGCGAAGTCGTGGTGATTCGCAAGGCCGCGATGGGAAGCTACATGCTGGTGACCGCTGCCGGGGTGGCGCTACGCGCCCGCCGCATCGACTAGCCGGGCCGCCGATGGCATCGCAACCAACAGAAGAGAACGCATGACTGAAGGACAGCTGCGCGCAGTGCTGCACGACGGGTATCACCTGCTGCGTCAGGGACGTTATGGCCAGGCAGTTGCGTTGGCCGACCGCGCCTGCGCCGACCAGCCTGACAATGCGCATCTGCTGGAACTTGCCAGCGAGGCCCGGTTGGCCAATGGCGATCCGCAAGCCGCGGTCGACCGCATCGCGCGGGCGGCGGCGGTTGCGGCGTCACCGGTGCCGCTCTTGATCAAGTACGCCAGCTTGCTGCTGCAGCTGCGTCGCCGCCGCGAGGCCCGCCTTGTCGCCGGTCAGGCGCAGGCACTGGCCGGCGCCGACGGTGCGGCGTGGTGGCGGATCGGCGCGTTGTACAGCGGCTGCCACGAGGTGGCGGCCGCCCGTGACGCGTATCGGCATGCGATGACATGGCTGGGAGAACAGCCGGGCCTGCTGTACGACCTTGCCACCATGCAGTTCTTTGGCGGCGAGTTCGATGCCGCTGAGGTCACCCTGGAGCGGCTGCTGCAACTGGCACCCGAGACCGGCGATGCCTTGTACCTGCGCGCCACGCTCCGGCGTCAGACCGGGCAGCACAATCATCTGGACGACCTGCGTCACCGCTTGACCACGCTATCGGACCCTTCCGCCAGGGCGGCAGGCCTGTACGCCTTGAGCAAGGAGCTGGAGGATCTGGGCCGGCATGCGGAATCGTTCGAGACGTTGACCGCCGCAGCGGCCTGCAAGCGCAAGACACTGCAGTACGACGTTGCCGCCGAGTGTGCGCATATCGCCCAGGTACGGGAGGCGTACGCCCCGGATGCCTTGCGGGCACTGCAGCCGGGTGATGCGGGCGAGGGTGCGGTCTTCATCGTCGGCTTGCCGCGCTCAGGCACCACCTTGCTGGAGCGCCTGCTGATCCAGCGCGGCGGTGCGCGCTCGGCCGGGGAGTTGATGGATTTCGGTGCGCTGCTGGGCAGTGCGACATCCGGCGTACTGGCGACCAATCCCGGATTGACCGCCGCCCAGGCATCGCTGCAGATCGATTTTGCTGCGCTCGGCGAAGAGTATCTGCGCGGTGCCCGTGAGTTGGTGCACGACCATCCGGTAGTCATCGACAAGATGCCGGTCAATTACCTCTACTGCGGCATGATTGCCACTGCGCTGCCACGCGCACGCATCATCCATCTGGTGCGCGATCCGCTGGACACGTGCTATGCGATGTACAAGACCTTGTTCTACAACGCCTATCCGTTCTCGTATGCGCTCGATGAGCTCGCTGATTACTACCTGGCCTATCAGCAGACCATGCGTCACTGGCATGCGGTACTGCCCGGCGGCATTCTCGACGTGCATTACGAAGAGCTGGTACGCGATACCGAGCATCAGATCTCGCAGGTGCTGAGCTGGTGCGGGCTGACGAGCAGTGAAACCATCACCGGGCTGGAGAATGTGCCATTCGTGACCGCGAGTGCGGCGCAGGTGCGCGGCGATGTCCATCAACGGTCGGTGCATAGCTCGCGGCGGCACCTGGACGGGCTCATGCCGTTGTTGAAGCGGCTCCGGGCAGCGGATGTGGCCTTGCCCGGCGTCGAAGTGGCCTAAGGATTTCTCGCTGGCCGACCACGCGTTTCGGTATTTCACCGGAATGAGCCGGCGGCGCGCGAACACCGAACGAGCGTACGCGGCGAAATCGTGCCTCGGGAAGGGGGGGCGCGTCAAAAGTGCTTTTTTTCGTGATTCCCGCACCCTTTTGGGGCTTCGCCGCACCGATTCGGAGCATTTCTGAATGGCGCTTTAATTCTCTTCAACGTGGTCTTAACATCGGGTTGGCAACGTTTTTTTCGGGCGCTCTTTCGCCCGGCCGTTAGCCAGTGTGGAAGCGCGGTTTGACGCGCTTGCCAATGACGTCGCAGCACGTGCCGGCATTGCATCAGATGCCGACGCAGTGCGTTGCGCTTACCCGTTCGAACTTCTCGGAGAGAGAGATGAGATTGAAGACCACCAAGCTGCGCGACGCCATCCGGGTATCGCTCACCGCGGGCGCCGCGGCGTTGGCCCTGTCCGGAACCGTGATGGCGCAGGAGCAGCCCGCGAGCGAACTCAAGAGCCTGGACACGGTCAGTGTCACCGGTACGCGCATCAAGAGCCAGACGATGACTGCCTCCAGTCCGGTGGCCGAGATCAACAAGGAAGAATTCCAGTACACCGGCTCGACCAAGGTCGAAGATCTGATCAATCAGTATCCACAGCTTTCGGCGAGCTTCGACAACTTCGCCAACAATGGCTCGCAAGGGTATGCGACCGTCGACCTGCGCGGACTGGGCGCGCAGCGTACCTTGACCTTGGTCAACGGCAGGCGCATTCCCAAGGGCATCGGCGAGAGTCCGGATATCAGCATCATCCCGGCCGCGCTGGTGCGTCGCGTGGACATCCTCACCGGCGGCGCCTCGGCGGTGTATGGCTCGGATGCCGTTGCCGGCGTGGTCAATTTCGTGCTCGACGACGAGTTCGAAGGGGTCAGCGTCGACATGGGCTACAACGCCTACCAGCATGACAACGGCAATACGTTGATGCGCGGTCTGATGGACGATGCCGGTTACGATTACCCGACCGGAAACTCCGGTTTCGACGGCATCTCCCGCAACGTGGACCTGGCCATCGGCGGCAGCTTCGGCGAAGCGGGGCATGCCACCGCATGGGCCACCTGGCGCGAGAACGATCCCCTGCTGCAGGGCCAGCGCGATTACTCCGCCTGCGCATTGAGTAACAGCGGCACCGCGTGCGGCGGGTCTGCCACTGCAGATCCGGCCAACTTCTACGTCGTCGCTCCGTCTGCAGGTGCCTTTTACGTGCAGCCTTCGGCCGGCGGAACCTGGTCGCAGGTCGCATCCCCGAATCTCTACAACTTCGCGCCGCTGAATTACTACCAGCGTCCGGATACGCGCTACACGGCCGGCACCAACATCAAGTACGAGGTCAACGAGCACTTCAAGCCCTATCTTGAAACCCTGTTCGTCAACCGCAAAAGTTCGACGCAGATCGCGCCGTCGGGTGCGTTTTTCACCGACCTCAACGTCAACTGCGCCACCTCGGTGATCGGCAGCCTGTGCAACGATGTCGGCATCACCGACGATGAGTTCACCGTCTATGTGGCCAAGCGCAACGTCGAAGGCGGCCCGCGCATCACCGACTCGGATACCAACAGTTTCAGCATCACCGCCGGTGCCCAGGGCGATATCAACGACAACTGGTCCTACGACGCGTCCTTCACCTACAACCGCAGCACGACCAAGTCCGAGAACATCAATGACTTCGTGACCACCCGTGTACGCGATGCGCTGCTGGGCTGCCAGCCGGGGGCGTTCGATGGCTGCGTGCCCTACAGCGTGTGGACCGACAGTGTCACCGCCGCAGAGGCGCAAGCGCTGCAGGGGGTTGGTATCGTCAATTACGAAACCTCGATGCGCGTGTTCAACGCCTACGTGACCGGCAATTTCGGCTACAGCCTGCCGTGGGCCGGGGATAATCCGATCAGCGTCGTCGGCGGCGTGGAAACGCGTACCGAAACCTTCAAGCGGGTGGCCGACAGCAACATGCAGACCGGCAACTTCACCGGTCTGGGCGGCCCGACCTCCAATGTCTCCGGCGACATCGGCGTCAAGGAACTGTTCCTGGAGGGCGCGGTGCCGCTGGTGGCGCAGGCCGGCAGCCTGGATCATCTCGACATGCAGCTTGGCTATCGCTACTCGGACTACGACATCTCCGGTGGCGTCAGCACCTACAAGGCCGGTCTGGGCGCGACATTCGCCGATGGCAAGTACCACCTGCGCGCCGGCTGGAATCGTGCAATCCGCGCGCCGAACGTCACCGAGCTATATAACGAAAATACGATCGGACTGTGGAGCGGCAGCGACCCATGCGCCGGTGCCAATCCGGTCTTTACCCAGGCCCAGTGCGCCAATACTGGCGTGACGGCGGCGCAGTACGGCCGCGTTGCGGCAAACCCGGCGGGCCAGTACAACGAGATCGGCGGTGGTAATACGACACTGCAGCCGGAAACGGCCAACACCTGGACCGTCGGTTTTGCTGCCAGCCCCATCAAGGGGCTCGATCTGAGCGTGGATTACTACGACATCAAGATCGACGACGCCATCCGTGCCATCGGTTCCTCCAACATCCTGACCGCATGCGGCGTGACCGGTAACGCGGATATCTGCAGCCGCGTCCGCCGCAATGCCACCACAGGCGACCTGTTCCGCGGCAGCGACCCGGACGTCTCCGGCCTGATCTTCAATTCCCAGGATAATTTTGGGTCGTTGCATTTCCAGGGCGTGGATCTGACCGCGTCGTACGCGTGGAGCGTCGGCCCCGGGCGCCTGACCGCCTCGATGATGGGCAGCTACGCCATCAAGCAGGAATACGAGCCTGTTCCGGGCGTGCAGGAAGTGACCTACGACTGCGCGGGCGTGGTGAACGTGGCCTGCAACAGTGCCGAATGGCGGCATGTGCTGAGCACGCGCTACAGTTTCGACCGCTACACCGTCAGCCTGCGCTGGCGCTATATCGGCGAGCTGGATTACCAGAACACCGACGGGACCCGTGGCACAACCGACGTACGCCTGGTGAACCAGGACAACAAGGTGTCGGCGTACAACTACTTCGACCTCTCCGGTTCGATGCAGCTGGGCGATTACGTCACCTGGACCTTGGGCATCAACAACATCGCCGACAAGGAGCCGCCGCTGGTGGGTGGCAGCCTGACATTCAACGGCAACTCGCTCGCCGGTTACGACCAGGCGGGTCGTTACTTCTTCACCAGTGTGGGCCTGCGTTTCTGAGTCGCCTTGCGAATTGGTAAAAAAACAACGGCGAGCCTTGGCTCGCCGTTGTTTTTGATTGCCTGCATCTGGTGGCAATGGTGTGCCGCGCTGCAACCTTCTGAGCACCACCGTGGCCGAGTGCATGGCGCTTGGGTATCTTGCCGAGTTCTAAGGCCGCGTCAACGCGTTACGCCACCGGCTCACGCAACAACGGCGACTCCCAGCCCGGGCGCGGTGCGAAACGCTCGCCATGGCGCGCCTGCAGAGCCAGCAGGCGTTCCAGCAACGCGTCGGCGCCGACACTGCGGATATGCTGGATCGGGCCGCCTCGGAACGGCGCAAAGCCGGTGCCGAAGATCACACCCGCATCGAGCAGGTCCGCATCGGCCACCACGCCGTCGTGCAGGCAGGCGACCGCTTCGTTGAGCAACGGCAGGATCAGGCGATCTTCCAGGTCTGCCGGCACCGCGTAGCCGCTGGCCACCTCGGGCTTGACCGCGCGGCCGTTCTCCCACTTGTACAAGCCCTGGCCGTCCTTCTTGCCGCGCTTGCCCGGCTCCACGGTGGCCAGTGCCGCGGGAATCGGCAGGTGCAGGAAGGGCGCGAGCTCTGCGCCCACACCGGCGGCGACATCCAGCCCCACCGTATCGATCAGTTCGATCGGCCCCATCGGCATGCCGAACTTGACCGCCGTCTTGTCCAGCACCGGGCCCGGCACGCCCTCGGCATACGCGGTGGCCGCTTCGAGCAGGTACGGGAACAGCACGCGATTGACCAGGAAGCCCGGTGTGCCGGCCACCGGTACCGGGAACTTGTCCAGCGCCTTGCAGAATGCCGCCAGGCGCGCGACGTTGGCCGGATCCAGCCCGTCGTGCTGCACGATTTCCACCAGCGGCATCATGGACACCGGATTGAAGTAGTGCAGGCCGGCAAATTGCGCCGGGCGCTGGAGATGGCCGCGCAACTCGGTCAACGGAATCGACGAGGTATTGGTGGTCAGCAATGCATCTGGCTTGAGCTGTGGCTCGACGGACTGGTACAGCTCGCGCTTGGCCTGCGGGTTCTCGATGATCGCTTCGATCACCAGGTCCGCCTGCGCCACGCCCGCACCGGCCAGGTCGCCGCGCAGGCGCGCGGCCACTGCCGGCCGCTTGGCCTCGTCCTTGACGCGCTTGGCGAACAACTCGCCGCCACGGCCCAGTGCGGTGTCGATGAAGCGCTGTTCGCGATCCTGCAGCGTCACCTCGAAGCCCTTGTAGGCAGCCCAGGCCGCGATATCGCCGCCCATCACGCCGGCACCGACCACATGCACATGGCGAATCGGGGGCAAGGCCGCAGCGCCGGCGTCCTTGCCGCCCAGCGCCTTCAGGCGCTCGGTGAGAAAGAAGATGCGGATCAGGTTGCGTGCGGTCGGCGTACTGGCAAGCTTGACCACCGCCTTGCGCTCGGCCGCCAGGCGCGCCTGGATGCCGCTGCCGCCGGCACGTTCCCACACGTTGATCAAGGCGTAGGGCGCCGGGTAATGCTCCTTGCGCGCCTTGCGTGCGACCTGCTTGCGCATCTGCGGCGCCAGCAACTTGCGCGCGAGCAGGGTATTGGTGGCCCATGCGGTGGCGCGCTGCTTGAACGGACGTTTGCTGCCGGTGAGCGCCAGCGCGGCGGCGACATCGACCAGCACCGCCGGCGCGGCGACCTTGTCGACCAGGCCCATGGCGCGTGCGGCCTTGGCCGCGACGGTGCGGCCGGTCAGCATCAAATCCATCGCTGCCGGCGCACCGATCAGGCGCGGCAGGCGGGCGCTGCCGCCCCAGCCGGGAAAGATGCCGAGCTTGGTTTCCGGCAGGCCGATGCGCGTGCCGGCATCGTCGGAGGCCACGCGATACCGGCACGCCAGCGCGATCTCGGTGCCGCCACCCATGCAGAATCCGTGAATCGCCGCGACCGTGGGGCAGGGCAGCTCGGCCAGCTTCTGAAAGACGTTCTGGCCGCGGTGGATCGCATCGTTGACGGTGCCCTTGCGGTCGAACTCCTGGAATTCCTTCAGGTCGGCGCCGGCGATGAAGCCGTTGGGCTTGCCCGAGCGCAGCACCACGCCCTTGGGCGGGTCCAGCGCCAGGCGTTCGACCAGCGCGCCCAGTTCGAGCAGCACCTCCTGCGAAAATGCGTTGACCGGTGCGCCCTGGCGATCAAGGCTGAGCACGACCACGCCGTCCTCGCGCAGGTCGGCCTGCCAATGGCTGAATCGGAGCCCGTCGAAACCTGGAAGCATGCGTCTGGCCGTCCGGAGATATAAGGAAAGGTCGTTATCATCCAGAGGTTGTTTCCTTCACGTCAAATACCCATACCTGTCGGCAGGGCGACGCGCGCCTGGTGCGAGGCGTCGCCAGTGGCGCATCGGTGCAGCTAGCCTGTTGCGCGACGATCGTACGGATCGGTATGAACTTTTCCCTTCAATGGTTGTCTCATTGCCCGACTTCGGTGGGCTGACAGGAGTGCGGCCCGACATGGCCGAAGTCGATACACCTCAGGAGCTTGACCTGGAACTGGTCCGGCGTGTGCAGCGCGGCGACAGCGCAGCGTTCGATGTGCTGGTGCGCAAATACCAGCACCGCATCGTTGCGTTGATCGGGCGCTACATCGCCGACTGGAGCGAATGCCAGGACGTGGCCCAGGATACGTTTGTGCGCGCCTACCGGGCGATCAACAGTTTCCGCGGCGACTCGCAGTTCTATACCTGGCTACACCGCATTGCCGTCAACACTGCCAAGAACCATCTGGTTGCGCACAACCGCCGTCCGCCCACCGACGATATCGAGATCAGCGATGCCGAACAGTTCGATGGTGCCACCCGCTTGCGCGACACCGACACCCCGGAGCGTGAACTGATGCGACAGGAGCTGGAACAAACGGTGATGCGCGCGGTCCAAGCCCTGCCGGAAGAGCTCCGGTCGGCCATCACCCTGCGCGAGGTGGATGGGCTGAGCTACGACGAAATCGCGCGAAAGATGGATTGCCCGATCGGAACGGTGCGCTCGCGCATCTTCCGGGCGCGCGAGGCCATCGACATCGAGCTGCGGCCTCTGCTGGAGACCGAAAGCGCTACCCGTGAGCGACACCGTGTATGAGCCATAACCCTGCCATGTCCACTACCGACAAGTTCGAGCGTCACTACCGCCAGCAGCTGTCTGCGCTGGTGGATGGCGAATTGAGCGCCGACGAGTCGCGCTTTTTGCTGCGCCGCCTGGCCCACGACGAAGAACTGGCCGGCTGCCACGAACGCTGGCAGCTGTGCGGCGATGTGCTGCGTGGTGCGGCGAGCGCGCCGGCACCGCTGGATTTTGCCGCGCGCGTGCGCAGTGCCATCGCCGATGAGCCGGTGCCGCAGGCGCAGCCATCCACGCGTCCGGCGGCGCGCTGGCGCTGGGGTGGTGGCGCGGCGATTGCGGCATCGGTCGCGGCGATCGCCTTGTTCATGGCGCGCGAGCGTCTGCCGGAGACCGCAGCGCCTGCCACGCAGGTCCCGGTGTTCGCCACCGTGGCGCAGCTGCCCGCCACCGCGCAGGCTCCCACCACGCCCGTGGCGCCGAAGGGGCCGGCCGAGCCTGGCCCGGCCGCCCCCGACGAGGTCGCCGCGCTGGCCGCAGCGGTGCCGGCTGCCGCGCTGGCATCCACGCGCCGTGGCGCGGCCACGCGCAACCAACAGGTCGCCCGCAGCGTCGCGGCGCGGCAGCAGCAGGCGCCAGCCCGCGCGCTGGCATCCGCTGCTCCCGCCTCGGCGGCCGCCACGGCCGTTGCGGCGCCATCGAATCCGTTCACGCATCCGGATACCACCCTGCAGGCGCGCCCGTGGCCGCGTGCGGCGCTGTCCGGTGCCGGCGACAGTCCGCTCAATGCCAGCTTCCGCCAAGGCGGCCAAGGCACCGCGTTCTATCCGTTCGAGCCCGCGCCGCAGGGTGTTGCCAGCCCTGCGCCAAGCCGGCCGCTGCCGGTGCAGCCGCCGCAGGATTGATACCGCCACCGCTCTTCATCCGTTCGGCGCTTCCTCTTCCGTTATCGTGCCGGACCCCTGCAACGGCAGGGGCTTTGGCCCCTGTCGCCCTGCCATCGGAGGCAACCTGATGAACCACCGCATTCGCACCCAGATGTTCGGCTTGATCGCCATGACCCTGCCGCTGGCCGCCTGCGCGCAGCAGTCCGCGCCCGCTGCCAAGGACGTTGCCCCGATTGCCGCCAACCGCAGCGCCACGCCGGCGCCGCAGCTGGTGGCCGGGTTGCCGGACTTCACCAATCTGGTCGAGCAGGTCGGCCCGGGCGTGGTCAATATCGAAACCACCATCACCCGCAAGGACGCCATGGCGCGCCAGCGGCGCGGTGGTCCGGGTGGGCAGGACGGCGGCGCGATGCCCGGCGACGAGCAGATGCCGGAATTCTTTCGTCGCTTCTTCGGGCCGGATTTCCAGATGCCGGGCGGGCCGCGCCAGGGGCCGGGCCAGGGCGGCGATGACGATGGCGGCATCGCCGGCAAGTCGATGGGTTCGGGCTTCATCATTTCGGCCGACGGCTATGTGCTGACCAATCACCACGTGGTCGATGGCGCCAGCGAGGTCACCGTCAAGCTGACCGACCGCCGCGAGTTCAAGGCCAAGGTGGTCGGCAGCGACGAGCAGTTCGACGTGGCGTTGCTCAAGATCGACGCCAAGGGCCTGCCGACGGTGCGCCTGGGCGATTCCAACACGCTCAAGCCGGGCCAGTGGGTGGTGGCGATCGGCTCCCCGTTCGGCCTGGATCACTCGGTCACCGCCGGCATCGTCAGCGCTACCGGGCGCAGCAATCCGTATGCGGACCAGCGCTACGTGCCCTTCATCCAGACCGACGTGGCGATCAACCAGGGCAACTCCGGTGGCCCGTTGCTCAATACGCGCGGTGAAGTGGTCGGCATCAATTCGCAGATCTTCTCCGCCTCCGGCGGCTACATGGGCATCAGTTTCGCGATCCCGATCGATCTGGCCTTCAGCGCCGCCGAGCAGATCAAGGCCACCGGCCACGTGAGCCGCGGCATGCTGGGCGTGGCGGTCGGCCCGATCGACTCGCTCAAGGCGCAGGGCCTGGGCCTGCCGGATACGCGTGGCGCACTAGTCAACGACATCCCGCCCGGTAGCCCCGCCGCCAAGGCCGGGATCGAGGTGGGCGATGTGATCCGCGCGGTCAACGGCAAGCCGATCGATGTCGCCAGCGACCTGCCGCCGATGATCGGGCTGATGGCGCCGGGTACCAAGGTCAACCTGGACGTGCTGCGCGATGGCAAGCCGCGCAAGGTGGCGGTCACCCTGACGACGCTGGACAACCCGGCCGGCAACGCCGCACCGCGCACCGCTGCCGACGACGCCAAGCCCGGCGCCCCCGCCAGCGTGGAGCTGCTCGGCCTGCAGGTGGCCGATCTGACCGCCGTCGAGCGCAGCCGCCTGGGCCTGGAAGCAGGCGAGGGCGTGCGCATCGCCGCGGTGACCGGCGCGGCAGCACGCAGCACCCAGCCGCCGTTGTCGCCGGGTCTGGTGATCGCCCGCGTCGGCCGCACCAAGGTCGGCAGCGTCGCCGACCTCAACCGCGCCCTGTCCAGCTACAAGAAGGGCGACGTGGTCATGCTGCTGGTCACCGATGGCAAGGCGACCAGCTATGTGGCCTTGAAGGCCGGCGGCTGAGGGAGGAGTGGAGAATCGGGAATCGGGAATCGGGAATGGCAAGAGCGGCTCTGCGAGGTGAGAGCTCGCCTGGCTTTTCCGATTCCCCACTCCCGATTCCCAATTCTCGGCCCCGCGGGGCCGTGGCGTGCGATAATGCTGCGTTACCCTGACGACGGCACCGCCGGCGCCCACCTCAATGTCCTCTGATTCAATGCGGAATATCCGCAACTTCTCCATCATCGCCCACGTCGACCACGGCAAATCCACCCTGGCCGACCGGATCATCCAGCTGTGCGGCGGCCTGCAGGCGCGCGAGATGGAGGCCCAGGTGCTCGACTCCAACCCGATCGAGCGCGAACGCGGCATCACCATCAAGGCGCAGTCGGTGTCCTTGCCGTATACGGCCAAGGACGGGCAGGTCTACCACCTGAACTTCATCGACACCCCGGGGCATGTGGACTTCTCCTACGAGGTCAGCCGCTCGCTGGCCGCGTGCGAAGGCGCGCTGCTGGTGGTGGATGCGGCCCAGGGCGTGGAAGCACAGTCGGTCGCCAACTGCTACACCGCGGTGGAGCAGGGCCTGGAAGTGGTGCCGGTGCTCAACAAGATCGACCTGCCCACCGCCGACATCGAGCGTGCCAAGGCCGAGATCGAGGCGGTGATCGGCATCGATGCCGAGGACGCGGTGGCGGTCAGCGCCAAGACCGGTCTGAACATCGATCTGGTGCTGGAAGCGATCGTGCAGCGGATTCCGCCGCCCACCCCCCGCGACACCGACAAGCTGCAGGCGCTGATCATCGACTCCTGGTTCGACAACTACCTGGGCGTGGTCTCGCTGGTGCGCGTGATGCAGGGCGAGATCAAGCCGGGCAGCAAGATCCTGGTGATGTCCACCGGCCGCACCCATCTGGTCGACAAGGTCGGCGTGTTCACGCCCAAGCGCAAGGAGCTTGCTGCGCTGGGCGCGGGCGAAGTGGGCTGGATCAACGCCTCGATCAAGGACGTGCACGGCGCGCCGGTCGGCGACACGCTGACCCTGGCGGCCGACCCGGCGCCGCATGCGCTGCCCGGTTTCCAGGAAATGCAGCCGCGCGTGTTCGCCGGCCTGTTTCCGGTCGATGCCGAGGACTACCCGGATCTGCGCGAGGCGCTGGACAAGCTGCGCCTGAACGATGCGGCGCTGCGCTTCGAGCCGGAAAGCTCCGAAGCGATGGGCTTCGGCTTCCGTTGCGGCTTCCTCGGCATGCTGCACATGGAGATCGTGCAGGAGCGGCTGGAGCGCGAGTACAACCTCAACCTGATCTCGACCGCGCCGACCGTGGTCTACGAAGTGCTCAAGACCGACGGCAGCATCGTCCCGATGGACAATCCATCCAAGCTGCCGCCGCTCAACAACGTCGAAGAGATCCGCGAGCCGATCATCCGCGCCAACATCCTCACCCCGCCCGATTACGTCGGCAACATCATCACCTTGTGCGAAGAAAAGCGCGGCACCCAGATCGGCATCAACTACCTGGGCAGCCAGGTGCAGATCAGCTACGAGCTGCCGATGGCCGAAGTGGTGCTGGATTTCTTCGACAAGCTCAAGTCGGTCTCGCGCGGCTACGCCTCGCTGGATTACCACTTCCTGCGTTTCGATGCCGGCCCGTTCGTGCGCGTGGATACGCTGATCAATGGCGACAAGGTCGATGCGCTGTCGATCATCGTGCACCGCAGCTATGCCGACCGGCGCGGCCGCGAACTGTGCGAAAAGATGAAGGACCTGATCCCGCGGCAGATGTTCGACGTGGCGATCCAGGCCGCCGTGGGCTCGCAAATCATCTCGCGCTCCACGGTCAAGGCGATGCGCAAGAACGTGTTGGCCAAGTGCTATGGTGGCGACGTTTCGCGCAAGAAAAAACTGCTCGAAAAGCAGAAGGAAGGCAAGAAGCGCATGAAGCAGGTCGGCCGCGTGGAGATTCCGCAGGAAGCCTTCCTGGCTGTCTTGCAGATGGATAAGTAGCTGGGAATGGTAAATCGGGAATCGGGAATCGTAAGGGCGCGAGTGCTCCTGCTGTTCCTATTCCCCATTCTCGATTCTCGATTCCCTTTCCGAAAGGAACATCAATGAAATGGTTTGAAATCGCCCTGGTTGTGCTGACGCTGGGCACCGGCTTCATCTGGCTGCTGGACAAGCTGTTCCTGGCCAAGCGCCGCGCTGCACGTGCCGGTCTGCTGGACAGCGAGCCGGCGATCATCGATTACTCGCGCGCCTTCTTTCCGGTGCTGGCGGTGGTGTTGATCCTGCGCAGCTTCGTCGCCGAGCCGTACAAGATTCCGTCCAGCTCGATGATGCCCAACCTGCTGATCGGCGACTTCATCCTGGTCAACAAGTTCGCCTACGGCTTCCGTCTGCCGATCACCAATACCAAGTTCATTCCGACCGGCGAGCCCAAGCGCGGCGACGTGGTGGTGTTCAAGCCGCCGCATGCGCCCGACCAGAACTGGATCAAGCGCGTGGTGGGTCTGCCGGGCGACAAGATCGGCTTCCACGGCGATACGCTGTACATCAACGACAAGCCGATGCGTTACACGGTCAAGGGCGAGTACATCGGCAAGGGCAAGGGCGCCGAGATGACCGGCACCACCTTGCTGGTCGAGGACTTGCCGGGCCGCACCCACACCGTGCTGGAGTGGGTCGACCGCAACATGCCGGCCGGGCAGGGCGACTGGACCGTGCCGGCGGACAGCTATTTCGTGATGGGGGATAATCGCGACAACAGCGAAGACAGCCGGTTCTGGACCCAGACGCACTTCCTGCCGGAGGCCAACCTGCGCGGCAAGGCGTTCCTGATCTGGCTCAATTGCGAAGGATGGTTCTGCAAGGGGAGTTTCGATCCGTCGCGGATCGGGACCGGAATCCAGTAATGCACGCACGGCGTGCCGGGGAAGCACAATGAAGCGCAAGCAAAGCGGTATGACGTTGACGTCGTTCGTGGTGGTGCTGGCGGTGGTGGGCTTTGCCCTGTACATCGGGATGAAGTTGTTTCCGATGTACCAGGAATACTATTCCGTGCGCACGGCCATGAAGAGCCTGGCCAAGGAGCCCGATAGCGCCAACATGGACCCGTCCAAGTTGCAGGACCTGTTCTTTCGTCGGCTGTACATCAACTACTCGGAAAACGTCAAGAAGGAAGACGTCAAGTTCGAGCGCGTGGACGGTGGCTGGCGCATGAAGGTCAACTATGAAGTCCGCCGCGAATTGATCGGCAATCTTGATGTCGTCGGCAAGTTCGAGACGTCCCAGGACATGACGGGACGTGGTGGCGAATAGGACATTCCAGCGCGGCGATCCGATCGGGCATGCGTTCGCCGATCCGGGTCTGCTCGCCCAGGCGCTGCGGCATCGCAGCGCCGGTACTCCGCATAACGAACGACTGGAATTCCTTGGCGACGGCATCGTCAATCTGCTGATCGCCGAGGCGCTGTATCAGCGCTGGCCCAAGGCCGACGAAGGCGCATTGACCCGCGCGCGCGCTGAACTCGTGCGGGAAGGGGCGCTGGCGGTGATCGGCCGCGCCCTCAACCTGGGCGAGCGGCTGACGCTGGGCCCGGGCGAGCTGAAGTCCGGCGGCCATCGACGCGATTCGATCCTGGCCGATGCGGTCGAGGCGATCGTGGCGGCGATCTATCTGGACTGCGGCTTCGAACGCTGCCGCGCGGTGGTGCTGCCGTGGTTCGAGCCCTCGCTGGCGGCGCTGCCGGTGGGCAAGGCGGAAAAAGACCCCAAGACCCGGCTGCAGGAATGGCTGCAGGCGCGGCAACTGCCGCTGCCCAATTACGCGCTGATCAGCGAAAGCGGCGACGAACATGCCAAGCAGTTCCATGTCGCCTGCATCCTGGAGCAGCCCGTCGCCCGCGCCGAAGGCCAGGGCACCTCGCGTCGCCTCGCCGAGCAACAGGCGGCCACCCTCGTCATCGCACAACTGGATTCGAACACGTGAGCGCAACCTCTTCCCCCCACCGTAGCGGCAGCGTTGCGGTGATCGGCCGGCCCAACGTCGGCAAGTCCACCCTGACCAACGCCCTGGTCGGCGCGAAGGTCAGCATCGTGTCCAACCGGCCGCAGACCACGCGCCATCGGTTGCTGGGCATTGCCACCTTCCCCGAAGGGCAACTGGTGCTGGTCGACACGCCCGGGCTGCATCGCGAGCAGAAGCGCGCGATGAACCGGGTGATGAACCGCGCCGCGCGCGGCTCGCTGGAAGGCGTGGACGCGGCGGTGCTGGTGATCGAAGCCGGCCGCTGGGACGACGAGGACACCCTGGCCTTCAAGGTCCTGAGCGACGCCGAGGTACCGGTGGTGCTGGTGGTCAACAAGGTCGACCGGCTCAAGGACAAGACCGCGCTGTTCCCGTTCCTGGCCCAGGTCAGCGAGGGGCGGACGTTCGCGGCGGTGCATCCGGTGTCGGCGCTCAAGCGCAAGGGCCTGGAGGCGCTGGTCGGCGACCTGCTCAAGCTGGTGCCGGAAGCCGATGCGATGTTTGGCGAGGACGAGATCACCGACCGCAGTCAGCGCTTCCTGGCCGGGGAGCTGGTGCGCGAGCAGTTGATGCGTCAGCTCGGCGAAGAACTGCCCTATGCCACCACCGTGGAGATCGAACGCTTTGCCGAAGATGGCGCGCTGCTGCGCATCGGCGCGGTGATCTGGGTCGAGCGCGAGGGCCAGAAGGCGATCGTGATCGGCAAGGGCGGTACCCGCCTGAAGGACATCGGCGGCAAGGCGCGGCTGCAGATGGAGCGGCTATTCGGTGCAAAAGTGTTCCTGGAAACGTGGGTGCGCGTGCGCGAAGGCTGGTCGGACGACGAAGCGGCATTGAAGGCGTTCGGATACGAATGAAGCCGGGACCTGGGACCCGGGACCCGGGACCCGAGAGCAGCGCCGGATCGGCCGTCGCAAGGCGGGGTGGACCGGTGCTGCGCAGCCAGCCATGTGCTGGTCACGCCGCACGCGGGGCTGGCGAATGCGATGACGCGCTCCTTCGGCGGCATGTGGATCGAATGCCTGCCCTGGCATTTCCCGGGCCCCGGTTCTCCGGACGTCGCTCAGGGCTCTGCAGCGCATGCTGATCGAACACGAACGCGGGTTCGTCCTGCATGTGCGTGCCTGGCGCGAGACCAGCCTGCTGGTGGAAGTGCTGAGCGAGCAGCATGGGCGGGTCGGGCTGTTGGCGCGCGGGGTGCAAGGCCCGCGCAAGCAGGCCCTGCGGGCCGCGCTGCAGCCATTGCAGCTGATCCAGTTCACCGCGGTGCAACGCGGCGAACTGGCGCAGTTGCGTCAGGCCGAGGCGCTGGATACCGCCCCCCGCCTGGCGGGCGAATCCATGTTGGCCGGTTTCTATATCAGCGAGCTGCTGCTGCGCCTGGCGCCGCGCAACGATCCGGTGCCGGAATTGTTCGATTGCTATGCGCAAGCGCGGGCGCACCTGGCCTCTGGCCTGCCGCTGGCCTGGGGCCTGCGCCAGTTCGAGCGCGATGTGCTCGATGGCCTGGGCTTTGCGTTCGATCTGCAGCACGACCGCGACGGCCAGGCGATCGACCCGGCGGCGCGTTACCGGCTCGATCCGCAGGAAGGCGCCTTGCGCGTATTGAGCGAGGCGATGGCGCAGGATCGGCGCGACACCGTGACCGGCGCGGCGCTGCTGGCCTTGGGCCAGGACGTCATGCCCGCGGCCGACGACATGCCTGGCCTGCGTCGCAGCATGCGTGGCGTGCTGCTGCATCATCTGAGCGGACGCGGGCTGAAATCCTGGGAAATGCTCGAGGATCTGACGCGGCGGCGTTGAGGGGCGCAAGGCTGCTCGACCAGGCCTGGCGAGCAGTGCGCGGACGCACGTCAGGGTCCAGGTGGACCCGCCGCGCACGCATGATGCTCGGTGTCGCGCGTCCCGACTGCCGACGCTGCGCCGCGTCCAAGAGCATCGGCGCCGTCATCCTTCAGTGCAGCAGCGCAGCCACCGCCGCGTGGAACTGCGTCTGCGCCGTGCTGGAATGCGGGTCGCCGCGCAGCAGGCGCACTGCGCCGGCAAGCCGCGCCGCGCCGACAAATCCGCAGCTGGCCTGCAGCCGATGCAGATGGCTGCGCAGCGCCTGATCGTCGCTGACCTGCAGGGCCGAATCCACCGCATCGCGGGTGCCCGGCAACTCGGCCAGGAACAACTCGCGCAGCGCGTTGAGATGGTGTTGCTGGCCGTTGAGCGCGCTGAGCGCGGCCGCTTCGTCCCAATCGCTGGCAGCGATGTCGACCACACCCACCGGTGCCATGCTGTAGCGGCCGCGCGCCAGTCCGCGACGGACCGCCTGCAGCAGGCGCTCGGAGGTCAGCGGCTTGACCAGCATTTCCAGGAACCCATCGGACTGCAGGCTGCGTTGCATCGCCAGATTGGTGTCCGCGGTGTGGGCCAGTGCGGGCACGTCAGGGTGCAGCAGGCGCAGTGCCCGCAACAGGCCGCTGCCGGTGCCATCGGGAAGATTGACGTCGATCAGCCACAGGTCGTGGCGACGTGTGCGCGCGCGGTCCAGTGCCGACGACAAGGAGTCCGCGCAGTCCACATGGGCGGGAAGACCGTCCAGCACCGCCTGCAGAAAGCCACGGCTGATCGGGTCGTCCTCTACCAGCAAGAGTCGTGGTTGGGGTTCCTGGCGTGTTGCCATGTTCATGCTGCCTCCTTGTCAGCGATGCCGCGTCCTAGCAGCCGCGTGCAGCGGAAGTGTGCCTGTGTTTGCGGGGCGCGACAATTGTTCTGCGGCGCGAGGCGGCCGCGATCGATCGCATCTGCGACAATACGCACCCTTTTTGCCCGCAGCTCGTCGCCACGTGGCCAGAACCCGAAACCGCTTCGACCGTACGCCGTTCCAGACCGCGATCACCGACCTCAGCCACGACGGGCGCGGTGTGGCCCGCCGCGACGGCGAGGGCGGCAAAGTCACCTTCATCAGTGGCGCCTTGCCGGGTGAGCTGGTGCGTGCCGAACCCACCGCGCGCAGCCGGCATTTCGACGAGGCCCGGACGATCGAGGTGCTGGAGGCATCGCCGCAGCGGGTGACCCCGCGCTGCCCGCATTTCGGCGTCTGCGCCGGCTGCGTGCTGCAGCATCTGGAAGAGTCGCAGCAGATCGTGGCCAAGCAGCGCGTGTTGATGGACAACCTGGAGCGCATCGGCCACGTCACGCCGCAGGCGGTGTTGCCGGCCCTGGTCGGCGATAACTGGGGCTACCGGCGCAAGGGCCGCTTTTCGGTCCGTCGCGTCGAGAAGAAGGACAAGACCCTGGTGGGGTTTCGCGAGCTGGATCCGCGTTTCGTGGCCGATCTGTCGGTCTGTTACACGGTGATCCCGCAGATCGGCGAGAAGATTCCGCAGCTGGCGGCGCTGGTCGAAGGCCTGGACGGCAAGCGCGACATCCCGCAGATCGAATTCATTGCCGGCGACGAGGCGGTGGCGTTGACCATCCGCCACATGCAGCCGCTCAGCGAGCGCGATCTGCAGGCGCTGACGGCGTTCGCGCAGGCGCAGGGTTTTGCGATCTTCCTGCAGCCGGGCGGCGTGGATAGCGTGCATCCGCTGTGGCCGCAGCAGGTGCCGCTGTCGTTCCGCTTGCCGCAGTGGGATGTGGAGCTGGCGTTCCGGCCGCTGGATTTCATCCAGGTCAACGCCTCGCTCAACCAGAAGATGATCGCGCACGCACTGGCGCTGCTCGATGCCAGGCCCGACGACCGCGTGCTGGACCTGTTCTGTGGGCTGGGCAATTTCACCCTGCCGCTGGCGCGCGGCGTGCGCGAAGTGGTCGGGGTGGAGGGCGATGCCGGGCTGGTGGCACGTGCGCGCGAGAATGCGCAGCGCAATGGGCTGGCCAATGCGCAGTTCCATGCGGCCGACCTGACCCAGGACCAGCGCAATGCTGCGTGGATGCGGCAGGGCTTCGACAAGCTGCTGCTGGACCCGCCGCGCTCGGGCGCGCTGGAAGTGCTGCAGCAGTTGCCGCTGAAAACGTTCGAGCGCATCGTCTATGTAAGCTGTCACCCCGGCTCGCTGGCGCGCGACGCCGGCTACCTGGTCAACGAGCAGGGCTTCACGCTCAAGGCCGCCGGCGCGATGGACATGTTTCCGCATACCGCGCATGTGGAGAGCATTGCGGTGTTTGAACGGCGGTGAATCGGGAATAGTCAATCGGGAATCGTAGGTGCGGTTCGCCGTATGCTGTTGCGATTCCCGATTCCCGATTCCCGATTCCCGATTCCCATGCCCATCGAAATCGAACGCAAATTCCTGGTGACCGGCGATGGCTGGCGCGCTGCCGCGCATGCGGTGATCCCGATGGCACAGGGCTATATCAACGACCAGGCCGCCTTGCGCAGTGGTACGCAGAACGCGTCGGTGCGGGTGCGTATCCAGGGCGAGAGCGCGTTTCTCAATCTGAAATCGCGCGAGGTGGGGCACACGCGGCAGGAGTTCGAGTATCCGATTCCGGTGGTCGAGGCGCGTGCGCTGCTGGCGCTGTGCGTCGGCGGTTTGATCGACAAACGCCGGCATCTGGTCCAGTACCAGGGGCAGGTGTGGGAAGTGGACGAATTCCTTGGCGACAATGCCGGGCTGGTGGTGGCCGAGATCGAACTGGAACATGCCGACCAGACCTTCGCCAGGCCTGCGTGGGTCGGCGCGGAAGTCACCGACGACGTGCGTTACTACAATCTGGCGCTGGCCTCGCATCCGTTCAAGAACTGGAGCGAGGATGTGTGATTCGGGATTCGGGATTCGGGATTCGTAAAAGCTAACGCGATGCGTCGGACTTGGGCTGATTGCGTTGCGACTCCCCAATCCCTGCCTTGGTATTGGGTTTATGCTTTGCGCATCCCCAATGACGCATCTCCAATCCCCGCCCATGCGCATCGATATCTGGTCTGACGTGGTCTGTCCCTGGTGCTGGATCGGCAAGCGCCGTTTCGAGCAGGCGGTGGCCGCGCTTGGTGCGCAGGCGCCGGCGCTGGACATCCATTACCACGCGTTTCAGCTCGATCCCGAGGCCGGCCTGGAGCCGACGCCGCTGCGTGATGCGCTGGCGCAAAAGTTCGGCGGTGCCGCGCGCGTGGAGCAGATGCTGGCGCAGACCCAGGCCACCGCGCGCGCCGAAGGCCTGCCGTTCGACTTCGGGCGCGGGCAGGTGCAGGTCAGTACCCTGCGCGCGCATCGGCTGATCTGGCTGGCCAGCCGCGAGGGCGATGTCGAGGCCGTGATCGAAGCGCTGTTCCATGCGTATTTTGCCGAAGGCCAAAACGTCGGCGCGACCGAAACGCTGGTGGCCGCCGGCGCCGCCGGCGGCCTGGACGAGGCGCGCGTGCGCGCGCTGCTGGACTCCGACGAAGGCGTCGTTGCCGTCCAGGCGCAACTGGCGCAAGCCGCTGCGCTGGGAATCCGTGCGGTGCCCAGTTTCGTCATCGACGGACGCAGCCTGATCCAGGGCGCGCAGCCGCCGGAGAGCTTCGCGCAGGCGTTGTTGCAGCTGGCGGCCGAATCGGCGCCGATCGGTGGTCCCGATGCCTGCGGGCCGGACGGCTGCGCGGTATGAACGGCCGGCGGCGCGATGCGACTGCCTGCAGCTGAGAGATGACGCCCGCCCGCTCGAAGACGGTTGCGGTGATCGGCGCCGGGCTGGCCGGGCTTGCCTGCGCGCAACGGCTGCAGGCGGCGGGTCTGGCGGTGACGCTGTTCGAACAGGACACTCTGCCCGGCGGACGCATGCGCAGCTGTGGCGGCGATGGCTGGCAGTGCGATCACGGCGCGCAGTATTTCACCGCACGCGCCCCGGCGTTTGCCGCCGTGGTGGATGCGTGGATCGCGCGCGGCGCCGCGGCGGCCTGGCCTGCGCGCGTCGCCAGTTGGGATGGCACCGCCCTGCGTGCGTCGCACAGCGGGTTGACGCGCTTTGTCGGGGTGCCGGACATGGCCGCACCGGCGCGTGCGCTTGCGGCCGACCTCACTGTTCGGTTGGGCGCCTGCGTGCGGTCACTGCAACGCAATGGCGACGCCTGGCAGCTGGAGCTGGCGGAGGACGCGACGACACACGCCTTCGACACCGTGCTGCTGGCGGTTCCGGCACCGCGTGCGGCTGCCTTGCTGGCGGGCCTCGCCCCCGCGCTGGCGACGCTTGCCGCCACTGCACGGATGCAGCCGGCCTGGGCGGTGGTGCTGCGTTTCGACCTGGCGGTCGATCCCGGCTACGACGCCTTGTTCGTCAACGCCGGCCCGGTGCGCTGGGTGGCACGCAACTCCAGCAAGCCGGGGAGGGCGGGCGTGGAAACCTGGCTGCTGCATGCCACTGCCGATTGGAGTCAGGCGCATCTGGACGCAACGCCTGAGGCCGTGATCGCCAGCCTGTTGCCGGCGCTGGCCGCGCTCGGCCTGCCACCACCGCACTCCTGCGATGCATACCGCTGGACGGTGGCCAGCACCGAGCCTGCGTTGCAGATAGGCTGTGCCTGGGAGGCGCGGCCGGGCATCGGCATCTGCGGCGACTGGCTGGCCGGCGGCAAGGTCGAGGGGGCCTGGCAAAGCGGTGTGGCGTTGGCAGCGCGGGTGTGCGCCGGCGACGCCGCGGGCAGCGGTCAGGATTGATGTGGTGGCAGGCACAGCTGGCCACACCCCGCAGGCCGCCGCGCACACAGTGCGGCTGATCCTGGGCGATCAACTCAATCGGCAACACAGCTGGTTCGATGCGATCGATGCGGGTGTGGTCTACGTGCTGATGGAAGTGCGCGAGGAAACCGACTACGTGCTGCACCACGCGCAGAAGATCCTGGCGATCTTCACGGCGATGCGCGCGTTCGCCGCGCACTTGCGGCAGGCCGGTCACCGGGTGCGTTATGTGGCCATCGACAACCCCAGCAATCGGCATGCGATCCCCGCCAATCTGGACGCGCTGATGGCGCATTACCGCGCCAGCCGGCTGGAGTACCAGGCGCCGGACGAATGGCGCCTGGATCAGGCATTGCAGCACTGGTGCGCGCGCCAGCCGTTCGCCACGCGCATGATCGATAGCGAGCATTTCCTGACCGAACGCGATGAGGTCGCCGGCTGTTTTCGCGCCGGTAGCCAATGGCGCATGGAAGTGTTCTACCGAAAGATGCGCCGTCGCCACCGGATCCTGCTCGATGCCGCGGGCGAGCCGGAAGGCGGGCGCTGGAATTTCGATCACGACAACCGTGCGCCATGGCCGGGCGATCCGCCCGCGCCGCAGGAGTGGCGCGCAGCGCACGATCACCGCGCGCTGTGGAGCGCTATCGAGGCAGCCGGCGTTCGCAGCTTCGGCGCACCGAACGCCGACGCGCTGCCGTGGCCGCTGGACCGCGACGAAGCCTTGCAGCACCTGGATGCCTTCGTCACGCATGCGTTGCCGCACTTCGGTCGCTACGAAGATGCGATGAGCACGCGCAGCCCGCGGCTGTTTCACTCGCTGCTGTCGTTCGCGCTCAACGTCAAGCTGCTGCATCCGCGCGAGGTGATCGCGCGCGCGGAGGCGGCGTTGCACGACGGGCATGCGCCGCTGGCATCGGTGGAGGGCTTCATCCGCCAGATCCTGGGCTGGCGCGAATACGTACGCGGCGTGTACTGGTCGCAGATGCCCGCCTATGCGCAGTCCAACCAGCTCGACCAGCATGCACCGCTACCGCACTGGTTCTGGGACGGGCAGATCGGCATGCGCTGCCTGGCCGATGCGATCGGCAATTCGCTGGCCAACGCGCACGCGCACCATATCCAGCGGCTGATGGTGATCGGCAATTTCGCGCTGTTGGCGGGGCTGGAGCCGCAGGCGCTGCATCGCTGGTACTTGGGGGTCTATATCGATGCGTTCGAATGGGTGGAACTACCCAACACGGTCGGCATGAGCCAGTTCGCCGATGGCGGCCTGCTCGGCAGCAAGCCCTACATCAGCGGCGCAGCCTATATCGACCGCATGAGCGATTACTGCGGGGGCTGCCGCTACCAGCGCAAGGCGCGGGTCGGCGCGCAGGCCTGCCCGTACAACGCGCTGTACTGGGATTTCCTGGCGCGGCAGCGCACGCTGCTGGGTGCCAACGAGCGCCTGGCGCTGCCGTACCGGCAGCTCGATGCCATGGCACCGGAGGTGCTGGACCAGGTGCAGGCGCAGGCCGCGCACTGGCGGGCGAATCTGGAGGTGCTCTGAGGCACGGCCGGCGGGCCGCGGCGGGGCCCAGACGGCAGCAAACGCGCGCCTGCCTGAATGCGCGATCTGACGCTGCAACGCGCATCTGCGACAATGCCGCGCTGCGCCAACCTGGCGCCTGGCCCGGGAGTCCCCCAACATGCTTCTGATCGGCGTTGCCGGTACCGAACTCAGCGCACAGGAACGCGACTGGCTGCAGCACGACGCGGTCGCCGGCGTGGTGCTGTTCACGCGCAATTTCGCCTCGCGCACGCAGGTGGCCGAACTGTCTGCGTCCATCCGCGCGGCCGCACCGCGCCCGGTGCTGATCTGCGTGGACCAGGAGGGCGGGCGCGTACAGCGCTTTCGCGACGGCTACAGCGCGCTGGCGCCGCTGCAGAGCTTCGGCGTGCAGTACGCGCAGGACCCCGAGGCCGCGCTCGCCGCTGCACGCGCGCATGCGCAGCTGATGGCCAGCGAGGTGCGTGCCAGCGGCGTGGACCTGAGCTTCGCGCCGGTGGTGGATCTGGGCCGTGGCAACCGCGCCATCGGCGACCGTGCCTTCAGCGACGACCCGCAGGTCGTGGCCAGCTTCACCCGCGCCTATGTGCAGGCGCTGCACGGCGCCGGCATGGCCGCCACGCTCAAGCATTTCCCCGGCCACGGCACCGTGCTGGAGGACACCCACGTCGACCATGCCAGCGACCCGCGGCCGCTGGAAGTCCTGCAGGCCGAGGATCTGGTGCCGTTCGTGGCCGGCATCGAGGCCGGCGCCGATGCGGTGATGATGGCGCACGTGGTCTACCCGCAGATCGCCCCGGAACCGGCCGGCTATTCGCAGCGCTGGATCGAGCAGATCCTGCGCGGGCAACTGGGCTTCCGTGGCGTGGTGTTCTCCGACGACATCGGCATGGCCGCCTCGTTCAGCGCCGGCGGCGTGGCGGGCCGGGTGCATGCGCATCTGGATGCCGGCTGCGACGTGGTGCTGGTCTGCCACCCGGAACTGGTCGATGCATCGCTGCAGGCCGTGGCCGGCCGCAGCCTCAACACCGCAGCATTGATCGGCCTGATCGGCCGCGGCGCGCTGGGCTGGGATGGCCTGCTCGCCGGCTCCGACGCCGCATTTACCACTCCCCTTTCCGCCTCTTTCGGAACAACTGCCTGATGTCCACGCTCACCATTTCCCAGGCCCTGGCCCAAGCCGACCTGCTGGTCGACCGCCCCGCCATCGATGCGGCCGTTGCCAGCATCGCCGACGCGATTGCGCGCGACTATGCCGGCGAAGTGCCGGTGTATCTCACCATCATGCACGGCGCGCTGCCGTTCTCCGGCCAGCTGGCGCTGGAGCTGGGCGCACGCGGCCAGGACCTGCAGTTCGATTACCTGCACGCCACCCGGTATCGCGGCGAAACCACCGGCGGCGAGCTGGTGTGGAAGCACCGTCCGGCCACTGCGCTGTTCGGCCGCCGGGTGATCCTGGTCGATGACATCCTCGACGAGGGCTACACGCTGCAGGGCGTGCGCCAGTGGTGCCTGGAGCAGGGCGCCACCGACGTGCGCGTGGCGGTGCTGACCGTCAAGCGTCACGACCGCTGCGTGCCCGGCGTGGCCGCCGATTATGTCGGCGTGGAAGTGGCCGACCGTTACGTGTTCGGTTTCGGCATGGACGTCAACGAGCAGCTGCGCGGCATTCCCGCCATCTACGCGATGAAGCAGTAACTGCCGCAGCGTGCCCGCGTTTCTGCGGGCAGCCCGGCGCGCACGCGTGCGCGCACCGTCATGTCTTTTTGTAGCAGAGGTTGCTTGTGTCCCCCAATTCCATCGCATTGGCCGTCATCGGCGGCACTGGCGTCTACAAGCTCGCCCAGCTGGACGAGGTGCAGACGCACGCTATCGAAACGCCGTATGGCGCGCCCTCCGGCCCGATCCACGTCGGCATGTTGCTGGGCCACCGCGTGGCGTTCCTGGCGCGCCATGGCGAAGGCCATTCGCTGCCGCCGCACAAGGTCAATTACCGCGCAAACATCGCTGCGCTGCAGCAAATCGGCGCTGCGCGCGTGCTGGCGCTCAACACCGTCGGCGGCATCACCGAGCAGTTCGGTCCGCGCGTACTGGCCTGCCCGGATCAGTTGATCGATTACACCTGGGGCCGCGTGTCCACCTTCTGCGAAGAGCCGGGCAGCGAGGTGCAGCACGTGGATTTCGGTCATCCGTATTCGCCGATGTTCCGCAGCAAGGTCATCGCCGCGGCCAAGGTGACCGGCGTCACGATGGTTGCCGGCGGATGCTACGGATGCACCCAGGGACCGCGGCTGGAAACGATTGCAGAGATCGCCCGCATGCGTCGCGACGGCTGCGATCTGGTCGGCATGACCGGCATGCCCGAAGCCGGTCTTGCACGCGAAAAAGGCCTGGAATATGCGTGTTTGGCGATCGTGGCGAACTGGGCGGCCGGCTGCGGCGACGCGCAGGAAATCACCATGGCGGAGGTGTTGGCCAACGTCGATGCCGCCTCGTCCGGATTGCCGGAGCTGATTGGCGAACTTGCACGCGGGTGATTGTCATCGGGGCATAAGCTTTGCATACTCGGCGCGTACGCATTGCCGTACACCACCCATTAATTATTGCAAAGGTCTCGCATCACCATGCCGAACGGTACCGTCAAGTGGTTCAACGACGCCAAGGGATTTGGCTTCATCTCACCGGAGGACGGCAGCGCCGATGTCTTCGCGCACTTCTCCGCGATCAACTCCAAGGGCTTCCGCAGCCTGCAGGAAGGCCAGCGCGTCAGTTATGACGTGACCCAGGGCCCCAAGGGTGCCCAGGCTTCGAACATCACGCCGGTCGAGTGATGTGACTCGATTGTGCGGTTGAAGAACCCCGCCACGGCGGGGTTTTTTTTGCATCGGTCCATGCGGGGTCGGTGAGCTTCAAAGAGCGAAGGACATGCAGCGAACAATGCGGATTGCGGTAGTGGGCTATGGCACGGCGGGGCAGGCACTGGCCGCGCTGCTGGGCGCCGACGGGCATCGACTGGACGTGTTCGAACGCGCTGCCGCGCCCGGGCCGGTGGGCGCAGGGTTCCTGCTGCAGCCCAGCGGCTTGCAGGTGCTGTGGAAGATGGGACTGCTGCCGCAGGCGCTTGCGCATGGCGCGCCGGTGCGCCGGCTGTATGGCGAAACGCCGTGCGGACGCGCGGTGATGGACATGCAGTATCGCGACCTGGATGCGCGGCTGATGGGCCTGGGGATGCAGCGCGGCGCCTTGTTCACGCTGTTGCGCGAGGCCTGGCCGGAGCACGCGCAACTGCATGTGGATACGCAGATCACCGCCATCGATCACGACGGCGTGCGCGTGCAGGACCAGCGTGGGCACTGGCATGGCCGCTACGATCTGATCATCGCCGCCGATGGTTCCGCATCGGCCTTGCGCGCGCAGGCGCAGGGCACGCGGCTGGATCGGGTGTATCCGTGGGGGGCGTTGTGGTGTCTGCTGCCGCGCGAGGACTGGCCGTTTGTCGACGAGTTACGCCAGCGCTATATCGGCGCGCGCAAGATGATCGGCCTGCTGCCGGTGGGCACGCGCCCGGGCGACGACACCCCGCGGCTGAGTTTTTTCTGGAGCCTGCCGTGCAGCGACTTTGCCGCATGGGAGCAGCGCGGCATTGCCGCATGGCGCGAGGAGATCGCGCAGATGTGGCCGCAGGCGCATGCGCGTCTGGACAGCGTGCAGGTGCATGGCGCACTGGCGCGTGCCAGTTACCGCGACGCGGTGGTCAAACGCTGGCATCGCGGCCGTTTCGTGCTGGCCGGCGATGCTGCGCATGCGATGAGTCCGCAGCTGGGGCAGGGCGTCAACATGGCGCTGCTGGACGCATTGGCGCTGCGCGATGCCTTGCGGGCCGGTGCCGATCTGGATGCGGCCTTGCAGCGCTACCAGCGCGAGCGCCAGGCGCATGTGGCGATCTACCACCGCTGGAGCCGTTGGCTGACGCCGCTGTTCCAGTCCGAACGCGATCTGTGGGCGCACGGGCGCGACCTGCTGCTGCACCCGATGGGGCGCGTGCCCGGCGGGCGCGGACACATGTTGCGCGTGCTCAGCGGCACCCAGCACGGCTGGTTCGGCAAACTGGCATTGGCGCCGGAGTTCGTGGAGGCCTTGTCGCAACCGTTGCCGCGTGTGGCCGTCGACAAGACCGAAGCGGCCGCATAGAGGCCGTTGCGGCTCACGCACGGCCGCGCCCGCTAGCGCACCGGCAACGCCAGCGCATCGTCTTCCACGCAGGCAACCAGGCGTTCGCCTTCGACCAGCGTCGGCACGATGCCGGCGGTGAAATGCGAGAACGCCGGCAGGATGGTGACGCGTTCGCGCAACCAGAACGCCGGCCAGCGACGCGCCATGCCGGGCAGTGCGGCCAGCGGATGCAGATGCCCGCACAGCACGTGCCCGGTCGGATGCGGCAGCGGATCGTGGCGCAGCACGAAGGGGCCATCTTCCACCTGTTCGCCGGCCGGCTCGATATGCAGATCGGCGCCGGCCAAGGCGCGGTCGTGATTGCCGCGGATGGCGATCACGCGCAATGCGCAATGCCGCTCGCGCCATGCGCTCCAGCGGCGGTGCCAGGCTGCGCGCGGTGCGGGGCCATGCAGCAGGTCGCCGAGTATCCACAACGCGTCCACCTCGCGCTGTTCCAGCAGCGCATCCAGCCGCTCCAGATCGTGCGCGGTGCCGCCGGCCGGCATCCCGATGCCGGCGCGACGGAACACATCGGCCTTGCCCAGATGCAGATCGGCGATCAACAAGGCGCGTTGTGCCGGCCGATACAGTGCGCGTTCGCCGAGCAGTTCCACCGTTTCGCCGGCCAGCTGCAGCTGCACGCTATCGCCCATGTTTGCGCTCCAGTTGTTCGGCAGCACGCAACACGCGGGCCTTCCAGTCTTCGGTACTGAGTTGGCCGCGCACACGTTCGGCCCATAGCGGAAACGACAACGGGGTGAGGCTGCGCGGTTTGCACAGGCGCAGGTCGCGCCGCGCGCAATCTTCCAGTGCGTGCGCAAGCCGCGCCAGCTCGAGCTGGCCTTCGAACACTTCACGCTCGGCCTGGGCAAGCAGCAGGTGATCCGGATCGAAACGCTGCAACACGTCGTACAGCAATCCGCTGGAGGCCTGCAGCTGACGCAGGCTGCGTGGTGCACGGCCGGGCAACGATGGCGACAGCAAACCGGCCACGCGCGCAATCTCGCGGAACTGGCGGCGTGCCAGCTCGCCCAGGTTGAGGCTGTCGCGCAGATCGGCAAACAGGCCCTCCGGCGACAGCAAGGCCTGCAAGACGCCCGCATCGAGGTCCACATCCTGCGCCGGCGACAGCACAAAGCCGTAATCGTTGGCAGCAAAACTGAAGGTATTGCGCTGGCGCCGGCCCCAGCGCGCCGCCAGCAACGCGGCCAGCCCTTCGTTGACCTGGCGGCCGGCGAACGGATACACGAACACGTGCCGGCCATCGCGCGCCTTGATGCTTTCCACCAGCAGATGGTCAGGGCCGGGCAACGAGGACAGTGACGATTGCAGGCGCAGCAACGGTGCCAGCGCCTGCATCTCCGGCGCGTCGCCGGGATCGGCGAACACCGCTTCGACCTCGCGGCCCAGGGCCGACGACAACGGCATGCGTCCGCCCATCCACTTGGGCACCACGCCGCTGCCGCCCTTGGCCACGCGCACATAGGCGGTCATGTCTTCCAGCCGCACCAGCTCCAGCAAACGGCCGGCAAATTGAAACCGGTCGCCACGGCGTAGACGGCCGACGAACTGTTCCTCCACCGCGCCCAGGCGCCCGCCGCGCAGGAACTGCACGCGCACGCTGCCGTCGCTGGTGATCGTGCCGATGGACAGGCGATGCCGCAGCGCCACGCGCCGATCGATGACGCGATACACGCCCTGTTCGTCGCGCACGACCTTGTGGAAATCCGGATAGTGCGCCAGCGCGCTGCCGCCTTGCACGATGAAGTCCAGCACCGCCTGCCAGGTGGCATGATCCAGTGCTGCAAACGCATCGGTGCCGCGCACCTGCTCGAACACTGCATCGGCCTGAAAGCCGCCACCCAGTGCCAGGGTCACGCAGTGCTGCGCCAACACATCCAGCGACAGCCGCGGCGGCGGCCGCGCTTCGATCTGGCCGTGCGCGATGGCGCGCCGCGCGGCGGCATACTCCACCAGCTCCAGCGCATGCGAGGGCACGCACACCACATGCCCGGATTCGCCCGGACGGTGGCGCGCGCGGCCGGCGCGTTGCAGCAGGCGCGCAATGCCTTTCGGGCTGCCGACCTGCAGCACCTGATCGACGGCGGGGAAATCCACGCCCAGGTCCAGGCTGGAGGTGGCGACCACGCAGCGCAGGCTGCCATCGCGCAAGCCGTGTTCGGCGGCCGCACGCAAGGACGGGTCCAGCGAGCCGTGATGCAGCGCGAGTGTGGCCAGGTCGTCCGGCCACACCGCACTCAAGGCCTGATGCCACAACTCGGCCTGCGCGCGCGTATTGGTGAACACCAGGCTGGTGCGCTGCTGCATGATCTTCTGCAGTACGCGCGCCAGCTGCGCCAGGCCCAGATGCCCGGCCCACGGAAAGCGCTCGCCGCTGTCGGGCAGCAGCGTTTCCAGGGTCATCGCGCGGGGTTTGACGCCCGAGACCAGCGCAGCATCGGGAAGATGCGGCAGCAGCACGTCGCGTGCCTGCGCCAGGTTGCCCAGCGTCGCCGACAGGCCCCAGATGCGCAGCGCCGGCGCCCAGCCGCGCAGCCGCGCCAGGCACAGCTGCAGCAACACGCCGCGCTTGTTGCCGAGCAGCTCATGCCATTCGTCGACGATCACGCAGCGCAGCGCCGACAACTGTGGCGCGGTGTCGGGGTAGGACAACAGCAAGGCCAGCGATTCGGGCGTGGTGACCAGCACATCGAGCTTGCCGCTGCGCGCCAGCCGCTTGTCGCGCGCGCTGGCGTCGCCGGTCCGCAGGCCCACCTGCCAATCCAGCCCCAAGGCCTCCACCGGCTCGCGCAGGGCGCGTGCGGTATCGGCGGCGAGTGCGCGCAGCGGCGTGATCCACAGCACCTGCAGCGTGCGTTGCTGTTGGCGCCGCGCGGCCGGCGCGGGCTTGCTCGCCGGCTTGCGTCCACGCGTGGACAAGGCTTCCAGCAGTGGCCCGCCGAAGGCAGCCAGCGTCTTGCCGCTGCCGGTGGGCGTATGCAGCAAGCCGGACTCGCCGGCGAGATAGCGCTTCCACACATCGCGTTGAAACGGCAACGGCGCCCAGCCGCGCTGCGCGAACCAGGCACGCCATTGCTGCAAGGGCGTACCGCGCGTCTGCTGCGCGGCACTCACCGTGCCAGCGCCTGCAGGCTGCTCAGGTGATCGGCTTCGCTCATCGGCTTGTCCTGCCGCCAGCGCAGGATGCGTGGGAAACGCACCGCAATGCCGGACTTGTGCCGCGCGCTGCGGTTGACCGCTTCGAACCCCAGCTCGAAGACATGATGCGCGGTGACCGCACGCACCGGGCCGAAGCGCTCGGTGGTGTTGGCGCGGATCCAGCGATCCAGCTGCAGGATCTCCTTGTCGTCCAGACCCGAGTAGGCCTTGGCGATCGGCACCAGCTGGCCCTCGTGCCATAGCCCGAAGGTGTAGTCGGTATACAGCGTGCTGCGGCGACCGTGGCCGGCCTGCGCATACAGCAGCACCGCATCGATGGTGAGCGGGTCGATCTTCCATTTCCACCAGTCGCCGCGGCGGCGGCCAGACTGGTAGATCGAGCTGGCGCGCTTGAGCATCAGCCCTTCCACACCGCGTTCGCGGGCATCCAGGCGCACCTGCGCCGCCGCCTGCCAGTCGCCGACCTGCACCAGCGGCGAGGCGACGATACGCGGGTCGGCGAGCGTGCCCAGCACCCCTTCCAGCAACGCGCGGCGCTCCTGCATGGGACGTTCGCGCAAGTCCTCGCCGCCGAGCTCAAGCAGATCGTAGGCCACCACCCGCGCCGGCGCCGCCGCCAAGGTCTTTGGCCCGGGCTTGAGCCGCTGGATGCGCGTCTGCAATGCGGTGAACGGCATCGGCAAGGGCTGCTCCGGTTGCCAGGCCAGCAGCTCGCCGTCGATGACGGTGCCATCGGGCAACTGCAGCGCGGCCTGTTCGATTTCCGGGAAGCGGCCATCCAGGCGTTCTTCGCCACGCGACCACAGCGCCGCTTCGCCCGCGCGTCGAATCAGCTGCAGGCGGATGCCGTCCCACTTCCATTCCAGCAACCAGTCATCGACCGTGCCCAGCGTTTCGACCTCGGCTTCGAGTGGCGATGCGAGAAAGAACGGGTAGGGCTGTTGACGATCGCCGGGCAGTTCTTCGGCAGTCAGCAGGTTGGCCAGGTAGGTCGGATGCGGCCGCCAGCTGCCGAGCATGCGCTGCGCGATGCGTGCGATCTCGATTCCGGACATCTCCGCCAGCGCCTGCTGCACCAGGCGCTGCGACACGCCCACGCGCAAGGCGCCGGTCAGCAGCTTGTTGAACACCAGGCGCTCGTCGAAGGCCAGGCTGCGCCACGCCTGCACGATGCAGGCCTTGCGCACCTCGACATCTTGATTGGCGATTGGCAGCAACCGCTGCTCGATCCAGTCGGCCAACGGCAGATCGGCCGCTTCGGTGATCGGGTCGTCCAGCAACAAGGCCAAGGTCTCGGCCAGGTCGCCGACATGGTCGTAGCTGTCGGCCACCAACCAGTCGGCGATGCCGGCGGCTTCGGTGATCCATTCGCGCAATTCGCCACTGCTGGCAATGCGCATGCGCGTGCCGGCCACCTTGCCGCCGGCCAGCAGGTACAGCGCCCACGCCGCATCCAGCGGCGGTGCGCTGCTGAAGTAGGCGACCAAGGCCGCACGCTTGTCGAGCGTGCCGGTGCTGCGATCCAGGGTGCGGTACAACGCGGCAAATCGCTTCACGCCGGGCCCTGCAGGTATGCGCGGTGGTCGGCAGCACGCAGCTCCAGTGCGCGGCGCGTAAACGCGCTCAGGCAGCGTGGACGCCGGTAGGGCCGCGGCGGCCCGATCACCGCGGCCGGCACTGCGCGATGTAGGCGAAATGCCAATGCGTGCCGGCGGAACGCGAGGGCGCCGGTCAGTCGCAGGCGTGGGCGCGCGCGCGCATAGCGGCGTGCAGGCAAGGGGTTCATTCCTCGGCTCCGAAATCGGTACGGAAGGCTTCGGCAGCGACGCCGCGCTCCAGCAGGTGCTGGATCAAGGCATCGGTGTTGCCGTGGGTGGCGATCACCCGCCGTGCGCCGGTGTCTTCGATGGTGCGCAGCAGGTCCGGCCAGTCGGCATGATCGGACACCACGAAGCCGCGGTCGTAATTGCGCCGACGGCGGTTGCCGCGAATGCGCATCCAGCCCGACGCAAAACCTTGTTGCGCATGCCGGAAGCGACGGATCCAGGCACTGCCGGCCGCCGATGGCGGCGCCAGCACCAGTTGCCCGGCATAGTCGGCGCCACGCGCGTGTTCGCTGACCGGTTGGGTGTCCAGCATCGGAATGCCGGCTTGGCGATACACCTCCACGCCCACGGCGATGGCGCCGTGCAGCAACGCCGGTTGCGTGTCCCAGGCGCGCAATTCGGCCAGCACGCGTTGCGCCTTGCCCAAGGCATAGCAATACAGAATGGCCGCCTCGCCACGTTCGGCGCATTCGTGGCGCCAGGCGACGATGTCGGCCGCGACATCGGAGGTGTCCGGCCAGCGATACACCGGCAGCCCGAAGGTCGCTTCGGTGATGAAGGTGTCGCAGGGCACCACTTCGAATGGCTTGCAGGTGGGATCGTGCTGGCGCTTGTAGTCGCCCGAGGCGACCCAGACCTCGCCGTCCACTTCGATGCGCACCTGCGCCGAGCCGAGCACATGCCCGGCCGGATGCAACGACACCCGCGCGCGTCCCAGATCGAACGCTTCGCCGTCGGCATGCGTGTGATAGACCTGCTCGCCGAGGCGCCATTGCAGGATCGGCAGGCTCTCGTGCGTGCAGTGGTACTCGCCCATGCCGCTGCGTGCGTGGTCGCCGTGTCCGTGGGTGATCACCGCACGTGGCACCGGCCGCCAGGGATCGATATGGAAATCACCCTGCGGGCAATACAGGCCTTCGGGCCCGAGCACCACCAGATCGCCAGATTGTTCGTTGCCATTGCGCATGCGGCAACTCTGGCCAAGCCGGTGTGCAGATCCTGAGAATGGGAATGGCACGCATCGGTGCACCGATGCGGCAAGGCCTGCAGATCGCAATCGCTAATCGAGCCAGTGCACGATCAGTGCAAGGCCATCGAATCGATCAAGCGCCTGGCGGGGCGTGAGCTGGCCTTCAATGCGGCACGCACGCCGCCAGCTCGCGCCATTGCTCACCGGAACAATCAGTCAAGACTCGGAAATCGAACACCCACGCAAGCGCTAGCCCGCATCATCCACCTCGATTCCCGATTCCCGATTCCCGATTCCCAATCCCCGCCCCAACCCCTAATGCCGCACCCGCCGTCCAGGCGCGCGCACGGCGGTCGCCTCCACCGCCAGCGTAAAGCCGCGCTCTTCGCCACCCTGCATCGCACCCACGTCCACGACCTGGCGCCTGATCTCCTCGCCCTTGCCGTTACGCACCACCACCACCACGGTGTATTCCCACGGATCACCATCGGCGGGATGGCGAATGGTGCCGTCCACCTTGAGCGGCACGATCGGGGCCGGCTGTGCGTGCTGCACCGCCGCCGAGTCGAAGCGCAGGTGGTGCTTGCACGCAGGGCAGACGCTGGCGCTTTCCAGGATCGTCGCCTTGCAATGCGGGCAGCTGCGCGTGGCACCGGGCGTGCCCGGGCGGAGCGCGGTCATGTGGCGTCGCTGTCTCCGCTGACAACCGGCTTGGCCGTCCCGACCGGTTTGCCGGTGTCCTCGCCCCAGCCGAAATCGGCCTGGCCGCGCATGCGCGCACCCGAGGCCACGGTCAGGCTGCCGGCCTTGACGTCGCCGACCAGCACGCCGGAGGTCTGCAGTTCCACCTGCGCGGCCGATTCGATATTGCCCTCCAACTCGCCGGCGATGATCACCTTGTTGGCACGGACGCCGCCGTTGAGCTTGGCGCCACGCTCGATGGTGAGATCGCCCTTGACGTTGACATCGCCCTTGAAACGGCCAGCCAGGCGCACGTGCCCGGCGCCCTCGATCTTGCCTTCGATGCTGATGTCGGCGGCGATCAGCGACTCCTTGGCCTCGCCGTGGCGCTGTGGTGCAGGCGCGGCGGGCGCGGCACTGGGGGGCGCGGGGGCAGGGACCGGCGGCGCCGGGCTGGCCTCGGCAGTGAACAGCCGCCCATCGGCCGCGGGGACCTCAGCTGCTGCGGGAACGCCGTCTTTCTTGTTGGGACCTTGATCGCGCCACATCGACATCGGACTGCCTCGCCAGGGGATCAAAGCCGACTATCGCCGCGTGGGCCGATCTTTTGTGTGATGGATTGCGCAAACCAAGGTCGATGGCGCGCGTGCTCAGTCCACTGCGGGCCTGGCCGCGCCGTGCCGCTCGACCCGGTTACGTCCGCCGCGCTTGGCCACGTACAAGGCCGCATCGGCCTTCTGGAGCAGGCTGGCTCCCAGCTCGCCATCGACCGGGAAGCTGGCCACGCCGATCGAGGCCGTCACCCGCGGCAACGCGCGCTGGCCGTCGCTGACTGCCAGCGCCACGATATGGCCGCGAATGGCCTCGGCCACACGCGCTGCCTCGGCGCCGTCGGCCTCGGGAAGAATGACCGTGAATTCTTCGCCGCCATAGCGGCAGGCCACGTCTTCGGCGCGCAACCGGGTCAGCAGCAACTCGCCCAGCGCCGCCAGCAACAGGTCGCCGCCGGCGTGGCCCTGGCTGTCGTTGAATTGCTTGAAGTGGTCCACGTCCAGCATCAGCACCGACAACGGCAGGCTGCGGCGTGCGCAGCGCGCCAGCTCGTGGCTGAGCGATTCTTCCAGATAGCGGCGGTTGTACAGCCCGGTCAGCGGGTCGCGAATCGACTGCCGGCGCAGCGATTCGCGCAGGCGCAGATTGCTCAGCGCCAACGACAGCTGTTCGGCGGCCGCCTCGGCGATTTCCAGCCGCGGCATCGGCCCCGGGCCCGGCGAAGACAGGAACAGGAAGCCGAGCTGGGTGCCTTGCGCAGACATCGGCAGGCATGCGGTGGTGACGGCGCTGCCGTGCTCGGGCGCGCCGATATGCGCACATGGTGCATCCCGTGCCAGGTCTTCGATGATGTGCGGTTGACCGCGGCGCAGCGCCCAGCACTCTTCAGGCAACAGATGCGGCGCGCTGTGCACCAGCGGCTCGCCCCAGTGGCTGATCGCCTCGGCGCGATCCTGCGAGGCACGCAGTAGATAGACGCTGCCGGCAACGCCCGGCAGCAGGCTGGCCAGGGTGCGGCTGGTCACCACCAGCGCCTCTTCCGCGCTGATGCAGCCCTGCAGCAGGCCAGTGTAGCGGCTGAGCAGATTCAGATCGGCGGTACTGCGTTGCAGCGCCACGACGCTGTCGGCCAACTCGCGATTGGCCTGCGCCGCCTCTTTCTCGGCCTGCGAGCGATGCCGCAGCTCGCGCATCAGCAGGGCATAGACAAGGCCGACCACCGCCAGCCCGAACGGGATGCCGGCCAGTGCCAGCATCAGCAACAAGGCCGCACTCTGCCGGCTGCTTTCGGCGCGTTGCGTCAACAGTTCCTGCTCGCGTTGCACCATGGTCAGCGCTTGCTCGCGGATCGCGCTGGTGGTGCGGAAGGCGGTCTGGCGGATGCCGGCACGCGCCGGCTCCAGGCCGTCCTGTGCGTACACGTCCAGGACATGCTGGATCTGCTGCAGTCGCGTTTCCACCAGTCGCCGCAAGCTGTCCAGGTGCTGCACCTGGTCGGGGTTGTCGGCAATCAGGCGACGCAGGTTGTCGAGCAGGATCGGCAGGCGCTCGACGCTGGTCTGATAGTCGAGCAGATAGGCATCGTTGCCGGTCAGCAGAAAGCCGCGCTGCGCCGATTCGGCGTCCAGCACACGCGCCTGGATCTCGTCGACCCGGCCGATCACTTCATGCGTATGCGAGACCAGTGCCGCGTCGGCCAGTGAGCGGCGGGCACCGACAAAGATGCCGACACCGATGGCGATGAAGATCAGGGCGGAAAACGCAAGCGCCAGCTGGTTGCGGCGGCGCGCGGTGAAAGAGAAGGGCATGGACGGATGCTAGCCCGCCAGACTGGACAACACGAGGTTGCCGTTGGCAGGACGCAGATGCGCCGGCGCAATCTGGCCGGCACATCTGCAAACTGTTGAGACGGTCACACGGTCGATCAGTGCTGCGGATGTTCGGCGTCGTGCTTGTCGGCGTTCTGCTCGGCCTTGTTGGCCATCTCGCGGGTCTTATCGGCGGTGGCATCTGCGGCGTTGGCGGTTGCGCGGCTCGCATCGGCGGCCAGTTCACGTGCTGCCACGCGTGCATCGGCGGTGGCGGCCTTGGCCTGCACGGCTGCGCGATCGGCAGCCTGTTCGGTCGCAGCCGCCGCGTGCTTGGCAGCGGAGGCGGCATCGCGTTGCGCCTGCTCGGCGTCAGGGCCCTGGCAAGCGGCGAGAGTGAAAGCGGCGATGGCGCTCAACGACAGCATGCGGATCGTCTTCATGGGTGGTCCTGTTCCTGTTCCGGTGTTGGAAGGCGGAGCTTATGCACGCACCGATGCAGCCGGCGTCAATGCGCTGCCGGCCATTCAGCCGGTAGGCGGCATGCGCCATCCACGCCGCGCGTTCGACGGTTTGGACAGCGACGCAACCCGCTTACGGCAAATCGCAGGCAAAGAAAAAGCCGCTGGAAACCAGCGGCTTTCTCCGAACTCGCTTGGAGCTAAGAAGTGATTACTTCTTGGCTTCTTCGGCGGTGTCCTTGGCAGCTTCGGCGGTGTCTTCAGCCGTCTTGGCAGCGTCGGCAGCCTGGTCAGCAGCAGCGTCGGTGGCGGCGCCGGAAGCAGCCTGAGCAGCGTCAGCAGCGGTGTCAGCCGAAGCAGCGGCGGTGTTGGCAGCAGCCTGAGCGGCGTCAGCCGACTGCGAGCCCGAGGCGGAAGCCTGGTCAGCAGCGGTCTGAGCGTCGGCAGCGGCTTCGTTAGCCGAAGCAGCAGCGTCCTGAGCCTGTTCCGGCTTCGAGCAAGCGGTCAGGGCCAGGCCCAGAGCCATTGCGATCAGCAGCTTGTTAATGGTCATTGTTTCAATCCTCGTCGTTAGATTAGGCAACGCGCTATTGCGCGCCCCCGACATGATGACGGTCCAAAGACCAGTGTCAAGCGTACGCGCATTCAGTTTTGCAAAATCGCCGTTAAAAACAATTAAATCAATTCGATAGCGATGGCAGTCGCCTCGCCGCCGCCGATGCACAACGTCGCGATTCCGCGCTTGCCACCGCGCGTGCGCAACGCATTCACCAATGTCACCACCAGGCGGGCGCCGGATGCGCCGATCGGATGCCCCAATGCGCAGGCACCGCCGTTGACGTTGACCTTGTCGTGCGAAATGCCCAGCTCGGCGATCGGCGTCATCGCCACCACCGCGAATGCTTCGTTGATTTCGAACAGATCCACTTCGTCCAGTTGCCAGCCGATCTTGCCGATCAAGGTCTTGATCGCAGCGACCGGGGCGGTGGTGAACCACTCAGGTTCCTGTGAGTGGGTGACATGCCCCACGATGCGTGCCAATGGCGCGATGCCACGCCGTTGCGCCTCGTCTGCGCGCATCAGCACGGTGATCGCCGCGCCATCGGAGATGCTCGACGAACTGGCGGCGGTGACGCTGCCGTCCTTCTTGAAGGCCGGCTTCAGGGTCGGGATCTTGGCGATGTCGGATTTGCCGGGTTGCTCGTCGCTGTCGACGACCACCTCGCCCTTGCGCGTGGCCACCGTGACCGGAACGATTTCATCGGCAAACGCGCCGCTGCGCTGCGCCGCCTGCGCGCGTTCGACCGAGGCGATCGCAAACGCATCCTGATCGGCACGGCTGAAACCGAACTTCTCGGCGGTGGCCTCGCCGAACACGCCCATCGCCTGGCCGTCGTAGGGATTGGTCAGGCCGTCCCAGGCCATGTGGTCGACCGCCTGGAAGTTGCCGTAGCGGTTGCCGGTGCGCGAGTTGGGCAGCAGATGTGGCGCGTTGCTCATCGACTCCATGCCGCCGGCGACCACGATGCTGGCCGAACCGGCCTTGATCAGGTCGTGGCCGAACATGATCGCCTTCATGCCCGAGCCGCACACCTTGTTGATGGTGGTGGCGCCGGTCGAGGTGGGGATGCCTGCGGCAATCGCCGCCTGCCGTGCCGGCGCCTGGCCCAGGTTGGCCGGCAGGACGCAGCCGACGATGACTTCTGAAATGTCGGCCGGCGCGACGCCGGACTGCGCCAGCGCGCCTTCGATCGCGGCGGCGGCGAGTGTCGGCGCCGGCACACCGTTGAATTGACCAAGGAACGAGCCGATGGCAGTGCGTTTGGCAGCAACGATGACGATGTCGGACATGAGGAGATACCGTTGAAAGTGAAACGATTATCTGCCTCACGCCCGGTTCGCGCCAGCACGTGCCGATGCGGCGCCATGCGCTACGCACTCAGCTGCGACAGGGGTGTGAGGATGCAGTATAAAGACGGCGTTCGGGCCCGGGACTGGGCCCTATCCATGGAATGGGTTCGGGGAGAACATCCAAATGCAGAAGAGAGACGTCGCCAGGACTGTCCTGGCCTCGGCGTTGGCCGTGGCATTGACCGCGTGTGGCGGCGGTGGCGGGGGCGGTGGTATCCGACCGAGCACGCCGACGGCACCGCCACCGACCTCGCCACCACCCCCGCCGCCGCCGACTTCACCGCCGCCTCCGCCCCCGCCTCCGCCGGTGGTGGCACCGCCGACCACGCCGGAACCTGCAATCGATGCGCATTTGACGCTGACCAACGCACGCGCCGCGCAGGTATTGGGGTTCACCGGTGCGGGATATCGCATCGGCGTGATCGATACCGGCATCAATACCAATCATCCGGCCCTGCAGGGGCGGGTCAGCGACAGCTTCATCTATGTGGATCCGCGCACGAACAATGTCGCCGCAGGCGATGTGGTGGGCCACGGCACCGTCGTGGCGCAATTGGCAGCCGGGCGCGCAGTGGGCCAGTGGCCGGGCGGCATCGCCAGCGGCGCGGGCCTGGTGTCCGCCCGCATCATCAACGACGAAGCGCCGGACGATGATGGCAGCGGCGAAGGCAACCAGGTCGATGGTCCGCTTGGCCTGGCGCCGGTGCATGCCGATCTGGTCAGCGCAGGCGTGCGCATCATGAACAACTCGTGGGGCGGGCTGTATTGGAACGACCCGGCCGTCACCAACCAGATCGCGCAGGAATACCGGCCGTTCGTCATCGGCAACGATGGGCTGGTGGTGTTCGCGTCGGGTAATGAATCCAGATCGCAACCGTCCGATACCGCCGCGCTTCCCAGCCAGGTGGGCCCGAACGGCACGCTGCCGGCCGCCGATCTGGAACGTGGCTGGTTGGTCGTCGGCGCACTGGATACCGCCAATCCCACGCAGCTGGCGTCGTATTCCAATGCCTGCGGCGTGGCGATGCGCTATTGCCTGGTGGCGCCGGGCACCTCGATGTTCCTCGACCCCGATGCCACCGCCAGCAATCTCCGTTATTTCTATGGCAGCGGCACCTCGTTTGCCGCACCGCTGGTGTCCGGTGCGGCTGCGCTGGTGTGGCAGGCGTTTCCGTACTTCAACAACGACTTGGTGCGGCAGACGTTATTGGGAACGGCGACCGATCTGGGCGCGGCCGGTGTCGACCCGACCTTCGGCTACGGCCTGCTCAATGTCGGCAAGGCGGTGCTGGGGCCGGCGCGCTTCGATTGGGGCACGGTGGATGTCACCGTCAACACCTTGCGTTCCACCTGGGCCAACGACATCAGTGGCACAGGTGGCCTGACCAAACGCGGCACCGGCACGCTGGTGTTGAGCAGTGGGGCCAATACGTTCAACGGCGACACCCAGGTGCTGGAGGGCACCTTGCAGACGGCCAGCCTGCAGAGTGCGCGCGTGGGCATTGCCAATGGCGCGGCGTTGATCGGCGCGGGCAGGATCGGCGGACGCGTCGATAATGCCGGCACGTTGCAGGTCAACAGTGCGACGCTGTCGATCGCAGGCAACTACACCCAGGCCAGCGACGGTCGCCTGGCGCTGAACGTGGGCGACCGGGTGAACGTGACCGGGACCGCGACGATTGCCGGCGATCTGCAGGTGCTCGGTCGCCGCGATTACGTGGTCGACAACACCACCTACACGCTGTTGCAGGCCAGCAGCGGGCTGCAGGGCACCTTCGATACGCTCAGCCGCGGCGCGGCCGTGACCTTTCTGGATGCCTCGCTGACCTACGACAGCAATACGGCCTACCTTGCCCTGCGCAGTTTGAATGCCACCGCCGTTGCCGCCACGCTGGGCATGACCGGCACGGCGGCGATGGATTCGGCAATCCGTGTCGAGCAGGCATTCCAGCAGGTGGATGCGCAGCAGCTGCAGGGCGCTGGCGGCATCAGCAGCGGCTTTATCCGCGCCGCAGCGGCGTTGCAGCAGTCACCGGATGCCAGGGCTGCCGCCGATTCGCTGCGGAGTCTGTCCGGCCGTGCGCATGCCGAGTCGGCAGCGATGACCTTCGACACCATCGATCTGGGCAGGCGTGCGTTGGCCGCGCATTTCGATGGGCTATCGCAGCAGCCGCGCCTGCTGGGCGTCTGGCAGCGTGCGCTGGGCGGGCCGGGCGAGGGTGGGGTGACCACCGCGGGATTCGCCACTTCGGGCTGGATGATGGGCAACGACCTGCGCCTGGCGTCCGGCGCAGTCACCGGTTTTGCCTTCGGCGAAACGCGCTCCAGCAGCCTGGGCGATCTGGACGGTGCACGCGGGCGCGACCGGCAGGTGCAGGGGCAGCTGTACTGGGGCACCACGCTGGGGGCGGCGTACACGCTGGGCCAGCTGGGTTTCGGCAACGTCAACCGGCAGATCGAGCGCAGCCTGCAACTGGGCGAAGAACGCAGCAATGCCTTCAGCGACTACAGCGGTAATTACCTCAGCGGCAACCTGGAAACCGGGTATCGCCTGGGCGGCGCGCGCGCCAGCCTGACGCCCTACATGGGCGTGGATTACGTGCGCCTGCGCAGCGAAGGATTCCGTGAAAGCGGTGGCGACGGCTTCGGCTTGCGTGCCGATGCCAGCACGTCCTCGCGCACCCAGGTGCTGGCCGGCGTGCGTTCGGCCTATCGCTGGCGCGGCGTGCAGCTCGGCGGTTATGCCGAATGGCAGCAGGCGTTGAGCAGCGAAGGTCTGATGCTCGATGCCAGCTTCATCGGTGTGGATGCATGGGCACCATTGCGCGGCATGCAGCCGGCGCGCTCGGGTGGGCTGTTCGGCATCACCGCGGCCGCTCCATTGGGACAGCAGAGCCAGTTGCGCTTCGGCTATGACCAGCGGGTGGGCGAGCGCGGTGACGATCGCGCACTGAGCCTGCGCTACAGCGCCGATTTCTGATCGGCGCGTTGCATGGGTGAGCGTTGGTGTGTGATCGGTGGTGCACCTGTCCAGGCAACGTGCCTGGGCAGGTGGATCACTCGCCGCGCAGCTTGTGCAGAAAACGCGGTGCGGTGCGGCCCAGCGGCAGTTTGAGCTTGCTGATGGCCTCGATCCGCGCCTCGGCAATCTGGTCGGCTGCCTGCTGCGGCGCGACGCCCAAGCGGGTGGACAGGTCGAACACCTTTTCCAGGTTGTGATAGATGCTGCGGATCAGGCGCATCGCGCGTTCGCGGTTGTAGCCGTCGATCTCCAGCGACACATTCATCACGCCGCCGGCATTGACCACGTAATCGGGCGCATACAGGATGCCGCGCTTGTGCAGCTCTTCGCCGATGGCGGCATTGGCAAGCTGGTTGTTGGCGGTGCCACAGATGATCTTGGCCTTCAGCCGCGGCAGTGTGTCTTCGTTGATCGCCCCTTCCAGCGCGCACGGTGCGAACACATCGGCCGGCACCTGGTAGATCTCCTCGATGCTCACCGCTTCGGCGCCGTATTCGGCCACCGCGCGGTCCACCAGCGCCGGGTTCAGGTCGGCCACATAGAGTTTGGCGCCGCGTTCCTTGAGCAGTTTCACCAGCTCCATGCCGATATGGCCCAGGCCCTGGATCGCAATGCTGGCCTTGCCGACTTCCTCGTGACCGAGCCTGCGATTGAGCGAGGCCATCAGTGCCTGCAACGCGCCGTAGGCAGTGAACGGGGCCGGGTCGCCGGAGCCGCGGTGCACCTGGTGCACGCCGGTGACGTACTCGCTCTCCAGATAGATCTGTTCCATGTCGTTGACGTCGGTGCCGACGTCCTCGGAGGTGATGTAGCGCCCGCCCAGGGTGTCGACAAAGCGGCCGAACGCGCGAAACAGCGCTTCGCTCTTGTCGCTTTTGGGGTCGCCGATGATCACCGCCTTGCCGCCGCCCACATTCAATCCGGCCAGCGCGTTCTTGTAGGTCATGGTGCGGCTGAGCCGCAGCGCATCGTTGAGCGCCGCCTCGCTATTGGGGTAGGGGCGCATGCGTACGCCACCCAGCGCAGGCCCGAGACGGGTGCTGTGCAAGGCGATGATCGCTTTCAGGCCGGCGTCGCGGTTGTGACAGAAGATCACCTGCTCGTGGCCGGTGGTGTCGAGGGTTTCGAAAAGCATCGAAGGCTCCGCGGGGGCTGCGTGATGTGCCTTCCCTGAGGCCGGGCCGGAACCCGTGCAATGGGAACAAAAACGCGACGTCTGCAGACCCTGTCCGATCACGTCGCGCTGCAACATTTTAAACCACGTCGGCGGGGGCTGGTGTATGAATCTGTTCACCAATGCCGATAGCGCCGCTGCCGAAACCACAGGGTTCCCAGCCATTTCGTCCCTGCGCTGACCGGCAGGCCGGCGTGTAGCGAGTCGGGGTCGGGGCGGCCATCGGCGTGCAGATTGTCAAAGCACACCACCGACCCGGCACGTGGACGCACGCGCACGCCCGCGACCGGGAAGTCGGTGTCGCCACCTGCGTAGACGTCGTTGAGGTAGACGCAGGCGGTGCGCAGGCGATTGCCGGCAGTGGGGCGGTCGGCGGCGATCGTGCCGGGCGGCAGGTAGTCGCGATGCGCACGATACTGCTCACCCGGCGCGTAGCACAGCACCGATAGCGCTTCGGCATGGGTCAACGGCAGCTGCGCGCAGGCCGCCACGCGCGCCTGCGCCGCACGCGCGGCAAAGTCTTCGAGGATCGGGTCCAGCGTGGCGCCGCGGCTGGTGCGGATCGGCGCGCGGCGTGTGCTGGCATCGTCGGGGTCGACCACCTCGGAGGCGCGCAGGTGCGGCCGCGCCAGCAACATCAGCAAGCGGCACTCGTCGGCAGACAGCACGCCGGAGATTTCTTCGATCATGGGCGCGTCATGGCGGCGCGTGGCGATGTGTCGGGCAGCGAAACCGATGCGCTGATCGTCGCCGCCCGGATCCGGTGGCGTGATCCGCACGGCAGGCGGCGCGGCAATGCCCAGCGGTTGCAATTGCCGCAGCAGCTGGGCCGCGGCGTCGGGCTGCGGCGGGACACCTTCGCCACGCAGCAGGCGCTCGGCCAGCAGCGCGGCCGCCACTGCATCGCCGGCTGCGGCGGCGCGCTCCAGCAAGGCAACGCAGCGGCGTTGCTGCGTGGGGTGATCGATCCGGCCATGCTGGATGGCCAGCGCGCGCAACGCAGGCGGATGGTCGGCAGCGGCTGCGGCCCGTAGGCGAGAGGTTGCCTGCACGTCCAGCGCCACAGGGTTGTCGGTGACGGCCAGGGTCGCCAACAGATAGCGCGCTGCCGCCACATCCTGGCGTTCGGCCTGCTCCCAGTGGGTCAGCGCCTGGGCCACGTCCACCTCGCACCCGACACCGTAGGCCAGCATGCGGCCGGCTTCGATCTGCGCGCCGGCATCGCCTGCGGCCGCACTACGCGTGTACCAGTCCAGCGCCTGCTCGGCCTGCCCCATGCGCACCAATGCATGTGCCAACGCCGTCATTGCTGCAGGTTGCGCGGTCTGCGCGGCATCGGTGAGCTGCTGGAGGGACGGTGCCTGCATGGCCGCATTCTAGGAGAGGCCAGCCCCCCTGTCGTGTCTGACCTCGGGCGGGCGCGGATGCCGCACGAGGCCAGGTGGAGGGCAGCAAGTGCCGGTGATCGGTGCAGATGGTGCTTGCCGGCCTGGCAACGGCCGCCACGGACGGGCGGCGACCTGGCCGCACTGCCTTCGCTTGCCGGTGCGCGATCAGGCGTCCGTGGACAGCGCCAGGTGGGTCAGATACAGGCGCAGGTCGAACTCCAGTTGGTGGTAGTCCGGGCTCATGTGGTTGCACAGCTGGTAGAAGGCCTTGTTGTGATCGGCCTCTTTCAGATGCGCCAGTTCGTGGGCGACGATCATCTGCAGGAACGGTTCGGGCGCATCGCGGAAGATCGAGGCGATGCGGATCTCGCGGCTGGCCTTGAGCCGGCTGCCGTGGACGCGCGAGATCGCCGTATGCGTGCCCAGCGCATGCTTCACCACCTGCAGATGGTTGTCGTAGAGCGCCTTGTGCAGCGTAGGCGAGGAGCGCATGTAGCGCTCCTTCATGGCCTTGACGTAGTCGTACAACTGCCGGTCGGTGCGGATCGTGTGGCGATCCGGGTAGCGGCGTGCCAGTACCAGTGCGAGTTTGTCCTGCGCGATCAGCTCGCGTACCTGATCCAGCACGGCGGGCGGGTAACCGGCGAGGTAGCGAAGAGTGTCCATGCCAATCGATTGCTGCGAAGTGCGCATGATCGCCGATGCGGGTGCTGCTGGCGACTGTGCATGCACGAATGTGGCGTCGTGTGTCAGGCGTATTCACGAATGCGGCACATCCGGATGCGTAGCGTGCAGCGCATGTTTTGCGGCACGACCGCGCAAGCACACGACTGAACACGGCACCGTGCCGGATGAGGAGACAACAAACATGATCAAGTGGGCCATTATTTTCGCCATCATCGGACTGATTGCCGGTGCGCTCGGATTTGGCGGCATGGCAGGCGCTGCGATGGGGATTGCCAAGTTCCTGTTCTGGGCCGGCATCATCATCGCCATCGTGCTGTTCGTGCTCGGCATGACGATCGCCAAGAAGGTGACCTGACCCGCAGGGCGTGGCTGCGGCGTGCGCTTTGCAGGCCGGCCGCATCACCCGGAAAGCAGAAGGAGCGGCCACTGGCCGCTCCTTTTTTGTCCCTGCCATCTGCTGAACCGAGATATCGACAGCGAGGCCGCGAGCGAGGTCGAGCGCAGGGCGATCGCTGCCCGCGTGCGCAGATCAGACGCCGGTGTTCTCGGCAGTGGTATGCAGCGCAATATTGAGTTGATCGATGGTCACGATCCAGTCGGCATCGTCGAGGCGTTCTTCACGCAACAGCTGCGCCTGTGCCGGCGTCCAGAAGGGCGCCTCTTCCAGACGCATGTCGCCCGGCAGCGGCGAGTGTTCATCGATGAAGCCGCGAATGCTGACTTCGTCCGATGGCAGGCCCAACTGGGAAAATAGTTCGGAGAACGGGTGGACGGGTTGTTCCATTGCGACTTCCTCGAAGAGTGCGGATGAGCGGATGCTAAAGCACCTGGTTTGAGCGCACTGTGCACGTGTGGCTTGGATTTGCCCGTGCGCATGCCCATATTCCAATTCTGAGCAGACAAGCCGAGGCGATCATGGCGACCGGATGGGCAGGTGATGGGGCGGTGCAGGACCAGATCGATGCGACCGTCGAGGATGCGATCAAGCGCGCGCGGAGCCAGCTGCCGCAAGGCCCGAGCCTGACGCATTGCGAAGAATGCGATGCCCCCATTCCCGAGGCACGCCGCAAGGCGGTGCCGGGGGTGCACCTGTGCGTGAACTGTCAGCAGGCGCACGACCTTGATCAAGCCGCGCAAGGCGGCTACAACCGTCGTGGCAGCAAGGACAGCCAGCTGCGTTGATTGCCATCCGGGCGTTCCAGCGCGGCCAACCGACGACTGGGCTGGGCGCAAGAAGCGGGCGCGGCCCGTGTTACAGACGGCCCTTGCCGCTGGTACGCCGCAGCGGCCGATGCGCCGACCGCACCTCTGAAAGTCGCCGGCCAGGTGTTATCAGGCACTGCTGGCAGCTACGCTCAGTTGGGGGTGAAGTGGCTGGTCTCGCGCCAGCGCCGCGTGGTGCGCTGGAAGAACAGGCTGTTGGGAACCTGCAGCACGCTACCGGCGTGGTCGCCGGTTTCTTCCAGGGTCGTGTAAATCACGTTGATGTCGATCACCCGGCCCTTCAGGCCGGGCTTGTCGCCCCCTTCCAGCAGTTCGATATGGTCGTGCAGGCGGAACGGGCGCGTGGTGATGATCAGGAAGGTGCAGAAGATATTGGACAGCACGCTCCATGCCGCGAAGAACGCCACTGCACCAACCGCCGCAAATCCGGTGAACGCCGTCCACAAGGTGCCGCTGGAGACGCCCAGCACGTTCAGTACCGTCAGCACCGCAGTGACGGAAATGACGAAGCTGCCCACGCGACGGATGCCGATCATCATTTCCGCCGGCAGGCTGTAGCGCGTACACAGGCGTCGCAGCACTTGCCGCAATAGCAGCCGAACCAGTGCGGCAACGCCGAGGATCAACACGATCTGCACCGTCACTACGGCGACGGTCAGCCACTGCGGGTTCCAGTGCGGCAGCAGGCTACGGATCATCGTGGGCAAAGCGTCGGACGCGGACATCACATCGTGCAGGTTCTTGGAGAACCCTCATTGTAACGGGGCCGTCGTTGCGCGGCCGGTGCGCGGGGTGAATGTGCGCGCAGCGGTGGCGACGGCAGGGCGCACTCATGGCTGCTGCGATGGCTTGCGGGATCGCGCATATCGCCGCGGCGTTGCCGCTGGGGACCGGCGATGGCGCCATCGGGCCGGCATCGCATGTTGGTCGGGGGCGCATCGATGACGATGCCGGACGCCCGCAACGCCCAGGGCCGGAAACGAACGTGCCACCTTGCGGTGGCACGTCGGTTCTACGCTTTTCGATTGCGGGTAACGCTTAAGCGATCTTGTCGCCGTCGTTACGCGCAGGGCCGAAGTTGGTGGTGAGCACTTCGATCCGGCCGCCGGTCTTGCGGAACGCGGCGATGTCGGCAGCGATGCGCTCACGACTGAGCGGCTGCGACTTGCCTTCGCTGCGAGCGATGCTGGGCTGGGATTTCTGCTTGGTCGCGGGACGTGCCATGTGGCCTCCTGTAGCGGGGAAGTGCAATGACACCGCGTGCGGCTAGGGTGGCGCGCGCGGAAGCGGTGTCGAGAGGTGCGGTCGCGTTCGGTGCGCAATCGCGGTGGCACGGCAAGCGTGCCTTGCTGACAAGACGGCTAAGCATCATGCAGCAACCGTGCATTATAAGGGATGCGAGCGCGGGTTGCCTTAACCGGCCGACAGACGGGCCCCGGCGGCCGCTGCCCAGGCCAGGCCCTGCACCACGCCGAAGGACGGGTCGCCCTGCACCAGGCGCGATTCCGGGAACACGGCTGCCACCGTGTCGCGGATATAGCCGGCGCGCGACATGCCGCCGGTCAGGAACAGTGTCGCGGGCGGCGCAGCCAGGTCGGCACGGACCTGTGCGAGCAAGCCTTCCAGTTCGCCCAGATAGTTGGAAGCAGACGCAACCAGCGCGCTGGCCTGCACCTCCACGTCCAGCCCGCGTTCGATGAAGTCCAGTGCGGCCTGATGCCGGTCGCGCTCGCTGAGTGCGATCTTGCAGGCTTCCACGCCGCGGTACAGGCGCGCGGTATTGCCGGTGTCCTGCAGCGCCTGCAGGCGCTTGTCGAACGGGGCGGGGACGTCCTGGTACTTGTGCAGGCGGAATTCGCGCTGGCGGGTCATGTCCTGCACCATCGCCGCTTCGACGTAGTGGTGGGTGGGCACGCGGGTGATGCCGCGGCCGAACAGCGGCATGTAGGCGGCCAGACTGAGCGCCAGATCGATGTCGGTACCGCCGCGCGCGATGCCCCAGGCACGGTGGACCTGCGGCGCGGTGCTGCCGCCGACGCTGGCATGGGCGATGTCGGTGGTGCCGCCGCCGATGTCCACCACCACGGTGTCGTGGCGGCTGTCGTGACTGACGTGGTAGTGCATCGCGGCCGCTGCGGGTTCTTCGAGGAAATCCACCTGGTCGAAGCCGGCGGCGATCGCGGCGGTCTGCAGGATTTCCAGCGCCTGCGCGTTGCCGGCCTCGCCGATGGAACTGCGGAACTGCACCGGGCGGCCCAGCGTGGCGCTGCGGATATTGATGTCGAACTGGCGCGAGGCGGTGAGCCGGATGTGCTCCAGCACATGCGTGGCGATGCCGGTGATGGTCTGGCGCGCGCGCGGATGCAGGTTGTAGCCCAGCATCGATTTGGGGCTCTGCACCAGGCTGCCTTCGCCTTCCAGGAAGTACGCATCCAGCGCTTCGTCGCCATAGACCGCGTTCTGCAGCAGGGCGGCGGAGCTGCGCGGCTCGCGCACCTGCTCTTCCATCCACTGGCGGCGCACGATGCGGATCGCGTCGCGGCGCAGGCTCTCGGTGCTGGAGGTGCGGCCGGCCGCGGCAGCGTCGCGACGGCCGGAGTCGATCAGCCGTTCGACCTCGTATTCCAGCGCCGGGGTCAGGCTGAAATCGTCCGGGTCGCGCATCGTGTCGGGGAAATACACCGTGGTGCGGAACTGCAGGGCCTCGCCGAAGCGCACCGGCACCACCTGGCCATCGACGATCGCCGCAGCGGCGGAGTTGCTGGTACCGAAGTCGATGCCGAGTTTCATGCAAGCAGGCCTGTGAGCGGGCCGCGCACTTTACTACTTCTGCTGCCGGCGACGCCCATCGCCCTACGTTCGGACGTCGCAGCAAGCGACGTGCCGCATGCCCGCCGGCACGCGGCACGCAGGGTCAGGCAGCGACGCTGGCGACCTGGCCTTCGTTCAGTTCCTCGGTGGTGGCTTCGCGCACGTCGACGACTTCGACCGCAAAGTGCAGGGTCTGCCCGGCCAGCGGATGGTTGCCGTCGACGGTGACCTGCTCCGGGCCGACCTCGGTGACGGTGACCAGCACCGGGCCCTGCTGCGTGCGCGCCTCGAACTGCACACCCGGCACGACCTCGACATCGGTCGGGAACGCCGCGCGCGGCACCTGCTGGATCAGCTGCGCGTGGCGCGGCCCGTAGCCTTGTTCGGGCACCACGTCGGCAGTGAGCGTCTCGCCGCTGCGCTTGCCGTCCAGCGCCTGTTCCAGGCCGGGCACGATGTTGCCGGCGCCGTGCAGATAGCTCAACGGCGTGTCTGGCGTCGAACGGTCCAGGACCTGGCCGCTGTCGTCGGAAAGGGTGTAATGAATGGTCGCAACGCGACCCTGGCTGATTTCCATCGGAAACCTCCATGCTGATGATCGAGTGGGATGCGTCGGCTGACTCACGACGCCAGGAGTTGGTGCCCGCCTACCGTAGGCAATCGCCCCGGGCGATGCAACCGCAGCCGCGGCGGCGGTTATGGCGAGGATCAGCTTGGTGGTGACGATGTCAGCTCTGCGATGCGGCCCATTCCTGGCGCTGCATCGGTGCTCGAACGTCAGCAGCGCCATGCGCATTACTGCGCAGCGGTTGGCCGCATCGGATCGCATCGCATCGCGCGCAATCCACGGCCTGCAGCGCGCTATTCCTTCTCGGCACCCTGTTCCATCTGGACACGCCGCGCATGCCAGGTTTCCGGTGTCTGCGGCTTGATGAACAGCGCGGTGAGTTCGGGGTGCTGGCGCTTGGCGGCCGCTTCGATGCGCCCGACGCAGGCCTCGATCTGCGGGGTGGTGCGGCTGTCCTCGAACTCGGCGCTCAGGGCGGCGACCACCTGGTTCGGGCCCATCTGCATGGTCAATACGCCATTGGCGGCACGCACGTCCGGATCGCTGGCGGCAATGCGCAGCAGCGATTCGGTGACGTGCGCATGCGCGGGTTCGCCGATCAGCAGGCCCTTGGTTTCGCGCGCCAACAGGAATGCGGTGAAGGCCAGCACGCAGGCAATGCCGATCGAGGCGATGCCATCGAGCTCGGGCATGTCCAGCAATTGCGCGCCGGCCAGGCCCAGTACCGCCATGAACAAGCCGATCAAGGCGGCGCTGTCTTCCAGCAGCACGGTGAACGTGCTGGGGTCCTTGCTCTGCCGGAATGCCTGGAAATACCCCATGCGGCCCTTCTTGGCGCGGAATTCGCGCAGCGCCACCACCCAGGAAATGCCTTCGAACACGATCGACACGCCGAGCACGATGTAGGCGACCAGATGGCTCTTGGCCGGCTCGGGGTTGCGCAGATGCACGATGCCTTCGTACAGCGACACGCCTGCGCCCATCGCGAACACCAGCAGCGCAACGATGAAACTCCAGAAGTACAGCTCGCGCCCGTAACCGAACGGATGGGTCGGCGTCGGTGCCTGCGCTGCGCGGCGCAGACCGTACAGCAGCAGGACTTCGTTGACGGTGTCCACCAGCGAATGCACGCCTTCGCTGAGCATCGCCGAGCTGCCCGAAATCCCTGCGGCAATGAATTTTGCGACCGCGATGGCAAGGTTGCCGGCCAGCGCGACGTAGACCACCAGATGCGAGCCGGTTTTTTTTGCCGCGCCCGGTTCGCCAGCCGCGGGCTCGGTGGGTCCTGGCGCAGCGCCGGGGGCTTGGGGAACCGATGGGTTGGACACGCGCGACCTGCAGGGCATTCGACAAGCGCCGCACTATCGCGCTGGTGCCGTGCCGGAGACGTGATCGCGCGGCAGGGAGGCTACAATTCACACCCGTTTCAACTCTCAGGAATCGCATGTCTTCCGTTCCCGCCTGCCCGCAATGTGGCCTGGACAATACCTATGCCGATGGCGCGCTGTGGATTTGCGCAGACTGCGGCTTCGAATGGAGCGCCGGCGAATCCGCCGCGACCATGACGGTGGTGCGCGACAGCAACGGCAACCTGCTGCAGGCCGGCGACACGGTGACCGTGATCAAGGACCTGAAGGTCAAGGGTTCGTCGATTCCGCTCAAGCAGGGCACGCTGATCCGCAACATCCGCCTGGTCGAAGACGATGCCGAGCACATCGAAGGCAATTCGGAAAAGATCAAGGGCCTGGTGTTGAAGACCTGTTTCCTGCGCAAGGCCTGAGGCTGTTGCGGCGGCGCCGCATGTAGCGTGTGTTAGAAGCGCGCTAGCGCGCGATGGGGCGTCATCGCTAATGCTCCCTCGCGCGCAAGCGCGCTCCTACGTTGCGGCACGCTCAGTCGCGCGGATACACCGCCGCGACCATGCAACTCTGGCGCATCCGCGCAGCCAGGCCGCCGCGGGTGGTGCTCAGGTCGCCCTGCTGGCCGGATCCGGCAGCTGCGCCGGCAAGTGCCATTTCGTCGAGCACATCGACCTTGTCGCCGGGATTGCCGCAGATCGCGTTCAAGCCCATGCCGGAGACGAAGCGAATCGGCGGCGCGCCGCTGAGTTCGCGGCAGCTGTCCATCAGTTCGACGCGGTAGTGGCGATGCGTGCCGGGGTGACGTGGCGACACTTCCACCACCAGCCCCTGGCCGTCTTCCGACCACGAACGCAGCATGCTGGGGTTGAAGCAGTAGCTGGACGAGCCGGCGAAATTGCGCCGGCGCGCTTCGCGCACGCTGACCCCGTCCAGGGTCGGGATAATGCTGTCGCGTTGCCGCGCCGCGCTGGCGTACTCGCGCGCACTCAAGCTGGCGATCTGGCTGACCGCGCAGTGCTGCTGGCCCGAGCTCACGTATGCCGGCGCACCGTTGCAGACCCAGCCGTGCGCCGCCAGCAGGCGCGCATCCGCGTGTGCGGCCAGCTGCGGGCAGTCCTGCGCCAGACTGATGCGGAACAGCCGTCCGCCTTGTTCGGCCACCGCCAGCGTGCGCGGATCGGCTTGATGCAGTTCCGTCACCTTGCGCGCATCCAGGCACTCGGCGTTCGGTGCGGCAGGGCGCAGCGGCTCGGCCGCTGCCGTGGAGGACGCGTAACCGAATAGCGTGCTGCCGAGCAGAACCGCAGTGAGTAAACGCATCACGCACATCCTTGGCAATGAGGGATGTCCGCATCATCTGCCAGGCAGGTCGCGCTGACAATCGCAGCAACGCGCGTCGGGTCGCGCGCTCAACAGCGCCGGGCGGGCGGCCAGCGCTCGGCACCGCCCGCGCAGACGAGTGCCTGCCGATGCTGGGCTGCAAGCATGTGCGCGCGCAACCTCACGCGCAGCTTGCAACTCGCCGGCGTGATAACGCGGCGCAGCCTGCGCTCACGGCGCCTCGGGCGGATCCGAATCCAGCACCTGCAGCTTGCCGCCGGTGGTTTCGGGAAGGATGCGTTGATCGGTGGCGACCAGCACCACGCCAGGCGTCAACAGCGGCAGCAGGCCTGCCAGGAATGCCGGCGGTACCTGCAGCCGGGCGATGGTGTCGGCATCCAGCGGCTGTCCTGCCGCGGCATTGCTGCCGGGGATGCCGATGCGCATCCAGTTGGGCATGCGTTGACCGGGCAGGCCAGGCACCTCGCCAGGCAGGAAGCCCTGGCCGACGATGAACGCCTGCGTGCCCAGCGGCGCGGCACCGGTCTGGGCGCGCAATGCCACCTGCGCGCGTCCGATTTCCACGCCGTTGCGATACACCACCAGTTGCTGATCGCTGCTGCTGACCAGCATCGAGATCGGGCCGGTGGGCGCCAGTTCCGGTTGCCACGCAAAGGTCTGGCCGTTGGGCAGCGGCAGCAACGCACGCTGCGCGCCGGTGGTGGGGTCGATCGGGCTGAGCGCGCGTGGATGCACCACCGCGTCGGCATCCACGCCGGCCTGCGCAACCACCACCACCATGCCCATGTTGGAGTTGTCGAACAGCAGCCGCGCGAATTCCGACGGCAGATGCACGCAGCCATGCGATTCCGGATACCCGGGCAGGCCGCCTGCGTGCAGGGCCACGCCGTCCCAGGTCAGGCGTTGCTGATACGGCATCGGCGCGGCGTTGTAGAGATTGGAGCGGTGGTCCTTGTCCTTCTGCAGGATGGTGAACACACCGGTCGGTGTCTCGTGCCCGGGCTTGCCGGAGCTGATGGTGGAAATGCCGATCAGGATGCCGTTGCGATACGCATAGGCGCGTTGCTCGGTGAGGCTGACGATCACCGCCATCGGTCCCCAGCCCTTGCTGACGCCGCCCCAGATCCATTCGCCCGGCTTGAGGTCGGCCGGCGCCGTTTCCGCAGGGCTTGACTGGCGCGCGCCCCAGAACGGCACGGCGGAGGCTTGCCCGCAGATCAGCAACGTGCAGAAGAGAACAGCAGTGAGCAGGGGCCGCATCGGCAGTCCAGAAAACAGTGTCGGCATGATCCTAGCGGGGCCGGGTGCGCGCGTCATGTGGTTGCTGCCGATAGTGCGACGGTGCGAAGGCATCGGCGTTGCAAGCGCGGTGCCATGGATACGTATGCGTCGTCGCCAGCCTGTTGCGTAACACGCACAAGCGCGTGGTGTTGTGCGCTGGTTCAATGATTGAGTGGGCAGGTGCCCGATGGCCGCCGCATCGCGATCCGGCAGCAGGGCGCTTGGCGCATGCAAGACGCACGGGGCTGCCCGAGGCCCGGAGCCGCGCTGCGTGCATGGACGGACCGATCTGTGGCAGCGGCTGCGCTCGCTTGATGCCGAGCGCAACCGGTGCGCCTTACAGCGGCTGATGAACATAGCGAGCCGTTGTCAGATGGGTGCGGATGGCGCGGAGGAACCGACGTGATGCCGGTTCCGCGCACCGGCCGCGCCCGCCCGGCGGCGGCACGGTAGTGCTGCAGCGCTCTTAGTCCGGCAGGGCGGGGTAGTCGATATAGCCCTTGGCACCGCCGCCGTACAGCGTTGCCTGGTCGACATCGGCCAGCGGGGCGTTCTCGCGCAGGCGACGCACCAGGTCCGGGTTGGCGATGAAGGGCCGGCCGAAGGCGATCGCATCGGCGTAGCCGCTGTCGAGGGCTTTCTCGGACAGTGCCTTGTCGTAGCTGTTGTTGGCGATCCAGGCGCCGTCGAACCTGGCGCGCAGCGCGGCGTAGTCGAAGGCGACGTTGTCGCGCGCACCGCCGGTTGCACCCTCGATCACGTGCACGAAGGCCAGCCCGCCGATCAGGTTGAGACGCTCCACCGCACGTTCGAACAAGGGCTGCGGGTCGGAGTCGTGCATGCCGTACACCGGAGTGACCGGCGACAGCCGCACGCCGGTGCGCTCGGCACCGATCTCGTCGGCAATGGCCTGCATCACTTCGGTCAGCAGGCGGGTCCGGTTTTCGATGTCGCCGCCGTACGCGTCGGTGCGCTGGTTGGAGCCGTCACGCAGGAACTGGTCGAGCAGGTAGCCGTTGGCCGCATGGACTTCCACGCCGTCGAAGCCGGCGTCGATGGCATTGCGCGCGGCGATGCGGTAGTCCTCGATCAAGGCGGGGATTTCGTCCAGCGCCAGCGCGCGCGGCTCGGAGACATCCTGGAAGCCATCCTTGGTGTAGGTCTTGCCCTCGGCGCGGATGGCGCTGGGCGCCACCGGCGATTCGCCTGGCGGTAGCACGCTGGTGTGCGAGACGCGGCCCACATGCCACAGCTGCAACACGATCTTGCCGCCACGACGATGCACTTCATCGGTGACCGCACGCCAGCCCTGGACCTGCGCAGCGGTGTGGATGCCGGGCGTATCCAGATAGCCCTGGCCCAGCGGGCTGATCTGCGTGCCTTCGGCCACGATCAATCCGGCACTGGCGCGTTGGCCGTAGTACTCGGCGGCGAGCGGCGAGGGCACCTGCCCGGCGACGGCGCGATTGCGCGTCAGCGGCGCCATGATCACGCGGTTGGCGAGATCCAGCGCGCCCAGGCGCACCGGTGAGAACAATGGGGATTCAGTGGATGTGGACATCAGCAACCAATTGGGTGTGGATCACGCGCCGTGCGCGACACCGCGCCGATCGCGAGTGCCCCCTAGCGATGGTGGCGGACCAAAGCGGATTCGAGCGATAGCGATAGGACACAGCGTCTTTTGTCGCGACGGGATCGGCCAAACTGTGATGTGCTGGGGCCTGGCGCTGAATCGCAGCAGGCGCCGCGCTTTCGTCGATTGCTGCGTTGCACAATAATAAGCCGCCCCGTCATCCTGGAGTCGGGCATGTCCGATACCGATCTTTCAACGCCGCCTGTGTCCCGGCGCGATTACGTGCTGATCCTGTTTGCGTTGGCGATGGGTGGCTTTGCGATCGGCATCAGCGAATTTTCCACCATGGGGCTGATGACCCAGATCGCGCAGGGCCTGCAGATCAGCGAGCCGCAGGTCGGTCATGTGATCAGCGCCTATGCATTGGGCGTGGTGGTCGGTGCGCCGTTGCTGGCGATTATTGGCGCGCGCTGGCCGCGGCGCACCTTGTTGCTGCTGTTGATGGTGTTCTACGCGCTGGGCAATCTCGCCAGTGCGCTGGCGCCGAGCTACCACACGATGTTGCTGTGCCGGTTTATCGCCGGCTTGCCGCACGGCGCCTACTTCGGCGTTGCTTCATTGGTCGCCGCGTCGATCAGCCCGCCCAATCAGCGCGCCACTGCGGTGGGCCGGGTGTTGCTGGGCCTGAGCATCGCCTTGCTGGTGGGCAATCCGTTGGCGACCTGGCTGGGCCAGATCGTGAGCTGGCGTTGGGCCTACGCGGCGGTATCGGTGCTTGCGTTGTGCACGGTCGCCGCAGTGGCATCACGCTTGCCGCCCGCGCCGGACGAGCCGCGCCAACAGCCGCTGCGCGAGCTGCGGGCCTTCAACCAGCCGCAGGTGTGGCTGGCCCTGGCGATCGGCGCGGTGGGTTTTTCCGGCATGTTCTGCGTCTTCAGTTATCTGGCGCCCACCCTGACCGCAGTGACCGGCGTGGCGCCGGCGCGGATTCCGCTGGCAATGGTGGCGTTCGGTGTCGGCGGCGTGCTCGGTAGCATCCTGGGCGGCTGGCTGTTCGATCGCATGCAGTTCCGTGCGGTACCGGTGTTGCTGGCGTGGTCGGTGGTGGTGATGTTGACCTTCCCGTTGGCCGCGCAGTCGGGCCTGTGGGTATTCGTGTCGATCGTGGCGGTCGGCACCATGGGTGCGCTGGCACCTGCACTGCAGACGCGGCTGATGGATGTGGCCGCAGAGGCGCAGACCCTGGCGGCGGCGTCCAACCATGCCGCGTTCAATACCGCCAACGCGCTGGGCCCATGGTTGGGTGGCATGGCGATCACGGCCGGGTGGGGCTGGACCTCGACCGGCTACGTGGGCGCGGCCACTGCGCTGGGCGGTTTGCTGGTGTATGCCCTGGCGGTCTGGCAGGAACGCCGGCAGCGGACGGCGCTGGCGAGCTGCTGAAGCGCAGCGGCTGGGGCGCGGTGGCGCAGGCGGTTATCCGGCCTGCTCTGCCACATGCTGCCGTTGCCGTGATGAGTGGCAGCATGGATAGCGGTCGTACCCGTCGCGATGCAGTTGCACATCCAGGATGCAGGGCTCCATCCACGGCCGACTCACGGCCCGACATCGAGACTGCATGCTTCATCGCGAGCGGACCGTACAGCGCCATGACCGACTTCACCCCACCTCCATGGAAGCGCCCGAAGCCCAAGGGGAGGTCCGCGTCCACGCCGCTGACCGCTGCCCATAAAACCGCTGCCAGACAGCGTGCGGAGGAGGCTGGCCGGCCGTATCCCAATCTGGTCGACAACATGTGGGCGAGCCGGCAGCCGAAATAGCTTGACTCATTCTTGGCATCGATGAATCGCCATTCATTGCCTGCATGATCGCGTGAGGACAATCGCCACCGCACTCACATCTCGATTATGGGCGGCCCGCCAAGCTAAGGCCGTACACAACGCAATGCATGCAATCAATCCATTGATTGCCTCATCCCCCGAAAGCCAGCGCAAGCGCCTTTTCAACGCGCGCAGCGCTGGCCCATCGTAACCAGGAGCGACACATGAGCATTCAGAGCAAGACCGAGCACAGCCTCAACGACCTCATCGCCATTTCCCGCGACGGCAAGGACTTCTACGAAGAAGCTGCTGCCAAGGTGGGCGATGCGGAACTTGCAACGCTGTTCCGCCGCATCGCCGGTGTGAAGTCCGACATCGTCAGCAACCTGAGCAGCGTCGTCGCCTCGGTCGGTGGCAAGCCGGAAACCAGCGGCACCATGGTCGGCAGCATGCAGCAGTTCTACGGCAAGGTGCGCGCAACCCTGGGCGACACCAAGTATGGCTATGTGGCCGAACTGGAAGAGTCCGAAGATCGTTTGCTGAAGGCATTCGATGAAACCATCGCCGATCAGGACACCCCGGCCGCCGCACGCGACGCCGCACTGCGTCTGCTGCCGGAAGTGCGCGCCTGTCATGACGTGATGCGTAACCGCAAGCATGCGATGAAGAGCGCCGCATAACCTGCGCGCGTGACCCAGGCACATCCCCGTGATGCAGCTTGTGGAGTGAACCGATAAAGGCGGAAACGGGCAGCGCGAGCTGCCCGTTTCTTTTTGTGCCACGCGCAGCCAGTGACACGCAGTTCTTGTTCCACGCATTGCGCGCGTTCCACGTTGTGGCGTGGATGTTGAAGGCGTGTCACGCACGCAGTTGGTCTGCTAGTATCCGCCGCCCTTCTTCCGGCAGGTCCGCGTACGCGGTCGTGGAATCAGCCCATGAAACAGCAGTTCCTGTACCTGTCCTCGGCCGAGGCGCAGCTGTCGCTTGGCCTTGGCGAGGAGAAGACCACCGAGCGCCTGTTCTTCGCGGTGATGGCCGATGCATCGACTGCCCAGCGCGCCGCAGCGATTGCCGATGGGCTGCTGCATGGTGGCCAGGTCGATGGCAGGCCGCTGGCGCGCGAACGCTTGCATGTGACCCTGCATCATCTGGGGGATTACGCGGGCGGCTTGCCGCCGTCGTTGGTGAGCCGTGCCAGTCAGGCGGCTGAGCGCGTGGCAATGGACGCGTTCGCGGTGGAGTTCGATCGGGTGGGCACCTTCGGGGGACGACGTTCGCAGCTGCCGTGCGTGCTGCGTGGCGAAGACAAGGTGCGCGGGCTGTACGAACTGCAGGGCGCGCTGGGTCGGCAACTTGCGCATGCGGGCATTGCCGGCGATGCGCAGTACACGCCGCATATGACGCTGCTGTATTGCAACCAGTCGTTGCCGCAACGGCGCTGCGAGGCGCTGGCGTGGACGGTGCGCGAGTTCGCGCTGGTGCGCAGCTTTCTGGGCCAGTCGCGTTACCAGCTCGAAGGGCAGTGGTCGCTGCGCTGATGCGCGGGCAGGTGCGTCCGCGGTAGCCTGCGTGCATGGACGCCACCACCACACCACTGCCATTGCAGCCCGAGCACCTGGCCGCGCTCGAACAGGCCTATGCCACGCCGCCGCGCGCCTATCACCACTTCGGTCATGTGCGCGCGCTGCTGCAGCATTACGCCGAGGTCGCCGCCGGGCCGGGCTGGCAGCAGCCGGTCGAAGTCTGGTTGGCGGTGCTGTTCCACGATGCGGTGTATCAACCCGGGCGCAGCGACAACGAGGCGGAGTCGGCCAGGTGGGCGGCGGACTGCATCCCGCGCTGGTGGCCGCAGGTGTCGGTGGATCTGCAGCGCGTGCAGCACCTGATCCTGCTGACCGCGCGCCACGGACAACTGCAGCCGTCGGATGTGGATGCCGAAGCGGCGTTGTTCCTGGATTGCGACATGGCGATCCTGGCCGCACCGGCGGCGGTGTTCGATGCCTACGACCAGGCCATTGCCGTCGAATACCGCGGGAATGTGCCCAGCCTGTTGTTCCGGCTCAATCGCAGGCGGTTCCTGGCCGGCCTGCTGGAGCGTCCGCGCATCTTTCTGAGCGACGACTTCCATGCGCGCTACGACGCTGCGGCACGGGCCAATCTGCGGCGGCGGCTGGGGCGCTGACCCGGCACACGGGGCCAGGCGGTTCATCCGGGCGCGCTGGTGGCGCACGCTACAATGCGCACATGCACGACCGCGTCGCTCCCGATCATGATCCACGCCCGCAGCCGCCCGAGCCGCCTGCACCCAACGAGTGCTGCGAGAGCGGTTGCCCGTTGTGCGTGCACGATCTGTACGCGGAGGAACTGGCGCGCTACCGGCAGGCGTTGGCCGCCTGGGAAGCGCGGCAGCAGGCACATGCGCGATAAGCGAAGCGCCGCGCTTCGCGTGGCCGCCCGGAGCGATTATCTTTGAACCACTCTTTCCGATGGTGCGACATGCGACGACTTGAGATGTGGAGCGCGCTCTGCGGCGCGGCGATGTTGACGCTATCGGGCATGGCGGCTGCGCAGACGACGCAGCCAGTGAGCCACGGCCGCTTCGAGCAGGTGCCGGTGCTGATGCCCAAGGGCGAGCCGCAGCGCGTGGTGATCTGGCTGAGCGGCACCGGCAACAACGTCAAGCGGCAGACGCAGGCGGAAAGCCTGCGTGCCGATGGCGCGATGGTGGCGATGGTGGATACCGCGCATCTGTATGCGGTGCTGCGCAAGGCCGGCGGCACCTGCGCGTTCTCGGTCGGCGATGTGGAGAATTTCTCGCGCTACGTGCAGGCCTTCTACCACGTGCCCACCTACCGCCTGCCGCTGCTGGTCGGCGACGGCGAGGGGGCCGCGCTGGCCTATGCGATCGGGGCGCAAGCCAAGCCGCATGTGCTGGCCGGCCTGCTGACCGATGGGCTGTGCCCCGCCACGGTATCCGATCAGGCGATCTGCCAGCCGGGCGTGCGCCCGGGCAGCAACACGCTGCTGCCGGTGCCGCTGCAGATTCCCTGGGTGCTTGCCGGGAGCCAGGACAAGCGGTGCCCGGCCGCCGCCGAAGACAGCTTCCTCAAGCAGGTGCCGCAGGCACGCACTTTTACGCGTTCGGCGCGAGGCGACATCCTGCCGGGCCTGCGCGCTGCGGCACGCTCGCTGGGCGAGCAGAAGGGCGTGGCCTTGCCGCCACCGCCGGGCGGGCTGGAAGATCTGCCGGTGGTGGAAGTGCCGGCCAAGCCGGACGGCGACAGCGACGACGACACCTTCGTGATCTTCGTCTCCGGCGATGGCGGCTGGGCAGGCCTGGACGAAGAGGTGGCCGATGCGCTGGCCGCGCAAGGCATCCCGGTGGTCGGCCTGGATTCGCTGCGTTACTTCTGGACTGAGCGTACACCGCAGGGCTTTGCGACCGACCTGGATCGCATCGCGCGTTTCTATGCGCAGCGCTGGCAACGCCAGCGGGTGGTGCTGATCGGCTTCTCGCAGGGCGCGGACGTATTGCCGGCCGCGATCAACACGCTGCCGGCGCAGACCAAGCAGAACCTGCGCATGACCGCGCTGTTGTCGGTAGGCAAGCTGGCCGATTACGAATTCCACGTCAGCAACTGGCTGGGTTCGGACGACGATGGCCTGCCGATTGCGCCGGAAGTGCAGCGACTGCCCGCCGGCACCACCGTCTGCATCTACGGCCAGGACGACCAGGATGCGCTCTGCCCGAGCCTGCCGCCACAAGCCGCCAAGCGGGTCGCGCTGCCGGGCGATCACCACTTCAAGGGCGATTACGCGACCCTGGCCAAGGTGATCATGGAGCAGTTGCACGCACTGTCGAAGCCATAAGCGAGCAGTGCATTTTTGCCCATGCGTCAGCCGACTTCCGGCTGACGCATGTCAACAACCTGGTCGTCGCCGTTCGGTTCGGCCGCCTGCAGCTCGGCAGGCGCTTGGCATTTTTCTCCGCGACCGACAGCAACCGGCGGTGCTTGCGCGCGTGTCGGCGTGGGACCTTGAGCGGCATGGATGCCGCGCCAGAGCCTACAAGGACGTACTTGCGGCGTGTCCCACGCCGGTACGCGTGCAAGCGCCCGCCGTAGACCGAAGCTTCTACGTAGCACCGGCAGATCTCATGCGCAGGGTTGGTCGGTGCGCGGAGTCGGTCGGCGGCGCGGCGCCGCATCCGGTGTCGGGACACGCCGCAAGTACGTCCATGTAGGCTCGGTGGCGGCATCCATGCCGCCACACGGTCCCGCCCCCGGACGCGGCACCACGCTCCCAATATGGCTAGTGCTGATCGGCGAGCACTGCTTTCAGGCAGTCATCGTGCCTGCGGAGTTGGCGCTTCATGTCGTTGAGACCGCCTCGACGTTTGATCTTTGCAGTGCCAGCTAAAAACACGATCCGAGCCACGCCCACTCGACCAAGCAGTGCTCTTCCTTCCGCAACCGACAGCAACCGGTGGTGCTTGCGCGCGTGCCGGTGTGGGACCTTGAGCGGCATGGATGCCGCGCCAGAGCTTACACGGACGTACTTGCGGCGTGTCCCACGCCGGTACGCGTGCAAGCGCCCGCAGCAGACCGAAGCATTCGCATGAAGCGGACGGATTTAGTGCGCAATTGATCGGTGTACGGAGTCGGCCGGTGGCGCGGCGCCGCATCCGGTGTCGGGACACGCTGTAGATCCGTCCCTTGAGGCTCGGTGGCGGCATCCATGCCGCCACACGGTCCCGCCCCCGGACGCGGCACCACGCTCCCAATATCGCTACCGCTCTCCAACAAGCAATGCCTTCAGGCACACGCGCAGGCACACGTGCAGGCGCCCGCCATAGACCGACGCATTCGCATGAAAACCGCAGGCCCTGTGTGGTGTTACTCCTGGCGGCCGGGATCCACCGAGATCAATCGGGTGACATCCAGCAATGCGGCTGGCAGATGCATGCCGCCCGGCGCGACCAGGTAGCGCGGGCGCCAGGTCGGGGCGAACTTCGATTTGAAGCGACGCAAGCCGCTGAAGCCATAGAAGCGCTCGCCGTGACGCGCGACCAGGCTGGCAAAGCGATTCCAGCGGCCGGCCAGGCGATGCTCGGCCAGGCCCGACAGCGGCGCCATGCCCAACGAGAAGCGCGTATAGCCGTTGGCTTGCCCCCACAGGAACAGCTCGATGAACAGGAAATCCATCGTGCCCTTGGGCGCCTGCGCGCTGTGCCGCATCAGGTCCACCGACAGCTCGCCGCCGGCCGGCGCTTGCCACACGTTGGCGAAGGCCACGATCTGGCCTTCCGCCTCGGCCACTGCCACCGGGAAGCGGCGCAGATAGTCCGCATCGAAGCTGCCCAGCGAGAAGCCCTTCTCTTCGCCGGATTTTTCTTCCAGCCATTGCTCGGACACTTCGGTCAGGCGCGGCAGTACCGCATCCACCTGCTCGGGCTGCAGCATGCGGAAGGTCAGGCCGCCGCGCTTGCCGCGGTTCCAGGCCTGGCGCAGATCGGCGCGGTCGCGGCCTTCCAGGGTGAAGCCTTCCAGCGGCACGATCGCCTCTTCGCCCAGTTTGACGAGGGTCAGGCCCATGTCCAGATAGGTCTGCCAGTATTTTTCGCCGACCTGGTAGAACACCGGGCGCAGGCCCATATGGTCGGCCTCTTCGCGGAAGCGCCAGATCAGTGCGCGTGCGACCTCGGGCGTGCCGACCGGGTCGCCCATCGAGATCAGCGAGCCGCCGTAACGCTGCATCATCACAAACCCACGCCCCTGCTCGTCGAGCAGGAACGCCTTGTCGCCGGTCAGCGCCAGGCAGGCCTGGGTGTCGGTACTGCTGGCCAGGACCGGCGCCAGCGTCTGCAGGGTCTGGGCATCGGCGGCCGGCATCGGGCGGCGGCCGCCACGCAGCAGGCGCGCCATGCCGAACACGATCACGCCCACGCACAGGATCAACGCCGCGCGCAGCGCACGTGGCGCGTTGGCCGAGGTGGCGAATTCCCACCACAGGTCGTTGCTGTATTCGACATGGCTGTAGACGAAGAACAACAGCCAGAACGTGGCCACCAGCACCAGGCCGAGGTTGCTCAGCCAGCGCCACGACCAGGCTTCGTCCAGCAGCGCGCCCTGGCGGTAGAACTCGCGCCGTGCCGCCCACAGCGCGACCGCGGCCAGCGCCGCCGACAGCGACACCGAGATATGGCTGCCGCGCAACAGCGACAGCGGCGGCAGCAGGATGCACACGCCCAGTGCCAGCACCCAGGCCGCATGGCTGCGGCGTTGCAGGCCCTGGCCGATCAGCAGCAGCACCATGCCGCCCAGGCTGACCAGCAGATGCGAGGTCTCGATCAGCGGCAGCGGCGCCACTTCCTGGCGCGCGCGCGGGGTCGGCAAGGTGCCGTCGATGACCAGCGCCGCGCCCACCGCAAACACTGCCAACGCCAGGATCTGCGGCAACCAGGGGCGCAGGGCCTTCCACACGGTGCGTGCGGTGCTGGCGCTGGCGCGCACCGGTGCGCCCAGGCCGGAGGCTGCCGCCATCGCCACCGAGATCAGCAGCGGCACGATGTAGTAGGTGACCCGGTAGGCCAGCGCGGCGGCCAGCACCGCAGCCGGGGTGACATGCGGCAACAGCTTGAGCAGGCTCCACTCGAACACGCCCAACCCGGCCGGCACCGTGGAGATCAGCCCGGCGACCACCGCCACCAGCCAGATCCCGATGAAACCGAAGTAGCCGGTGCCCGGGTCCGGCGGCAGCAGCACGTAGAACGCGGCGGCCGCCAGGCCCAGCTCGACCACGCTCAGCGCGGTGACGCCGAGCACCGTGGTGCGGTCGGGCAACCAGAAGCGATGACGGCCAATCCCGAATTCGCGGCCCTGCCTGCCAACCAGTCCCAGCATCGCAACGTAGCCGACCAGCAAGGCGATACCGGCGATGCGGATGCCTTCTGCGGTGATCGGCAGTGCACGCGCGGCCGCTTCCGGTTCCAGCATCAGCGCCAGGCCAAGCAACACCCAGGCGCCGAAGACGAAGCCCAGTGTGCTCATCAGCACCACCTGGCCGATCTCGGCCAGGGTCAGCCCGACGCTACCATAGCCGCGCAGGCGGACCGCGCCGCCGGTGAGTGCGGCAAAGCCCAGCGTCTGCCCCACCGCGTGCGCCATGAAGGCGGTGATGCCCACGCGCGCCGGGTGCAGCCGCTTGCCGGTGCGCTTGAGCCCGACCCAGTCAAAGCCCACCAGACAGGCGTAGCTGCTCAAGCCCAGCAGCAAGGTGAGCGCGATCTGGCCGGCACCCAAGGCACGGAACGCCTGGCGGATCTGCCGATAGCCGTGGTCGGTGAATTGTCCCGACAGCGCGTGCAGCGCCATCGCCAGGATCGCCAGGCTGATGATCACCGGCAAGGCGCGGCGCCAGCCGTTGGCCGGCGCTTGAGAAGACACGGAGGTATCCGTCATGAGGGAAACGGGATCTGCTGGAGGGGAAGAAGGGCACATGCATGGTGCGTGCCGTGCGGGCGGTTGGTCTGCATGGGCCGGTCGGTGTCAAGGTACATGCAGGGTGATCGCGTGGATGCCCAATGAGGTGAACGCAGGCTTCGGTCGCGCCGACAGGTGTCGGCTCAGGACGGCCGCGCGCATCATAGGGCATCGCCGCGACCACGTGCCGCAGGCGACCCACCTGGACACGATGACCGTTGCACCACAGACAGGCAATTGATGGACGATCGACACCACACCGGCACCGCGATGCCGCCCGGGCCGTCGTGCCCGCCACGCTGGGCCGTGCAGGCCGGCGCAGTCGCCGCCTGCACGGGCATGGCCTTCATCGGATTGATTCTGCTGTTGCAATGGCTGCGTGGGGATCTGGACTGGATCGACGCACAGCTCAGCGCCTATCTGCACGGCGACCACGGCCTGCTGTTACGCACGGCCTACTGCGTGCTGGCTGCCACGATGGCGTGGATGGCGCCGGGCCTGCAGGCGGCACTTGCGCCGCCCGCGCGCAGCCGCACGGTGGTGGCGCTGTTCTGGAGCGCGGCGCTGGGCCTGAGCATGGTGTCGATCGGCGATAGCTGGATGCCGGAGCTGGCGCCCGACGCGGCCATGCTGGTGCATCTGCTCTCGGCCGACATGACGTTTCTGTGCGTGATCGCGGCGGTGTTGCTGCAATCGTGGTATTTCCGCCGCGACCGGGTGTGGCGGGGCCGCTTCACCACCGCGTCTGGCCTGGGGCTGAGCGCATTTGCGGTGTTGCTGGTCCACGTCACGGTCAGCAGCGTGCCGCTGGGCATCAGCCAGAAGAGCGCCATCGTGCTGATCGTGGCCTGGATGGTGCGGGTGGGGGCGTGGTTGGCGCAGCACCCGCGCGCCGGGGCTGCACGTTTGCCGCATTCGCGGGACAATGCCCGGGTCAATCAACCGTAGGAAGTCTGAAATGTTGCAGCGATTCGAAACGGGTCCGCGGATGTCGGAAATGACCGTCCATGGCGGCGTGTGCTATCTGGCCGGCCAGGTAGCCGAAGACACCAGCGAAGACATCACCGGGCAGACCCGCCAGGTGCTGGGCGAAATCGACAAGCTGCTCGCGCAGGCGGCCAGCGACAAGACCAAGATCCTGCGTGCGGAAATCTTCCTGGCCGACATCGCCGATTTCGACGGCATGAACGCGGCCTGGGACGAATGGGTGCCGCACGGCTTCACCCCCGCGCGCGCCACGGTCGAAGCCAAATTGGCGCGGCCGGAATGGAAGGTGGAAATCGTGATCACCGCTGCGGCAAGCTGACCGCAGGGCGGCGCGCGGTCGCGGGGCGATCGCGCGCGCCGATGGCATCGTCTGCGCGCAAGCGTTGCGCATCGCATCGCAGCGTTGTCAGCAGACAGTGCAAACCCCCGGATGGCGCGCTGGCATGGCCGTGGCGCCAACCCGCCTGCCGGTTCGCCGGCACGACCGGAAAGCCGGGATATTCGCGTTCACCCAGGCGGGCCGCGATGGCGTCCCGGGCCGCGCGCGGTGATCAGCGTTTGACGAAGCGATAGTGCGCCACACCCCACTCGCGACCCTGGTCGTAACCGAACAATTCGGCGCAGGCCAGCCAGAACATCCGCCAGCGCTGCCACCAGCGCTGCGCATCCTCGCCGTAGGTCTGCTTCAGCAGCGGCATGATCTGGGCGCGGTGGCGGTCCTGGTTCTCCAGCCAGGCGTTGGCGGTTTTTTCGTAATGCTCGCCCGACAGCACCCAGCGCTGTTCGATGACCACGTCCTGCTGGAAATGCAGCAGGGTATCGGCCGCCGGCATCAGCCCACCGGTGAAGAAATGCCGCCCCATCCAGTTGTCTTCGCCGGCCACCTCGAACGGGTAGGCCAGGTCGCGATGGCAGAAGATATGCACGAACAGCTTGCCGCCCGGCGCCAGCCAGCTGCCGACGCGCGCCAGCAGCTCGCGGTAATTGCGCATGTGCTCGAACATCTCCACCGACACCACGCGGTCGAAGTTGCCCGGCGGCAGCGCCAGCGCGTTGACGTCGGCAGTGATGACCTGCACGTTGCTCAATCCGCGCACCCGGCACTGCTCCAGAATGTGCGCGCGCTGCGGACGCGAGTTGGACACCGCGGTGATGGTGGCGCCGGGATAGCGCTCGGCCATCCACAAGGTCAGCGAGCCCCAGCCGCAGCCCAGCTCCAGGATGCGTTGGCCGTCGGCCAGTTCGGCGCGCTCACCGTACAGCGCCAGCATGCGTTCTTCGGCAGCATCCAGATCCGGCGTGGTGGCGTCCCAGTAGCAGCTGCTGTACTTGAGCCGGCGGCCCAGGCACAGGGTGAAGAACTGCGGCGGCAACTCGTAGTGCTGGCGATTGGCCGCATCGGTTTCGATGGCGATCGCGCTGGCACGCAGGCTGTCGATGAAGGCACGTTGGCGCTCGCCGCTGGCATCGGCACCGCCGGTGCGCTCATCGCGCAGGCGCTGCGCGCACAACCGGCGGATGCCGTAACGCAATGCGGCGTCGGGGAGCACGCCGGATTCGGCCAGCCGGGTCGCGCCGGATTCTTCGGGCAGCGAGGAGGGCGGAACGGTGATGGTGGACATACGACTCTCCAGGCGACTCAGGACGAAGGGGGAAGCGGGAAAAACGCGCTGGTGCTGCGCTGGTATTGCGCATAGTCCTCACCACGCGAGCGCAGCGCCTGCTGCTCGGTGTAGGGAATGCCGGTGAAGCGATACAGGAACACGAACATCACCACCGGCCCCAGCGCGGCCAGGGCGAGCGGCCATGGCCCGGCACCGACGGCCAGCGCCAGGTAAGCGAACCAGTGCACGAACTCGAAGAAATAATTGGGATGGCGCGAATATCGCCACAAGCCGCTGCGGCAGGTGACGCCGCGATTGGCCGGGTTGGCCTTGTGCGCAGACAGTTGCCGGTCGGCGAGGGCTTCGCCACCGACCGCGATCAACCACACCGCGATCGCCAGGGTGCTCCACGCGCTCCAGGCCGGATTCGGATTGCTGGCAGCGGCCAGAAACGGCACACAAAACAGCACCACCACGACTGCCTGCGCCAGGAAAAAGCCCAGGAACTTGCGTTGGTCGCCGTTCCAGTGCTCGCGCAAGGCACGATAACGGCCATCTTCATGCGGGTCGCCGAACACACGCACGCCCAGATGCAGCGCCAGGCGCGCGCCCCAGACACCGCCGAGCACGGCGACCAGCACGCGCGGCAGCAGCGCGCCATCGGACATCCACGCGCAATACGGCGCAGCCAGGGCCAGGCACGCGGCCCACAGCACATCGACCGGGCCGGCATTGCCGCTGCGGCGTTGCCACAGCCAGCCGACCACCATCACCACACTCGCAAACACGCCCACATGCAGCAGCGGCCAGGCATTCATTGCAGTTCTCCCCTCGGATGGTCAGGCGATGGTCGCGCCAGGCGGCGTGCATACAGCGACAACACGCCGCAGGCCAGGCCCCAGCCGATGCCGACTGCGACCACCGCCTGCAACTGTGGCGGCCGGAATTCCACCGCCTGCCAGCCGCGTTGTGCCAGCCAGTACGAAAACGGACCGAAAATCGCGCCCAGCAGCACCGCCAGCCATGGCCGCTGCATCACCGATGCCAGCGAATGGTTGAGCGTGAGCGCAAAGCCCAGCCACAACGCCAGGATCCAGGCCGGCGCCAGCAACGTGCCCGGCCACGGCGCGGCGTAACGCACCCAGCCGCCCGCCGCCAGCGTGGTGTCCAGCAGCAGGCCCAGCGACAGCGCGGCGACCAGCAGCTGCGGATCGCCCGGCGCACGCCGCGACGGCCACAGCTGATACAGCGCGAACAGCGCCAGCACCAGCAGGGTAGGCCAGATGCGCGCCTGCGCGGCCGCGCTGACGGCCACCAGCCACAGCACCTGCAGGCCCAGATAGTTGCCGAGCTGCTTCATGCGTCAACGGGAAGGCCGGGCACGAACTGCGGCGGGCGCGCACCCGGCTTGCTCAGCCATAGATGCACATCGCCAATCGAGCGCTCCAAGAAACCAGCTTCGCAATAGGCCAGATAGAACTCCCACATGCGGATGAAGCGCTCGTCATAGCCGAGCGCGCGCACCTGCGGCAGCTGCGCCATGAAGCGCTGGCGCCAGGCGCGCAGCGTCAACGCATAGCTCGGCCCGATGTCTTCCAGGTTGAACAGGCGCAGGTCGCTGGCGCGCGCGATCGCGCCGGTCATCGCCGCCACCGATGGAATGAAGCTGCCGGGGAAGATATGCCGCTTGATGAAGTCCACCGAGCGCAAGGCCTGCGCATAGCGATGGTCTTCGATGGTGATGGCCTGGATCAGCGCCTGGCCGTCGTCGGCCAGCAAGCTGCCGACCTTGGCGAAATAGGTGTCCAGATACTGATGGCCGATGGCCTCGATCATCTCGATCGACACCACCCGGTCATAGCGGCCGTCCAGATCGCGATAGTCGCGCAACAACACCGTGACCCGGTCGCTCAGGCCGGCCGCGGCGATGCGCTGGGTGGCCAGTTCGAACTGCTCGCGTGAGATGGTGGTGGTGGTGACGCGGCAGCCGTGCGCGCGTGCAGCGTGCAGCGCGAAGCCGCCCCAGCCGGTGCCGATTTCCACCACGTGGTGCTGCGGGCCAAGCTGCAGTTTCTGGCAGATGCGTTCGAGCTTGCGCGTGGCTGCGCGCTCCAGGGCCGCCTCGCCCTGGGCCTCTTCGCCATCGACGAAGATCGCCGAGGAATACATCAGGTTCTCGTCGAGAAACAGGCGGAACAACGGGTTGCCCAGGTCGTAGTGCGCGGCGATGTTGCGCCGGCTGCCGCTGCGGGTATTGCGTGCGAACGCATGCAGGCTGCGCATCGCCCAGCCGCCCAGCCGCGCGGTGCCGGTTTCCATCGCATCCAGGCGGTCGCGATTGCGCAGCAGCAGGCGCATCAAGGCGACCAGGTCGTCGCAGTGCCACTGCCCATCCATGTACGACTCGCCGGCACCGACGCTGCCGTTGAGCGCGGCCTGGCGATAGAAGCCGGGGTCGATGACACGCAACTGCACCTGCAGCGCATCGGCGCCACTGGCGTTGCCGAGGGTGGTGACGCCGTCGGCTTCGTGCAGCTGCAATTGTCCATCGCGCAGCTCGCCGAGCGTGGCCAGCAGGCGCTTGCGCAACAGGCGGTCCGTCCAGGAAGCCGCGCGCGGCGCAGCGGTGTCGGGCAGGGACGTGGCGTTCATCGGGGTTCTCGCACAGGCGGATGAGGGTGATCGTGGACCGGGTTGCCGCGCAGCCACAGGCGCAGGGCCTGCCAGTGGATGGCCAGCACCACCTGCACGGTCATCAAGGGATAGGCCAGCAGCGTGCGTGCCAGGGTGCGCGCGTTGAGCGGCTGGCGCTGCAGGACCAGGGTGGCATCGAAGCGGCGTGCACCGCTGCCTGCGCCATCGGCCTCGGCCGCGGGGCTGCCGCCCGGCGCGTCGCCGCCAGGCGCATCCAGCACATCCATATGCACGCGCAATTGCGCCTCGGGCACGCTGAAACGCCAGTCGTACTGGTGCTGCATGCCCATGAAGGGCGAGACGTGGAAGCGCTTGTCGAAGCGCCAGGCATGCACCTGGCGATGCGTGCGCGCCTGCGCGACCGGCAGCACGTAGGTGTGGCGCTGCTGCCACGGCGTATTGGTGATTTCCGCAACGACCCAGCGCAGGCCCCCGTGGCGATCGAAGCAGTAGTAGAAGCTGACCGGGTTGAACACATGACCGAAGTAGCGCAGATGCGTGAGCAGGCGGATCGCGCCATCGGGGCGCTCGCCGGTCTGGGCCTGCACGCAGTCGCGCACCGCCTGGTCCAGCGGAATGTCCGGGTCACCGAGATAATCGCTGCGCCGGAACTGCGCCAGATTGGCGCGCCCCACCGACCATAGCCAGCGCCGCGCAAACACCGCATCGAGCTCGGACAGATCCAGGTACATCAGAAACAGCCGGTAGCGAAACGCCAGCGGCCTGGGCGCAAACCGGCGGTGCCGCACCCAACCGGTATAGATCGCGCTGCGCATCGCGCCCACCCCGCTGACGGCACCGCTGTCCTCGCCGGGAGGCAGCGGTACCGCATCGGGGCTGGCGTCGCGCAGCAGCTGCATCACCAGTCCACTCCCAGGCCATGGGCCACATCCACGCCGCTGCGCAGGCCGTCTTCATGGAAGCCGAAGCCCCAGGCCGCGCCGGCAAACCAGGTGTGCTGCACGCCCTGGATCTCGGCCTTGCGCGTCTGCGCGGCGAGGGCGGCCGCGTTCTGCACCGGGTGGCGGTAGCGCATGCGCCGCAGCACCTTGTCCGGGGCGATGTCGTGGTTGCGATTGAGGCTGACGATGAACGGCTGCGGCGCGTTGAGCGACTGCAGGGCGTTCATCCAGTAACTCACCGTGCACGGCGCCTGCGGGTCGGCCGGCACATGCGCATTCCACGCCGCCCAGGCGCGGCGATCGCGCGGCAGCACGCTGGCGTCGGTGTGCAGGACGGTGTCGTTGTCCTGGTAGGTGATGCCGCCCAGGACCTGCCGCTCGGCTGCGGAGGCGTCGCTGAGCAAGGCCAGCGCGTCGTCGGCATGGCAGGCGAGCACCACGTTGTCGAAGTGCTCTTCGCCACGTAGGGAACTGAGCACCACACCGTTGGGCGCGCGGCGGATCGCATGCACCGGCGTGGACAGGCGCTCGAGCACCTGCCAGCGCCGGCGCAGCGCACGCACGTAGCTGCTGGATCCACCACGCACCACCTGCCACTGCGGACGCCCGCTGAGCTGCAGCATGTGGTGGTTGGCCATGAAGCCGATCAGCTGGCCCATCGGGAATTCGAGGATGCGCTGCGAGGGCGATGACCACAATGCCGAGGCCATCGGCACCAGATGCTGGTCGCGAAACGCCGCCGAATACCCATGCCGCTGCAGATACGCGCCCAGCGTGCTGAAGCGCTCCTGGCTGTGCAGCACCGCCGGCGCTTGCCGATAGAAGCGACGCAGGTCGGCCAGCATGCCCCAGAAGCGCGGGCTGAGCAGATTGCTGCGCTGGCAGAACAGCCCGCCCAGGCTGCCGGCGTTGTATTCGAGCCCGCTGCGCGCGTCGTGCACCGAGAAGCTCATCGTGGTCGGCTGCGCGGCCACGTCCAGCTCGGCGAACATGCGCGTGAGCAGCGGATAGTGCTGCGGGTTGAACACGATGAAGCCGCTGTCCACCGCATAGCGTTGGCCGTCCAGCTGGATGTCGTGGGTGTGCGTATGTCCACCCAGATAATCGGCGGCCTCGAACAAGGTGACCTCGTAGCGGCGCGACAGCAGCCACGCCGCGCCCAGGCCGGCGATCCCGCTGCCGACCACGGCAATCCTGCCCTCGCTCATCGGCTCACCCGCTCGGCACGTTGCGTGAGCGATGTCGGCATCGGCTTGAGGTCCCAGACCAAGCCCACCCACGACATCACGGTGAGCCCGTACCAGGTGAGGTCGTACTCCCACCAGCGCAGCCCCTGGCGCGCCGAGCCGGGATAGAAGTGGTGATTGTTGTGCCAGCCTTCGCCGAAGGTGAGCAGCGCCAGCAGCCAGTTGTTGCGGCTGTCGTCGCGGGTGTCGAAACGCCGGCTGCCGAAGCGATGTGCCAGCGAATTGATGGTGAAGGTGGCATGGAACAACGCCACGGTGGAGATCACAAAGCCCCATACCAGCAGTTGCGCGCCATTGGTCTTCAATGCGGGCGCGGCAACCGCCAGCCAGTCGCCGAGCAGGTATAGCCCGGTTGCCAGCAACACCGGCATCACGATGTCGAAGCGGTCCAGAAAACGCAGCTCGGCAAAGCGGCGCAGGTCCGGGATGACCTCCCAGTCGGTGCGGAAGTTGCGCGGGGTCAGGAACCAGCCGGTATGGCTCCACCAGAAGCCGTGCTGCGCCGGCGAATGCGGATCGCGGCCGGTGTCGGTGTGGCGGTGATGATTGCGATGATGCGCGGCCCACCACAGCGGCCCGCGCTGCACGCAGGTGGCGCCGATGGCCGCGAACACGAACTGCAGCACGCGCGAGGTCTTGAACGCGCGGTGCGAGAAATAGCGGTGGTAGAACCCGGTCAGCGCAAACATGCGCAGCGCGTACAACGCCACCGCCATGCCGACCGCGAACCAGGACGCACCGACCCACAGGACCGCCAGGCAGGCCAGGTGCAGCGCGATGAAGGGCAGGGCACGCAGCCAGTCGATACGGTCTGCGCGTGCTTCGTCCAGCGGTTCGTCGGTTTGCGAATCCACCCAACGACGCAGGCTGCCTGTACGCGCTGCGATCCACCCACGTCGGCGGGTGTCGGCAGGCTGCGGCGGCGCGGCATGTGGGTCAAAGCCAGTACTCGGCACGCGTGGTTCTCCGTGTGTAGTGGTGACCCTTTACGGACGCTGCCGGTAAACAGATGCACCAGCGCGTTCGATCGTCGCATGCGTGCGCGCGCTTGGCGTGCCGGTGCGAACGAATCGCGCAATTGCGCACACATTGAACCGCGCCAGCCAGGGGTGACGCAGATGAGGCTGTTGCGCGCCTGACGCCGCCTGCAACGTGGTCGCAGGCGGCGTCAGGCGCGCCGGATCAGGGCGCCATTGCCAGCGTGCTGATGCCGCCCTTGGCCACCACGGTACCGGTGGCGACGCCGCCCGGTGCACCGCCCGGCGGCTCCAGCGTCACTGCCAGGATGGCCTCGTTGCTGAGCATGGGCATCAGCTGGTCGGGAATCTGCGCGCGGCGTGCACGCTGGTCGTCGAAGGTGCCCATCGAATGCGCCTTGCCGTCCGGCGTGATCAGCCACAGCTCGGGTACCTTGTCGGCGGTGGCGGTGCGATCCAGCGGCGTCACCGTGATGGTGTGCTTGTCGGCATCCATCAATGCGACATAGCCGGGGCGGCCGTCTTCGGTGGCCAGCGTGGAGGTCATCGCAATGCCGGTTGCCGGCGCGGTGGTGGCCGCCGGCGGCGTGACCGGTGTCTGTACCACCGGGCCGGTGCCCTGCGGCGGCGATACCGGTGCCGGTGGCGTGCGCAGGTTCAACAATGCCAGCAGGCACACGGCCGCGGTGGCCAGGCCGCCGGCGCTTGCCCAGCGCCAGAACCGCACACTGTTCCACACCGCTGTCGTTGGCGCGCCTGCCGGCGGCGCTGCCGACGGCGCGGGGGTCACTGCGTGCAATGGCGTGTCGAAGCCGAGGGTGTGGCGGATGCGTGCCCAGACCTGGCCGGGCGGCGTCACGGCGGCGATCTCCTCCAGCAACGGCGCCAGATGTTCCTGCCACTGCGTCACTGCCTGCGCAAACTGGCCGTCGGTGGCGACGCGTTGTTCGGCAGCCAGGCGCTCGTCGGCGCTCAACAGGCCCAGCACGTATTCGCCGGCAAGCACGTCGCGCGGCGGTTCCTGGTCGATGGGAAAGGGCGTGCTCATCGTTCCAGACATGCCTTGAGTTTGGCCAGGCCGCGGCGGATCCAGCTCTTGACCGTGCCGATCGGGGTGTCGGTGCGTGCGGCGAGTTCTTCGTAGGTGATGCCGTCGAAGAACGCGGTGCGGATCAATTCGCTGCGCGGCGGTTCCAGCTCCGCCAGGCAGTGGTCGATGCGACGGCGCGTGCTGGCGCGCTCGGTGCGCTCCAGCGGCGAGGCATCGCTGGCGCGCAATTCGCCGGCATCGTCCAGCGCCACGTTGCGGCGTTGCGGGGCATTGGCGCGCAGATGGTCGATGGCCTTGTTGCGCGCGATCATCGCCAGCCAGGTGAGCCCGCGTGCACGGGTGGGATCGAACTGCCCGGCCTTGTGCCAGATCAGCGTGAACACGTCCTGCAGCACCTCTTCGGCTTCGGCACGGTGCGGGATCATGCGCAGGCACACCCCGAACAGTTTGGGCGAGGTCTGCCGGTACAGCGCTTCGAAGGCATGCCGGTCGCCACCCGCGGTCGCGGTCAGCAGTCGTCCGGTTTCATCGTCGTCGTGGCCGGGGATGGCACTCATGCGGTCGGGCGTTTTTTGAGGTGGGGGCGATGCTACCGGACTGGGCGGACGCTGTCCTTCACTTGCGCTGCTGAAACCACAGCAGGACGGCAGCGAGCAGTAACAGGATCTCGACGCCGGCCAATGCCACCGTGGGCGCGGAGACCGGCCACAGGCGCGCCAGGGAGACGCTGCGGAACAGCACGATCGGCACGTAGAACGCGAGTGCGACCAGCAGGCCGGTGCGCGGTTGATCGATCCACGCGAAGTAGCCGAACAGGAACGCCATGCCCAGCTGCAGGCCGCCATAGATGACCAGGTATTCCGATTGCCCGGCCGGCGAGAGCTGGGTGTAACCCACGGCATTGGCGGTCTTGGCCGGCGAGAGCGTGCACCAGATCGCCAGCACGACGTAGAGCACTGCGTTGATCCAGAGGTAGGCCTTGGCCATGGCGATGGTCCTGTATGGGGAAGAGGTGACCGGGCCGTTGTACGCAACCGCGCGTGGTCGAACGTGAAGATGGCGCGGACCTGGTTCACGGGGCGCTGCAGCTCTTGACCAGCGGCTGCTCGCGCGCCTGGCGCAGCTCATCGGCGCTGACCGCACGCGCAGCGGTGTCCGGAAAAACGATGCGCACATGCGGATAGCGGCCGCGCTCGTCGCGCAGATTGCCCACGCCGCGGAATTGCAGCAGACGTTTGTCGGCGATCGAATAACGCACTTCGAGCGCTGGCACTGCCGCGCCGTACCACGCATCCAGGCTCAGGCGAAAACGGCGCTGGCCGCCGGTATCGTCGATGCGCTCGACACGGAATGCCAGCTGGCGTTGCAGGCTTGGCAGCACGAAGTCCACGCGCTGCGGGGTGCCGGCAAGCGCCTCCCAGTGGCTGCGCAGGTATGCATCGAAGCCGGCATCGATCACGCGCGGGCCGTCGTCGGCCGGCAGTGGCGTGCGTTGCTCGGCCTTGCCGGGTTCCTGCTGGAACATCTCGCGCACGCCATCGCGCTGACGCACGCCCTGGCGATAGCCGTCGCGGCCGTCGATCAGGCTGAAGTCGGGCGAGCTGCCGCCGCCATCGACCTGCTTGCGCGCAAACGGGCGTCCGTCGGCGCAGCGATACAGCACAACGCGCCCGCCATCGTCGAGCAACCAGTGCGACTCGCGATAGCGCAGCGCGCCGCTGTCGCCATCGAAGGCATCGCCATCCACACGGGTGACTGCCGCCGCACTCAGCGGCAAGCCACCCAGCACCAGCAGCAGCAACGGCGGAACCGGCCGGCATACGCTGGCGAGCGCGGCAAGGGCAGCGGCGAGTGGACGCATCGGCGGATTCCTCGATGGGAGTGCCTACCAATACGAGCGCATCCGCAGTGCGGATGCGCCGGATGCGTCAGGACGTTCCTGACGCGGGGTCGTACCTGGAGGCCAATGCCACGGGTTTGGGGCGTTGGGCGCTGCCCGGAGCGCAGGTGCATGCATGGGATTGCCGGTGCCGCGCCGGTCGCGCGCGAGCGGCCAGGGCGAGGGCGCAGCCGGGTGCGGAAGCCGGGGCGTGGACACAAGTCTGCCGGCTCAGGGGGCCGGCCGCGAGCATGCACGCGTCGTGCGGGCACGGATGGCGTGCAGACATCGCGGTGCAGGTGGCACCGCCGATTCCGGGCGGGGCGCGCCTGGCACCTGCGCCACGCGTCCGGCCAGCGGGCTAGCCGCTGGCGCGCAACACGATGCAATCCACCGGGCAGGCCGGCAGGCAGAGCGCGCACCCGGTGCACAGCGGCGCGATCACCGTATGCATGTGCTTGGCGCCGCCGACGATCGCATCCACCGGGCAGGCCTGGATGCACTTGGTGCAGCCGATGCAGTCGGCTTCGACGATCCACGCCACCTGCGCCGGTGTCTGCAGGCCACGCGTGCGGTCGTAAGGGCGCGCGGGCACCTGCAGGACATGCGCCAGCGCACGCGCACCCGCATCGCCGCCGGGCGGGCAGTGATCGACATCCGCTTTGCCGTCTGCCATCGCTTGCGCATACGGGCGACAGCCGTCGTAACCGCACTGGCCGCACTGGGTCTGCGGCAGCAGGCGGTCGAGGCGTTCGACCAGGTCGGGCGATGCGGCGGGCGTTGCGGTGTGCATGTCAGTGCAGCAGCTTGCCGCGATACCAGCGCTGCTGTGCCAGCGCCAGCATCGGCTTGTCTTCACGGCTGTCGCCGTAGGCATGCACGCATTCGTATTGCGACAGGTCATAGCGCAGGCGGATCTGCGCGGCCTTGCGTGGGCCGCAATCGCCTTCCGCATAGCGCCCGCTCAGCACGCCGGCGTGGTGTTCCAGCTTGTTGCAGATCAACGACAGGTCATGCTGTGCGCACCACGGCTGCAGGTACAGGTCCAGCGAGGCCGACACCAGCACCACTTCATGCCCCTGTGCCTGATGCCAGTCGATACGCTGCATCACCTCGGCGCGCAGCACGCCCGGCAATGCCGTGCGCGCGAAATCGGCGCCGTGCGCGGCCACCTCGTCCAGCCGGCGATCACTGAACACGATACGGGTGACCCGCGCGCGCAGCGCCGCAGCCGACACCATGCCCAACCGGTACCCCAGCACCCATGGGCCGACCTGCCACTTCGCCGTCGCCAGCTGCGCGGGCGTGGCCACCTTGCGCAGGAAGCGCGCATAGCTGTCGCAGGTGGTGATGGTGTGGTCGAAGTCGAACAGGGCCAGGTGCATGAGGGGCTGGGATTGGGCAGTCGGGAGTGGGGATTGGTTGAAGGCGCAGCGTCTGCTTTCCCTTCTCCCACAGGGAGAAGGTGCCCCGCAGGGGCAGATGAGGGGACGGGCCAGGCGCTGGTGTCAGGTCACCCTCAACAATCAGCTCTGGCTTCTACGATTCCCGACTCCCGACTCCCGATTCCCCATTCCCCATTCCCCATTCCCGCTTCACCGAACAGGCATGCCCGGCTGCGCACCAGCATCGGCGTCCAGCAGTGCCAGCGCGCCGCCGTCAAAGCCGGCCGACAGGATCATGCCTTCGCTGATGCCGAAGCGCATCTTGCGTGGGGCCAGGTTGGCGATGAACACCACGCTGCGGCCGACCAGCGTTTCCGGTTCGCCATAGCTGGCGCGGATGCCCGAGAAGATCTGGCGCTTGCCCAGCTCGCCGGCATCCAGCTCGAAGCGCAGCAGCTTGTCCGAGCCTTCCACCAATTCGCACACCAGCACCTTGCCGATGCGCAGGTCGAGCTTGGCGAAATCGTCGATGCCGATGAGGCTGGGAGTGGCGGTTGGGGATTGGGGAGTCGCAACGGCCGCCGGCTTGGTCTCGGCCTTGGACGGAGCAGGCTTGGCGGTAGTGACAGCGGGTGCCGCAGGTGCGGCCATGGTGTCTTTTGAAGCGTCGGTCATGGCGTCGATCAGTTTGGGGTCGATACGGGTGAACAGGGCGGTGTAGGGCTGGATCACGTGCGCGGTCAGCGGGCGCGCGACGTCGTCCCAGCTGGTCATCGGTGCCGACAGGAAGGCTTCGGCCTCGGCACAGGTGCGCGGCAGGATCGGCTTGAGTGCGGCCACCAGGATCCGGAACAGGTTCAGGCCCTGCGTGCACACCGATTGCAGCTGCGCATCGGCACCGTCCTGCTTGGCGATCACCCACGGCTTGGTGTCGTCGATGTACTTGTTGGCCTCGTCGGCCAGCGCCATGGTCTGGCGGATCGCGCTGGCCGCATCGTTGCGCTCGTAGGCCTCGCGGATCGGCGCCAGTGCGGCGACGAAGCGGTCGTACTGTGCCGGGTCGGGCAGGGCGTCGGCCAGCTTGCCGTCGAAGCGCTTGCCGATGAAGCCGGCGCAGCGGCTGGCCAGGTTGACGAACTTGCCGACCAGATCCGCATTCACCCGCGCGATGAAATCGCCCAGGTTCAGGTCCAGATCGTCCACGCCGCCGGAGGACTTGGCCGCGAAGTAGTAGCGCAGCGCCTCCGGTTCCAGGCCCACGTCCAGGAAGGTCCGCGCCATCACGAAGGTGCCGCGCGACTTGGACATCTTGGCGCCGTCCACGGTGAGGTAGCCGTTGACGTGCAGCCGGGTCGGCGCGCGATGGCCGGTGCCATGCAGCACCGCCGGCCAGAACAGGCCGTGGAAGTTGACGATGTCCTTGCCGATGAAGTGATGCAGCTCGGTCTGCGTGCCGGCGACCAGATGCGCCTGGAAATCCTCGCCCATCTGCGCGCACAGGGTCTTGAAGCTGCACAGGTAGCCGATCGGCGCGTCCAGCCACACGTAGAAATACTTGCCCGGCTGGCCCGGAATCTGGAAGCCGAAATACGGCGCATCGCGCGAGATGTCCCAGGCGCGCAGGCCGCCTTCGGTGTCCAGCCATTCCTTGAGCTTGGCCTTGACGCCGGGCAGTGCCACATCGCCGGCCAGCCACTCACGCAAGAAGCCGTCGAAATGGCCCACTTCGAAGAAGAAATGCTCCGAGTCGCGCAACTCCGGTGTGGCACCGGAAATCACCGACCTGGGCTCCTTCAGCTCGGTCGGCGCGTAGGTGGCGCCGCAGACCTCGCAGTTGTCGCCATATTGATCGGCGCTGCCGCAATTGGGGCAGATGCCCTTGATGTAGCGATCCGGCAGGAACATGCCTTTGGCCGGGTCGTAGAACTGCGCCACCGAGCGACGGCTGATGTGACCGGCGGCCTCCAGCCTGGTGTAGAAGGCCTCGGTGAGTTCGCGATTGACCGGCGAATTGGTCGAATCGTAATGATCGAAGGTCACCCCGAACGCGGCGAAATCGCGCTCATGGCTGGCCTGGATGCTGGCGATGAAGGCCTCCGGGGTGACCCCGGCCTTTTCGGCGGCAAGCATGATTGGCGTGCCATGGGTGTCATCGGCGCAGACGAACCAGGTCTTGTCGCCGCGCAGGCGGCGCGCGCGCACCCAGATGTCGGCCTGGATGTAGCCGACCAGATGGCCAAGATGCAGCGGGCCGTTGGCATAGGGCAGGGCGGTGGTGACGAGTGCGGTGCGGGTCATGGCAGGCGTAATGCGGGGGACAGCCGATTATCGCATTAGTCGGGAATGGTGGCGGGAATCGGGAATCGGGAATCGGTCAAAGCAGGGCTAGGCGACCGTGTTGTTGAGGCGCGCAGGCACTTGGCTGGCCCTGGAGCGCTATGGATCGACGATGGTCGCCTGCCAGGACTCGCTGCACAGCTACGCGCAGATGGACACGCACAAAAAAGGCGCCCTCGCGGGCGCCTGCTTTTACGATTCCCGATTCCCGATTCCCGATTCCCCAATCCCAGCTATTCACGAATCCAGGTCTGGGTGCGGCCCAATGCCTCAACGCCCACATAGCCGCGCATCTGCAACTTCTTGCCGCCGTCGGTCAGGGTGACCTTGGCCTTGTAGGTCTTGCCCTTGGCCGGGTCGAGCACCGAGCCGCCGCTCCACACCGCGGTACCGTCGGGCTTGAGGCCCCACAGGATGGTCATGCCCTTGATCGGCTTGCCCTTCTGGTTGCCATCGCACTTGTCGCAGGTCGGGTTGGGCCCATGGTTGGACTGCAGGATGTCGACCACCTTGCCGCTCAGCGTACCGTTGCCGAGCTGCTCGATCTGCACCACCGACTTGGGCTTGCCGGTTTCGTCGTCGATGGTTTTCCAGCGGCCCACCGGCGAATCGGCGGCCTGGGCCAGCAGCGAGGCGGCGGCCAGCGGCAGGGCCAGCATCAGGGTCTTGAAGGTCTTGCGCATGTGTCCCCTCCCAGGGATTGCTGTGGCCGCCGTCGGCGGCCTGACCGGAATGTATACCGTGGAGTATGGTGGGGGAAAGGCGCGCTGCGGAATGCGTTCATGCCACGCGCGCCCGCTGCCGTTGCCGGTCCAGGTCCGCTGACGGGGCCGGGTATGTCTCATGTCAGCGGTCATGGCGCTGTTCGGCTCGCTTGCGCTGCCGGCTGTGTGTCCCGCATGCCCTCGCCGATCACCGATCAGCAGCCAGGGCAGCAACCACCCGCTATTGCAGTGTCACCTGCTTGCGGTTGTCCGCCGGCACGCGATCGATCAGCTTGTTGTCCGGATCGAAGCCGGCCTCCATCGGCAGGCGGTCGACGGTCATGCTGAAACTGGGCGCGGTGCTGGTGACATGCTGCCGTTGCAAGGCCAGTACCGGCGCCTGTGCGTTCTTGCCGGCCGGAGCGCCATAGATCGCCACCTCGATCCAGTCGTCCAGCGGCACCGCATGCTCCTTGCCCGTGCCGTCGGCCTGCAACTTGGCCGCCTGCGTTTGCACGGTCACGTCGAAACGGCCATCGGGGCGCTTGCGCGCCTGCGCGCTGACCACGCGGTTGTCGTAGAAGGTGATCTTCTCGAACAGGTCGGTGATCAGTTCTTGCTGGTCCGGGCGTGCCTGGGCCCGAATGGCCTGCAGCAGCTCGGCCGAGGTGGTGTAGGGCGGCTGCTGGAATGCCTTGGCCGCCAGGAAGCGCTGCAATGCACGATTGAGCGCCTGCTCGCCGAGCTCCTCGCGCAGCCGGTAGAACGCCAGCGAGCCCTTGCGGTAGTGGATGTATTGCTGGTCTTCCACGCGATACAGCGGCAACTCCTCGATGGTTTCGCCACCACGCCCTTCCAGATAGCGATCCAGTTCGTAGCGGAGGAAGCGGCGCATATGGGCGCGTCCGTACTCGCGCTCCATCACCATCAACGCCGAATACTGCGCCAGCGATTCGGACAGCAAGGTGGCGCCCTGCACGTTCGCCCCGATCACCTGATGCGCCCACCACTGGTGCGCCACTTCGTGCGCGGTGACATAGAACACGTAGTCGATGGCGTCTTTGTCGCGCAGGTCGGCGATGAAGCCGATCGACTCGGAATAGGGGATGGTATTGGCGAATGACTGCGCAAACCGCGCGTAGCCGGGGAACTCGATGATGCGCACCTGACGATGCTGATACGGGCTGAAGTTGGCTTCGTAATAGGTCAGCGACTTCTGCACGCTTTCGATCATGCGCTGCACGTTGTACGGGTGCTTGGGGTCGTAATAGACCTCGATCGGGATGTTCTTGTAACGCGCCTTGCGCACTTGCCAACGTGCCGACAGGTAGGCGTAGAAATTGAGCATCGGCCGGTCCATCACGTAGCGGAAGCAGCGCCTGCCATCGCGTTGGAATTCCTGTTGCAGATAGCCCGGTGCCAGGGCGATCTGATCCGGCGCGGTGCAGACGGTGCTGGCAAAGTCGAGCCAGTCGGCATCGTCGCTGACGTAGGTGTTGGCGCGCGCGGCCTGGTCCTCGAGCTTGGGCATACGCGTGGGTTCGCCCAGGCCGCGCTTGCGGCGGTCGTTGCGGTCGCTGATCTCGGTCCGGGTGTTGTAGCCGAACCAGGGCAGCAAGGTGTTGTTGAAAAAGCTGCCATTGGCGACCAGTTCGGTCTGTGCCTGCTCGGCGGTGAGGCCATGTGGATGCTGGTCCACGCGGAAACGGAATACGCGCTCTTCGCCGGGCTGCAGCGGCCGCCGTAGTCGATAGATGCGGTAGCCGGCCGGCACGTCGTGCAGGGTCAGCGTTTGCCCGCCCAGGTCCACCTTTACCAGGCTGCGGTCCCCCGTGCGGCCCTGCATGCCGATGTGCACCTCGCTGATCGGCGTGGGGTGGGTGTTGCGCACCGTCCAGGTGGCATCGATGACCACCGACTGGGTTTCCGGATGCAGGTCGACATGGTTGTCGACGGCGATGATGCGCGGCTGCGGCAGATCCTTGTACTTGCGGTAATCGCGCTCGTAGCGCGCCTGCAGGTCCAGCCGCTGTTCCGGCGACAGGAAGCTGTTGTAGACGTTGGTGTTCCAGTACAGCCAGCCGCCGACTGCCACGAAGCCGAGCAGGCTGACCGCCAGGGCCGCACCGGTCGGGCTGCGCAGGCGCTGCAGCGCCTGCCGCACACGCTGGCGCAGGCCATGGCCCACGCCACGTGGCCAGAACGCCGAAGACAGCAACAGCAGGGCCAGCAGGAACACGCCCCAATAGCCCTGGAACCACAACTGGCCGGGCAGGAAGTGCCCGTAGCCGTTCATGTCCGAATAGGGCGCATTGGGCCAGCCGCCGAAGGTGTAGAGGTTCTGGGTGTAGTCGAGCATCGACAGCGCCGATTGCCCGATCAGCACCAGCATCAGCAACGCATAGCCGACGAACTTGTTGTTGCTCAGCACCTGCAGCGCCAGCGCCATGCCGCCCATCAGCACGTACAGTACCGAGCCCAGCGCCAGCGTCTTGAGATACAGCAGCGGCTCGATGCTGGTGTAGCCGCGGCCCAGCTGCAGCGCGATCGCGGTCACCGCACCGGCGGCCTGGAAGCTGGCGATCACCGCCAGCAAGGCGACGAACTTGCCCAGCAGGGGAACCCAGTCCGGCACCGGCATGGCATCGGTGATGCCGTCGATACGGTTGCTGCGTTCTTTCCACACCAGTTCGCCGGCATAGAACAGCACCACGATGATCAGCAGAAAGCTGTAGCTGTTCTGCAGCGCCTGCAGCATCAAGGAGGTGACCGGCAGCACGGCGGTACCGTAAAGGCGCGCAGTGAACAGTGCGGTCGGAATGAAATTGGCCAGGCCCAGCATCAGCAGCACCACGAACGGCGCGCTGCGCAGCACGCCGAGCGTATCGAAACGGATCTGGCGCAGCAGTTGCCGCCATGCGGTGGCCGCGCCGAAGCTGGGCGTGACCGTCAGGCGTGTCGTGGTGACGCGCGCGCTGGCGGGAGGTGCATCAGCAGGCGCAACCGACGCCGCACCACGGCGCCGCCGCGTCCCGCTGCGCTCGGTACGGAACAGCGCGAACGTGGCGGCAAACAACACACCGCTCATGCCCAGCCACAGCGCGCGATTGGCGAGCAGGTAACCGGTCAGCGGCGGCAGCTGGTGATTGCGCTGCTCCACCGACCAATACCGCAATGTCTGCGACAGGGCGCGGATGCCGAGTGGGTCGGACAGCGTGGCGATCCATACATTGTCCAGGTCGGCCATCAGCGCACGGCTCACGCCGTACAGCACGAAGAACACGATCACGCCGATATAGACCCACAGGATGCTGCGCGTGGTCACCGCCAGCACCGACAGCAGCGCTGTGGTGAACAGCAGGTTGGGCAGCACCAGCACCAGCAGCGACCACAGATAGGGCAGTACGGCGACCGGCCCGAGCCGCGCCTGATCGATCCACGGCATGAACTGGGCGGCGAACATGCCCAGCGCGATCACCACATACATCAGCATGCCGGCGATCAGCGCTGCGCCGATACGGCCGAGCAGATAGTCGCGTCGCCTTACCGGCGTGGAAAACACCAGCTCGGCGGTGCCCAGGTCGAAGTCGCGCAGCAAGGCATTGCTGACGAACAGGGTGGTCACCAGCAGGCCGAGCAGGCTGAAAAGTCCGAGCAGTGTGGCGATCACCGTAGGCGCATTGCGCAGCACGTTGCCGATGCCACCGCCGATCTGCACCGCGTCGCTGGACAGCGCGGCAAACGCAAGCAGCGCATACAACGCAGCCAGCAGCCACAGCAGGGGCGAGCGCAGTTGTTCGCGCAGCTCGAAGCGCAGGAACGCCAGGATCATCGCCGCGCTCCGTCAGGCGGCCAGCGCTTGCGTGCGCAGGCGTTGGAAATAGACGTCCTCCAGATCGGGAGCGACCTGTTCGAAACCCGGCTCCGGGCAATCGGTACTGAACACGTGGATCACCGGGTGGCCGGCAATCAGGCGCGTGGACAGCACGGTGAAGCGTGCCTCGTAATCGGGCAATGCCTGCTTGCTGACCTGTTTGCGCCAGACCTGCTGCTGCAGCATGTCGATCGCATCGGCAGGCCGCCCGGTCAGCAGCACCTGGCCCTTGTTCATGATGGCCATCGTCGGGCACAGGTCGGTGACATCTTCGACGATGTGGGTGGACAGGATCACCACCACGTTTTCGCCGATTTCGGCCAGCAGATTGAGAAAACGATTGCGCTCTTCCGGATCCAGCCCGGCGGTGGGCTCGTCGACGATGACCAGTTGCGGATTGCCCAGCAGTGCCTGCGCGATGCCGAAGCGCTGGCGCATGCCGCCGGAATAGGTGCCGAGCTTGCGCTTGCGCGCATCCCACAGATTGACCTGCTGCAACAGCCGCTCGACCACCTCCTTGCGTTGGCCGCGATCGGTGAGCCCCTTGAGCACGGCGAAGTGATCGAGCATGTCCAGCGCGCTCACCTTCGGGTATACGCCGAAATCCTGTGGCAGGTAGCCCAGCCGGCGCCGCAACGCGTCCTTGTCGGTGAGCACGTCGATGCTGCTGCCATCGGCGCCGGTCAGGCTGACGCTGCCCGAATCGGGCTCCTGCAGCGTGGCCAGCGTGCGCATCAGCGACGACTTGCCGGCGCCGTTTGGTCCCAGCAGTCCGAACATGCCGCGAGGGATGTCGAGCGTGACGCCTTGCAGCGCATGCACGCCATTGGCGTAGGTCTTGGACAGCGCGCGGATCTGCAGCATGGACGGTTCCTGTGTCCTGGGGTGGTTGGATCTTCACGACGTTGCGGTATCGCCGCATCCGCCGGAAGTCACAGCGACGATCGACTACGCCTGTTCGACGTGCCCGTGCGGCGGATGTGACCGGACCCTGCTGTCCGCGGCGCTCAACCGACCTCGTACAGCTCCAGCGGCAAGTCATCCGGGTCGGCGAAGAAAGTGAAGCGGCGGCCGGTGTATTCGTCGATGCGGATGTCCTCGGTGCTCACCTCGTGCGCAGCGAGATGCGCCACGGCCGCGTCCAGATCCTCGACGCGGAAGGCGAGATGGCGCAGGCCGCGGGCTTCCGGGCGGCTGGGGCGCAGCGGTGCGTCGGGAAACGAAAACAGCTCGATCTGGCCGCCATCGGGCAGCGCCAGGTCCAGCTTCCAGGAATCGCGCGCCTGCCGGTAATGCTCATCGAGCACCCGCAGGCCCAGGATGTCGCAGTAGAACCGCTTGGAGACCGCGTAGTCGCCGGCGATGATCGCCACGTGGTGGATGCCGGCCAGCTTCATGCGGCGCCTCGCACGCGTTGCGGACACGGGCGCTGCTGCGGGGCCGGCACGGATGCGCGAGGCGCGGCGACAGCGATCCGGGCTGCCAGACGTGCCGGTAGCCGGGATGCGCTCCAGCGCTGCGTCTGCGCCGCCGTGCGTGTGTGCAGATGGTATGGCATGGCAACAGTCCGGATGAGCAGTCGCGAGGATACCCCCGGTAGCGCCAGGGCGTGTCGTGCCGGCCGGGCCGAGCGCGAAGCGTACGTGGGCCGATCGTGGGCGCGACATGCCGCATGGCATCCCGCAATACCTGGTTGCGCGTCACGCCTGGCCACTGCATGGCTGTGCTCGCCTGCGCGCGCATGGCAGGATGCGCTGCCACCGATCAGACACGCCGATGCCCGACCCGTCGTCCAATGCCGCACCGCAATTCCAGCGCAGCATGCAGGTGCGCCATCTGGTGATGCTCTCGCTGGGCGGGGTCATCGGCACCGGGCTGTTCTTCAATACCGGCTACATCATCGCCAGCACCGGTGCGTTGGGCACGGTGATCGCGTATCTGATCGGCGCGCTGGTGGTGTACCTGGTGATGCAATGCCTGGGCGAGCTGGCGGTGGCGATGCCGCAGACCGGCGCCTTTCATGTGTATGCCGCGCGGTATCTCGGCCCGGCCACCGGGTACGTGGTGGCGTGGCTGTACTGGCTGACCTGGACGGTGGCATTGGGCTCGAGCCTGACCGCGGCGGCGTTCTGCATGCAGTACTGGTTCCCGCACACCCCGGCATGGCCTTGGTGTCTGTTGTTCTGCGCGCTGATCTTCGCCCTGAACACGGTCTCGGCGCGCTGGTTTGCCGAAGGCGAATTCTGGTTCTCGCTGATCAAGGTGATCACGATCGTGCTGTTCATCGTGCTCGGTGGCGCGGCGGTGATCGGCGTGCTGCCGTTGGCCGATGGGTCGCCGGCGCCGGGATTGCGCCACCTGCGCGCCGACGGCTGGTTTGCGCAAGGCACGCTGCCGATCCTGATGACGATGGTGGCAGTGAACTTTGCCTTTTCCGGCACCGAGTTGATCGGCGTGGCCGCGGGCGAAACCGCGGAGCCGGCGCGTGCGATTCCGCTGGCGATCCGCACCACGCTGGTACGGTTGGTGGTGTTGTTCGTCGGCACCGTGCTGGTGCTTGCCGCGTTGCTGCCGGCCGAGCAGGCGGCCGTGGACACCAGCCCGTTCGTGCGCGCGTTCGAGCTGTTGGGCATCCCGTATGCGGCCGATGTGTTGAATGCGGTGATCCTCACCGCGATCCTGTCGGCGGCCAATTCCGGCCTGTATGCGGCCGCGCGCATGCTGTGGTCGCTGGCCAACGAGGGCACGCTGCCGGCGCGGCTCGCACGCCTGACCCGTCGCGGCATCCCGTTGCCGGCCTTGATACTGAGCATGTTGGGCGGCCTGTTGGCGCTGCTCACCGGCGTCTATGCGGCCGATACCGTGTTCGTGGCGATTTCGGCGGTGTCCGGTTTTGCGGTGGTGGTGGTGTGGCTGAGCATCTGCGCCTCGCATTACGTCTTTCGACGCCAGTTGCTGCGCGACGGCATCGCGCCGGAGAGCCTGGCCTACCGCGCGCCGTGGTATCCGTGGACGCCGCTGCTGGGGTTTGCGCTCTGCCTGCTGGCCTGCATCGGCCTGGCATTCGATCCGCAGCAGCGCATTGCGCTGTGGTGCGGCATCCCGTTCGTGGCGCTGTGCTACGGCGCCCATGCACTCACCCAATGGCTTGCCAGGAGGCCACGCCCATGACGATTCTTCCCCGCCAGCCGCGCGCCGGGGCGCTTTTCAGCCAGGCGCTGCAGCACGACGGCTACGTGCTGCTCGACGGTGCGCTTGCCACCGAACTGGAACAACGCGGTTGCGATCTCAACGATGCGCTGTGGTCGGCGCGCGTGCTGATGGAGCAGCCGGAGCTGATCTACCAGGTGCATCGCGACTATTTCGCTGCCGGCGCGCAGTGCGCCATCACCGCCAGCTACCAGGCCACGCCGTTGGGCTTTGCCGCGCGCGGACTGGACCTGGCGCAGTCGCAGGCGCTGATCGCACGCAGCGTGGCCCTGGCTGCACAGGCGCGCGCCGATCATCTGCAGGCGCAACCGCAGGATGCGCCGTTATGGGTGGCCGGGTCGGTCGGGCCGTATGGCGCGTACCTGGCCGATGGTTCGGAATATCGCGGCGACTATGCCCTGCCGCTGGCGCAACTGATGGACTTCCATCGCCCGCGCATCGCCGCGCTGGCCGCGGCGGGCGTGGATGTGCTGGCCTGCGAGACGCTGCCGTCGGCCAGCGAGATCGTTGCGCTGCGGCTGCTGCTGGAGGAATTCCCGCAGCTGCCTGCGTGGTTCTCGTTCACCTTGCGTGATGCGGCGCATTTGAGCGATGGCACGCCGCTGGCGCAGGTCGTGCCGGCGCTGGATGCCTGCGCGCAGGTGATCGCGGTGGGCATCAACTGCATTGCGCTGGAAGATGTCACCGCCGCGCTGCAAAGCCTGTCCGCGCTGACCACGCTGCCGCTGGTGGTGTATCCAAATTCAGGCGAACACTACGACGCCAGCGACAAGCGCTGGCACGCCGGCGCCGCGCAGGCGTGCACCCTGGCCGATCGGCATGCGCAGTGGCTGGCCGCAGGTGCGCGGTTGATCGGCGGCTGCTGCCGCACCACGCCGCGCGACATTGCCGCGCTGGCGGCCGCACGCGTGGCGGGTTGAAACGCAGCCGGTAGAACAGCGGCGTTGATCGCAGGGCAGCGCCTCGGACGGACCTGTCAGCCGCGTGTGTGCCACTGGCAGACGCGTCAGGTCGCCTGCGCTTCGGGCCACGCCCACAGGTGACGCGCCTGGTCCGGAGCGCGTTACCTGCGGTTGCTTGACGACCGTGATGCCGCGCCAGCTCGCCTCACCCCTTCTGCGTGGCGATCCAGCGCTGGATCTTCTCCTGCAGTATATCCAGCGGCACCGAGCCGTCCTTGAGCACCTCGGTGTGGAAGGCGCGCACATCGAAGCGTGGGCCCAGTTCGCGTTGCGCCTGTTCGCGCAACTGCGCGATCTTCATCTCGCCGACCTTGTACGCCAGCGCCTGGCCGGGGATGGCCATGTAGCGGTCCACCTCGGCCTCGGCATCGGTGCGGGTCATGGCCGAGTTGTTGAGCATGTAGTCGATCGCCTGCGTGCGGGTCCAGCCCTTGCTGTGCAGGCCGGTGTCGGTGACCAGGCGGATCGAGCGCCACAGCGCGTTCTGCAGATAGCCGTAGTAGTTGTACGGGTCCTGATACAGGCCAAGTTCGCGGCCCAGCGATTCGGCGTACAGCCCCCAGCCCTCGATGTAGGCGGTCTCGCCACCCAGGCGGCGGAACTTGGGCAGGTCGGTCAGCTGCTGCTGCAGCCCGAGCTGGAAGTGGTGGCCGGGGATGGCCTCGTGCAGATACAGGCTTTCGGTTTCCCAGGTCCTGCGCGCGTCCAGGTCGGAGGTGTTGACGTAGAACACCCCCGGCGTGCTGCCGTCGCCGCTGGGGCGCATGTACGAGCCGCTGGCGGCCGACTGCGCACGCTGCGGTTCCACCACGCGCACTTCCAGCGCCGGCATGCCCTGGACATTGAACAGGCGCGGCACCGCCGCTTGCACGCGTCCCTGCAGGCCACGGTAATAGCCCAGTAATTCGGTCTCGTTGCGGAACGCGAAGCGCCTGTCGGTCTGCATGAACTTGTAGAACTTGGGCAGGTTGCCGCGGAACCGGACCTGCTTGGCCAGCGCGGCGATCTCGCCCTGCAGCCGCGCCACCTCGTCCAGCCCGATCTGGTGGATCTGCTCCGGGGTCAGGTCGGAGGTGGTGCTCTGGCGCACGTCGTAGGCGTACCAGGCCGCGCCATTGGGCAGCGCGGTCAGGCCGTCGGTGTCACGGCAGGCGGGCAGGTACTCGGTGGCGATGAAGCCGCGCAGCGCCCGGTACGCCGGCATGATCCGCACTTCGATCAGGCGCTTGTATTCGGCGGTGATGCGCTGCTTGTCGGCCTCGGGCATGTCTGCCGGCAGGTTGCGCACCGGGCCCCAGAACAGGCTGTCTTCGGCATTGCGCGCGATGATCGCATCCAGCTGCGGCAGCACCTTCTGCATCAGCACCTTCGGCTGCACCACGCCGGCCTGCATGCCGGCCCGCATGTTGGTGATGGCCTGGTCGAACAGGTCCGGGATGCCCACCGCACGCCGCGACCAGTTGTCGTAGTCCTTGACGGTCTTGAACGGCTGCGCGCCGGTGCCCGAGCCCAGCACCACCGCGATGCTGGCGATGTTGTAGAACTGGTTGATCGGCAGCATCCAGCTGGGGAACTGCTCGGCCGCCAGCGCGCTGCGCGCATCGCGCACGAAGATCTGGTAGCTGAGCAGGTCCTGCCCGCTCAGGCCGTCCGGCCCCAGCGCCTCGGCCTTGCCCAGCCACAGCACGGTGAAGTCGTGCGACTGCTGCCGGAACGCCGGCGACAGGAAGTTGGGCAGCTGGTCGTTGTAGCGGGTCTCGCCCTGGAAGGTGGCCTGGAGCGGGTTGAGCTTGAGCGAGGCATCCCAGTACTGGTCGTAGAGCACGTTGAGCTGCTGCGCCTTGGTCAGCACCACCGGGGCGGCCACCGCACGCGGCCTGGGCCTGGCAGCCTTGCCACCCTTGGCGGCCTTGCTGGTTCTGGCCGCCGGCTTGGTGGCCTTCTTGCCCTTGCTCGCCTTCGCGCGCGTTTGCGTGGTCTGTGCCTTGGCGGTCTTCTTCTTGGCCGCATCGGCGGGCGCTGCCACTGACAGGCTAAGCACGGCGGCCAGGGCCAGGGACAGCAGGCGGGAAAAGCTGAGGGGCATTACCGGCTCCGGGAACAAGCGAGCGGGGAGCTTGCCCGATCCGCACCGTTCCGGCCACCCATCGGGCGCACGGGGCGCGCCTGGAATTCATGAAGCCCGCTGCGCATGCCTGCGGCGCGCAGGCATGCTGCAGTGCGATAGGCTTGCGTACATGCCAAGCGATGAATCGACATGCGGGACGCAGGTGCCCGTGCAGGGTGGGCAGGGTTTCTGGCGCGATCCGGCGTTGCCCTTTGTCGAACTGCGCCAGGTGATCAACAGCCGCAGCCTGTGTTATGCCGCGCATACGCACGAGCAATGGTCGGTGGGCGCGGTCGACCGCGGGCTTGCGCGTTATCGCAATGGACGCGTGAGGGCGCAGGTGGGCGCGCGGTCGCTGACCCTGATCAACCCGGGCGAGGTGCATGCCTGCAATCCGGATCAGCAGCAGGACTGGTCGTTCCGCATGCTGTATCTGGACGTGGCGTGGTTGCGCGAACAACAGCGCGCACTCGGCCTGGCCACCAACGCCGATGTGCACCTGCTGGCGGCGCCGCTGTGCCAGACCCCGGCAGCCTATGCCGCCTTCGACCGCATGCATGCCGTATTGACCGATGGCAATGCCGACGCGCTTGCACGCGAGAGTGCATTGATCGCGTTCGTGGCGCGGCTGCATCTGCATGTGGAGCCGATGAGTCGCGCGCTTGCGGTCGATACCGGGCCGATGCGACGGGTGGCCGAGTATCTGCAGACCCATCACGCGCGTGCGGTATCGCTGCGCGAACTGTGCACGCTGGCCGGGATGCCGGCGCCGCGGCTGATTCGCGGCTTTCGCCAGGCCCACGGGATGACCCCGCATGCGTATCTGCTGGACTGCCGTTTCCAGCGTGCACGCGAGGCCTTGCGGCGTGGCGGAGAGATCGCCGAAGTCGCCTATGCGCATGGCTACGCCGATCAGGCGCATCTGCAGCGCAGCTTCAAACGCGCCTGGGCGGTGACACCGGGGCGTTATCGCAATGCGGTCCCTAGTTCCATCAGCAGATAGACCGCGCTCAGTACAAGCAGTGCGGCCAACACCCGGTTCAAGCGCCGTAGCTGTTTGGGCACCTGCACATGCCGCCGCAGCGCTGCGCCGGCCAGCAACCAGCACGCCAGCGAGGGGTAGCAGACCAGTGCATACACCGCCGCAAAGCCCGCCAGCTGCGTGGTGCCTGCCGTTGCATACAGCGCAACGCCGGAGGTCGCCGCCAACCAGGCCTTGGGGTTGAGCCATTGCATCGCCGCACCGGTCCAGAACGAGGCGGCCGGGCGCGGCCTGGCCGTTTCGATGACGCCATCGTCGCGCAGCAGGCGCCAGGCCATGTAGAGCAGGAACCCCACCCCTGCCAGATGCAAGGCACGGCCGAGCAGCGGCCAGCGCAGCAACACCTGCTGCAGTCCCAGGCCCACCAACAGCAGCAGCGCGACGAAGCCGACGGTGGCGCCGATCACGTGGCCATGCCCGGCACGCGCGCCGGCACTGGCGCCGGTGCTCAACGCGACCAGGTTGACCGGCCCGGGCGAAATCGAGCACACCAGCGCAAAGCTGGCCATTGCGACAAGATGGTCCATGGCGCGGAATCCGTAGCGGGGCGCACCAGCATGGCTGGCGACCGCAGCCACGGATTGAACAAAATTTCGATGGGCGGCCGCTGCGGCCGTCGCATGATCGGCAAGCGCAGCGAACGGGCGGCAGGCGGGCTGCGCGCAAGACCGATGTGACGTTTCGATGCCGCCGCCCGGGCGCCGGTGGTTGCCCTGCAGCGATGCGGCCGGCAGGCTTCCGCGTTGTCAGCCGGAGGCGGCTTCTTCGCGCAGCTGCTCGGCGCGCTCGGCGCCCAGGTATGCGCCGATGGCGCGGCGCGCCAGATACAGCAGCGGGATCAATGCAATCGCAAACCCCATCTTGTAGACGTAGTTGAGCGTGCTCACCGCCAGGAACTGGTCGATGGACCAGTGCTGCGGTCCGAGCACGAAGGCGATGTAGATCACCACGAAGCTGTCCACCAATTGCGACACCGCCGTGGAGCCGGTGGCACGCAGCCACACGTGCTTTTCGCCGGTGGCGCGGCGGATGCGATGGAATACCGACACGTCGATCAACTGGCCAAACAGGAACGCCACCAGCGAGCCGCCGATCGTCCACAGGCCCTGGCCGAACACCGCTGCAAAGGCCGCCTGGTAGTCGGGCACGCCCTGGCCCTGCGCCGCAGTCACCCACCAGGCTGCCGGCGCCAATGCGATCGCGGCAAACGCGAACACGAAGCCGTAGCCGATCAGCACCACCGCCACCCACGAGATGAAACGCACCCCGCGGCTGCCGAAGAACTCGTTGATGGTGTCGGTCATGATGAACACCACCGGCCACAACAAGGTGCCGGCGGTGAAGCTGAGCGAGCCGGTCTGGCCGAACAGGTTCCAGTTCAACGGCGCGATGCCGAGCGTGTCTTCCAGCGCGAAGATCTTGACGCCGATGAACTCGGCCAATGCCGCGTTGACGCAAAAGAACGCGGCCAGCGCAATGAACAGGCGGACCGCACGATCGTCGAGGGTACGCGGCTGTGTCATTGCGTCAGCGATCCGCCGTGCGGGTGAAGGGAACCGAGTCGGGCGCCACTGCGCCGCCGGAGATGATGAAGCTCATGGCCTGATCCACGCTCCAGTCGGTGGGCGTGAGCAGCTCCACCGGCACGATCTCCAGATAGCCGGAGGTCGGGTTGGGCGTGGTCGGCACATACACCGCCGCCAGCTCGCGGCCGGTGCCCTGTTCCTTGATCACCCGCGTGACCAGGCCGATCGACTTCATGTCGCGATGCGGGAAGTCGATCAGCACCACGCGTTGGGTGCTGCCGGGCTGGGTCTGCAGGATGTCGAGCAATTTGCGCGCGCTGTCGTAGACCACGCTGGCCAGCGGGATGCGCCGCATGATCGCCTCGAACCAGCGCAGCAGGCGCTGGCCGATCACGCGCCGGCTCAGGATGCCGACGAACAGGATCACGCCCACGGTGGCGATCAGCGCGATCGTGTTCTGCACCCACAGCGCCTTGATCCAGCCCAGATAATCGGGGAACGAGGCGGCGATGCGTTCGGACAGCGGCACCACCCATGGGCTGCTGATGCCCGACAACAGCGAGAACACGAACTTCACCACCACCCAGGTCAACCAGACCGGCAGCAGGGTGAGCAAGCCGGTCAGGAAGACCCGTTGCAGGGAAGGGCGGGAATGCGGGGTGGGGGATTCGGACATGCGCGCATTGTAGGCATTCGGCCGCGCGCGGTGCAGGTGAGGCGGGGATTTGGGATTGGGCATTGGGGATTCGTAAAAGATGCACTGCTGCGTGCTGAAAGGTCGCCCTCAGGCAGTGACACGTCGCGTGCGCAAGGCAGTAGCAGGTCGCTTCCTCATCCCGCCGGAGAGAAGGGACGCACGGCACTGGAGGCGCGTATGACAGCCGCGACTGCCTGGGCGACTGGGCTGATGCTGCTGCGCTCAAGCCAAACATGGCTTTCGGTTGGGCAGCGGTGGTGTGGTGTCTCGGCCAGGCGGGGGCGCGGTTGTCCGTCGAACGCAATCGGTCGTACAAGTAGGCGAAGGCCTCGCTTGCCAGATGCATGCAGCCTGCGAAAAACGCATGCTCATCAGACGGGTCAAGGCTTAGAAACCAACATGCCGCGCCCTTGCGGGACGCGGCATGTGATCGAGTACGCGTTAAAACAAAACGCTCGCACATCGAGTCAGCAGATTGCAGTGCCGGCAAACGGCATTCAGAACCGGAAGTTCAGCCAGCCCATGACGAAGGTCGAATCGCCGTAGCCGGCTTTTTCCAGCGCGGGCCCCGCCATCAGGTGTTCGGCGCGGAAGGTCACCGACCAGTTGGGGTCGATGTTCCAGGTGGCGTTGATGCGCGGCATGGTGCCGATGCGGCGCTCGCCGGTGTTCTGCGTGCGTGCGTAGGCGCGTGCCTGGTTGTTGTAGATCGCATCGCTGGTGGTCTGGCGCCACAGGGTTTCCCATTCCAGGTTCACCGTGAGCTTGGATGTGGGCGAGAAGGTGAACGTGGGCGCGGCGGTGACCAGGTTGACCGGGCCGAAGAACGTCGCCCAGCTGAAGTAGATCGTATTGCCGTACAGGAAGTTGTTGTTGCGCAGCGTGCCGGTGCCGGAGGTGCCGCCGCCACCGGAGGCGATTTCGCTATGGAAGCCCAGGCGCGGCTTCCAGCCGTTGTCGCTCAGCGTCCACGCATTGGAGGTGCTGGCCATGTAGGCACGCAGGTCGCGCCCGCCGTAGCTGCCGCGCTGCACGGTCACGAACGAGTCGGTGCGCAGCTTGCCCACATTGCCCCACAGGCGCAGCCCGTAGTAGTTGCGGTTTTCTTCGGCGGTCTGCCGGCCCCAGACCTGATTGTCGTTGCGGAACTGATAGAAGAACGGCTCCAGATACATCGGCTTGGCGGTCGGCATGCGCCAGCCGCCGACCACGCCGCGGAAGTGCCGCGAGCGGTCAATGCGATCGTCGCCCAGTCCCTCGGTGCCATCCAGGTTAAAGTTGAAATCGAACAGGTCCACGCGGGTCTTTTCGCCGATCGCCCAGGCGCGCACACCGTTGAAGGTCACGAAGATGTCGGTGTTGTCGCGCAGGGCCATCAGCGTGACGGGGCCATCGACAAACACCTGGCGGCCCACGCGCAGGCCGAGGTCAGCATCGTTGACGCGTCCTTTCACATCGAAGAACACCTGCTGCAGGATCGCGTTGTTTTCCTGCGTGCCGGTCTTGGCGCCCTCGTTGCGTCCATCCAGGCTGCCGTGCGCCAGTTCCGTATACAGACGGAAGTGCTCGCCAATATGGAAGTCGGCACCGAAGAACGCGCGCAACAGGTACTGCTGCTGCGAGTGGCTGCCGGGAATCAGACCGGGATTGGTGATGGTGTTGCTGCGCACGCGCAGTTCGTTGCTGAGCGAGACATACACATCGCCCGATTCATTGAACGGAATGTACTTGAGCGGATCGAACGGGCTCTTGCGCTTGGATGGATCCTTCAGATACGACCAGTCCTCGGCCCAACGCACCTGCCACATGTTGCCGCCCTGCTTAGCTCCCCAGCCCTGCGCTTCGAGCGGATACCCCTTGGCGGGCGCGGGCGCCGCAGGAGCGGCGGGCGCGGCCTTCGCAGGTTCCGGCTGGGTCTGCTCGGCATTGACCGGCGCGGTCTGCGCCTGCGCAAACCCCAGTGCCGGCAGTGACAACCCGATCGCCAAGCACAGGCACCGGGTGGCGCCAAAGGAAGTTTCAGCCATGGCCGGCTGTGCCAAGCGTGCTAGTCGCATCGTGTCGCCCTATCGAAAAAGTGAGTCGTCTGAGCAAGTGGTATCGGCCCAGTGGGCAATGACTGTAGTGGAGCGCTGCCGCAAAGGGAGTAACCCAATGGTTCTAAGTACATGAGCGGGGATTGGGGAGTCGGGATTGGGGATTCGCAAAAGCGGGCCTGCAAATAACGCGCCAGGTATTCTTCAGTTCGCTTGAGTCGTGTACGGAAATTCTCGGTTGCTTGCCTTTGCAAATCCCCAATCCCGATTTTCCTATCCCGGCCCGTGACTACCGACATATTCGCTATTCCTAACTCGCAATAGCATTGCCTTCGACCTGGTGGAGCTGGCCGATGAGCGAATCCGATGCCTGCGGAAATTCCAGAAGGAGCTGAGTGCCGGCACGGTGTCGCTGGCCTTGCTGGCAGTGCTGGCGCAGGCCGATGCGCCGCTGTACGACTATCTGATCGCCAAGCGGCTGGAGCGGCTGGAGCGGCTGGGTGGCGTGCTCAGCGGCAAGCAGAGCGCGCTGTATCCGGTGCTGCGCAATCTGGACGGCGCAGGGCTGCCGCACAGCCATGTCGAGCCCTCCGCGTCCGGGCCGCCGCAGCGCTATTACCGCATCACCCAAACCGGGCGTGATTGCCTGCGCGACTGGAGCGCCGCCTGGCGCGCCACCCGCGATTCCGGTGACGCAGTGCTGGAGGGGACCTACTGATGACAGGCACGTCCCTTGCCGACCACCAGTCCCGATGACCTTGTGCAAGTGCGCCAGCCCGGGCCTGCGCGGACCCGGCGACGCTTCAGGATGCGCTCCACGATGCCGAACCGGGAAGGGTTCATGGCACTCCTGCGGGCGGTGAGGGCGGTGAGGGCACCGCGCACGCGACCAGTCCTCTGGGTTGGCGCGAACCAGGAATCTGCGCATAAAAAAAACGCCCCTCGATCGGTCTCGATCGAGGGGCGTTTTTTGTTGCCGGTCAAGCGCGTTTGCCGCGCTTGCGGATCGGGGTGACGGTGGCCGGATCGCGGCTGCCCACCGGGTCGGCATCGTAGCGAGCGATGAATTCGCGCACCTGCGGGTACACCACTTCGCGCCAGCGGCGGCCGCTGAAGATGCCGTAGTGGCCGGCACCTTCCACCACCAGATGACGGCGATGCGCCGCGTCGATCCCGGTGCACAGATCGTGCACCGCTTCGGTCTGGCCGAGGCCGGCGATATCGTCCAGTTCGCCTTCGATGCTGAGCAGTGCGGTATTGCGGATCGCCGAGGGCTTGACCAGCTGGCCATCCACTTTCCACTTGCCCTGCGGCAGCAGGAAGTCCTGGAACACCACGCGAATGGTGTCCAGGTAATACTCGGCCGGCATGTCGAGCACGGCGTTGTATTCGTCGTAGAACTGCCGATGCGCCTGCGCGTCCTGCAGGTCGCCCTTGACCAGGTCGGTGTAGAAATCCCAGTGCGACATCACGTGCCGGTTGGGGTTCATCGACAGGAAGCCGGCGTGCTGCAGGAAGCCCGGATACACCTGCCGGCCATGGCCCGGATACGGGAACGGCACGGTGTGGATCAGGTTGTTCTGGAACCACTCGATACCGTTCTCGGTAGCCAGGTTGTTGACCTGGGTCGGGCTGCGGCGCGCATCGATCGGCCCGCCCATCATCACCAGCGAGCGCGGCGTGGGCTCGTCGTTGGTGGCCATCAACGACACCGCCGCAAGCACCGGCACGGTGGGCTGGCACACGCTCACCACATGCAGGCGCTCGGCGCCGATGTGACGGATGAACTCCTGGATGTAGCTGATGTAGTCCTCGAGCCGGAAGGCACCGGCTTCCAGCGGCACCATGCGCGCGTCCACCCAATCGGTCACGTAGACCTTGTGGTTGCGCAGCAGCGTGCGCACGGTGTCGCGCAGCAGGGTGGCATGGTGGCCGGACAACGGCGCCACCACCAGCACGGCCGGCTGCTGCTTCATCGTGCCGATCAACTCGACATGGTCGCTGAAACGCTTGAAGCGCAGCAGGCGGCAGAACGGCTTGCTCAGCACTTCACGTTCGATGATCGGCAGCGAGTGGCCGTCGACCTCGACATCGTCCAGTGCCCAGGCCGGCTTTTCGTATTCCTTGCCCAGGCGATGGAACAGCTCATTGCTGGCCGCCATGCGTTCGGCGCCCGGGAGCGAGGCCCACAGACTGTCGGGGTCGGAAAACATCTTGGCGTTCGCCTGGGCCTGGTGCACCCAAGGCGCTAGCAGATTGCGGGTCAGCTCGTGCAGTTGATAAAGCATTCCACCCATCCGTGCGGCTCTTTGCTGCCGCGCAGCATACCCCCTTTGGCGCATTTGCACCTTAATGGGGCTGCGGACGGTAGAGGCTGTCATCCAAGCTGTGGCAGGCGCGAGCGCCCTGATTTGCCGCGATTTTGCGTTGCCGCCATCGGAGATACGTCGGACGACGGCGCCGGGCTGGAAGTGCGCGTTCTCGCAGAGCCGTGCGGACTGCCTGGCAGGCTCCTCTGCCTGCAGGGAGGGGCAAGGGGTGTGGCCCACACGCACTCAACTGCCACCAGGCTTCGTGCGTACCCTCATCCGCCCCTGCGGGGCACCTTCTCCCGGCGGGAGAAAGAAGGAAGGCCGCTTTCCTGCGGGCGAGGGTGGCGGGAGGGCGCGCGGCGAAGCCACTCGCCTCGCCATGTGTGCCTCAGCCGGCCAACGTCCTGCTCAGCCGCGCTCCAACGCAGACGCCTCATCGGCCAATTGCGGCGACAACCAGCAGTGCGAACCGAGTTCAGCAAACCCCACGCCGGCGAAGCGGCGACGATACCAGCGCGCCGGGCGCGCCTGAAAACCCTCGTGGTCGCCCTCGAAGGCGTCTTCTTCGGCAAATGTCTCCAGAAACGCCACGCCCGCGCACATCTCGGCCAGCCCCGGCAGCCCCTGGTTGAACTCGCGGGTGGGCACGTAATGCAGCACGTCCGAGCAGATCAGCAGATCCACCGGCGCGCAGGGGCGCAGCCAGGCGAAATCGCCGAAGCGGGCAGGATGGATCTGCCGGCTGCGCCCGTAACGCTGTACCGCATAGGCGCTGCTGTCGAAGCCCAGATAGCTCAGCCTGGGGCGCAAGGCCAACAATGGCGCGCGCCAGGCCGCCTCGCCACAACCGATATCCAGCACGCTGCGGATCGGGCGCTCCAGGTAGTACTCGGCCTGACTCACCGCCAGTGCGACCTTGCGTCGCAGGCGCGCAGGGTCGGCCAGCCCCGCATCCCTGTACCAGCGGCGGAAATAGTGGGCGTCGTACTGCTTGTCGTCGGGTTCGGACATGGACGTCAGGTGCTTTCGCATGATCGGATGGGTGAAAATGCGGGCCATCCTACGCCAGCCAGCGAAGCCAGCACATGACCCTGTACCTGTGGATCAAGACCTTCCATCTGTTGTTCGTCACTGCGTGGATGGCGGCGGTGTTCTACCTGCCACGCATCCTGGTCAATATCGCCGAAGCCGGTGCCGAGCCTGCGGTACGCACACGCCTGGTGCTGATGGGGCGCCGCCTCTACAGATTCGGCCACAGCATGCTGGGCCTGGCGCTGCTGCTGGGCGCGGTGCTGTGGCAGGGCTATCGGGTGATTCCGGATTTTCCGACGATGGTGGCCGGTGGCTGGCTGCACGCAAAACTGTTTGCGGTGGCCTTGATCCTGGCGCATTACATCGTGGCCGGGCGCTGGTTGAAGGGCGTGGATCAGGGCCGCAGCCTGCCCAGCGGCCGCGCGCTGCGGCTGTTCAATGAAGTGCCGGTGGTGTTGCTGGTCGCGGTGATCTGGCTGGTGCTGGCCAAGCCGTTCTGAGCGTTGTTGAAGTACAGGCAGCGCGTGCGTTTGCCTGACGCTGTCGATGCGCCGCCGACGATGGCGATGCGACCCCGAGGGGTGCAGGCCGGCACCGCGCGCCGACGGCGGACATTACCTGGGCGCGCAGTGCCGACACGCATGGGAGACAAGCCGGGATCCGGCCACGTCTGCAGCCGCACACCTGGATCAACACCGCCAGGAACGCGAACGCGATCAGGATGAAGATCCAGTACAGCGCCCGCCTGCTGAGTACGACAAGCGCGCAGCAGGCGGCCTGCAACACCGGTGACAGGAGAGGCAGGGCTTATTGCGACCAGGTCCTTCCTCGATGACCAATCGTCTTGCTGGCTGGCGATGGTGCACGCAGCACCATCGCCTCGACGTATCGCCGATCAGTTGCCTTCGTAGGCACCGTAGCTGCGCAGGCGCTCGTAACGACGCTGCAGCAGGCCTTCGACCGGCAGCTTTTCCAGCGCTTCCAGCTCATTGAGCAACACGGCCTTGAGGCGCTTGCCCATCTGTTCGGGATTGCGATGCGCGCCGCCGGTGGGTTCGCGGATCACCTTATCGACCAGGCCCAGGCCCTTCAGGCGCTTGGCGGTCAGGCCGAGCTGCTCGGCGGCGTCCTTGGCCTTGGCCGCGTCCTTCCACAGGATCGAAGCGCAGCCTTCGGGCGAGATCACCGAATAGGTGCCGTATTCCAGCATCAAGGTGCGGTCGCCCACGCCGATCGCCAGCGCGCCGCCGGAGCCGCCTTCGCCGATCACGGTGCAGATCACCGGTACTTTCAGTTCGGCCATCTCCAGCAGGTTGCGCGCGATCGCTTCGGACTGGCCGCGTTCCTCGGCGCCGATACCGGGGTAGGCGCCCGGGGTGTCGATGAAGGTCAGTAGCGGCAGGCGGAAACGCTCGGCCAGCTTCATCAGGCGCAGCGCCTTGCGGTAGCCCTCCGGACGCGGCATGCCGAAGTTGCGGGCGACCTTGCTCTTGGTGTCGCGGCCCTTCTGGTGGCCGATGATCACCACCGCGCGGCCATCGATGCGGCCCAGGCCCCCGACGATCGCCTTGTCGTCGGCATAGGCGCGGTCGCCGGCCAGTTCCTGGAATTCGTCGCAGATGGTGTTGATGTAGTCCAGCGTGTACGGGCGCTGCGGGTGGCGCGCCAGCTGCGAGACCTGCCAGGCCGACAGGTCGCGGAAGATCTGTGCGGTACGCACGCGCAGCTTGTCGCGCAGCGCACGCACCTCGGTGTCCACGTTGACTGCAGGGCCGGTGCTGGCCTTGCGCAGTTCCTGGATCTTGGCTTCCAGATCGGCGATGGGTTGCTCGAAGTCGAGGTAGTTGGGATTCATGCAGTGGTGTCGTCAACGTAAGGCGGGGAGTGTAGCCGAATGCGTTCGATGAACCCGTACGGTGGGGTTAGGAGAATCGGGAATCGGGAATGGGGAATCAAAGCAGGGCGGATGGCGGCCTCGCTTTTGCGATTCCCCATTCCCGACTCCCCATTCTCACGCCCACGGAGGGCTGTACTTGATCTTCAGGGTCCGCACCGCCGGATCGGCGCGCAGGCTGTCCATCAACTGCTGGTCGATGCGCACCGAGTGGCTGCCGTTGAGGTCGAGCATGCCGGCCACCCCACCGGTCGGGGCGCGCAGCAGCAGGTCCAGGCGCAAGGGGGTCTTGCCGGGGCGGTGCTTGGCCAGCAGGGCGTCGATGCGCTTCCAGGCCTGCTTCTCGCGCAGGTCCAGGCGCAATGACAGGCGTTGCGCATGGTCGGCACAGATCTGCTCGTAGTCCCAGCATTGGCGGATCCGCAGGCTGTAGCCGCCGTTGAATTCGTCTTCGCGCAGGCCGCCCTTGACGATCAGGATGCGATCGCGGGTGAGCAGGTGCCCGAACTCGGCCATCGCATCGGAGAACGCGCTGCATTCGACCCGGCCACGGCCGTCTTCGAGCTGCACGAACACCTGGCTGTCGCCCTTGCGCCGCACGCCGATCACCTGGCCGGCCAGGATGGCGCTGACTTCCGGGCGCCAGGCGCGTTTTTCGCCATCGCCGCCGCCTCCGCCGCCGCGTTGTTGCGAGGCGAGGATCTTCTCCAGCGACCCCAGGTCGCAGCCGACCAGCTCGCGCACCTCGTCGCGGTGCGGGTCGAACGGATGGCCGCTGAGATAGAAGCCCAGCGTTTCGCGCTCGCCGGTGAGCAGCTGGCCCAGCGGCCATTCCTCGCTTTCGGGCAGGTCCAGACGCAACGCCGGCGCGCTCGGGTCCGGCCCGCCGAACAGCGAGTTCTGGCCCGAGGCGCGCTCGCGCGCCAGCTGCTCGGTGGCCTTGACCACTTCCGGCAACTGCAGCATCAGCGAGGCGCGGTTCTTGCCCAGCCCGTCCATCGCGCCGGCATTGATCATCGCTTCCAGGGTGCGCCGGTTGAGCTTGGCGGTGCCCACGCGCGTGCAGAAATCCAGCAACGTGGTGTAGGGGCCACCGCGCTGGCGTTCTTCGACGATCGCCTCGCAGGCGCCCTGACCGACACCCTTGATCGCACCCAGGCCGTATTGAATCGTGTCCGGGCTGGCAGCTTCGAACATGTAGGCCGACTCGTTGACGCGCGGCGGCTTGACGGTCAGACCGAGATTGCGCACCTCATCGAGAAAGCCGACCACCTTGTCGGTGTTGTCCATGTCCGAGGACAGCGTCGCGGCCATGAATTCGGCCGGGTAATGCCGTTTCAGCCACGCGGTCTGGTAGCTGACCAGCGCGTAGGCGGCGGCGTGCGACTTGTTGAAGCCGTAGCCGGCGAACTTCTCCATCAGGTCGAAGATTTCGTCGGCCTTGGCCGCGCCCACCCCGCCCTTGGCCGCGCCCTCGCGGAAGATCTCGCGGTGCTTGGCCATTTCGGCCGGCACCTTCTTGCCCATCGCACGGCGCAGCAGGTCGGCACCGCCCAGCGAATAATCGCCGACGATCTGCGCCATCTGCATCACCTGCTCCTGGTACACCATGATGCCGTAGGTGTCCTTGAGGATGGCTTCGGTGCGCGGATCCGGGTAGATGATCTCCTGCTGGCCGTGCTTACGCGCGTTGAAGTCCGGGATCAGGTCCATCGGGCCGGGGCGGTACAGCGATACCAGTGCGATCAGGTCTTCGAAACGGTCCGGGCGCGCGTCCTTGAGCAGGCGGCGCATGCCCGAGGATTCGAACTGGAACACCGCGCCGGTATTGCCCGAGGCGAACACGCCCTTGTAGGTGGGCACGTCGTCGAGCGGAATGGTGGTGATGTCGATCGGGTCGATGCCGGCGCGCGCGTGGCGTACGTTGATCGCCTTGACCGCCCAGTCGATGATGGTCAGCGTGCGCAGGCCGAGGAAGTCGAACTTCACCAGGCCGACCGCTTCGACGTCGTCCTTGTCGAACTGGGTGACCGGATTCTTGCCGCGCCCGTCCTCGTCGTGTTCGGCGAACAGCGGGCAGAATTCGGACAGCGGCTCGGGCGCGATCACCACGCCACCGGCGTGCTTGCCGGCATTGCGGGTGAGGTCCTCGAGCTGACGGGCCAGATCCATCAGGTCGCGCACGTCGTCTTCGACCTGGTAGCGCTGGATCAGGTCCGGCGAGGCCATCTCCGAGTCCTTGCCTTCGCCCATCGCATCCTTGAGCGTGATGCCCAGGATGTTGGGGATCAGCTTGGCCACGCTGTCGACCAGCCCGTAGCTGAAGCCGAGCACGCGCCCGGCGTCGCGCACCACCGCCTTGGCCGCCATGGTGCCGTAGGTGATGATCTGGCTGACCCGTTCGCGCCCGTACTTGCGCGCCACGTAGTCGATCACCTCGTCGCGGCGATCCATGCAGAAGTCGATGTCGAAGTCGGGCATCGACACGCGTTCGGGGTTGAGGAAGCGCTCGAACAGCAGGTTGTACGGCAGCGGGTCCAGGTCGGTGATCTGCAGTGCCCAGGCCACCAGCGAACCGGCACCGGAACCGCGCCCCGGGCCGATCGGAATGCCCTGGTTCTTGCCCCACTGGATGAAGTCGGCCACGATCAGGAAGTAGCCGGGGAAGCCCATCTTGATGATGGTATCCAGCTCGAATTCCAGCCGGTCGACATAGTCCTGGCGGGTCTTGCCGGGCGCGATCGGGCTCTTTTCCAGGCGTGCGGCCAGACCGTCGCGCGACTGGCTGCGGATCCAGCTGTCCAGCGTCTCGTCTTCGGGCACCGGATAGGCGGGCAGGAAGTAGGTGCCCAGGCGCATCTCGATGTTGCAGCGCTGCGCCAGCGCCAGCGTGTTGTCGATTGCATCGGGCACGTCGGCGAACAGCGCGGCCATTTCGTCGCCGGACTTCAGGTACTGCTGGTCGCTGTACTCGCGCGGGCGCTTGGGGTCGTCGAGCACGCGGCCGGAGGAAATGCACACCCGCGCCTCGTGCGCATTGAAGTCGCTGGCGTACAGGAAGCGCACATCGTTGCTGGCCACCACCGGCAGGCCGCGCACACCGGCCGCATGCAGCGCGAACTGGTTGAAGCGTTCTTCGCCCTGGCGCCCGGTACGGGTGAGTTCCAGATGCAGGCCGTCGCCGAACACGCGCTGCCAGTCGGCCAGCTGCTGCTCGGCCAGGTCGGCGCGGCCCTCGCCGAACAGGCGCCCGGCCAGGCTGTCGCGGCCGGCCAGGGCGAACAGGTTGGCATGGCCGCTCTGCAGCCATTCGGGGTGGATCGCCACGCCGCCTTCGGGGCGGTGGCCTTCCATCCAGGCGCGGGTCAGCAGGCGCGACAGGCTCAGGTAGCCTTCGCGGTCGCGGCACAGCAGGGTCATGCGCCAGGGCGTCATGTCCGGGGTGGCGATCATCACGTCGGCGCCGGCGATCGGCTTGATGCCCACGCCCTCGGCGGCCTTGTAGAACTTGACCAGCGCGAACAAGTTGTTGAGGTCGGTGACCGCCAGCGCGGGCATGTCGAGTTCGACCGCGCGGCTCAGCAGGTTGGCCTGCTTGGCCTTTTTCGGGTCAGCCTGATCCGGTTTCTCGGGCACACGGATGGTGGAATCCGCCAGCGAGAACTCGGTGTGGACGTGCAGATGGACGAAGCGGGAAGTGGACATGCGAGACCGGAATAATGCGGGGTCAGGGTAGCGAGCGTGATCGGGTCGGACAAGGCTTGACAGCACCGGCGCGGCGCCGCGGCCAGCTGCCACGGGGGCTGGCCGGTGTGGCCGATTCAGGCTGTGGCTAGCTGGATGCAGCGCAGCGGTGGCGATTGCGCGGATCGGGGGCGTGCGGCGCTGGGCGTGCGTGACTTGCTACGCGAAGCCCTGGCTGCACCGGCCGTTTCCGCGCCACTGGTGGGTGGCGCCGGGACCGGGCCAGGTCAGCCTGGAGGGGGCGCTCAGTCGGCAAGCAGCAGCGCATCGGCCGGGGGCGCGCAGGGCACGTCCCACGGCGACTGCGCCGCCTCGATGCCCAATGCACGCCGCACCGGGGCGAAGCTGCGACGGTGCTGCGGGCACGGCCCATGGCTGCGCAGCGCGGCCAGGTGCACCGGCGTGGCGTAGCCCTTGTGCTGGTCGAAGCGGTATTCGGGGTGCTGGACGTGCAGGTCGTGCATCAGGCGGTCGCGGGTGACCTTGGCCACGATCGAGGCGGCCATGATGGCGCGATCGAGCGCATCGCCGCCGATCAAGGCCTCGGCCGGGCAGGGCAGGCCCTTGGGCACCCGGTTGCCGTCGATGCGGGCAAACCCGGCCACATGCGCGACGCCTTCCACCGCACGCCGCATGCCCAGCATGGTCGCCTGGTAGATATTGATGCGGTCGATCTCCTCGCTGTCGATCAGCACCACCGACCACGCCAGCGCCCGCTCGACGATGCGCGCATACAACTGCTCGCGCCGCTGCGCACTGAGCTGCTTGGAATCGTCCAGCCCGTTGATGCGCGGCTTGCCGGGATCGAACACCACCGCCGCCACCGCCACCGGCCCGGCCAGCGGGCCGCGCCCGGCTTCGTCGACACCGGCAATCAAACGCGAATCGGGAATCGGGACTGGGGAATCGTGAAAAAGCGCGTCCTGCGCCGTCGGAACGAGAACGGCACCGTGGGAAGTTAAGCGCTTCACGACCCGGCTCCTGCCGATTCCCGATTCCCGATTCCCGATTCCGGCTGCATCAGCAGCCCAGCCACCGCATCGGCCGCGCGTGCCGATGCGTCGCGGCGTAGTTCCGCGTGCAGGGCGAGATAGCGTGGTTGCAGCGCGGCGACCTTTTCCGGGTGCTTGAACCAGTCCAGCAGGGCCGCGCACAGGCGCTCCGGGGTGCAGTCGTCCTGCATCAGCTCCGGGGCGAGGTCGTCGTTGGCCAGGATGTTGGGCAGCGCGTAGCGGTTGACCTTGAGCAGGCCCAGCGTCTTGACGATGCGGTAGGTGAGCGGGGCGACCTTGTAGCCGACCACCATCGGGCGCTTGACCAGCATCGCCTCCAGCGTCGCGGTACCCGACGCCAGCAGCACCACGTCGGCGGCCAGCATCGCGGTGCGCGCCTGGCCATCGAGCAGGTGCGACCGCAGCACCGGCAGCGACGAGCGCGACAACTGCTCGGCCAGCAGCTGCTTGCAGCCAGGATTGGCCGCCGGGACCAGCACGTGCAGGTTGGGCAACTGCTCGGACACCAGCCAGGCGGCCTGGAAGAACGTCTCGCCGAGCTTGCCGATCTCGCCATGCCGGCTGCCGGGCAACACCGCCAGCACGGTGCTGGAGGCGGACAGACCCAGCTTGGCGCGCGCAGCGGCGCGATCGGCCTGGTAGGCGATGTCGTCGGCCATCGGGTGGCCGACAAAGCGCGCATCGATGCCGTGCCTGGCGTAGATCGGCGGCTCCATCGGAAACAGGCACAGCACCAGGTCGGCGCTGGCGCCGATCTTTTCCGCACGCTTCTCGCGCCATGCCCACACCGAGGGGCTGACGTAATGCACGGTGCGCACACCGCGCTGCTTGAGCCAGCGCTCGACCGACAGATTGAAATCGGGTGCATCGATACCGATGAACACGTCCGGTTTCCATGCCAGCACACGCTCACGAAACGCGCGGCGCAGCTTCAGCAGCCGCGGCAGATGCTGCAGCACTTCGGTCAGCCCCATCACCGCCAGTTCGCTGGCATCGAACCAGGTCTGGCAGCCGGCGCCGCGCATCGCATCGCCGCCGATGCCGACGAACTCGGCAGCCGGATAGCGGCGCCGCAGCTGCTCGATCAAGCCGGCACCCAGGATGTCGCCGGAAGCTTCGCCGGCGATCAGCGCGATGCGTGGGGAGCGCGCTTGCGCGCCGGGAATCGGGAGTGGGGAATGGGGAATCGGAAGTGCCGGCGGTGGGCCGGCGGCAGGCGTGTCAGCGTGCGCGCCTGCATCGATTCCCGATTCCCGATTCCCGATTCCCTTCATCGCAACAACGGCCTTTCCGCCGCCTCGATGAACTCGAGCAGCCCGCGCACGTCTTCGCTGCTCTTGGCCTGTTCGGCCAGCTGCAGCTTGGCCTCGGCCAGCGGCAGCCCGGCGACGTACAGCGTGCGGTAGGCGCGCTTGATCGCGGTGATGCGCTCGGCATCGAAGCCGCGACGCTTGAGCCCTTCGCTGTTGATGCCGCGCGGGCGGCCCAGCGATTCGCTGCCGACCATGGTGAACGGCGGAACGTCGCCGTTGGTCAGCGCGCCCATGCCCAGGAAGGCGTGCGCGCCGATCCGGCAGAACTGATGGGCACCGGCAAAGCCGCTGATGATCACGTAGTCGCCCACGGTGACATGGCCGGCCAGCGTGGTGTTGTTGGAGAACACGCAGTGGTTGCCGACATGGCAGTCGTGCGCCACGTGGGTGTAGGCCAGCATCCAGTTGTCGTCGCCGACCACGGTGATGCCGCCACCGCCGCCGGTGCCGCGATTGATGGTGACGAATTCGCGGATCACGTTGCCGTTGCCGATCACCAGTTCGGTGCGCTCGCCGGCGTATTTCTTGTCCTGCGGTTCGCCGCCGATCGCGGCATGGCCGATGAAGCGGTTGTTGCGGCCGATCCGGGTCGGGCCGTGGATCGAGCAATGCGGCCCCACCTCGGTGCCCGCATCGATCTGCACATCGGCGCCGATCAACGAGAACGCGCCCACGCGCACATCGCTGGCCAGCTGCGCCGACGGATCGATGACGGCGGTGGGATGAATCAAGGGTGCTTGATCACGCATCGTGTCTCACCTCCAAAAACGGGTTATTCCTTGGCGCCGGCGCACATGATTTCGGCGCTGGCCACGACTTCGCCGTTGACCTTGGCCTCGCCGTAATAGCATCCCATGTTGCGGATCAGGCGCTTCATCTGCACTTCCAGCATCAGCACGTCACCCGGCACCACCTGCTTGTTGAAGCGGGCGTTGTCGACCTTGACCATGTAGAACAGCTTGGACAGCGCGTCGCGCCCAAGCCCGAGCTGGGTCATCACGCCACCGGCCTGCGCCAGTGCCTCGATGATCAGCACGCCGGGCATCACCGGGCGGGTGGGGAAATGGCCCTGGAAAAACGGCTCGTTGATGCTGACGTTCTTCTGCCCGACGATGCGCTTGGCTTCCAGGTCGAGGTCGACGACCCGGTCGATCAGCAGAAACGGATAGCGGTGCGGGATCAGCGTCTGGATCTGGTTGACGTCAATCGGCAGCTCGTAAGTGGGGTGACTCATTCTTTCTCCTTGCCCACAGCCAGGATGCGCCTTGCCAGCACATCGAGTTGTTTGAAGCGCGCGGCATTCTTGCGCCACGTGCGATTGTCGGTGAGAGGGGTGCCGGACGAATACTCGCCCGGCTCATGGATGGAATTGCGCACCACCGACTTGCCGGTGATCACGACCTTGTCGCAGATCTCCAGGTGCCCGACCACGCCGACATGCCCGCCAAGCAGGCAGTAACGGCCGATCTTGGCGCTGCCGGCGATTCCGGTGCAGCCGGCGATGGCGCTATGTGCGCCGATGTGGCAGTTGTGCGCGATCTGCACCAGGTTATCCACGCGCACGTCTTCTTCCAGCACGGTGTCTTCCAGTGCGCCGCGGTCGATGCAGGTGTTGGCGCCGATCTCGCAATCGTCGCCGATCACCACACCGCCCAGCTGCGGCACCTTGATCCAGTGGCCGGCATCCATCGCCAGGCCGAAGCCGTCGGCGCCGATCACCGCACCGGGATGGATGCGCACGCGCTTGCCCAGGCGCACCCGGGTGACCAGGGTGACGCGGGCGAGCAGCTCGCTGCCGTCATCGACCACGCAATCCTCGCCGATGATGCTGCCGGTGCCGATCACGCAGCCATCGCCCACGCGGCTGCGCGCACCGATGCTGACGAACGGGCCGACATGCGCGCTCGGCGAGACCTGGGCACTGGGATCGATCACCGCCGACGGGTGAATGCCCGGTTCGCGCAGCGGCGCCACATCGAACAAGGCGGCGATCTTGGCGAAGGCGGTGTAGGGATCCTTGGCGACCAGCGCGGTGCCGCGTGCGTCCTGCGCATCGTCGGCGCGCAGCACCACCACGGCGGCCTGGCTCTGGCCCAGCTGCGGCCGGTAGCGCGGATTGGACAGGAAGCTCAGTTGCCCGGCGCCGGCATGCGCCAGGGTGGCGACGCCACTGACTTCGATGGCGCCATCACCGATGACGGTCAGACCAAATTGTTCGGCAATCGCACTGGCGGTCAAGCGCATCAGGGTGAACCTCTTGTAAGTGTGGGAGAGCCGCTTTAACGGGGAGAAAACACCATTAAACAGTTCCCAACAAAGCCTGCGTATCTAGGGTCCTGTCGCAATCAAGCGGCCAATCCAGGAACACGCATATGAAAACCGTTCTTTCCATCCTTGGTGGTCTGGTCATGATGGGCGCGGTCGCAGGTGCATCGGCCCAATCCTTCGATGTCGAGCAGGGCAGGGCAACCGGTGAGCAGCAGCTGCAGTGTCTCAGCCTGCCTGCCGGCGACATCGCCAGCTGTCTGTCCAACACCGTCTCCACATGGTTGGACAGCTGGTTCTGACCGGCCCACATCCAACCGGTGATACACGGGCGGCCCGCTTGCGCGGGCCGCCTTCTTTGTTGCCGTTCGCTATTAGAACTGGCCGCCGAAGGTGAACTGCAGACGTTCGATCTCGTCGTTGTCTTCCTTTTTCAGCGGGAATGCGTAGCTGATCGAAATGGGACCGACCGGGGCGCGCCACAACAGCGCCACACCGGTGGACGCACGCAGCTCGTTGGCCTTGAAGTTGTCCACGCCGTCGTAGACGTTACCGAAGTCGAAGAACGCCGACACGCGTGCCGACGGGCTGTCGAACAGTTTGGGGAAGTACATTTCCACCGAACCGACGGTCTTGAACGAGCCACCCAGCGGCTGGCCGCGCGTGTAGTTGAAGGTGCTTTCCGAACGCGGACCCAGCGTGTTGTCTTCGAAGCCGCGCACCGAGTTGGTACCGCCGGCGTAGAAGTTCTCGTAGAACGGCAGCCCGGTCGCAGTGACAGTACGGATCAGGTTGCTGCCGTTGCAGCCTTGCTCTGTGTAGGTGGGGCTGTTGTTAATGTTGGTGACTACGCCGCATATGTCGCGGCGGCTGTCATTGCCATAGCTGTCGCCGTAACCCAGCTCGAAGCGGGTGTTCAACACGATCGCCGGGATGATCGGCCAGTAGTTGGAGATCTGGTAGTTGAACTTGTAGTACTCAACCGTGGAGCCGGGCAGGGTGGTCTCCAGGCCGACGCGCTGGTACATGCCACGGGTGGGCATGAAGAAGTCGTTGCGGGTATCGCGTGCCCAGCCCAGCTCTGTGCGCCAGGCATGGAAGGTGCTAGTACCGATTGCATCGATGTAATTGATGATCGCCTGCGGGGTCTGGCCCTGGAACGTATTGATCTGGTTGCTGTCGATGCCGACCATCGCCGAGACGGTATCGTTCTCGGTGATCGGCACGCCGAACACCACCTGCGCCGAACCATTCTTGCTGTTGTACTGGGCGGTGTTGAAGTCCGAGTAGTCCAGCGAGCGCCAGGACAGGTTGTAGCCCAGAGACACGCCGTCGTCGGTAAAGAACGGGTTGGTGTAGGAGAACGCGTAGCGCTGCTGGTAGCTGCTGCGCGAGGCTTCCACCGCCACCCGGTTGCCGCCGCCCAGGAAGTTGTTCTGCGACAACTGCACCGAGGTGGTCACACCGAAGCTCTGCGAGTAGCCCAGGCCGAACACAAAGCTGCCGGAGGTGGTCTCCTTGACGTTGTAGACCACGTCGACCTGGTCGTTGCTGCCCGGCACGGCCGGCGTTTCCACATCCACGCTCTCGAAGTAGCCCAGGCGCTGCAGGCGGATCTTGGAACGGTCGATCGCCGCCTGCGAATACCAGGTGTTTTCGAACTGGCGCATCTCGCGGCGCAGCACTTCGTCCGAGGTGCGGCTGTTGCCCTTGTACAGGATGCGGCGCACGGTCACGCGCGGGCCCGGCACCACCTGCAGGTTCACCGCGACAGTGCGGTCCTCGCGGTTCGGGGTGGGGATCGGGTTGACCTTGGCGAAGGCGTAACCGACGTTGCTCAGCGTATTGGTGATCGCATCGGAGGTGTACTCCAGCAGCGCACGCGAGAAGATGTCGCCTGCCTTGGGGATGACCAGGCGCTCGATGTCGGCCTGCGGCAGCACGGTGTCGCCGGTGACCTTGATCTCGGAAATCTTGTACTGCTCGCCTTCGGTGACGCCGGCGCTGACGAACATATCGCGCTTGTCCGGGCTGATCGACACCTGGGTGGAATCGATGCTGAAGTCCACGTAGCCGCGGTCCAGGTACCAGGAGTTGAGCTTCTCCAGGTCGCCGGACATCTTTTCCTTGGAGTACTGGTCGTCGCGGCGATACCACGAGGCCCAGTTGTGCTCCTTGGATTCCCAGTTCTCCAGGATGTCCTCGTTGGCAAACTTCTCGGTGCCGATCAGGTTGACGTGGCGGATCTTGGCCGCCTTGCCTTCCTTGATCGCAATCGCCACGTCCACGCGGTTACGGTCCAGCGGGCTGACCGTCGGGGTGATCTCGACGTTGTACTTGCCGCGGTTGTTGTACTGGCGGGTCAGCTCCTGGGTCACGCGGTCCAGGCTCAGGCGGTCGAAGGTGCCCCCCTCGGTCAGGCCGATGTCGCCTAGGCCCTTGAGCAGTTCCTCGGACTTGATGTCCTTGTTGCCGGTCACGGTGAGCTTGTTGATCGCCGGGCGCTCCTTCACGGTGATCACCAGGATGTTGCCCTGGCGATCCAGCTGCACGTCCTCGAAGAAGCCGGTGCGGTAAAGCGCACGGATCGAGTCGGCGACCTTGCCATCGTCCACGGTGTCGCCGCGGTTCACCGGCAGATAGGTGAACACGGTGCCGGAGGCGATGCGCTGCAGGCCGTCGACGCGGATGTCGCTGGCAACGAACGGCTCTGCGGCCAGGGCAACGACTGGCAGGCTGAGGCCGGCGGCGAGAGCGAGGGCAAGCAGGCGGCGAGTGGGAAGACGCGTCATGTCACATCCGGTTGGAGTCGATTTCGGGTGTTGCTGGATGCCGACGTATGACGACGACAACAGGCGGAAAGAGTGGAGCAGCTTCATCGTGGAACCAGGCCGAGGATGTCGTTGTAGAACGCCAGTCCCATCAGCCCGGCCAGGACCGCCAGGCCGACATATTGCCCGGCAATCATGGCCCGTTCGCTGATCGGGCTGCCCTTGACCAACTCGATAAGGTAATACAGCAGATGCCCACCGTCCAAGATCGGGATCGGCATCAGGTTGATGATCGCCAGGCTGAGCGACAGCAAGCCCAGGAAATACAGGAACCAGTCGAGCCCGCGTTCGGCCGAGGCGTTGGCGGCGCGCGCAATGGTGACCGGGCCGGAGATGTTCTTGACCGAGGCCTGGCCGGTCAGCATGCGCTTCATCATGCCCAGCGAGTCGGCGGTCATCCGGCCGGTCTCACGGATCGCGGCAGGCACCGCGGCGAACATGCCGTACTGCTGGCGGCTGTCGTAGGCCGGCGCCTGCGCTGGCGCAAACCCCACGCCGAGCAGCCATTGCCCCTGCGGCGACCGGCGCGGGGCGATTTCCAGCGCCAGCCGGTCGTCGCCGCGCGCGACCTCGATCATGCCGGTCCCGCCCTGCGCGCCCAGTGCCTGCAGCTGGGCGGGAATCTCGTCGGCCGACCGGATCGGCTGGCCGTCGATGGCCACGATGCGGTCGCCCGGCTGCAGCAGCCCCTGCGCCGCCGAGCCGGCGACCACCTGGCCCACCACCGGCGGCTGCAGCATGAACTGCCAGCCGATACCGGCCAGCGACGCCACGCGGCGCTCGTCAAAGCCGGCCGGCAGCTGCGACAGGCGCAGCGTGTGCTCGCGGTTGCCGGCGCCTTCGGTGGCGGTCAGCACGCGGATGTCGCGCTGGTCCATCGCCGCCGTGGTGAGCTGCATGCTGGCATCGCTCCAGCTGCTGACACTGCGCCCATCGATGCGCACGATGCGCTCGCCCGGGCTCAGGCCGGCTTCGGCGGCCAGACCGTCGGCGCGGCCGATGGTGGCCGAGTAATCCTGCTTGCCGACCACGAACATCGCCCACAGCATCGCCATGCACAGCAACAGGTTGGCGATCGGGCCGGCGGCGACGATGGCGATGCGCTGCCATACCGTCTTGCGGTTGAAGGCCTGGTCCTGCTCGGCCGGATGCACGTCGCCTTCGCGTTCGTCGAGCATCCTGACGTAGCCGCCCAGCGGAATGGCCGCCACCACGAACTCGGTGCCGTGGCGGTCACGACGCATCCACAACGGCTTGCCGAAGCCCACCGAAAAGCGCAGCACCTTGACGCCGCAGCGGCGCGCGACCCAGAAGTGCCCGAATTCGTGGAAGGTCACCAACACGCCCAGGCTGACGATCATCCACCAGACCGAACCGATGAAATCACCCATGGATGCAACTCGGTTGCGTAAATCGATCAGGCATGAAGGCGGTGATTGGCGAGGGCGCGTTCGGTGATCTGCCGCGCTTGCGCATCGGCAGACAGCAGGGTGTCGAGGGAGTCGGCATTGTGCCGTGCGAGCGTTGTCAGTGTGTGTTCGACCAACGCGGGAATCGCTAGGAAACCCACCTGGCCCTGAAGAAACGCTGAAACAGCCACTTCATTGGCCGCGTTCAGGATCGCAGGCGCGGTCCCGCCGGCCTCCAGCGCCTCCCAGGCAAGGCGCAGGCACGGAAATGCGGCCGTGTCCGGCGCCTCGAAATCCAGCCGTCCCTGGGTCAGCAGGTCCAGCCCGCCAACGCCGGACTCGACCCGCTCCGGCCACGCCAGGCCGACCGCCAGCGTGGTGCGCATGTCGGGCAGGCCGAGCTGGGCCAGGGTGGAGCCATCGACGAATTCCACCAGCGAGTGCACTAGGCTCTGTGGGTGCACCAGCACATCGATCCGGGCGCCGGGCAGGCCGAACAGGTGATGCGCCTCGATCACCTCCAGGCCCTTGTTCATCAGCGTCGCCGAATCCACCGAAATCTTCGGGCCCATCGACCATTTGGGATGGGCGACCGCCTGCGCGGGCGTGACCGCACCGAGCGCGGCGCGGTCCCAGCCACGGAACGGACCGCCGGACGCGGTCAGGATGACCCGGCGCACGCCGCGGCTGGCGTCGCAGGAGCGCAGGCACTGGAAGATGGCGCTGTGCTCGCTGTCGATCGGGATGATCTCGGCGCCGGCCGCAGTCGCGGTGCGGGTCAGCAATTCGCCGGCCAGCACCAGCGATTCCTTGTTGGCCAGCAACAGGCGCTTGCCGGCGCCGGCCGCGGCCAGCGTGGACGGCAGGCCGGCCGCCCCCACGATCGCCGCCACCACGGTATCGCAGGCATCGCTGGCGGCCAGCGCGTCCAGGGCCTCGCTGCCGGCGTGGGCCTGGGTGGCCAGGCCGGCCGCGCGCAAACCGTCGCGCAGTGCCGGGTACAGGGAGTGGTCGGCGATCACTGCGTGCGCAGGGCGATGGGTGACGCACAGCGCCAGCAGCGCGTCGACCTTGCTGCCGGCCGACAGCACGCTGGCACGCAGCCGCTGCGGATGACGGGCGATCACATCCAGTGCCGATGCACCGATCGAGCCGGTGGCGCCGAAGACGGCGACGTGACGGAGAGCAGAGCCAGCCATATCTAGAACCCGAGAATTTCCTTGCCGAGTGCGAACACCGGCAGGGCGGCGAGCACGCCGTCGATGCGATCCAGCACGCCGCCGTGGCCCGGAATCACCGCGCCCGAGTCCTTGGCGCCGGCATGACGCTTGAGCAGGCTCTCGAACAGATCGCCCAGCACCGAGGCCAGCACCGCCACCGCCGCCACCAGGATCAGCTGCGGCACGTGCGCCAGGGTGAGCCCGGCCAGCCAGCCGAACGCGCAGGCGACCACGATGCCGGCGACCATGCCGCCGAGCAGGCCTTCGATGGTCTTGTTGGGGCTGACCCGCGGTGCCAGCTTGTGCTTGCCGAACGCGCGGCCGGCGAAATAGGCGCCCGAATCGGCCGCCCACACCATGGTCAGCGCGGTCAGCAGCCACAGGTTGCCCTTGTCCGGGTTGGCATGCAGCAGCACCAGCGCGGCCCAGGCCGGCAATACCGCCAGCGTGCCGGCGGCGAGCTTGAGCGCGCGCGCCTGGCCGTTGCCGTGATCGGCACCGAAGGTGAAAAAGCGCAGCCACAGCAGCGCCAGCAGCCACCAGACCACCCCCACCAGGGCGGCGATCTGGAACAGCACCATGGAGCCGGCCGAGGCCCACACCATCAGCACCATCAGCAGCAGATTGAGCATCAGCAGCACGGTGCGCGGCAGGCTGTCGTCGATGCCGGAGAGCTTGAGCCACTCCCATAGACCGGTCAGGAACAGGATCGCCGCCAGCGCCGCCAGCCATTGCGTGGGCAGCAGCACGATCGCGCAGATGGCGAGCGGCGCCATGATCAGCGCGGCAATCACGCGGGTCTTGGTCATGCGGAGGAGCTCTCCGTCGCCTTGTCGGCGATCTGGGCACTGGTCAGGCCGTAGCGGCGTTCGCGCCCGGCGTAGTCATCCAGCGCCTGCTGCAGCACGCCGGCATCGAACTCCGGCCACAGAGTTTCGGTGAACCACAGTTCGGTATAGGCCAGCTGCCACAGCAGGAAATTGCTGATGCGGGTGTCGCCACCGGTGCGGATGAACAGGTCCGGCGCCGGCAGGTCGGCCAATGCGACGCGGCTGGCCAGCAGCGCTTCGTCGATCTGCTGCGGTTGCAGGCGACCGGCCGCCACTTCTTCGGCCAGGGCCCGCGCGGCCAGCGCAATGTCCTGGCGGCCGCCGTAGCTGGCGGCAATGCTCAGCACCAGGCGCGAATTGGCCGCGGTGATGCGTTCTGCGCCGGCCATGCGCTCGCGCAGCGGCGCCGCGAAGCGGCCGCGATCGCCGATGAAGCGTACTTGCACGCCGCGGCGCTGCAGCTCGTCGACCTCGCGGTCGAGCGCATGCAGGAACAGTTTCATCAGCGCATCGACTTCCTCCTGCGGGCGCCCCCAGTTTTCACTGGAGAACGCGAACAGGGTGAGCGCCGAGACGCCTTTTTCCAGGCAGAAGTCGATGGTGCGGTTGACCGCGCGCGCGCCGGCGCGATGACCGATCATGCGCGGACGCCGCCGACGCTGCGCCCAACGCCCATTGCCATCCATGATGATGGCAATGTGGCGCGGCACGGCGGCAGCGGAAGGTGCTGGATGCATGGCAGGCGATGCCACGATCAGACCGTCATCAGTTCCTGTTCCTTGGCCTTGACGACCTCATCCACATCCTTGATGGCCTTGTCGGTCAGCTTCTGGATGTCGTCCTCGGCGCTGCGCGCCTCGTCTTCGGTGACCGCCTTGTCCTTGAGCAGATCCTTGACCTGCTGGTTGGCATCGCGACGGATGTTGCGGATGGCCACCTTGCTGTCCTCGCCCTCGCCATGCACGGACTTGCTGAGCTCCTTGCGGCGCTCCTCGGTCAGCGGCGGCAGGTTCAGACGGATCACGGTGCCGACCACGGTCGGGGTCAGGCCCAGATCCGAGGCATAGATCGCCTTCTCGACGTCCTTGATCATGCCCTTGTCGAACAGGCTGATGACCAGCGAGCGGCCTTCGGAGACGCTGATGCTGGCAACCTGGTTGAGGGGGGTGTCGGTGCCGTAGGCCTTGACCTTGATGCCGTCCAGCAGCGCCGGAGAGGCGCGGCCGGTGCGCACCGTGGTCAGGGAATGGCGCAGAGCATCGATGCTCTTGGTCATGCGCGTCTGCGCGTCTTGTTTGATCTGGTTGAGCATCGCCGGAATCCGTGTGGAGCTGAATCCGGAGATTATAGCCGGGACTGAGGTTTCACGACTCGCGGGTCGTCAGGACCCGCGCAGCCGGTTCACTTGCCGGCACTTCACGCCCGACGCCGCCATCGTGAGCTATCAGCGCAGCCCGGGCGCCGCGCCTTTGCGATTCCCCAATCCCGACTCCCGATTCCCAGCCTCAGCTGCGGCCCTGCACCAGCGTGCCGATCTGCTCGCCGTGCAGGATGCGCAGCAGCACGCCGGGCTCGCTCATGCCGAAGATGCGCAGCGGCAGGTCGCTGTCGCGCGCCAGGGCGAAGGCGGCGGTGTCCATCACTTCCAGGCCCTGCAGGATGACCTGGTCGTAGGTCAGGCTGTCATAACGCACCGCATCGGTGTGCTTCTTCGGGTCCTTGTCGTAGACGCCGTCGACCTTGGTTGCCTTGAGCAGCAGGTCGGCGCCGATCTCGATCGCGCGCAGCGCCGCGCCCGAGTCGGTGGTGAAGAACGGATTGCCGGTGCCGGCGGCGAAGATCGCGATGCGGCCCTTTTCCAGATGGCGGATCGCGCGACGGCGGATGAAGTCCTCGCAGACATCGTTGATCTTGATCGCGCTCATCACGCGCACCTTGGCGCCGAGCTTCTCCAGCGCATCCTGCATCGCCAGCGCGTTGATCACGGTGGCCAGCATGCCCATGTGGTCGCCGGTGACGCGGTCCATGCCGCTGGCGGCCAGGCCGGCGCCGCGGAAGATGTTGCCGCCGCCGATCACCAGGGCGACCTGCGCGCCGGCCTGCTGGGCTTCGATCACTTCATGGGCGAGGCGGTTGATGACCTTGGGATCGATGCCGTAATCCCCGTCTCCCATCAGCGCCTCCCCGGAAAGTTTGAGAAGAATGCGGCGATAGGCAAGTTCGGACATGGGGGAAACCTCGGTGTGGGGGATCGGCAAACGCCGGCAAGTCTAGCGGAAGCCTGTCACCGGGCGTGGTAAAAATTCGGTAGTTGGCAATGACGTGACACGTTGCTCAGTGCGCGCGCGGCGGCTGCGGTGTCGGCACGTCGGTCGCATCGTAGGCGGTGACGCGGTTGCGGCCGCGATGTTTGGAGCGGTACAGCGTGCTGTCGGCGGCCTGCAGCAGATGCTCGATGCTCTCGAACTGGCGGTCGTCGCCGCCGTGGGTGGCCAGCCCCGCCGAGAAGGTGATGTGCAGCGGGCCGCCCTGCAGTTGCGCCATCGGCGTGCGTGCGGTTTCGGCCAGGATGCGCTCGACCACCATCAATGCCGCTTCGGCCGCGGTGTTGGGCAGGATCACCAGGAATTCCTCGCCGCCATAGCGGGCGACCAGGTCGCTGGTGCGCACCATGCGCTGCAGCGTCTGCGCGAAGTTGCGCAGTACCTCGTCGCCGACCAGGTGACCATGCGCATCGTTGACGCGCTTGAAGTCGTCCAGGTCGATGAAGGCGATCGACAGCGGCCAGTTCTGGCGCGATGCCAGCTCGAACTCGTGCGCCAGCGCAGTGCCGAGCTGATGGCGATTGAACACGCCGGTCAACGCATCGCGGCTGGCCTGTTCGGCCAGATGGCGCATGCGGTTTTCCGATTCGTCGGCATGCCGGCGCGCTTCGGCCACGTCCTGCAATTCGCGCAGGCTGCGCAGCATCGCCAGTTCGCGCGCCTGCTCGAAGATCATCTGGATGTGCTCGGGCTGCGGCACGCGAATGTCGAACAGGGCTTCCAGTTCGGGCAGCGATTCGGCGATGCGTTCGATCACCTTCTCGAAGCGTTCGGCGTCCAGGTCCAGCACCTCCTGCGCCTGTTGTTGCGCGCGTTCGGTGGCCGCCACGGCACTGGCCGACAGCCAGATGTCGGCCAGTCGCCCGGACAGCGCGACACAGGCCATGAACGGCTCCAGGCCGGCGGGCTCTTGCTCGCTTTGCGCGATGGCGTTCTGCAGGTACGGCGGCAACTGCCACTGATGCGCGAGCCAGGCGCCGACTTCGGCATGGGTGGCGCCCAGCTGCTCGCGTTCGGCCTCGAGCAGCGTGGCGTTGTCGGGCGCCTGCTCCAGCAGCGGCGCATACAGCTCCGGCGCGCCCTGCAGCAGGGCCAGCTTGCCGATGTCCTGCAGCAGGCCGGCCAGCATGAGTTCTTCGGGTTTGCGGATGCCGTAGGCCTGCCCGAGGATGCGGCTGGCCAGCGCACACAGCCCGGCACGGCGCCAGATGCGCTCATGCAGCGGATGCGCGGCGAAGGTGCTGCGCACGCCGTGCACCATCGAAAACCCCAGTGCCAGGCTCAGGGTCGCGTTGAGGCCGAGCATGGTCAGCGCCTGGCCGAGGTTGTCGATACGGCGGCGGCTGGCGTACAGCGGCGAATTGGCAACCCGCAGCATGCGCGCGCTCAATGCCATGTCCATGCCGATGACGTTGGCCGTGGTGGTCATGTCCACGTCGGGGTCCTGCGCCAGCTCGATGACGCGCAACGCCACACCCGGAGGCGACGGCAGGTTGCGGCAATAGTGCAGGGCGGCCTGTAGATCTGGTTGCATGGGTCATCGCCGACGGTGAACGCAAGCATACCGCTGCGTTCGTTAATGGGGCACGCCATGCTTGGCCGCCGCCGCGCTGCAGCGCGTGCGTGATGGACGCGGAAAGCCTGGTCGGCATCCAGCTGTAGCGGCCACCGACACGACATCTGTAGATGTTGAGGCCGGTTGCGGGCCTGGCGGATGCGTTCGCTTCAGTTTCGCGCGTTGCTGGCGCGCGCGCCAGCGCCGGGCAAAAAAAAGCCGCGGCAGGCCGCGGCTTTTTCTACGGTGCGGCGAGGATCAGGCCAGTCCGGCCTGCTTCATCACTTCGGCGGCGTAGTCTTCCACCACCTTCTCGATGCCTTCGCCAACGGCCAGGCGCTGGAAGCCGACCACGTCGGCACCGGCGGCCTTGACCGCCTGCTCGACGGTCTGGTCGGTGTTCAGCACGTACGGCTGGCCGTACAGCGTCACTTCGTTGACGATCTTGCTGATCTTGCCGCTGATGATCTTTTCCAGGATCTCGGCCGGCTTGGCCTTGTCCTTCTCGGACATCTTGGCCAGTTCGATTTCCTTTTCCTTGGCGATGAACTCGGCCGGGACGTCGGAGGCCTTGACGTGCGGCGGGTTCATCGCGGCGATGTGCATGGCGATGCCGCGAGCCAGCTCGATGTCGCCACCCTTCAGCTCGACCAGCACGCCGATGCGGCCGCCGTGCACGTAGGCTGCGACGTTGTTGGCGCTGTCGATACGGACCAGGCGACGCACCTGCAGGTTCTCGCCGACCTTGGCGATGACCGCGGCGCGACGCTCTTCGATGGTCTCGCCGCTGTCGAGCTTGACGCTCTTGAGCGCTTCGGCATCGGCTGCGTCCGCGTTCAGCGCGGCGGTGGCCACGGTCTCGGTGAAGGCCAGGAAGTTCTCGTCCTTGGCGACGAAGTCGGTCTCGGAGTTGACTTCGACCAGCACGGCCTTGCCGCCGGCCTGTGCGGTGGCGATACGGCCTTCGGCTGCGACGCGGTCAGCCTTCTTGTCGGCCTTGGCCAGGCCAGACTTGCGCAGCCATTCGGCAGCGGCGTCGATGTCGCCTGCGTTTTCGACGAGTGCCTTCTTGCACTCCATCATGCCGGCGCCGGTGCGCTCGCGCAGTTCCTTGACCAGGGAAGCAGTGATTTCCATGGAATTACCTCATATGGACGAATGCGTGCGGCGGAATGTTCCGCCAGTAGGAGACGACGCAGCCATGCCGGCCGCCCCCGTAGAGATGTTCAGTGGCCTCGGCGACGGGCCGCGGTGGACCCGTCGGGGCTGCGGCCGCACAGCATGGTGCGGCCGCATTGCAGGCCGATTACTCGGCAGCCGGAGCGGCCGCGTCGGCCGGCGCGTCAGCCTTCTTGTCGCCCTTCTTGGCCGGAGCGCGACGGCCCTTGCCTTCGTCGGCGGACTCGGCGGAGAACTCTTCCTCGCGCACCGACGCGGAATTCGGCGCAGCGGCCTTGCCTTCCAGCACGGCGTCGGCAGCGGCGCGTGCATACAGCTGCACGGCACGGATGGCGTCGTCGTTACCCGGGATGGCGTAGTCGACCAGGGCCGGATCGTAGTTGGTGTCGACCACCGCGATCACCGGAATGCCGAGCTTCTTGGCTTCCTTGATGGCGATGTCTTCATGGCCGATGTCGATCACGAAGATCGCGTCGGGCAGGCGGTTCATTTCCTTGATGCCGCCCAGCGAGGCATCCAGCTTTTCGCGCTCGCGACGCAGGCCCAGCACTTCGTGCTTGACCAGCTTGTCGAAGGTGCCGTCGGTCTCGGCCGACTCCAGTTCCTTCAGGCGGGCAACCGACTGCTTGACGGTACGGAAGTTGGTCAGCGTGCCGCCCAGCCAGCGCTGGGTCATGAACGGCATGCCGCAACGCTCGGCTTCTTCCTTGATGGACTCGCGCGCGCTGCGCTTGGTGCCCAGGAACAGCACGGTGCCGCGCTTCTGCGCGATCGAGGAGAGGAAGTTCATCGCGTCATTGAAGAGCGGAACGGTCTTCTCGAGGTTGATGATGTGGATCTTGCCGCGCGCGCCGAAGATGTACGGCGCCATCTTGGGGTTCCAGTAGCGGGTCTGGTGACCGAAATGGACGCCGGCTTCCAGCATCTGACGCATGGTGACTTGGGGCATTGAAGTAACTCCTGATAGCGGAATCACCGTGCGCGGCCTTGACTTTGAGGAGTCCGCACATGGATGTGCGGGCTGTTGCGAGGGACTCGCATCAAAACGCACATGATTCCGGGGTTGGGCTTCCCTGTCGCCTCCGTGTCGAACCCCCTGTTGGGGGCACCCCGGCACGGATGGCGGCGGCAGGTGTGAATTCGTCGGTGACGTCCGACGTGAACGACGCACTGCGTGCAATACGCAAAACAGCCGGCGGAGTATAGCCGGCGGGGCGGGGAGGTGCAATCGACGGGAATCGGGAATCGGGAATCGGGAATCGGGAATCGGGAATCGGGAATCGGGAATCGGGAATCGGGAATCGGGAATCGGGAGAGCCTAGCTGCTTGAGCATCCGCACGCGAAACGATCAGCTATGGCGATGCGCCGTACCGATTCCCCATTCCCGACTCACGATTCACGGCTCCAGTGCCAGCGTAGTCTCGGTATCGCTGTTGATGCGTGCCACGAAGCGGCCGTTGCCTGCGGGCAGGTTGGTCGGTAGCGGCCATTGGCGGGTCTGGCCGGGCAGCACGTAACCGGCCAGGTCGTCGCGGATGCTGCGGCGGGTACCGCCGGCATCGATGTAGGCCAGGTCGGCCAGCCGGGCATGGCTCGGCCCGGCATTGTGGACCTGCAGGGCGCGGCCGCTGCCGTGGCCGGACACGCTGGCCTGCAGCACCGGGTGCTGTTCGCCGGGTTGGCTGGGCAGGGCGAACACCGGCGTGGAATACCGCAGCAGCTCGGTATCGCTGCCGGCGGCATGCTGGGTCACCACCAACCGGTAGCTGTCCTCGGCCTGTGCCGGGCTGGGGCCCAGCCGGATCACCCGCAGCAGCTGCCGGCCTTGCGACGGAATTTCGAACTGCGCCGGGCTGACGGTGGCCGCGGTGGCCGGTTCGAGCAGTTCGCGGTCGCCGTCCTGGCGCCAGCGGTAGAGTTTGGCTTCGGCGCGCCAGGGCAGCGCGGCCTGGTTGTAGAGCCAGATGGCCGCCTGGTCGCTGTCGGCGGGAATGCGTGCAGTGGTCGGGGCGATGGCGATCTCGGCGCCAGCGGCGGTGCCGGCGATGGCCAGGCCGGCCAGTGCAAGCGCCAGCAGGCAGCAGCGGGAGCGAGGCGTGGCCATGCTCAGAACGCGATCGTGGTCATGCGCGCACTGCCGGCAGGCGCAGGCCCGGCGAGTGCACTGGCATCCTGCCCGGTGCTGGTGACGGCGGGGTCCTCGGCGGTGCTGGCCGGCGGGGCGATCGCCATCGGCGTGCCCCTGGAACAACTGGCGCGCGGGGGCGCAGTGCGCAGCTCGCAGCCGCTGAGCAGGCGCAGTCCGATGTGCAGGGTGAAGTTTTCCGGGCCGCGCGCAGCGGCCGCGTTGGCCGCGGTCGAGGTCGCGGTGCAGACGAGGGCGACCAGCGTCAGGCGCTTCAGGATAGTGACCAGCGTCATGAAGGCAATCGTTTGCATTGGAGACGTAACAGATAGCGACGCCCCCGATGCGAACTTTATTAACTGTCAGTAAGTGATGGAGACCGTCACCGTGTCGTTGTAGGCCCCTGCAATGGGCTGCTGCGGTGCCGGCGCACGCCCATAGACGGTCACCGTCTGCGCGACGCCGTTGCCGGTGCCGCTGAGCGTATCGACGCCGATGCTGGTGCCCCAGCGGTTGCCGCGGCCGGCGTCCCGATACAGCTCGTAGGCGATGTAGTTGGCACTGCTGGCATGGCGCATGCGCCGGACGCTGCCGGTGGCATTGATGCCATCGCCCAGCCCGATATTCCAGGCGGTGCGGTTGGTGCACGACAGGCTGATGGTGGAAGTGCGATCGATGGCGGTATCGATGGTGCCGGCAATGCTGCCGAAATCCAGGTCGGTGGTGACGTAGGTATTGCAGCGTGCCGGCACGTTGGCCGAGGCAGTGAAGGGGAACGCATTGCTGGCGGTCTTGGCGCCGCTGCCGCCGGCCGTGCAACTGCTCGGCGCCGCCGGGACGCCGATGATGCTCTCGTTGTAGGAGTAGCGCAGCACGGTGTCGGCGCCGCCGAAACTGCTGGTGTGGTTGCCGACCGACAGGGTCTGGCTGGCCGGAATCCGCCCGTACAGGGTGAGGGTGGTCGTCTGCGAGCCGCCGGTGATCACCGGAACGCCGTAGGACAGCGTCAGCAGGCGCGGCGAAGGCGTCGTCGATCCGGTGGAGCCCCAGACCTGGGTGCGCGTGGCCTCGCTGTAGATCTGGAAGTCCAGGCTGTCGCCGGTGGGGTTGAGCATGCGGCGCGGCGCATACAGGCCGTTGCTGGCGCTGCCCGGCCCAAGGTCCAGGCAAAGACTCACCTGGGCATAGCCCAGCACGCTGAGCGCGGCGGTCGCGCAGGTGACATTGAGCGTCGCCACCGCATCGGTGGTGCCGTTGGCCGCCACATTGCCGAATGCCAGCGGGGTGCCGAGGGTGACGCTGCAGGTGGTGTCCGCGCGCGCGTCCTGGCCGGGGGCAAGCCACAACACGGCGATCGCCAGCGCGAGCAGCAGGCGCCAGGGTGCGGGCAGGCTCATGGGGTCTCCTGCTCGAGCACGCAGGGCAGCGGGCCGACCCGCGGAATGCCGCCGGGGTTGGCCGGGTAGGTGAACCGAGCGCTGCAGCGGCCAGCGGGCAGCTCGACCAGGATGCGGTTGTCGATTTGCAGGTTGTCCAGATAGGTTTCGCCGTCGTAGCCGACCACCACGCGTTCGGCATCGCCTTCGCGCTGCACCACGCTGCCGACCGGCAACGGCACGCCCTGGGCGTCGTGCAGCACGATCATGGCCGCGCGCACCCGGGTGATGCCGAAGCGCACCGCCACCCCGGACTGCTGGCGCGGTGTCACTGCGGTATCGACGCGGTCCACGCGCAGGTCCGCCGGCAGGTTCAGGGTGTCGATGGACAACTGGTTGCGCTGCCACGACTGCAGCGGGGTGACCAGCAGCATCCCGCGGGCGTCGGTGACGCCGATCAGGCGATTCTCCAGCCGCACCGGAATGCCGGGCTGGCCGTCGGTGGACACCACCGCGAAGGCATCCTGGATGTCGCGCGCGGCAAAGCCGCGGCCGTTCATCCACACCAGGCTGCCGCTGGCACTGGCATAGCCGAAGTTGTTGCCATCCTGGTTGGCGACGCCGAGGTTGTAGCGGCCGATGCGGTTCAACCACCCCAGTTCGGCCAGGCCGCCGCTGGCATCGTCGCCGGCCCGCCCCTGCAGGCGCCAGCCGATCCCGCCCAGGTCGCCGTCGCCGGGCAGCGGCTGGCTGAGGTCGGCCACAAAGCCGGTGCGGTTGCCGTTGCGCTGCATCGATGCGCTGGCCTGGCGCAACTCGCCGAACGTGGTCGACAACGACAGGTACAGGCTGCGGTCGCTGCGCACATCCAGGTTCTGGTTGCCGGACAGGTTGGCCGCCCAGTTGCGCCCGAAGTTGCGCGACCAGAACAGGCTCGCGTAACGCGAGGTGTCGCCTTGCGGGTAGCTCAGGCGCACATAGCTGGTGCCCAGCGAGCCGATCGGATTGACGTTGATGCCGAATGCCACGCGGTCGCTGATGCGCGCCGGCAACGCGCCCTGCAGCGCGCCCAGGTCGCGATAGTCGCCGTGGGTGCGCTGGGTACCGGCGGTGACGTTGAAGCGACGGTTGTTCCAGGCATAGCCCAGCACGTACTGGCCACCGCGCAGCGCATCCATCCGGCTGTGCGCATAGGCAGCGTTGACCACGCCGCCGACGCCGAGCAGCCACACACCGCCCGCACCGGCATTGACCACGCCGCCGCCGGCCTCGGCGTGCGCCTCGATGGTGAAGTCTTCGCGCAGGCCTTTGCGCAGCGTGGCGCTGGCAACCGTACGCGAGGCGTAGGAAAACGAGCGCACGCCGTAGTCCTGGCGCAGATGGCCGATGCCGGCCGACCACTCGGAAATGCCGCGCGCCAACAGTTGCGGCGTGCCATAGAACGCGAAGTCCAGCCGACGCACCTGGCCGAACGCATCGGTCACCACGATCTGCGCCTGTCCGGTCCCGCTGATGCCTGGTTGCGCGGCCAGCTGGAACGGGCCGGCCGGCACCTGGCCGCTGTACTGGCGCAGGCCATCGACGTAGAGCTCCACGGTCGAGGGCACCACCGCCTCGCCCAGGAAGCTTGGCGTGGGGGTCAGCACGCGGTACGGCTGCAAGGCGTAATTGCGCCCGATCTGCACCCCGCCCAGGCGGATCGAGCGGCTCCAGTCGACAAAGCCGCTGTAGAAATCGCCGACCGTCAGGCTGGTGGCGCTGTCGGGGAAGTCCATCTGCCAGGCGCTGTCCAGGCGCACCGCTTCGCTGCGCCAGCGCTGGTCCTGCGGGCGGTCGTAGGCCAGGAACACCGCGGTGGTATCGACCATGCCGCGGCCGATGCCGAAGCCGCGCACTTCGGTCGCCAGCGACACGCTGCTGGCCCCGGCATTGCGCGTGGCATAGAAGTCGTAGTTGAGCAGCATGCCCGGCGAGGCGGTGGCGCTGGGCGGTGCGACCTGTTCGGCCTTCAGCACCGTGGTGGAGAGCGACAGCTGCGCCAGCGGTACCTGCAGCGCCAGCCGTTGCAGCGCGGCGTCGTAGCGCACTTCCACGTCGGGCAGGCGATCCAGGTCGACCAGTTCGTTGGCGCCGCGGTCGGCCAGGATGAAGCCCAGCTTGCGCAGCGTGTCGACCGAGCCGCGCAGGTGACCGTCCACCAGTTCGAACGGTGCCAGGCCGCGGTCGGCCTGATTGAGGGTGACATCCAGGTACAGCGTCTGCGGCAGGGCCGCCACGCTCTGCGGGGCCTGATCGGGCAGTGGCGCCATATCGGCCAGGTCGCCGGAGCCGGCATGCGCCAGGCAGGTGGCGGTCGCAAGCAGCGTCATCGCCAGCCGGCCCGCATCACGGCGCTGTCGGCGCTGCCAACAAGGTGCGTTCGTCCGCCTCACCATTGATCCTTGCGATGATGGTGCCGCGGCCGAACTGGGCCAGCGGTGAACCCAGTGACCAGCGCATGGTCTGGCCGGGCAGGACATAGCCCACCAGCCCGTTCAATGCGGTCTTGGTCGTGCCATCGACCCGATGCTGCAGGTCGGCGACCTGGGCGTGCCCATTGCCGGTGTTGCTGATCTGGATCTGCGCAGTGCCGTCGCTGCCGGCGATCACCTGCGTGTTCAAGGTCGGCGCGGATTCGGTCCTGCCCGGCGGCAGCAGGAAGATCGGCACCGAGTAGCGCAGCACGAACTGCATGCCCTTGCGATCGGCATCGGCATTGGGCAATTCGTCGACGATGATGCGGTAGCAGGCTTCCTCGCTGGTGGGCGCGGACCCGGCGCGAATGACCCGGATCAGCTGGCGCTCGCCGGCGGCCAGCGTGCGCATCGGCGGGCTGATCAGCAGTTCCTGGGTCGGGTCCAGCTGATCCTTGCCGTCGCGCTGGGTCCAGCGATAGGCCCGGGTCTGCACCTGCACCGGCGCGCTGCCGCTGTTGCTCAGCCACAGCCCGTCGGCGGACTGCTGCGCGTTCAGCGTCAGCGAGGTCGGTGCCAGCTGCAGGCTGGCCGCATGGGCCGGTTGCAGCGGCCAGCCGCTGCCGAGCGCCAGCATCAGTGCCAGCCCGGCCGTGACCAGCCGGCCCGGCATCCGGTAGGACAGGGGGTGGTGCGATGGCATGCGCGCGCTCAATAGACGATCGTGGCGGTGATGGTGTCTTGGTAGGTACCGGTGGCGGGATTGTTGGCCGACGGGTTGGTCACGCGGCCGTAGACCGGATAGACCTGGTTGATGCCGGTGGCGGTGCGGCTCAGCGTATTGGTGCCGGTGGTGCTGCCCCAGACCGTGCTGCGGCCCAGATCCTGGTACAGCTGGTAGGCGATGAAGTTGTTGGTGGTGACCAGCGCATCGGTGTTCTTCATGCGGCGGGTGGTGACGTCGTTGGCGGTGCCGGCATTGCTGCCCGCGCTCAACGCAATGTTGTAGGGGGTCAGCGCGGTGCACTGTGCGGTAACGCTGCCGTTGGCGTCGGCATTGGCGGTGGAGGTGGACAACACCGAGCCGAAGTCGACGTCCGTCGCGGACGCGGCGGTGATGGTGCAGGCCTTGGTGACGGCGATCTTGACGTTGAATGTGGTGGTATCTGCTGCAGTGGCAGCGCCAATGGTCGAGAGCAGGCCAAGGGACAGCAGGACAGGGCGGACAGTACGCATGGACATTTCCTTGACCGGTCTGGTCATTGGTGACGCGACGACTCGTCGCCCCTGACCAAATGCATCAGCCATGCCAAAGATTACCCTGAATGATTTGGCTATCTCACTGTTTAACCTCAGGGTTTTTCCCGAAAGTGCGATGTCTTTCGGATGACTCCGCTGACAGGCTTTTTGACGCGCGCGGTAGTGCGTCACACATGAATGCGTGGCGCCGCCAGTTTCCTGCTGCCCCTTCCGTTTCTGCGGTTCTGCCTCCGCAACGCAAAAACGCGCGCGCAGGCCGTTCAGATTCAGCCCGAATCGGCGATAATCGTGGCCATGAGCGTCAATCTGAAAACCAAAGAAGAAATCGAACTGATGCGCGTCGCCGGCCGTCTGGCCGCCGAGGTGCTCGATGTCGTGGCTCCGTACGTGCAGGCGGGCGTGACCACGGCCGAGCTGGACCGCATCTGCCATGACCACATCGTCAACGTGCAGGGCACCATTCCTGCCAATGTCGGCTATCGCGGCTTTCCCAAGAGCGTGTGCACCTCGGTCAACAACGTGATCTGTCACGGCATCCCGAGCGCGGCCAAGGTCCTGAAGGACGGCGACATCGTCAATATCGATGTCACCGTCATCAAGGATGGCTGGCACGGCGACACCAGCCGCATGTACTACGTCGGCACGCCATCGGTGATGGCCAAGCGGCTGGTGGAAACCACCTACGAAGCGATGTGGCGCGGCATCCGCGCGGTCAAGCCGGGCGCGACGCTGGGCGATGTCGGTCACGCGATCCAGAAGTTTGCCGAGGCCGAGCGCTTCAGCGTGGTGCGCGACTACTGCGGACACGGCATCGGCAAGGTCTACCACGACGAGCCGCAGGTGATGCATTACGGCCGCCCCGGCGAAGGCCTGGTGCTCAAGCCCGGCATGACCTTCACCATCGAACCGATGATCAACGAAGGCACCTACCACCATAAGACGCTGCCGGACGGCTGGACCGTGGTGACCAAGGACCGCAAGTTGTCCGCCCAGTGGGAACACATGGTCGCGGTGACCGAGGACGGCGTGGATGTGCTGACGCTGTCGCCGAACGCTCCCGCGCCGGTATGACGGCCACGCCGGCGGACCGACCCGACCCGGGTGCCGCCGGCGATGCCGAGTGGGCCGCGCAGGCGCGCCCGCTGCTGGTGCACGCCGACATGCGGCTGTGCAAGCGCTTCGACCAGGGCGAGCCGATCGAGCGCCTGGTGGCCTTGCGCGCACGCGCGGTCGATCAATTGATGCGCAATGCGTGGACGCGCTGCATCCCGGCCGATGCCGAACTGTCGTTGCATGCGGTCGGTGGCTACGGGCGCGGCGAACTGTTCCCGCGTTCGGACGTGGATGTGCTGGTGCTGGGCGAGACCGGCGTGCAGCAACAGCACGAGCAGGCCCTGGCGCGGTTGTTTGCCTTGCTGTGGGATGTGGGCCTGCCGATCAGCCACGCGGTGCGCTCGCCGGCGCAGTGCACCGCCGCGGCCGCCGACCAGACAGTGCTTACCGCCTTGATCGAGTCGCGCCCGCTGGTGGCCGGCAGCCAGGCGCGTGCGGCCCTGGCTGCCGCGATTTCGCCGCAACAGGTCTGGCCGGCGCGCGAATTCTTCCAGGCCAAGCGCGAAGAGCTGCTGGCGCGGCACCAGCGCTTCGGCGATACCGCCGACAATCTCGAACCGGATATCAAGGACGGCCCCGGTGGTCTGCGCGACCTGCAGACACTGGGCTGGATGGCGCTGCGCGCGTTCGGGGTCAAGGATCTGGAAGCGCTGGTCGGCCTCGGCCATGTCGGCTTCGACGAAGCCGCAGCGCTGCGGCGCGAACGCGAGGAGCTGGCGCGCTTGCGCTTCGGCCTGCATCTGGTCGCCAAACGGCCGGAAGAGCGGCTGGGGTTCGATTACCAGAAGACGCTTGCCCAGCGGCTGGGCTTTGCCGACGACCCGGAGAGCCTGGGCGTGGAAAAGATGATGCAGCGCTTCTACCGCAGCGCTGCGTTGATCCGCCGCATCAGTGACCGCTTGCTGCAGCGCTTCGAAGAACAATTCGATGGCGAAGCGGTGCCGGAGCCGCTTGGCGAGGGCTTCGGTCTGCGTCGCGGCTATCTGGCCGCGGATGCGGAGGACTGGCCGGCCGGCGATGTGCTGCAGGTCTTTGCGCTGTTTGCGCAGTGGGCGGCGCACCGCGAGGTGCGTGGGCTGCATTCGCTGACGGCGCGCGCGCTGGCCGAGGTGCTGCGCGAGTTGCCGGCCTACGACGTGGCCGATGCGACCGCGCGCGACCGCTTCATGGCGCTGCTGCGCGGCCCGCGGGCGGTGGAGTCGCTCAACCGCATGGCGCGCCTGGGCGTGCTGGGCCGGTGGATCCCGGCATTCGCCAGCGTGTCCGGGCGCATGCAGTTCGACCTGTTCCATGTCTACACGGTCGACCAGCACACTTTGATGGTGCTGCGGAACATCGCGTTGTTCGCCGCCGGTCGCGCCGACGAGCGTTTTTCGATCACTCACGAAGTCTGGCCGCGCCTGCGCAAGCCGGAATTGCTGCTGCTGGCCGGGCTGTTCCACGATATCGCCAAGGGCCGTGGCGGCGACCATTCCGAGCTGGGCGCAGTGGATGCGCGCGCGTTCTGCCAGGCGCACCGGCTCAGCGACGGCGATACCGCGCTGGTGGCCTGGCTGGTGGAGCAGCACCTGCGCATGTCGGTGACCGCGCAGAAGCAGGACATCTCCGACCCGGAGGTGATCCACCGTTTTGCCACCCTGGTCGGCACGCGCGAGCGCCTGGACTATCTGTATCTGCTGACCTGCGCCGATATCGCCGGCACCAGCCCCAAATTGTGGAACGCGTGGAAGGACCGGCTGCTGGCCGACCTGTACTTCGCCGCGCGGCGCGCGCTGCGCGAGGGCCTGGAACATCCGCCGCCGCGCGAGGAGCGCCTGCGCGAAGCGCGCGAGTCCGCACGCGCGCTGATGCAGGCGCAAGGCCATGACGATGCCACCATCGACCGCCAGTTTGCCGGCATGCCGGATGAAAACTTCCTGCGCTTCCGTCCCGAGCAACTGGCCTGGCAGGCGGTCTCGCTGATCGAAGTGCAGATCGGGCAGACCCTGGTCAAGGCGCGTCGCGCGGTGCCGGACAACGACGCGCTGGAAGTGTTCGTGTATTCGCCCGATCGCGATGGCCTGTTCTCGGCGATCGTCGCCACGCTGGATCGCAAGGGCTACGGCATCCATCGCGCCCGCGTGCTGGACGCGCCGCACAATGCGATCCTCGACGTGTTCGAGGTGCTGCCGCAGGACAGCTCCGCCGATGGCGACCCGCAGCGTCTGGCCGCGGCCTTGCGCCAGGTGCTGGCCGGCGACCTGCACAAGGTGCGGCCCTCGCGGCGGGCGGTGCCGCGCCAGCTGCGCCACTTCCGCTTTGCGCCGCGCGTGGAATTCAGCGAAAGCGCCGGTGGCCGCCGTACCCGCATCAGCCTGGTGGCGCCCGATCGCCCCGGCTTGCTGGCCGATGTGGCCAACGTGCTGCGCCTGCAACACCTGCGTGTGCACGATGCGCGCATCGCCACCTTCGGCGAGCGTGCCGAAGACCAGTTCCAGATCACCGACGAGCACGACCGCCCGTTGCCCGAATCCGCACGGCAGGCGCTGCGCGATGCGCTGTGCGCCTGCCTCGATCCCACCTAGTAGTCCGTCAGTCCGTTCGGAGACCCCCATGGCCACCAGCAAGAAGACCACGCGCAAGCAGGGCGCGACCACCACCAGCGCAGCGCCCAAGCGCGTCACGCGCGACAGCGGCAAGGCGCGTCAGGCACCGGCCGTCGACAAGACCAAGGTCACCGCGGCGGCCGGCAAGGCCGTTGGCGCCGGCAAACGTGTCGTCAACAAAAGCGTTGCCAAGAAAAACGCGGCCAAACCGGCCGCCAGTGCGGCCCCGCGCGTGGCCAAGCAGCCGACCAGCGTGGTGTCGGCACCAGCTGCCAAGAAGGCTGCCGCTGCAAAGAAACTGCCGATCGCCGAAAAGGCGGTGCAGGGTGCTGCAACGCAGGTGGGCAATGACGAACTCAGGTTCGGCATCGAGAGTGCGTTCGAGCGCCGCGCCAGCCTGACCGTCGATGAGATCGACGGCTCCACCCGCGCCATCGTCACCCGCGTCATCGACGGCCTGGAGCGCGGCGAGTTCCGCGTTGCCGAGCCGGACGGGAAGGGCGGCTGGACCGTCAACGAATGGTTGAAGAAAGCCGTGCTGCTGTATTTCCGCGTCAACGAGATGGCGGTGATCGACGCGCAGCCGGCGCCGTTCTGGGACAAGGTGGAGTCGCGTTTTGCCGGCTTCGGCGAGGCCGAGTTCCGCACGGCCGGCGTGCGCGTGGTGCCGGGCGCGGTGGCGCGGCGCGGCAGCTACTTCGGCAAGGACGTGGTGCTGATGCCGAGCTTCACCAACATCGGCGCCTATGTGGGCGAAGGCACCATGGTCGATACCTGGGCCACGGTGGGGTCGTGCGCGCAGATCGGCGCGCACTGCCACCTGTCCGGCGGCGCCGGCATCGGCGGCGTGCTCGAACCGCTGCAGGCCAGCCCGACCATCATCGAAGATCATTGCTTCATCGGTGCGCGTTCGGAAGTGGTCGAAGGCGTGGTGATCGGTCACCACAGCGTGATCGGCATGGGCGTGTTCATCGGCCAGAGCACGCGCATCTACAACCGCGCCACCGGCGAGATTTCCTACGGTTACGTGCCGCCTTACAGCGTGGTGGTGTCCGGCCAGCTGCCGTCGAAGGACGGCTCGCACTCGCTGTATTGCGCGGTGATCGTCAAGCAGGTGGATGCCAAGACGCGCAGCAAGACCAGCGTCAACGAGCTGCTGCGCGGTCTGGCCGATTGAGTAGCGCGCAGCCGGTGCTCGGCGCCATGGTGTCGCATCCGGCCAGTGGCTGGATCCGTTGGGGCATCCCGGCCATGTGGTTGGGATGGGTGACGCTCTACGTGGCCGGCGCGCTGGTGCGCGATGGCGTGCCGCAGCAGCTGGAGGTCCTGCGTTGGCTGGCGCCTGCACTGGTGGTGCTGATGACGCTGCGTCTGGCATGGGCATCCACCCGCTGGGCGCAGGTCCGCGATGCGGGCGATGCACTGGTGATCGTCCAGCATGGACGCTCGCAGTGCGTGGATCTTGCCGAGTTGCGCTCGGTCGATGCCGCATGGCTGATTCCGCCACGGCGGATGGCGCTGAGATTCCACGGCACACGCGCCGATGTGGTGTTCCTGCCCGCACACGGGCAGGAACACGATCAACTGGTAACCACTTTGTTGGCGCGTGCAAACGCGCGCCGCGGGGTCGAGAAGGAGACGAGATGACCACGCTCTACGGATTGAAGAACTGCGACACCTGCAAGAAGGCGACCAAGTGGCTGGACCGCTTCGGCGTGGCCTACACCTTCGTCGACTACCGCGAGCACCTACCCGCGCCGGAGACGCTGCTGGACTGGGCCGGCAAGGCCGGCGGATTCGAGGCGATGATCAACAAGTCCTCGACCACCTGGCGGCAGCTTCCCGACAACAAGAAGACGCCGGGCTCGGACGCCGAATGGAAGCTGCTGCTGCGCGAATACCCGCAATTGATCCGCCGCCCGGTGGTGGTGAGCGACGATGGTGCGTTCAGTCAGGGCTTCTCCGACAACGGCTTCAAGGCCAGGTTCAACATCGCCTGATGGCGCCATCGCGTCATCGGCTCGCGCATATGTGTCCGTGGCGGGCGCGTGGAAGGCCAGCTGCCTGCTGCTGCGGCGGCCCGGGTGCATCTTTTTATCGGAAGGACGAGCATGACCAGTGACGTACTGCAACTGACCTGTGAGCTGATCGCACGCGCCTCGGTGACACCGGACGATGCCGGCTGCCAGGCGCTGATTGCGCAACGCCTGGAGGCCGCCGGATTCACTTGCGAGCATCTGCGCCTGGGCGAGGTCGACAATCTGTGGGCCACGCATGGCAGCGGTGCGCCGGTGCTGGTGCTGCTCGGCCACACCGATGTGGTGCCGCCCGGACCGCGCGAGGCCTGGACCAGCGATCCGTTCGATCCGCAGATCCGCGATGGCGTGCTGTACGGGCGCGGCACGGCCGACATGAAGGGCAGCGTGGCCGCCTTCGCGGTCGCCGCCGAACAGGTCGTCGCCGCACATCCGCAGCATGCCGGTACGCTGGCGGTGTTGCTGACTTCCGATGAGGAAGGCGATGCCATCGATGGCGTGCGGCGCGTGGCCGAGCTGTTGCGCACGCGCGGGCAGGCGATCGACTGGTGCATCACCGGCGAGCCCTCGTCCACCGAGCGGCTGGGCGACCTGCTGCGCGTGGGCCGTCGCGGCAGTCTGTCCGGCACGCTGGTCGTCAAGGGCGTGCAGGGGCATGTGGCGTATCCGCACAAGGCGCGCAATCCGATCCATCTGGCCGCGCCGGCATTGGCCGAGCTGGTGGCACGGCAGTGGGACGAGGGTTTCGAGAGTTTTCCGCCGACCAGTCTGCAAATTTCCAACATCCATGCCGGCACCGGCGCCAATAACGTGATTCCGGGCGAGCTGCAGGTGGCCTTCAATCTGCGCTACACCCCGCTGTGGGATGCGCCGCGGCTGGAAGCGGAGATCGTCGCATTGCTGGATCGCCACGGGCTGGACTATGCGCTGCGCTGGCATCGCAGCGGCGAGCCGTTCTATACCCCGGAAGGGCGCCTGCGCAGCGTCGCACGCGAGGTGCTGGGCCAGTTTGCCGGCGCGCCCCCGGAAGAAAGCACCGGCGGCGGCACCTCCGATGCACGCTTCATCGCACCGTTGGGCGCGCAGTGCATCGAAGTCGGCCCGGTCAACGCCAGCATCCATCAGGTCGACGAGCATGTACGCGTGGCCGATCTGCAGGCCTTGCCGGCGCTGTACCGCAGCCTGATCGAGCGGCTGCTGGTCGACTGAACTGCCTGGCTGCCGCCCTCGTTGCCGCTGAAACAGTTGCGCCAGCGAAAACGAACGGTTAGCGTCGGCCACATGGTCTTCCAGCGCGCCAAGCTCAATAACGCCAACCGCAACAATCTGCGCGCGAACAATCGTGCGCGGCCGATGCGGGTCTGCGACTAGGCGACGTCCACCAAACGCCCAGGAATCAGAGAACCCGCATCGGCCGATGCGGGTTTTTTTATGGGCGTCACTTCCTGCAGCACGCTTTCCACCGGCCGCCAACCCCCGTAGTTTCATCCAGGAGTGTTTCCATGTGTTCCATCTTCGGTATTTTCGGTCTGCAACCCGGTGACGATCTGCAGGCTTTGCGCCGGCAGGCACTGGAATGTTCGCAGCGGCAGCGCCATCGCGGACCCGACTGGAGCGGGGTGTATGTCGACACCGGCGCGATCCTGGTGCACGAGCGCCTGGCCATCGTCGACCCGGCCGGCGGCTCGCAGCCCTTGTTGTCCGACGATGGCGCGCTTGCGCTGGCGGTGAATGGCGAGATCTACAACCATCGCGAGCTCAGGCAGGAACTGGTGCAGCCGTACGCCTTCCAGACCGGCTCCGATTGCGAGGTGATCAACGCGCTGTACCGCGAGGATGCGCCGGCCTCCTACCTCAACCGCCTCAACGGCATCTTCGCGTTCGCGCTATGGGACAAGGCCGCCGGGCGGGTGATCATCGCGCGCGATCCGATCGGCGTGGTGCCGCTGTACTGGGGCCACGATCGCGAGGGCCGGCTGCGGGTGGCCTCGGAACTGAAGTCGCTGGTGGACGATTGCGCCGATGCGGCGCAGTTCCCGCCGGGTCACTGGTACGACAGCGCCACCGGCGCATTGAGTCGCTACTACGAGCGCGCCTGGCGCGAATACGCCGAGGTGGAAGGCGTGCAGGTGCAGTTGCAGGAATTGCGCGAGGCCTTCGAGCGCGCGGTGCATCGTCAGTTGATGACCGATGTGCCGTATGGCGTGCTGCTGTCCGGCGGGCTGGATTCTTCGCTGGTCGCCGCGGTCGCTGCACGCTACGCGCGCCATCGCATTGAAGAGAACGACACCACCGAAGCCTGGTGGCCGCGCCTGCATTCGTTCGCGATCGGCTTGAAAGGCTCGCCGGACCTGGCCGCTGCCGAAGTCGCCGCCGCCGCGCTGGGCACCGTGCATCACGGCTTCGAGTACAGCTTCGAAGAAGGCCTGGATGCGCTGCCCGAGGTGATCCGCCATATCGAGACCTACGACGTCACCACCATTCGCGCCTCCACGCCGATGTTCCTGCTGGCGCGCCGCATCAAGGCGATGGGCGTGAAGATGGTGCTGTCGGGCGAAGGCAGCGACGAGATCTTCGGTGGCTATCTGTATTTCCACAAGGCACCGAACGCGCGCGAATTCCACGAGGAACTGGTACGCAAGCTGGATGCGCTCAACAACTACGATTGCCTGCGCGCCAACAAGTCGATGATGGCCTGGGGCGTGGAGCCGCGCGTGCCGTTCCTGGATCGCGAGTTCCTGGACGTGGCCATGCGCATGGACGCCAGCTTCAAGATGATCGACAAGACCAGCAGCGGCGCCACGCGGATGGAAAAAGGCGTGTTGCGCGAGGCGTTTGCCGGGTATCTGCCCGAATCGATCCTGTGGCGGCAGAAGGAGCAGTTCAGCGATGGCGTGGGCTATGGCTGGATCGATGGACTCAAGGCACATGCCGCCGCGCAGGTGAGCGACCGCGAGCTGGCTGCCGCCTCCAGGCGTTTTCCGGTCAACCCGCCGCAGACCAAGGAAGCGTATTTCTATCGCACGCTGTTCGAACAGTTCTTCCCCAGCCAGGCGGCCGCGGAGACGGTGCCGGGCGGCAAGTCGATCGCGTGTTCGTCGCCGACCGCGATCGCCTGGGATGCCAGCTTCGCCGCGATGGCCGACCCATCCGGCCGTGCGATTGCCGGCGTGCACGAGCAGGCGTTGGCGTCGTAACGCTGCTGCATCCCAAGTTGCAACTGCAGCGGCCGGCATGCGCGCACGCGCTGCCGGCCGCTGCTGCGCTCACTCGTGGCGCACGCAGTAGCCGTAGCGCTGCGGCTCGATATCCACACCGGCCACATCGGCCTGGTTGTTGCGCCACAGGTTCGGCTTGAAGTCGGCCGCAGTGCAGTTGGCAGCGCGGTCCACACCGATGGTGTAGGTGAACGGCGTATTGGAGAAGCGGTTGTTCTCGAACACGTTATCCTGGCTCATGCTGTTGTCCCAGCACAGGATTTCCGGCGTGCGATAGCGGATGGCGCAGGCCAGGAAGACGCCGGCGACCTTGTTGCCGTCGAACTGATTGTTGCTGAAGCGGTTGCGGCGCGCGTCGGACAGATAGATGCCCTGGCTGCCGTTGCGCTCGAAGCGGTTGTTGCGGATCTCGCTGTCTTCCAGATGTTCGGTGGTCAGGCCTGCGGCCACGTTGTCGTGGATGTAGTTGTTGACCATCGTGACCTTGGCGGTGCGGTTGAACGACACCCCGTCCCAGATCGCGCCGGAGACATCATTGTTTTCGATGGTGATCTCGCGCGTGTCGTACTCGCTCAGCAGGCAGGCGCTGCGGCACTTGTTGACCTGCAGGCCGGCCAGGCGAATTCCCTGGCCGGAACGCACGACCACCGCGCTATTGCTCAGGTACGGGCGCTCGGGCATGAATTCCTTGTCGCCGGTGCTGGCGACGATCTGCATGTCCTCGATGCTGACATTGCGAATCACGCCGGTAGGCTGCTGGTTTTCGTAGTCGCCGACCACCAGCGCCGGTTGCTGCACGCCATCGGCCATGCGCAGCACCGTGGTCGGACCCGTGCCACGCAGGGTGAGATTGCCGCGGTGGATCGAGACCAGGCCATTGAGCGGAAATTCGCCTTTTTCCAGGCACAACACCGCACGCGTATCGCTTTGCGGAAGCTTGTCGATGGCTTTTTGCAGATCCTGCCCGGGGCGCACCTTGGCGGTGCAGGCCGCGACCGGCGCGTCCGGTGGGCCGGACTTGGCGGGCGGCGCTGCCGAGCAGGCAGTGGCAACGAGCAGGGGCAACAGGGCGGAAACGGAGCGGGCAAGCTGAGGCATGCGGATTCCGGTCAGTGGGGGGAAGAGGGCGATCGTGTGGAAACACGTTCCAGATCGCGACGGCCTCTAGTGTGTCCCACCGGACGTTAAAGTCTGGCTGATTCCGGCCGGCCTGATTCGGCGCAGGTTCATTGCACTGTCGTGGTCGAGGCCGCAATCGTGCATGCGGTGGCCGACGAACGTCACACTTGGGCAACGTCCGAGACCTGCACACGCGTGATCGCCCTGCTCAGAAATCGTAAGCCAGCTGCGCGTAGATGCGGCGCGGTTCGCCAGGAAAGTGGCCGGTGCGCTCAGTGAACCCGCTGACGGCGTACACCTTGTCGAACAGGTTCTTGACGTTGACCTGCAGCTTCCAGGCATCCCACTGCGTCTGCCAGCTGATGTCGAAGATGGCATACGGCTTGACGCGCTGGCCTTCCAGGCTGACCCGCTCGCCCACGTAGTCGGCACCGAAGGCAATTGCCGAGTTCCAGGCCGGCAGGTCGTAGCGCGTCCACAGGCCGAAGGTGTTGCGCGGTGCATTGGCGAAGCGGTCGCCGGACGCGTTGGTGATGCCGTTGGTGCCCGCATCCAGCACGCGTGCATCGTTGTAGGCGTAGGTCAGGTTGAGCACCCAACGCTCGGTGAGGTCGGCCAGCAGATCCACTTCCAGGCCTTCGCTGCGCACCAGGCCGAGCGCGGCGAGTTGATTGACCCCAGCGACGATGCTGCCGTCGGCCTGCACGATGTTGCTGCGTTCGATGCGATACAGCGCGGTGTTGAGCGTCAGCCCGCCATCGTTGAGCGCGGTCTTCAGGCCTACTTCCCACTGCGTGCTGCGCTCGGGATCGAACGGGCCACCGACGCTGCTGTCCTGATTGGCCGCATCCTGCGGCAGGAAGCCGCTGGCATAACTGGCGTACGCGTTGACGCCATCGCGCAGCACGAACGTGCTGCCCACACGCCAGCTGAGATCGTTGCCGGTGACGCGCGAGCCGTCCAGCCGGTTGTCGTCCTTGAAGCCGTCCCAACGCAGTCCGGCCATCGCAAACCAGCGCGGCGTCAGCGTGAGTTCGTCCTGCAGATACGCCCCATAGCGCTGGCTGCGGGTACTGGTGGCGCGCCAGGGCAGGCTGTCCAGGCCGTAGTCGTAGAAGCCGCTGCGGCCATACACCGGGTTGAACAGGTCGATGCCCGGCACCGGCCCACGCACGCGGCCGGTGTCTGCGGTGTTGGCGGTCTGCGCGCGGAAATCCGCATCCAGCCGATAGTAGTCCGCGCCCATCAGCAGCTTGTGCTCGATCGCGCCGATGCGGGTGCGGAACACCGCGTTGACGTTGCTGGAGATCGCATCGTTGTCGCGGAACTGGTTGCGCAGCTGCCGCGTCATCCATTCGGCGGTGCCGTCGCCATCGCGGTCGATCAGGCCCATCGGCTCGTGATAGACCTGATGCTCGTCGTTCTTGAACCAGCGCAGCGCCATGTCCACGTCCCACGCATCTGATGGCGCAAAGCGGTACTGCGCGAATGCGACCTTGGCGCGCATGTCGAGGAAATCGGTGGGTTCGTTGTGGTTCCAGCGCCGGTCGGTGAGGAAATTGCCGTCGTCATCCACCGGCACGCCACGCAGGCGATTGCCGCCCAGGTTCTGGGTGATGTCGGTGTACTGCAAGGTGAGCTCGCCGGTCTGGCCGATATCGAACGCCACCGACGCATCGCCGATCTGGCTCTGGCTATCGGTGTTGCGGCGAAAACCGTCCTCGCCATCGGCATAGGCGCCGATGCGGTAACGAATGCGTCCGTCGTCGCGTGCCGGCCCGGTGGCTTCGAACGAGGCGGCTCCGAAGGATTGATTGCCCGCCTGCAGCTCCACCCGACGCGCGGCCTGATGGCCGGGCTTGCGGGTGACGTAATTGATGACGCCGCCGGGTTCGCCGCCACCGTACAGCGCACCGGCCGGACCCTTGAGCACTTCCACGCGTTCGATATTGAACAACTGCGGCACCGAGAAGCCGGCATACGGATCGCCGCGCAATCCGTCGTACAGCACGTTTTCCTGGCGGAATCCGCGCAGGGTGACGCCGGCATAGCTGAAGAAGCTGATGCCGCTGATGCTGCGGTACAGGTCGGTGATCTGGCGTGCGGCCTGGTCGTCGATCAGTTCGCGCGGCAGTACCTGGACCGACTGCGGCACCAGCGCCAACGGCGTGTCGGTGCGTGTGGCCACTGCGGCGTCGTCGGATTTGTACAGCGTCTGCGCACGGCCCACGACCTGGACGCCATCCAGGTCGGTGACGGTTGCCGAGGTCCTGCCGTGTTGTTGAGCGAAGGCGCGGGGCGAAGGCAGAGCGAAGGCGGCGGCGAGCGCGGTGACAAGGAGCGTGGGGCGCATTGGTCACTAATGGGAATGGTTATCAAATGCATCTTAGCATGTTGTGCTCGCTTGATTGCGCAGGTCGGCGGGTAGGCGTTGCGGCACAGACTGCGGCGTGCGCGTGCGCATGCGCATGCGCATGCGAGGTGCGCGGCGCCGCATGCGGCATGCGGCATGCGAGGCGCGAGCTGCGGTCTGAGATCTGCAAGTACCGGGACGCGCAATGCCCTCGGTCGCACGGCGTGTGCCCGTACCCTCACCCGGACCCCTTTCCCGACGAGAGGGGTTCGCGGCTGTCCTACTCCCTCCCGGAGATGTGCTTGCGGCTGTCCTTCTCCCTCCGGGAGAAGGTGCCCGAAGGGCGGATGAGGGCCCGCGCGAAGCCTCGTGCCTACTTCGGCTGCAGTCGCAGCGTGTAGCGGGTAGCGGTCGGCAGGAAGGGGGTCGGCCGGCCGTGCACCCAATCCTCGTGCCCCGCGCCCCAGAACGGCGACAACGGATGTCCGCTCTGGCCGCCCGGCATGTGCACGATGCCGTCCTGCTCGTGGCCGGGCGACACCACCATGCGTTCGGAGGCGCCGAAGGCCGGGCCTTGCACGCGCGGCATGTCGCGATCGCCGGGCAGCTGGTCAGGCGGCATGCACAGCCAGCGCTTGGCAAGCGCAGGCAATGCCCGCGCGATCGGGTGACAGATGGCAGCGGTGTTGCGTTCGCCCCAGCTGCGTTCACTCAAGGGGCTATCCGGCGAGGCGCCGTCCTGCGCAGCGAGCTCCGCCTGCGCGTTGCGTGCCGCTTCGGCAAGCAACTGGTCCCAGTTCGCATAGGTCGGCGGCAGCAGATGCGCCGGGCGTTGCTGCAGCAACGGCCAGACGATGCCTTCCAGTTGCGCGCGACGCGGCGGTAAAAAGTCCTTGCCAAGCGCGGCTTTTGCCGGGGCCAGCAGGCCGGCTTCCACTGCGTCGATGGTCATGCCGCGAAAGCCGCGCACGATGCGATAGCTGGCCGAGCGGGTGGAGGCGTGCCCGTCCCACTGCCGTGTGGCGGCTTCGATCTGCTGCAAGGCCGGGTCCTGGCTGTGTTCGACCACGCTGCGCAACAACTGCCACCAGCGCGTGAGCAGCACGGCGCGATCGTCGAGCTGGATGGCGAGCAGATCCAGTTCGTTGAAACGCTGCCTGGCGAACAAGTCGTCACGGATCTGCTGCGCTCGCGCGCCCAGGTCGTAGCCGGCATTGCCGAGCGTGGCCAATTGCTGCGCATCGACGACGCGGCTGTTGGCGGTCCAGAGCCGGTGCGAGGGGGGATCGATCAGCGCAGGGGCGGCGTCGCTGCGCACCGGCCAGGGCAGGCAGCCGGTCGGCGCGGGTGCCGAGGCTGTGATGACCGCAGCCGACGGCAATGCCGCGTCCGCGTGCTGCGCCGAACCCGCCAGTTCGGCGATGCCGCTCGGGCCACACCCGGCATTGCGCACCGGGCGCGCGCCGATCAACCGCCAGGCGATGCGCCCGCTGCGATCGGCCAGCAACAGATTCTGTGCCGGAATGCCCGAACGATCCGCCACGGCAAAGGCGGCCTGCAGATCGGCCGCGGTGCTCATCTGCGCAAAGTCCAGGCGGATCGCGCCGGGCAGCTGCGCGGCCCAGCGCAGCGCGAGCACGCTGCCATCCGGGTTGTCGTGCAGGATCGGTCCCCACGCACTCTCGCGGACCGCAAAACGCACCGGTGCGGCGCCGGCCACGCGAATCGTTTCGACATGGGTGGTGAGCGCCTGCGGATGGCCCGGCGTGGCCGGCGCAATCCGCGCAAAGTCGGCGGTGTCGATATAGCTGTTGGTGAAGGCCCAGGCCACATGCCCATTGCTGCCGACCACCACCGCCGGCAAACCGGGCAGGGTGAAGCCGGTGACATCCACCTTGCCGTCGGGCGCGCCGGTGTCCGGGTAACGCAGGCGTGCACGGAACCAGATGTTGGGCGCGCGCAGGCCCAGGTGCATGTCGTCGGCGACGATGGCGCGGCCGTCGCTGGTGAGGCTGCCGTCCACGGCGAAGTTGTTGCTGCCCGGCGTCGGCGGCTCGGCGCCGGGCGCGGCGGCCGGATGCGGCAGGCGGCGCAGGTCCAGTGCGGCGGCATCGGGCAGCACGGCATCGCCTTGCGCGGCGCCGAGCAGCGGGGCATCCCAGCTGGAACCTTGATGATCGAGCAAGGCCGCCAGCGCCGCCGGCACCACTGCGCGGATGCGTGCGGCTGCCAGTTCGGTCTGGTTGTCGTTGTCCTGCAGGTCGGCATACATCGCCATGCCGGTGAGGATGGAATCGTCCAGCGTCCACGGCCGCGGCGTCTGCCGCAGCAACAGGTACGGCCACGGGCGCACGCGCAGGGCGGCCAGCCCGGCATTGACGCCCTCGGTATAGGCCTGCAGCGCCGCGCGCTGGCTACCGGCGGCGACATCCAGGCTGGCCTGCACGCGGGCGCGCAGCCGGTGCACGCGATTGCGCTTGTCCAGGTCCAGCGCCGCGGCGCCGAACAGCTCGGACAACTCGCCGGCCGGTGCGCGGCGCATCAGGTCCATCTCGAAGTAGCGCTCCTGCGCATGCACATAGCCGAGTGCGCGCATGGCATCGACCTGGCTGGCCGCATCGATGGTGACCACGCCACGCCGGTCGCGTTGCACGCTGACCGGTGCCGCCAGGCCCGTCAGTGCGCTGTTGCCGTCCAGCCGCGGCAGGCTGCCACGCATCAGCAGGTACACGGCCAACAGGGCCGCCACGGTCAATACCACAATTGTCAGCAGCAGCCGGCCCAGCCATTTGCGCATTGTTGTCGGGTCCTTGAGTTCGGTCACAGTGTGGCCGCCGGTCATGACCGTGGCGGGTCTGGCCGCAAGCGCAACTGAAAGTGATTCCGATTAGATCATTGCCCGGCGGGTTAGGGCACCATGCGCGCATTGCGTCGCTGGAGCACATCATGAAAGGCCATCCCGAAGTCGTCGACTACCTCAAACAGCTGCTGCGCGGCGAACTGGCGGCACGCGACCAGTATTTCCTGCACTCGCGCCGTTACGAGGACCAGGGCCTGATGGCGCTGTACGAGCGCATCAATCACGAAATGGAAGAGGAGACCGAGCACGCCGACGCGTTGCTGCGGCGCATCCTGTTCCTGGAAGGCGACCCGGACATGCGGCCGGCCGAGTTTGCGCCCGGCAAGACCGTGGTCGAAATGCTCGAGCGCGATCTGGTCGTGGAATACGAAGTCCGCGCCAATCTCGCCGCCGGCATGAAGCTGTGCGAAGAGCACGGCGATTACGTCAGCCGCGACATCCTGCTCAAGCAGCTGCAGGACACCGAGGAAGACCACGCCTGGTGGCTGGAGCAGCAGCTCGGCCTGATCAAGCGCATCGGTCTGGAGCTGTATCAGACCTCGAAGATCGACAAGGGGCATGTCGCCGGCTGAGCCCGGTGACTGGCGCTGCGTAGCCTCCGAGCGGGCGCAGCGCAGACCTGCAGTCGCTGGTGCCGGGTTGTGCTGTGCATTGCCATTGCCGCGGTCTGGGTCGGCTGCCGGCTGTCTACTGCAGCATGCCGCCTGGCGCGTCACACCGTTCGGCAACATCGCTGCGTGGCGCAATGCCGCGCAGTTGGTGATCGGCTCGCAAGGCGCCGATCGTGCGGCGCATGCGGCGGCCGACTGCCGTGACGGCATGGTCTGGCTACGACGGAGCGTTTGCCAGGGACAATCAGTTGCGCTGCAGGCGATACACGCCGGTCGACAGGGCCGTGACACCGTCGCCACGGAAGCGCGGCTCCTGGTCGAGGATGTCGCGGTGTTCCAGTTGCTGCACCTGCCATTGCGTACCGAACAGGGTGTGCACCTCGGCAGCGTCCACCGAAAACGGCGGGCCGGCCTTTTCGGCCTGCGGATAGTCCAGCGTGATCAACAGGCCGCGGCATCCCGCAGGCAGCTGCGCGTACACGCTGTGCAGATAGCGTTGGCGCAGGCCGGCAGGCAGGGCGATCAACGCGGCGCGGTCGTAGACGGCGCTGCAATCGGCCAGCATGCCGGGCTCCAGTGCAAATGCGTCGCCGCAGATGATTTCGATCGGGCCGGCGATGAAGTGCTCGCCCGCGCGGCTGGTGTGTCGCTGCGGTTGCAGGCCGGCGTCATCAAAGAAGTGCGTCACCGCCAGCGGCGACAGCTCCACACCGAGCACGCGATGCCCCTGGGCGGCCAACCAGTGCAGGTCCAGCGTCTTGCCGCACAACGGCACCAGCACGCGGGCAGCCGTCGGCAATTGCAAGGCCGGCCAATGTTTTTGCAGCAGCGGCATCACCTCGTCCTGATGGAAGCCGGTCTGACCGTTCTGCCAGCGTTGCAACCAGAATGCTGTGTCCATGATGGTGTCTTGCCGGTTTGCGTTGACGAGTGACGTGTTGTCGGAATGACAGTGACACTGCAGATCGAAATGAGCCGCTCAGACCATACCGCACCACCGCGCGACATTTACTGCGCTTACCATGCACACCGACCCTCTCGACTGGTCCTTGCCCGCCCAGCACCGCGTGACCTTACGCGGCATGGATGCCGAGTAAGAGCTTACAAGGACGTACTTGCGGCGTGTCCTGCGATGGTGGGCGGACAAGGGCACTGCAGCCAAGCCGCAGATCAGCCGCTCCACAACCGACGCATCCGCATCGTTCGCTCAACCTCTCAAGGCGATGCAGAGCTTGAGCCTCAGCGTAGCCTCGCCGTTGCAAACCAACCCGGCCGAGGGCGCGATGCCCTAAAGCCGGCAGCGTCCAGCTGGCGGTAGTTTTGTGGGTCGCCCAAGACCGCACGGCCAACGCGCCATCGCGCGGCGCGCCATCGCATCACCGTTGCACTCCAACCCGTCGACCTTCTGCCGCGCCTCAGTAAATCGAGGCAGCGGCAGCGTCGAACGCGCGCGTCGGTGAACAGCCGTTACTGCACTTCCAACCCGTCCACCTTTTGCCAGCCACGCGGCAACAACGCCCCGCGACTCGCGCGCGCGCCCACATACACATCCAGATCCTTGAACGACAGGCTCATGGTGCGTGCGCCGCTGCGCACCAGCAGCGTGTTGCCCGGTGCCACCGCCACCACCGCGACCACGCGCTCGGTGCCAAGCTTGGCCTTGGGGATGTCGATGATCTTGTTGCCTTTGCCCTTGTCCAGTTCGGGCACATCGCTGGCCGTCACCGCCAGCAGATTGCCGGCGCTGGTGACGGCCACGATGCGGTCGCTCTGCGGGTTGGTCACCTGCGCAGGCGTCAGCACGTGCGCGCCGGTGGTCAGGTTGAGCATCGCCTTGCCGGCCTTGTTGCGACCGGTGAGGTTTTCGAAGCGGGTGACGAAGCCGTAGCCATGCGAGGACGCCAGCACGAAGCGGGTGGCGTTGTCGGCACTGGCCATGACCTGGAATGCCGCGCCCGAGGCCGGCGAGAAACGGCCGGTCAACGGTTCGCCGTTGCCGCGTGCCGAGGGCAGGGTGTGCACCGCAGTCGAATAGGCACGGCCTTCCGAATCCAGGAACGCCACCTGATGCGTGCTGCGGCTGCGCACCGCCGCCAGCAGGCTGTCGCCTTCGCGATACGACATGCCGGCCGGATCGACCTCGTGGCCCTTGGCCGCGCGTACCCAGCCCTTTTCCGACAGCACCACGGTCATCGGTTCGCTGGCGACCATCTCGGTTTCATCGATCGCCTGGGCGGCGCCACGCTGCACCAGCGGCGAGCGACGCGCGTCGCCGAACTTCTTGGCGTCGGCGGTCAGTTCGTCCTTGATCAGCTTCTTCAGCTTGGTCTTGCTTTCCAGGATGGCCAGGATCTGTGCGCGTTCCTTGGCCAGTGCTTCCTGCTCGCCGCGGATCTTCATTTCTTCCAGGCGCGCCAGTTGGCGCAGCTTGGTTTCCAGGATGTATTCGGCCTGCTCTTCGCTGAGCGCGAAGCGCGCGATCAGGACCGGCTTGGGCTCGTCCTCGCTGCGGACGATACGGATCACTTCATCCAGGTTGAGGAAGGCGATCAACAAGCCTTCCAACAGGTGCAGGCGGCGCTCGACCTTCTGCAGGCGATGGTTGAGGCGGCGGGTGACGGTGTCGCTGCGGAAGGTCAGCCACTCGCTCAGCAACTGGCGCAGGTTCTTCACCTGCGGGCGGCCGTCCAGGCCGATCACGTTGAGGTTGACGCGGTAACTGCGCTCAAGATCGGTGGTGACGAACAGGTGGCCCATCAACTGTTCGGCGTCGACACGGTTGGAGCGCGGCACCAGCACCACCCGCACCGGGCTGGTGTGGTCGGACTCGTCGCGGATGTCTTCCAGCCACGGCAGCTTCTTGGCGCGCATCTGCTGGGCGATCTGCTCGATCACCTTGGACGGCGAGACCTGGTACGGCAGCGCGTCGATGACGATGTTGGCGTGTTCTTTCTTGTAGGTGGCACGTGCGCGCACGCTGCCGTGGCCGGTCTCGTAGATTGCGCGCAGGTCGGCCACCGGGGTGATGATTTCGGCGGTGGTCGGGTAGTCAGGGCCGAGCACGTGTTCGCACAGTTCGGCAACCGTGGCATCGGGATTGTCGAGCAGGCGCAGCAGCGCGCTGACGATCTCGTTGAGGTTGTGCGGCGGCACATCGGTGGCCATGCCGACGGCAATGCCGGTGGTGCCGTTGAGCAACAGGTGCGGCAGGCGTGCCGGCAGCCAGGTCGGCTCCTCCAGCGTGCCGTCGAAGTTGGGCGCCCAGTCGGTGGTGCCCTGGCTGATCTCGCCCAGCAGCACCTCGGCGATCGGGGTCAGCTTGGATTCGGTGTAACGCATCGCCGCGAACGACTTGGGGTCGTCGGTGGAGCCGAAGTTGCCCTGGCCCTCGATCAGCGGGTAACGGTAGGAGAACGGCTGCGCCATCAGCACCAGCGCTTCGTAGCAGGCGCTGTCGCCGTGCGGATGGTACTTACCGATCACATCGCCCACGGTGCGCGCGGATTTCTTCGGCTTGGCCGCGGCATTCAGGCCCAGCTCGCTCATCGCGAAGATGATGCGCCGCTGCACCGGCTTCAGGCCGTCACCCAGGAACGGCAGGGCGCGGTCGAGCACCACGTACATCGAATAGTCGAGATAGGCGCGTTCGGCGTACTCGCGCAGCGGCAGCTGCTCGAAGCCGTGGAAGGTGGGGCGGGTCAGATCGGTCATGTAAAGCCAGGTCCTACGAAAGAGGAGCCCGCGCCGTGGCGCGCGCTCGAAGAGCGCCGATTATCCGGATGCGGCGGGGGATGCCAAGCCGCGCGCATGCGTGCCGGCCAGATAACGCGTGGGTGGGGCGCCGAAATGGCGGTGAAACACACTGACGAAGGCGCTGGGGCTGCTGTATCCGAGCTGGTCGGCGACCTGGGCGACCGGGCTGCCCTGGCCGAGCCGCCGCAGTGCTTCCGCCAGCCGGGCCTGCTGCCGCCATTGCGCGAAACTCAACCCGGTCTCGCTGCGGAAATGCCGGCTCAGGCTGCGCGCCGACAGCCCGCCCCAGTCGGCCCAGGCGTCCAGCGGGCGCGGGTCGGCCGGCGTCTCCAGCAACTGCCGGGCGATGCGCAGCAGCCGGCGGTCGGCCGGCATCGGCAGGTGCAGGTGGTCGATCTGCACCTGCCGCAGTTCGTCCAGCAGCACCGCGGCAAGGCGTTGCCGCGCGGGGTCCAATGGCTGACCCAGGGGCCAGTCGGCTGCGCGCATGATCACCTCGCGGGCGAGTGCAGTCAGGCGGATCACCCCGCCTTGCGCGGGCAGCGCAGCGCAGGCATCCGGCCGGACCACCACGCCCCAGCCGCGCAGCGGCCCGGCCAGCTCCACGGTGTGCTGCTGCCCGGGCGGCATCCAGCCGGCGCAGCCCGGCGGCAGCGACAGGGTTCCCTGCTCGGTATGCACCGTCAGCACGCCGTGCTCCACGTACATCAACTGCCCGCGGACATGGGCGTGCCGGACGGCCTCCGGCGCCCATACCGCGCGCAGATTGGCCAGGAACGCGATCACCTCCGGTCCGTCGGCCCATTCGAAGCTGTCCCGCACACCGGGCGGCAGCGCATCGACCGTGGTTGGCGGGTTTTCGACAGTCATTGGCGCAATTGTATTACCAGGCCAGGCGTTCAGCCGCGTAAGGTGACGATCCTTGCTGGCGGTTTAATCCCTTCCGGGATATTTGCGTTGACAAATATATTTTTCGGAAGAAAATAGCCCGCCATGAATGACCTCTCCACCACCTCGCCGTCGTTCGGGCTGCTGTTGCGCCAGGTGCGTGACGCGCTGATGCGTCAGCTCGATGCCGAAATGAAGGGCGAGCTGCCGGACTTCGGCTTCAGCCACTACGTCGGCCTGAAGATCCTGGCGGTGCGCTCGCCCTGCACGGCCAACGAACTGGCGCTGGCGCTGGACCAGACCCCGAGCGCGGTCACCCGCCTGCTCGACAAGCTCGAAGCGCTCGGTGCGGTGCGACGCGAGCCGCATGCGCAGGACCGGCGTGCGCTGCAGATCGTCATGACCGAACAGGGCGTGGCGCTGTGGGAGCGCCTGAAGCTGCGCGGCGAACGCGCCATCGAGCATGGCCTGCGCGATCTGGCCCCGCCCGAGCGCGAGCAACTCACCTCTCTCCTCATCCGTGTCCGCGATGCACTCAACTCATGAACGCTGCTAGTTCCCCGATTCAGATGCTGCGCCTGCGGTCCACGCAGCTTGCGCGGCCGCTCGTCCTCACTGCGCTGACGCTGGCGCTGGCCGCCTGCGCCAGCAGCCGCGGGCTTGCCCCGCAGGGCACCGTGCTGGAGCCGGGCGCGCTGCATGCCGAGCGCACCCTCGCCCAGGCCAACCTGAGCCCGGCCGCCTGGCCGACCAGCGACTGGTGGCGCGCCTTGGGCGATGCGCAATTGAATGCGCTGATTGCCGAAGGCCTGCAGCACAGCCCCAGCCTGGCCGCGGCCGACGCACGCCTGCGCCAGGCGCAGGCACGCATCGGTACCGCCCAGGCCGATCGCGGCCCCAGCCTGTCGGTCTCCGGCGGCTACACCGGCCTGCAGTTGCCCGAATCGATGGTGGGCGAGGAGCGCGGCGGCAGCTATGCCGGCAGCGCGCAGGTGGTGCTGGACTTCCGCTACGGCGTGGACCTGTGGGGCGGCAAGCGCGCCACCTGGGAAGCGGCGGTGGACCAGGCGCATGCGGCCGACGTGGATGCACAGGCGGCACGCCTGAACCTGTCGGCGGCGATTGCCGAGGCCTATGCGCAGCTCGACTATGCATGGCGCCTGCATGACGTGGCCAACGATGAATTGACCCGCGCGCAGAAGACCCTGGACCTCACCCGGCAACGCCGCAGCGCCGGCATCGACAGCGATCTGCAGGTGCGCCAGGCGCAGGCCCGCGTGCCGTCGGCGCAGCAGCAGCTGCAGTCGGCGCAGCAGCAGATCGACCAGGCGCGCAACGCGCTGGCCGCCCTGGTCGGGCAGGGCCCGGATCGCGGGCTGGAGATCGCGCGCCCGACGCTGGGCGCGGCCATCGCCGCGCAGCTGCCCAGCAACCTGCCGGCCGACCTGCTGGGCCGCCGTCCCGATGTGGTCGCCGCGCGCTGGCGCGTGGAGGCGGCCAATCAGGACATCGCCGCGGCCAAGACCCGCTTCTACCCCAGCTTCAACATCACTGCACTGGGCGGGGTGGTGAATCGCGACGTCGGCCAGTTGCTGGAAAGCGCCTCGGTACTTGGCGTGGTTGCGCCGGCGCTGAGCCTGCCGATCTTCGATGGCGGCAAGCTGCGCGCCAATCTGGCCGGCAGCGATGCGCAGTACGACCTGGCGGTGGCCGATTACAACCAGAAGGTGATCGACGCCCTGCGCGAGGTGGCCGACCAGGTCAACGCAGTGCGTTCGCTGGAGCAGCGCACACGCGCGCAGGACGACGCCGTGCAGACTGTGTCGGCCGCCTTCGCGCTTGCCCAACAGCGCTACCACGCCGGCATCGGCAGCTATCTGGAAGTGCTCAGCGTGCAGGAGCAATTGCTCACCGCGCGCGAGCGCATGGCCAGCCTGCAATCGCAACAACTGTTGGCCTCGGTGAGGTTGCAGCGTGCCCTGGGCGGCGGATTCACGCCGGAACCTGCGCGCGATACCGCACACGCCGAGACCACTTCCGCACAACCGAATTCCTGAGACAGCGACGATGAGCCAGACGACTCCAACTTCTTCCCAACCTGCGCCGGCCGCGCCCAGCAAGCGCCGCGCGGCGCTGCGCATCGTGGCCATTGTGGTGATCCTGGCGATCATCGGTCTTGTGGTGTGGTACTTCCTGGTCGGCCGCTGGCACGAAGACACCGACGACGCCTACGTGCAAGGCAACCAGGTGCAGATCACCCCGATGGTTGGCGGCACCGTGGTCAGCATCGGCGCCGAAGACGGCATGCGCGTGGAGCGCGGCCAGTTGCTGGTGCAGCTGGACCCGGCCGACACCGCGGTCGCGTTGCAGCAGGCCGAGGCCAATCTGGCCAAGACCGTGCGCCAGGTACGTGGTCTGTACCGCAGCGTGGAAGGCGCGCAGGCCGACCTGTCTTCGCGCGAGGTGTCCCTGCGCAGCGCACGTGCCGACTTCGCGCGCCGCAAGGATCTGGCCGCCAGCGGCGCGATCTCCAGCGAAGAACTGGCGCATGCCCGCGAAGAGCTGGCCGCTGCCGAAGCGGCGGTGAGCGGTTCGCGCGAGAGCTTCGAACGCAACCGCGCGCTGGTGGACGATAGCGCGGTGGCAAACCAGCCCGACGTGCAGACCGCCGCCGCACAGCTGCGCCAGGCCTATCTCAACCATGCCCGCACCGGTGTCATCGCGCCGGTGTCCGGCTACGTGGCGCGCCGTTCGGCGCAGCTGGGCCAGCGCGTGCAGCCCGGCAGCGTGCTGATGGCGGTGGTGCCGCTGGAGCAGGTGTGGGTGGAAGCCAACTTCAAGGAAACCCAGCTCAAGCACATGCGCCTGGGCCAGGAAGTGGAACTGCATTCGGATCTGTACGGCGGCGGTGTGAACTACACCGGCCGCATCGAGAGCCTGGGCCTGGGCACTGGCAGCGCGTTCTCGTTGTTGCCGGCGCAAAACGCCAGCGGCAACTGGATCAAGATCGTGCAGCGCGTGCCGGTGCGCATCGCGGTGGATGCCAAGCAACTGGCCGGCAATCCGCTGCGCATCGGCTTGTCGATGAAGGTCGACGTCAACCTGCACGACCAGCAGGGCAGCGTGCTGCCGACCAAGTTCGCCAATGGCGCGGTGTTCTCCACCGACGTGTATGCGCAGCAGTTGCAGGCCGCCGACGCGGATATCCAACGCATCATCCAGGACAACCTGCCTGCGCAGGCTGCGTCCAAGGCGGGCTGAGCCAGCATGTCCTCGCAAGCTCCCACCGCGCCAGGCGGTCCCTCGGCACCCGCGCCCGCCGCCGGCTTTCGCCCGGCGAGCGTGGCGCTGTGCACCGTGGGCCTGGCGATGGCCTCGTTCATGCAGGTGCTGGACACCACCATCGCCAACGTCTCGTTGCCGACCATCGCCGGCAATCTCGGCGCCAGCTCGCAGCAGGCCACCTGGGTCATCACCTCGTTCGCGGTCAGCACCGCGATCGCCCTGCCGCTGACCGGCTGGCTGAGCCGCCGCTTCGGTGAGACCAAGCTGTTCGTGTGGTCGACGCTGGCCTTCACCATTGCCTCGTTGCTGTGCGGCCTGGCCCAGAGCATGGGCATGCTGGTGGTGTCGCGTGCGCTGCAGGGCTTTGTTGCCGGACCGATGTACCCGATCACCCAGAGCCTGCTGGTGTCGATCTACCCACGCGAAAAACGCGGGCAGGCGCTCGCCCTGCTGGCGATGATCACCGTGGTGGCACCGATCGCCGGGCCGATCCTGGGCGGCTGGATCACCGACAACTACAGCTGGGAATGGATCTTCCTGATCAACGTGCCGCTGGGCATCATCGCCAGCAGCATCGTCGGCTCGCAGCTGCGGCATCGTCCCGAACAGCTGGAAAAGCCGCGCATGGACTACATCGGCCTGATCCTGCTGGTGGTCGGCGTCGGTGCGCTGCAGCTGGTGCTGGACCTGGGCAATGACGAGGACTGGTTCTCCTCCGACAAGATCGTGGTGCTGGCCTGCGTTGCCGCGGTAGCGCTGGTGGTGTTCGTGATCTGGGAGCTTACCGACAAGGATCCCATCGTCGATCTCAAGCTGTTCCGGCACCGCAACTTCCGCGCCGGCACACTGGCGATGGTGGTGGCGTATGCGGCGTTCTTCAGCGTGAGCCTGCTGATCCCGCAATGGCTGCAACGCGACATGGGCTACACCGCGATCTGGGCCGGCCTTGCCACTGCGCCGATCGGCATCCTGCCGGTGTTGATGACGCCGTTCGTGGGCAAGTACGCGCTGCGGTTCGACCTGCGCATGCTCGCCACCGTTGCCTTCATCTTCCTGTCGTTCACCAGCTTCCTGCGCTCCAACTTCAACCTGCAGGTGGACTTCGGCCATGTGGCCACCGTCCAGTTGGTGATGGGCGTGGGCGTGGCCCTGTTCTTCATGCCGGTGCTGCAGATTCTGCTCTCGGACCTGGACGGTCGCGAGATCGCGGCAGGGTCAGGCCTGGCCACCTTCCTGCGCACCCTCGGCGGCAGCTTCGCCGCATCGTTGACCACCTATCTGTGGGCACGCCGCACCCAGGTGCACCACGCGCACATCACCGAACACATCTCGGTGTACACCCCGGGCATGCAGGAGCAGGTCACGGCGATGGGGCAGGGCGACCTGCAACGCGGCGCGGCATCGCTGAACAACATGATCAACCACCAGGCCTCGCAGATGGGCTTCAACGACATCTTCTACCTGCTCGGCTGGACGTTCCTGGCGATCATCTTCTTCCTGTGGCTGGCCAAGCCGCCGTTCGGTGCAGGTGCGGGCGGCGCAGCGGCGGCTGGCGGGCATTAGGCGCCGGCTAACAAGGCGCTTGGCCGTTCTGACATCGGCTAAGACAACGACCTCACGTCGGTCCAGTGCAGAGCGAATGATCTGCGACTTGGCTGCGGGGCCCTTGCCCGTCCACCCTCGCGGGACACGCCGCAAGTACGTCCGTGTAGGCGCTTACGCGGCATCCATGCCGCGTAAGGTCCCGCGACGGTGGGCGGGCAAGAGCCAGTCGGGATGGTCGGTTGCGTAGCGCTTTGCAAAGCAACCAGCAAACCGTTTGGAGCGGTGAGGGCGCTGCAGCCTTGATCGACGCAGATGCGGCGATTCGTGTGTTCGCGCTCAACGTGTTGCTGTTTCCGGCGTCCCGCAATGCGCTGGACAGCCTTGCCGAGGCGTATGAGGCAAGCGGAGATCTCGCCCGTTCGAGCGCCATCCGGCAGCGCATCAAGGGCATGCCCGCCCCGCCAGGGAAACAATGATCCGACCGAGGGCGTGAGGCCTCAGCTGTTTGTTACTGGTTGCAGCTTGACTGCGCGGTTTGGTGGTGCGTCGCCGTTGTCAGACTTCTGTTCGGCATGCTCGGCGTCATGGCGCGGCGTGTCGTCCTGCAGGGGCGCGAGCAGTTGCAGCCGCTTGCCCTGGTAGCGGAACTCAAGCGCGTCCTGTAACTGACGCAGTGCTTGCACCTGGGTGCACAGCGCGTTGGCGTTGGCCTCGATGGTGAACGCCTGGGCGTCCAGCCTTGCATCCAGTTGGCCCTCCATCTGTTGGGCGCGTTTGTCGATTCCGTCCGAACGCCCGGTGACGATCTGCCAGAGCATGTGGCGCGCGATGCTGCCCTTGAACTGCTCGGCTTCGTGTTCGACGTAATTTGCGAAGTTGCCGTCGAAGGCCTTCTGCTCCCAACGCCCCTTGCCCAGGGTGCCGTCCACATACGCGCGTGCGCGTTTGCGCAGCCGTTCGATCTTGCGGGCGTTGAGCGCACTGCCTGTCATGACCTCGATGACACCGCCGAGTGCGTCGTAACTGAGGTCGATCACCTGATGTGCAATGCCGGCAACCTGCGGCATCAGTGCGCGGGTGCGCTGTTCCATCTCCCAGAGGCGTCGTGCATCGGCCGTGCCGGTCTGCTGCAGCTTGTGGTCGATGCTCAGTTCGCCGCCGTGGAAGAAAATTTCGCGTGGCCAATCGCTGTCGCGGTAAAGCCAGATGCCGCCGCTGTCGGCGAGCACGTTGAATGGTGTGCCGAGACCGCATTGCTGCGAAGACACCTGCGCGCGATGGCGCGGGGCATCCTGTTTGTCGGTCTGCTGTGCCTGTGCATGCAGACTGGCAACGGCCGGCAGCAGGGCAAGCCAGAGGAGGATGCGCATGGGGCGTGCTGCCGTCGTGGAGGCGTCGAACATGGTCGCCACAGCCGCAACACGTGGTCGCGTGTCGAAAGTCACGCGCGGCGCACGCTTGCAGCGCAGCCGATCGGCATGCGCGCCACCACCGACAGCCCATCGTCCCATCGCATGGCCCAGACGCAAAAAACCCCGCCTGAGCGGGGTTTTTTACGATCTACCGTGAGTCGTGGTGCCCAGGAGAGGACTCGAACCTCCACGAAGTTGCCCCCGCTAGCACCTGAAGCTAGTGCGTCTACCAATTCCGCCACCTGGGCGACTCAGGAGGAGAATTGTGCAAGTTACGCGCGACGCTGTCAACGTATCTGGCACAAATTCTTCGTGGTGGCGGGTGCCTGCCGGCCACGGGAGAAGACGGCGCGACGGACACGCGCACTGCATGCCCGCCGCGGCACGCAATTACGGCAGCTGCGCACCCTGCAAGGTGACCTCCGCACTCTGCACCGGTTCGCCTGCCGAACGCGCCAGCTGCACGCGATAGGTGCCGGCGGCAATCGTCCAGTGGCGTGCCTTGGCATCGAAGTCGGCCAGCGTCTTGGGTTCGGCGATCACCTGCACGTTGCGCTTTTCGCCCGGCTTGAGCGTGAGCTTCTGCCAGCCGATCAGGCGCAGCGGGGTGGCGTGGCCGTCGGGCAGGGTGACGTAGAGCTGCGGCACGGCGGCGCCTTCGCGCGGGCCGATGTTTTCCACCTCGAAGTTTGCCGTGAGCTGGCTGCCGTTGGCGTCCACGCGCAGCCCGCCCATGCGGAACTGGGTGTACGACAGGCCATGGCCAAACGGGTAGCGCGGGGTCAGCTTGCGCGCGGCGAACCATTTGTAGCCGACGTTGGCGCCTTCGATGGCGTAGTCGATCGTGTCTTCGCCCGGCTTGGCCGGCTTGAAGCCCAGGCCCGGAATCGACGGGCGCGGCAGCTGCGATTCGTCCACCGGCCAGGTCACCGGCAGATGGCCGGAGGGATTGACCTTGCCGGTCAGCAGGTTGGCGATGGCTTCGCCGCCGCCGATGCCCGGATACCACGCCTGCAGCACCGCCGGCACGCGCTCGGCCCAGGGCATGCGCACCGGACCGTTGGTTTCCAGCACCACGGTGGTCCTGGGGTTGGCCTTGGCCACCGCCTCGATCAGGGCGTCCTGGTTGTCGGGCAATTGCATGTCCGGCAGGTCCACCGATTCGGCCGACCATTGGGTGGCGAACACGATCGCCACATCGGCGGCCTTGGCCGCGCGTGCCGCGGCAGCGCGGTCCTTGCCGTCGACATAATCGATCTGCACGTTCGGCAACGCGGCGCGCAGTGCCTGCAGCGGCGAGGACGGATGGATGATCACCGGGCCCGGCCAGGTGGTCGGGGTGATGCCGGGCACGGCGTTGCCGCCGTTGATGGTGTAGTCCACCCGCGAGGAACCGCCGCCGGACATCACGCCCTTGTCGGCGTAGCCACCGATCACCGCGATGCGGCGCACGTCCGTGGACAGCGGCAAGGTGGCCTGCTCGTTACGCAGCAGCACGCTGCCTTCTTCGGCGACATGCTGCGCCGACAGCAGCCCGGCCTTGCCATCGATCGGCTGGCGCTGGGTCGGATGATCGAACGCGCCATGCGCGAACAGGCTGCGCAGCACGCGCTTGACCATGTCGTCGAAGCGCGCGCGCGGCACCACGCCGGCCGACACCGCCATGCGCAACGGCGCGTCGAAGAACACCGCCGCATCGAACACTTCGCCGGCCGATTGCTGATCCAGTCCGGCCAGGGCCGCCTTGGAGCCGCTGTGCACGCCACCCCAGTCGGACATCACATAGCCGGGGTATTTCCATTCCTGCTTGAGCACCTGGTTGAGCAGGTAATCGTGCTCGCAGCCGTAGATGCCGTTGATCTTGTTGTAGGAGCACATCACCGAGGCGGGGTCGCCGATCTTCAGCGCAATCTCGAACGCCAGCAGATCCGATTCGTGCATCGCCTGCTCGCCGATCTCCGCGCTATGGAAATTGCGGCGCGTCTCCATGTCGTTGAGCGCGTAGTGCTTCATCGTCGACAGCACGTGCTCGCTCTGCACGCCGCGGATCGACTCGCCCACCATGGTGCCGGCCAGCAGCGGGTCTTCGCCGGCATATTCGAAATTGCGCCCGTTGCGCGGGTCGCGCTGCAGGTTGACGCTGCCGGCCAGCAGCACATTGAAGCCCTGCTGCCAGGATTCGCGGCCCATGGTCTTGCCGCCGGCATACGCCAGCTGCGGATTCCAGCTCGATGCCGTGGACGGGCCGGACGGCATCGCGGTGGCGAAGTCGCCCTTGCGGATGCCGCCGGGATTGGTCACGCCCACGCCCGCATCGGCCAGTTGCTGCGCCGGGACGCCCAGGCGCGGGATGCCGGGGACATAGCCGGCCGAGCCCAGTGCGCCTTCGGGCTTGGGAATCTTGTCGGTGCCCAGGCCGAAGTAGCTGCGCAGCATCTGGAATTTTTCGTCGTCGCTCATCTGCGCGAGCAGGCGGTCGGCACGCTGGTCCGCGGTCAGGGCGGTGTCCATCCACGGCTGCGCTGCAGCGGCGGTCTGTGCGCCGAGCGGGGCGGCAAACGCGACGCTGGCGCCAACGGCGATCGCGAGCGCGAGACGGCGTGGTCGGGAATTTGTAAACGGTTTCATATCGGAATGTGGCACGAGTGGTCCTTGTGGTGCGGTTGCAATCAGGGGAGGGCAGCGCACTGCCCGTGTTCGAAGGGCGCGCGTGCGCGCCGAGGTGTTGGCCGGAATCGGTGCCGCGTCAGAACTGCGTCTGCGCGGTGCGTAACACCGGATACAGGCGGTAGCGCTCGTCCCAGGAGGCATGCAGGCGAGCGAAGAATTCCAGGCGTGCCTTCGGGTCGGCCGCGAAGGCCGCGTCGCTGGCCAGGCGCTGTTCGAATTGCGCCTTCACTGCCGGGTCGCGTTCGAGCATGTCGCGCGCGACCTCTTCGGCCACGTAATCCTCCATGTATTCCTTGCGCTCGAATGCGGTGTTGAACTGGCCCCATTGCAGCAGCGAATCCGGCGCCTGCGGTTCCAGCATTGCCATCACCAGGCGCGACCTGGGCTGGGCGATCGGCACGAACAAGGAGCCGGCCGGCACGGTGCGGGTGTCATCGCGCCACTGCCCGGTGATTGCCAGGTTCTGGTGGCCTTCGTTGGAGCGCGCGGCAAACGTGGCGGTGTCGGCACGGAAGCTCTGCACCGGATGGGTGCCGGCGGTGGCGATGGTGTCGAAGGCGATGCCGTGCAGGCGCAGTTTCTCCGCCACCAGGGCCGCTTGCGCAGCAGGCACCAGGTAGCCGCCGCGTGGTGCATCGACCACCACGTCGGGCTTGATCTGGTCGCGTAACGGCACCTTCCACACCTGTGGCCTGGTCTCGTCGTAGCGCGTCATCAACGCGCCGGAAATCGGCGAGGGCGTGCGCGTGTAGGCGTAGCCACGGAACGCCACGGTGCGTGCGGCGGGGCCGGCAGCGAAGCTCAACGGCTCCATCTCGCCAGCCAATTTGGTTGCACGCTGATCGGCCGCCAGTGCATCGGCGCGCCATCTGGCACCGTTGCGCGCGGCCTGCTGCAGCACCGACACGATCGCGTTGCGGGTGACGCGCACACGTACCGGGTAGGTCTTCCACGAATGCGTTTCCACCAGCATGCCGAAGCGGTTGCGCAGCAGGAAATAGCCATGCGAAAAACGCGGCGGCGACACGTCGTCGGCAAAGCCCGAAGCCGGGTCGTCCTCGTGCACGAACGAGGGGTAATACGGCAGCGGCAGCGAGCCCTGCTTGGCCAGGTCGGCAATCACCGCATCGCGCCAGCGCGTGCCGTCGCGTTGCAGCGTGGCATCGCCGGCGTGCACGGGCTCCACCTGCACAGACACGTCGTGTTCGAACTTGGCGCCATCGGTGACGTGCAGGTCCACATACATCAGCGGATCCCATTGCTGCACCAGCCGCAGCATCGCCTGCATTTCCGGTGCGTCTGCCTTGAGGTAGTCGCGATTGAGGTTGAGGTTCTGCGCGGTGGTGCGCCAGCCCATCTGTGCGGGGCCGCGCTGATTGGGCCGGTTCCAGGCGCCGAAGCGCTCGTGCCCGTCGACGTTGAACACCGGCACGAACACCCAGACCAGTTTGTCGAGCACGCCTTTGCCGATCTTGCCGTCCAGCAATTCGCGCAGGGCCAGAAACCCCGCGTCCTTGCCGTCGATCTCGCCGGCATGGATGCCGCCTTGCACCAGCACCACCGGCAACGTGCGTTGCGCAGCGCTGCCGGCATCCAGTGCCCCGCTGGTGGAGACGACCAGCGCCTTCATCGGCCGGCCTTCCGGGGTGGTGCCGAATTCGATGCAGCGCACCGCCTGCGGGTAGCGCTGTGCAAAGGCATCGCAGAGTGCGATGACTTCGTCGTAGCGTCCGGTTTGCGCGAACCCGCTGCGCTCGGCCTGGGTGGTCAACGGTTCGGCGGCCAGTGCGGCGGGGCAGGTGGTCAGCAGCAGCAGGCTCAGGGCCAGGCGGGTGAAGCGGGGCATCCAGCGGTCCAGTGTTCCAGGAAAACGTTTGCAATGTAGCCGAGCCGGCGCAGCAGGCCAATCTGCACTGCGTCATGACTTGCGTGTGATCGGCGTGGTTGCGGTGCATCGACGGCGGGGACGGCACGCCTGGGCCGAGTCACTGGCCAGGTGTGCCGCAACGGCAGCAACCTGCCCGCCGGGTCTGCAATCAACGCCTGCCAGGCGCGGTGCTCGACGCATGCAGCGGCGCGCCCGTGGCCTTATCCCATGGTCGCGATGGCGGCCAACCGGCAGCCGCCGGTACGATAGCGCGTGTTTTTTCGCTCGACCGGACTGCCCTTGACCACTTCCACCTTGCCGGGCCCCACTGCCGGTGCGCGGCTGCCGCGCCAGATTCCCTTCATCATCGGCAACGAAGCCTGCGAGCGTTTCAGCTTCTACGGGATGCGCAACATCCTGGTGCAGTTCCTGATCACCTCGCTGCTGTTGCAGGAAGTCAGCGGGCCCGGCCGTGAGGCCGAGGCCAAGCACATCCTGCACAGCTTCATGATCGGGGTGTTTTTCTTCCCGCTGCTCGGCGGTTGGCTGGCCGATCGCTTCTTCGGCAAATACAACACCATCCTGTGGTTCAGCCTGGTGTATTGCGCCGGCCATGCCTGCCTGGCGCTGTTCGAAGGCAGCCGCAGCGGATTCTTCCTCGGGCTGGGCTTGATCGCGCTGGGTGCGGGCGGCATCAAGCCGCTGGTGGCCTCGTTCATGGGCGACCAGTTCGACCAGTCCAACAAGCACCTGGCCGAGGTGGTGTTCGACGGCTTCTACTGGATCATCAACTTCGGCTCGTTGTTTGCCTCCTTGTTGATCCCGCTGGCGCTGAAGCATCTCGGCCCGGCGTGGGCGTTCGGCATTCCCGGCATCCTGATGTTCGTGGCCACGCTGGTGTTCTGGCTGGGCCGCAGGCGCTATGTGCGGGTGCCGTTGCCGCCGAAGGATCCGCACGGCTTCGGTACGGTGGTGCGCACTGCATTGCTGGCCCAGGCGCCGGGGCAGGGCCGTCCGGGCCTGATGCTGGCAATCGTCTCGGTGCTGCTGGCGCTGGCCTGCGTCGCGCTGGTCGACCAGTTGGGCATCGTCATCTGCCTGTGCATGGCGCTGGTGCTGTTGCTGGCCGGCATCGGTGGCGGCACCTGGTGGCAGCTGGAGCGTGCGCGTGGCATTCATCCCGATACCGCGGTCGAAGGGGGGCGCGCGCTGCTGCGGGTGCTGGTGATCTTCGCGCTGGTGACGCCGTTCTTCTCGCTGTTCGACCAGAAGGCCTCCACCTGGGTGCTGCAGGGGCGCGAGATGACGATGCCGGCCTGGTTCACCGCCTCGCAGATGCAGGCGCTCAATCCGCTGCTGGTGATGCTGCTGATCCCGTTCAACAATCTGGTGCTGTATCCGCTGCTGCGGCGTGGCGGCTGGGAGCCGACTGCGCTGCGTCGCATGACTTGCGGCATCGCCTTCGGCGGCCTGGCCTGGATCGCGGTCGGTGCCATCCAGATCAGCATGGACGGCGGCGAGCCGATGCATATCGCCTGGCAGATCCTGCCCTATGCGCTGCTGACCTTCGGCGAGGTGCTGGTGTCGGCCACCGGGATCGAGTTCGCCTACAGCCAGGCACCGCCGTCGATGAAGGGCGTGGTGATGAGCTTCTGGTACCTGACCACCACGGTGGGCAATCTATGGGTGCTGCTGTCGAACGTGGCGGTACGCAATGCAACGGTGACCTCCCACATCGCCGATACTGGACTCAGTGAGGCGGCATTTCTGATGTTCTTCTTCGCGGCCTTCGCGTTTCTGGCGGCACTGGCCTTCGGCCTGTACGCGCGCCGGTATCGCATGGTCGACAATTACCGTTCTGCCTGAGGTCCGCATGATTACCCTGATCCTGATCGCCATCACCGGCATCGTCTCGTGGATGGCGTTCAACAACCGCAAGCTGGCCGACCGGCTGGTGCTGTGGCCGCCGGCGCTGGACAAGCACAAGCAGTACGACCGCCTGGTCACCTACGGCTTCATCCATGCCGACCTGGGCCACCTGGTCTTCAACATGATCACGCTGTTCTTCTTCGGCCGGGTGATCGAAAACGTGATGACCCAGCTGACCGGCAGCGTGCTGACCTATCCGCTGTTCTATCTGGCGGCGCTGGTGGTCTCGATCCTGCCCAGCTATCTGAAGAACCAGAACAACCCGAACTATCTCAGCCTGGGCGCCTCCGGCGCGGTGTCGGCGGTGTTGTTCGCCTTCATCCTGCTGCAGCCGTGGACCATCATCCTGGTGCTGTTCATTCCGGCGCCGGCGATCATCTACGCGGTGTTCTATGTCGGCTACAGCCTGTGGATGGACCGCCGCGGCGGCGACCGCATCAACCACAGCGCGCACCTGGCCGGTGCCGCGTTCGGCGTGATGTTCATGCTGATCATGGAGCCGCGCGTGCTGCAGGTATTCCTGGAGCAGCTGTCCAACCCGCGCTTCGGCTGATAGCAGCGGGCACACGCACCGCTGGCCGCAGGCGGGCATGCGCGCTAGGTCGAAATGGTGGCAATAGCGGGTCGCCTTGGGCGACCGGGCCAGGACCAGCGCCAACGCGCGATGGGTCCTGGCGAGTGATGCGATGCCGGCTCAGGCCGCGTCGCGCTTCTGCCCGTTACCGACGCTGCTGGTGGGCACCGCGCCGTAGGCCTGCTGCAGGCGCTGGTACACCGTGTCGTTGAGCTGCGCGAAGTCGGGGTTGTGGGTGTCGCCCTTGATGGCGAACTGGAACAAGCCTTCCAGCAGCGAGCTATCGCTGTCTGCGCTGTGTCCTGCCGAATCGTTGTGCATGCGGTGACTCCTCGTAGGTAAGGCGAAGGCCTTGGCAGGTCGTACCGCCCCCAGTGGCAACGGGCGCCTTCGGCTGAGCTATCGGCGCGGCGCGAGCGAACTTAAGTGCCTGCTCGGCAGGCTGCGCGGGCAGTCACGGCATCGATTCATTTTCACGCAGGCGCGGCGCCGCGCTGGTCACACTGATCGTCATCGTCACTGCCTCGTGCAGACCACCATGGGGGCAGCGAAAGTGCAGGCAGACCACGATTCGGCGCAGCAGCGCTTCAGCGTAGACACCGATGGACAACATGCCGAGCTGGCGTACCGTCTGGAAGGCGAGCGCATGACCATCACCCACACGCAGGTGCCGGATGCGATCGCCGGGCGCGGCATTGCCGCAGTGCTGGTCGAGGCGGCATTGGCCCATGCACTGCAGCAGGGCTACACGGTCGTGCCTGCCTGCAGCTACGCCGAGGCGTATATCCGGCGGCACCAACAGTTTCAGGATCTGCTGGCCTGATCGGCGGCGGCGTGTCTTTGCAGATGATGTATCGAAGGGAGCAGGCGGGAATGGGGCGGTTGTCAGGAGTGAACGCAGTCCGGGGCCTGCTGATGCTGGCGGTGCTGGCAGGCTGTAGCCAGCGCGCGCCGACGACGGCCGAATCGGCAGAGCCGGCCGCCGAGGCGAGCGTTGCGACGGCACCGCCGGTAGAGCCGGTGCTTGTGCAAAGCGGACCGCTGGAAGACGTGATCGAGCACGCGCCCGCCTATATGGTGGGTATCAGTTATCCGCGCGGGCTGGACGCATTTCCCGAACTGAGCGCGCTGATCCGCAGCTATGCGCAGGCAGCGCGTGCCGAACTCATGCAGGCGGTGTCCGGGCTCGGCAACGACAAGCCGGCTGCGCCCTACGAATTGTCGCTGGCGTTCGAGACCGTGTTGCAGACCCCGGACCTGATCGTCGTGTCCGCCGACGGCAGCCGCTACACCGGTGGTGCGCATGGCGAACCGTTGGTGGCGCGTTTCGTCTGGCTGGTCAAGGAGCGCAGGCAATTGACCGCGCAGGCCCTGATTCCGGACCCGGCAGGCTGGGAAGCGATCGGGCGCGAGGTGGCCGTGCAATTGCACAACGCCGCCGCCCAACGCGTGGAAGCCGAGCGTGTGCCGGTCGAAGAGCAGGCCGCGCAGGTGGCCTCGGCCGATCGCATGATTGCCGAAGGCACTGCGGCGCAGGTCGACAACTTTGCCCAGTTCGTGCCGGTGCTCAATGCTGCCGGGCAGATCACCGCGCTTCGGTTCGTGTTTCCGCCGTACCAGGTGGGGCCGTACTCGGATGGCACGCAGACGGCCGAGGTCGCTGCCTCGACGTTGTTGGCGTGGGTCGCGCCGGAATATGTACATCTCTTCGCACGCTGAGGTGTCACCCGGCAGACGATGTGATTGAATGGCTTGGCCATTCAGTAATGTAATCAAACGGGTGATATGAGTAGTTTCGATCCAACCGCACGTCGCGTGGACCACACCTGTGTGCGCTATCCGGCGTTTCCGCGGGAACCGGCCGTCCTGGTGAGGCTGATCAAGCATCTCTACAAGCGGCTGCACACGCAAGGGTGTGTGCGGTTGAAGCCCTATGGCATCAGCCCGCCGGAGTACGAGATTCTGATGATGCTCTATGGCACCCCGGAGCAGGCGATCACGCCCACCGAGGTGGCCGAGGCCGCCAGCGAGAAGCCGGCCAACATCACCCGCCTCACCGATCAGTTGTGCGAGAAGGGATTGATCGCGCGGGGCAGCAGTCCGGACGATCGACGCAAGATCATGCTGACCTTGCAGCCTGCGGGGTTGGCGTTGATCAACAGTCTTCTGCCCGATGCCTGCACGCTGCTCAATGCAGAGACGTCCGGCATCAGCGATGCCGAGCAGGTGCGGCTTGAAAAGCTGTTGAGGAAACTGCTCGACGGCGTGGATTCGGTCGAGCTCTGAGCGCGGCGTTTGCGCTGACTGCAGCAGGTCTTCTGATGGCGACCAGCAAAAACGCCGCCCGGATCGCTCCGGGCGGCGTCTTCATTTCACTGCAGTGCGATTACGGCTTGGACTGCGGCGCTTCCGGTGTGGCGCCATCGCCACCTTGCGCGCTCAGGCCGCGCTTCTCGAGCAGCGGCTCGATCTGCGGTGCATGGCCGGCAAAGTTCTGGAACAGCTCCATCGCATCGACGCTGCCGCCGCGCGAGAGCAGGGTCTGACGAAAGCGGTCGCCGTTGGCGCGGCTCAACCCGCCGTGCTGCTTGAACCACTGCTGGGTGTTGGCGTCGAGCACTTCCGACCAGATGTAGGCGTAGTAGCCGGCCGCGTAACCGCCCATGATGTGGCTGAAATACGGGGTCTTGTAGCGTGGCGGCACCGGCGCGTAGGCGATGCCGTCCTGCTGCAGGGCCTTGGCCTCGAAGGCCATCACGCCGGCGGCGTCCGGCACCTGGCTGGCGCTGATCTGGTGCCAGTTCTGATCGAGCATGGCCGCACCCAGGTACTCGGTGGTGGCAAAGCCCTGGTTGAACTTGGACGCGGCAATCACCTTGTCCAGCAGGGCCTGCGGCATCGGCGTGCCGTTCTGGTAATGCTTGGCGTAGTTCTTCAGGATCGACGGCTCGTCGGCCCACATCTCGTTGACCTGTGAGGGGAACTCGACGAAGTCGCGCGGCACGCTGGTGCCGGAGAAATACGGGTACTTGACGTCCGAGAACATGCCGTGCAGCGCATGGCCGAACTCATGGAACATGGTGGTCACTTCATCCCAGGTCAGCAGCGTCGGCTGGCCGGCCGGCGGCTTGGGGATGTTGAGGTGGTTGGCGACCACCGGCTTGAAACCGGTCAGCGCCGACTGCGATACGTAGGAGTTCATCCAGGCGCCGCCGCGCTTGGATTCGCGTGCGTACATGTCGGCGATGAAGATCGCCAGCTGCTTGCCGTCGGCGTCGAACACGTCATAGACGGTGATGTCGTCGCGGTAGGTCGGCAGGTCGGTGCGCTGCTTGAAGGTCAGGCCATATTCCTGGTTGGCCGCGTAGAACACGCCGTTTTCCAGCACGTTCTTCAGCTCGAAGTACGGCTTGAGCTGGGATTCGTCGAAGTTGTACTTGGCCTGGCGCACCTTCTCGCTGTAGTAGGCCCAGTCCCAGGCCTCGAGCTTGAAGCTCGGCTTGCGTGCGGCCTTCTGTTCCTTGTCGATCATCGCCTGCAGGTCGGCCGCCTCGCGCTTGGCGTTGGCCACCGCCGCCGGTGCCAGCTTGCCCAGCATCGCGTTGACCGCTTCGGGCGTCTTGGCGGTCTGGTTTTCCAGCGAATAGGCCGCGTAGGTCGGGAAGCCGAGCAGCTTGGCCTTGTCGGCGCGCAGCTTCATGATGCGCGACACCAGCGCGGTGTTGTCGTACTGGCCGCCGTGGCTGCCACGCGAGACCGAGGCGTCGTAGATCTTCTTGCGCAGTTCGCGATTCTTCAACTGTGTCAGCGGCGGCTGGCCGGTGGTGTTGAGCAGCGCGATCACGTACTTGCCGTCGAGCTTGCGCGCCTTGGCGGCTTCGGCGGCGGCGGCGATCTGTTCCTCGGACAGGCCGTCGAGCTGCTTGACGTCATCGACGACGACGGCAGCGGCATTGACTTCGGCCAGCACGTTCTGGCTGAAGGTGGTGCCCAGGTTGGCCAGCTCGGCATTCATCGCCTTGAGCGTGGTCTTGTCGGCATCGGAGAGCTTGGCGCCGTCGCGGACGAAGTCGCTGTAGTACTTCTCGACCAGGCGCACGCCTTGCGCGTCCAGGCCCAGCTGGCTGCGTTGGTCGTACAGCGTCTGGATGCGCGCGAACAGCTTGCCGTTGAGTGAGATCGCGTCACGGTGCGCGGCGAACTTCGCCGAGTAGTCGGCCTGCAGTTTCTTGCGCGCGTCGTTGGTGTCGGCACCGACCAGGTTGAAGAACACCGTGGTGGCGCGATCGAGCGTGGCGCCGCTTTTTTCCAGCGCGATGAGGGTGTTGTCGAAGCTCGGCTTGGCTTTCTGGTTGGCGATCTTGTCCACTTCCTTCAACTGCTCGGCCATGCCGGCGTCGAAGGCCGGTGCGAAGTCGCTGTCGGTGATCTTGTCGAACTGCGGGTAGTGCAGCGGCAGCGTGCTGTCTGCGAAGAACGGATTGGCGTGGGTGGCGGCCTGCGTGGTGGCGGGTGCGGCGATGCTGTAGGACGGCATGGCAAGTCCCAGGGAAGCGGCCAGGGCAAAGGCGAGACGGGTGGTCAAGAGGGTTGCTCCAAAGTGCGAACCGCCGAGGCTACCCCAGCCGGGCCGGACAGGCGTGTGACAAAAGGCATGGCTGCAAGGTCCTCGCCTTGCCATCAGGCGGGCGCGAGCGGTGCGCGCCTTGCGGGCCCAGGACCGCTGACGCCGTGCGTGCGCCGCCGCCGGACGGGCGCTGCCGATACGCGCTGCGGCACGTTTTTCATCTGGCTGCATGCCGGCTGCCCGGCGAGCTGCCGATCTGCCCGCCTGGCCGATGCTGGCCGCTAACGCGCCGTGCCAACGGCCGGCCACGGTCGGGATCATCGGGTAGGGCCAGGTGGCTGCGGCAATGGATCCGTCGAAAACCGCCTTTTTCCCCGGCTGACACGCTTGCGATCGCGATGCCGCGCTGCGGGCCGTTGCGTTACGCTGCCCTGCTTGCACACAGCGGGGCGGCCATGAGCGACATCTCCACGTTTGAATTCACCGACCTGGACGGTCGTACACAGTCGATGCGCGATTACGCCGGCAAGGTGGTGTTGGTGGTCAATGTCGCGTCGAAATGCGGCTTTACGCCGCAATACGCCGGACTGCAGGCGCTGTGGCAGCGCTATCGCGAGCGTGGGCTGGTGGTGATCGGGTTTCCCTGCGACCAGTTCGGTCACCAGGAGCCGGGCGATGCCGCGCAGATCCGCCAGTTCTGCTCGCTCGATTATGCCGTGGATTTTCCGCTGGCCGAGAAGGTCGAGGTCAACGGCAGCGGCGCGCATCCGCTGTGGCGGTGGCTCAAGCACGAACAGCGTGGCGTGCTGGGATCGGAAGCGATCAAGTGGAACTTCACCAAGTTCCTGATCGGCCGCGATGGCACGGTGCTGGAGCGTTACGCGCCGACCACCAAGCCGGACGCCCTGGCGGCGGACATCGAACGCGCGCTGGGCGCGTGATCGTGCAGGGCATGGCGCTGGAACCGTAGGAGCGCACCCGGGCGCGACGAAGCGTTACCGGGAATGCCTCGTCGCGCCCAGGTGCGCTCCTACGACAGCGGATTTCGCCGAGGCGTGATGTGAGACGCCGCATTGCGCTGGCGTTTCACGCCGGTCGCATCATTTCTCGACGAAGGCGCGCTCGAACACGTAATGGCCCGGCGTGCCGATGCGTGGCGAGGTCTGGAAGCCACGCGCGTCCAGCAGGGTGCGCAGGTCGGCCAGCATCTGCGGGCTGCCGCAGATCATGAAGCGGTCGTTGGCCGGATCCAGCGGCGGCAAGCCCAGCGTGTGCTGCATGCGGCCATCGGCCATCAGTTCGGTCAGGCGGCCCTGATTGGCGAACGCCTCGCGCGTCACCGCCGGGTAATACAGCAACTTCTCGCGCAGCAGGTCGCCGAGGAATTCGTGCTGCGGCAGCTCGCGCTCGAAGTAGTCGCGGTAGGCCAGATCCTGCACGAAGCGCACGCCCTGGGTCAGGATCACCTTGTCGAAACGCTCGTAGGTTTCCGGATCCTTGATTACCGACAACCACGGCGCCAGGCCGGTGCCGGTGCCCAGCAGGTACAGATTGCGGCCCGGGTGCAGGTCGCTGATCAGCAGCGTGCCGGTGGGCTTCTTGCCGACCAGCACCTTGTCACCGGGCTGGATGTGCTGCAGCCGCGAGGTCAGCGGGCCATCCGGCACCTTTATGCTGAAGAACTCCAGATGTTCTTCCCAATTGGCACTGGCGATCGAGTACGCCCGCAGCAGCGGGCGGGTCTCGGTCTCCAGGCCGATCATCACGAACTGCCCGTTCTCGAAGCGGAAACCGGCATCGCGGGTGGTGGTGAAGCTGAAGTAGGCATCGGTCCAATGGCGGACCTCAAGCACCGTTTCGGCGCCGAAAGCGGAAGACATACCGGTAAGTGTCGTGGGAAGAGTACCGGCCAATTCTACCTCAAGCCGGCCAAATGAGATGAACTCTCATTTGGCTGGGAATGGAGAATCGGGAATCGGGAATGGAGTGCAGCGCCGAAAGATCTGGGCCCCTTCAGGATCGGGAGGTTGAGTGCCTGTCAGCAGCCGCGAAGCCGCCTCTAACGATTCCCCATTCCCGACTCCCCATTCCCAGCCTCACCGATACCCCGCCGCCTGCAACTCGAACAGCTCCGCATAGCGCCCGCCCTGCGCCATCAGCTCGGCATGGGTGCCGTTGGCCTCGATGCGGCCGGCGGCCAGCACCAGGATGCGGTCGGCCATGCGCACGCTGGAGAAGCGGTGCGAGATCAGCACCGCGGTGCGGTTGTCCGACAGCTCCTTGAAGCGCTGGAACACCTCGAACTCGCTGCGCGCATCCAGTGCGGCGGTGGGTTCGTCCAGGATCATCAGCTGCGCATCGCGCATGTAGGCGCGCGCGATGGCGATCTTCTGCCATTGCCCGCCGGACAGGTCCACGCTGTTCTTGAAACGGCGCCCGACCAACTGGTCGTAGCCATCGGGCAGGCTGTCGATCAGCTCGCCGGCCATCGCACGCTGCGCAGCGGCGCGGATGCGCGGCGCATCGTCCATCGCATCGACCTGGCCGACGCCGATGTTCTCGCCCACGCTCAGGTGATAGCGCACGAAGTCCTGGAAGATCACGCCCAGGTTGGCGCGCACATCGTCAAGGTCGTAATCGCGCAGGTCCTGGCCATCGAGCAGGATGCGGCCTTCGTCCGGGTCGTACAGCCGCGCCAGCAGCTTGACCAGGGTGGTCTTGCCGGCGCCGTTTTCGCCGACCAGCGCCAGCACTTCGCCGGCGCGTAGTTCGAAATCCAGATGCCGCACCGTCCACTGCTCGGCATCCGGGTAGCGGAAGCCCACGTCCTCGAACACGAAGCCCTGGCGGATCGGGCGCGGCACCGGCAGCGCATTCGGGCGCGAGCGGATCTCCGGCACGATGTTGAAGAACGAATACAGATCGTCCAGATACAAGGCCTGGCCGGCGACTTGCGAAAACCCGATCAGCAGGCCTTCCAGCAACTGGCGCAGGCGCAGGAAACTGCCGGCCAGGAAGGTCAGGTCACCGATGCTGAAATCGCCGCGCACCGTGCGCCAGGCGATGTAGCCATAGGCCATGTAGTAGCCCAGCGTGCCCAGTGCAGCCAGCAACGCGCCCCACAACGCACGCTTGCGCGCCAGTGCGCGGTTGGCCTGGAAGAACTTGTCGGCCAGCCGGCGATAGCGCGTGATCAGGAACCGGTGCAGGTTGAGGATCTTGACTTCCTTGGCGGTCTCGACGCTGGCGCCGACCTGGCGCAGGTAGTCGAGCTGGCGCCGCTCCGGCGTCCACTGGAAGTTGAGCGAATAGCCCAATGCGTTGAAATGCGCCTCGCCGATGAAGGCCGGGATCAGGGCGATCGCCAGCAGCAGGATCAACCACGGCGCATACACCACCAGGCCCACCGCCAGGCTGACCACGGTGATGGCGTCCTGCACCTGGCCGAACAGCTGGCTCATCAGGTTCATGCGGTTCATGGTCTGGCGCCGCGCGCGATCCAGCTTGTCCTGCCGGTCGGGGTCTTCGAAATCCTCCAGATCCAGCTGTGCGGCGTGTTCCATCAAGCGCACGCTGGCGGCGTTGTTGAACAGTTCCGACAGCAATGCATCGGCATAGCCGACCAGCCGGCCGAGCAGGTCCGACCCGATCGCCAGGGCCAGTTCGAGCGCCAGCAATTCCAGCAGCCGGTTCAGGCGCCCGCTGCCCAGCGCCTGGGCCAGCGAGTCGAAGGCCGGTGGTTGGCCGACCAGGTGGATCGCCTCGTCGATGATCAGTTTGCCGATATACAACGAGGCCACCGGCATCAACGCGCGCAGCACGCGCAGGCCGATGCTGCTGGCGCTCAGCCAGCGGCTGGTCTGCCAGATCTGGCGCAGGAACGGGGGCAGGTTGCGCAGCGCATCCAGGCGCTCGCGCAGGGTGGGGCCGGGACGGGGAACGGTGGGCGCGGTGGCGCCGGAACGGGAAGCTGACATCGCATCAGTGTGCAGCGCTTTGCGTGGGCGCGGGGTGTTGGAGCGCAGCAGTGCGCATTGCGGCAGTGGCGCGCAATCGCTGCTGCGGCGCTGGCTGCAGGCTTGCACGGCAACGCGATCGGTGTCTGGCGGCGCGCGTGCCGCGGGCCGCCCCTGCGCGATCGATGGCCCGATCAATCGCCTCGATTGACGCAACGCCCGGACACGCCGGGAGTTTCGACTAAAATGGCCGGATTGCCCCCGCCAGCCGTAGAGCCAGCCGTGACCTCGATCAAGCAGGAAGACCTCATCCAGTCCGTCGCCGACGCGTTGCAGTACATCAGCTACTACCACCCGGTCGACTACATCAGGAACCTGTCCGCTGCCTACGAGCGCGAAGAGTCGCCGGCGGCCAAGGATGCCATCGCGCAGATCCTGATCAACTCGCGCATGTGCGCCGAAGGCCATCGCCCGATCTGCCAGGACACCGGCATCGTCACGGTGTTCCTCGAGATCGGCATGAACGTGCGCTGGGACGACGCCACGATGGGCGTGGAGGACATGGTCAACGAAGGCGTGCGCCGCGCCTACAACCACCCCGACAACAAGCTGCGCGCCAGCGTGCTGGCCGACCCGGCCGGCAAGCGCACCAACACCCGCGACAACACCCCGGCGGTGGTCAACACCAAGATCGTGCCCGGCCACCATGTCGAGGTGATCGTCGCGGCCAAGGGCGGCGGCTCGGAGGCCAAGAGCAAGTTCGCCATGCTCAACCCGTCCGACTCCATCGTCGACTGGGTGCTCAAGACCGTGCCGACCATGGGCGCGGGCTGGTGCCCGCCGGGCATGCTCGGCATCGGCATCGGCGGCACTGCGGAAAAGGCCATGCTGCTGGCCAAGGAAGCGCTGATGGAGCCGATCGACATCGTCGACCTGCAGGCGCGCGGCGCCTCCAACCGTGCCGAGGAACTGCGGCTTGAACTGTACGAAAAGGTCAACGCGCTCGGCATCGGCGCGCAGGGCCTGGGCGGCCTGACCACGGTGCTGGACATCAAGGTCAAGGATTACCCGACCCACGCCGCCAACCTGCCGGTGGCGTTGATCCCCAACTGCGCGGCCACCCGGCACGCGCACTTCACCCTGGACGGCAGCGGCCCGGTGATGCTGGATCCGCCGTCGCTGGAGGACTGGCCCAAGCTCACCTACAACCCGACCAATGCGCGCCGGGTCAACCTGGACACCATCACCCGCGAGGACGTGGCCAGCTTCAAGCCGGGCGAAGTGGTGCTGCTCAACGGCAAGCTGCTGACCGGCCGCGATGCCGCGCACAAGCGCATGATCGACATGCTCAACCGCGGCGAGACCTTGCCGGTCGACTTCACCAACCGCTTCATCTACTACGTCGGCCCGGTCGATCCGGTGCGCGACGAAGTGGTCGGCCCGGCCGGCCCGACCACCGCCACGCGCATGGACAAGTTCACCCGCCAGATGCTCGAGCAGACCGGCCTGCTGGGCATGGTCGGCAAGTCCGAGCGCGGCGATGCCGCCATCGATGCGATCCGCGACAACAAGGCCGTCTACCTGATGGCGGTCGGCGGCTCGGCTTATCTGGTCTCCAAGGCGATCAAGGCCGCACGCGTGCTGGCCTTCGAAGATCTGGGCATGGAGGCGATCTACGAATTCGAGGTCAAGGACATGCCGGTGACGGTGGCGGTGGATGCCACCGGCGAGTCGGTGCACAAGACCGGCCCGCGCCAGTGGCAATCGCGCATCGGCAAGATTCCGGTGGTGGTGGAGTAAGTAAACCTGGAACGGCGACGCACGTGCACTGCGTCGCCGTTTTCGGTTTGGGCGCTGCGCGTGCCTGCTGTTCGCACGCGGTGCCTGTGTCCTGGAAAAAACGCCTGCATGCGTGTCTCACGTCGGTGGCGGACGGCCCAGCAGGAACGGGCTATGCTCGGGGCCTACATGCCGGCACCCTCAGGAGAACAGGAATGCTCCGTCTCATCTGCCTTGCCGTCCTGGTGTGCGCCAGCCTGCCGCTGGCAGCGCAACAAAGGACCCCGCCCACCGTGCTGTTCCCGTCCGGCAACTATGCGCCGCAACCCGCCGCGCCAGTACCGTTTGCCGAGAAAAAGCCGCTCAAGCCCAGCGACACCGCAACGCGCTTCGACGGCCCCTCGGCGATGGAGCGTTGCATCGCGCAGTGCAACCGCCGCGCCGCGCAGTGCGCCGCCGACCGGCCCAGCGAAAGCAGCTGCCGCATGGCGGTGGCACCACGCGGAAAGAGCTGCGACGCCACCCAGAATCCGGCGCAGCGGGCCAATTGCATGGCCCAGGTGTTCGATTGCACCCAGCAGAGCGATGTCAATCGCTGTGAACCGCACAAGCTCGCCTGCTTGCGTTCCTGTACCAACTAGTTCTGCACCAACTAACGAGGGAGTCTGCATGACCACGACGCTGTACCACGCCCCGAGCACTGCCGCACTGGTCGTGCATTGGCTGCTGATCGAACTCGATGTGCCGCACGTGCTGCATCCGCTGGATTTCGAGCGCGCCGAGCAGAAATCCCCCGCGTATCTCGCACTCAACCCGGCCGGCGTGGTGCCGACGCTGGTGATGGATGGGCAGGTGCTGACCGAAGCGGCGGCCATCGTGCTGCACCTGGCCGACCTGCATCCGCAGGCTGGCTTGGCACCGCCGCCGGGGACGCCGGCACGGGCGGCGTACTACCGGTGGATGTTCTTCTGCGCCAACACCTTGCAGCCGGCCTACCGGGCCTGGTTCTATCCGGACGAGCCGGCCGGCGCCGCGCATGCCGATGCCGTGCAGGCCCAGGCACGCGCCAGGCTCGAAGCGGCCTGGGCCCAGGTCGACGCGCACTTGCAGGCCAATGGTCCGTATCTGCTGGGCCAGACCCTGTCCGCGGCCGATTTCATGCTGACCATGCTGATGCGTTGGTCGCGCAACATGCCCCGGCCCAGCGACACCTGGCCGGCCCTGCAGGCGCATGCGCAGCGAATGAAAGCCCGGCCGGCATTTCAGGAAACCTATCGCCGCGAGGGTCTGACGGACTGGACCTGAACCCGGGGGCGCGGGTTGCGAAATCGTGTCGACATAAGCCCGCGCCGGGCCATGGTGCCGCGCCTGCCCCGGTGTACGATCGCGAGACAACCAGAGAGCAGGGGCTCGTCCATGTCGCATTCCGCATCCCGTCGAAAACTGCTGCAATGCGCCTGTTGTGCGCCGATTGCCGCCGCCGCCGCGTCACTGCCGTTTGCCGCGGGCGCGGCGCCGTCGAAGAAGACCGATTTCAATGCCGAGCAGGCCTTGCAGATCCTGCGTGACGGCAATGCCGCGTTCGTGGAAAACCGCCCCAAAAAGGTCATTTCCGACAGCAAGCGCCGTCTGGAACTGGCGCTGGGGCAGACCCCGTTCGTGATCCTGGTGTCGTGCTCGGATTCGCGGGTGCCGCCGGAGTTGCTGTTCGGGCGTGGCCTGGGCGAGATGTTCATCGTCCGCAATGCCGGCAATACCGTCGACACCACCGCGTTGGGATCGATCGAATACGCGGTCAGCCAGCTCGGCGTGCCGCTGGTGGTGGTGATGGGCCACGAAAGCTGTGGCGCGGTTGCTGCGGCGGTGTCGGTGGTGGAGCAGAACGCCTTCTTCCCCGGTGCGATCGGCGCGATGATCGAGCCCATCGTCCCGGCCGTGCTGACCGCCAAGAGCAAGGGCGGCGACGACCTGCTGGCGGCCTCGGTCAAGGCCAACGTCAAGCGCACCGTGGACCGCCTGCGGGGCGCGTCTGAACCGGCGCTGCTCGAACCGTTGCGTGCAGGCAATGTCCGCGTGGTCGGTGCGTACTACACCTTGAAAGATGGCAAGGTCGATTTCTTCGACGTCTGATCGCCGCCAACACCGCGTCATCCAGCAAAGCCGTTTCATGAGCACGGCGCAGCACGGTCTGCTGCGCTGTTTGTCTACCCGCAATCGCATAAGTAAAAAGCCGGCATGCGCGCATGCCGGCTTTTCAATGAGGCTGGACGTTGCTCACTGCAGCAACGCGACCTGTTTAGAACCACTCCAGCAACGACACGCCCAGGCCGATGTAGGTGGCCTTGTGGTTGTAGTCGATCAGGCTTTCGCCGTAGCCGTCGAACACCTGCACGTGACCGCGCAGCAGGTTGGTGATTGGGAAGCCGTAATCCAGCTGCACCGAGCCGTGCGAGCGGTCGCCGCCGCGCAGCGAATGCCGCGCGATCAACGCCACTTCGTGCCCGTCCTTGTTGTAGACCAGCGTGGCATCGCCACGGCCCATGTAATCCTCGATATCGGGATTGTTGTCATCGGCACGGTCTTCCTTGATGCGGAACCACGGGCGCAACGTCAGCGCCCAGTTCTCGCGATCCAGGCCGATGTTGAGGATGACCCGGTTCCAGGAGCGCGACAGCGGATCTTCGCGGCCATTGGACATGTGGTTGATGCTGATGCCGCTCATGCGGCCCTTCCAGCCGAACAGGCTGTAGTTGTTGCGGAACACCAGCATCGCTTCCGGCTCGTAATTGGTTTCGCGGAACGGGCGCGAGGCATCGCTGTTGTAGGCCTGCCAGCGCGAGCTCTGGGTGTAGCCCATCCAGATGTCGCCGTTGTCGCCGAACAGATCCTCGACCACCTTGGTCTTGAAGCTGAGCTGGAACTTCAGTTCGGTGCTGTCCAGTTGCTGCGGGGTGGACACCGAGTTGGCCGGATTCGGCGACTGCGGGGTGCGGTTGGAATCGCTGGTCCAGAACGCCGGCAACAGGTAGACCGGCTTGTAACCGCGCAGCTGGAAGGTGCCCAGCTTGGAATCCTTGGCCAGCTCCCAGCGGCGATCCAGCAACGAGCCGCGGCCGGCATTGGCAACTGCCTCGGCCTTGGGCTGGTCCTGGCCATCGGCGCGGAAGAAATCGCCAACGCGGCTGATGGCGCGCTCATCCTGCGGCTTGGACTCCTTCTGCTTGGCGATCTGCGCGGCGGCGTCGGCCTCGGCGGTCAATTGCGGCGTGTAGCCCAGCGCCTGGTCGTAACAGGCCAGCCGCGCCGCATCCGAGGTGACGGAGGTGCAGGCCTGCGGCGAAGCCGGAGTGGGGGCGATTTCCTGGGCGTGCGCCAGCGGCGCGGCCACCAGGGCGATCAGCATCAGGGGACGGGTGCGGTGTTTGGACATGGGCAGTCTGGCCGAAGAAGGCGCCAGGCAGGCGCGTCAGATTCGAAGCTTAACGGTCGCGCCTGCATACGCGATGTGTACACGGTGGCATAACATCCTGGCGGTGCTGCAATTGAAGGACGTCGGCAGCCGACGAACGCTTGCGCCGTCCTCGTCAGGACGAGCCTGCACGCAAACAAGTGCTCGTTGTCGGGCCGTCGCGAGCCGCTAGAAGAACCAGGCGATGGCGAACACGCCCAGCATGCACAGGCCCAGCGCCAGCTTGGTCGCGGTGCCGAACACGATGCCCAGCCATGTGCCGATGCCGACCTTGGTGGCCTGGTCGGACTTGCGGGTCTGCCAGTATTCGCCGAGCCACGCGCCGGCGAACGGGCCGACGAACAGGCCGATCGGCATGAAGAAGATGCCGACGACCGAGCCGATCACCGATCCCCACAATGCCGCCTTGCTGGCACCCACCCGCTGGGCGCCGTACACGGTGGCGAGGAAGTCGATCGCAAACGACAACGCCGTCATCAGGCCCAGGATCACCAGCGCCACCCAGCCGACATGGGCGAAGCCATCGGCCCAGGCGGCCACCAGCAGTCCTGCGAACACCAGTGGCAGGCCCGGGAGTGCTGGCAGGACGACCCCGGCAAGGCCGATCAGTACCAGCACGCCAGCCAGGAAGTAGTAGACGACGGTCGTATCCATGAGGTTCAAAAATGTCCCGTTTCAGGCTTGACAAAATTGTGCAAGACCTGCTTGAAAATTCGTTTTGTGCGGGTTAAGTTGCCAGCGCTGCTGTTTGCAACGGTCACCGTGAATCGTGGCCTGATGCGGTAGATCGTTCGATCCGCTACATCCTTGTACCTCGCTTCCTCCTTGCAATCACAGCCACCACCGTCAGTCCATCACAGTGTCGTAGGGAGTCAGTCGAGATGTCCAATATCGAACGCGAGAATGGTGTCGTGAAGTGGTTCAACGATGCCAAGGGCTTTGGCTTCATCAGTCGCGAAAACGGCGAGGACGTCTTCGTCCATTTCCGTGCGATCCAGATCCAGGGCTTCAAAAGCCTCAAGGAAGGCCAGAAGGTCAGCTTCACCGTCGTGCAGGGACAGAAGGGCCTGCAGGCCGACGCGGTGCAGGTGGTCTGAGCGAGGCGCGACACGGCAGGCCATCGTGCAGACAGCAGAAAGGCCCGTTGCCGGGCCTTTCTGTCGTCTCGCCGACGCTGGCGAATCGAATGTAGCGAGCAGTTGTCAGGCAGGTGCGGAGCAATCAATGCACGCGTGGTCCATGCCGGTTCCGGCGGCCAACCGCGCCCACCTGACGATGCGCGCCGTCGTTGTGCTGGCGCTCCGGCTGCGTGCGTCGATCAGCGCAGCACGACCTTGCCGTTGACTACACGCACATAGGCGTTTTCGCGCACGCCGGCCAGATCGCGCTGGTTCACCACGATGACGCGGCCATCGTCCATGCGCACCTGCACATCGAAGCTCTCGCTGGTGACGTTGTTCTGGATCGCATTGCCCGCCACCGCGCCGGCGGCGGCACCGGCCACCGCCGAGACGTTCTTGTTGCCCTTGCTGCCACCGGTCTCCTTGGAGATCTGGCGCCCGGCCACCGCGCCGACGATGCCGCCGAGCACCGCGCCGGTGCCGGTGGGAGCGCTGCGGGTCGGGCCGACTTCATCGATGCGGGTCACGATGCCGCAATCCACACAGCGTGCCTGCGGCTGCGAGTAGCCCTGGTCGTAGCCGCGGTCGCCGCGATAGCTGCCGTACTGGGGCTGGGAGGTGGCGCAGCCAACCAGCGTCGCGGTTGCAGCCAGGCCAATGACGAGCAGTCGGGTCTTCATGAGGTCTCTCCGGGGTGGTTCGAAAAAAGCGGTCAGGGCCGCGGCGACGTCATCCTGTGTTGGTCCGGGTGAACGGTCTGCCAACTGCATCACTCCAGGCTTAACGAAACCCGAGCGTCCTGTTCACCAACGCTGCCGCGCGCATCAATGCAGTGGCGCGATGCCGGGTCAGCGGAAGTCGCGATGACAAGCCTCGCAGGCGTCATTGATCTGTGTCCTGACTGCGGCAAGCGCGGCGCAATCGGCTGGGGGCGTGCGCCGTGCCTGGTCCAGGACGGTGCGCAGGGCGCTGGCATGCGCTCCGAAGCGCCGGTCTTCGCCGATGTCCGGAAACGCCGGTTCCAGTTCGTCGGCAAGCAGACGCAGCGATTGCAGCCGCGCTCGCTGGCGTGTGGCATCGCAGCTGGCATTGGCGTCGGATTGCAAGGCGCGCAGCTGGTAAGCCATCACCTGCATCAGGCTGTCCGGCACCGGATTGCGTGTGGCCTGCAGCACGCGCGCCACCATCACCGTGCCGACCAGCCCGATCAGGATGCCCAGCACCAGCAGGAACGCATAGCGGGAGGCGCGCGATTGTTCGGTGGGTGGGGCGGGCATGGACGGAACTCCGGTGGACGCGGACATCAGTATGTCGATGGGCGCGCGCTGAGCGGCGCGCGTAAAATAGGCCGATGAAAGCACAATGGCGTGAACGCTTTGCCGGTATCGACCGGCTGTACGGAGTCGGCACGGTGGAGCGGCTGGCCGCCTGCCGCGTGGCGGTGGTCGGGATGGGGGGCGTGGGCTCGTGGGTGGTCGAGGCGCTGGCGCGCACCGGCGTCGGGCACATCCGCCTGATCGATGCCGACGACCTGTGCGTGTCCAACACCAACCGGCAACTGCCGGCGTTGGCAGGGCAGTACGGACGCAACAAGGCGCGCGCGATGGCCGAACGCTGCCTGGCGATCAATCCGGAGATCCAGGCCGATGCGGTGGAGGCGTTTCTCACCGCCGGCAATATCGAACAGCTGCTCGGCGATGACTTCGATCTGGTGATCGATGCCTGCGACAGCTTCCGGGTGAAGGTGGAAACCATCGCCTGGTGCCGCCGACGCAAGTTGCCCTTGCTGACGGTGGGCGCCGCTGGCGGGCGCACCGATCCCACCCTGGTGCGCGTACGCGATGTCTCGCGCACCGAGCACGACGCGATGCTGGCGCTGATCCGCAAGAAGCTGCGCAGCGAGTTCAACTTCCCCAAGAATCCGCAGCGCTATTTCGGCGTGCCGGCGGTGTACTCGCTGGAAAACGTCAAATATCCGCAGGCCGATGGCAGCGTCTGCGGCATCCGCCCGCAGCTGGATGCCGACGCCACGCTCAAGCTGGATTGCGGCGCCGGGCTGGGCGCGGCCACGCATATCACCGGCACCTTTGCGTTTGTCGCGGTGGGCAAGGCCCTGGAGATGTTGCTCAAGCCGAAGCGGGCCACGACCGCGTCGCCGGCGGCCGAGGCCGCTGCAGGCTGATGGCGTCATTCGCGCTGCGTCACTTCGCCTGCAGCGCGTACCGGTATCAGCCCGGCAACCCGAACAACCGCCGCGCGTTGGCGGTGGTCTGCGCGGCGATGCGCTCGGCCGGCTCGCCGCGTAGCTGCGCGATGCAGTCCAGTACCGTGCGCAGGCAGGCCGGCTCGTTGCGTTGTCCGCGGATGCTGGCGTCGGGCTGATCCGGCGCATCGGTTTCCAGCAGCAGCCACTCCAGCGGCATCGTCGCGGCCAGGCCGCGCAGGCGGTTGGCGCGCGGGTAGGTCACCGGGCCGCCCAGGCCGATCAGGAAGTCCAGCTTCCACAATTGCCGTGCCTGTTCGGGGCTGCCGGCGAAGCTGTGCACCACACCGCGCAGGCCGCCCACGGCCTTGATGCGGGCGATGACCTCTTCGGTGGCGCGCCGCGCATGCACGATCAGCGGCAGGTCGAAGCGCCTGGCCAGCTGCAGTTGCCCGTCGAAATACTCGCGCTGCATCTGCGCGTCCAGCCCGTCCAGATAGAAATCCAGCCCGCACTCGCCGATGGCGCACGGGCGCTCTCGCTCGATCCAGTCGGCCAGCAGTTCCAGATGGTCGGGGTGGTGCTGATCGAGAAAGATCGGGTGCAGCCCGTAGGCCGGGTGCAAGCCGGGGGCCTGGGTGCAGACGCTGCGCAGCTGCGGCCAGCTGGCGGCGGTGACCGCCGGGATCACCTGCTGCACGACACCGGCCGCCTGCGCGCGCGCGATCACCGCGGCGCGGTCGTGGTCGAACTCGCTGGCATCCAGATGGCAGTGGCTATCGACCAGCTGCATCAATCGCGGCGCACCGGCGCGGGCAGCGGTGCCTTGCGGGTCTTCCAGTTGGCGAGTAACAGCGTGGTCAGGCCGAACAGCAGCTCGTCCAGGAACGGGATCGGGTCCGGGAGCACCAGGTCGACCAGAAACAGCGCCGCAGCCAGCTTGAACAAGGTGGGGTAGCGCAGCTTGCTGGCCCAGTCCAGGGCGCGCGAGGTGATGGGGTTGCGCATGCGAATGCTCCGGCTGTTAGAAGCGCATGAAGTAACCGCTAGCTGAACTTAACTGCGGCGTTCATGAGCGAGGGCGTTTTTGTTCAGGGTTCACGTGCTGGAATCACGCCGTCAACAACGCGGCGTGTCCGCACGGAGCTGGATCATGAAGAGCAATACGACAACTATACTGGTCGCTGCTGGTGCGTTGCTGGTCGGAGGCGTGGCCACTGCTGCCTTTATGAACAATCGCCCGTCATCCGGCGATTTCGTCGCCAACGGCGAGCCGGCACCGCGTGGTCTGGAATACGCCGACGTGGTCAAGGTGGCACCGATCACTGAGCGCGAGCCGCAGTACGCGCAGGTCGTCAACAGCGCGGCCATCCGCGAAACCACCACCAGCTCCTCGCCGCGTGAAGTCTGCCGCGACGTGGTGGTGCAGGAACGTCTGCCCGAGCGCGATGGCAATGTCGGCGGCACCGTCGCCGGTGCGGTGATCGGCGGCCTGCTCGGCAACCAGGTCGGCGGCGGCAACGGCCGCAAGCTGGCCACGGTGGCCGGTGCGGTCGGTGGCGGCATGGTCGGTAATCGCGTGGACCGCAACCATGTCGGTGGCCGCGTGGTGGACCGCACCGAGCGCCAGTGCCATACCGAAAACGCCAATTCGCAGTCCTCGCGCGTGGTGGGCTACGACGTGACCTACCGCAATGCCGACGGCACCACCGGCACCATGCGCATGGACAGCAAGCCGGGCGAGCGCATCTCGCTGGGCGATGCCGACAACGTGGTGGCCTACGACGTGACCTACCGTTACGACGGTTTCGAAAAGACCGTACGCATGAACGACAAGCCGGCCAGCGACCGCCTGCCGGTGGTTGATGGTCAACTGGTGACCCAGACCGCCTCGACGGCCGGTGACCGCGGCGTCCGTGTGGATGCGGGCAGCACGCGCCAGTAAATCGCTGGCAGCCACCCACCCGGGATCGCGCTGCAGTAGCAAGAAAGGAGCCGGCATTGCCGGCTCTTTTCGTTTCCAGGCGCCAACGGTGCATCCCGTGCGCTGCACGGGCGCCGCCATGTCCGGCCGGCAACTGGCTGATAATCGTTGCTTCTCCCGCAGTGGAATCCGACATGCCGGTACGTCCCGATGATCTGTTCGATGTACGCGCGCTGCTGACCGATGAAGAGCGGGCAGTGCAGGATGCGGTGGCGCGCTTCACCGACACGCGGGTGCTGCCGGCGATCGGCGACGCCTTCGATGCAGGGCGCTTCCCGCGCGAATGGGTGCCGGAACTGGCGGAGCTCGGCCTGCTGGGCGCCAGCCTGCCGGTACGCGATGGCGGCGCGGGCCTGGGCGCGGTGGCGTACGGATTGATCTGCCAGGAACTGGAGCGCGGCGACAGCGGCCTGCGCAGTTTCGTCAGCGTGCAGTCCTCGCTGTGCATGTACCCGATCCATGCCTACGGTAGCGACGAACAGCGCCAGCGCTGGCTACCGGAGATGGCAGCGGGGCGTCTGATCGGCTGTTTCGGGTTGAGCGAAGCCCAGGGTGGCTCGGACCCGGCCGCGATGACCACGCGCGCGGTACGGCAGGGCGATGGCTGGCGCTTGAACGGGTCCAAGATGTGGATCACCAACGGCAGCATCGCCGGCATTGCGATCATCTGGGCGCATACCGATGACGGGGTCTGCGGCTTTCTGGTGGAGACCGGCAGCGCCGGCTTCCGTGCGCAGGACATCGGGCACAAGATGAGCCTGCGCGCGTCGGTGACCTCGGGCCTGTTCCTGGACGATGTCTATGTGCCGGAGCAGATGCGGTTGCCGAACGCGGCCGGTCTGAAGGCGCCGTTGAACTGCCTCAATCAGGCGCGCTACGGCATTGCCTGGGGTGCGATCGGTGCGGCGGTGGCCTGCCTGCGCGAGGCGCTGGCCTACAGCGGGCAGCGCATCCTGTTCGGCCGGCCGCTGGCGGCCACGCAGAGCGCGCAGATCAAGCTGGCCGACATGGCCCGGCGGATTTCCACTGCGCAGCTGCTGGCACTGCAGCTCGGGCGGCTGAAGGAAGCCGGCCAGCTGCGGCCCGAACAGATCTCGCTGGCAAAATGGAATAATTGCCGCATGGCCCTGGATGTGGCGCGCGAGTGCCGCGACCTGCTCGGCGCGGCCGGCATCACCACCGAGCATGTGGCGATCCGGCATGCGCTGAACCTGGAATCGGTGATCACCTACGAGGGCACCGAGACCGTGCATCAGTTGGTGGTCGGGCGTGCGTTGACGGGACTCAATGCGTTTTGACGAGGAGTGGGTGTTGATCGACAAGGATGGAAGGCGGCGCCTGCGTGGCGTGTCCTGGATGCTCTGCGTGCTGGCGGTGGTTGCGAGCGCGATCGCACCGGCACAGGCCAGCGAGGCGCCGCGCATGGCGCCGCCACCGGCCTGGGTCATCGCCGATGCGGTGCCCGACAAGGTGCCCGGTACCAGCGGGCTGCGCTATGCACTGGTGTCCGATCAGGTCGACCTGACCGGCGCCGCGCCGCAGGCCTATCGCCGCCTCAGTTACACCGTGCAGCGTGCGAAGAGCCTGGACGAAGCCGGGCAGATCTCCATCGATTACCAGCCGCAATACCAGCAGCTGGCGCTCAACAGCCTGGAGGTCTGGCGCGACGGCAGGCGCATCGACATGCGCACACAGGCGCACTATGCCAGGTTGCGCCGCGAAAGCGGACTGGAAGAGGGCCTGATCGATGGCGCGCTGACGCTGTCGATCACCTTGCCGGACCTGCGCGTGGGCGACCGGGTCGACTATGGGGTGACCATCACCGGCAGCAATCCGGTGTTCGGCAAGGGCTATTACGACGTGTTCGACGCGCGCTACGGCGTACCGCTGGGCGAGCGCCGGGTGCGCGTGCGGTATCCCGCCGGGATGGGATTGCAGTGGCGGGTGAGCGCGCCAGGCTTCAGCCGCAACGTCAGCCGCGCCGGCGACGTGGCGACGCTGGACATTGCAGCGCGCGACCTGCCCGCGGTGCAGGAGGAAAAAGACGCCCCGGAGGATGTCGATCCGTATGGCCTGATCGAAGTCTCCACGGCCGGCAACTGGGAAACGGTGGCGGCGTGGGCAGCGCAGCTGTATCCGCGCGCGTTCAAGGACGCACGCGCCGCCGAGGGCATGGTGCAGAGCCTGCAGCTGCGCAGCGACGAGCCGCAGGGCGCACTGCTGCGTGCAGTGGCCTTCGTGCAGGGCGAAATCCGCTACGTCGGCCTGGACATGGGTGAGAACTCGCACGCGCCGCATACGCCGGAGGTGACGCTGCGCAACCGCTATGGCGACTGCAAGGACAAGGCCACGCTGCTGATTGCGCTGCTGCAGCTGGCCGGCATCCGCGCCGAGCCGGTGCTGGTCAGCAGCGACAAGGGCCATGGACTGGATCTGCGCTTGCCCAGTCCGTATGCCTTCGATCATGTGGTGGTACGCGCGCACCTGCCGCAGGGCGAGGTATGGGTGGATGCCACGCGCGATCGCGAAGAGGGCCCGCTTGCGCAACGGCTGCCGTTGCCGTTCGTGCGTGGCCTGCCGGTGATGGCCGGCCAGCGCGACCTGGTGGCGGTGCCATCGCCGATGCCGACGCTGCCGCTGATCGAGGTGGACGAGGAGATCGCGGTGTCGCTGCGCAAGCCGCAGCGCGTGGCGACCTTCAGCGTGGACACGACGTACCGGCAGGGGCGCGGCGAACGTGTGGCGACCAGTTTCGACGACAACGGCGCGCAGGCGGTCGGCGAACACTATCTGGAATTCATGCAGCAGTACTACAGCGCGCTGACCCAGGTCGGCGTGCCGACCATCGACGCGACCGATCGACTGAACGTACGCACGCACGAGGCCTATCGCCTGGAGTGGCCGGCCGACGAGGGCGACGAAGTCGGCTTCCCGCTGTTCCAGCTCGGCGAATGGATGGACACCTTGCCCGCCACGGCGCGCAAGAGCCCGCTGGCACTGGACGGCCCGCGGCTGGCGCGGCAGACCGTGCGGGTGCGGGTCGATCCGGCGGTGCAGGTCGAGGCCGATACGCAGGTGGTCGCCAACCCGTGGTTCCGGTTCTCGCGCACGGTCTCCATGCACCAGGGGCGCATCGTCATCGTTGGCGAGTGGCAGCGCTTGTCCGACCGCATCCCCGCCAGCGGCGTGAAGCGTGCGGCCGCCGACATGGAGCGTGCCCGCGACCTGCTGTACTTCAATCACGATCTCAAGCCGTACCCGCGCAGACAGCCGCTGGAGATGCACGTCTTCGTCTATCCGCTGGCCGGGCTGCTGGCGCTGGTCGTGTTGGTGCTGGCATGCCTGGCCTGGTGGCGCGGCGGTGGCCTGGGCGGGATGCTGTTCGATCCGCACACCGTTGCGCAGCGCTTGCACGCGCAGCCCGGTGCGCGCTGGAGCGCGTGGTGTGTATTCGGCCTGGTCGTCGTGCTCTCGAGCTGGATGTGGGTGTCTCCGCGGCCGCTGTGGGTGCACGCCATCGCCGTGGTGATCATGCTGGCCATCGCGCTGGTGGGCTGCGTGCTGCTGCAGCGGATGCTGCGCTGGATGGGCGGTGTCGCACAGGTCGGTGCGTTGCTGCCGGCGCTGCTGGGCAGCGCATTGCCATGGCTGGTCTGCCTGCTGGCGGCGCTGGCCGCGCTCGGCGGCGATAGCGTGCTGTTCGGCACCGGCGTGCATGATCCAGCCAGGCTGGCGCAGCTGGCCATGGCGGTGCTGCTGATGCTGCTGGGCGGGCTGTGGTGGTCGATCGCGGCGGTCCAGGCGGTCGCCGGTGCGACCGGCGGTACACGGGCGCGTGCCTTTGGTGCGCTGGCATTGACGTTGTCGGTGCTGGGCATGCTGATTGCCGTGCTGGGGGTGCCGGTGGCGCTGGTGGCGATGCGCTGAGGCGCGCCGCCCGCGGCGCACGCAGCCGCGGCCACGCCTTGCGGCAGAATCGGCGCAGGGCTTTGCAAAGACTCCCGGGGCTGTGACACTGCCAGCCCCTCGTTGCTGCCGCGGAGCCAGCCTGATGTCGAGCGTGCGTCCCCCGTTGACCGTCCATGGCATGTCCAGTTCCGGCAACTGCTACAAGGTGCGCCTGCTGCTGGAGCAACTGGGCAGCCGCTATCACTGGGTCGAGGTCGACAGCGTCGCCGGCGAAACCCGCACGCCCGCGTACCTGGCCATCAATCCCAATGGCAAGGTGCCGATGGTGGAGCGCGACGACGGCCGCGTGCTGGTCGAATCCAACGCAATCCTGTTCTGGCTGGCCGAAGGCACCCCGTATCTGCCCACCGACGCGTGGCAGCGTGCGCAGGCCCTGAGCTGGATGTTCTTCGAGCAGTACAGCCATGAGCCGTATGTGGCGGGGGCGCGTTTCATCAGCCTGTGGACGCCGCGCGATGCCGCGCGCCGCGTCGAATTGCCGCAGCTGCGCGCACGCGGCGAGCAGGCGTTGGCGGTGATGGAACAGCATCTGCAGCAGCACCGCTGGTTCACCGGCAGCGACTACGGCATCGCCGACATCGCGCTGTTTGCCTACACCCATTGCGCCGAGGACGGCGGCTTCGATCTGGAGCGCTGGCCGGCGATCGGTGCCTGGCTGCAGCGTGTGCAGGCAGTACCTGGTTTCATCGCAATGCCGGCACCGGCACCCGGCGCGGTGACGGCATGAGTGGCATGCGCTGCCGGCAGGAGCACTGACGATGTGTGGATTGGCTGGACTGCTGCTGGCCTCGCCACGCATGCATGGCGAACAACTCGACGCCCTGGTGCGGCCGATGGGGGCCGCCTTGCGTCATCGCGGCCCCGACGATGCCGGCACCTGGTGCGATGCGCAGGCCGGCGTGGCGCTTGCGCATCAACGCCTGAGCATCCTGGATCTGTCGCCGCTCGGCCATCAGCCGATGCGCTCGGCCGATGGCCGTTATGTGCTGGCCTACAACGGCGAGATCTACAACTTCGCGCAGTTGCGCGCGGCCCTGTCCGCGCTCGGGCACCGCTTCCGTGGTCATTCCGATACCGAAGTGCTGTTGGCGGCGGTGGTGGAGTGGGGGCTGGACGACACCCTGACCCGCTGCAACGGCATGTTCGCGCTGGCGCTGTGGGACGAGCGCGACAACTGCCTGTCTCTGGCCCGCGACCGCGTCGGCAAGAAGCCGCTGTACTACGGCTGGGCCGGCGACACGCTGGTGTTCGGTTCCGAACTCAAGGCGCTGTGGCAGCACCCGGAGTTCGATAACGGCGTCGATCGCAATGCGCTGACCCTGCTGCTGCGGCTGGGCTACATCCCGGCGCCGGCCTGCATCCACGAGCGGACCTTCAAGTTGATGCCCGGGCGCGTGCTGCGGCTGGATGCGCAGATGGTGGCGGCCGGCGCGGCGGCGCATCGGCCGGACCAGGCGCAGCAGCCGTTCTGGAACGCACGCGAAGCGATGCAGCGCGCACTGGCGGCGCCGTTCACCGGCAGCGATGTGCAGGCCGAGGAACAGCTCGATGCGGTGCTGCGCGATGCGGTGGCGCTGCGCATGGTGGCCGACGTGCCGGTGGGCGTGTTCCTGTCCGGCGGCACCGATTCGTCGATCGTCACCGCGATGATGCAGGCGCAGAGCACCCAGCCGGTGCACACCTTCAGCATCGGCTTCGAAGGCTCGCATCACGACGAGGCGCCGCTGGCGCGCGAAGTGGCCACGCATCTGCACACCGACCACACCGAGCTGTATGTCAGCGGCACCGACGCGCTGGCGGTGGTGCCGACCCTGCCGGACATGTTCGACGAGCCCTTCGCCGATGCCTCGCAGGTGCCGACCGCGCTGGTCGCACGGCTGGCGCGTGGCGGGGTGACGGTGGCGCTGTCCGGCGATGGTGGCGACGAGTTGTTCTTCGGCTACGGCCGGTACCAGCGTGCGCTGCGCAACTGGCGCATGCATGGGCTGGTGCCGGGGCCGCTGCGGCGGCTGATGGCGCTGGCGGCACGCCGCAACGGCGAGTCCTCGCGCACCGGCGGCCTGGCCGCGCTGGTGGCCGAGGCCGGCGCACGCGGCATCGGCGACATCTATCGCAACCGCATTTCGCGCTGGCGCGATCCGGCCGCGGTGGTGCTGGGCGCGACCGAGCCCGACAGTTTCTACAGCCTGGCCGACCCGCTGCACGGCTCCGGCACGCCGGCCGACGCGATGATGCTGGCCGACTTTGCCGCCTATCTGCCTGATGACCTGCTGTGCAAGGTGGACCGCACCACCATGGCGGTGGGGCTGGAAGCGCGCGCGCCGTTGCTGGACTGGCGCGTGGCCGAGTTCGCCTGGTCGCTGCCGCTGTCGCTGAAGTACCGTGACGGAGTCAGCAAGTACCTGCTCAAGCGCGTGCTGTGCCGGTATCTGCCCGAGCCGATGGTCTACCGCGGCAAGCGCGGCTTCGGCGCGCCGGTGAGCGCCTGGCTGCGCGGGGATCTGCATGGCTGGGCCGACGATCTGCTGGCGCACGCCACCCTGGAGCGCGACGGCGTTTTCGCTGCCGACACCGTGGCCGGGCTATGGCGCGACTTCAATGGCGGCGAGCGCAAATGGCATACCCATCTGTGGACGGTGCTGATGTTCCAGGCCTGGCAGGCGCACTGGCGCACGCAACGCGCCGCAATCGGCCGCTGAGGCGGCCGCGCTTCACCGGGTATGAGCGCTAGGCTGACTAGAGTCGGGCGCTGATTCCCCAATGGAGCGTTCCCATGAGCAAGATCACCATCGCCGTGCTGGTCGGCAGCCTGCGTGCAGCGTCCTATAACCGCCAGCTGGCGCACGCGCTGGAGCATCTGGCCGGCGACAAGGCGGTGTTCGAGTATCTGGAGATTGGCGACATCCCGCTGTACAACCAGGACCGCGACGGCGATTTTCCGGCTGAAGGCACGCGGCTGAAGCAGCAGATCCGGGCGGCGGATGCGGTGCTGTTCGTGACTCCCGAATACAACCGCTCGATTCCCGGCGTACTCAAGAACGCCATCGATACCGGCTCGCGTCCCTACGGCGACAGCGCCTTTGCGGGCAAGCCGGCTGCCGTGGTCGGCATCTCGGTCGGGGCGATCGGCACCGCCACCGCGCAGCAGCATCTGCGCAATGTGTTGTCGTATCTGGACATGCATGTGCTCGGCCAGCCGGAAGTTTTCCTGCAGTACAAGGACGGGCTGTTCGGGGCCGACAACCAGATTGCCAACGCCGACAGCCGCAAGTTCCTGCAGGGCTTTGTCGACGCCTTCCTGGGCCTGACCGAACAGTTCAAGCGCTGAGTTGACCACAGCGGTGGTGCGCCTGGAGGCGGCCGCCAATGGCGGCCGGTGGTGCGGCGAAAACCCAGGCACCGCAGGCGTCTCGGCGGTTGCGACAGCTGCCGCGTAGAACGGTGATGCACCGGCTGTCCACCAGTTATCCACAGAGTTGTGCATGGTCGTCGGCGTCGCCGATGACTATGCTTCCTGCCTCCGTCTCCCTCGTGTCAGGTCTGTTTGTCCATGTCTGCTCGTCCTGGTTTCCGTTCCAAGCGCAATCGCGATCGCGACGACGATTACGATCGTCCCGAGCCGCGGCTTGACCAGTTGCGGGTGCCGCCGCATTCGGTCGAGGCCGAGCAGGCCGTGCTCGGCGGGCTGATGCTGGCGCCGGAGGCGTTCGACCGGGTCAACGACCAGCTGACCGACAACGATTTCTACCGCCGCGATCATCGCCTGATCTACCGCGCGATTCGCGAACTGAACGAAAAGGACCGCCCCTTCGATGCGGTGACCCTGGGCGAGTGGTTCGAATCGCAAGGCAAGCTGGAACAGGTGGGCGATGGCGCCTACCTGATCGAGCTGGCCAGCACCACGCCCTCGGCAGCCAATATCGCCGCCTACGCGGAGATCGTGCGCGACAAGGCGGTGCTGCGGCAACTGATCGAAGTGGGTACCACCATCGTCAACGACGGCTTCCAGCCCGAGGGCCGCGAAAGCGTGGAGTTGCTGTCGTCGGCGGAAAAGGCGGTGTTCAAGATCGCCGAGGCCGGCGCGCGAGGGCGCACCGACTTCGTGGCGATGCCGGGCGCATTGAAGGACGCCTTCGAAGAATTGCGCAGCCGTTTCGAAAACGGCGGCAACATCACCGGCCTGCCGACCGGCTACAACGATTTCGACGCGATGACCTCCGGCCTGCAGCCGACCGACCTGATCATCCTGGCCGCGCGTCCGGCGATGGGCAAGACCACCTTTGCGCTGAATATCGCCGAATACGCCGCGATCAAATCCAAGAAGGGCGTGGCGGTGTTCTCGATGGAAATGTCGGCATCGCAGCTGGCCATGCGCCTGATCTCGTCCAATGGCCGCATCAATGCGCAGCGGCTGCGTACCGGTGCGCTGGAAGACGAGGACTGGGCACGTGTGACCGGCGCGATCAAGATGCTGAAGGAAACCAAGATCTTCATCGACGACACGCCGGGCGTGTCGCCGGAAGTGCTGCGTTCCAAGTGCCGCCGACTCAAGCGCGAGCACGACCTTGGGCTGATCGTCATCGACTACCTGCAGCTGATGTCGGTGCCGGGCAACAGCGAAAACCGTGCGACCGAGATCTCGGAAATCTCGCGTTCGCTCAAGGGCCTGGCCAAGGAACTCAACGTGCCGGTGATCGCGTTGTCGCAGCTCAACCGCTCGCTGGAAACACGTACCGACAAGCGCCCGGTGATGGCCGACCTGCGCGAATCCGGCGCGATCGAGCAGGACGCGGACATGATCGTGTTCATCTACCGCGACGACTATTACAACAAGGAAAATTCGCCGGACAAGGGCCTGGCCGAGATCATCATCGGCAAGCACCGCGGCGGACCGACCGGTTCGTGCAAGCTCAAGTTCTTCGGCGAATACACCCGTTTCGACAATCTGGCCCACGACTCGGTAGGCAGTTTCGAGTAAGCGTCGCGCGTGGTGCCGGGCGGCAATCCGTCGCTGCGGCATCGCGCCATCGTTGCAGCGGCTGGCTTATCCTGCGCGCCTCATCGTCGCTGCCGAGCTTGTATGTCATACGCCATCGTCTGGTTCCGTCGCGATCTGCGCCTGGAAGACAACCCGGCCTTGCAGGCTGCGCTGGATGCGGGGCACCAGCCGATTCCGCTGTATATCGATGCGCCGCACGAAGAAGGCGAGTGGACACCGGGCGCGGCCTCGCGGAGCTGGCGGCATCGCTCGCTTGCGGCACTGGATGCGGCCTTGCGCGCGCTGGGCAGCGGCCTGGTCATTCGCGCCGGCGACAGCGCCCAGGCACTGGATGAGGTGATTGCGCAGACCAAGGCGGTGGCGGTGTACTGGAACCGCAAGTACGAGCCGGCCACACAGCCGCGCGATGCGCAGATCAAGCGCAGCTTGCGTGAGCGCGGGATCGAGGTGCACAGCTGCAACTCCGCACTGCTGTTCGAACCCTGGCAGTTGGCGACGCAGCAGGGCGGCCCGTACAAGGTGTTCACCCCGTTCTGGCGCAACGCACTCACGCAGCTGCAATTGCCTGCTGCCGCGCCGGCACCGCGCAGCCTGCCGCCGTTGCCGGTGCAAGTGAAGACTATGGCGGTGGAGACGCTCGGGTTGCTGCCGACGCTGGACTGGGACCGGGGCTTCTGGGACCACTGGCAGCCCGGCGAGGCCGGCGCGCACGAGATGCTGGAGATCTTCATCGACGGTGCGCTGTCCGGCTACCGCGAAAACCGCGACCGGCCCGATCGGGTTGGCACCTCGCAGCTGTCGCCGCATCTGCACTTCGGCGAGATCGCGCCGTGGCGGATCGCCAGCACGCTGGAAGCCAATCGCAGCGCACGCAACGCGGCGGAGATCGACGGCTATATCCGCCAATTGGGCTGGCGCGATTTTGCGTATCACCTGCTGCACCATTTTCCCGATACCACCAACCAGAATCTCAACCCGCGCTTCGAAGGCTTCGACTGGGCAAAGGTGGACCCGGTCGCGTTGCAGGCCTGGCAGCGCGGCCGCACCGGGATTCCGATCGTCGATGCCGGCATGCGCCAGCTCTGGCACACCGGCTGGATGCACAACCGCGTGCGCATGATCGTGGCGAGCCTGTTGTGCAAGCATCTGCGCGTGCACTGGATCGAGGGCGCACGCTGGTTCTGGGACACCTTGGTGGATGCGGACCTGGCCAACAACACGATGGGCTGGCAATGGGTCGCCGGTACCGGCGCCGATGCAGCGCCGTATTTCCGCGTGTTCAACCCGGTCACGCAGGCGGAGAAGTTCGATCCACAGGCGGCCTACATCACGCGTTGGCTACCGGAACTCGGCAAGCTTGCGGTGAAGGAACGCTTCGCGCCGTGGCTGCATCCGTTGTCGTTGGCGCGTCTGGCACCGGAGTATCCGCGTACGCCGGTCATCGGCCTGGCCGAGGGCCGCGACGCGGCGTTGGCGGCCTATGCGAAAACGCGCGGATAAGCACGCGCGCCAGCGCGAAGGCCAACGGTGCTGCGTACTTACCTGAGACCCAAGCTCCGCGCGTTTCTTTTGCAGGGCTGAGCCGTCGCATGCTTGCGCTGCGTCGGTTGCGTGGCACACGCACGAAGACGATGCAGATATGTAAGGCGCAGTTTTGAACAGAAAACGTTTTCCTGAATGCAGCACTAGCCAGATGCAGCCGGCGGTCGGTTTCATCATGCGCCAGTCGCGTTGGCCTGTTTATCCTCGCCGACACGATTGAGTGCCGGATGGTCCGGCCACAGGAGAACACCATGTCCCCAGCAGCCACCAAGAGCCTTGCCGTTGCCCTGGCCAGCGCCATCGCGTTGTCCGCCTGCGCCACCGGCGGCTCGTATGTGCAGCGCGACCAATATGGCGAGCAGACGCAACAGCAGAATCGCACCGGCCGCAACGCGCTGATCGGTACTGCGATCGGCGTGGCCGCTGGTCTGCTGACCGGCGACAGCGCCACCGAGCGCCGTCAGCATGCGATGGTGGGTGCCGGCATCGGCGCGCTCAGCGGCGCGGCGGTTGGCCAGTACCAGGATCGCCAGGAGCGCGCGCTGCGTGAGCGCACCGCCAACACCGGTATCGAAGTGCAGCGCCAGGGCGACAACATCACCCTGAACCTGCCCGACGGCATCACCTTCGACTTCGGCAAGTCTGCATTGAAGCCGCAGTTCTACAGCGCGCTCAATGGCGTGGCCTCCACGCTGCGCGAATACAACCAGACCATGGTGGAAGTGGTCGGTCATACCGACAGCGTGGGCAGCGACGCGGTCAATCAGCGTCTGTCCGAAGAACGCGCCGGCGCGGTCGCGCAGTACCTGACCGCACAGGGCGTGCAGCGTGAGCGGATGGAAACCATGGGTGCCGGCAAGCGCTACCCGATTGCCGACAACAGCACCGATGCCGGCCGCGCGCAGAACCGCCGCGTCGAAATCCGCCTGATTCCGCTGCGCTCCGAAGGTGCCGGAAACAACACCGGCATGCGTTGAGTGTGCCGCACTGAATCGTGACGAGTCGATTGACGAGCCGCGATGAGTAAACAAGACGGGCCGCGAAAGCGGCCTGTTTTTTTTTGCGCTGCGAATTTTTTTGATCAAGCGCGACGCGTAAGTCTCTTGAGTGCTGTTTTGGCGGGTGCGGTTCCATTGCGGTTGCGGGATCTATGGGGCGGAATGGATCCTTCCATGGATGGATTTACGGCGTGCAGGGAGAAGCGAGGGGAGAGCATCGCGACCTAGGTCAACCGGATTGAACATTCCATCACCGCAGAAGTTCGGGTTTTGGTCGCCTTTGTGGTGATTGGATGGTGTGGGTGCGTCGGGTGCGAAGCTGCCGATCTGCGGGTCTTCTGCAGGGCCCTTGCCCGCCCACCATCGCAGGACACGCCGCAAGTACGTCCCTGTAGGCTCTGGCGCGGCATCCATGCCGCTCAAGGTCCCGCGACGGTGGGCGGACAAGGACCAGTCGGGATAGTCGGTGTGCACAGTTAAGAGCAATCGTTGATGCGCGTCGTTCGATTATGAAGCGCCGGCTCAACCTCCGATGCAAGTCGAGCGGAAAGCGGCGTTTTACGGCCGCCGACCACCATTCTGGTGCAGTGTCCTTGCCGGTTACGGGACCGTGTGGCGGCATGGATGCCGCCACCGAGCCTCCACGGACGGATTCACGGCGTGTCCCGCAAGCGACAAGGGCAGCGCGCACTCGATCAACTAGGCTTTTGACTTGCGCCTATGGGCGAATAATGGAGCACGGACTACGCCGTGACGTTTTCCAGGATGCGCTTGCCTTCTGCACGCAATTGCGCGTCTGCGCCGACTTCGATCTTCGCATCGTTGTCGGCCTTCTGTGCCGCCAGACGCGCAGGGCACTGCGCCATCATGTAATCCGCATCGAAGTTCATCCGCGTCACCAGGAAGTCCACGAAGGCGCGCACTTTCGGCGAGACCAGACGGCCGCCGGCGAACACCGCGTTGAAGTCCACCTCCGGCCCGGTCCAACCCGCAAGCACCCGGCGGACCAGACCCGATTGCACGAATGGCTTGGCCATCACGTCGCCGGTCAGCAGCAAGCCTTCGCCGCATAGCACCGCGCCATTGAGCGCAGCCGGATCGTTGGCCACCATCAACGGATTGACCGGGAAATCGCGCACATCGCTGCCGTCGCTGAGCGACCAGAAAAAGCGGTTGTTGTGCACGTTGCGGTTCTTGCGCAGCGCCAGCGTGCGATGGAACTGCAGCTCGTCCGGATGCAACGGCTCGCCATAGCGCTCGATGTAGGACGGGCTGGCGAACACCTGCGTGCGCAGGCTGCCGAGCTTGCGCGCGACCAGATTGGAATCGGGCAGGGCGCCGACGCGCAATGCCAGATCGGCTTCGCCGCCGATCAGGTCCAGCTTCTCGTTGCCCAGATGCATGTCCAGCTGGATTTCCGGGTATTGCGCATGGAACTCGCCCAGCAATGGTGCGATCCAGGTGATGCCCAGCGAGTAGGGCACGGTGAAACGCAGCCAGCCGCGCGGGCCGGACTGCAATTGCCCGACGGCGCTCTCGGCCTCTTCCAGTTCGCGCGCGATGCGCTGGCAGTGTTCGTGGTACACCGAGCCGGCTTCGGTCAGGCCGATGCGGCGGGTGGTCCGGTGCAGCAGGCGGGCACCCAGGCGGGTTTCCAGCTCCTGCACCTTGCGGCTGACGGTGGTCTTGGGCAGGCCAAGCGCGTTGGCTGCCGCGATGAAGCTGCCTTGTTCGACCACCTTGACGAAGATCAGGGTGTCGTTGAGATCGTGAGTCATGGGACTGCCTTCCGGGGTCAGGAGGGATTAGACCGCTTACGGGACGATTATTCCCCTAAATCCGGACTAATCAAGTGCTGGTTTGAGGCCTAACTTATGCGCCATCCCCTCCATCCAGGAGCACGGCCATGTGGTTGTGCAATGTGTTCGGCGTGTCGTCCGCCTCCCGTAGCGCCATCGAAGGCGCCTTCGATCCCGTGATTCCGGCGGCGAGAAGCCCGCGTGCCAGTGTTTCACGTGCATTTTCGACGCCGCCCAGGCGTCAGGCCGGCGGGGCGCCTGCGCAGCGGACCGGACTGTCGGCGCGTCTGGCGCAGCGCGGAATTGTCCCGATGTCGGGAGTGAAAGTCCCATGACCGGGATGGTCCAATCCGAGACGGCCGTCATTGGCGGCGCGGGCAATGTCGGCGCCGGTATCGTCGCCGCCTTGCTCGATGCCCGGATGCCGGTGCTGGTGATTGGACGCGACGCCGCCAAGCTCGACGCGCTGCGCGCGCAGCATGGCCACACACCGCTGCTGGAGACCTTGCAGGGCTCGGTCGCCGACGACGCTTCGGCGCAGGCGCTGGCCGGCGAACTGGCCCAGCGCCCGCGTCCGCTGGCAGCGGTGATCGCCAGCGTGGGCAGCCCGCTCAAGGCCGGCCGCCTGCTGGACCGCCCGGTCACTGCGCTGCGTCGCCGCATCGAGCGCGACGTGCTGCCGCACCTGGCGGCCGCGCGGCATCTACTGCCGCTGCTGGCCGAGGCCGAGGGCGGCGGCCGCTATCTGCTGCTGGGTAGCCCCTGCGCGCTGCGTGCCTGGGCCGCGCACGGCGATACCTCGATTGCCGCTGCCGCCACCCGCATGCTCGCCCAGGTCCTGCACGAGGAAGCCAAGCCGCTCGGCGTCCGCGTGCACCTGCTGTCGGTCGAGCAGCCGGTGTGTACGCCGGGCCGTGCCAAGGATGCGTGTCCGGAATGGATCCGCGCCGTGGATGTCGGCCGCGCGGCGGTCTCGCTGATCGCCGGGCCTGGCCAGCCCGGGCAAGCCATCGTGACCGTCAGCCGTCGCCTGCACGCCGCTCCATCGGCCGACCGGCTCGCCGGTCTGCATTTTCCCATCCCCACCCGAGAGATTTCCCCATGACCCCGAACGCCACCCCGTTCCGTTTTCCCTTGCGTACTGTGTTGACGGGCGCCGTACTCGCGGTTGTGCTGGCCGGTTGCGGCAGCAAGGCTGCCGAGACCGGCGCGCCGCCGCCGCCCAGCGTCAGCGTCGCCCCGGTGTTGCTGAAGGAGATCAGCCAGTGGGACGAATTCAGCGGCCGCATCGAGCCGGTGGAAAGCGTCGAGCTGCGCCCGCGCGTGTCCGGCTACATCGACAAGGTCAACTACGTCGAAGGCGCCGAAGTGAAGAAGGGCGATGTGCTCTTCAGCATCGACGACCGCAGCTACCGCGCCGAATTCGCCCGCGCCAACGCCGCGCTGGTGCGTGCACGCACGCAGTCCACGCTGGCCCGCAGCGAGGCGGCACGCGCGCGCAAATTGTCCGACCAGCAGGCCATTTCCACCGAGACCTGGGAGCAGCGTCGCGCTGCCGCCGATCAGGCCGACGCTGATCTGCTGGCCGCGCAGGCTGCGCTGGATACCGCCAAGCTCAACCTGGACTGGACCCGCGTGCGTGCGCCGATCGATGGCCGCGCCGGGCGTGCGATGGTCACCGCCGGCAACCTGGTCACCGCCAGCGACAGCGCCAGCGTGCTGACCACGCTGGTGTCGCTGGACAAGGTGTTCGTGTACTTCGATGCCGACGAAGGCACCTTCCTGCGTTATTCGCAGATGGCGCGCAACGGCGAGCGCCCGGATGCGCGCGGTGGCGAGTTGCCGGTGCGCATCGGCCTGGTCGGCGAGCAGGGCTTCCCGCACACCGGGCGCGTGGATTTCCTGGATAACCAGGTCACCCGCAGCACCGGCACCATCCGCGTACGCGCAGTGCTGGACAACGCCCAGCGCCAGTTCACGCCGGGTCTGTATGCGCACGTGCAGTTGCTGGGCAGCGGCCAGTTCAAGGCCATGCTGGTCGACGAAAAGGCCGTGCTGACCGACCAGGACCGCAAGTACGTGTACGTGGTCGACAAGGACGGCAAGGCGCAACGGCGCGATATCGAGCTTGGCCGCAATGCCGACGGCCTGCGCATCGTGCGCAAGGGACTGGCTGCCGGCGACCGCGTGGTGGTCGATGGCGTGCAGAAGATCTTCATGCCCGGCATGCCGGTCGATGCCAAGCCCGTTGCCATGGCCACGGCACCGGACAAGCGCACCGCGTCGAACTGATTCATCGCTGCATCGCACCCGTGACCACCGGCCTCGCAACGAGGCCGGCTCGGGCCCGCTGTGCCGCGCCGCCACCCGGCGGCAACCTCTTTCAGGACCACCCCCATGGACTTTTCCCGTTTTTTCATCGACCGACCAATCTTTGCCGCGGTGCTGTCGATCATCATCTTCGCCGCCGGCCTGATCGCCATGCCGCTGCTGCCCATCAGCGAGTACCCGGAAGTGGTGCCGCCGAGCGTGCAGGTGCGTGCGGTGTATCCGGGCGCCAACCCCAAGGTCATCGCCGAGACCGTCGCCACGCCGCTTGAGGAAGCCATCAACGGCGTGGAAGACATGATGTACATGAAGTCGGTCGCCGGCTCCGATGGCGTGCTGGTGGTCACCGTGACCTTCAAGCCGGGCACCGATCCGGACCAGGCGCAGGTGCAGGTGCAGAACCGCGTCAGCCAGGCGCAGGCGCGTCTGCCCGAGGACGTGCGGCGCCAGGGCGTGACCACGCAGAAGCAGTCGCCGACGCTGACCATGGTCGTGCATCTGACCTCGCCCAAGGGCAAGTACGACTCGCTGTACCTGAGCAACTACGCCACCTTGAAGGTCAAGGACGAGCTGTCGCGCCTTCCGGGCGTGGGCCAGATCCAGATCTTCGGTGCCGGCGACTACGCCATGCGCATCTGGCTGGATCCGGACAAGGTCGCCGCGCGCGGGCTCACCGCCAGCGATGTGGTCGCCGCCATCCGCGAGCAGAACGTGCAGGTCTCCGCCGGCCAGCTCGGTGCCGAGCCGATGCCCAACAAGAGCGATTTCCTGCTCTCGATCAATGCCCAGGGCCGCCTGACCACCGAAGAAGAGTTCGGCAACATCGTGATCCGCAGCGGCAACAGCGGCGAGATCGTGCGCCTGTCGGACGTGGCGCGCCTGGAACTGGGCGCCGGCAACTACACCTTGCGCTCGCAGCTGGACAACAAGAACGCGGTCGGCATGGGCGTGTTCCAGTCGCCCGGTGCCAACGCGATCGAGTTGTCCGATGCGGTGCGCGCCAAGATGGCCGAGCTGGAAAAGCAGTTCCCGCAGGACATGGCGTGGTCGGCTGCGTACGACCCGACCGTGTTCGTGCGCGACTCGATCAGCGCGGTGGTGCATACCTTGCTGGAAGCGGTGTTGCTGGTGGTGCTGGTGGTGATCCTGTTCCTGCAGACCTGGCGCGCCTCGATCATTCCGTTGCTGGCGGTGCCGGTGTCGGTGGTCGGTACGTTTGCCGCGCTGTACCTGCTAGGCTTCTCGATCAACACGCTGAGCCTGTTCGGCCTGGTGCTGGCGATCGGCATCGTAGTCGACGATGCGATCGTGGTGGTGGAAAACGTCGAACGCAACATCGAAGAAGGCCTGGCCCCGCTGGCCGCGGCGCATCAGGCGATGCGCGAAGTCTCCGGGCCGATCATCGCCATCGCGCTGGTGCTGTGCGCGGTGTTCGTGCCGATGGCGTTCCTGTCGGGCGTGACCGGCCAGTTCTACAAGCAGTTCGCGGTGACCATCGCCATTTCCACGGTGATTTCGGCGATCAACTCGCTGACCCTGTCGCCGGCACTGGCCGCCATGCTGCTCAAGCCGCATGACGCACCGAAAGATGGCCCGTCGCGGTTGATCGACCGCTTGTTCGGCTGGTTGTTCCGTCCGTTCAACCGCTTCTTCAACAGCAGTTCGCACAAGTACCAGGGCGCGGTCTCGCGGACCCTGGGCAAGCGTGGCGCGGTGTTCGCGGTGTATGTGCTGCTGCTGGTGGTCACCGGTTTCATGTTCAAGGTGGTGCCGGGCGGCTTCATCCCGACCCAGGACAAGCTGTACCTGATTGCCGGCACCAAGTTGCCGGAAGGCGCCTCGCTGGAACGCACCAACGAGGTGATCCGTCAGATCACCCAGATCGCCTTGCAGACCGAAGGCGTGGACCACGCGATCGCGTTTCCGGGCCTGAATCCACTGCAGTTCACCAATACGCCCAATACCGGCACGGTGTTCCTGACGCTCAAGCCGTTCAGTCAGCGCAGCCGCACGGCGGCGCAGATCAACGCGGAGATCAACGCGCGCATCAGCCAGATCCAGCAGGGTTTTGCGTTTGCGTTCATGCCGCCGCCGATCCTGGGCCTGGGGCAGGGCTCGGGCTACTCGCTGTACATCCAGGACCGCGCCGGCCTGGGCTATGGCCAGTTGCAGAGTGCGGTCAATGCGATGTCCGGTGCGATCTCGCAAACGCCGGGCATGCAGTTCCCGATCGGCACGTATCAGGCCAATGTGCCGCAGCTCGATGCCAAGGTCGATCGCGACAAGGCCAAGGCACAGGGCGTGCCGCTGACCAATCTGTTCGACACGCTGCAGACCTATCTGGGCTCGTCCTACATCAACGACTTCAATCGCTTCGGTCGCACCTACCAGGTGATCGCCCAGGCCGATGGACAGTTCCGCGACAGCGTCGAGGACATCGCCAACCTGCGCACCCGCAACGATCGCGGGCAGATGGTGCCGATCGGCAGCATGGTCACGCTGGGGCAGACCTACGGCCCGGATCCGGTGATCCGCTACAACGGCTATCCGGCCGCCGATCTGATCGGTGAGGCGGACCCGCGCGTGCTCTCCTCCACCCAGGCGATGCAGACGCTGGCTGGCATGGCGCCGAAGGTGTTGCCCAACGGCATGAACATCGAGTGGACCGATCTGAGCTATCAGCAATCCACCCAGGGCAACTCGGCGTTGATCGTGTTCCCGATGGCGGTGTTGCTGGCGTTCCTGGTGCTGGCCGCGTTGTACGAGAGCTGGACGCTGCCGCTGGCAGTGATCCTGATCGTGCCGATGACCCTGCTGTCTGCCTTGTTCGGCGTGTGGCTCACCGGCGGCGACAACAACGTGTTCGTGCAGGTAGGCCTGGTGGTGCTGATGGGCCTGGCGTGCAAGAACGCGATCCTGATCGTGGAGTTCGCCCGCGAACTCGAAATGCACGGCAAGGGCATCGTCGAGGCCGCGCTGGAAGCCTGCCGCCTGCGTCTGCGTCCGATCGTGATGACCTCCATCGCCTTCATCGCCGGCACCGTGCCGCTGGTGTTCGGGCATGGCGCCGGCGCCGAAGTGCGCTCGGTCACCGGTATCACCGTGTTCGCCGGCATGCTTGGCGTGACCCTGTTCGGGCTGTTCCTGACCCCGGTGTTCTATGTGGCGCTGCGCAAGTGGGTGACGCGTCGCGAACCCGCCGCACCGGCCACCGTCGCGCACGATCACGTCAAGGCGTGAGTGCGTCATTCCCAACCCCCATTCGCAGTAGAAGGACATTGAAATGAGCAACCACAAGATCGCATTGGTCACCGGCGCCACCCGCGGCATCGGCCTGGAAACCGTCCGGCAGCTGGCCCAGGCCGGCGTGCACACGCTGCTGGCAGGCCGCAAGCGCGACGATGCCGTCGCCGCCGCACTCAAGCTGCAGGCCGAAGGCCTGCCGGTGGAAGCCATCCAGCTCGACGTCAACGACGACATCAGCATCGCCGCGGCGGTCGGTACGGTGGAACAGCGTCACGGCCACCTGGACATCCTGATCAACAACGCCGGCATCATGATCGAGGACATGCAGCGCACCCCGTCGCAGCAGAGCCTGGAGGTGTGGAAGCGGACCTTCGACACCAACCTGTTCGCGGTCGTCAGCGTCACCAAGGCGTTCCTGCCGCTGCTGCGTCGTTCGCTGGCCGGACGCATCGTCAATGTGTCCAGCATGCTTGGCTCGCTGACCCTGCATACCCAGCCCGGCTCGCCGATCTACGACTTCAAGATTCCCGCCTACGACGCCTCCAAGAGCGCGGTCAACAGCTGGACGGTGCATCTGGCACATGAGCTGCGCGACACCGCCATCAAGGTCAACACCGTGCATCCGGGCTACGTCAAAACCGACATGAACGGCGGTGGTGGCGAGATCGAGGTAGAGCAGGGCGCGCACAGCAGCGTGCAGATGGCGCTGCTCGACGCGCACGGCGCCACCGGCAGCTTTACGCATCTGGGAGAAGTGTTGCCATGGTAAGAAACCTTCTGAGCGTGGCACTGGCCGCGCTGGTGCTCAGCGGTTGCGCGGTCGGGCCGGATTACCGGCCCGACCCGCCGGCCGCGGTGACCTTGCAGGGCGCGCAGGACGCGGCCTTCAGTGCCGAATCGCCGGTCGGCAACTGGTGGTCGCAGTTCGACGACCCGGTGCTGGAACAGTTGGTGCGCGATGCCTTGTTCGCCAATCACGATCTGCGCATCGCCGTGTCGCGCGTCAAGCAGGCGCGTGCGGTGTTCGTCGAGCGTCGCCTCGACCAGGCCCCGCACATCACCGCGCAGGGCAGCTTCGATCGCCGCGAGCAACAGCAGGTGGTCGCCGGCAACCAGCGCTTCCTCACCGAGCAGACCACCCTGGGGCTGGATGCGGCCTGGGAGCTGGATCTGTTCGGCCGTCAGCGGCGCGCCTCCGAAGCGGCACGCGCGGATCTGGAAGCCGAGCAGGCCGGCCTGCTTGACGTGCAGGTCACCGTCGCTGCCGAAGTGGCGCGCAACTACTTCGAGTTGCGCGGCACGCAGAAGCAGCTGGAGGTTTCCAAGCGCACGCTGACCAACCTGCACGACACCCAGCGGCTGACGCAGACGCGTTGGGACCTGGGCGCGGGCAGCGAGCTGGATGTGCAGAGCAGCCTGGCGCGGTTGAAGGCGATCGAGGCGGACATTCCGCTGCTGGAAACCGCCGAAGCGCAGTACCGCCATCGCCTGGCGGTGTTGCTCGGCCAGCCGCCCAATGCCCTGGATGCCACCCTGGTGGCGCGCACCACGCCGGCGTTCGCACGTGCGTTGCCGCTGGGCGATACCGCCGGATTGCTGCGTCAGCGCCCGGACGTGCGCAGCGCCGAACGTCGGCTGGCGGCGGCCACCGCGCAGGTCGGCGTGGCCACGGCCGACCTGTTTCCGCGCATCAGCGTCAGCGGCTTTGTCGGCTTCCTGTCCGGCGACGCGGCCAGGCTGACCGAGGGCAGCGGCAAGGCCTGGTCGATCACCCCGTCGATCAGCTGGGCGGCATTCGACTTCGGCACCGTGCGGGCACGCCTGCGTGCCAGCAAGGCGCAGGCCGACGGCGCGTTGGCGCAATACCAGCAGACGGTGTTGCTGGCGCTGGAAGACACCGAGAACGCCTTGATCGGCTACGGCCGCCAGCAGGCGCGCCTGGCGATCGTGGTGGAGCAGGCCAATGCGGCGCGGCGTGCCGAACAACTGGCGCAGATCCGCTACCGCGAGGGCTCGGAAGACTTCCTGACCCTGCTGGACGCACAACGCACCCAGTTGGCCGCCGACGATGCATTGGCGCAGGCCGAAGCAGCGGTCAATGTCGGTGTGGTCGGTGTGTACAAGGCCTTGGGCGGCTGGAAGCAGGACCAGGCGCCTGCAGCACCGGTGGCAGTGCTCGATCGCTAGGCAGGCATGCGGGGCGGCGGTCAGGTCGCCCCGCAGTCTCACTCGGAGACGTAACCGTCTGGCGCGGCTGACGCCCTGATGGACCGCCGGCGGGCGAGTGCGGCCAGGGCTCGCCATCGGCAAGTATCACCGGTACCCGCCGGTTGCGTGTGACCTGACGCTGTTCGCCAGCCGTGCGAGCTGCTGTCAGCTGTGCGGCCTGCGACAAGCCGCGCCGACGCGTTGTCGGCTGTTGGCCAACGCGTGCCGGGAGCTCAGCGCCGAACCGGTGTGCCCGCTGCCCGGGCGTTGAGACGACGGCCTGCGCTCAGTCGGCCACCCGCACGCTGTCGCGGCCGCCGTTCTTGGCCAGATACAGCGCGGCATCGGCCCGCGAGAACCAGTCCTGCCAATGCGTCTCGCCATCGTGGCGCGCCGCGCCCAGCGATACCGTGATACGGCCACCCGGGCCGCGCAGACCGTTGCGGATCACCTTGCGCAGGCGTTCGGTGGCCGCTTCCAGTTCCTGCAAGGAGCCGGCACGCAACAACACCACGAATTCTTCGCCGCCGAAGCGGAACACCTGATGCGGCTCGCGCACTTCGAAACGCAGGATGGTGGCCAGATCCGACAGCGCGGCATCGCCTGCGGCATGCCCGTACAGATCGTTGACCTCCTTGAAATGGTCCAGATCCAGGATGATCAGGCTGTTGAGGCGTTCATGCGGCTGGCGCCGATCGATCTGGTGGGTGAGCGCACGCTCGAGCATGCGTCGGTTGGGCAGGCCGGTCAGCGCATCCAGCGAGGCCAGTTCTTCCAGATGCACGCGGTCGTCCTGCATGCGCAACGAAAACGCATAGCCCACCGCCAGCGTCACCACCGTCACCACGACCGTCGACACGCCCTGGCCGGGGCTGACGATCAGGCCAGGCAACAGCAGTAGTGCCGCCAGCAGCGGCAGGCTCAGCAGCACCGCGCGTTGCGGGCCGCACAGGAAGTAGTTGGTGGCCAACACCGGAAACAGCCAGGGCAGGGCACCATCGCCGCCGGTCCAGCAGGCCACGAGACAGCCACCGACGTTGATGGAGGCCAGCCACACGCCACCAGCGCCAGTGCGTTCGGCATCGCGCATCCTCCAACCCCGCCATATCGCAAACATACCGAGCGAGGCGGTGATGAGGCAGGCCAGCGCCTGACCGGTGATGGCCAGGTACACCGCATAAAGGCAAAGCAACAGCGCGGTGATCGGCCCCAGCGTCTTGACGATGCCGAGGCGGAAATCCCGCCGCAGGTGGAGGATCACAGGGAAGGTTCTATAGGAGTCGGCATCATTATCGGCGGAGCCTTGCGAAAGTTGAGCGTGCACGCGCCGCGGCAACGGGTAGGAAAATGAAGCGTTGCCGCGCCGGGCTTCGCACATCCTTGACGGCCGTGCCGCAACCGTAGCGTCTTTGTCGTCGGAGTCTGCCATGCCCACACGCGAAGAACTCGACACGCGCCTGGATGCGCTGCAGGACGAACTGCCGCAGCTGTCCGCCGATGAGGACGCGGATTTCGACTACCTCGATTTCCAGGCGCGTGCCCAGGCCCTGCTGAGCAGCGCCGCGGCCGAGGACGCAGCCTATGTGCGGACCCGTGTGGACGGCATGCTGGCGGGCGCTGGCCTGATTCCTACCGATGAGGATGGGCAGAGCTGCACGTGATTGCTGCTCTGCCCAACCGGCAAGCTGCCTGCATCGCAGTCGGCCGGGGCGGCGCGAAGGTGGGGCTACAGGCGCAGCCCCAATGCTGGTAACGGCGTGGCTTACCGTGTGGCCGACGCGCCCGCACTGACCACCTGATTGCGTCCGGCCTGCTTGGCGCGGTACAGCGCCTCGTCCGCGCGCCGCAGCAGCTGCGCCATGTTGCTTGCATGCTCGGGAAAGCTGGCCGCGCCGAACGATGCGCTGACCTTCGGCAACGAGACGCCATCGGCCATGACCTGCAGGGACTCGATGCCGGCGCGCAGCTTCTCGGCCATCCGGCAGGCGGTCGCCAGGTCCACTTCCGGCAGGATGATCGTCAGCTCCTCGCCGCCGTAGCGGCAGCAGATGTCTTCGCCGCGCGTCTGCGCCAGCAGGAATTCGCCGATCGCCGCCAGGACGCGATCACCGCCACTGTGGCCGTGCAGGTCGTTGAACTGCTTGAAGTGGTCCACATCCAGCATCAGCACCGACAAGGGCTGTACCCGTCGCGTGCAGCGCGCCAGTTCGTGATTGAGCGCCTCTTCGAGATACCGGCGGTTATACAGTCCGGTCAACGGATCGCGAATGGACTGCTGGCGCAGCGTTTCGCGCAGACGCAGGTTGTGCAGCGCCAGCGACAATTGTTCGGCCGCTGCCTCGGCCACGGTCAACGAGGCCAGGTCGCGCGGATCCTCGCTGCGCAGCGCCAGCATCCCCAACTGCGTGCCCTGTGCCGACAACGGGATGCAGACGGTGCTCGCGTGCGCCGGAAGATTGGCGCCGACGTGCTGGCAGAGCATGCCCTGGCTGGCGTCTTGCACCACATGCGTGCGATCGCGGCGCAAGGCCCAGCAGGTGTCCGGCGCGATGCTGGCGTTGTCGTCGTCGGCCATCGTGCCCCAGGCCACCACCTGTTCGGCACGATCGCGCGAGGCGCGCAGCAGATAGACCGCACCGGCCGCGCCCGGCACCAGCGGCGCGATCGTGCGTGCGGTGATTTCCAGTGCTTCCTCGGCATCGCGGCAGTTCTGCAGCAACCCCGAGTAACGCGCCAGCGCCTCCAGTCCCGCCGACGTGCGTTCGAGTGTGGCGAACGATTCGATCAGGCGCTCGCTGGTCGTGCTGGCGGCGTCCTCGGCGCGCACGCGCCGTTCCAGTTCGCGTGACAGCAGCCGGTAGGCCAGCAACATCACCAGCAAGCCGCTGAAAATCCCGACCACCGTGACCCACAGCACCCACTGCGCACTGCGCGTGTTGGTGTCATTGCGCTTCACCAGTTGCTGGCGCTCCAGTTCCGTCATGACCTGTACCTGGCGGCGCAGCGAGGACGAGGTCTGGAACACGCCGCGTGCGATCGAGGCGCGCGCCCCATCCAGGCCCTGCTTGCGGTAGCTGTGCAACAGGTCGTCGATCTGCGTCAGGCGAATGTCCACCAGGCGTCCAAGCTCCACGACATGGCGCCGCTGTACCGGGTTGTCCTGCACCAGGGCGTCCAGCCGCACGATGCGCTCGGGCAGTCGCCCGATCGCATCGGCGTACACCCCGAGAAACGCTTCGTTGTCGGTCAAGACATAGCCGCGCACCGACGACTCCGCCGACAGCATTCCGGCCTGGATTTCGTCGATGCTGGCGATCACCTCCTGCGTGTGCGTCACCCAGCCGGCGTCGGACAGCGAACGCTGCGTGGTCAAATACCCGCCTATGCCGATCAGGACGAAGATCATCCCGCCGAGCAACAAGGCGCCGGCAGCGTGGCGTTTTGCTTTCTTGGTCAACACCGTGTTTCCCCGACACTGATTGTCTAGTAGAGGCCGATGCAAGTCGCGTGCCTATGCTTCACTTCGCTTGCCAGTCAGCTGCGGGACGGGCTCAAGGTCGCTCCGGCGGCGGCACGGCGATATGCTTTACGCTCGTCATCGAGCCGGGCAACAGATTGGTCATTTTTCTAGGTAGCTATCAATTGACCTGCCGCGCTGCCCGGGGCGATGGCCCGAGCCCCGGCTGGGTTGCCGACTGGCAGATCGCCCAGATCGGTGCCGGAAGCGCCGGCGACCGGGCAGGCAGCGCACTTTCTGCCACGTTTCCCGACCACCGCAGCGCCATGGCGGCCGCTCGCGTCGCCGGCATGGTGACGCTGGAGGCCATGCACGCCGAAGCGCAACGACAGCTCGAACCCGCCTGAGCGCAGGTGCTGGTGCGCATGGTCGCATCGGCCAAGCCAGCACCAGACAGGCTGGCATGCGGTTTGCTCCAGCCCTGGAGAACGCTGGGGAGCGTCTTGGACGGAGGCGACATGCAAGAACCCAACAAAAGTGCCCTGGTCCTGCTGCAACAGGAAGCCACCGAACTGCTCGCGCTCTTCGACCAACTGCGTGGCGATGCGGCACCGGCACACGAGCCAGTCAACGTCGTTGCGGACGGACCTGCCGGGCGCACCGAACAGACCGCCCACGTCAGTAATTGACGCATCCTGCCGGCGTGCACTCGCGCGTGGCGCACTCCCGGCCGATGCGTGGCAAGTTCCCGGCGGGCGTAGGGAGGAGGCCTGAAAGACCCGCGCGCTGGAGGGTAGGCGCACGCCGAGGCGTTCGACGCGTGCACCAGCACCGGCGCAATTTTCGGCCTGTCTTGTGTTCGCATCTGGCAACGGCTGGCGCGGCAGCCTGTCAGCGCCAGTTGGTGGCAGATCACGCGGTCTCCAGAGCCGGCGGTCTCGGTATCGCCCATGAAAAAGGCCGGGAGCCCTCTGCATCGAGGAGTCCCGGCCTTAGTCGGTCGTCTTAGGACCGTTGTTTGGTGGAGGTGGGCGGAGCCTGTAAACGCCCTCAAACAACCCATTGATCCTAAAGAAATTTGGGTTCAGCAGATGTGCCTGCTTTGATACCTCAAATGATACCTTAGGTCATAGCGAGAAGTTTGGGCGTTTGGTCCTGCCAAGACCGGCCTGCTGATAGGCATGATGTATGCTGTTCACAAAGTCGCAGCGGATGAGACAGGGGAAAGGTATGAAGGCTTCTAGGACGAAGCACTACCAGCGTTGGACTTACAGGATTTTGACCTCTGTGATCTTTGTTGCCTTCTTCGGGTTCTTTGTCGTGGTCTGGCAAGTGCATGCATTCGACCTTCAAGACGCTCTCCATAAGGTTCCTGATAAAGCACTTGCTACACCTGCGAAGTCACAAGCTGCTCCGGTTGGTTCAACAGCAGCTTCGCCTTCGGTCAATGCGCCATCAAAGCCAGACCGGTGGAGTGATGGAGATGTGGTTTCAGCACTGAGCAGCTTTTACCAAACAATCATCACATTGATGGGCTTTTTGCTAGGCGTGATCGGAATATTAGCCGTGATAACTCTGCGATTTCTTTCGAAGACGGCAGCGGAGGATATCGCACACCAAGCGGCCAAAGAGGCGATGGGTTACTACTTAGAAACTAGGCAATTTGGTGATAATGTAAAATATGCCGTTGAGGAAACTGGACTGGCGTATCAGCTTGAAAATTTGGAAAAAGATATTGAATCTATTAAATCTATTTTAAGGAAAATTAAAAGGCGCTCTACAGTGGGGCGTGACGATGAAGATTTGGACGGTAACGTAGTCCCCGGTAGTGGGAGTAAAGAACACTAATGGCAGTTGTGCGGAAAAAGTCAATTCCAACGAGCATCGTGGTGGCCAGCGAACAGTTGGAAAAAAATCTGCATCTGCGTCTAGCTGAGGCGGGTTTATTGGCTGTGCCAGTTAATATTTTGGCAGTTGCAGAATTTCTTGGGTTGGAAGTCATCGAAGAACCGATGGCGGACGATCTCTCTGGCTATCTCGAAGTTAGATCGGGAAGCTGGGTGGTAGGGGTGAACTCCCTGCATCACAGAAATCGAAAGCGGTTTACGATTGCGCATGAAATCGCTCATTACGTGTTGCATTCGGCACGGCAGAAGAGCTTTCATGATCAAACATTCACGCGTCGCAATGATGCTCCAAACCTCATGGAGCGCGAGGCGGATCGTTTTGCTGCTCAACTTCTTATGCCAGAAGATGAGGTCCGTAAGCTGATCGCGTCAGGGGTAACAACGCTATCAGGATTGGCAACAAATTTCGGAGTATCTGCATTAGCGATGAAATATAGAGTCCAAAATCTAGGCTACCAGGTTAACCAATGACGAACTACTCCCCTATCCTTCGGTCCAGGGCGGCCGAGTTGCGTGGATTGAAGGAACTGACGGACCAGACTAAGGGGAAAATTCTTCCGATCATTGAACTAACCCGTTCTCGCCGGACCAGCAAAAATCCTGGTGGTGACATCGTCAAAAGTGTCGAAGCTGTTTGTGAGATTTTGGGCGAGAAGCGGTTCATAGCAGACCTGACTTCGCTCGAAAGTCAGCAGAATGCAGAGTTTGATCAGCTACTCAGTGATGATTCTGGATTTGCTGCATGGACAAATTTTGCTTTAAAGAGCCTGCCAGAGCAGTGCATTCCGGTCGTTCACTTGCTTGAACCATTTGAAGTTGCCCCATTTCAATCACAAGTAGCAGAGTTAAAGAAAAAATTTTCCGTTCTCGCTATTCGTGTTCCCACCAATTACGTCGACTATGGGACGCTGATTAGCGCACTACAACTTGTATTTTCTGATCTTTCGCAGATATGCCTGATTCTTGATGCGGGATATGTCTCACAGAAGGCAGTCGGCGGGGCTCATGCTCGACTATCAGAAATGCTATTTGCAGTGAATGGAGTCAAATTCTACTCGAAGACAATTGCAGCCAGTTCATTCCCAAACAGCGTTGTGTCAGCGGGGGGCGGAGATGACCAGGGCGAGTTTGATCTAACCGAAGTTCTTATTTGGGATGACTTGAGGAAAAAATATGCCGACCTAAGTTATGGCGATTATGCCGGTGTGCATCCTATGGATTTTACTGGCACTGTCACGAACTGGGTGCCTCGCGTAGATGTAATGCTGGATACCAAGTTTTACTATCATCGCTATCGTCGTTCAGATGGGGGATATATAAAATCAGCGCAGGAAGCTTATAAGGATTCCAGATATGTCCCCCTAGCTTGCTGGGCTGAGGAAAATATCAAGTTGGCCGCTGCTGGAACGCCAGCAGGCCGCAGCCCATCCTTCTGGATATCCAATAGGGTGAACTTCCACCTCTCTCGACAGACACTCAGGGTCGTTGGCTGATATTTTCATTAAGAGTGAGCATCCGCACATCATCAAGCGTAACCGTGTGGCCTAACTCATTTCTGAACGCTTCAAACCGTGGCAGGAGCCTTTCATGCACGGTTCGTAGCGCGAAATTGGATAGTTCAGCGCCCGGTATGTGTTGCCGGGTTGCCTCTGCAAGCGACTCATAATGCCCTGTCACTGGCAGCTTCTTCTCTCGCATAATTTTGCGCAGATCTTCTGTTTTTAGCCACTTTAATGCTGCGTTTGATGTTAATCGAGACCGCTCACGTGGCATTCTAACCGTGACAAGTTCATCCTCGCGCAACGCCATTAAGCCGGTTGATCTTGGTAAGCGTTCCCTGACGGTGGAAATCCAATTCGCATCCGTAGCGACAGAGAAGTCTAGGAACATTTCAGAGTAGCCAAGCACTTGACCACCCAATTTATCTAAATTATCTCTCGGCCCCTTAATTTCAATAGCGCTCAGGCGTGATGGCGATGATATAACAAGGTCAGCCCGATACCTGCCATCGCCAAACCGCACTTCCGACCCCAAGACTTCATCAAAATTGAGAGTTGGTAATATTGCCGAAACAATTACGGCTTTGATGTCGTCGGCATACATTGGCAGTCAATCGAGCTTTGAAGATATCATTCTGACAGCACTTCCAACAAAATCATAGTAGCTCTTCAATCAATAGATAAACGGGTTTATAGCTGCTTGATAAAAAGGCGTTAAAGTAATATGGGTTGTTGGTGATAAAAGGACGGAGTTGGTCCATTCGTTGGATTGCAGTGGTAAACGACATCGGTTCACTAGCTGCAAGAAGCGATTGAGCCAGTTTTTCTCTGTTTATAGTGGCAATCAAAGTTCCATCATCGCGCAATAGGGATGGCGATTTGGCGCAAGTATGTTGATAGAACTGAATATCCTCGACCTCTTTTCTTTCCCAGAGGCTAATCCAATGTGCGTTCACTGGGTCAAGCTCAAATAGAGTTCTTGCAGCGCAGAAGGCAGCGATGCTCGGTATTCCATATTTATAAGCTTCGATAGCGAAATTAATCAGCTGCCAATTAATTTTACCGCTGACAATATCAGGGGCCTCGTTGATCTTTGGCCTTCGTGCAAAGAGGGCAACAACACGAACAATCTTTCCATTGTGTGCGTGGGCGGATCGGGCTTCTCCTTCTCGGCTTTTCCAGAAAAATATCGGCGCGACGGAATTTCCGTTTGCTGAAATAATCCTGACCAATTCTGGAACAACCACATATTCCAAGCTTCGTTCGTTCATGAAACTGGTCGAATTCTTAGCCATCAAGTGCGCCTCTCAAAGTGCTTGGCAATTTAGATCAAGCGTTAGATAATCTGGGTGTCTTCCATATCATATGATTAGCCGATGAGCAAACAAAGCCTAGATTCGATTGCTTCAGCCAGAGCCAAGCTTGAGGAAGAGCTAAGAAAGCTTGAAGAGCAAGAGGCCAATCTGCTGCAAGAAGAAGCTGCGAACGCTTTTCAGGAAGTGTCAGATCTGCTGAGCCGCTTCGGCCAGCACTTTACCGCCAAGCAGAAAGCAGATCTCGCAGCTCAGCTTGGAGCTTCTGCTGGCGGACCTGGTCGTCCGAAGAAAGCAGCCGGCACTCGTAAGGAAGTGGCTCCCAAGTATTGGCTTCCCCACACGCAAGAAACTTGGTCTGGTCGTGGTAGGACCCCACGTGCTTTTGCAGCTTACGAAGGATCGGCGGCTTATAAAGAATGGAAGGCAAAGCATCCGGACGAAAAATTCCCGAAGTTTCCGGGATAACGAAGAGCCCCGCATCGCGGGGCTATTTTTTGAAGCATTTTCTGTCGGATAGCGCTTTTGCAAATTGCCCTGGCGTATAGATCGGGATCTCAATGCCGGGATTGAACTTGGCAAGTGTCTCCGCACACGCGCGTAACTCGGGCGGGCATTCGTTCCGATCAATATACGACTGCAAGCCCGGAACCAGAACACTTTCTGACGCAGAACCGATCACCTTGTGTCCGGTCAACGCCGCGATTTGAACTGCTCCGACTTTCTCACGAGTCAAATTTGTGGCGAAGGTGTGTCGGAAAATATGAGATCCGATGCCCGTCTTAAACCCTCGTTTTTTCAGATATCGGCCAAACTGTTGAACCATCGCGCTCCCGTAACCCTTCATGTATGCCTCGCCATCGTAGACTGAAATTGTAAGCGGCAGATGCGGGAATAAGCGGTCTTGCCCCGTGGATTTGACCTCATTGACGTAAGTAAGAATGCCGGCGTCGAGAAGCGGTTGAGCAATAGGGATGACTCGAATTGACGAAGCGTTTTTAATGCGCTGATCTTTGGTCGTCACGCGGAAACAAAAACAAGAAATGCCGTCGATGGTGACAATGTCTGAGATTTTAAGCTGTGCAATTTCGCCTGCTCTGGCACCGCTATAAAGCGCGATCATCGGTGCCCACCATCGGTGGGGCATATCCTTGCTCCATTGGGCGTAGGGTTCTAATTCGAAAATGCGGGCTAGGTCATCTCTGCTGAGAGGTCGGCGAGTTTTGACCAATGTCGAGGTATCCACCTCAACAGCAATGCCTTTCGCGGGTGAGCGTTCAATGTGTTCGGCATCAAGCTGCATATTGAAAAAGGCATTAATCCGCTTAACGTGATTGTTGTAGGTTGCAGCGTTTATGGATGAATGCTTTTCCTTTCTGCCTATTTCCAGAATTTCCTGGAAGCTTAAATATTTGTAGGCTTTTTTTCGCCTGGCATTTTTGGGCCAAAACTTATAGCTGTCCAACGCGGCACGAATATCGGTGTCTGTGACTGACGCTATTTGTTTATCGCCAATGGCCGCAAGCATGACACCAAGCGTTTGCTCATTGGATTGAATGTGTGTGAGCGTCATTTTTGTCCGTTTCAGATCGGAGATATATCCCGTGATCTCATCCGAAAGCATGCGCACTTTGAGAGTTGGCTTTTCTTCGCTGTAATCAGACTTCTTGCGCCTAGCTCTTCGCGTGAGCGTTTTCAGCACTTTGTCAAAGCACTCGGCTGCATCTACCCCCTCAACAATGATCTCACCGATGACGGTATTTCCGAGGGGCAAATTTCTAATGATGCATCTGCAAGATGTGCTTTGTTTTGTATGATCGGGCATGGAGTTTCCTTCTGCACCCGACACTAACGTCGAGCAGATGGCTGTCAATACCCATGTCGAAAACACTATTTTTGATGCAGTTTGTTTTGTTGCGCTAAATTTAAAATCCCCAGCAGTGGAAGGAGTCGCGAACAATGTTATATAAATGGGTTAGATTTGTTGCGCTGTTTAATCACTTTGAAGTGAGAGCGTTCAAGAGCACGCTTAGCTCTTTATCGCTAATCAGGCCATCGACATAAAGCTGGGAGAGGTGCTTCACGCGCTTAGGCGGGCGGACCTTATTGGCTTTGAGGACTTGATAAGTTGTTTCTACCATTTTAGTGCGGAACGCGCGCTCTTCTTCGTCAAGAAGAGGCTCGGCGAGGTGATAATCAGTCGATGTTGTTTTTTTACCCATGCCACATTTATAATCGGGAATCAACTTCAGTCAAGGTGATTCCTGAGCAAGTATAAGAATCGCCGGGAAGCAGCACGACCAACCCGATTCTTATGGACTGGTATCATTTAAGGTCCTCTACGGAGCTTTCAAATCATGGATACCGCATGCTCCCTTTATCAATTTCTTGAAGCTGCTTCCGATTGCGCAAAAGACGCAATCCAATCGAATGCCAGTGCGGTAAGGCGATGCGCTGAGCTGGACGCTTTCATTGAGAAGTCAGCAGCAGCTCGTTTGCAAGTGCCCATTGCGGCCCTTCTGCGGTTGAGTGCCAGAGGCATGTTCTGTGCATCGGTCAACACTGCTCTCATTGGATACCGTGCAGCGATCTTTCCGACTCTCAGAGCGTGTCTTGAAGCGGCCTGCTACGCACAACTCATCGAACAGAAGCCAGAGCTTGGCGACGTATGGGTTAAACGGCATCGAGACCAAGATGCTCGAAAAAGGTGCCGAGTTGAGTTTAACGATGCAGTCAAGAAAACATGCAAGCGTTTCGGTAAGTTGATGCCAGAAAGTGCAGGTCTCATCACTGACATGTATGACTCAATGATCGATGACGGTGCTCATCCTAATGTCAGATCCATCATTCCTTCCATTAAAATGGAGGAAACAGACACACATTTTGAAGTAGGGCTTGGCTTAGTTTTGCCTAGTAGAGTTGAGACTTCTCTCTTCTGCTGCTTTGAGATTGGCCTGTTTACATCATGGCTTATGACCGATTTGGACGTGATAGACGAGGAATTTTGGATCGAAGCTGCAAATTTAAACGAAATGAAGAATGAGTGGGAGAGGGAGATTTCTGATTAGCCGTGCGGGTTGACGACCTTATTTAAATTAAAAGAAAGGCCCCGACTGGGGCCCGCTTTTTATTGCTTTAGTTTAAATTAAAGCTTCAAGCCTTCATTGACGGCTTGTCGAATAAGCTCATACCACTTGTCCATCTCGCGCTCATTTCCAAAACTGATCGTCCAATTCGGGTGGTAAATGTCTCTCACACTGACGCTGATCGTTCCTTCATGTTTCGAGCGGTGCCAATGCTTATCCCAGGAGCGAACATCCGAAAACTCATAGGCTTTGGCGGCGCTGCCCATTTTAAATTTAATGGATGAGCGAGCAGTAGAGATCGCAATGCCAGTGCGCTTATTAAAATGGAACCGCTGATAATTTTCCTTAAAAGCTGCACGCTCACTGTGCAGCTTCAAGGTCACAAGAGATCCAACCACAATAAAAAGGGCACCACCAACCAACAGAAGAGTAAGGAAATTCCAGACCGTCATTGAAGCTCCAAAGCGGAGGAGGGGGATACCAATGAGAAGAGGATTACTGGATGCGGCCAGTGACCTTCCAAACTCCGCCAATTTCCGAAAAGGTATAGACGCCGTCCATCTCATGGCCGAATTTTCGTCCCATGGCTGTGACTTCTGCACTTACGTCACAGGCATAGCTTGGAGCACCTTCTGCCTTGGTGCATTTGCCACTCTTGAAGTCTTCAATCCTGGCGTCATCGCTGCCGTTGTCTTTCACGTATTGCAAGAACGCATGCTCTCTCTCCGTCTGAGCCGGACCACTTCCTGAGCAGGCTGTCAGCCCGGCGATGAGCAGGATGATGAGTGCGACACGACGCTTCGACATGGTTGGGTCCTTTGCCTTGGGTGGGTGCAACCAGAAGGGTTGCAACGAAGCAAAAGATACGCTAAACGTAACATACGGGCAACGTAATTTACGAACAACGTAGCTTACGTTCATCCTTGGGGCATGACTTCTCCCAACGCCCGCAGTGTTCGTGTCGTCTTCGCCGCCCGCATGAAGAAGCGGAGGAAGACGCTTCGGCTCAGTCAGAAGGCCTTAGGAGTGCTCATGGGACTACCAGAAGATGTCGCAGGCGTTCGAATTAATCGATACGAGCGGGCAGTGCACGAATGCGACAGTGAGACCGCCCAGAAGATGGCTGACGCTCTTGGGGTCTCGCTTGCCTACCTTTATGCAGAGACAGACGAACTGGCAGAACTTATCCAGGAGTTCACGCAGCTTCCTGCCAAAGAACAGCACGCGCTCTTGGCTGACATCAAGTCGCGCTCTAAGACCAATCGAGTGCGTTAACTGGCACAAAGTTTGTCGGTGAAAGACGTGATCGATGTAAGGGTTTTCTGATAATTATCAGATTTTCACTATTTATGTGACGCGCGTCACTTCATCTTCGATTTTTGCCTTGATTTGACATAGTTGTCAGGGCATGTTGCTTGGGCTCCGTCAGTGCGTCGAAATTTTATGGATGGAAATTTTGAGTTAGCGCCCCTTGATTTGGCTTTTGCGCCACTTCCAGGACGACGCGATGCGCCTAATGCTTCTGTTTGGCTCGATGCATCGTTTTCGGTCTATACGCCAGCGTTGTTAGAGCCGCCACTTCGAACCTATGAGAAAATAGGAGATTACCAACGGTTTGAGTCAGATGCTCAATGCGTTGGCTACCTTTCAGCTCTGTCTTCTCGGTTAGTTCATGTATGCAGAGGAGCCTGGAAATTCTCTGGCATTCCTGATTTGAGGGCAAGTCGCTACGCGACATCAGCCATCAATGCATCCCTTAAAGCAGGGCTTCCAGATGCGCATGGCGTTTTAAATTGGTCCTTGAATTTAGCAAAAAATTTGGGCAATAGCCAAGTTAAGAGCCGCACGGATAATGCATGGGTCGGTGGAAAGAAACCGTCAGAAGCCTGGCTTGTTTTACCGCAGGCAGATCAACTGCCTTATCTTCTGAGAAACCTCGAAGATTTGCTACAAGGAAAGATCGCCCAGCCGATCAACTGTGCTTTTTTCGAAGCCATTGCGTATCAGATGATCTGCATCCATCCACTTAGTGATACTAATGGACGGGTAACCCGCACTCTCCTGATAAATCTGGCGGGACGCTATCGAAATCTTTATCCGCTCTATATTGCGCATTGCCTGAGCTTTGCTAAACAGCGAACAGGTCAAACCTGGATGCAGGCATCTTCGACTGCCACAAGCCTAGACCTCAGCAATTCAGATATGTGGTTGGATCAAATTAATTTGATCTTGCAGAAAATTTCCGATTTGGTGTCGGCTGGTTTGGATCCAAGAGCGTTGTGGTCACTTCTTTCATACGGATATGTATCCGTAGAAACGCTTTGTGCTGGAAAAAATGCATGCAGTCCAGCGCTTGCTGCAAAAATTATGGGGCGTCTGCCGGCGCTATTAGAACAGGAACAGGGGATATTTTACTCAGCCGAGCTTGAAATCCTGATCATCGGAATTGATCGCTCTATTAATAAGGATAGTTATGAAATTGAATGAGTCGCAAGACGGCAAGCCCAAGCAGCTCAAAGCTGCGATCAGGCGAACCATTTATCTGACCTTGGTGCTAGCAGGGGTTGCCAGCGTCTTATCGCCATTGGCAACAGCCTCCGATACTGAGGGGACCACGACAATGCCGCCCGTCGAAGTTCCGCCTCCCTACATCCCGCCGCCGATTGAAAATCCGACACCACCTTACTATCCAGATCCGGGCGACGGCGGCGGTGGTGATGGTGGCGGCGGCGGCGGTGGCGATAATGGAGATCCTGAGGTGGTTTGCAATAACCTTAGAAATCAAAAGCCTCAGATGTGTCCGAACCCGATACCACTTCCAGCAGGCGCAACATATGCCCAAGACAAATTGCCTGGCGCGAGTATCCACGGAAAATCTACGCTTTTGATGGCGATTGGTTACTCGCAAGGCAGAGCGTTTGGTCCTAACGGGACGACAGCTGCACCCAATGAGACCGCCGCTTGGCTCATGGATTTCATATTAAATAAACAGACCGAGAATTTTACGAAAAACGGGCTGCCCTTAAAAGAAGCCACCAAGATTTTTCGAGAAGACGTGAAGGCGGTATGCGATTATGAAAGCATGGAATCGGATAAATATCGCATCGTGGGTCAACAGACTGTGCCGGAGTATTATTGTTTTGAAATCATGAAGGCGCTCGACATTGAGGCTGATGACCAAATGAGCTTTGTTCAATTCTTTATCGACTGGTCTAAACGTTATGCCGTCAATCTTGAAAGATATGTTCCAGGAGAAGTCCTTAATTCCGAGAGTTTAGATAACTCGATTGGAACGAAGTGGCGAGTGACAACAGCCGATGCGGCTTGTTCGAGATGGTGGACCACTTTTCAGGAAAACCAATGCAGTCTATAATGGATGGCACTATGAAAGCGAAATTTATCTTGTGCATGGCAACACTTTCTATCGCGCTTGCTGCCTGTGGAAAGACTGATAAGCCTGCTGTAAATGAAGATGCTGCGAGAGAACAGTCTGAAACGTCTGCAACCGTCGACAATAATCAGGGTGGGGTGGCAAGTGCAACCCCGAAGGCGAGGAGCACCCCAGCACTGAGTGGTGTGCAAGATGCAAAAGAATATATGTGTAAGAACGGTGTAAATGGCTGCAAGATCAGTGGTCCGTTTGTTGCCAACTCAGAAGCCGAAGCAAAGTGGCTTTTGTCGCATGGCTATCCCACTGAAGCAGAATTGGCGAGGCTGGAAGGTCTAAATTTGGATCAGTTGAAGGCAGAATCTCAGGCCGGTAATCAAGCAGCGACGGTTATTTATGGGAAGAAGATTGCACTGAATGGCCCATTTTACAATGGCATAGATATTCTACGGCGAGCAGCAGTGGCCGGAAATCTTTATGCTTATTATGGGTTATCAGATGTCTATGCAAGCGATGGTGAAAACAAGAATCTAGTTGATAGCATTGCTTATTTACGACTGGCTTATATCATAGGCGATAGTAAAGCATCCGGTGAAATTGCTCAGCGTGGATTGAGTGGTGTTGAAAATGTTGTTGCTGATGAGCGCGCAGCATCTCTCTACAAGACGTTCTCTAAGTATCAGCGTCCGTCCCCGAGGCCGATTGAGTAAAATTTGAAGCCTGGATAAAAGGTGAGGAGGGTTCCCCTCCTCACCTTTTAATTGTGCTCAAATTTCGGCACGGTTTTATTGGCTTGTGCCTAACTGACGTTCTTCAAGAAGGGTTTTAAGTATATTTGCAGAGATCAGCTCTCTGAATATGGTATAGAAGAACCAAGCGCACCATAGTGAGATGACGAAGGCGAACAGCGATGCATTACGTTGCTTAGGCACTTCTTTTGTTAAATGCGATTTGAGAATGGGATCTGCCCAGACGTCGCAAAGAATTTTAAGGTCTCTTGGATCGAATGTTGGAGGGACGACTTGTTTGTCGGCGGTGTTTTTGCACTGTTCGATCGTTAATACGTCGCTTTTGGTTGAGATAAGCCCCAGAGTCTTCGCCTCATTTTCTGAGATAAAAAGGTTCGTATCTGTCTCTTTTAAGGTGACTAACAGTCTGTCCTGGGTGGCAATCGTGCCTAGGATGGCTGCGAGAAGAATAAACCCCACGAATGCGATAGATGGCAAAATCAACCACCACTTAGAATGAACTCTTTTGGGGTGGATGACGTGAGTTTTGAGGTCAAACGCCCAACCTGCATGTCCAATGAGTTTTAGCGGGATATTGTGTAAGTCCGCGAATCCAATGAGAGCCTTCGCGTCTTTGAGTGTTTGGACGCGAATTTGATGTGCCATTCGAAATCCCGCAAGTGCGGAGTGGTCTGCTAAATCCTTTCGGATGACAGGGTCTTCAATGTCGTCCTTGCTGATAAATAGACGCAGCACACGGGTATTGATGGGATGGAGAGAGCCTGTGCGCCAGCATGTAAATGCAGCTGCCAACAGAAAAACGATGATGGAGCCAGCGGCGATTTCGCCGGTTAAGAATTTAAGCCATTCCATTTTTTGTAGCTGCCTTCTGATTGTGATTGACGGTCTTTGTTTGCCGCTTGATTGCGGCATTTGGGATCACATTATACTTAGTCCGTACAGGTTTTGTTCATGTTCATTTGATCATGGGCGTTGGCCATCTGCACCCTGCAAAATATGTTTTAAATTCACACCTAATATTCCCTCAAATAAATACCTAAAAAAGAGAAGGTCAAGGGCCCACATATGGTTATTTGCTCCGCAAAAACCGTAGGCATCGCTTTCGCGATGAAATGCCGCTGCTTGCGCATCGAGTGGGCCTAGAAGCTCTGCTTAGAAATGACACAAACCCCGTGATTTATCTCTCAAAAACGGGTCCAGTGGTTTGATCTGGACAAAAGAAAGTTTAGCCATTTTGTTATTCCCACTATCAACCAATCTCAACCGGGAAATTAATGGCAATTTATCATGTCAGCATCAAATCGTTTAGTCGTGGAAAAGGTCAATCATCAGTCGCAGCGGCTGCTTATCGTGCAGGGATCAATCTGCGGGATACAACTCACAAAACGACGCACAAATATGAGAAGAGGTCAGGCGTTGTTTCACAACAAATGCTTGCGCCCGAAGGAGCACCGAGGTGGTGTCTCGATGTTCGAAGCTTCTGGGATATTAATGAGCAACAAGAAACCAGAGCAAATGCTCGGGTGGCGAGAGAAGTCGAAGTTTCGTTACCTAACAGTCTAGACGCTCCACAGCGCAGAATGCTTGCGGTCGCACTTGGTCAGCTTCTTGTCGAGCGCTATCAAGCGGCTGTGCTGGTTGCTGTTCACTCACCTGGTCGAAGAGGGGACCAGCGCAATCATCATGTGCATCTACTCATCTCTGCCAGGAAAGTAGACGCCAACGGTCTGGGGGAGCGGGCTTGTGCTGAGTTCGACGCAAGGCAGGGAGCAGGGGCAACGGAGATTAAAGTTCTCCGTGGAGAGATTGCTTCCACCATCAATGCGCATCTCATCATGGCCGGCGTTGAAGCACGAGTGGACCACAGAACACTGAGGGCCCAAGCGCAAGATGCTTTCAAACAAGGCGATTACGAGAGGGCCAGAGCGCTCACCAGAGCCCCGAAAAAACGCGTCTCGCGGGGTGAATTCTTCCAAGCCAAGCGCCATCAGAAAGCCGTGGCTTTGGGTGAAAAAATCACATCAGCGGATCGACATTTTGCTCAAATTTTAAAGGAGCGTCGAGAAGCTCAGCAGGGCAGGGATATTCATGGGGTCCCAGCAAGCCATAGCCATGAAGCAGCACTCAGGGACCGCTTACGAGAGAGAAGAGATCGGTCGTCTTTACCAAAGAATGATCGATCGAACTCCTTTCAAAGGCCAAGCCAGCAGACGCTAAATCGTATCCATACTCAATATAGTCCTTTGACTAGGCAAGCCAGCAAGGTGACACGCTTGGCGAGAGCCACAGGCAAAGATGCAGAGGTTTTAAATCAAGAAGCAGAACTCATTGAGCAATGGTTGGAAGCGCAGCATGAGATGGCGAAGCAAGCATTAGACATTCTCAACAGCATCCCGGGCATCCAAATTGAAGACTGCTTCAACCAAGCGTATGACGCGTTGATGTGTCGGCGAGTGGATCAATATGCGACCAAGCCATTTTTATTTGAGGACACTGAGCAGCTGGGCCGATCCATGTTGCGCTATGCACGGATGCTGGTCAGCCCCTACCGAGCGCAGTGTGACTACCTTGCCGCAAAGGCCAGGCTCTCAGAATTCGATGGTGAAGCGCCAACGGCTGAATCAGCGTTGGCCGCTCGACAAGCTCAAAGGGCAAAGCACATGATCTCCAAGCGGGTGATGAAGTTAAGAGAGTGGAGGATCGATGATGCCAGGAGGAGTCTCAACGGGAAAACACGAGCACTTCTACGGAGCTTTTCAGATAAACCAGCCTCAGCGGTTATGGATACGTCTGTTGAGAAAGGTGCTCAGGCCGCAGCCGAGAATAGGGACATGCAACTTAGGCCACCGAAGCCAAGGTTTTGAGAAAGAAGTGCCACCCTTTGATAAGGGCGGCAAATTTTAATAAATAATTGTTTACTTTTCATTTTTATGGCTTATAAAGCTGGTAGGTAAAAATATCGGTGATGAAATGAAATTTTTTGAACTATTTTGGATTTTAGTTTTTTTCTACTGGGTTTACGCAACTACAAAAGCGTCCTGCGAGTCATTTAACGAGGTTGAGGACCACCGGAGACAGCAGCCAAGCAATAAATAAGTCAGCAAGCATGATCGTAATTAAGAAAAGTGCTCGCTGCCACTTTGGCCTGGCAGGCGCATTCCAAGAATTATAGATTGAGTCGCCTACATAGCCAGCGATTACAACGAATGCTAATGATATCAGTGCTGCTACCAACAAGTTTCCATTTTCATTGCGAGCAGGAATAAGAAAAAATGCAACAGAGGCTAAGACCGCTGCGGTTGCTGTTGAGCCTAGCGACGTTGATCTCGTCATTAAAATCTCCTTTTAAGATGGGTGAAAGCTGAAAAGTATTTTAAGTATTTATCTCATTTGCGCTTCTCCTGATGGAATTAAGTGACTTCGATAAGGCCACATGATGAGGCGTAGTAACGTCCACCAAAGCACGATGGTTGCTGTCGAGGCGAGGTGCTCATCTTTGATCAATCCATGGCCATAGAGATTTCTCAAATTGTGACCCGATCGGTGCGTGAGAATGGCTTTCAGCTCGATTACGATGTCTTCGTGGAACACCTGAGCGATGTCTTCATGACCTAACAGCTCACTTAAAGATTTCTCTTCCTCTACACCATCTTTGATGGCGAGCGTATTGATGTTGTGCCGCTTAAACACAGCACGCACAAAGGGCTCAGCTTGTGGAATAAGAAAGACGGCGGCTTCTTCCCAATCGTGTTCCAAACCCGCGAGCAAGCCTCTTGCCAGCGACCACTCGTGCCCCTCCGGAACCACAGGAGATGCATGAGTAAGGGCCAGCAAATCATTGAGCGTGGGCTCATACTGATTGCGGACCAAGCTGGTGGCGTGCATAACAGCAACATTGGCAAGCAGCGGATGATGAAAACGACAGATGTTTTCGATCATGTGCTGTTCCAAATTGGCTGGATCGTTGGCATCGAACGCATCTCCTCGTTCGACTGGAACGCCTTCATCGTTATAGACCACTCTCGAAAAGAGATGTTGGAAGACATATCTCTTCGAAGTCTCGATCACTTCTGCTTTTATTTTCTCGACCGAGGTGAAGGTCGAGAACGCAAACGCTATTTGGGTTAGTGCCGTAGGCAGATCGGTGCTTGTGACTTGCTGCTCGACAAAAGCAATGAGGTCTTTGGTATCGATGGCGTGACTGACGGAGTGCATCTCATCCGAGATGGTCCTTCGGATTTCAGCTAACTCTGATTGCAGCTCGTTAATTTTGGTTCGGTTACCTCGGTGCCTCCGAAGCAAGCCGATGCCTTCTGCCATCCAATCTGCTCGCACCATGGCCTGTCGGTCGCCACGCGCTTTTTTTATCAGGGCATCGGCTGCTTTGTGATAGCACGCCTCAGATCGAGCAGCGTCTTTGGCTGCATGCCAAAGCCGGGCAGCCTTTATATAGAATTCTGGAATATTATCGCGGACTGCCTCTTGGTTGATCGTGGACCAAGCGTCAACTGCTCTTTCGAGCTTTTCAGCGGTTGCTTCCGCCAAAGAATGTTGCCTTTGCAAAATTTCTTCTATGAGTGCGGAAATGATGCCAAGGTGTTGTCTTTCGATAGCGCGATTGATTGCATCAACAGTTGTTCCCCAAACTTCCTCTCGGAACGCATCTTCTTTTCTGCGAAATTTCCAGCCCAGATGCATCGCTCGCTGCAAGCACTCCACAGAGTTCATCGCTCTGAGAGGTTCGTCCCCTTTGAGAAATTTCTTGGCATGATCGAGGTAGGCTCGGGCTGCTAATGCTCCCATTTCTCCCATTCCCCGGCCCTTTAAACCAACCGATGGCCCTGCTACGCACGCCACATCCGCCAAGCGCGCTTTAAGCCAAGCATTTCTCGCGGACTTGGCCATGGCTTGAAGAAACTGCACATCCAGTTGTCCAAGGTGCTGCGGAGCGGGTGTGCAGCGATTACCATCCTGCCACATTGGTCCAAATGGCTCTGGCAAGTTTCCACGGAAGTGCATTGATATGACTGCACTAAGCAACTTCAAAACCAATGCTTCTTCTTCGTGGCCTTCCTCAGCCAAATTTTTAGATCTTTGATCCGTCAGCTGGGATGCACCCCAGCGGTGATTTGTCCAGTCGTGATCGGCGAGATGGGCCTCCCAATCGAAATCATCCAAGATTGTAAGCGGAACAGGCTTGTCGATAATTGATGGCAGTGTTTCGGATGCGCTTGCAGCTTCCTCTTTTGCCGCTTGATCTTGACCGTCCATGCGCAAATCCTCGTGTCTAATTTTTCCAACCAGTTTTATTTTTCACCGCAATAGCTTCTTGCTTTGCAGTCTGTCGTCGCCGTTCCATGTGGCGAACCTGTTTAAACGAAAGATCAAATTGCTTAGGCTGATAGGCTGGCAAATCAAGCGGTGGACCAAACTTTTCCAAGGCTTGCAAACGGGCTGGGACCGTGGGCGGATCAACATAATGTTTCAGCCCCGGTGGGAGCGTCAGATCATGCCCTGTGATCTGCTGAGTGGTCATCACCGAAACGCCATGCTCATTGATCAACGCATTGGAAAGGGTGTGGCGGAAGCAGTGGAAGCTTTTGAGCCGTTGTGTTAATCCGCATTTCTTGGCATACGTTCGGAATTGGTCGCCCAACGCATCCCCGTAACCATGTTCACTGTGATACGGCAGATGGGGAAACAGTCTGTCAAAACCAGCCGACTTGACCTCATCTCGATAGACCAAAATTCCTGCTTCAATCAGTGCAGAGGGAAGTGGCACAAAGCGGGAAGAATGCGGATTTTTCAAGCGCTGATCGGCTCGTGTCGCACGAATGTGGATGCCCCAACATCCTCCCACTTGATCTAGATCATCCACATAAAGTTGCGCAACTTCATTGATGCGGGCACCTGTTGTTAATCCCAACAAGGTGCCAAACCAGCGATGGGGATACTTCGAAGCCCACATTTTAAATGTTGAAGGCTCAAACAACGCGTTGAGTTCTTCTTTTGAAAATGGATTGCGACTTGGCTCATCGGTGGTTGCCTTCGACCGATTGAGGATTGCCTTATGAGGAGCTTTGCTGATCAGATCTTCGCTGGCCAACGCATTAAAAAATGCTGCCAAACGATCTCGATGCTTTTCCTTCGTGCGCATCCCAAGTTTGGCGTAGCTGCCTTTTTTGGCTTTCTTCAAGATGTCGGCAGGGGCCAGCCCCGCAAACTCTGCCTTCTTGCTCGCGTTGCTGGGGTAGTGCTCGATGGCTTCCAGGAAGCTCCGCACATCATCGGCTTTGTAGTCTTCAACAGGCTTGTCACCGACCAACGCAACGAACAATCCGAGGCTGTATTCGGTGTCGAAGATGTTGGTCGCACTTCGACCGACTCTTTTCATCTCACGAACATGGATGGCTGCGCGTTCAGAAAACAACGGCCCGGCCTTCTTCCTCACTTCGGTGGAAGAGGGCAGCGGGAGATTTTTCAACGCTTCGAGCAGCCGAGCATGGTCTTCGGCTCCGTCAGCAGACAGTTCCATCCCACCCACCTTGATGGTGTAGGGCTGAGCTTCGTTGCCTTGCAATGCGGCCAAAGCCTGGCTCAGCAAATCGTCCTTCATGCTGCTTGCCCCCCGCCGCATCCGATCGAATGCTTCCGAGAGTGCCACAGCAGTTCGAGCTACGGCCAGTCGGGCAGCATCACCCAGGGACAAGCGAACGGGACGGACAAGGTAGCGCGAGCCAATGATGGCTTGCAGGTCGGTCGGGACGAAGAAGCGCACGTAGAGCCCAGCAGGGCGGCGCAGAAAATAAGGCTTCGGCACGGGGTTTGATACCTCGTTTGATACCTAACGCAGGCTCAAACTGAACATCAAACCCCGGGCCTAACCTTCGCGAAATCAAGCACTTACTGCTCTTTTCCGCGATCAGATGGTGGAGGTGGGCGGAATCGAACCGCCGTCCGGAAGCACTCCATCCCCAGCACTACATGCTTAGCCCTCCGTTAGATCTCATTCCCAGGCAGCACGGTTGGCAAAGCGCACCTGGAAACCAGCCTGCTTTATCTAACCGGTAGCTGACAGGCAGCCACTACCGATGGTTCCGTGATAATGACCCTACACCTACGAGCACGGGCACAAGTAGGTTCGGGGGTTCGCCTTAGGCGGCTGTAGAACTACAACTAAAGCCAATTAAGCGGCGATAGCGAAGTCCGAACCGTAGTTGTCATCGTTGGCAACTAAAAGTTTGCTGCTGGATTAACGAGGAAAGCTGCCCCCTCGGCATGCGCCAAGCGACTTCGCGACCCCCGTCGAAACCAGTGCACCCCCGGGGAAAGCTTAAAAACGCTGACCTGATCAGTGTAGGGATCGGGGCGCCCTGTCACAAGTGGTGAGACGTGCGGCGCTTACAGTGGCTTCAGTCCTATCGGACGGAATGGTCTGGTAATCAAGGAGAGAAGCGATGGCGACAGGCAAGCCCCCCCGTTCGCGGCAGGCACGTAGCGTCCCCCGCAAGCACGCACCAGGTGTCGACGCAGCCAAGCCTCGGCGCGCAGCCACGGCCCCGCAGCAGGAGGCGCAGGACACCACGCTGACACGCGTGCAGGGCAAGGCGCGCACGGTGATCTACATCCATGGCATCGGCAACAAGCCGCCGGCCGAGGTGTTGCGCTGTCAGTGGGACAAGGCGTTGTTCGGGCGGCCGATGGGCGAGCGCACGCGCCTGGCGTATTGGGTCAATCGCGAGCGCTATCCGGTTGCCGAACCCGGCAATTGCGATGCGCGCGATGTCGGCCCGGCACTCAATCAGAGCGTGCAGCGCGCCCTGAGCACGCTTGGGCTGGTGCCAGGCGAGCAGGACCTGCATCTGCTCGCCGACGCCCTGGCACAGAGCGAGCAGGAACGCAGTGATCTGCATAGTTTGCTGGACGAGCTGGATGCCGCGCCCGCCATGCCGGCAGCCGGCGAGGTGCAGGCCAAAGGTCCGATCGATGCAATCAACCGCGTGCTGCTGCGGCTGATCTCCGCCGCGCTGCTGCAGGACGTGCACGATTTGTTCTTCGTGCCCGAGCGTGCAGCGTTGATGCGCGACAGCCTGGTGCAGCGCCTGCGCTCGGGGGGCGGGCCGTTTGTGGTGGTCGCGCACAGCCAGGGGTCGATGATCGCCTTCGACGTGCTGCGTCAGCTCCAGGCTGCCGAGTGCGAGGTCAGCCTGTTCCTGACCCTGGGCTCGCCCCTGGGCCTGCCGCAGGTGCGCAGCATGTTTAAGCGCTGGACCGGCACGCGCAAGCTGCCGTTTCCTCCGTGCGTGCGGCGCTGGATCAACGTCGCCGATACGCGCGATCCGATCGCGCTGGATCCGGATCTCAGCGACGACATCGCCAATGCCAAGGGACGGTTCGAAAACCTCTCAGGCGCGCGCTTGAACCCGGACTGGCAGCACAACGCGCATTCGGGTTCGGGCTACCTGTCGATCCCGCAGGTGCGTGCGGCGGTGCGCGAGGCGGTGGGTGTCGGGTTCGATCAACCGGTGTCCAATGCCGTGCTGATCAAGGATCTCAGCGAGCAACTGGAAGCGCATGGCGCCGAGTACCGGCACGAGGTGCTCATCGAGCTGGATCGGCGGGTGTCGGGCGACGATCCGGCCGGCACGCGTGCGCTGCTGCTGGCGCAACTGCGCCAGGCCGCTGCAGGCACAACCGGCTTGAGCGGCGAAGCGCTGGACGAGGCGATCGCGCTGGAAGATGGCCTGCAGCGGTTTGTGTCGGCACGGCTGACGCGGTTCGAGATCGAATCGCTGCAGGACCGCTACCGGGCATTGGGATTCCGGCGCATGTGGCGCGATGCCGGCAAGCGCGCGTTGATCAACGTGTCCGGCAACGTCCTGCATGCCGATGCGGCGCGTACCGCGTATCGCGCACGCGGCCAGCAGATCGGCTGGGCAGTGCTGGACACCGGTATCGCGGCCAGTCATCCGCATTTCTTCGCAAAGGGCGAGCGCGACACGGTGGTGGCGCAATGGGATTGCACGCGCCGCGGCGTGGCCAAGCGACTGACACGCGCTGACGGCGATGCCTTCGCCCGGCTGGATCGGCACGGGCACGGCACGCATATCGCCGGGATCATCGCCGGCCAGAGCCGCGCGGTGATTGCCGACGCGCAGGGCAACCCGGGCAAGCCGCTGGAGTTCGCCGGCATGGCGCCGGACACCCAGCTCTACGGTTTCAAGGTGCTGGACGATGCCGGCAACGGCCGCGATTCGTGGATGATCAAGGCAGTGCAGCAGGTGGCGGCAATCAACGAGCGCGCCGGCGAGCTGGTCATCCACGGCGTCAATCTGAGCCTTGGCGGTTACTTCGATCCGGAGAGCTATGGCTGCGGTTTTACGCCGCTGTGCAACGAGCTGCGGCGGCTATGGCGGCAAGGCGTGCTGGTGGTGGTGGCCGCCGGCAACGAGGGCCTGGCGTGGTTGATGGGCAACGACGGCGATGCATATCCGGCCAACATGGATCTGTCGATCAGCGACCCGGGCAATCTGGAAGACGCCATCGTGGTCGGCTCGGTGCACAAGAGCAGCCCGCACAACTACGGCGTGTCGTATTTTTCCTCGCGCGGACCGACCGCCGATGGTCGCGGCAAGCCGGACGTCGTGGCGCCGGGCGAAAAGATCCTGTCGGCCTATTACGACTTCGACCCGAACGACCCGGCGAGCCTGATGGTGGAGATGAGCGGCACCAGCATGGCCGCACCGCATGTCTCCGGCGTGCTGGCCGGATTCCTCTCCGCACGCCGCGAGTTCATCGGCTTCCCGGACCGGGTCAAGCAACTGATGCTGGATACCTGCACCGACCTGCAGCGCGATCGCTATGTGCAGGGCAGGGGGGTGCCGAATTTGATGCGGATGCTTGGGGCGACGTGATGAATCGGGAGTGGGGAATCGGGAATCGTAAAAGCGCGATGCTTCTCACGGATCCAGCAATGCCCGCGTCTTTAACTAACGTGAGGTCAACGCAGCTGAGATCAACGCAGTGAGCCTGCCCAGCTCTTGCGATTCTCCATTCCCGATTCCCCACTCACGCGTCGCGGTTATGCCGCCGCATCACGCGCTGCTTGTCGCGCTGCCAGTCGCGGTCCTTGGCGGCGTCGCGCTTGTCGTGGTTCTGCTTGCCCTTGGCCAGTGCGATTTCCAGCTTGACCTTGTTGTTGCTCCAGTACAGCGCGGTGGGCACCAGGGTGTAGCCGTCGCGTTCGACGCTGCTCAACACCTTGTCGATCTCCCGGCGGTGCAGCAGCAGCTTGCGGTCGCGGCGTTCCACCGGCACGGTGTGGCTGGAGGCCTGGATCAGCGGGGTGATCTGCGCGCCGATCAGGAAGATCTCGCCTGAACGCACGTAGGCGTAGCCGTCGATGATGTTGGCGCGACCGGCGCGGATCGCCTTGACTTCCCAGCCCTGCAGCGCCAAGCCGGCTTCGTAGCGCTCTTCCAGGTGGTATTCGTAGCGCGCACGCTTGTTCAGCGCGATGGTTTTCGTGGCCGTCGCGCCGTTTGCTTTATCCTTGGCTGGTTTCTTGCTCATGCCGCTATTGTCGCCGATTCGGCGTCATCAAACGATCTTCTGTCTTTCACAAGTTAGCGAATGCCTACCATCCGTCGCAGCGCCCTGGTCGAACACAGCGCCACCCGCATGTTCGACCTGGTCAATGATGTTGCCGCCTATCCGCGCCGTTTCGGCTGGTGCGATGCTGCGCAGGTGCTTGAACAGGACCAGGCGCACATCGTGGCGCGGCTGGATCTGGGGCTGGGATCGTTCCGCACCTGGTTCACCACCGAAAACATGCTCGAGCGCCCCGAGCGTATCGTCATGCATCTGCGCGATGGGCCGTTCAAGCGGCTGGAAGGCCTGTGGGAATTCCAGTCGCTGGGCGAGAACGCCTGCAAGGTCAGCCTGACCCTGGAAGTGGAAACCAGCTCGCGGCTGTTGGGTCCGGCGCTGGCGCTGGGCTTTCAAGGCCTGGCCGACCGCATGGTCAACGATTTCGTGCGGGTCGCCGATCGCGGCGACACCTGAGCATGCGCGTCGACGTCGTGCTGGCCTGGCCGGACCGCTACAGTTCGGTGTCGCTGGACCTGGCCGAGGGCGCCACCGTGGCCGAGGCGATTGCCGCGTCCGGTCTGGCACCGGACCGACCACCCGCGGCGCAGGCGATCCATGGGCTGATTGCGCGCGCGGATCAGGTGCTGCGCGACGGCGATCGGGTCGAACTGCTCAGGCCGCTGCTGCTGGATCCGAAGGACGCGCGGCGTCGCCGTGCCGGACCGAGCAAAAAAGCCGGTCCCAGCAAGTAACTGCTTGCCAGTGCCGCGGTGCGTGTGCGCGTGATAGCGAACTGTTCCGGTGGCAGGTCAGCAGCGTGAACGCACCCGGTGGCCTGGACCGGCGCAGGGTGATGCAAAACATCTGATTGAAAGCCCCAGCTATCGGCAGCTGGCTCGGCACCGTCGTCCATGAGCAACCACGTCGTTTCGACCAGGCAAATAAAAAAACGCATCCGTTCGAAAGGATGCGTTTTCTGATTTGACAAACACTCGGGCGATCGCAAGACCGCCGAGCAAGCGCATCAACGGCCGCGCTGCTTCTTCTTGTCGCGGGCCAGATTGCGGCCGAACTGCTTGGGCGCCGACTTGGCCAACTGCTCGTCCTGCGACGGGAAATAATCGCCTTCCCAGCGCACGACCTGCTCGTTTTCGAAGAAAACGGTGAAGTTCTTGATCTCGGTACGCGCCAGACGGTCCACGCGCTGGGTGGAGGTGTAGTCCCAGCGCTGCGAATGGAACGGGTCGGGAATCGAGGGGGTACCCAGCAACGCGCTGACCTGCTGCTTGCTCTGGCCTACCTGCAGTTGCTCCACGGCATTCTGTTTGATCAGATTGCCTTGGTAGATCGGCTGCTTGTAGATGATGCCGCAGCCAGCGGTGGAAAGAGCAACGGCGGCGACCAGCAGGAGATTACGCATCGGGGATTAAGTGCTGAGGAAATCACGCCGATGATACACTCCCGCCGGTCGCCGCGACCCGTTTGATGGCAGCTGGCGCTAAATCGCCAATGAACGGAGAACATATGGAAACCCACGACCTGCGCAAAGTCGGGCTCAAGGTGACCCATCCGCGGATGCGGATCCTGGAATTGCTCGAGCAGAAGAGCAACCAGCACCACCTCAGCGCAGAAGACATCTATCGGCAGCTGCTCGATCATGGCGACGAAATCGGTCTGGCCACGGTGTATCGGGTGCTGACCCAGTTCGAGGCTGCCGGCCTGGTGCTGAAGCACAATTTCGAAGGCGGCCAGGCGGTCTATGAGCTGGATCGCGGCGGCCATCACGACCATATGGTCGACGTGGACACCGGCCACGTGATCGAGTTCGAGAGCGAAGAGATCGAGGCCTTGCAGCGTCAGATCGCCGCCCAGCATGGCTACGAGCTGGAGGAGCACTCGCTGGTGCTGTACGTGCGCAAGAAGCGCCCGCGCTGACGGCAAGCCAGGGGTATTGCGGTAACGACAAGGCGGCTTCGGCCGCCTTGTGCGTTTGCAGCCATTGGCTGCCCGGCCACGCCGAGCTCTGCCGGCGCCACGCCGGTCGGCTCAGGCGCTCTGCAGGAGCTTGCGTGCCGCCGCGCGGGCTTCCTTGCTGACTTCCACCCCGCCCAGCATGCGCGCCAGCTCTTCCTGGCGGGCCTGCGGGCCGAGCAGTTCGACCGCGCTCTGGGTCATGCCGTCCACCGGCGCCTTGCTGACCCGATAGTGCGCATGGCCCTTGGCGGCCACCTGCGGCAAGTGGGTCACGCACAGCACCTGGCGCTCTTCGCCCAGGGCGCGCAGCTTCTGCCCGACGATGTCCGCCACCGCGCCGCCGATGCCGGAATCGACCTCGTCGAAGACCATGGTCGGCACGCTGTCCAGACCGAGGGCGGCGACCTCGATCGCCAGTGAAATCCGCGACAGCTCGCCGCCGGAGGCGACCTTGCGCAATGCGCGGGGTGGCTGCCCGGCATTGGCGGCCACCAGGAATTCCACCCGCTCGGCGCCATTGGGATCCGGGCGCAGGGTGTCCTGCGGCTGCAGCTGGATCAGGAACTGCCCGCCGCCCATGCCCAGCTCGCCGATCAGCGTGGTGGTGGCGGCCGACAGGGCCTCGGCGGCGGCCGTGCGGCTGGCGCTGAGGGTGCTGGCTGCACTGCGCCAGACGCCGATTGCCGCCTCGATGTGCTTGTCCAGCTGCTGCAGTCGCTCGTCGGCGCCGCGCAGGCTTTCCACTTCCAGGCTCATGCGCTCGCGCTGGGCGGCCAGTTCGTCCGGGGTGACGCGATGCTTGCGCGCCAGATCGTGCAGGCGGCCGAGCCGGCGCTCCATCGCCTCGAACTGGGCCGGGTCGGCCTCCAGGTCGTCGCGCACGCGGTCGAGCAGGGCCAGCGCCTCTTCGATCTGGATGACCGCGCTGTCCAGCAGCGCATCGACCTCGCCCAGGCGTGGCTCGTGCTCGGCCACGCGCGCCAGGTCGTGGCGGCTGTCCTGCAGCAGGCCCAGCGCGCAGGCGCCGTCGTCGCCATTGAGCTGCAGGGCCACGCTGTCGCAGGCGCCTATCAAGGCGGTGGCATGCGCCTGGCGGCGGTGATTGACGTCCAGCGCGGCGATCGCGGCCGGGTCCAGGTCCTCGCGTTCCAGTTCGCCGAGCTGGTGTTCCAGAAAACCGATGCGGTCGGAGACATCGCCTTGCGCGGACAGCGCGTCGCGCTCGTCCAGCAGGGCCTGCCAGCGCTGGCTGGCCTGGCGCACCTGCTCGCGCTGCGCGCCGTTGCGGGCGTAGGCGTCGAGCAGGGCGAGCTGGCTGTGGCGGGCCATCAGGGCCTGGTGTTCGTGCTGGCCATGGATCTCCACCAGCCGCGAAGCCAGTTCCGCCAGTTGCGAGGAGGTCACCGGGCGGCCGTTGATCCAGGCACGCGAGCCGCCATCGGCACGGATGACCCGGCGCAGCTGGCACTGCGCATCGTCGTCGAGTTCGTTGTCCAACAGCCAGGTCAGGCCCGGGTGCTGGGCCGGCAGCTGGAATTCGGCCGACAGTTCGGCGCGGTCGGCGCCGTGGCGAACCACGCCGCTGTCGGCGCGCAGCCCGGACAGAAAGCCCAGGGCGTCCACCATCAGCGACTTGCCGGCGCCGGTTTCGCCGGAAACCACGGTCATGCCCGGCCCGAATTCCAGTTCGGTGGCGCGGACGACGGCGAAATCCTTGATGGAGAGGTGTCTGAGCATGGGGTCGAGTGTGAACGCTTTGGGGAAGCTTAGGGTGGGAGCGGCGGGCAGGGAATAAGACGCTTGCCAACCGCAGGGCCAGACATTATCTATGCCCAGTCTCACCGGATGATCCCATGCGCGCGTCACAGTCCCCAACGCTCGACCCCCGCGCTCGCCAGCTGCTGCGGACGCTGATTGCCCGCTATATCCGCGACGGCGAGCCGGTGGGCTCCAAGACGCTGGCCCAGCACGCGGGGCTGGACGTCAGCCCGGCCACCATCCGCAACATCCTGGCCGATCTGGAGGACGTGGGGCTGCTCAGCTCTCCGCATACCTCGGCCGGGCGGGTGCCCACCGCGCACGGGTACCGGGTGTTCGTCGACAGCCTGGTGCAGATGCAGCCGCCCGGCGAGGAAGAAGTGCGCCGCCTGCGCGCGGAGCTTGCCAGCGGCAGCGGCACCCAGTCGTTGCTGGGCAGTGCCTCGCAGATGCTGTCGGCGATGAGCCATTTCGTTGGCGTGGTCAGCGCGCCGCGGCGCGAGCAGTTCGCGTTCCGGCACATCGACTTCGTTGCGCTGGACGCGCGGCGGGTGCTGGCGATCCTGGTGTTTGCCGACAACGAGGTGCAGAACCGGGTGATCGAGCCGCGCCGGGCCTACGAGCCGGCCGAGCTGGAGCGGGTGGCCAATTACCTCAATGCGCAATTTGCCGGGCGCGCGCTGGCGGACATCCGCGCCAGCCTGTTGCGCGAGCTGCGCCTGGCCAAGAACGAGATGGAGCAGCTGCTGGCGCACAGCGTGGACCTGGCCAGCGAGGCGCTGGTGCCGGCCGATGCCGACGACATGGTGATGGCCGGGCAGACCCGCCTGATGGGCGTGCAGGACCTGTCGGACCTGGACCGGCTGCGCGAGCTGTTCGAGGCCTTCGCCAGCAAGCGCGAGATCCTGCAGCTGCTCGAACGCACCATCCAGGCGCCGGGCGTGCGCATCTTCATCGGCGAGGAGACCGGCATGGTGTCGCTGGACGACGTCTCGCTGGTCACCGCGCCGTACGCCGCCAATGGCCAGGTGCTGGGCGTGCTGGGCGTGATCGGGCCCAAACGCATGGCCTACGACCGGGTGATTCCGCTGGTGCAGACCGCCGCCCAGGTGCTGGGCGCGGCGATGGAACCGCCCGGCACGCGATAAGCGGCAACGATCGATACGATCATTTTGCTTGAAACGCGCGCGCGCGCCCACATACGGGGTGACGTTGGGGCGGGCGTTCCGCTTGCCCGGGAACTGCACATGAACCAAGACCACCCCGAATTCGACTCCGAAGACCTGTCCCAGAACCCACCCGAGACCGATCCGCTCAAGGCCGAGATCGAATCGCTGCGCAGCGAGATCGCGCTGGTCAAGGCCGATGCCCTGCGCGAGCGTGCCGATCTGGAGAACCAGCGCAAGCGCATTGCCCGTGATGTCGAGAACGCGCGCAAGTTCGCCAACGAGAAGCTGCTGGGCGAGCTGCTGCCGGTATTCGACAGCCTGGACGCCGGCCTGACCGCGGCCGGCACCGAGCCCAGCCCGCTGCGCGATGGCCTGGACATGACCTACAAGCAACTGCTCAAGGTTGCGGCCGACAACGGCCTGACCCTGCTCGACCCGGTCGGCCAGCCGTTCAACCCGGACCAGCACCAGGCCATCAGCCAGGGCGAGGCCGAGGGCATCGCCCCGGGCCACGTGGTGCAGGTGTTCCAGAAGGGCTACCTGCTCAACGAGCGTCTGCTGCGCCCGGCCCTGGTGGTTGTGGCCAAGCACGACTGATTGCCGGCGCCCGGCTGAACTGCCGGGCGCGCGGTTAGAACACAGATGCGCACAGATGGCTTGAACACCTGCGCGCCACCCCCACATCTCAGCCAGACCCGGCGTCGCCGGACACAGCTAAAGAATCATCAGGAGCGTATCCATGGGCAAGATCATTGGTATTGACCTCGGCACCACGAACTCGTGCGTGTCGATCATGGACGGCGGCAAGGCCCGCGTCATCGAAAATTCCGAGGGCGATCGCACCACGCCTTCGATCGTCGCCTACACCAAGGACGGCGAAGTCCTGGTCGGTGCCTCGGCCAAGCGCCAGGCAGTGACCAACCCCAAGAACACCTTCTACGCGGTGAAGCGCCTGATCGGCCGCAAGTTCACCGACGCCGAAGTGCAGAAGGACATCTCGCACGTGCCGTACGGCATCCTCGCCCACGACAACGGCGATGCCTGGGTGCAGACCAGCGATGGCAAGCGCATGGCGCCGCAGGAAATCTCCGCCCGCGTGCTGGAAAAGATGAAGAAGACCGCCGAGGACTTCCTGGGCGAGAAGGTCACCGAGGCCGTGATCACGGTGCCGGCGTACTTCAACGACAGCCAGCGTCAGGCCACCAAGGACGCCGGCCGCATCGCCGGTCTGGACGTCAAGCGCATCATCAACGAGCCGACCGCGGCAGCGCTGGCCTATGGCCTGGACAAGAACGGCGGCGACCGCAAGATTGCCGTGTACGACCTGGGCGGCGGCACCTTCGACGTGTCGATCATCGAAATCGCCGAAGTTGACGGCGAGAAGCAGTTCGAAGTGCTGGCCACCAACGGCGACACCTTCCTGGGCGGCGAAGACTTCGACAACCGCGTCATCGAGTACCTAGTCGACGAATTCAACAAGGATCAGGGCATCGATCTGCGCAAGGATCCGTTGGCGCTGCAGCGCCTGAAGGATGCCGCAGAGCGCGCCAAGATCGAGCTGTCGACCAGCCAGCAGACCGAAGTGAACCTGCCGTACGTCACCGCCGATGCCTCGGGCCCGAAGCACCTCAACATCAAGTTGACCCGTGCCAAGCTCGAAGCGCTGGTGGAGGACCTGGTCAAGAAGTCGATCGAGCCGTGCCGCACCGCGTTGAACGACGCCGGCCTGCGCGCCAGCGACATCAACGAAGTGATCCTGGTCGGCGGTCAGACCCGCATGCCGAAGGTGCAGCAGGCGGTTGCCGATTTCTTTGGCAAGGAACCGCGCAAGGACGTCAACCCGGACGAAGCCGTGGCCGTGGGTGCCGCAATCCAGGGCGGCGTGCTGGCCGGCGACGTCAAGGACGTGCTGCTGCTGGACGTGACCCCGCTGTCGCTGGGTATCGAAACCATGGGCGGCGTGTTCACCAAGATCATCGAAAAGAACACCACCATCCCGACCAAGGCTTCGCAGACCTTCTCCACCGCCGAGGACAACCAGTCGGCCGTGACCGTGCATGTGTTGCAGGGTGAGCGCGAGCAGGCCCGCTTCAACAAGTCGCTGGCCAAGTTCGACCTGTCCGGCATCGAGCCGGCCCCGCGCGGCATGCCGCAGGTGGAAGTGTCCTTCGACATCGACGCCAACGGCATCCTGCACGTGTCGGCCAAGGACAAGAAGACCAACAAGGAGCAGAAGGTCGAGATCAAGGCCGGTTCGGGCCTGTCGGACGAAGAAATCCAGCGCATGGTCGCCGACGCGGAAGCCAACCGCGAGGAAGACAAGAAGTTCCAGGAACTGGTGCAGGCCCGCAACCAGGCCGATGGCCTGATCCACGCCACCCGCACCGCGATCACCGAGCATGGCAGCAAGGTCGGTGGCGATGTGATCGGCAAGGTGGAAGCGGCGCTGTCGGATCTGGAAACCGCCATGAAGAGCGACGACAAGGCGCAGATCGAGGCCCGCAGCAAGACCCTGGAAGAAGCCGGCCAGTCGCTGTACGCCGCCGCTGCCGCGGCAGAGCAGGGCGGCAACGCCGATGCGGCCAGCGGCAACGCGCAGGCCTCCAAGGCCGCCGACGACGTGGTGGACGCCGAGTTCACCGAAGTCAAGGACGACAAGAAGGCGTGAGTGGGGAATAGGGAATCGAGAATGGGAGGAGCGGTGCTGCGGCATCGCTCCTTCCCGTTGTCTGATCCTTCCACTTTCGATTGCGATTTACTGAGGATGTACGCTTTGAACGATTCCCGTCTCCCGATTCCCGATTCCCTGTCATGAGCAAACGCGATTACTACGAAGTGCTGGGCGTTGCCCGTGGCGCCAGCGACGAGGAGCTGAAGAAGGCGTATCGGCGCTGTGCGATGAAGCACCACCCGGACCGCAATCCCGGCGACGCTGCTGCCGAAGCGATGTTCAAGGAGTGCAAGGAAGCCTATGAGGTGTTGTCGGACGGCAACAAGCGCCGCGCCTACGATGCGCACGGCCACGCTGCATTCGAGCACGGCATGGGCGGTGGTGGCGGGCCGGGTGGCCCGGACATGGGAGATATCTTTGGCGATATCTTCGGCAATATTTTCGGCGGTGGCGCCGCCGGTCCGCGCGCTGCGCGACGTGGTGCCGACGTCGGTTACGTATTGGAACTGGATCTGGAAGAAGCCGTTGCCGGCATCGAACGCCGCATCGAGATCCCGACCCTGATCGAGTGCGAGCCCTGCCATGGCAGTGGTTCGGAAGACGGCAAGGTGGAAGTGTGCGGGACCTGCCACGGACGCGGCCAGGTCCGCATCCAGCGCGGCATTTTCGCCATGCAGCAGAGCTGCCCGCATTGCGACGGGCGCGGCACGCTGATCCAGAATCCGTGCAAGACCTGCCACGGCGCCGGTCGCGTGGAAGAAGACAAGGTGCTGTCGATCAAGTTGCCTGCCGGCGTGGATACCGGCGACCGCATCCGCCTGGCCGGCGAGGGCGAAGCCGGCCCGGCCGGCACGCCGCCGGGCGATCTGTATGTGGAAGTGCGCGTGCGCGAGCATGCGATCTTCCAGCGCGACGGCGACGACCTGCATTGCGAAGTGCCGATCCGTATTTCGCAGGCGGCGCTGGGCGACACCGTGCGCGTGGCCACCCTGGGCGGGGAGGCGGAAATCCGCATTCCGGCCGAAACCCAGACCGGCAAGCTGTTCCGGTTGCGTGGCAAGGGCGTGCGCTCGGTGCGCAGTCGCAGCGAAGGCGATCTGTATTGCCGCGTGGTGGTCGAGACGCCGGTGAACCTGACCGCCGACCAGCGCGAGTTGTTGCAGCAATTCGAAGCCACGTTCACTGGTGAGGATGCACGCAAGCATTCGCCCAAGTCGGCTACCTTCATCGATGGCGTCAAGGGCTTCTGGGATCGGATGACGTCCTGAGGCTGGGAATCGGGAATCGGGATTGGGGAATCGTAAGAGCGGTGTGGCCGGAGCGGTGCGCCATTTTGGCGATTCGGGATGTGCGGGAGCGGATGAATGCTCCCGAATGTCCGGAAAGTTGAATGACTGAGCGAGGTTCTCCAGACGAATGCCGGCCCCGGGGCCGGCATTTGCGTTCTTGCGGCAGGAGCCGGCGCAGATCGGAGGCGATATCGGCTGCTGCCAGCGCACGGACCGGCCTGGCGAAGACTGGCTTGGCGGCGGTACGCGCAGCGGCGAACGGACGACGGTCGCATCGATCGACGGTGGGCGCGCCGTGGCGCTGGCGTAAAATGCTGCGATGAACAATGCCCCCGACAGTCATCTGGTCCACGGCCGCCGCCAGCGTCCGGATGGTCCTTCGCCGATCGATGTGATCTCGGTCCAGTCGCAACTGGTCTACGGCCATGCCGGCAACAGCGCGGCGGTGCCACCGCTGCGTGCGCTTGGCCTGCGGGTGGCGGAAGTGCCGACCACGCTGCTGAGCAATGCGCCGTTCTACGCCACCTTGCGCGGCCGCATCCTGCCGGCCGACTGGTTGGCCGACCTGCTGCTGGGGGCGAGCGAGCGCGGCCTGCCGCAGCGTGCGCGCATGCTGGTCTCCGGCTATTTCGGCAGCCTGGCCAATGGCGAGGCGTTTGCCGACTGGCTGGAGCAGACCCTGCCGCAGGCCCCGCAACTGCGTTATTGCCTGGATCCGGTGATCGGCGACACGCACACCGGCCCGTATGTCGAACCCGGACTGGAGCGCGTGTTCGCCGAGCGGCTGTTGCCGCATGCCTGGCTGGTGACGCCGAATGCGTTCGAGCTTGGGCGACTGACCGGTTTGCCGAGTCTGGAGCAGGACGATGCCGTCGTTGCCGCGCGCGCATTGCTGGCGCGCGGTCCGCAGTGGGTGCTTGCGCACAGCGTGGCCGGTGCGGCCGGTGAGCTGGTGACCCTGGCGGTCAGCAACACGGCGGTGTATCGCTGGGCCACGCCGCATCTGCCGGTGGATGTGGCCGGCACCGGCGATGTGCTGATGGCCTTGCTGATCGGTTTCCTGCTGCGCGATATGCGGTTCGAGCAGGCGGTGGGGCATGCGCTCAGCGGCGTGCATGGTGCACTGGAAGCCACATTGGATGCAGGCATCGAGGAGTTCGATGTGCTGGCCGCCGCACCGGCCGCACTCGCGGCTGCCCCGCGTTTTGCGCTCGAGCGATTGGCATGATGGCGCAGCCGGTGGTCGGCATCGTCGGCATCGCCGGTGCCTACGGACGCTGGCTGGCGCAGTTTTTGCGTACGCGCCTGGGGCTGGAGGTGATCGGCTTCGATCCGGCCGGTGACGGCGACATGGACGAGGCCACCCTGGCGCAGCGTGCGGACGTGCTGATCTTTTCTGCGCCGATTCGCCACACCGCCGCATTGATCGCGCGTTATGTGGACCTTGCCGGCCCGCGTGCCGCGTCGCAGTTGTGGATGGATGTCACCTCGATCAAGCAGGCGCCGGTTGCCGCGATGCTGGCATCGCCGGCCGAGGTCGTCGGCCTGCATCCGATGACCGCACCGCCCAAATCGCCCACCTTGAAAGGGCGGGTGATGGTGGTCTGCCAGGCACGGTTGCAGCAGTGGTCGGCATGGGTGCAGATGCTGTGCACCGCGCTGCAGGCCGAGTGCGTGTACGCCACGCCCGAGCACCACGACCGCGTGATGGCGCTGGTGCAGGCGATGGTGCACGCCACCCATCTGGCGCAGGCCGGCACCTTGCGCGACTACGCGCCGCTGCTGGGCGAACTGCGCGCGCTGATGCCGTATCGCTCGGCCTCGTTCGAGCTGGATAGCGCGGTGATCGCGCGCATCCTCTCGCTCAATCCGGCGATCTATGAAGACATCCAGTTCGGCAACCCGTACGTGGGCGAGATGCTCGACCGGCTGTTGCTGCAGCTGCGCGAATTGCGCGCGCTGGTCGCGCAAGGCGACGATGCGGCGCGCGCGCAGTTTCGCGCTCGGTTTCTGGACGACAACGCGCAGGCGCTACGCGGCGAGTCGCTGGCTGCGGGCAACTACACCTATGAGCGCGTGGGCTACCTGCTGGCCGACCTCACCGAGCCGTTGACCGTGAGCGTCTACCTGCCGGAAGACCAGCCCGGTTCGTTGCGTGCGCTGTTGCATGTGTTCGAGCAGCATGGGGTGAATCTGTCGTCGATCCACTCGTCGCGCACGCCGGTGGGCGAGTTGCATTTCCGCATCGGGTTCGAGCCGGACAGCGATCGCGCGGCGCTGGCGCAGGCAGCCAGCGACATCGATCGCAGCGGCATCGGACGGGTGCTGGAGCGTTCCGATCGCACCGGGTAGCCACGATCCACAGCCGGCCTGAGCCTGAGCGATGCCGATATCGCGGCGTGTGGCCTGCGGCGATCCATGTTGGCTGACTGAACCACATGCGACGCGCCGAGGGCGATATGGGGGCAATACCGGGTGTGGCCGGGCACGACGCCGAGTGCTTGCCACAGCGGTTTCATCCACACAGGGTGTGGATGAAACCTGCACAAGCATGTGGATAACCGCGTGCAGCCCTTGCACTGCAAGGGTTGCCGACCGGGTGGTCAAAAAATGACCAGCGTCATCTCAGGACGTGGACAGCCGCAACTCGCCACCATCGGTGATGAAGCGCTGGCCCTGCCGCTGCAGGCGGCGGCCATCGGGGAGTTCGTAGCGTGGCGCAGCGCGTGACTGCATCTGGGCTTGCTGCCCGTTGCGGGATTCGGGCTCGTCGCGGAATTCGATGATGACGTAGGACTCGCCATCTGCACCGATTGCGGGAAATTGCCGGAACGACATACGCACCTCCGAAAGAATCAGGGACGTCGTGCGAGCTGCCAGGGATCGCACCACCGGCGCCGGGCCGGCCGAAGCGAGCATGCGCAGGCAGGTGTTACCCGGGCGTCATTGCGCGATGCGGCAAGTTGGCGAGCCAACCGCCAGCCCGTTCACCGGCTCAGCTGCAACGCGTCCCGATCGGCCGTTGCCGCCGCCAGCTCCGCACGCGCCGAGGCGATGCGCGCCTGCGCATCGATCAGGCGCACGCGGGCATCGTTGGCGGTCTCCTCGCGCTGGTTGACCAGGAAGAAATCGCCCGACCCCAGCTCGAAGCGGCGGCGCTCGGCGGCTGCCAGACGGTCGGCCAGGGCGCGTTCTTCGTCGGCGATTTTGGCCAGCCGTTCGGCGGCGGTGAGTGAGATGACGATCGACTCGACCTCCACCGTGATCTGGTCGCGCAGGTAACGGCTGCGCTGATCCAGCGCCTCGATCTCGGCGCGTGCTTCGGCGACCCGGCCCTTGGCGGCGCGGTTTTCCAGCGGCACGCTGAAGCGGAAGCCGATGATGGCATCGGTCGGCGAGCGGTTCGGGCCGCCGACACCGGGCGCCCCGAGGTCCTTGCTGACCTCGAAACTCACATCCAGGCGTGGCTTGAGATCGTTCTGCGCCAGCATCAGCCGCGCGGTGGCCTGATCGATGCGGGTCAGTACCGCGCGGTAATCGGGGCGCTCCACCGGTGCGGTGATCTTGCTGGCGCCGGCCAGACCTTCCAGCGCCGACGTATCGGCCGGCAGGCGTTCGGTGGACACGATCAACGGCATTCCCGCTTCATCGCGCAGGTACAGCGACAAGGCATTGGCAGCGTTGGCGAAGTCCTGCTCCGAGCGCACCACCAATGCGCGTCGGCGGACCAGGTTCTGGTCGTTTTCGGTCAGCAGGATGGTGGGCCGCGCACCCAGTGTCACCTGCCGGGAAATCGCATTGCGGCGCTGCTCGGCCAGCTGCAGCAGGTCGTTGTACGCGCGCAGCTTCAGGCCGGCCGCGACCCAGCTCTGGTAGGCGTCCACCGCGCGGCGTTGCACGCCGATGGCGACCATTTCCGCTTCGTATTGCGCGACATCGATATCGGCACCGGCAACGCTGCGGCGGGTGCGGCGCTCGTCGACCACCCGGTCGCGCAGCAGCGCATACAGCGCGCCGACCTTCACTTCGCCGCCGCGGTCGGTGTAGGACTTGTCTTCGTAGACCGGGAAGGAACCACGCGAGGAGCGGTAACCACCGTAGTAATAGCCGCCGTTGTCGTCGAACGGGCGCTTGACGGTGCTTTCGATCGCGCTGCCGTCGTAGTAGCCGGCCTCGCGCGAGCGGCCGTCGATATCGAACACGGTGTCGAACGCGCCATCGGCCGAGATGCCCTTGCCTTCGGCCTGGCGGACCTTGGCCAGCGATTCGATGATCTGCGGAGAAGCGCGGGCAGAGGAGCGCAGCACTTCATCCAGCGTCAGCGCGGTGGTCTGGGCGGCAACCACGCCCGGTACGAGCGCGACCAGCAGGACGACAAGACGGCGGATCATTTCTTGCCGGTCTCGTCGTCTTCGGACTTGCCGGCCGACGCCGGCTTGGCCTTGCCCTCATCCTGCGTCGTCGTCGCCGACGGGCGGCGGCCGAACTCCAGCGGGAAATTATTGAGCTGGCGCCACAGTTCGTAGCCCACCTTTACCGTTTCGCCCTGTACCCAGCCGCGCACCTTGCCGCCCTGGCGGGCGAATTCCTGCGCCGGCCAGGCCGGCTTGCCCGGCTGCGGTTCGACCAGGATGCGGAACAATCCGTCGGGTGCGGCATTGGGGTCGATGGCGCGGACGCGACCATCGAACATGCCGTGCGCCACCGACGGCCAGCCGCTGAACTGGATCGCCGGCCAGCCCTCGAACTCCAGCCGCACCGGGCGACCGGGGCGGATCAGCGGCACGTCGCGGCCATCGATGTACAGCTCGACCGCACGTTCTACCCGCTCCGGCGCGATCACCGCCAGCACCGTGCCGGGCGAGACCATCGCGCTGCCGCTGGCGGCGTTGAGCTGCTGCACGCGGCCATCGCGCGGTGCGCGCACCAGCTGCGCCGACTGACGGTTCAACTGGATGTCGATGCGGGTCAGCTTGGCACGCGATTCGGCCAGCTTGGCATCGGCTTCGGCCACCTTGATCTGGGTCAGTTCGTAGTCGCGGCGGCCGGCCAGGCCTTCGGCGAGCAGCTGGCGGCTGCGTTCCACATCGATACTGGCGACCGCGCGCGATTGCTGGATGGCGCTGATTTCCGCCGCCACCTGCGCACGCTCGCTGGCAAGACGGGCCAGCAGGTCCGGGTCGAGGTCGCCGACGCGGGCGATCGGGTCGCCCTTGGCGACGTGCTGACCATCGTGTACATACCAGCGCTCCACCCGGCCCGGCACGAAGGCGGTGACCTGCTGCTGGCGGTCACCCGGGTCCAGCGCCACCACCTGGCCCTTGCCGCTGGCGGTCTGCACCCAGGGTGCGAACGCCAGGATGGAACCGGCGATGGCCACGCCGATCAGCAGCATCCACGCCAACACCTTGGCGATGCTGGGCGGGCGCATGGATGCCAGGGTGGGGAAGTGCGCGATCCGGTCAGAGGCGTGCTGCATCGTCGGCCTCCTGCGTGGATGCGATCAGGTCGGCGCGCGTGGCGTAGCGCTGCTGGCGCTCCGGTTCCAGGCGGAACCAGCCATCCAGGGTGATGTCCTCCGGCCGGCCGGTGCACAGCAGGACCGTGGTGCCGGCCTGCTTCAGCTGCCGCAGCACCCGGGTCAGGCGTTCGGCCGGCAGCAGGTCGTACAGCTGCGACAGCATCAGCACGCGCGGACGCACCAGCAATGCGTTGGCCAGTTTCAGCGCCATCACTTCGCCGATCCACAGCGGGTAGCCGGAGGCGGCAAGCCGGGTGTCCAGGCCTTGCGGCAGCGCGGCGATGCGCGCGCGCAGCCCCACCGTATCGATGGCTTCGAGCATCGTCTCGGAGGTCACCTCGGCCGAGGCCATCGACAGGTATTCGCGGATGGTGACCTCGACGATGGTTGGCCGATCGAGCACGGTCACTTCAGAGCGCAGCAGGTACATGTCGAAGGTGGCCATGTCGGCGCCGCCGACCATCACCAGCCCGCGGTCCGGGACGACATGGCGCTTGAGCACCATCGCCAGCAGACGTTCGGCGCCGCCGTCGGCCAGCGTCACCAGTTGTTCGCCGGCCTCCAGCGCGAAATCGAAGCGCGCCCCCTCGATCACCACCCCGTCCAGGCGCACGGCACTGTTGCCGGGGATCTTGCCCGCGGCAGCCACCGGGCGCTCCTGCGGAATGGCATACAGCACCGACAATTCCTCGGCGCTGGCCACCAGGTCGTAGAACACGTCCAGGTAGGTGCCCAACTGCGCGATGCCGTAGAACACCGCGCTGAGGATCAGCTCGGCGGCCACCAGCTGGCCGATCGACAGTTCGCCACGCAGGATCAGGCTGCCGCCCAGTGCCAGCAGCGCCGCGCTGGCGACCGCGTAGGTGAGCAGGAATGCCACCGTCTGGGTGAAGGTGTAGCGGAAATGGCGCCGATGCCGGGCGACATAGGTGGCGGTCACCGCTTCGGAGCGCTCCATCGCGAAGTTGAGATGGCGGCTGGATTTGTAGAAGCCGTTGGAGCCACCCACGCTTTCCAGCCAGTGCGCCGCGTTGTGCTTGGCGTGGCTCAGTTCCACCGCCGAGCGGATCGAGCCGCGCGACCAGATCATCCAGATCGCGAAGATGATCAGCAGCAGCAGCGCGTTGAAGCCGAGGAAGAACGGGTGATAGAAGCTGGTGACGATCAGGCCCACCGCCGATTGCAGCACGATGGTGAAGGCACCGACGGCCAGGCTGGGCACCGCTTTTTGCACCACCACCAGATCGAAGTAGCGGTTGAATACGTCGCCACGGTTCTGGTCGGCGAAGAACGGGTTCTGCGCATGCACCGCGCGCACGGTGATTTCCGCCACCACACGCGCAAACAGGCGGCGCTCGAACAGCGCCATCATCCACACCCGCATCGCGCTGAGCGCCGCCACCAGCAACAGCAGGCCCAGCAACAGACTGGACAGGGTCCACAGCGGGGTGGGCAGCGCGGTGTTGGCGACGCTGTTGATCAGCAACTGCACCGAGATCGGCGTGGCCAGCGACAGCAGGCTGATCGCGACCCCGTACACCATGGCCAGGCGCACGTAGGGCATGTCCGGCCCGACGATCTCCGCCAGCCAGGCTCCCGCTTCCCGCCATCCGATCTGCTTGCCCGCCATTCGATTTCCGTTGATGAGTTCAATGAAGCATTGACGAGTTGCAGTTGGCGAACAAGGCAGCAGCGCTTATTCGATGCATAGGATTTTCCTATGCGGCCACCGCACGCAGAAGATCGGCAATCAGCCCGAAGGCCGGCGCGCGTCCTGCGCCTTGCCGCCACAGCAGACCGATCTCCCTATAGTAGCGTCCGCCTTTGATCGGCCGTACGACGACATCGTCGCCCTCGCGGATTTCCTGGCGCACATACAGGTCTGGCAGTAATGCAAGACCCATGCCCATCCCGGCCATCTGGCGGATCGCATCCAGGCTGGTGCCTTCGTAATCGCGCAGGACATTGGCGCCGACGTCCATGGCGATCGCCGCGACCTGTTCGGCCAGGCGGTATTCGGGCATCAGGGTGAGCAGGTTGGCGCCGCGCAGATCGGCCGGCGTGATGCAGGCCTTGGCACGCAGGGGGTGATCGGCGGCCATGGTCACGTGCAGCGGTTCGCGGAACAGGCGCTCGCTGTGCAGGCCGCGCCCGGCCACCGGCAATTGCGCCAGGATCAGGTCGTGCACGCCGCTGGCCAGGCCGCTGGCGAGCACGGTCGGCAGGCCTTCGCGCACGTGCACGCGCAGTGCCGGGTGTTCGCGATGCAGGCGCGCGACCAGGCTCGGCATCAGGTAGGCGCCCAGCGTGGGCGACACGCCCAGCCGGATGGTGCCGATCAAGGTGTCGGCCGAGGTGGCGCGGACGTCTTCCAGATCGGCCACGTCCAGCAGGATGCTGCGCGCGCGATCGAGCAGGTCGCGCCCCAGCGGCGTCAGGATGGCCGGCACGCCACGCTCGAACAGCGCGGCGCCGACGATGGTTTCCAGCGCACGGATCTGCTGCGACAACGAGGGTTGCGACACACCCATCTGCTCGGCGGCGCGGGTGAAGCTGCCGGTGTCGGCGAGCGCGACGAAATAACTGAGCTGGCGAATGGTGGTTCTGGGGCGGGGCATGCGGGATGTCGTCAGGGGTGGGGCGCGTGGGGGCGCAGGGTCGGCCCGGGCCGCTGCCGCGGACACCCCGGCATGACAGCACATGCCGGGGTCACCCAGGCGTCACTGGTCGATGAACTGCAGCCGCGCCAGTTCGGCGTACAGGCCGCCTTCGGCGATCAATTGCGCATGCGTACCCTGCGCGACGATGCGGCCGGCCTCCATCACCACGATGCGGTCGGCCTTGAGCACGGTGGCCAGGCGATGGGCGATGACCAGCGTGGTGCGGCCTTCCATCAAGCGGTCCAGCGCCTGCTGCACCGCGCGTTCGCTCTGCGCATCCAGCGCGCTGGTGGCCTCGTCCAGCAGCAGGATCGGCGCGTCCTTGAGCAGGGCGCGCGCGATCGCCACACGCTGTTGCTGGCCGCCCGACAGGCGCGTGCCGCGTTCGCCGAGTTCGCTGGCGTAGCCCTGCGGCAGGGCGCGGATGAACCCATCGGCCTCGGCGGCCGCCGCGGCGGCTTGCACCTCCGCGTCGCTGGCGTCCAGGCGCCCGTAGCGGATGTTGTCGGCGGCGCTGGCGGCAAACAGCGTGGGTTGCTGCGGCACCAATGCAATCCGTTCGCGCAGCAGCACCGGGTCGGTCTGGCGCAGGTCTACCTCGTCGATGCGCAGTCTGCCGCTGACAGGGTCGTGGAAGCGCAGCAACATCGCCAGCACCGTGCTCTTGCCGGCACCGGAGGGCCCGACCAGCGCCACGGTTTCGCCCGGATGGACATGCAGGTCGAAGCCGTCCAGCGCCGGCGCATCGGGGCGCTGCGGATAATGAAACACCACCTGGTCGAAATGGATCGCACCACGCAGCGGCTGCGGCAAGGGCTGCGGCGTGGCCGGCGCGACGATCGCCGGCTGCTCGTCGAGCAATTCGCCGACCCGGCCCATGCCGCCGGCCGCGCGCTGCAACTCGTTCCAGACCTCGGCCAGCGCACCCACCGAGCCGCCGCCGATCAGTGCGTACAGCACGAACTGTCCCAGCGTGCCGGGCGTCATGCGTCCGGCGATCACATCGTGCGCGCCCAGCCACAGCACACCGACGATGGCGCCGAAGATCAGCATGATCGCCACCGCAGTGACCATGGCCTGGGTGCGGATGCGCAGCCGCGCGGTATCGATCGCGGCGAACAGGGCCTGGCTGAAACGCTGGCTCTCGTAGCGCTCGCGCGCATGCGCCTGCACGGTGCGCACCGCGCCCAGCGTTTCGGCCGCCAGCGTGTTGGCATCGGCCACGCGGTCCTGGCTGGCGCGCGAGATCTTCTGCAGGCGGCGTGCGCCCAGCACGATCGGCAGCACCGCCAGCGGAATGCCGATCAGGGTGAAGCCGGCCAGCCGCGGGCTGGTGACGAACAGCATCACCATGCTGCCGATCACCGTGACCGAGCTGCGCAGCGCCACCGACATGGTGGTGCCGATCACCCCGCGCAGCAGCTCGCTGTCGGCCGACAGCCGCGACACCAGCTCGCCACTGCGGCTGCGATCATGAAAGCCGGCGTCCAGCCCGATCAGATGTGCATACAGGCGGCCGCGCAGATCGGCGACCACCTTTTCGCCCAGCAGCGCGACGAAATAGAAGCGCGCGGCCGTTGCCACCGCCAGCACCACCGCCACGGCGAACAGCAGCGCGAAGGCGTGGTTGATCTGCGAGCCGCCGGAAAACCCATGGTCGATCATCTGCTTGACTGCCGCCGGCAAGCTCAATGTGGCGGCCGAGGAAATGGCCAGTGCGATCAGCCAGGCGGCGAACAGGCCACGCTGGCGCTGCACGAACGGCCACAGGGTGCGCAGGCTGCCAAGCTTCCGCAATGGGTTGGGCCTGGCGGCGGCTGGCTGGTTCATGCGGCTTCCGGTGATGAGAGATGGACACGGTTGCGAGTGGCGTCGCACAGGCGTGTTTTCAAGCTGGCCAGTTGATCGGCAGGCAGTTGCACGCGCAGCGCGGCGCCCTGCGCGTCGAAACGTTCATCCAGCTTGTCGGCGCGGAAGGCGCTCAAGGCAGCATGCACCACGCCCAGGTCGTCGAACTGACACTGCAGATCGAGCAGCGACAACGCAATCAACGGCTGTCGCGTCGCCAACCGCAGGCATTCGGCCGCGGTGCCGCCGTAGGCACGCACCAGACCGCCCGCACCGAGCTTGATGCCGCCATACCAACGGGTGACCACCACGACCACGCGGTCGTAGCCCTGGCCATCGATGGCTGCGAGGATTGGCCGTCCGGCGGTGCCGCTGGGCTCGCCATCGTCGCTGGACCGGTAGTCCTGCCCGAAGCGATAGGCCCAGCAATTGTGGGTGGCATCGGCGACGGACACGCGCTGCACGATCTCCAGCGCCTGCGCGGGAGAGTCCAGTGCCGCAGCATTGGCCACAAAGCGACTGTGCTTGATGTCCAGGCTGTGGTGCGCGTCAGCGGCGAGGGTATCGAGCATCGTCGCCATTCTATGCGAGCCGGTCGTGCCGGACGCTGCGGCCGTCGTGACTGCCGTTGCAAGCCGGCAGATCGAGGGTGTTCGATGATGCATTGAGACGGGCTGGGCGCGCGATGGGCGCGCGCAGTCCCCGGGGGTGCGGTTAGCGCAGGCGCTGCCGTTTTACACCAGGGTGGAGCGGCGCTTCTCGTCGATCCACTTGGAGGCCTGCGCCGGCGTGTAGTGCTGCATCCACTCCAGCATCTGCTCGATGTCGGCGCCGTACCACAGGTCGGTGCGCTGGTCCGGATGCAGGAAGCGTTCTTCCACCATGCGGTCGATCATGCCGATCAGCGGCGCGTAGAAGCCTTCGATATCCAGGAACGCACAGGGCTTGTTGCCGATGCCCAGCTGCCGCCAGGTCAGCATCTCGAAGATCTCTTCCATGGTGCCGAAGCCGCCGGGCAGGGCGACGAACGCGTCGGACAGCTCGAACATGCGCATCTTGCGCGCATGCATGGAGCCGACGATTTCCAGCGTGGTCAGCCCACGGTGCGCCACTTCCCAATCGGCCAGCTGCTGCGGAATCACGCCGGTCACCTCGCCACCGGCTGCCAGCACCGCATTGGCCACGGTGCCCATCAGACCCACATTGCCCCCGCCATACACCAACCGCAGGCCCTGCGCGGCGATGCGCTGCCCCAACGCAGTGGCACGCTCGGCGTAGGCGGGTTTGTTGCCGGCATTGGAGCCGCAGTAGACGCAGATGCTTTTCATGGGAACGGGAATCGGGAGTTGGGAATAGGTCGAAGCACAGCGGAAGCCAGAACGCATGACGCCGGACCTAAGTCCGGCGTCAGCATGAGGAGTGAGGTAATGGGAATGCTTCTACGATTCCCGATTCCCCACTCCCGATTCCCGGCTTAGTTAGCCTTATGAATCGCGCGCTTGCTCACTGCCATCGCGGCATCGTGAACCGCCTCGGACAGCGTCGGGTGCGCGTGGCAGATGCGTGCCAGATCGTCGGCCGAGCCGTTGAATTCCATCGTCAGCACGCCTTCGTGCACCAGCTCGGACACGCCCACGCCGACCAGGTGCATGCCCAGCACACGGTCGGTCTCGGCGTCGGCGATGACCTTGACGAAGCCGGCCGGCTCGCCCATGGCCACCGCACGGCCGATCGCCGCGAACGGGAAGCTGCCGGCCTTGTAGGCGACGCCTTCGGCCTTGAGCTGCTGCTCGGTCTTGCCGACCCAGGCAATCTCCGGCTCGGTGTAGATGACCCACGGGATCGTGTCGAAGTTGACGTGGCCGGGCAGGCCGGCGATCAGCTCGGCCACCGCGATGCCTTCCTCGAAGCCCTTGTGCGCCAGCATCGGACCGCGCACGCAGTCGCCGATCGCCCACACGCCATCGACGCCGGTGTGGCAATGCCCGTCCACTTCGATCTGGCCACGCTCGTTGAGCTTGACGCCGGTGCCCTCGGCCAGCAGGTTCTTGGTCGCGGCCTTGCGGCCCACGGCCACCAGCAACTTGTCCACGGTCAGGGTCTGCTCGCCGGCAGCGTCGGTGTAGCTGACCACCACCTGCTTGGCATCGCCGCTGCCGGTGATCTCGGTCTTGCTGACCTTGGCACCGAGCTTGATGTCCAGGCCCTGCTTCTTGAATTCCTTCAGCGCGGTCTTGGCCACTTCGGCATCGGCCAGCGCCAGGAAGTCAGGCAGTGCCTCGAGGATGGTGACCTCGGCGCCCAGGCGCTTCCACACGCTGCCCAGCTCCAGGCCGATCACGCCGGCGCCGATCACTGCCAGACGCTTGGGAACGGCGGTGAAATCCAGGCCGCCGACGTTGTCGACGATGGTGTCGCCTTCGAACTTGGCGAACGGCAACTCGATCGATTCCGAACCCGGCGCCAGGATCACGTTGGTGCCCTTGAGCTCGATCTCGCCGCCTTCGTGCTGGGCGACCTTGACGATGTTGCCCGGCAGCAGCTGGCCGAAGCCGTAATACGGGGTGATCTTGTTCGCCTTGAACAGCATCGCGATGCCGCCGGTGAACTGCTTCACGATCTTGTCCTTGCGGCTGATCATGGTGGGCACGTCCATCTTGGCGTCGTTGAAGCTGATGCCGTGGTCGCCGAACAGGTGGCCCATGTTCCAGAACTGGCGCGAGGAATCCAGCAGCGCCTTGGACGGAATGCAGCCCACGCGCAGGCAGGTGCCGCCCAGTGCAGGCTTGCCATCCTTGCCGATGGCCGCGTCGATGCAGGCCACCTTCATGCCCAGCTGGGCCGCGCGAATCGCAGCGTGATAACCGGCCGGGCCGGCACCGATGACGACGACGTCGAATTGTTCGCTCATTTCATTTGCTCACGGGAATGGGGAGTAGGGAATGGGGAATCGCAACAGCGCATGCGCCGCTCGCGTCCCATCCGAGTCAAGGCGGGAATGGAGCGGTCGATGGGTGCTTGCCCATTCCCCACTCTCCATTCCCGATTCCCGGCTCTTACAGACCGAACAACATCCGGCCCGGGTTTTCCAGCTGATTCTTGATGTCGACCAGGAACTGCACCGAATCCTTGCCGTCGATGATGCGGTGGTCGTAGGACAGCGCCAGGTACATCATCGGCGCGATCACGACCTGGCCGTTCTCGGCGATCGGACGTTCCTTGATCGCGTGCATGCCCAGGATGGCGCTCTGCGGCGGGTTGATGATCGGGGTGGACAGCAGCGAGCCGAAGGTGCCGCCGTTGGTGATGGTGAACGTGCCGCCCTGCAGGTCGTCCAGGCCCAGCTTGCCGGCGCGCGCCTTGGCGGCGTAGTCGGCGATGCCCTGCTCGACGTCGGCGAACGACTGGCGCTCGACGTTACGCAGCACCGGCGTGACCAGGCCCTTGTCGGTGGAGACGGCGATCGAGATATCGCTGTAGCCGTGATAGATGATGTCGTCGCCGTCGATCGAGGCGTTGACCAGCGGGAAGCGCTGCAGCGCGTTGGCGGCGGCCTTGACGAAGAAGCTCATGAAACCGAGCTTGATGCCGTGCGCCTTCTGGAACTCGTCCTGCAGTTCCTTGCGCGCGGCCGACACCTTGGCCAGGTTCACTTCGTTGAAGGTGGTCAGCATCGCGGTGGAGTTCTTGGACTCCATCAGGCGCTTGGCGATGGTCTTGCGCACGCGGGTCATCGGCACGCGCTCTTCCGGACGAGCGCCGGACGCCTTGCCCACGCCGCCGGCCTTGGCGAAGTTGACGATGTCTTCCTTGGTCACCGCGCCACGACGGCCGGTGCCTTCGACCTGGGCCGGATCCACGCCCTGGGTGATCGCGGAAAAACGCGCACCCGGGGGCAGCGCATCGGCAGCCGACTTGGAGGCAGCAGCCGGCGCAGCGGCGGCAGCCGGGGCCGGCGCGGCGGCCGCTGCAGCAGCGGCAGGTGCCGGTGCATCGGCCTTCTTCTCCTCGGCCGGTGCGGCCGCAGCCACGGCGCCTTCCTCGATGATCGCCAGGATCTGGTTGCTGGTGACGGTGCTGCCGGCTTCGAACTTGATTTCCTTCAGCACGCCGTCGACCGGCGAAGGAACTTCCAACACGACCTTGTCGGTTTCCAGGTCGACCAGATTCTCGTCGCGCTTGACCGCTTCACCGGCCTTCTTGTGCCAGCTGGCGATGGTGGCGTCGGAAACGGATTCGGGCAGTACCGGAACTTTGACTTCGGTGGCCATTCGGGGAGCGTCCTAGGGTTTTCGTTCTTTGGGGAAGAGGAGTTATTCAGCGACTTGGTCGTTGAACGGATTGAGTAGCGCATCGGCGACCAGCTTCTGCTGTTCGACGATGTGGTCGGCCATATGGCCGGCGGCAGGCGAGGGCGAACGGGCACGGCCGGCGTAATGCAGGCTCTGGCCGCTGGCCAGGCAGAAGTTCAGGTGGTGGCGGATCTGGTACCACGCACCCTGGTTCTGCGGTTCTTCCTGGCACCACACCACGTCGGTGGCGTTGGCATAGGCCTTGAGTTCGGCGGCCAGCTGCGCACGCGGGAACGGATACAGCTGCTCCACGCGCAGGATGGCGACGTCGTCCTGGCCACGCTTGGTCTGGTCTTCGAGCAGGTCGTAATAGACCTTGCCCGAGCACAGCACCACGCGCTTGACCTTGCCGGCATCGGCCTTGGCGTCGGGGATCAGATGCTGGAACTCGCCTTCCGCCAGTTCTTCCAGGCTCGACACCGCCAGCTTGTGGCGCAGCAGCGACTTGGGCGTCATCACCACCAGCGGCTTGCGGGTGGTCATGCGCATCTGCCGGCGGATCATGTGGAAGCACTGCGCCGGGGTGGTCGGCACGCAGACCAGCATGTTCTCCAGCGCGCACAGCTGCAGGAAGCGCTCCAGACGCGCGGAGCTGTGCTCCGGGCCCTGGCCTTCGTAGCCGTGCGGCAGGAACAGCGACAGGCCCGCGATGCGGCCCCACTTGGCTTCGCCGGCGGCGATGAACTGGTCGATCACCACCTGCGCGCCGTTGGCGAAATCGCCGAACTGCGCTTCCCAGATGCACAGTGCATTCGGGTCGGTGGTGGAGTAGCCGTACTCGAAGCCCATCACCGCTTCTTCGCTGAGCAGCGAGTCGATGATGGTGGCGTCCTCGGGGTTCTGCACCAGTTGGCGAAGCGGCAGGTAGTAGCTGTCGGTCTTCTGGTCATGCAGGATCGCGTGACGGTGGAAGAACGTGCCGCGACCGGCGTCCTGGCCGACCAGGCGCAGCTTGTGGCCTTCGGCCAGCAAGGTGGCGTAGGCCAGGTTCTCGGCAAAGCCCCAGTCGCCGGCCTGGTCGCCGGCGGCCATCTTGACGCGGTCTTCGTAGATCTTGGCCACGCGGGCATGCAGCTCCACGCCTTCCGGGATCGTGGTGATCAGCTTGGCCAGGCGATCCAGCTGCTCGCGCTTGACACGGGTATCGACCGGATCGGCAGCGGTGCCGACCAGGTACTTGGACCAGTCGATGGCGAATTCGTCCGGCTTGCGCGTCGCCAGTTCGGTGGTGTATTCGCCCGAATCGAGCTTGTTGCGGTAGCCGTCGACCAGCGCCTTGGCCTCGTCGGCGCTCAGCACGCCGTCGCTTTCCAGCTTGGCGGCGTACAGCTCGCGGGTGGTCTTGTGCTTGCGGATGGTCTGGTACATCACCGGCTGGGTCGCTGCCGGCTCGTCGGCCTCGTTATGGCCCCAACGGCGGTAGCAGACCAGGTCGATGACCACGTCCTTCTTGAACTGCTGGCGGAATTCGTAGGCCAGCTTGGACACGAACATCACCGCATCCGGGTCGTCCCCGTTCACGTGGAAGACCGGTGCGCCGATCATCTTGGCCACGTCCGTGCAGTAAAGCGTGGAACGGGCGTCGTCGCGGGCGCTGGTGGTGAAACCGATCTGGTTGTTGACCACGATGTGCACGGTGCCGCCGACGGCAAAACCGCGCGCCTGCGACATCTGGAACAGCTCCATCACCACGCCCTGGCCGGCGAATGCGGCATCGCCGTGGATCAGGATCGGCAGCACGGTCTTGCGCTCGGCATCGCCGAAGCGTTCCTGGCGCGACCGCACGCTGCCGACCACGACCGGGTCGACGATTTCCAGGTGCGAGGGATTGAAGGCCAGTGCCAGATGCACCTGCTTGTCGCCACCGACCGCGATATCGGCCGAGAAGCCCATGTGGTACTTGACGTCGCCGGTGTGCGCGCGGTCGTCGTGGGCGTGCTCGAACTTGCCTTCGAACTCGTCGAACAGCTTGCGCGGATTCTTGCCCAGCGTATTGACCAGCACGTTGAGACGGCCGCGGTGGGCCATGCCGATCACGATGTCCTTGACCTGATCGTTGCCGGACTGGCGAATGATCTCGTCCATCATCGGGATCAACGCATCGCCGCCTTCCAGCGAGAAGCGCTTCTGGCCGACGTACTTGGTGTGCAGGTAGCGCTCCAGGCCTTCGGCAGCGGTGAGCCGCTCCAGCGTGCGCTTGCGGCTGGCCGCGTCGCCGGCGATCTTGCCGCCGGCATCTTCCAGGCGCTTGTAGATCCACTGGCGCTGGTCGAACTCCTGGATGTGCATGAACTCTGCGCCGATGGTGCTGGCGTAGGTCGCCTTCAGGCGGGTCAGCAGATCCTTCAGCTTCATGCGCGGCTGGCCGCCGACGCCGCCGGTGCTGAACTCACTGTCCATATCCGCCTGCGACAGGCTGTGGAATGGCAGGTCCAGATCGGGCGGGTTGACCGGCGGGGTCAGGCCGAGCGGGTCGAGCTGCGCGCCGAGGTGACCACGCGCACGATAGGCGGTGATCAGGCGGCCGACGTTGCGCTCGCGCTCGTCACTGGCGCCTGCGCCGGTTCCGGCGTTGGCGGCCTGTTTGGAGGCGGCGAGGATGTGGGCAATGGCCGCCGAGTGCGGCACATCACCGGCATCGCGACCCTTGAAGCCATCGAAATAGCTCTTCCACTTCGGGTCGACACTGTCCGGGGCGACGAGGTACTGCTCGTACAGATCCTCGATATAGGCGGCGTTGCCGCCGGCGAGCTGCGATGACTGTGCGAACTGCTTTAGGAGATTATCCACGATGGTAAGTCGGGTCTGCTGTGGGGATGATTGTGCGGAAGCGGCAGGGCGAGATGCCCCATCGGTCGGTCTCAAATCTCGAAAAATTATACCCCCTTGCGCCAGTGAGGGGGCGTCTGCAAGCTGACCGAGCGGGTAGGTGCGGCCGCCTGGCGCCCAGGCGCGAAAGGCGCTGCGGTCTCAGATGCCGAGTGCGCGCGGTTCGTTCCAGAGCGCGCTGCGCTCCCATATCTGCGCGAATTCGCGCTCCAGCTGGCGGCTGCGCGCCGCGCCCGACAGCCAGGTTTCGCCATCGTCGAAGCGATGGCCTGTTGGACGAAAGTAGTAGGCGTCATCGCCCACCACATAGGCCGACGCATAGCTGCTGTCGACCGGATCGCTGACCGCGCGGAAGCGGAACACGCTGGGCAGGCGCTGGGCCAGCCGCAGCAGCGCGCTGCTGCTGGCGCCGGCAATGGCGGTGTCCTGCACCAGCACCTGCACGCGCTTGTCGTGGCGGGCGGTGGCGAAGCGGCGCAGCGCATCGAGCACTGCGGCGTTGTCGAACAGCGGCGGATCCAGTGCCCGCGTATAGATCAGGACCTGGCGGCGTGCGGCGCACAGCAGGCCGGTGGTGGCGGCCTGCGCCTCGCGCAGGTCGTCCACCGCCATCGGGCCGTCGAGACGGCGGTGCAAGGGCCCGTCAGGCCGATCGCCCGCCGTTGCGGCGCGATCGGGATGCGGGTCGGAAGAGGTGTCCGGCAGGAAGCCCAGGCGTGCGAACACCGCCCCGGCATCTGCATTGACGCGGGCCCGTACGCCGGGCCAGCCGCGTTGTTGCGCGGTGGCGACGGCGGCTGTGAGCAACTGGTCGGCCAGGCCGCGGCGGCGCCAGCCCGGCAGGATGCCGAGCCTGTCGATGCGCCGATCCGCGGTCAGCCGCACCGAGCCGATTAGCTGGCCGTCCTCGCTGCGCAGGGCCAGGTGCAGGCCGAGCGGGTCCAGAGCGTCCCATTCGGCAGCGCCGCTGTCGCCGCGGCCGCAGGCCAGGCGCAGCGCACGCAGGGCCGCGGCGTCGGACGCCGGGTCCAGCGAGACGATTTGCGGGCCGGCCTGGGGGCTCATGCGCGGTTGTCGGACCCGTCGTCGCCAGCGTCCGTTGCCGCGTCGTCGGCGAGCTCGCTGTCATCGTCCTGGTGGGCGTCGGCAGCTGGTTCGTCCTCATCAGCCTGGGCCGGGCCGTCGGCGGTATCGGCGACCTGCTCGACGTCGGCCTCCGCGTCGATCTCGTCGTCTGCGTCCGGCGCGTCGGCCTCGGCGTCGTCCTGGTCGGCCGACAGGCTCAGGCCATGGGCCTGGTCGTCGTCGATGTCCTGGATGTCGTCTTCCGCGTCCTCGTGGGCGCGCTGGTAGTGGCCCTGCGCCAGCAGCTCCAGCACCACCTCGCGGCCGCGGTTGGACAACTGCGCATACAGCGTGCCGTCGATCTCTTCGGCCGCGGCCAGGCGCGCGGCGTCCTTGGCCGACAGCGCGAATTCCAGGCCGCTGCAGAACAGGGTGGCGCCACGCTTGGCGCGCCGCCAGGCCAGCCGCGACCAGGGGTGACGGTGCAGCAGCACGCCTTCTTCCAGCGCCTGCTCGACCGCCTCGCGCGGGATCGGTTCGGGGGCCGGCACCACGTCGCCGGAGGCGCGGTAGGTGGTCATGAAGCGGCCGAACCAGTCGCCCAGCCGATCCGGGTCGTTCATGCGCAGGGCGTTGAGCGCTTCGACCACGCGGTTCATCGCGGTGACGTCGATCTCGTACGGGTCGGCCGGCACCTTGAGGTCTTCGTCGTGATAGCGCACGGCCTCGTCGGCATCGGCGATCAGCGTATCCAGATAGTCGCCGATCAGCTCGGCCGACGACGGCGCGCGGGTGCCGATGGAGAAGGTCAGGCAGGCGTCTTCGGCAACGCCGTGGTGCGGCACCAGCGGCGGCAGGTACAGCATGTCGCCCGGGCCCAGCACCCAGTCGTGGGTGGGCTTGAAGTCGCGCAGCAGCTTGAGCTCGACATCGTCGCGGAACGCCAGCGGCGCGGCCTTGCGGCCCTGTTGCGCGCGTGCGTCGATCTGCCAGCGGCGGTGGCCCTGGCCCTGCAGCAGGAAGACATCGTAATGGTCGACATGCGCGCCGACCGAGCCGCCGGTGGCGGCAAAGCTGATCATGATGTCGTCGATGCGCCAGCGTGGCAGGAAGCGGAACTGTTCCAGCAGCGCGCGCACGTCGGCGTCCCACTTGTCCACGTCCTGTACCAGCAGGGTCCAGTCATGGTCGGGCAGGCCGGGGAAGTCGGTTTCCTGGAACGGGCCGGTGCGTACGTCCCAGCCGTCGGTGGCGCGGTCGTGGCTGATCAGGCGTGCCAGCACGCCGTCCTCGCAGGCCAGGCCGGCCAGGTCTTCGGGCTGCAGCGGGGACTGGAAGTCCGCAAACGCGTTGCGGATCAGCAGCGGGTGCTTGTGCCAGTAGTTGCGCAGGAAGCGCTCGACCGGCATGCCCAGGGGCTGGTCGCCGGTGGCGTGGACCTCGAAGGGCAGCGGCGCGCCTTTCCTGGCGGCGATCTTTTTTGCGGCGGTCTTTTTCATGGTGTCACGGGTCCGACAGGAGGGCCGGCGCTGTGCGGCCGGCGGAGTGGCTTATTGTCGCCCAGCCCGCCATGCGATGCCTTGCTGGCGGCTGTGGCGGTGATTTCAGTGCACCTGTGCCTGCCATGCGTGGCCGGCATGCACGGGGGATGCCGGCATCGGCGGGTCAGTGGATGGCGAGCTGGCTGTCGCTGGGCGAAGGCACCGATGCAACCGTGTGGTCGACACGCCTGCCAGCGCTTGCGACGCGGCAGCGGTGGAAGCGGCAGCGGCCTGCCTCCCGCAGGCGACCGATGCCAGCAGGGGCACAGACAGCAGTGAGCGCAATGCCATGGCACTCCTCCTGACGGCTGGATGGAGGATTGCGATGCCGGTCGTTGACTGCCGCTGGTTCAGATCGCGCGCGCCAGCTGCTCGGCCAGGCCGGTGTAAGCGCCCGGCGTCAGCGCCCGCAGGCGCTGCTTGTCCTGCTCCGGCAGCTGCAGGCTCTCGACAAAGGCCTGCATGGACGCGGCGGTGATGCCCTGGCCGCGGGTCAATGCCTTGAGCTGTTCGTACGGGTTGGGCAGGCCGTGGCGACGCATCACCGTCTGCACGGCTTCGGCCAGCACTTCCCAGGCCGCGTCCAGGTCCGCATCCAGGCGCTGCGGATTGACGGTCAGCTTGCCCAGGCCCTTGGCCAGCGAATCCAGCGCGACCTGGGTGTGGCCGAATGCGGTACCGAGCGCACGCAGGACGGTGGAGTCGGTGAGATCGCGCTGCCAGCGGCTGATCGGCAGCTTGGCCGAGAAATGCTCGAACAAGGCGTTGGCGATGCCGAAATTGCCTTCGGCATTTTCGAAGTCGATCGGGTTGACCTTGTGCGGCATGGTCGAGGAGCCGACTTCGCCCTCCTTGAGCTTCTGCTTGAAGTAGCCCAGCGAGATGTAGCCCCAGATGTCGCGCGACAGGTCGATCAGAATGGTGTTGACGCGACGGCTGGCGTCGCCGATCTCGGCCACGTTGTCGTGCGGCTCGATCTGGGTGGTGTAGGGGTTGAACACCAGGCCCAGGCTCTCGACGAAGCGCTGCGCGAACGCGGCCCAGTCCAGCTCCGGGTACGACACCAGGTGCGCGTTGTAGTTGCCGACCGCACCGTTGATCTTGCCGGTCAGCTCGACCGCGGCGATCTGCTTGCGCTGACGCTCCAGGCGCGCGACCACGTTGGCGATTTCCTTGCCCAGCGTGGTGGGCGAGGCGGTCTGGCCATGCGTGCGCGAGAGCATCGGCTGGCCGGCCTGGGCATGGGCGAGGCTGCGCAGCGTGGCGGTGATGCCGTCCAGCGTCGGCAGCAGCACCTCGCGGCGTGCCTGTTCCAGCATCAGGCCGTAGCTGAGGTTGTTGATGTCCTCGCTGGTGCAGGCGAAATGCACGAATTCCAGCGCCGGGCCCAGCTCCGCATCGTCCTTGAGCTGTTCCTTGATGAAGTACTCCACCGCCTTGACGTCGTGGTTGGTGGTGCGCTCGATCTGCTTGACGCGTGCGGCGTCGCTCACGCTGAAATCGTCGGCCAGGCGGCGCAGGGTCTGGGTGGCGGCGGCCGAGAATGGCGCCAGCTCGGCGATGCCCGGCTCGGCCGCCAGTGCCAGCAGCCATTCGATCTCGACCTTGACCCGTGCCCTGATCAGGCCGTATTCGGAGAAGATCGGGCGCAGCGCATCCACTTTGGAAGCGTAGCGGCCGTCGAGCGGGGACAGGGCGAGCAGGGCGGAATCCGACATGGGCAGGGCACTGGGAGGCTGGCGGGGGTGCGTATTCTACGCCGCCCCGGCGCCGGCTTCGCCGATCGGCCGCACCGTGATCGCCTGAATCCGGTGCCCGGCCATGCGCCGCACCGTCAGTGCGTGGCCGTCCAGTTCCAGGGTCTCGCCTTCTTCGGGCAGCCGCTGCAGCCGGTGCACGATCAGCCCGCCGACCGAATTGACGTGGTCCGGCGCGCTCAGGTCCCGGCCGAGCAGGCGCTCCAGGCGGAAGATCGAGGTGCTGCCGGCCACCAGCAGCGAGCCGTCCTGGCTGCGGATCGGGGCGTCGCGCACCACGTGGCGGTGCTCGTCCTCGATCTCGCCGACCACCACCTCCAGCAGGTCTTCCAGGGTGAAGAAGCCCAGGATGCGGCCCTGGTCTTCCACACACAGCGCCAGATGGGTGGTGCCGGTGCGGAACTGCTCCAGCGCGCTGGGGATCGGGGTTTCCAGCGTCAGCAGGGTCGGCGGGCGCAGCAACGGACGCAGATCGTCCAGGTCCTGGCTGCGCGCCATCGCCACCAGCAGATCCTTGGTATGCAGGATGCCCAGCACCTGCTCGCCATCGGCGTCAAACCAGGGGTAGCGGCTGTAGCGCGACTCGCTGAACTCGGCCAGCACCGATTCCAGCGTCATGCCCTCGCGCAGGCTGCGCAGGTGCTCGCGCGGGCGCATCAGGTCGCCGGCGACCAGATCGGGCAATTCCAGCGCGTGGCTCATCAGGGCCAGCCCGTGATCGGGCGTGGCCGCGTTCGGATCCTGGCGGCCGACGATCAGCATCAGCTCCTCGCGCGAATAGCGATGCGACTGATGTTCCACATCGCCCCAGCCCAGTACCCGCAGCAGGCGGTTGGCGCTGGTATTGAGCACCCAGATCGCCGGATACATCAGCCAATAGAACACGTAGAGCGGCGCGGCGGTCCATAGCGACATCCGCTCCGGGCGGCGGATCGCCATGGTCTTGGGTGCCAGTTCGCCCAGCACGATGTGCAGAAACGAAATCAGGCTGAAGGCGATCGCCAGCGCGGTGAACTGCGCCGCTTCCGGCGACAGGCCGGCGCTGTCGAACAGCGGCTGCAGCAGGTGCGCGAACGCCGGCTCGCCGACCCAGCCCAGGCCGAGCGAGGCCAGCGTGATGCCGAGCTGGCAGGCCGACAGGTAGGCATCCAGGTGCGCATGCACCCCGAGCAACAGACGGCCACGCCACCCGTTGGTTTGCGCCAGGCCCACCGCCTGCGTGTGGCGCAGCTTGACCAGCGCGAACTCGGCGGCCACGAAGAAGCCGTTCAGCAGCACCAGCAGCAACGCGACGAACAACAGCAGCACATTACCCAGCATGGCGTCGGCCTCGGTGCCGTGCAGCGGCGGTCATGCCGCGTGTCCGCCGTTGCGCGTGAGGGGTTGGGCGGTGTGCGGGCAGCAAGGACGCAACCAATGCGTTGCTACAGTCAGGGTCGTCGCCCATGGCAGCGTGGTACCTCGTATGGATCGATGGGCAGTCTAGCCCACGGCTTGCGACGACACGGTCGCAACGCCGCGAGCGAGTATCGTAGGCAGTCTCGCCAGCGTGGGTGCGCCCGCTGCCAGCCATCCATCACCACAGACCAACCATGTGCGGAGAGTGCAGATGAGCGAACGTTTCAGGACCGAACACGACAGCATGGGGCAATTGCAGGTGCCCGCCGATGCCTTGTGGGGCGCGCAGACCCAGCGTGCCGTGCAGAATTTTCCGGTCTCCGGCCAGCCGATGCCGCGCGGCTTCATTCGCGCGCTGGGCTTGATCAAGGCCGCCGCGGCCGGCGTCAACGCCGAGCTCGGGCTGCTGCCCAAGTCGATCGGCAAGGCCGTGCAGGACGCGGCGCTGCAGGTGGCCGACGGCACCTATGACGCGCAGTTCCCGATTGACGTCTATCAGACCGGCTCGGGCACCTCGTCCAACATGAATGCCAACGAGGTGATCGCCACGCTGGCCACGCGCGCCGGCAAGGACGCGGTGCATCCCAACGATCACGTCAATCTCGGGCAGAGTTCCAACGACGTGGTCCCCACCGCGATCCGCGTGTCTGCGCTGCTTGCGGTGCAGGAACACCTGCAACCGGCGCTCAAGCATCTGCGCAAGACCATCGACAAGCGCGCCAAGGGGCTGGAGAAGGTCGTCAAGACCGGGCGCACGCATCTGATGGATGCGATGCCGCTGACCTTCGGCCAGGAATTCGGTGCATGGTCGGCGCAGCTGAGTTCGGCGCAGGAGCGCATCGACGATTCGCTCAAGCGCCTGCGGCGGCTGCCGCTGGGCGGCACCGCGATCGGCACCGGCATCAATGCCGATCCGCGTTTCGGCGGCAAGGTGGCCAAGGCCCTGTCGGGCTTGAGCAAGGTCAAGTTCGAGAGTGCCGACAACAAGTTCGAAGGCCTGGCCGCGCAGGACGATGCGGTGGAGTTGTCCGGCCAGCTCAATGCGCTGGCGGTGGCCTTGATCAAGATTGCCAACGATCTGCGCTGGATGAATGCCGGCCCCCTGGCCGGGCTGGGCGAGATCGAGTTGCCGGCGTTGCAGCCGGGAAGTTCGATCATGCCGGGCAAGGTCAACCCGGTGATTCCCGAAGCCACCGTGATGGCCTGCGCGCAGGTCATCGGCCACCATACGGCGATTACCGTGGCCGGGCAGACCGGCAACTTCCAGTTGAACGTGACCCTGCCGCTGATCGCCTACAACCTGCTGGATTCGATCAACCTGCTGGGCAATGTGGCGCGGCTGCTGGCCGACAGCACGATTGCCGGCTTGAAGGTGCGCCAGGAGCGCGTGCGCGAGGCGCTGGACCGCAATCCGATCCTGGTCACCGCGCTCAATCCGATCATCGGCTACGAAAAGGCCGCCGCGATCGCCAAACGTGCCTACAAGGAGCAGCGCCCGGTACTGGACGTGGCGCTGGAAGACAGCGGGCTCACTGAGGCGGATCTGCGCCGTTTGCTGGACCCGGCCGCGCTGACGCGTGGTGGCATCCAGGCCGGCAGCAGTGGCGGCGGTGGCTGATCACTGACAGCGTGTGTGTGTAGGAGCGCACCTGGGCGCGACGGGCGTTGTCGATACAGCCCCGTCGCGCCCAGGTGCGCTCCTACACGGGCTTGCGCGAGTCCGCGGCGTCGCCAGCGACTCAGTGCCGCTCGGCCTGCACGTTGCCGAAGCTCTCGCGATACGGTTGCAGCGACGGGATCTCGTCCAGCAATTCGCCGCTGAGCTGCTGGATCTCCGGCGTGGCGGTCAGCTTGATCGACTTGTACTCCGGATCCGCGCCGGCCTCGTTGACGGCCTGCTGGCGCAGCATCTGCAGGTGCCCGAACAGCAACTGCAATTTGGCGCGCGTCGGTTCCTTCTGCGGCAGCGCGATATCGTCGATCTTCAGCGTGCCGTCCGGAGTGATTTCCGCATTGGCGGCCGGTGGGCGGCGGATCATCACCGACTGGGTGGTGATGGCAACGCGCGGCTTGCCGCGTTCGGCGCGCCGCGACGACTGGTCGCCACAGGCGGTCAGGGCGCATAGCAGGAGCGCCATGCAAAGCATCACGAACTTGTTCATGGGGTCGCTGGGGTCTGGGGAGCGCATTAGTGTAATCCCGCTCCGGCAGCCGATCAGTGCCGGCGGCACATGGCGCCGCTGACAAGATGTCGCAGGCCGGTATCGGTTGCCTGGCGTGCGCGCAGAATCGACACGACGCTCCAGCTGGTTCCGGTCCGCCGCTGCGCCCCCATCGACGGGCGCAGCGGCGGTCGGTGCCGCGCTTACTTGCGGCAGTCGTCGACGTCGTGCTGGGTCAGGGTCGAGTACGGCGCGAATGCCGGCACCAGTTGCGCGGCGGCGTCCTGCGCGTTGCGCAGCGTGGCCAGCTGGTCGCAGATCTGCATCGTATTGTGTTTGAAGGTTTCCGCCTGCGCCTGGATCTTGTCACCGATCTGGTCGGTGTTGCCGCTGAGCACGCCCTTGAGTGCTTCGCCGGCGGCATGCGCACCGAAGGCCGCGCCCTGCGTGCCGATGTCGATGCCTTTTTCGGCGACGCCCTGGATCTGCACATAGAAAGTGCGCATCGCCTGGCGCTGCGCATCGTTCAGGCTCACCGGCTTGCCGGCGATGCTGAGCGCGCCATCCGCGCCGATGGTGGCAGCAGGCAGACCGTCGCGGTGGAGCGTCAGGCTCTTGCCGTTGAAGCTCACCCCGCGCGCGTTGGCCTTGCCCGATACCACGACGGTGGGTTCGGACTTGCCGCAACCGACCAGCAGCGCACCCGCCAATACCGCACAAATCAACAGTTTCATCAGCAGTCCCCCTCAGTAATGGTCAATGCAGTGGTCAGTTGTCGGTCGGTACGCGGGTGGTGCCGGCAACATCGCTGACGTCGATGTCGCCGCTGCCCTTGCGCGCCACGCTGACGTCGCCGCGCACCTTGTGCACGCTCAGGGCGCCGGAGTTGACCGCTTCCACGCCGACATCGCCCTGTACATCGTCGATATCGACATCGCCGGAGCCGACCGTGCCGAGCCTGACGTGGCCGGCAACGCCGCGCAGCTTGACGTCGCCGGAGCCGACCTTGCCGACCTCTGCCGCGCCGCGAATCCGGCGCGCCTTGAGATCGCCGGAGCCGACTGCCAGCACGCGCAATGCCCCCATGTCCTCCAGTTCGATGTCGCCGGAACCGACCTTGGCGGTCACCCGGCCCTTGGTGCGGTGGATGGCCATGTCGCCGGAGCCGACATCGGCACTCACTGCAGCCGCGCCGCTGATCTCGGCGTCGCCGGAGCCCACGTCAAATTGCACCAGCAGCGTGTCGGGCACGTTGCCACGCAGGTCCAGGTACGCGTAGCTGTCGCCGATGGAAATGCGCGACGGGCGGTCATCGGCCAGCGTCACCACCAGCTTGTCGCCGACGCGCTTCTGGGTGACGGTCAGGCCCTCGAGCAGGTCGGCCCTGGCGGCACAGGCGCGGCCGCTCAGACGGCCGCCGTTGCCTGGCGCGGCGTCCAGATGCAGGTCGTTGGAGGCGACCTCGAACAGCACCGACTTCACTCCGCTCAGTTTCAACTCCAGGCTGCGCGGTTCGGAGAATGTGCATTGCTCCTCGGCAAACGCAGCGCCGGGCACTGCGCACAGGATGGCCAGACTCAGCAGACGACGCATGGGATGTCCTTCAGGCTTCGGAGCGCCGACGGCGCAGGTAGATGGAGGCAGCGATCAGCACCACGCCGATGGCGGCGCCGATCCAGATGTCCGGATTGCCATAGACCAGTGCGCTGTCGGTGTGCTGCAGCGCCCACTGCACCAGATCGCTGGGGTTCTGCATCGCGCTGCTGTCGAGGTTGCCGCTGACCGCACGTGGCGACCAGGTGCCGGGCAGGGCGCTGAGCAGGCCGCGGTAGCCGACGATGTACCAGATCCAGCCGATCGGCAGCGAGACACCCGGCATCGCCGAGAGGATGCTCAACATCACGCAGGCCAGCAGCGGGAACAGCACCGCCCACAGGAACGGCTTGCTGGTGGCCCAGGCCGAGCAGAACATCAGCCAGCCCACGGTCGGCAACGCCCACAGCAGGCTCATCGGCACGGTCTTCAGCAACAGCCACAGCAGCGAGAAGGGATGCGAATGGGTTGCCAGTGCCCAGGGGCTGGGGACGCCGGCGATCAGGGCGCCCACGATGGCGATCAGCCACAGCGCCAGGCCGACCAGCACGCCGATCGCGATGGCGATCAGCGGCGCCAGCAACAACGCCCAGACCGCCTTGGACAGCACCGTCTGCACATCGGACACCGGCAGCGACTTCCAGAACAGCACGCTGCGGTCGCGGCGGTCGTCGTACAGGCTGCCCAGCGAATAGAAGAACACCACGAATGCCAGCACCACCGAGGCGATCCCGATGCCGCCCAGCAGCAGGCCGTCGCCGACCTGGCCCAGCGTGCGCGTGTATTCGGCCAGATCGTCCATGGTGATGCTGTCGCCGATCATGTTGCGACGCGCGCTGATCGCGCCGATCACCGCGCCCAGCAGCGCGAAGAACACCGCGATGCCGCCGGTGATGACCTGCGCCCAGACGAAACCGCCGCGGTGTTCCCAGTACTCGCGCTTGAGCAGCCAGCCGAACGTGCGTGCGGGAGAAGCTTGGTGGGTGAGTGTCTTCATGCGTAGGTCCCCTTCATGACCGCAACGAACAGGTCGGCAAGGCCGGGATTGCGGGTTTCGCCAAAACGGGCGAGCTGCGCCTTGGGCACGCCATCGAACAGCATCACGGTCTTGCCGAACGGCAGGCCGCGCTCGTCGATCGGCGTCAGGCCTCTGGCGGCGTCGAGATGTTCGGCACCCACCAGCACTTCGGTGTAACGCTCGGCCACGTTCTCCATGTCGGCGGTCAGTACGATGCGGCCGTCGCGGATGAACATCACATCGGTGAGGATGTGTTCGATTTCCTCGACCTGGTGGGTGGTGACGATGATGGTCTTCTGCTCGTCGAAGTAGTCCTCCAGCAGGCGCTGGTAGAACTGCTTGCGATACAGGATGTCCAGGCCCAGCGTGGGCTCGTCCAGCACCAGGATGCGCGCGTCGATGGCCATCACCAGCGCCAGGTGCAGCTGCACGATCATGCCCTTGGACAGTTCGCGCACCCGCGACTTGCGGTTGAGCTGCGTATTGGCCAGGAAACGTTCGCACTTGGTGCGATCAAAGCGCGGATGCACGCCGGCGACGAAGTCGATCGCCTCGCCAACCCGCAGCCAGCGTGGCAGCACTGCCACGTCGGCAATGAAGCAGACCTCGTTCATCAGCGCGTTGCGCTGGGTGCGCGGATCCATGCCGAGCACGCTCAGCTCGCCGTCGAAATCGGTCAGCCCCAGCACCGCCTTGAGCGCGGTGGTCTTGCCGGCGCCGTTGGGGCCGATCAGGCCGACGATGCGCCCGGCCGCGATGGTGAAGCTGGTGTTGTCCAGCGCGAGCCGATGCTTGTAGGCCTTGCGCAGGCCACGTGCGTCGACCACATGGTCGGAGGAGACGGCGGTCATGGTGTTTTTCCCTGTGGCAACAGATCGTCGATGGACAGTCCCAGGCGCTGGATGCGTTCCAGCACCGCGGGCCATTCTTCATTCAGGAAACGCTCGCGTTCGCTGCCGCGCAATTTCTGCGCGGCCTCCGGGGTCATGAACATGCCCAGGCCGCGGCGTTTCTCCACCAGGTTCTCGTCGGCCAGTTCCTGGTAGGCACGCGAGACGGTGATGGGGTTGAGTTGGTAGTCGGCCGCCACCTGCCGTACCGAGGGCAGGGCGTCGCCCGGCTTGAGGATTCCATCGAGCATCATGGCAATCACCCGTTCCTTGAGTTGGCGGTAGATGGGAGCGCCGTCGCTCCATTGGATGTCGTTCATGGTCAGCTCCGTGGACGCAGGACCTGCGCGAAGGAGAAATAGGGCATCGACAGCGAAGCGCGCAGGTGCCGGCCGGGCCGGGTGCGCGCTTCGGGGGGAGTCGTCGCGTTTTCCGTAACCGCCTCCGACACGCCATAATCGGCGCCGGACTCCGTAACCTGACTGGAAGCGGCTCCCAGGCAACCAATGACGAACAGGGCGCTGCCGAACAGCAGCAATGGAGCTGGTCGCGTGAAGCGTGTGCTGTTCATGCTTTCCCCCTGCGTTGGATGACTGGTGTTGTATTCAACTATAACACCGACACGCAGGCAGTCAACTGCCTGTCATACCCAACTGATGGCACCCCGCAACCGCGGGTGGCCCGGACCTATCGAAAGGGATCGCCCATGTTGCTCAAACGTCTGCTGGTGGTTGTATTCGCTGGCTTTTTTTCCGCCGCGGCGCTGGCCGCAGGCGCGCCGGTGCTGGATCTGGACTACCGGCCGCTGGCCGGCAAGGCGCCGATCAACCTGAACCGTACCTACGGCGGCAAAGTCCTGATGGTGGTCAACACCGCCAGCAAATGCGGCTACACCCCGCAGTACGAAGGGCTGGAGGCGCTGAACCAGCGCTTCGGCAGTCGCGGTTTTTCGGTGCTGGGCTTTCCGTCCAACGATTTCCAGGGGCAGGAACCGGGATCTGAGAAGCAGATCCAGGAATTCTGCACGCTGACCTATGGCGTCAAGTTCCCGATGTTTGAGAAGGTGCATGTGCTGGGCGCGCAGGCCACGCCGCTGTATCAGCGGTTGACGCAGGCCACGGGCGTGGCGCCGGGCTGGAACTTCCACAAGTATCTGATTGGTCGCGATGGACGCGTGGTGGCGCAGTTCCCCAGCAAGATCAAACCGGACGATCCGAGCGTGCTGGCGGCAATCGAACGCGAGCTCAACGCGCCGTCGCGCTGAGCGCGGCGCTCGCAACGCCACGCGCACATGCGACAATGCGCATTCAGCGCCGGCGTCGGCGTGTCTTTTCACTTTCGGGAAGTGCATCGAATGAAGATGGGAAAGCGCGGCGCGGCGGCGTCGCTACTGATGGTGGCACTGTCGGCATCGATGCCGGCGATGTCGCAGCAACCGGCCGCAGCGGCCACCAAGGAGAAGCCAGTTTTGAATGCATCGTCTGAGAAGAGCACGCGCGACAACGTCAGCTACGCCATCGGTATGGATGTGGCACGTTCGTTCGAGCCGATTGCCCAGGACATCGATGTGAGCGCACTGCAACGCGCCATCGAGAATGCATTCAAGGGCGGCAAGCCGCTGTTGTCCGACGAGCAGACCCAGGCCACCGATACCGCATTGCGCACCGCGCTGGCGGCACGTAACGGGCAGCAGGTTCCGGGCATGGCCCCGGGCAGCGCGCCGGCCGCGCCGTCCAAGGAAAATGTCGGCCTGATGCTGGGCGATCGCGCAGTCGGTCCTTCGCTGGCCGGCATCAAGGACGAGATCGACCTGTCGATCCTGATGGAAGCCGTCCGCACCGTGTTCGCCAAGGGCACCACGCGCCTGACCCAGCAGGAAGCCGCGGCCACCATGCAGGCGTTTGCCTCTGCCAAGCAGGGCGCTGCCGGTGCCAAGAACCGCGAGGAAGGCAACGCCTTCCTGGCCAAGAACAAGACCGAAAAGGGCGTGATCACCACCGCATCGGGCCTGCAGTACATGGTGCTGCGCCAGGGCAGCGGCGAGCGTCCGATGCCCACCAACACGGTGCGCGTGAACTACGAAGGCAAGCTGCTCAACGGGCAGGTCTTCGACAGCTCCTACCAGCGCGGCCAGCCGGCCGAGTTCGGTCTGAATCAAGTCATTGCAGGTTGGACCGAGGGCGTCGCCTTGATGCCGGTCGGTTCGAAGTATCGTTTCTGGATTCCATCCAACTTGGCCTATGGCCCGAACGGCACGCAGGGGGGGCCGATCGGACCAGACGCAACGTTGACGTTCGATGTCGAACTGATGGGTATCCTTCCCTGATCCCCCACAGGAGTACCCCCACCCATGCGAGTTGCGATCTTTGGTACCGGCTATGTTGGTCTTGTCACCGGTACCTGTCTGGCGGAAGTAGGTCATCACGTTATCTGCGTGGATATCGACCAGGCGAAAGTTGATGGTCTCAATCGTGGGGTGATTCCCATCTATGAACCCGGCCTGGAGCCGATGGTGAAAGCCAACCACGCCTCTGGCCGGTTGCGCTTCACCACCGATGCGGCCGAGGCGATTGCGCACGGTGAAATCACCTTCATCGCCGTGGGCACGCCCCCGGACGAGGATGGCAGTGCCGACCTGCAGTACGTGCTGGCGGTTGCGCGTACCGTCGGCCGGCATATCGACGGCCCGTCGGTGGTCGTCAACAAGTCCACCGTGCCGGTCGGCACCGCCGACAAGGTGCGGGTCGCGATCCAGGAAGAGCTGGACGCACGCGGCCTGGACCATGAGTTCGACGTGGTCTCCAACCCCGAGTTCCTCAAGGAAGGCGACGCCGTGGCCGACTGCATGCGTCCGGACCGCATCGTCATCGGTGCCAAGAAGCCGGCGGCCATTGCACGCATGCGCCGTCTGTATGCGCCGTTCAACCGCAACCGCGATCGCATCGTGGAGATGGACGTACGGTCGGCCGAGCTGACCAAGTACGCGGCCAACGCGATGCTGGCGACCAAGATCAGTTTCATGAACGAGATCGCCAACATTGCCGAGCGTGTCGGTGCGGACGTCGAGCACGTGCGCAACGGCATCGGGTCGGACCCGCGCATCGGCTGGCACTTCATCTATCCCGGCGCCGGCTATGGCGGCTCGTGCTTCCCGAAGGATGTGCAGGCATTGGCCAAGACCGCCGAGCAGTACGGCATGGAGCCGACCCTGCTCAACGCGGTGGAAAGCGTCAACAATGCGCAGAAGGGTCACCTGTTCGAACTGGTGCAGCGTCATTACGGCGCCGAAGGCACCGGCAGCATTGCCGGCAAGACCTTCGCGGTCTGGGGCCTGGCATTCAAGCCCAATACCGACGACATGCGTGCCGCGTCCAGCCGGCGTTTGATGGAGCAGTTGTGGGAAGCCGGTGCCACCGTGCGTGCCTACGACCCGGAAGCGACCCATGAGGCCAAGCGCATCTTCGGCGAGCGCGACGACCTGACCTTCTGCGACGAGGCATTTGCCGCGCTGGAAGGCGCCGATGCCCTGGTCGTGGTCACCGAGTGGAAGCAGTTCCGCAGCCCGGATTTCGGCAAGATCAAGCAGGCCTTGAAGGACGACGTCGTGTTCGACGGTCGTAACCTTTACGACCCGCAGGAAATCGAAGCCGCAGGTCTGGCCTACTACGCCATCGGACGAGGCCGTTCGTTGCATGCATGAGCAACTCTCGCCGCGCGACCAGGAACTGGACGCGCGGTTGGTTGAACTGGAAACGCGCCTGTCCTTTCAGGAGCAGGCGCTCAACGAACTGAGTGAAGCACTTGCGGACGCCCGTTTGACGGGCGCCCGCAACGCCGAGCTGATCCGCCACCTGCTCGAGGATCTGGGCAAGGTGCGCTCCACGTTGTTTGCCGACGCTGCGGATGAACCGCCGCCTCCGCACTATTGATTGCAGATTGCCACCGCCATGAGCGATACCTTACGTGACCAGTTGCTTGGGTTGGGCTTCAAGTCCGCACCCAAGCCCGAACGCAAACCCGACGCACGGCCTGCCGCGCGTCAACATGGCAACGGTGGCAGGCCTGCGCCCGGCGGCAACAAGCCGGGCGGCCAGGGCAGGGGACCGCAGCGGCCGCATGCCGCTGCGGCGACCGACGGCAGGGGCGAGCGCAAACACGATGGCCGGCCCGAGCGTCGTAACGATGGCAAGCCGGCGGCATCGCCGCGTCCGCAGCAGTCCACTGCCGAGCGTCGCGGACCCAGGCCGGCACGCACGTGCGAAGACATCGATCTGGCCAAGGCCTATGCGATCCGCGCGCAGCGCGAGAAGGACGAGCGCATCGAAGCCGAGCGGCTGAAGCAGGAAGAAGCACGCCTGCGTCGCGAAGCCAAGGCCAAGCTCGAAGAGCTGCTCAAGGACAAGGGGCTGAATCATGCCGATGCGGACATCGCCCGGCATTTCCCGTATGGCGGCAAGATCAAGCGTATCTACGTGACTGCCGATCAGCTCAAGGCGCTCAACGCCGGCGAGCTGGGTGTGCTGCAGCTCAACGGCCGCTATCTGTTGGTCACCGCCGAGGTACTGGCAGAAGCCGAAGCGGTGTTCGCGCCATCGGTGGCATTGAAGGTGGATCCGAATGCGCCGGCAGGCGAAGACCCGTATGCCGACCCCCAGTATCAGGTGCCCGACGACCTGGTCTGGTAACCCTGCGTGCGCTAGGTGTTGTTGGTCATGGGCACCTGATGGGTGCCCATGTTGTTTGATGCGTTGCCTTGCGTGGTGCGCACCTGATCGTTGCTGCGCGCGGTCCGGCCGAGCCATGCCGCAGACGCGGCGTGGGCGATACACGGGCCGGTCACGGCGCGCGCGGCACCATCGCGGCCTCACCGGTCAACGCCTCCGGGCATGGTGCCTGTTGTGTTGCCGCTCATTCCCTGCCGATGGTGCCGTGTATGTCCATATTGTCGAAAATGTTGAAGGCCTGCGTTGTTGCATCGGCCACATCCACCGCGCGCGGCGCTTCGGGTTTGCAGGCGACGCGTGCCATGCGGCCGGCCGCGGTGATGCTTGGGTTGTGCGTGGTGAGTCAGCAGGCCGCTGCACAGGCGGAGGACGCACCGGCGTTCGACCGTCCCGGTATTCCGTTTGCTGCCGAAGTGCTGCAGCCCGGCGCGTTCGCGTGGGAGCAGGGCCTGCCGGACGCGAGTACCGATCGCAGCGACGGGCAACGCACCACGCAGTACACCGCCGATACGCTACTGCGCCTGGGGCTGTTCCAGAATGTGGAGCTGCAGGTGGGTAGCGACAGCTACAACTGGCAGCACGGTGGCGGTGAGCGTGTGCGTGGCGGGGGCGACAGCCATATCGGCCTGAAGGTGGCATTGCCGTCGCAGTCGGACAGCTTTCATTGGGCCGCGCTCGGCAGCTACAGCGTGCCGACCGGCAGCCCGGCCTTCAGCGACGGCTATGCGCGCGAACTGGGCGTGACCGCGTCCTGGGATCTGGCGCAGCAGCGCGCCCTGGCGCTGTACGTGAACTACGCACGCGACAGCGACGGGCATACCTGGACCTTCTCGCCCAACTACACGTTCTTCTCCGGCGAGCATTTCAGCAGCTATGTGGAAGCGGGTTTCGACACCGGCAGCGAGCACTCGCGCGTGGCCGGCGCCGGTGGTGCCTGGCAGTTGCCGCATGCGATGCAACTGGATGTCTCGGTGCTGCGCGGGCTAACCTCCGAAAGCCCGGACTGGCAGGGCGGGATCGGCCTGTCGATCGCATTCCAGTAAGGAGGCGACTGCAGTCAGGATCGGCGCGGCTGCTGACTATGTTGCACTGCCGCATGCATTGGGTGCGCGGAAAAGGCCTAATTGGATCGATCCAATCGACGCCAGATGCATGCGCACTTCTTCCATTGCAAGGTCGGCAGCGTGACGCGTGCCAAACCGACTCCGTCCGCTGCGGAGGACGGCGATGCCCGTCGCGGCGGACGCGGTGCGGTGACCTTGCGCGATATCGCCGGCGCCATCGGCGTGTCGCGTGCGACGGTGTCGTTGGTGCTGCGTGGCAGCCCGCTGGTGCACGCGGCCACGCGCGCGCGCGTGGAGGCCGAGCTGGATCGGCAGCACTACGTCTATAACCGTGCCGCCGCCAATCTGCGCCGCCGCACGTCATCCAGCATCGCGCTGGTCATCAACGATCTGTCCAACCCGTTCTTTGCCGAATTTGCCGCAGGCGTGGACGAGGCGCTGGGCGCAGCCGGTTATGTGACCCTGCTCGGCAGCACCGGCGAATCGACGCAGCGCCAGCAGGCGGTGCTGACCTCGCTGATGGAGCACACGCCTGCCGGCATCATCCTGTCGCCGGCCGAAGGCAGCCAGGCGCAGGCCTTGACCCAGGTGCTGGGGCGTCAACACAACGTGGTGTTGTTCAACCGCGAAGTGGAGGGCGCGAGCTGGGATCTGCTGGCGCTGGACAACGAGCAGGGTGCGTTGCTTGCCTGCACGCATCTGATTGCGCAAGGCCATCGGCGCATCGTGTTCTTCGGCGGGCATGCCGAATCCAGTTCCTGCCGGCAACGCCGTGCCGGTTATGCGCGCGCGATGGCCGATGCCGGGCTGCCCGCGCACTATGTCGAATCCGCGCCGAACCGGCAGGAGGCTGCGCTATGCGCCGGTCGCATGCTGGATCGTGCCGAACACGATCGCGCAACCGCGGCGGTCTGCTACAACGACAGTGTCGCCTTGGGCCTGATGGCCGCGCTGGCGATGCACGGCATCGTGCCGGGGCGCGACTTCGCGGTGACCGGCTTCGACGATATCGCCGAAGCCGCATTGTTTACCCCCGCGCTGACCACCCTGGCCGCCGATCCGCGCGCGCGCGGCCGCCAGGCGGCGCAGCTGGTGCTGCAGCGTATCGGCAGTCCCGACCTTGCATCGCAACGCCTGACCGCCGCGGTCGAATTGAAGATCCGCGCCAGCAGCGTCAGCGCGTCGAGTTCCACCGTTTCGCTTCACTCCCCCAGCGATTCCCCCGCACATTCCCCCACCAAGGCCTCAGGCCGCTGACCAGGCAATTCCTATGGTTTCCCTTTCCACGCAATCCACAGTGCCAAGTGGCAACAAGGCGCCCGTCAACAACGGCGTTGCGTTGTCGGTCGTCACCACGATCTTCTTCATGTGGGGCTTTCTCACCTGCCTCAACGACATCCTGATTCCGCATCTGAAGGCGGTATTCGAACTCAACTTCGCGCAGGCGATGCTGGTGCAGTTCACCTTCTTCGGCGCGTACTTCCTGATGTCGTTGCCGGCTGGCTGGCTGGTGGCCAGGCTTGGCTACAAGCAGGGCATCGTGGCCGGGCTGGCGGTTGCCGCGGTCGGTGCGTTGGGCTTCTGGCCGGCGGCGGAACTGCGCGTCTATGGCGCATTTCTCGGCGCCCTGTTCGTGCTGGCCACCGGCATCACGATCCTGCAGGTGGCCGCCAACCCGTATGTTGCGCTGCTGGGTCCGGAGCGCAGTGCCTCCAGCCGGTTGACGCTGGCGCAGGCGCTCAATTCGCTGGGGACTGCGATCGCACCGCTGTTCGGTGGCTGGCTGATCCTGTCCAACACCGTGATGAGCGGTGACCAGCTCAAGGTGCTGCCCGAGGCCGAGCAGCTGGCCTATCGCGTACAGGAAGCGCAGGCCGTGCAGGGGCCGTACATCGGTCTGGGCATCGTGCTGTTCCTGCTGGCGATCTTCGTGTTCCTGTTCCGTCTGCCGGCATTGACCGACGCGAGCGCGCAGAAGGACGAAAGCAGGCATTCGCTGCTGGATGCCCTGGCGCATCCGCACGTGCGCTTCGGTGTGCTGGCGATCTTCTTCTATGTCGGCGCGGAAGTGGCGATCGGCAGCCTGATGGTCAACTATTTCTCGTTGCCGCAGATCGGCGGGTTCACCGAGCGCGAGGCGACCCACTACGTGTCGGCCTACTGGACGCTGGCAATGATCGGCCGCTTTATCGGCTCGGCGCTGCTGGCCAAGTTGTCGCCGCGCGTGCTGTTGTCGGTGTTCGCCGGGATCAACGCACTGCTGCTGGTGCTGACCATGGCCAGTGGCGGCATGCTGGCGGTGTATGCGCTGGTGGCGATCGGCCTGTTCAATTCGATCATGTTCCCGACCATCTTCACGCTGGGCATCGAGCGGCTTGGTCCGCTGACCGGTCGCGCGTCGAGCCTGTTGATCATGGCCATTGTCGGCGGCGCCATCGTGCCGTATCTGCAAGGTCTGCTGGCCGACAGCATCGGCTTGCACGAGTCGTTCGTGCTGCCGCTGGTGTGCTACCTGTACATCGTGTTCTATGGCATCTGGGGCTCGCGCCTGCGTGGCGCACTGGCGGAGGCGCACGCATGAGTGCGGCCAAGAACCGGGTGGTCTGTTTCGGCGAGGCCTTGATCGACATGCTGGCATTGCCATCCGCCGGCCCCGACGAGGCACGTACGTTTGCGCAATACGCCGGCGGTGCGCCGGCCAATGTCGCGGTTGCGGTGGCGCGGCTGGGTGGCGCGGCGCATTTTGTCGGCATGCTGGGGCGCGACATGTTCGGCGACTTCTTGCTGCAGAGTCTGCAGCAGGCCGGCGTCGCCACCGATGGCATCGTGCGCACAGATCAAGCCAAGACCGCGCTGGCCTTCGTGGCCCTGGATGAAGCCGGCGAGCGCAGTTTCAGTTTCTATCGTCCGCCTGCGGCGGATCTGTTGTTCCGCCCCGAGCATTTCGCCGCAGACGCCTTCACGCAGGCCGCCGTGCTGCATGTGTGCTCCAACAGCATGACCGAACCTGCGATCGCGCAGTGCACGCTGGACGGCATGCGCCGCGCTCGCGCCGATGGCGCCATCGTCAGCCTGGATCTCAACCTGCGCCCGATGTTGTGGCCGCAGGACGTGGACCCGGCCGCGCTGCTGTGGGAGGCGTTGGCACTGGCCGACGTGGTCAAGCTCTCGCGCGAGGAACTCGATTACCTGGCCGGCACGCTCGATGGCGATGCCAGCGCGGTCACCCGCAAGCTCTGGCAGGGCCAGGCCAGCTGGTTGCTGGTCACCGACGGCGGCGGGCCGGTGCATTGGCAGACACGCACCGATTCCGGCCAGGTGCCGGCCTTCGACGTGCAGGTGCGTGACAGCACGGCAGCGGGCGATGCATTCGTCGGCGGCCTGCTGTTTCAGCTGGCTGCGCGCGCGTCCACGCTGGAGCAGCTGTGTGGCGATGCGGTTGCGATGACCGCGGTGATCCGCTTTGCCGCGGCGGTCGGTGCGCTGGCGGTGACGCGCAAGGGCGCGTTTGCGGCGATGCCGAACGTCGATGAAGTCCATTCCCTGATCCAGGAACAACCATGAGCCGTTTGCCTGCGACCCCCGCACCCGATTTCCGTTCGGCCGATGTGCTGCGTCAGCATATCGCCGACACCATGGCGTTCTACCATCCGCGCGCGATCGACCCGGCGGGCGGGTTCTTCCAGTATTTCCGCGATGATGGCGCGATCTACGATGCCGGGCATCGGCATCTGGTCAGCAGTACGCGCTTTGTCTTCAACTACGCGATGGCGTATCGCGAATTCGGCGATGCGCAGTACCTGCAGGCGGTGCATCACGGCCTGGATTACCTGCGCAACGTGCACCGCAATCCGGCCACCGGCGGCTATGCCTGGACCCTGCGCGATGGCGTGGTCGAAGACGACATGAATCACTGCTACGGCGTGGCGTTCGTGCTGCTGGCGTATTCGTGCGGCCTAAAGGCCGGCATCGAAGACGCGCGGGCATGGATGGACGAAACCTGGCAGCTGCTGGAAACACATTTCTGGGAGCCGGAATTCGGCCTGTACCGCGATGAAGCCGATGCGCAATTCAACTTCACCAGCTACCGCGGCCAGAACGCCAACATGCACATGTGCGAGGCGATGATCGCCGCGTACGAAGCCAGTGGCGAGCAGCGTTATCTGGACCGCGCCTTGTGGCTGGCCGACACCATGACCCGGCGTCAGGCGGCCAAGGCCGGCGGCCTGGTGTGGGAACATTACGATCCGCAGTGGAACATCGACTGGGACTACAACCGCGACAATCCCAAGCACCTGTTCCGCCCCTGGGGGTTCCAGCCCGGCCATCAGACCGAATGGGCCAAGCTGTTGATGCTGCTGGATCGCTACGCGCCGAGCGACTGGTTGCTGCCGACCGCGCAGCATCTGTTCGATGTGGCGGTGGAGCGCTCCTGGGATGCACAGCGTGGCGGGCTGTATTACGGCTTCGACCCGGACGGCAAGGTCTGCGACGACGACAAGTACTTCTGGGTGCAGGCCGAATCGCTGGCGGCGGCGGCGTTGCTGGCCCAGCGCAGCGGCCAGGAGCGCTACTGGCAGTGGTACGACAAGCTGTGGGCCTATTCCTGGGAACACCTGGTCGACCACCGCTATGGCGCGTGGTATCGCATCCTGGATGCGGACAACCGCAAGTACAGCGATGAAAAAAGCCCCGCCGGCAAGACCGATTACCACACCATGGGCGCGTGCTACGAGGTTCTGAACGTGTTGCGCCCGGCTGCCTGATGTTGGTGTGATCCAGCGGCACCGTCGAACGTCGGCGCCTGCACCGTAGGAGCGCACCCGGGCGCGACAGGGCTTTACTGGTAACGCTCCGTCGCGCCCGGGCGCGCTCCTACGGTGTTTGCGGCGGCCCTTATTCCGGGTCGTAATCCAGGTTCGATGCCAGCCAGCGCTCGGCCACTGCCAAGGTGATGCCCTTGCGCCTGGCGTAGTCGGCCACCTGTTCCTTGCCCAGGCGCCCGACCACGAAGTACTGGCTCCTGGGATGGCTGAAGTAATAGCCGGAAACCGCTGCGGTGGGCAGCATCGCGAAACTTTCGGTCAGCGTGATCGAGGTGTGGCGCTCGGCATCGAGCAGGTCGAACAGGGTGCGCTTTTCGCTATGCTCGGGGCAGGCCGGATACCCCGGTGCCGGGCGAATACCGCGATAGCGCTCGGCGATCAGTGCCTCGTTGTCCAGCGTCTCGTCGTCCACATAACCCCAGAACTCGGTACGCACGCGTTGATGCAGGCGCTCGGCCAACGCCTCGGCCAGGCGGTCGGCCAGGGCCTTGAGCAGGATCGCGTTGTAGTCGTCGTGCGCGGCTTCAAACCGCGCCACATGCGGGTCGATCCCGATGCCGGCGGTGACCGCAAATGCGCCGATCCAGTCCTGTTTGCCGCTGCTTTTGGGCGCGATGAAATCGGCCAAGCAGAAGTCGGGGCGGTCGATGGGTTTGTCGACCTGCTGGCGTAAGAAGTGCAGGGAATGGGGAATGGAGAATCGGGAATGGTCCGGCGCCGAAGGATCGCCTTGCGATTCCCGATTCCCGATTCCCGATTCCGCAGGATCGGTCAGCACAACGACATCATCGCCGACGGCATTGGCCGGCCATAGCCCGAACACGGCCCTGGCGGTCAGCCATTTTTCCGCGACGATGGTGCGCAGCATCTTGCGTGCGTCGCGGTACAACTCGCTGGCCTGGCTGCCGACCACCGCGTCGCTGAGGATCGCCGGAAACTTGCCCGCCAGTTCCCAGGCCTGGAAGAACGGGGTCCAGTCGATCAGCTCGATCAACTCCTGCAGCGGGTAATCGTCGAACACGTGCAGGCCGGGCTGGCGCGGGGCGGGCGGTGTGTAGCCGTCCCAGTCGCCATCGAAACGCTGTGCGCGTGCCTTTTCCAGGGGCACCAGGCGCTTGGCGTCGCCGCGATTGCGATGGCGCGCGCGGATCTCCGCGTAGTCGGCATCGTTGGCGGCGACAAAGGCCTGGCGCAGGTCGCGCGAGATCAGCGATTGCGCAACGCCCACCGCACGCGAGGCATCCTTCACCCACACGGTGGGGGCGGTGTAATGCGGGTCGATCTTCAATGCGGTGTGCGCGCGCGAAGTGGTGGCGCCACCGATCAACAGCGGAATCTCGAAACCTTGTCGCTGCATCTCGCGCGCGACATGCGACATCTCTTCCAGCGACGGCGTGATCAGGCCGGACAGGCCGATCAGGTCGGCATTTTCCGCACGCGCCCGGTCCAGGATCACCTGCGCCGACACCATCACGCCCAGATCCACCACATCGAAGTTGTTGCAGGCCAACACCACGCCGACGATGTTCTTGCCGATGTCATGTACATCGCCCTTGACGGTGGCCATGATGATCTTGCCGTTGGACTTGCCCACATCGCCGGTACGCAGTTTTTCCGCTTCGATGAACGGAAGCAGATATGCCACTGCCTTCTTCATCACGCGCGCGGACTTGACCACCTGCGGCAGGAACATCTTGCCGGCACCGAACAGGTCGCCGACCACGTTCATGCCGTCCATCAGCGGCCCTTCGATCACATCCAGCGGACGGGTGGATTGCTGGCGCGCTTGCTCGGTATCGGTTTCCACGAATGCGTCGATGCCATGCACCAGCGCATGCGCCAGCCGTGCGCGCACCGGCTTCTCGCGCCAGGCGAGGTCCTCGACTTTCGCCGCGCCCTTGCTGCCCTTGTAGCGTTCGGCGATGTCCAGCAGCCGCTCGGTGCCGTCCTTGCGCCGGTTGAGGATCACATCCTCCACGCGTTCGCGCAGCTCCGGATCCAGCTCGTCGTAGATCGGCATGCCGCCGGCGTTGACGATGCCCATGTCCATGCCGGCCTTGATCGCATGGAACAGGAACACCGAGTGGATCGCCTGGCGCACCATCTCGTTGCCGCGGAACGAGAACGACACGTTGGAAACGCCGCCGGAAATATGGCAATGCGGCAATGTGCGCTTGATCTGGCGGGTGGCTTCGATGAAGTCCACCGCGTAGTTGTCGTGCTCCTCGATGCCGGTGGCCACGGCAAAGATGTTCGGGTCGAAGATGATGTCTTCCGGCGGGAAGCCCACCTGTTCGGTCAGCACCTTGTAGGCGCGGGTGCAGATCTCGACCTTGCGCGCGCAGGTGTCGGCCTGGCCCACTTCATCGAAAGCCATCACCACCGCGGCGGCGCCGTAGCGCAGCACCTTGCGTGCCTGTTCGATGAACTGCGCTTCGCCCTCCTTGAGCGAGATCGAATTGACCACGCTCTTGCCTTGCAGGCACTTCAGGCCGGCTTCGATCACGCTCCACTTGGACGAATCCACCATCACCGGAATGCGCGCGATGTCAGGTTCGGACATGATCAGGTTGAGAAAGCGCGTCATCGCCTTTTCCGAATCGATCAGGCCCTCGTCCATGTTGACGTCGAGGATCTGCGCGCCGTTGGCGACCTGCTGGCGCGCCACTTCCACTGCTTCTTCGTAGCGCTCCTCCTTGATCAGCTTGCGGAACTGCGCGCTGCCGGTGACGTTGGTGCGCTCGCCCACGTTGACGAACAACAGGTCCGGCGTGATGACCAGCGGTTCCAGGCCGGACAGGCGGGTGTAGCGGGGAGTGCTCATGCGAGGCTCTGCTGGACGTTGACGGCGGCGCGATTGGTCTTGGTGCGTGGGCGTTCCTCGCGGCCTGGCCATGGGGTGCGAGACACTGCGGCCCTCATCCGGCGCTGCGCGCCACCTTCTCCCGCGGGCGGGAGAAGGGTGCTGTGCTGCGCACGGAGTGTCTTCGTGGCAAGCCAAGCCATGCGCTGCCCTTCTCCCGCTTGCGGGAGAAGGTGCCCGAAGGGCGGATGAGGGTGTGCCTGCCGCATCACGCGGCCAGCTCCTGCGCGCCAGGCAACTGCCGCGGCGGCAGGTCGGCCACCGCCTCGGCGATGGCGCGGATGTGATCCGGCGAGGTGCCGCAGCAGCCGCCGACCAGGTTGAGCAGGCCGGCCTGCGCGAACTCGCGCAAGGTCTGCGCCATTTCTTCCGGGGTTTCGTCGTATTCGCCGAAGGCATTCGGCAGGCCGGCGTTGGGATGCGCGCTGACATAGGCGTCGGCGATCTGCGACAAGGTTTCCACATGCGGGCGCAGATCCTTGGCGCCCAGCGCGCAGTTCAGGCCCACCGACAGCGGCTTGCCGTGCGCGACCGAGGCATAGAACGCTTCGGCCGTCTGCCCGGACAGGGTGCGTCCGGATGCGTCGGTGATGGTGCCGGAGATCATCACCGGCAGGCGCCCGCCGCGCGCTTCGAACACTTCCTCGATCGCATACAACGCGGCCTTGGCGTTGAGCGTGTCGAAGATGGTTTCCACCATCAGCGTGTCGGCACCGCCGTCGATCAGGCCGTCGATGGCCTCGCGATAGGTGTCGCGCAATGCGTCGAAGCTGGTGTTGCGATAGCCGGGGTCGTTGACGTCCGGGCTGATCGAGGCGGTGCGGCTGGTGGGGCCGAGCACGCCGATCACGAAGCGCGGCTTGTGCGGGGTCAGCGCCTCGACCTCGTCGCAGCACGCGCGCGCGACCTGCGCGCCGGCCTTGTTCAATTCGTAGACCAGATGTTCCAGGTGGTAGTCGGCCTGGCTCACCGAGGTGGCGTTGAAGGTGTTGGTTTCCAGCAGGTCGGCCCCGGCGTCCAGATAGGCGCGGTGGATGCCGGCGATGATCTCCGGGCGCGACAGCAACAGCAGGTCGTTGTTGCCTTTCAGGTCGTGGCCTTGCGGCGCGTGTGCGTGATCGCAGCCCGGGCCATGCACGTGTACCTGCATGCTGTCGTATCCATCGGCAAAACGGGTGCCGCGATAATCGGGCTCCTGCAGCCCGTGACGCTGGATCATGGTGCCCATTGCGCCATCGATGATGAGGATGCGTTCGGCAAGCGCGGCCGTGAGTTTGGCGGCGCGCTCCGGATGCAGCCACGGCAGCGCAAACGGAATTGGAGGTTGGGGATTGGATACATGCGTCATGATTCAGCTCTCCGCAAAGCAGCGCCTTTGCTTTCAACCAATCCCGATTCCCGATTCCCGATTCCCGGCTTCACCGCAATCAACGAAATCACCTCGAAATGCGGCGGGCGCTTCTCGCGCGTCACCGTTTCCAGGCTGGACACGTCCAGCCCGGCTTTCTCGGCGAACTTGCGTAGTTCCTTGGCCGCAAAGCCGAGATTGACGTGGCCATAGGCATGCACCGCGGCGCGGTGTTCGTGCTTGGCCAGGCTGCACAGCAGCAGCCGGCCGCCGGGGCGCAGCACGCGCGCGGATTCGGCCACCGCCTGCGCGGGCTTGGCTGCGTAGGTGAGTGCATGCATCAGCACCACCAGGTCGAAGCTGGCATCGGGAAACGGCAGTGCATGCATGTCGCCTTCGCGCACTTCCACATTACGCAGCTTGCGCAGGCGCTCGCTGGCCGCGGCGACCACGCGCGCGCTGGTGTCGATACAGATGTAGCGGGTGGCATGCGGTGCCACCAGCTCGGCCAGCACGCCGTCGCCGGAGGCGATGTCGAGCACGTCGCCGGTTTCCAGCAAGGGCAGGGCGGTGCGCGCCAGCGCTTCCCAGGTGCGACCGGGGGAATAATGCCGCTCCATGTCGCCGGCCACCGAATCGGCCCAGTTCTGGTCGGCGGCGCGGTTGGCCAGCACCGCGGCCACGCGCTCGGCGTCCTGGCGCAGCAGCGGATCGTCGCTGCCGGTGCTCAGCGCCAGCCACAGGGCGCGCTGCGCCGGGTCCAGCGACACCTCATCGAAACGGTAATAGGCCGACACGCCGGCGCGGCGGTCGCGCACCAGCCCGGCTTCCTTGAGCTTGGCCAGGTGCGTGGACACGCGTGGTTGCGCCAGGCGGGTGATCGCCGACAGCTCGGCCACGGTGAGTTCCTCCTGCTCCAGCAAGGTCAGCAGGCGGACGCGGGTGGCGTCGGCAAATACCTTCAGGCGCGCCGACCAGTCTTCCAGATCCATGAATATCTCTATATCGCGATATGGAGATATTTTCGACCGGGCAGTGTGTGGGGTCAACTACATACGCATGCGAATGGTTGGGGCTACAATGGGCACTCAGCCTAGGCCTGGAGGGGTGCCACGTGGATTTCAGCTTTACCGAAGAACAATTGATGATCCAGGATGTGGCGCGCCGCATCGCCCAGGAAAAGATCGCCCCCAGCGCGGAGCAGTTCGATCGCAGCGGCGAGTTTCCGCTGGAGAACATCCGCCTGCTCGGCGAGAACGGCCTGATGGGCATCGAGGTGCCGGCCGAGTACGGTGGCGCCGGCATGGACCCGATCAGCTACGCACTGGCGATGATCGAGATCGCCGCTGCCGACGGCGCGCATTCCACCATCGTGTCGGTCAACAACTCGCTGTTCTGCACCGGTATCCTGAAGAACGGCAGCGAGGCGCAGAAACAGCTGTACGTGCGCGCGATTGCCGAAGGTGCACAGATCGGCGCATTCGCGTTGACCGAGCCGCAGTCCGGCTCGGATGCCTCGGCCATGCGGTGCCGTGCGGTCAAACAGGCCGATGGCAGCTTCGTGATCAACGGCAAGAAGAGCTGGATCACCTCCGGCCCGGTCGCCAAGTACATCGTGTTGTTTGCGGTGACCGAGCCGGACAAGGGCGCGCGCGGCATCACCGCCTTCATGGTCGATGCCGATCGCGCCGGTTTCCATCGCGGCAAGACCGAGCCCAAGCTCGGCATCCGTGCCTCGGCCACCTGCGAGATCGAGTTCGCCGATTACATCGCCCAGCCCGATGAAGTGCTGGGCGTGGAGGGCGAGGGCTTCAAGACCGCGATGAGCGTGCTCGATGCCGGGCGCATCGGCATCGCCTCGCAGGCGGTCGGCATCGCGCGTGCGGCGTACGAAGCCACGTTGGCGTATGTCAAGGAGCGCAAGGCGTTCGGCGCGGCCATCGGTACCTTTCAGATGACCCAGGCCAAGATCGCCGACATGAAGTGCAAGCTGGACGCAGCGTTGCTGCTGACGCTGCGCGCGGCCTGGTTGAAGGGGCAGGGCCAGAAGTTCGGCACCGAAGCGGCCGTGGCCAAGCTCACCGCTTCGGAGGCGGCGATGTGGATCACCCATCAGGCAGTACAGATCCACGGCGGCATGGGCTATTCCAAGGAAATGCCGCTGGAGCGTTACTTCCGCGACGCCAAGATCACCGAAATCTATGAAGGCACCTCGGAAATCCAGCGCCTGGTGATTGCGCGCGGCGAGACCGGCCTGCGCTGAAGTCGGCCGCGCTCCAGCGCTGCCGCATGGCGCGGCAACGCTGGAGCGCTCTCCGCGACGCCAAGATCACCGAGATCTACGAGGGCACCTCGGAAATCCAGCGCCTGGTGATCGCGCGCGCCGAGACCGGCCTGCGCTGAGTAACTAGCTCGGCAGCGCGCTGCCGGTTGCCGATTCCATTGGCCCGAGGTGCGCAGCGCTCGATCCGGTGCCTTGATGTAGGTGATTGCTTCCCACTGCCAGGTAGGAGCGCGCTTGCGCGCGATGAAGCGTTACCGATAACGCCGCATCGCGCGCAAGCGCGCTCCTACGCAAGCATGAGCGATCCGGCATCACAGATGCGCCGTATCAGTGGCCTGGCGCCGACACACCACAAGCACGTCGCAGCCTGACATGGCGGGTGGCTGCGTCCACGCTTGTGGTGCGCGGCGCGCGCGGATCACAATCGTGGCTTCTCCAGCCTCTGGTGCGCGCATGCTCCGGTCTTTGCACGCTGTGTTTCCTCGTCTTTCGCTGTCTGCCATCGCGCCGGTGCTGGTGTGTTGTGGCTTGTTGCTGGTCTGCGCCGCGGCAAGCGCACAGACGCCGCCACCTTCGATCGTGCCCACCGACCGCCTGCAGGAGGCGTGGTGGGCGCAGCGACATGCGCAGGTGCTGGAGCAGGTGCGCCAGCACCCTGACACCCCGCTGCTGTTGATCGGCGATTCGATCACCCAGAACTACGAAAAGGCCAAGGCGCCTGACGAAGATTTCCAGCCGACCTGGCAGACCTTCTACGGCAGCCGTGGCGCGCTCAACCTGGGCTTCAGCGGCGACGGCACCGAGAACGTGCTGTGGCGGCTGGCCAATGGCGAGGTCGACGGTCTGCAACCCAAGGTCGCGCTGGTGTTGATCGGTACCAACAACACCGGCCATCTCGGCCAGACCGCAGAGCAGGCCCAGCTCGGCATCGATGCGGTGGTCGCGGCGATCGAACAGAAATTGCCGCGCACGCAGATCCTGTTGGTGGGCGTGCTGCCCAGCGACATCTCCAGCGAGAAGTCGCGCCGCGATGCGCAGATCAACCAGGGCCTGGCGGTGCGCTACGGCGACAATCCGCGCGTGACCTACCTGGATGTGGGGTCGATCTTCCGGCGCGATGGCAAGCTGCGCAGCGAGCTGTTCTACGACACCCGCTTCCGTCCGCCGGCCGGTGCCCTGCATCCGGACACGCAAGGCCAACGCATGCTGGCCGAGGCGATCGAACCGACCCTGGCGCGCCTGCTCGGCGAGCCGCCGGTCAAGCCGGTTGCACAGCTGGGCCTCGACTTTGCGACCTCGCTGATTCCGGTCGACCGGCTGGAGCAGGATTCCTACGACTGGTATGCACGTCACCATGCGGCGCTGGCTGAAGCACGCGCGCTCACGCCCCAGGTGGTGATGATCGGCGATTCGATCACGCATTTCTGGGCGGGCCCGCCGCTGGCCACGCGTGTCAGCGGGCCCGAGTCCTGGCGCTGGTTGTACGGCCGGCGCCCGGTGCTGAATCTGGGCTTCGGTTGGGACCGCACCCAGAACGTGCTGTGGCGGATCCGCCAGGGCGAGCTCGACGGCCTGGACCCGCGCTGGGTGGTGCTGCATATCGGTACCAACAACCTCACCGGCACCGCGCAAGCGCGCGCGGCCACGCCGGCCGAGACCGCACAGGGCGTGGAGGCGGTGGTGAGCGAGGTGCGTCGTCGTTTGCCCAGGAGCCAGCTGATCCTGATGGCGATCATGCCGCGCGGTCGGCATGCCGGGGACGCGCAGCGCGCACCCATTGCCGAGACCAACCGGCTGCTGGTCGCGCGTTACGGCAAGGATCCGTCGGTGCGTCTGCTCGATATCGGCCCTCGGATGCTGCAGCCGGACGGAACCTTGCCCGAGGCGCTGATGCCCGACGGCACCCATCCCAGTGAGACCGGGTACGCGATCTGGGCGACGGCGCTGCGCGAGGCGGGTATTACGGCGGCGCCATAACGGCCCTCCGCTGCAGAGGAAGGGCGGGCAGTGGCGTCTAAAGGGCGCTGCTGTCGCGCGGAAGGCTTGCCGGTTGCGCCGTTCCCGCGCTACGGCGTGAGCAAATCAAGCTTCGGTCGCCGATCGACAGCGTGTTCCCGCCGGCGGGTAACGCGGGCGCAGGGCCCCGACCACAACTTTCCAGACCCCAGAAACCAGAAGACCCCCGATTGCTCGGAGGTCTTTTTAAACTGGTGCCCAGAAGAGGACTCGAACCTCCACGAAGTTGCCCCCGCTAGCACCTGAAGCTAGTGCGTCTACCAATTCCGCCACCTGGGCAGGTGAGCCGCGAATTTTGCAGACTCCCGGCAGGCTTGTCAATGCCTGGCACGCAGCAATTGCGACCGGCCGGGCAAGGCGTGCTGCCCATGTCGCGGCCGCAAGGGGTACCATGTAAGCAATGACAAAGAAAAACACCCCAGATTCCGATCGGCCCAGTCGCCGCAAGTCCACCAGCCCGGGCGATGCCACCACCGCCGAAAAACAGAAGTTGCCGGGCTGGATGCCGGACTTCCTGGTCCGCGCCGCCGCCGGCGCGTCGACCAAGTCCGCGAACAAACGCGCCGACAAGGCCGCCAACGCCTCGCCCGAGCTGCCGGTAGCGCCTGCGCTGCCCACGCCGCCGGCACCACGTGCACCGCATCCGCGCAAGAGCGGCCCGCCGGCGCCGCCGCCGGAACGCTTCCAACAGGCGCCGACCGAAGCGCCTGCGCCGGCGGCCGGGTTCAAGGACCCGCATGCCGATCGCGAAGCACTGCGCTACGCCGAGCCGATCGCCAGCCGCGAGGCCATCCTGCAGCTGCTCGACGCCTGCGACGGCCCGCAGACCGCCGAGGAAATCGCCGAACAACTCAACCTCAGCGACCGCATCGACGCGCTGGGCAAGCGCCTGGCGGCGATGGTGCGCGAAGCGCAGCTGGTGCAGAACCGCCGCGGCGGCTACGCGCCGGTGCAGCAGACCAGCCTGATTGCGGGTGTGGTGATCGCCAACCCGGAAGGCTTCGGCTTCCTCAAGCCGGACGAAGGTGGGGACGACCTGTTCCTGCCGCCGTACGAAATGCGCAAGGTCATGCACGGCGATCGTGCGCTGGCCAATGTCACCGGCATCGACCGCCGCGGCCGTCGCGAAGGTGCGATTGCCCGCGTGCTCGAGCGCCGCATGTCACGCATGCTCGGGCGCTTTTTCTACGAGCATGGCGTGGCCTATGTCGACCCGGACGACAAGCGCGTGCAACGCAACGTGCAGATCGCACCGGACGGCATCGGCGAGGCACGCGAGGGGCAACTGGTGGTGTGCGAACTGATCGCGCCGCCGGACGCCCGGCGCCCGGCGATCGGTAAGATCATCGCCGTGCTCGGCGACAAGCTGACGCCGTCGCTGGTGGTGGAGATGGCCATCCATGGCCATGAGCTGCCGCACGAATTCCCGCAGGAAGTGCTGGACGAAGCCGCGGCGGTGCCGTTGGTGGTCGAGCCGCAGATGATCGGCGGGCGTGTGGATCTGCGGCAGATGCCGCTGGTCACCATCGATGGCGAAGACGCCAAGGATTTCGACGACGCGGTGTATTGCGAACCCAACGCCGACGGCTTCCGTCTGGTGGTGGCGATCGCCGACGTGTCCAACTACGTGCGTCCCGGCACGCCACTGGACGATGAGGCGCAAAAGCGCGCCACCTCGGTGTACTTCCCGGGTTTCGTGGTGCCGATGCTGCCGGAGACACTGTCCAACGGCATCTGCTCGCTGATGCCCAAGGTCGACCGCATGTGCTTCGTCTGCGACATGCAGGTCGGTCGCGACGGCGAAGTCACCGGCTCGCGTTTCTACGAAGCGGTGATGAACTCGCATGCGCGCTTGACCTATAACCAGGTCTGGAAGGCGGTTGGCGAAGACGATGCCGATACCAAGGCCTTCATCGGCCCGTTGCTGCCGCAGGTGCAGCGCCTGCACCAGCTGTACAACGTGCTGTCGAAGGCGCGCACGCAGCGCGGCGCGATCGAGTTCGAAACCTCCGAAGTGCGCTTTGTGCTCGACAACACCGGCGAGGTCACCCAGGCCGGCATGCTGGTGCGCAACGACGCGCACAAGCTGATCGAAGAATGCATGATCGCCGCCAACGTCGAAGCCGCGCGTTACCTGCTGAGCATGCATGTGCCGGCACCGTACCGCGTGCACGAGCGGCCGCCGGAGAGCAAGTACGAAGACCTGCTGGAGTTCCTCAAGGAATTCCAGCTGAGCCTGCCGGCATGGAGCAAGGTGCGTCCCGGCGACTACACCAAGTTGCTGAAGAAGGTGCGTGCGCGCCCGGATGCGGCGCTGCTGGAGTCGGTGCTGCTGCGCAGCCAGAGCCTGGCGGTGTATTCGCCCGACAACAACGGTCATTTCGGTCTGGCGCTGGAGGCGTATGCGCACTTCACCTCGCCGATCCGCCGGTATCCGGACCTGCTGGTGCACCGCGCGATCAAGCACGCCTTGACCGGCGCCAGCCCTGAAAAGTACATCTACACCCCGCGTCAGATGGCAGCGTTGTCGCTGCAGTGTTCCGAGCGTGGCCGGCGTGCCGACGAAGCCGAACGCGAAGTCGACGAGCGTTATCGCGCCGCGTGGATGGAAAAGCATGTCGGCGGCCAGTTCGACGGCGTGATCAGTGGCGTGACCGGATTCGGCCTGTTCGTGGAATTGAACGAATCCAAGGTCAACGGCCTGGTGCATGTCACCCAGTTGCCGCAGGACTATTACCAGTTCGATCCGATCCGCAAGACGCTCAGTGGCGAGCGCCGCGGCCGCGCATTCCGCCTGGGCGACCCGGTGCGGGTGTTGGTGCTCAAGGCCAGCATGGAAGAACGCAAGATCGACTTCCGCCTGGCCGAGGACCGTGGCGATTCGCCCGAACCGCCGCTGCCGCCACGCGATCAGCCGGCCAAGCGCAGGAAGAAGCAGCACTAGCACGGTGACACCATCGCGAGCCGTCGCCTGGCGGCCGCTCGCGATGCGTAGCGATCGCTGGCCACGCGTGCAGGGTGTTGCGTGCAAAAGCGCGCAATGCGCACGGGTCACCCGTCTTCAACGGCACAGAGGCAACGATGGACACAGCAATCGGGTACAGCGGTGGTTGCCAATGCGGTGCAGTGCGTTTCCACGTGCGCGGCCGGTTGTCGGACGCCTCGATCTGCCACTGCCGCATGTGCCAGAAGGCCTTCGGTGCGTATTACGCGCCGCTGGTGTCGGTGCGCGGCGCCGAGTTCGCCTGGACACGCGGCGAGCCCAAGCGCTTCGCGTCTTCCTCGCTGGTGCAGCGTGGATTCTGTGCCGACTGCGGAACGCCGCTGACCTACGAGGCGCCCGACGGCCTGGCCATTGCCGCCGGCAGCTTCGACACGCCCGCGTTGCTGCCGCCGGTGATCCAGTACGGGGTCGAGGGCAAACTGCCGTTTGTCGACACATTGGGCGCGTTGCCGGCCCATCGCACCGAGGACGACCCGCAGGCGCCGGCGTTTCTGGCTGCACTGGTGTCGCGCCAGCATCCGGATCACGATACCGGCCGCTGGCCTGCGTGACCCTGGCAGCCGCATCGGCGTTTGTCGAGCTGGCGCGTTGAACTGCGCGTCGCGGTGACGGCCACTTCCGTTGCGCCGCGGTTGGCGCGTGGTGCTCGTAGCGAGGGTCCGGCCGTGACGTGGCAGGCCGCAGGCCCTACCATTCTCCCTTTATCGCTTCGTATTCCCGCGCAATGAGCAAGCAGAATCAGTGGATCGTCGGCGTCAACGCCGTCGCCTCGTCCGTCGAGAACGACGCCGACAACGTGCGCGAGGTATTGATCGAGGCCGGTAGCAAGAATCCGCGCCTGATCGAGATCGAGGAGCAGGCCCGCCGCAAGGGTATCGACGTGCGCCGGGTCAACACCCAGGCACTCGATGGCGTCGGTGGCCAAGTGCGCCACCAGGGCGTGGTCGCGCGTTATGCGGCAGCGCGCCTGTGGGCCGAGAACGAGCTCGAGGCGCTGGTGACCGCGGCCGAGGGACGCGCGCTGCTGCTGATCCTCGACGGCGTGCAGGACCCGCACAATCTCGGTGCATGCCTGCGCAGCGCGGCGGCCGCCGGCGTCACTGCGGTGGTCATTCCCAAGGACAAGTCGGCCACGGTCAACGCAACCGTGCGCAAGACCTCGGCCGGTGCGGCCGACCGCATTCCGGTGGTGGCGGTGACCAATCTGGCGCGTTGCCTGCGCGACCTGCAAAAGCAGGGCGTGTGGCTGTACGGCCTGGCCGGCGAAGCCGAGGCCTCGCTGTACAGCGTGGATCTGCGCGGCAATGTCGGGCTGGTGCTTGGTGGCGAGGCCGATGGCCTGCGGCGTCTCACCCGCGAGCACTGCGACGGCCTGGTCAAGATTCCGATGCCGGGCGATATCGAAAGCCTCAACGTGTCGGTGGCGGCCGGCGTGACCCTGTTCGAAGCGGTACGCCAGCGCCTGGGCGCCTGAAGCGGCGACCGAAACGACTGCGCTCACCGCTAGGTGGGCGCGGAAGCGGCCGATGCCCTGGCTCGGCATGCGCCAACGTGCACTGCGCTTGCTGCGCGTCGTCCGCATCCAGTTGGCGACTGTTCGCCCTGTGTTGCAAACCACTTTGAATTGCACGTGCGTGCCAATGGCGAACCGCGCAGGTCGATCGGCATGGCGAGATCGCGCGTGCGGCGCGGCGCGATCCGCGCACTCACGCAGCAGGCGATCTGCGCAAACCATGGCGCCGGTGCACTTGCCGCTGCAGTGCCGGGCGCGCAGGTAGCGCGCTGCAGATGACTTTCGTCCAGGCATGTGGAGATCCACCGGCGCGCGTGCCCGTTTTTGCCTACCATATCGCCAGCGAACGGCGTGTTATGTCTGATGAGAGATGGGGCGGGGGCCTGGTCGACGGGCGAGAACGGATGCGATGCCAAGGCGTCGGCACGGGGAGACAAGCGGCCGCAGCGCTGGCTCGGTGCCGTTGTCTGCATGCTGCTGGCGCTGTGCTCGCTCGCGGCACTGGCTGCACCGGCCGGCACGGCGCCACTGCGCGATTACGCAATCGACAGCTGGAGCTCGCGTAACGGCCTGCCGCACAACTCGCTGCGCGATATCGCCCAGACCCGCGACGGCTACCTGTGGTTCGCCACCTGGGAAGGGCTGGTGCGTTACAACGGCCTGGAATTCAGCATCATCGACCGCAGCACGCGTCCTGGCTTGCCCGACAACGGCGTCGGTGCCTTGTACGTCGACCGCGATGGTGCGCTGTGGCTCAGCGATGCGCGCGGCAATCTGGTGCGTCATGGCAGCGATGGGCAGTGGCGGCACTGGCAGCGGCAAGGGCAGTGGCCGCAGGCGCTGATCCATGCGATGACCATGGATGCGCGTGGGCGCATGTGGCTGCTGTTCGAGGGACACGGGCTGGGCTGCCTGTGGCCGGATGGGCGCTTTGAGTACTTTCCGCCGCGTGATGGCGTGCCGCTGCAGAGCAGCTTTCCGCGCATGGCGTTCGATGACCGGGGCCGGCTGCTGATCGGCACGCTGGACGGCCTGATCTACCGCGAACCGGACGGACGCATGCATCGTGCCCCGGCCGCATTCGGCCTGCCGCCAGGGCTCGCATGGCCGTACCGCGCAGCGGACGGCACGCTGTGGGTCGTCGCCGGCGAGCAGCTGTACCGGCTGCAGGGCGAGTCCGCCGAATTGGTGCATCGTGTGCCCGGGCAAGGCCACTTCACTGCGATGCTGCAGGATCGCCACGGCGACCTGTGGCTGGGCAGCGAAAATCAGGGGCTGCTGCGCATCGGCAGTCATGGCGTGGAGCACTTGCCGGCCGGTCGCAGCCTGCCGACCGGGCGCATCGTCAGCCTGCGCGAGGATGCCGAAGGCAGCATCTGGGTCGGTGCCAACGGCGGGCTGTTTCGCCTGCGCGAAACCCTGTTCAGCAGCTACAGCCAGCGCGATGGCCTGAGCGGCGACTACGCCCGTGCCGTGCTGGAAGACCACGACGGCAGTCTGTGGATCGCCGGCACCGCCGGCCTGGATCGCATGCTGCCGGACGGACGCATCGTGCCGGTGGCGGTGGCCACACCATCCGGGCGCAAGCTCTCGGTGCTCAGCCTGGCGCTGGATCGGCGCGGCGATCTGTGGGTGGGCACCTATGCCGATGGCGTCTTCGTCTTGCGCAACGGACGCCTGCTGCGGCATTACGGCGATGCCGAGGGCATTCCCAGCGGGCATATCCGCGCCATCGTGACCGAAGACCCCGGCGTGGTGTGGCTGGCCACGCAGCGCGGGGTGGTGAAGCTGGTCGACGGCAGGCGCCAGTCCCTGGCCGTCGAAGGCCTGCCGGACGGGGTCGTGACCGCACTGGCCAGCATCGATGGCGCGCTGTGGATTGGCTCGGTCGACGGCGCGGCGGTGCTGCGCAACGGAAAGCTGCAGCAGCTGGATCTGGAAGCCCATGGCGGCGCGCGGAGTGTGTTCGGTTTTCAGCGCATCGGTGACGTTGTCTGGATCTCCACCGATCGCGGCCTGTACCGCATGCGCAACGGCAGGCTCGCACGCGTGGGCCTGGAGCAGGGCATGCCGGTCGATACGGTGTTCCAACTGGTCGACGACCGATTCGGCAACGCCTGGATCAGCAGCAATCGCGGCGTGCTGCGCACGCCACTGATGCTGCTCGACTCGGTTGCCGATGGGCGCGGCCGGCTGGTCATCGAACGCTATGGCGAGATCGACGGCATGGGCAACGCGCAGGCCAACGGCAGCTCCGGGCCGAGCATGATCAAGCGTGCCGATGGCTCGATCTGGGTGGTCACCGCCGGCGGCGTGAGCACGGTCGACCCGGCGCGCCTGCAGCGCTTTCGCGAGCGGCCCGCACCGCCTGCAGTGATCGAGAGCGTGCAACAGGACGCACGTCCGCTGACATGGCGGCAGCGGGCACGGCTACCGGGTGGGCATCGCCTGAACGTGTCCTACGTCGGCATGAGCTTCCTGCTGCCGGAGCGCATCGAGTACCGCACGCGCCTGGAAGGGCTGGACAACGACTGGATCGAGCGTGGCCGGCAACGCAGCGTGGAGTTCATCGGCCTGCCGCCGGGACGCTACCGTCTGCATGTGGCGGCCCGTCATCCCGGCGGTGCATGGAGCACGCACGAGGCGATGTGGGCGTTCGAGGTGCTGCCGCTGTGGTGGCAGCGCCAGGACGTGCGCTTTGCCGCGGTGCTGGGCGCGATGTTTGCACTCGCGTTGGTGTATCGCTTCCTGCTGCGCCGCTACAAGACCCATAACGCGCGCCTGGCCGAACTGGTGCGCATACGCACCGAAGATCTGCAATTGCAGGCACAGCGCCTGCTGCAGGCCAACCAGGAAAAGAGCGAGCTGCTGACGCGGCTGCGCATCAAGTCCGACGTGTTCGAGCGCCAGGCGCACGAGGACGCCCTGACCGGACTGCCCAACCGCCGGCATTTCGACGAGGCGCTGGCGCGCGACATCAGCCGCGCACGCCGCAGCACGCGCCCGTTGGTGCTGGCGATTCTGGACATCGACCACTTCAAGCGCATCAACGACCACTACTCGCACGCCAGCGGCGATGCGGTACTGCACGACGTCGGCGTGCTGCTGACGGCCGCCGCGCGCGCATCGGACCTGCCGGCACGCCTGGGCGGCGAAGAGTTCGCGCTGCTGCTGGCCGATACGACGCTGGACGATGCGCAGGCGCTATGCCAGCGCATCCGCGAGCTGTTCCATGCGCGCCACGACTGGGGCGGCGTGGACGGCCTGCAGGTGACCTTCAGTGCCGGCGTGGCCGAGTTGCGCGATGACGACACCGGCTCATCGCTGATGCAGCGCGCCGATCAGGCGCTTTACCAGGCCAAGAGCGCGGGGCGCGACCGGATCTGTGTGGGTTAGGTGCTGGGATTGGGGAATCGGGAATCGGGAATCGGGATTGGGGAATCGCAGAGCAAGGTGCCTGGCGCTTTCCTTCTCCTGCGGGAGAAGGTGCCCGAAGGGCGGATGAGGGCACGGCCACACGGCGGCGCCACTAACTGCTGATTTCTCGAGCAGGAAGCCTCGCTGCTCTTGCGATTCCCCAATCCCGATTCCCAATTCCCGGCTCGATCAGCCCGCGCTAGGCCCCGGCCACGCATTGGCGATCGTGCAGAACAGCCGCGCGGTCTGTTCGGTGTCGTAGACCGCGCTATGCGCGTCGGCGGCGTTCCAGTCCAGGCCCGCGGCCTGTGCCGCGCGCGCCAGCACGGTCTGCCCGTACGCCACGCCGGCCAGGGTCACTGTGTCGAACACGCTGAACGGATGGAATGGATTGCGTTTGTGGCCGACGCGCGCAACCGCGGCGTTGAGGAAGTTCAGATCGAAATGCGCGTTGTGCCCGACCAGGATCGCGCGCTGGCAGCCGTACTTCTTCACTGCCGCGCGCACCGGTGCAAACACGTGGTCCAGCGCGTCCTTTTCCTGCTTGGCGAAACGGAACGGATGGTCGAGCACGATGCCGGTGATCTCCAGCGACTTCGGGTCGATCTCCAGCCCTGGCGCCGGCACCAGATGCGCGCTGGCGGTCTCGCCGGGGAAGAACCGCCCGTCGGCATCCATCTCGATCGGCACGCAGGCGATTTCCAGCAGGGCGTGCCTGTTCCAGTCGAATCCTCCCGTTTCCACATCCACCACCACGGGCAGGTAGCCGCGAAAGCGCCGCGACATGGGCAGGAAGGAGGGGGCAGGTGGCAGGTCGACCGGTGCGTTCATCGGCATAGCCTAGCAGGTCGCACGACCGGCCCGATCGTGGCAGCCGGCAGCTTGCCCGCGCGTCCGAACCGGCGATCGGGCAAACAAAAGCCCGACCCGTGTTGCCACGGATCGGGCCCGATAACCTCGCATCGCAAGCGCTGGCCTCAGCGGGCGGCAACCACACTTGCGATCAGGCCGGTGGCCACTGCAATCAGCACGTAGTTGTTGTCCACGCGGCGCCACTCGTGGCCGCGCTGCGGCGCATGCAAATGATGCTTGCGGTAGTCGGCCACGCGCGTGCCGCGATGGTCCGGTGCCAGACGTTCGCCGCGCCGATAAGGCGGGCCACGACGATCGTTGCGGTGGTCGTCGTTGTGTGCGCCAGGGCGGTGGTCACGCCTGTCATCGTGCCTGTCGTCGCGATGCTCATCGCCACGGTCCGGACCACGCGCGTCGTGGTGCTGCGCGCGGCGATCGCGGTCGTCATGCTGTTGCGGCGCAGCGAACGCTGCACCGGACGTCAGCAGCGACACAACCATGAGGGATCCGATGATGCGTTTCATCTGCGTACTCCTGCGTCACAGGAACAGCCTGTGTGATTGCACCCTAGGCGCAATTTGCTGAATACGTAATGATCAGGGCGTTTGCGCGTGTTCTCAGCGTGCCTGCGGGTGTCGCAGGCCGGGGCGGATCAGATGACGCCGGTGGTGCTGGTGTCGTCGCGCTTCAGGCGCGGCGGCAGCGGCTGCTCGCCATGGACCAGGAACCACACGTTCTCGGCGATATTGGTGGCGTGGTCGCCGATGCGCTCCAGGTTCTTGGCCATGAACAGCAGGTGCGTGCACGGGGTGATGTTGCGCGGGTCTTCCATCATGTAGGTCAGCAACTCGCGAAACAGCGCGGTGTATTGCGCATCCAGGCGTGCATCTTCATCGCGTACGCGGATGGCCGCATCGGCATCCTTGTTGCGGTATGCCTGCACCGCCTCGCGCACGGCGTCGGCCGCCATCTGGCCCAGTGCACGCAGGCCCACCGTCTGCGGCAGCGGTGGTGCCGAATTGAGCGCGATCGAGCGCTTGGCGACATTGGCCGCGTAATCGCCGATGCGTTCGATATCGGCCGGAATGCGCAGGCCGGCCAGGATCTCGCGCAGGTCGCGCGCCATCGGGCCACGCAACGCCAGCCGCATCACGTCGTGGCTGATCGCATGCTCCAGCGCATCGATCGCCTCGTCGTTGACCACGATGCGATGTGCGGCGTTGTCGTCGCGACGTTCCACCACATCCAGTGCGGCTTCCAGCTGCGCCACCGCCGTGTCGCCCATGCGCACGATCTCGGCGACAAGACGGTGCTGCTCCTCGTCGTAGCTTTTGACGATATGGTCGTTGAGGTGCTGGTTCATCGTGGTCTCGATTCGTGGCGGTGGTGGGTGTCCGCCTTCACCTTGGCGACATCGCAGGTGAGGGGGATGTCGTGCAGGGCAAGGGTGCGGCGAAGCGGCGTCGATGCGGGATGCGGCGCCCGCCTTACATCAACCGAAACGACCGGTGATGTAGTCCTCGGTCTGCTGCTTGGACGGCTGGGAGAAAATCGTTTCGGTGCGGTCGTGTTCGATCAGGTCGCCCAGATACATGAAGGCGGTGTAGTCGGACACGCGCGCGGCCTGCTGCATGTTGTGGGTCACGATCACGATGGTGTACTCGCGCTTGAGCTCTTCCACCAGTTGCTCGATGCGGCTGGTGGAAATCGGATCCAGCGCCGAGGTCGGTTCGTCCAGCAGCAACACATCCGGCCGTAGCGCCACGGCGCGTGCAATGCACAGCCGCTGCTGCTGGCCGCCGGACAGGCCCAGCGCGCTTTGCCCCAGCTTGTCCTTGACCTCGTCCCAGAGCGCGCCCTGGCGCAGCGCCTGCTCGACACGGTTCTGCATGTCGGCCTTGGACAGTTTTTCGTGGTGACGGATGCCGTAGGCGACGTTTTCGAAGATCGTCATCGGAAACGGCACCGGCTTCTGGAACACCATGCCGACCTTGCTGCGCAGCCGGTTCATCGGGTACTTCGGCGAGAGGATGTTTTCGTTGTCCAGCAATACTTCGCCGCGCGCCTCCATCTTCGGATACAGCGCATAGATGCGGTTGAAGATGCGCAGCAGGGTCGACTTGCCGCAACCGGAAGGCCCGATCAGCGCGGTGACGCGCTTTTCCGGAATCTCGATGTTGATGCCCTTGAGCGCGTGGTACTTGTCGTAATAGAAATCCAGGTTGCGTGCGGCCACCTTCACCGGCGCCTGTGCGGTCGGTGCCCCCTTGGCGGCCGGAACGGCGATGCGATGCATCGGCATGGCGTTTTGGAGATCGTTCATGTGGGGTGTCCGGAGGGAGAGGTCAGTCATTGGAGATCTTGTTGCGCAATAGCAGGGCACGCGCGCCCAGGCTCACCAGCAGCACGAACACGGTCAGCACCAGCGCGCCGGACCAGGCCAGGGTCTGCCAGGTCTCGTAGGGGCTGCCGGCGAACTGATTCATGATCACCGGCACGCTGGCCATCGGCTGGAACACATTGCTGTTCCAGTACTGGTTGCCGAAGGCGGTGAACAGCAACGGCGCGGTTTCGCCGCTGATGCGGGCCAGGGCCAGCAGGATGCCGGTGAGGATGCCGGCCGAGGCGGCGCGATACAGCACCTGCACGGTCACCTTCCACTGCGGAATGCCCAGCGACAGCGCCGCTTCGCGCATCTGCGCCGGCACCAGGCGCAGCATTTCGTCGGTGGTGCGCACCACCACCGGCAGCACGATGAAGGCCAGCGACAGCGCGCCGGCAAACGCGGAGAAGCGCCCGCCGGTCTGCATCACGTACAGCGTGTAGACGAACAAGCCCAGCACGATCGACGGTGCCGACAACAGGATGTCGTTGACGAAACGCACCACCAGCCCGGCCTTGCGTGCATTGCCGTACTCGGCCAGCCAGGTACCGGCGGCAATGCCCAGCGGCGTGCCGATCGCCAGTGCCAGGCCGCACATCACCGCACTGCCGAAGAAGGCGTTGAGCAGGCCGCCTTCCTGCATCGGCGGCGGTGTCATCTTGGTAAACAGGTTGACGTCGATGCCTGGCACGCCCTTGGACAACAGGGTCCACAGGATCCAGGCCAGGAAGAACAGGCCGAACACCGCGGTGACGCACGATAGCAACAGGGCGATCGCGTTGGTCACGCGGCGGCGGTTGTACAGTGATTGCGAGACCGAGGACATCAGTTGCCCTCCCGACGCGACAGCTGCATCAGCATGAAACGCGCGATCGCCAGCACGATGAAGGTCACGATAAACAGCACAAACCCCAGCAGCAGCAATGCCGAACGATAGGTTTCGGTGGCCTCGCCGAAATCATTGGCGATCAACGCGGCGATGGTGGTGCCGGGCTCCAGCAGCGACGGCGACAGCCGCACCGTGTTGCCGACCACGAACGCCACCGCCATGGTCTCGCCCAGCGCACGGCCCAGGCCCAGGAACACACCGCCGATCACCGCGGAGCGGGTGTAGGGCAGCACGATGTCCCAGCTGACTTCCCACTTGGTCGACCCCAGCGCGTACGCCGATTCCTTCAGGCGCGTCGGCACGGTCAGGAACACTTCGCGCATCACCGAGGAGATGAACGGAATCACCATGATCGCCAGCACGAAGCCTGCGGTCAGCAGACCGATGCCCAGCGGCGGGCCCTGGAACAACGGGCCGATCAACGGCAGCGTGCCAAGGTGATCGTTGAGCCAGGGCGTCACGTGCTCGGTCATCACCGGCACCAGCACGAACAGGCCCCACATGCCGTAGATGATCGACGGGATGCCGGCCAGCAGTTCGATCGCGGTGCCGACCGGGCCACGCAACCAGCGCGGCGCCACCTCGGTGAGGAAGAACGCGATGCCGAAACTCACCGGCACCGCAATCACCATCGCAATCAGGGCGGTGACCAGGGTGCCGTAGATCGGCGCCAGCGCGCCGTATTTGTTTTCCACCGGATTCCAGTCGGCGGAATAGAAGAAGCTCAGGCCCTGCATCTGCAAGGCATGGCGTCCGCCCCACAGCATCGACAGCGCGGCGCTGCCGAGCGCCAACAGGACGAAAACGACCGTGGCGGCCAGCGCAAGCTTGAACAGGCGATCGGCACGCGCATCGCGCAGGTCGCGGCCGCGCGGGGCGGTCATCGCTTCGGGAATGGCGGTGGCATTCATTCGATTGGACTCGTCACCCGCGCAATCGCGGGAGCGTGAGACAGCAGGAACGGCGAGGCGCCCGCAGGCACCTCACCGCAGCGCATCCCGCCACGACAGCGGGTGCAGGGCATCACTTGAACTCGCTGGCCCAGTAGGCCTGGATCTGCTGCACCAGCTCCGGCGGCAGCGGCACGTAATGCAGTTCGCTGGCCTGGGCCTGGCCGTTGTCCAGCGCCCACTTGAAGAAGTCCAGCGTCGCCTTGCTGCGCGCCGCATCCTTGGGCTGCTTGTGCATCAGCATGAAGTTGGTCGCGGTGATCGGCCAGGCCTTCTCGCCCGGTGCGTTGGTGATCACCAGGTTGAAATCCTTGGCGTTGGCCCAGTCGGCGCTGGCCGCAGCGGCGGCGAAGCTTTCCGCGTTCGGCTCCACCCACTGGCCGGCGGCATTCTGCAGCGAGGCGTAGGGCATCTTGTTCTGCAGGGCGTAGGCCAGTTCGACATAGCCGATCGAGCCCTTGATCTGCTGCACGTACGAGGCAACGCCTTCATTGCCCTTGCCGCCGACGCCGCCGGGCCACTGCACCGAGGTGCCTTCGCCGACCTTGCTCTTCCACTCCGGGCTGACCTTGGACAGGTAGTTGGAGAAGTTGAAGGTGGTGCCCGAGCCATCGGAGCGATGCACCAGGTTGATCTTGGTGGCCGGCAGGGTCACGCCCGGATTGGCCGCCACGATCGCCGCATCGTTCCACATCGTGACCTTGCCCAGGAAGATGTCGCCCAGCAGCGCGCCGGTCAGGCGCAGCTTGCCCGGTGCGATGCCTTCCAGGTTCACCACCGGCACCACGCCGCCGATCGCCGACGGGAACTGGCCCAGACCGGCCTGCTGCAGTTCGGCGCTATCCAGCGGCTTGTCGGTCGAACCGAAGTCCACCGTGCCGGCCTTGATCTGCGCGATGCCGCCGCCGGAGCCGATCGACTGATAGTTCACCTTGTTGCCGGTGGCGGCGTTGTAGTCGGCCGACCACTTGGAGACCAGCGGATAGATGAAGGATGCACCGGCGCCGGAGATCTCGGCGCTCTTGCTGTCACTGGCGGTGGCGCCCGCGCTGGGCGCGCCCTTGGCGGTATCGCCGGACTGCGCATCCTTGCCGGGCGAGCAGGCGGCCAGGGCGAGGGCGATGGTGAGGGACAGGGCGGTCAGGCTGGCCGACTGCAGTTTCATGGAAGCTCCGAGGCTGGATTGGCCGGGGGACCCGGCAGACCACGCTATGAAATGATGTTTTTGTTACACGTGCATGACAGTGCCTTTTGGAGAAGGCATCACAAAAAAGACGCGACCCCCGTGGGGCCGCGTCCCGGTGCCGACGCCGGGGAGAGAGACGGCGTCGTTCCTGTTGCTGTGCGTGGCGTTACTTGGGCAGGTTCTTGGCCCAGTAGCCTTCAATCTGGGTCACCAGGCTGTCCGGTAGCGGCACGTAGTCCAGCTGCTTGGCCTGCGCATCGCCCTTGCTGTAGACCCAGCGGAAGAACTCCAGCGTGTTCTTGAGGCCGGCCGGGTTTTTGGGCTTCTTCTGCACCAGGATGAAGTTGGTCGCGGTGATCGGCCAGGCGTTGTCGCCGGAGGCGTTGGTCATCACCAGGTAGAAGTCCTTGCTGTTGCCCCAGTCGGCGCTGTTGGCGGCGGCGGCAAAGGTCTCGTCGGACGGCTGCACGAACTTGCCGGCGGCGTTCTTCATCGCGGTGTAGGCCATCTTGTTCTGCAGCGCATACGACAGCTCGACGTAGCCGATGCCGCCCTTGATCTGCTTCACGTACGCGGCCACGCCCTCGTTGCCCTTGCCACCGATGCCGGTCGGCCACTGCACCGCCGTGCCTTCGCCGACCTTGCTCTTCCAGTCCGGGTTGACCTTGGACAGGTAGTTGGTGAAGTTGAAGCTGGTGCCCGAACCGTCGGAGCGATGCACCACGGTGATCTTGCCCTCGGGCAGCTTCATGCCCGGGTTGAGCGCGGCGATCGCCGGATCGTTCCAGGTGCTGACCTTGCCCAGGAAGATGTCGCCCAGGGTCTTGCCGTCCAGTTTCAGGGCGCCTGCCGCCACGCCGGGCACGTTGACCACCGGCACCACGCCGCCGATCACCGACGGGAACTGCGCCAGACCGGCAGCGGCCAGTTCTTCCGGCTTGAGCGGGGCATCGGACGAACCGAAGTCCACGCTGGCCGCCTTGATCTGGGCGATGCCGCCGCCCGAACCGATCGATTGATAGTTGACCTGCTTCTTGGTGGCCGCGTTGTAGTCGGCCGACCACTTGGACATCACCGGGTAGATGAACGAGGCACCGGCGCCGGTGACATCGGCGGCCTGGGCGCACAAGGCCAGCGAGGCGGCGAGCACGCCGACGGCCAGACGGGTCTTCAGAGAGTGGATCACGGAACAGCTCCTGTAGCGAAGGGATGAGGACGTCCCGCGGCCGTGCCATTGCAAGGCAGGGGCATGACCGCGCGGTGTCCGGGAGATGACATGCAGATGACGGCGTTGCGGCGGAGCGCGTTACCGGGCCAGGTGAGTCACCGCCATGGCGCGCTCACAGCAGCGCGGCAGGGCGGCCGGATCGATCGCGCACTTACCAATAGAACTGCGCACGTGCCTCGATGATCGACGGGTTGTCGTCGACCAGGCCACGCGTGGCGCTGTTGTAACGGGTGCTTTCCACCTTGGCGTAGTCGAGCGCGAACTTGAAGTTGGAGCGCCAGTACCAGTTGGCGCCGACCGTCCACACGTCCATCTTGCCGCCCAGCACGCCGTCCACGAACGGGGTGGTGCCGTTGGAGACCAGGTGGCCGTCGTTGAGGTCCAGGGTGTCGTAGCGCACCGCCAGCTGCCACATCCCCGAGGCCGGCGCGTTCGGCAGCGGGGTGGTCGGCACGCCGGCCTTGTAGCCCCAGGTCTCGCCGGTGATGTTCCAGACGCCGCTGACGTACCAGCCATCACTCTTGTAGTCGTTGGCGTTGTTGCCGATGCGCTTGGCGTTTTCCTGGAAGAACTCGCCCTGCAGCTTGAACGGGCCGGTGATCCACATCGCCTCGGCTCCGGCCACACCCACGCTGTCCACGTTGGTGATGGCGCCGCTGTCGATCAGGCGCACCGTGGTCAGGTCGGCGTCCGGGCGCGCGCGCAGGCGCAGGGTGTCGTCGTCGGTGTCGTAACCCAGGTAGCTCAGGCCGACGTGCAGCACATTGCCGCTCTCGTTGATCGGCGCCCAGGTGCCGCGTGCGCCGTAGCCGCTGCCATGTGCCTGGTTGCGGGTCAGTTCGCGGCCGAACGCGCTCGCGGTGATGCTCCAGTCGTTGTCGCCCACGCCGTAGGCCACGCCCAGCCGGCGCGAGATGCCGTAGGTGTTGGTCACTGCGGCCTTGGAGACGAAGTCGTTGTTCTTGGTGCTGGACAGCTCTTCCAGGCTGTTGGGCTGCTTGAACTGGCCGATCTGCAGATAGTTGTTGGCGTTGCCGGCGAACTTGTACTTGATGTTGTTGTCGAGGAAACGCCCGGTGCTGCGGATGGTGGTGCCGCGGATGGTGACCTCCTTCAGCACGCTCGGGTCGTAACCGGCCACCCATTCGAAATTGCCCGGGCCCTTGCCCTTGAGCACCAGCTCGGCACGGCGGATGCTGAATTCGGAATTGTCGCCATTGGCTCCGATAGGGCCATTGAGATCCTGCACATCGTTGTGGAACCAGTTGCCATCAGCCTGGACCAGGCCCTCCAGCGACATCTCCGAGCCGCCGATCACGTCGATGGCGATTTCGGCATGCGCGGCAGGTGCGGCCAGCGCCAGCAACAGGGCAGCGCCCAGCAGGGTGGGAGAAAGTTTCATATGTGCCTTGCGACCTGAGAAAGTGAGCGCAGGCTATGGCGTGAAAGTTGCGTTAATGTGACAACTTCGGATCGCGTTGCAATCTGATTTTTGTCAACAAAGACAAAGATTTACGTGTGTTTGTCTTTTGTCAGTGTGTGTCATGAGTCTGAACGGGCCGCCTCGTATGACAGATGTGACAGTGGCGTGGTTCACCGTTCCAGCGAGCTCAAGCTTATTGCGACCTGAACCAACCAGGTGGAACGGCGGCGTATCAGGCGCTTTGTGCGTCGCACCACTTGCACAGGCGCGTTCTAAATTGTTAGTTTCGAGGCCATGTTTCCCCGATTCCTCCAATTGCTGTTGGCCTGCCTGCTCGCGCTCACTGCGTGGTCGGCGGCCGATGCGCACGACCGCATCCACGATGCGCTTGTGGGCGACGGCGTGGCGGTGATGGCGGATGCTGGTGAAGAACGCGACGTAGCCGATGATCTGCAGGACGACGGGGACGCACAGACCCAGGTCGATACGCACTCTGCAGACGACATCCCCTTGCTCTCCCAGGCATGGCCGGTGGTCGCACGTTATTTCCCCTCCTGGTACGCGCACTACGCGCCGGCAACTCAAAAACGCGACCTGATCCCGCAACTGCGTCCTCCCAACGCAGCGCGCGCCTGATCCTTCGTTAGTCGCGTCAACCGGTGCAGCGCACCGGCTTCCTTTGATTTGTTCGTCTTTGCAATTCGCGGCCTGCGCCGCGGATAGCCATTCGTTGCCTAGAGGTATCTCCCATGGAAAGTTTGCTAGAAGGTTTTCGTCATTTCCGTAAGGAAGTGTATCCGCGCCAGAGTGCGCGCTTTCAGGAACTGGCCGGCGGCCAGAGTCCGCACACGTTGTTCATTACCTGCGCCGACTCGCGCGTCATGCCGGAGCTGATCTTTTCCGCACAACCGGGCGAATTGTTCGTCTATCGCAATATCGGCAATGTGGTACCGCCTTACTCCCAGCACGTCAGCGGCGTGGTTGCGGCGATCGAGTACGCCATCGCCGTACTGGGCGTGCGGCACATCGTGATCTGCGGCCATACCGACTGCGGCGCGATGAAGGCCGTGCTCAAGCCGGAATCGCTGGAGGACGTGCCATCCGTGGCGGCCTGGCTCAAGCACACCGATGCGGCGCGGCACGTCACGGCCCATCACGGCCACGACCCGCACAGCCAGGAAGCGCTGAGCTGCATGACCGAGGAGAACGTGGTCTCGCAGCTGGACCATCTGCGCACGCAGCCGGTGGTCGCCGCGCGTCTGGCGGCCGGTACCTTGCGCATCCACGGCTGGATCTATGACATCGCCCACGGCGAGATCCGCGCCTTCGATGCCGAGAAGGGTGGCTTCCGTCCGTTGTTGGCGGACAACACCCCCGAAGCCACCCCACGTCCGCGACTGCAGCAAGTCGTGCGCGCCGAACTCGCCTGACGGAGCACATCATGAACACATCAGGTATCGGCGGATATTTCCGCCAGGGACTGTTCGGGCGTGATTTGTTGTCGTCTGTCGTGGTCTTCCTTGTCGCGCTCCCGTTGTGCATGGGGATTGCGATCGCTTCCGGCATGCCGCCGGCCGCAGGCCTGATCACCGGCATCATCGGTGGACTGGTCGTCGGCTTCCTGGCGGGCTCTCCTCTGCAGGTGAGCGGACCGGCCGCCGGCCTGGCTGTGTTGGTGTTCGAACTGGTCCGCGAGCACGGCATTGCCGCACTCGGTCCGGTGATCCTGGTGGCCGGTGCGATCCAGCTGATCGCCGGTCTGTGCCGCGCAGGCGTGTGGTTCCGGATGACATCGCCGGCCGTGGTGGCCGGCATGCTGTCGGGCATCGGCATCCTGATCGTGGCCTCGCAGGCGCATGTGCTGATGGACGCCGCTCCCAAGGCGCGCGGTCTGGAAAACTTCGCTGCATTGCCGGCCGTGGTGTGGCAGGCAATCACCGAAGGTACCGGCCGTACCGCGTTGTTCGTGGGCCTGGCCACCATCGGCATCATCCTGGCCTGGGACAAGCTGCGTCCGCAGCGTCTGCGCTTTTTGCCAGGTGCGTTGATCGCGGTGGTGGTGGTCACGGCGACGGTGCAGTTGCAGGGCCTGAACGTCAACAAGGTCGACGTGCCGACCAATCTGTTCTCGGCGATCAGCATCCCCAGCGTGGCGGACATCTTTGGCGTGTTCAATGCGACGTTGCTGGTGTCTGCAGTGACCTTTGCCTTCATCGCCAGCGCAGAGACCTTGCTGTCGGCGGCGGCGGTGGACCGGATGCATCAGGGCGCGCGCACGCAGTACGACCGTGAGCTGGCGGCGCAGGGCGTGGGCAATATGCTGTGCGGCTTCCTGGGCGCATTGCCGATGACCGGCGTGATCGTGCGTAGCGCGGCCAATGTGCAGGCCGGAGCGGCCACGCGCATGTCCACGGTGCTGCATGGCGGCTGGTTGCTGGTCTTCGCAATGCTGCTGCCGTGGCTGTTGCGGATGACGCCGGTGGCGTGTCTGGCCGGCATCCTGGTCTACACGGGCGTGAAGATGATCAAGATCGGTCAGGTCAAGGAGCTGGCGACCTATGGTCGTGGCACCGCGGCGATCTATCTGGCGACCACCTTTGCAATCGTCGCGACGGACCTGCTGACCGGTGTGCTGATCGGCTTCGGCCTGTCGTTGTTCCGGCTGGCCCTGCATTCTTCGCGCCTGAAGGTGGACGTGCGTGAGCACGAGCACAAGAAGGACGAGATGCATCTGACCCTGCAGGGCTCGGCAACCTTCCTGAAGGTGCCGGCGATGGCGCGTACGCTGGAGAGCGTGCCGCCGAACACCGCCCTGCATCTGGATGTGGCCAAGCTGCACCACGTCGACCATGCCTGCATCGAGTTGTTGCGCGACTGGAGCCGGAATGCGGCCTCGCGCGGCTGCGAGCTGGTGGTGGACTGGAAGGAACTGGATCGACGCGTGGAAGGCCAGCCGGCGGTGGAGAGCGTGCTGGTCGAACAGCGCGTCGAACAAGCCAAGGCGGCGTAAACTTGCTGCAACGCCCGGCGCTCGCGCCGGGTGAACTCCATCGTGACCGGGTGATGCATGGCGCCGCAAGACGCATCATCTGGTCGCGATTTTTTTATGGCCGGGAATCGGGATTCGGGATTGGGGAATCGGAAAAGCCGGGATTGGCGGTGCTGAGGTGCTGATACGGCAGGCCTGGTGCCCGACTGAGCGCTTGCAGTTGCGATGGTTTTGTTAGGTCGTGTCAGCCATGTTGATTCGGATTGCGTCAGCTTTTGGGAGTTTTTGGCCGTTCGGCGGGGGCGGGGGTCTTGTCGCGGTAGCGGCACAGGTCGTGGATCACGCAGCCTGGGCAGTCGGGCTTGCGTGCCTTGCAGACGTAGCGGCCATGCAGGATGAGCCAGTGATGTGCGTCGTGCAGAAACTCGGCAGGAATGACCTTGACCAGTGTGTCCTCGACCGCGCGCACGTCCTTGCCCGGCGCAAGACCGGTGCGGTTGGCGACGCGGAAGATATGCGTGTCCACCGCCATGGTGGGCTCGCCGAATGCGGTGTTGAGCACGACGTTTGCGGTCTTGCGGCCGACACCGGGTAAGGCCTCCAGCGCAGCGCGATCGTGCGGCACCTCGCCGCCGTATTGCTCCAGCAGGATCCTGCAGGTGGCGATGACGTTCTTGGCCTTGGCGTTGAACAGGCCAATGGTGGCGATGTAGCGCTTCAGGCCTTCTTCGCCGAGATCGAGAATGTCACGCGGGGTATTGGCCACCGGGTACAGCTTGCGGGTGGCCTTGTTGACGCCGACATCGGTGGCCTGTGCCGACAGCAGTACCGCGATCAGCAACTCGAATGGCGTGGTGTATTCCAGCTCGGTGGTCGGGCGCGGATTGAGCTCGCGCAACCGCGCGAACATCTCCTGTATTTCAGGCTTGCGCATGAGGTTGCCGCGCCTCGCCGGCGGGGTCTGACGGATCGCGTTCATGGCGGTGCGCCGCCAGCGGCCTTGGCCTTTGCGCGCGCCAGGATGGCTGCGGCCAGCGGCGGTAACGCGGCTGCGGCGGGTTGGCTGGGCGCCGGTGCCGGCGTTCGGCGTGCATCGCGTTCGGCAGCGCGACGTTGCAGGCGCGCGGCGCGTGCGCGGTAGCGGTCGCGGGCGGCCCAGGCATCGCGCAGCCGTTGTTGTGCGGCAAGCAACACCGCACGCAGCTGCGGGCAGGCCGGATCCAGCAGGTCGTCGCCCGGATCGGGCCGGTACTCCATCAAACCCAGTGCCAACGCGCGATCGAGATCGTCGGCGTGTACGCAGTCGAACAGCTGGAGGGGCAGGGGACGTGCTGCCGGGTTGGGGTCGAACGTCATGGCAAGCCGATCAGCGATTGAGAAAGTGCGCGGGGCGTTTTTCGAGAAACGCGCCGGTGCCTTCGCGCATGTCGTCGCTGGAAAACAGCAGCGCAAATTGCGCGGTTTCCAGCTGCAGGCCTTCTTCGATGGCGCATTCGCCACCGAACACCACCGCATCCAGAATGCCGCGCAGCGCGAGCGGTGCGGCGACGGCCAGACGCTGTGCCACGGCCAGGGTGTCTTCCTGCAGGGCTTCCGGCTCGACCACGCGGTTGACCAGGCCCAGCTGCAGCGCACGCGGCGCATCGATCGGCAGACCGAGCAGGCACAGCTCCAGCGCCGCCGCTCGCCCGGTCAGACGCAATAGCCGTTGCGTGCCGCCGAAACCGGGGATCAGGCCGAGGTTGATCTCCGGCTGCCCCAGGCGTGCGGTGGATGCGGCGATACGCAAATGGCAGGCCATTGCCAGCTCCAGCCCGCCGCCCAGCGCAAAGCCGTTGACCATGGCGATCACTGGCTTGGGCATGCGCTCGATCCGGCGCATCACCTGCTGGCCCAGCAGCGAGAACTCGCGGCCCTGCATCGCCGACAGCTCGCGCATTTCGGCGATGTCCGCGCCGGCGACAAATGCCTTGGGGCCTGCGCCGGTCAGGATCACCACGCGGATGTGGTCTGCGCTGGCTGCCTCGGCAAAAGCATGATCCAGTGCCCGCAGCGTTTCCTGGTTCAAGGCGTTCAGTTTGTCCGGTCGATTGACCGTGATCGTCCGTACACTGGCGTGGTCGGCGATCAGAATGACGTGATTGGACATGGAAATCCTTGCGAACGTAAAAAATTAGTAAATACGGAACTTCCGAAAGCCTTGCTGGTCCTAGCTTTCGTGATAAGTAGCGGTTCGGTATCGCGGCCGCTATCCTAGCGCGTCATCTCAGGCGGCAGACCCGTCCTGTGCCACCACCCTGGAGAATTGTTTGATGAAGTTGCGTTCTATCGCGGTCGCTGTGGCGGCCCTGGCCCTGACGGGCAATGCACTGGCCCAGGACACGACGTCCGAGAAGGGCAAGTTGAGCTACTACTTCGGCTATGACTACGGCAACAACCTTGCCGAGCTTACCGGTCGCGGCGAGCAGCTCGACATCAACTCGGTGGTAAAGGGTCTGCAGGACGCCTATGCCAAGAAGCAGCCGGCCATCACTGCCGACCAGCTGAAGCCGGCCGTCGAAGCGTTCCAGAAGCGTGAGCAGGGCCGTGCCCAGCAGGCCAAGGCCGAGTACGACAAGGCCGCTGCGGCCAACAAGACCAAGAGCGACCAGTTCCTGGCCAAGAACAAGGGCACCGCCGGCGTGCAGACGCTGCCCAGCGGCGTGCAGTACCGCGTGATCGAAGCAGGCAAGGGCGCCAAGCCGACCCAGGCCAGCACCGTGCAGCTGGAAGTGGCCGGTCCGTTCCCGTTCGGCGACCGCGAGAAGGCACGTCCGGCGCAGCAGATCCCGGCCATCAAGGTCAGCGAAGTCGAAATGCAGGCCATGCGCGACACGCTGCTGCAGATGCCGGCCGGCTCCAAGTGGGAAGTGACCCTGCCGCCGGAGAAGGCCTACGGTGCCGATCCGCGCACCCCGTTCCCGCCGAACGTGGCTGTGCAGTTCGAGATCAAGCTGGTCAGCGTCAAGTAATTGCAGTGGATGTTGCTGTGACAACGCCGGCCACCAGGCCGGCGTTGTCGTTTGGATCCAGCGGCCAAGCGCGAGAGGATGGACGAACGGCGTGACGATGCGGTGCGGCGGGAGCCAGCGATGAGCGACACGGATTCGACCCGCAATGGTCTGCCCAGCCCGTGTATCGGTGTATGTTCGCTGGACGCGCAGGCGCACTGTGTGGGCTGCCTGCGCAGCCTGGATGAAATTGCACGCTGGATGAGCATGAGCGACACCGAACGTCAGCAGTATCTGCATACGGTTCTGCCGGCGCGCGCGTTGGCCGCGCGGCTGCCCGAATGTGCGCAGTTGCGGCGCGCGCTGTATGCGCTGGACACCGCGCCCGACGGGCCGGGCTGGAATCATGCCGAGTTGATCGACCTGACCGAGGGCGGCGCCTCGGCCGAGGCTGCGGTGCTGTGCGGACTGGTGCCGCGCGCACAGGGCACCATGGTGCTGCTGACCCGGCGCACCGACAGCCTGCGTCACCATGCCGGGCAGGTCAGTTTTCCCGGTGGACGGGTCGAGCCGTCGGATGCGGATGCGGCCGCTGCGGCGCTGCGCGAGAGCTGCGAGGAAATCGCGCTCGGCGCCGGCCAGGTGCATGCGCTGGGCTATCTGGATCCGTTCCTGACCGTGAGCGGTTTTCGCGTCACGCCGGTGGTGGCAGTGATCGACCCGGCGTTCGTGGCGGTGCCGCAGCCGGACGAAGTGGCCGAGGTGTTCGAGGTGCCGCTGGCCTATCTGATGGATCCGGACAACCTGCGCAGCGTGGAGCTGGAGTATCGCGGCCGGCCGCGCCGCGTGCTGGAATACGACTGGCCGGGCCACCGCATCTGGGGTGCCACCGCGGCCATCCTCCTCAATCTTCGTCGTCGTCTGGAGCAGGTTGCATGAGTGCGGAACCCCACTGGACCACGCTGGTCGACAGCGCCACGCTGGCAGCGGCATTGCCGCATCCGCAGTTGCGATTGCTGGACGCGCGCGCTGCGCCACCGACTGCGCCGGACCCGGATGCCGCGCGCAAGGCCTATGCGCAAGGGCATCTGCCAGGCGCGTACTACGTCGATCTCGAGAAGGATCTGGCCGATCTGTCGCTGCCTGCGCAGGGGCGGCACCCGCTGCCGCACAGTGCGGCATTTGCCAGGCGGCTGGGCGCGTGGGGGATCGACCCGGACAGCCAGGTGGTGATCTACGATGCCGCCGACGGCAGCATGGCCGCGGCGCGGGCATGGTGGATGCTGCGGCTGATGGGACATCGCCGCGTGGCGGTGCTCGATGGCGGGTTGGCCGCCTGGCGCGCTGCCGGCTTGCCGGAAAGCACCGAGCCGCCTGCAGAGCGCGATGGCGCGGCATACCCAGGCAGCTTCGACAGCGATGCGGTGGTCGAGGCCGGGCAGATCCTGGCGCGGCTGGATCAGGCGCCGGGCTGGTTGCTGGATGCACGTGCAGGCGAGCGTTTTCGCGGCGAGGTGGAGCCGGTCGATCCGGTGGCCGGGCATGTGCCCGGTGCGGTGAGTCGCCCCCTGGGCGTAAGCCTGCGCGACGGGCGGTTCAAGCCGGCAGAGGAACTGCGCGCCGAGTTGTCGGCGCTGCTGGGCGCGTATCGTCCCGAGCAGGCGGTGGTGATGTGCGGCTCCGGGGTGACCGCATGCCATCTGCTGCTGGCACTGGAAGTGGCCGGATTGTCGGGCGCGCGCGTTTACGCCGGCTCCTGGAGTGGGTGGTTGCAGGATTCCACACGTCCGGTCGCGACCAGCCCCTGATTGCAGGCACAATGGCGGCAGGAACGGTGACCTGTGGGGACGCAGGTTCGCTGCGCGGAGCGCAGTTTCTCGCAGTGCTGGGTGACTCATGCGGTTGCAGTTGCAGGTCGGCGCGTTGTGCGTCGCGATGGTGTCGTTGGCTGCCTGTTCGGCGGGGTCGACCGCCGACGCCAACGGTGCGCGCATCGCCGGTCGTGGGCAGAGCGATCGCCACGCGATGTATCAGGTCGAACTCGAACATGCACGCGCCGAGCGCGTGCAGCGCTTGCGTGCGCCCGATGGCTGGCTGAGCTACACCGGGTCCGGGCGCGTGCGTGCCGGCCGGTACCAGGTGGGCAGCGATCCACGTAGCGACCTGGTGTTGCCGGCCGGGCCTGCGCAACTGGGGCAGCTGACGCTGGATGCCGACGGCCGTGTGCACTTCGACGCCGCTGCCTCCGCACCGGTGCACTTGAACGGCCAGCGCATCGATCGCGTGCGCCTGAGGCCGGAGCGTGCAGGGCAGCGTGGCGATCGCCTGGATGTGGAGGGCCGGCAGTTCTATCTGGTGCAGACCGGCAGCTTGTTCGGCTGGCGTTTCCGTGACCCGGCAGCGCCGTTGCTGACCCACTTCGCCGGGCTGGAGTATTTTCCGACCGACCCGCAGTGGCGCATCCAGGCGCGCTGGCAGGCGTATCCCACGCCGCGCACGACCACGCTGCTGACCTCGATCGGTACACCGCTCACCGTTCAGGTGCCGGGCGAGGCGGTGTTTTCGCGCAATGGCCGGGACTACCGGTTGCAGCCGATCGTCAGCGACGACGGGCGAGGCCTGTTCTTCCTGTTCGCCGATCGCACCAGCGGCAAGGAAACGTATGGCGGCGCGCGCTATCTCTACACCGCGGCACCACACGACGGCCGGCTCGTGCTCGATTTCAATCTGGCCGAGAATCCGCCCTGTGCGTTGACGCCGCACGTGGTCTGCCCGATCGCATCGCCGGAAAATCGCCTGGACCTGGCAGTGAATGCCGGCGAGAAGACCTACCGCGCGACCGAGCGCTGAGCACCGAACTCGAGAAGGCGGCCAGCCGTGTCGATGGCCCTGTGTGCGCCGCTGCTAGCGCGGTGTGTGTGCCCAGCTGACCGCCGCTTCGATCTGCGGCCACGGAAACAGCGGGCCGGGGTCGAGCTTGCGTTGGATCTTGCGCGACGGATCGTCGCTGGCCGCTTCCTGGGTGGTGTCCAGTGCCTGGTGGCCGGCGATGCGGCGGACCGATGGCAACTGCTGTTGCAGCCACTGCAGCAGTGTGATCAGCGCAGTGATCTGCGCCTGCGGATACGGCTCGCTCATGCACTGATGGCGCGAGTCCAGCCAGTGCGGATAACGGCCGCTGTTGACCAGTTCGATGCCCAGCGTATGCGGGTTGTGGCCGCGCACGTGATGGGCCACGCGCTCCAGCGCGACGTATTGCTGGATGCTGCCGTTACGGTCGATGTAGTAATGCCCGCTGTTGCCGGTGCCGCTGTCGTAGAGCACGCGTTCGCCGTATTCGCGTGCCATCGCCATGTCGGGCAACTCGGTGCAATGGATGACCACCATGTCGATCTGCGTGAGCGCGCGTCGCGCCAGCCGCGATTCGTAGGACAACGGCGCGTAGGTGATCGGTGGCGACGGCAGGACGGCATCGGACATGAGGCGGATGCTAGCATTGCCCGATGGCTTTGAATCCCGACAGCCCCTTGGGCAAATTGATGGCGACCCTGCCGCAGACCGGCCAGGTGACCTGGATCGGCGTGCGTCCCGCGCGCGACGTGGAGATGATTGCGGTGGACGCGGCACAGGCCACCACCGGCGTCGGCCTGGTCGGCGACCGCTACAAGGGCGGCAGCGGCAAGCGCGGCGTGACCTTGATCCAGGCCGAACATCTGCCGGTGATCGCGGCACTGGCCGGCCACACCGCGATCGCGCCCGCCACCTTGCGCCGCAACCTGGTGGTGTCCGGCATTCCGCTGATCGCCTTGAAAGGCCGGCGTTTCCGCATCGGTGATGTCGAGCTGGAAGGCACCGATCCCTGCGATCCGTGCTCGCGCATGGAGGACGCGCTGGGTGCGGGCGGCTACAACGCCATGCGCGGTCATGGCGGCCTGTGTGCGCGCGTCCTGCGTGGCGGCGTGCTGCGCCTCGGCGATACGGTGCAGGCGCTATGAGCCGCGGTCATTGCATCCTGTCGCACGGCTTCGAAAGCGGCCCGGATGCGCTGAAGGTCACCGCCCTGGCCGATGTCGCCGCGCAGTTGGGCTGGACCCACGAGCGCCCGGACTACACCGATCTGGACGCACGCCGCGAGGTGAGTTCGCTGGGCGATGTGCAAGGCCGGCTGCAGCGCCTGCTGGAGATTGCGCGTGCGGCGGCCGACAAGGGCCCGCTGGTGCTGGTCGGTTCCAGCCTGGGCTCGTACATCGCCGCGCAGGTGTCGTTGCAGGTGCCCACGCGCGGGCTGTTCCTGATGGTGCCGCCGACCAGGATGGGGCCGTTGCCGGCACTGGATGCGGCGCGCGTGCCGATTTCGATCGTGCATGCCTGGCGCGATGAACTGATTCCGGCCAGCGAGGTGATCGCCTGGGCGCAGGCGCGGCATGCGCGCTTGCTATTGGTCGACGACGAACACCGGCTGGCGTCGCACGTGGATGCATCGGCGCGCGCCTTCGCCGAACTGTTGCAGAGCCTGTGATGCGGACCAGGGTGTGCGGGTTTTGGGGCGTCCGATGAACGTATTGATTCGCGAAGCGAGCGACGGCGATGCGGCGGCAATCGAACTGCTGACGATGGTCGCGTTCATGCGCGACGAACATAGCCGCCATGACGAGCAGCACGTGATCGCCGGGTTGCGCAACGACGGCGCGCTGGCGTTGTCGCTGGTGGCCGACCACGACGGGTATGTGGTCGGGCATCTGGCGGTATCGCCGGTGTGGCTGTCGGACGACTCGCCCGGCTGGTACGCGTTGGGGCCGCTGGCGATCGGCCCGGGGCATCAGCGCCAGGGGCTGGGCACGCGCCTGGTGCAGGCGGCGCTGGCCAGCTTGCGCGAGCGTGGCGCGGCCGGCTGCCTGGCATTGGGCGAGCTGGCGTTTTTCAGGCGCCTGGGTTTTGCGGTGGAGCCGGGGCTGACCTTGCCCGGCGTCCCGGCATCCGAGCTGCAGGCGCTGGCGTTTGGCGACCGCCTGCTGCCGCTGGCCGATGTGGCCTATCACCCGGCGTTCGGGCTGGGGTGAGCGTTGCATCATCGGGACACCTGATGGCCCGCGTTGTCGGTGATTTTGCCACGGCAGCGATCCCCGCGATGGCTGTCTTCGATGGTCCCTGTTAGCCGGCAATGATCCGGCCTGCAGGAGCGTGGGCATGTCTGCACGGTGCCGCCTGCCGATGCTGCTGCTGCGCTTGAACAGGGCCAGTCTGCCGCAGTGCCCGGGATTTGGCTTGCATCGCAGGCTGACCTACACTTTGTCGCGTTGCCCACTGTCTGAGGATTGGTCCAATGCGCCATTGATGCCGCCGTCGTGATGACGGCCTTACCCGCTGCCGGTCCGGCTGGATCGGTGCGTGTGCTGGCATGCAATGGAGACCCGTATGACCTGTCCGTCGCTGACGCTGGAACGCGTTGCGTATGTGCTGCCCGATGGCAGTCCGCTGTTTTCCGATCTGACAATCCACATCGACCAACGCGCCACCGGCCTGGTGGGGCGCAATGGCGTGGGCAAGAGCGTGCTGGCGCGCCTGCTGGCCGGCGCGTTGCTGCCCAGTGCCGGGCGCTGTGTGCGCAACGGCAGCGTGCACTACCTGCCGCAGCGCGTGCGCGTTGCGCCGGGGCAGAGCATTGCCGACCTGGCCGGTGTCGCGCCGCTGCTGGAGGCGCTGGACCGTATCGCTGCTGGCAGCGTTGCGCCCGCCGATTTCGAACTGGTCGGCGAGCGCTGGGCCGCCCATGCGCAATTTGCCGCAGAACTCGAACGGCAAGGCCTGGGTGGGCGCGATCCGCGTGCACCGGCCGCGCAGCTCAGCGGCGGCGAAGCGACACGCGTGGCACTGGCCGGTGCGTTTCTGACCCGGCCGGACCTGTTGATTCTGGACGAGCCCAGCAATCACCTGGATGGCCCGCAACGCCAGCGGCTGATGGATCAGTTGCTGGCGTGGAGCGGTGGCTTGCTGGTGATCAGCCACGACCGCGGCCTGCTCGATGCGATGCAGCGCATTGTTGAATTGTCCGCGCAGGAGCTGCGCAGTTATGGCGGCAATTACACGTTCTATGCGCAGCAGCGCGCCATCGAACAGCAGGCGGCCAGCGCGTTGCTGGCCCAGCGCAAACAGGCGCGTGCGCGCGGCGAGCAGGCGCTGCGCGAACAGCAGCAGCGTCACCAGCAGCGCCAGGCACGCGGCGCGCGTGCTGCAGGGCAGGCCAATCAGGCCGCGATCCTGCTCGGCGCGCAGAAGCAGCGCAGCGAGGTCAGCGCGGGGCGGCTGCAACAGCAACGCCAGGCCGACCAGGCGCGGCTGAGCGAGGCGGTGGTGCAGGCCGCGGCGCTGGTGCAAGACGACCCCACGATCGCGCTACTGGCGCCGACATCGCCCGCCGGCGCATCGCAGCGCTTGGCCACGCTGCAACAGGTGGAACTGGCGCACGGGCGGCTGGGCGGGCGGCGGTTGGATCTGCTGTTGCATGGGCAGCCGCGGATCGGCCTGGTCGGCCCCAACGGCAGCGGCAAGTCGTCGTTGCTGCAGCTGCTGGCCGGGCGCCTGCAGCCCAGCGCGGGGCAGTGCCAGGTGCATGTGCCGGTGGCGTATCTGGATCAGGACCTGGGGCTGCTGGACCCGGCGCGCTCGGCGGCTGCGCAGCTGCAGGATGCAGACCCGGGTGCGCCAGCCCACGCACAGCGGCTACGCCTGGCGCTGCTGGGGCTGGACCAGAGGCATGCCGACCTGCCCACCGGCCAGCTCAGCGGCGGCCAGCGGCTCAAGGCGGCGCTGGCCTGCGCGCTGTACCGGGCGCAGCCGGCGCAACTGCTGTTGCTGGACGAGCCGACCAACCACCTGGATCTGGCCGCAGTGGAGGCGATCGAGGCACTGCTGCACAGCTACCCCGGTGCGCTGATCGTCGCCTCGCACGATGCCGCCTTCCTGCAGCGGCTGGGCCTGCGGCAGCGCCTGGATACCGCGCAGGCGCAGTGGCGGCTGGCGCCGTGGTGAACCGCACGACGGGCGATCCGGCCGGCGGGCTGGTAAAGCCGGGCCCGATGGCCGACCATTTGCGCCCCGCCCGCGGCGGCCACGGCTCTGCCCTCCAGGGCGCCGGCCCAGCGTCCTGCTCCCGCGCTCGCCCCCACGGCCAGCGTCTCCATCGATACCTGCCTACGTGAAATTCTTTGCATCCTGTGCCAAGGGCCTGGAATACCTGCTTGCCGACGAGCTGCTGTCGCTCGGTGCCAGCAAGGCCACCGCCACCATCTCCGGCGTCAACGTCGAGGGCGAGCTGCGCGATGCGCAGCGCGCCGTGCTGTGGTCGCGGCTGGCCAGCCGGGTGCTGTGGCCGCTGAGCGAGTTCGATTGCCCGGACGAGGACGCACTGTATGCCGGGGTGGCCGGATTGCCGTGGGACGAGCACCTGTCCGTCGGCCACACGCTGTCGGTGGACGCGCATGTCTCCGGTACCGCTATCACGCACGCCCGTTACGCGGCGCAGCGCATCAAGGACGCGGTGGTCGACACCATGCGCCGGCAGGGCCTGGAGCGCCCGTCGGTGGATGTGGACAGCCCGGATCTGCGTTTGAACCTGTCGCTGCGCAAGGGCCGCGCCACCATTTCGGTGGATCTGGGCGGCGGCCCGCTGCATCGGCGCGGTTGGCGCATGGCGCAGAACGATGCACCGCTCAAGGAGAATCTGGCCGCGGCGGTGTTGCTGCGCGCCGGTTGGCCGCGCGCCTATGCCGATGGCGGCGGCCTGCTGGATCCGATGTGCGGCAGCGGCACCTTGCTGATCGAAGGCGCGCTGATGGCCGCCGACGTGGCGCCCGGCCTGCAGCGCTATGGCAGCGATCTCCCCAGCCGCTGGCGCGGCTTCGACCGTGAGGGCTGGCAGCAGCTGGTGGGCGAAGCGCGCGAGCGCGACAGTCTCGGCCGCGCCGCACTCAGGCAGGTGATCCACGGCAGCGACATGGACCCGCATGCGATCCGCGCCGCGAAGGAGAATGCGCAGGTGGCCGGTGTGGCCGAGGCGATCTGGTTCGGCGTGCGCGAGGTGGGTGATCTGCAGACCCCGCCGCAGGCTACCGGCGTGGTGGTGTGCAATCCGCCTTATGACGAACGCCTGGCTGCCGATGCGGCGCTGTATCGCCGCCTGGGCGACACCTTGCAGCGCGCCGTACCGCAATGGCGGGCCAGCCTGCTGTGCGGCAACGCCGAGCTGGCGTATGCCACCGGCCTGCGCGCGGGCAAGAAATACCAGCTGTTCAATGGCGCGATCGAATGCGCGTTGATCGTCTGCGACCCGATCGCGGTGCCGCGGCGCACCCCGCTGGCGGCGCCGACCGCGCTCAGCGAAGGCGCGCAGATGGTCGCCAACCGCCTGCGCAAGAATCTGCAGAAGTTCAAGAAGTGGCGCGCACGCGAAGGCATCGAATGCTTCCGCGCCTACGACGCCGATCTGCCGGAATATTCCGCCGCCATCGACGTGTACCAGCAGGCCGATGGCGATCGCCGCGTGTTTTTGCATGTGCAGGAATACGCCGCGCCGGCGACGATTCCCGAAGCCGACGTGCGCCGCCGTCTGGGCGAGCTGCTGGCCGCCGCACGCGAGGTCTTCGAGGTGCCGGGCGAACGCGTGGCGCTCAAATCGCGCGAGCGTGGCAAGGGTGGCAGCAAGTACGGCCGCTTCGAGCAGCGCAACGAATTCATCAACGTGCGCGAGCATGGCGCCTTGCTGCGGGTGAATCTGTTCGACTACCTGGATACCGGCCTGTTCCTGGACCATCGCCCGTTGCGCGGCACCATGGCCATGCAATCGAATGGGCGGCGTTTCCTCAACCTGTTCTGCTACACCGGCGTGGCCAGCGTGGAAGCGGCGGTGGCCGGGGCAAGCGCGACCACCAGCGTGGATCTGTCCGGCACCTATCTGCAGTGGTGTGCCGACAACCTGGCCCTGAACGGCCAGGCCGGCAGCAAGCACACGCTGGTGCAGGCCGACGCGCTGGCCTGGCTGGAAGCCGAGCGCGCGCATTTCGACGTGATCTTCTGCGACCCGCCGACCTTCTCCAACTCCGCACGCGCCGAGGACTTCGACATCCAGCGCGAGCACGTGCGGCTGCTGCGTGCGGCAATGGCGCGGCTGGCGCCGGGTGGGGTGCTGTACTTCTCCAACAACTTCCGTCGCTTCAAGCTGGACGAGGAACTGGTGGCCGAGTTTGCGCAGTGCGAGGAAATCAGCCCGCGCACCATCGACCCGGATTTCGAGCGGCATGCGCGCATCCACCGTGCCTGGCGATTGACCGCCTGATGCCGCGGCCCGGTCGCGTCTGACCGGCCAGTGCAGGCATTGCGCGCCCGCTGTCGCCGGCGCCCGGCTGGCTGCGGTGCGCCATGCCAGCGGCGCGTGGTGGCGCAGCTGCAGCCGTGCAGGCCAGGGCGGGGCAGGCAGCCAACAAGCCGACCACAGCGCTGCGGTATGCTGATTCGCATGCTTTGGAGTCAACGATGACCGCACCACCACGGATTGCCTTTGTTGCCAGTCACGCCGAGCCGGCGGTGACCGCGCGCGCGCGTCTTGTGCAGCGCTATGGCGATCATGCGCTGGACACCGCCGACATCGTCTGCGCCCTGGGCGGGGACGGCTTCATGCTGCAGACCCTGCACCGGCATGGGGCTGCCAGCAAGCCGGTGTTCGGCATGAAGCTGGGCTCGGTCGGGTTCTTGATGAACCAGTACCGCGACGACGAGGACGACCTGCTCGCACGTCTGCAACGGGCCGAACCGGCGCATCTGCGCCCGCTGGAAATGCAGGTGCAGACCGAGTCCGGTGCCAGCACGGTGTCGCTGGCCTACAACGAGGTCTCGCTGCTGCGGCAGACCCGCCAGGCCGCGCACCTGAGCGTGGATCTCAATGGCCAGACCCGCATCGCCGAGTTGATCGGCGACGGGGTCATGGTCGCCACGCCGGCCGGCAGCACCGCCTACAACTACTCCGCGCACGGGCCGATCCTGCCGCTGGGCTCGCACACGCTGGCGCTGACGCCGATCGCCCCGTATCGGCCGCGCCGCTGGCGCGGCGCCATCCTCAAGGCCGATACCGAAGTGCGTTTCCGCGTGCTGGACCCGTACAAGCGCCCGGTCAGCGTCACCGCCGACTCGCACGAGATCCGCGATGTGGTCGAAGTGACCATCCGCGAATCCACCCAACGCCAGGTCACGCTGCTGTTCGATCCCGAACACAATCTGGAAGAGCGCATCTTCAGCGAACAGTTTGCGGTCTGAGGCGCGGGGATTGGGCATTGGGGATTCGGGATTGGCAACGGCAGCAGCGTGCCACGTCGTGTTTAGAAGGCGCGCACGCGCTACGATGCTGCGCAGATGGGCGATCAAATCCCGACCCAGTAGTTCCTGCTTTAAACCAATCCCCAATCCCCACTCCCGAATCCCCGCCCCAATGGCTGATAATTCCCCCAGGCTCCTGACCGTCGCGGTGACCTCGCGCGCGCTGTTCGATCTCGAAGAAGGCCATGCGCTGTTCGAGGCCGATGGCGTGGAGGCGTATTCGGCGTTCCAGCGCGAGCACGAGGATGACATCCTGGAGCCGGGTGTCGCCTTTCCGGTGGTGCGCAAGCTGCTGGCGCTCAACCACGATGTGCCCGAGGAAACCCCGCGTGTCGAGGTGATCCTGCTGTCGCGCAATTCCGCCGATACCGGGCTGCGCATCTTCAATTCGATCCAGCACTACAACCTGGGCATCGTGCGGGCGACCTTCACCTCGGGCCAGCCGACCTGGCCGTACGTGAAGCCGTTCGGCACCGATCTGTTCCTGTCGGCCAATCCGGAATCGGTACGCCGCGCACTCACCCATGGCATCGCGGCGGCGACCATCATGCCGCGTGCGCCGGGCGAACGCGCCGAGGCCGCCGCGGCGATCGTGCACAACGACGAAAGCCGCCTGTCCACCCAATTGCGTATCGCCTTCGACGGCGATGCGGTGATCTTCGGCGACGAGAGCGAACGCATCTCGCGCGAGCAGGGCGTGGAGGCGTTCGGGCGCCACGAGCGCGAACGTGCGCGTGAGCCGTTGTCGGTCGGGCCGTTCCGCAATTTCCTGTCCGCGCTGCATGCGCTGCAGGCGGCATTCCCGCCCGGCGAGGCCTCGCCGATCCGCACCGCGCTGGTCACCGCGCGTTCGGCGCCGGCGCACGAGCGGGTGATCCGCACCCTGCGCGAATGGGGCGTGCGCCTGGACGAGGCGCTGTTCCTCGGCGGACGCCACAAGGGGCCGTTCCTGGAGGCGTTCGGCGCGGATATCTTCTTCGACGATTCGCAGCACAACATCGACAGTGCGCGCCAACACCAGCATGTGGCGGCCGGTCACGTACCGCATGGCGTGGCCAACGATCCGCCGGGCAGGTGAGCGAGTGAGCGAGGCACCGAGGCCGCCTGGATGCGCCGCGCTGCGCTCCAGCTGGCGGCAACTGGAGCTGTATTTTGCCGACGACACCGTCCAGACGCGCATGTCGCGTTGGGCACCGTACCGGCTGATGCTGCCGTACACGCGCGGCATGCTCGCGGCGCTGTGGTTGCAGCCGCGCCCCGAGCGCGTCGGCCTGATCGGCTTCGGGGGCGGCGCGCAGGCCAAGTTCTGTCACCGCTATCTGCGCAGCACGCGTATCGAAGCGGTGGACGCCGATGCGCAGGTGCTGGCCCTGCGCGATGCGTTCGGCGTGCCACGCGACGATGCGCGGCTGGAGGTCACGCACGGCGATGGTGCGCAGTGGATCGGCACGCGTGCCGGGCGCTACGACCTGCTGCTGCTGGATGCCTACGATGCCGATGGCATTCCGCCGGCGTTGTGCACGCCCGGGTTCTACGCCGATTGTCGCGCTGCGCTGACGCCGAGCGGTGTGCTGGCCCTGAACCTGTTCCAGGTGCCGCTGGCCGGGCATCTGGCCGCGCTGCGCGAGGTGTTCGAGGGGCGGGTGCTGCTGTTGCCCGAGCCGGACCCGCGCAACCAGCTGCTGTACGCCTGGAACGGCAAGCGCGCGCCGGGCACTTCGGAGCAGGCGTTGGCGGCGCTGCCGTGGTCGGCACGCCGGCAGCTGCGGCCGTCGATGTTGCGGCTGCAGGCGGCGTGGATGGAGCGGGCCTGGCGGTTTTCCTGAGCCGCTGTCCGGCGCCCGTCGTCAGCCTGCAAATGCGACACGCCCAACATCGCTCGCAGGCGCGCCCTTATGGGGTCAGCGGATGTTCCGCTTCCGCCTCTGCCAGCGGCAAGCGGATATCGGTCAACCGCCAGCGCAGGCCTTGCCGGGTCAGCACGAACACCACCGGCGCTCCGGCTGCGGTGCGGGTGGTCGCGGTGAAGCGGCGGGTGGACTCGAAGCGCTGCTGCGCGCCTTGCAGCGGACGCGCCGGCGCTGGCGCCGCATAGGTGTCCGGGCTGACGGTGGTGCCGGTGACGCGATTCCACACGCTGTGGCCTTGCAGCAACGCGCCGATGCCCAGCGGCGTCACCAGCGTGTCCACGCCGGCGCCGCTGATGCCGCTGGCAAGCTGCAGGGCGAATCCGCCCAGCAGGCTGGATTGCATGCGGCTGCCGGCCTGGCGGATCAGGTAATCGTCCAGCTGCGCCTTGAGGTTGACCCGCAGGCTGGGGAAGTCCACATGACGTTCCAGCTGTGCGGCGTCGCGACTGGCGACTGCCTCGCTGATGCCGCGAATGGCCAGATACGGGCCCGCAACCACATAGCTGGCCAGCAGCAATGCGGCCAGCACAGGCAGCAGCAACCAGCGCTTCTTCATGACATGCAGTCCATTGCTGTTGTCTGCACCAGGCGCATCGAGGCATGGCGCCGCGCAGCGAGAAATCGCCGCGGTCCGCCGGTTGCCTGCGCAGCGTCGATTGCCGTCGGCGCCGTGCGATGCATCAGAATTCCAGATCCAGCGCGGCGCACAGGTAATCGATGAACGGCGCCAGCACCACCAGGTCCGCCTCGATGGTCTGGCGCAGGCGAGGGCCGGTCATGATGGCATCGTCGAGTGGACGCAGGTACGCCCAGTTGCGATGCTTCAGGTCGTCGATGAACTCGAAATCGTTGGGAAAGCCGCGCGGCGCACGCACCAGTTTCTCGCTGTCGTCCAACGCGAACTTGCGGCGTAGTTTTGGCTCGTAGGCGGCCGCTTTCCAGTTGGCGGGATTGTCGAAGATGAACTGGCGCAGCTTGCGCTGGGTGTCCGGCTCCGGATGCCACAACCCCGCACCCACGAAGCTCTCGCCCGGCTGCAGATGGATATAGAACGACGGCGCCGGTACCTGGCGGCGGCGCTCATGGAACAGGCGCGCGCCTTGCCAGTTCTTGTACGGCGATTTGTCGTTGGAAAAACGCGCATCGCGGTAGATACGAAACAGCGAGCCGCCCTGGGTCTTGGGGTCGGCGCGATAGTGCTCGCTGACCTGTGCCAGCGCGGGCTGCAGGTCGGTGATGAGCTGCAGGAACGGCTGGCGCACATGCGCCTCGTACTGATGCCGGTGATCGTTGAACCAGGTCTTGTCGTTGTGGCGCGCCAGGGCGCGCAGGAACTTGAAGCTGGCATCGGAAAAATAGGTGGTCATAGCGTGCGTTGGAGGTCCAAACCCCAGGCGGCGAGCTGGTCGAGCAGGGACTGCTTGGTAGCATCGTCCGGGTGAGCAAGCCGTAAATCCGCGATCTGCGCATGGAACTGGTCGAGCGTGACCTCGCCCAGGCCACGGTCCTCGAGCAGGCGTTGGCGGCGGTAGACGTTCCAGCGTTCCTGCTCGTCGAACGACAAGGTCTGCGGCCAGTTGCGCGCGCGGTAGCGAAACAGCAACTCGACCAGGCGCGGATCGCGAAAGCGCGATTCCAGCGCGCCCAGCTCGGCCGGTGCACTGGCGCGCACCTGCGCCAGCAGGCGCTTGTCGCCTTCGGCCAGGAAGCCGTCATACAGCGAGGCATCGGCATCGTTGACCGCCGGCGCCGCAGCGCGCTCGTTGCCGTACACCTGGCGCACCTTTTCGGCCAGTTCGGGGCCGAGCGCGCGCAGGCGTGCAGCCTTGGCCAGCACCGCGTCCGGGTCGATGCCCAGGCGCTGGAAATCCGCCGCGCGCAGATGCTGCCAGGCCACCAGCGCCGGCGACTTGTTCACGTGCACTTCCTTGAGCGCAATGCGCTGCTCGCCTTCGGGCAGGTCGGCGGCGCGGATATACAGCCGGTCGGCGATCTCGTCCGGGCTCAGGCGCAACAGCACTTCAGGGTCGCCTTCCAGATCGAACACGATCACGCGGCTGTCGATGCGTGGATGGCGCGTCAATGGCAGCACTGCGGCAGCGCACATGCGCGAGGCGGGATAGCGCTGCGAGACATGCAGCACCGGCTGCATGCCGATCACGTCCAGCAGCGTTGCCGCAAAGCGCTTGTCGCGCAGACGCAGCGCGTAGTCCCACAACTTGGGCTGATGCTGCTGGAACCTGCGCGCCATGCCGATGGTGGCGTACACGTCCGACAGCGCCTCGTGCGCGTCGCCTTCGCGCACCGCGTTGGCATCGGCCAGGTGTTCGAGCTTGAAGGAGGTGGCGCCGTCTTCGCGCTGCGGCCAGACGATGCCGTCCGGGCGCAGCGCATGCACCAGCCGCAGCACGTCCAGCAGATCCCAGCGCGAATTGCCGCCGCGCCACTCGCGCTCGTACGGGTCATAGAAATTGCGGAACAGCCCGCAGCGCACGAATTCGTCGTCGAAGCGGATCGAGTTGTAGCCCAGTGTGCAGGTCTGCGGCCGGCTCATCTGCTCGGAGATGCGCGCGAACGCTTCGGCCTCGCTCACGCCTTCGCGCAGTGCGTGCTGCGGGGTGATGCCGGTGACCATGGTCGCGTACGGGGAGGGCAGCAGGTCATCGGCCGGCTGCACGTAGAAACTGATCGGTTCCTCGATCACGCGCAGCTGCGCATCGGTGCGCACCGCGGCGAACTGCGCGATGCGCGTGCGGCGCGGATCCTGGCCGAAGGTTTCCAGGTCGTAGAAGAGAAAGCTGTCAGGCATGCCGTATCAAATCCAGATCCGCGGCGCGCTGCGGAGGGCGCCGCCAGTGCTGCCTAGTATCTCTTATCCGCGCGCCGGCCCGCTGACGCCGGCCTGTGCAGCTTGATCAGTGCGCGCCTTCCAGCGGTTGCAAGCGCGCATGCACGACCGCTTCCAGTGCCGCCCAGTCGATGCGCGACAGGTCGCTGTGCCCGCGCGTGGCCTCGACCAGGATCTCGCGCTGGATCTCGCTGCGCGCCAGGGCGATCGAATAGCGCGTGCGCAGGAAGGTCACCATCGTGTAATGCGGCACGAAACGGGTGGGCCAGCGTGCCTGCAGTTGCTGTTCGAGCGCGCGCTGCAGCAGGAAGTCGGGATCGTCGACGCGGTCGCGCATCTCCAGATAGTTTTCCAGCGCCATCTGCTGGATCGCCGCGGCATCCTCACGGCGTGCAGCCTGGAACGCGGCAAACGCAGTTTCCAGGTCGTGGTGCGCGTCCAGCTGCTCTGCCAGCGCCACGCAATCTTCGAACGCGCAATTCATGCCCTGGCCGTGGAACGGCACCATCGCGTGCGCGGCGTCGCCGATCAGCAGGGCGCGGCCGCCCAGATGCCAGCGGTCCAGCGTGAGGGTGCCGAGCAGGCCGGGCGGATGTTCTTCCCAATGTTCCTTGAGCTGCGGGATCAGCGGCAGCGCATCAGGGAAATCACGCGCGAACAGGGCCAGCGCTTCGTCGCCGTTGCGGGTGGTGGCAAAGCTGGGCTCGCCGGCGTTGGGCAGAAACAGCGTGACGGTGAAGGTGCCGCCGTCGTTGGGCAGCGCGATGCACATGTAGCGCCCGCGCGGCCAGATGTGCAGCGCGTTGCCTTCGATGCGGAACCCGCCGCCGGGCAGCGGCGGAATTTCCAGCTCCTTGTAGGAGTGATCGAGGAATTCAGTGCGCTCGCCCAGCGGCGATTTGCGCTGCATCGCCGCGCGCAATGCCGAGCCGGCGCCATCGCTGCCGATCAGACTCTGGAAATGGATTTCGTGCGGCTGGTCGTCGCGGTCGTCGATGAAGCGCGCATAGCCGGCGTCGAAGTCCACCGTATGCAGGCGGCGGTAGAAGTGCACGCGTGCGCCGGCCTGTTCGGCCAGATCCAGCAGCGCGACATTCAACGCTGCGCGGTGGATCGACCAGATCACTTCGCTGTCGTCGCGCCCGTAGCGCTGCAGCTGCGGCTGCGCGTGCAGCGGGTGCACCATGCGCCCGCGCATCATCACCGCCTTGGCCATCACCGCGTCGTCGGCGCCGGCCTGGCGCAGTGCATGGCGGCCGCGTTCGGCCAGCGCCAGGTTGATCGAGCGGCCGGACTCGTAGCCCTTGATGCGCGGGTCGCCGCGGCGCTCGTAGACGGTGACCTGCCAGCCGCGACGCGACAACAGGATGGCCAGCAGGCAACCGGCCAGGCCAGCGCCGATCAGGGTCAGGGAACGGGGAGAGACTGCGCTCAATGCGGTATCCGGCAGCGGCCGGACGCGAGTGCCGGCCAAGAGGGAGGAAGGAGAGTGGCTGGCAGCGGCACCTGCTGCGGTCGGCCAGGTGCGGGGTTCGGAGTGTACGTGCGCGGGTGCCGATTCCGGCTCACGCGCAGCCGTGTTCGCTGGCACAGTCTGTGCCGTATGTGCTCAGGCGGCGGCCCAGGATTCCACGTGCTCGACCAACTGGTGCAGGTCGCAGAAGCGGTTGTACAGCGGCACCGGTGCGATGCGGATCACGTCCGGTTCGCGCCAGTCGCCGAGCACGCCCACCGACTGCAGGGACTCGAACAGCGAGCGCCCCTGCGCGCGGCCGCCGGCCACCCGCAACGACAGCTGGCAGCCACGCTGCGCCGGCTCGGCCGGGGTGACGATCTGCAGCACCTGCGGCACACGGGCGTGGATCAGCTGTTCCAGATGCCCGGTGAGTTGTTCGGACTTGGCGCGCAGCGCCGCCATGCCGGCCTGGTCGAACAATTCCAGCGAGGCACGCAGCGGCGCCAGCGCCAGCACCGGCGGATTGCTCAGCTGCCAGCCTTCGGCCCCAGGCGAGGGCACGAACTGCGGATCCATGCGGAACCGGGTCTGCTGCTCGTGTCCCCACCAGCCGGCCATGCGCGGCAGGTCGCTGTTGGCATGGCGTTCGTGCACGAAACAGCCACCCACCGCGCCGGGGCCGGCGTTGAGATATTTGTAGTGGCACCAGACCGCGAAATCCACGCCGTCGTCGTGCAGCGTCAGCGCGATATTGCCGACCGCATGCGCCAGATCGAAACCCACCATCGCGCCCTGCGCGCGTGCCAGCCGCGCAATTTCGCCCAGCTCGAAGGCCTGGCCGGTGCGGTACTGGATGCCGGGCCACAGCACCAGCGCCAGCCGCGGACCGTGCCGTGCGATGGCATCGGCGATCGCCGCCATCGATACCGTGCCATTGGGTTGGTCGGCTTCCACTTCGATCAGTTGCGTGGCCGGATCCAGCCCATGCAGGCGCAGCTGCGATTCCACCGCATGGCGGTCGGACGGAAACGCGCCGGCTTCGATCAGGATGGCGCCACGCTCGGGCGTGGGCCGGTAGAAGCTGGCCATCATCAGATGCAGGTTGACGCTCAGCGTGTTCATCGCGACCACCTCGCCGGGCTGCGCACCGACCACCCGGGCCAGACCATCGCGCACCAGCTGGTGATAGGTCAGCCACTGGGTGGGACCGGTGAAGTGGCCCTCCACCGCGAGCGCACCCCACTGGTCGAGCACCTCGGCCACCATCGCGCGTGCGGCGCGTGGCTGCAGGCCCAGCGAGTTGCCGACGAAATAGGTCTGATCCTGGCCGGCATGCTGCGGGAAGATGAAGTCATCGCGCAGCTGGCGCAGCGGGTCGGCGGCGTCCAGTGCAACGGCATGGGCGCGGGACAGCAGGTCGGTCATGATCACGGCTCGCAACGCAGGTCAGTGGCGCAGTTTACCCGCCGGCACCCTGTGCGCCGTCATGCGCGGCCGGTGTGTCGGGCGCGGCGGTGGTCGCGGCTGGCCGGGCAGGGCGCAGCAGATGCGTCAACGTGCCGATGCTGTCGGTGATGCGGTCGATGGTGTCGGCCAGTGCGGCGGTGGCCGGCGAGCCGTCGGGCAGGGCCGCCAATGCATCGGACAGCTGGCGCTCTGCGCTGCGCAAGGTGGCCGCGGCCGGAATGCCGCCGTCGAGCAGGCAGGCGATCAGCTCGGACAGCGCCTGGTCGGCCTGTTGCGCGAATGCCGGCAGCGCGTCCAGCACAGGCAGGGGATGGCCGTCGCGCAGCACCGCCTCCAGCGACAAGGTGGCGCGGATCAGCCGGTTGCCGTTGGCCAGCAACGACTCGGCGAGTTTGAGCTCGTGCAGATTGCGCCGGCTGCGCGGCTCGCCGCGCAGGCGTTCGATCGAGGCCTGCGCATTGGTGCGCGCCACGCGTGCGGCAGCGCGGGTGTCGCCCAGATCCTCCATCCTGCCGAGCAACAGATTGCGCAGATGATCGCGATACGCGCTGAGCAGCTGCGCCAGCGAGGCGCGGATGTGCCGGCGCTCGCGCGTGGGCCACAGCGCATAGGCGATCAGCGCCCAGGCGCTGCCGGCCACCGTCGCCTGCAGGCGCGCACCGATGGCCTCGCCCGGTGCCACGCCCTCGAAGGACAGCAGCAGCACCAGCATGCCGGTCAGGAACGCCACGCCGATGCCGTAGTTCACCTGCGTCAGCAGGCGGAAGCCCAGGCAGAACAGCGCCAGCAACGCCAGGCGGACGCTCGCGCCGTCCATCGCCAGATGCGCCAGCAAGGTCGCCACCAGCAGGCCGACGAAGGTGCCGGCCACGCGCAGGGCACCGAAGCTGAAGGTGCCGCCGAAATCCGGCTTGAGCACGATGGCGGTGGTCATCGGAATCCAGAAGCCGTGCGGGATCTGCTGCCAGCGCTGGAAGGCGATCGCCAGTGCCAGGCACACGCCGCAGCGCAAGGCATGCCGGAAGGCCACCGACGACAGATCCAGGTTCGCGCGCAGCGTGGCCCAGGTCGCGGCGGGCCTGAGTGCCGCCGGCAGGCGCGCTTCGGCCAGCTGCGCCTGGATTTCGCCACGGCTGCTGGCCCAATGCGCGTTGCGGATCAGCGCGCGCAGCTGGCCGCCCAGGCCTTGCGCGCGCGCCACCGCCACCCGCACCAGCCGGCGTTCCCGGGTATCGGCGTTGTCGTGCTGGAACTGCGCCAGCGCGGCGACCAGATCGTCGAAGCCGGTCATCGAGGCATTGGCGGCGAGCGGGTCTTCGCCCACCGTCATCGCATGCGCGAGCTGTTCCAGCACGATGGCGCTGCGTTCGAGCACGCGCTCGATCGCCGGGCGCGCCTGCGACTCGGTCAGGCGGGTGTCGGCATCGGCCAGCGACAGCAGCTCCAGCCGCACGCGCTCGCACAGCTCGGCAATGATGCGGAAGCTCTGCACGGCGATCGCGCGCGAGCGGTGCTCGCCATGCAGCATCACCATCGCATCGAGCACTTCCTGGGTGGCCGGCGGCGGGGCGCTGGCTTCTGGACGCTGGCGTGCGATGCCGGCCAGTTGACGCATCAGGTCGGCCAGCGCGAAGCGCTCCGGGCGATAGCGTTGCAGCGGCCAGGCGGCCAACGCCAGCACCACCTGGAGCAGGCCGCCGGCAAAGATCAACGCCGCCACGCCCGCGGCCTGTTGCATCGGCAGGCGCATGTCGGCGCTGACCACCAGCAGGATCATGCTGGTCAGCCCCACCCGCGCTGCCACCGGGCCCAGTGCCACCAGCAAGCCGCCGCCAAGACCGAGCAGCAACCCGGCGATCACCAATGCCGGCGTGTTGTGGCCGACCCAGATGCCGAGCAACGCAGCCAGGCCCGCTGCCAGCGCGGCCATCAGCATGCGTTGCAGACGCGCGCGATACGGGCCGGGCTGATCGGTGAACATGGTGTTGAGCGCGCCGGTACATACGGCCAGACCGGCGGCGACGTGCCCGGTGGCCACACCGACCGCCAGCGGCAGCACCACCGCGGCGGTGTTGCGCAGCGCAACGCGCAATGGCACGTCGCGCGGCTTGAGGTCGATCAGCGTGCGCAGCATGGCATGGGGTTCAATGCGGACGCACGGCGCGGCTGCGGCGCGTGCACACGCTCGAAACACGGCGCGCTGCGCACAGCTGCTGCATTGTCATTGCGTTGCGCGGCATTGCGAGGGCGCGGCGGCGCGCCGATGGCCACCGCCGAGCGAATGCGCCCGAAGACCTGTGCGACGCGTGCCTGGAATTGCCCCAGCCATCGCCCGCTCATGCCTCGACAGTGGCATAGCGCTCCGGCGCAGGGTGCAGATGCCCGCACTGGCTGCAGGTGCGCAGCGCGAGCGAACGATAGAAATGATCGAACACCGGCGGAAAATCGGTTTCGATGTCCTGCAGCGGAAACATCGCCTCGTACAGTTTGTGATTGCACTGCGGGCAATACCACTGCAGGCCGTCCTGCTCGTTGGGCAGGCGCTCGCGTTCGATCACCAGGCCGATCGAGCCGGCCGTACGCTGCGGCGAATGCGGCACCTTCGGCGGCAGCAGGAAGATCTCGCCGGCGCGGATCGGGATGTCGCGTGCCACGCCTTCGTCCTGCACCTTCAGCACCATCTCGCCTTCGAGCTGGAAGAACCACTCCGGGCCTTCGTCGTAGTGATAGTCGGTGCGCGCATTCGGCCCACCGACGATCATGATGATGAAGCCGTCCTGCTGGATGCATTTGTTGCCCACCGGTGGCTTGAGCAGGTGGCGGTGTTGCTCGATCCAGGCTTGCAGGTTGATCGGCGGGACCAGCATCGACGTTCCTCGGCAAAGAAGACGTCCAGCATAGCCAACCGACGGCGCCGATGGGCGCCGCGGCGGGATGGTGTGCGGGTGCGGCTCAGCGTTCGGCGTGATCGGCCTGGATGCGCGCCAATGCGGCGTCGTAACGTTCCTGCAGCAGCTCCGGGCGGTCGATCGACATGCCCAGGTCGTGCGCACGTCCGTCGCGCAGGCTGTAGACCCAGCCATGCACCTGCAGTGCCTGGCCGCGGTCCCAGGCGTCGCGCACGATGGTGGTGCGGCACACATTGACCACCTGCTCGAGCACGTTGAGCTCGCACAGGCGCGCGTGCTGCACCGGCAGGTCGCCCGCGTCGTGCAGGCAGGCCTCGTGCTTGTCGGCCACATCGGTGACGTGACGGATCCAGTTGTCGACCAGGCCCATGCGCTTCTGGGTCAGGCTGGCGAACACGCCGCCGCAGCCGTAATGGCCGACCACCAGGATGTGCTTGACCTTGAGCACGTCGACTGCGAACTGGATCACCGACAGGCAGTTCAGGTCGGTGTGCACCACCACGTTGGCGATATTGCGGTGGACGAACACCTCGCCCGGGGCCATGTCGATGATCTGGTTGGCCGGCACGCGCGAGTCCGAGCAGCCGATCCACAGGTACTCGGGCGTCTGCTGGGTGGACAGCTTGGAGAAGAATTCCGGGTCCTCGCGGCGGATGCGCTCGGACCAGGCACGGTTGTTTTCAAGCAAATGGTTGAGCTCGTTCATGCGCGCAGTATTCCAGAGGAAGGAGGGCAGTGTGTGATCGACAGATGAGCGAGAAGCGGTGTTGCAGAAATCGGTGGTGTGCCGCGCCGCTCAGACCGCGCGGTCGCGTGCAAGCAGGGCATCGCGCATCAGCGACGCCACATCGCGGGTGTCGGCCGATGCCTGTTGCTGCAATGCATCGCTCACGGCCGCCACATTAGCGGCCGGATGATTCTGGCTGAGCTTGAAGGTCAGCTCGATGCGGCTGGGAACGAAGCGGAAGCCAACCAGGCCGCGTAACTGGCGGCGGTGGCTGTCGCGCTGCATCTCGAACAGCCAGTCGCTGCCGATGCGCTGCTCGAAGTGCGCGCTCATGCGGCCGATCAGGTCGCCCAGCGCCGCCTCATCGCTCACCTGCTCGCAGCGTCCATGCAGATGCGCCACGGCGTAGTTCCAGGTCGGCACGCGTGCGGCCGCTTCCTTGTCCGGATACCAGCTCGGCGACACATAGGCGTGCGGGCCCTGCACCACGATTACCGCATCGCCGGGGCTGCGTGCCTGCGGATTGGGGCGCGCCCAGTGGCCTTCGATGACCACTGCCTGCGCCTGGCGTCGGTACAGCACCGGCAGATGCGAGATCGCCGGCTGCCCGTCCTCGCCCTGGCTGATCAGTGTGACGAACGGGTCGCGCGCGATCAGCCAGTCCAGCAAGGCCAGATCGGTCTGCGCGAACGCGCGCGGGGCGTACATGTCAGGCGCGACCGCCCAGGGTCAGCACCATGCGTTCGCGCAGGTCGGCATCGTCGTCTCCGCGCGGCGGCGACACCTCGTCGAGCGAGAAGCCACGCATCAGCGCGTCTTCCTCGTCCAGCCCGTCGAGCGCGACGAATTCGGCATCGAACAAGGCCGCGCGGGCGCTGTCTTCGCTGTCGTAGGGAAGGATCTTGCCGTCGCTGTCCAGGACTTCGGCGGTACCGGCCTGCTTGACGCGCAGGCGCGCCCAGATCAGCGTGCGGCCGATCGTGGCCAGCCACCACGAATCGTGGTGGTCCTGTGCGGTGTCTTGCGATGTATTCATGGCATTACCTTGGAAAGCAGGCCGAGCAGGGCCGCCATGCCCAGGCCGAAGAAGATGGTCAGCAGCGACAGCCAGGCGGGTGTGGCCAGACCGGACAGCGCATTGTCGCGGTGGCTGCGGTAGCGCCGTGTCAGCAACCAGCGCAGTGCCGCAGGGCTGATGAAGGCCGGATCACCGAAGCTGGCCAGCGCCTCGGGATGACGGTCGCGCAGGTGCACCAGCGTCAGTGGCCAGAAGATCAGCAAGGCGGTGAGCCCGGCGACGGCGACGCCGACAAAACACAGTGCGAAGAACAGGGTCATGTGCCCGCCGGCCTCAGTACGCGTTGCAGAAGTGCTGCGCCAGCCACCGGCGCAGCGATGGTCCACCCCAACAGACGCCTGGCCTGGAAGGGGGCCTGGCGTGCCGTATCACCCTGCCGCCACGCACCTGGAACCGGAGGCGTGGCTGCCGGCTCGGCTGGCCGGACGCCGCACACGCCGGCCATGCCGAGGCTTGGCAAGGCCGGCGCCAAGGCCGGCGATTGCGGGTGCGGGGTGGCGGCAGCCAGCAGGCGCACGGTCAGAACTCGGCGCTGCCCGGTGCGCGCGGGTAGGGGATGGCGTCCCGGATATTGCTCAGCCCGCACACGTAGACCACCAGGCGCTCGAAGCCCAAGCCGAAGCCGGCATGCGGCACCGAGCCGTAGCGACGGAAATCGCGGTACCAGCCGTAGTGCTCCTGATCCAGGCCGAACTGCGCCATGCGCGCATCCAGCACGTCCAGGCGCTCTTCGCGCTGGCTGCCGCCGATGATCTCGCCGATGCCCGGCGCCAGCACGTCCATCGCCGCGACGGTCTTGCCGTCGTCGTTCAGGCGCATGTAGAAGGCCTTGATGTGCTCGGGGTAGTTGGTCACCACCACCGGGCGGCCGATATGTTCTTCGGTCAGCCAGCGCTCGTGCTCGGTCTGCAGGTCCAGGCCCCATTCGACCGGGAAGTCGAACTTCTTGCCCGAGTTCTGCAGCAGCTTCACCGCCTCGGTGTAGTCGATCTGCTCGAACGGCGCATTGATGAAGGCTTCCAGCTTGCTGATGGCGTTCTTGTCCACGCGCTCGGCCAGGAAGGCCAGATCGTCGCCACGTTCGTCCAGGACGGCGCGGAACAGGTACTTGAGGAACTGTTCGGCCAGGCGCGCGTCTTCGGCCAGGTCGGCGAAGGCGATTTCCGGCTCGATCATCCAGAACTCGGCCAGATGGCGCGTGGTATGGCTGTTCTCGGCGCGGAAGGTCGGGCCGAAGGTGTAGACCTTGCTCAGCGCCAGGCAGTACGCCTCCACGTTGAGCTGGCCGGACACGGTCAGGAAGGTTTCCTTGCCGAAGAAGTCGCGGCTGAAATCCACCGCACCGCTGGCATCGCGCGGCAGGTTCACCATGTCCAGCGTGGAGACGCGGAACATCTGCCCGGCACCTTCGGCGTCGGAGGTGGTGATGATCGGGGTGCTGATCCAGTTGAAGCCGTTCTGGTGGAAGAAGCGGTGCACCGCCTGCGCCAGGCAGTTGCGGATGCGGGTGACCGCACCGAACAGGTTGGTGCGCGGGCGCAGGTGCGCCACTTCACGCAGGAACTCCGGCGACATCGGCTTGGGCTGGATCGGGTAGGTCAGCGGGTCCTCGACCCAGCCGACGATCTCCACGCCGCTGGCCTGGATCTCGAACGACTGGCCCTTGCCCTGCGACTTCACCAGCACGCCCTTGGCGATCAGCGAGCAGCCGCTGGTCAGGCGCTTGATCTCGTCGAAGTTGGGCAGGGTGTCGTTGGCCACCACCTGGATCGGGGCAAAGCACGAGCCATCGGTCACGTTGATGAAGGCCAGTCCGGCAGATCCGCGCAGCGTGCGCACCCACCCCCGTACCGTGACTTCGCCGCCTTCCGGGAGTTTCCCCGCAAGCGCATGTTCAACGCTGACCACCGTCATGACTTGTCCTCGCCGTAGCGACTTTGAATGGCCTGCGAGTTTACTGGCTGCGGGCGCGCTGGCGCGAGCATCTGAACGGCTTGCCGGTGGTCGCGCTTGTCGACGGCGGGGCATGGCCCCATCTGGGGAACACGTCGTATCAGCGGGTGCAGCCCCGGTCATTGCAGCCTCGCTATACTTGCCACCAGTGTTTCACCATCGTTTCCGGAGCATCTCCCATGGCCATCAGCCTCACCCCCGCCGCGCTGGAGCGCGTGCAGCGTTTCGTGCAGCAGACCCCGGGGACGCTGGGTCTGCGCTTTGGCGTGACCAAGACCGGTTGCTCGGGTTGGGGCCATGTCACCGACCTGGCGCGCGAGAAGCGCGACGACGATGCGGTGTTCGAGCAGCAGGGGGTGCGCATCTTCGTCGACCCGGTCAGCCTGCCGCTGGTCGATGGCACCTGCATCGATTTCGGCAAGCACGGTCTCAGCGAGACCTTCACCTTCAACAATCCCAACGCGACCGCCGAGTGCGGGTGCGGGGAAAGCTTCACGACCGAAGCCGAGCATCGCTGAGCCCGGCTGAGCCCACCGGCACTAGAGTTCCTTCTCCCTTCGGGAGAAGGTGCCCGAAGGGCGGAGGAGGGCACGGGCGAAGCCATGAGCCTTCGAATTCTGCGCGGGCTTCGCCACCTGACCCTTACCCCCAACCCCTCTCCCGAGAGGAGAGGGGCTTTTAGCCTCACGGCAGTCTGCCCGGTTGCGGCTAAGCGACTGAACTGCCATACTTTCCGGCTTCCTGCCCGGTTCTGGGCGGAAACCCTTGCTCCACCGGCCGCCTTGCGCGGGTCACCGGGGAGCTGTCCGGCCCACGTGGCCACATCCGAAAGGTAATACAACATGAGTCGTCATTACGAAGTCGTGTTCCTGGTCCACCCGGATCAGAGCGAGCAGGTCCCGGCCATGATCGAGCGCTACAAGTCGCTGATCGAGGGTGGTAACGGCACCATCCACCGTCTGGAAGACTGGGGCCGTCGTCAGCTGGCCTACCCGATCCAGAACCTGGTGAAGGCGCATTACGTGCTGCTCAACATCGAAGTCGACCAGGCCGTGCTGAGCGAGCTGGTGGAAAGCTTCCGCTTCAACGATGCGGTGCTGCGTCACCTGGTCGTCAAGCGCGACGGCCCGGACACCGAGCAGTCGCTGATCATGAAGAGCAAGGACGAGAAGGGCGACAAGCCCGAGCGTAGCGAGCGTCGTCGTCGTGATGACGATGAGGGCGATGCTGCACCTGCCGCCACCGATACCGACGGCGACAACGCCGAAGCCGCTTAAGGAGCGCTGTCATGTCCAAGTTCTTCCGTCGTCGCAAGTTCTGCAAGTTCACCGCCGAGGGCGTCAAGGAGATCGATTACAAGGATCTCAACACCCTGCGCCAGTACCTCACCGAGAACGGCAAGATCGTTCCGAGCCGCGTGACCGGCACCAAGTCCAAGTACCAGCGTCAGCTGGCTACGGCCGTCAAGCGCTCGCGTTTCCTGGCGCTGATCCCGTACACGGACAATCACGACGTCTAATCCGAGTCCCTCGGAATAGCCCGCACGGTTGTATGTGAGTCCCTCAGTTGTATGTGGGTCCCTCACAAGAGCCCGCACATCCATGTGCGGGTTACTAAAAATATAGAGGCCGGTCGTTCGAGATGCGGTGTTGATCGTGCTGTTGCGATTCCCAAATCCCGATTCCCGAATCCCGTCTTTTCGGACAGCAAACGTTGCGTCGGACAAAGCGCCGGCGCTAACGAATAACGGAGCACCACCATGGATCTGATTCTTCTGCAGAAAGTGACCAATCTCGGCGGCCTGGGCGACAAGGTCAGCGTCAAGCCGGGTTACGGCCGCAACTTCCTCGTGCCGCAGGGCAAGGCCGTGCCGGCCACCGCTGCCAACGTTGAAGCGTTTGAAGCCAAGCGTGCCGATTACGAAGCCAAGGCCAACACCATCCTGGCCGATGCCCAGAGCCGCGCCGGCAAGTTCGAAGGCGCCAGCGTCGCCATCGGTGCGCATGCGTCGACCGAAGGCAAGCTGTACGGCTCGGTCGGTCCGCGCGACATCGCCGAGGCGTTCACCGCCGCCGGCCTGCCGCTGGAAAAGAGCGAAGTGATCCTGGGCGAAGGCGCATTCCGCAATGTCGGCGAGTACGACGTTGTGCTGCACCTGCACGCCGATGTGGAAACCTCGGTCAAGGTCATCGTCGAATCCGACGCCTGATCCGCGCTGCATGCTGTACCCGAAGGGCGCCTGGTTGGGCGCCCTTCGTCTTTGTGCGGCCGCGCCAACGATGGCAGGCCCGCTATACTCATGTTCCATTTCCGGTTCCACGGCCTGCAGATCTTGTGGATCAAGGGCTTAGGTGTCGGCTTCACAGGAAAAAGCGCCTGCCGGCCTCGCCCGTGCGGTGCCCGGAACCTTCAGCCCCATGCGCCTGTCCACGATCAAACTGTCCGGTTTCAAGTCGTTCGTCGACCCGACCACGTTGCACCTGCCCACCAACATGACCGGCATCGTCGGACCCAATGGCTGCGGCAAGTCCAACATCATCGACGCGGTGCGTTGGGTGATGGGCGAAAGTTCGGCCAGCCGCCTGCGTGGCGACTCGCTGACCGACGTGATCTTCTCCGGCTCCTCGGCGCGCAAGCCGGTGTCGCAGGCGACGGTGGAGCTGATCTTCGACAATTCCGATCACACCATCAGCGGCGAGTTCGCCTCGTTCAACGAGATCTCGGTCAAGCGCCTGGTCAGCCGCGACGGCAACAGCGCCTACTACCTCAACGGCACCAAGTGCCGGCGCCGCGACATCACCGACCTGTTCCTGGGCACCGGTCTTGGCCCGCGCAGCTACTCGATCATCGAGCAGGGCATGATCAGCCAGATCATCGAGGCGCGCCCGGAAGACCTGCGCGTGTACCTGGAAGAAGCCGCCGGCATTTCCAAGTACAAGGAGCGCCGCAAGGAAACCGAAACGCGCATCCGGCATACCCGCGAGAACCTCGATCGCCTGGGCGACCTGCGCGAAGAGATCACCAAGCAACTGGCGCATCTGCAGCGCCAGGCGCGCCAGGCCGAGCAGTATCAGGCCTTGCAGGAAGAGCGCCGGATCAAGGACGCCGAGTGGAAGGCGCTGGAATACCGCGGGCTGGATGGGCGGCTGCAGGGCCTGCGCGAGAAATTGAACCAGGAAGAGACCCGGCTGCAGCAGCTGATCGCCGAACAGCGCGATGCCGAGGCACGGATCGAGACCGGGCGCGCGCGTCGCGAGGAAGCCGCCGAAGCGGTGGCCAAGGCGCAGGCCGATGTCTATCAGGTCGGTGGTGCGTTGGCGCGCATCGAGCAGCAGATCCAGCACCAGCGCGAGCTCTCGCATCGCCTGCACAAGGCGCGCGACGAGGCGCAGAGCCAGCTGCAGGAACTGACCCAGCACATCAGCGGCGACTCGGCCAGGCTGGCGGTGTTGCGCGAGGCGGTGGACGCTGCCGAACCGCAGCTGGAACAGCTGCGCGAAGACCACGAATTCCGCCAGGAGTCGCTACGCGAGGCCGAGGCGCGCCTGGCCGACTGGCAGCAGCGTTGGGAAACCCATAACCGCGACACCGGCGAAGCCTCGCGTGCCGGCGAGGTGGAACGCACGCGTGTGGATTATCTTGATCGCCAGTCGCTGGAGGCCGAGCGCCGCCGCGAAGCGCTGGTCAACGAGCGCGCCGGGCTGGATCTGGACGCGCTGGCCGAGGCGTTCGAGCAGATCGAGCTGCGCCATGAAACCCAGAAGACTTCGCTGGACGGGCTGACCGAGCAGGTCGAAGCGCGCAAGCACGCGCTCGGCGGGCTGCAGGAACAACAGCGCGCCAGCCAGGGCGAGCTGGCCGAGGTGCGCAAGCAGGCGCAGGCCGCGCGTGGCCGGCTGTCGTCGCTGGAAACCTTGCAGCAGGCCGCACTCGGCCAGGAGCAGGGCGCGGCGGTGGCGTGGCTGACCTCGCGCGGGCTGGATTCTGCCGCGCGTGTGGGCGAGCGCATCACGGTCGAAAGCGGCTGGGAAAACGCGGTCGAAGGCGCCTTGGGGCAGTTGATCGAAGGCGTGCTGGTGGAGGCGCCCGAGCAACTGGTCGATGCGCTGGGCGAATTGGGTGATGGCCGCATCGCGCTGGTGTCCAGTGCCGACGACAACGCGACATTTGCGCCGACCTCGCTGGCGGCCAAGGTGCAGGGGCCGATCGCGATCCGTCGCCTGCTCGCGCGCCTGCACGCGGCCGAGGATCTGGACGCGGCACGCACGCTGCAGCGCAGCCTGCCCGAGGGCGATTCGGTCATCACCCGCAGCGGCGAGCGGCTGGGCGAGGGTTGGGTGCGGGTATCGCGTTCCGGCGCGGCCAAGCAGGGCGCCTTGCTGCGCGAGCGCGAGATCCAGGAGCTGCGCGCGCAGATCGAAACGCTGCAGGAGCGCGAAGCCGAGCTTGAACAGCGCCTGGGCAGCTTCCGCGAGCAGCTGCTGGCGGCCGAACAGCAGCGCGAAGATGCGCAGCGCCAGTTGTACATGGCGCATCGCAGCGTGTCCGAACTGGCCGGCCAGCTGCAGAGTCAGCAGGGCAAGGTCGATGCCGCGCGCACGCGCATCGAACGCATCGAAAACGAATTGTCGCAGCTGCTGGAAACGCTGGACACCAGCCGCGAGCAGGCACGCGAGGCACGCGCCAAGCTCGAAGACGCGGTGACCCTGATGGGCGATCTGCAAGGGACCCGCGAGGCGCTGGAGAACGAACGCCGCCAGCTCACCGATGCGCGCGACCAGGCCCGCGATGCCGCACGTGGCGTGCGCGATGCGATGCACGCATTGGCGCTCACGCTGGAATCGCAACGCACCCAGATCACCTCGCTGAGCCAGACGCTGGAGCGCATGGACAGCCAGCGTGGCCAGCTCGATACGCGCCTGGAGGATCTGGTCGCCCAGCTCAGCGACGGCGACTCGCCGGTGGAAACGCTGGAACACGAGCATCAGGCCGCCTTGAGCGAGCGTGTGCGTACCGAGCGCGTGCTGAGCGAGGCGCGCACGATGCTGGAGAGCATCGATGGCGAGCTGCGCAGCTACGAGCAGACCCGTCAGCAGCGCGACGAACAGGCGCTGGCACAGCGCGAGCGCATCTCGCAGCGCAAGCTCGATCAGCAGGCGCTGGTGCTCAGCGCAGAGCAATTGGAGGCCGCCGTGGTGAAAGCCGGCTTCGTGCTCGAGGACGTGGTCAATGGATTGCCGGAAGCAGCGAACGTGGCCGAGTGGGAAGCGGCAGTCGGCCAGATCGACGGGCGCATGCGGCGGCTGGAGCCGGTCAATCTGGCCGCGATCCAGGAGTACGGCGAGGCTGCGCAGCGTTCGGAATATCTGGACGCACAGAACCTGGATCTCAACACTGCACTGGAGACGCTGGAAGAGGCGATCCGCAAGATCGACCGCGAAACCCGCGGCCGCTTCAAGGACACCTTCGACCGGGTCAACTCCGGCGTCCAGGCACTGTATCCGCGCCTGTTCGGCGGTGGCCACGCGTATCTGGAGCTCACCGGCGAAGACCTGCTCGACACCGGCGTGACCATCATGGCGCGCCCGCCGGGCAAGCGCGTGTCCAGCATTTCGCTGCTGTCCGGTGGCGAGAAGGCGATGACCGCGGTGGCGCTGGTGTTTGCGATCTTCCAGCTCAATCCGGCGCCGTTCTGCCTGCTCGACGAGGTGGACGCACCGCTGGACGAAGCCAATGTCGGCCGGCTGGCCAACATGGTGCGGGAAATGAGCGAGAAGGTGCAGTTCCTGTTCGTCAGTCACAACAAGGCAACGATGGAGGCGGCGCGTCAGCTCTCGGGCGTGACCATGCGCGAGCCGGGCGTCAGCCGCCTGGTCAGCGTGGACCTGGAAGAGGCCGCACGTTTGGCGGGTGCGGCATGACGTGCCATGCTTGTTGGAATATCGACACCTGTCACTCTTATGCGGAGGCACGCTGAATGTCCGACATGGCCATGATCCGGATCGGGATCCTGATCGCTGGACTGCTGCTGGTCGCGGCCATCTTCCTGTTTGGTCGCCCGAAAAAATCGCCGCAAGGCCGCCGGGTCGACAAGGACGACGGGCAGCCGCGCGAGCGCCGCGAACCGGTCATTTCCGGCGAGCCCGGCGTGGAGGGCGACCCGTTCGCGCGCAGTGAAGGCGCTGAGCAAAGCGAACTGAACCTGGACGATGCCGATGCGGCCGGCGGCAACGATGTCGGCAAGCGCCCGAACCAGGACTTCGACAAGATCGTGTCGCTGTTCGTTGCCGCCAAGGCCGGCCAGGTCCTGCGCGGAGAAGACATTGTCGTCGCTGCCGAGAAGACCGGGCTGGTGTTCGGGCACATGAATGTGTTCCACCGCCTGGTGGAAGGGCACCCGGAGCGCGGGCCGATCTTCAGCATGGCCAGCATCCTCAAGCCCGGCAGTTTCGACATGGCCAACATCCGCGAGATGCAGACCCCGGCGATTGCGTTCTTCCTCACCTTGCCGGCGCCGATGACCGCGCTGGATGCCTGGGAAAAGATGCTGCCGACCGTGCAGCGCATGGCCGAACTGCTCGACGGCGTGGTGCTGGACGACAGCCGCAATGCGCTGGGCCGTCAACGGGTGGCGCATATCCGCGACGAGCTGCGCGCCTACGACCGCCAGCACCAGGCCCCGCCGCTGACCAAGTCGCCGCGCTGGTGAGTTCCCTCTCCCGCAGGAGAGGGCATCAAAGCCACTCTCCTGCGGGAGAGGAGTTGGGGTGAGGGTACGGGCGAAGCCCTGGGGTAGTTGGACGGCACAAGGCTTCGCTTGCACCCTCATCCGCCCCTTCGGTGCACCTTCTCCCGATGGGAGAAGGGATGACCACCCAGCGCCGTGCGCTCAGCGCTTCGCCTTGGCAAAGGCCTCGCGAAACCGCAGCATCTCCGCCTCGGTGCCGACGCTCACGCGCACGCGCTTGGGCCAGATCGGCCAGCTGCGGCCGACGATGACGCCTTGTTTCTGCATCGAATCGGCGAACACGCCGGCATCGCGCTTGACGTCGAGCAGGAAGCAGTTGGCCTGCGTGGGCAGGCAGGTGTAGCCCTTGGTCTTGAGCCAGGCGATGGTGTCGTCGCGCACGCGGGCGTTCTCCGCGCGACGGGTCTGCACCAGTTGCGGGTCGCGCAGGCTGGCGATGCCGGCGGCCATTGCCGGGACCGACAGCGGGTTGCTGCCCAGGCTGGCGAGCTTGGTCTGCAGCCCCGGCGGCGCCAGCGCGGCACCCAGGCGCAGGCCGGCCATGCCGTAGAGCTTGGAGAAGCTGCGCAGCACGATCAGGTCCTGGCGCTGACGCACCAGGTCGGCCACGGACGGCTCGTTGCTGTAGTGGATATACGCTTCGTCGACCACCAGCACGGCGCTGGCCGGCTTGTTGGCCAGCAGCCACTCGATATCGGCGCGCGGGGTGATGGCGCCGCTGGCGTTGCCGGGATTGCACAGGTAGATCAGGCCAGCAGTCGGGTCGGCCTTGGCCATTGCCTTGACGTCGTGGGCGCCGTCGGCCCGTAACGGCACCTTGCGTACCGGCACGCCGCGGGCATTTGCGCTGTCGACGATCGGATCGAAGCTCGGGTCGGCCACCACCAGCCCGGCACGCGCCGAGGTGAACAGGCTGCCGGCACGATTCAGCGCGTCCCTGGACCCGGGAAAGAACGCCAGATGGTCGCCGGGCAGCTGCAGCTCGCCGGTCATTAGATTGCGCAGGTCCTGCTCCATCTCGACCTGATAGCGGCCCGCGCGTGCCAGCGAGCGGGTTGCGGCATCCAGTGCGGCCGGTGCGGGGCCAAGCGGATGCTCGTTGAGGTTGAGAAACACCGCGCCCGCTGCCGGTGCCACGCCGGGCTTGGCCGGCGCAGCCGCGCGTTTGCGGGCTGCCTCGGCCGCAGGGGGCAGCCCCAGTGCGGAAACTGCCACGCCAACGCTGGCGAGGCTGAGAAACGAACGGCGCGAGACAGGCAACGACACGGGTAAGCTCCAGGCGAGCAGGCAAAGAGGGCGCCACGCTAGCGGGTTTGCGCCTGTCTGCCTATCGGGAAAATCGCTGCAGGGTTCGCTGTCGCACGGTTTGCCAGCTGCCGGGCCGCACTTGCACCCCGGCACGGCCCGTTAGAATGGGCGGCCCAGAGCCAGCCCAGCGATCGCATGACTGTCAGCCCGGACCCCGCGCAGCGTATCGACGCCCTGCGTCATCGTATCGAGGACGCCAACTACCGCTATCACGTGCTCGACGAGCCGCAGATGGCCGACGTCGACTACGACCGCCTGATGCGTGAACTTGAGGCATTGGAGGCAGCGCATCCGGAGCTGGCCAGCGCCGATTCGCCGACCCAGCGCGTTGGCCACCTGGCCGCCTCGCGCTTTGCCGAAGTGCGGCATGCCCTGCCGATGCTGTCGTTGGGCAATGCCTTCAGCGACGAGGAAGTGACCGAGTTCGTGCGGCGCATCAGCGAGCGCCTGGAGGTGAAACAGCCGCTGTTCTCGGCCGAGCCCAAGCTCGATGGCCTGGCGATCAGCCTGCGCTACGAAAACGGCGAGTTCGTGCAGGGCGCAACGCGCGGCGACGGCGCCACCGGCGAGGATGTCAGCGCCAATCTGCGCACCGTCAAGGCGATTCCGCTGCGCCTGCGTGGCGCAGGCTGGCCGCAGGTACTGGAGGTGCGCGGCGAGGTGTACATGCCGCGCGCCGCCTTCGAGACCTACAACGCGCAGATGCGCCTGCACGGTGGCAAGGTGCTGGCCAATCCGCGCAATGGCGCCGCCGGTTCGCTGCGCCAGCTGGATGCGCGCATCACGGCGCAGCGCCCGCTGAGTTTCTTTGCCTACGGCGTGGGCGAAGTGAGCGAAGGTGCGTTGCCGCAGACGCATTCGGCAATCCTGGCGCAGTTGCGCACGTGGGGTTTTCCGGTGAGCGCCCTGGTCGAGGTGGTGCAGGGCAGCGACGGCCTGTTGGCGTACTACCAGCGCATCGGTGAAGCGCGCGATGGCTTGCCCTTCGACATCGATGGCGTGGTGTACAAGCTCGACGATCTGGCCGGCCAGCGCGAGATGGGCTTTGTCGCGCGCGCGCCACGCTGGGCGATCGCGCACAAGTTCCCGGCGCAGGAGCAGTCCACCACGGTGGAGGCAATCGAGATCCAGATCGGCCGCACCGGTGCGGCCACGCCGGTGGCGCGGCTGAAGCCGGTGCACGTGGCCGGGGTGATCGTGACCAATGCCACCTTGCACAACGCCGACCAGATCGCGCGGCTGGATGTGCGCGTGGGCGATACCGTGATCGTGCGGCGTGCCGGCGATGTGATTCCGGAGGTGGCCGGCGTGGTCGCCGAGCAACGGCCACCCGGCACCCAGCCATGGCAGATGCCCACGCAATGCCCGGTGTGCGGGTCGGAGATCGTGCGCGAGGAGGGCGAGGCGGTGTGGCGCTGCTCCGGCGAGCTGACCTGCCCGGCGCAGCGCAAGGAAGCGTTCCGGCATTTCGTCTCGCGCCGCGCGATGGATGTCGATGGCCTGGGCGAGAAATTCATCGAGGTGCTGGTCGATAGCGGTGTAGTGCAGGGCGTGGCCGACCTGTATCTGCTCACCGTGGACCAGCTGCTGCAACTGCGCCTGATCAGTACTGCCGAGAGCCCGCATGCGTTCCTGCGCGAGGCGCGCGAGCATCTGGCCAGCGGTGCGTATGGCCAGCTGGAAACCACCGTGGTCGGCATCGGTGTGGACCTGGCCGGCGAGCGCGAGGTGCCGCACACCTGGCAGGCCGATCTGTTGCGCGCCGGGCTGCCGGCGTTCGACTGGAATCGCAAGAAGATCGCCACCAAGTGGGCGGAAAACCTGATTGCGGCGATCGCGCAATCGCGCGATACCACGTTGGAGCGTTTCCTGTTCGCGCTGGGTATCGAGCATGTCGGCGAAAGCACCGCCAAGGCCTTGTCGGCGTGGTTCGGCGATCTGGAACTGATCCGCCATCTGCCGTGGCCGCTGTTCAAGCGCGTGCCGGACATCGGTGGCGAGGTGGCGCGTTCGCTCGGGCACTTCCTCGACCAGCCCGGCAATCAGCAGGCCATCGACGACCTGCTGCAGCGTGGCGTGCGCATCGGCGATGCGCATCCGCCATCGCCCAAGCTGCGCGAGGCGCTGAGCTTTGCCAGCGTGCTGGAAGACATGGACATCCCCAAGGTGACGCCGGTGCGTGCGCAGCAGCTGGCTGCCGCGGTGGCCTCGTTCGATGCGCTGCGCAGCGCCGGGTCCGATGCCTTGCTGCAGGCCGGCGTTCCCGCGCCGGTGGTGGCGTCGTTGCTGCAATGGCTGGAGCGGCCGGAAAATGCGGCCCTGGCCAGCGCCGCGCAACAGGCGATGGAAACGGTGCTGTCGCGTCTGCCCGCAGCCGATGCGCTGCAAACGGGCCCGCTCGATGGCCAGACCGTGGTGATCACCGGCACCCTGGCTGCGCTCACCCGCGATGCGGCCAAGCAACGGCTGGAGGCGCTGGGCGCCAAGGTCGCCGGCAGCGTCTCCAAGAAAACCGCGTTTCTGGTGTCCGGCGAAGAGGCCGGGTCCAAGCTCGACAAGGCGCAGTCGCTGGGTGTGGAGATCTGGGATGAGGCGCGCTTGCTGGCCTTCCTTGGCGAGCACGGCCAGCAGCCATGACTGCAGCGCAGGTCGACCTGGCCGCGTTGCGGTTACGCGCGCGGCTCAATGCGCTGATCCGCGATTTCTTCGCCGAGCGCGACGTGCTGGAAGTGGAGACGCCGGTGCTGTCGGAGGCGGGCAACACCGAGCCGAATATCGACAGTTTCAGCACGCGCTTCAGCGGCCATGTCGATGCCGGCGCGCCGGTGCGTTGGTTGCGCACCTCGCCGGAATATCCGCTCAAGCGGCTGCTGGCCGCCGGGGTGGGCGATTGCTACGAGCTGGGGCGGGTGTTTCGTAACGGCGAGGCCGGCGGCCGCCACAATCCCGAGTTCAGCATGCTCGAGTGGTACCGGGTGGGCTGGGACGATCGCGCCTTGGCGCAGGAAACCATCGCGCTGGTGCGCCGCGCGCTTGCGCTGGTCGGGCGCCAGGCGCAGGTGCAGGTACTGAGCTATCGCGCGCTGTTCGTGCAGGCACTGGGCATCGATCCGTTGCGCGACCCGATCGAAACGCTGCGTGCACCGCTGCACGATGTCGCGATCGATCCGGATGGCCTGACCCGCGACGATTGGCTGGATCTGCTGATGACCCATCGGCTCCAGCCGGGCTTTGCCAGCGACACGCTGACCGTGGTGCACGACTGGCCGGCCAGCCAGTGCGCGTTGGCGCGCATCCGCCATGACGATCCGCCGGTGGCCGAACGCTTCGAGCTGTATCTGGGCGCCTACGAGGTGGCCAATGGGTACCACGAGCTCAACGATGCACAGGAGCAGCGTGCGCGCTTCATGCGCGACAACGCCGTGCGTGCGGCGCGCGGATTGCCGCAGCTGCCGATGGATGAGCGGCTGCTGGCAGTGCTGTCGCAACTGCCCGACTGCGCCGGCGTGGCGGTCGGCGTGGACCGGCTGTTGATGGCCATGCGCGACACCACGCAGATTGCCGATGTGCTGGCCTTCGCGTTCGCCAGCGCCTGACCCCGACAAGGCCTGCAGTGGCCCCTGCGTGGCCTCGTCGCGCACGGTGTGGCCCGCTGCCATCCCGCTGTCATGTCCCCCGTATTGCTATCTTCACATCGATGATGCTCTCATCGTGGCGTCCACGGGGGGCGCGGCGCAGAGTGTGTTTGGGTGAGGATTGTCGGCATGAAGTGGCTGATCAGCTTATGCGGTTTGTGGTGCGTGCCGCTGCTGATGCTCGCCGATGCGCGCGCGGTCGATCGCGTCTCCGGCGTGGTGCGCTGCGAGTCCAAGGACATGGCACGCGTGCATTGCGCGATGGATGCCGAACATGGCGTGCAACTGGTGCGCCAGCTGTCCGAAACCAGTTGTATCCGCGGCAGCGAGTGGGATGTCGAACGCGATGGCGTGTGGGTCGAACAGGGCTGCCGTGCGGAGTTTGCCAGCGCGCGCGCGTCGCATGCCCCGCAGATGCGCCGCGTGGTGCGCTGCGATTCCAACGGAGGCAAGGTGGTCTGCCCGGTGGTGCTGCGTGGTGCGCCGGTGCGCTTGCTGCGCCAGCGCTCTGTCTGGCCGTGCAAGGAAGGCCGCAGCTGGGGCGCGCGCCGTAACGAAATCTGGGTCTCGCGCGGCTGCGATGGCGAATTCGAAGTCGCTGCCGAGGATGGTTCCGGCTTCGTGGCAGTGCCGCGCATGGTGACCTGCGAATCGAAAAAGGGTGCACGTCGCACCTGCGGCGTCTCGGTGGAGCGCCGGGTGCGTGTGGGCCGGCAGCTCTCCAAAAAGGAATGCGTGGAAGGCCAGACCTGGGGCTGGAGCCGCGACGGCGTCTGGGTCAACGACGGCTGCCGCGCCGAGTTCATCGTCGACTGAGAGAATGGATCAACAACTCAAGCCCTCGGTTGTCTTGAGAGGTGATTGCGCGGGTTGCGGATTTACCGGCTGTAGGGAGGACGATCTGCGGCTTGGCCGCAGGGCCCTTGCCTGCCCACCATCGCAGGACACGCCGCAAGTACGTCCGTGCAGGCGCACGCGGCATCCATGCCGCGTAAGGTCCCGCGACGGTGAGCGGGCAAGGACCAGTCGAGATGGTCGGTGTGCATGGTAAGAGCGGTGCTGGATGCGCCTCGTCCGATCATGAAGCATCGGCCCCAGGTCTGATGCAGACCGCACGACAGACGGCTTTTCAGATGAGCGCCGACTACCTGTCTGGTGCGGTGCCCTTGCCGGTTGCGGGACCGTGTGGCGGCATGGATGCCGCCACCGAGCCCCCAGGGATGGGTTTACGGCGTGTCCCGCGAGCGGTGAGGGCACCGCGCGCTCGACGCTGCGGGTCTGCTGCAGGGCCCTTGCCCGCCCACCATCGCGGGACACGCTGCAAGTACGTCCATGTAAGCTCTTACGCGGCATCCATGCCGCGTAAGGTCCCGCGACGGTGAGCGGGCAAGGACCAGTCGAGATGGTCGGTACGCAAAGTAAGAGCAATGCTGGATGCGCCTTGTTCGATCGTGAAGCATCGGCTCCACGTCCGATGCGCGCCGCACGACAGACAGCTTTCAGATGAGCGCCGACCAACTGTCTGGTGCGGTGTCCTCGCCGGTTGCGGGACCGTGTGGCGGCATGGATGCCGCCACCGAGCCCCCAGGGACGGGTTCACGGCGTGTCCCGCAAGCGGTGAGGGCACCGCGCCCTCGACGCTGTAAGTTTGCTGCAGGGCCCGCCCGCCCACCATCGCAGGACACGCCGCAAATACGTCCGTGTGGGCGCACGCGGCATCCATGCCGCGTAAGGTCTCGCGGTGGTGAGCGGGCAAGGACCCAGTCACGACGGTCGGCGAGCGTGGTTGCAGGCAGGGCATGACTTACAATGTCCGCATGAACGACAGCGCCCATATCGACTACGCCCGCTACGACCATATCCGCCCACTGCTGTGGACCGGCGATGCCCTGGAACTGCTCGACCAACGCAAGCTGCCGTTCGTGGTCGAGCATGTGCGTTGCGACACCAGCGACGCCGTGGCCGAGGCGATCCATTCGCTGGCCGTGCGCGGAGCGCCGGCGATCGGCATCGCGGCCGGGTGGGGCGTGGTACTGGCGGCGCGCGACATCGCTGCCGAGGACGGTAGTGCGGCCTTGCAGAAACTCGAACCGGCGCTGTTGCGGCTCAATGCCGCGCGTCCGACCGCGGTCAATCTGGCCTGGGCGCTGATGCGCATGCGTCGCGTGCTGGGCGCTGCCGGCGCCGACTGGCGCGAGGTGATCGCGCGCGAGGCGCAGGCCATCGCCGATGAAGACCTGGCGGCCAATCGGCAGATGGGCGCGCTTGGTGCGGCGTTGATCGACACCGGCAGCGGCGTGCTGACCCACTGCAATACCGGTTCGCTGGCCACCGCCGGTTTCGGGACCGCGCTGGGCGTGATTCGCGCCGGCGTGGCGCAGCAGCGCATCGCCAAGGTGTTTGCCGGCGAGACCCGGCCGTGGTTGCAGGGCGCGCGCCTGACCGTGTGGGAGCTGCAGCAGGACGGCATCGACGCGACCCTGATCGCCGATTCGGCCGCCTCGCATCTGATGAAGTCCGGGCTGGTGCAGTGGGTCATCGTCGGCGCCGACCGCATCTGCGCCAATGGCGATACCGCCAACAAGATCGGCACCTACCAGCTGGCGATCGCCGCGCGCCACCACGGCGTCAAGTTCATGGTGGTGGCGCCGTCGTCCACGGTGGACATGGACACCGCCAGCGGCGAGCAGATCGAGATCGAGCAGCGCGATCCGGGCGAGTTGTTCGGGGTCGGCGGCGTGCGCACCGTGGCCGATGGCATCCATGCCTGGAATCCGGTGTTCGATGTCACCCCCGGCAGCCTGATCGATGCGATCGTCACCGAACGCGGGGTGATTGTGCAGCCGGACCCGGCGCGCATGCAGGCGGCGTTCGGCGGCTGAGGCCAGTGCGGCGCGCTATCGCCGCATCGTCCCGTCAAAATCCTGCAAGTGCTTGTTTCTGGCCGGTAAACCGGCGGCATCGTGGTGCCCCTTCGTGATACAATCGGGGGCTTGAATCGATCGGCGGGAGCGTGGGGTCGGCAGCCTGTGACCAAGGCGCCCCCGACGCGGCTTTCCGGCTGGCCCGCCACCTCACTTACGGAACCCGAATGGCAGAAACCGCCAAGGAAATCATCCAGGTCAATCTGGAAGACGAGATGCGCAAGAGCTATCTCGATTACGCGATGAGCGTGATCGTGGGCCGCGCACTCCCCGATGCCCGTGATGGCCTCAAACCCGTGCACCGCCGCGTCCTGTACGCCATGCACGAGCTGGGCGCTCACAGCAACAAGGCCTACTTCAAGTCGGCGCGTATCGTCGGCGACGTCATCGGTAAGTACCATCCGCACGGCGACCAGTCGGTGTACGACACGCTGGTGCGCATGGCGCAGCCGTTCTCGCTGCGCTACATGATGGTGGACGGCCAGGGTAACTTCGGTTCGGTCGACGGCGACTCCGCCGCGGCGATGCGTTACACCGAGTCGCGCATGTCGCGGCTGGCGCATGAGCTGATGGCCGACATCGACAAGGAAACCGTCGATTTCCAGCCCAATTACGACGAGAAGGAACTGGAACCGACGGTCATGCCGACCCGGTTCCCGAGCCTGCTGGTCAATGGCTCGGCCGGTATCGCGGTGGGCATGGCCACCAATATCCCGCCGCACAACCTGACCGAGGCGATCAACGCCTGCATCGCCTTGATCGACACGCCGGAACTGGATGTCGAAGGCCTGATGGAGTACATCCCCGGCCCGGATTTCCCCACCGCCGGCATCATCAACGGCACTGCCGGCATCGCTGCCGGGTACCGCACCGGCCGTGGCCGCGTGCGCATGCGCGCCAAGGCCGATGTGGAAGTGGCCGACAACGGCCGCGAAGCGATCATCGTCACCGAGATTCCGTATCAGGTGAACAAGGCGCGGCTGATCGAGAAGATCGCCGAGCTGGTCAAGGAAAAGAAGCTCGAAGGCATCAGCGAGCTGCGCGACGAGTCCGACAAGGACGGCATGCGCATCTACATCGAGGTCAAGCGCGGCGAGTCGGCCGAGGTTGTGCTCAACAACCTGTATCAGCAGACCCAGATGGAGTCGGTGTTCGGCATCAACATGGTGGCGCTGATCGATGGCCGTCCGCAGTTGATGAACCTCAAGCAGATGCTGCAGGCGTTCATTCGCCACCGCCGCGAAGTGGTGACCCGCCGCACCATCTATGAACTGCGCAAGGCGCGTGCGCGTGCGCATGTGCTGGAAGGTCTGACCGTCGCGTTGGCCAACATCGACGAGATGATCGAGCTGATCAAGACCTCGGCCAATCCGCAGGAAGCGCGCGAGCGCATGCTGGCCAAGACCTGGGAACCGGGTCTGGTCGGCGCGCTGCTGGGCGCTGCCGGTGCCGAAGCCTCCAAGCCGGAAGACCTGGCGCCGGGCGTGGGCCTGGCCAACGGCTTGTACCAGCTCAGTGAAGTGCAGGCCTCGCAGATCCTGGAAATGCGCCTGCATCGCCTGACCGGGTTGGAGCAGGAAAAGCTGACCGACGAGTACAAGCAGTTGCTCGAGGTGATCCAGGGCCTGATCCGCATCCTGGAAAACCCGGACGTGCTGCTGCAGGTGATCCGCGACGAGCTGATCAATATCCGCGAGGAGTACGGCGACGAACGCCGCACCGAGATCCGTCACAGCGAAGAAGATCTGGACATCCTGGACCTGATTTCGCCGGAAGATGTGGTGGTGACGCTCTCGCACGCCGGCTATGCCAAGCGCCAGCCGGTCAGCGCGTATCGTGCGCAGCGCCGTGGTGGCCGTGGCCGGTCTGCGGCGGCGACCAAGGAAGAGGATTTCATCGACCAGCTGTGGCTGGTCAACACGCACGATACGCTGCTGACCTTCACCAGCAGCGGCAAGGTGTTCTGGCTGCCGGTGTACCAGCTGCCGGAGGCCGGCTCCAATGCGCGTGGTCGTCCGATCATCAACTGGATTCCGCTGGAACCGGGCGAGCGGGTGCAGGCAGTGCTGCCGGTACGCGAGTACGCCGACAACCGCTATGTGTTCTTCGCCACGCGCAACGGCACGGTCAAGAAGACTCCGCTGAGCGAATTCGCGTTCCGTCTGGCACGCGGCAAGATCGCCATCAACCTCGACGAGGGCGATGCGCTGGTCGGCGTGGCCTTGACCGATGGTGATCGCGACGTGCTGCTGTTCGCCTCCAACGGCAAGACCGTGCGCTTCGGCGAATCCACGGTGCGCTCGATGGGCCGGACCGCCACCGGCGTGCGCGGCATCCGTCTGACCAAGGGCGAAGAGGTGGTCAGCCTGATCGTGGCCGAGCGTGCCGGCGGCATCGAAGGCGATGTCGAGGACGAGGGTGTCGAGGACGTGGTGGAAAGCACGGACGGCGTCGAGGCAGAGGTGATTGACGGCGCCGAAAGCGACGACATGGCCTACATCCTCACTGCCACCGAGAACGGCTACGGCAAGCGCACCCCGCTGACCGAGTACCCGCGCAAGGGGCGCGGCACGCAGGGCGTGATCGGTATCCAGACCACCGAACGCAACGGCAAGCTGGTCCGTGCGGTGCTGCTGGGCGCCACCGATGAAGTGCTGCTGATTTCCGATGGCGGCACCCTGGTGCGCACCCGCGGTTCGGAGATCTCGCGCGTGGGTCGCAATACCCAGGGCGTGACCTTGATCCGCTTGTCCAAGGGCGAAAAGCTGCAGGCGGTCGAACGCCTGGATGCCTCGCTGGACGAGGCCGAGGATGTGCTGGACGATGCAGCGGGCGTACCGGCAGCCAGCACAGGCGAGCTGCCACCGACCGAAGCGTGATCGCAGCAGGCGAGCAACGCAGTTGAAGAAAAACGCCGGCGCACAGCCGGCGTTTTTTTATTGCACGCGGTGACATCTGCAACGCAGTGTTTTTCGACGCCGGTCGCAAAGAACGCGGCTTTTTCACCGTGGCGGGTCGAAGGTTGTCGGCGGTGCGGCGGCGTTGCGTCGCCGCAGATCGAAGAGGAACAACTGATGACGACATTGCATCGTCCTTCCCGTCGCGGCCATTGGGCGCTGGCGACGTTGGGAGGCGTGATTGGAGTGCTGGGCACCGTGCTGCTGGCAGGCGGCGTGTGGCTGGCCGCGCTGGGCGGCTCCTGGTATTACGCGCCTGCGGGCGCGGCGTTGCTGATTGCCGGCGTGCTGCTGTTTCGCGGTCGCAATGCGGGCGCATGGTGGTTTGCCGCCGTGGTGGCGGCGTCGCTGCTGTGGACATGGTGGGAATCGGGCAGCGACTACTGGCGCTGGGTGCCGCGGCTGGGCTTGATCGTCGGCCTGGCGTTCGTGCTGGCGCTGCTGCTGCCGAAGCTGGAGCGCCCGGTGTCGCGCGCGGTGTCGCGCAGCGTGGCCGGCGTCTTGGCAGCGGTGTTCGTGGTGGCCTTCGCACTGGCCTTCGTGCCGTTTGGAGTGACCGAGGCCGATGGTGTGCTGGCACATGCTGCCGGCATGGCTGCGGGCCTGGTCAAGCGCAGTGCGTCTGCATCGCCTGCAGTCTCTGATGGTCAACCGGCCAATGCACCTGCCGACGACGACTGGGCCGCGTACGGACGCAGCCAGGCCGGGCAGCGCTATTCGCCGCTGCAGCAGATCAACCGCGACAACGTGGCGCAGCTGACGCAGGCCTGGGTCTTCCACACGGGCGACCTGCCGAGCAAGCGCTGGGGTGCAGAAACCACGCCGCTGAAGGTGGGCGACAGCCTGTACCTGTGCACCGCGCGCAACCAGGTGATCGCGCTGGATGCCGCCAGTGGCAAGGAGCGTTGGCGCTACGACCCCAAGGTCAAGGACGAGGCGATTCCGTATACGGCCGCCTGCCGTGGTGTGTCGTACTACCAGGTCCCGGCGGCGGCCAACGATGCCGCGGCAGCGGCGGCGGCCGATGCGTCGGCGCTGTGCCGCACGCGCATCATCGAAGGCACGCTGGACGGCCGCCTGATCGCGCTGGATGCACGTAGCGGCAAGCCGTGTACGGATTTCGGCAACAACGGCCAGGTCGCTATCACCGCCGGCATGGGGCAGACGCCGCCGGGGTATGTGTCGATCAATTCGCCGCCCGCCATCGTGCGCGGCGTGGTCGTCACCGGACATCAGGTGCTGGACGGGCAGAAGCGTTACGAGCCGTCCGGTGTGATCGAGGGTTTCGATGCGGTGACCGGCCAATTGCGCTGGGCCTGGGACATGACCCATCCGGACTGGAACGGCGCACCGCCGCCGGGCCAGACCTGGACGCGTGGCACGCCGAACATGTGGACCACCGCCGCGGCCGATGAACAGCTGGGCTATGTGTATCTGCCGATGGGCAACTCCACCGCCGATTACTGGAGCAGCTCGCGCACGCCGCAGGAGAATCGCTATGCGACCTCGCTGGTGGCGCTGGATGTCATCACCGGCAGGCCGGTATGGAATTTCCAGACCACGCATATCGATACCTGGGATTACGACCTGGGCTCGCAGCCGAGCCTGATCGACTTCCCCAAGGACGGCGTCAACGTGCCGGCGGTGTTGTTGCCGAGCAAGCAGGGCGAGTTGTACGTGCTGGACCGGCGCACCGGCAAGCCGCTGGTGGGTGTGGAGGAACGTGCAGTACCGGGTGGCGGTGTGGAGCCGCAGATGCGTGCCAGGACGCAGCCATTTTCGCTGTACCACACGCTGCGCAAGCCGGATCTGACCGAGCGCGACATGTGGGGGATGACGCCGATCGATCAGCTGGTCTGCCGCATCCAGTTCCGCAAGGCCAGCTACAAGGGCATCTACACGCCGCCGGAAGCCGACCGCCATTCGATCGAATATCCCGGTTACAACGGCGGTTCGGATTGGGGCAGCGTGTCGGTGGATCCGCAGCGCGGCGTGATCGTGGCCAACTACAACGACATGCCCAACTACAACCTGCTGGTGCCGCGCGCCAAGGCCGACAAGCTGGGCTGGGCGCCGCGCGATGAGGTGCGTGGCGATACGGGTGGCGCAGAAGGCGCGGGCGATCCGCAGGCCGGCACGCCGTATGCGATCAACGTCAATGCGGGCTGGCGCCTGCCGTTCACCAAGCTGCTGTGCAAGCAGCCGCCGTATGGCGGCATCCGTGCGATCGACCTGGCCAGCGGCAAGACGCTGTGGGACCGTCCGTTCGGCAGCGCACGCGGCAATGGTCCGTTCGGTATCCGTTCGGGTCTGCCGATCGAGATCGGCACGCCGAACAATGGCGGTTCGGTGGTGACGGCCGGCGGATTGATCTTCATTGCCGCAGCCACCGACGCCCTGATCCGCGCCATCGATCTGGCCACCGGCAAGGAGCTGTGGCATGCCAAGCTGCCGGCCGGTGGCCAGGCCAACCCGATGGTGTACGCCTACAACGGCCGCGAGTATCTGGTGATCATGGCCGGCGGCCACCACTTCATGGAGACGCCTGCAGGTGATGCCGTGGTGGCCTACGCGCTGCCGCAAAAGGCACCGTGATGCACGCAGCGAGCGAATGCGCTAGCTGAGGCTTGCTAGCCACTCCCGAAGCCTGAAACGAAAAGCGCACCGCAAGCGGTGCGCTTTTTTCATGGGCAATCGCAGCGTGGCCAAACAACATGCATCTACCTGTTGACCCAACAGAACCCCGCATCCACGCTCTTACGATTCCCGATTCCCGATTCCCGATTCCCGATTCCCGAATCACCCGACGTTGGCAGCGGCCGCATCTTCCATCACCGCATCGCGCACATCCTGCGCGAGCGTCGCCTTGACGATGATCGAGCGGATGGCATCGGTGGCATCCGATAGCGGCACATCGCTGCCCAGGCGCTGGAAGGTATCGCGGCTGTTATAGCCGGACCCATCCTTCAGGTAATGGTCGTACATCGACAGCAGGTCCTGGCAGGCGGTGATCAGCGCTGCGACATTGCCGCGCAACAAGGCATAACCGATCTGGTCGAAGCTGTGCAGGCAATCGGCCAGCCAGTGCAGGTCGTAGCGGGCCGTGGCCGGTTCCGGCGCCGTGTGGCCGCGGCTGTAGGCGCTGTAGCGGCGCAGGCTGCGTGCCACCCGTGCGACGTGCGTGAACAACGTGCCGATTTCGTTGGCGATATCCAGCCGCTGCACCATCACCATCGGAATCACCTGGCTGTCAGCGGCCGGCGCCTGTTCGGCGGCTGTCTGTTCCCGCTGTTCCAGCGATTGCTTGAGCACGGTATAGCTGCGCTGCAGCGATTCCAGTTCCAGCGCGCTGGCGGCCGCACGCGCCTTCAGCTGCGAGAGCGCGGCCTGGTAGCGGGCCAGGCTGTCCTGCGTGCTGGCGAGCTGGCCGGATTCGGCGCGCAGCTGCCGCCCACGCACGAACGCCAGCACGGTGGCAATCAGCGCCCAGAGCGCGAATGCAGGCACCAGGTAGATCAAGATGCCCATGGAGATTCCTCAAAACGTTGCATACCTTGTCGGCCTGCACGCCGCGGACTTGAGGGCAATCGTCGGGAATGTGATGGACGACGATGTCCCCGCTTGCATCCTGATGCCGGAAGCTCTCACTGCCCCCTGACGAACGGCAGGTGGCGGGCGGTATCCAGGCATGCTCGAATCAGCGCACTCGCCAGCCCGGAGCCTTGCATGCGCAGATGGATCGATCGCTGGTCGCCAACGCTGCGGGGCATCGGCGCAGTGGGACTGATCTGGGCGTTGCTGTATGCCACCGCGCATGCCGCGCCACCCGTGCCGCCATCGGCACCGGTGCAGGTGGGTTACAGCGAGGCCACGGATCTGTTCAACCTGCTGGATAACCTGTCGGACTGGTTGCCGGGTTTTACGGTGCCCGTGTATCGCAATTACTTCGAAACCCATGGAGGGCTGGATCAGGCCGATCACGCAGCACTGGTCGCCTATGCAGATTTCCGCCGCCGCACCTCGGGGCTGGCAAAGGGCGACGATCCGGAGGTGCTCGACCGTGTGTTTGCGCCAGAGGCCACCCGTGATGTGGATCCTTTCTCGCGGCATTTCCTCGGGAATGCAGAATTCGAGGGCGCAGCGAGCGCCGCCATTGCGGAGCAGTCGGCAGATGACCAGGCGTTGTTGCGTGCGTATTTTGCCCGCTTCGTTCCACGCGCCAGGCGGCTGGTCACAGCTGCCCCCCGTTTCGAGCAACAGGCGCGCGTGCTGCGCGAGGAACTGTCCAACCCCGCCGTTGCGCGGTTGGCGTCGCAGATGCGGGCGTTCTTTGCGGTGCCGGAGCCTGCGCTGTTCCAGGCAAGATTCGTCTGGTGGCCGGAGCCGGACACCACCCAGGCCAAGGTACGCGGACGCACCATGCTGCTGTATTCGCAGCATGATGCGCTCACCGGCACGGCCTCGATGGACTGGGCGCCGATCGTGTTGCACGAATTGAGTCATCACCTGTCTGCGGGGCAACCATCGGCGCGTAAACGCCTGCTCGCTGCCAACTTCATGCGGCTGTGTCCGGGTGCGGCCAGCTTGCCGAACCCGCTCAACGCGCTGGAAGAACCACTGGCGATCTATTGGGGACAGTATCGCTTTGAGCAGGCGGTGCGCGGGCGTTCGCTGCCGCCGTCATCGCAGTGGTATATCCAGGCGCACGCCGATCGCGCGGCGAAGGCGATCGCAGCCGCCTATCCGGCAAGCGGGGCGGCGCCGGCGCTCGATGACGACGCATTGCTGGCTGCTGCTGCATCGGCCTGCCAGTAGACAGTGATGGAAATGAAAGCCGCTGACAGAATGTAGCGGCCAGTCGGCGCGTGCTGCGGACAGCGCGCCTAGAACCAGTGATGTAGGCGTGGTAAGTGCCGACAGCGTGCAGCGTACACGCTGCCGGCGAAACCGCGGCCGAGGATCCTCAGCCGAGAATCCCCGGCAGATCCAGGCCTTTTTGCCTGGCGCAGTCGGTGGCGATGGCGTAGCCGGCATCGGCGTGGCGCATCACGCCGGTGGCCGGGTCGTTCCAGAGCACGCGCTCCAGGCGCCTGTCGGCGGCCTCGCTGCCGTCGCAGACGATGACCATGCCGGCATGTTGCGAAAACCCCATGCCGACGCCGCCGCCGTGGTGCAGCGACACCCAGGTGGCACCGGAGGCGGTATTGAGCAGCGCGTTGAGCAACGGCCAGTCGGAGACCGCATCCGAGCCGTCGGCCATGGCTTCGGTTTCGCGGTTGGGCGAGGCCACGCTGCCCGAATCCAGGTGGTCGCGGCCGATCACCACCGGCGCCTTGAGCTCGCCGCTGCGCACCATCGCATTGAAGGCCAGACCGAGCCGGTGGCGGTCACCCAAACCGACCCAGCAGATCCGCGCAGGCAGGCCCTGGAAGGCGATCTTGTCGGCCGCCATGTCGAGCCAGCGGTGCAGATGCGTATCGTCGGGAATGAGTTCCTTGACCTTGGCATCGGTCCTGGCGATGTCGTCCGGATCGCCGCTGAGCGCGACCCAGCGGAACGGCCCGATCCCGCGACAGAACAGCGGCCGGATGTAGGCGGGCACGAAGCCGGGGAAGTCGAATGCGTTGTCTACGCCTGCTTCCAGCGCCATCTGGCGCAGGTTGTTGCCGTAGTCGACGGTGGGCACGCCCAGGGCATGGAAGGTGAGCATGGCGCGGACGTGGTTGGCCATCGCCTCGCGCGCGGCCGCTTCCACCTGCTTCGGTGCGGACACGCGCTTGGCGTCCCATTCCTCCACCGTCCAGCCCTGCGGCAGGTAGCCGTTGACCGGGTCGTGCGCGGAGGTCTGGTCGGTCAGCAGGTCCGGCTTGACTCCACGTAGCAGCAGTTCATCCAGCACGTCTGCGACATTGCCGAGCAGGCCGACCGACATCGGCTTCTTGGCCGTGCACGATTCCTCGACCAGGCGCAGCGCTTCGTCCAGGTCGTCGGTCCAGGTGTCCAGGTAGCCGGTGCGCAGGCGCATGTCGATGCTGGAGCGGCGGCATTCCACCGCCAGGCACGAGGCGCCGGCCATCACCGCAGCCAGCGGCTGCGCGCCACCCATGCCGCCGAGGCCACCGGTGAACAACCAGCGCCCGGATAGGTTGCCGCCGTAATGCTGGCGGCCCATCTCCACGAAGGTCTCGTAGGTGCCTTGCACGATGCCTTGCGCGCCGATGTAGATCCAGCTGCCGGCGGTCATCTGGCCGTACATCGCCAGACCTTTTTTATCCAGTTCGTTGAAGTGGTCCCAGGTGGCCCAGCGTGGCACCAGGTTGGAATTGGCGATCAGCACGCGTGGCGCATCGGCATGCGTGCGGAACACGCCGACCGGCTTGCCGGATTGCACCAGCAGGGTCTGGTCATCCTCCAGGCGGGTGAGCGCGGCGACGATCGCATCGAAGGATTCCCAGTCGCGCGCGGCGCGGCCGATGCCGCCGTAGACCACCAGCTCCTGCGGGCGCTCGGCCACGTCCGGGTCCAGATTGTTCATCAGCATGCGCAGCGGCGCTTCGGTGAGCCAGCTCCGGGCGGTGAGCGTGGTGCCGGTGGCGGCGCGGATGACGCGGGTTGCATCGTGACGGGTCATGCCGGTTTCCTTGCAATCAACGGTGCGCCGCAGGCGGCGTGGTGTCGGAGGACTGAGCGCTGTCGGCGGCAAATTGCAGGCAGGCCAGCAGCACGTGCCGCAGCACCGCGCGCAGCGCGACTGCATGCGCGGGGAGCCAGGGCGTCGGCCAGTTCTGCGGGGTGATCGCATCCGGCTCGCGCATGTAGCCGCGGCATGCCAGCTCCATCTGCAGCGTATGCACGCCCTGCTCGGGCTGAGCATAGTGGCGGGTGATCCAGCCGCCCTTGAAGCGCCCGTTGCGCACGGTGCTCGAGCCACTGCTGCGGCACAGCCGCTCCACCGCATCGGCCAGCGCCGGAGCGCAGCTGCGGTCGTCGTTGCTGCCGATGTTGAACTGCGGCAGCTCGCCATCGAACAGATGCGGGATGAAGGAGCGGATCGAGTGCGCGTCGTACACCACGATTCGGGGATGCAGCCGACGCAGGCGCGCGATTTCGTCGGCAATCGCCGCGTGATAGGGGTCGAACCAGCGCGTGCGGCGCCAGGCAATCTGCGCTTGGTCGGGTTCGGCGCCATCGGCATACAGCGGCTGGTTGTCGAAGGTGGTCAGCGGACACAGGCCGGTGGTGTTCTGGCCCGGATACAACGACGCCCCGCTGGGGGCGCGGTTGACGTCGATCACCGAGCGACAGATCGCGGTGCGCACGGTAGTGGCGCCCAGCGATTGCGCAAAGTCGTACAGCTGATGCACCCACCAGTCGGCATCGCGACGTGCCAGCCAGGGCGAGACGAACTGGTCCACCAGCGCGTCGGGCAACTCGGTGCCGGTATGCGGGAAGCTGAGGATCAACGGCGCATCGCCGCGGTGGATGTCGAGCCAGGGCAGGGTGCTCATGCGGCGTCTCGCATCATGCCTGCTGCTCCACGCCTGGCAATGCCGTGGCAACCGCCTGCGCAAGTGCACCCGAACGCACCAACGCGCTGGCCGCCAGCATGTCGGGATGGAAATAGCGGTCGTCCTGCAAGGTGGGCACCTGCGCGCGCAGCAACGCGCGTGCGGCTTCCAGTGCGGCGCTGGAGCGCAGCGGCGCATGGAAGTCGCAGCCTTGCACGGCCGCCAGCAGTTCGATGCCGATCACGTGTGCGGCGTTCTCGGCCATCGCCAGCAAGCGCCGCGCGCCATGCGCGGCCATCGATACATGATCTTCCTGATTGGCCGAGGTCGGAATCGAATCGACGCTGGCCGGATACGCGCGTTGCTTGTTCTCCGACACCAGCGCCGCAGCGGTGACCTGCGGAATCATGAAACCGGAATTCAGGCCCGGGCGCGGGGTGAGAAACGCCGGCAGGCCCGACAACGCCGGGTCGACCAGCATCGCGGTGCGGCGTTCGCTGATCGAGCCGATTTCGCACACCGCCATCGCCAGCATGTCGGCTGCGAAGGCCACCGGCTCGGCATGGAAGTTGCCGCCGGACAAGGCCTCGCCGGTGTCGCTGAACACCAGCGGGTTATCCGAGACCCCGTTGGCCTCGATCTCCAGCGTGCGTGCGGCCTGGCGCATGATGTCCAGCGCCGCGCCCATCACCTGCGGCTGGCAGCGCAGGCAGTACGGATCCTGCACGCGCACATCGCCCAGCCGGTGCGATTCGCGAATGCTCGAATCGGCCATCAGCGCGCGCAGTGCCGCGGCGGTGGCGATCTGCCCGGGCTGGCCGCGCAGGGCATGGATACGCGCATCGAATGGCGTGTCCGAGCCCTTGGCCGCTTCCACCGACAAGGCGCCAGTGACCAGCGCGGCCTGCAGCACGGTCTCGATCTCGAACAGGCCGGCCAATGCGCAGGCGGTGGAGAACTGGGTGCCGTTGAGCAGCGCCAGGCCTTCCTTGGCGCCCAGCACGCGCGGCTGCAACTGCGCCTGCGCAAGCGCGTTGGCGGCAGGCAGGCGTTGCCCGCCGACGAAGGCCTCACCGACGCCGATCATCACCGCGGCCAGATGCGACAACGGCGCCAGATCGCCGGATGCGCCCACCGAACCCTGGCAGGGCACCACCGGCGTGATGTCCCGGCGCAGCATCGCCTCCAGCAACGCCAGCGTGCCCGGCTGCACGCCCGAGGCGCCCTGGGCCAGGCTGGTGAGCTTGAGCGCCATCATCAGCCGGACCACCGGCACCGGCGTGGGCTCGCCGACGCCGGCTGCGTGCGAGAGCACGATATTGCGCTGCAGGGTCTGCAGGTCCTCGCGCTCGATGCGCACGCTGGCCAGCTTGCCGAAGCCGGTATTGACGCCATAGACCGGCTCGCCGCGCGCCACGATGGCCTCCACCGTCTGCGCGCTGCGCAGCACCGCGGCCGCGCAGGCGTCGTCCAGCACGACCTCGGCGCCGCGATATAGCGCACGCCACTGCGCCAGCGTGACCTGGCCGGGCTGCAGGACAACAGATGCACTCATGAGGACTCCGTATTCAGCAGGAATGCCCGCGCCAGACGCGGGCATGAAGAGGATTGAAGCCCATGCGGTAGACCAGGTCGGCCGGCGCATCAATGTCCCAGATCGCCAGGTCGCAGTGCATGCCGGCACGCAGCCGGCCAAGCCGCTCGCCGCGCCCCAGCGCGCGTGCGGCGTGCCGGGTGAAACCGGCAATGCACTCGTCCACGGTCATGCGGAACAGCGTGGCGGCCATGTTCATCGCCAGCAACGGGCTGGTCAGCGGCGAGGTGCCGGGGTTGCAGTCGGTGGCCAGGGCCAGCGGCACGCCGGCGGCGCGCAGCGCAGCGATCGGCGGCAGTTGGGTATCGCGGGTGAAATAGAACGCGCCGGGCAACAGCACCGCGACCGTGCCGGCGCCTGCCATCGCGGCAACGCCGGCGTCATCCAGGTATTCGACGTGATCGGCCGACAAGGCGCCATGGCGTGCGGCCAGTTGCGCGCCATGCTGGTTGCTCAGTTGCTCGGCGTGGATCTTGATGTGCAAGCCGTGCGCCTGTGCGGCGAGGAAGACCTGTTCGGCCTGCGCGGGCGAGAACGCCAGGTGTTCGCAGAACACATCCACCGCCTCGGCAAGCCCTTGCGCGGCAATCGCCGGAATCATCTGCGTGCAGACGGCGTCGATGTAGCCTTGCGCATCGCCGCCCGGTGGCACCGCGTGCGCGCCGAGGAAGGTCGGCACCACTTCGACCTTGCGCAGCGTAGCGAGCTGACGTGCAACGCGCAGCTGCTTGGTTTCGTCCTCCAGCGTCAGCCCGTAGCCGGATTTGATTTCCAGCGTGGTCACGCCCTCGGCGAGCATCGCGTCTAGGCGCGGCAGACTGGCGGCCAGCAGCGCTGCGTCATCGGCGGCACGGGTGGCGCGCACCGTGGCCACGATGCCGCCGCCGGCTGCGGCAATCTCGGCATAACTGGCACCGCGCAGGCGTTGCTCGAACTCGTTGGCGCGATTGCCTGCGTACACCAGATGGGTATGGCAATCGATCAGGCCGGGGCTGATCCAGCGGCGCTGGCAATCGTGCGCAACGTCCGGCTTCAACGCCGGAGCCTGCGCGGCCGGGCCGGCATAGGCGATGCGGCCGTCCTGGCAGGCCAGAATGCCATCGTCCACGATGCCCAGGCCGCCATCGGCCGCGTCCAGGGTCATCAGCCGTGCGTTGTGCCAGAGGACGTCGCAATACATGGCGCAGGCTCATGCTGTCTGATATGTATATACAATAGAACCGGCAATGGAGGGTGTCCAGTGGCAGACCAACAGGCGTTGTGGGCAGCGCGGGCGCTCCTGCCCGATGGCTGGGCTGGCGATGTGCGGATCACGCTGGCGCAAGGGCGCATCGCCACGGTGCAGGCCGATCGCGCACCTGTCGCCGGCGATACCCGGGTCACGCTGCTGCTGCCTGGGCTGGGCAACCTGCACAGCCACGCGTTCCAGCGCGGCATGGCCGGCCTGACCGAGGTGGGCGGGCGCAGCGGCGACAGTTTCTGGAGCTGGCGCGAGCTGATGTACCGCTTCGTCGACCGGCTCGATCCCGACAGCCTGCAGGCGATCGCCGAACAGGCCTATGTGGAAATGCTCGAAAGCGGCTTCACCCGCGTCGGCGAATTCCACTACCTGCACCACAGCCCCGGTGGCGCGGCATATGCGCAGGCCGGCGAAATGTCCGCGCGCATCGCCGCTGCCGCCGCCAACACCGGCATCGGGCTGACGCTGTTGCCGGTGTTCTATGCGCATTCGGATTTCGGCGGCCTTGCGCCCAGCGCAGCCCAGCGTCGTTTGATCCACGACATCGATGGTTTCGCGCGGTTGCTGGACGACTGCAGGCGCAGCCTCAAGGCATTGCCGGATGCCGTGCTTGGGCTGGCGCCGCACAGCCTGCGCGCGGTCACGCCGGAGCAGCTAGCCGCATTGGTGCCGCTCACCAAGGGCCCGATCCATATCCATATCGCCGAGCAGCAGCGCGAGGTCGAGGCCTGCCTGGCCTGGTCGGGCCAGCGCCCGGTGCAGTGGCTGCTGGCCAACGCACCGGTGGATGCGCGCTGGTGCCTGGTGCATGCCACGCACGTGGACGCGAGCGAGCTGCAGGCCATCGCCGACAGCGGCGCGGTGGTCGGGCTGTGCCCGATCACCGAGGCGAATCTGGGCGATGGCGTGTTCCCGATGCAGGCATTTGCCGCCGCGGGCGGGCGCTTTGGCGTGGGTTCGGATTCGAATGTCCTGATCGACGCGGCCGAAGAACTGCGCCTGCTCGAATACGGCCAGCGTCTGCAGCTGCAGGCGCGCAATGTGCTGGCGCAGGCGGGTACCTCGAGCGGGCGCTGGCTGTTCGACCAGGCGGGCGAAGGCGCGGCACAGGCCTTGGGCATTGCTCACACTGGCATCCGGGTCGGCGCATCGGCCGATCTGCTGGAGCTGGACCCGGCCCATCCGGCGCTGCTGGCGCGCGATGACGATGCGCTGCTGGACAGTTGGCTGTTCGCCGCGCGCGGCGGTGCGGTGCGCACTGTCTGGCGCGCCGGGCGGCCGGTGGTGCGTGACGGGCGCCATGTGGATCGCGCGCGGATTGCCACGCGTTTTGCCGGCGTTTTGCGAGCGCTGCTGAGCAAATGAGCCGATACGCGCACAATGCAGGTCTGACCGGAGACCCGCTTTGACCGCCACCCCCATCGCCGCGCCCGGCACCCTGCATCAACGCATCCGGCAGGATCTGGAACAACGCATCCACAGTGGCGACTGGCCGCCCGGTCACCGTGTGCCGCCCGAACACGAGTTGATGGCGCAATACGCTTGTTCGCGGATGACCGTGAACAAGGTGCTCGGCCTGCTTGCCGATGCCGGCATGATCGAACGCCGCCGCCGCACCGGCTCGTTCGTGGCGCGCCCGCATCCGCATCTGGAGCAGGTCGCCTTGTCGATTCCCGACATCGAGGTGGAAATGACTGCGCGCGGCCACGTCTACGCGTTCTCGCTGGTGTCGCGGCGGCTGCGCAACCCGCGCCTGCGCGTGCCGCAGGAGCGTGCCCTGGGCAGCAGCGGCAAGCTGCTGGCGCTGGAAAGCGTGCACCTGGCAGACGGCAGCCCATTCGCGCTGGAACAGCGGGTGATCGACACCACCACCGTGCCCGAGGCATTGCTGCAGCCGTTCACCGACATCGCGCCGGGCAGTTGGTTGCTGCGCAACGTGCCGTGGACGCGCGCCGAGCACCGCATCAGCGCCGCCAGTGCGGACGCCGCGCAAGCCGAACGCCTGCAGGTGGACGATGGCACCGCCTGCCTGGTCATCGATCGCCACACCTGGCGCGGCGACCAGCCGGTCACCTACGTGCGTCAATTGTTTCTGGGCGGGTCCTATGACCTGGTGGCGCGGTTTGCGCCGGGAATGCGCTGACCCTCAAACGCACGGCTGAGCACATGGATCGATGTATGCATCAGATCGTCGTGCACTGCCGCCAGCGCACCGGTTCGTCCACGCCCGGCCGCGGATTGAGCTGCACGCGCACGGTGCGCAGATACGGGTAGCGCTGCAGTTCGCGGCAGATCAGCGGCCACGCCGCAGCGTCTTCGACCGAGCGATCCACCGCCAGCGTCGCCTGGGTGATCCAGATGCCGCGCACCAGGCCGGGCGTTCGAGCCAGCGCCTTTGACACCTCGCGTTGATAACCCTGCACGGTTGCCACATCCGGTTCGGCAGTGCCTGCCAGCGGCATCGATGCAGGCGCTGTGGCGGTCGGTGGTGCTGCCTGTTGCGAGGGGGGACGCTGCGATGCCGGGATTGCAGAAACCGATTCGGCAACGCGCGAAGTGGCCACCAGTGCGGCCTGCTGTGTTGGCACGGGCGGCTGCGCCGGCTGCAGCGCCAGCGCCGCAACCAGGGCCAGGGTCGCCAGCGCCGCACCGGCACCGAGGCTGTGACGGATCGCGCGGCGGCGCGCCATGCGGACCACGCCGGCTTCCACATCGCCCGGCAGATACGGCTTGAGCAAGGGCCACAGGCGCGTGCCATCCAGCACTTCGATGGACTGCCTCTCGGCGGCGGCCATGCCTTCGCGTTCCATCCGGCCTTCGGTCACCATCACGCCGCCGCCTGCGCCGGCCAGTCGCGCCATCGCACCCAGCTCGTTCACCGCTGCCACGCCGATGCGGTAGCTGCGCCCATGCTTGCAGGCCACCAGGCGGGTGCCTTGTCCGGTGCGCATCATGAATTCGGCCGTCGGCAGGCCGTCCTGCGGGACCTGGGTCGGTTGCCAACCGCGTTGCTCCTGCAGCACGCGCAGCACCACGCCGGAAAAGTCGCGCCAGTGCATGGCCGCCAATGCATGCACGCCCTCGGTGGTTTCGTCGGCACGGCGGCGCACCAGCCATACATAGGCGCACACCGCCAGCCAGAGCAGCAGGGAAGCCACGAGCGCCACAATCCAGGGAGGCATGAGCATCAAGCGAAGGGATGGCGCATATGACGAAGCGGTGCGCTTAGAAGAATCCTTCGCGGTAGGTTCGTCAATGGATCGGCGACAGTGATCGCACGCGCCGTGATCCAGGCAGCAGAAGACCCGCCAGTCCGAAGCCGTGAGGGGAGGGGAGCAAACGGACTTCGTAATGCAGGACTGGCGGGTCCTTCCCGATTGTCTAAAAAATCATGCTGCTTTGCAACATTGCAGAACTGTCTTATTCACCATCGAATGCAGCATTGTTTGAGGTGGCGCTGCCGGTGGTGGTGCCTGCGCCGGTGGTGTCGCTGCTGGCGGCCTGCGCTGCCTGGTTGGCGGTGCGGTTGGCGCGCTTGGTCGCGGCGGTATTAGCACGCACCTGGGCCTTGAGCGATTCCACCTCGCGGCGCAGGTTTTCCAGTTCGTCCTGCTCGGGGATGTTGAGCGTGCGCAAGACCCCCTTGACGCGTTCGTCGAAGGCCTTGCCCAGCTTGTCCCAGCCGCGCACTGCCGTGTCGCGTGCCTGCTCGAACTGGGTTTCCACTTCTTCGCGCAGCTCGTCGACGCTTTCGGCCGCCTTGCGCTGGCCGCTGCGCTCGTACGCTGCGCCTTCGCGCACCAGCGAGTCGAACAGCTTGCCCCCCTCGTTCTGCACCCGACCCAGCGCACCGAGCCCGGCCAGCCATACCGTCTGTGCCGATTCACCGAGCCGGCGCGAAATCTGTTCTGCCTGCGCCTGGAAGCCGTGCGCTGCATCGTCGCGCTTGCCGTTCTGATCGTATCCGGTCGTCATGGAATGCTCCTGTTTGGGTTGCCAAGTGACGTTGCCTTCACCCTAGTCCGGGCACTGCATCGAGCAGGTGAAGCACCCATGAAGCATCCCCCTGCAACGGACAGCGCGGCTGACTTGTTGCTGAAGCGATAGTGCAGTCAGGCCGAGCCAGGCGATCAGACCCGATCAGCGGCGCTGCACGCTCAGGCGAGTTTTTCGGCCAGCAGGCGACGGATCTCCGATTCCACCATCGGCTGCATCGCCGACAACAGGAAGCCAAGCTCGGCGGTGACATGCACCTGCTGCGGCAACAGGGCGATCGCCCCATCCACGCCGGCACGCGCGATACGCAAGGTATCGCCTTCCCAGTGCGAGGCGACGCCGTAGCGATCGGTCAGCTTGCGGGCCGCCGCGTCGATCGCTGCGCGGGCCTGGGCCGGCGACAGGGCATGGTCGTGGCGGATATCGATGCTGGACATGGGTTCCATGGAAAAGACGAAAGGAGCGCGCATTGTGCGCATGCGCGCGCCAGGCTCCAAGTGCGGCGCGCGTGGCACGCAGCGGCAACGACACCCCGGCCCGGTGCATGGGGCGGAGCGACACCGGTCAGGTTGTTGGCCGCGGCGCGTGGCAAACCTGCTAGGCTGCGGCGGGTGCGCGATCTGCAAGTTCATTTCACCCACCGGCAGCAGCCGGATCATTCCCTCAAGCCCGGCGTCCACCGGATCGTCCGCCATGCCTCCGGCAGCGTGCGGGTGGTTGCCGATGCGCAGGGGGCGCTGCTGTTGGCGCAGTTCTGCCTGGACCAGCGCGGGCTGTGGCTGCAGGTGGCCAACGGGATCCGTGGCATCCACGTCAACGGACGCCCGGTGCGGCGCATGGCGCTGCTGCGTCCCGGCGATGCGATCTACGCCGACGGCGTGGAGATGCTCCTGCGCAGTGCGCCGTCGAGCGCGCCGGCCAGCGATGTTCAAGACGACGAGACCGGCCTGAGCGAGGTCTGCCTGCTGTTGCGCGGGCTCGGCGGCCGTCATCACGGGCGCAGCTTCACCCTGGACCGCTCGCGGCTGGTCGGCAGTGACCCGGCGGCGGACATCGTCATCGACGACCCGGCCTTTGCCGCCCAGCACGCGCGGCTGGAGCGCCACGGCGACCGTGTGCTGATCCGCGATCTGGGCTCGGAAGAAGGCAGCTGGATCAACGGCGTACAGGTGCGCGACGGCTGGCTGCAGGCCGGCGACCAGGTCGTGTTCGATGCGCGCCACCGCTTTGTCGTCGAGGTGCCGCGTATCCACCACGGGACCACCTGGGACATCCCCGAGTCGGAGCCGCAGCCGCTGCCACGCGCGACCAGCGAGCCGGCGCGTGCGCCGGTCAAGGTCGCGCGCTGGCCATGGCTGCTGCTCAGCGCGGTGTTGCTGGCGGCGGCGTTGAGCGCCCTGCTGTGGTTCGGCGCGCGCTGAGTTTTTTCCAGATCCGCCAGCCCAGCAGCACGGCCAGAATGCCGGCATACAGCGCCGGTTCGCGGATGTCGGATTTCACCAGCCACCAGAAGTGCAGTACCGCCAGCAGCCCGATCGGGTAGATCAGCAGGTGCAGGCGGCCCCAGTTGCGCTTGAGCCGCCGCATCCAGCCCTGGGTGGAGGTGATCGCCAGCGGCACCAGCAGCAGCCATGCCGCAAAGCCGACCGTGATGTAGGGGCGCTTGAGGATCTCCTCGAAGATCTGGGTCCAGAAGCCGCGCAGATCCAGGCTCAGGTAGGCCGCCAGGTGCACGCTGGCATAGAAGAACGCGTACAGCCCGAGCATGCGCCGGAAGCGGATCAGCAGCGCCTGGCCGGTGAGCTGGCGCAGCGGCGTGATCGCCAGGGTGATCAACAGGAAGCGCAGCGCCCATAGCCCGGTGCGGTGCTCGATCTCGGCCACCGGATCGGCGCCCAGTGCATCGCTGCCGGTTTGCCATACCTGCCAGAACTGCCAGCCGAGCAAGGCGATCGGCGTCAGTGCGGCGACATGCACCAGGGTCTTGGCGGCGATCAGGGATGCGGACGTCTTGGCCATGCGATCTCGAAGAAGGAAGCGATGCCGCGCGGGCAGGGAACGTGCGCGGACATGAAACGTAGGAGCGCACCCGGGCGCGACGGGCATCACCAGCAAAGCCCGTCGCGCCCGGGTGCGCTCCTACGGCAGATGGATATCAGAGGGTTTGTTGCCTAGAACCACTTCTTCAGGTCCATGCCCGCGTACAGCGAAGCGACCTGGTCCGCATAGCCGTTGAACGGCTTGGTCGCGATCCGCTCGGCGAACAGCTTGCTGGCGGTGCCGGCGATGCGGCGCTCGGTCTTCTGGCTCCAGCGCGGATGGTCCACCGCCGGATTGACGTTGGAAAAGAAGCCGTATTCGGAGGGCTGCAGGTCGTGCCAGGCGGTTTCGGGCATCTTCTCGACGAAGCGGATCTCCACGATCGACTTGATGCTCTTGAAGCCGTACTTCCACGGCACCACCAGCCGCAGCGGCGCGCCGTTCTGCTGCGGCAGAGGCTTGCCGTACAGGCCGGTGGCCAGCAGGGTCAGCGGATGCATCGCTTCGTCGATGCGCAGGCCTTCGCGGTATGGCCAGTTGATCGAGCGGTAGCGCACGCCCGGCATCTGCTGCGGGTCGGCCAACGTGGTGAACGCCACGTACTTGGCCTTGGAGGTTGGCGCGAAGCGCTTGAGCACCTCGCCCAGCGGCACCCCCGTCCACGGGATCACCATCGACCAGCCTTCCACGCAACGCAGCCGGTAGATGCGTTCTTCCGCGCTGATGCCCTTGAGCAATTCGTCCAGCGACAGGCTACCGGGCTTTTCGCACTCGCCACTGACCTTCACCGACCATGGCGACAGCTTCAGGGTCTTGGCGGCCTTGGACGGGTCGGTCTTGTCGGTGCCGAACTCGTAGAAGTTGTTGTAGCTGGTGACGTCTTCCAGCCGGGTCAGTTCCTCGGCGGTCCGGAAGCCGCTGCGCGCCTGCGCCGGGGTCACCACGGTCTTGGGCGGAGGCGGCGGATCGGCCTCGGCGCAGCCGGTCACGCCCAGCGCCGGGGTCAGGGCAAACAGCTGCAGCAGCCGGCGTCGGTCGCGGTAGACGGCCTCATCGGTGATCTCGCTGGACGGCGTCTTCAAGACATCGCGAAGGGACATGGCTCGCTCCTGACAGTGGCTGCTGATGAGAATAACGGACCACCGTGATGGCGCTGCCGATGGCCTACGCAAACCATACGTCTCCGCCAGTGAGAAGGATGCACATGCAACTTTTCTGCGACGCTGCCAAGGCCGGTGCGCTGCGGCATACTAGAAGGCTAGCTCGACAAGGTGTGCCATGACACGCGCGTTCAATTTCAGTGCCGGCCCTGCGACATTGCCGGAATCGGTCCTGCGCCAGGCGCAGGCGGAGATGGTCGAATGGAACGGCGTCGGCGCCTCGATCGTGGAAATCAGCCACCGCAGCGCCGATTTCATGGCCGTGGCGGCCGCGGCCGAAGCCGATCTGCGCCGCTTGCTGTCGATTCCCGATGACTATGCGGTGCTGTTCACCGCCGGTGGTGCCACCACTATCCAGGCGCTGCTGCCGCTCAATTTCGCCGCACCCGGCCAGGCTGCCGACTACGTGATCACCGGCCACTGGGGCAAGACCGCGATCAAGCAGGCGGCCACCTATGTGGATGCACGCATTGCCGCCGACGGCCAGGCAGGCGGCTTCACCGACATTCCGCCAGTGGCCAGCTGGACCTTGTCGCCGCACTCGGCCTACGTGCACATCACCGCCAACGAGACCATCCACGGCGTCGAGTTCCGCGACACGCCGGCGGTGGGCACGCTGCCGCTGTTTGCCGATTTCAGTTCCTCGATCGCCTCCGAGCCGCTGGATGTGTCGCGCTATGGGCTGATCTATGCCGGCGCGCAGAAGAACCTGGGCCCGGTCGGCATCTCGGTGCTGATCGTGCGGCGCGACCTGCTCGAACGCGCTGGCCAGCCGCGCGCGGACATCTTCAACTACGCCTCGCACGCCGCACGCGATTCGATGCTCAACACGCCGCCAACCTGGAACTGGTATCTGCTCGGACTCACCGTGAAGTGGATGCTGGAGCAGGGCGGGGTGGACGAGTTCGCCCGCCGCAACGCCGAAAAGGCCGCGCTGGTGTATGGCGCGATCGATGGCTCCGGCGGGTTCTACCGCAACCTGGTCACCCCGGCGGTGCGCTCGCGCATGAACATCCCGTTCTTTCTGCCGGACGAGCAGCTGGATGCGTTGTTCGTCAGCGAATCCAAGACAGCCGGTTTGCTGGCGCTGAAGGGGCACAAGGCGGTCGGCGGCATTCGCGCGTCCTTGTACAACGCGATGCCGGTGGCGGGCGCCCAGGCGCTGGCGAGCTTCATGCACGACTTCCAGCAGCGCCACGGCTGAGTCTTCATTCGACCGCGGCGCATGCCGCGCAGGCGCATGCGCCGCAATTTCAAGGAATGCCGAGCGATGGCTCCCAAGTCCAACAAGCCCAGTGCCGCCACCGGCGGCAAGACCAAACCGGCAGGCAAGTCCGCCGCCAAGGCTGCGGGCAACGCTGCAGACAAGCGCGCGATCAAGCCGACCACGGCGGCACCGGTGCTGGCCGATGTGCGCGCCAAGATCGACGAGATCGACCGCACCATCCAGGCGTTGATCGCCGAGCGCGCCAACTTCGCCCATCAGGTCGGCAAGGCCAAGGGCAAGCTCGCCGCGGCGGTGGATTACTACCGGCCCGAGCGCGAGGCGCAGGTGCTGCGCATGGTGGTGGACCGCAACGAAGGCCCGCTTAGCGATGAAGTGCTGGTGCACGTGTATCGCGAAATCATGTCCGCGTGCCTGGCCCAGCAGGAGCCGCTGAAGATCGGCTATCTCGGCCCGGAAGGCACCTTCAGCCAGCAGGCGGTGCTCAAGCACTTCGGCCGGTCGGCGGTGGGCCTGCCGATGGCCACCATCGAGGAGGTGTTCCAGGAAGTGGAAGCGGGCAATGCCGATTTCGGCGTGGTGCCGGTGGAAAATTCCGGCCAGGGCACCATCCAGGTCACGCTGGACATGTTCCTGACCTCGAACCTGAAAATCTGCGGTGAAGTCGAGCTGCGCGTGCACCAGTACCTGCTCTCGCGCAATGGCCGGCTGGAAGACATCGAGCGCATCTACGCGCATTCGCAGTCGTTTGCGCAGACCGCCGGTTGGCTGCGTTCGCACCTGCCCAAGGTCGAGAAGATCGCCGTCTCCAGCAATGCCGAAGGCGCGCGCCGCGCCCGCAATGCCGAAGATGCCGCGGCGATCGGCGGCGAAAGCGCCGCGCATGTGTATGGCTTGAAGAAAGTCATCATGAAGTCGATCGAGGACGACGACGACAACACCACGCGTTTTCTGGTGATTGGCCGGCAGATCTTTCCCACCTCCGGGCATGACCGCACCTCGGTGCTGGTGTTCATCCACGACAAGCCGGGCGCGTTGTTCGACGTGCTCAGCCCGTTCGCGCGGCATGGCATCAGCATGAACCGCATCGAGTCGCGTCCCTCGCATCAGGCCAAGTGGGAATATGGCTTCTTCATCGACCTGGCCGGCCACGTGGAGGACGAGGCGATGAAGCAGGCGCTGGCCGAACTGGAAGCGCACTCGGCACAGATCAAGGTGCTGGGCTCGTACCCGGTCGCCATTCCCTGAGCGGGCGCGTCCCGCAAGCGCAGGCCTGACCGGCATGCCGTCGCCGGCCGAGGTGGCGGCAGCGCCACGACACTCTTCAACGCGTATCGCCGCACAGGGCGATGCCGCAGCAATCGGATCACACGCATGAGCAGCAGCACGCAGTACTGGATCGCCCGGCAGGGCAGCGCCTTGCAGGGCAGCCTGGCCATTCCCGGCGATAAATCCGTCTCGCATCGCGCGGTGATGTTCGCCGCCCTGGCCGATGGCGTCTCGCAGATCGATGGCTTTCTCGAAGGCGAAGACACCCGGTCCACGGCGGCCATTTTCGCCCAGCTCGGCGTGCGTATCGACACGCCGTCAGCGTCGCAGCGCATCGTGCACGGCGTGGGCGTGGATGGTCTGCAACCGCCCAGCGAGGCGCTGGACTGTGGCAATGCCGGCACCGGCATGCGCCTGCTCGCCGGCCTGCTGGCGGCGCAGCGCTTCGACAGCACGCTGGTCGGCGATGCATCGCTGTCCAAGCGCCCGATGCGGCGCGTGACCGGTCCGCTGGCACAGATGGGCGCACGCATCGACACCGAAGACGACGGCACCCCGCCGCTGCGCGTGCATGGCGGGCAGACCCTGCGCGGCATCGACTTCGTCTCGCCGGTCGCCAGTGCGCAGGTCAAATCCGCCGTGTTGCTGGCAGGCCTGTATGCGCAGGGCGAAACCTCGGTCACCGAGCCGCATCCCACCCGCGACTACACCGAGCGCATGCTGTCCGCATTCGGCGTGGAGATCGATTTCTCGCCCGGCAAGGCCCGCCTGCGCGGCGGCCAGCGCCTGCGCGCGACCGATATCGCGGTGCCTGCGGATTTCTCCTCGGCGGCGTTCTTCATCGTGGCAGCCAGCATCATTCCCGGCTCGAACGTGCTGCTGCGTGCGGTGGGCCTGAATCCACGTCGCACAGGCTTGCTCGCGGCACTGCGGCTGATGGGCGCGAATATCGCCGAAGAACGTCATGCCGAACATGGCGGCGAGCCGGTGGCCGATCTGCGCGTACGCTACGCGCCGCTGCAGGGCGCGCAGATTCCCGAAGCGCTGGTGCCGGACATGATCGACGAGTTCCCCGCCCTGTTCGTGGCCGCCGCGGCGGCAACCGGGCAGACGGTGGTCAGCGGCGCTGCCGAATTGCGGGTGAAGGAATCCGATCGCCTTGCAGCGATGGCCACCGGCCTGCGCGCGCTCGGTGTGCAGGTCGACGAGACCCCCGATGGCGCCACCATTCACGGCGGCAGCATCGGCAGCGGCGTGATCGAGAGCCACGGCGACCATCGCATCGCGATGGCGTTTGCCATTGCCGGCCAGCTGTCCACCGGCGACGTGCGGGTCAACGACGTGGCCAATGTCGCCACCTCGTTCCCGGGGTTCGACGGCCTGGCGCGGGGTGCCGGTTTCGGGCTTGAAACAGCCTGAGTAGACAGACAGCGTTTGAACAAAAACGGTAGTTCTTGGCCGGCAAGGATTGCCGGTCGAGGCGGCGCTGGCGCGCAACGCCTATCAGTCGAGGTTCGGGTGTCGCCTTGCACTCAGTGCGGCGATACCGCTAGCTCACTCGAGTGGTGATCCCACTCAGCGCTCTGCGGTGAACTCCACCGGCACCTGCACGCTGCTGACCACTGCATGGCCATCGCGGGTGGCCGGCTCGAAGCGCCACTGACGCAAGCTGTCCATCACGGCTGCATCCAGGCGCGGGTCGTTGCTGCCGCTGCGATCGACGATGCTCACATCGCTCACCCGGCCTTGCACATCCAGTTGCAGGCGCGCAGTACGACTGCCTTCGATACCGGCCTGTGCGATGTCTGAGGGATAGCGTGGCATCGCATTGCCAGGCAGCGGAATCGCTTCTTCGGTGCTGGTCGGCGCGCGCACGGGCTGATGCGCAATCATGGTCATGGCGCGCGGGCCTTCCGACGTCGGCAGGATCTGGCGGCTGGCCGCAGGCGCCGGGCGCGTATCGCTCGCGAACGATTCGTCGCTGTGTCGGGCCCACCACCAGGTTGGCACCACCACCAGCACCGCCAGCAGGGTCGCCCACAGCCAGGGCGAGGCGCCATCGGCAGCGTCGTCGTGGACGTGGTCGTCGGTGTGCGCGGAGCGCTGCGGCAATGCCTGCGTGGGGTGTGGCGAGGGATTGGAGATGAAGGACATGGCCGGCCTCCTGGCGCATCTTTGGGATGACGTGACCAGTCTGGTCGGCCTTGCCTGAGGCGCAGCTAAGGCAGGGCACTCAGGAGGATTCAATGCGCGGTAGACATTCAGCTTGGTCAACCCGGCGCCGGGCCCGGCTCGATCGCCATCTCCGGTCAACGCACGGCGCTCTCCCTTGCTTGTGGCAGGTGGGCCGTCATCGGCGTGCGGGCCAATCGACGCATCCCACTGCCGCGCCTCTTACTGCGCCGGCTTGAACTCGAACGGGATATCCAGGCTCCCGGCAATCGGCTGGCCATTGCGCTGTGCCGGATGAAAACGCCAGCGACGCACCGCTTCCATTGCGGCGCGGTCCAGGTCGCGTGAGCCGCTGCGCTGCACCAGCGTCACTCCGCCCGGGTTGCCCGCCGCGTCCACGTCCACCCGCACCACCACGTCGCCGGCATCGCCGCGACGCAAGGCCGCCGAGGGATAGCGCGGCGGCGGCATCTGGCCCTGCATCGGCACCGGGCGATCTCCGCCTGCAGCCGCCGCGGCGCTTGACGGGGCCGCGCTGCCCGGCGCACCGGGAACCGCGTCTTCAGGCAACGGCATGGGGGCAGGCGCAGCCGGCGGCGCGGTCTCCACCAGCGTCGGCGTGTCTTCCGGCGGTTTGGCCTGCGGCATGTCGCTGGCGCCGTCCTGGGCCGGTAGCGGCGCAGGCAGCGGCTGGATGCTGTCGTCGGCCTGCACACCGGCAGCCGGGTGGGTAGGCGAGGCCTTGTAGAAGTCGTCCTTGCGGCCGGTGGCCCACACCAGCAGGAACAACAACAGGCCGGCAACGAAGGCGATACCGGCAATTTTCAGGGTGTGGCGGGGCAGTCGCAGGACGATCTGGCGATCGGACGCAGGGCGGGGCGCGGGCATAGGGCTCACCTGAAGGATCGGGCCAATTCTGGCATAGCGGCGGTGAATCGATCGCAGCAGGTGGCGGAACAGGCGATAATCTCGCGCTTCCCACTGACTCACAGACTCCCGATGCTAGATCCGGCCCTGCTTCGCCAACATCCCGCCGACCTTGCCGAGCGCCTGCGCAGCACGCGCAGTTTCTCCCTGGACACCGCGGAACTGGAGTCGCTGGAAAGCGAGCGCAAGCGCATCCAGGTGCGCACGCAGGAATTGCAGAGCCAGCGCAATTCCAAATCCAAGGCGATCGGGCAGGCCAAGGCCAAGGGCGAGGATGTCACTGCGCTGATGGCCGAGGTGGCCGGTTTTGGTGAGGAGCTCAAGGCCTCCGAAGAAGCGCTGGACGTGATCCGCGCCAAGCTCGAGACCATTGCGCTGGGCCTGCCCAATCTGCCGGCCGACGATGTGCCGCAGGGCAAGGACGAGAGCGAGAACGTCGAGCAGGCGCGCTGGGGCACGCCGCGCCAGTTCGATTTCCCGGTCAAGGACCATGTGGAACTTGGCGCGCCGCACGGCTGGCTGGACGGCGAGACCGCTGCCAAGCTGTCGGGTGCGCGTTTCACCGTGCTGCGTGGGCCGGTCGCGCGGCTGCACCGCGCGCTGGCGCAATTCATGCTTGACCTGCATGTCGGCGAGCATGGCTACGAAGAAACCAACGTGCCGCTGCTGGTCAATGCCGAGTCGATGCGCGGCACCGGGCAACTGCCCAAGTTCGAGGACGACCTGTTCCAGACCGAAGTGGGTGAATCGCGCCGCTACCTGATCCCTACCTCCGAGGTGCCGCTGACCAACATCGTGCGCGACGAGATCGTCGACGCCGAGCGTCTGCCGCTGCGCATGACTGCACACTCGATGTGCTTCCGCGCCGAAGCCGGTAGCGGCGGCCGCGACACGCGCGGCATGATCCGCCAGCACCAGTTCGAAAAAGTGGAACTGGTCACCGCCTGCGCGCCGGAACACAGCGATGCCGAACATCAGCGCATGACGCGTTGTGCCGAAGTGGTGCTGGAAAAACTCGGCCTGCCGTATCGCAAGGTGCTGCTGTGCACCGGCGACATGGGGTTCTCCGCGATCAAGACCTACGATCTGGAAGTGTGGCTGCCATCGCAGAGCACCTACCGCGAGATTTCGTCGTGCTCGAACTGTGGCGATTTCCAGGCGCGGCGCATGCAGGCGCGCTGGCGTAACCCGGCCAGCGGCAAGCCGGAACTGCTGCACACACTCAACGGTTCCGGCACCGCAGTGGGCCGCGCGATGATCGCGGTGATGGAGAACTACCAAAACGCCGATGGCTCGATCGATGTTCCCGAGGCGCTGCGTCCGTACATGGGCGGGATCGAGCGGATCGGGTAGGAGCGGTTGGCGCAATTGCCGCGCAGCGCAGCTGTCAGGCGGGCGCGGCCGATGCCCGGCGTTGTCGTGCAGCTGTGATACGCGGTGCCGCGTGTGCCGTCAGCTCCCATTGACGACCGCTCCCGCGTTCGTCAGTCACTTAAGCAGTGGTGCCCGCGTGGCTGCTGGGCTGCCAGATGTGCCGCCGCGTCACCGACAAACCTGGAACAGGAACGGGGCCAGTGATGGCCCCGTTTGCATGTCCATGCAGCGGCCTTTGCGTCGCCCGATCGTGGCGAAGCGCTCTGGCGTTTTTTCTCCACCCCAGCCGCGCGCCGCCAGCTATGCATTTACCGTGGCGAAACCGACGGAGCTCGGAGCGCCGCAGTTCGCGGTCCTGATTGCATGAAACTACATTTCTGGTGTATCAGGTCGTTGCTCTGTTGGGATAAAGGTGATTAAATGTCACTTATCGTTCTATCCATGGATGCCTGCGCCATGCACGACCTGAATGACCTGTATTACTTCGCGATGGTGGTGGACCACGGCGGCTTCGCTGCAGCCGAGCGTGCGCTCGGAATCCCCAAGTCGCGCCTGAGCCGCCGCATCAGCCAGCTCGAAACCGACCTGGGCGTGCGCCTGTTGCAGCGCTCCACGCGCCGCTTTGCAGTCACCGATGTCGGCACCAGCGTGCACCGGCATGCCCAGACCATGCTGGCCGAAGCGCAGGCCGCGCGCGAGGTGGTGGACCGTCTCAGCGCCGAGCCGCGCGGCCTTGTCCGCGTGAGCGTTCCGGTCTCGCTGGCGCAGATCCAGTTGCCCAAGCTGTTGCCTGAATTCCTGGCCAAGTACCCCAAGGTGCGGCTGCAGCTCAACATCAGCAATCGCCGCGTCGATGTCATCAATGAGGGCTACGACATCGCGCTGCGCGTGCGTTCGCGCCTGGACGACGACGGCAGCCTGGTGATGCGCAGCTTCGGCCAGGTGCAGGAGTTGCTGGTGGCCAGCCCCAAATATCTGGACCGCGCCGGGCGCCCCAAGGACCCGAGCGAGCTGGCCAACCACACCACCATGAGCACCAGCGAGGACGAAGCACACCAGCGCTGGGAGTTGCACGGCCCCAACGGCGAGATGCGCCGGGTGGACCTGCAGCCGCGCCTGGCCGGGTTCGACTTCCCGCTGCTGCAGTCGATGGCGCGCGATGGCTTCGGCATCACCATGCTGCCGGAAACCGTGTGCGCCCAGGCTGTGCGCAGCGGCGAGCTGGAAGTGGTGCTGCCGCACTGGTCGCTGCCGCAGGGCATCTGCCACGCGGTGTTCGCCTCGCGCCGCGGCCTGCTGCCGGCGGTGCGGGTGTTCATCGACTTTTTGGCCGAACACCTGCCGCAGGAAATCGAACGCTCGCGCCTGGATTGCGGCGGTAACTGCGCCGAGCTGGCCGAGAAGCTCAAGCGTGCGGCCGCAACCGCACCGCGCCTGGCCGTGGCCGAAGCCGGCTGATCGCTGTGCCTGGTCGTCGACATCCGGGGTGTGGATGTCGGCCAATCAGCGCTGTGTCGCCTGGCAGCGCTGCGTAATCGGGAGCGGTGCGTAACCTGGCAAACGGAACCGCTTTGCAGCGCTGTGCAGCTCAACAACACGCGGCGCTTAGCAAAGCGCGCCCGGGCGTGCGAGAATGCGCGCCCGGGAGCAATCCCGGGTCGGGGGCAGCGCGCAATGCAGCGTCCATCGACAGACGTCACCCGTTTCGCATGTGGCGCAAGGCGTGATCACCCGACGCCTTCGGCGGTCGCGCAAAGCAGCATCGGAGAGATGGCCGAGCGGTTTAAGGCACCGGTCTTGAAAACCGGCGAAGGGTCAAACCTTCCGTGGGTTCGAATCCCACTCTCTCCGCCAGTCAGCTCCAAGTCATTGATTTTGAATATAAAAATCTGATTTGGTTCGATTGGAAGGCAGGAAGCATGCAGAGAAAACACTCGCATGCGCATCCCTCATCATTTGAGCCGGTCGTCCACTGGCCGCTGGTCGTTCGTCCAACGTGTGCCCGTAGATTTGCAGACCGTGATGGGCTGCCGACTTATCAAACGCACCCTGCAAACAAAGGACATGGCGCAGGCGCATGTGCGTGCGGTGGTGCTTGGGGCGGGCTATGCTCGGCTCTTCGCACAGTTGAAGGATCAACGCGTGGCCAAGCTGAGCAAGACGGACGCTGACCTGCTCATCGCTCGCCTGACGAGCGCCGAGAACCTCCAGGAACTGACGCTCAACCGCACCCGCCAGCCGGATGGGACGGTGACAGATCAGTGGCAAATCGACAGTCCCAAAGACCTAAAGCTCTACAGGCAGCTGATGGAGCTGGAAGCGATGGCTGGCGCCGCTTTGCAGACTAGGGCCCTTCCGGTGGCCGCTTCAACCATGTTTGGCTCACCGCATGCGGGCCCGAGTAGGCAGGCCTCCGCGCCGGCCATCGAAACGATGACGTTGGGCAAAGCCCGTGATGCGTTCCTGGCGACCCTCAAGGGCTCGACCTTGCCCAAGACCTACACCATCAAGAAGACCGCCATTGAGGCTCTGGTGAGCTTCCTCGGCGAGAAGGCCAAGGTCCATGCCATCACGCGCTCAGATTTGGCGCGTTGGTATCAGGACATGCGCGAGAAGGGCGCTTCGACGCCAACGCTCACCAATAAGCAAAGCTATATCGGCGGGCGAGGAGGCTTTTTCGAATGGGCCATGGCGTCGGGTCATTACCCGCGAGGCGACAACCCGGCGTCCGGCCATGTGAGCTACTCACAGCGAGAAAAGCGCGCCCGCAAGAAGCTGGGCTTCAAGGCATACGACCGTGCACAGATCCAGGCGCTGTTCGCGCCTGAGGCGCTGGCCAAGTTGTCCGAGGCCGCTCGCTGGGCGTCGCTCATTGGGCTCTATACCGGCGCCAGAGCGTCGGAGGTCGGCCAGCTTCTGATCAAGGACGTGTTCGAAGAGGACGGCATCCCATGCATCCGCATCTCCGACGAAGGCGAGCACCAGAAGGTGAAGACTGAGGTGAGCCTTCGGACGGTCCCGCTCCATCCCGAGCTGCTAAAGATGGGGTTTCTGGGATGGGTGGAAGGGAAGCGAAAAGCAGGTGAGACGAGGCTGTTCCCGGCCGCCAAGGCCACGGCGGTGAATGGGCAAGGCAACTGGATCACCAAAGCCTTTAGTCGGCACTTGGCCGAGGTGGGGAAGGGCTGGGAGCCTGCTAAGCGTGGATTCCATTCGCTCAGGAAGACGTTTATCCAGGAGTTGCAGGGGGCTGGCGTGGTGTCTGAGCTCAGGGCGCAGATCGTCGGGCACGAACTTGATGACGAGCATCATTCGACATACAGCCGTGCTTTCACGGTGGCCGAAAAGCTGAGAGGTCTGGGAAAACAGTCAGTGGGGTTGAAAGCTCTGCGCCTTCTCCCGAGGAGGTAATGAGCTTCAAGTAGCGAGGCAAAACCTTATCTTGACTAACAATATTTAAAGGGCAGGCCTATATGACACGTATCTGGAAAAATGATGAACAGATTAAAGGGTTCGCAGGAATCCTTGACAATCTCTCAGTTGTTGCTATTGCTGCTTGGGTAATCCCGTTCTTCGGGTTCAGCCAAGAAGGAAAGACCACATGGATAATGTTCGCAATCTCTCTCGCGGGGGTCGGCTGCGCCTATGGGGCGTTTTGCTTGCGCAAGTTGCTACGTTCGTAAGCTGCGCACTTGGATGGGTTGCCTTCTCTGAGATTGCTGCGCTGCTCGTGCCGACATTAATCATCACTTTGGTAGTCATCTCTGATGATTTGATGGTTGTAAAGGCGATGAACAAAAGACGACTTAACGCCCATTGAGTCGTGGTCCATGTTAAGGCGATGAAGCATGAGGGCCCTCAGTCGTGGCCCTTTTCCCACATCGCATGCTTACTTGACTCAAGTCTGAGGGACGGTAATCAGCGAATAAAGCAAAAACAGGAACATCGGTAGCCCGCTCAGTAGACCGAAGGCCCAACCAGCGCCCAGCAGGGTCAGCGGGGTAATGTTCCACCACTGCCACCAGGTGAAGCCGTGGTCTCGTTGTCGAGCTTCCCACGCTGCGACCGCCTGAAGGCGTTCTACCTTCCGTGTTCCTCGCCGGGCCATGAGCGGCCCGACAATGAACCCGAAAGGTCCCAGGAAGAGCAAGGTGCCCGAATACCACCAGAAGAACCGTTGCAGAGGCTTCATGGGTATGCGGACTGGCTACAGCAGGGAGGGGTGCGGGAGAGAGGGTGCTCCTTCTGGCGAACAGCGTGCCCAGTTGCAGCGCGCCTAGACTTCGGACTCGGGAGGAGCAGTTACGGAATCATCAGCCCAGTCCATTGGCACTAGCGCCTTCCCGTTTCGCCAGCGCTCCACGACTAGATCCTGATACCACGGCTCCTGAATGTCTGCGTGTTCCGTGATGATGACCTGCATGCGCGGAGACAGGTCTTGGACTACGTTAGAAATCAGCCTGAAGATGCGAATCACGGCCAGACGATCCTCATCTTCCTCGCCCACTTGGTTGACATCACGACCTTTTTCCGCCGGGAAGTAGACCTGTGAAGGCTGGTCCAGAATTAGGAACCGCGGCACAGGCCGTTCCCCCCGAACGAAGAATTCGTGTAAGGCAAGGAAGGCAATTAGGTGGCAGCCGAGCCAAGTCTCACCGCTGCCCATTCGGCTCATGGGCACGGCACCGTCTTCCGCGTCAGCGACGACGATGAGCTTTTTCGGGTCAAGCCGAAAGGGGATACCGGCGTGCTCCAGTTCCAAGAACGTCGCCCAGCGAGTCATCAGCGTTGACACCCTGCTCATGGCCGAGGCGGTGCGCTCGCGAACGCTTTCGTCGCTGAGTTGCAGCTCCAGTTCACTTATCTGCCCGGAGAGGGTCTCGATGGCCTGCTGGAGCTGTTCGTTGTCTTTAGCGGTTGGGAGCGATTCCAAGGTGAGGCTGATCCTGCCCAATACGTGGGCACGACGAGAGGTGACCTCCCGCATCGACTGAAGGCGGGAGTCGGAGGCGCGCACGGCTTCGAGCGCAGCCCAGTTGTTCTTCAATGATTCCTTGATGCCATCGAGTTCCTTTGTCTTCTCCCCAATCAACGTGTCCAAGCCCGGAGTGTGTCGACGGACGTTCTGGAGCTGCGTCATAACTGACACGAGTTCTGCTCGCAGGTCCTTGGCAGATGGGACTGTCTCCGTCAGGGCATGGCTGCAAAGCGGACAGGTGTGCTTGTCCTCATCAATGAGACCGATGCTCTCCAGTCGAGATACCTGTTCCGCAGATTCTTTGGCGAAATTACTGCCGTCCGTGCGCAGGCCTGACATTGACTGCAACTCATCGTTAACCAGATGAAGGCGGACACGCAGCTCGGATCTCGATGCAGTGAGCTGACTTAAGGCCAGTTGGTCAACCTCGGTTTCCGCGCGTGCGAGCTGGTCTTCAAACGGCGCAGTCGAGGCGACGCGCAAGGATTCCAGCATGTCCTGATAGCTTCCCCCTGAAGAGTTCGCGTCAATAAGCCCGGCCGACTTGGCTTCAGCCACCAAACCTTCTATTCGAGCCTCGCTGGTCAGTGAAAGCGATCGGGAAAGTTCGGACTCCTTTAGTCGAAGCTCACGGCGCAGCGAGCGAAGTTTGGCCGATAGCTCAACGTGGTCGTGGTCCATCGCGCCAATAAAGTAGGAAAACGTATCCTTGATCCCCTGAGCGACGAAGTGATCTCCTTGTCCGTGGAAGAGAAATCCAGGCTGGGAAATCTCCGTTTGCTTCTGGAAAACATAGGCTAAAGCGTGCCGGATGCTGGCCGATAGCGGTGCTCTAGTCTGACCGTCTGGCGGCACATGGCGATGAGCTCCTATTCCTGTTGCCAGTTCAATGCGCGCGATGACGGCGTCGATGTTCGTTGTAACCGACAGATCGTCATAACTAGGAACTGCGAGCGCGCTGCCCGTAATGTAGAAGGCGTCCCCGGTGGTCGTTTTTCCCTTGTCAGGCGCGCGGCGTGCCACGAAGTGTTCTTCTGTGCCATCGGTCAGCCGAAGACCATACCAGTGGATGGTCTTGGCCATGATGCCGTGGGGTATTTCGCAGGTTCCGCTGCCCAAACAATAGTCAACGATAGCAATCAACGACGACTTTCCCGTGCCAGACTCGCCGGTGATAATATTCACCCGACCCGGCTTCAGCGAAATAGTCCGATGTTCCCGGCCTGCATGGTAGATAACGATGTCGAGGATCTGGATGCTCATGGTCGCACGCCCCACAGGGCCATAACGGTGGTGTAATCGCCGGCGGCCGCGAACCAGCGACCAGTGAAGTGGGCTTTCTTTATGCAGTCGGCCACTTCAGGTGTGGCGAGGTCGCGATAATACTTGTTGATCTTGCGCACATTTAATTCTGGAACAAGCCTATTCCTATCCATAGAAATCATTCCGCTCGACGCTGCGACCGCAATTGACTGCCGGATAAGTGGAGCGATGGCCTTAGCCCGATCGGCAAATCCAACCAAGGCGGATGGATGGACGCTCAGCCAAGCTGCCAAGCTAGTGCTGATGGCTCTGGGAAGGGCTTCACGCGTCACTTTTTGCAAGACCGCCGGCAAAGCAACAAATGCCAATGCATACGGGAGACCGCTGCCGTCGCTTTCTTCTTCGTATCCTTTTGAGGCACTGTAGATCAAGGCTCCCAAGAACGCAGGGTTGAGTAGGCGGACTTGTTCCTGCGGCTGACGACGCCATAGAGGCTCAATGAGCCTCCGCTCACGGTGGACGGTCATGCCGCGACTCCTGGAATTTCGAGGAGGTGTCGGAGTCTGGCCTCAAATTCTGGGTGCCAGCCAATGCGCAACTCATTGGCCATCATATGCAAGGATCCGCGACAGATGCTGGGGTGGTCGACGTTCTTCCGGATAGGAAGGCACGCGGATTCCACCCATTTGAAAACCGCGCGTGCCATTTTTTGCTGCTCTTCCTCTGCGGCCCCAGGGCCAAGATCGTCCAGTGCCTGGGCAAACGAAATTTCCCACTCTTCGTGGAGCGTGCGCTCGTATTTTTCTAAGTCACCCACCAGTATCAAGTGCTCCCGCACCCAGCGAGACCGCTGCTCAAAGGCCCGATAGTAGTCTCTGACCGCAGCAAGAACACGCGAGTGGTGAGCTCCTGTCAACCTTGCTTGGTGCACAAACAACTCGCTCTCGTAGCTGGAAATCTCTACCTCATGCTCAAATATGTCGTCATCGACGGGTAGAGCGCTGACCAGTTGGTGACGAAGGTCGTCCATCTGCGCTTGCAGGGCAAAGCAGCGCAACGGCTCTTTGGATTTCCCAACCAAGTGCCTCAAGCACTGAGTGAACCACCATCCCTCCAGGCGACTGACGAAAGACTCCACATGATCCCGTCGAACAGTGAAGCGGACCTCGTGTCGAATGTCCTCACCCACCTGTTCAATGTTGGGTTGATTGGGCGCAATGACGACGGAGGCAACAAGAGCCTTTTGTCCTTCTGAACTCAATGCTTTGAAAGCGGTGTAAGCGGCGGCGTTTTCAGCGTTTACCGATGTTTGTGCAACGTTTCGCAGGGCCGTGAGCGCAGCATCCTCATCGCGATTCATTGCTAGAAGCTTGCTGGCAATCGAACCCTTGCCAACCATTTGTGTAGTGATGAGCACCAAGCGGTCAAGTGGCGTGACGGTCCCAGACTTCTTCCCTTCGATCCATACGCGCAGCGACTTCCAGATGTCCGGAGAGGCATCGGTAAGATTCGCTTGCGCGTTGGAGTGGTGCTTGAGCTGAAAAAGCTCAAGAGGTGTCCCGGTCTTTTCAAAGACGACGTCGTCCAGCGTCTCCAAGAAGATCGAGAAATCGTCGTCGTCTGCGGGGTTGATGCGGCGCAGGGCGGTCAGAAGCGCCATGCGGATCTGATAGAGGTATCCCAGCGCTGAGTCGCCAGCGCCAAAGGCAGTGTTCGTCCCTGCAGTCGACCCCGTCATCGGCCCCCCATTCCTTGGCTATTAATTACGTCCTGCCAGTCTGAGCGACAGAGCGTGGATCGCATCCTCGCACGAATGTGGCATGGGGCCAACGCTGGAGCGAAAAGAGGATTGTCCGGCTAGTTGGGGATGGCTTCTTGATGAGCGGCGGCCTCAACAGCGACGCAATACCGGCAATCCATGGAGCAAAAAGAAAGCCCGGAGTGCCGCGCTTTCTTGATGCAGATGCCCCATTGGGATCAGCGGGTCAGCTGAAGCCACAACACCAGCAGCACCATGGGGAGTCCGCTGAGCACCGAGCTGATCCAGAAAGCCCCCATCACGGTCAGCGGCGTCATCACCCACCACTGCCACCAGCTGAAGCCACGATCGCGCTGGCGGGCCATGTGGGCCTCAAAAGCGTAGAGGCGCTCTGCTTTTCGCAAACCTCGCCGAGCCATGAGCGGCCCAACGATGAAGCCGAGTGGGCCTAGGAAGAGCAGGCTGAGCGAGAACCACCAGAAGAATCGGTTGTGCGGGGTGGTCACCTTTTTAGGGGCAGCGCGCATGGCGCCGTCTTCGAGGAAGCCGCCCACAGCGCCGGCGGACGTTCCCACCATCGAATCGGGTTGGGTCTTCATTTGGCGTAGGCCCTCCAGGTGCCGTCGCTCTTGGCGTAGCGCAGGTTCTTGCTCACTGGGATGGGCACTTGGCGGCCTCCGATGTCGATCGCCACGTAGCCCCTTGTGTCGCAGCGATAGCCTTCGACGCCCTCCGCCTCAACACAGCCGGTGAGCTCGAAATTCTGAACGTCGGTGACTTGGCCGGCGCCGCTGTCTTGTAGCAGCCGGACAAAGGCTTCCTTGGCGTTGTCAGATGAGGGCTTGCCGCCGCAGGCGGTCAGGCCCAGGGCCATGGTCAGGACGACCAAGGCGATCCGTGCGTTTTTCATATCGTTCCTTTGCTAAGTCGTAAGTAGGTTGGCAAAGCGGGGCCTTACTTGTCGCGGTTGCCGCCCGGATTGAAGCCGGCGATCCAGAGCCTGGAATCCTTGAAGGGCGTCAGTAGCCCGGAGGGGCCAGGATGCAGATCAGCGGTCTGGATGAAGCCGCTGACCCAGGCGACGCGCAGCGACACGTCCACAGCCCGGTCAGCGACGCCAGGGCGGCTCACGTTGACCACAAACGGTTGGCTAGGCGGGTTGGGGCCGGTGGAGCGCTGGATGCCCGTGTTGGGCTTGCTGGGCGGCACGCGGATGCCGCTGAGCGAGTCCCGGCCTTTCCAGAGAGCAGAAGTGTTGAGCTCAGCCGTCTCACCCAAGTCGTCCGTTTCAGTTACCGAGGCATCGAAGCAGGTGCGGAAGGTCTCGGTTGTCGAAGCTGTCGGACTGGTCCAGATGCGGGCCTCTGCGGTCCAACAGGGCAGGGAGGCGCCCCATTTGGTGAAGGTCAGCGCCACGCGGGGCCAGTCCAGCTTCCCGAGCTGGGCTTGCTGGTGGTTGTCGCCTTTGAAGAGCCCGGGCAGCTTTCCTGCACCGCTGAGGGGTTCATAAATCGAGCCAGTGCCTTGGCTGCCCGCCTTGGTGCCGGCGTGCGGCTTGCCGCTAACCTGCATCGAGGAAATTCAATGTCAGTCGACCAGCGCCGTAGGGATGTCGAAAGACATCAAAAGGAAATAGCTCGGCTCCAGACCGAAAAATCTCGAGAAGAGACCAAGGCCGTTGGGGAGAAGAAGAAAGCGTTCGATGCGACGGCGGCCGCAAGTCGGACAAGGTCTGTTTCCACACAGCAGTCGAAGCTGCGCGAGGCCCAGCGCTATGAAGGCAGTGCCGTCGCAATTCAAAAGAAGATAGCTGATCTTGAGACTAAGATAGCCCGGGAGTATGAGCGATTAGGAAATGCCAACCGGCAACTTTCCGCAGCGCAAGCTCAGGAGCAAAAAAAGCAAGTCCAGGAGGAAAAGAAGAGAGATGCTGAGCGTAAGCGGGCAATGGTAGCGAGCGCGCAAGAGCTCTCCAGGGTCCAAGGCCGTCTTACGCACCACGACCATCTACACAGAAGCACTGAGGCTACTTTGCAGCGGTTACAGGAGTTGCCAGAGCTCTTAACAGTGCTGTTCCTGGCCTCCAATCCCATTGACCAACAGCAGCTTCGGCTTGACGAGGAGGCCAGGTCCATCCACGAAATGGTGCGGAAGTCCGAACACCGTGATGTGGTGAAATTGGAGTCTAGGTGGGCGGTCCAGCCGTTGGATGTGCTTCAGGCCATCAACGAATGCAGGCCGGGCGTTGTGCACTTCAGCGGTCATGGGTCGGAAGAAGATGACATCTTGTTCCAAGACAGCGTTGGCCGGTCCAAGCTGGCCAGTAAGGAAGCCATCGTGCAAACGATGATGGCGGGGTCTGGCGATATCCAGCTTGTCTTCTTCAACACTTGCTTTTCCCATGGTCAAGCCGCCGCGATCGTGGAGCATGTGCCCTGCGCGATTGGGATGAATACGTCCATCGGCGATCAGGCCGCTCGCGTTTTCGCCGCCCAGTTTTATTCGGCGGTAGGGTTTGGGCTATCGGTAGCGGGGGCGTTTGAGCAGGCTAGGGCTGCCCTAATGCTGGAAGGGATTCCTGAGGCGCATACGCCCGAACTCTTCGCTGGGCCCGGAGTGGATCCATCCCAAGTGTTTCTGGTCAGGCCCCCGGGTTAAAACTACGTCCCAAGCGCGGGGGCGGGTCCCATGAATCCTACTTGGCTCTTCAGAGATGGATAGCTACCCCAGCCGCTCCGCTCACGACCTCAAAAGCGGGCCACGCGGGATGCTACGTCTATTTAAGAATCCGATATGCACGCCGATAGGGACAGTGCCTGCTGATTCGTGAGGACAAGGATGTGAGGAAGACGCTTATATTTGGAAACGGGCTAGGAATGGCTCTTGACCCAACCCTGTTCTCGCTCGACGAGGCGATCGGACGGGCATGGGAAGGCGATGGGATCTTTGATCCAGAGACGCGGGCCTTGGTTCGCTGCTGCCTAATGGATGATGGCGATACAGAGCGACCTCACGGAGAGGGCGACCTAGACGCGCTTCAACTGGTGGTCTCGTCATGTGACTTCTTGGATCGGATGAGTCAAGGCGGTGCACATTGGCTCAGCGACCATGGGCAAAGATTTCCTGCCGCGGTGCGCAAGTTTCTTTATCAGACGGCACTCCAGTTCCACCGGCGGGATGTACTCCTTCCGCTAGAGTTCGCTAAGCCGCTGGCCGCCTTTCTTCTTGAGACCCACTCGCACGTCGCGACTCTTAACTACGACAACCTGCTGTATCAGCGAATGATTGAGGCGCATGTGCTCAGCGGATACGACGGCGCGTTGGTTGACGGTATGCTGGGACGTGGCTTCTCGCCGGAGAACCTGGAGCGGAAATGGGGGCGAACTTTCGGCTACTACCTTCATCTACATGGTTCCCCATTGTTCGTCGACCAGGACGACATCGTCCGAAAGTTGCAGCAGGGAGAGCTGGGTGGAGACGATGATGTAGTTGGCTCCCACATCGTGCTGACTCATGTCAAACACAAGCCCACGGTCATCGCCGCATCAGCGCTTTTGCAGAGCTATTGGCAGCGCCTGGAGTCGGCCTTGGCGGAGTCCAACGAGGTCATATTGTTTGGCTATTCCGGACTCGATACCCATCTCAATGAGCTTTTGGAGCGACGGTCACCGGAACGCATCCGCGTGGTGGAATGGGACGGTTCCGGTGAACAGGCAGAAAGAGAGGTCTTTTGGAAAAAAGCGCTAGGCAAGGAAACAGCTGTCACGCGAATGGAGAGCATTCTGGCATTTGCCGATTGGGGCTGAGAGGTATGTCCAAGGTCGGCGTGAATGCCTAGGCCGCGGTGGTGCTGGCCGTGCGCTGCGAGCCGGAGGGTTGCAACTTCTTGCAAATCTAGCCTTCCCTCATAGGGATTTTCTTGGATCAAATTGTGGGTCCACATCCACTAGGTCAAATTTGATAATTTTAGCTTTAGGGAATAACCGTCGCCCAATTTCTCTGATCTCTTTCTGCAAGACGGGGATTGACTCATCGCTTTGATAGACGTGATACCGCATAGTTCTAACGAGATTTGCCGCTGATTCCAGGACTTGCTCACCCAGATTTGCTTCCAGATCTTTGTAACTGTAAGCGGCCCCTCTTGCCAGGGTGGAGGCTGCAAATGCAGGCTGTAACTCATCTAAGCAGTGCTTTGCTCTCAAACGAGTAGCGACAAGCGTTTGGTCGAATCGTAGTTGCTCAACGTGAATTTTAAAGATGAGGTTCGGATCTGATGAATCGATCAGAAATCCAAATCATCAATTTTTTGAGAAAGCCCTATGGTATCCGGAGGAACAAAGGCGTTCATTCCGAGGGCGCAGTCCACGTCTTTTTTGAACCTGTCTAGTTCTTTTTTCATGGTTCTTATTTCGTTGTGTTGAGCGCCTAAAACCAGTAGCGATCGATTAATTGCCGAAACTCGTCGCTGAACCTCCTTTTCTGAGTCGCGACGTTCACCTAGTCGGAAGGCAAACTGCGCGCCGAAAAACGTGCTTAGAAGCGCAAGGAGCGCTAGGGCGAGGTCTTTTGATTGGATTTCCCCTGCCCATGCGAGAATTGCTATGCAACCGAAGGCAGCCACGACTGCAAGGACATAGATCCAGGGGGCAATAAGTCGTGACTGTCTATTCATTTCTATATTTCCTCGGGATGGGCGCCTCGGAGTTGAAGCTGCATGAGGTTTATTTTAATTATGTGGAAAACTTGCTCAATAGTCTAATGCTGAATGACCGCAGCCCTTATTTTTCTTAGTTCTTGGGCTAGGGATGAAATTTGCTCGTATCGGCCAAGCACTTGTCGAACTGCCCCCGCTGGTAGCGCGGCAGCTCCACGTTGGGCTGATAGAGCTCCAAGGCGCTGATTTGCTTGCTTCGCGTCACCTGCGGCTTTTTGTGGAGGTAGTGCCTACGCAGCACTTGAACCCGGTCGCGTGGGTCAGTGCTGTGGCCGGTGACCAGGGCAATCTCCTTCTCTGGAACGTCGTTGACATCGAGCTCGGTTGCCAGCGTATGGCGGAAGGCGTGGAACCCGATTCCTTTTTCAAAGCCAAGGCTCTTCAGGTAGCGACCAAAGTCCACGACGAACTGCTGGCTGTAACGCGCGTTGGTTTCCCCTGTCGTGCGGTTCACGCCCGCAGAGAGCAGCGGGAACAGTCGGGGGTGGCCGGTGGCTTTCATGTCCTCCAGGAACTCCAGGAAGCCCGCCTCCAAAAGTGGCTTCGCGATCGGGACGATACGCATGCAGCCCGTGCCCTTCATGCTTTGCCGGCTGCGCCGCCGGCGTTTGGGGTCTGCGGCCAAGTCCTTGTCCACCGTCTTCTGAAAGGCAATACACCAGATGCCGCGCTCCTGGATGATGTCGGTCAACTTCAACTGGCAGACCTCATTGACGCGAGCACCGGTGTAGAGACCGATCATCGGTGCCCACCAATACTGCGGCTTCTTGTTGGCCCATGGCAGGAAGTTGGCTGGGTCGAAGATGGCTTGAAGATCTTCATCTTCGAAAAGCCGGATGGCCTTCTCTGGGTCGATGGTGGCGTCTTCCTTGATCTTCCGGAAGGCCTTCATGGGCGAAGAGACGATGGCTTGTCCATTGACCAAGTGGTTGAAGAAGGCGACCAAGAAGCGGCGGTGACGTTCCTCGGTCGCCGGGGCCAATGGCGGCACATCTTGCTTTTTCCCCAAGGCGATAGCCTCGTCAAAACTGAGCTTCTCGAGCAAGGGATCCGAGAGCAAGTTTTTGGGTGTCCAGCGGAGCAGTTTCCACAGTTCTTGAATGTGGTGGTAGTCCACTCGGGACGCGGAGATATTGCCGCAGGTGAGCAGCAGCAACTTCAACGTGCGCTCGGTGGCCAGGACAGTCTTCGGGTCGAGTTGGCGGCGACGCATGTCTTCAAGATGGTCTTCGATCTCTTTTGCCAAGGGGCGCGCCGGCGTCCTCATGGGCAACTGCGCGGGGTAGCGCGTGCTGTTTTTAAGGCCGCTCTTTCGTACGGTTTCGTCGAGCGCCGCAAGGATGCATTCTTGCAGGTTGATGGCGGCTTCTCGACCTCGGATGACGGCGCGGTCAATGCGGAACCGTCCGATGTGGATGCCCTCCAAATGCAGAAGGCCGAACGGCGAGGCGATGTAATCGTTGAGTGCGGCGGAGGGCAGAGCGGTCATGGGTCACTTCCATCGATTAGATGGAAGTAGGGATATGACAGGACGAAAATTCGTCAATGGGGTCGATACAAAATTTTGCGTCGGCGGCGCAGTCCTTAGGTGTTGGGGTTTCCCCTCTGGGGTGCTTCCTGGCTTCGCTAATCCGTTACTGGCAGGAATCCTTATAAACCAAGGGCTGCAAGGGAATCCGGATCGATTTATCGCAGTCAATTGCGTACTGTTTGCAGCAAATAAGCTAACTAGATGAGTTTGATATTCGATTTTAAAGATGAATTTAAGTTAAATGTTAGCCTGTTATTGTTAGGCTTATTTATATTCAAAGCAGCGATCTGCCTGGCTCGGAACTTTCTGACATCCAATAGGGCACTAACGTCAGGTGCATTGGTCGAAGCCATCGGTCCATGACCTCCATGAGCGCTTTACTCCGTGAATCACCCCCCGAGAAGAGCTCTCCCTGGTGCACGTTGCCCGCGGTCAGGTCCAGCAGCCCGATGCCGGCCTTTTTGTAACGGTAGCCCGGTCTCCACATCGTCTTAGCCAAGGCTTGGACCACCATGAGCACCTCCCGCTGTCCACGGTGGCGCCACGGAGTTGAAGGCTTTGCTGGGGTGGTATTGCGCCCCCCCGGGCTTGAACGGGTTAGTGTGGAGGAACACCCAGACCCCCCGGCGAACTTTGACCTCTCGATGGAAACGGGCTTTCTTGAGCCCAAGTGTCGCCGAATTGTCTAGGCCTAACTGCTCTGGGTCGGAGGAAGGAGCGTAATGATCTGATGCAATTGCCGTGTTGCGATGCAGCAAAATAGATGTGTGCCTCACATTGGTTTCGCTTAAAGAAAACGTCTAAAAGCTGCATAATCAACGGCTTGCCGAATCCACGTGCATCGCTCGTTCGTCGTTGATGCTTGCTCTGAGATGAGGGGGATCGACTGGAGAATGAAAAAACACTATAAAAGCAGCGGCAAAGCAATACACGGATGGTGTGTAATGAAAAAAGGCGGAATTATGGCAATTTCAGGATTCGCTCTTCTTTTGGGCTTTGCTGCTATGCAGTATTCGGCCAGCGGAAATGCGTCGTTAGGAATCGACGAATCGAATGATTCAGCGCAAAATGGTGAAAATCCTTCGGCCAGTGGACGCTCCACCAAGTTAAAAGAAGTTCCGGAGGGAAGGCTGTTTAAATACGATACTAGAGGTGTAGGTCAAGATTATTCTGTTTCGCCACAGAAGTCCTATGATCACATCAGTAAATGCTATGCCAGGAAATCTTTTGAGAATTTCTTCAATAGCATGCAAAAAGATCCGTCCTCCATATTTAATGATAAAGTCAAGTTGGAAAGTATGTCAGATCTCAAGCGCTCTTACCTGGAGCGTGATCTTGACATGATGGTATCTGCTAAAAAAGAATGTTCCAAGTGGGACGAAGTGGTTGATAGAGAGTTGGCAAGCCAGCAAGTTTATGGAGCCGCGTTGAACGCGGCAATCTCAGGTGAAGACGACGCCACCGCGTGTTTGATTTTTAGCCCTTGGCCGTTACCGGATAAAAACTCGAAACAATTTTTCGATCTCCAGAATTCGTTCAAAGACAACGCAAACGAACTAGTTCAGCGGGGAGTGAAAAACGGGAACTGGAAAGTCGTAGCTGCGAATGTATTGGCTTTCCGGGAAAGGACTGGTCTAGCTGCTGTCTTGCCGGGAGATGATGCTACGGGCTATTACTTTTCGCGGCTAGGGCAACTGGGTTCGAACAATGAGGATCTAGCCTCATCGTTTGGATACGACGCCTCAAGATTTGCTAAAAACTTATCTGCGGAAACAATTAAACGGTCTGAGGATAAGGCAGAGCAAGATTTTAAGGCTTTTTTTGGCAACTCCAGATTGACGGAGGATGATACCACCGTCCGCTGCGGTAAATAAGTGTGACCAATACGAAAAGGAACTTTGATGCGAATCTTAAACAGTGATGAGCTTGATGCAATATTTGGTGGTGACGGCACGCACGCACAGACATTGCCGACAGTGAATGTTACGGCGCCAACCTATCAGTCGATCGGCAGTTATTTCGGATATTCATATACTGGTACGTATTCGGAAAGCGGCGGCGGTGCTACGGGTGGTTCCTGGACAGGGCCATCAAATGTCGCTTTACCCGCGTCGCAACTGCCAAATCTAACGAAAGTGCGGTGTCAGACTCAGGCCGCCGCTACTCCAGGGCATGGACCTAATGACGTGCCCGGCTACTCAATTGATATGTACAATTCCCACGCTTATAACTACCCTAATTCTCAGACTTATTATTATACTAGCGGTAGCTATCAGCCGCCTGGCACGGTTATGTTGAGGGGGCAGACATTCGCTAATCCGAACACTTGGGTGCAGTCCACAGGCGCCTATACAGGAGGATCGCTTAAGCTTTACGCAGATGCAGTTGTAGCTACAACTGGTAATACTTATTCACATTCTTACTATGATGAGGGTAATAACCTGGTGTCGCAAGGGAAGTCTCTTGGCCCCTTAACTGCTGAGGAAAATACTTTGATGGTTACGGCCCACGAAACTCAGCACGCGTTCCAGTTTGCTCATCCAGAATGGATGGCTTCTGTCGGGCGTGGTAATATAGAGGCGGATGCCGAGTCTTTCGCAATTAGCGCGCTTGAAAGATTTAGGGCTGGCATTCGAGGGAATTGCTAACTATAAAAAAAGCGATGGCGCAATTGCGCCATCGCTTTTTTCCTATATTTATGCTAATTGCAAAATTTAAAAAAAGACTGCGTCTCCTCAAGGATGCTGAGAAGTATATCCGCTTTGTTCTATCCAGTAACACAATTGAGCAGAATTCGCGTGATGCTCTGCAGGCGATATTGCCAGTAATCGTTGCATTGCCCTTTAAGCTAAATTTGCCAGCTAGCAGATTTATAGATGGGGTAGCTGAGGAAATCGATCTGATCTGGTGCACGCTGGAAGTTGATTTTGACAGATATGGAGTTGAGCAAAAAATAAAAAATACAACGACGCTGCTTGAATCGCAAATATCATTTCATGGTGAGAAGTATCTTCCCGCCATCATTTGTGCGATCCACGTAATTAAAATATTTGTGGCGGAAAGTCCGGAAGCTGCGAGAATCTCTCATCGAGCCCGGGAGATCGCAGCGCTGTCAGGTGATGATGGCCTTAAGGCCGTCATCACTAATTCGAGCATAGAGCAGCTACTTTCTTCGCTTTATGGAGAATCCTATGCGGTGACTTCGTTTGAATCGAAGTCTTACGTGCATCATTTTATTACAGAGCAAGCGAAAGAGGCGGGTTGCTCTAGAGCGCGTTATCTTGAAGAAAGCAATACAGGGGGTGGAAGCTGGAGCGCATTGGGCTTTGGGGGCGCAAATTCAAGGCAAGAGGAAGGATCCATTTTCTGCAAGCTCGCCGGCATCTCGCTTATATATTGTGTCTTTAAAATGATGCTAGTTGCGATTTTCTTAATGCATGCCAAGTTTTCATCTGGCTTGCTATTTCTCTTGCTTCCTATGATTCTCGACAGAGCGATTTCGTCATCCGAACTTGCCTTATCTAGGGGTAAGACCAAAAGAGTTACTGCATTTCTAGACTACAGACATGACGGGTTTCCGTTCGATGTTGTCGTGGCGGTGCCGATAATATTTGGAAAAGACGACGATATTTATGAGCGATTATCGACAATAAGCATAAATGTCGTTATTGCGAATGATAATAGAGTAAAGTTCGTTGTGCTCAGTGATCTAAAAGATTTAGGGGAGATGGCTCAGCAGCATGAGGACGATGAGTTCTGCATTAAACTTTCCGACGCAATCTTAAAGATCAATAACGATTTAGGTCCCGCGTATAAAAGGTGTGTCACCTTTGCACATCGGTTAAGGAAATATTCTCCTAGCGAAAACATATGGATGGGTGAGGACAGAAAGCTTGGAAAGCTGCGGAGTTTGAGTAGGTTTATCGCAAAAAAAACTTGCGATTTCCATGCGGTCGGCAAAGATTTTCGTAGGTTAGTGAGTTCTGCTAAGTTCGTCATGGTCCTTGATCAGGATTCAGTACTGTCGCGCGATTGCCTACACGTTCTTGCTGGAGCTCTTGATCATCCATCCAATGTTGTCGAAATAACGGCTGGCAGAGTTACATCGGGATATGGGCTTGCAACTCCACAACTTTTCATCAAGTCATTCTCTATGAAAGGGTGGAAACTGCCAGAGTCAGTCGTTCAAGGGATAGCCAACGCAGATGGCGCGCCGGAAGCAATGAGTCACGCTTTCAACATGTATGGACGGGCTGGATATTTTGGCAAAGGAATGTTCGACCCTGCGTTGTATGAGGAGCTCTTTGACTCAATAGACGCATCGAGATCACTGAGCCACGATACTATCGAGGCCGATGTATTCCGACCGTGTTTTATCGGGACACACGCCATCTTCGATTCTTTTCCTAAAGATCCTTTTGCGCAGCTAGTTAGAGATGAACGTTGGGCTCGGGGTGATTTTCAAAATTTTTTATTTCGATTTGTTGGCCGTTTCAATGGACCCGGAAAAGTTGGTGTGGTGGCACGTTCAATGATATTCAGACAGTGTCTGGCTTGGGTGTGCTTAGCAACTTTATTCCCATATCTTCTAATCGTATCGAAGGCGGGCGGAAGTATCCTGCACGTTTTTTTTCTGGTCTTGATTTGGTTCCACCACGAATTCTTTCGTTTAATTCTGTATAGTTTTGAAATAATTTTTTCTAAAAATTGTTTCTCAAAAAATAAGTATATTGCGAGGGCTGCTTACGTAATGACATACGCTGTCCTCTATAGATTGCTTGCATCGCCGCTTCGGTTTGGTCAGGTTATAATTTCGCTTTTGAAAGCAATCTTCTGTTTTTTATCGGACAGGAGGCACTTGGATTGGGAGTCTATGGAGAATTCGGCAAACAGAGGCTCATCAGCAGAGGTCAGTTTTTTAACGTGTTTTGTTTATTGGTTTGTCTTGGCGGCCTACGTTGCTTCAGCTGAGAACTGGCTATTGAGTGCTTTGGTGCTTTCGCCTATTTTCTGTTCCCCCTTGCTCAAAAAATTCGCATTGAAGGAAGTGGATGAGCCTGCAGTCTAGCCCTGATTACGATGCCTTCAGCGCGAAGCTTGGGGCGGTGTTTGACATATGCTCAAGGGTTAACGTTTACTGCGGAATGTCCCTACTAAATCTAAGGGCTTGGATAATTCCTGCTATAGAACTCAACCAAGTAGTGATTTTCTACGATCAAACGGGGATCGCAGTTGCATATTTTTCTTGGGCTTACCTTGATAGATCTGAATCAAAGCTATTTGTTGAAGACCTCGGGGCCCCTCTGACGCATCACCAGCGACTCGAGGGTGATGAATTCTGGATCACCGATTTGGTGGCGACTGGAAATTCATTTTCTACAGTTAAAAAATTTATAAAAGAAGAGGTGGGTGCCAGCGTCGGTGTAATAAACTACAAAAATCGAAAGGCGCACACTGTGGTTAGAATCAGATTAAAGCTTCTCAATGGCGAACGGTAATGGCAATATGAGGTCTGTTATTCCTCATCTTCGTAATGAGCGCCTTTTCGTCAACATGAAAGCTGAAAAAATCGAAGGCGCTAGCCTCTATTGGCTTAACGAGTCTTGTCTTGACGATATAGCCAGCTCATTGGGAGTTAAAACCCTAGACGAATGTAGAGAGAAGATCTTAAGGCGATATGCACTGCGTCTAACGGATGTAAATTTTAAAACTGCAAGCGCCGAAGTTTACGCGGACTATTACGGATCTTCAGGAGTAACTTATTTCGGCGGCAGTGGTCGTGCTGCCGTAGTTGATGCTGTACAGATCAAGGGGATTGGCAAAACTCCGTTAATTAGTTCTTACACTAATTGGTTCCATTCCAACGGCGCTGTAGGTCTTAGTGAGGCGGTAAGGGAAGCAATCTACTCATCAATTATGGCGCGCGAATTTCCATTTGAAACTGTTCCAGTTTGGGGCATAATTAATTGTGGCGACACCATTAGTATGCCTGATGGAAAAAATATTAGTCGAGCGTTGATTATTCGTCCTTTTGTGCTTCGACCTAGCCACGTGGAGAGGGCGTTGGCTTATGGCCACACCAAAGAGAGCTTTAATCGCTCGTTCCACGTTCAAGATATAGCTCGTGTTAAAGCTTGGATTCCTATTGCATTTCCTTATGGAAAAATTTCGTTGCTGGCGCTGGCGGAGCGTCTGGGGGCGCAATGTGCACATGCGCATGTATATCATTGGTATCACGGAGGATGGTTCTCCTCAATCACCGACGTTGGGGGACGACTTATAGATTTCGGATCTACAAGAAGCGTCGAATCTTGGTTGAGCTTGAGCCATGAACCAGGAGAACCGCCGTTCGGAAGTGAGGTGGAGTATTGTAAGAGGACTTTGCGGTCGGTTTCAGGTATGTTGGAGCGATACGGTGGCTTGCGGAATGAGATGCAGCTAGCAATCCACGTCTTTAACGAAGCTTATAAAAGTAGTGTCTTGAACGCCTTAAAGAGAGTTTTAAGAAGTTCTGTGGACCTGGGTGAAATAGAATTTGACGAATTCCAGACTCACTTCAAGCGAGCACAGCGCGGCTCGTCATCTTTGGAAGCGGTTGAGGTCGAGAGATCTTTTTATATTAAGTTAGGGGTTTCCAAAAAAATTCCTATTTTTTTCAGTCCTGCATTATCTAGGGAGGCTGTTGAGGAGGATGCATATTTTATCGAAAAGGGTAATTGGTATAAGTCCTCACAATCAGCGATAGATAAGTTAATTGCCTTGCATGTTGAGGATAGGGATATTCTAAGATGAGATTCAGAAGTGAGTTTCAGGCATCAAAAAAAGCAGAGTCTTTGGGGGCCATAGTCGTTTCGTCTCGAAGAGCGGTGGGCATTGCTGCTTCCGTATTTATGATAGGTACCCTTGCTATAATTGTTATGGTTTTCTCAGTAAAGTATTCACAATATGAGAAGGCTTCTGGATATGTGGCGGAATACGGATCTAAGCATACAGTCTCATCGCCTCTGCCAATCCCCGGGACTGTTTTGGAACTTTACGTTAAGCCTGGAGATTCTTTGGGGCCAGGCAGAGCAATCGCGCGGGTCGCGCTAGAGAAGAAAATTGAGCAAACTCAGTTCGTCAGTAGTGCGAACTCTTTTTTCTTTTTTCCAGATGTGAAAGAGGATGAGAAAAGCGAATATGCCGTAATAAGTTCTACGGTTAGCGGTAAGGTGGAAAATATCTTGGTCAGACAGGGCGGAAGTGTTTCGCCGATGCAGCCAGTTGTGACGGCATCAACTTCTGAGGGTAGGACGTATTTTCAGGTCCTTGCGTCAGGCTCTGTCGTCTCACACACAGCAGTTGGGGAAAAGATAATAATTACCATGCCAGACCTTGCACAGTCCAAAAAGCCGCTTCTGCAAGGAGAAATTATTAGGATTTCCAGAACCTCTCTATCTCCTATTGAGGTTTCAAGCTTATTCGGTATCCCTCCACCCCCTAGCCCTAAATTTCTCGTGGATGTTGTTGTTTCGAGTCCGTTGACTATTGACCAAATTAAAGTCATTAGGCCGGGCATGAGCGTCGTGGCTTCAATTAAAACAAAGGAAAGAACGATCGCGTCATGGATATTCGAAAAGTAGAAAAGGAATCTAAGGCAGACGATCTCCTTAGTAGTGAGCGCTTTGAGTTTGGTTGGTCAAAAACAGTTGTTCCTGTAATGCAAGCGCAGGCCTCTGAATGTGGCTTGGCATGTGTTGTGATGTTGCTGAACTATCATGGCCACGCAACCACGATTGCCCAGCTGAGGCTCACGTCTTTATCTTCGTCTCGTGGCTCTTCTCTTGGCGATTTGATTGAAATGGCCGCACTGAATAACATGCAGGCCCGTCCTCTAAGTGTTGAGCTGGATGATCTTTCTAATGTGCGTCTTCCAGCGATCGCTCATGTGCATGGAAATCATTTTGTCGTTATTGAGAAAGTAACAAATACCAAGGTTATAATTGTAGATCCAGCTAGAGGTCGACTCCGCTTAAAGATTGATGATTTCTCTTCCATATTCACTGGTGCGCTCTTGGAGTGCTTTCCTGGCTCGCAATTTGTGAAGAAACTGGCTGAGAAGGATGAGTCCACATACTCGTTTATAAAATCGTTGGGGAATGTCGCGGGACTGAAGCGCGCGCTGCTGTGGATGATGATTTTGGCTTTGATTCTAGAGCTTACCGTCCTCCTTAGCCCGCTTTTTATGCAGGTAGTAATAGATGGTGTGCTCACTACCGGTGATACGAGGCTATTGGTCGTTGCCTGCTTGGCTTACCTTGGCCTTATTGCATACCAAACAATTGTCTCTTCATTCAGAAACTGGGCTTTATCCGTGCTTGGTGCTGAGTTGAATCTTGGATGGACTGCTAATGTCTTTAGGCGTCTCATTAGGTTGCCTGAGCAATATTTTTATAACAGATCCGTTGGTGATATTCTCTCGCGCTTTTCTGGCCTTAGGGAGTTGCAAACCCTGCTTTCGGTTACATCTATAGAGGCTGCTCTCGACGCCATAATGCTCATTGGTGTTGTTTTTATGCTTTTCCATTACAGCGCTGCAATGGCATGGGTGGCGATATCTGGATCTATAATCTATCTAGTTGTTAGATTTCTTTCGTTGGATTCGATTGCATCTGCAAACGTGGATCTGATCTCATCAAACGCGAAAAAAGAAACTTCGTTTATTGAATTCATTAAAAGCCATTCAAGTGTTAGGTTCACAAATCTCCAGCCCTTTGCCGTGGGAAAGTTGGTTAATTTGACTGCCTCGGCTCAGCGTAACTATTTGAAGATGCAGTCTATTCAAATTGTTTTCGGCGCTGTCAGTACAATATTGATTGGACTGGTGAAAGTTGTAACGGTTTATTTGGGTGCAAGCCTTATCATCAAGGGGGAGCTTTCAGCAGGTATGCTCATAGCTTTTATCGCATACTGCGATCAGTTTTCTGGCCGGTCATCTAAGCTTGTTGATTTCTTCGTATCACTAAAGGTGTTGAGGGTTTATGTGAGTCGACTGAAGGATATCACGACTTCCGAGGAGGAGCAGAATTTCCTTGGGATGCCTGGCGTGTCGTTGGATGAATACAATATATCTTTTCGTCAACTTAGTTTTAAATATGGTGCGAGTGATAAATCACTTTTGACGTTTGCGAATCTTGACATACCTTTTGGGTCAAGAGTTGCAATTGTAGGGCCGTCTGGAGCCGGCAAGACCACTCTAATCAAAATTCTTGCAGGCGTCCTGACCCCACAGACTGGCTCCGTCATGATCGGAGGGCACGACTACCGACAAGTCGGGAAGAAAATTGTGAGGGATGCGATTTCTTTCGTCACTCAAGATGACAGCCTTATGTCCGGTACCTTGATGGAAAATATCTCCGGTTTTAGTGTCAATCCTGATGAGGATTTCGCTGCTTCTTGTGCGGTTTTGGCGGGCATTCATGCCGATATACAGAACTTCCCCATGCGCTACGAAACAGCAGTAGGTGATTCTGGAGTTTTGCTCTCAAGTGGGCAACGCCAGCGCGTCTGTTTAGCTAGAGCACTTTATAGAAACCCTAAAATACTGGTGCTAGATGAGGCTACTAGTCATTTGGATATTGCAAAGGAAGCCGAGGTAATGGCGTTGCTCTCGGAATTAGATATGACAATAATAATTGTGGCTCACAGGCAGGAGACAATTAGATACGCGAATAATATCTTTTTGCTTGATGGAGGTAAGATCTCCCCTTTGTTATCTAGCTAGGCCACGGGCAACGGACTTTACTCACATAAGCAATTGCACGCGGTTGTCGAAGCACACCACGGCCCGTGCCTGTTCTGGGATGAGCGGTTTGCTGTCCACCCGGTCCGGCAAGTCCTTGCTAGCTACCAACTCGCGTTCCACATGGGCTGCGTTGAGTGCGGCCCAGACCGGGCGGTGGTCGGCTTCCCACGCAGCTAACGAGCGCTCGATTGCCTGGGCCGCCGGTCCCCAGCCGGGCCGCCACGCCCGGCTTCTTCAAACGGGCCCGAAGGGTGCCAGGATCAACCTGAGCGCGGGCCGCTAGGGCGTCGGCTTGCTGCTCGTGGGTGAACCAGCGACGTTGCTCCGAACAAGCCCGTTCTTGTTCTGCCTTGTGGTCCAGCCACGTGTCGATCGTGCGTTGCTCGCCCTTGAGGAAGGCCACGTTTTCGCCCAGGCGCTTTTCTGTCAACGCAACGCTCAACGCCTGAACCAAGGCAGCGCCTTGGGCGTTGGGCAACCCATCGGCCTTCACTTCCCGATTCTGACCCGGGTAGAACGTGATGTCGGCCCAGAAGGTGCCGGCGTTGACGCGGTAAGTAGCCTCGTCCTCGACGTTGACCCGGTGGGTGCGGCCCTCCAACGCCAAGGCGAGTTCCAAGCCTTCCAAGCGCAAGCGCCAATCCGATGATCCGGTTACGCGTTGGCCCACCCACGATGGGGCGCATTCCTTTGCCATTCTTTGTCCTACAAGCCCCCTGGAAACGCCAGCGGAGGCGGGTCATCGCGCTGGCTGCCCAATGGTAATCACCCGAGACGCTTTGGTTATTGCAACCCTTAGACCTGGAGAATGCCACTTCCCCTTTGCGACCCTACGCTGAACCTGCACCCGGTAAACCTCCGGCGAGGGAGCCGGGGTGGGGCGCTGGTGGCGCCGCAGGTTACAGAAGCAGCAGGCAGCAACGACATTTTCAGGAATATCCAAGCCGCCGTCTTGTTGTGCTACCAGATGCTCAGCCGTGCACTGGTAAGAACGTGCAGAGCGGGGGCGTAAGCCCAGCTCGCTGGGTGAGGATAGCCACATCGGCCAGTCGCAGTAGTAGCAGCGGCCAGACTGTGCATTGAAGGCATTGGTGCGAAGAGATTTGAGGCGCTTGTTGCTCATAGAAGGGCTCCGGAATCAAAGAAGATTCCCGTGCCTCCTAGAGGAGAACCTCGGGCACCCGGAGCCTAGAGGCTATGCGGGCACAACACCGGGGGGATGCCCCCACTGGCAGACACGTTGTAACCGACCATCGGTGCGGCTGCAACCCTTCGGCGCGCGATGGGCAGGGCGGGCGAACAGGCTCAATGCGTGCTGTGACCTTCTTCAGCCTTCGAGATTTCTATTCGCAACGCGCCGAGGGAGCGCGCTTGGTTACGGATTGCCGCGTCGCTCCGATTTCCTACGTGAGCCAAAAGCGCACCCACCAACTCGGCATCCTCCAGCGATTCTGCTCCTGCAAGGAACACGAGCTCTGCCACCCGTGTGCGTCGCTTGGCTTCTTCGCGGCGTTGCATCTCCTTGGCCTTTACCGCTTGGCGCTGTTGCGCTAAAAGCTCGCGCGCTTGATGCTGAGCTAAGCGCTCCGTGGCTCGTTGGATTTGGTCTCGGTAGTGATTCGTTGCGGTCATGCGTTTCTCCTGCCTTGTGGAAATGAGTCAATCAGGAAAAAGGCTTGAGTCAAGCGTTGGGCTAGTCTCGAATTTCGTCCGCCCCGAGAATCGAAAAGGCCGAAAAACAAGGCTTAGAAGAAAGAAGCAAGAGCGCACCTAGGTGTCACTGCGTGACACATGTGCAAAGGGCTCCGCCCCTTGAACCCCAAGCGCCGAGGGCGCTTGCGAAAATCCAAAGCCGAGGCATAAACCAAGCAACCCCACTGCTTCGGAGTCGCCGCCTCATGGCCATCTACCACGCCAACGTCAAGACGTTTAGTCGCGCCAAAGGACATTCGTCCATCGCTGCGGCCGCCTACCGTACCGGCCTGCTGCTGGAGGACGCCATCACCGGCATGCGCCACGACTACCGCCGTCGCGACGGCGTGGTCGAAACGCGCTGCATCGCTCCCGAGGACGCGCCCGATTGGGCCCTGGTCCCCGCTGAACTCTGGCCGGCGGCTGAGGCGGCTGAGCGTCGCAAAGATTCGACGGTTGCCCGGGAGTTCGAGTTCGCGTTGCCGCACGAACTCGATGACCTCCAGCGGTCCGACCTGGCCGTGGAAGTCACCCGTGCGCTCGTCGGTCGCTACGGGTTCGCGGCCCAAGCGAGTATCCACAGCCCTGGTTCCAAGGATGGGCTTAACTGGCACGTCCATGTCCTGGCGACGACCCGTCGCATGGGACCAGACGGTCTCACGGACAAAACCAAGGAACTGGACGGCGGTCCCTCGGGACGTGTCGAGGTGCAGTGGGTGCGCGAACTTATCGCCTCCACCATCAACGCCCATCTCGAAAAGGCAGCGCTTGAGATTCGGGTGGACCACCGCAGTTTGGAAGCACAGGCAAGCGACGCCTTGGCGCGCGGCGACTTGGCCGCGGCCGCAGTGCTCTCCCGTGAGCCGACCAAGCACGTCGGCAAGAACGGCACCGCGCTGGAGCGGCGCGGCCAGCCGTCGGAGCGTTCGGACACAAACCGTCGAATCGAAGAAACCAACGAGGAGACGTTCCGAAAATTCATCGCCGTGTTCGAACAAGAAGGGCGCGTCATGCCGGTGCCCGACGGTCACAGCCAGGCCCAGGCCGAGCGCGAAGCTCGCCGACCTTCTGATGGGCTGTCCTTGTCGCTCGGGCGCGGGGCAGGGCACATCGAGGTGTCCCGCAGCATGGCGACCATTGCCCGTGGGCTGGGACTGATGGAGGCGGAGGAGGTCAAGCCGTCGCGCGAGCCACGTTTGGTCGCGGAGCTCGCGGAGGACGCCAGCGACGAATGGGGAGTGGCTGTTCAAGCAGATCCCCGCTTGGCTCAGACGCTCCTAGCAACCCAGCGCCTGTTGCAGTGGATTAGGGAACTGGCCGCCTTCGCCGAAGAGGCCCAGCTGCGCCCAGACCTCAACGAGTTGCTGCGTCGGCTGCGGCGCTTCAAGGCAGCGACCACGAAATTCGCCCGCCGGCTGCTGGCCGTGCGTCGCGCCGAGAAGCTGCACCACATGGCCGAGAACGCGTGGAACGACTTCGTTGCGAACAATCCCGAGCCCGGTCCATCGTGGATGCAGGGGGACTGGAAGCAGCGGCGCGGGCGTCGGTTGAGCACCCTCGAAGCCCAAGCCGCAGAGCTGGCCGATGCAAAGGCTCGGGTGACCCCGCAGGAACAAGCCCTCTGCGAAAAAGATGCGTTGGCCAGTGCGGCGCATCTGGAGGTGTGGAGCCGAGACATGCTCCAGCGCTATCCCTTGGCACTCGACATGGCGAATGAACCCGATGAGCCGCGTCCAAGCCCTGTCATCGTCGCACCTCCTGCGCCGGCCTACGTTCCCCGGCCGCCGCGCTTCCACTGAAACCAAAGAGCCCCGCACTGCGGGGCTCAATGTTTATATGCTCTCGGTAGACTCAGTGAAGGGGCGGCCGTTTTTTGGCACGCACAGGATCCAACTGTGCGTCTTTGTTCTTCCGGCCCGCGCGCCATTCGTCTATCGATGGGAGCTCTCGAACAATGACAGCCTCGCGTGTGCGCACAGCCGGCGAGGGCCAGGGAGGAGCATGGTCCAACGATGAAGCGGCGTTGCTTCCGCCCGGGACGTTCTTCTGGCTGTAGACGATCAGTTCGCCAGCGGAGGCCCAGGCATTGCAAACATTTCGCTGGCGCGTGAGGGGCTCGTCCGAAAGGGTTTGGCTCATCAGCCCTGCGAGCAGTTGGCCAGCGATTTCGAGTGTTTGGGATGGGCGGTCATGAAAACTCCTACATGTGTGGGGAAGTCCTCATCCAACCAAGAATCGCCACTTCCGCAAGAGCTCGCTTCGAGCCGTATTTCACAAAATTTGAATACGGAAAAAAATTAATGGCTGCTATGTCGTCTGACGACTGGAGGTGTTGCGAATGCGACCTGGCTTCTCGTTTTTGTGCAGACGCAGGCGAACAACTTGGGCCGAGGCAAGGGAAGCAGTCAAGGCGGGTCGGTGGGCTCTGGCTTGTGCGCGATACTGACCGACCAACCGCCGGTCTCCTCCCGCTGCGTCGTCAGCAGGTCATAGGTTTTCACCATGTTGAGCAGGCCGGAGTGCCCATAGAGGTTGGGTGAGAAGGACGGGTCGGTTCGTTTAAGGTATTGGCCCAGTGCTCCCAATCCGACCTTGCCCTCGGAGGTGTCCCCGGTTAGCAGGGTCACGGCTTCGACCAAGAACCGGGGACGCCGTTTCGGCAGTGGCTTAGTTTCTAAGCGAGGGGCTTCTTCTTTTGTCGCTTCCGATTTCAGGACAGGCAGTTCACTGCCCTGGACTTCGGGTGCGGCCACCTCCTTGGCCGTCCGGTCCCATTCGAAGAACTGGTCGCAGGCGTTGCGCAAGGCATCCTGGGTCTTGGGCTCGCTCACGATGAAGACCGTCGCTCCACGCTCCCTGAGCTTGCGGCAAAGGTAAGAAAAGTCCGAGTCGCTCGTCACTACGCAAAAGGTGTCGGCTCGGTGATCGAACAACGCATCCAAGGCGTCGAGCGCCAAAGCGATGTCGGCCGTGTTCTTGCCGGAGGCGTATTGATATTGAAGGCAAGGGGTGAACGCCTGGCGGACCAGGACTTCCTGCCACTTGTTCGCGAGGGTGTTGTGGTTGCCATACCCACGGCGCAGCACGACCCGGCCGAACCGGGCCACCATGAGCAACGCGTGCTCGACGATGTCGGTCGGCACGTTGTCGCAGTCGACCAATACCGCGACACGTGCTTCATGCGGGCTGTTCGGGTTGCTCATGCCGGCGAGATCCAAGTTTTACGCAGACAGACAATGGCGTCAGCAACTCCCCCATGGCAAGCGGGCGCTAGCAAGAGGGAAAAGCGTGGAGCTCTGATCATGTCAATACTGAAAGCAAACCTGCCGAACAGGCTCTTGCAACGGTCTGACTTCGTTGCATTCGGGGTGCCCCGAACCACTGCCGCTGACAATGCCACCATGATTTAAGACGATAGTTTCTGCTTGGAAACGCCTTGCTTGTCGCCGCATCGCTAATCCGATATCGTTAACGCTTAGCCGTCCTTTTCATGGGATTGGTTGTAATCACCACCGCTGCCAGCGTGGGGTGGGTGGGAATGGATTCCTAACTGATGCTGCAAGTGCAGCTGACAAGGAGTGTTGCCGTGTCAAATCGGGCCGTGGCGCGTTTCTCTGCTTCCTCAGTTCTGTCAAAGGGCGCGCGTTACGCGACGCTCTTGATACCGGTTGTTTTTAGTGCCTATGGGTTACTAGGCGCTAGTCCTGCGTACGCCCAAACCCCGCCCAAGGCTACGTTCTGTGCAGCGGGCATCGGCTGCTACGACACGATGGAGAAAGCCGCCGATGCCATTCGCAATTCCAAGGACTACCAAGGCATCGGTCAGTATTTGAAGGCCTACTCAAGAGGTTTTTTGAGTCGGGGGGCGGGAGAGGTCTGGACCTACTTCCGTGTGCCGTCGCTAAAGGCTACCTCGGTCTCTAACCCATCCTATGGGGTCAACCTAGGTATCTACGGGGTCGGAAACCCCGGCTGCACAGCGTCCCCAGAGTTTGGATCAAGCTGGTGCACGGATGAAGGAGCACTCATCGCCAAGTCGTTGGACATCCTAACGACCAAGGTCGGGAAATCTTGCTCGCTCCAGTCCAATGTTCAAACGTCGGACTACAACACGACGGGACTGGGTCTGCTTCCAAGTGGCGATGTTAGCTATAGCTCAGACAAATATTTCACCTCGACATTTAATTGTCCGTCGAACTCGGGGGCACCTGTCTCGGTGTCGTGGCGCTGGAATGTCTATAAAAAGCGAAAGTTGACGTGCGAAGCAAACTTCACGCCTTTTCTTGGAAACTCAATTCTCGCGGAGGCAGCTCTTACGACGGAGGCTCTTTGTAAGCCCAAGAACGATGACAACACCTGGGTCACGTCACCCTTAAAGCAGTTCCAAAGCTGCAGCACCAATAATCCTTGCCATCCCACGACAGGCGACAAGTCTCGCGAAGAGAAAGACTTTGAGTTCGCAGGTCGCTCGTTCAATCGCTACTATCATTCCGTCAACCAGACCAAGAGTTCCATTCCGGTCGGAGAAGGCTGGTCGCTGAGTTACAGCGATCGATTCGATAGTTCCAACACAGCCTATCTCGACGAGGCGGGCAACAGGGATGTTTTCACCACGGTTGCTGCTGGCACCGGCCGTGCTCAGAATTCGGGGCGGCTATATCGCCGCATCAGCAACAGCACTACGTATTACCGGGTCATCGAAGAAACTGGCGAATACCGCGATTTCGGTAAGGATGGCCAGCTACTCGCGGTGCGCAATCCAGCCTCGCCGGATCGTGATGTAACCGTGGTTTACGAGGGCACGCGCATTGCGCGATTGGTTGATGGCCATGGCCGCGCCGTGACGTTCACCTATACCGACGGGCGTGTCACAGGCATGGAGATTCCTGGTGGCGGCATCGTCCTTTACGACTACGATGTGGATGGAAATCTGATTGTCGCAACGTATCCCGACGGCGCAAAGCGCCTTTACCACTATCATGAGAAGGGGCTTGCGGAGCCCCAGCTGGTCAACTATTTGACTGGTATCACCGGGGAGAACGGACAGCGTTACGCTTCGTTTGGTTACGACACCTATGGACGCGTGATCAGCAGCGTTCTCCATGGCGATACCGAGGTGGTCGATGGAGTGACCCTGAACTACGTGGCCGAAGGCGTTACGGAAGTCACACAAGCTTCTGGCGCGGTCAAGCGCTTCGAGTATGGGTCTACCATTTTCAGCCCGGTCAACAACGTAACCGAAGGCCCAGCAAGCACGTCCAACACCTACTTCAGCGATGGTCGGCTGCAAAGCGTGACGGACGCATCGGGCAGCAAGGTTTCCTACGAATACGCGCCGGCGTATCAATCGGCGGTGACGGTCGGCGACGGCACGCCGGAGGCGGTGCGCACCGAGAGCGTGAGAGATGCGCTGACCCACCAATTGACCGAGCTCAATGTGAAGGGGGCGCAGGGGCTGGTTGTGTCCAAGCGATGGACTCGCAATGAGCGTGGCCAAGCACTGACCCAGGTCGAGCAAGATGCCGTTTCCGGGAAGCAGCGTCAGCAGACCTTCACCTATTGCGAGCAGGCCGACGTAACCGCAGGAAGCTGCCCCCTGGTGGGAGTGCTTCTGCGTGTGGACGGAGCGCGCACGGATCTCAGCGACGCCACCACCTACGACTACTATCCCGCGGCCCAGGGCGGAGACCTGAAGACGATCACCAATGCAGTGGGCCAGGTCACCCAACTCCTCAGTTACGATAGCGCCGGCCGTGTGTTGTCGCAGAAGGATCCGAATGGGGTTGTGACCGACTACAGCTACGATGCGCGAGGTCGGCTGACGGCAAGCATGGTCCGGGGACAGGACAGCGGCTCGGAGACGGATGACCGCATTACGCGCTACAGCTATTGGCCCACCGGCTTGGTCAAGCAGGTTGCGCTGCCGGGCGGCGACGTGTCTAACTTCACCTACGACAGCGCATTCCGGCTGACCAGGGTATCGGATCGTTACGGCAACTCCTTCATCTACACGCTGGACACGTCGGGACACCGGATCAAGGAGGACATCACGGATGCCAAGAACACCTTGCTGTTCACGGTGTCCCGTATTTACGACGAACTCGGTCGCCTGAAGACGCAGGCGGATGCGCAAGGCAACCCAACGGATTTTACCTACGATGCAGTGGGCACGTTGAAGGAGCGGATAGACGCCACGGGTAGGTCAAGCACCTATGCCTATGATGCATTGCATCGCTTGAAGCAGAGTATTGAAGACACCTCCGACATCAAGGCGACGAGCGCTTTCCAATACGACGTGCTTGGACAACCGTCAGTGGTAACGGACCCGAAAGGCTTGAAGACGACCTACAAGCGCAATGGTCTGGGCGAACTGTTGGCGTTACAGAGTCCCGACACGGGCAGCACCGGCTTCACCTACGACGACGCAGGCAACGTGCTGTCCAGGAAGGACGCAGCTAACCGGCAGGCCACCTACACCTACGATGCCTTGAACCGCCCAGTGTCGGTGACCTATGCCGATGCAGCGCTCGAGACCCGTTTTGTCTACGACGTGGCCCCGGCCGTCTGCGTGGCGGGAGAGCAATTCGCAGCCGGGCGCTTGGCCAGCATGAAGGACGGCAGCGGCACGACGCAGTATTGCTACAACCGATTCGGCGACCTGGTGCGCAAGGTCCAGACGACCAATGGCAAGGCATTGACGGTCCGTTATGCCTACACGGCAGGCGGGAACTTGACGAGCATGGTTTATCCGGACGGGGCGATGGTTGACTATGTCCGCAATGAGCTGGGCCAGATCGCCGAGGTTGGCTATACCGCGCCTGGCGGCTCGCGCGAGGTGTTGGTCAAGGGTGCCACGTATCTGCCGATGGGCCCGGTGGCCGGCTGGACCTACGGCAACGGCCGCGTGCTGACCCGAGCTTACGATCAGGATTACCGCCCCAAGGCCATTCAAGACAAAGCGGTTGGCGGTCTGGATGTGGGGTTCGGGTTCGATGCGGTGGGCAATCTCACCGCACTGACCCCAGCCGGCAATCCAACGCCGGAGATCGGCCTGGGCTACGACACGCTCAGCCGCCTCACTGCCCTCACCGATGGCATCACAGGAACAGTCATTGACGGCTATAGCTATGACGCCACCGGCAATCGCCTCAGCGCCAAGGTCGGCAGCGTTACACAGGCTTACACCTATCCAACGACCAATCATCGCCTGAGTGCAGTAGCTGGCGTGGCGCGCACCTACGACAAGACAGGCAATACGCTGAGCATCGGTGGCAAGGCGCGGGAGTTCCCCTACGACGCATCCGGCCGCATGAGCATGGTCAAGCGTGCAGGCGTGCTGGTGATGAATTATCGCTACAACGGTAAAGGCGAGCAGGTGCGCCGCTTCCTCGGCACCACCAACACCTACACGCTTTACGATGAAGCCGGCCACTGGTTGGGCGACTACGACACCAATGGCGCGCCCAAACAACAGGTGATCTGGCTAGACGACATGCCGGTCGGCTTGCTAGCCAGCGCAAACAAGCTGCACTACATCGAACCCGATCACTTGGGCAGCCCGCGTGTGGTGGTTGACCCGGCTCGTAACGTGGCGGTGTGGAACTGGAGCCTAAAGGGCGAAGCCTTCGGCAATACTGCGCCGAATCAGGATCCGGATGGCGATGGTGCGGCGTTGGTGTTGGATATGCGGTTCCCCGGGCAGCGGTTTGATGCGGCTAGTGGACTAAATCAGAATTACTTCCGGGATTACGATGCTGCCATTGGGCGATATGGGCAGAGTGATCCGATTGGGCTCGATGGGGGGATTGCCACGTATGCCTATGTTGGCGGTAACCCAGTTGGATTAATCGATCCACTGGGGTTAGTCAAATGGAGTGGAACCATGACCAGTGGCAGTGCTGCATCTGGAATTGGAGGTGGCTTCTACAGGCTCTCCCTGAATTCGGAGTGCGTAAATGGCGAGCAAGGGCGTGCGGAAGTTGTTGCGATAGGCCCAACGATTGGTGTGGAGATAAAAGGCGTGCCGCCTTTCAGCCTCACAACATCAACCGTCACCCTTCAAGACAGACTGAATTACGTTAATCCCAACGTTTTGAATGGATGGTTTTCAATGTGGAGCGCTGGCATCACCGCATTTGGCGGCTATGGATTTTCAATGATCCAGGTCGGCGGTGATGGGGGGGCGCTGAGTCCTCCTGAGAGGTCGGGTGCTTACAACTTCTTAGAGAAAGGCCCGAGTCGTGGCTTTGAAATAGGCGCTGGCGGTGTTGCTGGCTCAGCCACAGTTGTAGATTCATCCGTTTCCAAATGTGGCTGTAAGTGATGAGGATCAAGATGATCGCCAGGATTTTTTTTGCGGCAAGTGCGATGGCATTTGCATTTCTTATGGTGTGCTTCCTTGTCGTTCTCGTGGCATTTGATCTCAACAATGCGGATAAAGTTTGGACCGGAATTTATCCAGTAATAGCTTGGCTACTCGCTTTATTGATTTGCTGCAAATTCATGCGTGAATCAAAGGCGACATCCCCCCAATCTGAATAGCAGTCGGGCTTAGAGGCAGGGGTTTGTGATATCGGTGTTGGTCAGCTGTTTGGCATACGTAGATGGCGTCGTGCCGCCAATTGCTGAACCGCCCCGAGAAGTCTTGAGGTTCCATTTCTTGAGAAGGGGGAGCCATCAGCGGAGCAAGCAAGTTCTCCCCGGAAATCCGGGGAGCGTTCGGCGAAGATGGCGCCGGAGCATCAAGGCGCTTGAGCGCAAAAGGGAACGACTCACGTTGTCTGATTCATCAAGGCCGATAGGGAATCAAGGTTGAGGCCGTAGGCAAGCACGGACAGGCCCGGCGAGACAGCCCGGAGCCCGTCCAGCTTCTCCTTGGCGGTAAAGGCGCGGCTGTAGGTCACGTGGTGCTCGTCGTCCAACTCGTGGCCGACCAACTGGGCGCGGAGCTCAGACACCACGCCCGCGCCTTGCAACTCTTGGATCAGGGTTTTGCGCAGCGAGTGGAAGCCGCGCTTGGCCTTGGGCCAGTTCTTGCCCACCTCGGCCAGGTGCCTGTTGCCGATGGCAAGCGGGCGCTAGCAATCGAGTCAAGCCCGGCGTTATGATCGAGGAAACATTGACAGGAAACCTGCCGAGCACGCTTTCTGCAACGGATTGAATGGGTTAAGTCGGATGTGATCCGATCCCACTCTCTCCGCCATCGACTCTTAAATCACTGATTTGAAATTAAGATCCTGAAGGGGTCGATTGGGATGCAGGATGCATGCAGAGGAAGCGCCCGCATGTGCATTCCTCATCTTCGGAGTGTCCCGTAATCGTCGCGACGTCCTCCTGGGTAGCCCTAGCATGCTTGAGCTTGGTGGCCAGCATGTCGTAAAGCATGGAACCGAGCCCATGGACAAAACGCGGTGCGCGAGGGCGAGCACATAGCAGACGGGAGCGGAGTAGTTGGCATGTTGGTCGAGGGCGACCTCCCGTTCCGGCTTGATGTATGGGCCGGAGAAATCGATCCAGAGCCTGGGTTATGCGGTCGAGGGGAGAAGGCAAGGTGTCTGCCTGAAGCCGCCTTGATGACGTGCAGCGCGCAATCTCGGAACTTCACGCTGCTGCGTCCGTCACCGACGCTTCGTTGCTCGGATTCGCTCCGCCGTCACTTCAACATCGCTTTTCCTCAATGTTTGGCTGGATAGGGTGCGGTTTCCCTGATCTAACGAGGATATCCTCATGGCCGAACCCAGAGAAAACCTGCTTGATTGGCTCCGCGATGCCCATGCGATGGAGCAGCAGGCCGAAACCATGTTGAGGGGCCAGGCGTCCCGCATTGAGCACTACCCGGTCTTGAAGGCGCGGATTGAAGAACACATCCAGGAAACGATCGGTCAACGAGAGCTGCTCGAGGGGTGTATCAAGCGTTTGGGCGGTTCTCCCTCCACGATCAAGGACGTGATGGGCAAGATGGCAGCGCTTGGCCAGGCGGTGGGTGGGATGACCGCATCGGACGAAATCGTGAAAGGCGCGATGGCCGGCTATGTCTTTGAACACTTCGAAATCGCGTCCTACACCGCGCTAATCGCTGCGGCCAAGACCGCCGGCGACCCGGAAACGGCACGGGTGTGCGAGCAGATTCTGGTTCAGGAGGAAGCAATGGCCGACTGGCTCGCGACCCACCTGCCGGAACTCACCGAAGAGTTCCTGGTGCGCGATGCAACGCCGGGCGTCGAGGCAAAGAAATAACCATTGGATCCCCATCGGCGCCTTGGCGGCCGTTCCGCCGGGGCGCTGCTCTGCGCCACATTCCAGTGTACTGCGATGGGCGGGGGTGCCGAACTTCCAGAGGGCGAGCACCGTAATAAGCAGCACCGGCACGATGGCAGATCGCCACACATCGAGGAGGTCACCATGACCGATGACAAGAACAACGCGGGTAGTCCGGATCGCGATCGCGTCAACGTCAATGAAGACTACGAGCTGCAGTATTGGACCAAGGCCCTGGGCGTCAGCGCCGAGGAGCTTCGGGCGGCGGTCAAGGCTGTCGGCCCCACCGCGGCGGCCGTGCGTAGGCACCTGGGCAAGTAACCGGGAGTAGGGCATGTCCCTCACCGAATACCGCCGCAAGCGGAGCTTCGACAAGACCAAGGAACCCGAACCGGGAAAGGTGTTGCCATCAGGGCAACGGGCGATTTTCGTGGTGCAACTTCACCATGCCAGCCGCCGTCATTACGACTTCCGGCTCCAGGTCGGTGATGCACTCAAGAGCTGGGCCGTTCCCAAAGGCCCCAGCTACGATCCGAAGGTCAAGCGCATGGCGGTGGAGGTCGAAGACCACCCCGTGGACTATGCCGCCTTCGAAGGCGAGATTCCGAAGGGGCAATACGGTGGCGGCCACGTCGCCCAGTTTGACCATGGGGTGTGGGCTACGTCGGGCGACCCGGAGGCCCAACTCGCCAAGGGACATCTGCGTTTCGAGCTCTTTGGCACCAAGCTCAAAGGCGGTTGGCATCTGGTCCGGTCGGGCAAACCGGCCAAGCAGCCGCAATGGCTCCTATTCAAAGAAGACGATGCCTTCGCCAGCGATGTGGAGGCAGATGACCTGTTGGGCGATGTCACCTCGCCGCCGCCTGAAGATCTGAAGCGGGCAGGGGCTGGCAAGGCAGACAAGAGAAAGCTTACGGCCGTGGCTCTGCCAAAGAAGGGCCGTCGCAAGGATTGGTCGAAGAAGGCCGCCGCGCTGACCAGGGCCAAAAAAGCCGAGCCGCCAGGCGGTTCCTTCGAACCGCAGCTGGCCAAGCTCGGCGATGCCCCACCCCAGGGCGACCACTGGGTGCATGAGATCAAGTGGGATGGCTACCGCATTCTGGCCACCATTGCCGACGGTGAGGTGCGCCTTTGGTCCCGCAATGCCCTGGAATGGACCAAAAAGCTTCCCGAAATCCGGGATGCCGTCGCTGCCCTCGGGCTGACGTCGGGGGCGCTGGACGGTGAGCTCATCGCCGGCAGCGGTACCAAAGATGACTTCAATCTCCTCCAGGCCACCCTGTCCGGGGAACGGCAAGGCACATTGGCCTATGCCTTGTTCGATTTGCTCCACATCGACGGGGTGGATATTGCCGATGCGCCCCTACTGGAGCGCAAGCAACTGCTGCAGGAGTTGTTGAAGGGCAGCCCAGGGCACCTGGCCTTCAGCTCCCACATCGAGGGCGATGGGGCATCGGCCTACCGGCTGGCTGGCGAACGCCACTTTGAAGGCATCATCTCAAAGCGTGCAGACCGCGCCTATCACGCAGGCCGGAGCGAGGACTGGAAGAAGACCAAGCAGCTGGCCAGCGACGAGTTTGCCGTCGTGGGTTACACGGCGCCCAAGGGCAGCCGCACGGGGTTCGGGTCGTTGCTCCTGGCCAAGCCCGACCCCAAGCACGGCTGGCTTTACGTTGGGCGGGTGGGTTCGGGCTTTTCCGAGGCGCTGATCAACGAGGTGGGCCAACTGGTTGGCCAAGCCGGCGGAAAGACGCCTAGTGCTCATGTTCCCACCAAGGACACCGACCTTCGCTCGGCCACGTGGTTTGAGCCGAGGTTCGTGGTGGAGGTGTTTTATCGCGGCATCGGCGGGCAGCAATTGCTGCGCCAAGCCTCGCTCAAGGCGGTCAGGCGAGACAAGGATGTGGCCGATTTGGCGGACTCCGACAGGGCTGCCGCAGTCGAAGAGCCCGTCGACGCCTCCAAGCTCAAACCCCCTGGCAAGCAGCTCAAGAGCGATTCAAAGCACGGCAATGCTTCAAAGCACAGCACGGCCCCGACAGGAACCCGAGGCCGCACGCCCCCTCGGCTGTCCAGTCCGACCAAGGTGATCTTTCCTGACATCAAGGCCACCAAACAGGACGTGTGGGATTACTACACCGCCGTGATCGACCACGTGTTGCCCGAGGTCATCGGCCGCCCCTTGTCGATCATCCGGTGCCCCAGCGGGACCGCCAAACCTTGCTTCTTCCAGAAGCACCACACCGCCGGCCTGGAGCTCGTGGATGCGGTGCGGCTGAAAGAAGACAGCGGGATCAACGCCCACTACTTGGTGGTCAGGGACGCGGCAAGTCTGCTTGAGCTGGTGCAGTTCAATGCGCTGGAGTTCCACCCGTGGGGCAGCCACGCGGAAGCGCCTGACCGGGCCGACCGCGTCGTCTTTGACTTGGACCCCGGCCCTGATGTGCCCTTTTCCGAAGTCAAAAAGGCAGCCGTGGACATCCGAAAACTGCTCGAACAGTTAGAACTGGCGTCGTTCTTGCGGGTGTCAGGAGGGAAGGGGTTGCACGTGGTGGTGCCGTTGAACCCGGGATGCGATTGGGACCTGACCAAGCGCTTTGCGAAGGGGTTTGCCGACGCGTTGGCACAATCGGAGCCGACCCGCTTTTTGGCCACGTCAACCAAGAGCCTTCGCAACAAACGCATTTTTGTGGACTACCTGCGTAACGGCCGCGGGGCGACAGCGGTCGCGTCGTATTCCCTGCGCGGCCGCCCCGGCGCCCCGGTGGCCATGCCCATCGCCTGGAGCGAGCTTGCCAAGCTGACCCGTGCGGACGCGTTCACCATGAAGGACGTGCCGGCGAAGTTGGCCAGACGCAGGAAAGATCCTTGGGCGGACATCAACACGATCCAGCAAAACCTGGCCCGCTGGGCGCAAGACGCCTGACCTGGCCGCCTGCCTCGATACTGATTTGGGAGAGAAACCGATGCGTCGATCCATCCTATCCGCTGCGGCAGCCGTCGTCCTAACCGCGTGCGGGGGCGGAAACACCCAGTCCAGTGTTCAAGCGCCCGGAGCGGAGGAAACGGCCAAGACGAAGGCCCTGGAGACGGGCGCAGCAGTGATGCAGGATCGGCCTCCGATCGATGCCGTCAACGCCTACCTGGACGGCTTTCATTTCTACAATGGTCAGATGAATGCGCAGATGGAGGCGCATCACTACTGCTCAATCCTCAATGAGGATGTCATCCAGTGCACCATCTACGATGGCAATGTGAAAGACGCCAAGCTCATGGGCGTGGAGTACATCATCAGTGAGAAGCTGTTCGCGGGCCTGCCTGAGCAGGAGAAGGCGCTCTGGCATAGCCACGTCCAGGAAGTGACATCGGGGCAGCTGGTCGCGCCAGGGATCCCGGAGGTGGCCGAGCATGAGCTCATGGAAAAGCTCATCCGCTCGTACGGGAAAACCTGGCACACCTGGCACACCGACTTGGACAAGGACCTTCCGCGAGGCATGCCGCAGCTGATGATGGGCTTCACTGCTGATGGTCAAGCAAACCCGGAGATGGTGGCCACTCGCGATGCGCGGCTTGGCGTCAGTAGCGAGGACAAGCGAAAGCGTCGCGCCGATATCCCCGTGCCGAACATAGATCCGGGGGCAGACGCCTGGCAACAGGGGACGGTGATCCAAATCCAGGACCCAAGCGGTGGACACGCGCACGGAGCCGAGAGCCGGGATAAGCAGCCCTCCAATCGGAAGGAGAACGCGACGTCCAATGGTTCGACCGACCGGTAGCTGTGCAGTGCCTGAGTGGGACGTGGTCGGCCACACCCGGCGCACGCTCCGCTCGCATGGTGCTTGCAGTCTGTTGATAGGGGCCGCTGGGTGACGCGGGTCCTCGCCAAGCCCGGACCATCGTGCATGAAGCGGATCTCGTAAACGCGGCTCTTCTGCGCGTTTTATCTACCCCTGCTGGCCCCGGCAAAGTGACAAGGCAGGGACATGTGGATGATCAGCAAAGCGGGACGGCCTGACTCCCTCAATCGCCCGTCTGGCTGTGCGGGGCGGCCAGTGGTTTTGACTGAGGCGAGTCCTTCTGGCGTAGAAAGATGGTCAAGATGACCAATGAAAGCACAGCCAAAAATTCGCTTTGCCAGTTCTGGAAGGACTCGAACCAGAAGCTGCTGCTCCAGAGGTGCTCCCAGCACGTGGGGGCAGGCTGTCCAAGCGCCACCTGCTCATCCACTTCCGCACGCCAGCTGCCCGCCAGGTGCAAGGAGAAGCTCATGAGGAACAGGGCCCCGAAGGCAATTGCCAGGGAATGACCATACAAGGTCTTCCAGAGCCCGCCTTTGCGAACGGCCCAAGGCGTCGTTCCAGCCTCGATGCGCTGTTTTTCCTGAGTTTCGTCCAAGGGGCGTGATTCAGCCGAGCCCTTCTGGCGAAGGCTGACGGTCAGCAGGACATACATGCCCATCTGAAGAAACTCGCTTTCCCAGTTCTCGAAGGTGGCGCTGACGAAGTGCCCGCTGTGCAGGTAGTTCCACAGCTCCAATGTCGCACGGTGCTTATCAGCGAGTTCTTGATTGTGTGCCAGGAAGCCGGTCCACACCTGGCCTCCAAAGAAGCAGAGAAGCAAGAAGAGGAGCACGATCGATAAGCCATTTCGTTTCCACATGCCCATACGCCCTAGAGGTAAGCGAGCGATCCTACGTTAGTCCCGCCAGCGCAGGAATTCGTGAAGGAGCGGCATCGCGTGCCGCCCCTCAACGGGCACTCCGGGATCTGGGAACCCTGCCGCGTTGATCAGGTCGGTGAGCATGGCGGGCTTGGGCAGGAGCGCCCATCGGTGGCGGCCGGGACAGGCAACATGCGCAGCATCCACCGTTGATCCGCTTGTTGGTTTCGACGGGGCGTAAACAGGGCGTGTAGCACAGTGGCCTTACCAGCCATAAAGCCAGGAACCGCATGAACCCGCCCGTCGAATACCGCCCCGATCTGGAAACGCCCAGCGTCAGTGAGCAGGAAACCATCCGTTCCCTGGAAGCGTTGTTCGTTGACATGGCAACGACCGTGGCTGAGAAGGAGGGGCATGCGCACCGCGCGGTCCATGCGAAAGGGCAGGGCCTGCTGACCGCCAAATTCACCGTGCTCAACGATCTGCCGGAAGAGCTACGGCAAGGCCTGTTCGCAGAACCCGGGCAATACGATTCATATATCCGCTTGTCATCGCCGCCTGCAGAACAGTTGAGCGATGCGGTTTCGACTCCGCGTGCGTTGGCGCTGAAGGTCTTGGGCGTGAGTGGCGAGCGCGTGGAGGGTGGAGATGAAAAGCACAGTCAGGATTTTTTGATGGTCAATGGCCCTTCCTTCACCACGCCGGGTCCTGACGGTTTTCTGCGTAATTTTCGTGTTCTTGCGACGACCACTGAGAAGGCGCCACGTGCCAAGGCAGCGCTCTCAAAAGTGCTTCGAGGGGTGGAGAACAGCCTTGAGAAGATCGGCGCGGGAAGTGGCAGCATCAAGCAGCTGGGCGGGCAGCCGCAGATTCATCCGCTGGGCGAAACCTTCTTTTCGCAGGTGCCGTATCTCTACGGCCGCTACATCGCCAAGTTCTCGCTTGCGCCGGTGTCCAGCAACCTCCTCGCACTGGATGGTGAGGACGTGGGCGACTCCCAGGACGCGCAACGCGATGCCGTTCATCACGCCATCAGCACCCTGGACAGCCCAGCCGAGTGGGAGCTGCGCGTGCAGCTGTGCCGGGATGTGGACAAGATGCCGGTCGAGGATGCCTCGACGGAGTGGCCGCAATCCATCAGCCCCTTTGTCGCAGTGGCGCGTGTGGTCGTCGAGCGCCAGGCCGGCTGGGACGGGGAGAACTCGCAACGGCTGGAAGACCGCATCGCCTTCTCGCCGTGGCATGCCTTGGCCGCTCACCGGCCGCTGGGCGCCATCAACCGGGCGCGCCGTGTCGTGATGGCAGCATCACGTCGATTCCGCGCCGAGTTCAATCGCTGCCCGATCCACGAGCCGGCCGGCGTCTAGCGCGGTCGTTGCTTGACCTTGCCGTATGGCCCCGATGCCTCCGCGTGGTCTGCGTGCCCCGGACTGCAGCTGCCAGCCAGGAGTGTTTGAGAACTCGCAAGAGATGGACGACAACGTCAGTCCACTTGGCGGCCCGGCCCCGCGTGGCAAGGAAGTTGCAGGTGTCAGCCCCTCTCCAACAGCGCTGCCGGTCGCGTCCAGCTGAATGCTGGACCCATCCGGGCTGTCAGATCGAGACACCACTATCAAGAAGGACCGATCGCTGCCGCTAGGGACGCATCCCTAACGCAAGTAGCAGAGGTCGCCATGTTTTTCTCCGACAGCCACAAGGTGGACGCGCTGACCAAAGCGGTCGATGCCACGTTGAACGGCGGCACTGCGCAATGGCCGAACAACGGGACGGCTCTGCTTCTCAGGAAGCTGGCCGAGTCCCTGCATGCGGCGCAACAGGAGCGCGATCTGGCACAGGCCCGGGCGGAAGAGGCGACGACCGCGTTGCGCCATCTGGAGGGGCGCTTCGAACTGGTCGCCAGCGGCACCACTGACGGGCTCTGGGATATCGGCGTCATCGGCGGAGATCCCACGCATCCGGACAGCCCGGTGTGGTGGTCGCCGCAGATGCGCCGGCTGCTGGGTTTTGCGTCCGAACAGGATTTCCCCAACGTCCTGGACAGCTGGGTCGCGTGCCTGCACCCGGACGACAAGCAGCCGACGTTGGATGCCTTCGCGGCACACCTTGCCGATCGCAGTGGTCGCACTCCCTACGACGTGGAAAACCGCCTGCGCCTGAAGTCCGGCGAATACCGCTGGTTCCGCGCATTCGGCACGACCGAGCGCGATGCGCAAGGCCTGCCGCTGCGTGTGGCCGGGTCGCTCACCGAGATCACCGAGCGCCGTGAGCGGGAGCAGTTCCTCGACATCACGCTGACGCGCTTCGAGCTCGGCTCGCAGATGCTCAGCGATGGGTTGTGGGACATGAGCGTGATCGCGGGTGACCCGATCAATCCGAGCAACGAGTTCTGGTGGTCGCAGCAGTTCCGCCACCTGCTTGGCTTCGAGTCCGAGCAGGAGTTCCCCAATGTGCTCGATAGCTGGGCGTCACGGCTTCACCCGGAAGACAAGGAGCGTTCTCTGAATGCGTTCGCAGCGCATCTGAACGACCGCAGTGGCCGCACCAACTTCGACATCGAGTACCGCCTGCAGCTCAAGAACGGCCAATACCGCTGGTTCCGCGCACGCGGTCTGACCAAGCGCGCGGCAGATGGCACGCCGTTGCGCGCGGTGGGCGCGTTGATGGACGTGGAGGCCGGACGTCAGCTCGGCGAGGTGGCAAACACGCTCAGCAATGCGGCAGGCGATATCGTGCGCAGCAACGATGACCTGTCACGGCGCACGGAACAGCAGGCGGCCGCCCTCGAGGAAACCGCAAGTTCCATGGAGGAGATGACCAGCATCGTTCGCAAGAACGCCGAAGGCGCGCGTCAGGCCAATTCGCTGGCGAGCCAGGCCGCAGAGACCGCGCTGCATGGCGGCGAGCTGGTCAATGGGGTGGTCAGCACGATGGCAGCGATCCAGGCGTCATCGCGCAAGATCGGCGAAATCATCACCGTCATCGACGGCATCGCGTTTCAGACCAACATCCTTGCCCTGAATGCGGCCGTGGAAGCAGCGCGGGCCGGCGAGCAGGGACGCGGCTTTGCGGTCGTCGCTTCGGAGGTGCGCAGCCTTGCTCAGCGCTGCACCATGGCCGCCAAGGAGATCCGCGACCTGATCGCCGATTCGGGTGCGAAGGTGGGGCAGGGCGCGGAGCAGGTCAACGTGGCGGGCAAGGCCATGGAAGAGCTGCTGTCGTCGGTGAGGCAGGTCAACGACATCATGGGTGGCATTGCGGCGGCCAGCCACGAGCAGAGCGCCGGCATCGAGCAGATCAATCAAACGATCTCCCAGATGGATGCGGCCACGCAGCAAAACTCCGCGCTCGTCGACACCATGGCATCGTCGGCCCGCGCACTGGAAGATCAGGCGACCGCGCTGGTGGAGAGTGTTGCGAACAGTTCACGCAGCGTCAGTGGCAAGGCGAAGCTCGCACTGGCTGCATGACGCATGCAGCCAGTGCGCCGCCCTGCGGCCTGGCGACGCCGGGATGCAGGGCGGTGCGCTGAAAACCAGAATGCAGTCGGTGGCTTTTTTACGCTCGGCCTGAAAAAAGGCGCACGGTGCAAACCGCTCGCCTGGGATGTTTCATCGCGCAGGTGCAGTGGCAATGCGTGCGCCGGTAGCGAATGAGGCCCTCTGGATTTTTCCATCGGCCACCTCGTAGATGCAGAGCATCTCAACAAGACTGGTCCCGTCAGCAAGGTTGCGGGTGATCAGCTCCGAATCGGCGACGATGTTGCCGACGACGGTCCGCGACAACAGCCGCGCATGCAGGTCCGGCTCTTCAAAGCGGGCGAGAAAGCGCTCGCGAAGCATGGCGTGTCCTTTCGCCAGTCGGGGGCCGTGCAAGGTGTAATGCTCGGCATCGTCGGCATAGGTCGCCAGCAATGCGTCGATATCCTTGGCGTTGTAGGCGTCCAGCTGCGCCTGAACGATCGAGAGCACGTTATCGGTGGTCATGTCTGGGCAATCTTCTCGTGTCGGGAAGGCAAGTCGCCACCGCACAGCAGGTGCGGACGACGTGGCAAGGACTCCGGGCAGTCAAGCACTGGAGCAAGCGGATCAGGGTGCGTGCTTCCTAATACCAACCCAGGTACAGCGTCGCAATGCCCCAGGTATCGATCAACCCATGCGCCAGGACCGTCGCCCACAGGTTGCGTCCTGATCGCAGGTAGACATAGCCAAACAAGGCGCCGACAAGCCCGGTCAGCAGCACCCCCGAGATACCTTGGCTCAGGTGCATCGCGCCGAAGAGTGCTCCCCCTGCCACTGCCGCCATCACCTGGCCCCCACGATAGCGGCCCAGCACGTGATCGAGGTGGTGCATCAAGAACGCACGGAAGACCAGTTCTTCGCCCAGCGCGGCGCTGAGCCAGGCACCGCCTGCCAGCTGGGCGGCCGCGTTGAAGTTGCCACGCAATGCACCGTAGCCGCTGTAATCGGCCTTGGTCCCGGTCAGGGCATCGATCAGCGGTTGCACGAACGGATTGACCAAGCCGATGACGAGCGCGAGCAGCAGCAGTGTCCAACCAAGCCAGGCGCGAAAGGGCCGGCGCTGCAGTCCGCAGGCACCCAGCGAGCGCGTTTCCAGCCAGACCAATGCGATCCCGAGTACGCCGACCACCGGCATCCGCCAGGGAAACTGCAACCAGCGGTAATGCGCCAGCGCGAGGATGACTGCGATCGCTGCGATGCGTGCCAAAGGATGTCCCAGCGCAGGACTGCCCGGGCGGTGATATGCGGTTGCGTCGCCTTGTTGAAACATGCTGGAAGGAGATCGAGTAGGTCCTTGAACGGTAGCAACAGGAGAGACAAGCGTCCTGTGCCAGAGGGCATGGGCTGCTATCTGCGAAGAGGGATGGGGCATGGACAGGGTCTCGGCCATGATCCGGTCACCGTCATGGGGCCGGCCAATGACGCAGGCAGTCAGCCGGCGTCGATCATCAACAAGCCCGCCCGGTGTAGCACTGGCATGTATCTCTTCGCGCGATGGGTCTATGCCGCAGCGACTGCGTCGGCCACCGGTGCCTGCAGACGTATGTCGGGCCAACGCTCTGCTTGAACCCGGCATCACCTTGCTGGTTCAGCTGTGTTTGCAGCGAGGAACACATGGCGCCACCAATAGCCTGTGGATCCGGATACGCTATGCGCTTCCCACAGCGTTGTTGACAGGTATGGAGCAGTTGAACGAGCAATGGATGACAGCGGTTGTGGATGCGTTGAGCGACCTGCAGGCAGCAAGGGTGGCTCAAGGTGCGGTGCTTGAGGCAGTGGTTGCTTCGCATCCATCTCCCGTGCTGCTCATGCGTTGCTGGGATCGCCTTTCTTCGTCGTTGATTGCAACTGCTTCACAACATAAAGCCGCGTCGACAACGGCAAAGCCCATCGAGGCGTATACGCTCGAGCAGCTGGCAGCGTGGACGGATCGAATGGAGCGCTGTTTTCCCCAGGCCAGAGGTCAATTCTAGCTGGGATTGCGACCAGGCCGCGCTTGCGATGCCCGTGCTTGACGCACAGCACTTGGCGACGCGGTGCATAGCGGAGCCGTACGTCGCGCTTGGATCGGCGAAGGCAACGGTGAGCAGCTGCTGCAACCGTGTGCCGACCAGGCTCCTGCCGGCCGGCAAGCTCCCATTCCGTGCCTTGATGGGCTATCTGCAGTGCCAGGCATCGCGGGCAACCTGCATTGATGGCTATCTGGTTGTCCCCAAGGCCCAGATCGAACGTTTCATCGGGGCAGCCGGGCAGCTTGGCGGTGTGGGATCCTTCGTGTCACAGGCCACGGTCGCCGAGTTCATGGAGCAAGGGCACTTCTCCCGTCACTTGCGCAAGATGCGTGTGCTCTACAGTCAGAGGCGCAGCTATTTGGTCGATGCGCTCACCGATATCTTTGGTTCCCGCATGGCGATCCAGCCCCAGGCAGGCGGACTCCAGGTGCTGGCCTATCCCGCGACAGGGCAACGTGATGCGTTGCTGGCGCAGGCCGCCCAATCCCACGGACTGCCACTTCAGGCATTGAGCAGGTGGCGAATCCGGCCCTCATCGACGGGCGGTTTGCTCATGGGATTCTCGAGCTTTGCAACGCGAGAGCAGGCATATGTCTCGGTTCAACGGCTACGAGCAGCGCTGGATGACGTGCTGGCACCTATAGGACCCCGTGTTCGTGCTGCATCGCCGAGGGTCTGAAGTAGTGTGATTAACGGCCACCCTGAAAGCGGAAGGTGAAGCGCATGGCCGACGTGGAGGCCGTTGCCGAGTCTGCTGGTGGAGCAGTGGCGTCGACCAACGTCAACTGGCCATCGGCCACAGCCACCGGCACGCCAAGCGTGAGATCGATCTGTTTGGACCAGCCCCCGCCGAGCACGGTTGCCCTGACGATCAACCGGCCCGCCACGACGCACTGCACCTCGGCCGGGCAACGGCTGTCTTCGATGACGCGGTCGGGACGAACCCTGGGGCCATCGACCGCCGCGATGTCTCCCAGCCGTACCGGGCCTTCGATGGGCCGCGCAGTGATGGAGCCAGCCGCCGCGCATCCGGCAAGTGAAACGGCCAGAAGCGTTACAAGTACTGGTCTGCGGAAGAGGCGGATACGTTGCATGGCGGTCATGCTCGCATGTTGTCCAAATAAAAGCTGATGTTCGGCGAGCTGCACCTGGGTAGCAATCACATCACGGCGATGTGGCGTCACTTCGCCGTGGTGCTCTCGCGCAGGCGCCAGCAGTGCGCGAGCGCCGGCAGCGAAGGCGAGCCGACTGATCTGTGCACCTGGCAACGACACTGTGTGACCCGGCGAGCCGGGATGTCATGAACCAGCGCATCAGCGGCCGATCCACCTCGTCCCGGCATCCCCGTGCGATTGCCGTTGTCGTTTTCCCCCTTTACCCGCGCGGCCATCCGGCGCCGGGCAGCGCAGGTTGGCCGATCACCAATCGCTGCACGTCGGCTCTGGTCCGGACCGGCGGCAGGTCACGCTATCCGCCCGGTTAGATCACCGACGTATTGACCTTGAATACCTCGACCGCCCGCGTCAGTTGCGTCGAATGCGCTTCCAGCGAACGTGCGGCGGTGCTCGCCGCTTCGACCAGGCTGACGTTTTGTTGGGTGGTTTCGTCCATCTGGGCGATGGTCCGGTTGACCTGTTCGATGCCGCCGGCCTGTTCCAGCGAGGCGGCGGAGATGTGGCCCATGATGTCGGTGACGTGCTGGACGCTGGTGACGACCTCGCCCATGGTGGTGCCGGCCTTGTGCACCAGCGTTGCACCGTCGGCGACGCGTTGCACGGAGTCGTCGATCAGGCGTTTGATCTCCTTGGCGGCGTCCGATGACCGGTGCGAGAGGGTGCGCACTTCCGAGGCGACCACGGCAAAACCTCGGCCTTGTTCGCCGGCGCGTGCGGCCTCGACGGCGGCATTGAGGGCGAGGATGTTGGTCTGGAAGGCGATGCCGTCGATGACCGAGATGATGTCGGCGATACGCCTGGACGATGCCTCGATGCCGGACATCTGTTCGATGACCTGGCCGACCACGTCGCGCCCTTCCGAGGCGATGGCGGCGGCGCCCAGCGCGAGCTGATTGGCACGGCCGGCGTGCTCGGCATTCTGCTTGACGGTGGAGGTCAACTCTTCCATCGAGGCGGCGGTTTCTTCCAGGCTGGCGGCCTGCTGTTCGCTGCGGCGGGACAGTTCCTGGTTGCCACTGGCGATGTCTTCGGTGGCAAAGCCGATGCTGTTGGAGGTGGTCTGGATATGCGTGACGATGTCGGTCAGGCGATGCACGGTGCTGTTGGCATCGTCGCGCATGGAGGCGAACACGCCGTGGAAGTTGCCGCTCATGCGCACGGTCAGGTCGCCATCGGCGATGCACCGCAACAGGTCGGAAAACCTGGCCAGGTTGGTGTCGGAGGTGGCCATCATGGTGTTGAGGTTTTCGACCATGAGGCGGAAGTCGTGCTCGAACTTTTCCGGCTGGCCGCGCAGCGCGAAGTCACCGGCGCATGCAGCCTGGGTGAGCTGCTGGATCTGCGCGTTGATGGCGCGCAGGTTCTGCTTGACCTGCTGCATGGTGGCGGTGATGGCGGCCTTTTCGCCGGGGTATTGCTCGATTTCCGGTGCCAGGTCGCCAATGGCATAGCTGCCCATGACCTCGGTCATGCGCAGCTGGGTCTGCACGTGCGCATGCACCAGGGCGTTGGTGTCCTGCACCATGTGCCCGTATTCACCGGGGAACTGCTGGGCGTCGGTGCGGTAGCTGATCTCGCCGGCATCGTGGCGGGCCGCCATGCTGCGTTGGGCGGAGATCACATCCTGCAGGCGGCGCTGCATCTGCTGCATGGCGCGCAGCAGCTGGCCGGATTCATCCTTGCTGGTGGGCAGGTCCTGGCTGCGCAGGTCGCCGTCATTGATGCGCTCGGCCAGCCGCAGCGATTGCCGCAACGGCAGCACCACGCTGCGGGTCAGCAACAACGCAATCGTTGCGCCCAGCAGCAAGGCGATGACGGTGGAGACCACCATCAGCATCGCAAAGCCGCGCGCAGTGGTGACCGCATCCTTGGCAGCCGCACGGTTCTTGGCTTCCTGCAGGTCGATGAAGGTGTTGATGCTGGCCAGCCAGGCGACGAAGGCAGGGCGCGCCTGCTGCAGCAGGCGTTGTTCGGCATGCGGCTTGTCGGCGCCATCGCGGAACGCACGCACCTGCGCGATCAACGGCATGGTGCGCTGCTCGATGGCCTTGATCCGCTGGAGGATGGCCTTTTCTTCCGCGTCCGTGGAGGCCGCGATCATGTCGTCCAGCGGCTTGGCGGAGCGGGCGTAGTCCGCGGCGAGCTTGTCGATCGATTGCTCTGCCGTCTGCCGGTCTGCCGGGTCGTCCAGCAGCACGACATCGCGCAGGGCGATCGCGCGGTCGTGCACGCTGCCGCGGAAATTGATCGCATAGCGTTGCTTGACGCTGTTCACTTCGTTGATGGCGGTGAGCTGCTGGTCGATGCTGCGCACGCGCTGGATGCCGACGACGGTGAGGATCACCATCAGGACAATGATCGCGAGGAAGCCGAGGGCCAGGCGCTGACCGATACGCAGATTCGAAAGCAGGGACATAGGGAGTTTGATCGGTGATCCGGCGAGCGGAAGAGCGGGGAGAATCCCAGCAACAGCTGGGAGGCGATGCGCCCGGGACACCGATGGGGCCGGCAGCGTTGCCGCTGCACGAAGGATGTCTCGACCTGTTCGTTAGCGGCTTCGGCCATCGGAAATGAAACCATCTGGCCGGAGGGATTCATCCACGGTTGGCCTCGCGCTGGCGCCGGGTCAGGGTGGGCGAGGTCGCAAGCGGCGGGCATGGCCGAAGTGACGCGCTGCGGCGCCTCTCAGCCCCCGGAGATACGCCGATCCAGTCGATGAGGTGTGGCGCGGGGAGGCGGCCGCTGCGAGGGAACTGCGGCCGATGGCCGGTGTGGAGCTCAGCACGCGCACTGCCGCCATGGCAGCGCAGCCACTGATCCATTTGGTTCAGTCGTAGCGCGACAGGTCCGGCGCCTGCATCGACGGCGTCATCAGCTTGGTGGCGATGTTCTGGATGCTGGGTTGGCTGGCGAATTTCAGTGCGCCGTGCAACAGCTGGATGCCAAGCCGGCTGTGCGGATTCATCAGCCGTGGGCCGATCTTCGGCACGCCCTGACCTTTGTCGACCATCGGGCGCATGGCCGCGGCGTAGGCGGCAAACGCCTGTTCCAGCGTCTGGGCGCGTGCGATCTCATTGGCCAGCACATAGCCACCGGTGACTGCCAGGGTGGCGCCGATGCCGGCCAGCGGGGTTGCGCACCAGGCCGCGTCGCCGGTGAGCACGACACGGCCGGCGTGCCAGCGCGGCATGCGGACCTGCCGCAAGGCGTCGAAGTAGAAATCCTCGGTGCCGTCCATGCCGTCCAGCACCCGCGCCGCCTGCCAGCCGGCCTCGGCGAAACGTTCGCGCAAGTAGGCCTTTTGGGTCGCCACGTCCCAGTCCTGTTCGCCCTCTGAGGCTTTCTGCAGCGAGAGCATGGCGCGCGTGGTGCCGTGCCGGTCCGGGCGCAAGGAGATGCTGCGCCCGCCGGTGGTGTGATACCAGCGCCACAGGCGGTCATCGTCGGCGGTGCGTGTGATGGTGAAGTAGGCGATGGTCAGATCCATCCAGCGCGGCGCGTTCTCGCCGGGAAACAGCAGCTCGCGCGTGGCCGAGCCGACCCCCTCGGCGACGATGACGGCATCGAAGCGCTCGCTGTGCCCGCTCTGGAAGTGGACGGTGGCGGCATTGCCGTCGTCGGCGATGCTGGCGATGCGGTCGCCGAACCGATACTCCGCGTGCTGGCGGGCGGCCGCATAGAGCAGGCGGGCGAGGTCGCCACGCAGGATTTCCAGTTCCGCGGTCGGGCCATCGCCGTCGATGTCGTCGGTCTTGAAGGTCGCCACCGCGTGGCCGTGTTCGTCGACCCAGGCGGTGCCTTCCTCGCCGGTGCCGTGGTCGAGTGCGGCCTGCTCCAGGCCCATGCGCCGCAGGACCTCGCGGCCGACGCCGCGCACGTCGATGTTCTGGCCGCCATCGCGAAACTGTTCAGCCTGCTCGACGACGGTGACCTCAAGGCCTTGTTGGGCCAGTGCCCACGCCACGGTGTTGCCGGCGACACTTGCGCCGGTGATGAGGATGCGACGCGGCATGACAGATCACCCAAAGAATTAATATCAGAGGTGATGTTACATGCCCTGGTCGCGCTGCTCCAGGTTGGCGATCAGGCGCTGCATGAACGCGACGGTCTGCTGCGCCTCCTCGGGGGAGAAGTCTTTCAGCGCATCGGCATTCAGATCGGTCAGGATCCTGCCGCCGATCTCGGCGATCCTGCGCCCGGCAGGCGTGAGCGACACCACCGCGGCGCGGCGGTCCTGCGGCGTCGGGGCGCGCTTGATCAGCTTCAGGCCCTCCAGCTTGTCCAGCAGGGCCACCATTGCTGGCTGCTTCACGGCCGAGGCGATCACCAGGTCGCGTTGCAGCATCGGCCCTTTCCAGGACAGCAGCATGATCGGCCCGATCAGTGCCAGCGACATGCCGTGCGGCCGCAGTTGCGCATCCACCAGGCGATTGAAGACCCGCGCAGCATGGTTGGCCAGATACCCCGGTGCTACCGCGGCCAGGGGGTGAATGAGTACGTCGCGATCCTGCATCTGCGTTACCGTGCCACGCGTTTGGGCCAGGTGGCGATTTTATCCGGGCACCCGCGCCACGGGGCACCGCCTGCGCGCCATGGCGAGGTCTCCCAGCCAAGCATGCCGGGCAGCGACGCGCGCGGTGCGGTGGGCGGCGCGCAGTCGGGTCACGTCAGCCACCTGGGTGTTGTAACGTAGGCGGGCGCTGCACGCTGCGCGCGGTGCCGACGGCGATGCCGGAGGGCGTTGTGCTGGCAGGTCAGGCCGGCATGTCCGACCCTGCCGGCCGGCGATGCGCTGCGTTGGCCCCTGATTCCTCTTCAATGGTTTTGTCAAAGATGCTTGTTTGGGTGACTGGTAAGCTGGCCGCACACCGCGTTGCGCGCTGCATGCATGACGCCTGCCGCTGGACGGCAGCACGCCCGGGCGCCGCATGAGCGCGCCGTTTCCTTATGGCCAGAGCGCCATGGCCCAGGCCGTGCGCGCATACGACTGGGCCGCAACCTCGCTAGGGCCGACCACGCAGTGGCCGTCGCCGTTGCGCAATGCCGTCAGCCTGATGCTCAGCTCGCCGGAAAGCATGTATGTGGTGTGGGGCGATGCGCTGACCTTTTTCTACAACGATGCGTATGCGCCCATCCTGGGGCCGCGGCAGCCGCACGCCCTGGGTGCGCCGTTGCGGGACTTGTGGGCCGATGCCTGGGAGGCCGTGCGTGCGCCGATCGAGGCCGCGTTCGCGGGGCGCGCCTCGCGCTTCGATGAAGTGCCGATCGGCATGAACCGCTACGGCACGCCGGAAGACACCTGGTGGACGTTCTCGTTCTCGCCGATTTATCTGGACGATGGACGCGTGGGCGGCGCGTTTTGCGTGACCAACGAAGTGACCGCCCGCAAGGTGGCGCAGAACCGGCTTGCCGATGAACACGAGCGGCTGATCCGCTTGTTCGAGCAGGCGCCGATGTTCATGGCGTTCCTGAGCGGTCCGCAGCATCGGGTGGAGTTTGCCAACCCGTGCTATTCGCGCCTGATCGGCCACCGCGACGTGATCGGCAAGCCCCTGGCCGAGGCCTTGCCCGATCTGGTCGAGCAGGGGCATCTGCGTCTGCTGGACGAGGTGTATCAGTCCGGGCGCGCCTACACGGCCAACGCGCTCGCCTACAACGTGCAGGTGGAGCCGGGCGGCGCGGTGGAGCGGCGCCTGCTGGACCTGGTCTACCAGCCGATCGCCGGTGCCGACGGCACCGTCTCCGGCGTCTTCGTGCAGGGCCTGGACATCACCGATCGCATCGGCCTGGAACGCGCGGTGCGCGAAGCCGAAGTGCGCAACCGGCAGATCCTGGACAGCGTGATGGACTACGCGATCATCGCCACCGACCTGTACGGCCTGGTGACGTCCTGGAACGAGGGCGCGCAGCGCATCCTGGGCTGGAGCGAGGCCGAGATGCTCGGCCAGACGCTGGAGCGCACCTTCACCCCGGAAGACGTGGAGCGCCGGCAGATCCTGATCGAGGCGGCGGCGGCGCTGGAAAGCGGCAGCGGCATGGACGAGCGCTGGCATGTGCGCAAGTCCGGCCAGCGCTTCTGGGCGAATGGTTCGCTGATGGTGCTGCGCGACGAAACCGGTGCGGCGATCGGCTTTGTCAAGGTGTTGCGCGACCGTACCGCCGAGCGGCTGGCCAGCGAAGCCTTGCGCAAGAGCGAGCGCCGGCTGGATGCGTTGGTGCGCGCGTCCTCGCAATCGATTTTTTCGGCCACGGCCGATTGGCGCGAGCTTCGCCAGCTGGTGGGCGAGGGCGCGCTGAGCGATGCGCTCTCGTCGAGCCTGAACTGGCAGCAGGAGATGGTGCACCCGGACGACCGCGCACGGCTGTCCGAAGCCATTGCGCATTCGATCGTCAACAAGTCCGGGCTGGATCTGGAATACCGCGTGCTGGATGCCGATCAGCAGGTGGGGTGGACCCTGATGCGCGCGATCCCCTTGCTGGACGAGCGCGAGCAGATCGTGGAGTGGTTCGGCACCGCTGCCGACATCACCGACAAGCGGCTGGCCGAACAGCAGCTGCGCCAGCTGACCGAAACGCTGGAAGAGCGTGTGCGCGAACGCAGCGCGGCGTTGTTGCTGGCCGAAGAGAAGCTGCGCCAGAGCCAGAAGATGGAGGCGGTTGGCCAGCTGACCGGTGGGCTGGCGCACGACTTCAACAATCTGCTGACCGCGATCAGCGTCGGCCTGGAGCTGTTGCAGACGCGGATCGAACAGGGCAAGTACGACCGCCTGGAACGCTATGTGGAGATGGCCCAATCCAGTGCCGCGCGCGCCACCGCGTTGACCCAGCGGCTGCTGGCGTTTTCGCGCCGGCAGACCCTGGCGCCCACCGCGCTGGAGGTGCAGGCACTGGTGCACGGCATGCACGACATCATCGCGCGCACGCTGGGGCCGTCGATTGCCTTGCGGCTGCGCCCCGCACCCGATGCCTGGAAAGTGCTGGTGGATGCGCCACAGCTGGAAAACGCGCTGCTGAACCTGTGCATCAATGCGCGCGATGCGATGCCCGATGGCGGCGAGCTCACCATCGGTATCGCCAACCGGGTGTTGGAGGCCGAAGCCGCCCAGCAGCTGGACCTGCCGGTCGGCGAGTACGTGTGCCTGAGCGTGCAGGACACCGGCACCGGCATGAGCGCCGAGGTGATGTCCAAGGTCTTCGAGCCGTTCTTCACCACCAAGCCGATCGGGCAGGGCACCGGTCTTGGGCTGTCGATGATCTACGGATTCACCCGCCAGTCCGGCGGGCACGTGCGGATCGACTCGGAGGTGGGCGTGGGCACTACGATGGCGCTGTACCTGCCGCGCTTCAACGGCGCGCTGCCGCAGGACGAGACGGTGCCGGCGAGCGAGCAACCGGTGCACTCGGCGGCGCAGAGCTGCACGGTGCTGCTGGTGGAAGATGAAACCGCGATCCGCGTGCTGATGTCCGAAGTGCTGGGCGAAGCGGGCTACCGTGTCATCGAGACCGCCGAAGGCAGCGCGGCGGTGGAGCGCCTGCGTTCGCAGGAAGCGATCGACCTGCTGGTGACCGACGTCGGCCTGACCGGCGGGTTGAACGGACGTCAGGTTGCCGACGCGGGCCGGCAGTACCGGCCGACACTGCCGGTGCTGTTCGTCACCGGTTATGCGGCAACGGCGGCGGTGGGCGCCGGGCAGCTGGACGAGGGCATGGAAGTGTTGACCAAGCCATTCCTGGCGGTGGACCTGGAGCGCCGTGTGGCGCAACTGCTGGAGCGCAAGGCGCCGTGATGCGGAGGTGGAGCACGTTGCGGGCGGTTGGGTGCGCCTACAGCGCGGTGCGCACGATGCCGAGCAGGTCACGCAAGGAAAATGGCTTGGTCAACAGGCGCATGCCGGTATCGAGAAAATCCGCGCGCTTGGCAATGGAGCCGGCGTAGCCGGTCATGAACACGATGGGCAATGCGGGATACAGGCGGCGCGCGCTGTCTGCAAGGTCGCGCCCGTTCATGCCGGGCAGGCAGATATCGGAAAGCAGCAGATCGAACGGGCACGACCGGTTGAGCTGCTCAAGCGCCTGCTCGGCATCGGGCGAAGCGGTGACCTGATAGCCCTCGTCACCCAGGATATCGGCGGTCATCGCACGAATGGCATCGTCGTCTTCGACCAGCAAGATACGGGCGTTACATGATGCGTGATTCACCGCAGTCCTCGAGCGATCGCAACCACGCGATGCACTTCAGCTGCAACGCTAGGCCTGCGCGCGTGACGAACGTGTCGGAACTGTAATAAAGCGCGGCACCGATCACGGCACGATGCCGGTAGTGCAGGTGCGCAGGGTGCACCAAGCAAGCTGATCGATTCACGTGCGCGCAGCGGCGCATGACGCGCCCGTGATAAATTTAGGTCCATGGGAAATCTGAAGCCGATGATCGCAAACCGCATTACGACTGGTACGACAGGGCTTGACACCATCTTGCGCGGCGGGCTGCCGCCCAACCGCCTGTACCTGCTGGAAGGCCAGCCGGGCTCGGGCAAGACCACAGCGTCGCTGCAGTTCCTGCTCGATGGCGCGGCCAAGGGCGAGAGCTGTCTGTACGTGACCCTGTCGGAAACCATCGACGAGCTCAACGAGGTGGCCACCTCGCACGACTGGTCACTGGAGGCGCTGCATATCTTCGAGCTCGCTTCGGCTGAGGCGTTTCTGGGCGATGGACGCCAGCAGTCCATTCTGCACCCGTGGGAAATGGAGCTGGACGGCACCATCAAGCTGATCCAGGCCGAAGTGGACCGGGTCAAGCCGACGCGTGTGGTCTTCGATTCGTTGTCCGAGTTGCGCCTGCTGGCACAGGATTCGCTGCGCTACCGGCGCCAGGTGCTGGCGCTCAAGCAGTTCTTTGCGCCGCGCAATATCACCGTGTTTCTGGTCGATGACCTCACCGGCGAGAATGGCGAACGCGACGCGCATCTGCACAGCCTGTGCCATGGGGTGATTTCGCTGGAACGCATGACGCTGGATTTCGGTGCGGCGCGTCGGCGCATGCAGGTGCAGAAATTGCGTGGCGTGGATTTCATCGCCGGCTATCACGACATCACCATCACCACCGGCGGCATGCGGATCTATCCGCGTCTGATCGCCTCCGACCACCACGTGCCGTTCATTGGCGATGCGGTGTCCAGTGGCGTTGAGCGGGTCGATGCGCTGCTGCACGGCGGGCCGTTGCGCGGCACCAGCACGCTGTTGACCGGGCCTGCCGGGTCGGGCAAGACCAATATCGCGCTGCAGTACGTCACCGCCGCCTGCGAGCGCGGCGAGCATTGCTGCATCCTGGAGTTCGACGAGCGCACCGGCACCTTGCTGACGCGTGCCGAGAGTCTGGGCATGGATCTGCGCAAGTATCTGGACGCGGGCCTGCTGGAACTGCATCAGATGGATCCGGCCGAACTGACCCCGGGCGAGTTCGCCTGGGCGGTGCGCGCCAGTGTGGAAGAGCGCGATTGCCGCTTGCTGGTGATCGACAGCCTCAACGGCTATCTCACCTCGATGCCGCAGGAAAAGCAGTTGATGCTGCAGATGCACGAGTTGCTTTCCTATCTCAACCAGAGCGGCGTGACCACCTTCCTGGTCAATCCGCAGCATGGCCTGGTCGGCACGATGTCCACCGGCAACCTCAACATCTCCTACATGGCCGATACGGTCATCCTGTTCCGCTTCTTCGAGGCGCAGGGGCGCATCCGCAAGGCCTTGTCGGTGATCAAGAACCGCAGTGGCGCGCATGAGGATTCGATCCGCGAGTTGCGCATCGGGACGAGCGGTATCCATCTGAGCGAGCCGCTGGAGAAATTCCACGGCGTGCTGACCGGTACGCCGCACTTCGTCGGGGACGATACGCCATTGCTGGATCGTCCCCTTGACTACCTGTGACCCGGATGGATCCATCGTCCACATCATCGCGCCATTCGGCCGCGATGCGGAAAGCATTGCCGGCATCGTCGGCCAGCGCGGACTGACACGCCGGGTGTATGGCTCGCTGGCAGCGCTGGCGGACGACCTGCTCGATGCCTCCGGTGTGGTGGTGTTGACCGAAGAAGCGGTCGGCGGCGATCTGCAGCGGCTCTCGCACATCCTGCAGAGCCAGGCTGCCTGGTCGGATATTCCGTTCGTGCTGCTGCGTGCACCCCGCGGCGCCCACGGCGGGCGCCAGGCCACGCTGCCGCCGGAAGTGACCAATGTCATCGAGCTGGAACGGCCGCTGAGTTCGTCGTCGTTGCTGAGCGCCATTTCCACTGCATTGCGCTCGCGCCAGAAGCAGTTCGTGATCCGCGACCAGATGGCGCAACTGGCCGAAAGCAAGACCGCACTGATGTCGAGCGAGGCCGAATTGCGCCGGGTCACCGACGCGCTGCCGGTGCTGATCGCCTTCATCGACAAGGACCTGGTGTACCGCTTTGCCAACCGCTCGTACGAGGACTGGATCGGCATCCCGCCTGCAGAAGTGATCGGGCAGCCCTTGGTGGACGTGGTCGGACCTGCGGTGGTGCAGGAGCGTCGCGCCTGGATCGAAGCCGCGTTGGCCGGGCAGGCGTTGACGGTGGAGGCGAGTTGGCCGCACGCCGACGGGCGCCGGCGGGATGCGGAGATCCGCTACATGCCGCGCCTGGATGCGGACGGCAAGGTGGACGGCTTTCATGTATTTGCCACCGACATCACCGCGCGCGCGCTGGCGCTGGAATCGATCCAGCAGCAGGCCAGTCTGCTCGAGATCAAGGTGGCCGAGCGCACCGCCGAGCTGCAGCAGCAGATGCTGGCGCGCGAGTCCAGCGAGGCGGCATTGCGCCAGGCGCAGAAAATGGAAGCAGTGGGCCAGCTGACCGGCGGCATCGCGCACGACTTCAACAACATGCTGACCGGCATCCTGTCGGCGCTGGATCTGGCGCGCCTGCGCATCGACCAGGGTCGCACCGAGGGGCTGGGCCGCTTCCTGGATGTGGCGTCGGCATCGGCCCTGCGTGCGGCTGCACTGACGCAACGGCTGCTGGCGTTTTCGCGCCGGCAATCGCTGGAAGCGCGGCACCTGCATCTGAACGATCTGGTGGTGTCGCTGCAGGAGTTGCTGGCGCGTACGCTGGGCGAATCGGTGCGCCTGGACACCGATCTGCAGGCCGACCTGCCGCAGGCGTATGTGGACGAAAACCAGCTGGAAAGCGCGCTGCTCAACCTGGCGATCAATGCCCGCGATGCGATGCCCGACGGCGGGCGGTTGCGCATCGCCACCCGCCAGTTGCAGGTCGAAGGGCAGCCGCTGGCACTCGGGCGCGGGGTGACGCTGGCGCCGGGCAATTACGCGGTGGTGTCGGTGACCGACAGCGGCGCCGGCATGCCGGCCGATGTGCTGGAGCGTGTGTTCGAACCGTTCTACACCACCAAGCCGATCGGGCAGGGAACCGGCCTGGGCATGTCGATGATCTACGGCTTCATGCAGCAGTCCAACGGGCAGGTATGGGTGGAATCCGAGCTGGGAAAGGGCACCACGGTGAGCCTGTATCTGCCGGCCGGTCTCCATCCGCAGGCGGTGTCGCCGCAGCCGCAAGCCGGCGCGGTGGTGGCCGGGCGCGGCCAGCAGGTGCTGGTGGTGGAAGACGACGAACAGGTGCGGCTGCTGGTGACCGAGTTGCTCAACGAGTTGGGCTATCAGGCCGATGTGGTTGCCGATGCCGATGCGGCGCTGCCGATCCTGGCCTCGCCGCGGCGGATCGATCTGCTGGTGACCGATGTGGGCCTGCCTGGACTGAACGGGCGCCAGCTGGCGGAGATCGCGCGGCAGTCGCGCGGCGATCTGCCGGTGATCTTCATGACCGGCTATGCGGAAACCGCGCGCGATCGCGGCGAGTTTCTTGCCGAAGGCATGAGCATGATCGCTAAGCCATTTACGCTGGGCGAGTTCAGCGGAAAGCTGCACGAGGTGCTGGGGCCGTCGGCCTGAGTGCGTCACGCGGTCGATTGCGGCCGCCGCCATGGCGGCGCTGCGGTCGGCTGGCAGCGTGGTGTCTTTGAACGCGGACACAGTCCGCAGCTGGCTTCAGGGCGCTGCACGCCTGGATTGCCGCGCGCTTGCCAGCGCTTCGGCCACGGCGATCTTGTCGGCCACCGCTTTCTGCATCGGCGAGCCGGCGTCGAGCAAGCCATGCAGATGGCGCCAGTGCGCGCTGGCTGCGCGGTAGTCGTGCTGCTGAAAGTCGCTGATGCCCAGCAGCCACAGGCCGCGTTGATGATCCGGCTCGCGTGCGACCACCTGTTGCAGGCGGGCGCGTGCGTCGGCATCGATGGCGAAATCGCTGCGCGTGGCCATGTCCGCAGCCACCCAGCCGACCAGGGCAGCGCTGAGATCGGGCGCGATCTTCAGCGCTTGCGCGTAGGCTTCACGCGCATCGGCGGGGCGGTCGTCCTGCTCGTGCGCTTTAGCTTGCTGCATCAACGCTTCCAGCATCTGCTCCTGCGCAGCGTCGGCGGCATCGTCGGCCTGGGCGGCCCGCGTTTGCTCAGCGGCGGCAATGGACGGCGGCGCGGCGGCCGGTTGCGCCAGGGGCTGCGCCGCCGCGTACACGCGCCGTGCGATCGCCTCCGGCGCGCCCACCAGCCGATACAGACCGGCCGTGGCGACGGGCACGCCGAGCACCAGGGCAATCGGCAAGATGTAGCGTGCGTTGCCATTGCGTGTGGGCCGGCGCAGCAACGGCACCAGCAACAACAGCAAGGCAACCACCACCAGCGCGGCGCTTGCGACATAGAAACCCGTCATCACCACTCTTCCTCCGCCTGCGGCGCCATCGGGGTGCCGGCACGCGCACGTTTGCGCACGGTATGGATCACCACGCCCGCACCGGCGCCCAGCAGCAGCAACGGACCGAACCACAGCAGCCAGGTGCCGCGCTTGACCGGGGGGTCGTACAGCACGAAATCCGAATAGCGATCGACCATGTACTGCTTGATCTGCGCATCGCTCCTGCCGGCCTGCAGTTGCGCAAACACCTGATGGCGCAGGTCACGCGCCAGTGCGGCGTTGGAGTCGGCCAGGTTCTCGTTCTGGCACACCAGGCAGCGCAGCTGTGCGGTCAGGCGCTGGTAGCGCGCTTCGTCGCTGCGGTTCTTGAACGGCAGCGGGTCCACCGCCTGCGCCGCCAGCGGCGGTGCAAGCAGCGCGCCCAGCAGCAGCACCAGCAGCAAACGCAATGGCCGGCCCTGCATGCGCCAGTACCAGCGCCATGCGCGGCGCGCCGCCATCACGGCGTGGTCCTGGGCAATGCGGCGATGGCGGGCAGCAGCGCGTCGTCGATGACCTCGGGCGTGAGCACGCCGATGTGCTTGTAGCGGATCACGCCTTGCGCATCGATCAGGAAACTTTCCGGTGCGCCGTAGACGCCGAAGTCGATCGCGGTCTGGCCGGTTTCATCGGCGATGACCAAGGCATAGGGGTTGCCATGTTGCGCGAGCCAGGCGGTGGCGTCGGCAGGCGCGTCCTTGTAGTTGTAGCCGATCAGCGGCACCCCGAGCCGGCTGGCGCGGGCCATCAGCACCGGATGTTCGTGCACGCATTCGGCGCACCAGCTGCCGAACACATTGAGCACGTAGGCCTTGCCCAGCAGCTGATCGCGGCTGACGCGTTGCCCGGGCTGATCCAGCAGCGGCAGCGAGAACGCCGGCGCCGGCTTGCCGATCAACGGCGAGGGCACCTCGCGCGGGTTGTGCTGCATCGTCCAGTAGATGCCGAAGCCGAACAGCGCCGCCAGCAACAGGAAACCCAGCAAGGGCAGCAGACGGTTCATGCGTGCGATTCCTGTGCGGTGACCAGGGCGCCGTGTGCCGGTGCCCTGGCCGTCGTGCTGGCGAGGGCCGGCGCACGGAAACGGCGGGCGCAGGCGCTGACAAAACCGCCCAGCATCATCAAAAGGCCGCCGGCCCAGATCCAGCGGATGAAGGGTTTGTAGTACAGCCGCAGCGTCCAGTCGTCTTCGATGTGTTGGTCGTCCAGCGGCTCGCCGAGTGCGACATACAGATCGCGCGTGATGCCGGGGTCGATCGCCGATTCGGTCTGGATGCGCTCGCTGCTGTACAGGCGTTTTTGCGGATGCAGTTGCGCCACCACCTGGCCATCGCGGCTGACCTGCACGCTGCCTTGTTCGGCCTTCCAGTTCGGCCCGTCGATCAGTTGCACGCCATCGAAGCGGAATGCGTAGCCGGCGATCTCGGCGGTCTGCCCGGGTGCCAGGCGCACGTCGCGTTCGACCGACAGGCTTTCAGACACCAGCACGCCGGCCACGAACACCGCCACGCCCGCATGCGCGAGCAGCATGCCGGCCATTTCCGCCGGAAAGCGCCGGCCGCGCGGCATCTCGCGCCAGCGCTTGTGCATGTACAGCGCGGTGCCGGCCGCCACCCACGCGGCGACGCCGATCCCGGCAATCGCCTTGACCTGGCCATCGGCAAACAGGCTGCCGACCAGCGCGCAGGCAATCGCGGCGATGCCGGCGCGCGTGCCCAGTGCCCGCAACGGCGCCGCCTCGGCCTTGCCCCAACGCAGGTAGGGGCCGAACGGCAGCAACAGCATCACCGGCACCATCAGCAGCGGGAACAGCAAGCCGAAGTAGGGCGGCCCCACCGACACCTTGCCCAGGCCGAAGGCATCGGCCACCAGCGGAAACAGGGTGCCCAGCAACACCATCGCCGCGGCCACGGTGAGCAGCAGGTTGCCGATCAGGATCGCGGTCTCGCGCGAGGCGGCGGCGAACGGTTTGCCGCTGGCGATCCTGGGTGCGCGCAGCGCGTACAGCAGCAACGAGCCGCCGACCACGGCGACCAGGAAGATCAGGATGTACAGGCCGCGGCGCGGATCGGCGGCGAAGGCATGCACCGAGGTCAGCACGCCCGAGCGCACCAGGAAGGTGCCCAGCAACGACAGCGAGAACGCCAGGATCGACAGCAGGATGGTCCAGGCGCGCAGGCTGCCGCGTTTTTCGGTGACCGCCTGGGTGTGGATCAGCGCGGTGCCGACCAGCCACGGCATGAAACTGGCGTTTTCCACCGGGTCCCAGAACCACCAGCCACCCCAGCCCAGTTCCGCGTATGCCCACCAGCTGCCGGCAACGATGCCGGCGGTGAGGCAGGCCCAGGCCACGTTGGTCCACGGCCGCGCCCAGCGCACCCAGGCCTGTTCCAGTTCGCCGCCGAGCAGGGCCGCCACCGCGAACGCGAACGCCACCGAGAAACCGACATAGCCGGTGTACAGCACCGGGGGGTGGAAGGTCATGCCCGGATCCTGCAGCACCGGATTGAGCTCGTTGCCATCCAGCGGGATCGGCGACAGCCGCCCGAACGGATTGGAGGTCAGCAGGATGAAGGCCAGAAAGCCCAGCGACACCAGCCCCAGCACCGCCAGCACGCGCGCGGCGAACTGCTGCGGCAGATGCCGGCTGAAGGCGGCCAGCAGCACCGTCCAGGTCGACAGGATCGCGATCCACAGCAGCAGCGAGCCTTCGTGCGCACCCCACACCGCGGCGAAGCGGTAGTACCAGGGCAGGGCGGTGTTGGCGTTGTCGGCGACATAGCGCACCGAAAGATCCAGCGACAGCAGCGACCAGGCGAGCAGGCCGAACGCCATCCACACGAACAGCGCCTGGCCGACCGCGGCAGGCCGCGCAATGCCCATCAACGCGGTGTTGCCGCGCCAGGCGCCGACCAGCGGCAACACGCCCTGGGCGAGCGAGAGCAGTAACGCCAGGATCAGTGCGATCTGGCCGAGTTCAGGCGTCATGGGCGAATCGCATCGTGCAGCGAAGAGAGATCATCGATTGCTGGAACACCGTGCGCGCCGCATCAGCGCGGCGCAGACAGCGGCACGGCGGTGGCGGGCATCGGCTTGCCGACATGGCCTTCGGCCATCGCGTCCTTCAGTTCCTTCGGCATGTAGGTTTCGTCGTGCTTGGCCAGCACTTCGTTGGCGACAAAGCGCCCGCCCTGCATGCGCCCATTGGCGATCACCGACTGGTTGTCGCGAAACAGGTCCGGAAGAATGCCGGTGTATTCGACCTGCGTCGCGGCATGCTTGTCGATCACGGTGAAATGGACGGTGAGGCTGTCGGTGGCGCGCTGGATCGAGCCGGCCTTGACCATGCCGCCGAGGCGGAACTGCTGATAACTCGCCGCTGCGCCGGCATGCACCTGGCTGGGCGTGAACAGATAGCTCATGTTCCGTTGCAGTGCGAGCACGATCAACGTGACCGCCAATACGGCGGCGGCGAGTGCGCCGAGCACCAGCCACAGGCGTTGCTTGCGGGTGGCGTTCATGGGGCCTCACGCTCCAGCGGCGCTGCAGACGCCACATCGCGTGGGCGCCGCGGCGCCTGCCGTTGCAACTGGCCGCGCAGTTCGCGCGGCAGGCGGCGCCGACGCAACCACGGCGATGCCAGATCGGCCAGCAGCACCAGCACGAACACGGCGTACGCGGTCCACACGTATTGCCCGTAACCACCCATGGCCAGCAAGGTGGTCATGCGGTGCGCCCGGTCAACACGATGCGGCGTGCCCAGTCCTTGCCGCTGTCCAGGGCGAGCAGGTCCACGCGCACGCGGCCGAACAGGCTGGCCACGTAGTAGCACTTGGTGGCCAGCAGCATCGTCAGCAGCGGCCACAGCATGTCCGCGCTCATCGTGGAGGGGCCGAGCAGGCGCACGGTGGAGCCCTGGTGCAAGGTGTTCCACCACACCACCGAGTAATGCACGATCGGCAGATTCACCAGGCCCACCAGCGCGAGCAGCCCGGCCGCGCGCATCGCCTGGCGGCGCTCTTCCACTGCGTGGTACAGGCCGAGCACGCCCAGATACAGGAACAGCAGCAGCAACTCGGAAGTCAGCCGCGCATCCCAGGTCCACCAGGTACCCCACATCGGCTTGCCCCACAGCGCGCCGGTGCACAAGGTGATGAAGGTGAAGGCCGCGCCGATCGGCGCCGAGGCCATGGTCACCACCTCGGCCAGCTTGATCCGCCATACCAGCGCGATGAACGCCGCCACGCCCATCGCCGCGTAGATGAAAAGACTCATCCAGGCGCTGGGCACGTGGATGAAGATGATGCGGTAGGCATCGTGCTGCTGGTAATCCGGCGGCGCCAGCACCAGCCCACCGTAGACGGCCACCGCACCCAGCAACAGCGCCAGGCCCAATGCCCACGGGCGCACGCGTCCGGCGACGCGATAGAAGACGGGCGGCGAGCTGAGTTTGTGCAGCCACAGGGGAATCCACTTGGCCATGCCGGTGTCGTCAGTTGGGATGTCGGGCGGGAGGCGCCAGTGCCTGCACGGCGGCGCCGGCGTTGACCTGCAACTGGCCGTCGGAGATCTTGCTGGTGCGCTGCATCAGCTCGCGCAGTGCCTTGGCATCGAGCGAGGGCGACAGCGACAGCAACAACGCGACCATGCCGCTGACATGCGCGGTGGCCATCGACGAGCCGGAGGTGAAGTCGTAGCGGCCGTTCGGCTGGGTGGTCAGGATGTCCTTGCCGGGGGCGCTGAGCACGCCGGGCATGGCGGCGCTGGAGCTGCTGCTGCGGACCACCAGCACGCCCGGCACATCGTTGGGAAAGCCGTCCAGGCGCCCGTTCGGCGGCATTGCGGTGACCACGATGCGCCCTTGCTGCACCAGGTGCTGCAGCATCTTGCTCAGCAGCGGGTCGGCCGGGCCGCCCAGGCTCAGGTTGATCACGCGCGCGGAGCTGTTGTTGATCGCCGCCAGCGCCTTGGCCAGGGTGAAGGTGTTGCAGCGTGCGGTGGCGCCGACGCTGGGTGCATACCAGCACGCCTTGTAGATGCTCAGCATGGCCTTGGGCGCCATGCCGACGATACCTTGATGGTTGTTGCTGCCGGCGGCGATGATGCCGGCCACCTCGGTGCCGTGCGAGTCGCTGCTGGTCATCACCGGCGCGTCGTCGACAAGGTCGTGCACATCGCGGATGCGTGTCTTCAGGTCGGCATGGGTGGTGTCCACGCCGGTATCCACCACCGCCACCACCACGCCGCGGCCCTGGGTGACGGTCTGCGCGCTGGCCGCATCGGTGGCGATGAAGCCGCGTTGCAGATCCACGTACGGGTCGTTGTAGCCGGACAGCGCAGTGGTCTTTTCCGACGCGTCGGCGGAAAACACCGAGAAATCCTGCACCGGCTGCACCAGCTCCACGCCGTCGTCGTCGGCCAGCGCAGTGACCAGCTCGTCGCGCGACACGCCCGGTGGCGGCTGCAACACCGCGCAGTACAGGCCAAGCGAGGTGATCGGCCAGCCGGCGACTTCGCGCAGCTTGTAGCGCTGCTTGAGCGCTTCCATGCGCGCGGCCGCCTTCTGGCCGGCGCCGTAGTAACTGGAGGCGTAGCCGATCAGGCTGGAACCGGCGCGCGCCGGCGGCGCACTGAGCGGGTTGGCCACCGCCAGCAGGATGTCGCGGCTGCTGTCGGGCGTCTGCGCATCGGCCGCCGGTGGCGTGCTGCTGGCGGCGGCGACCTGCGCCGGCTCCTGCGCTGCGGCCTGCACGCGGGTGTGCGTGCCAAGGCCGATGCATGCGGCGATCACGCCGATGGCGAGCATGCGCTTCATGGCGCGGACACGATCTCGGCCATCCGGATGCCGGGGTTGGCGCGCAGCTGTTGCACGGTCCGCTGCGGCTGTGCCGGCGGTTGCAGTGCGGCCGGCACCACGGTGTAGGCGCCCATGTCGTTGGGCCCGCCGATCACCTGCAACTGCTGCGCATGCAGCAGGCGGTCCCAGTCGGCCACGGTCATCCTGGCGTCCGGCACCACCCGGATGGCGCCTTGCGGCACCGGCTGGGCGGTGGCGCTGCTGAGCGTGCGGTAGTCGTGCGAGGGCGCCGGCGCGGCCAGCTTGACGCCCATGACGCCCAGGCCGATCGCCTGCACCAGGGCCGCGGCCGCCAGGGCACGTACCGTCCAGCTGCCGGAGCGGCGCGCTGCCGGCGGCGGCGCAGGCGCGCTGGTCTGCTCCGGCGCATCCAGCCGGCCGAGCAGGCGCTGCAGGCCGGCGTCGGGGTCCAGCTTCACCGCCGACGGCAGTGCCAGCGCCTGGCGCAGGCGGTTCTGCTGGGCGAACTCGGCACTGCACGAGGCGCACTTGGCCACATGCGCGATCAGCCAGGTGTTCTCTTCCTCGGTGGCGCTGTCGAGCAGGACCGCGGGCATCAGTTCCCAGGCGTGCGAGCATTCCTTGCCGGGCGCGATGAAAAACGTCTTCATTGCATGGTCTCCGTATAGGGGGCGCCGCCGGCCAGGCCGGGCAGCACATTGCGTAATTTGACCCGCGCATGGAACAGCCGGGCCTTGATGGTGCCCACCGGGCACTGCATGATCTCGGCGACTTCTTCCAGCTTGTGGCCGACGCCATAGACCAGTTCGATCACCAGGCGCTGGTCCGGCGACAGCCGTTCCATGCCCTTGTCGAGCCAGTCGCGCAGTTCGCGGTCGTCGTTGTCGTCGGCGCTGGGGGCGTGGTCTTCCACCATGGCGGTATCGTCGATGGCCTCGCCGTCGTGCTGGCGCAGGCACTTGAGGCCGCAGCGGTAGGCAATGCCCATGATCCAGGTCGAGACCTGCGAATCGCCGCGGAAGTCGCCGGCCTTCTGCCAGGCGATCCAGAAACAGTCGTTGATGGCTTCCTCGATGATGTCCGGGCGCCGGGTCAGGCGCGACAGGAACCGGCACAGCCGGCCGTGATAGCTGGTGTACATGGTGGACAACGCGGCGCGATCGCCCGCCGCCATGCGGCGCAGCAGCATGCGATCGGTGGCATCACCCAGGGTGTCGGAATCATTCATCAAGGCACGCACGGCAGAGGACACCTCTAGGTGCCCGGGAGCGGGCAAAAGGTTGCGGGTGGATCAGAACGCGCGCGACACCATGCCCACCCACGGCGTTTCGCCGGGGCCGCCCTGCGCACGCGGGGTGTTGCTGCTGGTCAGCACCCGGTCCAGCTTCACGGTCCATGCGGCGTGGTTCCATTTCAGGCCCAGTTGCCCATACCGATAGCGGCCGGAACTCTGGGCACCGTAGGTCATGGCCGGGAAGTCGGAGATGCCGGCGCCTGCCGAGAGGCTGACACTGGCCGACAGCGGCACGCTGGCGGTGACATCGATCACCTTGTTCCAGGGCGAGCGCTGCGCACGCGGGAAATTGAAGGTGGACAGCGAGAACGTGAACATGTCGCGGTAGGACCACGCCAGGCTCGCTTCCTGGCGGTCGAAGGTGCGCGACTGGCGGTCGGCGGGGTAGGCGTAATACAACAGGCTGGCCTGCATCTGCCAACGGTCGTCCAGCATCCAGGCGCGTGCGCCCTGGGCAGTCACCGCCACCGGCCGGCTCAGCGAGGGCGACTGCAGCGCCGTGGACACCGAGACCGACCAGCCGGGGGAGGGCAGCCAGTAGCCGGCTGCCTGCAGGGTGACGCGGTTGGGGGCGACCGAGATGCCGCGGTCGATCAGGGTCGAGGCCACGGCGACCGCGCCGCCGAGGTTATCCGCCAGCGCGTTGCCGCACGGGCCCAGCACCAGCGCCAGCAACAGACTGCGGCGCAACGGCGCGCGGTGGTGCCGCCCGCAGCGCAGAGACGTGCAGGGCAGGCCTGGCGACAACACGCCCGGCGGCGTCGGGCGTGCACCGATCGCGCCCCACTGCTGCCCGCCGCAGGCGCAGCGGCGTCGCGGTCGTAAGGGGGCGTGCTGGGCGGGTGACACGGTGGGCAAGGGCGTAGGACGTCGGCACAGGGCGGGGCGGGATAGTCACCCATCACGCAGGACGAGACCGCCGCGGCTGCGACGGTTTCGTCCGTATACGCGAAGGGACCGGTTCAGGCAACGCGGCCCGGCACACATGTGCAGTGCTGGTCCGGGGGGCGGTGCTGGACGCGGACACTGCGGCCGGCCGGCTGTACGCTGCTTGAAGCGGGCATCCCTCTCCACCGGCGGCGCCGTCAGGCCGGTGCCGGGACCGCCCTGGGGCAGGCATCCCGCGCCGGGGTGCCGGCGCGGCCGGTCCGTCGCCTGCCGGACGGTCTCAATGCAGGGTAGCGAGGTAGGCGATCAGCGCGTCCAGTTCCTTTTCGTCCTCCAGCCCTTCGTACTTCATCTTGGTGCCCGGCAGGGCCTTCTTGGAGTCCTGCTTCAGGAATGCCTTCAGGCTGTTTGCATCCCAGACGCCCTTGTTCGGCATCAGGTCCGTCGAGCGGCCCTTGAGCACGGCCGAATAAGCTTTGAGGTCGGGCGAGTAGCCGCTGAAATCGGCCACGCTGCCGGGAGGGCGGTTGACGATGCCAAACAGGGACGGGCCCTTCTTGTTCTTGCCCTGGGTGGCGCTGTGGCATTCGGCACATTCGCTTGCGAACACGCTCTTGCCATCGGCGGCCCGCGCCGGGGCGGTCAGGGTGGCGCCGGCCAGCAGCAGGCCGGCCAGCGAAGCGCACAACAGGGTCTTGGGAAATGAAGGCATGGGAGTCCGTACGGTTGCGTGCAACAGGGGAAATCAGAACGCCAGGTTCACCGACAGCGTGAAGCTGTCGAGGTCGCGCGGATTGGTGATCGGCGGTCCGCGGAACACGTTGGAGGTGCTGCCGTTGAACTTGTCGAAGCGGAACCAGCCAGCCGACACGCGCAGGTTGGCATTGGTGGTGTAGGTGCCTTCGCGCCCGAACGGGCTCCAGTACACCAGGATCAGATTGCTGGTGGTGTCGGGGATGCCGACCGGCGAATAACGCGCTGCATCGAACGAACCGGTGTTGATCATGTGCGCGGCCAGCACGCCGTAGGTCTGCTTGAACGCGTAGTTCATGCTGATGGTCTGGTCGCGCACGCTGCCACGGTCGAGCGCGGGCATGGTCGGGTCGGACGGAATCAGCGGGCTGCCGTATCTGCGGCGCTCGTAGATGTTGACGTAGGCCAGCGACAGCACGTGTTCGCGGGTGCCGAGGAATTGATAGGTCAGGTCGTAGCCGAAATCGGTGAGGTCGTCGCTGGGCCCGTTGCGCGGACGCTGGCGGCGCGTGTTGAGCGCGGTCAGGCCCACCGAGAAGAACTGCCGCTTCATGTCCTTCATGTACGCAAGACGCGCATAACTGGTGTCGCTGAGCTTGCCCGGGTCGCCATTGATCGGCCAGCCGAGCCGATCCTGCGCCGAGGGCGACAACGCGCTGTAGCTGCCCACTTCGCCGTACCAGTTCTTGTCGTACAGCCCGTACACGCTGGCACCGATGACGCGGTTGGACAGGGACGAGGAGCTGAGCATGGTGGACGCGCCGCCAGTGGATGCCGGCGTCAGGGTGGACGCATTCGGCAACACATGCACCGGGTCGGAGATGCCCGGATTGTTGTTGACGCTGACGCCGAGCATGGTGTCCTTGCCGGCCATCTGGAACGGTTTGCTGACAAAGCGCAGGTCCACATCGTCCAGGCGCGTATCGAAGGTGGCATTGCCGCTGTTGTTGGAGCGGATCTTGGAGTAGCCGCCGATGTTGTCGTTGACCCGGCCGGCCAGATACAGGTCGGCCTGGGTCAGCCGCGCGGTGCTGTCGCCGCGGCTGGGATTGTTGCGCGCCCAGGTCAGCTGGCCGGACACCGGAATCTTGGTGCCTTCGCCATTGGTATCGGTGAAGCCGCCAAGCTTGAAGCGCATGCCGTAAGGCGTGAGCGACGGGCCGTAGGAACCGATGTGGCAATCCGCGCAGGACGAGCCGGTCTGGCGCGCGAACGAGGGGATCGCCTGGGCGTGCGTGCTGGCCAGCAGCAGCAGCGGGCCGGACACGCACAACAAGGACGTCAGGGAGGCGGGACGCGTGGCGGTGCGACGCGGAGCGGGCTGGGGAGCAGGCATGGAAAGTCCTTGTTCGACAGTGCGGGATGCAGCGGTGCGGGAACGGGCGAGGAAACGGGTCACAGAGGGCGGCATGCGGCGGCTCATGCGCGCTTGCCCGGCAGCACGCGACGCAGCAGGCCGTCGCGCAAGACCAGGTGATGCCAGAGCGCGGCGCCGATATGCAGCAGCACCAGCGCCAGCAGCGCCCAGGCGGCATTCAAGTGCCACATGCCCAGGGTGTCGCCGAGGTCACCATCGGGTGCGACCAACGCGGGCAGCGGGATGCCGAAGAAATACACCGTCTTGCCGAAGGCACCGCTCAGCGCCCAGCCCAGCAACGGCAACGCGAGCATCAGCCCGTACATCGCCACATGCGTGGCACCAGCGGCCAGGCGCATCGGCAGCGAGGCGGGCGGGCCGGGTGGCAGCGTGCGCAGACGCAGCCGCAAACCGACCCGCAAGGCGAACAACACCAATACCAACAGGCCGAAGTGGCGGTGACCTTCCAGCAGCCACTGGCGCAGTGCGCGGCCATCCAGTTCGGCGCGCAGCAGGATCAGCGTGGCCGCCATGGCCAGGCACAGCACGGTAAGCCAGTGCAGGACACGCATCGAGGTTGGCAGCGGCAGCACGCGCGCCGCTGCGGGCGCCTGTTCCGGCAGCGGCATGGGGCCTGCGCCGCTGGCGGACGCACTGGCGGGCGGCTGGGGGGATGGACTCATCTGATCTGTCTTCCGGTGGTGGTCGTTGGTTCCGGCAGTGCGCTGCCAGGCCTGGCTCCCCACGCCGGCCGAACGGCGGCCAGGTGAACGTGCACCGATATGTGCGGCGATGTCGGAGAAAGGTTGCGTTGCAGTCGGCATTTCGCTCGCATGCGTCGCACATCGCGGTGCTGCGGCGTGCGCAACTGCGCTTGTGCGCACCTGGCTTCGCAGCGCCGTGACCGCGCGCAACCTTTCGCGCATCCCGGCGCACTCAGGCATGTCGCACTACGTGCAGTCAGCGGTTACGCCCTTCCGATCATGGCCATCGAACGCATCCAGTTGCATACCCACGGCGACGATCGCGGACTGCTCATTTCGTTGGAGCAGCAGCGCAATGTCCCGTTCGAGATACGTCGCGTGTATTACCTGTTCGGCACCCGCAACGGCGTCCATCGCGGACAGCATGCACACCGTCAGCTCAACCAGCTTGCGGTGGCCTTGCATGGCTCGGTGACGATCCTGCTGGACCAGGGCGATGGCCACGGCCAGCAGGAAGTGGTGCTGGACGATCCATCGCAGGGCCTGCTGCTCGGCCGCATGGTGTGGCGCGACCTGCATCGCTTCAGCCCCGACTGCGTGCTGATGGTGCTGGCCGACCAGTTCTACGATCCCGCCGACTACATTCTGGACTACGACCAGTTCCTCAGCGAGGCGCGCGCTGGCAGCGGCCTGGAAGCACGCAGGTTGGAAGCATGAGCGTGCACAAGCCATTGGTGATCATTGGCGCAGGCGAGTTTGCGCAGATCGCCTGCGAGTATTTTCAGCACGACAGCGACTACACCGTGGTGGCCTTCAGCGTGGAGCGCGACTTCCTGCTGCGGCCCACGCTGGCCGAGCTGCCGGTGGTGGCCTTTGAGGAGCTCGAACAGCGCTATCCGCCCGCGCAGTACGAGGTCTTCGTGGCCATCCCGGCCACGCGGCTCAACCGCCTGCGGACGCGCTTTTTTCAGGACATGCTGCGGCGCGGCTATCGCTGCGCCAGCTACGTCAGTTCGCGTGCATTCGTCTGGCGCAATGCGCAGATCGGCGCCAACTGTTTCCTCTTCGAGGGCAATGTCATCCAGCCGTTCACCCGGATCGGCGACAACTGCATCCTGTGGAGCGGCAACCATATCGGTCACCGCACCGTGGTGCAGGACAATGTCTTCATCGCCTCGCACGCGGTGATTTCCGGCTATTGCGAGATCGGGCGCGGCAGCTTCATCGGTGTCAACGCCACGCTCAGCGACAAGGTGCGCATTGCCGCGGACAACATCATCGGTGCCGGCGCGCTGGTCACCCGGCATACCGAACCCGAGCGCGTCTACGTGGGCTCGCCGGCGCGCGCGGTGGCCGACAGGTCCAGCTTCGACGTGGCGCTGTGAGCATGTTTGCCTGGACCAAGCGCGGCCTGGTCTTCGATGTCGCGCGCGATGGCGTGGGCGGCTGGATGCAGCACGCCGCGCTGACGCCGACGCCGCACCGGCTGTCTGCGCAGGTGCTGCGGGTCTATGCAGGCTTTCGCGATGCGCAGGGGGTGAGCCGGATCGGCTATGTGGACGTGCGCGCCGATGCGCCGACGCAGATCGTCGGCGTGAGCCGGCAGCCGGTGCTGGATATCGGCCGCGATGGCTGTTTCGACGACAACGGCATGATTCTGGGCGATGTCGTGGCCGGGCCGGATGCGCTGTACATGTTCTACGTCGGCTTTCAGCGTGTGGCCAAGGCCAAGTTCCTGGCCTTCACCGGGCTTGCGGTGTCCCGCGATGGCGGCGAGCGTTTTGAGCGCCGCCAGGACACCCCGTTGCTGGATCGCGCCCCCGGCCGCAGCACGATTGCCGCGGTGCATTCGGCACGTTTCGAGGATGGGCGGTGGCGGCTGTGGTACGCGGTGGGCGACGATTGGGAAACCATCGGCGGCCAACCGTATCCGCGCTACCACATCCGCTATGCGGAGACCGAGGATCTGCGCCATCTCCCTGCCGAGGATGTGGTGTGCCTGCGTCCGCAGGGCGACGAATACCGCATCGGCCGTCCACGCGTGTATCGCCTGGGCGGGCGCTATCTGATGTATTTCACCCGCGGCGACACCCACGGTGGCTACTTCCCGGGTATCGCCTTCAGTGGCGACGGCGTGCAGTGGCAGCGCGATGACAGTCAACTGGGGCTGCAGCTGTCCGAGCACGGCTGGGATGCGCACACGCTCTGTTATCCGGCCTTGATCCAGCAGCATGATCGGGTGTTGATGTTCTACAACGGCAATGCAATGGGGCAGGCCGGCTTCGGCCTGGCCGATGCCGTGTTGCCGTCGGAGCTGCAGGGGCGCCATGTTTTCGGTTAGGCCGTACCAGGCCAGTGATGCGCCTGCCTGGGATGCACTGGTGGCGTCCTCGCGCAATGGCAATGTCCTGCATCGACGCGGCTACATGGACTATCACGCCGACCGCTTCGTGGATGCGTCATTGCTGATCGAGCGCGGTGGCGAAGTGGTGGCGGTATTGCCGGCGAACCTGGAAGGCGACTGCGTCAGTAGCCACGCCGGCCTGAGCTATGCGGGCCTGCTGTCGTCGCGGGCCTTGCGCGCGGGCGCCACCTTGCAGGTCTTCGAACAGATCGCCGCGCACTATCGCGCGCAAGGGGTGCGCGAACTCGTGTACAAGCCGGTGCCGCATATCTTTCACGCATATCCGGCCGAAGAGGACCTGTATGCCCTGCATCGCGTGGGCGCCCAGCTGTACCGGCGCGACCTGTCGTCGGCAATTGCATTGCGCGAGCCGTTTGCGTTCAGCGCCGAACGCCGACGGTCGCTGGTCAAGGCGGGCAAGGCCGGTGTGCAGATCCGGGTCGGTACCGGGCTCGATGAATTTCATGCCCTGCTGACCCAGGTATTGCAGCGCCATCAGGTGGCGCCGACCCATCGGCTGGACGAGCTGCAATTGCTGCAACACCGGTTTCCGCAGCAGATCGTGCTGCACGAGGCGCGTGCCGAAGGCGAGCTGTTGGCGGCAGCGCTGGTGCTGGATTTCGGTCGCAGCGTGCATACCCAGTATCTGGCGGTCTCCGCGCGCGGTCGCCAGCTGGATGCGCTGAGCCTGCTGCTGGCCGAACTGATCACCCAGGTGTATGCGCAGCGCCATTACTTCAGCTTCGGTAGTTCGACCGAACAGGCTGGCCGGGTGCTCAACGACGGTCTGGTCGAACAAAAGGAGCGCTTCGGCGCGCGTGCCGTGGTACAGGACTTCTATCGGTGGATGCTGTAATGGATGTGCCGTTCCTGGATTTGCGCGCGGTCAATGCGCGCTATGCCGATGCGCTGAAGCTTGCTGCGGCGCGGGTGATCGATGCCGGCTGGTATGTGCTCGGGAAGGAGCTGGCGGCATTCGAGGAAGAATTCGCCAGTTACTGCGGCGCGGCGCAGGCGGTGGGTGTGGGCAACGGGCTGGATGCGTTGTCGCTGATCCTGCGCGGCTATCGCGAGCTGGGCGTGTTGCGCGAGGGCGATGAAATCATCGTGCCCGCCAACACCTTCATCGCCACCTTCCTGGCGATCAGCCAGAACCACCTGGTGCTGGTGCCGGTGGAGCCGGACCCTGCGACCTTCAACATCGACCCGGCCAGCGTGGAGAAGGCGATCGGCCCGCGGACGCGCGCCATCATGGCGGTGCATCTGTATGGGCAGTTGGTCGACATGCCGGCGCTACAGACGCTGGCGCATCGCTACGGGCTGCTGCTGATCGAAGATGCCGCGCAGGCGCATGGCGCCAGCGCGCAGGGGCGCCGTGCCGGCGCCTTCGGCGATGCGGCGGCCTTCAGTTTCTTCCCGACCAAGAACCTCGGAGCGCTCGGCGATGCTGGCGCGGTGGTGACCTCGGATGCGCGCCTGGCCGAGCGTATACGCGCGCTGCGCAATTACGGTTCGCAGGTGAAATATCACCACCTCTGCCAGGGCGTGAATTCACGGCTGGACGAAATGCAGGCGGCGTTCCTGCGGGTCAAGCTGGGCTATCTGGACGATGAAATCGCCCGCCGCCGCGCGGTGGCGCAGCGCTACCTGCACGGCATCGACAACCCCTTGATCACGCTGCCCACGGTGGTGGCCGAGGCGCAGCATGTCTGGCATCTGTTCGTGGTGCGCAGCACCCAGCGCGATGCCTTGCAGGCGCATCTGCTGCGCGCGGGCATCCAGACCCAGATCCATTACCCGGTGCCGCCGCACCGGCAGCCGGCCTACACCACCTTGGGCGATGCCTGCCTGCCGGTGAGCGAGCGGCTGCACCGCGAGGTGCTGAGCCTGCCGATGGGGCCTGCGCTGGACGATGCCTCGGTTGCGCGTGTGATTGCCGCATGCCAGTCGTTCGGCACCGCTGCATGAATCTCGTGCGCAGCAGCGCCTACACCGGCGTTGCGACGCTGGCCAAGCTGCTGGCCGCGCTGGTGGTGGTGAAGCTGGTGGCGGTGTACGCCGGCCCGCAAGGGGTCGGCCGCCTGGGCCAGTTCCTCAATCTCATGTCGGTGCTGGCGGTGCTGGCAGGTGGCGGCATCAGCGCGGGCATCGTCAAGTATGTGGCCGAATATCGCGACGATGCCGCTGCGCTGGCACGTCTGCTCAGCGCGGCGCTGTGGTACGCCTTCTGCGCAGCTTGCGTGATGGCGGTGCTGGCGTTGCTGTTCAGTGGCGCCATCGCCGAACGCCTGCTCGGCGATGCGGCGTACCGGCCGCTGATCTGCGTGGTGGCCGTTGCGCAGCTGGGCATCGCACTGGTCAACTACATCCTGGCGGTGATCAACGGCTTCATGGACGTGCGCCGCCTGGCGTTGGTGCAGGTCAGCGGCGCAGTGCTGAGCGTGGTACTGGTGGCATGGTTGTCCAGCCGGGCACAGTTGCAGGGCGCATTGCTGGCGCTGGTGCTGGGCCAGGTGCTGTGGTTGCTGGCCGGCGTGCCGGCGCTGCGGCGCAGCCGTTATTTTCAGCGCGACATGTTGCGCATGCGCTTCGATGCGCAGATGACGCGCAGGCTGGCGGCTTTCTCGGTGATGACGCTGACCGCCACGCTGGTGCCGCAACTGGTGGCCATCCTGGTGCGCGACCGTCTGGCGCTGCAGTTCGGCTGGCAGCAGGTAGGTTACTGGCAGGCGGTGAGCCGAGTGTCGGATGCGTATCTGCTGTTCTTCACCACCGCCATCAACGTGTATTACCTGCCCAAGCTGGCATCGCTGCAGCAGCGCGCAGCGCTCGGGCGCGAGCTGCGGACCGCGTACCGCCATGTGATGCCGGCGGTGATCGTCATGGCGCTGGGCGTGTATGTGTGTCGCGATTGGGTGACCTGGCTGTTGTTTGACGCCCGGTTTGCCCAGGCCACGCCGCTGTATGCCCCGCAGTTGCTGGGCGATGTGATCAAGATCGCGGCCTTCGTGCTGTCGTACGTGATGCTGGCCAAGGCGATGACACGGCTGTTCGTGATCTCCGAATGCGTGTTTGCCGCCAGCTACCTGGCGCTGGTGTACCTGTTCACCGCCCAGTGGGGGCTGATCGGCGCGATGTATGCCTTCGTCGCCAACTATGTGCTGTATCTGCTGTTCAACATCGTGGTGGTGCGTCGTTATCTGGTGCAGCCGGCATGAGCGATTCCACCCGTCCCATCCGGCGTGCGCGCTGGCCGTTGGTGTCGGTGCTGATTCCGGCCTTCAACCACGAACGCTTCGTGCAACGCTGCCTGGACAGCGTGCTGGAAGACCCTTACCCGTGCAAGGAACTGGTCATCATCGACGATGGCTCCAGCGACGCGACCGGCGAGAAGATCGTGCAGTGGATCGCTTCCCACGGCCACCGGCTGCCGGTGCAGTTCGTCCAGCGCGCCAATCGCGGTGTGGCGGCCACGCTCAACGAGTTGGCGCTACGTGCGCGCGGCGAATATCTGCGGCTGGGCGCAAGCGACGATTATCTGCTGGCCGGCGGGCTGGAAGCGCAGGTGCGCTACCTGCGTGCGCATCCGCAGAAGCTGGCCGTGATTGGCGATGCCTGCGTGGTCGATCAGCATGGGCAACTGCTGCACGCCAGCGCCATGCGCGACCTGCATCGTGTGGATGTCGATCTGTACCGCTCCGCGTCCGGCATCCGCCGCGCGGTGATCCAGCAGTGGGCGGTCGGCGGCGCAGTGGCGTTGCTGCGCCGCAGTGCCTTCGATGCGCGCGCCGGCTGGGACGAATCGCTGCGGATCGAAGACTGGGACTTTTTCCTGCGCCTGGCCGCACGTGATGCGCTGGGCTTTATCGACGTGCCAGTGTGTGCCTACCGCCTGCACGGCAGCAATCTCAGCAAGACCGCGGACGTGCGCACGCGGATTGCCAACTTGAGCGAATCGCGTCAGGTGGCAGTGCGCTGTGCGGAATTGTTCGACGCGCCCGAGCGCAGCTTGCTGCGCGCACAGGCGCACTACATCGCGGCCAAGGTGGCCTTCCTGCAGCGCCGGCCGCACAGGGTGGTCGGGCACCTGCTCGCCTATGCCTGGTCGTCGCTGCCAGCCAGGTGGCGGCCCGGGCAGGCGCGCGGCGCAGCGAAGCCGGCATGAGCACGCTGGTGCGCCGGCCGGCGACCTATCTGGCACTGCCGATGCTGCTCAGCTGCGCGCTGACGCTGCTGACCTACAGCTTGCCCGGCGGTTATGCAGACGGCATCGCGCTGCTGGCCATCGCCGCCGCTGCGACCTGCGTGCTGGACGCCAGGCTGCGCATACAGTTGCCTGCGGTGGAGCGCTTTCGCGCCTACCGCTATGCCGGCACCCGCGACGCGTTCCTGGTGATGGCGCTGGCGGCGGTGGTGACGGTGTTCTGCATCGTGGATGTGGCGCTGTTTCCGATTCCGCTGTTCAGCGATCCGTCCTCCTATGCCACCTTGAGCCCGTTGCGCGCGCATGTGCGGCACATCTCCAACATGTGCTGGATCCTGCCGCCGATCGCGCTGCTGTGCGTGCGCCATCGCGGGCTACGCGCGGCGATGGTGGTGCTGGGATTCGTGTTCCCGATCGTGGTGATCGACCGCAACCGCATCTTTGCCGGGCTGTTTTCGTTCGTGCTGGTGATGCTGTTGCGCCGCGACCCGGCGCGCCGCCTGCCGTGGAAGACCATCGGCCTGCTGGTGCTGGCCGGCGGCGGGGTGTTTTCCATCCTCGGCGCACTGCGTTCCGGCTCGCTGGCCACGGTCGCCCTGCCGTTCAGTGCCGTGTATCGCGCCATGCCGCAGGGCGTGCAGTGGTTGCTGCTGTACATCAGCGCCGGGCCGTACAACTTCGGCGCGATCCTGGCCAAGGGGTATGTCAACGCCAGTTTCCTGGTCAATCAGCTGGTGCCGTTCAGTGGCTCGATCGCCACTGCCGGCACCGGCATCCCGCTGGATGCGCCTAACATCAATGTGGGCACCGAGTTCTTTCCATTCCTGATGGCCTGGGGCGCGCCCGGTGCGTTGCTGGCGCTGCTGGCGTTGTATGCCGGCCTGCTGTGGAGCGTGCGCTTGCTCGACAGCTGCCTGTCGATCTTCCATGTGCTGATCTTCCTGCGCATCGCCTATGCCTGCCTGATGTCGCCATTCGCGCCACAGGCCTTCACCTGGACCAATTTCGGCTTCATCGCGCTGTGCCTGGTGCTGCATGCCGGCACGGTGCTGCTGCCCAACCGCAATGCCGCACCCACCGCTGCTGCGTAATGCGCGGCAGCTTCGTTTTCACATGTTCCAGAGCCGGTGCACCATGACTCAACACGACGACATCTATCTGATCGACCTGTGGCGCATCCTGCGCCGCGAATGGCGCTGGGCGCTGGCCGCGCTGGTGGTGGTGCTTGCACTGACCGTTGCCTTTACCCGCCTGGCCAGGCCGCAGTGGGAAGCCACCGCCTGGATCCAGGTCGGCGAGATCGGCCCCACGCCGGCCGGGCGCGACCCCAAGGTCGAACCGTTCCAGCGCGTGATCGATCGCATGAAGACGCGGCTGTTCCAGGACGCGGTGTTGCGCCAGGCTGGCGTGCCGCTGAAAAGCCGCGCGGCGCAGTTGTATCGCGGCAGCCTCAAGCCGGATCCGGACCCGTATGCCAACCTGATCGGGGTGACCATCCGGGCCGAATCGTCGGCGCAGGCGCGCAGCCTGGCGCTGGCGACGGTGAGCGCCTTGCAGGGCCTGCACGGTGATACCAACGCAGTGGCGCTCGCACTGGCGCGCACGCGCCTGCAGGGCCTGACCGACGATCTGCGCGTGGCCACCCGTAACCGCGATCAACTGCAGCAACAGGTGCAGGCCGGGCAGGGCGCCGCTGCGGCGACCCCGGCCCAGGTCCTGGCGGGCGTGCTGCTGACCGACAGCAACGCCACCGTGCGCGCATTGAAGAGCGAGCGCGACGATCTCATTGCCCGCCTGACCACGCGCTACACCTATCAGACCTCGCTGGCATGGCCGTTGTACGTACCCGAGCAGCGGGCGTTTCCGAATGCCGTCACCGCTTGGGCCGCAGGCCTGCTCGGCGGGGCAGGGCTGGCGGTGCTGGCTGCGGTGTTGCGCAATGCCTGGCGGCGGCGTACCGGCGCCGCGCCGCAGACTGCCGGCTGAGCCGCGCCGCGGCGCGCGGCACGGTGGACATCGCTGCCCGACGCTGCAACCAAACCGTCGGCACGCGGCACTCACCGGTCAATCAAGCGATGCCGCGTCGGCGGTGTCGCGCCTGGAGAGTGTGGTGAGAACAGCTGGATCGGGGTGGGAGGCTGCGCATGTCGGTGGCCAATGAGCATGCGGCGCGCGGTGGCACGGTGGCCCCGGAGCGCCTGCTGGAGACGCAACGCGCGTTCGACAGCGTGGCGCCGGACTACGACGGCCCACGCGGCAACAACGCGCTGATCCAGCGTATGCGCACCACGCTGTGGGACACGGTCGCGGCCGAGTTGCCGGTGGGCTCGCGGCTGGTGGACCTGGGGTGCGGCACCGGCCTGGATGCCGGCGAATTCGCACGTCGTGGTTACCGCGTGCTGGCCACCGACTGGTCGCCGGCAATGGTCGAGCGCACCCGCCAGCGCGCGGCCACGCAAGGCCTGGAAGAGCGCCTGAGCGCCGCCCATGTCGGCATCCAGCAGCTGGACCAGCTGGAGGGCAGCTTCGACGGCATGTATTCCAACTTCGGCCCGCTCAATTGCGCGCCGGATCTCCCGGCGGTGGCGGCCGAATGCGCGCGCCTGCTGCGCGCCGATGGCTGCCTGGTGTTCTCGGTGATCGGGCGCATCTGCCCCTGGGAAATCGGCCACTACAGCGTGCGCGGGCGGTTCAGGCGCGCCGCGGTGCGGGCCGCGCGCGGGGTCACCGCCGTGGGCATGAACGGCCACACCATCTGGACCTGGTACCACCTGCCGCGCGAGTTCTACCGCGCCTTCGCCAAGCACTTCGTGCTGGACCGCTATCGCGCCTTGAGCCTGTTCCTGCCGCCGCCGTACCTGGTGGATTTCTGCGAACGGCATCCGCGCCTGTCCGAGCGTCTGGGCCGGTGCGACGACCGCCTGGGCGGGCTGCCGCTGCTGCGCGACATGGGCGACCACTTCCTGATCGTGCTGCGCAAGCGCTGAGTGGAGATGCCGATGTCCATGGCCGATGTCTGCCTGCAGGGCGCGCGCTCGATCACCCTGGCCGGCCCCTCGCGCGCGCCGTTGACCATCCGCGCGGGGCGCTTCGGCGGCACGCTTGGCACCGGCAGCCTGCGCCTGGACCTGCAGGGGCATGTGCTGGCGCCCGGCCTGATCAACGCGCACGAGCATCTGCAGGTCAACTGCGTGCCGCCACTGCCGCAGGGCGCCACGTTTCCCAACAGCTATGCATGGATCGAGGCGTTCCAGGCGCATTTCCGGCATCCCGATGTGGCCGCTGCCCTGCGTGTGCCCAAGGCGGTGCGTCTGCGTCATGGTGGGTTGAAGAACCTGCTGGCCGGCGTCACCTGCGTGGCCCAGCACGACCCGTGGCACGCCACGCTGGACGAAACCGGCTTTCCGGTCGGGGTGTTGCGCGAGTTCGGCTGGAGCTATGCGCTGGGGTGGACCGGCTACGGCCCACCGGTGCAGGGCAGCTTTGCCGCAACCTCGCCCGCGCATCCCTGGATGATCCATCTGGCCGAAGGTACCGATGCGGTGGCGGCCGCCGAACTGGAAGAACTGGACCGGCTTGGTTGCCTGGCGCCCAACAGCGTGCTGATCCACGGCGTGGGCATGGGCGAACGCGATATCGAGCGGGTGATCGCACGCGGCGCGGCGGTGGTGTGGTGCCCATCGAGCAATCTTGCACTGCTGGGCCGCACGCTCGACCCCTGGCGCCTGTGCATGGCGGGCCGGCTCGCGTTGGGCAACGATTCGCGTGTCAGCGGTTCGCGAGATCTGCTGGAAGAGCTGCGCATCGCCGCCAGCAGCGGGTTGGCTGCGGATCTGTTGCTCGGCCTGGTCACCCATCAATCGGCACGCATCCTGCGCATGGCCACGCGTGGGCGCCTGGCGCCGGGGGCGGCGGCGGACCTGGTGATCGTGCGCGACCGCGGTGGCGACCCCGCGCTCAGCGTGGTGGGCTGCGCACGCAGCGATCTGCGTGCGGTGATACGCGATGGCGCCCCGCGTATTGCCGACCCGGATTTTGCCGACTGGTTCGACGCGGCCGGCATCCGGACCGTCCCGGTGCTGCTGGACGGACGCCCCAAGCTGCTCGACGCCACGCTGGCCGATCCGGCGGTACTGGCACTGGAACCCGGCCTGCAGCGCGTGCCCCAGCCTGCACACCAACCTGCGCGCCAGCCCGGCGTGGCCATGGCCGCCAGCGGTGCGCTGTCGTGAGCGCAGTACCGATCCTCGAGCCGGCAGCGGCGTATGCACTGTGGGCGCAGGCGTATCCGCCGCACGCGCACAACCCGGTGATGCTGGCCGAAGAGCGCGCCATGCTCGCGCTGATGCCGAACGTGTTGCAGGGCCAGCACGTGCTCGACGCCGGCTGCGGCAGCGGCCGCTACATGCTGCATGCCTTGCGGCGTGGCGCGCTGCAGGTGACCGGCGTGGATCTTTCGCCGCAGATGCTGCAGCGTGCGCGCGCCGAGCTGGCGCAGGACTGGCCATCGGCACGCATGCGCCTGCAGCAGGGCAGCCTGGAGCAGCTGCCGCTGGGCGACGCAGTGGCCGATCTCAGCGTCTGCGGTCTGGTGGTCGGCCATCTGCAGCAGCTATGGACGGCGCTGGAAGAACTGCACCGCGTCACCCGCGTCGGCGGCCTGGTGCTGTGCAGCGACGTGCACCCCATCGGCCATGCGCTGGGCTGGCAACGCGACTTCAAGGCCGACGGCCGACAGTACGCGGTGCGGCATACGCAACATCTCTACAGCCATTGGCATGCGGCCTGCGTGGCACTGGGCATGGAGATCGAAGCGGTGGCCGAGCCGATGCTGGACCCGGCAGACATCGCGCCCGGTGCGCGCTTCGATCAGGCCGCGCTGCGGGTGCCGGTCGCGCTGGTGCTGCGGCTGCGGCGCATCGCGTGACCAACGTACTGGCCATGGTGGCGTGCGCATGCAGCATCTCGGTGGCAGGCGAGCGGTGCCGTTTGCGCGCGGTGCAGTGCGCGGCACGTGGCCTGGTCAGCATGGCAGGGCAAGCAATCCGGGCGCGGTCGGTGCCATGAGCCTGCAGGTGGCGCAGCTCAATCTGCTGCCGACTCCCGCCGGCCTGACTGCCGAGCAGGTGTTCGCGCAGTGGCCATCGCTGGCCGATATCGCCGAGGCCGTCGCCAGCGCCGGGGTGCGCGTATCGGTGGTCCAGGCTTCTGCACTGAACCTGCGGCTCACTCGCCAGGGCGTGGATTACCGCTTCGTCGAGCTGGGCGCGCGCGGCAGTGCGCAGCGCGCCGGTCTGCTTGCTGCGATGCTGCGCGAGATCGGCGCCGATGTGATCCACATCCACGGCCTGGAATTTGCCGGCGATGCGCGCCGTCTCGCGCGCCTGCTGCCGCAGATGCCGATCCTGCTGCAGGATCACGCCAACCGCCCGCCGCACTGGTGGGCCCGCAGTGTGTGGCGCCTTCGCTACGCGGCCGCCGCCGGGATCGCGTTCACCGCGCAGGAGATGGCGCAGCCGTTCGTCCAGGCGCGCCTGTTCAAGGCGAAGACGCAGCTGTTTGCGGTTCCCGAATCGAGCAGCCGCTTTTCGCCGGGCGATCGCCTGCAGGCACGCGAGCAGACCTGTCTGCATGGCGACCCCTGCGTGTTGTGGGTCGGGCACCTGAGCGCGGCCAAGGATCCGTTGTGTGTGCTCGATGCCATCGCCATGGCCGCCCGCGTGTTGCCCGGGTTGCGGTTGTGGTGCGTGTTCGACCAGGCGCCGTTGCTGGAGCAGGTACGGCAGCGTCTGCGCGCCGATCCGCTGCTTGCACGCTGCGTGCAGCTGCTGGGCAGGGTGCCGCATGCCCGCGTGGAAACCCTGTTGCGTGCCTGCGACCTGTTCGTCTCCGCCAGCCACGCGGAGAGCTGCGGTTATGCCGCGGTGGAAGCCTATGCCTGCGGCACGTTGCCGCTACTGACCGATATCCCGTCCTTCCGTGCGCTCAGCGATGGCGGGGCGGTCGGCGCGTTGTGGCCGGTCGGCGATGCCTCGGCCCTGGCGGACCTGCTGCTGCGCGTCGTCCGGCAACGCCCCGATCGCGCACAGGTGCGCGCGCATTTCGATGCACGGCTGTCGTTTGCCGCCGTGGGGCAGCGCTGGAAGCGAGCGTACACCCAGCTGCTGGCCGCCGCGCCGAGGCGAACCGCATGAAACTGGCCCTGGTGGTTCCGGGCGGCGTGGACCGCAGCGGCGAGGTCCGCGTGATCCCGGTGTTCCTGACCCTGATCGAATGGCTGGCGCGCCAGCATCAGGTGCATGTGTTCGTGCTGCATCAGGAGCCGCTGCCCGGCACCTGGGCGTTGCGTGGTGCCACTGTGCACAACATCGGCGCGCGCCGCACCCGCACGCGTGCGATCGCCGCCATTGTCGACGAACATCGTCGTGCTCCGTTCGATGTGATCCAGGCCATCTTTTCCGGCTATTGCGGTCTGGTCGCCGTCGCCGCGGCAAAGCTGTTGCGGCGTCCAAGCGTGGTGCATATCGCCGGTGGTGAGCTGGTCGCGTTGCATGGCATCGGCTACGGTGGCCGGCGACGTTGGCGCGGGCGCCTGCGCGAAGCGGTGATCCTGCGCCTGGCCGACCGCGTCACCGCGGCCAGCGCGCCCATTCTCGCGTCGCTGCAGGCGCTCGGTATCCACGCGCAGCGGGTGCCGTTGGGCGTGGATCTGCGTGCCTGGCCGCCGGCCGCGCCACGTGCACGCACGGGCGGCATCGCCCGCTTGCTGCATGTGGCCAGCCTCAATCCGGTCAAGGACCAGACCACCTTGCTGCAGGCAATGGCAGCGCTCAAACGCGCCGAGGTCGCCTTTACCCTAGACATGGTCGGCGTCGATACGCTGGATGGCGCCATGCAACGCCTGGTGCAACAGCTGGGCCTGGGCGCGCAGGTGCGTTTTCTCGGTTTCAAGACCCAGCGCGAGCTGCGCCCGATCATGCAATCGGCCGACCTGCTGGTGCTGTCGTCCCTGCACGAAGCCGGACCGCTGGTGCTGCTGGAAGCGGCGGTCGCCGGTGTGCCCACCGTCGGCACCGCGGTCGGGCACCTGGTCGAATGGGCGCCGGTGTGCGCACTCGCGGTGCCGCCGGGCGACTGGGCCGGGCTGGCAGAAGCCGTCCGCCAGGTCTTGGCCGACGACGAGCTGCGCTTGCGCCTGGCCTGGGCAGCGCAATGCCGCGCGGTCCGCGAGGACGCGGCGTTGACCACGCGGCTGTTCGAGCAGCTGTATCGGCACCTGTGCGAGGCGCGGCTGCTGCGCTGACTGCGGCGCAATGACGCAGATCGCATCAGCCGCAAGGCAACGCGCGGTGCAGCAACGAGGCTGCCAAACAAAACGTGGGGACGTGATCGCAACGGTGATCGGCTGCACAAGCGCCAGCCTGCGCGAGCGCTATGCCGCGCTGGCCGATTCGGTCAACGAGTTGAAGGCCGAGGACGCCTGCTGCGGGCCTGCGATCGCCAACAAAGCTGCTGCGAGCAGCCGATAGCTGGGTGCAGGCAGCGCGCCCGGACTCGGACGCTGCGGCGGACACCTGCCGACTCCGGGCAGGCCGTGCCGACCTGATGCTGAGCGCAGCAGCGGTGTCCGCCGCGCTCAGGCCGGCTGCAGATAGCCGTCCAGCGCTGCACGCACCACATACAGCATGTCGGTGCGCGGCACCGGCCGGGTCAGGCGCGTCATCACCCGGCGCAGCTGGGTCTGCCGTACCCAGGGCTGGCCCTGGAGCCACAACTGGGTCTGCAGCATGTCCGCCCGTTCCTTGCGGCTCTCGGCCGTCGGCACCACGCGATTGCGCAGGTACTGTCGCGCCTCGCCCAGCGAGCGTGACCATTCGATGCCGGGCAGGGCCGACAACCACAGGTTGGAGCACGAGGCACTGGTCAGGGTCTGGCGGGCCGCACGCATGCGCAGCACGCGCGGGCAACCGGCCTGCAGCCGCGCCATCACCGCCGGCGGCACCACGCTGCGGTAATAGCGTTGCAGCAGCAGCAGCGGCGGCAGCGCCCACCACGGCGCCACGGCCGGGTCGTCCCACAACTGGTCCCAGTCACGCGGCCCCATGCGCGTGGCCAGCAGTGCCAGGTCATGCAGATGCATCAGGCGGATGCTGCGGTGGCAGATGCCGCCGGCCGCATGCAGTAGCAGATGGCACATCAGCGCGCCGACCGACGGGTAGGGATTCAATCCCGGCTGCGGTCGCTCGGGCAGGATGCACGCGGTGATGTCCACGCTGCGCAGCGGCAGACGTTCCTGGATGCGGGTATGCAGCTCGAGATTGATCGGCGCATCGCGATGCTCGCCCAGTCCCGCCACCGCCTCGCCATGCAGCGGCTTGAACACCTGGTGCTTCCATTGTTCGAAGCAGGCCACGTAACCGAGTTCGCACAGCAGCGCCGCCGCCGCGGGCGCATCTTCCGGCGCCACCAGCAGATCGATGTCGGCCATTGGGCGATCACCGGGCAGATAGACACCGAGCCGATGCAAGGCGGTGCCCTTGAGGCCGACCAGGGCGATGCCGGCCGCACGCGCTGCCGCGTCGATGCGGGCCAGCAACAGCGCGATGCGCCGATGACGGTCTTCGACATGGCTGCGTTGCTCGCGCAGGAACGCGGTCCAGTCGGCGTCCTGCCACAACGAGCGGCGTTGCAGCAGCGGCGACACGCCATGCGCTGCAGCCGCTGCCGCAGCCAGTTGCCATTGCAGCCGGTCCCACTGCGGCACCGCTGCGCCGGGCTGCGCCAACTCCCTGGCCAGCCGTTCGGTGGCCGTGCGCAGGCCGTGCTTGATGGTGCGAAGGGAAGGCTGCATGCGGCTGTGATCCGAAGGGCGAGGTAAGGGGGGGAAGCGAGGTCGGCGCCTTGCGCGCTAGCCGACCAGCACGCTGGCAAGCTGGCGCGGTTGGCGTTCGGCAGCGCCGGCAAGCGGCGCGGTGCGATGCTGCCGTTCGCTGGCGATCAAGGCGGACCAGCGCGCTTCCAGCGTCTGCGAGGCCTGCGCAAATGCATCGGCACCCAGCGTGGCGCGCGCCTGCTGCAGGTCGACCTGGGTATGCAGCAGGTCGCGCACGCTGCGGTAGAACTCCGAGTCGTAGGCGCCATGGAACATCATCGCCAGGTCGTCGCTGTCCTGCCAATGGGTCTTGCCGCCCAGCTGGTTCTTCACTTCCTCGTAGAACTTGGTGCCGGGCAGCGGGTAGGACACGCTGACGCCGATGATGTCCGGGTTGGCCTGCGTCACCAGTGCGCGCGTGGCCAGGATGTCTTCGAGTTCTTCGCCCAGGTAGCCGAGTTGAATGAAGAAGCCCACACGGATGCCGTGCGCGCCCAGGCGCTGGCGTGCGGCGATCACCTCGCCAACCTCGGTGCCCTTGGTCATCCTGTCCAGGATGCGCTGGCTGCCGCTTTCGGCACCCAGCCAGGCCTCGGCGCAGCCGGCGCGCGCAAGCGCAGCGGCCATGCGCTCGCTGGCCAGGTCGGCACGGGTCTGGATGGTGAACGGGATCGCGCCATCGGCCTCGCTCAGGCGCTGCGCAAAGGTTTCCACCCAATCGATATGGAAGCCGAAGATGTCATCGGCCATCCACAGGTGATCGGGCTGGAAGCTGCGCTTGAGATGAATCATTTCGGCAGCCACGTCGTCCGCAGCGCGGCGCGTGTAGTGATTGCCCCAGATCGGTTTGGCGCACCAGTTGCAGCGAAACGGGCAGCCCCGCGAAGCGGCCATGTTCAGGCTGAAATAGCCGTGCCGTTGCTGCCAGAAACGCCGATAGCGCGGCATGTCGACCAGGTCCCAGGCCGGCAGGCCGCTCAGGCGCGCGTCCGGTGGTTGCGCGCCGGGATGCGCGCGCGTGGCGGCAGGTTGCGCGGTGGCGAGACGTGCCACGCCGGCCAGCCAGGCGTCGCCGTCGATGTCCGGATCGGCTTCCAGCCGTTCCATCAGCGTAAGCAGCGGTGCGATCCCTTCGCCGACCAGCACCGCATGCGCGCCGGCGTCCAGGAACACGTCCGGGTTGTCGGACGCATCGGAGCCGGCGACCAGCACGCGGCTACCGGCGGCCCGTGCCTGCGCGATCATGCGGCAGGCGGCCTCGCGCATCCGGCTCAGGCACATCTTGGTGAGGAAGTTGAAGTTGTCTTCGTAGAACACCACCACATCCGGCTGCGCCTGGTGCAACGCGCCGTCATACTCCTGCACGTCCTCGGCCAGCATCGCGTCGAACAGGCTCAGGGCATGGCCACGTTCGCGCAGCAACGCCGCGACCTGCAGCGTCGCCAGCGGTGGATAGGGTTTGCCGCGCTCCCATTGCTTGGGGTCGTAACGCAGGAAATACGAATGACTGACCTGGATCTTTAGCATCTGCACAAGGCTCTCGTTCTGTCGCCAGGTGGACGCAGCGGTGGCGTGCGCAGACACCGGCATTCGGCTCGGCAGTAGGTGCGGATGCAGGCCGCTTTGGTTGTGCGGATGCGCGCCCGGTTGCCGACTCGCGTCGGGTATGCGTGTCGATGCCGGCCAGGCAACCTTTCCCTTGCCGATCGGCACATACCGGCTGATCGATGCAATGGATGGAACGGCATGCCGCAGTCGGCTGCGTTGGCGCAACTCCTGCCGGTGGGCGATGACACACGCTCCGGCACGCCGGATGCAACGGCAGCGGCAGCAGATCCCTTTGGCGAACATCGGCCGCGCCGGCATGGCGTGCGCCGGCAAATCCTCGGCGCGCTGTTTCACTTCGAAAGCGACAGCGAGGCGCTGCTGGCGTTGGTGGACCACGCCTACGCGGGCCTGCCCGCGCATCGCTTGCCGGGTGCGCCGGAGTTTCATGTCACGCTGGATCTGGTGGCGCGCGGGTACGCGCCACCCGGCGCAGAACCGCCACCGGTGCGCACCCATGCCAGCGGCGGCCTGCTGTGTGGCGTCATGGATGCCTGCAACTACCTGATGCTGTCGGTGCCCGCGCGCCGGGCCATGCTGGTGGTCTCCGACGACATGCTCGCCCACGCCTATCACGTGCGGTATGAGCTGATCGAATTTGCCGTGTTCCTGCTGGCCGCGCGCGGCATGGGCCTGGTGCCCCTGCATGGCGCATGCGTGGGCCGGCACGGACGCAGCGTGCTGTTGCTCGGTGCCAGCGGCGCCGGCAAATCGACCCTGGCGCTGCACAGCCTGTTGCATGGCCTGGACTTCATCGCCGAAGACGGCGTGTTCGTGGCGCCGGAGAGCCTGCTCACCACCGGCGTGGCCAACTTTCTGCACCTGCGCGCCGGCGCGCTGGGCCTGGTCGACGCGCAGACCCGCGCCTGGATCAGCGCCTCGCCGACCATCCGGCGCCGCAGCGGCGTGGAAAAGTTCGAGATCGATATTCGCCACGGCCGCGCGCAGCCGGCGCGCGCGCCCCTGCCGTTGTCTGCGGTGGTGATGCTGTCGGCGACGCCGGCGAGCGATCCCGCGCAGTTGCTGCTGGCGATGCCGGCCGAACGCATTGCCGATTGCCTGGCAGGCGATCAGCCGTATGCGGCAAGTCAACCGGGCTGGCCGCGCTTTGTCGAGCAGGTGCAGCGCATCGGCATGTTCACGTTGCGCCGCGGTTTGCATCCGCAGGCCTCGCTGCGCGCGCTGCTGCAGGTGTTGCGGTGAGCGCATGCGCGCGGCCGCCGCGCGGCGGCGTCTGCAGGGTCAACGCCATGCGGCATGCCGCATGCCACCGTGCGCCCCACACGTGACTGAGATACGCGCCGCTGCAGAGCGCAGGCCCATGCGCGCGATGTGGCGCGATTTCGTCGGCACGCTGGTGCCGGCGGACGTGCCGACCATCGCGCTCTACGTCGGCGTATCGCTGCTTGCCGCACTGGCCGGCAGCCTCGTCGCGGTCAGCCTGGTGCCGCTGGTGCAGCCCGGGCACGCCGTCCGCCTGGCCGGCTACGCGCTCGCCTTACCGCACGGCCCGGCGATGCAGGTGGCGCTGTTCGTGGCTGTGAGCCTGGTGTTTGCCGCACTGCGTTGGCATGGCGCAGGGCTGGCCGCGCGGCTGACCAGCCGCTACGCGATCGGGCTGCGCCAGCGCGTACATGCCGCCTTGATCGATGCGCCGCTGCCTGCGCTGTCCGGCGCCAGCTCGGCGGAAATCGCCAATGTGCTGACCTACAACATCGAAATCGCCACCCAGGGCTTCGGTGCGGCATTGCAGCTGCTGGTGGCCGGCATGACCGCCCTGGTGAGCCTCTGCATCGCGGTCATGATCGCGCCTGCATTGCTGCTGGCGGCGCCGTTGCTGCTGGGGCTGGCGTGGCTGGGCCTGCGCATCTCCAGCAGCGACAAACAGGCGCGCATCAGCCGCGATTATGTGGCCGACATGACGCAGCTGTTCTGGTTGAGCGAAGACTTCCCGCGTCGCTTGCGGCATGTGCGCTCGTTCCAGCGCGAAGCGCTGGAAACGCGCCATTACGAACGCATTTCCGCACGGCTGGGGCAGGGCTATGCGCAGCAGCAGGCGCTGGTGGCAGGCAGCCGGCTGCTGCTGGAAGCCACCGCGGTGGCGGCAATCGCCGCCATCCTGGTGCTGGCCAACCTCTGGCAGGGCGCGGACCGCGCTGCGCTGATCACCGTCAGCCTGCTGCTCGGGCGCCTGCTGCCGTATCTGGTCAGCACCCGCCAGAGCGTGCAGCAACTGCGCTCGGCCTGGCCGGCGTTGCAGTTGTGGCGGCGCTATGTGGCGCTGGGCGCGCCCCGCGCGCGCACGGCGGCCGCGCCGGCAGCACCGCTGCCGGCAGCCGTGCATCTGGAACACATCGGCCTGGCGCCGCCGTTGCCCAGGCTCGATCTCGCGCCGATGCTGCTGCTGCCCGGCGAACTGACCCTGGTGGTCGGGCCCTCCGGCGTCGGCAAGAGCAGCCTGATGGACGTGCTCTCGGGTCAGACTGCGCCGGCGCAGTTCACCGCGCACATGGGCGGGCGCCGGCTGGATTTCGCCGCGTATCGCGCCCTGGTACGGCATGGCGCCTACCTCGGCCAGGGCGTGCGGCCGTGGCAGCGCACGGTCCGCGCGTGTCTGGACTGGGCGTTGCCCGGCGCTCCCGATGCGCGCATGTGGGAGGTGCTGGGCGACGTCGGCCTGAGCGCGCGTCTGCGGCGCGACGGGCAAGGCCTGGACAGCCCGATCAACGGCCAGGACGGGCGGCTGTCCGGCGGCGAGTCGCAGCGCCTGCTGCTGGCCCAGGTGCTGTTGCGCCAGCCGGCCCTGGCGGTATTGGACGAGGCCACCAGCGCACTGGATGCAGAGGCCGAACAGCAGCTGTTGTGCATGCTGCGGCAACGCCTGCCGCAGACCGTGCTGGTGGTGGTCTCGCATCGCACCAGCCTGGCGGCGGTGGCCGATCGCACGGTAGCCCTGGGCGTTGCGCCTGCCGCGCAGCCCGCCGTCCACGGTGATGCGCTTGCAAGCTCAGGCGCGTAATACCACCTGGCTGGGTTGGGTCGGCACCACGCTCAACCGGCAATCTCTTCCAGCGCACGGTTGCGCGTGCGCGGGCCGAACAGCGCGATCACGCCGGCCACGATCGACATGCTGACCACGATGAAGGCCAGTACGCCATGGCTGCCGACCTGGGCGAGCAGCCAGCCGATCAGCACGCTGCTTACCGCCGTGGAAAGGCGGCTGAAGGAATAGCAAAAGCCCACTGCCCGCGCGCGCAGCCCGGTGGGGAACAGCTCGGCCTGATAGCCGTGATAGGCAAAGCTCATCCAGGCGTTGCAGAACGCAATCATCGCCCCGCACACCACCATGCCGATTGCCTGGTGCTGCTGCGAAAACAGCACGCCAAACAGCACCGCGCCCAGCGCCGATGCGGTGATCTGCCATTTGTTCTCCCAGCGCTGCGCAAAGCGCAGCAACAGCAGCGGCGCAAGCGGGTAGGCCAGCGAAATGGCGAAGGAATAGCCCAGGCTCTTGGTCACGCCGGTGCTTTGCGCCGAGATCAGGGCCGGCAGCCAGTTGCCGAAGCCGAAAAAGCCGATCGCCTGAAAGATGTGGAACACCACCAGCATGCCGATGCGCCCGCGATGGGGCGCCCGCCATAGCGCCGCGGTCTGCACGCCGCCGGCCGGCGAGGGGACAGGCAACTGCGGTGCATCCAGGGGCGCGCCCAGATCGCGCGCGCAGCGCGCTTCGAGCTGGCTCAGCAGCGCATCGGCGTCGGCATGGCGTCCCTGCGCTGCCAGCCAGCGCGCCGATTCCGGCAAACGGCTGCGCAGCCACCAGATCGCCAGCGCAAACACCCCGCTCAGCAACACCACCCAGCGCCATCCGCTCACCCCCAGCGGTGCATGCGGCACCAGCAGCCAGGCGGTCAGCGCCACTGCAGGCACCGCCAGAAACTGCACGAAGAATGCAAACGCGAACGCGGCGCTGCGCATATGCCGCGGCACCAGCTCGGACAGGTAGGTGTCGATGGTGACCAGCTCGATGCCCAGGCCGATCCCGACCACCAGGCGCAGCACGATGACACCGGTGGCGGTGTCCTGCAGGCCCATTGCCACGGTCGCGGCGGTGTACCAGACCAGGGCGAAGGTGAACACCGGCCGGCGCCCGAAGCGGTCGGCGAACGGGCTCAACAGGGCAGCGCCGATAAACAGCCCCAGAAACGTCGCCGCCGCAAACGCAGCCTGGTCGGACATGCCGAATGCGCCATCGGCACCGCTGGCAAAGATGCCGTCGCGGATCAGCCCGGGGCTGATGTAGGCGGTCTGGAACAGGTCGTACAACTCGAAAAAACCGCCCAGCGCGAGCAGGCCGACCAGCCGCCACAGGGTGGCGCTGGCCGGTAGCCGGTCGATCCGCGCGGCGATGTGCAGGGTGTCCGAAGCGGGGTCAAGCGGAGCGGTCGAAGCCATCGTCATGCAGGCGCTGCCAGTGCGGTGACCATCATAGCCAGCAACGGTGTCACCCGACGCCCATGCTTCGTGGCCTGGCAACTGCATTCGCAGGCGAGCCAACGCGCGCAACACACCGACAGCCATCGCGCGTAGCCGTAAGCCCCTCCCACCGGGGCGAATGCATGGCTTGCGCGCTGTTGCGCGCGTGCGTTGCGGTGCCGGTGCAACGAAGTGCGGGCCTGGGCACGGAGCGTGGGAATGGCCAGTTGCAGATCCTCCCGTTGTTCGACCACTGGAATGCTGTAATCCCCCCAGCGCCACCTGGGCAGGTGGCAAAGTCGCCTGGCCAGCCCCATCTCTTGCACATCATTCATTCCCCGGAGTCATCCGATGACGCCCATTTCCGTGCTCGACCTGGCGCCGGTCTGCGAAGGCAGCGACACCACCCATGCCTTCGCCAACATGCTCGATCTGGCCCAGCACGCCGAGCGCTGGGGCTACCAGCGTTACTGGCTGGCCGAGCACCACAACATGCCGGGCATCGCCAGCGCCGCCACCGCGGTGCTGATCGGCCACGTCGCCGGCGGCACCAAGACCATCCGCGTCGGTGCCGGCGGCATCATGCTGCCCAACCATGCGCCGCTGCAGGTGGCCGAACAGTTCGGCACGCTGGCCTCGCTGTATCCGCAGCGCATCGACCTGGGCCTGGGCCGCGCGCCCGGCACCGACCAGCCGACCGCGCGCGCCCTGCGTCGCTATTTCGACAGCGCGGACCATTTTCCGCAGGACGTGGCCGAGCTGTTGCGCTACTTCGCGCCTGCCGTGCCGGGGCAACTGGTGCAGGCAGTGCCGGGCGCCGGACTCGACGTGCCGGTATGGCTGCTGGGCTCCAGCCTGTTCAGTGCGCGGCTGGCCGCAGCGATGGGCCTGTCGTTCGCGTTTGCTTCGCACTTCGCGCCCGATGCGATGGACGAGGCGGTGGCGATTTACCGCCGCGAGTTCCGCCCGTCCGCGCAGTTGGCCAAGCCGCACGTGATGCTGGCCTTGAACGTGGTGGCCGCGGAGACCGAAGCGCAGGCACGCCGCCTGTTCACCACCCAGCAGCAGAGTTTCGTCAACCTGCGCCGCGGCAAGCCGGGCAAGATTCCCGCGCCGATCGACGACATCGACAGCTTCTGGCAGCCGCACGAACGTGCCGGCGTGGAGCGTGCGCTGGCCTGCACGGTGCTGGGCGATGCCGAGCAGATCGCGCGGGGCGTGGCCGAGTTCATCGAGCGCCATACGCCGGACGAGTTGCTGTTCACCGCCAACATCTACGACCATGCCGCGCGTCTGCGTTCGTTCGAAATCGCCGCAATGGCCTGCCGCGAGCTGGACGTGACTCCTGCGTGATTCACGTCGCTTTGCGCGGCGATCCGCTCAGATGCATGCACCTCCATTGGGAAGACCAGCATGCAATTTCAGGAACGCAGCGAGAGCATCAAGCAGTTGGCGGAATTGATCCGCGGCGTGGACATCGCGATGTTCACGACCGTGTCTGCCGACGGCAAGCTGGTGAGCCGGCCGTTGGGCACGCAGGAAGTCGAATTCGATGGCGACCTGTGGTTCGCCACCGCCGCCGACAGCCCGAAGGTGGCCGAAATCGCTGCCGACTCGCGCGTCAACGTGGCCTATGCCTCGGCCTCGAAGAACAGCTACGTGTCGGTCGCCGGCACCGCGCGCGTGGTCGATGACCGCGCCAAGATCGAGCAGCTGTGGTCGCCGGCGATGAAGGTGTTTTTCCCCGGTGGCAAGGATGACCCCAATCTGCGCCTGATCCATGTGCGTGCCGAATCGGCCGAGTACTGGGACGGCCCGAGCGGGCTGCTGGGCAAGGCGCTGTACTTCGTGATGACGGCAGTCACCGACGACACGGGCAGCCTGTCCGACAACCGTGTGGTGGACCTGAAGTAACGGCGACGATCATGCGGGCCGATCGTCTCGCGCATCAGCGCCAGGCGACCGGCCACCAATCGCGCACCAGATCCAGCAGCTGGTCGGACGTGACCCCGAACACCGCCACCGAGATCAGCGCAGCGGCCCAGCCCACCAGCAGCAGCGCGCCGTCGCGCTCCAGCAGGGCCAGCGCGAACAGCAGCAGGATCAGCCCGAAGAGGTAGTTGGTGAACGGGATCGGCAACGTCAGCAGGACGCCGACCAGCACCAGCAGCACGCCGGTGAACATCTGCGCCGGAATCCGGTCCAGCATGCCGTGCAGGCGTGGCTTGAGCAGCCGGTCCAGGCGTTGCAGCGTCGGCGCAAGCCGCGCGACGAAACGCTGGCTGGTGCTGCGGCGCGGCCCGCGCTCGCCGATGAAACGCGGCACCCACGGCTTGCGCAGGCAGCACAGCATCTGCAGCCCGATCAGCACCGTCAGCGGGCCGCTGATGCCGCCGGCCACGCCAGGAATGGGAATGAACGAGGGCAGGATCGCCAGGAACAGAAACACGCCGAACGCGCTCTGCTGCAGGTCGGCCAAAATCTCGCGCACCCGCAACACCTGCGCCGGATCGCCTTCGCTGAAGGCCGCCAGCAGGCTGCGGATGCCTTCGTTGCGATAGCGCATCTGTTCGCCGTCGGCCGCATCCGGCGGCGGCACGCCGTTATCCGACGATGTCATCGCTGCCCTCGTCGCCGACACGGCTCAGCAGCAGCTTGTCCACGCGCGCGCCATCCAGATCGACGATCTCGATGCGCCAGCCGGCCCAATCGAAGAATTCGCCCGCCTGCGGAATGCGCCCGAAGTAGTAGATGCACAGGCCGGCGAGCGTGTGATAGTCGCCTTCGTCGGCTTCCGGCAGTTCGGCGCCCAGCACTTCGCGCAGTTCCTCCACCGGCAGCGACCCGTCGATCAGCAGCGAGCCGTCGGCGCGCGTGACCACCAGCGCATCCTCGTCGGTGTTTTCCACCGCCTGCAGACGGCCGACCACCGCACCCATCAGGTCGCTGATGGTCACCAGTCCACGGATCTCGCCGTATTCGTCCACCACCAGCGCCATCGACTGCTGTTCTTCGCGAAAGATCTCCAGCAGCTTCATCGCATGTGTGGACTCGGACACGAACAAGGTATCGCGCAGCGCCTGGAAAAGATTCTCGCCGTGCCCACCCATGCGCGTGACCAGCGACTTGACCTCCAGCACGCCGGCGATGTCCTGGTCGCTGCCGCGGTAGACCGGGTAGCGCGAGAATTCGTGCTCGCGCATCACCTGCAGATTGCGTTCCGGCTCGGCATTGGCATCCAGCCAGGCGATGCGGTTGCGCGGGGTCATCAGGCTGTCGGCGGTGCGGTCGCCCAGCCGCATCACGCGATTCATCATGTCGCGCTCGTGCGCATCGATCACGCCGGCCTCGTGGCTTTCGGCCACCAGCATGCGGATCTCCTCTTCGGTCACCGATGCCGATTCGTCCTTGCCCATGCCGAGCATGCGCAGCACCAGCCGGGTCGAGCGCGCCAGCACCCACACGCCGGGGGCGGCGATTTTCGCCAGCCAGGCCATCGGCACCGCAACCACCCCGGCGATGTCCTCGGAGTTGCGCAGCGCCAGACGCTTGGGCACCAGTTCGCCGAAGATCAGCGTCAGGAAGGTGATCAGCGCCACCGCCAGCGTGCTGCCGATCACCACCGAATACGGACGCGGCTTGCCGACCAGTTCGAACGAGGCCGACAGTGCCGGGAACAGCCCCTGCAGCCAGCTGCTGATGGCCTCGCCGATCGCCTCGCCACCGAACACGCCGGTCAGGATGCCGATCAGGGTAATGCCGATCTGCACCGTGGACAGGAAGTTTTCCGGGCTTTCGGCCAGTGCCAGGGCGCGCGCAGCGCGCTTGCTGGAGCCGGCCATCTGCTTCAGCCGGCTCTTGCGCGAGGTCATCAGGGACATTTCCGACATCGCGAAGAAGCCGTTCAACAGGATCAGCGCGATGACGATCAGAAACTCAACCACGGGCGTCTTCCCCGGTCAGTGAAGGGGAGGGCGGGCGAGCACTGGGTTGGCCGGCGCGCACAAGGGCGGGGCGGCAACGGGGGAATATAGGGTCGTCTTCCATAGGGTGCACCCGAGGGCGCGGGAGCATGTTAGCAAACCACAGGGTGGTTCGAGCCGGGAAATGCCGATGTGAAGGCCACTTGTGGCGCCGAGATACCCAGACAGGTCATGGAACGGTCATAATTCGCGCTTGGCGTCCGTCTCTCCCTCGACGGCAGGAAGTTCTCCACCCATGTTCTCGTTGCAGACCATCTTCGGTTCCGGCAAGCAGTTCTATGCGCTCCTGAACGAAGCGGCGCAGGCCGCCTACGACAGCACCAAGGCCTTGCACGCCATGATGCGCACGTCCGACCGCCAACCCGCGCTGGACGCCTTCAAGCTGGCCCGCCTGCGCGAACGCGCCGCCTCCGACAAGATCGGCCAGGCGCTGGTGGACAGCTTCATGACCCCGATCGAACGCGAGGACATCGAGGCGCTGGGGTCGGCGCTGTACAAGATTCCCAAGCAGGTCGAGAAGTTCGCCGACCGGTACTCGCTGGCCACCAAGCATCTGGAGCACATCGACTTCGCCCCGCGCGCGGCGATGCTGGAACAGGCCGCCGCGGTGGTGGTGGAGATGGTGACCGACCTGCCGCACATGAACATCGATCGCATGACCGCGCTCAACGACAAGCTGCGCATGCTGGAAAACGAAGCCGACCGGCTGATGCTCGAGCTGTACCGCGACATCTATTCCGGCCGCCTGGACACGCTGCAGATGTTCCTGCTCAAGGAATTCTTCGAGATCCTGGAAAAGGCCATCGACCGTTGCCGCGAGGCCGGGGTGGTGGTGTACCAGATCGTATTGAAGAACAGCTGAGGCCGCCGCGTGCTTACCCTAGTCCTGGTGGTGATCCTGGCGGCGTTGGTGTTCGAGTTCATCAACGGCTTCCACGACACCGCCAACTCCATCGCCACCGTGGTCGCCACCAAGGTGCTGTCGCCGGGTTGGGCGGTGATGCTGGCCGCCGGCATGAACCTGATCGGGGCGCTCACCGGCACCGCGGTGGCGCTGACGATCGCCTCCGGCCTGCTCAACACCGAGGTGGTCGAGGTCACCCCGCAGGTGATCCTGTGCGCGCTGCTGGGCGGCATCATCTGGAACCTGATCACCTGGTGGAAGGGCCTGCCGTCGTCGTCCTCGCACGCCTTGATCGGCGGGCTGTGCGGCGCCGGCCTGGCGGCCGCGCACAACAACTGGAACGCCTTGATCTGGTCGGAAAACATCGGCAACTGGGCCAAGAACAAGGGCCTGCTGTGGAAGGTGTTCGTGCCGATGATCACCTCGCCGATCGCCGGCTTCCTGCTCGGTATCGTGGTGATGCTGCTGCTGTGGGCGATCATCGCCGGCATGGCCAGGCTGGGCGGGCCGATCGGGCGGCTGGCGCGTCCGCGCTGGGTCAATGCCTTCTTCGGCAAGGCGCAGATCGCCTCGGCCGCCTACATGGGCTATGCCCACGGCCATAACGACGCGCAGAAGACCATGGGCATCATCGCCATGACCCTGATCGGCGCGCAGTCGGCCGGTGCACTGGACGAGCTGCCGGGCTGGCTGTCGTTCCTGCATCCGGGCACCGGGCTGGCCGCAGGCGCCGGCATTCCGATGTGGATCGTGCTGACCTGTGCGGTGGTGATGGCCGCCGGTACCGCTTCCGGTGGCTGGAAGATCATCAAGACGCTCGGCCACAAGATGGTCAAGCTGCATCCCATCCACGGCTTTGCCGCGGAAACCAGCTCGGCGACCGTGCTCACCGTGGCCGCGCACTTCGGCATGCCGGTGTCGACCACGCACAGCATTTCCACCGCGATCATGGGCGTGGGCTTTGCCAAGAATCCGCGCTCGCTGCGGCTGGGCGTGATCGAGCGCATCGTCTGGGCCTGGATTCTGACCATCCCGGCCGCGGGCGGCGTGGCGTATGTGATCCTGCGCTGCTTCGAGTGGTTCGGCTGGACCTGAGCGATGTCGCGCGATGGTCACCTCGGTCGGCGAGCATGCGCGCCGACTGCAGGGCGTCCGGTTGCAGGGCATCCGGTTCGACCCTGATATCCCAACGCGTCCTGCCTGAGGAAACGCGCCGATGATGCTTGCGCTGGTGTGCGTGCTGTTCCTGCTGTCCTGGTTGACCGGCCGCCGGCGCTGGCTGCGCAGTGCGCGTGCGCTGGCGGCGGCCACGCTGGCCCTGCTGCTGCTGGTGGGCTGCGGCCCGTTGGCGAGCTGGATGCTGCACGGCTTGCAGCAGACCGGCGTCAACGACTTCAACGACTGGCGCGCGCGCAACATGATCGTGCTGCTGGGCGCAGGGACGGTGCGGCCGGATGGCCCCGACGCCACCGCCGAGTCCAACATGTTCGCCTATGGCCGCATCGTCGAATCGGCGCGGCTGTACCGGCAGTGCCGTGCGCACGGCGGCGACTGCAAGATCGAGATCAGTGGCGGCGATGCACGCGGACTGGGCCTGTCCGAGGCAGTGGTGTACCGAAAGGTGCTGATCGGGCTCGGGATCGATCAGGCCGACCTGATCATGGAGCCGTCCAGCATGAACACCTGGCAGAACGCGCAGTTCAGCCAGCCACTGCTGCGCACGTACCGCCCCGACCGCGTCGTGCTGGTGTCCTCGGCCACCCATCTGCGGCGCGCCGAACTGTATTTCCGCCATTTCGGCATCGATGCCACGCCGGTACGGTCGGACTGGCTGACCGCGTCCTGGGCGTGGTTGCCGCAGAGCTACAACTTCACCGTGGCCGATGTCGCCCTGCACGAGTATCTGGGCATTGCGCGTTATCGGGTCTACGAGTGGCTGGGGTGGAATGTGAGGGCTGCGGCGCCTGGGGCGTTGTGAATGGGGAATCGGGAGTAGAGAGTCGGGATTCGGGAAATCGGGATTCGGAAATGGGGATTCGGGATTCGTAACAGCTGGTGCGCGTTTTGGTTTGTTCGGCTGATTTGAATCTCGACGGCAGCGAGTGGTGTTGAACGTTGACGCGGGCAAGTCACATGTGTGGCAGCCCGAAACCACTATTGGCTTTGCCGGTGGCTTGGCGACGGGTTGGTACGCGCGCGCCGTCGGTGTGCTGCATCGCCAGCCGCGTGTGCGGCCGGCGATGGCTGTGCTCAGCGGGTTTCGTACAGCGCCTTGACGTCGTTGCGGAACGCGGCCTGGCTGTCGGGGCGGTTGTAGAACATGTGACCGCCGGGATATTCGCGCACCTGCACGCGCGTGGGGTCGCCCATCGCCGGCATCTGGTCCACGGTCAGCACCGAGCCCATGAACGGGCAGGAGAGATCGTTCCAGCCATGTGCGATCAGTACACGCAGCTTGGGGTCGATCGCCACCGATTGACGCAGCTGCGTCACCGCGCCCTTGCGCAGTTCGTCGCCCCATTCCCACGCCGTATTGACCTCGTAATTGATCGCCTGATAGCGGGCATCGACTTTCCAGCCGACGACCCGGGTGACGAAGTCCACCATCGCGGTGGTGGTCGGCGCGATGATGCTGTCCAGCAGCGGGTCGTTGGCGCGCTGCTCCGGATCGTTGGGGAAGGGGTCGAACGCGGTGACGTTGGAGTCGTAGCGGCTGCCCAGCTCGCCCTTGTCGCGGAACACCTCGCGCAGGTATGCCTGGGTTTCCAGGCGTCCGCCGGAGCGGCGCACATAGGTCGCGTCCAGTCCGGTCATGCGGGCGACCTGTTGCAGCATCGCCTCGGTCGCCTGCGGGTCGGTGCGGCCCTTCATCAGCGCCACCGCGTAGTCGCCGCGGGTGTAGTCGATCACCTGGCGCATCGCCGTGTCGCTGAGCTGGCCCTGGCGCTCCAGATGCGCGGCGGCGATCGAGGGCAGGGTCAGCATCCACGCCAGCGGCGAGACATCGCTGTTGTCGTCCAGGGTCGGGTTGAGGTACGGCGACACCAGCACCACGCCGTTCATCGCCACGCCGAGGCGGGTCTGCAGGTACTGGGTGATGCGCGGTCCGCGGAAGCCACCATAGCTTTCGCCGACCAGATACTTGCGCGTCTGCAGGCGGCGATTCTTCAGCAGCCAGTCGTAGATCACGCGCGAGAGATATTCCACGTCGGCCTGCGGGTTGTAGAACTGCTTCTTGGCCTCGTCGTCGCCGATGAGCGCGCGGCTGAAGCCGGTGCCGACCGGGTCGATGAACACCAGGTCGGTGAAGTCCAGCCAGGTGCCCGGATTGTCGCGCAAGGTCGCCGGTGCGGACGCGCTGTCGCCTTCGGCGCCGAAGCCGACCACCTTCGGCCCGATCGCGCCCATGTTCAGATAGACCGACGACGCGCCGGGCCCGCCATTCAATGCAAAGGTCACCGGGCGGTCCTTGCCATCGACCGTGTAGGCGGTGAACACCACTTCGCCGGTGGTCCTGCCCTGCGCGTCGCGCACCGGCAGCGTGCCGACGGTTGCGGTGTAACTCAGCGAGCGCCCGGCCACGCGCGTGCTTTGCCGCACGCTGGCATCGGCCGGCAGTGGCGCGGGTTTGGCCACCGCCGCGTCGGATTTGGTATCGGGTTTTGCATCGGTCTTGTCGGGCGCATCGGCCAGCGCCGTCCCGCTGAGCAGGACGCAGGCCAGCAGGCTGGCGCGGAGAAAAAAGGACATGAGCATCGGACGTTCGGCAGGGGAGCGACGATGCTAGGCCCCCGGCGGCGCCCGATGGATGTGCACAAAGGCACATGTGTCGCGTCGGCCGACGCCGCATGCCTGGCATGGCGCCGTCTGTGCCGCGGCAGGCAGCCGTCTGACCCAGAGGGCGAGGTTTGGGCAGGCTGCTGAAATAGGCATCGACCTAAGAGAAAACCGATGACACTCCCTTCTCCCGTCGGGAGAAGGTGCCCCGCAGGGGCGGATGAGGGTCCGGGGCGCAGCCTCAGGCGGTTACTTACCCGGTGGCTTCGCACGTACCCTCACCCCAACCCCTCTCCCGAGGGGAGATGGGCTTGACCTGTAGGGCCTTCACGCTTTCCAGAGGTCTTAAACTTCCAGCGACGCCAGATCGCCCTTGGTCTCCAGCCACTGCTTGCGATCGCCGGCGCGCTTTTTGGCCAGCAACATGTCCATCAGCGAGCGGGTCTGTTCGCCATCGTCGATGGTCAGCTGCACCAGGCGACGCGTATCCGGATGGATGGTCGATTCGCGCAGCTGCTGCGGATTCATCTCGCCCAGGCCCTTGAAGCGGGTGACGCTGACCTGGCCCTTGATCTTCTCGCGCGCGATCTTGTCCAGCAGCGTGGTCTTTTCCTCTTCGTCCAGCGCATAGAACACCTGCTTGCCCACGTCCACGCGGAACAGCGGCGGCATCGCCACGAACACATGGCCGGCGGCAACCAGCGCCGGGAAATGCTTGAGGAACAGCGCGGTCAGCAGGGTGGCGATATGCAGGCCGTCCGAGTCCGCATCGGCCAGGATCACCACCTTGCCGTAGCGCAGCCCGGTGATGTCGTCCTTGCCCGGATCGCAGCCGATCGCGATCGCCAGGTTATGCACTTCCTCGGAGGCCAGCACGCTGCCCGAAGCCACTTCCCAGGTGTTGAGGATCTTGCCGCGCAGCGGCAGGATCGCCTGGAAATCCTTGTCGCGCGCCTGCTTGGCCGAGCCGCCGGCCGAGTCGCCCTCGACCAGGAACAATTCGGTGCGCGACAGGTCCTGGCTGATGCAGTCGGCCAGCTTGCCGGGCAGGGCCGGGCCCTGGGTGACCTTCTTGCGGACGATCTGCTTTTCGGTCTTCAACCGCGCGCTGGCGCGGTCGATGGCGATCTGCGCGATCTTCTCGCCGATCTCCACGTTCTGGTTCAGGTACAGGCTGAAGGCATCGTGCGCGGCGCCTTCGATGAAGCCGGCGGCCTGGCGCGAGGACAGGCGCTCCTTGGTCTGCCCGGAGAACTGCGGGTCGGTCATCTTCAGGCTGAGCACGAAGGTGACCCGGTCCCACACGTCTTCCGGCGCCAGCTTGACCCCGCGCGGCAGCAGGTTGCGGAAGTCGCAGAACTCGCGCAACGCATCGGTCAGGCCCGAACGCAGGCCGTTGACGTGGGTGCCGTGCTGCGCGGTCGGGATCAGGTTGACGTAGCTTTCCTGCACCAGCTCGCCTTCCGGCACCCAGGCCGCCGCCCAATCGACGATCTCGGTGTCCTTCTTCAGGCTGCCCGCGAACAGGTCGGCCGGCAGCAGCTCGTGGGCGGCCATCTCGCCCTTGAGGTAGTCGCGCAGGCCGTTCTCGAAGTACCAGCTGTCCTGCTCGCCGGTGGCCTCGTCGTGCAGCTTGACGGTCAGGCCGGGGCACAGCACCGCTTTGGCGCGCAGCAGGTGGCGCAACGCGCGCACGTTGAACTTGGGCGTGTCGAAGTACTTGGGATCGGCCCAGAAGCGCAGCCGCGTGCCGGTGTTCTTCTTGCCGACGGTGCCCACCACTTCCAGCTTGGATGCGGCGTGGCCGTCGCGGAACTCCATGCGGTGCTCGCTGCCTTCGCGCTTGATGAACAGTTCGACCTTGGTCGACAGCGCATTGACCACGCTCACGCCCACGCCATGCAGGCCGCCGGAGAAGGTGTAGTTGCGGTTGCTGAACTTGCCGCCGGCATGCAGCCGGGTCAGGATCAGCTCGACACCGGGAATCTTTTCTTCCGGGTGCATGTCCACCGGCATGCCGCGGCCGTCGTCGGACACCTCGCAGCTGCCATCCTTGTACAGGGTCACTTCGACCTGCCTGGCATGACCGGCCAGCGCCTCGTCGACCGAGTTGTCGATCACTTCCTGCGCCAGGTGGTTCGGGCGCGCAGTGTCGGTATACATGCCAGGGCGGCGTTTGACCGGGTCCAGGCCCGACAGCACTTCAATATCGGCGGCGTTATAACGGGTGTTCATGCATCTCGTTGGCACGTGAAACGACGCGCAAGTGTGGGGGCTGGGCCGATTTTTTGCACGCGACCGACGTTCAGTGCAGGGCGGGGTGCGGCTGGATACCCTGGCGTTGGATTCGGAACCAAACGTCCCCACCTGAGGATGTCACCGAAACCGGAGGACACCATGAAGTTCAAGCACATTCTGATGCTCACCCTCGGTGCTGCCGCAGTGGCCGCGCTTCCTGCCCTGGCCCAGGCGGCCCCGCAGCAGACCGGGCAGGGCACCGGCGCCAGCGCGCAGAAGGCCGACGACGCCAAGGCCAAGACCGAAGCCGAGCGCAAGGCCGAACGCCGTGCCGCCGCCGCGGCGCACAAACCCAAGGCCGATGACGCCCCGCGCGAGGAAGAGGAAGAAGAAAAGCCGGCGCGCTGATGCCAGTGCGAGTCGGCGCCACGCCACACAGACGCCCCGGTCTTGGCCGGGGCGTCTGCATTTGGGCGCCAGGCGCGCGCTCTTTCGCCGCTGTGACGACATGATCGTCACGCAACCCTTGGGCATTCGCCCGTCACCCGCTAAACTATGGCTTTCCGGGAGGCTCCAAGCCCCATGACCCCCCTGATTTTTGTTACCGGCGGCGTAGTGTCCTCGCTAGGCAAGGGCATTGCCGCCGCTTCGCTTGCCTCCATTCTGGAAGCGCGTGGCCTGAAGGTCACGATGATGAAGCTGGACCCCTACATCAATGTGGACCCGGGCACGATGAGCCCGTTCCAGCATGGCGAGGTCTACGTCACCGACGACGGCGCCGAGACCGACCTGGACCTGGGTCACTACGAGCGCTACGTGCGCACGCGGCTGTCGCGCAAGAACTCGGTCACCACCGGCCGCATCTACGAGAACGTGATCCGCAAGGAGCGTCGTGGCGATTACCTGGGCGCCACCGTGCAGGTGATCCCGCATATCACCGACGAGATCCGCCGTTGCATCGACGAGGCCACCGCCGGCTTCGACGTGGCGCTGATCGAGATCGGCGGCACCGTCGGCGATATCGAGTCGCTGCCGTTCCTGGAGGCGATCCGCCAGGTGCGCACCGAGCGGGGCGCCGAAAAGGCCATGTTCATGCACCTCACGCTGGTGCCATACATCGCCGCCGCTGGCGAGCTGAAGACCAAGCCGACCCAGCACTCGGTCAAGGAACTGCGCTCGATCGGTATCCAGCCGGACGTGCTGCTGTGCCGTTCCGAGCAGGCGGTTCCGGATTCGGAGCGCCGCAAGATCGCGTTGTTCACCAACGTCTCCGAGCGCGCGGTGATCAGCTGCCCCGATATCGACGTGCTGTACGGCATGCCGCTGGAACTGCGTCGCCAGGGCCTGGACGAGTTGGTCATCGATCAGTTCAAGCTGCGCGACAAGGTGGCTGCGCCCGACCTGTCCGAATGGGCGGCGGTGGTGGATGCGGTCAAGCATCCGCTGGACGAGGTCACCATTGCAGTGGTCGGCAAGTACGTCGACCACCAGGACGCCTACAAGTCGGTGGCCGAAGCGCTGCGTCACGGCGGTCTGCGCCAGCGCACCAAGGTCAACCTGAAGTGGCTGGAAGCGCAGGACCTGGAAGGCAGCGACATGGCAGCGCTGCAGGATATCGACGGCATCCTGGTGCCCGGCGGCTTCGGCGACCGTGGCTTCGAAGGCAAGGTGCTGACCTCCAAATACGCGCGCGAGCACAAGGTGCCGTATTTCGGCATCTGCTACGGCATGCAGGCGGCGGTGGTGGACTATGCCCGCCACGTGGCCGACCTGGACGCAGCAAACAGCACCGAGAACGATCGCCAGTCGCCGCACCCGGTGATCGGCCTGATCACCGAATGGCGCACCGCCACCGGCGAAGTGGAAAAGCGCGACGAGAAATCCGACCTGGGCGGGACCATGCGCCTGGGTCTGCAGGAGCAGCGGCTCAAGCCGGGCACGCTGGCGCGCGAGGTGTACGGCAAGGACGTGGTCGCCGAACGCCATCGCCACCGCTACGAGTTCAACAACCGCTACCGCACCCAGCTGGAAGACGCCGGCCTGGTGATCTCCGGCAAGTCGATGGACGACACGCTGGTGGAGATGGTGGAGCTGCCGCGCGAAGCGCACCCGTGGTTCCTGGCCTGCCAGGCGCATCCGGAATTCCTCTCCACCCCGCGCGACGGGCATCCGCTGTTCATCGGCTTCGTGCGCGCCGCGCGCGAGAAGAAGGCGGGCGGAAAACTGCTGAAGGAAGCGCGTGCGTGAGCCGCTTGTTCTCCCTGCGGGAGACGCGGGCGCGCCGTGCCGGATGAGTAGGCACCGCAACGCACCGGCAGATGGCAGCCATGGCGAACGCGTCGCCATGCGCCGGCCTAGGCAAGCCATCGGGCTTGACCAGCGCGTTGCAATCGCCCCCTCATCCCAACCCCTCTCCCGACGGGAGAGGGGCTCAATCAATAAGGTGACCTGATGAAACTCTGTGACTTCGACGTCGGCCTGGATCAGCCGTTGTTCCTGATTGCCGGCCCCTGCGTGATCGAGTCGATGCAGCTGCAGCTCGACGTGGCCGGCAAGCTCAAGGAGATCACCGGCAAGCTGGGGATCAACTTCATCTTCAAGTCGAGCTTCGACAAGGCCAACCGCACCTCCGGCACCAGCTTCCGCGGCCCGGGCCTGGAAGAAGGCCTGAAGGTGCTGGAAGCGGTGAAAAAGCAGATCGGCGTACCGGTGCTGACCGATGTGCACGAATACACCCCGATGAACGAGGTCGCCGCCGTCGTCGACGTGTTGCAGACCCCGGCCTTCCTGGTGCGCCAGACCGACTTCATCAAGAACGTCTGTGCCGCCGGCAAGCCGGTCAACATCAAGAAGGGCCAGTTCCTGTCGCCATGGGACATGAAGCCGGTGGTGGACAAGGCCAAATCGACCGGCAACGAACAGATCATGGTCTGCGAACGTGGTGCCTCGTTCGGCTACAACAATCTGGTCAGCGACATGCGCTCGCTGAGCGTGATGCGCGATACCGGCTGCCCGGTGGTGTTCGACGCCACCCATTCGGTGCAGTTGCCGGGCGGGCAGGGCAGCAGTTCCGGCGGCCAGCGCGAATTCGTGCCGGTGCTGGCGCGCGCCGCGGTGGCGGTGGGCATTTCCGGCCTGTTTGCCGAAACCCATCCGGACCCGTCCAAGGCCTTGTCGGACGGCCCCAACGCCTGGCCGCTGGACAAGATGGAAGCCCTGCTGGAGACACTGCTGGCGCTGGACACCATCACCAAGCGTCACGGCTTTCTCGAACAAGGCGTCTGATCAGGCAATGCGGTGGCGCGCGCGGCCGCTGCTGCGTGGTCCGTTAGCGCCGCGGATGCGGATGTGGCGCCGGTGTTCGCACAACGGTACCGCGTGTGACAGCTGCAGCTGACGCCGCTGCACTGCGCAGTCCGTACTGCCGCCCACCTGCTGCTCCGGCGTCCTGACGTGTCGCCATCGCGGTGGCCGCATGCTCACGCCATTTGGCAAGCCGCAGTCCTGCGGCGATAATCCGGCAGCTTGTTTCCGGTGTCCTTCCCCCTTACTGGTAACCGATCGACCTATGACCACTATCGCCAAGATCCTCGCCCGCGAAATCCTCGACTCCCGCGGCAATCCCACGCTGGAGGCCGAAGTCACGCTGGACGACGGCTCGTTCGGCCGCGCCGCCGTGCCCTCGGGCGCCTCGACCGGCACCAAGGAAGCGGTGGAACTGCGCGATGGCGACAAGACCCGCTACCTGGGCAAGGGCGTGCTGCACGCGGTGCAGAACGTCAACGGCACCATCGCCGAGACGCTGAAGGGCTTCGATGCCGCCGACCAGCAGGGCCTGGACCGCCGCCTGATCGATCTGGACGGCACCGAGAACAAGGGCCGCCTGGGCGCGAATGCGCTGCTGGGTGTTTCGCTGGCCGCCGCGCATGCCGTGGCAGCCTCGCGCAAGCAGCCGTTGTGGCAGTACCTGTCCACCATCACCGAATCGGATGTGGCGCTGCCGGTGCCGATGATGAACATCATCAACGGCGGCGCGCATGCCGACAACAACGTCGACTTCCAGGAGTTCATGGTGCTGCCGGTCGGTTGCAGCTCGTTCTCCGAAGCGCTGCGTGCCGGTACCGAGATATTCCACGCGCTCAAGTCGGTGCTCAAGGGCCACGGCCTGAGCACGGCAGTCGGCGACGAAGGCGGCTTTGCGCCGGACTTCCGCAGCAATGTCGAAGCGCTGGACACCATTCTCGAGGCGATCGGCAAAGCCGGCTACACCGCGGGCGAAGACGTGCTGCTGGGCCTGGACGTGGCTTCCAGCGAGTTCTACGACAACGGCAAGTACAACCTGGTCGGCGAGAACAAGCGCCTGACCAGCGAGCAGTTCGTCGACTTCCTGGCCGACTGGGTCGCGCAGTATCCGATCATCAGCATCGAAGACGGCCTGGCCGAGGACGACTGGGCCGGCTGGAAGCTGCTCACCGACCGCGTCGGCAAGAAGGTGCAGCTGGTCGGCGACGACCTGTTCGTCACCAACCCGAAGATCTTCAAGCAGGGCATCGACTCGGGCACTGCCAACGCGATCCTGATCAAGGTCAACCAGATCGGCACGCTGACCGAGACGCTGGAGGCCATCGCGATGGCGCACGCGGCCAACTATGCCTCGATCGTCTCGCACCGTTCGGGCGAAACCGAAGACACCACCATCGCCGACATCGCCGTGGCCACCACCGCCACCCAGATCAAGACCGGCTCGCTGTGCCGCAGCGATCGCGTCGCCAAGTACAACCAGTTGCTGCGCATCGAGCAGGCGCTGGGCTCCGGCGCACGCTACGCCGGCCGCGACGCGTTCGTTTCGATCAAGCGATAAGCCGTGCGCAACTGGCGCTGGCTACTGCTGGTGCTGGCGGTGCTGCTGGCTTGGCTGCAGTACCGCTTCTGGTTCGGGCCTGGGAATTCCGGCGAAGTCATGATGCTGGAAGCCCAGGTCGCGCATCAGACACAGGACAACGAAGGTCTGCGCCAACGCAACCAGGCGTTGGCAGCAGAGGTGAAGGATTTGAAGGACGGCGAGGCGGCAATCGAGGAACGCGCGCGCAGCGAGCTGGGCATGATCAAGCCGGGCGAGACGTTCTATCGCGTGGTCGAGGATGCACCGCCGCTGCCGCCCGCGGTGGCCGCGCCGTCGGCCGCACCCGTCGAGCCCGACGCGCCGGCGGAACAGCCATGACCGGTTCGATCTGGGCGATCGTGCCGGCCGCCGGGCGCGGCACGCGCTTTGGCGGGCAGACCCCCAAACAATATCTGCCCGCCGCCGGGCAACCGCTGATGGCCTACACGCTGGCGGCGCTTGCCGCGCATCCGGTGGTGGCCGGCATCGTGGTGGCCATCGCGCCCGACGATGCGGATTGGCCGGGCTGGACGTCGGTGCAGGCCAAGCCGGTGCTGACCTGCGTCGGCGGCGGGACACGTGCGGCATCGGTGCTGGCCGGATTGCTGGCCTTGCCCGAGAGCGTGCGCGCCGATGACTTTGTGCTGGTGCACGACGCCGCGCGGCCCAATCTCGGCCTGGCCGACCTGGAGCGCCTGCTGGAAATCGGCCGCGGCGATCCGGTCGGCGCGATCCTGGCTGCACCGGTGCGCGACACCCTCAAGCGTGCCGGCGACGATGGCGGCATCGATGCCACCGAACCGCGCGAGCGGCTGTGGCGCGCGCTGACCCCGCAGCTGTTTCGTCGCCATCAATTGATCCGCGGCCTGACCGAAGCGTCGGCCGCCGGCGTGGACGTGACCGACGAGGCGATGGCGATGGAGCGGCTGGGATTGCGCCCGTTGCTGGTGGAAGGTGCCGAAGACAACTTCAAGGTGACCACGCCAACGGATCTGGCGCGCTTCGAATTCGAGCTCGCACGCCGCGGCGTGGCGGTGGATGCCGAATTGGTGGCCACACGCAACGATGCGGTGGTTGCCGATGCCAATCACGACGTCAACACGCGTTAGGGCGGCTGTCGAACGATTGCGAGGCCGGTTTGCGGAACCGACTGTGTAGGCCACTCGTACACTGCGGTCTGTTTACAGCGTCCATGCCGACCTAAACGACTGCTTGCTCCCTGTTGTTGGGCACTCTCACTCACCACGGATTTTCCATGTCTTTCAATTTTCGAATCGGTCAGGGCTACGACGTGCATGCGTTCGGCGCGGGCGACCACGTGATGCTGGGCGGCGTGCGCGTCGCGCACAGCCATGGCGTGCTTGCGCACAGCGATGGCGACGTGGTGCTGCATGCGCTGTGCGATGCAATGCTGGGTGCGCTGGCGCTGGGCGATATCGGGCAGCACTTTCCGCCATCCGATGCGCGCTGGAAGGATGCCGACAGCGCGCAGTTCCTGCAGCATTGCGATCATTTGCTGCGCGAGCGTGGCTGGCGTGTCGGCAATGCCGATGTCACCGTGATCTGCGAGCGTCCCAAGATCGGCCCGCATGCGCTGGCCATGCGCGAACGCATTGCCGGCCTGCTGGCGATCGAGCTCGATGCGGTCAGCGTCAAGGCCACCACCAGCGAAAAACTCGGTTTCACCGGCCGCAGCGAGGGCATTGCGGCGCAGGCGGCGGTATTGCTTGGCAAGATCGCCGCATAACCGCAGCCGGCAAGGCCGGTGCCCACCGCCGGCCGGGCACGGACGGTGCCAGGCGATGGTGCCAGGCACAGCGCTCATCACGCATGCCCTGCATGCACCGTCCACACGCATCTGACCACTGCCGGCCAGGTTTCTAGCCGTTCCACATCGCGGTTGCCCGCGCCGGGCTCATCTTGGCGTTGCAACGCGACATCACCGCGCCGAGGCATTCGGCACACAGCGCACGACCTGTCGGCGCGAAGGTAAATCACAGCATGAGCGACACCTCTGTTCTGCCACGTGCGCATGGCGCTGCGGTGCTTGGCGCGGCAATGCGCAGCACGCCCGACGATTTTCAGGTCGATGAGCTGCCGGCTTTCGAGCCCTCCGGTGAGGGCGAGCACCTGTTGCTCACCATCCGCAAGCGTGGGCAGAACACCGCCTATATCGCGAAGAAACTCGCGCACTGGGCCGGGATCGCCGAGATGGGCGTCAGCTACGCCGGCCTGAAGGACCGCCATGCGGTTACCACGCAGCGCTTCAGCGTGCATCTGCCCAAGCGCATCGCGCCGGAGCTCGCCACGCTCGATGACGACGAGATGCAGGTCATCGACAGCACCTGGCACAACCGCAAGCTGCAACGCGGCGCACTGCTGGGCAATCGTTTCGTGTTGACGTTGCGCCAGGTGGAAGGCGAACGCGCTGCGATCGAGCAGCGCCTGCAGGCGATCGCCGCGCGCGGTATCCCGAACTGGTTTGGCGAACAGCGTTTCGGTCGCGATGGCGGCAACGTGGCCTCCGCGCTGGCGATGTTCGGCTACCAGTCCAATGCCGACGGCACGTTGTCAGCGGCGCCGGCATCCAGGCGGCGGCTGCGCAACGATCAGCGCTCGATGCTGCTGTCGGCGGCGCGCTCGGCGTTGTTCAATCGAGTGCTCAGCGCACGCGTGGGGCAGGGCACCTGGGACACCGCACTGGAGGGCGAGGCGTGGATGCTGGACGGCTCGCGCAGCGTGTTCGGCCCCGAGCCGTTCAGCGAGGCACTGGCAGAGCGCCTGGCGCGCTTCGATATCCATCCCAGCGGGCCGTTGTGGGGTGCCGGCGAGCTGCGTTCGACCGGCCAGGCCGCGGCGGTGGAGCAGGGCGCCTTGTCCGATCCGCAATCCGACGCGCTGCGCCACGGCCTGGAAGCAGCGGGCCTGAAGCAGGAGCGCCGCGCACTGCGCCTGCATCCGCAACAGCTGGAGTTCCGCTGGCTGGATGCACACAGCCTGCAGCTCGAATTCGCACTGCCGCCCGGTTGCTACGCCACCGCGGTGCTGTGGGAGCTCGGCGAGGTCAGCGACGCCGGCCGTCTCAACACCGGCCCGCGCTCCGACGCCTAGGCCTGCCCGGTGGTCGTCAGCCGCCCGGCAAACACGCCAACGCGTAGGAGCGGACCAGGCCGCGACGGGCTTTCCCCTCAGCCCGTCCCCACGCAAGCGCATGCCTGCAATCCAGGTCGGTAACCGGCCACCCAAGCGGCCCTAACGCCGCGCCAACAACACCAGTAACGCCCCCGTGCCACCCTGGGTGGCAGGCGCGGAATGAAACGCCAGCACGTCATTGCGTTGACGCAGCAGGCGATCCATCAGGTTCTTCAACACCGGCGCACCGTTGTCCGACTGCAGCCCCTTGCCGTGGATGATGCGCACGCAGCCATGGTCGTGCGCATGTGCCTCCAGCAGGAACTGCCGCAGCAGGGATTCGGCCTGCGTGGCGGTGGCGCCATGCAGATCCAGTTCGTCCTGGATCGAGAACTGCCCGCGCTTGAGCCGTTGAAACAATCGGGTGGGAAGATTCTCGCGTCGGTAGCTGGCGGTATCTCCGGCTTCCAGTGGCGCGCTGTCGCGCAGCAGGCGTGCGAATTCGGTGTGCGCTTCGGCGTCGTCGCGCTCGGCCATGCGCGCGCGCGGCTTGGGGCGCGGCTTGGCATTGGCCGGTGGGGCGACCTCGCGAATCGGCTTGACCGCGCCGATCGCTGCGCGGAACAGCGCGCCGTCGTCTTCGTCTTCTGGATGCGACATGGTCACAGCGTAACGTGCCCAACCTCAGGTGCAAGCGAAGATCAAGCGCGAAGGGCGCGGACGCATCCGGTATCATGGCCCGGTTTTCCGAGGAGTCCCATGCGCGTACTGGTTAGCAACGACGACGGTGTCGACGCCCCCGGCATCCAGATTTTGGCCGAGGCGCTGCGCCATGCCGGTCATGAAGTGATGGTGGTCGCGCCCGACCGCGACCGCTCCGGCGCCAGCAATTCGCTGACGCTGGATGTGCCGATCCGCACCCGCCGCATCGACGCGCAGACCTGCGCGGTGGCCGGCACGCCGACCGACTGCGTGCATCTGGCGCTGACCGGCATGCTCGATTACGAGCCGGATATCGTGGTCTCCGGCATCAATAACTCGGCCAATCTCGGCGACGACGTGATCTATTCGGGCACCGTGTCCGCCGCGATGGAAGGCCGTTTCCTCGGCCTGCCGGCGGTGGCGGTGTCGCTGGTGACGCACAACCATGAGGCGCACAACTACCAGAGCGCCGCACGCGCGGCGGTGGAGATCGTGGCGCGGCTGAAGGCCGACCCGCTGCCCGCCAACACCATCCTCAACGTCAACGTGCCGGATCTGGCCTGGTCGGATGTGCTCGGTTTCGAGGTCACCCGGCTCGGCAACCGCCATCGTTCCGAACCCTGCGTGCCGCAGCGCGATCCGCGCGGCCGCACCGTGTACTGGATCGGCCCGGCCGGGCCGGAGCAGGACGCCGGCCCCGGCACCGACTTTCACGCCGTGCGCACCGGGCATATCTCGATCACCCCGATCCATGTCGACCTGACCCGCTATCAGGCGTTGGAGACGGTGGCCGGCTGGGTGGGCGGGTTGACCGCCGCGCTGGATACCCCGGCATGACGCCCAGGCTGCGCCTGCAACCGGAATCGGTCGGGATCGGCATGACCTCGCAGCGCGTGCGCGACCGGCTGGTCGAGCGCCTGCGCGAGGCCGGCATCCAGGACGAAGCCACGCTCAACGCGATGCGCACGGTGCCGCGCCATCTGTTCATCGATGAAGCGCTGGCCTCGCGCGCCTACGAAGACACCGCCCTGCCGATCGGCCACGGCCAGACCATCTCGCAGCCCTGGGTGGTCGCGCGGATGACCGAGGCGGTGCTGCAGGTCGGCCCGACCAGGGTGCTCGAAGTCGGCACCGGCTCCGGCTACCAGGGCGCGATCCTGGCCGCGCTGGGGCTGGAGGTGTACACGGTTGAGCGCATCGGCGACCTGCTGCGGCAGGCGCGCAAGCGCTTCCGGCATCTGGGCATGAATGTGCGCAGCAAGCACGACGACGGCCGCATCGGTTGGCCCGAACACGGCCCCTACGATGCCATCGTGGTCACCGCCGCCGCCCCGGCACTGGTCGATGCGCTGGTCGATCAGCTGGCGGTCGGCGGCCGGCTGGTGGCCCCGGTCGGTGGCGCCTCGTCGCAGTCGCTGGTGCAACTCACGCGCGCTGCCGACGGCGCGATCGAGCAGCAGGTTCTGGCGCCGGTCACGTTCGTCCCGCTGTTGTCGGGCATGCTGGATTGAATCCATGAGAGTTCCTCGATGAAGATCTTCGGGCCGTTGTACGACGTGGCCATTCGTTGGTCGCGCAATCGCCGCGCTCCGGCGCTGCTGACCGGCCTCAGTTTCGTGGAGGGCTTCATCTTCCCGGTGCCGCCGGAGGTGATGCTGGCGCCGATGTCGCTGGCCGAACCCAGGCGCGCGTTGTGGTTCGCCACCTTGAGCCTGCTCGGCTCGGTCTGCGGCGCGCTGGTCGGCTATCTGCTGGGCCATTTCGCCTTTGCCGCATTGTCGCCGCTGATCGAATGGCTGGGCTGGAGCGCGAAGATCCAGGCGCAGATCGAAACCCTGCGCACGCTGGTCGCCGATTCGCCGTGGAAGGCCTTCTGGGCGCTGGTGCTGGTGGGCTTCACCCCGATTCCGCTGAAGATCTTTACCTGGGCCTCGGGCGTGGTCGGCGTGCCGATCCTGCCCTTCATCGCCAGCATGCTGGTGGGGCGGGGCAAGCGCGTGTACCTGGTGGCCGGCGCGATCCGGCTGGGTGGGGCGCGTGCGGAAGCCGCGTTGCATCGCTGGATCGAGCCGCTGGGCTGGGTGGCCATGGCCGTGCTGGCAGTGGGAGCAGGGTGGCTGGCGTGGAAGACAACCAACGGATGAGCAAGTTGCAGATGAATTCGGTATGTAAGACAGCAGTCCTGCTCGCAGTGGCCATCGGGCTGGCCGCCTGCAGCAGCGCCACGGTGGTGCGTTCGCCTGGAGCCGGCGGCGGTTCGGCGTCTGCACGTCCGTCAGCGGCGCCACGTCCGTCGGTGCCGCGCCCGGGCGCGACCGTCACCGTTCAGCGCGGTGACACGCTGTACGCCATCTCGCGCCGCACCAACATCACCGCGCCAGATCTGGCGGCCTGGAATGGCCTGTCCTCGCCGAACACCATCTATCCCGGCCAGACCCTCAAGCTCTACCCGCCCGGGGCCAGCAAGCCTGGCGGCAGCACCTCCACTGCCGGCACGGTGGTTCCACCGCGCCCGAGTGCCCCGGTCGCAGCGCCGGTCAGCAGCGGATTTCCGTGGCGCTGGCCGGCCGATGGCGTGGTGGTCGGCACCTTCGTCACCGGCGAAACCACCAAGCAGGGCGTGGACATCGCCGGCGCCAGCGGGCAGGCAGTGCGCGCTGCCGCCGATGGCGTGGTGGTGTACTCCGGCGCGGGCCTGGTCGGCTACGGCGAGCTGATCATCATCAAGCACAACGACCAGTGGCTGTCCGCCTACGGGCACAACCGCAAGCGCCTGCTCAACGAAGGCCAGAGCGTCAAGGCCGGCCAGCAGATCGCCGAGATGGGCCGCAGCGGCGCTGCCCGCGACATGCTGCACTTCGAGATCCGCTACAACGGCAAGCCGGTGGATCCGATGCTGTATCTGCCGAAGAAGTGAATCGGGAGTACGGAATAGGGAATCGCAACAGCCTTGGGCCGGGGCTTTATTGATGGATGGCGGACGACGCCTGACCTGAGCAGGGCATCTAAGGCTCGGTAAATTTCGCTTGACAGCGAAGTTTCAGTCCAGCCTGCTTTCCCGATTCCCGATTCCCGATTCCCGATTCCCGATTCCCGATTCCCTAATCAGCCTTCCAGAATCATCGCCAGCGCCACCCGGCGGCCTTCGCTGGCCAGCACGTTGTAGGTGCGTGCGGCGGCCGCATTGGTCATCGCTTCCAGGCCGATGCCGCGGGTCAGGCAGGCTGCCAGCACGTCCGTCTTCGGAAACTGCTGCCGCTCGCCGGTGCCGAGCAGGATCACCGCCGGGGCAAGTGCCAGCACCGCGTCCATATGCGCGACCTGGAGCTGCGCCAGGCCGGGCACCGGCCAGCCTTCCACCAGCTGGTCGGGCATCAGGATGAAGCTGCGCTGCAGAATCTGGTCGTTCACCTTGGCATGGCGGCCATCGGCCGCGCGCAGCGCATAGGTGTAGTCGGGGTGTTCCTGGCTTAAAGGCATGGCGAACTCGTCTGTCAGCCGCGCGGCAGCACGATCTGACGCTTTTCCTTGCTGGGGCGGTACAGGATGGCGACATGGCCGATCCGCTGCACCAGCGCGCTGCCGGTGTGCTGGGTCAGTTCGGCGATCATGGCGTCACGGGCCTCGCGATCCTCCGATGTCACCTTCACCTTGATCAATTCGTGGCGCTCGAGCACTTCCTCGAGTTCGGCCAGAAATGCCGGCGTGACCCCTTTGCCCCCGGTCTGCAGCAGTGCCTTGAGATCGTGGGCCTGGCCGCGCAGGAAACGGTTCTGGGCGGAGGTGAGAACAATGGACATGCAGGATCAAAGGGAAGCAAAGGGTGTTCAGGGTATCATGGCGACCCGTTCAGACCCCTTTGCCGATGCCTTCCCGTAGTAAAAGCAGCCAGCGCTGGCTCAAGGAACACTTCGCCGATCCGTTCGTCAAGAAGGCGCAGGCCGAAGGCATGCGCTCGCGCGCGGCCTACAAGCTGGAAGAACTGCTCCAGCGCGACCGTCTGCTCAAGCCGGGCATGGTGGTGGTCGACCTGGGCGCGGCGCCGGGCGGCTGGTCGCAGCAGGTACGCAAGTCCATGGGCGACAGCGGCCGGGTGGTGGCGCTGGATATCCTGGAGATGCCGCCGCTGGCCGGGGTGGAGTTCCTTCACGGCGACTTCAGGGAGCAAACCGTCCTATCGGAATTCGAGGCGATGCTGGGCGATGTGCCGGTGGACCTTGTGCTGTCCGATATGGCCCCCAATAAGAGTGGCATGGACGCGGTCGACCAACCGCGGATGATGCACCTGGCGGAACTGGCGATGGAATTTGCCGATATCCACCTCAAACGGGGCGGGGCGTTCCTGATCAAGTTGTTCCAGGGCGTTGGGTCCGACGACTACATTCGTGAGCTTCGCCGCCGCTATGACAAGGTGACGATTCGCAAACCGGCGGCCTCGCGCAAGCGCTCCCCGGAAGTTTATGCGCTCGGTCAGGGCAAGCGTGCCCAGATCAAGTAAGCTGCCAATGACCACCGTGTTTCAAGAATTGAAGAGTAGAGGGCACCGGAGCCAATGAGGATGAACGACTTGACCAAGAATCTGCTGTTGTGGGTGGTCGTCGCGGTTGTGCTGATGGTCGTCTTCCAGAGCTTCTCGCCGCGGATGGCGGGCGGTGTCGGCCCCGACGCGATTACCTACACCCAGTTCCTGAAGGAAGTGGATGCCGGGCGCGTCAAATCGGTGGACTACACCGACGAGACCAATCTGGCGGTCAACGCGATCCGCTTCAAGCGCACCGACGGCAGCGAAGCCACCGTATACGGGCCGCGCGACGACAAGCTGGTCGACGTGCTGTACAGCAAGAACATCGAAATGACCCGCCAGAAGCCCTCCACCGGGCCGGGTTTCTGGTCGTTGGTGCTCAATTTCCTGCCGGTCATCCTGATCATCGGCTTCTGGCTGTTCATCATGCGCCAGATGCAGGGCGGTGGTGGCGGTGCCAAGGGCGCGATGAGCTTCGGCAAGTCGCGCGCCAAGCTACAGGGCGAGGACCAAGTCAAGATCACCTTTGCCGACGTCGCCGGTTGCGACGAGGCCAAGGAAGAAGTCAGCGAGCTGGTCGACTTCCTGCGCGACCCGACCAAGTTCACCAAGCTGGGCGGCAAGATTCCGCGCGGCGTGCTGATGGTCGGCCCGCCGGGTACCGGCAAGACGCTGCTCGCCAAGGCGATTGCCGGCGAGGCCAAGGTGCCGTTCTTCAGCATCTCCGGTTCCGACTTCGTCGAGATGTTCGTGGGCGTTGGCGCCAGCCGCGTGCGCGACATGTTCGAGCAAGCCAAGAAGCATGCGCCCTGCATCATCTTCATCGATGAGATCGATGCCGTTGGCCGTCATCGCGGCGCCGGTCTGGGCGGTGGACACGACGAGCGCGAGCAGACCCTGAACCAGTTGCTGGTCGAGATGGACGGTTTCGAGGGTGGCGAGGGCGTGATCGTGATCGCTGCGACCAACCGCCCCGACGTGCTGGATCCGGCGCTGCTGCGTCCGGGCCGTTTCGATCGCCAGGTCGTGGTCGGCCTGCCGGACGTCAAGGGGCGCGAGCAGATCCTGCGTGTGCACATGCGCAAGCTGCCGTTGGCCGACGACGTGGTGCCGATGGTCATCGCACGCGGTACGCCGGGCTTCTCGGGTGCCGACCTGGCCAACCTGTGTAACGAGGCGGCGTTGTTTGCCGCGCGCGGCAGCGAGAAGGAAGTCCGCATGGACCACTTCGACCGTGCCCGCGACAAGATCCTGATGGGGGCCGAGCGCCGCTCGATGGCCATGAGCGAAGACGAAAAGACGCTCACCGCCTACCACGAGGCAGGCCATGCCATCGTCGGCCGTCTGGTGCCCGAGCATGACCCGGTCTACAAGGTCACGATCATTCCGCGTGGTCGCGCCCTGGGCGTGACGATGTATTTGCCGGAAGGCGATCGTTACTCGATGAACCGCGTGGCGATCGAGTCGCAGCTGTGCTCGCTGTACGGCGGCCGCGTGGCCGAGGAGCTGATCTTCGGCGGTGACAAGGTCACCACCGGTGCGTCCAACGACATCGAGCGTGCGACCAAGATGGCGCGCAACATGGTCACCAAGTGGGGCCTGTCCGACGAGCTGGGCCCGGTGGCCTACGGTGAGGAGGAAGACGAGGTGTTCCTGGGTCGTTCGGTGACCCAGCACAAGAACGTCTCCGACGAGACCGCGCGCATGATCGACGAAGTGGTGCGTTCGATCCTGGACAAGGCCTACAGCAAGACCAAGGCCATCCTCACCGAGAACCTGGACAAGCTGCACGCGATGTCGCAGCTGCTGTTGCAGTACGAGACCATCGACGTGCCGCAGATCGACGCCATCATGGAAGGCCGCGAGCCGCCACCGCCGGCCGGCTGGGGCAAGTCCGACAAGGACGGCGGCAACAACAACGACAAGGGCAGCCCGCGTCCGTTGGCGCCGATTGCCGGGCCAGCCGAGCAGCTGTAACGCCCGCATCGGTCAGCTGCAGAAGCATTCATCAAGGCCGGGAAGCGATTCCCGGCCTTGATGCGTTATACGGCCACATCGCCGACCACGCCCTACCGCAACCCCTCCAAGGAGACACCCCCGATGTTCGACACCGCCCTCAAGCTGGATTGCGCCGGTCGCGAACTGCGACTGGACGCGCCGCAGGTGATGGGGATCGTCAACGTCACCCCGGATTCGTTTTCCGATGGCGGCCAGCACGCCAGTTGCGAAGCCGCCATCGCGCATGGCCTGCGCCTGGTCGAGCAGGGCGCTGCGCTGCTGGATATCGGCGGCGAATCCACCCGTCCGGGGGCAACCCCGGTATCGCTGGACGAAGAGCTGCAGCGCGTGATCCCGGTGATCCAGGCATTGGCGCAGCACACCGGCGTGCCGATCAGTGTGGATACCTTCAAGCCGGAGGTGATGCGCGCAGCGATCGCGGCCGGCGCCGGCATGATCAACGACGTGCACGCGCTGCGTTCGCCCGGCGCATTGGATGCCGCGGCCGAACTGCGGGTGCCGGTGGTGTTGATGCATGCACGCAGCGCACCCCATGCGATGCAGGACGCGCCGTATTACGACGACGTGGTGGCCGAGGTGCATCGCTTCCTGGCCGAACGCATCTTCGCGGCGGAAATGGCCGGTATCGACAAGCGCCGGTTGATCCTCGACCCGGGGTTCGGGTTCGACAAGACCACCACGCACAATCTCACCGTGCTGGCGCAGTTGCAGCGCCTGCAGGAGTTCGGCCTGCCGATCCTGGCCGGGCTGTCGCGCAAGCGCAGCATCGGTGAACTGACCGGGCGCCAGGTCGCCGCAGAACGCGTGTACGGCTCGGTCGCCGCGCACCTGATCGCTGCCCAGCATGGTGCGATGGTGCTGCGCGTGCACGATGTGGCCGCTACCGTGGATGCCCTGAAGGTGTGGAGCGCGATGGCGGCGATCCCGCTGCCACGCGTGAGCGCGCCTGCGGCACCGAGCATTCGCTGGCCGGACGAGGACTGATGCCGGCCGACCGACGTCCGCTGGCGATTGCATTGATGGGGCCGACCGCCAGCGGCAAGACCGCGCTGGCACTGGAGGCAGCGCAGCGCTGGAACGGCGAGATCGTCAGTGTCGATTCGGCGCTGGTGTATCGCGGCCTGGACATCGGCGCGGCCAAGCCGGATGCCGCGATGCGCGCGGCGGTGCCACACCATCTGATCGACCTGCGCGATCCCTGGCAGATCTATTCGGCGGCGGAATTTGCCAGCGATGCGCGGCAGGCGATCGGGCAGATCGTGGCGCGCGGCAAGCTGCCGATTCTGGCCGGCGGCACCGGGCTCTACTTCCGCGCCGTGCTGGAAGGGCTGTCGCAATTGCCCGAGGCCGATCCGGCGGTACGCTCGGCCATCGCAGCCGAAGCCGAACAGCTCGGTTGGGCCAGGCTGCATGCGCAGCTGGCGGACGTGGACCCGATCGCCGCTGCGCGCATCCATACCACCGATCCGCAGCGGATCCAGCGCGCCCTGGAGGTCTATCGCATCAGCGGCAAGCCGATCAGTTACTGGCAGGCGCTACCGCCGGGGCCACGTCTGCCGGTGCGGGTGCTGAAGGTCGTACTGGCACCGCGCGAGCGCGCAGTGCTGCATGCGCGCATCGAACGACGCCTGGACATGATGCTGGCACAGGATTTCCTGGCCGAAGTGGAACGTCTCCGAGCACTGCCGCAACTGCGCGCGGTCGCCGCGCCGCTGGATCTGCCAGCGGTGCGCGCGGTGGGGTATCGCCAGGCCTGGGAGTATCTGGATGGGGCCGGTAGCCTGGCTGAGTTCCGCGGCAGGGCGGTGCAGGCCACCCGCCAACTGGCCAAGCGGCAACTCACCTGGCTGCGTGGCGAGCTCGACGCACGCTGGTTCGACCCGGACACTGACCGGCATCGACTGGAACGCGCACTTGTCGGCTTCCTCGGTCAACGTCCCGATGTACCGCAGGCTTCAGGCGTGTAACATCCCGTTTCCGGGACCGGCTGGGGATGGCAGGTGTCGACCGGGACTATAAGAACAATAATGACGAGGAGTTTTCGATGGCTAAGGGGCAATCTTTACAGGATCCATTCCTCAACGCGCTGCGGCGCGAGCGGGTGCCGGTCTCTGTGTATCTGGTCAACGGCATCAAGCTGCAGGGCACGATCGAGTCGTTCGACCAGTTCGTGGTCCTGCTGCGCAATACCGTGAGTCAGATGGTCTACAAGCACGCCATCTCCACGGTCGTGCCGGCGCGCAACGTGCGCGTGGGACCGGGTGGTGGGTATGTGCAATCCAATGAAGGCAACCAGGCGGAAGATGACGACGTCGAGCAGTAATGGAGTAGTGCGTGTTTGATCGCTCACGCAAGGGTGAACACGCGTTGTTGATTCAGACCCACTCCGGTGGGCCTGCCGAAGAGGATGTGCTGGAGGAGTTCGCCGACCTTGCCAGGTCGGCGGGCGCCACGGTGGCGGCCACGCTCACCGCGCGCATCGACAAACCGAACCCGTCGACCTTGATCGGCAGCGGCAAGCTGGAAGAGATCAAGGCCGCCGCCGAGGCCACCGGCGCGGATCTGGTGTTGGTCAACCACACCTTGTCACCCGGCCAGGAGCGCAATCTGGAGCGCTACCTGGAGCGGCGCGTGATCGACCGCACCGGCCTGATCCTGGACATCTTCGCGCAACGGGCACGCAGCCACGAAGGCAAGCTGCAGGTGGAGCTGGCGCAGTTGCGGCATATGGCCACCCGGCTGGTACGCGGCTGGACCCACCTGGAGCGTCAGCGCGGCGGTTCGATCGGTCTGCGCGGGCCTGGCGAAACCCAGCTGGAAACCGACCGCCGCCTGCTGCAGAAGCGGGTGGAGCAGTTGCAGCAGCGGCTGGAAAAGGTCGAGGTGCAGCGCACCCAGATGCGGCGTGCGCGCATGCGCAGCGAACTGCCGCGGATTGCGTTGGTTGGCTACACCAATGCCGGCAAATCCACGTTGTTCAATGCCTTGACCGGTGCGGAGGCCTACGTGGCCGACCAGTTGTTCGCCACGCTCGATCCCACCGTGCGTCGCATTGCGCTGCCGGGGGGCAGTGCGATCCTGGCCGATACGGTCGGCTTCGTGCGCGATCTGCCGCATCAACTGGTCGCTGCATTCCGTTCGACCTTGTCCGAGGCGCGCGACGCCGATCTGTTGTTACATATCGTCGATGCGGCCGACCCGCTGCGCGAAGAACGCATCCAGCAGGTCGATGAGGTGTTGCATGCGGTGGGCGCGGGCGATTTGCCGCAGCTGCTGGTGTTCAACAAGATCGACAAGATCGAAGGCGCGCAGGTGCGTCACGATGCGCAGGACGGCATTCCCGACCAGGCGCGGCGTGAACGCGTGTGGGTCTCTGCGCGGGATGGGCGCGGGCTGCCGGAACTGCAGCACGCCCTGGGGCAGCGACTGGATCTGCGCCATGTGACCGGGCAACTGCGGTTGCCACCGTCGGCAGGCCGCCTGCGCTCCAAGTTGCATCAACTGGAAGTGGTGCGCGGCGAGCAGTCCGACGAGGACGGCTGGTTGCTGGATGTGGACCTGCCGATGGTCGAGGCCGAGCGCCTGGCTGCCGGCGACGACGGTGCACCACTGCGCGCGATGCTGCCGGATCGTCGCGAAGACTGGGAGTCGTGATCGGCGCTGCACGGTCGGCGTTGCCGGCCGTGCAGATCGACGCTGGCAGGCCGATGGGGTCGGGACGATGGGGTCAGCCGGTGTGGCGTCGCGCCACGCCGGTCGTGGCGCTTTGGCAGATGGCGGCCAACACAGGTCTGCCGCAGTCGCCAGGGCAGGATGATGCAGGCCATCGCAGCCGACAGCCTGGCGATCCGCTCGCCATCGCAGCCGATGCCTGCTGCGATGGGCTGCACACTGCCACTGAACCTGGGCCACGTCGTCGCTGGTGCCGAATGGACGCCGGCGCAGACAGGGGCGGCAAATTGGGCTAAAACGTCGGCTGCCCCTTCATTCGCCGTGCCCATGTCCATGTCCGCCGATTCCGAACTGCAGCAGCTGGCCGAACACCTCGGGCAACAGCTGCTTGCCGCGCGCGAGCGCCTGGTCACTGCCGAGAGCTGTACCGGCGGCTGGATCGCCAAGGCGGTCACCGATGTGGCGGGGTCTTCGCACTGGTTCGATTGCGGCATGGCCGCTTACAGCTATGAGGCCAAGCAGGCCTTGCTGGAAGTGCGCCCCCACACGCTGGAAGTGCATGGTGCGGTCAGCCGCGAAACGGTGATCGAAATGGTCTCGGGCGCGCTGGTCAATTCCGGCGCGAGCATTGCGGTGGCGGTGACCGGCATCGCCGGGCCGGGGGGCGGCAGTGAGGACAAGCCGGTCGGCACGGTATGGATCGGCTGGAAGCGGCGCGGCGGCTATGCCACTGCGCAGTTGTTCCACTTCGCTGGCGATCGCGATGCAGTGCGTCGCCAGACTGTGGTTGCCGCGTTGCGGGGCTTGAGCGCGCTGCTCTAGGCCACGCCGCAGCAGCCACGCGCACGTACCTGCTGCGCGGGGTGTGGCTCTGGCCGCGGCGATTCTCTTCGACAGCGGGCGGTTGCGCATGTGATGCATGGTGGCAATGCAGCCTTGGCTGCGCCGGGTTCGCTGCGCGCTCCGATCTGCATCTGCAGAAGGTGCAACCGGGCTGTACGGTGCTCGATGCGTGGCTGGGCATCGGCGCCGACGACGAGCGCTGGTGCTGGAAGCGTGGGCAGAAGATATCGGCAACGCAACCTGTCGCCAGATCGTCATCGATGCGCCGCTACAGGCGGGGGCGTGGAATGCATTTCTGGGCGCCCCCGCACGTACGGGCTGAGCTTGCGGTTGCGGCATCGGGCCCTGGTGCGGCCTTGCCATGGCACCAGGATGCCTGCGTGAGCGCAACCTCGGCTAAGCCCGCAGCTGTCCATGGCGCGACAGGCACGTGCAGATCGGCTACAAACAAGGTCTCGCCTTCAACCTGCGTGCCGATGCTTCCGCTTTCTGCTCATGTGCTGTTTTTGTCCGCGCCGCATCCACCTGCTGGCGGTGTCCTGGCATTGCTGGATGACCGGTGCGCAGCCCTCTGGCGCCCGATGCGTGAGGCAGCCGGTGATTGCGCCGTCCTGTGCGCGAGCGATCGCGCAGCGATGGGTGTCGCGCGTGGCGGTGCGTGGTCAGCCTTGGTTTCGAACGACGAGAAGCGGCCGGCGATGCGGCGTGGTGCGATGCCGCCTGTTGCCGCAGCGCAATCGCAGGCGGTGTGCTGATGTGGGAGGCACTCGGCACCGTTCGTGATCTCGGGCGGCTGCAGGAAATCGCCGCGGTGCTGATCCGTTACGGATTCGGCGACGTGGTGCGGCGTATCGGCCTGGCCGACGTGCTCGAACGTGCCGGCAAGCTGCTGCACTGGCACAACGCCGAGGGGCGCCTGCGCCTGTCTGCGGCGATGCGGGTGCGGCGCGCGCTCGAGGAACTCGGGCCGACCTTCGTCAAGCTGGGGCAGGTGCTGGCCACGCGCGTGGACCTGCTGCCGCCGGAGTGGATCGAAGAACTGAGCGAGCTGCAGAACGCAGTGCCCGCGCTGCCGTTCGAACAGATCCGCCCGCAACTGGTCGCGGCCCTGGGCGCGGAGCCGGAAAGCGTGTTCGCACGCCTGGACGAACAGCCTTTGGCTGCGGCATCGCTGGCGCAGACGCATCGCGCCTGGCTGGCCGATGGCACACCGGTGGTGCTGAAGATCCGCCGCCCCGGCATTGGCGATGTCATCGATGCAGATCTGCGCCTGCTGGCACGCCTGGCGGAAATCGTGGAAACGCGCGCGCCCGATCTCAAGCGTTATCGCCCTGCCGAAGTGGTGCAGCAATTCACCGTCTCCTTGCGACGCGAGCTGGATTTCGCTGCCGAGTGTCGCAATGCCGAGCGCATCGCGGCCAACTTCGTCAACGACCCCGGGGTGGTGGTGCCGTCGGTCTACTGGCAGTGGACCTGCGAATCGCTCAACGTGCAGGAATTCATCGACGGCATTCCCGGGCGGGACATGCGCGCTGTGGATGCGGCCGGGCTGGACCGCAAGGCACTGGCGCGCACCGGCGCCGGGATCGTGCTGAAAATGGTGCTGCAGGATGGCTGCTTCCACGCCGACCCGCATCCGGGCAACATCTTTTACCTGCGCGACGGGCGCATCGCCGTCATCGATTTCGGCATGGTCGGACGTGTTTCCGAGCAACGTCGTTTCCAGGTCGCGCAACTGCTGCATGGCATGGTCAGCTACGACGCCGAAGCGGTCATCGACGTGTTGCTGGAATGGGCCGGCACCAGTCTGGAGATCGATGAATCGCGGCTGCAGCAGGACATCGGCGCCTTTGTCGACGAGTACCGCGGCGTGCCGCTGAAAGAGCTGCGCATCGGCGCGATGCTGGGCGATGTCACCTCGATCCTGCGCGATCACGGGCTGACCTTGCCATCGGATCTGGCGCTGATGATCAAGGCCTTTCTCACCCTCGAGGGCATGGGCCGCCAGCTCGATCCGGATTTCGACATGGCCACCGAGGCGCGCCCGTATCTCGAGCGCGTGGTGCTGCAGCGTTATGCGCCCAGCGCGATGCTGCGGCGCAGCCGTCGCACCGTGACCGGCGCGATCGACCTGATCGGCGACCTGCCACGCGATCTCAAACGGCTGCTGCAGGCCGCACGGCGCGGCAAGTTGCAACTGCAGGTCGAAACGCGGGCATTGCGCGAATTCGGCGAACAGGTCGATCGCGCGGCCAACCGGCTCACCATGGGCATCGTGACGGCCGCGCTGGTGATCGGCTCGTCGATCGTCATGAACAGTGTCGGTGGCAGTGCCAGCCGTTGGCTGCTTGCGTTGGGGGTCGGCGGCTTCATCGGCGCAGCCATCTGCGGTGTCTGGATCCTGTTTTCCATCTGGCGGAGTCGGCGCTAGACGCGGCGCCTGTACCGCCCGGTTGCCGGCCTGCGCGTGAGGCAGGACGCGGCGCTTGCGCAGGCGTCAGTTAGTAGTAATACTACTAACCATGGACCTGACCGATACCCAGCAAGCAATCCTGGCCTTGATCGCCGAGCGCATCGATGCCGATGGCGTACCGCCCTCGCAGACCGAGATCGCGCGCGCCTTCGGCTTCAAGGGTGTGCGCGGCGCGCAATACCATCTGGAGGCATTGGAGCAGGCCGGTGCGATCCGGCGTGTCCCCGGGCAGGCCCGCGGCATCCGCCTGGCCGGGCAGGGCGCCCAGTCACGCACCCCGCCTGCCGCAAACGAGCCGATGCGCGACGATGTACTGCGCCTGCCGGTGCTGGGACGTGTGGCGGCAGGTCTGCCGATCGGTGCGGATATCGGCTCGGACGACTTCGTGGTGCTGGACCGGGTGTTCTTCTCGCCGTCGCCGGACTACCTGCTCAAGGTGCAGGGCGACTCGATGCGCGACGAGGGTATCTTCAACGGCGACCTGATCGGGGTGCACCGCACCCGCGATGCGCGCTCGGGGCAGATCGTGGTAGCGCGCATCGATGAGGAGATCACGGTCAAATTGTTGAAGATCGGCAAGGACCGCATCCGCTTGCTGCCGCGTAACCCGGACTACGCGCCGATCGAAGTGCTGCCGGATCAGGATTTCGCGATCGAGGGCCTGTACTGCGGGCTGTTGAGGCCGAATCGTTGAGCACTGCGCCGATGGCTGCACTGGCGTTATCCCGAGCCGCTACCACAGGATTTCCCGCTGCCATCGCCATGGCCACCTTTCTAATCTGAGTGTGTCGCAGCCAGTCTCAGCCTGTGCGATACGCCGCCGTTACATTAGCCCTACACCGAAATCACTGACAAGGATCACCCAGATGGATGAGAACAAGAAGCGCGCCCTTTCCGCCGCACTGAGCCAGATCGAAAAGCAATTCGGCAAGGGCTCGGTGATGCGCATGGGCGACCGTGTGATCGAGGCCGTCGAAGTCATTCCGACCGGCTCGCTGATGCTGGACATCGCACTGGGGATCGGCGGCCTGCCCAAGGGCCGTGTGGTCGAAATCTACGGTCCGGAATCGTCGGGCAAGACCACCCTGACCCTGCAGGCGATTGCCGAATGCCAGAAGAAGGGCGGCACCGCAGCCTTCATCGACGCCGAGCACGCGTTGGACCCGATCTATGCCGCCAAGCTGGGCGTCAACGTCGACGACCTGCTGCTGTCGCAGCCGGATACCGGCGAGCAGGCGCTGGAAATCGCCGACATGCTGGTGCGCTCCGGTTCGGTGGACATCGTGGTGGTCGACTCGGTCGCCGCCCTGACCCCCAAGGCCGAAATCGAAGGCGAAATGGGTGACCAGCTGCCGGGTCTGCAGGCCCGCCTGATGAGCCAGGCGCTGCGCAAGCTGACCGGCAACATCAAGCGTTCCAACACATTGGTGGTCTTCATCAACCAGTTGCGCCACAAGATCGGCGTGATGATGCCGGGCCAGAGCCCGGAAGTGACCACCGGCGGCAACGCGCTGAAGTTCTACGCTTCGGTCCGTCTGGATATCCGTCGTATCGGCGCGATCAAGAAGGGCGACGAGATCATCGGCAACCAGACCAAGATCAAGGTGGTCAAGAACAAGCTGGCGCCTCCGTTCAAGCAGGTCGTGACCGAAATCCTCTACGGCGAAGGCATCAGCCGCGAGGGTGAGCTGATCGACATGGGCGTGGAAGCCAAGCTGGTCGAGAAAGCCGGCGCCTGGTACAGCTATGGCGAAGAACGCATCGGGCAGGGCAAGGACAACGCACGCGGCTATCTTCGCGACAACCCGCAGGTTGCGGTGCGGCTGGAAGCCGAGCTGCGCGAGAAGTTCCAGCCGGCCGAAGCGCCGCGCGAAGCCGGTGACGACGTCGAGAAGGAATGACAGCAGCCCCGTCAGAGCGAGCTGAGCCGTGATCAGGTCGGTGTCGGCGGCAAGCGCGAACCAGGATGTCCGAGTGGGCCATCCCCGGTTCCGCCTGCCGGCCGCGCCCGGCTGATGGCAGAACGGCCGAACTGATGGCTGCGGCAAGTTTTCTATCGCGGGGACGGCGGAGTCAGTGCCGTCGCTTCCCGCGGTAGATCTATCGAAGGCCAGGAGGGCAGGCGCCACGGATGGCGCATTGATGCTGTTTGAGTTTCGTACTCGGGACACCCACGATGGACGAGCAACCGCCCGCGCCAAAGCGGGGACGCCGGTTCAAGGAACAGACGCCGGTCCAACGCGCACTGGGATTGCTGGTGCGGCGCGAGCATTCGCGCAAGGAATTGAACCGCAAGCTGCTGGCGCGCGGGATCGAGCCGGACGCCGCACAGGCGGCCGTAGAGCGCCTGGCGGATGAAGGATGGCAGGACGACACCCGTTTTGCGGCTTCTGTCGTGCGCAATCGCGCAGGCTCGGGCTACGGCCCGCTGCATATCCGTGCCGAGCTCGGAACCCATGGACTGGACAGCGACGCCATCAGTGCCGCAATGGCGACATTCGAGGGCGACTGGACCGAAAACGCGCGCGATCTGATCCGCCGTCGCTTTGGCGACCAGGGCCCCACCGATCTGCCGCAGCGGCGCAAGGCCGCCGATCTGCTGGCCCGGCGTGGTTTTGATGGCAACAGCATTCGTAGTGCCACGCGCTTCGACCTTGAGGACTGAGGGCGTCAGGCCTGCTACCCTTCGTGGTTTCAGGTTGTTCCGCTCATCTGCGCCCACATCTCATTGGGTGACCGGGACTGCCGCCCGCCCAATGCCAGCACATGAACGCACCCGCCAAATTCAGCACTTCCCAGATCCGCAGTGACTTCCTCGCGTTTTTCGAGGGGAAAGGCCACACCATCGTGCCATCCGCGCCACTGGTGCCGGGCAACGACCCGACCTTGCTGTTCACCAACTCCGGCATGGTCCAGTTCAAGGACGTCTTCCTCGGCGCGGAGAAGCGCAGCTACGTGCGCGCGGCCGACGTGCAGCGCTGCCTGCGTGCCGGCGGCAAGCACAACGATCTGGATTCGGTGGGCTACACCGCGCGCCATCACACCTTCTTCGAGATGCTGGGCAACTGGTCGTTCGGCGATTACTTCAAGAAGGACGCCATCAGCTGGGCCTGGGAGCTGCTGACCCAGGTCTGGAAGCTGCCGGCCGACCGGCTGCTGGTCACCGTCTACCATACCGACGAAGAAGCCTTCGCCTTGTGGCGCGACATGATCGGCATTCCCGAAAGTCGCATCGTGCGCATCGGCGACAACAAGGGCGCGCCGTATGCGTCGGACAACTTCTGGCAAATGGCCGATACCGGCCCGTGCGGCCCGTGCACCGAGATCTTCTTCGACCACGGCGACCACATCGCCGGTGGTCCGCCCGGTTCGCCGGACGAGGATGGCGATCGCTTCATCGAGATCTGGAACCTGGTCTTCATGCAGTTCGACCGCCAGCCCGACGGCACCCTGGTGCCGTTGCCGGCGCCGTGCGTGGACACCGGCATGGGCCTGGAGCGGCTGGCTGCGATCCTGCAGCACGTGCATACCAACTACGAGATCGATCTGTTCCAGGCCTTGATCGGCAAGGCCAGTGCGCTGACCGGTGTCGCCGATCTGGAGAACAAGTCGCTGCGGGTGATCGCCGATCACATCCGCGCCTGTTCGTTCCTGATCGTCGATGGTGTGCTGCCGTCCAACGAGGGCCGTGGTTATGTGCTGCGCCGGATTATCCGGCGTGCGCTGCGGCATGGCTGGATGCTGGGGGTGCGCCAGCCGTTCTTCAGCAAGATGGTGCCGACCCTGGTCGAGCTGATGGGCGAGGCCTATCCCGAACTGGTGGTCGCACGGGAGACCGTTACGCGGGCGCTGCTGGCCGAAGAGGAGCGCTTTGCCGAGACGCTGGACGCCGGCATGAAGATCTTCGACGAGGTCGCCGCGCGCTCGCAGGAAGTGATTCCCGGCGCCGATGCGTTCCGCCTCTTCGACACCTATGGATTTCCGGTCGATCTGACCTCCGACATCGCACGCGAGCGTGGCTTGCGCGTGGACATGGAGGGCTTCGAGTTCGCCATGGAGCGTCAGCGCGAGACCGCACGTGCCGCCGGCAAGTTCGGCGGTGGTGTCGCATTGCCGGCCGATCTGGTCGCCACCATGTCGCCGACGGTGTTTCTGGGCTATGAAGCCTATGACGCCGATGCGCTCAAGGTCGTTGCATTGCTCAAGCAGGGCCGCCCGGTCGAGCGCGCGCAAGCCGGCGACGAGGTCATCGTATTCACCGATCGCACGCCGTTCTACGCCGAATCCGGTGGCCAGGTCGGCGATAGCGGCCAGCTCAGCGGTGGCGATGTCTCCATCGAGATCGTCGACACCCAGAAATTTGCCGGCCAGTTCCATGGCCATGTGGGGCGCATCACCGAGGGTACGCTGGCAGTGGGCGATGTGCTGGCGGGCGGCATCGACGTGCAGCGTCGTGGCAAGACCATCCTCAACCACTCGGCCACGCATCTGCTGCATGCGGCCCTGCGCGAGGTGCTGGGCACGCATGTGCAGCAGAAGGGCTCGCTGGTGGCGCCGGACCGCTTGCGCTTCGACTTCTCGCACTTCCAGCCGATCACGCCCGAAGAGCTTGCTGTGATCGAACGCAAGGTCAACGCAGAGGTGCGCACCAACCACAGCGTCGAAGTGCACAACATGGCGATGCAGGAAGCGCTGGATTTCGGCGCGATGGCCTTGTTCGGTGAAAAGTACGGCGAGAACGTGCGCGTGCTGAAGATGGGCGGCTATTCCACCGAACTCTGCGGTGGCACGCACGTGACCCGTACCGGCGATATCGGCCTGTTCAAGATCACCTCCGAAGGCGGTGTGTCCTCGGGCGTGCGTCGCATCGAAGCGGTGACCGGGCAGGGCGCGTTGGATCATGTCGCCGATGAAGAGCGACGTCTGTTCGAGGCGGCCAGCCTGCTCGGCGGCAACGCTACCGAGGTGGTCGACAAGGTGCGCGCGCTCACCGAGCGTCAGAAGCGGCTTGAACGTGAGCTGGAGTCGCTCAAGGCCAAGCTGGCCTCCGGTGCCACTGCGGACCTGGGTTCCAGTGCCGTCGATGTGGCAGGCGTCAAGGTGGTCGCCGTGCGTCTGGAGGGTTTCGATGCCAAGGCGCTGCGCGATGCGATGGATCGTCTCAAGCAGCAACTGGGCGATTCGGTCATCGTGTTGGCAGGTGCCGCCGGTGGCAAGGTTGCGCTCGTGGCCGGTGTGAATGGCAGCCCAACTGGCAAGGTGAAGGCGGGGGAACTCCTCGGCCATATCGCCAGTCAGATCGGGGGCAAGGGCGGCGGTCGTCCGGATCTCGCCCAGGGTGGTGGCGAGGATGGTCCCGCCCTTGCGACCGCGCTCGACGGCGTGCCCTCCTGGGTCAAGCAACACTTGGGCTGAACACTTGTGCTGGTATGCCTTGCTGGTTGGCAGGGTGTCCCGCTACCATTTCCGGTCTATTCCCTTTACCTAGGGCGGGCCTTATCAATCGGCCGCCGATGCTGGTGGGAAGCCCACCGGTTCCAGGAGATTTGCAAAATGTTGATCCTCACTCGCCGGGTAGGCGAAACCTTGATGATCGGCGACTCGGTCACTGTGACCGTACTCGGCGTCAAGGGTAATCAGGTGCGCATCGGCATCACCGCACCGAAAGATGTTGCTGTACACCGCGAAGAAATCTATCAGCGGATCCAGCGTGGGGATGAGCCGGTCGCTTCCGGTGCGCATCACGGCGACGATTCTTCGAATTGATCGTCATAAAGGGTTTACGTTAGCCCCTCTTACCCGGTATTCTTCGCGGCCTGCAACGGACACCGCGGCAGGACGCAAAAACTGGAGCGATGCCCGAGCGGCTGAAGGGGCTCCCCTGCTAAGGGAGTATAGGGTCAAAAGCTCTATCGAGGGTTCGAATCCCTCTCGCTCCGCCAGTGTTTTGAACGCCCGCAAATCCATGATTTGCGGGCGTTTTCATTTGTGTGGACGTGGTGGTGGCGATTGCAGGCAGGCGCCGGCGCAACGCCGGCAGCCGCACCGGCGGCAGCGTCTGAATTGCCACAAACGTGCCGTAGGCAGCGATTCAAGTAACCCGGGCATGGGTCGCTAAGGCTGTGACACCTCTTTCGGATCTCAACCCGATGCGCCTACCGCCGCTGCTTGGACGCCTGTTTTCTTCCCGGAGCCGTGGGCTGCAGCACAAGGCCGATGCCGTGGACCGGGTGATGGCGGTGATCGAGTTCGATCTGGATGGCCGCATCCTGCATGTGAACCAGAATTTCCTGTCACTGATGGGCTACCGGCTGGACGAAGTCGTCGGTCAGCATCACCGCATGTTCGTGACCCCTGCCGACCGCGACAGCGAAAGCTACCGGCAGTTCTGGCAGGCGCTGCGCCGCGGCGACTTCAACGCCGGGCGGTTCTGTCGCCTGGACAAGCAGGGGCGCGAGGTATGGATCAACGCCTCCTACAACCCGTTGCTGGATCGTGCGGGCAAGGCCTATCGGGTGGTCAAGTACGCCACCGACATCACTGCGCAGGTGCGCCAGACCGCCGATTTCGAAGGCCGCATCGATGCGATCGACAAGGTCATGGCGGTCATCGAGTTTTCGCTGGACGGCACGGTGCTCGATGCCAACGAGAATTTCCTTGCGGCCATGGGCTACCGGCTCGATGAGATCCGCGGCAAGCATCACGGCATGTTCGTGGACGCGCAAACGCGTCAGTCGGCGGCCTATCGCGCGTTCTGGGACAAGCTTGGGCGCGGCGCGTTCGACGCGGGCCGCTACAAGCGCATCGGCAAGGACGGTCGGGAGGTGTGGATCCAGGCGTCCTACAACCCGGTGCTGGACGAGCACGGGCGGCCGTACAAGGTGGTCAAGTACGCCACCGACGTGACCCGTCAGGTGATCGATTCGGCCGATGCCGATGGCCGCATCCAGGCCATCGACAAGGTCATGGGCGTGATCGAGTTCGATCTGGAAGGGCGTGTGCTGACCGCCAACGACAACTTCCTGGCCATTTTGGGGTACTCCGCCGAGGAAGCGATCGGCCAGCATCACCGCATCTTCGTCGACGCAAGCTACGGCGCCTCCGAAGACTACGGGCATTTCTGGACAAAGCTGGCGCGTGGCCAGTTCGATGCGGGCCGCTACCGTCGGCTGCACAAGGATGGCAGTTCGGTATGGATCCAGGCGTCTTACAATCCGATCCTGGACGTGTCCGGGCGGCCGTACAAGGTGGTCAAGTACGCCACCGATGTCACCGACCAGGTGCGCTCTGCCGAGCGCATGGGGCAGTTGATGCAGCAGACACTGAGCATCGCGCAGAACGTGCAGCGCGAGGCACACCATATTTCGGTCAGCAATCAGGAGCTGGTGAGCCGCTCGTCCGCGCAGTCGGCAGCGGTGGCGCAGACCTCGACCACCATCGACCAACTGGCAGAGACCGTCCGCACCAATTCCGACAGCGCCAATTCGGCCCAGCGCATGGCCGAAGCATCGGCCGATGTTGCGCGACGTGGCGCCACCGTCATCGCCGACATGGTCAAGACCACGGCCGGCATCCGCTCGGCGACCGATCGTATCGGCCAGATCATCGAGGTGATCGACGGCATTGCGTTCCAGACCAATATCCTGGCCTTGAATGCCGCCGTGGAAGCGGCACGTGCTGGCGAGCAGGGCCGTGGATTTGCCGTGGTGGCGACCGAGGTGCGTAGCCTGGCGCAGCGCTGCAGCGTCTCGGCGAAGGAGATTCGTGGCTTGATCGACAATGCGACCGACCAGGTGGGCGATGGTTCGCGCCTGGCCGAGCAGGCCGGTGTGGTGATGCAGGACATGGTCGGCTCGGTGCTGCGCGTCACCGCGACCGTGGAGCAGATTGCCGCTGCCAGCCAGGAGCAGGCGCGGGACATTTCCACCGCCAATACCGCGCTGCAATCGATCGGTGTGCAGGCGCGTGACCAGGCGCAGATGGTCGACGACCTGGCGCGTTCGGCGCGTGTGCTGGAAGCCGATGCCGATGCGCTGTTTGCCTTGGTCAATGGCGATGGCGACGGTGATCGCGACACCGGGGCGGCGGCTGTGCGCAGCGAGGCCCCGATCAAGCCGCTCGCCAAGCCGCAGGCCGCGTGATCCCGCGCAGGGATGTGCTGATGCGCGGCGGCATCGATGCATGGCGCCATGCATGGCAGCGGCATCGCCGGTGCCTTGCAGGCTGATCGCCTGAGCACAAAAAAGCCCGCCGGAAGCGGGCTTTGTGCTGTCGACAAGTCTCCAGCGCGCAGCGTGCCGCATTGTCTGCAGCACGCTGCATGCCGGGCTGGCGCCGTTTACTGCGGCAGGTCGAACACCAGCACTTCCGCATCGCGTGCATCGGCCAGCACGATCTCCGGCTCGCCGGTGATCTGCAGCGCGTCGCCGGCCGACAGTGCCTGGCCATTGACGCTCAGGCTGCCGCGCGCCACCTGCACGTAGCCGATGCGGCCATCGGCCAGCGGCTGTTGCAGGCGCACCTGGCCATCGAGGATGGAGGCATACAGGCGTGCATCCTGGTGCAGCCGCAGCGAGCCGTGCTCGCCACCGGGCGAGGCGATCAGGCGCAGCTGGTTGCGCTTGCTGTCGGCATCGAAATGCTTCTCCTCGTAGCTGGGCTCGATGCCGTTGCGTTCGGGCATCACCCAGATCTGCAGGAAGTGCACCGGCTCGCTGGCCGAGTGGTTGAACTCGCTGTGGGTGACGCCGCTGCCGGCGCTCATGCGCTGCACGTCGCCGTAGTGCAGCACCGAGCCGGTGCCCATGCTGTCCTTGTGCTCCAGCGCGCCACCCAGGACGTAGGAGATGATCTCCATGTCGCGGTGGGCATGGGTGCCGAAGCCTTCGCCCGGCGTCACCTTGTCTTCGTTGATCACCCGCAGCGGGCCGATGCCCATGTGGCGCGGGTCGTGGTAGCTGGCGAAGGAGAACGTATGGCGCGAGGACAGCCAGCCATGTTCGGCGCGGCCACGGGTTTCGCTCTTGCGGACAGTCAACATGCTGCTTCTCCTTGAAAGGTTCGAGTGTCGCCGGGAAGGGGAAATCGGTGTCCCAGCGGCTTGATGCGTAGTCTGGGCCTGCGCATCGGTAACGAAAAGCGAGTAGATTTGGCAACTACCATCGAAAAAATCGAACGATGAACATCAGCCTGGAAGCGCTGCAGATCCTGGACGCGATCGACCGCCGCGGTTCGTTCACCGCGGCGGCCAAGGTGATGTTCAAGGTGCCGTCGACGATTTCCTACACGGTCTCCAAGCTGGAGGACGACCTGGGCGTGCAGTTGTTCGAGCGGGTTGGACCGAAGGCCACGCCCACGCAGGCGGGGCGTGAGCTGCTGCGCGAAGGGCGGCAGCTGCTGCGCGCCGCGCAGGAGCTGGAGGTGCGGGTACGGCGGGTGGCGTCGGGCTGGGAGTCGGACTTTGCGATCGGGCTGGACGCGATCCTGCCGGTCGCCTTGCTGCAGGCGCAGATCCTGGACTTCTACACGGTGGCCGACAGCACGCGCCTGCGCGTGGTGAGCGAATCCTTGTCCGGCAGTTGGGAGGCGCTGCTGGATCGGCGCGTGGACCTGATCGTCGCGGCGGGCGAGGGCCCGAGCGGTGGTGGCTACGTCGCCGAGGCGATCGGGACGCTGGGCTTTGTGTTCGCGGTGGCCTTCACGCATCCACTGGCCGGCGCCGGCACGCTGGGTGCGGCCGAACTGGCCGAACATCGTGCGATCGCGGTGGCCGATTCGGCACGGCGTCTGCTGCCACGCACGGTCGGCCTGCTGTCCGCGCGCGATGTGCTCACCGTGCCGGACATGCAGACCAAGCTGCAGCTGCAGCTGGCCGGCGCTGGCTACGGCTTTCTGCCCGAGCCATATGCGCGCGGCGCGCTGCAGGATGGCCTGCTGTGCGAGCTGCAGGTGGAAACCCGCAAACCCGACGAAACGTTCTACCTGTCCTGGCGGCCGGGCGAGGAGGGCGAGGCGCTGGGCTGGTGGCGGCGCGCATTGCGCAGCGATGGGCTGTTCGATGGCTGGTTGCAGTCGCTTGCCGAAACGTATCGTTCCGTCGCCGCCGGGCAGTCGCGCGCGTGAAGAAGGGCGGATAATGGGCCCTCGCCGTCGCGCAGGGGCGCCGCATGCAGGGCTTGATCGAACAGTACGGATTGGCGCTGGTCTTTGCCAACGTACTGGCGTTGTCGCTGGGCCTGCCGGTGCCGGCGCTGCCGACCCTGGTGCTGGTCGGGGCCGGCTACGCGCTGCAGGGCGGGGAGGATGCCTGGCTGGCCGGACTGACGGCCTTGGCGGTGTCGGTGCTGGCGAGCCTGCTCGGCGACCTGGCCTGGTATCTGGCCGGCCGCCGTTTCGGTAATCGTACCTTGCAGTCGCTGTGCCGGCTGTCGTTGTCGCGCGATACCTGCATGAAAAAGACCGAGCGGTTCTTCTCGCGCTGGGGTGTGCGGGTGTTGGCGGTGGCCAAGTTCGTGCCCGGTCTGTCGATGGTCTCGGTGCCGATGGCCGGTGCGATGCGGGTGCGCCCGGCGGCGTTCCTGCGCTACGACGCCCTGGGTGCGTCGCTGTGGGCATTGGTCGGCCTGGGCCTGGGCGCGCTGTTCGCGCAGCAGGTGCAGGACGTGCTGGCGTTGCTGTCCGACCTGGGGTCCGGTGCGATCGTCGTCGTGGCCGTGTCGCTGGCCTGCTACGTCGGCTGGCGCTGGTGGCGCCGGCATGCCCTGCTGCGTTCGCTGGAGCATGCGCGGATCGCCGTGGAGGAGCTGGTGCCGCTGCTCGATGGCGACGAAGCGCTGCGGCCGACGGTGCTGGATATCCGGGCGCCGGGCCATCGCGATCTGCAGCCGTACACGATTCCCGGCGCGGTGTTTGCCGACGAGCGTCAGCTGGCGCAGATCCTTGCCAGCGTGCCGCGCGATCGCAGCGTGGTGATCTATTGCGCGTGTCCGGACGAGGTGTCGGCGGCGTGGCTGGCCGCTCGGATGCGCGAGCGCGGATATCGCGACGTGCGGCCGCTGTTGGGTGGGCTGGATGCCTGGCGCGACGCCGGGCATCCGGTGACCTCGCTGCTGCCGGTCGTGGTGGTGGCCGGGGCCGATGCGCTGGATGCGATGGCCTGATCGCCGTGATGCGGTGACTTGCCGCGCGCATGCTGGCCTTTCGCGTGTCTTGCTTGGCGTTCGCTGCGTCGTAACGGCGCAGCCACGATTCGTCCTCGAACGGCAGGCAAAAAAAAAGACCAGCAAGCTGGTCGTTTTCTTCAAGATTGGTGCGCCCGGAGAGATTCGAACTCCCGACCGCCTGGTTCGTAGCCAGGTACTCTATCCAACTGAGCTACGGGCGCATTATCTTGTTTTGACTTGCGTTTCGACTTGCAGATCCATCGCAGTGCGATAAGACCTTTTAACTAAAAAGACAGCGTTTGAAGGCTGTCTCTCGTTGTTCTGAAGATGGTGCGCCCGGAGAGATTCGAACTCCCGACCGCCTGGTTCGTAGCCAGGTACTCTATCCAACTGAGCTACGGGCGCGTCGTCAGGAGCGGAATTATGCGGATGCCTGGAGTGCTCGTCAATCCCTTTGTGAAAGTCGATCGTCGCTGCCCGCATCGCCAAGCTGCCGCCGCAGCGCAGCGGCAACGGCAGCAGGCGTCTTCATCCACGCAAAATGATCGCTACGCGCGCCCAGTTGCGCATCGTCCAGGGCGATGCGCTCGGCAGGTGCCTGCGGCATTTTCTGCAGCAAGGCCTGTAAGGCGCCGGGCGGGCCGAAGCGGTCGCGTGCGAAGGTCACTGCGCTGATCGGCGTGCGCAGTTGGCCCAGCGCCTGTTCGAGATTCCATGACGTGCCGGCCGCACGATAACGATTGCTGCGACCGACCTGCGCCCAATCGGCGATCAGGCTGCGCGCCTCGGTTCCGCCGAAACCGAGCGTTCGTCCATGCAGCACGCCCTGGGTACGTGCCAGCCATGGCAACAGTCGGAAGATCAGCGGCAGGCCGTAGCGCATCGGCACCGGGAAATTGCGCCAGTACGGCGAGCCGCTGCCGACCAGCCACAGCTGCGCAATCCGTGCAGGCTGCAACGCGGCATGGCAGCAGGCCAGTTGGCCGCCGAGGCTGTGACCGCCGAGCACGCACGGCAGCTGCGGGTCATGCAGGTCGAGCAGCGCCCTGCTGGCGGGAATATCGTCGGCAAGCAGCGTGCGATAGCCCCAGTCGTGCTGGCGCGAGGGGCGCAGGGTGCTGCTGCCATTGCCGCGCCATTCGTGCAGGTACACCGCAATGCCGGTGCCGGCCAGTGCATGCGCGAACGGCTGGTAGTGTCGCGCGGCGACCCCGAGTGCCGGCAGCCACAGCAGGCTGGCGATCGGCCGCGCCGGGGCGTGGCGCGGCACCTGCCAGGCATGTCCATCCACGGCGGTGACGGTGAGCGTGCTGGCGTGCACGCTCATGGGCTGGGCGCGGCACCGAAATGGTCCAGGACCAGCACCTCGCCGTGACCGGGGCTGTGGCCGAGGCGGATGGCGCGCGCGACGTAGTCGATGGCCGCTTCGCAGGCATTGAGCAGGGACAGGCCCTGGCACACCTGCGCGGCAATGGCCGCCGACAGGCTGCAGCCGGTGCCGTGCGCATCGACCTGCAGGCGCGGATGCATGAACACGTCCTGGGTGACGCCGTCATCGAAGCGGTCGATCACGCGCGTGCCCTCGTGCAGGTGACCGCCCTTGAGCAGCACTGCGTTGGCGCCGAGGTCGAGCAGTGCGGCGGTGGCGTGCTCGGCGGCATCGGCATCGTCGATGCGTCGGCCGGTCAGCAGCTCGGCTTCGGGCGTATTCGGCGTGATCAGCGTGGCCAGCGGCAGCAGGCGCGTGCGCAGCGCCTCCAGCGCGGCGTCTTCGAGCAGGCGGGCGCCGCTGGTGGACACCATCACCGGGTCGAGCACCACGAAGGGCGGGCGATGTCTTTCAAGCAGATCGGCCACGCAATGGATGACCTCGGCATTGGCGAGCATGCCGAGCTTGACCGCCTGGATCTGGAAGTCGGCAAAGCAGGCATCGATCTGCGCCCGCAGGAACGCGACCGGCGGGATATGCACGGCAGTGACGGCGCGGGTGTTCTGCGCGGTCAATGCAGCGATCGCCGACAAGCCGTGCACGCGGTGCGCGGCGAAGGTCTTGAGGTCGGCCTGGATGCCGGCACCACCGCCGGAATCGGAGCCGGCGATGGTCAGGGCGGACAGCGTGCTGGACGTGGTCATGGGGGGATTCTGCACTGCCGCCTGGCGGAAGTGCGGATCATTGCGTACGCCAGCGACGCCATTGCAGGTAGGCAATGTAGCCGGCACCGGTCAATCCGGTGAGGCCGGCTGGCAGGTAGAGCGCGTCGTAGTGCCAGCGCTGGAACAGCCAGGTGCCGAGCACGCTGCCGGCGAGAAAGCCGCTGATGATCAACCCGCTCAGCGTGAGCCGGCGCACCTGCAGCGGGCGCCCGCGCAGCAGGTGCCCCAGGCCGATGCCCAGGTCGGTGAACATGCCGCTCAGGTGCGTGGTGCGCACCGCGGCGCCACTGAGGGTGGTGGCCATGGCGTTCTGCAGCCCGCAGGCGCCTGCGGCGACCAGCGCGCCGCCGACGTGATGCAGCTTGAACAGCGGAATCGCGGCCAGCAACAGCAGCGCTTCGAGCAGCAGCGCCGCGCCGTAGCGCTGTCCGAGCCGCAGGACATCGTCCTGGATGATCAGGCCGCTGAGCATGGCGCCTGCGCAGAAGGCGATCAGGATGCCCCACAGGAAGCCGATCTCCGGTGCGCTGTCCTGCACCAGGGCCACGCCGAGCAGGCTGGTGGTGCCGGTGAGGTGGCTGACCACCTGGTGTTCGGAACCCAGGTAGCCGACCACGTTGACCATGCCGGCCACACCCGACAACGCGACCGCGCCGATCCAGACCCAGCGCGGCAGCAACAGGCCCATCGCCGGTCAGGGCGTGCCGTTGATGGCGATCTGCGAAAACGCGCCGGTTTGCGGGTCGTACAACGCGCCCCAGAACGCACTGCCGCCATCGCACACCCGGATCGCGTCCCTGGCCGGTTTCACTGGCGGATCGTTCGGCAGCCTGAAGGCGTTGATGTAGATCAGCTGCTGGCCCTGGATCACCACGCCGACGTACTGGCGGTCGAAATCACGTGGCTCGGGGATGGTCGGGGTCAAGGCATCCTGCCTGGATTCGAGCTGCTCGATCTGCTGCTGGCTCGGTGTCCAGTAGCCGGTGATCTGGCCAGGATGACGCGCCGGGCTGTCGCGCGAGCAGGTGTCCAGCACCTGCTCGGCGACGCTCTGGCGGGTGATGACCCAGGATTGCCCGCTCTTGAGGTTGGTGGGCACGCTGGCCGGAGGCGGCGTGGTCGCGCAGCCGGCAAGTGCCAGGACGGTGAACGCCGCCGCGCCGCGCAGCAGGTGCATCACAGCACCTCCGAGGCGAAGTCGGCCAGGCGCGACCGCTCGCCACGACGCAGCGTGATATGCGCGCTGTGCGGCCAGGCCTTGAAGCGGTCCACCGCATAGGTCAGGCCCGAGGTGGTCTCGGTGAGGTAGGGCGTATCGATCTGTTCGACATTGCCCAGGCACACGATCTTGGTGCCGGGGCCGGCACGGGTGATCAGCGTCTTCATCTGCTTGGGCGTGAGGTTCTGCGCTTCGTCCAGGATCAGGTAGCGCGACAGGAAGGTGCGCCCGCGCATGAAGTTCATCGAGCGGATCTTGATGCGGCTGGCGAGCAGGTCGTTGGTGGCCGCGCGGCCCCACGAGCCGCCTTCCTGGTTGTGGGTGAGCACTTCCAGGTTGTCGGTCAGTGCGCCCATCCACGGGGTCATCTTTTCCTCTTCGGTGCCGGGCAGAAAGCCGATGTCTTCGCCGACGCTGACGGTGGCGCGGGTCATGATGATTTCGCGGTAACGCTGCTGATCCATCGTCTGCGCCAGGCCGGCGGCCAGGGCGAGCAAGGTCTTGCCGGTACCGGCGGTGCCGAGCAGGGTGACGAAATCGATCTCCGGGTCCATCAAGGCATTGAGCGCGAAGTTCTGCTCGCGGTTGCGCGCCACGATGCCCCACACCGCGTGCTGGCCGCTGCGGAAATCGTCGACCAGGCACAGCGTGGCCTTGCCGCCGCCGACCTTGGCCACGCGCAGTTCCACTTCGTCCTCGCCCGGCAGATACAGGTACTGGTTCGGATACCAGTCCTCGTCGTCGGCCAGCACGATCTCGTAATGGGTGCGGCCACGCTCGTTCCAGCTGCGCAGGTCCTGGTTGTGCTTTTCCCAGAAGTTTTCCGGCAGCTCGATGGCGCCGGTGAACAGCAGGCTGAAATCGTCCAGCGCGCGATCGTTCTGGTAGTCCTCGGCATTCAGGCCGCTGATGTAGGCCTTGATGCGCAGGTTGATGTCCTTGGACACCAGGATGACCGGTACATCCGGATTCTCCTCGCACAGCGCCAGCACCGATGCCAGGATCTTGTTGTCCGGAATCATCGCGCCGAAGGTGCGGCCCGGGTCGATCGGATGGATCTGGAAATACAGCCGGCCGATCGCGGCCTGGCCCTTGAGCTGGATGCCCTGCGGATGGCTGAGCAGGATGCCGGCCTGGATCTGCTCGGCGTTGGTGTTCTCCAGCAATTCGTCCAGGAAGCGGCTGACCTGGCGCGCATTCCGGCTGACTTCGGACGTGCCCTTCTTGGCGTTGTCCAGTTCCTCGATCACCTGCATCGGCAGGAACACATCGTGTTCCTCGAATTTGAACAGCGCGGTGGGATCGTGCATCAGCACGTTGGTGTCCAGCACGTAGATGCGCTTGCCTCGGGTCATTGGGTCTTCCAAGTGATGGAACAGGGGCGAGCCATCACGCCTGCGGGGCAGGGTGATGGAGGACACGGGAAACCAGGGGGCGTCACTGTCTGGCGTGCGCCTTCAACGCGGCCAGCACGGCGTCGGCGTGGCCGGCCACCTTGACCTTGCGCCAGGCCTGCACCACCACCCCTTCGGGCGACAGCAGGAAGGTGCTGCGCTCGATACCGAGCACCTGCTTGCCGTACATGTTCTTTTCCTTGATCACGTCGAAGGCGCGGCATAGCGCCTGATCGCCATCGCTGACCAGCGGGAAGGCAAAGCCCTGCTTGGCGCAGAAATTGTCGTGCGACTTCACCGAGTCGCGCGACACGCCCAACACGACCGCGCCGGCCTGCGTGAACTGCGGCAGCAGCGCATTGAAATCCAGGCCTTCAGTGGTGCAGCCGGGTGTGCTGTCCTTCGGGTAGAAGTACAGCACCAGCCATTTGCCGGCGTAGCCGCGCAAGGTGGTCTGAATGCCACCGGACAGCGACAGTGGCAGGTCCAGGCTTGCGGCGGGGAGGTCAAGTACAGCGTCGGTCATCGTTGCTCAGCCCAAAGTGGAGGGGCGTGCGGCGCGGTCATGCCGGGCCGACGTCCATCCCATCATAAGCAGCCACGTGGAAACGTTTGGCAAGCGCGTCGAACTGCGCATTGCGCTGATTCAGCGACTCGATGGTGTGCTGTTCCAGCTTGTCCACATGCAGGAAGTAGGACTCCTCGTCGTCGCCATCGTCTTCGTCGCGTTCGCCGAGGAAGATGTCGATGACGCGATAGCCGTCCTGGGTCAGTTGCGCGGCGAGCTGTTGCAGCGGTTGCTGCGCCGGGTCGGCGAAGAAATATTCCCAGCGCAACGGCCCGTCGAGATTCCAGTCGGTCTCGGAGCGGATGTGCTCGAACATCTGTTTCAGTGCGGAAAGGGCAATGGCCATCGGGACGTCTGCCTCAGAACTTCATCGGGTCCATGATCGCGTCGAGATTGAGGTGATCACAGAATTCCAGGAAATCATCGCGCAGTGCGGCGATGTGCATGTTGGCCGGCACGCCGATCGTCACCTGCGCAGAGAACATCTCCGCGCCGGTCTGCATGGCGCGGTAGCGCGTGCTCTGCAGGTTCTCGATGGTGATGCCCTGGCGGTCGAAGAAATCGGCCAGCTGGAACAGGATGCCCGGCTTGTCGGCGGCGATGACTTCGACGATGTAGGGCAGCAGGTTGGACTGGGTCTGCTTGGGGCCGGTGCGGTACCACACCAGCTTCAGGCCTTCCTCGCGCTCGAGGCGGGTCAGCATGGCCTCCAGCTTGGCGACCGAGTCCCAGGAGCCGGTGGCCAGGGCGGTGACCGAGACATCGCGCCCCACCGTGGCCAGGCGGGCGTCCACGAGATTGCAGCCGCTATCGGCGATGCGGCGGGTGACGGGCAACAGGGGGGACTCCGGATGCGTCGTGTAGGCGTTGATCAGGAGGTGGTTTTCGGTCGGCGAGGGCCGGGGAGTCGAGTCGGTCAAAGGGGCTTCCGGCATTGCATCAGGCTGAATGGCCGCCCGGGCAGGCGCCCTGGCGGTGACCAGCATACTTGCCCGTGGTTTCGCGCCGCAAGTAACATGCAGGCGGCCACAACCCGCGTGCGCGCGGGCCTTTCCTGTCACGTAAGAGCAGCAGAATCTTGTCCCTTTCCGGCATCATCACCGCGCTGGCGACCCCTTTCGGTCCGGACGGCGCACTCGACCTGGATGCCTGGCGGCGGTTGCTGGAACAGCAACTGCACGGCGGCGTGCAGGGAATCGTCGTCGCCGGTTCCACCGGCGAGGCCGCCGCATTGAGCGACGAGGAGTACGACACCTTGTTGCGTGCCGCCGTCGCGCAGGTGGCCGGCCGCGTGCCGGTGCTGGCCGGCACCGGCCTGTCGGGCACCGCCAAGACCATCGCGCAGACGCGCCGCGCCGCTGCGCTGGGTGCGCAGTACGCGCTGGTGGTGACGCCGCCGTACGTGCGTCCGACCCAGGCCGGCCTGCAGGCGCATTTCCTGGCGGTTGCCGACAACGGCGGGTTGCCGGTGGTGCTGTACAACGTGCCTGGCCGCACCGGATGCGACCTGTTGCCGGAGACGGTTGCCGCGCTGGTCGGGCATCCGAACATCGTCGGCATCAAGGAAGCGCGCAGCGAGCCGGAGCGCGTGGCCGCGCTGGTGGCGCTGCGCAGCGAGTCCTTCGTGGTGCTCAGCGGTGATGACGGCAGCGCCGCGCAGGCGATGCTGTCCGGCGCCGACGGGTTGGTTTCGGTGGCGTCCAACGCCTTGCCGTCGGCCTATCGGCGCCTGTGCGACCTGGCCCGCGACGGCCAGCGCGAGGCGGCCACCACGTGGGACGCACGCCTGAGCGAGTACCACAGTTTCTGCGGCATCGAATCCAATCCCATCCCGGTCAAGGCGCTGCTGCAGCGCGCCGGGATCGGGCACGGCCTGCGTTTGCCGTTACTGCCCCTTTCTGCGGCGCACCAGCCTGCCGCCGACCGCCTTGCCGCCGACGCTGTTGCGTTGGAAGCGCTTTCCAGCCGCGAAATGCTCGCGGCCTGACCCAGGAGATCTATCGATGCGTCATTCCGTTTCCCCCGTCCGCGTGCTCTCGCTCGCGTTGCTGGCGACCGCCACCGTCGCCGCCACGAGCGGTTGCAGCTGGTTCCACAAGGGCGCACGCGGTGACTACGCGCTGGCCCCGGAAGCCCGTCCGCTGGAAGTGCCGCCGGATCTGAACCTGCCCGATACCTCCGGCGCGATGAAGGTGCCGACGCTGGCTTCGACCGCGCAGCAGAACACCTCGGCGCCGCCGTCTGCCAGCGCCAACAGCGGCTTCACCGTGCCGGGCGAGCGCGACGAGGTGTTCGCCAAGGTCGGTGCGGCACTGGCCGACATTCCCGGCCTGACCATCGCCAGCAAGGCGCAGATGCTCGGTTCCTATGACGTGAGCTACGAAGGGTCCAGCTTCCTGGTGCGCGTTGTGAAGGTCGACGCCGGTAGCTACGTGTCGGCAGTGGATCCGCGCGGCATGCCGGCCACCGCGGCAGCGCCGGTGGCGGTGATCACTGCGTTGAAGGGCAAGCTGGGCGGCTGAGGCCGCTGCAGCCATCGCAGACAGCAGAACGGGCGCTTCGGGCGCCCGTTTTGCGTTTCTGATGCGGTGTCATCGCTGCGCAGCCGTGGTGTTGCTGCGGCTGAGGGCGGTCAGGCGCTATGTCAGCGCTGCAGCAGCGGCAGCTTGTTCGGCTTGCCGTCCCATTCGGCGGCATCGGGCAGCGGCTCCTGGCGCACGGTCAGCACCGGCCAGGCCTTGGCCAGCTCGGCGTTGAGCGCGACGAAGCCTTCCTGGCCTGCCGGGACGTCGTCTTCCGGGTAGATCGCGTTGGCCGGGCATTCCGGCTCGCACAGCGTGCAGTCGATGCACTCATCCGGGTCGATGACCAGGAAGTTCGGGCCGACATGGAAGCAATCCACCGGACAGACCTCGACACAGTCGGTGTATTTGCACTTGATGCAGTTTTCGGTGACAACAAAAGGCATGGCGGAATCCGGCGTTTAGCCTGTCAATTCTAAAGCAGTCCGGTGGCCGGTGTGGGGTTGGCGGGGATTTGTCGGCCTCCAGCCCTGGCCGCTCGGCGCGGTCCTGACCGTCTCCGGTCAGGCCAGCCCGCGCTGCCTGGCCAGTGCGAACAATCCCGTGGCAGCCAGATCTTCCCGATGCAGCTGCGTCCGCACGCCCAACTGCGCCAGCGCCAGCGCGTAGCGCTGTGCCAGGCCGGGGCTGCCGACCAGGTGCACGGTGGCGTGATCGCCGCGGTGCTCGCGCAGCTCGTGGCCGATCAGCAGGCCCGACAGATAGGACGGCAGCGCGGCGGCGGTGAGGCGGTCGAACAAACCCAGGGTGCGCGCGCCGAACAGGTGGTGGCTGAGCCCGCCGGGCTCGGCGCTGCGATCGACGCCTTGCGCGAATGCGTCGGTGTCCAGGTCCGCAGGATCGTCCTGCATCAGCTTGCCCAGGATGCTGTGCTGGCGCAGCACCGCATACAGCTCGCCGGTCATGACGGTGGCAAAACCGGTCAGCTGGCCGTGGTCGAGCCGTGCCCATTTGCTATGGGTTCCGGGCAGGCAGGCGACGTGCGTGCCGTCGCCGAGCGCGGCGAGCAGGCCGACCAGCTGGGTTTCCTCGCCCCGCATGACATCGGGTACGCCGTGCTGCTGGCCGGTGCTCACGCCGGGCACGAACCACAGCGTGCGTCCGGGCAGCAGGTCGTCGTAGCTGCGCATCGCCTGCGCCAGCGCGGCGGTATCGGCCGGGCAGGGCAGATAGGCCTGTTCGACCCAGCCATTGCGGCTGCCGATCATGCCCGACAGCAGCAGCGGGCCGTCCCAGCCCTCGATCAGCGTGCTCAGCACCTCGCCGAAGCGGCCCTGGCAGGCCAGGATGCCGTCGCTGCCGCGGCGCTGCTCCAACACCTGGCCGTCGGCAGCGAGCAGATAGCCGCGCAGGCTGCTGGTGCCCCAGTCGATGGCGATCATGCGCTGGCCACCCGACTCTCGGGCAGGCCGTCGATCGCCACGTCGCAGACGTACAGGCCGCCGGCTTCCGGGGTGCGGGCCAGTTCCTCGGCGCTGTGGTCCAGGCGCGAGCTGATCACGTGCAGGCGGTCCAGCGCGGCGCCGCCGAAGGCGCTGCAGGTGGGGTGCTTGACCGGCACTTGCACGATGCGCTCGATGCTGCCGTCGGGGCGGTAGCGCACCACGCGCCAGGCACGCCACTGCGCATTCCACAGATGGCCCTGGCTGTCGATGATGGAGCCGTCCGGCTCGGCATCGTCGCGGTCCAGCGTGGTGAACACGCGCACGTTGCTGGTCTGGGCGGTGTCGGCATCGTAATCGCAGCACAGGATCTGCGGGCGCAGCGAGTCGCAGTAGTACAGCGTGCGGCCGTCGGGGCTGAAGCAGATCGAGTTGGGGATCGACACGCCCGGCAGCGGCAACGCACGCAGGCCGTGGCGCAGCGAGAACTGGTACATCGCGCCGCGTGCGGCCTTGTGGTCGTGCTCGTCCATGGTGCCGAACACGAGGTTGCCGTTGCGGTCGGCGCGGCCATCGTTGCTGCGCGTATGCGGGTTGTCGGCTTCGATATCGGCCAGGTGCTGGAGCGGCAGGCTGTCGCCGTCGGCATTGTCTGGGTCGGCGATGCAGATCGACTTGGCCAGCGCGATCAGCACGCGGCCGTCGTCCATCAATCCCAGGCAGCCGGGGCGGTCCGGCAACGTCCAGTACCGGGTGTGGCCGCTGTGCGGATGATGCCGCCACAGGCGCTTCTCGCTGATGTCCACCCAGTACAGCGCTTCACGCTGCTCGCACCACAGCACGCCTTCGCCATGCGTGCAGCGGCTGTCGACCGCCAGCACGGCGGTGTGTTCGGGCGTGCTCACCATTCGGCGATGCTGCCATCGCTGTGACGCCAGACCGGGTTGCGCCAGTCCGGCGGATTTTCGTTTGCGCGCTTGAGCATGTCTTCGTCGATCTCCACACCGAGCCCGGGCTTGGGCAGGGCGGCGATACTGCCATCGACACACTGAAAATCGTCTTTATTGATGACGTAGTCGAGCAGGTCGGCACCTTCGTTGTAGTGGATGCCGATGCTCTGTTCCTGCAGCACCGCGTTGTGCGACACGAAGTCCACGTGCAGGCAGGCGGCCAGCGCGATCGGGCCGAGCGGGCAGTGCGGCGCGAAGCCGACATCGTAGGCCTCGGCCATCGCGGCGATCTTGACGCACTCGGTGATGCCGCCGGCATGCGACAGGTCCGGCTGCACCATGCCGATCCCGCCGGCGCACAGCACGTTCTTGAATTCGAAGCGCGAGAACATGCGCTCGCCGGCGGCCAGCGGAATCGAGGTGCTTGCGGCCAGGCGCGGGTAGTACTCGGCCTGCTCGGCCAGCACCGGTTCCTCGACGAACAGCGGCTTGAACGGTTCCAGCTCGCGCAGCAGCGCCTTGGCCATCGGCGCGCCGACGCGGCCGTGGAAGTCGATGCCGAAGTCGATGGTGTTGCCGAAGGCCTCGCGGATCTCGGCCACCTTGACCACCGCCGCATCGACCGCGCGCGCGCTGTCGATCAGCTTCATTTCCTCGGTGCCGTTGAACTTGAAGGTGTCAAAGCCCAGCGCGCGGTAGTCGGTGATCTGCTGGATGATCGCGCCCGGGCGGTCGCCGCCGACCCAACGATAGGTCTTCATGCGATCGCGCACCAGCCCGCCCAGCAACTCGTACACCGGCACGCCCAACGCCTTGCCCTTGATGTCCCACAAGGCCTGGTCGATGCCGGCGATGGCGCTCATCAGGATGGCGCCGCCGCGGTAGAAACCGGCGCGGTACATGGTCTGCCACAGGTCGTTGATGCGCGCCGGATCCTTGCCGATCACATAGCCGGCCAGTTCATGCACGGCAGCTTCCACCGAGCGCGCGCGGCCTTCGATGACCGGCTCTCCCCAGCCGGTGATGCCCTCGTCGGTCTCGACCTTGAGGAACAGCCAGCGCGGTGCGGCATGGTAGGTGGTGAGGCGGGTGATCTTCATCCTTGCAGTTCCTGGTAGGCCTGCACGAAGGCGCGTGCATGCGTCTGGGTCGTTTCGAGGGATTGCGCGGGTTTGTACAGTTCGCCACCGATGCCGGCGCCGGCGGCGCCCTGGGCAAGGAAGCCGGCCAGGGTCTGCGGGCTGACGCCGCCGACCACGTAGACCGGAATGTGGGTGGGCAGCACCGAGCGCAGCGCGCGCACGTGCGCCGCGCCATAGGTCGCCGCCGGGAACAGCTTCAGGATCGTTGCGCCGGCATCGATGGCGTCGAACGCCTCGCTGGCGGTGGCGAAACCGGCCACCACGGTGAGCCCGCGCGACACCGCATGGCGGATCAGCGACGGGCGCGTGTTCGGGGTGACGATGAAGCGCGCACCAATCTCGGCCAGGGTGTCGACATCGTCGTTGCGCAGCACGGTGCCGGCGCCGATCCAGGCGCGCTCGCCGTAGGTCTGCTGCGCGAGCGCGATGCTCTCGGCCCAGCGCGGCGAATTGAGCGGGATCTCGATCGCGTCGAAACCGGCGTCGATCAGTGCACCGACATGGTCGAGCGTTTCTTCCGGCGTGATGCCACGCAGGATGGCGATCAGTGGCAGGGCGAACAGGCTGGCGGTGGTGTCTGAGGTCATCGTGTTACTCGCGATAGAGCGGAAAACGGCCATCGGCGACCGAAGGGCCGCCAACGTCGGGGGAGGGTGCAGCGCTGCACGGCGCTGCGCGGAGGATGGCAGGCAGCGACGACGCGGTGGCTGCGGCACCTGCGTGCGCACTCCAACGGCCTGCAATTGGCCGGCAAGTTGCCGTCATCGTCGTCCACCTCCGCAATCATGGCGTGCGTGTTGCCATCTCGTGGAAGATGGGGTCACGTCTGTTCTGGCCGCGCCCGGGAGGTAGGGGCTCCTGCTGCGGCGTTCGATAGCCTCGCGCGCGGAGATATGTGCTGCAAATGAAATTTTCGGCATATTCTATTCCTCCTACGAATACACCTGCGTGGCGATACTCCATGGCAAATTCCAGCACTCCCTGGTTCAACGCTGCCCGCCTCAAGACGCGCCAGCTGCTGCTGCTGCTGCATCTGCACGAACAACGCTCGGTGCTGCGCGCGGCCGAGGCCGCCAGCATGACGCAACCGGCCGCCTCCAAGCTGCTGGCGGAAATGGAAGACATGCTGGGGGTGAAACTGTTCGAGCGACATGCCCGCGGGGTGGAGCCTACCTGGTACGGCCATGTGCTGATCCGGCGTGCGCGTGCGGCGATGTCGGAGATTGGCCGGGCGCAGGAGGAAATCGCCGCGTTGCGGGCCGGGCGCATGGGCCAGGCCTCGATCGGCACGGTGGTCAATCCAGGCACCAACCTGGTGCCGCAGGCGATCGCCGAGGTCAAGCGCGAGTTCCCCGACATCCTGGTGCGGGTGGAAATGGACTACAGCCGTCCGCTGGTGGCCAAGTTGCTGGACGGCCAGCTGGATATCGTGATCGGCCGCATCCTGGGGCCCGAGGGCGTGGGCGAGCTGGAATTCGAGCCGCTGGCCGACGAGCCGCATTCGGTGATCGCGCGGGCCGGCCATCCGCTGGCCAGCCGGGTCGGCCTGCAGCATGCGGACCTGGTACGGCATGGCTGGATCCTGCCGCCAGCCGACAGCGTGCTGCGCGCGCGGCTGGACTCGATGTTCATGGAGCACGGCGTGCAGACGCCGACCAATGCGATCGAGACCTCGTCGCTGCCGGTGACCTCCACGCTGCTGCGCGGCACCGACATGCTGACCGCCTTGCCGGTGGAATCGGTGGCGCCGCTGATCCAGGCCAAGCTGCTGACCGTGCTGCCGATCGAACTGGGTGTGCGCATGGAGTCGTTCGGCATCATCCGCCGGCGCGATTACATCCTGCCGCCGGGGGCCGAGCGCATCCTGCAGGCGCTGCGCACCACTGCACGGCGTTTGTATCCGGCCTTGCGCGGGCCGGAATCCACTGGATAAGCGGGCTCTTCCATTCGTATTCCAGAAGGGCATACCAGGCTGTGAATTTTTCATTGGCTGGCGCTAGACCACGCGCCTATATCTGTGAGCCAGATCGCACGCTGAAGCGCACGTGAAGTCGGGCAGGTGATCGGCGGCCAAGCCGCCATGCAGTGGGAGGTGGAGCCGGGCGGCAACGTCCGTGTCCTGCACGATCACGCGGCCCGTTGACGGTGCCGCGCTAACCAGTCTTCCGTCGTCTTGCGTCCTGGGAGGGATTCAGATGTACAAGTTTTCAAGCCATGCCTCGGCAGGGACGGGCGTGCACGCACGTCGTACCCCGCGTTTGCGTCATTCCGCCATGGCCGTCAGCATCGGGCTGTTGCTCGCCGCACCGGTGTACGCCCAACAGACGCAGTCGCCCCCGACTGCCCCCGCCGGCAATACTGCCGGCAATACTGCCGGCAACGCGGTGGATCTGGATGCGGTGGAAGTGCGCGGTGTGCGCGCCAGCCTGATCAAGTCGCAGGTGATCAAGCGCGATGCCAGCCAGATCGTGGATTCGGTCAGTGCCGAGGACATCGGCGCCTTGCCCGACCGCAGCGTCACCGAGACCCTGCAGCGCGTCAGCGGTGTGACCATCGATCACTTTGCCGCGCGCAGCGACCCGGACCATTTCTCCGCCGAAGGCAGTGGCGTGATGATCCGTGGCCTGACCCAGGTGCGCGGCGAACTCAATGGCCGCGACATCTTCAGCGCCGCCAGCGGCCGCGGGCTGAGCTTCGAAGACGTGCCGGCCGAGTTGATGGCCGGGGTGGACGTGTACAAGAACCCCTCGGCGGAAATCATCGAAGGCGGCCTGGGCGGCACGGTCAATCTGCGCACGCGCATGCCGTTCGACAACCCGGGCCGGATCGTCGGTGGCAATGTCGATTACAACTACGGCGACATGAGCAAGAAGTACAAGCCGTCGGCCTCATTCCTGTTCAGCGACCGCTGGAACACCGGCATCGGCGAAATGGGCTTCATGATCGACGTCGCGCACTCGGAGCTGGCCACGCGCTCGGACGGCATCCAGGTGGAGCCGTACGTGCGGCGCACCGACGAGGCCGTGCTGGCCGGCAGCGGACGCAGCGAGGTGTTCGTGCCGGGCGGGGTGAACTGGCGTCAGCTGGATTTCGAGCGCAAGCGCGACGGCATCGCGGCGGCGTTCCAGTGGAAGCCCAGCGATGCCACCGAGATCTACGCGCAGTTCCTGCGCTCGCGCTACGAAATGAACTGGCAGGAGCGCGCCGCGTTCTTCAACGACAGCAACAACAGCATCACGCCGGCGCCAGGCACGACCTTCGACTACGACGATCGCGGCGGCTTCCTGCGCGGCTCGCCGGTGTCCAGCTCGTGGCGCGGGGTGCTCACCGGCGACGGCGTGCGCTTCAACACCGACAACCGCTATTCCGAACAGCGCACCACCACCACCGACATGTCGGTGGGTTTCAGCCACTTCTTCAACGACAACCTGCAGATCAAGGGCGATATGCAGCTGGTGGAGTCGGAGAACGAACAGCTGGATTTCACTGTGTTCAGTGCGACCTATCTGCCGGGCCTGTCGTATGACGTGTCGGGCAGGTATCCCAGCGTGCAGATCGCCAACCCGGCCTTCACCCAGGACCCGTCCAACTACTTCTGGGCGGCGGCGATGGACCACCTGGGCAAGAACCGCGGGCGTCAGCTGTCCACGCGCGTGGATCTGGAATACACCTTCGATGACAGCAGCTGGTTGCGCTTTGCGCGCTTCGGCATGCGCGCCACCGACCGCAACCAGATCAACAAGAATTCCGGCTACAACTGGGGCGTGATCTCCGACAACTGGGCCGCCATTCCGGGCACCAGCAACGGCCTGGCCAACATGTCCGAGTTCATGACCGACCAGTCGTCGTTGTTCACCTTCTCCGACTTTTTCCGTGGCGGGGTGAACGTGCCGACCACGCTGGTGGTGCCCAACAGCGGCCTGGTCAACAACTACGCCTCGGCCTCGCAGATGATCCAGCAGATCGTGGCGCTACGTGGCTACGGCTGGGCGCCGGACACGTATCAGCCGCAGGACACCAACCGGCAGCACGAACGCACCCAGGCCGCCTACGCGGCGCTGTACTTCGGCAACGACGAGGCCTGGGGCGTGCCGGTGGATGGCAACGTCGGCATCCGCGTAGTGCAGACCAAGACCCAGGCCGAAGGTTTCGGCCAGTTCCAGAACCTGGCCGGGCTCAATGTCTCGCCGGAACTGCAGGCGCGCTACACCGGGCAGTACTTCGAGAACAACTCGCAGGGCAGCTACACCAACGTACTGCCCAGCCTGAACCTGCGCCTGCGCTTCACCGACAGCCTGCAGTGGCGCTTTGCCGCCTCCAAGGCGATGGCGCGCCCGGACTACACCCAGTTGCAGCCGTATGTATTGCTCAACGTGGAAACCAACGACGCCGGCCAGGCGACCGATTTTGTCGGCACCGCCGGCAACCCGAACCTCAAGCCGATGGTGGCCAACCAGTTCGACACTGCGCTGGAGTGGTACTTCGACACCAGCGACATGCTGTACGCCACGCTGTTCTACAAGAAGGTCAAGGACTACTTCTCCACCCAGACCCGCAGCGAGATCTACGACAACCGTCCCTGGCTGGTGACGCGCCCGTACAACATGGACGAGGGCACCATCCGCGGCGCGGAGCTGGGCTATACCCAGTTCTTCGACCAGCTGCCGGGCTGGCTGAGCGGGTTCGGCGTCAATGCCAACTTCACCTTCGTCGACAGCCAGGGCGGCGCCAACACCGCCACCGACCCGTACACCAATACCACCGTCACCGGTGTCGAGCTGCCGCTGGAAGGCCTGTCGCGGCGCAGCTACAACCTGGCCGGCATCTACGAGAAGGGGCCGTTGTCGCTGCGCCTGGCCTACAACTGGCGCTCGCGCTACCTGCTGACCACCAGCGATGCGTCCACCCGTCTGCCCACCTGGGCCGACGACTACGGCCAGCTCGACGGCTCGTTCTTCTACCGCTTCAACGCGCACCTGCAACTGGGCGTGCAGGCCAACAACCTGACCAACACGGTGACCAAGGTGCTGATGGGGCCGACCTCCTACGAAGGCGGTGAAGTGGATCGGCGTCTGTATACGCGCTCTTCCTTCGTCAACGACCGGCGCTACTCGCTGGTGCTGCGCATGAACTGGTAAGCGCAGGCCGTCACGGAACTGCTGTGTCCGGGCTCGCGGAGTTGAGCCCGCTTTTGCCGATCCGGCCCGCCGGGTCGGCAATGCCAGACCCGGCGGGTTTGTCGGGGTTGCTATAGTTTTTACGAATAGCTTTCCAGGAATATTTCATTGGTGTGGCACGACGGCGCCGCCCTATGCTCCGGCCGCAGCCGCTAGGTAAGCCTTGTCAGGATTACCACGCATCGCAACCGCCCGGCCTTCCGGTCGTGGGCGGATGCGGGCCAGCACCAACGACGGGCAGGGCGTTCGCGCACCGACCCGCTAAAAAATTAGAAGTACATGCGTCCTGGGAGGGAGCACCATGTCAGTGCAACATCGCCACATTCCGGCAGGCCGGACTGTGGGTCAGCGTTCGATCCGTGATTTCCGCCGCTCCGCGATGGCCCTCAGTGTGGCCACGCTGTTGAGCGCGCAGGCCTACGCGCAGGATGCGACCACCACTGCCGCTCCGGCTCAGGACTCCACCACCCAGCAGCTCGACACCGTGCAGGTCACCGGCACGCGCAGCAGCGTCACCAAGGCGCAGCTGGTCAAGCAGAACGCCGAGCAGATCGTCGATTCGATCGTTGCCGAAGACATCGGCAAGCTGCCCGACAACAACGTCGCCGAGGCGCTGCAGCGCATCTCCGGCATCCAGATCACGCGCAACTACGGCGAAGGCAGCTCGATCGCCATCCGCGGTCTGACCCAGGTGCGTACCGAACTCAATGGCCGTGACATCTTCACCGCCAACGATGGCCGTGGCCTGAGCTTCGAGGACGTGTCGGCCGAACTGCTCGGCGGCGTCAACGTCTACAAGAATCCCTCGGCCGACATGATCGAAGGTGGCCTGGGCGGCACCGTCGACCTGCGCACGCGCCTGCCGTTCGACTACGACGGCCGCAAGATCGCCGGCAGCGTCCAGTACAACTATTACGACCTGGCCGACGACGGCAAGCCGGCGTTCTCGGGCCTGTTCAGCGATCGCTGGCAGACCGGCATCGGCGAGATCGGCCTGCTGGTGAACTACTCGCAGCAGAAGAGCCCGTTCCGCCAGGACACCATCTCGATCGAGCCGTGGTACACCCAGACCGATCTGCCGGGCTATGAAGGCCAGGGCGTGTCGGTGCCGCACGGCGCCGGCATCAACACCACCGTCGGCGAGCGTGAGCGCAAGACCGGTGCGTTCGCGATGCAATGGCGTCCCAACGATGCGGTGGAGGTCTACACGCAGGTGCTGCGTTCGGAATACGACTTCAGCTGGCACGACTATTCGTTCTTCGCCCTGACCGGCGCCAACCCGATGCAGGGCCTGCCCGGCATCGAAGTCAACGACCGCAACGAATTCGTCAACGGCGCGTTCCAGAACGTGCCGACCGAGTCCAACACCAGCCTGACCGAGCGGCATTCGGTGACCACCGATTACTCGCTGGGCGCCAAGTGGACGGTCAACGAGAAGCTGACCCTGAGCACCGACTTCCAGTATGTCGATGCCACCACCACCGGCACGCGCTACATCCTGTCCACCGGTCAGTCCACCAGCCCGCAGTTCAACGTCGACTTCCGCGGCGATCTGCCGCGCCTGTCGGTGACCGATGCCAGCGGCGCGGAAGGCTACCTGGCCGACGTCAACAACTACGACGGCTGGCGCTATCACCTGGACAACAAGGACGACAACAAGGGCACCGAGTTCGCCTGGCGCGCCGACATGGATCTGGCCTTCGACAGCGACTTCGTGCGCAGCTTCAAGGCCGGTGTGCGCTACACCGACCGCGATGCCGAGACCAAGGGCAATATCTATCGCTTCATGTGCATCAACAACTGCGCGGGTGCGCCGTTCTCGCAGTTCCCCAGCGTTGGTGTCGTGACCAATCCGATCACCGATTTCTTCCGCGGTGAAAGTCATGCCTTCGGCCCGACCCTGACCGCGTCCGATGCGGCGGTGGCGAACTATCGGCAGACCCTGGCCACCTTCGGTGCCAGCCCTCTGGAGTTTTCGCCCAACAACATCAACGCGCAGACCGAGAAGACCTACGCGGCCTACGGCGTGTTGCGCTTCGGCGTGGACAGCGATTCGATTCCGTTCGACGGCAACATCGGCGTGCGCGTGGTGCGGACCGAGGTCGGCTCCACCGGCGTGCGTACCGGCACCGACGGCGAGGGCGGCGGCCTGATTCCGGTGGACGCGCAGCAGACCTATACCGACGTGCTGCCGAGCTTGAACCTGCGCTGGATGCTGAGCGATCAGCTGCAGTGGCGTTTTGCCGCCTCGCGCGGTATCTCGCGTCCCACCTTCGATCGCCTCAACCCGAACCTGAGCCTGAGCACCGGCACCTCCAACGGCGCCTCGACCTTCACCGGCAGGGCGGGCAACCCCGATCTGGAACCGGTCAAGGCCGATCAGTTCGACACGGCGCTGGAGTGGTATTTCGGCCAGGGTTCGATGATGTACGGCACCCTGTTCTACAAGAAGGTCGAAGGCTTCATCGCCGACAGCGTGTTCAACGAGGTCTACGACGGCCGCGTGTGGCAGATCACCCGTCCGGTCAATGGCGATGCCGGCAAGATCCGCGGTGCGGAACTGGGCTACACGCAGTTCTTCGACTTCCTGCCGGGCTGGCTGAGCGGCTTCGGCCTGCAGACCAACTACACCTATGTCGACAGCGAGGCGCCGAGCCCCACCGCCACCGACACCAACGGCCAGGCGCTGACCGTGCCGCTGGAAGGCCTGTCCAAGAACAGCTACAACGCGATCCTCAGCTACGAAACCTCGCGCTTCCAGGGCCGTGTGGCCTACAACTGGCGCAGCGACTGGCTGGTGACCACCGCAGGCAACGGCACCGGCAATCTGCCGGTCTACAACAAGGGCTTCGGCCAGCTGGATGCCTCGCTGCGTTTCAACATCAATGATGTGTGGTCGATTTCGCTCGATGGCGTGAATCTGCTCGATACCCGGCGCGAAAGCTACCTGGGGACCGAGTCGCGCTACCGCGACTTCGTGATCAACGATCGTCGGTATGGCCTGACCTTGCGGGCCAGCCTGTAGAACGCGCCGTAGGAAGTGCGTCGCCGGTTCGGCGAGCTGTGCAGGCAGCCCGTCGGACCGGTGTTTTTCCTATCGACGGCGCGCCGTCGATCGCAAGGGAGCCGGAGGAATGATCGCTGTAATCGATCCGCCTACTGTGCGCCGCGTTACCGCAGCGATGCGGCCGGTCCGTGCGTGGCTGGCACTGCTGTTGCTGTTGCCGTTTTCGATCCTGCCGCTGCAGGCTGCCGATCCGGCGGTGCAGGGACCTTACCAGTGGCGCAGCGTCGCCATTGGCGGTGGCGGATTCGTCACCGGTGTGCTGTTTCATCCCGCCGAGCGCGATCTTGCGTATGCACGTACCGATGTCGGTGGCGCGTACCGCTGGGATGGGCGCGCGCAGCAGTGGGTGGCGCTGACCGATTGGCTGGGCGCCGACGACTGGAATCTGATGGGGATCGACGCGTTTGCGGTCGATCCTGCCGACCCGCAGGCGCTGTATCTGGCTGCGGGCACCTACATGCACGAACGTGCCGGCAATGCCGCGCTGCTGCGCTCGTTCGATCGCGGCCGCAGTTTCGAGCGTGCCGCGCTGCCGTTCAAACTCGGCGGCAATCAACTGGGCCGGTCCAATGGCGAACGCCTGGCGGTGGACCCGCACGACGGCCGTGTGCTGTTGCTGGGCTCACGCGATGCGGGCCTGTGGCGCAGCGACGATCGCGGCGCGCACTGGGCGCGGGTGGACGCATTTCCTGCCGAGGCCCTGGCAGGTGCAACCGCGCGCAATCATGTCGGACGCGAACAGGCAGTGGGCATTGCCTTTGTCGTCTTCGATGCCGCCAGTGGCCGCGCCGGTCGGCCGACCCCGCGCATCTATGTCGGCGTGTCCACCGCGCAGACCAGCCTGTATGTCTCCGACGACGCCGGCCGCAGCTGGTCGGCAGTGGCCGGGCAACCCAGGGGCCTGCGTCCCAGCCATATGGCCGGTGGCAGCGATGGGCAGTGGTACCTGAGCTACGGCGACCAGCCCGGCCCGGATCTGATGGCCGGTGGCGCGCTGTGGAAGTACACCCCGGCACTGGCGCGTTGGAGCGAGATCAGCCCGCTCGCGCAGCCGGCCAGCGGCGATGGCTTCGGCTGGGGCGCGGTGGCGGTGGATCCGCAACAGCCGCAGGTGCTGCTGGCCAGCACCTTCCGCCGTCGTAGCCCGCGCGATGAGCTGTTCCGCAGCGTCGATGGGGGGCGCAGCTGGACGCCATTGCTGGCTCGCGCGCAGTTCGATCACGGCGATGCGCCGTGGACCGCGCACGCCACGCCGCACTGGATGGGCGCGCTGGCGATCGATCCGTTCGACAGCAACCACGCCCTGTTCGTCACCGGCTACGGCATCTGGGCCTCGCGCAATCTGCAGCAGGTCTCTGCGCAGCAGCCGTTGCAGTGGTGGTTCCAGGATCGCGGGCTGGAAGAGACCGTGCCGCTGGATCTGCTCAGCCCGATGGCCGGCGCGCATCTGCTCAGCGCACTCGGCGATATCGACGGTTTTCGGCACGACGATCTGGAACGTGCGCAGCTGCAGTACGCCGGCCCGCGCCTGACCAATGGCGAAAGCATCGACGCCGCCGGGCAGGCCGCGCAGTGGGTGGTGCGCAGCGGCACCGTGCGCGATCGCCGCAACAACGAGATTCGTGCGCTGTATTCGCGCGATGGCGGCGCGCAGTGGACGGCATTCGCCAGCGAGCCGCCGGCCGGGCAGGGCGCCGGCAACATCGCCATTGCCGCCGATGCCTCGCAGGTGGTGTGGGCGCCGGACGCCGGCGGCAACTGGCGCACAGCCGATTTCGGCAAGCACTGGCAGCGTGTACAGGGGCTGCCCGAGACCGCGGTGGCAGTGGCCGATCGCGTCGATGCGCAGCGTTGGTACGCAGTGGATACCGCCAGCGGGCGCCTGTTCGAGAGCCGCGATGGCGCAGCGAGCTTTCGCGACACCGGTGCCCAGGTCGGCAGCCCGGCGCGCGACGAGCGTGCGCGTCCGCAGCTGCGCCCGGATCCATGGCGGGCGGGGGTGGTGTATCTGGCCAGCCCCACGCTGGGCGTGATGCGCTGGCAGGGCGGGCGTTTGCAGACCTTGTCCAAACCGGACCAGGCGCGTTCGCTGGGCATCGGCAAGGCGTTGCACGCGGGCGCACCGCCGGCGCTGTATCTGGCCGGCCGCGTGGATGGGGTGGACGGCGTGTTCCGCTCCGACGACGAAGGCGCGCAGTGGTTGCGCATCAACGACGACGCGCACCGGTTCGGCAAGCCGTACAGCGTCACCGGCGATCCGCGCATCCCCGGGCGCGTGTACTTCGCCACCGGTGGGCGTGGCATCTTCTACGGCGATCCACGATGAGCGCTGCGTCGCTGCGCGCGTCATCCCGCTGTCTTACCGTGTACGGCGGCGTGCGCCGTCGCATCGCTGCGCGCCGATTGGTCGCGCCGTCCCTGGAGATCATTGCATGAGCGCTTCCCTTATCCGTCGTGGCTGCCTGTTGGGCCTGGTCCTGGCCAGCCCCACCGCATTGGCACAACCGAGCTTGCCGTTGTTGTTTGCCGATGGCGCGGTACTGCAGCGCGATCAGGCCATGCCGGTGTGGGGTTGGGCCACGCCCAATGCCGACATCATGGTCAGCTTCGACGGCAAGCGGGCCACCGCCAAGGCCGATGCCAAGGGCCAGTGGAAGGTCAGCCTGCCCGCGCACAAGGCCGGTGGCCCCTATGTGCTGAGCGTGCAGGGCGACGGCGGCCAATTGCAGGTGCGCGATGTGCTGGTCGGCGATGTGTGGCTGGCCAGCGGGCAATCCAACATGGAGTGGCCGTTGGCGCAGGCCAGCGATGGTCCGCAGGCGGTGGCCGCGGCCAACGACCCGCAGTTGCGGCACTTCAAGGTGCCCAAGTCGTGGTCGCTGCAGCCGGAAGCGCGCCTGACCGGCGGCGACTGGAAGGCTGCCACGCCGGACAACGCCGGCGAGTTCACCGCAGTGGGGTATTTCTTCGCCAGGGAGCTGCGCGCCAGCACCGGCGTGCCGATCGGCATCGTCAACAGCACCTGGGGCGGCAGCGCGATCGAGGCGTGGATGGACGCGGCCTCGCTGGGCTTGAATGGCGAGAAGAACCAGGGCGCGATCGAGGCGATCAAGCAGCGCGATGCTGCCGCGCAGGCCGCCACCGGCAAGCGCATCGCGCGCTGGCCCAAGGTCGATGGCGACATGCCGCAGTGGCGCCAAGCGTCGTTCGACGACAGCGACTGGGACAGCATCCCGACCAGCCAGCAATGGGAATCCAGCGGCTATGACGGCATGGACGGCATCGCCTGGTATCGCACCACGGTCACCCTGAGCGCTGCCGAGGCCAAGGCCGGTATCGAACTGGGCGTGGGCCAGATCGACGATTCGGACATCACTTACGTCAATGGCCAGCAGGTCGGCACGACCGAAAAACAGTGGAACCTGCCGCGCGTCTACCAGGTGCCTGCCTCCGCCTTGCGTGCAGGCGTCAACCACATCGCGGTGCGGGTGGAAGATCTCAGTGGCGGCGGCGGCATGCATGGCCCGGACGAGCAGCGCTTCGTACAGACCAGCGCCGGTGCCAAGCGCGCGTTGGGCGGCTGGAAGTTCCGTCCCGCCGCCGTGCGCGTGTCGCTGGCCGACAACAAGAATCAGCTGCCCACGCTGCTGTACAACCAGATGATCCATCCGCTGCAGCCGTTCCCGGTCAAGGGCGTGATCTGGTACCAGGGCGAGACCAATGCCAGTGAGGCCGGCGCGGTGAAATACCGCGCGCAGTTCGCCGCGATGATCCAGCAATGGCGCGCCGAGCGCGGCGCGAAAACGCTGCCGTTCCTGTGGGTGCAGCTGGCCAACTTCAAGGCCGGTGGCGACAGGGGCGAGTTGAGCCCGTGGGCACTGTTGCGCGAGTCGCAGTCCAAGACGCTGGCGCTGCCGGCGACCGGGCAGGCGGTGATCATCGATATCGGCAACCCCACCGATATCCATCCGACCAACAAGCGCGATGTCGGCCATCGACTTGCGATTGCTGCACGTCATGTGGCGTACGGCGAAACGCTGGTGTACAGCGCGCCGGTGTTCAAGCAGGCGCGCTTTGACCAGGGCCAGGCCGTGCTGCGCTTCGATCTGCAGGGCAGTGCCTTGCAGCTGCGAAATGGTGGCGATGTGCAGGGCTTCCGCGTCGCCGGTGCCGACAAACACTTCCATCCGGCCACCGCGCGCATCGACGGCGATCAGGTAATCGTGCGCAGCGACGCGGTGGCTGCACCGGTCGCGGTGCGTTACGGCTGGAGCGAAAACCCGGAAGACGCCAACCTGGTCAATCGCGAACACCTTCCTGTTTCCCCCTTCCGCACCGATACCTGGTGACACGGAGTCTTATGTCCATGCATTCCCCCGTTGCACGTGTGATTACTCCTTCCACTGCACGCCGCTGCCTGCGTCCGCTGCTGCTGTCCGCGCTGACGTTGGCCCTGGCTGCGTGCCAATCCGGCGAGCAGGACGACAAAGCCAAGCCGGCCGCAGTCGCACCGACTGCCGGTACCGCAGCGACCGCACCTGCCGCGGCAGCGGCGCCGGCTGCGCAGACGCCGATGCCGCAGTTCGTCAGCAAGGACGGCAAGCACGCGTTGATGGTCGATGGGGCGCCGTTCCTGATCCTGGGCGCGCAGGTCAACAACTCCAGCAACTATCCCGGCGTGATGGACAAGGTGTGGCCGGCGATGCAGGTGCTGGGCCCGAACACCGTGCAGGTGCCGATCGCCTGGGAGCAGGTCGAGCCGGAAGAAGGCAAGTTCGATTTCTCCTTCGTCGATACGCTGCTCACGCAAGCGCGCGAGCACAAGGTGCGGCTGGTGCTGCTGTGGTTTGCGACCTGGAAGAACAACGGCCCGGCGTACGCGCCGCACTGGGTCAAGACCGACAACCAGCGCTTCCCGCGCGTGGTGACGCGCGAGGGCAAGGCGATCGGGTCGCTGTCGCCGCATGCGCAGGCCACCCTGGATGCCGACCGCAAGGCCTTCGTGGCCTTCATGCAGCATCTGAAGCAAGTCGATCCGCAGCACACCGTGATCATGATCCAGCCCGAGAACGAGCCGGGCACCTACGGCAGCGTGCGCGACTTCTCGCCGATGGCGCAGAAGCTGTTCGACGGCCCGGTGCCGGACGCACTGCTCAAGCGCCTGAACAAGCAGCCGGGCAGCTGGGCACAGGTGTTCGGTGCCGATGCGGACGAGATCTTCCATGCCTGGTCGATCGGTCGCTACATCGACCAGGTGGCCGAGGCCGGCAAGGCCGAATACCCGCTGCCGATGTACGTCAATGCCGCGTTGCGCGGCCCGTTCAATCCCGGCCAGCCCGGCCAGTACGCCAGCGGCGGCCCCACCGACAACGTGCTGGACGTGTGGAAGGCGGCCGGCCCGCATATCGATCTGCTGGCGCCGGATATCTACATGCCCGAGTACCGCACCTACACCACGGTGCTGGAACGCTACGCCCGCCCGGACAATGCGCTGTTCGTCGCTGAAACCGGCAACCGCCCCGAATACGCACGTTACCTGTTCCCCGCGCTGGGCCATGATGGCATCGGCTGGTCGGCGTTCGGCATGGATTACACGCGCTATTCCAACTACCCGTTGGGTGCCAAGCACGTCAACGAAGAAACCCTGGCGCCGTTCGCGCTGGGCTTTGACCTGGTCAAGCGCGGCATGCGGCCGTTCGCCAAGGCCGCCTCCGAAGGCAAGCTGCACGGCACCGCCGAAGAACCCGGCCAGGCCGTGCAGGAGCTGAAGCTCAACGACCGCTGGAGCGCCACCATCACCTACGGCGTGCCGCAGTTCTGGTTCAAGGGCGAGCCGCCGGGCAACCCCGAGCCGATCGGTGCGGCGTTGATCGCCGAGCTGGGTCCGGACGAATTCCTGGTCACCGGCTATCACGTGCGCGTGACCCTGCATCCGGCCAGCGAGGCGACCGCCAACATGCTCTACGACCGTGTCGAGGAAGGCGTCTACGAAGGCAGCGACTGGAAGTTCGAGCGCAACTGGAACGGCGACCAGACCGATTACGGGGTCAACTTTTCCAGCGCGCCGCAGCTGCTGAAGATCAAGCTGGCCACCTACAAATAAGCCTGGTCGGCCGCGTGCTGCACAGCCCGACCGCTGCGCAGCACGCGGTCCGCCAGGTTGAATCCACTGAACCATGCGCTGCCGCCCCCGCGGCACCGTTTCGTAATTCCAAGGGAGTGAACATGCAAACCATCAACCGTTCCGCCGGCCATGCGCCTGCCACCCGACGTACACCGCTTGCCCAGTGCCTGGCGTTGTCGCTGGCCCTGCTGGCCAATGCCGCGCACGCGCAGGAAGTGCGCAAGGCCGCCGACGGCGTCACCGTGGTGCCGAGCGCCAAGGGCGCCGCACCGGTACGTCTGCAGGTCGTCGACGCCGGCATCATCCGCGTCAGTGCCGACCCGGATGGCGACTTCGCGCGCAGCCCCAGCCTGATGCGTGTGCCGGTGCAGGGCGATGGCAGCTTCCAGCTGGCCGAGCAGGGCGACAGCGTGCAGCTGAAGACCGGCAAGGTCACCGCCACCGTCTCCACCGTCGATGGCCACGTCAGCTTTGCCGATGCCAATGGCAGGCCGGTGTTGTCGGAAGTGGCCGGCGGGCGCAGCTTTGCCCCGCTGAAGATGGAAGGCAAGCAATACCTGACCGTGCGTCAGCGCTTCCAGTCGCCCGACGACGAAGCGCTGTACGGCTTCGGCCAGCACCAGCAGGGCTGGATGAACCAGAAGGGCCGCAACGTCGAGCTGCAGCAGAACAACATCGACATGGCGGTGCCCTACCTGGTGTCCAGCCGCAACTACGGCCTGCTGTGGGACAACAACTCGATCAGTCGCCTGGGCGACCCGCGTGGCCTGCAGCCGCTGCCCAAGACGCTGAAGTTGTACGACGCCAAGGGCAAGGCCGGTGCGCTGACCGCGCGTTATGCGATCGATGGCAAGCAGATCGTCGAGCGTCGCGAGAGCGAGGTGAACTACCAGTACCTCAGCGACCTGACCAAGTATCCGAAGAAGGCGATCACCAAGGACAAGAACAGCCGCATGCAGGTCACCTGGGAGGGGCAGATCGAAGCGCTCACCGGTGGCGAGCACACCTTCTCGCTGTATTCGAGCGAGTACGCCAAGCTGTACGTGGACGGCAAGCTGATCGTCGATCGCTGGCGCCAGAACTGGAACCCCTGGAATCACGAGTTCAAACTGGCGCTGGAGCCGGGCACGCGCCACACCGTCAAGGTCGAGTGGGACCTGATCGACCCCAGCTACATCGCGCTGCTGCATCGCGACCCGCTGCCGGCCGCCGAAGCGAAGGACCTGTCGCTGTGGTCCGAAGCCGGCCAGATGATCGACTACTACTTCGTCTCTGCCGACTCGTACGACCAGGCCGTGGCCGGCTACCGCGAACTCACCGGCAAGTCGGTGATGCTGCCCAAGTGGGCGTATGGCTTCTGGCAGAGCCGCGAGCGTTACAAGAGCCAGGACGAACTGGTCGGTGCGGTGGCCGAATACCGCAAGCGCAAGCTGTCGCTGGACAACATCGTGCTCGACTGGTCGTACTGGCCCGAGAATGCCTGGGGCTCGCACGATTTCGACCCGCAGCACTTCCCCGATCCGGATGGCATGGTCAAGGCCGTGCATGACATGCATGCGCAGATCATGATTTCGATCTGGCCCAAGTTCTATCCCACCACCGCCAACTACAAGGAACTGGACGCGGCCGGTTTCATGTACAAGCGCAATGTCGAAGTCGGTGAGCTGGACTGGATCGGCAAGGGCTACAAGAACTCGTTCTACGATCCGTATTCGGAAAAGGCGCAGGCGATCTACTGGCGCCAGGTCAACGAAAAGCTCAACAGCAAGGGCTTCGATGCCTGGTGGATGGACGCCGACGAACCGGACGTGCATTCCAACCTGGACATCGGCGAGCGCAAGGCACGCACCACGCCCAACGCACTGGGCTCGTCCACCGAGTACTTCAATTCCTATCCGCTGCCGCACACCCATGGCGTGTACGTGGGCGACCGCGCGGCCGACGACAAGCGCGTGTTCATCCTCTCGCGCAAGGGCTATGCCGGCACCCAGCGCAATGCAGTGGCGGTGTGGAGCGGCGACATCGTCTCGCGTTGGGACGACATGCGCGACCAGATCTCCGGGGGCGTCAACATGGCGTTGTCGGGCCTGCCCAACTGGACCTTCGACATCGGCGGCTTTGCGGTGGAGAAGCGCTACGAGAACCAGGACCCGGCGCATCTGCCGGAGTGGCGCGAACTCAACACGCGCTGGTTCCAGTTCGGCGCATTCGTGCCGATCTTCCGCTCGCATGGTCAGTTCCCGTACCGCGAGATCTGGAACATCGCCCCCGAAGGCACGCCGTTCTACGACAGCATGGCGTACTACAACCGCCTGCGTTACGCGTTGCTGCCGTACATCTACAGCCTGGCCGGCGATACCTACCAGCGCGATGGCGTGATCATGCGCGGCATGATGATGGACTTCCCGAACGATCCCAAGGTCCGCGACATCAACGACCAGTACCTGTTCGGACCGGCGTTCCTGGTCGCACCGGTCACCCGCTTCGGGGCCACCTCGCGTCAGGTCTATCTGCCGGCCGGCAGCAGCTGGCTGGATTTCGCCACCGGCAAGCGCTACGAGGGCGGCCAGAGCATCGAGGCGGCCGCGCCGATCGAGCGCATGCCGTTGTTCGTGCGCGCAGGCTCCATCGTGCCGACCGGCCCGGTGCAGGAATACGTGGACCAGATCCCGGATGCGCCGCTCACCGTGGTGGTCTACACCGGCGCCGATGGCCAGTTCTCGCTGTATGAGGACGACGGCAAGGGCTACGGCTACGAGAAGGGCGAGTTCAGCCGCATCCCGTTGGTCTGGAACCAGGCCAAGGGCGAGCTGAGCATCGGCAAGCGCGAGGGCAGCTGGACCGGCATGCAGGCCAAGCGCACCATCAACGTGCGCTTCGTCGATGGCCCGCGCGACGATGCCGGTGCGCTGGAGCCCAGGACCGATGCCAGCATCCAGTACGACGGCAAGCCGGTCAGCGTGTTGCAGCGCAAGATTGCGTCCGGCAAAGCGCGTCGTCGATGATCGCAGGCTGTCTTCAGTCGATGAGCAAGCAGATGCCGGAACGCCGCAAGGCAGTCGCGGGCGGTTCCGGTGAGGCAGCACGGCGGTGGCCGTGCTGACCCGTCGCGAACTGTGCAAGGCAACCGGGGCCGCGATTGCGGTCCTGGGCGCTGCGCCGGTTGCCGTGCAGGCTGCCGCATCGTCCAGACACGCCGCGTTGCCGGCCGCGGCGCCCGCCGATGCCTTGCAGCTGTGGTACCGCGAACCGGCCAACGAGTGGGTGCAGGCGCTGCCGGTCGGCAATGGCCGGCTGGGCGCGATGGTGTGGGGCGGCATTGCCCACGAGCGCCTGCAACTCAACGAGGACACGCTGTACGCAGGCGGCCCGTACGACGCCACCAGCCCCGACGCGCTGGCGGCCCTGCCACAGGTGCGCGCGCTGGTGTTTGCCGGGCGCTATGCCGAGGCCGAGACACTGGCCGACGCCAAGCTGCTCTCGCGTCCGCTCAAGCAGATGCCGTATCAACCGCTGGGCGATCTGCTGCTGGACTTCGATCGTGCCGACGGCATCAGCGAGTATCGCCGTCAGCTCGATCTGGATACCGGCGTGGCCACCACCACGTTTCGCTCCGGCGGTGCTGTGCACACGCGCGAGGTGTTCGTGTCGGCGCAGTCGCAATGCATCGTGGTGCGCCTGTCCTGCGATCGGCCCCGCGCGATTTCCCTGCGCGTGGGCATCGACAGCCCGCAGACCGGCGAGGTCACGGTGGAGCAGGGCGGGCTGTTGTTCAGCGGTCGCAACGGCAGTTTCGCCGGCATCGAGGGCAAGCTGCGTTTTGCCTTGCGCGTGCTGCCGCAGGTCAAGGGCGGCACGCTCAGTGGCCTGCGCGACCGTCTGCGCATCGAAGCGGCCGATGAAGTGGTGCTGCTGCTCACCGCCGCCACCAGCTACCAACGCTACGACGCTGTCGATGGCGACCCGCTCGCCTTGACCGCCGCAAGCATGCAGAGGGCGGGCAAACTGGATTACGCCGCATTGCTGCGTGCGCATCTGGCCGATCACCAGCGGCTGTTCCGGCGCGTGGCGATCGACCTGGGCAGCAGCGACGCAGCCAAGCTGCCCACCGACGAACGCGTGCAGCGTTTTGCACAGGGCAACGATCCGGCGCTGGCCGCGCTGTATCACCAGTACGGCCGTTACCTGTTGATCTGCAGCTCGCGGCCCGGCACCCAGCCGGCCAATCTGCAGGGTATCTGGAACGACCTGATGCAGCCGCCGTGGGAAAGCAAGTACACCATCAACATCAACACCGAGATGAACTACTGGCCCAGCGAGGCCAATGCGCTGCACGAGTGCGTCGAACCGCTGGAAGCCATGCTGTTCGATCTGGCCAAAACCGGCGCGCACACCGCACGCGCGATGTACGACGCACCGGGTTGGGTGGTGCACAACAACACCGATCTGTGGCGCCAGGCCGGGCCGATCGATGGCGCCAAGTGGAGCCTGTGGCCGATGGGCGGCGTCTGGCTGCTGCAACAGCTATGGGATCGCTGGGATTACGGCCGCGACCGTGCCTATCTGGGCAGGATCTATCCCCTGTTCAAGGGCGCGGCGGAGTTCTTCGTCGCCACGCTGGTCAAGGATCCGCAGACCGGCGCGATGGTGACCAACCCCTCGATGTCGCCGGAAAACCAGCATCCGTTCAACGCCGCGCTGTGTGCCGGCCCCACGATGGATGCGCAGCTGCTGCGCGATCTGTTCGCCCAATGCATCGCGATGAGCAAGCTGCTCAAGGTCGACGCTGCCTTCGCGCAACGCCTGGGTGAATTGCGCGAGCAATTGCCGCCCAACCGCATCGGCAAGGCAGGGCAATTGCAGGAGTGGCAGCAGGACTGGGACATGCAGGCGCCGGAGATCCATCACCGCCACGTCTCGCATCTGTACGCGCTGCATCCATCCAGCCAGATCAATCTGCGCGATACGCCCGAGCTAGCGGCTGCCGCAAGGCGCACGCTGGAAACCCGTGGCGACAACACCACCGGCTGGGGCATCGGCTGGCGGCTGAACCTGTGGGCGCGGCTGGCCGATGGCGAGCATGCCTACCGCATCCTGCAACTGCTGATCTCGCCCGAACGCACCTACCCGAATCTGTTCGACGCGCATCCGCCGTTCCAGATCGACGGCAACTTCGGCGGCACCGCCGGCATCACCGAAATGCTGCTGCAAAGCTGGGGCGGCAGCGTGTTCCTGCTGCCCGCCTTGCCCAAGGCCTGGCCGCGCGGCAGTGTGCGGGGCTTGCGCGTGCGCGGCGGCGCCAGCGTGGACCTGCACTGGGACGGCGGTCGCCTGCAGCAGGCCCGCGTGCACAGCGATCGTGGCGGGCGCTATCAACTGTCTTACGCAGGGCAGACCCTGGACCTGCAACTGGGCGCCGGTCGCACCCAGCAGGTGGGCCTCAACAACAACCGATTGGTGATGCAATGAGCTTGTACGTAGGACTGGATGTGGGCACGCAGAGCGTCAAGCTGGTCGCCTACGATCCGCAGGAGCGCGCCGTGGTCGCCACGATCGCCGCGCCGATGGAGCTGATCAGCCGCGACGATGGCACCCGCGAGCAGCAGGCGCAGTGGTGGATCGACGGCATCGTGCATTGCTTCGCCCAGCTCGATGGCGAGCAGCGTGCGCGGGTGCGCGGTATTTCGGTCTCCGGCCAGCAGCACGGCTTCGTGCCGGTGGCCGCCGATGGCAGCGTCACCGCACCGGTGAAGTTGTGGTGTGACACCAGCACCGCGCTGGAATGCGACGAAATCATGGACGCGGTGGGTGGCGCGGCAGGCAGCGTGGCCGCCGCCGGCAACCCGATCATGGCCGGCTACACCGCCTCCAAATTGCCATGGACGCGCAAGCATCGTCCCGAGGCGTATGCAGCGATGACCACGGTGATGCTGCCGCACGACTACGTGAACTTCTGGCTCACCGGCGAGCGCTTTGCCGAAGTCGGCGATGCCTCCGGCACCGGCTGGCTGGACGTGCGCACACGGCAGTGGTCCGAACGCATGCTCGGCGCGGTGGACGCACAGCGCGACCTGCGCGAGGCATTGCCGCCGCTGGTGGAGACCGGCGCGGTCTATGCCTTGTCCGACGCAGCCGCCGACGCATTGAACCTGCCGGCCGGCGTGCGTGTCACCACCGGCGGCGGCGACAACATGATGGCCGCGATCGGCACCGGCAACGTGGTGCCCGGTCGCCTGACCATGAGCCTGGGCACCTCGGGCACCTTGTTCGCCTACGCCGATCACCCGGTGGTGGACGAGGACGCACGCTGGGCCGCGTTCTGTTCGTCCAGCGGCGGCTGGCTGCCGCTGATCTGCACCATGAACTGCACCGTCGCCACCGAGGCGGTGATGCGCATGTTCTCGATCACCCGCGAGCAGACCGAGGACTTGATCGCCAGCACCACGCCGGGCGCCGATGGCCTGGTGCTGCTGCCGTTCTTCAACGGCGAGCGCACGCCCAATTTGCCGGACGCCCGCGGCTGCCTGTTCGGCATGGACCTGCACAACACCACCGCCGCGCATTTCTATCGCGCCGCAATGGAAGGGGCGACCTACAGCCTGCGCAACGGCTTCGATGCCTTTGTCGCGGCGGGTCTGCAGTTCGACACCATCCTGCTCACCGGCGGCGGCAGCAAGAGCGCGCAGTGGCGGCAGATGGTGGCCGATATCTTCAACCTGCAGGTCGTGGTGCCGACCCAGCCCGAAGGCGCTGCCTTCGGTGCCGCGCTGCAGGCCTTGTGGGCCTGCGATCGCGATGACGGCGGTACGGACGCGTTGTCGGATGTGGTGCTGGAGCATCTGCAGGTCGACGACAGCCTGTCAGCGCGCCCGGATCCGCAGCGCGTGGCCCAGTATCAGCAGCACTACCAGCACTTCCTCAAGCACCTGCATGTGATCAGCCCGCTCTACGCCGGCTGATCGACACGCTTTCTACAACTCCCCCAGCAGCAAGGACATTCCACCCCATGAGCAACACCGTCTACATTGGCGCCAAGGAATATTTTCCCGGTATCGGCAAGATCGGCTTCGAAGGCCGCGACTCGGACAACCCGCTGGCCTTCAAGGTCTACGACGCCAACAAGCAGATCGGCGACAAGACCATGGCCGAGCACCTGCGCTTTGCCGTGGCCTACTGGCACAGCTTCTGCGGCAATGGCGCCGATCCGTTCGGCCCCGGCACGCGCGCGTATCCGTGGGATATCGGCAACACCGCATTGGACCGTGCCGAAGCCAAGGCCGATGCCGCGTTCGAATTCTTCACCAAGCTCGGCGTGCCGTATTACTGCTTCCACGACATCGACCTGTCGCCCGATGCCGACGACATCGGTGAGTACGAGCGCAACCTCAAACACATGGTCGGCATCGCCAAGCAGCGCCAGGCCGACACCGGCGTCAAGCTGTTGTGGGGCACCGCCAACCTGTTCTCGCACCCGCGCTACATGAACGGCGCATCGACCAACCCGGACTTCAATGTGGTGGCGCGTGCGGCGGTGCAGGTCAAGGCCGCGATCGATGCCACCGTCGAGCTGGGTGGCGAAAACTACGTGTTCTGGGGTGGCCGCGAGGGCTATGCCTGCCTGCACAACACCCAGATGAAGCGCGAGCAGGACAACATGGCGCGCTTTTTGACCCTGGCACGCGACTACGGCCGTGCGATCGGCTTCCAAGGCAACTTCCTGATCGAGCCCAAGCCGATGGAGCCGATGAAGCACCAGTACGACTTCGACAGCGCCACGGTGATCGGCTTCCTGCGCCAGCACGGCTTGGACCAGGATTTCAAGCTCAATATCGAAGCCAACCACGCCACATTGTCGGGCCACAGCTTCGAGCATGACCTGCAGGTTGCCAGCGATGCCGGCCTGCTCGGCAGCATTGATGCCAACCGCGGCAACCCGCAGAACGGCTGGGATACCGACCAGTTTCCGACCGACCTGTACGACACCGTCGGGGCGATGCTGGTGGTGCTGCGCCAGGGCGGGCTGGCACCGGGCGGGCTGAATTTCGATGCCAAGGTGCGCCGCGAGTCGTCCGACCCGCAGGACCTGTTCCTGGCGCATATCGGCGGCATGGACGCGTTCGCACGCGGGCTGGAAGTGGCCAATGCGCTGCTGACGTCCTCGCCGCTGGAGCAGTGGCGCGCCGAGCGTTACGCCAGCTTCGACAGCGGCGCCGGTGCGGAGTTTGCCAACGGCAGCAGCACGCTGGTGGATCTGGCCCAGTACGCGGCCGATAACGCGCCCAAGCAACTCAGCGGCCGCCAGGAAGCCTACGAGAACCTGATCAACCAGTATCTGACGCGTTGATGTCCCGTGGCCGGCGGCGCAGTGCGCGTCGCCGGCCGATGTCGGCCGCCCCCGTGGCCGCTCCTTTGCATGCTTCCAGGTGAACCCATGTCCAGTGTCTCCATAGACGGCGCCCCCGATGCCGGCGAGAACACCCGTTTCATCGTCCTGATCAGTTGCGTAGCCACGATCGGCGGTTTTTTGTTCGGTTTCGATAGCGGCGTGATCAACGGCACTGTCGATGGCCTGAAGCAGACCTTCAATTCCAGCGCCGCCGAGACCGGGTTCGAAGTCGCCTCGATGCTGCTGGGTTGCGCCATTGGCGCCTTCTTTGCCGGCCGTCTGGCCGACCGCTGGGGCCGCCGCGCGGTCCTGATCATTTCTGCGGCGCTGTTCCTGCTCTCGGCCATTGGCGCTGGGGCCTCGCACAGTTCCGGCTTCTTCATCTTCGCCCGCGTGATGGGCGGCTTTGCGGTGGGCGCGGCCAGCGTCATCTCGCCGGCCTACATCGCCGAGGTCGCCTCCGCGCGCTATCGCGGCCGGCTGGCCACGATGCAGCAGATCGCCATCATCAGCGGGCTGTTCTGCGCGTTCCTGAGCAACTACCTGCTGGCCAACGCCGCCGGTGCCTCCACCGAGCCACTATGGGCCGGGCAGGCCGCCTGGCGCTGGATGTTCTGGATGCAGGCGGTTCCCTCGCTGCTGTTCCTGTTGCTGCTGCTGGTCATCCCGGAGAGCCCGCGCTACCTGGTGGTCAAGGGCCGCCGCGAGCAGGCGCTGGTGGTCTTGAAGCGCCTGTACGGCAACGCCGCCGCGCAGACCAAGCTGGCCGAGATCTCGGCCTCGATGTCGGCTGACCAGCACAAGCCCAAGTTCTCCGACCTCATCAACAAGGCCACCGGCAGGATCCGCCCGATCGTCTGGATCGGCGTAGGCCTGGCGGTGTTCCAGCAACTGGTCGGCATCAACGTGGTGTTCTATTACGGCGCCGTGCTGTGGCAGGCGGTGGGCTTCTCCGAACAGGACGCGCTGCTGATCAACGTGCTCTCCGGCGGCCTGAGCATCGGCGCCTGCCTGGTCACGGTGATGCTGGTCGACAAGGTCGGCCGCAAGCCGCTGCTGTGGATCGGCTCGGCCGGCATGGCGGTCTCGCTGGCCCTGGTGACCTATGCCTTTGCCACCGCCTCGCTGGACCCAAACGGCAAGCTCGCCATGTCCGATGCCATGGGCATGCTCGCGCTGGTGGCCGCCAACGTCTACGTGGTGTTCTTCAACGCCTCGTGGGGCCCGGTGATGTGGGTGATGCTGGGCGAGATGTTCCCCAACCAGATCCGTGGCTCGGGCCTGGCCATTGCCGGCGCCGCGCAGTGGACCTCCAACTTCGCCATCACCGTCAGCTTCCCGATCCTGCTCGGCAGCATCGGCCTGGCCGGCGCCTACGGCATCTACACCGTCGCCGCGTTCATCTCGGTGTTCTTCGTGCTCAAGTACGTCTACGAGACCAAGGGCAAGGAGCTGGAGCAGATGGAGGGCTGATCTCTCCCGTTATGCTGATATCGGCATGGATGACGAACAAGGCCGCGCACTGCGCGGCCTTATTCGTTGACGGTCTCGCCTGGCATCTTGCCGATGTCTCGCTTGCCTGCATCGCTGCAGGCGCCTCAATCGCGCCGGCTGTCATCGTTGGGCTGGATGCGGTGCATGCGCCTCCTCGCGACTGCTCGCAGCTCTGGCCTCTGCTGTGTCAGGCGACCCGATTCCCGCGTGGCCCAACGCACCAGCAAAGTGCAATGCGCGTCTTCAACGGCGATAACCGCCGTGAAGGGCACCGGCTCTTTTTGCAAATTGTGCGCCACCGCTATACTCCACCAGGCAGTTTCCCTCCAGACTAGGGCGAATCGTGGAACCAAGGAGTGGTGGTATGGCAGTAGCTAAAGAGCTTGTCAGGGGCATGCTGATCAGCGTGTGCTACTGCTTGGTGTTTCTGACGCTTTGGCGCTTGTCGATCGACCAATGGTATCTGCCGGTTGGTTTGCGCGTAGTCACCTTGCTCTTCCGGCCTTATCGCGAGTGGCCTTTTCTGTTGGCAGGTGACGCTGCGGCGATGTTGTTCTTGCGTATTCCGCTAGGCGAGTTACAGGGCTTCAATCCGTTATGGTCATATCTGAGTCCCTTCATTCATGCGCCTTTGATTGCTGGGGCGATTGGCCTACTTCGATACCAAGTTCCTCATATCGTTAAAAGCCAGCAGTGGTTTATTCCTGCTGCTCTTGTTATAGCTCTCTGGAACGCTATATGCAGCCTGGTAATAAACGCGACCCTCGGTGGGCCGCAGACTTACCCTGCACTAGACCTGATATTGCGCTATTGGTCAGGTAGCTATCTGGGCATGCTGGTCTTGCTTCTTCCTGCGATGTTATGGGCTAACTGGAATGACGGTCCTGTACGCCCGAGTCTCCAGCGAGATCTCGCAATCGCGGTGGCTGTTATCCTCAGTCTGTTCTTCTTATTAGGGGTCTCGCAGGAACCATTGACTCGAAATATCTTGATGGTTGCGATGCTCGTGCCAATGGTCGTGTTGACTTTCAGGCAGGGGTGGAGAGGCAGTGCTCTAGGGTCACTATTGGCAAGCTTTGCAATTGAGTTCTCGCTCCCTCGGGTGTATCAGATCGGTTTTTTTGATCAACAAGTTTTTAGTATCCAGTTGCTCTATGCAGTCACGACGACAGCTCTTTTTGTTTTCAATGCTCGTCTGCGCGAGCTTGCTCGCGATAAGGTTTCGAACCAGCCAAGAGATGACGCCTTCACCCTAGCCCGAGCAAGCTATTCCAGTGCTGAGCGCATGCTGCGCAATCGGGTGCTTGAATACTCTGACATCAATGTTCAGATCAACAAGATGCGCAAAGATGTGGTGGCTGATTTGAGGGGGAGAGGGCAGCATTCTGCAGCAATGGAGATGACGCGGGTTGGTGTTCTTGAGTCGCAATTGCTTCAGCAGTATGTCGCCGGGCTGTATCCGTTGGAAATCGAGACGCATGGGCTGTATCAGGCTCTGCGTTCGTCAGCACTCGAACGCTTCTGCCAATCTCAGTTTCAATGCGTGTTTCGCGGTGACTGCAGGAAGCTGTCATTGGAACTCCAATTGAGTGCTTATCGCAGCACGCTCAATTGTGTGGAGATCTTGCCGCCGGCTAGTCGGCACTTCATCCAGGCTCGTGCTTGGACAGGGAAAGGGGCTAAGGGCGTGCTGGTGCGCGTGATTGCGGATTCGTCGTCAGCTGAGGCGGCCAGGAGCGACTCGATCGATGTGGAGGCTGAACTGAAGGCGCGGTTGAAAGCGCATGGCGGCATGTTTCGCCGCCGCCATGCGTTGGTTCTGACCTTTCTGGTTACCGAGCCAGTCTCCGTTGCAGTCAGGGGGAGACTATCCAGTGTTCCCCACTTGCTTCCCGCCAGTTGAATACCGTGAAGTTCTTTGTTTTGTAGACAAGTCGTGCTTGATCACGCTGAGTTGAATCAAGCATTAGCGGATTGTTTGAGCTCGTGCTTGCCGAAATCCTGTTTGCTGCCGGCAACACGACACGTTCTACATCCTTGCCCATTGGCAAGGTCCAGAGTGCGTTGTCCACTCGTGCTACCACTGCGTGGACCACTCCAGTTACATCGTTGATCTGGAGATATGTCACTCCATCACGATGGAGTTCATAAATGGCAAGCGACGGATCCATCGTTAGGTTGGCTGCCTTGGGATTGCTGTCGCCAAGTCCTGTCATTGCATGTACGCCGACACCACCATTGGCACAGCACTGAGCCATTGCCGTGCCTGACGACAGCATTCCAGCAACGACGTAAAAAGCCATAAGCCAATTTTTTGCGTTCTTCATGATTTTGCCTTCCCCCTGCATGGGGCAACACCGCCTGCGATTCAGGCGCTTATACGTTACGTGTTGAATGGCAGATTTTGTTGATTGTTTGTCGCAGAAAATCGCTGCGGCATACCGTCCGCCGATCAGCGAGGAACAGTCAACCGCATCCGCCGTTACCTGGACCTATCCGGTCAGGCGTGATGTGCAGCGCTAGAGCGCGCGCTATTTAGCGGCTCGGCTTGAGTTCGCCATCAGCACGCTCAAACCATCCAATCACCCGCTGGAGATGAGGCTTGCCCCAACGACGCAAGAACTGCTGGGTGTGGTGGTTGCCGAGGTCGTGCAGGCTCGCGAGACGTCGGGCGATGAAGGAGGCGGTCAGTGGCTGGCCGCAGTCGACCTCGATGCAGTGGCGCCAGGCGGTATAGCTGTCGGGGATGACGGGGGGACATCGTGGCTCTTCGGCAAGAGTGAACGTGAGGGTGTAGGCGGGACACAACAGGCTTGCTTTTGCGCGATAAATGTTACTTTATAACACTTCGTTCCGTCGTTCGTCTGGTCACATCGTGTCGCGCCCCTTACCAAAAAGCGTTGTTTGCCTGGTCACCATGCCGAACCTTCCATACTCGAATCGGCTCGGTGGCCGCGTCGATCCTCCGGAACCGGCCCGATGAGGCGGCGGAAGGTGTTGCGCACCGTCGGCGCAGCCTTGGTGCTGTCGCCGGGCCTTGCCCATGCGCAGTCGCTCCCGGAGCTGCGCAGCTGCAATCTGCAGCGCCAGGGTAGGGAACTGCAGCTTCGACTTGCATTGAGTACGCAGGTCGCCTACCGCAGCTTCAGCCTGTCCAATCCAGCGCGCTTGGTCATCGACTTGCCGGGCGTTTCGACACAGCCACCGCAGGTCGATCCATTGCCTGACGGTCTCGCAGTCGTTGCCATCCGTAGCGGCCCGCATGGCGATGGGCTGCGCGTGGTGCTCGATCTGGTGCAGCCGCTGACAGCCACGGCGCGCTGGGAGGATGGTGCGCTGGTGCTCGATCTTGCTGCTGTGTCCGGTACTGCGTCGTTGTCCGCAGCCGATCCGACCGAGCCGGCTGTTGCGGCGGCTGCGCCCACGCGCTCCCGCCTGCATCCCTACGTGGTCGCCATCGACGCCGGTCATGGCGGCAAGGATCCTGGCGCGGTCAGTGCCGATGCGCGCTACGAGAAGCATGTGGCCATGGCGGTCGCGGGGCGGCTGCACCAGCGCCTGGCGGCCGATCCGCGTTACCGGCCGACCATGATCCGCAGCGATGATCGCTTCGTGGCGTTGCACGAGCGGGTGTTGATCGCCCATCGCCGCAATGCCGATCTGTTCGTGTCCATCCATGCCGATGCTGCGCCCAGCAGCCAGGCGCGCGGCGCCTCGGTGTTTGCGTTGTCGCAGAACGGCGCCAGCTCGGCATTGGCGCGCTGGATCGCCGACAGCGAAAACGCCGCCGACCAGATGGGCGACAGCGCGCGCCGTTTGCGGGTGCCCAGCAACCCGGTGTTGTCGCAGGTGCTGGCCGACTTGTCGCTGAGCGGCACCATCGCCAGCAGCGTGGCGTTCGGCAAGTTGATGCTCGGGCGGCTGCAGCAGGTGACGCGCCTGCATCAGGACCAGGTCGGGCAGGCCGGCTTTGCGGTGTTGAAGTCGCCTGACATTCCGTCGTTGCTGGTGGAAACCGGCTTCATGAGCAATCGCGACGACTGCCGGCGGCTGTGTGGCGATACGCATCAGGACGAACTGGCGCAAACGCTGCATGCCGGTATCGACGATTACTTCCAGATGTTCCCCGGTCGCGCCTGAGGCGCGATTCCCCCATCTCCTTCAACGAGCTTTCGATGTCCACCACGCTTCCCGATGTTGCCGTTACCGAACCGTCCACATCGAGTGCGCCGCTGCGCTGGGTCGGCATGCAGGACATTGCCGTGCCGGTGCGCCTGGACGATGCCGAACCCGGCGGCAGCGTGGCCGCGCGTGCCGGCGTGCAGGTGGATCTGCCGCGCCCGGAACTCAAGGGCATCCATATGTCGCGCTTGTATCGCTTGCTGGATCGGCATCTGGAACAGCCGGTGTCGCCGGCGATGGTGTCGCAGCTGCTGCAGGCGATGATCGACAGTCATGCCGATTGCGGCAGCCGGGCGGCGCGGCTGACGCTGAGCTTTGAGCTGATGGTGCGGGTGCCGGCGCTGCGCAGCGAAGGACTGAGCGGCTGGCGCGCCTATCCGGTGCGCATCGATGCCCAGTCAAGTGCAGGCCGCACCCGGATCCAGTTGCAGGTCGAGGTGCTGTACGCCTCCACCTGTCCCTGTTCGGCGGCCTTGTCGCGCCAGTTGCTGAGCGGTGCGTTCTTGCAGCAACACGCAAGGCGCGATGCGTTGCCGGTCGAAGAGGTGGCGCAGTGGCTGCAACAGCACGGTTCGTACGCCACGCCGCACAGCCAGCGCAGCGTGGCGCAAATACGCGTGGAGCTGGGCGCGAGCTTGCCGCGTTTCGGTATCCGCGCGCTGGTCGGCCTGTGCGAGCAGGCGCTGGCGACGCCGGTACAGGCGGCGGTACGGCGTGTCGACGAGCAGGCGTTCGCCCGCTTGAATGGCGCCAACCTGATGTATGTCGAAGATGCCGCGCGGCGGTTGCGCAAGGTGCTGGCCGAGCACCATGCCGTTTTCCATGTGGCGGTGCGCCACCTGGAAAGTCTGCATGCCCACGACGCCGTCGCCGAAACCGACAGTGATGCCGGCATTTTTCATCCATTGGCCGAGTGAGGCGTTGCCATGCACTGCAAACATCCACGTCGATCTGCAATCGCTGCGCGCAAGTACGAGGGCGATCGCACGTGGCGCCGATGCGGACGCATTGTCGCGCAGGTCCATGTCCTGATCGGGCCGTACGTGATGTTTGTCGCGGGGTGATCGGCATCGGCCAGGCCGATGCGCCGCCCTCGCGTGGCAGCACATGCAGCCGCAGGCGTGGAGCGGGCGGCCGACTGCGCGGCTTGGTGCACGGGTGTTTGGCCCGCAACCGGCCTCAGCCAGTCGGCGCACCGGTAGATCGGATCGACGCAGTCGCCATGGGCGACATGTTCGCCGGGGCGGGGAACGGGATCATCGCGCGTCGCCCGACCAGCGGCAGTCACCGATGCCCAGCAACGCAAAAGCCCCGCAATGCGGGGCCTTGGCGTGTTCTGCAGCCAGACGACGGTGGTGCTCCCTAGGGGACTCGAACCCCTGTTTTAGCCTTGAGAGGGCCACGTCCTAACCATTAGACGAAGGGAGCGTTTGGTGCGTCTTGTGCAGCGCGCTAGTATAGTGCGCTCAAACCCGTTGGGCAATCCTGCAACACAAGACGGAAGCGCCATCATCGAATCCTCAGTTACATCTCCGTTCACGCTGCGCGTCATCCCACGCGATCAGCACACCATCTCGCGCAAGGACATCAGCCCCAACGCGTTGCGCGTGCTGTACCGCCTGCGCGAATCGGGCTTTGGTGCCTACCTGGTCGGCGGCGCGGTCCGCGACTTGCTGGTCGGCGGCCATCCCAAGGATTTCGACGTGGCCACCAGTGCCACGCCGGAAGAAGTCAAAGCGCTGTTCCGCAACTGTCGCCTGATCGGCCGCCGCTTTCGCCTGGCGCATGTGGTGTTCGGTCGCGAGATCATCGAAGTGGCCACGTTCCGCGCCAACATCGACGATGGCAGCGGCGACCGCGAACTGGATAACGGCCGCCTGGTGCGCGACAACGTCTACGGCACCATCGAAGACGATGCGATCCGTCGCGACTTCACCTGCAACGCCCTGTACTACGCGATCGAGGATTTCTCGGTACGCGATTACTGCGGCGGCTTCGAAGACGTGCAGGCGCGCCTGATGAAGCTGATCGGCGACCCGGAGCTGCGCTACCAGGAAGATCCGGTGCGCATGCTGCGCGCGGTGCGTCTGGCGGCCAAGTTGAACTTCGACATCGAAGCCGGCACCGCAGAACCCATTCCGCGCCTGGCCGGTCTGTTGTCCGAAGCGGCGCCAGCGCGCTTGTTCGAAGAGATTCTCAAGCTGTTCCTGTCCGGGCACGGCGTGGCCAGTTTCGAAGGCCTGGAGCGTTACGGCCTGCTCGGTGCGCTGTTCCCGGAAAGTGCGGCGGCCCTGAAATCCAACCGCAGTGGCGCACTGCGCGCCATGGTGCTGGAAGGCCTGCGCAACACCGATGCGCGCGTGGCCAACGACGAACCGGTGTCGCCGGCGTTCCTGTTCGCCCTGCTGCTCTGGCCGGCGTTCTGCCGCACCTTGATGGGCCTGCAGGCGCAAGGCGTGCAGCCGGAAGATGCGCAGCGTCGCGCCGCCGACAGGGTCACCCTGCATCAGCTCGAACGCGTGGCGCTGCCGCGGCGTTTCTCGCTGCCGATGCAGGAAATCTGGCTGCTGCAGACGCGCTTCTCCTCGCGCCAGCGCAAGCGCGTGTTCCGCACCTTGTCGCATCCGCGTTTCCGCGCCGCGTTCGATTTCCTGGTGTTGCGCCAGTTCGCCTCGGCCGATCATGCCGCCGATGTGGAGTTCTGGCGCGAGGCACAGAAGTCCTCCGGCCAGGAACTGGTCGATGCGATCGAAACCGCGCAGGCCGATCACGCCGGCGAGGAGGATGCACCGCGCAAGCGGCGCCGTCGCCGCCGTCGCACCGGCGCGCCCGCAGGCGAATAGGGCGTGCAGACCGCCTTTGTCGGCCTGGGCGCCAACCTGGGCCTGGCCGAGGCCAGCGTGCGCGCGGCCATCGCCGCGCTGGGCGAGCTGCCGCAGTCCAAGCTGATTGCCGCCTCGCGCCTGTACCGCACGCCGGCCTGGGGCCGCGAAGACCAGCCCGATTTCATCAATGCCGTGGCGCAGCTGCGCACTGCGCTGGCGCCACTGCCGCTGCTGGAGGCCCTGCTCGGCATCGAGCAGGCCTTCGGTCGGCAGCGCGTGGCTGGCGAGCGCTGGGGCCCGCGCACGCTGGACCTGGATCTGCTGCTGTACGCCGAGCAGGTGATCGACCTGCCGCGTTTGCAGGTACCGCACCCGCATCTGCAGGCGCGCGCCTTTGCGCTGTTGCCGCTGTCCGAGCTTGCCCCGGACGCGATCATTCCGGGCCATGGAACAGTGCGACACGCTCTGCAGGCCATCGATGCCTGTGGGCTGGAGCCGATTGGGTAGATAATGGCCGGCTTATCACCCCACGTAATGACTTCATGAGCAGCCATACCGACAGCAAGCCCTGGACCGTGCCCGCCTTGGCGCAGGCCAAGCGCGAGGGTCGAAAACTGGTCATGTTGACCGCCTACGACGCAGGTTTCGCGCGGACCTTCGATGCCAACGGCGTGGACCTGATCCTGGTCGGCGATTCGCTGGGCATGGTGGTGCAGGGGCACGATTCCACCTTGCCGGTGACCACTGCCGACATGGTCTACCACACCGCCGCAGTGGCGCGGGTGCTGGAGCAGGCACTGCTGGTGGCCGATCTGTCGTTCCAGGCCGATGCCACGCCGGAGCGCGCGCTGGACGCTGCCACCCGGCTGCTGCAGGCCGGCGCGGAGATGGTCAAGATCGAGGGCGCCGGGCACAAGCTCGAGGTGATCCGCTATCTGGTCGAGCGCGAGATCCCGGTCTGCTCGCACCTGGGGCTGACCCCGCAATCGGTGCTGCGTTTTGGCGGTTACACGGTGCAGGGGCGCGGCGAAGCCGGCGAGCAGTTGCGCCGCGATGCGCAGGCCGTGGTCGATGCCGGCGCCAGCCTGGTCGTGTTGGAATGCGTACCCACGCCGATCGCCGCACAGATCAGCGCCGAGCTGCAGGTGCCCACCATCGGCATTGGCGCCGGCCCCGGCTGCGATGGCCAGGTGCTGGTGATGCACGACATGCTGGGCCTGGACAGCGGCCACCGCCGTCCCAAGTTCGTCAAGGATTTCCTCACCGAAGGCGGCTCGGTGGCGGGCGCGGTGCGCGCTTACGCGCAGGCCGTGCGCGACGGCAGCTTCCCCGATGCAGCGCACGCGTACGCCGCATGATCCAGACCCTGACCGATCTTTCCGCCCTGCGCGCGCTGGTCACCGGCTGGAAGCGTGAGGGCTTGCGGGTGGCGCTGGTGCCGACCATGGGCAACCTGCACGCCGGCCACTATTCGCTGGTGATGCTGGCGCGCCAGTACGCCGACCGCGTGGTGTCGAGCGTGTTCGTCAACCCGACCCAGTTCGGCCCCAACGAAGATTTCGCGCGTTACCCGCGCACGCCGGAGGCCGACCTGCGCGGCCTGGAAGACGCCGGCTGCGATGCACTGTGGTTGCCTGACGTGGACACCATGTATCCGCTCGGCACCGCGCTGGCCACGCCGATCCACGCGCCGGGCGTCAGCGACGTGCTCGAAGGGGTGTGCCGTCCCGGGCATTTCGACGGCGTGTGCACGGTGGTGGCGCGGCTGTTCAACCAGGTGCAGCCGGACGTGGCCGCCTTCGGCAAGAAGGACTATCAGCAGCTGGCGGTGATCCGCCAGATGGTGGCCGACCTGGCGTTTCCGATCGAGATCCTGGGCGGCAGCATCGTGCGCGAGACCGATGGCCTGGCGATGAGCTCGCGCAACCAGTATCTGACGGCCGACGAGCGCCCACGTTCGACGCAGATCCGCAAGGTGCTGCTGCAGATGCGCGACAGCTACGCCGCCGGCACCCCGCGTGCGCAGGTCGAACAGGCCGCCACCCAGGCGCTGGAACAGGCCGGTTTCCGCGTCGATTACGCGGTGGTGCGGCTGCCCGATCTGAGCGAGCCGGGCGACAGCCATGCCGGCGCGCGCGTGGCCTTGATCGCCGCCCGCCTGGGCGCCACGCGGCTGATCGACAACCTGGAATTCTGAGCGGTCCCCATGCCGCTGCAAGCGCCGGGTCGGGCCATGACCGGCGACGCCTGCGAACCGGCGCACGGGCACGTTTGTCCAGCGCCGGCCTGAAGCACTCACCACCGGTTGTAGGGCAGGTCGGTGGACACCGGCGCTTTCCGCTAAAATGCCGGCTTTCCTTTGCCGTTGCCCGTCATGCACCTGTCCCTGCTGAAAGCCAAGATCCACCGCGCCACCGTCACCCATTCCGAGCTCAATTACGAGGGCTCGATCGCCATCGACGGCCTGCTGCTGGAAGCCACCGGCATCCGTGAGTTCGAGCAGGTGCATATCTGGGACGTCACCAACGGTGCGCGTTTCAGCACCTATGCCATTCGTGCCGAGGAAGGCAGCGGCATCATCTCGCTCAACGGCGGCGCCGCGCGTCACGTGCAGGTGGGCGATCTGATCATCGTGGCCGCCTTCGCCAGCATGAGCGAAGCCGAAGCCGAGACCTTCAAGCCCAATCTGGTATACGTGGACGGCAGCAACACGATCACCCACACCAACCACAGCATCCCCACGCAGGCCGCATGACACACACCAACGGATTCGACGCGCTTCACGCCCACGCCCAGCGCCTGCGCGGCGCTGCCATCCCCGCATTGCTTGCCGCCGAGCCACAACGGCCGACGCAGTACGCCAGGCAGGTCGGTCCGTTGTATTTCAATTTCGCGCGGCAGAAGTACGACCGCGCCGCGCTCGATGCCTTGTTCGCCATCGCGCGCGAGCGTGATCTGGCCGGCGCGTTTCAGCGCCTGTTCCGTGGCGAGCAGGTCAATGTCACCGAGCAGCGCGCTGCACTGCATACCGCGTTGCGCGGCGACCTGACCGATGCGCCGGTGGCCTCCGAAGCGTATGCAACCGCTGCGGAAGTGCGCCAGCGCATGGGCGCGCTGATCCAGCAACTGGAAGCCACCGACGTCACCGATATCGTCAGCGTCGGCATCGGCGGCTCGGACCTGGGGCCGCGGCTGGTGGCCGACGCCTTGCGTGCGCCGTCGGGTGCGCGGTTCCGCGTGCATTTCGTCTCCAACGTCGACGGCGCGGCAATGCAGCGCACGCTGGCCACGCTGGACCCGGCACACACTGCCGGCATCCTGATTTCCAAGACCTTCGGCACCCAGGAAACCCTGCTCAACGGCAGCATCCTGCACGCCTGGCTGGGTGGCAGCGAGCGGCTGTACGCGGTGAGTGCCAATCCCGAGCGCGCCGCCAAGGCCTTCGACATCGCGCCGAGCCGCGTACTGCCGATGTGGGACTGGGTCGGTGGCCGTTATTCGCTGTGGTCGGCGGTAGGTTTCCCGATCGCCCTGGCGATCGGCTTCGAACGTTTCGAACAATTGCTGGAAGGCGCGGCGCAGTTCGACGCGCATGCGCTCGACACGCCGCTGGAAGAAAACGTCGCCGTGCTGCATGGCCTGACGGCGGTGTGGAACCGCAACCTGCTCGGCAGCGCCACGCATGCGGTGATGACCTACGACCAGCGCCTGGCCCTGCTGCCGGCCTACCTGCAGCAGCTGGTGATGGAAAGCCTGGGCAAGCGGGTCAAGCTGGACGGTTCTGCCGTGGACAGCGACACCGTATCGGTGTGGTGGGGCGGTGCCGGTACCGATGTGCAGCACAGCTTCTTCCAGGCGTTGCACCAGGGCACCAGCGTGGTGCCGGCCGATTTCATCGGCACCGTGCACAACGACGATCCGTACGCGGAAAACCATGTCGCGCTGATGGCCAACGTGCTGGCGCAGACCGAGGCGCTGGCCAACGGCCAGGACAGCAGCGATCCGCACCGCAGTTATCCGGGCGGCCGCCCGAGCACGGTGATCCTGCTCGACGCGCTGACCCCGCAAGCGCTGGGCGCGCTGATCTCGATGTACGAGCACAGCGTCTACGTGCAGTCGGTGATGTGGGGCATCAATGCCTTCGACCAGTTTGGTGTGGAGCTGGGCAAGCAGCTGGCCAGCCAGTTGCTGCCGGCACTGAAGGGCGAGTCGGCCGACGTGGCGGACCCGGTGACGCGCGAACTGCTGGTCAAGCTGCGCGGCTGAGCCTGGCGCATCGATTGCAAGACGACGGGGCCTGCGGGCCCCGTTTTCGTTGTGCGGCGGACTAGCAGGCATGGGATTGGGTCAAAATAGCCAAATTTCCCAAAATGGGAAGTTGAGCGTAGGCTGTGAGTCACCATCACGTGCAGGACCGTCCCATGTCTCGCCTCCAGGATCTGCCCGAGCTCGAAACATCCCCTGCCGCCGACATCAAGGTGAAGGGCTGGCCCAGCCTGATGCGCAAGGTGCGCTCGCATGGCGCGGTGGTCATCACCAACCACAATCACCCCGAGGCGGTAGTGGTGGACGCGGAGGAATACCGCCGGTTGGTCAGCCAGGCGAGTGCAGTGACGGCCGCCTCGACGCGGGCGCAGTCGCTGCAGGTATTGCAGACCAAGTTCGATGCGCATCTTGCGGCGGTGACCGATGGCGCAGGCCTGGCCCAGGTGATCGGCAAGCCGGCACGCCGGGGCAGCAAGATCAGCCTGGGGCCGTCGCTCTAAATCGTGGGGAACATTCTGGTGCTTGCCGGCGTCAACGGCACCGGCAAGAGTTCGCTGCTGGGCAGCCTGCTGCGGGAAGACGGCGCCACCTGGTTCAACCCGGATGCGTTCACCCGTGACCTGGTGGAGCAGGGCTGGTCACCCGGAGACGCCAATGCGCAAGCCTGGCAGGAAGGCGTGCGGCGGCTGCGTCAGGCCATGGACGCCGGCCATGACTATGCGTTCGAAACCACCCTGGGCGCGACCACCATCCCACGCCTGCTGCGGCAGGCCTGTGCGACGCACACGGTGGCGGTCTGGTTCTGCGGCCTGTCCAGCGTCGAGCTGCATATCGCACGTGTGGCAGCGCGCGTGGCCGCTGGAGGGCATGCCATCCCCGAGCACAAGATCCGCGAACGTTACGATGCCTCGCGCGCCAACCTGATCGCGCTGTTGCCTCACCTGTCGGTGTTGCATGTCTACGACAACAGCGCGCCTGCCGACGCGACCGGGCAGGTCGCGCCGCTGCTGGTGCTGGAACTGGACCGCAACGGCCTGCAGTACCCGCAAACGCCCGAAGAACTGGCACAGGTGCCCGGCTGGTCCAAGCCCATCGTGATGGCGGCGCTGGAGTTGCGGCAGTCTTGAGCCGCGCGCTCATGCACTTGCGGTCCGATCCGCTTCTCACCGACGCGGCCCGACATCCAGCGACCTCACCGGTAGGAGCGCACCCGGGCGCGACAGGTTAGATCGGTAAAGCTCCTCGCGCCCAGGTGCGCTCCTACCGGCATTGCGACAGCGGCGAGACGCCACGGCGCACGCGTCGGCCTCACCCGTAGGAGCGCACCCGGGCGCGACAGGCCATACCGGCAAAGTTCCTCGCGCCCAGGTGCGCTCCTGCCGGCATCGCGACAGCAACGAGAACGCCATGCTGTATGTGTCAGTTGCAGCGTCACGCAACGCTGCAACTGCAACGGCGGCGCTTACGCCTTGCCCAGCTTCACCGCCACCGGGTCGCCGGTGAGGTAGCCCACCGCTGCGCCGAAGCGGTTCTTGTAGTTGGCGCGGATCAGCGGATCCAGCGTGGCCTTGACGGTGTCGTGCAGCGGGCTTTCCCAGTCGCCGGGATGCTGAAAATTGCTCATCACGTAGGTCCAGCCGTGGATCTGGTCGACCGCGTGCAGGCCGGTGGATTCGGCGCCGGCCGGCACTGACAGCACCCGCGTCAGCGTGCCGCTGTCCACGTTGTAGGCCCACAGGAAATTGTTCACGTGCAGGCTGCTGTCTTCGCCGATGAACAAGGTGCGTAGCGCTTCGGAGAACTTGAGGTTATCCGGGTTGGCCAACCGTTCCGGGTCGGCCAGGTTGCCCAGCGCGTCGGCCTTGGCCAGATCGTGGCCGGTGAGTGCGGCCGGTGCGGCCATGTCGATCGGCACCCAGTCGCTGTGGATCGGCGCGCCGTGGTTGTCGCGCTGGCCGCCACGCAGATTCAGGGCGTACACCGCACCCGCATCCGGGCCTTCCACTTTCACATCGCCCGAGCCGTTGCGCATGCTGGTGACGATGTAGGACATCGCCATGTAGGCGATCTTGTCGCGGGCGTTGACGGTGGTGCCTTCGAGCTTGGTGAAGCCCAGGCTGCCGCCGGCCAGGGCGGCGTAGCGGTGGGTTTCCAGATACGTGGCCGCCTTCTCCATGCCGGGCTTGATGCGGATCCAGTTGAAGGTGCCGTTGAACGGAATTTTGGTGAACGCGGCATCGCCCGGGTCGCTCAGATGCACGTCGAGGATGTCGGCGGCGGTGAGGCGGTCGGCCATGGCCTGGATCTCGGCACTGGTGGCATGGCCGAGCTTGATCCAGCGCAACGTGGCCGCGCCCGGGCCCACGCCCGAGGTCTGCTGCCACTTGCCCACGTACAGGGTGCCGGCCGACAGGTCCGCCTTGCGGTCGGCGATGAACATGAACAGCCCGCCATTGGTGGCGTCGTCGCCCATCAGCACGGTGCGCTGGTCGGGCATCACCTGCACCAGCTCGTGCGAGATGCGGCCCAGGCAGTAATGCTTGCGCACGCTCCCGGTGCCGTCCGGGTGGACGGTGATTTCGGGCAGATGGCCGTAGTGATACGGGTTGGCCTTCTCCGGGTCGCCATACAGATGCGTGCTGTAGCTGCGGAACTGGGTATTGCCGGCCAGCGCGGTGGCGTCGGGTTCGTATTCTTCGCTGGACAGGTGGGTATTCCACGGCGACAGGCTGGCCCCGCAGGTGGTCCACAGCCCGTGCACCGGTGCCGTGTCGACGTTGTGGTACTTCACCAGCGACAGCTTGCCGGTGGCCGGGTCCTGATCCAGCGTCAGCACGGCGATCGGCGCGGGCAGGTGCCGGTTGGTGTCGTTGCCGGCCTGGTCGCGGGTGGTGTATTCGAACTGCACCACCGCGAAGACGTGATTGCCCTTGACCCCGGGCACCTTGGCATCGGGCAGGGTCAGCAGCGAGGAGCCGTCCGGGCAGTCGGAAAAGAACGGCCGTTCGGCACCTGGTTTGGAGCGGTCGATGATCGGGCGGTGCTGGATGTCGTAGTAGCCGCCGGCCAGCACGGTGCCGCCCTTGCCGTCGGGCACCTGGTCGCCGGTGACGAAGAACGGGTGGTACGCAAGCGCATACCGCTGGGTGCTGCCGTCGCTGCGCGCCACCGTCAGCGACGAGCCCACCGTGGTGGTGGCCATCGCCGCGGGGTTGGCCAGGCTGGGCGCCGGCATGCCGTGGAAGGTGGCCGACACCAGCTGGGTCGGATTTTCCGAAGGCCGTAATGGGCGTGCAGCCAAGGCGGTGCCACCGAGGTGTTGCAGGGCGGCGGCGCTAGCGCTGCCCAGAGGCAACAGCGGGACGGCCGCCAGCAGGTGCATCAGGCGGCGGCGGGCGGGATCGGGGGAGGCGGACATCGAAACTCCAGGCAAAGACGACGATCAACGATGGCCGGTGGCGCATCGGCAAGCCGGTCACGCTAGGCCCGGGGTATGACAGTTGTTTGACGGCGAGTTCACCTGTTGGCGGGCATTCGAACAGGGCGCCGCAAGCGAACCCGGCAATACCTGCACCGGCGAGGTGGGCTGCGCAGTGCGGAGCCGGCATGGTGGTGCATCGCAGCAAAGTGCGCCGCCACGCAAGCCCAGGCGCCACGCCGGATTTGGCGGTTTCCCGTGGTTTGACGGGTGCTGCCGGTATTCCAAGCCTATAGCCCGGGCCAATAAGTTGCCCGTCGTTTGGCATACGAGCGCGCGGTGTTGACAGGGTAGGGGAATCACGCAAGCGTACGCCGCCTAATGGCCTGCGGCGTCACGCATCGCCGTGGGGAGAACCACCTGGAGACCTGGATCTTGGACAAGCTGCTTCGTCGTACCGCCGCGCCTGTCGCGCGTCGTGCCCTCTCTCTGGCTACCGCCGCCGCGGTGCTGATGCTGGCCGCCTGCCAAGGCAAGGACACCGCCGCCGAGGCAAGCAAGACTGCACCGGCCGCCGCGCCCGCCGAGGCGTCCACCGCCATCCATCCCGACCAGTGGCCGTCGCCGAAGTGGCCGTTCGCCCAGGACCAGGCCCTGGAGCAGCGCATCACCGATGTGATGGCCAAGATGAGTGTCGAAGAGAAGGTCGCCCAGACCATCCAGGGCGACATCGCCAGCATGACCCCGGACGACGTGCGCAAGTACCGCATCGGGTCGGTGCTGGCCGGTGGCAACTCCGACCCGGGCGGCAAGTACGACGCCAAGCCGGCCGAGTGGCTGAAGCTGGCCGACGCCTTCTATGAAGCGTCGATGGACACCTCCAAGGGCGGCAATGCGATCCCGATCATCTTCGGCATCGATGCGGTGCACGGCCAGAGCAACATCGTCGGTGCCACGCTGTTCCCGCACAACATCGGCCTGGGCGCCACGCGCAACCCGGAGCTGATCAAGAAAATCGGTGAAGTCACCGCCGCCGAAACCCGCGTCACCGGCATGGAGTGGACCTTCGCGCCCACCGTGGCGGTGCCGCAGGACGACCGCTGGGGGCGCAGCTACGAAGGCTATTCCGAGTCGCCGGACGTGGTGGCCAGCTTTGCCGGCAAGATGGTCGAAGGCGTGCAGGGCACGCCGGGCACCCCGCAGTTCCTCGACGGCAGCCACGTGATTTCCTCGGTGAAGCATTTCGTCGGCGACGGCGGCACCACCGACGGCAAGGACCAGGGCGACACCAAGGTGTCCGAAGCCACCATGCGCGACATCCACGCGGCCGGTTATCCGCCGGCGATCGCGGCCGGTGCGCAGACGGTGATGGCCTCGTTCAACAGCTTCAACGGCGAAAAGATGCACGGCAACAAGGTCATGCTGACCGACGTGCTCAAGGGCCGCATGAACTTCGGCGGTTTCGTGGTCGGCGACTGGAATGGCCACGGCCAGGTCAAGGGCTGCACCAACGAGAACTGCCCGGCCTCGTTCATCGCCGGCGTCGACATGGCGATGGCCTCCGACAGCTGGAAGGGCATCTACGAGACCGAGCTGGCCGCGGTGAAGTCTGGCCAGATTTCGATGGAGCGCCTGGACGATGCGGTGCGCCGCATCCTGCGCGTCAAGCTGCGCCTGGGCCTGTTCGAAGCCGGCAAGCCGTCCAAGCGCCCGCTCGGCGGCAAGTACGAATTGCTGGGCGCGCCGGAACATCGCGCGATCGCCCGCCAGGCGGTACGCGAGTCGCTGGTGCTGCTGAAGAACCAGGCCGGCATCCTGCCGCTGGATCCGAAAAAGCGCGTGCTGGTGCTGGGCGATGGCGCCAACGACATGGGCAAGCAGTCCGGCGGCTGGACGCTGAACTGGCAGGGCACCGGTACCAAGCGCAGCGACTACCCCAACGGCAACACCATCTGGGAAGGCCTGGACAAGCAGATCAAGGCCGCCGGCGGCACCGCCGAGCTGGCAGTCGATGGTGCGTACAAGACCAAGCCCGACGTGGCGGTGGTGGTGTTCGGTGAGAACCCGTACGCCGAGTTCCAGGGCGACATCGCCACCCTGCTGTACAAGCCGGGCGACGAGAGCGAGCTGGCATTGATCAAGAAGCTCAAGGCCGAGGGCATCCCGGTGGTGGCGGTGTTCCTGAGCGGGCGCCCGTTGTGGATGAACCAGTACATCAACGCGGCCGATGCGTTCGTCGCCGCCTGGTTGCCGGGTTCGGAAGGCGAGGGCATTGCCGACGTGCTGCTGCGCAAGGCCGATGGCACGGTGCAGAACGACTTCAAGGGCAAGCTGAGCTTCTCCTGGCCCAGGACCGCGGTGCAGTTCGCCAACAACGTCGGCCAGAAGGATTACGACCCGCAGTTCAAGTTCGGCTTCGGCCTGACCTATGCCGACAAGGGCGACCTGGCCGCGCTGCCGGAGGAATCGGGCGTGTCCGGCGAGCAGTCGGTGGGCGGGGTGTACTTCGTGCGCGGCAAGCCGGCGCTAGGCATTGCGATGCAGCTGTCCAACGCCGGCCAGGCCAACATGCCGGCGACCACGCTGCCGGTGGGTCTGTCCGATGGCAGCCTGAAGATGACCGCCGTCGATCACAAGGCGCAGGAAGATGCGCGGCGCCTGGTGTGGTCCGGTGCCAAGGCCTCCAGCGTATTGCTGGTGTCCGGCAAACCGGTCGACGTCTCGCGCGAGAGCAACGGCGATGTGCAGCTGCAGCTGACCGTGCGCCGCGACAGCGCGGTAACTGGGCCGGTATGGCTGGGCGTGGGCTGTGGCGACAACTGCGGCGGCCGTGTCGATGCGCAGAAGACCCTGGCCGCGCTGCCGCAGGGCCAGTGGAAGGTGCTGGGCGTGCCGCTGAAGTGCTTTGCGGTGGCCGGTGCGGACGTGACCAGGCTGACCCAGGTCGCCAGCATCGAAAGCGCTGCGGCGCTGGACCTGTCGGTGTCGAAGATCGCGCTGGGCGCGCTCAACGAAGCCGAAGTCACGCTCGACTGCCCGGTCAAGTAAGCAGCACACCCGCAGGCGCGCCTGCGGGTGTGTCCAGGTAACCAGGACACACGCGTCGCCGGTCCCGGCGACGTGCTACAGCGGCCACCCTCAGCGGTGGTGTCATCAGCCGCCGCGGGACGCGCGCGTCGATCGGCCGGGAAGGCCTGCAGCTGCGGTTCGCCGCGCTGCCGCCATGCACGCGGTGCGGGCGGCGGCAGTCTGCAGGCCTGTCCGCTCCACGACGCGCCGCCCAGAGCCAGACAGGAGAGTGCAGTGGGTTTGGCGACGTTGGATATCGTGATTGTGCTGGTCTATCTGACCGGCATCTTCGTGCTCGCGCAGTGGGTCTCGCGCGAGAAGGCCGGTCACACCAAGAGCGCCGAGGATTACTTCCTGGCGAGCAAGTCGTTGCCGTGGTGGGCGATCGGTGCCTCGCTGATTGCCGCGAACATTTCGGCCGAACAGATCATCGGCATGGCCGGCTCCGGCTATGCGATCGGCCTGGCGATCGCGTCCTACGAGTGGATGGCGGCGCTGACGCTGCTGATCGTCGGCAAGTTCTTCCTGCCGATCTTCCTGCGCAACGGCATCTACACCATGCCGCAGTTCCTGGAACAGCGCTACGGCAAGTGGATCCGCACGCTGATGGCGGTGTTCTGGCTGCTGCTGTACGTGTTCGTCAATCTCACCTCGATCCTGTGGCTGGGCTCGATCGCGGTCAGCCAGGTCACCGGCATGGACCAGACCCTGGCGCTGGCGTTGATCGGCGTGTTCGCGCTGGTCTACCAGCTGTATGGCGGGTTGAAGGCGGTGGCCTTGACCGACATCGTGCAGGTCACGCTGCTGGTGCTGGGCGGCCTGCTGGTGGCCGGGCTGACCCTGGCACGGATCGGCGACGGTGCCGGCGTGCTGGCCGGCTTCAAGCACCTGTGGAATGCGCACCCGGAGCACTTCCACATGATCCTGAGCAAGGACAACCCGTTCTACAAGGACCTGCCCGGCCTGAGCGTGCTGCTGGGCGGCCTGTGGGTGATGAACATCAGCTACTGGGGGTTCAACCAGTACATCATCCAGCGCGCGCTGGCGGCCAAGAACATCGGCGAGGCGCAGAAGGGCATGGTGTTCGCCGCGTTCCTGAAGCTGCTGATGCCGTTGGTGATCGTGGTGCCGGGCATTGCCGCAGTGGTGCTGGCGCCGGACCTGGCCAAGCCCGACCAGGCCTATCCGACCATGATGCAGCTGTTGCCGACCGGCATCCTGGGCCTGGTGTTCGCGGCGCTGGTGGCGGCGATCGTGGCCTCGCTGGCCTCCAAGATCAACTCGGTTGCGACGATCTTCACCCTGGATTTCTACGCCAAGTTCCGGCCGCAGACCGAGCAGAAGCAACTGGTGCGCGTGGGCCGCATCGTGGCCATCGTGGCGGTGATCATCGGCATCCTGACCGCGCGGCCGTTGCTGGGCAACTTCGACCAGGGTTTCCAGTTCATCCAGGAATTCACCGGCTTCTTCACCCCGGGCGTGGTGGTGATCTTCATGCTTGGCCTGTTCTGGAAGCGCGCCAACGAAGCCGGTGCGCTGACCGCGGCGATCGGCTCGGTGGTGCTGTCGTTCGCGCTCAAGTTCGCCTGGCCGGAACTGCCGTTCATGGACCGCATTGGGGTGGTGTTCGTGGCGGCGCTGGTACTGGCGGTGCTGGTGTCGTTGATGACCGCCCCGACCCAGGCACGCGATCTGATCCGCACCGACGATGTGGCCTACGGCACCACGCTGGGCTTCAAGATCGGTGCGATCGGGGTCGTGGCGATCCTGATCGCGCTCTATGCGGTGTTCTGGTAATCGATCAGACCGCACGCTGAGATCAGCCGTGCATATGCGGCGCGACACGCAGGTGTCGCGCCGCATTGCGTTTGGACGTTGTGCGGTTGCCGCTTACACCCGCGCCGCCGCCAGGCTCGCAGCGAGCAGGTTGACCGGCGCTTCGAACTGCTCGTGCCACGGCGTCTGCAGCCAGGTTTCCAGTGCGGCCGCCGGCATCGGTTTGGCGATCCAGTAGCCCTGGCCTTCGTCGCAGCCCCAGGCGCGCAACTGCGTGTAGGCCTCCGCCGATTCGATGCCTTCGGCGACCACGCGCTGGCCCAGGCTGTGGCCGAGCTGGATCATGGCCGGCACCAGGGTGCGGTCGGTGCGGTTGTCCGGCAACGAGCGGATGAAGGACTGATCGATTTTCAACGAGCTGGCCGGCAGCTGCTTGAGATAGCTGAAATTGCTGTAGCCGGTGCCGAAGTCGTCGATGGCGATGTGCACGCCCAGCGCCGCGATGGCCGCCAGTTGCTCGGCCAGATGCTCGGGGTGGCGGATCATCGCGCTTTCGGTGAATTCGATCTCCAGCCGGCGCGGATCCAGCTTGTGGCGCTCCAGGCCACGCCGCAGCAGGCCGACGAAGCCGGGCCTGTCCAGGTCGGCGGCCGATACGTTCAAGGCCAGATTGAAATCCAGGCCCTGTTGCTGCCAGCGCGCGGCCTGGGCGATGCCGTTGTCGATCACCCAGGCAGTGATGCGGTTGATCAACGCGGTCTTCTCGGCCATCGGCACGAAGTCGGCGGGCATCACCGGGCCGATCATCGGATGCTGCCAGCGCAGCAGCGCTTCCACCCCGACGCAGCGGTGATCGTGCAGGTCCACGCGCGGCTGGTAGTGCAGACGCAGCTGGCTGGAACTGTCCAGCGCGGCGGGCAGGGCCGCCAGCAGGCGGAAGGTATTGCGCTGGGCCACGTCGTGCTTGCGCTCGTACATGCTCCAGGGCGCACCGCGCTCGCGCGAGATGTCCACCGAAGTGGTCAGCGAACGGATGGTGTCGGCCGCGCCATAGCTGGTCTGCAGCGAGACCGCGCCGATCGAGGCGACTGGGGTATGCGGAATGCCCTGATGTTCCAGCGGCTCGGCAAAGGCCTTGGAGACCTTGGTGCACAGCGTGGACAACCGGTGCGTCTCGACCTGGGCCAGGAAGCCGAAGGTGGTCGGGTCCAGCCGGTACAACGCGGTGCCGGCGGGCAGATAGGCCGCCAGGCGACGCTGCGCGAGCGCCACATAGCCGTCGGCATAGTCCCAGCCCAGCGCCTTGACCATTTCGCGGAAATAATCGCTGCCGCAGATGTCGACCGCCACGGCGGTGGTGGCCGGGGCGCTGTCGCGTTGCGACAGCCAGGCATCCAGGTCTTCGGCAAAGCGCGATCGATTGGGCAGCCCGGTCGGGCCGTCGCGATAGGTGGTGCTGCGCAGGTTTTCCACCCGCAGCACCGCCAGGTCGCGCAGGCCTTCCAGTTGGGTGATCGCCTCGGCGTCCAGACCCGGGCGCGGGCTGGTTCCGATCACGCACAAGGTGCCGATGCGGTGGCCGTCGCGCAGCGTCAGCGGTGCGCCGGCGTAGAAGCGGATGAACGGCGGGCCCAGCACCAGCGGGTTGTCGCAAAAGCGCGGATCCAGTTGTGCGTCGGGCACCACCATCACCTCGTGGGTGCGGATCGCATGCGCGCAGAACGCCTGGTCGCGCGGTGTTTCCTGCGGCTCCAGGCCGATGCGGGCCTTGAACCACTGGCGATGCTCGTCCACCAGCGATACCAGTGCGATTTCCGCGCCCAGGTTGCGGGCAGCCATCGCGGCGATGGTCTCGAACACCGGATCGGGCGGCGAGTCCAGCAGGCAAAGACCACGCAGGACGGCCAACCGGGTCGACTCATCGACCTCGGGCGGAGGAGGGGAACTGACGGGAGCGAGCGCGGAATGCATGTGCTCGTATCGGCCTGAAGCGTGATCCCTTGATCGACAGCACCGGGCTTTGTTCAGTTGACGCGGCTTTCCCGCACGGTGGCCGCGGTTGAATCGCCGCGGCGACGGCCGCAACGGGACGGCATCAGGCGACGGTTTGGGCAACGGCTGGGCGCCAGGCCGGCGAGTGCGCCGGCTCCTGCGTCATGCCCGATGTAAGCAGCGGTCCGGCAGCGCCGTCGGCACCGATGCGCGTTGCTCAACATTATCGACGCCTGGCCGATCACTGGTGGTAAGCCCGCCTTGTCGTCCCACGAGCCGTAACGATTCAGCGCACCTGATTTCGGTGCCTGCTCATTGTGTGACAGGGGTTGCATCAACAGCTACCGCAAATTGACACAGTGTTCACGGGCGCTGTGAGTTACGCCATCGCCCGTCATCCTCCCCGCTGCCTGGGAATCGATCGTGAAATCACCGTTGCCCCGTTTTGCCCGCCGCATGCTGCTGGTCGTTGCAGGCCTGGCATTGTCGTCTGCCGCGCACGCAGGGCTGTCGGTGTCCGGCACCCAGCTGCGTGAGTCCAATGGCAATACCGTGGTATTGCGTGGCGTCAATCTGCCGCACGCCTGGTACGCAAGCCGAACCGATGCGGCCCTGGCCGCCATTGCCGCCACCGGCGCCAACAGCGTGCGTGTGGTGCTCAGTTCCGGTTATCGCTGGAACCGTACGCCGGAGGCCGAGGTGGCGCGCATCATCGCGCGTTGCAAAAGCCTGGGCTTGATCGCGGTGCTGGAAGTGCACGACACCACCGGCTATGGCGAAGACGGCGCCGCCGCTGGTCTGTCCCATGCCACTGCGTACTGGACCAGCATCCGCAAGGCACTGATCGGCAACGAAGACCACGTCATCATCAACATCGGCAACGAGCCGTTCGGCAACCAGTTGAGCGCCAGCGAATGGGTCAATGGCCATGCAACGGCGATCGCCGCGTTGCGCAAGACCGGGCTGACCCACGCATTGATGGTGGATGCACCGAACTGGGGCCAGGACTGGAAGTTCTACATGCGCGACAACGCGGCCGCCTTGCTGGCGCGCGACAGCCGCCGCAACCTGATCTTCAGCGTGCACATGTACGAAGTGTTCGGCAGCGATGCAACGGTCAACAAGTATTTGCGCGCCTTCCGCGATAAAAAGCTGGCACTGGTCATCGGCGAGTTCGGAGGAGACCATCGCGGCGCGCAGGTGGACGAGGCGGCGATCATGCGTCGCGCCCGCGAATACAACGTTGGCTACCTGGGCTGGTCCTGGTCGGGCAACGACAGCAGCACGCAATCGCTGGATATCGCAATCGGCTGGAACGCCACGCGCCTCAGCAGTTGGGGCCGCAACTTGATCCTGGGCGCCGATGGCATCACCGCGACCTCGCGCAGGGCGAGCGTATTCGGCCCGCGTTGAGATTGAAGCTCCACAGTCGGTAGAGCGGTCGATCCGGCGCTTGGTTGCAGGCCCTCGCCCGGCCACCATGGCGGGACACGCCGTGAATCCGTCCATGGAGGCTCTTACGCGGCATCCATGCCGCGTAAGGTCCCGCGACGGTGAGCGGGCAAGGACCAGTCGAGATGGTCGGTACTCAAAGTTAAGAGCAGTGCCGGATACGCCTTGCTCGATCGTGAAGCATCTGCACACCGCCGCATTACAGACAGCTTTCAGATGAGCGCCGACCAACTGTCTGGTGCGGTGTCCTTGCCGGTTGCGGGACCGTGTGGCGGCATGGATGCCGCCACCGAGCTCCCAGGGATGGGTTCACGGCGTGTCCCGCAAGCGGTGAGGGCGCCGCGCCCTCGACGCTGCGCGTTGGCTGCAGGGCCCTTGCCCGCCCACCATCGCGGGACACGCCGCAAGTACGTCCATGTAGGCTCCGGCGCGGCATCCATGCCGCTCAGGGTCCCGCGACGGTGAGCGGGCAAGGACCAGTTGAGATGGTCGGTGTGCACGGTAAGCGCGGTGCTGGATGCGTCGTTCGCTCACGACGCGTGGGCTCCCTGTCTGATGGGCGCCGCACGACAGACAGCTCTCACAAGAGCGTCGACCAACTGCCTGGTGCGGTGTCCTTGCCGGTCGCCGGAACGTTGGCGGCATGGATGCCGCCAACGCGCCCCTGGGGATGGGGTCACGGCGTGTCCGGCGAGCGGCGAGGGCGCTGCGCCCTCGACCGATTTGTCCTCACGGCAACTGGCCGCGTCTCAACGCCCAGGCTCGCGTAATGGCCCCGGGCTTGGCCGCTTGGTCAACTTGCGCTGCAGCGAGCGGCGGTGCATGCCGAGCAGGCGTGCGGCAGCCGAGACATTGCCGCCGGTCTCGTGCAGCGCCTGCTGGATGTGCTCCCATTGCAGGCGGCTCAGCGGTGTCATCATTTCCCGGGCGGTTTCTTCTTCGTCCGGCTCGGGCAGCTCGTCGTCCTCTTCGCCCAGTGCCCGCATGATGGTGGGGATATTGGCCGGCTTGGGCAGATAGTCGTCGGCACCGAGCTTGATGGCCTCCACGGCGGTGGCGATGCTCGCGTAGCCGGTGACCAGCAGGATGCGCATGTCGGCGCGGATCTCGCGCAACGGCTGGATCAGGCTCAGGCCGGAATCATGGCCGAGCTTGAGATCGATCAGGGCGAAATCCGGCAGGGCGCTGCGTGCGGTCGACAAGGCACTGGCCGCATCGGTGGCGGTCAGGGTGTCCACACCGCGGCGGGCGAGGCTGCGTTGCAGCGTGCGCAGGTACAAGGTGTCGTCGTCGACCAGCAGGCCGGTGCGCAGGGGAGTGCTTGTCATGCAAGTGCCTCGTGTTCGGAGAGCGGCAGACGGAAACCGACGCGGGCGCCGCTGCCTTCGGCGGGCAGCATCCACAACTCGCCCTGCAGCCGTTCGACGGTGGCATGCGACAGCGCCAGCCCAACACCCATGCCGTCATGCTTGCCGCTGTTGAACAGGGTGCCGGGCAGCATGGCTTGCGAGGTATCGAAGCCCGGACCGTAGTCGCGTACTTCGCCGCTGAGATGATCCTGCTCCACGCGCAGCGTCAGGTCGATCTGCGGCCGGCCGGCCCGTTCGCCGGCATCGGCCGCATTGTTGAGCAACACCATCAGCAGATGGCTGACCCCGGGCTGCAGCAGCAGGCGCATCGGCGCATCGTCGTTGCGGCGCAGCTCGATGGTCGGGCGCACCAGCCGCCATTGTTCCAGCACGTCCTTGACCGCGACTTCGCGGCTGAGGTGGCCGTTGTCGGCCGGTGCGGCCAGCGCCAGCACGCGCTCGTGGCACTGCACCAGCAGCTCGCGCAGGGTGTCCAGGTCCTCGCGCAATTCGCTCTGGTCGCACTGGTCGGCGATGTCGTCGACCAGCAGCGTCATCGTCGCCAGCGGCGTGTTCAACTCATGCGCGACCGAGGCCGCATGCGTGGCCAGCGCCACGATGCCCTCGTTGCGCGCAAAGCGCTCGCGCAGCGTGGAAATCTCGCGCTCGCGTTCGCGCATCGACAAGGCCAGCCGGGTGGCGAAGGCCAGCACCACCACCGTGGACAACAGGAAGTTGGCGGCCATGCCCCACATGTGCAGGCTTAGCGGGTCGAAACTGCCGTAGGGCAGCGGCAGCCCGAACGCTGCACTGATCACATAACCGGCCACGCAGGCCGCCGCCACCGCCATCGCCCAGCCCAGCGGCAGGGCCAGCGCGGCCAGGGCGATCAGCACCAGGAACAGGGAGCCGAACGGGTTGGCGATGCCGCCGCTCCAGCCCACCATCCAGGTCAGCACCGTGACATCGACCAGGATGTGGCCGAATTCGGTGGCCGGGCTGACCGCGCCGCGATGGGCCACCCGCAGCTGTGCATACAGGTTGAACACCGCCAGCGCGGCCACGCCGGCCCACAAGGGTTGCTGCGGCAGATCCAGGCCCATCAGCCCGGTGGCGACCAGGATGGTGGCGGCCTGGCCGGCAGTGGCCAGCCAGCGCAGGCTGCACAGGGTCCGCAGGAAGGAGGCGTCTGAGGAATTCATCACGGCAATGCTATGCGCTCGGGGGCGTGGCGGCCTGCGACAAACCGTCGCATCGGCCTGGAAGACGGCGCGCGCAGCGCTTCAGCTGTGAGCGGACCGATGACAGGCTAAAATACCGCGATGTACGACGCCGTGACTCGCCCAACCCCTCCCGCCGACGCCACCGCCTGGCCGCGCCGCATCACCCAGGCCGTCAAGATCGGCAGCGTGACCGTTGGCGGTGGCCACCCGGTGGTCGTCCAGTCGATGACCAATACCGACACCGCCGACATCGCCGGCAGCGTCAAGCAGGTGGCCGACCTGTGGCGCGCCGGCTCGGAAATGGTGCGCCTGACCGTCAACAACGCCGAGTCGGCCGCGGCCATTCCGCGCATCGTCGACAAGCTGCGCATGATGGGGATCGAGGTGCCGTTGATCGGCGACTTCCACTACAACGGGCATCAGCTGCTTGCCGCCGAGCCGGCCTGCGCCGAAGCGCTGGCCAAGTACCGCATCAATCCGGGCAATGTCGGCTTCGGCAAGAAGAAGGATCTTCAGTTCGCGCAGCTGATCGAGTTTGCGATCAAGTACGACAAGCCGGTGCGCATCGGCGCCAACTGGGGCTCGCTGGACCAGTCGCTGGCAGCGCAGCTGATGGACGAGAACTCGCAGCGCGACACGCCCTGGGATGCCGGCCGCGTGCTGCGCGAAGCGCTGATCCGCTCGGCAGTGGATTCGGCCGAGCGCGCGGTGGAACTGGGCCTGGCGCGCGAGCGCATCATCCTGTCGGCCAAGGTGTCCGGCGTGCAGGAGCTGATCGCGGTGTATCGCGACATGGCGAGCCGCTGCGACTTTGCGCTGCATCTGGGCCTGACCGAAGCCGGTATCGGCAGCAAGGGCATCGTGGCCTCGGCCGCGGCGCTGAGCGTGCTGCTGCAGGAAGGCATCGGCGACACCATCCGCATCTCGCTGACGCCGGAGCCGGGCCAGTCGCGCACCCAGGAAGTGGTCGTCGCGCAGGAATTGCTGCAGACCACCGGCCAGCGCGCCTTCACGCCGATGGTCACGGCCTGCCCGGGCTGCGGCCGCACCACCTCCGAGTTCTTCCAGGAACTGGCCGGCGTGGTGCAGAACCATGTGCGCGCCAAGATGCCGGAGTGGAAGATCAGCAACCCCGGCGCGGAGAACATGACCCTGGCGGTGATGGGCTGCGTGGTCAACGGGCCGGGCGAATCGCGCCATGCCAACATCGGCATCTCGTTGCCAGGCACCGGCGAGGCGCCGTCGGCGCCGGTGTTCATCGATGGCGAGAAAAGCGTCACCCTGCGTGGCGAGAACATTGCCTACGAGTTCATCGATCTGATCGATCAGTACGTCGAACGCACCTATGTCCGCCGCGCCGGCTGAATCGCCGGCCGGTTTCAGGGGATGGCTGCGCAGCAATGCGTGGCGCATGGCGCTGCTGTTTGCCGGCGTGTTGCTGCCGCTGGGCCTGTTCGTCGACCTGGCCGACGAAGTCCACGAACTGGAAAATTTTTACTTCGACGAACCCTTGCTGTGGAGCATGCGCAGCGTCGCCACGCCGGGGCTGGATGCGTTTTTCGGGGTGGTTTCCAAGCTGGGCTACCAGTACGGGGTGATCCCGGCCGATATCGCCATCGTGCTGGTATTGCTGATGCTGCGGCGCTGGCGCGAGGGAACCTTTGCCGCACTTGGCTTTGCTGGCTCGGCCTTGTTGAACATGGGCGCCAAGCAGGTCTTCCAGCGCGACCGCCCCAGCCTGTGGGAATCGATCGCCCCGGAAAGCACCTTCAGCTTTCCCAGCGGGCATGCGATGGGCTCGATGACGCTCGCCGCGGTGGTCGTCGCGCTGGCGTGGAACACCCGCTGGCGCTGGCCGGTGGCCATTGCCGCAAGTGGGTTCGCGGTGCTGGTGGGGGTGTCGCGGATCTACCTGGGGGTGCATTATCCCTCCGACATCCTGGGCGGCTGGTCGGCCGCGCTGGTGTGGGTGGTCGGGCTGTATCTGGTGATGTTTCGCGGCGCGCGGCGGCCGCATTGGCGTCGCCATCCCGCTTCGACCTGAGGGCACGACCGCTTTGCAGTCGAACGCGGTCGGCGCAGGCCGGGGTGCCTAGCGTGGCGCCAATACCCCGCTGTCTTTGACTCAGCGAGGGCTTGCCAGCTCCCGGCGCCGCAACTGCAGCCCGATCACGCTGCCGATCACGGCCAGCAGAATCATGTAATACGCCGGTCCCATCGGGTGCTGCTTGAGCAGCATCACCACCACCAGCGGGGTCAGGCCACCAAACACCGCATAGCCCAGGTTGTAGGCAAACGACACGCCGGACAGGCGCACCACCGGCGGAAACGCCTCGACCATGACGCGCGGGACCGCGCCCAGGACGCCGAGCGCCGCGCCCATCAGGGCATACAGCGGAAACAGCAACTGCGGATCGCCGGCCAGCCGATAGAACAGCCAGGCGCTGGCGCCCAGGAATACGCTGCCGGCAAGCAGCACGCGTCCATTGCCGTAGCGATCGGACAAGGCGCCGGCCACGATCGAGCCGGCCGCCTGCAGCAGGACCGCAAGCAGATTGGCCTGCAAGGCGACCGCTGCCGGATAGTGGTACGCGCTCTGCAGCAGCGTCGGCGTCATCAACGACACCACCAGCACCCCGGCTGCCACCATCCAGGTCAGCCACAACGACAGCGCCACACTGCGTGGATGATCGCGCAGCACCACCTTGAGCGGCGTCTCGCGTGCCAGGGCACGCATCGCCATCAGCTCGGCGAACACCGGTGTTTCGTGCAGCCAGCGCCGCAGATACACCGAAAGCAGGCCGAAGATGCCACCGGCCAGGAACGGCAGGCGCCAGGCGCCTTCGGCGATTTCCTGCGATGTGAAGGCGCGATTGATCGCCCCGGCACTGAGCGAGCCGAGCAACACGCCGGCTGCCAGGCCGGCCGTCAAGGTCCCGCACGCCAGTCCCCTGCGCTGTGCAGGCACGTGTTCTGCGACGAAGACCCATGCACTGGGGACTTCGCCGCCGATGGCCGCGCCCTGCAGCAACCGCATCGTCAGCAGCAGTAAGGGGGCGGCCAGGCCGATCTGCGCGTAGGTCGGCAGCACGCCGATGGCCAGCGTCGGCAACGCCATCAGCCCGATGCTCAGCGCGAACATGCGCTTGCGACCGAGCAAATCGCCGAAGTGCGCCATCACCATGCCGCCCAGCGGGCGGATCAGGTACCCGGCTGCAAAGATGCCGAAGGTCTGCAACTGCCGCATCCACTCCGGAATGCCCGGCGGGAAGAACAGCTGCCCCAGCACCGTGGCGAAGAAAATGAAAATGATGAAGTCGTAGAATTCCAGTGCGCCGCCCAGTGCGGACAAGGCCAGCGTCTTGTAATCGCCGCGTGTGAGCTGGCTTGCTGGTGCAGTGCCTGTTGCTGGACGGGTCTTCAAGGCATGACATCCTGTGGCAGGTGATCGCGCGCATGCGTGTGCTGCAGCCGCGGAGTGTGAGGCACCCATGCCATCGCTGCGGCAATGCGCAGCTTGCACGTTTGCACGCAACGGCGGGGCGGGGGCACTTCGGGAAAGGCGCGCTGGCTGCGCCTTTGGTGGCGGTCAGTCGCGCACACTTGCGTGCGCGGCCGCTTCGGCATGCAGGGCGGTGGTGTCGAACAACGGCAACTGTGCATCGCTGCTGTCCACCAGCAGCGAAATCTCGGTACAGCCCAGGATGATCGCTTGCGCGCCATCCTGGCCCAGGTCGGCCATGACCTGACGAAAATAGCCGCGCGACGCCGGCCGGATGATGCCCTGGCAGAGTTCGTCGTAGATCACCCGATGCAGCTGCGCGCGTACGTCGGCCGGCGGTACCAGCACCTGCAGGCCACGCGCAGCCAGGCGCTCGCGATAGAACGGCTGTTCCATGGTGAAACGCGTGCCGAGCAGCCCGACCCGGGTGACGCCCGCCGCAATCAGCGCCTCGGCCGTGGCATCGGCGATATGCAGCAATGGCAGCGGCGTGGCGGAGGTGATCGCATCGGCAACGCAATGCATGGTGTTGGTGCACAGCACCAGGAAGTCGGCGCCACCGGCATGCAGCGCGCGCGCCGCTGCTGCCATCGCCCGGCCGGCGCCGTCCCAGTCGCCGGCGTGTTGCAGGCGCTCGATCTCATGGAAATTGACGCTGTACAGCAAGACCTTGGCCGAGTGCAGGCCGCCGCAGGCATGGCGCACCCGCTGGTTGATGATGCGGTAGTAGGGCAGGGTGGATTCCCAGCTCATGCCGCCGATCAGGCCGATGGTTTTGCTTGGAACCGGCATACCGACCTCACCTTGGAACAGTCAACGAATGTGCGTACGCATCGCCCTTCGATGCCCGGGGAGCGCGTACCGGCGCAGTGTACGTCGGCAGCGTCGCCACGCCATTGCGCGCCGGTCAGGCCGCCTGCGGACGGTCGATCACTCGCCCGGTTTTGCGCCTTCCAGCGGCGCATGCGTGGCGGCGCGGCGTGCCAGCACGCTTTCGCGATGCGCGATGTAGACGTTGGCACTGATGATGATGGCCGCACCGACCAGGGTATGGTGTTCGATCGCCTCGCCGAACAGCCACCAGCCCAGCAGCGCCACCAGCGGCAGCTGCATGAAGCTGATCGGCTGCAGTGCGGAGACTTCGCCCAGCTTGAGCGCGCGCGTCCAGAACAGCTGCCCGGCGGTACCGAAGATGCCGGTCGCCGCCAGCCAGAGCCAGTCGATACCGTGCGGCCAGGTCCACTGGAACAGTGCCGGAATCAGCGACATCGGCACCCAGAACACATAGGTGTAGAACACCACGGTGTCCGAGTCGTCGCTGCGCGAGAGCTGCTTGATCTGGATCGCCACCACGGCGCTGATCACCGCCGCCAGCAGCGCAATCAGCAGCCCGGGCGTAAAGGTGGACGAGCCCGGCCGCAGGATCACCAGCACGCCGATGAATCCGGCCGCCACCGCCAGCCAGCGCCGCAGGCGCACCTGTTCGCGCAGCCACACCACGGCAAGGACGGTGACGAACAACGGGGTGGAATACGACAGCGAGATCGCCTGCGACAACGGCAGGTGGCCGATCGCCCAGAACCCGCACAGCATCGAGGCCAGGCCGATCAGGGTGCGTGCCAGATATTGCGGCAACTGCCGCGTGCGCGGCAGCGCCTTGCCGGGGCGCAGGATCAGCGGCAACAGGGCCAGCAGCCCGAACGCATTGCGAAAGAACGCGATCTCGGTGGTGGCGATCGTGCTTGACGCCAGCCGGATGCAGATGGCCATCAGGCCGAAGGCGAAGGTACTGGTGAGCATCCAAAGCGCGGCACGTCGCGACGCCTGCGCTGCGGTCACCAATGCGCTCCGATGATGCGTGGCTCCGGCTCCAGGATCACCGAATAACGCTCGCGCACCGACTCGGCGATGCGCCGCGCAACATCCAGCAGTTGCGCACCGCTGGCAGTGCCGTAGTTGACCAGCACCAGCGCGTGGTCCGGCGATACCCCGGCATCGCCCTCGCGCCGGCCTTTCCAGCCGCACTGTTCGATCAACCAGGCCGCCGACAACTTGCCCTGGCCGGGCTGTTCGCCGGGATACACCGGCATGTCGGCGAATGTGGCCTGCAACGCGGCGATCTGCTCGCTGGGCAGCAACGGATTCTTGAAGAAGCTGCCGGCATTGCCGAGCACATCCGGGTCCGGCAGCTTGCGCCGACGGATATTGATCACCGCCTGCGCCACATCTGCGGCACCGGCCAGTTCGGCGCCCATGCTGGCCAGTTCCTCGCGGATGCCGGCATAGTCCAGCCGCAACTCATGCAGCAGCGGCAGATTGAATTCCACCGCGACGATCAGGTAACGCTCCGGCTGCTGCTTGAACACGCTGTCGCGATAGGCAAAGGCGCACTCGGCCGCCGTCAGTCGCACGAATTGCTGGGCCTGCAGGTCGAAGGCATCCACCACATGGATGAAGTCGCCCACCTGCGCGCCGTATGCGCCGATGTTTTGGATCGGGCAGGCGCCGACCGTGCCGGGAATCAAGGCCAGGTTCTCCAGCCCCGACAACCCCTGCTGCAGCGAATACAACACCAGCGCATGCCAGTTGACGCCGGCACCGGCGCGCACGATGGCATGGTCGGCGTGGTGCGCAATGATGGCGATGTCGCGGTTTTCGAAACACAGCACGCAGCCCGGCGGGTCGCCGGCCAGCAGCACGTTGCTGCCGCTGCCCAACACCAGCAGTGGTTGCCCGGCGATCTCCGGTGCCGCCAGCGCCTGCGGCAGCGCATCGGGTGCGTGGATGCCCAGCAACCAGCGTGCCGTGGCCTCCACATGGAAGGTATTGAGCGCGCGCAGTGGCGCGTGCTCGCTCAAGCGCCAGCCGGCCTGCGCTGCGGTGCTCATAACGGCGACACCGCACCGCCGCTGGGCGCCTCGCGGCGGCGGCGGATTGCATTGACGCATTCGCCGATCAGCGGCGGCCCGCGATAGACCAGGCCGCTGTAGCACTGCACCAGGGTCGCGCCGGCCGCCATCTTGGCCACCGCGTCCGCACCGGAATTGATGCCGCCCACGCCGATCAACGGAATCGACTCGGGCAGGCGGGCGCGCAAGCGGCGCAGCACCAGCGTGGACTGCCCCAGCAGCGGTGCACCCGACAGGCCGCCAGCCTCGCCAGCCAGCGGATGATTGGCGATCAAGGTGCGCGTCACCGTGGTGTTGGTGGCGATCACGCCATCCACCGCCAGGTCGGCCAGCACGCGCGCGGCCGCATCGATGTCGCGGTCGTTGAGGTCGGGCGCCACCTTCACCAGCATCGGCACGCGCTTGCCGTGTTGCGCGGCCAGGGCTTCCTGGGTTTCGCGCAGGTCGGCGATCAGCCGACGCAGCGCCTGTTCTTCCTGCAGTTCGCGCAAGCCGGCGGTGTTGGGCGAGGAGATGTTGACGGTGATGTAGTCGGCCAGCGGGTAGACGCGCTCCATGCAATAGCGGTAATCGCTGGTCGCCTCTTCGTTGGGCGTGTCCTTGTTCTTGCCGATGTTGATGCCGAGCAGGCCGCCGCGACGACGCGCGCGTTGCACGTTGGCCACCAGCACATCCACGCCCAGGTTGTTGAAGCCCATGCGGTTGATCACCGCCTGGTACTCCGGCAAGCGGAACATGCGCGGCTTGGGATTGCCCTCCTGCGGCCGCGGGGTCACCGTGCCGATCTCGACAAACCCAAAGCCAAGCGCAAGCAGCGCATCGATGTGCTCGCCGTTCTTGTCCAGGCCGGCACCGAGACCGACCGGGTTGGGAAACATCAGCCCGAAGGCCGGTGTCGGCAGCGGTTCCGGGCGCCTGGCCAGCAGCGACGTGGTACCGGTGCGGTAGGCAACATCGATGGAGCGCAGTGCCAGCGCATGGGCGCGCTCGGCGTCGAGGGAAAACAGCAAGGGGCGGGCAAGCGAATACATGTGGGTCAGTTCAATCCCCCGGCGAACACCCGGGTCTGGTATTGGAAGTCGATCAGCCCGTCGCGCGCGTGCGCATCGAACAGCGTGCGCAGCGCGGCGAGCATCGGGACATGACGCGGGTCATGCGCCAGCGGCGCATATGACGAAGACAACAGCCGGCCACGCAAGGCATCGAAATCCAGCCGCTGCACGTTGGGAAAGCGTGCCATCGCGCGGAAGCCGTCGCCGAACCACGCCTGCATGGTGGCATCGTCCTGATAGCGCTCGGCCACGGCCGAATAGTCGGTGCCGTAGTCCAGCAGCAGTTGTTCGTAGCCGCGCAGGAAGTCGGTGGTGTCCAGTTCGCGGCTGTTCCAGTAGATCACTGCCAGCCCGCCGGGCTGCAGGATGCGCGCCCATTCGGCGCGCACCGCCCGAACGTCGAACCAGTGGAAGGCCTGTGCTGCGGACACCAATCCGACACTGGCAGCGGCCAGCCCGGTGGCCTCGGCGGTGCCGTCGACCGCGCGGAAGGTGGGGAATTCCGCCAGCCACTGTTGCGCGGCTTCGCGCATGGCCGGGTTGGGTTCCACCGCCGTGACGGGATAGCCGGCCTCCAGGAACAGCCGGCTGGAGATGCCGGTGCCGGCACCGATATCGGCCACCGTGGTGGCCGGCGTCACGCCCAGCTCTTCGTGCAGCCAGCGCAGCAGTTGTGGCGGATAGCTTGGCCGGTAGCGCACATAGGCCGCGACGCGGTCGTTGAAGCGTTGGGCGGAGGAGGGCGCGGCCATGCTCAACTGTTGGCGGCCGCAAGCCAGGCCAGGCCGCCGAAGAACAGGATGAAGATCGCCACCCCTGCCACCCAGAGCGCAACCGCCAACCAGCCAAGAATCAGCCCGCCGATGGCCAGCCCGTCGCCGTCCAGCCCCTGCGGATTGCGGCGGATTTCGCCGCGCGCCAGATGGCCGGTGATGATGGCGCAGAGGCTGCCGAGGAACGGGATCAGCGTCCAGCCGAGAATGCCCGAGACCAGGCTGACGATGGCCATGGCGCTGGTCTGTCGAACGACGACGTTCATCATGAACTCCTGAAGTGGCGGCAGCCGACGGCTGGCGTGGCCCGATTATCCCAGAGCCGCCGCCCGAATGGCGTGCCATCTGCGGCCAAACGCAATCGCGTGGTCGGGTTTGACGCGAACGGGCGGGGCTGGAGGTCTGCTCGCCCCGGCATCGGACTGAGCGGCGAGGGCAATCGTGGACGCACAGATGATGCGCAGGTGCGACTCACGGCTGTGACCACGGCATCGGGGCCACGCCGCCGGGAGCGTGGATGCCGGGCGCGGACGCACCGGAGCAGCCATGGTCCGGCACGCATGCGATAGCGCGCCGGCGCGATGCCCGGCGCGCCTGCACACGTCGATCAGAGATCGAACTTGATGCCCTGTGCCAGCGGCAGCGAGTCGGAGTAGTTGATCGTATTGGTCTGGCGACGCATATAGACCTTCCACGCATCCGAGCCGGATTCGCGGCCACCGCCGGTCTCCTTCTCGCCACCGAACGCACCGCCGATCTCCGCACCGGAGGTGCCGATGTTGACGTTGGCGATGCCGCAGTCGCTGCCGGCCGCCGACAGGAACTTCTCGGCCGCCTTCAGGTTCTGGGTGAAGATCGACGACGACAGGCCCTGCGGCACGCCGTTCTGCAGCTCGATCGCCTCGTCCAGCGTGCTGTACTTCATCACATACAGGATCGGCGCGAAGGTCTCGTGCTGCACCACCGCGTCGCTGTTCTGCAGCCCGGTGACGATCGCCGGCAGCACGAAGTTGCCAGGGCGATCGATCGCGGTGCCGCCCACTTCGACCGTGCCGCCGGCCGCCTTGGCCTTGGCGATCGAGGCCAGGAACTGCTCCACCGCGCCCTGGCTGTTGAGCGGGCCCATCAGGTTGGCCGGGTCGGTGGGGTCGCCGATCTTGCTGTCGAGCTGCTTGTACGCCTTGACCAGCGTGGCCAGCACGTTGTCGTAGATGGATTCATGCACGATCAGGCGGCGCGTGGTGGTGCAGCGCTGCCCGGCGGTGCCCACCGCGCCGAACACGATGCCGGGGATGGCCAGCTTCAGGTCGGCGGTTTCGTCCAGGATGATGGCGTTGTTGCCGCCCAGTTCGAGCAGGCAACGGCCCAGGCGGCGCGCGACTTTTTCCGCAACCACGCGGCCGATCTGGGTCGACCCGGTGAAGCTGATCAGCGGCACGCGGCCGTCCTCGACCAGCTTCTCGGACAGGGAGGTGCCGGCATCGTTGATCAGGAAGAAGATGTCCGGGAAGCCGGCGTCCTTGAGCGCGGCATTGCAGATCTTCATCGTCGCGATCGCGGTCAGCGGGGTCTTGTTGGACGGCTTCCAGATGCAGATATCGCCGCAGATCGCCGCCAGGAACGCATTCCACGCCCACACCGCCACCGGGAAGTTGAACGCACTGATGATGCCGACCAGGCCCAGCGGCTGGTACTGCTCATACATGCGGTGGCCGGGACGTTCCGAATGCATGGTGTAGCCATAGAGCATGCGGCTCTGGCCCACTGCGAAGTCGGCGATGTCGATCATCTCCTGCACCTCGCCATCGCCCTCGGGCTTGCTCTTGCCCATTTCCAGCGCCACCAGCGAGCCCAGCGCATCCTTGTGCGCGCGCAGCGCCTCGCCACACAGGCGGACGGCTTCCCCACGGCGCGGCGCCGGCGTGGTCCGCCAGACCTTGAAGGCGGCCTGCGCACGCTGGACGATCAGCTCGTAATCCTCCGGCGTGGTCGCCTGCACATCGGCGATCACCGCATTGGTGGTCGGATTGAGCGGCTGCAGCACCCCGGCGCCGGTCGCCTGCGACCAGGTCGCCTCGCCAAGATAGGTACCGGAATTGGACGCGGCGAGGTCGAGCGCCTTGAGCAGGTCAGCGGACATGGGATCTCCAAAGGTCGGGACGGTCGCGCGGCAGCCAGGGCCACCGCGACACGGGTAGCCGCCGATTTTAGCAGGCTCCGCCAACCACCCACCGGCTTGGCAATCGCAACGATCGTGCGACAATGCCCACCTTGGCCCCGTAGCTCAGCTGGATAGAGCGTCCCCCTCCTAAGGGGAAGGTCGCCCGTTCGAATCGGGCCGGGGTCACCAGGAATCAATCACTTAGCATCTCGAGCGGTTTGGTTTCGGCAGGCACATGTGTGCCGGCTCATCCTCGAAGATGTTTCCACCTGATCGGAATGATCTGGCAAATGGGCAGCGGCGGTCATGGGCTGGTCCAACCGGCACGCAAGCGGTCATGATGCGTAAGCCGATCTCAAAGACGTACCGCCACGGCTGCGACGCAGCGGGAGGAGTGAGATGACGGAGCTGCTGCCATGCGAACGAGGTCGCCGTTGATTACGCCAGATATCTAAAAACCATCTGGATCATATGGATTGAATATAAAGCAGTGCATCATGGAGAAAACCAGCAGACTCGCTGGCCCGGCCGATATCGATGCAATTTTTGATATTCGCACCAGGGTTCACGAAAATCATTTCTCCCGCGATCAACTGGTGGAAATGGGTATTACCCCCGCAACCATACAGAAGGCAATTCTAGAAACCCCATGCGCTTGGGTCGCCGAGGTCAATGGTGCCCCCGTCGGTTTTTCTATAGTGGATGTCGAGGAAGGATGTGTGTTCGCCGCTTTCGTTCTACCCGGCTTCGAGGGGAACGGATTGGGGCGCAGATTGATGGATAAAGCGGAGGCTTGCTTATTTCAGCGCCATCGGACGATTTGGCTGGAAACGGCTGAGGCTAGCCGTGCGAGTGGCTTTTATCGAAGCCTGGGCTGGCAGCCTGTGAAGAACTTGCCGGGAGGTGATGTCCGCTTTGAAAAGTGCCAGAGATAACAACCGGAAATGTACTGACGAGAGACTCGGGCTTAGGCGGGTGCCCGCTTAATCACGCGAGGTGTATTGAGCATGTGCTTACCGTGGTATCGCCGTGGGAGCACCTCAGCAGTACGCTAGGGACGTTGCTTGGATAAGGATCGCAATGCATGACGTTGGAACACCTGCGAGTGGACTGGAGCCAGATCGAACTGGTGTCGCCGCGCCTACGACTTCGGCCGTTTACGCCAGCTGATGCAGACGAGGTGTTTGCATGCATCACTCCTTCCGTGACGCGCTACATGTCGTTTGATCCTCCGCAATCACGGATGGATTTCAAGGGTGTCTGGCAAGGGTGGTTGAAGGAAAATGAAAAGGGGGAGGATTTCAACTTTGTGATACGGATCGACGCTACGCGAGCATTTGCTGGACTGTGCGGTCTTCATCGCACAGGTACGCCTGAGCCGGAAGTCGGCATCTGGATCCGGGAAAGCGAACATGGCCATGGGTACGGGCGTGAAGCGGTTAGAACAATTGTCGGCTGGGGGGCGGAAGCGTTTGGCTCTGCCGGATTCATCTATCCCGTAGCGGATGTGAATAGGCCAAGCCGTCGCATCGCCGAGTCCCTTGGTGGCGTCGAGGTTGGGCGAAGTTCGGGAGTCAAATACGATTCCGTGGTGTACAGGATCCCGGCCCGAAGCTGATCTGCGCCCGCTGTTTTGATGGCGTGGATGTGGAGAGTTGCCATGGTTGTTCTCACCGTATAAATCGTCACGGTGCCCAGGCTCCTGTCCGCAATGTGCATCCGCCGGTGCGCACGTTGCACAGTTTCTTTGATACGGGCCGAGCCTGGAGCGAACATCATGGTTTTGCGCCAGGATGTTGCACGAACTGCAAGAACCACTCACCCGCGCCGTACCACCCGCACCCCCACCGGCCGCGCAAACTTGTCCATCGCCACCGATGAGATGCGGCTGTGGCGTAGCAGGCTGCCGAGCTGTTCGGGGACGCCCAGGCGTTGATCGACTTCCGGTTCGAGCACGGTGGGGCGGCGCTTGCGCCGGTCGGCCTTGGCGAAGCGGATGCGGTTGTACTCGGCCCAGCCGACGGTGGTGATGGCGCTCATCAGCGCGATCACCGGCAGGGCGCCCAGCGCGAATGGATCCAGGGCGTTGTGCTTGAGATACAGCTCCGTGTAGGCGCTGCGCAGGCCGAAGAACCAGGCGATCAGCGTCGCCAGTGGTGCCCATAGATAGAAATAGACCATCCAGGCGCCGGCGGTGGCGGCGCCGTAGGCGAGGCGGCGCGAGCGGCCGAGGCGTTGTGGCAGGTTGATGATGGGCGGTGTCATTGGATTCCTCGGTCGGGGCTTTTCCAGCGGGCGCGTTTGCTGCGACGTGCGAGCAGGGCGCGGGGGAAGGCGATGACGGCAGTGAGCATGCCGATCATCCAGAAGGCGACCGGATACCAGATCACCCAGAAGAACTGGCGCGCCAGGCCTTTTTCGTAGCGGCGTTCGATCACCAGGCTGGTGGCGAACTGCATCAGGCACACCACCGCCAGCACCAGGCCGTGCCAGCGCGGCAGGATGGTGTCGACGTACAGCGCAGGCGGCAGCGGGATGACCTTGCCAAGCAGCCACAGCACGATGATGAAGAGCATGGTGTAGGCCCAGGCCAGGCTGAGCGCGTATTCCAGCAACACGCCCCACATGCGTCGGCTGCGCCAGGACAGCACGCGGCGGCCATGGCTCAGCAGCACTTCCACGCCGCCGCGCGCCCAGCGCAGGCGCTGCATCCACAGGCCATGGAAGGTCTCCGGCATCAGGATCCAGCACAGCGCGTTGGGCTCGTAGCGGATATCCCAGTCGTCCAGCTGCAGACGCCAGGAGATGTCGATGTCTTCGGTGACCATGTTGTCGGACCAGAAGCCGACGTGGTGCAGCGCCGAGCGGCGAAACGCGCAGATCACGCCCGACACGGTGAACAGGCGCCCGTAGACGCGCTGCGCACGTTTGATCAGGCCCACGATGGCGGAAAATTCGCCCACCTGCATGCGGCCCATCAGCGTGGTGCGGTTGCGCACGCGCGGATTGCCGGTGACACCGCCGACGCGCGGGCCGGAGATCAGGTGGCCCACCATCCAGCGCGTGGCATTCGGGTCCAGGATGGCGTCGGCATCCACGCACACCAGGTAGTCCGAGCGCGATGCCAGCGTGCCGACCCGCAGTGCGTTGGCCTTGCCGTGGTTCTGTTCCAGGTGCACCACGCGCAGGCGCGGATGCTGGTGGGTGAGATCGTCGAGTGCCTCGGCCGTGTTGTCGCTGCTGCCATCGTTGATGGCGATGATCTCGAAATCCGGATAGTTCTGCGCACTCATCGCGGCGATGGTCTCGCCGACATGCTTGGCCTCGTTGTAGCAGGGCACCAGCAGCGATACGAACGGCTCGCTGGCCAACGGTGGCGGCGACGAGGGGCCGGGCGTGCCGCGTTCGCGTCGCAGGTAGTAGTACGTGCCTCCGATCATCCAGAAGAACGCCATGATGATGGGATAGAAAAACGCGAAGTTGAACAGGGCGCCCAAGAGGATGCTGGTCGTCATCGGCTACCGCTCGATATATGGGAATTGCCGAGCCGACATGGCCTCGCGCGCTTCGGGAAGAGACGGGTGGCCGCCGATGAAGTCGTCGGGGTAGTACGCCAGATGGCGCACGCCCGCAGCCAGGAGCAACTTGCTGTGTGCGAGCAGCACACCGTCGGGCAATGGCTTGCCGGTGCGCCAATCCACGGTCTGCAGTTCGAAAATGGTGTTCTCCAAACCATGCGGCTGCTGGCCGACACGCTGTGCCAGCTGCTGCAGCCACTGCTGCGGATCGTTGGCCTGCTCCATGTACGGCATCGCCATCAGCGCGGTGTAGTCGTAGGCCGAAGCAAAGGCGTCCAGGCGCTGCGCAAACCAGGCCTCGCTGTGCGGCTCCAGCACTGGCTGCGCGAACAGGTTGCGCACCGTCACCAGCTTGGGTCGCCAGCGTTCGGCGGCCGCCTTCAGCTCCTGGGTGAAGCCGATCAGCTGCTGCGTGCGCCTGGTCGGGTCGCCACCGCCGTACGCAGGGACTTCGTCGTCGCGCAGGTAGGCATCGTCATGGAACAGCAGGCCTTCGAAGTAGGTGTTGGCGGCCAGGTCTTCGTAGATGTCGGCGACCAGCTGCTGCGTGCGCGGATTGCCCGGATCCAGGCGCGGCACATCCTTGGCGTCCTTGCCGCGAATCTGCAGCGCGGCCTGCTGCTGTGCATCGGGCAGATGGAAGCCCAGCACCGGCAGCCAGGCGAACACGCGCACGCCGGCACGGGTACGCAGCTGCCAGGCCACACGCCCGAACAGGTCCGCACGCATCGGCAGATGGCGGTTGGGGAAATACAACGCACCGGCGGCGCCATCGCCGTCCGGGTCGGCGAAGGCCTGCAGGAACACATGGCTGGGGCCGATGTCCTTGACCCGCTGGACCAGGATGTCCAGGTTGCGTGCCAGCTGCGCCGGGTCCGGGTCGTAGACGTAGTCCAGATCGATCTGGATCGCGCGCAGGCCATCGCGCGACAGATCGCGTCGCAGTTCGCCGGCCAGGTCGCGCACATCGGGATTGTTGAACAGCAACAGGCGGCCGAGGCTGGCCAGCGATTGCCCGTCCACGCGGTCGCGGCCCTGCTGGCCGATATCGGCTTCGTGCGAGCGGCCTTCCAGGTCGAAGCTCAGCGTCATGCCCAGTTGCGCGGCAATGGCGTTGCTGGCGCGGTTGTAGGCGGCATACGGCCACACCATGGCGCGCGGTGGTGTGCCCAGATGCGCCACGATGGCGTCGCGGCTATGGCGCAGATCGGTCTGGATGCGCTGGCGATACTCCGCTTCGCTTTCGTAGCCCTTGCCTGCATCCCAGCGCCGGGTGACCGCCGCCGGGGTCTGATTGCCGAACGGGTTGCCCGCGATGCCCTTGTGCAGATCGTCGCTGTGCGAGCCGATTTCGACCAGGCCGCTGTCCTGCATCTCGCGCAGCTGCGCCCAGGTGACGAAATCCTCGTGGGTGAAATCGCGATGGCCGTAGGGCACCACCTGGCCGGCCGGCAGTTCGACCCAGCTGGTGACGGGTGCGACCAATGCGGGATAGCCGTAGGCCTGCAATAACGGGAACACACGCGTGTAGACGCTGCGCAAGCCGTCGTCGAAGGTCAGCAACACCGGCCTGGAGGGCAGGGCACGCTTGCCGGCACGTGCATCCAGCACCTGCTGCACGCTCACCGGGTGATAGGCGTGCGAGCGCAGCCAGTCCAGGTGCGCGGCGAAGTTGCTGGTGGACACCGCATAACGATCGGGATCGCCCTTGGCGGCGACATCGTCGCGAACATCGTGGTAGCTGAGCACCAGCAGGCCCGCCTGCGCCGACGACGCGAACGTCATCAGCAACAAGGCGACCAGCAGCAGCGGCAGGCGGATCAAGGCGTACCTCCCCATCGGAAATCCAGGTCGAATCCAAGTTGTTGTTCGCGCTGGCCGTCGTAGACCGGGCGCGACCAGCTCACGCCGTAGCTCAGCGCACTGCCGTCGCCCAGTGACCACAGGTGCCGGTAGGCCGCGCCGGGCACCCACTGGCTACCGAAGCCGGACTGATAGGTCGGCCCGACCGTGACCTCCAGCCGCTGCCGGAACGCGTAGTCGTAGCGACGCCAGCCGATCTGATCGATGCGCACGCCGGCCGCCACCGCAGAGCTGCGGCGCGGATTGAAGTAATTGACGGCGCGCTCGTCTTCGGCGCGTCCGGCCGAAGCGGCGAACAGGCCATCCAGCAGCACATGCGGGCTGGCCCACAGGCGTTGGCTGCCCGAAAGATCGAGTTGATCGCGCCGATTGCCGTCGCTGTAACGCAATTGGCGTGCCTGCAGTTCCCAACGGCTTTCGTCGTTGGGTGTCCAGCGCAGGGCCGCGCCGATGCTGTCGCCGGTGATGCCGAAGCGGCGGGCCTGCAATGAGGCTTCCGGATCGCGCGTGCGCCACGCAACGCTGCCGTACCAGGCATCGGAAAAACGCCAGCCGGCATCCAGTGCCCAGGCGGTGCCATCGCGATCGAAGTCGTCGAGCGCCCGTCCGCCGTACGCACTGACATCCAGGCGGTCGTAGTGATAGTGCGTTCCCAGCCAGAAGCTGCGATAGCGCACACGCGTGTCCTGGAAGTCGGCCCAGTCGTCGCGTGCACGCAAACCCACACGCCAGCCTTCGCCGAGAAATGGCGATTCGGCTTCCAGCAACGTACTACCGAAGTCGTTGCCCAGCGGCGAGGTGCTGTTGGTCAAGGTGTCGTTGTCGCTGCGTCCGCGTGCATGGCTCAGATGCACCTGCCAGCCGCGTTGACGTTCCAGCGAAGCACCAAGCCGTTGCAGGCCGGCGTCATCCGGATATTCCTTGCGCAACGGGGCAAACGTCGCATCGGCCAGGTCCAGGCGATCCAGATCGCGCTGCGCCTCGACCACGCCACTGCGCGCCTGCTTTTGATGCGGGTCCAGCGTCAATGCCACCGCGTGACGCTGCAGCGCTTTGCCGGGGTGCCCGCGACGGAATTCGATCGAGGCCAGTGCCGCCTGCAGTTCCGCGTTGTCGGGGCCGATGGCCACGCGCTCGCGCAGCAGGCGGTCCGCGCCGCGATTGTCATTGGCGGCCGAGCGCGCGGTGGCCAGGGCGATGTCTGCGCTGAAGCGATCCCAGTTTTCGTAGCCGCTGTTCGCACCGTTGCGACGCGGCCAGGGTGCCTGCGTGGCCGCGAGCGTTTCGAACAGTGGCATCGCCAGATCGAAGCGTTCCTGCTCCAGCAGGGCGTAGCCCAGCAACAGTTGTGTATTGAAGTCGTCCGGGGTGTGCTGCAAGGCTTGCCGCAGCACGGCCTCGGCCTCGGCCGGGCGGCGCAGGCCCATCAGCGAATCGCCGACCGTCGGCAGCACATACGCGGGAACGTCGATGCCTTCTGCTTTCAATGCCTGGTAGTTGGCCACCACGTCGCGATGGCGCTGACGCTGGTTGAGTGCGGCCAGGCTATCGACACGCAGCCGCGTGGCTTCCCACCTCGACGTCGGTGGTGATTCGCGTTCGATGCGGGCGATGTTGACCAGGGCCTGATCGGTCTCCGCATAGCGGTGCACGGCATCGATGGGCTCGGCGCTGGCCCACCCGATCATGCGGGCGACGCGGTCGTTTTCGATGCGCTCGCGCTCCTGCTGCGAGAACCAGTCCGGATGCCGCCATACGGCCTCTGCCGCAAGCTGCGCACTGCCAAGATCGCTCAGCGTGATCGCGCGCATGGTGTAGGCGCCACGATCCCGTGGGTTCGCACGCAACACGCGCTCGTAAATGGCCAAGGCATCCGCATACCGCTGCTGACCGCGTAACTGTTCGGCCTGCCGCATGGGAGTGAGGGCGATGGAGGCGTCAGTCACCGTGTTCGGCCGCACTTCACCACTGTGCGCCTGGGGCACACATGCGGCAATCAAAGCAAGGCTGAGCAGAGGAGTGAATGCGCCTGAGCGGTCAGGACAACCGCGACGCACGTGGTTGCAAGAGCTGGGGGAGGAGGCAGTGCATTAGCGATCCGGGCGTATGACGACCGGCGATACTGCGTATGCCTATGTAAAGCCTACGTCGTCAAGAAATTGACGCGACCTTCATCGTATCAGCTCGCTTGAATTGTGACGTACAGCACACTTAACCGGTGGGTCGACGACTGGCGCCACTGTCCACCGTCGACTGATGGAGCCGTAGACAAGCGGGAGACGCTCATCAAAACAGACCGGACAATGATCGACACCATGATGTGCAGCCCAGCTCATCCAGCAGGAATAATCAGTCATGGCGTCTGATATTCCCTGGTTGCAGTGCCCGCGCAGGTTTCGTGATAGATAATAACCTTGCTTTTTATTGAATGCTGCTCCGTCGATTGACTTTATCCTGAGTTAATCGGCTTCGCGAGTTGGCGGGCTTGAATCGAGGTCAATGGAACTGCTTGGAAATTCAGGCGGCCGCTAAATCAGGTGGATCACTGGGAATGCGGCGGGCTGAATCTCCCGTCGATGTATCATTTACGTGCTCTGATTTATTGGGCATTGGCTAGCGCTGCGGAAGTGAAGGGGTTGGCACGACGGCAAGCGTTTTTTTTGCGAAAGCAGGCGTAGTGAGATTGGACAGGAAAATGACGGGTAAATCGCGATTGCTGGGACTGCTGGGCTGGTTGGTGCTGTGCTATTTGGTTGCGGCACTAGGGGCGGCGGCGTCAATCAAGGCGGCGAGCTTCTACGCCGGCTTGCTGCGGCCGGATTGGGCACCGCCGGGATGGGTGTTCGGGCCGGTGTGGACTGTGTTGTACGGGATGATGGCGGTGTCGGTGTGGCTGGTCTGGCGGCGCGGTGGGTGGAGCAGTGCCCGTGGGGCGCTGAGCCTGTTCGTGTTGCAGTTGGGGTTGAACGGGTTGTGGAGCTGGCTGTTCTTTGCCTGGCACATGGGGGCGTGGGCATTTGTCGATATCGTGGCGCTTTGGTTGACGTTGGTGCTGACGATTGCGGCTTTCGCCAGGCGACAACGTGCTGCCGCGTGGCTGTTGGTGCCATATCTGTTGTGGGTGAGTTTTGCGGCGGCGTTGAACCATGCGGTGTGGCAACTCAATCCGCAGGTGCTTGGCTAGGGCCTGCATGGGTCAAAAGCGTCTGATGGACCTCTGCGTCAGGCGCGAGAGGTGGCGTGGCCGCCACGCTGGACTAGCCGGATCCGTGTTGTCCGGCACCAGGTCTCCGCGACAGGATGCTGCGCAAGCGCCGCTCGGCGCGGCGCACAAAAAGTTTCCATAGCAATCAATCGCTTGTGGCTGCATCGCTTAAATGTTTGTCCTGCAAGGCTTTCTGCGTGGGTCTTGCGTTGCGCAAGGCTGGCTTGATGCGCAGTGCTTGACAGCCTTCACCCCGGTGATGTCTTTTGCGTACATGCCTGATGCCTTCGCCATCACCTCGCTTACCTGTCAGCTGCAGCTGCGGCCGGGTGCGGGCGTGGCCGGCATTAGCACCACCATTACCACCGTCACCATTCGCCCGGTGCGGCCCGTCGTCTTCGCGTAACTTCCGAAAACAACGGCCCCGCACCCGGATCAGGATGCGGGGGCTTTCCTCCCTCATCTGATGCGGACGGGGCCTCCCTAACGAGGTCTGTCGATGTCATCGCTTGCTGTTTCACTCGAACCCGCTGCTGTTCTCGCGTCCTCTGCGCGCACCGTCGTGCACAAATTCGGCGGCACGTCGGTGGCCGATGCCGAGCGCTACCGGCATGTGGCGCAGTTGTTGCTGGCACGCGAGGAGACCGTGCAGGTCACCGTGGTGTCGGCGATGAAAGGCGTGACCGATGCGCTGATCGAACTGGCCGAACTGGCGGCGCAAGATCGCCCCGAGTGGCGCGAGCGCTGGCATGAAACGCGTGCGCGCCATCGTGGTGCGGCGGTGGCTTTGCTGGGCGAGCATTCCGGGCCGACGGTGGAATGGCTGGACGAGCGCTTCGAGCATCTGGCGCAGATCCTTGGCGCGCTGGCGGTGATCGGCGAGCTGCCGCGCGAAGTGCTCGATCGTGTGCAAGGCCTGGGCGAGGTGTATTCGGCGCAATTGCTCGGCGACCATTTCCGCGCGCTTGGCGAGGATTGCGCGGTGCTGGATGCACGCGATGTGCTGGTGGTCAACCGCGGCGAATTGGGCGTGGATGTGGATTGGGAGGTCAGCGCGCAGCGGCTTGCGACCTGGCGCCAGGCGCATCCGCAGACACGCGTGGTGGTCACCGGGTTTGTGGCGCGCGACCGCGCCGACCGCATCACCACGTTGGGGCGCAACGGCAGCGATTATTCCGGCGCGATCTTCGCGGCCTTGTTCGATGCCGATGAGCTGCATATCTGGACCGATGTGGATGGCGTGCTGTCGGCGGACCCCCGCGTGGTGCCCGAGGCGGTACAGCTGGAAACGCTGAGCTACGACGAGGCCTGCGAGCTGGCCTATTTCGGCGCCAAGGTGGTGCATCCGCAGACCATGTCGCCGGCGATCGAGCGCGGCTTGCCGATCATCATCCGCAATACCTTCCAGCCCGAACACCCGGGCACGCGCATCACCGCCAGCAGCGCGGTGAGCGGGCCGATCAAGGGGCTGACGCTGAGCCCGGATCTGGCCGTGCTCAACCTGGAAGGCACCGGCCTGATCGGCGTGCCGGGCACCGCCGAGCGCGTGTTCGCGGCGTTGCGCACGGCGCAGGTGTCGGTGGTGATGATCTCGCAGGGCTCGTCGGAGCATTCGATCTGTTGCGTGGTCAAGCAGCATGAATCCGAGCGCGCACGCAATGCCTTGCTGCAGGCCTTTGCGCATGAACTCACGGTCGGCCAGGTGCAGCGCGTGCAACTGACCACCGGCATCAGCGTGCTCGCTGCAGTGGGCGATGGCATGGCCGGGCAGCCCGGTGTGGCGGCGCGGCTGTTCGAGTCGCTGGGGCGTGCGCAGGTCAATATCCTGGCGATCGCGCAGGGCTCGTCCGAACGAAACATCTCGGTGGCCATCGATGCGGCGCATGCGACCAAGGCCTTGCGTGCGGCGCATGCCGGCTTCTGGCTGTCGCCGCAGACCTTCTCTGTGGGTGTGATCGGCCCGGGCAATGTTGGCGCGGCGCTGCTGGACCAGTTGCGCATCGCGCAACCGCAGTTGCTGGGCAAGGCCAACCTGGATCTGCGCCTGCGCGCGGTGGTCTCGCGCGGCCGCATGTTGCTCGATGAGCGCGGCCTGGTCGGCAACTGGCGCGATGCCTTCGCCTCCGCAGCCACCGCGACCGATCTGAAGCGTTTCACCACGCATCTGTTGTCCGCGCACCTGCCGCATACGGTGATCATCGATTGCAGCGGTAGCGCGGACGTGGCCGATCGCTATGCGGACTGGCTGGCCGCCGGCATCCACGTGGTGACGCCGAACAAGCAGGCCGGCTCCGGTCCGTTGCAGCGGTATCAGGCGATCCGTGCGGCGGCCGATGCCAGCGGCGCGCGCTTCCGTTACGAAGCGACCGTGGGCGCCGGCCTGCCGGTGATCACCACGCTGCGCGACCTGGTCGATACCGGCGATACGGTGACCTCGATCGAAGGCATCTTCTCCGGCACGCTGGCCTGGCTGTTCAACAAATACGATGGCAGCGTGCCGTTCGCCGAACTGGTGACGCAGGCACGCGGCATGGGCTATACCGAACCGGATCCGCGCGACGATCTGTCCGGCGTGGATGTGGCGCGCAAGCTGGTGATCCTGGCGCGCGAAGCCGGGCGCGAGATCAGCCTGGAGGATGTACAGGTCGAAAGCCTGGTGCCCGAAGCACTGCGTCAGGCCAGCGTGGACGATTTCATGGCGCGCCTGCATGAGGTGGATGCGACCTTCGCGCAGCGCCTGGCCGATGCACGTGCACGCGGCAATGTGCTGCGCTATGTCGCGCAGCTGCCGCCGGATCGCGCGCCCAGCGTGGGCCTGGTGGAGCTGCCGGCCGATCACGCGTTCGCCAATCTGCGCCTGACCGACAACGTGGTGCAGTTCACCACGCGTCGCTACTGCGAGAATCCGTTGGTGGTGCAGGGGCCCGGTGCGGGCCCGGAAGTCACCGCCGCCGGCGTGTTTGCCGATCTGCTGCGGGTGGCGGCGGGCGAGGGGGCACGCTTGTGAACCAGGCGGTTGCAGACCAGGCCACTCAGATGCAACAGGTGGCGATTGCTGCGCGCGAGCTGGGCCAGGCACGCGCCTTCGCACCGGCCTCGGTGGCGAATGTGGCGGTGGGATTCGATCTGCTCGGGTATCCGATCGACGGCGTCGGCGACACCGTCACCGTGCGGCGCATCGAGGCGCCACTGGTGCGCATCGCCGCCATCCGCGGCACTACCGTGGCCTTGCCGCTGGATGCCGCGCGCAACACCGCGGGTGCGGCCTTGATGTCGTTGCGCGCGGCGCTGGCGCTGCCGTTCGGTTTCGAGATCGAGATCGACAAAGGCATCGCGCTGAGTTCGGGCATGGGCGGTTCGGCGGCGTCGTGCGTGGCGGCCCTGGTGGCGGCCAACGCGCTGCTGGATGCGCCGCTGAGTAACGAGCAGCTGTATCAGCACGCCCTCGATGGCGAGGCGGTGGCCAGCGGCAGCCGCCATGGCGACAACCTGGGGCCGCTGTTTCTAGGCGGCCTGGTGCTGTGCACGCTGGAGCGTCTGGTGCCGATCAACGTGCCGGCGGCGTGGCACAGCCTGCTGGTGCATCCAGACGCGGTACTGGAAACGCGGCGCGCGCGCGAAGCCCTGGCCGGCGACTATCAGCTGCGCGAGTTCGTCGCGCAGAGCACCAACCTGGCCCTGGTGCTGGCCGGTTGCCATGCCGGTGATGCCGATTTGGTGCGTGCGGGCCTGCGCGATGTGCTGATCGAACCACGCCGCGCGCCGTTGATCGCCGGCTTTGCCGCTGCCAAGCAGTCCGCGCTGGACCATGATGCCCTGGGTGCCAGCATTTCCGGCGCCGGCCCCAGCGTGTTTGCCTGGTTTGCATCGCGCGCGGCCGCCGACGCTGCCGCCGCAGCGGTGAAGGCCGCCTTCGCAGGGGTTGGCCTGGACAGCCAGCACTGGGTATCCCCGATCGCCAGCCCGGCCGCGCGGTTGCTCGCATGAGCCGTCGCCCGCCTATCGCTGTTGATCGATCGCCCGCACACGGCAGGCAGGCCATGCAGCGCGCAAGGCACGCATCAACCGACCACGACCTCGCTGATCTGCATCACCGGCGCAAGATCGGTGTAGTTGGGAATGTCGCCCAGGATTTCCTGTGCATGTGGCCCGAAGCCGGCGTTGAAGGCCTCCACCGAGTCGCAGAAAATGTGGCACATGCCGATGTAGGCCGGCGGGCTGCCCGGCTCGCCGCCGCTGATGCCCTTGTCCACCGTGTAGCGCAGGCAGGCCGCGCCCATCCGCGCGCTCACCAGCGGCATATGCGCGTCGCGGTAGTAGGCATGGTCGAAGCGGGCGCCTTCGCGGTACGGGTACATCACGCTGACCTTGATCATCTGCCGGCTCCACTGGAAGGTGCGCGCAGCATAGCGCCGCGCCGCTCTTGCCGGGCGCCCCTGCGGCGCAACGCGGCCATGCCGCAGTGTCCGGTCTTTTCATTCGCGGGCCATGCCCCGTCTTCGCCTTGTCTGGAGTCGTCACCATGAACTTCCTCTCCACCCGTGGCGGCGCACCCGCCGCAAGCCTGAGCCAGGCGATTGCCGCCGGCCTGGCACCCGATGGCGGCCTGTACGTGCCGCAGGCCCTGCCACCGGCACGCACGCTGACGGCAGGCGCCACGCTGGCCGACACCGCCGCCACGTTGCTGCAGCCATTCTTCGACGGCGATGCATTGGCGCCAGAGCTGCCGGCCATCTGTGCCGAAGCGTTCGACTTCCCGGCGCCGTTGGTGGCCCTGGGCACGCCCGGCGATTACGCGCTTGAGCTGTTCCATGGCCCGACCGCCGCGTTCAAGGACTTCGGTGCGCGCTTTCTTGCCGCCTGCCTGACTCGCCTGCGGCGTGCCGAAGGCCGGCCGCTCACCATCCTGGTCGCCACTTCCGGCGACACCGGCGCTGCGGTGGCGGCGGCCTTCCATCGCCAGCCGGGCCTGCGCGTGGTGGTGCTGTATCCGGATGGCCGCGTGTCGCCGCGTCAGGCGCATCAGCTGGGCTGCTTCGGCGACAACATCCAGGCCTTGCGCGTGGCCGGCACGTTCGACGATTGCCAGGCGATGGTCAAGCAGGCCTTGAACGATGCCGCGCTGCAGGCGCAGCTACCGCTGAGTTCGGCCAACAGCATCAGCCTGGGCCGTTTGCTGCCGCAGATGAGCTATTACGCGCATGCCGCCCTGCAGCACCATGCCGGCACAGGTGCCGCGCTGAACCTGGTGGTGCCCACCGGCAACCTGGGCAACGGGTTGGCGGCGATCCTGGCGCGTGCGCTCGGCGTGCCGCTGGGCCGTATCGCGCTGGCCTCCAATGCCAATCATGTAGTGCCGGATTATTTTGCCGGCGACGATTACGCGCCGCAGCCCAGCGTGGCGACGCTGGCCAATGCGATGGACGTGGGCGCGCCAAGCAACTTCGAACGGCTGCGCTGGCTCTACGACGGCGACGATGCCGCGTTGCGCGAGGCCTTCCGTGCGCTTTCGGTGGACGATGCGGCAATCCGCCAGACCGTGCAGCAGCGCTTTGCCCGCTATGGCGAAGTGCATTGCCCGCATACCGCCACCGCCGTGCATGTGCTGGAGCAGCTGCGGGCGGAAGGGGCCGAAGGCGGCACCGGCGACTGGGCGGTGGCGGCCACCGCGCATCCGGCCAAGTTCGAGGGCGTGGTCGAGCCCCTGATCGGGCGCGAGGTGGGCGTGCCGCCGGCGCTGGCCGCGCTGCTGCAGCGACCCGCGCATGCCGAAACGCTGGCGCCGGACTACGCCGCGTTCCGGCAGCGCCTGCTTGCGGATGCGGCCTGACCGAACGTGTTCAGGGTATTGGGGTTGGAAAGTGCCGCCCATGGGGCTATTTCTAGCAGGTGCGGCCCCAGCGTGGCGCCGCGTCCGATGTGGGTTGGTGCATGTCTTATCGAGTGATCGCCGTTGCCGCCGCGTTATGCGGGTGGGCAGCGGCTGGAGCGGCCAGCGCGGCCGATGTCATGTCTGCCTCGCCGTTGCCGACGCTGGGCGCACCGCGTATCGGTCTGGTCGATGCATTGGCGCGGCAGGCGCCATCGCTGGACCGCCAGGTACTGGCGCTGGCGGCCGAAGCCTTGCAATGCGCGCGGCAGCGCCAGCAGGTGGGCACCGAGCGCGTGCTCAGCGTCATCGACTACAGCCGGCCGTCGACCGAGCGCAGGCTATGGGTGTTCGATCTGGAGCGGCAGCGGCTGCTGTTCCAGGAATGGGTGGCGCACGGGCGCAATACCGGCAACAACCTGGCGGCCAATTTCTCCAATGACGACGGCAGTTTCCAGTCCAGCCTGGGCGCATTCACCGCGCAGGAGTCGTATACCGGCCACAACGGCTATTCGTTGCGGCTCAAGGGCCTGGAGCCCGGGTTCAACGATCATGCGCGCGACCGCGCAATAGTGATCCACGGCGCGCCCTATGTCAGCGAGGCGGTGATCCGAACGCAGGGCCGGCTCGGCCGCAGCCTGGGCTGCCCGGCGGTGCGTCCGGCGGTGGCCAGGCAATTGATCGATACCTTGCGTGAAGGCGCCTTCGTGTTCGCCTACTACCCGGACCGGGCCTGGCTGCGGCAATCGCGGCTGCTGGGCGGCGGATGTGGTGCGTCGGTGGCAAGTGCGAATGCGGGCGGGCGCTGAGGCGTTCCGGCTTGCCAGCTGTTAAGTCTCAGACGGTATCGCCGGCGAGGCTGCGCAGCGCCGCGTAATCCAGGATCTGCACCAGGTGCAGCTGCGGCAGCGCGATCAACTGCTGTTGCCTGAGTTTGGTGAAGGTGCGGCTGACCGTTTCCACGGTCAGCCCGAGATGGTCGGCGATATCGCTACGGCTCATCGGCAGCGCGACGGTGTCGCCGCTGGCGCCGGGCTGGGTGGAGCGGGCCGCCAGGCGCAGCAGGAAGTGCGCCAGCCGTTCGCTGGGTTGCAGGCGCGCCAGCAGCAGGCCGGTGTCCTGTGCGGCGGCCAGTTCCATGCTGGCGCGCTGCAGCAGCTTGCGTTCCAGCTGCGGATAGCGCTCGCGCAACTGGCGCATCTGTGCCATCGGGGTGCGGCAGACCCGGCTGTCGATGATGGCTTCGATGTCGTGGCGGTGCTGCGGCGTTTCGGTCAGGCCGACATAGTCGCCCGGCAGCACGAAGCCGGTGACCTGACGGCGGCCGTCGGCCAGCGTGCGCACCATGCGCAGCGCGCCGGAAGTCAGCGTATAGACGTGCTGGCGGATGTCGCCGGCGCGCACCAGGGTGCTGCCGGGCGCATAGGACTGGGCGCTGGTGGCCTGGTCGAGCGCGTCCATTTCCTGCGGCGACAGCGCCGCGCAGATGGCCCGGCCGCGGACTGCACACAGCGCGCAGTCGGAACCACGCGCATCGCTGCGCCCGGCCGCGCTGGGCGCCGGGCAGGTCGTGCTGGGGTCTGAAAGCTGCCGGTACATGAGTCACGCACTGCTGGAACGCAGGTGAATGATACGCCATGCGGTCAGCGCGGCCGCCCAGCCGGTAGAATTGCGCGTTCGCCACATTGCCCTGCAGGAGTTTCGCTCGTGATCAAGCCCCGTACGCCGCCCGGCATCATGGAATTGCTGCCGCGCGAGCAGATCGCGTTCCAGCGCATGCTGGACGTCATCCGCCGCAACTACGAGCGGTTCGGGTTCCTGCCGGTCGAAACGCCGGTATTCGAGCTGTCCGATGTGTTGCTGACCAAGTCCGGTGGCGAGACCGAGCGCCAGGTGTATTTCGTGCAGTCCACCGGTGCGCTGGCCAATGCCGCCGCCGCGGCAGACGAAGGCGGCGAGGGGGGCTTGCCCGAGCTGGCGCTGCGCTTCGATCTGACCGTGCCGCTGGCACGCTACGTGGCCGAGCACGAGCACGACCTGAGCTTCCCGTTCCGCCGCTACCAGATGCAGCGCGTCTATCGCGGCGAGCGTGCCCAGCGCGGGCGTTTCCGCGAGTTCTACCAGTGCGACATCGACGTGATCGGCAAGGATGCGTTGAGCATCCGCTACGACGCCGAGGTGCTGGCGGTGATCCACGCGGTGTTCGCCGAGCTGGGCATCGGCGCGTTCAAGGTGCAGTTGAACAACCGCAAGCTGCTGCGCGGCTTCTTCGAAAGCCTGGGCGTGGCCGAGGGCGAGCTGCAGCTGGCGGTGTTGCGCGAGGTCGACAAGATCGACAAGCGCGGCGCCGACTACGTGCGCGACACGCTGGTGGGAGAAGGCTTCGGCATCGCCGCCGAGCAGGTGGCCAAGATCCTGGCGTTCGTGGCGGTGCGCTCAAGCGGCCATGCCGATGCGCTGGCGCAGTTGCAGGCGCTGGAAGCCTCGGTCGGCGCCAGCGTCACGCTGGGCGAGGGCATTGCCGAATTGCGCGAGGTGCTGGAACTGGTCAAGGCCTTGGGCGTGCCCGAGAGCGCGTACTGCCTGAATTTCTCGATCGCGCGTGGGCTGGACTACTACACCGGCACCGTCTACGAGACCACGCTGACCGACCACCCGCAGATCGGCTCGATCTGCTCGGGCGGCCGCTATGAAAGCCTGGCCAGCCACTACACCAAGTCCAAATTGCCCGGCGTGGGCATCTCGATCGGCCTGACCCGCCTGTTCTGGCAGCTGCGCGAGGCCGGCCTGATCCAGGGCATCGCCGAGAGCAGCGTGCACGCGATGGTGGCGCTGATGGACGAGTCGCGGCTGGAGGACGCGCTGGATATCGCGCGCCGGCTGCGCATCGGCGGCATCAATACCGAAGTGCAGATGGAGCCGAAGAAGATCGGCAAGCAGTTCCAGTACGCCGCGCGCGCAGGCATCCGCTTCGTGGTGCTGGCCGGGGACGACGAGTTGGCGCGCGGGGTGGTGGCGGTCAAGGATCTGGTGCGCGAGCAGCAGTTCGAGGTGGCCCGCGACGAGCTGGCCAGCACCTTGCTGGTGGAACTGGAGCAGGCCAGGGCGATGCTGGTGGCCGGGGGCGTCAACGGCGATTGACGTCGCCGGAAGCGGTGAGAAGGCGCCGCCTGGTCGGTAACGGCAGCAGCGGCGCCGGGTGCATCCCGATGCACGGACAAACCCATCGACGCCTCGGTGTCGGTGGGTTTGTCGTTTCTGACTCGCCGCACCGACCGGGACGTCCCTGAACGCTTTGCCCGCGGCGCTTGTCCTATGGCCTGCGTTTGCGTTAATGTGCTAACACGCTATTACATTAACGCAATGAAACAACGACCCGCCCCCCGCGAAAGTGCCGATGCCGCCGCCTCCCTCAAGATGCTGGCCGATGCCCTGGCCTGCCTGAAGGAGCCTGGGGCGGTCGAGGCCTTCCTGCGCGATCTGTGCACGCCCGCCGAGCTGGAGGCCATGTCGGATCGCTGGCGGGTGGTGCCGTTGCTGATCAAGGGCGTGCCGTATCGCGAAATCCACGAACTGACCCAGGTCAGCGTGACCACCATCGGGCGCGTTGCGCGCACCCTGGAACATGGTGCCGGCGGCTATGCCGAGGCCCTGCGCGAGCAATCCTCGCGCCCTGTCGAATCCCACTGAGAGAACAAGATGAGTGCTTCCACGGCAGCACCGGCACGTGACCGGTTGCGTATCGCCATCCAGAAGAGCGGCCGTCTGGCCGAACCGGCGCGCAGCCTGCTGGCGGCCTGCGGGCTGAGCTGGCGGCAGAGCCGCGACAAGCTGTTCTGCTACGGCGAATCGCTGCCGGTGGACCTGCTGCTGGTGCGCGACGACGACATCCCCGGCCTGATCGCCGATGGCGTCTGCGACCTGGGCATCGTCGGCCAGAACGAACTCGAGGAGCAGGCATCCGAGCGCCGCCGCAATGGCCTGCCGGCCGCGTATCACGCGGTGCGCGGGGTCGGGTTCGGCCAGTGCCGGCTGATGCTGGCGGTGCCGGAAGAGTGGGACTGGCAGGGCGTGGCGCAACTGGCCGGCAAGCGGATCGCCACCAGCTACCCGGCGATCCTGGCCGACTGGCTGGAGCGCCAGGGCATCGACGCGGCAGTGGTGGAATTGTCCGGCTCGGTGGAAATCGCCCCGCGCCTGGGCACCGCCGATCTGATCTGCGATCTGGTCTCCAGCGGCGCCACCCTGGCCGCCAACCAGCTCAAGCCGGTGGAACTGGTGATGGAAAGCGAAGCGGTGCTGGCCGGTGCGGTGCGCGAGCCGGCCGACGCACGCGCCGCGCTGCTGGCGATGCTGCTACGGCGCATGGACGGCGTGCTCAAGCTGCGCGACAGCAAGCTGCTGATGTTCCGCGCCGAGCAGGACGCCGTGGATGCGCTGCGCCGCCTGTTGCCCGATGCCGAGCCGCTGGTGCAGCTGCCCGACGACGGCAACGGCGCACTGCGGCTGCAGACCATGTGCCATGGCGCGGTGACCTGGCAGCGGCTGGAAGAACTCGAACGCGCAGGTGCGCAAGGTCTGATGGTGTTGACGGTGGAGCGCTCGCTGGCATGAATATTCTCGATTGGTCGCAACTGGACACCGCTGCGCGGACCCAGGCATTGACCCGCCCGGTGCAGACCGTGGCCACGCAGACGCGCGAGGCGGTCGCCGCATTGATTGCCGATGTGCGCACGCGTGGCGATGCCGCGCTGCGCGAGATCACCGCGCGTTTCGATGGCGTGGCACTGGACAGCTTCGCCGTGAGCGAGGCCGAATTTGCCGCCGCCGAAGCGGCGGTGGCGCCGGAACTGCGCCAGGCCATGCAGGACGCGGTGGCGCGCATCGACACCTTCCACCGCGCGGGCATGAGCGAAGGCTATGCAGTGGAGACCGCGCCTGGCGTGGTCTGCGAAAAGATCGTGCGGCCGATCGGCCGGGTCGGCCTGTACGTGCCGGCCGGCAGTGCGCCGTTGCCGTCGACTGCGTTGATGCTCGGGGTTCCCGCGCGTCTGGCCGGCTGCCGCGAGGTGGTGCTGTGCACGCCGCCGCGCAAGGACGGCAGCGTCGATCCGGCGGTGCTGGTCGCCGCGCAACTGACCGGCGTGCGCCGTGTGTTCAAGCTCGGCGGTGCGCAGGCGATTGCGGCAATGGCGTACGGCACCGATTCGGTTCCGGGTTGCGACAAGTTGTTCGGCCCGGGCAACAGCTTCGTCACCGAGGCCAAGCAGCAGGTGGCGCAGTCCGGCGCGGCGGCGATCGACATGCCGGCCGGCCCGTCCGAAGTGCTGGTGATCGCCGATGCCGGCGCGCAGCCGGCCTTCGTTGCCGCCGATCTGCTCTCGCAGGCAGAACACGGCCCGGATTCGCAGGTGCTGCTGTTGTCCGACAGCGATGCGCTGATCGCGGCGGTGCAGGTGGAACTTGATGCCCAGCTGGCGCAACTCTCCCGCGCCGGGATCGCGCGCCAGGCGCTGGCGCAATCGCGCCTGATCAAGGTGCAGGCGCTGCAGGAAGCGTTTGCGATCAGCAATCGCTATGCACCGGAGCACCTGATCCTCGCGCTGCGCGAGCCGCGTGCGTGGCTGGGCCAGGTCGAAGCGGCCGGCTCGGTGTTTCTCGGCGATTACACGCCCGAAGCGCTGGGCGATTACTGCAGCGGCACCAACCACGTGCTGCCGACCAGCGGTGCGGCGCGCGCCTATAGCGGCGTAAGCGTGGCCAGCTTCCAGAACATGGTCAGCGTGCAGGCCGCCAGCAAGGCCGGCATCGACGGCATCGGCGCTTGCGCGCTGATCCTGGCGCGCGCCGAGGGCCTGGATGCGCACGCCAATGCAGTGGCATTGCGCATGGGAGTGGCAGCATGAGTACGCCATCGATTCTGGAACTGGTGCGCGAGGATCTGCGTGCCTTCGCCGGCTATTCGTCAGCACGCACCAGCGCGTTGCAGGGCGATGTGTGGCTCAACGCCAACGAGTCGGCCTGGGGCAATCCTGCCGATCCCGACGGCAGCACGCGGCGCTACCCGGACCCGCAGCCCAAGGGTCTGCGCGCTGCATTGGCGGGGCTGTATGGCTGTACGCCCGAGCAGCTGCTGATCGGCCGTGGCAGCGACGAGGCAATCGATCTGCTGGTGCGCGGCCTGTGCGTGCCCGGGCGCGATGCGGTGGTGGTGACCCCGCCGGTGTTCGGCATGTACGCGGTCTGCGCGCGCCTGCAGAACGCACCCCTGGTCGAAGTGCCGCTGGTGGATGGACCGGACGGTTTCCACGCGGATATCCCGGCGATCGTCGAAGCAGCGCTGAGCTCGCAGGCCAAGCTGGTGTTCCTGTGCTCGCCGTCCAACCCGGCCGGCTCGGCAATTGCCCTGGACAAGATCGAAACCGCCTTGCAGGCATTGCAGGGCAGGGCGCTGGTGGTGGTTGACGAAGCCTACGGCGAGTTCTCCGACATAGCCTCGGCAGTGAGCCTGCTTGCGCGCTACGACAATCTGGCGGTGTTGCGCACGTTGTCCAAGGCGCATGCGCTGGCAGCGGCACGCATCGGCAGCCTGATCGCCAACGACGAGTTGATCGCCTTGTTGCGGCGCTGCCAGGCGCCATACCCGGTGCCGACGCCGTGCGCGGCAATGGCCGAACAGGCCTTGTCCGCGCCGGCGCTGGAGGTCACGCGCCGGCGCATTGCCGAGGTGCACAGCGAGCGCACACGCGTGCATACCGCACTCGAGCAGCTGGCCGGCGTGCGTCAGGTGTATCCCTCGCAGGGCAACTTTCTGCTGGTGCGTTTCGACGATGCAGAAGCCGCATTCCAGGCGCTGCTGGAGGCCGGCGTGGTGGTGCGCGATCAACGCGCGGTACCGCAGCTGTCCGATGCCCTGCGCATCACCCTGGGCACGCCCGAACAGAACGCGCGCGTGCTGAGCGCGCTGCAACGCACGCAGGAGGCCGCCGCATGACCCCGATTCTCTTCGTCGACCGCGACGGCACGCTGATCACCGAGCCGGCCGATTACCAGATCGACGCCTACGAAAAACTGCGCCTGGTCGACAACGTGATTCCGGCGATGCTGAAGTTGCGCGACGCCGGCTACCAATTCGTCATCGTCAGCAACCAAGATGGCCTGGGCAGCGAGAGCTATCCGCGGGAGTCCTTCGATGGCCCGAACAACCTGATGCTGCAGATCTTCGCCAGCCAGGGCATCGTGTTCCGCGAGGTGTTGATCGACTGCAGCTGGCCGGCCGACAACGCGCCCACGCGCAAACCCGGTGTCGGCCTGATGGTGCCTTACCTGCAGGACCGCACGATCGACTGGGCACGCTCGGCGATGGTGGGCGACCGCATCACCGACATCCAGTTCGCGCAGAACCTCAATATCCGCGGTTTCCAGCTGCGCACCGACGAATTCGGCGGCGAGTGGGACTGGCCAGGCATTGCGCACGAGCTGGCCGATGCGCCACGGCGTGCGGTGGTCCAGCGCAACACCAAGGAAACCAAAATCCGCGTCGAACTGGATCTGGATCGCGTGGCCGAACCGAAGACCGCCACCGGCCTGCCGTTCTTCGACCACATGCTGGAACAGATCGGCAAGCACGGAGGCTTTGCGCTGGATATCCGCGCCGAAGGCGATCTGCATATCGACGAGCACCACACCATCGAAGACACCGGTCTGGCGCTGGGCCAGGCCTTGCGCGAAGCGCTGGGCGACAAGCGCGGCATCGGCCGTTACGGCTTCGACCCCGACGACAGCCCGTGGCGTGTGGCCGGCGATACCACCCAGCATGGCTTCACGTTGCCGATGGACGAGACCATCGCCAGCGCCGCGCTGGACTTCAGCGGCCGGCCGTACTTCGTGTTCGAAGGCGAGTTCAAGCGTGAGCGCGTGGGCGACATGCCGACCGAACTGGTCCCGCATTTTTTCCGCTCGATCTGCGATGCCTCCGGATTGAACCTGCACCTGAGCGTGCGTGGCGAGAACGACCACCACAAGGTCGAGGCCTGCTTCAAGGCCCTGGCGCGTGCGCTGCGTCAGGCGATCCGTCGCGAAGGCACTGCGTTGCCCACCACCAAGGGTGCGCTATGACCGATGTCGCGTTGATCGATGCCGGCGGCGCCAACCTGGGCTCGGTGCGCTACGCATTGGAACGGCTGGGCGTGGAAGCGCGCCTGGTACGCGATGCAGCAGGGTTGCAGGGCGCGCAGCGGGTGATCCTGCCTGGCGTCGGCGCCGCGCCCGAGGCGATGTCGCGCCTGCGCGCACAGGGCCTGGTCGAGCCGTTGCGGCAGTTGCAGGTGCCGTTGATCGGCATCTGCCTGGGGATGCAGTTGCTGTTCGAACATTCCGAAGAAGGCGATGTCGATTGCCTGGGCGTGCTGCCGGGCATCGTGCGGCACATGACGCCCGCACTCGGCATACGCGTGCCGCATATGGGTTGGAATCAGCTGGTGCCGATGCGCGACTCCGCGTTGCTGGCCGGTTTGCCGGAGCGCGCCAGTGCCTATTTCGTGCATGGGTATGCCGCGCCGATGACGGCCGACACCGTGGCCGCCTGCGACCATGGCGGTCTGTTCACCGCAGTGGTGCAGCACGGCCTGCGCTGCGGCGCGCAGTTCCACCCCGAGCGTTCGGCCGAGACCGGTGCACGCATCCTGCGCAATTTTCTTGAGATGAGCTTCCCATGAGTTTCACCGTTTACCCGGCGCTGGATATCCGCAACGGTCGCGTGGTGCGCCTGCTGCAAGGCGACTACGCACGCGAGACGCAGTACGGCGACGATGTGCTGCCACGCGCGCAGGCGTTTGCCGATGCCGGCGCGCAGTGGATGCATCTGGTCGATCTGGATGCGGCAAAGGCCGGCGGTTATACGCTGGCCAGCACGCTCGGCGAGATCGCGCGTGCCACCGGCTTGCAGGTGCAGACCGGCGGTGGCGTGCGCTCACGCGAGGATGTGGCGCGCATCCTCGATGCCGGCGCCGCGCGCGTGGTGATCGGCTCGTTGGCGGTGCGCCAGGCCGATACCGTCATCGCCTGGCTGCAGGAATTCGGCGCCGACCGGCTGACCATCGCGCTGGACACGCGCCAGGACGCTGACGGTGTGTGGCAGTTGCCGGTGCATGGCTGGACCGAAGCGGCCGAGGCCACGCTGGATCAGCTGGCCGTGCGTTACGCGCAGGCCGGCCTGCAGCATCTGCTGTGCACCGACATCGCGCGCGACGGCATGTTGTCTGGCCCGAACATGGACCTGTACGCGCACTTGCGCGCGCTGGCGCCGCAGTTGCAGGTGCAGGTGTCCGGCGGCGCGCGCAACCTGGACGATGTCGCTGCCGCCAAGGCTGCCGGCTGCGCCGGCATCGTGCTCGGCAAGGCCTTGCTGGAAGGGCATCTGGCGTTGAAGGAGGCACTGGCATGCTGAGCCGCCGCATCATTCCCTGCCTGGACGTGCGCGACGGACGCGTAGTCAAGGGCGTCAAGTTCCGCGACCACATCGATATGGGCGATATCGTCGAACTGGCGCTGCGCTACCGCGCGCAAGGTGCCGACGAGCTGGTGTTCTACGACATCGGTGCCAGCCCGGAAGGGCGCTCGGTCGATTACACCTGGGTCGAGCGGGTGGCGCGGCTGATCGATATCCCGTTCTGCGTGGCTGGCGGCATCGGCGATGTGGACACCGCGCGCGCGGTGCTGCATGCCGGTGCCGACAAGATTTCGATCAACTCGCCGGCGCTCGGCAGGCCGCAGCTGATCTCCGAGCTCGCAGACGCCTTCGGCGTGCAATGCGTGGTGGTCGGCATTGACTCGATCCGCGAGGACGATGGGCAGTGGCGCGTGCGCCGCTACACCGGCGATCCGAGCAAGACCCAGGCCCTGCCGATGCGCACGCTGGAGTGGGTCGCCGAAGCGCAGCGTCTGGGCGCCGGCGAGATCGTGCTCAACTGCATGGACAACGATGGGGTGCGGCGCGGCTACGACATCGCGCAGCTGCGCCAGGTACGCGCGCTCTGCCACGTGCCGTTGATTGCCTCCGGCGGTGCCGGCGACATGCAGCATTTTGCCGACGTGTTCGACCAGGCCGATGTCGATGGCGCACTGGCGGCAAGCGTGTTTCACAGTGGCGCGATTCCTATCCCGGAACTCAAGCAATTCCTGCGCGCGCAACAGATCGAGGTACGTGATGGGCAGTAACGAGACGGCAGCGGGCGACGCGCTCGCCGCGCTGGACTGGAGCAAGGGCGATGGCTTGTTGCCGGTGGTCGTGCAGGACGCCGACAACCTGCGCGTGCTGATGCTGGGCTACATGAACGCCGAAGCGCTGGCGGTCACGCAGCAGCGCGGCGAAGTCACCTTCTTCAGCCGCAGCAAGCAGCGCCTGTGGACCAAGGGCGAGAGCTCGGGCAACGTGTTGAAGGTGGTGTCGATCCAGACCGATTGCGATGCCGACACGCTGCTGGTGCAGGCGCGCCCGCATGGGCCGACCTGCCATCTTGGCCGCACCAGCTGTTTCCCCACCGCGCCCGGCCAGTTCCTCGGCAGCCTGGATGCCTTGATCGCCACGCGCGAGCAGGAGCGCCCGCACGGCAGCTACACCACCAAGCTGTTCGAGCAAGGCATCCGCCGCATCGCGCAGAAGGTGGGCGAGGAGGGCGTGGAAACCGCGCTGGCCGGCGTGGTGCAGGGCGATGCCGAGTTGCTCGGCGAGTCGGCCGACCTGCTGTATCACCTGATCGTGCTGTTGCGCGCGCGCGGCCTGGGCCTGGGCGATGCGGTGGCACTGCTGGAGTCGCGCCACCAATAGCATCACCCCGTAGGAGCGCACCCGGGCGCGACGGAGCGTTACCGATAACGCCCGTCGCGCCCGGGTGCGCTCCTACGATGAGGGGGGGGCGTGATGTGCGCTCGGCCGTGGCAGGTACAATTTCCGCTGGTCTTTCCGCGGGAAAACGCATGCAGCTTCGCTTCGCTCTGTTGGCCCTGGGTTTGCTCGCGGGGGGCGCGTACGCACGCGATGCCGTGGTCGATGGCATCGTCTACGAAGAGCGCGACGGGCGTGCCGGACGCAGCGCCGACGAGCCGGGCATCAGCGACGTGAGCGTCTCCAACGGCGCGCAGCTGGTGCGCACCGACGCGCAAGGCCGCTACCGCCTGCCGGTACGTGACGGGCAGACGGTGTTCGTGATCAAGCCGGGCGACCGCAGCTTTGTGCCAAGCGCGGACGGACTGCCGGGTTTCTGGCGTCACTACGCACCCACGGGATCGGCCAGGCGCAAGTACCCTGGCATCGCCGCCACCGGGCGCAACACCCGGCACTGGGATTTCGCGCTGACCCCGCGCGCCAGCGCCGGCAAGGATGGGCTCCAGATGCTGGTGTTCGCCGACAGCCAGACCGCCAGCCTGACCGACGTGGGGTACTACCAGCGCGATATCGTCGCGCCGATCGTCGGCAAGACCCCGGCCCGGCTGGGCACCACGCTGGGCGATATCGTCAGCGACGATCTGAGCCTGTACCCGGCCCTGAACAAGGTCACCACCCAGCTGGGCGTGCCGTGGTTCCATGTGCCGGGCAATCACGATCTCAACTTCGACGCGGGCGACGATGCGCAGTCGCTGGACAGCTGGCGTGCCGTCTACGGCCCGGACACCTACGCGGTGGAAGAGGCCAACGCCAGCTTCGTGTTCCTGGACGATGTGATCTATACGCCAGGCGGCAAACCGGCCTATGTCGGCGGCCTGCGCGAGGACCAGTTCGCGTTCCTGCAGGCCTATCTGGCGCAGCTGCCGCGCGAGCGGCTGCTGGTGCTGGGCATGCATATTCCGTTGTTCGACGCAGCGCCGGGGCAGGAGACCTTCCGGCATGCCGATCGCCGCCGCCTGTTCGCCCTGTTGAAGGATTTCCCGCATGTGCTGGTGCTCAGCGCACACAGCCATACCCAGCGACAGGTCGATCACGGCGCCGACGAAGGTTGGCAGGGCGCCCGCCCGCTGCACGAATACAATGTCGGCGCTGCCTGCGGTGCGTTCTGGTCCGGTGCCAAGGATGCCGCCGGCATTCCCGACGCGACGATGAGCGATGGCACGCCGAACGGTTACGCGGTGCTGCAGGTGGCGCCCGGCGGCGACTACACGCTGGCCTATCACGTCGCGCGTTCGGTCGATGATGCGCAACTGCTGCTGCACGCGCCCAAGGTGCTGCGCCAGGGCGCGTATGCGGCCTGGGGGATCTACGCCAATGTGTTCATGGGCCGGGACGACACCCTCGTCGAGATGCGCATCGACAATGGCGCATGGCAGCCGATGAAGCGGGTGGAGCGTGCCGATCCGCGCCTGCTGGCCGAGAACGTGCGCGACGATGCGGCCGAGCAGTTGCGCGGCTACGACCGCTCGCCCGAGGCCACGCCATCCACGCACCTGTGGCGTGGCGCATTGCCGACCACGCTGGAGCTGGGCGAACACACCGTGGACGTGCGCGCGTCGCTGCCGACCGGGCAGTACAGCGCACGCACGGTATATCGCCTGCAGCGCGCCGATCCTTGAGGGGCTGTGCGGGGTGCGGGTGTGTGTGGAGAGCCCTTCGCGCATGAATGCGCTCCTACGGGAGCGTTGTGGATGGATGCGCGGCTGAATCCTGGGGGGCAGAAACACAAACGCCTCCACGAGGGAGGCGTTCTGGGATCCGGGCTGGCAGGCGATGGCGCGCTGGCGGGGATCGATGCTGGCTGGCGTGCGCTGGCTGGCCGGGCGAGTGTAGCGAGGCCGCGCAAGCGCTGACGAAATGAGAATTAGTCTCAGTGCGTGACAGTGATCAGGGTGTCGGTGCCGGTGTCGGCGGCACGGGCAGCGGGCTGCGCGGGCGGGTGGGAGCGGCCGGCGTTTTGGCGTTCGTCGGGCTGTGCAGTGGCTGCGTATCGGAATCGCTTTCTGGAGCGCGGTCTTGCCCGTCATCCGGCACAGCATCCAGCGGCGGATACGGATAGGCCACCTCCGGGCCTGCATGCAGGCCTGCACGCCAGCGTGCCAGCACCGGCGCGATGCGCCTGCCGAGCGACTGCTGCGGCAACGACGGCAATTCGCCGTCCTGTTTCTCGCGCGCAGTGATCGCCGTTTTGGCGCTGGCGAACGCCGCCAACGGGTCGTCGCTGCGGTTCATCGCATCGATCAACCAGGCCTGGCCGAAGTAGGTCGCATTGGAGGTGTTGCCGCAGCCGAACGAAGGCCGGTCTGCGCGCGCAGCAGTGAGGACCAGCGTGTCTGGTGAACGCAGCGCCGGAATGAAGCCGCCCGAGTAGCAGGCCGACAGCACGATGATGCGATTGCCGATCCCGGCATCGTCCAGCGCCTGGCGCAGATCCTGCGGGCTGATGAAATCCTCCTCGTTCTGGTCCACCTGCACGTACAGCGTGTGGTCTTCGGTGCCATGGGTGGTGACGAACAGCAGCAGCGCGTCTTCCTTGCGATCCATGCGCTTGCCGACCGCCGCAAGCGTGTCGTACAGGTTGTCGTAGGTCGCCAATGGCGCGTAAGGCTGCTCGCCCAGATTGTCCGGGTTGTTGACCAACGTGACCACGCGGCCGCGCGCATCGAAGCGCCGTTCGAACAGCTGCTTGAGGTAGAGCGTTTCGTTGCGGAATACATCGTCGCTGGCATCGCCGGCGAAGCCGACCACATACAGGTCGGTCACGCCGGGGCGCTGCGGCTGCAGCGCGTTCAAGGCCTGCGCGAGCGCAGCGTGGTCGACCGGATCGACCTCGTCCTTGCTTGCTGCCGCCTGGTTCGGCAATGCGGCACCGGCATCGGGATGGCAGCCGGCCATCAAGGCCACGATGACGATCAACAATGAGAGTCGCCGCAGCAAGGCGCTCGGTCCGAAGGTGGAATGCAGCGACATGGAAAAACGCCGAAGTCTGGTAGAGACGGGTGGAGCGCCTGGGCGCCGTGATTGCAACGCAGGCGGTGACGCTGCACAACGTCCATCGCTGTGCTTCAGGCACATCTTGCAGAATACGTCCCGTGCAGCTGGCCTTCCATGCCGGGCCTCGCCAATCCGCATCGGCGGGGCCGGCTGACCCGAGCCGGCAAAAGGCGGCGCGAGCGTGCCGTCAGGCAGGCGCAGATGGTGCACTTGAACCGTCACCTATCCGCAGCGCGCGAAGCACCAGACAGCGGCTGCGCTGACCCATTGGTGAGCGCAGCCGGCTTGTCGAGCGTGCTTACAGCGCCAGCTCGGTAAAACTCTCCACGCGCTGGTGGCTGCCGATCTCGTCGGCCGCGCGTGGCGTGGGGTAATCCTCCAGACGGTCCAGCAGCGCAGTGCGCATGCCGGCACGCTTGGCGGCGTCCAGCTCTTCGATCACATCCGACAGGAACAGGATCTCGCCCGGCGGCACGCCGATGCGTTCGGCGATGCGGCGGTAGCTGGCACTCTCGCGCTTGGGGCCGACCTCGGTATCGAACCAGTCGCTGATCAGCCCGCTCAGGTCGCCGGCATCGCTGTGCGCGAAGAACAGCTTCTGCGCCGGCACCGAGCCGGACGAATACACGTACAGCGGAATGCCGGCCGCATGCCAGGCCTGCAGCTGGATTGCCGCATCGGCATAGATATGCGCGGTGAAGTCGGCGGTCTTGTAGCCATCGCCCCAGATCATGCCCTGCAGCGCCTTGAGTGCGGTGTGCTTGCGATCCTCGTCGATCCAGGTCTGCAGGGTGCTGACCAGCACCTCGTCCGGCACATCCTCGCCGATCTCGTCGGCCACCTGGTTGAGCCAGTGCCGCACCTGTGGGTGGCCACCGTGCTCGCGCACGTAGGCCGGCATGGCGCGGCGCGCATACGGAAACAACACGTCCTTGACGAACGAGATGCTGCTGGTCGTACCTTCGATATCGGTGAGGATCGCTTGCGGTCGTGTCATCGTCAGCTGGCCTTGTGAGGTTTCTCGGGGGCGTAGCGGGGGAATTGTTGGGCGATTTCGGTGCCGGTGAAATGGCCGACCCAGCCATCAGGCTCGGTGAAGAAGCGGATCGCCACGAAGTGCGGCTCCGGCCCCATGTCGAACCAGTGCAGGGTGCTGTCGGGCACGGCGATCAGGTCGTCCTTCACGCATTCGATCTCGTAGACCTTGTCGTCCACGTGCAGCGTGAACAGGCCCGAGCCGGCCACGAAGAAACGCACCTCGTCTTCCTTGTGGAAGTGCTCGTCGAGGAATTTGGCGCGCATCTCCTCGCGCTTGGGGTTGTCCGGCGCGATGCTGACCACGTCCACGGTCTTGAAGCCGCGCTCGGCACTGATGCGGTCGATGTCGACGCGGTAGGCATCCATGACCTGCTCGGGCGTGGCGCCGGGCTCGACCGGCTGGCTGGCATGCCAGCGCTCGAAGGTCACGCCGATCTTGGTCAGCTCGGCGGCGATGGCATCGCCGTCGCGGCTGTCGAATTCCGGAATGCTGGGATTGGTGTCGGCGAAGATACGCAGTCGGCTCATGGCGATCTGGCTCACAAGGGAAGGGGAGGTGGCTAGGACTCAGCGCGGGCCGCGCAGCTTCAGCAGCTGGAGTTCGCAATGCAGCAGGAATTCGAAGGCCTCCAGGTGACGGCGTGCCTCGGCCATGTTGCGGCCCCAGGCATACAGACCGTGTCCTTCGATGAGATACCCCCACAGGCTCTGTTTGTCCAGCAAGGCCTCCACTTGCGCGGCCAGCACCTGCATGTCCTGGGTATTGGCGAACACCGGCACGTCCACTGCCGTTTCATGGGTGGTGTTGCCCTCGAAGGCTTTCAATAGCTCATAGCCTTCCAGCCGGATCACGCCGGCGCCGGCATACAGCCGCGAGGCGATGGTCTGCACCGGCGAATGGGTATGCAGCACGCAGCCGATCTCCGGGAAGCGGCGATACAGCTGGGTATGCAGCAGCGTCTCCGCGGACGGGCGCAACGGCCGGCCGACGGCTAGGCCATCGAAGTCCACCACCATGATGTCTTCCTCGACCAGGCGGCCCTTGTCGCGGCCGGACACGGTGATCGCGGCGTGCTGTTCGTCCAGGCGATGGGAGAAATTGCTGCTGGTGGCCGGCGTCCAGCCGGCCTGGGCCAGCTCGCGGATGTTGCGGATCAGCAGTTGCGCCAGCTCGTGCAGACGCGCGGCGCTATAGGGCAAGGGGGCAGTGGTCGCATTCATGGTCCTATTCTACTGCCCCGCCGGATTACGGTCAGGTGCAGCGCAGCAGGGTTTGTTGCTGCCACGCCCGGGTCGCGAATGGCTGACAGGAGACAAAGAGCGCGCGTCAGGCGGTGAACGCAATGGTTTTTGTTAGCCGCCTCTTGTCGGAGGCAGTCAGAGAGCCAGGTGAAACGCTTTAGTCGGTCGAGGGCGCGGTGCCCTCACCGCTTGCGGGACACGCCGTGAACCCGTCCCTGGGGGCTCGGTGGCGGCATCCATGCCGCCACACGGTCCCGCAACCGGTGAGGGCACCGCACCAGACAGTTGGTCGGCTGTTTTCTTGAAAACATGTTGCTCGGCTTGCGGTGGGCAGGCTAGACGTTTGTAGTCTGGTCTTCCGCTCGGCTTGCGGACGCCCCCGTGATCCAACCAGAGCACGTCATGCACTGCTTGCAAACACACACACCGACCATTTCGACAGGTCCTTGCCCGCCCACCGTCGCGGGACCTTACGCGGCATGGATGCCGCGTAAGAGCCTACAGGGACGTACTTGCGGCGTGTCCCGCGACGGTGGGCGGGCAAGGACCCTGCAGCCAAGTTGCAGATCAGCAGACCAGGGCCCTGCAGCCAAGTTGCAGATCAGCAGACCAGGGCCCTGCAGCCAAGTTGCAGATCAGCAGACCAGGGCCCTGCAGCCAAGTTGCAGATCAGCAGACCAGGGCCCTGCAGCCAAGTTGCAGATCAGCAGACCAGGGCCCTGCAGCCAAGTTGCAGATCAGCAGACCAGGGCCCTGCAGCCAAGTTGCAGATCAGCAGACCAGGGCCCTGCAGCCAAGTTGCAGATCAGCAGACCAGGGCCCTGCAGCCAAGTTGCAGATCAGCAGACCAGGGCCCTGCAGCCAAGTTGCAGATCAGCAGATCAGGGCCCTGCAGCCAAGTTGCAGATCAGCGGATCAGGGTCCTGCAACTAGGTCACAGATCAGCCGCCCAGCAGCCGAAGACCTGTCGCCCTCTCTGCCATACACCGGCGGGCGGTCGTTCGTCAGTGGCTGCTGGCGTGCGCGCGTGCTCAGCGACCGTCGCGCAGACGGCTGTGGCGGTAGCCGTAGCCGAAATAGACCACCAGCCCGACCAGCGTCCACACCCCCATCAACATCCAGTTGTGCAGGGTCATCGCCGACAGCAGCGCCAGGCAGCTCAATACGCCGGCGCTGCAGATCAGCCAGGCCACCGGCATGCGGAATGGGCGCGGCAGTTCCGGGTGGGTACGGCGCAGGATCAGCACGCCGGCGCATACCGCTGCGAAGGCGATCAGCGTCCCCATCGAGGTCAGCTCGCCCAGCACGTCCAATGGGAACACCGCCGCCAGCAGGGCGATGCCTACGCCGGTGATCACGGTGTTGACGTGCGGGGTGCGGTACTTGGGATGGATGCGGGTGAAGATCGACGGCAGCAGGCCGTCGCGCGCGATGATCATGAAGATGCGCGGCTGGCCGATGATCATCACCAGCACAACCGACGACAGCCCGATCAGTGCACCCACTTCCACCACCACGCGCAGCCAGGCTAGTTGCGGATGTGCCGCTACCGCGGTCACCACCGGCTCGTCGGTGCCGAGCAGGGTGTAGGGCACCAGGCCGGTCATCACCGCCGCCATGGCGATGTAGAGCACGGTGCAGATGACCAGCGACAGGATCATGCCGATCGGCAGATCGCGTTGCGGGCGGTGCGATTCCTGCGCCGCCACCGACACCGCCTCGAAGCCGATGTAGGCGAAGAACACCATTGCCGCGCCGCGCAGCACGCCTTCCATGCCGTACTTGCCCGGGCCTTCGTTGGCCGGGATGAACGGGTGCCAGTTGGCGGTATCGACGTATTTCCAGCCCACTGCGATCACCAGCAGGATCAAGCCGGTCTTGAGGATCACCATCGCCATGTTCATTGCCGACGACTTGCGGATGCCCACGTAGCACAGCCAGGTCAGCAGCAGCACGATACCGGCCGCAGGCAGGTTGGCGATCGCGCCGGTGCGCTGCAGCTTGCCGTCCAGCGGCGCGCTGACCAGGGCGGCCGGCAGGTGGATGTTGAAATGTTCCAGCAGGCTGAGGAAGTAGCCGGTCCAGCTGACCGCCACCGCCGAGGCGGAGACGCCGTATTCCAGCACCAGCATCCAGCCGATGAACCAGGCCGCCAGTTCGCCGAAGGTGGCGTAGGTATAGGTGTAGGCACTACCGGACACCGGCACCATCGCGGCAAATTCGGCGTAGGCCATCGCGCAGAACGCGCAGCACACCGCGGCCAGCACGAACGACAGCATGATCGCCGGGCCGGCATGGTCGGCCGCGGCCTGGCCGGTGATGACGAAGATGCCGCCGCCGATCACCGCGCCAATGCCCAGGGCAGTCAGCCCCCAGGGCCCGAGTGCACGTTGCAGGCCCAGCCCGTCGGCCGCCTCATGGCTGGCGTGCGGGTGTTTGGTGGCCCAGAGTTGCTTGAACATGCAGCGGTTCCTGTTGAATCCCTGCACATGGAGGTGCGGGCGTGTGCGAGATGTGCGGGCTCTTGCGAGGGACTTGCAGTCAAACCCTGCGGGCCAGCCGGCTATGGCGAATGCCATACCCGAAATAGATGACCAGGCCGATCACGGTCCAGCCCACGAACACCTTCCAGTGTTCCTGGAAGGCCTGGAAGAACAGGAACAGGCAGGCCAGCGCGCCGAGCGGGCAGATCAGCATCGCCAGCGGCACCCGGAACGGCCGTGGCAGATCCGGCTTGGTGAAACGCAGCACCATGACCCCGGCGCACACGGTGGCGAAGGCGAGCAGGGTGCCCATCGACACCAGTTCGCCCAGCACGCTGAGCGGGATCAGCCCGGCCAGCAGCGCCGCGACCACGCCGACGAAGATCGTTCCGACGTAGGGCGTGTGGAACTTCGGGTGCACCTTGCCGAACAGTCTGGGCATCAACCCGTCCTTGGCCATGGTGTAGAAGATGCGCGGCTGCGCCATCAACATCACCAGCACCACCGAGGACAGGCCGGCGATCGCACCGATCTCCACTGCGGTCTTGAGCCAGGTCAGCTGCGGGTGCGCTTCCAGCGCCGTGGCCACCGGCTTGGCGGTGCCGAGCTGGGTGTAGGGCAGCAGGCCGGTCAGCACCGCGCAGACGATGATGTAGATGACGGTGCAGACCGCCAGCGACACCAGAATGCCGATCGGCATGTTCTTCTGCGGATCCTTGGTCTCGCCGGCAGAGGTGGAGACCGCGTCGAAGCCGATGTAGGAGAAGAACACGATGGACGCCGCGCGGAACACGCCGTCCCAGCCGAACTGGCCCGGCCCGGTGTTTTCCGGAATGAAAGGGTGCCAGTTGGCCGGATCGATGTAGGCGATGCCGAAGCCGACGAACAGGCAGATCACCACCACCTTGATCGCCACCACGATGGCATTGGCGAACGCCGACTGGGTGACGCCCACGTAGCACAGCATGCTCACCGCAGCCACGATCAGCACGGCCGGCAGGTTGATGAGGTTGCCGGAGCTGACAAAGTTGTGGCCGTCCCAGGCCAGTGGTGCACCGGCCAGCTCCGCCGGGAACGGCAATCCGAGCGTGCCGGTCAGGAAACTGATCAGGTAGGCCGACCAGCCGACCGCCACGCTGGAGCCGGCGAACAGGTATTCCAGCACCAGGCACCAGCCGATGAACCAGGCGATGCCTTCGCCGAGGGTGGCGTATGAATACGAGTAGGCGCTGCCGGAGACCGGCATCATCGCCGCGAACTCTGCGTAGCACAGGCCGGCGAACGCGCAGGCGATGCCCGCAAACACGAAGGACAGCATCACCGCCGGGCCGGCATGGTTGGCAGCGGCCTGGCCGGTCAGCACGAAGATGCCGGCGCCGATCACCGCGCCGATGCCGAGCATGATCAGGTGCTTGGCGGTGAGGGTGCGTTGCAGGGTGGCTTCGCCTTGCAGGCTGCCTTCGACCGGTTCGCCCCCGTCCACATGTCCAGCGGGCTCGATCGGTTTGACCCTCAACAGAGACTTCAGCATTCGGTACATCCCTAAGTGGCAAGGCTAAGGCGCTGGCGCCCGGGCGAAGGTGTGCGCCGCGTCCCCAACGGACAGGCAAGCGGCCTACCTTGCCAAAGCTACACGCTCACGACAAGCACGTACGCAGCATGAATGGCGATAATGGCCACCTGGCCCGCGACGGGCGACCGAGAACGACAGATGGTGGATGCAACCCTGCAACAGCGATTGGCCGACTACCGCGCACGCTGGCCCGACGAAGCCGGGCTGGCCGAGCAGTTCGCACAGCTGCTGGACGATGCCACCAACCCGTTCCTGCGCGAGCGTGTCGAAGGTCATTTCACCGGCTCGGCCTGGGTGGTCAGCGCCGATGGCACGCGCACGTTGCTGACCCACCACCGCAAGCTGCAGCGCTGGCTGCAGCTGGGCGGGCACGCCGACGGCGACCGCGACCTGGGGCAGGTGGCCCTGCGCGAGGCGCAGGAGGAATCCGGATTGAGCGGCTTGCGCCTGGTGGATGCGGCCATCTTCGACCTGGACCGCCACTGGATTCCCGCACGCGGCGAGGTGGCCGGGCACTGGCATTACGACGCGCGCTATGTGGTGGTGGCTGGAGCGGACGAGGCGTTCGAGGTCAGCGAGGAGTCACTGGCCCTGGCGTGGCGGCCGATCGCCGAGCTGCTTGCCGATCCGCAGCTGGATCCGTCGATGCGGCGCATGGCCGAGAAGTGGGTGGCGCGAGGCGTGTGAGGGGGATTGAGGGCGTGTGCCCTCATCCGCCCTGCGGGCACCTTCTCCCGCAAGCGGGAGAAGGGAGCGCGCTGGAGAAAGAAGTACGCGAGGGAAGGGCGCCAGCGGGAAGACAAGGGCGCGCGGAAGAAAGGAGCACGCGCGAGAAGGGCGCGAGCGGGAGGGGCGCGAGCGGGAGAAGGTAGCTGGCGGGAGAAGAGGGCGCGCGGAAGAGGGGAGCGCACGCGAGGGACGCGAGCGGGACAAGGGAGCACGCGAGAGAAGGAAGGGAGCACCCGGGGGGGAGCACCCGGGAGAAGGGAGCTCCCGGGAGAAGGGTGACCTGCACTTGCTTCTCCCGCTTGCGGGAGAAGGTGGCGCAAAGCGCCGGATGAGGGCCGCGGATGAGGGCCGCGCGTGCATCAACAGCTCAATACAAGATCCGCGTCCGCAAGGTCCCCTCGATCAACGCCAGGCCTTCCTTCAGCGCGGTGGCCTGCGCCTCGCTGGCGCTGACGTCGATCACCACGTAGCCCACCTTGGCATCGGTGCGCAGGAACTGGCCGTCGATGTTGACGTTGTGGCGCGAGAACAGTTCGTTGATCTTGGACAGCACGCCCGGCACGTTGCGGTGGATGTGCAGCAGGCGCAGGCTGTCGGGATGCTCGGGCAGGGTGACCTCGGGGAAGTTCACTGCCGACAGGGTGCTGCCGTTGTCGCTGTAGCGCACCAGCTTGGCGGCCACTTCGACACCGATATTGTCCTGCGCTTCCAGCGTGCTGCCGCCCACGTGCGGGGTCAGGATCACGTTGTCGTGTGCGGTCAACGGGGATTCGAACGCGTCGCCATTGCCCTTGGGCTCGATCGGGAACACGTCCACCGCCGCGCCGCCGATCTGGCCGGAGCTCAGCGCCGCGTCCAGTGCATCGATGTCGATTACCGTGCCACGCGAGGCGTTGATCAAGTGCGCGCCGTGTTTCATGCGCGCGATTTCCGCCGCGCCGATCATGTCCTTGGTCGACGGCGTCTCCGGCACATGCAGGGTCACCACGTCCGCGCGTGCCAGCAGGTCGTCCAGGTCGATCGCCGCGCGCGCGTTGCCCAGCGACAGCTTGGTTTCGATGTCGTGGAAGATCACCTGCATGCCCAGCGACTCGGCCAGCACGCCGACCTGGGTGCCGATATGCCCGTAACCGACGATGCCCAGCACCTTGCCGCGCGTTTCGTGGCTGCCGGCGGCCGACTTGGACCAGCCGCCGCGATGGCATTGGGCGTTCTTCTGCGGGATGCCGCGCAACAGCAGGATCGCCTCGGCGATGACCAGCTCGGCCACGCTGCGGGTGTTGGAGTAGGGCGCGTTGAACACCGGGATGCCGGCCAGTTCGGCCGCGTCCAGATCGACCTGGTTGGTGCCGATGCAGAAGCAGCCCACCGCGATCAACCGCTTGGCATGTGCCAGCACCTGCGCGCTCAGCTGCGTGCGCGAGCGGATGCCGACGATATGCGCCTCGGCGATGCGGGCGATCAACTCGTCTTCCGGCAATGATTTGGCGTGCAGCTCGATCTGCGAATAACCGGCGGCGCGGAACACATCCACGGCAGTCTGGCTGATGCCTTCCAGCAACAGGACGCGGATGTCCTGCTTGGGAAACGAGGTTCTCTTCGGCGACATGGGGGAGCGCAATGCAGCAATCGGGTCGGCAACTATGCCAGATGGGCTGCGCGATGGGGCGGTCGCAACGCAGTGTTTGCGTAGGCAAAGTCCTTGCGGTGCAACGGTTTCAGCTGAATCCAACACCGCCTCGGCCGCAGGCCATGCAGCTGGACGAGGCTGGCGTGCACTGGCACGCTGTGCGGTTCCTACCGCAGCGCCGTGTGCCATGACCGATCCCCGCATCCTTTCGTTGCAACAGGCCGTGCCCGCGTTGCGTTTGAAGACCGAGCCGGCCGACCTGGAACACTACGGCCGCGACTGGACGCGGCGCTGGACGCCCAACCCGCTCGCGATCGCCTTGCCCAGCTCGGTGGACGAGGTGCAGGCGGTGCTGCGCTGGGCAAATGCGCATGCGGTGGCGGTAGTGCCTTCGGGCGGGCGCACCGGCCTGTCCGGCGGCGCGGTGGCCGCCAACGGTGAGCTGGTGCTGAGCCTGGAGCGCCTGAACAAGCCGCTGGAGTTCAACGCGGTGGATCGCACGCTCACCGTCCAGGCCGGCATGCCGCTGGAGGCGGTGCACAACGCCGCGCGCGAGCACGGGCTGGTGTATCCGGTGGACTTTGCCGCACGTGGCTCGTGCTCGATCGGCGGCAATATCGCCACCAACGCCGGCGGTATCCGCGTGATCCGCTACGGCAACACCCGCGAATGGGTGGCCGGCCTGAAGGTGGTCACCGGTGCCGGCGAGCTGCTCGAACTCAACAACGCGCTGGTGAAGAACTCCAGCGGCTACGATTTCCGCCATCTGCTGATCGGCTCCGAAGGCACGCTCGGTGTGGTGGTCGAAGCGACGCTGCGATTGACCGACCCGCCGCCGCCCAGCAACGTGATGCTGCTGGCGCTGCCTTCGTTCGAGGTGCTGATGCAGGTGTTCGCCGCGTTCCGCGCGCAGCTGCGGCTGGAGGCATTCGAATTCTTCACCGACCGCGCACTGGAGCACGTGCTGGCGCACGGCGCGCAGGCGCCGTTTGCGCAGGTGCATCCGTACTACGTGGTCACCGAGTTCGCCGCCGGCGACGCGGCGCAGGAAGCCGCGGCGATGGCGGCATTCGAGACCTGCATGGAGCAGGGCTGGGTCAGCGACGGGGTGATCAGCCAGAGCGATGCGCAGGCCGCGCAACTGTGGCGACTGCGCGAAGGCATCACCGAGGCGCTGGCGCGCTACACGCCCTACAAGAACGACGTGTCGGTGCGCATCTCGGTGATGCCGGCATTCCTGGCCGAAACCCAGGCGCTGCTGCACGATGCGTATCCGCATTTCGATGTGGTGTGGTTCGGCCATATCGGCGATGGCAACCTGCATATCAACGTGCTCAAGCCCGATGGCACCAGCCAGGCCGATTTCGTCGCGGCCTGCGACCAGGTGACCAAGTTGCTGGCGCAGGCCTTGCAGCGTTTTGGCGGCAGCATCTCTGCCGAACACGGCATCGGCCTGGTCAAGAAGGCCTACCTGTGGAGCACGCGCTCGGCCGAGGAGATCGCCTTGATGCGCGGGATCAAGCATGTGTTCGATCCTCATCTTTTGCTGAATCCCGGCAAGCTGTTCGAGATCGACGACGCGCCTGCCGCTGCACGTGCCGGTTAGTCTTTCACCACCTTCACATGGAATCGATACGCCAATGATGCGCTCCCTCGTGTTTTGCGCCCTGACGCTGCTGCCGCTGGCAGCCGTTGCCTCCAGCCTGGCCGGGACCTCGGCCGGCGCATCGTCGGCCGGTTCGTCCAATTCCTCCGGCAGCAGTTCCGGCGACGACAAGGTGGTGGCCGACGCACGCGAAGATGCGGCCGGCTTTGTCGCCAGCAATGGCGCGATCCGCGGCGTGCGTCTGGAAGCGGCGCTGCTGCGGCTGCGTAGTCGTAGCGATGCGGCGCGGCTGTCCAGCGACCTGGAACTGGCGCAGTCCATCCTGGCCCAGTGAGTTCTCCACGCCGGTGCTGGTGGCTGTGGCTGGCCGCAGTGATCGCACCGGCGGCGCACGCCGAGCCACGCGTCGATGTCGATCCGCAGGGCCTGTCGGCGGCGCAGATCGAGGCTTCGCATGCCTTGGTGCAGCAGGTTGCGCAGCGCCTGCCGCCGGCCTGGATGCAGCGTATCGACGCACCGATCCAGCTGCAGTGGCGTACGGATTTGCCGGCACACGTGCATGGCCGCGCGATCGGCCGGCGCATCCTGCTCGATCGTGCGCTGCTGGATGCCTGGAGCGCGCAGGCGACAGCTGCGCAGGCCGACTCCGGTGCACCGGCCACGCGCGCGGCGATGGCGGCGGTGGTGCACGAACTGGCGCACGTGCTGGACCGCGGTGCGCATGGTGGCCTGTCGCATTCCCCGCGCCTGCGCGACCTGGCTGGCTGGCAGGTGCGTCCCTGGCGGATCGGGCGTGGCGCAAACCGGTTCAGCGATCGCAGCCCCGACGATTACGAACGCCGCAGCCCGGCCGAATTCGTCGCGGTGAATCTCGAACACTACGTGCTCGATGCCGATTACCACTGCCGGCGTCCGGCGCTGGCGGCCTGGTTTGCCGAGCAGGTTGGCGCCATGCCCGATGCAACGCGCTGCGAGGCGGCGCTGCCGTATCTGCAGGCCGACAACGATGCCGGCGCAATGTCATTGCTGGCACTGGATCCATCGCGGGTGTATTCGGTGGATTACCTGCTGGCCGAGGGCAATGCGCAGCCGATGAGCCGCTGGGGCCACAGCATGCTGCGTCTGGTGATCTGCGCCCCTGGTCGTGCGCCCGGCCCCGATTGCCGTCTGGATCTGCAGTATCACCGCGTGCTGTCGTTCCGCGCCTTCGTCGGCGATGTGCAGATTTCCAGCTGGCGCGGGCTGACCGGCGCGTATCCTTCGCGGCTGTTCGTATTGCCCTTGAATCAGGTGGTCGACGAATACACCAAGGTGGAGCTGCGTGCCCTGTCGTCGGTGCCGCTGAAGCTCACGCCCGAGGAGATCGCCGCGCTGCTCGCACGCGCCGCGCAGGTGCACTGGAGTTACGACGGGCGCTACTACTTCATCGGCAACAATTGCGCGGTGGAGACCTTCAAGCTCCTGCACGACGGCGTGCCGCGGCTGGCCGCGGCCGGGCTGTCGTCGATCACCCCGCGCGGCGTGCGCCAGCGGCTGCACCGTGCTGGCATCGCCGACCTGCAGGTGCTGGACGACCGTGCGCAGGCGACTCGCCAGGGCTATTACTTCGAGTCGGCGGCGGCGCATTACCAGGCCATGTTCGAGGTGATCCGGCGCGGCCTGCCGCTGCCGCAGACCAGCGTGGAGCAATGGCTGGACGCGCGGCCGGACGCACGTGCGCAATGGTTCGAGCGCGGCGGTCTGCGCGAGACGGCTGCAGCGTTGTTGCTGGAACAGGCCGCGTTGCGCCGCCAGGAGTTGCTGGTACGCGATGCGCTCAAGCGCCTGCTGACACCCGGCGCAGCCGGGCGTGACTCGGTGCAGGGTCAACTGCAATCACTATTTGCGCGGCAGGCCCAGCTCAGTCACCCGGCCACGCTGTTGGGCAGCGCCGGCTACGGACTGCCGCAAGCAGACGAGCAGCTGGACCTGAGCGCGCGCGTGGCGCAGGAAGCCGGCGTACTAGTCGACGGCTGGAAACAGCTGCAGGCACTGGGGCGGCAGCAACTGCCGGCCGAGGTCCGCACTGGATTGGAGCAGGGCGAGGCGAATGTGCAACGTCTGCGCGCGCGCCTGCGCGGGCTAGCGCGGGGTGATGCGGCTGCCGACGAAGTGCGGTCAGGGATGGGGATACTTCCGCAGGCGCAATAGCGGTTCGGACCACGCGGGGGAGGGCGGTACCGGCCCCTCTCCCTGCGGGGCGAGAAGGCGCGGCGTGCACGCCACTGGCGCGCGGAGCGGAGATTGGGGCGAGGGGACGGGGCGAAGCTCCCGTAGAGGTCCAACTGCATGAGGCTTCGCCCGTCCCCTCATCCGGCGCTTTGCGCCACCTTCTCCCGATGGGGGAAGGGATGCGCTGTGGTGTGCAGCTGCAAGTCCCAGTTTCCAGTGCTCCGGCCAGGGACGACGCATGCACCAGCTGGCACCTGTCACACCAGCCGGCGCAGCTCAGCCAGTCGGTTGCAGATCCGCCTGCACCGAATACCTGCGCAGCCAGTCGCTGACCTGCGCGTTGTTGCGGTACTGCTGCATCAGCCTTGCAAGCCGCGCCGGTGCCGGCGTGCAGAACTGCGCGATCGCCACGTCGATTTCGTGGCGACGATCGGCGTCGTACGGCTCCTCGCCCGCGAAGTGCTCGCAGGTGTCGTAGTCCTCCACCAGCGTGCGCACATCCTCCGGCATGCCGCACAGGCCGGGCGGATGTTGCAGCCACTCCTCGTCCACCTTGGCGTCGGTGCAGGCCACCGGCGCGGGCGTGGCTGCGGACGTCGGCGCCGTAGCCGGAGCCGGTTGCTCCGTGCAGGCAGCCAACAGCCCCAGCGCAAGGATCACGACCGGCGTGCGCATCAGTCGGCGCGGCCCGCGAATTCGCCGGTGGTGGTGTTGACCAGCACGCGCTCACCGTTGGTGATGTACTCGGGCACCATGATTTCCAGGCCGGTGTTGAGCTTGGCCGGCTTGGGCCGCTTGGTGGCGGTGCCGCCCTTGAGTTCGGGCGGGGTTTCGATCACTTCCAGCGTCACCGTCTGCGGCAGTTGCACGGCCACCGGCTGGTCGTCGATCACCTGCACGTAGATGCCGGTCAACCCGTCGGTGATGTAGCCGGCGTCGGTGCCGATCACCTCCGCATCCAGCGTGTACGGCGTGAAGTCTTCGTCGTCCATGAATACGAACGCCTCGCCATCCTTGTACGAGAACGTGGACAGGCGACGCAGCAGTTCCACTTCCGGCAGGTTGTCGTCGGCGTCGAAGCTGGCGTCGGTTTTCACACCGCCCGGCACGCTGTACATGATGAAGCGGAAGCGCACATTGCCGCCGCGGCCCTGCGGCGAGCTGCGCTCGATGTCGCGGATCTGGTAAATGCCGCCGTTGTATTCGACGACGTTGCCTTTCTTGATGTCGTTGGCTTTCATGGGAATCGGGAGTTGGGAATGGGGAATCGAAAAAGCCGGGGGCCGGGACACTGAGAGCAGGGCGTCGTTACGATTCCCCATTCCCAACTCCCGATTCCCGCTACTTGGGTGCCAGGCGCACGCCGCCGTCCAGGCGAATTACCTCGCCATTGAGATAGCGATTGCGCAGGATGAAGGCGACGGTGTCGGCGTATTCGTCGGGTTGGCCCAGGCGCGAGGGGAACGGGATCGCCGCGGCCAGCGATTGCTGCACCGCCTCGGGCATGCCGTCCACCATCGGGGTCCAGAACACGCCCGGAGCGATCGTCATCACGCGGATGCCGAAGCGCGCCAGTTCGCGTGCCATCGGCAAGGTCATGCCGACCACGCCGCCCTTGCTGGCGGCATAGGCGGCCTGGCCGATCTGGCCTTCGTAGGCGGCCACCGAGGCGGTGTTGATGATCACGCCGCGCTCGCCGTCGTCGCCGGCATGGTTGTGTTGCATCACGTCGGCCGCGGCCTTGGCCACGTTGAAGCTGCCGACCAGGTTGACCAGCACGGTGGTGCGGAAGGTCGCCAGCGGCATCGGCGCTTCCTTGCCGAGCACCCGGCCCGAGCCCAGGATGCCGGCGCAATTCACCACCAGGTTGAGCCCGCCCAGCGCCTGCGCGGCCTGCGCCACGTTGGCGGCAACCTGCGCCTCGTCGGTGACATCGGTGGCGACGTACAGTGCGTTGCCCGCACCGAGCAGCGCCAGCGCCGCGTCGGCCTTGTCGGCGTTGACGTCGAACAGCGCGACCTTGCCGCCATCGGCCACGATGCGCTGCGCCACGGCCAGGCCCAGGCCGGAAACGCCGCCGGTGACGATGGCAAGAACAGAAGAAGGCTGCATGCGGTGGTTCCTCGGAGATCCTGGAGGCCGGTGATGCCGGCCGGCGAACGGGTGGCGACGCAGCCGGCGATTCTAGCCGAAGCGTTAGCGCGACTGATCCTGGAATGGAGCGGGCGCGGCGACGGTGGCATGCCGGACTGGCGCCTCAGTCGGCGGCCGCCAGGGCCTTGCCGACCTTGCTGCCGGTCTGGCGGCCGAGCAACTGCGCCAGCCAGCGGCCGGTGTCGGCGAGGGCAGGCAGGTCGATGCCGGTCGGCATGCCCAGCCCGTGCAGCAGGTACACCACGTCTTCGCTGGCGACATTGCCGCTGGCGCCCTTGGCGTAGGGGCAGCCGCCGGCCCCGGACACCGCCGCATCGACCACGCGCACGCCTTGCTCCAGGCAGGCAGCGATATTGGCCAGCGCCTGGCCATAGGTGTCGTGGAAGTGCACCGCCAATGCCGGCATCGGCACCGCCTGCGCCACGGCGGCCAGCATCTGGCGTGCCTTGCCCGGTGTGCCCACGCCGATGGTGTCGCCCAGCGAAATCTCGTAGCAGCCCAGCGTGTACAGCCGTTGCGCGACATCGACCACGTCGGCCACCGGCACCTCGCCCTGGTACGGGCAGCCCAGTACGGTGGAGACGTAACCGCGCACGCGCACGCCGTCGAGGGCCGCCTGTTCCAGGATCGGGCGAAAGCGTTCGATCGATTCGTCGATGCCGGCGTTGGTATTGGTGCGATTGAAGGCCTCCGACGCCGCGGTGAACACCGCCACTTCCCGAGCACCGGCGGCGCGTGCGCGCGCATAGCCCTGCAGGTTGGGCACCAGCACCGGATAGGCGATGCCCGGCGCCTGGGTGATGCCGGCGAACACCTCGGCCGCGTCGGCCAGTTGCGGCACCCAGCGTGGGCTGACGAAGCTGGTCGCCTCGATGCTGCGCAGCCCGGTCGCGGAGAGTCGGTCGATCAGCGCGATCTTGTCGGCGGTGGCGATCGGTGTGGCTTCGTTCTGCAGGCCATCGCGCGGGCCGACTTCGACAATGCGCACGAAGTCGTTCATGCCGCACCCTCCGGCAACCAGGCCGGGCTGCGCTTGTCGAGGAAGGCACCCAGGCCTTCCTGGCCTTCCGGGGAAACGCGCAGGCGTGCGATCCACGCGGCGTTGGTGGCGTCGATGGCGTCGCGGTCGGTCGGCGGCAGCGCCGCGCGCACCAATGCCTTGGCGCTGGCGGCCGCCAGTGGCGCGGCCGCCAGCAACAGGCGGACCTGGCGCTCCACCGCGATATCCAGTTGGTCGGCGGTGACCAGTTGATGCAGCAGGCCCAGCAACTGCGCGGTGGCCGCGTCGAAGATCTCGGCAGTGGCGAACCAGCGCCGCGCCTGGCGCGCGCCGATCGCCGCGATCACGTAGGGCGAAATGACCGCCGGCAGCAGACCGAGCTTGCTCTCGGTCAGGCCGAAGCGCGCCTCGGTGCAGCCGATGGCGATATCGCAGCACGCCACCAGGCCCACGCCCCCGCCGAACGCCGCGCCGTTGACGCGTGCGATGGTCGGCTTGGGCAGTTCGTCCAGCGTGCGCATCAGGCGCGCCAGGGCGAGCGCATCGGCCGCGTTGTCGGCCTCGCTGGCGCCGGCCATGCCGCGCATCCAGTTCAGGTCGGCGCCCGCAGAGAACGCGGCGCCGGCCCCGGTGATCACCACCACCCGGATCTGCGCTGCCTGGCCGGCCTGCTGCAAGGCGTCGGTAAGCGTGCTGATCAAGGTCGCATCAAAGGCGTTATGCACCGCCGGGCGGTGCAGACGTAACGTACGGACCGCTCCCTGGTCCTCCACGATCAAGCCGGTGTCCTGCATTGCGTCAACGTCCATGAATGGGATGCGAACCATGATAGTGGCACGGGTCGGCCGAGCCATGACGCGGTGCGTCGATGCTAGAATTGAGAACCATTCCTAACAATCAGGCCGTCTTTGTGACGTTGTCCGACATGCCTTTGCATCGCGCCGCCATCGTGGAATCCGTGGAGGAGCGTCTGCCCAACGACACGATCGCCAGGCGGCTGCGCGAACTGGGCTTTGTCGCTGGCGAGGAAGTCACGGTACTGGCGACCGGTCCGGTCGGGCGCGAACCCTTGCTGGTGCAGGTCGGTTACACGCGGTTCGCCCTGCGGCGCAGCGAGGCCGCCCGCGTGCAGGTGCGCGTCGATGGAGCGCAGGCATGAGCACCGCAACCGTCCCCATGCGTCTGGCGCTGGTCGGCAACCCCAACAGCGGCAAGACCGCACTGTTCAACCAGCTGACCGGCAGCCGGCAGAAGGTCGCCAATTACACCGGCGTCACCGTCGAACGCAAGGAAGGGCATTTCCGCGCGCCGTCCGGGCGCGACTTCGCGGTGCTGGATCTGCCGGGCGCCTACAGCCTGCAGCCGGCCAGCCTGGATGAAGCGATCACCCGCGACCTGTGCCGCGGCTTCTATCCCGGTGAGCCTGCGCCGGACGTGCTGGTGTGCGTGATGGATGCCACCAACCTGCGCCTGCATCTGCGCTTTGCGCTGGAGCTGCGCGAGCTGGGCCGGCCGATGATCGTGGCGCTGAACATGGTCGACGCCGCGCAGCGGCGCGGCATCGTCATCGACCTGCCGGCGCTGGAACAGGCGCTCGGAGTGCCGGTGGTGGAAACGGTGGCGGTGCGCCGCGGCGGTGCCAAGGCCCTGGTCGAGCGGCTCGATACGCAGGCGGCCAGCCTGGCCGCGCCGTCGGCCACGCCACCGGCCGACGGCAACTACCACGCCCAGGTGCGGCAGATCCTGGGGGCGGCAGTGACCATGCCCACGCGCACCTCGCGGGTGGACGATGCGCTGGACCGCTGGCTGCTGCATCCGGTCTGGGGCCTGGTCACGCTGGCGGTGGTGATGTTCCTGATCTTCCAGGCGGTGTACGCCTGGGCCAACCCAGTGATGGACCTGATCGATGCCGGCACCGCGATGCTGGGCGAGTGGGTGGGCACCACGCTGCCGGAGGGCCCGCTCAACAGCCTGCTCAAGGACGGCATCATCACCGGTTTGGGCGGGGTGATTAAGTTCCTGCCGCAGATCCTGATCCTGTTCGCCTTCATCCTGGCGCTGGAGGAGTCCGGTTACCTGCCGCGCGCGGCCTTCCTGCTCGATCGCATGATGTCGGCGGCCGGTTTGTCCGGGCGCTCGTTCATCCCGCTGCTGTCGAGCTTTGCCTGCGCGGTGCCCGGCATCATGTCCACCCGCAGCATCCAGGACCCGCGCGACCGGCTCGCCACCATCATGGTCGCGCCCTTGATGACGTGTTCGGCGCGGTTGCCGGTGTATGCGCTGCTGATCGGCGCCTTCATTCCGCAAAAAACCGTGTGGGGCATCTTCAACCAGCAAGGCCTGATCCTGTTCGCGCTGTATGCCGCGGCCATCGTCAGCGCACTGCTGGTGTCGTGGACGATGAAGAAGTGGCGCCGCGACAAGAGCGAGCATCCGCTGATGCTGGAGCTGCCGTCCTACCGCCTGCCGCATCTGCCGGACCTGGCGCTGGGGCTGTGGGAGCGTGCGATGATCTTCCTCAAGCGCGTCGGTGGCATCATTCTGGCCCTGACCATCCTGCTGTGGTTCCTGCTGTCGTTTCCGGCCGCGCCGGCCGACGCCACCTTGCCGGCGATCGATTACAGCTTCGCCGGGCGTATCGGCCATGCGATGGCGATCTTCTTCGCACCGCTGGGCTTCAACTGGCAGATCTGCATCGCACTGATCCCCGGCCTGGCCGCGCGCGAAGTGGCGGTTGCCTCGCTGGCGACGGTGTACGCGCTGTCGGCTGCCGACGACGATGCCGCCGCGCAGGCCCTGTCGCCGCTGATCAGCGATGGCTGGTCGCTGGCCACCGCGCTGTCGCTGCTGGTCTGGTACATCTATGCACCGATGTGCATTTCCACGCTGGCCACGATCAAGCGCGAAACCAACTCGTGGAAGCAGATGACCATCAGCGCGGTGTACCTGTTCGCGCTGGCCTACCTGGCCTCGCTGGTGACCTACCAGCTGGCCGTGCTGCTGGGAGCCGGCTGAGGTGGATCTGTCGCTCACCTTACAATACGTGGTCATCGCCCTGGCGGTGTTGCTCAGCCTATGGGTAGTGATGAAGAAGCAATTTCCCGGCACGCTGCGGCGCCTGCGTGGCGCAGTGGCGATCGGCCTGTTGCGCGATGGGCGGCCTGCATGGATGCGGGCGCTGGGCCGCCGCGTCGCACCGCCGGCCGCGCAGAACGCCGCGGCCTGTGGTGGCTGCGACAGCTGCGGGCCGACGCCGCCCCGTCGTCACTGACGCACTGCACCCCTTACACTTGCGCGGCCGCAGGACGCGGTGGTGCAGGGGACGCAGATGCGGTTGTTGGTGTTGTTGGCGGTCCTGGCGGCGGTCGCCGGTGTTTACAACTATGGCGGCAACGCGCTGGACGAAGCGCAGGTGCGCGATTTCTACGCCGCGCACGACAAGGCAATGCGTGGTCAGGACGGCGAAGCGCTGTGTGCGATGACCGCGCCGGCGTTCGAAATGGTGGTGCTGTACCGCATGGATTCGCATCAGCAGCGGCAGACCACCACACGCGAGCAGTACTGCAAATCCAATGGCGAGTGGGCGCAGGTGCTGCGTCAGATGCGTCATGTGGCCAACCCGGAAGAGGTGATCGACTACAAGCAGTCGATCACCAGGATCGAGATCGCCGCCGATGAAGCCTCGGCCTTGGTCGAGACACGTGCCACGCTCGGCTTGCCGGGGGTGCGCATGACCTTCCGCTCGCGCGACAAGCTGATCCGCAAGCGCTGGAAGACCTTGATCGAACGCAGCGAAGGCACGGCCTGGGTCGGCCCGGCGTACGAGTAGGCGCCGCCGGCACTATCGCTGCCGCATTGCCAAGGCGGTGCCATCGATGCGCCGACGCGATGTCGGTCATCGGCACGCGCCGATCTGGCTCGCTGCCCAGCCGACCTGCGCACGCAGCCTGCGTCGGCAGAAACAGGTGACATTCCGTGCATGGCGATGCACGCGCGGCGATCGCCTTGCTGGCAGACGCCAACGCGAGTATGTCGACCGTACTGCACGGCAATGTCGGTAGCGCCAGCGCAATGCAGGAAAGCAGGTCGCTACGCGTGGTGATGGTCGGTGCGGCACTACCCCCGTCATTGGCCGAGGTGCGCATCCGACGCTGCAGTGCACAGCGCGCCGGCCATACGCCTTCGCTATGCTTGGGCCATGATGACCTCCTTCCAGATCTCCCGGCGTGCGCAGGCGCTGACCAGTTCGGCGATTCGCGAAATCCTCAAGGTGACCGAGCGGCCGGAGGTGATTTCCTTCGCCGGCGGGCTGCCGTCGCCGGCCACCTTTCCGGTGGAGCGCATGCGCGCGGCCAGCGATCAGGTGCTGCGCGATGCGCCGCAGGCCGCACTGCAATACGGCCCCACCGAAGGCTATGCGCCGCTGCGCGACTGGGTGGCCGCACGCCTGAGCCGCGACGGCGCCAGCGTCCGGCCCAGCCAGGTGTTGATCACCACCGGCTCGCAGCAGGGGCTGGACCTGCTCGGCAAGGTCTTCATCGATGAGGGCAGCAAGGTGCTGGTGGAAACGCCGAGCTACCTGGGTGCGTTGCAGGCGTTTTCGCTGTTCCAGCCTAGCTTCGTCGGCATGCCCTCGGACGAGGACGGGGTGGTGGTGGACGCGTTGGACCCTGCATTGCTGGCCGATGCGCGCTTTCTGTACTGCCTGCCGAATTTCCAGAACCCCACCGGTCGCCGGTTGCCGCTGGCGCGGCGCCAGGCCCTGGTGGAGCGCGCAGCAGCAGCGGGCGTGCCGATCGTCGAAGACGATCCGTATGGCGAGCTGTATTACAGCGGCCGGCCGCTGCCGAGCCTGTTGTCGCTCAATCCGGAGGGCGTGATCTACATGGGCTCGTTCTCCAAGGTGCTCGCGCCCGGCTTGCGGCTGGGCTATGTGGTTGCGCCCGAGGCGGTGCTGGGCAAGCTGATCCAGGCCAAGCAGGCGGCCGATCTGCATACGCCGTCGTTCACCCAGCGCGTGGTCCACCAGACGCTGCAGGACGATTTCCTGGACACGCATATCCCGCAGATCCGCGCGCTGTATGCGCGCCAATGCAGCCTGATGCTGGAGGCCCTGGATCGGCATTTCCCGCCCCAGGTGCAATGGAATCGCCCCGAAGGCGGCATGTTCCTGTGGGTGAGCCTGCCGCCCGGGCTGGACGGCACCGCGCTGCTGGCGCGTGCGATCGCGCGCAATGTCGCGTTCGTGCCGGGCGCGCCGTTCTACGCCACCTTGCCGCAGGTCAATACCTTGCGGCTGTCGTTCGTCACCGTGCCCGGCGACAGGATCGATGCCGGCATCCAGGTCCTGGGTGAGGTGTTGCGCGAGGCGCTGGCCGAGTTGCCCGGGCAGGGCGCGTGAGCACGCAGACCGCTGGCGTGCAGGTGCCTGCGCTTGCGATCACCATCGACAGCGTGGCGATCGGTATCGCACGCGACTTCACCCGGCCCGGTAGCCGCAGCGCCATCGACAAGCGGGCGGTGGACGATAGGGTGCGCGTCGGTCCGGACGGGCTGCACGGTGACGAGCAGGGCGACCTGCGTGTGCATGGCGGGCCGGACAAGGCGATCCATCACTATCCGCGCGATCACTACGCCGCCTGGCAGGCCGACCTCGGCGCGCATGCGTTGCTGGAGACGGCCGGCGCGTTCGGCGAGAACCTGAGCAGCGTCGGCCTTACCGAGGCCGAGGTCTGTCTGGGCGATCGCTTTGCATTGGGTACGGCGGTGGTGGAAGTGTCGCAACTGCGTCAGCCGTGCTGGAAGCTGTCCGACCGCTTCGGCCTGCGCGACATGGCGCGCCGCGTGCAGGACACCGGCCGCACCGGCTGGTATTACCGCGTGCTGCACCCCGGCGACGTGGCAGCCGGCGACATGCTGACGCTGCAACAGCGGCCGCATCCGCAATGGCCGCTGTCGCGCCTGCAACAGGTGTTGTACGCGCGCGATGTCGATGCCGCCGCCATCACCGCAGTGTTGCAGCTGCCGCTGGTGCCGTCATGGCGGGCGCTATTCGAACGCCGCCTGCAACGCCGCGAAATAGAGAGCTGGAGCAAGCGCCTGCATGGCGCAAGCGACTGAGAGCCGCCAACACCATCGCACGCAATCAAAGCCCGCAGCCGCGCTAGCTGCAGGGCTGAGATTTGGGATTCGGGAGTCGGGAGTCGGGATTGGGGAATCGCGGTCACGAAGTCGGCAAACGCCACCTTCCAGGCGCCGCCATGATGGCCGTGTGCCATGCGTCTTCATCGTCCTTACCAACGTACAGCGGCGCAGCCCTCACCGACCCATGGCCGCTCGCGCCGTTGTGTGCCAACCACCACGCGCACCCCACGGACGCCACCAAGCCAAAGCGCCACAGCACATAAAACGCGCACACCCGCACCCGCTCTCACGAGTCCCTGATCCCGATTCCCGGCTCCCCAATCCCGATTCCCGATTCCCGGCTTTAACGACTCCCCAATCCCGACCCCCCAATCCCAGCTTTTACGATTCCCGATTCCCGATTCCCGATTCCCAGCTATCTTGTACAACCCCATCGCCCAGCTAGGCCTGCCGCCATGACAACGTCTCCTGTGAAAGTTCTGATCCACGGCGCCTCCGGGCGGATGGGCAAGGCATTGCTGCGTCTGGCGGCCGAAGACGAGGCCTTGCATGTCGTCGGTGCGGTGGTGGGGCGTGCGCCCTCGCAGCGCGTGGTGGACGGCGTGCCGTATTTCGCCGCCAGCGAGCTCGGCGGTGCGCCGAGCTTCGACGTGGCGATCGACTTCAGCCTGCCGCAGGGCTTCGCGCCGATCCTGGCGTTGTGCGCGCAGCGCGGCAAACCGCTGGTGTCCGGTACCACCGGTCTGGATGAGGCGCAGCGCGCCGCCTTGCTGGAGGCCGCGCAGCAGATTCCACTGGTGTGGGCGTCCAACTTCAGCCTGGGCGTTGCGGTGCTCACCGAACTGGTGGAGCGTGCTGCCGGCAGCCTGCCGGGCTGGGATTGCGACATCGTCGAAGCCCACCACGTGCACAAGCAGGATGCACCCTCCGGGACCGCGCTGACGCTGGGGGAGGCGGCCACCGGCAGTGGCGCGCAGCCGCGCTTTGCCAGCCTGCGCGCCGGCGACATCGTCGGCGAGCACACGGTGCAGTTCACCGGGCTGGGCGAGCGGGTGGAACTGGTGCACCGCGCGACCAACCGCGACATCTTCGCGCGTGGTGCCCTGCATGCGGCCAAGCGGCTGCTCGGCAAGCCGCCCGGCAGCTATCGCGTGCGCGATCTGGTGCTATAAGCGCTGCGTCGCCGCGCATGAATGGCGAATGATCGCAGTGGCGCATTCATCCCGCCATTGCGATGCCGGCACGGCAGCCGGCGTTCTTCAGGCTGGCATGCCGGGGCACTTGCCTTTACAATTCTCGCTTGCCCGAACCAGCGTCGGACCGGTCCCCAGCACCGCGTCCGCGCTTTGCTGCAACCGGAATTTGGCCGGAAGCGCATCGGAGTCCCAGGCAGCCAGAGCGAGACCCCCACGTGACCCAACCCGCAATCCTTGTCCTCGAAGACGGCACCGTGTTCGAGGGCGAATCCGTAGGCGCCAACGGGCTTTCCGTCGGCGAAGTGGTGTTCAACACCGCCATGACCGGTTACCAGGAAGTCCTGACCGATCCTTCCTACGCCCGCCAGATGGTCACGCTGACCTATCCGCACATCGGCAATACCGGCTTTACCGATCAGGATGACGAGGCCAGCAAGATCTGGGCCGCCGGCCTGATCGTGCGCGATGTGCCGCGTCGCCCCAGCAGCTGGCGCAGCGAAGTCGCACTGCCGGAGTGGCTGCAGGCCCGCGGTGTGGTGGCCATTTCCGGCATCGATACCCGCAAGCTGACCCGCCTGCTGCGGCAGAAGGGCGCCCAGAACGGCGCGCTGATGGCCGGCGAGATCGATGTCGAAAAGGCGCTGGAAGCCGCGCGCAGCTTCCCCGGCCTGAAGGGCATGGACCTGGCCAAGGTGGTTTCCACCGAGACCAGCTACAGCTGGCAGGAAGGCTCGCTGGATCTGAACTCCGACACGTTCGTGCGCACCGAGCTGAAGCACAAGGTCGTGGCCTATGACTACGGCGTCAAGCTCAACATCCTGCGCATGCTGGCCGACCGTGGTTGCGACGTCACCGTGGTGCCGGCGCGCACGCCGGTGGCCGAGGTGCTGGCGATGCAGCCCGATGGCGTGTTCCTGTCCAATGGCCCGGGCGACCCGGAGCCCTGCGATTACGCGATCGCCGCGATCAAGGAACTGGTCGCGCAGAAGGTGCCGACCTTCGGCATCTGTCTTGGGCATCAGCTGCTGGCGCTGGCCGCCGGCGCCAGCACGGTCAAGATGACCACCGGCCATCACGGCGCCAACCATCCGGTGCAGGATCTGGACGGCGGGCGGGTGATGATCACCTCGCAGAACCATGGCTTTGCGGTGGATGAAAGCACGCTGCCGGCCAATGTGCGGGTGACCCATCGTTCGCTGTTCGATGGCACCAACCAGGGCATCGCGCTGACCGACGCGCCGGCGTTCTCGTTCCAGGGCCACCCGGAAGCCTCGCCGGGGCCGCGCGATGTGGGGCCGCTGTTCGACCGGTTTGTGGAGCTGATGGCCAAGGATGCCAAGCGCGCATGAGCGCTCGGTTGATGGGTGTGCTGATCCTGCTGGTGGGCGCCGCCGTGGCCTATTGGGGCGTCTGGATGCCGCTGCAGCAGGCGCAGGCGGGCGTGGCGTCGATCACGCTGCCCGGAGGCATCAAACTGGCCTTGCTGGTGCCGATGTGCGTCGTCTTCGGCATCGGCTATGTGGTTGGAGGAGGATCCTTTCACCAGCGCATGCAGAACACCGACCCGGACAAGGTGCGTCGCTGGGGCAAGACCTCCGGGACCGGCTGGCTGTTGCTCCTGGTCAGCTTCGCCGCCGCGTTCGCGCTGCATCAATGGATGCAGAACACCCTGCGCGCCCTGGGCTATGGATACGCCGGATGACCCCGGCTTTCGGCTCCGTGGAGTCGATGCAACATCATGCCGCGTCGCGATGCGATCGCCGCGGCCACTCTTCCGCACCTGCGGCTCGCCGCATGTTCCTAATCGAGTAAAGAAATGCCAAAGCGCACCGACCTAAAAACCATCCTGATCATCGGCGCCGGCCCGATCGTCATCGGCCAGGCCTGCGAGTTCGATTACTCCGGCGCGCAGGCGTGCAAGGCGCTGCGCGACGAGGGGTATCGCGTGGTGCTGGTCAACAGCAATCCGGCCACGATCATGACCGACCCGGACATGGCCGATGCGGTGTACATCGAGCCGATCAACTGGCAGACGGTCGAGAAGATCATCGCCAAGGAAAAGCCTGATGCCCTGCTGCCGACCATGGGCGGGCAGACCGCGCTGAACTGCGCGCTGGATCTGGCCGACCACGGCGTGCTGGAGAAGTACAACGTCGAGCTGATCGGCGCCAAGCGCGAAGCCATCCGCATGGCCGAAGACCGCGAGCTGTTCCGCGTGGCGATGGGCGAGATCGGCCTGGATTGCCCCCGGGCCGAAGTGGCGCACACGCTGGAAGAGGCGCTGGATATCCAGACCCGCGTCGGCTACCCGACCATCATCCGCCCCAGCTTCACCCTGGGTGGCAGCGGCGGCGGCATTGCCTACAACCGCGAAGAGCTGATCGAGATCGTCGGCCGTGGCCTGGAACTGTCGCCGACCACCGAAGTGCTGGTGGAAGAGTCGGTGCTGGGCTGGAAGGAGTTCGAGATGGAAGTGGTCCGCGACACCGCGGACAACTGCATCATCGTCTGCGCGATCGAAAACCTCGACCCGATGGGCGTGCATACCGGCGACTCGATCACCGTGGCACCGGCGCAGACGCTCACCGACAAGGAATACCAGCGCCTGCGCGATGCCTCGATCGCGGTGCTGCGCAAGATCGGCGTGGATACCGGCGGCTCCAACGTGCAGTTCGGCATCAGCCCGACCACCGGCCGCGTGGTGGTGATCGAGATGAATCCGCGCGTGTCGCGTTCCTCGGCGCTGGCGTCCAAGGCCACCGGCTTTCCGATCGCCAAGGTCGCCGCCAAGCTGGCGGTGGGCTATACGCTGGACGAATTGAAGAACGAGATCACCGGTGGCCTGACCCCGGCCTCGTTCGAGCCGTCGATCGACTACGTGGTCACCAAGATCCCGCGCTTTGCGTTCGAGAAATTCCCGCAGGCCGATGCGCGCCTGACCACCCAGATGAAGTCGGTGGGCGAGGTGATGGCGATGGGCCGTACCTTCCAGGAATCGCTGCAGAAGGCGCTGCGTGGGCTGGAAACCGGCAAGATCGGGCTGGATCCGACCGGGCTGGACCTGAGCAGCGAAGACGATATCGCCTCGCTCAAGCGCGAGCTCAAGGCGCCGGGTCCGGAGCGCCTGTTCTATGTCGCCGATGCCTTCCGCGCCGGCATGAGCGTGGCCGATGTCTATGCGCTGTCGTTCATCGACCCCTGGTTCCTGGATCAGATCGAGGAACTGATCAGCCACGAGCAGCAACTGGCCGACGACGGCATGCAGGCACTGGATGCGGCGCGTCTGCGCACGCTCAAGCGCGCCGGTTTCTCCGATGCGCGCCTGGCCGAGCTGACCGGCACCAACGAAGAATCGGTGCGCACGCTGCGTCGCGCGCTCAAGGTCCGCCCGGTCTACAAGCGCGTGGATTCGTGCGCTGCCGAATTCGCCACCAGCACCGCATACCTGTATTCGACCTACGAGGACGAGTGCGAGGCGCTGCCGACCGATCGCGACAAGATCATGATCCTTGGCGGTGGCCCCAACCGCATCGGCCAGGGCATCGAGTTCGACTACTGCTGCGTGCATGCGGCGCTGGCGCTGCGCGATGACGGCTTTGAAACCATCATGGTCAACTGCAACCCGGAGACCGTGTCCACCGACTATGACACCTCCGACCGTCTGTACTTCGAGCCGCTGACGCTGGAAGACGTGCTGGAAATCGTCGAGCTGGAAAAACCCAAGGGCGTGATCGTGCAGTACGGCGGCCAGACCCCGCTGAAGCTGGCGCGCGCGCTGGAAGCCAATGGCGTGCCGGTGATCGGCACCTCGCCCGATTCGATCGACCTGGCCGAAGACCGCGAGCGTTTCCAGCAACTGGTCGACAAGCTGGGCCTGAAGCAGCCGCCCAACCGCATTGCCCGCAATGCCGAGGAAGCCCTGGTGCTGGCGCGCGAGATCGGCTACCCGCTGGTGGTGCGCCCGAGCTACGTGCTCGGCGGCCGCGCGATGGAAATCGTCTACGGCGAATCCGATCTGGCGCGCTATGTACGCGACGCGGTCAAGGTCTCCAACGATTCGCCGGTGCTGCTGGACCGCTTCCTCGACAACGCGGTGGAAGTGGACGTGGACATCATCGCCGACAAGGATGGCAACGTGCTGATCGGCGGGCTGATGGAACACATCGAGGAAGCCGGCGTGCATTCGGGCGATTCGTCCTGCTCGCTGCCGCCGTATTCGCTCTCGCCCAAGACCCAGGCCGAGCTGCGTCGCCAGGTGGTGATGCTGGCCGAAGGCCTGAACGTGGTGGGCCTGATGAACACCCAGTTCGCGGTGCAGGTCGATGAGGCCGGCGACGACGTGGTGTTCCTGCTGGAAGTGAACCCGCGTGCCTCGCGCACCGTGCCGTTCGTGTCCAAGGCGATCGGCATGCCGCTGGCCAAGATCGCCGCGCGCTGCATGGCCGGCAAGACGCTGGCCGAGCAGGGCGCCACCAAGGAAATCGTGCCGGGCTATTACTCGGTGAAGGAGGCGATCTTCCCGTTCGCCAAGTTCCAGGGCGTGGACCCGATCCTCGGGCCGGAGATGCGCTCCACCGGCGAGGTGATGGGTGTGGGCCGCAGCTTCAGCGCCGCGTTTGCGCGCGCGCAGGAGGCTGGCGGCATCAAGGCACCGCCGGTGGGCAAGGCGTTCGTGTCGGTGCGCGACCCGGACAAGCAGCGCGTGCTGCCGGTGGCGCAGGCCCTGGTGGAGCGCGGCTATACGCTGGTCGCCACGCGCGGTACCGGCGCCTGGCTGCAGCAGAACGGGCTGAACTGCGAGATCGTCAACAAGGTCGCCGAAGGGCGCCCGCATATCGTCGATTCGATCAAGAACGGCGAGATCGTGTATATCGTCAACACCACCGAAGGCCGCGCCGCCATCTCCGATTCGTTCTCGATCCGGCGTGAAGCGTTGCAGCATCGCGTGACCTATTCGACCACTGTCGCCGGCGCCAAGGCGCTGGTGCATTCGCTGGAATTCCGCGGCACCGGCCCTGTCTGGTCGCTGCAGGAACTGCACAAGGAACTGGAAGCATGAGAGCACCCATGACGGCAAAGGGCGCGCAGCGCCTGCGCGAAGAGCTGGACCAGCTGAAGTCGGTCAAGCGTCCGGCGGTGATCAATGCGATCGCCGAAGCACGTGCGCACGGCGATCTGAAGGAAAACGCCGAATATCACGCCGCACGCGAGCAGCAGAGCTTCATCGAAGGCCGCATCAAGCAGCTGGAAGGCGAGCTCTCGCATGCCGAGATCATCGACATCACCAAGCTGTCGGCCGGCAACAAGATCGTGTTCGGCGCCACGGTGACGCTGGCCGACACCGAGACCGACGAAGAGAAGCGCTACCAGATCGTTGGCGATCTGGAAGCGGACATCAAGCTGGGCATGATCGCGATCTCCTCGCCGCTGGCACGCGCGTTGATCGGCAAGCTGGAAGGCGATTCGGTCACCATCGATGCGCCGGCCGGCCAGCGCGAGTACGAAGTGGTCAGCGTTGCCTATCTGGACTGACGGACCGGGATCGAGCGACCCCACCGACCGATGACCACCGCAACGCTGCTGCTGCCGGAAAGACGCCGCCTGCCCGGTGCGTTGGGCGACACGCCGGTGGCGCGTGCGCTGGCGCGCGCCGACCAGCAAAGCGTCGAGCCCGGCGAGGTGGCGCAGCTGCAGCGCCACTTCACGCTGACGCCGGCGCAGTGGCCGGTGGCCGCATTGACCCGTCAGCTCGATGCCGGCGATGCGGCCGGTGCGACCTGGGTGCGTGCCGATCCGGCCTACGTGGTACCGGACATGCAGGGCGCGCGCTTGATGGGCTACGGCGAGGCGCTCGGCCCCACCGCCGAGGATCTGGCGGTGTTGTTGCCGATCCTCAAGCCGATGTTCGGCGATGCCGGCTTCCTGCTGGATGCGCCCACGCCTGCGCGCTGGTATCTGCGGCTGTCGCCGGATGCCAGGCTGCCCGACTTCGCGCCGCCGGATCTGGCGATTGGCGATGACCTGTTCGAGCATCTGCCGGGTGGCGAGATCGGCCGGCGCTGGCGTGCCTTGCTGACCGAAGCGCAGGTGCTGCTGCATCAGCATCCCTGGAACGAGGGCCGCGTGGCCAGCGGCAAGCCGGCGATAAATTCGCTGTGGTTCTGGGGCGGCGGCGTGCTGCCGCAGGCAGTGAGCTCGCCGCACCGTCAGGTGCGCAGCCGCGAATCGCTGCTGCGTGCGCTGGCGCTGGCGGCTGGCGCCGATGCGCAGGGCGAACAACGCGTGGACGCATTGGTGGACCTGCGGCACCTGCGCTCGCTGCAGCAGTTCAGCGACGACGCGGTGGCGCCGTTGCTGGCGGCAATGGCGCGTGGCGAACTGGATCGGCTGGTGCTGGATTTCCAGGATGGGGACACCGTGTCGCTGACGCATGCGCAACGCTGGCGCTTCTGGCGCAAGCCGCGGGCACAGCTGGCGCAATGACCTCCACCCCGCGGATCGTCCGGCGCCCACCCGGGCAGGCCGGCAGTTGGCCCGATGCCATGTTGCCGCTGCTGCGCCGCATCTATGCCGCGCGCGGCGTGACCGATACGCAGGGCGCGCAGCCGCGTCTGGGGCAGCTGCTGTCACCGCAGTTGTTGCACAACAGCGACGTCGCGGCCGAGCTGCTGGCCGATGCGATCGCACAGCAGCGTCGCATCCTGGTGGTGGGCGATTTCGACTGCGATGGCGCCACCGCCTGTGCGGTCGGCGTGCGTGGCTTGCGCATGCTCGGCGCGCTGGATGTCCACCACGCGGTGCCCAATCGCATGGTGCATGGCTATGGTCTGTCGCCTGCGCTGGTGGACGAGCTGGCTGCATTGCAGCCGGATCTGCTGGTCACCGTCGATCACGGCATCGCCTGCCACGCCGGCGTGGCCGCGGCCAAGGCGCGTGGCTGGACGGTGCTGGTCACCGATCATCACCTGCCTGGCGAGGTGTTGCCGCCGGCCGATGCGATCGTCGATCCCAACCTGGCCAACGACCGCTTCCCGAGCAAATCCCTGGCCGGGGTCGGGGTGATCTTCTACGTGCTGATGGCCTTGCGCGGCGTGCTGCGCGCGCGCGGCGCCTTTGCCGAACGCGCCGAGCCGGATCTGTCGGTATTGCTGGACCTGGTGGCGGTCGGCACGGTCGCCGACCTGGTGCCACTGGACACCAATAACCGTGCGCTGGTGTCGGCCGGCCTGCGCCGCCTGCGCGAGGGCAAGGGGTGCATCGGCCTGCGCGCCCTGATCGATGCCAGCGGCCGCGACGTGGCGCGCCTGAGCGCCAGCGATATCGGCTTTGCATTGGGGCCACGTCTCAACGCCGCCGGCCGGCTGGAAGACATGGCCCTGGGCATCGAACTGCTGCTCAGCGAAGACTGGAGCCGGGCGCGCGAGATCGCCGGCACCCTGGAAGAGATCAACGCCGAGCGTCGCGCGGTGCAGCAGTTGATGACCGACGATGCCGAGCAGGCGGTCACCAAGGTGGTGCTGGATGCCGATGGCGAATTGCCGATCGCCGCGTGCCTGTTCGATGCCGACTGGCACCCTGGCGTGATCGGCCTGGTCGCCTCCAAGCTCAAGGACCGGCTGCATCGCCCGGTGATTGCATTGGCGCCGGCCGAGCCGGGCAGCAGCCAGCTGCGTGGCTCGGCGCGTTCGATTCCCGGCCTGCATATCCGCGATGTGCTGGCTGCGGTGGACGCGCGCCACCCGGGCCTGATCCAGAAGTTCGGCGGGCATGCGATGGCGGCCGGATTGAGCCTGGAGCAGGCCGCGCTGGCGACCTTCGAGCAGGCATTCCAGCGCCAGGTGCAGACGATGGTGGACGCCTCGTTGCTGCATGCCGAATTGCAGAGCGACGGCGAACTGGCCGCGCACGAGCTCGATCACCTGCATGCCGAGGCACTGCGCGTGGCCGGGCCGTGGGGGCAGGGTTTTCCCGAGCCGCTGTTCGATGGCCGGTTCGAAGTGCTGCAATGGCGCCTGCTCAAGGAGCGCCATCTCAAGCTTACCCTGCGCTGCGCGGGTCGCGCCGAACCGCTCAACGCCATCCACTTCAATGGCTGGCGCGGCAGCGAACCGCCGCGCATGGTACGGCTGGCGTACCGCCTGGTCAGCGACGATTATCGCGGCGGCACCGCGGTGCAGTTGATCGTCGAACATTGCGAGCCGGCGACAGTCACTGGCTGAGCGCGGGGCTGTCAATCGCGGGCTTCGGTAGGGGCGACAGCGCGTCCCTGCAGCCAGGCTTCACATCAACCGCTCTGCACGGGACGGCGCACCCACAGCCGGCATGCACTTGGTGGTGCATGCCGCAAGTAGCGCATGTCTGATGGCGGCAAGATGGTTTCGTTCGCCGCTCAAGGCGTCTTGCAAGACAGTGCAAGCGCACGCTCGCACTGTCCTCGCCCCGGTCAGGGCGACTTCTTGACCTCGGTCACCAAGGTCGGCAATTCCCACGCGCCGCCAGCGGCGACCAATCTGCACAGGCCGGAGGTGGATTCGGAGGTCGGCACGAAACGGCGGCCGTCCCAGGTCCAGCTGGCCTCACTGTAGCAATCGCCCAGGCCGCGGCCCTTCTGCGATTCAAGGATGGTGGAACCGTCGATATCGCTGGCGTGCGTGGTCACCAAGGTCGGCGCGAACGGCGCGCGTGCATTGATCACCCAGAAACCGGTGCCGACATTGTAGGCGCCCATCCAGCAGTCGGTCGACACCAGCAGTTTGTCGCTGCTGAGCCGGGTGATCGACAGCGGCTCGGCCGTATCGTCGGCCTGCAGTCCCTTGCATTCCTCATCGGCCGGCAAGCTGGCACGCAGTGCTTGATAGAGCGCCGGCAGCGTGCCCAGGCGCGCATCGGCCGCTTGCGGTGCTGCCAGTTTGACCGCGCGCACCTGCGGTGCCGGCACGGCCGGCAGCACCGTGGCTTCGTCGCGATCGCCCTTGCGTACCAGTGCGCCGCGCGTGCCTAGCCGGCCCTGGAACTCGTCCATCTTCAGCAACACCGCCGCGGCACCGCGATCGGACAGCTGCCAGCGGCGGCCATCGTTGCCCACTGCCACGATCTTGCTGCTGCGGGTCAGTGCGGCCAGCAGTGCGGTCACCTGCGCGCTGGTCAGCGGCGCGGTGCCGCTGTCGCGATTCAATGCCAGCTTGCCCAGGTCGCGCTGGTCGATGCGCAAGCTGAGCGAGGCCGGCATCTTGACCTCGTCGTACTGGCCCAGCATCAACTCGGCGGTGACCGCTTGTCCGGCACCGGCCTTGCGCGTCAGCAGCACCGACACCGGCGTGCTGTCGTCTTCATCCGGCTGATAGCCGGCAGCGCGGCAGGTGCGGGTGTTGTCGCAGGCGATGGTCCAGTCCTGGTGGTCGAAGGCGATGCCCACCGGCGCATCGGCAAGGGCGGCGACAGGCGCGAGCAACAAGGTGGCGGCAAGCAGGGTAGGGCGCATGGTGTCTTCGAAAGAGCGTGTCCGGCGCGCATCTTGCGTTGCTGCCGACGGGCCGTCCAGTGCGTGGCAGGCGAAACAGCGCCACCCCTGCGCCTGGTGTTCATGAGGTCATCGGCATGACGTCGGCCTTCCTCGCCGAACGCGGCGTGCGTGCGCGCAATCCGAACAAGGGACGCAACCAGCGCACCCGGCGGATCGCAAACTCATGCAACGCCAAGCAGCCGATCACGGTGGCGGCGATCACCAGCGTCGGCTCCAGCCAGGCATTCAGATGCAGGGGCATCAGCCAGTACAGCGTCACGATGATCAGGCTCTGGTGCAGGATGTACCACGGGAACACCGCCTCCGTGCAGTACGGCAGCCAGCGGAACGGGCGGTTCAATCGGTGCCTGGCCCAGCCAAGAATCGCCAGCAGCGCCAGCCAGGTGTAGGCGGCACGTGCGCTGTGCTCGATCACCTCCCACGGCAGCGCGGCCAGCGCTGCACCCGGATGCGCAGTCTGCCCATGGATGCTGGCATAGCGAATGGCCAGTTCGGTGCCGATTGCCGTAAGCGCGGTGCCTAGCGTGAGCCAGCGCAGCTGCACGGCCCACTGCCAGAAGCGCTCGCTGCGCGCCAGCAGGTATCCCAGGACGAACAACGGGAACGACTCGGCGTGCACGAACCAGTCGCCAAACAGCGCGTGGGTGGGCGGATGGCGCGGCATCACCCACAGCACGCAGAACGCTTCCCACAGGATCGGCAACAGCAGCAGGGCCGGCACCGCCAGCGCAGCGGGCAGGCCCGGTAACGCGGTCAGCCGCAGCGGGCGTGTCAGCGACACCAGCGCCATCAATGCGACGGTATAGGGCAGCAGATAGGCCAGATACCACAGGTGGTTCCAGGTGATGCCATGCTGCCAGCCATCGAAACTGCCGGCCGGCCACGGCCGCACCTGCCAGTAGCGCAGCAGGAAGTTGCCCAAGCCCGGGCTGACCTTGCCGTTGCTCACGCCCTGGCAATAGGCCTGCACCGCGACCACCACGAACATGCCGAACAACAACGGTGGCAGCAATCGCCCGCAGCGCCGCAAGGCAAAGCGCCAGGGCGTGGCCTGCGGCCGCGACAGCCCGATCGCGATGCCGGAGATCATGAACAGCAAGGGCATCCGCCAGCGGTTGAGCACGATCATCGGCCATTGCAGCCACTGCGCGGTGTGCGCGCTCTTGAGGTGGAACTCCCAGTCGGCCACGTAGGCCATGCCCGCGTGGTAGAGGATCAGCAGTGCGAAGGCGAAGACGCGCAAGGCGTCGATATCGTGGCGGCGCTCGGTCATGGTCGTGTCGGTAGGAGACGTGCCCGCATCCTCGGCAACGCCGGCCCCAGGCAGCTGCGCCAAGGGCGGCGATGCCGTCCCTGAGTGACCAGTTGCGGTCCTGCAGGGACGAACCGGGGGCGGCCAGCGGGCGGTTTGCATAGAATGCGCGGATGAATTCACCTGTGTCCGGGGCGATCGAACGCGAGACCGACAGCGCTGCCAATGCGGGCAGGCGGTGGGTAGCGTTGATCTGGCTGCTGGTTTTCTATGGCAGCGCGCTGGGCAACACCGCCAGCACATGGTTGGCGGCACGGCGCGACGGCCAGCCGCTGCTGCTGTGGCAGGTGCTGACCTGGGAGTTGAGCAGCGCGACCGTCTCACTGCTGCTCTTGCCGCCGCTGATCTGGCTCTGCACGCGTTGGCCATTGCATGCCGATGTCTGGCGGCGGCGCGTTCCTGTCTATATTGCGGCCGCACTTGCCTGGTGGCTGCTGCACGTGAGCGGCATGGTGCTGCTGCGCAAGCTGGTCTATCTGGCGGTCGGTGCGCACTACGATTTCGGCGCCTTGCGGTTGCAGTGGATGTACGAACTGTCCAAGGATCTGCGCACCTTTGCCCTGCTGGTGGCGCTACGCCACACGCTGGCATGGTATGGCCGCCGTCGGCAGGGCGAGGCGCATCTGCTGGCCGCGCCGGACGAAGGCCCGCCGGTCGAGCCACTGGACCGTCCGGAACGCTTTCTGGTGCGCAAGCTGGGGCGCGACTTCCTGGTCGCCACCGCCGACATCGAGTGGATCCAGGCGTCGGGCAACTACGTCAACCTGCATGTACGCGGCCACGATTACCCGCTGCGCAGCACGATGGCCGCGATCGAGGCCAGGCTCGACCCGGCCGTGTTCGTGCGCATCCATCGCAGCTATCTGGTGAAGCTGGCACGCGTGCAGGCGATCGAGCCGCTGGAATCCGGCGACGCCCGCGTACACCTGGCCGACGCCGGCGTGCTGCCGTGCAGTCGCCGTTACCTGGCTGCATTACGGGCGTTGGCGGGGCAGGCGCCCACACCGCAGCGTGTCGAGGCCGCGCCGGGCTGACCGTTCCAGGCGGTCAGCCCTGCGACCGGAGCGAGCGCCAGCCTCGCAGTGGCAGATGAGCCCAGATGCTCGTCATCTGGACCGCCTGCTGGCTGCCTTGCTCCGGTCTGAGCTTGCAGTGGTCGCCATGACGTCCATGGCCGGCACGAACCTGCGGCCCGTCACGATCGCCACCGCGTTCCGCCGCCGCCGCCCGCTTGCTAAACTACCGGGCTTGTTTGCCGGAAATCCGTCATGATCGAAACCAATCCGATCCGCCAGCGCATCACCGATCTCAACGATCGCGTGCTCTCGCTCAGGGGGTATCTTTGACTACGACGTCAAGAAAGAGCGTCTAGAAGAAGTCAGCCGGGAGCTCGAGAGCCCCGACGTGTGGAACGACGCCGAGCGCGCGCAGGCCCTGGGGCGCGAGCGCTCGATGCTGGAAAAGACCGTGATCGGCATCGCCGATGTGCTGGCCGGCCTGGGCGATGCCGCCGATCTGCTGGAACTTGCCGAGAGCGAGCAGGACGAAGACACCGCGGTGGCGGTGATCGCCGATCTGGACAAGTACCAGACCCATGTCGAGAAGCTGGAATTCCAGCGCATGTTCTCCGGGCAGATGGACGGGGCCAATGCCTTCGTCGACATCCAGGCCGGCGCCGGCGGCACCGAGGCGCAGGACTGGGCCGAAATCCTGCTGCGCATGTACCTGCGCTGGGCCGAGTCGCGCGGCTGGAAGACCGAGCTGATGGAAGTGTCGGGCGGCGAAGTGGCGGGCATCAAGTCCGCCACGATCCGCATCGAGGGCGAGTACGCCTATGGCTGGCTGAAGACCGAGATCGGCGTGCACCGGCTGGTGCGCAAGTCGCCGTTCGATTCTGACAACCGCCGGCATACCAGCTTCACCTCGGTGTTCGTGTCGCCGGAAGTGGACGACAACATCGAGATCGACATCAATCCGGCCGATCTGCGTACCGACGTGTACCGCTCCTCCGGTGCCGGTGGTCAGCACGTCAACAAGACCGAATCGGCAGTGCGTATCACGCACATCCCGACCAACACCGTGGTCGCCTGCCAGACCGGCCGCAGCCAGCACCAGAACCGCGACAACGCGATGAAGATGCTGGCCGCCAAGCTGTACGAGCTGGAAGTGCAGAAGCGCAACGTCGAACGCGACGCGCTGGAAGCCACCAAGTCCGACATCGGCTGGGGCAGCCAGATCCGCAACTACGTGCTCGACCAGAGCCGCATCAAGGATCTGCGCACCGGCATCGAACGCAGCGATACGCAGAAAGTGCTGGACGGCGATCTGGACGAATTCGTCGAGGCCAGCCTCAAGGCCGGCCTGGCGGCAGGCTCCAAACGCCTGGATGCCTGATCGCGCGGCGAGGCCGCCGCGTCCGCTGCGACATCGGCGGCGCGGTTGCAGTGCGGCACATCGCCACGCAGTCCCGTTGCGCCGCGCAGTTGTCACCGAGACACCGTAAAACGCAGGAACCGGCCCGCCCGGTTCCGCATTCTCCACCGGGCATGCGCCCGACCTATCGCAGACCGATTCCCGCCATGACCGAGCAGACCCCCGCGCCGCAGATCCCCGCCGACGAGAACAGCCTCATCGCCGAGCGTCGCGCGAAACTGGGCGCGTTGCGCGGCCAGGGCATCGCCTATCCCAACGATTTCGTGCGCGAGCACTTCGCCGGCGACCTGCAGGCCGAATTCGCCGACGCCGACACCTGGACTTCCGAAGCGCTGGAAGCAACCGGGCGCACGGTCCGGATGGCCGGCCGCCTGATGGCCAAGCGGGTGATGGGCAAGGCCAGCTTTGCGCAGATCCAGGACGAGTCCGGGCGCGTGCAGCTGTTCCTGCAGGGCAATGTGCTCGGCGATGCCTATACCGCGTTCAAGGGCTGGGATGTCGGCGACATCGTGGCGGTGGAGGGCGGGCTGACCCGCACCAAGACCGGCGAGCTGTCGGTCAAGGCCAGCGCGCTCCGCCTGCTGACCAAGTCGCTGCGTCCGTTGCCGGACAAGTGGCATGGCCTGTCGGACGTGGAGCAGCGCTATCGCCAGCGCTACGTCGACCTGATCGTCACCCCGGAAGCGCGCGAGGTCTTCATCAAGCGCTCCAGGATCATCCGCGCGATCCGCGCCTGGCTGGACGCGCGCCGCTTCCTGGAAGTGGAAACGCCGATGATGCATTACATCCCCGGTGGCGCCACCGCCAAGCCGTTCACCACCCACCACAACGCGCTGGACCTGGACCTGTACCTGCGCGTAGCGCCGGAGCTGTACCTCAAGCGGCTGGTGGTCGGTGGCCTGGAGCGCGTCTACGAGATCAACCGCAACTTCCGCAACGAGGGCGTGTCGACCCGGCACAACCCCGAGTTCACCATGCTCGAGCTCTACGAGGCCTATGCCACGTACCACCAGATCATGGACCTGACCGAACAGGTGATCCGCGACACCGCGCAGTCGGTGCTGGGCACTACCCAGGTGAACTGGGACGGCGCCGCCATCGATCTGGCGCCGGCTTTCCGGCGCTGGCGCATGGATGAGGCCGTCCGTCACCACAATCCTCAGATCAGCGCGGCCGATTGCACTGATCGCGACGCGCTGCTGGCGCACTGCGAGCGGCTGAAGATCAAGGTCAAGCCGTCCTACGGCTGGGGCAAGCTGCTGCTGGAAATCTTCGAGGCTACCGTGGAACACACGCTGGTGCAGCCGACCTTCATCACCGACCACCCGGTTGAAGTGTCGCCGCTGGCGCGCTCCAGCGACACCGAGCCGGGGTACACCGACCGCTTCGAGCTGTTCATCAACGGCAAGGAGCTGGCCAACGGCTTCTCCGAGCTCAATGATCCGGAAGACCAGGCCGCGCGGTTCCAGGCGCAGGTGCAGGCCAAGGACGGTGGCGACGACGAAGCGATGCATTACGACGCCGACTACATCCGTGCGTTGGAGTACGGCATGGCGCCGACCGGCGGCCTGGGTATCGGCATCGACCGCCTGGTGATGCTGCTGACCGGCAGCACCTCGATCCGCGATGTGCTGCTGTTCCCATATATGCGTCCGGAAGCCTGATCTTTTTTGTGCCGTCGGCGTGCCGACGGCACAGATACTGCATATGCTAGAGCGGAGCCCCGAATGGCGTATCGTCGGGGGAGTCGGCCCGGCGGCCGGCGTCATCGCTTTTCCGTTCTCAGGAAAGAGGAGCAACGGCTATGCAGGATGTTTTGGGTAATCTTGCCGGCGTGTCGTCGGCGGATACATCGGGAAGCTGGTCGGAAAAGGCGGATCTGGGATTGAACATCGTCATTGTCGATGACCAGATGTCTGCGCGGACGATGCTGCGCCACGTCATCGAGGACATCGCACCGGAATTGAAGGTCTACGATTTCGGTGATCCGCTCGACGCGTTGGCGTGGTGCGAGGCCGGACGGGTGGATCTGTTGCTGCTCGACTATCGCATGCCGGGCATGGATGGCCTGGAGTTCGCCCGGCGTCTGCGCCGGCTGCCCAGCCATCGCGATATCCCGATCATCCTGATCACCATCGTCGGCGACGAGCCGATCCGCCAGGCCGCGCTGGAGGCGGGCGTGATCGACTTCCTGGTCAAGCCGATCCGTCCGCGCGAACTGCGCGCACGCTGCGCCAATTTGCTGCAGCTGCGTCAGCAGAGCGAAAGCGTCAAGCAACGCGCGCTGTCGCTGGAGCAGCGTCTGCTGGCCAGCATGAACGAGGTCGAAGAGCGCGAACGCGAGACGTTGTCGCGGCTGGCGCGCGCCATCGAGTACCGCGACTCGGGCACCAGCGCCTTCCTGGAGCGCATGTCGCACGTGGCCGGCCTGATCGCCGAGCAGCTCGGGTTGTCCGAGGAAGAAGTGCGCATCATCGAGATGGCCGCACCGCTGCACGACATGGGCAAGATCGCCATTCCCGACGCGGTGCTGCTCAAGCCGGGCAAGCTCACCGACGACGAGATGAGCATCATGAAGCGGCATCCGCGCATCGGCTACGAGCTGCTCAGTGGCAGCCAGAACCGTTTCATCCAGGTCGGCGCCTTGATCGCGTTGCGTCATCACGAGCGTTACGACGGCACCGGCTACCCGGATGGGCTGGTTGGCGAAGCGATCCCGCTGGAAGCGCGCATCGTGGCGGTGGCCGACGTCTTCGACGCGCTGCTGTCGCCGCGCCCGTACAAGGAGGCATGGACCATGGACGCCGCGCTGGCCTATCTGTATGCACAACGCGGTCGCCTGTTCGACCCGCGCTGCGTGGATGCGCTGCTGCGCGGTCGCGCGCAGCTGGACCAGATCTGCGGCGAATTCTCGACCGCATCGGCACGACCCGGGGTGTGAGGCAATGAATCCGTTCGGAAGGATCCGGCAGCGGTTGATGCATCGACCCGACAGCGAACATGGTCAGGCGATCGTCCGCATCGTGCTGATCAGCCTGATCCTGGCGTATGTCCTGCTGCCGGGTGTCCGGCACAGCCTGCCGCCGCACCAGCACACCGGCGTTCTGGTCATTGTGCTGACGGGCCTGAGTCTCGGACTTGCGTTGTTCGGGTGGCTGCTGTGGCGGCCCGGGCGCTCGGATGCGCGTCGCATCCTGGGCATGTTGGCCGATTACGGCTTGATGGCGGCCGGCATGATCCAGATGGGCGAGCCGCTAGCCTGGGTCTATGTCGTGGTGATGTGGGTCACCGTCGGCAACGGCCTGCGCTACGGCAACCGCTATCTGTACCTTGCGGTGGGAATGGCGGTGGTGAGCTTTTCCACGACGCTGTGGATGACCGACTACTGGCAACGCAACCAGCGGCTCGGTATCGGGCTTGCCGTTGGTCTGGCCGCCGTTCCGTTGTATTTCTCCAGTCTTCTGCGGCAGTTGACCCGCGCCACCGCCGAGGCGCGCCGTGCCAGTGAGGCCAAGAGCCGCTTCCTGGCCAACATGAGTCACGAGTTTCGGACACCGCTCAATGGCCTGTCCGGCATGACCGAGGTATTGGCAACGACGCGTCTGGATAGCGAGCAGCGCGAATGCCTGAAGACCATTCAGGCATCGACACGCAGCCTGCTGGCGCTGGTAGAGGAGGTGCTGGACATCTCGGCCATCGAAGCCGGCAAGCTGCGGATCAACACGTCCGACTTTGCATTGCAGGACATCCTGCAGGCAATCGGTCTGATCCTGGAGCCACAGGCCAGGGCCAAGGGGCTGCATTACCAGACAGCCGTGGCTGCAGACGTGCCTTCGCGTGTGCACGGGGACGCGGGACATCTGCGGCAAATCCTGCTCAACCTGGTCGGCAACGCGGTCAAGTTCACCGACCACGGCAGTGTCCAGTTGAAGGTGGCGGCCACCGAGGCCAGCGGCCGTGGCGGTTTGCTGCTCCGTTTTGAGGTGCTCGATACCGGCATCGGTGTGCCGGTCGATATGCGTCCGCGTTTGTTCGAGGCGTTCGAACAGGCAGATACCGGACTGGCGCGCCGGTTCGAAGGCAGCGGCCTGGGAACCACGATCGCCAGGGGGCTGGTCCAGTCGATGGGGGGCGCGATCGGGTTCGAGGAAAATCCCGCGGGCGGCAGCTTGTTCTGGTTTGAACTGCCGTTTGGCCTGGCGGCCGCCAAGCCCGCAGCAACGCCATCGCCTGTGCTGCATGAGGCGGAGTCCACGATACCGGGCAACGTGATTGCGTTTGCCGATCCGTTTCTACGTCACCGTGCCCGCGTGCGCAGCATGCATATCCTGGTGGCGGACGATCATCTGGCAAATCGCCTGGTTCTGCAGCGGCTGCTGCAGAAAGCAGGCCATCGCGTGACCTGCGTTGACGGCGGCGAGGCCGTACTGGATGCATTGGCCGAGGCAGACTTCGACGCGGCCATCGTCGACTTGCACATGCCCGGTGTCAGCGGTCTGGACATGTTGAAGCAGCTCAGGGTGATGCAGGCGGGCGGTATGCCGGGCACCCCGGTCGTGGTGTTGAGCGCCGATGTCACCCCCGAGTCGATTCGCAGCTGCGAGCAGGCGGGCGCCTATGCCTTCCTGGCCAAGCCGGTGGCGGCGATCAAGCTGCTGGATACGCTGGCCGACATCGCCGTCAACCAGAAACTGCGTCAGGCCGACCCGGCCATCGCTACCCGCAGCCCGGCGCCGAGTGGCGCCGTCCTCGACCCTGCCGTGCTCGACGAGCTGGCGGAACTGGGGATGGGGAATGAGTTCGAACGCGAGTTCATTCAACAATGTCTCAGCGATGCCGCAGCTTGCGTTGTCCAGCTCGGCAAGGCGGCGGCGGACGAGGACTGGGCTCGTCTGCGCGAGCATGCTCATGCGGTCAAGGGCGTTTCCAGCAATCTCGGGCTGGTGGCGCTGGCCGAACAGGGAGGTGAGTTGATGCGCCTGCCGGAAGCGCAGCTGCGCGCAGAATGGAGCCAGAGGCTGGAGCAGCTGAAGACGGGGTTGACACTCGGGCGCGAGGCGCTTGCTCAACGCGCACAGAACAAGTCCGACGGCGGAGTCAGCGGGAATGGCGACCGCGGCTAAGTGAAGCCCGGCGATAGGCCGGGCCTGATTCCCCCAGTACTGGATCCACCAAATCAGGCGGCACTTGCGCCAGCGCGGCGATTCTGTGCCTTGACCAAACGGTCCATCGTGCGCAGTGATTTATCGCTCAGTGCCAGGGCAGTGTCGACCCAGACCTCGGTAATGCGCAGCAATTCGTCGTAAGGCACCGCCTGCGCGAGGTTGCGTGCGGCGTTCATCGCCAGATAGGCGTGGGAGATGCGCTTTTGCTGGCGAATCAGCGTTTCGGTGGCAACGACTCCCTGGCCCTTGGGGACGAGCACGTCCACGATTCCCATCGCATGCATTTCCTCGCTGCTGTAGATGCGTCCGTCGAGAATGATTTTTTCTGCCAGTTGGGGCGACACGCGACGGCACAGGAACGAATACGCGCCCATGCCCGGAAACAGACCGAACAAGACCTCGGGCAGTCCCATCCCGATGCCTTCTTCGGCCACGATGGTGTGGCAGGCCAGGGCCATCTCCAATCCACCTCCCAATGCATCGCCTTGCAGCAGCGCAATGCTGCGCACGTCCCCGCCAAAGCCGACATGCAGGTGATGGACGCCTTCCACGCAGCGGGTGGCATAGCGCATCAACTGCTCGCGGTTTTGGTCGCGGATCAGGCGTGCAAACAGGTCCAGATCGCCGCCTAAATTGAAGGCGGTGGAGTCAGATGCAAGCACGAAGTGGCGTAGTTCACCACTGCGCCGCTCATGCGGGGCGCGGGTGATGGATCCCATGACATCCCATATGTCGTCCAGCAATTCGGGACTGCAGCAGGGACGGATGCCAAAACGCGCATTGGCATGCATGAACAACCAGTGGGTGCCATCAGCGGCCGACGCATCGACCCGAATGGTGGAGTGGGGGCGGCCGATCGAAATCTTTTCAACGGTATTCATGGGCGTGATCCTGGAAAAGCCCGCGATGGGAGAGTGGACGCCGGCGGGCGCGCGCGATCCACTCCGAATCGATGCTACACCGGCACTATCTCCATGAACGCTGAGGGCTTCCTTTCTACCCGGTGAGCCCTGTGTGCTGAATCTTTCAGCGAATGTCTGCAAACAAATGCAGTTTATTGTGGATTACCCAGTGCTGAAATTATCTGTCTGGTCATTGGCCTGTGGTTTCCTGCAGGACTCCCCTGGCCGGTGTTATCAACCGCAAAGTGCGTGCCTGCATTTGCGGGTGTCAAAAATGCGGATATAACCAGGTGCAAACCGGCCATCATTCCGGCATGCCCGTGGTCGCATACCACTCGTCTGAGACGCGTGAACCGTCCGAAGCGTGCAAAAGCAGACGCCCGCAAGGCCTGGAGGCAGTGCGGGCGTGGGATGGCAGCCGGGTGGCCGTCGATCTGCGGTGGCGCCGGGGGATTATCCCTTTGGCGCATCCCGCAGTTCGCGGCGCAGGATCTTGCCGACATTGGTTTTCGGCAGTTCCTTGCGGAACTCGATCACGCGCGGCTGCTTGTAGCCGGTCAGGTTGGCGCGGCAGTGCGCCTTGACCGCATCGGCGGTCAGCGCAGGGTCCTTCTTCACGATGACGGCCTTGACGATCTCGCCGGACTTCTCGTCCGGCACGCCGACGGCGGCCACTTCCAGCACCCCGGGCATTTCGGCGATCACGTCCTCGATTTCGTTCGGGTAGACGTTGAAGCCGGACACCAGAATCATGTCCTTCTTGCGATCGACGATGTAGACGAAACCCTGCTCGTCCATCCGCGCGATATCGCCGGTGTGCAGCCAGCCGTCGGCATCCATGACCTTGGCGGTTTCTTCCGGCTTCTTCCAGTAGCCCTTCATCACCTGCGGGCCCTTGATGCACAGCTCGCCGATCTCGCCCAGCGGCAGCATCGCGCCGGCGTCGTCCTTGATGCAGGCATCGGTGGACGGAATCGGCAGGCCGATCGAGCCGTTGTAGTCCTTCAGGTCCATCGGGTTGATGCAGGCGGCAGGCGAGGTTTCGGTCAGGCCGTAGGCCTCGACCAGGGTCAGGCCGGTGACCTTTTTCCAGCGTTCGGCGACCGACCGTTGCACCGCCATGCCGCCGCCAAGGGTCATCTTCAACGTGGAGAAATCCACCTGGTCGAAGCCGGGCGTATTGAGCAGGCCGTTGAACAGCGTATTGACGCCGGTGAAGGCGGTGAAGCGGGTCTTCTTCAATTCCTTGACGAAGCCGGGCATGTCGCGCGGATTGCTGATCAGGTGATTGCAGCCGCCGATCTTCATGAAGACCAGGCCGTTGGCCGTCAATGCAAAGATGTGGTACAGCGGCAGCGCGGTGATCACCACCTCGGCGCCTTCTTCCAGCTTGCCGGTGCCGGCAAGCCACTGGTGGGCCTGCTGCATGTTGGCCACCAGATTGCGGTGGGTGAGCATCGCGCCCTTGGCCACGCCGGTGGTGCCGCCGGTGTACTGCAGGAAGGCGATGTCATCGGGCTCGATCTGCAGCGTCGGCACGCTGTGCTTGCGGCCCAGCGCCAGTGCGTCGCGAAACCGGATCGCGCCCTTGATGCGGTAATCGGGCACCAGCTTCTTGACGTACTTGACGACGAAGTTGACCAGCGCCGCTTTCGGGAAGCCGAGCATGTCGCCCAGGCCGGTGGTGATCACTTGCTTGACCGGGGTGTCGGCGATGACCTGCTGCACGGTGGTGCCGAAGTTGTCGATCACCACCAGTACGCTGGCGCCGGCGTCGATCAGTTGATGCTTCAGCTCGCGCGGGGTATAGAGCGGATTGACGTTTACCACGGTCAGGCCGGCACGCAGGATGCCGAAGGTGGCCACCGGATACTGCAGGCAGTTGGGCATCATCAGGGCGACGCGGTCGCCTTTCTTCAACTGCAGTTCGCCAAGCAGATAGGCGGCGAACTGCTCGACCAGCTGATCGGCTTGCCGATAGGTGAGGGTCTTGCCGAAGCTGTGATATGCGGGGCGGTCGGCGAACCGCTTGACCGAGGTGGCGAACACCTCTGCCACGGTCCGGAACTGCTCCAGATCGATCTCGGCGGCAACGCCGGCCGGATAACTTTGCAACCAAGGACGTGCCTGATTCATCTGCCCCCCTCCAGGGTGTTCGCTACGTGACGCGGTGTGTTCCACGGCGCTACAACAGCTGGCAGCATACCGTCATGGATGGAAAAGGCGAAGCGTGATGCAGGGCAGCATTCAAGCGCGGTGGCGGGTCGGGTTGGTTGCGATTTGCATCGTGGGCCTGGTCGGTTGCACGCGTGCCGCACCGGAACAACGGCTGCGCGCAACGCTGGAGACGATGCACCAGGCGATCGAAGCGCGCGACATCGGCGAGGCGATGGCGCCGGTGGCCGAGGATTTTGTCGGCGACCAAGGACTGGACGCAGCCGGCCTGCGACGATTGATGCAGCTGCAGATGCTGGGCAATCGCCGCATCGGCGTGACCCTGGGGCCGGTGGATGTGCAACTGCACGATGACACCGCACGCGTGCGTTTCACCGCGCTGCTGACCGGCGGCAGCGGGCGCTGGCTGCCCGAGCAGGCACAGACCTCCCAGGTGACCACCGGCTGGCGCTTGCAGGACGGCGACTGGCAGCTGTACCACGCGCAGTGGGAGCCGACCGGGCACTGATGCCGCGATTCTGGAGCGCGCATCGCCAGGTGGGCGCGGTGGGTGTCGGGTGGCAAGGTATTTCCCCGCTGCGCTGCGTTTGCGTGCAGCGCCCGTCCGCCTCCGATGACTGCTCACCTGTCCCGCAATACGAGGTTCCAGTTGCCCAAAGCACCACTCCCGCCGGGCGGCGGGAGTGGGGTCATGCTTACAGGGCAGCGCGCTGCGATCAGGCCGCCTCGCGGGCAGCCAGTTGACGCAGCACGTACTGCAGCAGGCCACCGTGCTTGAAGTACTCCACTTCCTTGGGCGTCAGCAGCAGCACCTTGACCTGGAACTGCTTGACGCTGCCGTCGGACTTCTTCGCATCCACCGTGGCACGACGGCTGGCGCCGTCCTGCAGGCCGGTGATGTCCAGCACCTCCGAACCATCCAGGCCCAGGGTCTGGGCGTTTTCGTTCTCCAGGAACTGCAGCGGCAGCACGCCCATGCCGACCAGGTTGGAGCGATGGATGCGCTCGAAGCTCTCGGCGATCACTGCCTTGACGCCGAGCAGGTTGGTGCCCTTGGCCGCCCAGTCGCGCGAGGAGCCGGTGCCGTATTCCTTGCCGGCCAGTACCACCAGCGGCACGCCGTCGGCCTTGTACTTCACCGCCGCATCGTAGATCGCCAGTTTTTCCGGCGCCGCGCCGTCCTTGCCGTAGTACAGGGTGTTGCCGCCTTCTTCGCCGCCGAACATCAGGTTCTTGATGCGGATGTTGGCGAAGGTGCCACGCACCATCACGTCGTCGTTGCCGCGGCGGCTGCCGTAGCTGTTGAAGTCGGCCGGTTGCACGCCGCGCTCCTGCAGGAAGCGACCCGCCGGCGAATCCTTCTTGATGTTGCCGGCCGGCGAGATGTGGTCGGTGGTGATCGAGTCGCCGAACAGGCCCATGATGCGTGCGCCATGCACATCCTCGACGTGGCCCACCTGCATGGTCATGCCGTCGAAGTAGGGCGGGTTCTTGATGTAGGTCGAGGCCGCGTCCCATTCGTACAGCGCACCATCCGGGGAAGCGATGGTGTTCCAGCGGCTGTCGCCCTTGAACACGTCGGCGTAGTTCTGCTTGAACATCTCCGGGCCGACGGTGGCGGCGATGGTGTCGCCGATTTCCTTGTTGCTCGGCCAGATGTCGCGCAGATACACCGGCTGCCCGTCGCTACCGGTGCCCAGCGGGTCGGTGGTGAGGTTGATGTCGGTGGTACCGGCGATCGCATACGCCACCACCAGCGGCGGCGAGGCGAGGTAGTTCATCTTCACTTCGGGGTGCACGCGGCCTTCGAAATTGCGGTTGCCCGACAACACCGAAGACACCACCAGATCGTCCTTGGCGATCGCCGCAGACACATCGTCCGGCAGCGGGCCGGAGTTGCCGATACAGGTGGTGCAGCCATAGCCGACCACGTAGAACCCGAGCTTTTCCAGATCGGCGAGCACGCCGGCCTTGCTCAGGTAATCGGTGACCACGCGCGAGCCCGGCCCGAGCGAGGTCTTCACCCACGGCTGCGCCTTCAGCCCCTTGGCCGCCGCGTTACGCGCGAGCAGGCCGGCACCCAGCATCACTGCCGGGTTGGAGGTGTTGGTGCAGGAGGTGATCGCGGCGATCACCACCGAGCCGTCGCGCAGCTGCCAGCCGGCGCCGCTGTCGGTGGAACTCTCGGCTTGCGCAGCCTTGGCGCCGACCGCAGTGCCGCCGCCACCTTCGTTCTTCAGGCGGTCTTCCTGCTTGACGTCGGTCAGGCGCTTGCTGCGCGCGTCCACGAACGGCTTGAGGCTCTCGCGGAAGTTGGACTGCATGTCTTCCAGCAGTACGCGGTCCTGCGGGCGCTTGGGGCCGGCCAGCGACGGCTTGACCTCGCCCATGTCCAGCTCCAGCGTGGCGCTGTACTGGGCCGGCGGGGTGTTGGCGTCGTGCCACAGGCCCTGCGCCTTGGCATAGGCTTCGACCAGGGCGATCTGCTCCTCGCTGCGGCCGGACAGGCGCAGATAGGTCAGCGATTCTTCGTCGACCGGGAAGATGCCGCAGGTGGCGCCGTATTCCGGTGCCATGTTGCCGATGGTGGCGCGATCGGCCAGCGGCAGGTGCTGCAGGCCGTCGCCGTAGAACTCGACGAACTTGCCGACCACGCCGGCCTTGCGCAGCATCTGGGTGACGGTGAGCACCAGGTCGGTGGCGGTGGCGCCCTCGGGCAGCTTGCCGCTGAGCTTGAAGCCGACCACCTGCGGAATCAGCATGGACGAGGGCTGGCCCAGCATCGCGGCCTCGGCCTCGATACCACCCACGCCCCAGCCCAGCACGCCGATGCCGTTGATCATGGTGGTGTGGCTGTCGGTGCCGAACACGGTGTCCGGGTAGGCGATCCGCGTTCCGTCCTTGTCCGCGCTCATCACCACGCGCGCCAGGTTCTCCAGGTTCACCTGGTGGACGATGCCCGTATTGGGCGGCACTACCTTGAAGTTCTCGAATGCCTTCTGGCCCCAGCGCAGGAAGCCGTAGCGCTCCTGGTTGCGCTGGAATTCGATCTTGCCGTTGAGGTCGAGCGCGTCAGCCGAGCCGAACACATCCACCTGCACCGAATGGTCGATGACCAGCTCGGAGGGAATCTGCGGGTTGATCTGGTCGGCCTTGCCGCCGAGCTTGACCACGGCATCGCGCATCGCGGCCAGGTCGACCACGCACGGCACGCCGGTGAAGTCCTGCAGCACCACGCGAGCCGGCATGAAGGCGATTTCGATATCGGGCTCTGCCTTCGGGTCCCACTTGGCGACCGCTTCGATGTGGTCCTTGCCGACGGTGACGCCGCCGTCCTCGTGCCGGAGCAGGTTCTCCAGCAGGATCTTCATCGAATAGGGCAGGTGGCCGATCTCGAAGCGCTCGCCCAGCTTGGGCAGGCTGTAGTACTCGTAGCTCTGGCCGTGGACCTCGAACGAGGTGCGGGTGGAAAAGGAATCGCTCATGCATCACTCCTATGGCAGCAGGCTTTAGGTCTGTTTGGGACAGTGTGACCAATTCAGTGTGTACGTTCGGTTGCAGCACAGGGTATGTGGCCTTGAGTACGACAAGTCAAGTATGTAGAATCACTGCATACTTTCTGCCGGGGCCACCTCCATGGAAGCCACAGTTGCCGAACGCGGGCAGATCACGCTGCCCAAGGCCGTGCGCGATGCCCTGGGCCTGACCAAGGGCACCACGCTCAAGATCGAGCTCGACGGCGGGCGCATCATCCTGCGCAAGGACGTCAGCGAGGCGCTGCGCAAGGTGCGCGGCAAGTTCAAGCTGGTCGACGGGCTGACCAGTACCGACGAGGCGATGCGCGCCATCCGTGGCCGCGCCCCCGGGGATCCGTTCGACCCATGATCGCCCTGGATTCCTCGGTGCTGCTCGACATCCTGGTCGGCGATGCGGTCTACGGCGAGGTGTCGGAGATCTGCATCGGCGATGCGCTGGCGCGCGACGAGGTGGTGGTCTGCGATGCGGTGGTGGCCGAGGTGCTGGCCATGCTCGACACCCAGGTCGACCTGATGGAAACCCTGGCCTCGATCGGGGTGCGTTACGAAGCCACCCAGGAAGCGGCGGCGGTGCGCGCCGGCCATATGAACAAGCGCTTCCGCGCGCGCGGCGGCAAGCGCGAGCGGGTGGTGGCCGATTTCCTGATCGGCGCCCACGCGATGCTCCAGTGCGACGGGTTGATCACCCGCGACGAGGGCTTTTTCCGCGACTACTTCAAGGGTTTGAAGATCGTTGTCCCCAAACCCGCACGCTGATCCACGTTTCGCGTTTACACATTCACTGTTGTCTTTCGGAGAATCCGCATGTTGGAAGCCTATCGCCACCACGTTGCAGAGCGCGCCGCGCTCGGTATCCCGCCGCTGCCGCTGACCGCGCAGCAGACCGCCGAGGTCATCGAGCTGCTGAAGGCTCCGCCGGCGGGCGAAGAACAATTCCTGGTCGAACTGCTCAGCCAGCGCGTGCCGGCCGGTGTCGATGACGCCGCCAAGGTCAAGGCCTCGTACCTGGCCGCGGTGGCGTTCGGCACCGAAAAGACCGCGCTGATCAGCCCCAAGCGTGCGACCGAGCTGCTCGGCACCATGCTGGGCGGCTACAACATCCAGCCGCTGATCGATCTGCTCGACAACGCCGAGCTGGGCGCCACCGCCGCCGAAGCGCTCAAGCACACCTTGCTGGTGTTCGACGCCTTCCACGACGTGCAGGAAAAGGCCGAAGCCGGTAACGCGCACGCCAAGGCCGTGCTGCAGAGCTGGGCCGAGGCCGAGTGGTTCACCAGCAAGCCGGAAGTGCCGCAAAGCATGACCGTCACCGTGTTCAAGGTGCCCGGCGAGACCAACACCGACGACCTGTCGCCGGCCCCGGATGCGACCACGCGCCCGGACATCCCGCTGCACGCGCTGGCGATGCTGAAGAACGCCCGCGACGGCGCGGCCTTCGTGCCGGAAGAAGACGGCAAGCGTGGCCCGATCCAGGCCGTCGCCGACCTCAAGGCCAAGGGCCATCTGGTCGCCTACGTGGGCGATGTGGTCGGAACCGGTTCCTCGCGCAAGTCGGCGACCAACTCGGTGCTGTGGTGGACCGGCGAGGACATTCCGTTCATTCCGAACAAGCGCTTCGGTGGCGTGTGCCTGGGCAGCAAGATCGCCCCGATCTTCTACAACACGATGGAAGACGCCGGTGCATTGCCGATCGAGCTGGACGTGTCGCAGATGGAGCACGGCGATGTGGTCGAGCTGCGTCCGTACGACGGCAAGGCACTGAAGAACGGACAGGTGATCGCCGAGTTCGCGATGAAGTCCGACGTGCTGTTTGACGAAGTGCGCGCCGGCGGCCGCATTCCGCTGATCGTCGGCCGCGGCCTCACCGCCAAGGCACGCGAATTCCTGGGCCTGCCGGCCTCGGACCTGTTCCGCCTGCCGATGGACCCGCCGGACACCGGCAAGGGCTTCTCGCTGGCGCAGAAGATGGTCGGCCGCGCCTGCGGTCTGCCGGAAGGCCAGGGCATGCGCCCGGGCACCTATTGCGAGCCGAAGATGACCTCGGTGGGCTCGCAGGACACCACCGGCCCGATGACCCGCGACGAGCTCAAGGACCTGGCCTGCCTGGGCTTCTCGGCCGACCTGGTGATGCAGTCGTTCTGCCACACCGCCGCTTACCCGAAGCCGGTGGACGTCAAGACCCATCACACCTTGCCGGAGTTCATCTCCACCCGTGGCGGCGTGTCGCTGCGTCCGGGCGATGGCGTGATCCATAGCTGGCTGAACCGCATGCTGCTGCCCGACACGGTCGGCACCGGCGGCGACTCGCATACGCGTTTCCCGATCGGCATTTCGTTCCCGGCCGGTTCCGGCCTGGTGGCGTTCGCCGCTGCCACCGGCGTGATGCCGCTGGACATGCCCGAGAGCGTGCTGGTGCGCTTCAAGGGTGAAATGCAGCCGGGCGTGACCCTGCGCGACCTGGTCAACGCGATCCCGCTGTACGCAATCAAGGACGGCCTGCTGACCGTGGCCAAGCAGGGCAAGAAGAACATCTTCTCCGGCCGCATCCTGGAAATCGAAGGGCTGCCGAACCTGAAGGTGGAGCAGGCGTTCGAGCTGTCCGACGCCTCGGCCGAGCGCTCGGCGGCCGGTTGCACCGTGCACCTGGACAAGGCGCCGATCATCGAATACCTGACCAGCAACATCACGCTGCTGCGCTGGATGATTGCAGAAGGGTATGCCGATGCGCGCACGCTGGGCCGCCGCATCAAGAAGATGGAAGAGTGGCTGGCCGACCCGCAGCTGCTGCAGCCCGATGCCGACGCCGAATACGCGGCCGTCATCGAGATCGACCTGGCCGACATCGTTGAACCGATCGTGGCATGCCCGAACGACCCGGACGACGTCAAGACACTGTCCGACGTGGCCGGCGCGGCGATCGACGAGGTGTTCATCGGTTCGTGCATGACCAACATCGGTCACTTCCGTGCCGCCGCCAAGTTGCTGGAAGGCAAGCGCGACATCCCGACCCGCCTGTGGGTTGCGCCGCCGACCAAGATGGATGCCTCCGAGCTGACCAAGGAAGGCCATTACGGCACCTTCGGCGCGGCCGGTGCGCGTATGGAAATGCCGGGCTGCTCGCTGTGCATGGGCAACCAGGCCCAGGCACGCGAGGGCGCCACGGTGTTCTCCACCTCCACGCGTAACTTCCCCAACCGTCTCGGCCGCAACACCAACGTGTACCTGGGTTCGGCGGAACTGGCCGCGATCTGCTCGCGTCTGGGTCGCATCCCGACTAAGGACGAGTACATGGCCGATGTGGGCGTGATCAAGACCAGTGGCGACCAGATCTACCGTTACATGAACTTCGATCAGATCCAGGAATATCAGGACGTGGCCGACACCGTCGCTGCCTGATCCAACGGTTGGATCACCCGTTCGAGAACGCCCGGCAATGCCGGGCGTTTTTCGTTATTCGGGCGATGGCTTCGTCTTGGCCACGCAATGCCGGAAGTTAAAGGCAATCGCAGTTAACTCACCTGCCGCATTGCAACAAAAATCTGAAGTCGGGAGGCCTAGAGTGGCGCCGCTTCCACTCGCTGTGATGATCTCCAATGCCTACTTGCACGATCGCTGGTCAAACGCTGCACTACGCACACTACGGTCACGGGTTTCCGGTTCTGCTCGGCCACAGTTATCTCTGGGATGCGGCCATGTGGGAGCCGCAGATCCAGGCGCTGTCGCAGCACTATCGGGTCATCGTCCCCGAGTTGTGGGGACACGGACAGTCGGCAGCATTGCCGGCAGACACGCAGACGGTTGGCGATCTTGCCAGGCAGATGCTGCAATTGCTGGACGCGTTGGAGCTGCCGCAGTGCGCGGTGGTCGGCTTGTCGGTCGGTGGCATGTGGGCCGCCGAGCTGGCGCTGCTGGCACCGGAGCGCGTGCGCAGCCTGGTGTTGATGGATACCTTCCTGGGGGCCGAGCCGCAGGCCACGCAAACGCGTTATTTCGGGTTGCTCGATGCAATGGAAGCCGCGGGGCAGGTGACGCCTGCGTTGATCGAGGCGATCGTGCCGATCTTTTTCCGTCCCGGCATCGATCTGAATTCCGCGCTGCCGGCGGCGTTTGCACAGCGCCTGGCGGCGCTGTCGGCCGAGCAGGTGCGCGCCTCCATCGTGCCGTTGGGCCGGCTGATCTTCGGGCGCGCCGATCGCCTGGAGGCGATGTCTGCGCTGAATCCGGCCAGCACGTTCCTGCTCGGCGGCGCGGACGATATTCCGCGGCCGCCCGAAGAATTGTGGCTGATGGCCGAGGTGATCGGTTGCGACTACGAGCTGATTCCCGATGCCGGGCATATCGCATCGCTGGAGAATCCGGCCTTCGTCACCGCGCAGTTGCTGGGGTGGTTGAAGCGCACGGTGGCATCGGATTCGACGCGGATGGAAAGGCGCGCGCTTGAAGGCAGCGCTCAGGCACAGGCACCGCTCTGACTGGTGTGCTGCTGATCTGGTGAATCAGAACGACACCATGCGTTGCTTGCAACCATGCGCAACGACCATCTCGATTGGCGCTGCTTGCAACCATGAGCGCCGATCACCTCACTTGGTCCTTGCCCGCTCACCGTCGCGGGACCTCGCGCGGCATGGATGCCGCGCCAGAGCCTACAGGGACGTCCTTGCGGCGTGTCCCGCGATGGTGGGCGGGCAAGGGCCCTGCACCGAAGCACCAGATCAGACGCTTTGCCTTCTAGCAGGGTGCCTCGACCTGCTGATGCGAACGTAAAACGCTATGAGAACAGCCTGACAAACCACGACGTAGTGTCGTGAGCCGCTTCTAAGGCTGCGCGCCCAACCAGGCTTCCAGTGCCGCCGCCGGCAAGGGCCGCGAAAACAGATAGCCCTGCAGCACTTCGCAGCCGAGGTCGGCAAGGAACAGGCGCTGCGCTTCGTTTTCCACGCCTTCGGCAACCACGTGCTTGCGCAGATGCTCGCCGATGCGCAGCACCGAGGTGGTGAGGGCGCGGGCGTCTTCGCTGTGTTCGATGTCGCGCACGAAGCTCATGTCCAGCTTGAGTTCGTCGATCGGCAGGCGATGCAGGTGGCTCAGGCTGGAATAACCGGTGCCGAAGTCGTCCAGCGACAGCGAGATGCCGGCTTCGCGGATGGCATGCAGGTTTTCCAGGACGCCCGGTTGCCCGGAGAGCATCACGCTCTCGGTCATTTCCAGCGTGAGGTCGGAGGGCTGCGCGCCCGTCTCGGCGATCAGGCGCAGCAGGTCGCTGAGCATGCGCGGGCTTTCGAAGCTGCTCGCCGACAGATTCACCGACACCCGCGTCACCGGCACACCACGCGTGCGCCAATCGGCGATCTGCCGGCAGGCGCTGCGCAATACCCAATCGTTGAGCTGCGGCATCATGCCTTGCTCTTCGGCCACGGGCAGGAAACGCGCCGGCGAAATGGCGCCCAGTTGCGGATGATTCCAGCGCAACAATGCTTCCACGCCGTACAGCGCGTGCGGCGCAGCGCTGTGCAATTGCGGTTGATAGTGCAGCTGCAGCTGATCGCGGCCGATGGCCTGGCGCAGCTCCGCTTCCAGCGCAACGCGCTCCTGCGCCATACGGTTCATGTCGGAACTGAAGAAGCGGAAGCGTCCGCCGCCTTCCTGCTTGGCGCGGTTCATGGCCAGATCGGCATGCCGCAGCAGGATGTTGATGTCGCGCCCGTCCTCGGGAAACATCGCCACGCCGATGCTGGCGGACGGATGCACGGTCATGTGCCCGACCGGCAGTGGCCTGGCAATGGTGCCCAGCACCCGTTCTGCGGCGGCACTGGCCTGCTCGGCACTGCATTGCGGCAGCGCAAGTGCGAATTCGTCGCCTGCCAGGCGCGCCAGCATCGCGGTGGCGGGCAGCTGTTCGCCGATGCGCAGGGCGATGTCGCGCAATAGACCATCGCCAGCGGCATGGCCCTGGCTGTCGTTGATCAATTTGAAGCGGTCGATGTTGATGAACATCAACGTGGCCGGTTCGCCGGCATATTCGGCCTGCGTCAGGGCCTGCTCGGCGCGTGCGCTGAACATGATGCGGTTGGGCAGGCCGGTCAGCGCATCGTAGAACGCGAGTTGGTGCACGCGTTGGCGGGTCTGCTCGCGCTCCAGTGCCAGCGTGCACAGCTGCTGGCACAGATCGGTGAGGCGTACGTGCCAGGCATCGGCCCGCTGGGCCTTGCGGTAGTACAGCGCGAAGGTCCCGAGCACGCGTGCGCTGTTGGAGCGGATCGGCGTGCTCCAGCAGGCGCGCAGGCCCATCGGCAACAATAGTTCGCGAAATTGCGCGAACAGCGGGTCGGTGGCGATGTCTTCCACCATCACCGCACGGCCGCGCCAGGCGGCCGTGCCGCAGGCGCCTGCGCCCGGCGCGATCTTCAAGCCGTTGACCGCATCGGCATACTCCGGCGGCAGGCTGGGGGCCGCCAGCGAATGCAGGCAGCCTTGATTGTCCGCGCTCATGACCGTGGCCAGCACGTCCGGCGCGATGCGCTCGACCTCGGTGCAGATCAGCGTCATCACCTCGATCAGCGGCCGCTCCTGCACCAGCGCCTCGAGCACGCGGTGCTGCAGCACCTCATGCATCTTGGTGTCGGTGATGTCGGTCAGCACCGCCACGTAATGCGAGGGAAGATGCCTGGCGTCGTAGATCGGATTGAAGTTGAGCGAGATCCACAGCGGCGTGCCGTCCTTGCGGTACACCAGGAGGTCGGCCTGGGTCTGCTGCAGGGCGTCGGCGCGGTCGCGGATGCGTGCCACCTCGTCCTGGTCGCTTTGCGCGCGGGTGAGCACGTCCGAGGGACGCTTGCCGACCAGTTCGGCCTCGGTATAGCCGAACATGCGCTGGAAGCCGTCATTGGCATAGAGCAGGCGCGATTGCAGATCGCAGATCAGGATCGCACTGCTGCTGCCGTCCAGCGCTTCGGCCAGCAGGCGCGAGCGCGTGGCGTCGGGATGTTCGTCGGGCCTGGTCATGCCGGCGGTGATCGGGCCGGCCTTGATCGTCCCGGGCATAAGCGGGTGATCTGCTCGCGCATCCGCCGTCACCGGCGACGCGGCGTCCGCGACGCCGGGAGCCGCCGCCTGTTCGGTCGGGTGCGGGGGGCGGGACTTCATGCCGGATCAGCGCGCCTGCGCCGACAGCGCGATCAGGCGCTCGGCCACGCGGTCCAGCGGTACCACTTCCTGCGCGGCGCCGAGTTTATAGGCGGCACCGGGCATGCCCCAGACCACGCTGCTGGCTTCGTCCTGCACCAGCGTGGGCGCGCCGGCCTGCAGCATTTCCAGCAGGCCGCGTGCGCCGTCGTCGCCCATGCCGGTGAGGATGGCGCCGACCGCATTCGGGCCGGCGTTGGCAGCGACGGAGCGAAACAGCACGTCCACCGCCGGCTTGTGGCGATTGACCGGCGGGCCGTCGTCGATGCGGCAGCGCCAGCGCGCACCGTCGCGGATGATGCGCAGATGCTGGCCGCCGGGCGGCAGGTAGGCATGGCCGGGCAGGATCGCCTCGCCATCGCTGGCCTCGCGTACCGACATCGCCGAATGGCGATTGAGGCGCTCGGCGAAGGCGGTGCTGAAGCTGGCCGGCAGATGCTGGGTCATCACCACCGCCGGTGCATCGGCGGGCATGTGCTCGAGCACCACGCGCAGGGCTTCGGTGCCGCCTGCCGAAGCGCCAATGGCGATCAGGCGGTCGGTGGTGCGAAAGCGCAGCGCGCTGCCCGGCACCGGTGCCGACTGCATGTCCAGGGTGACCTTGGGCGCGCTGGGACGATTGAGCGCGCTGACCTTGGCCTTGGAGGCCATCTTGACCTTGCTGACGATCTCCTCGGCATAGCCTTCCAGCCCGCGTGCGACGTCGATCTTGGGCTTGGAGACGAAATCCACCGCACCCAGCGACAAGGCCTGCAAGGTGGTGTCGGCGCCACGCTCGGTCAGCGATGAGATCATCACCACCGGGGTAGGGCGCAGGCGCATGAGGTTTTCCAGGAACACCAGGCCGTCCATGCGCGGCATTTCCACATCCAGCGTGATCACGTCCGGATTGAGGCGTTTGATCTTTTCGCGCGCCAGGATCGGGTCGGCGGCCGAGCCGATCACCTCGATGCCGGCATCGCGCGAGAGGATTTCGGTCAGCATCTGGCGTACGACCGCCGAGTCGTCGACGATCAATACACGCACAGGGGTTTCCAGCGTCATTCGAACAACTCCACTCCACCGGTGACCGGTGCTTTGGACAGACGGGCGCGCACGGCCGATTCGGCGGCGGCGACTTCGGCTTCGTGTGCATGCGGCAAACGCTGCACGACCACGCGTCCGGTCGTCGGGAAGAACCACACCTTGCGCGGATGGATGCCGCACAGATCTTCGGCAATGATGGGAATGTGCTCGGCCTGCAGGTACTGGCGCACGAACTCGGCATTGCGGGTGCCGACCGGATTGCTGGTGAAGCCCTTGAGCACGTTGGCGCCACCGAACACCTTGGCTTCGATGCGTTTGCGATGCGCGCCGCGCTTGAGCATGTCGTTGATCAGCAACTCCATCGCATAACTGCCGTAGCGCGCGGGTGCGCCGTCACCGACCTGGCCTTCCGGCAACAGGAAGTGATTCATGCCGCCGATCTTCAGGACCGGGTCGCGCAGGCAGGCGGCAACGCACGATCCCAAGGTGGTCGTCAACGCGGTGTCGTCGTCCACCACCAGGTATTGGGTGGGCAGCAGTTTGGCGGTGATGGTCTGGAACCGCGAGTCGCGGTAGCGCATGACATCGTCGACCTGCACGGCGGTGCTCATGTGGCGGCTCCGGCGCGCGGCGCACGCCGATACAGCGTGCGCCCGCACGGCTGGATCAGGTCGGCTGCGTGCAGGTAATTCTCCGAGTGCCCGGTGTAGAGCAGACCGTCATCGCCCATGTGGCTGACCAGACGCGACAGGATGCCGCGCTGGGTCGGCTTGTCGAAATAGATCATCACGTTGCGACAGAACAGCGCCGCGTACGGGCCGCCGACGTCGTAACGCGGTGCCAGCAGATTCAACTGGCGGTATTCGATGAGTTGGCGCAACGCCGGGATGACCCGGCACTTGCCCTCGTTGGGGCCGCTGCCGCGCTGGAAATACTTGCGCTTGATCGATGCGTCCAGCGAGGCGACGCGGTCGATGGCGTAGACGCCGCGCGAGGCGGTTTCCAGCACCTGGGTGTCGACGTCGGTGGCCACGATGCTGACCGGCGGGGTCAAGGTGCCGAAGGCTTCGCAGGCGGTGATGGCGATGGAGTAGGGCTCCTCACCGGTGGAGGCCGCGCACGACCAGATCTTCAAGGGCGCCTGCGAGGCACGCTTTTGCAGTTCTTCGCGCAGTTTGTCGAAGTGGTGCGGCTCGCGGAAGAACGAGGTCAGATTGGTGGTCAGCGCGTTGGTGAACGCCTGCCATTCCTCTTCGTCGGTGCCTGCTTCCAGCTGGTCCAGATAGTCGCGGAAGGAGCGCAGACCGAGCACGCGAAGACGACGCGACAGCCGGCCATACACCATGTCGCGCTTGGCCGGAGCCAGGGCGATGCCGACACGCTGATAGATCAGGTCGCAGACGCGCTTGAAATCGCGGTCGCCAAAATCAAATTCGCGTGTGTCTGAAGCGGGAGTCGAGGTGGTCGTCATATCCATAAGCGTCGTGAGCTATGACTGGATATCGGCCACGTGGTCATGCAACTGAAGCACTAATCGGTGTCTTGCGGGGCAGGGTCGCATCTGGCGCCTGCAACCGCGTTGGCGGGGTAGCGGGCGAGGCCAATGCGCGGCGCTGCGCACTGCGCTGGCTGCAGATGCGCAAAGCCCCGGCAGTGCCGGGGCTTTGCGGGACAGCCTTGGATCAGAACTCTTGCCAGTTGCCGTCGGCCAGGGCAGCCTGCGGCTTGGCCGTCCGCGACGGCGTGGCCGCCGCACGCGCGGCCGGCTTGGTTGCGGGCGTCACCGCAACCGGGCGCGAGGCGACCGGGCGGGCGCGTGCAGCCGGCGCGGCCGGCGCAGCCGGCTCGTCCAGCTTGAACACCGACACTGCTTCGGCCAGGTGGCCGGCCTGCTCTTCCATCGAGCGTGCGGCCGCAGTGGCTTCTTCCACCAGGGCAGCGTTCTGCTGGGTGGTCTCGTCCATCTGGGTGATGGTCTGGTTGACCTGCTCGATGCCGGCCGACTGTTCCTGCGAGGCGGCGGAGATCTCGCCCATGATGTCGGTGACACGCTGCACGCTGGCCACGATCTCGGCCATGGTCGCACCGGCCTTGCGCACCAGTGCCGAGCCCTCGGCCACCTTGTGCACGGAGTCGTCGATCAGGCCCTTGATCTCCTTGGCCGCGCCGGCCGAACGCTGTGCCAGCGTACGCACTTCCGAGGCGACCACGGCAAAGCCGCGGCCCTGTTCGCCGGCACGGGCGGCTTCCACTGCCGCGTTCAAGGCCAGGATGTTGGTCTGGAAGGCGATGCCGTCGATGACCGAGATGATGTCGGCGATCTTCTTGGACGAGGCCTCGATGCCGGACATGGTGGTGACCACTTGCGAGACCACGTCGCCGCCCTGCGAGGCCACGCCGGTGGCGCCGATGGCGAGCTGGTTGGCCTGGCGGGCGCTTTCGGCGTTCTGCCTGACCGTGGAGGTGAGCTCCTCCATCGATGCGGCGGTTTCTTCCAGGTTGGCCGCCTGCTGCTCGGTACGATGCGACAGGTCGCTGTTGCCGGAGGCAATCTCGCCGGCAGCCGAGTTGATCGCGGTGGACGAGACCTTGATGCGCCCGACGATGTCGGAAAGCTGCTCGGCGGTGGCATTGGCATCGTCACGCATCTGCGCGAACACGCCGCTGAATTCGCCGCGCATGCGCACGGTCAGGTCGCCGCGCGACAGCGCCGACAGCAATGCGGAGATCTGCTCCAGGCTGGCAGCGTTGGCATCCAGCAGGCCGTTGAGCTGCTGGGCCAGCTGCAGGAAAAAGCCCTGCTTGCCATCGGTTTCCACCCGGCCGCTCATGTCGCCGCTGGCGGCGGCACGCACGATGCGGGCGACTTCTTCTTCGACCTGGACCTCGATGGTGCGATCGCGCCATTCACAGACATCGCCGGTGCTCTCGCCCTGCTCGTTCTTGATGACGGTGACGGTCTGCATCATCACAAACTCGCCGTAACGCTCCTCGAAGCTGGTGATGCCGTCGCGTTCCAGCGCTGCGATGGCCTTGTGCACGGTCGCTTCGGGCAGGCCGAGATAGCTGATGTGCTGACCGATGATCTTGCTGGCCTCAAACTCGGGCGAGGACAGACGGATGCTGCCTTCGTAATGGGTGACCAGCTTCTGGAACGCCTCGTTGGCGTAGATCATGATCCGATCGGTGTCGGTGATGAAGGTGCTGGTGGAGGATTTGTCCAGTGCGGTACGGATACGCAGGTTTTCGTCGGCGATCTTCTTGTCGCGTTCGATGCGTTCCTTCAGGTCGCGCTGCATCCTGTGCATGGAGCGCATCAGTTCGCCCACTTCGTCCTGGCCCTGCACATTGATCTGGCCGTCGAGCTTGCCGCTGGCGATTTCGGTGGCAGTGGACACCGCGCCGCGCATGCTCTTGACGATGGACCGTGCGAACAGGAATGCCAGGCCCAGGCCACCGGCGATGCCGATCAGCAGCACCAGCACGGTCAGCGAGACCGAGGTGGCATGGACCTTTTCGGCCTTGCTCTTGGCAGCCTGCGCCAACTTGTTGTCTTCGGCGATCAATGCGGCCAACGATGCCTGTGCCTTGGCATGCAGTGCGCTGGTTTCGCCAACGAAGGTATCGACGGCGTCGTCAGGCAGGTTCAGTTCCAGCATTTCGTCGACGCTTTCGTAAGAGGCCGAGGCCTTCTTCCAATCCGCAACGAAGGTAGCAAACAGCTGCTTTTGCTGCGGGCTCTCGATCAGGCGGGGATAGCCCTTGATCGTGGCCTCGATTTCGCCATTGAGCCGCTTGGCGCGGACCTTGGCTTCCTGCTTGACCGAGTCGCTGGCGCGCACCAGATTTTGATAGGACGCATTTCGATATTCGCCGAGCATGCCGCGCAGATCGCCTGCTTCGCGCACGCTGGACATGGTATTGCCGGCCAGGTCGCGGGTGACATTATTGAGCGAGGCCAGGCCCGCGTAGGCGATGATTCCCTGCACCAGCATGATCAGCAGCACGATGCCGAACGCCAGCATCAGCTTGGGCATCAATTTGAGATTGTTGATCCATTGCATTGACACGATTCCCCGGTAGAAGTCAGTGCGCATAACCGCAAACAGCAGATCGCCACGCGCGAGGGCGTGGCGATCTGCTAGGCGATTACTTGATGGTGGCCAACTTCAGGCTGGCCGGCGAGCTGACTTCGATTTCGGCACGCGAGCTGTCGCGCTGGATCTTGCCGAGCACACAGACGTCCTTGCCTTCCAGGGATTCCGGGGCAAAACTGAACTTGCCGCGGTTGGCGCCGTCGATGCGGGCCGAGAAGGTGTGACGCGGGAACATGCCGCCCATGTACAGGAAGGTGGGTTCACCTTCCGAGCTCTGGGCGTACTTGGCCTTTTCGACCTTGCCGCACACCATGCCGTCCTTGCCGACGAAACGGGTCGCCATTTCCGGCGGAATCATTTCCTGCGACTGAGCCGACAGCGTGGGAGCAACGATCACGAGAGCAGCGACGGGGAGGAGCGAGAGCAGGAACTTCATTGGGATTCTCCAGAATCAAAAGTCGAACGGTGACCCGTTTATGTGCGCGGGCTTCTATTCAGCTATCGGCTAGCCGCCGTTCAACTTGAATCCGAAAAACGTGATTTCTATCTCACTTCAACTTCGTTGTGCGTCTCGTGTCGGGAAGCTCCCGACACCAGATGGTCTGAATCAGGCCGCTTCTTCGGCCAGCTGCTGCTGACCGAGCTCGGTGCTGTCCAGCAGGGTCTCGATATCCAGCAGGATCAGCATGCGATCGTCCTGGGTGCCGATGCCCGAGATGAAGCGGGTATCGACCGAGGCGCCGAATTCGGGGGTGGGGCGGATCTGATCGTCGTTGAGCGGGATCACGTCCGAGACGCTGTCCACCACGATGCCGACGACGCGGTCTTCGACATTGAGCACGATCATTACGGTGAAGGCGTCGTAGCGCGCTTCTTTCAGGCGCAGCTTCAGGCGCAGGTCAATCACCGGCACGATGGTGCCGCGCAGGTTGATCACACCCTTGATGTAGTCCGGTGCGTCGGGCAGACGGGTGACCGAGTCGTAGCCGCGGATTTCCTGCACTTTCAGGATGTCCACGCCGTAGTGTTCTTCGCCAAGGGCGAAGCTGAGGAATTCACCACCGGTGCCGGTGGTCGTGCTTTTGTCGTTCATGGAAACTCCGGGCGTTGCGGCTGAGTGTCGGATTGCAGCTATAAAAAAGCATGCGGATGAGGATTGCCCTAGCAACATCGGCGCAGTGCAGGGCAACTTTAGCCGTGCGCCGAGGCTGGTGCGGGTGGGTTCAGAACACGCCGCTCTTGCGCGCATTGCGCTGGCGGTCGACCCGGAAGATGTAGCGCTGGATGGTCTCGTCGGCACCGCGTGGCAGGTCGCTGAACTGCATGCCGACCCGGAAGCCTTCGCTGCCGTTGGGCAGGGTCTGCTTGTACTGGCTGCACACCGTCAGCGGCAGGGTGATCGGCGCGGTGTCGGGCAGTTGCAGCGTGCAGTTGCGGTAGGTGCGCTGCGGTTCGAGCAGGGGCATGCCGTCGGTGAGCGAGACCGCCAGGCCGCCACTGCTGATGTCGATCACGCGCAACTGCAGGTTGAGATTGCCGCCCTGTGCCTCGTCTTGGCGAATGATGCAGATGGGCGAGTCGGTGATCGGCGTTTCCAGCCGGTACGACTCGCGGCGCTGCATGTGGTACATCGCCTCGGGCAGGTCGGCGCGGAAGGCGACATGGATGTCGCGTTCCAGCCGGTCGGGCGTTTCCAGCCGGAAGCGGATGTTGACCCGTTCCAGTTGTGCGTAGCACAGCAGGTACTTGGCCTCCTGGATGGCGCGGTTGGAGGCCTCGTTGTGGCTGCCGTCCAGAATCACGCAGTCCTCGTCTTCGTCCACTTCGAGCACGGCGGTGGGCACGGCCATGTCGCGCCCGGCCACATGCATGGTCACGATGGCACGCTGGTCGAGCAACTGGCGCAGCAGGCCACGGATCTGCCGTTTGTTGCGCAGCAGATAGCGCTCGTCACCTTCGGCAAGGTGATCGTCGTGGTCCAGCTCTGAGGTATCGCCTTGGGACATGGGCACAAGCACAGTAGATGCGGGAAGACGCCGGAACGGTTGTCCTGGCGTCGCCTTGATATCGGCGGAAAAGCGAAATCTTTAAGAGCGGCTGACAAAAAACCACTGCGTGACGTCTTGGTTGCTTCGGCGCTGTGTTCCTGGCGCTGGATGGTGCGGATGGATCCAGTTGCGGAGCGGGCGGGGTTTGCGGGTTTGCGGAAGGGTTCTTGCCCGCCCACCATCGCATGACACGCCGCAAGTACGTCCATGTAGGCTCCGGCGCGGCATCCATGCCGCTCAGGGTCCCTCGACGGTGAGCGGGCAAGGACCTATCGAGATGGTCGGTGTGCACGGTAAGAGCGGTGCTGGATGCGTCGTTCGCTCATAACCTATCGGCTCCATGTTTGATGGGCACCGCGCGCTCGACGCTGCGGGTTTGCTGCAGGGTCCTTGCCCGCCCACCATCGCGGGACACGCCGCAAGTACGTCCATGTAGGCTCCGGCGCGGCATCCATGCCGCTCAGGGTCCCGCGACGGTGGGCGGACAAGGACCTATCGAGATGGTCGGTGTGCACGGTAAGAGCGGTGCTGGATGCGTCGTTCGCTCATAACGTATCGGCTCCATGTCTGATGGGCACCGCGCGCTCGACGCTGCGGGTTTGCTGCAGGGCCCTTGCCCGCCCACCATCGCAGGACACGCCGCAAGTACGTCCATGTAGGCTCCGGGGCGGCATCCATGCCGCTCAAGGTCCCGCGACGGTGAGCGGACAAGGACCTATCGAGATGGTCGGTGTGCACGGTAAGAGCGGTGCTGGATGCGTCGTCCGCTCATGACGTATCGGCTCCATGTTTGATGGGCACCGCGCGCTCGACGCTGCGGGTTTGCTGCAGGGTCCTTGCCCACTCACCATCGCAGGACACGCCGCAAGTACGTCCATGTAGGCTCCGGCGCGGCATCCATGCCGCTCAGGGTCCCGCGACGGTGAGCGGGCAAGGACCAGTTGAGACGGTCGGTGTGCATGGGAAGAGCAGTGCTGGACGTGCTTTTTTTGATCATTGAAGCATCGGCTCCAGGTCTGATGCACACCGCATGACAGACAGCTTTTAGATGAGCGCCGACCAACTGTCTGGTGCAGTGTCCTTGCCGGTTGCGGGACCGTGTGGCATCAGGTATAGGCGTGCCGTGCGTTGGCCAGCAAGGTGTTCAGTTGGTCCTGCTGTTCCAGGCGGAACACCGCCACTGCATCCACCAGCTGCGCGGCCTGGTCTTCCATCGCGCGTGCAGCTGCAGTGGCTTCTTCCACCAGCGCGGCGTTCTGCTGGGTGGTTTCGTCCATCTGGGTGATGGTCTGGTTGACCTGGGTGATGCCGGCGGCCTGCTCGCGCGAGGCGCTGGTGATCTCGCCCATGATGTCGGTGACGCGCTGCACCGAGCTGACCACCTGCTGCATGGTGCTGCCGGCCTCGGAGGCCAGCGCGGCGCCGTTGCCGATGCGGGTCACCGAGTCGTCGATCAGGTGTTTGATCTGCTTGGCTGCACCGGCCGAACGCTGCGCCAGCATCCGCACTTCCGAGGCGACCACGGCGAAGCCGCGCCCCTGTTCGCCGGCGCGCGCCGCTTCCACCGCCGCGTTCAAGGCCAGGATATTGGTCTGGAAGGCGATGCCGTCGATGACGGAGATGATCTCGGCGATCTTCTTGGACGAGGTGTCGATGTCGGCCATGGTGGTGACCACGCGGCCCACCACATCGCCGCCCTTGGCCGCCACGCCGGCGGCATCCAGCACCAGCCGATTGGCCTGGTCGGCGTTGTCGGCGTTCTGCCTGACGGTGGCGGTGAGCTCTTCCATCGAGGCGGCGGTTTCTTCCAGTGCCGCGGCCTGCTGTTCGGTGCGACGCGACAGGTCGCCATTGCCGGTGGCGATCTCGGTGGCGGCCGCGTTGATCGCCAGCGACGAGTCCTTGATCCGACGCACGATGCCGGCCAGCTGGTCGGCAGTGGCATTGGCGTCGTCGCGGATGGTGGCGAACACGCCTTGCAGGTCGCCATCCATGCGCGCGGTCAGATCGCCCTGCGACAGCGCAGAGAGCAGCGCGGACACCCGCGACAATCCGTCTGCATTGTTGTCCAGCAGCACGTTGAGTTGCTGGGCGAGCAGCAGCAGGAAGCCCTGCTTGCCTTCCAGGCCGACACGCCCGCTCAGGTCGCCGGCAGCGGCGGCCTGCACGATGCGTGCGACCTCCTGTTCCACCTGGACTTCCTGGGTGCGGTCGGCCCACTCGACCACAAAGCCCATGCGCTCGCCGGCCGCGCCCAGCACCGGGTTGACCACCAGTCGCATGGTGCGGCCACCGACGTGGATCTGCGCGGTGTGGGTGCCGGTGAGCTGATCGAGCATGCGTGCCTGATGCTCGGGCCTGCGATGGAACTGGTCGATGCTGGCGTCGATCAGCGCATCGGCATCGAAGTTGGGCAGGTCGCGGCGCAGCTCGTCCTGCACGCTCTTGAGCATGCGCTGCAGCGGGCGGTTGACATAGATGATGCGGCGATCCGCATCGGCGATCATCACGTTGGTGCTGACATCGTCCAGCGCGGTGCGCACGCGCAACGCTTCGCTGGCGATCAGGTGGTCGCGTTGCAGGCGCGCGCGCAGGTCGTCGCGCATGGTGCGCGCGTTGCGCAGCAGGCGGCCGAGTTCGTCGTGGCGGTCGATCTCGATCGGGTTGTCCAGGCGGCCGGCAGCGACATCGCCGAGCACGCGTTCCACCGCCAGCAGCGGGCGGGTGACCATCTTGCGCGCGGCGATGAACACCACTGCGATGCACAGGCCCAGCACCACCAGCGAGAGCAGCAGCATGCTGCCCATCAGCTCGTCCAGCGGGCCGTCGATGGCGCTGCGCGGCTGGGTGCCGATCACCGCCCACTGCCACGGCGCATAGCGCTGGGCGGTGACTTCGAAGGCCTGGCTGTTGCCCCTGGCATCGCGCAACTGCAGGTTGGCGCTGGGCTGCCTGCCGTCCAGTACCGACTGCAACAGTGCCTGCTGCCCGGCCGGCACCAGGGCCGCCAGGGTGGCCGGCGTGCCCGGCGGGGCGGCGATGACCTGGCCCTGATGCTCGCCCGCCGCCATGTCGACGATGACGAAATAGCCGTCCTGGCCCAGCCGGGTGGTACCGACCTGCGCCTTGAGCGCGGCCAGGCCCTGGGTGTAGTTGCGACCGACGAACAGCGCGCCGATCACGTCGCCGGCGGCATTGCGCAGCGGCTGGTAGTGGGTCATGTATTGCTCGCCGAACAGCTGCGCCTGGCCGGTGAAGGGCTTGCCTTCGGATAATGCGGCGTAGGCCTTGCCCTTGCGGTCGAGCAGGGTGCCGATCACGCGTTCGTTCTGCTTGTTGCGTAGCGAGGTGGTGATGCGCACGAAGTCCTCGCCGGTGCGCGCGAAGATGGTCGCAACGCCGCCGGTGGTCTGCGCAAAGCGATCCACCGCATCGAAATTGAGATTCTGTACCTGTGTGCCGGAGCGCAGCGTAGGCGTGTTCTGCTCGCCGATGGTCACGGTGCTGGCGGTATCCAGCACGCGTGCGCCGCGCGGCAGCATGTCGTCGAACACGCTGCCCAGGCGCTGGGTGCCCTCGGTCAGGGTGACGTCGTACATCGCGACCGACTGCTGCATCAGCCGGGTACTGGAGTGCAGCTCGGCCTTGACCTGGGATGCGATGTCCGCGGCGGACTGGCGGTAGATGGTCAGGGCCAGCAGGCCGAGGGAAAGCGCGATCACCAATGTCAGCAGCGCGGACAGCCGGGTGCCGACAGACAGCCGGTGGAAGGAGTGCATGAGGAATCGACCTTGCCCGGGGGAGGGCGTTACGGATGCGTGAAATCGATAGCGGCCGTTTATGCAATTAATTGATGATTGGCGTCTAAAACAGCACAATTTTCCAGTTCGCTTGCCCTCTGGAGCGAACGTGGCGGAGTGGCATTTGTTATTTTTGGGTGAAGAATAGCGTTCCGCGCAGTGCCCGCCCGCTGCCGTCCGACGGGTCCCCAGGGACAAAAAAAGGGCCGCTTCCCTCGCTAGGAAGCGGCCCTCAAGATTCGTGGATCACGAATCAAACTGCGCTCGAATGCTGTTTCTGGAGACTGCGGGTGTGACGCGTTGCGGTGGGGCTTAGAACTCCTGCCAGTCGCTGGAACCGGCGGTGGCTGCCGCCGTCGCCGTGCCGGTGGTGCTGCGGCGCGGGGCTGCGTTACCGACCGCACGTGCGGCCGGGCGTGTGTCAAAGCGTGCGTTGACCGGCGCGGCGACCATCGACGAGGGCCGGGGGGCTGCCGGGCCCTGCTCGACGATCTTGAACACGGCAACCGCCTCGGTGAGCTGCTGGGCCTGCTCTTCCATGGCGCGGGCGGCGGCGGTGGCTTCTTCCACCAGCGCGGCGTTCTGCTGGGTGGCTTCGTCCATGTGGGTGACGGTCTGGTTGACCTGCTCGATGCCGGCCGACTGTTCCTGCGAGGCGGCGGAGATCTCGCCCATGATGTTGGTGACGCGCTGTACGCTGGCCACGATCTCGGCCATGGTCTTGCCGGCCTGGTCCACCAGCTGCGAGCCGTCGGCCACACGCTGCACCGAGTCGTCGATCAGGCTCTTGATCTCCTTGGCTGCTGCGGACGAGCGCTGTGCCAGGGTGCGCACTTCGGAGGCGACCACGGCAAAACCACGGCCCTGGTCGCCGGCACGCGCCGCTTCCACCGCCGCGTTCAAGGCCAGGATGTTGGTCTGGAACGAGATGCCGTCGATGACGCTGATGATGTCGGCAATGCGCTTGGACGAGGCCTCGATGCCGCTCATGGTGTCGACCACCTTGCTGACCACCTCGCCGCCCTGCGAGGCCACGCTGGCAGCGCCGATGGCGAGTTGATTGGCCTGGCGTGCGCTTTCGGCGTTCTGGCGCACGGTGGAGGTGAGCTCTTCCATCGAGGCAGCGGTTTCCTCCAGGTTGGCGGCCTGCTGCTCGGTGCGCTGGGACAGGTCCTGGTTGCCGGCGGCGATCTCGCTGGCGGCGGCGTTGATCGAGGTGGCCGAGTGCTGGATGTGCCCGACGATGCCGGACAACTGGGTCGCGGTGGCGTTGGCGTCGTCACGCATCTGTGCGAACACGCCCTTGAACTCGCCGTCCATGCGCGCGGTCAGGTCACCCGCCGCAATCGCCCGCAGGATGCCCGACAGCGACTGCAGGCTGCCATCGGCGGTGGCCATCAACTGGTTGAGGCTCTCGACCATGACGCGGAAATCGAACTGGAACTGCGCCGCATCGCCGCGTGCGCCGAAGTCGCCGTCGGCGGCGGACTGGGCCAGCTGCTTGATCTGCTGATTCATCGAGGACAGGTTGGTCTTCACCTGCGCCATGGTGTCGGTCAGCCTGGCCTTTTCGCCCGGCAGCGCGTCCATGTCTTCGCTGAGGTCGCCGATCGCATAGCGGCCCATGATCTGTGCCAGGCGCAGCGTGACCTGGACGTGGCTGTCGACCAGCGCGTTGGTGTCACCGGCCATGCGGCCGTAGTCGCCCGGGAACGCGTCGGCATCCATGCGGAAGCTGATCTGGCCGCTGTCGTGGCGCTTGGCCATGTCCAGCTGCGCGGTGATCAGGTTGCGCACCTGCGACTGCATCTTGTCCATCGCCTGCAGCAGGCGGCCGGTCTCGTCGCTGGCCTCGCTGTGCACGGCGTTATCGAGCTTGCCGTCGGCGATCGCCTCGGCAGCACGGGTGGCGCGGTTCAACGGGCCGGTGAGGCTGCGGGTGATCGTCCAGGCCAGCAGGGCGCTCAGCAGCACCACCGCAAGGCCGCCGCCGATCAGCATGCTGCGGCCACGCGCCATCGAGGCGTTGGCCTGGTCGTAGGCCAGCTGGCTGCTCTTGCGCTGCGCGTCCGAGTAGGTGCGGATCGCATCCTGCCAGCGCTGGGTGGCCGGCGCGGCGCGTTCGAGCAGGATCGGCATGGCCTGGTCGACCTTGCCGGCGGTGCCCAGTTCGCGCACCTGCTGGTTATGCGCCAGTGCCTGCTCGCGGGTCGAATCCAGCGCGTTGCGCAGTTCCTGGTCGTGCGCGTCGGCGGGAAATGCGTAGAGCTTGTCGCGCAGCTCCTTGTAGCGGATGCGCTGGGCGTCGATCACTTCGCCGAACTGGCGATTCTGCTCGGCAGTGGTCGGCAGCACGATGTTGCGCAGATTCAACGAGATGGTGGCATTGGCGTCCAGCATGTCGGTGGCGTACTGGATCATCGCCATGTTGCGGTTGACGATGGTGTCCAGGCGTTCGCGCGCCTGGCTGAGCGTGTACAGACCGGCGGCCACCAGCGCGCAGGAGAGAAGGATCAAGACGCCGAAGGCCAGGGAAAGGCGCTTGCCGACGTTGAAGCGGTGCAGGAAGGAGTTCATGGAGTGACCTGAGCGAATGTGCCGTTGGATGGAGTGGCATGCAGCGCAGTGCTGGAGCAGTGCGTTGCACGTCATCCCTTGTGTGATGCGTCGGTCAGATAACGGCGTTAGCGCTGCTGTATTGAGGCAGGCTGGACCGGTCGGTAAAGCCGGGTCTCAGGCACGTGACTGCCATGTGTATGCGGGGTAGGGAATCGGTGGGGGTGTGTGGGGAATATCCCTAGAAAACCCCCGCTTGAATGCGGTTTTGGAGGTGTGCCGGCGCAGGCCGGTCTGGACGATGTGAAGTGCGATTTCACGCTGCCCACGGTCCATAGCGGCGTGCGGACAGCTGCCTGGTCGTGCACAACGCAAAACGGCACCGCGTGTGCGGTGCCGTGATAAAGATGCTGCTGATGCGGATTACATGGCCGCGTGCCTGGGCGTGGTGTGTCCCTCGCGCACAGACACGCGCGTTGCCGGCAGCGGTCAGTGCCGCTTAGAACTCCTGCCAGTCGCCCACGTCGGTTGTCGTCGCGGATGCGCCTGCGGCGCTGCGCCGCAACGGTGCGGCACTGCTGGTGCGGGCGATCGGACGCGGTGTGCCGCGGGCATTGGCGGGCGCATTGGCAATGGCCGACAACTGGCGCGCCACCGGTGCGTGCTCTGCGACCTTGAACACGGCGACCGCTTCGGTGAGCTGCTGGGCCTGTTCTTCCATCGCACGTGCGGCGGCGGTGGCTTCTTCCACCAGCGCGGCGTTCTGCTGGGTGGTTTCGTCCATCTGGGTGACGGTCTGGTTGACCTGCTCGATGCCGGAGTACTGCTCCTGCGACGCGGAGGAAATCTCGCCCATGATGTTGGTGACGCGCTGCACGCTGGCCACGATCTCGGCCATGGTGGTGCCGGCCTGATCGACCAGGGTGGCGCCCTGGGTGACCTTGTCGACCGAGTCGTCGATCAGCTGCTTGATTTCCTTCGCCGCACTGGCCGAACGCTGCGCCAGGGTGCGTACCTCGGAGGCAACCACCGCGAAGCCACGGCCTTGCTCACCGGCGCGCGCCGCTTCCACCGCTGCGTTCAGTGCCAGGATATTGGTCTGGAAGGCGATGCCGTCGATGACGCTGATGATCTCGGCGATCTTCTTCGACGAGCCCTGGATGTCGGACATCGTGGTGACCACCTTGGCCACCACGTCGCCGCCCTGCGACGCCACTGCTGCCGCGCCGATGGCGAGCTGGTTGGCCTGGCTGGCGTGCTCGGCATTCTGCTTGACGGTGGAGGTGAGCTCTTCCATCGAGGCGGCGGTTTCCTCCAGATTGGCGGCCTGCTGCTCGGTGCGCTGCGACAGGTCCTGGTTGCCGGAGGCGATTTCGCCCGAGGCCAGGCCGATCGCGTCGGCAGCGCTCTGGATGCGGCCAACGATGCCGGCCAGCTGTGCGGCGGTGGCGTTGGCGTCGTCGCGCATCTGCGCAAACACACCCTGGTACTGGCCGCTCATGCGTGCGGTGAGGTCGCCGGCGGCGATCGACTGCAACAGGCCGGACAGTGACTGCAGATTGCCGTCGGCGGTCGCCATCAGGTTGTTGAGGCTTTCCACCATCACGCGGAAGTCGTACTGGAAGCGCTCGGCATCGCCGCGGGCGCTGAAGTCGCCGTTGGCCGCCGACACCGCCAGGTGCTTGATCTCGGTATTCATTGCGCTCAGATTGACCTTGACCTGCGCCATGGTGTCGCTGAGCAAGGCCTTTTCGCCGGGCAGCTTTTCCATGTCCTCGGACAGGTCGCCGACCGCATAGCGGCCCATGATATGCGCCAGGCGCATCTTCACCGCCAGGTGCGAGCTGACCAGGGCATTGGTGTCCTTGGCCATGCGGCCGAAGTCGCCGGGGAAGGCACCGGCATCCATGCGGAAGCTGATCTGGCCCTCGTCGTGGCGCTTGGCCATGTCCAGCTGGGCGGTGATGAGGTTGCGTACCTGGCCCTGCATGCGATCCATGGCCTGCAACAGACGGCCGGTTTCGTCGTTGGACTGCGTGCGCACATCGTTGTCGAGATTGCCGTTGGCGATCGCTTCGGCGGCGCGGGTGGCCCGGGTCAGCGGGCGCACCAGGCTGCGGGTGATCAGGAAGCCGAGCAGGGCGCTGAACAGCACCACCGCCAGCCCGCCGCCGATCAACATCGCACGGCCACGTGCCATTTCCTCCGTGGTGGCGACATAGGCTTCGCGGGTGCGCTGGCGCTGCAGGTCCGAATACTCCGTCAATGCGTTCTGCCAATGCTGCGTACCCGGTGCGGCCTTCTCCAGCAGCAGTTTGAGTGCTTCGTCAGGCTTGCCGGTCAGGCCCAGCTGCGCGACCGCGTCGTTGGTCTTGCGGGCCTGGTCGCTGGCCAGGTCGATGCGGTCGCGGATCTGGGTGGCCTGGGGCGAGGCAGAAAACGCGTACAGCTTGCGGCGGGTCTCCTCATAGTCCTTCAGCTGGTCCTTGATGACGGCGTAGAAGCGCAGATTGTCTTCTTGCGAGGTCGGCAACACGATATTGCGCAGCTGCACGGCGATGACCGAGGTGGCGTTGGTCATGTCCTGTGCGTATTGCATGATCGTGATGTTGCGGTTGACCACCGTATCCATGCGGTCGCGGGCCTGCGCCAGCGTGTAGAGGCCGGCAGCGACCAGTGCGCACGACAACAGGATCAGCGTGCCGAAGGCGAAGCTCAGGCGCTTGCCGACGTTGTACCGTTGAAGAAGAGCGATCATTTGGGGGTCTCGAGGCAGTGGGGCAAGAAAGGACAAATGCGTCGGCGCGGACGCGTGGGTCGGACGCAGGTACGGCAAGGCAGGCATCCAGCCGATCCATCGCGCGGGCAACAGCGGGAGACCCCGGCGATGACAAGGCTGGTAAGCGTGCCGTGGAAGGTAACGGCCAGTGGTTGGGCGACTGAACTGGTCAGCCGCGCTGCGTATGGGCGGCCGTCACCGAAGTGACGCGCATGTGCAGAAACGGACCGGAAACGTCGATGTGCGTGCCATCGACGCAGTTGCATCGACCGGCGGATTCACATCTGGCTCACTCGTTCGAGCGTGGATGCGACGTTGCGGTTGCAAGGACAGACGGGCGGACGGCACCGGCTGCTGGAGCGATGCAGCAGCCTGGTGACCCTGGCGCCGTATGCGCAGGCGGGGCTATTGGCTGCGGCAGTATTGCCTGCGGCAGGCATCGAACCTGCGCTAGGCAGTTGAAGCGAGTCCGCAACGGCGGGGTGGCGCCACTGCCTCGGTTGCGACCCGGATGCAATGCGCGATCGCAGGCGCAGGCGGGGTGGCTCAGCCAGTCTCGGTCGAGACAGCGCGGCCGGCGACCGCGTAGCAGACACCGCGGCCAGTGACCGCGCAGCACGAGTGCACGGTGTGACTGCCCCCATGCGCGCGGCGTCGCCCACCGCGCGCGTACCCAACTCCGCACACAGGGGCGTCAGGCGGCACGCACGCGTCGGGCCGGCACCACGGCGGCGTGCAGCTGGAACACCGACACCGCATCGCGCAACTGCTGCGCCTGCTGTTCCATCGCCCGTGCGGCGGCGCTGGCTTCTTCCACCAGCGCGGCGTTCTGCTGGGTGGCCTGGTCCATCTGTGCGACGGTCTGGCCGACCTGCTCGATGCCTTGGGACTGCTGCTGCGAGGCGTCGCTGATCTCGTGCATGATCTCGGTGACGCTGCGCACCGACTCGACGATGTCCTGCATGGTGCGACCTGCCTGGCTGACCAGCACATTGCCTTGCTCGACCCGGCTTACCGAATCGTCGATCAGCTGCTTGATCTGCTTGGCCGCGCCGGCCGAGCGCTGCGCCAGCGTGCGCACTTCCGAGGCGACCACCGCAAAGCCGCGCCCCTGTTCGCCGGCGCGGGCCGCTTCCACTGCCGCGTTCAAGGCCAGGATGTTGGTCTGGAACGCGATGCCGTCGATGACCGAGATGATGTCGGCGATCTTCCGGGACGCGGCCTGGATGCCGGCCATGGTGCCGACCACGTCGCCCACCACCGTGCCACCTTGCGAGGCCACCGCGGCGGCGCCGGTCACCAGCTCGCTGGCGCGCCGCGCGTGCGCGGCGTTGCTGCGCACGGTGGAGGTGAGCTCTTCCATCGCGGCGGCGGTTTCCTCCAGGTTGGCGGCCTGCTGCTCGGTACGCTGCGACAGCTCCTGGTTGCCGGAGGCGATCTCGCTGGCCGCAGCGTTGATGGCATCGGTGGAGCGCTGGATGCGTCCGACGATATCGGCCAGCTGCGCCACGGTGGCATTGGCATCGTCACGCATCTGCGCGAACACGCCGTGGAAGTCGCCCTGCATGCGGGTGGTGAGGTCGCCTGCCGCGATGGCCTGCAGCACGCCGGACAACGCCCCCAGATTGCCGTCGGCGGTGGCCATCAGCTGGTTGAGGCTGTCGACCATGGCCAGGAAGTCGTGCTGGAAGCGCTGCGTATCGCCACGCACGCTGAAATCGCCGTTGGCGGCGGCCTGCGCCAGCAGCTTGATCTCGTTGTTCATTGCCGACAGGTTGGCCTTGACTGCATCCATGGTGTCGCTGAACACGGCTTTCTCGCCGGGCAGTCGGTCCATGTCCTGGCTCAGGTCGCCGATTGCATAGCGCGACATGATCTGGGCGAGTTTCATCTTCACTGCGATATGCGAGCCGACCAGGGCGTTGGTGTCGTGCACCATGCTGGCGTAGGCGCCCGGAAAGGCATCGGCGTCCATGCGGTAACTGATCTGGCCGGCATCGTGGCGTTGCGCCATCTCGCTCTGCGCGGCCAGCACGCGCTGCAGCTGCTCCTGCATCCGGCGCATGTTGTCGAGCAGCTGGCCGGTTTCATCGCGGCTGGGCGCGGCGATAGGCTCGCCGAGCTGGCCTTGGGCGATATTGGCCGCCACCGCAGCGGCGCGGCGCACATTGCGGGTCAGCCTGGACAGGGTGGACCAGCCCAGCGCCGCGATCAGTACGGCCAGCAGCGACAATCCGGCAATGGCCTGCCACATCGCGTTGCGGGCGTCGGCCAGGTGACGTTCGGACTGGCGCTGCAAGGCCTGCAGCGAGACGCTGCCGAGCGCTTGCATGGCCTGGCCGAGCGCGTCCAGCGCAGCGTTCCACTGGAGATCGGCGCTGGCGTCGTTGCCGTCCAGCGCGGTGCCGAGTGCGGCCAGCGCCGCGTTTGCACGCGCGGTTTCGGCCTTGGCGGCATCGGCCAGCGCGGGGTCGGGCTGTTCCAGCAGGCCGATCGCCTTGTCCAGCTCGTGGCGGAAACGCCGGTGGCTGCGGGCCAGCTGGTTGAGCTGTTCGCGCAGCATGGCGCGGCTGCCGGCCGCCTGCGACGGGTCGCTGGCCGCATCCAGCCGGGTCAGCGACTCGGTGGCATCGGGGCTGTAGATCAGCGTGGCCACCACCAGGTGGTAGCTCTCGATATACGGGGTGTAGACCAGCTGGCTGTCGTCGCGCAGGGCGTCGAGTGCGGCAAACGCCTGTTCGCTGACGGCGGCGTAGCCGTTTGCAGCGGCAGCGGCGACGTGGCGTTGCTGCAGGCCCAGCAGGGCCTTCTGGCTGCGCTCGAAGCCCGGCATGGTTGCCGTGGTGGCCAGCAGGCGCTGCAGATCGCGCTCGGCGCGCTCGGCCGCGGCGCGGGCGGTGCCGCCGCTGTCCACGTGGGCCGCGTGCAGATCGGTGATCAGCCCCAGCATCTGTTCGAGCGGCGCATAGCTGCGCAACTCGTTGCTGCTGATGGCCACACTTTCATTGAGCTTGCCGCTGTACAGCAGCACCGGAATGACCAGGCCGGCCAGCGCCAGCATCCCGATCACACCAAGCTTCCTGGCGATCGCCAGATCATCCCAGCGGCTGCTCCAGCGATGCGCAGAACGTGGGGCGGTCGGTGGCGACTGCACGGGCGAGGTGATCATGGATGCGTCTCATAGGCGTACGCAGCCTATCGGCCGATCACCGTTGTGCCTTGAGCCGGCCGGTGTCGCGCCGGCCGGCTCCATTCAGACTGTTGTGCCCGCTTGGCTCAGAACTCCTGCCAGCTGGTGTCGTTGCTGGGCGCGGTGACGACCATGCGCGGCCTGGCCGCGGCGGTGCGTCCGGCCGCTGCCACCTTGGCCTTCAGCGCGGGAGTCACCACCGGGCGCGGCGGCACGGTGCGCACCGGTGCCTTGGCATAGGCATGGGCATCGGTCTTGAACACCGCAACGGCGTCGGTGAGCTGGGTGGCCTGGTCTTCCAGCGCCCGTGCGGCGGCAGTGGCTTCTTCCACCAGCGCGGCGTTCTGCTGGGTGGTCTCGTCCATCTGGGTGACGGTCTGGTTGACCTGCTCGATGCCCGAGGATTGCTCCTGCGAGGCGGCGGAGATCTCGCCCATGATGTCGGTGACCCGCTGCACGCTGGACACGATCTCGCCCATGGTCTTGCCGGCGCTGTGCACCAGCACCGACCCCTCGGAGACACGCTGCACCGAGTCGTCGATCAGCCCCTTGATCTCCCTGGCGGCCGCCGACGAGCGTTGCGCCAGCGTCCGCACTTCCGAGGCGACCACGGCAAACCCGCGCCCCTGTTCGCCGGCACGCGCCGCTTCCACCGCTGCGTTCAAGGCCAGGATGTTGGTCTGGAACGAGATGCCGTCGATGACCGAGATGATGTCGGCGATCTTCTTGGAGGAGGCTTCGATCCCGCTCATGGTCTCGACCACCCTGCTGACGATCTCGCCGCCCTGCGAGGCCACACCGGCCGCGCCGATGGCGAGCTGGTTGGCCTGACGTGCGCTCTCGGCGTTCTGCTTGACGGTGGAGGTGAGCTCTTCCATCGAGGCAGCGGTTTCCTCCAGGTTGGCGGCCTGCTGTTCGGTGCGCTGCGACAGATCCTGGTTGCCGGCCGCGATCTCGCTGGCGGCGCCCTTGATCGACACCGCCGAGGCCTTGATGCCGCTGACGATCTCGGCCAGCTGCGTGGCCGTGGCGTTGGCATCGTCGCGCATCTGCGCGAACACGCCGCGGAAGTCGCCGCTCATGCGCGCGGTGAGGTCGCCGGCGGCGATGGACTGCAGCAGGCTGGACAGCGACTGCAGATTGCCGTCGGCGGTGGACATCAGGTTGTTGAGGCTTTCCACCATCAGGCGGAAGTCGTACTGGAAGCGCTCGGCATCGCCGCGGGCACTGAAGTCGCCGTTGGCCGCCGACACGGCCAGGTGCTTGATCTCGGTATTCATCGCGCCGAGATTGACCTTGACCTGCGCCATGGTCTCGCTGAGCACGGCCTTTTCGCCGGGCAGTTTCTCCATGTCCTCGGACAGGTCGCCGATCGCGTAGCGGCCCATGATCTGCGCCAGACGCAGCTTCACCGCGATGTGCGAGCCCACCAACGTATTGGTGTCATGCGCCATGCGGCCGTACTCGCCGGGGAAGGCGTCGGCATCGATACGGAAGCTGATCTGGCCATCGTCGTGGCGCTTGGCCATGTCGGTCTGGGCGGCGAGCAGGTTGCGCAACTGCAGCTGCATCTTGCTCATCGCCTTGAGCAGGCGGCCGCTTTCGTCGTTGAACTGGGTGTCGACGTCGTTGTCCAGCTTGCCGCCGGCAATTGATTCGGCCGCGCGTGTGGCCCGGCTCAGCGGCTGGGTCAGGCTGCGGGTGATCAGCAGGCCCAGCACGCCGCTCAGCAGCACCACCAGCAGCGAGCCGGCGATCAGCAGCTTGCGTGAGTCGTCCATGGATTGCAGCGCAACGGCGGAGGCCTCGGCCGACAGCGTGTTCTGCAGCGCGATGTTCTCGGCGATCTTGTCCTGCCACTGCTGCATCGCCGGTGCGGCCTTGGTCAGCAGCAAGGGCAGGGCCTCATCGCTATGGCCGGTCTGGACCAGGTCCATGACCTGGTCGTTCAATGCCTTGACCACGGCGCGCCGGCGATCGATTTCTGCGCGGATCTCCCGGCCCTGGTCAGACGGTGGAATCGCATACAGCGCTTCGCGTGCCTTGGAGTAATCGGCGCGCGCAGCCTGGATGGTCTCGATAAACTTGAGATTATCTTCGCTGCTGGTTGGCAAAACCACATTGCGGATCTGCATCGCAATAATGTAGTTGGCATTCATCATGTCGTTGGACAGGCGAATCTTCACCATGTTCTGGTGCACCAGATCGTCGACCAGGGTGCGTGCCGAGCTCAGCCCGCGATAGCCGATAATGGCAATGAGGGCGGAGAGAACGATCAGCACGGCAAATGCCGCCGCCAGTCGGGGGCCGACGTTATAGCGTTGAAGAAATGCAGTCATGATCAATTCCCGGCAGGCGGTGCGCAATGGATGGGAGCGATCAGGTGACGCCGAACAGTGTCTGCGTCACATGTCGCTATGCGCAGTAACGGCGCACGACAGCATCGCTGAACACCTCGATATCAAAAAAATATATAACGCGGTCAGGCTTGTGAAAAATAATAAATCGCGAGAATGGAATTGATCGGATTGTGTAATCGTTATCGGCGGGGGGATGACGGCGGACTCGACAATAATCGTATTGCTACATAAATAAAAAGTTATTCGAATGCTTCTTTATTTGTTATCGGGTCGATGCGCCTTTTAAAAAGCGTGGCGCGGCATAAAAAAAAGCCGCGCTCTGGAGAGCGCGGCTTGCGTTTGACGGCGGCCAGTGCGCGGCCGCTGCGGCGTGGCCTAGAACTCGGCCCAGTCCGATTCGTTGGACGGAGCCAATGCCACGGCAGCACGTGCCGCCGGCCTGGCGACCTGCGGCCTAGGCGCCGGTGCACTGGCGGCGGCTGGCCGCTTGGCAGCGAGTTGGCGCACCACCGGCGTGGCGCGGGTCACCGCTTCGAGCTCGGCTGACAGGCGGAACAAGGCGACCGCCTCGGTGAGCTGTTGCGCCTGTTCTTCCATCGACCGTGCGGCGGCGGTGGCTTCTTCCACCAGTGCGGCGTTCTGCTGGGTTGCCTCGTCCATCTGGGTGACGGTCTGGTTGACCTGCTCGATGCCGGCCGACTGTTCCTGCGAGGCGGCGGAGATCTCGCTCATGATGTCGGTCACGCGCTGCACCGACGCGACGATCTCGCTCATGGTGCTGCCGGCCTGGTTCACCAGCGCCGAGCCTTCGGCCACCTTGCTGACCGAATCGTCGATCAGGCTCTTGATTTCCTTGGCGGCGCCGGCCGAACGCTGTGCCAACGTGCGCACCTCGGAGGCGACCACGGCAAAGCCACGGCCCTGTTCGCCGGCGCGCGCCGCTTCCACCGCCGCGTTCAAGGCCAGGATATTGGTCTGGAAGGCGATGCCGTCGATGACCGAGATGATCTCGGCGATCTTCCTGGACGAGGTCTGGATGCCGGACATGGTGTCCACCACCTGGCTGACCACGGCGCCGCCGTGCGAGGCCACGTCGGCCGCACCAATGGCGAGCTGGTTGGCCTGGCGCGCATGCTCGGCGTTCTGCTTCACCGTGGAGGTGAGCTCTTCCATCGAGGCGGCGGTTTCTTCCAGGTTGGCGGCCTGCTGCTCGGTGCGCTGCGACAAGTCGTTGTTGCCGGCGGCGATTTCGCCGGCAGCGGTGTTGATGGCCAGCGTGGAGTGCTTGATGCGGCCGACGATATCGGTCAGGCGCTGGGTGGTGGCATTGGCATCGTCACGCAAGCGCGCGAACACGCCGTGGAACTGCCCGTCCATGCGTGCGGTCAGGTCGCCTTCGGCCACCGCGCCGAGCAGCTGCGACAGCTTGCCCAGATTGCGGTCGCTGACCTCCATCATCGAGTTCAGATCCGCCACCATCACCGCGAAGTCGTACTTGAAGCGCGCCGCGTCGCCACGTGCGCTGAAGTCGCCGGCGGCTGCGGCCTGCGCCAGCTGCTTGATCTCGGTATTGATCGACAACAGGCTGGCCTTGGCCGCATCCATCGCTTCATGCAGGATCGCGCGGCTGGCCGGCAGGCGGCGTGCGTCTTGGGTCAGGTCGCCCTGTGCGTACTGGTTGAGGATGCGCACCGCGTCGGTGATGGCATCCAGATGCTCGAAGATCATCGTGTTGATGCCGCCGGCCAGCGTGCCGTACACGCCGGGGAAATCCTCCGGCATGCGGTGGGTGATGTCTTCGGCCGCATGCAGGTGTGACATGCGCGCGGTCTCGTCGCTGAAGCGGCGCAGCATCTGCGTCATGCCGCTGGTGGCCTCGAGCATCTGGCCGATCTCGTCGTTGCTGGTCTTGTGGACCTGCACGCTCAGGTCGCCGCGCGAGACCGCCTTGATGGCGCCCAGCGCCTTGGCCAGCGGATTGGTGATGCTGCGTGCGATCAGCCAGCCAAAGGTTACCGATAGTGCCGCCATCAGCAGCGTGCCGAGCAGCAACACCGCGCTGGTCAGCTTGAACGAGGCGGCGCTGGCCGCGACCATGTCGCTCAGTGCCTTGGACTGCTGTGCATAGAGCTTGTCGACCGAGGCGAACACCTCCTTGCGCAGTTCGCCGGACTGATTGCGCGAAAATTCCATCGCCGCGCTGCGATCGGGTTGTGCATAGAGCGCGCGCAGCTGCCGGTTGGCGGCGAAATAGCGCGTGCTGGCATCGGTCAGCCTGGCGTATTCGGCCTTCAGCGGCGAGGCAGCGCCGATCTTGGCGTCCAGGAGCTTTTGCGTCTCCACGTACTTGGCCTGGATCTCGTCCATGCGCTTGAAGAACATCGCATAGCGTTCCGGGTCGTCCAGATTGGCGAACTGGCCCACTTCATAGACACGGAATTCGCCGGCAAAGCCACGCAGCTCGGACAGGCGGCTCAGCACCGGCACCACGTCCTGGTTGATCAGGGTGGTCTGCTGCTGCATCTGCCGCATGCGTGAATAGCCCAGGCCGCCCAGCAAGGCGGTGAGCACGGCGCTCAGGCAGAAGGCAACCATCAGTTTGCGGCGGATCGGCCAATCGTTGAACTTGTTCATCAGTGACTCCGGGACATTGCGCAGGGACGCTCTCCAGCACGCTAACGGCCGCCCGGGATGATTCTTTATTTTTGAAGGACGAACGGTAGGGCCGCCGGCCGGTGTGTGCGGCGATCAGCCGCCGGCAACGCGGCCGTGGCGGGCAGGGTGCGCACGCCGGTGACGCTGAAGGTGCACGGGAGCCGCCCCGGTCAGGGCAGCGCCGCTGCACTCAGAAATCCTGCCACTGGCTGTCGTTGCCGGCGGCACGGCCGGGCGACTTGCGGGTAGGGGGACGCGGCGGCATGGCAGCGCGCTTGTTGCCGGTCGGTGCCCCTGTGGAGGGCGCAACCGGGCTGACGCCGGGTGTGGCGGCAGCGGCAATCGCCGCCGGCCTGCCGACGTGGCTGAGCTTGAACACCGCCACCGCATCGGTCAGCTGGCCGGCCTGTTCTTCCATCGCGCGTGCGGCGGCGGTGGCTTCTTCCACCAGTGCCGCGTTCTGCTGGGTGGCTTCGTCCATCTGGGTGACGGTGAGGTTGACCTGCTCGATGCCGCTGGACTGCTCCTGCGAGGCGGCGGAGATCTCGCCCATGATGTCGGTCACGCGCTGCACGCTGGCCACGATCTCGGCCATGGTGGTGCCGGCCTGCTGCACCAGCGACGCGCCCTGCGCGACCTTGCCTACCGAGTCGTCGATCAGGTGCTTGATCTCCTTGGCCGCGCCGGCCGAGCGCTGCGCCAACGTGCGCACTTCGGTGGCGACCACGGCAAAACCACGGCCCTGTTCGCCGGCACGCGCCGCTTCCACCGCCGCGTTCAAGGCCAGGATATTGGTCTGGAAGGCGATGCCGTCGATCACGCTGATGATCTCGGCAATCTTCTTCGAGGAGATCTCGATGCCGGACATGGTGGTGACCACCTGCGCCACCACCGCGCCGCCATGCGAGGCGACATCGGCCGCGCCGATCGCCAGCTGGTTGGCCTGGCGCGCGTGCTCGGCGTTCTGCTTGACGGTGGAGGTGAGCTCCTCCATCGAGGCGGCGGTTTCTTCCAGGTTGGCGGCCTGTTGTTCGGTGCGTTGCGACAGGTCGCTGTTGCCGGCGGCAATCTCGCTGGCGGCCGCGTTGATCTGCGTGGCCGAGGTCTGGATGCCCGCCACGATGCCGGTCAGTTGCGCCACGGTGGCGTTGGCATCGTCGCGCATGCGGGCGAACACGCCCTGGAACTGTCCGTCCATGCGCACGGTGAGGTCGCCCTCGGCCAGCGCGCTGAGCAGGCGGGAAATACGTTCCAGGCCTTGCGAGGTGGTTTCCAGCAGTCCGTTGAGCTGACGGCCGAATTCCAGATAGAAGCCGTGCTTGTCGTCCAATGCCAGGCGTTGGCCGAAGTCGCCCATCAGCGCCGACTGCACCAGCGCGGCGACCTCTGCCTGCGTGCTGACCTCGGCGCTGACATTGCGCCACAGCAGCATGCTGCCGCTGCGATGACCATCGGCGGCGTACAGCGGGGTCATGCTCAGATCCAGCGTCACCGGCCCGAAGGCGTAGCGCTCCAACGTGGTGGACTGCAGTTGTTGCAGGCGTTGCAAGCGTGCCTTGCCGTCGGCATCGGTGCCGAACACATAGTCCAGCGGATTGCCGACCACCGCATCGGCGCTGAAGCCCTGCTGGCCCTTGGCATGAAACGCCGCTTCGCTGCGCTTCAACGAGTTGTGCAGCGCCTGGGTGATGAACACCGCCGTGTGCTGCTCGTCGGCCAGCAGCACTTCCATCTCCGAATGTTCCAGCGCGGTGCGGATGCGCAGGTTTTCGTTGGCGATCTGCGCATCGCGTTCGATGCGCTGGCGCAGGTCGGTCTGCATGCGCTGCATGGCGCCCATCAGGCGGCCCACCTCGTCCTGGCGCTGCGCGGCGATCTGGTTGTCCAGCTTGCCGGAGGCAATGGCACCTGCCACCTTTGCAGCGGCATCCAGCGGGCCCACCACCTGACGGCGCAACAGTGCGAACAGCGCAACGCTGAGCACCAGTGCCGAGCCCAGGCCGACCGCCAGGATGGTCCACAACAGCCGATGTGCCTGCTGCATGATCGCCGCGTACGGCACCACCACGCCCAGCGCAAAACGCTCCTGCGCCTGGCCGATCTGCAACGGCACATAGGCGCTGACCGTGCCGGCGGCGTCCGGCGTGAAGTCCAGATAGTCCTTGCCGGCCCTGGTGGCCTCCAGCATCGCGCGGTAGTCGGCACCGTCGGCCGGCTTGCCGATCCGCGCAGCGTCGCGCGAGGCCAGAATCACCCCGGCCGGCGAGATCAGCTCGACATAGCCATCGTCCATCGGACGCAACGCGCTCAGGCGCTTCTGCAATGCTGCCAGGGCGAAATCCACCGACACCACGCCCACATACTTGCCCTGGTCCAGGATGGGCGTGGACAAGGTGGTCATCAGCACCGGCTTGCCGCCGATCTGGTAATCGTAGGGGCCGGCCACGATCTGCCGGCCCAGCTCGCGGGGCTTGAGGTACCAGTCGCCGTCGCCGGGCTTTTCGTAGCCGACCAACGGCTCGCGGATCAGCGACTGCCCGTTGTAGGCCCAATAGGTCATGAAGCGACCGCTGCTGTCGTGGCCCTCGGCATCGACATACTCGCCGTCCCTGCCGTCGAAGGCCTGCGGCTCCCACAAGGTGCCCATGCCCACCCATTCGGGATGGTTCTGCAATGCGTCGTGCATGATCGCCGCCGCCGCCTCGCGGCTCACCCCGCCATGCGCACGCTGCGCCAGCAGGGCGCTGGCGAGCGACTGGCCGGTGGTGAATGCCTGCCCCAGCTCGCTGCCGATCTGCTCGGCCTGATAGCGCGCCGCGTTCTGCATCGTGGTCTGCGCCGAAGCGATCAACGCGCGACTGCTTTGCCAGTAGCTGATCGCCGCGGTCAGGCCGAAGCACAGCAATGCAGCGACCGCGGTGCCGAGCATCAGGCGGTACGCCAGACTGCCGCCGGAGCGGGATTGCGTGGGGGGCGAGGGCATGGGCGTGGCTTCGAAGTGAGGAGGTGGTACGGGAGAGCGATCTGGTGGCGATCAGCTGGCGACGCGCAGGGCCTCCGCGCGCGCGGCATCACGGGCGGGGCCGCGCTGCACGGGCGAGGCCGCGGTCACCCGGAAGCTGGACACCGCCTCGTCGAGCTGCTGCGCCTGCTGCTGCATGGCGTTGGCGGCGGCGGTGGCTTCTTCCACCAGCGCGGCGTTCTGCTGGGTGCTCTCGTCCATCTGGGTGACGGTGAGATTGACCTGCTCGATGCCGGCCGATTGCTCCTGCGAGGCGGCAGAGATCTCGCTCATGATGTCGGTCACGCGCTGCACCGAGGACACGATCTCGGCCATGGTCTTGCCGGCCTGATCCACCAGCGCCGAGCCCTGCGCCACCTTGCCGACCGAATCGTCGATCAGGTGCTTGATCTCCTTGGCCGCGCCGGCCGAGCGCTGCGCCAGCGTGCGCACCTCGGAGGCAACCACGGCAAAGCCGCGGCCCTGTTCGCCGGCACGGGCGGCTTCCACCGCCGCGTTCAAGGCCAGGATATTGGTCTGGAAGGCGATGCCATCGATAACCGAGATGATCTCGGCGATCTTCTTCGACGAGGTCTGGATGCCGGACATGGTGTCCACCACCTGGCTGACCACCTGGCCGCCTTGCGAGGCCACCGATGCCGCGCCGATCGCCAGCTGGTTGGCCTGGCGGGCGCTTTCGGCGTTCTGCCTGACCGTGGAGGTGAGCTCTTCCATCGAGGCGGCGGTTTCTTCCAGGTTGGCTGCCTGTTGTTCGGTGCGCTGCGACAGGTCGTTGTTGCCGGCGGCGATCTCGCTGGCCGACCCGGTGATGGCACCGGCGGCCTGCTGGATGCGCCCGACGATGCCGGCCAGCTGCGTGGCGGTGGTGTTGGCATCATCGCGCATGCGCGCGAACACGCCGTGGAACTCACCGTCCAGGCGCGCGGTGAGGTCGCCCTCGGCCAGCGCGGCCAATAGCTCGGACAGCTTGCCCAGGTTGCGGTCGCTGACGTCCATCATCGCGTTGAGGTCGTTGATCATGCGTGCCGAGTCGTGCCTGAAACGCGTGGCATCGCCGCGCTGGCTGAAGTCGCCATTGGCCGCAGCCTGGGCCAGCCGCTTGATCTCTGTGTTGATCGCCAGCAGGCTGGCCTTGGCCGCATCCATCGCTTCGTGCAGCACCGCCCGGGTACCGGGCAGGCGCGCGGCGTCGCGCGACAGATCGCCTTGCGCGTACTCGTTGAGGATGCCGATCGCGTCGATGATGGCGTCCAGGTGTTCGAAGATCATCGTGTTGATGCCGCCGGCCAGCTCGCCGTAGACGCCGGGGAAATCGGTGGGCATGCGGTGGCTGACGTCTTCGCCGGCGTGCATGTGCATCATCACCTTGGTCTGCGCGGAGAAGCGCTCCAGCGTATGCACCATGTCGTCGGTGGCCTTGAGCATCTGGCCGATTTCATCGCTGCCATGCTGGGCGGTGCGCACGCTCAGATCGCCACGCGCCACGCCCTTGATGGCGGCAAGCGCGCGCGACACCGGCTCCAGCACCGAATTGCCGATCAGCCAGCCCACCAGCAGGTTGAGCAGCACCAGCACGCCGCCGGCCAGGGTGACGATGCCGGTGAAGACCAGCGCCTGCGCCTGGGTGTCGTCCAGATACACGCCGGTGCCGATCACCCAGCCCCACGGCTTGTACAGCGAGGCGTAGGAGGTCTTCTGCACCGGGTCTTTTTCGCCGGGCTTGGCCCAGGCGTAATCGACGTAGCCGCCGCCGGCCTGCGCCGCGCTGACGAAGGCCGGGAAGATGCGCTTGCCGTCGGGGCTCAGCACATCGTTGAGCGGCTTGCCGATGAGGTCCGGGCGGGTGGGGTGCATCAGCATCACCGGCGTCTGGTCGGTGACGTAGATGTAATCCACGCCGCCACGTGCGCGCATGGTGGACAAGGTATGCAGCGCGGCCTTCTTGGCGCTGTCCACATCCATCTCGCCTTTCTCCGCGCGCTCGGCATAGCCATTGACCACCGCGATGGCCATTTCGATCTGGCTCTTGAGCCCGTCGCGGCGCGTATCGGTGAGATCCACATATTGCAAGCGTGCGGCGATCACCGCCAGCACGATGATGCCCAGCGCCACCAGCGCGGTCTGCGCCAGAAACTTGCGCTTCAGCGGTACGTTGGCCAGCGTGTTTGCAATCGTGGTCTTGAAGGTCATGGCAGGTATCCAGCAAAGGAATGTGACCGAGGTAAGTCGAATAGCGACCTGATCCCCAAAATGTTGAGCAGTGCGCGACAGCCGGCGTGAGGGCGTTTTTCAGTGCGTTTTGCAGGTGCGCCAGCCGCACCTTGGGGGCGTCATACGGTTGCCATGGCGATGCGGCGGCGTGTATCGGGCCGGGCAGGGCACGCGGCCCGTGGACCCGCTGGCAAAGGCAGTGCGCACGAGGGCGATAGGACCTGCAGCGCAGGCCGGCGCTTCGGCGCACGTCGCGCAGCGCGGGGCTGGCTGGCTGGCTGGAGAGCCTACGACGCCGCTGCGACCATCGCGGTCGCGAGGCGGGCAATGCTCAGTGGCGTTGCGTTGTGCCCATGCTGGCCATCGATTGCTGCAGGGTGTGCAGTTGCGTCCACAGCCGTGCGTCGCCTGCATGGTCCAGCGACAAGGCCTGCGCAGCCTGCAGGTCGCCGGCATGCAGGGCGCGGTTGGCCTGGCGCTGCTGCGCCAGATACTGGCCCAGTTGCTGCTGCACCAGCGCAAACTGGCGCGCCTGCTCGCCCTGTGGCGCGCTGGCCTGGACGTAGCCCGCATGCCGTGCAATGCGTTGACGCAGGTTGCCCAGGCGCTCGTCGTAGGCCTCGATGCGGGCGGGGTCATGCGCTGCGGCAAGCTGCGCCCGCTGCTCGTCGCGCAACTGCACCAGGTCGATGGCGAGCGACTGCAGCGCGTTCACCGGCACGTTGTCCAGCAGGACCGACACCGGCGCGGCCGGTGCTGCGAAGGACGGCGGCAGCGAGATGCTGGCAGCCAGCAGCGCGGCGGCGCACACCGAGCCCAGCAGGTGGCGGACAGCGCGTGGTGAGTTGACGGTGGGCATGCGGACTTCCTTCGACGTGGCGCGGGCCAGGCAGCCCTCATTGCTCCCTGTATCGGCCGCCGCGGCGCGGGCTTGATCACCTTTCGACGGACGGCACGTTTGCGGGGAAACGCAGCGGGTATTACGAAGCGCGTGCGTCTGTCGGTCGCTGCCAAATGGCAGAACGCCCCGGCAGGATCGGGGCGTGTTGAGCATCGTCGTGGTTGGCCCTGCGCGCGTGGATAGGCGCTGCGCCGGACATGTTCCGACACGCCGGGGCAGCGGCTGCAGGCCATGCGGCACGCGTCGCGGGGCAGGTGCGCAATTGCAGGACTGCGCCGGGCACTGCGGTGCCTGGCAGAAATGAAAAGCCCCGGCATCGCTGCCAGGGCTTTGTCGTGACCGCACATAATCTGCGGCCTTTTCTCCCGCGGGAGAAGGAGCCACACCGCGCTTGTTGCGTGGCCTGGCGTGTTACGCGGCCTGCGGCACACGCAGCGAGCGCACCAGCCCGCCGATGTCCACGATCAGCGAGACCCGGCCATCGCCCAGGATGGTGGCGCCTGAGACACCCGGGATACGGCGGTAGTTGTTCTCGATGTTCTTGACCACGACCTGTTGCTGGCCGAGCAATTCATCCACTTCCAGCGCGATCTTCTGGCCGTCGCCTTCGACCACCACCACCAGCGGTTCCTGCGAGGACTGCTGCCCGCCGAAGCCGTAGTAGTCGGTAAGCGACAGGATCGGCAGGTACTCGCCGCGCACCCGCAGCACCCGACCGTCGCCCGCCATCGAGCGGATGTCTTCCGGCGCCGGCTGCAGTGCCTCGAGCACGTAGGCCAGCGGCAGGATCAGGGTTTCGCCGGCGACCGAGACGGTCATGCCGTCCAGGATGGCCAGGGTCAGCGGCAGGCGGATCAGCACGCGGGTACCGCTGCCGGCGTTGCTTTCCAGCTGCACTTCGCCACCCAGGCCCTGGATGTTGCGGCGGACCACGTCCATGCCCACGCCACGACCGGACAGGTCGGTCACCGCGTCGGCGGTGGAGAAGCCCGGCGCGAAGATCAGGTCCCACACCTGCGCGTCGGTCGGGTTGTCCGGCACGGCGATGCCGCGTTCGGCGGCTTTTTCCAGGATCTTGGCGCGATTGAGGCCGCGGCCGTCGTCACTGACTTCGATCACGATATGGCCGCCCTGGTGCGAGGCCGCCAGGGTGATCGTGCCGGTTTCGTCCTTGCCGGAGGCGCGACGCGCATCGGGCATTTCCAGGCCGTGGTCGATCGAGTTGCGCACAAGGTGCACCAACGGATCGGCAATCTTTTCGATCAGGCCCTTGTCCAGTTCCGTGCCTTCGCCAATGGTACGCAGGCGGACCTGCTTGCCGAGGCGGCTGGAGAGGTCGCGGACCAGGCGCGGGAAGCGACGGAACACCGCGTCCACCGGCAGCATGCGCACGCCGATGACCGCTTCCTGCAGGTCGCGGGTATTGCGTTCGAGCAGATCCAGGCCGGCGAACAGCTGTTCGGCATGCGCCGGATCCAGGCCGGTGGAGACCTGCTTGAGCATGGCCTGGGTGATGACCAGCTCGCCGACCAGATTGATCAGGGCATCGACCTTGTCGACGCTGACGCGGATCGAGGTTTCGGCTTCGGCTGCGGCGGCCTTGGCCGGCGTGGCAGCGGCGGCGGCAGGTTCGGCAGCGGCCACCGGTGCCGCAGCGACGGCGACAGGCGCAGCGGCGGCTTCGACGGCCAGGCTCGGCGGCGGGCCGGGCACCGCCATCGGGCGGATGTCCAGCTCGCAATCGTCCACCACCCAGGCGAAGGTGTCTTCGATCTTGCTGCGCGGAATCTTGCCGATCAGGCCCAGATCCCAGGCCAGGTAGGCTTCCAGCGGGTCGATGTTCTCAAAGCCCGGCATGCGCTCCAGGCGCGCGGCAATCTGCAGCGGGCCCAGGTGCTCGAGCTCGCGGATGATGCGCAGCGGGTCGTTGCCGCTCATGAACAGCGACGGCGCCGGGGTGAAGCCGATATGCCAGGCTTCGGGTTCTTCTTCCTTCGGCTTGGCCACCGCCGCGGCGGTCGGCGCTTCGCCGGCCAGCACCGCGTTCAAGCGGGTATGCACGGCCTTGACCGCGGCCGGGTCGGCCGGGGTGCCGTGTTCGGCTTCGCGCAGCAGCGCGCGCAGCACGTCGACCGAGCCGAGCATGGCATCGACCGCATTGGGCTCGAGCTGGCGCTTGTTGGAGCGCAACTCGTCCAGCAGCGTCTCCAGCACGTGGGTCAGGCCGGCGACCGCTTCGAAACCGAAGGTGGCAGCGCCGCCCTTGATCGAGTGCGCGGCGCGGAACACCGAATTGATGATTTCCGGGTCGCGGTTGCCCTCTTCAAGGGACAACAGCCCGGCCTCCATCGCGTCCAGCCCTTCGCGGCTTTCCTCGAAAAAGGTGGCGTGGAAACGTTGCAGGTCCATGCTCATGGGCGTGACATCCGATGGGGAGGCAAGTGGAATTAACCCAGAACTTTCTGGACGGTGGCGATCAGCTGTTCCGGGTTGAACGGCTTGACCAGCCAGCCGGTGGCACCGGCGGCCTTGCCTTCGGACTTCTTGTCGGCCGCCGACTCGGTGGTGAGCATCAGCATCGGGGTGAACTTGTAGTCCGGCAGCTGGCGCAGCTCACGGATCAGCGAGATGCCGTCCATGTTGGGCATGTTCACGTCGGTCACCACCGCGTTGAAGCGTTGGCCCTTCGCGCGGCCCAGCGCCACGGCGCCGTCCTCGGCTTCTTCGACGGCAAAGCCGGCAGAGGTGAGGGCGAAAGAGACCATCTGGCGCATTGACGCCGAATCGTCCACCACCAAGATACGTGCGCTCATGCGGCGTTCTCCACAGATTTCAGGTTGTCATTGGATGCGGAAAGTCCGAGCGCGTCGGTGACGCCGAGCAGACGGGCCGCATCTCTAAAAGTGTCGTTGCAGCCATCGAATTCGGTATGCAACCCCGCCTGGCGGCGGGTCTGCACAAAGGCACAGAGCAACTGCACGCTGGCGGTATGGATACGCCGGACGTCGCCGGCATTGAGCACCACCTCGCCGTCCTGGGCCAGGAACGCGGCAAGCTTCTGCTTGAGGTCGGCGCTGGTCTCGATGCCGAGATCCTCACCCAATGTCACTGTGCTCATTGTTGCTCCGAACGGATGGTTCTATGCGTACTAACGGCGGGCGGCGGGAAAGCTTTAACGGTGAATCGTTGCGCGTGCAGGTGCGCGTCAGCTGCGCGCCGGGTCAATGCAGCAAATGGCTGGCATCGAGCAGGATCATCGGCTGATGGCCCAGCCGCGCGACGCCGCGGAACAGGTTGTTGGAAATGCGGCACAGGCGTGCGTTGTCCGGTGGTTCGATCTGCTGATCGGTCAGGCTGGTGACGTCTTCCACCGCCGACACGCGCAGGCCCATGGTCTCGCCGTTTTCCTCCAGCACCACCACGCGCGTCTGCAGATCCATGTTGATCGGCGCCGAGCCCAGATGCATGCCCAGGTCGATCACCGGCACCACCTGGCCACGCAGGTTCATGATGCCGAGCATCGCGCTGGCGGTGCCGCGCAGTGGCAGCAGCGGCACCGGCAGTACCACCTCCTGCACCTTGAGCAATTCCAGCGCATAGGTCTGTTCGCCGCAGCGCAGGCGCAGCCAGCGCGTGCTGCGTTCGGCCGCGCGCCGCTCGGCCTGGATGTGCTCGGCCTGGCCGGGGGCCAGCAGTGCCTGCAGGCCTTGCGGATAGATCGGCGACGGCGGTGCGCGGTGCGGTGCCTGCATCGGTGCCGGCGCAGGCCGCGCAGGTGCCGGCGCGGCGGGTGCGGCATCGGCAAAGGCCGGGTCGGCATCCATCTCCGACAGCAGATCGGCGGCCAGCAGGTCTGCGCCGGAGGCAGCGCTGGCGAAGGCCGGGTCCGCGTCCATCTCGGCCATCAGGTCGGCGGTGCTCATGAACGGGCTGGGCGCCGCCGTGGCGAACGCCGGGTCGGCATCCATTTCGGCGAGGAAATCGGCAGCGATATCTGCAGCGCTGGGCGCGGCAACCACCGGCGGGCCGAACGCCGGGTCGGCATCCATTTCGGCGAGGAAATCGGCAGCGATGTCCGCGGCGCTGGGCGCGGCGACCACCGGCGGGCCGAACGCCGGGTCGGCATCCATTTCGGCGAGGAAATCGGCAGCGATGTCCGCAGCGCTGGGCGCGGCGACCACCGGCGGGGCGAAGGCCGGGTCGGCATCCATTTCGGCGAGGAAATCGGCGGCGATGTCCGCGGCGCTGGGCGCGGCGACCACCGGCGGGCCGAAGGCCGGGTCGGCATCCATTTCGGCAAGGAAATCGGCGGCGATCGCATCGGCGCTGAGCACCGCGGCGATCGCGTTGGAAGTGGCCGCTTCGGAGACAGCGGCGGCTTCGGGGGCCGCGGCAGCCTGCACCGGCGCTTCAGCCAGCGTGACGTCTGCCTCGGCAGTTGCCGGTGCCGCCGCGACGGTGGCAGTGGCAGCCGGGGCAGGGGGCTCGACGCCGGCATCGTGCAGCAGGCCTTCCAGATAATCGTCCAGCTCACCGTTGGCGGTGTGGTTGCTCATGCGGCTTGCTCCATACGCACCGCGTCATCGGCCAGCACCCATTCCAGCGCACGGCGATAGGCGGACAGGCCGCGGCCCTGGTAGTCGCCGCCGGTGGCGGGGACAGTCAGTGCGGCGGCGTTGCAGATTCGGGTATCCACCGGCACCGCGTCTTCCCAGACGACGGCGCCGTAGGTGTCCTGCATCTCCTTGAGCGTCTCGGTGCCGGCGCGGGTGCGGCGGTCGAACAGGGTCGGCAGGATCGACACCGGCAGTGCGCGGCGACGCGAACGCTGCACCATGTCGGCGGTACGCACCATGCTGGCCAGGCCATGCAGCGCCAGCGGCTCGGCCTGGGTCGGCACCACCACGCGGTCGCAGGCGGCCAGCGCGTTGATCATCAGCAGGCCGAGCGTGGGCGGGCAGTCGAGCAGGATGTAGTCGTGCTGGCCGGCATGCCGGGTCATCGCGTTCTGCAGGGCCAGGCCCAGCCCGGGCTGGTTGGCGCTGCGGCGTTCCAGCGTGGCCAATGCGGCTTGCGCGCAGACATAGGACAGGCCGGGGATGGCGCTTTCGTGGGCCAGGCTGGCCAGGTCGCTCGGCGGGGTGCCGAACAGGTCCAGCACCCCGCGCGGCGGCGGGTCGATCGCCACACCGAACGCGCGGGTGAGTGAGGAGTGCGGATCGAGGTCGATCAACAATACCCGGTGGCCGAGCGCGGCCAGGCCACGACCCAATGCCAGCGTCGTGGTGGTCTTGCCGACGCCGCCCTTCTGGTTGGCGATTGCCCAGATACGCATCTCACTGCACTCCTTGAATTACGGCGGGAACGGAACTTGTGCCGCTTTCGGTGGTGACGGCCGTTTGGCCGCCGTCAGACTTGGGAAGCTTGGGCGCCCCGGCGGCGGTCGCATGCAGCTGCGATGGCGGATCGGGTGCGAGTGAGCCAGCCGAGTCAGCGAGGATGATCAACACCACACGCCGGTTCGCATTCCGTCCCGCCTCAGTGCTGTTATCGGCACGTGCGCGGAATTCTCCATAGCCCACCATCGCCAATCGCTGCGGGGCGATGCCGTCGTCGGCAAACAGGTGCACCACGCTGGCGGCGCGCGCGGCCGACAGCTCCCAGTTGGAGGGGAACTGTGCGGTGGCGATCGGCTGATTGTCGGTATAGCCCTCCACGCGCACGCCGTTGGGCGCATCGCGCAGCACCGCGGCCAGCGCCGACAGGGTGCCGCGGGCGCTGCCTGCCAATGCCGCCGAGCCGGTACCGAACAGGATGTCGCTGTTGATCTCCACCTCGATCCACAGATCGTTGCGGCGGATGGTGATGAGTTTCTGGTCGATCAGCGGCGCCAGCGTCTTGCCCAACTGCTGGGCCACCGCGTCCATCTGCCGCTGCGCACGCGCCAGCTGCGCCTGGTTGCGCAGCGACACCGGCATGCGCATCTGCGCGGCCATCGACGGCAGCAGGGTGGGGTCGGTCGGTCCTCTGGACGCGGCCATCGGCGCGCCGGCCTTGATCACCGACGGGCGGTCGTAATCGGCGCCCAGGGTCTGGGTCCTGCCGACCTGCACCGGGCTGGCGGCGGTGGACGCGCCACCGAAGGCGGTGGTCAGCGCCTGCGCCATGACCTTGTACTTGCCCTCGTTGAGCGAGGAGATTGCGTACATCACCACGAAGAACGCCAGCAGCAGCGTCATCAGATCGGCATACGGAATCGCCCACGCTTCGTGGTTGCCATGGTCTTCGTGGTGTTTGCGACGGCGGGCCATGACGGGACTAATGCAAGTAGCCTGCCAGTTTCGACTCGATGTTACGCGGGTTCTCGCCCTGGGCGATCGCGATCAAGCCTTCGATCGCCATTTCGCGCTCGTTGGTGCTGCAATGGATGACGCTCTTGAGCTTGGCGGCGACCGGCAGGAACAGCAGGTTGGCCGAGGCGATGCCGTAGATGGTGGCGGTGAAGGCCGCGGCGATGCCATGGCCGAGCATGGCCGGGTCGGCCAGGTTCTTCATCACCGCCATCAGCCCGAGCACCGCACCGATGATGCCCAGCGTGGGCGCGTAGATGCCCATGCCTTCGAACACCTTGGCCGCGGCAAGGTCCTGCCGCTCCTGGTTGTCCATTTCGATCTCGAGCATATGCCGCATGGATTCGGGCTCCACGCCATCGACCAGCATCTGCAGGCCCTTGCGCAGGAACGCGTCGTCCTGGCGCGGCAGCTGGTCTTCCAGGCCCAGCAGGCCCTGGCGGCGGGCGATGTTGCTCCACTCGACGATGCGCGCCAGCAACTGCGGGCGGTCGCTGGCCGGCGGCTGGATCACCCAGCGCAGGATCTTGAAGGCGCGCCGGAAAACCGCCGGCGAGGTATGCAGCAGGATCGCCGCCACGGTGCCGACGATCACGATCACGAAGGCAGCCGGCGACCACAGCGACGAAATGCCGGCGCCTTTCAACACGCTGCCGCCCACGATCGCCACGATCGCGAGCACCAGTCCGATGATGCTGAGTCTGTCCATGGAGGCGATATCGGCGCGAGCGCGGCGGACTTGATAGAGCAGATGGTCGAGAGCGCCAGAAAGTTGTCGTTTTGCGGCATGGGCCGCTTCCACGCTGGCGTCGATGCAGGGGTGACAGGTCATCGGCGCATGCGCTCCCGACCAGGGCGTGTCATCAATGCCGCAGCAGGCCCGCCCCCCTTGCGCGTGCACGCAGGCAACAGGCGCGCGCATGTTCGGTGTGGCGACCGCGTTGGCGATGGCCGCCAAGCGGCGTGTGGTGGGCGATGCCCTCTACTCGATCCAGTCTCTTGCTGAGCTCGGTTTTAAGCAAGGTGTGTGCTGGCGCTTCGGCAAACCGCTTGCGTCCGGTTGCGGGCGAGGGTGTGTCGTTTGAAGCGATCACGCTGCTGCAGCCGCGACGCGGTCGGCTGTGCCGTGCCGCGTGCAAGCGTGGCGGGCCGGCCGTTCATCGTGGATGCCTCGCAACGCCGCTGGTCTGTTGCGCGGCAGAATGCGCTGCCGCTTGGGCTGTGCTACTTAGCTTTCCACGGCATTAGAACGATCTAATCGCATCTGCGTGGAAGCGGACGCAAGAGGAGGGGGGCGCAACGGCGCCGGATATTTTTGTGTCACTTCGCGCAGCGTTCTTGGCCGATCGCTGGATCGACAGAAATCCGCCGAAGCCAATCACCTTTGGGAGAGCATGATCGAAATGAACTGCATGCCATTCGCACGCCACCGCAGCACGCTGTCCGCCGGTATCGCCATCGCCTTGTTCGCGAGTGCCGCCTCCACCGCCGCCGCCCAGCAGGCCGACGGCACGCCGGCGCCCACGGGCCAGGCCGAGGTGCAGGCCACGGACCTGGACGCAGTGACGGTGACCGGCTACCGCTACGCGATCGAAAAAAGCCTGGAGCAGAAGCGCAACGCCAACGCCGTGGTCGATGTGATCACCGCCGAGGACGTGGGCAAGTTCCCCGACAAGAACGTGGCCGATGCGCTGCAGCGCGTGCCCGGCGTGGTCATCAGCCGCGACGGCGGCGAAGGCAAGAACGTCAGCGTGCGCGGCCTGTCCTCGGAGCTGGTGCTGACCGAATTGAATGGCAACTACATCGCCACCGCTGAGTCCAACGGCGACCCGACGCGCTCGTTCAACTACACGCTGCTGCCGTCGAACCTGCTGGGCAGCGCGGAGCTGTACAAGACCCCGGAAGCGCGCATCGACGAAGGCGGCATCGGCGGCACGGTGATCCTGCAGACGCGGCGCCCGCTGGAACTGGAGCCACATTCGGGCTTCGTGTCCGCCGAGGGCACCTGGTCCGATACCAGCAAGAAGACCGACGGCCAGTTCTCCGGTTCGTATTCGTGGCACGACAAGGACAACCGCTTCGGTGTCTTCGTCGGCTACACGCAGCAAAAGCGCACCGCACGTACACTCGATGCCAGTACCGAGAGCTGGCAATGGTACGGGCGCGACGAAGGCGGCCCGGCGGTCGACGTGAACGGTAATCCGTCGGACTTCAACGCCAACTGGTGGGGCGGGACCGGTTTCTGGAACCAGGACGGCAATTACGCCACCGGTTTCATGATGCCGACGGCGGTCAGCCTGGGCGCCAAACGCGAGGAACGCGAGCGCAAGGGCGCGCAACTGACCTTGCAGTTCAAGCCGACCGACGACCTGACGCTGACCGCGAACTACTTCCGCTTCGACCTGTCGCAGGACTCGCAGACCAATACCATCAAGATTCCCGAGTGGAACATCGCCCGTTACAACGGCGACGGCAACTGGCGCGGCGGCCGTCTGCTCGACCGGCTGCAGTTCGATCCCAGCGGCACCATCGTCACTGGCGCCGCCTACAGCCTGCGCCCAGGCAAGACCTACTACTGCAACGAGGCGCAGGCCGCTGCGGCCGGCCTGCCGCCGGGCGGCTGGGGCTCGGACGACTGCACGGTGCCCACGCCGCAGATCACCGGCAGCTACAACATCGAAAAATCGCTGTCGCAGACTGTGGACCTGGGCGGCGAATGGCGTGGCGAGCAGGTGGACGTGGCGTTCAAGGCCGGCCGCACCTGGGCCAAGGGCGGGCCGGAGCTGCAGTTTTCCCTGCCGATCAAGCCGCGCCTGCAGAACGCCGACGGCAGCTGGACCAACGCCAACTTCGCCAGCGCCTGGGACCTGACCGGCACGCCGTCCATGACGTTCTCGCCGGAGCTGATGCAGAACCTGCGCGACGGCATCCTGCAGGTCGACCTGGGCTCGACCGGCTCGTCCTGGACCCGCAACACCAACCAGCAGCAGTACGCGCAGATCGATACCACCTGGCATTTCGACGGCGAGGTCTTCGACTCGCTGCAGTTCGGCATCAAACGGCGCGACGGCGGCATCCACCGCAGTACCGGCAACAACTACTGGGTGTGCCCGGGCACCGACCCGGGCGACTACGACAACCGCTACTGGAACGGGCGCTGCAATGCCATCGCCACGCAGTTCTCCCCGGGCCTGCTGTTCGCGCAGGACAACCTGGCCGGCGGCGTCAACGCCAGCGCGTTCCCGGCGATCAACTTCCCGGGCTACATCGGCTACTTGAACCAAACCTACGGCGCGATGCAGACCCGCAACGAAGACAACTTCGTCTACAACGTGGACGAAGAGATCTATTCCAGCTACCTGCAGCTCAACTTCCACACCGAGCGGCTGCGTGGCAACGTCGGCGTGCGGGTGGCGCGTACCGGCCAGCGTGCCGATTCCACCGACAAGGTGACCGCCTACAACGACTACTTCTTCGACGGCGCCGACGGCAATCCGCTGGCCTGCCAGCAGGGCGCCGCCATGCCCGGCGGCGCCCCGGCCGACACCTATTGCGGCACCGAAGGCTACTGGCGCTTGGCCGACAGCGTGCAACGCACCGAGTCGTTCGTGGTCAGCGGGCTGGACCGCAACTACACCGACGTGCTGCCGAGTTTCAACCTGGCCTACGACCTGACCGAGAACCTGCTGCTGCGCGCGGCAGCGTCGAAAGTGATTGCACGCCCCAGCTACAACGACATCGCCGCACCCGGCAGCCTGGAGTTTTACAGCCCCGAGTACGTGGCCGACCGGCGCCTGACCGGCGGCGCTAGCGAGCAGGGCTGGTACGGCTCGGGCAGCAACAAGAACCTGGAGCCGTACAAGGCCAACCAGTTCGACCTGGGGCTGGAATGGTATTTCCTCCCGGGTTCGGTGGCGGGTGTGGGGCTGTTCCGCAAGAACGTGGAGAACTTCGCGGTCGACGTGATCAGCGACGTCAACATGATGGTCGACGGGCAACCGGTCACCGTGCAGAACTACAGCACCCAGGCCGGCGGCCAGGACGCGGTCTCGCAGGGTGTGGAGCTGTACGCGCAGCACACGCTGCCGTTTGGCCTTGGGGTGCAGTTCAACTACACCTACAACGATGCCAGCAAGGCGGCGGTGCGGCTGGAGGATGGCACCGAGGCCGGCGAGACCGCCATGCCGGGCAGCGCCAGGAACCAGACCAACCTCACCGTGTTCTACGAGACCGACAGCCTGCTGCTACGCGCCTCGTACAACCGTCGCGGTGAGCTGGTGCAAGGCCTGGTCAACGGGTTGAACGTCTTTGAGGAGCCGTACTACCAGATCGACGTGAACGCGGCCTACAACATCACCCCCGCGCTCAGCCTCACCGCCTCGGTGCTGAACCTGACCAAGCAGGAGTCCCGCTCGCACCTGGGCGAGGACACCCGCGCCCGCTTCTATACGGGCGGATACGCAGGCCGGCTGGCGTACCTGGGGCTGACCTACAAGTTCTAGGTCCCAGTGTGTGGCGCCCATGCCTGCCGCGTGGCGGACGGTATGGGCGCGATGGTTTGGCGACGGCTGGCGGGTCTGGCATATGGCCTTGCGTTCTTCGAAGCGCGTACTTGCACCGGCTTTTCCCAACTGGAGGAAAGCTCTTACGAGTACGAGCAGAGGCTCACGCAGTGCACGCGGGATGTCCGAACACTCCCAGTGAAGTAGCGCCGGATATGACCACCGCTTCTGGTAGCCCCTGGACTAAGCTCACACCCTTTCGGCCACGCCGCATCGCGCAGAGGTCGATCACGTTTCCAGGGCGTGCGCTTGATATACGGGCCTTTTTACGTCTGGCTTGCCACCGCTCCAGCTCAGTAAAGTAATAGTCTGCCAAGGTTTGGCAAATGCCATTGGCAGGCTTGGCTACTGAGGCTGTCGCATCTTGCTTCGCGCCTGTAGTCTTGGAAATCACATGGAAGGTCATGGAAGTACCATGGAAGTAGCGGTGTACTCAGCGTAGGTTTCACGGTCTTCGCGGCGGGCTGCACTGATCTCTCGAGAGATGTTCCGGGTCACCGCTGCGGCCTCCCTGAGCCCATCAAGGTTGAGAGGAGTTGGCGCGTGCAGGCGGGGAGCTACGATGGTTCGGACTTTCGGCGACTTGCCGAAACAGTAGAAGAGCCCCGATCCGGATCCCCCCAGGTCGTCGACTGCGTACCGGATCACTAGGTTGTCTGGATCCAGCCCGCTTACGCAGGCTGCGAGCTGCGCCTCCCTCCCCAGATCAGCAACAATTCCATGGTGCTTTACTAGGGATTGCCGATAGCCCTTGGAGTACACCCACAGCGGGTAGGCCCGCCCCCCGGATTGGACCGAGACCACGGTGACGAGCGACCCCGCTTCGATCAGGCAGTCCCAAGCCCTCCAGAAGCGGGCAATGTTTTCCTCGGAGTCAGACCCGAAGAGGCTAGCAACTACTTGGCGCGGAACTCGCCAAGCTTCCTCATCTCTTTCTGAGACCAGCCAGAGCTGCAGTGCTCCAACGTCCCCCTGATACCCAAGCTCAAAGTCCTGGCTGGAAGTCCCAGACTGTTCCCATTCTCTGTAGGGCATGGTGTCAGGCGGGCAACCAAACCACTCAGCGTAGTCAGTGGACGCATACACGTGCAGGAGCACGATCAAGGCATCTCTGATGGCCGACTCTGGCTTATCTAATAGTAGGAGTCGAGCAAGGTGCGACCCGAAATCAGGATGCCGATCTGTGAGCAGGGATGGCAGATAGGCAAATTCATCCCCCCATTGCTCTATCCTGTATTCATCAGCGTTGGCCTTCTTACGACCAGTCGCGCTTATCAGGCCCTGAGGCAACCCGTGGTCCGCCCTGAAAGACAGAAGGCGTTTCAGAACCTTCTTTGACCGGAAGTCGGAGCAGCTAGTTGTCAGGCGAATCGCTTTCGCGCCCGCTGCAGTGTGCTCGCGCTTCGGACCGTAGGCGTATGACGCTAGCGTCATATAGCCGGCCAGCAGATCCGGTCCTTCGCTTGCGATTGCGATGGCCTTTGCCGCACTCATCGATACCTTGAAGTATCCGGACATCTTGAATGATCCCTCATCCCCCTACGGGTTCGATTCTATTGAAGAACTAAAGAACGAGATCAGATTCACTTAAGGAGGTCAATCTTAACATGAGGGCTCTATGAGAATTAAACAAGAGCAGACCCATCACAAGGGATTGCCTAATTTTTACGCAATAAAGGCAGTGTTGCGATCAATTAGCTGGTGCCGGTCCCATCGCTGGAATCGGTGGCCGGGGAGGCGGCGGCGGCTGAAGCGGGCTCTGCTTGATTATTTCTCTTAAAGGGAAGACGCATGCCACTAGGAAGTAGTGCTTTATAACTTTCTAAAAATCCCGGAATTTTATTCATCGCCTCCTGAAACGCAGGGGAGCTGGAAAAATCGTTCCAAGGGCTTCCATGCGATTCCTGCTCTACAAATCTTAGCGGGGCCTCTTCCAGTCGAGTCAATGCGGATTCAAATAGACGTGTTGCCATTCCTTCGTCTGCGATTGCCTCGGCCTCTCGTCTATAACCCTCATATGCTTTCGCAACTGAGGCTTTGAAAGCGTAATCTTCAGACAACTTGAAACGCTCACCAATCTGCTTGGTAGCCATCCATGCTAGCCAGATTGGCCCCCCTAGGCTAACTACCGAAAGAAATATCTGCAGACCTACTGCAGGCCAGTTTGGCGTGCCTTCGGCCAGCTTAGTCAAAGCGCTCCAGCGCACAGCACTCAGCGCGGCACCCGTGAGTAATGAGCCTATAAGTACTATGACCCAGTAGAATAATGTGCGGCCTAGGCGCTTGGCGCGCTCGTCAAAAGCGGCTGCCAGCCCTACAGAAGTAGTGATGCGATGAGCTTCGCGAACCTTTTCAACCAAAGCCGTTGCCTCAGTTGCTGCAGCTTCTATCTTGGCTAGTACGGATTGGGTCGACTCTAGTGCGGCTGACGCCTGTAATGATCGACTCTGTGCATTATCAGCATCTATAGCAGCTTGAGCTCTTGCCCTTTCCAACTCTACTAGAGTCACAGGGAGGTCATCAGCCGCATCTGCGGCTTGGCTAATTCGTTGGACCTGCTCTTTCAGCTTGTCAGCGTCGGGGATGATCGAGTTGAGAATTAATTCTGTATTCTTGATTCGTCTTCTGAGCGCAGCGGGCATTTTTCCCTTGTCGCGAACATCCGACCAACCCAGCACAGAATACAACGCAATTCGCAAAGCACTGATACTAGAAATATAAACAGATGCTGCTGTAGCGGCGTTCGTCGTTGCTAACTGGGGTACGGTTTGCGACATCAGAGCCCGCAGCGACGTTGGCCAGTCTTCAAGCAGTTGGCGCGCGTCCTCGTCCTCAGTAAAAGGCAGCTCTGATTCTATTTGTTCGGCTAAAAGCTCTGCCGCTTTCTCTAGATCCCAGAGTGTCACCGCTGGTGCCAGCCACCCATGAGCGTGGATAGCAGAATTCCCCTCGCCACGTATAGCTCCAACTGAACGTTGAAGCTCATGCAACACCGCTGCGATTTCCTTTAGTGAACTCTCGCTCTCATTTTGTTCAGACATGTGATCCCCCCACTCATTGAGCTGTTAAGCCTAGGTGGGGGGCGTCACTTTCACAAGTCTCGCGCGCAATTATCGCCCCGCCACGCCTGCGGCTTTATAGGGCGGCCGTTTCGAAATAACGGTTCCAGGTTTTCCAGGTTCACTTCCACAGCAGCCTGGCCGTCGCCAAACCATTGCGCCCATGCTTGTACGCGTAGCGGCATAGATCGGCAGCAATGCTGGTAGTGACACGGCCACGGCCGCAGTACGCGGCCGTGGCCGTTAGATCAGGCAACCGGGATCGTTTTCCCGATTCCAGATTCCCGAAAAATCAATGATCACTGGAGCGCAATCCGTCTACATCCAGGATCAACACCATGCGGCCGTCGCCGATCAGGGTAGCGCCGGCGTAGCCGGATAGGCCGCGCAGGGCGTGGGGTAGGGGTTTGATCACGAAAGAAATGAATCTGGAACCGTCATTTGAATACATAGGCATGCAGCTTGCAGCCGTGGCCTGTAGGGCCTCGGACCGTGATGGGGTCAGGTGCACTTATCAGGCGACGGCGCTCGGCTTGCGTGGCCCTTATGGAACTGCGCCAGCGGCGCACGCAGCCGCGCGAGACCCGACAGCGTGTATTGACACGCCAGACCGTGTGCTTGCAATCTAGGCCCAAGGAGCGTCGAAACTCCTCTAGTAGCGGTACCCACCTCCGTCAAACCGGTGGGTTTTTTGTGCCTGCATTCCGCAGGTACAAGCCGACGCAATGCCTGTGTCGGGAGGGCGGCTAATACAACACCCGCAAGGGGAATACGCCCGCCGGCTACTAGCGGTTTCGAACCTCCCGACATCCCGTCGCCGTTGGCGGCGGTTCTTGGGTTGTTCCAGGAGGGCGTTGCCATGTCTACCGCACCATCCATGCCGGTATCTGTGCCGGTTGATCTGTTGCCAGCTTCCGCCCACAGCTTGCTGAGCGAGGTAGGCGAAGTGCTGCGCCGGCGGGCCGCATGCGCGGCCGTTGAGCAGGCCGACGACGATCGTGCGCAGCAGTTGCTCAACCAGCCCGGCGTGTTGTCGCAGGCCTTGCATAGCCTTTCTGCACGCATCGACGTGGCGTTGCAGCAGTGCGTCGCTGCACCCAGCACTACCCGCCATCACCCGGAGGCGCCATGACACGCCGCCGCCCACCCAAGGCATCTGCCAACGCACGGCCCACCCGCACGCGTGCGCGCTCCGCGCCACCCAAGCGGGTGCAGTGGGTCGTGGTGGAACCCGACCGCACCAAGCTGCCACCGATGCTGCCGCCCGACCCGGACGCCTCCCCGCAAGGCCCCGGCACGCTACGCGCACCCCGCCGCGCCCGCCGCCCGCGCCAATGCACCGTCAGCTACACCCATTACCCCGGTGCCCACGACCACGCCGGCGACCAGCACGTGCCCCACGTCCGCCTCAGCGGCCTATGGCTGGAACAACTGGGCTTTGCCATCGGCACCAAGCTACGCATCACCGCCAGCGAAGGGCAGCTGTTGATGGAGGTGCTACCGCCGGTGGAGGTGCCGGCCAAGGCGCGTAGCGTGCGGCGATGATGCGGCGGCTGCCATACCCCTTGCAAAAGAACGGGCTCAGATTCACTTAAGGAAGTCAACCTGACCCTGAGGTTTGGACCCGTTATTCGACAAATAGATGCCATTGTTGAATGGCCGGGATTGGTGGAATGCGGAAAGGCTGGTTTCGAAGCAGCTAAAGCGATTCCCGCCGCTTGGCCGTATCACCAAACCGGCGAGAGATTTCTGTCTTGCGAGGTGGCGACACCATACAACGTCGCGTATTCGGACAGGAAGCATCCGTCCGAATAGGGTGATACCCTCTGCATGGCTCAAACGCTGATGTTGGAGTGAGGAGTAAAAATGGTCGCCTCGATTAAACGCCGCACTGTTTTGGCTGCGGCATTATCCATGGCCCTGCCGATGCGTAGCTTTGCCAAACCCGGAATTGAAGCTGATAGCGTGTCCTCGGCCCTTCGCCGTCGCGTAGCCGAGGAAAAGCAGGGCACCGGGGCCGTATTGGGGGTGGTACGCGCAGGCGAATTGAAGACCTTCCACTACGGAACGATTGGCCTAGGTAAACTCCAACAGCCGAATGATCGGTCAGTATTTCAGATCGCCTCGCTAACCAAGATATTCACGGCACTATTACTTGCTGACTGCGTTCAACGGGGTGAAGTGAATCTCGTCGATCCACTATCAATGTACATTGCAGTTCCTCCCGCCACCTTCGACGGGAATGAAATCACGCTTCTCGATTTAGCCACTCATACGAGTGGGCTACCACTTCGGCCATCCAGTCGCACCGGCCTCAGTCAAGGCAACCCCTATGCCGGCTACACCGAGAGCGATCTTTGTGCTGATTTAGGTCGTGTCCATCTCACGCGCTTACCGGGGTCGAGTTTTGAATACTCGAATTTTGATTACGCGTTATTGGCTTACGCGTTGTCACAGCGCCTTGGCAAAACGTATGCTGACCTCTTGCGAGCTCGCATTCTTGAACCGCTTCGTATGGACGAGACTACGCTTGCTCTATCAACGGCGATGCAGCACCGGGAAATTTGGGGTTATGATGCGGACTTCCACTCGGCTCAACCCTGGGAATTTGGTGCGTTAGCGCCGGCAGGCGGCCTTTTTTCGACGGTGAAGGATCTGTCGAAATTCATGACACTTTGGACAAACAAAGAAAGCGGTCCCCTCTCGCGGGCGGCTTCAATGATGCTGACCGTAGATAGGCCCGGCGATAATACCGATACCAGAATGGGTATCGGCTGGCGGAAGGTCCATCCGGATGGCCAGAGTATAGCTTGGAGCAATGGAAATGGCGGCGGCGTTCGTAGCTTCATGGGCTTCAACGCCGACACGCGCGTCGCCGCAATCGCGTTTATCAACAAAACATCGGGTTTGGGAGTTGACGATATCGCGCTTGGGATGCTTGCACCAGCTGGCTCGCATGTTCCCCCGTTTTTCTAAAACCCGGGCTGGTTTAAGATGCTTAAATATTGGCTGTAAATAACGGTTCCAGGTTCACTTCCACGGCAGCCTGACCGTCGCAGACCATCGCGCCCATGCCTGCGCGCGTAGCGGCATAGATCGGCAGCGATGATGGTAGTGAAACGACAACGGCCACAATACGCGGCCGTTGTCGTTAGATCAGGCAGCCAGGATCGTTTTGACGATTCCCGATTCCCGATTCCCGATTCCCGACTCCCGACTCCCGACTCCCGACTCCCGATTCCCCAATCCCGAATCCCGAATCCCGAATCCCGAATCCCGAATCCCGAATCCCGAATCCCGAACGTCAATGATCGCTGGAGCGCAATCCATCCACATCCAGGATCAGCGCCATGCGGCCATCGCCGATCAGGGTGGCGCCGGCGTAGCCGGGCAGGCCGCGTAATGCGCGGGGCAGGGGCTTGATCACCACTTCCTCGCGGCCGCGGACCTGGTCCACCACCAGGCCGAAACGCGTTTCGCCAGCCTGCAGCAGCACCACGGTCAGTAGCGGCGGCTGTTCGGCAGGTACGCCCAGCCAGCGGCGCAGGTCGATCAGCGGCAAGGTGTGCGAGCGGCGGTCCAGCACGGCGCGGCCGTCGAACCAGCCCAGCGAAGTCTGCGGGGCATGCAGCACTTCGACCACGCGCGCCAGCGGCAGCGCATAGACCGCTTCGCCGGCCTGCACCAGCAGGGTCGGCAGGATCGCCAGGGTCAGCGGCACGCGGATCATGAAACGGCTGCCGCGCCCCAGTTCGGACTGGATCTGGATCTGCCCGCTCAACTCGCGGATGCGCGATTGCACCACGTCCATGCCCACGCCACGGCCGGAGATGTCGGTGACCTCGGCCTTGGTCGAAAAGCCCGGCATGAAGATCAGATGCAGGCACTCGTCGGTGCTCAGGCGGGCGGCGGCTTCGGCGTCGATCAGGCCCTTGTTGCGGGCGATCTCGCGCAGGCGCTCGGGGTCGATGCCGGCGCCGTCGTCCTAGATTTTGATACTGACGTAGTCGCATTCCTGCCGCGCGGACAGGCGCACACCGCCTGTTGGTGGCATCCCGCAGGGCGGGCAATTCGATTTGCCAATAGCCTGTTCCGGCAAGAAACTTGGAATATTATTTTCCTGTTTTATCAAAATAATTTTGGAATGATTTTGTTTTTTTGTCACCGCGCGACATAAAAGCTTAAAGGCAGTCGCTTACCTTAAATGCCCGGAGGGGGTTGGATCTAAATCTGGGTATTTACATGTGTATAGATGCTGGTGCGAGTGAATTGATAACTAGGTCTATTATCGCGACTTGGTGGAATTTGGCGTCCATAGTCAGTCTTGAATCGAGAGCAGGAGGGTGAATTGATGTCTGGTTCAACGAGGTCGGTCTTTATTTTGGTTGTCATTGCGGGGCTGTTTGCCGCAGCTGCTCTCTATGTTGCGCATGGCGCGCAAACCAGCGGATCGACCATGCCTGGAGTTGCAAGATCCTCCGGTGAGGATCGTCCAATGGTTAAAAGCATTTCTCCTAATGGCAACGCCAATGGGCAATGGGATGCATCTGATTTTTCAGAACTTTCAGCGAGCGATCAATCTTTCACGGCGGGCAATGTCGTGTCACATCTCAATGGGTTTTTTTCAAGGCTCTACTCGGATCGGACAATGACGCTGGCAGAGCGGGACGCATTTGCCTATCGGCTTGCATTGGCGCTCGAAAGCGATAAGAACACCCGCAAGGCGGTCTCTGAGTATTACCGTCAAATCCCGGCCGACAAGGCGATGCGGCGCGACATCATGCGGAACATGCTCGCAGTTGGGCCTGTAGGTCGTGCAGTCATGCTGGACGAGGCCAAGCGGATATGGGACAGCAAGGACAAGGAGTCATACCAGCACATGTACGAAACCTATTCGGGCTTTCCGGGCCAGGCCCCCAAGCCGGTTATCGTCGATGCCATTGCCGGCCTCAGTACGCATGGCATTGGGAGCGGGACTGCTGTCGCATCGTTGAACCTCATCGGCACGCTGGAAAAGGATGATTCGCTGGACGCTGCGCAATTGCGCAAAGCAGCCGTATCGCAAATGAGTTCTCTTGTATCCAACGATCAGGATAAATCAGTGCGCGGGATCGCAGCGCAAAAAATCTATCAACTCTCCTCACCCGAAGATGCCGCAAATCTCGCCGCCGGCTTCATCAGGAAAGATGGAGCCAACCCGTGGATGGTCGATCAGACGCTTTATTCGGTCTCCAGCGGCGATGTAGAGCTGACGCCAGCACTAAGGTCAGCACTTGCGTCCGCCGTCGCGCGAGGGTCTCTTCCAGCAGCCGCAGTGGCGCACTACAACGCTGTTGTTTCGCAGGGACCCTGATCACCTGTTCGAACCGGTAATACCGATGACCGACAATCGGCGTCCTACTCCGGAGTTGCCGATGCAGTGGAGCGGGTCCGTATAGCCGGATGCGTCCCGGGGTATTGGTTTGTTATCGGCAGGGAAGCGCGTTTTAAACATTTTTACATCTGATGCATCTGCCTTTGAAGTGATTATTGCAGTAATTATTCCGCTCATGCGTTTGAATTGGGCGCGCAGCGCGATTTGCGATATTTCAGAACAATCCTTCCGCCTCTTTTGGAGCATATTTATGTTTGAGCATCACCAATCTGGTCGGCGCCTACGATTTCGAAACATGTTGGCGATTGTGGCGCTGTCACTTGTGTCAATCGGTTCTGCGCAGGCACAGACCATAAAAGACAATTTTCAGCAATGGCTCGGGCACCAGCAGAAGGCCTACTATGTCAACAAGTCCACCAATGCCATCGCCTGCCCAAGAGGAGGTGGTGGTGCATGCATCCAAGGGCAGGAAACCTCGGGTACGAGCCAGTGTGTGGAGCAGTCCTTTAACATCGGCGCAAGTTGGGAGCCGCCCATTCCACCGGTCTGGGGCGCGTTTTCCCTAAGCGGCGGGGGCGGTAAAAGCTGGTCGGCATGCCACGAGCGGTCCGAGTCGGTGACCTGTCAACCGGATCATGGCTTTGAGGGCCGGGCCGCCAATTGGGTCGGTGAGCGAATGGGGCGGATCAAGATGATCTCGGCCAAAACCTATCGTGTCGCCGGACAGTTCGCAGCCTGTCCACCACACTTCACTGCGTCGGATTTCTCTGGCAAGTGGGGAAGGTTTACCTTATGCACGTTCAATGGGGCAGGCCAAACGGTGGATGGCTACCTGCCTGAGTTCGAACGCCAAATTTGCCTTTATACCCCGATCTGAGAGCTGTTGATGAGCAAGCTTCCGGATGTGGTGTTGCTCGCGCAGTGACGGTCCGTATTGGCAGCGGATCAGCGTGAGCGTCAAGCATGCCGAGCTTACGTGACGGAAACACCATCCATCCGGGAGCTGTTGGTGGTATGGGGCTTACCCGTACCCTTGACTCCCGGATGGATGACTGAGCGGCCCGGACGAAACGTCTGAAGGCAGCGCGCTCGGCCATCGTGGCCCTGTTTGCACACGCTGGTCGTTTAAATCTTCCACAGTCGGCCTGGGCTGCGTTGGCCGCACTACCGCGATACTTCAATGATCGCTGGAACGCAATCCATCCACATCCAGGATCAGCGCCATGCGGCCATCGCCGATCAGGGTGGCGCCGGCGTAGCCGGGCAGGCCGCGCAGGGCACGAGGCAGGGGCTTGATCACCACTTCCTCGCGGCCGCGGACCTGGTCCACCACCAGGCCGAAACGCGTTTCGCCGGCCTGCAGCAGCACCACGGTCAGCAGCGGCGGCTGTTCGGCAGGTACGCCCAGCCAGCGGCGCAGGTCGATCAGCGGCAAGGTGTGCGAGCGGCGGTCCAGCACGGCGCGGCCGTCGAACCAGCCCAGCGAGGTCTGCGGGGCGTGCAGCACCTCGACCACGCGGGCCAGCGGCAACGCATAGACCGCTTCGCCGGCCTGCACCAGCAGGGTCGGCAGGATCGCCAGGGTCAGCGGCACGCGGATCATGAAGCGGCTGCCGCGGCCCAGTTCGGACTGGATCTGGATCTGCCCGCTGAGTTCGCGGATGCGCGATTGCACCACGTCCATGCCCACGCCACGGCCGGAGATGTCGGTGACCTCGGCCTTGGTCGAAAAGCCCGGCATGAAGATCAGATGCAGGCACTCGTCGGTGCTCAGGCGGGCGGCGGCTTCGGCGTCGATCAGGCCTTTGTTGCGGGCGATCTCGCGCAGGCGCTCGGGGTCGATGCCGGCGCCGTCGTCCTGGATCTCGATGCTGACATAGTCGCCTTCCTGCTGCGCGGACAACCGCACATGGCCGCTACGCGGCTTGCCGGTGGCTTCGCGCAGGGCCGGCGATTCGATGCCGTGGTCGATCGCATTGCGCACCAGGTGCACCAGCGGGTCGGCCAGGGCCTCGACCAGGTTGCGGTCCAGTTCCGTCTCGGCGCCGATCAGTTCCAGCTCCACTTCCTTGGACAGGGTGCGCGCGACATCGCGGGCCACCTTGGGAAAGCGCGAGAACACCTTGCTGACCGGTTGCATGCGGGTGCGCATCACCGCGGTCTGCAGGCGTGCGGTGGCGATGTCCAGCGTGCTGACCGCGCGGTCCAGTTCCTCGTCGCGCAGGCGGGTGCGCAGGGTCTTGAGGCGATTGCGCGACAGCACCAGTTCGCCGATCAGGTTGACGATGGCATCCAGGCGCTTGGTGTCCACGCGCACGGTCTGCTCGGCGTCGGCTCCCTTGGCCGCCGCCTTGGGCGCGGCCTTGGCGCCGGGCGCAGCGGCGCCATGTGCGTCGTCGGGTGCGGGCGCTGCGGCGGCGGCCTTGGGCGCGGCCTTGACCGCCGGCGGGCCGCTCTTGGCATCGAACTGCGCAATCAGCGAAGCCGGTGCATGCGGCACGGCTTCACCCGAGCCCATTGCATCCAGCATGGCCTGCAGGTAATCCAGCGACTGCTGCGCGGCATCGAAGTGATGCGCCTGCAACACCGCCTGGCCGGAGCGCGCCATGCCCAGGGTTTCCTCGGCGGCGTGGCAGAGCTCGACCATGGGCTTGATCGCCAGAAAGCCGGCGCCGCCCTTGAGCGTGTGGAAGCCGCGGAACACCGCGTTCAGCTGGTCGGCTTCGTCAGGTGCCTGTTCCAGCGACACCAGCTGTTCGCCGAGGCGATCCAGGATTTCCTGGGCCTCGACGATGAAATCGGCAGCAATATCGTCTGGAACAGCACTCATGGTTACAACCCCAATCCGGACAGCAGGTCATCGGCGTCGTCCTGCGACACCGCGTGACGGTCCAGGCCCTTGACTGCAGGACCGGCAAGACCGCCGTCGTCTTTCTTCGGCTCTGGATTCTTCGGCGGCAGGCCGAGCGCACCGAAACCCTCGTGCACGCGCCGGACGATGCCGGCCACGCGACGGATGATCTGCCCGCTCAGGTCCTGGTAACTCTGCGCCAGCGACAGCTCGGTCAGGTTGTGGCGCATCTTGTCCATCAGCGCGCCCTGGTCCTGATTGAGTCCACCGTCGCGTAGCTGGTTGGCCAGCTCACGGCATTCCTCGACCAGATCCAGCGTGCGATGGCTGGCCTTCTCGGTCATCTCCACCACGTGGTCTAGGCGCGAACACGCATCGTCCAGCTCGCCGGCTTCCTCGGGCACGGTGGGCAGCTCGCCCAGCGCCTGGCCGAGTTCGCGCGCAAGCCGGCTCAGGCCCTGCATCATCGGGCGCGTGCGCAGGGCGGCGAGGTGGTCGACCTCGCGCTTCCACGCAGCTTCGTCACCGCTTTCCAGTGCATCGAGCGCGCCCTGCAGGCGGTCGATCAACGCAGCGCGTTCGGCATTGGTGTCCACGGTGGCGTTCATCAGGCGGTCGCCGCCAGACGTTCGAACACCTTGCCCAGCTTCTCTTCCAGCGTCTGCGCGGTGAACGGCTTGATGATGTAGCCGTTCACGCCGCACTGGGCCGCTTCGATGATCTGCTCGCGCTTGGCTTCGGCGGTCACCATCATCACCGGCAGGTGCTTGAGCTTGGCGTCGGCGCGGATGTTGCGCAGCAGGTCGATGCCGGTCATGCCGGGCATGTTCCAGTCGGTGACCACGAAATCGAACGGGCCGGCCCGCAACGCAGCCAATGCGCTGTTGCCGTCTTCGGCCTCTGCGGTATTGGTGAAGCCCAGATCGCCCAACAGATTCTTGACGATGCGCCGCATCGTCGAGAAGTCGTCCACGATCAAAATCCGCATGTTCTTGTTCACATCAAGCTCCTAACACTAAAAATACGCGAAAAAATCATTCGTCGATTTCGACACCGGCATCGGCCAGTTCGAAGACCTTGAGGCGGCCGCGCAGACGCACCACCGCCTGGCCATGGATCTGGCACACGCGCGATTCGCTGACACCGAGCACGGCGCCGATTTCTTTCAGGTTCAATTCCTGTTCGTAGTACAGCGACAGCACCAGCTGCTCGCGCTCGGGCAACTGGCCGATGGCCTTGCCCAGCTCGCGGCCGAACTCGCCGCGCTCCATCATCTGCTGCGGATTGGGGCCACCCTTGGCGGTGGTGTCCAGCTCGCCGTGATCCTCGATCCGCGACTCCAGGCTCAGCACCTGGCCGCGGGCGGCATCTTCCATCAGACGCAGGTAGTCCGGCAGCGGCATCTCCATCGCGGCGGCCACCTCGGTGGCGGCGGCGGCGCGGCCGGTGTGCTGCTCGATCTTGCGCACGGCCGCGGCGGCATCGCGTGCGCGGCGGTGCACCGAGCGCGGTACCCAGTCGCCACGGCGGATCTCGTCGATCATCGAGCCGCGGATGCGGATCGAGGCGTAGGTCTCGAACGAGGCGCCCTGCTCGGAATCGTAGCTGCGCGAGGCTTCGATCAGGCCGATCATGCCGGCCTGGATCAGGTCGTCCACTTCCACGCTCGCCGGCAGGCGCGCGGCCAGATGGTGGGCGATGCGGCGCACCAGGTCGGCGTGCTGGGTGACGATGTCATTGGCGTTGTTGCGCTGCACGGCACGGTACTGCGCGGTGGCCGTGGTTGCGGTAGCGGTGCTCATGCGGCCACTCCCCGTTGGATGATGCGTTCGACGAAGAATTCGACGTTGCCGCGGGACACGGTCGGGGCCTGCCAGCGCGAGGTACGGCGAGCGATTTCTGCAATGGCCTGCGCCGACGGACTGGCGGGGTAGGCCTTGATGACCGGTTGCTGGCGCTGTACCGACAGGCGCAACCAGTCGTCCTGCGGCACGTGGCCGAGGTAGTTCAGCGACACGTCGCCGAGGAATTTTTCGCAGACCCGCGACAGCTTGTCGTACAGCAGGCGGCCTTCGTTGGGGTCGCGCACCATGTTGGCGATGATCTGCAGACGGTCCACGCCGCGTTCGCGCGAGAGCACCTTGATCAGCGCGTAGGCGTCGGTGATCGAGGCCGGCTCGTCGCAGACCACCACCACGGTGTCCTGGGCGGCCTGGCAGAAGGTCAGCACGCTGTCGGTGATGCCGGCGGCGGTGTCGATGACCATCACGTCCAGGTCGCGCTCCAGTTCGGAGAACACGTTGACCAGGCCGATGTGCTGGGCCGGGGCCAGTTCGGCCATGTGGCGGCGACCGGAGGCGGCCGGGACCACCAGCACGCCGCCGGGGCCTTCGATGATCACCTCGTCCAGCGTGCAGCGGCCGGCGATCAGGTCGGCCAGGGTGTACTTAGGCGACAGGCCCAGCACCACGTCCAGGTTGGCCAGGCCCAGGTCGGCGTCCAGCAGCAGGGTGCGCTTGCCCATGTCGGCCAGCGCCACGGCCAGGTTGGCGGAGATGTTGGTTTTGCCCACGCCGCCCTTGCCACCGGTCACGGCAATGGTGCGCACCGGGCCCAAAGGCTCGGGACGGGTCGCCGACAGGGGGAAGGCGTTGGTCAGCTTGGCGTATTCACGCGACTGCATGGTTGTGCTCCGGAGTACAGGGCTTATCGGCAGCGCGCCGCAAATCTTCAAGGCGAAGAACGAGACTGGCGGCATTGGCGCGGTGCAGGTCGTCGGGGACCCGCTGTCCGTCAGTCACCCAGGTGATGGGCATTTGGTGATCGACGACGACCGACAGCGCACTACCGAAGCGGCCGGTCTCGTCAAGTTTGGTCAGCACCACGCCCTGGGGCTTGGCGTGGGCGAAGCGGCGCACGACCTCGTCGAGGTCGGAAAAGTGCGCGTTGGCAGGCAGCACCAGCAGCGAGGTGACCTGGTGCGCGGCGCGCAGCCAGTTCAGCTGCGCGGCCAGGGCGCGGTCGCGCTGGCCCATGCCGGCGGTGTCGATCAGCACCAGCTTGTAGTCGCGCAGGCGCTCGAGCAGTTCCAGCAGGCTCTCGGCGCTGTCGGCCTCGTGCACGGCGATGCCGAGCTGACGGCCGTAGCTGTGCAGCTGCTCGCGGCCGCCGACGCGCTGGGTGTCGGTGGTGACCAGGGCCACGTCGCGCGGGGCGTGCTGGGCGGCGAAGCGCTGCGCCAGCTTGGCGATGGTGGTGGTCTTGCCGGCACCGGTCGGGCCGACCAGGGCGATCACGCCGCCGCGTTCCAGCGGGTCGACCGGGGCCACCGGCAGGCGCTTGGACAGCAGGCCCAGCATCAGCCCGCGGCCGCGGTGCAATTCGGTATCGGCCGGGATCTGCAGCGCCACATCGCGGATCAGGCCGGCGTCGAAGCCATAGTCGTCCATCAGCTCCAGGGCCTGCGCACGCACCGGTGAGCCGCGTAGGCGCTCGTCGGTGAGGCGGTTCATTTCGCGCTCGATCATCTGCCGCATCAGCGCCAGCTCGCCGCGCAACTGCTTGAGTTCTTCGTCGTTCTGCGGCGCCGGGGCGGCGGCGGCCGGCACCGCGGCCAGCGCCGGCGGGGCGGCCACCAGCGGCGGCAACGCGGCCGGCGGCAGGATCTGCGGCAGCGCGTCCAGGTCGAAGTCGGCGTCGTCGGCCAGCGCGTCTTCGTCCTGGTCGTAGCCGGCCTGCACAGGGGCGGCGGCGGCGGCCATGATCGGCGTCGGCGCCTGCACCGGGGCGGCCTGCACGGCGGCGCGCTGCACCGGGGCGGTGGTCAGGAAGTCGGCGAACAGTTGTTCCGGCACCGCCGACAACGCGTGCTCCTGGCGCGGCGCGGCGGACACCGCAACGGCGCGGGCCAGGGCCTGGGCGGCGGGCGAGGGGACGGCGGCGGTACGGACCGGTGCGGCGACCGGGGCCTGACGCGGCACGTTGACCGGCTGGCGCAGCGCCATTGCGGCGATCATGTCTTCGGCGGCGCTGGCAACACGCTGGCGCTGGCTCGTACCGGCATCGGCGGCCGGCGTGAGCGGTGCGTGGACCGGCGCGGCGGCGGCTTGCGGGGCCGGGGCCTGCTGGGCAGGTGCCGACGGGATCGGTGCGGCGGCAACCGCCGGCGTCTCGGAGCGTGCGGTTTCCAGGGCGCGCTGCACGAGTTCTTCGTCGTAGTTGCTGGCAGCGACGATCTCGATGCCTTCGGCGGTACGGCGATTGGACAGGATCACGGCGTCCGGGCCGTGTTCTTCACGCACCATGCGGAATGCGGTGCGCATGTCCGGGGCAACGAAGCGTTTGATTTTCATGCCAAGTGCCTCCAGGAACGGGACCCGCCGGACGCCGGACGGGTGCGCGATGAATGTGGGTGCGTTGCCAGCGTCATGAGGTGCCTGTCCCGTTCGGTTGTTCCAAGTGCTGCTCTCGCCCCGCAGCGGTGACGCTGGCTGCGGTCTCGCCAGAGCTAATGCATGTGGTGTGCCAAAACGTGGTGCCAGGGTTCCGGCGCGGGGACCCTGGTCGGTCGGGGTGGGGCGGCGGCTGTGCGTCTGGTCCGGATTGGGAGTTCAAGTCAATGGATTGATTGACTTTTCTCCGGGCCGGCACGGTGTTGGCATTGCCCGTGCGGGCGGATGCGCTGGCGGTGCGGGCGCCGGGATTGCTGTGCCCGGCACGCCTCGAAACGGCCGGCGGCGTGCAATCGATTGGATGGCCGGACCGGTGGCGGCTTTCCGACGCCGGGTGTGGCGGTCGGTCTGAACGCGTTGCCGGTCGGCGTGGTGGAGGCACAACGGCCTGACGATTTCGTAGGAGCGCACCCGGGCGCGACGGGCTGTCCCGGTAACGCCGGTCGCGCCCGGGTGCGCTCCTACAGGGGTGTTCTGGTTTGCGGCCGTGCCGTCGGATACCCGGCGCGTCGTAGGAGCGCACCCGGGCGCGACGGGGCTGTCCCGGTAAGGCCGGTCGCGCCCAGGTGCGCTCCTACAGGGGTGTCCTGGTTTGCGGCGTGCCGTCGGATACCCGGCGCGTCGTAGGAGCGCACCAGGGCGCGATGGGGCTGTCCTGGGAAAGCCCGTCGCGCCCGGGTGCGCTCCTACGCCTCAGCTGATCGTGCCGACCAGCTTCAGGCGCTTGTCTTCGGGCACTTCGCTGTAGGCCAGCACCGACAGGGACGGGACGCTGTGGCGGACCAGGCGGGCCAGCGCGGCGCGGACCTGGCCGGGCACCAGCACCACCGCCGGTTCGTTGCGGGCTTCCTGCTTGCCGACGCAGTCGGCCAGGCTCTGGTGCAGGCGCTCGGCCAGGCCGGGTTCCAGCGCCACGCCGTTGCCGTGGGTGGATTCCTGCAGCACGCGCTCCAGCTGCGGGGCCAGCGTGTAGACCGGCAGCTCGGCCGACATGCCGGCGATCTCCTGCACGATGAAGCGGCCCAGCGAGGTGCGCACCGCGGCGGTGAGGGTGGTGGGGTCCTGGCTGTGCGGGGCGTGTTCGACCAGGGCTTCGACGATCTTGCGCAGCTGGCGCACCGGGATGCGCTCGATCAGCAGGTTCTGCAGCACGCGCACCACCACCGACAGCGGCAGCGCCTTCGGCGTGAGGTCCTCGACCATCTTCGGCGCGGTCTTGGCCAGGGTCGCCAGCAACTGCTGCACTTCCTCGTGGCCGAGCAGTTCCGGGGCGTGTTCGCGGATCAGGTGCGACAGATGGGTGGCGACCACGGTGGCCGGGTCGACCACGGTGTAGCCCATCGATTCGGCATAGGCGCGTTGATGCGGCTGGATCCAGGTGGCATCCAGGCCGAACGCCGGGTCCTTGCCGGGAATGCCGTCGAGCTGGCCGAGCGCACCGCCCGGGTCCAGCGCCAGTTCGCGATCGGGATAGATTTCCGCGGTGGCCACCGGCACGCCGTGCACCAGCAGCCGATACGCGTTGGCCGACAGCTCCAGGTTGTCGCGGATATGCACTGGCGGCACCAGGAAGCCGATGTCCTGGGTGAGCTTGCGGCGCACGCCCTTGATGCGCGCCATCAGTTCGCCGCCCTGGTTCTTGTCCACCAGCGGAATCAGCCGGTAGCCCACTTCCAGGCCCAGCGGGTCGATCGGGCGCAGCTCGTCCCAGCTCAGCTCGGAGCTGGCCTGGGCGGCGGTGGCCGCCGCGGCGGCCTTGGGGTCGGTGGCCGGGTCGCCGGTCGGCGGGATGACCAGGCTGCGCTTGTACATTTTCCAGGCGATCACGCCCAGGATCAGGCCCAGCGTCAAAAACGCGACGTTGGGCATGCCGGGCACCAGGCCGACCAGGCCCAGGATGGCCGCGGCCACCGCGAGGGCGCGGTGCTGGCCGAACACCTGGCTGATCATGGCGCCGCGCATGTCCTGCGCGCGCGAGGCGCGGGTCACCAGCAGGGCCACCGAGGACGACACCAGCAGGGCCGGCAGCTGTGCCACCAGGCCGTCGCCGATCGACAGCAGGGTGTAGGTGGAGGCGGCATCCACAAAGCTCATGCCGTGCTGGAACATGCCCACCGCCATGCCGCCGACCAGGTTGATGAACAGGATCAGGATGGCGGCGATGGCGTCGCCGCGGATGAACTTGTTGGCACCGTCCATCGCACCGTAGAAGTCGGCTTCCTCGCGGACTTCCTCGCGGCGGGCCTTGGCTTCCTCGCGCGTCAGCAAACCGGCGTTGAGGTCGGCGTCGATGGCCATCTGCTTGCCGGGCATGGCGTCCAGGATGAAGCGGGCGGTCACTTCCGACACGCGCCCGGCACCCTTGGTGATGACCACGAAGTTGATGATGGTCAGGATCGCGAACACCACGATGCCCACGGCGTAGTTGCCGCCGATGACGAACTGGCCGAACGCCTCGATCACCTTGCCGGCCGCGGCATGGCCGTCCTGGCCGTTGATCAGGATCACGCGGCTGGAGGCCACATTCAGCGCCAGCCGCAGCATCGTGGTCATCAACAACACGATCGGGAAAATGGTGAATTCCAGCGGGCGCTGCACGTACACCACCGCCAGCAGCACCATCAGCGAGATGGCGATGTTGAAGGTGAACAGGGCATCCAGCACCGGTGCGGCCAGCGGCACCATCAGCATGGCCAGCATGGCCATCAGGGCCAGTGGCGCGCCCAGGCCGTTGCGCAGCAACTCCATGATGCGCCGGGCGTTCATCGGGGCGGGTTGGGCGCTCATGCGCTGGCTCCCTTGCCGAACTCATCCACGTCCAGCGACGGCAATTCCGGCATCGGGCCGCCGTTCCAGCCACGCAGCTGGTAGACGTAGGACAGCACCTGGGCCACGACCGAATAGAGTCTCACGGGAATTTCCTTGCCAATTTGCGCTTCTCTATACAAGGCGCGTGCCAAAGGCGGGGCGGTGACGATCGCCACCCGGTGCTGTTCGCAGGCTTCGCGGATGCGGAAGGCCATTTCGTCCACGCCCTTGGCCACCACGATCGGGGCGCGCATCTTGCCGCCTTCGTACTTGAGCGCCACCGCATAGTGGGTCGGATTCATCAGCACCACGTCGGCCTTGGGCACCGCTTCCATCATCTGGCGCTGCGACATCTGCATCTGCATCTGGCGGATGCGGCCCTTGACCTCCGGGCTGCCCTCGCTTTCCTTCATCTCGCGCTTGATCTCTTCGCGGGTCATCTTGAGCTTCCGCAGCCAGTTCCACTTCTGGTACGGCGCGTCGATGGCGGCCAGCAGCACCAGCGCGCCTGCGGTGTAGAACAGCAGGCTCTTGGTGAAGTCCAGGCCGTTGCCCACGGCCTGTTCCAGCGGCTGGTTCACCAGCGAGCGCAGGCCGTGCAGGCCCTTGGAGATGCACAGGCTGGCGGCCAGGCCGACGAACAGCAGCCGCAGCACCGACTTGACCAGCTCGGCCAGGCTGTTGCTGCCCCACATGCGCTTGATCCCGTTGGCCGGGTTGAGCTTGGTGAGGTCGGGCATGATCGCCTTGCCGGAAAACCGCAGCCCGCTCATCAGCAACGGGCCGGCCAGGCCGGCGGCCAGGCAGATGCCGATCAGCGGCAGCATCACCCACAGCAGTTGCAGCAGCAGGTCGCCGAAATGGCCGAACAGCGCCATCGGGTTTTCACGCATCTTCGGGTCCGGGCTGAGCGCGGTCTTCATCCACACGCTGGCGCCATCGCCGATGCCGCGGGCCAGGGCCATCAGCGCGAACACGCCGGCGCCGAACACCGCAGCGGTGGACAACTCGCGCGATTGCGGGATGTTGCCCTGCTCGCGGGCTTCGCGCAGGCGTTTTTCGGTGGGAAGCTCTGTGCGTTCGCCGCCGTCTTCGGACTCGGACATGGAGATGCCGGTGGGGGATCAGCCTGGTCTCATGCAAGCTGCGTTCCAGTTGGGACCGGGAATCGGGAATCGGGATTGGGGAATCGGGTTGGGGAATCGGGTTGGGGAATCGGAGAGCGGTGATCGCGTGGAGCCGCTGGCGGGGTGTTGTGGCTGGTGGTGAGCAAGCGCACGCCGGGCTCTGTGGATGGCGCTGCTATCGCGATAGATCGCCCCGCCTGCGCGCCTGCGACGGCTGTTGCAGTTGGAAGGCGCGCAGGTCGCCGCGTGCGCGGGGGAGGGCCGCAGGCAGGAAATGGGGGCGGCGGACCAAGTGCAGGCTGGTGCTTGGCTTGGTTGGCGGTTCAGAGATTGATGGCAGATGCCGGGGCAGCGATCGTTTTGACGCCTTTCGCTTAACCGGTCGGGCGAATTGCGCCGTCGCGTTGGGCGACCACCACCGCGATGAAGTGCTCGGCGTCCATCGGCCGGCCCAGCAGATAGCCCTGCAGCTGGTCGCAGCCCAGCCGTTCCAGGGTGTTGCGCTGGGCGGCGGTCTCCACGCCCTCGGCCACCACCTGCAGGCGCATGGTGTGGGCCAGCGCCACCACCGCGGCGACGATGGCGATGTCTTCCGGGCCGTTGTCCAGGGCCTGCACGAAGCTGCGGTCGATCTTGAGTTCGTGCGCGGGCAGCTTGCGCAGGTACATCAGGTTGGAATAGCCGGTGCCGAAGTCGTCGATGGCGATGCGCACGCCCAGCGTGTTGAGCTGGCCGAGCGTGCGCAGGCAGGCTTCGGCATCGCGCATGGCCATGCTCTCGGTGATTTCCAGGGTGAGCTGGGCCGGCGGGATCGCGTAGTCGGCCAGGGTCGTGGCCACCTCGTCCAGCAGGCTGGGCGAGGCCAGTTGCGTGGCCGACAGGTTGACCGCCACGCGCCAGTGCCCATGTCCGGCCTCGCGCCAGTCACGCATCTGCCGGCAGGCCTGCTGCAGGACCCAGCTGCCGAGCGGGCCGATCATGCCGCTGCGCTCGGCCAGCGGGATGAAGCTGTCCGGCGGCACCAGGCCGCGCTCGGGGTGCTGCCAGCGGATCAGCGCCTCGGCACCGATCGGGCGGCCGTCGTCGGCGCAGTACTTGGGCTGGTAATGCAGCACGAACTGGCCCAGTTCCAGCGCACGCGGCAGATCCTGCAGCAGCTGCAGGCGTTCGCGGGTGGTGCCGGTCATCGAGCGCTCGAAAAAGCTGTAACGGTTGCGGCCGGCCTGCTTGGCGTGACGCATCGCCGCATCGGCATGGGTCATCAACTGATGCTCGCTGCCGGCATCCTCCGGATACAGCGCAATGCCGACACTGCTGCTGAGGCGCAATTCCTGGTTGGCGACCAGGAACGGCACCGCCAGTGCCTGCAGCAGATGCGCGGCGATCGCGGCGGCATCCTCGGGGTCGGCGATGGCCGACACCAGCACGAACTCGTCGGCACCCAGCCGCGCCAGGCTGCCATGGGCGCGCCGGTGTGCACGCATGCGCTCGGCCACCGCCACCAGCAACTGGTCGCCGAACGGGTGGCCGTAGCCATCGTTGATCGCCTTGAATCCATCCAGGTTGATCAGCATCACCGCAAAGCGTTGCCCGTCGCGTTGTGCGCGGTCGATGCCCTGCAGCACGTGCTCGTGCAGCAGCACGCGGTTGGGCAGGCGGGTGAGCGGGTCGTACAGGGCCGCCTGCACCAGCTCGGCATTGGCCTGTGCCAACGATGCAGAGAGCACGTCGGTGCGTTGCTGGAACCGCCGCGACAGTACCGAGATCACCAACGCCAGCGCCAGCAGCGCCAGCGTGACCAGCACCACCACGGCCGCCAGCCAGGGCAGCGGCAGGTGCGCACCGGCCGCCGCACCGCAGAGGCTGCCGGGCGCGAACCGCGCGGCCGCCATGCCGGTGTAATGCATGCCCACGATCGCCACGCCCATGATCATCGCCGCGATCAGCCGCAGGCTGTAGCGGCGGCCGCCGTGGCGCAGCCGGAAGGCGATCCACAACGCCGCTGCCGAGGCGCCGATGGCGATGAGGATGGACAGCCCGAACAGCAGCGGGTCGTAGCTGATGGCCGGGGACATGCGCAGCGCGCCCATGCCCATGTAGTGCATCAACGCAATGCCCAGCCCCATCAGCACCGCACCCAGGCCCAGCCGCGGCCACGGCAGGTTCGCACGCGAGGTCAACCACAGCGCCAGGGCCGCGGCCAGAATCGCCGCCAGCATCGACCAGGTGGTCAGCGCCAGGTCGTAGCCCAGCGGAATCGGCAGGCGAAACGCCAGCATGCCGACGAAGTGCATCGACCAGATGCCGATGCCCATCGCCACCGCGCCGCCCATCAGCCAGGCCACGGCATCGCTGCCACGACTGGCCGTCACACGTGCGGCCAGATGCAGCGCGGTATAGGAGGCCAGCACGGCCACCACCAGCGACAGCATCACCATGCCAGGGTTGTAGGTTCCGACCACCCATCCACTTCCAGCGCCGAAGGACGCGCTTGCTCAAGCACGTAGCGACCCCGGGCGCCAGTTCTTGAGCGCCTGCGGGCAGCCAGCGGCGATCCAACGCGCATGCGCTGATCGGCCTGGAGCGGGCGGCAGGCGATGCGGTGATGTGGCGCGTCAGCCATGCAGTTTCTGCGCAAGGCGACGATGCTGCCGCACCTGGGATCGGCAGGCGGGCCGGCGTCACCGCACGCGTGGGTGCCGTATATCGGAAGCAGGATCCGTACGTGGGTGTCGAACCGACCTACGCCCGAGCGGCAACGCGCATGCTCATGCCACCGACGATTCGGGCTCTTCCGGTTCGATGCGATTGCGGCCATGCCGCTTGGCTCGGTACAGCGCTTCGTCGGCACGCGCCAGCAGCGTGGCGGCGTTGTCGCCGCTCCGGAACCAGGCCACGCCCACCGAACAGGTCACCTGCAGCGGCCGGGTGGTGCCGACCTCGTACGGTGCCAGGCTGAGCTTTTCGTGGATGGCGCGCAGCCGGTGCTGGCTGTGCCGCGACATGCCCGGCAGCAGCAACAGCAGTTCCTCGCCGCCATAACGGCCCACCCTGTCCGAGTCACGCAGGCAGCCGCTCAGGCGCGCACCCACCTTGGCCAGCACCGCATCACCGACCAGGTGCCCGTGCTGGTCGTTGACCAGCTTGAAGTGGTCCAGATCGATCAGCACCACCGCCAGCGGATGGCCGCCGTGCGCGCAGGCCTGCAGTTCTTCGGCCATGGCGTCGAGCACGCCGGAGCGGTTGAGCAGGCCGGTCAGGGCATCGTGGCTGGCCTTCAGGGCCAGCGCTGCGCGCGCGCTTTCCAGGTCGCGTTTTTCGTGTTCCAGCTGGTAGGTGCGCTCGGCCACCAGTTCGGCGAGCATGCGCTCGCGTGCAACCAGATGGCGATGCCGCCAGCGCCACAGGCCGGCCAGCAATGCGCTGCCGATCAGCACGTACAACGCGATCGCCGGCGGGCTACGCCACCACAGCGGCGCCACCGCAAACGCCAGCTCGGCGATCGGCGAGGCCGTGCGGCGGTAGCGGTCCAGGACCTGCACCTGCAGGCGGAAATGCCCGGAGGGCAGCGGCGGTTGGTCGATCGACAGGTCCTCGCTCTGGATCCATGCGTCGTGCAGGCCGCGCAGGCGGTAACGCACCGTCAGGCGGCTCGGGTCGTCGTACACCTCCATCGTGGACAGCTCGATATGCAGCGGCTTGTCGCTCCAGCCCAGCAACTGGCCTTGCTGCACCGGTACGCCGCCGCGGCTGACGCTGTCGATGCGCACGCTGGGCTGGCGCGCATCGAACAGCTGCGCCGGATCCAGCAGATGACTCACGCCGCGCGAGGTGCCGATCCAGACCGATCCATCCGGATCCTCGGCGAAGGCCGCTTCGGAGATGTCGTCCCACAGCAGGCCCTGCGACTGCGACAGATGCGCCCAACGCTCCCCGTCGTAGACCTCCACGCCGCGTGCGTGTCCCACCCAGACCCTGCCGATGCTGTCGCCACGCATCAGGTAGACGCCGACCTCGCGCAGCGCTTCGTCGCTGATCGCCTGCAGGTCCAGCCGGTCGCCCAGCAGCATGCCGTGCCAGAGACCGGGCCGATAGAACGCCAGCCACACCTCGCCGCCATCGCTGATGTGGAACTTGCTGATCCACGGGTCGGACGTGCCGCCGTTGACCAGCACCTCGACCCTGGACCAGCGCGCGCCCTGCAGGCGGAACAGGCCGTTGGCGGTGGATACCCACAGCGTGCCGTTGGCGGTCTGCTGGATGTCGGTATAGGCGATCGTGGGCATGTCGGCGACCGCTTCCATCGTGCCGCCTTCCAGCGGGCGCCGGATCACGAACAGCCCGCCCGCGCTGAGCATCCACATCCGCCCCTGCCGGTCGATCAGCAGGCGGCGCGCGGTACGCGGCAGCTTGGCGACCTGGGCACTGCGGCCATCCGGCCAGGTGCGGCGCAGGAAACCGGCCGAATTAAGCGTCCACAGGCTGCCGTCGGCACTGCGTTGCATGCCAATGATCTGGATCCCGGAGGCAGGCAAGGCCGGAACGAACCGCCCCCCGGGATCGGCCTGGCGGCCGGCACCGTGTTCGTTGCCCACCAGCAGCGCCCCCTGCGCGTCGCGGGCGATCGACCAGGTGGGGGCGGCCGGCATGCCTTGCGAGGCGTCCCAGTTCTCGATCCATTCGTAGCCGGCCCAGCGCACCAGGCCTTCGCCATCGACGGTCATCCAGACATCGCCATCGCGGTCCACCAGGATCGCATCGCTGCTGCCGGGCGGCAGCCCGTTGCCGGCACCGAAGCTGCGCCAGCGGCCGTTTTCCCAGCGCGCCAGACCGTCGTTGCGGCGGACCAGCACGCGCCCTTCGCGGTCCAGCACCAACGGCGCCTGTCGCCCGATGGTGCTGCCATCGAGCAATGGCAGCGGCCGCACACTGAATCTGCTTGCGCCCGGCGCGCGATACAGCAGGTTGCCGGTGCCACGCACCCACAGTGCGCCGTCATGGTCGCGCAACACGCTGTACCAGCGATCTTCCGGCACGCCCTGGTCCGGCCCGTAGACCTGCACCTTGCGCTGCGCATCGATGGCGCACAGCCGCCTGGCGCAGCCGGCCCACAAGGTGTCGCCCTCCACCGACAGGCTCAGCACCTTGGCCAGTTCGGGCACGCGCACCCGGGTGGCGGTGTCCAGCAACGGTTCGCTATGCCAGCGGCCATTGCCGCGTGCGCTCAACCGCTCCAGCGTGCCGCCATTGGCCAGCACCGTGCCCCAGGAGGGACTGGCCAGCAGCATGTCTTCCTGCAGATGTTCGGCCTCATCGGGGGCCAGCTTGCGGAAGCCGTGCTCGTCGCCGACAAACAGCGCCTGGAAGCCGGCCACCCACAGCCGCCCGTCGGCGGCTTCGCTCATCGAGGCAATCGGTTCGTTGCGCAGGCCATCCAGCTCGACCTGCTGGAAGCTGCGCCCGTTGTAGCGATACAGGCCGCTTTCGGTGCACACCCACAACAGCGTGGTGCGGGTCTGCAGCAGACAGGTGCCGGCAAGCCCGAGCAGGCCCTGGTCGTGGGCATAGCGACGAATGCTCGCGCTCTGCGCGGCAGCCAGATCGGCCAGCAACAGCAATCCCAGCAGCAGCACCGCCAGCAACGGTGCACACCGGTGTGACGACCTGCATTGGCGGTACTCAGACCCCACGGGCGTTGCACTCTCCCACGCGTCGGCCTGCGTGCTCCGCGCCCTTCGCGCGGGTGTCTCACGCTTGCCATGGGCGGCCCCCATCGTAGGCCGCAGTAAACCGACTAGCGGCTGTTCACGTGTGTTTCTTTAATGCGTGAGCAGGCATGGTGGCGTGATTGCGCAGCGGGCACCGCCATATAAGTGGCCTGTTGTTCCCGAACCGCGCACTGTCGCTGCAGGCGCCATCACGCAGATTGCTTGATGCCGGTTGCGCAACGGCTGCGTGCTGCTCGCGCCCAGGCCTCCATTCGGCAGCAGACATGGCGTTGTCGGCGATGCGTCGGTAAGGCGCGCTGCGTGCCCCGGCCGGTTTGCAGATCCCAGCATTGGCACTGCTTTTCAGCTTGCGTGGCAATGCAGGTTCAGCCGTTGGCCGCCGCGTGGTAGGTCACCTGGTCGTAATCGATGCGGTTGCGTCCACTGCGCTTGGCGCGATAGAGCGCGGCGTCGGCCCGGGCCAGCAGTTGTTCCAGGGTTTCGCCCGGCTGGAACCAGGCCACGCCCACCGAACAGGTCACCGGCAAGACGCCACCATCGATGGGGTAGTCGCCGCAGATGCCGCGATGCAGCGCCTGCAGGCGATGGCTGGCCTCGGCACCGAGCCCCGGCAGCAGCGCCAGCAATTCCTCGCCGCCGTAGCGGCCGATGCGGTCGTCGCCGCGCACCAGCGTATCCAGGCGCCGGCCGACCTCGGCCAGCACCGCATCCCCGGCCAGATGGCCATGCAGGTCGTTGACCAGCTTGAAGTGGTCCAGGTCGATCAGCGCCACCGCCAGCGGCTGCGCGCTGGTATCGGCATGGGCCAGCATGCCGCGCAGCGCGTGCAGGATGCCGGCGCGGTTGAGCAGGCCGGTCAATTCGTCATGGGTGGCCTTGAGCGCGAGTTCGGCGCGCGCCGCTTCCAGCTCGCGCTTGTCCTGCTCCAGCTCGGCGGTGCGCTCGGCCACCAGCTGCTCCAGCTCGCGCTTGCGTCGCAGCAGCTTGCGCGTGCGCCAGCGCAGCAACGCAATCACCGCCGCAATGCCCAGCAGCACGTAGCCGGCCATTGCCGGGGCGCCGCGCCACCACGGTGGGCGCAGCACGAAAGGCAGCCGCGCCACCGGGCTGGCGCTGCGCTGGTAGGCGTCCAGCGCCTGTACTTCCAGCGTGTAGGTGCCGGGTGGCAACAGGGGATAGGTGAGGTGGCTGAGCGAGGTCGTGGTCCAGCGCGCCTGGTGGCCCTCCACCCGGTAGCGGAAGCCGATGCGGTCCGGGCCGCCTTCGGCGCCGGGTGCGCTGATGTCCACATCCAGCGGCACCTGCGACCAATCGACCTGTGTCCCTGCGGTGATCGCCTGGTTGCCACGCCGCACGCGCAGGATGTCCGCGCGCAATGGCGGTGCGGCGAACACGCGCAACGGATCGATCAGATGGGTGGCGCCGCGACTGCTGCCGAGCCAGATGCTGCCATCCACGTCCTCGAAGAATGCATTGGCCGACATGTCGTCCCACAACAGGCCCTCGGTGCGCGTAGCCCGCGACCAGTGGCCGTTTTCCAGCATGTCCAGGCCCTGGCTGCTGCCCAGCCACAGCCGGCCCTTGCGGTCGTGGCGCAGGATGAACGGCATCACCCGCGCCACCAGCGGGTCGTCGACCGCGCGCAGCGCCAGCACGCCATCGGCCTGCAGGCGGCCATGCCACAGCCCGGTATCGCGCAGCGAGATCCACAGCTCGCCATCGGGGGCAAAATCGATCAGGAAGAAATCCTGGCTGGGCAGCGCGCCACGCACCTGCACGCGTTGCCAGGTGCCGTCCGCCCGCCGGTTGTACAGCCCCTCGCGGGTACTGGCCCAGAGCCGGCCCCGGGGATCGAGATCGACATCGCCTATGAACGCGGCCGGCACGCCCGCATCGCGGGTGGCCTGATACGGCGCGCCCGGCGGCATGTGATACAGGCCGCGCGGCGTGGTGATCCACAAGGTGCCGGTGGCGTCGAACAGCAGCTTGTTGATCGGCAGGCCCAGCTGCAGCACGTCGACGGTCCTGCCGCTGTGCGGATCGCGCCGCGCCAGTGCGCCGGACGAGCGCGCCACCCAGGCCGCGCCGTCTGCCGGCGAGAGCGCCATGGAGATCGACTGCAGCAGCGGCTGCCCGTCGTCCAGCGTCCAGGGTTGCATGCGGCCGCTGCGCGGATCCAGCACGTTGGAGCCGGCATCGCCGCCGACCAGCAGTTCCCCGCTGGGCAGGCGCTGGATCATCCAGGTCGGCGCTTCTGCCAGCCCCTGCTGCTCGTCCCAGTGCTCGATGTTGCCGTAGCCCAGCCAGCGCTGTACGCCCAGGCCGCGGGTGCCGATCCACAGCTGGCCGGTGCTTTGCATCATCAGCGGGCCGACCATCGGGCTGATCGGCAGCCCCTGGTCATGGCCGAAATAACGCCAGTGATCGCCTTCCCAGCGCACCAGGCCGCGATCGGACCGCGTCAGCAGGCGGCCCTGTGCGTCTTCGGACAGGGTGGTGGCCGCCGAGAGCGTGTCGAAGCTGGTGCCTGCCGGCGGCGCATGACTGCGGAATACGCGCTCGCCCGGCGCGCGCGCCAGCACCAGCCCACCGCCACGCAGCCACACGGTGCCCTGGTGGTCGCGGAAGATCGCCCGCCACTGCCGCTCCGGCACACCGTCGGCTTGCCCGAGCAGCTCGCTGCGCCCGTTCGCGTCGATCCGGCAGACGTGCTGTCCGCAGCTGGTCCATAGCGCCGTGCCATCGGCCAGCAGTGCCTTGCCGGCGGGCAGGGAGGTGCCATCGGCCAGCTGCAACGGCAGCGGGCGCACCGACCAGCCGCCCGTGCGCTCCGGCGACAGGCGCAGCAAGGCGTTCTCGCTGACCACCACCATGCCGTCGGCGTAGGCGGCCAGCACGTTGCCGCTGTCGGCGCGGATCGGTTTGCCGTCATGCAGGAGTTGCACGAATGCGCCACCGTCGCGGACGAACACGCCGTTGGCACTGGCCACCCAGAGCCGTCCTGCCGCATCCAGCGCCAGTGCACGGATGTAGCGCGCATCCAGGCCGCTTTCCTGGCCGACCGGTATGAAGCTCTCACGCTCGAAGCGGTGCAGGGCCAGCTCGGTGCCCACCCAGACCACGCCCTGGCGGTCTTCGAGCAGGCTGTTGACGGTCATGCCCTGCAGGCCATCGGCCTGGGCGTAGTCGCGGAAGCTGTAGGTCTGTGCCTGGGCGTGCCCGCACACCACGATCCCCAGCATCCAGACGCAGGCCCGGGCCCACCAGTGGCCGCCTCGTGGCGCAATCGGAGCGAACAGCGCAGACACGTTGGGCATCGGTTCCCGCGGGCGTTGGCGTGGGGTGAGTGATGGCGACTGGCGGTATCAATCGTCCTGTGGCGTTGACGGCTGGCCAGGGCGAAACTTGAGGCAGTTCACAGTTACGGATGTGCCCGCTAGGCGGTCAATTCCCTGGCGGCGTCGAAGGCGGTATCGAACATGCGCTGCACGGGCGGGGCAAATTCGCTGGCGAAGCTGGACAGCAGGAACAGCCCCAGCAACACCGTCAACGGCAGGCCCAGCTGCATCGGGTTCAACGCCGGCGCGGCCTTGGCCAGCGCCCCGAAGGCCAGGTTGACCGCCAGCATCGCCACCATCATCGGCAATGCCAGGGTGAGCCCGCCGCGCAGGATCTGCAGGAACAGGGTGGGCGCCACTTCCGCGAATGCGGCGGCGTCGGGGATGGCGGTGCCGATCGGCAGGGCCTTGTAGCTGTCCACCAGCAGCGCGATCACCGCAAGATGGCCGTTGGCCGCGAAGAACAGCAAGCCGAATCCCAGGTAGAACCACTGCGCGATCACCCCGGAGGTCACCCCGCGCAGCGGGTCGGACATCTGCGCGAACGACAGGCCGGTGGACTGCGACACCAGCTCGCCGGCCATCGCGCCGGCCTCGAAGATCAGCTTGAGCATGAAGCCCATGCTGGCGCCCACCGCCAGCTCACGGGCGACGCTGAGCACCGCCTGCGCGGTGAATCCGTCCCAGTCCGGCACCGGCGGCAGCAGCGGCGCCAGCACCATCGACAAGGTGCCGGCCAGCATCACCCGCACCCGTCCCGGTACCGCGCGCGTGCCGATCAGCGGCATCGCGGTCAGCAACGCACCGGTGCGCAGCATCGTCCACATGATCGCCCCGACCATCGCGAACGCGCGCTGGCCGTCGATCACCATCTGGGTGGCAGCATCCATCCGCGCCGGTCCGCTAACCGATCAGATGCGGAATGCGCTGGAACAGCGCAATGGTGAACTCCACCAGATGCCCCAGCAGCATGCTGCCGGTGGCGAACAAGGTGGCCGTCAGCGCGACCGCCTTGGCCACGAAGGCGATGGTCGGCTCGTTCAACTGGGTGGCGGCCTGCACCACACCGATCACGACACCGACGACCAGCACCGCCAGCAACATCGGTCCGGCAATCCACAGGACGGTGACCAGGCCACCACGCAATTCGGTCAGGGCGATTTCAGGGCTCATGGGTGTGGTGATGCAAGTGGGGTGCCAAAGGATGGGATTGGGGATTGGGGATTGGGGAGTCGGGAGTCGGGAGTCGGGAATCGGGAATCGGGAATCGGGAATCGGGAATCGGGAATCGGGAGGCGGGAGGCGGGAGGCGGGAGGAGATTTGAGCTGTGCGACGGGTATGGGCTGACGAAGGTGCGGTCTGCAGAAGCTCGCCCCTCTCCAGCGGGAGAGGGGGGGAGTGAGGGTGCGAGGCGAAGCCACGCGTGTTGGGTGGTTCGGCTGGCGCATTGCGCAGCTGTGCGCTTCGGCCGCTGCACTGGCTACCGCGGTCGTTGTTTGCTCTGCGGTAGCGTCGGCGTTTGCTGCTCGGCCTCGGGACCGCACACCGACGCCGGCAAACCGGGTGGACACGCCGGCAGGCGGCGCGTGTGCAACCGCGCGGCTACGACGCGTTGAAGCTCGCCGCCAACGTGCCGACCACCAGCACCCAGCCGTCGACCAGGATGAACAGCAGGATCTTGAACGGTGCCGAGATCAGCATCGGCGACAGCATCATCATGCCCATCGACATCAGCACGCTGGCGACCACCAGATCGATGATCACGAACGGAATGAAGATCAGAAAGCCGATCTCGAACGCGGTCTTCAGCTCGCTGGTCACGAACGAGGCCACCAGCACCGGGAACGGCACCGCGTCCGGGCCGGCGTACTTGCCGTCGCCGGCCATGCCGGCGAAGGTCATCAGGTCGGTCTCGCGGATCTGCGCCAGCATGAAGGCGCGCAGCGGCTGGGTGGTCAGCGTCCAGGCGGTCTGGAAATCGATCTGGTTGTTGAGGTACGGCGACAAGCCTGCACCCCACATCTTCTGCCACACCGGCATCATCACCAGCGCGGTCAGGAACATCGACAGCCCCAGCAGCACCTGGTTGGACGGGGTCTGGCCGGTACCCAGCGCCTGGCGCAGCAGGCCCAGCACGATGGTGATGCGGGTGAAGGCGGTCAGCACCAGCAGCATCGACGGCAGCAGGGTGATTGCCGTCATCAGCAGCAAGGTCTGCAGCGGCAGGCTCACCGGCTGGTCGCCGATGCGGCCGACGCTGACATTGGGCAACGACGGCAGCTGATTGGCACCGGCGGGCGCGGCCGCCGGCGCTGCGGCGGGAGCGGCGGCCTGGGCCATGGCCGGCAATGCGGCAGGCGCGGCAGCGGCCAGCAGCGGGCAGCTCATCACCAGCAGGATCAGCACCAGGCGGAGGCTACGCCCCCAGCGATTCCAACGACTCAACATGTCACGGGTCCTTGCGCAGCTTCTGTGCCAGCAGCTGGGCGAAATTGGGAAGTTGCTTGAAGTTGGGCAGGGTGGGGGCGGGCGCGGACGGCAGCGGTTCGGACAGGGTGTGCAAGGTGTTGATGCCGCCGGCGGTGACGCCCAGCAGCAATTGCTGGCCGTTGACCTCCACCACCACCACGCGTTCCTTGGCACCCACCGCCAGGCTGGTCACCAACCGCAGGCCCTCGGTATTGCGGAAACCGCTGCCGGGCATGCGCTTGAGCAACCAGCCCAGGCCGACGATCAGCGCGAGCACCAGCAGCAATGCAAAGACCGCGCCAAACAGGCTGGGCGAGGACGGCGCCTGCGCGCCGACCTGGGTGGCCTTGGCCGCGACCGGCGCGGCAGCGGCCAGCAGGCCGATCACCGCAGCCTCCGGATCCGTTCGCTGGGGCTGACCACGTCGGTCAGGCGGATGCCGAAGCGGTCGTTGATGACCACCACTTCGCCATGCGCGATCAGGGTGCCGTTGACGTACACGTCCAGCGGCTCGCCGGCGCCGCGCTCCAGTTCCACCACCGAGCCCTGGTTGAGCTGCAGCAGGTTGCGGATCGGGATGCGCGCGCGGCCCACTTCCAGCGACAGCGTCACCGGCACGTCCAGGATGACGTCCAGGTTGAGGTCGGTGGCGTTCTGGTCGTGCTCCGCCTGCAGGCTGTCGAAGGTGGCGGGCGCGGCGTCGAGGGTGTCGGAGTTGATCATTTGCTGGAGTCCTGGGAGGGAACGGCGCGTGGGGCTTGCACGCCGGGCGGGCGTACGGCGGTGATCTTGACGGCGTTGTTGCCATTGGAAACGCCGAATTCGCCGGTGAACAACGGGATGTCTTCCACGCACAGCGGCACCTGTGCGGGCAGGTCGATCGGCAGGATGTCGCCGACCTTCAGGCCGGTGAGCTGGCGCAGGCTCATGCGCTTGCTGGCCAGCACGCTGGACAGGGTCACCTCGGCGGTGTCCAGCTGCTCGCGCAGCATCACGTTCCAGGAGTCGTCGCGGTCGTTGCGGTCGCTCTGGATGCCGGCATCGAGCAGTTCGCGGATCGGCTCCAGCATCGAATACGGCAGGGTGATGTGGATCTCGCCGCCGCCGCCTTCCAGTTCGACATGGAAACGGCACACCACCACGTACTCGCGCGGGGTGACGATGTTGGCGAAATGCGGGTTGATCTCCGAGTTGATGTACTCGAAGTCCACTTCCATCACCGGCGCCCAGGCTTCCTTCAGGTCGGCGAAGGTCTGCTTGAGCATCAGCTGCACCACGCGCATCTCGGTGGCGGTGAATTCACGGCCTTCGATACGGGTGTGGTAACGGCCGTCGCCGCCGAAGAAGTTGTCCACCACGGTGAACACCAGCGTGGGTTCGAACACGATCAGGCCGGTGCCGCGCAGCGGCTTGAAGCGGATCAGGTTGAGGTTGGTGGGCACATACAGCGAGTGCATGTACTCGTTGAACTTGACCAGGTCGATGCCGCGCACCGACAGGTCGGCCGAGCGCCGGATCAGGTTGAACAGGCCGATGCGCCACAGCCGAGCGAAGCGCTCGTTGACCATCTCCAGGGTCGGCATGCGGCCACGGATGATGCGGTCCTGGCTGGACAGGTCGTACTGGCGCGCCTCGCCGGGCAGCGGCTCCGGCTCGGTGTTGACCGCACCCGAATCCACGCCATGCAGCAGGGCATCGATTTCGTCCTGGGAAAGCAGATCGCTGACGCTCATGGGGCAGGCCTTACTGGGTGACGAAACTGGTGAACAGCAGTTCTTCGACGCACTTCTTGCCGGTCTCGCCGGTCATGACCTTCTGCGCTTCGGCCAGGGCCGCCTTCTGCAGCTTCTGCTTGCCGACCAGGTCGGCCACATCGGCGGCCTTGACCTGCGACAGCAGCATCAGCAGATGCGCGCGGATGGCCGGGGCGTTTTCGGTGATCAGCTTGAGGTCTTCCGGATCGCGGGTGACCAGCTGCACTTCGACCTGCAGGTACTGCGGGCCGTCGCCGGGGTCGGCCAGGTTGACCACGATCGCCGGGTCCATCGGGAAGTACTGCGCCGGCTTGGGCACCTCGGCCACCTTGGGCGCGTCGTGCTTGCCGCCTTTCTCCTCGCCCTTGTGGCCGAAGAAGAACCAGGCGCCGCCGCCGGCCGCGGCCAGCACCACGACCCCGACGGCGATCAGGAGAAGTTTCTTGCCGCCCTTCTTCTTGTCGCCCTTGTCGTCTTTGTCTTCGGTCTTCTTGGGTTTTTCAGCGGCTGCCACAGTCTGCTCCAGGGGAATGCTCACCCAATGGATGCAATTGGCATGCCAATTGCGCGACGGTTTCCTGGCGCACGTGCAGGTTCAACGGCAAAACCCCCGCAAGCCTTGCGCTGCGAGGGTGGGTGGGCGGTGCCGGCACGTGCCGACACGCGGTTTTCGGCCGCGCCGGGACGTTCCCGGCGCGCGGGCTCAGGCGTAGGCGTCCAGCAATCCACGCTGGCGTAGCACCACCGACGGAATTCCGACGGGCGGGCTGTCGTCCAGGCTGAGGCCGTTGCCGTCGCTGCCGCCACCGTTGCGGTTGCCGGACTGGCTCTGCTGTTGCTGGCCGACATCGGCCTGGCCGAGCTGGAAACCGTTCTGCCCGAGCATTTCGCGCAGGCGCGGCAGGCTCTGCTCCAGCGCCTGGCGCACGTCGGCATTGGCGGAGCTGAAGCTGGCATTGACCTTGTCGCCGTCCAGATGCAGCCGCACCTCGACCGGGCCCATCTCGTTCGGGGTCACCTTGATATGCGCATGGCCGATCTTCTGGTCGGCCAGCCAGCTCATGCGCGCGCCGATGGCGTCGTCGAAGCTGTCGCTGCCCATGTCCGGGGTCGGGGTCGGGGTGGGCGAGGCGCTGAACACCGGCGCCGGGTCCTGCAGGCGGCCGAGCGCGGTCGCGGTGGTGGTCTGCAGCACGAACGCCGGGGCGTCCGGCGCTGCCGGGCCGGCGCTGTCGTCGGTGCCCGGCTCCAGGGCCTTGGACGCCATGCTCATCAGCGCAGCCGCCTGGGCGTCGCCGCTCAAGGCGGTGACGGACGTGGGCTTGGCCCCGGTGGCGGCAGCCGGTGCCAGCGCGCCCAACGCGGGCAGGGCGGTGCCGGCGGTCGAGGGTGCAGCGGGGGCGGCCGCGTCGGTCGGCAGCGCGGTTGCGGTCGGCGTGGTGCCGGCGGCAGCGGTCACGCCGGCCGCCAGTGCCGCGGCCGCGGCGGCGAGTACATCGCCACCGGGCAGCGCCTGCGTCAGCAGGCCCATGCCGAAACCGCCCAGGCCCGGCGGTGGCCAGCTGGGGTCGGTGGCGGTGGCCGCGTCGGCCGGCGCGTCTTCGTCGTTGGTTGTGGGCTTGCCGGTCTTGGCGGAGCCGGCGGCGCTGCTGCCGTCGGCGGCAGCCGGTTCCTTGGCGCCGGCCTTGGCGGCCTTGGCATCGCCATCCTGCGCGCGCGGGCGTGCGGTGGCATCGCCGGGCGCATCGTCGCCGTGGTCGTCGTCGCTGCGTTGCCTGTCGGGCTGGTTGGGCTTGGGCGCGGCCTGCTTGGCCGGCACGCGCTCGGGCGCCTGCGGCGGGGCCTGGTTCGGCGTGTTGGCCGGGTTGAGCATGCGCGCGAACTGGTCCTGGCCGGCGTCCGGCTCGGACGAGGGATCGCTGTAGCTGGATTTCTTACCGGTGCTAGCGAGGGCGCCGAGGCCGGCTGCAAAGGCGGACAAGGGGTTCATGCGGATTCTCCGTGGGTATCTTCGCTGCGGGCCAGGCGCGAACGACGCGCGCCGAGGTCGTCCATCTCACGCTGGTCGCGGCGTTCGATCACCTTGTTCTCCTGCGCGCGGTAGCTGGCGGCCAGCTGTTCCAGCACCTGCTTCTCGCGGCTGGCCAGCAGCAGCCGGGTGCGCTCGGCTTCCACCTTGTTGCGGTTGTTTTCCACCGTCTGCGCCTGTTGCAGCACGGCGCTGTCGAGCCGGTCCAGGAAGGCGCGGCGGTTGCTCAGTGCAGCGGCGCTGGTGCCGGCCATGTGGCTGTTGGCGTATTCCTCGGCATAGCGGCGCAGCTCTTCCAGGCGCGACTGGTGGGTGTCCAGGGCGCGCTGACGCTCGGCCAGGTCGCGCGCCACCTTGTCTTCCTGTTCCTGGGCGCGGCGCAGCAGCGGGTCGATCCGTTTGGATTGCATCATGGATTAGTTCTCGGGTTCGACCAGCCGCTGCAACGCGGACAGGCTGTCGGGCAGGTCGGCGGCCCGGTGGACGTCCTGGCCGAGGAATTCGACGATCTCCGGCCAGCGCGCCAATGCTTCGTCGGTGGCCGGATCGCTGCCGCGCTGGTAGGCGCCAATGGCGATCAGGTCGCGGTTGGCGGTGTAGGCCGACAGCAGGCGCTTGAGCTTGCGGATGCGCAGGCGCCAGGTGTCGTCGGCGATGTCCTGCACCACACGGCTGACCGAGGATTCGACGTCGATGGCCGGGTACAGGCCGCTGTCGGCAACCCGGCGCGAGAGCAGAATGTGGCCGTCGAGAATGGCGCGCGCGGCGTCGGCGATCGGGTCCTGCGGGTCGTCGCCTTCGGTCAGCACGGTGTAGAAGGCGGTGATCGAGCCGCGCCCCTTGGCGCCGTTGCCGGCCCGTTCGACCAGCGCCGGCAATTTGGCGAACACCGACGGCGGGTAGCCGCGGGTGGTCGGCGGCTCGCCGACTGACAGGCCGATCTCGCGCTGCGCCTGGGCGAAACGGGTCAGCGAGTCCATCAGCAGCAGCACGTTCAGGCCCTGGTCGCGGAACCATTCGGCGATGGCGGTGGCGCGGTAGGCGCCATGCAGGCGCGCCAACGGCGGGCGGTCGGCCGGGGCGGCCACGACCACGGCGCGGCGCAGGCCTTCTTCGCCCAGCGTGGTTTCGACGAAGTCGCGCACTTCGCGGCCACGTTCGCCGATCAGCCCGACCACGATGACGTCGGCCGAGGTAAAGCGGGTCATCATGCCGAGCAGCGTCGATTTACCGACGCCGGAGCCGGCGAACAGGCCCACACGCTGGCCACGGCCGATCGGCAGCAGTGCGTTGATCGCGCGCACGCCGACATCCAGCGAGGTGGTGATCGGCTCGCGCGCCAGCGGGTTGATCGACACGCCGGCCATGCTGACGCTGCCTTCGCCGCGGATCGGGCCCTTGCCGTCCAGCGGGGTGCCGTCGCTGTCGATGACGCGGCCGAGCAGGCCTTCGCCCACTTCCACGCCGCCGCGGCGCCGCGAGGGCACCACGCGGGCGTTCGGCAGCAGGCCATGCAGTTCGGCGCTGGGCATCAGGTAGGTGCGTTCGCCGGCAAAGCCGACCACTTCGGCATCGACCCAGCCGCCGTCGACCTCGACCTTGCAGGTGGCACCCATCGGCGCCTCGCAGCCGGTGGCTTCCAGGGTCAGGCCGACCGCGCGACGCAGGATGCCTTCGCGGATCAGGGTGCGCCCGGCCGTGGGTTCCAGCCCGAGGCCGCCCAGGCGGGTGGCCAGGCGCAGGTTGCGCGCGTCCAGCCAGTCGGCCGGGGCCGGGGTGGTGCCCAACAGGTCGCTCACAGGCCCGCTCCGGATTTGCGCATGACCGTCTCCAGCGCGGCCCGCAGGCGCGCATCCAAGGTGCCGTCCACGCGCACGCTCTCGGCGTGCACGCGCAGGTCGCCGCGGCTCAGGCTCAGGTCCGGGGCCACGCGGGTGGTGCTGCTGGGCGCCAGATGCGGCAGCAGCGCGGTGATGTCGTCCGGGTGCAGGCGCACTTCCACCTCGCGGCCGGCCCCGCCGACTGCGTCGATGGCCTCGTGCACCAGCTCGGCCAGCAACTGCGGGTCGGCCTGATAGGCACGCCCGACCAGCGAACCGGCGATGCGCACGGCCAGCTCGCCGAGCGCGCCGACCACTTCGTTCTCCAGCCGCGCCAGCGGGCGGGTGAAGTTGTCCAGGATGCCGTCGATCTGCGCGGTCAGGCGGCGCACCTCCGACTGGCCCTGGGCAAAGCCGTCGGCATGTCCACGCGCAAAGCCTTCCTGCTGGGCGGCGTCTTCGATGGCCTGGATCTCTTCCAGGGTCGGCGGACGCAGCACCGGCTCGTACACCGCTGGTTCGTCGAATTCCGGCTCCGGCGGGGCCGGCTCCAGGTGCAGGTCGGGGGCCAGCCAGCGGGTGACGATGTCGGTCATACCATCGCCTCCGCGCCGGCGCCGCCCAGGCTGATGGCGCCTTCGTCAGCCAGGCGGCGGACGATGGTGAGGATTTCCTTCTGCGCCGCTTCCACGTCGGCCAGGCGCACCGGGCCGCGCGCTTCCATGTCCTCGAGCAGGATCTCGGCCGCGCGCTGGGACATGTTGCGGGTGATCTTCTCGCGCACCTTGACGTCGGCGCCGCGCAGGGCCAGCCCCAGGCGCTCGCCGGAGACTTCGCGCAGCAGCGTCTGCAGGCCGCGGTCGTCCAGGTCCACCAGGTTGTCGAACACGAACATCAGGTCCTGGATCTTGCCGGCCAGGTCGGCGTCGATCTTGCCGATCTCGCCCAGCACGCCCTGGTCGGCGCCGGTGTCCAGGAAGTTGAGGATGTTGGCGGCCACCTTGATGCCGCCCACGTTGGACGACTTGAGGTTCTGGTTGCCGGAAAACTGGCGTTCCATGATGTCGTTGAGCTCGCTCAGCGCATTGGGCGGGATGCCGTCCAGGGTGGCGATGCGCAGCAGCACGTCGGCGCGGGTGCGCTCGGGCAGCAGCTTCAGGGCCTCGGCGGCCTGGTCGCTGTCCAGATGCGCCATGACGATGGCGATGATCTGCGGGTGCTCGTTGCGCACCAGGTCGGCCACCGCGCGCGGGTCCATCCACTTCAGGGTGTCCAGGCCGGTGGTGTTGCGGCCGAGCAGGATGCGGTCGATCAGGCCACCGGCCTTGTCGGCGCCCAGTGCCTGGATCAGCACGTTGCGGATGTAGTCGTCGGCGCCCACGCCCAGCGAGGTCTTGCCGGCCAGTTCGCCGTTGAACTCGTCCATGACCTTCTCGACCTGGTCGCGCGAGATGCCGGTCATGGTGGCCATGGCGATGCCGATCTTCTGCACCTCCTTGGGGTCCATGTGCTTGAGCACTTCGGCGGCGTCGCTTTCCCCAAGCGACAGCAACAGCACGGCGGCGCGCTGTACGCCGGTCATCGGTGGTGTATCAGGCTTCACTGGCGACCCATCCCTTCACGACTTGTGCGACACGTTTTGAATCGGCTTTGACTGCTTCGCGTGCGAGGCGCATGCGTTCTTCGTAGGCGTCCGGCAGCGCGATCGGGGTCTTGCGGTCCTGACCGAGCTGGGCGGTGTCCTCTTCCAGGCGCGGCATCAGGTCGTCATCGTCGACCATCCGCACGTCGGCGCTCTGCGGAGTGCCATCGTTGCCGCCCTTGGCCTGCTTTTCCTTGATCGCGGTCACGCCGGTGAGCTGGCGCAGGGTGGGGCGCACCACGCCGAACAGCAGCGCCAGCACCACCACCGCACCGACCAGCAGGCGCAGACCGTTCTGCACGCGCGGGTCTTCCCACCACTTCGGACCTTCCTCGCCGGCCACCGCTTCGCGCACGAACGGGGCGTTCATCACCGACACCGTGTCGCCACGGGCCGCGTCGAAGCCCACCGCCTGCTTGACCAGGCCCTCGATGCGGGTGAGCTCGGCGGCCGTCAGCGGCTGCTCGACCATCTTGCCCTTGGCACCGGGGCGCGGGACGTTGTCCAGCAGCACCGCCACCGACACCCGCTTGATGCGGCCGGCCGGCTGACGGGTGTGTTGCAAGGTCCGGTCCAATTCGTAATTGCGGGTGGCGCTCTTGGAACTTTCGGTCGGCGCGGCCGGTGCGGCGGCCTGGCCATTGGCAGCGGCCGGGGTGCCGGGTGCGCCGGCAGTGGCGTTTGCGGCCGGCGCCGGTGGCTGGCCGGGGCTGTTGCTGGTGGCGCCCGGCGGGCCTTGCGGGCCGGTGGCGCTGGTGCTGGTGTCGCTGACCTGCTCGCTGCGCAGCTTGGCCGGCTCGCCGTTGTAGAGTTCGCGGGCTTCCTCGACCACCGAGAAGTCCATGTCCACGCTGACTTCCGGGTTGACCCGGCCCGGGCCGGTCATCGGCTCGAGCAGCTCGCGGATACGCTGATTGTAGGAGCTTTCCTGGCGACGCACCTGTTCGAACTGGGCGGCGTGCTGGGCGGCGTCGCTGTTGGGATCGGCGATGGAGAGCATGCGGCCGCTCTGGTCGACCACGGTGACGCGCTCGGGGGTCATGTCCGGGATGCTGGAGGCGACCAGATTGACGATGGCGTCGACCTGGTTGCGTTCCAGGCCCTGGCCGCCGCGCAGCTCCAGCACCACCGAGGCGCTGGCCACATCACGCTGGCGGGTGAAGGCGCTGGGCTTGGGAATGGCCAGGTGCACGCGGGCTTCGCGCACCGGGCGCAGGGTGCCGATGGTGCGCGACAACTCGGTCTCCAGGGCGTGCTGGTAGCGGGCGTTTTCGACAAACTGGCTGACGCCGAAGCCGGGGTCCTTTTCCATCAGCTCGAAGCCGCCGCCGGTTTCCTTGCCGGTCAGGCCGGAGCCGGCCAGCTTCAGGCGGGCGTCGTACAGACGGTCCTGCGGCACCGAGATGGCGCCGGTGTCCTGGTCGATCTTGAACGGGATCTGCGCGGTGCGCAGCAGGTCGGCCGCTTCGGCATTGCCCTTGTCGTCCAGGCCGGTGTACAGCGACTGGTAACCGGGCTTCTGCGACCAGAAGAACACTGCCAGACCGGCCGCCACCGCCACGGCGATCATCGCCATCATGGTCAGCTTGCGGGTGATCTGCAGGCTGCGGACACGGTCGAACCATTGCCCCGCCTTTTCGGCGTTCTGGTTCATGTTTTCTTTGGTGATCGCGAGAGCCATGTGTCGTCAACCCTTACAGCGGCATGTTCATGACGTCCTGATAAGCCTGGACGAGACGGTTGCGGACTTCCACGGTGGCGCGGAAAGCCACCTGGGACTGCTGGGAGGCGACCATGACCCGTGCCAGATCGGCACTGGGGTCGCCCATTTCAAAGGCCTTGGCCAGCGCGCCGGACTTCTGCTGGGCCTCGTTGACGCCGCCGATGGCGCCGCGCAAGGTCTCGCTGAAGCTCGGTGCCTGGGTGGCCGGTGTTCCCTGCGTGCCGGCCAGCCCCTGGATCTGATTGCCGCGCGCCGCATCGCCCACCGCGCCCATCGGGCCTTGGCCCATCTGCGTCTGGTAGCTGCGGATCTGCGAGAGGATGGAGGTAACGGAGTCGCTCATGGGTGCGGTCAGCCAGGGAGGCATCCACACCAATGCAAGCGGCGTGCCGAAACTGCGCCGGGATTCCGGCGCGGGACGTTCCTGGGGCGCCTGTCACGAGCACGTCGCAGCGATTCCGGCCCCCATCCGCCCTTCGGGCACCTTCCCCCGCACGCGGGGGAAGGGAGCCGATGGTGGTCAGCTGCAGTGCACCCACAGATCACGCGCAGCCAAGGTTTTCCCTTCCCCCGTCGCGCGCAGCCAATGCTTTCCCTTCTCCCGCGGGCGGGAGAAGGTGGCGCGTAGCGCCGGATGAGGGCGGCACTGTCAATTGCCACGCCGCTGCATGCATGGCAACGCGCGGACTGGCGTGTGGTCGCATGCCCCATCCGCCCTTCGGGCACCTTCCCCCGCACGCGGGGAAAGGGAGCCGGCAGGCGACCAGCGGCAGGGCGACCGAGAGGTTACGCGCAGCCAGGCATCCGTTCTACCGCAAGCGGGAGAACGCTGAAGCGGCGTGCCAGGCTAGTCGGGCAACCAAGCCGCCCGCCAGGTATCCAGGTTGCTGCCGCGCAACATCCAGTCGCGGCGCACCACGTCACGCAATGCCGCGCCTTTTGCCGCCGAAGCGGCCGGGTCGGCCAAATGCTCACGGATCGCGCCGATCCAGTCGCGGTAGCGGTTCTTTACCAGGGTCACCGGCAGGCTGCCCTGGTAGCAGCGCACGTCGCTGGCGATGACCGGGTAGCCGCAGGCGCCGTACTCCAGCAGGCGCAGATTGCTCTTGCACTCGTTGAACAGGTTTTGTTCCACCGGCGCCAGCGCCAGGTCCAGATCCAGCGCCGCCAGTGCGGCCGGGTAGTGGTCGATCGGCACGCCGGGCTGGAACTGATGGATGTGCTGGCGCAGCGCGAACGGGTACATCCCCATGAACACCCATTCGACCTCGTCGGCCAGCTCGCGCACCACATCGGCGATCAGTTCCAGGTCGCCGGTGTGGCTGGCGCCGCCGGCCCAGCCGATGCGCGGCTTGCCGCCCTGGCGTTCCTTACGGTCGGACCGCGCGGGCAGGTGTTCCCACCAATGCGGCGGCAGGCGGTTCTCGGCCACGCGGATGTCGCTGTGCAACCCGGCGAATGCCTCGGCCAGCGCCTGGGTGGACACCACGAAGCGGTCCACCATGCCCAGCCCACGCCGCACTGTCTTGAGGATGTCCTTGGGCATGTGCTCGCGATGCGCATTCTTCAGCGGCAGGTTGGGCAGATAGTCGTCCAGCTCATAGACCTTGAACGCGCGCGACAGCGCCTGCATCCGCCGCATCGCTTCCAGTCGCGGCTCGCCGACCTGGCGTTGCAGGATCACCACGTCGGGATCCTGACGCGCCAGCTCGCTGATCTCCAGATAGCCGTTGAACAGCACGCCTTCGACCATGCCGGCCTCGCGCAGGGCGCGCAGCGGCTGGATCACCCGGTAGTGGCCGCAGCCTTCGACATCGGCGGGCAGCGCGATCATCGTCGGCAGCGGTCGCCACGACTGCAATGGCCGCCAACTGGCGCGCGGGTCGGCCAGCTGGAAGCCGGCGCCGGGATCCAGCGAGAAGCCCGGGTTGTAGGCCGGGTCGTTGGCCATCACCGGTAGCCAGCGCGCATACATCGCTTCTTCTTCGAGTGCGGTGGCGGGCGTTGCGTCGGGAGGATCGATCAGCAGCTGCGCGCGCGCGGCGTAGACATTGAGATAGCCGGCCTGCTGCAGGCGCAGGCACAGATCGACATCGCTCCATTGCGCCAGCGCCGGCTCCTGCGCAAAGCCGCCGGCGTCCAGGAACAGCTGGCGCGGCAGCATCAGGCATTCGCCACTGAGCGCGCTGTAGTTCTGATCCAGCTGCAGGCGTTGCAGATAGCCGGAGTCGTCGAACGCGGCACCTTCGAACGCGCGTGCTGCCGGTGCCCCCAGGCCCAGCAGCAAGCCGGCGTGATGCACGGTGCCGTCACCGCGCAGCAGCTTGCCGGCCACCGCGCCGACCTCCGGGCGCAGCGCGTGGTTGAGCAGCTGCGCCAGCCAATCGGACTTGATCGCCGCGGCGCCCGCTGCCAGCCACACCAGCAGCTCCCCGCGCGCCTGCCCGGCCGCCGCATTGCAGGCCGCCTCGCGCGAGGGCGCACCGTCGAAGCGCAGCACGCGGATCTGCTGCAGGCCAAGGTTGTCGATGCCCGCCAGCCAGTCGCGCAGCGCCGGCCCGGCGCTGTCGCCGCGATCCAGCAACAGCAGCTCGTAATGCGGGTAGCCGGTGTTGGCGAGCACGCTTTCCAGGCAGCGTTGCAGCTGCGCCAGGCGGCCATCCACCAGCACCAGAATGCTGACCAGCGGCTGCTGTGCATGGCGGTAATCCACCGCGTGCCGGCCGGGGCCATTGCTGCTCACCACCGCGTCCACGTATCCGCGCGCGGCAAGATGGCGGCTGATGGCGCGCTGCTGGTCTTCGTCGCCATGCCGCGTGCTGGCCGATGCCACCAGCAAGGGTTCGGCGATGTGCTGGACGCAGGCCAGGCCGTAGCGTTCGACCAGCCCCAGCTGGTAATCCAGTTCGAAGGCGTCGCCCGCTCCAGCCGGAAAACCGCCATCGGCAACCAGCGTGGGGTGCCGGAACAGCCAGTGCCGCGACATCGTCGACGGCGCACTCAGCAACATGTCCAGATACAGCGCCGGCCGCATCGCCAGCCCCAGCTGGCCACCGTCCAGCGCGACCACTTCATCGGCGTAGATGGCCTGACACGCGTCCGGCAGCGCAAGCATCTCCAGCGCCACGACCAGCAGGCCGCTGGCGGTGAACAGGCTGCCGGCCTCGACCAGCAGTACCCAGTCGATGGACTGTTGTGCGGCGATGGTCCGGTTGAGCGTGGACACCAGCCCGTCCGGGCCGACCAGCACACCGCGCTCGCCGTGCTCGGCGGCCTGCTGCGGGGAGCTGCTGAGCACCCAGGTCTGCTGATTCGGATAACACGCCACCGCTGCCAGGCTGGCCTGGGTTGCGGCCACCGCTGCCGCGTCGCCGTCGCTGTCGACCACGATCACTGCGATCTGCGGGCCGCCCGCATGCGCCTGCAAACGCGCATCGATCAAGGCGCGCTGCACGGTGCTGGGATGACGCACCCCCAACCAGGTGGCCGGCGACACGCGCTCGGCCATTCCTGCGCTCTGCATCAACGCGTTGACCAGATCCACCGACTTGAACACGCGTGCCTTGTGCGGGCTGAGCGGGGCGACGCGCACCTGGCGGTTGTCTCCGCTCTCGCGCCGCCAGCCCAACTGGCGGATGCCCTGGCGCAGGTCTTCGTGACCCTGGTCGCCGACCCCGACCTGATCGCGGCCGGCCTGACTGAACTGCACGCTGGACACGCGAAAGTGCGTGAGCGGGCTGGACAGCAAGGCCAGGTTACCGTGACGCAGCAGCTTGACGTAGATCGCCAGGTCGCCGACCCAGTGGATGGCCTTGCCGTTCAACATCATCAGCTCATTGCCCAGCGCCACCAGGTCGGCGCGCCGTGCAAGCACGCAACTCGGCTCGCCGATGAAGTTGATGGCATGGTCGGCCAGGAGCGACACCAGCTCCGGCCCGTCGATCAGCACGTCCTCGCCGAACGAAAAGCTGGTGGCCAGGATGTCGGGCAACGGGGCGCCGTCATCGTCGATCCGCAGCCGGCGCGAGGATGCCAGCGCGGTGCCGGGGTTGCGTTCCATCGCCGACACCAATTGCGCAATGCAGTCCGGCTGCAGCACATCGTCGTCATGCAGGAACTTGACGTACTCGCCTTGCGCCAGGCCAATGCCCTTGATGGTGCTGCCGAGTTCGCCCAGTCGCGCCGGATTGCGGTGGTAGCGGATCGGGAAGGGAGCGCTCGCCAGGCGCGGCGCCAGCACAGCCTCAATCGCGCCATCGCCATTGTCGTCGCAGATCACCAGCTCCAACGCCGTGTAGGTCTGCGCCAGCACGCTGTCCAGCGCCTGCGCGACATAGCGCGGCTTGTAGGCGGGCATGACGATGCTCACCAGGGCGTTGGGCGTCATCGGCGATCGATTGGCTTGAACAGTCACAGGTGGATCCAAGGCGTGGAACGGGGAGGGCGGAGCGCCCCATCGTGCGCCAGTAGATAGCGCACCTGGGTGGGATTCAACCTGGCCGGTCATGCAATAAGCGTGCCGTCGGTGGTGCGATGGCAACCTGACCGGCAGCGGCACGCAGTCGCCCTTAGGGCTGAGGACGATCTCGCGGTTGTGCTGAGTCTTTGCGATACACCGCCTCGATCCAATCGGTACGCAAGCTCTTTGGGTTCTTCGACAGTTTGGCGATGTCCCACAACGAAAAGCCGGCCGCCTGCATCAGGTTGACCACCTCGACGAAGCTGTTGGTCTTGCCGTAGAAATCGTAAAGGCCGATCTCGATCACTGCGCAGTCGGTGTGCTGCAGGATCGCAGTTGCACCCTCCAGCACCTGTCGCTCGAACCCCTGCACATCGATCTTGAGAATGTGTACCTGGGCGATCCCCAGCAAGAGGCAGGCATTGTCGAGGGTGGTTTTGCTGACCACAATTTCCTCATTCGTCGCCTGCCGCGCATAGCCGAGCGAGTCGGTGGAATCCGCGTTGATCGGCAGCAACCCGCCCAGGTGCGAGATGCTCTGCCGGTAGTAATGACCGACTTCTTCCTTCTCGCCCAATGCAACGCACCTGGTGGTCGTGCCGAACTGTGCAGCCACTTTTTCCAGCTCGGCAAAATTCTGCGGATCTGGCTCGAACGAATACATCTGGCAATCCGGATAGATCGACTTGAAGTGCTGGATCGACTCGCCGCGATGCGCACCCACGTCCAGCACCACCGGCGCGTCGGTCTTCAGTAACTGGTCGAAGAAGCGACGTGGGGAATACGCCTGGGCATGCGCCTGGTTTCTGAGATCGGATGTGCCGCAGATGGGCGAATGCATGCCGGGCTGCGTGTCGGACGTCTCATCCTGGCTCATGGCGCGTTCTGCTCGCCGAGCTGCATCATGCGCAGTGCCGCTTCCACCCGCACTACATCAGCCGGCGTATCCACCGCGATCGACTGGTTGCTCATCTGCACCATGCGCACTTCGAAGCCGAGTTCGAGAAAGCGCAGGATCTCGATATCCTCGATTTCTTCCAGGGGGGTCTTGCAAGGCACCGATGCAAACGCCTGCAATGCCTGCCTGGGAAACGCATAGGCGCAGACCTGCCGCCAGGCGTGCCGGAACTCGCCTTGCTTGGTGACCGGGATTGCCGCGCGCGACATGTACAGCAAACGCCCATCCGGGCGAACGACCACTTTGGGCACGCTCGGATTGCGGAACTCGTCGATGTTGGCGACCGGGCAGTAACCGTTGATCACATCACTCGGCGCTGCTGCCGCAGCGTCTATCAGCAGGCGTAGGTCTTGTGGATTGAATAGCGGATCGTCACCCTGCACATTGATGTAGGTGTCCACGTCGAGCTGTTGTGCAACTTCGGCAACGCGATCGGTGCCGGTCAGGCAGGCACTGGAGGTCAGCAGGGTGCGGATGCCGGCCTGCTCGCAGGTACGTTGAATCACATCGCAGTCGGTGGCGACCAGAATCTGCTCGGCCGGCGCCGCCTTGGCGCACTGTTGATAGGTGCGCACGATCATGGGCACACCGCCCAGCTCGATCAACGGTTTTCCGGGCAGGCGCGAAGAGTCGCGTCGCGCGGGGATGATGATGGCGTAAGTCATAGAAGCCTCCTGGCAACCGATGGCGTTGAGTGGCGAGGGCGGCTCAGCCAACTCTGCCTTGCCAAAAATCGGTGGAGTTGAGCTCCAGCCGGCTGACTGCCTCGGCAGCCTCAAGTACCGCATCGGTGTCAGTGAACAGCCGGTTCCACAAGTCCGTCGAGAAACCGTAGCTATTGTCGCGCGCTACATTGAACAACGACACGAGCTTCAATGACGTCCAGCTCATCTGTGGCTCCAATGCCAGCAGACGGGACTTTGCAAAACGGTAGCTATCGACCAGGGTCTCGGCCGGAAATCCGAGCTGGCGTGCGTAGCTCTTCCACAACGACGATTCGAAGGCGTATTGGCTCAGCTGTTGAAAATGCCGATCGGGTGCAAGTTCGTTCATTGGAGAAAATTCGTCGTCCGCATAATTCGCCGGTCGCGGATCCTCTGGCGTCGACCACAATGCCAGCATGTCCTGCGTCCTGCCAAGCATGGCTTTCTCGGTGAAAAGGAACGGGATGTTTCGAAACCCTGCTCCCAAAGAAATTGCGATTTTTCCTTGATTGCGTTTGCCTCTGAAATGGACATTGATGGCGTCGTGCGTTGAGCCGGTCAGCACGTTGTCGCTACGGCAACGCACCGCAAACGCGATGCCTTGCTCGGCCAAATGCTCCACGCCCAGACGTGCGGAACGCAGCACCGCATTGCGGTAGTGCAGGCCCAGATTGTCCGGCTGAGGCACCAGAATCAGCTTATCCAGCCAGGGCCTGCAGCGGTCCAGTAGCGCACTTGGTTGGTGGTCCCAGGTCACCATGCACTGGTACGCCCAAGGGAAACGCAGACGATTCCAGGCCAGCACCAGGGGCGTAAAGTCGAACGCTAGCCCCTGCACGAAGATGCCGGTATCCGGCTTGGTCAGTTGTCGGGACAGTTGCAGCTCGGGCAACAGGCGCGAGAAATCCTGCAATTCCTGCAACAGTGCAACGCTGCCCTGGCCGTATTCGACGGCACGTACCGTGCGGAAACGGCCATGTGCCTTTGCAATCTGGTTCATCACCTCTGCGGCGTGATTGGAGAAGATGACGATCAGCACATCGTCGACCGATTCCTCCTCCAGTGCCGAAGGTGGTCTGACCGGCAGGCCATGGACAGTTGTGCCCTGATTCTCCGGCCGCGGACAGATGGTGTACTGCAAGTTCAACTGCTGGGCGATGGCTGGATAGAAATCACGGAAGAACTGTCCTGCCCCCCAGCCGATCAACTTGGTGTTGCGCAGATTCAGTCCTGGATATTTGATCGTGGCTCGCTCGATCGAGCCGACTGCTAACGCCATGACAGGGCTTCCTTATGTACTTTGCTGGTCTTATCAGTGTCATTGAATTCGGAGATGCTGTTGTTCTTCGTCGAGCAGCATCGCGCCGATTGCGATTGCGATTATCCAGCGCCATGTCACGATCGAGTCGGCGACATGGCGCTGGGCGCCTGACGGATGCGGCGTAGGCGGTCATCGTCGGACAAAGCGGGCCGCGCACATCGCGACGATTTTTTAAGCCCCCCGCGTTGCGGGCGTCAGTCATCGCTCCATCTCTCAAGTCGTGAGTTTCCCCGGCTTACTCCGCCCAGGGCGGCGGTGCGGCACCGGCCACGGGCGATGCATACAAAACGAGGTCGTAGTAGTGGCCGGGAGAGTGCTGGCGTAGACGGAAGTGATAGCCATCGACCAGTTTGTCCAGTTGCTCCACGATATCCAGCAGATCCTGGGCGTAGTGGTATACACAAATGGCCATGCGGGGGCGCTGGGTACGGATGAGGTGAGATGCGCCTTCCAGTGCCCTGGCCTCGAACCCTTCGATGTCCAACTTCAGTAGCGTCAGCTTTTCCAGCTCGTCGTCCAGGCGTGTCGTAGCCACGGAGATTCCGCCATTTGGCGATACATGGCTGGAAACGGTGCCGGTCTGCTCGAAGCGCAGCGTCGTATGTTCGTTGGAGATGGCTTTTTTTATGGCCCTGAAGTTGTGCGGGGGAAGGGGGAGGGCGCTGGCGATGCCCTCCAATTTCTGGAAGTTGATGCTATCGGGTTCAAAGGCGGTGATGCTTTCATAATGATGGCGGGATGCTTCTAGAAACTTGTGCACGATAGGGCCCTGGAAGGCACCGCCATCGCAGAAATGTTCACGCCGACCCAGCTGGAATGTGCTGCTATCGGCGTATGTTGAAAAGTACTCGTTGATCGGTGTCGCCCAGCAATCCAACAGGAGGCTGGAGTTGTAGGTCAGGCGGAACAACAGGTTGCTGTAGAGGGTAAAGACGCTGAGATCGTCGTCCAGTCGATCGGCAAGACGCAGGAATTCGTCCAGGCGCGCAAGCGTCCGCTGACGGTATACCCGGGCAGGCTCGTATACGGCGGGCAGCCCACAGTGCGCAACGGCCAGGCAGGCATCCACCCTTTCAATGCCTGCTTGTTCGCAGAGCTTGCGGGCAAGGCCCGATTCTGCAGGGCTGTAGGAAAAGTCGATGGCCAATGCCTGGGGATGCTGGGCCGCTTGTTCAATGAACTGGCGCGAGCTCCAACGCGGCACGCCATGAACGGTGTCGCTGTCGCTTGGCTGGTCATCGACGGCGGCAATGACATGGCTGGAGCGCTGGACGATTTTTGGGCCATAAATCTCGCCAATGCCCGAGCGCGGATGGAGCAGAAAGAGGGGGCGTTGCTCGAAGCGTGGGATCAGCGGATCCAGGCAAGGCGCAATGCTCAGTTGCTCGATGCCCGCGCTGGTACAGAGGTCATTTGCAAACGCCCGACCGCGCGGGCTGCAAGAGAAATCGATAGCGATCGCATCGGCGTACTGCCCTGCCTTGGCAAGGAATTCCTGACTACTCCAGCGCGGTGCGCCGTGAATGCGGTCCAGGTGGATGCTTTGGTCATCAATCGCGGCAACCACATGGCGCAGGTCGGCAACGACGCTGGGGCCATGCACCACGCCAGCATAGGACTCGGGAGCGATGAGGAATGCAGGGCGGCCGGCAATCGCGGGCAGGCGCGCGATGACATCTTCGAGTACGGGGCGCTCCTGCTCCGCAATTCGGAGAATCTGTTGGCGAAGCTGCTCATTTCTTGAGCTCATGAACGTCATCTCTCGTAGGTGTGAATAGGGGCGTCGTAGCGGGCGTCGAAATAGGTCTTGGCAGGTACGTCCTCGCAGTAGACGCGCGGCCAGCCAAGTTCGCAGCTTCGTCCCACCTTGACGCCACCGCGCACGATGGCGCCAGTCCGCAGGATGCTATTGCCGCCGATCTCGACGCCCGCGCCGACGTGCACACCGTTCTCTATCCAGCATGACGATTTGACGCGGCATGCCGGTCCGAGGTGCGCGCCGGCATGGATGACGGTGTTGTAGTCGATCCTGCACCCGTGCCCGACGACGGCATGGGCACCCACGAATGCGTTGAGTCCGATGACCGTGTCAGCGCCGATGGTTGCGCTGGGGTGGATGAAGGGCTCCAGCTTGAAGCCACGTTCCATTGCTGCCTGCATCAATTCCATGCGCTTGAAGTTGCCGAAGCGTTCGTCGAAAGCCACAAACATGGCCCCTTCGGTCGGATTCAGCCCATCCAGCACGCCAAGATCGAACTCGTGTCCCGCGTCTTGTGGCACGTCGACCCTGATGACCGTCTCGTCCTGCCGCGTCTGCTTCCAGGCATGAAAGGCCAGGTCGAGGTAGTCGCTGCTGCCGATGATCCACCTAGATTTCATGTTCGGTCTCCATCAGCGTCGTGTACCAGCGTTCGACCAGGCGATTCATGGATTCATAGGCTCCCTGGGTAGGTAGCGGAGCGTCTGTGTGCAAGGCCGCCTGCACCCGCTCCATGATGTCCACGTCTTCACCTACCACCACCTTGCTGCCGTGCATCTGTGCCAGTAGCACTTGGCTGGAGGAACCGTAAGGCTGTTTCCTGCGTGCGCTAAACCAGTAGATTTCCAGGTCGGTCTGGTCCGGCGCGACGGGAATGTGGTGTTCCAGGGTGAAGGAATAGCCGCCGTTAGCACTGGCGATATGCAGGTTTGGGAAGGCAAGCCAGTTGAAGTAGGCGTCCTGCTTGCCCCAGCGTTCCACTTTCTCGTGCCAGCCAAAATGCTGAAGGCTGGGGATGGCGGCTTCCGGGCCGCCGAAACTGAAGCGGCGCATCTCACGCCTCAAGGCAGCGGGCGAGCTGTCTCGCAACGCTTCCATGGACTCCCTGGCTTGTTCCTCGTTTACCTCGGGAGTGAAGCTGACGCTCTTGGACAGTGTCTTGGGGTGGACGAAGCGCGGGTGATTGGCATCGCGAAGATTTTCGTAAGCGAGTTTCCAGTTGTACCGGCCACGCCACGTGGTCACCATGACCTCGGTGTCATAGGCATTGGAACTGCTTTCCAGCAAGGCGATGAAGTCTGCCGAAAACTGTTCCTCGATCGGCATCGGGTCGGGATCGAGGTTGACGAACAGCAGGTTGCCCACCTCGCGCAGGGCGAACTCCCGCAATTTCAGGCCGCGTCTTTCTTCCTCGTCGAAGCCATACACAGCCGCGCATTCGGGGATGTTCTCAACCCGACCGTCTGCGTCGTACTTCCATGCATGGTAGGGACAGACCAACGGGCGCTTTCCCACCGCAGTGGTCTGCAGCAGCGCGCTGCGGTGCAGGCAGACGTTCTCGAACGCGCGCAGGCGGCCCTGGAAGTTCTGGATCAGCACCGGAATGCCAGCGAGCCTGCGGGTGATGAAGCAGTTGTTGTCGGGCAGCAGCGTCTTCAGCCCGGCAAACAACCAGGCCTTGCGAAAGATCTTGCGCTGTTCGCGGGCGAAGATGTCCGTCGACAGGTAGTAGCTTGGGTGCATTCGCGATCGCATCGGCGCGGCTTCCTCAGGAATCCTTGTGGTAGATGATCCGGGCCGGGTTGCCGAACACGCTGGCGCCGGCCGGCACGTCCTTGACCACGACCGCGCCGGCACCGACCACGGCGCCGACGCCAATGTGGATGCCGGGCAGGATGGTGGCGTGCGGGTGCACGATGGCGCGCTCACCGATCCGCGCGCCGCCGCCGATGAAGGTCATCGCACCGATCTGCGCGTAGTCACCGACATGGACGTCGTGTCCAAGCATGGTGTTGGCGTGCACATTGGCGAAGTCGCCCAGCCACACGTCGGGGCTGAGCTGTACGCGATGGCACAGGAAGCAGCCCTGGCCGATGCGCACGCGCGGGCTCAGGAACGCACCGGTGAGGATCGGAATGAATTGCGCACCTTGCGCCAGCAGCGGCTGCGCATAGCGCTGGCGCGCATGCGGATCGCCGATCGCGCAGACGAAGCGCTCTTCGTCCCGCGGCTGGTACGCGAGCGGGCTGCCGACGATGGCCAGATCGCAGCCGTGGCCGTCCAGCATCTGCGGGCGCGTGTCGAGAAAGCCCACCGGACGCCACTGCGTTCCGCACGCCGGATCGCCCTGCATCTGCGCCAAGACCTCGCGACCCCATCCGCCGGCACCGATGATCAAGACCGGATGGGTCATAGGATCGAGCCGCCGTCCATGACCAGACTGGTCCCGGTGACCCAGCGGCTGGCGTCGGCCAGCAGGTAGATCGCGGCGTTGGCGACGTCCTGCGGCTCGCCCAGGCCCAGCGGATGCCGCGCCTTCTGCGCCTCGAGTTGGGCGGCGCCCCACATCGGCGTGACCACGGCCGAGGGGGAAATGCCGTTGACCCGGATCCTGCGCTTTGCCTGTTCGAGCGCCAGGCACTTGATGATGCCGATCAGGCCGGCCTTCATCGCCGAATACGGCCCCACGCCGCGCGTGCCAAGGTGCGCGGCAGTGGACAGCATGAACACGATCGAGCCCTGCGGGGCGATGGCGTTTGCCTGCAGCAGGCGCTGCGTCAGCATTACCGGAGCGAGGAAATTGACCGTGTACATCTCGGTCATCGCCGCCTCGGTCAGCTGCCGGATCGGGCAATGCTTCTGCATGCCCGCGCAGTGCACCACGCCATGCACCGCCGCGCCTGCCGAGACAACCAGCGCCTCGCGGTCGGCGGCGCTGGTCAGGTCGCCGAGCACGCCGACATGGCCCGTGCCCTGCAACTGCGCCTGGGTCTGCGCGAGGCGGTCCGTGTCGCGGCCGGCCAGGATGATGCGGGCGCCTCGCTGTGCGCAGGCAATGGCGATCTGCCGGCCGAGCCCCGACGACGCTCCCGTCACCAGGACCGTCTTGCCCTCGAGCGAGAACGCAGTGCGTGCCGGTGTAGTCATGCGTAGATATCCATCGGCACCGTGAGGCCGCCGTCCACCACGAAATAGGTACGCGTGATCCAGCGGCTCGCATCGGCCAGCAGGAACGTGGCGGCGTAAGCGACATCCTCCGGCTCGCCCATACCCAGCGGTGTCAGTTCGAACAGCCCTTCCATGTTGCCGCCGCTGCCCTGCAGGCCGTCCAGCAGCGGTGTGCGCACGTAGCCCGGGGCGATACAGTTGGCACGGATTCCGTTCTTGGCAACTTCCTGCGCCAGCGATCTCACCATGCCGAGCAGGGCACTCTTGCTGGCCGCGTACGCGCTGCTCGCCATTGGCCCGATGTGCGAAGCGACCGAGGCGACGAACACCAGCGAGCCATTTGCGGCGATGCGCTTCTTTGCCAGCAGGCCGCGTGTCAGCAGCATCGGTGCGAACGTGTTACTGGAGAAGATGGTGTCCAGATGCGCCCGGTTGACCAGGCGCAGCGGCACCAGCCGGGAGATCCCGGCCGCATGTGCCATCCCGTCCAACACGCCGACCTCGGCGACCAGACGGTCGATGTCCTCCTGCCGGTCCAGGTCTGCCGCGATTGCCATGTGGCCGTCGCCTGGCAACGCCTCCAGGGTCGACGTCAACCGCACACGGTCACGTCCGCTGATCACCAGCTGGGCACCCAGCTCGGCGCAGGAAATCGCGATCTGGCGGCCGATACCCGAGGAAGCGCCGGTGACGAGGATGCGTTTGCCGGCAAGCGCGAAGGGGTCGGGAGCAATGCTCACGATTCGATGAGATCTGGAAAAGTGGCCCCTTCGATGTCGAGCAGGCAGGTGCCCCACGACAGCCCGATGCCGAAGCCGCATAGCAGCACGCGCTTGCGCCCTGATTCCAGGTCCTTGTTGATGCGTGCGGTCATGGTCACCGGCAGCGAGGCGCCACTGGTATTGCCGAAGTCGCGCAACGTCGAGGGCACCTTTTCCACCGGCAGGCCGAGCTTCTTGCGGATGGTCTCATTGATCATGCGGTTGGCCTGGTGGAAGACGAAATAGTCGATCTCCTCCTTGGACACGCCCGCATATTCAAGCAGCTTCTGCACTGCCGGCGGGATGCGCTGGGTGGAGAAGCTCAGCACTGCCACGCCGTCCAGGATCAGGTCCACGCCACGCTTCCAGGCACCATCCGCCTCGTCGCGGTACGGCACCAAGTGCTGGATGCCGACCGGTTCACGGTGGCCGCCCACCGGCAGGATGATCGCCCTGTAGCCGCTCCCATCGCTGTTGAGGTCGAAATGCATCGGCGGCGCGTCGGCGCTGAACTCCAGCGCGGTGGCGGTGCCGGAATCCGAGAAGATTGGATCTTCCAGCGTGGCACTGCGGTCACCGACCAGCAGCAGGCCCTTCTTGACGCCGCCGGCGGCGATCATCGAGCCGAGCAGGTTGATGCCGAACGGGTAGGCCGAGCAGCCCAGGTTGACGTCGAAGGCAACCGTGGCGTGCGACAGCCCCAGCCGGTCCTGCAGGATGATCGCGGTGGCCGGGATCGGATAATCCGGCGACTGGGTCACCACGATCAACGCATCGATCTCTTCGCGCTTCCACTGCAGCTTTTCCAGCAGCACCTGCGTCGCATCGAAGGCCATGTCGGAAAAGCACTGCCACTCCGACGCCATGCGGCGCGTCTCGATGCCGATGTTGCGCACCAGCCGCTCGCGCTCGGAGCGGATCTGCGGCCGGCAATCGGTGAGATTGGACACGACCCGCTTCGGCACGCAGGTCGCCATGCCGGCGAAGCGGACGTTGTGCAGCGTGGAGGTCGGCATGCTGCTTACGCCTCGGTCAGTTTGTAGAGATCGCCGACGGTGACGGCGGCGGTCAGGTCCTCGCCGGTGATGGTCTTGCCGTACTCCATGTCGAACATCACGATCACGCCCAGTGCGGCCAGCGAATCCCATTCCGGGAGTTCGAGTAGCACGGTGTCGGCGGTGACCTCGACCGGCTCCTGGAAGTCGGTGGCGGCGATGAAGTTCTCGATAAACGTTGCCTGGGTCATGCGATCTCGCCTGGTTGCCTGTTGAAGATGCGGGAGTCTGAAAAAAGCGTGCAGCGGGTTGCCGTCATGTCGCCTGTTGCCTGGCGATCAGATCGGCAATGGTATCGACCTGGTCGCGGGTCAGGCCAGGAAAGATCGGCAGGCACAGTACCTGTGCGGCCACCGAGCGCGCGACCGGCAGCCGTGCCGGCGCCGAGGAGGGCAGGGCGCGATACATCGGAAAATCGCTGATCAACGGATAGAAATAGCGCCGTACCAGGATGCCGTGCTCGCGCATCAACTGATACAGCGCATCGCGCGACAACGGGTAGTCGTCCTGCACCAGGATCGGAAAGTACGCGTAGTTGGCACTGGCATGATCTGGCCGCGCCACGCAGCGCACGCCGCGGATATCGCTCAGGCGCTGCCGATACTGCGCGTCGATGGCGCTGCGCTGGGCAATGGCATGGTCGATGTGCTTGAGCTGCAGCAGGCCGAAGGCCGCGCTGATCTCATTCATCTTGCCGTTGATGCCGGGTGCCACCACCGTGGTTTCATCGACGAAGCCGAAATTCTTCAGATGCCCGATGCGCTGGTAGGTGCGTTCGTCGGGGCAGACGATGGCGCCACCTTCGAAGGTATTGAATACCTTGGTGGCGTGGAAGCTCAACGCGCTCAGGTCGCCGTGACGCAGGATCGAGCCCCCCTCGTCGCGCACCCCGAACGCATGCGCCGCGTCGTAGATCACCTTGAGGTTGTAGATGTCGGCGATGCGGGTGATGGCGGTGGTGTCGCAGGCAGTGCCGTAGCAGTGCACCGGCATGATGGCGGTGGTCTGGGGGGTGATGGCCGCCTCGATCTTGGACGGATCCATGTTGAGCGTCACCGGGTCGATATCCACGAACACCGGCGTGATGCCTTTCCACAACAGCGAATGCGCAGTGGCCACGAACGAGTAGGGCGTGGTGATCACCTCCCCGGTGATGCGCAGCGCCTGCAGGGCGGTGATCAACGCGGTGGTACCGTTGGTCAGCAGGGCCAGGTGCGGCACGCCCAGGTACTCGCACAACGCGCGTTCGAAGGCGCGATGCATGTCACCCCCATTGCTGACAATGCGGCTGTCCCAGATCTGCTCCAGGTAGGGCAGAAATTCTTCCAGCGGCGGCAGCAGCGGACTGGTGACGGGGATGGGCATCAATGCCTCGGCAGGTGCTGGTGAATGTCGGGATTGCGCCGCAGCCGACGGCTGCGGACGGTGTGATCCTGCTGAAGCAAGTGCCGTGCCAGCAAGCGGGGCCAGGAATGCGCCCCCGCTCAGTTCGCCAGCTCGGTCTGCTCGCGATCGATGCCGTACTTGCGCAGCTTTTCCACCAGCGTGGTGCGGCGCAGGCCGAGCAGCTGCGCTGCATGCGCCACCACGCCCTGGGTGCGTTCCAGCGCCTCGTTGATCAGCGCCAGCTCGATGTTGGCCATGTGGCCCCGCAGGTCGATGCCGTCGTCGGGCAGGCTGGAGCTGGTCGCCGGCTCGGCATCGGCGGTCGCAGGCTGCAGGGTCACGACATTGCCCGGCAGCGCGACGGCTTCGACGGGGGCGGCAACCAGTGCCGGCTCCGGCACGGGCTCGACCGCAACGGCCGAGGCAAAATCACCGCGGTAGCGTGCCGGCAAATCCTGCACGCGTACCAAACCGCCTGGATGCAGCACCGCCAGGCGCTCGACCAGATTGGTCAGCTCGCGTACGTTGCCCGGCCAGTCGTAGCTGCGCAGCGCCTGCAGGGCCTCGTCGGCAAAGCGCACTTCGCCGCGTCCGGTGCGTGCCAGTTGCCCGGCGATGGTCTGCACCAGCATGGCCAGGTCGTCGACGCGTTCCCGCAGCGCCGGCATCTCGATCGGGAACACGTTGAGGCGATAGAACAGGTCCTCGCGGAACTGGCCGTCGCTGATGCGGGTTTCCAGGTTGCGGTGGGTCGCGGCGATCACGCGCACGTTGCAACGGATGGTCTGGCCCCCGCCGACGCGCTCGAAGCTGCGCTCCTGCAGCACGCGCAGCAGCTTGACCTGCATCGGCAGGCTCATGTCGCCGATCTCGTCCAGCAGCAGGGTGCCGCCCTCGGCCATTTCGAAGCGGCCCTTGCGGGTGCTCAGCGCGCCGGTGAAGGCGCCTTTTTCGTGGCCGAACAGCTCGCTTTCCAGCAGGTCCGGCGGGATCGCACCGCAGTTGATCGCCACGAACGGTCCGTCGCGCCGTGGCGAATGCTGGTGGATGGCGCGTGCCACGACCTCCTTGCCGGTCCCCGATTCGCCCAGCACCAACACCGTGGTGTCGAAGGCGGCCACCTGGTCGATCAGGCGGCGCAAGCGGGTCACCGCCTCGCTGTTGCCGGTCGGGCCGGTGTCCTGCTGCACGCCGGCCTGGTGCTCGGCATCCAGGCGCTTGAGGCTGGCACGGCGCAGCAAGGCTTCCAGCTGTGTATGCCGCAGCGGCGTGTCCAGCGTCCAGACATTGGCTTCGTGCAGGCCGTGGGCCTGCGCAAACGCGCTCGGGCTGCCTTCCATCAGCAACACCGGTGGCGGCAGCTTGGCATCGGCCAGCCAGTCGAAGAACTTGTCGGCCTGTGCGGCATCCTGCGCCGAGCCCACCATCACCGCCATCCACTCGTCATGGCGATGGCGGCCAGGATTGATGTCGGCGCCGTCGGTGACCCAGCGTGGATTGAAGTCCATGAACTCGAGCAACGAGACGGTGCGCTCGGCGCGCACGGCATCGCTGTCAATCAACAGAATGCGGGACTCACTCATTCCTGGCTCCTTACCGTCAGGCCCTCCAGGATTGGCATGACTTCCTGGATATAGGACAGCTTGCTAACAAAATTGTCAGCACCCGCGCGAAGAGCGTGTTCACGATGCTCTGCATCGTCGAAGTGGCTCGCGATGACAATATACGGCGGATCGTCCTGCGTCTTGATCAGACGCGTTGCCTGCAGCCCGCCCATCTCCGGCATGGCCAGGTCCATCAGCACGACATTGGGGCGCAGCGACTCAGAGCGCTCGATCGCTTCCAGTCCATTGGCGGCACTGCCCACGATATCGAGCCACTCCACTTTGCGAAAATGACGCATCGCAGCGTTGATGAAGCCCTCGTGGTCGTCGACCAGCAGCACGGTGAGTTTGCTCATAGTAATCCTTATCCTGCCCGGGCAAGCGGCGGTTTGTTGGTGCGGCGGCGCTCGCGTGCCGGGGCGATGTCGAGTTGTTCGCGGTACTTGGCCACAGTGCGACGGGCAATGTTAACGCCCTGGCGCGACAACAGCCCGGCGATGGCTTCGTCGGCCAGCGGCCGGCCGGCCGGCTCGCTTTCGATCAGTCGGCGCACCATCGCCTTGACCGCCTGGCCGGAAACGCTGGCGCCTTCCAGGCGCACCGCAAAGAAGTGCTTGAGCTCGAAGGTGCCGCGCGGGGTCTGGATGTATTTGCCGGTGGTAATGCGCGAAATCGTCGATTCGTGCATGCCGATCTCATCGGCGATTTCCTTCAGCGTCAGCGGTGCCATCGCTTCCTCGCCGCGCACCAGGAACGTGGCCTGGCGTTCGACGATGGCGCGCGTGGCACGCAGCAGGGTCTCGTAGCGCATCGACAGGCCGCGGGTCAGCCAGCGCGCTTCCTGCAGCATGTCGCGCAGCGGCTGGGCGGCGTCTCCGGCCTCGGCCAGTGCACGCTCATGCACGGGATTGATGCTCACCCGATGGGTGGTGGCCGGGTTCAATGCCACCCGCCAGCTGCCGTCGGCATGCCAGGCGAGCACGTCCGGAATCACGCTGGCGTTGCTTTCCTGCAGCAGGTCATCGCCGGGGCGCGGTTGCAGCGACAGGATCAGCCGGACCGCCTCGCGTGCATCGTCCACTTCGGCATCGTGCGCGCGCGCCAGCAGCGGATAGTCGTGGCTGGCCAGCAGGTCCAGGTCGCCGGCAAGGATGCGCGCGGCCAGATGACGCGCCGGCACACGGCCGGGCAGGGCGGTCAGCTGGGCCTGCAGGCACTCGCGCAGGTCGCAGGCGGCCAGGCCGGCCGGGTCGCCGTGCAGCAGGCGCTGGCGGACCGCTTCCACTGCCTGCACGGTCATACCGAGACGGGTCGCGCCGAGCTGCTGCAGCGTCGCCAGGGCTTCGGTCAGGTAGCCGGCGTCGTCGGTCTGCTCCAGCCAGAACGCGGCGGCCCCCAATGCGGCCTCGTCCAGGTCCAGCGCCAGCTCGCGCAGGATGCGCACGTGCGGGTCGGTGGATTCACCGGCTGCCACGCGCTGCATGCGGTCGTCGTCGCCATCGTTCCAGCTGCTGCTCGGCACGTCCCACATCGTGCTTTCCGGCAGTTCGTCGAAGGCGGCGACATCGGAGGCGCCATCGTCGCTGCTCGCGACGGCGTCGCTGTCGGCCAGCTCTTCCAGCTCCAGCAGTGGATTGGTTTCCAGCGCGCGACGGATTTCCAGTTCCAACTGCATGCCGTCCAACTGCAACAGACGGATCGACTGCAGCAACTGCGGGGTCAGGTGCAGTTGCTGGCCAAGCTGGGCGGAAATGGTCGTCTTCATCGAAGCGCTTCCGGAAGGCGCCGCACGTGGCAGCGATGGAACGCATCTTGCAGGACAAGGTGACGGGTTTCTAATCAGGGAATCGCGTGAGGCAATTCGTGATTTTCCTGACAGCGCGTGGGGAATTCCCCGACGTACAAGACGGACTCAAGCGTGCTCGCCGGAATCCCGTCACTGTTTTGGTCGCTGGCGGCCGTTTCCGGTCATCGCCCGGCTGCCGGCCCTCAGACCAGTTCGTTGTGATGCTTGGCCGCCAGCAACACCAGATCGTTGGCACGCCGGCAACCGAGCGATTCCATCATGCGCGCGCGGTGGGTCTCCACCGTCTTGACGCTGATGCCGAGGTCGGCGGCGATTTCCTTGTTGCTCTGGCCGCGGCCGATCTCGCGCAGGATCTCGCGCTGGCGCGGCGACAAGGCGGCAATGCCGACCGGTTTTTCGCGGCCCAGCATCGGCGCGATCATCTTGGACGAAATCTGCGGGCTCAGGAACACCTGGCCGGCCGCCGCTGCACGCAGTGCCAGCTCCAGCTCCAGTGGCGCGGCATCCTTGACCACGAAGCCGACCGCGCCGCGATCCAGCGCATCGCGCACGTGCACCGGGTCGTCGTGCATCGACATCATCACCACGTGCGTACGCGGCGCAGCGCGCAACACATCGGTCATGGCATCCAGGCCGCTGCGGCCGGGCAGGGACAGATCCATCAACACCAGATCAGGCCGGTGCAGGGATGTCATGTCCAGGGCTTGCTGTGCGTTGCTGGCCTCACCCACGACATCGATGCCGGCGAAGGTTTGCAGCAGCCTGGACAAGCCGGCACGGACAAGGGTGTGATCGTCGACGATGATGACTCGCACGGCGCAGAAGAGACCTTTTTCAGTAAAGGGCACCTTAGCCGACCCGGCGCCCCGCGCCAACAGGTGGTATCAGCGCTGGCGGCGGGCGTCGGCGATCTGACGGCGATGCAGACGGAACAGATGACGTTCCAGCGCCTCCTGCAAGCCTGGCGAAAGCGGCGCAAACCGCAGCCAAAGCCAATGGTCGTGACCATCACTTGCGCTTGCCAGCACCTCGGCAGGAAGCTGTACCAGTTCAGGAAGCCAGTCGGACGGTTGCAGGCAAACACTCCCCAACGTGCCCGGCGGATGGCTGCTTGCGCAGCTCAGGCGGATTCCGCGCACCGACCACTGCACGTTCGCCTGGATCAGTCCGCTGTCGCCCTGCTGCACCAGACGGCCGATCAGGGCCAGCATCAGGTCGAGCTTGGCGTCCATGCGCTGCACCAGCAGCGGCAGCTCGCCACGGTCTTCGCTGGTGTCTTCGCTGCGCAGGTCTTCCACCTGGCCCAGGCTGCGCAGCAGGGTTTCCGCAGCGCCGTGCGGGCCGGCATCGCTGCCGGCGCGGAAGCCGGCCGGCAGACGCACTTCGCAGCTGAGCGTGTCGGCGAACAGCGCGGCATCGGCCGATGGCGCGAGTGTGCCGAGCGGGGGCATCAGATCCGCCCGACCCGGGCGTAGGCGCGGCTGGCCGAGGAGGACGTCCGCTGCGCGCGGATCAGGTCCAGCAACTTGCGTCGGCGCTCGAGCATCATCCGCATCAGATCCTGCTGCATGGCCTGCAGCGCCTGCAGTGCTTCGCGGTCCTGGTCTAGGTCCGCCTGTTGCGCGTACTCGCGCAGGTGCAGATCGTGGGTGTCCAGCATGAACGGCATCACCTCGAATTCCTCCTGCGCCATGGCCAGGCGGATGTCGGCGATTTCGGCTTGAAGGCTCTGCGCGCTATGCATGGTCTGGCTCACGAAACGGCAGAAAGGCCGCGTTGATCGAGGGGGATGGAATTCCACGCCGAGTCGATTTCGCTGAGCAACTCCAGCGCTTCGGTCAACGCGGTTTCGTCGTTGTGCAGGTTGGCGGCAGTCAGCCGCTGCATCACGTAGTCGTAGAGCGCCGACAGGTTACCAGCGATCTCGCCACCGGCTTCGTGATCGAGCGAACCGTTCAAGTGACCGACGATCGCGCAGGCTTCGCCGATGGCCTTGCCCTTGCGCGCCTGGTCGCCCTGCGCCAGGCAGGCCTGGGCCAGGCGGATGCGCTGGCAGGCGCCGGCGAACAGCAGCGACACCAGCTTGTGCGGGTCGGCTTCGGTCACGCTGGTGGACACGCCGACCTTGCGGTATTGCTCGGCATACTGACGATTGGAACCGTACATGGATGACTCCTCAATGGGCTGACCTTCGCGGGTCCCGGAGCGCTGCGCTCGGGCGACGACGCTCCTGCCGGAAGGCAAGGCCGATATCACGATAGGCCCTTCTTGTATCGGCAAGACCATTGCGGGACTTGAGGATCGTGATCACGAAAATCAGCCTGTCAGCAGGCTGCTGAGCGAACTGGTGCTGCTCTGCAGCTTGCTGATCATGGTTTCCATCGCGGTGAACTGGGCGGTGTAGCGATCGCTGAGCTTGGTCATGCGCGCGTCGAGGTCGTCCAGGTCAGACTCGTAGCCCTTGATCTGCTTGTTCAGGCTGTCCGAGCGCATGGTCAGGGTACCGTCGTTGGCGTTGACGTTGCTGTCGAGCAGCTTGGTCATGGCCGAGCCGAACTTGCTGTCCTTGCCGAACACCTCGGCGGCGGCACCACCGTCCTCGGCGATGGCGGTATCGAACTTGCCGCCATCGAAGCTCATCACGCCATCCTTGTCGATGGTCAGGCCGAGCCCCTTGAGTTCGATGAGGTTGCCGCTGACCTGGCCGCGCAGCTGCTGCTGCAGGCCGCGCACCAGCGAGTCGCCGGTGAGTGCCGCGGCCGTCTTGGTGGTGGCGTCGTAGGCGCTGCTCTTGGCCAGCAAGGTGTTGGCGGTGTTGTAGGCGGCGGCGTACGCAGTCAGATTGGCCTTGAGGCTGCTGGTGTCGGCCGCAACGCCCAACGTGACCTTGGTGCCTTCGGCGGCCTTGGTGAGGTTGAGCACCACCCCCGGCACGATGTCGGTGACGGTGTTGGAGCTGGAGGTGCGTTCGAAGCCGTCCACGCGCACCAGCGCATCGGTTGCGGCCACGGACTGGGTCAGGCCGCCGCTGACGCCGGGGCCGTAGGTGAGGCTGCTCAGGCTCGGGTCGCTGGCACTGACGGTCAGCGCGCCCTTGGTCCCGGAGTCGACCGCGTTGAACACCAGGTGCTGGCCGTCGTTGGCGGTCACCACGCTGGCGTTGACGCCCTTGCCGCCGGCCGCCTTGTTGATGGCCGCAGCGATGTCGGTGAGCTTGTCGGTGCCGCTGATGTCAACGGTGATCTTCTTGTCGCCATACCCGATCGTCAGCGTGCCGCTGCCGACAGTGGCATCGGCGACGAACGCGCCAGAGGCGAGCTTCTGCGCGCTGGCCAGCGAGACCACTTCCACCGAATAGTTGCCCGGCGCGGCCGAGCTGGTGGTGGTGGCGGTGAAGCCGGCATCGGTGGGCACCGTTGCCTTGTAGGCATTGGTGTCGGCGCTGCTGATGACCTTGTCCAGCGCAGACTTGAGCGTGGTCATGCTGCTCTTGATCTGGCTGATCGCCGACAGCTGCGTCGTCGCAGCGGCTCCGGCCTTGTTGATGCGCGCCTGCTCCGGGTCTTTCTGCCGGGAAACCAAGGTGGACACCACGGTGGGGATGTCCAGACCGGAGCCGGAAGTGCTGATCACCGATGCCATGTTGCATTCCTCGTCTGGGCGTCCAAGCAAGGATGGACGCATGGGATTACGAGACGGGTATCGGCCGCCTCGGCGAGGACTTTAGCGGCGGCGAGCCCGTCTCGCTCACGAGGTTGGGTGATGCAATTTCCATGCCGGCGATGCGTCAAGAAACCCGCGCCAGAAACCCGTGCTGCGCGATCGTGTCGAATCCCTGCGGCTGTAAATATCTGCGACCACAAAAAAGCCCCTCCGGAGAGGGGCTTTGGACTTGCTGCGACGCGCTGCCGATTACTGCAGCAGGCTCAGCACGTTCTGCGGAACCGACTTGGCCTGGGCCAGCATCGCGGTACCGGCCTGCTGCAGGATCTGCGTGCGGGTCAGCTCGGCGGTTTCCTTGGCGTAGTCGGTGTCGCGGATACGGCTACGCGAGGCCGACAGGTTTTCCGAGGTTGCGCTCAGGTTGGCGATGGTGGAGGTGAAGCGGTTCTGCACCGCACCCATGTCGGCGCGCGAGGAGTTGACCGCGGTCAGCGCCTTGTCGACGATTTCCAGGGCCTTCTGTGCGCCGGAGAACGTGGAGATGTCCAGGGTGCTCAGGGTCGAAGCGGTGGAGCCGGAAGCGGCCGAGGCGGTGGTGATGCCGGCGCCGACGGTGATGCCTGCGGCGCTGGAGGTACCGGCGGTCAGCGAGGTGAAGTCCTGGCCAGCCTTCAGCGATTCGATCTGCACCGTACCGTCGGTCTTGATCGAGGCGTACATGCCGGTCTGGTCGAGCTTGTCGTTGATCGCGGCAGCCACCTTCTTGTTGACGTCGGCAGCGCTCTCGCCGACGCCGACCTTGACGTCCGCGATGGTGACGCTCTTGGCTGCACCGCTGGCGTCCTTGAACGACAGGCTCATGCCGCTGATCGAGCCCGATGCGGTGGAGGTGCCGGTCACGCCAGCGCCGGAAACGGCGGCAGCGAAGTTGGCCTTGCCCAGCGAATCGACGTTGGCGTCGACGATGCTGTTGATGCCGATGGTCTGGCCGGCGTCGGCGCCGACCTGGAACAGCGCGCCGGAGAAGTCGCCGTTCAACAGCTTGGTGCCGTTGAAGTTGGTCTGGTTGGCGACGCGGTCGATTTCGGCGGTGAGCTGCTTGACTTCGGAGTTCAGCGCGTCACGGTCGGTCGGCGAGTTGGTGGCGTTGGACGACTGCACCGACAGCTCGCGGATACGCTGCAGGTTGCTGCCGATTTCGACCATCGCGCCTTCGGCGGTCTGGGCCAGCGAGATACCGTCGTTGGCGTTGCGCGAGGCAACGTCTAGGCCGCGGATCTGCGTGGTGAAGCGCTCGGAGATCGCCAGACCTGCGGCGTCGTCCTTGGCGCTGTTGATGCGCAGACCCGAGGACAGACGCTGGATGCTCGTCGACATGCTCGCGCTGCTGGTGTTGAGGTTACGCTGAGCGTTCAGCGACATTACGTTGGTGTTGATTACCTGTGCCATTTTGATTTCTCCTAAGCGATTTTTCCGGCAAGGGGGACTTGCCCGGAGCCTCCGCAGGGGGGCCATCAAGTTGGCCGTTGCCGCTGCTGAGATGAATAACGGCGTTGCGTCGGGAACCTTTAGCGAAATCCAGTGTTTTTTTGCTGTCTTTCTGCTGCAGGACGAAATACGGAAGCGTTGTGTAGCAAGGGGTTTGGTTTATTCGGCAGCACCCCGTCGATCTTTAGCGTTGGTATAACTTTTGACGAATAAACTCCGTCGGCCTGCGCAGGTGCGCGCGCGCAGGCGTGCAGAAAATGTGGGTTTTCTGCGGAAAATCAGCGGATCAGGTTAAACAACGACGACGACTGCATCTGCTGAAAAATCGTTTGGGCGGCCTGCAACGAGGCCTTCTCCAGTTCGTATTGCCCGAGCGCCGAGGCGAAATCCAGGTCGCGGATCGACGACAGGGTGGTCTTGAGGGTGACCTCGTTGGATTCGAGCAGCGAGTTGGCGTTATCGATCGCCGACAGCTGCGCGCCGCCGGAGGCGCGCGCATCGATCATCTTCGACGAGGCCTGTGCGATGTCGCGCATCGACGACTGCAGCGTGTTGATCATCGCCGCCTTCTGCGGCGGGGTCTGGGTGTCGGAATTGAGCGCGCCGACCAGGTCGTCGATGGTGGAGAACACGTCCTTGGTGGTGGAGGCGCCGATCTGGAAACTGTCGCCCACCGCCGGTGCACCGCTGATGCGCATGCGCACACCGGCCGCGTTGATGTCTTCGCCATCCTTGTAGGTGCCGGTCCCGACCACCGTATTGGTGCTGTCGCGCACCTCGTAGGTGTCTGCGGCGGTGAACTGCACGCTGTAGCTGCCGCCGTTCCAGCTGCCGGTGCTGGCATCACGGCTGAAATCCAGCAGCAGGCCGGTGCCGGTATTGGCGTTGTCGGGGTGCGCATCCACGGTGCCGTCGCCGGTGCGGATACGCATGAAGATTTCGCTGCCGGGCAGGGTGTCGCTGACAAAGGTGTCCGGCGCCACCTCGACCTGTTTCTGGGTCTGGTCGCCGTTGTAGGTGACGCCGCCATTGCTCTTGATGAACGGTGCGCTGCCATCGGCGCTGCCGCCGAACAGATAGCGCCCGGTGCCGTCGGTGCTGTTGGCCAGGCTGACCATGCTGTCGCGCAGCGCGGTCAGTTCCGAGGCGATCGCCTTGCGGTCGTCGGGGCTGAGCGAGGAATTGTTGGCCTGCACCGCCAATTCGGTGACGCGCGCCATTTTGTCGCCGGCCTGCGACAGGGCGTTTTCCTGCAGGCCGAGCCGGTTCTGCACGTTGTTGGCGTTTTCGCCAAAGCGCGTGATCGCCGCCAGCGCGCGATCCAGGCCGACCGCGGTGCCGGCGGCGACCGGGTCGTCCTTGGCGGTGACCAGGCGCTGCCCGCTGGCGAGCTGGGCCTGGATCTGGCTCAGCCGGGACTGCTTGGCCGTCATCGACGACACCGACTGGCTGTACATCATGCTGGTGGAGATACGGTCGGTCATCAGCGTACGGCGCCCAGGATGGCTTGGAAGATGGTGTCGGCGGTGGAAATCATCTGTGCGGCGGCCTGGTAGGCCTGCTGCAGCTTCAGCATGTTGGCGGCTTCCTCATCGAGGTTGACGCCGGAAATCGAGTCGCGGCTGGCCTGCGCCTGGTCGTTGATGACCTTCTGCGCATCCGAGGCGTAGCTGGCCGCGCGCGCAGCCGAGCCGACCGAGGTGGTCAGGCCCGACAGCGCGCCGTTGAGCGTGACCGTGCCGCCGCTGAGCGCCTTGGCGTCGTCGATCTTGGCCAGCAGCTTGACGTTGCCGTTGTCGCTGGAACCGGCGCCGGTGGGGCCGACCCCGAAGGTGTCGCCGGCCTTGGGCGCGCCGTCCAGGGCAAAGCTCCAGCCATTGGCGCTGATGGTCTGGCCGGCGGTGTAGGCGAACGGGCCGCTGCCATCGATGGTGTACTGGTTGGCGTCGATGAACTCCACCGAGGCCGGGGTCAGCAGCGCCGGGTTCTGCGCGTTGGTGACCTTGACGTCGCTGATCTTGCCGGTGCCCAGGTTGGCGAGCGTGGCGGTCGCCTTGACCGGGGTGGCCGCGGCAATCCGCGAGGGGTCGGTGATGGCCACCGACAGGCTGCCGGCCAGCCCCGCGGTGGGCTGCAGCAGGAACTTGTCGCCGTTGGCCGGCGTGCCGCCCACCACCAGGCTGACGCCATTGAGCACCAGCGGATTGGCCGGGGTGCCGGCGCCGCTGATCGGCACCGCCGACCCGGTGCTGGCATTGGTGGCCTTCCATGCACTGCCGTCGAAGCTGAGCGTGACGTTCTGCCCATCCACCGCCGACATGTTGCTGAAGCTGGCGCTCAGCGACGCGCTGCCGGTATTGCTGGGATTGGCGGCAGTGGTGGGCGTGCCGATGTTGAAGAAGTTGCCGCCCATCGCGCCGTACAGGTCCATGCCTTGCGCGTGACCGGCGTTGAAGGTGCTGGCCATGCCCACGGCCAGGCGACCGAGTTCGGCCTGGGTCGGTTCCAGCACGCTGGTCCGGAACTCCAGCAGGCCGCCGATCTGCCCGCCCAGCGAGCTGGTGCTGAGGCTGACATTCTGGCCCTGGGTCTGCATCGCCACCTGCAGCTTGGTCGGCTGATACGGGTCGGCGACGGTGGTCAGCTTGGACGAGGTGGTTCCCACCACCAGGGCCTGGCCGCCGGCGGTGAAAACGTTCATGAAGCCGCCGTCCTGCATCACCGCGGTGCCGCCGGTGTAGCCGACCAGCTTGGACACCAGCGCATCGCGCTGGTCGAGCATGTCGGGCGAGGCGCTGTCGATGCTGCTGCCGATGGTGCCGTTGATCTTGGCGATCTGCTGGGTCAGGCGATTGACTTCGTCCACCGAGGAGGTCAGGCCGCTGTTGACCTCGTTGCTGAGGCTGTCCATCTGCCCGTTGAGCTGCTTGAAACGCGTGGCCAGTGAGTTGCCGCTGTCGAGCATGCTCTGCCGCTCGGCCGTGGACGAGGCATTGGACGACACCGCGCTGGTGGAATCGAAGAAGTTCGACCACAGCCCGGCCACATTGGTGGCGGTGTTGGAGTACAGGCTGTCGACGCGGTTGGACAGCGAGGACAGCTGCTGCAGCCGCGAGAGCTCGCCGCCGCTGTCCAGCAGGCGCGAGGTGGCCAGCTGGTCGGCCACCCGGCTGACGTCGGTGATCTTGGCGCCATTGCCCACGAACGCGTAGCCCATGTCGGTAGGCGTGCGCGTTGCAAATTCCACACGTTGGCGGCTGTAGCCTTCGGTATTGATGTTGGCGACGTTATGGCTAACGGTCGACAACGCCCGTTGGAAGGCGATCAGCGCACTGGTCCCGGTGGACATGATGGACATGGGCGTTTACCTCAACGACGGATGGTGCCGAGCCCGGCAGGCTCGGCGGTGCTGGCATAGCGGTTGGACAGGTCGGCCGCCGCGTTGCCGATCGCGGCTACCGCACGGTCGATGGTCGGACCGTTGGCGATCGCCGCGATCTTGGCTGCGTAGCCCGGATCGGTGGCGTATCCAGCCTGTTGCAAGCCGCGTGCAAAACCCTTGATATCGGTGCCAGCCTGCAGCGCGGGCTGGTAACGACTGTTGTTCTTCAGCAGCCGCACGTAGTCGGCAAAGCTTTCCTCGGCCGAGCCGTAGGCACGGAAATCGGCGGTTTCGGTGGTTTTGACGCCATTGACGTATTCGTGGGTGCCGGTGGTGACCTTGTCGCCGCTCCAGCCGGTGGCCTTGATGCCGAACAGGTTGTTGGAGCTGCCGGCATTGCCGATACCGCGCCGGCCCCAGCCGGTTTCCAGCGCTGCCTGCGCCACCAGTGCACGCGGATCCACGCCTAGTTCGCGCGCGGCCTTCTGCGCATGCGTCCAGATCTTGGCCACGAAGCCTTCCGGGGTGCGCTCGCCCAGGCTGGCAGCGGCGCTGCTCGCCGCGCTCGCATTGACCGCGGCGTTGGCATCGGCGGCGTCGCTGGCGGCCACGTCGGCCCAGCGATCGTTGGCCGAGGGCCAGCTCAGTGCGGCCGCATCGTCGCTGCCGGCTTCGCTGCTGCCGGTACGCCCGGCGATCAGATCCAGCACCTGGCTCATGCCGATGCCGCCCAGGCCGCCTGCGCCGATGCCTGCCGCGCTGCCAATGCCTGCACCGACGCTGCCCGCAGCCCCATCACGGGCCGGCAGCGGCAACGAGGCGTCGCGCTTGCCGGCCACCAGCGCATAGGCCTTGGCGGCATCGGCGGTGCTGAGCGAGGTATTCAACGCCGGGCCACCGGTGTCGCCGCTCAGCTGCTTGGAGATCATCGCCGACAGGCCCAGCCCCTTGCCGTCGGTCAGCGACTTGGCCATCTGCTGGTCGTACATCTCGCGGAACATCTGGTTTTCGCCCGGAAACATCGGGTCGCCGGAGCTCGCATCGCGCATGCTCTTGACCAGCATCTGCGCGAACTGTCCTTCGAGCTGACGTGAGACCTTGTCGATCTTGGCGGGATCGGCCTTGGTGCTCGGGTTGAGATCAATGGGCGAGGCTGCGATACGCATGTCAGATCACCTCCAGCTCCGCCGTGAGCGCACCGGCTTGCTTGAGCGCTTCCAGGATGGCCACCAGGTCGCCGGGAGCGGCGCCCACTTCGTTGACCGCGCGTACGATCTGATCGAGCGTGGTGCCGCCTTCGAACTTGAACATGCGGCTGCCTTCGGAGGTGGCCGTGATCGTCGATTGCGGGGTCACCGCGGTGCGGCCGCCGCTGAAGGCGCCCGGCTGGCTGACATTGGTGTTCTCGCTGATGGTCACGGTGAGCGAGCCATGCGCGATCGCCGCCGGCATCACCCGCACCAGCTGGCCGATCACCACCGTGCCGGTGCGTGCGTTGACCACCACCTTGGCTGGTGCATCGCCCGGAGAGAGTTCGACATTTTCCAGCCGCGCCAGCAGGCCGATACGCGCGCCGGGATCGGTCGGCGAGCGCACTGCCACGGTCACGCCGTCCACCGCACGTGCGGTCCCGGCACCGAAGCTGCTGTCGATCGCCGCGACCATGCGCGAGACGGTGGTGAAATCGTTCTGGTGCAGGTTGAGGGTGATCTCGCCGCTGCCGGCAAACACATCCGGCAAGGCGCGTTCGACGGTGGCGCCGTTGGGGATGCGACCGACGCTGGGAATGTTGACCGACACCCGCGAGCCGTCCTTGCCCTGCGCGCCGAAGCCACCGACCACCAGGTTGCCCTGCGCCATCGCGTAGACCTGGCCGTCGGCGCCTTTCAGCGGTGCCATCAGCAGCGAGCCGCCACGCAGCGACACCGCGTTGGCGATCGAGGACACGGTGATGTCGATCGGCTGGCCGGGCTTGGCGAACGGCGGCAGTTCGGCATGGATGGCCACGGCGGCGACGTTCTTCAGCTGCGGATTGACGTTCGCCGGAACATTGACGCCCAGCTCGCCGAGCAGGTTCTTCAGGCTCTGCACGGTGAAGGGCGCCTGGCTGGTGCGGTCGCCGCTGCCGTCCAGGCCGACCACCAGGCCGTAACCGACCAGCGCGTTGCCGCGCACGCCGCCGACCTGGGCAAGATCCTTGATGCGCTCGGCCGAGGCCGGCGCGGCGATCGCGCAGACCGCCACAGCGGCAGCCAGCAGACGGAAGGGCAGGGAAGACAGATTCATGGTCGCAGGCTCAGTAGGGCGACAGACGGGAATTGAAGAAGCGGCTCAGCCAGCCCATCGCGTTGGACTGCGCGATCGCGCCGCGGCCGCCGTAGGCGATGCGGGCGTCGGCCACCTTGCTCGAAGGCACGGTGTTGTCCGGGCCGATGTCGGCGGCGCGCACGATGCCCTGTACCTGCACCAGTTCGTCGCCCTGGGTCAGGCGCAGGTTCTTCTGCCCCTGGATCACCAGATTGCCGTTGGGCAGGCGCTGCATCACGGTGACGGTCACGCTGCCCTGCATGCGGTTGCTCTGCGCGGTGTTGCCCTTGCCGGCAAACGTGCGGTCGCCGCTGGTGGAGTTGCGCAGCACATCGGTGCCGTTGACGGTGAGCGGAACGCCGAGCAGCGTGGGCGTGCTCATGTCCACGGTGTCGGCCTTGCTGACGCTGGTGTTGGCGGTGGACGAGGCAGTGGTGCTTTCCACCAGGTTCACCGTCAGCAGATCGCCGACATCGCGGGCGCGGCGGTCACCGTACAGATTCAGGCTCGGGCCGGCGGCATAGATCGCTCCGGCGGTGGGCTGCGCCACCGGCGCGACCACCGGCACGATCGGCGCCAGTTCGGCGAACGGCCGCACATCGCCGGCCGCCACGCAGCCGCCCAGCAGCGCGCTGCAGGCGATGGCGAGGCACAGGGAGGAAAGGGAAGGCAGGCGTGACATGGCGTGGATTCCTGAGAGGGCAGCGACCGGCGGGCCGATCAGACGTTGTTGTTCAAGTAGCCGAGCATCGAGTCGGTGGTGGAGATCGCCTTGGCATTCATTTCATAGGCGCGCTGGGTCTCGATCATGCTCACCAGCTCTTCCACCGTATTGACGTTGCTGCCTTCCAGCGCGCCCTGCACGGTGTTGCCCAGGCCGTTGAGGCCAGGGGTGCCGTTCTGCGCGGGGCCGGAGGCGGTGGTCTCGACGAACAGGTTCTCGCCCTTGGACTGCAGGCCCGAGGGATTGATGAAGTCTGTCAGCGTCAACGCACCGATTTCCTGCGCGGCGGCCTGGCCGGCCAGCGTCACGCTGATGGTGCCGTCGTTGCCGATGGTCAGCGACTGCGCGCCTTCGGGGATCTGGATGCCCGGCTGCAGCGGGTAGCCGCTGTTGGTGACCAGCTCGCCCTGCGCATTGATCTGGAAGGTGCCGTCGCGGGTATAGGCCGAGGTGCCGTCAGGCATCTGCACTTCGAAGAAGCCGCGGCCGTTGACCATCACGTCGAGCGCGCGGCCGGTCTGCTGCTGGCTGCCCTGGTCGAAGCCCTTGAAGGTGGAGACCACCCGCACGCCGGTACCCAGCTGCAGGCCGGTCGGCAGCTGCGTCTGCGCGGAGGTGGAGCCGCCCGGCGCACGCACCTGTTGATACAACAGGTCTTCGAACGCCGCACGATCGCGCTTGAAGCCGGTGGTATTGGTATTGGCCAGGTTGTTGGAAATGACCGACATGCGCGTCTGCTGCGCATCCAGTCCGGTTTTGGCGACCCACAAAGCCTGATTCATGACCCGATTCCTCGTTAGACCCGGGGATGTGTTCCGGGTACGGCTGGGTAGATGCACGAGGCGTGCCAAACCCGCGCCGGATTTTTGCCGGCTGTGCGCTGGATCACGCGAAGCGGGCGCGACGGCCTGCGCGGGGCAGGCTGGCGGCGGACAGGCAGCGGCTAGGCCGAAGCGGTGGAAGCCTGCGCGGCAGATCAGGCGCGCTAGATCGGTCGCCGGTCAGCGATGTGCTCGGCGACGTGTGAACCCTTGGCGCTGCGTGCGGAAGGGTTCTCGGGATTTGCCGGCTTGCATTGCGACGCAGTCAACAGGCTGGTTGGTCGAGCGCGCGGTGGCCTCACCGCTCGCGGGACACGCCGTGAACCCATCCCTGGGGGCTCGGTGGCGGCATCCATGCCGCCACACGGTCCCGCAATCGGCGAGGCCACCGCCCCAGAGAGTGAGTCGGTGGTCGTGTGAAAAGCTGCTTGTTGCTCGGGTTGAATCGGGAAGCGGATCGGAAGCGATGCGATCCAAGCAACACACCGCATGCTCTGCTCGCAATCCTGCGTACCGACTATCTCGCCTGGTCCTTGCCCGCCCACCGTCGCGGGACCTTACGCGGCATGGATGCCGCGCAAGAGCCTACAGGGATGTACTTGCGGCGTGTCCTGCGAGGGTGGGCGGGCAAGGGCCCTGCAGCCAAGTCACAAACCAGCCGCTCTGCAGCGAACCCAGGCGGCCGCCATCCAGGTGCTCGCCAGCGCGGCAAACCGACCGGCGCTGCGGCAGTGGGCGTCAGTGGCGCTTAGCCGCTGACCCGCAGCAGCGAATTGGCCGATTGCGCGTTGTCGTCGCCGTTCTTGATGATCTTGACCTGCATTTCGAACTGGCGCTGCAGCTGGATCATCTCCACCAGTGCGCCGGCGGCATCCACGTTGCTGCCCTCCAGCATGCCGCTGTTGATGGTCTTGCCGGTGGCCACCGCAAACGCCTGCGCCGGATCGGTGCTGGTGTTGCGCATCAGCCCGTCCGGGCGCCGCGTCAAACGGTCGGCGGGGGCGTCGACCACCTTCATCTTGCCGACGATGGCCATGGTCTGCGGGCCTTCGCCCTGTGGAATGATCGAGATGCTGCCGTCGCTGCCGATCTCCATCGCCTGGTGCGGCGGGATCGTCATCGGATTGCCGCCCTCATCCAGCACCGCATGGCCATTGGCGGTGACCAGCTGGCCATTGGCAGTGAGCGCCAGCTCGCCGTTGCGGGTGTAGGCCTCGCTGCCGTCGGGCGACTGCACCGCCAGCCAGCGGTCCTGCTGCAGCGACACGTCCAGCGGGTTGCCGGTGACCTTCTGGTGGCCCTGGCTGCGGTCGAAGCCCTGGTCCACATGCAGCGCATCGATCCGCGACGGATAACCCTTGCCCTGGATCTTGAACGCCTCGGTATTGGCCAGCGCAGCCTTGAACCCCACCGTATCGACGTTAGCGAGATTGTGCGACACGGTGCCCTGCGCCTGCAGGGAGGCGCGGGCGCCGGTCATCGCAACGTAGAGAGCTTTGTCCATGAGGCACCGGGAATCGGGAATGGAGAATCGGGAATCGCAAAAGCGGGATTGCGGGGGGCTGGGGAGTAGGGGGCAAGGCGGGCATCCGATACACGCAATGCCAGCTCTTACGATTCCCTATTCCCCAATCCCCATTCCCAGCCGTTAACGAATATTGATGATCGTCTGGGTGACCTGATCCTGGGTCGAGATCATCTGCGAGTTGGCCTGGAAGTTGCGCTGGGCCACGATCATGTTCACCAGCTGCTCGGTCAGGTCCACCGTGGAGGATTCCAGCGAGCCGGATTCGATCTGGCCCAGGTCCGAGGTGTCCGGTGCGCCGGTGCGGGCGGCGCCGGAGGTGTAGCTTTCGGCCCACATGTTGTTGCCCTGCGACTGCAGGCCCTGCGGATTGACGAAGCTGCTCAGCGCGACCTGGCCCAGCGGCTTGTCGGCACCGTTGGAATAACGGGCGAACACCACACCACTGGTGTCGATGCTGATCTCGTTGAGCTTGCCGCTGGCATAGCCGTCCTGGCGGGTGTCGCGCAGCGCGAAGGCCTCGCCGTACTGGGTCGAGCCGCTGACGTTGAGCTGCATGCTCAGCACGCCGGCGCCGGTGCTCGGGGTGAACGGGTCCATCGTGATGATGCCGTTGGCCGGGGTGGTCAGTGCGCCGGTATCGGAGAACTGCAGCGTGGTCGGCGCGCCGACTGCAGCGCCGTCCACGTAGTTGTGCACCTGCCATTCGTTCGGGTTGGCGGTCTTGACGAAGTAGGAGGTCTGCACATGGCTGACGCCCAGCGAATCGTAGACGTTGATGCCGCCGGTGGAGTGGCTGTAGGTCTTGTCGTCGGCCGGGCTGAACGGAGTCACCACCGGCGCGGTGGCGTTGCCGGGCAGGGTGAAGGCCAGGTTGACCGTGGAGGTCGACTTGGGCGGGCTGTCGGTGGTCAGCAGCTGCAGGTCCGACAGGCGACCGACGTCGAAGCCGTTGCCGCTCGGGTTGGGGGCGAAGACCTGCAGGCGCGCGCCCTGTGGATTGATCACATAGCCGTTGGCATCGGTCTGGAAGTTGCCGGCACGGGTATACATCTTGGCGCCGTTGGAGGACACGGTGAAAAAGCCTTCGCCGGAGACCGCCAGATCCAGGCTGCGCCCGGTCGGATCGATGTTGCCCTGCGAGAACTGCTGCGCCACATTGCTGACGCGCACGCCCGAACCCACCGCATTGCGCGACAGGCCGTAGCTGGTGCTCTGGAACATGTCGGCAAACTCGGCGCGCGATTCCTTGAATCCGGTCGTGTTGACGTTGGCGATGTTGTTGGAGGTGACGTTCAGATCGGCATTGGCTGCGTTGATGCCGGACAACGAGGTATTGAAAGCCATGGATGAGGTCCTTTGAGTGTCGGTTGCCGGCTCAGCTGACGCGGAGCACGTTGGCGAGCGGGGAAGTGCCTAGCCCGGTCAGGTTGAGATACAGGCCGTCCGAGCCGATCGTGACGCTGTCCACCGGTGCGTCGACATAGGTGGACAACTTGCTTTTGGCACCGGCGGTGTCGGTCTGGGTGGCGGTCACGCCGTACTTGCCGGCGGCCATGCGGTTGCCGTTGGCATCGGTGCCGTCCCAGGCGAACGACACCTCGCCGGCGGCGCTGGCCGGCACGCTGAGCTGTTTGACGAACGCGCCGTTGGCATCGGTGATTTCGAAATTGACGGTGCCGGCCGAGGTTGCCGCAACCACGCCCTTGGCCGAGTTGGTGGCATCGATGGCCAGTTGCGCGGAAGGCACCAGCACGTTGTGCCCGACCAGCGAGGCGCCCTTCAGCACCTGATCGCTGCTCTGTGCTGCAGAGAAGCTGCTGACCTTGGTATTGAGGTCACCAATGCCCTGCACGGTGGAGAACTGCGCCAACTGGCCCAGAAACGCGCTGTTTTCCATCGGTTTGAGCGGGTCCTGGTGCTGCAGCTGCTCGGTCATCAACTTGAGGAAGTCGGCCTGGCCGAGCGATTCCTCCTTCTTCTTGGTCGCTGTGGCGCTGCTGGAGGTCAGCCCGAGGCTGGTGTAGAGGTCACTACCGATCGTGCTCATGTGAAAAGGTCCGTAAGGGAAGGGTCAGCTAGGCGGGTCAGCGACCCATGGTCAGGGTGGCGAGCGCCAGTTCCTTGGCGGTGTTGAGCATTTCCACGCCGGCCTGGTAGTTGCGCGAGGCCGAGATCATGTTGACCATCTGCGAGACCGGATCCACGTCGGGCGAGAACACGTAGCCGTCGGCATCGGCCAGCGGATGGCCGGGCTCGTAGCGACGGATCGGCGGCGCGTTGGTGGTGGTGATCTCCTTGACGTTCACCGAGGTCAGGCTGGGGTCCTGGCGACTTTGCTGGGCCTGGAAGATCGGCTCGATCGGCTTGTAGGTCGCCTCGGCCGAGCCGGCGACCGAGTCCGCATTGGCCAGGTTGGAGGCGATGGTGCTCAGGCGGACCGACTGCGCATGCAGCGCCGAGCCGGCCACATCGAAGATGGGAAGATTGCTCATGACTTATTGGCCGGTGATCGCGGTGAGCATCGAGCGCACCTTGGATTCGAGGAAGCTCAGCGAGGCGCGGTATTCCAGCGCGGCGCGGCCGTAGGCAGCACGTTCGGCATCGGGATCGACGGTATTGCCGTCCAGGCTGGGCTGATCGGATTCGCGGGTGATCTGGAACGGGTTGAGCCCGCCGCTGCTGCCGATCTCGAAATGCTTGGCGTCGGTGGTCTGCAGCAGGGTGCCGTCGCGCACGCCTTCGGCCGATTTCAGCGCGGCTTCGAAGTCCATGTCCTTGGCTTTGTAGCCAGGGGTGTCCACATTGCTCAGGTTGCTGGCAATGAGCTTCATGCGCTGCTCGCGCAGCGGCAGGGCATCGCCGTGGATGCCTAGAAAGGACGAGATGGAATTGGACACGGTGCTCTCCCGCGAAGTGTTGCCAGGGAGAAAGCAATGTTTGTGCCAATCGGGGTGGTGCGGGTCAGAGAACTCGGAGACTTATCGGCGCCGCCGACGAACGGCAGCTTGGCCGTCCGGGATACAGGGTGGACCTGTGTCCGTCGCAGAGTTGGCTCACTCAGGTGCGCCAGGCCGGAAGGCCCGGCATGACCCTGAGCGCTGCCCGGCGTCGGGGGTGTCACTTCAAGTCGGGGGTGTCATTTCAACAGGTGTCGACCCACCGACCCCAACCGGGCGATCTTCCATCACGCCGCACCTTTGCAGCGCGGCGCTCATCGCTATTGTCGGCTCCGACCTGGCCGCCGCTTTGTGGCCTGCTCAGGCCGCTTCGGCGACCACTTTCAGGCGGGCCAGCACGTAATCGGCCAGTTCGTGCGCGCTGTACTTGGCCACGAAGGCGTTGGCGCCGACCTGTTCGACCATGGCGTTGTTGAACACGCCCGACAAGGAGGTGTGCAGCAGCACGTACAGGCCCTGCAACCCCGGCGTGCGCCGGATTTCCGTCGTCAGCGTGTAGCCGTCCATGGCCGGCATCTCGATGTCGGAGATGACCATCGCATAGCGGTCGGCCGGATTCTCGCCTGATGCAGCCACCTGCAAGAGGTGGTCCAGCGCCTGGCGACCGTCGGACAACAAGGTCGCCGCCACGCCGAGCTGGTCGAGCACGCTGCGGATCTGCTGACGCGCCACGCGCGAGTCGTCCACCACCAGCACCTGGAACTGCCGGTCATAGGCGACCAGCTGCAGCGAAGGATCCAGCTGCACGTCCTTGCTGACCTTGGCGATGTCGGCCAGCACGCTCTCCACGTCGATGACCTGGATCAGCTCGCCCTGGAACCGCGTCACCGCCGTCAAATAAGTGGCTTCGGCGCCCAGCTCCGGCGGCGGATGGATATCTTCCACCGCGATATTGACGATGCGCTCCACGCCGCTGACCAGAAAGCCCTGGACCGAGCGGTTGAATTCGGCCACCACCAGGTAGCCGGGGCCGTTCTCCGAGTGCGCATCGCGCTCCGGGTGGCCGATCGCCAGGCCCAGGTCCAGCACCGGTACCGAGCGCCCGCGCACATCGGCCACGCCGGCGAACTCGGTCGGCAGGCCGGGCACCTGGAACAACTCCGGGCGGCGCAGCACTTCCTGCACCTTGAAGACATTCACGCCAAAAAGCTGGCGCCCGCCCAGCCGGAACAGCAGCAGGGCCAGTCGGTTGTGGCCAGCCAGACGCGTGCGCTGGTCGATGCGGTTGAGCAGATCGTGGGTCATGGGGCAGATATCGACAGCGCCCTCGGAAAACTTGAGCGGTTTCAGCTTGGCGTGGGGCGCTGTCGGGAATCGGGAGTCGGGAATGGGGAATCGCAAAAGCGGAGGGCTTTTTGCAGCCAGCCCGAGGCGAAGGGCCGTGGTGTGACGTACCTACGGTGTTCACTAAGGAAATCGCACATCAGCAGCGAAGACCGATCAAGGCTCAGCCCCCGACCGATTCCCCATTCCCGATTCCCGATTCAAAAAACAGGCACGCCACTTGCACTGCCTATTCCGTCTTCCTCCGGATCTGGTCCCATGCGCCTGCTCCTGCTTGTCATCTTGTTGGCTGCCGCTCCGGCCTGGGCCCAGAGCTATCAGTCTGTCGATTCCATCCGCGCTGCGGCACTGGCCACCGTTGGCCCGGATGCCGAGGCCGAGGCCACGCTCGATCCGGGCTTGCGCATGCCGGCCTGTCCGATTGCGCTGCAGGCGCAGCCGACCGGCACCAATACGGTGGAAGTGGCCTGTCCGCAGCCGGCTGGCTGGCGCCTGTTCGTGCCGCTGAAGGTGCGCCGCAATCAGGACGTGTTGGTATTGCGCCGCGGCATCAGCGCTGGAGAAGTCATTTCGCTGGCCGATATCAGTATCGAGAAGCGTGACGCCGCACGCATCGTCGGCGCGGTGCTGGCCGATCCGGTGGCTGCGGTGGGCAAGAGCGCCCGCCGCATCCTGCCGGCCGGCTCGCTGCTCTCGGCCAACGATCTGGTCACCCAGCGGCTGGTCCGGCGCGGCGACACGGTCCCGCTGGTGTCGCGCAACGGCGGTCTGGAGGTGCGCATGAGCGGTCGCGCGCTGTCCGATGCCGGTGAGAACGAGCGTGTGTCGGTGGAAAATTCCTCGTCGCGCCGCGTGGTGCAGGGGATTGTCGAAGCGAGCGGGACCGTTTTGGTCTCCAGATAGAAATTCGCTATAAAGTTTTTTTTTGGCATGCCGTTATCCCCTACGACCTGTAGAGGAGTTCCTGACATGACACAGAAAATCGAAGGCAATCTACCGACCGCTGCCACCCTTCGCACCGCGGCCACGAGTAGCAAGATCGCTTCGGCCGGTGAAGACCGCGCGTCCCCGATCGCCGCATTGCCGCCGACCGACAGCGTCAAGCTGACCGGTGAGGCGACCAACCTGCAGAACTTGCAGCGCACGCTGTCGCAGTCCTCGGCGATCGACACCGGTCGCGTCCAGGCCGTGAAGGATGCGTTGCAGAACGGCAGCTATTCCATCAATCCGGATGCCATCGCCAGCCGCATGATGGATCTGAATCAGCAACTGGCGGGTTAATTCCCGACCCAAAGGATGAATGTGAACGAGTTCCTGCAACGTCTCAGCGATGCGCTGGCCGGCGAACGCCAGGCATTACTCGAGAACGACATCGATGGGTTGATGCGGCACACGCAGGACAAGCTGTCGGCGCTGCGCGCGCTGGAAGCGGCCATGCCCCAGGGCGAAGAAGAGCGGCTGCGCGAACTGGCCGAAGCCAACCGCGCCAACGGCGCGCTGCTGGCACGCCGGCGTCGCGAGGTGAACTGGGCGTTGCGTCATCTGGGCCGCACCGAGAGTGCGCCGTCCTACGATGCCAAGGGTCAGTCGAGCGTGCTGCGCGGCGGTCGTTCGCTGGCCGTGGCCTGACGCGCCGCAGCGTGCCCGAGCGCACGCACAGGCCGCGCCGGCGGCGTGGTGGTGCAGCCTTGACGGGCCCGATGTGCAGGAGCGTGGCGCCGCGCAATACGGGGCCTGGGCGGTTCGGCGTATATTGAAGCGTCCTCTACGCCGCCCTGTCCCGTGACTGCCAAGTTTTTTCTCAATCAAGCCTTATTACCGTCCTCGGCCATGCTGCGCGCTTTCGGCGACCAGATGCTTGAGGGTGTGTTGCTGTTCCGCGCAGACGGGCAGCTGATCCTGGCCAACGCCATCGCACGCCAGAGCCTGTGCAGGGAAGATCCCGCCGACGACCGCAATCTCGGCGAGCGGATCTCGCAGGTGCTGCCATCGGATGCGCTGAATCAGGCGCGCAGCAAGGGCAGCTGGACCGGCAGCCTGCCGGTTGCCGATCGCGTGGTCATTGCGCATCTGTACTACAACGAAGAACAGGGCGTCGGGCACTTTCTGGCGTTGTTCCACAACATCGAAGGCCAGCAGGATTACGAGCGCGAGCTGCAGCAGCGCCACGCCGAACTGCGCCAGGCCTATCTGCGTCTGAACGGTGCCCAGGACAAGCTGCTGCAATCGGAGAAGATGGCCTCCATCGGCCAGCTGGCCGCCGGCGTGGCGCACGAAATCAACAACCCGATCGGTTACGTGCACTCCAATCTGGGCAGCCTGCAGGAATACCTGCGCAGCCTGTTCACGCTGATCGAAGCCTACGAGCGCGCGCTGCAGGCGCCGGATCCGAAGGCGTTGATCCCGGAGATCGACGAGATCCGCAACCGCGCCGACATCGACTTCATCAGCCGCGACCTGCCGCAGTTGATGGCCGAGTCGCGCGAAGGCATCGAGCGGGTCACCCGCATCGTGCGCGACCTCAAGGACTTCTCGTATTCGGACCGTTCCGAGTCGTGGAAGATGGTCGACCTGCATGCCGGGCTCGAATCCACGATCAACATCATCTGGAACGAGCTCAAATACAAGGTGACGCTGGAGCGCAACTACGCCGAGCTGCCGTTGGTGGAATGCCTGCCGTCCGAGCTCAACCAGGTCTACATGAACATGCTGCTCAACGCCGGCCAGGCAATCGTCGAGCGCGGCACGATCACCGTCACCACCGGCCGCGACGAGGCCGAAAACGTCTGGATCCAGTTCCAGGACAGCGGCGCCGGCATCGCCCCGGACCTGCTGCAACGCATCTTCGACCCGTTCTTCACCACCAAGCCGGTCGGCAGCGGCACCGGCCTGGGCCTGTCGATTTCCTACGGCATCATCAACAAGCACCACGGCCGCATCGATGTCGAAAGCGTCCCGGGGCAGGGCGCCAGTTTCAGGATCGTATTGCCGGTGCGGCAGCCGCGGTAGTGCTGCGCGCCGGGAATCGGGAGTGGGGAATCGGGAATCGGTAGAGCGGGGTTTGCTTGTGATTTGCGCTTGACGCGGGCGGTGAAAATCTTGGGAAACGTGCAGAGCCAGTGCGCTGCCGTACCGATTCCCCACTCCCGATTCCCTATTCCCGGCCGTTACGCAGCTCATCGTGCGTCCGGAAGGCCTGGCGAATGTGCTCGCGCAGCTCGTCGTCGTTCCAGGGCTTGGTCAGGAAGCGGTAGATCGCGCCGCGGTTGATCGCTTCGGTGACGGTGGCCAGGTCGGTATAGCCGGACAGCACCAGGCGCACGGTGTCGGGGTAGAGCATCTTGACCCTGCCCAGGAACTCGGTGCCGCTCATGTCGCTCATGCGCTGGTCCGACAGGATCACCTGCACGTCGTTGGTGGCGAGCAGGTCGAAGGCATCGCGCACGTTGCCGGCGGCCAGGATGCGGTAACCGTCGCGGCGGAACAGCCGCACCAGCGAGCGCAACACGTTTTCTTCGTCGTCCAGCAGCAGCAGCGTACGGTCTGGGCGGCTTTCGGCGAACGATTCCGGGCGCAGATAGCGGCGGCGTAGCGCCATGCCGGCCGACTCGGCCGACATCGGTTCGCCAAACAGATAACCCTGGAAGATGTCGCAATCGTTGCGACGCAAAAAGCCCAGTTGCGCCTGCGATTCCACGCCATTGGCGATCACCGTCATACCCAACTGATGACCCATCGCGATGATCGCGCGCGCGATCGCCGCCTCGCGGCTGCCGGCCGGCGCGCTCTTGATGAAGCTGCGGTCGATCTTCAGCCGGTCCACCGGATAGCGCACCAGCGCACTCAGGCTGGAATCGCCGGTACCGAAGTTGTCCAGGCTCAGGCTGATGCCTTCGTTGCGCAGGTTGGCCATCGTCTCGTGGACGAAGTTGACGTTGTTGGTCAACGCGCTTTCGTTGATCTCCAGCGTCACGAACTGCGCCGGCACGCCGGCGGTCTGCAGCATCGCCATCACTTCGTTGAAGAAGCCCGGCCGCAGCAACTGCAGCGTGGACACGTTCACCGCGATGCTGAAATCGTCGAAGCCCTGGTCGCGCCAGAGCCGCGCCTGACGCACCGCGTTCTGCAGCACCCATTCGCCGATCTGCACGATCACGCCCAGGCGCTCGGCGGTGCGCATGAAGCGTTCCGGCACCAGCATGCCCAGGGTGGGCGATTGCCAGCGCAACAGCGCCTCCATGCCGACGATGCGGCCATCGCGCGCGCTCACCAGCGGCTGGTAGCGCAGGCGCAGTTCGCCATGCGGGATCGCATCGACGATCTGGCGCGCAATGATGCTTTCGCTATGCGCGTTGGTGGTCGAGTTGCGGGTATACAGCCGCACCGTATTGCCGCCTTCGCGTGCGGCCTGGTAGCTGGCTTCCTCGGCGTAGTCGAGCAGGATCGACAGCGAGGTGGAGTGTTCCGGGCACAGGCTGATGCCGACCTTGCCGGTCATGAACAAGGTGTACGGCAGCACCGACAACGGCAGTTCCAGTTGCTGGCGGATCTCTTCGGCAAAATCTTCCGGCAGCGGGGTGTCTTCGCGCCGCACCGCCACCACCACCATCTCATCGCTGCCGTGGCGCCACAACTTGCCACGCGCGCCGAGGAAGTCCTGCAGCCGGCGCGCGACCAGCGTCAGCGCCTGATCGCCGACCTCGGCGCTCATGTTCTCGTTGATCGAGGCGAAGTGGTCGATATCGATATGGAACACCATCAACGGCGGACCGCCGGAGGCGGCAGCGTCCACCAGATGCAGCAGTTCGGGATTGCCCGCGCCCAGGCGGGTGGGCTTGACGATTTCCAGGCCGGGCGGGATTACGGGGCTCCACATGACTTAACGTCCACCATCGTCGTGGACGGACTCGCCGACCGGGTGATAGGGCAGGCGCAACGTCACGCGCGTGCCTGCTCCGGGGGCTGATTCTATCGCGAGCGCACCGCCGACGGTTTGCGCACGCTCACGCATCACGATCAGCCCGAGCCCGCGCGGGCCTTCCGGTTCGAAGCCATCGCCGTCATCGCTGACTTCCAGGCGAAAGCTCTCGCTGTCGATCGAGTGCAGGCGCATGCGCACTTCGCCCGCGCAGGCGTGCCGCAGCGCATTGGTCAGGCTTTCCTGCGCAATCCGGAAACATGCTTGCTCGATCTCGTTGCCCGGCCGCACGTCCAGTGCCTGGATGTCCAGCTCCAAGCGCACCGGCGATGCGCGAAACAACATCGAGGCCTGCCAACGCAAGGCCGCTTCCAGACCCAGCGCATCCAGCTGCGGCGGACGCAACAGCATCGACAGGTTGCGCAGCTTGGTCACGGTGCTGTCGGCCAGCGACACCACTTCCAGCAGGTCCTCGCGGCGCGCGTCCGGGTCCGGTTCGTCCAGTGCGGCATGAGCGGACAGCTTCATCGCGGTGATGGCCTGGCCGATGTCGTCATGCAGGTCGCGCGAGATCGCGCGGCGTTCGTCCTCCTGCAGCGAGAACAGGCGCTTGGCCATCGCCTGCAACTCGGCGTTGCTCTCGGCCAGCGCATCGCGCATGCGTTCGGGTTCGCTCAGGTCGCGCACCACCAGCAACTTGCAGCTGCGTCCGCCATAGCGGATGTCACCGGCCGACAGCCCGGCATAGAAGGTGCTGCCATCGCGACGGCGCATCGCCCGTGCGCTGGACACCGGCTCGTTGCGATCGCTGCCCGCGCGCAGGTACTCGCGCACCACCGGCAGGTCGCTGTCGCTCACCAGGGTCTGCAGCGGTTCGCCCAGGATGGTTTCGCCCTGGAAACCGAACTGCACCGACCCGGCGGCATTGGCATACATCACGTGCTCGTCGGCCAGGATCAGCACGCCATCTGGCAGCACCCTGACCAGCTCGCGGAACTGCTCCTCACGCTCGCGCAGCAACCGGCGCGACTGCTCGCGTTCGCTGACGTCCTGCAGCGTGCCGTGGATATGCCGGGTGCCGTTCGGGCTGGCCACGCTTTCGGCACGCAGATGGACGGTGCGCGGCTGCGAGTCGCCGCCGGTCAGCGGTAGCAGCACATCGATCTGCACTTCGCCGCCGGTGCACATGTCCTCGATCATGCGTTCGATCCGCGTCTGGGTGGCGGTGTCCGATGCGGTCAACAGCTCTTCCAGCCGGTGGTCGCGCCGATGCATCGGCACGCTGCGGCCGAGCAGGCGATACACCGCCGGCGAGTAGCGTCCCAACCCGGTCGCGCAATCCAGCTGCCACGAGCCCAGCCGCGCGATGCCTTGCGCTTCTTCCAGCCGCTGCAGCGCCTCGTCGCGCAAATGCTGCGCCTGGCGTTCTTCGCTACGGTCCACGGTGACCACCAGGCGGGCGGGGCCGCTGGCGAGATGCAGCTGGTTGCTGCGGATCTCGACATGGCGCGAGCCGCTGCGGGTCAGCAGATCCTCGTGCAAGGTGCAGGTGGCGTCGCCCTTGGCGCGGATCTGGGTGATGATTTCCTCCAGGCGCGCGCCATCGGCGTTGGGCCAGATCGCCTGCAGCGTCTGCTGCAGAAATTCGTCGCGTTCCCAGCCGAAGAACTCCAGCGCCGCCGGGTTGGCATCCAGGATGCGCAGCGTGGCCAGGTCGTAGACCAGGGCCGGGCTGGGCAAGGCCAGGAACTTGGCCTGCAGCACTGCCTCCGACTGCGCCAGTTGTGCGTGCTCTTCCACGATCAGCGCCACGAAACGGCGCAGCACCAGATGGATCACCACGCTGGACAGCAGCAGAAAGCTCGCGTCCGACCAGCGCTCCGGCATGGCGGCGCCGGCCAGGTGCAGCAGCCGGTTGCCCAGCAGCAGCCAGATCACGCCGACCAGCAAATACAGCCCGGTCAAGGTCCACAGACCTTGCTGCAGGCGCTCGGCGAGGCGAAGACGGGACACGGGAGCGGACGAAAACGCGGGCGCGGCGACAGGATGGGGCATGGGTCCGCGGACGACCTTTGGTGCTGGCGATGCAACCATCTTAGCCGCAACTCGGCCCGGTTCGGTCGAGCCCGAAACACGCGCCTCAACTAATCCAGGAAACGGCCGTTATCCATTGCGACTCCGAAGGCAGGGGTCGATTCTTCGGAGTGTTCCAGAGTGGACTCAGGCGTCATTGCAAGCATGCTGCAGCACCCGCTGACCTCGGCGGTGGTGTTGTTGGATGCGCATGGTCAGCCTCTGGCGGCCAACCGTGTCGCGCAATCGCTGGGATTGCCGGCCACCCTTGGCGCCTATGTGGAAGTCCTGGAAAGCAGTCGCGCCCAGGTGGCCAGCAGCGGCGGCATGACCGCCTGCGTGCTGCCGGGGGCCGGCGGCGGGCGCCTGGAAGGCTGGCTCCGCGCGGTCTGCGATGAGCATGGCCAGGTCATGGCCTTCACCCTGAGTATTCCCGAGCCGATGGGCGCCGACGGCACCAGCCGCTGGGAAATGGGCCTGGACAGCGCCGATCACGGACTGTGGGACTGGGATATTCCGGCCGATGTGGTCTACCGCTCCGAGCGCTGGACCCGCATGCTCGGTTACTCCGAGCAGCCGCTACCGAACAATCTCACCGCGCTGTCCGGGCTGATCCATCCGGACGACCACGCGCAGGTCAGTGCTGCCGTGCAGGCGCACCTGGACGGGCGCACCGATACCTATACGGCCGAATTCCGCCTGCGCCAGCACGACGGCCAATGGCGCTGGATCCTCGACCGCGGCCGGGTGGTCTCGCGGACAGCCGACGGCCGCCCGTTGCGCATGGTCGGCACGCATACCGACGTGCACCACCAGAAATTGCTCGAGCAGCAGCTGCGCGAGCAGCAGGCCCAGCTCGAAGAGGCCCAGCGCATCGCCAGCATGGGCAGCTGGAGCTGGGACACGCTCAAGGACGCGCTGTGGGTGTCGCCGGATTTCCTGCAGCAGCTCGGCATGACCGAACTGCGCCCGCAGGGCATCCGCGACATCCTGCGTCTGCTGGGGCGGCCATCGGTTGCACATCTGCGCAGTGCCTGGCGCAAGATCAAGCACGAAGGCGTACCGGTGCATTTCGAGCTGGAGATCAACGGGCCTGCCAGCATCAATCCGCATCACCTGCGGGTCTGGGCGCAGCCGGTGTTCGACGGCAATGGCGCCATGGTGCGCCTGCTGGGCCAGTTGCAGAACGTCACCGAGCAGCGCCAGACCGATGCATTGATCCGCTGGCGCACCGAGCTGCTCAACCGCGTGTCCGCGCTGGGCAAGATCGGCGGCTGCGAGATCGAGGTCGACACCCGGCGCATGCAATGGACCGAGGAGTGCTACCGCATCCACGGCCTGCGCAAGGAAAACATCACCCTGGAGCAGGCGCTGTCGCTGTACACGCAGGATTCGCGCGACGCCTTCGAGGCGGCGCTGCTGCGTATCTCCGACGGTGGCCTGCCCGAACAGCTGGAACTGTGTTTCTACCGCAATTCCGGCCAGCGGATCTGGGTACAGGTGCTGATCGAGCTGGACCGCCGCGAAGGCCTGCCGCCGCGTTTCGTCGCCTTGTTCCGTGACGTCACCCGCGAACGCGAGGCCAACGAGCGCATCGAGCTGCTGGCCCACTACGATCGCCTGACCGGTCTGCCCAACCGCTTCCTGCTGCGCGAGCAGGCGGAGAACGCGATTCGCGAAGCGCACGAGCGTGGCCAGGTACTGGCAATGCTGCTGATCGATCTGGATGGCTTCAAGAGCATCAACGATTCGTTCGGTCACGCCACCGGCGACAACCTGCTCAAGCTGGCCTCTGCGCGCCTGCATCAGCATCTGCGCAACAGCGACCTGTTCGGCCGCTTCAGCGACGACGAATTCATCGTGCTGCTGCGCGATCTCTCCGAACCGGAAGACGCCGGCCACGTTGCGCGCAAGTTGATCAGCGCCCTTGGCGAGCCGCTGCGCAAGGACCATGTCACCCTCAAACTCGGTGCCAGCATCGGCATCGCGCTGCAGGGCGAAGGCCTGTCGGATTTCGACAGCCTGTTGCGCGCCGCCGATGCGGCGATGTATGCAGCCAAGGAATCGGGCCGCAACACCTTCCATTACTACAGCCAGGACGTGCTGATGCGTGCACAGCGCCGCCTGGAGCTGGAACACGCACTGCAAGGCGCGCTGGAGCGCGAAGAGTTCACCCTGGTCTACCAGCCGCTGGTCAACACGGTGGGCGAATCCTCGCCTGCGATCGAAGCGCTGATGCGCTGGAATCGCCCCGGCCATGGCCAGTGCAGCCCGGTCGAGTTCATTCCCATTGCCGAGGAGTGCGGCGAGATCGTGCGCCTGGGCGAATGGGTGATCGGCGAAGCCTGCCGCCAGGCCGTGGTCTGGGATCGCGCCGGGCTCAATTTCAGCCGCATCGCCGTCAATGTGTCCGCGGTACAGCTGCGCGAGCGCGGCTTTGCCGAGCGCGTGCTGGAAATCTGCCGCGACAACGGCTGGTCGCCCTCGCGTCTGGAACTGGAATTGACCGAATCGGCATTGATCCGCGATTCGGATGCGCTGCGCCGCTGTTTCGAGCTGTTCGAACAGAATGGCGTGCTGTTGGCGGTGGACGACTTCGGTACCGGCTTCTCCAACCTGCATTACCTCAACCGCTTCCCGGTGCAGCGCCTGAAGATCGACCGCAGCTTCGTCCAGGGGATGCTCGACGACGCCAACACCGCCGAAGTGACCCAGGCCATCGTGCATCTGGGCCATGCGCTCGGCATGCAGGTGGTGGCCGAAGGGGTGGAGACGGTGCAGGAAGATGCACTGCTGCGCCAGCAGGGCTGCGACGAAATCCAGGGCTACTTCTATTCGCGGCCGCTGTCGCCGCGCGACATGGCGCAGTGGCTGCGCGAGGCCGAAGCCGGCATGCGCCTCGGTGCACGCCTGGTCATCGCCGGCTGACGCAACCTGTCGCAGCGCCTGGCGTCGTCCGGCTGTTCAATCGTCTGACGGTCCGCATACGCAAGTCAAAAGCTCGATGAGTCGAGGGCGCGATGCCTTCGTCACTTGCGGGACACGCCGTGAATCCGTCCGCGGAGGCTCCTTGGCGGCATCCATGCCGCCAAGGGTCCGGCAACCGGCGAGGACAACGCACCGAGAGTTGGTCGGTTACTTTAAAAGCTTGCCCGCTGCTCGGCTTTCGTTGGGAAGATGCCCCAACTCCCGGCTATCCGGAGAGCGGACGTCATGCACCGCTTGCAGCCATGCACACCGACCATCCTGACTGGTCCTTGTCCGCGACCTTGAGCGGCATGGATGCCGCGCCAGAGCCTCCATGGACGGATTCACGGCGTGTCCCGCGACGGTGGGCGGGCAAGGACCCGGCAGCCAAGCTGCAAAGCTAGACGCTCTAGACCTCACCTACCGGACTACCTGAAAGGCACACGCTGCAATTCATAGCAGGAGCTGCGTCGTGCCGGTGCAGCCCGCTCAGCATCCTGGGGACCTTGTGCGGCATGGATGTCGCTTAAGCGACTTCAGGAGCGGATTCATGGCGTGTCCCGCAATGGTGGGCAGACAAGGGCGCTGCAGCCAAGCCACAGCGCCAGGCGCTCTACACCTGAGCTATCACGCGCCAAACTACCGAAGGCACATGCGGCAGCTTCGAGCAGCAGGGGCGTCTCGGTGCAGCCCGCTCACTATCTCGAAACCTGCGGCATGGATACCGCATACGAGCCTGGAGCGATGGATTCGCGGCGTGTCTCGCGACCGGGAGCGGCAAGCGCCCTGCAGCCAGGCCGTAGATCAGCCGAGCGAAGCGGGACATTGTTTCGTGGGATTCTTAGAGGTCGTCGAGCAGACGGGCAGGGGAGAGGTCACCCTGGTGCTGCAATCGAATGGTCGCCCATGCTCGGAGCCACGCCTGGTGGCACGGCCTGGCGTACCAGCGCCACAGGTCGGGCAGTGGAAACAACCGGCGGGGCGCCTGCCGAGGCACGCCCCGCCTTCGCACAGATGTCAGGCTCCAGACACGCCGACAGCGGCGCCATCCAGACCCAGATCCCAGGCCACGGTCGCAAACAGCAGGTCTTCTTCGCTGCAGCTGCGGCGGGGGTTCTGCATTGCCTGCACTTCCGCACGGGCGGCATGCTCCAGCCGTTCCAGCGCGGCCGGCATGCGCACGCTGCGCAGCGCAGGCCGGGCAGCGTCGCTTTGCGCGATACGCTGGGCATGTGCAGCCGCCAGCGCGGCTGATTCGAGCACGGCGGTGGATGCATCGGTGGGCGGGGCAAGTAGCGTCATGAGCGGAATACCAGGTTGTTGCGGAACGACAAATCCCCGGAAGGCCGGGGAATGTCGGAATCAGGCAGTGCGTGGCAGCGGTCTTAGAACAGTTCGACCGTACCGGCACCCATGCCTTGCTGCGCCACCGGCTTGTGCGGCGGGCGCTCCCACTCCACACGCATGTCGCGCAGGCGGGTGGACACCTTCTGCAGCGCGGCGACCAGATCGCTGTCGTACACGCCGCCGTTGCGATGCAGCAGTTCCTGCAGCGCCACCGCTTCACGGTTGATCGCGGTGAGACGATCCAGGTGGGTATGGATACCGCTCAGCGTCTGCGTGGCGATGTCCTCGAACTGCAGGGCGCGCACCGCTTCGGCCACGCTACCGTCGATGGAACGCGCGCACTCGGAGATTTCGCGCATGCCGTCGCCCAACGAGGCGTTGATCTGCGCGACATTCTCCAGCATCGCCGCCGATTCGTGGCGGGCTTCGCGGGAGCGATCCATGTGACGCGACGCCAGCTGCGAGACCGTTTCACGGACCTTGGCGATCGATTCCTTGGAGCTGTGCGCCAGCTTGCGGATCTGTTCGTTGAAGGTGGTGGAACGCTCGGACAGATTGCGCACCTCGTCGGCGACCACCGCGAAGCCGCGACCGGCTTCACCGGCACGTGCTGCTTCGATGGCGGCGTTCAGGGCCAGCAGGTTGGTCTGGTCGGCGATCGACTTGACGTCTTCCAGCAACGCGAAGATGCCATCCAGGTGCTGGGCCATCTCATCGATGTGGTGCACCGTGTTGGTACTTTGGCCGCTCACCTGTTCCAGCGCTTCCACCAGCTGCTCCATCCGGGAGCTGGCGTGCTGGGCGAAGCGGGCGACGTCGACACCGGCGCTGCCGTCGTCACCGGCACGGTCGACGATGCGGGCCAATGCCTGGCTTTGCTGCCGCGACTTGCGGTTCATCGCTTCGAAGCTGCCACCAAGACCGGACACGGCCTGGCGGATCAGTTCACGGGCACGCTCGACTTCCGAGCGCGAACCGTCGACTTCGTTGCTGACGAACGTACGCAGTTCGTTGAGCAGTTGGTCCTGCTCGCGCAGGATGCGGGTCTGGTCCGGATTACGCCGGAACTGGGAGTAGGTCACCCAGGCAGCGAAACCGAGCCAGCTGAGCGTCATGGTCGCCAGGATCGCCCAGCGCACCGAAGCGGGCCAGTCGAATCCGACAGCGAAGGGAAACAGCAAGGTCAGGGCCAAAGGGGCGGCCAGACGGATAAGTGGACGTGAATACATGGGCGTTCTCGGCAGAGTCACGGTTGCTGTATCGGCCGTCCCCCCTGTGTCTTTAGCGACGATCGCCACATCGTCTCGCCCGTTCAACCGATGTTGACACGCGCCAGCGACCGCTGGCGCATGTGGCAACCCGAATTCTCAGGTGGTTAGCGCAGCGCGCGGTCCACCGCCTCGATCATTGCGCGCTTGGCGAACAGGAAATCCCACAGGCTGCCACCCATCTGCCGCCACAACACCGCCGAGCGGACAGCGGCCAGCAGCAACGCGCGGATTTCCGCAACCACGCCGGCCTGGCCCAGGTAATGCGGATTGCCCTGCACCATGACCTTGGGGCGCAGGTGGCTGATGGTCTGCGCATACAGCCCGCCGAGCGAATTCAATACGTCCGGATGGCCGCTGTCGCCCAGGCTCTGTGCCTGACGCGCGGCCGCCTCGATGCCCTTGGAGACCGTGGCGACGGTGGTGGTGTCGCGCACGAAGCGGCGCTCCAGCTGCAGCACCGCCAACGCCAGCCGCGGCAGGACCTCGTCCTGGCCCTGATTGTGGAAATAGTTATGCAGCAGCCGCAGGCCCGGTGCCAGGTCCGCTGGCGAGCCGTACACGGCCTCCGGCGAGGCCGCATCCACCCGGAACACGCTGTCCATGGCGGTACGCACCGTCGCAGCCTCCGAGTGCCCGGTTTCGGCAATCCGCCGCACCTGTTGCAAGGCCTGGGCGACACCGGCAAGCGCCAGAACGCGGTGATCCATGGAAGAACTCATCAAGCCACTACCTCAGGTGAAAAAGAAGATCCCGCCAATTGGCGTTCCAGCGGCGCATCGGTGGCGGCGATGACCGCGCCGCCCAGGCACTCTTCGCCGTCGTACAACACCAGCGACTGCCCGGGCGTCACCGCCCGCTGCGGCCGCTCGAAACGTACCTGCACGCTGCCATCGTCCTGCACCTGCACCGTGCACGGCTCGTCGGGCTGCCGGTAACGGGTCTGTGCGGTGCAAGCGAAGCTGCGCGCCGGCGGCGCGCCGGTGACCCAATGGGCCTGCTCGGACTGCAACCAGCGCGATTGCAGCAGCGGGCTGTCACGGTCCTGGTCCACATACAGCACATTGCTCGCCACATCCTTGCCGACCACATACCACGGCGCGGCGGCGCGCCCGCGCACGCCGCCGATGTTCAGGCCCTCGCGCTGCCCCAGGGTGAAATAGAACACCCCCGGATGCTCGGCGATGCGTTGCCCCTGCGGGTCGCGGATCTCGCCGGTGCGCGCGGGCAGGTAACGGCCCAGGAATTCGCGGAAATCGCGCTCGCCGATGAAGCAGATGCCGGTGGAATCCTTCTTGGCATGCGTCGGCAGGCCGGCATCCTGGGCGATCCGGCGCAGCGTGCTTTTTTCCAGGTCGCCGATCGGAAACAGCGTCGCGGCCAGCTGGGCCTGTCCCAGCTGATGCAGGAAATAACTCTGGTCCTTGCCGCGGTCGGCGCCGCGCAGCAGGCGCCAGCGCCCGCCGCTGTGCGCCACCCGGGCGTAGTGGCCGGTGGCGATGCGCTCGGCGCCCAGCGCCTGGGCCGCATCCAGGAAATGCTTGAACTTGACCTCGCGGTTGCACAGCACATCGGGGTTGGGCGTGCGCCCGGCCGCGTATTCGGCCAGGAAGTGCTCGAACACGCCGCTCCAGTATTCGCCGGAAAAATCGCGGAAATGGAACGCAATGCCCAGCACCCCGCACACCGCCACCGCATCGCGGCGGTCGTCCTCGGCGCGGCAATCGCCGCTGCCATCGTCGGCCCAGTTCTGCATGAACAGTCCGGCGAGCGACTCGCCTTGCTGGGCCAGCCGCCAGGCCGCCACGGACGAATCCACGCCGCCGGAGACCCCGACCACGATGCGCGGCGTACTCATGCGACGTGCCGCACCAATGCCAACGGATGGCGCTGGCCGGCCAGGTAATCGGCCACCACCTCCCACACCAACGGGCTGCGCATCCGCTCGGTGGCGCTGCGCAATTCTTCCGGCGTCATCCACAAGGCGCGCACCACGCCGGTGTCCAGGCTGCGCTCGGGATGGTGGGTCAGGGCCTCGGCGACAAACGCAAACCGCAGGAAGCACTGACCGCTCGGGGCGACCCATTGGTAGGTGCCGATGAAGTGGGTCGGGCGCACATCCCAGCCGGTCTCTTCCAGGGTCTCGCGCACCGCCGCGTCGAGCAGGCTTTCGTCCGGTTCCAGGTGTCCGGCAGGCTGGTTCAACAGCAGCCGGTCACCGATGTGCTCTTCGACCTGCAAAAAGCGCCCGTCGCGTACCACCACGGTGGCCACGGTGACATCCGGATGCCAGCGTTGTCCGGAGGCGCTCATCGCTGCTGGTCCTGCTCGATCGAAGGGTTGCTCGCCTTGCCGGCGAGGGGCAGCGCGTGACGCCGGCCCAGGCGGCCGTTTGACCCTGCTTCGCGCATGGAGCTGGACAAGTCGGCGGTGAACGACGGCGCCAGCAAGGGCGCGGTCAGGGAATCGGTCATCAAGGGCCAGCCATGGAATCGGAGACAAATTGTGCGGGGCGCGGCGTAAATCGTCCAATGCGTGCGGCGATGAACCGTATAATGCCCGGATGCCTCGTAAGACCTCACACGAACACGATCACGGCCTCACGGTCGAAGCCAGCAAGCCTGAAGTGGCGCCACCGCCGCGTTATCAGGTGCTTCTGCTGAACGACGACTACACCCCGATGGACTTCGTGGTGACGGTGCTGCAGCAGTTTTTCAACCTCGATCTGGAGCGGGCCACGCAGGTCATGCTGCATGTCCATACCCGCGGACGTGGCGTTTGCGGGGTCTACAGTCGCGAAGTCGCAGAGTCCAAGGTCGCGCAGGTCAACGAATTCTCGCGCATGAACCAGCATCCGCTGCTGTGCACGATGGAACAGGCCTGACGGGTCGATTGGATCATTCCAGCAGCGCAACACTGTGGCTGCAATCACATGCTAACGCCGTCTGAACATGCCTATCCGATAGGGTTGTGGTAAATCCCAACAAAAGCCGCATATTGTTGGCAACAGCCGTTCGGAGTTACCAATGTTCAGCAAAGACCTAGAGCAAACCATCGGCCAGTGCTACAAGCGAGCACGCGAGGCGCGTCACGAGTTCATGACCGTCGAGCACCTGCTGCTCTCGCTGCTGGACAACCCGTCCGCCCAGGCCGTCCTCAAGGCCTGCGGCGCTGACCAGGTGCGTCTGCACAACGATCTGGAGCAGGCGATCGAGGCCTCGGTCTCGCGCCTGGCCGAAGACGATGGCCGCGACACCCAGCCCACGCTGGGCTTCCAGCGCGTGCTGCAGCGTGCGGTCTATCACGTGCAATCCTCCGGCAAGAAGGAAGTCACCGGCGCCAATGTGCTGGTGGCGATCTTCGGCGAGAAGGATTCGCACGCGGTGTATTTCCTGAATCAGCAGGACATCACCCGTCTGGATATCGTCAACTACCTCTCGCATGGCATCGCCAAGCTGGGTGAGGACGGCGAGCAGCCGTCCACCTCCGATGGCGAGCCCAAGAGCGAGGGCGGGGAGGGCGAGGCCAAGGGCGATGCGCTGGCCGAGTTCGCCACCAATCTCAACGAGCAGGCCCGCAACGGCAAGATCGACCCGCTGGTCGGCCGTGGCGACGAAATCGAGCGCACCATCCAGGTGCTGTGCCGCCGCCGCAAGAACAACCCGCTGTACGTGGGCGAGGCCGGTGTCGGCAAGACCGCCATCGCCGAGGGGCTGGCCAAGCGCATCGTCGACAACGACGTGCCGGAAGTGCTGGCCGACGCAGTGATCTTCTCGCTCGACTTGGGCGCGCTGGTGGCTGGCACCAAGTACCGCGGCGACTTCGAGAAGCGCCTCAAGGGCGTGCTGGCGGCGCTGAAGAAGGTGCCCAACGCGGTGCTGTTCATCGACGAGATCCACACCATCATCGGTGCCGGGTCGGCGTCGGGCGGCACGATGGATGCCTCCAATCTGATCAAGCCTGCGCTGTCGTCGGGCGAGCTGCGCTGCATCGGCTCGACCACGTTCCAGGAATACCGCGGCATCTTCGAAAAGGACCGTGCGCTGGCGCGTCGCTTCCAGAAGATCGACATCGTCGAGCCGACCGTGGGCGAGACCTTCGAAATCCTGCAGGGCCTCAAGCCCAAGTACGAAGCGCACCACGGCGTGACCTATGCCGACGATGCGCTGCAGGCCGCCGTGGACCTGTCGGTCAAGCATATCGGCGACCGCCTGCTGCCGGACAAGGCGATCGATGTGATCGACGAAGCCGGTGCGCGTCAGCGCCTGCTGCCCGAGGGTAAGCGCAAGGAGCTGATCGATATCGAGGAGATCGAGACCATCGTCGCCAAGATGGCGCGGATTCCGGCCAAGCAGGTCAGCGCGACCGACAAGGACGTGCTGCAGCATCTGGAGCGCAATCTGAAGATGGTGATCTTCGGCCAGAACCCGGCGATCGAGACGCTGGCCGGCTCGATCAAGCTCGCGCGCTCGGGCCTGGCCAATCCGGAGAAGCCGATCGGCAACTTCCTGTTTGCCGGTCCCACCGGTGTCGGCAAGACCGAGGTCACCAAGCAGCTCGCGCTGCAATTGGGGATCGAGCTGGTGCGCTTCGACATGTCCGAATACATGGAAGCGCATTCGATCAGCCGCCTGATCGGCGCGCCTCCGGGCTATGTCGGTTTCGACCAGGGTGGCCTGCTGACCGAGAAGATCGTCAAGACGCCGCACTGCGTGCTGCTGCTGGACGAGGTGGAGAAGGCGCATCCGGACATCTTCAACATCCTGTTGCAGGTCATGGATCGCGGCATCCTCACCGACACCAACGGGCGCGAGGCGAACTTCAAGAACGTGATCCTGGTGATGACGACCAATGCCGGCGCCACCCAGGCGTCGCGGCGGTCGATCGGCTTCACCAAGCAGGATCACTCCACCGATGCAATGGAATCGATCCGTCGCGGGTTCACGCCCGAGTTCCGCAACCGCCTGGATGCGATCGTGCAGTTCCAGCCGCTGGGCTTTGACCACATCCTGCGCGTGGTGGACAAGTTCATCATCGAGCTGGAAATGCTGTTGCAGGAAAAGCACGTGTCGTTGTCGGCCACGCCGACTGCGCGCGACTGGCTGGCCCAGCACGGCTTCGATCCGCTGATGGGTGCGCGCCCGATGTCGCGGGTGATCCAGGAGAAGATCAAGCGCCCGCTGGCCGACGAGCTGTTGTTCGGCAAGCTGGTGGAAGGCGGTCGGGTCAATATCGACGTCAAGGATGGCGAGCTGGTGGTGGAGGCGCATCCGGAACCGGAGCGTCTGCTGCCGGCGACGGTCGACTGATCGCCTTGCAGTCCTGAAGTGAAAAAACCGCTCGAAGGAGCGGTTTTTTTATGTCCCTGGAGACGCACAGCGGGAGGGACACACAGGCGCGGCAATCGCGGAGGAGCGGCAAACCACGAGCGACAACCGCACGCTTCGGAACCGAGGCAATGGATCGGCTGGCATAAACGCCAATGACACCAGCGAATGCAGGGCAAGCCGACGACATCGGCTAGCCATGCCTGCCAAATACACAGATCCCGGCCACGACAAAAAGCGGCCATTGGCCGCCTCGCGTCTCACACCAGAACCGCTTACTTCATGCGGTAGGTAATACGACCCTTGGTCAGGTCGTACGGAGTCATCTCAACTTTGACCCGGTCGCCGGTCAGGATGCGGATGTAGTTCTTGCGCATGCGGCCGGAGATGTGGGCGATGATTTCATGCCCGTTTTCCAGCTTGACCCGGAACGTGGTGTTGGGGAGCGTCTCGCTGACGCTGCCTTCGAATTCAATGGAGTCGTCTTTCGACATGTAATCCTGTGCAATCACGGCTGGCCCGGGAGGGCCGTAAGGGACAGCATTTTACGCTCCATCTCCCCGCGGTGCAAATTTTATGTTAAGCGGACTTCAGCAAGCGCGCTGGCAGGCCGCTCGCCGTAGCGCTCGGACCAGCTGCCCGGCAGCGCAGTCTGGCCGACCTGCAGCCGTACCTGCTGCAGGAAGTCTGCACGTGGCAGGCGCTGCGCGCCCAGGCGCATCAGGTGCGGATTTTCCACCTGCGCATCGAGCAATGGCCAACCGCAGGCGTGCAGATGCGCGGCCAGCGCCGCCAGCGCCACCTTGGAGCCGCCGCTGTCGGCACTGAACATGCTCTCGCCGAAGAACATCTGGCCGATCGCCACGCCGTAGATACCGCCGACCAGGCGTGGGCCATCGAACACTTCCAGCGAATGCGCATGGCCCAGCCGATGCAGTTCGAGGTAGGCCTGCTGCATCGTGGTGGTGATCCAGGTGCCTTCCTGGCCGGCGCGCGGAATCGACGCGCAGGCCGCGATCACCTGTGCGAAGGCGGTATCGGCGCGCAGCATCCAGCGGCTGCCGCGCAACTGGCGCCGGAAGCGCGAGGACAGGCGTACGCCATCGGTACGAAACACCGTGCGCGGGTCCGGGCTCCACCACAGGATCGGCTGGCCGTCCGAGAACCAGGGGAACACGCCACCGGCATAGGCCTTGAGCAGGCGTTGCGGCGACAGATCGCCGCCGATGGCAAGCAGGCCGTCCGGCTCGCGCAGCGCCTGTTCGGCCGGCGGGAAGGGCGCGGCCGGGTCGGTCGCAAGCAGGTAGGGAAGGGTGCGGGACATGCGCGCAGTGTAGAGCCTGTCGTCCATGGCGCACCCGGGCACGCAGTCCCCGGCACGCTGCACTGCGTCCTCGATACGCGCCGCGGCATGCGTACACGAGCACGCGCTGCCGGGCGTGCAGTTCTTACCGGGCTGACGACTGTCCTTGGACGGGGCGCGTCGCGCGTCGCCTGCAAGAGGCCAGCCTGCGATCAGGGCGGGTGCAGCCGGCCTGGCTGCCGCGCGGGTTCAATCGCGGAACGGGCTGTGCTCGGACAGCTCGCGTGCGTGCCGGGCGACCGCCTGGCGTTCGTCGGCGCACCAGTGCGCCAGCGGCTCGCGAAAGCCGGGGTCGGCAATCCAGTGACGGCTGCGGACCAGGGTGGGCAGAAAGCCGCGTGCGATCTTGTGCTCGCCCTGCGCGCCCGGCTCGAAGCGGGTCAGGCCTTCGCGCAGGCAGTAGTCGATGCCCTGGTAGTAGCAGGTTTCAAAATGCAACCCAGGCAGGGCTTCGCCGCCCCAGTAACGCCCGTACAGCGTGTCGCGCCCGCGCAGGCACAGCGCGCCGGCGATCGGGCGCCCGTCCAGCTCGGCCAGAAACATCACCAGCTGGCGCGGCAGGTGCCGGGCCAGATGACGCAGGAATTCCGGCGTCAGCGCAGGCGAGTTGCCGTATTCGTTGAAGGTCTTGAGATAGAAGCCATACATCGCTTCCAGGTCGGCGTCGCTGGCTTCATCGCCATGGACCACGCGCAACTGCACGCCGGCCCGCTGCACCTTGGCGCGCTCCTGGCGGATGTTCTTGCGCCGCTTGTGGTCCATCGCGGCCAGGAAGGTTTCGAAGTCGCTCCAGCCGCTGGCGTTATGCCAGTGGTATTGCAGGTCGTTGCGCTCCAGCCAGTCGCTATCGAAGGCCGCATCTTCGCCGGCCGGGTAGAAGTTCACATGCGCCGACGACAGCCCGCTGCGCTCCACCAGCTCGCGCATCGCCGCGAGCAACTGCGGGCGCCATCGCGGTGCCCCCAGCAGGCGCGGGCCGGTCACCGGCGAGTAGGGCACCCCGCACAGCCACTTGGGGAAGTACTCCTGCCCATAACGCGCATACGCATGGGCCCAGGCGTGGTCGAATACGAACTCGCCGTGCGAGTTGTTCTTCAGGTACCCCGGCGCCGCAGCGACCAGCGTGTCGCCGTCCCATAGCGTCAGGTGCAGCGGATTCCAGCCCCAGTCCGGGCGCAGGCAGCCCTCCCGTTCGAGGCCCTCCAGGAAGGCATAGGAAATGAACGGGTGCGCGCCGTCGTGCAGCGCGTCCCAGGCACCGGCCGGGAGCTCGTCCAGCCGGCGGCACCAGCCGGCGGTGACGCTCATGCGCCCGGCCCGCCGGCATCGGCGCTGCCCGCGCGGCGCGGCCGGCGGTCAGCGGCCACCTCAGGCGCTCTTGTCGAGATAGCGCTCGGCATCCAGTGCGGCCATGCAGCCGAAACCGGCCGAGGTGATCGCCTGGCGGTAATGCTGGTCGGCAACGTCGCCGGCAGCGAACACGCCGGCCACCGAGGTCTCGGTCGCTGCCCCGTTGAGGCCGGAGCGGATCTCCAGGTAGCCGTTGTTCATCGCCAGCTGGCCGTCGAACAGCTGGGTATTGGGGTGATGGCCGATGGCGACGAAGAAGCCGTGCGCGACGATCTCGCGGGTGCTGCCGTCGAGGGTGGACTTGACCCGTACGCCGGTGACGCCGGCATCGTTGCCCAGCACTTCGTCGATGGCGTGGTGCCAGACGGTCTCGATCTTGCCGGCGGCGACCTTGGCGAACAGCTTGTCCTGCATGATCTTTTCGGCGCGCAGGGTGTCGCGGCGGTGGACCAGGTAGACCTTGCGGGCGATGTTGGACAGGTACAGCGCTTCCTCGACTGCCGTGTTGCCGCCGCCGACCACCACCACGTCCTGGTCCTTGTAGAAGAACCCGTCGCAGGTGGCGCAGGCAGACACACCGCGGCCCTTGAAGGCTTCCTCGCTGGGGATGCCCAGGTACTTGGCGGTGGCGCCGGTGGAGATGATCAGTGCGTCGCAGGTGTATTCGGCACCGTCGCCGGTCAGCCGGAACGGGCGCTGCGACAGGTCGGCGGTGTGGATGTGGTCGAAGATCACCTCGGTCTCGAAGCGCTCGGCATGGGCCTGCATGCGGCTCATCAGGTCCGGGCCCATCAGGCCGTGGGGGTCGCCCGGCCAGTTGTCGACTTCGGTGGTGGTCATCAGCTGGCCGCCTTGCTGCAGGCCGGTGATCACCACCGGCTTGAGGTTGGCGCGGGCGGCGTAGACCGCGGCGGTCCAGCCGGCCGGGCCGGAGCCCAGGATCAGCAGGCGGGAATGCTTGGCGGGACTGGCAGAAGAGGCGCTCATGTATACTCGCGATCTAGGAATTGGCAGGGCAGGCGACTGAATTCGCGCCCCTGTGGCGGCATAGAGTGGCGGTCCCCACCCGGTGAATCAAGGCGGCGCGATGGAACTGCTTGAACCGCAGATGGCATGGTCCACCCCGTACGCGTAATCGACGCCGCCTCGTGCGGCGTTTTTTGTTGACCGGCGCGTGCCCGGGCAGGCGACGCTCATACAACAGCTGAAACCGCGGCCTCGGTCGTTTATTATCAACCACTAACAGCATTTTTCTAAGGTCTGGCTACAGGTGGCAAAGCAGGTTCCCGAACGCAGCAAGCCCGCTGAGGGCAAGACGTCCTCGCGCAAGACAGCGGTGGCGGACAATCCGCGTCGGCAAAAGCTCTGGCGCGATCTGGCATTGATCGCGGTGGCGCCGCTGCTGCTGTATCTGCTGGCCAGCCTGTTCACCTATTCGAGCGCCGATCCCGGCTGGTCGCAGACCGGCAGCGTGGTCGCGCCGGTGCACAACATGGGCGGCCGCGTCGGCGCCTGGACGGCCGACGTACTGCTGCAGCTGTTCGGTTATGTGGCCTTCCTGCTGCCGGTGGTACTGGGAGCGGTGGCCTGGATCGCCTTGTTCGGCATGGACAAGGAAGGGCAGGCCGAAGCCGACCTGGGGCCGGCATTGCGGCTGGTCGGCATGGTCGGGTTCTTGATCGCCTCGACCGGCTTCCTGCATCTGCGCCTGTTCAACGGCGATGTGGCCGGGGCCGGCGGGATCCTTGGGCGCTTGGTCAGCAATTCGCTGAGCGCCGGGTTCGGGGCGCTGGGTGCCAACCTGTTCGTGCTGGTGCTGCTGCTGGTGTCGATCACCCTGGCCACCGGCCTGTCGTGGTTTGCGGTGATGGAGCGCATCGGCACCTGGGTGCTGGCGCTGGGGCCGTTGATGCAGCGCAAGACCCACCAGGCCAGCGAGTGGCAGCAGACCCGCGTGATGCGCGAAGAGCGCGAGGAAGTGCGCAAGGTCGATGCGGTCAAGCAGGCCAAGCGCGAGCCGGTCAAGATCGAGCCGCCGCCGGCACCGGTGGTGGAAAAGAGCGAGCGCGCCAAGCGCGATACCCAGATCCCGATGTTCCAGGGCGTCAGCACCGACGGTTCCGACCTGCCGCCGCTCGCGCTGCTGGACGACCCCAAGCCGCAGGCCAAGGGCTATTCGGAAGAGACGCTGGAGACGTTGTCGCGGCAGATCGAGTTCAAGCTCAAGGACTTCCGCATCGAGGCGCAGGTGGTCGGGGCCTATCCGGGCCCGGTGATCACCCGTTTCGAGATCGAGCCGGCGCCGGGCATCAAGGTCAGCCAGATCAGCTCGCTGGACAAGGACATTGCGCGCGGGCTGTCGGTCAAGTCGGTGCGCGTGGTGGATGTGATCCCGGGCAAGTCGGTGATCGGCCTGGAGATCCCCAATGTCAGCCGCGAGATGATCTTCCTGTCCGAACTGCTGCGCTCCAAGGAATACGACAAGTCGGCCAGCCCGCTGACGCTTGCCCTGGGCAAGGACATCGCCGGACGCCCGACCGTCGCCGACCTGGCGCGCATGCCGCATTTGCTGGTGGCCGGTACCACCGGCTCGGGCAAGTCGGTGGCGGTCAACGCGATGGTGCTGAGCCTGCTGTTCAAGGCTTCGCACAAGGAACTGCGGATGCTGATGATCGACCCGAAGATGCTGGAACTGAGCGTCTACCAGGGCATCCCGCATCTGCTGGCACCGGTGGTCACCGACATGAAGGAGGCCGCCAACGGCCTGCGCTGGTGCGTGGCCGAGATGGAGCGCCGCTACAAGCTGATGAGCGCGGTGGGCGTGCGCAACCTGGCCGGCTTCAACAAGAAGATCAAGGACGCCATCGACGCCGGCCAGCCGATGATGGACCCGCTGTTCAAGCCCAATCCCGAACTGGGCGAAGCGCCGCGGCCATTGGAGACGCTGCCGTTCATCGTGATCTTCATCGATGAATTCGCCGACATGATGATGATCGTCGGCAAGAAGGTCGAGGAGCTGATCGCGCGCCTGGCACAGAAGGCGCGTGCGGCCGGCATCCATCTGATCCTGGCCACGCAGCGGCCGTCGGTGGACGTGATCACCGGCCTGATCAAAGCCAATATCCCGACCCGCGTGGCGTTCCAGGTCAGCTCCAAGATCGACTCGCGCACCATCCTGGATCAGTCCGGCGCCGAAGCGCTGCTGGGCAACGGCGACATGCTGTACCTGCCGCCGGGCACGGCGCTGCCGGACCGCGTGCATGGCGCCTTCGTCAGCGACGAGGAAGTGCATCGGGTAGTCGAGCATCTCAAGGCCAGCGGGCCGGTGTCGTATGTCGACGGCGTGCTGGACGAAGTGCAGACCATGGGCGACGGCACCGTAGTCGGTGCGACCGGCTTGCCCGAGAGCAGCGGTGGTGGCGGCGACGAGTCCGACCCCTTGTACGACGAAGCCTTGCGTATCGTCACCGAAACCCGGCGCGCCTCGATCTCCGGCGTGCAGCGGCGCTTGAAGATCGGCTACAACCGCGCCGCACGCCTGATCGAAGCGATGGAAGCGGCCGGCGTGGTCAGCCAACCCGAGCACAATGGCGACCGCACCGTGCTGGCGCCGCCGCCGCCCAAGTAACCGGCGGCCGGCAACGCGGTGGAATCCGCCTGCCGGTGGTAGCGGATTGCGCGCTGATCCGGGCTGCCTGTGCATGCTCGCGCGCAGGGATGCGGTGATCTTGGAGGCCGGTGCCTGACGCTGCGGCGTGCACCGGCTACCCTGTTGCACGAGGGCCGCTCCGGTCCGCCGCGATTCAAGGCCCATGCTGCGTCGTTCCGTCTTGCTGCTCCTGCTGCTGATCTCATTGCCGTTGCTGGCCCAGGCCCAGCAACAGCCTGCGCCTGCTGCCGCTGCGGCGCGCGCGCAGGCCGACACCAACTACAGCTTCGTGCGCTATCGCGCCGACTACGAAGTGCGTGCCGACGCCAGCAGCGTGGAAACCGACGAGTACGAGATCCTGCTGAAGACCAAATCGGCGGTGGAGCAGTTCAGCCAGGTGCGGCTGAGCTACAGCGAGAAGATGGAGACCCTGGAGGTGCTGCAGGCCTATACCGTCACCGCCGAAGGACTGCGCCAGGACGTGGCGCCCGACAAGATCTACACCCAGGAAAGCTATTCCAGTGCTGCGGCGGCGATGTATGCCGACCGCAAGGTCAAGGTGGTGGTGTTCCCGAATCTGGCGCCGGGTGCGCGCATCGTCTACCGCGTGCGGCGGGCGCAGAACACGCCGTACTTCCCCGGGTACTTCAGCCTGTGGGAAACCTTCAGCGTGTTCGCGCAATACGACGATGCGGTGGTCACCCTGGTGGCGCCGAAGGCATTGCCGATGCATTTGTCGGTGCGCGGGCTGCAGGGCGGGACCAGGCCGGTGGTGCGCGGCGACCAGGCGCGCTGGGAGTGGCGCTATCAGCGCACCGCGCCGATGAAGAACCAGAACTGGAGTGCGGCGACCTGGGAATTCAGCCCCACCCTGATGGCCAGCACCTTCGACAGCTGGTCGCAGATGGGCCTGGCCTATCACGTCAAGGGCGGCCGCGCTGCCGCAGTGACGCCGGCGATCCAGGCGCTGGCCGACGAAGTGACCCGCGGTATCGACGCGCCGCGCGCGCAGGCCGCCGCGTTGTACGCGTGGGTGGCGCGCAATATCCGCTACGTGGCGGTGTACCTGGGCAACGGCGGGCTGGAGCCCAATGGCGCCGACAGCATCCTGGCCAACCACTATGGCGACTGCAAGGACCACACCGTGATCCTGGAAGCCTTGCTGGCGGCCAAGGGCATCGCCAGCACGCCGGTGCTGATCGGTGCCGAAGGCGGGCCGACACTGCCGCCGATTCCGGTGCTTGGCCGCTTCAACCACGCCATCACCTACATCCCGGCGTTCGACCTGTATGTGGATTCGACCAATCCCTATGCGCGCTTCGGCCAGTTGCCGGCCGGCGATCTCGGCGCGCCGGTGGTGCATACGCTGGACGGAAAGGTCACGCATACCCCGCCCAACGACCGCAAGGTCAACCGCTATGTCGCGCGTACCGAGTACCGCTTTACCCCCGAGGGTGGGTTGCACGGCCTGACCACGCTCGACAGCGGGCAGACCGGCGAGGTGGGGCTGCGGGCGATGTTCGTGCAGCTCAATGCGCAAAACCGCAATCGCATCGAGGAGTCGATCATTGCGCAGTCCGGCTTCGATGGCACCGGCGATCTGCTGATCCAGGGCGACCCGCTGGACCTGGATGCGCCGTTCAACTATCGCTACGCGTTCCAGGCCGACGATGCAGTGGATTTTTCGGTGGTCGGCGGCATGACCTTGCCGGATATGCCCGGCGCCGAATCCACCCGTGGCATCTACACGACCACCTCGGCCGAAGACAACCTGACCCCGTTCTACTGCAACGACAGCGTGCGCGAAGAGACCTATGTGGTGAGCTTTCCGGCGACGGTGCCGATCATCGCGATCCCGCGCAGCAGCCGCTTTCGCAATGCCGCTGGCGAGTATGCGGTCGAGTGGACGCGCCAGGGCCAGACGGTGACGGCGGTGCACCGGTTGCAGCGCGCTGCAGTGCGTGGGCCGCAGGCGCTGTGTCAGCCGCAGGATTACCGCGCGTTTCGCGAGCTCTACCAGCAGGTGCGGCGCGGTTTTCGCGGGCAGATCGTGTATGGCGATCTGTCCAGGGTGCAGACCGCACAGGGAATGGACTGACCGGCCGCCGCCGCGATCTGAACGCATCACGCGATAGCGCTCGCCCATTCATCTACGAAGTATCAGAATTCCCGCATTCCCTTTCTGGAAACTGCGATGCATCGCCAGCTCCGTTATGCCGTCCTCGCCACCGCTCTGTTTGCCGGCACCGCGTTCGCCGGCGCGCGCCAGGAGCTGGATACGTTCACGCGCGGCCTCAAAGGCCTGGACGGGCAGTTCAGCCAGCAGGTTTCCGATGCCAATGGTCGGGTCAAGGAGCGCGCGAGCGGGCGGGTGGCATTGTCGGCGCCGCGCCAGTTCCGTTGGGAGTACGCCAAGCCCTACCGGCAGTTGATCGTGGCCGACGGCAAGAAGGTCTGGGTGTTCGACCCGGATCTGGCGCAGGTGACCGTGCGCGCGCAGGGCAGCGAAGAACAGAACAGCCCCCTGGTCGCGTTGATCGACCCGGCGCGCCTGGACAAGCAGTACGACGTCAGCGAAGAGGCCGCGCCACGTGACGGACTGCAGTGGCTGTCGCTGACGCCCAAGGTCGACACCGAGGCCAGCTTCCAGATGGCCTCCCTGGGGTTCGGCAAGGATGGCCTGGCCAGGATGGAAGTGGTGGATGCGGTGGGCCAGCGCACTGCGATCAGCTTCAGCGGCTGGAAGCGCAATCCGGCATTCGCTGCCGACACCTTCCACTACACGCCGGGCAAGGGCGTGGATGTGGTCGGCGACGCGCACTAAGCCGTCGCTTGCAGCATCCGTACAGCCAATGGCGTTCTTCGCAGAAGGTCGCTGGCTGACGCGATACAATGCCGCGTGGCACGAACCAAGCTCCCCATCGCTCCCGAAGCCGATCTGCTCAGCGTAGACGGCGAGCATCTGCGCCCGCTGGCCGAGCGCATGCGTCCGCGCACCCTTGACGAGATGGTCGGGCAGAAGCGACTGCTCGCGCCCGACAGCGCATTGCGACGCGCGGTGGAATCCGGCCGCGTGCATTCGATGATCCTGTGGGGCCCGCCCGGCTGCGGCAAGACCACCCTGGCGCTGCTGCTGGCGCATTACGCCGATGCCGAATTCAAGGCGATCTCGGCGGTGTTGTCGGGTTTGCCGGAGGTGCGGCAGGTCCTGGCCGAGGCCGCGCAGCGTTTCGCCAGCGGACGCCGCACGGTGTTGTTCGTCGATGAGGTGCACCGCTTCAACAAGGCGCAGCAGGATGCATTCCTGCCGCATATCGAGCGTGGCACGATCCTGTTCGTCGGTGCGACGACCGAAAATCCCTCGTTCGAATTGAATTCGGCATTGTTGTCGCGCTGTCGCGTGCACGTGCTGGAGGGCGTTTCGCCGCAGGACATCGTCGAGGCCTTGCAACGTGCCCTGCATGATCCAGAGCGCGGGCTGGGGCAGGAAACGCTCCAGGTCAGCGATGCCTCGCTGCTGGAAATTGCCAGCGCTGCCGACGGCGACGTGCGACGCGCGTTGACCCTGCTGGAGATTGCCGCGGAACTGGCAGGCGGCGAGGGTGGCCAGATCACCCCGCAGACGCTGCTGCAGGTGCTGGCCGACCGCACGCGCCGGTTCGACAAGAACGGCGAGCAGTTCTACGACCAGATTTCGGCGCTGCACAAATCGGTGCGCAGTTCCAATCCCGATGCCGCGCTGTACTGGCTCACGCGCATGCTCGACGGCGGCTGCGACCCGGCCTATCTGGCGCGGCGGCTGACCCGCATGGCGATCGAGGACATCGGCCTGGCCGATCCGCGCGCGCAGAGCATGGCGCTGGAAGCCTGGGACATCTACGAGCGTCTGGGCAGCCCTGAAGGCGAACTGGCGTTCGCGCAGCTGGTGCTGTATCTGGCCAGCACCGCCAAGTCCAATGCCGGCTACGCCGCCTTCAACCAGGCCAAGGCCGAGGTGCGCGCCACCGGCACGCAGGAGGTGCCGCTGCATCTGCGCAATGCGCCGACCAAGCTGATGAAGACGCTCGGCTACGGGCAGGACTATCAGTACGACCACGATGCCGAAGGCGGGATCGCGCTGGACCAGACCGGCTTTCCGGATGCGATGGGCGAGCGGGTCTACTACAACCCGGTGCCGCGCGGACTGGAGATCAAGCTCAAGGAAAAGCTCGACCGTCTGCGCGCCGCGCGCGAACAGGCGCGGGCTGACAAGGTCGGCAAGCCCACGGCATAATCGGCCGTGCAGGAGATGGCATTCCTCCTTGAACCGCACGCACCCTGCGCGCTGATGATGCCTGCCCACCCCCGCCGGGGAGGCAGGTCTGCGCCCCGGCATCTTTTCTCGCTCAGGAACTGGATGCTGCCGACCATGCACGACACGTCGTTGAAAACTCCATCGGCCGCTTGCGGACTGCAGACATGAACGCACCGGTGTGGTGGCAGCAGCTGCTGCTGGCGATGACCGGCGGCGCATTGGGGTCCGGCCTGCGCTTTGCCATTGGTGCCTCGTTGCTGCAGCGCTTTGGCAACGGATTTCCGTGGGGCACGTTGACGGTGAATCTGCTCGGTTCGTTCGTCGCCGGCGTGCTGCTGGTCTGGCTGGATGCGCGCGGGCCGGCGAGCTGGCCGCTGCGGGCCTTGCTGATCGTCGGCGTGATCGGCGGGCTGACTACGTTCTCGTCGCTGATGATGGAATGCCTGGTGTTTGCACGCACGGATCGGTCCGCGATGATCGGCGTGTATCTGGCCATCACGCTGGTGGCCGGACTGGCGCTGGTGTTTGCCGGTGCGCGTGCCGGTCAATGGCTGGTGGCGCGCTAGGCTTGCGTCTGCCGTGCGCTCGCGAGAGTGGAGCGAAGACCGGGATGCGTTGGCATTGCGTGCGCGCCACGCTGGCTATCGAACGGCTGGCACGTTCTGGGCGTTCTTGCCGCAGATGCCGCCGGGCGGCGGTCAATGCGCCATCAGGAGCCATACTCAAATGCGACTCAGCCGGCGTGCCTATCGGGCGCGCAACCGATGCATGGTGCCGCTTGCATCCGCTGACGACCGCCCGCACTGGCGCATAAAGAAGGCGTGCTTGCGCACGCCTTGGTTGACTGACAGCCGCGTCAGCGTTGCGAGATCGGCTTGGCAGCCGATCTCGCGATCCGTGACTTACAGCGCTTCGATGATGCCGGCCGCACCCATGCCGGTGCCGATGCACATGGTGACCATGCCGTACTTCTGCTGGCGACGGCGCAGGCCGTGCACCAGGGTGGCGGCACGGATCGCACCGGTGGCGCCCAGCGGGTGGCCCAGGGCGATGGCGCCGCCGAGCGGGTTGACCTTGGACGGATCCAGCTCGCTGTCGCGGATCACCGCCAGTGCCTGCGCGGCGAAGGCTTCGTTGAGCTCGATCCAGTCGAGCTGGTCCTTGGTCAGGCCGGCCTGCTTAAGCGCCTTGGGGATTGCCGCGATCGGGCCGATACCCATCACTTCCGGACGCACGCCGGCCACCGAGAAGCTGACAAAACGCGCCAGCGGGGTCAGGCCGTAATCCTTGATCGCCTGTTCCGAGGCCAGCAGCACCGCACCGGCGCCATCGCTCATCTGCGAGGAATTGCCGGCGGTGACGCTGCCGCCGAACTGGCCATTGCGGAACACCGGACGCAGCTTGGCCAGGCCTTCCAGCGAGCTGTCCGGGCGCGGGCCTTCATCGGTGTCGACCAGGCGCTTGCGCAGTGCGATGACATTGCCGGCCAGGTCGGGCTGATGCGAGAGGATCTCGTACGGAGTGATCTCGTCGCGGAACTCGCCGGTGGCAATGGCGGCAATGGCCTTTTGGTGCGAGGCCAGTGCAAACGCATCCTGATCCTCGCGCGAGACCTTCCATTCCTCGGCGACCTTCTCGGCGGTGATGCCCATGCCGTAGGCGATGGCGACATGGTCGTCGGCGAACACGTTTGGCGACATGGCAACCTTGTTGCCCATCATCGGCACCATCGACATCGACTCGGTACCGCCGGCCAGCATCAGGTCGGCATTGCCCAGGCGGATCTGGTCGGCGGCCATCGCCACCGCCTGGATACCGGACGAGCAGAAGCGATTGATGGTCTGGCCGGCCACGGTGTTGGGCAGGCCGGCGAGCAACACGCCGATGCGCGCCACGTTCATGCCTTGCTCGCCCTCGGGCATCGCGCAGCCGATGATGGCGTCGTCGATGCGCGACAGGTCGATGCCCGGCGCCTGCGCCACCACTGCGCGCAAGACGTGCGCCAGCATGTCGTCGGGACGGGTATTGCGGAACACGCCCTTGGGCGCCTTGCCCACCGGCGTACGCGTGGCGGCGACGATGTAGGCTTCTTGAATCTGCTTGCTCATGGCTATCTCCGATAGCCGGGAATCGAGAATGGGGAGTCGGGAATCGCAAGTGCGGATTCGCCTGAGTTCGCCATTTTCATTACCCGGCAGAATAGTGGGGAGAAGCGGGGAGTCGGTTGGGCTTTTACCCATTCCCGATTCCCCACTCCCGATTCTCAGTTCCTGAGTGGCTTACCCGTCTTGAGCATGTGCCCAATCCGTGCCTGGGTCTTTTCCTGCTGGGCCAGTTCGACGAAGTGCTTGCGCTCCAGCTTGAGCAGCCATTCTTCGTCGACCAGCGCGCCGCGATCGACCTCGCCGCCGCACATCACCGTGGCGATGCGGGTAGCGATTTCATAGTCGTATTCGCTGATGAAACGGCCTTCCAGCATGTTGACCAGCAGCATCTTGAAGGTGGCGATGCCGACGTCGCCGGCGACCTGGATGCGGCGTGCCGGCAGCGGAGCGCGGTAGCCGCCCTCGGCCAGTGCGCGCGCTTCGGCCTTGGCGATGTGCAAGGCCTCGAAGCCGTTGAACACCACCTTGTCGGTGGCCCGCAGCAGGCCCAGCTCCTTGGCATTGACCGCCGAATTGGAGACCTTGGCCATCGCGATGGTTTCGAAAGTCTTCTTCAGCTCGGCGAACACGTCGCCGCCCGGACCTGCCGCCACCGAGGCGCGCGCGGCGATTTCCTTCAGCCCGCCGCCGGCCGGCAGCAGGCCGACGCCGGCTTCGACCAGGCCGATGTAGCTTTCCAGCGAGGCCACGGTCTTGGCGCTATGCATCTGGAACTCGCAGCCGCCGCCCAGCGCCAGCCCGCGCACCGCCGAAATCACCGGCACCTGCGCATACTTGATGCGCTGGCTGGTGGCCTGGAAGTTGGCGACCAGCGCTTCGAACGCATCGACCTTACCAGCCTGCAGCAGACCCAGCGCACCGGCCAGATCGGCGCCGGCGGAGAAGGGCTCCTTCTGCTGCCAGATCACCAGGCCGGCGAAGTCCTTCTCTGCGCGGCCGACGACCTCCTGCAGACCATTGAGCACGTGATCGGAGACGGTGTTCATCTTGGTCTTGAAGCTGACCACGGCGATGTCGTCACCGTCGTGCCACATGCGCACGCCGTCGTTTTCGAACACCGTCTCGCCCGGCGAGAACTGCTCGCCCAGCAACGGGTCGGGGAAGCGCTGGCGCTTGTATACCGGCAACGCCGAACGCGGCAGCTTGGCATCGCGTGCCGGGCTGTAAGAGCCCTCGGCTGCATGCACGCCGTCGCGGCCGTCGAACACCCAGTTCGGCAGCGGTGCGCTGCTCATGCTCTTGCCGTTGGAGATATCTTCGGCAATCCACTGCGCCACCTGCTTCCACCCGGCGGCCTGCCAGGTCTCGAACGGGCCGAGCGACCAGCCGTAGCCCCAGCGGATCGCCAGGTCCACGTCGCGCGCGGTCTCGGCGATATCGGCCAGGTGGAACGCGCTGTAATGGAACAGGTCGCGGAACGTTGCCCACAGGAACTGCGCCTGCGGGTGCTGGCTCTCGCGCAATTTGGCGAACTTCTCGGCCGGGTTCTTGATCTTGAGGATCTCGACCACTTCCGGCGCGGCGCTGCGATCGGCGGTCCTGTAATCCTGCTTCTGCAGGTCCAGCACCACGATGTCCTTGCCGACCTTGCGGAAGATGCCGGCACCGACCTTCTGACCGATCGCGCCCTTGCCGATCAACGCATCCAGCCACTTGGGCGATTTGAAATATTGATGCCACGGATCGTCGGGCAGGGTGTCGCCCATGGTCTTGATCACGTGCGCCATGGTGTCCAGGCCGACCACGTCCGAGGTGCGGTAGGTCGCCGACTTCGGGCGCCCGACCAGCGGGCCGGTCAGCGCATCGACTTCGTCGAAGCCCAGACCGAACTCGGCGGTGTGGTGGATGGTGGACAGGATCGAGAACACGCCGATGCGGTTGCCGATGAAGTTCGGGGTGTCCTTCGCATACACCACGCCCTTGCCCAGCGTGGTGACCAGGAAGCTCTCCAGGCCTTCCAGCACGGCCTTATCGGTGCCCTTTGCGGGAATCAGTTCGGCCAGGTGCATGTAGCGCGGCGGATTGAAGAAGTGCACGCCGCAGAAGCGGTGACGCAACTGCTCGGGCAGTACGTCGGAGAGCTTGTTGATGCCCAGGCCCGAGGTATTGGAGGCCAGCACGGCGTGCTCGGCCACGAACGGGGCGATCTTCTTGTACAAGTCCTGCTTCCAGTCCATGCGCTCGGCGATCGCCTCGATGATCAGGTCGCAATCGCGCAACTGCTCCAGGCCGCTCTCGTAGTTGGCCGGGGTGATCGCCTCGGCCAGCGCCTTGCTGGCGAGCGGGGCAGGACTGAGCTTGCCGAGGTTGGCGATGGCCTTGAGCACGATGCCGTCGGCAGGACCCTCCTTGGCAGGCAGGTCGAACAGCACGGTGTCGACACCGGCGTTGGTGAGATGCGCGGCGATCTGCGCGCCCATGACGCCGGCACCGAGCACGGCAGCACGACGGACTAGCAACGGATTGGACATAGCGATGAGCCTTTGGTGTGAGCGACTACGGTGTGGAATGGGTACGGAAACCCGGTTCTGCAAAACGGATCAGTTCGCGCGCGGCGCGCGCGCGGTGGTCGGCCTCGCTGACGCCGGCCGGCCGCTTGATGAGGCCGAAATCGGCCATGGCATAGGTGAGCGCACCGGCGAGGAAATCCAGGCGCCAGTAAAGCTCCTCCTTGCTCAGGCCCGGCACGCAGGCAGCGATGGCCTTGCCGAATTCGCGCAGCACATGCCCGTAGTGGTCGGACAGGAACTTGCGCAGGTTGTCGTTCTTTTCGGCGTAGGCGCGCGCAATCACGCGCACGAACGCGCCACCGCTCTGGCGGTCCTGGGCCATCGCCAGGGCCGGCTCGACGAACGCCGCGAGCACCGCGGTGAGCTCGCCTGGCTGTGACTTCCTGGCCGCCTCCAGTTGCTGCAGGCGCGCGGCGGTCATCTCGTCCATGCGGCGGCGGAACACCTCGTTGACCAGGTTTTCCTTGGAACCGAAGTGGTAGTTGACCGCGGCGATATTGACGTCGGCCTGGGTGGTCAGCTGGCGCAGCGAGGTCCCGGCGAAGCCATGCTGGGCGAACAGCTCCTCGGCCGCGCCGAGGATGCGGTCCTTGGTGGAGAAGTGGGCGGGCTTGGGCATGCGCGGGACGAAACTCAATCAAACGATTGTTTGAGTCTACGGGCTGGCCGCCGCGCCGGTCATGCGGCAGCGCAGCACGATTCAGGGGGCGGTGTGCAAACGCAGCGACGAAGAGATAGAATTGACCATCGCAAAGAAGCCTAAGCCCGCGTTTTGACGCGGGTTTTTTTCATGATAATCTCGGGCCTTCAGTGGCCCGCCCAACGGAGATCTTCCCATGGCGCTGGAGCGCACCCTGTCCATCATCAAGCCCGACGCCGTTGCCAAGAACGTCATCGGCGAAATCTACAGCCGTTTCGAAAAGGCCGGCCTGAAGATCGTGGCATCCAAGTACAAGCAGCTGTCGCGTCGCGAAGCCGAAGGCTTCTATGCCGTGCACCGCGAGCGTCCGTTCTTCAACGCGCTGGTCGAGTTCATGATCTCCGGCCCGGTGATGATCCAGGCGCTGGAAGGCGAGAACGCCGTTGCCGCACACCGTGACCTGCTGGGCGCGACCAATCCCAAGGACGCCGCGCCGGGCACCATCCGCGCCGACTTCGCCGACTCGATCGATGCCAACGCCGCCCACGGCTCGGATTCGGTCGAGAACGCTGCCAACGAAGTCGCGTATTTCTTTGCCGCCACCGAAGTGGTCTCGCGCTGAGGCCGAGAGAGTCGAATCGTGAATGAGGTCGTGATCCCCTCCGTGCTGCAGGACGTTCCCGTCCGTGCCCCGGAACTGCGCAAGCAGAACCTGCTCGACCTCGACCGCGAGGGACTGGAGCGCTTCTTCGCCGACACGCTCGGCGAAGCGCGCTACCGTGCCCATCAGGTGATGAAGTGGATCCACCATCGCTACGTCACCGATTTCGACCAGATGACGGACCTCGGCAAGGCGCTGCGTGCGAAGTTGCACCAGCATGCCGAGGTCCTCGTCCCGAATGTCGTGTTCGACAAGCCGTCCACCGACGGGACCCACAAATGGCTGCTGGCCATGGGCACCGACGGCAAGAACGCGATCGAAACCGTCTACATCCCCGACAAGGGGCGCGGCACGCTGTGCGTGTCGTCCCAGGTCGGCTGCGGCCTGAACTGCACCTTCTGTTCGACCGCCACCCAGGGCTTCAACCGCAACCTCACCACTGCCGAGATCGTCGGGCAGGTGTGGGTGGCGGCGCGCCATCTGGGCAACGTGCCGCACCAGCAGCGCCGCCTCACCAATGTGGTGATGATGGGTATGGGCGAGCCGTTGATGAATTTCGACAACGTCGTGCGCGCGATGAGCGTGATGCGCGACGACCTGGGCTACGGCCTGGCCAGCAAGCGGGTGACGCTGTCGACCTCGGGCCTGGTGCCGATGATCGACCGGCTCTCGACCGAAAGCGATGTCTCGCTGGCGGTCTCCTTGCATGCCGCCAACGACACGCTGCGCGAAAGCCTGGTGCCGTTGAACAAGAAGTACCCGATCGCCGAGCTGATGGAGTCGTGCGCGCGCTATCTGCGCGGCAACAAGAAGCGCGATTCGGTCACCTTCGAGTACACGTTGATGAAGGGCATCAACGACCAGCCCGAGCATGCGCGCCAGCTGGCCCGGTTGATGCGGCAGTTCGACAATGCGGTGCAGTCCAAGGACGCAGGCAAGGTCAACCTGATCCCGTTCAATCCATTCCCGGGCACGCGTTATGAGCGCTCGGGCGAGACCGAGATCCGCGCCTTCCAGAAGATCCTGCTCGATGCGCAAGTACTGACGATGGTGCGCCGTACCCGCGGTGACGACATCGACGCCGCCTGTGGGCAGCTCAAGGGGCAGGTCATGGACCGTACCCGTCGGCAGGCGGATTTCCTGCGTACCCTGGAAGGGCAGGCCGGTCGAGATGCGGCAGCGTGATCTTGCCGTCATGGCGGCCGCGGCGATCGCGCTGAGCGTGGTCGGCTGCGGTGGTCGCAATGCCAAGGCGGGCTCGGTCCAGACGGTCGAGGAGGTCGCGCAGGTGCACTCGTTCCGCGACAGCAACGCAACCAAGAATCGTCTGGCGGTGCAGGAAAAGCTCGGTCTGGCCAATAACCGGCTGCAGATAGGCGACTATGCCGCTGCCGAGGAACAGGTCCGTGCAGCCTTGAAGAAAGATCCCCAATCGGTGGATGCCATTGGGTTGCTCGCGCTGATTCAGGGTGCCAAGGGCGATGTTTCCGGCTCCGGTGCCTCTTACCGCCGGGCTGCGGAACTTGCACCCCAGCGTGGCGATGTCTTGAACAATTACGGCGCATGGTTGTGCGCGAACGGCTCGCCGGCCGAAGCCTTGCTCTGGTTCGATCGCGCCCTGACCGACAGAAACTACGCATCGCCCGCCTCTGCATTGGGTAATGCAGGCGGTTGCGCGCTCAAGGCCGGGCAGCCGGAACGTGCAGCCAGTGACTTGCGGAAAGCGCTGGAACTGGATCCACTCAATCCGTACGCACTCGAGTCGATGGCGCGTTCGGAAGCGACACGTCGCAATTATTTCGAAGCGCGCGCCTTTATCGAACGACGGCTTGCGGCTGCACCGGCAACCGCTTCCGTGTTACAACTCGCCATTCAGATTGAGCAAGGGCTGGGCGACAAGGTAGCTGCCAGCCGTTACCAACAGCGGTTGGTCAGGGAATTTCCTGACGCAGCGACCGCCAACTCCGGGGCCAATGCATTGTGATCAGTGATTCCAATCCGAACCCTTTCGAGCAGGAAAAGGGCTGCGGACAGCATTTGCGCGACGCGCGCGAAGCGGCAGGTCTGAGCGTGGACGAAGTCGCTGGCAAGCTGCGCATGCCGGCGCATGTGGTGCGCTCGCTAGAGCAGGAAGAATGGCAGCGCCTGGGCGCGCCGGTCTTTGTGCGTGGTCAGTTGCGCAGCTATGCGCGCCTGCTGCATGTGGACCTGGAGCCATTGCTGAAGCAGGCCACCATTGCGCCGATCGAGCCGGTCAAGCTGGTCAGTCATACGCATACGCCGCGGGCGCGGCGCATCCTGGAAAGCACGGCGCGCAAGGCGATGTATGTGGTGATCACCGGCGTGTTCGCGGTGCCGGTGTGGTATGCGACCCGCTCACACCTGGATGGCACGGTGCCCAGCACGGTGTCGCTGGACAGCATGCCCGAGACGCCCAGGGCCGGTACCCCGGCCAACGCTGCAACACAGCCGGCCGGCGCGCCGCGCGAGCAGCCGGCCCCGTACATCGCCTCGATGACGCCAGTGCCGCGCGCCACGCCCGAGGTCGAGACGCCTGCAGCGGCGTCCGCCACTGGCGGCAGTCTGTCGTTGAGCTTCAGTGGCGACAGCTGGGTGCAGATTCTGGCGCCCGATGGCAGCGCGGTCGAAAAAGCACTGGTGCGTGCCGGCGAGCGTCGCAGTTATTCGCCCGGGCAGGTGGGCCGGGTCGTGCTGGGCAACGCGTCGGCGGTAGAGGTTCAGCAGGGCGGCAGTATCGTCGACGTGAGACCGTTCCAGCGCGCTAACGTCGCCCGTTTTGCGGTATCCTCCGACGGCTCCGTGGTACCTGCTTCCGAGTGAAGCGGACTGCGGTTTTTCATTTTTCCCTATTGATGTTCCGCGCCTCCGGGATGACGGAGCGAGAGTACGCATGGCGATCGACGATCTGCTGGACGAACACGAACAAGGCGAACGCGTTCGTTCCTGGTTGAGAAAGAATGGCGCAGGGCTGATTGGCGGCGTCGTACTGGGCCTGGCCCTGATCCTGGGCTGGCAGTGGTGGCAGAAGCACACCGCCACTCAATCGGTGGAAGCCAATACCCGTTACGAGGCGGTGGTGAAGTCCATCCAGGGCAAGGACCTGGACAAGGCGGCCAAGGACATCGTGGCGCTCGATGACGGCAAGGGTGGAATCTACGCCGAGCTGGCTGCATTGCGTCTGGCCAAGGCCCAGGTGGATGCCGGCAAGCATGCCGAGGCGATCAAGACCTTGCGCGACGTGCCCGCCGAAGGCGAGCTCAAGCAGATCGTGCAGCAGCGCCTGGCGCGCGTGCTGACCGAAAGCGGCAAGCCGGACGAAGCGATCACGCTGCTGGCCGATGCGCAGGATCACACCAGCCTGGAGATCCGCGCCGATGCGCTGGTGGTGCAGGGCAAGCCGGATCAAGCGCGTGCGCTCTACGCCAAGGCCCTGACCACGGTGGACGTGGCCTCGCCGCAGCGCCGTTTGCTGGAAACCAAGCTGATGGATGTGGGCGGCAAGGTGCCCGATCCGGCGGAGCCGATTTGATGAAGCAGGTTGATATGTACAAGCGCATTGCATTGATCGCCCTGATGGGCGTGTCGCTGGCCGGTTGCAGCACCGTCAAGGGCTGGTTTGCCGGGAAGGACGCTGCCGCCAAGAAGGCGCAGGAACCTGCCGAGCTGGTCAAGTTCGAGCCGTCGGTCAAGGTCGACAAGATCTGGTCCACCGGCGTGGGCAAGGGCGAAGGCCATATCGGCGTGCGTCAGCGTCCGGCGGTGGCCGATGGCAAGGTGTACGCCTCGGCGATCACCGGCGGCGTGCAGGCACTGGACCTGCAGACCGGCAAGCGCGTGTGGGAATACAAGCCCAAGAAGGAAGAGCGCAACGATCGCAAGTTCAAGCAGCGCCTGTCCGGTGGCCCCGGCGTCGGCGATGGCCTGGTGGTGATCGGCACGCTGTCTGGCGACGTGATTGCGCTGAACCAGGCCGATGGCACCGAAAAGTGGCGTGCCAAGGTGCCGAACGAAGTCATCGCTGCACCGGCCATTGCACAGAACCTGGTGTTGGTGCGCAGCAACGATGGTCGCGTCACTGCCTTCGACGCAGCCACCGGCGAGCGTCGCTGGTTCCATGCCGAAGAAGGCCCGACCCTGTCGGTGCGCGGCAATGCACCGATCGTGACCGGCCCGGGTGTGCTGTTCGTCGGTAACGATAGCGGCACCTTGAGCGCGCTGGCGTTGCAGGACGGCCGCCCGTTGTGGGAACAGGCGATTGGTGTGCCGGAAGGCCGCACCGAGCTGGAGCGCATGTCCGATGTGGACGGCGCGCCGGTGCTCGACGGCACCACGCTGTATGCGACCAGCTTCAAGAACGAGACTCTCGCACTGGAAGGCCCGAGCGGTCGTCCGCTGTGGACGCGCGATCACGGCGGCGCCGGTGGCGTCGGCGTGTCGTCCGCGGTGGTGGTGGTGTCCGATAACGCCGGCTCGGTGTGGGGCCTGGACAAGAGCAGCGGTGCGGCGATGTGGTCGCAGGCCGCGCTGGCACGTCGCTCCCTGACCGGTGTGGCCATCCAGGGCGATTACGCCGTGGTCGGCGATTACAAAGGCTATCTGCACTGGCTGAAGCTCAGCGATGGTGCACTGGCCGCGCGCGCTCGCGCTGGACGCGACACGCTGCTGGCGCAGCCGATCGTCGTGGATGGCATTCTGTTGGTACAAAACACCGATGGCGATATCACCGCCTTCCGGTTGGCACAATAAGGACTTCGCGATGCTGCCCCTGGTCGCCCTGGTCGGACGGCCCAATGTCGGCAAGTCCACCATCTTCAATGCGCTGACGCGCACCCGTGACGCGCTGGTCCACGACCAGCCCGGCGTCACCCGCGACCGTAACTACGGGGTGTGTCGTCTCGACGAGGAGCGCCCGTTCATCGTCGTCGATACCGGCGGTATCGCCGGCGACGAGGAAGGCCTGGCCGGCGCCACCGCACGCCAGGCACGTGCCGCGGCCGGTGAAGCCGACCTGGTGCTGTTCGTGGTCGACGGCCGCGAAGGCGCCTCCTCGCTGGATGACGAGATCCTGGCCTGGCTGCGCAAGCTGGCGCGGCCGACCGTGCTGGTCATCAACAAGATCGACGGCACCGACGAGGAGACCGTGCGCTCGGAATTCGCGCGCTACGGCTTCTCCGACGTGGTGGCGCTGTCTGCCGCGCATCGGCAGGGCATCGACGAACTGCTCGAGGAAGTCGGCGCACGCCTGCCCGAGGAAGGTGCCGGCGAGTTGCTGGACACCGACCCGGCACGTGTACGCATCGCCTTTGTCGGCCGCCCGAACGTGGGCAAGTCGACGCTGGTCAATCGCCTGCTCGGCGAAGAACGCATGATTGCCTCGGAAGTGCCGGGCACCACGCGCGATTCGATCGCCGTGGACATGGACCGCGACGGGCGCCAGTACCGCTTGATCGACACGGCCGGCCTGCGTCGCCGTGGCAAGGTCGAGGAGGCGGTGGAGAAATTCAGCGCGTTCAAGACGCTGCAGGCGATCGAGCAGTGCCAGGTCGCGGTGCTGATGCTCGATGCCGGCGAAGGCGTCACCGATCAGGACGCGACTATCCTGGGGGCGATCCTGGATGCCGGTCGTGCCCTGGTGGTGGCGATCAACAAATGGGACGGGCAGAGCGACTACCAGCGTGCGCAGGCCGAAGACCTGCTGGCGCGCAAGCTGGGCTTCGTCAGCTGGGCCGAGGCGGTGCGGATTTCCGCGCTGCACGGCTCGGGCATGCGCGAGTTGTTCCAGGCGATCCATCGCGCACACGCGTCGGCCACGCACGAGTTCAGCACCAGCGAAGTCAACCAGGCGCTGGAAATCGCCTACGAGACCAATCCGCCGCCAAGCATCCGAGGCCATGTCTCCAAGCTGCGTTACGTGCATCCGGGTGGCGCAAATCCGCCGACCTTCATCGTGCATGGCACGCGCCTGAAGGTGCTGCCGGAGTCCTACAAGCGCTATCTGGAAAACTTCTTCCGCAAGCGCTTCAAGCTGGTCGGCACGCCGGTGCGTTTCATCTTCCGCGAAGGCGCCAATCCGTACGAGGGCAAGAAGAACACGCTCACCGAACGGCAGGTGGCGCGCAAAAGACGGTTGATGAAGCACGTCAAGGGCAAGTAAGCAGGGCACCAGCCACGCCTGGCGCGCGATCGTCAGGTGAAGTGAGTGCCGGACCCTTTCTTGCCATGGCGATGCGGCGCGTACCACACCCGGGGTAGCGGCATTGACCTGCTTGCGGCACCTGCACGCGCGGTGCCGGGCGCTCCGGGCGGTCGTGTCGCACTGGTATCCTGCGTGCCATGACCGACTATCCCTCCCGCATTCCCTACGCGCAGGCATTGCAGATCCTGCAGGCCGTCGCAGCCAACAGCCGTCCGCCTGACGAAAACATCGCCACCTCGCGTGCCGATGGGCGCATCTGCGCTGCCGATCTGATCGCGCCGCTTGCATTGCCGCCCTTCGCCAACAGTGCGATGGATGGCTTTGCGTTGCGGCATGCCGATGTCGCTGCTGGCGATGCGTCATTGCAACTGGTCGGTGAACAATTCGCCGGCGAGCGCTGGACCGGCACGCTGAGCGCGGGCCAGTGCCTGCGCATCACCACCGGTGCGCCGCTGCCCGATGGCGCCGATACCGTGATCCCGAAGGAAGATGCGCAGGAGCGCGATGGCGTGGTGCGCTTCCGCACGGTGCCTGCCTTGGGTGCGGCGGTACGCCAGGCCGGTAGCGACGTGCGCGCGGGCGACCTGGTGATACAGAGCGGGCAGGTGTTGACGCCTGCCCGGATTGGACTGGCGGCTGCGCTGGGCCTGTCGCGGCTTGCAGTGGCGCCGCGGCCGACCATTGCGGTGCTGGCCACCGGCGATGAGCTGGTGGAGCCGGGCATGCCGTTGGGGCCGGGACAGATCTACAACAGCAACCGCGACATGCTGATGGCGCAGCTGCGCGCACTGGGCTATGCGCCGACCGCCTGGCCGACCCTGCCCGACGATCCACAGCGTATCCGCACGATGCTGGAAGATGCGGCTGCGGCCTTCGACGTGGTGATCACCTGCGGCGGCGTCTCGGCGGGAGAGAAGGATTATCTGCCGCAACTGATCGGCGAACTGGGCCGCATCCACTTCTGGCGCGTGCGCATGCGCCCGGGCATGCCGGCGGTGCTGGGCCAGATCGGCCGCTGCCTGGTGCTGGGCCTGCCGGGCAACCCGGTCTCGGTGCTGGCGACGTTGATCGCCTACGGCGTGCCGTTGCTGGATGGCCTGCAGGGACGTGGCGAGCCGCGTCCGTCCTGGCATGCGGCGCTGGCAAGCCCGTGGGAAAAACGTCACGAGCGCCTGGAGTTCCTGCGCGGGCGCCTGGAGTGCGGCGAAGACGGACGTCTGAGCGCGTTGCCGCACCGCGGCGATGCATCGCATCTGTTGCGTGGCGCGGCCGACAGCAATGCCCTGATCGTACTGCCAGAACAGGCGCGGCGCTTCGAGGCGGGCGAGATCGTGCGGGTGATTCCCTACGCGCTGTGATCCCTTGGTGAACCAGGCGCCGCCAGCAGGAAATACCGTGCCTGACGCCAGCGGGCGCGGCCGCTGCACGATGCGGCAGGTGTCCCGGTTTCTGGTCCATGCCGTTGCTTCCGTGCCGTTCGCACGCATCCGCCGACGGTGCGTCACATGGTGTCGGCGACGCTGAGGGAGCGACGACACGCAGCGGAAGACATCGCCTGTCTACCCAGCAAGCCGGCGCGCGGGGGATCGGCGGCAACCAGCGCCGCCGGTGTCCGTTCGGTCGCCGCTCTCAGCCGATTGCGCTGCCGCAGAACGCGGCGTAATCGGCATAACCGGCGAATGCGACGCCAGGTGCGCAGACCGGGCACTGCGGATCGGGCGGCAGGCGGATCTCGCGGAACCGCATCGCCAGCGCATCGAAGCTGAGCAAGCGTCCGGTGAGTGTGTCGCCGATACCGAGCAGCAACTTGATCGCCTCGGTGGCCTGCAGCAGTCCGATCACGCCGGGCAGTACGCCCAGCACGCCGGCTTCGGCGCAGCTGGGCGCGAATTCGGCTGGCGGTGGCTCGGGAAACAGGCAGCGATAGCACGGTGCCTGGCCGCGCTTGCGGCCGGCATCGAACACGCTCAGTTGTCCTTCGAACTGCTGTACCGCACCATAGACCAGCGGCTTGCCGAGTTTGACGCAGGCGTCGTTGAGCAAATAACGCGCAGGAAAATTATCGGCTCCGTCGACCACGACATCCACGTCCTCGAGCAAGGCGTCGACATTGTCGGCAGTCACGCGCGCCTGCCGCGCTTGGACCTGCACGCGTGGATTGAGCGCGGCAATGCGCTGCGCGGCCGAGCTGACCTTGGCAATGCCGACGCTGTCCTCGACATGCAGGATCTGGCGCTGCAGATTGCTGCGGTCCACGACATCGTCATCGACGATCCGCAGCTGGCCGACGCCGGCGGCGGCGAGATAGAACGCCGCAGGCGAGCCGAGCCCGCCTGCACCGACGAGCAACACGCGCGAACGCGCCAGGCGCTGCTGTCCTTCAAGACCGACCTGCGGCAGGCGCAGATGGCGCGAATACCGCTCGAGAAAATCCTGCTCGTCGGGCGGCAGGGTCGGGCGCACCAGGGGGAGGCCGGCGCTCGTCCATGCGGTGGTGCCACCGAGCACCGAAGACACCTGCGTATAGCCCTGCGCGCGCAGGATCTCCGCCGTGTGTGCCGAGCGCTTGCCACTCTGGCAGATCAGCACGATCTCGCGCGCCTGCTCCGACAGGTGCTGTGCGGGTGCGGTTTCCAGATCGCGTTGCGCAATGGCCAACGCGCCTTCGGCCTGGCCGCCGGCACGCTCGTGCAGCTGCCGGATATCGACCAGCAAGGCACCTTGCAGGGCGCGCAGGCGGGCGTTTGCAGGGGAGATGTCGTGGCTGCTCATGGCGCCATTGTCGCGCAAACGCAGGGCATGCGATGCACGGGATTGCCATGTTGGCATCAGGCTCACCAGCACGGCGGTAGCGTGGTCGTACAAGGAGACCCTCAATGACACCTGATATCGACGCGCAACTGAAACAACTTGCCGATGCATTGCCTGATATGCGTCGCCAGCATCCGGACGACTTCTGGGATGTCTTCCACGCACGTGCAGAGAAGATCACCGCTGCCGCGGGCTCGCAGGAGCAGGCGGCGCAAATCGTCAAGCGGATCGACGACATCCTGGCGGCCAATCAGCTGGGACCTGCGGATCCCGGTGCCTGAGCCCGCGGTCCTCGATGCGTGGGCGTTGCGGTGAGCTAGGTTGGCCTATGCCCGATCCGCGCATCTCCAGCATCGACCGGCAGCAAGCCGGCGCGGCATAGTTGTAGCGCCGGCTTGCCCGCAGCGGTGCCTGCGCCGGTTCAGCCTGGCGGGCGCCGTATCGGCATGCAATTGCTGCCGGCACAGCGTCACACCGCCACGCGGAACCGATGGAGACTCGAGCCTGCGGCGCGTGTGCGTCCTGCGTTCGATCGCAACGCGGGTGTCGGGCTGCCGAGGATTGCAAGCAGTCCGACGATCCGAGCCATACGCGATCGCTACGGGATCCATTGGCGCACCGCACTGCACTGCACCCAATGGCGCCGAAGAACTTCGTGACCTTCACTTGAGGTGAAGTGGGGTGCGGTGCAGCAAGGTTCTTTCTCCGATCGTCGACACCGGTTCGACGATCGGGTCACGCGGGGAGGGCCAGCATGGAGGCACATCCTCTAGCGTGGAGATTCTCATGAAAGCACGTCACCCGATGTTTGCAGCGCTGGCCCTGTATTTGGGCGTCACCGTCGCTGCGCATGCGCAGGCTGCAACGCAGGCCGACATGCCGGCCGCCCCCCAGCAACAGGCGGCCAATAGCATGCCGAACGCGAAGGAGCGCGAGGCGCTGGGCACCTTGAGCGCCATCAATACCAGCGAAATCAACGCGGCCAATCTCGCGTTGCAGAAGCAGGTGCAAGGCGGCGTGCGCGACTATGCGATGCAGATGGTCAAGGAGCACACCGAGAACAATCAGAAGCTGGCCAAATGGTCGCCGGACGTGTCTGCTGCCAGTGCCAAGGCGCAGATGAGCAAGGGCAAGACCGAACTGGCGACGCTGCAGAAGCTCGACGCCAAGGCCTTCGAGGCCGCCTACGTCACGGCGATGGTCAAGGACCACACCGATGCATTGTCAGCCTTGGACAAGCATCTGATTCCCGCTGCCAAGACGCCGCAGGTGCTGACGCATTTGCAGACCACGCGTAGCCATGTCGCCGACCATCTGGCGACAGCCAAGGCCCTGCAGGCCGGCACCAAGGGTGCTGGACACTGAAGCCTGTGAACATGGCCGGCAAGTGACTGACCGCCCGGTTGCCGCTGCAACGGGCGGTCGAGGTTTCGAGTGTGTCGGTCAAGACCGGCGACACAGGCTGATCGTCTGCTAGGTGGGCACCTATGCCAGCACGCGATGGAGCTTCACTCCGCTTGAGCATCCGCTTAATGCCAGGCCGGCGATGCTGTTCCATTACGCTCATCTGGCCGTTCGCCCATGCCCGCCACCACCCGCAAGATCGCGACCTTCAACGTCAATGGCATCACTAGCCGGCTGCCGCACTTGCTGGAATGGTTGCAGCGCGAGCAACCGGACATCGTCGGCTTGCAGGAACTGAAAGCCACGCAGGATGCCTTTCCGGAACAGGCGATCCGTGATGCCGGGTACGGCGTGATCTGGCAGGGCGAGAAGTCGTGGAATGGCGTGGCATTGCTGGCGCGTGGCGCCGATCCGGTGGAAATCCGTCGGGGGCTGCCATGGGACCGTGGCGATACGCAGAGCCGTTATCTCGAAGCGGCAATTCACGGGGTCGTGGTGGCCTGCCTGTATCTACCCAACGGCAATCCGCAGCCCGGGCCGAAGTTCGACTACAAGCTGGCATGGTTTCAACGCCTGATCCGGCATGCCAGGACGCTGGTGGACCTGCCACACCCGGTCGCACTGATCGGCGACTTCAACGTGGTGCCGACCGATGCCGACATCTATGATCCCAAAGGCTGGCGCAAGGATGCATTGCTGCAGCCGGAGAGCCGCCAGGCGTACCGGGCCCTGCTCGACCAGGGCTGGACCGACAGTCTGCTTGCCGTCCACGGCCAGACGCCGATCTATACCTTCTGGGACTATTTTCGCCAGCATTTTGCGCGTGATCGCGGCTTGCGCATCGATCACTTGTTGCTCAATCGCACCCTGGCGCCCAGACTGCAGGACGCCGGCGTGGACAAGTGGGTCCGTGCATTGGAAAAAGCCAGCGATCACGCGCCGACATGGATCAGCGTGCGTGTGCCGGACGTGGTAGCCGGGCAGGCACCGCAGGCCAAGGCTGTGTCCAAGCCGCGTAGACGGCCCGTCGCGAAGGCAGCTGCGGTGCGCAAGCCAACCGCGAAGACAACCGCGAAGACGGCGCCCAAGACCAGGACGAAGAAGACGCCAACGCCGCCCGCCACCAGCACGTCAACCGCACCCGCCAAGCCGCGCAAGCGGGCGAAGAAACGCGCTGAATAATGCGGCAGGCTTAGCCGGTCCCGCTTGCATGGCGACGCTCCATCCGACGCTGCTTGATCCGGTGCAGCACATGCCCGGTGAGGGCGGTCAGCAGGATCAGTACGTTGCTGACGATAAACACTGCATTGCCGACCAGGTAGCTGTAGAGGATGAACAGCACCGAGGCGCTGATCTGGCCGATGAACAGCCAGCGCGACACGCCGTGCGCTGCGTCCGAGCGCCATTGCTTGTAGATCTGGCGGATCAAGGTGGCAATCAGGATGGTACTGGCGAGCCAGCCCACAAGGTCGACGGGTTGCATGCGGAACGGCTACCGTGGGGAACGGCGTGCAATAGTGCGAGGTGCCATGTGGGCATGGCGTTCTAGCGGCTTCAAGCGACGCGCGCCATCGGCCAGACAGGCTTGTGCGTGCAGCAGGAGGCAGCGATGCCGCAACCGCCATACCTGTACCGGCCGCGCCGGGGGCCGGTATCCTAGCCAGGTCATCCATCGCTCGACCGTGCCTTGCTCATGATCAGCTACGCCGACGCACTTGCGATTGTCCACCAGCAGATCGCCGTGCTTGCCGGCGAGTGGGTGGACAGTGCCGATGCCGAGGGACGGGTGCTTGCGCAGGCCTTGTCGAGTCCGGCCGAGCTGCCGGTGTTCGACAACAGCGCGATGGATGGATTTGCGTTGCTCACTGCCGGCCGCGGTGCAACCGCCGGCAGCGAACACGTCATCGGCGGCAGCGTTGCCGCAGGTGAAGATGCCGTTGGCATCGCGGTTGGCCACGCTTGGGAAATCATGACCGGTGCCGGCTTGCCTGCGGGTGCCGATGCAGTGGTGCCGATCGAGCAGGTGGACGTGCTGGCGCATGATGGCCCACGGCCCAGCCGCATCCGTCTGCGCGCCGATCTTCGCGCCGGCCAGCACATTCGGCGACGCGGAGAAGATGTGGCCTTGCACGATCGCGTGATCGCGGCCGGCACCGTGCTGCGCGCCGCCCACCTGATGCTGTTGGCCGCGCTCGGGTGTGCGCGTGTGCAGGTGGTGCGGCGTCCGCGTGTGGCCCTGATTGCGACCGGCCGCGAGCTGGTCGGCGATCCGGCGCAGCCGCTGCAGCCTGGTCAGATCCGCGATGGCACCAGCAGCTATCTGCTCAGCCAGCTGCGTGCAGCCGGTGCCGAAGTCGTGTGGCATGGACAGGTGGGCGATGACGCTGCCGGCTTCGATCCGGCGCTTGCGCAGGCGCGCAATGCGGGCGCCGATGTGATTCTGAGCACGGGCGCGGTGTCGCGCGGTCGCTACGATTTCGTGCCGGATGCCTTGGCACGGCATGGCGCGGCGGTGCTGTTCCACAAGGTTGCGGTGCGGCCGGGCAAGCCGGTATTGCTGGCGCGCTTCGAGGACGGCGTGCTGTACGTCGGCCTGCCGGGCAATCCAATGGCCAGCGCCGCCGGGCTGCGTTTTTTTGTCGAGCCGGCGTTGCGCGGCTTGCTTGGCATGCCGGCCGAGCGCGGCTTGCAGGTTTCGCTGGAGACGCCGATGCAGGCACGGCCACTCTGGCGGCAGCACCTGCGCGCACGCTTGAGCTGCAGCGCTGCCGGCGTGCTCTGCGTGCAGATCCTGCCGCAGCAGGAGTCGTTCCGCGTGGCGCCGTTGCTGCAGGCCAATGTGTGGGCAGTGCTGGAACCGCAGGACGCGGGCGCCGCGCCCGCGACGACGGCGCAGGTGTTCGGGCTGGGCCATCTGCAGCCGGCCGCACCGGCGCTTGTGCCATGAGCGTGCGCCGGCACGTGGCGCGCTGTGTTGCCGGCGGGCGGGCGGCATGAGCGCCACGCCTGCCTGGACGGGTCTGGTGCTGGCCGGTGGCCGGTCCTCGCGGATGGGGCGGGACAAGGCGCTGCTGCAGTGGCACGGCCGTCCGTTGCTGGAGCACATGCAGGCCTTGCTGCGTGATGCCGGCGCGCGCGATGTGGTGATCAGCGGCGATCGCCCGGGCTATGCCGGGATTGCCGACGTGCAGCCGGACCTGGGGCCGCTGGGCGGCCTGGCCAGCGTCATCGATCGGCTGGCCGATGCAGTGACGCTGGTGGTGGTCCCGGTCGACATGCCACTGCTGTCCAGGGCATTGCTGGAGCGGCTGCTGGCCCCGCCACATCGGCGCTGCGTTGCCTTCGAAGACCAGATGTTGCCAATGCGGCTGTACTTGGATGCCGCTGTGCGTGAGGCACTCGCTGCGCTGATGGCCGGCGCCGGGCCGTCGCGCTCGCTGCGCGCCCTGCAGGCCGCATTGCATTGCCATCGCGTGGCTGTCACCGCCAGCCAACGCGCCTCGTTCGTCAATTGCAATACGCCCGAGCAGTGGAGTCAGCTCACGCATGAAAATCCAGATTGAAGGTCAGCAGCTGCGCTTTCGCATCGACGAAGCCGAACTGGCCGAGTTGCTTGCCGGGCGCACGGTCGAGAACCTGAGCCGCTTGCCGAGCGGGCAGGGCGCGCGCCTGGTGCGCCACAGCGTGAGCCTGACCGGTGGTCATGCAGCCTGCAACTGCGCCACCGACCATTGGCAGTTGTCGGTGCCGCGCGATGCGCTGGAAGACCATGCACGGCAATTGCCCAGCCGCGAGGGACTGCGCTTCAGCTTCGACGCCGGTGCTGGCCATGCCGAACAGACGGCGTTGCAGGTGACCTTCGATATCGATGTGCGCGACAGTGCGCGCAAGCGCTTTCCGAAAACCTGAGGCGGTGGCTACACGCGCACACCGCTCATGCGTCGGCTTCAAGCCGCGCAGCAATGCCGGGCACACGCTCGCACGCCAGGCCACGCGCCTGCAGCGCGGCCTGGATTGCGGCAGCATCGGTATCGCTGTAACCGGCGCCGCTGCGCAATGCGACCACGTGCAGGCCTTCGGTGGCCAGTTCCAGCAAGAGATCGTGCTGTGCCGCGGCATCGTGCGGCAAGCCGCGGCGTGAGGCATCACGCCTTGCAAGTTCCAGCACTGCCTCGGGGATGTCGTCGCCGATCAGCAGGACGTCGGCCAGATTCATCGCGCGCAGCGCCTTGAGGGTGAGCAGGCCGGGATCGCCCGGGCCGGTGCCGACCAGTTGCACGCTGCCACGTGCCGGCACCGCGCCGGCATCGTCCAGTGCGGCGATGAAGGCGCTTTCGGCCGCGTCGTCGTTGCCGGCCTGCAGCAGCAGCGGCACGTTGCCGTCGATGACGCGGTCGAACCAGCGCCGGCGCCGGTTCATGTCGGGGAACTGGCTGCGGATGCGCTCGCGGTGACGCGCAAACAGGCCGGCGAAGCGACCGACCGAGATATCCAGTTCGCGCTCGAGCCGTTCGCGCAGGCGGCGTGCCAGCATCGGTGCGGCACCGGCGGAGGAAATGGCGATGACCAGCGGATCGCGGTCCACGATGGCCGGCACCTGATAGGTCGACAGCTCCGCATCGTCCACCACGTTGACCAGGCGCTGACGCGCACCGGCGGCAGCGGCGACACGTTGATTCAACGCGCCGTCGTCGGTGGCGGCGACCACCAGCCACACGTCATCGATCCAGGCCGGATCGAACTGGCCGCCCAACTGTTCGAAACGGCCGGCCTGCATCAGCTCTGCCAGTTCGGGCGAGAGCGCATGCGCGTACAGGCGGATGTGCGCACCGGCCTTGAGCAGCGCCAGCACCTTGCGCGTGGCGACCTCGCCACCGCCGATGACCAGCACGGCGCGCGCCTGCAGGTTTGCGAACAACGGGAACAACGGCATCAGACGTACTCCGAAAGGATGGCTCGCATCGACGGCATGTTGCATGGCACCATCAGGCCACGTCCACGCCTCGCTGCCGCCAATGCGTGTCCTGCTGGTCAACGATACCGAAAAGCCGATCGGCGAACTGCGTCAGGCATTGACGCGCGCCGGCTACACGGTGCTCGACGATGTGGCATCGGTCGGTGCCTTGCTGCATGCGGTACAGAGTCAGCAGCCGGACGTGGTGGTGATCGATGTCGACTCGCCCTCGCGCGACACCCTGGAGCAACTGTCGATGCTGCATGCCCACGCGCCGCGCCCGGTGGTGATGTTTTCCGGCGATGGCGACGATGCCTTGATCCATGCGGCCGTCGGCGCTGGTGTCACTGCCTATGTGGTCGATGGTCTGGCGCCGGCGCGGTTGGCGCCGATCGTGCAGGTGGCGCTTGCGCGGTTTGCGCAGGAAAGCAGCATGCGCAAGCGCCTGGACGATGTGCAGCAGGCGCTGCAGGACCGCAAGCTGATCGATCGCGCCAAGGGCCTGTTGATGGAAAAACGCGGCCTGAGCGAGGCCGACGCCTACGCGGCGCTGCGCCAGCAGGCGATGAAGCAGGGCGTCAAACTGGCCGAAGTGGCGCGACGCATCGTGGCCATGGCCGAGTTGCTGGGATGACCACATGAGCCAAGCCGACCTCCCCGTACTGCGCGTGGCCTACATGCCGCTGATCGATTGCGCGCCCCTGGTCGCGGCGCAACGACTGGGCCTGGATTACGTGCATGGGCTGCAGCTGCACTTGCAACGGCAGGCGTCCTGGGCCGGCGTACGTGACCGTCTGCTGGCGGGCGAGGTCGATGCCGCGCACACCCTGGCCAGCCTGGTCTATGCGATCGACCTGGGCATTGCCGGGCCGCAGTGCCCGATGGCGCTGTTGCTGACGCTCAACCACAACGGCCAGGCGATCACGCTGGCACCTGCGCTCGCGCAGGCCTTGGCCGATGGGCAGACCTTGCCACAGGCGCTGGCCAGCCTGGGTCGCCGCGCCGTGTTCGCGCAGACCTTCCCCACCGGCACGCATGCGTTGTGGCTGTACTACTGGCTGGCCGCACGCGGCGTGGACCCGATGCGCGAAGTGGAGGTGCTCAGCATCCCGCCGCCGCAGATGCCGGACGCCTTGGCCAGTGGCCTGGTCGATGGCTATTGCTCCGGTGAGCCATGGGCGGCGGTTGCGCAGGCGCAGGGCAGCGGTCGACGGGTGATCCGCAGTGGCGAGCTGTGGGCCGGCCATCCGGAGAAAGTGCTGGCCTGCCGGCGCGAATTCGCGGCGCTGCAACCCGAGTTGACCGAACGCCTGACCGCTTGCGTGCTGGAGGCCTGCCGCTGGCTGGATGCGGACCCGGCAAATCGCGCGCAATGTGCGCAGTGGCTGGCCGAACCGCAGCATATCGGCGTGTCGGCTGCGCATCTGGCGGCCTGCCTGGATGCCGATGCCGATGCGAAGGCATCTGCGAACGATGGGACGGCGCTGGCCTTTCACCGCGATGGCGCGGTCAACATGCCATGGCTATCGGACGGCGAGTGGTTCCTGACCCAGTTTCAACGCTGGGGTTGGCATGACATCCAGGAAGACGACATCGCGCGGCTGCGCGACATCCATCGACTGGACAATTATCGGCGCGCGGCCGCACGCATCGGCGTGGCCGTGCCGGAGGGCGATCACCGCAGCAATCGGTTGTTCGATTCGCGCTGAGCGTGGCTGACAAGAGGGTCGTGCGGCCAGCCAGCCGGAGTGCACTGGCTGGATGCATTGGATCGGGCAGAAGCGGAAGCAGCGGCAAAAATTACAACGGCAACGGCAACGGCAACCGCAACGGCGCGAGGCATGTGGTCTGCCGCTTGGTTGCAGGGCCCTTGCCCGCCCACCCTCGCAGGACACGCCGCAAGTACGTCCCTGTAGGCTCTGGCGCGGCATCCATGCCGCTCAAGGTCCCGCGACGGTGAGCGGGCAAGGACCTGTGGAGATGGTCGGTGTGTGGTTGCAAGCAGGGCATGAGGTGCGTTGTTCGGATCACAGTGCGTTAGATCGACTTCCCAGCGCAGGCCGGGCGGCAGACAGGTCTTCGATACGCACCCCACAAACTTCTCATCTGCCCGGCGCAAGTTGAATAAAGACTCTAAGAAAGGGCAGCCGATCAACTTCCTGGTGCGGTGCCCTCGCCGGTTGCGGGACCGTGTGGCGGCATGGAGGCCGCCACCGAGCGTCCACGGATGGATTCACGGCATGTCCCGCAAGCGGCGAGGGCATCGCGCCCTCGACTAGCCAAGCTTCGACCTAAACATTTGACTGCATCTAATAAGGACACCGCGCCCTTGTAGTGCACCAGATGTATTCGGCGCTCTTAGCCGTGCGATGGGGCAGGGCGCGCACCAACCGACGCACGCTATTGGTGCATCGGCGCACGAAAGCCGGGAACCGCACGCTGCATCCGTTCCTCGACAGATCGTTGGCGAACTGCAGGCATTGCAAGAAAGCCACCATTTTCCAGTGACTTGCAGCGGCATGATGCCCGGGTGCGCAAGTTGGCACGTTGATTGCTTGGCACTCACGTGCAGGTGCAACGGCGTACCTGCAACAACACACACACGATGCAGCGGATCAACGGCGATCCGCACGCATCCAGGACAACGGCGTCCTTCCGGTTTTACCGGAGGGGCGCCGTTTTTTTTTGGCCATCGCATTCGAAGAGGTCTCTATGCAGCGCTCGTTCTGGCGATCCGGGCACACGCCCACCTTGTTCGCATCCTTCCTGTATTTCGACCTGAGCTTCATGGTGTGGTATCTGCTCGGTCCGCTGCAGGTGCCGATTGCGCAATCGCTGGGACTGGATACGCAGCAGCGCGCCCTGATGGTGGCGGTGCCGATCCTGTGCGGCGCCGTGCTGCGGCTCGCGCTGGGCATGCTGGCCGATCGTATCGGTGCCAAGCGTGCGGGCGTTGCCGCACAGCTTGCGGTGATCGCGTCGTTGTTTGGTGCCTGGCAGTTCGGCGTGCACAGCATGGGGCAGGTGTTGCTGCTGGGCGTGTTGCTCGGCATTGCCGGCGCCTCGTTCGCGGTTGCGCTGCCGCTGGCCTCGCGCTGGTATCCGCCCGAGCATCAGGGCACGGCGATGGGCATTGCCGGTGCGGGCAATTCCGGCACCGTATTGGCGGCGTTGTTCGCACCGATGCTGGCGTTGGCGTTCGGTTACCAGAATGTATTCGGACTGGCATGCATCCCGTTGCTGCTGACGCTGATCGTCTTTGTCTTGATTGCGAAGGAGGCGCCTGCACCGGTCGCACGCAAGCGCTGGTCCGACTACGGCCGCGTGCTGGTGGGCAACCGCGATGCCTGGCGTTTCATGTTTTTCTATTCGGTGACCTTTGGCGGTTTCTCCGGGTTTGCCAGCGCGTTGCCGGGCTACTTCCACGACCAGTTCGGCTTCGATGCGCGCACTGCCGGCTGGGCGACCGCTGCCTGCGTGCTGGCGGGGTCGGTGATGCGCCCGTTGGGCGGCGTGATTGCGGACCGCGTTGGTGGCACGCGCGCCTTGCTCACCGTCTATCTCCTGGTGGCTGCGCTGGTGGGCATCGCAGGTGTCGGTGCGGGCGGTGCGATGGTGACGCTGGCCTTGTTCGTGCTGACCTTGTTGTGCCTGGGCGCCGGCAATGGCGCTGTGTTCCAGCTGGTGCCGCAGCGGTTTGCGCAGGACATCGGCGTGATGACCGGCTTGATCGGCATGGCCGGCGGCATCGGCGGGTTTGCGCTGGCTGCAGGCCTGGGCGTGCTCAAGCAGCACACCGGCAGCTACGCGATCGGCATGTGGGTGTTCGCTGCGTTCGCACTCGGTGGTTGGGCGTTGCTGGCCGGGGTCAAGACGCAGTGGCGTAGCGAATGGTCCAGCGCCGGCGCGGCGCGGGTCTGACATGTCGACAGGAAACCAGGCAATGAAGCAACCCAGACTCGTCGTCATCGGCAATGGCATGGCCGGCATCCGCACTGTGGAGGAACTGCTCAAGCTGATGCCGGGCATGTACCAGATCACCGTGTTCGGGGCCGAGCCGCACCCCAACTACAACCGCATCCTGCTGTCGCCAGTGCTGGCCGGCGAGCAGGAGTTCGACGACATCGTGCTCAATCCATTGCAGTGGTATCGGGACAATGGCATCCAGTTGCATTTGAACAAGGAAGTCACGCGCATCGATCGGGTGCGTCGCCGCGTGATCGCCGCCGATGGCACCGAGGCCGACTACGATCGCTTGTTGATCGCCACCGGTTCGGTGCCGTTCGTGTTGCCGATCCCCGGCAACGATTTGAACGGTGTGATCGGCTACCGCGATATCCAGGACACGCGCACGATGATCGAGACCGCGCGCAGCAAGCAGCATGCGGTGGTGATCGGTGGCGGCCTGCTCGGCCTGGAAGCGGCCAATGGCCTGAAGCTGCGCGGGATGGACGTGACCGTGGTGCATCTGGCCGGGTGGTTGCTGGAGCGCCAGCTCGACCCGGTGGCCGGCAATCTGCTGCAGCAGGCACTGCGCGCGCGCGGGCTGGAGTTCAAGCTGAGTACCGCGACCAGTGCCTTGCTGGGCAATGCGCAGGGCGAGGTGATTGGCGTGAAGTTCGCCGATGGCAGCGAGATCCCGGCCGATCTGGTGGTGATGGCAGCGGGCATCCGCCCGAACACCCGCCTGTCCGAAGACGCCGGCATCCATTGCTCGCGCGGCATCGTGGTCAACGACAGCCTGCAGAGCTTCGATCCGCGCGTGTACGCAGTGGGCGAGTGCGCAAACCACCGTGGCATTGCGTACGGCCTGGTGGCACCGTTGTTCGAGCAGGCCAAGGTGTGCGCGAATCACCTGGCGCAGTTCGGCATCGGCATCTACCGCGGTTCGGTGGCCTCGACCAAGCTCAAGGTCACCGGGATCGACCTGTTTTCGGCCGGCGATTTCATGGGCGGCGATGGCTGCGAGGAGATCGTGCTGTCCGATCCGGCCGGCGGGGTCTACAAGAAGCTGGTGATCCGCGACGATGTGCTGGTCGGCGCCTGCCTGTACGGCGACACCAGCGATGGCGGCTGGTACTTCAAGCTGCTCAAGGACGGCACGCCGATCCAGGCGCAGCGCGACCAGTTGATCTTCGGCGAGAGCGCACTCGGCGATGCCGGCACCGGCGGACAGGACCGCGCCAGTGCGATGGCCGACAGCGACGAGGTCTGCGGCTGCAACGGCGTGTGCAAGGGCACGATTGTCAAAGCCATCAGCGAGCAGGGGCTGTTCACCGTCGATGAGGTGAAGAAGCACACCAAGGCGGCCAGTTCCTGCGGCTCGTGCACGGGGCTGGTCGAGCAGATCCTGATGAACTGCCTGGGCTCCAACTTCCAGGAAACGCCGAAAACCAAGGCCGTCTGCGCCTGCACCGATCTGAGCCATGGCGAGGTGCGTCGCGCCATTCGCGAGCACAGGTTGCTGACCCATGCACAGGCCTACGCCTTCATGGAATGGCGCACGCCCAATGGTTGCGCGACCTGCCGGCCGGCGATCAACTACTACATGTTGTCGAGCTGGCCGCACGAGGCCATCGACGATCCGCAGTCGCGCTTCATCAACGAGCGTGCGCACGCCAACATCCAGAAGGACGGCACCTTCTCGGTGATTCCGCAGATGAAGGGCGGGGTGACCAATGCCGGCGAGCTGCGCCGCATTGCCGATGTCGCCGACAAGTACGCCGTGCCGATGGTCAAGGTGACCGGTGGCCAGCGCATCGATCTGCTCGGGGTCCGGAAGGAAGACCTGGTGGATGTGTGGCGCGATCTGGGCATGCCCTCCGGCCACGCCTACGGCAAGTCGATCCGCACGGTGAAGACCTGCGTGGGCAGCGAGTTCTGCCGTTTCGGTACCCAGAACAGCACGCAGATGGGCATCGACCTGGAAACCATGCTGGCCAATATGTGGAGCCCGCACAAGGTGAAGCTGGCGGTGTCCGGTTGCCCGCGCAACTGCGCCGAATCCGGCATCAAGGATGTCGGCATCATCGCGGTGGACTCGGGGTGGGAGCTCCATGTCGGTGGCAATGGCGGCATCAAGACCGAGGTCGCCCGCTTCCTGGTCAAGGTGAGCACCGCCGAGGACGTGCGCGAATACACCGGTGCGTTCCTGCAGCTGTACCGCGAGCAGGCGTATTACCTGGATCGCACCGTGCACTACATCGCACGGGTGGGGCTGGATTACATCCGCGCACAGGTGGTGGACGACGCGGCCAACCGGCGTGCCTTGTACGAGCGCCTGCTGTATTCGCTGGAAGGCCTGGTCGACCCGTGGAAGGCGCGCATCGCCGGCGAACGTCGGCAGGAGTACCAACCGCTGCGCATCGCCGCGCCGGCCGCGACGGTGGAGGAATGAACATGCAGCAGACCCCGTGGATCCGCGTGTGCGCGCTGCAGGACCTGCCTGCATTGGGCGCGCGCGTGCTCGAAGTCGACGGCATTGCGCCGATCGCCTTGTTCCGCACCGCCAGCGACCAGGTGTTTGCGTTGCGCGACCGCTGCCCGCACAAGGGCGGGCCGTTGTCGCAGGGCATCGTGGCCGGCGAAACGGTGACCTGCCCGTTGCACGGCTGGGCGATTGCCTTGCAGAGCGGCCAGGCCTGCGCGCCGGATGTGGGCTGCGCGCCGCGTTACCCGGTCAAGGTGGAGGCCGAGGCGGTGTGGATCGTGTTGCAGCCGGTATCGCTGCCGGATGTCGTCGCCGAGCCGGCCGCATGAGCGACGGCCAGCAGCGACCCTTGACCGGTGGGGCGGTGCTGCCGCAGACGCCCGCGCCGTTGCACCGCATCACGCGTTCGACCTGCTGCTACTGCGGCGTTGGGTGCGGGGTGCTGATCCACAGCGAGCACGATGCCACTGGCGAACGCATCGTCGCGATCGAAGGCGACCCGCTGCATCCGGCCAATCATGGCCGCTTGTGCAGCAAGGGCCTGGCCTTGCCGCAGACCGTCGCCAGCACCCAGGGGCGCGTACTCGCGCCCGAACTGCGTCGTCATCGGCAGGCGCCGCGGGCGGTAGTGAGCTGGGATCAGGCGCTCGACCACGTCACCGGCAAGCTGGCGGCGATCATCGAGCAGCATGGCCCGGATGCGGTGGCGTTCTATCTCTCGGGCCAGTTGTTGACCGAGGACTATTACGTCTTCAACAAGCTCGCCAAGGGCCTGCTCGGCACCAACAACATCGACACCAATTCGCGCCTGTGCATGTCCAGCGCGGTCACCGCCTACAAGCTCGCGCTGGGCGCCGACGGCCCGCCGACCTGCTACGAGGATCTGGAGCTGGCGCAGACCGTGCTGTTTGCCGGCAGCAACATGGCGTATGCGCATCCGGTGCTGTTTCGCCGCCTGGAAGATGCACGCGCGCGCAATCCCGGGATTCGCTGGATCGTGATCGACCCGCGTCGCACCGACACCGCGGCCATGGCCGACCTGCACCTGGCGATCGAGCCCGGAACCGACGTCGCGCTGTTCAACGGCATGCTGCATCACCTGATCTGGGAGGGTCTGGTGGATGCGCGTTTCGTTGCGGCCCATACCGAGGACTTCGACGCACTCAAGCACCTGCTGCGCGAATACACCCCGCGCATGAGCGCCGAGATCTGCGGAATCTCGCATGAGGACCTGGTGCAGGCGGCCGAGTGGTTCGGGCGCAGCCCGGCGGCCTTGTCGCTGTACTGCATGGGCCTGAATCAGTCCGCGCAGGGCACCGACAAGAACCTGGCGCTGATCAACCTGCATCTGGCGACCGGGCAGATCGGCAAGCCGGGGGCGGGCCCGTTTTCGCTGACCGGCCAGCCCAATGCGATGGGTGGGCGCGAGGTCGGCGGCATGGCGACGATGCTGGCGGCGCATCGCGAGATCGGCAATGCCGAGGACCGTGCGGAGCTGGAACGCCTGTGGCATCTGCCGGCCGGCCGGCTGAGTGCCACGGCCGGCACACCGGCCGTGCAGTTGTTCGAGCGCCTGCGTGCCGGCAGCCTGAAGGCGGTGTGGATCGTGTGTACCAACCCCGTGCACTCGATGCCGGAGGTGGATGGCATTCGCGCCGCACTGGAACAGGCCGAGCTGGTGATCGTGCAGGACGCGTTCTCCGGCACCGACACCGTGCCATATGCGGACGTGCTGTTGCCGGCCACCAGCTGGGGCGAGAAGGACGGCAGCGTGACCAACTCCGAGCGTCGCATCACCCGCGTGCGCAAGGCGGTGGACGCGCCGGGCCAGGCGCGCGCGGACTGGTGGATCGGCAGTGAAGTGGCGCGCCGGCTCGAGGCGCGTCTTGCACCAGCGAGCGGCACAGGCCTGTTCGGGTTCGACAGCGCCGCGCAGATCTTCGACGAGCATCGCGCGTTGACGGTGGGCCGTGACCTGGATATCGGCGGGCTGGACTACCCGATGCTGGATGGCGGGCCGCAGCAGTGGCCATTCCCTGCCGGCGCCGCACACGGGCAGGCACGGCGCTATACCGACGGCGTGTTCGCCACCGGCAACGGGCGCGCGCGCTTCCACGCCACGCCGTATCGCAAGGTGGCCGAGCCGACCTCGGCACGTTTCCCGATGCGGCTGCTGACCGGACGGCTGCGCGACCAATGGCATGGCATGTCGCGCAGCGGACGCGTGCCGGCAGCGTTTGCGCATAGCCCCGAACCGGCCTTGCGCATGCATCCGGACGATGCGACGCGACGCGGCCTGGTCGCTGGCGAGCTGGTGCAGATCGCCAGCAAGCGCGGTGCGCTGGTGCTGCCGCTGGAACTCTCCGACGAGCTGCGCTCGGGCACCGTGTTCGCTGCGATGCATTGGAGCGGGCAGCACCTGTCCAGCGGCGGCATCAACGAAGTCAGCAGCCCGGCGGTGGACGCGCGCTCGCAGCAGCCCGAGCTCAAGCATGCGGCGGTGCGGGTGGAGAAGGCGGTGTTCGGCTGGCATCTGCTGGCGGCGCGGCGCGGCGATGCGCTGGCCCTGCAACGGGCGCTGCAGCCGCTGTTGCGCGATTGCGGCTATGCATCGCTGCGGCTGCATGCCGAGCCGCTGGCCGGGGCCGGCGGGCACTGGGCGGTTTTGCATGCGGCCTGCGAGCGCGCCCCGGATGCCGGCTGGCTCGACCGTCTGATTGCGGCACTGCAGCTGCCGGCCGGCGCCGACGTGCTGGAGTACCGCGACCTGCGCCGCGGGCTGATGCGTCGCGTGGGCTGGCGCATGCAGGATGGCTACAGCCATATCGACGGCCTGCTGCTCACCGCGGCGCAGCCCAGCGAGGCAAACCAGGCATTACTGCGCACCGCATTGGCAGGCCTGCCGTGGCCTGGTCCGCGGCTGGCGGTGTTTGCGCAGACGCAGGGCGCGCCCAGCGACCCGATCGTCTGCAGCTGCATGCAGGTCTCGACTGCTGCGATCCATGCCGCCATCGACGACGGTGCCGATCTGCCCCAGCTCAAGCAACGCCTTGGCTGCGGCACGGTCTGCGGCTCCTGTGTCCCGCAACTCACCCGGCTGTGCCGGCAACCACGGCACGCCTGAGCGGCCTTCCTGACCTCACATCCTGCGAGACCTTCTCATGTCAGTCCTTCCTTCCTGCGTACGTGATGTGGTGTTGTTGTCCGCCGGCCCCGGCGATCTGGACCTGCTCACCGTCAAGGCGGTCAAGGCGCTGGCGGCCGCGCAAGTGGTGTTGCTGGACGATCTGGCCAACCCGCAGATCGTCGACCTCGCGCCACAGGCGCGGGTGATCCGGGTCGGCAAGCGTGGTGGTTGCCGCTCGACGCCGCAGGATTTCATCTGCCGGCTGATGCGGCGCTACGCCTTGCAGGGCCTGCGCGTGGTGCGCGTCAAAGGCGGCGATGCGCTGCTGTTCGGGCGCGCCGGCGAGGAGATCAGCTTCCTGCGCCGCGCCGGAGTGGGCGTGCAGATCATCAACGGCGTCAGTGCCGCATTCGCCGCGGCATCCGCGCTGGAGGTGTCGCTGACCCATCGCAGCCATTGCCATGGCATCACCTTCGTCACCGCGCATACGCACGATCACGGCGAACCGAACTGGGGCGCACTGGCCGCCAGCGGCACGACGCTGGGCATCTACATGGGCCTGCGGCGTGCCGAGGCCTTGGCCAGCGCCTTGCTGGTGCATCTGCCGGCCAGCACGCCGGCGGCCATCGTGCAGGCCGTCACCCGGCCCGAGCAGCAACGCCGGCTCACCACGCTGGGCGAGCTGGGGATTACCGCTGCGGCAATGCTGCCCGGCTTGCCGACCCTGCTGCTGGTGGGCGCTGCCTTATCCGAGGCGGCAGCGCAGTGCGACGATCGCGCCGGCATGGTGCTGGAGCAGGCGGTGGGCTGAGCGCGACCTGCGGACCGCCGCGCGCGCCAATCCACGCGCGGCGGCATCGTGACGCTTCAACGCAGAAGGCGGCGCGCATGCCGCAACGCGATGCGCTCGTAGCACAGGTGATAGAGCACGCCGAGCAGCAGTGCGGCGCCCACGCTGAGCAGCAGGTTCACCGGCCAGGTGGCCAGCGGCCCCATCCGCCGCGTGGTGCGTGCCACCAGCGACATCAGCGGCATGTGCACCAGGTAGATCGCATACGACGCATTGCCGAGCAACAGCAGCACCGGGCCGATACGTAGCCAGCCACGCCACTCCGCGCGCACCAGGCCGACCACTGCGCCGGCGATCGCCAGGCCGAACAGCGGCGAATGCACGCGTTGCATGCCATCGAGCACGAAGCACGCGGACGCGACCACCGCAACTGCATGGCTGACCCACACCATCCACGGTGCAGCGCTCAAGACCGCGCGTGCCGCCAGCATGCCGAACACGAATTCCAGCGTGATGGGATGCAGCAGCAACGCCCGCCAGGACAGCTCCACCGGCTGCGCGAACGGCGCGCCAACGGCGGCATGCAGCAGCGTCAGGCCCGCCCAGAGCAGCGCGCAGCGCAGCGGATGCCCGCTGCGGAAGAACAGCCACGCCAGTGCGTAGAACATCAGCTCGTAACCCAGCGTCCACGCCACGCCCAATGCGGACTGCCCGCCGACCGGCAGCAGGGTTAGCGTGGCAAGCCATGACCAGCCGGTGTCGCCATCATCCAGGCTGGGCCGCAACGTATAGGCCAGCGCCAGCGCGATCCCCACCGGCCAGTACGGCAGATAGATGCGGCTGAGACGGCTGCCGGCGTAATCGCGGCTCCAGCCCGGCGTGCCCGCACCGGCATGGTTGACGTAGTAGATGATGAAGCCCGACAGCACGAAGAAGAAATCCACGCCCAGGTAGCCGTGCGCCAGCGCCGCGGCCAGCCATGCCGGTAACGGCTGCACCAGGTGCGTGGTGGGCAGCACGCTGTGGCTGAGCACCACCATCGTGGCGGCCAGCGCACGCCCGGCCTGCAGCACGCCGATGGTGGGACGGGCAGGCAGCACGGCCGTCGGCTGCGGCATCGGCACGCGGCCGCAGTCCGCTGTCTGCGCGCTCAGGCAGCCAGTTCCGCAGCGTCGGCGAAGACGCTGGCCTGCTCGGCACGCAGGCGATCGATCAGGCGATTGGCCGGCAACTGCACGTCGTCGTAGGTCAGCACCTGGTCCTTGGGCACCGCATGGCGGAGCACACAGCCTTCGGCCACGCCCATCGGCAGCAGCCTTGCGTTTGCGGTGACGTCGGCGCGCTCGCACTGGCCGTAGCTCATGTAGCCGCCGAGCCCGTCGATGGTTTCGCCGATGGCCAGGTCGCGCTTGGCGGTGGCAATCACTTCCACCAACGGCGCGCCCAGGGGTTGCAGCACTGCATCGCCCAGCAGCACCACCCGCGCCACCGACAGCGGCACCTCGAAGTGGCACAGGTGGTACGGCGTGTAGAAGCTGTACAGCGGACCTTCGCCGAGCTTGTAGAGATTGAGGTAATGCTGCTGCCTGGCATCGTCGTGGCTGGCCAGCACGAACACGCCGGGCGAGGGCAGGGCGCCGACCACGTAATCCACCGCCCCGCCGACCGCACGCAGGGCCTCGATGTCGTAGCGCCGGGTCAGTTCGTCGACATGTGCGCGATGCTCATGGCCGGTCATGCCGCGTTGCAGGATCGACATGCCGGTGCCATTGGCCACGATCGCCTGCTCGAAGCTGATCTTGGTGCCGTCGGCAAAACTGGTGACCATATGCGGGTCCTGGCCCCATTTCGCGGCGAAACCGGCCTGTGTGGCCGGTGTGCGATACGGGTCCTGCAGGCCCTTGATGTTGCCGCACAGCAGCGGCGTCAGACCGATCGAGCGTACGAACCGGTACAGGTTCATCTGCACGCCGGGCTGGTCGCCATCGCAGGCGCTGAAGATCACCCCGGCCGCGTCGGCCTTGCGTTTGAGCAGCGGGCCGACGGTGCCGTCGAGTTCGGCATTCATCGTGACCATGTGGCGGCCATGGGCGATGGCGCCCAGGCTGATGCGCGCGCCGTAGTCGATGGCCCCGGTGGCATCGATCAGGCAATCCAGCCCATCGCATTCGTAGAGCAGTGCGGGGTCGTCGGTCACCGCAGGAATGCCGGCAGCGATCTGGCGCTTCAACTCGCCGGCGCCATCCACCACGCGCGCGTGTTGGCCGGCCTGGCGGTAGGCCTCCAGTGTCTTGTCCACGCTGCGGTTGCAGATCGCCGACACCCGCATGCCCGGCACCGAGTGCGCGATCTGGTTGACGATGCCGCGTGCCATGAAGCCGGCGCCGTACAGGCCGACACGCAATGGGCGGCCTTCGACAGCACGGGCCTGCAATAGACGATCGATGTTCATGCGCGCTCCCGCTGGGTGAGTCCGGAAAGGGTGGGGATGCCGTGTTGGTGTTCGTTGAAGTCCGGCCAGGCAGCATCCTTGTCGGACACCAGCTCTGGTTCGAGCGGCCACTGCACGCCCAGGCGCGGATCGTTCCAGCGCAAGCCACGCTCGGCCTGCGGCGTGTACATCGCACTGGCGAAATACAACGCCTCGGTCTGCGGCTGCTGGGTGATGAAGCCATGCGCAAAGCCGCGCGGCACGTAGAGGGCCAGGCGATTGTCGGCAGTCAATTCAGTGCCGTACCACTGCAGGTAGGTGGGCGAATCCGGGCGCAGATCCACGATCGCATCCCATAGCGCACCACGGATGCAGCGCACGATCTTGACCTCGGCGGCCGGAGGCAGTTGGTAATGCATGCCGCGCAAGGTGCCGGCCTGCGCATTGAACGAGTTGTTGACCTGCACGAACTGATCGACCAGGCCGGCCTGCGCCATCTCCTGGGTGCAGAACACGCGTGCGAACCAGCCGCGTTCATCGCCACGCTGCTGCGGCTCGATCACGAACGCGCCTGCCAGCGGGGTGGGGTGGAAGATCATGCAGCCACCCTCAGATCCGCTGCCAGGGCGCCTGTGTCGACCAGCTGCTGCAGGATGCGCAGACGAATGAAGTCCGAGCGCTGGCGGAAGTCGCCATCATTGAACCCGGTGCGCTGCAGGTCGTCGCGCAGCTCGGTGATGGTGGAGCGCAGGGTTTCCTGCGGCTGATGTTCCGGCGCCAGGCGTTCGAACAGGGAGAAGTCCACGCGATAGGAGCGGTTGTCGGTCGGCGCGCTGGTGGAGATTGCAACGTGCGCACTGGGAATCGCCACGCCGACTGCATGGGCCAGATCGCGGATCTGCACGTTCCAGCGCTCCGAACCGGCATTGACGAACAGGAACTGCCCGCCGGCCGCGGGCGTACGGCTCACTGCCCAGTCGATGGCGCGCGCCATGTCGCGCACATGGATCAACGGCCGCCAGGGCGAGCCATCGGACAACACCTCCACGGTGCCGTTGGCCACCGCGCTGGCGACGAAATCGTTGAGCACCAGATCCAGCCGCAGACGCGGCGAGGCACCGCAGGCGGTGGCAAAGCGCAGGCAGGTGATCACCATGTCGGTGTCCAGCTGTGCGAGCGCGCGCTCGGTATCGATCTTGGAATGCGCATACGCCGTTAGCGGTGCGATGGCGCTGGTTTCCGAACGTGGCGTGCCATCGGCGGCGGCGCCATACACGCTGCAGCTGGAGGCGAACACGAAGTGCCCCACGCCGGCCTGCGCGGCCGCCTGCGCCACCGCCACGCTGGCGCGGCAGTTGATTGCATCGGTGACCAGCTCGAAACGCTTGCCCATCGCATCGTTGGAGATCGCCGCCAGGTGCACCACCGCGTCGAAGCCCTGCAGCTGCTGCGCGGTGAGATCGCGCACGTCGCCGAACCATTGCTGGTCCAGCACCACTTCCGGCAGGCGGCGTGGGTCGGACAGGCAGTGCGCGAACCAGCCGCGATCCAGCCCGACCAACCAGGCCTGCGGATAGCGCTGACGCAAATGCGCGGCCACGACCGGGCCGATGTAGCCCATGTTGCCGGTGATCAGAATACGCATGTTGTTACTCCCACACGCGCCAGGGCGCGCGATTGGACGACCAGAGGGTTTCGAGATGATTGCGGTCGCGTAGCGTGTCCATCGGCTGCCAGAAGCCGTCGTGGCGATACACGCTCAGCTCGTCGCGATCGACCAGCGTTTCCAGCGGGCTGTTCTCCCACACGGTGGCATCGCCCTCGATCACATCGATCACGCGCGGATCGAGCACGAAGAAACCGCCGTTGATCAGGCCATCGCCATCCAGCGGCTTCTCGCGGAATCCGGTGACCTGCTCGCCTTCCACCCGCAGGGCGCCAAAGCGGCCGGGCGGTTGCACGGCGGTGACCGTGGCCATGCGGCCTTCGCGCTGGTGCAGCGCGATGGCGGCAGTGATGTCCACATCGGCCACGCCATCGCCATAGGTCATGCAGAACGCGGCCTCCTCGCGCAGATGTTCGCGCACGCGGCGCAACCGGCCGCCGGTCATGGTCTGTGCGCCGGTATCGACCAGCGTCACACGCCAGGGCTCGGCGCGGGTGTTGTGCAAGGTGGTGGTGTTGCTGCCGAGGTCGCAGGTGACGTCGGATTCGCGCATGTGGTAATTCATGAAGAAATCCTTGATCACCTCACCGCGGTAGCCCAGGCAGACGATGAAATCCTGGATGCCGTGGTGCGCGTAGATCTTCATGATGTGCCAGAGGATCGGCTTGCCGCCGATCTCCACCATCGGCTTGGGGCGGATGGCGGTTTCCTCGGAAATACGCGTTCCCAGGCCGCCTGCCAGAATGACTGCTTTCATTGCTGATCCTTGAACTGAGGCGCCGCTGGTCGCGGCGCAGTGCGATAAGGCGCTAGGCGGTCATGCTCAGCGCGATCGCCGGCGGGCAGGCCGCCTGTTCGGCCATCGTGGCCAGGTTGTCGAGCATGGCAAGGCGCTCGGCCATCAGCGGTGGGGGCGGCAACTGCAGCGTCTGCAGGATCTGCGCCCACCGGTGTGCCCAGTCGTGCCGTCGCAGGCACTGCACGGCGTTGTGCAGACGGGCACGCTCCAGGCGCTCGGTCTGCTGCTCCAGATCGCGCAGGAACGGGCCGATCTCCGCGCCATCGGCCGGCAGCTCGATCACGGCGTCTTCCCAATCGAAGTACTGGGCAAATTCCGGACATGCCTGCGCGGAGCCGAGGATCACCGCGCCGCCGGCGGCACCTTCGAAATAGCGTGTTGCCAGCGCCTGTTTTTTCACACCCTTGAAGAATCCCTGGGTGTCGACCACGAAGTCGTGCGCCATGAAGAACTTGGCGCGCTTGATCATGGCGGCCGACTGCAGCCGATGTGCCGCCCAGTCCTGCACCGCGCCGCCGCGCAGCACATCGTGCAGATAGAAGAAATCGGGATTGGCCTGTGCATGTGCCAGCAAGTGCGCATGCACCTGCGGCATGCGCCGGCCGATGCTGACCACATCGATGCAGCGCTGTGGCGGCCGCGGCAGTGGCGTCGCCAGCAGTGTGTCGCAGGCGCTGGCCAGAAACGACACCGGGGTGCTGGTGTAGCGGCGCAGCGCATCGACGCAACTGGCGTTGAGCACGAAGACATGGTCGAACTGGTCCAGCAGTTTCAACTCGGCCTTCTGCGAGTCCAGCAATTCCGGCCAGGTTTCCAGCAGATACACCACGCGGGTACGGCAGCGCTCGCGCCATCCCTTGATGCGGGCCAGCGTGCCCAATTCCCTGGGGAACTGGCACACGTAGAAGAACAGGTCATGGTCCTGTTCGACCACCCGGGGCTGTGCGTTGGACAGCGCAGGCCGCCCGCTCAGCCGTTGCAGCGCAGAGACGCCACGGTGTGTGAGTTCGTTGAGCAGATACGACACGCCGGGATTGACGCCGCGTCCACGGGTGTACTCAGCCGCGGGCGGACACAGCAACTGCGCGTGTTCCAGGCTGCGGATCACGTTGAGCAACGCATACGCCTGCCCATTGAAGGCCTCTGGCCATGCCTCGTAATTGGAGGCAAGCAGGACCGAACGCGTTGCGTCCATTCAAACTCCTTCGGTGATTGCAGCTTCGAACCGGACGCGACAGCGCGCGCTCGGGTGGGGGGAAGAATGCACACCGCAAATGCGGGAAACGTCTGTAGCGTCGAGTAACGTGATTTACGTCATGTGTCGAGCCGAATATAGGGTTGGTTTGTGAGAAAAAAGTGATGACGATCACAACAACCCTGTGCGTTCCAGTAGGCGGATAGACTGATCGACCCTCGTGTGAGAACGGCCATGCAAGACGTCGAGTGCATCGTGATAGGTGCCGGAGTGGTAGGGCTGGCAATTGCGCGCGAGCTGGCGATGCGGGGGCACGAGGTGTTGGTGCTGGAATCCGAAGCCGCCATCGGCACCGGGACCAGCGCACGCAATAGCGAGGTGATCCATGCCGGGCTCTACTATCCGGCCGGTTCGTTGAAGGCGCAGTTATGCATCAGCGGCAATGCACTGTTGTACGCGTACTGCCAGCAGCGCCACGTGCCGCATCGGCGCTGCGGCAAATTGATCATCGCCTGCGACCACGGCCAGCGCGAGCAGCTTGATCGGCTGCACCGTAGCGCCATTGCCAGCGGCGCGCACGGGTTGCTGCCGCTCGACGCGGCACACATGCAGGCGCGCGAGCCGGCCCTGCGCTGCGTCGCGGCGCTGGAGTCCACCACCACCGGCATCATCGACAGCCATGCGCTGATGCTGGCGTTGCAGGGCGATGTCGAAGCGCATGGCGCCACCGTGGCGCTGCGTGCACACGTCGACCAGGTCGAGCCGCTTGCGCAAGGGCTGCGCGTGACCGTCGCAGGTCAGCCATCGGCGCGGCTGACCTGTGCCTGGCTGGTGAACGCGGCAGGTCATGGTGCACCGCCGCTGGCCGCGCGGATCGATGGCTTGCCAGCGCATGCACAGGTGCGCGGCTATTTCGCCAAGGGCAGTTACTTCACGCTGGCAGGGCGCTCGCCATTCCAGCAGTTGATCTACCCCATGCCCGAACCCGGTGGCCTGGGTGTGCATCTCACGCTGGATCTGCACGGGCGTGCGCGCTTCGGCCCCGACGTGGAATGGGTCGCGCAGCCCGACTATCACTGCGCGCCAGGCCATGCCGCGCGGTTTGCCGCAGCGATCCGGCGTTACTGGCCTGGCCTGCCGGACGGCGCGTTGCAGCCCGGCTATTGCGGCGTCCGCCCGAAGATCAGCGCACCAGGCGAGGCGGCGGTCGACTTCCGCATCGATGGTCCGTCCATGCACGGCATCGCCGGTCTGGTGAACCTGTTCGGCATCGAGTCGCCAGGCCTGACCTGTTGCCTGAGCATCGCGCGGCATGTGGCCGCATTGCTGGCTGCCGGGCGCACCGTTCCCGCGCTGCCGGCCTGACGTCGCCGCGCCCTGGCGTTGATTCCGGCTCGCTGGTTCCTTGGGCGAGCGAGGACATCGATGCTCTGCCGATGCTGCATGCCGAGATGGTGTCGGGCAGCATCGGCGCGATGAGGCGCGCGCGCCGGGGCACTGGTAGCGCTATCTACATCTGGCCTGCGACGCGTCGGCCAGCCATCACCGGTAGTGCAAGATTTGCACAGCGAGCGCAGCTGTTTTTTCCTGCAACGTGCGGCCCTGCACCGTCTCGCCTGGCTTTGCGTGTTGGCACGATAGTTGCGTTACCCCCCCTACCAGTGGCGTGATCGACGCATCGAGAGGAGGCACAGTGGAAGACGGACAAAGCAGTACTCGTAGCCGGCGCGGTTTTGCCGCATTGGATCCTGAAAAGCGCCGCGTGTTGGCGAGCAGTGGCGGCAAGGCAGCGCATGCCAGTGGCAATGCGCACGAATTCACCAGCGACGAAGCACGCGAAGCGGGCCGCAAGGGCGGCCAGGCCGTGAGCCGCGATCGCGATCACATGTCGCGGATCGGCAGCAAGGGGGGGCGTTCCAAGCAGGCCAAACCTCAGGAAGAGGCCGTCTAGGCAAGAGTGCGGCGCGCATCCGGCGCGCCGTTCTTGCTGCAGCGGGACCGCAGGCCCTGCACGCGACGTGCGGGGCCTGCATCGTTTTGCGGACGTGGCCGCCAGGCCACCAGAAAGGCATGAACAATCGATTGCAGCTGCGCAGCGTGTTCGACGACTTTCGCCTTGCTTGAGTTGTTCCAGACGTGACGCAGATGTTGATGTGCAATGCATCACCGGGGTGTCGGAAGTTTTTTCACTGATTGCCGTGCGCACGCTATCGATTGCAGGGAAATATTTCGCAATTGCCTGCTGTGTTTTCGCAAGCGAATGCAGGATTTGCATCCGCTGCAGAGTTTTCAGCAGCGCCAGCCTGCAACCGGACTCGGCCTTGCGGGCCATGGGCATCGCGCCAGCCGCCGAATGGACCACCCAGCGTGAAGCGCTTACCCTGGCCGTCTTTTCAATGGACGGCACCTGGAATGACAGACCGCATGGCGTATCCGATCGGCATTGCAGGGCAACCCTGGGGCGATGCAGAACGCGCCGCATGGCGGGCACGCCAGCGGCGTCAGCGCAGTCATGCGACGGATGTGGTGCAGGTGATCGATACGCTGGATGCCAGCCTCGAGCGCGTGCCTTACGGAACGATCCAGGCGGCGTCCGAGCACTATCCGCTGATTGCGCTGCGCAGCGCCGGCTGGGACGCCGCGTTGCCCTGGGCGCTGGTGACCGGTGGCGTGCATGGCTACGAAACCAGCGGCGTGCAAGGTGCGCTGCAATTCCTGCAGCACCGTGCCGCAGCCTACGCAGGCAAGCTCAATCTGCTGGTGGCGCCCTGTGTCAATCCGTGGGGCTACGAGCGGGTCCAGCGCTGGAATGCCGAGGCCATCGACCCCAATCGTGCGTTTCGCCCGGACAGCCCGGCCGCCGAGTCGGCGGCATTGATGCAGCTGGTCGCCGCAGTGGCCGGGCAGGCGCTGGTGCATATCGACCTGCACGAAACCACCGACAGCGACGAAAGCGAATTTCGCCCGGCCCTGGCCGCACGTGACGGCGTCGAGTTCGTGCCTGGCAGCATTCCCGATGGCTTCTACCTGGTGGGCGACAGCGAAGATCCGCAACCGCAGTTTCAGCAGGCAATCATTGCCGCCGTCGCCGAGGTCACCCATATCGCACCTGCCGATGCAAACGGCCAGATCATCGGCGCAGCGGTTGTCGCGCATGGCCTCATCAATTACCCGGTGCGGCGTCTGGGTTTGTGCGCAGGCGTCACCGGCGCACGGTATCGCACCACCACCGAGGTGTATCCGGACAGCCCACGCGCGACACCTGCGCAGTGCAATGCCGCGCAGGTGGCGGCCATCTGCGCGGCGTTGGACTACGCGCTCGCACATCACTGACACACGGGCCGGCAGCGCGCATCGGAGCTGCCGGCACGGCGACGTCAGCATCTGCACCGCTACGCAAGCGCATGCGCGTTGACCCACTGCGCGGCTAGACTATGCAGTTCGTCAAATGCATGGAAGACACTGGATGACCCACGATGCGATAGACAGTGCACGCAGACGCCTGCTGGGCGGCGCGATGGGAATGGCCATCAGCGGTGGCGTGCTTGCCAGGCAACCCAACACGGAGAACACGATGGCACAGCACACGCAGTGGCAGGATGGCAGCTGGCTCAATCGGCCACGCACCGTCGCGATCGACGGCGGCACACTGGATGTGGTCACCGACAAGGCCACCGATTTCTGGCGCAAGACGCATTACGGGTTTACCCGCGATAGCGGGCATTTTCTCGGCCTCACCGCCGCGGCGCGCTTCACTGCACAGCTGCGGGTGCGCGCGCAATACGAGTCGCTCTACGATCAGGCCGGCATCATGGTGCGCGTGGACGAGCAGCATTGGGTCAAGGCGGGCATCGAGCTCAGCGATGGCCGTGCGATGCTCAGCAGCGTGTTGACCAACCCGGTCTCCGATTGGGCGACCGGCCCCTACGAAGGCGACCCCAAGGATTTCTGGATCCGCGCCACCGTTGCCGACGGCGTCCTGCGTCTGCAGGTATCGGCCGACGGAAAGACCTGGCCGCTGGTGAGGCTTTGCCCGTTTCCCGTTGCCGAGGCATATCAGGTCGGGCCGATGTGCTGCACGCCGGAGCGTGCCGGGCTGAAGGTGCGTTTTTCCGACTGGACGCTTGGTCCGCCGCTGGGCAAGGACCTGCACGATCTGAGTTGATCGCCGCGTGGCAACGCAGCATGCGCGCTGCGTTGCCACGTGTCTCACTGCAAGAGGCGAGGGCGGTATTGCGCGCATCGATCACTGCGGATGCGCGCACATGGCGCGCATCGAACAGATCGCATCACGGCAAGCGCTGCTCGGCCACCGCGTTTGCCACATACGCGGCGACCAGCTCCGCCTCCATCGGCCGGGCCAGCAGATACCCCTGTGCTTCGTCGCATCCCCAACTGCGCAGCAGTGCAATTTCGTCGGCGTGTTCGATGCCTTCTGCCACGGTGCGATATCCCAGCGCACTGGCCAGGCGTACCACCGCCTCGGCGCGCATCTGCATGCCGGCCTTGGTGGCGATGCCGGTCACCAACGAGCGATCGAGCTTGAGGACGTTGACCGGCAGCTCGGTGAGGTAACCGAAGTTGCTGTAGCCGGTGCCGAAGTCGTCGATGGCCACACTGACGCCGGCGTCGCGCAGGGTGCGCAGTCGCGGCACCGCCTCCACATTGCTGCGCAGCCAGCGGCCCTCGGTGATTTCCAGCTCGATCCGCTGGGTGGGAATGGCCAGTTCCCGGCAGCGGTGGATGAGGTCTGCGGCAAGATTGAGGTTGCCGAAATCGCGCGAGGACAGATTGATCGACATGGAAAAATCCAGCCCCTGCGCGCGCCAGCTGGCCAATTGCACCAACGCGTGCTCGATCACCCAGTTGGTGACGGTGCACATCAGGGCGGTCTTTTCGAACAGCGGGATGAATTCGTCCGGGCCGATCGGGCCCAGGCTGGCATGCCGCCAGCGCAGCAGTGCCTCGAAGCCGGTCACCGACAGGTCCTCGAGATTGATCCGGGGCTGGAAGACCAGGCGGAAATCACCGGCTTCCAGGGCCTTTTCGGCGTCCAGCGCCAGCCGGTACGAGCGTTGGATCGCATCGTCGTGGGAGGCGCTGTACCAGCACACGATGGCGTGGTTGCTGATCGCATCGCCCAGCGCCACCAACCCCTTGCGCATGACATCGTTGGTGTCCGGCTGCTGCGGTGCAAAGCGCACCACGCCGGCATGAAAGGTCAACGACATCGGGATGCCGGCCGCATCCATCGGTGCATGCAACATGTCGCGCAGATCGAGCAACAGGTCTTCCATCTCGTCGGGCGCGGAATTCAACAGGAAGAACGCAAAACGCATCGGTGCCACGTGATAGACGGTGGCCTTGCCGCGCAATGCGCGCGTCAGCACATAGCTGGCGTGGCGCACCAGTTCTTCCAGTGGCTGCATGCCCAGCGCCTGACGCGCTTCATTGGCCGCCTGGGTGTCGTAGACCTCGATGAAGGCGGCAATGGTGGGCACGCAGTGGCTGCCGAAGGCGAGGGCATCCAGATCCGACTGCAGTTGGCGTGCATTGAGCAAGCCGCTATGCGGTTCGCGCCGCCCGGCACCGAACTGCAGCTCCAGTTGCGCCGCTGCCACGTTGGCGAACATCAACAGCTGCTGGTGTTCCTGGCTGGCCAGGAGACGCTCGCGCGTGTCGATCACGCACAAGGTGCCGGACACGCCGGTCTGCGGCGCACCCACCGGGACGCACGCGATAAACCGTGCCGGCAGGCCCGGAAAGGCAGCGTCGCCCAACTGGATCGGCGCAAGTGCGGCAGGTTCGATCAGTTCCCTCACCCCGTTGGCCGCGGCAGACGCATGCCGGCACAGTTCGATGGCTTGCTCGACATGCTCGGTACTGATGCCGCGCGCCGCCAGCACGCGCACGCGACCACCTTCGACGATGGTCAATGCAGCCGCGGGCGCAACCAGTGCATGGCAGAGCAGGCGCGCGATCTGATCGAGCGGCTCCATGCCGCCCAGGTCGATCGGCACACCTGACCAGTCGAAGTGCTGTTCCTGCCGTTTGGGGTCCAAAGCAAGCGTCATGTCGTCAGATTCCGTGTTGAACATCACACACCGCATGGCTACTAGAAACAAACCGAGGTCATCGACAGGTGACGATCATCCGGTGTCACGCCGTTGAAGCAATCCGGCTCGCTTCAATAAACTCCGTCCGCACTATCGAGCACGACCATAAACCGGACCGGCGGAGCGCCTGCACACAAATACCGTAATCGCTGATCGGCGTCGACGGTTGGCGGTGGTCTTAATGATGGAAGCGGGCTCATTCATCGGCAGAGTTTGATAGTCGATTCCGGAAAGTGCTCCTGCAGCGCAGCATCAAGTGCGCGATCGTCAATCAAATGGTCCGGTTCGCCAGCAGCTCGGTGGCCGCATCAAATCACCGTCAGGTATTCGGACTCTTCCAGGCATGGTTCGCTCCGTATGCGAGAAAATGCCTGTTTTTTAGCGAGATACAACCAGGCAGACGTGCGGCGACCGTCGCATGAGGCGGCTGGAGAGCGTTGGCGGGCACGAGCAAACCAATCGACAATTTCGACGTGCGTCGTGGGCAGTGTTGTGGTTAGTGATATTCAGCACAGTTTCAAGCATGGCGATTTTCTTATTAATCTCCCACTATTGTTCGCAGGGAGTGGTATTAAACGCACTCATCCGCAAGACGATAAAAGCGGGCGCAGCTTTAATTGCTTTAAACCGACTCGACAGTAAATCAACTTTCTGCTGTTGGAGAGCGCGTGTATGTGTGCGTGAGTCTCTGCACGGCGATACAGGGGGAATAAAATGAATCGTGCATTTGCGCTGGTCTGGAACGCAGCAATTGGCAATTGGGTCGTGACGCACGAACTGGTGCGTCGGCGGCGCAAGTCCGGGGCAACCCGCCGCAGTGTGCCGAGCCTTGTCGTCCTGGCGGTGGGAGTGGCCGCACCGATGCTGGCCTGGGGAGCATGCACGCCTGCGGTTCCTGCAGCGGGCGCAACCGTCACCTGCACCGGGCTGCCAATCACCAGCAATAGCTTCACAAGCGGCACCAATAACCTGACCGTCAACGTGGCGGCAGGCACGCAAATGACCGCCGGCTTGCTTGGCGGCACCGCCGTTGCGCTCAGCGGCACCAATTCCACCCTCAACAACAGCGGGACGATCGATCCATCCGTGCTTGGCCTGTTGTCGGTGCTGAGCACCGGCGTCACCATGGGCAATGCCAGTTCCACCGCGGTGACCGCCAACAATCTCGCCGGCGGCGCGATCTACGGCACCGGCGGCGTGCTTGGGGCCAACCTGCTCAATCTCGACGGTATGGCGCTCGGCATCACCTCGGCCAGCAATGGCGTCGTGCAGATCAACAACGCCGGCCTGATCGATAGCCGTGCGTTGTTGAACCTGTCGGTCCTGAGTGCGGATACGCCGGTGATTGCGGTCAGCGGCGGCGGTACCGTCAATGCGGTCAACACCGGCACCATCAACGGGCGCGTGGGCTTCCAGAGCTCGGCCACCGGTAACAGCTTCGTCAATTCCGGCACCATCAACGGCAGCGTGTCGTTGGGGGCAGGCAGCACCAATACCTTCACTGCGGTGACCGGCGGCAGCGTCAACAGCGGCGGCGGGCTGGCGCTCGAATTGCTTGGACCAGGCGGCTTGCTGAGCTTTGCGCAGACCGGTGTGGTGGATGGCGGTGCAGGCGGTACCAATACGCTGATCCTGCAGAATTCGGCCAGCGGAACCGGCAGCGGCAGCACCGGCGTAGGAACGCTCAGCACGGCGCAGTACATCAATTTCGGCAGCCTGCGCGTCAACAGCGGCACCTGGTCGGTGGGAGGCGCAAGCAACTTCGGCAGCAGCGCGCTCAATGGCGGCGTATTGCAGTTCGCCAATCCCGCGCAGCTGGGGACTGCCATCAGCGCCAACGGCGGTGCGCTGGAGGCAACAGCCGCCGGCCTGAGCCTGTCGCCGGCCACCGGTATCACGTTGGGCACCGGTGGCCTGACCTTGCAGGGCGCCAATGCGTTGACCGTGGCCAGCCCCATCAACGGCACCGGTGCGCTGACCAAGACCGGTACCGGTGCGCTAGGCCTGACCGGCACCAATACCTTCAGCGGCGGCGTCAACCTGCTCGGCGGGTCACTGACCGTGGGCACCAACAGCGCGTTGGGAACAGGCACCGTCAACGCATCTGCCGGCAGCGTACTTGCGAGTGCGGCCGTCAACCTGCCGAACGCGTTCGTGCTCAACAACGTCATCGGCATCGGCGGTGCCAGCAACCTGCGGCTCGGCGGCGGCGTCAGTGGCGCCGGAGCACTGAACAAGATCGGCACCGGCACGCTCACCCTTGGCGGCAACAACACCTACGCCGGGGGCACGACGCTGGGTGCCGGGACGCTGCTGATCGAAACCAATACCGCGCTCGGAGCGGGCACGGTGACCGCCGCCGGTGGACAGCTGGAGACCAGCACTCCGCTGACCCTGGCCAACAATTTTGCACTGACCAACACACTGGGCGTGGGCGCCAGCGGCAACGCGCTCACGTTGACCGGCACGCTTGCCGGTGCCGGTGGCATCAACAAGACCGGCACCGGCACGCTCGCGCTCGGCGGTACCAACACCTTCACTGGCGGCACCACGCTGGCATCGGGCACCTTGCAACTGGGTACTGCTTCGGCACTGGGCACCGGTGCCTTGAATGTCACTGGCGCGTCCAACCTCAGCAGCAGTGCGCCACTGACGGTGGCCAACGGCATCAGCCTGGGCGGGCCGTTGAACTGGACCGGCGCGCAGGCGCTGACGTTGAGCGGTGCCATCAACGGTGGCGGCAGCCTGATCAAGAGCGGCGCGGGCGACCTCACGCTGAGCGGCAACAACGCCTACACCGGCGGCACCAGCTTGAATACCGGGCGCCTGGTGGTAGGCGCGAACGCGGCACTGGGCACCGGCACATTGACCGCAAGCGGCGGCGAGCTGGATGCCACCGCAGCGGCAACCCTGGGCAACACGATTGCACTCACCGGCGCTTTGGGCGTGGGCAGCAGCGGCAATGCCGTGAATCTGACCGGCGCCATCGGCGGCACCGGTGCGTTGACCAAGCTTGGCACCGGCACCCTGACCCTGGGCGGCCTGAATACCTATACCGGTGGTACCAACCTCAATGCCGGCACCTTGCAGGTGGCCAGCGGCACCGCACTGGGCACGGGTGCCTTGAACGTCACCGGCAATGCGGCCCTGCAAAACACGGCGGCCACCTCGCTGAGCAACGCGATCGCGTTGACCCCGGGTGCGTTGACACTCAGCGGGGCGCAGGCACTGACGCTGAGCGGCGCGGTCAGCGGGACCGGAAGCCTGGTCAAATCCGGCAGCGGCGATCTCACGCTGAGCGGCAACAATCTGTACAGCGGCGGCACCACGCTCAGCGCGGGCAAGTTGACGGTGGGCAGCGACACCGCGCTCGGTGCCGGCGCGCTCAACGCAGCGGCTGGCACCACCCTGGACACTGCAACCGTCAGCACGCTGGCCAATGCCATTGCATTGGCGGGCCTGGTCGATGTGGGGGGCAGCAACGCGCTCACACTCAGTGGCGCCATCACCGGTGTGGGCAGCCTGGACAAGCTGGGTCCCGCCAGCCTGACCCTGGCCGGCAACAACAGCTATGCCGGGGGGACGCGGCTGAGCGCAGGCAGCCTGGTCCTGGGCAGTGACACGGCCTTGGGGCTTGGCACCCTGACCGTCGGCGGCGGGCTGCTCGACAGCACCGCCGCACGCGTGCTCGCCAATAACGTCGCGCTGGAAGCGGATCTGCAACTCGGCGGCAGCCAGGATCTCGCCCTCACCGGCGCGGTCAGCGGCGTGGGTGGCGTCATCAAGGACGGCGCCGCTGCTTTGACGTTGACTGGACCCAACAGCTTTGCCGGTGGCGTGGATCTCAATGCAGGCGCCTTGTTGCTCGGCAACGGCGCAGCACTGGGCACCGGTGTGCTGACCGCTGCCGATGGCACGCAGCTGCAGGCTACCGTCGCGACCACGATCGGCAACGACGTCGCACTGAACGGTGCGCTCTCGCTCACCGGCAATACCGACCTTGGCGTCACCGGCATCGTCAGTGGCGCGGGCAGCCTGATCAAGCAGGGTGCCGGTGCACTGACGCTCACCGGCAACAATCTCTACACCGGCGGTACCCTGCTCGACACCGGCACCCTGGTGGTCGGCAGCGATACTGCACTGGGCACCGGCGCGCTCACGGCTGCCGATGGCACGCAGCTCACTGCCAGCACTGCAGTGACCTTGCAGAACGCGGTCAACCTCACCGGTCAAGTCGGTATCGATGGCCAGGACCTCACGCTCGATGGCGTGGTCGACGGCGCCGGCAGCCTGATCAAGAACGGCGCGCAAACGCTCACCCTCAACGGCAGCAATACCTGGGCCGGCGGCCTGCAGCTGCAGGGCGGCGCAGTGGTAGTCGGCAGCGACACCGCGCTGGGGCTGGGCACGCTCAGCGCCGCGGACGGCACCACGCTGGATGCCGGCACGGCGGTGACACTGGGCAATGCGCTTGCCTTGAATGGCGCCCTTACGCTGCCAGGCACGCAGGACATCACGCTCAATGGCGTCGTCAGCGGGATCGGCAGCCTCGACAAGCAAGGCGCTGCCACGCTGACCCTGGCCAATGCCAATACCTTCAGCGGCGGTGTTGCGCTCGATGCCGGGCGTCTGGTGCTCGGCAACGACACTGCCTTGGGCGTGGGTACGCTGCTGGTCGGCGGTGCTGCCGAACTGGATGCCACCGCCGCATTGACGCTGGGTAATACGCTGCAGTTGAACGATCAGCTCACGCTGGTCGGCAGCAACGATCTGGGCTTGAACGGTGCCATCACCGGCACCGGCAGCCTGATCAAGAATGGCGCCACCACGGTGTCGCTCAACGCGAGCAACAGCTATAGCGGTGGCACCACGTTGACGGCCGGCACCATCGCGGTCGGCGCCAACGACGCACTCGGCACCGGCAGCCTGTCGGTCGTCGGCAATGCGGCGTTGAGCAATGCGATTGCAGTGGCATTGGGCAACGACATCGCGCTTGGCGCAGCGCTCACCGTGGACAACGGTGCGGACATGCTGGTCAGCGGCGCCATCAGCGGGCCCGGCGACTTGATCAAGACCGGCGCCGGCACCCTGACCTTGAATGGCAGCAACAACTACACCGGCCCGCTGGCGATCCAGGCCGGCACGCTGGTGGCCAGCACGGCCGCATCGCTCGGCAACGCCAGCAATGTCGATGTCGCTGCAGGGGCGGTGCTGAATCTCAGCACCGGTGGCCTGATCAGCGCGCTCAGCGGTGCCGGCAGCGTCACTACCGATGCCGGCGCCACGCTGCAGTTGGGGAGCGGCGATTTTGCCGGCAGCCTGGGCGGCGGCGGCAGTCTGGACAAGGTTGGCGCGGGCACGGTGCGCCTGCTCGGCAGCAGCGCGATTGGTGGTGCCACCCAGGTCAGCGGCGGCACCCTGGATGTGATCGGCAGCCTGGATACCAGCGCGTTGAACGTGGCGCTGGGCGGCAGCCTGACCGGCACCGGCACCACCGGCAGCGTGGCCAGCAACGTGACCATCGCCGACGGCGGCCGGCTGGCATTGAGCAGTGGCTCCTCGCTCAGCGTGGGTGGCCTGACCCTGGCACCGGGTGCGTTTTTGGACGTCGCACTGGCAGCGCCGAGCACTACGCGGCTGCTCGCGGTCAACGGCGACCTCACCCTGGACGGCACGCTCAACATCAGCGACCTCGGTGGCTTCGGCACGGGCGTGTACCGCCTGATCGACTACACCGGCCTGCTCACCAACAACGGCCTGGCGATCGGCCTGTTTCCGGGCAGCGTGGATCTCAGCCAGCTCGCGCTGCAGACCGCCATCGGCCAGCAACTGAACCTGGTGGTGACGGCGCCGGGCAGCATCGTGCAGTTCTGGGATGGGGTGCAGACCACGGCCAACGGCACTGTCGATGGCGGTGCAGCCACGTGGGGGGCGGCGACCAACTGGACCACCCAGGACGGCACTGCCAACAGCACCTGGCAAGGCGATTTCGCGGTCTTTGCCGGCAGCGCCGGCGCGGTGGGCGTGGCGGGCACGCAGGACATCGGCGGCCTGCAGTTCGTCACCGATGGCTATCAGTTGACCGACGCCGGCGCGGGTGGGCTGGCGGTGACCGCCCCGCTGACCGCGATTCGGGTGGATCCAGGTGCAACCGCCACCATCGACGTGGCGATCTCCGGCAGCGGTGGCGTGGAAAAATTCGACACCGGCACGCTGGTGCTCGATGCGGCCAACAGCTACTCCGGCGGCACCGCACTCAGCGGAGGCACCCTGGTGCTGGGCGACGCGCAGGCACTTGGCAGCAGCACGTTGACCGCCGCAACCGGCACCAGCCTCGATAGCAACCAGGCATTGGCGCTCGGCAATGCGGTGGCGCTCACGGGTGCGCTCACCCTGGTCGGCAGCAACGACCTGAGCCTGTCCGGCCCGATCAGCGGTGCGGGCAGCCTGATCAAGAACGGCGCTTCCACGCTCACGCTCGATGGTGCCAACAGCTACGTCGGCGGCAGCGTGTTGAACGCAGGCACCCTGGCGGTGGGCAGCAACACCGCGCTGGGCGTCGGCAGCCTGTCGGTGCTGGGCAATGCCACCTTGAGCAATGCGATTGCGCTGGCATTGGGCAATAACGTCAACCTGGGCGCGGATCTAACCATTGCCAGCGCGGACGATCTGGCATTGACCGGGGTGCTGAGTGGCGCGGGTGCCGTGACCAAGACGGGGCTGGGCACCCTGACCCTGTCCGGCGTCAATACGTTCACCGGCCCGGTCTCGGTGCAGGCCGGCGTACTCGCCACTGCGGCCCCTGGCGCGTTGGGCAACACCAGCGCCGTGGACATCGCCGCGGGTGCCGGGCTGTCGCTCGGCAGCGATACGGCCTTGGGCGCGGTGACCGGGCAGGGCACTGTCGCGGTGTCGGGCGGTACGACGCTGCAGCTTGGCGCCAACAACGTCGGCAGTACTTTTGCCGGCAACCTCAGCGATGCAGGCAATCTGGACAAGGTCGGCACCGGCACCTTGCAGCTCACCGGCACCAGCGCGCTCGGCGGCACCACCCAGGTCACCGCCGGCACGCTGGATGTGGATGGCACGCTGGCCAGTGCCGGCGGCCTGACCGTGGGCAGCGGGGGCAGCCTGAGCGGCAGCGGTGTGGTCGATGCGGCGGTCACGGTGAGTGATGGCGGCCGCCTGGTGGTGAGCAGTGGCGCAGTGCTCACCACCGGCAGCCTGAGCCTGGCTCCCAACGCCACGCTCGACGCGTTCCTGGGCGTCCCCAGCCAGACCGGCGTGTTGGCGGTCAATGGCGATCTCACCCTGGACGGCACGCTCAACATCACCGACATCGGCGGGTTCGGCACTGGCGTGTATCGCCTGATCGACTACACCGGTGGGTTGACCGACAACGGGCTGGGCGTTGGCACGCTGCCCGGCAGCGTGGACCCGGCCCAGCTGACGCTGCAGACCGCGCTGGCCCAGCAGGTCAACGTGGTGCTGGTGTCGCCCGGCAGCAACGTGCAGTTCTGGGACGGTGCGCAGACGATCGCCAATGGCAGCATCGACGGTGGCGCAGGCATCTGGGCGGCCGGCCCCAGCAACTGGACCTCGATCGATGGGCTGAGCAACGGCAACTGGCAGAACAGTTTTGCCGTGTTCGCCGGTACCGCCGGCAACGTGGGCGTGCAGGGCACACAAGGCATCACCGGCATGCAGTTCGCCAGCGACGGGTATGTGCTGAGCGATGCCGGCGCCGGTGCAGTGAGCGCCAATGCGGCCACCACCATCATCCGGGTCGATCCCGGCGTCACCGGCACCATCGACGTCGGTATCGGCGGCACGGGCACGCTGCAGAAACTCGATACCGGCACGCTGGTGCTGGGCGCCGCCAATACCTACACCGGCGGCACCGCGCTCGGCGGCGGCACGCTGGTGCTGGGCGATGCGCAGGCACTGGGAACTGGCACCTTGACCGCAGCAGCCGGCACCAGCCTCGATACCGATCAGGCATTGGCCGTGGGCAACGCGGTGGTGCTCGACGGTGCGGTGACGCTGCTCGGCAGCAACGATCTGGCCCTGACCGGCGCGATCAGCGGTGCCGGCGGCGTGATCAAGGCCGGCGCGTCCACGCTCACGCTCAGCGGCAACAACAGCTATACCGGCGGGACCGTGCTGAGCGATGGCACCTTGTCGATCGGCAGCAACACCGCGCTGGGCACCGGCACGTTGGCGGTGGTCGGCGATGCGGTGCTGACCAACCCTGTTGCCGCAACCGTGGGCAATGCGCTCACCCTGGGCGCTGCGCTGCGCGTCGACAACCCGGCAGACCTCACGCTTGCCGGCGATATCGGTGGCAGCGGCGCGCTGATCAAGACCAACACCGGCACGCTGACCCTGGACGGCAGCAATGGCTACAGCGGTGGCACCACGGTCAGTGCCGGCACGCTGGTTGGCGACAGCGCCAGCCTGCAGGGGGCCATCGTCGATAACGCGACGCTGGCATTTAACCAGCTGGCCGATGGCGTGTTCACCGGTTCGATCACCGGCACCGGCAGCGTCATCAAGGATGGCGCCGGCGCGTTGTTGCTCAACGGTGCGAATGGCTACACCGGCGGCACCACGATCACGGCCGGCACCTTGATCGGCGACACCACCAGCCTGCAGGGCGATATCGCTAACAACGCGGCACTGGTGTTCAACCAGAACACGGCCGGCGTCTATACCGGCACGCTCAGCGGCACCGGCTCATTGCAGAAGGCCGGCACCGGCGCGCTGCAACTGCTCGGGCCCAACACCTACACCGGCGGCACCGTGATCAGCGCCGGCAGCTTGATCGGCAACAGCACCAGCCTGCAGGGCAACATCGTCGACAACGCCACGCTGGTGTTCGACCAGGCCAGCGATGGTGTCTTCGCCGGTGCAGTCAGCGGCACCGGCAGCGTGGTCAAGCAGGGGGCAGGGGCGTTGACGCTTGCCGAGGCCAGCAGCTACAGCGGCGGCACTGCGCTTGCCAGCGGCAGCTTGGTGCTGGGCGATGCACAAGCACTGGGCACCGGGACGTTGACCGCCGCGAGCGGCACCACGTTGGATACCGATCAGGCACTGACAGTCGCCAACGCGGTCGAGCTGACAGGTGCAGTCGCGGTTGCGGGCAGCAACGATCTGACCTTGACCGGTCCGGTGACCGGCACCGGCGGATTGATCAAGAATGGTGTTTCCACGCTGACACTGGACGGCAGCAATAGCTACAGCGGTGGCACGACGGTCAATGCCGGCACGCTGGTCGGCGACAGCGCCAGCCTGCAGGGGGCCATCGTCGACAACGCGACGCTGGCATTCAACCAGCTGGCCGATGGCGTGTTCACCGGGTCGATCACCGGCACCGGCAGCGTGATCAAGGATGGCGCCGGCGCGTTGTTGCTCAACGGTGCAAACGGGTACACCGGCGGCACCACGATCACGGCCGGCACCTTGATCGGCGACACCACCAGCCTGCAGGGCGATATCGCCAACAACGCGGCACTGGTGTTCAACCAGAACACCGCCGGCGTGTATGCCGGCACGCTCAGCGGCACCGGCTCATTGCAGAAGGCCGGCACCGGCGCGTTGCAACTGCTCGGGCCCAACACCTACACCGGCGGCACCGTGATCAGCGCCGGCAGCTTGATCGGCAATACCACCAGCCTGCAGGGCAACATCGTGGACAACGCCACGCTGGTGTTCGATCAGGCCAGCGATGGTGTGTTCGCCGGCGCGGTCAGCGGCACGGGCAGCGTAGTCAAGCAGGGGGCGGGGGCGTTGACGCTGGTGGCACCCAATACCTATAGCGGTGGCACCACCATTGCCAGCGGCAGCCTGATCGGCACCACCACCAGCCTGCAGGGCAATATCGTCGACAACGCGACACTGGTGTTCGACCAGGCCGGCGATGGCACGTTCGCCGGCAACATCACCGGTAGCGGTACGGTGATCAAGAACGGCGCGGGTGCGTTGACGCTGGATGGTGTCAACGCCTATCTCGGTGGCACCACGATCAACGCCGGTACATTGATCGGCGATACCGACAGCCTGCAGGGCAACATTGCCAACAACAGCGCGCTGGTGTTCCAGCAAGCCAGTAATGGCACCTACGCGGGAATCTTGTCGGGCAGCGGCAGCCTGCTCAAAGATGGCGTGGGCACCTTGCTGGTCACTGCAAACAGCGGCGGCTTCACCGGGCCGATCACAGTTGCTGCGGGCACCCTGAGCGTGGGCAATCCGGCCAATCCGGGTGCCGCGTTGGGCGGGCCGGTCACGGTGGGCCCGGGCGGCACGCTCACCGGCAGCGGCAGCGTCGGTGGCCTGAGCTCGGGCGGTACCGTGGCGATCGGTGGCGGCGTCGGCACCATCAGCGTCGGCGGCGATGCCACGCTCGGCAGCGGGTCCACCTTGCAGGTCACGCCGGGCGCAGGCGGTGCGGTCACACCCATCAGTGTGGGCGGTGCGGCCACGCTGGCGCCGGGCAGCACCCTGCAACTGGTGCGTGCGACGGATCTGCCGTTGTTTACCGAGATTCCGGTCATCAACGCCACTGGCGGGCTCACCGGGCAGTTCGGCAGTGTCGTCTCCGACTATGCCTTCGTTTCACCGAATGTCAGCGCCAGCGCCACCGCGCTGTCGGTGTCGTTCGGCCGCAACACCGAGGCCATGGTCGATGCGGTCACCGCGCCGAACCAGCAGGCTGCCGCAGCGGCCGTGGATGGCTTGCCAACCACCAGCCCGGTCTACCAGGCGGTGGTGCGTCTGCCCGACGACCCGCAGGCGATCAGCACGGCGTTTGCCTCGTTGTCGGGCGAAAGCCATGCCAGCACGGCGACCGCTTTGCTGGATAGCCGCTTCCTGCAGAGCGGGGTCGGCAATCACCTGCGTGGCGACACTCAGGATGCGCGCGTGGGTGACACCACGGTCTGGATCACCGGCCGTAGCCTGCCCAACCGTGTCGATGGCGATGCCAACGCCGCCTCGGTGCGACGCGAGGACAACGGCATCATGGCTGGTGCGGAGCGGCGCATCGGCGAGCGCAGTGTGGTCGGTATCGCGGTCGGTAACCAGGACATCGAAACCCGCTCGCGCGAGTCCCTCGATCGTTCCGATATCGATGGCACCCATGCCGGCATCTACGGCCAGGCCGATTGGTCCGCGTTCGCTCTGCAGGCGTCGGTCGACTACGCGGACTACAGCGTGGACAGCAGCCGCCGGGTGATGCTGCCCGATGTGCTCGAAGAGCGGCTGACCAGCGATTACGACGCGAAGGCCATCACCGTGTCGATGGAAGCGGCATGGAACCTGCGCACCGGCAATGCGGTGTACAGCCCCTTCGTCGCGGCGGACTACACGCATCTGAAGACCGATGGTTTCAACGAGCGTGGCGGGGTTGCCGGGCTGTTGGTCGACAGTGCCAAGGACGAGTACACCACCAGCACGGTGGGTCTGCGCGGGCGCTGGCAGTTGGGTCCGGCCGCCGGGGTGTATGCCTCGGTCGGGTGGCGCCATGCATTCGGCGACCGCGCCGTGCAGCGGTCGGCCGGTTTCATCGGCACCGGTTCGCAGTTCTCGGTGCAGAGCGTCACGCTGGCGAAGAACGCGGTGGTCGGCGAACTGGGCGTGAGCCTGATCACCTCGCCCAACAGCCGCATGGCGCTGTCGTTGCAAGGACTCAACGGCGATGGCCAGACCGCATACGGCGGCCAGGTCACCTGGGGCTGGAACTTCTGATGCACTGCAAACCAGAAAGCCCCGGCACTGCCGGGGCTTTTTTTCGACACCAGCGCAGGCACGCCCATCGCAACGACTGCACCGCCAGGTGCGGGTCGGCTGCCTCGGCAACCGCACCCCGGGCGTAGCGCGTACCGATTTTGCACGCCAGCCACGCAGCCTTGCCGCTGCACCGCGGGTTGCGGCCGGCGCTTAGAACTGCCAGCGCAGACCGACATTGGCATTGATGCTGTTGGCATCCGAACGACCGCGCTCGGCGCCCACGTTGCCGTAGATGGAGAAGGCATCGTTGAGCTGGTAACGCACGCCGACCGAGGCACGTGCCGACTGCTTGGACAGCGGCTCACCGGCCACGTTGAAGCGCGCTTCCGGCAGGCCGGTGAACCACGCGGTGAAATCAGAGTTCGGGTTGCCGAGCAGCGAACGGTAGGCGATCAAGCCATCGAAGCCCCACTTGCCGCGCACCAGATGGCCGCGTACGCCCACCTCGCCGTAGCCGGCGCGCAGCATATCGCTGTTGGCGCTCAACCCCAGGCCGGTGGCCGATGCCTCGCTGAAGGCATCCTGGGTCTGGCTGACCACGCCTGCGGCGATGAACGGCGACAGCCCAGCCTGCGGCATCAGGCCGACTTCGGCGCGTAGCGACCAGTTGGTGTCGTGGCGGCGATCCTGCAGGCGCTCGCCGATGCTGCCGGCCTGCACCGTGCGTTCGGTGTCCACGTTGCTCATGCCGTAGGAACCGATCCCGGACACATATGCCTGGCCGATCGGCTGATACAGGTACGCGGTCATCGCATAGCGGTCCGAGCGCAGGCGGCTGGCCGATGCGTCGATATGCGCACGATCCTGACCCGAACTGAGCGCCGCACCCACGATGGTGCCGGCGCTGCCCATCGGCAGATCCACACCGACGGTGGTGGCCTGCTGGGTGTAATCGGCCGAGTCGAACCCCTTGCCGCCCAATTCGCCGTCCAGATAGCTGCCCTGCATCCAGGTGGTCAGTGACCTGGTGTCGGCCAGATAGGGCAGGCGATCGGCTGCCACGCGCGCATCGTTGAGCGCGGACTGGAAGCCCAGCGTGCGCTCGATGCCGTGCACCTGACCGGCCAGGGTCGGCAGCGATGCGGCCACCTGCGCATCATTGGCGGCCAGCAGCGCGCCGGTGGCGCTGATCAGGCCACCCAGGTTATCGGTATCGCCGGCGGCCACACGCGTGTCCAGCACCTTGACCAGCGTATCGGCCTGGGTGGCACCGTTGACCACCGACTGCGGCGCACCGGCCGCCTGCGCGCTGGCAGCGGAGGCATTGCGGGTCAGCGTGGCGGTGACGGTGGTGGGGTCGTAGGCGAGCGAGGCGGTCCAGAAGAAGTTGTTGGCGTACTGCACGCGGTCGAAGCTGCCTTGCAGCGCGCCGGCCTTGACGATCCTTTCGCTGCTGCCGACGCTGTAGCCAGCCGCTTCCGGCAGCAACAGCAGGTTGCCCTTCAAGCTGGCCTGGCCGGTGACGGTCAGCCCCTTGCCCAATTCGATGGCGGTGGTGCCGGTGGTATTGGCCAGGCTGTAGCCACCGTTGATGACCCCGCCGCGCGATTCGAACGTGGCCGAGTTGAGCACGATGACGTCCGAGCGCAGGCTGCCGGACAGGGCGAGCACGCCGTCGCTGACGCTGGTGCCGCCGGTGTAGCTGTTGTTGCCGCTGAGCGTGAGCTTGCCGGCGCCGTTCTTGGTCAGGTTGCCGGCGCCGGAGATGTCGTTGCTGAAGGTGCTGTCGTAGCCGGACGTCACGTTGGCCGACCAGTTGTTGATGAACTGCGCCGGGCCCTTGATCGCCTTGGCCGCATTGACCAGGCCGAAGCCGTATAAGGCGTCCACGCCGGGGTCGCCCAGGTCGGTGGCGGTGGTCAGCAAGGTCTGCTGCAGGTTGGAGGCGCTCATCCACGGATACACACCGAGCACCTGGGCCGCGATGCCACTCACTGCGGCAGTGGAGAACGAGGTGCCGGCGATCTGGCCCTGCAGTTCGGTACCGGCCAGCGCCGGTGCGAAGTAGCTGCCCGGCGCCACCAGGCACCACTGCGCCGCGGCGCCGCAATGGTTGGAATAGCTGGTCAGGCCGGCGGCATTGCCGGCGCTGTCGATGTTGACCGCGCCCACGGCCAGCCAGTTGTTGCGCAGGCTGGCTTCCTGCACCGGCGTCGCGGCCGGGTAGGAGGCTTCTGCCGCGCCGTCGTTGCCGGTGGCGGCCACGATCAACGCATCGGCCTGCACCAGCGGGGCCAGCGCGTACTTCCAGGCCAATGCAGCATTCGCGCTGCTGGCCGCATCCGCATACGAGGCACCAATCGACAGGTTGGCGATGCGCACGCCGGCAGCAGCCAGGTCCACCGCAGCGTTGCGGGTCTGCTGGGTGCCGCAGGAATTTTCGGCGCAGATACGCGCATAGAGCAGGTCCGCATCCGGGGCGATGCCGCCGGCGAAGCCGTCCTGCGCATTGCCCAGCACCAATGCCGAGATGACGGTGCCGTGGCCGCGCAGCGCGTTCGACGCCGATTCCGGTGTGCCGGGGCTGGCGGTGTAATCGGTGAACGCATCGACCTTGCCGCTGACCGGCGCGTAGCTGCCGTAGAGATTGTCGTCCAGCACGGCCAGCTTGACGCCCTGACCCTTGGCACCGGCCTGCTGCGCCAGATCTGCGTTGGTCGGCACCAGCAGGTTGCTGCCCAGGCCCTGGTAGCGGGCGGGCGCAGGTGCAGGCGCCGGGGCGGCCTTGGGCAGCGGATCGGCTGTAGGCGTTTCCGACGGCGTCGGGGTCGTGGGGGGCGTTGGCGCGGTCGGCGTCGTCGGCGTGGTGGGTGCAGGCGTCGACGGGGTCGGAGCGACCACCGTGGTCTGTGGCGGATCACTGCGGACATTGCCGCCACCGCCACCGCCGCCACAGGCGGTCAGGACAAGGCAGGAGGCGATGGTGGTTGCGAGTAGCGAGCGATTCATGGGTTGGTCGATTCCGGTAGTGGCGCGCCGCAACTGCAAAAAACCTAAAATTTGGCGCAGACGATTCCAGCACCGGCGATCGCCGGCGTGGCATATTGGTTTCACGCGTTATTCACTTTATCCGCCGCGAATCTGTCCCCTCAGATAAGCGCTCCGGATAACACGGTAATGCGCCAATGCATTCGACCGTGTGCTTGCGAGATTGTTTAACGGCGCTAGCGATAAACTCTAAAACCTGAACGGACAGTTGCTATTCAGAGAAAAACGCTACGCATAGGATTCAACGATCCAATCCATAGCTAAATTGGATTAAAATCCCGCTACCAAGCCCAACCGCAAAGAAATGTCGGAGCGAACACAACAATAAATGGTCACGAATCTCCGGGGGCGGCAATCCTAGATGCGATGCATATCGCAAGTAATCAGGAAATCCGTCGAAGATGTCGGTGAATGACCCACACGTTGTAGCGAATTCGACTGTAAGTTAGCAATTCTGGCAGACTCTTCCGTAATGCGTTCGCAGGATTTTGGCCTATCGAAAATCGCCTCGGCGTTATATTCACTTATTGCCGAAGAATCATTATATCCGCTCGATTTATACTGACCGAAAGCGAGCGGCCCCGGCCATTGTGCTTGATTCCGCGCATATTCCGCGAAAAAACGCGGGGGCCGCAATCGATGAAGCAATGGATATGCGGCGTTCCTCCGGCGCTGGTACGTGTCGTTCTGAAACCGTCAAGCTGAATACAGGGGGAATATTCAAGCCGGTATTTCGGGGTTCGTACGCGAAATTCTGCATTCCCCTACACCAGGTTTTCAGCGGTCTTCAGCTCGTCGAGAGGGGGCGCATCCACGAGTGGGGCGTGGCTACAGTGCCATCCCGGCACGGGCTGGCCGGTCTGGGCGCATGCCCACGTTGGCAGTAAGCCGCTGTCGCAGCGCTAGCGTCTGCATAAATGGTTCAAGTTCCGCTGCCACCGAATTTGGGCATGGCAGCTATGCTCGAGTCCGATGAGTACCCACAGCACCGAAAGCATGTCAGCCGAAGGCACCGACCAGGGCCTGCCGTACCGCGTGGTCGCTCGACAGCTCGGGCACCGGCGCATCGTCCTGGAGACCTTGCAGGTCTGTGGACATCCGGTGCCGCTGCCGACCGCGCCCACGTTCGGCTCGCTGCAAACCGCGCTGGAGATCGGCACCAGGCTGGCCGAGCAGTACATCGGCCAGTTGATCGTCAAGCAGGCCGGCGCAAGGTCTGCGCTGGCAGCGGGCCCGGCGCCGCGTTAGCAGCGTGCGACCGAGTCGACCCGGCGCCGCCATCGGCAGCTGCGTGCGCAGCGGCAGCAGGCGCTGCGGTCATCGCAGCGTGCCGCAGGCTCACTGCGCCCTGGCTTTGGCCAGTGCCGCCTTGGCGCGCGTGCCCGCGGCCGCACCGACGCGCTTGTCCAGCACCTGGGCCAGCGCGTGCAGCTGCGCCTCGGTCACACCGATGTTCAAGCCGATCTTCAAATGCGATTGCAGTTGCGCCTCCACGCCTTCCAGGGCGGCGAGCACGCTGATCGTGGCCAGTTCACGGCTCACCCAGTCCAGGTTGTCGCGGGCAAAGATGTCGCCGAACAGATGCGTCTTGAGGTATTGGTCGATTGCCGGCGCAAACACGAACAACGGCCCGGTCACTGGCGCGCCGGTCAGGCGGGTCTGGTTGGCGGTGCCCAGTGCGAGCAGCGCATCGCCGCTCGGTACCGGGCCAGGGTCGTGTCCCGGCGCATCGGCGATGCCGCGCAGCTTGCGTGCATCGGTGACCTGCATCAACGCGGCCAGTGCATTGAGGCTGCGTGGAAAGCCGGCGTAGGCATACAGCTGGACCAAGAGTTCCTTGCAGTCGCCGATGCTCATGCCTGCATCAAGGCCCGCCTCCAATGCAGTGTTCAAGCGCTCGATGTCGCCAGTGGCCGCAAACGCGGCAATCGGTGCAATGGCCTGCTGCCTTGGCGACAAGGTGGCGTGGGTCGTCATGGACGTAATCTCCGAAGGATGTGCTGCCGTGGGGGAGGGGCAACAGAGAACTGAGGCAGCTGCGCTCCACACCAGCGCAGCCGTGGACAGGAGAGAGCGACGCAGCGCGCTCGCACATGGCATCGCATCCCTCCACCGATCTAGGGGCAAGGCAGCGCGAATCCAAGCATCCGACGCCAAACCGTCCGGCGTAGAGAGCGCCTTGGCGATGCACACATCACGCCGAATCGAACGCATCACGGTTGCGCTTTTTTATCGCTGTTGCCTTGCCATGGATGCCGGCAGCCAGCATGAGGCAGATGCAACGCCGCGCCATCCATCCAGCTTGCATGGTCCTATGAGCGGTGCTCATCACTGCAGACCCGCATCGGACTTCAAACCATCCTGAAAGCCTGCTGCCGATACTGCATGTAGGCGGCATAGGGCTGGCCGGATGCGCGCTCGATCGGGTGGGTCAGCACGCTTTAGTTGGAATCGCTGTAGCGAAATTGCGTGCCCGGATCGACTCCCGGTGGCAGATCCTTGAAGTCGTTTGTCAGGCTCAGCGCGTCGGTGTCTTCCCCTCGTGCCGCACGCGAGGTAGTGCGGCATCGGGCTGCATCGCCTCCCGATTCCCGACATCGGTCATTGCGGAGGTCTGGCGCACTACGACCTCGTTCCCGGGGGTGACCAGCACGACATCGCCGGGCCGATGGCCGTCGAAGAAGGTAACGGCCTCACGCGCCAGTGCGGCGACCGTACGCGTCGTGGCCGCGGTGTCGGTCGCGCTGGCCGTGCCGTCCATGGTCGACGCGGTTGCCGGCAACATCATTGCGACTGCTTTCCTCTGCCTGCTCCTTCAGTGGATGGAGCCCAGCGTAGGGAGCGGCCTGGAGCACACATAGGGTTCCATGACCTACGTTCTACGACCTACGGTCGCGCCGGCGATCCAGGAGTTGCTCGGCGGGATGAGTGGTCTAGGCTTCCGACTTTTGTCGGTGCGGTCCATCGCACAGAAAAGACCCAGCATCACCGCGCTCATCACGTGGCAGCTGGCAGCATCGGGGCACGTTTCACCAACGCTCCCAATGAGTCCGCCATGAATTCCACTGCCATGCCTGCCCGATCCTGGGCCATCCATCCGTTCCACGCAGCCGTGCTCGGCGGTGTGTGGCCGCTGTTTCTCGGTACCTTGCTGAGCGACTACGCGTACTGGAGCAGCCATCAGATCCAGTGGGCCAATTTCGCCGCATGGCTGCTGATCGGTGCGATGGTGTTGACGACCATCGCGCTCCTGTGTGCGATCGTCGGCTTCGTTCGCGGAAGCCGCAACGTGATCTATGTGATCGCGCTCGGCGCCGCATGGATCGTCGGCTTCTTCGACGCCTTGCATCATGCGCGTGACGCCTGGGCGACCATGCCGGCGGCGTTGGCGTTTTCGTTGATCGCGACCGCGTTCGCGCTGGTTGCAACCTGGTCGGGGCTGTCCAGCCTGCGCGTGGGAGGTGCCCGATGAAACGTCATACCCTGACCATCCTGTCGATTTCCGTGCTTGCTGCCGCGCTTGCATCCTGCGGCAAGGCCCCCGAGCTCGCGCAACATGGCGCCAGCCCCGAACTGCCAGCACCGGATCGTGGCCTGTTGCCCGACATGACCATCGCCAAGCCGACTGCCTGGGGCGATCGCAAGCCCACCGTGCCTGCGGGTTACCGCATCGCTGCGATCGCCACCGGGCTGGGCATTCCACGCCAGACGCTGGTGTTGCCCAACGGCGATATCCTGGTTGCCGAAGGCCGCGGCGGCAGCGCACCCAACCTCAAGCCCAAGGACGTGATTGCCGGAGCGATCAAGGCCAAGGGCAACACCTCGGTCAAGAGCGGCAACCGCCTGACCTTGCTGCGCGATGCCGATGGTGACGGCACGTATGAACTGAAGACCGTCTTTGCCGACAAGCTCAATGCACCCTATGGGCTGGCACTGATCGGCAACGCACTTTATGTGGCAAATCAGGACGCACTGGTACGTTTCGACTATCAGCAGGGGCAGACCAAGGCCAGCACTGCGCCCAGCAAGGTCACCGACTTGCCGTCGGCCATCAACCACCACTGGACCAAGGCCCTGACCGCCAGTGCGGATGGACGCTATCTGTATGTTGCGATCGGCTCCAACAGCAACATCACCGAGCGCGGCATGATTGCCGAGGTCGACCGCGCCCAGGTCTGGCAGGTGGATCCGGCAACCGGCGCCCACAAGAGTTATGCGACCGGCTTGCGCAATCCCACCGCATTGGCAATACAGCCAGGTAGCGGCGCACTGTGGGCCGTGGTCAACGAGCGTGACGAGATCGGTCCGAATCTGGTGCCCGACTACCTCACCTCGGTGCGCGAAGGCGGTTTCTACGGCTGGCCCTACAGCTACTGGGGCAAGAATGTGGACACGCGGGTCATGCCGCAGGATCCGCAGAAGGTTGCGTCGGCCATCGTGCCCGACTACGCGCTGGGCTCGCATGTCGCCGCACTCGGTGTGGCGTTCTCGTCGACCGCGATGGGGACGCAGTTTGCCGACGGCGTGTTCGTCGGCGAACACGGCAGCTGGAATCGCGACCCGCCAGTGGGCTACAAGGTGGTGTTCGTACCGTTCCGCGATGGCCGCCCCGCGGGCAACCCGATCGACTTCGTCTCCGGCTTCCATGGCGACGATGGCCTGACCCGCGGCCGTCCGGTCGGCGTGACGCTCGACCCGCGGGGTGCGCTGATCGTTGCGGACGATCTGGCCAATACGATCTGGCGCGTGACGCCGGATGCGGCGCCTGTGTCGCCACAACCGGCAGCGCAATAAGTCTGCCTGCATGCCCGGTTCCGCAAGGGACCGGGCGCCGCGTGGTGCTTGCGCGCGCCAACGGCGCACTGGGGCAGGGATGACCTGTCTCTCGGCAATGGCGAAACAACCGTCCAGAGATACACATCTACAAGGAATGACACCTTGTCCGTTACCTCGGGCACACCGCGTGTGCCCGGCCTTGAATGCGGCGGTTTGAACGTGATTCGATGAACGCCCCATGCCATGGCCTTCTCGCAGGCCGCGGCAAGGGATAGGCAGCGCCTTCCCATTGGCATACAGTGCCGCCCCGCGTCGCTTGGTCGATGCGGGCACCAGCGCGATGGAAGCCGGTGAGCCAATCGGCTAGACGCTGTCACCCAGGCAAGAACAGACGGACCACGCTCTGCCGATCACCCGAGGCTTGTTGTTGATGTTGTCCAGATGTTCGGTGGTTGTTGTTGTTGCGCTGTTCGCCTCACCCGTTATCGCAGCAGAGCTGGTTGGCCGGGCAACCGTCACCGATGGTGACACCATCACGCTCGCGCAGAAGCGTATCCGCCTGTGGGGCGTCGATGCCCCCGAAAGCGCGCAGCAATGCACCAGCGATACCGGCAGCGCGTGGCCTTGCGGCCGGCGTTCCGCCGCTGCCCTGGATGGCTATCTGCGTGACAAGACGGTTCGCTGCCAACCCAAGGATACCGATCGCTACGGACGGGTCGTTGCCGAGTGCTACGTGCAGGGACAATCGGTCAACCGCTGGATGGTGCAGTCCGGTTGGGCGGTGGCCTACCGCGAATACGCCACCGCGTTTGTCGCCGACGAACGCACCGCGCAGCAACAGCGGCGCAACCTCTGGGCCGGCACCTTCCAGATGCCAGCCGACTACCGTCGCGGCAAACGCAACCAATCGGCACGGCGGGCTCAGGCGGCAGCACAGACGCAGCTGCCTTCGCACTGCGCCATCAAGGGCAATATCTCGAGCAAGGGCAGCAAGATCTTCCACATGCCCGGGCAACGCGACTACCAGCGGACCAGCATCTCGCCTGCGAAGGGCGAGCGCTTTTTCTGCACCAGCCAGGAAGCCATCAATGCAGGCTGGCGACGTGCGGCAAGATGATGCCGGGCAGCGATCGGGGACCGATCGTGATCCACGGATTCCACGACGACGGCGATGGTTTCACCGGGTTGTCGCGATCGATCGATCCGGTCTGCGCAATGCCCCTGCCTTGAAACCTGCGCATGCTCGATCAGGACGAGGGTAGGGTTGCCTCGCCAGCCGCCCACGCTAGTGGCCGACGAATGCCTCGATATTCTGGACCAGGCTGCGGCGATTGTAAGGCTTGCTTAAAAACATCGTCCGGCTGGGCAATCCCTTGGGAGAATGCCCTAACCCCGATGTCAGGATTGCCGGCAGATTGTTGCCGTCGGCACGCAGATACGAAATCAGGCCGTATCCATCCAGGAGCCCCGGCATCTGAAGGTCGGTGAACACGAGCGCTATCGCAGGACAATGATCGATTTGCTCCAGCGCACCTTGGGCATCGCTGGCAGTCACGACCGCATAGCCACTTTCGGTCAGCAACAAGGTGGCGATCTCGAGGGTATCGGCATCGTCCTCGACAATCAGGATCAGTTTTTCGTTGTGAGAGCCCATAACGCAGTTTTCCGAAAATGCATGCACCACACTACGTTTCCCACGCGAAAAACGCGTGATCGATTCGGCCACACTGAACAGCGCGCAGGATTTTCCCGTCCATCGCTCTGGGCGAGTCGTCGAGCCGTTGCTGGATTCCACCAGGGAAGTGCCCTGGATGGACGCGTCAGCGACGTCAACGTGCATGCATTGGCATATCTGGCGCGTGTCGATGGCGCCTGTAGTGGGGCGGCTCCGGGCAGCATGATGGCCAACGCGGTTCAGGCGACACGTGCAGCAAGCAGTCGCTGCCGCCGAGCGCGGCGCGTTGCCGCAATTCTGGGCCGGATCTACAAGTGCAGACGGCAGTGGCAGTGTTGAGTAGTGGCGCAAGCCACGTTGTGCAACGCTGATGGCCGGATCAAGGGCGTACGGGCAGTCAATCGCAGCATCATCCACCGGCAACCACAGCAGGCGCTACGCCCACGCAGCGACATGCAGACGCGGGCCGCGTCTGCAACCAGGCACGATGCACACCTTGCGGTCGCTACGCACGAACCAGCGCGTGTGGGTACAGCCGCCTGGCTTCCAGGCATCAAGGTCGAGCTGGAGATTGCATGGCCACGCAGGGTCTGACCAAGCGAACGTGCGTAGCACGGCGAGGCGGTTGCTTAACCGTTGGTCGGTGTCGTCCTTACCCTGAAACAACGTGCTGGCCGGCAGCAACGCTGCCTGGTTGACGACATCAGACATGCCGGAAACAGCTAGACGCTCTCGAGAATGCCCAGCGGCGTCACCGTGCATCGGTCCATCCATTGTCTGGCGTAATGGTGCGCGGCAAGCTGCGTGTCGAATCGCACTGCATGTCGTTGGCCGTACAAGGTGATTCCATCATCGAACGACACCAGGATCTCCGGGGAGAAAACGCCGTCCACCGGAAACGTATGTGCAGTCAATCGGTAACGACCGATTTGCCGAAACATCGTGGGGGCCATCATAACCTCGGTAGCGGCAGTGGCCGCCTTGCCGGTTGCAGTCAGTCAATACGCAGTTGCACCTTGATCGCTATTTTTTCAATATGCAAGCGATATGGAGAATAATCTGCAGGCGGCAATGGAATCAAAAGAACGCGACCGCAATAGTATATGCACAGCCCGCTTATACAGATAAACATAGTGTCTTGTGGAGCGGCAGCTGGCGGTGATCGAACTAGCGATCAGCGGGATAAACTGATTTATCTACGCTGCCTGCAAACGCGATCGCTTCCAACGTGGGCAAGCGATCGATACGGGCTGGCGGTTCGGCTGCTTGCTGTCGCATGACGTGGTCCGGCACTCGGCGACGATACTAATTACCCAGCACCGGCTCGCCTGCCAGCACCGCCATCTCCAGGCGCGCCAGATGATCGCTGAATCCGCCGGTCGCGCGGGCGATACGGCGTGCGCTGGTATTGACGACCGGCTTGACCAGGCGGGCAATCTGCATGCCCGCACGCTCCAATGCCGACACCAGCGCCACGTCTTCGCTGCACTTCAGCGCAGAGAAGCCACCGGCTGCTACGTAAGCGGCCACACTCATGCCCAGATTGGCGCCATGCACATGCGGGTGACCGTCGCGACGAATTTCCTTGACCAGGAAGGCTTGCCGTGTTTCGGGGCGGAAATCGTGCCAATCGGTCACTTCCACCACGCCACAGAACACATCGGCGGCGCAATCGAGCTGCGCCGAGAGCCAATCCGGCGGCACGCAGGTATCGGCATCGGTAAACGCAAGCCAGCGCGCCCCGCGCGCGATCGCGGCCGAGGCCGCCGCTGCACGCGCAATGCCGACGCCCCCGCAGGTAGTAACGGTTCTTGCGCCATGCGCGCGGGCGATCGCGCCGGTGCCGTCGGTGCAGCGATCAAGCGCGACGTGGATTTCCACGCGCTCTCCACACAGGTGCGGGTGCGCGGCTGCCACCAGAATGGACTGCAGGCAGTCGCCGATCAGATCTGCTTCGTTATGCGCCGGGATGGTGACCGCGATCATCGCAGTTGCTCCTGTTGCGCAATCGATGGGCCCGACATCCAGGCCTGCAGCACGAAGTCCGCGTCCTGATAGACGCACAACGTGTCCATTGCCAGTGCCTGATTCAGCGCGCCGTGGACCTGCTCGGCGCTGCGCAACGCACCCTCGAAGGCATGCCGCCAGTGACACGCCACAAGGCAGCCCCGGGCGGTGAGCGAGCGGGCGAACAGCGCGATGGTTTTTTCGAACGCCGGAGCTTCGAGGTAATAGCCCACCTCACTGAAGACAATCAGGTCGAACAGACCCTCCGGCCAGTCCGACGGGTGCGCCGCCTGTTGCAGCGTGACCGCAGGCAGCCCCTGCACGCGCGCGCTCGCCAGCTCGACCGCCTGCTGCGACAGATCCGTGGCCAGCAGCGTGTCGCAGCGCGGTGCCAGTTGCGCGGTCAGCTCGCCGTTGGAACATCCAAATTCCCAGCCACGCGCGAACCTTGCGTAGGGCAGGGCACCGAGCAGGATGTCGCGCTTGCGCTGCTCGTACCAGCGCGAGCGATAGCCGAACGGGTCTTCATCGGCATACATCTGCTCGAAGTGCTCAACGCTCAGCACCGTCATCGGATGAATACCTCAAACGGCCGCGCAAAGCGCTCCAGCACCGACGGCGGCAGAATCGGGTCTGCAACCGCCGGCGTGCAATGGCCCAACTGGGTGGCAAAGCAGGCGATGGCATCCTGCTTGGCACGCAGCACTGCAGGCGCCAGATCCAGGCGCACCGCAGAGCCATCGCCAAATACGGCGTCTTCCGGACGCGCCCAATGCCACGCCCAGACCGGGTATTGCAGACGCCGGGCAGACTGCGCCTTGCACGCGGCACGGGTCGCACGCGACGCCGCCTCATGATCGGGATGGCCATCGCGCTCCCAGGTCACCAGCACCGTGTCCTGCGCAGTGATCAGACTGCCGATGGTTTCTGCCATGCGCGCTTCGGACGCTGCCAGCGCACCATCGCCCAAGGCGAGGTGGATCAGTGCGCTCGGCAATACGCCCAGCTGCTGCGCCGCTGCATCCAGTTCTAGGCGCCGCGCCGGGCCCAGCACCTGCGGACGCCAACCGGGTTCATCCGGATAGGCCTGCTCGCCGTCGGTCAACGCGATGATCAACACCGGCATGCCGGCGGCACGCGCGGCAGCAATCAATCCGCCACAGCCGAGCACTTCATCGTCCGGATGTGGCGCGACCACCACCAGGCGCTGGCTGCCTTGCAGCAGCTGCGGCAGGGTGACGCGTGGCAGCGCACTCAGAAACGGCGCGGCGCGCCATGCCGCTTCCGGCGTGCCTGCGCCTTCGATGGGCCGCCCGGCTAGATCTTCCATGGCGATGCCTCCTGCTGGCACAGCTCGCCCAAGGCCTGCAGGTCGCGTTCGGCATGATGTTGCCGAATGAATACCGACACGTCGGCGCAGCGCTGCGCATGTGCGCGGTTGTTGCACAACGGCCCTGGCCCCAATGCGCGAGCGACCCGGTCCAGCGTATCGCGTGCGACCGCTTCGACCACGCTGCGGACCTGCAGGACGCCACGCAGATGTGCCTGCTGCGGCTGCGCATCGATGCGCGAGGCAAGCTGACGCAGCAACGCAGCGGCAGATGCCAGGCCTGCATCGATGGCGCCCAGATGCGCGGCCGCGTGCGGGTCCTTGCTCAGGCGTGCAGAGGCGCGCAGCACATCGGCAACTGCGGCGGTGGCGCCGAACCAGCACGCAGCGATGCCGGCGCCTCCATGCCAGAAGCCAGGTCGGGTCAGATACGCGTCGGCCGCGCCGATCTGCCGCGCCGGCGTATCGGAGAAGCGGACATTGGCCGTCTCGATGCCTTGCATCCCCACTGCCTGCCACGCACTGCTGTCGATCTGTATACCGGGCTGATCCAGTGCCACCGCAAACAAGCAACTGCTGCCTGCATGGGACGTGGTCACCAGCGCATGCGTCACCTGCGCGGCGCCGGAACACCACGCCTTGGTACCGCTGAGCGTCTGCCCGGAAAAACGCATATCGGACCCCGGCGGCTCGGCCGCCCACACCGCCCAGCGCTGTGTCGGCGTCATGATATCCACGCCCAGGTCGGCGCAGATGGCCTGTGCGTCGTAATGGGCTTCCAGCAACTTGGCCATGCACAGGTCTTCTGCCGCGATATCGGCCAGCGTCTGCCAGCGCTCCAGGGTGTGGCCGCGTCCGGGAAGCGGCAGCGTGGGATGTGTGCGGAGCCACCTGTCCGCAACCGAATGCTTGAGCCCGTCATTGACGGCTGAATCCGTGCTCGCCGTGAAGGCAAGGGTGTTCGATGAAATACGTGCGCTCATTCAAACAAGCTAAGCAGCACACGGTGCAAGGGGTGTGACGCGTGATGCGGGTTCTGGACCAGCGAAGCGAGCAGAAGTGCAGGCAGATCGTCACACCTTGCCGGGCGGATCGATACGCTGGAGACCGTTTCGTTGTGGCCGAACGTGGCGCCGCTGACGCGTCTGTATGCATGACCAGCCAGGCTCAGCAGCGCTGTCCAGTGCAGTGTTTGTCCATCTGAGTCGCGTCGCAGGCCATAGGGCGACACTGTGACGCACGTGCCTGCCTGCGTGCTCGACACCAGCACCCTGCAATGTCGCTCGGGTTCGGGATGCAGGAAGCGTCCACGTGTGCAGAACAGCCGCAGCAACCGGCGGCGGACTCCATTCGATAATTGACAACATCCTGTCAACTGAGCAGCATGCTGCGGATGAGCACCCAAGACGATTTACTGGCTGTCCGCAACCTGGTCATCAAGATCTTCGAAACCAACGGCCGCCTGGTCGAGACCGGTAATGCACTGGTGCGTTCGGCCGGGCTGACAACCGCGTGGTGGCAGGTGCTGGGCGCCCTGGGCTATTCGCCGATGCCGCTGCCGGTGGCGCATATCGCGCGCAACATGGGCATCACGCGGCAGGCGGTGCAGCGCGTCGTCGATCTATTGCTGGAGCAGGGATTTGTCGCGCTCCAACCCAACCCTCATCACCAGCGCGCAAAGCTGGTGGTGCTCACGCGCATGGGCCGCGCTGCGCTGGACGCCGCCGAAGCCGCCGCCGCTCCGCTCGACCAGCGGATGCTGGATCGCATCGGAGCCAGGCGCGTGGCAACCGCGCTCGCGGTGCTTGGCGAAATGAACCAGGTGATGGCGCAGGACCTCGCTGCGCCGACCGCGCGCGCCGAGGCAGCACGCATTTCCCGAAGAAAGGGCAAGCCATGAACACTGCCGTGCACCGCGATGTCGACACCGACGTCATCATCGTCGGCGGTGGCCCGATCGGCCTGACCACCGCCTGCGCGCTCGCCCATCACGGCGTCGACTTCCGTATCGTCGAACAACGCGTGCATGCCAGGCCGCATTCGCGCGCCAACAATCTCTGGGCGCGGCCGCAGGAGCTGCTTCACAGCATTGGCATCCGCGATGCGTTGGCGGAAAAGTCGTATCGGATCACCAAGGTCAGCACCTTGCTCAATGGGCAGACCGTCGACCCGGTCGACATTGCCGATGTCCCCAGCCCGTACGCGCAGGTGCTCTACAGCGGCCAGGACGTCATCGAAACCGTCCTGGCCGAGCAGCTCGCGGCGAAAGGTGGCAGCGTCGAGCGCGGCCGCAGGATGGTCGGCTTCGAACAGGATGCCGACGGTGTCACCGTCACGCTGGCAACATGCAGCGACGATCACGTCGATGGCCCGACCGAGCAACTACGCTGCCGTTACCTGATCGGCGCCGATGGCGGCGACAGTGTCGTGCGCAAACAGCTCGGGCTGGATTTCGAGCCCAAAAAGTTGCCCAACCGCATGAACCGGCAGGTGGATGCCAAGCTGCGCTGGCGGCGCTCCACCGATTTCGATCAACTCTGGTTTTTCTATTACCCCAAGGGTTTTTGTGGTGTCTTGCCGGTCTGGGGCGGCTACCACCGCCTGTTTTTCCTGGCCGATGACGCCGGCATCCCGGAACGCGACCCGACGCTGGAGGAAATGCAGGCCATCGCGCGCGAGGTGACCGAGGACCCGACACTGACGTTGAGCGATCCGATCTGGCTGACGCACAGCCGCTTCCAGCATGGCACTGCAGCGCAGTACGCCAAGGGGCGCGTGCTGCTGGTCGGCGACGCCGGCCATCGCACCTTGCCGATCGGCGGGCAGGGCATGAATGCAGGCCTGCACGATGCGATCGGCCTGGCATGGCGGCTGGCGATGACCTTGCAAGGCAAGGCCGCGCCGGTGGTGCTCGACTCCTACGATGGGGAGCGCGGCGGCGAGCACCGTGCGCTCGACGCGCGACAAGCGCGTGGCTTCCACACCAGCGTCTACCGCGGCCCGGTTACCGATGCAGCCATGGGCATCGCCGCCAAGCTCATTCCCACCATCGGCACGCTGATTCAGGGCTCGGACGATCTGCAGCAGTTGTCGGTGGCCTATCCGCAAAGCCCGCTCAACGACGATCATCTCGGCGGCCTGCGCGAACTGCTTCAGCGCCGCGTCCCGCACTGCGGCGACCGCGCACCCGATGCGGCAATCGTCGCTGCCGATGGCAGCTCGACAACGCTGTTCGCACATCTCTACAACCCGGATGGATGGAGCTGGGGATGGTCGCTGCTTGCCTTCGACGGGCGGCAGCCCGATGCCATGCCACGGCTGCGCCTGGCGCTTGCCGAGCTGGACACATGGCCGTGGGTGCGGCCCAGGCTCATCCTGGCCGCAGCCGTACCACAGCCCGACGATGCCACCGCATTGTCGGACCTGGATGGTGCCGCGCATGCCGCCTACGGCATCGCGGACACCAGCGCGCTGATCCTGGTGCGGCCGGACGGCCACATCGCCTTCCGCGGCCGTGCCGATGCGCCGGAACTGCTGCGCGCCTACTGCGAACGCATCTTTGTCACGGCGGTGCAGGGCGCTGCAGGCTGAGCCTGCCGCGTCCCGTCCGAACCGGCCGATGCCGGCGCGCAAGCTGGCACCACCAGGAACGCTGATCCCGCTTTGTTAGGATGCGCACCTGCGACCCAGGAGCCAAGCGCATGCCGCCAACCGTGTTTCCCGAGCCCGAGCTGTTCCTGCCGGAGCGCGGCGAGCCGTCGTTGCGATGGGGTGTGCTGGGACCTGGAGCAATCGCCTCCGCGTTCGTGAGCGCGCTGCGCAGCCATACCAGGCAGCAGCCATTCGCGGTGGCCTCGCGTACGCGTGCGCATGCCGAGGCCTTTGCAAGAACGTGGGCGATGCAGCGCGCCTATGACAGCTACGCAGCGCTGGTCGAGGACCGCGATGTCGATATCGTCTATATCGCCACCCCGCACAGCGAACATCTGCAACATGGCTTGCTGGCGCTGCGCGCGGGCAAACATGTGTTGATCGAAAAGCCCATCACCACGCGCGCCGACGATGCGCGCGTGCTGGTGCAGGAGGCGCGGCAGCGCGGTCTGTTCCTGATGGAAGCCATGTGGAGCCGCTACCTGCCGCACACCGCGGTGCTGCGACAACTGCTGGCCGATGGAGCGCTGGGCGAGCTTCGGCATGTGTTTGCCGACCTGAGCCAGCGCGGCCCCGGCGATGCCGCGCATCGACAGCGCAATCCTGCGCTCGGCGGCGGCGCGCTGCTGGACCTGGGCGTGTATGCGGTGCAGCTCTCCTCGATGATTCTGGGCGCACCGACCGCGATCGCGACGACCGGCGCGCTGACCGACACCGGCGTGGATGCCTTTTCGACCATGGTGCTGTCGCATGGCGGCACCGCGCAATCCACGCTGATCAGTTCCATCGTGGCCCGCAGCAGCTCCAGCGCCTATGTCACCGGCGGCCGAGGCCGCATCGATCTTGCCGGCGAGTTCCATAACCCGACCCCGCTGAGCCTGGTCGGCAACGACCACGCCAGCACGCCGGCGGTGTGGAGGGATCCAACCGGAATCACCGGCTACGCAGGCCTGTCGTGGCAAGCGACAGCCGCCGCGCGCTACATCGGGGAAGGGCGCACGGAATCGCCGCTCCATCCACTGGACGAAGTGATCCAGATCATGACCACCCTGGATGCGGCGCGCGCGCAGCTGGGATGACAGGCAGCGTTCTGCCTGGGCACATCCTCTCGTCTGGATTGCATCGCCTGGCGCGTTGGGCCGCAGGTTCGATCCCCAAACGCAAACGGCCCGGACGAGCCGGGCCGCTTGCAACGTGCGCGATCAGAACTCCTGCCAGTCGTTTGCATCGTGCGCAGCGCCTGCGGCCACCGGCCGGTTGACTGCAGGTGCCTGGCGTAGCGGGTTTTTGACAGCAACGGCGGGGCGGCCAGCAATCACGCGGGGCGGTGTCGCAACCGGCGTTGCCGGACGCGTGGTGCGTGTGCCGTCGTCGCTGATCTTGAACACCGACACTGCCTGGGTCAGCTGCACGGCCTGTTCTTCCATCGAGCGTGCCGCCGCGGTGGCTTCTTCCACCAGCGCGGCGTTCTGCTGCGTGGTTTCGTCCATCTGCGTCACGGTGGTGTTGACCTGTTCGATGCCGGCCGACTGCTCCTGCGATGCCGCGGAGATCTCGCCCATGATGTCGGTCACGCGCTGCACGCTGGCCACGATCTCGGCCATCGTGGAGCCCGCCGTATGCACCAGCGTCGAGCCTTCGGCGACCCGCTCGACCGAATCGTCGATCAGGCTCTTGATCTCCTTCGCCGCCGCGGTGGAGCGCTGGGCCAGCGTCCGCACTTCCGATGCCACCACGGCAAAGCCGCGGCCTTGCTCGCCGGCACGTGCTGCTTCCACCGCCGCATTCAGGGCCAGGATGTTGGTCTGGAACGAGATGCCGTCGATGACGGAGATGATGTCGGCAATCTTCCTGGACGAGGCCTCGATACCGGCCATGGTCCCCACGACCTTGCTCACGATCTCGCCGCCTTGCGACGCCACGCCCGCCGCACCGATCGCCAGCTGATTGGCCTGGCGGGCGTGTTCGGCATTCTGGCGCACGGTGGAGGTCAGCTCTTCCATCGAGGCGGCGGTTTCTTCCAGGTTGGCGGCCTGCTGCTCGGTCCGCTGCGACAGGTCCTGATTGCCGGCGGCGATTTCGCTGGCGGCGGCATTGATCGACACGGCAGAGTGCTGGATGCGGCCGACAATCTCCGCCAGCTGCGCGGCAGTGGCGTTGGCGTCGTCACGCATCTGCGCGAACACGCCCTTGAAGTCACCGGTCATCCGTGCGGTGAGATCGCCTGCGGCGATGGATTGCAGCAGCGACGACAGCGATTGCAGGTTGCCGTCGGCAGTGGCCATGAGCTGGTTGAGGCTATCGACCATCACATGGAAGTCGTATTGAAAACGCTCGGCATCGCCACGTGCGCTGAAGTCGCCATTGGCCGCAGATTGCGCCAGCTGCTTGATCTCGTGGTTCATCGCAGACAGGTTGGCCTTCACCTCGTCCATGGTCTGCGTCAGCACGGCTTTTTCGCCGGGCAGGCGCTCCATGCTCTCGCTGAGGTCGCCGATCGCATAGCGCCCCATGATGCGTGCCAGGTTCGCCTGCACCGCCAGGTGCGAAGCCACCAGCGTATTGGTGTCACCGGCCATGCGGCCGTAGTCGCCAGGAAACGCCGTGGCGTCGATGCGGAAACTGGTCTGGCCATCATCGTGGCGCCTGGCCATGTCGCTCTGCGCGCTGAGCAAGGATTGCAGCTGCGTCTGCATGCCACGCATGGCGCGCAGCAGCCGGCCGGCTTCATCCCTGGCGTCACTGTCCACGTCGTTGTCCAACTGGCCGTTGGCAATTGCCTCTGCGGCCCGGGTTGCGCGTGCCAGCGGCTGGGTCAGGCTGCGGGTGATGAGCCAGGCGAGCAGGCTGCTGATCACCACCACGGCAATGCCACCGCAGATGATCAGCAGCTTGCCGCGATTCATCGACGCCACGGCGTCGGCGTAGGCTTGCTGGCTCTGGCCTTCCTGTCGCGTCACCAGCTCGCGGATCTTGTCCTGCCATGCCATCGTCGCCGGGCGCGCTTTTTCGCTCAGCAAGGCCTGCGCGGGCGCATTGTCGTTTTGCGCGGCCAGCGCCATGACCTGATCGTTGATCTTGCCCGAGATCGCGCGTCGTTCGTCCATCTCGGTGCGAATCTTGCGACCTTCCTCGGAGCTGGGCAGCGTATCGAGCTTGGCCCGCAACTCGTTGTAGCGCTGGCGCTGCGCCTTGATGGTGGTGAGCGCTTCGTTGTTGAGTTCATCGCTGGTGGCCATGGCATAGGTGCCAAGCGCAATCAGGATCGATGAGTTGGCATCCAGCATGCCGTTGCCGATCTGGATCTTGGCCATGCGGTCGAGCACGATGAAATCGAATTGCTGTCTTGCGTTGGCCAGGGTGACCAGGCCGGTTGCCACCAGCAGGCTCGACAGCAGGATCAGGGCACCGAAGGCGATGCCGAGACGGTGGCCGACGTTATAGCGTTGCAAATAAGCAGTCATGCGGGTCGTCCTGATGTCCAGTGGGTGGCACCGGCCGGCACCGCGTGATGTTCGCGTGAATGCCTCGGCAACGTGATAACGACGCGACAAAGGCAAACTTAAACCTTCCGCTCCAGCCCGCATTTAGCTGATATTTTCGTTCACGCAGGTCAGGGAAAAACCGACTGGCGGCGCCGCGAATATCCAGATGACAATGCTGACGTTGCTTGCCTCGATACCGCGCTCTGTCTTCTGTATAGTCTTATCAGACGACTACCACGGCAGACAGCCCTGTGCGGGAGATCGCGTCGTCTGCTTCAAAGCGCTTTGTACCGCGTGCAGAGCGAGCCACGTTGCAGTACCGATACGCCGCGAATCGTGCCGCCTCATCGCCTGGCTCGCTTGCGCGGCTTGCCTGTGTCGTTGGGGAACACGCGGGCACTGAGAAAGTCGACAAACGCGCGTACCTTCGGCGATGGATGCTTGTTTGCGGGCCACAGCACGTTGAATACGCCGGTCCGCTCGACGTGATCCGCCAGCACTGGCAGCAGGCGTCCGTCTGCAAGCAGATCGCCGATAGCAAAGTCCGGCAGGCAGGCGATCCCCAGCCCCCGTGCTGCGAAATGCACGCGCGTTTCGATGTTGTTGCAGATCATCGCAGTGGGCAGCACCAGCTCGGTGTCATGCCGTCGCAGGCGCAGCGGCCAGGTTTCCAGCTTTCCCGAGTTCGGGGAGCGGTAGTGCAGGCAGGCATGCTGCAGCAGATCGCCTGGCAGACGTGGCATCCCGCGCTGTGCGAGATAATCGGGTGAGGCGACCAACATCATCTGGAAGCGGCCAAGGCGCCTGGCCGACAGACGCGAATCACTCGGCTCGCCGGTGCGCACCACCGCATCGAAGCCGTCTTCGATCACGTCCACCATCCGTTCGCTGAAATCCAGGTCCAGTTCGATCTCGGGATACTGCCGCATGAATTCAGCGAGCACCGGCAGCATCAGCGAACTGACCAGCGGCAGGCTGACGCGCAGGCGCCCGCGCGGTGTCGCGACCGCCTGCGACAGTTCCAGCTCCGCAGCCTCGATCTCGGCAAGGATGCGGCGGCTGCGCTCCAGAAACAGCGCGCCTTCGGCGGTCAGCGTGACGCTGCGCGTGCTGCGATGGAACAGACGTACGCCGAGCTTGTCCTCCAGCCGCACCACGCGCTTGCCGACCGCCGAGGCGGAGACGCCCAATAGCCGGCCCGCCGCCACGAAGCTACGCGTTTCGGCGACCTGCACGAACACCACGAATCCGCTGAGACTTTCCACTGCATTCCTGATTACGGACATCCACGTCCGCACACTCAGGAACTCTACCCCAGTTTTTCTGCAATCAAGGGCTGTCTAACCTGCACGCACCCGTCACTGACAACCCGTTTCCTCATGACCACTCCCCCCATCTCCACGGTATCCGGACCTCGGCGCTGCCGTGTCATCCATTCGCATCGAAGCTGTCGTGCAACAGGCACTGGACGCTCAGCGCCTGGTCGGAGCGGTTAGATGGCACGCGATCAGACAGATGGCGCTGCACTGCCGGATCTACCAGGCGTTGGCTTTGGACTGGGCTTCTCGGTCTTGCGTGACCCTGTGCTTGCCGCGTCGCCCGAGTCCGCAGGTAGCTGGCGGTGTGAAGGAGCCTTTGGTCATTCCTGGTGCGTGGACCGGGCGGCAGGATTGAGCGTGGTCGCCTTCACCAATCTCTACGAAGGCATGTCGGGCCGCTTCGTCACCGATCTGCGTGATGCGGTATGTGCGGCAGTGGGAGCAGGGCAGTGAGGTCGTCTCGCAACGACCGCCTGCCGCTGGCATCGCTGCTGGCACTGGCCATGGCGGCGTTCATCACCATCCTCACCGAAGCGCTGCCCGCAGGCTTGCTGCCGCAGATGGCAAACGGCTTGCAGGTCTCCGAAGCCTGGGTGGGGCAGACCGTGACGATCTATGCGATCGGCTCGTTGATGGCGGCGATTCCCTTGACCATCGCCACGCAGGGGATTGCTCGCCGTTCGCTGCTGTTGGCTGCCATCGCCGGCTTCGCCATCGCCAATACGGTCACGACCGTGTCCACCATCTATGCACTGACGATGCTGGCGCGCTTTCTGGCCGGCGTCTCGGCCGGGCTGCTGTGGGCGCTGCTGGCGGGCTATGCCGCGCGCCTGGTGCCTGCCCATCAGAAAGGCCGTGCCATTGCGGTGGCGATGGTCGGCACGCCATTGGCACTGTCGCTGGGCGTGCCGGCTGGCGCGTTTCTCGGCACCTTGGTGAGCTGGCGTGTCTGCTTCGGCATCATGAGTGTGCTGGCCTTGCTATTGATGGTCTGGGTGCGCCTGCAGCTGGCGGATTTTGCAGGGCAGGCCAGGGACAGGCAGCAACGGCTCGGGAGCGTGCTGATGCTGCCCGGCATTCGGTCGGTGCTGCTGGTGGTGCTGGCCTTCGTGCTGGCGCACAACATCCTCTACACCTATATCGCTGCGTTTCTGGCGCAGGCCGGCATGGCCGAGCGCATCGACCTGGTGCTGCTGGTGTTCGGCGGCGCGTCCGTAGTCGGCATCTGGATCGTGGGCGTTCTGATCGACCGCCATCTGCGCGTGCTGACGCTGATCAGCATCGGGCTGTTCGGCGCTGCGGCATTGGCGTTGGGCCTGGCTGGCGACATGCCGGCCACCGTCTACGCGGCAGTCGGGGCGTGGGGCCTTGCCTTCGGCGGCAGCGCGACCCTGTTTCAGACGGCGCTGGCCACCTCGGCGGGCGCCGATGCCGATGTCGCCCAGTCGATGCTGGTCACCGCCTGGAATACCGCCATCGCCGGCGGCGGTCTGGTCGGCGGCGTCCTGCTCGACCAGTTCGGCGTACGCGCGTTTTCGCCCGTGCTGTTGGTGCTGCTTGGCGCCACGCTGGCGGTGGCATGGGCCGCCAGGCGGCAGGGCTTTGCCGCGCCGCACGCCCGTGCATCGGTGCGGCCTGCGGTCGGCAGGCAAGCCTGAGCAAGCGGCCGCGTGGATGGTGCTGATGTGGTTGAGGTGGTTGAAGCGGCCACAGGCTCCTGACCCGTAGCGGCGCACGGCAGGCTTCCACGCGATGGCGCTGCGGCCGCTGAACCGCTACCGGACGCGGGCCGCTCCGGGTGTCGGCTCGCGCGCCATCACCGACTCACTCCGCCACGACGCCCCAAGGCTGATCATGCTCGCCATGAACAGCAGTACTCAGATCACCGCCCGAACGATCACGGTCACCCCGGCAGGCACAGCATCGGCTGGCAGCGAGGTCGTGGTGCAGTTGTCGGCCAGCCCGGACCCGCGCTGGCAGGCATGTTTCAATTTCGTCGTGCAAGGCCGCGATGGTTTCTTCCTGCAGGGCAGGCCGGTATTCGACAACGCGAGCTTTCACGGTGTCTTGCAGGCCGGGCGAGCCGAGGCCTTTCGCCAAGAGTTGCCGGATCTGCTGGTATCAACCGCTGCGCTCGCGCGTGCCCAGGTGAACAAGGACGCGGCGCGGTAACCGGGCTGGGTTGCCCGGAAGAACTACTTAAAAGCCGTACTCGCTGGATCAATTGGTGACCAGCCTGAAAAAGCGGCACGACGGCGAATTTACGTGTCTACACGCCGCTCAAGCTTCCCTGAGCGGTAAACAATCTGGTGGCGGTGCAGACCGGACGCCACTTGTAGACCTTGCACAGGACTGCAGGTCGAGTGTCATGTCCCACCGCTCCAGTCCGGGCGCATAGCCATCTACTGTCACCTGATGCACGACGAAGCCGAAGCGGGCATAGAACTGCTGGGTATGTTGACTCGTATCCAGTACCACGCGCCGAACGTGCGGCATCTGGCGCAATGCGTCGAGTCGGGCCAGCAGTAACTGCGTGCCCACGCCGCGGCGGTGCAGGCTCGGATGGACCATGCCCCAGCACAAGCTTGCCGTGATGCCATCGGCATTGATCGCATAACCGGCACCGCCAGCGATCTCGTTACCGCGCTCGAGCAGTTGGTAATGCCATGCCGTGGCGTGCTGGATCAGGAAGCCGGCGAAGTCGACGCGCTCCCCGGCGCTGAAGAACGCCGGCACGTTCGCGTCGAAGAGCGCCATGCACGCATCGAAGTCCCACGGTTGATACGGCCGAATCTTGTCCATGTGCCTAGTCTGCCTCAGACCCGCAGGCGCCATGGACCGGCATGACATTCAAGTCGCCGATCGATCGCAATCCGGCGCCGCCGTTCTCGTAACCGCCTAGGGAACAAGGGCCGAACCTCAACAATGCTCAAGGCGAAGGGCCACCCGGTAGTGTTCGCTTATGCTCGTGTTTCCTCATTGGAAGTCCGGTCATGCCGCCGTTGAAGACGTCCACACTCGCTCTGGCTCTATTGGTGGTCCTGCCTGGCTGCAAGCGCACGCCTGACGCGGCCCCACCTGCGCCTGCCGCAGCAGCGGCGCCGGTTGTCACCAATGCCAAACCCGCGTTCGATGTCGGCGAGCTTGATCGCACAGCGGATGCTTGCCAGGACTTGAACGCGTTCGTCAACCGGCGCTGGCTGAGGCAAACCCGATTCCGCCCGACCGCACAAGCTGGGGGACATGGGAAATACTGGGCGAGCAGAGTCTGACGCTGCAGCATCACATCGTCGAAAACGCGGCAATGCTGGCCGACAAGCAGGCCGATCCGGTTGCGCGAAAGATCGGCATGCTCTATGCCGCGGGAATGGATGAAGCCGCAAGAGAGGCCGCAGGCTACACGCCCATCCAGGCAACGCTGGACGAGATCGCTGCATTGAAGTCCGGGCAGGAAGTTGCCGACTACATCCGTCGTCGGCATGCCGAAGGCGACGGGCAACTGTTCGTCTTCGGGGCGGTTGCAGACTTCCGCAGCGCCGACATGCAGGTTGCATCCGCCGATGAAGCCGACTCGAGGTTGCCGACCCAGGACTACTACACCGCCGCCGAGTATGCCCCCATCCGTCAGGCCTATCTGGCCTATATCACCAGGTCATTTGAGCTGACCGGCAGTCCTCATGACGTGGCCGCGGCACAGGCCCGCGATGTCCTGGCGTTCGATTCCCGATTGGCTGCCGCCAGGCTCACACCGGTAGAGGCGCGCGAACCGCACAACCAGTTCCACTTCGTCACGATTGCCGAAGCCAATAAAATCACCCCGCATTTTCCATGGAACAAGTTCTTCGAAACGCAGGGCGTGGATTTCGGGTCCGGCTTCTCGCTTTCGCAGCCGCGCTACTTTGCTGCATTGGACCGGCAACTGGCCACCGCGCCCATAGAACAATGGCGCGCCTACCTGCGTTTCAGCGCAATTGACAATGCCTCCAGATATCTCAGCAAAGCATTCGTCGACAACAGCTTCGAGTTCTACGGCAAAACCCTGGCAGGGTAGACAGAACAACGGCCGCTGTGGAAGCGCGTATTGCGCACGATCGACGACGAAATGGGCGATGGTCTTGGCCAACTGTACGTGCAGAAGGTGCTGACGGCCGAAAGCAAGCAACGCGCCAAAGAGATGGTCGAAAAGATCCATGCCGCGCTCAAGGTCCGCATCTAGAACGTCGACTGGATGAGTGCCCAGACCAAGGCAAAGGCACTTGCCAAATGGAACCTGTTCCTCCCGAAAATCGGCTATCCGGACACGTGGCGCGACTGGACCGGGCTGGAGATCGTTCCGGGTGCCTATTACAGGAACATCCAGGCGACATCCAAGTTCAACTATCACTACGACATCGCGCAGATCGGCAAGCCGACCGATCGCAAGCGCTGGACGATGACGCCGCAAACCGTCAATGCCTACTACGATACCAATACCAACACGATCAACTTTCCTGCCGCAATCCTGCAACCGCCATTCTTCGATGCCAACGCAGACGATGCATTGAACTACGGCGCGATCGGCGCACTGATCGGTCATGAGGCCACGCACGGTTTCGATGATCAGGGCAGCCAATTCGACGGCGCGGGCAACAATGTCAATTGGTGGACGCCGCAGGATCGCAAGGCCTTCGATCGACGCGCCGATCAGCTTGTCAAACAGTTCGACGCGTATACGCCGCTGCCGAATCATCCTGCTGTCCACGTCAATGGTCGACTCACCCTGGGCGAAAACATCGCCGATCTGGGCGGGTTGAATGTCGCTTACGATGCATTGCAGGCGGACCTGCGCGCGCATCCCGAGCGCGCCGTCAGCATTGATGGCTATGCTCCGGAGCAACGCTTCTTCCTGGGATTCGCACGCTTCTGGCGCGGGCAGGTGCGTTAGCAGGCAACGCTGGTCGAGCTGGTGAGCGACTTGCATGCACCTTACGCGCTGCGCGCCATTGCCGCGCCATCCAATATGCCGCAGTTCGCGACCGCCTTCTCCTGCAAGCCCGACGACAAGATGGCGCGCCCAGTAAAGGACCGCGTGGTGATCTGGTAGCCGCCTGCACCAACGTCCAGTACCTGGCAGCCGGACAGGCCCGTAGCACGGCACACCTGTCCAGGTTTTGATCAAGGCCACGCTGCCGGTGTCTTCCAGAATCGTGTTGCTGGAGAAGCTTGGCGCGCAGGGCCTGTCGCGGACGATGGCTGGATTGCGTGGAAGCCGCTTACGACGCGTGCCGTGTCCTGTGATGGTGGCACACGAAGCCGCACGCATATTCGCGGCTGAATTGCGTGGCGCTTTCGTCGCCCACCTCCATTGCCGCGGTAGTGACGCTGGCACCATGCCTGATCAATAGCCGACGTGCCTGGCGGATCACGCGCATCGATGCGCAGCTCGCGTAACCGGTGGCGTCGTTGTGGAGGGACGCGGGCCACTTGTGCACGTCTTGCAGACGACGCGTTCTGCGGTGCGCAACAAGCGGAGGAATCCCCCGCGTTTGTTGCGCCGCCTATGCTCATGCCTGAGCCGTCGCCTCGCGCACGAAGTCTGCATAGCTGCGCAGCGGTCGCCCCAGGATGGCCTGCAGTTGTTCCACCGTGCCGTCGGCCGCCTGCATGCCGTGGATCTGGATGCCGGCCATCATCAGGCGCATGTCGTAGGCCAGCCACGATGGGCCATAGGCAGCCAGCTGCGCTTCGAAGGCGGCCACGTCATCGCCCGCGTAGGCGATCTCGCGGCCAAGCGCCGTACTCCAGACCTTCGCCGCGGACGCGCCCGTCACTGCATGTGGTCCGACCAGGTCGAGCGTGATGCGCGCAAGCGCGGCAGGTGCGCGGTCGCGTCGCAGCAATTCGACCACCGCGATGTCTGCAATATCGCGCGCATCGATCATGGCCACACCGGCCGCGCCGATCGGCATCGGGTAGATGCCGTACTGCTGGATCGTCTGCTGGATCACCGCTTCGTTCTGCATGAAATACGCAGGACGCAGAATCGTCGCAGGAATGTCGAGGCTTTCGATCATGCGCTCGACGGTGTGCTTGCCGGTGAAGTGCGGCACGTTGGTGAACTTGTCGGCATGGATGACCGACAGGTACACGATGCGCTCGATCCCTGCATCCTTTGCCAGGTTCAGGGCGATCAACGCCTGCGTCACTTCGTCGGGAGTGACTGCATTCAACAGGAACAGCGTGCGCACCGACGACAACGCGGCACGCATCGACGCGACGTCGGTGAGATCTGCGATCACTTCGGTGACACCTGTCGGAAAGGCGCGCTTGCCAGGCTGGCGAACCAAGGCCCTGACCTCTGCGCCTGCGTCGGCAAGGCCCTGGGTCACGAGGGAACCGATGGTGCCGGTGGCACCGGTAACGAGAATGCTCATGTGAATCTCCTGCTGTGGATGGAAGGGTGCATCAGCGCGACATCTCCGCAGCGACTGGCGTTGCGGTGAGGAGACGATAGGCCGTTGCATCGCCAATACGAAGACGCCAGGATGTAGATGCCCGGTTTCAAAAATGGAACACCATGGATCTCAATGCATTGATCGATTTCGCGCTGGTCGCAGCCAACCAGGGCCTGGGAAAGGCCAGCCGTGCCAGTGGCAGATCCAAGGCCACCTTGTCGCGCCGCATCGCCGAGCTGGAGGAGCAACTGGGCGTGCGGCTGGTCGAGCGCAGCGCACGTGGCCTCAGGCTCACCGAGGCCGGGCAGCTGCTGATGGACCGCACCGAAGTGCCGTTGAGCGAGGTGGCCGAGGCCATGGCAGCCGCACGCGAAGGGCTCTCGACCCCGCGCGGGCGCTTGCGGGTGGCATCGCCGGTGCTGTTCTCGCAACTGGCGATGGGACGCATTGGCGCGGAGTTCTGTGCGGCCTATCCGGAGATCACGCTCGAGGTGGTGGCAGAGGACCGCACGGTCGATCTGGTGGAGGAGCAGTTCGATGTGGCCATCCGGATCAATCCGAGCCCGGACAGCAGCCTGGTCGGGCGCTGCTTCGCCAGGGATCGGCTGGTGGTCGTGGCCGCACCCGGGATCGCCATGCCCACCGGCGGCGCAGTCACGCCGATTCCCGCCGTGGTGATGTCCAGCTTCCAGCCGACCACATGGACGCTCGATGACGGGCGTCTGGTCCTTGAACCCGTGCCAAGACTGCGGTTTTCCTCGTTCCTGATGGTCCGCGACGCAGCGATGGCCGGCGGCGGCGTGGCCCTCATTCCACAGTCGATCGCATGGAACCAGCTCGCGCGTGGCGAACTGCTGCAATGGGGCACCATCGCCGGCGTGGAGCCGGCGCTGTGGGTGTTGCACACGTCCAGGCGCCTGGCTGCCCCGAAGGTGCGCGCCTTCGTGGACTTCATGTGCGACAGGTATCCGGATGCGTCGCTTGTGTTGAAGGGGTAGGGCGCTGGACCTCGCTTGCGCTGGCCAGGCGCTCGCCCAGCTCTCACATGCGCAGCAGCCGCCTTGCCAGGCTACGGCCGGGCGCTGTGCCTGCCTGGTCGGCATTGCTGCCGAGGATGGGGCGACGCAGATGCGGCGGCGGCAGGCAGATCAGCACGCACGGCGTTTTCGCCAGGGCGGACTGCAGCGAGGAGCGCCAGACGCCGCGGCGGACGACGGCGTCGTGTTCGACCACCAGCACATCGGCGCAGGCGCGTTTGAGCAGGCCGGCGATCTCGCGCCGCGGGTTGCCGACGGCCACGTGGATGCGCACGCGCAGGTCCTCGTCGGGCAGTTGCTGGACCAGGTCGCCGAGCCAGCTGGCGGCCGCGTCCTCGCCCAATGGCTTGTCGTGGAACAGGCTGTCCACCAGCAGGCCTTCGCTGATCTCCGGCACCACGTGCAGCAGGTGCAGGTCGGCGCCGCGGCGGCGTGCCAGTGCGGCGGCATCGCGCAGCGATTCCAGGCTGGTTTCGCGGCCGGTGATCCAGCAGGCCACATGGCCGCCGACCGCCCCGTCGCGCGGGATCGCATCGGCATACGGCAGGGTCAACATGGGCGTGGCCACGCGCTGCAGCACGCGCGCGCGCAGCGAGACGTGCAGCGGGCGCGGCAGGCCGGTGCGTTCGGACGGCGGCATGATCAGCAGCGCGTCCTCGCGGCTGCGGCAGAACGAGACGATGCCGGCGGCGGCAGGGCCACCGGCGAGTGCGCGCTCGCAGCCCGGGTAGTTGGAGGCCTCGGCAAAGAAGGAATCCAGCGACTGCTGGGCCTGTGCACGCTTGCCCTTGGCGTGCACGTGCAGGATGGTCAGGCGCGCGCGCAGGCGGTCCACCAGTTGCGCCACGGTCGGGATGGCGGCATGGCAGGTCTCGGAAAAATTGGTGGCGAAGATCAGCTGGGTGGGGGTGGTCTGCATGGCGGGCTCCGTGGTCAGTAGATGAAACCGTCGATGGCGCGCACCTCGCGCAGTGGCACGCGCTGGCCCAGCATCTCGCGCAGGGTCAGTTCGATGCCGCGCGACAAAGCGGTCATCGGGGTGTCGTGCACGGTGTTCTCGAACGGGTCTTCGATGGCGCTGCTGGCGCTGTCGATGGCGATCAGGGTGAAGCTGATCAGCACCGAGGCGATCGGCATGGCCAGGCCCATGCCGGCGATCAGGCCCAGCGGCACCAGCCAGCAATACATGTTCACCAGCGTGCGCGGCAGCGAGGAGAACTGCCGTGGCAGCGGGGTGTTCTTGATGCGTTCGCAGGCGCCCTGGATATTGGCCAGCGTGGTGAGGTTGGCGTCCAGCGACGACCAGCGCAGGCTGTCGAGCATGCCCCAGTCGCGCGCCTGCTGCAGTTGCTGGCCCAGCCGCAGGGTCAGCGCGTTGGGGATGTTGGCGTAGCCGCGCAGCTCGTCGGCGCGTGCCTGGCCGAGCAGCCCGGCCAGCTCGGGAAACGGATTCTGTCGGCGCAAATGGCAGCGCAGGGCGTGCACGAAGGCGACCTGGTGCACCACGATGTCGTCGCGCAGCGTGGCCTGGCGCGGGTCGGCAGCATCCACATCCAGCGCGGTCAGGGCCTGGCGTGCGATGGCGCGCGAGGTGTTCACCAGCGTGCCCCAGAGCTGGCGCGCTTCCCACCAGCGGCCATAGGCCGCATTGGCGCGGAACGCCAGGAAGATGGTGAGCGCCGAGCCAAGCTGGGCCAGCGGCAGGGCTTCGATCGACAGCCACTGCCAGCCGAAGAAGGTGTACAGCACGGCCACCGCGCAATCGAACGCCAGCAGTACCAGCAGGCGCTTGTAGGTCTTGGGCCAGATGCGTCGCAACGGAAACGTATCGCGGGTGATCATGGGAAGGGCAACATGGACGTGGGGTAGGGGCATTACACCCAGCCTCCACGGTCGTGTCTGCCATCCTTGCGCCAGCGTTGGACAGTGCACGCACCGTCCGAACGATGCGGGCGGGCTATCTTTCGATAGGGTGAAATCCGCAGGCCTGGCCACGATGCTGTGGCATCAACCACAGCGAGAGAGGAGCGGCATTGCAGCGCAGGTGCATGGGGTGGCAATGGACAGACTGAGACTGCCATTCAAGTGGCGCGGGCAGGTGGTCAAGCTCAATCGCGGCCCGACGCTGTGGGCGTCGCTGGCGATGCTGGCCTCGCTGGTGTGGGCGGAGTGGTACTCGCACCTGGGCGTATCGCTGGGGCTGCTCTACATCCTGCCGGTGGTACTGGCGGCCACGGTGCTGTCGCGGCGCGACATCGTCATCGCCGCGATTGCCTGTGCGGTGCTGCGCGGCCTGTTCGTGACCGACGAAACCCTGGTCGAACAGGCGCTGCGCTTCTTCATGGCCACGATCGCCTATGCCGGCTGCGGCCTGCTCGTGGCCGAGATCAGCCGCACCCGCCGGGTGATCCTGGCCCATTACGTGCAGCTGCGCGCCGAACAGCGGCTGCGCCGGCGGCTGGAGCGGCAATTGCGGCTGCTCGCCGAGAGCAGCCCGGCCGCCTTGCTGACGGTGGCCGGCGACGGCCGCATCGTGGCGGCCAACCGCGCCGCACACGAGATCCTGGACATGGCCGAGGAGGGTGGGCTGGAGGGCCGCGCGGTGCGTGAGTTCCTGCCGCTGCTGGACGACGCCTTGAGCATGAGCGCCAACCTGGATGGCATGCGCACCTCGGCCAGCACCTGGGGCTGCCGTAGCGATGGCACCCGCTTCCCGGCCACCACCTGGTTCTCGGTCTACGAGGACAGTGAAGAGCGGCACCTGGCCGCGATCCTGGTCGACACCAGCGAGGAAGTGCGCGCGCGCGAATCGGCGCACTTCGACGATGTGCTCAAGAACAATCGCCTGCTGGCCGGCGCGGTGTCGCACGAGATCCGCAACCTGTGTTCGGCGGCGGGCGTGGTCACTTCCAACCTGGCGCGGCATCCGGCCATTGGCGCAGATCCGGACCTGGCCGCACTGCGCAGCCTGGTGGCGGCACTGATGGAACTGGCGTCCTTCAACCTGCGTCGGCAGCTGCCCGACGAGGCGCACGAAACGCGGCTGCAGACGCTGTGCAGCGAACTGGACGTGATCATCCGCTCGGACTGGGAGGACGTCGACGGCCAGCTGGTGATCCAGATCCCGGCCGAGTTCCCGTCGGTGCATGGCGACCGCCATGCGCTGCTCCAGGTGCTGCTCAACCTGGCACGCAATTCGTTGCGCGCGGTGCAGGCGCTGCCCCCGCAACGCCGCCAGTTGATCGTCAGCGCACGCCTGGAACAGCAGCGTGCGGTGCTGAGCGTGCGCGACACCGGGCCTGGCATCGCCGAGCCGGGCCGCCTGTTCCAGCCGTTCCGCAGCGACAGCGACGGCTCCGGGCTTGGCCTGTACATCTCGCGTGCGCTGATGGCCAACCAGGGCGGCCTGCTGCGCCATGCGCCCGGCGGCGAAGGTGCCTGTTTCGAGCTGCATCTGCCGCTGGCGCATGCACCATATGCGGAGGCGCTGGATGGATGAGTCGCGGCGCGAACCGGTGCGCCTCTACCTGCTGGACGACCACACGCTGTTCCGCGAGGGCCTGCTGCGCCTGCTCGGTGCCGACGCCCGCTTCGAGGTGGTGGGGCAGTCCGGCACCTTGGCGCAGGCCATCGTCCAGATCGCGTCGCTGACGCCGGACGTGGTCATCCTCGACTACGACATGGGCGAGTACAACGCGCTGGACTACATGCGGCGCCAGGCCGAGCAGGCGCGCCGCCCAGCCACGCTGGTCGTCACCGCCGGCCTGCCCGAGCGCGACGCACTGGCCTTGATCCGGCTCGGCGTGTCCGGCATCTGCCGCAAGGATGTCTCCACCGACGAACTGATCGACAGCATCCATGCGGTGGCGATGGGCCGGGTGCTGATCGACCAGCGCTACCTGCAGTCGCTGGTTGCCCAGGGCACCCAGGAAAGCCGGCCCAGCTTCACCGACCGTGAGCGCGAAGTGCTACGTGGCTTGTTGCGTGGGCAGTCCAACAAGTTGATCGCACGCCAACTGGGCAGTTCGGAGAGTGCCATCAAGGCGACGTTCCAGCAGCTGTTCAACAAGCTCGACGTGCGCTCGCGCAGCCAGTTGGTGATGGTGATCCTGCAGGATTATCGCGACCTGGTGTGAGGCGTCGTGTCGCTTTGGGCAATGCCGCGCGAGCGATGCAGATGCAGATACAGACGCTTAGCGATTGAAGCCAATGCAGTCGCAGTGGCACGGGAACGTATTGGCCCGTGCAACAGGGCAGCAAATGTGACGCCGGGCTACCACCCGGCAAGCACGCCAACCAGGATGCTGCGGGCGGTGTTGACCGCCAGCCGTGGGGCCTGGAGCCATCACACCGTGTCGGACTCATCTGCACGAGGCGTGGACGAAGCGCCGGTCATCATGCGCGCCTGATGGATTGAGGTGTTACATGGCGAAGCCGACGCTGTTCTTCCTGCATGCCCTCGGGTCCAGCAGCAACGAGTGGTCTGGGGTCATCCAGCAACTGGAGGCGCGTTTCGACTGTGTGGCAATGGATATTCCCGGTTTCGGGGACGCGCCGCCGCTACCGCATCTCGACACCGCCGCACTGGTTGCCTGGTTCGTCGACGAGGTGATTCGGCGGCAACCGACGTGCTGGCTCGCGATCGGACACAGCATGGGCGGAAAGATCGCCAGCCTGGCAGCAGCGCAGGCACGCGAGGGCGTGGCGGGGCTTGCCGGCCTGGCCGGCGTGATCCTGGTCGCGGCGTCACCGCCGGCGCCCGAGCCGATGGACGAAGCGCGCCGAAACACGATGCTGGCCTGGTTCGAGAAGGGCCACCCCTCGCGGCAGGAAGCGGAGCAGTTCATCGACGACAACTGTGCGGCGACGTTGCCAGCGCCGGTCAGGACTGCCGCTGTCGAGGATGTGTTGCGAACCAACGCCAACGCGTGGATCGCCTGGCTCGCGCATGCAAGTCGTGAGGATTGCAGCGCACAGGCCGGCTGCATGGACGTGCCGGCGTTGATCATCGCCGGCAGTGACGACGGCGACCTCGGCGAAGCGGCGCAAACAGCATTGAACGCGCCGCACTATCACGATGCGCGCATCGCCGTGGTGGCCGATGCCGCGCACCTGATCCCTTACGAACAACCGCAAAATCTCGCGCAGCTGATCGCAGCGCACGCGGATCACTGCGTGGGCATGCACCTGCCCGAGGACTTCATCACGCTGCTCAACGCGGACAGGGTTTCCCCACGCATGCGCAAGCTGCTGCTCCGCCGGCATGCGGGCCCGCCCGCCAGTGCGCAGGGCGTGCTGAGCCAGCATCAGCTGGAACTCCTCGGCGCAGTGGTCGCGCGTGTCCTGGATGGGGCCGGCGATGCGCGCGCGATTGCACGGCGCATCGATGTCCAGCTTGCCGAAGGCGCCGGCGATGGTTGGCGCCATGCGGCGTTGCCACCGGACCGGCTTGCGGTGCCGCTGGGGCTCGACGCGCTCGACGCGCTGAGCAACGGCTTCGCTGGATTGCCTGCCGAGATCCAGGATCACTGGCTGCGTGCGGTATCGCTCGCGACGGCCGGTGATCCCTCGGCACACGGGTTGGATGCAGCGCAGCTGGCGCACTGGTTCGAGGACATCCGCGCCGAAGCCGCGCGGACCTGGGTCAGCCTTCCCGCCACGATGGCGGCAATGGGATACGACGGCTTCGCGGTTGGCGGCGCTGGTATCGACAGCCCGGGTTATCAGCAGACCGCAGCCGACCGGCAGGAAGCCTGGCAGCTTCCTGCCAAGGGTCTTCGATGAGTCCCGACGCTTCGGTCGATGCGGTGGTGGTGGGGAGCGGGGCAGGGGGCGGCCCATTGGCTGCACGGCTCGCGCAGCGAGGTCTTTCGGTGGTGGTGCTGGAGGCGGGTGCGGCCTTCAGCCCTGCGTCCCATCTGCCCGATGAGCTGACGACCGGCATCTACTGGATGGAAGAACGCCTCAGCGGCGGGCAGACGCCCACCGCATTTGGTGCCAACAATTCCGGGTCGGGCCTGGGCGGTTCGACCCTGCATTGGGGCGCCTTCTGCCCGCGTCCGGACAAGCGCGACCTGAGCCTGGCAACGCAGACCGGGCAGCGCGGCATGGACTGGCCGATCGCGCATGAAGAACTGCTGTCCTACATCCGCCGCGTCGAGGAGTTCATCGGCGTGTCCGGGCCGGCGCACTATCCCTGGGATACGGAGCGCAAATACGCGTATCCGCCGGCGCAGCGCAATGCGTCGGCCGGCGCGATGGAACGCGGTTGCCGCATGCTTGGCATCACCGCCACCGATGCGCCTGCCGCATTGGTGACCAGGGCGCACGAGCAGCCGCACCACGGCAGGCGCGCGGCCTGCAACAACTGCGGCGCATGCCATCAGGGTTGCAGCAACGGCGCCAAGGTGAGTGTCGATACCACCTGGCTGCCGCTGGCGCGCGCGCACGGCGCGCAATTGCGACCCGATTGCCGGGTCATCGCTATCGAGCGCGACGCCCGTGGCATGGTCAGCGCGGTGGTCTACCAACAGGACGGGCGCGAACTGCGCCAGCGGTGCGCGAGCCTGTTCCTGTGCGCAGGCGGCGTGGAGACACCGCGCCTGCTGCTCAACCTGGGCCTGGCCAACTCCAGCGGCCAGGTGGGGCGCAATTTCATGGCGCATGTCGCCACCCAGGTGTGGGGGGAGTTCGATGCCGACATGCGCATGAACCGTGGCTACCCCTCGTCGCTGATCACCGAGGACATGCTGCGCCCGGCCAATGCCGATTTCGTCGGCGGCTATCTGGTGCAGAGCCTGGGCGTGCAGCCGATCACCCTGGCCAACACCCTGGCACGTGGCGCAGGCCTTTGGGGGAGGGAACTCGTATCGACCATGGCGCGCTACAACCGCCTGGCCGGCATCGGCATCAATGGCGAATGCCTGCCGCAGGACGGCAACCGGCTGAGCCTGTCCGACGAGCGCGATGCCTTCGGCCAGCGCAAGGCGCGTATCGACTTCAGCTACGGGCCCAACGAACGCGCACTCGATGCGCATGCCCGCGCATCGCTGCACGCAATCTGGGAGGCGGCAGGTGCCCAACGCATCTTCGCCGCCGCCCGCTCCGCGCACACGCTGGGCACCTGCCGGATGGGCACCGATCCAGAGCAGGCGGTAGTGAACCCGGACGGCCGCGCTTTCGACATCGCCAACCTCTACATCTGCGACAACTCGATTTTTCCAAGTGCACTGGCAGCCAATCCCGCGCTGACGCAGATGGCACTCGGCCTGCGCACGGCGGAGCGCTTTCTGGCCCGCTAGTGGCGCGCATACCACCACCAATCCCTACCACCAGGAGTTCAGCATGGATCTCGGAATCAACAATCGGATCGCCCTCATCAGTGGCGGCGACTCGGGAATGGGCAAGGAAACCGCGCGGCAGCTGCTCGAAGCCGGCGTGCGCGTGGCAATCACCGATCTGCCCGACGGCACGCTCGACCAGGCCGTGGCGGAGCTGTCGCGCCTGGGGCAGATCATCGCCATCGAGGGCGATGTCACCCGCGAGCAGGACGTCACCGCCATCTGGAAGCAGGTACGCGAACAACTGGGTGACCCCGACATCTACATCAACGCAGCGGGCGTGACCGGCGCAACCGGCGATTTCCTGGAGGTCAGCGATGCTGGCTGGCTCGAAACGCTGGACATCAACCTGATGGGCGCGGTGCGCATGTGTCGCCAGGCCATTCCCGCAATGCGCCGCAAGCAATGGGGCCGGATCGTGCTGTTCGCATCGGAAGACGCCGTGCAGCCCTATGTGGATGAATTGGCCTATTGCGCGTCGAAGGCAGGCATCCTGAGCCTGGCCAAGGGCCTGTCCAAGGCCTACGGCCCGGACAACGTGCTGGTCAATACGGTGTCGCCCGCATTCATCGCCACCCCGATGACCGACAAGATGATGCAAAAGCGCGCAAGCGAAAACGGAACCACGTTCGAGCAGGCGATCGAATCGTTTTTGGACGAAGAGCGTCCCGGCATGGTGCTGAAGCGACGCGGCCGCGCGGAGGAAGTGGCCTCGGCCGTTGCCTTCCTATGCTCCGAGCGCGCCAGCTTCATCAACGGCGCCGGGATCCGGGTGGATTCGGGGTCGGTCTTCACCATCGCGGGTTGAGCGATTGCCGAGGCGCCTTCCTTTGCTGGATATTGCAAAGGGAGGCGCAAAAGCGGCATCCGATGCGCCTGTATCAGATCAAGAGAGTGTGCCCATCAGGCCCAGCAGTCACGCCTGCCATATTGCATATCACTAACCGCATAGAATTCTGTCATTGAATTGGTGCAGGTTGCTGCTGATAGAGCTCTGAAAACGAGGCGATTTGTCAGAGGCCTATCGACATTGGGGCATTTTCTGGCTGCCAGTGGGCTACTCAGTGTCGGCAATCATCAGCCTTCGTCAAACTCGGCGGTTGCAAGTCGATGCAGCCCGCTCATTTCGCATAATGTATATTATGTCAGAACCAGCCCGGTAGCTGACTACTTAACAGCCCCATTGTCTTCCTGCAGCTCCCGCTTGAATGGCACATCCGGCGGCGGTCTTGCGGTTGCCGGTTGATCGTTGAGATTCGGGTCGCTCAAGCCGCAGCCGCCGCCGAATTGCAGCAACGACACCACGCAACTGATCTTGGTGGTCGTTCCCGGGATCGGGATCTCGATCTTCTTCAGGCCGCGGCGCACCCATTCCTGCAGCAGCGACTGGTTCGGCATCCAGTATTTGTCCAGCGAGGTTGGCGTGTAACCGTACGGCGGACGTTTGAGCCAGGTGCCGCCCTGGGCGATCTGGTCGCGAGTCCAGGTATCGGTTTCGCTGCCTGGCGGCCCGCGGTCGCCAGCACCGTTGCCGGCATCGCCGGTTCCAGCGGCGACGTGGACGCTGCCGTCTGCGTTGAACATGCCATTGCGCGTTCCGTTGGCGCCTGTGGTTTCGCCGGCCCGACGACGGTCGGATTTGCTCCAGTCGTCTGCATTGGCCGCAACATCCCAGCCGCCACTGCGATCTGCTGGCGCCGGGCCGGCATTGCTGGTCGCCGGCTTGGCTGCGGATGAGGCTGCTGCAGTAGTGCTGCTGGATTGCGCAGATCGCGCTGGATTCGCCTGCGCCTGGCTGGGCTGCGTGGAAGCTGCCGATGGCTGCGTCGCTGCAGTAGCCGACGCGGATGCTGCCGGCGACGGAGTCACCGGCGTCTGTTGGGCCGGTGCCGGCTGGGGCGCCGGGTCCGGCACGCTTGGCAGTTCGGCCGTTCGAACGGCGACATCGGGCATGCGAACCGTCGGCGTGATCTCGCGACTGCGTACGGACGGCGCAACGACCTGTGGCCGGTCCGGCACGACGACTTCCCGCTCGCGCACCGTTGGCGCATTGGCAGTGCGCACCGCCACCGTGGCTGCAGGACGCTGCAATTCGCGCAGTTGCGGCTGTTCGGTGACGGTCTGGATATCGCGCTGGCGCACCTCGATCTGCGGCGCGGCCGGGGCAACCGGACGCGGAGCCACCGTGATCGTGGGCGGCGGCGGCACGACGAAGTCGTTCGTAGCCACCGGTGTTTCGGTGACCTGCAGCGGCGATTCAATCATCACCGGCGGCACCTGCACGCTCACACGTGGCACCTCAGGCGCCACCGGTTCGCTGGCAGCGGCAGCCACCGGTTCCGGCGCGATGTCCTGCTCCTGGGCAGTACTTGAAGGATCGACTGGTGGCTCGGCGGGCGCAGGCTCCGACGGTGCTGCACTCGCTTTGCTTGGCCTGCCGGTTGCAACGGACGCAGCGGATTGCGGCGCTGAAGCCGCATCGCCCGAGGCGGCCTGCGCCGCGTCAGCGGGCTGCCCTTGCCCACCGCCCTGCTCCGCCGCTCCGTTGCCAATGAAGGTCATGCGCACCCGCGATTCGTCGCCGGTCTTGGTGTCGTCCGGCGCCCAGCGCACCGTGACGACCCAGATCAGCAGTGCGATGAAACCGAGATGGATCAACAGGCTAGCGAGCAGCGCCAGCCAGTGTTGCGGCCGTTGGTCCTTCGGCCGCGGCTCCCAGTGCTGCCACCACAGGCTGCGAAATGCCTGGAACGGCGACAACAGCAACGCCATGCCAGCACCTGCAGGCGACGCTGGCCGTGCCAGCAGCACGCCCATCACCTGGTCATCGTCGAACGCAGCCGCCGGCCCGATGCGACTGCTCATCCAGGTTGCCCATCCGTAAGGCAGGCCGGTGCGCCGATCCAGGATGAGCTTGCCCGGCATGCGCGCACGCAGTGCCTGCAGCAGATCGGCGGCCGTGGTCACCGGTGGCGCGGAATCAGGCCGCGCTGTCGCGCGGAATATATGGCGCGTCGCCAGTGGCGTGATCGGTCGCGTCGCGCACCGCAATCACGCCGGGCACGCGCCCCATCAAGGTCTTCTCGATGCCCTGCTTCAAGGTCACATCGGCCATGCCGCAGCCGTGGCAACCGCCGCCGAAGCGCAGCAGCACGACACCCTCTGCCGAGACCTCCTGCACCGCCACACGGCCACCATGCGATGCCAGCTGCGGGTTGATCTCATTCTCCACCACCCAGCGCACGCGCTCCACCATCGATGCGGAGTCGGCCGGCGCTTCGCCCTTGATCTTGGGCGCCTTGATGGTGAGCTGCTGGTTGCCGGTGGACTGGGTGACGTAGTCGATTTCGGCGCCATCCACCCAGGGCACGCTGGCGGCGACGATATACAAGGTGAAGCCGTCGCAGTCGATCGCCCATTCGTCACCGCTCAGATCGGCCGGTTCGGCGAACTCGAGCCGGGCGTCGGCGCGCGGGGTGCCGGCGTCCACTGCACTCAGGCGCACGCCCATGCCGGGCACGCCCTCGCGTTCGATGAGCTTGCGGAAATAGGTTTGGGCTTTGTCGGATATCTGGATCATGGGGTTATTCTACCGCTCAATGCGCCTGCGCTCATGGAACACCGTGATCCTGAGTGAACGCGCTGTCCGCCACCCCTGCGAGACTGTCATGACCGATCTGATTCCCCTGGAACAGGCCCACTGCCTGCCGCGCAAGGGCAGCGACCACAAGCTCGGCGAAGCGCGCCTGGCCGAATTGCTGCCGCAGGTGCCAGGCTGGGAGCTGGCCGAACTGGGCACGGCGATCACCCGCACGTTCCGCTTTGCCGACTATTACCGCACGCTGGCCTTCGTCAACGCGCTGGCGTGGATCGCCCACCGCGAAGACCACCACCCCGACCTGGGCGTGCATTACGACCGCGTGGTGGTGCGCTATTCCACCCACGACGTCGGCGGATTGAGCGAAAACGACTTCATCTGCGCGGCCAAGGCCGCCCAGCTCTACGACCAAGGAGCCACCCCATGACCCCGTCTCGCACCGCCCTCGCCGGCCTGTTCATTGCCGTCGGCATCAGCGGCTGTGGCAAGTCGTCGCAGCCGCCGGCCGCCCCGGCGGTGGCTCCAACCGAACTGGCCGCCTTGAAGACGCCGCCGCCGGAATACTCCCCGCAACTGGCCTGTGCCGGCATCGGCGGCACTGCCGTGCTCCGGGTGGTGGTCGGTGTCGAAGGCACCCCGACCGACGTATCGGTCGCGCAAAGCAGCGGTCAGCCGGTGCTGGACGAAGCTGCGCAAAAACGCGTGCGCGAATGGAAATTCCGGGCCGCCACGCGCAATGGCCAGGCGGTGCCGCAGACGATCCAGGTGCCGGTCGCCTTCAAGCCGCCGGTGCCGCGCCCGGACGAATGCTTTGCCATCGAAGAGCGGGCGCGTCGAGGCGGCTGAGCCGCTGTTGATACGTTGCGCGAACAGACGCGGCGGCGGTAACCCGCCGGCGCGCCGCCCCCCAACGCCGAGCACCGCGCAGGCCTGCAGCAGCGCCAGGCACAGCAGTGTTCGCCAGCTGTCAGCGTGCACGCGCCAGGCCTGCCGCGTCAGACACCACGTGTTCGTCATCCAGGCATGGCCATCCTGCAGGCGCAGCGTGGCCATGCGCAAAGTGCGCAGCAGCAGTCGCCACGCTCCCCGCAGGTCGGTTCCATTCCACGAGGTCGTGCGTCACATGCTCGAAGTGTCATCCCACAATGTCTGGACCGCATTTGCGGTCACGCTGGCAGCTGGCCTGGCGACCGGACTCGGCAGCCTGATGGTCGTGTTCTCCAAGAAGCCCAATCCGCGCCTGCTGGCGTTCGGGCTGGCATTCGCCGGCGGCGCGATGGTGTACGTATCGCTGTCGGAGATTCTCAACAAATCGATCGCTTCGTTCTCCAACGCCTACAACGACAAGCTCGGCTTCACCTTCGGCACGCTGGCGTTTCTGGGGGGCATGCTGTTGATCATGGTGATCGACCGCCTGGTGCCCAACCCGCACCAGAGCCTGTCCAGTGACGATCCGCTGTTCCGCGACGACAACCGGGCCTATATCCGCCGGGTCGGCCTGATGACGGCCATCGCCATCACCGCGCACAATTTTCCCGAAGGCCTGGCAACCTTCTTCGCCACGCTGGAAAGCCCCGCGGTCGGCATGCCGCTCGCGTTCGCCATCGCCATCCACAACATTCCCGAGGGCATCGCCATTGCGGTGCCGGTGTACTTCGCCACCCGCAACAAGTTCTACGCCTTTGGCGCCAGCCTGCTCAGCGGACTGGCCGAACCGATCGGCGCCGGCATCGGCTATCTTGCCTTGTCCAGCGTGCTGTCCGAAGCGGTGTTCGGCACCGTCTTCGGCCTGATTTCCGGGGTCATGGTGTTCCTGGCACTGGACGAATTGCTGCCGGCCGCCAAGCGCTACGCGCAGGGCCACGAGACGGTCTACGGCCTGGTCGCGGGCATGGGCACGCTGGCGATCAGCCTGGTGTTGTTCCGCTTCGCCACGCCCTAGCGCGGCCTGCGACGACCACGCGACGTGGCAGCGAGACGCGATTGCCTTGTGCGATCGGTGGCGTTCGGATGCCAGGTTTGGATCGCCATTCCCCTGACGAGCGCGGGTTCCGCTCTACCGGCAGGATCGTGACCCGCACAGCCGCACATGGCGCGGGTGCGGCCCCAGCATCCGCGCCGATGTAGCCTCCCTGCCCGCCCTGGCTGCGTCAGCGCCCCAGCCGGTCCAGTGCCTCGGCCAGCTCCGGCGCCAGCGGCGCGCTCAAGACGTAGGGCGTCTTGCCGCCGTCCAGCGTGAATTCCAGCGACGCGGCATGCAGGAACAAACGCTTCAGGCCGAGCTGGTCGCGCAGCCGCTTGTTGACCTCCGCCTCGCCGTACTTGTCGTCACCGGCCACCGGGTGCCCCAGGTGCTGGGCGTGCACGCGGATCTGGTGGGTGCGGCCGGTTTCGATGCGGACTTCGCAATACGAGTGCCCGCCGCGCCGCTCCAGCAGCGTGAAGTGGCTCAGCGACGGCTTGCCGATCGCATTGACCTGCACATGCCGCTCGCCGCCCTGGCGCAGCCCGATGTGCAGTGGCGCATCGACCGTCATCACCCCGTCCGGCATGCGACCGACCAGCAAGGTCAGATAGCGCTTGGTGATGCCGCGGCCCTCGACGCGGTCGTCCTCCCGCATCAAGGCCTGCATCTCGGTCAGCGCTGAGCGCTTTTTCGCCACGATCAACAGCCCGGAGGTATCGCGGTCGAGCCGGTGCACCAGTTCCAGGGTCTGGTTCGGCCGCAGCGCCCGCAGGGTCTCGATGGCGCCGAAGCTGATCCCGCTGCCGCCATGGCTGGCGACCCCGGATGGCTTGTTGAGCGCCAGCAGGCGCGCGTCCTCGAACACGATCGCCGCTTCCAGCCGCGCCAGGAACGACGACGGTGGCGCGGCCTTGTCGCCCTCTTCGGCAACGCGCACCGGCGGAATCCGCACTTCTTCGCCGCCTTCGAGCTTGCGCTCGGCCTTGGCCCGCCCGCCGTTCACGCGCACCTGGCCGCTGCGCACCAGCTTGTAGATCAGGCTGCGTGGCGCGCCCTTGAGCTGGCCGAGCAGGAAATTGTCCAGCCGCTGCCCAGCACGGTCTTGCGGAACTTTGAGAATACGCACGCCCACACGGTCGGCAGGCGGCTTGGGGGGCTGGGGGTCGGTCATCCGGCTCTTTATTCTGTTACACTCGGCGAGCGAGATAAGGGTTTGATTTCGTTGGAAGTTGATTGGCCAGAAGCCTGCCTTCCGATGATTCCGGCACAGTGCGCGACCACCGCCCCCGGGGCGGCCATGTTAGCGGCTCACCGGCCTGCCCGGCCATCGCCAGCGGTTTTTGACCGTTGCGCTGAACATGTCCCGTGCGCTGCCCCGGTTCTTCCGGACGCGGCTGCCGGCCCTGAAACACCTATAAAACTTAAGACAAGCGCTCCCGCGGCCTGCCGTGGTGTTGCAGCGCTGGAAACCCTGGTCAGGCCTGTCCGCGCGTTGCGCGAAGGGCCGACAAGCTGTTCCAGAGGCGAAACGTCACGGCGTTCCGCGCGGTAGAGCGCGAGAGGAACGCAATAATGAAGCGAATGCTGATCAACGCAACGCAGGCCGAAGAGCTGCGCGTGGCGATTGTGGACGGCCAGACCCTGTACGACATCGACATCGAACAGCCGTCCAAGGAACAGAAGAAGTCCAACATCTACAAGGGCCGTATCACCCGGCTCGAGCCCTCGCTGGAGGCGGCGTTCGTGGACTATGGCGCCGAGCGCCATGGCTTCCTGCCGCTGAAGGAAATCTCCCGCGATTATTTCCAGGCTGGCGTCGACCACAACAAGTCGACCATCCGCGAGTTGCTGCGCGAAGGCCAGGAAATCGTGGTGCAGGTCGACAAGGAAGAGCGTGGCAACAAGGGCGCCGCCCTGACCACGTTCATCTCGCTGGCCGGCCGCTATATGGTGCTGATGCCCAATTCGCCGAGCGCCGGTGGCGTCTCGCGCCGGATCGAAGGCGAAGACCGTGCCGCGCTGAAGGAAGCGCTGGACAAGCTCGACATCCCCGACGACATGGGCGTGATCATCCGCACCGCCGGTGTCGGCCGTGACGCCGAAGAGCTGCAGTGGGACCTGGACTACCTGCTGCAGACCTGGAAGGCGATCGCCGAGGCGGCGCTGAGCAAGCCGGCCGCGTTCCTGATCTACCAGGAATCGCGCCTGATCATCCGCGCCCTGCGCGACTACCTGCGCGCCGACATCGGCGAGATCCTGGTCGATACGCCGGAGCTGTACGCCGACGCCCAGGAGTTCATGCAGCAGGTGATGCCGCAGAGCCTGCGCAAGCTCAAGCACTACACCGACGACATTCCGCTGTTCAACCGCTTCCAGATCGAATCGCAGATCGAAGGCGCCTACGAGCGCAACGTGCGGCTGCCCTCGGGTGGCTCGATCGTGGTCGATCAGACCGAAGCGCTGACCGCCGTCGACGTGAACTCCTCGCGCGCCACCAAGGGCAGCGACATCGAGGAGACCGCCTTCCAGACCAATCTGGAAGCGGCCGAGGAAGTCGCCCGCCAGCTGCGCCTGCGCGACCTGGGCGGCCTGGTGGTGATCGACTTCATCGACATGGCCTCGACCAAGCACCAGCGCGAAGTCGAAAACAAGCTGCAGAACGCGCTCAAGTACGACCGCGCGCGCGTGCAGCTGGGCCGCATCTCCCGCTTTGGCCTGATGGAAATGAGCCGCCAGCGCCTGCGTCCGAGCCTGGGCGAATCCAGCCAGATCGTGTGCCCGCGTTGCGACGGCCATGGCCGCATGCGCAGCGTCGAGTCGCTGTCGCTGTCGATCATCCGCGTGGCCGAAGAGCACGCCATGAAGGAAAACACCGGACAGGTGCTGGTGCAGGCCCCGGTGGAGATCGCCAACTACCTGCTCAACGAAAAGCGCAGCGCGCTGCGTGAGATCGAGCAGCGTCACGAGTCGCCGATCATCATCGTCGCCGACGAACAGCTGCATACCCCGCACTACGAAGTCACCCGCCTGCGTGAGAACGAGCTGGGCGAAGACAGCGGCAAGCCGAGCTACCAGCGCGGCACCCCGCGCAAGTTGCCGGTACATGCGCTGACCAAGGCACAGTTGAATATCCCGGCTGCGCCGGCAGTGACCTCGATCAAGCCGAGCCAACCGGCGCCGCTGCGTGAAGAGGCCCCTGCCCCGGTTGCCGCCGCACCTGCACCGGCTCCGGTTCCGGTCGCGGCACTGCCGCTGCCCGCGCCGGTGACCGGTGTGGTCGGCTGGCTGAAGCGCATCTTCGGTGGCGTCGAGCCAGTCGCGCCTGCGCCCGAGTCGACCCAGCGTCCGCGTCAGAACGATGCCGGCCGCAGCAGCCGTAACGAGCGTAGCGACCGTGGCGGTCAGCGTCGCGACGGCCGTGATGCCCGCAATGGTGGCAACGGTGGCAGTCAGCACCGCGGCAATGGCAACGGCAATGGCGCCAACAAGGAACGTCGTGACGAGCGTCGTCAGCCGGCCAATGGCCAGGCTGCGCAGAACGGCGGGCAGGCGCAGCAGGTGCAGGTGCCCAAGCCGCCCCGCGGCGAGGCACAGCAACCCAAGCAGCCGCAGCAGGCCCAGCAGCAGAAGCAGAAGCCGCAGAACCAGGCACCGCGCCCGCCGCGTGCAGCTGCACAGCAGCAGGACGGCGCGCCGTCCGAGCGGCAGCAGCGGCCTGCGCGTCAGGACGAAGGCACTGCCTCGGCGCAGACGCTGACCTCCACGGCCGCAACCGCCACGACTGCGACCGTGGTCGCGGCGATTGCCGAAACCGCGGCACCGGCAACGCAGGCCTCGGCACATGAGGCTGCACCGGCACACCCGGTCGAGGTCATCGTGACCGAGTCGCAGGCCGATCGCGGCACCGACGCGAATGCGGACGGCCAGGCACCGGAGGCGGCAGGCGATGATGCGGCCAATGGCGAAGGCGGCAGCCGTCGTCGTCGCGGTCGTCGCGGTGGCCGTCGTCGCCGTCGCGGCGCTGGTGCAAACGGTGAAGGCGGTAGCGGCGTCGATGGTCTGGAAACGGACGATCTGGACGGCGATGCCGAGGGCGATCTCGATGGCGACACCGAGAGCGACGATGCCGGTGCGCAGGTCCACACCTCGGCTGCCCCGCGCGCCGGACAGCCGGAGTTCGACTTCGACGATGACGCGACCACGCCCGCGGTAGCGGCACGCACCAAGCCGGAGTCCAGCACTCCGGCCGCAGTGAAGCCGCGCCCGGTACCGAAGGAACGTGCGGAAGCCCCGCTGGCGGCCGACACGACGTCGACCACGGCGCCGGTTTCCAACGCCACGCCGTCGTTCGAACAGCAAGCTGCGAGCCCTGCAGTGACCGCAGCCGAACAGGCACGTGGCGATGCCCCGTCGGCCTCTCCGGCACCGGTTGCAACGGCCCCGGCTGGCAACGCGGCGCCAGCTGCAGCGCAACCGGCTGTGCAGGCTCCGGCCAATGCACCGCGTCCGCAAGCGCCTCAGGCTCCGGTCGTTGCGCAGGAATCGGCGAACCCGCAGGCCCAGCCTCCGGTTGCCGCGTCGACTCCGTCCGCTGCGTCGACCCCGGTTGCCGCCTCGGCTCCGGTTGCGACGTCGGCGGCGGCGCCTGCTGCAGCTTCGCCTGTCGAGAGTGCTGCTTCCTTGGCAGAGCCTTCGTCCAAGCCGACGATGCGGTCAACACCGGCGGCGTCGGTATCGGCCGACGCTGCAGCGCCGGCCGTTGCTCGGCAGGAAGTTGCCCGGCAGGAACAGGCAGCACCGGTGGCCGCCGCGGCAGCAACGCAAGCGGAGCCGGCGAAGACCGACGCAACGCCGGCAGCTGGCAGCGTTCCCAAGCCGGTCGCTGCTGCGCCGTCGAGCGCCCAGGCGAACGTGGTGACATCCAAGCCGCCGCATGCCGAGCCGTCAACAGTGGAAAGCCCGGCAACCGATGTTGCCGCGACGTCCACCACCACGGTGCCGCAGACCTCCCCGTCTGCCGACGCTGCGCCGGCACGCAAGCCGTACGCTCCGGTGCAGACCACGCTGCTGGACGCCTTGGCTCCGGCCGATGCAACCGCGGCGACACTGCCACAGGCCGAAACGCCGGTGCCCTACAAGGCGCCCGAGCGGCCGGCATCGGTCGCACCCGTGGTGCCTGCAGACGCCACCGAGCCGACTGCCGACAAGCCGAAGCCGACCGTCGTCGTGTCCGAGGCGGTGAAGCCGGCAGATGCATCGCCTAACGGCGATGACGCCCAGGCGCAGCAAGACGACACCAACAAGCCGCGCGGCGATCACTGATCGTCTCCCGGCCGGTTGAACCTGCCTGGGTAAATCCGGGCAGGTGGCGTCAGACAAGGCGGCCTTCGGGCCGCCTTGTTTTTGCGTGCAGCAGTGTCATGCCGGCATTCCGGCTCCCGGCAACAGCACCTTATGCGGCAGCATCCGACCGCCGCATCTGCAAGATCGGACCCGAGGAACTTGGCTTACAGGGTGCGCGCCGGGTCGGTCAGGCCGTACTGATTGGCCAGACGCGCCAGGGCGATGTTGTCCTGGATGCCGACCTTTTCGAACAGGCGCGCCTTGTGCGTGTTGATGGTCTTGGCGCTGAGGTTCAGGCGCTTGGCGATGTCTTCCTGGCGCAGGCCCTGGGTCAGCAACAGGGCGACCTCCAGTTCGCGCGGCGATAGCGCATCGAACGGCGAGCTGCCCCCTTCCAGATTGGACAGGGCCAGATTCTGCGCAATGGTATTGCCGAGATAGCGCCGGCCCAGTGCGACTTCGCGCACCGCACGCAGCAGTTCCTGCGCATCGCCGCCCTTGCCGACATAGCCAGATGCGCCAGCTTCAAGCAGACGCTTGGGCAACGGGCCGTCTTCCAGCACCGACACGATGATGACGCGGGTGCCGTAATCGCCCTTGACGATGCGCTCGGTGATTTCCAGGCCGCTGACACCGGGCAGATGCAGGTCGCAGAGCACGATCTCGGGTTTGAGCTGGCGAATTTGCGGCAAGGCCGCCTCCCCGCTCTCCGCTTCTCCCACCACATCGATGTCCACTTCCTTGGACAGGATCATCTTCATGCCGGTACGCACGAGTGCATGATCGTCGATCAGAAAAACTCTGATGGTCATCCTTGTTGTCCTCGCTGTGCGGCTGGCTGATGCAGCCTATCTCCGTGAATAATTCAGGGCAAGCTCGATGCGACGTATTACATTTGAGTAAGAATGCGACGCACTCTGCCGCCGCGTGTCATGGCAGGCATTGAATGCACGATCGCGGCGTGATCGGATGATGCGAGCGCCCCCAATGCGCGAACATCGGGCAATTCATTCGCCCCCGGTCAGATTTTTCCTGCTTCGGTGCTGCGCTCGGCGTCCACCAGGGGGCGCAGTTGCGCATCGAGTGCAACGCGCTCGTCGAACACGAAGCAGCGGCCGTCGTAGCGTTCGCCACCGACCTCCTCGAAGTAGCCGAGGATGCCGCCTTCAAGCTGCAGCACGTTGTCCATGCCGTCGGCCTGCATCCACAGCGCAGCTTTCTCGCACCGGATGCCGCCGGTGCAGAAGCTGACCACGGTGGCATCGGCCAATGCAGCGCGATGCGGTTCCAGCGCAGCCGGCAAGTCGGTGAACTTGTCGATCGGCAGCGTCAACGCTCCCTGGAACGTGCCGTACGCGACTTCCTGGGCATTGCGCGTGTCCAGCAGCACCAACGGGCGGCCGCGATCGTCGCGCCCTTCCTGCATCCACGCGCGCAGCGTGGCGGGCGTCACTGCCGGCGCACGGCCCTGCAGCGGCGAGGCATCGTCGCGGCGGAAGCTGATGATCTCCGGCTTGACCTTCACCTTGAGCCGCGCAAACGGCTGCGACGCGCTCAGGCTGTACTTGATGCGCATCTGTGCAAAACGCGGATCGGCCTGCAGCCACGCGTAGAACGTGCCGACCTGTTCCGCTTCGCCGGCCAGAAACAGGTTGATCCCCTCTTCGGCCACCAGCACCGATCCTTTCAAGGCCTGCTGCCCGGCCTGCGCGAGGACGCTGTCGGCCAGCGACTGCGGATCCTGGATGGTGACGAACTGGTAGGCAGCGGTATTGGTGATCATGCGGCCATTTTAAGCCGATGCGGCCGCAGGTGCGATCAGCCGCGCAGCAGCAGGAACGGCAGCAGCACCAGCGAGGCGACAATTAGCATGCCGATCAACGTGACAATCACGAACAGCGGGCGCTTGCGCAGCAGCGCGCCGAAGGTTTCGGCGGTGCCGGCAGCGAGCGCATCCTGGCGTTGTGCGCGCGCGAGGGCACCCCGCTGCGCCTGGTACGCATCCATCGCCGCCTTGGCGCGCGGGTAATCGGCATCGTCGCTGAGCCAGATGCCACCGGCGGAAATGCCCCAGTTACTGGGCCGGGTTTCGTAGATCGGCACGAGATGCTCGCGCATCAGCGCCCGTACCTCGTCGGCCTCGTCATCGGGAACATTGCGCAGATTGAGCAGCAGCTTGGCCATGGGCGGGATGATACCGGGAGCCGGATGCGATAATGGCGCACTTCCCTTGCCGGACCCTCCCATGCGCCTTCTGTTGACGCTTTGTGCTGCCCTGCTGCTCGCAGCCTGCACGCCCGCCCTGCCGCCGTCCGGCGGCACCATCGCCGCGTTCGAGCGGATCGACCGCAACGTCGGTACCGGTGCCGAAGCCACGCCGGGCGCGATGGTCACCGTGCACTACACCGGCTGGCTGTACGACGAAAAAGCCGCCGACAAGCACGGCAAGAAGTTCGACAGCTCGCTTGATCGCGCCGAGCCATTCCAGTTCGCGCTGGGCGGCCGTCAGGTGATCCGCGGCTGGGACGAAGGCGTGGCCGGCATGCGCGTGGGCGGCAAGCGTACCCTGATGATTCCACCCGAGTACGGCTATGGCGACAACGGCGCAGGTGGGGTGATTCCGCCCGGCGCGTCGCTGGTGTTCGACGTGGAATTGCTTGGCGTGCAGCCGCGCTGAAGGCCTGAGCAATGACGGATGCGAGCAAGCGGCGGCTGGCGGTGATCGGTGGTGGGCCGGCCGGTCTGATGGCTGCAGAAGCGGCGTGTGCGGCGGGCCTGGCGGTCGACCTGTACGAAGCCAAGGGGTCGGTGGGACGCAAGTTCCTGATTGCCGGCAAGGGCGGGCTGAACCTCACCCACTCCGATCCGATGCCGGTGTTTGCGCAGCGCTATCGCGAGCGCACCGATGCAGTCGCCTCGTGGCTACAGGCGTTCGATGCAGACGCGCTGCGTGCCTGGGCGCGCGACCTGGGCGTGGAAACCTACGTCGGCAGTTCCGGACGCGTGTTCCCGATGGATCGCAAGGCCGCACCGTTGTTGCGCGGCTGGGTGCGCCGACTCAAGGAACAGGGTGTGGCATTTCATGTGCAGCATCGCTGGCTTGGCTGGAGCGACGACGGCGCGTTGCGCTTCCATGCGCCCACCGGCGACGTCGAACGCACTGCAGATGCCGTGGTGCTGGCGCTCGGTGGTGGCAGCTGGCCGCAGCTCGGTTCCGATGGTCGTTGGCAACCGGTGCTGCAGGAACGCGGCATTGCGGTGGCACCGCTGGTACCGGCCAACTGCGGCTTCGACATCGCCTGGAGTGCGCATTTCGTGCAGCGACATGCCGGTGCGCCACTCAAACCCGTGGTTGCGCACTGGCAGGACCGCCACAGCACACCGCATCAGTTGCAGGGCGAGTGCGTGGCGACGTCCACCGGCATCGAGGGCAGCCTGATCTATGCGTTGGCTGCGGATCTTCGCGCGCAGATCGATGCGGATGGCGTGGCGGAGCTGGTGCTGGACCTGCTGCCCGGGCGCACGCTGGAACGCGTCAACGCCGAGCTGGAAAAACCGCGCAAGGGACGCAGCTTCAGCGAGCATCTGCGCCGTCAGCTCGGCATCGATGGCGTCAAGGCCGCCTTGCTCTACGAACATCTGGGCAAGCAGGCGGGCGACGATCCTGCGCTGGCAGCGCGCACGCTCAAGCGATTGCCGCTACGTCTGCTGCGACCGCGCCCGCTTGCCGAGGCAATCAGCTCGGCCGGTGGTGTGCAGCTGGAGGCGCTGGATGCGCAACTGATGGCGCGCGCGCACCCCGGCGTGTTCTGTGCCGGCGAAATGCTTGACTGGGAAGCACCGACCGGTGGCTATCTGCTGACTGCCTGCTTTGCCAGCGGATTACGTGCCGCGCATGGCGCGGTGCAGTGGCTGCAGCGACCGGGCGACCGCGCTACAAGCGATCGCTGACCGCATTGCGCGGCCATACCGATTTGACGTCATAGATCACCGCACCGGGTTTGCCCAGCGCTGCGATGCGCTGCGCGTCGTAGTCACGGTATTGCGCGTGCGCCACTGCCAGCACCACGGCGTCGTAGGCACCTTCGTCTGCAAGCTCGCACAACTGCACGCCGGCATGATGCAGCGCTTCTGCAGGGTCGGCCCACGGGTCGCAGGTATCGACCTGCACGCCCGCAGCTTGCAGCAGCTGCACCAGTTCCAGCGCCCGGCTGTTGCGCAGGTCCGGGCAGTTCTCCTTGAAGGTGGCGCCCAGCACCAGCACCCTCGCCTGCGCAAGCACCACGCCACGCGTGGCCAGCATGCCGCAGACACGCTCGGCCACGTGCCGGCCGACGCGGTTGTTGACCTGGCGCGCGGTGTGGATCAGGTCCGGGTGGTAGCCCACGCTTTCGGACTTGTGCATCAGGTAATACGGATCCACTCCGATGCAGTGGCCACCGACCAGGCCGGGCCGGAACGGCAGGAAATTCCATTTGGTTCCGGCCGCCTCCAGCACATCCAACGTATCGATGCCCAACTTGTCGAAGATCAACGCCAACTCGTTGACCAGCGCAATATTGACGTCGCGCTGGATGTTTTCGACCACCTTGGCGGCCTCGGCCACGCGCATCGATGGTGCCCGCCAGGTGCCGGCAGTGATGATGCTGGCATACAAGGCGTCGACCGCATCGGCGGCTTCGGCGGTGGAGCCGGAAGTGATCTTGCGGATATCGCGCAGGCGCCGCTGGCGGTCTCCCGGATTGACGCGCTCAGGGCTGTAGCCACAAAAGAAGTCGTCGTTGAAGCGCAAACCCGAGGCAGCTTCGAGCAAGGGCACGCAGACTTCTTCGGTGGTGCCCGGGTAGACGGTGGATTCGTAGATCACCAGGTCGCCGGGTTTGAGCGCGGCGGCGATCAGCGTGGTGGCACTGCGCAGCGGTTCCAGGTCGGGCTGCTCGAAGCTGTCGATCGGCGTCGGCACGGTGACGATGAAGATGCTGCACGCGGCCAGGTCCGCAGCGTTGGCGGTGTAGCGCAGGCAGGTGGCGGCGGCCAGCTCGGTGTCGTCCAGCTCCAGCGTGGCGTCATGGCCATCGCGCAATTGCCCGACCCGTTGCGCATCGATGTCGAAGCCTAAGGTGTCGCGCTGTTCGCCAAAGGCGACGGCCAGCGGCAGGCCGACATAGCCCAACCCGATCACGGCGATGCGGGCCTGCAACGGAGCGAGTAACGTGGTGCTGGACATGCGGTTCCTTCAATCGTGCGCAGCCGGTTGCTGCGCGCCTGCGCGGTGGCAGCATAGCGCAGCCGACCATCGGGCCATCAGTGCAGCGCGACTGCGACGCGGCGATTCACAATCGGCGCGCAATCAGGCACGCTATCGCAATGCCCGGGTGGCGAAACTGGTAGACGCAAGGGACTTAAAATCCCTCAGCTGCAAGGCTATGCGGGTTCGATTCCCGCCCCGGGCACACGCTTATCGCGTTGCGAATCGCGCAACGCCATGCACGCACCGACAAGTCTCCCCAGTTGCGTTGTTGCAGCCATGTCGCATGGCGATCAGTCACACCTGTGCGTCGTGCTTGGGCAATGTATTGCGCGCCCTCAGGCAGCTCCCTGCCCCCGAAAATGATCGCATGCGTCAATGCATCCCGGCCCGACGTGGAAGATCGCGAGCAGACCATGGATCGACGCTACCGCCGACGTCGACAGTGATGCAAAACTGCGTTGAACGAGATGGAGCTGCGCGCTCCTGCGTACCAGACGATCAACCAATAAAAAGCCCCGAATATCGTTTGATATCCGGGGCCTGAATTTGGAGCGGGAAACGAGACTCGAACTCGCGACCTCAACCTTGGCAAGGTTGCGCTCTACCAACTGAGCTATTCCCGCGTGGAGCAAAATTGTACAGCTTGTTACTTCGTTGCGCCAGTCCTGTCGTCGTTGCCGACGCATGAAAAACGCATGCAATGTGGAGGCCTGGGCCGGAATTGAACCGGCGTACGCGGATTTGCAGTCCGCTGCATAACCACTCTACCACCAGGCCGAAACATCAAACCCAAGGCATCCTGCCTTGAAACAACGAGACCTCGGGCAAGGGGCCTTGTCTACATCTGGAGCGGGAAACGAGACTCGAACTCGCGACCTCAACCTTGGCAAGGTTGCGCTCTACCAACTGAGCTATTCCCGCTTGGGAGGCGAAATTCTACAGCGAACAGCATCGCTGTCAACTATTGCTTTCGACTTTTTTCGGTTTGCTGGTGATCGCGGCTTTTTCGTCGGCACGCAGGCTCGGCCAGGCGGCCTGCAGGTACTGGAATCCCGACCACAGCGTCAGCAGCGCGGCGATCGCCAGCGTCCAGTAACCGGCGCGGAAGATCAGGTTGCCGAACCAGATTTCGTGCGTGGGCATCTGCCCCGGCGTGACCGAATACAGCAGGCAGAGCAGCGCGACCATCTGCGCGGTGGTTTTGACCTTGCCGATCACCGCCACCCGCACCTTGGCGCGCTGGCCGATCTCGGCCATCCATTCCCGCAACGCCGACACCGCGATTTCACGGCCGACGATGACCGCCGCCCAGAACGCCATCCACGGTGTGGGGTGGCCCTGCACGATCAGGAACAATGCCACTGCGACCATCAACTTGTCGGCCACCGGATCCAGGAATGCACCGAAGGCCGAATACTGGTGATAACGCCGCGCGACCCAGCCATCCAGCCAGTCGGTGATGGCGGCCAGCGCGAACACGCCGGCGGACGCGAAATTGGTCCAGGTGTACGGCAGGTAGAACACCACGACCAACACCGGGATCATCACGATCCTCAGCAGTGTCAGCCACGTGGGGATGGTCAACTTCATTACGGACTCGACTCGCCTGCCGCATCGGGAAGCGCCAGCCCGTGCAGGTTAGCGTAGATTCGCGCGGCAAGTGCGGCATTGACGCCCTCCACCCGCGCAATCTCGGCCTCGCCGGCGGCCTTGAGCCCGACCAGGCCGCCGAAATGCTTGAGCAGGCTCGCGCGCCGGCGCGGACCGATGCCGGGGATATCCTCGAGCTTGCTGGTCATGCGCGCCTTCTGGCGACGGCCACGGTGACCGGTGATCGCAAAACGGTGCGCTTCGTCGCGCACCTGCTGGATGAACTGCAGTGCCGGCGATGCCGCGCCCGGCCTCAGCTCGCGGCCATCGGCCATGATCAGCGCTTCATGCCCTGCCCTGCGTTCCTCGCCCTTGGCCACGCCGACCAGCAGCACGTTCTCGATGCCCAGATCGGCCAGCGCGCCCTTGGCCTGCGCCAGCTGACCGGCGCCGCCATCGATCAGCAGCACGTCGGGCAGCACGCCGTTTTCTTCCACCGCGCGTCGAAAACGCCGTTCGATGGCCTGACGCATTGCGGCGTAGTCGTCACCTGGCGTGATCCCGGAGATATTGAAGCGCCGGTATTGGCCCCGCACCGGCCCATTGGCATCGAACACCACGCAGGAGGCCACCGTCGCCTCGCCCATGGTGTGACTGATATCGAAGCACTCCACCCGCTTGACCTGCTCGGCCAGCCCCAGCATCTCGCGCAGTGCCTCGCTGCGTGCGTGCTGCGCGCTCTGGCTGGTGAGTTCGGTGACCAGGGTCAGCTGCGCATTGCGGGTGGCCAGCAGCAGGTAGCCGGCACGTTCGCCGCGCACGTTCCACTTCAACGTGACCTTGTGCTCGGCGGCGCTGCCGAGTGCGGCCTCGATCAGTTCGGCATCGGGAATTTCGCGATCGAGCAGGATCTCGCGCGGCGGCGAATGCTCTGCGTAGTACTGGGATACGAATGCAGCCAGGATTTCGTCCGCACTGTCTTCGCCATTGGTCTTGGGAAAGAACGAGCGCGTGCCCAGGTTGCGGCCATCGCGAAAACTCAGCAGCAGCACGCAGGCCTGGCTGGCTTGCGTGGCGCAGGCCAGCACGTCCAGATCCGCCGCGCGGCCGTCCACGTACTGGCGGTTCTGCATGCTGCGCAGCGAGGACAGCAGGTCGCGCAGACGCGCAGCGCGCTCGAACTCGAGCGCTTCGCTGGCCTGCTGCATCGAGTGCATGATCTCTTCGCCGAGCTGGTCGCTCTTGCCTTCCAGAAACATGGTGGCGCGGCGCACCGATTCGGCGTAGTCGGAAGCGGCGACCAGCTCCACGCAGGGCGCGCTGCAGCGACCGATCTGATATTGCAGGCAGGGCCGCGAGCGATTGCGGAACACGCTGTCCTCGCAACTGCGCAGCTTGAACAGCTTGTGCATCAGGCTCAACGTTTCGCGCACGCCGGTGACGCCGGTATAGGGGCCGAAATAGCGCCCCTGCACGGCGCGCGGGCCACGGTGCAGGGCGATGCGCGGCCACTGCTCGCGTGTCAGCAGCACGTAGGGATAACTCTTGTCGTCGCGCAATGACACGTTGTAGCGCGGAGACAGCGACTTGATCAGCTGGTTTTCCAGCAGCAACGCTTCGGCCTCGCTGCGGGTCACGGTGACGTCCATCCGCGCGACCTGCGACAGCATCGAGGTCAGCCGCGCATTCTTCGGCGTGCCGTTGAAATAGCTGCCCACCCGCTTGCGCAGCGCACCGGCCTTGCCGACGTACAGCAAGGTGTCGTCGCTCGCGTACATGCGGTAGACGCCGGGCGCAGTGCTCAGTTGGGCAGCAAACGCCTTTCCATCGAAATCGGCTTGGGGCCTTGCGTTCATTCTTCTATCGAAACATCGCGCAGTTCGCCGCTCGCCAGGTCGTAGCGCAACACGGCATGGGCATCGGTCTCGGCAATCCATACCGCGCCGGCGGTAACTGCCAGCCCGGCCGGGCCATGCAGGCGGCGTGGCAGCAAGACGGTGGTCAGTTCGCCGCCGCCCAGACGCAGGCAACGCAGGCGGCCGTTGCCGGTGTCGGCAATCCAGAGCATCGGCGAATCGGTAGCCAGGGCGATGGCTTGCGGAAACTGCAGGCGCGCCGTGCCGCGCGGCCCGTCCTCGTCGCCGAACTGCCAGGTGCCCTGCCCGCCGACCAGGGTCTGCACCAGATCGCCGCGCAATTGCATGGTGCGGATCGACGAGCCCAGGCCATCGCAGACGTAGGCTACCTGCTGCACCGCGGCCAACCCGGCCGGCTGTGCGAACGCGGCCAGATGCCCGCTGCCATCGCGAATCTCGAGCGCGCCGGTACCGGCGCGTGCGCTCAATGCTGCGCGACCCAGGTCATAGCTCCAGATGCGGTTGTCGCCCGCCATGGCAATCAATACCTGATTGTCGGCAACCGCCAGCCCTTGCGGGTAATGCAGCGCCGAGGCACCGGCGAACGCCAGCGGCCCCTCGACCGGCTCGCCGGAGCGCCCGGTGCCGCACAAGGTGTCGACCTGCCCGCTGCGCAGGTTGATGCGACGCAAGGCGTGATTGCCGGTGTCGGCGACATACAGCTGATCGCGTTCCAGCGCCAGGCCCTGCGGACGCCGGAACGCCGCTTCACCGACGCCACCATCGATGAAGTCCGCATTGCCATGACCGAACTGGCGCAGCACGCGGCCACCATGCGTGCATTCGAGCACGCGGTGATGACCGGTGTCGGCGATGTACAAGCGGTCCTCGGTGGCGGCAAGACCGGTTGGAAACCGCAGCTCCAGGCGCGGCTCGGGGTCGCGCTCGGCGACCCCATGCAGGTCGGCATCGGATGGCAGCTGCTGGCCTTCACATAATGCGGCCAGTGCCTTGTCGAGATCGCCAGTCACGCCGACCAGGCGCTGACGCTCGCGGCCGTAGGCATCGAGCAGCACCAGCGTGGGCCAGGATTCGATGCCGAAACGGCGCCAGGTCTCCCAGTCCCTGTCGAGCAAAATGGGGGCGCTGACACCATGACCGCGCAGCTGCTTGAGTGCGCGTTGCGGCTCGCGTTCGCTGTCAAAGCGCGGCACCTGCACCACGATCATCTGCAGCCGGCCGGGGCTGCGGGCCTGCCAGTGCGCCAGCTCGGCCAGGCGCTCGGCGCACCATACCGAGCTGGCATTGACGAATGCCAACACCAGTGCACGCCCGCGATGCTCCTGCAGCGTGGATGGCCTGGCGTTGAGCCAGGTAGGAAATTCCGGCAGTTCCTGGGTGAGCTGGGCAGTCATATCGTAATTATGCCCAAGCCCGATTAGCGGCGGGTGAGCCTGGCCACGGTCTGGCGCGCAGCGGTATCGACCAGTTGCCAGGCACGCTCGAAATCGTCCATGCCACCGGTGTAGGGGTCGGGGATCTCGTCGCGCTCTTCCACACCCGCCCAGGGCAGCCACAAGGCCAGCTTGTCGCGCAGCGGCGCCGGGGCGAGGCGTTGCAGATCACGCAGATTGCTGCCATCGGCGCACAGCAGCCAGTCGAAGTGCTCGAAGTCTGCCGTACGCACCTGGCGCGCGCGCAATCCGGAGATGTCCACGCCATGGCCGCGTGCACAGCGAATCGCGCGCGGATCGGGTGGGTCGCCGGCATGCCAGTCGCCGGTACCGGCCGAATCGACCTCGATCCGCCGCGACAGACGCGCCTCGTCCAGCCGCGCACGCAGGGCGCCCTCGCCCATTGGCGAGCGGCAGATGTTGCCCAGGCACACGATCAGCACCCTCATGCCGACGCCAGGCGCGTCTGCGCGCGCGCCAGATCGTCCGGGGTATCGATGCCCGGCGGAAACTGCTCGGGCGTCACTGCCACCGCGATGCGGTGGCCGGCCTCCATCACGCGCAGTTGTTCCAGTGACTCGATGCGCTCCAGCATGCCGGGCGGCATTGCGGCAAAGCGCTGCAGAAACCCCGCACGGTAGGCATAGATCCCGATGTGGCGCAGCCACTGCCCGTCACCGGGCAAGGTGTCGGGCTGACTGGCAAAGCTGTCGCGATGCCAGGGAATCGGCGCGCGGCTGAAATACAAGGCGTCGCCGCCAGCACTACGCACCAGCTTGACCACATTCGGATCGAACAGCTCGTGCGCGTCGTCGACCTGCGCGGCCAGCGTGGCCATCTCGGCACCGGAGTGCAGCAGCAGCTGGGCCACCGCACGGATGCCGGCCGCCGGCGCGAACGGCTCGTCGCCCTGCAGGTTCACCACGCAGGTGTCGGCCACCCAGCCGGCGATCCGCGCGCATTCGGCAAGCCGGTCGGTTCCCGATACGTGCGCATTGCCGGTCATCGCCACATGCACGCCGGGCAGGCCGTCGATCACCTCGGCAATGCGCGCATCGTCGGTGGCCACCCAGACCTCGCGCGCCCCGGCCAGCAGTGCCCGCTCGGCCACATGCTGGATCATCGGGCGATCGCCGATCAATTGCAGCGGCTTGCCCGGCAAGCGCGTGGACGCGTAGCGCGCGGGAATGGCGACGACGAAATCTGCAGGCGTTGAGTTAGTCATACGTGCGCGCTCTGGAAAACTGGAATGTGTGAGGAAACGAGATGACCACATCGCATCATGCACCCGCGTGATGCTTGAAGTTTTTACGCATAAAGCATCCACGACTTCGAACCATTGCATCGCGGAAACGCGGTTCGATGCTTAAGCAAAAGCTTAAGTGAATCGAGGGCGCGGTGTCCTCACCGCACCAGAGAGTTGGTCGCTGGCCACGTGAAAAGCTGGTTGTCGCTTGATCTGCACCGGACGTCGAGAAAGCGTATCAGTGTCGGACAACGCACCTCTCGCACTGCTTTTTAAACTGTGCGCACCGACCATCCCGACTGGTCCTTGCCCGCCCACCGTCGCGGGACCTTGAGCGGCATGGATGCCGCGCCAGAGCCTACACGGACGTACTTGCGGCGTGTCCTGCGATGGTGGGTGGGCAAGGACCCTGCAGCCAAGCCAGGCATCAAAGCCGATTGTCGCACCCAGCACTTCAGGACAGCTCGGAAAGTGCCCAGCGCTTTAGATCGCTGAAGGGTCCATCCACGGCGCCATTGCTGGCGCCGCGCTTACACGCCTTGCCGACTCGCCAACTTGTCCAGGCGATCCAGCAGACTCACCCAGAACGCCGCCGGCAACTCTGCCTTGAGCGGTACGCTGTACAGCCACTCGTCGGCGAAGGGCCGGCATTTGACCGCGTCTTTTTCGGTCATCAGCACCGGCAGGCGGCTGCCGAAACTGAAGTCGGCGGCGCGATAGACGTGGTGATCGGGAAAGGCATGCGGCACCACGCCGATGCCCCGCGCGCGCAGCATCGCGAAGAAGCGTTCCGGATGCGCAATCCCGGCCACTGCATGCACGCGCTGGCCGGCCAGCCTGCTCAATGGCTGAGCGCGCTTGCCATCCATGGGTTGCACGCTGTCGATGCTCAGGCGCATCTGCCATTCGCCGAATCCGGCGTCATCGGGCGCGGGCACGGGTGTCGTCGTCGCTGCGCTGGCCTGGCCCAGATTGACCACGCGGAAATCGCAGTCGCGCGCACGCGCCGCCGGCTCGCGCAACGGCCCGGCCGGCAACAGGCGCCCGTTGCCGTAACGGCGCTGGCCATCGACCACTTCGATCTCCACATCGCGGGCGAGCCGGTAGTGCTGCAGCCCGTCGTCGCAGACGACGATGTCGCAGCCTGCTTCGACCAGGGCGCGCGCCGCGGCCAGGCGATCGCGGTCCACGCGCACGCGTGCGCCGGTTTTCCAGGCGATCAGTACCGGCTCATCGCCGCCGAGCGCCACCGGCGTGTCCGCCTCGACCCAGCGCGCCGTGCCCGATTCGTCACGGCCATACCCGCGGCTGGCCACGCCGGGCGTCCAGCCGGCCTCCTGCAACTTGGCGACCAGGGCAATCGTCAACGGGGTCTTGCCGGTGCCGCCGGCGGTGACGTTGCCCACCACGATCACCGGCACCGGCACGCCGTGGCGCTTGCGCCAGCCGCGGCGATACAGCGCGCGTCGCAGCGCGATGGCAGCACCGTAGACCGGCGCCAGCAGGCGCGCCGACAGCGGAATCGGCGCATTGTCGTACCAGTAGCCCGGCGTGCGGGCGCCGCGCTTGCTCATGCCTGACGTTCGCGAAACTGCATGCCGTGCAGATGCGAGTACAAGCCACCCTGCTCCAGCAATTGGCGATGGGTGCCGCGCTCGACGATGCGACCCTGGTCCATCACCAGCACCTGGTCGGCATGCTCGATCGTGGACAGGCGGTGCGCGATCACCAGGGTGGTACGGTCCGGCATCAATTTATGCAGGGCGTCCTGCACCAGGCGTTCGGATTCGTTGTCCAGCGCCGCAGTGGCTTCGTCCAGGATCAGAATCGGTGCGTCCTTGAGCATCGCGCGCGCGATCGCCAGACGCTGGCGCTGACCACCGGACAGGCGCCCGCCCTTGGTGCCCACGTGCGACTGCAGGCCTTCGGGCAGCTGCGCGACGAACTCCATCGCATTGGCGCCCAGGATCGCGCGTTCCAGCTGGCCGGCGTCGGCACTGCGCATTTCGCCATAGGCGACGTTGTCGGCGATGCTGCCATCGAACAGCATCACCTGCTGGCCGACCAGGGCGATCTGCCGACGCAGATCGGCCAATGCGTACGCCTGCACCGGGTGACCGTCGAGCAGGATCTGCCCGGACTCTGCCTCGTAGAAGCGCGGAATCAACTTGATCAGGCTGGACTTGCCGCTGCCGGAACGCCCGACGATCGCCGTCACCGTGCCCGGCTGCGCCACGAAACTGACCTCGGCCAGGGCCGGATTCACCTGCCCCGGATAACGCGCAGTGACGTTGCGGAACTCGATCAAGCCCTTGGCGCGCGTCAGCGGCACCGTGCCCTGATCCGGCTCGTCGGCACTGTCGAGCACCGAGAACAGGCGCTCGGCCGAGGCCAGGCCGCGCTGCACCATGTTCTGCACATTGGTAAGCTGCTTGAGCCCGGGAATGATCGTCAGCATCGATGTCATCAGCACCACGAAATCACCGGCGGTCAGCCGCCCGGCCAATGCCTGGGCACCAGCCACGAACAGCAGCGCCGACAGACCGATCGCGCCGATCATCTGCACCGTGGCGGTGGAAATGCCGCGCGTGGATTCGACCTTCATCGCCAGCCGCAGATTGCGGTCGGCCAGCGCGCCATAGCGCTCCATTTCGGTCTGCTGGGCGCCGTAGATCTTGACCTCCTGGTGACTGGACAAGGTCTGGTCGGCCGCCTGCAACAGATGCGCGCCGCTTTCCTGGATGCTGTGGCTGATGCGACGGTAGCGCCGCGCCACCTTGTCCATCACCCAGGCCAGCACCGGTGCCAGCACCAGGATGGTCAGCGTGACCTGCCAGCTATGCCACAGCATCAGCGCCAACGCGCCGATCACCTGCAGCGACTGCTGGATCATCACCTTGACCGCATCCACCGCCGCTTGCGCCACCTGATCCGAGTCCGAGCCCAGGCGGATCAGCATCGACGGGACCGGCTCGGAGTCGAAGCGCGACCCCGGCAGACGCAGGTATTTGGACATCACCTTGACGCGCAGGTCGCGCGCGATGCTGCGCGCGGATTTGCCCATCGCCATATCGGTGATATAGCCGGCGACCCCGCGCACCACGAACAACAGGATGATCTGCACCGGCAGCCAGCGGCTGACCTCGGCATTCTTGTAGATGAAGGTCTCGTCGGTGATCGGCTTCATCAACGCCAGAAAGCCGGTCGTACCTGCCGCCTCGATCAGCGCGGCAATCAGCGCGGCGACCAGCAACAGGCGATACGGCTTGGCGAAGGCCAGCAGGCGACGGTACGTGCGCCAGGACGAGACTGGCGCCGGGCGGTCGTTGGAGGTGGTCACTGGCGGGTTCCGTTAGTGCGTGTGTGGCCGGGTGTGGGTGTGGTGCCGGCCTGCGGCGCTGTGGCGATCGCGATGCGGCGGAAGCCGAGCTGCCCCAGCGCATCCTGGGCGGTCACCACCGCCTGATACGGTGTACGCGCATCGGCGCGCATCAACACCGTCTGCTCGCGGTCGTCACCGGCGATCTGGGCAATGGTCTGCTTGAGCGAATCCACATCCGAACGCAGCACTTCCTGATCGTTGATGAAATAACGCCCGTCGGCATTGACCAGTACGCTCAATGAACGCGGCGGCGCGCTGGTGTGCTGGTCGCTGGCGGTCGGCAGCTGCAATTGCAGCGTGGAGCGTGCGTCGAAGGTCGTGGTCACCACGAAAAAGATGATGAGGACAAGGATCACGTCAATCAATGGCACCAGATCGATATGCGGCTCGTCCTGGCGTCGGTCACTGCCGATGCGCATCCGTCAGCCCTTTGCCATGACGGGTTTGCCAGCTGCCGCAAGCGGCGCCGCGGCGGCCGGCACCGAGCGGCCGTCCATGGTGTCCAGCAGCAAGGTGGCTTCCTGCTCCATCTCGATGATGTAGCCGGCGATGCGGCCCTTGAAGAAGCGATGCGCCATCAACGCCGGCACCGCGATGATCATGCCGGTGGCCGTGCACACCAGCGCCTTGCCGATGCCGCCGGCCAGCTGGTTCACATCGCCCACGCCGTGATCGAGGATGCCCAGGAACATCTGGATCATGCCGACCACCGTGCCCAGCAGTCCCAGCAACGGCCCGGCCGAGGCGATCGTGCCCAATGCATTCAGATAGCGCTCCATGCGGTGCACCACGTGCCGGCCGGTGTCCTCGATGCGCTCGCGAATCAACTCACGCGGACGCCCACGCACGTCCAGCGCTGCGGCCAGCAAGGCGCCCAGTGGCGAATTGCGACGCAGCGATTCAATGTGGCTGGGATCCAGCTTGCCGCGCGCAGCCCAGTTGCGGACCTCTTCGCCCAGGCCTGGCGGGGCCACCTCGTTGCGGCGCAGGCTCCACAGGCGCTCCAGCACGATCGCCAGGGCGATCACGCCCAGCAACAGCAACGGCACCATCGGCCAACCGCCTGCCTTGACCAGCTCCAACACGATTCGATTCCTCCGGCGACGCGGCCGCCTATTCGCTGGTCGATAGGATAGCAGCCGACCGCCGCCGTTCCGCAGCATCCCACAGCCGTGGCTGCCAGCGCCGTCGCTCGCGTACCTGCAGGCCGTCGGCGCCCAGCCAGACCCGGATCGCCCCGGCCTGGGCCGTGTCGAGCAGCTCCGCGCCACTGCCCTGCCAGCGCTGCACCACCTCGGCACGCGGGTGGCCGAAGCGATTGCCGTGTCCGGAAGACACCAGCGCCAGCCGCGCGCCGGTGGCGGCGATGAAGCCGGCATGCGAGCCGTCGGCGCTGCCATGGTGCGGGACCACCACCAGATCGGCACGCAACTCCGGGGCATGCTGCCGCAGCAGGCGCCGCTCGACGATCTCGCCGATATCGCCCGGCAACAGCGCGCTTGCATGGCGCGTCTCGACACGCAGCACGCAACTGGATTGATTGCGCAGATACGGAAAACCGGCGCTGGGATGCAGGAAGCGAAAGCGCACCCCGTCCCATGACCACTGTTGGCCAGCAAGGCAGCGCGTGCTGACGTCCAGCGGCGCCTGTGGCGGCGCCGCCGTCATTGCAACGGGCAATCCCGCACGTACTGCCGCATAGCCGCCAGCGTGGTCGGCGTCGGCATGACTGAGCACGATGGCATCCAGGCGGCGCAAGCCGAGCGCGCGCAATGCCGGCAGCACCACCCGCTCACCGGCATCGAAACCATCGCGCACCGCCGGCCCGGTGTCGAATAGCAGCGCATGCCGTTGCGTGCGCACCAGCACCGCCAGGCCCTGCCCCACGTCCAGCACCTGCACGTCGGCCTCGCCAGCCGCGGGCAGTTCGCGGTCCGGCCACAGCAGCGGCAGCCATAGCAGCACCGCCAGCGATTTGCCGGGCGTGCCGCGCGGCAGCAACAACCAGAACGCGCCGAGCAGGGCCACGACCAAGGCGGTCGCATCGGACTCGGGCACCCACCACAACGCCACCGACGTCTGCCCGAGCCAGACCAGGCCCGGCCAGGACAGCTCGAAGCACCAGCCCGCCAATCGCCATGCCCACACGCCCAGGCCCGGATGAAGTGCTTCCAGCGCAGTCCCCAGCAAGGCAAGTGGCACCACCACGAAGGTCCACCAGGGAATGGCGACCAGATTGGCCAATGGCCCCACCAACGATGCCTGCCCGAACAGGCTGACGGTCAACGGCAGCAGGCCGACGGTGGCCACGGTCTGGGCGGACAGGAAGCCCCGCACGATCGCGCGATCGTCCGCTGGCAGACACCACACCAGCCAGGCCACCCCGGCAAAGCTGAGCCAGAAGCCGGCCACCAGCACGCTCAGCGGATCCCAAAGCAGCACTGCCAACATCGCCAGCGCGAGGATCTGCGCGGTGGTGGCACGGCGCCGTACCACCCGCGCCAACGCGACCACGGCAATCATCAGTACGGTGCGCACCGTGGGCAGCGCCAGACCCGCCAGCACCGCATAACCAGCCGCACCGAGCGAGGCGGCGACTGCCGCCGCGTGGGCACGCGGAATCCGGGTGCCAAGCGCTGGCCAGCAACGCCAGAGCCCGGCGACCAGCACGGCGACGAACGCAGCGACCAGCCCCACATGAAACCCCGAGATCGCAATCAGATGGCTGAGCCCGGTCGCGCGCAGCGTGGCCCAGGCCGCGTCGTCCAGCCCGCGCGTGTCGCCCAACGCGAGCGCGCGCAGGTAAGGCGTCGACGGCCCGGGCACGCGCTCGGCAATGCGCTGCGACATTCCTTCGCGCCAGGCATCCACCCCACGCGGTGCCGCGACCTGCTGCGCAGCGGCCGGCACCCGTACATAGCCGGTCGCGGCAATGCGCTGTGCCAGCGCATGCCGCTCGGCATCGAACCCGCCAGGATTGCGCAAGCCACGCGGCGCCCGCAGCTTGAGCCGCAGCCGCCAGCCTGCGCCTGCGCGCAGCGCGCTACGCGGCCCCATCCGCTCGGCACCGAAATCGTCATACCAGGCCAGCTGCAGCAGCTGGCCGCGCAGTGCGGCAGGCTGCGCGGGATCGTCATCCACACGCAGTTGAAAGCGCGTGCGTCGTGGCTCGGCGACCGGCAACTCGACGATCTGACCGCGCACCGTCAGTTCTTGCGCTTCATCCTGCGGACGCAGTTGTGCCTGCAGGACACCGGCGACCTGCCAGCCCATCAGCCCGAAACCGAAAACGGCGGTGGCCAGCGCCCACACCAGCACCCTTGGCCGCAAACGCAGCCATGTGCTGACACCGATGCCCAGCGCCGCTGCACCAAGGCAGGCCGCATAGACCGCACGCGACAGCAGCGCAGGCGACCATGCGCACACCACGATGCCCAGCAACAATGCCGCTGCGATCGTTATCGTCGATATGCGCTGCGGCGAAGGCGATGCCTGTGCTGACGCATGCATGCTGTCGGTCGCCATCCTGGCCGTGGTCCATCCACCGACTCAGGTTAGGCCAGCGCCCGTGTCGGGCACAGCAGCGATCGGTGCTGTGCCTGGTAGGAAAAAGGCGGCGCCTGCCGTGGTACATCCGGCCGGGGGAACGTCCCCCGACAGACGCGCAACACGCTGGGCAGGACAGTGTGTACGGGCCGCACATCGACCGTATCGGCCTGCATTCGCCTCGATTTCATGGCCGCCGCGCTATGTTCGCCACTGTTTTCGAGGAGTTTCCCCCATGCGTAAAGGCACTGCACTGATTGTCGGCGTCACCGGCATTTCCGGTTACAACCTCGCCAATGTCCTGGTGGCCGACGGCTGGACCGTCTACGGCCTGGCACGGCGCCCGCTGCCTCAGGATGGCGTGATCCCGCTTGCGGCCGATCTGCTGGATGCCGAGAGCACCAGCAAGGCGCTGCGTGGCCTGCCGATCACCCACGTATTCTTCTGCACCTGGACCCGGCGCGACACCGAGCGCGAAAACGTCGAAGCCAACGGCGCGATGATGCGGCATCTGTGCGAAGCGCTGAGCGATGCGCCGCTGCAGCACATGGCGCTGGTCACCGGCACCAAGCACTACCTGGGCGCGTTCGAGAACTACGGTAGCGGCAAGGCCGAAACCCCGTTCCGCGAAAGCGAACCGCGCCAGCCCGGCGAGAATTTCTACTACACGCTGGAAGACCTGTTGTTCGCGCATGCCGAGCAGCATGGCTTCGGCTGGAGCGTGCATCGCTCGCACACCATGATCGGCATGGCCAACGGCAGCAATGCGATGAACATGGGCGTGACGCTGGCGGTGTACGCGTCGCTGTGCAAGCACACCGGCCAGCCGTTCGTGTTTCCCGGATCGCAGGCGCAGTGGAACAGCCTCACCGACCTGACCGACGCCGGCCTGCTCGGCAAGCAGCTGGCCTGGGCCGGCCTGAGCCCGGCCGCGCGCAATCAGGCCTTCAACACCGTCAATGGCGATGTGTTCCGCTGGCGCTGGATGTGGAGCCAGATTGCCGACTTCTTCGGGCTCGAAGCTGCGCCCTGCCCCGAGACCCCGATGCCGCTGGAGGCACGCCTGAGCGAGACCGCCCCGGCGGTGTGGAGCGAGATCGCCAAGCAGCATGGCCTGGTGGAAGCCGACGTCAACCGGCTGGCATCCTGGTGGCACACCGATGCCGACCTGGGCCGCGAGATCGAGTGCGTCAACGACATGACCAAGAGCCGCGAGCTGGGCTTTCAAGATTTCTACGACAGCCGTGCATCGTTCCTGGAATTGTTCACGCGCCTGCGCGCGCAGCGCATCATTCCCTGATGCACCCGGTCGCCGTCACCCACGTGACGGCGACCGTTTCCTGCCAAAGCGCGCATCGACGCGACGATGCTCGCGGGCGCTGCATGCACAGCAATCAGGGTATGGCAGCATCCGATCGCCCATCACACAGGTGCACCGGTAACCGGATGCGGGATCTTCGATCGGAAACCCGCGGTTCACCACCCTCTAGCCGTCAGGGACTGGCCCGACGGCCAGGCAGTGCGTCCTACACCGCAGACGGCGCCAACTCGCGCAGCTTGCCCTGGTGCAATTCGAGTACGCGGTCCAGACGCCGCGCCAGACTGCGGTCGTGGGTCACCAGGACCAGGCTGGTGCGCTGCGCACGATTGAGTTCCAGCATCAGCTCGAACACGGTCTCGGCGGTCTTGTCGTCCAGGTTGCCGGTTGGCTCATCGCCCAGCACGCAGCCCGGCTTGTTCACCAGCGCACGCGCCACGGCCGCACGCTGGCGCTCGCCACCGGACAACTCGCTGGGCTTGTGTTCGATGCGATGTCCGAGCCCCACCGATTCCAGCAGCTGCAAGGCCTGCGCCCGGGCAAGCGCGACATCTTTTCCGGACAACAGCACCGGCATCATCACGTTTTCCAGCGCGGTGAATTCCGGCAACAGGTGATGGAACTGGTACACGAAGCCCAGGGCCTGATTGCGCAACTTGCCGCGCTCGCCATCGGACAACGCCGACATGCGCCGGCCGGCCACATACACCTCGCCCGAGGTCGGAACATCCAGCCCGCCGAGCAGATGCAGCAGCGTGCTCTTGCCCGCACCGGAGGCACCGACAATGGCCACGGTCTCGCCGGTCGCCACGGTCAGATCCAAGCGATCGAACACCGGTGTGCGCATCTTGCCTTCGGCATAGGTCTTGCCCAGACCCTCGGCGCGGATCACTGCTTCTGCGTGGCTTGACGTCTGCACGGCCGATTCCCGATTCCCGAATCCCGATTCCCTGATCTCATTCATAACGCAGCGCCTCCGCCGGTTGGGTCCGCGACGCGCGCCATGCCGGATACAGGGTCGCCAGGAAGCTCATCACCAGCGCGACGACGGTGATCACCACCACGTCCTGGGTCTGCATGTCGGTCGGCAACCCGGTGATGTAATACACGTCCTCGGGCAGCAGCTTGACGCTGAAGATCGTCTCGATCACCCCGAGGATGCGTTCCAGATTGAGCGTCAGCACGATGCCGCCGATCACGCCCATGATCGTGCCCATGAAGCCGATCAACGAACCCTGCACCATGAACACCTGCATCACGCCCGCAGGCGACAGGCCCAGGGTGCGCAGGATGGCGATATCGGCCTGCTTGTCGGTGACCAGCATCACCTGCGAGGACACCAGGTTGAACGCACCCATCGCCACGATCAGCGACAGCAGGATGCCCATCACGGTCTTTTCCATCTTCAACGAATGGTAGAGATTGGCGTTCTCCTGGGTCCAGTCGCTGACCCGGTACGGACCATGCAACTTCACCGCCAGATCGCGCGCAACCGGCCAGGCCTGGTCCATGTCGTGCAGGCGCAGCCGCACGCCGGTGACACCGTCCATGCGCAGCACGCGCGCCAGGTCCTGCATGTTGACCACGGCCAGGCCGCGGTCGATCTCGTTGTAGCCCGCCTCGAAGATTCCGCTGACAGTGAAGCGTTTGAGCCGCGGCATCGCACCCAGCGGCGTGGCCTGGGTATCGCTTAGCAGCACGACGATGCTGTCGCCCACGTCCACGCCCAGCCACAGCGCCAGCTCCTTGCCGATGACAATGTTGTAGGAGCCGGGAGTCAAGCTGTCGACCGACCCCTGCTGCATCTTCTTGGCCAGTACCGACACCTTGCCTTCTTCGGCAGGAACGATGCCGCGCACGATTGCCGGCTGCTTGCGCGGGCCCTGCAACAGCGATTCGGTTTCGATATACGGCGCGGCACCGGCGATGCGCGGATCGGCCATGGCGACCTCGACCGCATGCTGCCAGTCGTGCATTGGCGCGCCGTCCGCACTGACGGTGGCATGCGCGGCCATCTGCAGCAGACGGTCGCGGATCTCCTTCTGGAAACCGCTCATCACCGCCAGCGTGGTGATCAGCACGGTCACGCCCAGGGCGATGCCCAGGATCGATGCCATCGAGATAAACGAGATGAAGCCATTGCGCCGCTTGGCACGCAGGTAGCGCAAGCCGATGGCAACCGGGATAGGTTTGAACATGCGGTTCAACCAGGAAAGGGACGCTATGGTGCCACTTGCGGCTGCCCGGACGAAATGGCGTGTGCCTGAGCGGCCAGACGCAGTTCACGTCGCTGCGCCACCGGCAAGGTATCCGGCCAGAAATGCAGGCGCCGGCGACGTGCATCCGGGCCAGTCCACGACACCACCGCGATCGGGCCGCGCCATGCCACCTGCAGGCCTTGCACCTGCTTGCCGTCAACGCTGGCGGGCGTTTGGCCCCACGGCACGATCACCTCGCGTGTTGGCGAACGCAACAGCACGCATAACGATCGGCCGCCCGCCACCACTGCATGGACCGCCAACAACACTGCCAACCACGGCGGCACCCCGCTACGCCAGAGCGCCCACAACGCGAGTGCACTCAGCACGCCCAGTGCGCAGACCAGCCCGCGCGAGGGGCGCCATTCAAGCCGGCATGGCGCGAATATCGGCGATGAGCGCGGCGTTGGCGGCATCGGGGCAGGTCTCGTATCCCATGAACCAGCGCCACAACTTATCGTCTTCGCAATCCAGCAGCTGTAGGAAAACCGCGCGCTCGGACTCGGAAGCCTGCGCCCAGCGCTGATCCAGATAGCGCCCGAACAATTGATCGAGCTCGCGCATGCCGCGCCGGCAACGCCAGCGCAGTTTCTTCAGCAGGATTTGTTCATCCATCTCACTCTCCTCGCCTGACGCGGCGCCGAAAACGACAGCGGCACCAGACCAAGGGCCGGTGCCGCTGTGAACCCTCTCCCCGCCAAGGCGGGACGTCACTACCTGCGATCAGGCGCGACGCGCCATCATCAGCTTCTTGATCTCGGCAATGGCCAGCGCCGGATTCAGGCCCTTCGGGCAGGTCCGCGCGCAGTTCATGATGGTGTGGCAGCGATACAGCTTGAACGGATCTTCCAGGTCGTCCAGGCGCGCACCGGTGTCTTCGTCGCGCGAGTCGATGATCCAGCGATACGCCTGCAGCAGGATCGCCGGGCCCAGATAGCGCTCGCCATTCCACCAGTAGCTCGGGCAGCTGGTCGAGCAGCAGGCGCACAGGATGCACTCGTACAGACCATCGAGCTTGCGGCGGTCTTCCGGCGACTGCAGGCGCTCGCGGTCCGGCGGCGGCGGGGTCTGGGTGCGGATCCACGGCTTGATCGATGCGTACTGCGCGTAGAAATGCGTCAGATCCGGCACCAAGTCCTTGATCACGCTCATGTGCGGCAGCGGATAGATCGGCACCTCGGCCTTGCCGCAGGCGGCAATCGCCTTGGTGCAGGCCAGCGTGTTGGTGCCGTCGATGTTCATCGCGCACGAGCCGCAGATGCCTTCGCGGCAGGAGCGACGGAACGCCAGCGTCGGGTCGATCTCGTTCTTGATCTTGATCAGCGCGTCCAACACCATCGGGCCGCACTTGTCGAGATCGATTTCGTAGCTGTCGGTACGCGGGTTGGCCTCGCCATCCGGATCCCAGCGGTAGACCTTGAAGGTGCGCGTGTTCTTGGCGCCCTGCGCAGGGTAATGCTTGCCCTTGCCGATCTTTGAATTCTTGGGGAGGGTGAACTCTGCCATAGCTGCTCTCGTTGGCTCAGGCGATGCGCGGTGCGGACGACAACCGCACCGTGCGCATGAAGGTAAAGATGACGGATGCCACCGCCGAGGCGGTGGCGCAACCGCCGGCGGCGTGCCGGCGTTGCCCCTGCGTCATGACGCGATCCGGCTGGCGCGGTGCATGGCTGCGGTACCCGGACAGGCCGGCCAGCAGATGCAGGGCGAAAGCAGATCGATCCATGCGCATCGATCAGTAAACGCGCGGCTTCGGCGGGACCACGTCCACGTCCTTGCTCAGCGTGTACATGTGCACCGGACGATATTCGAACTCGCACTTGCCCTTGTCGTCGACGGTGACCAGGGTGTGCTTCTGCCAGTTGACGTCGTCGCGGTCCGGGAAGTCTTCGTGCGAGTGCGCGCCGCGGCTTTCGTGGCGCTGCTCGGCCGAGTTGATCGTCGCCACTGCATTGAGCAGCAGGTTGTTCAACTCGTAGGTCTCGATCAGGTCCGAGTTCCACACCAGCGAGCGGTCCGAGACCTTGACGTCCTCGAAGCTGGCGAAGATCTCGGCCATCTTGTCGACGCCTTCCTTCAGCGTCTTGCTGGTACGGAACACGGCCGCGTCCGACTGCATGGTGCGCTGCATGTTGTCGCGGATCACCGAGGTCGGCGTGGAGCCGTTGGCGTAGCGCAACTTGTCCAGCAGGCCCAGCGCCTTGTCACAGACATCGGACGGCAGCGTCTTGTGCGGCTGGTTGGGCTTGACCGTCTCGGCGCAACGGTTGGCCACCGCACGGCCGAACACCACCAAATCCAGCAGCGAGTTGGAACCCAGGCGGTTGGCGCCGTGCACCGACACGCAGGCGGCTTCGCCGATCGCATACAGGCCCGGCACGACCGCATCCGGGTTGTCGCCCTGCTTGCGCACGACTTCGCCGTAGAAGTTGGTCGGAATGCCGCCCATGTTGTAGTGCACGGTCGGCAGCACCGGAATCGGCTGCTTGGTCACGTCCACACCGGCAAAGATGTGCGCGCTCTCGGCGATGCCGGGCAGCTTTTCGTTGATGACTTCCGGGCCGAGGTGGGTCAGGTCGAGCAGGATGTGGTCCTTGTGCTCGCCCACGCCGCGGCCTTCGCGGATCTCCACGGTCATCGAGCGCGAGACAACGTCGCGCGATGCCAGGTCCTTATAATGCGGTGCATAGCGCTCCATGAAGCGCTCGCCGTTGCTGTTGCGCAGGATGCCGCCTTCGCCACGCACGCCCTCGGTGATCAGGCAGCCCGCGCCGTAGATGCCGGTGGGATGGAACTGCACGAACTCCATGTCCTGCACCGGCAGGCCGGCACGCATCACCAGGCCGCCGCCGTCACCCGTACAGGTGTGCGCGGAGGTGGCGCTGAAGTAGGCGCGGCCATAGCCGCCGGTGGCCAGCACCACGCCATGGGCGCGGAACAGATGCAGGCTGCCATCGGCCATGTCCAGCGCCAGTACGCCGCGGCAGACGCCCTCTTCGTCGAAGATCAGGTCGAGCGCAAAGTACTCGATCATGAAGCGCGCGTTGTGCGCCAAGGACTGCTGATACAGCGTATGCAGCATCGCGTGACCGGTCCGGTCGGCCGCCGCGCAGGTGCGCTGCGCGGACGGGCCCTCGCCGTACTTGGTGGTCATGCCACCGAACGGGCGCTGGTAGATCTTGCCATCTTCGGTACGCGAGAACGGCACGCCGTAGTGCTCGAGCTCGATGATGGCCGGGATCGCCTCGCGGCACATGTACTCGATTGCGTCCTGGTCACCCAGCCAATCGGAGCCCTTGATGGTGTCGTAGAAGTGATAGCGCCAGTCGTCTTCGCCCATGTTGCCGAGCGCGGCCGAAATACCGCCCTGTGCCGCCACGGTGTGCGAGCGGGTCGGGAAGACCTTGGTCAGGCAGACGGTCTGCAAGCCCTTCTGGGCCAGGCCGAAGGTGGCGCGCAGGCCGGCGCCGCCGGCGCCCACCACGACCATGTCGTACTTGTGTTCTGTGATCTTGTAAGCGGACATCGAATTATGGATTCCTGTTTGGTCGCGGACGACTCAGCTGATGCCAAGCGCAATACGCGCCACGGCAAACACGCTGACAATGGCGCCCAGCACGGCGACGAAGCGCACGATCGTCTGCGCCGCAAGCGCCAGCAGCGAGTTGTGCACGTAATCTTCCAGCACCACCTGCATGCCCAGCTGTGCATGCCAGAACGAGGCGATCAGGAAGCCGACCAACAGAATCGCGTTCCACGGCTTGGCCACGGCGGCACTGGCTGCGGCGTGATCGGCACCGATCAGGCTCAGCACGAAGATCAGGAACCAGATCGACAGCGGCACCAGGGCGGTGGCGGTCAGGCGCTGCACCACGAAGTGTTCGGTACCGGTCTTGGCGGCACCCAGGCCACGCACGTTCTTCAACGGGGTACGGTAGCGGTTCATACGGCACCTCCGGCCAGCAGCACATATGCCCAGATGGCAGCGGTGAGCACGAAGCTCAGGATCAGCGACAGCCAGCCGAGGCTGACGAACGAGCGCACTGCATAGCCCTGCCCGAAGTCCTGCAGGATGTGGCGCAGGCCGCCAAACAGATGGAACGCAAAGCACCAGGTCCAGCCGAACAGGAACACTTGCCCGTACCAGGCGCCGGCATGCGCGCGGAAACAATTCCAGTGGTCGGGGCCGAGCATCAACGTCAGCAGGGCGGCGGCAATCGCCAGAGCGCCGATGGACAGTACGATGCCGGTGGCTCGATTGAGAATCGAGGTCACCATCTGTATCTGCCAGCGGTACACCTGGAGATGCGGGGAAAGAGGACGTTCGCGGATCGCCATTCGCTGGGCTCGTATCTCGGCTGGGCGGCACTAGGCCGCTGTGGCTAAAGGCTGCTCAAAAATCGATGCAGCGTCCATTTTTTTCCCAGTCGCCGTAGCGCGTTGGCTCAGGGCCGTCGCGTCCACCAATTTCCTTGGGCAGTGGCTGCTTCTCGGGAATATGCTCCTGAGGAGAAGGCTGCGTCTCGGAATCCTGCGCTGGGGTGGGGGTTGGATGGCCTATCATAGTGGTCTCACAACATTGCGATTTTAGTCCTCCCCTTCCGTGGCTGACAACCTGAATCTTATTCCGCAGGGTTTTGGCTCCCTGCATGACATGCAATACGTCCGCTTGACCGGGACGGATGCAGTGGCGTTCGCGCATGCGCAATTTGCCAACGACGTACAGGCGCTGGCGATCGGGCAGTGGCAATGGAATGCGTGGTTGACAGCGAAGGGGCGCGTGATCGCCATCTTCGCACTCCTGCGTGAGGACGACACGCACCTGTTGCTGCTGCTGCCCGACGGCGATGCGGCCGGGATCGCGGCGCAACTCGGCCGTTTTGTGTTCCGACGCAAGCTCAAGATCGGCGTGGCGGCGCTTTCGGCCTATGGCGGCTTCGCCACACCTGCGTGCGCGCATGGCGCGCAGGCCGATATCGGAACGCAGCGTATCGAATTGGACATGGGCAGCCCTGCCCTGCCGCGCACGCTGGTGCTGCTGTCAGACCAGCAGGCATTGGCCGCGCCTATCGAATCTGCCCGCATGGACGCCGATTGGCGCCGTGCGGACCTGCAACTGGGGCTGGCGCGCCTGCCCGAATCGCAGCGCGAGCAATGGACGCCGCAACAGCTGGCGCTGGATCGCCTGCACGCCTTCAGCGTCAAAAAGGGCTGCTATCCGGGCCAGGAAATCGTTGCGCGGACGCATTTCCTGGGCAAGGCCAAGCGTGCGCTACAGCTGCTGCAGGTCGAGGCGGCCGTCGGTGATGCCGCGGCAGAACCGGGCCAGGCCGTGCTGCTGGGCGAGACCATCGTCGGCACGCTGGTCAGCGTGGCGGGCGATCTCGCACTGGCGGTGTTGCCGCTGGAGCTGACCCTGGAGGCCGACGCCGTGCTGCAGGCGGGCGCGCATACCGCCCGCCCGCTTGCGTTCGTGCAGGGTCTGGCGCGTTAGGCCGGCGCCAGCCGTTCGCCGCTGGCCGGGTCAAAGAAGTGCAGCGCCTCGCTGCGCAGCGCCAGGCGCAGCGGCTCGCCTACCGCCGGCAAGGCCTGCGGTGCGACACGGATCACCAGCGGCTGGCCACCACGGTCGAGGTTGAGGAAGATCTCGTTGCCGACCGGCTCGATCACATCGATACGCGCATCGAAGCCCAGTGCGGCATCGCTTGACGGTTGCAGGTGCTCCGGGCGTACGCCGACGATCACGTCGCGACCGAACCAGCTGCGATCGATGCGGGCCGCACCCAGTGGCACGCGCCAGCCATCGGCCATGACCAGATGCAGGCCGTCCTGCTCATCCAGGCGCCCCTGCAGCACGTTCATCGCCGGGCTGCCCAGGAATCCGGCCACGAACAGATTGGCCGGGCGGTCGTACAGCGCCATCGGGCTGTCGATCTGCTGGATCACCCCGTCCTTGAGCACCACGATGCGCTGACCCAGCGTCATCGCCTCGACCTGATCGTGGGTGACGTAGATCATCGTGGTGCCCAGCTTGCGATGCAGCTGCGCGATCTCGGTGCGCACGCTGTGGCGCAGCTTGGCATCCAGATTGGACAGCGGCTCGTCGAGCAGGAACACCGACGACTCGCGCACCATCGCCCGTCCCAGCGCCACGCGCTGACGCTGGCCGCCGGACATCGCCTTGGGCAGCTTGTCGAGCATCGGGGTCAGCCCCAGCAGCTCGGCGGCGTTGTTGACCCGTTCGGCGATGACCTGCTTGGGGTGGCCGCGCAACTTGAGCCCGAAGGCCAGGTTCTCGGCCACGGTCATGTGCGGGTAGAGCGCATAGCTCTGGAACACCATGGCGATGTCGCGGTCCTTTGGAGCCACGTCGTTGACCACACGCTCGCCGATCTTCAACGTGCCGGCACTGATGTCCTCGAGCCCGGCGATCATGCGCAACAGGGTCGACTTGCCGCAGCCGGACGGACCGACCAGCACCATCAACTCGCCATCGGCGACCTCGAAACTCGCACCCTGCACCGCGACCTGGCCGTTCTCGTAGACCTTGCGGACACCTTCCAACTGCACTTTCGCCATCTTCGGCCTCAACGTAAGTTGTGCGCCCTGCCCTCGGCCCTCCCGACGGCGGTGACGCCACATGCGCCTGCAAGGAAATCTCCTGCAAACGAATGCATTGGTTTATTCTGACATGTAATCGTTTTCACATGGCAACATCGATCTCGGGAGGGACCATGCCGCCACCAACCCAAGCCGCTGTTTCAAGCGGTGCAGCCTACCGTGCAAGGGCCGGCATCCGGCCACGCATGGGCAGGTCTACCGCCGCGGCGCTAACCGCTGACGGCCACTTGCTGCAACAATCGGGGACTGGGCGCGCGCGTCCATCCCCCGCTGCGCGCACGCCAGTGACGCTCAGGAACAGACATACCGACCGCCGGCTGTCCGGCGCCTTTCCGACCAGCTGCTGATCACGATGTCTCCAGAATCTGAAATTCGGTCCATGCATAACACCCTGATCCTGTTCGGCGCCACCGGCGATCTCGCCCAGCGCTATCTCTTCCCGTCCCTGCTGCGACTGTTCGTCGACGGCCTGCTGCCGGAGGATTTCCGTATCCGTGCGCTGGCGTTGTCGCCGCACGATACCGAGGCCTTCCGCGAGGTCCTGCGCCCGCGCCTGGCCGCCGCGCTGCCGATCGCCACGCCCGAGCAGATCCAGACGCTGCTGCAGCGGGTCGATTATCGCTCGGTGGATCTGCGCGATGCCGAGTCGGTGGCCAATGCCGTGCGCGAGCTGGCCAGCCGCCAGTGCGTGAGCTATCTGGCGATTCCGCCGGGCCTGTACATCAGCACCTGCCAGGGCCTGGCGCTGGGCGGCGCGCTGGCCGCGCCGCACCGGCTGATGCTGGAAAAGCCGATCGGCCACGATTCGGACAGCGCCCGCGAGATCCTGCAGTCGATCGGCGCGCTGATCGACGAAGACCGCGTGTTCCGCCTCGACCATTACCTGGGCAAGGCGGCGGTGCAGAACCTGATCGCGCTGCGCTTCGGCAATACGCTGCTGGAAGCGGTGTGGAACCGCACCTACATCGAGTCGGTACAGATCCTGGTGGCCGAAAGCGAAGGCGTGGACGGGCGCGATGCCTATTACGCCCGCTCCGGCGCGCTGCGCGACATGGTGCAGAGTCACATCCTGCAGCTGTTGTGCCTGGTGGCAATGGAGCCGCCGGCCTCGCTGGAAGCCGACCGCATCCGCGACGAGAAGGTCAAGGTGCTGCGCGCCCTGCGCCCGATGACCGCCGAGCATGCCGCCCATGACAGCGTGCGCGGCCGCTACACCGCCGGCAGCATCAATGGCCAGCCGGCGCAGGCCTATCACCCGCCGGAAGGCAGCGACGTGGAAACCTTTGTCGCGGTGACCGCGCATATCGACAACTGGCGCTGGGCCGGGGTGCCGTTCCATCTGTGCACCGGCAAGCGTCTGGCCGAGCGCTCCACCCGCATCGTGGTCACGCTCAAGCCGGTGACGCATTGGCTGTTCGAGCGCCCGGACCGGCAGAACGCCGTGCCCAACCGCCTGACCTTCCAGTTGCAGCCGCAGGAAAACATCGAGCTCGGCCTGATGAGCAGCCTGGCCGGCCCGGAATGGGGGGCGATCGAGCTGCAGCCGCTGGAACTGGAACTGTCGGTGCCAACCGGCCTGCACCGGCGCATCGCCTACGAGCGCCTGTTCGTGGATGCCTTCAATGGCAACCCGGCGCTGTTCGTGCGCGACGACGAGGTCAAGGCCGCCTGGTCGTGGATCGACAGCGTCAGCGATGCATGGAAAGACGCGCAGTTGCCACTGCAGCCCTACCCGGCCGGCAGTTGGGGCCCCGATGCCGCGGCCCCCTTCCTGCCCCCCGCCACCGACGCACAGGGACACACCGCATGACCGCTCCTTCCAAGCCGGTGCTGGTTGCCGATATCGGCGGAACCAATGCGCGCTTCGCGCTGGCCGACGTCGACGCCTCGGTACCGCTGCTGGATGACACCTCGCGCGAATTTGCGGTGGTCGATTTCGGCTCGCTCGGCGAAGCCGCGCGTTACTACCTCGACCAGATCGGCGTGCAGGCCACCCAGGGCGTGTTTGCCGTGGCCGGCCGCGTGGATGGCGACGAGGCACGCATCACCAACCATCCGTGGGTGATCTCGCGCTCGCGCACCGCGGCGATGCTGGGCTTCAGCACCCTGCACCTGATCAACGACTTCGCCGCGCAGGCCATGGCGATCAGCCTGCTGCGCCCGCAGGACGTGGTCCAGGTCGGCGGCGCCAGCTGGCGGCCGGCGCCGATCGATCAGGCGCGCAACTACGGCGTGATCGGCCCGGGCACCGGGCTGGGCGTGGGCGGGCTGATCATCCGCAACGGACGCTGCTTCCCGCTGGAAACCGAAGGCGGCCACGTCAGCTTCCCGCCCGGCACGCCGGAGGAGATCCGCATCCTGGAGATCCTGTCCGAGCAGTTCGGCCGGGTCTCCAACGAGCGGCTGATCTGCGGCCCCGGCCTGGTCAACATCCACCGCGCGCTCAGCGAGATCGCCGGAGTCGACCCGGGTCCGTTGCAGCCCAAGGACATCACCGCACGTGCGGCGGCGGGCGACCCGCGCTCGTCGCGCACCATCGATCTGTTCTGCGCCATCTTCGGCGCGATCGCCGGCGACATGGTGCTGATGCAGGGCGCCTGGGACGGCGTGTTCCTCACTGGCGGGCTGGTGCCCAAGGTGCTGGATTCGCTACAGCATTCCGGCTTCCGCCAGCGCTTCGAACACAAGGGACGCTTCTCCGCGATCATGTCGCGGGTGCCGTCGCTGGCAGTCATGCATCCGCATGCCGGCCTGCTCGGCGCCGCCGCCTATGCGGTGGATGCACAGCGTCAGCATCCAGGGGAACAGCGATGAACCTGCAGGACAACCCGCGCATCACACTGGTGCGCTACGAAGACCCGGCCGAATGGACCGAGGCGGTCGCCAGCGAGATGGCCGACCTGCTGGAACAGGAGATTTCGCGCCGCGGCCAGGCGCGCATGCTGCTGTCCGGTGGCACCACACCGGCGCCGGTGTACGAATCCCTCGCCCACCGTCCGCTGGACTGGTCGCGGGTGGAAGTGGGCCTGGTCGACGAACGCTGGCTCTCGCCGCAAGATCAGGACAGCAACGCCTGGCTGGTCAATCACAGCTTCTTGACCCATGCACCGGCGGCGACCTTCATTCCGCTGGTGCGCCCGGGCAAGCAGTTGCCCGAGTGCGTGCACACCGCGAACCTGCAGGCCAGGCATGCCGAACCCGCATGCCTGGCAGTGCTGGGCATGGGCGGCGACGGCCACACCGCCTCGTTGTTTCCGGGCTCGACCGATTTGAGCAAGGCGCTGTCCAGTCCGCAGCCCTATGCGTCGCTGGATGCCACCGGCTGCCCCGGTTCGAATCAGTGGCCGCTGCGGATCACGCTGACACCGGCCGGGCTGGCCACCATCCCGACCCGCTTGCTGCTGCTGCGCGGCAAGCAGAAGCTTGACGTGTTGCAGGCTGCGCTGGCGGGCGATGATGTCAGCGAGTATCCGATCCGGGTGGCGCTGCAACAGCCGGGCCCGAAGTTGCGGGTTCACTGGTGTGCTTGAGTGCGAGTCCCTCGCAACAGCCGATTTTGTGCGAGTCCTTCGCAACAGCCGATTTTGTGCGACTCCTTCGCAACAGCCCGCACATCCATGTGCGGGGATTCAAACGTGCGAGTCCCTCGCAACAGCCCGCACATCCATGTGCGGGGATCTAAAAAAGCGTGATTACTTTCTTCCCCGTTTCTCATAGCCGGTAGCCAATGAGCCTGCATCCGAACATCCAAGCTGTCACCGACCGTATCCGCAAGCGCAGCGCGCCATCGCGCGCGGCGTATCTGGCCGGTCTCGATGCCGCCCTGCGCGAGGGTCCGTTCCGTAGCCGTCTGAGCTGCGGCAATCTTGCGCATGGTTTCGCTGCGTCCGAGCCGACCGACAAGTCGCGCCTGCGCGGTGCGGCCACGCCCAACCTGGGCATCATCACCGCCTACAACGACATGCTGTCGGCACATCAGCCGTTCGAGCATTACCCGCAGCTGATCCGTGAGACCGCGCGTACGCTCGGCGCCACCGCGCAGGTTGCCGGCGGTGTGCCGGCGATGTGCGACGGGGTGACCCAGGGCCGCGCGGGCATGGAGCTGTCGCTGTTCTCGCGCGACAACATTGCCCAGGCCACGGCGATCGGCCTGAGCCACGACATGTTCGACAGCGTGGTGTACCTGGGCGTGTGCGACAAGATCGTGCCGGGCCTTTTGATCGGCGCGCTGGCGTTCGGGCACCTGCCGGCGCTGTTCATGCCGGCCGGCCCGATGACGCCGGGCATTCCGAACAAGCAGAAGGCCGAAGTGCGCGAGCGCTACGCCGCTGGCGAAGCCACCCGCGCCGAATTGCTGGAAGCCGAATCGTCCTCGTATCACTCGCCCGGCACCTGCACCTTCTACGGCACCGCCAACTCCAACCAGGTGTTGCTCGAAGCGATGGGCGTGCAGCTGCCCGGCGCCTCGTTCGTCAACCCGGAACTGCAGTTACGCGATGCGCTGACCCGCGAGGGCACCGCGCGTGCGCTGGCAATCTCCGCGCTGGGCCAGGACTTCCGTCCGTTCGGTCGCCTGATCGACGAGCGCGCCATCGTCAACGCCGTGGTCGCGCTGATGGCCACCGGCGGTTCGACCAATCACACCATCCACTGGATTGCGGTGGCGCGCGCGGCCGGCATCGTGCTGACCTGGGACGACATGGACCTGATCTCGCAGACCGTGCCGTTGCTGACCCGCATCTATCCCAACGGCGAAGCCGACGTGAACCGCTTCCAGGCTGCGGGCGGCACCGCGTTCGTGTTCCGCGAGCTGATGGACGCCGGGATGATGCACGACGACCTGCCCACCGTGGTCGAGGGCGGCATGCGCGCCTATGCCAACGAGCCACGCCTGCAGGACGGCAAGATCGTGTACGTGCCCGGCACCGCGACCACAGCCGACGACAGCGTGGCGCGCCCGGTCAGCGCCGCATTCGAGTCGCAGGGCGGCCTGCGCCTGCTGCGCGGCAACCTGGGCCGTTCGCTGATCAAGCTGTCGGCGGTCAAGCCGCAGCACCGCACGATCGAGGCGCCGGCGGTGGTGATCGATACGCCGCAGGTGCTCAACAAGCTGCATGCCGCCGGCGTGCTGCCGCACGATTTCGTGGTGGTGCTGCGCTACCAGGGTCCGCGTGCCAATGGCATGCCGGAACTGCACTCGATGGCACCGCTGCTGGGCCTGTTGCAGAACCAGGGCCGGCGCGTGGCGCTGGTCACCGACGGCCGTCTGTCCGGCGCCTCGGGCAAGTTCCCGGCGGCGATCCACATGACCCCGGAAGCCGCACGCGGCGGTCCGATCGGGCGTGTGCGCGAGGGCGACATCGTGCGCCTGGACGGCGAAGCCGGCACGCTGGAAGTGCTGGTGTCGGCCGAAGAGTGGGCATCGCGCGAGGTCGCGCCGAACACCTCGGTGGCCGGCAACGACCTGGGGCGCAACCTGTTCGCGATCAACCGCCAGGTGGTTGGCCCAGCCGACCAGGGCGCCATCTCGATTTCCTGCGGCCCGACCCGTCCGGACGGCGCACTGTGGAGCTACGACGCCGAGTACGAACTCGGTGCCGATGCCGAGGCCGCCGCCGCACCGCACGAGTCCAAGGACGCCTGATTCCCCTTCCCTCTGCGCGACCGCCCTGCGGTCGCCGTCTACCGGAGTTGCAATGACGATTGCCCAGACCCAGAACACCGCCGAACAGCTGCTGCGCGACGCCGGCATCCTGCCGGTGGTCACCGTGGACACGCTGGACCAGGCCCGCCGCGTCGCCGATGCGCTGCTCGAAGGCGGCCTGCCCGCGATCGAGCTGACCCTGCGCACTCCGGTCGCGATCGACGCACTGGCCATGCTCAAGCGCGAGCTGCCCGACATCGTGATCGGCGCCGGCACCGTGCTGAGCGAGCTGCAACTGCGTCAGTCGGTGGATGCCGGTGCGGACTTCCTGGTCACCCCGGGCACGCCGGCACCGCTGGCGCGCCTGCTGGCCGACGCGCCGATTCCCGCAGTGCCTGGCGCGGCCACGCCGACCGAACTGCTGACCCTGATGGGCCTGGGCTTCCGCGTCTGCAAGCTGTTCCCGGCCACCGCCGTGGGTGGTTTGCAGATGCTCAAGGGCCTGGCCGGTCCGCTGTCCGAACTCAAGCTCTGCCCCACCGGCGGCATCAGCGAGGCCAACGCGGCCGAGTTCCTGTCGCAGCCGAACGTGCTGTGCATCGGCGGCTCCTGGATGGTGCCCAAGGACTGGCTGGCGCAGGGCCAGTGGGACAAGGTCAAGGAAAGCTCGGCCAAGGCTGCAGCGATCGTGCGGCAGGTGCGGGCTGGCTGATTTTCCAGCCGCCGTATCCAGCGGCTTGGAACCCAGGTTGCCGGGAAGCTGGATGGCTGAGGTAAAGCTGATCAGTTGGCGCTTTGGTTTTGAATGAGGAAAGCCCGGTTTGCCGGCGCTTTGATTTCGGTTGAGAAAAGCGTGGTTGGCTGGCGCCTTGATTCTGCGCGCAGGAGCGGCCCGCGGGCGCCGGGGCAGGACATGCCGTGAACCCATCCAAGGGGGCTCTTACACGCGCCATGTCGTGTAAGGTCCTGCCCCGACGCCCGCGGACCACTCTCGAATGTTCCTGCGTTGGCGGAACGGAGAGCAGATTGGCACGCATCAAAATCGAGCACTGAACCGGCTGCCGTTTTTCGTCGCCCAACGTCGCGGAAACGACTCGCCGAAGCGACAGCGTGGCCGGGGATTGGCGGAGAGCGGCACAGGGATGTGCCGCGGCGGCGAGTCAGACAGGATGTCTGACCGAGCCGAGGAGCCAGTCCGCGGACGCGCTGCCGCCCTCACCGAAGCCAGCGACTGACAGCCGCTTGATTGGCAGTGCCCGGGGCACCCGTACCCTCACCCCAACCCCCTCCCGACAGGAGAGGGGCTCAGGCAGCGCGTAACGTTCAAGACTCAAGCGCAACGCTCGCCGGCGGCATCTTCGGCACACCGCGCGCACGTCGTACCAGCGCTGCTGCGCCATTGCTCATGTCATCGAGAATCGCGTAGATCGTCGGCAGGAACAGCAGGCTCACCACCGTCGAAAATGCCAGCCCGCCGGCAATCGCGCGGGCCATCGGGAAGTACGGCGGGCCGTCGCTGAACATCGTGGTGCTGGTCAGCGAGATCGGCACCATCGCCAGGATGGCGGTGCCCATCGTCATCATGATCGGCCGCAGGCGCTCGCGTGAGCCTTCGATCAACGCCTGGGTGCGGCCCATGCCGCGGCGGCGCAGGTTGTTGATGTGCTCGATCATCACGATGCCGTTGTTCACCACCACGCCCATCAACACCAGGATGCCGATGAAGGACATGATCCCGAACGAAGTGCCGGTGATCCAGAACAGCCAGAACACCCCGAAGATCGAAAACACCACGCCGCTCATGATCGCCGCAGGAAACAGCAGCGACTCGAACACCGCCGCCATCACCACATAGATCATCACCAGCGCGATCACCAGGTTGAACACCATCTGGCCCATCGCTTCGCCGTCGTCCTGGTAATCGCCGCCGTCGAAGGTGTAGCTGTAACCGGCCGGGAAGCTCATTGCCTTGAGCGGCTTTTCCATTGCCGCGCGTGCTTCCGGTACGGTGACCTTGCTGGCCAGGTTGGCCTTGATGGTCAGCGTGGTCTGCCGATTGGTACGACCGATCTGCGTGGCGGCCGGGCGAATCTGCACATCGACCAGGCTGAGCAACGGCACGCTGCGGCCATCCTTGGTGCGCACCGTGAAGCTGGCCAGGTCTTCCGGCTTGCTCTGTTCGGCGCCGGCAAAGCGCACCCACACCGGCACCTCGTTGTCGCCGCGGCGGAACTCGCGCAATGGCGTGCCACGCAAGGCCAGGCCCACGAAGCTTGCCACCTGTTCGGCACTGAAGCCGAAGGCCGCTGCACGCTCGCGGTCCACCCGGATCGCCAACTCGCTGGTGCGATCGCCGGTATCCACGTGCACATCGCGCAATTCCTTGCGCTGCGCCAGCAATGGGATTACCTCGTCGGCCAAGGCCTGCAGGGCCTGGGTCGAGTCGCCGACCAGCTGCACCTGCACCCCTTGATTGCCGCTGCCGCCATCGCCCTGGTTGCCGATGCTGTAGTCCGCACGTGCCGAGCGCGGCAATGCCTTGCGGATCTGTTCCAGCAGCGGTGGCAGGTCCTTGACCTTGCCCGCGTCGAAGGTCACGGTGGTGCTGCTGCCTTCGGCCTCGCTGAACCACGAATAGATCTGGGTGATGTGGTACTTGTCGCGATGGGCCTGCAGGTAGTGCTCGACCCGCCCGACCTCCTCGCCCATCTGCTCATGCGTGTACGAGCCTTTCCACTGGTACTGGATGAAGGCCTCGTTGCCGCCGTCGCCGCCGAACATGTCGACCTTGGTCAACTTCATCGGCACCAGGCTGATCGCGCTGACCAGCACGATGCCGGCCACGCTCCAGCCGCGATGCGCCAGCGTCCACGCCAGCACCCTGGCGTAACGGCGCTGCAGCCGTGCGATCACGCCGCGCTCGGAGCTCACCATCGGCGGTGTCTTCATGCGCGCCGACAACATCGGAATCAGGCTGATGGCTACCAACCATGAAGCCAGCAGCGACACCGAAATGGTGATCGCGATCTGTGCCATGAAGATGCTGATGTTGTTGGTCTCACCGAACAGGTTCGGCACGAACACGATGCAATGGCACAAGGTGCCGGCGCTGAGCGCGATCGCCACGCTGCGCGTGCCGAGCAAGGCCGCCAGCTGCGGCTGGCCGGGCATGCGCTCGCGTTCCTGGTAGATGCTTTCCACCACCACCACCGCGTTGTCGACCAGCATGCCGACCGCCAGCAACAGGCCCATCATGGTCAGGATGTTGAGCGTGACGCCGACGAAATACATGAAGCCCAGCGTGATCGCAAAGCAGATCGGAATCGCCAGCGTCACCATCAGCGTCGATGGCCAGTGGCGCAGGAAGAAGAACAGCACCGTGATCGACAACAGCAAGCCCACCGCGCCGGCTTCTGCCAGCTCCGCCAGCGACGAGGTCACCGCCTTGCCCTGGTTGTCGATCACCTTGATCTGCACATCGCGCATCGCAGGTTCGGCGCGAATGTCTTCGACCTCCTTCAACGCCGCCCTGGACACATCCACCAGGTTGGCGCTGCGCTCCTTGTAGATATCCAGCCCGATCGCCGGCCGTCCATCCAGGCGGCGTCCGTAATTCATCCGCGTCGGCTTCAGCCGCACCTGCGCAATATCGCCAAGACGCAGCCCTTTTGCGTTGAGCACCAGCTCGCGCAACTCCTGCAGGTCGCGCAATTCGCCGATCGGCTGGACCCGAATGCGCTGGCCGTTGTCATCGATCTGGCCGGCGGACACCGAGAAGTTGAGCTTGCCCAGGCGCTCGCTCAACTCATTGAGGCTCAGGTCGTGCGCAGTGAGCCGGTCTGGCGCGATCGCGATCTCCACCTCGTTCGGCGGGGCGCCGGAGATCTCCACCTTGGCCACGCCGGGAATCCGTTCGATGCGCCGCTTGAATTCGCGGTCGAGCATGTCGTACGCGCCGGTCAGGTCGGTCTGGCTGGCCAGGCGCACCTTGAGCACCGGCTCGTCGCTGCTGGACCATTTGTAGATGTGGAAACGCTGCAGATCTTCCGGAAAATCGTCACGGATGGCATCCAGCCGCTCGCGCGCATCCGATGCGGCGATGGCGATGTCGCGATCCCAGTCGGAGAACTCGATGAAGATGTTGGCGCCATCGGCGGTGGCGGTCGAGCGCATGCGCTTGATGCCGGTCATCGTCGCCAGCGCCTCTTCGGCCGGCCGCACCAGGTTGCGTTCCACCTCGTCCGGGGTGGAGCCGGTGTACGGCAGTTGCACGAACAGGAACGGTGCGGAAATGTCCGGCAGCGCCTCCAGTGGCAGCCGGAATGCGGCAATCAGCCCCACCACCACCAGCGAGACGAAGCACATGATGGTGGTGACCGGGCGACGGATGCTGAAGGCGGCAACGCTCATAGCGCCTCCAGCCCGTCGGAGTTCCCGGGTGCCTGCGCACGCTGCCCGGCCATGCGTCGGCCACGCTCCAGGTAGTACGCATCGGCGCGTCGATCCAGCAGGTCGTAAACCACCGGGATCACCAGCAGGGTCAGCAGCGTGGACACCAGCAACCCGCCGATCACGGTGATCGCCATCGGCGCGCGCACCTCGGCACCCTCACCCATCGCCACCGCCAGCGGCAGGAAACCGAACAAGGTGCACAGCGTGGTCATCACGATCGGCCGCAAGCGCGAACGCGCACCTTCGATCAAGGCCTCGCGCTTGGGCACGCCGTCCTCGCGCAACTGGTTGACCTTGTCGATCAGGATGATCGCGTTCTTGGTCACCAGCCCCACCAGCAGGATCAAGCCGATGAACACCACCACCGACACCGGCTTGCCGGTCATCAGCAAGGCCAGCACCGCGCCGACCATCGCCAGCGGGATGGTGAACAGGATGACGAACGGATGCAGCAGCGATTCGAACTGCGAGGCCATCACCAGGTAGACCAGGAAGATCGCCAGGCCGAACGCGAACAGCAGCGACTTCACCGATTGCGCCAGCTCCTCGCCCTGCCCGCCGATATGCATGCCCACGCCAGCGGCCAGCGGATCGTTGCGCACCATCGACTCGACCTCACGCACCGCACCGCCCAGATCCATGTCATGCAGGCTGGCCGAGACGATCGCCACGCGGGTCTGGTCGGCGCGATGGATCTCGCTCGGCCCGGTCGTCGCCACCACCTCGGCCACCGCCGCCAGACGCACCGGCCGGCTACTGCCGGGGTTGACGATCAGCTGCCGGATCGCGTCCACGCTGGCGCGGTCGCTGTGCTGCGCGCGCACCAGCACGTCGATCTTGCGATCGCGAAAGCTGTAACGCGTGGCCACGTCCCCGCGCACCTTCTTGACGATGACATCGGCGATCTGGCGCGTGGTCAAGCCCAGCGCACCGGCGCGCTCCTGGTCGAAACGGATCTGGATTTCCGGGAAGCCCTCCTCCACCGTCGACTTGACGTCGGCGTAGTGGCCATTGGCCCGCAGCATCGCCGCCAGCTTCTGCCCGGCACGTTCCAGCTCGCCCAGGTCCTGCCCACGCAGCTCCACTTCCAGCGGCGTGGAAAAACTGAACAACGCCGGCCGTGCAAAATCCACCTGCGCCCCCGGGTGCCCGGCCATGCTGTTGCGCAGCCGCGTGGTGGCCGCCGCTTCCACTGCCGGGCTGCCGCCACCGGCCATCACCACGGTGAGCTTGCCGATGTTCTCGCCGCTTTCGGTGGGATTGGCGTCCAGCCGCGTGCCGCTGCCGCTGACGCCATACAACGAGGCGATGCCCGGGTCCTTGTCGTGCGCCAGCTGCAACTCGCGCACCAGCGCGTCGGTCTGCGCCAACGGCGTACCGGAAGGCAGCTTCACGGTCATTTCGAAGCGGTCCTGCGCCAGCTGCGGAATCAGGTCCGCCCCCAGCATCGGCACCAGCAACACGGTGCCGACAAACGCGGCAGCCGCCAGTCCCAGCACCAACCCGGGCCGCCGTAACGCCGCCGGCAGCATCGCCAGATAGCCACGCTCGGCGCGGCCATACGGCGCCATCGCCAGATCGCTGGCCTTGCGCATCACCGGCGACACCACCCGCGCGATGCCGCGCCACAGCCGGACCACCGCCCACGCCACAGCGAAGAACGTGTAGCGCACGCTCGCCCCGGCTCCGCGCCGGCCGGCGGCCACCGGCTTGAGCCAGCGCTGCTGCGGCTGCCACTGCGGGTGGCTCGGCTCGTCCGGGAACGCCATCGGTGGCGCGCCCTTGAGCGAACTCAGCATCGGGATCAGCGTCATCGACACCACCAGCGAGATCGCGATCGCGATCGCCACGGTCATCGCCTGGTCGCGGAACAGCTGCCCGGCGATGCCTTCGACGAACACCAACGGCAGGAACACCGCGATCGTGGTCAGCGTGGACGCCATCACTGCCATGCTCACTTCACGGGTGCCGGCGATTGCGGCATCCAGCACGCTCAGGCCGCGCTCGCGCGCCTTGGCGATGCTTTCCAGCACCACGATCGAATCGTCCACCACCAGGCCGGTGGCCAGCGCCAGACCGCCCAGCGACATCACGTTGAGGCTCAGGCCCAGCTGGCCCATGAAGAAGAACGTGGTGATGATCGACACCGGCAGCGACAGGCTGATCACGAAGGTGCTCCAGCCATCGCGCAGGAACAGGAAGATGATCAGGATCGCCAGCACGCCGCCGATCACCGCATCCTTCTTGACGTCGCTGATCGCGTGCTCGATGAAGTGCGACTGGTCCTCGATGGTGGTGATTTCGACATCGCCGGGCACGGTCGCCTTCAACTGCTCCAGCCGCTTGCGCAGCGCTGCGGCGGTGGACACGGTGTTGGCGTCGCCTTCCTTGTAGATCGCCAGCTCCACCGCTTCCTTGCCGCCCAGGCGGATGATCGCCTCGCGCTCCTTGTAGCCCTGGCGCACCTGCGCCACATCCTTCAATCGCACCGGCATGCCACCGGCAATACTGCTGGTCGACGACGAGGACGTGCTCTGCACCTCGGCCGCCGCCGCCAGCGCCGCCTGCGAGCCGGTGGACGCGGCGATCGCATACATCTGCTGCATCGCCGCTTCCGCGGCGCTGCCGCTGCTGCTCTGCGTGGTCACCAGCATGTTGCGGATCTCGTCCAGATCCACGAACTGGTTGACCGTGCGCACCAGGTACCGCTGCGAGCCTTCTTCCAGCCGGCCGCCGGAGATGTTGACGTTCTCCTCCTTGAGCCGGGTGATCACGTTGTCGATCGGCAGGTTGAGCTGGGCCAGCTTCTGCTGATCGATATCGACCTGGATCTCGTCCTCCAGCCCGCCGCCGACCTTGACTGCGGCCACGCCGGCCACCGGTTCGAGCTTCTTTTTTAGATCCTCGTCGGCATACCGACGCAAGCCGGTGAGCTGGCGGATCGCATCGCTGTCGGAGGACGGTGCCTGCTTCGGCGACAACGCCAGCCGCATGATCGGCTCGGTCGATGGATTGAAGCGCAGCAACACCGGCGGCTTGGTTTCCAGCGGCAGCGACAAGGCTTCCATCTTGTCGCGCACCTCCAGGCTGGCCTGGTCCATGTTGGTGCCCCAGGCGAATTCCAGCACCACATCGCTCTGCCCGGTGCGCGAGATCGACTTGAGCTTGCGCAGGTTCTTGACCACGCCGACCGCTTCTTCCACCGGCTCGGTCACCAGCGTTTCGATTTCCGCCGGCGCCGCGCCGGTGTATTCGGTGCGCACGGTCAGCGTGGGATAGCTCAGATCCGGCAGCAGATTGACCTTGAGGCTGCGCAAGGCGATCAGCCCGAACAGCAGCATGGTCACGGTGATCATCGCGATGGTCACCCGCCGCCGCGTGGCGAAGGCCACCAGACCGCCACCGCCGGACAAGGACGCATGCGGGTCGTGCACGGGTCCGTGCGGGTTGCCGTGATCGCTCATGAGCGCTTCCCGTCGCTGCCGGTTGCCGGCGCCGCAGCCGCAACCGGCTTGCGATCGGGCTGGCCGATCACCTGCACCGCAGTGCCATCGCGTAGCGCCACCTTGCCGGCGGTCACCACCTGGTCGCCTTCCTTCAGGCCTTGCCGCACTTCCAGCCATGGGCCTTCGGCATAGCCGAGTTTCACCGGCACCCGGCTGGCCTTGCCGTTGCGCACCACGAATACCGCCGGCTCGCCATCGTCCAGCAGTGCCAGGCGCGGAATCACCAATGCATCCTTGCGCTGGTCGTAGTCGATGCGGATGCGCCCGAACATGCCCGGCTGCAGCGCTTCGGCGCCCTGGCCAAACGCACAGATCACCCGGAAGGTGCCGCTGCCCGAATCCACCACCGGCGCAATGCGATCGACCTTGCCGATGAACTGCTGGCCGGGCAAGGCATCGGCCAGCAAGGTCACCGGCTGGCCGGATTTGAGCGTGGCCAGTTCGCGCTCGGGCACGTTGAGCGTGGCCTCCAGCTGCGAGTCGTCGACGATGCGGAAGATCGGCGTATTGATCTGCACGAAGTTGCCGGTCTTGATCGAGCGCGAGGCGATCACCCCGGAAATCGGCGCCTGCACCGTGGTGTAGGACAGTTCCAGCGATGCCAGGCGGTGCTGCGCGCGGCTGTTTTCGACATCGAACTTGAGCTGGTCGACATCGGCGGCACTGACCAGTTGCTGCCCCACCAACTGGGTGGCGCGGCGGTAGCTGTTCTCCAGCTTGCGCAGCTGCGCCTCGCTTTGCGCCACCGCCAGATGCGCGCGGTCCGGATCCAGGCGGACCAGCGCCTGGCCCGCGGACACCTTCTGCCCCTCTTCCACCATCACCGCCAGCGCCACGCCGGAGGTCTTTGCCACCACCTGTGCTTCGGCACGCGGCTCCAGTGCGGCGGTGCCGGTATAGCTGGCCGCCACCGCACGGCGTGCGGCCTTGGCAATTTCCACCGGCACCGCGTCGACGCTCTTCTTTTCCTCAGCCGCCTTGGCCGCGCCATCTCCGGCCTTGCAACCGCCCAACAACAGGCTCGTGGTGATCAACAATGCGGCGGCGCAGGTTCCGCTGCGGCCGGGCAAGAAAGAGCGTGGCGACATCGTCGTGTCCTAGTGGATGCGTGAACAGGTGTTGTAGGCAAGTAGACCACCCGAACGATGATGTCGCCAATGCGCCAAAGGTCATGGTCTGTTCAAGTTCGCCTATTCACCCCGTTTGCGCGGGGCCAAATCGCAGGCATACTCGGACCGGTTCCGTCATGCCCCCACGTGCGGACGTTCAATCAGTCTTCCGGATACGAAACCATGCGCCCGCAGCCGCTCGCCGCTTGTCTCGCTCTGGTCGTCTTCCTGCCGTTTGGGGGCGCATCAGCGACACCATCAGTCCCGCCAGCCGCACCCGCCACGCCTGCGCCCGCTGCGGCGGCGGCCACCCCCGCAACGCCCACCGGCAACCCGTCCAACGGCCGCTTGCTGGCCTATACCTGTCAGGGGTGCCACGGGGTCACCGGGTACAAGAACGCCTATCCGAGTTATCGCGTGCCCAAGATCGGCGGGCAGTCCAGTCAGTATCTGACCCAGGCGCTGACCGAGTACCGCCAGGGCAAACGCAAGCATCCCACCATGCAAGCGCAGGCGCAGAGCTTTTCCGAGCAGGACATCGCCGATATCTCCGCCTACCTGTCCACCCTCAAATAAGCGCACACATGCCGAACGCCCTGCACGCTCCGCGTCTAGCCATCGTCCTGGTCGCTGCCCTGATGGTGGCGGCCTGCTCCCAATCCCAGGTGGAGTCCACCGATCATTCCGCCGGCGATGCCGGCCACGCCAGCGGCGAACATGGCTCCGGTTCGTCTGCCGGGCTGCCGACCGGGCGCGCCGAGGCCGGCGACAAGCTGGCGCATGCGAAGGGCAAGGCCACCGGCCAGAGCTGCATCGATTGCCATGGCGCCGACGGCAATGCTCCCATCGACCCCAGCTATCCCAAGCTCGGCGGCCAGTACGGCGACTACCTTGCGCACGCCTTGCAGGCCTACCGCAGCGGCGATCGCCAGCACCCGCTGATGACCGCACAGGCCACCGCGCTGAGCGATCAGGACATTGCCGACCTGGCCGCCTACTTTGGTGCGCGGCAGACGCAGCTGCGCGATCTACACGGCGTCAACTGAGTTGCAGACGCGTCGGGTGCCCCGCGCACGTTGCGTCTCATTCGAGATGAAAAAGCACTTGCGCGAACATTAACAGGCCGCTATCATTTCGTTCTCAGTTTCGTGGGGCCATAGCTCAGCTGGGAGAGCGCCTGCATGGCATGCAGGAGGTCGGCGGTTCGATCCCGCCTGGCTCCACCAATCCTGGCTTAGGCCGCCAGGTAGACAAACTCAGGTTTTGATATGCGTCCCCATCGTCTAGAGGCCTAGGACACCACCCTTTCACGGTGGACACCGGGGTTCGAATCCCCGTGGGGACGCCAATCATCAGAAAGCCTCGGCATCGCCGGGGCTTTTTTTTGCGTGTTTTTCGGCATCGCTCGTGTGTCGTGGATCTGCACGCGACCCACCTGGTGCGGCATGTCGTCATGCAGATATTGAAGATGCAGCGGCAGCGTGTTGCCGCAATGCAAGCGGCCCCTTTGCTGATCCGCCGTCGGCTGCAGCGCAACTGCACGCATGCCGATGACCGCGAACGTGCACCCCTTGCAACGCGGGTCGATCACTTGCGCAAGGACTGCTGCACATGCCCAGCCTGCGGATAAACACGGCCACTGCATCGTTGCGCTCTACCCAATCAGCCAATCCCCGCACAGCGACATCCAGCTCCATCAATCGGCGATGCTGGAACGCATCACATGCCTGCATCTGCACGCGCCATGCTGACCCTGCCACCGGCAAATCGCTCAGCACATCTTTTTTTGCACGCACCACTTCCCAAGCGTCATCGATGTCGCTATGATTGCCGGCTCGCAGCATCGTGGGGCCATAGCTCAGCTGGGAGAGCGCCTGCATGGCATGCAGGAGGTCGGCGGTTCGATCCCGCCTGGCTCCACCAATATTCCCGACATAGGCCGTCTGGAATCTACAACCAGGTTTTGATACGCGTCCCCATCGTCTAGAGGCCTAGGACACCACCCTTTCACGGTGGACACCGGGGTTCGAATCCCCGTGGGGACGCCAATCATCAGAAAGCCTCGGCATTGCCGGGGCTTTTTTTTGCCTGATACTGCTCAGCAGCCCTCTGCTTCACCGCACGCGATCGGTAGCGACGCGACCACATATCGTTGAGCTGCCAGTTTGACGAGCCCATCGACTACGGGCGCGGGGCGGTGTCGCTGCATCCACACGCACGCACCGCCGATCAACTGTGGAACGTGTGCACTCGATGACGCACCAACCGGCTTGCGCATCGAGCAACGTCCGCACAATGCCAGATCAGGTCTGGCCGACATCCAGCGCCTTGCGGCCTTCGTGGGTGAGATCGATATCGCCGTCTTCGGCCTGTGTCGCATAGCCGGCGCGCACCGCCCAGTTGGCCTCTTCGTCGGTCACCGGCTTGGTGTCGTGGATGTCGCGCAAAATGCGCAGCTGCTGCGAAGAATCAAAATCCATGGAAGCCACCTGCTTGAAAGAGCTATCCAAGGTACGCACCGCGCGTGATGGTTGCGTGCCTGCAGGCGCAAGGTGGCAGCGCAGTCTCATCTCGACGGCATTCTTCAGCAGCTACGCGGCAGCGATGCGGGCCAGCGAACACGCTGCCATGCAAGCACGGCACGACGCTGCGCCACCTGGCGCACACCATCGACACCTCCTCGCTCCACGCCCGACGGCACTGCGCGAGCGTGGCGATGCAATCACCAGCCTGCTCCGGCACGGCTATCGAGCGCCAAAAAGAAAAGCCCCTCTGACTGTCGCCAGAAGGGCTCTGCTTGTACCGCTACATCCTGGTGCCGAAGGTGGGACTCGAACCCACACGCTTTTAAGGGCGGCGGATTTTGAGTCCGCTGCGTCTACCGATTCCGCCACTTCGGCGTGGTCGCGCAGTATAGCGAGTTGTACATGAAACGAACAGTGTCAGAACGCGCCTGACGAATTCAGGTGCAAGCGGAGTCATCAGCACCGCGGCGAAGCAGTGTCGATATACTGGCCGACTTAGGTGAAGGAGTAAGCAATGTCGGTGTTGCGTGGAGTTCGGGTGCTGGTGGTTGAGAACGACCAGATGAATGCCATGCTGCTCGACCTGCAGCTCGTCCAGGCCGGTGCCGTCGTGCTGGGTCCGGTCGGAGAGGTTGCACAGGCGCTGACGCTGATCAAGGCCGATGCGCCGGAAATCGCGGTGCTCGATTACCGTCTTGGCAACGGCGAGACCAGCGAGCCGGTCGCCCGACTGTTGTCGGAACTGGGGATTCCGTTCGTGCTGGCCACCGGTGTTGCCAGTGGAACCATCCCCGGCGGCTTCGAACGCGGCGTAATCCTGACCAAGCCTTACTTGTCCGAAGAGCTGATCAGCGCGCTGTCCAGGGCACGGCAGCTGAGCGGTGCCGCCAGCTGAGCGCAACCGCTTACCGGTGTGTCGCCAGCACGTGTCGCGGTCGATAGTTGGTACTCTTCGGTAACCAATCGCGCTGCTGCGCTTAATGCAGGCCGTTCGCGCTGCCGTGCCGGTTGTCGCAAACCCCTCGCCTACAGCCCGCTTGCCACTAGAATCGTGCATCCAGGCATGATGGGCAGGTCACCCAATGGATAGCGTCGTGTCGCCGTTTGCCGGTCTGCTGCCGGAAACGTGCGAGATCGCCGGATTATTGTCGTCGTCCGCATGCGCCGCCGATCCGCTGCTGCGCGACAGCCAGGCGCTGCGGACGACCCTCTCGGTGTGCCTGCACGCGCAGGTTCCGATGCTGCTGGTCTGGGGCGACCAGGCACGCTGCATCTACAACGATGCCTGCATCGCGCTGCTGGGCGAGCGCCACCCGGCAGCATTCGGCCAGCCATTGGCGGAACTTGCAGACACCGCTGAAGCCGACCACCACGGTGCGCATCCGCATGCGGCATTGCCGCTGTCGGCGTGGTCGTGCAGCCCGATCCTGCAGGCCGGCGAACGTCTGGGCATGTTGTATGTCGCCGGCACGCCCGCCCCTGTTGCGACACGGATCCGTAGCGAGGCCGAGCCTGCAGCGGTGTCCACCGCGCTCGATCAGTCGCCGGCCTTCATGGCGGTGCTGCGTGGCCCCGGTTATATCGTCGAAAACGCGAATCAACGCTTCCACGACCTGGTCGGCCACCGTCCGTTGCTTGGCCGTCCATTGCTCGAGGCGATGCCGGAACTCGCCGACCAGGGCTATGTCGAGCTGCTCGATGAGGTGCGACGCAGCGGCCGTCCTTTCATCGGCGAATCGATGGCGGCCTATCTGCAGCGCAGGCCCGGCAACGTGCTGGATCAGACCTTCGTGGATTTCCTGTATCAGCCCATGCGCGAGCGCGATGGCCGCATCGACGCGATCCTGGTGCACGGATTCGATGTCACCGAGCAACGCAGCGTGGCCAGTCGCGACAGCTTCTTGCTGATGCTCGAAGACGCGCTGCAGAACGTCTCCGATCCGCGCCAGATCATCGATACCAGTGTGCGATTGCTGGGCGAACATCTGCAGGTCAATCGCTGCGCGTTTGGCCTGGCGGCGGCCGACGGCAGGACCATGCACGTGATCAGCGACCATGTGCAGGACATGCCGAGCCTGCAGGGCGATTTTCCGCTGGAAGTGGCACAGGGCTTGCGCGACGCCTTGCTGGAAAACCGCCCCTGGTTCACCACCGATGCGATGGCGCCCGGTGCACCGGACTATGTGTCCCAGCAGTACCGCCGCTCAGGCCTGCGCGCATCACTGGCGATTCCGCTGCACAAACACGGCCGCCTGGTCGCGGCCATCGGCGTGCATCAGCGCGCACCGCGGCGATGGTTGTCCACCGAGATCGAACTGGTCCGCCTGGTCGCTGCACGCTGCTGGGAGTCCATGCAACGCGCCAAGGCACAGCAGCAACTGGCCGCCAACGAAGCGCGGCTGCGCCGACTGGCCGACACGCTGCCGCAGATCATCTTCATCGCCGACCGGGAGGGTCAGCCGCATTACTTCAATCGGCGCTGGTACGAATACACCGGACTGGATCCTTCAGACAACCAGACCGCTGCATGGCATCGGGCGCATACCGCCGATGGCCTGCGGGTGTCTTCGCAGGCCTGGGCGCTGGCAGTCGATGGCGAGCGCGCCTATGAAATGGAGTGCGAACTGCAACGCCACGATGGCCAGAGGCGCTGGCACCTGGCGCGCGCCCTGCCCGTGCGCGGCGACGACGGCAGCATCGGCGAGTGGATCGGCACCTACACCGACATCCATGACCGTCGTGCGTTCGAGCAACAGCTGCGCGAAAGCGAAGTGCGCTTCCGCGCCTTGTGCGAGACGGTGCCGGCAATGATCTGGATGGCCGATGCGCAGGGTGACTGCGTGTACTGGAATCCGCGCTGGTACCACTTCACCGGGCAGGCCGAAGACCAGGCGATGAATCAGGGCTGGTGGGATGTGATGCATCCCGACGATGCCGAGCGCGTACGCCATGCGTTCGGGCAGGCATTGGCGCAACGTGGCGAGTTCCTGGCCGAGTACCGGGTGCGTCGTCACGATGGGCAGTATCGCTGGTGCATCGATACCGCATCGCCGCACTTCGCCAGCGATGGACGTTTTCTCGGCCACATCGGTTCGCTGACCGATATCTCCGAACGCAAGCACATCGAAGATGCCACCGCCTCCGACCGCGCCATCCTGAGCCTGATCACCACCGGCGCACCGCTGCCGGTGGTGCTGGATGCCATCGCATCGAGTGTGGAAGCGCGTGGCGAGACGACGTTGTATTGCGCGGTGATGGTGCTCGATGAGGTACGAAAAACGCTGAGCTTCGGCTCGGCGCCGCATTTTCCGATCGAGTACCGCGGGCATTTCGAAGCCTCGCCGATCGGGCTGAACGGGCCGCCCTGCGCGCGCTCTGCCTACCTCGGGCAGCAGGTGATCTGCGAGGACATCCAGGCCGACCCCAGCTTCAGCGACCATCATGCGGTGTCGTCGGCACTGGGCATCGTCGCCTGCTGCGTGACGCCCATCCTGGACAGCAACGGTCAGGTGCTGGGCACGCTCAACATCTACTACGATCGTGCTCACCTGCCCTCGCTGCGCGAACAGGCAATGGCACGCTCTGCATCGCATCTGGCCGGCATCGTCATCGAGCGCACGCGCGTGGACGCCAAGCTCAAGCAATCGCTGCAAGCCGAGACCGCCGCACGCAGCCAGGCCGAGCATGCCAGCCGGGTCAAGGACGAGTTTTTGGCCACGCTCAGCCACGAATTGCGCACGCCGCTCAACGCCATCCTCGGCTGGTCGCGGTTGATGCAGTCAGAGGTGTTCGATCCGGCCAATGTGGGCAAAGGCCTGATCATCATCGAGCGCAGTGCGCGTGCACAGACGCAGATCATCGACGACCTGCTCGACATGAGCGCGATCCTGTCCGGCAAGATCCGCCTGCAGGCAGAGCACTTCGATATCGCAGGACTGATGCGCAGCACGGTGGAACTGATGCAGCCGTCCGCACTGGCGCGCGACATCGCGCTGGAACTGGATGCGCCCGATGCAGGCGAACTGTGGTTCTTCGGCGATGCCGGGCGCCTGCAGCAGGTGCTGACCAATCTGCTCAGCAACGCACTCAAGTTCACCTCGCCCGGTGGCACGGTGCGGGTGGCGCTGGACATCGAGGACGAGCGGCTGCGGCTATGCGTGCAGGACACCGGCATCGGGATTGCAGCCGACTTCCTGCCGCACGTGTTCGACCGTTTTCGGCAGGCCGATGCCGGTACCACGCGCCGCGTCGGTGGGCTGGGGCTGGGCTTGTCGATCTCGCGTCAGTTGGTCGATCTGCACGGCGGCAGCCTGGGGGCATCCAGTGCGGGCGAAGGCAAGGGGGCGACCTTCACCATCGTGTTGCCGTTCCAGCACGGGGTCAGCGATCTGCGGCCGGCGGCGTCCGGGTCGCTGCAGGTCGGCCCGTTGCCGAGCGACTGCCTCGGGCGCCTGGATGGGGTGCGCCTGTTGCTGGTCGACGACGACCAAGATTCGCGCGAGGCAGTGGTGCAGTTCCTGATGCTGGCCGGCGCGCAGGTGCAAGCGGCCGGCTCGGTGGAGGCAGCCGAACAATGCCTGGCAGAGGCACCCTTCGACGTGCTGGTCAGCGATATCGCCATGCCGATGCGCGACGGCTACGACCTGATCCGCACGGTGCGCTCCGGTCGCACCGACCTGCCACGGCATATCCCCGCGATCGCCCTCACCGCCTATGTGCGCGAAGAAGACCGCGACCGCGCCGTAGTGGCCGGATTCGATGCGCATATGGGCAAGCCGGTGGAGCCGCCCGGCTTGGTCGACCTGATCGAACGCCTGATCTTGCCGACGCGCGCGGTACGCAGCGAGGCGTGAGGTCGCCTGGAAACGGCTAATAAAACAGCGTGGTCAACCAGCGCTGTTTGCAACAAAACACATCGACCATCCCGACAGGTCCTTGCCCGCCCGCCGTCGCGGGACCTCACGCGGCATGGATGCCGCGTAAGAGCCTACAAGGACGTCCTTGCGGCGTGTCCTGCGGGGGTGGGCGGGCAAGGGCCCTGCAGCAAGGCCCCGGATCAGTCGCCTTACGACTGATCGTATCTGCATGGGCGCACCGCGGTGGTCGGAGGCCACGGACCCAGCAGCCAGTTGCAGATCAGCCTGCCCACGCACGCTCCAATCGCAGCAGCAGACCCACCGCCTTGCGAGCGGTTCTATCTACACTGCCCAGCCATGCCAGCACAGCCGCCGGGCACGCCGGGTCAGCTGCGCTTGGCGCGTGCGAATGCGGCGGCCAGCGCGTTGTCGGCCGGCGGTGCAGTGATGCGTGGCTTGTTGTTGCCCTGTGCCGGGCCACGTCCACCGCCACCGTCGCGCCTGCCCTGCCCCGGGCCGCCGCTGCCGCGCTGATCGCGCGATTGGGCTGCGCCATCGGCCGGTGGAGGCGTGTCGGACAGACGGCAGGTCAGTGCGATGCGTTTGCGCGCCACGTCCACTTCCAGCACCTTGACCTTGACGATGTCGCCGGCCTTGACCACATCGCGCGGATCCTTGACGAAGGTGTCCGACAACGCGGAGATGTGCACCAAGCCGTCCTGGTGCACGCCGATATCGACGAACGCACCGAATGCGGCCACGTTGCTGACCACGCCTTCGAGCACCATGCCGGGCTTGAGGTGCTTGATGTCCTCGATGCCTTCGGCGAACTGCGCGGCCTTGAACTCGGGACGCGGATCACGGCCGGGTTTTTCCAGCTCCTTGAGGATGTCGCGCACGGTCGGTACACCGAACTGTTCGTCGGTGAACAGCTCCGGCTTGAGTCCGCGCAGAAAGCTGCCGTCGCCCAGCAAGGCCTTGATCGGCTTGCCGGTGCTGCCGACGATGCGCTCGACCACCGGATAGGCTTCCGGGTGCACCGCCGAGACGTCCAGCGGCTCGTCGCCATCGGCGATGCGCAGGAAGCCGGCGCATTGTTCGAAGGTCTTCTCGCCCAGACGCGGCACCTTGAGCAGGTCCTTGCGGCGCTTGAACGGGCCGTTGTCGTCGCGATGGCGCACGATGTTTTCCGCCACCGTGCTCGACAGCCCGGACACCCGCGACAGCAACGCCGCCGAAGCGGTGTTGACGTACACGCCGACCGCGTTGACGCAGTCTTCCACGCGCGCTTCCAGCGCCTTGGCCAAGCGATACTGGTCCACGTCGTGCTGGTACTGGCCCACGCCGATCGCCTTGGGTTCGATCTTGACCAGCTCGGCCAGCGGGTCCTGCAGGCGTCGCGCGATCGACACCGCGCCGCGCAGCGACACGTCCAGGGTGGGGAACTCCTTGGCCGCAAATTCGGACGCCGAATACACCGACGCCCCCGCTTCGCTGACCACGATCTTCTGCAGCTTGCTCGCCCCGCACAGCGCGATCGCCTCACCGGCCAGCTTGTCGGTTTCGCGGCTGGCAGTGCCGTTGCCGATCGCGATCAGCTCCACGTTGTGCTGCAGGCACAGCTTCTTGATCGTCTGCAGCGACTGGTCCCATTGCCGCTTGGGCTCATGCGGATAGATCGTCTCGGTGGCCACCAGCTTGCCGGTGGCATCGACCACGGCGATCTTGCAGCCGGTGCGGATACCGGGGTCCAGCCCCAGCACCACGCGCGGGCCGGCCGGCGCGGCCAGCATCAGGTCCTTGAGATTGTCGCCGAACACGGCGATCGCCTCGGCCTCGGCCTTTTCGCGCGCCTGGTTGAACAGGTCCAGCAGCAGATGCATGTGCAGCTTGGCGCGCCAGGTCAGCCGGCAGGCATCCAGCAGCCAGCGGTCGGCCGGGCGGTTCTGGTTGGAGATGCCGGCGTTGCGCGCCACACGCCCTTCGGCGTACTGATGGCCGGCCTCGGCATCGTTGCCCGGCTCCAGGTCCAGGTACAGGAACTCCTCGCGGCGCGCGCGAAACAGCGCCAACAGGCGGTGCGAGGGAATCCTGGACAGCGCTTCGGCGTGATCGAAGTAATCGCGATACTTGGCGCCGGCCTCTTCCTTGCCCTCGGCAACGCGCGCGCGGATCACGCCGTTGTCGTTCAACCAACTGCGCAGCTCGCCCACCAGGGCGGCATCTTCGCCCCAGCGCTCCATCAGGATGGCGCGTGCGCCTTCCAGCGCCGCCTTGATATCGGCCACGCCCTTGTCTGCGTCGATGAACGCAGCAGCAGCGACTTCCGGCGCCTGGTTCGGGTCGGCCAGCAGGCCATCGGCCAGCGGTTCCAGGCCGGCTTCGCGCGCGATCTGCGCACGCGTGCGGCGCTTGGGCTTGTAAGGCAGGTACAGATCTTCCAGCCGCGACTTGGTGTCGGCCGCCACGATCTCACCACGCAATTCGTCGCTGAGCTTGCCCTGCTCGCCAATGCTGGCCAGGATCGCCGCGCGCCGTTCTTCCAGCTCGCGCAGATAGGTCAGGCGCGTTTCCAGATTGCGCAGTTGCGTATCGTCCAGCCCACCGGTGACTTCCTTGCGGTAGCGGGCAATGAACGGAACGCTGGCGCCTTCGTCGAGAAGGGCGATGGCGGCGCGCGCCTGGGCGGGTTGGGCACCGATCTCGTCGGCGATGGTGCGAGCGATCTGCTGGGCAAGCTGGCTATCGTGCATGGCGGCGCGGCCAAAGCCGCTTCACTGAAAAAAGCATTTTCGCAGTGCTGGCCCGCCGCGGGAACCCGTTGACAGGATCACCGTAAACCTGTGCCGGCGCACACTGAAGTGACTGCCCAGGCTTGAAGTAGCTGGCTTGATGTCACGACGTCTCCGCGCGGACGTGGCTGCATGCTGCAGCCCGGAGCGATACCTGCTGGTGCAGGGCTCCCGGTACGCCCGTCAGCCTGTACGCGGCGGCGCCCGGTTGGCCGCGCTCAGCTGGCGCGTCCGGCGTAGTGGGTGGCAGCGCGCTCGACCAGGATGCTCTCGTGCAGCGACTCCAGCGCCATCACGCGGATCTTGCCGACGTCCTTCAGCGGCACCATGCGCTCGACATAGATCTCCGGCCCGGCGTCGGTCATTGCACGCGACTTGCTGAACCCGTAAGGCACAACACCCTTGTCGCCATCTTTGCTGCCACCGACATACAGAACGATCGACATGCCCACACCCTCGTTAACAACTGTGACTACGTTAGTGGCGCGAGCATAACGACCGTGCCGTGAGGAGCTTTCCACGCAGGTTAACGCCGGCTGTTTGCGGTTTGGTGACCGCCGCACCCAGGCCTGCGCCTGCACGACCGCTTCACCCGGCCTGCCCGTCCAATTGCGCTCCGCCCGCACGTACGACACCGCATGGACCTCAAAAGTGGCTACCCGTTCTGGTCGATCCGCAACGGGCTGATGCGCGCCTACCCGCGTCTGGAGCAGGACATCCAGTGCGAAGTCGCCATCGTCGGTGGCGGTGTCACCGCCGCCTTGATCGCACACGAACTGCTCAAGCACGGGCACGAAGTGGTGGTGGTCGAGCAGCGCGAGATCGGCTGGGGCAGTACGTCGGCCAGCACTGCCTTGCTGCAGTACGAAATCGATACGCCGATGATCGCGCTGGCCAACCACTACGGCATGCCGGCCGCCGCGCTGGCATACGGGGCATGCGCGCGAGCCATCCTCGACCTGCAAGGCCTTTGCAATACGTTGGGCGGCTGCGACTTCAGCCGTCAGGACAGTCTCTACTATGCGAGCCGGTCACGGGATCTCAACGACCTGCGCAGCGAACTGGATACGCGAAGAACCCACAAGCTTCCGGTGGAATGGATCGAGCGCGCACCCTTGTGGCACAACTACGGCGTGCGCTCGGAGGGCGCCATCCTCAGCCGCCTGGCCGCCGGCGTCGACCCGTACCGGCTGTGCTACCGCCTGTTTGCAGAAGGCGAGCACTACGGCGCGCGCATCTACGACCGCACCACGATTGCCGCCATCACACCCTATGACCAGCATGTTCAATTGCGCACCCAGGAGGGGGTCACGCTGCGCGCCCGGCACGTCATCCTGGCCGCGGGTTATGGAAACCAGCAGTGGCTGTCGCAGCGCGTGGCACGCAACCGCAGCAGCTACGAATTCGTGACCGACCCCTGCACGACAGCGACATGGGCGCGCTCAAGCACACCATGATGTGGGAAACCGCGCGGCCCTATCTCTACCTGCGCAGCACGCCGGATGGACGCGTGGTGGCCGGCGGCGAAGACGACAGCGTCGATCTTCCCGCGCGTCGCGATGCGCGTGTCATGAGCAAGCTGAAAACGCTGCTGAAGAAAATCCACCAGACGATGCCGGATATCACCTTGCGCCCGGTATTTGCCTGGGGCGGCACCTTTGCCGAAACCGCCGATGGATTGCCGTTCTTCGGCACGCATCCCGAACATGGGCCGCGGGTGTCGTTCGCCATGGCCTATGGCGGCAACGGCATCACCTATAGCGCCATCGGTGCGGGGTTACTGCGCGCACAATTGGAAGGCAGGCCTCACCCGTTGTCGGACCTGTTCGGTTTCTCGCGCTTGCGCTGAGCCGCCCATGGCCACCAGCCGTGGCCATGCAGCGCATATCCGTCGGCTGCCCGTTCCAGCGGATTGCGTACGTGGATGCCGCCGCACAGGAAATACACCGGCAGAAACAGCGGGCCGAGCAGCATGTACTGATAGACATGGGCCCGCTCATGATCGCCCAGGCGTACCGGCGGGTGCCGGCAATGCCCGGCGGCATGCGCATAGGTGCTGCATTGCAGGTCGAGCGAGGCGCCCTTGAGCAGGATCACATTGCCCAGCGTCATCGCCCCGCCCGGCCCCCATGGCCAGGCATGGAACACGACTGCGAGTTCCGCACCGGACCAGCGCGGACGCGCGCCGAAGCAACTGCCCGTGGCACCGATCGCAAGACCGAGCACGGTGTTGGGCAGCGTCCACACCGCGCCGAGCACATGCAGCGCGGACCACCCGCGCCGGCCGGGCGTCAGTCGGCCTGGTTGGGGATCAGCAGCCACAGGATCAGATAGACCAGGATGCCGGGAAACGCGGCCGAAGCGATCGACACGATCACGAACAGCACGCGCAGCAGCGTGGAACTCCAGCCGAACCGGCGGGCGATGCCGCCGACGACGCCGGCGATCATGCGATCGTTGAGGGAACGGGACAATGCGGTGGTCGTGGCCATGGAAGGCTCCTTCGAACGTGGCGCCCAGTCTAGAAAGCGCAGCGACAGCGCGTCGTGATGGCTGCAGCGTCCGGTCTCACGTGCAGCGCAACGCGAACTCGCCTCACGCGTTGCCGCCCCGCTCCTGCAACCAACGGTGGATCGCCACAGGCACTTCGCGCTGCGCGCGCCCGGAGACATAGATACCGATATGCCCGCCACGGAAACTCAGCTCGGTGTAGTCGTCGCTGCCGACCAGGCCGCGCAATGCACGCGAGGCATCCGGCGGCACCAGATGATCGTGCTCGGCATAGATGTTGAGCACCGGCATGTCCACCACCTGCAGATCGACCGCTTCCCCGCCGATGCGTACCTGCCCGGTCACCAGGCCATTGCGCTGATAGAACTGGGTGACGAACTCGCGGAAGGCCTCGCCGGCCAGGTCGGGCGAATCAAAGATCCACTTCTCCATGCGCAGGAAATCTTCCAGCGCCTGCTTGTCGTCGAGGATGTCGAGCAAGCCGACGTATTTCTGCAGGTTCAGCCGGAACGGCTTGAGCATCAGGTAACTGGCGTTCATCAGATCCGCCGGCACGTTGCCCATGGTGTCCACGAACAGATCCACATCGACCATGCGCGCCCAGTTGGAGAGCATGTTGTCGGGGGTGTGGAAATCCACCGGCGTGACCATGGTGATCAGGTTGCGCACCTTCGGCCGCTGCAGCGCCGCGTAGCACAGCGCAAACGTGCCGCCCTGGCAGATGCCGAGCACATCGACCGCCTCCAGCCCCGACTGCGCGCGCAGGTGGTCCACCGCGCCGTCGATAAAGCGCAGCAGATAGTCCTCCAGGGTGAGGTAACGCTCGGAGCGGTCCGGGTAGCCCCAGTCCAGCACGTAGACGTCCTGACCGTGGCCCAGCAGGCCCTTGACCAGCGAGCGGTCGGCCTGCAGATCGACCATGTAGGGGCGGTTGACCAGCGCGTAGACGATCAGCAGCGGCGTCCTGGCCACCGGCGCCTGCTCGCCGACAAAGCGGTACAGCACCACCTTGCCGTCGCGCCAGATTTCCTCGCGCTCGGTCACGCCGTAATCCACGTCTTCCACGCCGGGCAACAGCTTGAGCCCCTCGCGCAGCTTGCGCTGCATCGACAGGGTTTCCTGCATCAGGTCTTCGGCGCTGAATCCTAACGGGCCTTTCATGCCTGCGCTCCCCGTGGCTTGCGTGCGGCCGGCGTGCCGGGGGATGTGCCGCCGGAACGCCTGGAGGTGTTTTTCGACACCTTCGTGTCTTTCGTGTCTTTGCCTGGGGCGGTCTTCGCCGGCGATTTCCTGGCGGCCGGCGGCTGGGGCACAGTGTCCGCCCTGGCTGCCGGGGCGCGCTTGGCCGTGGCCGGCGCAACCGGGTCAGCCGCCGCTGCAGCGGGCTTGCCGGCCGGGCTGGCCGCGGTGCGCAGCAGGCGCCGCACCGCACGTTCCAGCTCGGCGATGCGGCGGTGCGCGGCGTCCATCTCCGAACGCGTGGGCATCCCGAAACGTTCGCTCAGCTGCTCCACTTCTTCCTGCAGCGCGGCGCGCAAGCGCATATGCGCATTGGCAAAGCCGCCGTACACCTCACGAAACTGGTCGGACAGCGCGACGTCGGCATATGACTCTTCGGCAGCCTCGATCCACAGGTCGAACAAGGCACGCGCGCTGGTCAGCTGACTGCCGCTGCTTTCGTGCTCGCCCAGCTTGGAGGCAAACCGCCCGAATGCCTGCTCGATGGCCGACTTGAGTTGTTCGCCATAGGCCTGCGACTGCGCCTGGTATTCCTGCTGCGCACGGGCCAGCGTCTGCAGGCGCGCCTGGTGATTGCGGTTCAGGCCGAACGCCGGCATGTCCAGCCACGGCGCGTTTTCCTCCCGCCACTTTGCCAGGGCCTGCGCGGCGTCCTGCAGCCACGGGTCGAAGCCGCCCGGGCTGCCGCCACGCAGCGAGCCCAGCGTCCATTGCATCAGCTGCTCGCCCCGCCCCTGCACGGCACGGCGCCAGGCCTCGGAGACCTCGGTGGCCGAGGTGTCGCGCCCGGCAAACTGCGCGGCCACCTGCTGCATGGTGCCGAACCAGTCGCCGGCCTGATGACGAAAGCGGTCGATCGCCTCCTGCGCCTGCGGTGCGGCCTGGGTGGGCAGCAGCTGCGACCACCAGTCCATCGCCTTGCGCCAATCCTGCGGTGGCTCGGTGCCCGGCCCCATGCCGGGAACGGCGCCGGGCTGCGCAGCGGCGCCGGACTGGCCGTGGCGCATGGCATCTCCCCAGGCGCTCCAGTACTGGCGCGCCTTGTCTTCGAAGTTGCCGTTGTCCGAACCGCTGGTTGCCATGATCCCTTCCCGTGACTGTCCACCAGCCATCCTACCGCGTGCGCCCGGCTGTACCGGTCAGGGTTTGGGGATCCGCAACGTCTTGCTGATCATCAGCGAGCCGGACACCGCAAACAGCAGCACCAACGGGTGGAACTGCCACGGCCCGAGCTGCCACTGGCCCCACCACAAGGTCTGGCCGATATGGCCACTGCTGGCGGCCACCGCCAGCAGGATCACAAGCAGCAGGCTGGTGGGAATCGGGGTGCCTTCGAAGTACGGCACCTTGTCGGCCTCGCCGGCGATCTCTTCGGCGGTGACGTTGTAGCGCGCAAGCCGGCTCACGCCGCAGCAGACGAAATAGCTCAGCACCAGCCAATCCCAGCCGCCGCGCATGCCGCAGGCATAGCCCAGTGCCGCCGGCGCCACCCCGAACGAGATCACGTCGGCCAGTGAATCCAGCTCGCGGCCCAGGGTCGAGGACGCCTTGCGCCAGCGCGCCACGTGCCCGTCCAGCGCATCGAACACGAACGCCAGCGGGATCAGCGCCATGCCCAGCAGCAGGTCGCCGCGATGGCCTTCCTGCAGGAAGCGCATCGACGCAAACACCGCGCCGGTGCCGCAGAAGGCGTTGGCCAGGGTGAACCAGTCCGCCAGTTGGAAATCGCGCAGCATCGAGAAATGGCGTTTCATGCGGAACCTGAGAAGTGCAAGGCGCAAAGGGTAACGCGCGCACGCCATGCAGGCGACCGTTTCGCGCCATGGGCTAGTCTGGCGGTCGACGCGGCCGGTCCGGCCGGGCACGATCAACGACGAGGACAGCATGAAGCGCAGCATCCTGATCACCGGCGCAGGCAGCGGCATCGGCGCCGGTATCGCCACCGAGCTGGCTGCCGGCGGCCACCACCTGATCGTCAGCGACATGGACCTGGCGGCGGCCGAACGCACGGCGCAGGGCCTGCGCGCGACCGGTGGCTCGGCCGAAGCGCTGGCGCTGGACGTCACCGACGAGCACAGCATCGCGCAGGCATTGGCAAGCGCGACGCGTGCGCCACAGGTATTGGTCAACAACGCCGGGCTGCAGCAGGTGTCGGCGCTGGAGGACTTCCCGATGCAGCGCTGGGCCTTGCTGGTGGATGTGATGCTGACCGGCGCCGCCCGGCTCGGCCGCGCGGTCCTGCCCGGCATGCGTGCGGCCGGCTACGGGCGCATCGTCAATATCGGCAGCATCCACTCGCTGGTCGCGAGTCCTTACAAGAGTGCGTATGTCGCCGCCAAGCACGGCCTGGTCGGCCTGGCCAAGGTCATCGCCCTGGAGACCGCCGACTGCGACATCACCGTCAACACGCTGTGCCCGAGCTACGTGCGCACCCCGCTGGTGGAGCGCCAGATCGCCGACCAGGCGCGCACGCGCGGCATCGCCGAAGAGGCGGTGATCCGCGATGTGATGCTCAAGCCGATGCCCAAGGGCGCCTTCATCGACTACGACGAACTCGCCGGCACGGTCGCGTTCCTGATGTCGCATGCCGCGCGCAACATCACCGGGCAGGCGATCGCCATCGATGGCGGCTGGACCGCGCAGTAAGCACGGCTGGCGAAATTTTCACCAGCCGACGTGGCGGCCTTACGCCGCAAGGCGCGCGCGCAGTTGTCCACAGACTTGCGCAGGATCCATCCACAGCGGGTGTGGAGAAATGCGTGGAGACGAATGCGACCGGCATGTGGCCACAGCGTGCAACGCCCGCTTGCGCTTGCGCTCGCCAACCTTGTCCTGCGTGCATTGCCGTCACTGACCGAACTACACGGTCTAGGGAAGACAAGAAACAGTGCGCAGGCGCAAGAAGACACCGGCGGCCATCCGGCTGCGGCCGCGCTCGCCTGACGACTGCACCTGACCGGATCGCCACTCAGACGCGCGAGTACGTCCACGACTGCATGCGTCCGTCGCGATACGGCATCACGCCATGAAACGGGCGCGGGTCGCCATCGAAGACCAGCGGCAGGAAATTGCGGTCGCCCTCCCACATCGGCACCTGGTCCATGCGGTCGATCGCCACCCATTCCAGCGTGCCTTCCGGGTTGGAGGCCTGAGGCTCGCCTTCGAAGCTGTGGATCAGGAACACGAAGCCCAGCCAGTCCTCGCCATGCTTGCCGAAGCCCGGCCAGCTGATGGTGCCGCGCAGTTGCATGTCGCCGCACTCCACACCGGCCTCTTCGCGAATTTCGCGGCGCATGCCGGCCAGCACGTCTTCATCCGGCTCCACCTTGCCGCCGAGCCCGTTGTACTTGCCCAGGTGCTGATCGCCGGGGCGGGCATTGCGATGGATCATCAGGACCTGGGTGCCGTCCGGCGACAACAGGTAACCGAGCGTGGCGACGATGGGCGTATAGGGCATGGCGGGCGATCTGACATCGAGCGCATCAGTATGACCGATGCCGCCCAAGCGGCGTGGCGCAGACTCAGCCGGCCGCGGCCTGCGCACCAGGGCGCGGTGGCGCCACGTACTCGGCATCCAGGCGCAAGGTAGCCACGCCATGGCCGCGCTCGGCCAGATAATCCAGCCACTTGCCCAGGAAGGTGTTCATGCGCATGCGGTGGCTGATCAGCTCGGCCGGCGGCGGGAACAGGCCCATCACGTCCTGCCAGCGACGGCCGACATAGCAATGGGTGGTCTCGGCCTGGCGGGCATCGCGGTATAGCCGCACATAGGCCGACGGGTCCGGCTCGCCGGTCACCGGGTCGCACAGGTCGTAGGTCAGCCGCAGCTCGACCGTGTAGCGGTGGCATTCGAGCACGTCCAGACGCAGATCCAGGCCATCGCCGATCGAGGACACGTAGGAGCCAGGAGCGAGGTCGGCCGGTGCGAACAACCGGGTCAGGTGCTGGAAGTTTTCTGCGTACAAGCCCATCAGCCAGCCGAACCGGCTCAACTTGGGGATGCGTTCGAGTTTACTCAGTGCTTGCGCCATGAACCGATCCTACACGCTGCGCTGCCGCACGGGCAGCATTGACGACCGGCCACCGGCAGGCCTACCTTGGCGGAGCACTGCCCCGTCCGCTGTGTTTCCTTGACGCTTGCCAACAGACCGTAATACGTCGCGGCAGGACCGGGTTGTGAAGATGCAACGCGCCTTCCCCATCCCCAATCCCGCCACACCCATCCCCGCCTCAAAACATCTCGCGTTGCAGCCCTAGCGTGGACAACACCTTGCTGGAAATCTCCTCGATCGAGGTATTGGTGGTGCTCAAGGTCGGAATGCGCTCCATCTGGAACATGCGCTCGGCGGTGGCCACCTCGCGCCGGCAGGTCTCTGCCGCGCTGTAGCGTGAATTGGCACGCCGCTCCTGGCGGATTTGCTGCAACCGCTCCGGGTCGATGGTCAGGCCGAACAGCTTGCTGCGGTAGTTGCGCAGGCGAGGCGGCAGGCGCTCGTTTTCCAGGTCTTCCTCGGTCAACGGATAGTTGGCGGCGCGGATGCCGTAATGCAATGCCAGGTAGATGCAGGTCGGCGTCTTGCCGGCGCGCGACACCGCCACCAGGATCACGTCGGCCTCGTCGTAATTGAGTGCGATGCCGTCATCGTGGCTCAGCGCAAAGTTCATCGCGTTGATGCGGCGGTGATAGGTCTCAAAATCCACCATGCCGTGCGCACGCCCCACCCGCGAATGCCGCGGCGCATTGAGCTCGCGCTCCAGCGGTTCGATGAAGGGCGCGAACACGTCCAGCATCAGGGCGCCGCTTTCGGCCAGGATCATGCTCAGTTGGGGGTCGACGCAGGAATTGACCACCACCGGGCGCACCTGGTACCGCTCGCCTGCCGCGCGCACGCGCAACGCCGCATCGCGCGCTTTTTCTGCATCATCAATGAACGACATGCGGTCGGTGACGAAGTTGAATCCGCTGAACTGCGTGAGCAGGCTATGCCCAATCGTTTCAGCGGTGATACCGGTTCCATCGGAGACGTAGAACACCGGCCGAATTGTTGACATCAAGACCACCTCTTTGAACTGGTGTCCAAAACTTACGGGTTCATGCTTGTGCAGATTCCGCTGTGCACTGCATCATAGCGGCTTCTTCCTACGGACGCGGCCATCCAGCCCGCTCGGGCGATGGCCATACGGAGCATCGCGCTTGAACGAGAATATCCTGTGGTTGCATGAGCTACGCCTGGCCGACCTGGCCCGCGTAGGTGGTAAGAATTCCTCGCTCGGCGAGATGATCGGCAACCTGGCCGGGCTTGGCGTTTCGGTTCCCGGTGGATATGCGACCACTGCCGAAGCTTTCAAGGACTTCATCGCGCATAACGATCTGTCCAAGCGCATCTTCGACAAGCTTGCAACGCTGGACGTCGAAGATGTTGGTGCCCTCACCATCGCCGGCAAGGAAATCCGCGGCTGGGTGATCGATGCGCCGCTGCAACCGGAACTGGACCGCGACATCCGCACCGCCTACGCACAGCTGTGCGCGGAAAACGGCGGTGGCGAGGTGGCCGTGGCGGTGCGTTCGTCGGCCACCGCCGAAGATCTGCCCGATGCCTCGTTCGCCGGTCAGCAGGAAACCTTCCTCAATGTCACCGGCGCCGACGATGTCGTGCACAAGGTCAAGGAAGTGTTCGCCAGCCTCTACAACGATCGCGCGATCGCCTATCGCGTGCATCATGGTTTCAAGCACGAAGACGTGTTCCTATCGGCCGGCGTGCAGTTGATGGTGCGCTCGGGCGTCGGTGCGGCCGGCGTGCTGTTCACCCTGGACACCGAATCGGGCTTCCGCGATGTGGTGTTCGTCACCTCCAGCTTCGGCCTGGGCGAGATGGTCGTGCAGGGCGCGGTCAACCCGGACGAGTTCTATGTCTACAAGCCCACGCTGACTGCGGGCAAGCCGGCAATCCTGCGCCGCTCGCTCGGCAGCAAGGCGATCCGCATGGTCTATTCGGACGTGCCCGGCGAGCGCGTGCGTACCGAAGATACGCCGGTGGAACTGCGCAGCACCTTCTCGATCAGCGACGAAGACGTGCAGGAGCTCTCCAAGCAGGCGCTGGTGATCGAAAAGCATTACGGCCGCCCGATGGACATCGAGTGGGCCAAGGACGGTGTCAGCGGCAAGCTGTTCATCGTGCAGGCGCGCCCGGAAACCGTGAAGTCGCGCAGCCATGCCACCCAGATCGAGCGTTTCTCGCTGGAAGCCAAGGACGCCAAGGTCCTGGTCGAGGGCCGTGCGGTGGGCGCCAAGATCGGCAGCGGCGTGGCCCGCGTGGTGCGTTCGCTGGACGACATGAATCGCGTGCAGGCCGGCGATGTGTTGATCGCCGACATGACCGATCCCGATTGGGAGCCGGTGATGAAGCGGGCCTCGGCCATCGTCACCAACCGCGGCGGCCGCACCTGCCACGCGGCGATCATCGCGCGCGAACTCGGCGTGCCGGCCGTGGTCGGCTCGGGCAACGCCACCGACGTGATCAGCGACGGTCAGGAAGTGACGGTGAGCTGCGCCGAAGGCGATACCGGCTTCATCTACGACGGCCTGCTGCCGTTCGAGCGCACCACCACCGACCTGGGCAACATGCCGCCTGCCCCGCTCAAGATCATGATGAACGTGGCCAACCCCGAGCGCGCGTTCGACTTCGGCCAGCTGCCCAACGCCGGCATCGGCCTGGCACGCCTGGAAATGATCATTGCCGCGCATATAGGCATCCATCCCAACGCGCTGCTGGAGTACGACAAGCAGGACGCCGACGTCCGCAAGAAGATCGACGCCAAGACTGCCGGCTACGGCGATCCGGTGAGCTTCTACGTCAACCGCCTGGCCGAGGGCATCGCGACGCTGACCGCCTCGGTGGCGCCGAACACGGTGATCGTGCGCCTGTCGGACTTCAAGTCCAACGAGTACGCCAACCTGATCGGCGGCACGCGCTACGAGCCGCATGAAGAGAACCCGATGATCGGCTTCCGTGGCGCCAGCCGCTACGTCGACCCGTCCTTCACCAAGGCCTTCTCGCTGGAGTGCAAGGCGGTGCTGAAGGTGCGCAACAAGATGGGCCTGGACAACCTCTGGGTGATGATCCCGTTCGTGCGTACGCTGGAAGAAGGCCGCAAGGTGATCGAGGTGCTGGAGCAGAACGGGCTCAAGCAGGGCGAGAACGGCCTGAAGATCATCATGATGTGCGAGCTGCCGTCCAACGCACTGTTGGCCGATGAATTCCTGGAGATCTTCGACGGTTTCTCGATCGGCTCCAACGACCTGACCCAGCTGACCCTGGGCCTGGACCGCGATTCGTCGATCGTGGCGCATCTGTTCGACGAGCGGAATCCGGCGGTCAAGAAGCTGCTGTCGATGGCGATCAAGTCAGCGCGCGCCAAGGGCAAGTACGTGGGCATCTGCGGCCAGGGGCCGTCGGATCACCCGGAGCTGGCCGAGTGGCTGATGCAGGAAGGCATCGAGTCGGTGTCGCTGAATCCTGACACCGTGGTCGATACCTGGCTGCGACTGGCCAAGCTGAAGAGCGAGAGCTGATGGGTATGCTGGGTGCAGTGGCGGCGGCGGCTGGAGCCGTCGCCGCAAGGCCGGTGGCGGCCAAGGCGGCGGAGCCGGCGTTCAACTGGGCAAACATCCCGTGGGCGCAGTACGTGCTCAACTGGGGACTGGCCCTGCTGATCGTGGTGGTCGGCATGTGGCTGGCCAAGCAACTCAGCCAGTGGCTGCACCGTGCGCTGACCCGCGCGCGCGTAGAGATCACGCTGACCAACTTCCTGCGCAATGTGTTGTATGCGTTGCTGCTGGTGCTGGTCTTCGTCACTGCGTTGAGCAAGATCGGTGTACCGCCGACCTCGCTGATCGCAGTGCTGGGTGCAGCCGGCCTGGCGGTTGGTCTGGCGTTGAAGGATTCGCTGTCCAATATCGCTGCAGGCGTGATGCTGATCGTGCTGCGCCCGATGCGCGATGGCGACCACGTGGTGATTGCCGGCCAGGAGGGCATCGTCGACGAGATCAGGATCTTCCAGACGCGGATCCGTTCGTTCGACGAGCGCATGATTACCCTGCCCAACAGCACGATCACCACCTCGCCGATCGTCAACTACAGCACCCTGCCCAACCGGCGCCTGGAAGTGACGGTGGGCGTGGGCTACGGCGACGATCTGAAAAAAGCCCAGCAGCTGTTGCTGCAGATTGCCAAGGACAACCCGAACCTCCTGGAGTCGCCGGCACCGTTCGTGCAGGTCACGAATCTTGGCGAAAGCACGGTGGACCTGATGTTGTTCGCCTATGCGACCAATGGCAATTTCGGCGCCGCCAAGAGCACCACGCTGGAACAGATCCGCAACCAGCTGCTGGAGAACGGGCTCAATATCCCGTATCCGCAGCGCGACCTGCACGTGTACCACCACGATGCCGACGGCAAGCCGATCTCCGACCTGTTGCTGAAGGGCATCGCCGACGATGGCGACCTGAGCAAGGGACCGTCGCTGGCACGCTGACGCGCTGGATGGCGTGATGGAAAAGCAAAAGGCCGCATCGAAGGATGCGGCCTTTTTGCTGGATGCGCTGGCACCGTGTGCGTCTGGCTACGCGGTCAGCGGCGAACCCTGCGCGCTGCTCGGCGCACGCAGGTCGCAACTGGACACCGTCAACACGCCACGCCCACCGCGTGCAACACCGCAGCTAGCGCTCAGCCCTGCGCCTTTGCCTGGGAATCGCCACCCAACGCGCCCATGAACTGGCGGTAGTGACGCAGCTCGTCGATCGAATCGCGCACATCGCTCAAGGCGGTGTGGGCCGAGCTCTTGGCAACCCCATTGGCCACCGTCGGCGCCCACCGCCGTGCCAGTTCCTTGATGGTGGACACGTCCAGGTTGCGGTAATGGAAGTAGCGCTCCAGGCGCGACATCTGGCGGTGCAGGAAGCGGCGATCCTGGCAGATCGAGTTGCCGCACATCGGCGAGGCGCCGGCGCGGATCCACTCGCTCAGGAAGGCCACCGTCTGCGCTTCAGCCTGGGCATGGGTGACCTGGCTGTCGAGCACACGCTGCCACAGGCCCGAACGGCGGTGCTGGTTGCGGTTCCATTCGTCCATGGCTTCCAGCGTTGCCAGCGGATGGGCGATGGCCAGTTCCGGCCCTTCGGCAAGCACGTTCAACTGCGCATCGGTCACGATGGTGGCGATCTCGATGATGGAATCGCGATCGGTATCCAGGCCGGTCATTTCCAGATCGATCCAGATCAGTCGGTCGTTGCCTGCAAGGGTGTCTGCCATGTCGCCGTCCTGTGGAGGGCCGTCGCCGGCCAGATGCTGAAGGGCGCGCATCATACCGCGGCCGCGCCGCTCAGGGCGCGAGGGGCGGCTTGCCACGCTTGGCCCTGAAGTAATTGGTCAGCCGCAGCCCCGCCTCGGCGGCCAGGACGCCACCACTGACCTGCACGCGGTGGTTGTGGCGCGGGTCGGCGGGCAGGTCGAACACGCTGCCGCAGGCGCCGGTCTTGGGGTCGCTGGCAGCGAATACCACCCGGGCGATACGCGCATGGATCATCGCCATTGCGCACATCGCGCACGGCTCCAGCGTGACGTACAGCGTGCAGCCGATCAGCCGATGGTTGGCCAGGCGGCGGCCGCCTTCGCGCATGGCCATGATCTCGGCATGCGCGCTGGGATCGTGGCTGGCGATATTGAAGTTCCAGCCTTCGCCCAGCACGTTGCCCTGCGCATCGATCAGCAGCGCGCCGACCGGGATCTCGTCAAAGTCGCGTTCGGCACGCTCGGCCAGCTGCAGGGCGCGTTGCATCCACTGTCGGTCGATAAGCGCCTGCGCCGCGTCGACCGACGTCTCCACCCGCATGCTCACGCGGCGCTGCCGCCCTGGCGATCCAGGAAGGCGGCGAACGCGGCCACGGTGGCTTCGCTGACATGGTGCTCGATGCCTTCGGCATCGCGCCGCGCGGTGGCCTCGTCGATGCCCAGCGCGAGCAGGAAGCGTTCGACGATCTGATGGCGCTGCCGGCTGGACGCCGCCAGCGCCTCGCCGGCCGGGGTCAGGAACACACCACGATACGGGCGCTGCACCACCCAGCCGTCGCGCACCAGCCGCTTGAGCATCTTGGCCACGGTCGGCTGGGCCACGCCCAGGCGCGCGGCGATATCGACCTGACGCGCCTCACCGCCGTCGACCAGCAGATCGGAGATCAGCTCCACGTAGTCCTCGACCAGCTCGGCGCGGCGCGCCTCGCGCACCTGACGGAAGCTCTCCATGTGCACCTGCGCGTCGATCAGCGCCGGCGCGGCTGCTTCCAGCTTTTCGCTCTTGCCCACCCTCATCCCCGTCATCACGTCCGGCGCCAGTGCCGGGATGCGTAGTTTGAAGCACGCAGCCGATCATTACGATTTAAATTGCCAATGCTCAACAGCATAGCAGTTGCTATATCATCCATATGACCCTAGCCAGCCTGCCCCGCATGTCCGCCGATCTCCGTCCCAACGCAGCCCTGCCCCTCCCCTCGCCGGCAGCGGCCAATGGCGGGCTGGGCGACCACCACGCCAGCGTCGCCGTACCCAAAGGAGGCCACTGGTGGTTCCGGCTGCTGGCGTTTCTGGGCCCGGGCTACATGGTGTCGGTCGGGTACATGGACCCGGGCAACTGGGCCACCGACCTGGCCGGTGGCTCGCAGTTCGGCTATCTGCTGCTGTCGGTGATCCTGTTGTCCAACCTGATGGCGATCGTGCTGCAGAGCCTGTCGGCACGGCTGGGCATCGCCACCGGGCTGGATCTGGCGCAGGCCTGCCGGGCGCGTTATCCGCGCGGGGTGAACCTGGCACTGTGGGGCATCTGCGAACTGGCGATCATCGCCTGCGACCTGGCCGAGGTGATCGGCACCGCCATCGCGTTGAAGCTGTTGTTCGGCATTCCGCTGACCGTGGGCGCCATCATCACCGCGGTGGACGTGGTGCTGGTGCTGCTGCTGATGAATCGCGGTTTCCGCGCGCTGGAAGCGTTCGTGATCGCGCTGCTGTTGATCATCTTCGTGTGCTTCGGCATCCAGATCGCGCTGGCGGCACCACCGATCGCAGCCGTGCTGGGCGGCTTCATTCCGCGTGCGCGAGTGGTCACCGACCCGCATGCGCTGTATCTGGCGATCGGCATCATCGGTGCGACGGTGATGCCGCATAACCTGTACCTGCATTCGTCGATCGTGCAGACGCGTGCGTACCCGCGTACCGATGTGGGCCGCAAGTCGGCGCTGCGCTGGGCGGTGACCGACAGCACCGTGGCGTTGATGTTCGCGCTGTTCATCAATGCCTCGATCCTGATCCTGGCGGCGGCGGTGTTTCATGCGCAGGGCCGTACCGATGTGCAGGAGATCGAACAGGCCCATGCCCTGCTCGCACCGATGCTCGGCGTGGGCCTGGCCTCGACGCTGTTTGCCGTCGCGCTGCTGGCTTCCGGCGTCAATTCCACCGTCACTGCCACGCTGGCCGGGCAGATCGTGATGGAAGGCTTCCTGCAATTGCGCTTGCCGCCGTGGCTGCGCCGTCTGCTGACGCGTGGCATCGCCATCGTGCCGGTGGTGATCGTGACCTGGCTGTATGGCGAGGCCGGCACCGCGCGGCTATTGGTGCTGAGCCAGGTGGTGTTGTCGATGCAGCTGCCGTTTGCGGTGATCCCGCTGGTGCGCTTCGTGTCCGACCGTGCGTTGATGGGCGCGCTGGTGGCACCGCCCTGGCTGGTGCGCATCGCCTGGGTCATTGCGACGGTGATCGTCGGCCTGAACCTGAAACTGCTCTGGGATACCGCGCTGCAGTGATCCATCCTAGCGACCCGCCGCGGTGATCCGCCCGTGCGGTCGAGGCTGATGCGCTGGCGGCGCCTCGCAGATACCGAATGCACAACAGCCGACGCCGGACGCCGCAGCTTTCTCATCTCCGGCACGGCCACCGTGGCAGCGTTGCCGCTGCCGGGCTTGGCCAGTGCTGCCCCGGCGTGACGCACTCACCCCACCGCCCCAACCGACCAACAACGGAGTCAAGCCGATGTCCAATTTCGTCACCCGCCCCGACGGCGCCACCATTTTTTACAAGGACTGGGGCAAGGGCCAGCCGGTCGTGTTCTCGCACGGCTGGCCGCTCAGCGCCGATGCCTGGGATGCGCAGATGCTGTTCATGGGCCAACAGGGCTTCCGCGTGATCGCGCATGACCGCCGCAGTCATGGCCGTTCGTCGCAGACCTGGGACGGCAACGACATGGACACCTACGCCGACGACCTCGCGGCGGTGATCGAAACGCTGGATCTGCAAGACGCGATCCTGGTCGGCCATTCCACCGGCGGCGGCGAAGTGGCGCATTACGTCGGCCGCCATGGCAGCAAGCGCGTGGCCAGGGTGGTGCTGGTCGGCGCGGTGCCACCGCAAATGGTCAAGAGCCCGACCAATCCCGGCGGCCTGCCGATGAGCGTGTTCGACGGCATCCGCGACGGCGTGGCCAAGGACCGCTCGCAGTTCTATCAGGACCTGACCACGCCGTTCTTCGGCGCCAACCGCGATGGCCACAAGGTCACCCAGGGCATGCGCGACGCGTTCTGGATGCAGGGCATGCTGGGCGGCCACAAGGGCCAGTACGACTGCATCCAGCAGTTCTCCGAAGTGGACTACACCCCGGACCTGGAGAAGATCGACGTGCCCGCACTGGTGGTGCATGGCGACGACGACCAGATCGTGCCGATCGACGCATCCGGCAAGCTGTCGGCCAAGATCATCAAGAACGCCGAACTGAAGATCTACGCCGGCGCTCCGCATGGCCTCACCGTGACCCACGCCGATCAGTTCAACCAGGATCTGCTCGCGTTTGCAAACGCCTGACCTGGTTCGATTCGGGTTACTGAGCCGACTCGCGAGAGTCGGCTTTTTCGTGCGCTCCTGCTTCGCATCGCCCGTTCGAAGTGCGCAAGATCCACTACGCCGTTTTTTTCCCTGCTCACGCCCATTCCGCCGCGACCTGCAACAAGGTCGAGCCTGCTTGAACGCCCGGCCACATGCCACACCTGCCGCGCTGCCAAATCGATCGCCTTGAGCTATCGTATGCACCGCCAGCGGCGTGGGGGCCGCTTCAGCATCGTGTACAACCGCCGATAACGGCTAGGCCCGACCGCTGCCGGGGGGCTGCGGCGCACTCGATCCAATCACTAAACGCGTTCAGGGGAATTGCGATGCTTCGTCACTCTTTGCGGGTGCGCCTGCTGTTGCCGGTGCTGGCCTTGGTGCTGGTCGTGGTGGCGGCACTGACGGTCATTCTGGCCATTACCGAAGCGAACCGGGTCAGGTTCGAGGCCGGCGACGCGATCGAGCGCCAGTCGGTGTCCCTGCAGACCTTGTTCTCGGTCACCCGCGCGATGATGCTGGACCGCGTCAACTCCTCCATGCGCCAGCTGCGCAAGGAAGCCAACGCACACGGCGCTGCAAGCATCGGCAACGAAGTGCGCGTGGGCGAGCGCAATGCCAACGACCTGCTGCTGGGCCAGAAGGCGCAGGCCAACGACTTCGACATGCTCGACGATGTCACCGCCATCCACGAAGGCACCGCCACGCTGTTCTCGCGTACCGGCGATGACTTCGTGCGCATCTCCACCAACGTCAAGAAGGACGACGGCAGCCGCGCCATCGGCACCGTGCTCGATCCCAACGGCCAGGCCGCCGCCAAGCTGCGCAACGGCGAAAGCTTCTACGGCGTGGTCGACATCCTCGGCAACCCGTACGTCACCGGCTACGAGCCGATCTTTGCCGGCAACGACAAGCGCGTAATTGGTGCCTGGTACGTTGGCTACAAGGCCGACACGCAGGCGCTGGAAAACGTGGTCAGCAGCCGTCGCGTGCTCGACTCCGGCTTCATCGCCGTGTTCGACAGCAAGAACACGCTGCGCTTCCAGTCCACCACCGGTGCCACCACCGACACCGCCACCATCGAACGGATCGTCAAGGACACGCCGGACGACTGGGTCGTGACCAAGCAGGAAGTGCCGGACTGGGGCTTCACCCTGGTCTCGGCCTACCCCAAGAGCGACGTCAATGACGTGATCGTGCGCCAGTCGCTGTGGATCGCCGGCATCGGCCTGCTGGTCTGCGCCTTGCTGCTCGGCCTGCAATGGGCGTTGATCTGGAGCCGCGTGCTGCGCCCGATCCAGCACCTGACCACCGTGGCCGAAGAGCTGAGCCTGGGCAAGTGGAACCACACCATCGACGAGGTCAACCTCAAGGATGAAATTGGTACCCTGGCGCGCGCCATTTCCCGCCTGTCCAACAGCGTGCGGCTGGCGATGGAACGGCTCAGCAAACGCTGAGCCCCGCGCACCCACTTCGTACCAGATGATGCAAGGAAGACGCCATGTCCACTGAATTCCGTCCGCTGATCGACGTGCTGCGCGAGCTCAAGGCGCTGGCACTGAAGAAGGCGTCCGGCTTTCTGTTCGTCGTCACCGAGGAGAACCACTCCTGCATCGTCCGCCTCAACGCCGGGCAGATCGAAGAAGTGGTGTTCCGCATGTTGCGCAATGACGAGGCGGTACAGCGCCTTACCATGGTCAACGCGGCCAAGGCCCGCTTCCAGGCCGACCCCGGTGCCGGCATGGGCAAGCCGTCGCTGCTGAGCGACGACGCGCGGCAGTGGTTGATGGGCGGTTTCGAACAGGATCTGGGTGGTGCGCCGACACCGCCGCGCGCACCGGTTGCATCGGCGCCGGCACCGGTCGCTGCAACGCAGGTCGCCGCAACGCAGGTCGCCGCACCGAGCGCAACATCTGCATCCGCGGGAGCGGGCTTGGCACCCGACGAGCGGGTGCGCGATGCGCTGGAAAAGGTCGCGCTGAATTATCTTGGCCCGATCGCCGGCATGCTCTGCGACGAAGCCTGGGACGCATCGAGCGACATCGAGCAGGTGCTCAACCAGCTGGGCGCCAACCTCTCCACGCCGCAGGAAACGCAGAAGTTCATGGCCGATGCCCGTGTGGCGCTGGCCAAGGTGCGCTGAAGAAGATCGGCGGCGGCGCGGCGCAGCACAATCGACGTCGACATCTTCAAGCGCTACGCACTGCTTTCCAGTACGGCGCGCAACTGGCGATGTACCACTGAACGCAAACCTGTCGGCTAACTGCACGCCCTGACGAAAAGGCGCCTCACGGCGCCTTTGTCGTTCAACTCATTCCCACTCGATCGTCGCCGGCGGCTTGCCGGAGATGTCGTAGACAACGCGCGAGACGCCGCGCAGTTCGTTGATGATGCGGTTGCTGACCGTGCCAAGGAAGTCGTACGGCAGGTGCGCCCAATGCGCGGTCATGAAGTCGATGGTTTCCACAGCGCGCAGCGCGATCACCCATTCGTAGGCGCGTGCATCGCCGACCACACCCACCGACTTGACCGGCAGGAACACCGCAAATGCCTGGCTGGTCTTGTCATACAGATCGGCCTTGCGCAGTTCATCGATGAAGATCGCATCGGCCTTGGCCAGCAGTTCGGCGTATTCGCGCTTCACTTCGCCCAGGATGCGCACGCCCAGGCCCGGGCCCGGGAACGGATGGCGATACACCATCGTACGCGGCAGGCCGAGTTCGACACCGAGGCGGCGCACTTCGTCCTTGAACAGCTCGCGCAGCGGTTCGACCAGGCCCAGCTTCATGTGCTCGGGCAGGCCACCGACGTTGTGGTGGCTCTTGATCACGTGCGCCTTGCCGGTCTTGCTGCCGGCCGACTCGATCACATCCGGATAGATCGTGCCCTGCGCCAGCCACTTGGCATTGGCCAGCTTGTTGGACTCTTCGTCGAAGATCTCCACGAACAGGTTGCCGATGATCTTGCGTTTGGCTTCCGGGTCGCTGACGCCTTCCAGCTTGGCGAAGTAGCGGTCAGCCGCGTTGACGCGGACCACCTTCACACCCATGTGCTCGGCGAACATCGCCATCACCTGGTCGCCTTCCTGCCAGCGCAGCAGGCCGGTATCGACGAACACGCAGGTCAGCTTGTCGCCGATCGCCTCGTGCAACAGCGCGGCCACCACCGATGAATCCACGCCGCCGGACAGGCCGAGAATCACTTCGTCATCGCCCACCTGCTCGCGCACGCGCGCGATCTGGTCGTCGATGATGTTGGCCGCCGTCCACAGCGTCTGGCAGCCGCAGACATCGACCACGAAGCGGCGCAGCAAGGTCTGGCCCTGCAGCGTGTGCGTCACTTCCGGGTGGAACTGCACGCCGTACCAGCGCTTGTCCTCGTTGGACATCGCCGCCACCGGAATGCGGTCGGTCACTGCGGTAACGGTGAAGCCCGGCGGCACCTGCGAGACATGGTCACCGTGGCTCATCCATACGTTCAAACGCGACGCGCCGGCATGGTCGGTCAGGCCGGCGAACAAGGCATCGGCCGCTACCACATCGACTTCGGCATGGCCGAATTCGCGCTGATCGGCGGCCTCGGTGGCACCGCCCAGCTGCGCCGCCAGCGTCTGCATGCCGTAGCAGATGCCGAACACCGGCAGGCCGCTGTCGAACACTTCCTGCGGCGCGACCGGCGCACCCGGCAAGGTGGTCGACTCGGGACCACCGGACAGGATGATGCCCTTGGCACCGAAGCCGGCAATCTCCGACGGGTCGTGATCCCATGCCCAGATCTCGCAATACACCCCGATCTCGCGGATGCGCCGCGCAATCAGCTGGGTGTACTGCGCGCCGAAATCGAGGATGAGGATCTTGTCGCTATGGATGTTGGTCATTGAGAGCCGGAATTGGGAATTCGGGATTGGGGATTTGCAACAGCGGAATGGCAGCGGTGCACCCTGCCGAAGGAGATGCGGCGGGCTATTACGAATCCCCAATCCCGAATCCCCAATCCCGCGGATGGGCATCAGCCCATCCGGTAATTCGGCGGTTCCTTGGTGATCTGCACGTCGTGGACATGGCTCTCGCGCTGGCCGGCACCGGTGATGGTGACGAACTTCGGCTTGGTGCGCATTTCCTCGATGGTCGCGCAACCCACGTAGCCCATCGTGGCGCGCAGGCCGCCGATCAACTGATGGACGATGCCGCCGACCGGGCCGCGATACGGCACGCGCCCTTCGATGCCTTCCGGCACCAGCTTGTCGGCATCGCTGGAATCCTGGAAATAGCGGTCCTTGGACCCCTTCTCCATCGCGCCCAGGCTGCCCATGCCGCGGTAGCTCTTGTAGCTGCGGCCCTGGAACAGTTCGACCTCGCCGGGGGCCTCCTCGGTGCCGGCGAACAGGCCGCCGACCATCACCGTGGAGGCGCCGGCGACCAGTGCCTTGCCGATGTCGCCGGAATAGCGGATGCCGCCATCGGCGATCAACGGAATGCGGTCCTGCAGCGCCTCGGCGACCATGTCCACCGCGGTGATCTGCGGCACGCCGACACCGGCGACCACGCGCGTGGTGCAGATCGAGCCCGGACCCACGCCGACCTTGACCGCGTCGGCACCGGCGTCCATCAGCGCCAGCGCGGCATCGCCGGTGACGATGTTGCCGCCGATCACCTGCAGCTGCGGATACGCCTTCTTGACCCAGGCCACGCGATCGATCACGCCCTGCGAATGACCGTGCGCGGTATCGACGATCACCACGTCCACGCCCGCCGCAGCCAGCAGTTCGATGCGCTGCTCGGTATCGCCGCCCACGCCGACCGCCGCGCCGACCAGCAGGCGCGTGGACCCGTCCTTGGCGGCGTTGGGGTTGTCGGTCTTCTTCTGGATGTCCTTGACCGTGATCAGGCCGCGCAGCTCGAAGCTGTCGTTGACCACCAGGATCTTTTCGATGCGGTTGCGGTGCAGCAGCTCCAGCACTTCCTCGTCACTGGCGCCTTCGCGCACGGTGATCAGGCGATCCTTCTTGGTCATGATGTGGCGGACCGGATCGTCGAGCTTCTTCTCGAAGCGCATGTCGCGGCTGGTGACGATGCCGACCAGTTCGCTGCCATCCACCACCGGCACGCCGGAGATGTTGCGCGCGCGGGTCAGCTTGAGCACCTCGCCGATGGTCGTGTCCGGGCTCACCGTGAACGGCTCGGTGATCACGCCGGATTCGAACTTCTTGACCCGGGCGACTTCGCCGGCCTGCTGCGCAGGAGTCAGGTTCTTGTGGATGATGCCGATGCCGCCCAGCTGGGCCATGGCCACCGCCAGGCGGTGTTCGGTCACTGTGTCCATCGCGGCCGAGAGAATCGGCAGTTTCAGGCGCAGATCGCGCGTCAGCCGGGTTTCCAGGCTGACGTCCTTGGGCAGGACGATCGAATGGGCGGGGACGAGGGAAACGTCGTCGTAGGTGAGAGCTTCAGCCTGGATGCGGAGCATCGGCGGACCCGAGTTTGGGGAAGCGCGGCATTTTACCCTGAAAGCCTTCACGAAGACACAACGCGACTGCAATGCAGCGTTACGCGCGCGCCTCAGCCAGCCGCGTCGGCCGCTTCCAGCGTGTTCTGCATCAAGGTGGCAACTGTCATCGGCCCCACCCCGCCCGGCACCGGCGTGATCCAGGCCGCACGTTGCACGGCCGCCTCGAACCCCACATCGCCGACCAGGCGGCCATCATCCAATCGATTGATGCCGACATCGATCACCACCGCGCCCGGCTTGACCCATTCGCCCGGAATCAGGCCCGGTCGCCCCACCGCCACCACCAGGATATCGGCATTGCGCACGCTGGCTTCCAGCACTGCGGGCGGGGTGAACTTGTGGCAGCTGGTGACCGTGCAACCGGCGATCAGCAGTTCCAGCCCCATCGGCCGGCCGACGTGATTGCTCACGCCCACGATGGTCGCATTGCGGCCGCGCACCGGCTGATCTGTGTGCGCCAGCAAGGTCACGATGCCGCGCGGCGTGCACGGACGCAGGCCGAATTCGCGTAGCGCCAGATGCCCGACATTCTGCGGATGGAACCCATCGACGTCCTTGCGCGGATCGATACGCTGGATCAGGCGGTTGGCATCGGGGATGCCGGGCAACGGCAGCTGGATCAGGATGCCGTGAATCTTGGGGTCGGCATTGAGCTGGTCGATCAGCCGCGCCAGCTCGGCCTCGCTGGTGCCTTGCGGCAAGTCGTAGTCGAAGGCCTCGATACCGACCTTTTCCGCCGCACGCCGCTTGTTGCGCACATATACCGACGAGGCCGGATCGCCACCGACCAGTACCACCGCCAGCCCGGGGCGTGTCCTGCCGGCGGCCAGACGCGCATCCACGCGCAGCTTCAACCCGTCGAGCAGTTCCTCGGCGATGCGGCGACCATCGAGAAGGCGGGCCGGAGCAGAGGCAGCTGGCGCGGAAACGGTCATGGGGCGTCAGGTGTAGAGTCGAAGGCCGTCTATTGTCCCCGATTCCGCCATGACCGACACCACCTCGACACCCGATTCCACCACCACATCCATCGAAGCGGCCGCATTTCGCCGTCTGTTGCAGCATCTCAACCAGCAGCGCCCGGATGTGCAGAACATCGACCTGATGATCCTGGCCGGCTTCTGCCGCAACTGCCTGGGTGACTGGTACCGCGAAGCCGCCGAAGCGCAGGGCCAGCCAATGAGCAAGGAGCAGGCGCGCGAAGCGGTGTACGGCATGCCGTTTGCCGACTGGAAGCAGCGGCATCAGAAAGACGCCACGCCCGAACAGCTGGACGCCTTCGCGGCCGCTCAACGCCGGCACGGCTGAGTCAATCGGTCTGTCCCCCAGGCCGGCACCTCGGCGCCGGTCGCTCAATTCCCCGAGGCGTTCTCGACCGGCTACGACAACTGCATCGCGACGCCGGATCTCGCGGGCAATGGCGGCGGCCTCGTCCACGCCCAGCTCGACCAGCGCCGCCTGCCGGGACGCCAGCGCCGACGCGAAGGTTTCGCGACCCTGGCAATCCATCCCGGCGGCGACCAACTGCACTGCGTGCTCACGGCCGCAGGCGCGCACCAGCACGTTGGCCCGCCGTGTCGATCACCAACGGCACGGCGTTCTGGCCAGCAAGGGCCCAAACGACGAACGACGCCAGATGGCGTCGTTCGTGGATGCAGGCGATGGCCAGGCAATCAGCCGCGCGCGTCGGCCTCGGCCAATGCGGTGCGCAGGATTTCCTTGGCCGGCCCGCCATGCTTCTCGTGCTCGAGCGCGAAATGCACGGTGGCTTCGATCAGGCCGATATGCGCACCGCAATCGAAACGGCGGCCTTCGAAGCGGTAGGCATCGACGGTTTCCTGCTGCAGCAGCCCGGCAATCGCATCGGTCAACTGGATTTCGCCGCCAGCGCCGGCGCCGGTCTCTTCGAGCAGCTCGAAGATCTTCGGGTTGAGCACATAGCGGCCGACCACGGCCAGATTGCTCGGTGCCACTTCCGGCTTGGGCTTTTCGACGATGGCGTTGATGCGGCCCTTGCGGCCATCGAACGCATCGGTGGCCACGATGCCGTAGCTGGCGGTCTTGTCGTGCGGCACATCCTCGACGGCAATGACGCTGCCACCGGAGGCCTCGGCCACATCGGCCATCTGGGTCAGTGCACCGGCGCCGCGGTTCCAGATCAGGTCGTCCGGCAGCAACACCGCGAACGGCTCATCGCCGACGACGGCCTTGGCACACAGCACGGCATGGCCCAGGCCAAGGGCTTCGGCCTGCGTCACGAAAATGGCGCGCACGCCTTCCGGCAGGGCATGCCGCACCAGCTCCAGCTGCTCGAGCTTGCCGGCACGCTCGAGCTTCTGCTCCAGCTCGTAGGCCTTGTCGAAGTAGTCGGCGATGGAGTGCTTGTAGCGATTGGTCACGAAGATCAGCGTGTCGCAACCAGCCTGGATGGCTTCGTCGACGGCGTACTGGATCAGCGGTTTGTCGATGATTGGCAGCATTTCCTTCGGAACCGTTTTAGTTGCCGGAAGAAAGCGGGTCCCAAGACCTGCGACGGGGAATACGGCCTTGCGAATACGCTTGCTCATTAAAGTCTTCTGACCTCACGTGCGGGGAATGGAACGACCGTATCAGATCGCGCGTCGACTTTCCGTCGAGCCGCCGCAAAATCCGGCATCAGGCTGCCCAGCACAGTCTCCATCGCCTTGATGTCATAGCGGTTAACCGCCTCACGCAGGCGTGTCACCAGCTGCAACACCTGCTCGTGCGAGAACTCGCGCACGCCGGCCTCCAGAATCTTGGGATGCGCGGTGGGGCGATAGTCTTCGTCGGAATAGAACAGGGTTTCGTGCAGCTTCTCGCCTGGACGCAAGCCGGTATAGAGGATCGCCACGTCCTTGCCGGGCTGCTTGCCGGCGAGACGGATCATCTGCTCGGCGAGCAGGCGAATCGGCACCGGCTCGCCCATGTCCAGTGTATAGATCGCCCCATGCGAGGCAGAGGCGGCGGCCTGCACCACGAGCTGGCAGGCTTCCGGAATGGTCATGAAGTAACGTGTCACATCCGGGTGCGTCACCGTGACCGGGCCGCCCTGGCGGATCTGTTCGCGGAACAACGGCACCACGCTGCCAGCCGAATCCAGCACGTTGCCGAAGCGCACGGTGATGAAGCGCGTCGGCGCATCGCGCGCGTCAAGACTCTGGCAGATCATCTCGGCGTAGCGCTTGCTCGCGCCCAGCACGTTGACCGGCTCGACCGCCTTATCGGTGGAGATGAAGACGAAGGTCTCGATGCGTGCACGCTGGCAGGCGCGCGCCACGTTTTCGGTGGCCAGCACGTTGTTGCGTACCGCCTCGCGCAGTTGCTCTTCCAGCAACGGCACCTGCTTGTAGGCGGCGGCATGGAACACCGCATCCGGCGGTGCGGTGTTCAAGGCATGCGCGACCACCGCCGGGTCGCCGCAGTCGCCCAGCACGCGCACCACTTCGATATCGGGGAACAAGCGGCGCAGGTCCGAATCGACGGTCAGCAATGCCAGCTCGTCGATCTCCAGCAGCACGATGCGGCGTGCGCCATGACGGGCGCACTGGCGGCAGACTTCCGAACCGATCGAGCCACCCGCGCCGGTCACCATCACCGTCTTGTTGGTCAACCAGTCGCGTATCAGGCGCCAGTCCGGGGTGACCGGCTTGCGATTGAGCAGGTCCTCGATCGCGACCTCCTTCAACTCGCCAGGCAACGAGCGCCCTTCCAGCACGTTGATCAACTTGGGCACCATGCGGAACGGCAGCCCGGTGCTTTCGCAGATGGCCACCACGCGCTGCATGCCGGAGGCATCCAGCGACGGAATCGCAATGACCAGCAGCTTGGCAGCCGTCTCCTTGGCGATGGCTGCCGCCTGATCCAGGCTGCCCAGCACGTTGAGACCCTGGATCTTGGCGCCATGCAGGTTGTTGGCATCGTCCAGATACCCGACCGGCACAAATGCACCGGTGCGGCGCAGGTCGCGGACAAGACCCTCGGCAGCGCGACCTGCGCCCAGGATCAATACGCGCTGCGCGGCGTCGCCGGAGTGTGCAATCTGATAATCCTTCCAGGCGCGATACAGCAACCGTGGCGTGCCCAGCAGTGCCGACAGGGCGAACGGGTAGACGACCAGCACCGACAGCGGCACCCCGTCCAGGCGGTCATAGGACAGCGCCAGCACGATCGCGACCAGGCCGAGGAAGCTCGACTTGAAGATGTTCCACAGGTCCGGCACCGACGCGAACCGCCACAGCCCGCGATACAGGCCCATCTTCCAGAACACCAGGCCTTGCGCGACCAGGACGACACCTGTGCGCCAATCCCATAGCGGCAGATCGGGGGCGTCGCGCAGCATCGAGTAGCGGCCGGCGTGCAGCAGCTGCCAGCACACCCACACCATCAACAGGTCGTGCAGCACCACCGCTGCTTGCGGCAGGGCCTTGGTCAAACGATCACGCCAGGAAATCATAAGAGTCCATTACTCACGAATTGCGCACTCCATCGCGCAGAAAAAACCAGATTGCGGTGGCACCCAGGCCCCATACCAGGGCTCCGGACACTCGCAGCCAATTTGCATCATGATGAAGTAACACATACAAGCAGACGGCAGCGACGCTGAAAGCGAAATAAATCCCGGTTACCGGAACGTGTGCCTCAAGCCTGCGCGCCAGCTGCTGATAGAGATGTTGGGCGTGTGGCTCCCACCAACGTTGTCCGTCGAGCATGCGAGACAGCAGCGTGAAGCCGGCGTCTACAAGAAATGCGGTCAGCGGCAGCCAGCTGATCCACCAGCTCACCTGCCCGCTCGCCACTGTCAGCGCTAGCAACGCCGCCAGCACATAGCCCAAGGCACCACTGCCGCCGTCGCCCAAAAAGATGCGCGCACGTGGAAAGTTGAACGGCAAGAATCCCAGGCAGGATGCGGCGACGGCAAGACCGGCCCACGCCCAGGCGCCCGGCACGACCGCGGCAAACGCCAGGGCAGCCAGCGCCGCCTGGCTGCTGGCCAGGCCGTTGATGCCGTCCATGAAATTCCAGACGTTGATCAACACCACCGACGCCATCGCGGTGAGCACGCCATCCCAGAGCTTGCCGGTGTGATGGCTGACCAGCCAGCCCAGCAGGACCGACGCCAGCAGATGGATCGCAAAACGCAACCTGGCCGAGAGCGGACGATGGTCGTCCCACCAACCGACCCCGGCCACCAGCACCAGACCTGCGGCGAACCAGTTGATGACCAGGCCTGCCGCCGGCCACAACACGCCTGCCGCCACGCACCCCACCAGCATCGCCGCCACGATTGCCATGCCACCGCCCCGTGGCGTGGCGACCACATGGCTGCGGCGTTCGCCCGGATGATCGAGCAGGCGCCGATGCAACGCATAGCGCCGCAACACCCAGGTCCCCAGTGCCGCGACCGTCAGGTGCAACAGACACCACCACAGCCAGGCCTGCGGCATCAGACCACCGCGTAGTTCAACAGCGGCTTGACCGTGCCCCATTCCTTGCAGCTCGGGCACTGCCAGTGGTGCGTCTTGGCACCGAAACCGCAGCGGGTACAGCGGTAGCTCGGGTTGCGCACCAGCAACTGGTCGGTGATGTGCTTGAGATCCTGCAAGGTGCCGACCGGGTCGCTGCCTTCGGCCAGGGTCAGGTCGATCAATGCCGATTCGCCGCGGACCGATGGCCGATCCTTGAGCTGACGCCCCAGGTAGGCCAGCGCCGGCGCTACGCCATCCTGCGCTTCCATCAGCTGCGTCAACGCCAGCACCGGCGCGATGCCGCGATAGTGCTCGGTCATCTCCGACAGGAAATTACGCGCACCTGCGATATCACCCACCCGGCGATAGGCCGCCATCAGTGCAGGGATGATTTCAGGCAGGTATTCCGGATCGTGCCGCGCCGCACGTTCGAACGCACGGACGGCCGCTTCGTCGTGTCCGCGCTCGGCTTCGATGCGTCCTTCCAGAATGCCCGCACGCACCGAGGTGCCATCGGCCTGGTAGGCGCGCGCGACCGCCTGCAGCGCTTCGTCGGGCTTGCTCAAGCCGCGGTAGCGATCGGCAAGCTCGCACTCGAATTGCGAAATCAGCTTGCCCATCGGCTCGCCGGTGACTTCCTCGTAACGGGTGGCATTGTCGATCGCCTTTTCCCAATCACGCTCGGCCTGATAGATGCCGATCAGATGACGCAACGCCTGCGGCGCACGCTGATCCAGTTGCGCCAGCTCGGTGAATACGGTCTCGGCACGATCCAGCAGGCCGGACTTCATGTAGTCCTCGCCCAGCGCCAGCAAGGCCTGCACGCGCTGTTGGTCGGTCAGGTCGGCGCGTTGCACCAGGCCCTGGTGCAGCCGGATCGCGCGATCGACCTCGCCGCGACGGCGGAACAGATGTCCCAACGCGACCTGGGTCTCGAAGGTTTCCTTGTCCAGTTCGGCGATGTGCAGAAACAGCTCGATCGCCTTGTCCGGCTGCTCGTTGAGCAGATAGTTCAGCCCGCGAAAATAGGTGCTGGACAAGCGACTGACCTGGGTATCGCCATGGCGCTGGCCACCGCGGCGGCCAACGACCCAGCCCCCCAGCGCTGCCAACGGCACGAACAGGAAGAACCAGATCCACTCGGTCAGAAAGTCCATACGCGCTTACAGTCCATCAAAGGGGCGCGGCTCGACTGCGGCAGGCGCAATCGGCCTGGCATCGGTGCGACTGACTGCAACGGCCTTGTTGGCCTGGCGCAGTTTGGAATAGAGGGGAATCACCACACTGACCAGCACCATGCCGGCACCGATCAACACACCGACCAGCAGCGCGACGATGATCGCGATCCCGGAGGTCGTATGCACACTGGAGAAAAGGAAGTCGAGAGTGACGTCCTGGGAATTGACCGCGCCGATGATCAGACCGACCAGCAGGAAGGCCAACATCACCAGCAAACGAAACACCTTCATGGCCGGACTCCGTCGAAAGAGGCTTAGCTTAACCGAGCCGACATAAACGCAGCGGCAGAACGAGCGTCAGTCGGTCGCATCAAGCAGATCGACCGGGACCACGGAGCTGACACGCTCACGCAATTCCTTGCCAGGCTTGAAGTGCGGAACATGCTTGCCCGGCAACGCGACCGACTCACCGGTCTTCGGATTACGGCCCAGACGTGGCGGGCGGTAGTGCAACGAGAAGCTGCCGAACCCGCGGATTTCGATCCGATCACCATCGGAGAGCGCCTGCCCCATCATTTCCAGCAGCGATTTGACTGCCAGATCCACGTCGTCCGCCTTCAGATGCGCTTGACGTCGCGCCAGGATTTCAATCAATTCGGACTTGGTCATGGGAAGACTTGCTTTTTCGACTGACACATCGGAATCGGCCCGGGCAAGCCCGGGCCGATCCATCACGCTCTTGCGAGCGCTACGCGCTTACTCGGACTTGTTGCTGTTCAACTGTGCACGCAGCAGCGCGCCCAGCTGAGTCATGCCGCCCGACGCAGCGGAGGACTGGTATTCCTCCAGCGTTTCGCGCATTTCGGCATCGTCCTTGGCCTTGATCGACAGCTGCAGGGTGCGGCCCTTGCGGTCCATGCCCACGAACTTGGCTTCGATCTTGTCGCCGACCTTCAGGTGCTGGGTCGCATCGTCCACGCGCTCGTTGGCGATGTCGCGTGCAGCGACGTAGCCTTCGATGCCATCGGCCAGGTCGATCGTGGCGCCCTTGGCATCCACTTCACGCACCACGCCTTCGACCTTCGAACCCTTCGGGTTGGACGCCATGTACTGGCCGAACGGATCCTGCTCCAGCTGCTTGACGCCCAGGCTGATGCGCTCACGTTCCGGATCGACTGCCAGCACGACGGCTTCCAGCGTGTCGCCCTTCTTGTAGTTGCGCACGACGTCTTCGCCGGTGGTGTTCCAGCTGATGTCGGACAGGTGGACCAGGCCGTCGATGCCGCCGTCCAGACCGATGAAGATGCCGAAGTCGGTGATCGACTTGATCTGGCCGGACACCTTGTCGTTCTTCTTGTGGGTGGCAGCAAAGGTTTCCCACGGATTGGCGGCAACCTGCTTCATGCCCAGCGAGATGCGGCGACGCTCCTCGTCGACATCCAGCACCATCACTTCGACTTCGTCACCAACCTGCACAACCTTGGACGGGTTGACGTTCTTGTTGGTCCAATCCATCTCGGAGACGTGCACCAGGCCTTCGACGCCCGGCTCGATCTCGACGAATGCGCCGTAATCGGTGACGTTGGAGACCTTGCCGAACACGCGGCTGTTGGCCGGGTAACGACGGGCGATGTTGTCCCACGGATCTTCGCCCAGCTGCTTCAGGCCGAGGCTGACGCGGTTACGCTCGCGATCGAACTTCAGCACGCGCACGTCCAGCTCGTCGCCGACGTTGACGACTTCGGACGGATGGCGCACGCGCTTCCAGGCCATGTCGGTGATGTGCAGCAGGCCGTCGATACCGCCCAGGTCCACGAACGCGCCGTAATCGGTCAGGTTCTTGACGACACCCTTCAGGATCGCGCCTTCCTGCAGCTTGTCCATCAGCTGCTCGCGCTCTTCCGAGTGCTCGCTCTCGACCACGGCACGACGCGAAACCACGACGTTGTTGCGCTTGCGGTCCAGCTTGATCAGCTTGAACTCGAGTTCCTTGCCTTCCAGGTAGGCCGGGTCGCGCACCGGGCGCACATCCACCAGCGAACCAGGCAGGAAGGCGCGGACATCCTTGATGTCCACGGTGAAACCACCCTTGACCTTGCCGCTGATGCGGCCGGTGATGGTTTCGTTCTTTTCCAACGCCTCTTCCAGCTCGTCCCACACCATTGCGCGCTTGGCCTTCTCGCGCGACAGCACGGTCTCACCGAAGCCGTTCTCGATGGAATCGAGGGCAACCTTGACCTGGTCGCCTACGCCGACATCGATCTCGCCAGCGTCATTACGGAACTGCTCGATCGGCACGATGCCTTCGGACTTCAGGCCAGCGTTGATCACCACCACGTCGCCGCGCACTTCCACGACGGTACCGGTGACGATCGAGCCCGGCTTCAGCTTCGCCAGATTGGCTTGACTGGCTTCGAACAGTTCAGCAAAAGATTCTGTCATTTGAATTTTACTCAGTTGAACACACGGGCGTTGATCGTCGAATGCGACAGATGCCAAGCGCCCAGCCTGTTGGTCGACTCCGGACAGCGAGTCGGTTAAGTAGTCATAGAACCGCCACACGGGATGTGCGACGGAGCCTTGGAACGCCTTACGGTCGGCGGGACATGCCCGCTTGCGGAACGCTTACGACGACGTGCGGGCGGCTAACACCCCGACCACACGCTGGACGACATCCTCGATCCCTATTCCGCTGGTATCGATCAGCACGGCGTCTTCGGCCGGCCGCAATGGCGCCACCACCCGCTGCGCATCACGGGCATCTCGAGCCATGATCTCGCGCAGCAGGTCGTCAAAGATAACCGAAACACCCTTTTCCATCAACTGTTTATGGCGACGGCCCGCACGTTCTTCGGCACTGGCGGTCAGAAACACCTTGAAGGCGGCATCGGGGAAGATCACCGTGCCCATGTCGCGCCCGTCTGCGACCAGGCCGGGCGCGCGCCTGAATGCGCGCTGGCGCTCTTTCAGCGCGCTGCGCACCTCGGGAATAGCGGCAATTGCCGAAGCCAGCGCCCCGGTGGTTTCCAGGCGCAGCTCGCCAGTGGCATCGGCGCCGTTGACCAGTACCCGCAGCCCCGCCTCGCCCGCGTCGTCGAACTCTACCTTGGTATCGAACGTGCAGCGCACCAGCGCGGCCGGGTCGGACACGTCCAGATCGGCCCAGCTCGCCGCCACGCCCACGGCGCGATACAGTGCGCCCGAATCGAGGTAATGCCAGCCCAGCCGGGCGGCCACGATCCGGCTCACGGTGCCCTTGCCGGCGCCGGAGGGACCATCGATGGTAAGGACGGGCGAAAGGTCGGTCATTCAGGTTTCCGGAAGGTCATCAGCCGGTAGTGTAGCGCCGCTCGCAGCGATTGCGATGCAACCACTTGAAAGCACGACGAAAAGCCGGTTAGAATTGCCGGCTTAATTCCGGGTGCGCCCTCGATTGCGGGCACTCTTCCATCGAATCCAACCGTTTACGCCGAGGTGTGCCATGAAAGTCCTGTCCTCCCTGAAGTCTGCGAAGACCCGTCACCGCGACTGCAAGGTGGTCCGCCGCCGCGGCAAGGTCTTCGTGATCTGCAAGTCGAACCCGCGTTTCAAGGCGCGTCAGCGCTAAGCCTTCGCCGCGCGTGCAAGACCCGAGAAAGCCGCCTCCGGGCGGTTTTTTCTTGGCCGATGCTTCACGCCGGCGATGGCTACATGCAGGCTGGAGTGTGTCGGGGGCATGGCGGGCTTGGCGCGGCATTCAAGCCGACCGACATCCGGCGCGGCGTTGGGTAACACCGCCCTGCAGGCACGCCCGTCCTGGTTTTTGCTGTAATCACCATCCGAATCTTGTCCACTGGGGAGTAGATGACATGCGCAACCGTTTGTTTGTCCTGCCGCTGATCGCACTGATGGGGATCAGCGCCGTCGCGTCGGCCGATACGCTGCTGGTGGACCGGGTACAGCACAAGCCTGCCGCTGCCCTGCCCCTGCGCGGCGACAGCATGAGCCAGGTCGAAGGCCGTTACGGTGCGCCGCAGGAAAAGCTGGAACCGCGCGGCGGCCAGAAGCGCCAGTGGCCGACGATCCACCGCTGGGTGTATCCGGCCTTCACCGTGTACTTCGAAAAGAGCCGGGTGATCGACGTGGTGGCCAATCAGGCCGATGCCAACGAGATCGGTCCCAAGCCACCGATCAGGTGATCGGGTGGCGTTCGAGCGCCATCTGATGGTGGCTGCAACGCTGGTCTGATCCAATGTTGCGCGGGATACGATCACTGCGCGCTTCATGCAACGGCGATGTCGTGCAGCACACCCCGGATGCAGGCAGATCGCGAGCGTCGATGCGAGTTACTCGCACGCGCCGATTTGAGGCGAGTCCCTCGCAAGCGCCCGCACATCCCTGTGCGGGGATTTGAATTAACAGCCTGGGCTTGCCTGGGCATTGATGGATAATTTTCAGGTATGACCGATAGCGTCCGCTTTCCCGCCGAGTGGGAACCTCAATCCGCCGTGTTGATTGCCTGGCCGCATGCGGGCACCGATTGGGCCGAGCGCCTTGCCGAGGTGGAAGAGACCTACATCGCGCTGGTCACGGCGATTTCCCGCTTCGAACCGGTGATCGTGTGCGTGGCCGATGACGATCTGCAGATCTACGCGGAAGCGCGGCTGCGCTCGGCGCGGGTGGACATGGCGCGGGTGCGTTTCGTGGTTGCGGCCTACAACGACACCTGGCTGCGCGATTCCGGCCCGATCACGCTGCGCCAGGATGGCGGCTTCCGCCTGATGGATTTCCGTTTCACCGGCTGGGGCGGCAAGTTCGAGGCGAGCCTGGACGATCAACTGGTCACTTCGCTGGATGCGGCGCAGGTGTTCGTGCCCTCGCAGGTGCAGACGGTCGACTTTGCGCTGGAAGGCGGCGCGATCGAGACCGATGGTGCCGGCACACTGCTGACCACCTGGACGTGCCTGCACGAGCGGCATCCGCAGCGCACGCGCGATTCGCTGAGTGCCGACCTTGCCGCGTGGCTGGCGCAGGACCGCGTGCTGTGGCTGGATCATGGCTACCTGGAAGGCGACGACACCGACGCGCATATCGACACGCTGGCACGCTTTGCCGGCCCGGATGCGATCGTCTACCAGGGCTGCGATGTGCCTACCGATTCGCACTACACCGAACTGCAGGCGATGGGCGCCGAACTGGCGGCGTTGCGCACCGCCGACGGGCAGCCGTATCGCCTGTTCGTGTTGCCATGGGCCGAGCCGATCCTGGATCAGGGCCGGCGCCTGGCCGCCTCGTACGCCAATTTCCTGATCGTCAACGGGGCGGTGCTGATGCCGGCCTACGGCGACAAGGCCGATGCGAGCGCGCAGGCGGTGCTGGCCGAAGCGTTTCCGCAGCACACCATCGTGCCGGTGCCGTGCCGCCCGTTGATCTGGCAGAACGGCAGCCTGCACTGCCTGACCATGCAGCTGCCCGCCGGTTTGCTGGCGGGCTGATCCATTCCTGTTCCGGCCGGCAGGCCGGTGTTACGCCATCGCGCGCTACCTTAGTGCGCCACTTCGCTGGACCAATCGCCATGACCCGTCATCTCCTTCCCGTCGCGCTGATCCAGGAGCGCAACCACGGCGACGCCGAGGCCAATCTGGCCATCATCGAATCGCGCGTGGCCGAAGCCGCCGCGCAGGGCGCCAAGCTGGTGCTGCTGCAGGAACTGCACAACGGTGCGTATTTCTGCCAGCACGAGTCGGTGGACGAATTTGACCTGGCCGAGCCGATTCCCGGCCCCAGCACCGAGCGTCTGGGCGCGCTGGCCAGGCAGCATGGCGTGGTGCTGGTGGCTTCGTTGTTCGAGCGCCGCGCGGCCGGGCTGTATCACAACACCGCGGTGGTGTTCGAAAAGGACGGCCGCCTGCTCGGCAAGTACCGCAAGATGCATATCCCGGACGATCCGGGCTTCTATGAGAAGTTCTACTTCACTCCGGGCGATCTGGGCTTTGCGCCGATCGATACCTCGGTCGGCCGGCTTGGCGTGCTGGTGTGCTGGGACCAGTGGTACCCCGAGGCCGCGCGCCTGATGGCGCTGGCCGGTGCGGAACTGCTGCTCTACCCCACCGCGATCGGCTGGGATCCGGACGACCAGCAACCCGAGCAGGAGCGCCAGCGCGATGCCTGGGTGCTCAGCCATCGCGGCCATGCGGTCGCCAACGGGGTGCCGGTGCTGTCGTGCAACCGCGTCGGCCATGAGCCCTCGCCGCTGGGTGCGTCGGGCATCCAGTTCTGGGGCAACAGCCATGTGCTGGGGCCGCAGGGCGAATTCATCGCCGAAGCCGGCCAGGACCCGACCGTGCTGGTGTGCGACGTCGATCTGCAGCGCAGCGAACACGTGCGCCGTATCTGGCCGTTCCTACGCGATCGCCGCATCGATGCGTATGGCGATCTGCTCAAGCGCTACATCGACTGACCGCATGCCAGTCGAGTTGCGCGAGGTTAGCGCTGTCCGCGGCAAAGCCGTGCTTGGCGAGCTGATCGCAGGCGGCAAACAACGCAGCGGTCGACCGATGATTGCGGTGATCGGCGATGCCGACACCCTGGCATCGCGACGGCTGCATGAACGTTTTGGTTTTCGCACGGTCGGAGTGTTCACCGGTAACGGCCGCACGCATGGTCGCCGGCTGGACGGTGTGCAGCTGCAACGCGCACTCGGCTCCGGTGACACCGCCCCTCCTTCTGATGAATGACCCCATGACTGAGCAAACCACCCACGTTCTGGACGATGCGCTGTCCGGCCAGCCGCATCGCATCGTCGAACGCGATGGCGTGCGCTATACCTTGCTCGGCACCGCGCACGTGTCACTCGCCAGCGTGGCTGCGGTGCAGCGGGCGATCGGCAGCGGCCGCTATGACGCGGTGGCAGTGGAACTGGACGCACAGCGCCTGCAGGCGCTCAGCGACCCGGATGCCCTCGCCCGGCTGGACCTGGTGCAGGTGATTCGCAAGGGACGGGTGGCCTTGTTTGCGGCGAATCTCGCCCTGGCCGCCTACCAGCGCCGCCTGGCCAAGCAGCTCGGCATCGAACCGGGCGCGGAGTTGAAGGAAGCGGTGAACCTGGCACGCGCGCAAGGTCTGCCGGTGCACCTGATCGATCGCGAGGTCGGCCTGACCTTCAAGCGCGCGTCCGGGCGGCTGGGATTCTTCGGCAAGATGAAACTGGCCGGTGGCCTGCTCGGTGGGCTGTTCGCGGCCGACGAGGTGGGCGAAGAGGAAATCGAGAAGCTCAAGCAAGGCGACATGCTGGAGGCAAGCTTCGGCGATTTCGCCAGCGAAAGCCCGGAGCTGTACGAAACCGTGATTGCCGAGCGCGACCAGTACATGGCCACGCGCCTGCGCGAGGAAGCCAGGACGGACCAGCGCGAGATACTGGCGGTGGTCGGCGCAGGACACCTGGCCGGTCTTGCGCGCCACCTGGAACAGGACACCGCCGCGCCCGGCCCATTGCGCGAGTCGCTGGAGTACGTGCAGCAGCGCAAGCGCATTCCGTGGATCACGCTGGGCATTCTGGCGGTCATCATCACCGGCATCGGCATCGGGTTCTGGCGCGGCGGCCTGAGCATGGGCGCGGACCTGTTATTGCAATGGGCGATGTATACCGGCGGCCTGGCCGCGCTGGGCTGCCTGCTGGCCGGCAGCCACCCGCTGAGCATCCTCACCGCGGCGGTCGTGGCGCCGTTCAAGCCGTTCCGCCTGAGCGTGCCGACCGGCGCGTTTGCCGCGCTGGTCGAGGTGCACATGCGCAAACCGGCCTATGGCGATTTCCTGTCGCTACGCGACGATGCGCAGACCTTGCGTGGCTGGTACCGCAATCGCGTCTCGCGCGTGGTGCTGACGTTCCTGCTGACCAACGTCGGCAGCATGGCCGGTGTATGGCTGGCGGGCGTGCAGATCTTCAATCGCTTGCACGGGTGATTAAAAAAGCCGTCACGACCTGTGGTCTATCGACGCCTTGTAGGAGCGCACCTGGGCGCGACGGGCGTTATCGGTAATGCCGTCGCGCCCAGGTGCGCTCCTACGTGTGGTCGAGTTACGGAGTAGCTGGCTGATCGGGTGCGAGCTGCAGGCGTACCCAGACGCCGTAGTGGTCCGAGGCCCAGCGCCCCTCGGCATACGGCGTGTCGAACAGGATGCGTGCTTCGCGGGCGAGCAGGCGCTTCTGCTGGAAGAACACATGGTCGATACGCGCCGGTTTGTCGAAGACATGCAGGTTCAAGGTGCTCACGGTGGCGTCGCTGTTGCGATGCACGCTGCCGTAGCTGTCGCCATAACCCTTGCGTAGCGCCTCCAGATCCAGGGCATCGGCAGCGGTGTTGAAGTCGCCGGCAATCACGACCGGTGCCTGATCGCTGGTGGAGGAAATGAAATCCAGCAGGTCCGCGACCTGGCGCGTGCGCGTGGCCGTGCCGCGTGCATCGGCACGCTCGTTGAGATGGGTGACGTAGACGTTGATCGGCTGGCCGTCGATGTCGACCTGCAGATGCGCGGCAACGCGGTAATCGTCCAGCGGCTGAAGCAGGCGCTGATGCCGGGCCAGCACCTTGCGCCGGCTCAGCAATGCGTTGCCGTAGCGCTTGGGCGCATCGACCGGGTCGACAGAGACAAAGCTGTAGGCGTACCCCAGCTTGCGCGCCAGCCAAGCGGCCTGGTTCTGCACGCTGCCGCGGCGTTCGATCACTTCCTGCAGCGCGATCACGTCTGGCGCCAGTTGCCTGAGTTCCTTGGCGATATGGGCACGACGCGCCGGCCAGTCTTCGCGGTCGTGATGCAGGTTGAGCGTGACCAGGGTCATCTCGCGCTGCACTGCGCTGGTCGATGGCACTGCCCGGGATGCAGGTTCTGCGCGATCGGGCCTGTCGACCTGCACAGGTTGCGCGGCCTGCACGGCCTGGGTCGCCTGCGTGGCTTGTACGGCAACAGAGCACGGCAGCAGCGCCGCCAACACGACCGGCCATCCGGCACGTCGCCGCGCCGGCGCTGCCCAGGCCGGTCGGGGTGCGTCAGTCATTGCGTGGCGCGCTCGGCCCGCCGCACCGCGCTGGGCACATCGATCTGCACGTTGGCCGGCAGCTGTTGAATCCGCAATTCGCCGTTCTGCCACTCGGCCGATTCGCCATTGATGCTGGCCTTGCCCGGCGTGCCCTGGTACGGCCATGGCAACACCACCCCGCCCGGCGGCAGGATCAGCCCCGGCTGCAGTTGCAGCACCAGCTGTTTGTCAGTGCGCTGCAAGGTGTAATTGAGGCGTCCATACGGGGTGCGCAATTCGGCGATGCCGATGCCCTTGCCCTCGAACCAGCGCGTCGGCGTGCCGGCAGCGATGACCAGGCTGGCGTCGGATTCGCGCCCGTAGGCGAACATGTCCAGCACCGAGCGCACGAAATCGGAGGCGACCCAGGCATGCGGCAGGTCGCCGACGAAGAACGGCGTACGCGGCGTACGCGAGACCACCTCGGCCCACTGGTTCCATGGTTGCGGCGCGCGGTCCTTGAAGAAGAACGCGGTGGCATCCCAGGCGCGTTCGCGCCAGCCCAGGCGCACGAATGCGGCCACGTTGCGCCATTCGTAGGGTGTGTAGTCCTTCCATTCGCGCTTGCCGTCGCGGCGGTCGGAAAACTCCTTCCAGTAGCGCTCGAAGGTATTGCTCAACAGGTCCTGCGGTAGGCGTTGCTGCTCGCCCCCCGGTGCCAGTGCGATGGTGGTCGAGGTCGCATCGAAGTCGCCCAGCTCGGCCGAGCCGGGCAGGAAATCCAGGGAGTGCTGGCGCACCGTCGCACCCAGCGAGGCGATCAGGTCGCCACTGAATTCGTCGCGTGCAGTGCTGAAGCGGGCGACCTCGTCGGGCTTGTCGAGCGCGCCGGCCAGCATCACCGCGTCCTTGTAGCCGCGCAGCGCCCAGAAGTTGTCCCAGTACGAATGCACCGGCTTGGCCGAATAGCCTTCGTGGCTGATCGACACCGGCATCATTCCGTAGAAGGCCGGGTTGCGCATGAAGTTGTCTTCGGTGCGCTCGCTGGCACGCAGCGTTTCCATGTAGTCGTACGCACCGGTCACGTGCGGCCACATCCTTTCCAGGAATGCCTTGTCGCCGGTGTAGCGGTAATACTCGGCGATGTTGAAGATCAGCTCGCCGTGGCTGTCGTTCTCCGGCACCGGATCGCTGCCGCGGTCGTCCACGCAGCACGGCACCATGCCGTCGGCGAACTGGTATGGCGCGAACCAGTCGACGTATTCGCGCACCACGTCCTCGCGGCCGAGTCGCAGCAGGCCTTCGGAAATCATCGCGCCGTCGCGGATCCAGCTGCGCGAGTAGGAACGCGTCCCCGGCTGCAGACGCGGGCCGATGCGCGAGATCAGCATATGCGCCAGCGCGGTGCGCAAGGTGTCGATCACCGGCTTGCCTTCGGCCGGCACGCTGATGCGCACGCGATCGAGCTTGCTGCGCCACTGCTGGGCCACCTGCTGTTGTGCCTTGTCGGCATCGAAGCCGGCCGGCAGCTGCGCGGTGCCGGTCTGCGGAATCACCAGCGCCACCTCGCGCCGTTGACCAGGCTCCAGCTTCCAGCGATACAGCAGCATGCCCGAGGCCAGGCCGGTCTCGTCCTTGACCTGGGTGATCGCCGGCGGCGTGGCGGCGGTGAGATGGCTGACGTCCATGCCACTGTCGAAGGCACTGGCAAAGCCGGCATCCGGAGGTTGCGCGGCGAATACGCGCGGCTTGCCGTTGACGCTGACCTGTGCGCCCTGCACGGCCAGCTGGTCGATCCGGCTGACACCGCCCAGGGTGTTGAGGAACTGGGTCGGCGGATTGACCTGGAACGGACGCACCGCCAAGGCCAGGGTGAACTCACGCGCGTCCTTGCCGGTGTTGTGCAGCTGATAGCGCGCGACCAGTTGCGCCTGATCGGGCGTGCCCTGCACGAACGCGGTGACGCGCAGGTTCATCAGGTCGTGATGCCAGTCGACGCTGGGAATCGGCAGGTAGTCGTCCTGCAGGCTCTGCTCGCTGCTGACGTCGGACCAATGCAGCAGCTTGCCGCCGGTGACCACGAACGGCTCGATACTGAAGCCGCCCTTGCCCACTTCCACCGCGCCGTCCTCGCCGATCAGGCCCTGCTCGGTACCACCATCCAGGCCCAGGATGGTCCAGTACGGCTGCTCGCCGGAGAAACCGCGTGGATAGCTGCCGCGCGGCGCCTGCGCGGCCAGCGATTTGATGAAATCGTTCGGTGTGGCGGCGAAGGCCAGCGGCTGCAGCTGGACTTCCTTGATGCCGTAGCGCCAGTTGGGGCCGTCCTTGAGATCGAAGCGCAGGTAACGTGCCTCGGTATCGGGCAAGGCCAGCCAGTCGGTGCCGCCGGCACCGGCGGTGACGGTGCGCAGATCACGCCAGCCGCGCCCATCGCTGGACGCGCGCACCACGTATTGCGAGGCCTGCAGGCCAGGAACCCACTGCACCACCGCGCCGCCGAATTCGCGCACCTTGCCCAGATCCAGCGTGACGGTCTGCTGCTTGACCGCGCCACTGAGCCAGAAGGTCTCCGGCTTGCCGTCGGCCAGGCGTTGTTCCAGCGCGGGCGCGGTGTCGGTGATGGCCTCGGCCTTCAACGGCGAGGTGTCTTCCGGCGGCAGCGGCGTGAGCGTCAGACGGTCGAAGCACACCGTGCCCTTGCCGCCGACCTTGTTGTAGATGGTGAACTCGACATCTGCGCTGCTGCGCAGTTGCTTTTCCTGGCCCGGGCCCCAGGCCTTTTCGATGTTGCGCTTGCGATAGCCGACGGTGGTCCAGTTCTTCGGGAAATTGAAGCCGGGCCGGTTGACCCACCACACGTTGTCGCCGCTGGCATCGATCAGCTTGACCTGCAGGTCGTTGGACGGCGAATCGCCGCGCAGCGAAAAGCCGATGCGGTAATTCTCCGGATAGGTGATCGGCAGGTTGCGGCGGATGCCGACATAGCCGGACACGCCATTGAAGTTGTAATCCAGGCACAGGGCGTGGCCGCCGGAACTGGTGGCTACCGGCCGCAGCGAACCACTGACCTGGTTGGACACCACCAGGCGCCAGGCGCCGATGTCGTTGAAGCCGTCGAGCACGCGCTCCTGCGCCTGCGCCGTGCCCGCAAACGTCGCAACAGCGGTCATGGCAAACAGTCGCAGGAACACTGGTTTCACCCCTTCACACTCCCCAGCAGAAGACCTTGGATGTAGTAACGCTGCAGCGCCACGAACAATAGCAGCACCGGAATCACCGTCACCACCGCGCCGGCCATCATCAGCTCCACGTCCATGATGTGCTCGCGCGACAGCGCCGCCAATGCCACCGGCAAGGTGTACTGCTCCTGGTCGGTCAGCACGATCAGCGGCCACATGAAGTCGTTCCACGAGCCCATGAAGGTGAAGATGGTCAAGGTGACCAGCACCGGCTTGAGCATCGGCAGCACGATCTGGAAGAAGATCCGCATCTCGCTGGCGCCATCGATGCGGGCGGCTTCGATCAGCTCGTCGGGAATGCTGCGCGCGTACTGGCGCACCAGGAAGATGCCGAACACCGTCGCCAATGCCGGCACCACCACCCCGCCGATGTTGTTGACCAGATGCAGCTGCTTCATCAACAGGAACAGCGGCAGCATCGCCACCTGCGCAGGGATCACCAGCGCGGCCATCAGGATCTTGAAGATGCGCTCGCGGCCGACGAATTGCAGCTTGGCGAACGCATAGCCGGCCATGGTGTTGATCAGCAGCGAGCCGAGCGTGATCAGCCCGGACACCATCAGGCTGTTGGCGAAGTTGCGCGCCATGCCGGTGCGCGCGAACAGCTCGTGGTAGTTGGCAGTGGTGAACGCCGAGGGCAGCATCGGCGGCGGGAAGCGGCTGGCCTCGCCGGTGGGCATGAACGACACCGACAGCATCCACAGCAGCGGCGCCAGGCTGACCAGCGCCAGCATCAGCAGGCCACCGTTGATCAGCACGGCATTCCAGCGCGATTGGCCGACATCACGACTCATATCAAATCCCTCTTGCGGCCAAAGCGCAGCATCACGGTGGTCACCGCCAGAATGATCAGGAACAGCAGGAACGCCACCGCCGACGCGCGGCCGAGGTTCCACCACTTGAAGCCTTCCTCGAACATGAAGTACAGCACGCTCACGGTGCTCTGCAATGGGTCGCCGCGGGTCATCACATAGGGTTCGGCGAACAGCTGGAAATAGCCGGAAATGGTGATCACCCCGACCACCATCAGCACCGGGCCGAGCATCGGCAGGGTGATATGCAGGAACTGCTTCCAGCGCGAGGCGCCATCGATGCGCGCGGCCTCATACAGGTCCTGCGGGATCGCCTGCAGCCCGGCCAGGAAGATCACCATGTTGTAGCCGAAGTTCTTCCACACCGCGAACAGCATGATGGTCGGCATCGCCCAGCGCGGGTCGCCCAGCCAGTCGATCGGGGCGATGCCCAGATGGCTCAGGCCGAAGTTCACCAGGCCGTACTTGATGTGGAACAGATAGCGCCAGATCACCGCCACCGCCACCAGCGTGGTCACCACCGGGGCGAACAAGGCGGTACGGAACAACGCCTTGAAGCGCGAGGCCTTGGCATTGAGCAGCAATGCCGCGCCCAGCGACACGCCGATCGACATCGGCACGCCCAGCAGCACGAAATACGTGGTGTTCCACAACGACTTCCAGAACAGCGGGGTCTGCAGCAGGTCGATGTAGTTGCCCAGGCCGACGAAGCGCAGATGGCCGCTGTCGGCCAGTGCGTACAGATCGAAGTCGGTGACGCTGAGCACCAGCGCGGCAAACACCGGCACGCCGAAGAACATGCCCAGCACCAGGATCGACGGCGCGGCGAACACCCAGCCGGCGACGGAATTACGCTTCATCATCGTGCCGCCCCCTCGCCCGCTGCAGGCGCTGCGGCAGGTGTCGCCGCAGGCGTTGCCGGTGCACCGGCCGGACCGACATGCCCGCCCTCCTGTTCGAAGATCCAGCGGCGCTTGGCCAGGATCTCGTCCACGCGTTTATCCAGTTCCTGCACGGCGGCCTCATGTGATTGGCCGCCACGCACCACGCGCTCGGTCACCAGGCGCATTTCCTGCACGATGCGCTCCCACTCCAGCACCTTGGGCGTGGCCTTGACCCGCTCCAGCTGGTCGCCGAAGGCATGCGCCAGTTCGTCGTTGGCCAGCGAGGGCAACTTCCAGGTGCTGCGACGCGGCGGCAGGTCGCCGATGATGGCGTGGAAGCGCGCCTGCACCTGCGGCTGCGACAGGTATTCGATCAGCTTCCAGCTGGCGTCCTTGTGCTGCGACGACTTGAAGATCACCAGGCTGGAACCGCCGGCAATGCCCGCGCCCAGGCCGTTGGGCCCCGGCAGCGGCGCAGTGCCCCACTTGCCTTCCATGCCCGGCGGCTGGCGCAGCTTGAACTCGCGCACGTTCCACGGGCCGGACAGATAGAACGCGTAATAGCCGTTGAAGAACTCGTACCAGACGTTGGAGACCTGGGTCTCGGAGACCTTCGGCGCCCAGCCTTTCTGATACATGGTGTCGTAGAAGCCCAGCGCCTTGCGGAAGCCCTCGCCGCGAAAGTTGCCGTAGTTGTCGTGGTCGCGCAGCAGGCGGTCGTCCTGCTGCAGCGCGAACGACAGCTGCTGCTCGAACTCGTTGAGCGGCATCAGGATGGCGTAGCGGTCCGGGCCGACCTTGCGCTTGATCGCCGCCATCACCTGTTCCATCTCGGCCCAGGTCTTGGGCATCTCGCTATAGCCGGCCTCGCGCAGCAGGTCCTTGCGATAGAACAGCAGCCGGGTGTCCACATACCACGGCACGCCATACAGGGTGCCGTCGACCAGATTGGTGTCCCACACGCCGGGGAAATAATCCTGCGGGTCGACGATCCTGGAACGCGCCACATACGGCTGCATCGGTTCCAGCGTGTCCAGCAGGGCGAACTCCGGCAGCCAGGTGTTGCCGAGTTGGCACACGTCCGGCAAGCCGTCTGCGGCAAAGGCGGTCAGCAGCTTTTCGTGCGCCGCCGTCATCGGGATGTTCTGCACATCCACGTGGATGCCCGGGTTCTGCTTCTCGAAGTCGGTCACCAGCTCGGCGACCACTTCGGCCTCCTTGCCCATGGCCCAGAAGCGCACGGTGGTCTTGCCTGGATCGGAGCGTTCGCATCCGGCCACACCCAGACAGAGTGTGGCGGACAGTATCAACAGTTTCAAAAGGCGCACGGATTACTCGGGTTTGGGGCGTTGCGTGGAGTTTTGGCGTTGCGAGGGGTCTTGCTGGGCCTGGGCAGCGGCGGCACGCGACTCGGCCATGCCCAGCGAACGCGCGGCGGCCTTCTGCTCGTCCTTCTGCGGCGCCGGCTGCGGCTCGCCTTCGGGGGTGAGCCAGCCGCCGGTGAAACCGGCGCGTTCCAGACCGGCCCGGATGTAGGGGTTCTTCTTCATCACGGTCCAGACGAATTCGTTCTGGTAATTGGCGATCATCGCCAGGATCGGGCCCTGGTCGATGGCGATGTAGTCGCTGGCCACCCAGCCGCGATCGGGCACCATGCGCCCGGTCTTGAGCGGGATGTCGTAGTTGAAGCTGGGATTGAACGAATCCAGAAAGCCGTAGCTCGAGTACAGGAAGTCGCCATAGCGCTTGTGCATCTCCTCGGTGGCCGGGATCACCACTTCCGGGGCGAACACGATCGAGGAAATCGCCGCCGACGGCACGATGGTGCCGTCGTCGAAGTTCTCGCGCAGGCCGGCGCCGCGCGAGGAGTAATGGCGGAACTGGCGTTGCTCGCCGCGGTATTCCTGGCTGGTGTTCTGCGGCCCGTCGCCGGCGGTCAAACCCCAGACGTTCTCGCCGTAGTCCTTCCACTTCATCGGGTTGTCGATGGCGTAGTCGCGCTGGGCCAGGGTGGCGCGGCGGCTGTTGAGGAAATAGTCGATGCCGCGTTCGCGCATGTACTGGTCCTGGATATCGCGGAAATCGATCCAGACATGGCTGTATTGGTGACCGAACAGCGGGCCGAAGGACAGGTATTCCTGGCCCTGGTAGACGCCCCAGTCGTTGTTGTAGGTGCGGGTCCAGCTGGTCCACGCATCCACATCCACGCCGTGGGTCGGCGAGCCGAGCGCGAGGATGTACAGCATCATCGCCTCGTTGTAGCCCATCCAGTCGTGGTCGATGAAGCCGCTCTCGGGGAACCAGCCCATCGAGATCAGCGGTGCGCGTTGCTGCAGCCAGCGCCAGTCCACGCGCTTGTACAGCGTATCGGCGATCTGGCGGATCTCTTTTTCGCGCGGGTCGTCGCCGTCGTAGTACGACTGGGTGAACAGCACGCCCATCATCAGCAGCGCGGTATCCACGCTCGACAGCTCGACCCAGCTGTCGTAGCGGTTGCCCTGCTGCATGTCCAGAAAGTGGTAGTAGAAGCCCTTGTACCCGGCCCTACCGGTCCGCTGCGGCCCCATCGGCGCATCACGGAAGAATTTCAGTGTGGTCAAGGTGCGGTCGATCGCCTGATTGCGACTGACCCAGCCATTCTCGATCCCGATCGGATACGCGGTCAGCGCGAACCCCACCGAGGCAATGCTGGCGAACGGGCGCGACGGAAACCGGTCCGGCGACAACCCATTGAGTTCGTTGGTGGTGTCCCAGAAAAACTGGAAGGTGCGACGCTCGATGTCCGAGAACAGCGGCGGAAGCGCCGGTTTGACCGGCTTGGGTGGCAGCTGTGCTTCCACCAGGATGACTTTCACCGGTGCCTTCTTTTCGGCCACCTTGGGCTCCTCTGCCTGTTTGCAGGACGCCAGCACCAGCACGCCCAGCAATAGTGGAATCGTCAACCAATACGAAGTCCTGCCCCTGTTCATCCGCCCCCCACTCGTGTAATCGATTACATCTCGCACGCCAACCTACCCTATCCAAGCGCCGAGTTCGACCGCCCCGGCAACTGCCGGGGCGGTCGGGTACCTCACCAGTTCAGGCCGAAGGCCAGACGGAAGGTACGCATCGGCGACGCCAGCACACCGGTCGGGGTGCCGTAAGCCGTGTTCAAGTCTCCGAGTGTCCCGGTCTCGCCGTTAAAGTTGGCGTAGTTCACCCAATTGAACACGTTGAGGATATCCGCACGCACGTTGAATTTGACACCGCCGCCGGTATCCCATTCTTTATTGGCGGCGATGCTGAACTCCTTGTAGCCCAGCGTGCCGTCCGGCTTGAACTGGACGATGTAGCACTGGTCGTTGCCGGCCAGGCAATTCTGTCCGTAACGCGCGGTCTGGCTGGCCAGCGACAGCTTGCCGGACAGTTTGACCTCGTAGGGCAGCTCGTAGATGCCGGTGACCACCAGGCGGTTCTTCGGAATGCCGCCGGCCTCGCGCCAGCCATAGTCCTCGATGCGTTCGCGATCCAGTGCGTAGTGCTCGCCGAACTGGCGGTTCTCCTTGGCATCGGAATAGGTGTAGGCCACGGTCAGGCCCCAGCCCGATTCCTCGTCGAACGGCTTTTCGACCTGCAGGGCGAGCTGGTTGTTGCGGGTTTCCACGCCGTTGGTCCCGAGCACGATGGCGCTGTAGCCGTCCGGGCCGTCGGTCGGCGAGCCGGAGGTGGTGCCTGGCTGGAAGAAGGAACCGTCCGGCAGGCGGTTGCCGCGCACGAACGCGAAGCCGTCATGGCTTTCGATACGGCTCAGGGTCACGTCGGTGAACCAGTCCTGGCCCCACAGCGGCACCATGTTGCGCATGCCGATGCTGAACTGGTCCGAGTACGGGGTCTTGATGTTGTTGTCGATCAGGTAGACCTCGCGCCCACCGCCGCCGGTGCTGCTGCCGGTCAGGGTGTTCAGCCCCTCCTGCGTGCCGTAGGCCGGATTCCATGCTGTGCATGGGTCACCCAGGCAGGCCTGGTTGTTGGCGCTGGTGAAGTAGTAGCTGTAGGAATTGAACGAGTTGTTGAGCTGCTCGAGCGCCAGGTAGTCGAAGATGTTGCGGTCGTAGGCGCGGCCGGCACCGCCGTAGATCACGTGGGCCTGATCGCCGAACAGGTCATAGGAGGCACCCAGGCGCGGCTGCCAGGCATTCTTGAACGCCTTGCGGTTGTTGCCGGTGCTGATGAAGTTGTTGATGTCGTAGTTGGCGTTGCGCAGGTTGGTCCAGTTCTGCAAGGCACCGGCGACGTCGGACGGGGTGACGAAGTCCAGGAACGCCGGGGTTTCTTCGTAGTCGTAGCGCACGCCCAGGTTCAGGGTCCAGTGCTCGTTGACCTCCCAGTCGTCCTGCAGATAGATGCCGTACTGCTTGTTCTCGGACACCACCGAGCCGCCACCTTCGACCAGCGGCGCACCGAAGCGCACCCGGTACGGCGTTTCCACATCGCTGAGGATGTTGTAGTAGTACTGCGGGTTGGCCGGGTTGAACTGGGTGGAATCCAGATCGATGCTCTTGAACTTCACGCCCATCTTGACGGTGTGCGCACCGTGCCATTCCAGGCTGTTCAAGGTCAGGTCGTCCTGGAAGGTCCAGCCCTTCTGCCCCTTGCGCTGGAAGCTGCTGCCGGCGCCTGCGGCAAGCACATCGGTCTCGTTGCCGCGGTTGGGCGTGTAGCTGAGGATGTAACCGTTGCCGTTGTTGATCGGCGCCTGGTTCCAGAACGCGCTCTCGTAGCTGAGGTTGGCCTCGTTGAGGAAGTTGGCGCCGCTGTACTGCCAACGCAGGTTGGCGCGCTTTTCTTCCTGGCCGTTGATGCTGCCGTGCTCAAGGGTCGAGGTGCCGCCGACGTCGTTGAGCTCGTCTTCCTTGCGGTACTTGCCGCTCAGCTCGAACAGGCTGTTGTCGCCGATGGTCCAGTCGATCTTGGCGAAGTACAGGTCTTCCTTGAACGGCGTGCTGTAGGTGGCGACCAGCGGCTGCAACTGCGCAGGCAGCTGATCGACGCGGTCCGAATAGATCGAACCGGGGATCACCACGTTCGGGGTGGTGTATTCCTTGGCTTCATAGGCGACGAAGAAATGTGCCTTGTCCTTGAGGATCGGGCCGCTGAAGGTCGCGCCGTACTGGGTCTCCTCGAAGTCGTCACGCACGCCGGCGCGCTTTTCCAGCGGGCTCTCTTCACGCCAGCTGTCGTTGCTGGTGTCCCAGAAGAAGCTGCCGTGGAAATCGTTGGTACCGGACTTGGACGAGGCGACGATGGCCGCGCCGCTGACCTGGTCGAACTCGGCCTTGTAGTTGGAGGTGATGACCTTGTATTCGCCGATCGCCGACTGCGGGAACGGATTGCCGCGGCTGGAGTCCTGGCCGCTGACGCCGCCGGTGAGCACGTAGTTCTTCTGGCTGACGCCGTCGATATAGACGTTGGTGCCTTCGGCCGAGGTGGCGCCCGAACGGACCTTGGTGGTGCCGTTGGCATCGCGGGTGAACTGCACGTTCGGCACGGTGTCGGCCAGTTCCAGGAAGTTGCGCGTGGCACGCGGCAGGTTCTGGATCTGCACGTTGGAGATATAGGTGGCGTTCTCGGAGGTACGGGTTTCCACCAGTACCGGCGGCGCCTTGACCTGCACCGCGTCCAGCGTGGTGGCGTTACCACCTTCGGCCGTGGCCGGTTCGCCGCCGACGCCCAGGTTCAGGGTCGCGGTCTGGCCGACCTGCACGGTGACGTTCTGCGAGGTGGTCTGGCCGTTGGCGGTGACGTCCAGGCGGTACGAACCCGGCGGCAGGCCGCCAAGCGAGTAGCCGCCGTTGCTGACCTGTACGGTGCGGGTCAGGCCGGTGGCGAGGTTGGTCGCGGTGACCTGGGCCTGGCTGGCAGGTGCCGAGTCGACGGTGACCTGGCCGCGGATCGTCGCGGCAGCACTCTGCGCGAAGGCCGGGGCGGCGCCCAGCAGCAGGCAACTGGCCAGGGCGCAGCTGAGCAGCTTGCGCGCCGGACTGGCGGAATGGGGGTAGTGGTGGCGCATTGGTCCCTCCAGGGATCGGTACAGAATGTTGTTGTGGCGTTGCGGCTTGCAGGAACGACCGCTGCGGGGGGCAGCGGGAGCGGACAGGACGTCCGCGAAAGGGTCAGGGGCTGGAAACGTCAGAGGCCGGGCTCGCCGGCGCCGCAGGAGGCGCGGACCACCAGCTCGGGCGTGAGCAGTTGGCGGATGCCGTCGTCGTGGCCGGGCTGGTCCACCAGCCGCATCAGCCGGCTCATCGCCTGTTCGCCCAGGCGCGCGATGCTGACCCGCATCGTGGTCAGCGCCGGATGGACGAAACGGGCCAGCGGAATGTCGTCGAAGCCGGCCAGTGCCACGTCGCCGGGTACCGAGACATCGGCCTGGGCAAAGGCGTACAGGCAGCCCAGCGCGGTCATGTCGTTGGCGGCGAATACCGCGTCGGGCAGCGCGCCGTCGGCCAGCATCGCCTGCCCGGCACGGTGGCCGGAGGCCTCGTCGAAGTCGCCAGGAAATTCGATGCCCTGCGCGGTGTCGCCGTGTGCAGCAATCGCATCGCGGAAGCCGCGCAGGCGTTCGCGCGCATCGAAGTTAAGCGCCGGCCCGCCGATGAAGGCGATGCGCCGATGCCCGGCCGAGAGCAGGTGTTCGGTCATCGCCATCGCGCCGGCATGGTCATCGATGCTCAGCACCGGATAGGCGTCGCCCGGGACGTGCGCGTTGATCAGCACCGTGGGCAGCGCCTGCGGCAGGTTGTCGGTCAGGAACCCGGGCTGCTCGGCATACGGCGACAGCACCAGCAGGCCATCCACCCGCCCGCGCATGGACTGCAACGCCCTGCCCTGCGCTTCCGGGTCGCCGTGGTAACTAGACACCAGCAGATGCTGGCCGGCAGCACGCGCCGCGCCGTCGATCCCGCGGATCAGCTCGGAAAAGAATTCGCCGTACAGATCCGGCAGTACCACGCCCAGGGTCTGGGTGCGCCGGCTGCTCAGGCTGCGCGCCGCCGCATGCGGGCTGTAGCGCAAGCGTGCGGCCACGTCCTGCACCAGCTGGCGCACCGGCCCGGCGACGTTGTCGTGCCCATTGAGCGCACGCGACACCGTTGCAACGGAGACCTGTGCTTCCCGAGCGACATCTTTGATGGTGACCGCACCCTTGGCCATTCGTGTCGCCCTCCGCGACCGAGTCCCAAAACTGGCGCGGACTGTAAGCGTTTTCATACAAGGGCGTAAACCCCTGTCTTCACGCCCGTGAAAACGCTTACAGATCAAGCATCTGCAAGTGATGAATACGTGAAACAATGTGTTGCGACGCAACAAATACTGCCCATATGTCCACGGATGAAGGCCGACGGCGATCACGGTTGGGGTGGTTTGGTCCGCTGCGCATGGTCCCCGTAGGAGCGCACCCGGGCGCGATGGGCCTTAGCGGTAACCTGCGTCGCGCCCGGGTGCGCTCCTACTACGGGCAGTTGGCGGATTCAGTCATCGGCCTCGCCTGGCGTATCGATATTGCGAGTGCGAGCGCCAATCGGATTGCCAGTGACGCGGTTTCGCTCGGGCGCGCCCCTGCAAGAAAGCCAGCCTTCTTCAGCCATCGCGCCCGATTGTCGGATGTCCACCCCGGCAATGCCTGCCCGTAGGAGCGCATCCGGGCGCGACGGGCCTTACCGGTAACCTGCGTCGCGCCCCGGTGCGCTCCTACGGCGGCGGCTTGATCGGCCTGGTTACCTCGCCTCGCCTGGTGCGAAGGCCTCGATCGACAGCGCGTGGATATCGGTCTGCATCATCTCGCCGACCGCGGCATAGACCGCGCGGTGACGTGCCAACGGCGGCTTGCCGGCGAAGGCGGCGCTGACCACGCGCACATTGAAATGCCCCCGCCCGTCGCGCGCACCGGCATGCCCGGCATGGCGATGGCTGTCGTCCACCACCTCCAGCTCGGTCGGCGCCAGGGCCGACTGCAGCGCGGCGCGGATCCGCTCGACCCGGCTCATGGCAGCACCCGGCGGAACGGGCGGATTTCGGTGCGCACATACACGCCCGCCTCCACATACGGATCGGCATCGGCCCAGGCGCGCGCGTCGTCCAGCGCGTCGAATTCGGCGATGACCACGCTGCCGCTGAAACCGGCCGGGCCCGGATCCTCGGCATCGATCGCCGGGCACGGGCCCGCCACCAGCAAGCGACCTGCCGCCGCCAGCGCCTGCAAACGGGCCAGGTGCGCCGGTCGCGCCTGCTGCCGGGCCGCCAGTGCGTCGTCCCGGTCATACCCTTCGATTACGTACCACATCGACCACCTCGCCAAGAACCTGAAGATCAGCCGTGGGATTCTAGCCGCCTCGGCGCTGGACACCGGCCCTGCGCACGCATTACCCTTGACACCACTGCACACGCAATCGGACGCAGCGGCCCGTCGGCCCAGGCCCCACGCCTCACTCGACGACCGATTCGCTGCCCACCGCCGACCCGCGTAGACGACCTCCTCGCTGTCCCGTCGCCGCATGCCACGCGGCGCACGTTGTATGTGGATTTGTAGGATCGTGCCGGCACGGGCACGACATTGATTGCAATAACTCAAGGCAAAGCCCTGCAGGCGCGGCCCAGACCGCGGCCGGCGACCGTAAGACCCGATGTCGACCTGATGAATTCCGAACTCGCGCACGACGCGAATCCGCCAGCCACGAGCGCGCCGCCACAGCAGCAGGAAATGCCGCTGGCGGTGGTGCATGGGCAACCGGTGCTGCAGATCCCGCAGGATCTGTATATTCCGCCGGACGCGCTGGAAGTCATCCTGGATGCCTTCGAAGGTCCGCTGGACCTGCTGCTGTACCTGATCCGCCGCCAGAACCTGGACATCCTGGATATCCCCGTCGCCGAGATCACCCGGCAGTACGTGGCCTACATCAACGTGATGCAGGAGCTGCGCTTCGAACTGGCGGCCGAATATCTGGTGATGGCCGCGATCCTGGCCGAGATCAAGTCGCGCATGCTGCTGCCCCGCCCGCCCAGCCAGGAAGGCGAGGAAAACGATCCGCGCGCCGAGCTGGTACGCCGCCTGCAGGAATACGAACGCTTCAAGCAGGCCGCCGAGGATCTGGACACCCTGCCGCGCATGGGCCGCGACAGTGCGCCGGTGCAGGCGCATCTGCCCGAGCGCGCCGCGGTCAAGCTGCCGCCGCCGGTGGAACTGAAAGAAATGCTGATGGCGCTGTACGACGTGCTCAAGCGCGCCGAACTGTTCACCGGCCATGCGATCAAGCGCGAGGCGCTGAGTGTGCGCCAGCGCATGGGCGATGTACTGAGCCGCCTGGACGATGGCAGGTTCTATCGCTTCGAATCGCTGTTCACGGCCGAGGAAGGCAAGCTCGGCGTGCTGGTCACCTTCCTGGCGCTGCTCGAACTGGCCAAGGAGCAATTGCTGGACATCGTGCAGGAAGCGCCGCTGGCGCCGATCTACGTGAAGTCGCTGGCCTTGGGCAACACCAATGCGCCGTTGCAATTCTCCAGCGAATTCGATGACAGCGATGCCGCCAACGAACCTATCTGAAGCCGATCACCGAATGGATCAAGCGTTGATCACCCGCATTATCGAAGCCGCCCTGCTGGCGAGCAGCCAGCCGCTGACGCTGGCGCAGCTGCAGGGACTGTTTCCCGAAGAAGAGCCGGCGCCGCCCGGCAGCGTCGAGCGCGCGCTGGAACTGCTGCGCGAGGGCTGCGCCGAGCGCGGCGTGGAACTGGTCGAGGTGGCCTCGGGCTTCCGCTTCCAGGTCAAGGCCGAGGTGCATGGCTGGGTTGCCCGGCTGTGGACCGAGCGCCGCACCAAGTACACCCGCGCCACGCTGGAAACCCTGGCACTGATCGCCTACCGCCAGCCGATCACCCGCGGCGAGATCGAACAGGTACGCGGCGTGGCGGTCAGCAGCAACATCATCCAGGCGCTGGAAGAACGCGAGTGGATCCGCGTGGTGGGCCACCGCGACGTGCCCGGCAAGCCGGCCCTGTTCGGCACCACCAAGGGCTTCCTGGATTACTTCGGGCTCAAGCGATTGGACGAGCTGCCGCCATTGTCTGAGTTGAAGGACATCGCCGAGCTGGAACCGCAGCTGCCGCTGGACCGCGACGGGCAACTGGATGGCGCGGTCCCGGCGTCGGCAGCAATGGATGCCGAGCTTGCCGAAGCAGGTCCGGCTGCGGACGCCGATGCGCAGATGGCAGGTGCTGACGGCGCCGGTGCGGCGACCACCGCTGCGGCTGGCGTGGAGTCGGAGGGTGGCGCTGACGCCGATGCCGGCCCGAGCGACGCTGCGCCGGAACACGGCGATGCGGACGGTCTGCAGGCAGCGGACAGCACGGCCGACGCAACCGGCGACACCGATGACGCAATGCACGTCGATGGCGATGTCGAGGATCAGACTGCCGGCACCGCAACTGCCGTCGACGAAGAAAATGAATACCACGCCGACGCGGTCGATGACCGCGCCAGCACCGATGAGGCGAGTGACCAGACAGCGCAACGCGCCGGGCATGCCTCGGCGCAGGACACGAACCCGTTGGACCCAGATGACGCCCGTGAGGGCGACCCCGACACCGCGCCGGGAACGCGTGCGGAAGCAGTGAACGAAGACGAAGACAACGCCGTCGCGACGACGACCGTGGCTGTTGACGAAGCCGATTCCGACCCAGAGGCCGACCCGCAACGCGTCGGCCGGAGCCAGACACATGAGTGACACCCCCCGCAAGCTGTCGTTGAACAAGCTTTCCCTCAAGCGCGACAGCGCGCCCGAAGCGCCCAAGCTGGAAGAGCGCCTGCACAAGGTGCTGGCCCAGGCCGGCCTGGGGTCGCGCCGCGCGCTGGAACAGCGCATTGCCGATGGCCTGATCAAGGTCAATGGCGCCGTCGCGCAGACCGGCATGTCGGTGCGCAGCGGCGACAAGATCGAGCTCGATGGCCGCAGTTTCGTGGCCAGCGCGCTGACCGAACCGGCCCGCGTGCTGATCTACAACAAGCCCGAAGGCGAAGTGACCACGCGCGAAGATCCCGAAGGCCGCCCGACCGTGTTCGAGTCGCTGCCGGTATTGAAGGGTTCGCGCTGGATCGCGATCGGCCGCCTGGACATCAACACCACCGGCCTGCTGCTGCTGACCACCGACGGTGAGCTGGCCAACGCGATGATGCATCCCTCCTACGAGGTCGAGCGCGAATACGTGGTGCGCGTGCGTGCGCCGGAAGGCGAGGACAAGGTCTCCGACGCGATCATCGAGCGCCTATCGCGCGGCGTGCTGCTGGAAGACGGCGGCGCCAAGTTCGACGAGATCGAACGCATCGGCGGCACCGACTCGCACGACTGGTTCCGCGTGGTGGTCAAGGAAGGCCGCAACCGCGAAGTGCGCCGGCTGTGGGAGTCGCAGGGCTGCCAGGTCAGTCGCCTCAAGCGCAGCCGCTACGGCAAGATCTCGCTGCCGCGCGAGCTGCTGCGTGGGCAGTCGATCGAAGTGGCGCAGGACAAGGTCGATGCCCTGCGCGCCGAACTCAAGCTGGAAGAAGGCGCGCCCTCGGCATTGACGCTGCAGCCGGTGATCGGCCAGCGCCGCGCCGCCAAGTCCACCGTGCACGTCTCGCGCGATGGCCGCAGCAATGCCTACGTCAACGGCCAGACCTCCGGCGCCGACGAAGGCCGTGAGCTGCGTCGCTTCGACAATCTGCGCGAGGATCGCGGCGGCCGTGGCCGTGGCAAGCCGGGCGGTTTCCGCGGCGGCCTCACCGTCAGCGGCGAAGCGGCGGCCAAGCAGTCGCAGCAGCGCCCGTTCAAGCAGCGCGCTCCCGGCAAGGGCGACCGTGCCCTGCCGGACGGCAACCCGGCCGCGTTCCGCAGCTGGTACGTGCCCGATGGCGTCAGTACCGGCCCCAGCGGTCACCGCAATGCCGGTCCCAGTGGCCCCGGCACCGGCCAGGCGCGCCCGTATGCGAAGAAGGGTCCGGGTGGCGCGCGTCCAGGCGGCGGCCCGGGCAATGCACGTTCCGGCGCAGCTGGCCAGGGGCGTGGCGGCGCCGGTGGCGGACAGGGCCAGTCGCAGGGCCAAGGCCAGCGCAAGCATCCCTATGGTCATCCGGGCAATGCGCCGAGCTTTCCGTCCGACCACGCCAACCCGGGCTTCAGCCCGTATGGCGCGGCACGTCCGGCAGCCGGCCGCCCGAGCGGCGCACGTGCAGGCGGCCCCGGTGGCAACCGTGGTCCGGGCGGCAATCGCGGCCCCGGTGGTCCCGGCGGCGCGTCGCGTGGCCCCGGCGGTCCGGGTGGTCGTCCGCCGGGTGGCGGCAATCGTCGCCCGCCAGGCGGCGGTAATCGCGGACGCTAAGCTGGCAAGACGCACATGAAAAACGGCCCTGCGAAGGGCCGTTTTTCGTTGCTGCTCAGGGCACGCCTGACGTCTAGGTCAAAGCGCGGATGGGTCGGTGTGATCTGCCCCGCTCGATGAAGTCACCGCGGGCCGCGCGAGCGGCGGGGCACCGCGCGCTCGACCGGCGAATTACTTGCGGCGCTCGATCACGAAGTTGCCGACATTGACACCCAGATCCACGCCCTCGCCGGTTCCGGCCAGTGCCAGCGAAATGTCGCCCTTGGTGACCACCTGTGCGGTGCTGGACTTGACGATGCCGGCATGCGCTTCGGCCGCTGCATAGGTGCCGAACAGATCATTGAGGCTGTAGGCGCCGGAGAAGCTGCCGCGGCCACCAACGATCTTGGACTTGCCGACGGTCAGGCCACCGCCCTTGCTGGAGATCTTGACCGGGATCACCGCGCCGTTGTCGCAGGTGATGGTGCCGGTGCCGCTGGCGGTCTTGTAGAACACCGACCAGCCCGACAGGTTGAACGACAGCTGGCAGTCGATGTTGCCGGCGGCCTGCGCCTGCGGTGTCAGCGTGGCGGCGCCCAGCAGCGCGAGAAGGGAAAGTGACTTGATCATGCGGGCATTCCGGTTGGTGAACGTGGCGCCGAGCCTAGCAGCGCCGATGTGGCAGCCGCGACAACATGCCGGCACCGCGCAGGCGACCGTTCAGCGAATGATTATTCGCCGCTGGCTGCCTGCGCCATGACGGTCTGCAACCGCGGCGTGGGATGATCGCCACATGCCACCAATTGCCTACAGCCTGCTCCTCGCCGCCCTGCTACTGCCTCCGCTCGCCCATTGCAGCGACGCCATCCCGACCCAGGGCTATACCGTCGTGCGCACCTATCCACACGACACCGCCGCCTTTACCGAAGGCCTGTTCTATCTCGACGGGTTCCTGTACGAGAGCACCGGTGAGTTGGGCCGCTCCAGCGTGCGCAAGGTCGAGCTGGAGACCGGCCGCGTCCTGCAGCAGGTCGCGACACCGGCGCCCTTTTTCGGCGAAGGCATCGTGGCCTGGCACGACCGCCTGATCCAGCTGACCTGGCGCAACCAGCGCGGGTTTGTCTACGACCTGGCCACGCTGACGCCGCGCACGCAGTTCAGCTATTCCGGCGAGGGGTGGGCGCTGACCCGCGACGCCAGCAGCCTGTACATGAGCGATGGCACTGCCCGCATTCGGCGGCTGGATCCGCAGACGCTGCAGCAGGTCGGCAGCATCAAGGTCACTGCCGGCGGCAAGGCGCTGGACAATCTCAACGAGCTGGAATGGGTGAAAGGCGAGCTGTTGGCGAACGTCTGGTTGACCACCCGCATCGCGCGCATCGACCCGGCCAGCGGCAAGGTGATCGCCTGGATCGACTTGCAGGCGCTGATACCGGACGCCGACACCCTGACCGACCCCGGCAACGATGTGCTCAACGGCATCGCCTACGACGCCGGGCACGATCGCCTGTTCGTCACCGGCAAGCGGTGGCCGAAGATCTACGAGATCAAGCTGGGTGAGTAGCCGGGATTGGGGATTTGGGATTGGGGTTCGCAACAGCGGGCAAACGGATAGCTGTGCCTTGCCTGCTTGCACCAATCCCCAATCCCTAATCCCGAATCACAAATTCATCGGCATCCAGCATCGCAGGAAAGCGTGCGCGATGGTCGGCCAGGGCGGCGGCGCTGAGGGTGGTGGTGACCACTTGCGGCTGCTCGCGGATTTCCACCTGCGGCTGGCCGAGGAAATCGATCACCGCGCTGTCGCCGGCGTAGTGCAGCTGATTGCCATCGACGCCGACGCGGTTGACCGCCGCCACGAAGCACAGGTTCTCGATCGCACGTGCGCGCAGCAGCGTCTTCCAGGCATAGGCGCGCGCGGATGGCCAGTTGGCAACGAACAGCTGCAGATCGAAATCCAGCTGGCCCGGCCGCTCGACATCGAAGCGATTGCGGCAGAACACCGGAAAGCGCAGGTCGTAGCAGACCTGCGGATTGATCCGCCAGCCCTTCCACTCCACCGTCAGGCGATCGCGCCCGGCCGCGTAGCGCAGATGCTCGTTGCCGAAGCGGAACAGATGGCGCTTGTCGTAGGACTGCAGCGCCCCGTCGGGCGTGGCCCACAGCAGCCGGTTGAACACGCCCTGCCCGGTGCGTAGCTGCACGCTGCCGGTGACCGCCGCCCCCAGCCGCGCAGCCTGCGCACGCAGCCAGGCCACGGTCGGCCCGTCCATGTCCTCGGCCTTGTCGATGGCATCGTTGGAGAACCCGCTGGTGAAGGTCTCCGGCAGGATCACCAGATCGGTCTGCCCGGCCAAGGGCTCCAGCAAGGCACCGTAATAGTCGCGATTGCCGGCCGGGTCATGCCAGCGGGTATCGCCTTGGACAAGCGAGATGCGGAGGTCGTGCATGCTGAGGCTCGGGAATGGAGAATTGGGAATAGGGAATCGGACAGCGGTTTGGTGAGGGCGTTACGGCATCGGGCCAAGTGCAGATTCAGATCGAGAGCGACCAACCGCTCTTACGATTCCCGAATCCCCATTCCCGAATCCCGGCTCGTCAAAGCTGCTGCAACCGCGCGATCGCCGCATCCAGCGTTGCATCGTTCTTGGCAAAGCATAGCCGGGCCAGCCGTTGTCCTTGCGGCGCCGTCTGGTAGAACGGCGACAGCGGAATTGCGGCCACGCCCTTCTCCACCGTCAGCCACTTCACGAATTCGGTGTCAGGCAGGTCGCTGACCGCCGAATAGTCCACCAGCTGGAAATAGCCGCCGGGCACCGGCAACGGCTGCAGGCGCGTGGTCAGCAACTGCTCGCGGAAACGGTCGCGCTTGGCCTGATAGAACGCGCCGAGTTGCTCGTCGTGTTCGGGTTCGTCGCGGATCATCGCGGCAAATGCATGCTGGGCCGGCCCGAAGCTGGTGAAGGTGTTGTACTGGTGCACCTTGCGGAACTCGGCGCTCAATGCCGGCGGCGCGATGGCGTAGCCGATCTTCCAGCCGGTGCAGTGATAGGTCTTGCCGAAGCTGGAAATCACAAACGCACGCTCGCGCAATTCCGGCCAGCGCAGCACCGATTCGTGGCGGCGGCCATCGAACACGATGTGTTCGTACACCTCGTCCGAGAGCAGGAAGATGTCGCTGCCGCGCAGCAGCTCGGTCAGGATCTGCATGTCGTCGGCAGACAGCATCGCGCCGGAGGGATTGTGCGGCGAGTTGATCATCAGCAGGCGCGTCTTCGGCGTGATCGCCGCGCGTAGCGCCGGCCAGTCGACGGCGAAGGTCTGCGGGTCCAGCGCCACGTGCACCGCGCGCGCGCCGGCCAGGTCGATCGCCGGCTCGTAGCAGTCGTAGGCCGGGTCCAGCACGATGACCTCCTCGCCGGCACGCACCACCGCGTGGATGGCGTTGAAGATCGCCTCGGTGGCACCGCTGGTGACGGTGATCTCGCTGTCGGCATCGACCTGCGCGCCGTAGCAGCGCTGCGCCTTGCCGGCAATGGCCTGGCGCAGGACCGCCACGCCAGTCATCGGCGGGTACTGGTTGTGGCCGGCCGCCATGGCCCTGGTCAGTTCATCGACCAGCCGCGACGGCACCGCGAAATCGGGAAAACCCTGGCCCAGATTCACCGCGCCGTGTTCGGCCGCCAACTGCGACATGACGGTGAAGATGGTGGTGCCCACCTTGGGCAGCTTGGTCGTGAGGGGCATCGGGCCTGTCCGGGCAGCAAACGGGGGACCGCGAGTGTACGCAAAGCCGCCAGGCGGTTGCGTCCGGGCGGTGCAAAACAGCGTTCCCGGACACATCACGCCGCCCGATGCGCCCCCGGCAGCGCGCCATCGTCGCTACAATGCGCGCCCTGCCTCACAGCGTGTCGTGCCAGCTGCTTCCCCGCCATGGCACGACACCCGCTCGCCCACCCCATGCCGTCCTGCGACGGGAGCCCGCTGCGCCGATGATCGAACCGCTGCACACTGCGCCACCGCTGCTGGCGGCGCGCGCGCTGGCTTTCAGCCGCAACGAGGAGCCGGTGTTCGGCCCGCTGGATTTCCATGTCGATGCCGGCGAGGCGCTGCTGGTGCAGGGCGACAACGGCGCCGGCAAGACCACGCTGCTGCGGGTGCTGGCCGGGCTGCTGCATGTGGAGCGTGGGCAGATCCAGATCGACGGCAAGACTGCACGGCGTGGCGATCGCAGCCGCTTCATGGCCTATCTGGGCCATTTGCCGGGCCTGAAGGCCGATCTCAGCACGCTGGAGAACCTGCACTTCCTGTGCGGCCTGCATGGCCGACGCGCCAAGCAGATGCCTGGCAGCGCGCTGGCCATCGTCGGCCTGGCCGGCTACGAAGATGCATTGGTGCGGCAGCTGTCGGCCGGCCAGCGCAAACGCCTGGCGCTGGCGCGGCTGTGGTTGTCGCCGGCCCCGCTGTGGCTGCTGGACGAGCCCTATGCCAACCTGGACCTGGACGGCATCACCCTGGTCAACCGGATGATCTCCGCGCACCTGCGCGGCGGCGGCGCGGCGCTGGTCACCACCCACGGCGCCTACGCGGCGCCGCCGGTGCGCACGCGCATGCTCACGCTGGAGACGGCGGCATGAGCCTGCATTCGCCACAACCGTCGCTGTGGCAGGCCGCGCGTGCACTGCTCAGCCGCGACCTGCAGCTGCTGTGGCGCCGTCGCAGCGATGCCTTGCAGCCGGCGTTGTTCGCCCTGCTGATCGTGGTGTTGTTCGCGCTGGGCCTGGGCGGGCGCCCCGACCTGCTGGCGCAGGCCGCGCCGGCGGTGCTGTGGCTGTCGGTGCTGCTGGCCGGCCTGCTGTCGCTGGATGCGCTGTTCCGCAGCGACGTGGAAGACGGCTCGATGGAGCAATGGCTGCTGGCGCCGGTGCCATTGGCGTGGCTGATCGCGGTGCGCGTGCTGCTGCACTGGGCCACCAGCGCGCTGCCGTTGATCGCGGTGACCCCGCTGCTGGGCGAATTGCTGCACCTGCCACATGACCAACTCCCGGTACTGCTGGCATCGTTGGCGCTGGGTACACCGCTTCTGAGTCTGCTCGGCGCCGTGGTCGCGGCGCTGACGGTGACGATGAAACGCTCTGGTATTCTCGTGGCGTTGCTGGCGTTGCCGTTGTACGTACCGGTGCTGGTGTTCGGTGCCGGCAGCGTGGCGGCCAGCGGCCAGGGCCAGGATGCGGTGGGTGCGTTGTTGTTGCTGGGCGCCGGGTTGGTGATCGGCGTGGTCTTGGCACCGCTGGCTGCGGCTGCCGCGATCCGGATTTCGTTGAGTTGAGCCGTGCAGTCGATGCGCTGTCGATAAGACGCTCCACTCACTGCGTTGTTGCTGTTTCGAGAGCCAATGCCATTCCAAAGGCCGTTGCCATCGCATGAACGTCGTCGTCCGCTGGTTCCATCAACTCGCCTCGCCCCCGATCTTCGACCGTTTCACCGCGCGCTGGGCGCCGTGGTGCCACGCGCTGGCCGCGGTGTTGCTGGGCGCGGGCATCTGGCAGGCCTTGTTTGCGGTGCCGGCCGACTACCAGCAGGGCGACAGCTTTCGCATTCTGTATATCCATGTGCCGAGCGCGTGGATGAGCCTGTTCGTGTTCGGGTTGATGGCGGTATACGCGGCGATCGCGCTGATCTGGCGCATCAAGATCTGCGAGATCCTGGCAATGGCCTGCGCGCCGATCGGCGCGGCGTTCACCGTGATCACCCTGCTGACCGGCAGCATCTGGGGCAAGCCGATGTGGGGCGCCTGGTGGGATTGGGACCCGCGCCTGACCACCGAGCTGATCCTGCTGTTCCTGTATCTGGGCGTGATCGGCCTGTACCAGGCCATCGACGATCGCCGTCAGGCCGCACGCGCGGCCGCCTTGCTGGCGATCGTCGGCGTGGCGCTGCTGCCGGTGATCCGCTATTCGGTGGTGTGGTGGAACTCGCTGCATCAGGGCCAGAGCATTCGCCTGCTCGGCCCCTCCACCATCGATGCGAGCATGCTGCTGCCGCTGTGGCTGATGGTGATCGGCACCAAGTTCTGGTTCGCCGGTTCGCTGCTGACGCGTGCGCGCGCCGACAACCTGCGCCGCGAGGCCGGCAAGGCCTGGATCGTGCGCGATGCGCCGGAGGGCGTGGCATGAGCTACCTGCCCTACGTCATCGCCGCCTACGCGGTGTTCGTGCTGGTGCTGCTGTGGGACCTGATCGCCGGCCGCTGGCAGGTGCGTCGCGCGTTGAAGAGCGCGCAGGCGCGGCGCCTGCGCGAGCGCAAGCGCGCGGTGCCCAGCGATGCGGAGCTGATCCGGTGAACCCGCAACGGCGCCGCCGGATCTGGCTGGTGATTGCGCTGGTACTGGCCGGCGGCCTGGCGACCACGCTGGTGGCAATGGCACTGCAGCGCAACGTGGCCTATCTGTACACACCGTCGGAAGTGCTGCGCGGCGACGCCGGCGAGCACGCGCGCTTCCGGCTCGGCGGCATGGTGGAGAAAGGCTCGTTCCAGCGCGCCTCCGGTTCGTTGGAAGCGCAGTTCCGCGTCACCGATGGCGATGCGCAGTTGCCGGTCCGCTACGACCGCATCCTGCCGGACCTGTTTCGCGAGGGACAGGCGGTGGTGGCGACCGGTCGCATGCAGCACGGCGTGTTCGTGGCCGAAGAGATCCTGGCCAAGCACGACGAGACCTATATGCCGAAGGAAGTCGCCGACAAGATGGGCAGCGCGCACCGCAAGCACGATGTGCCGGCGGCCGCGGACCAGGCCGGAGCGCTGCGCTGATGTCAGGCATCACGACGTTCGTGATGCTGCACGGTGTTGGCGTGCAAGGTGCTTGCGCGGCCGACGCCGTCGCTGCGCGTAGGCAGGCGCAGGCAGATGCTGCATGGATGCCGCCTCTGCCTTGCGCCCGCACTCGTTGCCCCACTGCATGCTCACCAATGCGCCGACCCGATGCTGCCTGAGCTCGGTACCTTCCTGCTGATTCTGGCGTTGCTGGTGGCCCTGCTGCAGGCCGCGTTGCCGCTGGCCGGTGCGCAGCGCGGACGCAGCAGCTGGATGGCCGTGGCGCGGCCAGCCGCGTTGGTGCAGTTGGGCCTGATCGCGGCGGCCTTCGCGCTGTTGACGCATGCATTCCTGGTGCAGGATTTTTCGGTGCGCTACGTCGCCGAGAATTCCAACAGCCTGCTGCCGGTGATGTATCGCTATTCGGCGGTGTGGGGCGCGCACGAAGGTTCATTGCTGCTGTGGACGCTGGTGCTGGCGCTGTGGACTGGTGCGGTGGCGTTGTGGTCGCGGCAGCTGCCCGCACACGTCATCGCGCGCGTGCTCGGGGTGATGGCCCTGGTCAGCATCGGCTTCCTGGCCTTTTTGCTGTTCACCTCCAATCCGTTCGCGCGCTTGTCGCCGGTGCCGCTGGAAGGCGCCGACCTCAATCCGCTGTTGCAGGACCCGGGGCTGATCATCCATCCGCCGATGTTGTACTGCGGCTATGTCGGCTTTGCGGTGCCGTTCGCCTTCGCCATCGCCGCGCTGCTGGAAGGCCGCATGGATGCGCGCTGGCTGCGCTGGACGCGGCCATGGACCAATGTGGCCTGGGCGATGCTCACCGTCGGCATCGCGCTCGGCAGCTGGTGGGCGTATTACGAGCTGGGCTGGGGTGGCTGGTGGTTCTGGGACCCGGTCGAAAACGCCAGTTTCATGCCGTGGCTGGTGGGCACCGCGTTGCTGCATTCGCAGGCGGTCACCGAAAAGCGCGGCAGCTTCGCCAGCTGGACCTTGCTGCTGGCGATCGCCGCGTTTTCGCTATCGCTGCTGGGCACCTTCCTGGTGCGCTCGGGCGTGCTGACCAGCGTGCATGCGTTTGCGGCCGATCCCTCGCGCGGCCTGTTCATCCTGGTGTTCCTGCTGGCGGTGGTGGGTGGCTCGCTGGTGCTGTACGCGATCCGCGCGCCCCGCCTGTCGCTGGTCGATGATCCGCGCCGCGCCTTTGCCGGCAGCTCGCGCGAAACCTTGTTGCTGTTGAACAACCTGTTGCTCACCTGCGCCTGCGCGATGGTATTGCTGGGCACGCTGTATCCGTTGCTCGCCGACGCCTTGGGCCTGGGCAAGTTGTCGGTCGGCCCGCCCTACTTCGGCACCTTGTTCGTGGTGCTGATGGCGCCGTTGGTGGCGCTGCTGCCGTTCGGCCCGCTGACCCGCTGGCAGCGCGAGCAGGCCTCGCGCCCGGTGGCGATGCTCGGGCCCTGGGCCGGACTGGCGGTTGCCGCAGGCGTGCTGGCCTGGTTCGCCGCGCCGCAGGGGCAGTGGAAGGCGGCGATCGGCGTGGCCGGCGCGGCCTGGGTGCTGTTGGGCACGCTGCGCTTTTTGTGGACACGGCGCGCCGCCAAGGGCCGTCAATTCACCGCCGAAATGCTGGGCATGGTGCTGGCCCACCTGGGCGTGGCGGTCTTCCTGGCCGGTGCGTTGCTGGTGGAATCGCTGAGCCTGCAGCGCGAGGTCGCGTTGGCGCCCGGGCAGCAGATGCAGATCGGCCGCTATGCGCTGCACTTTGATGACGTCGAAGAACTGCGCGGGCCCAATTACGTCTCCGACCGTGCCAACCTGCAGGTGTTCGAGGATGATGTGCCGGTCGGCCTGCTGCATGCGGAAAAACGCCGCTACGCCAGCGGCGGGCAGACCCTGACCGAGGCGGCGATCCGCCCCGGCCCGTTCGGCGACCTGTATGTCGCCCTTGGCGAACCGCTGGGCAATCAGGCCTGGGCGGTCCGCGTCCACCTCAAACCGTTCGTCCGCTGGATCTGGCTGGGAGCGCTGCTGATGGCGCTCGGCGGCCTGGTTACCGCGGCCGACCGGCGTTTTCGTCGTTCTCCGGAGATCCAAGATGGTTGAGTCACGTTCACCCCGCCTGCCCACTGCGGTTCTGGTGGGTGCCATCGTGCTGCTGCTCGCACTGGCAGCGCTGCTGGTCTATGCGGTGGTGCGCTCCGGTCAGGACGATCGCGATGCCCTGCCCTCTGCGCTGATCGGCAAGCCCGCGCCGGAGTTCGCGCTGCCGCTGCTGCACGACCCCAGCATCGTGGTGCACGCGCGCGAACTACGCGGCGCACCGTACATCATCAATGTGTGGGGCAGCTGGTGCCCGGCCTGCCGCGAGGAGCATCCGGTATTGAGCCGCTTTGCGCTGACCAAGCGCGTGCGCGTGATCGGCTACAACTGGAAGGACGAGCGCACCGATGCACTGCGCTGGCTCGAACAACTGGGCAACCCGTACCTGCTGGTGGTGGCCGACAAGGATGGCCGCACCGCGATCGACTTCGGCATCGCCGCGGCGCCGGAGACCTTTCTGGTCGACGGGCGCGGCGTGGTGCGCTGGAAGTACAGCGGCATGCTTACCCAGTCCGTCATCGACACCCAGCTGATTCCGGTGCTGCGCAAGATCGAGCGCTCGCCCAGTGCCGCACCGGACCTGCACGCCAAACAATGATGCGAGCCTGGCTGCTGACGCTGCTGCTGTTGCCCTGGCTGGCCCTGGCCCAGCCGGCCGGCGACCCGGCGCCGCTGCGCTATGGCTCGGCCGACGAAGAGGCGCGCTTCCATGCGCTCACCGCCGAGCTGCGCTGCGTGCAGTGCCAGAACCAGTCACTGGCCGATTCCAATGCGCAGATCGCCCAGGACCTGCGCCGCGAAGTGCTGGCGTTGATGCACGAAGGGCGCAGCGATGCGCAGATCCGCCAATTCCTGGTGGCGCGCTATGGCGAGTTCGTGCTGTACCGCCCGCGTGTGGAATCGCGGACCTGGCTGTTGTGGTTCGGTCCGCTGCTGGCGCTGTTGATCGGCGGTGGCGCCGTCGCGTTGGTGGTGCGTCGACGCAGCGTGGCTGCGCCCGCCTTGCCCGCCGATGAGCAGGAGTGGTGATGGTCGGCTTCGTCATTGCGGTGGTGGTGCTGGCCCTGGTCGTCTTCGGCGTGGCGCTGCGGCCGCTGTGGCGCGATGCGCGCGGGCTGACTGCCGGCATCGCGGTGTTGCTGCTGGCGGCGAGCGCGGCGCTGTATTGGCAGGTCGGCACGCCTGGCGCGATCCAGGCGCCCGCCGAGCGACCGGCCACGCCACGCTCGCTGGATGAAGCCATCATGCAGCTGCGCGCGGCACTGGCGCGCGATCCCGACCAGGCCGAAGGCTGGGTGTTGCTGGGGCGCTCGCTGTCCAGCCAACAGAAATTTGCCGAAGCGCGCGATGCGTTTGCACGCGCGGTCGCACTGCGTCCGGACGAGCCGGACGTACTGGTGGCTGCCGCGCAGTCGCGCATGCTCGCCGACGACAGCGGGCGCCCGGATCCGCAGGCCATGCGTCTGCTGGAACACGCGCTCAGCGTGCAACCGGACCATCAACGTGCACGCTGGTTCCTGGGTGTGGTGCAACGACAGGCCGGTCAGCCGGCCAAGGCCAGCGAGACCTGGGAGCCGTTGCTGCGTGTGGTCGATGCCGCGACCCGCCCCGGCCTGCTCGAACAGATCAACGCCGCGCGCCAGGAAGCCAGGCTGGCGCCGATCAAGGCACCGGCGGCGCCTGCCACCTCTACCACCAATGCAGCCAGCGGAAAACGCATCAAGGTGCGGGTGACGCTGGATGCAGAGTTCGCCAAACGCGCCGAAATGCCCGGCGATACCAGCGTCTTCGTCATCGCACGCGCTGCAGACACCCCGATGCCGGTAGCAGTGGAAAGACACACGCTGAGCGAGCTGCCGTTGACCATCACCCTGGACGATGGCGACAGCCCGATGCCGACGCGCACGCTGTCGTCGCTGGACACCGTGCAGGTGCTGGCCCGACTGTCGCGCAGCGGCAATGCAATGCGCCAGGCCGATGATGTCGAGAGCGCGCCGGTGATGGTGGAACTGCCCGCCGCCGCGCCAGTGGAATTGGTGATCGGCCGCTGATTGCTCGCCGCATGTCGTTGCGACGCAATCAACGATGACACTGCACCGGAGTGCGTCGATTGCACCGTTGAAACCCACGCACACCGACCATCTCGACTGGTCCTTGCCCGCTCACCGTCGCGGGACCTTGAGCGGCATGGATGCCGCGCCAGAGCCTACAAGGACGTACTTGCGGCGTGTCCCGCGAGGGTGGGCGGGCAAGGGCCTTGCAGCAAACCCGCAGCGTAGAGGGCGCGATGCCCTCACCGCTTGCGGGACACGCCGTGAACCCGTCCCTGGGGGCTCGGTGGCGGCATCCATGCCGCCACACGGTCCCGCAACCGGCAAGGACACCGCACCAGACAATTGATCGGCTCTTTGTTTGAAGAGCTGTTTGTCTCGCGGTGCGCATCAGACGTGGACACGATGCTTCACGATCGAACAAGGCGCATCAGGCGCTGCTCTTACCTATGCGTACCGACCATCTCGACTGGTCCTTGCCCGCTCACCGTCGCGGGACCTTGAGCGGCATGGATGCCGCGCCAGAGCCTACACGGACGTACTTGCAGCGTGTCCTGCGATGGTGGGCGGGCAAGGGCCCTGCAGCAAAACTCGCAGTGTCGAGGGCGCGGCGCCCTCACCGCACCAGACAGTTGGTCGGCTGCTTTATTGAAAACCATGCACACCGACCGTCTCGACTGGTCCTTGCCCGCTCACCGTCGCGGGACCCTGAGCGGCATGGATGCCGCGCCGGAGCCTACATGGACGTACTTGCGGCGTGTCCTGCGATGGTGGGCGGGCAAGGGCCTTGCAGCCAGGCCACAGGTCCGCCGCTCTGGAGAATGGCATCGCACAGCGCAAGGCCTCAAACCGACTCCCGACTCCCGACTCCCGACTCCCCATTCCCCATTCCCCATTCCCCATTCCCATCCTGCACCCCGGCGCATGCCATGGCAGATAGAATTGCCGCATGACCGAATTCATACCTCCCGGCACGCTGTTCCACGCGCTGCCCTCGCCGTTTCCGATGAAGCGCGGCGGCGTGTTGCACCAGGCGCACGTGGCCTACGAAACCTGGGGCACGCTGGCAGCCGATCGCAGCAACGCGGTGTTGATCGTCACCGGCCTGTCGCCGAACGCCCATGCTGCGGCAAATCAGGCCAATGCCGAGCCGGGCTGGTGGGAGGCGATGCTGGGGCCAGGCAAGCCGATCGATACCGGGCGCTGGTTCGTGGTCTGCGTCAATTCCCTGGGCAGCTGCAAGGGCTCGACCGGTCCGGCATCGATCAACCCTGCCACCGGCGCGCCGTATCGCCTGAGCTTCCCGGAATTGTCGATCGAAGATGTGGCCGATGCCGCCGCCGACGTGGTGCGCGCATTGGGCATCGCACAACTCGCCTGCCTGATCGGTAATTCGATGGGCGGCATGACCGCGTTGGCGTTGCTGCTGCGGCACCCGGGTATCGCGCGCAGCCATATCAATATCTCCGGCAGTGCGCAGGCATTGCCGTTCTCGATCGCGATCCGCTCGCTGCAGCGCGAAGCCATCCGTCTGGATCCGCACTGGAACGGCGGCCATTACGACGATACCCGTTACCCGGAATCGGGCATGCGCATGGCGCGCAAGCTTGGCGTGATCACCTATCGCTCGGCGCTGGAATGGGACGGCCGTTTTGGCCGGGTGCGGCTGGATTCCGAGCAAGCTGCCGATGATCCGTTCGGGCTGGAATTCCAGGTCGAAAGTTATCTGGAAGGCCATGCGCGCCGCTTCGTGCGCTTCTTCGATCCCAACTGCTATCTGTATCTGAGCCGCTCGATGGACTGGTTCGACCTGGCCGAGTATGTCGATGACACACCGGCCATCGACACACGTTCTGATGGCACGCAAGCTGGCGGCGCTGCTGTCGCCGCCAAGCCGGACATGGGCGCCTCGACCGACGCCACGGTACTGGCCGGCCTGGCGCAGATCCGCATCGCGCGTGCGCTGGCGATCGGTGCCAATACCGACATCCTGTTCCCGGTGCAGCAACAAGAACAGATCGCCGAAGGCCTGCGCGCCGGCGGTGCCGATGCACGCTTCATCGGGCTGGATTCGCCACAAGGCCACGATGCCTTCCTGGTCGACTTCGCGCGCTTCGGGCCGGCGGTACGCAACTTCCTGGACGCTTGCTGATTTCCAGACCTGCGCAACGGCGGCGTGGCTCGTCGCACCCGCGTGGCCCGTCGCACCCGCATGGCCTGCCGCGCAAGACGCTGGCGCTGCTGTTTCTGGTCGGCATGGCCGCGATGGCGTTTGCAGGTCGCCTGCCAATGCTGCTGGCGCTGTGGTACGCGGCCACCAGCATCGTGGCGATGCTCGCCTACTGGCGCGACAAGCGCGCGGCCCAACGCGGCGGGCAACGCACACCGGAAGCGACCCTGCACCTCATCGCGCTGCTCGGCGGCTGGCCGGGCGCGTTGCTGGCGCAGCAACTGTTCCGGCACAAATCCAGCAAGGCGGCCTTCCAGCTACGGTTCTGGATCACCGTCGTGGTGAACGTCGCTGCCTTGTGTTGGGCATGGCAACACCCCACGATGATGGCTGCGTTGGACACATTGCCTGGTTGAGGCAACGCACGCACTCACTGCGACCGAGCGTTGCCCGCATGCATGCGCGGTGCTTTGGTCAGCGGGCTACGACTCGCCCCTGGACAGCAGCTTTACCGGCGAGTCCACCACCACGGTCTGGTCTACGGTGTCTCCAAGCGCCTGGAGGCATTCCCGCGACAATGCCTGCCGCGGCAACTCCAACGAGCGCTGGTTGTCGAGATCGCGCTTAGTGGTCGGGCCGCCCGACAGCGTGATATTCGTCTGCATGCGGGTGGACACCGGCACATTGTTCAACTGCTCGGGTTTGAAACGCTGCGCCTTGACCCATTGCGCAGCCATTCCCTCCAACCAGCGCGCTCCGCGTGCGTCGGTCGGGCTGTTGATGTGCACCTGCTCGAACGTTGCGCGCCCGTTCGCCAGCACGTTGTAGTCAATTGTCAGCTGCAACGCCGTGGCGGACAGCAGGCCCGGAGGTGGCGCCGATCTGGGCTGGAACTCAACACGCGGCGGCCGGTAAGGACCATTGCCCGCATTGGCGATCGCCAGACCGACTGCATCCTGTTTCGACACCAGACATGCTGCGACCTGCACATAAGTGACCGCCGAGACCGGCCTGCCTTGCTCGGTTGGCGGTGCGAACCTCCAGGCGCTTACGCGACGCTCGATGGATTCCCGCACTTTTTCGTGCAGGCCTTGATCGGCCTGCGCCGAAACGATGGAACCATCGGGACCGACCTCGACCCTGACCTGTGTCATGAACGCCGAAGGCTTGGAGACCTCGGCCACTGCGGCCTGCGTCATGCACGCAGCCGCACAGAGCACTGCCTTCATCCATCCTTGCATGTGCTGCATCATCGATTCCTGTCGAAGTGGTTACCCGATCCTCGCTGATGGCAGCCGCCTGTGCAAGGACCCCTAGACCAACGGCTCCAGTGCACCGGCGCGCATGCGGTAGCGCCGCTGCACTACACCCTCGGGCACGCTGTCGTGGGTGATCATCACCAGGCTGCGTTCGCCCAGTGCCGCCGATAGATCCAGCAGCAAGGCGTGCGCGGTATCCACGTCCAGGCCGTCGGTGGGTTCGTCCAGCAACAGGATCGCTGCATCGCGCAGCAAGGCTCGCGCCAGCGCCAGCCGGCGCGCCTGGCCGGCCGAGAGCGTGGCGCCGTTTTCACCGACCCAGGTGTCCAGGCCGTTCTGCGCGCTGGCCCAGGCGCGCAGACGCACCTGGTCCAGCACGCTCCACATCGCCGCATCGCTTGCGTCCGCATCGCCGATGGCCAGGTTATCGCGCACCGTGCCGGCAAACACCGGGGCATTCTGCGGCAGCCAGGCGATGCGGCGATGCCAGTGCGTCTGCGCCACGTGGCGCAGGTCGATACCGGCGTAGCGCACCTGCCCGGCCTGCGGGTCCCACAGCCGCAGCAGCACTGCGGACAAGGTGCTCTTGCCGCTGCCGCTGTCGCCGCTGATGGCGATGCGTTCGCCGGGCGCCAGCGTCAGATCGAGCGCCTGCAGCACCGGACGTGCGCTGCCCGGCCATGCAAAGCCGACCTGATCCAGCTGCAGCGTGCCGCTGCGTGGCACCTCCACCGGCTGCGGGGGATCGAGCACCGATGGCGCCTGATCGACGATGGACTGCAGGCGCCTGGCTGCAACGCGTGCGCTCTGCAGCGCCTGCAAGGCGAGCCCGGCGCCGGCCCAGACTTCCAGCAGCGCCATGGTCAGGAACACCAGCCCGGCCGCCATGCCCGCCGCAATCGATCCGCGTTCGGCCGCGCCCAGTGCCAGCCACAGCATGCCGGCCAGGCCGAGACCGCCGCAGATTGCATGTAGCAGATTGCCGCCGATCAGCCGGCGGCGCTGCAGGCGATCGCCGTCGACCACTGCCGCCGCCGCCGCATCGACCTGATGCAGCCAGGCACCTTGCGCATCCACCGCGGCGAGATCGGCCGCACCTTCCAGGCCCTCGAATGCATGCGTGCGCAATGCCGTGCGTTGCCGGGCGCGCAGCTGTTCGCGCTGCGCCCCGCCGCGCGCCACCTGCCACGGCACCACACCACCGATGACCACGCCAAGCACCACCAGCAACAGGCCAGCCGGCGGGTGGATCAGCGCCGCGGCAACCACACCGGCAAGCCAGATGCCGAGCAATGCGCTCAACGGTGCCAGCGCGCGCACGCTCACGCCATCGACCTCGCCGATGTCGGACATCAGCCGCGCCAGCAGATCGCCGGTGCGCGTGGCCGACAGGCGCCCCGGCGCGAGCGGCAACGCGCGGCGGAAGAACCATACGCGCAGATCGCGGGCGATGCGCAGCGTGGCGTCGTGGCCGATCAATTTTTCGCCATAGCGCGAAAAGATGCGAGCGAAGGTCAGCGCACGGATGCCGGCCGAAGGCGAGAAGAAATTGAAACCGGCGCCCATGCCCGCGACACCGGCCAGGGCAGCGGCGGTCAGAAAGCTGCCGGACAGGCCGAGCAGGCCCACGCCGGCCAGCATGGTGACCAGTACCAGCAGGGCCGACAGCAGCAGGCGCCAGGCATGCCGGCGAAACACGGTGCGCAGACGATCGGGCTGTGCGGGGTTCATGGCTGCTCCGATACCACGGTGGCGCCGCGCAGGTCGATCACCGTATCGGCCCACTGCATCACCGCAGCGCTGTGCGTGGCCACCACCACCGCGCGGCCGCGTGCGAACACACCCAGCGTGCGCAGCAACTCCGCTTCGGTGTCCGGGTCGAGAAAGGCGGTGGGTTCGTCCAGCAGCAACAGGTCCGGCTCACGCAGCAACAGCCGTGCCAGGGCCACGCGTCGCGCCTCGCCGCCGGACAGCCCGAAACCGCGTTCGCCGATCACCGTGTCCAGGCCCGCAGGCAACTGCGCAGCAAAGCGCAGCACCTGCGCGGCATCGGCCACCGCATGCAGGCGCGCCGCGCCGGCCTGTGGGTCGGCCAGGCGCAGGTTGTCGGCGATGCTGCCGTGAAACAGGTACGGCCGCTGCGTGGCATAGCCGATGCGGGCATCCGGACGCAGCACCACGCTGCCTGCCTCCGGCGCAAGCCAGCCGGCCAGCCCCTCGAGCAAGGTGCTCTTGCCGCTACCGCTGGCACCGATCACCGCCACGCGCTGGCCAGGCTGCAAGGTCAGCGAAAAATGCGCGACCACGCTGTGTGGCGCGCCCGGCGGCCGCAGCGCAAGATCATGCGCCTGCAGCAACGGGGCCTGCGCTTGGGCAGGTTCCATCACGCGCAACGGGGGCACCGGCACCCGCACCGTTGCCGACGGTGGCTCGAATCCTTCCAGCAGACGCTCGGCTTCGGCCACCGCCGCCAAGGCATTGGCGCGGTCGTGGTAATGCGCGGCCAGCCGCCGCAATGGCGCAAAGAATTCCGGCGCCAGCAGCAGGCAGAACATGCCCGCGCCCAGCGTCGGCAAGCCGTGCAGATTCAACATGCCCAGATAGGTCAGGCCGAAGTACAGCGCCACGATCGCCACGCTCACCGAGGCGAAGAACTCCAGCACCGTGGACGACAGGAAGGCGATGCGCAGCACCTTGAGCGAGCGCTCGCGCACGCCTTCTGCCGCGGCGGCAATGCCGCTCAACTCGGCGTCGCCGCGGCCATACACGCGCAGCAAGCCCAAGCCTTTGAGGCGATCGGCGAAGTGCCCGCCCATGCGTGCCAGTTCGCCCAACTGCTCGCGCCCGGCGGCTTCGGCGCCCCAGCCCACCAGCATCATGAAAAACGGAATCAGCGGCGCGGTCAGCAGCAACACCAGGCCCACCACCCAATCGACCGAGAACACCGCGAGCAGGATCAGCGGCGGCACCAGCGTCATTTCGGTGCGCGCGAGCTGGTAGCCGACGAAGTAGCCCTCCAACGCATCGGTGTGCGCCAGGCTCAGCTCGCCCAGTTCGCCGCTGCGTTGCCGGCGCAACCACACCGGCCCGTGCTGCACCAGGCGCCGCGCGATGCGGGCGCGCAGCTCGCGCTTGGCCACATCGGCCACCTCGCCGGTCAGCGACTGCGCCCAGGCATTGAGCATCGCCCGCCCCACCAGCGCACAGACCAGTCCCGCGCCCACGTCGCGCAGCTGCGTCAGCGCCAGATGCTGCACCAGCACGGCCTGCAGCAACCAGGCGATCGCCGCCGCCTGCGCCAGCAGCAGCACGCCGGACACCGCCACCGCCACGCCGGCCAGGCGCCGCGCACGCGTGGCCGGGGCTGCCAGTGCATCCAGCCACCGGCCGCGTTGGCGGCGCTGGGCTGGCGTTTCGCTGGCTCGCACGCTGGGCTGGCTCACATCGCTCTCTGGGAAGACATCGTGTTGCAGGCGATTGTAAGGCGCCACCTCCCGCTCCGGGCTGCGCATTGTGCCGCACCCGTCCGCCGCGGCATTGATCTGGATCAACGCGCATGTCGCGGCAAGCGCAGATGATCGGCTGCATTCCTTCATCGACACCCAACCAGGCCCACCCGCCATGATCGACTCGACAGTTGTTGAACTGTCGCGGCTGCAGTTCGCAGTCACCGCGATGTACCACTTCATCTTTCCGCCGCTGACCATGGGCCTGTCGTTCCTGCTCGGCATCATGGAGAGCGTCTATGTGATGACCGGCAAGGAGATCTGGCGGCGCATGACCATGTTCTGGGGCGTGCTGTTCGGCATCAACTTCGCCATGGGCGTGGGTACCGGCATCGTGATGGAGTTCGAGTTCGGCATGAACTGGTCGTACTACAGCCATTACGTCGGCGACATCTTCGGCGCACCGCTGGCGATCGAGGGCCTGATGGCGTTCTTCCTGGAAGCGACCTTCCTGGGCCTGTTCTTTCTCGGCTGGAACCGGCTGAGCAAGGTGCAGCATCTGGCCACCACCTGGCTGGTGGCACTCGGCAGCAACTTCTCCGCGTTGTGGATCCTGATCGCCAACGGCTGGATGCAGAACCCGACCGGCGCAGTGTTCAACCCGGACACCATGCGCATGGAAGTGGTCGATTTCATGGCGGTGCTGTTCAACCCGGTGGCGCAGGCCAAGTTCGTGCACACCGTCAGCGCCGGCTACGTGCTAGGTGCGGTGTTCGTGATGTCCATCAGCGCGTTCTACCTGCTGCGCGGCAAGCATGTGGAGATGGCACGACGTTCGTTCGCGGTGGCTGCCGCGTTCGGCCTGTTGTCGTCGCTGTCGGTGGTGGTGCTCGGCGATGAGAGCGGCTATGCCGCCAACGAACATCAGAAGATGAAGCTGGCCGCGATCGAGGCCATGTGGGAGACCGAAGCCGCGCCGGCCGACTTCACCGCGTTCGGCATTCCCAACCAGCAGACCCATCGCAACGACTACGCGATCAAGATTCCGTATCTGATGGGGTTGATCGCCACACGTTCGCTGGACCAGCCGATCCCCGGCATCCTGGAACTGGTCGGCCGTGCCGAACACCGTATCCGCGGGGGCCAGATCGCCTACGGCGCACTGGAGCGCATCCGTGCCAACAAGGACGATGCCCAGGCACGCCAGGTCTTCAATGCGCATTGGCAGGATCTGGGCCACGGCCTGCTGCTCAAGCGCTATCGCGACGACATCGGCAATGCCACGCCGCAGCAGATCGCCCAGGCCGCCATGGACACGGTGCCGCGGGTACTGCCGTTGTTCTGGACCTTCCGCATCATGGCCGCCATCGGCATCTACCTGATTGCGTTCTTCGCCATCGCGTTCTGGTTCGCCTGCAAGCACAACTTCCAGGACAAACGCTGGTTCCTGACGGTGGCGCTGTGGACCTTGCCGCTGCCGTGGATCGCGATCGAGTGCGGCTGGTTCGTGGCCGAATACGGCCGCCAGCCGTGGGCGGTGGAAGGCGTATTGCCGACCTTCTATGCCGCCTCGGGACTGGACCTGTACGAGATCGTGTTGACCCTGGTCGGCTTCACCGCGCTGTACACCACGCTGCTGGTGATCGCGATCAAGCTGTCGCTGAAGACGATCCGCAAGGGCCCGGATGCGCTGTTCCCGCCGACGCACCGCACCCCGGCACCGCACAACGACTCGCCCCACGCGTCCTCACCCAACGCCCCACTGAGCACCGGCGCGCTGGCCGGCGGCGCACCGTAAGCCAGGAGAGACACCATGGATTTCATCTTGCTCGACTACACCACACTGCGCGTGATCTGGTGGCTGTTGCTTGGCGTATTGCTGTCCGGCTACGCGGTGATGGGCGGCTTCGACCTGGGCGTCAGCACCTTGCTGCCGCTGGTTGCCCGCAACGATGCCGAACGGCGGCTGGTGATCAACACCATCGGCCCGGTCTGGGAAGGCAACCAGGTGTGGCTGATCCTGGGCGGCGGCGCGATCTTCGCCGCATTCCCGCCGCTGTATGCGGTGAGTTTTTCCGGGTTCTACCTGGCGATGTTCCTGATCCTGTTCGCACTGATCCTGCGCCCGGTCGGCTTCAAGTTCCGCGGCAAGCTGGTCGATCAGCGCTGGCGCAACAACTGGGACTGGGCGTTGTTCGTCGGCGGCTGCATTCCGGCGCTGATCATGGGCGTGGCGGTCGGCAACGTGCTGCTCGGTGTGCCGTTCCACTTCGACGACAGCATGCGCATCTTCTACACCGGCAACCTGTTCGGACTGCTGACACCGTTCGCGCTGCTCGCCGGCCTGCTCAGCGTGGCCATGCTGATGGCGCACGGCGCAGCGATGCTGGTGCTCAAGACCGACGGACCGGTCGCCGCGCGCGCCGCGCGTTTCGGCAGCATCGCCGCGCTCGGCGCGGTGGCGTTGTTTGCGGCCGCCGGTGCGTGGGTGGCGCTGGGTCTGCCGGGGTATGCAGTGGCCTCTGTGCTGGCCACCGATGCGCCGACCAATCCACTGGCCAAGACCGCCGCACTCACCGCGGCCGGCGGCTGGCTGCACAACTACAGCAGCATGCCGGCCACCTTGATCGCACCGCTGGTCGGCCTGATCGGGCTTGCGATGAATGCGCTGCTGTTGCGCGTACGTCGCGGCGGCCTGGCATTCATCGCGTCGGGTTGCGCCATCGTCGGCATCGTCTTCACCGTCGGCTTTGCGTTGTTCCCGTTCCTGCTGCCCTCGTCCACCGCACCGAGCGCAAGCCTGACGCTGTGGGATGCCTCCAGCAGCCGCCTGACGCTGTGGATCATGCTGCTGGCGACCACGCTGTTCATGCCGATCGTGCTGGCCTATACGAGCTGGGTCTATCGCGTGCTCAAGGGCAAGGTCACCGCCGACGAACTGTCGGCCAATCCAAACGCCTACTGAGCAAGCCCCGCTGCGCTGCTGCGCACATGGCGCCCGCGGCGGGCCTTCAACGTCTCACGTATTTCAACGTCTCACGCATTTCAACGACTCAAGGAGAATGACAATGTGGTATTTCGCCTGGATCCTCGGCACCGGTCTGGCCGCACTGGCTGCGGTGCTCAACGGCATGTGGTTCGAAGCACGCGAGCCCGAGCGTGGCCAGCCGCATCGGTAAAAAATATTTTCGATAGATGCTTGCCGATCTGGCATTCCCTATGTAACATACGCGGCTCCTTCGGGGTGTAGCTCAGTCTGGTAGAGCGCTACGTTCGGGACGTAGAGGTCGCAGGTTCGAATCCTGTCTCCCCGACCAGTTTCAAAACACAAAACCGGCCTCGTGCCGGTTTTGTGTTTTCAGGCGCTGGCGCATGCAGGTGCGCAGTGCGGATGGTCTGTCATGTCTGTTGTCATTGCCGCTGCCTCCCCGTCCGCCCGGTTGCGTGGTCGCGGCCTGGTGCTGGCTGCCATTTTGTTGTCCGCGTTCAATCTGCGGACCGCGGTGACCTCGTTGACGCCGCTGCTGGAACGCATTGCCGACGAGTACGCATTCGGCGCGCCCACCATGGGCGCGCTCGGCATGTTGCCGACCGCGGCATTCGCGCTCACCGGGGTCGCCACGCCGGCGTTGCTGCGCCGCTTCGGCCTGCTGCGCACGGCGCTGCTGTCGATGGCATTGGCCACCCTCGGCCTGGTGTTGCGCCCGCTGTTGCCGCAGACCACCGGACTGTTCATCGGATCGCTGGTGGCGCTGGCCGGCATGGGCATGGGCAACGTGGTGCTGCCGCCGCTGGTGAAGCGCTATTTCGGCGATCGCGTCGGCGGCGTCAGCACGCTCTACATCACCGTGCTGCAGGTCGGCACCCTGCTGCCGGCACTGCTGGCGGTACCGGTGGCCGATGCGCTGGGCTGGCGCAGCTCGATGGTGGTGTGGGTGTTGCCGGCGCTGCTGGCACTGGTGGCCTGGGCCATGGTGCACACCAACCACCGCCGTCTCCGCGCGACCGGACCGGCACCGGTCACGCCCACGCCCGAAGCCGAGGGCCGCGTGGCACGCACCGCCCTGGGCTGGAGCATGGCGGTGACCTTCGGCATGACCTCGCTGGTCACCTATTCGATGTTCACCTGGTTGCCGACCCTGCTGCGCGAAGCCGGCGCCTCGCCCGCGTTCGGCGGCACCATGGTGGCGTTGTTCGCCGCACTGGGCATGGTCGGTGCCTTGACCATGCCGGCGCTGGCAGTGCGCATGCGCAACCCGTTTCCGATCGTGCTGCTGTGCGCGGCCTGCCATCTGGTCGCGTTCGCCGGGCTGTGGTGGGCGCCATTGGCCGCGCCGATCCTGTGGGTGACCCTGCTCGGCCTGGGGCCGAGCACGTTTCCGCTGGCATTGGTGCTGGTCAACCAGCGTAGCCGCACCGCGGCCGGCTCGGCCGCCCTGTCCGGGTTTTCGCAGGGCATGGGCTATGCGATGAGCTGCCTGGGACCGTTCCTGTTCGGCTGGCTGCACGCCCACCACGGCGGCTGGACCTCGCCATTCGCCTTCCTGGTGATCTGCATCCTGCTGCAACTGGCGGCAGCCTGGGTGGCCTGCCGCCCGCAGCTGCTGGAAGACGTCTGGGCACCGGCGCCGCGCGGCGCCGGCGTGGTCAACGTACCGGCAGACTGATGTAGCTGGGCTGCTCCGGAGTCACGTAGACGCGCTGGGTGGCCTTTTGATAATCGCCGGGCCTGGCGAAGAAGATGTTGTCCACGTAGGTCTGCGGGTTGCGGTCGTACAGCGGAAACAGGCTGGACTGCACCTGCACCATCACCCGGTGCCCCGGCTGGAAGGTGTGGTTGGCAGTCGGCAGGCCGAACTGGAACGCCAGCGGCTGATTGGACGCCAGCGGCTTGGGCGTGCTGAAACTCTCGCGATAGCGGCCGCGGAAGATCGCCAGCGACACCGGCAATTCGTAACCGCCCATCTTCGGACTGGACGCCATCTCGTCCGGATAGACATCGATCAGTTTCACCACCCAGTCGCTGTCGCTGCCGCTGGTGGAGGCCTGCAGGTGCACTTCCGGTGCGCCGGCGATCTGCAGGGGTTCGGTCAGCGGCTCGGTGACGAAGGTCAGCACGTCCGGGCGGCCGTCGACGAAGCGCTGGTCCTGCACCAGCCAGGTGGTCCACATGCTGCGATCGCCGAAGTCCACCGGGCGCGGCACGAACGGCACCGGCTTGGCCGGGTCGGCCACGTACTCCTCGAAGCCCGGCTGCCCCGCCGCCGGCCGCTGGAACGACAGCTTGCCGCCGGCCTGCAGGTACAGCGGTTTGCTGGCCGCGGCACAGCCCTTGGCGCAGCTGCGCGGCCAGGCCTGCAGACGGTCCCAGTGATTCTCTCCGGTGTTGTAGATGAACACCGGCGGCGTGCTCGCCTTGGGCGCGCCATCGACCAGGTATTGGTCGAAGAACGGGCGCAGCACGTCGTGACGGAACTGGCGCGCGGTATCGCCGTCGAAATTCAATGCGCCCAGCGCGCTGCCGTCGTAGTTGACCTGGCTGTGCCGCCACGGGCCCATCACCAGGTAGTTGAGCGTATTGCCCTTGTCGCGCGGCTCCATCGCCGCGTAGCTATGGATCGCGCCCCACATGTCCTCCTGGTCCCACAGCCCCTGCAGCCACATGGTCGGCACCTTGAGCGGCGTGCGCGCCATCACCTTGTCCAGCGCCTGCTCCTGCCAGAACGTGTCGTAGGCGGCGTGTTCGGTGAGCTTGTGCCACCACGGCAGCTGCTCCAGGCCGGCGGCCTTGGCGAAATCCCCCGCCGAGCCGGCACGCAGCAGGTTGCTGTAGTCGTCATGGCCCTGGCGCGCGATGCCGATGCCCTTGCCGCGCTGGGTGAGCTGGCCGGTGAAATAGTCGAAGTTGACCTGGCGGAACGCACCATAGTTGAACCAGTCGTCGCCCATCCAGCCGTCGATCATCGGGCTTTCCGGCACTGCGACCTTGAGCGCCGGATGCGGGTTGGTCAACGCCATCACCACGGTGAAACCTTCGTAGGACGAGCCGATCATGCCGACCTTGCCGTTGGACTCCTTCACGTTCTTCACCAGCCAGTCGATGGTGTCCCAGGCATCGGTGGCATGGTCCACCTCGCTGGGATTGAGCGCACCGCGCAGCGGCCGGGTCATCACGTAATCGCCTTCCGAGCCGTACTTGCCGCGCACGTCCTGGATCACGCGGATATAGCCGCCTTCCACGAACACGTCATCGCCCTGTGCGAGCAGGTCCTTCATATGCGGCGAGGCCATGCGCTCGGTGCGCCCGCTGGCGTTGTACGGGGTGCGCGTCAGCACCATCGGTGCGTTGCGTGCGCCCTTGGGCAGCACGATCACCGTATGCAGCTTGACCCCGTCGCGCATCGGGATCATGACCTCGCGCTTGATGTAGTCGTTGGCGGCGTCGCTGGCCACGAACGGCTTGCCGGTGATGTCCGGCGTCATCGGCGAGGTTTGCGCCAGCGCGCCGCCGGTGGCGGCGGCAATGGCGGTGGCGAGCAGGCAGGCGGCAAAACGGCGCATCGACGACTCCGGAACGTGCGGGGGCAGTCCTCGACTGTAGGCAGGACGCGGCCTGCCGGGGGAGTGTCAAAGGTCGTGGTTGGCGGGATGGGAACACGCGGGCCAACCGCAAGGCGCGGCCCCGGCATCTGAACCAACGGAGTCCATGTATCGCTCAGCTGGCGGCCGCGAAGGCCTGGCGAGAACAATGACCAGCGCATCACTGCCGCCAAGTCGCGCGCGATCACACCCAACGATCAGCAGCGAATTATTTTCCATTGCTCGCGCATCGCGTGCTGGAGGCGATGCTGATATCCACGATTCGCACGCAAGTCGATCGCTTCGCGCTTCCATTTTTCGAAAGGAATGTTCCCGCACATGATGGAGCGGCCTTTACCAATCAGGTGCTCATCCATGGGTATTTGCGGTTCCGTCGATCGTGTCCAGTCGGGAAGATTCACATATACCGAAAGTTCTCCGGCCCAGCAGCCGCCAGCGGGCAGCACTTCGCAGCGTGTCAACAGCCCCGCCCACACAGGTGGCGTGCTGGCAGGACTGAGCAGCGCGAGCCATCGCAGGAGTGCGAGCAGATCGTCTTCAAGACAGCGCTCCCTCTCGCCGAGCCTTAGGGCTGTCAGCGAGGTCATGCAGTCCGTCAGGGCCGAGTACTACAAGGCGCCCCGCTTGAAATCGAGCAACAAAAAGAGAAACGCTGGCTTTGAGGAGGCCGTTCGAATCCACAATGCGACTGCAGAGATCGCCCGGATGCGACAGCAGGTGGATAACCTGGAAGAGGACGTGGTGTCGGCGGCCATGGATGGGAACGCGCACAACTGCGGTGAGCTGGCTACCCTGGCCGTCCACTATTTGCAGCAAGATCACAACCAGATCGCACGCCTTGCTTTCTTCAATGGAACAGCGCACACCGCCGCGATCGTCGGCCCAGTGCCGCGCGCAGGCACCTTGCCTTCGGACATGACAGATTGGGACGCGGACATCTATGTCTGCGACCCCTGGTGCAATATCGCCTGCAGGGCAAACGACTATCCCGCCGAATTCAAAGAAAAGATGGAAAAGTGGGACCGCGCCGGGAAACAGGTGTGGCTGTCAGGAACTGGCTTCGTTCCCCCAACAAGCGATGAATGGATGAGCACGGTGCTTGGAGGAGAAAAGCGGGCCACGTGATCGAGTCGATGTCGGCCAGTGGCGCTGCAATGCACAGCGCCACAGGACTGAGCCGGCAACGCATGCCACTTCAATGGCGTACCTGGCCTTCGCCACGCACCACGAAGCGCTCCACGGTGAGCGCTTCCAGGCCCATCGGGCCGTAGGAATGCAGGCGCGTGGTGGAGATGCCGATCTCCGCACCCAGGCCGAGCTCGCCGCCGTCGGAGAAGCGCGAGGACGCATTGACCATCACCACGGCCGAGCGCAGCGACTGCACGAACTGCTCGGCATTGGCGGCGTCCCGCGTGGCGATCACCTCGGTGTGGTCCGAGCCGTACTGGCGGATATGCGCCAGCGCGGTGTCCAGATCCGGCACCACGCGGATGGCCAGGATCAGGTCGAGGAATTCGGCGGCGTAATCCTCGTCGCTGGCGGCGCCAATATCCGGCAACAGTGCGCGCGTTGCCGCATCGCCACGCACCTCCACGTTACGGTCGCGCAGGGCCTGCGCGGCCGCCGGCAGGAAACGCGCGGCGATGTCGGCATGCACCAGCAAGGTCTCCAGCGCATTGCAGGCCGATGGCCGGCTGGCCTTGCCATCGACCAGCAAGCGCACGGCCAGATCCACGTCCGCCGACGCATCCACGAACAGATGGCATACGCCCTTGTAATGCTTGATCACCGGCACGCGCGCATACTCGGCGACGAAGCGGATCAGTCCTTCGCCACCACGCGGAATCGCCAGATCGACGATATCGCTGAGTTGCAGCAGCTCCAGCATGGTCTCGCGGCGTAGATCCTCGACCAGCGTCAGCGCCGCTTCCGGCACGCCGGCCTCGCGCAAGGCGCGCTGCAGGGCGCGCGCAATCGCGGTATTGGAGTGGATCGCTTCCGAACCGCCCCGCAGGATCACGCCGTTGCCGGCCTTGATGCACAGCGCGGCCGCATCGGCAGTCACATTCGGGCGTGCTTCGTAGATCATCGCGATCACCCCCAGCGGCACGCGCACCTTCTGCACGACGATGCCATTGGGGCGAACATCCTCGCGCGTGACCTGCCCAACCGGATCGGGCAATTGCGCAACCTCGCGCAAGGCCGCGGCGATGCCGGCCAGGCGCCTGTCGTCCAGCGCCAGCCGGTCGAGCATGGCCGTGCCGGTGCCCTTGGCGCGGGCGGCTTCAAGATCGCGCGCGTTGGCGGCAAGGATCGATGCGGCATCAGCTTCCAGCGCGGCAGCCATCGCCTCCAACAAGGCCTGCTTGGCCTGCGCGGAAAGTTGCGACAGTACTTGCGCCGCATCACGGCATTGCAGGGCGAGGGATTTGATGGTCATTGTGGAATCGGGAGTGGGGAATCAGGAATGGTAAAAGCACGCGCCATCACTTTACTGCGACAGAATCGGCAGCGGGAAAGTTGGCTGGAAACGCTCTTGCGATTCCCGATTCCCGATTCCCCGCTACAAAAGCACCAGATCATCGCGATGCACCACGTTCTCGCCATAGCTATACCCGAGCACGCTATCGATCTCGCGCGAGTGGCGGCGCGCGATGCGGCGGATATCCACGGCCGAATACTGGCTGACGCCGCGTGCCAGGCAGCGCTCGCCGGCGTCGTCGCGCAGGCGGATCTCCACCATGTCGCCACGCCGGAAGTCGCCGTGCGCACTGGCCACCCCGCCCGGCAGCAGCGAGGCGCCCTTGTCGGTCAGCGCGGCGGCGGCACCGGCATCGATCAGGATCGCGCCCGCCTCCACCGGTGCGTGGCGCAGCCAGTACTTGCGGGCGGCAATGCGCGTGCGCGCGGCATGGATCCGCGTGCCATGCAGGCGATCCTGCGCCAGGGCGCGCACCACATCGCCATTGCGGCCGTTGAACAGATAGGTTTCGATGCCGGCCGCACCGGCCTTGGCAGCGGCCTCCAGCTTGGTGCGCATGCCGCCGGTGCCCACGCTGCTGCCGCTGCCGCCGGCCATCGCCAGCACCTCGGCAGTGAGCTCGGGCACCTCGTCGAGCGGCCGCGCCAGCGGATTGCTGCGCGGGTCGGCGCTGTACAGCCCGTCGATATCGGTGGCGATGAACAAGGCATCGGCATCGACCAGGGCGGCGACGATCGCGGCCAGGTTGTCGTTGTCGCCCAGCTTGAGCTCGTCCACCGACACGGTGTCGTTTTCGTTGATCACCGGCAACGCGCCCAGCCGCAACAACTCGCCCAGGGTGGCGCGTGCATTGAGATAGCGGCGGCGGTTACGCAGGTCGTCGTGGGTGAGCAACACCTGCGCCACCGGGCGCTCGAAAAAGCGCTGCCAGAGCGCGATCAACTGCGCCTGCCCGAGCGCAGCCAGCGCCTGGCGCGCGGCGATCGGCGCACCGGCCTCGGCAGCCTTCGGCAGGATCGCGCGGCCGGCTGCCACCGCGCCCGACGACACGATCACCAGCTCGCGCCCGGCCGCCAGATTGGCCGACACGAATTGCGCCAGGCCCAATGCGAATCGTGGCGACAAGCCACCGCCATCGGCGGCCAGCAGGCTGCTGCCGACCTTGAGCACTGCGCGTCGCCACGGCGGCAGCGCCTGCTCGGTAAACGACGCAGCAGTGGCGATGGGCGTGCTCATGGCGACGATCTGCTCAGTGCGTGTTCCACTCATGGACGGTCAGCGTGGAGGCATCGCGCAGTACCAGCGGATCACGTGCCACGATCTGCTGCGCCTGCTGCAGGCTGTCCACGTTGACCAGCACGTAGGCGCCACCACTGCCATCGCTGAAGCCGCCGGTCAGCTCCAGCTGCCCGGCCGCGCGAAGCGTGTCGAGAAATGCACGATGCGGCTGCACCACATCGGCCGGGAAATCCGGCTTGCGCATCGCCAATACCAGATAGCGCGTCGCCATCAGCCGGCCTCCTTGTCGGGTGCTGCTTCGCTACGGCCGAACGGCGTGGAAATCACCAGAAAGCGCGCTTCCCTCTCGGACAGGTTGTGCATCTGGTGGGTGGAACCGGGCGGCACATGCAGGCCCTGACCCGCGCGCAGCACATGCTGCTCGCCGTCCAGCTGCAGCATCACCTCGCCGGCCAGCACATAGAAGAAATGCCGTGCGCGGCTGTGCCGATGGCGCAGTTCGGCAGCGCCCGGCGGCATGCGTTCTTCCAGCACGCTCAGGTTGGGGTCGCGCAGCAGGTGCCAGCCATCGCTGGCCTCGCCCCAGGGATAATGTTCTGCGCTGTCGGTACTGATCACGGCCATCAGACCAGCGCCTCCCAGCGGGCACGCAGCACGTCCAGCTGCAGGTCCGCGGCGGCGCCTGGCGAGACGCGCGCGGCCAGGCTGCCTTCCGGCGTGCGGCCCTGCCCGGCGGTATCGGCCGATTCCGCCGCGGCCTTGTAGGCCTCGCGGAACGGCACACCGGCAACGGCCGCTTCCACCGCCACGTCGGTGGCGTACATGCCCGAATCGATCGCCGCACGCAGCTTGTCCGGGCGCCATTCCAGGTTGGCCAGCAGGGCCGGCAGCAGTTCCAGCGCCGCCATGCCGCGCCCGAAGCCGTGCACGATGGCGCCCTTGCTGCTCTGCAGGTCGCGGTGATAGCCCGACGGCAGCGACAGCAGCTGTTCGATCTCGGTGCGCGCGGCGGCCACGCTGGCGTGGGTGGCGCGCATCAGCTCGATCACGTCGGGGTTGCGCTTGTTCGGCATGATCGAGCTGCCGGTGGTGTACTGCGCCGGCAGCGCGACGAAGGCGAACTCGCCGCTGGTGAACAACGACAGGTCCCAGGCAATCCGGCGCAGGTCCAGCGTTGCGCTGCCAAGCGCCTCGAGCGCGGCCAGTTCGTACTTGCCACGCGAGAGCTGCGCATAGATCGGCGACACCTGCAGCCGTGCAAAGCCCAGCTCGGCAGTGGTGTGTGCACGGTCCAGCGGCAGGTTGACACCGTAACCGGCCGCGGTACCGAGCGGATTGCTGTCCACCAGACGCAGGGTGTCGGCCGCACGCACCGCATTGTCGATAAAGGCCTCGGCCCAGCCTGCCCACCACATGCCGGCCGAAGACACCACCGCGCGCTGGATATGCGTATAGCCCGGCACCGGCAACGCGGCTTCTGCCTGCGCGCGATCCAGCGCCACCTTGGCGATCTCCGCGCCAAGCTCGGCCACGCGCTGCAGCTTGCCCTTCAACCACAGGCGGGTGGCGACCAGGATCTGGTCGTTACGGCTGCGCCCGGTGTGGATCTTGCGACCGGCATCGCCCAGCCGCTCGGTCAGGCGCGCTTCGATCGCCGAATGGCAGTCCTCGTAGCGCTCGTCCAGCACGAACGCGCCGCTGCGGAAATCGGCAGCCAGCAGATCCAGTTGCTCGCTCAGCCCGCCCAGCTCCTGCAGCGACAGGATGCCGATGTGCTGCAGCCCCTGCGCATGCGCCTTGCTGGCGGCGATGTCGTACAGGAAGAACTCGCGGTCCAGGATGACGTCGTCGCCGGCCAGGAAACTCTGGATCTTGGCGTCCACCGCCACGCCGGGTTTTTGCCACAACAGATTGGTCATCGGAAAGCGTCTCGAGTAAGTCGTCCAGTTAAATCAACGCACATGGAGGTGCGGGCTCTTGCGAGGGACTCGCATCATCAGCCAATCGCGGTCAATTCGTCCCAGCCCAACGCCAGGTTGAGATTCTGCATCGCCTGTGTCGCCGCGCCCTTGAGCAGGTTGTCCAGCGTGGCCACCACCACCACCCGCTTGTTGCCCGGCGCCAGCGTCACGCCGCCGATCTGCACGCCATGCCTGCCGGCAATGCGGCTGACCCACGGCGCTTCATCGACGATCTCGATCAGCGGCTCGTCGGCGTAACGCTGCGTGTAGCGCGCCTGGATCTGCTCGCGTGTCAGCGCTTGCTGCAGCCACAGGTTGACGGTCATGGTGATACCACGGAAATGCGGCGCCACATGCGGCATGAACTCCACCGGCACCCCGAGCTGCGCAGAGACTTCGCGCTCATGCATGTGGTTGGTCAGCGCATACGGCATCAGGTTATCGGCCAGCAGCTCGGGGTTGTTCTTGTCCGACGGCGTGGTGCCCGCACCGGAATAGCCGGACACGCCGAAACACTGCGGCGGGCCGGCCAGTTGGTCGAGCAAGGGCGCGATCGTCAGCTGCATCGCGGTGGCATAGCAACCCGGGTTGCTGATGCGCTTCTGCCCGGCGTAGCTGCCGCGCGTCAGCTCGGGCAGCCCGTAATACCAGGCCGGATCGAAGCGGTAATCGGCCGACAGATCGATCAGCAGTGTCTGCGGCCTGGCCGCATCGATCGCCGCGACGAAGGGTTCGGCCTTGCCGTTGGGCAATGCCAGGATCACCACGTCGGCGGCCTTGGCGGCCACCGCGTCGGCATCCAGGCTCTCGTAGCGCAATTCGCCACGATACGCAGCGTTGTGGTCGGCCACCGGCTGCCCGGCCAGTTCGCGCGAGGACACGAACAGCAGCTGCAGATGCGGGTGTGCCACCACCAGCTTGATCAATTCCGATCCGGTATGCCCGCGGGCACCGACGATGCCGATGGTCGTTGCTTGAACAGTCATGCGTTTGCTTCCAGGCGGAACTGCAGGTGGCGTTTGACCCCGGCCCATTCCGTATCGATGATGGAGAACAGCACGGTATCGCGCGGTGTGCCGTCAGGGTGACGGGTGTAATTGCGCAGCACGCCGTCCTGCTTTGCACCAAGCCGCGCAATCGCCGCGCGCGAGGTGTGATTGAACCAGCTGGTCTCGAACACCACGCTCAGGCAGCCCAGCGTCTCGAAGGCGTGCTGCAGCAGCATCCGCTTGGTGTCGGTATTGACGCCGCTGCGCTGCACGCGCGGCGCGTACCAGGTGTAGCCGATCGACAGCTTGGGCACTGTCGCATCCAGCCCGTAATAGCGTGTGCAGCCGACGACCTCGCCGGCCGCATCGCGCACCACGTAAGGCAGCACCCGCCCGTCGGCTTGCGCATCCAAGGCCGCGCCCACGTAGTCGTCCACCTGCGCCGGTGCCGGCACGCCGGTGTACCACAGCCGCGACAAGGCCCCATCGCCCAGCGCAGCGCGCAGACCATCGGCATGCGCAGCCTGCAATGGTTCCAGTGTTGCGTGTTGCCCGCGCAACGTGGGCAGCTCGCGCCAAAGCGATGGCAATGCGACGGGCGCCATCGTACTCAGCCCAGCAGCGTCGGCTGGCGCGTCGCGCAATGCGCCACGCAATGCTGGATCTGCTCGAAGCTCTCCAGCCCGTACCAGAACACCTTCCACTTCTCCTGCTTGATGCAGCCGTCGGACTCGGCGTAGTAGAAGATGTTGACCTGGTTGTTGTGCCGCGAGCGCCAGAACAGCTGCGGAGTCTCCTCGCGCATCACGTTCCACACCGCACGGCCCAGGCCTTCGCCCTGCGCATCGTCGAGCACCGCGAACTTGTCCAGGTAGATCAACGCACTTGCACCCAGCATGCCCTCATCGGTGAGGATCACCGCCGCGCGATAGTTCTCGCTGACATAGGCACGCAGCAACCTGGTGTTGCTGAAGTACTCGGGCACCAGCGTGCGGCCGAAGCTGGATTCGATCAGGGTCTTGAGCCGTGGCAGGTCCAGTTCGTCCCAGGAGGTCGCGCGCAACACGCGCTCGCCGCGCCGCACCAGCGTGCCCGAGCCCTTGTGCGTGAACAGCTCCTTGGCCAGATCCGCCGGCCGGGTGATCGATACCGACGATTCCAGCGGCAGGCGATCGAGCAGGTCCTTGATCTGTTCGATCTTGACCCGCATCCCGCCGTTGATCCACGGCTGCTGCATCAGGTGATCGAACTCGGTGGACAGGTTGATCGAATCGATCACCTTGCCATCGGCATCCAGCAGACCGCCGGTGCCGGTGAGGAAGATGATCTTGTATGGCTGCAGCTCCTGCACCAGTTCATTGGCGGCAAAATCCGCGTTGATGTTAAGGATCTGCCCGCTCGGCGTCTCGCCCAGGCTGGTGATGACCGGAATCGAGCCGGCCTGCAGGCTGGCTTCGATCGGCGCCAGGTTCACCGCCTTGACCTCGCCGACCAGGCCATAGGTGTCGCGATCCAGATACTGCGCTTCGAACACGCCGCCGGTGATCGAGGTCGCACGCGCGCCATTCTGCTGCAGCGCTTCGACCAGCTTGAGGTTGGAGGCCTGGAACACCTTGCGCACGATCGCCAGCGCTTCCGGCGAAGTCACCCGCAAGCCGTTGACGGTCTGTTTTTCGATGCCCGCTGCAGACAGCTCCGCATCCAGCTGCGGGCCGGCGCCATGCAGCACGATCGGGGTCAGGCCCACTTCCTGCAGGAACGACAGCGAGGAGGTCAGCGCGTCCAGGTCGTCGCGCAGCACCGCGCCGCCCACCTTGACCACCGCAAAGCGTTTGGCATCCAGCTGCGAGAAACGCTTGAGGTACTGGCTGATTTCCTTGGCGCTGGCCATGCTCGAAAGCAGGCGCACGATGGTCTGACGGGTCTGTTTGTGGGGCTGTGCGGAGAGGGACATTGCCGTGATCGAAGAGAGGAATGGCCGCGCCAGGCGCGGAACGCGGCTTCAGTTGCAGCCGTTGATGATGCGATGGACCGACTCGGCGTAACGCTGCAACTGCGCAAGCGTCACGAACTCGTCGGCGGTGTGCGCCTGGGCGATGTCGCCCGGTCCGTACACCAGTGCGGTATAGCCACCGGCCGAGAACAGCGAGGCCTCGGTCCAGAAATCCACTGCATTGCCGATCGGCAGGTCCAGCGCATCGGCGACATCGCGTGCGGCCAGGCGGCGCTCTTCTGCACGCGCGATGTCACCCGACGGCAGGCTCGGCCCGCGAAAGGTTTCTTCGAACTGCGCTGCCGCAGGATCGGCGAAGCCAGCAAACGTGGCCAGCAAGCCGTCCACGTCCATCGACGGCAGCGGACGAAAGCCGAAACGCAGCTCGGCTGCCGGGGCGATCATGTTGGCCTTGATGCCACCCTCGACGCGGCCGATGTTGAAACGCAGGCCGGTCAGGCCGCCGAAGCGCGCATGCGCCAGCGACTCGATATGCTCCAGTGCCCTGCCGCCCCAGCGCATCGCCTGGTGCAGCGCACTGGCGGATGGATCCTGCTTGCCCGACGCATGCCCGGCACGCCCGGCAAAGCGCATCAGCACCGAGCTGATCCCGCGATGCGCCAGCACCGCCTCGCTCATGGTCGGCTCGGCGACCAGCACCGCCTCATACGGCACGCCGCGCGCCAGGAACGCGGCGATGCAGCGCGGGTCGTTGGCTTCCTCGTCGGAGGAAAACAGGAATGCCGCATCGCCCTGCCCGGCATTGGCCGCCGCCACCAGCGCCGCTGCCGCCCCCTTGATGTCGCAGACGCCCAGACCGATCACGCGATCGTCGGTACGCCGCATCACGTGCGGATCGGCACTCCAGTGCGGCGAATCCGGCACCGTATCCAGATGCACGTTGAACAGGTACTTGGGCGCACCGCGCACCGCATACAGGCTCACCGCACCCGCACCGTGGTCGATCACCTCGACCTGGAACCCGGGCAGCTGCGCGCGCAGATAATCGAAGATGCCGCCCTCGGCAGCGATCGCCCGCGGCGGGTTGCGGGTGTCGAAGGACACCAGCTTTTGCAGATGCGTCAGTGTGTTGTCGAGCAGTGTGGTCATTGATCGCGTCTTGATTGCGTCGGCCAGAGGGTGGTCGGTCTTTCTAACGCCCCTCTGGCCCATCCCCCGCCTGCGGGGGAAGGTGCCCGACAGGGCGGATGGGGGCATGCGGCAGGTCGCCCTCATCCGGCGCGATGCGCCAGCTTCTCCCGCACGCGGGAGAAGCAAGATGCCGGCTGCCTGCGGAGCGGTCGCCTCAGCGATTCACCTGGGCGTACAGCGTCGAGCTCATCCCGAACAGCTTGATGAAGCCTTCCGCCTCTTCCACGCCCCAGTCGGCCGACTGCGCGTAGGTCGCGCCCTTGGTGTTGAGCAGATGCGGCGAACGCACCGCCACCGCATCGACGCGGCCACCGCGGGTTTCCAGCGTGACCTCGCCGTTGACCTTGGACTGCGACGACTTCAAAAACGCCTCGATGTCGGTCTTGAGCGGATCGTGATAGAAGCCTTCGTACACCAGCTCCACCCACTTGCGCGCCACATCCGGCTTGAAGCGGTTCTGCTGCTTGGTCAGCACCGCATCTTCCAGCGCGCGGTGCGCGGTCAGCAGCGAGATCAGACCCGGTGCTTCGAAGACGATGCGGCCCTTCAAACCGATCACGGTGTCGCCGGTATACACGCCACGGCCCACGCCGTAGGGTGCAAACAGCTTGTTGAGCTGGGCCAGGATCTGCTCGCCGGGCAGCGTCTTGCCGTTGAGCGCGACCGCCTCGCCTTCGACGAACGTCAGGGTGACGGTCAGCGCTTCGACCGGCCACTCGCTGCGCGGCGCGCACCAGCCACGCGCACCTTCACCCGGCGCTTCCCAACGGTCGATCTCGCCGCCGGACATGGTCAGCCCGAGCAGGTTCTCGTTGATGGTGTAGGCCTGCTGCTTGGCGCGCACGCCGAAGCCGCGCTCTTCCAGATACTTCTGCTCGTAGGCGCGGGTCTGGGTGTGCTCCTTCTGGATCTCGCGGATCGGCGCCACGATCTGGTAGTCGCCCAGCGCCTTGACCGCCAGATCGAAGCGCACCTGGTCGTTGCCCATGCCGGTGCAGCCGTGGGCGATGCTGCGCGTGCCCAGTTCCCCGGCGCGCTTGAGCGCGGCATCGACGATCAGGTAACGGTCGGACACCAGCAACGGGTACTGGCCCTGGTAGCCCTCGCCGGCCCACACGAACGGCTTGACGAAGCCCTGCCAGATGGCCGGACCGCCATCGACGGTGACATGGCTGGCCGCGCCCAGCTCGGCGGCGCGCTTCTCGATGAAGTCGCGTTCCTCCGCATCCACGCCGCCGGTATCGGCGAACACGGTGTGCACCGCATAGCCCTGCGCCTGCAGATACGGAATGCAGAAGCTGGTGTCGAGGCCGCCGGAGAAGGCGAGAACGATATCTTTGCTGCTCATGACGAAGATCCTGGGGGGAAGGTAGAAAAGGGAACCTACTCGACAACCACGACGCGCGGCTCGCAGCGCACCGGGAAGTTGACCGAACGGGCGATGAAACAGGCCGCGTGCGCGGCATGGTGCAGCGCCTGCGCGGCCGCCGGATCACCGGCGGAAATCGTGACGACCGGATGCAGCACCACCTCGCGGAACTGGCCGCCGCCGGCGTCGGTCAGCATCGTGCCGCCGGCCTCGTCGACGTAGCCGCGCACCACCACGCCGGCCTCGGCGGCCAGATGCAGGTACCAGAGCATGTGGCAGGCCGACAGCGAGGCCACGAGCAGATCCTCGGGGTTGTGCCGCGAGGCGTCGCCGCGGAACGCCGGGTCGGCCGAACCGGCCAGCGTCGGCTTGCCGGCGATGGCGATCTCGTGCTCGCGGCCATAGCCGCGGTAGCTCCCAGTGCCCTCGCCGCGATCGCCGGTCCAGGTAACCTGCGCGGTGTAGTGATGGGTGTGGCCGCTCATGCCCGGCCTTGGCCGACCAGCGCCGCCATGATCGCCTTCTGGACATGCAGGCGGTTCTCGGCCTCGTCGATGGCGATGCAGTTGGGCGAATCCATCACCGCGTCGGTGGCCTTGACGTTGCGACGCAGCGGCAGGCAGTGCGAGAACACGCCGTTGTTGGTCAGCGCCATCTTGCGTTCGTCGACGATGAAGTGCTGGTACTGGTCGCGGATCGGCTTTTCCGGCTCCCAGTTACCGAAGAACGGCAGTGCGCCCCAGCTCTTGGCATACACCACGTCGGCGCCGGCATAGGCGCTGTCGATGTCGTGGCTGACCTGTAGCGAGCCGCCGCTTTCGGCCACGTTCTGCGCCGCCCAGTCCATGTAGCGCTCGTCCAGGATGTAGTCCGGCGTCGGGCACAGCAGGGTCACGTCCATGCCCATGCGGGTGGCGATGGTCAGCGCGGAATTGGCCACCGCGGTGTTCAACGGCTTGGGGTGATAGGTCCAGGTCAGCACGTACTTCTTGCCGCGCAGATCCTGGGTGCCGAAGTGTTCCTGCAAGGCCAGCGCGTGCGCCAGCTCCTGGCACGGGTGGGTGATCGTCTCCATGTTGATCACCGGCACCGGCGAGTACTTGGCGAAGCTCCTGAGCACCTGGTCCTCGCGGTCCTTGGACCAGTCGACGAACTTCGGGAACGCGCGCACGCCGATCAGGTCGACATAGCGGCCCAGCACGCGCGCCACTTCGGCGATGTGCTCCTCGGTGTCGCCATCCATCACCGTGCCCAGATTGAACTCGATCGGCCAGGCATCCTTGCCCGGCTGCAGCACCACTGCATGCCCGCCCAGCTGGAACGCGCCCAGCTCGAAGCTGGTCCGCGTGCGCATGGACGGGTTGAAGAACACCAGCGCGATCGACTTGCCCTTCAGCTCGCTTCCCAGCTTGTTGCGTTTGAACAACGCGGCCTGGGTCAACAGCGCGTCCAGTTCGGCGCGGCTCCAGTCCTGGGTGTTCAAGAAGTGCTTCAGTGACATCGATCGGTCCTTGTGCTGCGTGCTTCTGCTGCGTGGTCCGCCAGGAGCGACGGGGTGCGCGACATGCGCGTTTCTTGCGGTTGAAACTTTTGTGACGTCAAAACGAAAAAACCCAGCCTCAGGGCTGGGTTTTCAACAGCGGAACAGCCAAACGCTCCGGTTACCCAGCGAAAATGTGGGATTCCGGTCGGCGGGCACGCGAGGTCATGCCGGAGGCCATCCGGGCGGCGCTGGTGTCGTGCTGAAAGGCGTTTGCGTGCATAGGGCGCGAATCCTCGCATGCATGCGGGTACGGCGCAACCGCTGCGCAGCTCAACGCGGCGGCGCGACGATGGCGTCGGGGATGTAGGGGGTGACCGACACACGGATGCGCAGCCGGTTGCCCGGGTCCTCTGGCAGCCGCGAGCGGTACTTGGTGCCCTTGTAGACGTAGTCCACGTCGAAGGCGATCGGCCGCCGGAACTCGCGCGGCACTTCCACCACCCGGCAGTTGCGCCGCGTGCTGGTCGGTGGCACTGCCATCGGCACGGCGGCCGGCTCGGGGCGCCGCGAGAACATCTCCTTGACCGAATCCACCATCCGGTTGATGCGGCCTTCGTCCTCGGCCGGCACCGCCGGCGCGACCGGCTCGGCCTCGCACTGCTCCTCGATGCGGGTGGCACGCAAGGTCTGGTAGACCGGCTCGACGTTGAGCACCTGCGCGTAATCCAGCTTCACGTTCTCGATCACCACCACCCTGTTCTTGGGATCGGTCTCTGCCGCATGCGCTGACGGTGCCTGCCCGGCGAACACACACAGCAGCAGGAAGAACGGGGAAGGTCGCATCAGTACCAGGGGGGCGGAGCGAAGCAATACGTAAGTGTATGGAGCTTGCGACCCCTTGGGCTGAACGCAGCCCATCCGGTCACCGGCATCATGGAAGGCAGACGGCTGGTTCGCCATCCCGCCGCGACCGGCTAGAATCGCCCGGTTATCCTTTTCCAGATGCCGATGAGCCTGCGCCTGCACAACAACCTGACGCGGCGGGTCGAGCCGTTCGCACCGCTCGATCCGTCCAGCCCCACCCTGTATGTGTGCGGCCCCACCGTCTACAACTACGCGCATATCGGCAACGCCCGCGGCCCGGTCGTGTTCGATGTGCTGGCCGCACTGCTGCGGCGGCGCTTCGGGGCGCTGCGCTACGCGCGCAACATCACCGACGTGGACGACAAGATCAATGCCGCTGCGCAGGCGCAGGGCGTGCCGATCTCGACCATCACCGACCGCTTCGCGGCGATCTATCGCCAGGACATGGCCGCGCTCGGCGTGCTGCCGCCGGACATCGAACCGGAAGCCACCGCGCATATCCCGCAGATCGTGGCGATGATCGAGCAGCTGATCACCAATGGGCATGCCTATGCCGCCGAGGGCCATGTGCTGTTCGCGGTGGCCAGCTTCGCGCACTACGGCAAGCTCTCGCGCCGCGATCCGGACGAGATGCTGGCCGGCGCGCGCGTGGACGTGGCGCCGTACAAGCGCGACCCGGGCGACTTCGTGCTGTGGAAGCCGTCCAGCGACGAGCTGCCCGGCTGGGACTCGCCCTGGGGCCGCGGCCGCCCGGGCTGGCATATCGAATGCTCGGCGATGGCCGCCGCGCACCTGGGCCCGACCATCGACATCCATGCCGGTGGCGTGGACCTGCAGTTCCCGCATCACGAGAACGAGATTGCGCAGAGCGAATGTGCGCATGGCGGCGCCACCTTCGCCCGCTTCTGGCTGCACAACGGCATGCTCAATTTCAGCGGCGCCAAGATGAGCAAGTCGCTGGGCAACATCGAGACCGTGCACGACCTGATCGCCAGGCACCCGCCCGAGGCGCTGCGCTACGCGCTGCTGAGCGCGCATTACCGGCAGCCGCTGGACTGGTCCGATGGTTTGATCGAACAGGCCAAGAACACGCTGGATCGGCTGTACGGCACCGTGCGCGACCTGGCCGCGGCCGAGCACGCCGCAGGGATCGCCCCCGCGCCGCCGGCCGCGATTCCCGACGAGGTGGAGGCCGCGCTCGACGACGACCTCAACACCCCGCTTGCGCTGTCGGTCATCGCCAGCATCGCCTCCGAGGCCCGCGCGCTGCGCACCCAACTCGCGCAGGGCGGCGACGCACCGGCAGGTGTTGCCGCGCTGTCCGCGCTGAAGTCCCGGCTGCTCGGCGCAGGCCTGGCACTGGGATTGCTGCAGCAGGATCCGGCCGCCTGGTTCTCGCGCGGCACCGACGCCGGCGACGATGCGCGCATCACTGCGCTGGTCGAAGAACGCAATGCCGCGAAGAAGGCCAGGGATTTTGCCCGCGCCGATGCCATCCGTACGCAGCTGGCCGACGAAGGCATCGTGCTGGAAGACACCCCGCAAGGCGTGCGTTGGAAGCGCGCATGACCCTCTTTCCTTCTCCCGTCGGGAGAAGGTGCCCCGCCGGGGCGGATGAGGCTGCGAGCGAAGCCACATGCATCTTCCTTGAGGTAAGGGCGACGCCACCCGCATCGAATTCCAGCGAGGCGTCACCCCTACCCTCACCCCCAACCCCCGCTCCGCGCCCCGGCCCGTGCTGGCGGCGCGGGCGCTCCAAGGCACGCGCGCCCATGGCGCGCAAACCGCGCCTTCTCGCCCCGGCGGGAGAGGGGCACCCTTGCGGTGTCGCCGGGCAGCGCGATCACCGACCGACTCTGGATTTTTGATGACCACCACCCCCTTCCCGCTCGAACCCACCGCCGTCGACGCACAGGCCGCCATCGCCGAGGAGTTCTCCTTCTTCGGCGACTGGTCCGAGCGCTACCAGTACCTGATCGACCTGGGCCGCAAGCTGCCCAGCTTCCCCGAACAGTGGAAGACCGAAGAACACCGCCTGCATGGCTGCCAGTCGATGGTGTGGATCGTGCCGGAGGGCAATGCCGAGCGGCTGGACTTCCACGCCGTCAGCGACTCGGCGATCGTGTCCGGGCTGATCTATCTGGCCTTGCGCGTGTACTCCGGGCGTAGCGCGCAGGAGATCCTGGCCACCGAGCCGGACTACATCGCCGGAATCGGGCTGGCCAAGCATCTGTCGCCGACCCGCAGCAACGGCGTGGCGGCCATGCTGGCCTTCATCCGCGACACCGCCCGCGCGCAGCAGTGAGTACGCCGACGCCCTCGCCCGCCGCCTCGCTGCGTACGCTGCTCGCCCACCCCGGCTTCGGCCTGGTGCTGCTGTATCGCGTGGCGGCGATGCTGTCGTACCAGATCGTCGCGGTCACGGTCGGCTGGCATATCTACGAGATCACCCGCAATCCGCTCTCGCTCGGCTTGATCGGCCTGGCGGAGATCCTGCCGTTCTTCTGCATCGCGCCGTTTGCCGGCTATCTGGTCGATCACCTGCCGCGCCGCCGCCTGGGCACGATCGCGGTGCTGGGCCTGGTCGCCACCGCGCTGCTGTTGCTGGCCATCACCCATGGCTGGCTGCCGGTGCAAGGCGTGTGGCCGATCTATGCAGCCATCGCACTGACCGGTGCGGCACGCTCGTTCCTGTCGCCGGTCTATAACGCGCTGTTCGCACGTGCGCTGCCGCGCGAGGCCTTCGCCCGTGGCGCCAGCATCGGCAGCGTCACCTTCCAGGCCGGCATGGTGATCGGCCCGGCGCTGGGCGGCGTGCTGGTCGGCTGGGGCGGCAAGGGGTTGGCCTATGGCGTGGCCGCCAGCGTGGCGTTGGTGGCGATCCTGGCACTGGCGCTGTTGCGGGTCAGCGAGCCGGTCAACACAGGCCCGCGCGCGCCGATCTTCCGCAGCATCGCCGAAGGGGCGCAGTTCGTGCTGTCCAACCAGATCATGCTGGGCGCGATGGCGCTGGACATGTTCTCGGTGCTGCTGGGCGGCGCGGTGTCGATGCTGCCGGCCTTCATCCACGACATCCTGCATTACGGCCCGGAAGGCCTGGGCATCCTGCGCGGTGCCCCGGCGCTGGGGTCGATCGTGGTCGGGGTGTGGCTGGCCCGGCACCCGCTGCAACGCAATGCCGGGCGCATCCTGATGCTGTCGGTGGCCGGCTTCGGGCTGTGCACGATCGCATTCGGCCTGTCGCGGCACTTCTGGCTGTCGGCGGCGATCCTGCTGGTGTACGGCATGTGCGACGGCGTGTCGGTGGTGGTGCGTCAGACCATCCTGCAGCTGGCCACGCCCGATGCGATGCGCGGCCGGGTGTCGTCGATCAACGGCATCTTCATCGGCTCGTCCAACGAGCTGGGCGCGTTCTACGACGGGGTGATGGCGCGCCTGGTCGGCCTGGTGCCGGCGGTGGTGATCGGCGGCTGCGTGACCCTGGGCGTGGTCGCCACCACCGCGTGGAAGGCGCCCAAGCTGCGCACGCTGGATCTGCGCGACCTGCAGTGAGCCCTGCAACGATGCGGTGCCGGTTGCGCCAATGCAGCCGGCACTGTTTCGCCGCGTATGCCGGGCCGGGCACGGCACGCCCGTACATCTGGCCCACATCAGGCAAGCGACGCCCACCAGGCCGCCCGCCCTGCGTCAGGCATGTCGATGCATCGAAACGCCATTGCGTGTGCGCGATGCGCACAAAAAACCCCGCACATGGCGGGGTTTTTCAGTCGACGGACAAGGCCTGGACCTTGTCGAACGATCAGTCGCCCTGCTGCTTCTGCAGGTGCTCCCAACGCTCCTGGGCGTCGATGGTGCGCTCAGCGGTCAGACGCGCTTCCAGGCGGTCGATGCCGATCTCTTCGCCGGTGTCCACGCAATAGCCGTAATCGCCGTCTTCCAGGCGCTTGAGCGTGCTGTCGATCTTGCCGATCAGCTTGCGGTGACGGTCGCGGGTACGCAGCTCCAGCGAGTTCTCGGTCTCGCGCGTGGCACGCTCGGCTTCGTCGCCGATGTCGCGCACTTCTTCGCGCAGGTTTTCGATGGTCTGCTTGGACTCTTCGACCAGGTCGTTGCGCCAGCTCTGCAGCCGCTGACGGAAGTACTCCTGCTGCAGCTTGCTCATGTACTCCTCATCGGCTGCAGGCTTGTAGCCCTGCGGCAGGATCGGACGACCGGTGGCTTCATCGGTCTTGTACTCGACCACCTTGTACTTGGTCTTGGGGGTCGGGCTGGACGGCTTGGAGGTCACGGCCACGGCCACCTTGCCGACCGGACGGGTCGCAGCGGGCTTGGCGGGGGCTTCGGTTTTGGTTGGCGTTTTTGCTGAAGATTTCGAAACGGGCACGGGATTCTTAGGTGACGGGGTCGCAGGCTTTGCCGGCTTCGCAGGGACGGCCTTGGAGACCGGTGCGGGCGCGGGCTTTTCAGCCTTGACCGGGACTGACTTGGCCGGAGCCGACTTGGTAGCCGGCTTCGGTGCGGACTTGGGCGCCACCGGCTTGGCGGCCGGTTTGGCGGCAGCCGGAGCTGCCTTGTTCGCCGCCGGCTTGGCAGCACTCTTGGCGACAGGAGATTTTACAGGTTTGGAGGCCGCGGGTTTGGACGCTGCGCTCTTGGAGACCGGCGCCGGCTTGGCCGTGGTCTTCGTCGCAGCTGCCTTCTTGGCGACAGGCGGCTTGGCGGGCGGTGTCGCCTGCTTGGCGGCCGGTTTTGCAGCGGCGGGCGCCGCTGCCTTCTTCGCAACGGGTCTGGCGGACTTCTTGGCGGCCTCTACGGCCTTTTTTGCAGGTTTTTTAGCAGCCACGAAACGCTCATCCTTGGTTCCCCCGGGGCCCGGGAAAGCGGGCCTTTATAGCTTACCCCACGGACCCCCGGCAACCACGTATTAATCCAAGTGGCATATCATTGGCAAGTGATCTCACGCCTGCTCATCGCGCTGCTGCGCTTCTACAAGCGGTTCATCAGCCCCTTGCTGGGGCCGCGCTGCCGTTTTGCGCCCAGTTGCTCGGAGTATGCGATGACCGCGATCGGCCGCTTCGGCCCACTGCGCGGTTGCTGGCTGGCCACGCGCCGGCTCGGCCGCTGCCATCCATTCCATCCGGGCGGGTTCGATCCCGTGCCCGACGCGCCTGCGTCCGCAGCCTCGCCCGTTTCCCCTTCCTGCAGTTGCAAAGGACCTCATCCATGAGCCGAACCCTCATCGTCAACGCCCGCCTGGTCAATGAAGGCAAGGAATTCGACGCCGATCTGCTGATCGACGCCGGCCGCATCGCGAAGATCGCCAGCAAGATCCCCCCGGCTGCCGGCGACACCGTGGTGGACGCCGCCGGACGCTGGGTGCTGCCGGGCATGATCGACGACCAGGTGCACTTCCGCGAGCCGGGCCTGACCCACAAGGGCGACATCGCGACCGAATCCGGCGCCGCGGTGGCCGGTGGCCTGACCAGCTTCATGGACATGCCCAACACCAATCCGCCGACCCTGGACGCGGCCGCACTGCAGGCCAAGTACGACGCTGCAGCCGGGCGCGCCTGGGCCAACTACGGCTTCTACATGGGCGCCAGCAACGACAACCTGGCCGCGATCCAGACCCTGGACCCGAAGACCGCGCCGGGCATCAAGGTGTTCATGGGCGCCTCCACCGGCAACATGCTGGTCGACAACCCCGAGACGCTGGACGCGATCTTCCGTGACGCACCGACGCCGATCATCACCCACTGCGAAGACACCCCGACCATCGATGCGACGCTGGCGCAGTACAAGGAGAAATACGGCGACGCGCTGACCCCGGAGATGCATCCGGACATCCGTTCGCGGCAGGCCTGCCTGAAGTCGTCGCAGCTGGCGGTGGCGCTGGCGCGCAGGCACAACACCCGCCTGCACGTGCTGCATATCTCCACCGCCGACGAGCTGGCGCTGTTCGAGGCCGGCCCGCTGGTCGATGCCGACGGCAAGCTGCGCAAGCGCATCACCGCCGAGACCTGCATCCACTTCTTGCGCTTTGACCGCAGCGATTACGCGCGGCTGGGCAACCTGATCAAGTGCAACCCCGCGATCAAGGACGCCGAGGACCGCGTGGCGCTGATCGAGGCGCTGGCCGAGGACGTCATCGACGTGCTCGCCACCGACCATGCGCCGCACACCTGGGAAGAGAAGCAGAAGCCCTACGCGCAGGCGCCCTCCGGCCTGCCGCTGGTGCAGTACGCGCTGGTCGCCGCGCTGGAACTGGTGCACGAGGGCAAGCTGCCGATCACCCGCATCGTGCACAAGTTCGCGCATGCCCCGGCGCAGTTGTTCGATGTGGAAGAACGCGGCTTCCTGCGCGAAGGCTATTTCGCCGACCTGGTGATGATCGACAACACCCCGTTCACCGTGAAGCGTGAGCAGGTGCTGTCCAAGTGCGGTTGGTCGCCGTTCGAAGGCACCACGTTCCGCTCGCGCATCGCCGCGACCTGGGTCAACGGCCAGCAGGTGTGGGATGGCGAACAGTTGCTCGGCAGTGCCGCCGGCCAGCGCCTGACCTTCGACCGCTGATGCGCGCAGCCCTGTTTGGCGCCTGGCTTGCGCTGGCGCCGCTGTCGCTCGCCGTCGGCAGCGCCGCTGCGCAGTCCGCTGCGGCGGACGTGGTGTTTCCGCAAAGCGCGTCGCAGGGCGCGCTGGTGATCGGCAAGGTCCCGGCGGGTAGCCAGGTGCAGTACGCCGGCCGCACGCTGCGCGTCAGCGGCTACGGCAGCGTGGTGTTCGGCATCGGCCGCGATGCCACCGGCCCGTTGCAGGTGCAGATCACCCGGCCCGATGGCAGCACGCAGACCGCCAGCATTGCAGTGACGCCGCGCGACTGGCCGGTGGAACGCGTCAACGGCGTGCCGCCCAAGACGGTCAATCCGCCTGCGGCGATCGCCGAGCGGATCAAGCGCGAGCAGGCGCAGGTCACCGCCGCGCGCGATCGCGACGATGCCCGCCCCGATTTCGCGCAAGCCTTCATCTGGCCGGTGCAGGGCCGCATCAGCGGGCGCTTCGGCAATGCACGCGTCTACAACGGCCAGCCCGGTGCCGGCCATTCGGGCATGGATATCGCCGTGCCCACCGGCACGCCGGTCAAGGCGCCGGCCGCCGGCGTGGTGACCTTCGCCGCGCCGGACCTGTACCTGACCGGCGGCACCGTGCTGCTGGACCATGGCTTCGGGGTGAGCTCCAATTTCCTGCACCTGTCGCGCATCGACGTGAAGGTGGGTGACCGGGTGGAGCAAGGCCAGGTGATTGCCGCGGTCGGTGCCACCGGGCGCGCCACCGGGCCACACCTGCATTGGGGAATGAACTGGTTCGACGTGCGGATCGATCCGTTACTGGTGCTGGAACGCAATCAATAGTCGGAGCGTCGGGATCCGAACAAGGCCGGAGCGTGGCGGCATGGTCGCTGCGCCCCACCCGCCGTGCTCGTGTTCGCCGCGGGCCTTTGGGGTATAACCGGAACGACCGTGGATCGTCGTCCTGCAGCAGCGGGCGGGCGGTCGCTGGCGGTCGGTCCCGCGTTTAGGCGCCGGACCGCTTCATCTCCCCTCCCCCGACCGCAGGAGATGTGCGACATGCGCAACGAGCAGCTCAAACCCACCCTGGGCACCTGGCAACTCTGGGGGATCGCCGTGGGTCTGGTGATTTCCGGCGAATATTTCGGCTGGAGCTACGGGTGGGGCACCGCCGGCACGCTGGGCTTTCTGGTGACCACGCTGCTGGTCGCGGTGATGTATACCTGCTTCATCTTCAGCTTTACCGAGCTGACCACCGCCATCCCCAATGCGGGCGGGCCGTTCGCCTACAGCCTGCGCGCATTCGGCACCTACGGCGGCATGCTGGCGGGCCTGGCCACGCTGATCGAGTTCGTGTTCGCGCCGCCGGCCATTGCGATGGCCATCGGCGCCTATCTCAATGTGCAATTCCCGACCCTGGACCCGCGCATCGCCGCGATCGGTGCGTATGCGATCTTCATGGGCTTGAACATCGTCGGTGTGGCGATCGCCGCCACCTTCGAACTGATCGTGACCTTGCTGGCGGTGATCGAGCTGCTGGTGTTCATGGGCGTGGTGGCGCCGGGGTTCAGCGTTGCGCGCTTTGCCGCCAACGGCTGGGCCGGCAGCAACACGTTCGGCCCGGCGGCGATCTCCGGCATCTTCGCCGCGATCCCGTTCGCGATCTGGTTCTTTCTGGCGATCGAGGGCGCGGCGATGGCGGCCGAGGAAGCGAAGGAGCCGAAGCGTACGATTCCGCGTGCCTACATCGCCGGCATCCTCACCCTGGTGGTGCTGGCATTGGGCGTGATGGTGTTCGCAGGCGGGGTCGGCGACTGGCGTCAGCTCTCCAACATCAACGACCCGTTGCCGCAGGCGATGAAGGCGGTGGTCGGCAACAGTTCGACCTGGCTGCATATGCTGGTGTGGATCGGCCTGTTCGGCCTGGTGGCCAGCTTCCACGGCATCATCCTGGGCTATTCGCGCCAGTTCTTCGCGTTGGCGCGTGCCGGTTTCCTGCCGCACGGCCTGGCCAGGCTGTCGCGCTTTCGCACGCCGCATCGGGCGATCCTGGCCGGTGGCGCGATCGGCATCGCGGCGATCTGCAGCGACAGCGTGGTCAAGATCCAGGGCATGTCGCTGACCGCGGCGATGATCACCATGTCGGTGTTCGGCGCGATCGTGATGTATGTGATGAGCATGCTCAGCCTGTTCAAGCTGCGGCGCGCCGAACCCGGGCTGGAGCGCAGCTTTCGCGCGCCGGGCTATCCGGTGGTGCCGGCCATCGCGCTGCTGCTGGCGCTGGTGTGCCTGGTGGCGATGGTCTGGTTCAACCCGATCGTGGCGCTGATCTTCGTGGGCCTGCTGCTGTTCGGCGGGCTGTGCTGCGTGCTGAGCCTGCGCGGCCAGGCCACGCCGGCGGCCAGTGCCAGATGAGCGGGTTCGCGTTCAGCGCAGGCGGCGAGCGCTTCCGGTTTGCCGATCTCAAGACACTGCTGGCCAAGGCCACGCCGCCGCGCTCGGGCGACCAACTGGCCGGGCTCGCCGCCGACTCCGGGCTGCAGCGGGTGGCGGCGCAGATGGCGCTGGCCGATCTGCCGCTGCGGCACTTCCTCGAGGAAGCGGTGGTGCCGTATGAAGCGGACGAGGTCACCCGCCTGATCGTCGACCAGCACGATGCGGCCGCGTTTGCCGCGGTGGCGCACCTCACCGTCGGCGGCTTTCGCGATTGGCTGCTGAGTGCGCAGGCCGACGAAGCGGCGCTGACCGCACTGGCACCCGGGCTGACGCCGGAGATGGTGGCAGCGGTCTCGAAGTTGATGCGCGTGCAGGACCTGATCCTGGTCGCGCAGAAGACCCGCGTGGTCACGCGCTTTCGCAACACGCTGGGCTTGCGCGGGCGGCTGTCTACACGCCTGCAGCCCAACCACCCCACCGACGATGCCACCGGCATCGCCGCCAGCGTGCTCGACGGCCTGTTGTACGGCAATGGCGATGCGGTGATCGGCATCAATCCTGCCAGCGACAGCCTGGCCGCCACCACCGCGTTGCTGCGCATGCTCGATGCGGTGATCAGCGGTTACCAGATCCCGACCCAGTCCTGCGTGCTGGCGCATATCACCACCACCATCGAGGCGATCAACCGCGGCGTGCCGGTGGACCTGGTGTTCCAGTCCATCGCCGGCACCGAGGCGGCCAATGCCAGCTTCGGCATCAATCTGGCGCTGTTGCAGGAAGGCCATGACGCCGGGGTGGCGTTGCGGCGCGGCAGCGTCGGCGACAACGTGATGTATTTCGAGACCGGCCAGGGCAGCGCGTTGTCGGCCAACGCGCATCATGGCGTCGATCAGCAGACCTGCGAGGTGCGCGCCTATGCGGTGGCACGGCAGTTCAAGCCGCTGCTGGTCAACACGGTGGTGGGCTTCATCGGCCCGGAGTATCTCTACGACGGCAAGCAGATCATCCGTGCCGGGCTGGAGGATCACTTCTGCGGCAAGCTGCTCGGCGTGCCGATGGGCTGCGACATCTGCTACACCAATCATGCCGAAGCCGATCAGGACGACATGGACGTGCTGCTGACCCTGCTCGGCACCGCCGGCATCAATTTCATCATGGGCATTCCCGGCTCGGACGATGTCATGCTCAACTACCAGACCACCTCGTTCCACGATGCGCTGTATGCGCGCCAGGCGCTCGGCCTGCGCGCCGCGCCCGAGTTCGAACACTGGCTGGAACAGCAAGGCATCCTGCGGCTGCGCGATGGCCGCTTCGAACTCGGCAGCGAGCTTCCCGCACCGTTCCGGCGTGCGCTGGAGCAGTTGCACACCGGCGGCGCGCAATGAGCGATCCGACCACCCCACCACGCGATGCCTGGGCACACCTGCGCCGGCTCACACCGGCGCGCATCGCGCTGGGACGCGTCGGCACCAGCCTGCCGACCGCCGCGCACCTGGATTTCCAGCTGGCGCATGCGCAGGCACGCGATGCGGTGCATCTGGCGTTCGATCCACAGCCACTGCAAACAGCGCTGAAACAGCGTGGGCGCGACAGCATTCTGCTGCACAGCGCGGCGGTGGATCGGCATGCCTACCTGCAACGTCCGGATCTGGGCCGGCGCCTGGGCGAGGAGGCGGCCGCGCATCTGCGTGGCCTGACCGCCGTACATGGCGGCGGGCACGATGTGGCTGTCGTGGTCGCCGACGGACTCTCTGCATTGGCCGTGCATCGGCATGCAGCGCAGATGGTGGAACATGTCGACGCCCTGGCCGCGCACGAAGGCTGGTCGCTGGCGCCGGTGGTGTTGGTCGCGCAAGGCCGCGTCGCCATCGGCGACGAGGTCGGCGAACTGCTCAAGGCCCGCCTGGTGATCGTGTTGATCGGCGAACGGCCAGGCCTGAGCTCGCCCGACAGCCTGGGCTTGTATCTGACCTACACCCCGCGGGTGGGCCTGACCGACGCAGCGCGCAACTGCATCTCCAACATCCGCACCGAAGGACTGAGCTACGCCGACGCCACCCACAAGCTCGGGTATCTGCTGCGCGAATCGTTCCGACGCAAGCTGTCCGGCGTGCAACTCAAGGACAAGGCCGAGCAACCGGCGCTGCCGTCGGCCGGCCTGTCCGACGCCGCACCACGGACGTTTCTACTCCCCGATGGTTTGCCGCAGGATGTCGAACGTAGTCGACGTTAGCCGATCTACTTGAGCGCGCCATCCTGCGGATCGCTGGCCGCGTAGGTGCTGGTCGGCAATTCATTGTCGTGTGGGTGACGCAAGGCATTGCGTACCTCTTCCGGTAGTTGTTCGACATCCAGCATCACCTTGCCGGAATGCACATCGCGCACCACCGTCGCCGGCAGCACGAAGTCGCCACCGTTTTCGATATTGACGACGAGCTCGGCGCCATCCTTGCGGATCTCGCGAATTGCACCGACGCCGACTTCGCCGTCGCGCAAAAACACCATCTGACCAATTTCGATCTGTTGCATCTCGCTTCTCCTGTGGAAGGCGCACGGCACATGGACGCGTGGCGCCGTTGGCGTTCCTGCATGCAGTCAGCCGCGAGTGCCGACCCAGCCTCACAACCGGGCCGGAACTTGCGCAAGCGACAGCACGTGAATGAAGACGATGCAGGCGCCATCGCGAAGATCGCGCCTGCATCGTTCAGGCCTCAGCGCAGCGGAACGTCCGCCACCTTGTCCTGGTAATCCTTCTTCGGGTCGACGCCGAACAGCACCTTGATGCCGGCCAGCAGACTGGAACCGTTGAGCCAGATCTGCGCGTGATCGGTATCCAGGCGCAGCAGCGCCAGCTTGGGATCGTCCTTGCCGCCTTCATACCAGGCCGCGACATGCGGGTTCCACAGACGTTCGACCACGGCCGGATCGGTGTCCTCGCGCAACGAGCCGCTGATGCTGGCGAACAGGTCGTGCCCTTTGCTGCTGAAGGCACCGATGACGCGGCGGCCCTGTCCCAGCATGGCAATCAGCGCATTGTCCTTGGAGGTGAAGAACCAGATCGGGCCACCGCTATCGCCTTCAATCTGTGCCGTCATCGGGCGTGCATGCCCATCTTCCACGCCATCCAGGCCCAGCATCACGGTGCGATCGGACTTCAGGGCTTTCCAGAATTTTTCCTGCAGCTCTTTGGGATCTGCCATCTCGCTATCTCACATGCGCGTGTCTACGCGGGTGGCTCAGTCTGGAAGTCTCCCTGCCCACGGCATGTGACGATGCGCACTCGCGCCTGCACACGGCGGCAACGCGATCGGCCCCTCCGCAATGGTGCACCTGCATAAATGGCGACCGCCCATGCTGCGTGTTTGCGACGCTGTCACCTTGCAGAGCGTGATGCCAGCAAGCCCTTGAACATTGCGCCTCGACACCGGGCAGCTGTAGCAACCATGTCAGTAAGCTCGCCTGCCAGGCCGCTCGGCATTGGAGCTTGCTCCGCACGCCAACGGTTGGGGATAGCGCGTAGGGACCCGACGCCTGCTGCCACGACGCTGATTGAGCTTCATCCCGGCGCTCGCCGCAGCCATGCTGCTCAATGAGCCAGGCAAGAAGCGGGCGCTTATGCGCCGGGTCTACAGCTTTTTTGCGATCAGATCCTTCAACGCATGGTTTTCCATCGCCAACTCGGCATACATCCACTTGTGCTTGGCGTGCTCGGCTTCAACATCACGCAGCCGCTGCACGTCGGAGGCTTCCGTGCCGCCGCACCTGGATTTCCAGACGTAGTACGTCGCATCGGAAATACCCGGCTCACGGCACACATCCTTGACCTGCTCGCAAGGCAGGAAACATCATGTGGTTCATGAATAAAAAAAACCTCAGTGACGAGCAGGCGACCGCGCTCAGTGAGCAGGCGTGGGCGGCCTTTCGCGAGCAGGATCTGGACACCGCGCTGGAGTCCTTCCAGACCCTTGCCAAGGCGTGCCCCGCCGACCCGCGCTGGATGAACGGCGTTGGCGCGGTGAGCCTGGCGCGTGAAGATCACGCCGACGCTCATCGACACTTCCAGATGGCCGCCGAGCACGATTATCCCGGCGGCCACTACAACCTCGGCATCTTGGCCTATCAGGACGGTGATCACGACGCTGCCCGCCACCACTTCCAAAGGGCCGCCGAGCACGATTATCCGGGCAGCCACTACAACCTCGGCAGCATGGCTTTCCAGGAGGGTGATCACGACGCCGCCCGCCAATACTTCCAGAAGGCCGCCGCGTACGATTGCCCCCGCAGCCACTTCTACCTCGGCAGCATGGCCTATCAGGACGGCGATCACGACGCCGCCGTCGAGCACCTCGACAACGCCGTGCGCCACGATCATGCGGAGGCGCTGAACCTGCTTGGCGACGTCCATCTGCACGCCAAGCGCTACCCGCAGGCCGAGCAGGCCTATCGGCGCGCTGCCGAGCTGGGGAATGTCGACGGCTACAACAACCTCGGCCTGCTGTACCTGCAGCTCGAGGACTACCAGCAGGCCAGGCAGGCATTGTTGCAGGCGCTGGAATCCGATCACGTCTACGCCCAGCACAATCTGGCGGTGGCCTACCACCGCCTGGGCGAACTCGAGGCGGCCGAGCGCTGGTATCTGATTTCCTTCTCCAAGCACGGCAACCTGCAGTCGCTGGAGAACCTTGGCCACGTGTATGGCGAAAGTGGGCGTGAAGTCGAGGGCCGGACGCTAGTCGACGCCTCCGACAAGCTCTACGAAAATCAGCCTCTCAACGATTACGAGCAGGCGTTGATCGATCGTTTGCTGATCTGAATCGCGATGACCTTGCGGAGAATCCTCAACGGCTCTTGAGAGAGGCGCTGGGTAATGCAGCCATACAGGGTGATCTGGGCCTGCCGCCCGATCTGCAGATTAGCGGGATTGCCCTGCTGGCCCACGATCTGTCGACACATTCGGCGGCTTACGCGATGCGCCACCGTATCCCGTACACCAGCATCGCCACCCAGCGCACCAAGCTGGCGCCGAAGTTGGCCGTGCATGTGGGCGGCTGCGCCCGCGCCGCCGGCCTGATGTAGGACAGCGCAGATCGGCGGATAGCGCCTCAAGGCCCTTTTTTGTGTCCTTTCCTTGCCGCAAGGACTAGTACAAGACATCAATTACAGCGACTTTTGGCGGCTTATCCTCACTATATTTAACAATGACTTTAATGCCTTTCTTTAATTTATGAATGTCGTTTGGCCTTACCAACCCTTTCGCAGTATGTAGATTCCGTTTTCCAGCAATATTAAGTGATACCTTGAAATCATAGAAGAATTCATCACCATGCTTGGTGTCTGTTGGCGACCAACTTTTAGGCTCGGTAGTCATTATTTCACCATGCCATTCCCCCTTGGTCTTCCAGTTTCTTATATCCACCAACTCGTTTTTATCAGGCTTGAAGATTGAAAACATCACGAACAAACCAATGGCAGTCATTAAAATGCCGACGATAAATGGTGTTTCAGTTAAAAAATGCATCTTCACCTTCATATAAATAAATGTATCGCGCCGACCTGGGCGCGCCTGGCACGAGGGCATCGGCAGCAGCCTGTCCGCCTACGTCAACGGTAGCTCGCCCAATGGCCAGGTCACGGTGCGCAATTCCGGCCTGGGCAGCCACATCCGCAAGACCGCACCATGCAATGCATCCACCGTCAGCCGCCCGTACTGCAGCAGCACCTGTGTCAATTCGGCCAACCGTTGCTACGAATACGGCAATAGCGGTGCCGGCAGCGCGGACTGACGGCTGCCACACCAGGTCATCCGCGTCGCCGGATCGCAACGCGTAGACGTTGCCACCCTCGCCTGTCGGCAAGCCGTGTGATGCGGTACGCCAACAGGCGTTGGCGTTTCCTGGGATTGCGACACCTTCGCCACGTCGTTGGTCGTGCACTGACGGAACCGCAGATGCGCGCGCTCAGTCGGCGCCGCTGGCAGCACGCCAGCTATGCCACAGCTGCTGCACCGGCGGTGGATACGCTGCCTTGCCGGCAAGCTCGCGCTGCAGGCGCAAGCGGGCCAGCCGCGACCATACCCGATGCGGGCGCGCCAACGCCGCTTTGCGCGGCCAGGCGCGCAGCAACTGCGTGCGCCATGCGGCGAGCGTCATGTCACCGGGCGCGGCGCTGTCGCCGGCCACCCGCTGGCGGGCGTCCAGCCATTGCAGCGCCACCGCAGCGGCATCGCCAGGATGGGTGCGCGCAAATAGCGCGGCTTCCACGGCGACCACGGCGTCGGCGAAGGCCCGCAATCTCGCCAACGCCTGCTGCAGCGATTGCGGCTGCGCCCGCGCGTCCTGCATGGCCGGCAAGGCATCGGCCAGTTGCGCCCATGGCGCAGGCACCGGCTCCAGCACACGCCCCAGCGGATGGCGCGAGCGCTGCTGCGACCAATCGCGCAACTCCTGCTGCCACCATGCCAGCTTGGCGTCGGCCGGCAACGGGTCGCCGGCGATGTTCATGATGTCTTCCCATTCCTGCAGCAGCGCAAACCAGGCCGCCGTGAGGCGTCGCTGCGGCTCGGGAATGAATGGCTCGGCAACCGACCACTCCGGCCAGCGGGTGCGCCACTTGTCGAGAAAACTGTCGAGAGCGCTGGATTGGCTCATGGCGGGTCCAGAAGAAAACGAAAGAGGATCAGATCTGCGGCCACGCCACGGCGTCCCACAGTGCCTGCGGCTGCGCCACGAGCACGTCGGCCTGCCAGCGCGATGGCTCGTCGTCGTGCAGCCGATAGCCCCACAACACCGCCACAGACGGCATCGCCGCCGCGCGCGCGGCGAGAATGTCGCGCTCGTCGTCGCCGACGTAGACGCACTGCGCCGGCGCAACGCCGATGCGCTCGGCCGCTGTCAGCAAGGGCAACGGGTGCGGCTTGCGCTCGGCCAGCGTATCGCCGCCGATCAGCACCGCGCAGCGCCGCTCCCACCCCAGCTGCGGCAGGATCAGCCGGGCCAGATATTCGGGCTTGTTGGTGACCACGCCCCAGATGCAACCGGCGCGCTCCAGCCGCAGCAGCAGTTCGTCGACACCGTCGAACAGCTGCGACTGCGTGCCGATCAAGCCTTCGTAACGACGCAGGAATTCCGGCACCAGCGCGTCACGTTCGACCGCATCGCGTTCGGCAAACGCCGCTGCCAGCATCGCGCGCGCGCCCTTGGACACCACCGGACGCAACTGCGCCAACGCCATCGGCGCACGCCCACGTTCCTCCAGCATCGCATTGACGGTCGCCAGCATGTCCGGCGCACTATCCAGCAAGGTGCCATCCAGATCGAACAACACCGCACGCGGAAACCTCATCGCCGCCCCGCCGCTCTGCGCTTGCCTGCTGTCATCGGTAACCTGCGATTCGGCCGACATCAAACACGCACGTGCCGTTGCGAATGCCGAATCTCCACTGCCCAATCCCCGCTCGTCACGGCTTCACCGCATAGGCCAGGTAATTGACCTCGGTGCGCGACGACAGGCGCGCGCGATTGCGCCACGGCTCGTACAGCATGCCGCTGACGTCTGCCAGCTGCAGCTCGGCGCTGCGCAACCAGGCCGCAAGTTCTGCCGGCTTGATGAAATCCTTGTAGTGATGCGTGCCCCTGGGCAGCAGCCGTGCGATGTATTCGGCGCCGACCACCGCCAGCGCGAACGCGGCCGGGGTGCGATTGAGCGTGGACAGGAACAGCTTGCCGCCGGGCCTGAGCAGGCTGGCGCAGGCGCGGATGATCGCGGTCGGGTCCGGCACGTGCTCGAGCATCTCCATGCAGGTTACCGCATCGAAACTGCCCGGCTGTTCGGCGGCCAGGTCTTCCACCGACTGTACGCGGTAATCCACCTGCACGCCCGATTCCAGGCTGTGCAGGCGCGCCACCTTGACCAGCTCCGGCGCCAGATCGATCGCCGTGACCTGCGCGCCCAGGCGCGCCATCGACTCGCTGAGCAGGCCGCCGCCGCAGCCGACATCGAGCACGCGCGCACCGGCCAGGCCCAGCCGTGCGGACACATAGTCCAGGCGCACCGGATTGAGCGCATGCAGCGGCTTCTGCGGGCCGTCGGCATCCCACCAGCGGTTGGCCAATGCCGCGAACTTGTCCAGTTCGCTCTGATGGAAGTTGCTGGACGTGGATTGGGGATTCGGATTCATGCGGAGCTCCGTGATGGGATGACGCGCGCTCAGGCGCGGACGGTGCGGATGCGCTCGCGCCACTGCCGCGCATTGGCGACCAGGGCAGCGGTATCCATGTCGATGAGCTCGCGCTGCACCAGCTTGGGCTTGCCGGCGATCCACACATCGGTGACCTGGTGACGGCCGGCGGCGTAGATCAGTTGCGACAGCACATGATGCAGCGGCTGGGTCTCCAGTGCAGACAAGTCGACGCAGACCAGATCGGCCTGCTTGCCGATTTCGATCGAGCCGATCCTGTCGCCGAAGCCCAATGCACGCGCGCCGCCCAGCGTGGCCGCGCGCAGCGTGGTGGCAGCATCCAGCGCGGTCGCATCGTTGGCCACTGCCTTGGCCAGGATCGCTGCGGTACGGTTCTCGCTGAACATGTCCAGGTCGTTGTTGCTGGCGCAGCCGTCGGTGCCGATGGCCAGATTCACGCCGGCACGTTGCAGCGCGCAGGCCGGGCAAAAGCCCGAGGCAAGCTTGAGGTTGGACTCCGGGCAGTGCACCACGCTGACACCGCGCTCGGCGCACAGATGGATTTCCGCGTCGGTGAGCTGGGTCATGTGGACGGCGATCAGGCGGTCGTTGACCAGCCCCAGGCGGTCCAGGCGTGCCAGCGGCCGCTGCCCGTACTGCGCCATCGAATCGGCCACTTCCTGCGCGGTTTCGTGCGTATGCAGATGCACCGGTAGATCCAGCTGGTCGGCCAGCATGCGCACGCGTTCGAAGTTGGCGTCGTTGACCGTGTACGGCGCATGCGGCGCGAACGCGGTGCTGATCAGCGGATCGTCGCGCCACTGGTCGTGCAGCTCGCCGGCCCGTGCGAAGTATTCGTCGTCCGACGATGCCCAGGCGGTGGGGAAATCGATGATCACCGCGCCGACCAGCGCGCGGAAGCCGTGCTGCTTGTAGACGGCCGCCTGCACATCGGCGAAGAAGTAGTTCTCGTTGACGCAGGTGGTCCCGCCACGCAGCATTTCGGCGATCGCCAGCGTGGTGCCGTCAGCCACGAATTCCGGCCCGATCACCGCCGCCTCCACCGGCCAGATGTGCTGCTGCAGCCACACCATCAGCGGCAGATCGTCGGCCACCCCGCGCAGCAGCGTCATCGGGTTGTGGGTATGCGCGTTGACCAGGCCCGGGATCAAGGCTGCCTCCGGACGCGAGACGGTCCGGGTCGGCGCAAATCGCAGGCGCGCCTCGGCGGTCGGCAGGATCGCCACGATGACGCCGTTGTGCACCGCCACCGCGTGATCGTCGAGCACCACCGCATGCGGCTCGATCGGCACCACGTAACCGGCTTCGATCAACAGGTCGCACGCTTCGGGAGGGGCATTGGTCATGAGCGGATCCATAAAAGGTTAGTTGTCGAATGGCCAGCGGGGATCGCCATCGGCCACCGGCACATAGCGCTGGCCGTTGTAGTGCAGCACCTGGCGCACGCGACGGGTGCGTTCGGTATCGGTGTCGCTGCCAGCGGTGCTCTCCACGGTAGACACATTGGCTGTCAGCATGATGTCCGCATAGCCGGCATGTCCCTGCGGCGCCATGCTCACGCTCAGATTGGCGACGTCGGTGATCACATCGCCCTTCCCCAGACTGCACGGCTCGCCTTTCACACGTCGCCATGCATAGAGATCGCGCTGCAGCACCGGGCGCAGGCTGCGCCCCTCGCGCACCAGCAGGGTCAACGCCTGATTGCTGTAAAAATCCGGGCAGCTGGGCCCGCGCGCAGCACTCCGCACCACCAGGCCGATCGCGCGCGCGCCCTTGGCCAGGTCGTAACGCGCGGTATCCAGCCGCAGGCTGTCGGCAGCGAGTTCGAAGGCGGCGTCCTCCCCCATTGCCTGCGCGTAGAACGCCAGCACCTTGCCGCTGGCGGCATCGAGCATGGCCACGCGCAACTCAAGGTCGCGCTCGCCAGGCACGGCCTCCGTGTCACCAGCAAATGCGAGTGCCGCCAGCCGGATCGCCGGGTCGTTCGGCCACGGCTTGCAGGCCTGGGCAACCAGACGGTCGACCGGCACCGTGGCGGCAGCGCCGCCCACGACGCCGGACGTTGCAATGGCCGCAACGGCGGCCACGTCACCGGCGTCGCAGGTTGCGGCCGCCGATTGCGCCAACGCCGGGCACGCAAGCAGCGTAGCCCACAGTCCCAACCCGACACTGGCACCGCGTACCGCTAGCTCAGGCCAGTGTCCCGGACGCATCGTCTTACTTGACGCGCGCCGAATATTCGCCCGAACGGGTGTCGACCTTGATGATCTCGTCCTGGTTGACGAACAACGGCACGCGTACCACTGCGCCGGTTTCCAGCGTGGCCGGCTTGCCGCCGCCGCCGGAGGTGTCGCCGCGCACGCCCGGGTCGGTCTCGGTGATCTTGAGCTCGACGAAGTTCGGCGGCTGCACCCAGATCGGGGTGCCGTTCCACAAGGTCACGATGCAGTCTTCCTCGCCCTTGAGCCACTTGTCGGCGCCGCCCATGCCGGCCTTGTCGGTCTGCACCTGCTCGAAGGTTTCCGGGTCCATGAAGTGCCAGTACTCGCCATCGCTGTACAGGTAACGCATGTCGGTATCGACCACGTCGGCCACTTCCACGTCGTCGGTCGCCTTCATGGTCATTTCGACCACGCGGCCGGACTTGATGAAGCGGTACTTCATGCGGGTGAAGGCCTGGCCCTTGCCCGGCTTGACGTATTCGGTCTCGGTGATGACCGCCGGCTCGTTGTTGACCAGGATCTTCATGCCGTTCTTGACGTCGTTCATGCCAACAGTGGCCATGGTGCAGCTCCTCGATAAGACCACGACCTGCCACAGGCCGTGGCAGGTCGGATTAGAATGGGGCGCCCGCCGCAACCGGCGGGCATTGGTTTTGTGACCGCATATGATACCCGCAGCCCCCCTCGCCTTGCAGCCATCTCCGCCTCCCACCCTGCAACCGCCACGCTGGCAGCAGCAGTGGCGCGACGCCGTGCGCGACCCGCGCGCGCTGCTGGCGCTGCTGGGCCTGGAGGCGCAGGCGTCCGGGATCAGCGACGCAGCCGCCGCCCAGTTCCCGCTGCGGGTGCCGCAGGCATTCGTGGCGCGCATGCGCCGTGGCGACCGGCACGACCCGCTGCTGCGCCAGGTGCTGCCGCTGGACGATGAAATGCGGCTGGTGCCGGGCTTTGGCCTGGATGCGGTCGGCGATGGTGCCGCCAAGACTGCGGACGGCGTGATCCAGAAATACCGCGGACGCGCCCTGCTGATCGCCACCGGCAGCTGCGCGGTGCACTGCCGCTACTGCTTCCGCCGCCACTTCCCGTATGCCGAGGAAACCGCCGCGCGCGACGGATGGCGCGACGCGGTCGCCGCGATCGCGGCCGACCCCGGCATCGACGAAGTGCTGCTGTCCGGCGGCGACCCGCTGTCGCTGGCCACCGGCAAGCTGGCCGAACTCACCGACGCGCTGGCCGCCATCGGGCATGTCAAACGCCTGCGCATCCACAGCCGGCTGCCGATCGTGCTGCCCGAGCGCGTCGATGCGCCGTTGCTGGCCTGGCTGCGCAGCCTGCCCTGGCCGGTGGCCTTCGTGGTCCATGCCAACCATGCCAACGAATTCGACGGCGCGGTGGACGCCGCCATGCGCGCCCTGCGCGAGGCCGGTGCGCAGCTGCTCAATCAGGCCGTGCTGCTGCGCGGCGTGAACGACAGCGTGGACGCGTTGGCGGCACTGAGCGAACGCAGCTTTGCCGCCGGCGTGCTGCCGTATTACCTGCACCAGCTCGACCGGGTTGCCGGCGTGGCGCACTTCGAAGTGGACGATGCCCGCGCGCGCGCCTTGCACACCGAGCTGGCCGCGCGCCTGTCCGGCTATCTGGTGCCGCGCCTGGTGCGCGAAATCCCCGGCGATACCGGCAAGCGGCCGCTGTAACCAAGGCCGCCACACACGGGACCCGTAGGAGCGCACCCGGGCGCGACGAAGCCTTCCTGATAAAGCCTCGGCTGCCCGGTAAAGCCCCGCCGTCGCGCCCAGGTGCGCTCCTACGCTGATCAGCCGGCCGCGATCAGCTTGACCAGATCGGCCGGGCTCAGCGGGCGGCTGAACCAGTAGCCCTGGCCCAGGTCGCAGCCGCGCTCGCGCAGCAGGTTGAACTGCGCTTCCTGCTCGATGCCCTCGGCCACCACCGTGATGCCCAGCGAATGGGCCATGCCGATGATGGCCGTGGTCAGCGCCAGATCGTCCGGGTCGCGCTGCAGGTCGGCGATGAAGCTCTTGTCGATCTTGACCCCGTCCACCGGCACCTGGCGCAGGTGGCTCAGGCCGGAGAAACCGGTACCGAAGTCATCCAGCCAGACCTTCACGCCGGTGCGGTGCAGCTGATCGAGCAGGCTGGCGGCCATCATTTCGTCGCCGATCACCGCCGTTTCGGTCAGCTCCAGATGCAGCCGCGCAGCCGGCAGGCCGGACTCGGCCAGGCACTCGGCCACCGTGTCGATCAGGTCGCCACTGCGCAGCTGACGCGGCGAGACATTGACCGAGATGAACAGGCCATCGCCCACCACCGGCCATTGCGCCGCTTCCAGGCAGGCCGCGCGCAGCACCTTGGGGCCAATCACCTCGATCAGGCCGCTCTGCTCGGCGATATCGATGAAGGTGGACGGCGCAATCGTGCCCAGCGCCGGGTGCTGCCAGCGCAACAGCACTTCCACCCCCACCAGCACACGGTCGCTGGTGCGGTAGATCGGCTGATAGACCAGCCGCAACTCATCGCGATCCCAGGCCCCGCGCAGCTCGTGCTCCATGTGCACACGCCGCTCCACCGCATGGTCGGCGGCGCGGCTGTAGAAACGATGGCAGTTCTTGCCGGCGACCTTGGCCTGATACATCGCGATGTCGCCGTTCTTCAACAACGCAGTGGCATTGCTGGCATCGTCCGGGAACAGCGTGATGCCGATCGAGGTGCCCAGGAACACCTCCCGGCCCTGCACGTTCAAGGGGCGGCTCAACTCGTGCACCAGCCGGTCGGCGAGCTGGGCGGCGAGCAGGGTGACATCGCCGTTCTGCAGCAGGATCACGAACTCATCGCCACCGAAGCGCGCCAGGATCGCATCGTCGCCGCCCAATGCGCCGACCGCGCGGCTGATCCGGCTGGCGAACTGCAGCAAGGCCTCGTCGCCGGCCTCGTGGCCCAGCGTGTCGTTGACGCGCTTGAAGTCGTCGATATCGGCAAACAGCAGCGCCAGCTTGCTGTCGGTACTGCGGGCGGTGTTGAGCAGATGATCCAGGCCTTCGCGAAATCCCAGCCGGTTGGTCAGGCCGGTCAGCGCATCGGTATAGGCCATGTGGCGCACCTCGCGATCGTGCCGGGCGATGCTCTCGCTCATGCGGCCGAAGGCGGAGATCAGCTCGCCGATCTCGTCGTTGCGCGGATGCGGCGGCAGCTGCACCGCATAGTCGCCACGCTCGATCTGGCGCGCGGCCGCGGCCAGCAGCCGCACCGGCGCCACCAGGGTGCGCTGCACATAGATGGCCAACAGCACACCCAGCGCGACCAACGCGGCCAGCAGCACCAGCAGCCAGCCCAGATCGCGCTTGCCGATCGCGTTGAGGTTCTGCACCAGGGTCAGGTTGGCGCCCGATTCGATCCTGCGCACCCGCTCGAGCGACATGCCCACCCGGACCCCGCCGATACGCTGGTCGCCGATCTTGATCGGCATGGTCACGTCCAGCACCTCCGGCGAGGACTGCAACACCATGGCGCGCGCCGTCACCGCCTTGAAGGCGAGCGGGTCGGTCATGGCCTGACCGTAATGCTGCAGGTTGGGCGAGCCGTCGTGCACCAGCCGGCCGCGACGGTCGAATACCAGCACGTAGCTCACCACCTGCTGCCGCGCGGCATTGCGCACCAGGGCCCCCACTGCGCCCAGGTCCGAGTAGTACAGCGGATTGGCCAGACCGTTCGCCAGTTCGGTGGCCAGGGTCTCGCCGCGCGTGCGCAGGCTGCGATCGAACAGCTCGTGCAGGATCTGCGCACTGAGCCCGCGCACCTCGCGCTGCATCGCGCTCTGGCGCTGCAGCAGCGACGCCAGGATGGCACCGACCAGCAACAGCGTCAGTGCCATCACCAAGAGAAAGCGTGCCTGCAGCCCGAAGCGCATCTGAGTCATTCCACGTGATCCCTGACACGTCGCAACCCGGCGCTCAGCGCATCCAGGCGCCGGCGGCTGGCCTCATCCAGCGGGTGGAAGGCGGTGGTGCCGAAAAAGCGCTTCAAGGCCGGCCCGGCCTTCGGGTCGGACGCCGCCTGCAGCAGCACCACGCGCAGCCGCCGCTCCACCGCCGGGTCCATGCCGGTGCGCACCATCTCCACCGCGCGTGGTACCGGCGCACTGCGATGCACGATGCGGAAGTCGCGCTTGAATACCGGTGGCAGGTGGCGCTCGTCGTCCCAGTCGGCATTGCTGAAAGCACCCGCATCGATCAGGTGCTGATGCACGAACGCGGCGATATTCAATTTCGACCCGACCATCAGGTAACCCACCGAGCCCGGCACCCGGCTGTCGTCCGGCGACAGCAGCACGTCGCAGGCGATGCCATTGCGCACCAGCTCCAGCATCGGCAGCAGATAGCCGCTGGTGGAGGAGGCGTTCTGCAATGCAAGGGTGTGGCCGCGCAATTGCTTGAGCGACTGGATCGGGCTGTCGCGGCGGACGAAGAACACCGTGTGGAACTCGCGCAGGCCATCGCGCTCGGTCATCACCAGCGGATGCGCACTGCCGCGCTGTTCCAGCAGCATCGCCGCGCCGGTGGTCTCGCTGACCCAGTCGACCCGGCCACGCCGCAGGTAACTGGACATCTGCCGCGCATCCGGCGCCATCAGGATTTCGCCACGGCGGATACCCACCTCGCGCATGCGCGGCACCACGTAATCCAGCAAGGGCTTGAGTTGCGCGTAATGCGTGGCGGGATCGTCGCTGATCCGTCCAAGCACCAAGACCGGGGAAGGCGCCGCCGTCGCCGTCGCGGCCAGGCCTGCCCCCGCCAACAGCCCGCAGGCAATCAGACACCATCGTAGACCGCGCAAAACGGACACTCCCCTAGAGCCGCCGACAGCCTAGCCGAATCTTTCGAGATGTGACAGACGTCAGCTTCCGGCGCGCTTTGCCAGCATGGCCATGCGCTGCGCATCGGACAGAATGCCGCGCAGCAACCGCACCTCCTGCTCGCTCATGTCCGCGCGCAGCAGCAGCCGCCGCAGCTTGCGCATCGCCGACTCCGGCGCGCGCCCCTTGTGGAAGTCGATCTCGTCCAGGGTGTCGCCCAACTGGCCGAACATGCCCTCCAGTTGCGCATGGCTGGCCGGGCCGTCGCGCAGCGCGCCGCCGGTTGCAGCCGCTGCCGGGGCCGGCTCTGCCTCGCCCGCCGCCAGCTGCGCCAGCCGGACTTCGTATGCCACCACCTGTACCGCCGCCGCCAGGTTGAGCGAGCTGAACGCCGGGTCGGAGGGGATATGCAGCGCCGCGTGGCAAAGCTGCAGCTCGTCGTTGGTCAGGCCGGTACGCTCGCGGCCGAACACGATCGCCACCTCGGCCGGTTCGCTGGCCTTGGACCAGGCGCGGCGCGCGCCTGCGTCCGGTGGCAGCTCTTCCAGCGCGACCCGGCGCGCACGCGCGGTGCAGCCGATCACCAGGGTGCAATCGGCCACCGCCTCGGCCAGGGTGGCGAAGATCGGCGCCTCGCCGAGCACGTCCTCGGCGCCGGCCGAACGCCGATAGGCGTCTTCGTCGAGCGCACGCTCCGGCGCCACCAGCACCAGGCGCGACACGCCCATCGTCTTCATCGCACGCGCGGCGGCGCCGATGTTGCCTGGATGCTGGGTGCCGACAAGAACGAAACGGATGCGCTGGCTGACGGACATGAACGGAGATTGGGGAGCGATTCGGCCGTAGATGGTAAACTGCGCGGCCGGCTTTGGTGCCGGACCGCTCTTTTACCTTCGCCATTTTCGATTCTGCCTTCACGGGAGCTTTAACCATGCAGAAACCCGCCGTCACCGTCATGGTCAAAGCCGCCCGCCTCGCCGGCAATGTGCTGTTGCGCGGCATCAACAAGCTCGATGCGCTCAATGTGGTGCAGAAAGGCCGCATGGACTACGCCAGCGAAGTCGATGCCGATGCCGAGAAGGTCATCATCAAGGAACTCAAGCGCGGCTACCCCGAGTACGCCGTGTTCGGCGAGGAAGGCGGCGTGCAAGGCGGCAAGAGTGGCCGCTACACCTGGGTCATCGACCCGCTAGATGGCACCAGCAACTACCTGCGCGGCTTCCCGCATTACTGCGTGTCCATCGCGCTGGTGGAAAACGGCGAGCCGACCGATGCGGTGATCTTCGACCCGTTGCGCAACGAGCTGTTCACCGCCAGCCGCGGCGCCGGCGCAGTGCTCAACGACCGTCGCATCCGCATTGCCGAACGCAAGGACCTGGAAGGCGCGATGGTCCACACCGGCTTTCCGCCGCGCGAGCGCGCACGCATCAGTGCGCAGCTGAAGTGCGTCGACGCGCTGCTGGTGCAGGCCGAAGACGTGCGTCGTACCGGTTCTGCCGCACTGGACCTGGCCTATGTGGCCTGTGGCCGCGCCGATGCGTATTTCGAAGCCGGCGTCAAAGCCTGGGACATCGCGGCCGGCGTGCTGCTGGTGCGCGAAGCCGGTGGCCGCGTCTGCGACTACAAGGGCGCCACCCCGCCGCGGATGGACAACATGGGTCCGGAAACGCAGCAGATCGTGGCCGGCAACATCAAGATCAGCGACGCCCTGCAGAAGGTCATCGTCAATACCGGCTACGCCCGCGAGTTCGACGCCAAGTTCTGATCGCCGCCTGAGAACCCAGACTCCAATCGCCGCCGCACGATGTAGGAGCGCGCCCGAGCGCGACGGGCTTTCCCGGTAAAGCCTCTCGCGACCAGGGTCGCTCCTACATCACAGCGTGCAGCAGAATGCACAAGGCCGGGATCGCTCCCGGCCTTGTACTTCCAGCTCCACGCCAACCAATGGCGCCGCACGACGTAGGAGCGCGCCCGAGCGCGACGGGCTTTCCCGGTAAAGCCCTCGCGACCAGGGTCGCTCCTACAACAGCTTGGAGCAAAGTGCATAAGGCCGGGATCGCTCCCGGCCTTGTACGTTTCAGCTCCACGCCGCCCAATGGCGCCGCACGATGTAGGAGCGCGCCCGAGCGCGACAGGCTTTCCCGGTAAAGCCTCTCGCGACCAGGGTCGCTCCTACAACAGCGTGCAGCAGAATGCACAAGGCCGGAATCGCTCCCGGCCTTGTGCGTTCCAGCTCCACGCCAACCAATGGCGCCGCACGATGTAGGAGCGCGCCCGAGCGCGACGGGCTTTCCCGGTAAAGCCTCTCGCGACCAGGGTCGCTCCTACAACAGCGTGCAGCAAAATGCACAAGGCCGGGATCGCTCCCGGCCTTGTGCGTTGGGTGTCACTGTCACAGCGCTACACAGGACTCAGCGCTGATGCAGGACGTCAGGCGATCGCAGCGTGGTAACGGCGCTCGACTTCTTCCCAATTCACCGCGTTGTAGAACGCGCCGATGTATTCCGGGCGACGGTTCTGGTACTTCAGGTAGTACGCGTGTTCCCACACGTCCAGACCCAGGATCGGGGTGTTGCCTTCGAACAGCGGGCTGTCCTGGTTGGCGGTGCTTTCCACCACCAGCTTCCTGTCCGGGGTCACGCTCAACCAGGCCCAGCCCGAGCCGAAACGGCTGACGGCGGCCTTGGTGAAGGCTTCCTTGAACTTCTCGAAACCACCGAGGTCCTTGTCGATCGCTTTGGCGACCTCGCCCTTGGGCTCACCGCCGCCATTGGGCGACAGCACGGTCCAGAACAGCGAATGGTTGGCGTGGCCGCCACCGTTGTTGCGCACCGGGCCCTGCAGGTTTTCCGGCAGGCTCTTCAGCTTGGACACCAGCTCTTCCACCGGCAGATCGGCGTACTCAGTCCCTTCCAGCGCCGCGTTGACGTTGTTGATGTAGGTCTGGTGATGCTTGGTGTGATGGATTTCCATCGTCTGCGCATCGATGTTGGGTTCCAGCGCGTCGTAGGCGTAGGGCAACTGCGGAAGGGTGTAAGCCATGGGTGTCTCCTGGACGTGCCGCCCGGCGAAGACCGGGCGTTGCGGGGTAGATGGTAAGGACGGCGGCGGCGCTTACCAAGGGTGGTGGCAGGGAAACTTCATCCCATCGCATGCCGCGTCGTGTTCGCTGCACACCTTGCACCATGCCCCGGTTACTTGGGCGTGAACCGGACCGGCGCAGCTATGCATTCAAAGTCGACACAGTCGGGCAACGGCATACTTGCCCTGCCGTCCATACCGTCGCCTCCGGAACGTCTTCATGCGCAAGCCCGCTTTGCTGATCGTCGCCATCGTGCTGCTCGTGGCCGGGTTATGGGGCATGCGTGCACTGCAGACGCCCAAGCCGCACTTCGCGCCGCAGCTGAGCGCACCGATCGCCGCGGAGGCACCGGCGGAACGGCCATCCCGGCAGCACGAGTTGCCGGGGTTTCTGCCGACCGAAGCGATGGCCACGATCGTGCTGATCCAGCGCGGCGGCCCGTTCCCGCATCCGCAAGACGGCAGCGTTTTCGCCAATCATGAGCAGCACCTGCCCGCGCGCCCACGCGGCTACTACCACGAATACACCGTGGAAACGCCAGGCAGCCCCGATCGCGGCGCGCGCCGCATCGTCACCGGCGGCACGCCGCCGCAGGCGTGGTATTACAGCGACGATCATTACCAGAGTTTCAAATCGTTCCAGGGCCCGGCCCCGGAGCACACGCCATGAGCGCAGGCGACTTCGCGCTGGATCTGTCCGACTCGCAGCAATCGGGCGTCTACCAAGCCGACACCGACGATCTGGACACCATGGCCGCGCTCGCCCGCGATGCCGGCCTGCACATCCTGCGCGTGGACCTGGCCGGTTGCAGCGACAAGCACAGGTTGCTGATGCGCCTGGCTACCCAACTGGACTTCCCGGCCAGCTTCGGCCGCAACTGGGACGCGCTCTCCGATGCCTTGCGCGACCTGGCGTGGCTGCCGGCAGCGCAGGGCTATGCGCTGCTGATCGACGGCGCCGACGCACTCGCGCGCACTGCGCCGAACGACCGCGACACCTTACTGGATATTCTCGACCAGGCCGCTACCGCCTGGGCCACGCGCGGGCACACGTTCGCGGCGTTCGTGGCACCTGCCAGTGCCTGCGACTAGGCGCGGTCTGCAAGACCAGCCTGCGATCACGGAACAGACCAAGACCGACACTGCGCGGGCGATCGGTGAGTGGCGGCGGGCATCTATCCCGCGTTTTACCTGACGCGCGGCCCCAACGCCTGCCACCGCGTCATGGATGTGTGGTGCCAGCTATCGGCACCGCACCTCCACAGGGCCGGCATGCAGTCGCGCGCCGGCCCGATCGTCAACCATCCAGTTCGCTCCAGCGCGCGAACGCCGCATCCAGCTGCGCCTGCGCGGCGCCCAATGCGGCGGTGTGCGCGGCCATCGCCGCACTGTCGCGCTGATAGAAGGCCGGGTCGTTCATGGCCTCGGTCAGTGCCGTGACCTGCTGCTCCAGGGTTTCGATCAACGCCGGCAACTGCTCCAGCTCACGCGCGTCCTTGTAGCTGAGCTTGCGCTTGGGCGCGGCATCGGCCGGCACCACAGCCGCCACCGGCGTGGTCGCCGCCGCCGTTGCCGATGCCTTGGCAACCGCCATCGCGTTGGGTGCAGGGGTGCGACGCTGACGCAACGAATCGCTGTACCCGCCGACGTAATCGCCGATCAGGCCCTCGCCTTCCATCACCAAGGTGGAGGTCACCACGTTGTCGAGGAAGTCGCGGTCGTGGCTGACCAGCAACAAGGTGCCGGTGTATTCGCCAAGCAGCTCTTCCAGCAGTTCCAGCGTTTCCACGTCCAGATCGTTGGTCGGTTCGTCCATCACCAGCAGGTTGGACGGCTGCGCGAACAGGCGTGCCAGCAGCAGCCGATTGCGCTCGCCCCCGGACAGCCGGGTGATCGGCGCACGGGCGCGCTCGGGCGTGAACAAAAAGTCCTGCAGATACGCATGTACATGCTTGCGCTTGCCGTTGATCTCGATGAAATCGCGGCCTTCGGCCACGTTCTCGATCGCGCTCCAGTCCTCGCGCAGCGTGGAACGGTATTGGTCGAAGTAGGCGATCTGCAGATTGGTGCCGATGCGGATCTCGCCGTGCTGCGCCTGCAGATCGCCCAGCAACAGCTTGAGCAAGGTGGTCTTGCCGCTGCCGTTGGGGCCGATCAGACCGATGCGGTCGCCACGCTGGATGATGGTCGAAAAATCCTTGACCATCGTGCGCGCACCGAATGCGAAGCCGACCTCCTTGGCCTCGATCACCTTCTTGCCGGAGGACTCGCCCTGCGAGACTTCCATGCGCACGTTGCCGGTCAGGTCGCGGCGTTGCACACGCTCGTTGCGCATCGATTCCAGACGCCGCACGCGGCCTTCGTCGCGGGTGCGCCGCGCCTTGATGCCCTGGCGGATCCAGATCTCTTCCTGCGCCAGCATCTTGTCGAAGCGCGCATTTTCCTGCGCCTGCGCATTGAGCCGCTCTTCGCGGCGGCGCTCGTAATTGGCCCAGTCGCCCGGCCAGCTGGTGACCTGGCCACGATCGATCTCGACGATGCGGGTGGCCAGCGCACGCAGGAAGCGCCGGTCATGGGTGACGAACAGCACGCTGCCGTTCCAGTTCTTCAGGAACGACTCCAGCCAGTCGATGGCTTCGATGTCCAGATGGTTGGTCGGCTCGTCCAGCAGCAGCACATCCGGCGAGGACACCAGCGAGCGCGCAAGCAGCACGCGCCGCTTCATGCCGCCGGACAGCCGCGCAAACTCCGCATCGCCGTCCAGTTCCAGCTTGGTCAGCGTTTCGCTGACGCGCTGATCCAGCGCCCAGCCTTCGGCTGCATCGATCTTGGCCTGCACCTTGCCGAATGCATCGGCATCGAACACCTCGGCATGGCTGAGCTGATGGAACTCGGCCAGCCAATGACCCAGCTCGCCCAGGCCATCGGCCACCACATCGAACACGCTGCCGCCGGTGCCCTGCGGTACTTCCTGCTCCAGCCGCGCAATGCGCACGCCTTGTTGCACGCGCACTTCGCCATCGTCGGGCTTGAGCTCGCCGGCAATCAGTTTCATCAAGGTCGATTTGCCGGCGCCGTTGCGGCCGATCAGGGCGATACGCTCGCCCGGCTCGATCGTGAGGTCGGTTTTTTCCAGCAACAAGGGGCCGCCGACGCTGTAGTCGACGCTTTGCAGAGTGATTAAGGGCATGCGCTGATTGTACGGGAATCGGGAATGGTGAATCGGGAATGGAAAAAGCCTCGCCGTTGCGATTCCCCATTCCCCACTCCCGATTCCCGCTAAAATGCGCCATGAACGAATTCTCCGCGCTGCCGCTGTCGCCGGCCCTGGCCCCCGGCATCGACGCCCTTGGCTACACCGTCCTCACTCCCATCCAGGCACAGAGCCTGCCGCCGATCCTGCAGGGGCTGGACGTCATCGCCCAGGCGCCGACCGGCAGCGGCAAGACCGCCGCCTTCGGGCTGGGCCTGCTGCAAAAGCTCGATCCGGCAGTGACCCGTGCGCAGGCGCTGGTGCTCTGTCCCACCCGCGAACTGGCCGACCAGGTCGGCAAGCAGCTGCGCAAGCTGGCCACCGGCATCCCCAACATGAAGCTGGTGGTGCTCACCGGCGGCATGCCGCTGGGCCCGCAACTGGCCTCGCTGGAAGCGCATGACCCGCAAGTGGTGGTCGGCACGCCCGGCCGCATCCAAGAACTGGCCCGCAAGCGCGCCCTGCATCTGGGCGGCGTGCGCACGCTGGTGCTGGACGAGGCCGACCGCATGCTCGACATGGGCTTCGAGGAACCCATCCGCGAGATCGCCAGCCGCTGCGACAAGCACCGCCAGAGCCTGCTGTTCTCGGCCACCTTCCCGGACATCATCCGCACGCTGGCGCGCGAGATCCTGAAGGACCCGATCGAAATCACCGTCGAAGGCGCCGACAACGCGCCGGAAATCGACCAGCAGTTCTTCGAGGTCGACCCGACCTACCGGCAGAAGGCCGTCGCCGGCCTGCTGCTGCGCTTCAATCCCGAATCCAGCGTGGTGTTCTGCAATACCCGCAAGGAAGTGGACGAAGTGGCCGGCTCGCTGCAGGAGTTCGGCTTTTCCGCGCTCGCGCTGCATGGCGACATGGAACAGCGCGACCGTGACGAAGTGCTGGTGCGCTTCGTCAACCGCAGCTGCAACGTGCTGGTGGCCAGCGACGTGGCCGCACGCGGGCTGGACGTGGAAGACCTGTCGGCCGTGGTCAACTACGAGCTGCCCACCGATACCGAGACCTACCGCCACCGCATTGGCCGTACCGCACGCGCCGGCAAGCGCGGGTTGGCGCTCAGCCTGGTGGCCTCGCGCGAGACCGGCCGCGCGCAGGCGCTGGAAGCCGAACAAGGCCAGCCGCTGACCTGGTCGCGCGCACCGCTGGCCACCGCCCGCCCCGCGCAGCTGCCGCAGGCGGCCATGACCACGCTGCGCATCGATGGCGGCAAGACCGACAAGCTGCGTGCCGGCGACATCCTCGGCGCACTGACCGGCGAAGCCGGGCTCTCGGGCGCGGCGATCGGCAAGATCGCCATCTACCCCACGCGCTCCTATGTCGCCATCGCCCGCGCGCACGTCGCCAAGGCACTGGCGCATCTGCATGCGGGCAAGATCAAGGGCCGCCGGTTCCGGGTCAGCAAGCTGTAACCAAGCTGCGGCAGAGATCCTGCCGACCAATCGATCGCGCGGCGGCGACAGCGCACGCTGGCGCACATGGGCGATCTGCACACGGCAGCACGACCGTTGCGCCGGTTTGCAGGCCGTCAGAGCAGCGAGACGCGCAGTCGGAAAGAGGCCTGGATCAATAGCTCAGCGTGGCCAGCAGCGGCACATCGTTGGCCCACTTCTCGCGGCCCTGCAGCGCCAGCAGCTCGACCAGCACCGCCGCGCCGACCACTTCCAGTTCCAGCTGTGCGGCCAGACCCAAGGCCGCGCGCAGCGTACCGCCGGTGGCCAGCACGTCGTCGACGATCAAGACACGGGCACCGCGCGGCAACGCGTCCTCGTGCATCTCGATGCGATCGGTACCGTATTCCAGCGCATATTCCTGGATCAGCGTCCGCCCGGGCAGTTTGCCGGGCTTGCGCACCGGCACGAAGCCGGTGCGCAGTTCGCGCGCCAGGGCTGCCCCCAGGATGAAACCGCGCGCTTCGATGCCCAGCACCGCATCCAGCGGCGTGGTGCGCCAGGGCTGCGCCATTTCGTCCAGCGCGGAAGCGAAATCCGGGCCGTCGGACAGCAGCGGCGTGATGTCCTTGAAGACGATGCCCGGCTTGGGAAAATCGGCGATGTCGCGGATTCGCTCGGACCATTGATTGGGTCCGGAAGAATGGGTGCCGGCGCAGCGGGTGCAGTCAGTCATGGTGGGAGTGGCATCAGGGCCGGTGGGGACGCCCCTATTCTAGGCTGCGCGGCCTGACGACGCTGGGTTTACGACATACCTGCATCTGAGCGCGTCAGGAACTGCACGACAGCATCGAGCAACCGGCGCGGTCGCGCGCCCAGTCCGGCCGCCGCGCGGCAAACGCGTCGCGGCCCGGCTGGTCGTCGTAGGGCCGGCGCATGACCTCCAGCAATTCCTGCACGCCCGACGCATCGCCCTGCTCGGCCAGATCGATCGCCTGCTGCGCCAGGTAGTTGCGCAGCACATAACGCGGGTTGGCCAGGCGCATGCGTTCGCGTCGCTGCTCCGGCGACAGCGTGTCCTGGCGCAGCCGCGCCGCGTAGCGCTGCAGCCATGCCTGCAATGGCACGGCATGCGCGAGGCGCTTGTCCTGGTCGTAGAACGCCTCGTGCAATAGATCCGGATCAGGATTTTCCTGCGCGAACGCGATCAGGCCGCGGAATGTCAGCGTCATGTCCATCTCGGCGTCGAGCATCAGCGCGCGCAGCGCATCGATCAACTGCAGATCCTCGTCGCGGCAGTCGGCCAGGCCCAGTTTGGCAGCGGTGTCGTGGCGGTCGCAGGCCAGGTAGGTATCGCGGAAGCGGTCCAGGCCCTGCTGCAACCGCGCCTGGTCGGCAAACAGCGGCGCCAGCGCCTGGGCCAGGCGCCCCAGGTTCCAATAGGCGACCTGAGGCTGGGTGCCAAAGCGATAGCGACGCCCCTGCGCGTCGGTGGTGTTTGGCGTCCAGTCCGGGTCGTAGTCGTCGACCCAGCCATAGGGGCCGTAATCGATGGTCAATCCCAGGATCGACATGTTGTCGGTATTCATCACCCCGTGCACGAAGCCCACCCGCATCCAGTGCGCCACCATCACCGCGGTGCGCTCGCAGACCTGCGCGAACCATGCCGCGTACAACGCCTCACCGGCACCTTCCAGCTGCGGGAAATCGCGTGCGATGGTGAAATCCACCCATTGCCGCAGCAGCGCAAGATCGCCGCGCGCACCGGGCAACTCGAAATTGCCGAAGCGGATGAACGAGGGCGCCACCCGGCACACGATCGCGCCCGGTTCGCGCTGCGGCCGGCCGTCGTAGAACATGTCGCGCACCACCGCATCGCCGGTGGCGACCAGACTCAGCGCGCGCGTGGTCGGCACACCCAGATGATGCATCGCTTCGCTGCACAGGAATTCGCGAATCGACGAGCGCAGCACCGCCCGGCCATCGGCCCCGCGCGAGTAGGGCGTCGGGCCGGCGCCCTTGAGCTGCAGCTCGTAGCGGCCGCCATCGACCCCGATCGCCTCGCCCAGCGAAATCGCCCGGCCATCGCCCAGCTGGCCGGCCCAATGCCCGAACTGATGCCCGCCATAATTGACCGCCCATGGCTGCATGCCCGGATACAACGAATTGCCGGCAAACACCTCGGCAAAGCGCGCGCTGCCGATCTCCGCGGCGTCCAGCCCCAGCCGTTGCGCGACATCTGCCGAATACGCCAACAGGCGCGGCGCGGCGACCGGTGTCGGCGCCACCGCCGACCATGCGGCGCGCACTTCGCGGCGGCGTGTACCTTGTTCCGGATCACCAGGCAGCTGCTGGCGCAGGCGGTTGTCAAATTGCAGGGTCGTCATGGCTGCCAGCGTAGGCCAAGGACAATGAACTTCGCATGGGCAACCACGCATCCGGCTTTGCGCACGTACCGTATCTTCGATCAGCTGGCCCCCAGCAAGCGGACTCGTCCTGCACATGCTGGCGACAACCACAGCGTTATTCCTCCCTGCCCTTCGACAGACATCGCCCATGCCTTCGCGCGCTTATCGCTGGTTTCGCCCCGCCCTCCTGTTGCTCGGTTCGCTGACGCTGACCGCCTGCAGCAGCGTGTTCTTCGGTGGCATCAACGCCGCATCCAGCCGCGACGGCATCGTCGAGCATCGCGACCAGGTGTTCGATGCGGCGCATGATCTGGCACTGGACGTCTACCAGCCGCGTGGCGCGGTGGATGCACCGGTGGTGGTGTTCTTCTATGGCGGCACCTGGAAGCGCGGAACGCGCGCCAACTATCGCTGGGTCGGGCGTGCACTCGCGCGCCAGGGCGTGGTGGCGATGGTGGCCGACTATCGCAAGTATCCGCAGGTGGGGCCGCAAGGCTTCATGTCCGATGCCGCCGCTGCCACCGGCTGGGGCTATCGGCATGCCCACGCCTATGGCGGCGACCCGACGCGCCTGGCGGTGATGGGCCACTCCGCCGGTGCGCATATGGCCGCGCTTCTGGGTACCGATGCGCGCTGGCTGCAGACGCAGGGCCTGCAGCCCCGCCAGCTGTGCGGGGTGGTGGGGCTGGCCGGGCCGTACGATTTCCTGCCCACCAGCGACCCGGAACTGGTGGAGATCTTCGGCAAGGCGCCGCAGACGCAACAGCAGTCGCAGCCGGTGCACTTCGTTGGCGGCGACGAACCGTCGATGCTGTTGCTGCACGGCGATGCCGACCACGTGGTCGAGCTGCAGAACAGCACCTCGTTGCAGCAGGCCCTGCAACGCACGGGCGGCACGGCCGAGTTGAAGATCTACCCGGGCATGGGTCATCTCGGCCTGGTGCTGGCACTGCGCAAATCGCCCGAGCGCTCGCCGGTGCTGCGCGACACGCTGCAGTTCCTGCGGCAGTGTCGGGCGCCGTGATGGGGCGGTAACGGATTGGGGAGCCGGGAGTCGGGAATCGCCAACCCTGGCAGGACACCGTCAAGGCACGGTGACCTGCAGCTTCTGTGGGCGCACGGTCGACACGGCGACCGCAATGTCACCCGGCCGGCTTGCGCCCCATCAGCGCGAACGGGCCGCCCTTCTTCAACGCGGCCTGATATGCCGGGCGCGCTTCGATGCGCGCGAGAAAGGCACGCAGGCGTGGATAGCTCTCCAGCCCGCCGCCGCGTGCAGCAGCCGCCTGCACCGGGAAACTCATCTGGATGTCGGCCGCAGTGAAACGCTCGCCGGCAAACCACTCGCGTGCCTGTAGCGACTGCTCCATCCAGTCCAGGTGCAACTTGAGCTGCGGACCGACAAAGCCCGCCATCGCCTTGTCCACGATGGCGCGTGCGATCGGCTTGGCGAAGAACGGCATCGGCGCACTGCGAATGCGCCCGAAGATCAGGGTCATCAGCAACGGCGGCATCGCCGAGCCTTCGGCGTAATGCATCCAGTAGCGGAATTGCAGGCGCTCCGGCGACTCCAGCGGGCGCGACGACGGCGACAAGGCGCACTCGGTGTCGTAGCGTTCGGTCAGGTACTCCAGGATCGCGCCGGACTCGGCCACGGTCAGATCGCCGTCCACGACGATGGGCGACTTGCCGAGCGGATGAATGGCACGCAAGGCCGCCGGTGCCAGCATGGTCTTGGGATCGCGCTCATGCCGGACGATCTGGTACGGCAGCGCCAGTTCTTCCAGCAGCCACAGCACGCGCTGGGAACGGGAATTGTTGAGATGGTGGACAGTGATCATGGCAGGGACTGCGCGCGGAAAGCACCTATGCTACCGAGCCGCGTGTCATCGCTGCGCTCACCTGCGCGGGTCGATCTGCCCGGCTCTAGCGCATCGATCAGATTGCGCCCAATAAAAAACGCCGGTCGCTTGCGCGACCGGCGTTTTTGGCAACCTTACGGTTGCAGACGGATTAGACCGCCTGCACCTGGTCAGCCTGCATGCCCTTCTGGCCCTGCACGGCGACGAAGGTCACTTTCTGGCCTTCCTGCAGCGACTTGAAGCCGGTGCCCTGGATGGCACGGAAGTGCACGAACAGGTCCGGGCCGCTTTCCGGGGTGATGAAGCCGAAGCCCTTGGCATCGTTGAACCACTTCACGGTACCGCTCTGACGATCTGACATTTACAAACTCCTGAACTATAGATGGATAAATCGCAGCGTCCGAAAAGCCGGAGCTGAGACTGAGTTGCAGGCGTTGGTAAAGCGGAACGATGAAGCGAGATCTGTAACGATCCGGCTGCATCAGGCCACGATTCACGGTGACCCTTGCAAACACAGTGCGTGCACAGTACTCGTGTTCCCAGCAAAAAGCGACACCCTGCGTCAAATTTTTTACTGTCAGGCCGGATCCGACCACCTGTCAGGCCCTTTCCCTCCCGATTTCAGCACATGAATACGCCTCCCCTGCCATCCCGCCCGCAGATCTGGGTCGATGCCGACGCCTGCCCGGCAGTCATTCGCGACATTCTTTTCCGCGCTGCCGCACGGACCGGCGCGGCCGTGACACTGGTCGCCAATCATTTCCTGCAGACCCCTCGCCTGGCGCATGTGCGTGCGCTGCAGGTCCCCGGAGGGCCGGACGCGGCCGACGACCTCATTGCCGGACGGGTGGCTGCGGGCGACCTGGTCGTCACCCAGGACATCCCGCTGGCTGCCCGCGTCCTGCAGGCCGGCGCGGCCGCCGTCAGCCCGCGTGGCGAGCCGTTTACCAGCGACAGCATCAACGAGCGCCTGTCAGTACGCGGCTTTCTGGAAGAACTGCGCGGCGCCGGCGTCGTCACTGGCGGGCCTGCGGCCCTGCATCCGCGCGACCGTCAGGCATTTGCCGCCCAGCTGGACCGCTGGCTGGCCGAGGTGGCGCGCAGCTGAGCGCCGCACGCCGGAGTTGCAGCGGGGGCGTATCATGGGCGCCCTTTGCAACCGGCATCCTGATGGCCCTTACCGCCACCGTCCGCAGGGCGGAACTCCAGATCAGCGACATGGACCGTGGCTACTACGCCAACCATTCGTTGACCCTGGCCCAGCACCCCTCCGAAACCGACGAACGCCTGATGGTGCGGCTGCTGGCGTTCGCGCTGTTTGCCGACGACCGCCTGGAATTCGGCCGCGGCCTCAGCAACGAGGACGAACCCGACCTGTGGCGGCGCGACTACACCGGCGACCCGGACCTGTGGATCGACCTCGGCCAGCCGGACGAGAGCCGCGTGCGCAAGGCCTGCAACCGCTCGCGCGAGGTGGTGGTGATCGGCTACGGCGGCCAGGCCACCGAAACCTGGTGGAAGAAGCACGCCAACGCGCTGGGCCGGCACCGCAACCTGCGGGTGCTCGAACTGGAGTCGCAGGCCACCGAGGCGCTGGGCGCGCTGATCCAGCGCGGCATGCGCTTCGATGTGATCATCCAGGACGGCGAGGTGCAGATGCTGGCCGACCACGGCAGCGTCACCCTGACCCCGATGGTGCGGCAAGCTCCGGCCGAATGAGCACGCGTTGCGACGTGCTGGTCGTCGGTGCCGGCGCGGCCGGACTGATGAGCGCCTTCACCGCCGGCCGGCGCGGCCGCCAGGTGCTGGTGATCGACCATGCCAACAAGGTCGGCAAGAAGATCCTGATGTCCGGTGGCGGGCGCTGCAACTTCACCAATACCGGCACCACCCCGGGCAACTTCCTCTCGGCCAACCGCCACTTCTGCAAGTCCGCCCTCGCCCGCTACAGCCCGCTGGATTTCGTGGAGATGGTCGAGCGCCACGGCATCGCCTATCACGAGAAAGAGCTGGGCCAGCTTTTTTGTGACATCTCGTCCAAGCAGATCGTGCGCATGCTGCTGGACGAATGCGACGCGGCCGGCGTGCAGGTGCGCACCGACTGCAAGGTGCATTCGGTGCAGCGTGACAGCGATGGCTTCACCGTCGAGACCAGCCAGGGACGCGTGCAGGCGCAGTCGCTGATTGTGGCCACCGGCGGGCTGTCGATCCCGAGCATGGGCGCCAGCGGCTTCGGTTACGCGCTGGCCCAGCAGTTCGGCCACACGCTGTTGCCGACGCGCGCCGGGCTGGTGCCGCTGACCTTGAGCGGCAAGCACCAGGAGCGGCTGCAGGATCTGTCCGGGCTGGCGGTACCGGTCCAGGCGCAGTGCAACGGCGCCAGCTTCCGCAACTTCATGCTGATCACCCATCGCGGCGTCAGCGGCCCGGCCATCCTGCAGATCTCCTCGTACTGGCAACCCGGCGACGAGCTGCGCCTGGACCTGCTGCCGGGCCAGGACGCCGCGGCATGGCTGCGCGAACAAAAACGCCAGCGGGGCGCCACCGAGCTGCGCAACGTGCTGGCCGACGTGCTGCCACGGCGGTTTGCCCAGCGCCTGTGCGAGGTGTGGTTACCGGACAAGCCGGTCCGCCAGCTCGACCCCCCGCAGTTGCAGGCCGCCGCCGACCTGCTGGCCGCCTTTCCGCTGATCGCCAGTGGAACCGAAGGCTATCGCACCGCTGAAGTAACGCTGGGCGGTGTCGATACCCACCAGGTCTCCAGTGCGAGCATGGAGTCGCGCCTGGTGGCCGGCCTGTACTTCGTCGGCGAGGTGCTGGATGTGACCGGATGGCTGGGCGGCTACAACTTTCAGTGGGCATGGGCGTCCGGTCACGCCGCCGGGAGCGTAGCCTGATGCAACGTCCACAGGCGCAAACGTGGCCTGAGTCTCACCCCGGATGCGGCCTTGTCCACAGACATGGACGCAGTCGAGTTCCTTCGTATATTAAAGCCCGTCGCCAGGGAAACGCGCATGCAAAAAGGTAAAGATCTCACCCTCCGCTTGATGATGGTCGACGACAGCGTCGAAGGCGCAGAGGCGATCGTGACCGCGTTGCGCAACGGCGGCATCGCGGTGCGCCCATCGCGACCGCAGACCCCGGAAGAGCTCGCCAGCATGCTGTCGGGGCAGATCGACCTGGCCCTGTACGGGCAGGCGCTGCAGATCCCGATGAGTGTGTTGCAGCAGCAGATCGCCGGCAGCGGCAAGGACATCCCGATCATCCTGCTGGCCGAGCGGATCGAGGAAGACGCGCTGGTCGAGGCCGCCGCGCATGGCATCCGCGCCATCGTGCTGCGTCATCGCCCCGAACACCTGCTGGCGCTGGTGCGCTCGGAATGGGCCGACCTGCAGGCACGCCGCGGGCTGCGCCGCATCGAGGCGCAGATGCGCGAAACCGAACGGCGCTGCGATGCCTTGATCGCCTCCTCGCGCGACCCGATTGCCTATGTGCACGAAGGCATGCATATCCGTGCCAACGAGGCGTACCTGGACATGTTCGGCTTCGAGTCGTTCGACGATGTCGAGGGCGTGTCGCTGCTGGACATGATCGCCGCGCAGTACGTCGACGACTTCAAGCAGTTGCTCAAGGCGATGTCCAAGGGCGAGCCGCCGCCGGCGCAGTACAAGGTTGACGCGCGCCGGCTGGAAGGCGACACCTTCCCGGCGACGATGGAGTTCGCCACCGCCACGTATGAAGGCGAGCCGTGCATCCAGGTGGTGTTCCGCCGCCGCGAGGAATTCGACCCGGAGCTGGCGCGCGAGGTCGAGGACCTGCGTCAGCGCGACCAGGTCACCGGCCTGCTCAACCGCCCCGCCTTCATGGTGGCACTGGAACAGGCGGTGGCGCGCGCCGGCCGCAGCGAAGGCCAGTCCGGCTTCCTGCTGATCGAGCCCGACCATTACGCGCGCCTGCTGCCCGAGATCGGCCTGGATTCGGCTGACGCGCTGATCGCTGCCCTGGCCGCGCATGTGGCCAGCGTGACCGATGACAGCGTGGTCGCCGCGCGTTTCGGCGAGCACAGCTTCGCGTTGCTGATGGACGGCAATTACGCGCGCACGCACGCATTGGCGGAACTGGTGCGCGACGCGTTCGCGCAGCACGTCTTCAGCATTGGCGCGCGCTCGGCCACGGTGACGGTGAGCATCGGCGGCGTGCAGATCGGCGAGAAGATCGCCAGCATCGGGCAGGTGCTCAACCGCGGCACCGAGGCGGTACGCACCACCGCCGAGCTGGGCGGCAATGCAGTCAGCATCTACGACCCGGCAGCGGCCGACCGGGCCGAAGAGGAACGCATCGAACGCTGGGTGCAACAGCTGCGCGAGGCACTGGCCGGCGACGGCTTCCTGCTGCATTACCAGCCGGTGCTCAACCTACAGGGCGAGCCGCTGGAGCTGTATCAGGTCTTCCTGCGGCTGGAGCGCAACGGCGAGATGATGTCGCCAAACGCCTTCATGGCGATCGCCGAAGAACACGATCTGATCACCGAGATCGACCGCTGGGTGGTGGCGCGCGCGATCCGCCAGCTTGGCGAGCGGCAGCGTGCGGGACACGCCACGCACCTGCTGGTACGCATCGGGCCCAACTCGTTTTCCGATCCGCAGATGGTCGACATCATCCGCGAGCAGCTGGCCGTGTATGGCGTGCCGGGCGAACGGCTGTGGTTGCAGACGCCGGAATCGAAAGTGTTCACGCACCTGCGCAATGCCCAGCAGTTCCTGGCGGCGGTGTCGGCGATGGGCTGCAAGGTCGGGCTGGAACAGTTCGGCTCGGGCCTGGATTCATTCCAGCTGCTGGCGCATTTCCAGCCGGCCTTCCTCAAGCTCGATCGCGGCATCACCGGCGAAGTGGCCTCGGCCCGCGAAAGCCAGGAAAAGATCCGCGAGATCACCTCGCGCGCGCAGCCGGCCGGCATCCTTACCGTGGCCGAGTTCGTGGCCGATGCGCAGTCGATGAGCAGCTTCTTCAGCGCGGGAGTGGACTATGTGCAAGGCGATTTCGTCGCACCGACCGGGCCGTTGATGAACTACGAGTTCGGCTGAGGCCCGCAGCCGCATTGCTGGCACCTCGCGCCAGCCAACAAAAAACCCGCGTACTGCGGGTTTTTTGTCGGCTGGCGTGAACCAATGCGCCACGCGGGCATCTGGCAGCGCCGTCTTACATCGCCGCACCGTTGGCGGCACGCAACGCGGCGATGCGCTCGGCCAGCGGCGGGTGGCTCAGGAACAGCCGGCGCAGCCCGTCGCCCACACCGCCGGAGATGCCGAAGGCCTGCACCTGCGAGGGCAAGGTGCTCTGGCCGTGGTTCAGCGACAGGCGCTCCAATGCGGCAATCATCTTGCCGCGACCCGCCAGCTGCGCACCACCGGCATCGGCGCGGAATTCGCGGCGACGCGAGAACCACATCGCGATCATCGTCGCGAACAGGCCGAACACCATCTCCAGCACGAACACGATGATGTAGTAGGCAAAGCCGCGGCCACCATCGCGGTTGCCCGACATGGCACTATCGATGATGCCGCCGACCACGCGTGCCAGCACGATCACGAAGGTATTGAGCACGCCTTGCAGCAAGGCCATGGTGACCATGTCGCCATTGGCGACATGTGCGATTTCATGGCCCAGCACCGCCTCGGCCTCGTCCTGGCTCATGTTCTGCAGCAGCCCGGTGGACACCGCGACCAGCGCATTGTTGCGGTTGGCGCCCGTGGCGAAAGCATTGATTTCCGGGCCGTCGTAAACCGCCACTTCCGGCATGCCGATGCCGGCCGCCTGGGCCTGACGGCGCACCGTCTCCAGCAACCAGCGCTCGGTCGGCGTGCGTGGCTCGGTGATCACCTGCGCACCGGTGCTGCGCTTGGCCATGAACTTGGACAGCAGCAACGAGATGAACGAGCCGCCGAACCCGAACACGGCCGCCATCACCAGCAGGCCGCTCATCTGCGCAGGATTGACGCCCGCGACCGACATCACGATGCCGGCCAGCATCAACACCGCAAAATTGGTCAGCAGGAACAGGAAAATGCGGTTGAACATGGTGCGATGACTCCACGCGAGCAGGATGACCTGCAGCGGATCTGCGGTCGTCAGCGCTTGAAATCAAGCGATCACCTGACCGACGATTCAGCCGATCATGCCAGCCCTCCTCTACCGCGGCCGCTTCGCGCCCTCCCCGACCGGCCCGCTGCACTTCGGCTCCCTGCTGGCGGCATTCGGCAGCTGGCTGCTCGCGCGGCACGCCGGTGGTCAGTGGTGCGTGCGCGTCGAAGACATCGATCCACCGCGCGCCGAGCCCGGCGCCTGCGAACGTCAACTGCGCACCCTGGCCGCCTTCGGCCTGCGCCCGGACCTGCCGGTGCTGTATCAATCCGACCGCCACGCGCACTACGACGCCGCCGTCACCAGCTTGCTGGAGGCGGGACTGGCCTTCGAATGCAGCTGCAGCCGCGCCGATCTTGCCGGCATGGGCGGCATCCACCATGCCTGCGTGGCGCCGCTGGGCGCCCGCCGCGCGGTACGCCTGCGGGTGCCGCCACAGCCACCGGTCGGCTTCGACGACGCGCTGCAGGGCCACGTGGTGCAGGACGTGCATGCCGATGTCGGCGACGTGGTGCTGCGCCGCGCCGACGGCTACTGGGCGTACCAGCTGGCGGTGGTGGTCGACGATGCCGCGCAGGCCATCACCGATGTCGTGCGCGGCGCCGACCTGCTCGATTCCACCCCACGTCAGTTGCTGCTGCAGCGCGCGCTGGGCCTGCCGCAGCCACGCTATCTGCACCTGCCGCTGATCCTGGACCACGCCGGCCGCAAGCTGTCCAAGTCGCACGCCGCGCCTGCGCTCGACGATGCAGACCCACAACCTGCGCTGCACGCCGCCTGGGCGGTCCTGGGACAGGATCCGGCGGCATTGCCGCGCCGTGCCGCGCTTGACACCGTGCTGCAGCATGCGGTGCAGCATTTTTTGCCGCAGCGGTTGCCCCGGCAGCTGCATCTGGATGCCAACGGACGCGCATCACCGCCTCGGCGTGACTAAAATTGCGCCCCAGCACCGGCGTCGGGCCAGGCAGCGCGCCTGTGCCCTGACCGCCGCAGTCTTTCTTCTGTCCATTGGAGTCGTCATGACATCTCGCGTCGTATTGGTCACCGGCGGCACCGGCGGTATCGGCACCGCCATCTGCAAGCGCCTGGCCGACCAGGGCCACCGGGTGGCCAGCAACTTCCGCAATGCCGAAAAAGCTCAGGCCTGGCAGCAGCGCATGCAGGGCCAGGGCTACGACATCGCCCTGTTCCGCGGCGACGTGGCGTCTTCCGAGCATGCGCGCGCCCTGGTCGAAGAAGTCCAGGCAGCGCTTGGGCCGATCGAAATTCTGGTCAACAACGCCGGCATCACCCGCGACACCACCTTCCATCGCATGACCGCCGAACAATGGCATGACGTCATCAACACCAATCTCAACTCGGTCTTCAACGTCACCCGTCCGGTGATCGAAGGCATGCGCCAGCGCGGCTGGGGACGGGTGATCCAGATCAGCTCGATCAACGGCCTGAAGGGCCAGTACGGGCAGGCCAACTACGCGGCCGCCAAGGCCGGCATGCACGGCTTCACCATCTCGCTGGCACGCGAAAATGCCGCGTTCGGGGTGACCGTCAATACCGTGTCGCCGGGATATGTGGCCACCGACATGGTGATGGCGGTCCCGGAAGAGGTGCGCGCCAAGATCGTCGCCGACATCCCTACCGGCCGCCTGGGCCGCCCGGAGGAAATCGCCTATGCGGTGGCCTTCCTGGTGGCGGAAGAGGCCGCCTGGATCACGGGCTCCAATCTGGATATCAATGGCGGCCACCACATGGGCTGGTAACGTTTGCTGCAACTTCGCGATGCAGCATGAAAAAGCCTTGAAAATCATGCTGCGCAGCATTTTTTTGGTGTCCGCTTAAGAAAATAAGGCCTTGCGGCGGTTGCAAGGGCTGCTGCGGTGCGCCATCCTGCGCGCACTATCGTTGTGAGTGAACGTTCCATGGCCGGACTTCGCATCATCAAGAAGTATCCCAATCGCCGTCTCTACGACACGGAAATCTCCAGCTACATCACCATCGAAGATGTGCGCCAGCTCATCATCGACGGCGAAGAATTCGAAGTACGCGACGCCAAGAGCGGTGAAGACCTCAGTCGCGCCGTCTTGCTACAGATCATTGCCGACCGTGAACAGGACGGCGAGCCGATGCTGTCGACCCAGTTGCTGAGCCAGATCATCCGTTTCTACGGCGACTCGCTGCAGGGCTTCATGGGCAACTACCTGGAGCGCAGCATGCAGGTGTTCCTGGACCAGCAGCAGCAGTTCCGCCAGCAGATGGGCAACCTGCTCGGGCAGACCCCGTGGGCGATGATGAACCAGCTGACCGAGCGCAACCTGGAGTTGTGGCAGGAGTTCCAGCGCAACTTCGGCGCCGGTTTCGGGCGTCCGGGCGGCCCTGGTACGCCGCCGGGGGCGAGCGGCATGGGCAGCGGCCCGATGGGCACCGGCACCCACGGCACTGCCGCCGGTAGCGCCGGCACCACCGGCAAGGCCCGCAACCGCGGGTAACGCAAGCGCGGCGCCTGGAGCGTGAGACGCTCCACGGCGCCGCCAGTCAGCGGCCAGCCTGCTCCGCGCAGGCCGCGCAGATCCGCTCCACGTGGTACCCACGCGCGCGCAGGCGCTCGACCACTCCATCGCTTCCCAGCAGATGCAGCGCACCGACCACCACCAGCGTGGTCCCGCTCCCTTTGCCCAGCCGCTGTTCCAGCCGCGGCACCCAGCGCGCATTGCGCTCGACATTGATGTCCTGGTACAGCGCCGGATAGTGCTGCCGCATCTGCTCGGCCATCTGCGTGGACAGGGTGTGCACATCGCCATTGCGCCAGGCCGCGTGCAACTGACGCAGCTGATCGGTGGTGCCGGCGTCGTCCAGCGCCTCTTCCAGCAGCTGATGCTGCTCGGTGGGCGACATCCCGTCGAGCAAGGCAATCTGCTCCTGGGCGCGCTCCAGCCCATCGGCCGGTTTACCCTGGGCTTGCGCCTGCGCCATCAGGTAATGGTCCAGGCCGGCAGCCGGATCCATACCTTGCCGGCTCATCTCCGCCAGGCTGATCGTCAACGCCACGAACCAGGGTTCCAGTGGCTGCAAGCTGTCCACCTGCATCCCGCGCTTGCGTGCGTAGCTGGTCAGCGCCTGCCAGGTCTTTGGATCGAGTACGTCCTGCAGGCGACGCCCGTCGCTGCGCCGCGCCGCCTGCAGCATGCGGCCGGCCAGTTCGGGCGATTGCGCATCGGACGGCGGCAATTCGAACACCAACCGGTCGGCCTCGGCGAATGCCTGCATCACATCCGGCGACAAGGGGTAATCGCTGGGCTTGAGCACATGGAACGAGCCCAGCAGATACAGCGTGCCGCCCTTGCCATCGACCTTCCACAACAACGGCACCGGCGGACCGGCAGGCGTGTCGTGGCCGGCACGTGCCCAGGTCGGCGCGGCTGCCCCGCCCCACAGCCCCAGCGCGATCACCGCGCCGCAGCACCAGGTGGCCAGCCGGGTGCGCATGCTTGCCTCTACCACGTCGCTGTCTCCACGTCAGTGCGGCACCTTGTAGGTTTTCTCGCCTGCCGATACCGCCAGGTCGATGCGATTTTCCGGCGGCGGCAGCGGACAGGTCGCAAACGGAGTGAACGCGCACGGCGGGTTGTAGGCACGGTTGAAATCCAGGACCACATGCCCGGAGGCGTCGGGCACGTCCAGGTCCAGGAAGCGCCCGGCCGGATAGCTGCCGTGCCCGCTGGTGCGGTCGGCGAACACCACGAACATCGGCCGCCCCGGCTCGCCGATGGTCTGCAGCCGATACGCCTTGCCATCGCGCTCGAAGGCGATGGCCCCGGCATTGGGCTGCTCGCTGCTGATGCCGACGATGTCCACGATCGGAATGGTCTTGCCGACATCGTTGGGCACATAGCGTGCGCTGATGCGCCAGGACGGATCGGCCGGCCAGTACTCCAGCCCGGCGAAGTGGCTGCGCGACGGCGCGTCGGCATGCTTGACCCGCAGCGCGTTGCGGTCGCCGCGATGGATCAGGCTCAACACGCCCTTGCCGCCATCGAAATGGATGAAGGTCGGCTGCCGGTCGCGATCGGACTGGAAGCGGATCCGGCCGGTCAACGGCTTGCCATCGACGCTCAGTGCCGCGCCGCGCTCGGGCACGAACCAGACCGTGTCGGCCTCGGTGGAGACCATGCCCAGCTTGGGCGGCCCGACCGCCAGCCTGATGCCGCTGTCGGCACTGCTGCCGATGTAGTGCGCCTTTAGCGACAGCCAGTGCAGGCCGACCAGGCTGGTCCAGCCATCGGGCGCGCGCAGCTCGGTCAGGCGCGCTTCGCGCCAGGCGGCGTTGTCGGCCAGGAAGGCCTTGTCGAGTGCGGCCGGTGCCGCCGGCGGCGGTGCGTCCTTGCCGCAGCCGGCCAGCGCCGCACACACCAGCATGCCGAGCAGCCAGCGGTTCCCCCTGTGCAATGCAGCCATCAGCGCCCCCTCAGGAACCAGCGATCGATTTCGCCCAGCGTAAACCGTGCCCAGGTCGGCCGACCATGGTTGCATTGGCCCGAGCGCTCGGTGATTTCCATATCGCGCAGCAGTGCGTTCATTTCCGGCAAGGTCAGGCGCCGGTTCGCGCGCACCGCGCCGTGGCACGCCATGGTGGAGAGCAGCTCGTCGCGCGCCCCGGCAATGCGCCGGCTCTGGCCATGTTCGCGCAGGTCGCCGAGCACATCGCGCAACAGCGCCTCGGGGTCGGCGTTGGCAAGCAATGCGGGAATGCTGCGCACGTGCAGCGATTGCGGGCCGGCGCGGGTGACCTCGAAGCCCAGGCTGGCCAGCGTGTCGGCTTCGCGCTCGGCGGTGTCGGCCTCGCGCTCGCCCACCGCCAGCGTCATCGGCACCAACAGCGGTTGCGCGTGCAGGCCGATGCTGTCGTGCGCGTTCTTGAGCCGCTCGTAGCCGATGCGTTCGTGCGCGGCATGCATGTCCACCACGATCAGGCCTTCGGCGTTCTCGGCCAGGATGTAGATGCCGTGCAACTGCGCCACGGCATAGCCCAGCGGCGGCACGCCGCTGTCTGCGGCAGTCGCCGGCAAGCCCATTCCCGAGCCCTCGGGCAAGCGTGCCGACTGCTGCTGCGCGCCGCTGGGCGGCGGCGCATACAGCGCGCTGTAGGCCGCACGCGCCTCATCCACGCGCAGGCCCAGCGGGGTCTGCGATGGCGTCCACTGGCCGTAGCCGGCACCACCGCCGCCACTACTGCTTCCGCTTCCGTAGCCTGGACGATCGAGCATGCTCCCCGGCACCGCGCCGACATCGCCGGTGCCTTCCGTAGCGCTGCTGTTGGGCATCGCGCCGGCGCGCGTCTGCGCCAGCGCGTCCTGCAAGGTGCGGTAGACGAAGTCGTGGATCAGCCGCGCCTCGCGGAAACGCACCTCGTGCTTGGCCGGATGCACGTTGACGTCCACGCGCGCCGGATCCAGCTCCAGGAACAGCACGTAGGCTGGCTGGCGGCCATGGAACAGCACATCGCCATAGGCCATCTTGACCGCGTGCGCGACGCTGCGATCGCGCACCGAGCGGCCGTTGACGTAAAGATACTGTTGGTCGGTACTGGCGCGCGAGTAATGCGGTTGGGCGACCCAGCCGTGCAGCCGCAGACCGGCGCCACTGTGATCGACGCGCAAGGCCTGTCGCGCGAAATCCTCGCCCAGGGTTTCGCCCAACCGCGCATCCGAATACAGGTCGCCCGGCTTGTAGCGACGCGAGGGTTTGCCGTTGTGCGAAACCCGCAACTCCACATCGGGCCGCGCCAACGCCAACGAACGCAGCCACTCTTCGATATGCCCCAGCTCGGTGCGCTCGGCACGCAGGAACTTGCGCCGCGCCGGTACGTTGAAGAACAGCTCGCGCACTTCGACCGTGGTGCCGGGCGCGTGTGCACGTGGCATCACCTCGCCCAGGCGGCCACCGTCGATCTCCAGCGCGGAGCCATGTTCGGCATCGTGGCGGCGCGAAATCAGGGTGAAACGGCTGACCGAGGCGATCGACGGCAACGCTTCGCCACGAAAACCGAGCGTGGCCACGGTCTCCAGATCGTCCAGCGATGCGATCTTGCTGGTGGCATGCCGCGACACCGCCAGCGGCAGTTCGTCGGGGGTGATGCCGCCGCCGTTGTCGCGGATGCGGATCAGCCGCACGCCGCCCTCTTCCAGCTCGATATCCACGCGGGTGGCACCGGCATCGAGTGCGTTTTCGACCAGTTCCTTGACCACCGACGCAGGCCGCTCGACGACTTCGCCGGCGGCAATCTGGTTGATCAGGATCTCGGGGAGCTGACGGATCGCCATCAGCGCAGGCGCTCGTGCCGGACGCAAAGGTCCACGCGCATCGAGGGTGTAACAGGTAAGGCAGACGTCGGCACGGCAATCCGGCGGCGCACGGGCGCCGTCATCAAGGAATCAGTGCGGAATGATAGCCGAGCGGCTCAGCGGCTGCCGCCGGCCACGGTGCCGACGCCGGCATCGGCTTCGGCCTGCGCGCGCGCGGCAAACAGGGTGCCTGGCGGTGGCTGGCGGGTGAAGAAGGTATCGATGCCATCCAGCACGGCCGCGGCGATCTTGCGCTGGTAGGCCGGGTCGATCAGGCGACGCTCTTCGTCCGGATTGGAAATGAAGGCGGTCTCCACCAGCATCGCCGGCATGTCGGAGGTGCGCAGCACCGCGAAGTTGGCGCGTTCCAGCTGCGGCTTGTGGTTGTTGCCGATCCGCTTGAGGCCGCCGAGCACGTGCCCTGCCGCATCCTCGGAGGCCTTCATGTGGCCGCTCTGGGCCAGATCCAGCAGCACATTGGCCAGCGTGCTTTCGGTCTGCTGCAGACGCACGCCGCCGACCAAGTCGGCGGCATTTTCCTTGTCGGCCAGCCAGCGCGCGCGCTGCGAGGAAGCCCCCTTGGTCGACAGCACATAGACCGACGAGCCGGTCGCACTGCGATTCTCGGCAGCGTCGGCATGGATGGAGATGAAGATGTCGGCCTTGGCGGCGCGTGCCTTCTGCGCGCGCATCGGCAGCGGAATGAACACGTCGGTATCGCGTGTCAGGTAGGCCTTCATGCCGGGCGTGGCGTTGATCTGGCGCGCCAGTTCACGTCCGACGGCCAGGGTGACATCCTTTTCGCGCTTGCCGGTGGGGCCCATGGCGCCCGGATCCTGGCCACCATGTCCCGGATCGATCGCAACGATCAGCGGCCGCATTCCGGGTGCCATCTTGATCCGCGAGGCCTCGCTGGGCAGCACCGGACGCGGCGGCAGGTCATCGCTGTCCGCCGCGGCAACGCCGCCGGCGGTATTCGGTGTGGCAGTCACGGCATTACCCGACGCGACGCCCATCGGCGCATTGCCGCCATTCAAGATGGCAGCCGGCGATGCGGGGTTGCCTGTCATCGCGGGTGCTGGCGACGTACCGGCGGTGGCGACAGTGCGATTGGAGGGGTTGCCGGCAGTGCCGGCTGGCGTGGACGTGCTGGTGGTTACCGCGGCCGTGCCTGGACGCGGTGTCGGCACGCCGGTGGCCACCGTCGTCGGTACCGGCGCCGGGGTCACGCTGGGCATGGCCGAGGCAGGGACATACGGTGCGGGCGCCGGCGCAGGCGGCACCACCGACGCACGCTGCGCAGACGCCGCCAACGCAGCGGTCGCGCGGGCCGCCTCGGACTGTGCATTGGCCGGGCGCGGCGGCGGCGTCGCAGGTGTTGTCGTGTTGGCGGCCACCGTGGCGGCGGAGACCGGCGAATCGCCCGGCCACTCGATCACCAGGGTCGACGCACTGCCCAGCGTCTGCATCTGCGGCTTCAACGGCGTGACCGGCGTCGCTATTTCGAAGACCACCCGAAAGGTGCCCGGCACCGGTTGGCCGGTCCGCACCGAGGTCACCAGGCCGGCTGCGGGCGGCAACTTGAGGCCACGCACACCGGAGGAATCGGGAAAATCCACCACCAGGCGATTGGGGTTGGCCAGCGACAGGGTCTTGAATCCGCCGCTGCCGGCCAGCTGGATCTCGGCACGCGTGCCGGTGGCACCGGTGCTGATGCCGACACCCTTGATTTCGCCGGCCCACGCAGCAAAAACCGCCAGGCTGAGGCTGGCGGTCAGGGCGGAAACACAGAACTGGCGGAACCCCGGTGTCATGGCGCTGGATTCAATCACCCGAGCGTGTGAATTGCAAGGTGATTTCCCTTAATAATCCACAACCTGGCGTTCATTGTTGTTGTGAGCCGGCAAAAAGACGCTGCAACTGCGGCAGGCCTGACAGCCGCGTCAGCCAGTCGCGCCCGGTTTGGCTGCGGCCCAGCAGCGTGACGCTGCGGCCCTCGCCATCGACCGCCAGTTCCACGTCCAGGTCCACTGGCGGCAGCGCGCCCGCGCCGCGCTCGGGCCATTCGACCAGCCACAGGCTCGCGCTGCCCTCGTCGAGCCCGAGAAAATCCAGTTCCCCGGCCTGTCCGATGCGGTACAGATCCAGGTGCCAGGCCTCGTCGCCGGTGCTGAGCGGATAACGTTCGACCAGGGTGTAGGTGGGGCTGCGAATCGGGCCGGTGACACCGAGTGCGCGCAGCAGCGCACGCGCCAGTGTGGACTTGCCTGCGCCGAGATCGCCGTGCAGTTGCACCATCGCGCGGGCGGGCCGTACCGCGGCCAGGGCCTGCCCCAGGCTTTCGGTGGCCTGCGCATCGGCCAGGTGTGCGCTGAGTTGGCTCATGCAATGGCTCCGGCATTGGCGAGGCGGCGCAGCTCGGGCAGCAGATCGGTCGGCAGCAGGCCGCGCTCGCCCGCGCGCGCAGCCGCATCGCCGGCGCAGGCATGCAGCAGGGCACCCAGGCTTGCCGCATCGAACGGCGACCAACCCTGCGCCAGCAAGGCGGCGATCACGCCGGTCAGCAGGTCGCCCATGCCGCCGACCGCCATGCCCGGATTACCGGCGTCGATGATGCGCGGCACTGCGTGCGGCGCGGCGATCACGCTGCCGGCGCCCTTGAGCACCACCACGGCATCGAAACGTTTGGCCAAGGCGTCTGCGGCAGCCAGCCGATCGTGCTGAACCTGCCCGGTCGACATCCCCAGCAGACGGCCGGCTTCGCCCGGATGCGGGGTCAGCACGCGCGGGCCGCGCGTCGGCACCTGGTTGGCGGCCAGCAGGTTCAGGCCATCGGCATCGATGACGACGGCACTGTCAGACGCCAACACGTTGTGCCACAACGGCTGCGCCCAGGCGTCCTGGCCCAGGCCCGGCCCCAGTGCGACCACGTCGGCCGCATCGGCCAGCGCGGCGATGTCGTCGCCGGCCTGCAGCGCGCGCACCATCGCTTCCGGGCAGCGCGCCAGCAGCGGCGCGACATGCTCGGCGCGGGTGGCGACCTGCACCAGCCCGGCGCCGCTGCGCAAGGCCGCTTCGGCGGTCAGCATGATCGCCCCGCCGCTGCCGAGGTTGCCGCCGACACACAACACGCGCCCGGATTCGCCCTTGTGCGTATTGCGTCGGCGCGGGCGCAACTGCGCGGCCAGGGCGTCGATGTCCCAGCTGTGCGCGGCCGGCGTCAGCCCGTCGAATGCCGCATCCGGCACGTCCAGCGATGCGACTGCGCGCGTACCCGCATGCTCCAGCGCATCGCCGGTGTAGAGCCCCACGTGCGGCACGATGAACTGCAAGGTGGCGTCCGCGCGCACCGCGGCACCGAAGGCCACGCCGTGATCGGCATCGATGCCGCTGGGCACATCCAGCGCAAACACCGGCACGCCGGCGGCGTTGATGGCATCGATCAACGCGCCGGTCTCGCTGTCGGGCGCGCGGTTGAGGCCGATGCCGAACAGCGCATCGACGATCACATCGGCCTGCGGCAGCGGAGATGGAAACAGGTCGATCGCACCGCCCACGCCCAGATAGTCGGTGCAGGCGCGCTGCGCCAGCGGCGCGGCCGGGCCGTGCCCGGGAAGATGCACCACCTGCACCTGGCGCCCGGCCCGCTGCGCCAGGCGTGCCAGCACATAGCCATCGCCCCCGTTGTTGCCGGTGCCACAGACCACCACGATGCGGCGTGCCCGTGGCCAGCGTTCCAGCAGGACCTGCCAGGCGGCCTGCCCGGCGCGTTGCATCAAGGTATAGCCGTCGCCGCCGAGCAGCGTGGTGGCTTGCGTGTCCAGCCTGCGCGCGGCGGCGGTGTCGTAAAGATCGAGCGGTGCGTACATGCCGGGAATTCTATACTTGTCGCCATGTCTGCCGTCCTCGCCCGTCCCGACCCCACCGACGCTGCTGCGCGCATCCGTGCGCTTGCGCGCGAGGCGGGCTTCCAGCGCTGCGGCATCACCGGCATCGAGCTGGGCGAAGACGAGGGACACCTGCGCAGCTGGCTGGAAGAAGGCCTTTACGGGACCATGCACTGGATGGCCCAGCACGGCGACAAGCGCTCGCGCCCGCAGGAGCTGGTGCCCGGCACCCTGCGCGTGTTGTCGGTGGGCATGGACTACGGCCGCAAGGACGACAGCGAAGCCTGGAACACCCTGCACGACGGCAGCCGCGCGTACGTGGCGCGGTACGCGCTGGGGCGCGACTATCACAAGCTGATGCGCAACCGGCTGCAGAAACTGGCCGAGCGCATCCAGGGCGAAGTCGGCGCATTCGGCTATCGGGTGTTCGTCGATTCGGCGCCGGTGCTGGAGCGGGCACTGGCGCGTAACGCGGGCCTGGGCTGGATCGGCAAACACACCTGCCTGATCGATCGCAAGGGCGGGTCGTGGTTCTTCCTGGGCGAGATCTACCTCGACCTGCCCTTGCCCATCGACACCCCGGCCACCGCGCATTGCGGCACCTGCACGCGCTGCATCGACATCTGCCCGACCCAGGCCATCATCGCCCCGTACCGGCTGGATGCGCGCCGCTGCATCGCCTATCTCACCATCGAGCACGAGGGCGCAATTCCCGAGCAGATGCGCAAGCCGATCGGCAACCGCATCTTCGGCTGCGACGACTGCCAGCTGGTCTGCCCCTGGAACAAGTTCGCCCAGCGCACCGACGAAGCCGATTTCCGCGCCCGCAACGAGCTGGATGTGGCAACGCTGCCGCAACTGTTCGCCTGGGACGAAGACGAATTCCTGCGCCGCACTGAAGGCAGCCCGATCCGCCGCAGCGGCCATCAGCGGTGGTTGCGCAACATCGCCGTCGGCCTGGGCAATGCGCCCGGCACGCCGGAGGTGCTGGCGGCGCTGGAGGCGCGCCGCCACGACGACTCGGAACTGGTACGCGAACACGTCGGCTGGGCGCTGGCGCAACACGGTTTGTAGCTTTGCGCCGGATACGCTCACGCATGCGCATCGCCGCTGCGGGATAATGCGGCGATGGCCGACCGCAACGAACAGATCCTCACCCCCAGCCAGCTCAACACGCTCGCGCGCGACCTGCTGGAAGGCAGCTTCCCGCTGGTGTGGGTGGAAGCAGAGCTGAGCAGCGTCACGCGCCCGTCCTCGGGCCATCTGTACTTCACGCTCAAGGACGCGCGCGCACAGATCCGTTGCGCGATGTTCAAGCCCAAGAGCACCTGGCTGAAGTTCCAGCCGCGCGAAGGCCTGCGTGTGCTCGCGCGCGGACGCCTGACGCTGTACGAAGCGCGCGGCGACTACCAGTTGGTGCTCGACCACATGGAAGAGGCCGGCGAAGGCGCCCTGCGGCGCGCCTTCGACGAACTGCGTGCGCGCCTGGCCGCCGAAGGCCTGTTCGATGCCGAGCGCAAGCAGCCGTTGCCGGCGCATGTGCGGCGGCTGGCGGTGATCACCTCGCCCAGCGGCGCGGCGGTACGCGACGTGCTCAGCGTCCTGGCGCGCCGCTTTCCGTTGCTGGAAGTGGACCTGTTGCCCTCGCTGGTGCAGGGCGACAGCGCCGCTGCGCAGATCACCTCGCTGTTGCAGCGCGCCGATGCGTCCGGGCGCTACGACGTCATTCTGATCACCCGTGGTGGTGGCTCGCTGGAAGACCTGTGGGCCTTCAACGACGAACGCCTGGCCCGCACGATTGCCGCCACGCGCACGCCGGTGGTGTCGGCGGTCGGGCACGAGACCGACTTCAGCCTCAGCGATTTCGTGGCCGATGTGCGTGCGCCCACGCCGTCGGTGGCGGCCGAACTGCTGGTGCCCGATCAGCGCGAGCTGGTTGCGCGCGTGCGGCGCGCGCATGCGCGCATGGCCCAGCTGCAGCAGCATGCGCTGGCCACTGCGATGCAGCGCGCCGACCGGCTCGCCCTGCGCCTGCGTGCACACAGTCCGCAGGCGCGGCTGCGGCTGCTGCAACGCCGCCAGCAGGATGCCGGACGCCAGCTGCGCGCGCGCCTGACCCAGGTGCTGGAGCGCCTGCAGGCGCGTGTGCAACGGTCGCAGGCGCGCCTGCAGGCGCACAACCCGCAACGCGACCTGGCCACGCTGCAACAACGGCTGCGTGCACTGCATCCGCAGGCAGCGATGCAGCGGCGCCTGCAGCACGACCAGCTGCGGCTACGCAGCCTGGCACGCTCGCTGGAAGCGGTCAGCCCGCTCGCCACCGTCGCGCGTGGCTACGCCATCGTGACCCGCCCCACCGATGGCAGCGTGGTGCGCAGCGCCGCCGAAGTCAGCGCCGGCGAACGCCTGCGTGCGCAGCTGGCCGATGGCAGCATCGAAGTGCGGGTCGAGCCAGGCAACGAGGACTGAGGGCGGCAACCACGCGTGCTGCCTGGTTGCCGCGGGCAATCGCCAAGGACACACGCATCGCAGTGCCGCGGCGACGATGCGCCTACCGAGGTCGCCCCCGCATCGTCGTGGATTGGGACAGAGGGAGCGCCGATGCGGCGTCACCCGCTTTACCCGGGCGGGCCACACCTGGGGCGGGCCCTTCAACGCGCCACCGACCGCTCCGCATGCCCGCCGGCAGGCCTCGCACGCTTTTTATCCGTGACTGGGCGTCTGCGCCGCCTGCCGCCAGCCCTGCAGCAGCAGCCCGGCCAGCACCACCGGATCGTGGTCGAAATGATGCCCGCCCGGACGCGCCACCACCTGCACGCCACGCGCGCGCAGCTCCGGGCACAACGTGTCCTTTTCCTGATCGCCGTAGATGCATTGCAGGCGATGCGCGTCCAGCGACTGGATCGCCGGCTCCACATCACGCTCGGCATCGTTGTGCCAGCCCAGCCAGCCACCGACGCGCACCTTGAAATCGGCTTGATGGGCCAGGCCCAGCAGGCTGACAAACTGCACCGATGCACGTTGCTGCGGCGACAGCTCGGGATAGGCAAACGGCAGCACATCGGCACCGAACGAGTAGCCCACCAAGGCAACGTGCTGGATATGCCAGCGCTGCCGATAGCTTGCGATCACCCGATCCAGGTCCGCCCCGACCTGCTGCGGCGTGCGGCTCGCCCAGAAGTAGCGCAGGCTGTTCCAGCCCACCACCGACACCCCCTGCTGCTGCAATTGCGCGGCGATGCCCTTGTCCAGTTCGCGCCAGCCGCCGTCGCCGGACAGCATCACCACCATGCGGTCGCTGCCGGGCGCATGCAGTTCGACCAGCGGCAGATCGCCCACACCGTGCGCCTGGGCCGTGAGGAAATGGCCGCGGGTGGCGGCAGCGATCTGCGTGGGGCTGGCAGCGTCGACCAGATCGTCGAGGAAGCCCTGGTTGGCATCGGGCATGTCGCGTGCGCAGGCCAGGCCGCCAGTGCTGGCGCCGCCATCGGCGACAACCGCGCCACCCAGCACGTCGGGCGCGGCCGAGGCCAGCGCCTGCCGCGCTAGCACCGCGCCATCGCCCTGCCCCACCAGGACCGGCGGCAGGAATGCGTCGACATGCTCGGCGCGCAGCAACTTCTTGCCCAAGCGTTCGGCATCGTCGGCCAGGGAACTGCAGGCCGCATGATGCGCGCGCACGCGTTCGCGATAGCTGGCGGTGTCGATCACCGCGACCAGCGCGCCATCGTTGCTCAGCATCTCGGCAAGCCGCTGGCCGTCCTGCGCATGGCCGCTGTCGGGCAACAGCACCACCATGGCCTTCGGCGTGCCTTCCGGACGCAGCACCTCCACCGAGCGGTAATGCCCGGCGGTATTTCCGTCCTGCAGATGCCGCGCCACGGCGTAGCCGCTGCCGCCGATCAGCAGTAGTGCGACGACCCAACGAAACAGTTTGATTCCCCAGCCCATCACCGCAATCCTCGCAAGCGCTGGCGCTTGGACCGCGGCCAGGGTGACCGGTTCCAGCGCGATCACGGTCGGTGTTCGCTGCGGTTAAGCCAGCGCGCTCACCTCGGTGTGTGGCCGCCGCGACGCGGAAGACCGTGCACGTCGTCGTCGATGTCGTGCCCCGAGACGCGGGTATGGCACACAACATGGCGATCGGCGATCACTGGCCATGCGGGCGCAGACCGCGCATGCGCAGCGGCAATGCAACTGCGCCCTAGATGCCGCGCGCCAGGCGAAAGCCGATCCGCGCGCTGGTGCTGTCCGAATCCTGCGACTGCCGCCAGGCCGCACGCGTCTGCTGCGGCGAATTGGCCCAGCTGCCGCCGCGGATCATGCGCTGCCGGCAGCCGGGGTTGAACCACGCCGCACCGTCGGCCGGCGCGCGGCGGTAGCTGGCATGCCAGCAGTCGGCCACCCACTCGCTCAGGTTGCCGCCCATGTCGTGCAGTCCCCAGGCGTTGGCGCGAAAGCTGCCGACCGGCGCCGGGCCCCAGAAGCCATCGCCGTAGCCGACAAAGCCATTGTTCCAGTGCCGGCCGCTGCGCGAGACATCGTTGCCGCCGGTGAAGTTGCCCGCATCCAGCGGCGGCGAGCCGGCATTGCCCCAGGGATAGCGCCCGGTGGTGCCGGCGCGCACCGCGTATTCGAATTCGGCCTCGCTGGGCACGTGGTAGTGGCGGCCGGTCTGTTCCGACAGCCAGCTCGCATAGGCTTCGGCGTCGCGGATGCTGACGTGCATCACCGGGCTGTTGGGGGCGGCCTGCGCGCCGTTGTAGTCGGACTGCCAATCCACACCGCTGCGGCGGATGAAGTTGCCGCTGCGCTCGTCGTACACCACCGAATGCCCGCGCCGGGTGGCGCGCGGGCGGGCGCCGGTCGCCTCGACGAACTGGCGGAACTCGGCGACCGTCACTTCGGTGATCGACAACGCAAAGCCGCGCGCGAAACGCACGTAATGCGACGGCCGCTCGTTGTCGGAAGCGCCGGGCTCGGCATCGCCTGCGCCCATCTGGAACGCGCCATGCGGCACCACGATCATCTGCGGACCACGCCCGCCGACCTTGAGCCCGTCGGTAAACACCTGCCCGGGGCGGAAACTGCCGTAATGGGTGGCCAATTCCAGCCGACGCCGCAGATCGCCGGCCACCGCATCGCCCGGGTCGGCGATGCGCAGCACTTCGGCCAGGGTCTCGCCGGCCGCCTTGAGGCCGCGCGGGGAGGTCAGATCGTGCAGGCCGGCGTCGTGCAAGGCGGCGATCTGGGCACGGCGCATGCGCTCGATGCGCGCACGTGCGTCGGCAATGGTCGGGGCGCGCTCACGTACCTGCCCGGCCATCTGCAACCAGTAGCGCGCGCCGATGAAGTCGCTCGCTTCTGCGGCCTGCTCGGCGCGTGCCAGCAGTCCGCTTTCCACCGCAGCCAGCCCCTGGCGCGTGCGCGGGTTGTCCGGATCCAGCTGCGCCGCATCGCGAAAGTTCACCAGCGCCCCGTTGCCGTCCTCGCCCAGGCGGCCGCCGCGCAGATCCTCCTCGCCGGCACGGTTGAAGCTCAGCACCCGCTGCGCGGTTTCCACCGCGCGTTGCAGCGTACGCACCTTCGGATCCTGCGGAGCGAGCGCCAGCGCCACGATGGCCAGCTCACGCGCCTGTTCCAGTGCACTGTCCTGGCGGTCGGTCTGCTCGATCAGCGCTTCGCCCAGCTCGATCAAGCGACGCCGCGCCTGTTCCAGCCCGCGCCGGCTGGCCGCGTCCTTGCCGCCGGCGCGCTGCTGGATCGCCAGGTACAGCGGAATCGCGTCGTCCGCATTGCGATACAGCCGGTCATCCTGCAATGCCTGGTCGGCGCGCTTGCGCGCCTGTGCCAGCGTCTCGTCGCCCAGGTCCACCGGCGGTGGCTGCCATTGCGCCACGGTCTCGGCGGATTCCTCGCCACCGATGGACACATTCGGCTGGCTCGACGGCGCGGCGGCGGCAGCTGGGGGCGCCGCGACAGGCGCCGGCGTCGGTGTCCGCGAACAGGCGCACACGCCTAGCGCGAGCAAGGCCCATGCTGCGATCCGGTTACCGCACTCACCCACCACCTGCTCCTTCCAGTGCTCTGCCGCACGACAGGCGATCGCGACGTTAGGCTATTCTGCGCGTTCTGCGCAAACCCTCGCTGTCGACGGAAATCACGTGCCCCATTGGATCACCCACCCCTCCGAGCTGACCGAACGCCTGCAGGCGTCGCGTCCGTCCCGCATTGGCCTGGATACCGAATTCATTCGCGAACGCACCTACTGGCCGCAACTGGCGCTGGTGCAGATGGCCATCGGCGAGGAGATCCTGTTGATCGACCCGCTGATCCCGGGCATGAACGAGGCGCTAAAGGCGTGGTTGACCGCCACCGACATCGTCAAGGTGATGCATAGCGCCAGCGAGGATCTGGTCACCTTCAAATGCGCGTGCGGGGTATTGCCGCGGCCGTTGTTCGACACCCAGATCGCCGCCGCGCTGGCGGGTGTGGGTGGCGGCATGGGCTATCAGAAACTGGTGCAGGAAGTGACCGGCACCTTGCTGAGCAAGGGCGAGACGCGCTCGGACTGGATGCGCCGCCCGCTGTCGCCGGCGCAGCTGGAATACGCTGCCGACGATGTGCGCTACCTGTTCGCCATCCACGACGAACTCACCCGTCGCCTGACCGAGCAGGATCGCCTGGGCTGGCTGGCCGAAGATGCCGAGCGCCTGCTCGCCACGGTGGAGCACGACGACGGCGAGCGCTGGCCGCATGTGAGCCTGCGCACCGCGCAGTTCCTGGAACCGGCGGCGCAACGTCGCCTGTTGCGCCTGCTGCGCTGGCGCGACCTGCAGGCGCGTCAGAGCGATCGCCCGCGCAGCTGGATCCTGGACAACGAACTGGCCAGCCAGCTGGCACGGTTTCCGCCGGCTGATCTGGACGCCCTGCTGCGTCAGTTCGACAAGTTCCCCAAGGCGCCGCGCAAGCTCGCCGCCGCCGTATGGGAAGCGCTGAACACGCCGCTGCCCGACGAGGAGCACGCGCCGCTGGCGCAGGCCGCCACCGACGGCAACAAGGCCGTGCTCAAGCGCCTGCAGGATGCGGTGGCCCAGCGCAGCCGCGAGCTGGGATTGCCCGACGGCATCCTGGCCTCGCGCCGGCATCTGGAAACCCTGATCGAGCAACGCAGCTGGCCTGCACCGCTGGGACAATGGCGCCGCCACGCCCTGGAAGCGCAGCTGACGCCACTGCTGGAAGACACTGCGACGCAGTGACGTGGTGCAGCGGTCCTGAGATCACGCCTCCATGCGCCCGTCGCGAGGCGGGCAAAGCGCAGACGGTTTTCAGCCAGCTTCACTTCCACGGCGCAGCCTGTGGATCCGACCGCACACGCCAGCGGCATCCCCGTCGATCGCCGCATCTGAGATGGAGCTCGCGCCATCGAAGCTGGCGCAGTCCACCAGGACATGTTCTGGTCACGAAGCGGTCAGTGTCTGACCAGGACTGCATGGATGTGTCATCTCGCCTGGCCTGCTGCTGTATCGTTACGGCCGGGGTCGCCGTGTGCGCAAGCATCTTCGGCGGCCTCGCCAGACACCGCGAACGCGCGAACAGGCCCTGTGAAAGGCCTGCTCACTATCTGCAGGCGCGCGCGCAACGGCCGCCCCCGGGCCACATGCCATAATGACGCGTGTCCATCGGGCAACGTCTCCACCACTTATTCCGAGGCTATACCTCTGTGAGCAATACCACTTCCAAACTGGATTCCATCGCACAAGCCAAAGCCAAGCTGCTGGACGAGCTGCAGAAGCTGGAAGAACAGGAAAAGACCGAGCGCGCCAGCGAGGCATCCTCTGCGCATGCCACCATCGTCTCGCTGCTGGAACAGTTTGCCGGCCACTTCAACACCAAGCAGCGCAACGATATTGCCGCTTACCTGGGCACCACTGCTGCACGCAAGGACGTGGTCAAGAGCGGCCGCAGCGAAGTCAAGCCGAAGTACGAACTGCCGCACACCGGCGAGACCTGGTCCGGCCGCGGCCGCACGCCCAAGGCCTTCGCCGCCTGGGAAGGGTCGGTGTCGTACAAGGAATGGAAGGCCAAGAATCCGGACCTCAAGTTCCCGCTCGTCCGCGAGTGATTGCCGCAGGATCGCGCCTTCGGGCGGCGATCCAGGCTGCCGGCCTGCTTGGCGAATCGCGCCACATGTGGGTAGAATCAGGACACGTGGGGCGGTAGCTCAGCTGGGAGAGCGTCGCGTTCGCATCGCGAAGGTCGAGGGTTCGATCCCCTTCCGCTCCACCATTGCTTCAACCGTAGGGCCTCGGAAACGCCATGTTTCCGGGGCCTTTTCGTGTCGGGCGTGTGCATCGGGAGCGCGTCGGCCAGTGCAGTGCCGGTGCCGGTCACGGCCATGTCGCCGGGATCACATCGTGCGCGCTAACGTCCGTCTCATCATCACGCCGGACGCAAGCCATGAACAACAAGCAGAGCCAGCCCGACAAGGCCGCCGACAACCAGCACGGTGTTTCGGAGAGCCAGCAGGATCGCAAACAGGATGAGGCCGCCAAGCAGCGCCCCGGACAGAAAGACCTGCAGGTCCATGACGAACAGACCCGCCGCCCCAAGGGCAACGCCGGCCAGGGCGAATGACCTGCCGAGCAGGGCGGTTTCGCAGCGCCTCAGCGCGGGTTCGCTGGCGCTGCTCCGCCCTGCCCGATGTGGCAAGATCGGCGACAGCCGTCATCCGCCGGGGTGGATGAGGCCTACGCCAACCAGCGCGCGCGATGGGCTGCGACACGCCCTCGCCGCACGCACACCTCCCTCGCCTGACGGCGCCCTGTTCCGGTGGTCTTCGTATGCAGATTCCTGATGCGTCCGCGCTGCAACTCTTCCACGCGACGCTGTTGCCAGGCGATGCCGCCGTAGCGGCGCAGGTACCGGCCAACGAAGACGAACGCCTGGCTGCACTGCAGGACTACCAGCTTCTGGACACCGCTCCGGAGCCGGTCTACGACGAATTCACCTCGATCGCGGCGGCGGTCTGCCGTACGCCGATGGCACTGATTTCGCTGATCGACACGCAGCGCCAGTGGTTCAAGTCGAAGCTGGGCATGGCGCCGAGTGAAACCCCGCGCGAGCTGTCGTTCTGTGCCCACGCCATCCTCGAACCCGATCATGTGATGGAAGTGGGCGACACCCAGCTGGATGCGCGCTTCGTGCGCAACGCGCTGGTCACCGGCGAGCCGCAGATCCGCTTCTATGCCGGCGCCCCGCTGCTGACCTCCGACGGGATCGCGCTGGGCACGCTGTGCGTGCTGGATCGCACACCCCGCCGCCTGTCGGTCGCCGAGCGCGACGCACTGCAGGCACTGGCCAGGCAGGTCGTCAACACCATCGAGTTGCAGCGTGCGGCCAGACTGGTCGAGCTGGACGCATTGCGCGATGACCTCACCGGCGTGTGGAATCGCGCCGGCCTGGAGCAGGCACTGCAGACGCTGGCACAGGGATCGGAGACGGCCGCGTCGCCATCGCTTGCGCTGGCACTGATCGACCTGGACGGCTTCAAGCGGCTGAAGCTGCAGGCTGGAACGGCAGCAGCGGACGCCACGCTGGTCCAGGCTGCCAGGATGATCGAAGCGCAGCTGCCGGAGACCGCCACGGTGGCGCGGTTGAGCCGCGACCAGCTCTGTGTCGCAGTGCCGGAGACAGCGGCGACCGAGGCCATGGAAATGATCGAGGCCGTGCGCAGGGCGATCGAAGCGGCACGCTGGCCAGCCGGTGCACTGACGATCAGCGCCGGCCTGGTCGAGGTGGCAGCCGGTGCGTCGCTCGACAGCAACGCCTTGCTGGCGCGTGCACGGCACGCCCTGCAGGGCGCGATCGGCAAGGGACGCAACTGCGTGCGTCGCTTCGATGGCTGGCATCGGCAGGACTGAGCGGCAGACCACACCCAGGTCTGAGGAGGTCGGTCACCAGCGCGCGGATCGCCCCGGCCACGCGGCCTCGGGCGGCGTGGTCGATGCCGGTGTCCGGCTGCAGTCGTTGCGGTTGCGGATGCAGTGCATACATCCGCGCCCGCTTCCTTCAATGGTCGATCACACGTGGCGGGCAGCCGCCCGGCGAGTCCGCAGCGGTGTTGGTGGGCTGCGCCTGGCCGGGCTCAGGCTGCCAAGGCATCGGTGTTGCCGGCAATCTCATCCACTTGCAGCACCTGGTCCATCTCCAGCAGCACCACGAAGCGCTCGCCCACCTTGCCCATGCCGCGCAGCAGGTCGCGGCGGATATGCGTGCCGAATGACGGCGCCGCTTCGATGTCCTGATCGGCCAGTTCGATCACCGCGTTGACCGCATCGACCAGCATCCCGATCACCTGCGGTCCCTGCGCCTGTTCGGTGGCCAGGATCACGATGCAGCTGCGTTTGCTGATCGCACTGTCGGCACGCCCCAGCCGCGCCTGCAGGTCCACCACCGGTACCACCGCACCGCGCAGATTGATCACCCCGCGCACGCAGGCCGGCATCGACGGCACCGGCGTGGGCGCGCGGTACTGGATGATTTCGCGAATGCCAACAATGCTGATGGCGAAGATTTCACCATCCAGCTGGAAGGTCAGGTACTGGGCTGCCGCAGCGGCGTCGCCAGGCATCACATCGGGGGTCTGTGCAGTCATCGATCGGTCTCTCAGAAGCGGGCGAACTGGCCTTCGTCCGGGCCCTCGGACATCGCATAGGCCGGCGCCGCGGTGCTGCGCCAGCCGCGCGTACCGGGCGCACGTGCCGGGCCTGCGGTCGCCACCTTGCCGCGCTTGGGCGGGGTGCTCGCAGGCCCCTGCCCGCCCAGGCGGAAGAACGCCATGCTCTGCTGCAGCTGCTCGGCCTGCGCGCTCATTTCCTCGGCGGTGGCGGCCAGTTCTTCCGATGCACTGGCGTTCTGCTGGGTGGTCTGGCTCAGCTGCACCACCGCCGAATTGATCTGGCTGACACCGGAGGATTGTTCCTCGGACGCGGCGGAAATCTCCTGCACCAGGTCCGAGGTGCGCTTGATGCTGGGCACGATGGTGTCGAGCAGACGGCCGGCACGATCGGCCAGTTCGACGCTGGAACTGGCCACCTCGCCAATCTCCTGCGCGGCCACCTGGCTGCGTTCGGCCAGCTTGCGCACCTCGGCGGCCACCACGGCAAAGCCCTTGCCATGCTCGCCGGCGCGCGCCGCCTCGATCGCCGCGTTGAGCGCGAGCAGATTGGTCTGGTACGCGATGTCGTCGATGATGCCGATCTTCTGTGCGATCTGCTTCATCGCCTGGGTGGTGGCGACCACCGCTTCGCCGCCTTCGATGGTTTCTTTGGCGGCCTGCGTGGCCATGCCATCGGTGATGCGGGCATTTTCGGTGTTCTGGCTGATCGATGCGGTCATCTGTTCCAGCGAGGCGCTGGTCTCTTCGACACCGGCGGCCTGTTCGCTGGCAGCCTGCGACAACGATTGCGCGGTGGCGCTGACTTCTTCCGACGCGCTGGCCAGGGTTTCGGCACTGGTGTTGACCTCGCCGACCACCTGCGACAGCTTCTGCACCATCGTGCGCATCGCTTCGAGCAGCTGCGCGGTCTCGTCGCGGCCATGCACGTCGATGCGCATGGTCAGATCGCCTTCGGACAGCCCGTTGGCCACCGTCACCGCGCGGCGGATCGGGCCGGTGACGCTACGGCTGATCACCACGCCGAGAATCGCGCCGAGCAGCACGCCGCCGCAGATGATGGCGATCAGCAGCTGGGAGCTGCGCGTGTGGATGCTGCCGGCTTCGGCATTGGCCGAGGCGGCACTGCGCTCGCGCAGCCCGCTCAGGTCGGTCATCAGGCTATCGACTTCATCCGAACTGGCGCGTACCGCGCGCGACAACTCGGCCAGTTCCGGATTGGCGTCGCGCAAGGCTTCGCGGTTGGCGGCGTCGATGAAGCGGCCGCGCTCTTCCAGATATTTCTGCCAGGCGCGGTCGAATTGCGCCAGCTTGTTCCTGCCTTCCTCGGTCTGGAAACTGGGTCGCGCGCGCGTCATGTAGTCGACCACCTTGGCGGTGTACTTGTCGATGTTCTGCACATGCGACTGACGCTCTTCGGCGCTGCTGGCCAACAACAGGTTGGCGCGTGCGCGGCCGGCGTAGATGAGGTTGATATTGGCCTCCTTCACGTTCGACAGGCCGAGCAGCTCGCGCTGGTACAGCGAGGTCGACAGGTCGCTGATACGACCGGAGTTGGAATAGCCGACCCAGCCGATGCATGCGCCGATCGCCGAGACGATCAGGAACGCCACGATCAGCCTGGTTCCAATTCTGAAGTTGCCTAACATTGGGAAGTTCTCTTGAGATGGTGCATGTGCGACCTGCAGTGCAGGGTCGCCCGGTGGCGTGATGCGGATGCCGCTCGCTGCGATGCGGCTTGTCTAACCAATCGCTAATGGCTATCGGCGACGTCAAAACGCGCTTGAGACACAAACGGTGTTTAACCACGTATTCACACCATCGGATATGCGCTTTTGTGACCGGTCACGCGCTCGCAGGGCCAGGCATTCAGAAAATTCCTACCCCCGGATTGATGCCCGGACAGTCCGCAGCGACATCACCACTGCACGGTTAGGCTTGGCGCATGTCGCCACAGCCACTTCCACGCAGCTTCTATGCGCACGATGCCCGCCAGGTCTCACCGCGATTGCTCAACAAGGTGCTGGTCAGCGCGGATGGGCGCCGCGGCCGCATCACCGAGGTCGAGGCGTATTGCGGCAGCGAAGATCCGGCCGCGCATTCGTTTCGCGGCATGACCCCACGCACGCAGGTGATGTTCGGCGCGCCGGGGCATCTGTATGTGTATTTCATCTACGGCATGCATTGGGCGATCAACGCGGTATGCGGTGGTGCGCCCGGGCATGCGGTGCTGATCCGCGCGCTCGAGCCGCTGGCCGCAATCGCCGCGATGCAGGCCGCGCGCAGCGCCGCCCCGCTCAAGAGCTTGACCACCGGCCCCGGTCGCCTGGCCCAGGCATTTGGCGTGAACGCCACGGACAACGGGCTGGACCTGACCGACGCGCGCGCACGCCTGTGGATCGAGGACGATGGCCTGCCGCCGCCATCCGGGCCGCTGGCAACGCCGCGCATCGGCATCCGCAAGGCGATGGATGCACCATGGCGCTGGGTGGTGCCCGATAGCCGCTATCTGTCGCGTCCGCTGCCACGGACGACAGGCGCGCGCGCGGTGCTGCCGGGCGACTGAGCCAGCCACTGCTCCATCGGCGTCTGCTCGGCGGCGCCAGGCCCACGCTGCAGCAGGCGCAGGGCCTGCTCGGCCTGCTCGGTGCTCAGGTCCTGCAGCGGCTGGAAGCGATCGGCCGCCCATACCGCCATCGGCAGGCCATCGAGATAGGCCACCCGATTGCCGGGCACGCGCGCGACGCGCTCGCCCGGCAGGAGGCTGCCCAGCAGATTGCTCGGGTCGCTCGCGCTCACGCACACCCACTGCTGCGGCAAGGCTTGCGCACGTACGCGGCGCAGGGCGGCGATCGCATCCGGCAACGCAAACTGCTCGCCGGACAGGCCGGCGATGAAACGCCCGCCACGGATTTCGCCACGCGCTTCCAGGCGTTGGTACATGCGCAGCAATTCGCGCCACGGCGGCAACCATGCCGCCTCGCGCTCCAGCAGCCGCCAACAGACCACGCCGTAGCGACGCAACAAGGTGTGCGCCACATGTTCGAGCATGTCCTGATGACGCTCGCCGGCCTCGGCCAGCGGCAACTCCGGCAGCGCGCGCACCGGCGCCCAGCGCCCGGCATCGCGAATGCCCAGGGCACTGGCGCGGCGCCGGTGGCGCGACAGCGCCGAGGGCCGCTTGGATGCCGGCACCAGCAGCGCGCGCAGCCCGGCATAACTGTCGCAATGCGCACGCCCGCGCATCACCAGTTCGCTCAGTGCATCTTCCAATTCGGTGCTCATCAGCCGGGCCGCATCGGCAATCTCGTCGAAGAACAAGGCGCCTTGCTGCTGCAGGACCTCCGCCACCCGTTGCGCGCGCGAGCCCAATGGTGCGTCGTCGCCATCGCGTGCCAGGCTGCTCCAGCGTTGCGCGGCGCGGCGCGGCAGCAACACGATCGGCGTGCTACGCAGCGCGGCACCGCCACGTCCGCCGCCGGGCCGCAGCCGCGCCCATACGGTGCGCCCGGCGGTGCACAGCTCGTCCAGCCAGGCCGGTTGGTAGTCGCGCACGCGTGCCGGCAGCAGCTCGCTTTCCCACAGCACTGCGGGGGCCTCGAAGCCTTCCAGCTGCCCGACCACGCCGGCCAGTGCGTCCGGCCCTGCCACACGGCTGGCGCCATCGACGTGCTGCCACTCGAACAGGAACCGCGCGTAGTCGCGTTGCGCCACCGGCTCGATCTCGCGGCGCAACCGCCCCAGGGTATAGCGATGGATGCGCGCCAGCAGATGACGTTCGCACCATTCTTCCGACTGCGCCTGCGCGCTGAAGTGGCCGGCCATGACATAGCCCTCGCGCTGCAGCGCGGCCAGGGCAAGCACGATCTCGGACTCTGGCAGGCGCAATGCACCCGCCAGGGCCGGTACCTGCGCCGGGCCGACCGCAGACAGGCGCCCGCGCAGCAGCTCGCGCACGGCCCAGTCGCGCTGCCAGTCGGCAACGCGGCAATCTGCCGGCGCCTGTAGCGGCGGTTGGGCAACGGCATGCGGATACAGCGGCACAAACCAGTCGATGCGCTCGGCACTGATCCACAACGCGGGCACCCCGTCGAAGGCGAGACAACTGGCGCGCCCATCGCCGGCGAGTGCAGCCAGCCACGCCTGCCATTGCACATCGCCGGCTTCATCGACCGGAAGCACACCGAGCCCGACCAACGCCTCGTGCATTTCTTCGGCATCGCGCGGCTGCGGCCAGGCCTGTTCACGCACCGAGGCGATAGCCTCGGGATCGAGCTGCCCCAGGTCGTCGCTGCTCTGCGGCGTATAGCGACGGCTCTGCACGGCCTGGGTGCGGCGCTCCTCCAGTGGTGCGTCGTCCAGGAAGGCATACGGCCGCGCATTCAGGGCTTCGGCCGCCAGCGGCGACGGTGCCGCCAGATCGCGCGCCACCAGCGTGATCGCGCCCGACTCCAGCCCGCGCAGCACCTGCAACCAGCCCTCGCTGTCCATGGACTGATGCAGGCAGTCTTCCAGCGTCTGCGCCACCAACGGGTGGTCCGGCACCTCGCGCTCGCCCACCAGGTTCTCCGCGCAGGCGACCTGGTCGGGGAACACGGTCGCCAGCAGATCCTCCGACTTCATCCGTTGCAGCTGGGGCGCGACCTTGTGGCCGCCGGCAAAGCGCGGCAGCGCCATCGCATTGGTCGCATTCCAGCGCCAGCGCACGCCGAACAGCGGTGCATCCAGCAGCGCCTGGATCAACACATGCTCGGCCGATGACGAATGGAGGTAGCGGGCCACCTCCTCCAGCGCAAAACTGTGGCTGGTGGACAGCGACAACACGATCGCATCCTCGGTTGCGGCGGCCTGTAGTTCGAAGTTGAAGGTGCGGCAGAAGCGCTTGCGCAACGCCAGTCCCCAGGCACGGTTGATGCGGCTGCCGTACGGCGAGTGGATCACCAGCTGGGTGCCGCCACTGGCATCGAAGAAGCGCTCCATCACCAGACACTGCTGGGTCGGCATCGCGCCCAGGGCCGTGCAGGCATGGGCGAGATAGTCGACCAGTTGGCGTGCAGCTTCCACCGACAGACCCAAGACGTCGTGCAGCCAGTCGCAGGCGGCCTGATGTGGCGGGCTCTCCAGCCGCACCGCAATCTCGCCGCGCAGGCGCGACACCGCCGCCGACAATTCATCGCTGCGCCCGGGCGCCTCGCCCAGCCAGAACGGGATATTCGGTGGCGCGCCCTTGGCATCTTCCACGCGCACGCGCCCGGCATCCACGCGCAGGATGCGGTAGCTGGCATTGCCAAGCTGGAACACATCGCCGGTAAGGCTTTCGACCGCAAAATCCTCGTTCACCGTGCCGATCTTTTCGGCCTGCGGCTCCAGCACCACGCTGTAGTCGCCGGTTTCGGGAATGGTGCCGCCGGAGGTCAGCGCGGTCATGCGTGCGCCACGCCGCGCATGCAGGCGCCGATGCACCGCGTCGCGATGCAGGTAACCCGCACGCGGCCCGAGCCGTGTGCTGAAGCCGTCGCACAACATGCGCACCACGTCGTCGAAGCTCGCACGGCTCAGCTGCGCAAACTGCCAGGCACGACGCACCAAGGCAAACAGCGCGTCTTCGTCCCAGTCCTCGCACGCGGCCTCGGCCACGATCTGTTGCGCAAGCACGTCGATCGGCGCCAGCGGCATGCGCAAGGCGTCCAGCTCACCGCGGCGCACACTGTCCAGCAGCGCGGCGCATTCGACCAGCTCGTCGCGGGTCTGCGGGAACAGGCGCGCCTTGGGCGTGCCGCCGACCTTGTGCCCGGAGCGTCCGGCGCGCTGCAGGAAGGTGGCGATCGAGCGTGGTGAACCGAGCTGGCAGACCAGATCCACATCGCCGATATCCAGGCCCAGTTCCAGCGATGCGGTGGCCACCAGCACGGTGAGGTCGCCGGCCTTGAGCCGCTGCTCGGCCAGCAGCCGCGTCTCGCGCGACAGGCTGCCGTGGTGCGCGGCGACGCGCTGCTTGCCGAGCAGATCGCCAAGATGGCGCGCAGCCCGCTCGGCCATGCGCCGGGTATTGACGAACACCAGCGTGGTGCGATGCTGCTCCGCAAGCCTGGCGACATCGGCGTAGACCTGCAGCCACTGATCGTTGGACATCACTACGCTCAGCGGCGTCGGCGGCAGGGCCAGCGCCAGATCGCGCTTGCGGGTGTAGCCGATGTCCACGATCTCGCAAGGCGGCGACTGGCCGGCATCACCCGCCCCGACCAGGAACTGCGCCACGGTCTCGATCGGCTTCTGCGTCGCCGATAAGCCAATGCGGGTGATCGGGCGCTCGGCCAGCCGCTGCAGCCGCTCCAGGGTCAGGCTCAGGTGGCTGCCGCGTTTGTCCGCCGCCACCGCGTGGATTTCATCGACGATGACGGTGCGCACATGCCGTAGCGCATGGCGTCCGGAGGCCGAGCCCAACAGCACGTACAGGGACTCCGGCGTGGTCACCAGGATATGCGGCGGCGTGCGGCGTGCTTGCGCCCGCTCACGTTGCGGGGTGTCGCCGGTACGCACCGCCGTGCGCACTGCCACGTCCGGCAGGCCGCTCGCGACCAGGGCCGTGCGGATGCCCTGCAACGGCGCATCCAGATTGAGGTGGATGTCGTTGGACAGCGCCTTCAGCGGCGAAACGTAGACCACGCGGGTTTCGTCCGGCAGCGCGCCGCCGTTGGCCAGGCCGTCGCGGATCAATGCATCGATCGCCGCGAAGAACGCCGTCAATGTCTTGCCCGAGCCGGTGGGCGCGGCTACCAGCGTGTGGCGTCCGGCCTGGATCGCCGGCCACGCGGCAATCTGCGCCGGCGTGGGCTCGGCGAAGGTCTGCGCGAACCACGAAGCCACGACAGGATGGAACTGCTGCAGGACAGGATGCATAGGCGATACCGCAGGCCGTGATGCCAAGCCAGGACCGACGGCGCGTGGATTCAAGGGGGTGAGTTCAATGGATGGGGTTGCGCTGCGCCCCACACAAGCCAGCCGCAGCAATGGCGGTGCATCATGAAATCGGAGGACGACCGGCGCGCGACCTCGCCGGCGGCCAACGCAACGCTGCGGCCCGGCGCGGCGATTGTCGACCGGGCGCGTGCCATGGCACATTGACGCCCATGCCCAGCCTGATTCTCTTCATGATTGCCGGCGCCGCGCTGTACGCGTTCTGGAACTCCTCGCGTGCCGCAGCCGAACGTGCCGACATCCTCGGCCGCAACGCCTGCCGCGCCGCCGACGTGCAATGGCTGGACCAGAGCGTGCATTCCACCAACCTGCGCATCTGTCGCAAGCCCAACGGCTGGCTGGGCTTCGAGCGGACGTTCCGGTTCGAGTATTCGCACGATGGCATCGACCGGCATAGCGGCCGCCTGGTGCTGCGCGGCGATCAGCTGATCGCCTTTACCGGACCGCAAGTGGCCACGGTGACACCGCTGAGCCCGGATCATCAGCGCCTGAACTGACCGCGATCTGGTCGCTGTGTACGCATGCATGCAGGCGCCTGGCCTGCAGGCGGCAACCGAAGACCAGCGTCCTGCAGCGCATTCAAGAAGCCGCCGCAGTGACTGCAACCGCATCTGTCGGTGCCCTCATTCGACCGCGGCGCACACACCACGCGTACCTGCCGCGGCACCGGACGGACGCGCGGTGCGCGCCCGTTGCCGGTTACTTGACCACGCGCAGATGCGGACGCTTGCCGGCAGCCGGCGGCTCGTCCGGCGTGGGCGCGCCCGGCGGCGGCGACGCCCCCGGATCCGGCGGTTCGGTGCTGGTACCGGGGATATCGTCCGGCAAGGCCATGCCCTGCCCCGTCTCGCGCGCATATACCGCCAGGACGGCGGCCATCGGCACCATCACCGGATAACTGACGCCGCCAAAGCGCGCGGTGAACTGCACGCTTTCGTTGTCGACCTGCAGCCCGACCACGGCGCGCTCGGCGATGTTCAGGACCACACGGCCGTCCTTGACCGCACTGGCAGGCACCTGCACGCCGGGCAGTCCTGCGTCCACCAGAACGTGCGGCGTCATGCCGTTGTCGTTGATCCATTCGACCAAGGCCCGCAGCAGGTACGGGCGATGGCTGGTCATGCGGGGGAAATCTTCGCTCATGGCGTCATTTTACCCGCACACGGCCCGCAGCGGCGGCTGCGCGATGCGGTGTCGGTCTGTTGGCATACAGCCGTCGCATCAGCCTGGCAGGTCGCGCAGTTTCTTTTCCTGATCGGTCAGGCTGCGGATGAAGCCGGGATTGCGGAAGATCCGGTTGCCGTAATCTTCGATCGCCTTGCCATCCTTGGGCAGCCCGATCTCCAACGCGTCCAGTCGCCAGATGATCGGCGCCATCGCGCAATCGGCCAGACTCATTTCCGGATTGAGGAAGAACTTGCTGGCCTTGAACAGCGGCACCGACGCGGTGAGCAGTTCCTTCAGGCGCTTGCGGCCGGCTTCGGCTTGGGTCTTGTTGCCGAGCTGGATGGCCTGCACCTGCGGCACCCAGTCGTGCTCGATCCGCAACATCGCCAGACGCAGGCGCGCGCGCGAGAGCGGGTCGACCGGCATCAACGGCGGATGCGGGTAGCGCTCGTCCAGGTATTCGCTGACCACCGATGCGGCGTACAGCACCAGGTCGCGTTCGACCAGGGTCGGGACCGAATGATAGGGATTGAGATCGATCAGATCTTCCGGGGGATTTTGCGGGTCGACCGGCACCAGGTCGTAGGTCACCCCTTTCGCCGCCAGGACCAGACGGACCCGGTGGCACAACACGTCGTCGTTGGACGAAAACAAAGTCAAGGTATTCCGCATACGCACACTCGTCGCCATTCAAGGCTCTCCGACGACCGGAATCCGCCGGCCGCATCGGCGCGGCCGGCCCAACGCCGACCGTCACCACGGTCCTTCGAGTGTGCAATCACGTCACGCAAAAGCCAAGGGTGATAGGGCCTCAAAAACACCAACTGGCCATATTGTGGCGTTCAATGTCTGGCGCGGCCGGCGATGACGCGTCATCGGCAGGGTCCGCAGCGGATCTGCGGATTCTGTGCAGGCCCTTGCACGCCCACCATCGCGAGACACGCCGCAAGTACGTCCTTGACGCTGCGAGTTTGCTGCCGGGCCCTGCCCGCCCACCGTCGCAGGACACGCCGCAAGTACGTCCTCGACGCTGCGAGTTTGCTGCCGGGCCCTTGCCGCCCACCACCGCAGGACACGCCGCAAGTACGTCCTCGACGCTGCGAGTTTGCTGCCGGGCCCTTGCCCGCCCACCATCGCGGGACACGCCGCAAGTACGTCCATGTAGGCTCCGGCGCGGCATCCATGCCGCTCAGGGTCCCGCGACGGTGAGCGGGCAAGGACCAGTGGAGAGGGTCGGTGTGCATGGGAAGAGCAGCGCTGGATGCGCCTTGTTCGATCATGAAGCATCGGTTGCACGTCTGATGCACACCGCACGACAGGCAGCTTTTCAAATGAGCGCCGACCAATTGTCTGGTGCGGTGCCCTTGCCGGTTGCGGGACGGGTTCACGGCGTGTCCCGCAAGCGGTGAGGGCACCGCGCCCTCGACGCTGCGAGTTGGCTGCAGGGCCCTTGCCCGCCCACCGTCGCAAGACCCGCCGCAAGTACGTCCATGTAGGCTCTTGAGTCGATCTAGGCTCTTGAACGGCGTCCATGCCGCTCAACGACTGCGCCACCGCCGACGGACGCGGCCCAGGCCCGGAATCGGCACATAGCATGCGCACCCCTGCCCTGCGCAGCGCCTGCATGCACCGGGCGATCGGTTGCTATTCCTGGGCCGCCGCGGCATTGCGCGGCCGCCTCGGGTTCACCGCACGATCAATGCACGTCCTTCCAGTATTCCTTCTTGAGCAAGTAGGCAATGAAGGTGAGCAAGACCAGGAACAGGATCACCCACACGCCTATGCTTTGCCGTTTCAGCGCCGCCGGCTCGCCCGCGTACTCTAGGAAGTTGGCGATGTCGCGCACGGTCTGGTCGAACTCCACCGGCGTCTGTCGCCCGGGTTGGCCGAGCTTGAGCGCCTGCACCGGCTTGTCGCCGGTCGCCTTGTCGGGCGGGCCGAACTGCGCCTGCTGCAGGCCTTGCAGCTCCCACAGCGGGTTGGGCATGGACGCATTCGGGAACAACTGGTTGTTCCAGCCCAGGGGGCGGGTCTGATCCAGGTAGAACGACTTGAGGTAGGTATAGACCCAGTCAGTGCCGCGCACGCGGGCGATCAGGGTCAGGTCCGGCGGCGCCTTGCCGAACCACTTGGCCGCCGCATCGTGCGGCATGGTGCCTTCGATGTGTTCGCCGATCTTGGCGCCGGTGAAGTTGAGGTTGGTCATGACCTCTGCTTCGCTCAAGCCCAGATCGCTGGCCATGCGCGAATAGCGCAGGTATTTCAGCGAGTGGCAGCCGGAACAGTAGTTCATGAACAACTGCGCGCCACGCTGCAGGGAGGCACGGTCGCTCAGGTCGTTGCCGGCCTGCTGCACCGCACCGCCTTCGGCCGCGATCGCACCGCCGCCAATGAGCAGCCCGCACAGCAGGGCGACCAGGCGCGACGTCCATGACCTCACGTTGGAATTAGTCATGGGTGGTCACCCGCTCCGGCACCGGCTTGGTCTTGTCCAGCCGCGTCCACACCGGCATGGTGATGAAGAAGGCGAAGTACAGGAAGGTCAGCACGCGCCCGACATAGGTTTCGTGCGCGTCGGTGCCGGGGCCGGAGCCGATCACGCCCAGCCACACGAAGCACACCACCAGCACGCCGAGCGCGACCTTGGAGATCCAGCCACGGTAGCGGATCGAGCGCACCTTGGCCCGATCCAGCCACGGCACCAGGAACAGGATCGCGATCGCCGAGAACATCACCAGCACGCCGCCGAGCTTGTTCGGCACAACCCGCAACATCGCGTAATACGGCGTGTAGTACCAGACCGGCTTGATGTGCTCGGGAGTCACCAGGCGATTGGCCTCGGTGAAGTTGTCGTGCTCCAGGAACAGGCCGCCAAACGCCGGCGCGAAGAAGATGATGAAGGCCGCGATCAACAGCAGAAAGCCGACCCCGACCAGATCCTTGACCGTGTAGTACGGGTGGAACGGGATGCCGTCGGCCGGTTTGTGCGCGTCCCAGCGGTTGCCCTTCGGCCCCTTCTTGATGTCCACGCCATCGGGATTGTTGGAACCCACTTCATGCAGCGCGCCGATGTGCAGCACGATCAGCAACAACAGCACCAGCGGCAGCGCGATCACGTGCAGCGCGAAGAAGCGGTTGAGCGTGGCATCGCCGGGCAGGTAGTCGCCCATGATCCATTCGGTCAGCCCGTTGCCGATCACCGGAATGGCACCGAACAGCGAGATGATGACCTTGGCGCCCCAGAACGACATCTGACCCCACGGCAGCACATAACCCATGAAGGCTTCGGCCATCAGCACCAGGTAGATCAGCATGCCGAGAATCCACACCAATTCGCGCGGCTTCTGGTAGCTGCCGTACATCAGCCCGCGGAACATGTGCAGATACACCACGATGAAGAACAGCGAGGCGCCGGTGCTGTGCATGTAGCGGATCAGCCAGCCCCACTCCACGTCGCGCATGATGTATTCGATCGAGGCGAATGCATCGGCGGCGCTGGTCTTGTAGTGCATCGTCAGGAAGATGCCGGTGACGATCTGGTTGACCAGCACCACGATGGCCAGCGAGCCGAAGTAGTACCAGAGGTTGAAGTTCTTCGGCGCGTAGTACTCGCTGACATGCTTGCGATACATGGGCATCAGCCCGGGCGCGCGTTCGTTGACCCAATCGAACACACCGTTGGCGGTACGGACCAGGATATTGCTCATCAGGCAGCCCCCGTGCTGTTGGCCGACGTACCGGCACCATCGGGATCGACGCCGATCACCAGGGTGTTGTCGTCCACGTAATGGTGTGGGGGCACCAGCAGATTGATCGGTGCCGGCACGCCGTCGAAGACGCGGCCGGACATGTCGAAACGCGACTTGTGGCAGGGGCAGAAATAGCCGCCCTTCCATTGCGGGTCGTAGGGCTCGGGGCGGATTTCGGCGACCATTTCCGGCGAGCAGCCCAGATGCGTGCACAGCCCGACCAGCACCGAGATGTCGGACTTGATCGAGCGGTATTCGGGATTCTTCAGTACATAGTCCGGCTGCTGGTCCTTGTTCTCGGACTTGGGATCCTTGAGCCGGTCATCCAGCGATGGCAGCGCGTCGAGCATCGCCTTGGAGCGCTTGACGATCCAGATCGGCTGACCGCGCCATTCCAGAACCAGCCGTTGCCCCTCCTGCAAGGCGCTGATGTCGGCAGTCACCGGGGCACCGGCCAACTTGGCGCGTGCACTGGGATTCCACGACTTCACGAACGGAACTGCGACAAATCCTGCTCCGACCGCACCGACCACGGCCGTTGTCGCGGTCAAGAACCGACGACGCCCGATATCCGCAGGTGCGTTAACCCCATCGTTGGCCATCCGGCTCTCCGATCTTGATTAGGTAGCGTGAGGCTGCCAACGGCTGGCGGGGGGTCCAGCCGCGATGAATCGACCGCAGTGTAGCGGAACGCTTAATACACAGACAACGCAATGTACGCAGTCGGACCGGCGCAGTGCAAACACCGGATGCAGGCGCGCGCCGATTGCATCACTTGCCAGCCTGGCACAGGACCGACAGCTGTGACGCAGTGCTGGCATCGACCCTGCCCCGGCGAAGACCTGCTGCGCGTGGGCTGCGGCATCGCGCAGCCGCGAGGGCTGCCTGCGCGACGTGGTGGCCGCCCGACATCCGTCCCGATTGGTTGCGGTCAAGGCAGGCCGAAGCGGGCAGCGCATGCGTGCGAAGGCACGCAGCTCAGTTGGCTGCCGTGGCCTGCCCACGATAGCGTCCGGCCAGCAGGCCGACGCGTTGCACGTAGCGCTGGGTCTCGCTGTAAGGCGGCACGCCACCGTAGCGATCCACCGCGCCCTCGCCCGCGTTGTAGCCGGCAGCAGCCAGCGTGAGATCGCCGTTGAAGCGCTTCAGCAACCACGAAAGATATTGCACGCCACCGCGAATATTTTGCGTTGCATCATAGGCATCGCTGACCCCGAAGCGGCGTGCGGTCCCGGGCATCAATTGCATCAGCCCCTGCGCGCCGGCACGACTCAATGCCAGCGGATTGTAGGCCGACTCGGCATGGATGATCGCGCGCACGATCGCCTCTTCGACCCCGAACTCGCGCGCGGCCGCAGTGATTTCCTGCTGGTAGGCGTTGGTATTGAGCCGGATCGCGCCGAAATTGACGCCCGGCTTAGCCCCGCAGGCGTAGCAGGTTTCGATGAAGCTGTAGTGGATGGTGCGCAGGCCCTGGATGCTGGCGACCTGGCGCGGGCGCGCACTGGTGTAATGGCGCACACCGTCCTTCATGTACGAATAGACCTGCCCGCTGACCACCCGGCGCGGATTGACCGCGGCAGCAGCGGGCGGCTGAACGATCGACGACTCCGACACCGCCTGCGCGCGCGGCCTCAGCGCCGAGGCGAGCTCGGCAGCGCGCGGAGGCGGTTGGCTGGCTGGCTGGCTGATGATCGTGGCCGGCGCGCCACTGTCGATCGTGGCGCTGCTGCGCGCCGGGTTGGCGGCCACCCCCGGCGTCGGCCGAAGCGTGGACGGCGCGGCGCGGCGCGCGGACCGGTCCGGGGTGTAGCTGCTGATGACGCTGCAGGTCGCCCCGCTCTGGCGCTTGCTCAGGTAGCTGGTGATCCCGTCGCCGCTGACGCACTTGTACAAGGTGCCGGCGCTGACCGGCGCCGCCGACAACGTGACAACTAGCAGCCCCAGCACTCTTGACATCCCCTTCATGCGGCGGAGTGTCCCAGCTTGGCCCCGGCTTGCCAAGTGGCTGCCGCGGTTATCCGGGCAGTTGCTCCAGCCGCGTCCGCAACACGTTCAGCGCCTGGGTCAGGGGAGCACGCACGGCCTGCGGGGAGATCGCATCGAAGGGCAGATCGAGCAGCAGCAGGTTGGCCGCCAGGGCCGGCATGCTCGGTGCGCCCAGGCCCAGCCAGCAATGTGCCGGCCCGTCGGCTTCCAGCGCGCCCAGCCAGGGCGGGATGCGCGCGGCGAGTGCATCCAGCGTGCCGTGCAGGCGTACCCGGGCCCGACACGGAAACGGCGACTCGCCGATCGCCTTGCGCAGGAGTTGCAGCGGCTCCTCCGGCAACGCGCGCGCGGCGAACCGGGCGCCGGTCGCGCTGGCCTGGTCGATCCGGTCGGCCCGCAGGGTACGCCAGTCCTGACGCTTGCAGTCCCAGGCCAGCAGGTACCAACGCCGCCCGTAGTTCACCAGCAAGGCCGGTTCCACGCAGCGCGTGATGGGCGCGCCGGAATGCCGGCGATAGTCCAGCCGCAGCGTGGCCCGGTCGCGGCTGGCGCTGGCCAGGTGCGCCAGCAGTGCCGCATCCACCAAGGCAGCGGCGTCCTCGGTGATCGGCAGACTGGCCGTGGCCGCATGCGCACCACTGGCACGCTGGCCGCTGCGCTGCGGCAACAAGGGATCGAGCTTGCGCAGCACCCGCGCCGCCGACGCATCCATGCCGCGCATCACCGGAGCCGCTGCGCGCAAGGCGATCGCCACGGTCAGCGCTTCGTCCTCTTCAAACAACAGCGGCAGGGCCGCAGCGCCCTGCCCCAGCTGATAACCGCCTCCGGCCCCGGGCGCGGCCTGCACCGGGTAGCCCAGTTCGCGCAAGCGCTCGACCGCGCGCCGTACGCTGCGCGGATGCAGGTCCAGGCGCTCGGCCAGCGCCGCACCGGACCAGGTCCGGCCGCCTTGCAGCAGGGCGAGCAGACGCAACAAGCGGGCAGCGGTCGAAGCCATCGCGCTACCGTATTGCGGACAGGAACTGTCCGCAATGGCTGCGTAGGATGGGCTGGTACCGCGGCCCATGCCTTCCGCCTCCACCAAGGAACCTGCAATGTCCGACCAGCGCCACATCACCCTGTTCCACAATCCCCGCTCGCGCTCGCGCGGCGTGCTGGTGCTGCTGGAAGAGCTCGGCGCCAGTTACGACCTGCAGATCGTCAATCTGGAAAAAGGCGAGCAACTGACGAGCGACTACCTGGCGATCAACCCGATGGGCAAGATTCCGGCGATCCGGCACGGCGACAGCGTGGTCACCGAACAGGGTGCGATCTACCAGTACCTGGCCGAGCTGTATCCGGAAGCCGGCCTGTCGCCGGCCCCGGGCGATGCCGATCGCGGCGCCTACCTGCGCTGGCTGGCCTTCTACGGCTCGGCGTTCGAGCCGGCAATCATCGACCGCGCGCTGAAGCGCGACGCGCCGCCGCGCGCGATCTCGCCCTACGCCGACTGCGACACGGTGCTGCAGGTGATCGATGCGCAACTGGCCAAGGGCGACTATCTGTTGGGCGAACGCTGCAGCGCGGCCGATGTGCTGTGGGGCGGCGCGCTGGGCTGGATGCTCGATTTCGGCCTGGTCGATCCGCCTGCCAGCACCCGCGCCTACATCGCCCGCATGGCCGACCGGCCGGCGTTTGCACGTGCCGAGGCGACCAACGCCAAGGCCTGACCAGGCGGACGGGCCCGGCGCAAGCGGGTAAACTGTGCGGCTATCTTCTACCCGCCTGGAATAAGCGCCATGCCCGGGACATCCGTTTCCGACCTGTCCGCGGCCACCGCCGTGGACGCACCTGCCCTGTTGCCGCTGCCGGTGGCCCGCCCGTCGGCGCCTGCCGTGGTGCGCGGCAAGCTCTACATCAAGACCCACGGGTGCCAGATGAACGAGTACGACTCGGCCAAGATGGCCGACGTGCTCGCCGCCTCCGAGGGCCTGGAGCTGACCGACAACCCCGAAGACGCCGACGTGGTGCTGGTCAACACCTGCTCCATCCGCGAGAAGGCGCAGGAAAAGGTGTTCAGCCAGCTCGGCCGCTGGAAGGCACTGAAGGCCGGCGGCAAGCCGGTGATCATCGGGGTGGGTGGCTGCGTGGCGTCGCAGGAAGGCGAGGCCATCGTCAAGCGCGCGCCGTACGTGGATCTGGTGTTCGGCCCGCAGACCCTGCATCGCCTGCCGGAGCTGATCCGCGCGCGGCGCGAATCGGGCAAGTCGCAGGTGGACATCAGCTTTCCGGAAATCGAGAAGTTCGATCGCCTGCCCGAGCCGCGTGCCGATGGCCCGTCGGCATTTGTGTCGATCATGGAAGGCTGCTCCAAATACTGCTCGTTCTGCGTGGTGCCCTACACCCGCGGCGAGGAAGTCAGCCGGCCGTTCGAGGACGTGCTGGTGGAAGTGGCGCAACTGGCTGCGCAGGGCGTGCGTGAGATCAACCTGCTCGGCCAGAACGTCAACGCGTATCGCGGCGCGTACGGCGCCGATGCCGGCGATGCGGCGCAGTACGCGGATCTGGGCCTGCTGATCCGCACCATCGCGCAGATCGACGGCATCGGCCGTATCCGTTTCACCACCTCCCATCCGCTGGAATTTTCCGATTCGCTGGTGGATGCCTATCGCGACGTGCCGCAGCTGGCCAATTACCTGCACCTGCCGGTGCAGGCCGGCAGCGACCGCATCCTGTCGGCGATGAAGCGTGGCTACACCGCACTGGAATTCAAGTCCAAGATCCGCAAGCTGCGCGCGGTGCGCCCGGACATTTCGATCAGCTCGGACTTCATCGTCGGCTTTCCCGGCGAGACCGAAGCGGATTTCGAAAAGACCATGAAGCTGATCGAGGACGTGGGCTTCGACCAGAGTTTCTCGTTCGTGTATTCGCGGCGTCCCGGCACGCCGGCATCGGACCTGCAGGACGACACGCCGGAAGCCGTCAAGCAAGCGCGGCTTGCCCGCCTGCAGGCGCAGATCAATGCGCACGCCACGCGTATCTCGCAGTCCATGGTCGGCAGCGTGCAACGGGTACTGGTGGAAGGCCCGTCGCGGCGCGATCCGAACGAGTTGACTGGCAAGAGCGAGAACATGCGCCCGGTGAATTTCCCCGGCAACCCGCGCCTGATCGGGCACTTCGTTGATGTGGTGATCACCGAGGCGATGAGCAATTCGCTGCGTGGCCTTATCCAGGTGGACGACAGCGCAAGCTGACGCGGCACGGGCGCCGGCTTGCGTGGCGCCTTCCGTCAGCATTTGGTGGCGGATTCTTGATGGATGACTGAGTGCGTGCTGGTCGGTCGCGACGGTCGTGGTGCTGCCGCCAGCCGCCCGATGCCGCATCTGCCTGCGATGGTCCTTACCTTGCGTGGCTGCGTGCGTGTGTGCAATACGCTGGCACTTCAGCCAGCTCACGCGTGTCACGCCGCGCGCCTCTACTTTCGCGAGCACGCAGCGGCGTGCGCATCGCGCTGAGTCGCCAACTGGCGCTAGAGCGTCGGCAGTGGCCCGGTGACCTGGCGCAGCACTGGGCCATGCTCGGTCTGCAAGCCAGCGACAGCGCGCATCGTTCGCAAGGGCCGGGCAATGTGTTGATCGCGCACAGCGACGACATCGACAGCGGCTCGCCCCAGCACGCGGCACGCACGCCGAGTGATCAAAATTTCACCACCCATCTGCAACACCTTGCGGCACAAGGCGTGCGAGTACTTACCCACAGGCTTTGCCGAATTCGATCCACACCGCTTGTGGACAACCGCCATCGCAGTGGCGATTTTTTCGCCACCTGCCTGCCAGACCTTGTGCGAGTAGGCGCCACAATTTTTATCCACAGGTTAGTGATGCGTGACTCCACAGCGACTGTGGAAAACCCGCGCACGCCGCCGGCCCCGGCCAGACCGGGTGATTGCAGTGCCCGGGCGTGTTGGTGGGATCACACGCTGCGCGCTACCCTCGTCTGCCGCCCAACCGACAGCGCATGCGTGCGCGGTCCGATCCGACCATGAACTCACCTGCACATCGCGACTTCACCCTGGAACCCGACGACATCGAGCGCCTGGCCAATCTGGCCGGCCCGTTCGACGCGCACCTGCGCCAGATCGAACTCAAGCTCGGCGTGGAGATCGCCAACCGCGGCAACATCTTCCGCGTCACCGGCCCGGAGCCGGCGATTACCGCCGCGCAGTCGCTGCTGACGGCCTTGTACGAGGAAGCTGCCGCCACCACGTTCGACAACCACGCCATCCACCTGCGCCTGAACGATGCCAATGTCGAGCACGTGGTCGATCGTTCCTACGTGGCCCAGGACGTGGCGATCAAGGTCAAGCGCGGCACCGTGCGTGGCCGCGGCGCCAACCAGGCCAAGTACCTGCATGCGATTGCCACGCACGACATCAATTTCGGCATCGGCCCGGCCGGTACCGGCAAGACCTTCCTGGCCGTGGCCAGCGCAGTGGAAGCCTTGAACGAATCGCGCGTACAGCGCCTGATCCTGGTGCGCCCGGCGGTGGAAGCCGGCGAGAAGCTGGGCTTCCTGCCTGGCGATCTCAGCCAGAAGGTGGACCCGTACCTGCGCCCGCTGTACGACGCGCTGTACGAAATGCTGGGCGTGGAAAAGGTGGTCAAGCTGCTGGAAAAGAACGTCATCGAGATTGCGCCGCTGGCCTATATGCGCGGCCGCACGCTCAACGATGCCTACGTGATCCTGGACGAGGCGCAGAACACCACCATTGAGCAGATGAAGATGTTCCTGACCCGCCTGGGCTTCGGCTCCACCGCGGTGGTCACCGGCGACCTGACCCAAATCGACCTGCCCAAGCACGTCAAGTCCGGCCTGCGCGACGCCATCGAGGTGCTGCGCGATGTGGACGGCGCCAGCTTCACCTTCTTCGAGGCACGCGACGTGGTGCGCCACCCGCTGGTGCAGCGCATTGTCACGGCCTATGAAAAGCGCGATCAGCAGGACGCTGCCGCCAAGCAACAGCCTGAGTGAGTTCGCGCCCTGTGAGCCTGGTGCTGACAGACGCAGTCGTCGCCGTCGCCGGGCATCCCGATCGCGTGCGGTCTGGCTGCATGACCAGCCAGGATTCGTTCTCAAGCTTGCGGGTGCGGGATTACAATCACGGCTGCGGGCGCGGCCCGATCGGAAGTTCGAGCTACCGCGTGGCCAACGGGCCTGCGGTGATACTGCTGATCACGTGCACGCACTGACCCCAGCCCAGGAAACTCTCCCCATGACCCGTGGACCTGTCCGCCTCGACGTCGCTGTCAGTTACGCGCTGCCGCGCGCAGGCCTGCCGTCGGCGGTAAGTTTTCGCAAATGGGTGGCGGCCGCGCTGAAGGGGCGCATCCGCGAGGCCGATCTGGCGGTGCGCATTGTCGATGAGAAGGAAGGCTGCTCGCTCAACCACCATTACCGTGGCAAGGATTACGCCACCAATGTGCTGAGTTTTCCGGCCGAGTTGCCCGAGGGCCTGCCCAAGGGCATCAAGATGCCGCTGCTCGGCGATCTGGTGATCTGTGCACCGGTGGTGGCGCGCGAGGCCGCCGAACAAGGCAAGTCGCTGGCCGCCCATTACGCCCATCTGACCGTGCACGGCACCTTGCACCTGCTGGGCTGGGATCACGAGGACGACAAGGAAGCCGACGCAATGGAGCAACTCGAACGCGAGATCCTGGCCGATCTCGGCATCGACGATCCCTATGCGGGAGAGCACTGATGCGGGCCTGTGTCGCCACCGCGGTGCTGTTGCTGGCCTGCTCCGGCGCCCGGGCCCAGACCGCGCCAGTGCGTCCGGACCTGCCGGCCCTGATCGAATGCCGCCAGCGCATCGGCGACTTCAACGCGCTGGCGCCGGTGCTGGCCGACCCGCTCAAGGCGGTGGCGCTGGGCTGGACGCCGCTGGAACAGGCCAACCTGTTCATGACCGAGTACACGCTCAACACGCCGATCAGCGTGTTCGGCCACCGCACCACCCATATCGCGTTTTCCGGCGCCAGCGTCATGGCGCTGCTGGACCTGCCCGACCCGCGCCCGCTGGCCAAGCAGCTGAACCTGGAACTGGGCGTGGATAACGCCGACAAGGTCATGTACGGCCGCGAGCTGGTCAGCGAAGACACCACCAACCCCAAGACCGGCGAGGCGATGATCGAATCGATCGTGCTCAGCGTCTCCAACGTGAAGTCACATCCGGGCAAGACCGTGGTCGGCTGCGGCTACAGCCTGGACCTGCCCTGACGCGGTGCCCGCCCCGCCCCGTCTACAGCGCCTTAGCGGCTTCCTGTTAGACTGCCTGCTATCGCCTGGTTTGCCGGGCGCCGCCCCCCGTCACGATGTCCGAAGACGACAGTAGCCAATCCCAAGAAACACCCGAAAAACGCCGTAGCTGGCTCGAGCGCCTGAGCGCTGCCTTCTCTGGCGAGCCCCATACCCGCGACGAACTGGTCGCGTTGCTGCGGACCGCCGAACAGGACGGCCTGATCGCCGCAGACACCTTGCGCATGATGGAAGGCGCGATCTCCGTGTCCGAGCTCACCGTGGGCGATGTGATGATCTCGCGCTCGCAGATGGTCTCGCTGCCGGTGGAAGCCCGTTTCATCGACCTGATGAAGCAGGTGGTGGAATCGGGCCATTCGCGCTTCCCGGTGCACGGCGAGAACAAGGACGAAGTGCTCGGCATCCTGCTGGCCAAGGATCTGTTGCGCGGCGTGGTTGCCGACAACGGCCCCGGCAATGTGCGCGAACTGCTGCGCCCGGCGGTGCTGATCCCCGAGTCGAAGAAGCTCAACGTCCTGCTCAAGGAATTCCGCCTGTCGCGCAACCACATGGCCATCGTGGTGGACGAGTACGGCGGTGTCGCCGGGCTGGTCACCATCGAGGACGTGCTGGAGCAGATCGTCGGCCAGATCGACGACGAGCACGACGATGCGGAGGAAGAGAATTCGCTGATCGCCATCCAGGCCGACGGCCGCTATGTGGTAGATGCGCTGACGCCGATCGAGGACTTCAACGAGCGCTTTGGCGCCGACTTCCCCGATGACGAGTACGACACCGTCGGCGGCCTGGTTACCGATGCGATCGGGCATCTGCCGGAAACCGGCGAGGAGCTGACGCTGGGGCGCTTTGCGTTCCGCGTGGCCAAGGCCGATGCGCGGCGCGTGCACGCCTTCCACGTGACCATCCTGCCGCCAGACCCGCAGGACGACGCTTGAACCTTTCGCACCGCATGACTGCTGCAGCAACAGGCCGCGGCAGGGTTCGGCGATGGGCGGCGTCCTGTCTGCTGCTGTTGCTTGCACTGCTGGTGGCGCCTGCCGCCGTTGCCCAGGTCGCCGATCAGGCCCCTGCCCAACCGGCTGCGTCGGCACCGCGTGTCGGCGTGGTCACCATGCAGCCGGGCGAGGTGTTCTTCGAGCGCTTCGGTCACGATGCCATCGTGGTGGTCGATCCGGTCACCGGGCAGGCCACCTCGTACAACTTCGGCTTCTTCGATCCCAGCGAACCGGATTTCGTTCCGCGTTTCGCGCGTGGCGAGATGATGTACTACCTGGTTGCGTTGCCGCTGGACGAAGACTTGCAGCAATATCGCGCGGTCGGCCGCGGCGTCAGCATCCAGTGGCTGGATCTGCCACCGGACCAGGCGCGCGCGCTGGCCGACGGGCTGGCCGCCCGCAGCCGGCCCGAGAACGCGCGCTACCACTACGATTATTTCGTGGCCAACTGCGCCACGATGGTCCGCGACACGCTGGACCGGGCGATGGGCGGCGCATTGAAATCGCAACTGGCCGGGCGCTCGCGTGGCAATACCTACCGCAGCGAGGCAGTACGCCTGGCCTCTCCCGCCCCGTGGATGTGGCTGGGCTTCGACCTGGGCCTGGGGCCGTACGCCGACCGCCCGTTGTCGCGCTGGGAAGAAGCCTTCGTACCGATGCGGCTGGCCGACAGCCTGACCCAGGTGCACAACAGCGCCGGCCGCCCTTTGGTGCAGTCCACGCAGGTGCTGTTGCCGCATCGCATCGCACCGGAGCCGGCCGAACAGCAACGGCACTGGTGGCCATGGTTGCTGACCGGGTTGATCGTCGCTGCCGGCGTGCTGGCGCTCGGTCGCCGGCAGCGCGTGCTCGCCGCTTTCGCCCTGCCGTACTGGCTGCTGTGCGCGATCGGCGGCGGCCTGCTGGTGTATCTGTGGGGCTTCACCGTGCATCAATCAGCCTGGGCCAATCGCAACCTGCTGCTGGTCAACCCGCTGTGCGTGCTGCTGTTGGTCGGCGGCATCGCCCTGCTGCGCGGGCGCCGGCCCGGACGCTGGTTCGACGTGCTGCGCTGGCTGGTCGCCGGCTCGGCCCTGCTGGCCTTGCTGATCCACTGGCTGTCGTTCCAGGCGCAGGACAACCTGCAATGGGTGCTGCTGCTGTTGCCCATCCACACCGCGCTCGCCATCGCCTTGCGGCGGCGTGACTTGTCCGTGCGCACGCGCTGATCCAGGATGCGTCCATGAACCACCACGGCCGCCATCCGGACAACCCCTCCTGCGTCATCACCTGTGCCTATTACGACGGTGAGGGCGAACGCCACGACATCAGCCTGGAGCAGATCAGCGACGTGCTGCAGCGCCCGGATGGGTTCGTCTGGGTGGGGCTGTACGAGCCGCAGGAATCGGTACTGCACAAACTGCAGGACGAGTTCGGCCTGCACGATCTGGCCATCGAGGATGCCCTCAAGGCGCACCAGCGCCCCAAGGCCGAGAGCTACGGTAACTCCCTGTTCGTGGTGGTCAATACCGCGCAGCTGGTCAACGAGCGCATCCGCTACGGCGAGACGCACGCGTTTTTGGGCGCGCGCTTTCTGTTGACGGTGCGCCATGGCGCATCGCTGTCGTATACGCCGGTGCGGCACCGGGTCGAACGCGAACCGGCCATGCTGCGCATGGGCGCCTCGTTCTGCCTGTACGGTGTACTCGATTTCGTGGTCGACAACTATCTGCCGATCATGGACGAGTTCCGCGACACGCTGGAAGGCCTGGAAAAGGACATCTTTGCCGACAACTACAAGCGCGAAACCGTGGTGCGCCTGTACGAGCTCAAGCGCGAACTCAACAAGATGCGGCTGGTGGTGGCGCCGCTGCAGGACGTGCTCTCGCACCTCAAGCGCAACCCGGGCTCGCTGATCCACGACGAAGTCGGCATCTACCTGCGCGACGTGCTGGATCACGCGGTGCGCATCAACGACGCCATCGACACCTTGCGCGAGATGCTGGGCACCGCGCTGAGCGTCAACCTGTCGATGGTGACCCTGGCCCAGGGCGAAACCGTCAAGCGCCTGGGCGCCTGGGCCGCGCTGCTGGCCGCCCCCACCCTGATCACCAGCTGGTATGGCATGAACTTCACCCACATGCCCGAATTGGACAAGCGCTACGCCTACCCGCTGCTGGTCGCCGGCGTGGTCGCCTCGTGCCTGGTGCTGTATCGCCTGTTCAAGCATGCGCGGTGGCTGTAGGCCGCGTTGCGGCCGGGATTCGGGAGTGGGGATTCGGGATTGGTTCGAGCGGGTTTCTGACTGCTGGGTGTTGCTTTGGCACAGAGCTGCTGTAGGTTCCCGCACTGCAAGGGCGCGCTGGCTCTGCACTGGCTGGTTTGAAGGCGTCGGCATCATCGCGTGATGACGTACCCTCATCCGCCCTTCGGGCACCTTCTCCCGGCGGGAGAAGGAGGCGGCTTGCTTTTACGAATCCCCAATCCCGACTCACCAATCCCCGCACTCAAGCCACATAGATGGTCTTGATGTTCATGAACTCGTGGATGCCGTGCTCGGCCAGCTCGCGGCCGAACCCGGAGCGCTTGATGCCGCCGAACGGCAGGCGCACGTCGCTCTTGACCACCGAATTGACGAACGCCGCGCCGCACTGCAATTGCTGCGCCACGCGCTCGCCGCGCTTGGCATCGGAAGTCCACACACTGCCGCCCAGGCCGAAGCTGGTGTCGTTGGCCACGCGTACCGCCTCGGCCTCATCGCGCACGCGAATCACCGAGGCCACCGGACCGAAGAATTCTTCCTCGTAGGCCGGCATGCCCGGGGCGACGTGATCGAGAATGGTGGCCGGATAGCCGGCATGCGAACCAGGTACCGGTTCGCCGCCCAGCAGCACCTTGGCACCTTTTTCCACGCTAGCTTGTACCTGCTTGTGCAACTCGTCGCGCAGATCCGCGCGGGCCATGGGCGCCAGCGTGGTGCCCTCCTGCTGCGGGTCACCGAGCACGCGCTTGGACGCGGCGGCCACGAAGCGTTCGATGAAGCGATCGGCGATGGCGTCCACCACGATGAAGCGCTTGGCGGCGATGCAGGTCTGCCCGCTGTTGTCGAAACGCGACTGCACGGCTGAAGCGACGGTGTGCTCCAGGTCGGCGTCTTCCAGCACCACGAACGCGTCGCTGCCGCCCAGTTCCATCACGCACTTCTTCAACTGATCGCCCGCATTTGCAGCCAGCGACCGCCCGGCGCGCTCGCTGCCGGTCAGCGTCACCGCGGCGATGCGATCGTCACGCAGCACATCTGCGGCCTGGTCGTTGTCGATATGCAGCACGTCGAACACGCCGGGCGGAATACCGGCGGCATCGAGCACCTGCTTCATCGCATCGGCGCAGCGCGGCACATTGCTGGCGTGCTTGAGCAGCGCGACATTGCCGGCCATCAGCCCCGGGGCGAGGAAACGAAACGCCTGCCACAGCGGGAAATTCCACGGCATCACCGCAAACACGCAACCCAGCGGCTCGTAGCGCACATAGCTGGACTGCGCCTCGGTCGGGATGTCGCGCGGTGCCAGATATTCGGCCGCATGCTCGGCGTAATAGGCGCAGGCCTGTGCGCACTTGTCGACCTCGGCCAGCGCCTCGTGCCGCAGCTTGCCCATCTCGGCGGTCATGATGCGCTGCAACTCGTCGCGCCGCCGGGTCAGCTCGTCGCCCACGCGCCGCAACAGCGCGCCGCGCTCGGCCAACGGCAGCGCCGCCCACTGCGGGAATGCCTTGGCGGAAGCAGCCAGACGCGCCTCGATGGCGGCGGCGTCCAGGATGTGCTGGGTGTGCTCGACCTGGCCATTGGCCGGGTTGACGGTGTCGTAGGACATGACGGTCTCCTGTTACAGGCCCGTCATGCTAGTCGTCGGGAAGTTGCAGCCGCGTCACAACCGCAGCAAATCGCTGCAACGCTGTGTTTACCCACGCCGCGACGCAATGCCGCACCTCCATCGCACCGCTCGCGGATCACTGGCAACCGGAGCAACGCTCCCAGCCACGCTAACGAAAGCGGCCTGCCCTGTCCCGACCGTCCCACCGCACAAAAATGCTCTAGCATTCGGCACTTGGCAGCTTCATCCATTCACGGAAGACCACCACGATGCGCCGGGATCTGATTGTTCTAGTTGTACTTGGCATCGGCGCCTGCCTGCCGGGGTGCGCCGTCCTGCAGGACATGCTGCACGGCCCGCGTCCGGGTCCGAACGGATTTGTCACCGTGAGCTGCACCAACACGCTGCCCAATCCCAGCCAACCCTGCGAGGAACAGGCACTGCGGGCCTGCTCGGACACTGCCATCCGCCAATTCGTTACCGCGCACTCGTCGCCGAACATGGTCACGATCTATCCGAGCAGGCAGAAATCCAAGGACGACGGAAAGAACAAGGACAAGGATCGCGCCGACGAACAACCCAAGGTCGAGCAACAGGGCTACGACATCAGCGCCGAGTATCAGTGCTACCTGACCAAGCCGCAGCCCTGGGACAGCGGATACACGCCTCCGGCCAGGTAACAGCGGCCCAACCAACTGCCGTGCCCGGCGTCCGGTGGCCGCATCAGGCGTCCGCAATCGGCGTGCAGCCATCGTGGATGTCGGTGGCGTCGGCGTTCGCAGCCGTCTGGCCGCCGCTGGTAGCGATGCATTCGCCACACTCATATTGGTGCCTGCTCAGGAAGCAGCTTGCAGCGCCAGTTGCGCATCGCGCTGACGATGTTTTTCGCTGCGCGCCAGCAGCCACCAGCCGATCGCTGCGGCGATCGACACCGCCAGCACCATCAGCGTGGCAAGCGCGTTGATCTTGGGGCTGATGCCCAGCCGCACCGACGCGAACACCTTGATCGGCAAGGTGGTCGAACTGGGCCCGGCCAGGAAGCTGGCGATCACCACGTCGTCCAGCGACAGCGTGAACGCCAGCAGCCAGCCCGATGCCAATGCGGGGGCGATGATCGGCAAGGTGATCAGGAAGAACACCTTCAGCGGTGTCGCGCCCAGATCCATCGCCGCTTCTTCCAACGAGCGATCCAGTTCCTGCAGGCGCGAGGAGATCACCACCGTGACGAACGAGACGGTGAAGGTGACATGCGCCGCCCAGATCGCCACCGCGCCGCGCGGTGCGATGCCGAGCACGCCGCCCATCGAGACCAGCAACAACAGGATCGACAGGCCGATGATCACCTCCGGCATCACCAACGGTGCGGTGATCAGCGCACCGAACAGGGTCTTGCCGGGGAAACGCCGCATGCGCACCATCGCCAGCGCCGCCATCGTGCCCAGCACCGTCGATGCCCCGGCTGTCCAGAACGCGACTTCCAGGCTGACCCAGGCCGCATCCAGCAGCTGGCGATCGCGCAGCAATTCACCGTACCAGCGCGTGGAAAATCCGCCCCACACCATCGCCAGCCGCGAGGCGTTGAACGAGTAGACCATCAGCAACAGGATCGGCAGGTACAGAAAGCCGAAGCCCAGCGCGAGCACGCTGCCACCCAGCACGCGACCACCGCGCCAGGCGCGCATCATGTCAGCCGCCCTTCCAGCTCGCGCTGCTGATAACGGTGGAAGAGCACGATCGGCACCAGCAACAGCAGCAACATCACCGTGGCCACCGCAGCGGCCACCGGCCAGTCGCGATTGTTGAAGAACTCGCCCCACAGCACGCGGCCGATCATCAAGGTATCCGGCCCGCCCAGCATTTCCGGAATCACGAATTCGCCCACCGCCGGAATCATCACCAACATGCAGCCGGCCACGATCCCGTTGCGCGAGAGCGGCAAGGTGATGCGCACGAACGCCTGCCACGGCCGCGCGCCCAGATCGTAGGCGGCTTCGAGCAGGCGCTGGTCATGCTTGACCAGGTTGGCGTACAACGGCAGCACCATGAACGGCAGATAGCAGTACACGATGCCGATATAGGCGGCGAGCGGCGTGTACAGCAACTGCAACGGCTGGCGGATCACTCCCAGCGCCAGCAGTGCCTGATTGAGCAATCCGTTGCCGTCGAGGATGCCGATCCAGGCGTACACGCGGACCAGGAACGAGGTCCACGACGGCAGCACCACCAGCATCATCGCCACGTTGCGCGTGGCCAGCGGCAGACGCGCAATGACATAGGCCATCGGGTAGCCGATCAACAGCGCGAACACTGTAGACAGCGCGGCGATCCTGATCGAACTCGCATACGCCGCCAGGTACTGGCTGTCGTGCAGCATGACCAGATAGTTGCCCAGATGCAGCTTGACGCTCACCGCGCCATCGGCCGCGAACAGCGGCGTGTACGGCGGCATTGCGGTGGCGCGCTCGGCGAAAGAAATCTTCAGCACGATCAGGAACGGGATCGCGAAGAACACCAGCAGCCACAGATACGGTGCGGCGATCACGCCCCAGCGCGCGCCCGGCACTGCTGCGCGGAACAGGCGGCGCCTCATGCGGTGAGCACCACGCCGTCGTCCTCGCCCCAGCTCAGCCATACGGTGTCGCCCCAGGTCAGCGCTTCGCTGGCCCAGCGCTGCCGATTGGCGAAGTTGGCCATCAGTTTGAAGCCACCGGGCAGACGCACGTGGTAGACCGAGTGGCTGCCGAAATAGGCGATGTCCTCGATCACGCCCTGCGCCTTGTTGCAGGGCTGGGCGGGTTCCTCCTTGCCGATGACCAGTTTTTCCGGACGCAGCGCGAACGCCACCGCCTGCCCTTCGAAACCGGTGATGCCATGGCCGACCCGGATACTGGCGTCGAATGCCGGGGCCTTCAGGCTGACGTGGTCCGGTTTGTCCTCGACGATGACCGCATCGATCAGATTGACCGAGCCGATGAATTCGGCGGCGAAGCGGTTGGCCGGTTGCTCGTAGATTTCGTCCGGGGTGCCGACCTGCTGGATCCAGCCCTGGTCCATCAATGCGATGCGGGTGGCCATGGTCATGGCCTCCTCCTGATCATGGGTGACCATGACGCAGGTGACGCCGGAGGTCTCGATGATGTTGACCAGCTCCAGCTGCATCTGCGAGCGCAGCTTCTTGTCCAGTGCGCCCATCGGTTCGTCCAGCAGCAGCAACTTGGGCCGCTTGGCCAGCGAACGCGCCAGCGCCACGCGCTGCTGCTGGCCGCCGGAGAGTTGATGCGGCTTGCGCCTGGCCAGGCTGCCGAGCTGCACCAGCTCCAGCATCTCGCCCACGCGCGCCGCGATTGCGGCCTTGGGCAGGGCTTCCTGCTTCAGTCCAAAGGCGATGTTCTGCTCCACGCTCATATGCGGAAACAGCGCATACGACTGGAACATCATGTTGATCGGCCGCTCGTACGGTGGCAGCGCGTCGATCGGCTGGCCATCGAGGACGATGCGGCCCTTGGTCGGCCGCTCGAAGCCGGCCAGGCAGCGCAGCAAGGTGGACTTGCCGCTGCCCGAGCCGCCCAGCAACGCGAAGATTTCGCCCTTGCGGATCTGCAGGCTGACTTCGTCGACCGCGACGACGCCGTCGAACTCCTTGCGGACCTCGCTGATGCTCAGATAGGCGTTGTCGCCAGCGGAAAGCGGCGCCGCTGCGGCCTGGGTAAGTGCCATGAACCCTCTCGTTTGCGAAGCGTGGCCCGGCAATGACTGTGCACCGCAAGACGCCGGGGCCGCCAGTGCCCGGTGCGAATGTCGGCACCGGTCCCCTTCAGTTCGATCGCGTGCTCTGCCACCAGCTGACGCCGACGCGGCATGTCTGATGCGCACCTGCCAGCGCGGGTAGCGCAGCTGGGCAGCACCCTGCCAGGACCAGCGTGCCCATGCCCGCCGCGACCGGTCGCGATCAGCGTGCCTCCTGCACCGGCGCGCTCCAGCCCAGCCCCAGGCTCTTCTGCAGCGCGACGTAGTTCACCAGCAACTGCACCTGCGCCTGTGCGGCAGCGTCCTGCGCCGACAGCTGCTGGCGTTGCACGTCGAGCAGATCGATCGACGAGGTGGCACCGGCATCGCGGCGTTGCTGCATCAACCCGGCCGAACGCGTTGCCGAGGCTTCGGCCTGCCGCGCCACCACCAGTTGCTTGCGCGCCGAGCCGAAACGCGACAACGCGGAGTTGGCGTCCTGCAATGCCGCCAGCACCGCACCCTCGTAGGCCGCCTCGCGGCCGGCGTTGCCGGCACGCGCCTGCTCCACCTGCGCGCGGGTCTTGCCAAAATCAAAGATCGACCAGCGCAGCATCGGCACCGCCAGCGTGGTCAACGCGTCGGAATTGAAATCGCTGGGCGAACCGGCCACCCAGCTCAGGCCGCCCAGCAAGGTCACTTGCGGGAAATAGCCATTCAACGCCTCGCCGATCTGCGCGCTGGAGGCCGCCAGCTCGCGCTCGGCCTTGCGCACATCGGGGCGGCGACGGATCAGGGCGCCGGCATCGTCCACGCGCACCTGCGTGGGCAGCATCGGCAACGGCTGCGGCGCGCGCAACTGCGCATCCAGCGCGCCGGGCGCGCGCCCCACCATCAGCGCCAGCTGGTCCAGCGCTTCCTGCGATTGCATCTCCAGCGGCAGGCGCTGCGCTTCCTGTTGCTGCACCTGCGTGGCGATCTGCTCGACCTGCAGGTCCGAGGCCGCGCCACGCGCGCGGCGCTGCTGGGTCAGGCGTAGGGTCTGCCCGATCTTGTCCAGGTTGGCATCGGCGATCGCCAGCCGTGCCTGCAGGCCGCGGTAGTTGAGGTACACCTGCCCCACTTCGGCCGCCAGCTGCACCTGCGCATCGGCCAGCTCGGCTTCCGAGGCCTGTGCCTGCGCCAGGGCGCCTTCGGCGGCGCGACGGCGGCGGCCAAAGAAATCCAGCTCCCAGCTGGCATCGAAACCGGCGCTGTAGATCTGGGTCTTTTCCAGATCCAGCGCCTCGCTGCCCTGGGCCGGTGGCTGGCCGTTCTGGCCATTCTGCAGGCCGCCCAGCGTATCGACAATGGTCTGCGGCGGCTCGGCATACGCATACACCGCGCTGGCATTGAGCTTGGGCAGGCGCTCGGCACGGCGCTGGCTGGCCAGTGCGCGGTTGGCGCGCAGCCGCGCCTGCGCCGCGCGCAGGTTGGGGCTGTCGGCCAGGGCCTGGGTGACCAGCTGGGTGAGGGTCGGATCGTGCAACTCCTCCCACCAGTGATTCAGCGGCGCGGCAGCGACCACGTCGGCGTCACTGGCGCGATGCAATGCGGGCGCCTGCATCGCCGCATCGGCCACTGCCGGCGCCTTGGTGTAGTTGGGACCCAGCATGCAGCCGCCGAGCAGGACCACGCTCAACGCCGCGGCCAGCGGCATGCGGATCAGGCGCATGGAATCAGTGCATTGCAAGGTGCGCCCCCTTGGGTAACGGCTTGAGCAAAAAGGCCAGCGGAATCGTGCAGACCACGATCACGCCGAAGATCCAGAACAGATCGCTATAGGTCATCACCAGGGCCTGCTGCTGCACCAGGCGCGCCAGCTGCGCAACCGAGCGAATGGCCGCCTCGCCGCCGGCGCTGCCCTGCATCTGCGCGGTCAGGCCGGAAAGAAAATCCTGCGCGCGCGAGGAATTGGCAGTGATCGCACTGCCGATGGTTTCGGTATGGAAGGTCATGCGGCGCTCCTGGAAGGTGGAGATCAGCGCAAGCCCCACCGAGCCGCCCAGGTTGCGGCCGGCATTGAACAGGCCGGACGCATCGCCGGCCAGCTCCGGCGGCACCGAGGAGATGGCCGCCTGGTTCAGCGACATCATCGCCAGCGCCAGGCCACAGCCCTGCAACAACTGGCCGGCGACAAAATGCATGCCGACGGTGTCGGCGGTCAGCGACAGATTGGCAAAGCAGGCCGCGGCAAAACAGATCAGCCCGGCGATCACCAGGATGCGCACGTCCACCACCTCCAGCAGCTTGGGCATCATCGGCATCAGCAGCACGGTCGGCAGGCCCGACAGCAGCAGCACGTAGCCGGCCTGCTCGGTGTTGTAGCCGGAGATCACCGCCAGGAACTGCGGAATCATGTACATGACGCCGAACAGGATCATGCCCACCGCCATGATCATCACGAACACCGCGCCGAAACTGCGATGCAGCAACAGTGACAGGTGGATCACCGGCGGCCGTTTGCGGAACTGGCCCACGACCAGTGCAGCAAATCCGCTGAGCGCGATCACGCTGAGCGTGTTGATCTCGCTGGATTCGAACCAGCGCTCGCGCTGGCCCTCTTCCAGCACCACGGTGAGCCCGCCCAGGCCGGCGGTCAGGCCGTAGATACCCAGCCAGTCGGCATTGAGCAGGCCGGCCCAATCGCCTTTCTCATGCTTGAGGCCGAGCAGCAGCAAGGCCACCAGGCCGACGCAGATCGGCACGTTGATGAAGAACGCGTAGTGCCAGCTGACGTTTTCGGTAAGCCAGCCGCCGAGCAGCGGGCCGATCACCGGGCCCATGATCACGGTCATGCCGAACAGGGCGGTGCCCATGGTCTGCTGGCTGGGCGGCAGGCGCGTGGCGACGATGGTCAGCGCGGTGGGAATCAGCGCGCCACCGGCCAGGCCCTGCCCCACGCGGCCGATGATCATCATCGTCAACGAGGTCGACAGCCCGCACACCACCGAAAACGCGGTGAACATCACCGCGCAGATCAGCAGGAAGTTGCGCAGGCCCAGCGTGCGTACGAACCAGCCGGTCAGCGGGATCATGATGATCTCGGCCACCAGATACGCGGTGGAGATCCAGGTGCCTTCGGTGCCGCTGGCGCCGACCTCGCCCTGGATGGTGGGCAGCGCCGCATTGACGATGGAGATGTCCAGCGTCGCCATGAACGAGCCGATGGTGCCGGCCAGCACCGCCAGCCAGGCGCCCGGCTCGGCCTTCTCGCGTTGCGCGCTGCCGCCGGCACGCGGGCCGGTGGCCGCCGCTGCACTCACTGCGCGCGCTCCTGCGCCTGCACGCGATCGGATTCCTCCTCGGCCCGTTGCTTGGCGTCCTTGGCCGAGCGCGTGTCCACGGTGACCTCGACCGACATGCCCGGCACCAGCACCTTGCGCGCCTCCTCGCCGGCCAGCACGCGGATGCGCACCGGCACGCGCTGCACCACCTTGGTGAAGTTGCCGGTGGCATTTTCCGGCGGCAGCAGCGCGAACTGCGAGCCGGTCCCCGGCGACAGGCTCTCGACCTTGCCGTGCAGCGTGACGCCCGACAAGGCATCGACCTCGATTTCGGCCGGCTGACCGGGACGCATCAGCCCGACCTGGGTTTCCTTGAAATTGGCGATCAGGTACAGCGATTCCTGCGGCACGATGGTCATGGTGCGGGTACCCGCCCCGAGGAACTGGCCGACCTGCACGGTCTTGTCGCCGACGCGGCCGTGGATGCGGCTGGTCAGCAAGGTGTCTTCCACCGCCACGCGGGCCTGGTCGGCGTCGGCAGTGGCCTGCTTGACGCCGGCCTGGGCCTGTTCCAGTTGCGCGTTGCTGGCCAGGATCTGGCTTTGCGCACCCTTGGCCTGCGCCTGCGCGGCCTGGTACTGCGCGCGTGCGCGTTGCAGTTCGTGCTGCAGGCTTTCCTGGTGTTCGTGGGTGTCCGCGCCGGAGGCGGCCAACGGCGCGAAGCGCTTCACTTCGGCCTGGGCAAACGTCAGGCTCGCCGCTGCCGAGCTCACCTGGCTACGTGCCTGCACCAGCGCCGACTCCTGTGCGGAGACATTGGCGGTGGCAGCGGCAATATCGGCCTGGCGCGCGGCGATTGCGGCTTCGGCCTGCTGCAGCGTGGCCTGGTAGGTACGGTCGTCGATCTGCAGCAGCGGCTGGCCGGCCTCGACGATCTGGTTGTCGCTCACCATCACCTTGGTCACGTAGCCGCTGACCCGCGGCGCCACGGCGACCGAATCGGCCTGCAGATAGGCGTTGTTGGTGTCCTGCATGTAGCGGCCCTTGATCAGGTAATAGGCCAGCCAGATCACCAGCAGCACCACCACCAGCACCCCGACGACGATCAGCGTCCACTTGACCTTGGGATTCTTCAACGGCGAGGGCTTGGGTGGCTCCTGCTCGTCGTGCGCGCCGCTGCCTTGCGCATCCGTGCCCGAAGGCTGGCCGTCGTTGGACTGCTGGTCGTGATTGCTCAAGGTGGGGTGTCCTGTGTCGTGGGCGAGGCGCGCGCGACGACGGGGCCGCATCAGCGGTTCGGCGAAGGCGGCGCAACCATACAATTATTTGAACCGCCCGGTACAGATTGCGTGATGACCGCAGTCAGCGTCCGCTAGGACTTCGGACAGACGCCGGCGGACACTCCTACAGGAATAAAGCAGCGATGGCGGCTGTCAGCGCCCGGTCTTGATCTCGGTCCACAGCCGCGTATACAGCCGGTCCACCTCGGGCGGATTGATCGCATAGGTGAACATCCGGGCGGTCACCTCCGGCGGCGGGTAGATGGTGGGGTCGTTGCGGATCGCCGCGTCCACCAGCGGCGTGGCGGTGCGCACCGGGTTGGCGTAGTGGATGAAGTTGCTGTTGGCCGCGGCCACCTCCGGCTTCAACAGATAATTGATGAAGGCGTAGGCGTTGTCCGGGTGCTTGGCGTCCTTGGGAATGGCCAGCATGTCGAACCACTGCGGCGCGCCTTCCTTGGGGATCACATAGGCCACCTTGATGCCGTTGCCGGCTTCCACCGCGCGGTCGCGCGCCTGGATGATGTCGCCCGACCAGCCCACCGCCAGGCAGGTGTTGCCGTTGGCCAGCGAGGTCACGTACTGGCTGGAATGAAAGTTCTGCACATACGGGCGGATCGTCTTGATCAGCGCGGCGGCCTTTTCGATGTCGGCCGGTGCGCTGCTGTGCGGATCCAGGCCCAGGTAGTTGAGCGCGATCGGAATCAGGTCCGAGGGCGTGTCCAGCAGGGTCACGCCGCAGTCCTTCAATCTGGACAGGTTTTCCGGCTTGAACACCAGATCCCAGCTGTTGGCGACCTCAGTGCTGCCGAAGATCGCCTTGAGCTTGTCCACGTTGTAGCCGATGCCGGTGGTGCCGATCATGTACGGCACGCCATAGGCATTGCCCGGATCCTGCGCGGCGATGCGCCGCATGATGTCCGGGTCCAGATTGGCCAGATTGGGGATCTTGTCCTTGTCCAGCGGCAGGAACACGCCGGCCTGGATCTGCCGGCCGAAGAAGTTCAGCGTGGGCACCACTACGTCGTAATCGCTGCCACCGGCGAGCAGCTTGGTTTCCACCATCTCGTCGCTGTCGAACACGTCGTAGGTGACCTTGATGCCGGTGCTCTTTTCGAACGCGGGAATGGTGTCTTCGGCGATGTAGTCCGAATAATTGTAGACATTGAGCACCTTGGCCTGCGCCTCGGCGTCGCCGGGCGCATTGCGGCCACCGCAGGCGGCCAGCAAGGTGGTGGACAGCGTCAGGGCGAGCAGTCGCAGCGTCATGCGGGTCTCCAGGGCAGCGCGATCAGGGCGGACCGGTGTACGGCCGGTCGGAGGTCCAGCCTACCCATGGTGTTTGTGTTTGCACAGCGTGGCGTGGCGCAATTCCCGCGTGCACTGCGGCAGGCGGGCACGGCCGATGCCGGAATCGCACCGGCCCGCCGCCCTTTGCACATGCGCGCGAGACCTTCAGCCTCGGGAGCTGCGCCGGCAGGGCTTACGCCGCGCCGACGCCCAGCGCCTGCGCGGTATCGTCCAGCGCCGCCCAGGCCTTGTCGAACAGTTCGTCGACCTGTTCGCGGGTGATGATCAACGGCGGCGACAGCAGCATGGCGTCATGGGTGGCACGCAGGATCAGCCCGCGCCGCAGCGCGAAATCGCGGCACAGGGCGCCGACCCGTCCGCGCTCGGGAAAGTAGACGCCGCGCCGGCGTTTGTCCGGCACCAATTCCAGTGCCCCGACCAGCCCGGCGATACGCGCCTCCCCCACCAGCCGGTGTTCGCCCAGCTCGGCCCAGCGCTGCGCCAGATACGGTGCGATGTGGGTGCGCGCGCGTTCCACGATGCCCTCGTCCTGCAGCAGGCGCAGGTTCTCCAGTGCCACCGCCGCGCAGACCGGATGCCCCGCATAGGTGCCGCCATGCGCCAACTCGCCGCCCTGCGCCTTGAGCACACCGGCCACGCGATCGTTGAACATTGCCGCTGCCAACGGGATGTAGCCGGAGGTGATGCCCTTGGCCAGCGTCATCACGTCGGGCTGGAAGCCGAAATACTCCGCGCCGAACCAGGCACCGGTACGCCCGAACCCGCAGATCACCTCGTCGGCCACCAGCAGCACGTCGTAACGCCGGCAGATGCGTTCGATTTCCGGCCAGTAACTGCGCGGCGGGATGTACACCCCGATCGCGCCCATGATCGGTTCGCCGATGAACGCCGCTACGTGTTCCGGCCCGAGCTGCAGAATCCGGTCTTCCAGCCGACGTGCCGCCAGCAGTCCGTAGGCCTCGGGGTCCATGTCGCCGCCATCGCCGAAGTGATACGGCGGCGCGATGTGGTGGATATCCGGGATCGGCAAGCCGCCCTGCCTGTGCATGCCTTTCATGCCACCCAGGCTGGCACCGGCCATGGTGGTGCCGTGGTAACCGTCGTGACGGCCGATGAAGATGCGTTTTTCCGGCTGCCCCTGCACCGCCCAGAAATGCCGCACCAGGCGCAGGATGGTGTCGTTGGCCTCCGACCCGGAGTTGGCGAAGAACGCGTGATTCAGATCGCCCGGCGCCAGCTCCGCCAGCTTGGCGGCCAGATGGATGGTGGGCTCGGTGGTGCACTGGAAGAAGCTGTTGTAGTAGGCCAGCTGTTCCATCTGCCGCGCTGCGGCCTGCGCCAGCTCGGTGCGCCCGTAGCCCACATTCACGCACCACAGGCCGCCGAACGCATCCAGCAGCTTGTTGCCCTGCGCGTCCCAGACATACACGCCCTCGCCGCGGGTCAGGATGCGCGTGCCCTGCTCGGCCAATGCCGCGTTGTCGTTGAACGGATGCAGGTGATGGGCGGCATCGAGTTGCTGCAAGGTTTTCAACGCGGTGGGGTGCACGGCTTGCTCCGGAAGGTGGCTCACGCCAGTGGCGCGAATGCAGTGGCGTCATAAAAAGCAGCTGGCGCAGAACGCGTCGGACGCTAGCAGTGCACGTGGGTTCGAGCCATTGCCAGACGACCTCCCCTCATCCGCCCTTCGGGCACCTTCTCCCGGTGGGAGAAGGGAACGGTGCGGCACGCTGCGCGACGCGCATACGCCTTACACATTCAACAACAGGAACTCGCGCTCCCACGAACTGATCACCCGGAAGAAGGTCTCGTATTCCTTCCGTTTCACCGAGATATAGGCGCGCACGAAGCGCTGCCCCAGCATGTCCTGCAAGGCCTCGCAGCCCTCCAGTCCGTCCAGTGCCTCGCCCAGCGAGCGTGGCAGATCGTAGCCCTGCTCCTTGCCGTTGCTGCTGATCGGCGCAGTCGGCTCGAGCTTCTCGCGGATGCCGAGCAACCCGCAGGCCAGGGTCGCCGCCATTGCCAGATACGGATTGGCGTCGGAGCCGGCAAAGCGGCTTTCCACCCGCATGTTCTGTGGTGCATCGATCGGCACGCGCAGCCCGCAGGTGCGATTGTCGAAGCCCCACAGCACATTGCTCGGCGAGACCTCGCCGAACATCAGCCGCCGGTAGGAATTGACGTTGGGCGCCAGCAGCCCCATCGCCATCGGAATGTACTTCTGCAGGCCACCCAGATAATGCGCGAAGGTGTCGCTGAAGCCGCCCTCGCGTTTGCCGCTGAACACGTTCTTGCCGGTGCCGGCATGCAGCAGGTTCTGGTGGATGTGCATCGCACTGCCCGGCTCGGTCTCCATCGGCTTGGCCAGGAACGTCGCATAGACGCCATGCCGCAGCGCGGCCTCGCGCATGGTGCGCTTGAACAGGAACACCTGGTCCGCGCGCGAGAGCGCATCGGCATGGGTGAAGTTGACCTCCAGCTGCGCGGCGCCGGATTCGTGGATCAGCGTATCCACGTCCAGCTCCATCGCATCGCAGTAGTCGTACATCAGGTCCAGGATCGGGTCGAACTCGTTGACCGCATCGATCGAATACGACTGCCGCGCCGTCTCCGGACGCCCCGAGCGCCCGGCCGGCGGCAACAACGGGAAATCCGGATCGGTGTTCTTCTGCACCAGGAAGAATTCCAGCTCCGGCGCCACCACCGGTTGCAGCCTGGCTTCGGCATACGCCTCCAGCACGCGCCGCAGCACATTGCGCGGGGCAAGCTCATGCGGCTGCCCATCCTTGGTGTAGCAATCGTGGATGACCTGCGCGGTAGGATCGGCCGCCCACGGCACCATGCGCACGGTGGACGCGTCCGGGCGCAGATGCATGTCCGAATCCGATGGCGAGGTCAGCGCGTAATAATCGTCCGGGAAATCGCCGGTGACGGTGGTGGCGAAGATGCCTTCCGGCAGGCGGGTGCCGTAGTCGTGCGAGAACTTGTCGGCCGGAATGATCTTGCCGCGTGCATTGCCGGTGATGTCCGGCACCAGGCACTCGACCTCGGTGATGTGGCGCTCCTTGAGCCAGCGGCGCAGGGCGCTTTCGGGCTGTTTGGGCGTGGACGTGCGCGAACGTGTGCGGATGGACATGCAACCTCACTGACCGCGTCGGGCGGCATATTGGCGACAGGCCTCGCCGAAGGCCTGAAAGATGGCACGGTAGAACGGATGCTGTGTGACACGCCACTCCGGATGCCACTGCACCGCGAGCAAAAAGCCCGGCCCGGGGCCGCGAAAGGCTTCGATCAGGCCATCCGGCGCGGTCGCCTCGATCAGCAGGCCGTCGGCCAGCCGCGCAATGCCCTGCCCGTGCAGCGAGTTCACCGCCACCTGCGCGCTGTCGCTGATGCCGGCCAGCAGGCCGCCGGCCTGCAGCTGCACCGGATGCGCCGGGCCGTACTGCGCGTCCAGTGGCGCGGTACGGTCTTCGCGGTGATCGGCCAGACCGGGCACCTCATGCACGCGCTGATGCAGGCGCCCGCCCATCGCTACGTTGACCTCCTGCAGCCCGCGGCAGATCGCCAGCACCGGCAGGCCGCGCGCAAGTGCCTGCGGAATCAGCCCGAGGCTGGCGGCATCGCGCGCCGGATCATGCGGATTGCCCTCCCAGCTCGGCTCGTCGCTGTAGTGATGCGGCTCCACATTGCTCACCGCGCCGGTCAGCAACAGGCCATCCAGGCGATCCAGCCAGACCCCCGCATCCAGCGCCGGCTGCAGGCTCGGCAACAGCACCGGCATTGCGCCGGCCGCGTCCACCACCGCGCGGATGTATTTTTCGCCGGTGGCCAGAAACGGATGCGGCCCTTGCTGGATGCGATCGGTCGGCAACCCGACCAGGGGAACGACAGCCATGCTGGATATTCCGGTTGTACGCGGCAGGGAAACGGGTGCGCTCACCGTCAGGCAGGCGCTGGCAATGTGCTGGCCACAGGGTGGCGCGTGTTTGCAATCGTGCGTGGCATTGCATGCGTCCGATCGCGACGCAACGTCAGCGTGTCTTCGCCACGGGTTGAGGGTCTGTCGTGGATGCCTGCGAACTTACCGCGCAGCCAGCGGCATTGCCAGGGTCGGCACGCGCACGATTGCGAAAGATCACGTGCGCTTTGCTAGTCTGGGCAGCGACCCTGCAGGTGGTGCCCCATGGTTTCCGAGAACTCCGTCGCGTGCTTGCCCGCCACCGATGCCGCCACGCTGGCGCGGATCGATGGCTGCGAGGCGGTCGACCTGCTGTTGCCCGACACCAATGGCGTGCTGCGTGGCAAACGCGTGACAGCCGAGGTCCTGGGCAAGATCTATCGCGACGGGGTGTGCCTGCCGATGTCGCTGATCGCCACCGACATCACCGGCAATACCGTCGAGGAAACCGGGCTGGGCTATGCCATCGGCGATGCCGATCGCATCTGCCGGCCCATTGCAGGCTCGCTGCGCCCGGTGCCGTGGGCACCGCGGCCGATGGCACAGCTGCTGCTGGCGATGCATCAGCCGGACGGCAGCGTGTTCGAGGTTGCACCGCGTGCGGTCCTGCAGCGCGTGCTGCACGGCTTCGCCGCCTTCGGCCTGACACCGGTGATTGCAGTGGAACTGGAGTTCTACCTGTTCGATGCGGTGCCCGATGCACAAGGGCGTCCGCAAACACCGCGCGACCCGCAGACCGGTGCGCGCAGCGACAGTACCCAGGTGTATTCGCTGCAGGACCTGGACGACCAGCGCACGTTCACCGACGCGGTCACCGCCGCCTGCCGGCAGCAAGGCATCCCGGCCGACACCGCCGTGGCCGAGTACGCGCCCGGCCAGTTCGAAATCAACCTGCAGCATCGCGCCGATGCGGTGGCCGCCTGCGACGAGGCACTCCTGCTCAAGCGCACCATCAAGGCGATTGCGCAGCAGCAGGGCAAGCTTGCGAGCTTCATGGCCAAGCCGTTTCCCGGCCAGGCCGGCAGCGGCCTGCACCTGCATGTGAGCCTGCTCGATGCCGACGGGCACAACGTGTTTGCCGGCAACGTCGATGTGCCCGCCGACCGCCTGCGCCATGCCATCGCCGGCCTGCAGCGGCATGCCGATGCCTCGCTGCTGATGTTCGCACCGCACGCCAACAGTTACCGCAGGTTCGTCAGCAACGCCTTCGTGCCACTGGATGCAAGCTGGGGCTTCAACAACCGCACCGTGGCGCTGCGCATCCCGCACAGCGATGCACGCAACACCCGCATCGAACACCGCATCGCTGGTGCCGATGCCAACCCGTACCTGGCCGCCGCCGCCGTGCTTGCCGCCATGCTGGACGGCCTGCAACACCCCGGCGAACCCACCGCGCCAGTCACCGGCAATGCCTATGCGCAAGCGGTGTTCCGGCCGCGCACCTGGCAGGGCGCAGTGGATGCATTCGGCGCCAGCGACTTCGTCGGCGCGCAGTTCGGCAGCCAGTTCCAGCATGTATTTGGCCAGCAGAAACAGCGCGAGCTGCTCGACTACCAGGCGCTGGTGCCGGATCTGGACTACGCCCGGTATCTGCGAATCGTCTGATGGACGGCCCGGGCACGCCCCTGCCGCCTGCCGATCCGCCGGGCAATGGCTATCCCGACAGCTGGTACGCGCGCAGCACGCCGCCCTTGCCGGAACAACCGCGCCTGCAGGGCGCCGCACGTGCCGATGTCTGCATCCTCGGCGCCGGCTACACCGGCCTCACCGCCGCGCTCGCCCTGGCCGAGGCCGGCTACTCCGTCATCGTGCTGGAAGCCAGGCGCATCGGCTGGGGCGCCTCCGGGCGCAACGGCGGCCAGGCCATCGTCGGCTACGGCTGCGAGCAGGAAACCCTGGAAGCGCTGGTCGGCGATGCCGACGCGCGGCTGCTGTTCGACTTCTCGCGCGACGGCATGCACCTGCTGCGCGCGCGCATCGCGCGTCATGCCATCGCCTGCGACTGGCGCGACGGTCACGCCCATGTGCCGCTGAAACCGCGCCAGGTGCAGGCCCTGCAGCACGGCATCGTGCGGATGGCCGAGCGCTATGACTACCCGCTGGAATGGTGGGACCGCGCGCGTACCCGGCAGGTGCTCGACAGCCCGCTCTACCTGGGCGCGATGTTCGACCCGGCCAGCGGCCATCTGCATCCGCTGGCCTACGCACTGGGCCTGGCACGCGCAGCGCTGGCGGCCGGCGTGCGCATCCACGAGGCCTCGGCGGTGTCCCGCCTGGAACATGGCGCGCGCGTGACGATGCAGACCGACCAGGGCAGCGTCAGCGCCGACTTCGGCGTGATCGCCGGAAACGCCCTGCTGCAGGGCATGTCCACAACGCTGGAACGCCACATCATGCCGGTCGGCACCTATGTCGGCGCGACGCCGCCGCTGGGCGCAGCCCGCGCGCGCGCGCTGATCGCCAACGACATGGCGGTCGCCGACACCAACTGGGCACTGGATTATTACCGGCTCAGCGCCGACCACCGGCTGCTGTTCGGCGGACGCGCCAGCTACTCATCGCGCCCGCCCCCCGGGCTGGATCGCTTGATGACCCGGCGCATGCACACGGTCTTCCCGCAACTGCACGACGTGCCGCTGGAAACGCTGTGGGGCGGCTACGTGGACATCTCGCGCAATCGCGCCCCGCACTGGGGACGGCTGGGGTCCAACGTGTATTTCGCCCAGGGATTCTCCGGGCATGGCGTCGCCGCCACCGGGCTGGCCGGCCAGGTCATCGCCGAAGCCATCGCCGGCCAGAGCCGACGGCTGGACGTGTTCGCGCGCATCCCGCATCGGCCTTTTCCCGGTGGACGCCTGCTGCGTACCCCGCTGCTGGTGGCCGCGATGAGCTGGTACCGGCTGCGCGATGCATTGTGGTGAGAGGGGCGCGGTCTTGGGCACTTTGAGACGCGGCGCTCAAGTTTTGGCGAACCGGGCCGTTAGCCGGTAGGACGGTTCGATCCGCACGGCCAGCCGATGTCCCCAGGTACCCTACATCGCAATAGCGAAAGCGCAGTCCTGCCGCAACGCGTGTTGCTGGTGGAGAACTCGCGCACCTTCACCAGCATGCTGCGCGAAGCCATCGAGCAACGTGTGGAACTGCCGGTCACGGTCGTGTCGACCCTGGCGGAAGCGGCCCGCGTACTGGACGAAGAAGACGGTTGGTTTCTGGTTCTGACCGGTCTGGTGCTGGTGGACGGCGACCGCGACAAGGTCGTGGAATTTTTCCTTTCGCGCAAACTGCCCACCGTGGTGGTCAGCGGCGTCTATGACGAGGACCTGCGCCAGCGCGTGCTGCAGCAGCAGATCATCGATTACGTGCTCAAGAACGCGCCCGGCAGCATCGAGTATCTGGCCTGGCTGGTGCAGCGTCTGGAACGCAACCGCCGCATCGCGGCGCTGGTGGTGGACGATTCCCTGTCTGCACGGACCTATGCAGCCGCGTTGTTGTCCATGTACGGCTACCGCGTGGTGCTGGCGGCCGACGGCGCGGCCGGCCTGCAGGCGATCGAGCGCGATCCCGGTATCCGCCTGACCATCGTCGACCAGGAAATGCCCGGTATGGAAGGGGTGGAATTCACCCGCCGGCTGCGCGCGATCCGTTCGCGCGACAAGGTCGCGGTGATCGGCATCTCCGGCAACAGCGATTCGTCGCTGATCCCGCGCTTCCTGAAAAATGGCGCCAACGACTTCCTGCGCAAGCCGTTTTCGCGCGAAGAATTCTTCTGCCGCGTATCGCAGAATGTGGACCAGTTGGAACTGATCGGCACGCTGCAGGACCTGGCCACCCGCGACTTCCTCACCGGCCTGCCCAACCGGCGCTATTTCCTGGAACAGAGCCAGCGGGTGATCCCCACCCTGCTGTCGCAGGAGCAGACGGTCACCGCGGCGATGCTGGACATCGACCACTTCAAGCACATCAACGACACCTGGGGCCACGAAGCCGGCGACCAGGCGCTGCGGGCGGTGGCCGCATCGGTCTCCAGCCATGCGCGGCCGCAGGATCTGGTGGCACGTTTCGGCGGCGAGGAATTCTGCCTGCTGGTGCCGGGGCTGGATGCCGCCAACGCCACCAGTTACTTCGAAACCCTGCGCGAGCGCATCAGCGCGCTGCGCGTGCGGATCGGCAATGAAACCCTCAGCATGACGGTGAGCATCGGCGTGTGCATCGCCACCGAAGACGGCCAGTCGCTGCACCACCTGCTGGGCGAAGCGGACAAATACCTGTACCTGGCCAAGGCCGGCGGCCGTAACCAGGTGCGCCTGGCCAGCTGAGACGCGTCGGCTCCGCTGCCGCGCTGGCTAGGTCGAAATCGCCGATGCCGAACGGCGCCGCATCGTACGTGCGGCCATCAACGCCACCAGGCTCACGACCGCAGCGCCGCCCAGATACTGCCCCACCGCCTGCACGCCAAAGCGTGCGGCCAGTTGCGTGGCCACGTACGGCGCCGGCGCCGCACCGAGAATGCTGGCCAGGTTGAACGACAGCGAGGCACCGGTGTAGCGCACCTCGGTGGGATACAGCTCGGCCAGCAACGTGCCGCAGGGGCCGTAGGTCAGGCCCATGAAGAAGAAGCCCAGCCCCAGAAATGCCAGTACCTGCAGCGGGTGATTGGCCTGGAACAGCGGCGCGAATGCCAACCCGAACGCGATGATCGCAACACTGGCCAGCATCATCGCCAGCGGCGCACCATGCCGGTCGCCAAACCTGGCCGAGAGCGGAATGCCGATCGCGAAAAACACGATGCCGGCCATCTGCAACAACAGGAATTGCTCCTTGTCGTAGCCCAGGGTCTTGGTGCCATAGCCCAGCGCGAAGACCGTCATCAGATAGAACAGCACGAAGGTGGCGAACGCGCCGAGCGTGCCGATGATCAGCGCCGACCAGTGCTGCGAGATCACCGTGCCCAAGGGCAGGCGCACACGGGTCTTGCGGTCCAGGGCCTTCTGGAAATCCGGCGTCTCGGTGATGCTCAGGCGTACCCACAAACCGGTCAGCACCAACAGCGCGCTGGCCAGGAACGGCACCCGCCAGCCCCATTGCATGAACTGCGCATCGTCGAGCACCGCGCCCATGCCGAGAAAGGTGCCGGTGGACAGCAGAAAGCCCAGTGGCGCACCCAACTGCGGAAACATGCCGTACCACACGCGCTTGCCCGGCGGTGCATTTTCGGTGGCAAGCAGCACGGCCCCGCCCCACTCGCCCCCCAGACCCAGGCCCTGGCCGAAGCGACACAAGGCCAGCAGCGCTGGGGCGAACACGCCGATCTGGGCGTAGCTGGGCAGCAAGCCGATCGCCACGGTGGACAAGCCCATCGTCAGCAGCGCCGCCACCAGGGTGGCCTTGCGCCCGATCCGGTCACCGAAGTGGCCGAACACCGCCGAGCCCACCGGCCGCGCGACGAAAGCCACTGCAAACGTCGCCAGCGACTGCAGCATCGCCGCGCTGCCATCGCCCGCCGGAAAGAACAGGGTGGGAAACACCAGCACCGCGGCGGTGGCGTAGATATAGAAATCGAAAAACTCGATCGTGGTGCCGATCAGGCTGGCGAACAGCACGCGCGCAGGCGAATTGATGGGAGCAGCGAGCGGCGCGGCAGCAGTCATCGTTGATCGGCTTCCAGACAAGACAGGACAGCCGATTCTGGCAGATTGCAGCAAGGGTTTGCGCAGGTCCACCGGTGGGTAAAAAGTTACAGACGTGACCTCCGGCCCAGGTGGGCCATGTCAGCCTCAGTTCTGGCAGTGACCGACAGAGCGCGGCGCGTTCTCTTCACCGAGGATTGATCGCGCCGAAAATGCGTCGGTTGCAGAGCGGCGGGTCTGCGACTTGGCTGTAGAGCTCTTGTCTGCCCGCCACAGCAGGACACGCCGCAAGTCCGCTCTGGGTACATCGCTAACTCCCGAAATTCCGGTCATTTAAGGGTGGTCGTCAGACAATGCGGATAGATCACCGACAGAGCGGTTGGTCAGCTATTTGGCTGCAAGGCCCTTGCCGGCCCACCATCGCGGGACACGCCGCAAGTACGTCCATGTAGGCTCCGGCGCGGCATCCATGCCGCTCAGGGTCCCGCGACGGTGGGCCGGCAAGGACCAGTCGAGATGGTCGGTACGTCACGTAGAGCAGTGCTGGGTGCGCCTTGTTCGATCGTGAAGCATCGCCTCCACGTCTGATGCGCACCGTACGACAGACAGCTCTTCAAACGAGCGCCGACCAACTGTCTGGTGCGGTGTCCTCGCCGGTTGCGGGACCGTGTGGCGGCATGGATGCCGCCACCGAGCCCCCCGGGGATGGGTTCACGGCGTGTCCCGCAAGCGGTGAGGGCGCCGCGCGCTCGACGCTGCGAGTGTGCTGCAGGGCCCTTGCCCGCCCACCATCGCAGGACACGCCGCAAGTACGTCCGTGTAGGCTCTTACGCGGCATCCATGCCGCGTAAGGTCCCGCGACGGTGAGCGGGCAAGGACCTGTCGAGACACTCGGTGTGTTTGGCTGCAAGCAAAGCATGGCCTGCGTTGTTCGGATCAGGTTGCGTCTGATCAAGCTTCCCTTGCAGGTGAAGAGGCTTCAGTCTCCCGCTTTCCTCAGCCGGGAAGTACCAGCAAGTTGCTCAGTCGCCGTGCGGCGCCTGTGCCATTGCACGCTGCGCATGCGCAGCGCGCCCGGCATCCGTCAGCACCGCGAATTGGCGCTCGCCGCGCGCTTCCACCTGGATCCAGCCCGGACCGGGGTGACCGTCCAGGCTGGCGCTGCCCAACCACGCCAGGGTGCGCAGCAGGACGCTCATGCGCACGCCCAGCTGCTTGCACAACCGGGCCAGCGACACGCCCTCCGGCGTGTCGGCCAACGCAACAAGCAACTGCGCGGTGAGCTGTGGATCAGCGGACAAGCACCGCTCCGATGTCGCGCGGCGCCGCATCGGCGGTTTCTGCGCGGTGCGGCAGCACGATGACCGGAATTGACTTGGAGGTGGGCGTACGCGCTTCGTCGGCGAAGCTGGACAGCGGCACCAATGCGTTGGTTTCCGGGTAGTACGCTGCCAGGCAGCCGCGCGGGATGTCGTAGTCCACCAGCAGGAAGCGGCGTGCCTCACGATGCACACCGTCCTCGCACAGGCTCTCCAGGTCCACCCAATCGCCGGCCTTCATGTTCAATGCCGCGATGTCCGCACCATTGATGAAAAGCACGCGGCGCTCGCCAAACACGCCGCGGTAGCGGTCGTCCAGCCCATAGATGGTGGTGTTGTATTGATCGTGCGAGCGCGTGGTGGCCAGCGTAAACACGATCTGCCCGGTGTGGCTGCGGCGTGCGCGGTGGATCGGGTTGTCGGTCGGCACCGCGTGTGGCTTGAACACCGCGCGCTTCTCGGGCGTCACCCACTGGCGATCACGCGCGGTGTTGGACAGACGGAAACCGCCCGGCACGCGCACGCGCTGGTTGAAGTCGGCAAAATCCGGGAAGACCTGTGCGATCAGATCGCGTACGCGGTCGTAGTCGCCCACCAGCCAGCGCCAGCGGATCGCGCTGCGCGCGCCCAGCGTTGCCTCGGCCAGGCGTGCCACGATCGCCGGCTCGGACAGCAGGTCCGGCGAGGCCGGCGGGTTGATGCCGGCCGACAGGTGCACCATGCTCATCGAATCCTCCACCGTCACGCCTTGCGGGCCGGCGTCCTGGATGTCGATTTCGGTACGGCCCAGGCATGGCAGGATCAGCGCATCGCGCCCGTGCACCAGGTGGCTGCGATTGAGCTTGGTGGTCACATGCACGGTGAGTTCGCAGTTGCGCAGCGCGCGGTGCGTGGCGTCGGTATCCGGCGTGGCCGCGGCAAAGTTGCCGCCCATCGCGAAGAACACCTTGCCGCGCCCGTCCAGCATCGCTTCGATCGCACCAACGGTGTCGAACCCGTCTTCGCGCGGCGGCGCAAACCCGAACAGCGTCTGCAGCTTGTCCAAGAAGGCGGCCGGCGGTTTCTCGTAGATCATCATCGTGCGGTCGCCCTGCACGTTGCTGTGCCCGCGCACCGGGCACACGCCCGCGCCCGGCCGGCCCAGATGGCCGCGCAGCAACAGCAGGTTGGTGATCATGTGGATGGTGGCCACCGAATGCTTGTGCTGGGTGATGCCCATGCCCCAGCAGGCAATCACGCGCTCGGCATTGAGATAGAGCTCGCCGGCCTTGCGCAGCGCGGCCTCGTCCAGCCCGGACTCTTCGATGATGGTGTCCCAGGATTCGCCATGCACCTCGGCCGCGAAGGCCTCGAAATTGGCGGTGTGGGCGTGGATGAATTCCAGATCCAGCAAGCGCGGCGTGCCGTCGCGCTGGGCCTGGGCGTCGCGCTCCAGCACATGCTTGATGATGCCCTTGACCGCGGCCAGGTCGCCGCCGATCTTGAGCTGGAAATAATCCGAGGCGATGCGGGTGGAGCCGTTGTGCAGCATCTCCAGCTTGTCCTGCGGGTCGGCGAACTTTTCCAGCCCGCGCTCGCGCAACGGATTGAATGCCGCGATCGCCGCGCCGCGCTTGGAGGCCTGGCGCAACTCGCCGAGCATGCGCGGGTGATTGGTGCCCGGGTTCTGGCCGAAGATGAAGATCGCATCGGCCAGTTCGAAGTCGTGCAGCGACACCGTGCCCTTGCCCACGCCGATCTGCGAACGCAGCGCAGTGCCGGACGGCTCGTGGCACATGTTCGAGCAGTCCGGGAAGTTGTTGGTGCCGAACTCGCGCACGAACAACTGATACAGGAAGGCCGCCTCGTTGCTGGTGCGCCCGGAGGTGTAGAAGATCGCCTCGTCCGGCGATGCCAGCCCGTTGAGGTGCCCGGCAATCTGCGCAAACGCCGCGTCCCAGCTCACCGGCACGTAGTGATCGGTGGCGGCGTCGTAACGCATCGGCTGGGTCAGCCGGCCCTGCCCTTCCAGCCAGTAGTCGCTGTACTGCGACAACAGGCTGACGCTGTGCGAGGCAAACAGCTCCGGCCCGGCGCGGCGCGCGGTGGATTCGGCGGCAACGGCCTTGGCGCCGTTCTCGCAGAACTCGAAGGTGGAGGTGTGGTCACGGTCGGGCCAGGCACAGCCGGGGCAGTCGAAACCGTCCGGCTGGTTGGCATGCAGCAGCGTCTTGGCGCCCTGCACCGCGATGTCCTGTTCCATCAGGTGCTTGGCCACCGAGCGCAGTGCGCCCCAGCCGCCAGCGGGATTGTCGTATTGCTGGATGGTCTTCTTGCTCATGCGGGCTCTCCCACGGCGACGCCCAAGTCCAGGCGCTGCGGATGGCTGTAAACGACACAATCGTGATCGCGGGCAAACCCGATCAGGGTCAGTCCCGCACTGTCGGCCAGGCTGATCGCCAGCGCGGTCGGCGCCGAAATCGCTGCGAGCAGCGGGATCCGGGCATGCGCGGCTTTCATGGCCATTTCGTAACTGGCGCGGCTGGTCACCACCGCAAACCCATGCGATGCATCCACGCGCGCGCGCGCCAGGGCACCGATCAACTTGTCGAGCGCGTTATGCCGGCCGACATCCTCGCGCACGTAACGCACCACCCCCTGCGCATCGGCCCAGCCGGCGGCATGCACCGCGCCGGTCTGCGCGGCGATCGGCTGCTGCGCATGCAGCGCATCCAGTGCACGCGCCAGGGTCTGCACATCGATCTGCAGCGCGGACTGCAGCACCGGCGGCACACGCAACACCGCTTCGATCGATTCGTTGCCGCATACCCCGCAACCGCTGCGCCCGTCCAGGTTGCGCCGCCGCTGATCCAGCGCGGCGGCACGCCCGGGCGGAATCTCGATCTGCAGCGAGGCGCCCTCCAGGAACGTCTCCACCGCCGTCACCCGCAGGTCCTGCGGGTGCTCGACGATGCCTTCGCTCAGCGAGAACCCGAGTGCGAAATCCTCCAGGTCCTCCGGCGTGGCCATCATCACCGCGAACGGCACACCGTTGTAGTGGAAGGCGACCGGCATTTCGGCCGCCACCATGTCCTGCACCGTGGCGTTGCGGCCGCCGCGGTGGCGGACGACCGTGCGCACCACACTGCCGGCGCGCACGGAACGGGAAGACGGAGTGGTCATCTCATCTCAATGAAACAGCACGAAGGCTTTCTGTAGCGTGACCCAGATGCCCCAGCACATCGGCACGCCGACGGCCAGCCAGGCCAGCGCGACCAGCGCGGGATTGCCGCCGTGCCCGATGCGCGCCATCTGCTCCGGCGGCAGGATCGCCTTGCCGCTGCCGTCCACCTTCTCGTGCGCCAGCTGCTTCTCGCGCGCCAGTTCGTCGGGCGTCATGAAGTGACGCGCGGCCACCGGACGCACCAACAGGTTGCAGATCAGACCGAGCACCAACATGCCGGCCAGGATGTACATGGTGGTGTTGTAGACCTGTGACGGCGGGCTGCCGTGGGCCAGCTGGTACTCACGCATGTAGCCGACGACCACCGGGCCGAGAATGCCGGCGGTGGCCCAGGCGGTCAGCAGGCGGCCGTGGATGGCGCCCACCATCTGGGTGCCGAACAGGTCGGCCAGATACGCCGGGATGGTGGCAAAACCGCCGCCGTACATCGACAGGATGATGCAGAAGATGCCCACGAACAGCGCGATGCCGCCCACGCTGCCGGCCGACGGCGCCGCCGCATACAGGCAGATGCCCAGCACGAAGAACAGCGTGTAGGTGTTCTTGCGGCCGAGCTTGTCGGACATGCTGGCCCAGAAGAAGCGGCCGCCGATGTTGAACAGGCTGAGCAGGCCGGTGAAGCCGGCCGCGATGGCCGCGATGCTGGCCAGCTGCGCCGTATCCAGGCTGCCGAAGCCGGCATCCACCCCGATCAGGCGGCCGCCGAACACTTCCTGCAGCATCGGCGAGGACATGCCGATCACGCCGATACCGGCCGACACGTTCAGGCACAGCACGCCCCACAGCAGCCAGAACTGCGGAATGCCCCAGACCTTGCTCACATGCACGTGGTTGGCGGTGATCATGGCGTTGTTGCTGGCCACCGGCGCGGTCCAGCCGGCCGGGGTCCAGCCGCTCGGCGGCACGCGGTAACCGAACGCGCCGGCCATCATGAAGACGAAGTACAGCGCCGCCATCACCAGGAAGGTTTCCATCACGCCCACCGAGGTCGGCGTGGCGAAGTGGCGCATCAGCGCATCGGCCAGGGGGCTGCCGATCATCGCGCCGCCACCGAAGCCCATGATCGCCATGCCGGTCGCCATGCCGCGGCGGTCCGGGAACCATTTGATCAAGGTCGACACCGGCGAGATGTAGCCCAGGCCCAGACCGATACCGCCGATCACGCCCGAGCCCAGCCACAGCATCCAGATCTGGTGGAAGTGGATGCCGGCCGCCGATATCACCAGCCCGCCGCACCAGCACAGCGCCGAGACCACACCGGCCTTGCGCGGGCCGGCACGTTCCAGCCAGCCGCCCCAGACCGCCGCCGAGCAGCCCAGCAGCACGAAGAACAACGTGTACATCCATTGCAGTTCGCTGATCTTCCAGTCACAGGTGGTGGCGACCATGCGCGCGAACAGGCCCATGTCGGCCGGGCACGCGATCGCTTCGGTGATGCCCAGCGCCTTGGACAGCGGCAGCCAGAACACGCTGAAGCCGTAGGCCATGCCGATACACAGATGGATCGCCAGTGCAGCCGGCGGTACCAACCAACGATTGAACCCCGGACGCGCGACGATGCGCTCCTTGGACAGCAGGCCGGCGTCTGCGCCGTTGGCGCTCGCCACGGTGGACCCTTGTGTCATTCCCGTTCCCCTAAAAAGTACGATGAAGTGTCCGGGGCGCCTGACACAACGCCTGCACGCAGGCGGTGTCAGTGGCCGCGAAAACGATTGATGGCTGCGATCGATTGACGTGTTGCGATAAGGGCAGCGGCGACTACCAGGCCCAACTGGCACTCGTCTGGCGCATCATCGGCGATCGTTGAATCTTTGCAATGCTTCGGCGCGCCCCGCAGCCGCTCAAACACCCGTCCTGGCCCGCGCCACAAGGCGTTCCCAGAGCTTAGCGGCAGACGCTGCGACTAATTGACTAGTCCGTGCGGATCGGCGCATGCGGGTCCGGAAATCGTGGTCGCCGTCGCGCTCTGCGGGGTGACGGCCGACGCGCGGTGGCCGTAGAGTCGGACGCTCCCCAGCGACGGAGCCCGCCATGCACGACCACCCTCCGCGCGACGACGCGCATGCGTCGCAGGCAGCGGCGCAGCTGGACGCGTTCTGGATGCCGTTCACCGCCAACCGCCAGTTCAAGGCGCGCCCGCGCCTGCTGGCCTCCGCTGCCGGCATGTACTACCGCGATGTCGATGGGCGCCAGATCCTGGACGGCACTGCCGGGCTGTGGTGCTGCAATGCCGGCCATGCACGCGAGCGCATCGTGGCGGCGATCCGCGCGCAGGCCGGCACGCTGGATTTCGCGCCGACCTTCCAGATGGGCTCACCGCTGCCGTTCGTGCTGGCACAGCGGCTGGCCGCGATCGCCCCGCCCGGCCTGGGCCATGTGTTCTTCACCAACTCCGGCTCGGAGGCGGTCGACAGCGCGATGAAGATCGTGCTCGCCTACCACCGCCTGCGCGGCGAGGGCCAGCGCACCCGCTTCATCGGCCGCGAGAAGGCCTACCACGGGGTCGGCTTCGGCGGTATGTCGATCGGCGGGCTGCCCAACAACCGTAAATGGTTCGGCCCCCTGCTGGCCGGCACCGACCATCTGCGGCACACGCTGGATCTGCAACGCAATGCCTACACGCGCGGGCTGCCGGCGCACGGCGCCGAACTGGCCGACGATCTGGAACGCCTGATCACCCTGCATGACGCCTCCACCATTGCGGCGGTCTTCGTCGAACCGGTGTCCGGCTCGGCCGGGGTGATCCTGCCGCCGGAAGGCTATCTGCAGCGGCTGCGCGCCATCTGCGACCGCCACGGCATCGTGCTGGTGTTCGACGAGGTCATCACCGGCTTCGGCCGGGTCGGCGAGGCGTTTGCGGCGCAACGCTTCGGCGTCACCCCGGACCTGATCACCGCCGCCAAGGGGCTGACCAGCGGCAGCGTGCCGATGGGCGCGGTGCTGGTGGCCGATGCGATCTTTGACGCCTTCATGCACGGCCCGCAGAACGCGATCGAGCTCTTCCACGGCTACACCTATTCCGGCCATCCGCTGGCCTGCGCCGCGGCGATCGCCACGCTGGACACCTACGCCGAGGAGAACCTGTTCGACCGCGCGATCACGCTGGGCCGGCAATGGGAAGATGCGCTGCACGGCCTGCGCGGGCTGCCGCACGTCATCGACATCCGCAACATCGGCCTGATCGGCGCGGTCGAGCTGGCCCCGCGCGACGGCGCGCCGGGCGCACGCGGCTATGAGGTCTTCGAGCGCTGCTTCCATGACGGCGGCCTGCTGGTGCGCGTCACCGGCGATGTCATCGCGCTGTCGCCGCCGCTGATCGTCACCCCCGAGCAGATCGGGCAGATGGTCGAAACGCTGGGGAAGATCCTGCGCAGCACTGCCTGACGGCGACGGCACGGGCGCCCGCGTGTACCGTCCGCGCGCAGCCCGGTCAAGCGCGCAAAGCCGGGGCAGGCTCACTACAATGCCGGCCCCGCACTTCCCCGCAGTTGCCGCATGAACATCGTTGTCAAAGAAGAACTTAAGGCCTACATCGACCCGTTGACGCCCGACGAGCACGAGGCGCTGGAGCGCAGCCTGCTGGCCGAGGGCTGCCGCGATGCACTGGTGCTGTGGGGCGATGTGCTGGTGGATGGCCACAACCGCTACGGCATCTGCCAGAAGCACGGCCTGCCGTTCCAGACCGTGCAGAACCCGCGCTTCCAGTCGATGCAGGACGTGCACCTGTGGATGATCGAGCAGCACCTGGGCCGGCGCAGCGTGTCGGACTTCCAGCGTGGCGTGCTGGCGCTGCGCAAGCGCGAGATCCTGGCCGCGCGCCAGCGCAGCCAGCGCGATGCCGACGCCGCGGCGGAAGCGCCGGTGGTCACCGACGATGACCAGCCCGCCGCCGGCATCGAACACGGCACCGTCCAGGCCGCCGCCGACAGCGACAGCCCGCCGTGGGAAGAGACCTCCACCCCGGTCAGCCGCGCCGAGCTGGCGCGCGAGGCCCGCCTGAGCAACAACCAGGTGGTGATGATCGAGCGCATCCACAAACAGGCCGCCCCGGAAGTGGTGCAGGCGGTCAAGGCCGGCGAGATTTCGATCAGCGCCGCCGCTGCCGTGGCCACCCTGTCCGAGGACGAGCAACGCGCCGCCGCGCAGGCCGGCAAAGCCGAGCTCAAACAGGCGGCCAAGCGCGTGCGCGACGCCAAGCGCAAACCCAGGCCCGACGAGGCCGAAGGCGGCGAAGCCGAACGCCGCGATGTGAAAGCCCTGCAACGCCGCGTGACCGAACTGGAAAACGAAAACGCCGCGCTGCAGGCCAAGGTGACCGCGCTGCAATCACAGCTGGAGCGCCTGCGCGGCTGAATACCAGGCGGTGCATCACCGTAGGAGCGCACCCGGGCGCGACACGGCTTTCCCGGTAACCCCATCGCGCTCAGGCGCGCTCCTACAAAACGATCGGCCGCTGCGCGAATGGCGACCACGATCGCTGCAACCACCCGTAGGAGCGCACCCGGGCGCGACCGGGCTGTCCTGGTAACGCCATCGCGCTCAGGCGCGCTCCTACAAAACGATCGGCCGCTGCGCGAATGGCGAACGCGATCGCTGCAACCACCCGTAGGAGCGCACCCGGGCGCGACCGGGCTGTATCGGTAACGCCATCGCGCTCAGGCGCGCTCCTACCGAACCCATGACGCGCGCCGTGGACATGCCCTGCTCCGGCGACTGGGTACACTTCGGACATGGAACCCAGTCTCAGCACTCCCCGTCCCGTCGATCCCCGTCGTGCCCAGCTGCAGCGCATGAAGCTGTTGGCAGTGGCCCTGCTGCTGGCCTTGTTCGCCGGCTTCGTCGTCAGCCACCTGATGGGCGAACAAGGCGTCTGGGCCTGGGTCTCGGCCTTCTGCGAAGCGGCCACGGTCGGCGCATTGGCCGACTGGTTCGCGGTGGTGGCCTTGTTCCGCCGCCCGATGGGCCTGCCGATCCCGCATACCGCCATCCTGCCGCGCGGCAAGGACCGTCTGGCCGATGGCCTGGCGGTGTTCGTGCGCGACCAGTTCCTCGCCCCGGATGCGCTGATGGACAAACTGCGCGTGTTCGACCCGGCCAGCCGCCTCGGCGAATGGCTGGCCAAACCCGAGCAGGCGCGCATGCTCGCGCAGATGGCGCGCAGCTGGATGCTGCAGGCGCTGGAGCTGCTGGACGAGGCCGCGGTGCGCCGCGCGATCCAACGCTTCGTGGTCGACCGTCTGCGCAAGTGGAATGCTGCCGCCACCGTCGGCGATATCATGGCGCTGCTCACCACCGATGGCCGGCACCAGAAATTGCTGGACGAGGTGCTGCTGCGCCTGGGCGAGTGGCTGGACCAGGAGCAGGTCAAGACGCGCGCCTCGGCGTTGATCGTGCGCTACGCGCGGCGCGAGTGGCCCAAGCTGGTCGGCACGGTGAACTGGGTCAAGCCGATCGAAGAGATCGGCGACAGCCTGGCCGACCGCATGGCGCGTGCGGCGATCGAGGAGTTGCAGGACATCCTCAAGACGCCCGAGCATCCAATCAGGCTCGACTATGAAGCGTGGCTGCAACGCTACATCGCGCGCCTGCGCGACGAGCCGGCAATGGCCGAGCGCGTGGAAGAACTCAAGCGGCGCGCGATCGAACATCCGGCCCTGCAGGACTACGTGCAAGGGCTGTGGGGCGAGATCCGCGATGCGCTGCGCAACGACCTGGCGCGTGAGGAATCATCGATGGCCGCGCACATGGAGCGTTCCATGCAATCGCTCGGCCAGGCATTGTCGCAGGATCCCTCGCTGCGTGAAGCGCTCAACCAGCACATGTTGCAGGCAGCCGACAAACTCACCACGCGCTTGCGCGCATCGGTGACCGAGCATATTGCGTCCACGGTGAAAAGTTGGGACGAACGTCACCTCGTCGAACAATTGGAATTGGGTGTCGGACGCGATCTGCAATACATTCGGTTCAATGGAACGCTGGTGGGCGGACTGATCGGTCTTGCCCTTCACGCATTATCGATCTGGCTGGCGTTCTGATGCATTGGCAATGACGTTGATCGCCCACCGGAAGCACGTGCAGACACGGGGAAGACCGCACGCATTCTGATGATCGTCAGGCGCCACCACGAAGCCGACCTCACTGTCGGTCAGCACACCGGGCACGCAACAGGCAAGGCAAAGGGACACAAATGCCGAATGGCCGCTGGGATCTGCGCAGGAAATACGGGCGCCGTGCGTCGATCGGGGCCCTGCTGATTCTCGCCGCAGGTTTGATTGCCGCCATTTTCGCCGGCCTGTCGCTGCAGCGACATAACGACCTCGAGCGCGAGCAGCGTTTCAACTACGTCGTGCGCACGCTGACCCGCAATATCAGCGAGCGCATGTATACCTTCGAACACGGGCTGCGCGGCGCGCGCGGCGCGGTGATCGGCGCCGGCAAGGAGATCATCAGTCGCGACCGCTTCACCCTGTACAGCCGCTCGCGCGATTACACGCGCGAGTTTCCCGGCGTGCTGGGCTACGGCTACATCCATCGCGTCGCGCCCGCCGACGAAGAGGCCTTCCTGCAGGCCGCCCGTGCCGACGGCGCACCGGACATCAAGCGCCGGCCGCTGGAACCCTGGGACGGCGAGCGCTACATCGTGCTGTATTTCGAGCCGGAGTCCTCGGGCAACCGTCCGATCGGCCTGGACATCGCCTCCGAGCCACGTCGCCGCGCCGCTGCACTGCAGGCCGCGCGCAGCGGCCTGCCGATCATGACCTCGCCGATCTCGCTGTCCGGTTATCGCATTCCCAGCGAGAGCGGATTCCTGGTGCTGCTGGCCGTCTATCGCGAAGGCATGCCGCTGCAGACGCCGCAGCAGCGCATGGCCGCCACCAGCGGCTGGGTGTATGCGCCCTTCAGCGTCGAGCAGATGGTGCAAAGCACCCTGGGCGAGCGCGACGACCTGGCACTGGACCTGTCCGACAGGAACGAGCCCACCCACAATTTCTACCGAAGCGGCACGCCGTCCAGCGACAGCGCACGCCGCCCGCCGGTGATCCAGCAGCTGCAGATCTACGGCCGCACCTGGATCATCACCGCCCACCCCACCGCCAGCTTCCTGGCCTCGCTCAACCAGACCTCGCCATGGCTGATGGGCGGCCTGGTGCTGGGCGTGTCGGTGCTGCTTGCGGCATTGCTAGTGCTGTATTTCAGCAATGGACTGCGGCGCGAGGAAGTGCTGCGCAAGCAGATGGAGCTGGCGGCGCTGGTCAGCCATTCCAGCGAAGCCATCGTCGCCGAAACCCCGGACGGAGACATCACCCACTGGAATCCCGCTGCCGAAGCGATGTTCGGCTACAGCGCGGACGAGGCAATCGGCCAGAACCTGACGATGCTGCTGTCGCCGCAGCCGTATGCGATTGCCGACATCGCGCACGCCGACGAACACCAGTCGGTCGATGCCTCCGCGGCGCAAAGCATGCGCCATCGCGACGGGCATCTGGTGCATGTACTGGCCAGCAAGGCCCCGATCATCGAACGTAACGACACCCTGAGTGGGCATTCGCATTTCTTCCGCGACATCTCCGAGCGGGTGCGGTCGCACCAGCGCATCGTCGCGCTCAACGCATCGCTCGAACATCAGGTCGCCGAACGCACCGGCGAACTGATGAAGTTCTCCGCGCTGCATCGGGCGATTCTGGCGCATGCCGGCTTTGCCATCATCGCCACCGACTCCGCTGGCTTTGTCACGCTGTTCAATCGTGCCGCGGAAAAACTGCTGGGCTACAACGCCGACGAGGTGATCGGCCGCCGCAAGGCCGGCCAGTTCATCGAGCCCGAGGAACTGCAGCAGCGCGCGCACATGCTCTCCGAGCAGACCGGCGCGCCGGTGGCGCACACCCTGGAGGCGATCGCCGCGCTGACCAGCCTGGGCCGCAGCGACACCAGCGAATGGACCTACGTCAGCCATGAAGGCCGCCGCCTGCCGGTGCTGCTGACCCTGAGCACGCTGCGCGACGACAACGACCAGGTGATCGGCTACCTGGGCATGGCGGTGGATCTGACCGAACAGAAACTGCACGAGAAACAACTGCGCCTGGCGATGGACGCGGCCAAGAGCGCCAACCAGTCCAAGTCCGATTTCCTGGCCAACATGAGCCATGAGATCCGCACGCCGATGAACGCGATCCTGGGCATGCTGTACCTGCTGCAGCGCAGCGAACTGCCCGCTGCGGCGCAGGACATGGTGACCAAGATCGATCGCTCCGCGCGTTCGTTGCTGGAAATCATCAACGACATCCTGGACTTCTCCAAGATCGAGGCCGGGCGCATCGACCTGGAACGCGCACCGTTCGACCTCAATCAACTGTTTGACAACATCGCCGACCTGATGCGTTCCTCGCTCAGCACCAAACCGGTGGAAATGATCGTCGAACCGCTGCCGCGCGACTGCCGCTGGTTGCTCGGCGATGCGCTGCGCATCAACCAGGTGCTGGTCAACCTGGTCGGCAACGCGATCAAGTTCACCGAGCAGGGCGAAGTGGTGCTGTCGGTACGGCGCTTCCCCAGCGGCGATCCGAACAAGTTCAAGCTGTTGTTCTCGGTGCGCGACACCGGCATCGGCATCTCCAAGGAAAAGCAGAGCCTGATCTTCTCGCCGTTCCTGCAGGCCGACACCTCCACCAGCCGGCGTTACGGCGGCAGCGGCCTGGGCCTGACCATCAGCCGGCGCCTGATCGAGTTGATGGGCGGCGAGCTGGAAGTGGAAAGCGTGCCCGGCCGCGGCAGCGAGTTCTATTTCGTGATCACGCTGGAAAAAGCGGCCCCGCCGCCGGCCCAGCGCGAGCTGCCCGCGCTGCCGCCCGAAGCGATGCCGCGCGTCCTGATCGCCGACGACCACGATGCCGCGCTCAACAACCTGGTGCGCATCGCCACCGAACTCGGCTGGCGCGTGGATGCGGTCGCCAGCGGCCAGGCCGCCTTGCAGGCGATCGAACAGGCCAGCGAGCCCTACGACATCTTCCTGCTCGACTGGCGCATGCCCGATATCGACGGGGTGGCGATCGCGCGGCAGATCCGCGCGCGCGCCGTGCCCGGCCCGCATCCGGTGATCGTCATGGTCACCGCGTACGAGCGCCGCCTGCTTGAACAGCACCCGGAGCAACAGGATCTGGATGCGGTCATGACCAAGCCGGTCACCAGTGCAGCGCTGCACCGGCTAATGGAGCAACTGGTCGACGCACGCCCCGGCGCGCGGCCGGTGACGCCCACCTTCGTGGCGCGCCGCCTCGAAGGTGCGCATCTGCTGCTGGTGGACGACAGCGAGATCAACTGCGAAGTGGCCCAGCGCATTCTCGAGGGCGAAGGCGCCATGGTCACGGTCGCCCACGATGGCGAGCAGGCCGTCAACACGCTCAAGCGCGCCCCGGAGCTGTTCCAGCTGGTGTTGATGGACGTGCAGATGCCGGTGGTCGATGGCTACGAAGCCACGCGGCGGCTGCGGCAGATCCCGGCGCTGGCCAGCCTGCCGGTGATCGCGCTGACCGCCGGCGCCTTTCGCCCGCAACAGGAGAAGGCGCTGGAAGCCGGCATGAACGGTTTCATCGCCAAGCCCTTCAATGTGGAGGAACTGGTCACCGCCATCCGCCATTTCCTGCAGCCCGGCGTGCGGCGCATCCCCTCGCTGCCGCACGAAGCCGACGTCCATGCCGGCCCCGAATGGGAACATGCCGACCCGGAGGTGCTGGATGCAGCACGTGCGCGCAGCCTGTGGCGCGAGCGCGAGCCGTACGAGCGCTATCTGCTCAAACTGCTGCGCGACAACCCCGACCCGGCCGAGACTGCAGCCGAGCATCTGCGCCGCAATGAGCTGCCGGCGATCGGCGCGCTGGCGCACAAGCTGCGTGGCGCAGCCGGGTCGCTGGCCTTGCCGGCCCTGGCCGGTGCCGCCAGCGATCTGGAGACCCGCATCGAGGAAGGCCACGACATTACCTCGGCGCTGATCGCGCTCAAGGACACCATGCAGCGCACTACCGCCGCGATCCATGCCTTCCTGCAACACGCCAGCAGCGACGAGGCGGCAAGTGACGATGCGGTCGCGCTGGACGCAGACAGCGTGCAGATCCTGGAAGCGGCCCTGGGCAGCGACGATGCCGACAGGATCGACCACGCGCTGCTGATCTGCGCGCCACGCCTGCCGCGCACCCTGCAGGAAGGACTGCAGCGTGCGGTGGATGATTTCGACTTCCGTCGCGCCGAGGCCACGTTGCGCGACTGGCAAGCCACTCACCTGCACTGACCGGTCGCCACGCAGGTCGCAAGGAGTCTTCATGGCGCATCGTCCCCTGCTGTGTGTCGACGACGAATCCAGCAACCTGGCCACCCTGCGCCAGTTGCTGCGCGACGAGTTCCCGCTGGTGTTCGCCAAGTCCGGCCGCGAAGCGCTGGAGGCGGTGATCCGCCACATGCCGTCTTTGATCCTGCTGGATGTCGAGCTGCCGGACATGGACGGCTATGCGGTGGCGCGCACGCTCAAGCAGCAACCGGCCAGCGCGGCCATCCCGATCCTGTTCGTGACCTCGCGCAACAGCGAGCACGACGAGCGCACAGGCCTGGAAGCGGGCGCGGCCGACTACGTCAGCAAGCCCTACTCGCCGGCCCTGCTCAAGGTCCGCATCGCCACCCAGTTGAAGCTGGCCGAAAACGCGCGGCTGGCCCAGCAATACCGCGATGCGATCCATCTGCTCGGCACCGCCGGGCAGGGCCAGGATGCCGACACCGGCGCCCATATCTGGCGCATGGCCGCCTATGCGCGGGTGCTGGCCGAAAAGATCGGCTGGCCGGCGCAACGGGCGCAGTTGCTGCAGGATGCCGCGCCCCTGCACGACGCCGGCAAGATTGCGGCACCCGGCGGCCTGCTGCACCCATCCGATACGCTGGACGAACACGAACGCTCGGTGGTGCGCCAGCATCCGCAGGTCGGCCACGCCCTGCTGCGGCACGGCCGCGGGCCGGTGTTTCAGCTGGCTGCGGAGATCGCGCTGCATCACCACGAATGCTGGGACGGCAGCGGCTATCCCACGGGCCTGGTCGGCGATGCCATTCCCGAATCGGCGCGCATCGTGGCGGTGGCCGATGTGTTCGATGCGCTGTGCGGACGGCGCGCCTACAAGGCGCCATGGACGGTGGACGACGCCATGCGCAAGCTCGACAGCATGGCCGGCAAGCAACTGGAGCCGCGCCTGGTGCAGCATTTTCGCGAGGCATTGCCGCAGATCCTGCAGATCATGGACGCCTGGGACGATCCGGCCGCACAGCGTTGATCCACACCATGCGCGCTGCGGCCGCTCCCGGCATCTCGCACCAACAGGGAGCTGTTCTTCTCCGGTCGGGGAGAAAGACGAGCGCCAATGCATTCCTTCTCCGGCCGGGAGAAAGGTGCCGATCGGAAGAAAGATGCGCGCCGGTGCTTCCCTTCTCCCCCCGGGAGAAGGTGGCGCGTAGCGCCGGATGAGGGGACGCCCAGCCTGGCGACCGACTGGCGACCGACTCGCCACACCAATCAGCCACCCGCGCCGTCCGGAACAACGCTGACGGCGATCCGGACGCCAGCGCAGCTCCCTCAGCGTCCTGGAACAGCCCCGGCGCACCCACCTCCAGACACACGCACTGTTACCCCTGCACGCTTGAACCCCGCTGCGCAGCGGCGGACAATACCCATGTTGCGCCGCACAACACCGTGCGACGCGGGCCGGCCCGATCGCCATCTGCGCGCCACCGCTGCGGCCCCGCAACCGAGAGTCCGATGTCCTCCAGCGTGTCCGAGGCCGGCGTCACGCCGCCGCGTTATCCCGATTACCGCATCATCTCGCTGATCCTGGCCTGCGCCATCTTCATGGAGCAGATGGATGCCACCGTGCTGGCAACCGCGTTGCCGACCCTGGCACGCGATTTCGGCGTTGCCGCGCCGGCAATGAGCATCGCCATGACCAGCTACCTGCTGGCGCTGGCGGTACTGATTCCGGCCAGCGGCGCGATCGCCGACCGCTTCGGCCTGCGCCGCGTGTTCGGCGCGTCGATCTGGGTGTTCGTCGGCGGCTCGATCCTGTGTTCGCTGGCCGACAGCCTGCCCACCATGGTCGCCGCGCGCGTGCTGCAGGGCGCCGGCGGCGCGATGATGGCCCCGCTCGGCCGGCTGATCCTGCTGCGCACCGTCGAGCGCCGCCATCTGGTGTCGGCCATGGCCTGGACGCTGGTGCCGGCCTTCATCGGCCCGATGCTCGGCCCGCCGCTGGGCGGATTGTTCGTCTCGTACCTGGATTGGCGCTGGATCTTCTACATCAACGTGCCGATCGGCGTGGCCGGCTTCCTGCTGGTGCGCCGTTTCATTCCGGAAATCCCCACCGAGTCGGCCCCGGCCCGCTTCGATCTGCGCGGTTTCGTGCTGTGCGGTACCGCGTTGGGTTGCCTGTTGTTCGGCCTGGAAATGGTCAGCCAGCAGGACGGCATCGGCACCGCGAGCTGGCTGCTGGCCATCGGCGCCAGCGCAGCGCTGGGGTATCTGTGGCATGCCCGCCACCACCCCGCTCCGCTGCTGGACCTGAGCCTGCTGCGGATCGACTCGTTCCGCTTATCGGTGATCGGCGGTGCGCTGATGCGCATCACCCAGGGCGCACATCCATTCCTGCTGCCGCTGCTGTTCCAGATCGGCTTCGGCATGAGCGCCGCGCACAGCGGCCGCCTGATCCTGGCCACCGCACTCGGCGCACTGCTGATGCGCAGCATCACCCCGCAGTTGCTGCGCCGCTTCGGCTATCGCAACAGCCTGATCGGCAACGGCGTGCTCGCCAGCCTGGGCTACATGGTGTGTGCGTTGTTCCGGCCCGACTGGCCGCCGGCGCTGATGTTCGGCCTGCTGCTGTGCTGCGGCGCCTTCATGTCGTTCCAGTTCGCCGCCTACAACACCATCGCCTACGAAAACGTGCCCACATCGCGCATGAGCCGCGCCAGCAGCCTGTACACCACCTTGCAGCAACTGATGCTCTCGGTTGGCGTCTGCGCCGGCGCGATGATCCTCAAACTGGCGATGCTGGCCGGCGATCATCTGCAACCGCAGCAACGCGATTTCTCGCTGGCGTTCTGCGTGGTGAGCCTGATCTCGCTCAGCGCCACCTGGTGGCACCTGCGTTTCGACAAGGACGCCGGGCAGGAAATGAGCGGGCACCGGGCGTCGAGCGGCTGACACCACCACCGCGCAGCCGGCGGACCTGCGCGAGCGTGACCTGGAATCGGCACGCGTCAGCAGCAAAACGCCGGTGGACAGCCCACCCCGGTCAATTGGATGGCTGCAGCGACGACAGGATCTGGTCGCGACACACCGCAATGATTTCGTCGGCCAGCGGCGAGGCGTTCGGGCACGCCCGCGACAGCACGATGGCGCCGATGGCATGCGCCATCATGCCCAGGTTGCTGGCGCGCTCGGCCGCAGCCTGCGCAGTGCCGGGCGCAGCCCCGCTGCGGTCGAGCGTTGCCAACAGGTTCTCGACCCCGGCAGCAAACGCGTCGCGCACTTCCTCCGGCTGGCGCGCGGCATCGGCACCCAGCGCAGCCATCGTGCAGCCGGTGGCAGGGCTGTCGCGATGTTCGCGCGACAGATAGGACGTCACGAAATCCGCCTTGTCCACCTGCTCGGTCTGCGCGGCGGTGTTGGCCAGGCCGCAGGCCGCCGATTCGGCCATCAGGTCCGCCTTGGAGCGGAACTGCTTGTAGAAGCCACCGTGGGTGAAACCTGCAGCGGCCATCAGATCGGCGATGCCGATCCCTTCGTAACCGCGCTCGCGAAACAGCACCGAGGCCGTCTCGACGACGTGCGCCCGGTTCGCCTGTGCCTGTGCCTTGGTCACTTTCATCGTTGGGACACTCCGTGGTGATGCGCGCCTGGGAAAGCGAGAGCGTACATTGATGTTGACCGACATCAAAGTGTTGACATCTTAGATTTTGATCGTAATCTTTGCCGCTTCCTGCTGTCCGAGCCCCGTCAATGACCCACCCTTCGCTGTTCGAACCTTATGCACTAGGCACGCTGACCCTGGCCAACCGCATCGTGATGGCGCCGCTGACCCGTAACCGTGCGGGCGCCGGCCTGGTGCCGAGCGCACTGGCAGCCACCTATTACGCCCAGCGCGCCTCGGCCGGCCTGCTGATTACCGAGGCCACCCAGGTGTCGCCCCAGGCCCAGGGCTACCAGGACACCCCCGGCCTGTACACGCCCGGGCAGATTGCCGCCTGGCGCGCGGTTACCGACGCCGTGCACGCCAACGGCGGGCGCATCTTCGTGCAGCTATGGCACGTCGGCCGGGTGTCGCATGTCGACCTGCAGCCGGGCGGCGCGGCACCGGTTGCGCCGTCGGCGATCCGCGCGGCGACCAAGGTGTTCGTCAACAACGGCTTTGCCGATGTCTCCGAACCACGCGCGCTGGAGCTGCACGAATTGCCGGGCATCGTCGACGACTTCCGCCAGGCCGCGGCCAATGCGATTGCCGCCGGCTTCGACGGCGTCGAAATCCACGGCGCCAATGGCTACCTGCTGGAGCAGTTCATCAAGGACGGCGCCAACCAGCGCACCGATGCCTATGGCGGCTCGATCGAAAACCGCGCGCGCCTGTTGCTGGAGGTGGTCGCCGCAGTGAGCGAGCAGATTGGCGCCGATCGCACCGGCGTGCGCATCTCGCCGGTATCGCCGGCAAGCGGCATTTCCGGCAGCGATCCGCAGCCGCAATACGACTACATCGCCGAGCAACTCGACGCGCTGGGCATCGTGTACCTGCATGTGGTCGAAGGTGCGACCGGCGGCCCGCGCGATGCGGCCCCGTTCGACTATGCCGCGCTGCGCAGCAAGTTCACCCGCACCTACCTGGCCAACAACGGCTACGACCTGAACCTGGCCAACGCCCAGGTGCGCGCAGGCAACGTCGACCTGGTGGCGTTCGGCCGCCCGTTCATCAGCAACCCCGACCTGGTCCAGCGCCTGCGGACCGGCGCAGCGCTGGCGCCGTTGAATCCGGCCACCCTCTACGGCGGTGGCGCCGAAGGCTATATCGACTACCCGTCCCTCGCCGGCTGAGGCTGTCTCGCCTGGCGTCCTGCATCCACTCTCATCAAGGAATCCTGCATGTCCACGCTTCCCGCTGTCCTCATCACCGGCGCCTCCACCGGCATCGGCGCCGTCTACGCCGAGCGCTTCGCGCAACGCGGCCATGACCTGGTACTGGTCGCACGCGACAAGGCCCGCCTGGATGCGCTGGCTGCGCGTCTGCGCGATGCACATGGCGTCAGCGTCGATGTGCTGCAGGCCGACCTGACCCAGGCCGCCGATCTGGTCGCGGTGGAAACCCGCCTGCGCGAGGATGCGAAGATCGGCATCCTGATCAACAACGCCGGCATGGCGCAGTCCGGCGGCATCCTGCAGCAGGACGCCGAGGCGGTCGACCGCCTGATCGCGCTCAATGTCACCGCGTTGACGCGCCTGTCCGCCGCCGTTGCGCCGCGCTTTGCACAGTCCGGCAGCGGCGCGATCGTCAACCTCGGCTCGGTGGTGGGTTTCGCTCCGGAATTCGGCATGAGCGTCTATGGCGCCACCAAGGCCTTCGTGCTGTTCCTGTCGCAGGGGCTGCACCTGGAGCTGGGCGCCAAGGGCGTGTATGTACAGGCCGTGCTGCCGGCCGGCACGCGCACCGAGATCTGGGGACGCGCCGGTATCGACGTCAACACGCTCAGCGACCTGATGGACGTGGGCGAACTGGTCGACGCCGCGCTGGTCGGCTTCGATCGCCGCGAGCTGGTCACCATTCCGCCGTTGCACGTGGCCGAACGTTGGGACGCACTGGATGGCGCGCGCCAGGGCTTGTTGTCGGACATCCGGCAGGCGAACGCCGCAGAGCGTTATCAGCCGGCAGCCTGACCGGCCGAACGACGCTGCTGCCCCGCAGCGCTCGCCACGGTGAGCGCTGCGGACCTGCATGGAGACGGCACGCAGCCGCACGCGTGCACGGGTTCGATGGATTCACATGGCCCATATGGCGATCAGGCGGCAGGCATCGCTCTGCCAGCGCAGGGATGAAGGCGGCCGGGGCCGGCGTCGTACCCGGCCACACATCCCTACAACTACGGCATTGGACTGGAACCAGATGAAAGCACTCACCTTCAAACGCTACGGCAAGGCTCCCGGCATCGGCTTCAGCGAGCTGGCCCGCCCGACGCTGCAGCCCGACGAACTACTGGTCGAGGTGCATGCCGCGGGCGTGAACCCCATCGACAACATGATTCCCACCGGCATCTTCAAACCCGTGGTGAAATTCGAGCTGCCCGCCACGCTGGGCAGCGACGTGGCCGGGATCGTCATCGAGGTCGGCAGCCGCGTCACCCGCTTCAAGCCGGGCGATGCGATTTTCGCCAGCGTGTTCGATCTTGGCCGCGGGACCATCGCCGAGTATGTCGCGGTACCGGAAAGCGCCGCAGCGTTGAAGCCGGCCAACCTGGAGTTCGTGCAGGCGGCATCGCTGCCGATGGTCGCACTCACGTCCTGGCAGGCCCTGAAGGAACGTGCCGGCCTGCAGCCCGGCCAGAAGGTGTTCATTCCTGCCGGTTCCGGCGGCATCGGCACCATCGCGATCCAGTTGGCAAAACACCTCGGCGCCACTGTCGGCACCACCACCAGCACCGGCAATGTCGCGCTGGTGAACAGCCTTGGCGCAGACGAGGTGGTCGACTACAGGCAACAGGACTTCGAGACCGTGCTGCGTGGCTACGACGTCGCGCTGGGCACGATGCGGGGCGATACGATCGAAAAATCGCTCGCCATCCTCAAGCCCGGCGGCAGGATCGTGTCGCTGGTCGGGCCGCTGGATGCAGCCTTCGCACGCGCACGCCGGTTGAATGTCGTGCTGCAATTCGTCTTTGCCATGATGAGCCGCAAGATCATCCGCCTGGCGAACAAGCGCAACGTCGCCTACGGCTTCCTGTTCGTGCGTCCCGATGGCGCGCAACTGGCGAAGATCGGCGAACTGCTCGAAGCCGGACGCATCCGCCCGGTCATCGACAAGGTCTTTGGGTTCGACCAGGCAAAGCAGGCGCTGGAATATCTGGCCCAGGGCCGCGCCAAGGGCAAGGTGGTCGTCAAGATCAGATAAGGCAGTGAACTGGTCACGGCAATCGGTGCAGACCCACGCATGCGAAAGGTCGCCCCGACGGCGAATGCCATTCAGTCACTGATGACCACACTATCGCGGCATTCGTGCGCAGGTCGCCATCGATGAGCGCCACCTGCGCTGTATCACTCAATCGCTAAACCTTGAGCGCAATTCGGTCCAGCGCATCCGGGTCTCCCGCCAACAACGCTGCTCGCAGCCAGAATGGAGGAAGTCCGACGCCGTTGATGACCGACGTTCGCACTGCACCTTACGATGCAGCTGCAAGACGTTCCTGCAACGCATGCAGCGATTCTTTTCCCGACGCAGCCAGCGCACGCGACGCGTAGAGCAGGCGATCGGTGAGCTCGCCACCCAGGCCAGGTTGACCCGCCTCGCGGGCCGCCTCACCGGCGTGCAGCATCTCCAACACGCCCTGCAGCCCGAGCAAGCAGTGATCGATATGTGCGCATTTGAGAGCCAGGCCAAATTGCATCGGCAGATCGGACCAATGCAGGCCGTTGGTGGCTTCCGCACCACGTGACTCGGACAGGCGACGGAAGAACACGTCCTCACGTGCATCACCATGATCGGCCACGGTATGGGCGGTCGGCTGCGAGGCGGTTGCAGTAGTGGCCGAATGGGCAGGATTGGTACGCGGCATGAGGATCTCCTTGGATAGTGGAGAGCACCGCCATCGTTGACCGGCGCTCGTGCGCCTTGGATTTCGGGCTTCCACACCCGTCTGCAGGATCTACTGCAGCTAAGCGATACTCATCGGACTATTCGAGAGTGTCAAGAAGCCTGGGATTGTTCACCTACTCGCGTGCGTTGTCTGACATGCCTCTGGCATGCAGACATGCTCACAGAAAGGCAGCGCGCGTGTCGTAGCTGACCGGATGTGGACCACGCGATTGGCCGACACCCGGACGACGCATTGGGCTCGCGATCGTACGGAGCAATTCCGCACGTAAACAAGGCGACCCTTGGGCCGCCTTGTGCATGGGCAGACAACTCCATAACTGCACCAGCTCAGCCTAGGTGATGACGAAGCACCTGCTCCGCCATCACCTCGCTGCACGTCATTACATCCCGTGTGCCGCCAGCTGCCCAAGTCGCTGCACCGCCACCGACACGGTCGGGTAGTCCAGCGTCTTCTGCTCGGCCACATCGGCCAGCATCGCCAGGGTGAAGCGCAGGCTGGAATCGTCGCGCGCCAGCCAGTTGGCCACCTTGTCCTCGGCACTGCTGCCGGGCAGGGTCAGCACCTGCGCCACCAGTGCACGCTGATGCGCGGCCAGTTCGTCGCGCAGCACACCACGTGCCACTGCATGCCAGCGGCCGTTGACCTCCAGCGCGTCGATCTGCTCGAACAACCACGGCAGGCGCAGCGCTTCGCCCAGGCGGAAATGCACCTTGGACACGTCCACCGGCTTGAGCTTGCGGGTACGCGCGGTTTCGATGATGTCGAAGGCCGGTTCCAGGTAACGCAACTCGCACAGCTGTTGCGCCAGTTGCGGCGGCAGGCCCTTGTCCTGCCATTCCTGCACGCTGGCTTCGTACTGCGGGCGCTGCGCATCCGACAGCACACCGGAAGCGATCCGGATGTCGTTGAACGGGCCGTGGTAACGCTCCACCGCCGCAGTGATGCCCGGCATCTGGCCCGGACGCAGCAGCAGCCAACGCACGAACGAGCGTTGCAGGCGCCAGATCACTTCCAGTGCATCGATCTGCACCGACTCGGGCACCTTGCCGTCCAGCGCGTCGATCTGCGTCCACAGCGCGCGTGCATCCAGCGTCTCGCGGCTGATGGTATAGGCCTTGGCGACCTCTGCGATGCTGCGGCCGGTGTCTTCCTGCATGCGCATCAGGAAGGTGGCGCCCATGCGGTTGATGGTGGTGTTGGTCACCGCGGTGGCGATGATCTCGCGCTTGAGGCGGTGACGCTCCATCGCATCGGCGTACTTCTTCTGCAGCGGCTGCGGGAAGTAGCGCTGCAGTTCCTTGGACAGATACGGGTCTTCGGGGATATCCGATTCCAGCAGCTGCTGGAACGCCACCAGCTTGGAGTACGACAACAGCACCGACAGCTCCGGACGCGACAGGCCCTGCCCGCGCGCCTTGCGTGCGGACAGTTCGGCATCGGAGGGCAGGAACTCGATCTGGCGATCGAGCAGGCCCTGCAGTTCCAGCGTGCGGATGAAGTGCTGCTTGGAGCCCAGGCGCTTGACGCTCATCCGCTCCATCAGGCTGATCGCCTGGTTCTGGCGGTAGTTGTCCCACAACACCAGGTCGGCCACTTCGTCGGTCATCGACGCGAGCAATGTGTTGCGCGCGTCGTAGGTGAGCTTCTTGGCCTGCACCATGTCGTTGAGTAGGATCTTGATGTTCACCTCGTGGTCGGAGGTGTCCACGCCGGCCGAGTTGTCGATGAAGTCGGTGTTGAGCAGCACCCCGGCCTGCGCGGCCTCGATGCGACCGAGCTGGGTCAGGCCGAGGTTACCGCCCTCGCCCACCACCTTGCAGCGCAATTCGCCGCCATTGACGCGCAGGCCGTTGTTGGCGCGGTCGCCCACATCGGCGTGCGACTCGCTGGACGCCTTGACGTAGGTGCCGATGCCGCCATTCCAGAACAAATCCACCGGCGCCTTGAGGATGGCGTTCATCAGCTCGTTGGGCGAGAGCTGCTTGACGCTGGATTCCAAGCCCAGCACCTCGCGTACCGGCGCGCTGATGTCGATGGATTTGAGCGTGCGCGGATAGATGCCGCCACCGGCGCTGATCAGTCTGGCCTCGTAGTCGGCCCAGCTGGAACGCGGCAGCTTGAACAGGCGCTCGCGCTCGGCGAACGAAGCGGCGGCATCCGGATTGGGGTCCAGGAAGATATGCCGGTGATCGAACGCGGCCAGCAGGCGGATATGCCTTGAGAGCAGCATGCCGTTGCCGAACACGTCGCCGGACATGTCGCCGATGCCGACCACGCTGAAATCCTGGCTCTGGCAATCGCGCCCCATCGCGCGGAAGTGGCGCTTGACCGACTCCCACGCACCACGCGCGGTGATGCCCATGCCCTTGTGGTCGTAGCCGACCGACCCGCCGGAAGCGAATGCATCGCCCAGCCAGAAGCCGTGGTCCAGCGCCAGCCCGTTGGCGATGTCGGAGAACGTGGCGGTGCCCTTGTCGGCCGCGACCACCAGGTACGGGTCGTCCAGGTCATGGCGCACCACCTGCGGCGGCGGCACGATCTTGCCACCGACGATGTTGTCGGTGATGTCGAGCAGGCTCTGGATGAACAACTTGTAGCAGGCGATGCCTTCGGCCTGGATCGCGTCACGGTCGCCGCCCACCGGGGAGCGCTTGACGTAGAAACCGCCCTTGGCGCCGACCGGCACGATGACGGTGTTCTTGACCATCTGCGCCTTGACCAGGCCCAGCACCTCGGTGCGGAAATCCTCGCGTCGGTCCGACCAGCGCAGGCCGCCACGCGCCACCGCGCCAAAGCGCAGGTGCACGCCTTCCACCCGTGGGCTGTAGACGAAGATCTCGCGGTACGGACGCGGCTTGGGCAGGTCCGGCACGATCGAAGAATCCAGCTTGAAGCTGATGCAGTGCCCGTGCTTGCCGCTCTTGTCGGTCTGGTAGTAGTTGGTGCGCAGCGTCGCGTCGATCACGCCGATGAAGCTGCGCAGGATGCGGTCCTCGTCCAGGCTGGAAACGCGGTCCATCAGCTTCAGCAGCGTGGCGCGCGCAGCCTCCTGCTGCGCATCGCGGTCGCTGCCGCGCGCCTGCAGCACCGGCTCCAGCGCCTTGAGTGTGGCCTCGTCGCCACCGGCCAGTACCGACAGTTCCTCGCGCAGGCGTTCCTGCCCGGCAACGATCTGCGCCTTGGTCTCGCTGCCGGTGGCCGGATCGAAGCGCGCCTCGAACAGTTCCACCAGCAGGCGTGCCAGCAACGGATAGCGGGTGAACGTCGCCTCGACATAGGCCTGCGAGAACGGCACCGCGGTTTGCAGCAGATACTTGCAATAGCCGCGCAGCAGCGCGACCTGGCGCCAGTGCAGGCCGGCCGCCAGGATCAGGCGGTTGAAGCCGTCGTTCTCGGCATCGCCGCTCCAGATCCGCTCGAAGGCTTCGCCGAAACCGGCGTCGGCGTTGGCCGCATTGATCCTGCCGGAGGTCGATTCGACCTCGAAATCCTGGATGTAGACCGGCGTCTCGCCGACCTGCAGCCGGTACGGCCGCTCGGAGATCACGCGCAGGCCCAGGTTCTCCATCATCGGCATCGCATCGGACAACGGGATGTCGTCGAGCTGGCGATACAGCTTCAGGCGCAGGCCTTCGCCGGCGTCCAGCCGCACGCCGTCGTCGCGGCGGATCTCCTGCAGGCTCAGATGCAGGTCATCCGGGCCTTCCAGTGCCGCCAGATGCTCGACGTCGGACACCGCCGATTCGATCGACGAGTCTTCGATATAGCCGGCCGGCAACGCTCGCCCGAAGTTGGCAGCCATGCGCAGGCCATTGACCTCGCCATGCCGCGCCACCAGCGCCTCGCGCAGCGCATCGCGCCAGTTGCGCAGCAGATGCGCCAGCCGCGATTCGAGCTCGGTGGTGTTGAACTCCAGCGCCTCGCCACTCTTGGGCCGCACGATCAGGTGGAGCTGCGCCAGTGGCGATTCGCCCAGCACCACGCTGGAATCGATGTATTCGCCGTGCAGCGCCTCCTTGAGCAAGGCTTCGATGCGCAGCCGCACATCGGTGTTGAAGCGCTCGCGCGGGATGTACACCAGGGCGGAGATGAAGCGGCTGTACTTGTCGCGGCGCAGGAACATGCGGCTGCGCACGCGCTCCTGCAGGCCGAGGATGCCGATCGCGGTGCGGTACAGCTCTTCCTCGTTGGACTGGAACAGCTCCTCGCGCGGCAATGTCTCCAGAATATGCCGCAGCGCCTTGCCGCTGTGGCTGCTCGGGGTCAGCCCGGACTTGCTCATCACGTATTCGTGGCGCTGCCGCACCAGCGGAATTTCCCACGGGCGGCGGTTGTAGGCGCTGGAGGTGAACAGGCCCAGGAAGCGCTGCTCGCCGACGATGCGGCCCTTGGCATCGAATTCCAGGATGCCGATGTAATCCATGTAGCCGACCCGATGCACGCGCGAGCGCGCATTGGTCTTGGTCAGGATCAGCGCGTCCTTGAGCTTGGCCGAGGTGTTCAGGCCATGCGCCGCCAGCGTGGTCACCGGGCGCGCCGGCGAGGTGTCGCGGCCGCGCATCAGGCCCAGGCCGGTTTCTTCCACCGGCGCCAGCACGTCCTGGCCGTCCTGCTTCTCCACGCGGTACTCGCGGTAGCCGAAGAAGGTGAAGTGGTCGGCGGCCGCCCAACGCAGGAATTCCTGCGCCTCGTGGCGGCTGATGTCGTCCATCGGCAGGCGGCGGGTGGCCAGGTCATCGGCCAGCATCACCATCTTTTCGCGCATCGACGCCCAGTCGTGCACGATCGCGCGCACTTCGGCCAGCACCTTGCGCACGGCCGCTTCCACCTTGGGCATGTCGTCGGCGGGCTGGCGGTCGATCTCCAGCACCATCAGCGATTCGCTCTTGCCCTCGCCCACCGCGGTCAGCTTGCCGGCCTTGTCGCGCGCGATGCGCAGCACCGGGTGGCCGAGCACGTGCACGCCGATGCCCAGGTCCGACAGCGTCATGCTCACCGAGTCCACCAGGAACGGCATGTCGTCGTTGACGATCTGCAGCAGCGTGTGCGGCGACTCGTAGCCGTGGCTCTTCAGGGTCGGGTTGAACACCCGCACATTGACCGTGCCGGCCTTGCGCGTGCGCGCAAACTCCAGCATGTCGGCCGCCAGGGCCGCCCACTGCTCGGGTGGGTGGTTGGGGAACTCGTCCTCTTCCATGCGCCGGTAGAAGTCGGCTGCAAACAGCTGCACCTCGGACTGGCGGGCAGCCGGGTAGCGCTTGCGCAACGCGGCAAAGACCGGCTCCAGGGTGACCGCCTGCGGCGCGGTGGCAAGCACGGGGACGGCATGTTCGGCGACCGGTGTGACCGACGTCGTGGACGATTTCGAAGCAGCTTTCTTGGCTGTCATGAGAGCGCTGGGATGCTCGGTGGAAAACCTGAATTGTACCGGCGCCGGATGAAGGCGCCTTGCTGCATAGCGCAAATTCCCGGCGCCGGCGCCGGCCCCGGAGGCGGCATCCAAGCGCTACCCGACTGTAATTCCTCGGGCGGCGGCCGATTGGCGGCCGCGCATCGGCCTGCCGGACCGCCACAACCGGCAAAGTCGGGCCCGGCGCTTGGCGCACAAGGCGCTGTGCAGACACAATTGCGACCGTCAAGCCTGTTTAAAAACTAAACTGGACGGTATAGTCTACCGCCATGGCCCCCCGTTCCCACCGTGCTTCCCGGCGCTCGGATTGCGATCGCCGCATCCATGCGGCTGTGCATACGCTGCTTGCCGAGCGTGGCATGCGGCTGAGCATGGATGCCGTGGCCGAGCGTGCCGGTTGTTCCAAGCAGACGCTCTATAGTTACTACGGTTGTAAAGAAAACCTGCTGCGCGATGTCCTTCAGGACCACGTGCATCTGGCCACGGTGCCGCTGGGCACCGCCTCCGGCGAGTTGCGCGAGGATCTGCTGGCCTTTGCGCTGGCCCATCTTGACCGCCTGAACCGGCCCGATGTGCTACAGACCTGCCGATTGGTGGAGGCCGAATCGCACCGGTTTCCCGACCAGTCGCAGCAGATCTTCCAGGACGGGGTCGTCGGCATGCAGCAGCGCCTGGCGCAGCGCTTCGAACAGGCGATGCAGGCCGGCCAGCTGCGCCATGACGATCCGCACTGTATGGCCGAACTGCTGTTGAGCATGATCGTCGGTCTGGATTTCGACCGGCAACGCTTTCAGGTACCCCACCGCGCCGGCCTCCCCGCCAGGCAGCAGTGGGCGCAGTTCGCTGTCGACACTTTCCTGCGCGCCTTTGCCGCGGTCGCTGCCACGCCTTCGCTGTCCCCGCTTTCCTTTCTCACTTCAAGACCCTAACGGAGTTCCTCCTGATGATCGCCCCGCTCCGCACATTCGGCCTGGCCTGTGCCATCACCCTGGCGCTGGCTGCCTGCAGCAAGCCCGAACAACAGCAGGCGCCGCCGCCGCCGGAAGTGTCGGTGCTGGAAATGAAGCCGCAGACGCTGCCGCTGGAACGCGACCTGGTCGGCCGCCTGTCGGCATTCCGCTCGGCCGACGTGCGCGCACGCGTGGACGGCGTGGTGCTCAAGCGCCTGTACACCGAGGGCACCGACGTCAAGGAAGGCCAGCCGCTGTTCGAGATCGACCCGGCACCGCTGAAGGCCACGCTGCTGCAGGCGCAGGGCCAGCTGGCCGCCGCCGAGGCGACCTACGCCAATGCCCAGGTCGCCGCCAAGCGCGCGCGCAGCCTGGCCCCGCAGCAGTACGTGTCGCGGGCCGACATCGACAACGCCGAAGCCACCGAGCGCTCCTCCCGCGCCAACGTGCAGCAGGCACGCGGCCAGGTCGAGTCCGCCCGCATCCAGCTCGGCTTTGCCAGCGTCACCTCGCCGATCACCGGCCGCGCCGGCATCCAGCGCGTGACCGAAGGTGCGCTGGTCGGCTCGGGTGAGGCCACCCTGCTGACCACGGTCGACCAGATCGACCCGCTGTATGTGAACTTTGCGATGAGCAGCGAAGAGCTCGCCGCCCTGCGCCAGGCCCAGAGCAGCGGCAACGTGCAGCTCAGCGGCGATGGCAAGTCCACCATCAACGTGGAACTGGGCAACGGCACGCAGTACCCGCACCCGGGTACGCTGGACGTGTCGGCGGTGACGGTGGACCCGAGCACCGGTGCGGTGTCGCTGCGCGCGACCCTGCCCAACCCGGAACAGGCACTGCTGCCGGGCGCGTTCGTGACCTTCAAGGCCAGCCTGGGCCAGCGCAACAACGCCTACCTGATGCCGCAGCAGGCCGTGCAGCGCGATGCCACCGGCGCCTACGCGCTGGTGCTGGGCAAGGACGGCAAGGTGGTGCGCAAGAATCTCACCGTCGACGGCCAGCAGAAAGGTCAGTGGATCGTCACCGGTGGCGTGACCCCGGGCGATCAGGTGATCGTCGATGGCGTGCAGAAGGCCAAGGAAGGCCAGCCGGCCAAGGGCGTGCCGTGGGATCCGAACAAGCCGGCGCAGGGCGGCCAGCCGGGTGCACCGGGCGCGGCTCCCGCCGCCCAGGGTGGCAACGCACAGGCCGCACCGGCAGCCGACAAGGCCGACGCGGCGGCACCGGCCGCGCAGGAACAGTCCAAGCCAGACGCTGCGGCGCAGCCGGCCGAATCCCAGTCCAAGCAGCAGTAACGGAACCCGGACATGCCTAAGTTTTTTATCGAACACCCTGTCTTTGCCTGGGTGGTGGCGATCCTGATCTCGCTTGCGGGCGTGATCTCGATCCTGAATCTGGGTATCGAGTCGTACCCCACGATCGCCCCGCCGCAGGTCACCGTCACCGCCAACTTCCCCGGCGCCAGCGCCGATACCGCCGAAAAAGCGGTGACCCAGGTCATCGAGCAGCAGCTCACCGGTATCGATCACCTGCTGTACTTCAACTCGTCCTCGGCCGCCAACGGCCGCGTGACCATCACGCTGACCTTCGAAACCGGCACCGACGCGGATATCGCCCAGGTGCAGGTGCAGAACAAGGTGTCGCTGGCCACGCCGCGTCTGCCCTCGGAAGTCACCCAGCAGGGTGTGGTGGTGGCCAAGGCCAACGCCGGCTTCCTGATGGTGGCCGCGCTGCGCTCGGACAACCCGTCGATCAACCGCGACGCGCTCAACGACATCGTCGGCTCGCGCGTGCTCGAGCAGATCTCGCGCGTGCCCGGCGTGGGCAGCACCAACCAGTTCGGCGCCGAATACGCGATGAACATCTGGCTGAACCCGGAGAAGCTGCAGGGCTACAACCTGTCGGCGACCCAGGTGCTGACCGCGGTGCGTAACCAGAACGTGCAGTTCGCTGCCGGTTCGGTGGGCGCCGACCCGACTCCGGAAGGCATCAGCTTCACCGCCACCGTGTCGGCCGAGGGCCGCTTCAGCTCGCCGGAACAGTTCGAGAACATCATCCTGCGCACCGACAACAACGGTGCCACGGTGCGCTTGAAGGATGTCGCGCGGGTCACCGTGGGGCCGAGCAACTACGGCTTCGACACCCAGTACAACGGCAAGCCCACCGGCGCCTTCGGTATCCAGCTGCTGCCGGGCGCCAACGCCCTGAACGTGTCCGAGGCGGTCGGTGCCAAGCTCGACGAACTGCAGCCGACCTTCCCGCAGGGCGTGACCTGGTTTGCGCCGTACGAATCGACCACCTTCGTGCGCATCTCCATCGAGGAAGTGATCCACACGCTGGTGGAAGCCATCGTGCTGGTGTTCCTGGTGATGCTGCTGTTCCTGCAGAACTTCCGCGCCACCGTGATTCCCACGCTGGTGATTCCGGTCGCGCTGCTGGGCACGTTCTTCGGCATGTACATGATCGGCTTCACCATCAACCAGCTGACGCTGTTTGCGATGGTGCTGGCGATCGGCATCGTGGTCGACGACGCGATCGTGGTGATCGAGAACGTCGAACGCATCATGAGCGAGGAGCACCTGGAGCCGAAGGCGGCCACGCAGAAGGCGATGACCCAGATCACCGGCGCGGTGGTGGCCATCACCGTGGTGCTGGCGGCGGTGTTCATCCCCTCCTCGCTGCAACCCGGCGCCTCGGGCGCGATCTACAAGCAGTTCGCGCTGACCATCGCCATGTCGATGGGGTTCTCCGCGTTCCTGGCGTTGAGCTTCACCCCGGCGCTGTGCGGCGCGTTCCTCAAGTCCACCCACTCGACCAAGAAGAACTGGATCTACCGCACCTTCGACAAGTACTACGACAAGCTGGCGCATCGCTATGTCGGCGTGGTCGGCCACACCCTCAAGCGCTCGCCGCCGTGGATGATCGTGTTCGTGGTGCTGGTGGTGCTGTGCGGCTTCCTGTTCACCCGCATGCCGGGCAGCTTCCTGCCGGAAGAAGACCAGGGCTTTGCGGTGGCCATCGTGCAGCTGCCGCCGGGCGCGACCAAGATCCGCACCAACGAGGCGTTCGCGCAGATGCGTGCGGTGCTGGAGAAGCAGCCGGCCGTGGAAGGCATGCTGCAGATCGCCGGCTTCAGCTTCCTGGGCTCGGGCGAAAACGTCGGCATGGGCTTCATCCGGCTCAAGCCGTGGGAAGAGCGCGACGTCACTGCCGAACAGTTGATCCAGCAGCTCAACGGTGCCTTCTACGGCATCAAGGGCGCGCAGATCTTCGTGGTCAACCTGCCCACCGTGCAGGGCCTGGGCCAGTTCGGCGGCTTCGACATGTGGCTGCAGGACCGCTCCGGCGCCGGCCAGCAAGCCTTGACCCAGGCGCGCAACATCGTGCTGGGCAAGGCTGCGGAAAGGCAGGACACCATGGTGGGCGTGCGCCCGAACGGCCTGGAAGACGCACCACAGCTGCAGCTGTCCGTGGACCGTGTGCAGGCGCAGTCGATGGGCCTGGACGTCAGCGATATCTACAGCTCGATCCAGCTGATGCTGGCGCCTGTGTACATCAACGACTACTTCTCCGAAGGCCGCATCAAGCGCGTCAACATCCGTGCCGACGACCAGTTCCGCACCGGCCCCGAGTCGCTGCGTAGCTTCTTCAGCCCCAGTGCGACAGCAGTCGGTGCCGATGGGCAGCCGGGAATGATTCCGCTGAGCAATGTGGTCAAGGCCGATTGGACCTTCGCCTCGCCGGCGTTGAACCGCTACAACGGCTATTCGGCGGTGAACATCGTCGGCAACCCGGCGCCGGGTGGTAGCTCCGGCCAGGCGATGACGGCGATGGAAGAGATCGTCAACAACGATCTGCCGCCGGGCTTCGGCTTCGACTGGAGCGGCATGTCGTACCAGGAAATCATCGCCGGTAATGCGGCCACGCTGTTGCTGGCGTTGTCGGTGGTGGTGGTGTTCCTGTGCCTGGCCGCCCTCTACGAGAGCTGGTCGATTCCGGTGGCGGTGCTGATGGTGGTGCCGATCGGTGTGCTGGGTGCGATCACCTTCTCGATGCTGCGTGGGCTGCCGAACGATCTGTACTTCAAGATCGGCATGATCACCGTGATCGGCCTGGCGGCGAAGAACGCGATCCTGATCGTGGAGTTCGCGGTGGAACAGCGTGCGGCAGGCAAGACGCTGCGCGAGGCGACGCTGGAAGCGGCACACCTGCGCTTCCGCCCGATCCTGATGACCTCGTTCGCCTTCATCCTGGGCGTGCTGCCGCTGGCCATCTCCACCGGTGCCGGCGCCAACTCGCGTCACTCCATCGGTACCGGCGTGATCGGCGGCATGGTGTTCGCCACCGTGCTCGGCGTGATCTTCATCCCGCTGTTCTTCGTGGTGGTGCGCCGCATGCTGGGCGACAAGCTGGACGAACAGTCCAAGGACTACCTCGCGGCACAGGGCGACGCCGGAAGCCATCGTCCGGATCGTTGATCTGGGACATCGCGTAGAACGAAAAGCCCCGGCACTGCCGGGGCTTTTTTTTGGGTTGCGCAACAGTGATAGCTCGTAGGAGCGCACCCGGGCGCGACGTGCATGACCGGCGACGCCCGTCGCGCCCGGGTGCGCTCCTACGGTGAGGGGATTGGTGACATGCCGTGCTCGGGCAAGACCTGCACTACGCGATCCGCAACACCCGCCACGCCGTTGTAGGAGCGCCCCTGGGCGCGATGGGCTCTACCGGTAACGCCAGTCGCGCCCGGGTGCGCTCCTACGGTGGGGTGCGGGGGCCGGTGGAGCCGCGCACCACGCAGCGGCCGGTCATCACCATGCGGCGGATCGGCAGCTGCGGGTTGCCCAGGCGTTCCAGCAGCAGCGACATCGCTGCGCGGCCCATGTCCTCGACCGGCTGCTCGACCACGGTAATGCCGGGCTCGACCAGGTCGGTCCAGCGCTCGTTGTCGAAGCCGGCCAGGGCCAGGTCGTCGGGCAGGCGCAGACCCGCGGTGCGGGCGGCCTTGAGCGCGCCCATCAACAGCAGGCTGTTACTGGTGACAATGGCCTCGGGCCGGTCTGCACCGGCCAGCCATTGGCCGACTTCGGCAATCGCCGCTTCAGCGGTGGGCGCCACTTCGCGGTAGGCCGGCGTCAGCCCGGGCGCGCGCATCGCGGCCAGATAGCCGTTGCGACGCTCGGTCGCGGTGGTACTGGTGCCGAACAGCCCGCCGATGCGCCGATACCCCTGCGCCTGCAGATGCGCGACCAGCTCGCCCATGGCCGCGGCGTTGTCCAGCACCACGCTGTCGTAGCGGCTGCCGGGGCCGGCGCGGTCTACCAGCACGGTCGGGTAGTCCAGCACCAGCTCGTGCATGCGCCCGACCGTGCTGCGGGTTGGCGCGAAGATCAGCCCGGTGATGCGTTCTTCCTGCATCAATTGCAGGTACAGCGCCTCGCGCTCGGGGTCTTCGTCGGTGTTACACAGGGTCACGCGCATGCCGGCACGGTAGGCCACCTCCTCCACCGCGCGGATCAGCGCGGTGAAGTACGGGTTGCGGATGTCGGCAACGATCACCCCCAGGATGCCGGACTGCTGGGAGCGCAGGCGTCGCGCCATCAGGTTGGGCCGGTAGCCGGTCTGGCGCACCGCCGCCTCGACCTTAGCCCGTACTTCCTCGCTGACCGGGCCAGTGCCCAGCGCGCGCGAGACCGTCGATTTGGAAACTCCGGCCACGCGGGCCACGTCGTTGATGCTGATACTCACTGGGACCGTTCCCGCTCCATTTGCGCACCTGCAGCCAGGTGCGGTGCCTGATCCGATGCTAACCCGAAAGCACTACACCATTTTTGTGCAGCGCACATTGACCTGGAACGTGGGAACGTTCCCACTATACTGCCCAGCCCGTTCCCATCCCGGAGTCCGTCTTGTCCTCTCCGTCGCCAGCCGCCCCCGTCACCCCCGAACTCGTGCGTCTGCGTGCGCATGCCCGCGACAAGGACGACGCCATCGCACAGGCTGCCCAGTTGCTGGTCGCCGCCGGCTGCGTGGCGCCGGGCTATGACGCCAGCATGCGGCGCCGCGAAGGCCTGGCGAACACCTTCCTGGGCCATGGCCTGGCGATCCCGCACGGCGTTGGCGAAGACCGCCACCTGGTGCGCCGCGACGGCATCGCGGTGCTGCAGTTGCCCGAGGGCGTGGAGTGGAACCCGGGCCAGACCACCCGGCTGGTGGTCGGCATCGCCGCCCAGTCCGATACCCACATCACCTTGCTGCGCCGGCTGACCCGCCTGATCCAGGACCCGGCCCAGCTGGAAGCGCTGTTCACCACCGACGACCCCGGCGTGATCGTGGCGGCCTTGACCGGCGACCGCGCACCCGACAGCAGCGCCGCGCCGGCCACCGATCTGGCCGAATCCTTCGAATGGACCATCGTCTACCCCAGCGGCCTGCACGCCCGCCCGGCCACGCGCTGGGCCGAGACCGCGCGCGGTTTCTCGGCGCGCGCCCAGGTGCGCGCCGGCGACCAGGCCGCCGATGCCAAGAGCCTGGTCGGCCTGCTGCAGTTGGGCCTGCGTGCCGGCGACAGCATCACCGTTTCGGCCGAAGGCACTGATGCGGGTGCGCTGCTCAAGCGCCTGCGCGCAGTGATGGACAGCCTGACCGCGCAGGAAAAGGCCGATGCCGAGCGTGCCGCGCAACGCCGCGCCGCCCCGGTGGTCGGCTGGACGCCGCCGCAGGCGCAGCCGGCCATCGTCGGCATCGGCGCCAGCCCGGGCGTGGCGATCGGCATCGTGCACCGGCTGCGCGCGGCGCAGACCGAGGTGGCCGATCAACCGGTGGGTCTGGGCGATGGCGGCGCGCTGCTGCACGACGCGCTGACCCGCACCCGCCAGCAGCTGGCGGCGATCCAGGACGACACCCAGCGCCGGCTCGGCGCCTCGGACGCGGCGATCTTCAAGGCCCAGGCCGAACTGCTCAACGACACCGACCTGATCACCCGCACCTGCCAGCTGATGGTCGAAGGCCACGGCGTGGCGTGGTCCTGGCACCAGGCGGTGGAACAGATCGCCTCGGGCCTGGCCGCACTCGGCAACCCGGTGCTGGCCGGCCGCGCGGCCGACCTGCGCGATGTCGGCCGCCGCGTGCTGGCCCAGCTCGACCCGGCTGCCGCCGGCGCCGGCCTGACCGACCTGCCCGAGCAGCCCTGCATCCTGCTGGCCGGCGATCTGTCGCCGTCGGACACCGCCAACCTGGACATCGCACGCGTGCTCGGCCTGGCCACCGCGCAAGGCGGGCCGACCTCGCATACCGCGATCCTGTCGCGCACGCTGGGCCTGCCGGCGCTGGTCGCGGCCGGCGGCCAGTTGCTGGACATCGAAGACGGCGTCACCGCCATCATCGACGGCAGCAGCGGGCGGCTGTACATCAACCCGTCCGCACTCGACCTTGACGCGGCGCGCACGCATATCGCCGAGCAACAGGCCATCCGCGAGCGCGAGGCCGCGCAGCGCGCCTTGCCCGCCGAAACCACCGACGGCCACCACATCGACATCGGCGCCAACGTCAACCTGCCCGACCAGGTCGCCATGGCGCTGACCCAGGGCGCCGAAGGCGTCGGCCTGATGCGCACCGAATTCCTGTTCCTGGAAAGCGGCGCCACCCCCAGCGAAGACGAGCAGTACCAGACCTACCTGGCGATGGCGCAGGCGCTGGATGGCCGCCCGCTGATCGTGCGTGCGCTGGACATCGGCGGCGACAAGCAGGTGGCGCATCTGGAACTGCCGCACGAGGAAAACCCGTTCCTGGGGGTGCGCGGCGCGCGCCTGCTGCTGCGTCGCCCGGACCTGCTCGAACCACAGCTGCGGGCGCTGTACCGCGCCGCCAAGGACGGGGCACGGCTGTCGATCATGTTCCCGATGATCACCTCGGTGCCGGAGCTGATCAGCCTGCGCGCCATCTGCGCGCGCCTCCGCGGCGAACTCGACGCGCCCGAGGTGCCGATCGGCATCATGATCGAAGTGCCCGCCGCCGCCGCGCAGGCCGACGTGCTGGCGCGGCATGCGGACTTCTTCTCGATCGGCACCAATGATTTGACCCAGTACGTTCTGGCGATCGACCGCCAGAACCCGGAACTGGCCGCCGAAGCCGACAGCCTGCACCCGGCGGTGCTGCGCATGATCCGCAGCACCATCGAAGGTGCGCGCAAACACGACCGCTGGGTCGGCGTGTGCGGCGGCCTGGCCGGCGATCCGTTCGGCGCCAGCCTGCTGGCCGGCCTGGGCGTGCAGGAGTTGTCGATGACGCCCAACGACATCCCGGCGGTCAAGGCCCGCCTGCGCGGCACCGCATTGAGCGCGCTGCAGCAGCTGGTCGAGCAGGCATTGAACTGCGAAACCGCAGAGCAGGTGCGCGCACTGGAAGCGCAGCGCGAGGGCCAGGCATGAACCTGCACGCCATCACCGTCACGCTGAACCCGGCGATTGACCAGACCATCCAGCTCGACAGCCTGCAACCGGGCGCGGTGCATCGCGCCAGCAGCGTGCGCAACGATGCCGGCGGCAAGGGCATCAACGTGGCCGCGTGCCTGGCCGACTGGGGCAGCCAGGTCGCCGCACTCGGCGTGCTCGGGGCCGGCAATGCCGGCGTGTTCGAGGCGCTGTTCCGCGAGCGCGGCATCACCGATCACTGCCAGCGCGTGGCCGGCGAGACCCGTACCAACCTCAAGCTGGTCGAGGCGCGCAGCAACGACACCACCGACATCAACCTGCCCGGCCTGCGCCTGGGCCAGCCGCATCTGCAGGGCGTGGCCGACCACCTCGCCCCGCTGCTGCGGCCCGGCCTGCCGGTGGTGCTGTCGGGCAGCCTGCCGGCCGGCCTGCCGGACGACAGCTGGGCGCAGCTCCAGGCCCAGGCCGGCGCCGCCGGTGCGCGCGTGCTGCTGGACACCAGTGGCGCGCCGCTGGTGGCCGCACTCGGTGCCGCACGCCAGGCGCTGCCCTACGCAGTCAAGCCGAACCGGCACGAGCTGGAAGCCTGGACCGGCCGCCCGCTAACCGACCGCGCCGCCCTCAGCGCCGCCGCGCACGAACTGATCGCCCGCGGCATCCAGCTGGTGGTCATTTCGATGGGCACCGAGGGCGCCCTGTTCGTGCAGCGCGACCAGCGCCTGATCGCGCGTCCGCCGCGCCTGGCGCAGGGCAGCAGCGTGGGCGCCGGTGACGCGATGGTGGCCGGCCTGGCCGCCGCGCTGCTCGACGACTCCACTGATCTGGAACAGTGCGCCCGTCTGGCGACGGCGTTCTCGGTCAGCCGGCTGGAAAGCGGCGATGCGCGCCGGCTGAACCCGCAGCAGGTACGCAAGCTCACCGGCGAGGTCGTCATCGACCAGCTCTCCTAGCAAGGCCGGCGGCGCGCCCGGTGGGAGCACCACCGCAACGCGCCCGGGTCTTGCGCAAGACACCACGTATCCCGCCGGCGCTCGCCGGCGACCGAACAACGCAGGAGATTTGCATGTCCTCTTCCATCGTGGTCATCGCCGCTGGCGACCGCAGCACCGAAGCCGTCCTGGCGGCCGAAGCGCTGCGCCGCGCGGCCACCGCCGCCGGGCGCAGCGTGACGATCGAGATCCGCAGCGACCAGGGTGTGCTCGGCGCACTGCCGGGCGACCTGGCCAGCGGCGCCACCCAGGTGCTGGTGATCGGCGACGCCGATGCCGACACCGCCCGCTTCGGCGATGCGCAGCTGCTGCGCCTGAGCCTGGGCGCGGTACTCGACGACCCGACCGCCGCAGTGCACCAGCTCGCCGCACCGGCCGCCGCGAATGCATCGGCTGCCGCAGCAAGCGCAGGCGCCGGCAGCAAGCGCATCGTCGCGATCACCTCCTGCCCCACCGGCATCGCGCACACCTTCATGGCCGCCGAGGGCCTGCAGCAGGCAGCCAAGAAGCTCGGCTACCAGATCCGCGTGGAAACCCAGGGCTCGGTGGGCGCGCAGGACGCACTGACCGACGATGAAATCCGCGCTGCCGACCTGGTGCTGATCGCCGCCGATCGCGAGGTCGACCTGGCCCGCTTCGGCGGCAAGCGCCTGTTCAAGAGCGGCACCAAGCCGGCGATCAACGATGGCCCGGCCTTGATCCAGAAAGCGCTGGCCGAAGCTGGCGTGCACGGCGGCGCGGCGCCGGTCGCAGGCGCCGCCAAGGCCGAAAACACGGGCAACGGCCGCACCGGCGCCTACAAGCACCTGATGACCGGCGTGTCGTTCATGCTGCCCTTCGTCACCGCCGGCGGCCTGCTGATCGCCTTGGCATTCGCGCTCGGCGGCATCTATGCCGGCGACGATGCGCACCAGGGCACGCTGGCCTGGTCGCTGTTCCAGATCGGCGCCAAGGCCGGCTTCACCCTGATGGTGCCCGCGCTGGCCGGCTATATCGCCTACTCCATCGCCGACCGCCCCGGCATCGCGCCGGGCATGATCGGCGGCCTGGTCGCCGCCAACCTCAATGCCGGCTTCCTTGGCGGCATCATCGCCGGCTTCATCGCCGGCTATGGCGTGGCCGCGCTCAACCGCTACATCCGCCTGCCGCGCAACCTGGAAGGACTCAAGCCGGTGCTGATCCTGCCGGTGCTGGGCACGCTGCTGGTCGGCCTGGCGATGATGTACGTGTTCGGCCAACCGGTGGCCGACCTGCTGGCCTGGCTCACCGCCTGGCTGCGCGGCATGCAGGGCAGCAGCGCGCTGCTGCTGGGCCTGTTGCTTGGCGGCATGATGGCCTTCGACATGGGCGGGCCGGTCAACAAGGCCGCCTACGCTTTTTCGACTGGCCTGATCGCCAGCCAGGTCTATACCCCGATGGCCGCCGCCATGGTGGCCGGCATGACCCCTCCGCTGGGCATCGCGCTGGCCACCTGGGTGTTCCGCAACCGTTTCACCGTGGAGGAGCGCGGCTCGGCCACGGCCGCCGGCGTGCTCGGGCTGGCCTTCGTCACCGAAGGCGCCATCCCGTATGCCGCGCGCGACCCGCTGCGCACCATCCCGGCGCTGGTGATCGGCTCGGCCGTGGCCGGCGCGATCTCGATGACCGCCGGTGCCGAGTTGAAGGCACCGCATGGCGGCATCTTCGTGCTGCTGATCCCCAACGCGGTGACCCACCTGCTCAATTACGTGCTGGCCCTGGTGGTCGGCGTGGTGGTCACTGCGGTGGCGCTGCGCCTGCTCAAGAAGCCGGTGGCCGACGTGGTCGCCTGACGGTCGGCCACCTCGCCATTGCCGCGTGGCGCCCGCGCATGCGCTACGCCTGATCGCCGCCCCACTCCACCCCTGACTGGTTTCACCGCTGCGCTGCGCACCTTCGTGCGCGGCCGGCGGCTTGCCCATCCCCTAGCTGTCGCGTTCGCCACCTCGGCCACGCCTTCCTTCGTTCGGAGTCCTGCCATGACCGTCCTCGCCCCCCGCCATGCCCGTCCCCGCCTGCTGTGCCTGTCGCTGGCACTGGCGCTGACCCCGCTCGCCCACGCGCAGGATGCCGCCGATGCTTTCAAGCTCAAGCTGGGTTACACCGGCGAAGCCGCCTCGATGATCGATGGCGGCCGCAAGAACGGCGATGCCTATGCCGGCCAGCTGATGGTCGGTACCGACGTCGACATGGACCGCCTGTTCGGCTGGGGCGGCGCCACGGTCAAGCTGTATGTCACCAACCGCCACGGCACCAACCTGGCCAACAGCAGCATCGGCAACAGCACCTCGGTGCAGGAAATCTACGGCGGCCAGGGCACGCGCCTGGCCAACTTCACCCTGCTGCAGAAACTCTTCAACGACCGCCTGGAACTGGAAGCCGGCCGCAGCGTGGCCAACATCCATTTCCTCGGCTCTGACCTGTGCCAGTACTTCCAGGGCAACTCGGCCTGCGGCAATCCCACCTTCGTGTTCCGCACCAGCAACTTCACCTACTGGCCGGTGTCCAGCTGGGCCGCGCATGCCACCGCCTGGGTCACGCCCAAGGTCTACGTGCATGTGGGCGCCTACGAGGTGAACCCGGTGCAGGCCCAGGACGGCCAGCACGGCCTGAAGTGGAGCACCGACGACACCACCGGCGTCGTGGTGCCTTACGCCATCGGCTACAAGAACAAGGGCGGCGACGGCAGCATGGCCGCGATGTACGAACTGGGCGGCTGGCAGGACAACTCCGACTACACCGACCCGCTGCGCGACCGCAACGGCAACCCGGCCGTGCTCAGCGGCCTGGGCTACGAGAACAAGCAGGGCCGCTCGGGCCTGTTCGCCCGCTTCGAACAACAGGTCACCAACCCGGATCCGTCCGGCGCCCGCGGCCTGACCGTGTTCGGCGCCATCCTCAAGAGCACCGGCGGCCAGGCGATCGAGGACCACTTCGTGCAACTGGGCCTGGTGCAGAAAGGCACCTTCGCCAGTCGCCCGCAGGACAACATTGCGTTTGTGATCACCCAGCAGAAGTACAGCGACGAAGCCATCGAAAACCTGCGCCTGGCCCGCGCCTCTGCCGGCGGCACCGGCACCCCGGCCGACAACCAGATCATGATGGAGCTCAGCTACGGCATCCAGGTCACCAAGCGCCTGCGCATCGCGCCGAACCTGCATTACGTAATCAACCCCGACCAGTTCAACGAGCCGACGCGCAGCAACGATCTGAAGAACGCGCTGATTGCGGGCATGCGGATCGACTGGAATTTGTGACCCGTAGAGAAGCTGCGCGCGTTGCGCGCATCATTGGCGGGCACCAGCGCCTGAAGTGAGTGGCGGGTGCGTTGCATCTGACTGCAGTGCAACGCATTGCGCCGACTCGGTTGGCCTAGGCATTTGCCGGTAGCCGACGGAGTTCGATGACCTGCGTAGACGCGCGACCGCACGTAATGAGGCTTTATCGGTCCACCCGGTCGCGCTCAGGCCAGTCACTGGACACGTAAGAGCACGCGACAGCGGATGTCGAAGCTGTAATGACCCACCAATGCCTAGCGCCTGAATTAAGCCGAGCCGCGAAGCAGCTTCGGCTTGAATGAATTGTTAGGGCCCAACCCGAAGAGGTAAGGAGGCCAACCCATGACGGCGAGGTACTCCGAGTGAGTGCGGAAGGGCCAAGCACTTGTATCCCCCATGGCCTTTAAGCGTTTGCGCGCGCCCCGGCCTGAAGCGCCGAGCGTTAGGAGGTTGGCAAGGAAACGTCCGAATGCCTCCGGCTGCGAGTGGGTAGGCCAGCAACAGGGAAGGTCAGATTTTAAGAACAGGATGCAGCGTACGGCAAACTCGCGCTCCTCATCCAGCAACTTGTCCTGCCCGATCAAGCGATGCTCCTTTAGATCGCTGTATTGAGGCCAAAAGCCTTTGGCATAGATCTCGCGGACTGCCGGATCGCTTGAGTGAGGCACGCGCCGCTCAAATTCATCGTTCGTGATTTGACCGGCTAGGAGAGCCCAGGCTGCCTCCGCCAATTGTGACAGTGGGCGCGAATCGATCATTGAGCCGTAACGCCTGATTAAGCCGAGTTGCGAAGCGGCTTCGGCTTGAATGAATTGTTAGCCCCCGACTGAGGCCTCTCGCAGGGAAGTATCCCAAAGGACGAACATATCTGTCTCAGGCGACCGCAGAGGAAGCAATGGGGTTGGGTCAATGCACCAACGATGAAAGACCACCAACAGTTGCCGGACGGAGCCAGCACTCACCGGATAGGTTAGCTCCAAATCTAAAGTACTTAGCCTGCCGCGAACGTCTTTGTATTCGGGTAGCGAGTACAGCCAACCAAAAAACCGATCCTCATCCTCCGAGGCGAAGAATGTTGGACTTCGAAAGGAAATGATCATGGGGCCTAACGCCTGAGTTAAGCCGACCCGCGAAGCGCGGTTCGGCTTGAATTGTTAGGGGGCAGCCTACGTGGCGTCATGACTGATCGCCAAGGTGCCGACGAACCATAGGTATGCAGACGCTGAGACTGTAAGCAGGTGCAGCACGCCCACCCAGCGCCACCGAAGGGCCAAGACCGAAGGGGCAACTAGGGCGACTGTTACGACGAGCCCAGCTACTGGGAAATACATAGCGGGTTGCGATGATTCAATGCCGGGAATGCCTGCCAGAAGACACGAGGCCGCAAAAACAAGGAAAGCAGAAAGGCTTGCAGCTGACGCCTTGAGCTTACCGTTTGGTGTTGCAGCGAGAGCAAAAACCGGGAGGATAGCGGTGAGCCCGATGAGTCCTGGTATGCCTTGTTCTGCGGCAAATAGAACGTGGCGCCAATCCATAAACTGTCACTGCCCCCTAACAACTATTGGACCGCCGAAATGCGGTGTTGCGCCGAGTATCTTCGACCGCGGGCGTCTTGTGAATGGGTGAGATCCTAGTCGGGGTCACGGGGTAGCACGATGGAGAGCGGCCTCGACCATGCAGACGCTTGGAGTGTTATCCAGCAAGAACGCAGGCGTATGAAATACCCCCCCAAAACAATGGTGTAACAGCACGTCCGCCGACGCGGTTGCTCGATCAAGTGCGCGGCCGCTTGCGCGTTCGGTACTACAACCTGCGCACCGACAGGCGGATCTCGGTTGGATACGGCGCTTCATCCTGGCCAGTGGCTCTACCGCAACGTATTGCGTATCGATCAGCATCACGTACGCGACGAAATCCCTAATCCCTAATATTCACGATCTCGCGTAGCGGCGTCACAATGCAAAACCGTACACTCACGACGTACACCGCCAGAACGAAAAAACCGCGCAATGCGCGGTTTTTTCGTCACACCTTTTGCGAACCGATCAAGGACGACGCGCCAGCGCCTCCACGTCCTTGGCCTTGGGCAGCAGATCCTGCTTGGTCACCGCAAACGGCCCGATGCTCAGCATCGGCACTGCCACGATCACCGAGGAGATCACCACGATCACCGCGCCAATCATGTGCGTTTCGGCCAGGCCTTCCATCGACTCGCCGCCGTAGATGTACAGCGCCAGCGCCGACAGGAAGAACATCACCGCGGTGATCACCGTGCGCGAGAGCGTCTGGTTGATCGAGCGGTTCAGCACTTCCAGCGGTTCCACGCGCAGCGCGCGGAAGTTCTCGCGCACGCGGTCGAACACCACGATGATGTCGTTGATCGCAAAGCCCATCACCGACAACAGGCCGGCCAGCACGGTCAGGTCGAACTCGCGGCCGGTCAGCGACACGAAGGCCACCGTGACCAGCAGGTCGAACAAGGCGGTCAGGCTGGCGACAACCGCGAACTTCCACTCGAAGCGGAAGGCGATGTAGATCAGAAAGCCCACCAGCATGAACACCGTGGCGTACACGCCGTTCAAGGCCAGGTCCTTGCCGACCTGCGGGCCGACGAATTCGCCCGGCTGCACGGTGGCGGGGTTCTGCTCGGTGCTGACGGCCTTGCGCACTTCTTCGGCCACGGTGCTAGCGGCATCGTCGCGGTTGTTGTGCTGCTCGCGCGCCTGCAGGCGGATCATCACTTCGTTGCCGCCACGTGCGTTCTGCACCTGGGCGTTCTCGAAGCCGGCCTTAGCCAGCTGCTCGCGCACCTGGTCCACGTCCACGGTCTTCTGGAACGAGGTCTGCACCAGCGTGCCGCCGGTGAATTCCAGCGCGTAGTTGAAGCCCTTGCCGACGATGACGCCGACCGAGGCCACCGCGATCACCAGCATCAGGATCAGCACCGGCTTGCGCAGGCGCATGAAGTCGATCCTGGTGTCGTTCGGGATCAGATGAAGCGGAAAAATTTTCATTGAAAGATCTTCCTAAAAAGTCCGCACATGGATGTGCGGGCTCTTGCGAGGGACTCGCATTAAATAGCGACGGTCTTCAGCTTCTTGCGGCGGCCGTAGATCAGCACCGCCAGCGCACGCGACACGGTGATCGCGGTGAACATCGAGGCGAAGATACCGATCATCATGGTCAGCGCGAAGCCCTTCAACGGGCCGGTGCCGAACGCGTACAGGGCCACCGCCACGATCAGGCCGGTGAGGTTGGCGTCCAGGATGGTGCCGCCGGCCTTTTCGTAACCGGCGGCAATCGCCGATTTGGCCGGCACGCCCAGGCGCAGCTCCTCGCGGATACGCTCGTTGATCAGCACGTTGGCGTCCACCGACAGGCCCACCGATAGGGCAAGACCGGCAAAGCCCGGCAGCGTCATGGTGGCACCGAACAAGGACATCACCGCCACCACGATCAGCAGGTTGAACAGCAGCGCCACCGAGGTGATCGCGCCGAACACGCGGTAGTAGACGGTGAAGAACACCAGCGTGAACAGGAACGAGTAGATCACTGCGGTGACGCCGCGCTCCACGTTCTCCGCACCCAGGCTGGGGCCGATCACGTATTCCTCGACGAAATCCATCGGCGCGGCCAGCGAGCCGGATTTCAGCAGCTTGGCCAGGTTTTCGGCCTCGGTCTTCTCCAGACCGGTGGTCTGGAAGTTCTTGCCGAACACGCCGGCAATGCGGGTCGGCGACAAGGCTTCTTCCTTGACCCGAACGCTGCGCACTTCCTTGCCGTCGACCATGGTCACGGTGGGGATGCGCTCGATGTAGACCACCGACATCAACTTGCCGACGTTGGCGCTGGTGTAGTCGAGCATGCGCTGGCCGGCGACGTTGTTGAGCGTCACCGCCACCGCCGGCATGCCGTTCTGGTCGGTGCTGACGCTGGCGCTGACCATCTGGTCGCCGGTCACCAGCGCGCGCTTGTTCAGCAGCACCGGCGCGCCGGTATCGCGCACGCGGTAGACCTTGGCTTCCGGCGGGATGCTGCCGCTGCGCACCGCGTCCTCGGCATTGCCTTCGACCACCGCACGGAATTCCAGCGAGGCGGTGGCACCGATCAGGCGCTTGGCCTCGGCGGTGTCCTGCAGGCCGGGCAGTTCGACCACGATGCGGTCCTCGCCCTGGCGCTGGATGGTCGGTTCGGACACGCCCAGCGCGTTGACACGGTTGCGCAAGGTGGTGAGGTTCTGCTCGATCGCGCCGCTGGCGATCTGCTTGAGCTCGACCTCGGGCACCTTCACCGAGATGTTCTGGCCGCTGACGTCATAGGTCAGCGTCGGCTGCGACTTGGCCAGCGCGGTGCGCGCGGCGTCGACGCTGGCGCCTTCGCTCAGGCTGACCTGGATGCTGTTGTCGCCGCGACGCTCGACCGAGCGATAGGCGATACGGCCATCGCGCAGCGTGGTGCGGATGTCTTCGGCAAAGCCGTCCAGGCGCTTTTCCAGCGCGGCCTTCTGGTCCACCTGCATGGCGAAGTGCACGCCGCCGACCAGGTCCAGGCCCAGCACCATCGGCCGGCCGCCCAGCTTGGCCAGCCAGTCCGGCACGGTCGAGGCCAGATTCAGCGCCACCGTGTAGTTCTCGCCCAGTTGCTGGCGCAGCACGTCGTTGGCGCGGGTCTGTGCCTGCAGGCTGGGCAGGCGCACCATCAGGCTGTCGCCCTCCTTGGTGACGGCCTTCGGCGTGATGCCGGCGGCCTTGAGGTCGGCGTCGATGCGGCTGCGCAAGGCGTCGTCGAGCTGGGCACCGCGGCTGGCGGTGATCTGCACGGACGGGTCCTTCTGGTAGATGTTGGGCAGCGCGTACAACGCGCTGACCGCCAGCACCAGCAGGATCAGGAAATACTTCCAGCGAGGAAATTCGAGCATTGCGACAGTCCCGCGCGACACCATCCCGGCGACGCGCCTAGCAGTGAAAACGACTTCCAGCGGCCAACACAATGACGCCAGCGGTCGTCAGGTGGATGCGGCGGTGCGCGGAGCGGAGCGATGCGCGCCGGTTCACGGCACCGACTGCGCCCACCTGACAGTGGGCGCAGCAGGTTGGTTGCCGCTTAGTTGGCAGACTTCAGCGTGCCCTTGGGCAGCACGTGGCCCACGGCACTCTTCTGCACGCGGATGCGCACGTTGTCGGCCACTTCCACGGTGATGAAGTTGTCGCCGATGTCGGTGATCACGCCCGCCACGCCGCCGGAGGTGATGACTTCATCGCCGCGCGCCAGCTTGTCCAGCAGCGACTTGTGCTCCTTCTGGCGCTTCATCTGCGGGCGGATCATCAGGAAATACATGACCGCGATCAGGATGATCGGCAGCGCGAAGGTGGACAGGCTTCCCATCGGGCCGGGCGCCGGCGCGCCGCCAGTGGCCTGCGCCTGGGCGACGGGGATCAGGAAATCGAGCAGATTCATTCAGTGCGTCCTAGTTTTGGTGCCAGCGCGCCAAGCGGCCCGCTCGCTATTCAGGTACCGCCGGAGCGGAACAGCCGGGAATTATGCCATGCAGGTTCCAAACCGTCCGCGCGGGGCGCGGACGGCCGGCCTCAGCTGGTTTCCCCCGGCAACGGCGGCGTGGTGGCGCCGCGTGCCGCATAGAAGGACCGCCGGAACTGCGCAAAGGTTCCCGCTGCGATGGCCGCGCGCAGGTCGGCCATCAGCTTCTCGTAGTACCAGAGGTTGTGCAGGGTGCCAAGCATCGGCGCCAGCATCTCGTTGCAGCGGTCCAGGTGGCGCAGATACGAACGCGTGTAGCCGCTGCTGCAGGCATGGCAGCCGCAGCCCGGCTCGATGGTGTCCAGGTCGCGCTCGTACCTGGCGTTGCGGATGCGCACGGTACCGAAGGAGGTGAAGTAATGCCCGTTGCGCGCGTTGCGGGTGGGCATCACGCAGTCGAACATGTCCACGCCACGCGCCACGCCTTCGACCAGGTCTTCGGGCCGGCCCACGCCCATCAGGTAGCGCGGGCGCTCGGCCGGCAGGCGCGGATGCAGGTGTTCCAGCATCGCATTGCGCTCGTGCTCCGGCTCGCCCACCGCCAGCCCGCCGATGGCGTAACCGTCGAAACCGATACCCTGCAGCCCGTCCAGCGAGCGGCTGCGCAGGTCCGGATGCACCCCGCCCTGCACGATGCCGAACAGCGCCGCATCGTTGCCCAACCCGTCATGCGCCTGCCGCGAACGCTGCGCCCAGCGCAGGCTCAGCTCCATCGAGCGCCGCGCCACCTCCTCGGTGGCCGGGTACGGCGTGCATTCGTCGAAGATCATCACGATGTCCGAATCGAGCACCTTCTGGATCTGCATGCTCTCTTCCGGGCCCAGGAATACCCGCGCACCGTCGGTCGGCGAGGCAAAGGTGACGCCCTGCTCGGTGATCTTGCGGCGATGGGCCAGCGAAAACACCTGGAACCCGCCCGAATCGGTGAGGATCGGCCCGTCCCAGCGCGCGAACCCGTGCAGCCCGCCGTGGTCGCCGATCACCTCCAGGCCCGGGCGCAGATACAGGTGGAAGGTATTGCCCAGGATGATCTCCGCACCCAGCGCGCGGATCTGCTCGGGCAGGATGCCCTTGACCGAGCCATAGGTGCCCACCGGCATGAACGCCGGCGTCTCGACGGTGCCGCGCGGAAAGGTCAGGCGCCCACGGCGGGCATGGCCGTCGGTGGCTTGGAGCTGGAACTGGAGTCGGGACATGGAGGGGCCGGGATTGGGGAATCGGGATTGGGGAATCGGAGAAGCGGTTGGCAGGTGGCTGATCGTTCGGCGGATGCCGACTTACGATTCCCCACTCCCGAATCCCCAATCCCTGCTCCACAACAGCATCGCATCGCCATACGAAAAGAAGCGATAGCGCTGTTCGATGGCGTGTTGGTAGGCGGCGAAGATGCGCTCGCGGCCGGCAAAGGCCGAGACCATCATCAGCAGCGTGCTTTCGGGCAGATGGAAGTTGGTGACCATCGCGTCGACGCTGCGGATGCGGTAGCCGGGCAGGATGAAGATCTGGGTTTCGCCGGCAAACGGCAGCAACTCGCCCTCGGGCGCGGCATCGGTGATGCGCCAGGCGCTTTCCAGCGAGCGCACCACCGTGGTTCCCACCGCGATGACGCGCCCGCCACGCGCGCGCGCGCGCCGCACCTGCTCGACCAGCGCGGCGCCGACGTTGAGCCATTCGGTGTGCATCACGTGCTGATCCAGCGCGTCCACGCGCACCGGCTGGAAGGTGCCGGCGCCTACGTGCAGGGTGACATGGCCGAACTCCACCCCGCGCTCGCGCAGCCGTGCCAGCAGCGCCTCGTCGAAATGCAGCCCGGCGGTGGGCGCGGCCACTGCGCCCACTTCGCGCGCGAACACGGTCTGGTAGCGCTCGCGGTCTTCCACCCCCGGCTCGCGGCGGATGTACGGCGGCAGCGGCAGGCGCCCGGCCTCCAGCAGCCAGTGCTCCAGCGGAGTGGGGATCTCGAAGCGCAGCAGGTAGAACTCGCCGTCGCGGCCCAGCACCTCGGCCTGGCCGCCGGCATCCAGCGCGATCCAGCTGCCGGCCTTGGGCGACTTGCTGGCGCCGATCTGCACGCGCGCCTGCCGCTCGCCCAGCAGGCGCTCGATCAGGATTTCCACCCGCCCGCCGCTGGCCTTCTGCCCGAACAGCCGCGCCGGGATCACACGGGTATCGTTGAAGATCAGCAGATCGCCCGGCTGCAGCAACTCGGGCAGATCGCGCACCTGCCGGTCGACCAGCGCCTGCGGCGACGGCGGCACCACCAGCAAGCGGCTGGCCGCGCGCTCGGCCAACGGCGCCTGGGCGATCAGCTCGTCGGGCAGCGAATAGTTGAAATCGGACTTCTTCAAGGCCGCAGGATGTGTTGGCTGAGGAGCCGGCTATTGTAACTGCGGCGGGGAATGGAGATTCGGGAATCGGGAATCGTAAAAGCGGGCCAGTCTGCGCCGTATGAGTTTCGGCCCTCGGATCTGGCTCTTACGATTCCCCATTCCCCATTCCCCACTCCCGATTCCCGCCCCTCACCTCTCGAACTTCGTTGACAAAATGATCGACGTCGTCGTGCGCTCCACGCCGTCGATCGCGCCGATGGCGTCGGTGAGCACGTCCATCTCATTGACGCCGCCGACCACGCCCAGGGCGATCAGGTCGTAGGCGCCGCTGACCGAATGCAGCAGGCGCACCTGCGGGATGTCGCGCAGCGCCTTGACCACCGCGGGCATCTTCTTGGGCAGCACGGTGATCAGGATGTGCGCGCGGATGCGGCCCTGTTCGTAGGCATCGTGGGTGCGCACGGTGTAGCCGCTGATCACCCCGTCGCGCTCGAGTTTGTCGATCCGGCTCTGCACGGTGGTGCGCGACAGCCCGAGCCGGCGCGCAATCTGCGCGGTGGAGGCGCGCGCGTCCTCGCGCAGCAGCGACAGCAGGCGTTCGTCGGAGGGAGTGATTTTCACTTTTTGCCCAAATGGTTCGTCGATTCGACGAAAATACCCGACTTCCTGCCCGGATTCACGCTGCCAAACGCCGATCTTCTGCCGATAATAGAAAGGGAACGCCACCTTGCAGGAGATGCGCCATGTCCGTCCTCGCCCCGCTCGCCCCGTTGCGCGCCCATGCCGGCCGCCGCCTGACCGATGGCCTGGACGATGCCAGCATCGCGCGCCTGGCCGCCAGTCACCCGGATCTCGCACACGCCATCGACGCGGCCGCTGCCGAGTACGCGCTGGTGCGCGCCGAAGCCGCGGACCTGCTGGACCTGGATGAAGACGCACAGATCCGCGCGGTGCAGGACGGCTTCATCAATTTCTACGCCGACGATGCGGTGACCCCGTACGTGGCGCTGGCCGCGCGCGGGCCCTGGGTGATCACGCTCAAGGGCGCGGTGCTGTACGACGCCGGCGGCTACGGCATGCTTGGCTTCGGCCACACCCCCGCGCCGGTGCTCGAGGCGATGGCGCGTCCGCAGGTGATGGCCAACGTGATGACCCCCAGCCTGGCGCAGCGCCGGCTCGACCGCGCCCTGCGCGCCGAGATCGGCCATACCCGCGGCGGCTGTCCGTTCGCACGTTTCATGTGTCTCAACTCCGGTTCCGAGGCGGTCGGCCTGGCCGCGCGCATCGTCGATACCAATGCCAAGCTGCACACCGACCCGGGCGCGCGCCACGCCGGTGCCAGCATCAAGCGCGTGGTGGTCAAGGGCAGCTTCCATGGCCGTACCGACCGCCCCGGCCTGTATTCCGATTCCAGCCGCAAGACCTACACCAAGTACCTGGCCAGCTACCGCGACGAAGACTCGGTGATCGCGATCGCGCCCTACGACGTGGCAGCGCTGCAGCGCGCCTTCGACGAGGCCGCGCGCAATCACTGGTTCATCGAGGCGGTGTTCCTGGAGCCGGTGATGGGCGAAGGCGACCCGGGCCGCGCATTGCCGGCCGCGTTCTATGCCGCCGCGCGCGAGCTGACCCGCCTGCACGGCAGCCTGCTGCTGGTGGATTCGATCCAGGCCGGCCTGCGCGCGCACGGCGTGCTGTCGGTGGTGGATTACCCCGGCTTCGAACAGCTCGACCCGCCGGACCTGGAGACCTACTCCAAGGCGCTCAACGCCGCGCAATACCCGTTGTCGGTGCTGGCGGTGACCGAACACGCCGCACAGGTGTATCGCAAGGGCACCTACGGCAACACCATGACCACCAATCCGCGTGCGCTGGATGTCGCCTGCGCCACGCTGGCGTTGTTCACCCCGCAGGTGCGCGAGAACATTCGCACCCGCGGCGCGCAGGCAATCGCCAAGCTGCAGGCACTGCAGTCCGAGCTGGGCGGCCTGATCACCAAGGTGCAGGGCACCGGGCTGCTGTTCTCCTGCGAGCTGGCGCCGCAGTTCAAGTGCTATGGCGCCGGTTCCACCGAGGAATGGCTGCGCCACCGCGGCGTCAACGTCATCCATGGCGGCGAGAATTCGCTGCGCTTCACCCCGCACTTTGCGATGGACGAAGACGAGCTGGACCTGCTGGTCGGATTGATCGGGCGTGCGCTGAAGGAAGGTCCGCGCCAGAGCCAGGCCGAGGCGGCCTGAGCGCCACCGACACGCATGGCGAGCGGTCGCCAGCGGGAAGCGGACGGTGCGCAGGAACGTCGGTCACCGAGCGGTACACGCCGATGCGGAGCACCGGCCGCGCCCACCGGCGGTGAGAGCGATGGTGTTGTAGACCGCTCGACTTCAAGGCGACGCAGGCAGTGCCTGCGCGCCTGCGGAACAGGCGCGCCCACTTCTGGGCAACCGCCACGCGCCGTCGGCGCTGCGCGCGGCGGGGGTGCTGCCTGGCCCGGTCAGATCGGCACGGCGCTCAGCTTGCGACGCAGGTAATTGGTCACTGCCCGGCGTGGCGACTTGCCGCGCCAGGACGCCCAGCACAGATGCGAGCCCACCGCGACCGTGCCGCCGCGGTGGCCGAGCCCGAACCAGGTGCGGTCGGGATGGAACGCGTCGCGCGCCGGAAACACGATGCCGGCAAACTCGCCGGCGTGCGCGTTGTAGAAACGCGTCAACCCGCGCGGGCCGGAAATCATCGGAATCTGCCGGTGGTCTTCCAGCGTCTCGGGCGCATGCATGGTGAAGATGTGCTCGATGAAGGCGCGCCAGAACGGATGTCCTGCCTCCGAGCCGAACACCGCATTGCCGATCTTGAACTGCTCGTTGCCGGGCGCGCCCTCTTCGATCGGCAGCACGCATTGCTGTGCCAGTACGTCCGCGCCAAGCGTGCGCAGCAGCTTGTAGTCGGTGTCGAAATAGAACCCGCCATAGGTATGCATGTAGGCGCAGCGGGCGATGTCGGCCTTCATCACACCGAAGCGGATCGCTTCGTAGCGGTCGGCCAATTCCGGGAAGGCGCGACGCATCAGCGCCGAGTTGTCGGCATCGTCCCAGACATGGCAGGTCCAGCCCGGCAGCAGCCGTTGCAGACGGGCCTGGATTTTGCGCTCTTCCCAAAGCAGGTGCTTGGTCGGCGCAGTGAGATGGAACACGTGGGGAATCATGGGGGCTTCTCGGGGCTGGGGGAGGCTGAACCTCCACCGAAGCACCCGCGTCGAAGCCGGCTACCCGGGTGGAGACCCGGTCGGCCCTAACAGTAGTCCCATTATTAGTGTGACGTAATTCACAATTTTAAATGGTTACGCTTACCGTCGATGTGCAAAATCAATGCAGCACCGAAGTTTGCTCACCGGGTCGTCATCCGGAACGGCAGCCTCATCCAGACCAGCTCGCCTGTGCCGCGTTTCCGTCATTCCCAGCATCTGTCGGCGCGTCCTTTCAGGGTCGCACTGCGCGGGCAATCGCGTGGTGCGATGCGTCCGGCCTCTTTCTCCACCAGTCGCTTGCCGCCATCGCTGCCGCGCTCCAGTTCGAACGCATCGTAGAGACGCCCGGTGGCGGTGCGCGACTCGTAACGCAAGGTGTGGGTGTCGATGCGAAGCACCTGGTAGAGCTGGGTCTCCTCGCCGACCGGACGCATGGTCTTGCGCGCCATGTCCGAGAGCCGGTACTGCTTGGGCCCGGCCACCGAGACCACGAACACCGGCGTGGCCTGCCCTGCCGCATCGCCGCGCCGGCCGTAGGTGTGGTCGTGGCCCTGCAGCACCAGATCGACCTTGTGGCGGCGGATCACCGGCAGCACCTGCTCGACCAGTTTCTCGTTCTGGCGATCGGCGCGCGGGGAAAAGAACGGCTGATGGATCAGCACGATCGACCACGGATGCGGGTTGTCGGCCAGTACCTTGTCCAGCCACTGCGCCTGTGCCGGGCCGGTGCCCAGATCCAGAACGGAGGTGCCATCGAGCACGGCGATGCGCACGCCCTGATAGTCGAACCAGTAGCTGGTGCGTGCGGTGGCCGACGGCCCGTTACGCGGCAGCGCGAAGGTCACCGGCCAATGCGTGCCAAGCGTGCGCGTGGCCTGCGGGGTGTCCTCGCCCTCTTCGTGATACTCGTGATTGCCCGGCGCCGGCGCCACCGCGGCGCCTTCCAGCAGCCAGCGCCCGGCGTCGAACCACTCGGCCCATTCGTTGTCGTCCTGGCCGTCCTTGCCGCTGACCAGGTCGCCGGCGAACAGCGCCAGCCGCGCATCCGGTGCCGAGCGCCAGGCCTGGCGGATCACCCGCGAGACCAGGCTGAGGTTCTTGTTCTGGGTGTCGCCGAAATACAGCAGCGTCAGCGGCGTATCCGCGGTGGCGGCTGTGCGGAAATGATTCCACGCCCCCCAGGTGTGGTTGCCCTGCACGCGGTAGGCATACAGCGTGTCCGGCGTCAGCCCGTCGATATCGGCGCGGTGGTGATGCGAGCTGCCGTTTTCGCTGGTCAGCGTGGTGGTGCTGGCGCGGATGCGGCGCGGCGTGCCCACATCGGGCGAGTCGCCGGCAACCACCAGTTCCAGCCACGGCTGGTCGACGCTGGTATCGGTACGCCAGGCCACCGCGAAACCGGTCGCCGCCGCCTGCGCGGGCGTGGCGACGATGCGGTCCGGAAAGCCGTCGGCAACATAGTGGGTGGAGCCGGCCGGCACCTGGGTGTTGGGTTCGACCGCGCGCTCGGCGGCGAACGATCCAGTGCCCGTCATCGCCACCAGCAACAGCGCGCAAGACAGCACCGCACGTGCGGCGATCATGGCGCGCATTCTTTCAAACGCAGCGTGCGCGCGATATCGCGCCAGTCGAAGGCCGCCACCGCCTGGTCGTCGTGCAAGGCGTAGAACACCCCGCCCGGAAAGCGCGCATCGCCACGTTGATCCAGCCACACGCCGTCGGTGTTGGCGGTCACCCGGCCGGCGAAGGCACCGACATGCGCCAGACTCTGGCGGTCGAACACCTGGAACACGCTGCGGTCCTTGAACTGATCGGTGGCGATCCAGTAACCGCTACCGTCCTTGCACGCAAACAGCGTCATGCCTTCGGCCTGCGCCTTGAACAGGCCGCTGCCGACATTGCGCCCGCGATAGCGTCCGTCCATCCCGTATTCGCGCAACTGCGTGCCCACGGCGACATCTTCTTCGGCAATCATCAGGCGCGCATGGGCTTCGTCGCCGAACACCGACTCGGCGATCCGTATCGCGCCCGCCTCGGTGGTATCGCCGAAGCTCTGGGTCAGGTGCGCTTGCCAGCCCTGCCCTGCGTTTTCCACCTGATAGCGACGGAAACGCTGACCGAGTTCGGCCAGCGGCGGCGGCTCATCCTTGTTGGCCGGCGACATGTAGTTGTCGCTGACCACCACCTCGTAGCCGCCGTCGTGCTTGCGCACCCACAGGCCGTAGGGCTCGCGCAATTCGTCCTGGCCGAAGCTGGTCAGCGGCTTGAAATCCGGCAGCGAAAATACCTGCACGCGGCGGTTGTCGCGCTCGACCACGAACACCAGATCGTCGACGACCGAAATCCCGTTTGGCCGATCCAGCTTGCCCAGGGCCTTGCCCTTGCCGCCGACCACGCGCAGGCGCTTGCCGCTATCGCCATCGAACACCACCAGCGCATGCGTGGCCTTGGCGGTGGCGATCAACCAGCGGCTGCCATCGGGCGCACTCCAGCTGGCCGGCGAATCCAGGTTGTCGGCCGGGGTCAGCGCGGTGATGAAGGCTTCCGGCACCACTTCGTGCGCCACCCTGGCCTCGCTGAGCAAGGGGTCCTTCAACAGCGCCTCGTCGGCTTCGCGGTCGGCCGGTGCGCTGGCGCAGGCGGTCAGCGCCAGCGTGGTGGCGAGCAGTGTGGTGTGGAGTAACGTGGTGTGGAGCCGCATGCGCGTTGCGATCACAGTGCCACCTTCAGGCCGAGCGCATATGTGCGGCCGTATTCCTCGTTCTGCAGCGTGCGCAAGGGCACGCCCTGGTATAGCTCCAGCGGTTCGTCCAGCAGGTTCTGCGCCTCCAGATACAGGCTGACGTGGCTGTTGAATTGGTAGTTCATGCTGAAATCCAGCTGGGTGTGCGGGGCGACGTAGATATCGTACGCGCGGCTTTGGCCGATGGTGTCCAGGTACTCGCTGCGATACACCGCCGCAACGCGTGCACTGAAGCCGTATTTTTCATACCCCAGATGCCCGCTGTAGATGCGCCTGGACGAGCGCGGCAAGGTGAAGTCCTCGCCGGCGCGATCGCTCAGGCCGGGATTGAAATCGCTGTCCAGCACGGTGGCGCTGGCGCCGACCAGCAGGCCATTCCAGCCCTCGGGCAGGAAGTCCAGCGCCTGCTGCCAATTGAATTCGGCGCCGCGCACCTTTGCGGTGTCGCCGTTGATCGAGCGCGTCACCTGCAGGTTGGGGAACTCGGCATCGTTGGTGCTGATGGTCTGCACGATGTAGTCGTCGATCGACTTGTTGAACACGCCCAACGAGATCAGGCCGGTGCTGCCGATGTACTTTTCGAACGACAGATCCAGATTCTTTGAGCGATACGGATTGAGATCGGGATTGCCCAGGCTCACCTCTTCGTCGCCGCGATTGATGCTCACGCGCGGGGAGACATCGCCGAACGCAGGCCGCGACAAGGTCTTGTTGGCCGCGAACCGCAGCACCCAGTCGTTGCCGGTGTCGTAGCGCAGATGCAGGCCCGGCAGCACATTGGTGTAGCTGCTGGAGGCTTCGCGCGGCGTCACCGTGGCGGTGCGGCCGTTCTCGGCCACGTCGACCTGGTTACCGGTGGCGTCGAACTGGGTGTTCTCCACCCGCACGCCGGCGATCATGCGCAGCGCACCGATGTCCCAGGTGCCCATCGCATAGGTGGCGAACACATCTTCGGTGGCCCTGTAGTCGTCCTGCAGCGAGACCTGCAGGTTGCTGCCCACATCCTGCGGACGTGCGCTGTACAGAGTGCCGGAGGTGTTCCAGTAGCGGCGCATGCCGTCCGAGCCGATGCTTTCGCCCAGCGTGCCGCCGCGATGTTCCGGTGCGGCGGTGGTCCAGTCGCTCAGATCGATCGCCGGGCCACGACGCAGCTCGTTTTCGTCCACGTTGACATCGCGCTCGCGCCAGCGGCCGAGCACGCCCATCTTCAGGCTGGAATGCTCGCCATCGAAGCGCACGTTGACCTGCGCGCTGCGCTCGCTGTCGTCCACCCGCTTGGGCGCAAGCACGAAGCGGTCGAACACGAAATCGTCGTTGCTCTGCCAGCCGTTGTCGGAAAAGCCCAGGCGCGGAATGCCGCTGTTCTGGTCGACCGTGGCCGACAGATCGTCGCCGGCGTAGTTGAAGCGCGCTTCCATCTCGTCGTTCACGCGCTCGGTGGTCTTGGTGTAACCCAGCTTGTAGTCCACCGTGGCCGCGCTCAGACGGTTTTCACCACCCACGCTCAAGGCCATGGTGTCCTCCTTCTTGGTGCGGTAGCGCACGCGCTTGGAGATGGAATCGGCCGGCAGGTCGGCCACGGTGTAGGTGCCATCGCCATTGGCGCTGACCTGCCCATCGGCCAGGCCGAAGATGGTGCGCTGGCGTGTTTCGGCATCGTCGAAACGGCTGTACAGCGTGCGCAGGTAGTAGCGGTTGTCCGCGTCCGGGCGCCAGTCCAGGTTGAGGTTGGCGCCCATGCGGGTACGCTCGATGAAGTATTTGCGGCGCTGCACTTCACCGGCGAACAGATCGTCGGCCGCACCGCCGTCGAAGCTGTCGTAGGCCACTTCGGTGTTGTCCGATTCGAATTCGCGGTCCTGGTAGTTCACGCCGACCGCCACACCGAAGGTGCCATCGAAGATGTCGCTGTAGTTGAACGCGCCCTTGGGGCTGGTCTTGCCCGACAACGACTGGTGGCTGCCTTCGATCGAGCCGCGCAGCGTGCGGCCATCGCGATCGAAGGCAGAGGTGGACTCGACCTGGATCGCACCGCCGATGGAATCGCCCGGCATGTCCGGGGTCGGCGACTTGACCACTTTCAGGCGCTCGGTGGAGTCGGAGGGAATCACGTCCAGCGGCGCCGAGCGCGTGCCGTCTTCCGGCGTGCCCATGGTCATGCCGTCGATGGTGACGCTGTTGAGCGCCGAATCCAGACCGCGGATCACCACGAAGCGGCCTTCGCCCTGGTCGCGGGTGACGCTGACGCCGGGCAGGCGCTGCAAGGATTCTGCAACATTCTTGTCGGGATACCGGCCCAGCGCATCGGAGGCGACCGCATCCTGGATCGCATCGGAACCCCGCTTGAGATCGACCGCGCGCACCTGCGATTCCACCTGCGGGCGCACTTCCAGGCGCTCCAGGTCGATGGCTGCCGCACCGGAGGCGCCGGTTGCCGCTGCTGCACCCTCGGCCGCCTGCGCAAGCGGGCTCCACGTGGCCGCCGCCAACGTCAGCGTGATCGCCAGGCACAGCGGAGTCTTGTTCAACACGGGTGCTTCCCCAATCGGTTAAGAATGGGTGGGCACACTATGTCTACGACGTTTCACTGACATGACATCTGCAAGCACGATCACGCCCAATGTGTGGCGACGCTGCCGCTGGCTGCGGCACACTGTGGGTCTCTCCCGCCTGTCGCTGCCCATGAAAATCGTCGAAGTCCGTCACCCCCTCGTCCAGCACAAGATCGGCCTGCTGCGCGATGCCGCCTTGAGCACCAAGGGCTTCCGCGAACTGGTCACCGAGCTGGGCACGCTGCTGGCCTACGAGGCCACCGCCAATCTGGATACCGAATCGCACGTGCAACCCGGCTGGGCCGGCCCGGTGACCGTGCAGCGGATTGCCGGCGCGAAAATCACCCTGGTACCGATCCTGCGTGCAGGCCTGGGCATGTTGCCCGGCGTGCTGGCGCTGATCCCGGCCGCGCGCGTGAGCGTGGTCGGCCTGCAACGCGACGAAGAAACCCTGCAGCCGGTGCCCTACTTCGAACGCCTCACCGGCCGCCTGGAAGAGCGCGACGCGCTGATCCTGGACCCGATGCTGGCCACCGGCGGCACGCTGATCGCCACCATCGACATGCTCAAGCGCGCCGGCGCACGGCGAATCAAAGGCATCTTTTTAGTGGCCGCACCGGAAGGCTTGAAAGCCTTGGAAGCCGTGCACCCGGACGTGGAGATCTACACCGCCGCGATCGACGACCACCTCAACGACAAGGGCTACATCCTGCCCGGCCTGGGCGATGCCGGCGACCGGATCTTCGGCACGCGGGTGGAGTGAGTGTCTGAAGCGACCAGATCAAAAGCTGATGCGCGCTGGACGATTGCCCATCGCGCTGGCATAGCGCCGGTGAGGTAATCGGCGGATTCAAGCCCCTCTCCCCACGGGAGAGGGGTTGGGGTGAGGGTACGGTGTGTCGGTGTTGCTGTTGCTGCCGCTGCCGCACCCTCATCCGGCGCTGCGCGCCACCTTCTCCCGATGGGAGAAGGGAAAATCGCGCTGCCGCCTGGAGCCCGCCGCCTCAGCGCGTCGACGCTTCGATCGCCGCGCTCACATACACCAGCGGCGCGTTCCAGTTGATTGCCACCTCGTTGCTGGCATAACTGCAGGTGTCGTCCAGGTACGACAGCGCCGGCAGCTTGGAGGGATAGGCCACCTTGCAGTCCTTGGCGTCCTGCTGGCCCGGTTGCGGGCCGCCAGCCAGCCAGCCCGGCACCGGCACGTCGATGCCATCGGCTTCGGAAGGGCGATGATGGATATGCAGCGGGCTGCGCAACCCGACCCCGGTGACAAACGACATCCCCAACGGATTGCGCCCCAGGATGTAGTCCAGCTGCGATTGCGCGGCATCCAGATACGGCCGCTGCCCGGTCAACCGATAGCCCTGCATCAACATCATCGCGCGGTTGAGCACGACTGCATTACTGCCCCACACAAAATCGGTGTCGGTCATCGCCAGACGCCAGGGCGAGGCCTGCCACTGTTCGGCAAGCCGCTGTGCCAGACCGGTGATCTCATGGGCGATACGTGCGCGATCGGCATGCGGAGTGAGCTGGTCGCGATGTTCGGCCAGCGACATCCAGGCCAGGCCGCCGACGTTGCTCCAGCCCGGCACGCTGGCTGGTACGTTGCGCGCCAGCATTGCGTCATAGAAGCCGTCCTCGCGCGTGCTCACATACAGCTCGGCCGCGGCCCAGGCGAATTCGTCGTCCACCTGCGCGTCGTCGTAGCCGCCGGTGCGCACATCGTCGGGCTGGCGGTAGATCACATCCGGATGCTGCTGCGCCCACGCCCAGGCGCTACGCGCGGCCTTCAACATACGTGCCGACGCGCCCGGATACTGCGCGTCGAACGGGGCATACACGCGGCTGGCGGCGGCCATCACCGCGGCAAAATCCAGCGTGGCGGCAGTGGCCTTCATCACCACGTAGCGCTGCTGCCTGGCCTGGTCCGGCATCACCAGCCCATCGAACTGCTTGTCGGTGAGCTTGTGGTACACGCCGCCATCGGCCGGGTCCTGCATGGCCAGCATCCATTCCAGGTTCCACCAGGTCTCCTGCAGGATGCCGGGCACGCCGGGGGCGTCGTCGGGGATGGTCAGCGGCTGCGCCTTGAACAGCGCCGGATACTGCGCGTAGGCGGCCAGCAAGGTGTAGGTGCTGATGCCGGAATTGACGATGTACTTGTTGTAGTCACCGGCGTCGTACCAGCCCTTGGGCGCACGGATCACGCTGTCGGCCGGGCGCGTGGCAGACGCAGCAGAAGGATGGATGCGCACATCGGTGTCCGGATGCCCGGCCGCACGTGCATAGCGCCCGGCGAACTGCGCCGGCAGCGCGGTGCTGGCGCGATTGAAGTAGAACGCCTTGAGCGAGGCATCCACGACGGGCTGGTAGGCACCGGCCGCAATCGGGAATGGATCCGACGCCGGCAAACCGGCGATCTTCACCCGATATGTCCCTGGGGCGCGCAGCGCGGAAAAGTCGGCCACGCGTGCCTGTTGCCCCGCTGGTGCCCAGGTGGCCGCCGGCGACAAGCGGCCCTCCAGCACGCGGCGGCCGTTGGCATCCTCGACCGTGAAGCGGTCTGCCGCAGCCGCAGCGGGCGGCGGCAAGCCGACCACCGCCAGTTTGGCCGAGCCCGGCAGATAACCGAGTTGGTTGACGTGGATCGCGGCGCCGGCAGCGGCAGTGCTGCCGGCAGTGCCGCTCGTATCGGCCGCGCAGGCGGCGATGGGCGATGCGATCACCACGGCGGTGAGCAGGGTCTGCAAAATGGTCATGCCACGATGGTCGCCAAATCGATGCACAGCGACAAGTCCAATCCCGACATAGGACACGACACCAAACCGTATTGCTGCAGGCAGCCAGTGACCTTCCGGCCCCCACTCAGGCCGGTGCAGGCGTGCTGCACATAGTTGCCGAGACAGCGACACGGTTCGCCGCGCCGCGTGTTCGGCACCTGTGCCGCTGCGCCGAACCGACAGGCCAGGCCCGCGCCTCAGTGCACGCCGGTTCTCATCGTTCGCCGTGTGACGCCTGCCCCGACGCACGGAGCAGGCATGCGGCACTCACCGTGCAGGTGTCGCCAGCTGGACCTGCGCCTTGCCCACCGGGTTGCGCGGGTCGCTACCGCCGGTGAGCACATTGCTGCGCTTGTCCCACTCCACCGTCTGCAGGTTGCCCCAGACGTGGCTGGAACCGCGGCCGCCCTCGGCGGTGTCGCCAGGCAGCTTGAGCGCATGTCCCATCGCCTGCAGCGCCTTGGCGGTCTGTGGCGAGAACGCGTTGCTCTCGGCCTCGATCACGTCCGGCAGCCACTGGTGGTGATAGCGCGGCAAGGCGCTGACCTGCTGTGCGTCCAGGCCTGCGTCATAGCCCAGAATGCCGAGCAGCACCATGGTGATGATGCGGCTACCGCCCGGGGTGCCGATCACCGCGACCTTGTCGGCCGATTCCATGAAGGTCGGCGTCATCGAGCTGAGCATGCGCTTGCCCGGCTTGGGGGCGTTGGCCGCGTAGCCCATCACGCCAAAGGCATTGGGCGTGCCCGGCTTGAGCGCGAAGTCGTCCATCTCGTCGTTGAGCAGCACGCCGGTGCCCTTGGGGATCAGCCCCGAGCCGTACAGCAGGTTGACGGTCTGGGTGGCGCCGACGCGGTTGCCTTCGCCATCGATGATGGAAAAGTGCGTGGTCTCGTCGTCTTCCAGCGGGGTCGGATTGCCCGACAGCAGGTCGCTGGGGGTGGCCTTGTCCGGGTTGATCGTGGCGCGCAGGCCTTGCGCGTAATCCTTGCTGGTCAGCACGCGCTGCGGCACCGCCACAAAGTCCGGGTCGCCGAGGAAGAAGGTGCGGTCGCGGTAGGCGCGGCGCATCGCTTCCACCACCAGATGGGTGCGGTGCGCATCGTCGAGCGTGTCCAGCTCCCAGCCTTCCAGGATCTGCAGCATGGCGGCGAGTGCGATACCGCCGGAAGACGGCGGCGGCGCGGTGGTGATCTTCCAGCCGCGGTAATCGAACTGGATCGGCGTGCGCTGCTTGACCCGGTACCCGGCCAGCTCGGCGGCCTTCCACTGCCCGCCGGCCTGCTTGACGCCGGCCAGCAGCTTGCTGGCGGTTTCGCCCTTGTAGAAGCCGTCAAAGCCCTTGTCGCCGAGCAGCTTCAAGGTGTGCGCCAATTCGGGCTGCTTGAAGATGTCGCCTTCGGCGATGGGCTTGCCGCCGCGCAGATAGACCTCGCGCGTGCCGGGATAACGCTCCATCACCTCGCGCCGCGAGGCATAGCCCTTGGCCATGCGCGCGTACACCGGAAAACCTTCGGTGGCGATGCGGATCGCCGGTGCCAGCGACTGCTTCAGCGGCAGCCGGCCGTGCCGGGTGGCCAGCTCCACCAGCGCTGCAGGCAAGCCGGGAATGCCGGCCGACCAGGGGCCGTTGACCGAGCGGTCGCGGTCCAGCGCGCCCTGCTTGTCGAGGAACTGCGCCTCGCTGGCCGACTCGGGCGCGGTCTCGCGCGCATCCAGCATCACGTCCTTGCCGGTCTTGGCATCGTGCAACAGGAAGAAGCCGCCGCCGCCCAGGCCCGAGCTGATCGGCTCGACCACCGCCAGCGTGGACGACACCGCGATCGCCGCATCGAACGCATTGCCGCCTTCGCGCAGGATCTGCAGGCCGGCGTCGGTGGCCAGTGCGTGCCCGCTGGCGATCGCCGCACCGGGCGGATGCCCCGCCACCGGCGAGGAAGCGGCCGCCGCCGGCCTGGCGCCATCGGCCGACCAGGCCGGCGGTGCCAGTACGAAGGCCAGCAGCAACAGGCCGCGCGAAGGAAAACGTCGGGAAAAGATGCTCACGGGGCGGGAGGCTCCTGTTCGTACAGTTCGGGGTGATCGCGCTGCAGCTGCATGAGCTTGGCGAGCAATTGATCGTGGGTTTCCGGGATGTCCGGATCCGGGTCGATGCATTCGACCGGGCACACCACCACGCATTGCGCCTCGTCGAAATGGCCCACGCACTCAGTGCAACGTGCCGGGTCGATCACGTAGATGGTTTCGCCCATCGAGATGGCCTGGTTCGGGCACGCCGGCTCGCAGACATCGCAGTTGACGCAGAGCTCGTTGATCTTCAGCGACATGGCGGCACCACCATGCGATGCGACGCGGCCCAATGCAACGCCAGGCGCTGGAACGCAACGTGCTGCCGGACGCCAACGCGCCCGGCCCGGGGCCAGGCATGGACACCGCCACGCACGCGGTCGGCAACCGGTCCGAGCGGACCGGCCCCGATGGGGTGCGGAATCAGCGGCATGCCGCGATTGCGCACGGCGGCCGGATGCGCCCTCCCGCGCATCCGGCCCGGTACGGCATTACTTGGCTTCAACGAAGGTGTATTCCACGCCCTTGGGCTGGACGATGGCCTGCACGCGGGCATTCTCGGCGGCATCGCCGATGAACAGCACACGCACGCCCTTCATCGAATCCGGCTGCACGTCCTTGAACGCGGCGTCGATCAGGTCGGCCATCTTGGTCGAAGCCGACGAACCGAAGGCCAGCATGTTGCCCGGCTGCACGCCACGCGCCAGTGCGGTCTTGACGCTTTCCAGCTGACGCTCGTAGCTGCCGGCGAATTCAGCATCGGACTCCGGCGGCAAGTAGTACAGGAACGGGCTGTTGGTGGTGGCGCCCAGGTTCTGGCCGACCACTTCCTGCAGGTACTTCTTCCAGCCGGGGTTGTCGTCCTTGGCCGGCGCCTTCAGCGGCGCGGGAGCCGCGGCGGCGGTCGGTGCCGGCTCCTCCTTCTTGCAGGCGGTGACGGCCAGAGCGGCGATCGAAGCGAGCGCCAGCGCGCGCATGGTGTGTTTCATGAAACTCCTCCCTTTGAAAAGCATGTGGTGATGTGACTGCTAGAGAATCAGGCCTGCGCGCGGGCTTGCCGCACCTGCCGCAGGGCTTCGACGACCGAAGCTGGAACGAAACCGGACACGTCCCCGCCCAGCCGCGCGATTTCGCGCACCAGCGAGGACGAGATGAAGCTGTACTGCTCGGCCGGGGTGAGGAACAGCGTTTCCACCTCCGGGATCAGATGGCGGTTCATGCTGGCCATCTGGAATTCGTATTCGAAGTCGGACACCGCGCGCAGGCCGCGCAGCAGCACGCCGGCACCCATGTCGCGGACGAAGTGAGCCAGCAGCGTGTCGAAGCCGCGCACTTCCACGTTGGCATGCGCGGCCAGTGCTTCCTGGGCCAGCTCCACGCGACGTTCCAGCGGCAGGGCCGGGCCCTTGGAGGGGCTGTAGGCCACGCCGACCACCACGCGCTCGAACAACGGCGCGGCGCGGTTCACCAGATCGATATGCCCGTTGGTGATCGGGTCGAAGGTACCGGGATAGACGGCGGTGCGGCTATTGGCCACGCTCATACGGAAACTACCGGGGTCGGATCGCCGTTCAGTGTAGCAGCGGCCCGGCGGTACAGCGCATAGCGCACCTGCTGGGTGGCGCCTTCGCGGTGCAGGTGCCAGCCGGCCGGCACCTGCGGCGGCAGCTCGGCCGGGGCTTCCAGATACAGCCAGGCATCGGCGCTCAGGTGCGCGGGCAGGCGTTCCAGCACGCTGGGCCACAGGCCGGCGGCAAACGGCGGATCGACGAACACGATGCTGGCCTGCGCCACCGGCGCGCGCTCCAGCCAGCGCAACGCGTCGTCCTGCAGCACCTGCACCTGATCGGCCGCATCCAGCCGGGTCACGTGCTGGCGCAAGCGCTGCACCAGGCCAGGGTCGCGTTCGATCAGGGTCGCGTGCGCGGCGCCGCGCGACACCGCCTCCAGGCCCAGCGCGCCCGAGCCGGCGAACAGGTCCAGCACACGCGCGCCTGGCAGGCGCGGCATCAGCCAGTTGAATACCGTCTCGCGGACGCGGTCGCTGCTCGGGCGCAGGCCGGGCAGGTCCGGCACCGACAATTTGGTGTTGCGCCAGCGCCCACCGACGATGCGCACCTGCCCTTCCGCGCCGCGTGGCGCCGGCCGTGCGGGGCGACTCATCGCCACGCGCCGGGTGCGGGCGAACGGGGGCGGGACAGCGGCGGCACGGATGGCGACATGGCTCAGGGCAGGACGGTTGGCCGGCCATGATACCGCCGCGATTGCCGCAACCGCCCTCCCCAACCGGCATCGACGCAGGCGATCTGGCGCACGCTCGCCTTGAAAAATCCCCACACGGCCTCATCCCCCAGGCCATCGGCCGCGTTGCGGCCTGGGCCACCATGGAGCACGACCCCAATGACCGTTGAAACCGACAAGCAGACGCTTGGCTTCCAGACCGAGGTCAAGCAGCTGCTGCAGCTGATGATCCATTCGTTGTACTCGAACAAGGAAATCTTCCTGCGCGAGCTGGTCTCCAATGCCGCCGACGCCGCCGACAAGCTGCGTTTCGAGGCACTGGTGAAGCCGGAGCTGCTGGAAGGCGGCGGCGAGCTGCGCATCCGCGTGGATTACGACAAGGACGCGCGCACCGTCACCATCGACGACAACGGCATCGGCATGAGCCGCGAGGACGCGGTCTCGCATCTGGGCACGATCGCCAAGTCCGGCACCGCCGACTTCCTCAAGCATCTGAGCGGCGACCAGAAGAAGGACGCCAACCTGATCGGCCAGTTCGGCGTTGGCTTCTACAGCGCCTTCATCGTCGCCGACCAGGTCGATGTCTACTCGCGTCGCGCCGGCCTGCCGGCCAACGAGGGCGTGCACTGGTCCTCGCGTGGCGAGGGCGAGTTCGAAGTGGCCAGCGTCGACAAGCCCGAGCGCGGCACCCGCATCGTGCTGCACCTGAAGGACGGCGAGGACAGCTTTGCCGACGGCTGGACGCTGCGCGGCATCCTCAAGAAGTATTCCGACCATATCGGCCTGCCGATCGAGATGCGCAAGGAGCACCACGGCGAAGCAGCCGACGCGCCGGCCGAGCCCGAATGGGAAGCGGTCAACCGCGCCAGCGCGCTGTGGACGCGGCCCAAGTCCGAAATCAAGGACGCCGAGTACCAGGAGTTCTACAAGCACGTCGCCCACGATGCCGGCAACCCGCTGGCGTGGAGCCACAACAAGGTCGAAGGCAAGCTGGAGTACACCTCGCTGCTGTTCGTGCCCGGCCGCGCCCCGTTCGACCTGTATCACCGCGATTCGGCCAAGGGATTGAAGCTGTACGTGCAGCGCGTCTTCATCATGGACCAGGCCGAGCAGTTCCTGCCGCTGTACCTGCGTTTCATCAAGGGCGTGGTGGATTCATCCGACCTGTCGCTCAATGTGTCGCGCGAGATCCTGCAATCCGGCCCGGTCGTGGATTCGATGAAGTCGGCACTGACCAAGCGCTCGCTGGACATGCTGGAGAAACTGGCCAAGGACAAGCCGGACGACTATGCGACGTTCTGGCGCAACTTCGGCCAGGCGCTGAAGGAAGGCCCGGCCGAGGATTATGCCAACCGCGAAAAGATCGCCGGCCTGCTGCGCTTCTCCTCCACGCATGACACCACTGGCGCGCAGAGCGTGGGCCTGGCCGATTACGTGAGCCGCCTGGCCGAGGGCCAGGACAAGCTGTACTACCTCACCGGCGAAAGCTACGCGCAGATCAAGGACAGCCCGCATCTGGAGGTGTTCCGCAAGAAGGGCATCGAAGTGCTGCTGCTCACCGACCGCATCGACGAATGGTTGATGAGCTACCTCATCGAATTCGACGGCAAGTCGTTCGTGGACGTGGCCCGCGGCGACCTGGACCTGGGCAAGCTGGATTCGGAAGAAGACAAGAAGGCGCAGGAAGAAGTCGCCAAGTCCAAGGAAGGCCTGGCCTCGCGGATCAAGGCCGCCCTGGGCGACGACGTGGCCGAAGTGCGCGTCTCGCACCGCCTGACCGATTCCCCGGCGATCCTGGCCATCGGCCAGGGCGACCTGGGCCTGCAGATGCGTCAGCTGCTGGAAGCCAGCGGCCAGGCCGTGCCGGAGACCAAGCCGGTATTCGAGTTCAACCCGGCCCACCCGCTGATCGAAAAGCTGGATGCGGAAGCCGACATGGACCGCTTCGGCGATCTGAGCCGGGTGCTGTTCGACCAGGCCGCGCTGGCAGCGGGCGATAGCCTCAAGGACCCAGCCGGCTATGTGAAGCGGTTGAACAAGTTGTTGTTGGAGTTGTCGGCGTAAGGGTTGCGACACCTTTCGTGACACCAGGACCGGCGCATGCGCCGGTCTTTTTTTTTGGGCCTGTCTCGTGGCGACGATTGGAAGAGCGGCGACAGCGGTGTCCGACACCACACCGCCTCGGTAACGGCTCGCACTCCTCCATAACGCAGATGCACATGGGACGATGACGACAGTCCTGCCGAATGCGGCCCTAGGGAAAGGTTAGTCGGACGTTTATCGGGTCCTCGTTGTCGGGATCATGGCCGGGTGCGTCGCGATGCCTGCGCGCATCGTGCGCGCTCCGGCCAAAGCGCAGATAATGTCATTGAAGACCAGCTGCGGCGGCGCTTACGCCGACGCCAGCACCCAGCACCCGAACGCCGGCCCGGCCGAGTAGCCAGTCTCCGGTTCGATGCGGATCTGCAGCGTGTCGCGTCCGGCGACCGATGCAGGCAAGGCGTAATCCACATCGACGAAGTCCAGGCCGCGGTTGCCATCTAGGCGTTCGTTGGCGATGAGTTCGCCGTCGGCGAGGATGCGGAAGCGGCGGCGGGTTTCGTCGCCCCAGTAGCGCAGGCGCAGGATGCGGGCCCGGGCGGTGTTGCGCAGGGTGAAGGCGATGAAGCCGCCGGTGCGGGCGTCGCGGCCGGCACGGCGGCGGTAGCTCAGTGCGTAGGAGCTTTCGCTGTGCAGGCCATGGGCTTTTTCGGACGCGTCATCGCCCAGGGCGATGCGGTCCAGTGCGCGGGCGTCCAGCGCCTGTTGCTTCGCGTCTGCTTCGGCCTGTTCGGCCTGGCGCTGCTGCCATGCGGCGGCATCGCGATGCTCCAGGTAGGGTGCGCTGCGGCGATCGAACTGCGCGTAGAACGGCGAGAAGCGCCACTGCTGATCGCCGTCGCGGTAGTCGAACGCGGCCTGGCCTGCCACCGGCTGCAGGCGCTGCAACACCTCTTCGCCGCCGATCAGTGCCGGGGCCTTGCCCGACCAGGGTTTTGCCGCATCGCCCAGGTCGGCCGCCAGCACCAGCGGCCCGCGCAGCAGCGAGACCCAGGCCGCGTCGTCGGCTGTGGCTTCCAGGCGCAGCGGCATCTGCAACGACAAGGTGAGCGTGTCGCCAGCGCGCCAGCGGCGGGTGATGCGCAGGTAGCCCTCGCTGACGGCGGCATCGACCGGCTGGCCATTGAGCTGCAGCTTCGGCGACTGCGCCCAGCCGGGCACGCGCAGTGCGAGCGTACGTTGCTCGGCCGGCGCGGCGTCGATGCGTAGCGAGGCGCTGCCCTGCTCCGGCATCGTGCTGCGCAGGGTCATGTCCAGCCCGGCGGCATCGCGCACGCTGGAGGGCACATACAGGTTGACGTAGACGCCCTGCCCGTCCTGCCAGTAGATCGAATCGCCGAACTGGGCATGCGCTTCCATGCCGCTGCCGACGCAGCACCAGAAATCGTCGAACGGCGAGGACCAGGCGCGCGCTTCGCCGGCCAGCATCGGTGTCATGTAAGTGAACATGCCGGTGCGCGGATGCTGCTGCGCCATCACGTGGTTGAGCAGCGTGCGCTCGTAGTAGTCGAAGAACTCGGCCTGCGGGCCCCACTGGTACAGGTGCCGGGTGAGCTTGAGCATGTTGTAGCTGGCGCAGTGCTCGCAGGTCTGCTCGGTGAGAAACTTCGAGATGCTGTCCGGCTGCTGGAAATACTCACGGTCGCCGTTGCCGCCGATCACGTAGGTATGGTGGTCGGTGACGGTGTGCCAGAAGAAGCGCGCCGCCGCGCCCGAGGCGGCATCGCCGGTGACTTCGTACTCGCGCGCCAGGCCGATCAGCTTGGGGATGTTGGTGTTGGAATGCTGGTGCACCAGCTCGTCGCGCTGGGCGACGAGTGGGTCGAGCACGGCGTGATGATGCAGGCGCTGCGCCAGCGCCAGCCACTGCGCATCGCCGGTACGCACATGCAGCTCGACGAAGGATTCGTTGAGGCCACCGAATTCGCACGACAGCACCTTCTGCAGCTGCGCGTCGTCGAGTGCGGCGAAGATGCCTTGCAGATAGCCGGCCAGGCCCACCGCGACCTGCAGCGCCTGCGCATTGTCGCAATGCGCGTGCACGTCGAGCAGGCCGGCAAACAGCTTGTGCCAGGTGTACAGCGGTGCCCAGCTGCCGTTGAGGTAGAACGGGGCCGGGTCGATCTTGCCGCGCTTGAGCTCATCGAACACCGCGCGGCCGCTTTCGATCTTGCCTGCGGCATTCTTGCGGGTGAAGCCGGCCACGTAACCATCGCCTGCGTGTGCCTGGCACCGCGCCAGCTCGCCCACCAGATAGGCTGCGCGTGCGCGGCATTGCGCATCGCCAGTCTGCGCATGCATCAGTGCCAGCGCGCTGAGATAGTGGCCCAGCGTATGCCCGGCGATGGTATCCGCCTCCCAGCCGCCGTATGCCTTGGCCTTGGGATCAAGCCCTGCGTACAGCACGAAGTTGTGCAGCAGCCGGTCCGGCTGCAGCCGCATCAGATAGCGACGATTGGTCTGCAGCGCGTCCAGGAACAGCGACGGCGTGAGCCGCACCTGCGCCAGCGGCACGGCGCGCACGCTGCCGGGTTGCGCGGCACTGGCCTGCGCCGGAAACCTCAGGAAACCCGCCGCAACCGCCAGGCTGCTCCAGGCCAGAAAACGGCGCCGTGACAGACTCGGCGCGTGGTCGTCGGGCAACTCGCTTGCATGCATATCCGTCATGGGCTCAGCTTAACTCCTGTCCGCGCGCACAGACCGCGCGCCATTGCGACACACACCTGCGCAACCGCGCACATCCGCGACTGCACAGACATGCGCGCGACCGATGACATCTGGCCGCACGCACCGGCGACAAACCGCCCGATCAGAACTTCACCGTGGCACGCGCCCAGTAGAACCGACCCAGCAGATCGTAGGTAGCCACATCGGTATTGGCATTGCCGACGTTGTTGGAGTAGTACAGCGGCGGCTGCTTGTTGGCGATATTGTCCACGCCCACCTCAAAACGCGTGTGCCACGGCTCGACGTTGTAGCCGAGCTGCAGGTTGTTGTAGACGTAGGCGCCGATCTTGCGCACTACCATCGGTTCGCTGGAATCGGCCGACAGGCTCTGGTCCGGGTCCGAACTGCCGATGGCGGTGTGCCCCACATAACGGATGCGCCAGGTGGCGCTCCAGTCGCCCAACGCCCAGTTCACCGTGCCCAGCGCACGCCAGCGCGGGAAATTGCCGTAGGCCTGGGTGTAGCGGCCCACGTTGTGGATGGTGACCGAGCTGGGGTCGGTGGTGTCGGGCAGCACGTCGTAACGGGTGAGATAGGTGCCGTTGAGCCCGGCGCTGAGATTGCCCCACGCGGTGGGCGGCGCGCGGTAAGTCAGGTTGAAGTCCATGCCCTTGGCCCACAGCTTGCCCAGGTTGACGGTGGGTTCGGCGATGTAGTTGATGGTGCCGTTGCCGTTGCGATGGATCAACGCGCAGAAGGCGCTGGCCGGGTTGGCGAAGCATTGATTGAGTACGGTCTGCGCCGACACCGTGGTGATGGTGTCTTCCAGATCGATGCGCCACCAGTCCGCGCTCAGCGACAGGCCGTCGATCCACTGCGGGTCGTACACCAGCCCCACGTCGTAAGACTTGCCGGTTTCCGGCTTGAGCTGGTACCCGGCCACCGCCGCGCCGGACACCTTGCCCGACACCTGGCCATCGGATTGCTGGTAGCTGCCGTCGGTGGGCACATTGGCGCAGGCCACGCTGTTGCCACCGGTGTAGCCATTGCAGGGGTCGTTGACGGTGGCCGCATCGCCGGCCACGCCGGCATACAGTTCGTTGATGTTGGGCGCGCGAAACACCTCCGACACCGTGCCGCGGATCAGCAGGTTCTCGATCGGGCGATATTCCAGCGACACCTTGCTGTTGGTCTTGCTGCCCACCGAACTGAAATCGGAAAAGCGCGTGCCCAGGGTGATGTTCAGGGCGTTGATGCCGGGCAAGTCCTTCAATAGCGGAAACAGCGCCTCGGCGTAGGCTTCCTTGACGTCGAAGCTGCCGGCAAGGGTGGACGAACAGAATTCGATCACCCCGCACAAGCCGTCTTCATCGCCGGTCCATAGCGGGTCGGAGGCGGTGGTCGAGCGCTCCTTGCGATAGGAGACGCCGGTTGCCAGGCTGACGGTGCCGGCCGGCAGATCGAACAGCGAGCCGTTGGCATTGGCCTCGAATTGCTTGACCGTGTAGACGCTGGTCACGATCGGGTTGACCACCATGCCCTGCAAGGTGGACAGGTTGGCGCTGTCGTTGAGGTTGAAGAAGTTCAGCGGTGTGCAGCCGGCAATCGCCGCGCCTGCGCTGCCGCACTTGACTGCGCCATCGCTGTCCAGGAACGACGGGCCGATGGCCTGGTTGAATGCGGCATAGTCGAGAAAGCCGTTGTTGATCGACTTCTGTTTGACCTTGCCGTAGTTGAAGGTTGCATCCCACTGCCAGGAGCTCTCGCCGAAGCGGCCGCGCAGGCCGGGGCTGATCTGGAAGTTGTAGGTGTTGTACTGATAGCTGCGGTTGCCCAGCACGGTGGCGCGCGTGTTGAGGTCGTTGTAGGAGGTGCCGGTGCTGCGATCGGTGCCGAAGTTCACGCCGAACGGGTTGTAGTAGCTCTGCGCCGACACCAGGATGTTGTCGCCGTTGGCGAAGATCGGGATCGGCGCAATGATCGAGGCGGACTCTGTTTTGCTGAACCAGGTGTTGACGTAGCCTTCGACGTTGTCGCTGAAGCGATAGCTGCCCAGCAAGAACGCATTGGTGCGCTTTTGCGGGGTCTGCAACAGGTTGAACGGCTGGTAGTTGTAGGAGTCGGCGCTGGCGTCGTAACAGTGGAAATCGCCCGGGCCAGCACGACCGCTGACGCCGCTGTTGAGAGTGACCCGCCCGCAGCCGTTGGCCTGCGCCAGCTGCGCGGACTGATCCGAGCCGTCGTTGAAATTCACGGTACCGGTCGGCGTTGCGGACGAGCCCTGCTTCACCGGTTGCCCGTTGGTCAGTGCGAGCGCGTCCCTGGAATAGTCGCGCGCCGCTGCCGAGACCGGATCGATATTGTGATACGACAGCCCGCCGATCAGGCTGCCGCGCTCCCAGGTCTTGCCGGTGGTCAGGGTGAAGTTGCGTCGATTGCCATCGCCTTCGCTGCTGGTGCCGAAGTCGCTGCTGAACTGCACACCGTCGAACTGGCTGCGCAGGATGAAATTGACCACACCGCCGATGGCGTCGGAGCCATAGACCGCAGAGGCGCCGTCGCTGAGCACTTCGATGCGCTCGATCATGCTGGACGGAATCGCGTTGACGTCGTTGTAGGCCAGACGAATACCGTTGACCAGCACTAGCGTGCGTTTGTCGCCCAGGCCGCGCAGCGAAATGGCCGACGCACCGGTGCCGCCGCCGTTGTTGGTGTAAGGGTTGGTGGCGTTGCCAGCGATCGATGGCAGCTCCTGCAGCAGGTCGCCGACCGTGGCCTTGCCGGTGGCGGCGATCTGTTCCTGGCTGACCGTGACCACCGGGTTGGCGGTTTCGGTATCCACGCGGCGCAGACGCGAGCCGGTAACGACCACGCTATCCAGCGTTTGTGGCGCATCAGCGCTGTTGCCTGCCTGCTGCGCAGACACGGGAGCGGCGGCGCCCGCAGAGAGCGCCAGCAGCAGTGCGGCGCTGAGCATGCTCGGCAGCGGGCGCGTGGTCGTGCCGGTGGTCCGGGAGAGAGGCAACAGCAACATCGGCATGCAGGGCTCCTGAGTCGTATGGCAGACAAACGATGGGCAACACACGCCCGTGCCGGCGGACACCAGCGCAGGGCAAGATGGATGGCAGACGCACACGCAGCGACATCTCTCGCCACGGCCGTGCTGCAGACATGCAGACAACCTGCGACGCGCACGACCACCCAGGGTCGCGCAGCAGCGCGTGTTGTCGAAAAAGGTGTTGGTTCCGCACCGGAGGCGCCCATGCGCTCCAGTTTCATCAGCTGGTCACAATGTGCCTGTGCGCATGCGCCACGTCTTGTCGCATTTGGCGACAGCGCATGCGGATAACCGCATGGTTCGCAAATGAACCAGCCTGTGTCGATGCGCTCTGCAGCGATGTCGGCAGCTGGATGCTAGGCGCAAGACCAATGGTGATGCACCCTGGGCGATGTATCCCGTGCGACCATCTGCAATGTCGGTCGATCCAGGCATCGCGTGATGCGTCTGCATGCACGAGTGCACTGAGGGCCGTCAACGTGCATTGCCCTGCGCGCACTCGTTCAACGGCCGCGGTCTATGCAGTGCCGTCAACCGGTGTGTCGGCAGGCCCGAACCTGAACTGTCACGGCGTCTGCGTCGGTGTCGCTGCCTGGCTGTGGTTCCAGTCCGGCGTTGGCGCTTGCTGCATCCAGCGCAGGAAGAAATCCAGCAGGCGGCGCTTGCCATAGTCGCCGCCGGCACCGTGATCGCCGCCGGGCACCACCAGCAGGTCGAAATCCTTGCCGGCCTTGATCAGGCGATCGGCCACCTGCAAGGTGCTGGCCGGATCGACATTCATGTCCATGTCGCCGGTGACCAGCAGCAGATGCCCTTGCAGCCGCGCGGCGTTTTCCACATTCGACGATTCGGCATACCACGGCCCGACCGGCCACCCCATCCATTGCTCGTTCCACCAGATCTTGTCCATGCGGTTGTCGTGGCAACCGGAATTGGCCACGCCTGCCACATAGAATTCCGGATGGAACAGCAGCGCACCCAATGCGTTCTGGCCACCGGCCGAGGTCCCGTAGACACCGACACCGCCGTCGATGACGTACCAGGGATACTGCGCGGCAGCGGCCTTGTGCCAGGCAATGCGATCCGGCAGGCCGGCATCCTTGAGGTTGCGCCAGGCCACATCGTGGAAGGCGCGCGAGCGATTGTTGGTGCCCATGCCATCGATCTGCGCGACCGCAAATCCCAGCGCGGTCAGCGCTGGCGTGCGGGTGCTGAACGTCTTGGGGACGAAGGACCCCTGCGGGCCGGCGTAGATGTCTTCGATCACGCGGTAGCGCTGCTGCGGATCCAGGTGTTGCGGGCGCTGGATCACGCCCCAGATCTCGGTCCTGCCGTCGCGGCCGGTGGTGTGGAACGGCAACGGTGGCTGCCAGCCGGCAGCCTGCAGACGACGCAGGTCGGTGCGCTCCACCGTGTGTGCCAAGCCGCCGTCGGCACTGCGCCGCAACTCCAGCACCGGGCCAAGATCCACGCGCGAGTACAGGTCCAGGTACCATTTGCCATCGGGTGAATAGCGCACCTGGTGATCGGCGGCCGCTGGCGTCAATGCAGTGAGCCCGCTGCCGTCCAGACCGATGCGGTAGGCATGGCGGTAATACGGGTCTTCGCCGGGCTGCATGCCGGAGGCAGTGAAATACAGCTGGCCTGCGGCCTCGTCGAGGTAGTCGAGCTTGCGCACCACCCAGTCGCCCCGCGTGACCTGGCGGATCACTTCGCCGCTGTGGCCGTCGTACAGATAGACATGCTCCCAGCCATCGCGCTCGGAGGCCCACAGGATCTGCGCGCCGTCGGCCAGGTCGCGCCGCGCGTGCTTGCCGCCGTCTTCGTGCTCGCCGCTGAGTTCGGAGTATTCGATGAAGGTGGGCGAGGTTTCCTCGATCAGGGTGCGCGCGGCGGCCGTGCGTGCGTCCACTTCGATGACCCGATACAGCTGGTGCCCGCGTGCGTTGTATTCGAAGGTGAGCCCGCGGCTGTCCTTCCACCAGACCATCTCGCTCAAGCTAAAGGCATTGGGCAGCAGCGTCATCGCCACCGGATGCGCCGCGCGCGTGGCGATGTCGAACAACACCGGCTGCATCACCGGCAAGGCATCGCCGGGCTTGGGATAGACCTGCTGGTGCAGCTTCGGCTGCAGCTGATCGGTTGGCGCCGATTCGATGTAATAGACCATGCGCGGCGGTGGCGCCTTGACCCGATACGCAGCCAGATGCTGCGAGTCCGGCGACCACACCACGCTGTCGAGCGCGTAGTAATCATCGGCACTGCCATCGCGGCTGAGCACGCTGCGCGCGCCACCGCCGACCGGTGCGATGACCAGATTGGCCTGCTCCACCCAGGCGCGCCAGCGGCCATCCGGCGAGAGCCTGGCCTGCCGCTCGCCCTGCTTGAGCGGCAGCCGCATGTCCATCGATTCGGCCTGCAGGTCGCGGTCGGGCACATGCGTGCAGCGATAGCGGGCCAGGTCGCATTGCCAGCCTTGCTTCGCCAGCTGGAAGCCCAGACGCTGCTGTTGCAGCGTGGGTTGTTCCAGCTGCAGATGCGTGGCGTCGATACCTTGCGCACCTGCCTGCGTCAAGGCCACCGCCAGCCGCGCGTGGTCAAAGGCCAGCGTATTGCGGCCGCTGGCCGCATCCACCAGGCGATACTCGATGGCCGGCGCCTGATCGGCACGTGCAACGCCACGCCGATACAGAAAATGCCCCGCATCGATCCACACCGGCGCAATCGGTTGCCTGTCGACCAGCGACGCGTAGTGATCGGACAGGCCGATCGCCTGCGCGTACTGTGCCGGCGTGGGCGCTGGCGATGCAGCCGCCGCGCTTGCCGACAGCGTCCAGAGTGCAATGCTCAGGCAGCACGCAGCGCTGCGGTGCCACCGAAAGGTCTGATGCAGGAGTGGCGTCATGTGTCTATCTGCCGAGATGGCGTGGTCATTGGCTGCGCGTCGTGCACGTCGAGGTGAGAGGACGTGCATTGGCAGTGGAGTGCATGCCCGAAGCGGCCTGTACACAACGGCCTGCGAAGGCCTCCGTGGTCGATGGCGGCCGCGGTAACGCGACAGGGCTGACACGGTCATCGCGCCAACGGCCCATCACGCGTACCAGGCCTGCACCTTCACCACCGCCGTGCTGCCGGGCAATGCCACACGATCGGCATGCGGGCCTTGCGGGCGCGCCGGCTTGCCGTCGACGAGCACGCGGGTGAGCTTCTGACCCTTGGGCACACGCAGGCTCAGCCAGGTGTGCCTGGGTGACCGTTCCGGCAGTCGCACCTCGGCATCGATACGGCGTGCCTCCACGTCAGCGCGCAAGCTCAGCGTGAGCGTGCCCCAGCGTGTGGGCGCCGCGGAGATGCCGACCGCAGCGCCACTGCCCAGCCATGCGCGCGGCAGCGCACGCGCCAGGAACAACTGCTCGCCCGCGCTGTCGTCGCTGACCAGCATCCAGCGCAGCAGCAACGGGATGGTCATCTGCGCGGGGATGCAGAACAACGGCATGCCGCCGGTGATGCCGCTGACCTCGCCGGCCGTCCAGCTGCCGCGGGTATGCACCTGGTAGCGATGCGCATAGACGAACAGCAGATACTCTTCGATGCGATCCAGCCGCAGCAGCTGTTGCGCATAGCCGTAGGAAATGAAGCCGAGCAGATCGCGGCTGCCCGGCTCCGGCGGTGCGATATTGGCCACCACGCCGATGCTGGTGCCGCCATGGCCGCGCAGGCAGTCGACCACCAGGTTGGCCAGGTCCTCGGGCAGTACATCGGCCTGCAGCAACTCGGCGTAGGCGCGGTGCGGCCACTGCTGCTCGCTGGGTTTTTCCTGCAGCAGCGATTGGCGAAACGTCAGCGTGGTGCCCGGCAACGGGCCGACATACGGCGGCGACAGATCGCGACGCACATTGGCACGCAGGCTGGCGTGCAGCCGTGCACGCAACTGCCTGGCGCGACGCTGCCATTGCGCGGCCAGGCCGGCATCGCCGCCGAGCGTGCTCCAGACCTGGGCAATGTCTTCCCAGCCGCGAATCGTCAGCGCGCTGTTGGCGTAATACGGTTTCCACCACAGCGACGGGTCGGGAAACAGGCAGGCATCGGATTCGTTCCAGCCGTGCAGCAGGCCATGCCCATGCGCGCTGCGCGGCAAGGCCAGCGCCTGGTCGTGCAGCTCGCACAGCAGCTGCGCGGTGGCGGCGATCTTGGGCAGCAGGCGCCGCAACCGCGCCGCATCGCCGGTGTAGCGCAGATAGCGCGCCAGCAGCGACAGGGTCAGCCCGAACTGCCCGACCTCCGGCCCGCGCATGTTCGGCAGGCCGTCGTCCTGCACGAACTCGTCGAAGTAATTGTCCAGCACCGCAGCGGCCTGCGCGAAGCGGCCCCATTCCAGATTGGCGTAGAGCGAACTGGTGAAGGTGTCCTGGAAGCCGTCGTACTCGTTACCGTAGTAGTCGCGCTCCACTGCACCGTACTTCGGGTAATCGCCACCCGGGCGCACCACCAGCTCGCGTGCGAAGGCGAACTGCGCCATGGCATTCCAGCTGGCATCGGGCAGTTGCGCCTGCACCGTGCCGTCCAGGGCCTGCTGCCAGTACGCGGCAAAATCGAGCAAGGCCGCGTAGAACTGTTCGGCAGTGGCCGGCTTGCGTGACGGTGCGAACGCGGGATAGCTGTGGGTGTAATGCACGCCGACGATCTCGCCGCCGCGCACATGCATCGTGCGGTGCCAGGTCTGCACCACGAAGCGATCGCTGGCACGCACATCGGCAAACACCAGCACGTCGTACCAGCCATCGGCCTCGCCGTCGCGCCGCATCACCTTGCGCACCGCCGGCATCCAGCCGCCCAGCAGGCCTTCCTCGCGCCGCTTGATCAGCGCCTCTTCGCCCAGCTCGGCGAAGGCGTGTTCCGGCCGCGAGGTGCGGCTGCGGCCGTTGGGCAGGATCGGCATGGTGTCCAGGCCTTCGCGCGTGCCGACGAAGGTGGTCCACGGCCAGCGGCCACCATTGTCCTTGGGGTCGAGCAGCGAGGCCGGCGGCGGCGCGACATCGCGCACCTGCGCCTCGTCCGGGTCGCCATCGCGCAGCAGGCGGTCGGCGAGCAGATCCGCCTCGGCCATCGCCACCTCGGCCAGCGGCATGCCGAAGTAGGGCTTGCCCTCGGCCGGATAGGCCGGCTCGGTGCGTTTATCCAGGCGCAGCATGCCGCTGTCGGTCCACAGCGTCAGCGCACCCTGCGGGTCGTCGAGATGCTCGTAGACGGTCCAGTCCTGCTGCAGATGCCGAAAGCTGCAAAGTTTGCTGCCGACATGCGCGGCCGACGGCAGTGCTTCAAGACGTGGCAGCGCCGGTGGCGGCAACGTCGCCGGGGTGTGCGGCGTGCCCGGCATTGCGAGCGCGGCACCTGCGCCCACCGCCGCGGTCGCGGCCATGCCCTGACGCAAAAAGGTCCTGCGGTCCATCGTCGCGCCCTCGAGTGATCTCATCCACATCGTGCGCGACTGCGCACCCTGCGTCTTGTGGCGCGTGTCTGGCACGTGTGCGGAAATCCGCACATAACCGCGCACCGGTCGACCAACGATCGCGCCTGCTGCGCTGCCGTGCCGGTTGGCTGGCGCGTGATCGAGCACCGGCAGTGAGGGCGGCAGCAGCGCTGGCGTGCCGACGGAGCGGCTTCCGCGCATCGCCAGCGAGACGCCAACACCAGCCTTGGCGCCATCGACGACACGCATCTGAGCAGACTGCTCCAACCCGCAGGCTGCCGGCTGCCGGATGTCGGCTGCAGTTGGTGACGCCCGGTCATCGCGGCAGCAGTGCAGCGCCTGTCCGTCGCCCCTGCCATTTAGCCACGTGACTTTCTGGCCACGCCGGCATCTGCGCTGGCAGCCAAACTGGCTGTACAGACGCAGGCGGCACCGTCGCCAGATCGCCGCGCATCCCAAGCCCACCACAAGGACCGTCATGCAGCCATCCTCACCGCGCATCGCGCACAGTGCCCGCGCCACAGCGCGGTTTTTCGATGCCGGCAGCGCGTCCGCCAGGCGGTTGAAACGTCCGGCGCATTGCTGGCTGTGGCTGGCCTTGATCGCGCCCTGCATCGCGCAGGCGCAGGTGGACCTGTCGCAGCTCGATGCCGAGATGGCCGCGCCGCGCACTCAGGTGCTGGTACTCGGCAGCGTGCACCTGTCGCAGTTGCCCAAGGGCAGCGACATAAGTGCAGCACGGCTGCAACCGTTGCTGGACCGATTGGCGGCCTACAAGCCAACCATCATCACGACGGAGGATCTGTCGGGCGAAACCTGCGATTTGATACGCCGGCACCCCACGGTCTATCTGCCGGAAGACAGTGCAGCCTATTGTCCCAAGGTCGACGACGCGGCACGTGCGACCGGCCTGGATGTGCCGGCCGCCATCGGCAAGGTGCGTGCAACACTCAAGAGCTGGCCCAGTGCGCCGACGTCGGCGCAGCGCCGACAGCTGGCTGCATTGTTTCTGGCCTCGGGCGATCCATGGTCTGCCTTGGTGCAGTGGTTGCAGCTTGCACAGACGGAGCAACGCCCTGGCAATGGATTGGATGCCACGCTGGTGGCACGGCTGCGTGCGATGGAACATCGCCAGGACGAGAGTAGCCAGATCTCCGTGCCACTGGCGGTACGGCTGGGCCTGCAGCGCATCTACCCGGTCGACGATCACACCGGCGATAACGCGGAGGTGGACGACACGGCGGCCTATGGAAATGCGGTCCGGGCGGCCTGGGAAAAAGCCGCGCATCGCGCCGGCACGATGCGCGCGCAGAAAAAACAGCTGGTGCAACAAGGCAAGCTGTTGGAGCTTTACCGCGCAATCAACCTTCCGGCCAACCAGCAGTTGTCGATCGAGGTGGACTTCCGCGCTGCGTTGAGCGACACCTCGCCGCAACACTACGGCTATCGCTACGTATCCGGCTGGGAGATCCGCAACCTGCGCATGGTGTCCAACGTGCGTGCCAGCTTTGCCGACCAACCCGGTGCACGTGTGCTGGCGGTGGTGGGCGCTACTCACAAGCCCTGGTTCGACAACTGGCTGGGACAGCTGCAGGGCGTGGATATCGTGGATGCGGCGCAGGTGCTGGGTGCTGACGGAAAGTGAGTACAACGACTTCAGCGTGACGCTCTAACGCAAAAGCCTGATTGGCCGAGGGCGCGGTGCCCTCGCCGCTCGTGGGACACGCCGTAAACCTTTCGCTAGGGGCTCGGTGTCGGCATCCATGCCGCCATACGGTCCCGCAGCCGGCGAGGACACCGCACCAGAGAGTTGGCCGGTGATTTGGCAAAAATCTGCTTGTTGCTCGGGGTGCATTGGAAGGCTGATCGGAGGCGACGCTCCAAACAACACACGTCATGTTTTGCTCGCGACCTTGCGCGCCGACCATCTCGACTGGTTTTTGCCCGCCTACAGTCGCGGGACCTTACGCGGCATGGATGCCGCGTAAGAGCCTCCATGGACGGATTCACGGCGTGTCCCGCGATGGTGGGCGGGCAAGGGCCCGGCAGCCAAATAACAGATCAGCCGCTCTACGCTTGCGGGCTGCCCGCACGGTCCTAACACCCGCAGACAAGACAACCGCAGTTATCGATACCGGCATGAGCAGCAGCCATCAATTCGCTGACTCCACGAGATGCAGAACGTGAGTCCGGCTTCAGGTGCAGCCAGATGCGGCATCAAGGCGAAGGCCGTGCACTTAATGCACTAGACCGACAACCGGCCTTCGTCAATCCAGGCTCTCAGGTCAGCACATCCAGCAAGCTACCCAGCATTTCGTCGGAGCGCCGTAGCGCATTGGCGTTGGCCTGGAAATCGTTGCGTGCCGAGAGGCCCTCGACCAGATCGGTGGCCGGTGCCGCTGGATCGGCGTTGGCATCGACCACGCTGGCTGCCACTCCACCATTGAGCTGCGTGCTGGCTGCAACGGCCTGACGCGGACTGCCGTCCACCGGCTGACGCGCCACATTGCTGGCGGCCACCTGCTGGCGCAGTGCGGCGACCTGCATTCCGGAACTGGCGATACTGCTGATGCTCATGATGGCTCCGGTGCAGAACAGAGAAATAACCAATGACGTTTGTTTACCAACCAATCAACACAATCGTTGCCGGCAGTCGCGCCGCACTGCTGTCGTTCTTACGCCCACCAATGCGCGTGGCGAGCGTGTCTCACGAGTTGGAACCAGCCAACAGGAACCGCAATGACGTGTCCCACCCTCCGATTCCGATCACGCCCACCTCATGGCTGCGCAGTCGCCTCACGCAGGCTCAATAGGTGCCCACCCGCACACGCAACACCACAGGCACTTCGCCGGCCGCATCCACCCGCCCGAAGTTGAGCCCGTAGTCGGTCTGGTCGCCGTTGAGCTGTCTTTCGACCTGCCAGCGCCCGTCCACGTACCGCCCCTGCTCCACCCGCAACAGTTGTCCATGACGGGTATCGGCTGCGTCGCGGAAAAATTCAATCCGCGCGGCCATGCCGGTGACCAGGAACTCCTCCGGCCCCAGCTGCGCCACCAGCAGCCGGCCGGCGCGGTCGTCGTTGCCGGGCAGGATCGCCGGCGCATCGCCCCACATCGGCGCACCGAACGACACCTTGGCCTGCCAGTCGCCAAAGCGCAGCGTGCGTTGCGGGGCGCCGGGCTGTTCGGCCACCGCCTGCAGCCGGCCATCGAAGGCGGCCTGGGCGATCACGCGCTGCAGCGGCGCCAGCAGCTTGAAGTTGGCGGCGTGCGCAGCGATCGCGTCACGGTTGGCCTGACTGTCCTGGTTGCCATCCATGCCAAACACCGAAAAGCCGATCCCACCCTGCCCCAGCACATGGAACAGATACGGCGCGGTGGCCGCCTCGAAGCCGGTCTCCGAAACCCAGGCCGGGTTGTCCGGCCGCGCGTACTGGCCGATGACCTTGGTGTATTCGTTGTAGTCGCTGGTGTAGATGTCGGTGCCGATGAAGTCGATCGACGGGGTGGCCGCGCGCCATAGCGCGAACACGTTCACCGTTGCACCGCCGGACGGGTAATCCATGCCTGGGTAACGCTTGCCCTTGTAGCGCAGCCAGGTGTTGACGTAGAGCGGCAGCGGATACGCGCGCCTGCCGGCCGCGGCCACCTGTTCGATATACGCCGCCGTTGCATGCGCATTGAAGGCTTCGGCCGCCTCGGCACGGAACAGCTGTTGCCAGCTGCCCTGCGGCTTGCCCAGCGCCTGCGCGATCGCAGCGGGCACCGGCTGCGCGAACGCCGCCTCGCCGGCCGGGCCATGGTCGCGCACCGTGCCGATCGCGCCGGGCTCGTTTTCCACCTGCACCAGGATCACCGTGTGGCGGTCGCCATCGACCTTGCGCAGGTGCTGCATCAACGCGGTGAAGGCGCGCGCATCGGCCTGCATGTTGGCGGCCACATGCGGCGACAGCACGTCCACCGGTTCGCCATTGGCATCGCGCATGCGCGGGTAGGTGGCGTCGTCACGCTTGATCCACTCCGGCACGTAATGCATCTGGCCGTTCTTCCAGCTGCCGAACCACAGCAAGGCCACGCGCAGGCCGCGCTTGCGCGCGCCGGCGATCAGTGCATCCACGTTGGTGGTATCGAAGCGCCCGGGCGCCGGCTCGAACTGCTCCCAGTACACAGGCGCTTCCACCGTGTTGGCATGCAGCGCGACCACCTCGTCCAGCGCCTTGGGCAGCACGGCCGGCCAGGCACTGGAGTTGTGCAGCTGCGCGGCCAGCACGGTGTATGGCGCGCCATCGACAAACAGCGCATGGCGGCCATTCTGGGTGACGAAGCGCGGCAGCTCTTCTGCACTGGCCAGCAGCGGCACGCTGGCGGCCAACATCGCCAGCGACCACAGCAGGGCCGCGAGGCGGCCACGCGGCTGCGGTATGTTCAGGGCAAACACATGCATCATCGCGCCTCCGACGGTAGTGAATTCCAGTGCGGCGTGGGTTCGTTGCGCAGGTGGCGCACGAAGAAGTCGTACTGGCGACGCTGCACATAGTCGATAGGCCCGCTGGAACGGCCCACCGAATGCTCGCCACCGGGCACGTTGAGCAGCTCGAAGTCCTTGCCGGCCTTGATCAGCGCATCGACCACCTGCGCGGTGGAGGCCGGGTCCACATTGCTGTCCTGCTCGCCGACGATCAGCAGCAGGTCGCCCTGCAACTTGGCGGCATTGACCACGCCCGAGGCCTGCGCATACCCGGCATCCACCGGCCAGCCCATCCACTGCTCGTTCCAGCTGATCTTGTCCATGCGGTTGTCGTAACAACCGGCAAACGCCACGCCCACCTTGTAGAACTCCGGATGGCGTTCGAGCGCGCCCAGCGTGCTCTGCCCACCGGCCGAGGCGCCGTAGATGCCGACCCGGCCGATGTCGTAGGACCGATCCCTGGCGGCCAGCGCACGGTGCCAAGCGATGCGATCGGCAAAGCCGGAATCGCCCAGGTTCTTCCACGCCACATCATGGAAGGCCTTGGAGCGGTTGGCGGTGCCCATGCCGTCGATCATCACCACGATGAAGCCCAGATCGGCCTGCGCCTGCATGCCGATCTGCTTGTCGCCACCGGAGTGATAACCGAACGGCCAGAATGTCTTTGGCACAAAAGCGTCGTGCGGGCCGGCGTAGATGTTCTCGATCACCGGATACTGTTTGTGCGGGTCGTAGTCGCGCGGGCGCACCACCATGCCCCAGATGTCGGTGCGGCCATCGCGACCCTTGGCCACGAAGGTCTCCGGCGCGCGCCAGCCGGCCGCCAGCAGCTTGTCGATGTTGCCCTGCTCCACCTGCTGCAGCAGCCGGCCATCGATGGCGTGCAGCTCCATCACCGGCGGCAGATCCGGACGCGAGTAGACATCGACGTAATGCCGGCCGTCTTCTGCAATGGCCACATCGTGATCGGCATCGGTGTGGGTCAGCCGGGTCAACCGGCGGCCGTCGAAATCCACGCTGTACAGCTGCCGGTAGTAAGGATCCTTGCCTGCATCCATGCCGCTGGCGGTGAACCAGATGCGCCGTTGTGCGTCGTCCACCCGCAGCACATCGCGCACGATCCACGGCCCGCGCGTGAGCTGGCGTTTGAACCTGCCGCTGCGGCCATCGACCAGATACAGGTGCCGCCAGCCGTCGCGTTCGGAGATCCACACAATCTCGTTGCCATGCGCGTCCACATCGTGACGAAAGCTGCGGTCCGCATAGACGAAGGTGCGTGCGTCTTCGGCCACGGCCACATGCGCCCGCCCGCTGCGGGCATCCACCGCAATCACGCGCATGTGCTGAAAGCCGCGTTGCACATACTCAAAGCTCACGCTGCACCCATCCGTCCGCCATTGCAGCGGCGACAAGGAGTACGGCGTGGCAAACAAGGCGTTGTCCACCACCCGCCGCGTGCCATCCACCGCCAGCAGCACCGGCCGTTCCACATCCACCGCATCGCCCGGCTTGGGATACAGCTGGGTGTGCACGAGCGGTTGAAGACGTCCGGCCGGCGCGGCCTCCACGCGGGTGACGCGGCGCGCAGTACCCGGCCGTACCCGATACACCGCCAACCGCTGCGAATCAGGCGACCAGGCGATGCTTTCCGGATCGAAATAATCCTCGGCGCGTCCATCGTCGGTGCGCTGCACGCTTCGGCCATCGGCCACCCGGCGCACGATCAGGTTCCAGCCATCGGCCAGCGCTTCCCATTGCCCGTCGGGCGAACGGCGCGGGGTGGTGTCGGCCGCCACATCCGGGTCGCGCACCACGCCAAAGCCGCGTGGTCGCTGCTGCGACTGCGGTTGCCGGCCGGGGGCATCGGGCGCGCATTGATACGTGGCCAAGCTGCAGCGCCAGGGTGCTTCCCCGATGGCGAACACGATCGCGCCGTCTTCGCGCGCGCCTTCCTGCGAGTACGCAAACCGCTCGAACGGCAACGCCAACGCCGCATATGCGGCGCCGGTGGCGGCCTGCAGCGCCTGCGCCACGCGCGCCTGGTCGAAGGCCGGCTGCTTGTGCCCTGTCGCCACGTCCGCGCGAACGAAGGCGAAACCACCAGGCACGGTCTTGCGGTAGTAGAACGTACCGTCGTCCTGCCATTGCGCCGGCCAGGCGACGTTTTCGGTCAGCGTGCTCCAGTGCGCGCGCAGGCCGAGCGAACGCTGGTAATCGGGCACCCCGGGCTCCGCCTGCGCAGTGGCGGCGAGCAACAGCATGCAGGCGGCCATGGCGCGCGAGACCTGCACTGCCCATGCGGGACGCCGAGCGTCATTCGCCATCGTCTTCTTCCAGCGCCAGCTCGTCGCTGCGCAAGCCGCTGCGCGCGCCCCAGTGATAGATGAAGAACGCGATCACCGCCACGCTCAAGGTGTCGAACGGATGCGCGATCCAGCCATGGCCGCCGAACGTGCCGGCCCAGGACACCGCCATCACCAGCACGAAGAACACGATCAACCACAGCGATGCGCGCACCTGGCGCAGCAGGCGTGCCCTGCCCGCGCGCGAAGGCAGGCGGTACAGCACGTACAGCGCGAACGCGAGCACCTGCAGGCCGAGCAACCACGACAGCGTCGGCCAGGTGGACCAGTACACGATCAAGGCCGCGACCATGAACGACAGCGGCCCCAGCACGGCAAGGCCACGGACGCGAAACGGCCGCGGCAGCTCCGGCGCGCTGCGGCGCAACGCCGCCACCGTGACCGGCGCCACCGCATAGCTCAGCACCAGCGCGGCCGACACCACGCCGATCAAGGTCTCCCACGAGGGGAACGGCAGCGTCCAGAAGATCGACAAGCCCAGGCTCAGCCACAATGCCGGACGCGGAATGCCCGACGCCGGATCCACCCGCGTCAGCACCGGCAGGAACCCGCCGCTACGCGCCCAGCCATACACCACCCGCGGAGTGGCATTCATGTAGATGTTGCCGGTGCCGCTGGGCGAGACCATCGCATCGCAGATCACCAGTGCGGCCAGCCACGCCATCCCCAACGCCAACGCGATGTCGTGGTACGGCAACGCGAATACCTTGTCGATGCCGCTCCAGCCCGGCGCCAGTTGCGCGGCCGGGATGCTGCCCAAAAACGCCAGCTGCAGCAGCACATAGATCACCGTGGACAAGGCCACCGACAGGATCAGGGCGATCGGGATATTGCGCTGCGGGTCGCGCACCTCGCTGGCCACCGACACGATCGGCGTCAGCCCCAGGTAGGCAAAGATGATGCCGCCGGCGGAGATCGCCGCCTCCACCCCGGCCATGCCCGAGGGTGCGAACCCGTGCACGCTCAGGTTGCTTGGATTGAAGTGCTTCACCAGCAGCACGATCACCAGGATCGGCACCAGGAACTTGAAGATGCTGACGATGTTGTTGGCCAGCGCAAAGGTCTTGACGCTGAAGTAGTTGAGCAGGAAGAACAGCAGCAGCAGGGCCAGCTGCACCAGCCAGCCCCAGACGCTGGGATGGGTGCCGTTGGGCTGGTTGAGCACCGGAAACCACGCCGCCGCATATTGGCGCGCCGCTTCCACCTCGATCGCGATCAGGCTGGAAAACGCGATCAGGGTGATGAAGCCGGTCAACGAACCCAGCAAGGCGCCATGCGAATACTCCGGGTAGCGCACCACCCCGCCGGCGCGCGGCAGCGCGGCGCCGAGTTCGCAATACACCAGGCCGAGCAGCAACACCGCGATGCCGCCGAGGATCCACGACAGGATGCCGGCCGGTCCGGCGATGGACGAGACATGGCTGGCCGAGAACAACCAGCCCGACCCGAAGATCGAGCCCAGCCCGATGAAGGTCAGGTCGGTCAGGCTCAGTCGCTTGTGGAACTTGCCTTGCGTGGTCGCACCGTGTGTGGTCATAGCTGGCCCCGGACAAATGAAAGCGCGTGCTGCGGAAGATGGCGTGGTCGTGCGTGGCGTATGGCGGTCAGTGGTTCTGCGATCGCGCGTCGGTGGTCTTGTACGACGGCAGCAACACAGGTCCGGCAAACGGATGCAGGCGCATCTGGCCGCACTCAGTCATCGGCAGCCGCCCCCGTCCCTGCATCGGCGGTATCTGCCGTAGTGCCGTCCGCATAGGGCGAGACACCCCCGTCGGCGATGAAGCGGTCGATGCGCGCTTCCAGCACCGGCAATGGCACCGAACCGGTCTGCAGCACCGCATCGTGGAAATGGCGCAGGTCGAATTTTTCGCCCAACGCGGCTTCGGCCTTGCGCCGCAGTTCCAGGATCTTCAACTCGCCCAGGTAGTAGGACAACGCCTGCCCCGGCCAGGCGATGTAGCGATCGACCTCGGTGGTGACTTCATGCTCGCTCAGGGCGGTGTTGTCGCGCAGGTAGGCCTGCGCCTGCGCGCGCGTCCAGCCCTGGTGGTGGATGCCGGTGTCGATCACCAGGCGGCAGGCGCGCCACATCTGGTAGGTCAGATAGCCGAAGCGGTCGTAGGGCGTGTCGTACATGCCCATTTCCTGGCCCAGGTACTCCGAATACAGCGCCCAGCCTTCACCGTAGGCAGAGATGTAGGCGTAGCGGCGAAACTCCGGCAGCCCCTGCGCCTCGGCCGCCAGCGGCATCTGCAGCGCGTGGCCGGGCGAGGACTCGTGCAGCGTCAACGCGGTCAGGTTGTACAGCGGCCGCGATGGCAGGTTGTAGGTGTTGACCAGGTAGATGCCGGGGCCGCCACGGCCGCCGGTGTAGAACGGCGCCAGGTCCGGCGGTACCGGCTCGATCGCGAAGCGTCGCCGCGGCAGCCGGCCGATGTAATCGCCCACCTTGGCGTCCACGCGCTTGGCGATCCAGGCGGCCTGCTTGAGCAACTGTTCCGGCGTCCTGGCATAGAACTGAGGGTCGCTGCGCAGGAACTGCAGGAAGGCCGGAAACACCGCCTGCCCGGCCGGCGCCTTGAAGCCGCTGGCGGCGATGGTCTGATCCATCTGCGTGCGCAGCTTGGCCACTTCCTGCAGGCCGATCCGATGGATCTGCTCGGGGCTGAGATCGAGCGTGGTGAACTCGCGGATCTGCGCGCGGTAGTACGCCTGCCCATCCGGCAGGGCTTCGCCGGCCAGCGTGGTGCGCGCGCGTGGCTGGTATTCGTTGCGGATGAAGTCCAGCAGCTTGGCGTAAGCGGGCAGCACCTGCGTATCGATGGTGTTGACCGCCTGCTGCCGCAATTGCGCCTGCACGTCGGCAGGCAGCGTGGCCGGCATCTGCTTGAACGGTGCGTAGAACGGATTGGCCTCGCCCTTGGCCTGCACCATGTCGGCGATGGACTGGTCGCGCCCGGTCAGGGTCACCCGGGGCTGGCTGAAACCGCGCGCCAGGCCGGCACGCATATTGTCGGTGTGCTCGGCGAAATAGCGCGGGATATCGGCGAGCATCTTCAGATAGCGCTGGTAGTCCTCGCGCGTACGCAGCTTGGCCTCGGCGCTGAAACCCAGGTCGCTCCAGAACGCCGAGTCGCTGTTGAACGGCATTTCCCAGGCGCGAAAATGCTGCTGATCCAGCAGCACCAGCAACTGCTGCCGGTACACCTGGTAGCTCACCTGATCTTCGGCCGGCAACTGCGTTGCCGGAATCGCATCCAGCTCCTTCAACGCCTGTTGCCAGTACGCAGTGCGCAGGTTTTGCGTGGCCACATCGACCTTGGGCAGATGGTCGGACTGCCTGTCCTGCGTGGCCTGGTTGTCTTCATCCACCGCGCCGGACAGCTGTGCCTGGCGCCAGCGCCATTCGCGCGTGTACAGCGCCTTGAAGCGTGCCGCTGCACTGTCTTGCGTGCTTGCTGCGGGTGCAGGTGCTGCGGCCTGTGCTTGCGACACGGTGCCGCCCAGAGCGGCTGCAATCAATACACTCAATGCGCTCGCGCGCCAGACGCTGCTGGTCTTCATCCGCGTGCCTCCGGCGCCGCCTTGGCCTGCGCAATCCACTGGCGCACGCGCTGCTGCAGCATCGCCAGCGGCATGGCGCCGCCGCCGAGCACCGCATCGTGGAAGGCGCGCACATCGAAGCGATCGCCGAGTTCTTTTTCCGCCTCCGCACGCAGCGCAAGAATCTGCAGCTGCCCCAGTTTGTAGCCGAGGGCCTGGCCCGGCCAGACGATATAGCGATCGGTTTCGGACTGGATGCTGGGCTCGTCGTCGGACGGATGCGCGTGGAAGAAATCCACCATCTGCTGGCGGTTCCAGCGCTTGTAATGCACGCCGGTGTCGAGCACCAGGCGATTGGCGCGCAACAGCTCGCCCGACAGCCGGCCGTAGTCGTTGTACGGGTCCTTGAAGAAACCGATCTCCTTGCCCAGGCGCTCGGCATACAGCGCCCAGCCTTCGATATAGGCGTTGTAGCCGGCCTGCTGGCGGAACGGCGGCAATGGCAGCGTCTGCGCAAGCGAGATCTGCAGGTGATGGCCCGGCACGCCCTCGTGATAGGCGGTGGTTTCGATATTGACCAGCGTGCGGCTGGCGAAGTCGCTGGTGTTGACCTTCACGATGGCCGGCTTGGTGCCTTCCGGATTGCTCTGCCAGTATTCGGCGCCGGGCGCACTGCGCCGGAACGCCGGCATCGCCTGTACCTCCAGCGCGGTCTTGGGCAAGTGGCCGAACAGCTTGGGCAGCTCCGGCTGCATCGCGGCGATGTAATCGCGGTACTGCTGCAGGATCTGCTCGCCGGAACTGGCGAAGTGGCGCTTATCGGTGTCCACCGCCTTGCGGAAGCTGGCCAGGTCGGCAAAGCCCTGCGCCTTGGCGATCACCGTCATCTCGCCTTCGATGCGCGCCACTTCCTTCAGGCCGATCTGATGGATCTGCTCCGGCGCCATGTCGGTGGTGGTCTGGGTATGGATGGCATAGCGATAGCGGCGCTCGCCATCGGGCAGCGACCACAGCCCTTCCTGCGCGCGCCCTTGCGCGGCGTATTCGTCGCGCACGAACGCGGCCAGCTTGGCGTAGGCCGGGCGCACCTGCTGCGCGATCGCGGCAAGCAGCTGCGTGCGCAGCGCGGCGCGCTGGTCGGCCGGCACCGCGGCATCGAGCTTTTTCAGCGGCGAGGCGAACGGGCTCTGCTCGCCGGTCAGCGCAGCGATCTTGTCGATCTGCTCGGGCAGGCGCTCCAGCAGATACCGCGGCTGCACCAGGCCGTCCTTCGCGCCCTGGCGCGACACCGCGATCACCTGGTCGATCACCGTCGGAATCGTCTGCAGGCGCTTGATGTAGTCCTGGTAATCCTTGGCGTTCTCGAACGGAAACGCATCGCCGTAACCGGCCAGCCCCAGCTGGATGCCGCCGATCGGCTCCAGCGGCATCGCGTAGGTCTTCAGGTCGATGCCTTCCAGCGTGTCACGCAGCTGGCCGAGCATCATCTGCAGGCTGAGCTGGCGCTGCTCGTCCAGCGTCTTGCTGTCGATCGCTTCGAATTGCGTGAGCAGCTCGGCGGTGGCGCTGCGTTCGGCCTGCACCGCTTGAAGCGAATAGTCGCTCCAACGGTCGTTGTACCGCTTGTCGCCGATGATGCTGGCGAACTCGGGGTTGTGCTGCAGGTGGTATTGCCACTGCTTGTCCAGCAGCGCATCGAAGGCCTTGGCGGCCTGTTCGCCGGTCGGCGCGGCCGTGGCCGCAGCCGACGTTTCCGCGGCAGGCGGCGCCGGCTTGCAGGCAGTGAACAGGGCGGCGGCCAGCAGGCCGATGGCGACAGGACGCAGGTGGTTCATGCAGTGACTCCAGGATGCAATGGCGGCGGTAGGAGCGCGCCTGAGCGCGACGGCTTTTATCGGAAATGCCCGTCGGGCTTTATCGGAAATGCCCGTCGCGCCCGGGTGCGCTCCTACGCGTGCGTGGGCCTGCACAGGCTCATGCAAAGGGGTGGTCGATCGCCGGCGACGGCGGCGTAAACCACTGCGCGCCGGCATCGGTGACATGAAAATGGTCTTCCAGACGCACGCCGAACGCGCCGGGCACCACGATCATCGGCTCGTTGCTGGCGCACATGCCCGGCTGTAGCGGCTGCGCATTGCCGCGCACCAGATACGGCGCTTCGTGGATCGCCAGCCCGCAGCCGTGACCGGTGCGATGCGGCAGGCCGGGCAAGCGGTAGTCCGGGCCCAGCCCTGCCGCCTCCAGCACGCTGCGCGCCGCCTGGTCCACTGCTTCGCACGCAACAGCCGGGCGGATCGCTGCAAATGCCGCCGCCTGCGCTGCCTGTTCCAGGTCCCAGATGCGCCGTTGCGCGTCACTGGGCGTGCCGTAGATCCAGGTGCGGGTGATGTCGGAGTGGTAGCCCTGCACGGTGCAGCCGGTGTCGATCAGCACCAGCTCACCGGCGCGCAGGTGCTGCACGCCGGGAATGCCATGCGGGAATGCGGTGGCATGGCCGAACTGCACGATGCAGAAGGTCGAGCCGTTGTCCGCGCCCAGCGCGCGATGCGCCTCGTCGATGAAGCGCACCAGCTGGTCGGTGCCGATGCCTTCCTGCGCGATGCCGGCGGCCAGCCGCTGTACCAGCAGGGTCATGTCGCAGGCCTGCTGCATCAGTGCCAGCTCGGCCGGCGACTTGCACATGCGGCAGCCATCGATGATGGCCCCGGCATCGCGGATGGCCGTGCCCAGGTGCGCGCGCAGGCCGGTGTGCACGGCAAAGGCGATGCCCGGATCCAGCGCCAGTGCATGCGCATGGCGGTCATCCATCGCCTGCACCACCAGCGCGTACGGGTCCTCGTGTTCTTCCCACAGATACTTGGCGACCGGAATCTTCAACACCGCATCCAGCGAGCCTTCTTCGAACGCGGGGCAGATCAGCACCGGGTCGCCGTCCAGCGTGAGCAGCAGCGCGACCAGGCGCTCGCTCGCGCCCCACGGCACGCTGGTGAAATAGCGCAGCGAAGTACCGGCGCCGATCAACAGCGCATCCACCCCGTGCATGCGCATCAGGCGGCGTGCGCGTTCGACGCGCTGTGCGTATTCCTGCGCGGCGATCGGCGCGGCGCGTTGCGTCCACGGCGCCAGTTGCGCGCGCGCCTGCTCCAGCGACAGCCCGCCGATCTGGCCGCTCATGTGCGCGCTCCAAGATCGGCGGTGCTCCACTGCCCATCGACCAGACGCGCCACCCCGCCCGGATTGCGCTGGCGTAATTCGGCCGGCAGCAACGCGTCCGGCACCGCGTCGTAGCTGTGCAAGGCGGCGAAGCGGCGGATGGAACCGGGCATGCCCACCGCGGTGAAGCCCGGATGCCCGGTGCTGGGGAATGGCCCGCCGTGATTCTGCGCCGCACTCACCGCCACGCCGGTCGGCATCTTGCTGTTGATCAACCGCCCCACCCGCGCCCGCAGCACCGGTGCGATGGCCTGCCAGGCCGCATCGTCGCTGCCATCGGCCGCGCGATACAAGGTGCCGGTGAGGTTGCCTTCGAATGCCGCGGCAAGCTGCGTCATCTGCGCGAGGTCGCGCGCACGCACCAGCAGGCTCACAGGGCCGAAGGCCTCGGTCTGCAGTGCATGCGGATTGGCGAGAAATGCCTGCGCATCCACGCTCAGCAAGGTCGGCGCGTAGCGATAGCCGTCTTCGCCGGTATGTCCACCGGCCAGCAGCGTGGCACCGGCAGCGCGCAGGGCCGCCACACCGCGTTGCACGCCTTCCACCCCGGAGTTGGAGAACAGCACCATCGGCAGGGCGGCCTCGAAATGCGCCGTGGTCGCGGCCACGAAGGCATCCCCGGCTTCGCCCTGCGGCACCACCACCACCCCGGGATTGGTGCAGAACTGGCCACTGCCCAGCGTGCACGAGGAGAAGAATTCCTGCGCCAGCGCGGCACCGCGTTCGGCCAGAGCGCCCGGCAGCAGGAACACCGGGTTGACGCTGGACAGCTCGGCATAGAACGGCACGCCGGCCGCATCGGCGGCGGCCTTCAGCGCCAGCCCGCCGGCACGGCTGCCGGTGAAGCCGATCGCACCCAGCCGCGCATCGCCGGCCAGTCGCAGGCCGGTCGCGTTGTCGACGTGATACAGCAACTGCACCGCCGCAGCCGGCAGGCCCGCCGCAAGTACTGCCGTGTGCGCGAGCTGCGCCATGCGCTGGCTGGTGGCCGGATGCAGCGGATGCGCCTTGGCGATCACCGGGTTGCGCGCGGCAATGGCCGAGGCGAAATCGCTGCCGGCAATCGCATTGAAGGCGAACGGGAAATTGTTCGGGCCAAACACCACCACCGGCTTGCCGAGTGGCGCCAGATGCGAACGCAGATCGGCAGCGGTATCGATGATGGGCTGGGTCCAGCTGTAACTGCGCACCGCCTGGGCGGCCTGACGCAACTGCCCGCTGGTGCGCGGCAGCTCGTTGCCACGCAAGCGCGTGGGTGCGGGCAATGCGGTTTCTGCATGGGCAAGCGCCACCAGGGTGTCGGCATCGGCATCCAGCGCGTCGGCGTAGGCGTCCAGAAACGCCGCAATCTTCTCGACCGGTGCCGCGGCAAGTTCCGCTGCAACAGCTTGCGCTGCCGCAATCGCGGTTTCGACATCCTCCGCACCGCTGACCGGAAACTGCGGCCCGATCGCCTCGCCCGTGGCCGGGTCGGCGGCACGGAAGCTGCCGGTCGCGGCGCGGCTAGGTTGCCACCGGCCGGCCAGCAATACCTCGGCCTCCTGGATGGTGGTGGATTGGAGCGTCTCGTTCATTGCGGCACCTTCGGTTGCATGAGGACGGACGCTGCACGCCATGCGGCAGCGGCCGACCAAAAAACGCCGAGGATGCCATGTTGATGCGACACCCTCGGCGACCCGCGTCTCGCTACACCGGCCACCCCATGCGCGCATGACTCCGTGCGCGTCGCGTATCCAGGGACGTGCGGCGAGACCTCATCGTCAGGACAGTGTGGGTGCAGTGGCGATGGCGTGATCGATGACCTTGAGCGCGGCCTCGCGCTCGGCACCGTCGACCACCAGCCGCGGGGCGCGCACGCGCTCGCTGCCCAGGCCCACCTTTTCCTGCACCAGTTTGATCAACTGCACGAACTTGGGCACGGTATCCAGGCGCAGCAGCGGCAGGAACCAGTCGTAGAGTTCCTTGGCCGCCGGGTAGCCGCCATCGCGCGCGAGTTCGAACAGGCGCACCGATTCCTTCGGGTAGGCGTTGACCAGCCCGGCGATCCAGCCCTTGGCGCCCATGCTCAGGCCTTCGACGATGGCATCGTCCATGCCGACCAGCAGCGCCAGGCGGTCGCCCAGCAATTCCTGCAGCGCGGCGAAGCGGCGCACATCGCCCGAGGACTCCTTCACTGCCTGCAGGTTGGGGAATTCGGCGGCCAGCTCGGCAATCTGCGCCGGGCCGAAGTCGGTCTTGTAGGCCACCGGGTTGTTGTACAGGATCACCGGCAGGTCGGTGGCGGCGATCACCGCGCGCACATGCGCGCCCATTTCGCGCCAGTCGGTGGAGTAGACGTAGGGCGGCAACACCATCAGCCCGCCGCAACCGAGCTCCTTGGCCGCCTTGGCCAGCGCCACCGCCTCACCGGTGGCCAGGCTGGCGATGCCCGGCACCACCGGCACGCGGCCGTTCAATGCGCTGATCAGCGTCTTGAGCACGGCGATCTTGTCGTCCACGCTCAAGGTGGCCGCTTCGCCCAGCGAGCCCAGCGGCACGATCGCGGTGCAGCCGGCGTCCACCAGTTGATTGGCGTGCTTGCCGAGGAAGGCGTGGTCGATCTCGCCGGAGGCGGTGAACGGGGTGGTGATGGCCGGCAACACGCCGTGCCAGAACGCAGCAATACTCATGGATGATTCCCTTGCGAGTCGGAAGTGAACGGGTCGGCCAGCGCCGCGAGGCGGACCGGGAACAACGGCGGCCGGCGGCCGGCGTCGGTGGAAAGCGCGGGCGGGCAGCGCCCCAGTTCGGCCAGCGCTATGCCGCAGATGCGGCCCTGGCAGGCGCCCATGCCGCAGCGCGAGGCGAGCTTGGCGTCGCGTGCATCGTCAAAGTTGTCCAGCGCAGCCAGCGGCACGTCTTCGCAGCGGCATACCAGCGTGTCGGGCCGGGCCAGCGTGCGGATGCGTGGATCAAGAGCGAATTGCTGTTGCACTAATTCGGCAAACGCACGCGCGGCACGCCGCCGCGGCTGCAGCCGCAGCGCGGCGTCCGGTGCGTCGGCAGCCATATGCCCGGCCATCGCACCTTCGACGAGCGCGCAATCGCGCCCGCCGATGCCGCAGGCTTCGCCCGCCGCGAACACCTGGGGCACGCTGGTGCGCAGCAGCGCATCCACCTGCACCTGTTGATGCGCGCCGCATGCGTCCAGCCGGCAGCCGAGCAGCTGTGCAAGCTCGGTGTTCGGCACCAGGCCATAGCCCACCGCCAAGTGATCGCAGGCGATACGGGCGCGACCGGCAGGGCCTTCGATGTCGATCTCGCGCAGTTGCGTGTCGCCGTGCGCGGCAACCACGATGCTGCCGGCGCGATAGGCCACCGCGCGCAATTGCAGGCGCAACGCCACCGCCTGCGCCACCTTGCCCGGCCAGCGCCACAGCTGCAGCGCAAACTGCCGCAACGCGGCTGCCGACGTCTGTTCGTGAATACCGAGCACCCGTGCGCCATGCCGTTGCAGCGTGGCCGCACTGGCCAGCAGCAGCGGGCCGCTGCCGGCGACGACCACGCGCGTGCCGGCCAGCGGCCAGCCCTGTTTGGCCAGCGCCTGCGCCGCGCCGGCGCCGGTGACGCCGGGCAAGGTCCAGCCGGGGAACGGCAGCAGCAGTTCGCGTGCGCCGGTGGCCAGTACCAGGGCGGCGTAATGCAGCTGCAGGGAACCGTCCGGGCCATCGGCCAACAGCCAGCCCGGCTGCGCCAGCAGGATCTGCGTGCGCGTCAGCAGCGTGATCGACGCAGCGCCCTGCACCTGCTGCAACAGCGTGCGCGCGTCGGCGGGCGCGCCATGCAGCAGGTCGCTGCGCCACACCTGCCCGCCGGCACGCGGCTGCATGTCGACCACGCCCACGCGCACGCCGTGACTGGCCGCTGCCTGCGCCGCCGCCAGGCCGGCCGGGCCGGCGCCGATCACCAGCACATCGAAATGCTGCACGCGCTCAGCCATCGGTGCGTACCTGCATGCCGTCGCGCGCATCCACCAGGCAGGCACGTTGCTGGCCGATGCCGTCGATGCGCACCCGGCATTCGAAACACACGCCCATGCCGCACAACGGCGCGCGCGGCTGGCCGCTGCACGATTGCCGGAACTGCAGCGTCGCCTGTGCAACCGCCGCGGCCACGCTGGCGCCGGCCGGCACTTCGACCGCTTGCGCGTCCACGTGCAGGCGCACCGTCGCGCTCATGCGGCGGCACCGTGCACGGCGCGTGCCGGTGCGTATGGGCTCGGGTCGATGGCCGGCGTGCGCCCGAGCAGGCTGTCCACGATCACCCGGGCGCTCCCCAGCGCAGTGGTGACGCCCAGCCCCTCGTGACCGGCGGCCACCCAGACATCGCGCCGGCCGGGTACCGCCCCGAGATACGGGCGCCCGTCCGGGGTCGCGGGGCGCAGCCCGGTCCACACCCGGATCGCCTGCAACTCGCGCAGCACCGGCAGGTACGCGAAGGCGCGCTGCAGCATCTGCTGCAGCACCGGCAGCGACAGCGCGCGATCGTGCTCGCCGAACTGGCGCGAGGAACCGATCAGGATCTGCCCGGTCGGCCGCGGCTGTACATTGAACGCCACGCTGGTGGCGTCGGCGCCATGCGCCGAATCGGCATAGCCCAGCTCCAGCAACTGATGCCGGATCAGCCCCGGATGGCGGTCGGTGATGACCAGATGGCCCTTGCGCGGGCGCAGCGCCAGCTCGGGCAACAGCTGCGGCAAGGCCACGCCGCTGGCGACCAGTACCGGCCCCGCCAACAGCTGGCCATCGTCCAGACGCACCCCCTGCGCCTGCAAGTGCTCCACCCTGCGGCCGGCAAACAGCTGCGCGCCGGCCTTGCAGGCCAGGCTCACCAGATGCCGCGCCACCCGCGGCGGATACACCACGGCCTCGCCGGGCACGCGCATGCCGCCGGCCAGGCCCGGCACCAGGTGCGGCTCCAGCGCATACAACTGGCTGGCATCGATGGCATCGGCCTGCAGACCGGCCGCCGCCAGCCGCGCGATCTTGGCCGGCACCGCCGCCAGTTCACGCGCGTCGCGCGCCACCCACAGCGTGCCGCAGCGGCTGAACTCGGCTTCGCTCAGTTGTGCGAACCGCTCCCACAGGCGCAGCGAATACGCGGACAACGCCAGCTCGGCCGGGTCGTCGTCCATCGCCACCAGGTGCCCCATCGCCGCGGCAGTGGAACCGCCGCCGATCGGCCCCGGCTCGACGATCGCCACCCGCAGCCCTTCGCCGGCCGCCGCCTCGGCGCAGGCCGCCCCGACGATGCCCGCGCCCACCACGATCAGGTCGTAGCTGCGTCGCGTACCGGCAGCGGCCGGCACGCTGCGGGTGTCGGTGGCTGGCGCATCCGCGGCGGCCAGCGACGCATCGGGCAAGGGGGCGGCCGCAGCAGATGCTGCGCCGGCACGTCCCTCCTGCGCGCGCAGCTGCTCGTCCATCAGGCCACGATGCCCCAGGCGAACGGGTCGGCCGGCTCGATCAGCAGCTGCGCACGCGCAGTGAGGTAGGCCTGCCCGCTGATGCGTGGCGCAATGCCGCGCCCGCTGAGGCGATAGCTGCCTTCGAAGGCGCTGCCCAGGATGCCCTGCTGCACCCAGCGCTCGCCTTCGGCCAGCTTGCCGTCGGCAGCCAGGCAGGCCAGCTTGGCGCTGGTGCCGGTACCGCACGGCGAGCGGTCGTAGGCCAGGCCCGGGCACAGCACGAAGTTGCGCGCCACGCCGCTGCCGTCGGGCGCGGCGCCGTTGATTTCGATGTGGTCGATCTCGCCACCGGCCTCGCCGGTGATGCCGGCCGCTTCCAGCGCCAGCCGGATCGCCTCGGTGTAGGCGGTCAGTTCGCGCTGATGCGCCAGCTCCAGCGCACACGGCGCCTGCCCGGTGATGAAGAACCAGTTGCCGCCCCAGGCCACATCGCCGCGCACCGGCCCGTGACCTGGCACGTCCACCTCCACGTCGGTCGCGACGCGGTAGCTTTCGACATTGTCCACCGACACCGTGCCGTCTTCGGCCAGTTCCACGCCCACCGTGCCGACCGGCGTCTCGATGCGGTGCCGGCCCGGCGCGATGCGCCCCAGCTCGGCCAGCGTGCGCACCACCCCGATGGTGCCGTGCCCGCACATGCCCAGGTAGCCGACGTTGTTGAAGAAGATCACCCCGGTGCAGGCGCCGGGGTCGCGGGCCGGCAGCAGCAAAGCGCCGACCATGGTGTCCGAGCCGCGCGGTTCGCAGGCGATCGCGCTGCGCCACGGGTCGAAATCACGGCGAAACCGCTCGCGGCATTGCGCCAGATCGCCATCGCCCAGGTCGGGGAAGCCGGAGAGGACCACGCGGGTGGGTTCGCCGGCCGTATGGGAGTCGATGACGTCGATCGTGTGCATGGCTCATGCTCCCACTGCCGGCTGGCAGGCGACTAGCGTCCAATGCGAGTTGCAAATGCGGAAATCCGCACAATCGACAAGCCGATTCACGGCCCCGCGTTTGCGCTAGGATCCATACAGGGCCGCGCCTTTCGTGCAGCCGTCAATCGTGACCTCCACCATGACGCCGATGGACCTCAACCTTCCCGCGCTGGAAATGCAGACGCTGTTCGATGCGCTGCCGGACGTGGTGTTCTTCATCAAGGACAGCGAGGGCCGCTACACCCATTGCAATCTGACGCTGGTGCGCCGGCTCGGACGCAAACTGCGCAGCGACATCATCGGCAGCTCGCCGCTGGAAGTGTTCCCGCTGCCGCTGGGCGGCAGCTACATGATGCAGGACCGCCGCGTGCTGTGTGGCGAGCTCATCGACAACCAGTTGGAGGTGCATCTGTATCCCAACCGCCTGCCCGGCTGGTGCCTGACCTTCAAGCGCCCGCTTTGCGAGGCCAATGAGGTGATCGGCGTGGTCGGCATTTCCCGCGACCTGGGCCAGCCCGACAGCCGGCACTCGGCGTACGAGCGCCTGAGTCAGGTGATGGATCACATGCAGGCCAACTTCGGCGACAACCTGCGTGTGCAGAGCCTGGCCGACCTGGCCGGCCTGTCGGTGGCGCAGCTGGAGCGGCACTTCCGCCGCGTCTTCCAGGTGACCCCGCAGCAATTGCTGACCAAGCTGCGTATCGAATCGGCGATGCGGCTGCTGTACGGCGACGACAGCATCGCCAGCATCGGGCAACGTTGCGGCTTTGCCGACCAGAGCGCGTTCGCGCGTCAGTTCAAGGCAACCGTCGGCATGACCCCGCGCGATTACCGTGCGCTCAAGGGCCAGCTGTAGGCACGCAGACACGCGCCGGCACATCGCTGCCGCAAATGCCGAATTCGGCAGCATCGACGGTGCTGTGGCAATGCGGTTTGCCTGGGTGGTTGCGGCGCTGTCGCAGCGCGCATGACGGTGCCCGGCCAAGGCCGCGCTGAAGGGCGCGTCAAGGCGAACCAGGGCCCGGATGATAGAATTTCGGGTTTCCCCTACTGCGTTGCCAATGGCCAGCTTTTTCCGCCGTAACAAGCCAACCACGCCCGACAGCGCGCGTACCTCGCGCTATAGCCTGGAAGAACTGGCAGCCGCATTCCCCACCGCGCCCTCCGCTGCCACCCCGGCGTCGCCGGTCGAGGCAATGCCCACCGCCGAACCCGGCGCGGCGGCAACGACGGCATCGCCTGCGCCTGCCGCACCCGTGAGCAGCGAACCGGTAGCGCCAACGCCGGCCGCAACGCCGCCCGCCGCCGCCGCACCGGCCGAACAGCATGCGCAGGACATCGCCGCGCGGGCCGGTCAGGCGCAGAGCGTTGCCGCAGTCCCCAGCGCACCCACACCGCCGGCAACACCGGCGCCTTCGGCCCTGCAGGCGCTGCCCGATCCGATGCCCGCTGCCACGCCCAGCCCCACCACGGCAGTGGTGGTGCCGCCGGTAGTCGTGCAGCCACAGAGCGCGCCCCTGCCACCGGCAGCTACGCCGGCACCGACGCCGTCGCAACATGCCACGCCCGCAGTCGCACCGCCGACCGGCGTGCCCGCTGCCACGCCCGCCGTCGTTGCGCCTGCCGCCACACCCGCTGCGCCCGCAGCGACGCCGGTCGTCGCCCCGCCGCCCGCAGCCGCCCCCATTGTCGTCGCCCCGGCCGTGATCAGCGCCCCAGTGCCGGCCAGTTCCGACAACGACAGCATCGTCGGCCAGCGCGATGCGCTACCGGCCGCCCCGGCCGGCAAACCGGGCTGGCGCGATCGCCTGCGCAACAGCAGCTTCGCGCGCAGTTTCGGCGGTCTGTTCTCGCGCAACCCCAAGCTCGACGACGACCTGCTCGACGAGATCGAAACCGCGCTGATCACCGCCGACGTTGGCATCGGCGCCACCACCGCCCTGGTCGAAGGGCTGCGCAAGCGCATGAAGTCGCGCGAGTTCGTCGATGCGCAGGCGATGTTCAAGGCCTTGCGCGCCGATCTCATCGCGCTGCTGCAGCCGGTTTCCAAGCCGCTGGTCATCGACCGCGCGGCCAAGCCCTTCGTAGTGCTCACCGTCGGCGTCAACGGCGTCGGCAAGACCACCACCATCGGCAAGCTGGCCAAGCGCTTCAAGGACGACGGCAACAGCCTGATGCTGGCGGCCGGCGACACCTTCCGCGCCGCCGCGGTGGCGCAGCTGCAGGCCTGGGGCGATCGCAACGGCGTGGCCGTGATCGCGCAGGGGCAGAATGCCGATGCCGCCTCGGTGGCATTCGACGCGCTGCAGGCCGCCAAGGCGCGCGGCACCGAGGTGTTGATCGCCGACACCGCCGGCCGCCTGCACACCCAGACCGGGCTGATGAACGAACTGGGCAAGATCCGCCGCGTGCTCGGCAAGATCGATGCTGCCGCACCGCACGAGGTGCTGATGGTCATCGACGGCACCACCGGGCAGAACGCCATTTCGCAGCTGCGCCAGTTCCATGCCGCGGTCGGCGTCACCGGCCTGGTCGTCACCAAGCTCGATGGCACCGCCAAGGGCGGCGTGGTGTTCGCACTGGCGCGCGAGTTCAATATCCCGATCCGCTTCGCCGGCATCGGAGAGCGCCCGGAAGACCTGCGCGTGTTCGACCCGGTCGCCTTCGTCGACGCCCTGTTGCCGGAAGCCTTGGGCAGCTGAGTGGAACGCGCCTGCCCGCATCTGCAGCCGCTGTGCGCACAGGCGCTGCAGGCAGGCTGCACGGTGCGGCAGATGTCGGGCGACTGGTCGCGTGCCAGACGTGTACTGGAGTTTGCCCAACCCCTGCCGGCGGCGCTGCGCAGACAGGCCCGCGCCACTCCCGCGGCAGTCTACTACCATGCACCGGCCGCGCCGCACGGCCCTGGCGATGAAGGCGTTTTCTGCGAACAGTGCCTGGTCGGACTGGCCTTTCCGCTGCGCTGAGCGGCACCGTCGCGCCACACCCGCCGCCGGGCCGGCCCCGCCCTGAAGCCCTTGCCCTCCATCGCCAGCAGAGCCCATGCCAGCCGACCACGCCACTGCCACCGCTGACGCTTTCGTCGACCGCCTGCTGCACTGGTTCGACGGCCACGGCCGCCACGACCTGCCCTGGCAGCATCCACGTGCGCCGTACCGGGTGTGGCTGTCGGAAATCATGCTGCAGCAAACCCAGGTCGCGGTGGTCATTCCGTATTTCCAGAAGTTCGTCGCCCGCTTTCCGACCCTGGCCGATCTGGCCGCAGCCGACAACGACAGCGTGATGGCGCATTGGGCCGGGCTGGGCTACTACGCACGCGCACGCAATCTGCACGCGGCCGCCAAACAATGCCTGGCCCTGCACGGTGGCGAACTGCCACGCGATGTCGATGCCTTGCTCGCCTTGCCCGGCATCGGCCGCAGCACTGCGGGCGCGATCCTCAGCCAGGCCTGGAACGACCGCTTCGCGATCATGGACGGCAACGTCAAGCGCGTGCTGACGCGCTTCCACGGCATCGCCGGCTATCCAGGCCTGCCGGTGATCGAAAAACAGTTATGGCAACTGGCGACGACGCATGTGGCGCACGTGCCGGCCGGCCGCCTGGCCGACTACACGCAGGCGCAGATGGATTTCGGCGCCACGCTATGTACGCGCGCCAGACCGGCCTGCGTGCTGTGCCCGCTGCAGGACGCTTGCGCCGCGCGCCGCGATGGCCTGGTGGACGCACTGCCCACGCCCAAGCCCGGCAAGGCGTTGCCCGAGCGCGAAGCCACTGCCTTGCTGCTGGAAAACGCAGACAGGCAGATCCTGCTGCAGCGCCGCCCGCCGACCGGCATCTGGGCCTCGCTGTGGACGCTGCCGCAGGCCGAGACCGACAGCGGCATGCGCGCATGGTTCGACAAACACATCGATGGCAACTACGACCGCGCCGACGAACTGCCGCTGATCGTGCACACCTTCAGCCATTACCGGCTGCATCTGCAGCCCTTGCGCCTCGGCAAGGTCGCACTGCGCCCGGCGGTACGCGACAATGAGGACCTGCGCTGGGTCGCCCGCGCCGATCTCGCATCGCTGGGCTTGCCGGCGCCGATCCGCAAACTGCTCGACGCCCTCTAGGCGCGCACTCAAAGGAATCCGCATGTCCCGCACCGTGTTCTGCCAGTACCAGCAATGCGACACCGAAGGCCTGGATTTTGTGCCGTATCCCGGCGAGCTCGGCCAGCGCGTGTTCGCGCAGATCGGCAAGAGCGCGTGGCAGGCGTGGCTGGCGCATCAGACCATGCTGATCAACGAGAACCGGCTCTCGCCACGCGACCCCAAGCACCGCGCGTTTCTCGAGGCCGAGTTGCAGAAGTTCCTGTTCGAGCGCAATGCCGACAAGCCCGACGGCTATGTCGCGCCGATGCGCGAAGAGTAAGCGCACCAGGACTCGCCGCCGCCCACCGACGACTGCGCTCGTGCCGGGCAGGGCCGGCCGGTGAATCGCATCGGCGTGCATCGCGTGTGCCTTGCGGATCCTGCGCCGTTTATGCAAACAGGGGATTGCTCGCTACAACTGGTTGACCGTTCCTGAGCGGGATACGCCTGGCGCATCCCCGGCAGTGCAGCGACACTGCACGATCGCCGACCTGCTGCAACCGACATCCGGGCATCGCAATGCCCGGATGCGCGCAGCTCAGCCGACGCCGGTGGGCCCATCCAGCAGCATGCGGATCCGCTTGAGCAGTTCCTTCTGCGTGTACGGCTTGTTGACCACGTCAAATTCCGCACCGCCGACGTCGGTGCGCTCGATGCTGGCATCGGCATAGCCGGTGGTCAGCAGGACCTTGACCCTGGGCAGCATGCGCCGCGCCTCGCGTGCCAGCACCACGCCATTCATGCCGCCGGGCATGATCAGATCGGTAAACACTGCGTCCACCTCCGGATGCTGTTCCAGCACCTCGACCGCCTCGCGGCCGCTGGATGCGGTCAGGATGCGGTAACCGGCATCTTCCAGGAACATCTGCGCGACCACCGCCACATCCGGCTTGTCTTCCACGATCAGGATGGTCTCGCTGCCGCCCTTGTCGATCGCGCGGCCCTTGGCCGCCTGCAGCTCGTTCTCGAACTCGCTGGAGGCGGGAAAGTACAGCCGCACCGTCGTGCCCTCGCCCACTTCGCTGGAGATGCGCACGGTGCCGCCGGATTGCTTGACGAAGCCGTACACCATCGACAGGCCCAGGCCTGTGCCCTGCCCTTCGTCCTTGGTGGTGAAGAACGGCTCCATGACCCGGCTGGCGACATCCGGCGGCATGCCCGAACCGGTATCGCTCACCGCAAGGCTCACATAACGGCCCGGTGCCAGCTGGTGATACATCGCCAGATCATGGCTGGTGATTTCCACATTCTGCGTCTGCACCGTGACCTGCTTGCGCTCGACCTGCGCCATCGCATCGCGCGCGTTGATCAACACGTTCAACAACGCCACTTCGGCCTGCGTGGTATCGATCTGGCAATTCCATAGCCGCTCGTCCAGCGACTGCTGCATGGTGATGCCGCCGCCCAGCACGCGCTCGGCCATGTTGTTCATGCCCGACACCAGACCGTTGAGGTTCACCACCCGCCCGCGCAACTTCTGCTTGCGCGAAAACGCCAGCAGTTGCTGCGTGAGCGTGGCCGCCTTGGCGGCTGCCGCAGCCGCGTGCTCGGCACTGAAGGCGATGCGCTGCGCGTTGTCGCCGCCCTTGTTGGCCATCATCTGGATCACTTCCAGGTGGCCGGCCATCACCTGCAGCAGATTGTTGAAATCGTGCGCAATGCCGCCGGTCAGCTGCCCCAGCGCTTCCATCTTCTGCGCCTGGCGCAAGGCGTCCTCGGCATCGCGGCGACGGCTTACATCCAGCTGCGAGCCGAAGAAATACACCAGACGGCCGCTCTCGTCGAACACTGGTGAGACGAACAGCGCATTCCAGAACGACGAACCGTCCTTGCGGTAATTCAGCACTTCGGTGGCGAATTCGCGCCGGTTTTCGATCGATTCGCGGACATCGTCGATGCTGGAGCGGTCGGTCTCCGGCCCCTGCAGGAAGCGGCAGTTGTTGCCGATGATCTCCTCTGCCGAATACCCGGTCATTTCCAGGAATGCGCGGTTGGCGAACACGATCGGATTGTCCGGCAGATGCGGGTCGGTCACCGTCATCGGCATCCGCGTGGTCTCCACCGCCGCAAAGAAGATATCCGAGCGATGTTTCTCGACCGGAAGACTGCGTGATTCGCCGATGTGAGGCGCCCGTGGCTCTCCGTACCCAGGATCGTTCAAGTGCATGTTCTCCGCGGGGCCATTCCCGTGGCGATAGTCTAGTTGGGGCCGGTGAGCTGATCCCTCACATCCATGAGCCTTTCCCGTACGGCCGCGCCCGCCGATGCAACCCAACCCGCCTGACGCAGCACGTGCCGATGCGGCGCCTGCGTTGACACCACGTCGATGCCCGCCGCACCGGCGGCCATCAGCCCCGTGCCCGCATCGCCGGCACATCCAGCCATGGTCCGTGCACGGCCCGGTCAACCGGCGAAACGCGATGGCGCCAACCGCCGCAGGCACCGGCGCGCATGCACGCGCGCAGTTGTGAGCCATTGCCTGCGCCGTCGCTTGCTGAAAGCAGGTTAATGGTGCCGCGACAGGCCGTCCGTGGCAGGCAAGCGCATCGGCGGTTTTGCCGTAGCATGCGCAGGCAGCAAGCAGCTCCTGCGCTTCATTCGGCCGTTCTGGCGCCGTTGCGCGCGTCCTTCCAGCCAGCGCAGGTTCTGGCGACCATGCGATGCCACCATGCCGGGCTACCAGACCCAGATTCACGAACTGACCTTCGGGCAACTGACCTACGTCATCCGCGCACTTGCCGATAAACAGCAATACGCCGATCCGGACGAGAGTGCGTCCGATGCAGGCATCTCTTCGGCGCAATGGAGCCTGTTCGGACAGGTCTGGCCTGCGGGTCGACTGCTGGCCGAAGCGATGGCCACGCGCCCGATCGATGGCAAGCGCATTCTCGAACTCGGTTGCGGCCTGGGGCTGGCCAGCCTGGTGTTGCGCAGGCGCGGCGCCGACGTGGTCGCCAGCGACCATCACCCGCTGGCCGAGGTGTTTCTGGCGTACAACGCTGCGCTCAACTCGCTGGACTCGGTGCCGTATCGCCGGCTCGACTGGGACGCCGGCGCGCTGAACATGGGCCAGTTCGACATGATCATCGCCAGCGACGTGCTCTACGAGAGCCGCCACGCCACCATGCTGGCCACCCTGATCCCCGCGTTGGCCAAGCCCTCGTGCGAGATCGTCATCAGCGACCCGGGCCGCGGCAATGCCAACGCGCTCTCGCGCATGCTGGCGGACATCGGGTTTTCGCTGGTCGCCGGCGAGCGCCAGGCCGCCGCCCAGGTGGCCAAGGCGCCGCGCCTGTTCGTCTACCGGCGCAACATGGACAACTGGTGGCCGGCAGGCGGCTAAGCGGCCTGCCGCTTCACTCGACTGCAGGGTTATAGGCAGACAGGGCGATCGGCTTGCGCGGATCGGCCTTGATCTCCTTGTGCTCGCTCATGCGCAGCGCGTCGGCATCGGGCGAGTCGTCTGAGTTCATCTCCCAGCCTTCCAGCACACGCTTGTGGAAGAACACCCCGCCACGCGCACGGTCATAGCGGAACGTGATGTAGTCGGTCCAGTGCTGGCCACAGGCCACGCCATTTTGCACGGTGAAGTAGGCGCCCTTGGCCACCAGGCCGTCTTCGCCATCCAGAAACGGATCGCACTGCCCGCCTTCGTCGGCCTTGAAGATCACCCGCGTATTGCGCCCGGCGATCGCAAAGCCGCCATCGGCGGTCGCCATCACGACCAGCAGGGTCCGCGCCGGCGCCGGGGCGCCGTCTGCCTTGCGTGCATCTTCTGTGGCGGCGCGCAGGGCCACCACATAATCCGGCCGCCCATCTCCGCTCAGATCCGCCTCGGCAAGGCCGATGACCGTTTGCCCGGACGGCAGCAGCCTGGACGCAGCAGCAGGCAGCGTCGCTGCGCCGCACGGCGCTACGGCTGCCAAGGTCAGGGCCAACCACCAGTATCGCGTTCTCATTGCCGTTCCTTCATGTGCATGGGACGCCAGCATACGCGGCGATCCAGCTCGGCCGGCCGGTGATGCACTGCGTGAGATCGCGTCTGCATGGGCGATTGCAGTCCACTTCATCACACCGGCACTCAATCGCGTGGCCGCCGGTTCGATGATGCGAGCGTGTCTGCCGCGCTGCCGGCGCCAGACGTCAGACGTCAGACGTCAGCGGCGATATTCCTTCGGGTCCAGAAACTCGGCCAGGCAGGAGCCCACACGCAGCGCCTGCTCGCGCGCATCACCGCGGTATTCGCCCTGCCCCGCACCTTCGATCGTGGCGATCGGCGAGGCGCGGTCGCGGTGATACACGAACGCCGTCGACGACCACTGCGTCTGTCCAGGGGCCTGACTTTCCATCGTTTCCACGCGGAACTCACCGCAGTACCCGTGAATCAACGTGCGTCGAAGTGTTTTGTGCGTCATGCGCGGAAGTATCGCCACGTGCAGTTGAAGACGACGTGGAAAAAAACCGCCGCGACCCGGCCGGGCGCGGGCAAATGCATTCCTTCCCTTCACTCCCCCGGCGCACGCTGCCGAGCCTCCTTGAGGACGCAACCGGCAGCGCCTGGACGCTGGCGTGACAGCGCAGAGCGACACGGCAATTCGTCCAGCCGCATGCGACAGGTCTGCCGGCAGACGCAGCACATCCACCTGCAGCAATCGCTGCAACGTGGCATCAATAAAAACGGGAGGAGATTGCACATCCGGCGATTGCCGGGAAGCCTTGCGATCGAAGGCTTGGAAATGGTGGCCGAGGACGGAATCGAACCGCCGACACGGGGATTTTCAATCCCCTGCTCTACCAACTGAGCTACTCGGCCACTATCGCAACATGCTGCCTGCGTTGCGAGGACGCGCATCATAGCGAGCAGCCGCAGTTTGGGCAAGCCTTGCGATGAACTTTGTTGCGGGCCGGCGCGACGCCTGTGCTTTCCTGCACCGGTTCACGCCGCGCGGCGGGCGGCATGGCCTAGCCTGCGCAGGTCCGGAGGAGATTGTCATGCGCCTGCCCCGCCTGCTGTTGTCGTTCGCCTTGCTGCTGCCGCTGGCGGCCGCCGCCCAACCGCCGGTACGCGCAGTGCCGCAACTGGACATCTCCCGCTACGCGGGCCAGTGGCACGAGATCGCGCATCTTCCGGTGTCGTTCCAGAACAAGTGCCGCAGCGACATCACCGCCAGCTACACCTTGCGCGACGATGGCCTGATCGGCGTGCGCAACGGCTGCCGCACCGCCGATGGCGAGCTGGCCCAGGCCGACGGGGTGGCGCGCCCGGTCGCTGGCCAGCCCGGGCAGCTGCAGGTGCGCTTTGCCCCGGAATGGTTGAGCTGGTTGCCGCTGGTGTGGGCCGACTACTGGGTAATCGCCCTCGACCCGGACTATCAATGGGCCATGGTCGGCGAGCCGGATCGCAACTATCTCTGGATCCTGTCGCGCTCGCCGCAGATGCCGCGCGCGCAGTTCGAACAACTCAAGGCCCGGGCCGCGCAGATGGGCTACGACCTGTCGCCGCTGATCGTGGCTGCGTCGCTGCCCTGACTCCGGTGGCAGGCCCACCGCGCGCCGCGCATCACACGCCGCATTGCACGCGCGCCGGCAGCAAGGCAGCAACCGTACTGCGTAGTATTCTTGGCGCCGCCTCATCCCGCCAAGGACTTCAGTACATGCGTCGCGCCTCCCGTCTCCTGATCGTCTCGCTGGCCTGCGGCCTGCTGCTGAGCGCCTGCGGCGGTGCGGTACGCCGCGTGTCCGAGCCGGCTGCCAGCATCCAGCAATTGACCGTGCGTGCCGATGGCTCCTGGTCGGTCGATCTGCGGCTGCAGAACTACAGCAGCATCCCGATGCAGTTCGAGCGCGTGGCGCTGGAGATTTCCGCCGGCGATCAGGTCGCCGGCAAGCTCGACCAGACCGTCGGCATCTCGATCGGCCCGGAAACCGCCGACGTGGTGACCGTCAACGTGCAGCCAACCTCGCTGGGCCGCATCACCGTCGCCGACGTGCTGGCCGGTGGCCGCTCGCTGCCTTACGCGCTCAAGGGCACGGTATGGGCGACGCCGCAGGACAAGAAGCAGCGCGATTTCAGCGTCGAGTCGCGCAACACGCTCAGCCCGGCGCCCGGCCTCAACGGCGTGCTGCGCTGACGCGCACGCCTTCCCGCACTCGTTTGAAGGATTCCGCATGAGCAGCTACACCGCCCCACTGACCGATTTCCGCTTCGCCCTGCACGATGTGCTCGGCGCGCAGGCCCTGTTTGCCCGGCTCGGCTATGCCGACGCCAGCACCGACATCATCGACGCCGTGCTCGAAGAGGCCGGCCGCTTCACCGCGCAGGTGCTGGCGCCGCTCAACAGCATCGGCGACGAAATCGGCTGCGCCTTCGACAAGGGCACCCACGCGGTGACCACCCCGCCCGGCTTCCGCGCCGCCTACGACCAGTTCGTTGGCGCCGGCTGGAACGGGCTGACCGCCGAGACGCAATTCGGCGGCCAGGGCATGCCGCACACGCTGGGCGTGCCGTTGAGCGAAATGATCAACGCCGCCAACCTGGCCTGGGGCAACTTCCCGCTGCTCTCGCATGGCGCGATGGAAGCGCTGCGCCAGCACGGCGAAACCTGGCAGCAGGACGTCTTCCTCAAGCCGCTGATCGACGGCCGCTGGACCGGCACCATGTGCCTGACCGAGCCGCATTGCGGCACCGACCTGGGCCTGCTCAAGACCCGCGCCGAGCCCAACGCCGACGGCAGCTACGCCATCACCGGCACCAAGATCTTCATCACCGCCGGCGAGCACGATCTCACCGACAACATCGTGCATCTGGTGCTGGCCAAATTGCCGGACGCACCGGCCGGCGCCAAGGGCATCTCGCTGTTCGTCACCCCCAAATTCAAGGTGGACCGTGACGGCAACGTGGGCGAACGCAACGCGCTGCACTGCGGTTCGATCGAGCACAAGATGGGCATCAAGGGCTCGGTCACCTGCGTGATGAACTTCGAAGGCGCGCAGGGCTACCTGGTCGGCCAGCCGCACAAGGGCCTGCAGGCGATGTTTACGATGATGAACACTGCGCGCCTGAGCGTCGGACTGCAGGGCATCGGCCTGTCCGAGCGGGCCTACCAGAACGCGCTGCGCTATACCCGCGAACGTCTGCAGTCGCGCGCGCTCAGCGGCGCCCGGTTTCCCGACAAACCGGCCGACCCGATCATCGTGCACCCGGACGTGCGCCGCATGCTGCTGACCATCAAGTCGCTGACCGAAGGCAGCCGCCTGCTGGCGCTGCATGCCGCCAGCCTGGTCGACGTGGCACACCGCGGCGCCAGCGAGCAGGAACGCGCCGATGCCGAGACCCTGGTGAGCTTCCTCACCCCGATCTCCAAGGCCTGCCAGACCGAGTGGTCGATCGAGAACACCTACCACGCGCTGCAGTGCTTTGGCGGCCATGGCTACATCCGCGAATACGGCATGGAGCAGCTGGCCCGCGATGCACGCATCACCACCATCTACGAAGGCACCACCGGCATCCAGGCGCTGGATCTAATCGGCCGCAAGACCGCTGCCAGCCAGGCGGCCGGATTGAAGCTGTTCCTGGCCGATGTGGAAAGCTTTGCCAACGCACAGGAAGGCAACGCAGCGCTGGCCGAGTTCATCAAGCCGCTGCGCGACAAGTGCAGCGAGTGGGCAATGCTGACCCGCGACGTGCTCGATCGCGCCGCGCGCAACCCGGACGAACTCGGCGCCGCCAGCTACGACTACCTGTTCTATTCCGGCTACGTGGTGCTGGCGTACTGGTGGGCACGCAGCGTGGCCGCGGCCGATGCCTCCGCGCACAGCGAGGACTTCAAACGCGCCAAGCGCGAAACCGCACGCTTCTACTTCGCACGCGTGTTGCCACGCACGCTGGCCCATGCCGCCACCATCCGCAGCGGCGCCGCCCCGCTGATGACGCTGGAAGCGGAGCTGTTCGGCGAAGCCTGAGCGAGCGCCCTCCTCGCCGCGGGCTGCCGCCGTCGTAGCAGCGGACCTGGCCGCGACGAGGCGGTACCGATCGGCGAGACGTCGCGCCCGGGTGCGCTCCTACGGCAACCTCACAGGATTCCACCGCTATCGTAGGAGCGGACCTGGCCGCGACGGGCATCACCGATCGGCGAGATGTCGCGCCCGGGTGCGCTCCTACGGCAAACTCACAGGATTCACCGCTGTCGTAGGAGCGGACCTGGCCGCGACGGGCATTACCGATCAGCGAGATGTCGCGCCCAGGTGCGCTCCTACGGCTAAACCAGGCCTTCAACGCCCAAGGACTGGGCACGCAGCACGGCGGCATCGCGGCCGGGCGGGCACGTGCTGATCCCTTGATTGCAAGACGCGCGCCACGGCCCGTCGCTGCGATACACAAACTGTCAACGATCGGGTATAAGCTGTTTTCCCGATGGAGACAGACACGCACGCAGGTGATGTGATCGTCCCCGGAGGCTCCTCAGCCCCGGTCGCGGGCAGCGCTGTCGCTGCAATCCAGCAACTTCCCACCTTGCGCCTGCTTTCGCTCGATGCGCATGGTCGCGTACTGGACTGGATCAACTGGCAGGACGCCGCCTGCCTGTACGCACGCGGTGCGGTGTCCTGGACCCTGGGCGAGCCCTGCATGGAGATCCACGGCGGCATGTCGCGGCTCACCGGCGAGCGCAGCACGCTGGCACTGCATCCCATCATCGCCGCACGCGGGCATGCCCGTTCGCGCGCGCTGGACCCGACGCCGACCCTCAGCAACACCGCCCTGTTCGCGCGCGACTCGCAGTTGTGCATGTATTGCGGCCAGCACTTCAGTCGCCCGCAGCTGACCCGCGATCACGTCATGCCGGTCTCCAAGGGTGGCCGCGACAGCTGGGAGAACGTGGTCACCGCCTGCTTCCAGTGCAACTCGCGCAAGGCCAACCGGACGCCACAGCAGGCGCATATGCCGTTGCTGGCCGTGCCTTATCGCCCCAGCTGGATCGAGCACCTGATCCTGTCCAACCGCAACATCCTGTCCGACCAGATGGCGTTCCTGCGCGCGCAGTTGCCCAAGCGCTCGAAACTGTCGCTGTAGGCCGCTACCCGCTGGCTCGACACGACGCTCCGGCTGGATCGCCGGGACGGCGGTGGGATCGTCCGACCGATGTGTGGCAACGCGCACCGGCGGGCGCGTCGACTCGACGCAACCCGCAGCACACAGCGCCTCCACGCAATGCGCAGCCCCGATGCTTCCTCGAGCATTCACGGCGACCCGGCCAGCCTGCCCATCGCATGGCCATGCAGCCTCGCTGGCCAGTGTCACAGGCCCTTTGACCCGGGTGCGGCGGATTGCCGCACCTGCGCCAAGGATGCAACGCACGCGCCTGCACTGCCCACCGTGCCCAGCCGTCACTTCCCGCTGACAGCTGAACCGGTTTGCTTGCCGGGCCTTCGCATGGGGAGGACAATACGGCTTCAGAACATTGACACGATGATGATCGACTCCACCCGCTATCCGCGCCTGTCCCGCATCCAGACCCCCGACGATCTGCGCACTTTCGACGAGGCCGATCTCACCGCGATCGCCGAGGAGCTGCGCGCCTACCTCATCGAATCGGTGGGCAAGAGCGGCGGGCATTTTGCGGCCGGCCTGGGCGTGATCGAACTCACCGTCGCCCTGCACTACCTGTATCAGACCCCGGTCGATCAGCTGGTGTGGGACGTGGGCCACCAGACCTATCCGCACAAGATCCTCACCGGCCGCCGCGACCAGATCCACACGGTCAAGCAAAAGGACGGCGTGGCGCCGTTCCCCAAGCGCGAAGAGAGCATCTACGACACCTTCGGCGTCGGGCATTCCTCGACCTCGATCTCGGCTGCGCTGGGCATGGCGATCGCCGCCCAGCGCAGTGGCGACGAGCGCAAGGTTGTGGCGGTGATCGGCGACGGCGCGATGACCGCCGGCATGGTCTACGAGGCACTCAACCACGCCGGCGGCATGGACCCGGAGCCGAACCTGCTGGTGATCCTCAACGACAACCGCATGTCGATCTCCGAAGCGGTCGGCGGGCTGACCAAGATGCTGGGGCGTGCCAGCGGCAGCCGCACCCTCAATGCGATCCGCGAGGGCGGCAAGAAGATCCTCGGCGACAAGAAGAACAACCCCACCGCGCGCTTCGTGCGGCGCTGGGAAGAACACTGGAAAGGCATGTTCGTGCCGTCCACGCTGTTCGAGGAAATGGGCTTTCACTACACCGGCCCGATCGACGGCCATGACCTGCCCGGCCTGGTCGGCGCGCTGAAGACGCTCAAGACCCTCAAGGGCCCGCAGCTGCTGCACGTCATCACCACCAAGGGCAAGGGCTACGAACTGGCCGAAGGCGACCAGATCGGCTACCACGCCGTCGGCCCGTTCGACCCGAGCAAGGGCCTGGTCGCCAAGACCGGCGCCAAGAAGCCGACCTATACCGATGTCTTCAGCGACTGGGTCTGCGACATGGCCGCGGCCGAACCCAGGCTGCTGGTGATCACCCCGGCGATGCGCGAAGGCTCGGGCCTGGTGCGTTTCAGCAAGGAATATCCGCAGCGTTATTTCGACGTGGCGATTGCCGAGCAGCATGCGGTGACGCTGGCCGCCGGCATGGCCACGCAAGGCGCCAAACCGGTGGTGGCGATCTACTCCACCTTCCTGCAGCGCGGCTACGACCAGCTGGTGCACGACGTGGCCGTACAGAAGCTCGACGTGCTGTTTGCGATCGACCGCGGCGGCGTGGTCGGCCCAGATGGCGCCACCCACGCCGGCAACCTGGATCTGAGCTTCCTGCGCTGCGTCCCGCACATGGTGGTGATGGCGCCGGCCGACGAGGCCGAATGCCGTCAGATGCTGACCACCGGCGTGCGTTACGAAGGCCCGGCGGCCGTGCGCTACCCGCGCGGCACCGGCCCGGGCGTGGCCCTGGACGCCTCGCTGACCACCCTGCCGATCGGCAAGGCGCAGCTGCGCCACAGTGGCACACGCATCGCCCTGCTGGGCTTTGGCGCGAGCGTGGACGCGGCCGAAGCGGTCGGCCGCGAGCTTGGCCTGACCGTGGTCAACATGCGCTTCGTCAAACCGCTCGACAAGGCCATGCTGCTGGAGCTGGCCAGCAGCCACGAAGGCTTCGTCACCATCGAAGACAATGTCGTCGCCGGCGGCGCTGGCTCGGGCGTGGCAGAACTGCTCAACGCCGAAGCGGTCACCCTGCCGATGCTGCACCTGGGCCTGCCGGACAGCTTCCAGCACCACGCCAGCCGCGAAGACCTGCTGGCCGAAGCCGGCATCGACCAGGCCGGCATCCGCGCCGCCGTGCTCAAGCGCTGGCCGCAGTTGATGGCAGGCAAGGCGCCCTCGCGGAATGCGGCTGCAGGCTGAGGCCTGCGCTGGTTGCACGCAGCGGTAGTTGCGGCAGGCGGTTGGAAAATCGCCTGCCGGTCCCGGCAATGCCGTGCGCCGCGTGTTGACGCTGATGGATTGCCGCCGGGCGTAAGCGATCCGCCCGATGAGGCCTCAGATCTGCGGCACTGCACCGGTGCGTGCAAACGCATCCACCAGCCGCACGATGCGCGCCTGCGCCTCGATGTCGCGCAGTTCTGCCTGCAATCTACCCACGCCCGCCGGCACCCCGGTGGCAGCAAGCGCCTGGCGCAACAACGCAGGCAGGTCATCCAGCTTGCGCAGCCACCGCGACGCAGCTGCGCTGTGCAGGCGCGCGGCGTGGTCGAACTGGTCGTAATCCAGCGGATAGACGATCGACGGCAGCCCTGCGGCCAGGCAGGCATACAGGATGCCGGCACCGCCATGGTGGACGACCAGGGCGTAGCGATGCAGCTGCCGTGCGTAGTCCACGTACGGCAGGCGCTGGTAGTTGCCCTGCGTCTGCGCTGGCGGCGCGGCGGTATCGCCATCGCTGAAGTGGAAGATCACCTGCGGGAACTGCACGGCCACCGCACGCAGCACCTGATCCATCCGCTGCTTGACCCACTGCAGGTGCGTGCCCAGCGTCACCAGCACGTGCCGACGACCGGGGACGAACTGCGGCGGCGCAACCGCCGATGGCGGCGTGCACAGCTGCGGCCCGACGAAGCGCACTGCCGCAGGCCAGCGCCGGGCCAGCTCGAACGACGGCAGCCCCAGGGCCAGGATGCAGTGCGGCGAATACACCGCCTCGCTGCGGTCGTTGCGATAGATCGCCGGCAATCCGGCTGCACGCATCTGACCGCGATAACACAGGTGCAGGCTCCGTTTGAATCCATGCGTCAGCCGCCGCGCCACGGCATGCCAGATCCGCTGCCGTGCCGTGGATGCCGGAAGCAGACCACCGAAATACGCCGGCGGCCCGTCGACGGTTTCGATCACGCATGGGGACGGCATGCTGGTCCACCAGGCGATGCCCATCGCCTGCGCCGCCAATCCCGCGCTGGGCAAGGTGAAATCGGCGATCACCAGGTCCGGCCTACGGTCGCGCCAGCGCTGCCGTACCGCATCGCCCAGCCGCGCCATCAGGCCAAGCGCTTGGTGCAACTGGCGGCGCAGCCGCAGGGGATTGTGGCCCACCGCATACGGCGGATTGGCGATCTCGCGCAGTTGCCGGTCGGCTTGCGCGTCCAGCACGCTGACGCCGCTCAGCCCGCAGGCATGGATGCGCGCCAGTGCCGCCGGCGTGCTGATGACGTGGACCTCGTGATGCGGCGCCAGCTGCAGGGCGATCGCCAGGATCGGATGCAGATGGCCGCTATACGGGGGTGCGATCAGATCAATGCGCATGGTCCCTCCCCTGCACTGCCTGCTCGATCTGCGCGATAAAGGCCTGACACTCGGCCAGCACCGTTGCATCGCGCAGATAGTGCAGATGCCCGCATGCCGGCCTCAGATCTGGCGCGGCGCCGAACAGCAGGCGCGAGATCCAGTCGCCGCTGCCCTGGACGATGCGCAGCTGTCCGAACGTCGCAGGCGCAGTGCACACCGGGCCATAGGCAAACACGGCAAGACGCGCGCGCAGCGCCTGCGGCAGCTGCAACGCGGTCAGCAGCTGCAGACCACAACTGCCGGCCAACAGCACCGTCCTCGGTGTCTGCTCCAGCAACGCCACCACGCGCATGCGATCGGCGTCCGCGGCGCGTGCGCCGCGTGCAGCCAGATACTGGCGCGCGTTGCACACGCTGGCGCGCCACAGCGGTGTGCGCCGATGCGGTGGGCCCGCGGAGCGATATGGATAATTGCAGTCGATCAGCCGCCGGCCCGCGCCTTGCAGCTGCTGCAGAAACTGCTGTTGTTCCCCGCTCAACGCACAGCGCTCCGGATCGCTTTGCCCGGTGAGGAAGGCGACCTGCAGGCTGGCGCCGTCAGTCCGCACGGAAACGTCCATCCGGCAACACGCGGTAACGCCGGGTGCGCCAGCGGATCGTGCGCACCAGCGCAGCATGCGCCAGATGCAGCGGCTGCAGGCACTCCGCGACGACCGACAGCAACGGACGGTGGCGCACCGCACCGGTCACCCGCCATTGCACCAGGCACAGCAGCAGCGCACGCAGCAGCACGGTGCACAGCACGCCGGCCACTGCCGGCCAGGTCGCCTGCACGCAGGCACACCCCAGCAAGGCCAGCAGCAACAACGGCGGCAGCCCCTGCAGCAGGCCGATGGCCAGGCCCACGCCCACTGTCTGCCGACGCAGCAGGATCGACGCGAACAACATCCAGCGATGCATCTGGCGTGCGTAGCTGGCCAGATCCGGGATCGCAGTGCGCATAGCCACCGGCGCGACGGATTGGTGCAGCCGCCCGCCGCGCCCGCGCACCAACGTGGCAACGGCCAGATCGTCGGTGAGCTGCTCGAGCAACGCGGCAAACCCGCCCCAGGCGCGCAGTTGCTCGGTCCGCGCGGCATAGCACATGCCGTTGATGGTCAACGGCGCGGCGAACGGCAGCCAGCCCAGATAGGTCAGCGCCGCATTGTTGTTGACGAACTGCGACAACAGCCGGCCCGCCAGCGTGCTGCCGTCCTGGTAGTACGGCAGTGCGGTGACCAGATCGGCATCGGCCAGATCCTGCAGCAAACGTGCGAGCGCGCCGGCGCCCAGTTGTGCATCGTCGTCGAGGATCAGGCTGATCGGCGCCTGCACATGCGCCAGCGCGTGGTCGAGCTTCCACGCCTTGGGATTGATCCCGGCGGGCGCGGCCGGCACCTGCATGCGCGCGATACGTACATGCGGATGCAGCGCCGCCAAGGTCTCGGCAACGGCATTTCCCGGGCCATCGTCTGCATCCAGCAGCCAGAAAAACTGCGCGTCCGGCAGCGCTTGCAGGTTGGCGGCAAGCACCTGCTGCAAGTGCGCGTCGCCGCCCAGCACGGGCTGCAGGATCGCCACCTCGGCCTGGGGTGCGATGGCGCCCCCCGATGGCAGCGCGCGTGCCCCACGCATCACCCACAGCACCGCAGCCGTCTTGACCATCAGCACCGCCAGATAGGTGGCTGCCACTAACGGAACGACTACGCCCACTGCGCCGCCTGCCAACGCACGAATGCCTCGATGCCCTGTTCCAGACTGACGCTGGGAGGACCGAGGTCGGCGAGCGTGCGTCGTGGATCGAAGGTCTTGGAATAGGCGAACGCGCCCACGCCAAAGCGGGTGATCGGCGGTTCGCCGCGCAGGCGCAGCACGCGATATGCCGCCTCCACCACGCTGGCCATGCGCAGCGCAGTGGCGATGCGCACCTCGCGTCGCGGCAGCGGCAGCTGCAGGCGCGTGAGCAGGTCCAGCAACAGCTGCTGCAGATCCACCGGCTGCGCGTTGGTGAGGTTGTAGGCCGGCTGCAACTGCGGCGCCGTCGCCGCGCGATAGAGGTAATCGCACAGCGTATCGATGTAGATCAGGTCGCCGATTACCGGCTGCGTCTGGCCGACGAAGCGTGGCAGCGCCCCCTTGCGCGCAGCGGCGATCACGCGCGGGAACAGCACCGTGTCCCCCGGCCCGAACACCGCACGCGGGCGCAGCACGCAGGTGTCGCCCGGATAGTGCTCCAGCAACATTTCGCCAAGGTACTTGGTCTGCGCATAGGTGTTGACGAACGCCGGCCCGATCGGGCTGTCCTCGCTCAGGTCGTATTGATGCGCCTCGCGATAGAACACCGAACTGGACGACACATACAGCAGACGCGGGCAGCCGTGACGCTTGCAGAAGTCGATGACGTTGGCGGTGGCCTGGACGTTGTGCCGCTGGAACTGCGCACGCGTGCCCCACGGCGAGGCCAAGGCCGCGGCGTGGATCACCACATCCGGCTGCCACTGCAGCGCGAACGGCTGGCTCAGGTCGATGCGATGGTAGTTGGGCAGATCACTGGCACGACGACCGATGCCGTGGATCTCCACACCCGGCTGCCCCTGAAAACGTCGCAGGAAGGAACCACCGACAAAGCCGGATGCGCCGGTCACGAGAATACGCAGGCTCATCGCCACTCCGGTTGATAACGGTCAAGACTGGGTTGGCAATGCGAAGGCAGGATGGCCAACTCGGGATGGGCAAGCGACAGCGCATGCAATTGCTGCACGGTGCGCCGGAACGCGTGCCAATCGTGCATCAACAAACGCGTGGGCCAGGCGGGCCACTGCAGCGTCGCCCAGGTTGCCGACGACCACACCGCATCGGCGCACAGCAACACCTCGCGGTCGTGCTGGTCGCGCAACCACAGGCCCATCTGCCCGGGTACGTGCCCGGGCAAGGGCACCGCCAGCACGCTGCCGTCGTCGAACAGATCGTAGGCCGCGCCCAGGCCCTGCCAGGCGCCGGTCAGCGCGCGCACCGGTGCCTGCTCGGCAAACCGCAGGCGCCGATCGAAATCTTCGGGGAGCAGCTGCGGCAACAAGGCACGCCGCAGGCCGCCGACGCGTGAGCAGGCACGCAGCTGCTGATAGTCGGCACGCAGGCAGATGAAACGGGCGTTCGGCAGATCGCGCAGGCCGCCGACATGGTCGGCATGGAAGTGCGAGATCAGGCACCAGGCGATCTCCTCCAGCTGCACGCCGCGGCGTGCCAGTTGAGCGCCCAGCGTTTCGTGCGCGGGCAGGCGCACCGGCGTGGTCCAGCGATACAGACGCTCGGGCCAGGGATCGGTTGCGCGGAAGAAATGCGCGGCATACCCGGTGTCGTACAACAGCGCACCCCGTTGCGGATGCCGGATCAGCACGCTCAACGCGGGGAATTCCACCGCATGCCAGTGACCATCCGCACGCACCATGCGCTCGCAGTGGCGGCAATGGCCGATACGCAGCAACTCGAGCGACACGCGCGGCGGCATCAGGGCGCGACCTGGTCGGAGCATGCGCACATGCCCTAGTACCGCAACACCATGCCGCCGATCGCCAGCCCGGCACCGGTGCCGAGCAGCGCGAACAGATCGCCGCGCTGCAGGCGTTGCTCGACCCGGGCGTGATGCAAGGCATGCGGCAGCGATGCGGCGACCTGGTTGCCGGTGTCCTGCAGGATGCGAACCACCTGGTCGGGGCGCAGCCCCAGCGCCTGTACCACATGCTCCAGGCCGCCGCCGGAGGCCTGGTGCGGCACCAGGCAGCGCAACGCTGCCGTGGTGGTGCCGGCCTCGCGCAGCAGTTGTTCCCAGAATGCAGGCAGCTGGCGTGCAGCGAACCGGTAGGCGCCACGCCCATCCATGCTGAAGCTGCGCAAGGCATCGGGCGCCTGCTCTTCACCACGCGGATAGCGCGTGCCGCCGCCGCGAATGCGGCACAGCTCCGCGCCATCGCCGTAGCTGGCCAGGCGGCTGGACAGCAGTGCCGAGCCATCATCGGCGGCGCTGCGCGTCACGACCACCGCAGCCGCCCCATCGCCGAACAAGCCGGCCGTGGCCGGCGTCGACGCATCCAGCCCACCCGATGCCACCTCGCTGGAGACGATCAACACGCGCCGGTAGCGTCCGAGCGCCAACGCATTGGCGGCCATGTCCAGCGCCACCAGAAAGCTCAGGCAGGTCGCGTTGACGTCGAAGGCAGGAATGCCCGAATCGCCCAGCCCGAGCGAGCGCTGGATCAATACCGCCTGGCAGGGAATCGGCTGCTCCATGACGCTGCAGGCCGAGATCAGGCAATCGATCTGATCGGGGTCGATGCCCGCGCTTGCCAGCGCCTGGGCCGCCGCCGCCGCGCCCATCGACGAGGCCGTCTCGCCCTCGCCCACGTAATGGCGCGTGGCCACCCCCGAGCGCGCGAAGGTGGTGCCCGCCGGCAGCTGCCAGCGTTGATCCAGCTGTTGCGAGGTCACCTCCGTCGCGGGGACATGGCGCCCGGTGCCCAGGATGCGCAGCGGCAATGCGTTCAACACGGAGGTCTCGTTGGACAAGGCGCGCAGCATACCGTGGCGGGCGTGGGCCGAGCCGATCGGTCGCCGGATCGCGCAGTGCGCAGCGCCTGCCGGCGAGGACGGCGAGCGCGCAGCCGCTCACCACCTCGTTCCAGCCGACGATCGCCACGCATGCGTGCCCCCGTTTCAGGGCGCTTCCACCGCGTACCCCAGCGCCTGCAAGCGCGCCAGATAACCATCGGCCGCGGTCAGCCGGCTGATCGGCAGCACCGCGAAGGTGCTGCGATTGCGTTGCAGCGCGGTGGTGGCGATGCCCAGCCAGTGCTCGCGCATGCGCCGTTCCAGATCGTCGATCCCGCGCTTCCTGGCGGCGCCGGAACTGGCCATGGCACTCATGCAGGCCGCTTGCGGATCTTCGCGTGGCAACTGGCGCAGTGCCTCGATATCGCCCACCGACCAGGCGTTGGCGCGCTCGACCATCGTGGGCAGGTCGCGCTCGACGGTGACCAGGATGCTGCGAAAGCACGCGGTGTCGTCCATGCCGCCGGCGCGGAACTCCTTGATGGCCTGGCGTGGGTCGGCGATCTTGTAATCCAGCGCGGTGGGGGTCGGCTTGATCCCGGCGCGCTTGGCGGCACGCTCCACCACCGACCAGATCACCGGCGAGCGCGCCAGGCCGGAACGCTTGATCGCCGCCTGATACAACTCCCCGGCGGCAAGCATCGGGCGCTTGCGCTCCACCCCGCGATCGCTGCCGAGATAACGCGCCTTGGCAACCGACCAGCGTGCATACAGCTCGGCCGGCAGCAGCTCGCGCAGCTGGCGGCCGTCTTCGTTCTTCATCGCCTTCATCGCCGAGGGCAGCAGGGTCAGTTTGCCGAAGAATCCCATGTCCGCATCGATCTGGACGGTCGGTGCCATCAGCACCTGCTGCGACTGGGCGATGATCGTTTCCACCTCGGTGGACTGCCACTGCAGCCGCTTCGGCAGCGGCGACACGGTGCCCAGGATCCACAGCACATGATCGCCCTTGCTGACCTTCCACAAGCCCGGGCCGGGCTGCACGCCGCGCACCACCATCGCTTCCAGCTCGACCACGGCCGGCGGCGATGGCGCGGCCAGCTGCGGCTTCGCGCCAGCGCTGGCCGCCGCCAGCAACGACACCAGCATCGCTCCCACGCCGCATACCGCCCGCTGGCCTCGCATCACGTCTTGCCCCCTGTGTGAGACGCGGACACTACGCCAAGCCGGCCCTGGCCGCGTTAGGGAAACGTTCGACACCGCCGTCGTCGCTGGCTCAGCGTGGCTCCAGGCTGGCCAGGTGCGCAGCCAGCGGCGAGGCGCCATCGAGCAGTGCGAAGCCCTCCCAGACGAACCCCGGCGAGACCGTGCAGCCCACCAGGGTGAACTCGCCAAGCGACCGCGCCGCCTGCCAGCACCCCGCCGGCACCACGTGCATCGGCTCGCCGCGCCCGGCGGCATCCAGGATCAGGCGTTGCAGCTGTCCGCTGGCCTCGTCGTAGATCGACAGCTCCAGCGCATCGCCCTGCTGCCAATGCCAGCTTTCTTCCGCATCCACGCGATGCCAGGCGCTGGATTCGCCGGCAGCGAGCAGGAAGCGAATGGCGGTCAGCGCCGGGCGCGGCTGGCCGCCATCGGTCACCTGGCGCGCGGACGCATACACCCGACGGAAATGCCCGCCCTCCGGATGCGGGGCGAGTTCGAGCGAACGGATCAGGGTGGCGGCGGTCGGATGCATACGTACATGCTAAGCCAGCCAACGCCGCACGTGCATCACGGCAGATGCTTGCCCGCACGCAGGCAGGTGCGGAAGAACACCAACAGGTCCCAGCTGTAGCGTTTGAGCAGACGACGCGGCTCGTTGAGCAGCCGGTACATCCATTCCATATGCAGGCGCCGCACCCAATCCGGCGCGCGCTTGGCGGTGCCGGACAGGAAATCCAGCAACGCACCGACACCGAAGACCAGCGGCACGTTCAAGGCCTGGCCATGATCCAAGATCCAGCGCTCCTGCAGCGGGTTACCGAAGGCCACCAGCAGCACATCGGCACCCGAACGATTGATGCGCTCGGCCAGGCCCTCGCCAGCGGCGGCAAATTCGCCGTAGCCGTCGCACATGCCCACCACCTGCTGGCCCAGGGTGCCGGTCAAGGTCGCGGCAGCGGTCTTGCCCACGCCCGGGCGACCGCCGAGCAGGAAGAACTTGAGCGGCTGCGCCGCTTCGCGACACAGATACGGAATCAGGTCGGTGCCATTGAGGTTGCCGGCAAAGCGGCGGCCGTGGATCAGGCGGGCCGCCAGATCCATGCCGATGCCGTCATTGACGATGCGCACGCTGGGCTCGCGCATGCGCAGCCGCAGTGCCTGGCACTGCACGATGAAATTGGTGTTGGCAAAAAACACCCGGCGTGGTTGCCGGGCGGCCAATGCGTGAAACAACTCCAGTGCAAACGCTTCCTGCGTGGTGGAGAGCACCGGAAACCCGCCAAGCGGAATCACCACGCCTTGCGTGGTGGCGCTGGCGGTTGCTGTCGTCTCCGTATCCACGTGCCGGCCCTGCATCATCGAATCACCAAAGGTCGTAAGGAAACGCGGCCAGCAGCCCGGCCTGCAGTTTTTCCAGGTCGAAGTCGCCGTTGCCACCAAGCTGCAGGCATTCTTCCACGCTGTTGCCGGAGTGCCACTGCATGCGTCCGGTGCCGTTGTAGTAGTCGTCGTACTTGAAACGATCCTCGCCGTTGCCCCAGTCCAGGTACACCGCCGGAATCCCGTAGGCCTCGGCAAGAATCAACCCGTGCAGCGAACTGCTGATCACCAGCTCGGCACCCAGCAGCGCACTCATGAACGTCGCGGGCTTGACGTTGGGAAACACCAGATGATCGGCGTACGCGCTGTACTTCTCGACCGGCTCGTTGAAATGCGGAACGATGGCGAAGGGGCGCTTGTTCGCCGTTCCCAGCGCATCGGCGGGGAAGAACATCGGCGTCAGCAGACCGGGATCGCCATACACCTCCGGCACCGCGATCCCGCGATCGAGCAGGAACTGCCGCGTCTTCGGCCCACGCACTGCACGCACATCCAGCGTGCTGAAGGTATTGCGCTCGGCGGGAATCTTGCCGTTGATGCCGCTGCCCCAGACGGTGTCGCCGTCTTTGGCAAAATGCAGCACCGAACCGATGGCGATCAGTTTCTTGCTGAGATCGCGCTTCTCGATCAGCGTCTTGTCCTGCAGGGAGAGCACACAGGACACAATCACCTTGGACAGATGATCGCCCATGTTGACGCCGGCATTCTTCGGCTGCCACCAGAACAAGGCACGGCGTTCCGCATGTTCGATCCATTTCTGCAGCAAAGCATTGGCCATAACGAGCAGTCTCCTTCTAAAGTTGGGTGCGCCGCATCAGTGCGAGAGCGCGGCCTCGGAAGAAGCACGCACAGCTGCGCCATCTGGCTGCGGGTACAAACGGGTTTCCGGGTACGCACCGGGATTGAGTACGCGGTCGGTGGTGTCGGACCAATTCAGGCATTGGCGGTAACGCACGCGCGGTGCTTCCAGCGCGAAACTGATGGCCGCAATGACCGACTCAGCATTGCCGGGAGTGTAGCCGAAACGCGATTGATACGGCCCGACGACGGCATTCGGACACACCGCAGGCAGGCCGAAGAAATCGTATTGCAGCAGCTTCATCGAACTATCGGCCAGATACACCGGCACCTGTTCGGACGCGTAAGGTGCGATCCCGAAACGGGCGTGCTTGATGTAGCCGATGGTCTCGGCGTGCTTCATCTCGCCATAGACCACCACGTTGTCGCCGTAACCGGGGTGCCGGCCCATGCCCGAGCCGATCACATGGAACGTGACCTGCGGAAACGCCTTGCTGGCCACCACGAAGAACTCCGGATCGAACAACATCGAGCCCACCGCGACTGCATGGATGCCCTCGCCATACGGCGACGGGTCGCCCAGCTGATCCAGGTTGTGGTCCACCCCGTGACCGACGTGGTACACGTTGTCGCGGCTTGCCACTTCCTCCGCCATTGCCGGCGACACCAGTGCGATCACATCCAGCGTCGGTGCAACCCGGTCGAACTCGCGTTCGATATAGGACGCGACGTTGATCGTGCTCAGTCCATCGGAGGCGCGATAGACCAGCTTGGCTGCCGGATTGACACGCTTGGCCAGCTCGATGAAGGCCACTGCGATACCGCTTTCGAACACGATCACGTCCGCCTCGCGCATCCAGTCCAGCAACTGGCGCGGCGGGTGCGCTGCATACCACCGGAACATCGCATCTTCGACAGCGCGCAGCCAGGCGCGGCGCGTGTTGAACGGATGCACCGTCGTGCGCCACAGATAGCATTCCACGCCCTTGTGCGAGACCACGGTATTTGCGGTGTCGTCCAGCGGCAGCCGCATATCGCCCTTCATGCGCGACAGCCGGCTATAGCGCAGCGAGAAAAACCGCGTGGTGCCGCGTAGCGCGAGCTGATCGGTGATGAAATGGATATTGGCGCGTCGTGGCGTGCGGTAATCGTGGGCGGACAAGACCAGATAGCAAGGCCGGCGAATGCCGGAAGCGGCGGCGGGTGTATCGCTCATGGGCCGTGTCCTATGAATGAGTGGGGGAAAGCATGCACGAACGCAGGCGAAGGCAACGTCGATCTCATTGGCGTGCCTTGGCCTGCTTCAGCAACTTGCGGATATTGAGGATGGCAACCACGTCGCGACGGAATGCCGGCCAGATCGCCAACGCCAGCAGGCAGACCGCCGCCATCGTGGCCGCACCGACGGCCAGTTGCTGCCATAGCGGGCCACCGACGGTGATGGAGGCGTAATACGCGCATCCCCCCGCCACGCCATACGCAGTCATCGCGCGCACCGCATTGGTGAACAGCGCGCCCACCGGCGCGTCGGAGATCTTGCCGACCCAGACCAGCGACAACGGCCAGGTCACCAGCAGACCGAACGAATAGCCGATTGCCACGCCCATCGCGCCCCAGCGCGAGCCGACGAAGATGCAGCCGATCAGCACGATGCGGCTCGCCAGCGAGAACAGCAACTGCGCGCGCATCAGGCCCCTGGCAAGGAACACCCAGTAGGTCGCATAGGACGCGGTCTGGAAGATACCGCCCAGCGTCAGCACCTGAAACAGGGGCACGGCCTCGCGCCACTGCTCGCCGAGCACCAGCACGATCAGCGGCATGGCCAGCGCACAGGCGAAGGCGAACAGCGCCACGATCAGATGCACCATCACCGTCTGCCCGCGCAGCAGGAAGGCGCTGAAGCGTTCGCGGTCGTCCTGCAGCTGCGACAGCACCGGCAACGCCACGCTGGTGGCAGGCGCGTTGATCTGGTTCAGCGGCATCATCAGCAACTGGAACGCGCGGTTGTACAGGCCCAGTGCGTCCGGGCCGGTACGCCAACCGATGATGACCTGGCCGACGTTGCGGCTGGCATAGCCCAGCAGCTGTGCGGCCATCAGGTTCCAGCCGAAGCTCATGAAGTCACGCATCGGCGCCGAGCGCTGATAGCCGCCCGGCAACCAGCGCGCGCAGCTGGCGGCGATGACCAGATTGACCACCGCCTGCACCACCTGCTGCACCACCAGCGCCCAGTATCCCCAACCCAGCAAGGCAGCAGCGACGGCCGCACCCAGGCCCAGCACCTGCGACCCCACATCGCTGAGCGCAACCTGGCCAAACCGCAATCCGCGGCTCAAATGCGCGCGGTACTGCGTGGTCATGCCGTTGATCAGGAAGGTCACCGCCAGCGCCTGGGAAATCGTCACCAGCGCCGGTTCTTTGTAGAAGTTGGCAATCACATGGGCGGAGGCGTACACCACCACCGACAGCGACAAGCCGATGCCGCTGTTGATCCAGAACAGGTTGTCGCGTTGCTCGCGGCTGACATGCTTGGCCTGCACGGCAGCGGCAGACAGGCCGAAATCGCGCAGGATCTCGGCCGCACCGACGATGGCGGTGACCATCGCCATCAGGCCGTAGTCGTAAGGCGTCAGCAGACGCGCCAGCAGGATGATGCCGCCGAACTGCACGACCATCTTGGCCGACTGGCCGATCATGGTCACCGCTGCGCCACCGGCCGCGCGCGACCCGAGGCTGCGCTGTGGCGGCGGCGTGGGGGGATTCATCGTCGGGATCTCTGCGGTCACAGCGCGGCGTCTCCATCCTTGCCGAGCGCTTCCAGGTAAGTGCGGTAGTGCAGCTGCCCGATCCGTGGCCAGTCGCGTTGCGATAGATCCGGCGCCGCACCGCGTGGCGCGGCGCGTACCTTGTCCAGCATGCCGGTCAGCAATGCCGCATCGAATTCGCCCTCGTAAAGAAAGACCCAGCCCGGGCCGACTTCTTCGGCGATCGCCGCATTGGATTCGCTCCAAGGCGCCAGCACCGGGCGTACCAGCGACAGCGCCAGCAACAAGGTGCCGGAGTTGTGCATCTGCCGATACGGCAACACCACCAGCTCGGCCTCGCTGACCTCGCGTGCCAGCACCGGCTCTTCGACATACGCCAGCAAGGCGCTGATGCGCGGATCCTGCGCGCAGGCCTCCTCCACCAGGCTGCGCATCTGCGGCGTGGCCGGGTTGCCGACGATACGCAGCTTCAGGCGCGGATCATCGACCTGACGCATCACCTCCAGCAGCGTCTCCACCCCCTTGTACGGGCGAATCAGGCCGAAGTGCAGCAGCCGCCCCGGCACCGGCGTGCCCTGCGGCATCTGTGCAAACCACTCGCGATAATGGCCGTGCAGGATGGTGTCGGTGAACGGCGGTCGCGGCGGCGTGGTTGCGTTGATACGGATCCAGCGACGCGTCAGCCGATCGATCCAGCGTAACAGGCCGCGTTCGCGCCAGCCCCGATCCTCGTGCGGCGCCAGATTGTGCAGGGTGCGCACTACCGGCGTGCCGGTCAGCTGCAGCTTGAGCAGCAACAGCGCCGCACACATCTGCTTGGCCAGGGTGCCGACAGAACTGGGATGGCGCAGCAGGTATTCGGGCCAATGCAGATGCAGCACGTCGTAGCGCGACAACAGCGCATCGCGCATCGAAAAGAAGCGCGGCTGCACTGCATCGGGCAGCGACGCGTACAGCTGGGTCAGATACGGGTTGGTGCTGGCATTGGGCTTTTCGGTAGAGAACAGCACGGTGACCTGTGGCTGCGCGGCCGCCCGCGCAGTCGCTGCCGATGCAGGCGCGCTCATCGCACTGCCTCCTGCGGACGACGGGTGCCCAACGCGGTGTGGTATTCATCGACGTAGCGCCCGACCACATGCTTCCAGTCGTAGCGGCCCACGTAGGCCATGGACGCTGCACGACGCGCGTCGAAATCCACGTCCGCCTGCAGCGCAAGCGCCTGCACCTGGTCTGCGGCCGCATCGATCCTGTCGCGGTTGACGATCACGCCCTGCCCCGATTCGCTGGCAAGGCGCACGAACGGCGGGATGTCGCTGAGGATGGGAATCAGGCCTGCACTCATCGCCTCGACCGCGGCGATGCCGAAGCCTTCGTGGCGCGACAGGCAGACGAAGAACTGCGCCTGCTTCATCAGGCTGCGCAGCTGCTCCTGCGAGGGCGACATGCTGAGCTGCACCTTGTCCTGCAGGCCCCGCTCGGCGATCGCCTTGCGCAGGTCGGCCTCGTTCAGATCGTATTCGCGCCCGGCGATGATCAACCGCCACTGCGGATCGCGCTGCAGCGCCGCCTGCAGCAGCTCCAGGGTTTCGATCAGGCCCTTGTTCACCGACCAGCGGCCGAAATACATCATGGTCCGCCCCGGCGTTGCTGCGCCCTGCCCTGCGTATTTCTCCACGTCCACGCCGTTTTCGATCACCCGCAGACGTGCCGGCGACACCACCTTGGCGAAGAGCTCGCCGTCGTTCTCGCTGGTGGCGATCACCCGCGCATATGCCAGTGCCGAGGTGCGGGTGAGCGTCTGAAACCATAGCTGCTTCATCCGCGAGGCATATGCGGTATGGAAAAAGCCGCCGTGCGTGGACACCACCATCGGCTTGCCATGCAGCGGCTTGGTCAGTGCCAGATAGTCGTAGAAAAAATCGATGCCATGCAGGTGGACCAGGTCGGCCGAGCGGATCGCGTCCAGCACCGACGGCGCCAACGGATAACGCGAGGAGCCGCGATACCCGATGCGCCGGATCGGCAAGCCCTGATGCGTCTCCTGCGCCGCAAGCTGCGCACCCGGATCGGTAAACACCCGATCCAGGGTCACGATCTCCACCGTATCGGCGCTGGTGGCCTGATGCTGACGGGCCACATTGAGAACGACTTCTTCCATGCCTCCGATCGAAGGGTGGAATTGGCGGACGACATGCACCACTTTCATTACGCCAATCTCCTGTGCCAGCGACGCAGAGACATCTGCATGTTCGGCCAATCATTCTGGAAGCTCGTCATTTACGTTTCAATCCCAACATCCACGGCGCAATGCGCACCAGCACCGCGCGCATCGGCACGCTGGCAACGATAGCGAACGCACTCAGGCCCATTGCCCAGGCCGGGGTGCCGATCGTGCCAGGTGCGATCACGCCCGTTCGTGCCACCACACTGGTGAGCACCAGAAACACCAATGTGTGCGTGCACAGGATCAGCAGGGTATTGCCGCCGATCCACTGCAGCCACCGCCACTGCCGAACGAAGTAGGCCACACACAAGGTCATTGCAGTACCCAGCAGGCTGACCAGCAGGAACACCGCAGCGGAATGCCCGAACTGCAGATTGTTCACGTCCACCTGCCCGTTCCATCCGGCCAGCCACCACCACGCTGCCGCCAGCACCGGCAGAGCCAATGCCCAGACCGCGGCCCCGAGCGCGCGCAGTGCATCGGCATGGCGCGACAGCCATCCGCCCACGGCGATGAAGAACAGCGCAACGGGCACCACATCCAGCGCGAACGGGAGCCGCAGATGCAATGACGGAAACCAGCCCGCCCATGCCAATGCGAGCAGCAGACTGGTCGCAGCCAGGGCGGCCGTCGTCAGGCGCGTGCGCAAGGCGATGTAGGCCAGCGTAGTGACGAACAAGGCCGGCAGGAACCACAACGCCGGCAGCACGTACAGGCGCGTGCCGTTGGCCCAGAACAGACCGATGAACGGATCCCACCACGGCAGCACATGCGATGGATGCGGCGCGCGGCTGGTCACTCCCATCAGCAACCAGCAGGCGTAGGCCACCAGGAAAAACGCAAGGTAGGGAACCAGCAACGTGCGCGCCAATTTCCTGATCGTCGCCACCGTCATCGCGCGGTGGCCGAAGCGCTCGCCGACCCAGCCGGACAGCACGAAAAACAGCGGGACATGAAAACTGTAGGCAAACAGTTTGTAGGCGGCCGGCATGCCGTTGGCATGTCCCAACACCACCAGCACGATGGCCAGTGCCTTTGCTGCATCGATCTGCCAATCGCGGGTCAATGCAGGCGCTGGCGCAGCCTTGGCCGCCAGGTCGCCGTGCCCGGCCGGGCTGGAATACGGTGCGGTGGTCATGCCGCCACCGGGCGGGCACCCAGGGTCCACGGCGCAAAACGCATCAGCACCCAACGCAGCGGCACGCTCGCAAGCAACGCAAACACCGTCACGAACACTGCCCAGCCCAGCCCGGGGCGCGAGGCACCGAATCCGCCGGCCAACGCTGCGACACCGGAAAGCACGAAGAACACCAGCATGTGGGTGCACAGGATCAGCAAGGTATTGCGGCCGATCCACTGTATCCAGGCCCAGCCCTGCACCAGCCGTGCCGCGCAGATCACCATCAATGAACCGAGCACCGCACCGAGCATGAACCCGGCGTGGTTGCGGCCGAATTCCAGCATGTTGACGTCGATCCGGCCATTGCGATCGGCCAGCCAGGCCACCGGCAAGGCCAGCAGCAGCGTGACCAGCGCGCTCACCGGCAAGGAAGTCGGAAGACGTGCGGAAATGTGGACCAGCAAGGCGCCCAGCGCGTAGAAGCACAGCGACACCGGTAGTACGTCCAGGCCGAAAAAAAGTCGCAGCTGCTGGCCCGGAAACCAGCCCATCCAGCACCAGGCCAGGGGCAGCGACGCCACCGCGATCAGCACCGGCGGCATCCAGCGGCGCAGCACGAAATAGCTGAGCACCGTCACCAGCATCACCGGCAGGAACCACAGCGGAGGCTGCACGTACAGATCGGGGCCAATACCGGTGAACATCGCCACGATCGGCTCCCACCACGGATGGCTGCCCCACCGCGCCGCCTTCTCGCCGATATTGCGCGTCAGCAACCAGTAGGCGTAACCGAGCAGATAGAACGTCACATACGGCAGCAGCAGGCCGCGCGCCTGCTTGCTGATCGTCTGCGCCAACCCGGTGGTCCGCGACGCATAGCCGGACGCCAGCCAGCCGGACACCATGAAGAACAGCGGCACATGAAAGCTGTAGGCAAACAGCGTCATCGCATGCGGCACGCCCTTGGCGTGGCAGAACACCACCAGAAGAATCGCCAGGGCCTTGGTGGCATCAATGCGCGGGTCGCGGCTGCGCCCGCCGTTGGCAACGTGCACGCCGGCCGCCGATGCAACCGGCTGCGGTGCGTGCGTTGCCGCCACACTCATCGTGCGCCTCCCGCGGGCAGTGGCAATCGTGCCTCATCGTCGGACGGATCCTGGCTGGTCTGCTGCGCAATGCTTGCAGCAGACCAGGTCGGCCGCATGTGCCACAGGCAGCCGCACACGAACCACCACAATGCCGAGGTCTTGATCGAGAAGTAACCGTTGGACACCAGCAAGCTCAGCGCGAACGCAAAGATCGCCAGGTTCTTGAACAGCTGCCCTTCCTTGCTCGGCATCAACAACAGGAACGAATACGACAGCAGGAACGCAAGCACGCCGACGATCGACTGGGATGCGATGAAGTAGGCGATGCCGCTGTCGAAGTAGCGGTACGCCTGCGCAAAATCCAGGCCCATCCATGAGTTGAAGGACAGGTTATTCATCGAATTGACGGTGAAGAAGACCCGGCCCATCGTGTTGTCCTGATAGGCAGTGATCCCGGTGATCCACACCAGCAACCATGCGGTCATGATCACGATCAGGAAAATCAGGAAGGCCAGGCGTTGATCCAGGCGTTTCAGCAGCGGCGACAGCAGCACCATCAGCACGCAGGTGCCCGCCGCAAGCCGCCCATCGGAGGCCACGATCATGAAGCCGATCAGGCCGACCGACAGGAGTAGCATCGCCGGCCGCATCCAGCGCCAGAACACCAGCACGATCGCGGTAAAGAAGCAGATGTAATTGCCCATGGTCACCGGCTCGATGAACATCGAGGAGGCGCGGGGAAGATTGGAACCGGGCAGGAAGTTGCGCTCGCCCGGTCGCGTGGCGCTGACGAACAGGTTGCTGTCTTCGTTCCAGAACCCCTCCGCGCTCATGCCGCGCGCGTTGACGAAGAAGCTCTTCGGGTTGACCAGATCGCCGTAGACACTGGGCGTCGCCAACTCGAACGCCGCGACCAACGACACGATGATGGTCATGCGCACGAACAGCTTGGGCACCGACCCGGTATAGGCCGAACCAAGCACCACGAACGCAAACACCACCAGCGCGTCGCGGAAGAACTTCGGATCGACCTGCCAGTTCACCAGGAAGCGCACGAACATCAAGGTGACGATCAGCCCAAGGCCGCTGATGATCAAGGCGATGCGCTTGCGGCTCATCGAGCCCAGGCCGAGCAGGAAACACGCGGCATAGACCATGAACTCGACCGCGTAGGTGATCACCGGACGCACGGTGAACACGTTCGCATTGATCAGCGCCAGCACCAGGTTGTAACCGACGCCGACCAGCAGCGTCAGTTCAATCAGCAGGTTGTGCCAGCGAACGCGGGCCTCGTCGCTCATTCGGATCAGCATGCAGACGCCTGCTTGAAAGGGGCGGCTGCAATGCAGCCGCCCGCGGCGCTCGGCGCGCCAGGTCGCACACTCCCCGCCATCATCAGTACGCGGTCTTCTGTCCGAGCACACGTACTGCGGTCAGCACGATGATGCGGATATCCAGCCACAGCGACCAGCGACGGATGTAGTCCAGATCGTACTGGATGCGCTTTTTCATCGTGCGCAGCTCCGGGGTTTCGCCACGGAATCCATTGACCTGCGCCCAACCGGTGATGCCCGGCTTGACGTAATGGCGCTGCATGTAGTGATTGATCAGCTTTTCGTAATGGGTGTTGTGTTGCGCCGCGTGCGGACGCGGACCCACGATCGACATGCTGCCACCGAGCACGTTGAAGATCTGCGGCAACTCGTCCAGGCTGCTCCGGCGCAGGAACGCACCGAACCGGGTGATGCGGCTGTCGTTCTTGGTCGCCTGCTGGATGGTGGTGCCATGATCGTCATGCACACGCATCGAGCGGAACTTGAACATGTAGAACTCGCGACCGCCCAGGCCGTGACGACGCTGGCGGAAGAACACCGGACCCGGCGAACTCATCTTCACACCGACCGCAATCGCCGCCATCAGCGGCCACAGGCCCATCAGCGCGATCACGGCCAGGATCTTGTCCTGCAGTGCCTTGGCGACCACGAAGTAGTTGTCGCGGTCCACACCACCCTGGCGCAGGTTGATCACCGGCACATTGCCGATCTGCTCGCCAGACTGGTTCAACAGGCCGAAGTCGAACAGATCCGGCACCAGCTTCACGTTGATCGGATAGCGATCCAGGCGCTGCAGCAGCTGCTTGATGTGGTCACGCTCGCCCAGTGGCAGCGAGATCCACACCTGCTCGACCTGGTTGTCCTGCAGATACTCGATCAGCGCATCCGGATCGCCCAGGCACGGCAGCGACTGACGTTGCTCGGTCACCGCGATGTCGTACGGCGTGCGGAAATAGCCGACCAGGTTCATGCCGACCCAGGGATTGCGGCTGAGGTAGTGGTTGATCTTCATCACCGGATGGCGCAGACCCACCACCACCACCCGCTGCACGTCTACACCCTGGGTACGCAGGTGATTGAGGAAGCCGCGCAGCACCGTGCGGGCCGCCACCAGCGAGGCCAGGCCACCGACGAACCACAGGCCGATCCAGCCGCGCGACACCTGCTCGCCGACCTGCACGATCAGTGCGTGCACCGCGAACAGCGCGAACACGCCGCCGAACGCGCCGCCCAGCACCATCAGCTCGCTCAACAGCCCGCGACCGCGCCAGCTGCGATACAGCGGGAACAGCGCAAAGCAGATCACCGAATACAGCAGCGTGGTGGCGATGGCGACCCGGTACGGTGCCGCAGGCACCCAGGAACCGAAGACGATGCGATAGGCGATCAGCCCGGAAGCCACGACCATGGTGAGGTCGAAGACACGCAGGACCAGGTCGGCTGCAGCCGAATACTTGGACAACAATCGCGGCGAGGATGTCGTGTAAGTCGCGCTACTCAAGTCTGCCAAAAGCATGGGGATGTCCTCCAAACTCGATACGGTGCATGCGGGGGAACATACGAATCGCACGCGAGCTTTCAATCATCTCCGTCGAGCGATCACCGCGGTAATACCTACCGACCCCAGATCGCACGACAGCCCTTTGTTTCAACAGAGACAAACTTTCAAACGAAGGAGCCCGAAACATACGGGATCCAACCTTTTCCACGCTGAATCAGTTGTCACTTCAATTAACCCATCGTTGTGCAACACCACGATGTCAGTCCAACCGCGCCTGCGCTGGCGTGCCTCGCAGGAAGTAGCGCACCAGAGCCACAGCCACGCCCAGAAATACGCCAAAGATGAAGCCCAAGGCGAGGTTCAATTTGAGTTTCGGCGAAGTCTTAGACGTAGGCACGTCTGCGGTGTCGATGATGGTCACGTTGTTGGCGCCGACGTTGCTCGCCACACCGATCTCCTTGTAGCGCTGCAGGAGCGCATCGTAGAGCTGGCGGTTGGTATCGACGTCGCGCTTGAGCATGTTGTAGCGGATGCTGCGGCTCTGCAGGTCCAGCTCATCGTTCCGCAATCCGGCGATGCGCTGGTTGAGCAATTGCTCCTGGTGCACCGACGCGTCGTAGGTCGCCTTGAGCGACTGGCGGATATTGATGACCTCGCCATTGATCTGGCGGCGCGACTCTTCGATCTGCGCCTTCAGGCGCTGCATTTCCGGATAGTCCGGCTTGAAGGTCGACAGCTTCTGCTGATACTCGGTGTTCAGGCGGATCTGCTCGCCGCGCAGGCTCTGGATCAGCGGGTTGCTCAGCACCTGCGGCAGCGACATCGCATCGCCGCTGCTGACCTGACGCCAGGCTGCCTCGGCCTTGATGCGGGTGTCCTGCGCCGATGCCAGCATCGCGTTGAGGTCGCTCAGGTTCTGGGCAGGAAGCGATGGCTTGTCATCGCCCACCGACACGATCTGCTCGTCGGTGGAATAGGTGACCAGATTCTTTTCCGAGTCCTCCACCTTGTCGCGCAACTGCTCCAGACGCTCGGCCAGGAACTTGGTCGCAAACGAAGACGCCTTGATGCGGCGTTCCTGCGTGCTGACGATGAAGACCTTGGTGTAGGTATTGGCGATCTTGGCCGCCAATACCGGGTCCGGCGAATCGTAATTGACGTAGACCAAGCGCGAATTGAGGATCGGCTCGACCACCAGCCCGGCCAGCAGCGTATCGGTCAGGCTGCGCTCGATGATGGCCTGGCGCGAGTCGACCGACTTGCCGGCTTCCGGATTCTTGGCAGCGGCCTTTTCCAGCGCCTCGTCGACCTGCTGCTTGAACGCCGGCTCCTGGTCGAGCCTGGCCTCGCGGATCACCGCACGGGCCAGCGAACGGCTCTGCAGCAGCTGGTACTGGGTCTGGTAGAAATCGCGATCCTGCGGCGACTCCACCGGCATCAGGTTGTCGACGTTCACCACGTTGAGCGAATCACGCTCGATCTGCAGCGTGCTGGTGGCGCGGTATTTTTCCGGCATCAGCATGGTGACGCCAAAGGCCAGCGCCACGGCCGCGACGGTGATCAGGATGATCAACCAGCGCTGCGACACCAGCGCGCGCCAGTAGTCGAGCAAGCCAACGTCGGCCAGCTCAAGATGCCCATGACGATGAGACGGGGAGGAACGATTGTCTGAATTCATACTCATCGGTAAGCGCGCCACACCATCACAAGGGGGGTCAGTTCCAGCATGGTGCGCAGCCAGACGCGTGCGTCCGAGCGATACACCACAACGATGTCGCCGCCGTAGATCTCAGGGTCCGGGTTGGCCCCCTTCTCGATCTGGGTCAGATCGAATCTGGCGATCATCTTTTGCCCGTTGACGGTGCGGAACACGATGACGTTGCCGCGGCTGGCCACCGTGCTGACACCCTTGGCCTGCGCAATGGCCTGCTGCAGGGTCAGGTTGGCGCCGATCACCGGATAGATCCCCGGCTCGTCGACCGCACCGGTCACCGTCACCCGGCGACCATTGGACTCCTGCACGAACACCGACACCTGCGGCTGCTGCAGGTATCCGGCGGCGTAGCGGTCTGCCACCAGCTTTTCCAGCTCGCCGACGCCCAGGCCGGCCGCCTTGACGTCGCCGATCAGCGGCAGCGAGATGTGGCCGTTCTGATCGATGCGGACCTGCCGCTCCAGGTCATCGACCTGGAACACCTTGAACAACAACAGGTCGCCTGGGGCGAGTCGATACTCCGGTTGCACTGCCGACATTGCGAGCGGATCCGGAAGCGGCAGGGAGTCCGCCATCTTCGGACCGGTGCTGCATGCGCCCAGTGCCATCGAGCAGATCAACGCCAGGCTGAGGCCTTGGCAGAATCGTCCGATCAGTTTTTTCATGCGTGTGGCTGGCTGCCTCGGTTGGGTGGGACAGGACCTCGCGCAGCATTCGACCGGCTAACACGCCAGCAAGAACGTACGACAGAGAAATTCATCCCAAGACGCTCGGGATCACGACAGGTGTGACGTGTTGCAGTGCACTATGGCATAGAACCAAGGCATCGCAAGACGCTGCTCGCCATTTTTTTGACGGCGTTGGCCTATTGATTCAAGTTCGTCGTTACACCGTTAACAAAACGTGATCCACGTACTAATCCAGCGCGACTGATTCGGAGCATTTTCGGACACTTAGCCACATTCCGTGACCCAGGTCCATGCGAGCGGGACCGCGATGAAACGGACGCGACCAGTGCTTTCATGCTGCTCTGCACTATGCCGATATGCATATCGTGTCACCCGCATGACACGCCGCCGATCGCATGTTGCGGCGCAACAAAAAGCCCATGTCCGTAAAGACATGGGCTCTGTGTTTGGTCGGGGTAGCCGGATTCGAACCGACGACCACTAGTCCCCCAGACTAGTGCGCTACCAGGCTGCGCTATACCCCGAAGATGTTGCATCCGCCACGAGGGCGGCCTGCGATTATAGCGGCTTTGTGAAACGTTTTCCTAGCGGCGCAGCAGTTGCAGAACCTCTTCCAGTTCCATGCGCACCTGCTTGATGATCTGGTTGCTCAGTGCCGACTCGCTTTTGGCGCCATCGCCTTCCAGACGCAGACGTGCGCCACCGATGGTGTAGCCCTGCTCGTACAGCAGGCCGCGGATCTGGCGCACCATCAGCACGTCGTGGCGCTGGTAGTAGCGCCGGTTGCCGCGCCGCTTGACCGGTTCCAGGCTCGGAAATTCGGTTTCCCAATAGCGCAGCACATGCGGCTTGACGTCGCACAGCTCGCTGACTTCGCCGATGGTGAAGTAGCGCTTGGCCGGAATTGGCGGTAGTTCGCGATTACTGCCCGGATCCAGCATAAGCCTCCACCCGCTCCTTGAGCTTCTGGCCCGGACGGAAAGTCACCACCGTGCGCGCCGAGATCGGAATTTCCTCACCGGTCTTGGGATTGCGACCGGGCCGTTGATTCTTGCGCCGCAGATCGAAGTTGCCGAAACCGGACAGCTTCACCTGACGGCCCTGCTCCAGCGCATCGCGCAGCACATCGAAGAACGCGTCGACAAATTCCTTTGCCTCGCGCTTGTTCAGACCGACCTCGTCGAACAGACGTTCGGCCATCTCCGCTTTCGTCAATGCCATGCCAATCCCCTGGTTACCGCCTCAACTCCGGATCCGGGCGCGGTGCTCGCGCTCGATCACGGCCACCACATCGGCAACGACTGCGTCGACGTCCCGGTCGGTGAGAGTGCGCGAGTTATCCTGCAAAATCAAGCCCATAGCCAGACTCTTGAAACCTGGCTCGACCCCCTGCCCGACATAGCGGTCGAACAGCTGCACCTCGCGCAACAACGGCCCGACCGTGGTGCGCACGCTGGCCGACAGCGCCGCCCAGCTCACCTCTTCCGGCACCAGGAAGGCCAGGTCGCGACGAACCGAAGGGAACCGCGACAGTTCACCGGCACGCGGCAGCGCGCGTTGGACCAACGCGGTCAGTTGCAGCTCGAACGCGACCACATCCACGTCGATGTCCAAGGCCTTGGCCAGGCGCGGATGCACCTGCCCGATCCAGCCGATGCAAACGCCGTCGCGATGGATGTCGGCCGAGCGCCCCGGATGCCCGAAGGGCTGGGCGGAGGGCTGGAAGTCCAGCACCGCGCCGCTGGCCGCCGCCAGCGCCATCAGGTCGCCCTTCAGATCGTGGAAGTCCACCTTGCGCGCCGGCTCGCCCCACTGCAGCGCCAGGGCATCGCCACACACGGCCGCGGCGACATGCTGCGACTCCTGCGGGGCAGCGCCAGCCTCGGAGGCGGCAGCGAACACCTTGCCCAGCTCGAACAGGCGCACGCGGCCGGCCTGGCGGGCGGCGTTGCGGCCCAGCGTCGCCACCAGGCCCGGCAGCAGGCGCGGACGCATGATCGCAAGCTCGGCACTGAGCGGATTGGCCAGCGGCACCAGGCCGTCGGTCAGCTGCCAGCGCTCCAGCAAGGTGGCATCGACAAAGGCGTAGTTGATGGTTTCCTGCAGCTCGCGCGCCACCAGCTGGCGGCGCACGCTGAGCTCATCGAGCTGGGTTTCGCTCGGCATCGCAATCCGGCTTGCCCCGCCCGGCAGCGTGGTCGGCACGCGGTCGTAACCGTGGATACGCGCCAGCTCTTCGATCAGATCCTCTTCGATGGCGATATCGAAGCGACGGCTCGGCGCCATCACCTGCCAGCCTTCGGCTACCGCCTCCAGCTGCATGCCGAGCGCGCCCAGAATGCGCACGACCTCGGCATCGTCGATCCGGATACCGAGGACGCGCGCGATCCGCGCACGCCGCAGCAGGATCCGCGCCGGCTGCGGCAGATGCTGCGGCAGTTGCGCATGCACCACCGGGCCCGGCGTGCCACCGGCCAGCTCCAGCACCAGCCGCGTCGCCACTTCGATCGCCTGCGGCGGCAGCGCCGGATCCACACCACGCTCGAAGCGATGACCGGCATCGGTATGCAGCCCGAACTTGCGGCCACGGCCCATGATCGCGGCCGGGTCGAAATACGCCGACTCCAGGAACACGTTGCGTGTGGTCTCGGTGACGCGCGTGTCCAGCCCACCCATCAGGCCGGCCAATGCCACCGGGCGATCGGCATCGGTGATGGTCAGGAAACTGTCGTCCAGCGTGACCTGCCGCCCATCCAGCAACGCCAGCTGCTCGCCGCCGCGCGATCGGCGCACACCGATCGGGCCCTGCAGCGTATCCAGATCGAACGCATGCATCGGCTGGCCAAGCTCCAGCATCACGTATTGGGTGATATCCACCAGCAGCGAGACCGGACGCACGCCGCTGCGGCGCAGCCGCTCGGCCAGCCACACCGGCGTTTTCGCGGCCGGGTCGATGCCTTCGATCACGCGTCCGCAGTAGCGCGGCGCCTCGCTACCGGCAAGCAACTCCACCGCCAGCGTGCGCGTGGACACCGGCGCCACGACACCGGCATCGAAGGCCACCACTTCGCTGGCGCATGCCGCCGCCACGTCGAAGGCGATACCGCGCACGCTGAAGCAATCGGCACGATTGGGCGTGAGCTTGATCTCGATGCTGGCATCGGGCAGCCCCAGATACTCGGCCAGGGCTTGGCCCACCGGCGCATCGTCCGGCAGCTCGAACAGACCGGACGCATCGCTGTCCAGACCCAGCTCCTTGGCCGAGCACAGCATGCCGTTGGACGCGACCCCGCGCAGCTTGGCCGCGGTGATGGTCAGTTCGCCGATCTTTGCACCGACCAGCGCCAACGGCGCCACCAGACCTGCACGCGCGTTGGGCGCGCCACACACGATCTGCAGCAGCTCGCCCTGCCCTGCGTCGACGCTGCAGACCTGCAGACGGTCGGCTTCCGGATGACGTACCGCCTCGACGATACGCGCCACCACCACCTGCCCCAGCGCCTGGCCCAACGGCGTGACCTCTTCGACCTCCAGACCGATCGCCGTCAGCGTCGCGGCAAGCTCGTCGCGGCTCGCCTGGATGGGAACGTGGCTGCGCAGCCAATTTTCAGAGAATTTCATGAGGAGCCGGGAATCGGGAATGGAGAATGGGGAATCGCAAAGGCAAGGGCGCCGGGCCTTCGGAATGGGACCTGCAGAGCGCGTGGCTGTTGCGATTCCCCATTCCCAATTCCCGATTCCCGGCCGTCAAGCAAACTGCCGGAGAAAACGCACATCGTTTTCGAAGAACGCGCGCAGGTCGTTGACGCCGTAGCGCAGCATCGCAAAGCGCTCCACGCCCAGGCCGAACGCGAAGCCGGTGTAGCGCTCCGGGTCGATGCCGACGCTGCGCAGCACGTTCGGGTGCACCATGCCGCAGCCGAGCACTTCCAGCCAGCGCGTGCTGCCGTCCGGCTGCTGCCAGGCGATATCCACTTCCGCGCCCGGTTCCACGAACGGGAAATAGCTGGGGCGGAAGCGCATTTCGAAGTCGCGCTCGAAGAACGCCCGCACGAACTCGGACAAGGTGCCCTTGAGATCGGCGAAGGTGGAATGCTCGTCCACCAGCAGGCCTTCGACCTGATGGAACATCGGCGAGTGGGTCTGGTCCGAGTCGGAGCGGTACACCTTGCCGGCCGCGATCATGCGCAGCGGCGGTGTGTGTGCATCCATGTAGCGCACCTGCACACCGGAGGTGTGGGTGCGCAACAGGCGGCCATCGCCGAAATAGAACGTGTCGTGCATCGCGCGCGCCGGATGGTGCGGCGGAAAGTTCAGGGCTTCGAAGTTGTGCCAGTCGTCCTCGATCTCCGGACCATCGGACAACTCATAGCCCAGGCGCGCAAAGATCTCGACGATGCGCTCGAGCGTGCGCGTGACCGGGTGCAATCCGCCCCGTTCACCGCGACGCCCTGGCAAGGTCACATCGATCCGCTCCCCGGCCAGACGCGCGTCCAGTGCGGCGTTTTCCAGCGCGTGCTTGCGCTCGGACAGTGCAGCGGTCAGCGCATCGCGCGCCAGGTTGATCGCTTCGCCAGCGGCTTTGCGCTGATCGGCTGGCAGCGTGCCGAGCTGCTTGAGCTGGGCGGTGATGCTGCCGCTCTTGCCCAGCAATGCGACGCGCAGGGCTTCCAGTTGGTCCGGCGTCTGCGCGGCGGCGACATCGGCCAGCGCACGCTCGGTCAGGGATTGAATCTCACTCATTGCACTCGCGCCTCAACTGCTCAGCCGAACGGTGTTTCCGGATGCACCGGAATGCATTGCCACTCAAATCGCGTCCTGGCCGGCATCCACTCAACGATGCCGGCCATCTAAAACGCAAAAGGGGAAGGACTCGCGCCCTTCCCCCTGCATATCTGCTTGCCCTCGCCGGAGGCCTGCACACGAATGCGCAAACCCCGGCAAGAAACTACCCTTTCAAAAGTCCGCACATGGATGTGCGGGCTCTTGCAGAGGGACCTGCATTTACGCCGCCAGCGCGCCCTTGGCCTTCTCAGCCAGCGCGGCAAAGCCGGCGGCGTCGTGCACGGCGATATCGGCCAGCACCTTACGGTCCAGGGTGATACCAGCCTTCAGCAGGCCGTTCATGAAACGGCTGTAGCTCAGGCCATTGATGCGGGCAGCCGCGTTGATGCGGGTGATCCACAACGAACGGAACACGCGCTTCTTCTGCTTACGGCCGATATAGGCGTACTGCTGCGCCTTGATGACCGCCTGCTTGGCGACGCGGAAAACCTTGCGACGGGCATTATAGTAGCCCTTCGCCAGGGTCAGAATTTTCTTGTGGCGGCGGCGCGCCTGCACACCACGCTTTACTCGTGCCATGGTTCAGTCCTCAGAGGTAGGGAAGCATACGGTCAAGACGGCCTGCGTCCTCGGCACGGACGTGATTCGTCTGCCGCAGGTTGCGCTTCCGCTTGGTCGCTTTCTTCGTGAGGATATGGCTACGGTTTGCGTGGCCGCACTTGTACTTGCCGGAGGCGGTCTTGCGGAAACGCTTGGCCGCCGCCCGGTTGGTCTTGATCTTGGGCATTGCAATGTCCTTGATGGTGTTTTGTCACTGACCCGGGCGGCAGTCTTGCGACCACGCTTTCCATCCATGCCCTTGCCTGCTTGTAAGTCCTTGATCGAACACGATCCGGACAGGTCCTGTGCCGCTTGCGCGGCGCCCCGGCAAAACCGGGCCGCGCAGTCTACCCGTTGCCGGGAATTCTTGCAAATGGATGCCGTCACCGGCCAGGCGGGCCCTACCGGGCCCGTCCCAGCGCGGGATCAGATCTTCTTCTTCGGCGCGATCATCATGACCATCTGGCGCCCTTCCAGGCGCGGGCGCGACTCGATGACGATATCGTCGCCCAGGTCGGCCTCGATCCGCGACGCCATCTCGCGCCCCAGCTCCTGATGGCTCATTTCACGGCCACGGAAGCGGATATTGACCTTGACCTTGTCGCCCTCTTCCAGGAAGCGGCGCATGTTGCGCAGCTTGATCTGGTAGTCGCCCTCGTCCGTGACCGGACGGAACTTGAGTTCCTTGATCTCGACCTGCTTGGTCTTCTTCTTGGCCTCGTTGGCCTTTTTCTGCTGCTCGAACTTGAACTTGCCGAAATCCATGATCTTGCAGACCGGCGGATCGGCCTGCGGCTGGATTTCAACCAGATCCAGGCCTTCTTCCTCGGCCTTGGCGAGCGCTTCGTCGCGCGACAACACGCCGACCATCTCACCGTCACTGCCGATCACGCGGACGCGCGGCACACGGATTTCTTGGTTCTTGCGGTTCTGTTTGTTGTCAGGGGTACTGATATTGCAATCTCCCAGGGGAATCGAACCGGCGCATCCGGATCATCCAGACCGGCCGGGGTTGGCTCACGCTGCCTGCTCTGCCTGCAGACGCTCGATGAAGGCCGAGACCGTCATGGTCCCGAGATCCTCTCCCGAACGAGTCCGCACGGCGACGGCACCGTTTTCCTTCTCGCGGTCACCGACGACGAGGAGATAAGGCACGCGTTGCAGCGTATGCTCGCGAATCTTATAACCGATCTTCTCGTTACGCAAATCGGCGTTCACACGGAAGCCTTGATTTGCAAGGGTTTTCCGAACCGAGTCGACATAGTCTGCCTGTGCATCGGTGATATTTGCGACAACGACCTGGACCGGAGCGAGCCAGGAGGGGAAGGCGCCGGCGTGGTGTTCGATCAGAATACCGATGAAACGCTCCATCGAACCGACGATCGCCCGGTGCAGCATGACCGGATGCTTCTTCTGGCTGTGCTCGTCCACGTACTCGGCGCCGAGGCGGCCCGGCATCATGAAATCGACCTGCATGGTGCCCAGCTGCCAGGTGCGCCCGATGGCGTCCTTGAGGTGGTACTCGATCTTGGGACCGTAGAAGGCGCCCTCGCCCGGCAGCTCCTGCCACTCCACCCCGCACACGCCCAGCGCGCTGCGCAGCGCGGCTTCGGCCTTGTCCCAGGTCTCGTCGTCGCCCAGGCGCTTTTCCGGGCGCAGCGCGATCTTGATCTCGATGTCCTCGAAGCCGAACGCGGTGTAGACCGCCAGCGCCTGCTGATGGAAGGCGGTGACTTCGGCTTCGATCTGCGATTCCAGGCAGAACACGTGCCCGTCGTCCTGGGTGAAACCGCGCACGCGCAGGATGCCGTGCAGCGCGCCGGACGGCTCGTTGCGGTGACAGGCGCCGAACTCGCCGTAGCGGATCGGCAGGTCGCGGTAGCTGTGCAGGCCCTGGTTGAACACCTGCACGTGGCCGGGGCAGTTCATCGGCTTGACCGCGTAGGTACGCTTTTCCGACTCGGTGAAGAACATCGCATCCTGGTAGTTGTCCCAGTGGCCGGACTTCTGCCACAGCGACACGTCCAGGATCTGCGGGCAGCGCACCTCGCCGTAGCCGCTGTCGCGGTAGACCTTGCGCATGTACTGCTCGACCACCTGCCACAGCGACCAGCCCTTGGGATGCCAGAACACCAGGCCGGGCGCCTCTTCCTGCAGATGGAACAGGTCCTGCTGCTTGCCGATGCGGCGATGGTCGCGCTTGTCGGCTTCCTCCATGCGCAGGATGTAGGCGTCCAGCTGCTTCTTGTCGGCCCAGGCGGTGCCGTAGATGCGCTGCAGCTGCTCGTTCTTGGCATCGCCACGCCAGTAGGCGCCGGAAATGCGGGTCAGCTTGAAGGCCTTGAGGAAGCGCGTGTTGGGTACGTGCGGGCCGCGGCACATGTCCACGTATTCCTGGTGGTAGTACAGGCCCATCGCGGTGATGTCAGCGGACATGTCCTCGATCAGGCGCAGCTTGTACTCCTCGCCGCGCTGGGTGAACACTTCGATCACCTCGGCGCGCGGGGTGACCCTCTTGATCACCTCGTAGTCCTGTGCGATCAGCTCCTGCATGCGCTGCTCGATCGCGGCCATGTCTTCGGGCGTGAACGGGCGCTCGCTGTAGATGTCGTAGTAGAAGCCTTCGGCGATGACCGGGCCGATCACCATCTTGACCTCCGGGTACAGCTGCTTGACCGCATGCCCGACCAGATGCGCGCAGGAGTGGCGGATGATCTCCACGCCTTCGGGGTCCTTGGCGGTGATGATGCGCAGGCTGGCATCGTGGTCGATGACGTCGCTGGCATCCACCAGCTGGCCGTCGACCTGGCCGGCGATGGTCGCCTTGGCCAAACCGGCGCCGATCGACTGGGCGACCTGCATCACCGAGACGGGGGATTCGAATTCGCGGCGGCTGCCGTCGGGGAGCGTGATGTTGATCATGGGCAAGAATGAGGTCTGGGCTGGCTGCAGCGCGATGGCTGCAAGGGAGATCTGCCCGTTGCAGGACAGGCTCGGATAAAGGGGTGGCGAGAGGTGGTGCAGAAACAACGCCGTGCAGGCGCCTTGCCAACTGGCGCGGCCGGGATCAGCGGTGGGCGGTGGTAGTGCTCATGTCGCACGCTGGGCCGGCGCGGGGCGCGGGCCACCTTCTCGCAAGGGGTCTTGAGGAGAATGGTAAACCAATCAGCCCGCCGTTGCGCATGCCGGCACCGGGCCGGCGGGCGCGTGGCATGATGCCGGCCACCTGTGCTGCCAGTACCGACCATGACCATCAAGGGTAAAGCCACCTCGCTGGATATCGCCTACCTGGCCGGCGTGTCGCAGCCGACCGTGTCGCGCGCACTGCGCGGCAGCCCGATGGTCAACGAAGAAACCCGCAAGCGCATCCTGCGCATCGCCAACGAGTTGAACTACAAGGTCGACAAGAACGCCTCGTCGCTACGGCTGCGCAATGCGGGCACGCTGGCGCTGCTGTTCTTCGAAGACCCCACCGCCGACGATTCGCTGATCAACCCGTTCTTCCATTCGATGCTGGGCTCGATCACCCGCGCCTGCGCGCTGCAGGGCTACGACCTGCTGGTGTCGTTCCAGCAGCTGTCCAAGGACTGGCAGGCCGATTACGAAGACAGCAACAAGGCCGACGGCATCATCCTGCTCGGCTACGGCGACTACCAGCAGTCGCGCCAGCGGCTGCAGCTGCTGGTCGAGCAAGGCACGCATTTCGTCCGCTGGGGCGCGGCGCTGCCGGGGCAGCCGGGCATTTCGATCGGCAGCGACAACTATCAGGGCGGGCTGGACATCACCGCGCATCTGCTCGCGCAGGGCTGCCGCCGCATCGCCTTTCTCGGCCACGCGTCCAATCATTACCCCGAGTTCGAAGAGCGCTACCGCGGCTGCGTGGCTGCGCTGAAGCAACAGGCGTTGGTAGCCGATCGCGCGCTGCAGTTCGACGCGATCACCACCGAGTCGTCCGGCCATGCCGCGTGCCTGGCGCTGCTCGACAGTGGCCTGGCCTTCGATGCGGTGTGTGCGGCCAGCGACCTGATTGCGATCGGCGCCATGCGCGCCTTGCGCGAGCGCGGCTTGCGGGTGCCGCAGGATGTCGCGGTGAGCGGCTTCGACGATATCGCCCTGGCGGCGTCGGTGGCGCCGGCGTTGTCGACGGTGCAGCAGGACACCAAGCAGGCCGGCACGCTGCTGGTGGAAAGCCTGGTGGCACTGATCCGCGGCGAAGCGGCGCAAAGCCGCACGATTCCGGTGAAGCTGGCAGTGCGTGATTCCTCGCGTAGCAGTGGGCTGCAACCGCCGTTGGGCTGGACGCCGTCGCCGGCAACGGAGCCCGGCGATGTGGTGTGCGCACAGACGGCCAGCGGAGTTGCTGGACGCTGAGCGTCGGGAATTGGGAATTGGGAATTGGGAATTGGGATCGGAATCGGGATCGGGATCGGGAATCGTTAGAGCATGCATGGCTGGCTGCAGGATGGATCGCGGCCCACCGAACCCTGTGTAGGAGCGCGCTGGCGCGCGATGGAGCACCACCGGTAACGCCCCAGCGCGCGACCCGCGAGCTCCTATCGGGTGCGCGGGTCGCGCGCAGCTTGTTCGTTGATCGGCGTATGCAAAAGAAGATACGCCCATGCGTGCGTGGCGGGCTGCGAGTCTGGTCGCGGCCATCGAATGCTTCGTAGGAGCGCACCAGGGCGCGACGGAGCATTCCCGGCAAGCCCTGTCGCGCCCGGGTGCGCTCCTACCTGTTGCGGGCGTCGCGCGCGGCTTGCTCGGCCATCTGCGCATCGAGCTGCTTGCGCAAGGCCGGATCGGTGACCGGCGCATCCGAGAGCAGCACGCGCACGCCGTGCGCGGGCACCGCGGCCAGTAGCCGACGTTGCACCTGCACCTGCTCGCCGCTCACCGCATCGCGCCAGGTGCCGGGCTGCAGAAAACGCGTCACTGCGATGGTCGCCGCTGCGTCGCCCTTGTTGAGCAGCACCAACGCCGTCTGGTTGGCGCCCGCATGCTGATAGACCCGCAAGAACGCCGCCTGATCCCCGCGTAGCAGCACATCCACCTGTACCCCGCGCTGCAATGCCGGCGTATCGCGACGCAGCCGCGCGATCTGCTGCAACGGGCCGAAAATCGGGCTGTGCGGTGCAGTGCGGATGCGCTCGGCACCGAAGTAATTGCGGTTGCCTGCATGTTCGGCGCGCCTGCGCATGAAGCCGGTTTCCGAGCCGTAATAGATCACCGGGATGCCGCGCGCGGTAAACAGCCAGTTGTGCGCGTCGATGAAGCCGGTGTCGCTGGCATCCAGGCGCGCCATGTCGTGATTGTCGTAGAAACTCATCAGCTCGTACGGGTTGGCATACGGCCCCCGACGCAAAAACAGCGGCGCGGCGAGCTTCTCGAACCCGGCCTGCTCATGCCCGAAGACAGCGGACAGTTGCTGCTTCAATGGGAAATCCAGCACGCTGACGCCGGCATTGCGCGCCCAGGTATGCCCGGCAATCTTGTTGGCGTCGTAATCAAAGGCTTCGCCGAACATGAAGAACCCCGGACGTTTTTCGCGGATGCGCGCAACGAAGGCATGCCAGAAACGGTCGGGCATCCAGCCGATGGTGTCGATACGAAACGCGTCGGCGCCCTGCTCCATCCACTGCAGGTACGCGCCGGCCAGATAATCGAGCACGGCGGGATTGTTTTCGTTGAGATCGGACAGCTCGGCCAGCCCGCCGCCGGTGTTGTAGAACGCGTGCAGCGGAATGTGCTGCGGATCCAGCTGCGCCGGCGGCAGATTCTGGTGATCGGCGACCAGGCGGCCATCGGCGTCGTACAACTTGCCGAAGCCCGGCTGCGCCACCGGCATGCTATAGGCCGGCGAGCCGTGATTGCCCACGATATCCAGCACCACCTTCAAGCGGTTGGCATGCATGGCGCGGGTGAAGCCGGCAAAGTCCAGGCCGGGACTGGGCAGATGCTCGTCGAGCTTGTAGAAATTCACGCCCCAGTAGCCGTGATAGCCGGTCTTGCCGTGGTCGCTGAGCGTACTGCCGCAGCTGATCGGCTTGCCGCCGGTGAAGGCCTCATCCGGATTGTCGACAATCGGCGTGATCCATACCGCGCCAAAGCCCATGTCGCGGATGTAGTCGGCATGTTCGACGATGCCCTTGAAGTCGCCCCCCAGGTAACCGATGTTGTCGCCGACTCCATCTGCGCAAGGCGTCGGCACATCGAACGTGCGATGCGCACCGCCCTGGTCGCGCTGGTCGTTGCCGGGGTCGCCATTGACGAAACGGTCGGTCACCACGAAATACACCGCGTCGGCAGCGAACGGTTCCAGCGTGCCGTAGTAATCGCCGGGTGCAGCCGCCGCGCTCGCCGCCCCTGCAGATACGATCAATCCAGCCATCATCACATGCCGCATCACTGCCCTCCCGAGGCCATTGGAACCCGCACCACGCACACACCGGCAATGAGCAAACTGGCGCCACCGATGGCCAGCGCATGGATCGGCTGACCGCCCAGCCAGACGCGCAGCACGAAGCCCAGTGCGCTGGCCGCGACCAGCTGCGGAATCACGATGAAAAAATTGAAGATGCCCATGTACACGCCCATCTTGGCGGCGGGCACGCTGTCGGACAGCAAGGCATAGGGCAGCGACAGGATCGAGGCCCAGGCAAAGCCGACACCCAGCATCGACAGCAGCAGCCACTGCGGGTCGCGGATCACCAGCATCGACAACAGCCCGGCCGCACCCAGCCACAGGTTGCACAGATGACTCCAGCGCAGGCCGATCGCACGCACCAGCAGTGGAATGACCAATGCCGCCAACGCCGCAAATCCGTTGTAGGCGCCAAACAACACGCCCACCCAGTTCGCGCCTTCGTTGTAGGCTGCCGATGCGGTGTCCCTGGCACCGAAGTGCACCTGGGTAACCGCCGCGGTGGTGTAGATCCACATCGCAAACAGCGCGAACCAGGAGAAGAACTGCACCCAGGCCAGGCGTCGCATCGTCAGCGGCATGCTGCGCACGTCCTGCACGATCGCCACCAGCATGCCGGTCGATGGCAGCACGCGCGCCAACGCAAGCAGCGCACCGTAGGCGATGCACAGGCCGGCCAGCACGTAGAGCATGCGGTCGCCGTGCTGCCAGGCGATCGCAGCGGCGAGCAGCACACCGATGCCGCACCAGAGCGCACTCGCACATTGCGGCGGCAAGGTGCCGGCGATCGCTGCAGCCGCTACAGGCGGATGCGCATCGTCGAAACCGGCCAGCTGCTGCGGGCTGTATTCGCGCGTGCGCAGCACCGTCCAGCTGATCGACAGGAACAGCACCGCGGCACCGAGGTAGAAGGCGTAGCGCACGCTGTCGGGCAACTGCCCCGGCGGCGCGGTATTGGCCACGCCCCAATGCGTGAGCAACCATGGCAGGAAACTCGCCACAATCGCGCCGACCCCGATGAAGAAGCTCTGCATCGCATAGCCGGTGGGCCGCTGCGCCGGTGGCAGTTGATCGCCGACCAGGGCGCGGAATGGCTCCATCGAGATGTTGATCGATGCATCCAGCACCCACAACGTGCCGGCGGCAATCCACAGCATCGGCGCGTTGGGCATCACCAGCAAGGCCAGTGTGGTGAATACCGCGCCGACCATGAAATACGGACGTCGGCGCCCCCATGGCGTCCAGGTGCGGTCGGACAGGTAGCCGATGATGGGCTGCACGATCAGACCGGTGAGCGGTGCGGCGATCCACAGACCGGGCACATCGTCGACCTGCGCCCCCAGGGTCTGGAAGATGCGGCTGGCGTTGGCGTTCTGCAGCGCGAAGCCGAACTGGATACCGAGAAAGCCGAAACACATGTTCCAGATCTGCCAGAAACTCAGGCGTGGCTTGGCGGTCATTGCGCAGCCTCCGTGCTCGCTGCGGGGCCGACCAGCAGCGCGCTCACCTGCGCGGTGTTGACCACGCCATCGCGACCACCGCGGCCGCCGTTGTACTGCGCAAAATGCGCGAGCGCGCTCATGTTGAAGCCGTTTTCCAGCCGGAACCTGCACTGCTGCCCGTCTACCACAGTGAAGCTGACCTGCGTGGACAGCTGCTCGCCCACGCTATGCGGCATCACCACGACCTGCGACTGCGTCGCCTGCCCCGGGCATTCCAGCAGCAGCCGCTTGACCGCCGCAGTGACGCCGGTATTGATCGGCCCGTTGGGGTTGCGATAACGCAGCGATACGCGATGCTGGCCCGTGCGCGTGGCAGTCCAAACCCAGGCCTCGCTTCCCGCGACCTCCTGCAACGGGCCGAGCGTCAACGCGGGACTGTGCAGCGACTCCAGGCCATCGGCGCGGCGGGTCAGGCTGAGCACGTGCAGCCGGCCGTCCTCGCGCAGGTCTAAGTGCTGCGTGGCGTCCAACGCATGCCCATCCATGTACAGCGTCGTCCCAGCCGGAATCACGATGCGGTGGCCGTCGCCCTGCCGTTGCGCGACGGGCGCCTCCGGCGTGCTGGGTGCGAACACCTGGCCTGGCTGCGGCGGGGCGGTGGTATCGGCCTTGCGACCGATCAGATGCACCAACGTGGTCTGGCCTTGTTGCTCGACCTTCCCCGCCACCAGCAACTCACCCGCACTCGCCGTCGGCCGCTGCAGCACATACCGCCGGGCACTCTGTTCAAGCACGATCTGCTGGCGATCGCCAAACAACAACGGCACCAACGTACGCGGCAGTTTCGGCGTCACACTGCCATCGGCACCAATGCCGAACACGCCTTCCAGCACCGCGGAGAGATAGCCGGCAACCGACCACAACTGGCGCGGCGAATTCACCACCGGGCCACTGCGGGGCCCCTCCTCCACATGCACCGCCAGGCTCTGCATCTCGTAGTTTTCCATGTTGGAGCCAGCCAGCGCGCTGCCGCGCATCAACGACTGCAGCTCCAGCGCAATGCGCGGCGCGTCGTCCAGCTGGCGTGCGGCGCGCAACGCATACGCGCTGACGAAGGGCCAGACGGCGCGATTGTGATAAATCGGCTGTTCGGCGTCCTGCGGCCACACCACCGGGCTGCCGCCGGCAACCAGCGGATACCCGCGCAGCGCGGCACGCGCACGCTCCTTCGGAAACACCTCGGCCAGCACGCCAAGCGACACGCCGAGCAGATCGACCTTGGCATAGCGCACCGGATGCGCCGCATTGCCCAGATAGCTCACATACTGATTGCTGGGCGCATCCCAGAAGCGCGTGGCGATGGCCTGACGCAGCGCATCGGCCCACTGGGCGTACCTGGACGCACGCGCATCGCCATGCTGGCGCGCCAGCTGCTCGGCCAGGCGCAGGGCCTGGTAGTGCAGCACATTGGTGGACAGGGCGAAGGACTCGGCAATGAAGCGCACATCCTGGCGCGTCCACTCCGGATAGGTCTGCTCGCGCCAATCCAGGAACGAGGTTTCGCCACGGTAGAGCCCGATCTGCGCATCGAATACCGCGGCACGGTCTTGCGCGATGGTGTCCTGTAATGCACGCCAGACCTCTTCAGCGAATGGCTGATCGTCCAGCAGGCCACGCGCGGCGAGGAACCACACCACACGGTCGCTGCTGATCGGCCAGCTGCCACCGGAGCCGGTGTCCTGCGCAACGAACAATCCCGGCGTCTGCCCATCGCGCGCCGCCGACAGCTTGAAGCGCAGCGCATTGCGCGTACGCTCCGGCTCCAGCCGCGCCAACGCCAGATCGGCGGCGAAGCTGACATCGCGCGTCCATACGTAAGGCCAGCGCTCACCGGTTTCGAAACACGCGCATGCCACCGGCTTGCCGTCATTGAAGGCTGGATCGCGGATCGCATCGACGCGGTCGTCGGCCATTTCCTGCTGGGCCAGGGCAAACAAGGCATCGAACAATGGACTGGCAGTGTGCGTACGCATCGGTTGCGGCCCGATACGACGCTCGCCCTGCGGCCAGCGCAGCACGAACCCACCGTCTTCGAGCGCCTGCGCCTGCGCGCGGCGGCCCTGGAATTCCAGCTCGTCGGCCAATACCGGCGAGCTTGCCGCAACACCCAGCGTTGCAGCCATGCAGATCATCTTCAGCATCGACGCGGCGAGACGGCTTGCACCGTCGGCCTCCCTCCCTCGTTGCACGCGTTGTAGTGCGCGGCACTGGCGTGCCACGGGCGCGGACCCTCCCAGGTGCCGTGGCGCCATGGTAGACGCGCACCCCGGGGTTCGGCACCACTGCATACGTATTCATGGCATTGGCCGCAGTGCAGCATGGCCCATCCACGCCGCGTCATTGCATAGTCGCCACTGACGCAATGGCCGCCTTGGGAGGGGATATGCCGCTGTCTTCACGTCGCGTGCGTTCGACATCGAGCGCCGCAAGCAGTGCGCGCCTGCTTACCCTGCTGCTGCTCGGCAGCCTTGCCGGCATCGCGCAGGCCGAGCGCATCGCCATCAGCGCGGATTCGCCTGGCAAGATCCTGCAGGTCACGCTGGAAGTGGATGGCGGCACACCCTACTACCACGTGCAACGCCTGGGCCAGCCGGTGCTGGAGCGCTCGCGCCTGGGCTTCCAGTTACGCAACGGCCGGCTGGACCGCGGCCTGGTCGTCCTCTCGCAGGCGCGCCAGCATCATGACGACACCTGGGAACAACCCTGGGGCGAGACGCGCCTGGTGCGCAACCACTACAACGAATTAAGCGTCAGCCTGGGCGAGCGCAGCGGCGCGCAACGCCGCTTCGATGTGATCTTGCGCGTGTACGACGATGGCATCGGCCTGCGCTATCACTTCCCCGAACAAGCGGGATTACGCGAAGCCATCATCGACGAGGAAATCACCGAATTCGCCATCGCGCAGCCGTCCGAAGCGTGGTGGATTCCTGCAGGCGAGCCGATCCACTACGAATACCTGTATCAGCGCACGCCGTTGAACCAGGTCGCGCTGGCGCATACGCCACTCACCTTGCGTACCGAGAGCGGGCTGCACGTCGCGCTGCATGAAGCGGCGCTGGTCGATTACGCCGGCATGTGGCTGCGCCGTACCGAAGGTCGGCGCCTGCGCGCGCAATTGTCACCCGCTGCCGAAGGCTGGAAGGTGCGGCGCACGCTGCCCTTCGACACGCCGTGGCGCACGCTGCAGATCGCCGACCAGGCCACCGGCCTGGTGGAATCCAACCTGATCCTCAACCTCAACGCGCCCAACGCCCTGGGCGACGTGAGCTGGGTCAAGCCGTCCAAGTATGTCGGGGTGTGGTGGGCCATGCATCTCAACCAGCAGACCTGGGCAACCGGGCCGACCCACGGCGCCACCACCGCCGACACCAGGCGCTACATCGATTTTGCCGCGGCGCACGGCTTTCGTGGCGTGCTGGTGGAAGGCTGGAATCCGGGCTGGAACGGCGAATGGTTCGGCAACGGCGGCAGTTTCGATTTCACCCGGCCAACGCCAGATTTCGACCTGCCCGCACTGAGCAACTACGCCGCCGGCAAGGGCGTGCATCTGATCGGCCATCATGAAACGGGGTGCGCAGTGGATCATTACGAAGACCAGATCGCCGAAGCGATGGACCTGTACGCCCGCTTCGGCGTGGACTCGGTCAAGACCGGCTATGTCTGCGACGACGGCCAGGTGGAACGCCGCAACCCGGCAGGCGGTGCGCCGCTGCGCGAATGGCACGACGGCCAATGGATGGCGCGCCATCATCTGCGCGTGGTACGCGAGGCTGCCGAGCGGCATATCGCCGTCAATGCGCACGAGCCGATCAAGGACACCGGCCTGCGCCGCACCTATCCCAACTGGATCTCGCGCGAAGGCGCGCGTGGCATGGAGTACAACGCCTGGGGCCAGCCACCGAATCCGCCCGAGCACGAGGTCAACCTGGTGTTCACCCGCCTGCTCGCCGGGCCGATGGATTACACGCCGGGCATCGTCAGCCTGAAAGGCCGCGACGGCCAGGCGATTCCCAGCACGCTCGCGCGCCAGCTGGCGCTTTACGTGACGCTTTACAGCCCGATCCAGATGGCCGCCGATCTTCCCGAGCATTATCTGCAGCACCGTGACGCCTTCCGCTTCATCGAGGACGTGGCGGTGGATTGGGACCAGACCCGTGCCTTGAATGGCGAAGTCGGCGACTACGTCACCATCGCCCGCAAGGACCGGCATAGCCGTGACTGGTTCCTGGGCAGCATCACCGACGAGCATGGCCGGCTGCTGCAGGTGCCGCTCGGATTTCTTGAGCCCGGCGTGCGATATACCGCGCAGATCTACCGCGACGATGACGATGCGGACTATGTCGGCAACCCGTTCGCCTTCGTGCGCGAACAACGCCAGGTCAGCAGCTTTGACACGCTGGAACTGCGTCTTGCGCCAGGCGGTGGGCAGGCGATTCGCTTCGTGCCGATGGACGGGAAGCGCTGACTTGGTCGCAACGGCTTGCCGAGGCGGCCTTCAACGCGACCGATGATTGCATTACGCAGCGGCACTGCAGCCGCTGCGGATCGCGCAATGACGTTGCCTCACGCCGGGCGCACCTCGTACCGCGCTGCGGCGGAGCTTGCGTGGAATCGATTTCAGCGCAATCAGCCGGGTTGAATACGTATGCAGTGCCCGTTTGCGTGCAGGTGCCGTGTCTACCATACGTCGCAGTCGTGATGCCCGTGGTGGCGCGCGATGCAATGCATCCAGGCGTCTGCCGGATCGAAAAATCAAAGACCAACATGTACCTGGGAGGGGAAAATGTTGAAGCACAAGCGCTCCGCGCTGAGTATCGCCCTGGCCGTTGCCATGGCACCGACGTTGGCGGCCGCACAATCGGCGGCGCCGGCGCAAGCAACCGACACCGAACAAACTGCTTCCGAAAACACCGCCGGCGCGGTGACCGAGCTGGACAAGGTCCAGGTCACCGGCCTGCGCCGCGCGATCGAGGGCGCCATCTCGGTCAAGCGGGATTCCACCTCGATCGTGGAAGCCATTTCCGCCGAAGACATCGGCCGCCTGCCGGACGTGAGCATCGCCGAATCGCTGGCGCGCCTGCCTGGCCTGGCTGCACAGCGTGTCGCCGGTCGCGCGCAGGTGATCAGTGTGCGCGGGCTGTCGCCGGATTTTTCCACCACCCTGCTCAACGGCCGCGAAGTGGTCAGCACCGGTGACAACCGCAGCGTGGAATTCGACCAATACCCGTCCGAACTGGTCAGCGGCGTCACCGTCTACAAGACGCCCGATGCCGGCCTGGTCGGCCAGGGCTTGTCCGGCACCGTCGACATGCAGACCGCACGCCCGCTCAGCTACAACGAGCGGGTGATCGCCATCGGTGGCCGTTACCAACGCAATTCGTTGGGCAAGGCCGCCAACGTCGATCCGTACGGCAACCGCTTCAATATCAGTTACATCGACCAGTTCGCCGACCGTACCATCGGCCTGACCATCGGCTACGCCCACACCGACATGCCGATCCAGGAAAACCAGGTGGGCCTGTACGAGCCCTGGCAACCGGTCAATGCACAGCGCCCGCGCCCCGGCGTGGCCGATGGCGTGTACTTTTCCGACGGCATCAAGGCATTGCGCCGCACCGGCAACCAGAAGCGCGACGGCGTCATGGCCACGTTGCAGTACCGCCCGTCCAACGCTTGGACCAGCACGCTCGACGCCTTCCATACCGAAGCCGAGCAGATCGACACTGCCAACCAGTTCGAGCTCAACCTGAGCAACTACAACGGTGGCTATACGCCGGGCTTGAACATCAGCAACGTGCGCGTCAACGACAGCAACAGCTTCGTCGGCGGCACCGCCAGCGGCGTCTACCCACTGGTCCGCGGCATGTACAACAAGCGCGAAGACACCATCGACGCGTTTGGCTGGAACAACGAGATCTCCGCCGGCGCCGTCAAGCTCGTCGCCGACCTGAACTACTCCAAGGCCACCCGCGATGAATTGAACCTGGAGAACAATCTCCAACGTGCGCCCATGCCGCAGCTGGACACCGTGGGTGTGTCTGTCGTCGGCAACGGTTTCTCGCAGCTGGCGCCGGGCATGAATTATTCCAGTCCCGACGCGCTGTTCCTGACCAACACCATCTATGGTTCCGGCTACGGCAAGGTGCCGCGCGTGGAGGATGTGCTCAAGGGCGCACGCCTGCAGGCCAGCTTCTCGATGCCCGACGCGTTGAGCTGGTTCTCGGATCTGGATGTGGGCGTCAACTACGCCAACCGCGAAAAGCAGAAGACCCAGCCCGAAGGCAACATCACCCTCGGCGCGCAGGGCGAATCCACCATCGCGCCGGACCTGCAGTACGCGCCTGTCAATCTGGGCTTTGCCGGAATCGGCTCCCTGCCCGCCTGGAACGTGCCGGCGGTAGTCTCGCGCTACATGCTGTTCAACCCCAGCGACGACGCCTCGTTCCTGGTATCCAAGGCCTGGACGGTCGAAGAGAAGATCACCACCGCCTGGGTGCGTGCCAATCTCGATACCGAATGGGGCGATGTGGGCGTGCGCGGCAATCTCGGCGTGCAGTTGCAGAGCGCCGATCAGTCCTCGCGCGCGAGCTATTGGGACGCGTCGCAGCCGGTGGGCAGCGAAGTGCGCCCGATCGACGACGGCAAGACCTACCGCGACTGGTTGCCCAGCCTAAACCTTGCGTTCCAGTTCCCGTACGAGCAGACCTTGCGTTTTGCAATGGCAAAGCAGGTTGCACGTCCGCGCGTGGATCAGCTGCGCGCCTCGCTGGAATTCGGTGTCGACACCTCCACCGGCCGCCCCGGTGCCAGCGGCGGTAACCCGATGCTCGATCCCTGGCGCGCGAACGCCATCGATCTTTCCTACGAAAAATATTTTGCCGAGCGCGCCTACGTGGCCGCAGCGTTCTTCTACAAGGACCTGAAGAGCTACATCTACACCCAGAGCCGCGACAACTACGATTTTTCCGCATTGGTCGCCGGCTACGTGCCGCCGCCGGGCTCGGCGCCGGTATTGACCACCGGCACCTTCAGCGCTCCGTTCAACGGCAAGGGCGGCACGCTGCGCGGCGTCGAACTCACTGCTTCGCTGCCGCTGGATCTGGTCTTCGCTCCCTTGGAAGGTTTCGGCATCCAGGCCAGCGCCACCTTCAACGACAGCGACGTCAAGATCCGCGACCCGGAAAGTGCTTCCAGCGTCGGTGACGGCGAGATCAGCCTGCCCGGCCTGTCCGAACGCGTCTACAACCTCACCGCCTACTACGAGCACAAAGGTTTCGAGGCACGTGTCAGCCAGCGTCGGCGCTCGGACTTCATCGGCGAGATCGGCAACTTCAACGGCAACCGCACGCTGCGCTACGTAGTCGGCGAAAACATCACCGACGCGCAGATCAGCTACAGCTTCAGCGACAGCAGCGATCTCGCTGGCCTGACCCTGCTGCTGCAGGCCAGCAACCTCAGCAACTCGCCTTACCGCACCTACGCCGAAACCAAGGACCGTCCACTGGAATACATCGAATGGGGCCGCACCTTCGTGCTGGGCGTCAACTACAAGTTTTGACGGGATGTGAGCTGCAAGCGATGCACTGATTGGCTACGTCGTTAGTTGTGGCTACATCGTGCCGGTAGCCGTAACGTCACCTGTGGCTGCAGCGTCACTTGTGGCTATCGTGGCCCCTAGCTACAGCGTTACTTGAGGCTGCATCATTATCTGTAGCTGACTCACTGCCTGTAGCTGACTAGTTGCCTGTGGCTGCAGCGTTCCCTGCGTGCCAGTGAGCTGACCGCCCACGGCGCCAGCCCTCTGCACCAGGAGCACCAAAGCCCCTCTCCCACTGGGAGAGGGGTTGGGGTGAGGGTACGGCGCAAGCGCAGCGTGCACCCACGCAGTGCCCAGCGTTGCTCCATGGGCCGTCACTCAGGAGGCGGCGCTGCTGAGCAATAAACAACGATCACCTTTTTGACCGGCCTGGCGCCATCAATCAAAAGAAACCCGCCGACGTGAGGTCGGCGGGTTTCTTTTTCCAGGTTTCTTTACCCGAATCTGTATCCACTCTGTATCCACTTCTAAAAAACGCCCAAGATCAACCGCCGATCAAGGCATTACCGGATGTAAAAGCAGCGCTATTCGCACGGCATCGGCCTGGGGCATCGCGATAGCACCAAGGCCGCCCGCAACACATCCATCCTCGCAGTCGATCACCATCGATCTGTACCTACCAGTCGGACATCCCGGACGTATGCAAGGCATCACCGCGTGCCGCGTCCGAACAGCAGCAAGGGGATCCATGAAAGGCTCGCGCAGCCCGCGTCGCACTGCAGGTAGCCAGCGAACCAAGGAACTCCGAGGTAAAGAAAAGCGAGGCATCCCTTCAGGTATGCCTCGCTACGTAGAAGGCGATCACGCAACCACAGCTACCGGTCACGATGCCACATCAGCCACCTTCGATCGCGCACACCACCGCATGCCCGGCCAGGCGCAGGTGGCCATGTTCGATGGCTCCGCGCTCCACGCCCGGCACATCGACTTGCCTCCACGCGCCAGCCGGAAGCCCAAGTTCGGCCCTGTGCGCCGACAGATTGAATGCCAGCAACATCACCCGGCCGGCATGCTCGCGCCGGAACATCAACACAGGCTCGGCGGTGTCGTAGAACGTGATCGCACCCTCGCGCAACGCAGGCTCGCCCTTGCGCCACGCCAGGAACTGGCGCACCGCGCTGAGCACGGACAACGGATCGTCCTGCTGCACACTCACCGCATTCGCACGATGCTCCTCAACCAGCGGCAGCCACGGTTTGCCGCTGCTGAAGCCTGCCGACGGCGCGTCCGTCCACGGCATCGGCGTGCGGCAGCCATCGCGCCCCTTGAAGGTTGGCCAGAAGGTGATGCCGTACGGATCGCGCAGGTCCTCGTACGCCACCTCCGCCTCACCCAGGCCCAGCTCCTCACCCTGGTACAGGCAGATCGACCCGCGCAGCGAACACAGCATCGCCACCACCATCCGCGCGAATGCCGGCGACGCATCTACCCCGCCCCAACGCGTCACCGCGCGCACCACATCGTGGTTGGAAATGGCCCAGCACGGCCAGCCCTCCAGCATCGTGGCTTCGAGCCGGCTCACCGTCTCGCGGATATAGGCCGCGCTGTAGTCCTGCACCAGCAGCTCGAAGCTGTAGCCCATATGCAGGCGGCCATGAGAGGTGTACTCGGCAGTGGTCGCCAACGAGTCTTCCGACGAGATCTCGCCAAGACTCACGGCATGCGGATAGACATCCAGCAGCCCGCGCAGGCGCTCCAGGAAGGCCAGATTTTCCGGCTGGGTATTGTTGAAGTAGTGGTACTGATACGCGTACGGATTGTCGGCGCTGAACCCACGACCCACCCGCTTGTCGGCCGGCTTGGCCGGATTGTCGCGCAGCTGCGCATCGTGGAAGCAGAAGTTGATCGCATCCAGGCGGAACCCATCCACGCCGCGATCCAGCCAGAAGCGGACGTTATCCAGCGTCGCCTGCTGCACCTCGGCGTTATGGAAATTGAGGTCCGGCTGGTCGACGAGGAAGTTGTGCAGGTAGTACTGTTCGCGCCGCGGCTCCCATTGCCATGCACCCCCACCGAACAGCGACAACCAATTGTTCGGCGGCGTCCCGTCCTCACGCGGATCGGCCCACACGTACCAATCCGCCTTTGCGTTGGTCCGGTCCTGCCGGCTCTCCTGGAACCACGCATGCGCGATCGAGGTGTGGCTCAACACCTGGTCGATCATCACCTTCAAGCCGAGGCCATGCGCCTTGTCGAGCAGCCGATCGAAATCGTCCAGCGTCCCGAACAGCGGATCCACCGCACGATAGTCCGCGATGTCGTAGCCGAAATCGGCCATCGGCGACTTGAAGAACGGCGAAATCCAGATCGCATCCACGCCCAACCCGGCGATGTAGTCGAGTTTGGCGATGATGCCGGGCAAATCGCCCACCCCATCGCCATTGGAATCCAGAAAACTGCGTGGATAAATCTGATAGATGACGGCCCCGCGCCACCATGATGTCTGCGACATGTACGCCCCTCCCGGGCCATTGCAGGCGCCAGAACATGCGCCCAGCCAAGGCAGTTAGGGTAGCGGCGCCCGCAGCGTACGGCGCATTTGTGCATACGTATTCATGTCGCTAGGCAGCAAGGCCTCGATCGCTCAAAAAGCTACATTACGATTCGCAGCATCTCACTAGTCACCATGCTGGCATGACATGCAAAAGACGTCAGACCCAAGCGCATCGAAGCGTTGCATGTAAAAATTTCTGTTCTGCAAATGAAACTGGCGGCTGATTGACACCAAAAGCGACCTGTTTCGAGGCTGCCAGCAACCGATGCATCACCCGTCCGTTAATCTGCGACGGGTTTTAGACACATTGCGCATACCGGCTCGAGCTTATGCGTGATCCTCAAGGTCGTCGTCTTTGGCACGCTTGCGTTTACCTGAGCCCTTTCGGTTCGCATAAAAGTCTTCCAGCCACTGCTCTGGCGTCAGCTGGTCTACGCTTACACCCAGCTTGTCGGCTTTCCGCGACAAAATTTGATGCATGATTTCGATGTTGTCGGTTGAGGATGAAATCACTGAAAGGGCATCATCCATCCCACGCAGGTTGAGCTGGCACACCGCCGAGGCATGGCCTTGCTTGACCAGGAAGCAGCGCGAGCGTTCGTCCAGCGACACCACCACCTGATACTCGGCGTCAGTGAGCTTGAGCCCTTCCATATAGTCGTCGCGGCTGGCGCTGGGATTGGGCAGCAGGACCATGGTTGCCGTCTGTTCGATCAACGCGGCTGCGATGTCGCTCGCCAGTGCGTCTTCCGGGCTCTGCGTGGCGAAGATGCCCAGACCGTTCTGCTTACGGATCGTCTTCTGCTTGTTCTTGGCGAATTCCTTCAGCCCACCCTTGCCGTCCAGGATCTTCCAGAACTCGTCCATGACATAGATCAATGGACGCCCGTCGATCAGCGCTTCCAAGCGATGCAGCAAATAGTTGATCACCGGCACGCGCACTTCGGCGTTATCGATCACATCGGTGTAGTCGAAACCAATGATCGATGCGCGCGTCAGGTCGACGGTGTCCACCGGGTTGTCGAATACCCAGCCCAATGAATTGCCGGCAGTCCAGCGGCGCAGGCGTGCATACAGCCCATCGTCGCCCATGTTGGGCAGGCTCTTGCGGAAGTTGCTCATGCTGCGCAGATGCATCGGTGTATCCAGCATACCTTCCACCGCGCGATAGATATCTTCTTCCTCGCGTGCGCTGTACTCGGTCTTGCCGCCTAGCACCTTGATCAGCTCGGCCAGGAATTGCGTGTTGGCCTCGTTGCGTTCGCACTGGAACGGATTGAAGCCAGTCGGCGCGCCGTTTTCCAGCGCCAGATAGTTACCGCCGCAAGCGCGCACGAAGATCTCCGCGCCGCGATCCTTGTCGAAAAAGAAGATCGTCGGGACCGGGTCGAACTTCTGCACCTGGCTCAACAGGAAGTTGATCAGCGCCGTCTTACCGGTACCGGACTTGCCGATCACCATGGTGTTGCCGATCGCCTTCTCTCCCAAGGAATTCTCGGCCGGGTGCGTGGCATGGAAGTTGAAGTAATACGGTTGACCATTGGTGGTCTGCAGCGTGGTGACGCAATCGCCCCACGGATTGTTGTGCAGCTTGCCTTGGGCAAAATTGTGCAGCGGCGACAGGCCCAGGAAGTTGAGCGAACTCAGATTGGCAATACGCGTACGGAAGCGCCAGTTGCCCGGCAGCTGCGCGTAGAACGACGAGGCAATTGCCAAGTCTTCCTTGGACGACACGAAGCCCGCATTGGAGAGCTCTGCACGCGTGGTCGCGATTTGCCGGGCGAGTTTTTCCTGGCTGTCAGCGTACACCGCAATGGTGAAGTGATATTCGCCCAGCACGAAGTTACCCGAGGCCACGTCATCCATTGCCAGATCCAGATCGCGGATCTGGCTGGAGGATTTGTCGCCCGATGAAATCATCATGCCCTTGGTACGCTCCAGCACTTTCAGTGCGTCATGGCGACCGACAGGGCTGAATGAGTGAGTGACCACATATTCAAAATCTAGATACTTCAAGCCATTGAGTATGCCGGGATAGGTCCCGTCGGCGTATTCCTTGACATTTAGGATAGCCCCGAAATGATTGATGCCATCAGGCGTGCGGATGACAAAGTCACCGGTCTTGTTGGCGAACATGTGCTTACTGACGGGCAGGTACGCCGGAACCGGCGCCTGCAGTACCGGAACCGGCTCGTCGATCCGATTCAATAGATAGCCAAGGAACTCCAGCGTTTCGGAGAAAACGATTCCATTCTTTGCCTCGTACATTCCAAGTCTATAGGGCGAATAGTCTTTTAGCACCGCTTCCACGTTAGTCGCCAGCTCGATCACCTTCGCAATCGCCTGCTCTTCTTCGACCCGAATTCTGGCAGGATCGCTGGATTTCTCGACCAACCGACGCCCGGTAACCACCGGGCGGTAAATCATGCTGAAATACAATTCATTCTGCATGATTTTCTGGGAGGACAGCGTTGAGTAATACTCATTGGACAGCGACTGATTGAACGCTTGCTTGAAACGGCCGGAATTGCTGATCTTGCGACGACGTCGAACATCATGTGCCCAGAACGCAACGTTTGCGAAATCCGGCGCGCGCAGGGTCTGTACAAGACGGTTGAACGTATTGTGCCGCTGCTCCAGCTCAAACTCGTCACGTCCAACGAAGGGCAGGCCCGCAAGATGCCAGATCAACAGATAGTCACCGCCGGTCGTTTTTAGAACGGACGGTGCTACGTGCGTCGAAACGGAGACGAATTCGCTGATCGGACTATCTGGGCTGAACATGGCCTTACCAATTTAAGAGGAAGCATCTGATGATGCAGTCGTGCAAAGCGCCAACCCCACGCGACTTGCGGGCGTGGGGTTGGTTAGCGGCCTACTTGCTTACTGACGTTTTCCAGCGGGGTTCTTTCGATACTCATTGGGACTGAACACCCACATTCCCGAGTAACGCTGGGCATTTCGCACACGCATACGAAACAACCACCGTAGTCCCAACAGCCTGAAGATCATCTCGTCTCGCTTGGCCACTTGCTGCAGGGCAAAAATAATGACTGGAATTGTCAACAGATACCAAAGATCGAAATACATCCCCAGCAGCAGGCCACTGCCGGCTCCGATGAAAAACGGGATATAAGGCACTCCCAGGAACATCGCCGGACGCGTACACCCACGGAAGAGAACGTCTTTATGCATAGTACTGAGTGATTTGCAGCAGCGTCATCGACGCAGTGTTGCAATCCTGGCCACCACCTTCCTTGCCAATCACCATGTTGGCGATCTGGGCAGCAGCGCCAATCAGGACACCACCGATCAAAATCGGAGAAACTTCAGAAATTCGCTTGTGAGCAAACGCAATTTGGTAGCCGGCAATAATCACTGCAATCGTGACAACAAGCGCTGAGCCCATGTTCAACAGACCATTGACGTTTTCAAGGAAGCCACACATCTTATCGCCGGTTTCTCCGAGACCGCCTTCTGCGGAGGCCCCACCCGCAACTAGGAGCAAGGAAGTGAATGCCAGCGCTTTCAGGGCCTGGGTTCCGATCATCTTGGCGTCAGCGGCCGTCTTCTTGTTAATTTCAAACTTCATATCAATCTCCTTGGGGAACAGGGGGGGTCTAATAGCCAATCCTTGGCAGGTTTTCCTTCCTGGTTAAAAAACGAATGCGGCATCTTTTTGCTGTGTCGCAGGCATCGGTTGCGCCGGTGCCATGCTGGCTGGCGCTTGGTTCATTACGGTTGGGGCTTGTTGCACGCCGGCAGGTAGGGCAACACCCCGCCCCTGTCCGGTTGCCTTGACCACATATAGTCCGTCGTCGGCTGTGCTGGCCTGGGATACGTGGGGCGATGGCAGTTGTGTCGGCGTGGGCGATGCAATCATAGGGCCCTGCTGTGAAGCTTCTGTGCGCCCGGGATTTGCGAGATCCTGAATCCGACGTGCAACGATCGCATCAGCCAGCTCGGCGGCTGCCTGACGCAAGGGTTTTTCGACACGGACCTTGATCGGGCGGTTCGGAATCACGGTGATCGGCTCGGCCCCCGAAGATGCCACCGACTGACGAATGGAGGCATAGATCTTCTGGACATAACCATGCTTGAAGCCGGTTTCGAAGTTGCCCGAGTAATAACAACTGAACGACTTGCCCCAATTGGCACCGGATCGCGAGTGGCACTCGGCCAGGATCCTGGATGCAGCGACCAGGTTGGGACACTTGGCAAAGGCCATCTCATAACTGGTCAGCCCGTACTTCTGCAGGTTGTAGCGATTGACCTGACCAAGCCCCAGGGAGAAATTGTAGCCCTTCTGTTCCAGCATCTTGGCCGTGGCTACCGCTTCTTCGAGCCCACGCGGTTCGCGTGCCAGCCGGCCACCGACTACGCCGATGGCGTACGGATTGCGCGAAGACTCCACGCGAACGACGTGCTGCATGACCTCGCCTGGGACGGCAAGTCCAGTACAGCCCATCAATTCCATGCCAGGCAGCATAACGGTCTCCTTGAAACTGGATCGACGTCAATCATTGGCGGCCGTCAGCCGCCACGCAGAGTTCTTGCCGGATCGAAATCGATTCCGGTAATAAAGCGGCGCCCGGCGTGCGCCTTGATGTGCACCACGATATCGATGGTCATACGCAGCAGCCGTTTGATCACCTCGAATTCCAGCCCGGAGCCTTCGTTGGACGCTTTCACCATGAGCGCCAGCTGGTCCCACGTCTGCTCGACGCTGCCGGCATGGCAACTGGTGATCGAACCAGGATGGCCGGATGCACAGTTACGGATGAAATAAAACGATTCATCGCCACGCAACTCGGCCAGGATGATCCGATCCGGCTTCATGCGCAGGCAGGCTTCCATACAACTCTTGGCAGTCACATTACTCGCACTTTGGCCACCTTTCGAATACAAAAGGTGCACCGAATTGGGCTGACTGATGAATAGCTCGCGGGCGTCTTCAATGGTGACCAGGCGCTCCTCGTTCGGAATGTGATTGACCAGCGCCTTCATGAAGGTGGTCTTGCCACTACCGGTTGCACCGGCGACCACCACATTCTTCTTGTAAAGCACCGCTTTCTTGAAGAACTCGGAGTACTCCTTGTTGCGACGCAACTCGAGCAGTTCACGGTCGTGATCGCTGACATCGGCAGCCTGCTCGAGTACCTGGTCAAAAAACCCGTCGCTTGTGTACTGCTCGAGGGTCTTGGTGTGTTTGGAGGGCAGGCGAATCGTGATCGAGACCTTGCCGGCATCGCAGGCAGGCGGAATGACGAACTGCGCACGCTGGCCCGTCGGGAAGGTCAGAGAGACCACCGGATCGGCGTCAGTGATGCGCTGCCCGGTGTTGCTTTCGTTGACGACCGCCGTACAGAACTGCCGGGCCCGATCAAAGGTCAGCGACGGCACATCCATGCGTTGCCAGCCATTGATTGTCTCCAGGTATAGCTCACCGGGACGATTGATGCAGATTTCCGTGACCTCGGGCGAATTCAAATAGTCCAGGATCCCCAGTACGGAGTACTGGTAATCCAGGAAATCATTCGAGATCCGCGCCGTCGGAGAATCGTCAATCGTCATGGCGGTCGTCGCGCTCACTTGGGCAGCACCGCCGAAAAATCGACGTCTTTTGCAACGTAAACGTTCAGGACCGTTCCTTGATTGATCGTCAGCGTTGCAGGGCGACGCCCGGATTTCTCTACCGCCTGTTGCGCAAGTTGCTGCACGCTTTGGGCGGTGTTGCTCTCGAACGGCTGCTGCGTGATGACACCGGAACCCACACCGATGGTGGTCGTCTCCGGACCGTACTCCGCGGCCGCGTACTTGAAAGCATCGCTTAAAAGGCTGATGAACAACGCCGAAGCGATCTTGTTGCCCCAGTGAGCGTCATACTGGCCAGGATGACCAGCACTGCCGAGCGTGTCGATACCCGGGCCGACCAGAGTGACATCGAGCCCGGTTGGAGTAGTCACGCGATCCCAGACGACCTGCAGGCGCCGGGTCGTGGGTTCGCCTGCACCATACTGACCCAGCATCTTCGAACCCTTCGGCAACAGCAGATTGTGCCCATTGATCGAATAAACCGGTTCGGTAACGATACAGGACGTATAGCCGCCAAAGTCGGAAATGATCCGCGTTTCCAGAATGCAACGGATATAGGTACCGCGCACGAGCAAACCGTCAGGATTGCTGATCGGCTTGGCCAGCGTCACCTGCTCATCCTCTTGAGCTCCAGGCTGTGCGCCAGTCTGACCCGACATCCCGGGAGTGCCCGAAGCATTGCCGCCGGCTGCAGCGGACTGCTCGGCCAGAATGCGTCGTTCCAGCAAGGTCGGAGCGCGCGGACGCTCTGGAGCTTCGGCTGGCATGCTGTCGTTTTCGTCGATAGGCATCGGCGGCAGCGGCGGCAAACTCGGTTGTTGCGCAAGAGGCACCGGAGCCGTCTCGACGGGTGAGGTCATATTTTGCGGAAGTGCAGGCGCGACAACCGTCTCGGCACGCGGCTTCACCGGTGCAGAATCGTCAGAGCCCTGCTTTGCCAACCAGAAAATAGCCAAAAGTAACAGGCCGGCAACCAGTGCGAGAAAAACCAGCGCCTTCCGGTTCAACCGTTTGATGTCGCTGGACCGCAACACAGGCTCAGTCGAATCCAGATCCGGCTCCGCAGCCGCCTGCTGGCGTGCAAAGTACGGATTACTGCGCTCGTCGTACTCGTTCGTTACGGGCTCATCCGATCGGTTGTCCCGGGAGCGCTCATCAGGGCTGTTTGGAATGTTGGAGTTCACTTTTGCTTGTTCCTTCGCAGACCGACGACATTATCGCCATGACGAACTACCAGAAAGGGGTAGGTTCCATGAACGATCAAGGTATTACCCTCAACGGTCGTATTCACGAGAAAGTCCTCGCTATGCTCTTTCTCACGAGCAAATACCGCCGGGAAATTACCTGTGGGAAATCGCGTTAAATCCATATTGATATAAGTGAACTTACCGTCGTCATAGACTCGGCTCGGAATCAACCAGGACTTTTTGCTTCGCGTAGCAAAGTCATAGTCGTAATAGTAGCGACGATCCTTGAGAATCTTCGCATTCAACAGAGGACCATCCTTAGCGGCAGCTGCATCCTCGACATTGTTGAAGCTCGTATCCTTGGGGTAACTGAATACCACTTTGTATTGTACGCCGGCCTGTTTGGCCTGCTCGAGGCGTTGCCAATCGGTCGCAACAACCTTGAGCTCGAGGATATAAGAATGCGTAGCCGTACGAATCATCATATTCGTATCGACGTCGACGTTCTTGGGCTTCAGATAAAAGACGTTTTCACGACGTGTCAGCTCCCAGCCTCCGGTGAAACCGGTGCTGTAGTCGAGAATCTTTTCATTGGGACTGAGTTCGATCTGGGTGGTGATGCCCAGTCCGGTACGCACCTGATAGATACGGTCGGGTGCATATTCGTATTCTTGTACGACCTGAGCTGCAGCCGAGAATGCGCACAATGCAAGTGGCAACACTGCAGCCAATGCCGCCCTGTAAGGGTTAGAGGGTTTCATCGACCGCTTGCTCCATTGACATTGTTCGGCATCCCTTGGGGTTGGATCGTGGGCTGAGCTTGAGTTTGGCCGGCCGGCTGAGGCTGTGCCTGGCCAGGATATCCGGGCTGCTGTTGCACTGGAACGCTACCAGGAGCCGCCTGCATGCCCTGCTGCGCCGGGACACTAGCTGGCGTTGCAGCGCCAGCGGCATTCGGATCAACCATGCCAGGAGTCATCGGCTGTTGATAAGCTGCGGCCTGTGGTGCAGCTTGCGCCTGCGTGCTGATCGCGGACGGCGCGGCAGGCAAGGCCGAGTAATCGTTATCGACACGATAATCGGTCACCCGGAAACCAAGGGGATTTTCCACCCTAAGGCTATCACTCATCTGCAGGTTATCCTGGTAAGCGAACCCCATAGTCGCAATCTTGTTGTCCAGAAGCGTAGTTACAGTAGATGTCTTATCGTAAACATTCCGCTGAAAACGCACCGTCGCACCCGTATACGGCTTACCTTTGCCACCGATAAGGGTGATGCTGAGAATATTGATGCGGATTGCACGCAGCCTTCCATAGGTATTGAAAGGCCTCGTTGGATTATTACCGGCGTGCAGTGCGCGATACTCGGCAAGCACATTCGTTGCCGCCATCGCAGCAACCGTATTCCAGTCACGATCACCGATCGTAGACGCATCGAATGACTCACGGGCCAGGATGAAACGCGCGATATTGCTACGCGCCAATGCCTCGCTGGTGCTGATGGTGCGTCCGCCATAATTCGCTTCGAGCTTGGCAATGGTGCTGGTGCCAGAATACGCGTCAGCCATTACCAGGTACGGCACCTTCTCCTTCAGCGGCAACATGTAGTAGTAACCGCCGGCCGTCATGACGGTAATGAGCATGGAAACGGTCGCCACCATCCATGCGCGCTTTTCGCTGCGGCGTGCGAGATCGGCAATGTTGACCTCGTAGTTCACCGCTTTCTGGACGGCCGCACCAACCTGGGCAGATCCGTCCTTTTCACTGACCTTCTTACGCAACATGTATAGATCCGTCACCGTAGGGCCTTGTCAGGCCTGAAACTATCGCCGCGAAGAGCACGGACGCATGGGAGGCTTGAGCCGACTCGCCGACCGAATGCTGGAGAGCATCGGATCAGCAGTCAGCTCTTAGAGTTTGGCTCCAGACGACACCGGCACCGGCTGTACCAACAGCTTGTTGGCGGAGACCGAGACCGATACCCCTTGCGCCGCGTACACCGCGCTCAGCTCGGTTGCGGCTTGCTGCACGCTGGTGGTGCTGATATTGGAAACCGGAGCGATCAGGGTGTAATCCGAAGGCAGGTTGTAGGACAGCTGCATGTTGGAATCCGCAGCCCACCGTTCCAGCATCGTCTTCAGCGTGCCGTCCATCGGCGTGGCCTGATACGTATAGGAGGTGTAAAGCGGAATCTCAGTGGGCGCTTCGTCAAAGTGATTGACGTGCTTCCAACGTCCACCAAAATCGGGAGCAGGCTTGGTCGCGCACGCGCTGACCAACGCAGCGACCACCAAGACCAGCGACAGCTTGGGCACACACATCGGATTCACTCTGACTTCTCCAACTCATGAGATTTCGTGCTTACGGCGAACAGCACGACGGCCCCGCTCACCGTCAGGTGGCGGAGGGAATTTGCCTTCGATGCAACTTGCGGGCGCACATATCCATCCGAGCCAGCCGAAACAGGCCAGCCGGCACCGCACATGCGCGTCAACGAAAAAAATGAATACACTGCAGAACCATCCATAGCCTTACTCCTGTGCGGCCCCGTCTGGCGCCGCCCCCCTTTAACAAAAAATCAACATTGCGCAAATTCTGGGTAACTTTGCCCTCAACGTACGCATGAGTCAAGAATCGCCGGCATGTCGCCCCATCCATTTCGTGACCAAAATCACACTTTTATGGAAAGCGTTTTCACATCCGTCCTGGGCAACAGTCGTGCGGTGAAATAGCGATCTTCGTAGTAGCGGATCTTGTCGCACTTCACCGGGTGCGGGATGCCCTCGTACAGGAAGACCTCTTTCTCGTTGCCCATTGCCTTGAGTTCCTGCGGAAGCATCAGGGCCCGCCGCTCCTCCGAAACGCTACGGGTAGTCTCCCTGCCGCGGGTGACGTTCTTTTTCTTGATGGTGGTGTAGCCCAACATCTCGGAGTAGTCGTTCGCATCCTGCTGCTCGCGCGGCGCATACAGGATCTGCAGCGCATGGTTGGTGATGATGGTGCGCGACAGATCCTTGCCGTAGGTCGCGTCCAGCTGCGCCATGCTCTGGATGATGGGCAGCAAACGAAGGTTGTAGCCCGCCATGTAGGCAACCGCAGTGGCGATGATGTCGACCTTGCCGATCGAGGTGAATTCGTCCATCAACAGCAGGCATTGGTATTTCAGCTCTGGATTGGACTTCGGCAGCTCGCGCGTGTTGAGGTTGATGATCTGGCTGAAGAGCAAGTTGATGATGAGCCGGCTTTCGGCCAGCTTGTTGGGCTGGATGCCGATGTAGATCGTCATCTTCTTCTTGCGCAGGTCGGTGAGCAGGAAGTCGTCCGCGCTGGTTGCCGCATCCAGGACCGGGTTGATCCATGCGTTGAGCGGCTCTTTCAGGGTGCCCATGATGGACGCGAAGGTCTCATCGGCCTGTGACAGCATGTTGGCAAATGCCGAGCGTGCATTGCTGCTGAGGAACCTGCGCTCGGACAGCGACTTGAGGTACTTCTTGAGGTCTGTGCCATCTCCCGACGACAGGCGGTAGATGCCGCCAAGCGTGGGAGCCCCTGCCCCACCCGGGAAGCCGAGCGACAACTCCTCGTCCTGGTTTTCGAACAGATACAGGGCGAACGCCATGAAGGCATTACGCGCCTGACTGACCCAGAATTTCTGGTCATCCGACCCGTCCGGATACAGCATCGCGGCGATGCTCATCAGATCCGACACACGAAAGGCGGGGTCGCTGGACACATAGGTCAGCGGATTCCACCGATGCGTACGACGGTCTTCGGCAAAAGGATTGAAGAGGAACACCTCATGCCCCTGACTGGCGCGCCAGCCACTGGTGAGGTCGAAGTTCTCCTGCTTGATGTCCAGGACCACGACCGATTCCTGGTACTCCAGCAGGTTGGGAATGACCACGCCGACGCCCTTGCCGGAACGCGTTGGCGCAGCGAGGATCACGAACTGTTGCCCGCTCAGCCGTACAAGCTTGCCGTTGAACTTGCCGACGACGATGCCGTTACCACTAGGCTTGAAAAGGCCGTGCTTGGAAAGGTCTGCCGCTCCGGCAAAGCGCGCATCGCCATGCAGCGCCCGTGCCTTCGGCTTGACCAGGAGCACGACCGTGATGGCCCAGATGATCCCGGGCAGACCAAAGCCGAGAATGCCGGACATCTTGATCTTGGTTGCGTAAGGCGCCACTTCCGGCAAGCCCAGCGCCTTGACGTAGCGGTAGTAGGTATCCCAGGCGTACAGCCCGGTATCGAGCCGCAATAACAGAAGCGTCAGATACCCGGACAGGAAATATCCAACAAGCAATGTCACCAGGGTGGCGACTGCAATCAGTTTGGCTTTGGACACGCGCCCCTACTCCTTGGCTTACTTCTCAACGGCAATTAGCGACGGACGACGGGCTTGTGATCGACCAGATCCGCCCTGCGTCCGCCGCTCTCGCTCTCGACGAGCGAGTCGATCCAGATTCTGGCTTGATCCAGAGAGAGGTCCGGCGTGATCCGGGTTCCGGCATCCGTCACAACGGCATAGGCAACCACAGCGTCAGGCGCGTAAGTATCCTCCCGGGTGATTGCCACGACACGGTACCCGCCCCTGGTCAGCACGGTGTGCTGATACTCATCCATCGCCAGCCTTCCTTTTCGTCAGCGCGGAGGCGATGCTAAAGCAAGACGTGTGATGGAGAAAGCGGTTTCGGCGAAGCCGGCTCAACAGCGCCTGCTTTCGACGCAAGGCGAGGATCGGGATGCGTCAGTGCTGGAGGAATTCGATTGACACTTGAAGTGCTTTCAAAGCCACGCGCATGCCTGGCGGTGACAACTCCCCTTGTGGATGAGGTGCCCAGCTATGGATGCGGTGCCCAGCGCCGCGACGAAACAACGTTGAACAGCGACCCGAGCCTGCCCCCAGGACACTCGACGCATGGAACGCAAAAGCGCCCGCCCTGCCAGGCCGGCGTGCAGCCGTCCGTGACGCCTAGCCGCTGCACGAGGTTCGATTCAACACGATTGGGCGACGCCAAGGATGGAAGCGAAAGCGATCGTCGAAGACCTGGCAAAGGACGCACGGACGCTGCGAGCGCAAATGCATGAGCCAACCTGGGATCCGCGGCAGCAGTCGCTGCCGATGTTGAAGCCACTCAAGTCGCCATGCCGCCTGGACTTGGAGTGGTGGGCGGTACAGGGTTCGAACCTGTGACCCCTACCATGTCAAGGTAGTGCTCTACCGCTGAGCTAACCGCCCGTTTCCTGCATCAGCATTGCGCTGTGCAGGGCGCGCATTCTAGCGCAGGGTTTGGATCGCCACAAGCCCTCCCTGCATCCGAACTGCGATGCTGTCGCCCTGCCCTACGCCAGACTGGCAGCTTTCAGTTTCTGGATCTGGTCGCGAATCTGCGCGGCCGCCTCGAACTCCAGGTCCTTGGCGTGCTGGTACATCTGCTGCTCCAGGCTCTTGAGCTTGCCGGCAATCTGGGCAGGCCCCATCGCGCGGTAATCGGGCATTTCCTCCGCCACCTGACGCGACTTCGAGCGTCCCTTGCCTGCCTTCTTCTCGGCGGCATCCTCGCGCGCACCTTCCATGATGTCGGAGATCGGACGCGCCACCGACTTGGGCGTGATGCCATGTTCCAGGTTGTACTCAACCTGCTTCTCGCGGCGACGATCGGTTTCGTCGATCGCGGCCTGCATCGAGCGCGTCATCTTGTCGGCATACAGAATGGCCTTGCCGCGCAGGTTACGCGCGGCGCGGCCAATGGTCTGAATCAACGAACCGGTCGAACGCAGGAAGCCTTCCTTGTCCGCGTCCAGGATCGCCACCAACGACACTTCCGGCATATCCAGACCTTCGCGCAACAGATTGATGCCGACCAGCACGTCGAACTTGCCCAGGCGCAGGTCGCGGATGATCTCCACGCGCTCCACGGTGTCGATATCCGAATGCAGATAGCGTACGCGGATGCCATGCTCGCCGAGGTACTCGGTGAGGTTCTCGGACATGCGCTTGGTCAGCGTCGTCACCAGCACACGGTCGCCAAGCTTGATGCGCTCGTGGATTTCGGACATCAGGTCGTCCACCTGCGTTCCGACCGGGCGAATTTCGACCACCGGATCGATCAGCCCGGTCGGGCGCACCACCAGCTCGGTGATCTCGCCGGCGGACTCACGCAGCTCGTAGGGCCCCGGCGTGGCCGACACATAGATGCTGCGCGGCGAGCGCGCCTCCCATTCCTCGAAACGCAGCGGCCGGTTGTCCAGCGCCGACGGCAGACGGAAACCGAATTCCACCAGCGTCTCCTTGCGCGAGCGATCGCCCTTGTACATCGCGCCGATCTGCGGAATGGTCACATGCGACTCGTCGATGACCAGTAGCGCGTCCGGCGGCAAATAGTCGAACAAGGTCGGCGGTGGCTCGCCGGGTGCCTTGCCGGTCAGATGCCGCGAATAGTTTTCGATACCGTTGCAGAAGCCCACTTCGGCCATCATCTCCAGATCGAACTGGGTGCGCTGCGCCAGGCGCTGCGCTTCGACCAGCTTGTTCTGCGAGTACAGCTGCTCCAAGCGCTCCTTCAATTCCTCCTTGATCGTATCCACCGCACTCAGCGTGCGCTCGCGCGTGGTCGCGTAGTGCGTCTTGGGGTACACGGTGTAGCGCTGCAGCTTGCGCAGCGTTTCGCCGGTCAACGGATCGAACAGGGTCAGCCGCTCGATGTCGCCATCGAACAACTCGATCCGCAGCGCTTCGGTGTCGGATTCGGCCGGGAACACGTCCAGCACTTCGCCACGCACGCGGAACGCGCCGCGGGTCAGTTCGAATTCATTGCGGGTGTACTGCAGGTCGGTGAGATGGCGGATCAACTGGCGTTGGTCGATGTGCTCGCCCACCGACAGGATCAGGCGCAGCGACAGATAGTCTTCCGGCGCACCCAGGCCATAGATCGCCGACACCGTGGCCACCACCAGCGAATCGCGACGCGACAGCAGGGTCTTGGTCGCCGACAGACGCATCTGCTCGATGTGCTCGTTGATCGAACTGTCCTTCTCGATGAAGGTGTCCGACGACGGCACATAGGCCTCGGGCTGGTAGTAGTCGTAGTAGCTGACGAAGTACTCCACCGCGTTGTGCGGAAAGAACGACTTGAACTCGCCATACAGCTGCGCTGCCAGCGTCTTGTTCGGCGCCATCACCAGTGTGGGCTTCTGCACCTGCTGGATCACGTTGGCAATGGTGTAGGTCTTGCCGGAGCCGGTCACGCCCAACAGGGTCTGCTTGGCCAAGCCGGCCTCGAAGCTGGCGACCAGCTTGTCGATGGCGGCAGGCTGATCGCCGGCTGGGGAGTACGGGGATACGAGCTGAAAACGGTCGGTCATGGAGCGGATCTCGGGGGAGGACTGCACGAACGGCGGAGGCAACTTTCGGTAAAAGTCCGACACCTCATCACTGAGAGCCGGCCTTACCTGGGCAATAGACGCCGTAGACACTGCTTGCTCCGAGCCAGGGAGCAGGACGGTGAAGCAGTGATTCGTTCGTGCGCAGAAGGGTACACGGCAGTACAGCTAGTGATCGTGATGGCGATCATCGGAATCATGGCGGCCATCGGCCTGCCTAGCTTCAATGCTTTGATCGAATGGCAGCGAGCACAGGCACGGGTTCACGTGCTCACCGTACATCTGGCGATGGCCAGAAGCATGGCCATCACGCATCGCCTGCCGGTTAGCGTCTGCCCATCCGTTGACGGCGCGAATTGCCGACCAGACAGGGACTGGAGCCGGGGATGGATTCTTTTCAAAGATCCAGCGCGTAGTGGGCAGCCTGCGGACGCCGGCTCGATCCTGCGGGTCGAGCAGTATGCTGCGAGCGACAACATCAGCATCACTGGAACGATCGGCCGATCGCTTATCCGATTTCTTCCGAACGGCCGCAATAGCGGCACCAACATCACGATCAGCCTCTGCACGGGCGCGCAACGCCTGGCGGATGTCATCGTCAACAACTCAGGGCGTACGCGCTCTGTCCGCTACAGGCAACCAACTGACTGCCCCGGCCGGTGAGCCACTGCAAAAACAAAGAGGCCGCGACTAGTCGCGGCCTCTTAAACATCTTGGCGCCCGAAGTTGGACTCGAACCAACGACCCCCTGATTAACAGTCAAGTGCTCTAACCGGCTGAGCTATTCGGGCGGGGAGGCGTATTCTATAGGCAACTTTGCAGCAGCGCAACACCTCGTAACGAAGCTACCAGCAGCCTGGAGTGGTAGTTGCACTCGGCGTCTTCACCCCTGCCTGATTCAACGTCAGCGTGCCGCACTTGTCCTTGGCCTGATTGCCCTGGGGCGCAGCAGTCAAGGTAAAGGTCGACTGCGTAGTCGCGAGCGTAATGTTGTATTGCGCCGTACCACCTTCGCGCGGCGACTGGACGGTCGTCGAGCCGTTCCCGAACTTGAAATTGGCATAGGTGTTGTTGGTCGTATGCGAGCGTTCCAGCAACTGCGAGTATTCGACCAGATCGGCCTTGGCCTGCGCTCGGCGAGACTTGCGAACATGATCGGCATAGGAAGGATAGGCGACGGCAGCCAGGATGCCGACGATCGCGACGACGATCATCAACTCGATCAAGGTGAAACCACCGGCACCAGCACGCTGACGAAGTTGCGTGGACAGGGACCGCGATAGGTCTAAGGGCATTGACAATCTCCGTTACTGAAGCTGGCGCCAGGACTGGCGGCCGCAAGGATAAGGGACATACATGGGCGGGGCGCCAGCCACGCTGACGATCATCCAGCAGCCCGATCCTGCAGGCACGGTGGGTGCCGCAGAACCATCCTTGGGATTGACCTTGGGCTCGAGCCTGGGCACGACTGACACGCCCACGTCTTTAACCGGCGCATTGCCGCCGGTATTGAGCGAGATTCCAGCCGAATCGGTGGCAAGCGTGGAGCCACCGATGCCACCCATTCGCACACCAGATAGGGCACCCCTACCCGTCCGTGGATTCAGTCCGAACAACCAGTTCACACCATCGGTGCTGCACCCGCTGCTGATCGCGAGCGGCGAATAAGTGGGCATGAACAAGATTCCCGACACGAGTTCCGGATAACCCACAAATCGCTCACCGGCGGGCAGATCCACGTACCAGCCTAGTGCCAGAGCGGGACCAGTCCCTTGCTGCAGGGATCGAGTGGTACTGGAGGCGCCAATGCTGACCGAATACGGAGTCAGGTTCGCCCTTGTGAGAGTTGAGGAAACCACTCCATCGACCTGATCGGTGAAGCCATACAAGCTTTGCGTCTGCAGCGAGGAGCTTGCCAGATTGTCTTTACTAAACGAGAAACTCCCCGTGCCGAACAAAACCAGCACCCCTCCATTCTCGCCGGAAGCGGCCTGCAGCCCACCAGTTATTGGCTGACGGTAGTTTAGACCACCCTCGGAATAGATCCCGGTCGTGAACGCGGGAACGGTTACTGAGGTTGCGGTCGAAGTGAGATCGAACTTCCAGATTGCGCCGCGGAGATCGGCCGCATAGACAGTATCGGCATATCCATCACGCGTGCGAGCTGGCTTATTGGTCGTCGGATCGATTGTCAGATTGTCGATGCGATCCAGTACGATAATATTGCCTAGCCCGTTATTGCCACTGATTGAGGTTCCCGACTCAGTTGCCTCGATCATCCGAATCGTCGGTGTGGTGGCTGTTCCGATATCGACAACGAACAATACCGCCTTCCCAGTGGCGCTAGCGTAACCATTACCAAAGATCGCCTTCCAGCTGACCGTCCCATTGGACGCGCGCACCGGGACGATGACGGGCTTGCCGAGCACATGCCCGATGTTCCCGCGCACAGCGGCATCGCCAGCAAGATCGTTGATCTCCCAGAGGCGACTACCGGCACCGAAGCTTGCGGGATTGGTAACGTCAAGTGCGAAGACACCCCGACCTCCCGCTCCCGTGGTGCCGACCAGCGTCGTCTGCCAGGCATTGTTGTAGTAGGTATCTCCTACGGCAAGCGGACCATCGACAAAATAACGATGCTCAAAACTGGGCACCGTAGATGACTTAATGGTCTGGTACGGTAGCAACAAATTCCCCATATGGCCATAGGAGGTTGCCGGCACATAAGCAAAGCGCTCCCGACCACCACCTCCGGTGACGGCACCAGTGCTGTCGATGCCGCCATCGACAGCATGCAGCATGCCGTCGTTGGCTCCTGCATACACCATATAGCCCCTGTTGCGCTTGCTATTTAGGTAGTTGGCATAGCTAGTCCCAAGCGTGCCGCCCAGGCCACGATATCCGTAGTCATCGACCGGGGCACTGATAACCGGTGTGGAATTGACGATATCGCCGAGCACAGTACTCCGATCGCGTAGCTTGCCACCCTGCTGAACTTCGCCGCTGCGGTCGCCTAGCAGATAGTTGGCCGCGGTCGCAGCAGTTGCGCCAAGACTGGTCAGATCTGACTCCGAGCAGAGCGACTGCGCCGGATACAACGTCGCAGGCAGACCGCATAGGCCGCTTAAACTGACAGTCGTGCCATCGAGCTTTCGCACGTTACTGCCATCATTGAAATATACATTTCGCGTATTGGCGGCTGGTATCTGCGCAGACGCCTCCCAGAGAGGCGTAAAGCGTGCCTCGCGCGTATCCGGATCGACCGAAACCTGATTGGCCTTCAGCGTACTGGACCAATCTGTGCCATTATTCCTGATCTGGTACTCAGGAGTGACGGTCAACGAGCCTGCACCGATACGCGCACCTGTCAGCGCCAGGGTGCCAGACGGCGAGTTGGGTGCACTGGCAGCCGACAACACGCGGCGCATGGCGCTGGTCACTTCATCAGGGCTCTTGGCGTTGATAAACTGACCACGACTATTGATCGTGGCGTGCCACAGTTCGTCAATGACACGACCATCGTCAGCGGTTACCGGATTGCCATTGCCAGTCCAGTTGGGGGCATTGGCGTAGGGGTCATCTGTCGCTGGTTGATTGACCTCATAGATATTCCCCTGCGCACCTAAAGTGATCGCATAGAAGTTCATGTGCAGATCTTTCTGGCAGTCCAAACGCTTCCAATCCGCAGATGTCTTGGCGAGCGTAGCGCACTTTTCGTCCACAGGCACCCGCCCAGCCGGGAAGCCCGGCCCTGTCACCAGTGGCGTAGAAGCCCCTGAATAATAGCTCGCAGCGATGTCAGCGATTGTATCGCTGTAACTATCAGCGAACGGCACGATGGGGAAGTCTACCGTACCAGTGGAATCGGCATTGCCATAGCCAGTGACCGAATTATTCCTAGTCGTGTACCCATCAGTAAATAGCATGCCGCCATTCTTCTGACATGCACGCACCACCGGAGCTCCGTCCCCCGTCCGCCTAAATTGTTGACCCAAATAATCGATGGCCGCCCGATTTGGCGTGCCACCACTCGGCCTGAGACGATAAATTTGCTGAAATAAAGCCTCACGCGAATCATCGTTCGTGACATCATACATGGTCGGCTGAGCCAAATTATTGATTGTGAAATAACCGACCCGCATATTTTCAATACCGGTCAATGCCCGCGACTCTGAGCCAATGATCGAGAGAATACGGTTCCGATGGTATTGAAACCAATTAGCAAAATTTTGCCTCGCATTATTATAAGCAGACGTATTAGCAGCGGAATAATTGGAGCGAAGTATTTGATATCGTCGCATATTGCAGCCCGGGCCGCATGCATTTACGATAATCGGCCGATTGGTGTCGCTAGTCAGGTATCCCGTGGGCGCCGGAGCGGCCGCAGGCAAATAGAATGTTGCAGGGACGTAGGAGATTTGCACCGAACAAGTTGCAGCCACCTGGGCATTAAAGCCAAGAGTGGACCAAAGTCCATTCGTGCCCGGCAGGCCATTCGAGTTGTTGGTACTGCACGCCCTAGCATTACCGCCCGTGCGATAGCGCGTCCCAGAAGGAATCGTCATTCCAATTAAAAATCGAAATGAACTATCACCATTAACCTCTCTACTTACCCCAAGATTAACCGCAGTGCCGTAGCGACTCATGTTTATCGTGCCGTCGTCCCAATAAACATCAGGGTCACGCGAATCCGCTCGAGCACTGTCGAAATCGGCCTGCGGCCATAAGCCCTTATTAACTTCATCGCCTTTGGATAGACTCCATGGATCGTATTTGATATTCGGATCGAAATAATTTGCGTTATATGCTGGCGATCTTGCGAAACCAAATTGATCAATCGGCGGAAGAGCCACGCCCGGACTATATGACGAATTATACGAAGGAAAAGGAAATAAATACACGTAACAGTCGACAAAACCATTACAGTCGGAACCATTATTAAAAAAACTTCCATCGGCATTAAAGAAGCTGGAATTGACACTATTCCATTGCAGTCGCCCATCACCGCCTTTGAAAATGCGCTCAAACGTCATTGAGTTCGAATCATCCACCGTCATAATAAATGCCGGCGGGACCGGACTGCCATTATTAAGTGGACCCTGTGCCAACTTTTCCTGACCCTGCGCCGCGATCAGGTTGTATACAAAGTAACCGCTCATCGCGATCAGGACTATGGCGGAGGCGATAGCGGTTCGAACGGTGCGACGAGACATGCTCACGGCCTCAGAGCTTGAAGATGGAATCGATCGCCGCCGACGAAGATGCATCCGTCGTAGCATCGTTGGCGAAGGTGGTGATTTGATAGACCGGAGTCACCGGGTCGACCGGATCGCCCATCGCGAGCGACCCCCCCCCGATGATGCACGAGTCGATGCGACGCACATTAACCGCTTGGTTGACCGACACGGCCTTATTACGTGCCCAAGCCATCGGATCGAATGCTGTATCGCAGTTCTGCTGGATTTCAGTGTCCGCAACCGTTGCGTCGCTGGGAGCACTCTTGCGATTGGCGATGGCCTCAATCGCCCGCTCGCTCCTGCGCGTCACGCCCTCGGCATTCTGAAAGGCGATATTGGTCACCAGATAATTGGACGCCATTTTTTCCTGCATGCCTGCCACTTGCATGCCGGCGATCCCGATCAGCGCCAGCAGGATCAACATGATCAAGGCAACATAGAGCACGGCCCCCCGAGGACGGGATGGCATTGGGCGGCGGCGAGCGACTGCATTCATTGATCAATTCCCAAACAGACGATTGCGCAAGGCGATCGTGGATTCGTAGGTCATTCGGTAGCGGCCATCCGTCTGGGCGGGCGGCGCAAACGAAACGCCCAATGCACTGGGATAATTCAACGCAGTTGCCGGGCGTTCGGCTGTGGAAGGTGCGGGACTGCGCGCTAGGATGCCAACTTGAACTTGCCCGACCCGTCTCCACTGGCCAGCAGCTGTGGCATCGACCGCAGTGGATACGTCGCTCGCGATCGCCTGGGTGCTGATGTTTCCCAACGGGGGCGAGGTATTGGACATGTTCACGGTCTGATCGAGACCGAACAGCAGCTGCATGTTCTCGATCCCTTCGACCAACTCTTCCGGCGTGCCATAGTCGTCGACACCATTGGACCGTGCACGCATCAGCGCAGGCTCGCCCGAGGTCGTCGATGTACCGACGTAGTAAACCAGCGATTCGGCGCGATAGAGCATTGCCTGGCCGCTGGGACGGGTGGAGTAATTGGACAGATTGGTTCCTGTGGCAGTGACTTGGCCGCTGGCATAGGTACCCTTAAACACCGTGGCATGGGCGCAGTCCGCAACCCCGAACAGGCTCGGAGCCGCCTGCCCCCCCTCTGTCAAACGCAATCCGGCCGAGGCATTGAAGCCCACGACGCTGTTGCTGCCTGTGGTCAACGTTGTGATTGGCACGCCTTCCGGAGCAAGGAAACGCAGAACCAGGATATCGCTGCCGCCGCGCGGATTGAGCTTGGTGATCGATGCTGGCAGATTCGCTGGTACTGCCCAGTTATCTCCAAGCTTCAGGCTGCCGGGAGGCGTCGTATTAGGTGCCTCGTAGCCTTGCACGCTGATGCTGAAATCCAGCGGATGACCCGAGCCGCTGGCCGCGCCGGTAGTGACCACCGGGTCGCCCTCCCCGCGCACAAAATGCGCCTGGTCGTTGACGCAACCGAAATGCCCGGCCATGCGAATGTCGCGCTGGAGGAAATCCATGGCGAAACGTCCGTTTTCCTGTGCGCGCGCACTGCCTTCAGCCAGCATCGATGCAGTACGCGAGGCAGAAAAGACCTGGATGACTCCCAGCATCAGCACAAGGCCGATCACCATGGCGATCATCATCTCTATCAGGCTGATGCCCGCAGCGACACGCTTGGAAGAAGGCCGCCGCGTCATAGCTGCGATACCAGGGTAAAGGTGGTCTGGGCGTTGGGATTATTGGCGTCCCAGCGCTGGTCTCCCCAACTAATGCCAACGGTGACCTGGCCGTTGTTATTGAGAACGGTTGCGCTGGCATCTTCGCCCAATGCGCGCACGACCTGGCATTTCCAGCGCGCGATATTGTCAGCGATGGCCACGCTTCCGAGAGGTCGGCTGCAACTGGCCGCGGTCACGCTATTTGCGGCAAAGGTGGCATCGGTATACCAGGCAGACTGGAAGCGATTACTTCGCATCTGGTCCATCAGGTCATACGCCAGGTTGGTTGCCTGGGTGCGGTAGTTGGAACTCTGTACGAACCGCACATTGGCCGTCTGCAACAGCGCAAAGCCAAGCAAGCCAAATGCCAGTACGACGATGGCGACCAGCACCTCAAGCAGACTGAATCCCTTGGCGCGAGAGGGCGAAACGAAGGGACGGAGACGCATCATTGACAGGAGCTCTTCTGAGACGTGATCTGGCCGGCGGCATTGACGAACAAGGTGCGCCGCAGCGCCTGCCCATCGCAGGTCATCGGTTGCAACGTAATCTGTTGATTTGTCGACGCGACCCTGCGCCCGCGTCCATCGAATGCAATCGTTGCGCCGGACGGACCGGAATTGCTTAGCGACGGGTCAATTGAGACGAAACGCAAGACGGTGTCGCCACCCTTGAAGGCTCCATCTCCGTCGGTATCCGCCCAAGCCAGCATCCCGCTCCCCCAGTTGTTGTCGCATGCGGTCCCCGATGCGCTACCGCAAACCCCACCACCTCGGCGATTGCGTATCGCCTCACTGCGCGCGAGAGACAGCAGCCCGAGGGTCTCATTGGCGCTACTGGCTACGCGATTGGAGCGTATTACTCCACGAAAGCTTGGAAGCGCGATCGTAAGCAAAATCGCCAACACGGCGATCGCAATGATCAATTCCACAAGTGTGAAGCCGGTAGATCGGCGAAAAGACATTGGACGCTCCCCAGCGTGACCTGACCAAGATGCTTCGACGACCCCCTCAAGAACAAGCAGTGGGGGGACAAGCGGTCGTTTTAGGGTTGTCGGCGTGCGCGTGGGGGACGAACCGGGCCTAGGATTCGTACCCAGCCCGGCTTTTCCCTTCTCCAGAATGGTGGTCTACATCCAGAAGGCCTTAGGTCACTACCCGATAACAAGGCCGGTAATCGCCCGAAATCTTCATCCGGCGCTGTTCGACGAAGCCGCGCAGCAGTTCGTCCAGGGCCTGCATGATGTCCGGGTCGCCATTGATCTCGAAGGGGCCGAATTCCTCGATGCGGCGCATGCCGTCTTCCTTCACGTTGCCGGCGACGATACCGGAGAAGGCACGGCGCAGGTCGGCGGCCAGCGCGGGCGCTGGGCGGCCGTGATGCAGGTCGAGGGCGGCCATGGCCTCGTGGCTGGGTTCGAACGGCTGCTGGTACTCGAGCGGGATGTGCACGGACCAGTTGAAGTAGTACGAATCCTTCTGTTCCTTGCGGTGCGCGCGTACCTGGTGGATGCCTTCGGCCATGCGACGCGCCACGGCGACTGGGTCGCCGACGATGATCTCATAGCGGGAAGCGACAGCTTCGCCCAGGGTGAGCCGGATGAAGCGGTCGATCTGCTCGAAATACGGCGCGGCAATGGTCGGGCCGGTCAGGATCAGCGGGAACGGCAGGTCGGCGTTCTCTTCGCGCAGCAGGATGCCGAGCAGGTAGAGGATTTCCTCGGCCGTGCCGACGCCCCCCGGAAACACCAGGATGCCGTGTCCGATGCGGACGAAGGCTTCAAGGCGCTTTTCGATGTCCGGCATGATCACCAGGTGGTTGACGATCGGATTCGGCGACTCGGCGGCGATGATGCCCGGCTCAGTCACGCCGATGTAGCGCGTGTGATGCTTGCGCTGCTTGGCGTGCGCGATGGTGGCGCCCTTCATCGGGCCCTTCATCGCGCCCGGCCCGCAGCCGGTGCAGATGTCCAGGCCACGCAGCCCCAGCTCGTAGCCCACCTGCTTGGTGTAGAGGTATTCGTCGCGCGAGATGGAATGGCCGCCCCAGCACACGACCAGGTTCGGGTCCGACGGCTGCAGGATGCGCGCGTTGCGCAGCTGGCCGAACACGGCGTTGGTGATGCCTTCGCTGGTATCAAGATCCCCGCGCTGGGCTTCCAGCTCGATCGCCATGTAGGCCAGGTCGCGCACCACGGCGAACAGCAGCTCGGCCACGCCGCGGATGATCTCGCCATCGACAAAGGCCATCGCCGGTGCGTTGCTCAGATCGATACGGATGCCACGGTCCTGCTGGTTCACCTGGATATCGAAATCCGGATACAGGTCGCGCGCGGCGCGCGGGTCGTCCGACGCGCTGCCGCTGGTGAGCACGGCCAGCGCGCAACGGCGCAACAGCTCGTGCATGCCGCCGCTGGAGGCGTCGCGTAGACGCGCCACTTCCGCCTTGGACAATACGTCCAGGCCACCACGCGGATAGATCCGCGCATCCACCACCGGCAGCGCCCGTGCTGCCGTACTGCTGAGTTCCATAGCTTGCTCCTGTCGTATCTCAGAACTTTAGCGTACTCACCCGCACAAAAGAAAACGGCCGGGAGAACCCGGCCGTTTTTGCAAGCTTCGACACGCTAGCCAGCTTTAGAACTGGTAACGGAAGCCCAGCTGCAGCGCCCAGCGGGAGATGCCGCGATCGTCGTAGACCGTGGACTGGTCCGGGGTATTGAAGCGGTACACGTACTTGCCGCTGGCCGCATCGACACCACCGTATTCCACGACACCACGCATGCCCGGGAAGCCGTACTCTTCGACACGGCCCCACTTCTTGTTCAGCAGGTTGCCGACGTTCATGACGTCAAGCCAGAGAGAGGCCTTGTTGTCCTTGAAGAAGCCGGGGATCTCCTGCTCGATGTGCAGGTCGAACTGGTTGATCCAGGAGTTGCGCGCGCCGTTGCGCTCGGCCACCTGACCACGGCGGGCAGCCAGATACTCGTTGCCTTCGATGTAGTTCCAGAACGCCTGTTCTTCTCGAGCGGTACCGAACAGCACATCGCCGCGGCCGGCCGGAATATACAACAGGTCGTTCAGGCGGCCGTCGCCATTAGCGTCGTTGTCGAACGCATAGCTATACGGGCGACCATTGCGGCCTTGGTAGATCAGGCCCAACTTGGTCTCGTAGTCGCCGAAGAACGCATGCTTCCAGTTCAAGGTGCCGAGGATGCTGTTCTTCACTTCGTACGCAGCGGTCGAGGCAACATTTTCGTTGGCCTGGAAGACAGCATTGTTGCCCAGCTGCGAACCCGAGGTCGAACTGGTCAGGCCGCTGACTTCGTCGGCGTCGGTGTAGGTGTAGTACAAGCCCCACGACCAGTCGCCGCCATTGAAGGGTTTGTTCAGGCCGACGGTGAAGCTCTCGCTGCCGCCCTTATCGGTTGGACGGGCGATGATGGCATCGTTGAAGCGCCCATCGCGCGAGCCGCGCGCATCGACCACGGATGCAGTGCCACGCACACAAGCAGCCGGGGCGCCTGCACCGGTCGGATTACGGCCGTCGTCCAGCCAGCAGGCCGGATTCAAGCCTGCAGTATTCCAGTACAGGTTACGACCATCCTGACCCACGCGGCTGGTATTGCCCAGATTGAGCTGCTGGTAGTAGATCGCCTCGTTGACCTTGGTCACCACCGCCTCGGCAGATGCCACGATGCCGTACCAGGGCAGCTCGGTATCGAATGCCAGGTTGGCCTTCCATACCGACGGCTGACCCAGCTTGCTGTCGACGAAATCGACGGACTGCGTAGCGCCATTCAACGAACCATTACCGATCGGCTGGTTATTGATGTCAGGCGTGAAACGAATGCCATTGGTGTTCACCAGTGTCTGGCTGGAGAAGTTGTAATCGGTGTACGCCAGGCCGGTGTTGGAGTACGGGTTGGACAACCACACGGTTGCCGCGGCCCCCTGGAACAGGCCCACGCCGCCGCGCAACTGGGTGGGGCGATCGCTGTCGAAGGTGTAGTTGAAACCGAAGCGCGGCTCGAACAATCCGTTGCCGTCGATGGTCTGGTCGTTGCGGAAACCGAACAGCGTCGATGCGGTTGCATTGTAGGCCGGGCTGTTCTTGACCATCGGCTCGTCATAACGCACACCGAACGTCAGCGTCAGGTTGTTATTGACGGCCCAGGTGTCCTGCAAGAACACGCCGACATTGCGCATGCCCCAGTTGGCCGCGATGTCGTCGATGTTGCCGCTGTTGGAGCGCGAATAACGATAGTTCAGCGGGCGATTGGCAGCGTAGTCGGCAATCGAGTTGAACGTGTAGGAACCGAAGACGCGCTGGCCGAACAGGTTGAACAGATCGTTGTCTTCGTAGTCGAAGCCGAACTTGACGGTGTGATCGTTCAAGAACAACGTGCCGGCAAAGAAGGCGTTCCAGGTTTCGGTTCGCAGTTCGTTGGCCTGGGTGCTCTGCTCGGTGCCCAGGTTGACGGTGTTGTTATTGATCCGCACAGCAACGGCCGGCAGCTGCGATGCAGCAGTACGCACTGCCGAGTAGTCGCGGTAAGACACCTTGGCTTCGGTCGAGAAGGTGTCGGTCCAATCGCTGAACAACTGGGCCGTATAGGTCTTGAGGCTGAAGTCGCGCACGTAGTGATACGAATTCAGCGACAGCGCCTGATTGCCGAAACCGTTGAGGTTGGCAGTGCTCTGCTCGCTCTCGCCATAACGGAACGAGGCGCGATGCTTGTCGGAGATGTTCCAGTCAAGCTTGAAGCCCTTTTCTTCCGAATCCGAATCCAGCGCTGGCAGCGCCAGGGTTCCCGGGTCAAACCCGTAGACGTTACGTGAGATGTCGATGATCCGATCGATGTCCGCCTGCGGGATCTGCACGATGTTGCTCGCGCCAGAACCGATCGGGCCGTAGCCGGAGGCTCCGGTGAACACGCCCTTGCCCTTGTACTTTTCGTAGTTGGCGAAGAAGAACAGCTTGTCCTTGATGACCGGGCCGCCCAGGGTCAGGCCGTAGGTGGTTTCGTTATCGAACAGCTGCGGGCGGATATCGTTCTGGTTCTTGCCCGACCAATCGTTCTCACGGTAGGTGCCGTACACCGAACCGTGGAACTCGTTGGTACCGGACTTGGTGACCGCATTGATCACGCCGCCGGTGGCGCCGGTGATGGTGACGTCGTAGTTGGCGACGTCGACGGAGATTTCGTCGATGACATCCATCGAGAACGGCTGGCGCGGCGTCGGCAAGCCGTTGGATTCCAGGCCGAACGCGTCGTTGGTGCTGATACCGTCGACACGGATCAGGTTGAAGCGCGGATTCTGGCCGCCCACGGAAATTTCATTACGCGCCTTGTCGGTCTGCGCCACGCGCGGATCCAGACGTACGTAGTCCTGCAGGTTACGGTTGATCGAGGGCAGCGATTCGATCTGCTCGCGGGTCACATTGGTACCGGTGCCCATCTTGTTCGCACTGAACAGCGCCGAGCCGTAATCGCCGCCGATGGCCTGCACCGCGCCCAGCGTGGTCACGTCACCGCCCAGGGATGCGTCGACGCTATTGACCTGATTGAGGTTCAGGTACACGCCCTCTTCCGTCTTCGTCCCTTCACCCGACTTGGTGATGGTGATGGTATACGGCCCGCCCACACGCAGGCCGCGCGCGTTGTAGCGTCCACTGGCATCGGTGGTGGCGCGGCTGACGGTTCCCGATTCGACGTGGGTGATCGTCACTTCGGCATTCGGCACCGGCTGACCGCCGCTGCTGGTAACCAGGCCAGCGACGCCGGCAGAGGTGCTCTGAGCGAACACGGGGGCGGCGGCGAGCGCGGCAACAAGGCCAAGCGTCAGCTTGGACATGCGAAGACAACGGGGGTGGGTCATTTCGGTAGCCTCGATACAGGTTGGGCAGTGACAAAAAGGCGCAGTCAGCCCAACCGTTCCCGGGGGTGGGCTGCCGATGATCTGGGGTCCCTCGCCGCGCGGCGGTTGCTGCCGCAACGGTTAACAACAGATTAACACGCTAAGGCCTGATTGTGACGGCGGCGTGACAAAGTTCGCGCAGTGCAACATGAACTTCGCATGTGAAGGCGTAAACACCAGCTTGCGCAACGTCGCGCGGCATCTGCGACCGGTGTCGCGCTATTGAGCCGTTTTATCGAAAACAGGGCTCATTTGGCCCGAAAGCGCGGCAAGGGCTGTCGAAGACCCTTGTTACAGAGGCACCCCGGCGCCGCCAGCGGCTTGCACCGCTACGCGTCAGTGGCGTGGCTTCAGATTCTCAGTAGGCAGTGTCACAGATCGCTCCACTCCCCTGCCCACCTATCACCGACCGGCTCAGATCGATACCGGCAGCTTGAAGTACGTCCCCAGGCCATCCAGGAACATCTGCACCGAAATGGCCACCAGCAACATGCCCATCAGGCGCTCGATCGCGGTCAGTGCGCGATGACCGAGCAATTTGTACAACAACGGTGCGGAGGCCAGGATCGACGAAGCGCCGATCCAGGCGATCATCAAGGCCAGGCTCCAATCCCACAGCCGGGTGGGTTCGTTGCTGCCCATCAGCATCACCGCCGCCATCCCGGACGGGCCGGCCACCAGCGGGATCGCCAGCGGCACGATGAAGGGCTCGCCATCGGGGATCTCGCCCATCAGGCCTTCCGGACGCGGGAAGATCATGCGGATGCCGATCAGGAACAGCACGATGCCGCCGGCGATCGCCACCGATTCCTGGCGCAGGTGCATCAGCTCCAGCGCGTACTTGCCGCCCCACAGAAACGCCATCAGCACGCACAAGGCGATCAGCAACTCGCGCGCGAGCACGAAGCGCTGCCGCTTCGGTGGCAGCGGCTTGAGCACGCTGAGAAACACCGGGATGTTGCCCAGCGGGTCGAGGATCAGGAACAGCAGCAGCGCCGCCGAAAGAATGGTCATGCGGAAGGGCTCCAGATCGCACCGCGGTGCGAAGCACCTGCCATGGACAACAAGGTGACGCAGGCGGACGCATAGCGCGCGGGGTCCACCGCGTCGCTGTCTTCCTGATGGGTAAAGGCGCGCGCGCGCAAGGCGGTGCGCATCGGGCCGGGCTGCAGTCCGCTGATGCGGACCGGGCCGGCGACGGTTTCGTGATGCAGGCTGGCGAGCAGGCCACGCTGCGCATGCTGGGCAGCGCCATAGGCGCCCCAATAGGCCTGGCCAACGCGTGCAGGGTCGTCGACGACGAAGACCACCGCCGCATCGGCTTGCTGCCGCAACAGCGGCAGGCAGGCCTGGGTCAACCAGGCGCGCGCAGTGAGATTGACATGCAGGTTGCGTGCGAAGTCGGCAGGTGCCGCAAGTTCGGCCGGGGTCAGGCCGGCGAAGTCGGCAGCGCAGTGCAGCAGGCCGTGCAAGCCACCCAGCTCGGATTGCAGCCGTTGCGCCAGCGCGGCGTAGTCGTCCGGCGTGGCGCCGGCCAGATCCAGCGGATACAACAACGGCTCCGGGCCGAGCTTGGCAACGGCGTCATAGACGCGCTCCAGCGGGCGCAGCTTGCGGCCCAGCAGCACCACGGTCGCATCGGCCGCTGCGCATGCCTGCGCAGCGGCTGCGCCAAGACCGCCCGCTGCGCCGGAGATCAGCACCACGCGCCCGGCAAGCGCCGGCGCGTCGGGCTGGGCCTGCGCCAGGCTCACGGCTGGTAGGCCTCGCTGACAATGCGCTTGAGCTCGCCGGCCTCGAACAGTTCCAGCGTGATGTCGCAACCGCCGATCAACTCGCCGTGGATGAACAATTGCGGGAAGGTCGGCCAGTTGGAATAGCGTGGCAGATTGGCGCGTACTTCGGGCTCTTCGAGCACGTTGACCGTGCGCAACTGATCGGCGCCGGCAGCGACCAGAGCCTGCACGGCGCGGCTGGAAAAACCGCACATCGGAAATTGCGGGGTGCCTTTCATGAACAGCACGATCGGGTGTTGTTCGACTTCGGCCTGGATCCGTTCCATCACCGGCATTGGACTCTCCTGACTGGGAGCGGCAGGCCCGACCGCCGGGTCGGATAGACTTCCGCAAAGGCGCGCATTGTAAGCCCTCGGCGCGACCTGTCGCCGTACTCCCTTCGCTGCCCTTGCCATCATGCCGATCGAACACCTTGCACTGCCCTACTCCCGCGCCGCTCTGGAGCCGCATCTTTCCGCCGCCACCCTGGAGGCGCACCACGGCGTCTGTTACCGCAGCGAGGTCGATCGGCTCAATGCACGCATCGAAGGCAGCGAGTTCGCCGAGCTGACGCTGGAAGACATCATCGCGCAGGCGCAGGGCACGCTGTTCCATCTGGCTGCGCAGGTGTGGAACCACACGTTCTACTGGCAGTGCCTGCGCCCACGTGGCGGCGGCGAGCCGCTGGGCCGGCTGGCCGACCGCATTGCCAAATCATTCGGCGACTTCGTGCACTTCAGGCAGGAATTCAACCGCGTCGCCCTGGGCACCTTCGGCTCGGGCTGGGTGTGGCTGGTGCAGCGGCCGGATGGCACCTTGGCGATCGTCGCCACGCCGAATGCCTCAACGCCGCTCACCGGCCCGGACACGCCGTTGCTCGCCTGCGACCTCTGGGAGCATGCGTACTACCTGGACTACCGGCAGGACCGCGCGCAATACCTGGACGCATTCTGGAAGCTGATCAACTGGGACTTCGTGGCCAGCCGGCTGGGCTAGCCGCTTGCGCGGTTGCAACAGGTCAACGTCCAATTGACTGGTTGCGACGGCGCACCCGGCGGCATCGCGCACCGCGGTCCAGCTCCGCTGCGACCCTGCGCGTGCGCCGGGTCGTAGCGGCGCCAACGCTCATTCTGCGAATGACCCTTCGCTCAAGCGCGCAAGCACCGGACCGACCTGTGCCTCACGCCGCAGCACGGTGCCTGCGTCGCCCACTGCCTGCGCAAGCGCCTGCGGCGTCTCGGCGCGCAGCGTGGCATGGCCGACCTTGCGGCCCCCGCGCGATTGCTTGCCGTAGTCGTGCCAGTGCCCACCGGGCACCGCCAGGAATGCGGCAGCATCCGGCATCGCACCCAGCCAGTTGAGCATGCAGGCATGTCCACGCATCGCGGTGCTGCCGAGCGGCAAACCGAGCACCGCACGCACGTGATTTTCGAACTGCGAGGTCTCGGCACCTTCGATGGTCCAGTGCCCGGAGTTGTGCACGCGCGGCGCCATCTCGTTGGCGAGCAGTTGGCCATCGCGCACGAACAGCTCGAGCGCGAAGACGCCCACGTAGTCCACGCGCTCGGCGATCGCGCGCGCATGCGCCTCTGCCACCGCCTGCAACCCGGCATCCACATGCGCCGGCGCAAGACTGGCCGAGAGCACACCGTCCACATGCCAGTTTTCGGTCAGCGGCCAGGCACGGAACTCGCCATCGCGCCCACGCACGGCCACCACGCTGACCTCGCGCTCGAACGGTACGAAGGCTTCCACGATCAGGCCGACCTTGGCGGCCTGCGCGCCGAGCGCGTCCCACGCGGCATCGGCATCGGCCGCCGTCTTGATGCGGAACTGGCCCTTGCCGTCGTAACCGAAGCGGCGCGTCTTGAGCACGCACGGCGTGCCGATACGGGCCAACGCGGCATCCAGTCCCGCACGGTCGTCGATGGCGGCGAACGCGGGCACCGGAATGCCGAGCTCGCGGAACAGGGTCTTTTCGCTGAGCCGGTCCTGCGCCACCGCCAACGCGGCAGCACTGGGAAACACCGGCACCTGCGCGGCCAATTGCTGCGCGCTGGCAGCCGGCACGTTTTCGAAATCGAAGGTGATCACATCCACGTGTGCGGCGAATGCGGCAAGCGCGGCGGTGTCGTCGAAGGCGCCTGCCTGCAGCGGCGCCACCTGCCCTGCGCAGCCATCGGCGGCCGGGTCGAACACCGCAAACCGCAAGCCCAGCGGCGCGCCGGCCAGTACCAGCATGCGGGCCAACTGGCCGCCACCCAGAATGCCAACCGTGGTCATTGGCGCGGGTCGTCGCTGGCCATGACATCGTCGGTCTGCCTGGCGCGAAACTGCGCCAGTGCCTGACCGATCTGCGCCTGCTCCGGCGCCAGCATCGCAGCGGCGAACAAGGCCGCATTGGCCGCGCCGGCGTTGCCGATCGCAAACGTCGCCACCGGAATCCCGGCCGGCATCTGCACGATCGACAGCAGCGAATCCATGCCGTTGAGCGCCTTGGACTGCACCGGCACACCGAGCACCGGCACCGCCGTCTTGGCCGCCAGCATGCCGGGCAGGTGCGCTGCGCCACCGGCGCCGGCGATGATCGCGCGCAGGCCGCGGTCGCCCGCCTGCTCTGCATAGCTGAACAACACGTCCGGTGTGCGGTGCGCCGAGACCACCTTGACTTCGTACGGCACGCCCAGCGCATCGAGCTTCTGAGCTGCGTGTTGCATGGTTTCCCAATCGGAACGGGAACCCATCACGATGCCGACCAGCGGCGCGGAGTGGTTGGAGGTCATGGCCCTGCCCTGCGGTAAAGACGTATTCTAGCCATCTTCCACGCAAGACAAGACTTCGATGGATCGCAAACTGCTCGACCTGCTGTGCTCGCCCGACACCCGCCAGCCGCTCTCGCTGCTCGACGGCAAGGGCCTGGAGGCACTCAATACCGCCATCGCCGGCGGAACCCTGCAGCGTGCCGACGGCACGGCGCAGACACAGCCGCTGCGCGAGGCGCTGATCACACGCGACCGCAAGCAGGTCTTCCGCGTCGACGACGGCATTCCGGTGCTGCTGGCCGAAGAAGCGATCGGCACAGCGCAGATCGCCGACTTCCCCGAAAAGTGACGTCTTCCGCAAGCACGGCCGTGCCGGAGGCGCCGCCGGCCGCGCTGGTGGATGCCGATGTGGCGCGCGCGCTGGCCGAGGACATCGGCAGCGGCGATGTGACTGCGGCGTTGTTGCCCGATCAGCCAGACAGCGCGTACCTGCTGTGCAAGCAGGATGCCGTGATCGCCGGGCGGCCCTGGTTCGACGCCACGCACCGCGCACTCGATCCGCAGGTGCGTATCGACTGGCAGGTACACGAAGGCCAGCACGTTGCCGCCGGCACGGTGCTGGCGCTGCTGCATGGCCGCAGCCGCAGCCTGGTCAGTGCCGAGCGCACCTCGCTCAACTTCCTGCAGACGCTGTCGGCTGCCGCCACCACCACCGCTGCATACGTCGCTGCCGTGGCCGGCACCGGCACGCGCATCCTGGATACGCGCAAGACGCTGCCGGGCCTGCGCGCCGCGCAGAAATACGCCGTGCGTTGCGGTGGCGGCGACAATCACCGCATCGGGCTGTTCGACACGGTGATGCTCAAGGAAAACCATATCCGCGCCGCCGGCTCCTTGAGCGCCGCCGTGCATGCCGCACGTGCGCAGCAACCACAGTTGCCGCTGGTGGTGGAGGTGGAAACCCTGGAGCAGCTGCGCGAGGCCTTGCAGGTCGGGTGTACGCGCATCCTGATCGACGATTTCGACCCGGCACTGCGGCGCGAGGCGGTGCGCATCGTTGCCGCCCTGCCGCGCGACCAACGCATTCCGCTGGAAGTCTCCGGCAGCGTGGATCTGGCCGGCATTGCCGCCATTGCGGCCGATGGCGTGGATTGCATCTCCATCGGCGGGCTTACCAAGCACGTGCACGCCGTCGATCTGTCGCTCAAACTCGGCCCGCCGCCGCACTGATTTCACGCGTGCCCGCAGCCGGCTCTGTCAGCCTGCTGCGATTGTTCTGTGCAGGATCTGCGATGACTGTAAAACCTTGGCCGTGGCTCTGTCTGGTGTTGGCCGCATGGGGCGGCACCGCGGCCGCCGCGGAAGTCTGCGACGTGCCGCCACGCTTCGGCACCAGCCCTGCTGCAATCGCCATCGTGCGCAATGCCTGCAACGAGCATCGCTTGTGGCAACGCCCGTTTATCGATGCCAAGGGGCGTCTGGCCAGCCTGGGCGTGACCGAAGCCGAATCAGGCTATCTCGCCGACCATGGCGTGGTCGCGTGGCAACGCGTGGCAGGCTATTGGCGCGACAGCGGCACGCTCGCATCGATGGGCGGCCGCCCGGGCGCGTCGAGCTGCGCGGCACTGGATGGCACGCGCTACACCGCCAGCGATTGCCGTGCGTTCCTGGTCGACAACCCGTGGTCGGCTGCCTTCATCTCCTGGGTGATGACACAGGCCGGCCTGAGCGGCTTCCATCGCTCTGCACGCCATCTGGATTACATCCGCAGCGCCTACAACGATGGCGCCAGTGGGCCCTACCAGTTCACCGACCCGGCAGTGGAGAAGCCCGCTCCCGGCGATCTGCTGTGCCTGTTGCGCGGGCGCAGTGTCGCGCTGGGCTACGCCGGCCTCAGGGCCGGGCTTGGCGGCAGCTCGCCGATGCCGTGGCAATCGCATTGCGACGTGGTGATCGCCGCCAACGTCGGTGGCGATCGCACCCTGTACCTGATCGGCGGCAATGTGTTCAACACGGTGATGATGCGCAAGATGCCGCTGGACCGCGCCGGCCGCGTGGTATTGCCGGCACCGCGGTCTGACGGCAGCCAGGACCAGAGCGAGGACGGCCTGGGCATCGCCAGCGAGTGCACGCCGGCACACGAAGAACTCTGCGATTTCAATCGACGCGACTGGGCGGCCCTGTTGAAGCTGCGCCCGGATGCGGTGATGACCGCGCCTCCGCCGGTCCAGCCACTGCCTTCGCCAACCACCTTGCCCGCAACGATGCCGCCGGGTTTTCCACGCGTCGTGCCACCGCGTCCGGAAACACAGCCCGCGCCGACCCAGCAGCCCGGGTAAGCAAGGCTCGAAGCCCCTCTCCCGTCGGGAGAGGGGCTGGGGTGAGGGTACGGAAGCGAAGCCCTGGCCAAGGTTCGACCACACCAGGCTTCGCCCGCACCCTCATCCGCCCCTGCGGGGCACCTTCTCCCGCAGGAGAAGGATCAAGGCACCGGCGATTGCCCTAAACACCCAATAAAAAAGCGGGCCGAAGCCCGCTTTTCGTAACGCGCCAAACCGTGGCGATTACTCGGCCGATGCCGGCAGGCCTTCGCCTTCTTCCACTGCCTTGATCGACAGACGGATACGGCCCTGCTTGTCCACTTCCAGCACCTTGACGCGGACCAGATCGCCTTCCTTCAGCTTGTCGCCGACCTTCTCCACGCGCTCGCTGGAAATCTGCGAGACGTGCACCAGGCCGTCCTTGCCCGGCAGGATGGTGACGAATGCACCGAAGTCCATGATCTTGGCGACCTTGCCTTCGTAGATGCGGCCCGGCTCCACGTCCGAGGTGATCTGCTCGATGCGCGACTTCGCAGCCTGCGCAGCGATGGCATTGACCGACGCGATGATGATCGTGCCGTCGTCCTGGATATCGATCTGCGTGCCGGTTTCCTTGGTGATGGCCTGGATGGTCGAGCCACCCTTGCCGATCACTTCGCGGATCTTGTCCGGGTGGATCTTGATGGTCAGCAGGCGCGGGGCGTAATCGCTCAGTTCCTGACGCGGGGTGGTCAGGGCGTGCGCCATCTCGCCGAGGATGTGCAGACGGCCGGCCTTGGCCTGCTGCAATGCCTGCTTCATGATCTCTTCGGTGATGCCTTCGATCTTGATGTCCATCTGCAGCGCGGACACGCCTTCGGCAGTACCGGCCACCTTGAAGTCCATGTCGCCGAGGTGATCTTCGTCACCCAGGATGTCCGACAGCACGACGAAGTCGTTGCCTTCCTTGACCAGACCCATCGCGATACCCGCGACCGGCGCCTTGATCGGCACGCCGGCATCCATCAGCGCCAGCGAGCTGCCGCAGACCGAGGCCATCGAGGACGAACCGTTGGACTCGGTGATTTCCGAGACCACGCGGATGGTGTACGGGAATTCTTCCAGGCTCGGCATCACGGCCAGCACGCCGCGCTTGGCCAGACGGCCGTGGCCGATCTCGCGACGCTTCGGCGCACCGAAACGACCGCACTCGCCCACCGAATACGGAGGGAAGTTGTAATGGAACAGGAAGTTTTCCTTGTACTCGCCCGAGACGGCGTCGATGACCTGACCGTCGCGTGCGGTGCCGAGCGTGGTGATCACGATCGCCTGGGTCTCACCGCGGGTGAACAGCGCCGAGCCATGGGTACGCGGCAGCACGCCCGCCTTGGCGCTGATCGGACGCACGGTATCCAGTGCACGGCCGTCGATGCGCACCTTGGTGCTCAGCACCGAGCCACGCATGGTCTGGTATTCCAGCTCGCCGAACTCCTTGGACAGATCACCGGCAGCCCAGCCTTCGACGGTGGCGCGCGGTGCCAGCGCACCCAGCACGTCCTTCTTGATCGCCGAAATCGCATCACGGCGCTGCAGCTTGTCGCGCACCTGGAATGCCGACGCGAGCTGATCGCCCACCGCTTCCTTCAGCGCGGCGATCATGCCGTCATTCTTGGCCGGAGCCACCCAGTCGGACGGCTTGGTGCCGGCTTCGACGGTCAGCTCGTTGATGATGTTGATGACCTTCTGCATCTCGCGATGGCCGAACGTCACCGCGCCCAGCATCACTTCTTCCGACAGCAGCTCGGCTTCGGACTCGACCATCAGCACCGCGTTGGCGGTACCGGCCACGACCAGCTCCAGCTGCGAATCCTTCAGCTCGGTCACGGTCGGGTTGAGGATGTATTCGCCATTCTTGTAGCCGACCTTCGCCGCAGCGATCGGGCCGTTGAACGGGGTGCCGGCCAGCGACAGCGCGGCCGATGCGCCGATCAGCGCGGCGATATCGCCGTCGATGTCCGGGTTCATCGACATCACGGTGGCGATGATCTGCACTTCGTTCTTGTAGTCCTCCGGGAACAGCGGACGGATCGGGCGATCGATCAGGCGCGAGATCAACGTTTCCTTCTCGGTCGCACGTCCTTCGCGCTTGAAGAAGCCGCCCGGGATGCGGCCGCCGGCGTAGAACTTCTCCTGATAATCGACCGTCAGAGGAAAGAAGTCCTGCCCTTCGCGCGCACTCTTGGCGGCGACGGCGGTGACCAGCAGTACGGTGTCGTCGAACTTGACGATGACGGCGCCGCCTGCCTGGCGAGCGATTTCGCCCGTCTCCAGGGTGACGGTGTGCTTGCCGTACTGGAAGGTTTTGGTGATTTTTGCCACGGAGGTTTTTTCCCTTAGGTGTTGCTGTCTTCGTTGGACCGTCGTCGACCCATGCCGAGAACGGGCGGCCGGGAGGCTCCGGCCCATGAACTGCATGCTGCAGATAACGTAATGCGAATGACCAAAACAAAGCCGCGGCGCATCGCTGCGCCGCGGCGGTAGGACTCGATTAGCGGCGCAGGCCGAGCTTCTCGATCAAGGACTTGTAACGCTCGTTGTCCTTCTTCTTCAGGTAGTCGAGCAGGCTGCGGCGGCGGTTGACCATCTGCAGCAGGCCACGACGGCTGTGGTGATCCTTCTTGTGGGTCTTGAAGTGGCCAGTCAGCAGCTCGATGCGCGCGGTCAGCAGGGCGACCTGCACTTCCGGCGAACCGGTGTCCTGGGCGCTGCGCTTGTTGTCTTCAATAACTTTCTGGGTGTCGACGGACATGATGTTTACTCGATAGATGCGTGGTCGACAGGAACGTGCATGACGCACCGCCGGACTCGCCGTTTGCTTGGGATGAGCGCGCTTGGCGCTGAGGTGCCCCGATCGGGGCCGCAAAATTGTAACGTCGTGCGGCCCCGGGAACAAGTTGACTAAACCTTAACAAGACGCCACTTCGTTCAGTCCATTGAACAATCGCTGCGGCGACAAGCGCCCCTCCGCGTCCACCAGGCCTAGCCCGGAGGGGGTTCCGTCGGGTCCGAACACCGCCACCTGGCCGGTCGGAAATGCCGCATCGCGCAGACGCTGGCCCATGCGAAAACGTGCCGCGTGCGCGGCATCGAGCACGATCCGCGCAAAATCGGCCAGTCCGGCCTCGATCGGCAGCAGCAGGTCCTGTGCGTCGGTGCCCGCTTCCAGGGCAGCCGACAGCGCCTCCAGCGTGATCATCTGCGGCGTGCGAAACGGCTCGACCCAGAGCCGGCGCAGCGAGGCGATATGCGCACCGCAGCCGAGCACTTCGCCCAGATCGCGCGCCAGGCTGCGGATATAGGTGCCCGATCCGCAGGTCACGCGCAGTTGCAGCCGCGGCGCGGCGTAGCCGATCACGTCGATCGCCTGCACCTCGACCTCGCGCACCGGCGCCTCGATTGCCTCGCCACGGCGCGCCTTGGCGTACAGCGGCTCGCCGCCCTGCTTGAGCGCGGAATAGATCGGCGCCTGTTGGCGGATGCGCCCGATGAAGGGCATCAGCGCTGCACGCAGCGCGTCTTCGTCCAGTGCGGGCACTGCACGCTCGCGCAGGACCTGACCATCGGCATCGTCGGTATCGGTGGTGACACCCAGCACGACCTTGGCATCGTAGGCCTTGGCAGAACCGAGCAGGAGGCCGGCAATCTTGGTCGCCTCGCCCAGACACAGCGGCAGCAGGCCGGTGGCCAGCGGGTCCAGGCTGCCGGTGTGGCCGCCCTTTTCGGCACGCAACAAGCGACGCGCGGACTGCAAGGCCGTGTTGGAGCTGACTCCAGCCGGCTTGTCGAGCAACAGGATGCCGTGCAACGGGCGATAGACGATGCGGGGTTTCAAGAGATCAGTGCTCGAATCGGGCACCGTGCGCGCCCGTTGAAATCAGGGCCGCTGGTCAACAGGCGGCCGGCCGGCAGCGCTCAGCGCTGCTCGGCGTCCTCGTCGCTGGACGCGGCCTCGGGGCCGACATCGTCCAGGTCACGCAGCAGGTTGTCGATGCGCTCGCCGCGGTCGACCGAATCGTCGTAATGGAAATGCAGCTCGGGCACATGCCGCAGCTTCATCGCGCGTGCCAGCTGCGTGCGCAGCTGACCGGCGATTTCCTTGAGCCCCTTGACCGCTTCGGCCGAGCGCTCCTGCTGCAGCGCGGTGACGAACACCTTGGCATGCGCCAGGTCGCGGCTGATTTCGACGTCGGACACGCTGACCGACGGCAGGCCGTGGTCGCGCACGGCCGCGTGCACGATCGTGCCGAGGTCGCGGCGCACCTGCGCCGAAACGCGATCGGTGCGATGGAATGATTTGGTTGGCATGGTCGTGGACCTGGTTGATTCGGAGGGCCAGTTGGCACCGAAGCCAAAAACGGACGCGGGCGGCCATGCCGCCCTCGCCTTGCAGAACTTGCGTTGCAGAACGACTCCGCTCGACGGAGTCCGGGGCCCGCAGGCCCCGGCAACCGTTACAGCGTGCGGGCGACTTCGATACGCTCGAAGCACTCGATCTGATCGCCGGCCTTGACGTCGTTGTAGGCCTTCACGCCGATACCGCATTCGGTACCGTTGCGCACTTCCTCGACGTTTTCCTTGAAGCGGCGCAACGATTCCAGCTCACCCTCGAACACCACGACGCTGTCGCGGAGCACGCGGATCGGCTTGCTGCGCTTCACCACGCCTTCGATGATCATGCAGCCTGCAACCGCACCGAACTTGGAGCTGCGGAACACGTCGCGGACCTGCGCGATACCGATGATCTCTTCGCGGATTTCCACGCCGAGCAGACCGGACGCCACCTGCTTCACCTGGTCGATCACGTCATAGATGATCGAGAAGTAACGCAGATCGATGCCGTTGGACTCGACGATCTTGCGCGCCGAGGCATCGGCACGCACGTTGAAGCCGATGATCGTGGCCTTGGAAGCCGCCGCCGAATTCGCATCGGACTCGGTGATGCCGCCCACGCCGGAGTGGATCACGTTGATACGGATGTCGTCATTGGACAATGCCACCAGCGACTGCTTGAGCGCTTCCACCGAACCCTGCACGTCGGCCTTGATCACCAGGTTCAGCACCTGCTGGCCTTCACCCTTGCCCATCTGGGCCAGGATGTCTTCCATGCGGTTGCTGGCCGAGGCGACCAGGCGCGACTCGCGGCGCTTGGTTTCGCGCTGCTGCGCCACGTCCTTGGCCAGACGCTCGTCGTCGACGACCACGAAATCATCACCGGCTTCCGGCACGCCGGACAGGCCGAGCACCTGCACCGGAATCGATGGGCCGGCCGAGGCCGGCTGGTGGCCGGTCTCGTCGAACAGCGCACGCACGCGGCCGTACTGGATACCGCACACCAGGTAATCGCCACGCTTCAGCGCGCCCTGCTGCACCAGCACCGTCGCGACCGGGCCACGGCCCTTGTCCAGCGAGGACTCGATGACGGTACCGCTGGCGCGGCCTTCGGCCACCGCCTTGAGTTCCAGCACTTCGGCCTGCAGCGAAATCGCGTCCAGCAACGTGTCCACACCGGTACCGAGCTTGGCCGACACCTCGATGAACTGGGTATCGCCGCCGAACTCTTCGGCCACCACGTTTTCAGCCAGCAATTCATTCTTGACCCGCAGCGGATCCGCGCCGGCCTTGTCGATCTTGTTGACCGCCACGATCAACGGAACGCCCGCCGCCTTGGCATGCGCCACCGCTTCCTTGGTCTGCGGCATCACGCCGTCATCGGCCGCGACCACCAGCACCACGATGTCGGTGATCTTGGCGCCACGGGCACGCATCGAGGTAAACGCAGCATGGCCGGGCGTATCCAGGAAGCTGATGACGCCACGGCCGGTTTCGACGTGGTACGCACCGATGTGCTGGGTGATGCCGCCGGCTTCGCCCGAGGCAATCTTGGTGCGACGGATGTAATCCAGCAACGAGGTCTTGCCGTGATCGACGTGACCCATGATGGTCACTACCGGCGGACGCGAGGTGGTCTCGCCCTGCGCATCCTCGGCATGCGCCAGCAGCGCATCCTCGAAGTCGGCATTGTCGGCACGCACGGCCTTGTGGCCGAGCTCTTCGGTCACCAGCGCGGCGGTGTCATGGTCGATGCTCTGGGTGATGGTCGCCATGACGCCCATCTTGAACAGCGCCTTGACCACGTCGCCGCCCTTGAGCGCGAGCTTCTGCGCCAGGTCGGCCACGGTGATGGTGTCGCCGATCGCCACTTCGCGCACCACCGGTGCGGTCGGACGCTCGAACCCGTGCGGACCGCTGTTGCCCTGGTTGCCGCCGCGGCCGTTGTCGTTGCCACGGCGCGAGGACGACGAACCGGGACGACCGGTCGGCTTGCCGCGCACATTGGAACGACGCGCACGATCAGCCGCAGACAGATGCAACTGCCCGGCGAAACGCTTGGTCGCATCGTCGTCTTCGACACCGGCCACCATGACGTGCGAACCGCGCGTCTTGTGCTTGGCCGCATTGGAGCGATCGTCCGGGCGCGCCGGCGTGGCCGGGCGCGATGCCGGCGACGCGCCAGCCGGACGGGCCGGACGCGGTGCCGACGACGGCGAAGACGGTGCACGCGCGGCAGGCGCCGACGGCGTCGGCGCAGCAGCAACCGGGGCCGGCGCACTGGCAGCCGCAGCGGCTTCCTCGGCAGCCTTGCGCTCGGCTTCTGCACGGTCCTTGGCGGCCTGCTCTTCTTCCCGCTTGCGCTGAATCGCTTCATCGCGCAGACGATCGCTTTCGGCCAGCGCCTGCTGCTCGTCGAGATTGCGCTGACGCGAAGCGGCGAGCTTGGCCAGGATGTCGGCGCGCTCCTCGTCCGGCGTCATCGGCGCCGGGCGGCCGCCTTCGTTTTCGGACTTCACGTAGGTGCGCTTCTGCCGCACTTCCACGTTGACCGTGGTCTTGGTGCGGCCGGCGCTGACCGTGACTTCCTGCAGCTTGCGCCGGTTGAGCGTGATCTTCTTGGCTGCTTCGCTCGCCGCTTCGGCGGGCGTGTCGGCCTTGCCATGCGTGCGGCGCAGGAAGCCAAGCAGTTTCATCTTCTCGGTGCTGGTCACGACCTGGTCGGGACCGCTGAACTTCATTCCGGCCTCGGCCAGTTGAACCAGCAGTTTATCGACCGGCGTATTGACCAGTTCGGCAAGCTTGCGGATGGTGGTTTGCTGCGACATTCGGATCCTATGATCTGGTTGGCGCCCCCTCGCCCAGAGCAAGGGAAACGCTGATTCTAAGCCCTGATGGGGTCAGGGCGCGGTTCATTGCCGGCTCATTCGCCGCGCTCCAAACGGGCGATCTCCTCGGCGCGGGCCGCCAGGATCAGCGCCGCGGCGCGCTCCTGGGTCAAGCCCTCGATGCCGAAGTCGACGATCTCGTCCGCTGCCAGGTCGGACAAGTCCTCGCTGGTGCGCACGCCGTGCTCGGCCAGAGCAAAGGCCGTTTCCTCGTCCATCCCCTCCAGCGCCAGCAGGTCCTCGGTGGGCTGAGTTCCTTCCAGGCCTTCTTCTTCTGCCAGGGCGGCGTTGAGCAACGCATCGCGGGCACGGGCGCGCAACTCTTCGACGATGTCTTCGTCGAAGCCTTCCACCGCCAGCAACTCGCCGACCGGCACGTAGGCGATTTCCTCGACCGTATTGAAGCCCTCGGTCACCAGGATCGCTGCGATTTCCTCGTCCACTTCCAGGCGATCCATGAACAACTGACGCGCGGAGGTCTGTTCGGCTTCGGACTTGGCGGCCACCTGGTCGGCGGTCATCACGTTGAGCTGCCAACCGGTCAGGCGGCTGGCCAGACGCACGTTCTGGCCGCCCTTGCCGATCGCCTGGGCCAGGCGGTCTTCCGCCACGGCCAGATCCATCGAGTGCTTGTCTTCATCGACGATGATCGACTGCACTTCTGCCGGCGCCATCGCATTGATGACGAAGTTGGCCGGGTTCTCGTTCCACAACACGATGTCCACGCGCTCGCCATTGAGCTCGTTGGACACTGCCTGCACGCGTGAACCACGCATACCGATGCACGCGCCGATCGGATCGGTGCGGGTGTCGTGCGCGATCACTGCGATCTTGGCGCGATCGCCCGGATCGCGGGCGCAGGCCTTGATCTCGACCAGGCCCTGGCCCACTTCCGGCACTTCGAGCTTGAACAGCTCGATCATGAATTCCGGCGCGGCGCGGCTGATGAACAGCTGCGGGCCGCGCGGCTCGGAACGCACTTCGGCCAGATAGCCGCGTACGCGGTCGCCCGGGCGCAGCACGTCGCGCGGAATGCCCTTGTCCTTGGGAATGAAGGCTTCGGCATTGCCGCCCAGATCAACAAAGATATTGCCGCGCTCGGCGCGCTTGACCACACCGGTGATCAACTCGCCGACGCGGTCCTTCCAGGCATCGACCACCTGCTGACGCTCGGCTTCGCGCACACGCTGCACGATCACCTGCTTGGCAGCCTGCGCGGCAATGCGGCCGAAGTCCGGGTTTTCGATCTGTTCTTCGATGTAGTCGCCCACATCGACACCATCAGCCTCGTCGACGGCATCCATCAGGCGCACCTGGCGATCCGGGGATTCCATCACCACATCGTCGGCAACCACTTCCCAGCGGCGATAGGTTTCGTAGTTACCGTCCTTGTGGTCGATGGTCACGCGCGTCAGCACGTCCTGGTCGGGATAGCGCTTCTTCGCTGCGGAAGCCAACGCGGCCTCGATCGCATCGAAGATCACTTCGCGCGGCACGCCCTTTTCGTTGGCCACCGCATCCACTACCAGCAAAAGTTCCTTGCTCATTTCGTCACTCCGCGCGCGGCTTGCCAGCCGCCGACTCGTTGGATGGTTTCTTCTTCTCGTGCCCGGGTTTCTTCGGGCCGGGCTTGTTCGGTTTTTGCGGGGCCAGGCCCAGAGCGACCCAATCCGGCACAATGCGCGCCTTGTCGATGTTGTCGAAGCCGATCTGCACGTCCTTGCCGTCGATGGCGAACACCACCGCCTCTGCTTCGGACTCGATCCGCACGATCTGGCCCTGGAAGCGGCGCCGACCATCCTGCGCCAGCTTCAACACGATCTTGGCGGACTCGCCGGCGTGACGGCCGAACTGCTCCAGCGTGAACAACGGACGGTCCACACCCGGCGAAGACACCTCAAGCGTGTAGTTGCCGGTGATGGGATCTTCGACGTCGAGCTGGGCCGACACTTCACGGCTCACGCGCTCGCAGTCATCGACGTTGATCACACGCTCGGGCTGTTCGGCCAGCGGCACATCGATGTACAGGCGCAATGTGGCGCCACCTGGAGCGGGAAGATATTCCACACCCAGCAGTTCCAAGCCCAGGGACTCAACCGTTGGACTCAGCAGATTCGCGATTTCGGTCGCTTTTTCGCTCACAGACTGCCCTGATCAGATGATTGCCAGTAGAACCCCGGCAACCGGCAGCAAACTTTCCGGTTCCGGAAAAAACAAGGGGCCCGATGGGCCCCTTGCGTGAAAAAAGCCCGACCTCTCAGGGTCGGCGCAAAGACGGGAACATGCGTCTTTGCGATCCAAGAAGCTGAAGTACTGCCCTAAGGCATTGCATTAAAGCAGCACTTCAAAACTTGGTAGCGGGGGCAGGATTTGAACCTGCGACCTTCGGGTTATGAGCCCGACGAGCTGCCAGACTGCTCCACCCCGCAGCAGAAGCGGAATTATGAAGAACTTGAGCGGCAATTGCAAGCCCTAGTTTTTCATCGATTGAAAACCTGGGGTCTTCAACGTCGCGGCAAATGATAACCGCATTGCAACAAAAACGAAACAACAATCACGACTTTATTGCAGTCATCCATCGACTGCGCGTGTGAGGCACGCGCCGTGACGTCATGCAGGCATGCGTGACTTAGGCAAGGCCCGCAAACGCACGCTGGCACCACACCATGATCGGGCTCCAGGCCAGGCCAAGTGCGAGCAATGCGAGCGCGTTGACCCCGAGCACGGTGCCGAGCACACGATCATTGTTGGCGGGCAACGGCTCGCCCACCGGCTCGTCGAAGTACATGACCTTGATGACACGCAGATAATAGAAGGCGCCGATCACTGCACAGAGCACGCCGACCAGGGCCAGCCACAGCATGTCGCCGTTGACCGCAGCCCCCAGCACCGCCAGCTTGGTCCAGAAACCCAGGAACGGCGGGATACCCGCAAGCGAAGCCATGATGCACAGCACCAGGCCGGCCATCCACGGATTGCGCGCGTTGAGTCCCTTGAAGTCGTCGATGTTCTCGGCTTCGAAGCCATTGCGCGACAACGCGATGATCGCGCCGAACGCGGCGGTGGACATGATGGTGTAGCTCACCGCGTAGAACATTGCCGCGGCATAGCCTTCCTCGCCGCCACCGGCCACGCCCATCAGCAGGAAGCCGATGTGCGAGACGGTCGAGTACGCCAGCATGCGCTTGAGGTTGCTCTGCGCAATTGCCATCAGGTTGCCGATCACCAGCGACACCGCCGACAGGCCGCCGATCAACAGATGCCACTGCGGCGACAGCGGGCCCATGCCGACTTCAAGCAGACGGTAGGCCATGCCGAAGGCGGCGAGCTTGGGCGCGGAGCTGATGAACAAGGCGATCGGTGCGGGCGCGCCCTGGTACACGTCGGGCAACCACATGTGGAACGGCGCGGCGCCCAGCTTGAATGCCACACCGGCGATCATGAAGATGGTGCCGGTCAGCAGCAGGGTGCGCTCGCTGGAACCTTCGATCGCGTCGTGGATGCCGCTCAGGCTGAGCGTGCCGGTGGCGCCGTAGACCAGCGACATGCCGTACAGCAGCAGGCCCGAGGCCAGCGAGCCGAGCACGAAATACTTCATCGCCGCTTCGGTGGCCAGGCCGTTGTCGCGATTGGAGGCGACCAGCGCATACGAGCACAGCGCGAGCAGCTCCAGGCCCAGGTACACCATCAGCAGGCTGCCCGCCGAGGTCAGCAGCATCATGCCGGCGCTGGCGAACAACACCAGCACCGGGATCTCGCCCTGATAGAGATTGCGCTCGCGCAGGTATGTCCAGCCGTACACCAGGCTCAGACCACTGACCAGCACGATCACCGTCTTCATCACGTCGGCCGCGGTGTCGCGCACGAACATGCCGTGGAAGATCTCGCCCTGCCCGCCCGTGCCGGTCGCCAACAGCGCGAACACCACGGCAAGCACGGCAACGGAGAACAGGTGGGTCCAGACCTTGTTCCGCTGGCTCACGAACAGGTCGAGCATCAGCAGTGCAAAGGCGCCGCCGATCAGCACCAGCTCCGGAACAAGCGGAGCCAGGTCAGCGGTGGTCAACGGCGCGAGCGTTGGCGTGGTCATCATCAAATCCTGGAAATCAAAACGTACGGCAAGCTGTTACAGCTTGGTCGCGGCAATCTGGGTAGCCAGCTTGGCGATCGATGGTTCCATCAGATCGGTCAACGGCTTCGGATACAGGCCCAGGGCCAGTACGCCAACGGCGAACACCCCCAGCACGAATGCCTCACGGCCATTGATGTCCTTCAGCTCGGCCACGTGGGCGTTGGCCACCTCGCCAAAGAACACGCGCTTGTAGAGCCACAGCGTGTAGGCGGCAGTGATCACCAGCGTGGTGGCGGCAGCGAAGGCCACCAGCGGATGCTTCTGGAAGCTGGCCAGGATCACCATGAACTCGCCGACGAAGCCACTGGTACCCGGCAGGCCGGCATTGGCCATGAAGAACAGCATGGAGAACGTGGCGAACCACGGCATCACATTGACCACGCCGCCGTAATCGGCGATGCGGCGGGTATGCATGCGGTCGTAGAGCACGCCGATGCAGGAGAACATCGCGCCGGACACGAAGCCGTGCGAAATCATCTGCACCATCGCGCCCTGCAGGCCCAGACGGGCAGCGTCGGTGCTGCCGTACTCGCGCACCAGGGTGAACGCGATGAAGGTGCCGAGGGTGACAAAGCCCATGTGCGCGATGGACGAATACGCCACCAGCTTCTTCATGTCGTCCTGCACCAGGGCCACCAGGCCGACGTAGACGACCGCGATCAGCGACAGCGTAATGACCAGCCAGGCGAACTCATGGCTCGCATCCGGCACGATCGGCAGATTGAAGCGCAGGAAGCCGTAGCCACCGATCTTCAACGCGATCGCAGCCAGGATCACCGAGCCGGCGGTGGGAGCCTCCACGTGCGCATCCGGCAGCCAGGTGTGCACCGGGAACATCGGCACCTTGACCGCAAACGCGATCAGGAAGGCGAAGAAGATCCAGGTCTGTTCCTTGGCGGTCAGCTGCAGCGCGTAGAGGTCGGCCAGCTGGAAGCTGCCGCCCTTCAGGTACAGGTAGACCAGGCCCACCAGCATCAGCACCGAGCCGAGGAAGGTGTACAGGAAGAACTTCATCGCCGCGTAGATGCGCCGCGGACCGCCCCAGACGCCGATGATCAGGAACATCGGGATCAGCATGGCTTCGAAGAAGACATAGAACAGCATCGCGTCAGTCGCGGCAAAGATGCCGACCGTGACGCCTTCCAGGATCAGGAAGGCAGCGACGTACTGATTGACGCGCTTGTCGATCGAGCGCCAGGCACCGATCAGGGCCAGCACCGTCACCAGCGTGGTCAGCACAATCAACGCGACCGCGATGCCGTCCACGCCCAGGTTGTAGCCGATGTTGTAGGCCGGGATCCAGGCATGCAGTTCGATGAACTGCATGGCGTCATTGGCCGTGTCGTAGCCCAGCAGCGGCAGACTCAGCACAAAGGTCGCCACCGCCACCGCCAGGGACGCCCAGCGGGCAGTCTCGGCGTTGCGCAACGCGAGGATCAAGGCGCCACCGATAATCGGCAGCCAGATCAAGATAGACAGTAAAGGCCAGTTCGACACGTTTTCTTATTCCGTACAGGTCAACGCCAGAAATGCATCAGTACCGCCAACAAGGCGATCAAACCGATGATCATTGCGAAGGCGTAGTGATAGAGGAAACCGGATTGCGTGCGACGCAGCAGATTTGCAGCCAGGTCGATCAGTCGGGCAGAACCATTGACGACGACACCGTCGACCACATGGGTATCGATGGCACGTGACGCCTTGCCAAGAGCCACGCCACCACCGGCGAAGCCATTGATCCAGAGCTTGTCGAAGCCGTACTTGTTTTCCAGCAGCCACACGACCGGCGCGAACGCCTTGCGCGACTTGGTCGCCAGTTCCGGCTTCCACAGGTAGAACAGCGCAGCCAGCAACAGGCCGGCGACCGTCAGGAAGAATGGTGCCGCCATCATGCCGTGCAACGCGAAGGCGACCGGGCCATGGAACTCTTCGGCCAGCGCGCCAACGGTGTCGCGCGCCGGATCGTAGAAGTCGACGATGCCGGTGAAGAACGACACTGCCTGCCCCTTCATCGCATGTGCGGCGTGGTGGCCCTGCCAGTCGGTGCCGAACAGCATCGGGCCGATGGTGAAGAAGCCGATCGCCACCGACGGGATCGCCAGCAGGATCAACGGCAGCGTCACCACCCACTTGGATTCGTGCGGCTCGTGGGCACCATGGTGACCATGACCGTGGTCATCGTGGCCGTGCGTATCGTGTGCATGTGCGTCGTGCGCATGACTGTCGTGCGCGTGGACCTGCGCCTCGGCATCGGTGTGCGCGCTGTCGTGGTGTGCATGCGCATCGTGCGAATGGGCATCGCGGAAGCGCTCCTTGCCGTGGAAGGTCAGGAACAGCAGGCGGAAGCTGTAGAAACTGGTCACCAGCACGCCGCCGAGCACCGCCCAGTAACCATAGGTCGCGATCCAGCTATGCGACTCGTGGGCGTGGTGGGCCGCTGCCTCGATGATGGTGTCCTTGGAATAGAAGCCGGAGAAGAACGGCGTACCCACCAGCGCCAGGGTACCGATCACGCTGGTCCAGTAAGTCACCTTCATGTACTTGCGCAGGCCGCCCATCTTGCGCATGTCCTGCTCGTGGTGCATGCCGATGATGACCGAGCCGGCCGCCAGGAACAGCAGCGCCTTGAAGAAGGCATGCGTCATCAGGTGGAACACGGCCGCCGAATAGGCCGACACGCCCAGCGCCACGGTCATGTAGCCGAGCTGGGACAGCGTCGAATACGCGACCACGCGCTTGATGTCGTTCTGCACGATGCCGATCAGGCCGGTGAAGAAGGCCGTGGTCGCACCGATGAACAGGATGAAGTTCAGCGCGGTTTCCGACAGCTCGAACAGCGGCGACATGCGCGCGACCATGAAGATGCCGGCAGTCACCATCGTCGCGGCATGGATCAGTGCCGAAATCGGCGTCGGTCCTTCCATCGAGTCCGGCAGCCAGACGTGCAGCGGCACCTGCGCCGACTTGCCCATCGCACCGATGAACAGGCAGATGCAGATCAGCGTCATCACGCTCCATTCGTGGCCCGCGAACAGCTGCACCTTGGCGCCGGCCATGGTGGTCGCGTTGGCGAACACGGTGGAGTAGTCCAGCGAGCCGAACCACAGCAGCACGCCGGCGATGCCGAGAATGAAACCGAAGTCGCCCACGCGATTGACCAGGAACGCCTTCATGTTGGCGAACACCGCGGTCGGGCGCTTGAACCAGAAGCCGATCAGCAGATACGACACCAGGCCCACCGCTTCCCAGCCGAAGAACAGCTGCAGGAAGTTGTTGCTCATCACCAGCGTGAGCATGGAGAAGGTGAACAACGAGATATAGCTGAAGAAGCGCTGGTAACCCGGGTCTTCTTCCATGTAGCCGATGGTGTAGATGTGCACCAGCAGCGACACGAAGGTCACCACGACCATCATCATCGCGGTCAGGCGATCGACCATGAAGCCCACATGGGCGGAGTAGTTACCGACATCGAAGAAGGTGTACAGGTTCTGGTTGAACGGGCTGGCGCCCTGCTCCACCAGTTGATACAGCGTCAGGCACGACAGCACGCAGCTGACCGCCACACCCAGGATGGTGACGTACTGCGCGCCCTTGCGCCCTACCTGGCGACCGAACAGGCCGGCGATGATGCTGCCGACCAGCGGTGCAAGCACCACCGCAATCAACAGACTCTTGGAGAGAGTGATTTCCATCTACAGGTCAGCCCTTCAACGTATCGACTTCGGCCACATTGATCGTGCGGCGCGTGCGGAACAGAGTCACCAGGATCGCAAGGCCGATCGCAGCCTCCGCGGCGGCAACGGTCAGGATGAAGAACACGAACAACTGACCGGCGGGGTCGCCAAGCTCGCGCGAAAACGCAATGAAGTTGACGTTGACCGACAGCAGCATCAGCTCGATCGACATCAGCAACACGATGACGTTCTTGCGGTTGAGGAAGATGCCGGCCAGCGAGATGCAGAACAGCACCGCGCCCAGTCCAAGCAGGTGGCCCAAGGTAATCAAGACTTCGCCTCCTGTCCGTCGGTCGCATCGAGCGTCGGCGCGACCTGTACCGGCTTTTCAACCGCCATTTTGACCATGCGCAGACGGTCGCCCGCCTTCACCCGCGACTGCTCGCCAGCGTTCTGATGCTTGATGCCGGTGCGCTTGCGCAGGGTCAGCATCACGGCAGCCACCACGGCCACGGTCAGGATCACCGCGGCGAACTCGAACGGCAGCAGGAACTGGGTGTAGAGGGTCTTGGCCAGCCAGGTCAGGTTCGACACATCGGCTGCCTGCGCAGCGGCATTGTCGGCCGGGAACGGCGCGGCACTGCGTGCCTTGACGCCGATCAGGGTGACCATCTGCACCAGCATGGCAACCGCCACGATGACGCCGACCGGCATGTACTTGACCCAGCCTTCGCGCAGGCGGCTGGTGTCGATGTCCAGCATCATCACCACGAACAGGAACAGCACCATCACCGCGCCGACATAGACCAGCACCAGCGTCACGCCGAGGAATTCGGCGCCGACCAGCAACCAGATGCATGCCATCGAGAAGAAGGTGAGGATCAGGCACAACACGGCGTACACCGGGTTGCGCACGCTGATCACCGCACCGGCGGACACGACCGCGACGGCGGAGAAGGCGTAAAAAGCAATAGTGACCCAGTCCATCATGACCTCAACGGAAGGCGGCATCGGCAGCGCGACGCTCGGCGATCTCGGTTTCGAACCGGTCTCCGATGGCCAGCAGCTGCGGCTTGTTGACAATGTTCTCGCCACGCTTCTCGAAGTGGTACTCGAGGATGTGCGTCTCGACGATCGAGTCCACCGGGCAGCTTTCCTCGCAGAAGCCGCAGAAGATGCACTTGAACAGGTCGATGTCGTAGCGCGTGGTGCGGCGCGAGCCGTCCTCGCGCTTGGCCGAGTCGATGGTGATCGCCAGTGCCGGGCACACCGCTTCGCACAGCTTGCAGGCGATGCAGCGCTCTTCGCCGTTGGGATAGCGACGCAGCGCGTGCAGGCCACGGAAACGCGGCGACTGCGGGAACTTCTCCATCGGATACAGCACGGTGTACTTGGGCTTGAACGTGTATTTCAACGTCAGCCACAAGCCGCCTAGCAGTTCGAGCAGGAGCAGGCTCTTGAAGTAATGGGTGATCTTGTTCATCGGTTACACGCCCTTCTGGATCACGCCGTAAAACACCATCAACGCCGTCACTGCGATCCACACGATCGTGAGCGGAATGAACACCTTCCAGCCCAGACGCATGATCTGGTCGTAGCGGTAGCGCGGGAAGCTGGCACGGAACCAGATGTAGGCGCTGGCGAAGAAGAACACCTTCATCAGCAGCCATGGCCAACCACCCTTCCACAACCAGTCGATCCACGGCGAGATATCCGCGTTGACCCAACCCTGGATCGGGCTCAGCCAACCGCCGAGGAAGAAGATCGAGATCAGGAAGCTGACCAGGATCATGTTGGCGTACTCGGCCAGGAAGAACAGTGCGAACGCACCGCCCGAATACTCCACCATGTGGCCGGCAACGATTTCCGACTCACCTTCCACCACGTCGAACGGCGCACGGTTGGTTTCGGCAACGCCCGACACCCAGTACACGATGAACAACGGGAACAGCGGAATCAGGAACCAGTCGAAGAAGCCGGAGTTGCCGGCCTGCGCGAATACGATCTGGCTCAGGTTGACGCTACCGGAGGCAATCATCACGCCGACCAGCGCAAAACCCATCGCGATTTCGTAGCTGACCACCTGCGCGGCCGAGCGCATCGCGCCCAGGAACGCGTACTTGGAGTTGGATGCCCAGCCGGCCAGGATGATGCCGTACACGCCCAACGAGGTCATCGCCAGCAGGTAAAGCAGGCCGACGTTGGCATTGGACAGCACCAGCTGCGCATCGAACGGCACCACCGACCAGGCGGCGAAGGCCGGTGCCAGTGTCAGCAGCGGCGCGATGATGAACATCGCCTTGTGCGAGCTGCTCGGCTGCAGGATCTCCTTGAACAGCAGCTTGAACACGTCGGCGAAGGCCTGGAAGATGCCCATACCCACATACATCGGCCCGTGACGCACATGCATCCAGCCGATCAGCTTGCGCTCCCAGACCACGTAGAAGGCCACCGACACGATCACCGGCACGGCGATCAGCAGGATCTTCAATACGGTCCACAGCACGATGCCGCCATCGCCCAGGCCGACAAACCACTGGTGCAAGGGATCGACCAGGTTCAACAGCAATTCGTTCATGCAGCCACCACCGTTACACGACCGGCACCGAGCGGCGCGGTTGCGCCATGGCCGGATTCGATCCACACCGTGCCCGGTGCGACGCGCTTGTCCAGCACCACCGGCAACGTTGCCTTACCGGCATCGGTGCCGACCTTGACCATCTGACCGGCGCCGACCTGCAACTGCGCGGCCTGCTCCGGGTGCATCGCCACACACGGGGCGAGATTGAGCGGATGCGACTGCAGCGCAGCGGCGCGACGCACCACCGCATCGGTGCGATAGATCGCAGCGGTGGCGGCAACCTCCAGCCCGTCACCGCTAACAGCCGGCTGCGCCGAGGCGGCGGGACTGACGCGACGGTTCTGCATGCCGGCACGCAGGCCGACCAGATCGATGAATTCGAACCCGGCCAGACCCAGCTCGCCGCCAAGCGCACGCAATACGCGCCAACCCTCGCGCGCTTCGACCGGCAGGCGACCGGCGGCACGTGCGGTCTGCACGCGGCCATCCAGATTGGTCAGCGATGCGTCGATTTCCGGCAGTGCACCGATCGGCAGGATCACGTCGGCCACGTCGCGCGTCGAGGCGCAGGCGAACTGGCTGAACGCGACTACCTTGGCACCCGCCAGCGCGCTGCGTGCAGCGGCGGCATCGGCGAAATCCAGGCCCGGCTCGATGCCATACAACACATAGGCCTGACGCGGCTGCGCCAGCATGCCGGCGACATCGCGCGCGGTCGGCAACACACCTTGCGCAACCAGACCGACAGCGTTGGCACCCTGCGGGATCCGGCACAGCGAGGCACCGGTTGCAGCGGCGAAATCGCGTGCGGCAGCACGCAACGAAGCAGCCTGCGGATGATTTTCAGCCAGTGCGCCGACCACGATCACCGCGCGCGTGGCGCCCTTGACCGCATCGCGCAATGCCGCATCGTCCAACGCGCCAGCCAGCTGCGACGGCGCAACGACCGCACGGCTTGCCTGGGTGAAGGCGAAATCGAAATCGACCGGATTGACCGAATGGATCTTCGTCCCGTTCTGGATGCTGGCCTTGCGCAGGCGCGCATGCAGCAACGGCAACTCGTGACGCACGTTGGTGCCGAACAGCACCACCACATCGGCGTGCTCGATCTCGGCCAGCGGCGTGGCAAACGGCTCGGCCACCGCAGCGTCGGAAAAATCGCGATTGAGCAGGCGGTGATCCAGATTGCCGCTGTTCAAGCCTTCGGCAAGACGTGCGAGCAACGCGCCCTCCTCGTTGGAGGTGGACGGATGCACCAGCACACCGAGCTGATCGCCGGCGTTGTCACGCAGGATCTGCGTCGCGGCAGCCAGACCTTCGGTCCAGCTCACTTCGGTCCACTGCCCGTTGACCTTCTTCAGCGGCTTGACCGCGCGGTCTTCGGCGTACAGGCCCTGATGCGAATAACGGTCGCGGTCGGACAGCCAGCACTCGTTGACCGCCTCGTTCTCGCGCGGCACGGTGCGCAGCACTTCGCCGCGACGCACGTGCAGGAACAGGTTCGAGCCCATCGCATCGTGATAGCCGAGCGACTCGCGCGCCATCAGTTCCCAAGGACGCGCACGGAACTGGAACACCTTGTTGGTCAGCGCGCCGACCGGGCACACGTCGATGACGTTGCCGGAAATCTCGGTGGTTAGCGGCTTGCCGTCGTAGGTGCCGATCTGCAGGTTCTCGCCGCGATACATGCCACCCAGCTCGTAGGTGCCGGCGATGTCCGCGGTGAAACGCACGCAACGGGTGCACTGGATGCAGCGGGTCATTTCGGTGGCGACCAGCGGACCGATGTCCTCGTCCGGCACCACGCGCTTGCGTTCGTTGAAGCGGCTGACCGAACGGCCGTAGCCGAGCGAGACGTCCTGCAGCTCGCACTCGCCGCCCTGATCGCAGATCGGGCAGTCCAGCGGGTGATTGATCAGCAGGAATTCCATCACGCTGCGCTGGTATTTCAGCGCCTTCTCGCTACGCGTGGTGACCTTCATGCCGTCCATCACCGGCGTGGCGCAGGCAGGCGACGGCTTCGGGGATTTTTCGACGTCCACCAGGCACATGCGGCAGTTCGCGGCGATCGGCAGCTTCTCGTGGTAGCAGAAGCGCGGGATCGGGATGCCGGCCTTGTCGGCCGCCTGGATGATCATCGAGCCCTTCGGCACCACCAGGGATTGCCCGTCGATCTCGACGGTGACATGGTCCGGTGGCACGTTCGGGTTCACTGGTTGGGCGCTCATGCGGCCACTCCGACGTGCGTGTCGACGATCGAACGACCGTTGACGATGTAGTACTCGAACTCGTCCCAGAACTGGCGCAGGAAGCCCTGAATCGGCCACGCCGCCGCTTCGCCGAAGGCACAGATGGTGTGTCCTTCGATCTGGCCGGCAACCGTGCGCAGCTGGTGCAGGTCTTCCATCGTGGCTTTGCCGGCGACGATGCGCTCCAGCACCCGATGCATCCAGCCGGTGCCTTCGCGGCACGGGGTGCACTGGCCGCAGGATTCCTTGTGGAAGAACTGCGAGATGCGGCAGGCAAAGCGTACGCAGCAGACGCTGTCATCCAGCACCACGATCGCGCCGGAACCCAGGCCGGTGCCCAGTGCACGCAAGGTGTCGTAGTCCATCTGCAGCCCGGCAACCTGGTCGGCCTTCAGCACCGGCATCGACACGCCGCCAGGCACCACGCCCTTGAGCTTGCGGCCCGGACGCAGGCCGCCGGCCATTTCCAGCAGTTCGTCGAAGGTGGTGCCGAGCGGCACTTCAAAATTGCCGCCCTTCTGCACGCAGCCGGACACCGAGAAGATCTTCGGGCCGCCGTTCTTGGTCTTGCTCAAGCCGAGAAACCACTCCGGGCCGTTGCGAATGATCGCCGGCACCGACGCATAGGTCTCGGTATTGTTGATGGTGGTCGGCTTGCCGTACAGGCCGAAGTTCGCCGGGAACGGCGGCTTGTAGCGCGGCTGGCCCTTCTTGCCTTCCAGCGATTCCATCAATGCGGTTTCTTCGCCGCAGATGTATGCGCCGGCACCCAGCGCACCGTAGATATCGATATCCACGCCGCTGCCGAGGATGTTCTTGCCCAGCCAGCCGTTGGCATACGCGTCGGCCAGTGCCAGCTCGAAGTTTTCGAACGGCTCATGGTGGAACTCGCCGCGCAGGTAGTTGTAGCCCACGGTCGAGCCGGTGGCGTAGCAGGCGATCGCCATGCCCTCCACCACCGAGTGCGGGTTGTAGCGCAGGATGTCGCGGTCCTTGCAGGTGCCCGGCTCGGATTCGTCCGAGTTGCACAGGATGTACTTCTGCATCGTGCCCTTGGGCATGAACGACCACTTCAGGCCGGTCGGGAAGCCCGCGCCGCCACGGCCGCGCAGGTTGGACGCCTTGACCATCTCGATGACGTCGGCCGGCGCGATCTTCTCTTCGAGGATCTTGCGCAGCGCGGCGTAGCCACCAGTCTTCAGATAGCTCTCGTACGACCACGGGGTGTCGTAGTGCAGCGTCGTGTAGACGACCTGATGCGGCAACGGCGCCGGACCGACCGGGCCTGAGGGTGCGTGATGATGTGCCATGTCTTACTCCAGCCCGTCCAGCAGCGCGTCGACCTTCTCTTTCGTCAGGTGCTCGTGGTAATGGCCATTGATGACCATCATCGGCGCCGCGGAGCAGGCCGCCAGGCACTCTTCTTCGCGCTTGAGGTAGACGCGGCCATCGGCCGTCGACTGCCCCAGCTTGCAACCCAGCTTCTTTTCCGCATGCGCCAGCAGATCTTCGGCGCCATTGAGCCAGCAGCTGATGTTGGTGCAGAACGCCACGTTGTGGCGGCCGACCTTTTCGGTCTCGAACATCGAGTAGAAGCTGGCGACCTCATAGGCCCACACCGGCGGCAGGTCGAGATACTTGGCCACGCCCACGATCAGCTCGTCGGTCAGCCAGCCCTGGTTCTGCTCCTGCGCAGCATGCAGGCCCTGCAGCACGGCCGAACGCTTGCGATCGGGCGGGAACTTGCTCAACCAATGATCGATGTGCGCGCGCGTCTTGTCGCTCAGCACCACCTGCGGATCGACGTCGCGCGCCGCTTCGAAATTACCCGTCGCCTTCATCGGTCAACCTCACCGAAAACCAAATCGTAAGTACCGATCATCGCCACGACGTCGGCCAGCAGATAGCCACGCACCACCGCGTCCATGGACGACAGATGCGCAAAGCCCGGTGCGCGCAGGTGCACGCGGAACGGCTTGTTGGCGCCATCGGACATCAGGTAGCAGCCGAACTCGCCCTTGGGCGCTTCCACCGCGCAGTAGGTTTCGCCGGCTGGCACGCAGTAGCCTTCACTGAACAGCTTGAAGTGATGGATCAGCGCTTCCATATCGTCCTTCATGCCTTCGCGGCTTGGCGGAGCGACCTTGAAATTGGTGACCATGACCGGGCCCGGATTGGCCTTCAGCCACTTCACGCACTGCTTGATGATGCGGTTGGATTCGCGCATCTCGGCCACGCGCACCAGATAGCGGTCATAGCAATCGCCGTTGGTGCCGACCGGCACGTCGAACTCCACCGCGTCGTACTTGGCGTAGGGCTGCTTCTTGCGCAGGTCCCACTCGATACCCGAGCCACGCAGCATCGGACCGGTCATGCCCCAGGCACGCGCCAGGTCGGGGCTGATGATGCCGACGTCGACGGTACGCTGCTTCCAGATCCGGTTGTCGGTCAGCAGCGTCTCGTACTCGTCCACACGCGACGGGAACGTATTGGTGAAATCCTCGAGGAAGTCCAGCATCGAGCCTTCGCGCGCTGCATTGAGCTTCTTCAGTGCCCCGCCTTTGTGCCAGCGGGATTCCTTGTACTTGGGCATGCGATCGGGCAGATCGCGATACACGCCACCGGGACGGTAGTAGGCAGCGTGCATGCGCGCGCCACTGACCGCCTCGTAGACGTCCATCAATTCTTCGCGCTCGCGGAACGCATACAGCATCACCGCCATCGCGCCTAGATCGAGCGCGTTGGACCCCACCCACATCAGGTGGTTCTTGATGCGGGTGATCTCGTCGAACATGGTGCGGATGTAGTGCGCGCGCTCGGGCACCTCGATCCCCATCAAGGATTCGATCGCACGCACATAGGCGTGCTCGTTGCACATCATCGACACGTAATCCAGTCGGTCCATGTACGGAACCGACTGGTTGAACGGCTTGGACTCGGCCAGCTTCTCGGTGCCACGGTGCAGCAGGCCGATATGCGGATCGGCACGCACCACGGTCTCGCCGTCCATTTCCAGGATCAGGCGCAGCACGCCGTGCGCCGCAGGATGCTGCGGGCCGAAGTTCATCGTGTAGTTGCGGATTTCCTGCTTGCTTTCGACAGGATTGCTCGCGAAGGCATCGGTTGCCTGGCGGAACTCACTCACTTGGCGGTCTCCGACTTGCCCACTTCACCAGCGGCAGTCTCATAACGGGCATCGTCGCGGATCACGCGCGGCACACCGACGCGCGGCTCGACCGAGGTCACCGGCTCGTACACGACACGCTTGCGCTCGTCGTCGTAACGCACTTCCACGTTGCCGATCAGCGGGAAATCCTTGCGGAACGGATGGCCGACAAATCCGTAGTCGGTCAGGATGCGGCGCAGGTCCGGGTGGCCGTCGAAGACGATGCCGAACAGGTCGAAGGCTTCGCGCTCGAACCAGTTCACGCCAGGCCAGATGTCGGTCAGCGATGCCACCACCGGCACCTGCTCGTCCGGTGCGTAGCAACGCACGCGCAGACGCTGGTTGTGCTGGTAGGAGATCAGCTGCGCCACCACCGCAAAACGCTGCTTGGGCATGTGCTGCGGACGTGCGCCGTCGGAACTTTCCTGGCTGGGAAATTCACCCCAGGCGAAACGGCCGACGGCCTTGCCTTCGACGCCGCGGCTGAAGCCCTGCGACGACACGTCGGCGGTATCCCACTCGTCGCTGCCGTAGCCCAGGTAATCGACGCCGCACAGATCGCTCAGCTGCTCGAAACCGAGCTCGTCGCGCAGGGCCAGGCAGGTGGCGTGCCAATCGGCCGCAGCGACTTCCAGCGTCACTTCGCCGCGCGGCAATGCCACGGCGATCTGCGCACCGGCGAAACGTGCCGCAAGTCGGTCAGTGAAGGAGGATGCTTGCTCTGCCATGGGGGCTTGGCTGCTCTCAGTAGAAGAAGACGGGTGTCAGCGCGCGATGGTCTGGGTACGCCAGATCTTCTTCTGCAGCTGCAGGATGCCGTAAACCAGCGCCTCGGCGGTCGGCGGGCAACCGGGGACGTAGATGTCCACCGGCACGATGCGATCGCAACCGCGCACCACCGAATACGAATAATGATAGTAGCCGCCGCCATTGGCGCAGCTACCCATCGAGATGACCCACTTCGGATCCGGCATCTGGTCGTAGACCTTGCGCAGCGCCGGGGCCATCTTGTTGACCAGCGTGCCGGCCACGATCATCACGTCGGACTGGCGCGGCGACGGACGGAACACCACGCCGTAGCGGTCCAGATCCAGGCGCGCCGCACCGGCATGCATCATCTCGACCGCGCAGCAGGCCAAACCGAAGGTCATCGGCCACATCGAGCCGGTGCGCGCCCAGTTCAGCAGCGCATCGACACTGGTGGTCACGTAGCCCTTCTCGAGCAGCGGGTTTTCGCCTTCCGGGCGCAGGATGTCTTCCACCCGGCCTTCCGGCATCGGGTTGGTCATCAGACGATCCAGGGTCTGAATCACTCCCATTCCAGCGCTCCCTTCTTCCACACGTAGATAAAGCCGAGGAACAACATGCCGACGAACAGGCCCATGGTGACCAGCGAACGTGCGCCGATCTCCATGAACACCTGTGTCCACGGCACGATGAAGATGATTTCCAGATCGAACACGATGAACTGGATCGCGATCAGGTAGTAGCGCACGTCGAACTTCATGCGCGCGTCTTCGAAGGCTTCGAAGCCGCACTCGTAAGGCGAGAGCTTGCGCGCATCCGGGGTACGCGGTGCGAGGAATCGACCGATCAGCATCAGCACGATGCCGATACCGGTGGCGACGATCAGAAACAGCAGACTCGGCAAATATTCGGCCAGCACAGCGATTCTCTCTTGCCTCTGCCCGCACGCGCCGCGTGCCGGCATGGGGTATAGGCAGACCCCGCGCGCGACAGGCAATGCGCAGGAACTGCAGCCAAACAATGGTGCCCAAGAGGGGACTCGAACCCCTACGACCTAAGTCGCTACCACCTCAAGGTAGTGCGTCTACCAATTCCGCCACCTGGGCATACGTTGCGCCGCTGGGCATCCCAGTGCGCAGCGTATTGTAACCGGCTTCAGCGTTTTTGTGCTGGTTCTGAAGCGTTTTCTTCGCGTGCCGCAGGCGCTTGCTGCACCGGTGCGGACTGCGCAGGCGCCGTAGCTGGAGTAGCGGCAGGCGCCGGCTGCGACGGGGCGGTCGGAACTGCGCCGGCGGCCGGTGCCTGCGGCAACGGCTGAGTCAGCTCGCCTGCGGCGGCAGGCGCCGGGGTGGCCGACTGCGACATCACACCCAGGTTCTGGTCGGTCGGGCGTGCGCCGTGGGTGGCGTACCACGCCATGAACAGACTGATGCTGAAGAACACCACCGCCAGCCACTTGGTCGACTTGGACAGAAAGTTCGACGCGCCCTGCGAGCCGAACACGGTGCCCGAGGCGCCGGCACCGAAGCCGGAACCAACTGCCGCACCCGCACCGCGCTGCATCAGGATCAGCGCAATCATCGCCAGCGCGACCAGCACGTAGACCACATTGAGGATCAACATCAGCATTTCGAAATCCGTCCCCGGACAAAACTTAATGGGTTAACAAGCGGCCGCCGCACGGGCGATGGCCAGGAAATCCTCGGCGACCAGCGAGGCGCCTCCGACCAGCCCGCCATCGACGTCGGGCTGCGCAAACAGCTCGCCGGCGTTATCGGGCTTGACACTGCCCCCGTACAGGATGGACAGAGAATCGGCGATTCTAGCATCCGCCTTCGCGACTTCGCCACGCAGGAAGGCATGGACCGCCTGCGCCTGCGCCGGGCTGGCGGTGCGACCGGTGCCGATGGCCCAGATCGGCTCGTAGGCGAGCACGGCACGGGCAAAGCCTGCGCTGCCCACCAGCGCCAGCACCGGTTCGAGCTGGGCGCGCAGCACCGCTTCGGTCTGCTTGGCTTCACGCTGTTCCAGCGACTCGCCCACGCACAGCACCGGGATCAGCCCGGCGTGCACGGCGGCGGCGAATTTGCGCGCCACCAGCTCGCTGCTCTCACGATGGTACTGACGCCGTTCGGAATGGCCGACCAGCCCGTATTCGGCGCCGACATCGACCAGCATGGTGGCCGAGACTTCACCGGTATAGGCGCCCTTCTCGTTACTGCTGACGTCCTGGGCACCGAAACACAGGTGGTGCTCCTCGAAATCCTCGATCAGATCGCCGAGGTAAGGCAGGGGCGGCAGGATGACGACATCGACACCCTCCAGGGGCATGTGCGCGGCGATCCGGGCCACCAGTTCGGTGGCGAAGGCGCGGCTGCCATGCAGCTTCCAATTTCCGGCAACGATCTTTCGACGCATCAGGCGCAGGTTCCTGAGTGGAAGACAGGCGACAGAATAGCCCATGCCCTGTCGGCAGCCGGCACACTTCTGTCCATTGCCTGTCTCCTCCCTCCTTCAACAGGAACCTGTCATGTCCGTTTCGCCTGTCTTTGCATTGGTCACCGGCGCCTCCAGCGGCATCGGCCGCGAGATTGCGCGCGCTTACGCAAGGCGCGGCGTGCCGCTGATCCTGACCGCGCGCCGGGTGGATCGGCTGCAGGCGTTGGCCGAGGAGTTGCGGCCGTTGGTGCAGGTCGAAGTCCTGCCGGCCGATCTGGGCGATGCCGACGCGGCCGAAGCACTGGTTGCGCAGATCCAGCGCAATGGCTGGACGGTGGGCACCCTGGTCAACAATGCCGGCTACGGCGTGCCGGACCGCTATCTGCGCAACGACTGGGCCACGCATGCACGCTTCCTGCAGGTGATGGTGGCCGCGGTATGCGAGCTAACCTGGCGGTTGTTGCCGATGATTCGTGCCAGCGGCCAGGGCCGCATCCTCAACGTGGCCTCGTTCGCCGCACTGACGCCGGGTGCCGATGGGCAGACGCTGTACGCGGCCAGCAAGAGTTTCCTGCTGCGCTTCAGCGAATCGCTGTCGCTGGAAAATGCCGACTGCGCGGTCAAGGTCTGCGCGCTGTGCCCCGGCTTTGCCTGGTCGGAATTTCACGATGTCACCGGCACCCGCGAGGCGATGTCCACCCTGCCCCGCTGGGCCTGGCTGCAAGCCGACGACGTGGCCGAGTACGGCATTGCCGCACTAGAACGTGGCCAGGTGCTGGCCGTGCCGGGCTGGCGCTATCGCCTGGTCGGTGCGGTGTTGCGCGTGTTGCCGCATGCGCTTGCATTGCGCGTGATGGCGCGCGGATCGCATCGGGTACGGCCGTTGCGGTGAGGCGGCTGCACATCCGCTGCGGCGTCGCGTCCAGCGCTACGCGCGGCCGGTGTGTGATGCCGTCAGTGATTGACGATGTCGCCATGCATGGCCGCCAGCCGTGCCAGCAACCGGTTCTGCGTGCGGCGTGGAATCCTGCGCTGATCCATCGCCCAGTTCAGGTCCTCCACCAGCGCGTTGAAGTCGCCTTCGCGAATGACCAGGTGCGCGTGCGCCTGCTGCATCGACTTGGCGGTATCCGGGCACGGGCCATCGGCGACATGGCAGAACTTCTGCACCAGCCGCTCGTTGAGCATCACGATGTTGACGCGCGCGAAGGTGTCGACGATGCGTGGATCGTCGGCGATGCGCGACAGCATGGTTTCCACCAGCGCCTCGATGCCGGCCTGTCCGCCGAGTTCGTCATAGAGCGTGGGGCGCGGTTGCGTGGTGGCGCAGGCGCCCATCAGCGCCAGCACGCCCAGCAAGGACCAGCGCAGCCGTCGATTCATCACAACGCCACCTGCAGGGATAGATAGAGGCCGCGCTGGTCGGCGAGCGTGGCGATGTCGCCAAGCTCGGCCCATGCCGCGGTCAGGGACACATGCTTGCTGGGAAACCAGGCCACGAATCCATCGGCCCATGCCTGCTCGCGGGCGAAGCCGAGGTTATCGGGTTTGTCGCGGTACTCCACGCCGACCACCCATGCTGGCGACAGCACGACGGCGGCGCTGGCCTCGCCGACCAGCCGATAGCTGTTGCGACGATCGCCGCCGAAACCGAGCAAGCCGGTCTGATTGGCGCGGGTTGCGCGCAGCGTGCCGTTGAGCAGCAACTGGTAGCCGCCCGCGCCCTGCAGCAACAAACGGCTGGCGCTGACATACACATCGGTGCCGTGATCGTCGCGCGCGCCGATCGCCAGCGGCAGCGTGCCATCGCGCAGGCGTTTGTACTGCACGCCCACACTGACCTGTGGCGCATGCCCGTAGACCAGATCGCCATAGACCCGCAGCTTGGCGCCGAACACGTCCTGGCCGAGCGCATTCCATGGCAGGCCCAGCCGGTCCTGCAGGGCGCCCAGATCCAGCCGCTGCCGCGCCAGCGACAGTTCCAGCCGGTTGCCGACCGTCAGCGCGGCACCCTGCACGTCGAGCCGGTAATCGCCGCTGTCCACGTGCGTGGCAAACAGGACGGTGCCGAGTTCGTCGCGGGTGCCGTAGCCCGACAGCGTGGCCCACGGCACGATGCCGCCCCCGCTGCTGCCTTCGATCATCGACACGCCGCCGGTGGCGAGCAGACGCCCATCACCCGCGATCACCGACGCGGGCGCGATGGCCAGCCCGGCCAGTGCCGCAGCCAGCAGCGTGCGCCGCCACCTGGTCATCGATGCACTCCTGCCTGCGCTGCCGGCGTCGTATCGAGTTGGCGCAGGCACCAGGCGACCAGCGGCACCTCTTCCAACGGCGGCGCGTACAGATAGCCTTGCACCATGTCGCAGCCGTAACCGCGCAGCAGCCCCAGGGACGTGGCGTTTTCCACGCCTTCGGCGATCACGCTCAAGCCCAGGTTATGCCCGAGATCGATGGTGCTGCGCACGATGAACGCATCGTCCGTGCCTTCGGCCAGCTGCATGACGAAGCTCTTGTCGATCTTCAATTCGTCCACCGGCATGCGCTTGAGCTGCGCCAACGAGGAATAGCCGGTGCCGAAGTCGTCGATGGACAGCCGCACGCCGACGCTGCGCAGCTGATGCAGCATGTGCAGCGCGGATTCGACATCGCGCATCAAGGCGCTTTCGGTCAGCTCCAGCGTGACCGACTGCGCCGGCACCGCGTGATGCTCCAGACGGCCACGTACGTAATCCGGCAAGCCGGGGTCGGACAGGTCCAGCGCGGAAAGATTGATTGCCATGCCCAGCTCCAGGCCCTGCCGGCGCCACTGCGCCTGGCAGCGCAGCGCCTCGTCCAGCACGAAGCGGGTCAAGGGGTGGATCACGCCGGAGTGCTCGGCCAGTGGAATGAATTCGTCCGGGCCGATCGCCCCGAGCACCGGATGGTGCCAGCGCACCAGCACCTCCACCTGCTCGACGCGATCGTTGCGCAGGCAGATCTTGGGCTGAAAGCGCAGGGTCAGCTCGTTGCCTCCGACGGCCTGGCGCAGATCGCCGGTCAGGCGCAGCCGGCGCAGATGCTGCTCGTCCTGGCCCAGGCGATACACGCTGGCACCGATGGTGGTGACATTGCCGCCCTGGCGACGGGCAATGTCGGCGCGCCGCAGCAAGGTGTCCGGGTCGGCGCCGTGTTCGGGGATCAGGGCGATGCCGATGCTGGCTTCCAGCTGGATCCGCGCCTGCGGCAGCGCCAGCGGGCGGCGCAGCTGCAGCAGCAAGCGCTGTGCATCCTGTTGCACGGTGGCGGCGTCGGTCTGCGCCACCACCACCATGAATTCGTCGCTACCCAGCCGCCCGACCAGATTGGGTTCCTGCACCACGTCGGCAAGACGGCGGCCCACCTCGACCAGGACCTGGTCGGCGAAATCGTGGCCCAGGCTGTCGTTGAGTTCCTTGAAGCGTTCCAGATCCAGGATCAGCACCGCGGCGGTGCCGCCGGACGCCACGGCCTGCTCCACCACGTCCTTCAGCCGCTCCAGCAAGCAGATGCGATTGGGCAGACCGGTCAAGGCATCGTGGCGCGCCTGATGCAGGATGTGCTGCTCGCGACTGGCAATCTGCTGCTGCATGCGCCCGAAGCTGTCGGCCAACTCGGCCAGTTCGCGCCCGGATGGCACTTCGACCGCGGTGTGGTAATCGCCGCGCTGGATGCGCCGTGCGGCCTGTACCAGCTGCGCGACCGGCCTGCTGACGCTGCGCGCCAGGAAGATCGCCACGCCCAGCGCCGCAGCCGTGGCCAGACCCGCCAGCAGCAGGATGCGCAACTTGAGCACGCGATAGGGCGCCACCGCGCGATCCAGCGAGGCCTGCAGCGCAACCCGCACATGGCTGTCGCCCTGGATCGACTGCAGTTTGACCAGGTAGCGCGACTGGGCCAGGGTCAAGGCGACCGCTGCGCCCTGCGCGCGTTCGGCGGCCGGCAACTGCTGCGCGAACTCTGCACGCGCGGCCGGCTCCAGGGTGGAGGCCAGCACGCGCACCGGCGGGCCATCGGTGAAGAAGGTCGCATCCAGCCCGGTGGTGGAACGGAAATCCTGCGCCAGGCCGTCGCCGGATTCATTGCCGATCGCGATCCAGCCCACCCGGCTCGGTGCCAGCACCTGCACCACCGCCAGCCGCACGATGCGGCTGTCCAAGGCCACCACGCCGACCGCACGCCCATCGCGCTGCGCCTGCTGCAACAGGGTCTGCACGGCGCGCAGCTGTTCGGCTTGCGGCAGGTCGGCGAGCCCGGTCAGAAACTCCCCGTCCGGGGACAACAGCAGCGCGGTCTGCGCCGACATGCGCGCAGCGTGATTGCGCAATGCCGATTGCATGGTCGGCACATCGCCACTGGCCACGGCCGCGCGAAAGCCGAAGTCGTCGGCCAGCACCGAGGCCGACTGCATCAGTTGCTCGTCGCGGCGCAGATTGATGCGTTGCCAGACGCGTTCGCCGATCTGCAGTTCTTCGCCCAGTTGCGCCTTGACGCTGCGCTCGGTGGCGACCTGCACCGCAATGAAGGTCAGTGCCTGCGTGGCGAGCACGACCAGCACCAACAAGGCCGCGATCCGGGTATGCAGGCGCATGGCCTTCATGGCTTCGGCGTCTTCGGGTCGGCGCGACGGAACTTGTCCTGCAGCGCGCGCACGCGCGCATCCGGTGGCGCGACCACGGGCGCGGCGCCGGTGGTCTGCAGGGTCACGCGCCGTTGCATGGCCTGGCGCGCAAGTGCCACCGGCTCGGTGAGCGCGGCGCCCTTGATGCGTGGATGCCAGACCCGAAGCGTGTAGTTGCCTGCCGGCGCATCCAGCTGCACGCGGCCGTCGCTGCCGGTCTTGCCGAAATACGGCGTGTCCACCACCAGGATATAGCCCAGCATCCAGTCGTGGATATTGCAGCCCACCGTCACCAGACCGGCCTGGTCGAAGCGCACCGGTGCGGCGGTGCTGCCCTGGAACAGCGGCAATTCGAAGCGCTTGGCGGGGGAGAACGAATAGACCTGATGGCGAATCTGGTCGTTGTTGGGAAACCGCACCAGGGTGCCGGTGCGCACCGCCAGCACGGCGGGCACGAACTGCGAATTGACCTGGTCCATCTCCACGGTCCGGGGCGCGCCGGCGGCAACCGGACGTGCCGGCTCCAGGCTCACCACCGCATCGACCAGCATGCCGTTGGCATCGACGACGGTCACGCTGAGCGGCGTTGCCAATGCGCAGCTTGCGGCGCAGTACGCCAGCACCCCGCAAACCGGGCCGATCCGTTTGAACCACTGCATCCGCATGCGCCCCCCAAGCTAGTGCACTCAGCAGCGGGCGCCAGGCGAGTCCGACGTCGCGCTAGCGATCAGACTGGGTTATCGGCTCAGGTGAATGCAAGCTTTAATCGGACGCGAGCACGCTTTCATGAATCAAACTGTGCCGGCGGTCATTGCCGATGCTGCGAGCGCAGCGATCGCCTGCGCGTCCTGGCCGCGAACGGCCTACTTCAACTTGATTTCGCGCAGACGCTCTTCCAGAAACCCGTGCGCGGTGATCGGCTCGGGATACCTGCTCGGATTGTCGGCGGTGATGCACGACGGCAGCACGTCGATCAGGAAATCCGGATTGGGATGCAGGAAGAACGGCACCGAATAGCGCGGCTTGCGTGCCTGCTCGCCCGGCGGATTGACCACGCGATGGATGGTGGACGGATACACGTGGTTGGTCAGGCGTTGCAGCATGTCGCCGATGTTGACCACGATGGTGTCGGCGTCGGCAGTGAATGGCACCCACTCGCCATCGTTGGAGCGCACTTCCAGCCCGGCCGCGCTGGCACCGACCAGCAAGGTGATGAAATTGATGTCGCCATGCGCGCCGGCACGCACGTTGGGAATGTCGTCGCTGGTGATCGGCGGGTAGTGGATCGGCCGCAGGATCGAGTTGCCGTTGTTGGTCTTGTCGACGAAATACTCCTGCGGCAGGCCGATATGCAGCGCCAATGCCGACAGCACGCGTGAGCCCAGGTGATCCAGCTGCTGGTACAGGCGATAGCCGCGCTCACGGAACCCGGGCACCTCTTCCGGCCACAGATTCGGCGCCATCACCGCGCGGTAAGGCGAATCGTCCGGGATTTCGCGGCCGATATGCCAGAACTCCTTCAGATCGAAATGCTTGGAATCCTTGGCGGTTTCCACGCCGAACGCGGTATAGCCGCGCGCACCGCCGCTGCCTTCCACGTGGTAGCGACGCTTGACCTCTTCGGGCAGCGCAAAGAACGCCTTGAACACCTCGTACGCCGCGTCGATGTCGGCCTGCGCGATGCCGTGGTTGCGGATGCCGGCAAAGCCCCACTGCCGATAGGCCGCGCCGAGCTCGGCGACGAAAGCGTCGCGGTCGCTGTCGAAACGGGTGATGTCCAGGGTCGGGATGCGGGCGCTCATACGGATATCTGCAGTTGAAGTCGGGAAGTCGAAAGGAAGGCCTGCCGCTCAGGACAGCAGGCGATACAACAGGTAGAACGTCGCGGCCTTGGCAAAGACCACGCACACAGCAATGATCAGCGACTCACGCCGCGTCACGCACGGCCCCGGAGAGACGGTCGAGCGTGTCCTGCATCAGGCCGGCGTCGTCGGCTTCCACGGTCACGCGCACCACCGGCTCGGTGCCGGACGGACGCAGGAACGCACGTCCCCGGCCATGCACGGCGGCCTGCGCCTGCTGCAGTGCCTGCTGCACGCCGGCGGCCTCCACGATCGCCTTGGCCGCCCCGCCATCCAGCCGCACGTTGACGGTCTTCTGCGGCACCTTGCTCAGGCTGCTCAGGGCCTGGCGCAGGCTCTGCCCATCGCGGCCCAGGGCCTCGAGCACCTGCAGCGCACTGACGATGCCATCGCCGGTGGTGGCGCGATCCAGGCACAGCAGATGGCCGGAGGTTTCGCCACCCAGCGTGCCGCCGCCTTCGACCAGCGCCTGGTGCACATAGCGGTCGCCGACCTTGGCGCGCTGGAACGGGATGCTCCGTGCAGCCAGCGCCTGTTCCAGGCCGTAGTTGGTCATCAAGGTGCCGACCACGGTGCCGGTGAGCCGGCCGCTGGCCTGCCAGGAGCACGCGAGCAGGTAGAGCAGGTCGTCGCCATCGACCGGGTTGCCCTGGTCGTCGGCCATCAGCACGCGGTCGCCATCGCCGTCGAAGGCGATGCCCAGCTGCGCGCCGCTCTCGCGCACCTTGGCGGCGAGATTGTCGATATGGGTGGAGCCGACACCGGCATTGATATTGAGCCCGTCGGGCGCGGCGCCGATGACGACCACGTCCGCACCCAGCTCGCGGAACAGCATCGGCGCAATGTGATAGGTCGCCCCGTGCGCGCAGTCCAGCACCATCTTCAGGCCGTGCAGGGTGAACCCGCGCGCCACGCTGGCCTTGCAGAATTCGATGTAACGGCCGATCGCATCACGGGTGCGGATCGCCTTGCCCAGGCGCTCCGATTCCACGGTGTGGAACGGCTCGTCCAGCGCGGCCTCGATCGCCGCTTCGGTGGCGTCGTCGAGCTTCTCGCCTTCGGCGGAGAAGAACTTGATGCCGTTGTCGTAATGCGGATTGTGCGAGGCGCTGATCACCACGCCGGCATCGGCGCGCAGCGTATTGGTCAGGAAGGCGATGGCCGGGGTCGGCATCGGGCCGATCAGCTGCACGTCGGCGCCGGCGGCGACCAGGCCGGCTTCCAATGCGGCTTCGAACATGTAACCGGAAATCCGCGTGTCCTTGCCGATCAGCACCAGCGGACGCTTGCTGCGGCCCTGGGTCAGCACCCGACCGAGCGCATTGCCCAGCCGCAGCACGAAATCGGCCGAGATCACGCCCTGCCCGACCCGGCCACGGATGCCGTCGGTTCCAAAATACTTGCGACTGCTCATGCGTTGCGGTGTTCCTGCCTACGGGTGGACGCACGCGCAGCGGCGCGTGCGACGGTGTCGCGCCAGCGCGCAACCACTGGCCTCATGCGGCCGCGTCCTGCGGATGCGGCTGACGCATCATCATCGCGGTCAGATCGGCGATGCGGTCGCGCATGTCGCGGCGGTCGCAGATCTGGTCGATGGCGCCGTGGTCGAGCAGGAACTCCGACCGCTGGAAGCCTTCCGGCAGGGTCTCGCGCACGGTCTGCTCGATCACGCGCGGGCCGGCGAAGCCGATCAACGCATGCGGCTCGGCGATATTGATGTCGCCCAGCATCGCGAACGAGGCCGACACGCCACCGGTGGTGGGATGGGTCAGCACCGAGATGTACGGCAGGCCGGCTTCCCGCAGGCGCCCGAGTGCCGCGGAGGTCTTGGCCATCTGCATCAGCGAGAACAGGCCTTCCTGCATGCGCGCCCCGCCGCTGGCGGAGAAGCACACGAACGGGCAGCCGACTTCCAGCGCCACTTCGGCCGCACGCGCGAAGCGCTCGCCGACCACCGAGCCCATCGAGCCGCCCATGAAGGCGAAGTCGAATGCGGCGGCGACCAGCGGGTTGCCCTTGAGCGTGCCGCGCATGGCGATCAGCGCGTCGTACTCGCCGCTGCTCTTCTGGCTGGCCTTGATGCGCTCGCCATAGCGCTTCTGGTCCTTGAACTTGAGCACGTCGACCGGGCCCAGCTGGGCGGCGATCTCGGTGGTCGCGGTGTCGGGATCGAACAGCGAGTTCAGGCGCGCACGCGCGCGGATCGCCATGTGGTGGTCGCACTTCGGACACACCTCGAGGTTCTCCTCGAGCTCGGGGCCGTACAGCGCGCTGCCGCAGTTGCTGCACTTCTCCCACAGCCCCTCGGGGACGCTGCGCTTCTTGGCCGGGGTGTTCTCGGTGCGGATGCCGGAGGGCATCAATTTGCTGAGCCAGCTCATGCGTGTATGACAATCCATGCAGGGCGGCCATGTGGGCCGCAGAGGGGCGACAGTCTAACGCGCTGCGGGAAAGCCGAGGTAGCGCGCAGGCTAAATGCGGGCCCGGGTGGCCCGGCCCGCGCTTGCCGCGCGGCGGCCCCAAGGCTGGCGTGCCGGTGGCGCGCCGGGTGTACCCTTCTCGCCCGCAGGCGCAGAGAGGCTGTGGTGTCAGGCCTGGTCGAGCGCCTGCCGCAGCGGGGCCAGGAAAGCCTCGGCGCGTTCGCGGGCACTGCGGACATCGGTGGCTTCGGCCAGCGCGGCGACCAGCGCGCTGCCGACCACCACGCCGTCGGCGTCGACGGCCATGGCGGCGGCGCTGGCGGCGTCCTTGATGCCGAAACCGGCCACCACCGGGGCGCCGGCACGCCGGCGCAGCTGGCGCAGGCGGTCGCTGGCGGCATGGGTGTCGAGCAGGTTCGAGGCGCCGGTGACGCCGGCGAAGCTGACGTAGTACAGATAGCCCTGGGCGCTGCTGCACAGCATGTCCAGGCGCTGCTCGCTGGTGGTCGGCGACGCCAGCGCAATCAGCGCCAGGCCGACCTCGGTGAAGATCGCGCGGGTCTCATCCGCCTCTTCGGGCGGCAGATCGACCAGGAGCAGGCCATCCACGCCGGCAGCGACGGCGGCTTCGGCGAAGCGCCGGGGGCCGTGGATCTCGATCGGGTTGAGGTAGCCCATCAGCACCACCGGCGTGGTGGCGTCCTCACGGCGGAACTCGTGCACCGCTTCCAGCACATAGGCCAGGCCGGCACCACGGCCCAGCGCGCGCTCGGAGCTGCGCTGGATGGTGGGGCCGTCGGCCATCGGGTCGGAAAACGGCACGCCGAGTTCGATGACATCGGCACCGGCGCGCACCAGCGCATGCATCACCGGCACGGTGGCTTCCAGCGACGGATCGCCGGCGGTGATGAAGGGGATGAGCGCCTTGCGGCCATCGGCACGCAGACGCTGGAAGGTTTCGTCGATACGACGCATTGAAAGACCTTGCAATTGTTAGAGGCGGTGCGACCGCCTCAATGGATGTCCTGGTACATCGTGGCCGGCAATTCGGTCAATGCCTGGGCCTCGACCTCAAGGTCGAAACTGTCCAGGCAGCAGCCGCAGCCGCTGTTTTCCGAACATGTGCGGATCTGCGGCGCCCAGCGGTCGAGCCAGGCGAACAGCAGGTCCTGTTCGCCTGGCTGGTCGGCTAGCGCGGTCACGGTGACGCGCCGCAGCGGCATCAGACCTGCACACCTTCGCGTGCGGCGATGGTGTGCACGTCCTTGTCGCCCCTGCCGGACAGGTTGCACAGGATCAGCGCGTCCTTGGGCATCTCGCGCGCGAGCTTGATCGACTGCGCCACTGCATGGCTGGATTCGAGTGCGGCCAGGATGCCTTCGGTATGCGCCAGCAGATGGAAGGCGGCCATCGCTTCGTCGTCGGTGATGCCCTGGTAGACCGCACGCCCGCTGTCGGACAGGAACGAATGCTCCGGGCCCACGCCCGGGTAATCCAGGCCGGCAGAAATCGAATGGGTTTCGGTGATCTGGCCATCGTCGTCGCAGATCACATAGGTGCGATTGCCGTGCAGGACGCCGGGGCGCCCGGCCGCGATCGACGCCGCATGACGGCCGGTTGCGATGCCGTCGCCGGCCGCTTCGGCGCCGTAGATCTTGACACCTGGGTCGTTGAGGAAGGCATGGAACAGGCCGATCGCATTGCTGCCGCCGCCGACGCAGGCGCTGAGCGCATCCGGCAGGCGGCCGAAATCTTCCAGCATCTGCGCGCGCGCTTCGCGGCCGACAATCGCGTTGAAGTCGCGCACCATGCGCGGATACGGATCCGGGCCGGCCACGGTGCCGATGATGTAGAAGGTGTCCTGCACGTTGGTGACCCAGTCGCGCATCGCTTCGTTGAGCGCGTCCTTGAGCGTGGCCGAGCCGGAGGTCACCGGTATCACGGTCGCACCGAGCAGCTTCATGCGGTAGACGTTGATCTTCTGCCGCTCGATGTCGGTGGCACCCATGTAGACCACACATTCCAGGCCCAGCCGCGCGGCCACCGTGGCGCTGGCCACGCCATGCTGGCCGGCGCCGGTCTCGGCAATGATGCGGGTCTTGCCCATGCGGCTGGCCAGCAAGGCCTGGCCGATGGTGTTGTTGATCTTGTGCGCGCCGGTGTGGTTGAGGTCTTCGCGCTTGAGCAGGATCTGCGCGCCGCCCACTTCGCGGCTCAGGCGCTCGGCGTGATAGATCGGGCTGGGCCGGCCGACGTAGTGCTTGAGATCCTTGTCGTATTCGGCAATGAAGGCCGGATCCTGGCGCGCCTGGTCGTAGGCGGCAGACAGCTCCTGCAAGGGGCCGATCAAGGTCTCGGCGACAAACCGGCCACCGAACTTGCCGAAATGGCCGGCAGCGTCCGGATAGGCGTAAAAGTCACTGATGGGCTGGACCGACATGGGAATCCTCTGCAGCGATGCGGTCGTACATGAGGCATTACTGTAGCGCAGCCACGGCGTGCGATAAATCGATAAGATTGCCGCAACCTGTGATCTGGACTCACATATGAGCACACTGCTTCCGCCGCTGGCAGCGCTGCGCGCGTTCGAATCCGCCGCACGTCTGCAGAGCGTCAGCCGGGCCGCGCAGGAGCTGCACGTGACCCATGGCGCCATCAGCCGGCACGTGCGCTCGCTGGAACAGGCGCTGGGCACGGCGCTGTTCACCCGCCAGGGCCGCGGCCTGGTGCTCACGCCTGCCGGCGCCAGGCTGCGTGATGCCACCGGCGAAGGCTTTGCGCTGATCGGCGACACCTGGGCAGCGTTGCGGCGCCCCACCAGCGAGGCGCCGCTGGTGCTGGGCTGCTCCGGCAGCCTGCTCGCGCGCTGGGTCATCCCGCGGCTGGGCAGGCTGCAGCGGGATCTGCCGCAGCTGCGCCTGCATTTGTCGGCCAATGAACAGGCGCCCGGTCCGGACCTGGATGGCCTGGATGCGGCCTTGCTGCTGGACACCCCGCCGTGGCCAGGCGAGTGGCAGGTGCACGAGCTGGGCGTGGAGTGGATCGGCCCGGTGCTGAGCCCGCAGCTGGCATCGGCCACCCGGCTCGATGGCAGCGCGGCGACCGCCCTGCTCGACCACGCCTTGCTGCATACCCGCTCGCGCCCGCAGGCCTGGCCGGAATGGGCGCAACGCTACGGCCTGGCACCCGAGGCGCTGGGCTTCGGCACCGAATTCGAACATCTGGTCTATCTGCTGGAGGCGGCCGCGGCCGGCCTGGGCGTGGCGATCGCACCGCAACCGCTGGTTGCCGCCGACCTGGCCGCCGGGCGCCTGCTGGCGCCCTGGGGCTTTACGCCAACGCGCGGCCGCTGGGTGCTGTGCGCCGCAAGGCGCAACCCCGATCCGCGCATCGAACAGCTCGCTGGTTGGTTACGTCACGCACTTTCAGAGGATCAACAGCACACCACGGATGCCTCAAGCGCCTAATCGGAACTCTCAAATCGTCCCGACCGACGAAACAAGCGGCCAAGCAATCACCGGGAAATCGAAGACCTCAAGAGCAATCAAACCCACGAAGGAGACTGCCTGCCCCAATTCCCCAATCCCGATTCCCCAATCCCGATTCCCGATTCCCCAACTCACCCCATCTCGTGGCAATCGGCCCGGCGCACTTCTTCGACGAACTTGCGCATCATGTGGCCGTCCTTGATCCCCGGCGCCAGCTCCACGCCGCTGGACACGTCCACGCCCCACGGCAGCGTCGCCACGATCGCATCGAACACGTTGTCGGCGGTGATGCCGCCCGCCAGCAGAAACGGACGATGCAGGCCGGTCGGCAGCCGCGACCAATCGAAGGTCTTGCCGGTACCGCCACCGGCGCCGGGCGCATGGCTGTCGAACAGGAAACCGGCGGTATTGGGATAGGCAAGCTGCAAGGTCCGCGCGTTGGCGTCCTCGCCGTTCATGCCGGTGCTGCCCATCGGTATGGCCTTGAGATACGGCAGGTTGAAGCTGCGGCAGAACGCGTCGTCTTCCTCGCCATGAAACTGCAGCAAGGTCGGGCGCACGGTACGCACCACTTCGCGCACTTCTTCCTTGGAATTGTTGCGGAACAAGGCCACCACATCGACCATCGGCGCGGTGGCCTGGCGCATTGCGCGCGCCTCGGCCGGCGCCACGCGGCGCGGGCTGCCATGCGCAAAAATGAACCCCACCGCGTCCACACCCAGCTCGCCGGCCAGTCGAATATCACCGGCGCGGGTCATGCCACAGAACTTGATACGGGTGCGGTACAGCGATCGATTCATTGGGTTACCTCAGCGGGCAGATGCCACTCTGCGGGATACAACGGCCCGATGAAGACCAGACCTTGTGGCGGCGCTGTCGGCCCGGCCACCGTGCGGTCGCGACCGGCCAGCAACGTCGCGATCCAGTCGCCCGGTTGTTCCCCGGTTCCGATCAGGATCAGCGAGCCAACAATATTCCGCACCATGTGATGAAGGAATGCATTGGCCTGGACCTGCACCTCCACCACCTCGCCGATGCGTTGCACGCTGATGGCCTGCAGGTTGCGGCGTGCGTGCAAGGCCTGGCATTGCACGCTGCGGAATGCGCTGAAGTCGTTCTCGCCCAATAACGCCTGCGCGGCCGCGTGCATGGCATCGGCATCCAGCGGGCGGCGTTCCCAGCTCAAGGTCTGGCGATACAGCGCCGGGCGTATCTGCCGGTTGAGCAGGCGATACCGGTAACGGCGCGCGCGCGCGGAAAACCGCGCGTGGAAGTCGGCGGCCGCCGGCACGCACCAGCGCACCGCGATCGAGGGCGGCAGGCGCGCGGTGGTGCCCAGCATCCAGCCACGCGGCGCGCGGTGCGCATCGCTGTCGAAATGCACCACCTGGCACTCGCCATGCACGCCGGCATCGGTGCGGCCTGCGCATACCACCTGTACCGGGGCATCGGCCACCGAGGACAGCGCCGCCTGCAGGCTGGCCTGCACGCTCGGCCCACCCTGCTCACCCAACTGCTGCCAGCCCTGGAACTCGCTGCCGTCGTACTCCACGCCCAGCGCGTAACGCATCGGAACCTGCCTGTTGTCGAATCGATGGAGCGTGCGCGGACTAGCCGACGGCGCGCTCGGACCACACCGCCAGCGTGTTACCGCCCGGCTCGCGGAAATGAAACCGGCTGCCGCCGGGAAAACCGAACACCGGCTTGACGATCTCGCCACCGGCAGCGCGTACGCGCTCGCCCATGGGCTCCAGCGCGTCGGCATACAGCACGATCAGCGGACCCGCATCTGCCGACGCTGCCGCAGTGGCGCGATAGAAACCACCGTCCAGACGACCGTCATTGAAGGCCAGATAATCCGGACCATAGGCCTGAAACTGCCAGCCGAACACGGTTTCGAAAAACGCGCGGCTGGCATCCAGATCGAGCGAGGCAAATTCCACGTAATCGATACGGCGCTCGCGTGCGGCGGCTTGTGCGGCGGCCAGGCTGTCCAGCGCCGGGCTCATGCCAGCCGCTCCAGCAGTTCGGCGGCTTCGGCGCGGGTGGCCTCATCGCCGGTTGCAGCCACCTCCAGCAACAAGCCACGCGCGGTGTCCGTGTCGCCAAGATCCATGTAGGCCACGGCCAGTTCCAGACGATCGCGGCCTGCAGAGACGAACCCCCTGGTGCTCACCGCGCTGGGCGCAGCGGCCGGGGCGATAGGCACCGGGTCGATCTCCGGGCTGTCCTGCGTGGCGACCGAGGCAAGCGGCACGCCCGGCGCGCGATCGTTGCCGGCGCGCGTGGCGTCTACGTCCTGCGGCTGGCCGTACGGAAGCTCCGCAGGCGCGGACCTCACCTGCTCCGGCACCGGTTCCTCAGGCGCAGCGAACTCCGGCTGCACCACCGGAGGCGCTGGCGGCGTCGCACGCAGCGAGCGCCAATCCTCGCTGGCAACCACCGACGGCGCTGCGACAGGCTCGGACAGCAGCGGTTCGCGACGCAACACATCGGACAGCGGCTGCTGCGCCTGGTAGGCGCGCTCGTCTTCGCGCAGGTCGGCCTGCTCGAATTCGGTTTCATGCAGCACATCGTGCTCGCTGGGCACGGTGGCCTGTGCATCGTCCTGCAGCGCCACGGCGTCTGCCGCGGCGCCGGCAGGCACGATGTCGAACTGACGCTGCGGCAACGGCGGCAGCGGCGAGGGCTTGCGCCGGCGTGCCGCCAGCCAGGCGACGACCGCCGCGACGATCAACACCAGCCCGCCGATCAACCACAGTGGAAAACCGCCACCCTGCTGCGCCGCGGCCGGCGTTTCGGACAAGCGCTTCTGCGCGGCCGCCAGGTCGGTGTCCTTCATTGCGATCAAGGCTTGCTGTTGCTGCTTGAGCTTTTCCAGATCGGCCACGCGGGTGCGCAGATCCTGCAATTCCGCATCGCGGGTGGCGATGTCTTCCCTGGCCTGTTGCAACTGTTGGTTGGCCGCCATGTCGCCCTCGCCTTCGGCACTGGTGCCGGACGTGGCGCCGGCCTGGTTGGTCTGACTCGCCACTGCCGGGGCGATCTCGAGCCGCGCGCCGGCACCTGCCGGCGTCGCGACAGCTGCGGCAGGTGCCGGCGTTGCTGCGGCAGCACCGGCTTCGGCCGGCTGCGGAATCGCTGCGCGCGCCTGTCGCCACTGCGCGGCCTGCTCGCGCACCATCACCGTCGCCTCGGCAGCGCCGACCTGCGCCAGCGCGTCTTCCTGCGGGGTGCGCAGCACTGCACCCTGCTTCAAGCGATTGATGTTGCCGTCGATGAAGGCATCCGGGTTGGTGCGCAGCAACGCCAGCATGGTCTGGTCGAGCGAATGCCCGTTGGAACGGGCCACGGCGGCAGCGATTTCGGACAAGGTCTGGCCCGAGCGCACCGCCGGCAGCGCATCGCCGGCCGGCGCCGGCGCGGCAGCGCGCGTGCTGGAACGTGTGCCGGGCGCCACTGCGTCGGCAGCCTGCCCGGCGCGTCCGGCAACGGCTGCGGGCGCGGCGGCCGGCTCACGTGCGATGGCATTGCTGGCCCCGGCGCGCGGCGCCTCGATGGCAGGCCCGGCGATCGCAGCCGCGGTATTGGGCGCATCGACCAGTGCGGAATACTCGCGCACCAGCCGGCCCTGGCCCCACTCCACCTCGATCAGGAAGTTGATCGCCGGCTGGTCCACCGCCTGGCTGCTGGTCACGCGGATCACCGCACGCCCGCGCGCGTCCTGCGCGAACTGGAACTGCAGGTTGCTGACCAGGCCCTGCGGGCGCTCCAGGCCGACCCGTGCAAACGTGGTGGCCGATGCCAGCGCCACGCGTGCGTTGTCGAGTTCGCCCGGCTCGTTGGAGATGACCGGAATCTCGGCCACCAATGGCTGCCCCGGCCGGGACAGCACCCGGATATCGCCCAGGCCCAACGCCATCGCAGCGCCGCTGCAGGCCATCAGCAGCAGCGCACCTATCCCTTGTATCGGACGCATCGCGCCCCCGCCCCTATGTTTCATGGGCATCAATATAGCCGCTGCATGGGCGAAAAAGTCGGCGCCCCCCGCGCAGAGCGCGCATGCCGTGGCGATACCGCGATGCGACATCCATGCAGCAGGCCATCGGCAGCGCGTTGGCAGGAGCGCACTTGTGCGCGATGAGGCTTCACCGGGACAGCTTCATCGCGCGCCAGCGCGCTCCTACGGGCTACCCGTGGTCAGCCTTCCTGGGCGACCAGCTCGGCCAGCTGCACGGCGTTGAGGGCGGCGCCCTTGCGGATGTTGTCCGAGACGATCCACAGGTTCAGGCCGCGCGGATGCGACAGATCCTCACGGATGCGGCCGACGAACACCGCGTCCTTGCCGGACGCGTGCGTGACCGGCGTCGGGTAGCCGCCAGGCTTGCGCTCGTCCACCACTTCCACGCCGGGCGATGCGGACAGCAGCGCGCGCGCATCGTCGACGGTGATCTTGTCGCGGGTTTCGATCGCCACCGCTTCGGAGTGCCCGTAGAACACCGGCACGCGCACGGCGGTGGGGTTCACCTGGATGGAGTCATCGCCCAGGATCTTGCGCGTCTCCCAGACCAGCTTCATCTCTTCCTTGGTGTAGCCGTTGTCCTGGAAGTCGTCGATGTGCGGAATCAGGTTGAAGGCGATCTGCACCGGGAAACGCTGCGGGTCGATCTGCTGGAAGCTCAGCAGCTCGCTGGTCTGCTTGCCCAGCTCTTCCATCGCCGAACGCCCGCCGCCGGAGACCGACTGGTAGGTCGCCACATTGATGCGTTCGATGCCGTACTTGCGGTGGATCGGGCCGAGCGCGACCAGCATCTGCATGGTCGAGCAATTGGGGTTGGCGACGATGCCGCGCGGGCGCTGCTTCAGCGCTTCGGGATTGACCTCCGAGACCACCAGCGGCACGTCGTCGTCGTAACGGAACGCGGAGGAATTATCGATCACCACCGCGCCGGCGGCGGCGAACTTGGGGCCGTACTCCTTGGACACGCTGCCGCCCGCGGAAAACAGCGCGATGTCCACGCCGGTGGGGTCGAAGTCGGCCAGATCCAGCACATCGACCTTGCCGCCATTGAACTCGACCTGCCCGCCGGCCGAGCGTGCCGAGGCCAGCGCGTACAGGGTGGCGACCGGGAAGTTGCGCTCGGCCAGGATGCTCAGCATGGTCTCGCCGACAGCGCCGGTGGCGCCCACGACCGCGACGTTGAAACGACGGTTTTCGTTGCTCATGAGATTGTCTTTATCGAATGGGGAAAGAGGGGAACGCGCTTGCGCAGTGGGTTCGGGGAACCTCCAAAGCTGGCCGCGGAGGTTCCCTATCGTTTGGTCGTGGTGGTTTTGCCGGCGCCGGTGTTGGTCGCTTCGCCATCGCGCACGCCGGCCTGTTTGGCAGCGGCCACCGCATCGGCATTCAGCGCGCTCGGCGGATGGCCGGCATTGGGGCCTTTGCCCAGCGCGGCAATCAGGTTGTCCACCGCCAGCTGCACCATTGCGCGGCGCGTGGCCAGGCTGGCACTGCCGATATGCGGGGTGAGCACGACGTTGTGCAGGGCCAGCAGTTCAGGACGGACCGCAGGTTCGCCTTCATAGACATCCAGGCCGGCAGCGGCCAGGCGCCCATTGGCGAGCGCATCGGCCAGCGCGATTTCATCGACCAGGCCACCGCGCGCGATGTTCACCAGCGTGGCGCTCGCGCGCATCTTGCCCAGCGCGGCGGCATCGATGATGTGATGCGACTCCTTGGTGTACGGCAGCACCAGGACCAGGTGATCGGACTGCGCCAGCAGCGTGTCGAAGTCCACGTACCGCGCGCCGAGCGCCTGTTCGGTGGCGGCCGGCAGCTGGCTGCGGTTGTGATACAGCACGCGCATGCCAAAGCCGTGCGCGCCACGGCGGGCGATGCCCTGCCCGATCCGGCCCATGCCCAGGATGCCCAGCGTGCTGCCGTGGATATCGGCGCCGAGCATGGTCTTGAACGACCACTGCCCCCACTGCCCGTCGCGCAACCAGCGCTCGGCTTCGGTGATGCGGCGCGCAGTGGCCATCAGGACTGCAAAGCCGAGATCGGCCGTGGTCTCGGTCAGTACATCCGGCGTGTTGCTGGCCAGGATGCCGGCTGCACTGAGCGCGTCCAGATCCAGGTTGTTGTAGCCCACCCCGACATTGGCGATCGCACGCAGCCGCCGCGCGGAGCCGATTTCCGCCGCGCCGATACGCTCGTTGAGGGTGATCAAGGCACCGTCCAGCGATGCCAGCCGCGCGGCCAGGTCGGCCGGCGAATAGGCAGTGACGCGCTCGGTGGTGGTCAGCTCGAAATGCTCGCCCAGCTGCGCGACGACATCGTCGAACAGCGGCTGGCTGACCCACACCTTCGGGCGCGTTGCTTCAGACATCGACCTGACCAGGAATACGTGGCGCCACCTCGCCGACATCGCCGCACTGGGCGCGATGACGCAAGGCCTGGTCCATCAGCACCAATGCCATCATCGCCTCGGCGATCGGGGTGGCGCGGATGCCGACGCAGGGGTCGTGGCGGCCGGTGGTGATCACATCGACCACGGCGCCATCCGCATCCACGGTCGCGCCGGGCAGGCGCAGGCTGGAGGTCGGCTTGAGCACCATCGAGGCGGTGATCGCCTGGCCGGTGGAAATGCCGCCCAGGATGCCGCCGGCATGATTGCTGAGGAAGCCTTCCGGGGTGATCAGGTCGCGGTGCTCGGTGCCCTTCTGCGCGGCGCTGGCGAAGCCGTCGCCGATCTCCACGCCCTTGACCGCGTTGATGCTCATCAGGGCGGCGGCCAGTTCGGCATCGAGCTTGCCGTAGATCGGCTCGCCCCAGCCCGCCGGCACGCCGCCGGCCACCACGTCCACGCGCGCACCGACCGAATCGCCGGACTTGCGCAGCGCGTCCATGTAGGTTTCCAGCTCCGGCACCTGATCGGCATGCGGCCAGAAGAACGGATTGTCCTCGACCGCATTCCAGTCGAAACCGGTCGGGCGGATCTCGCCCAGCTGCGACAGGAACCCGCGCACCAGCACGCCATGGCGCTGCCTGAGCCACTTCTTGGCGATCACCCCGGCGGCCACGCGCATGGTGGTCTCGCGCGCGGACGAGCGCCCACCGCCGCGCGGATCGCGGATGCCGTACTTCTGCCAATAGCTGTAGTCCGCGTGCCCGGGGCGGAACTGCTGGGCGATGTTGCTGTAGTCCTTGCTGCGCTGATCGGTGTTGCGGATCAGCAGGCCGATCGGCGTGCCGGTGGTCCGGCCTTCATAGACGCCGGACAGGATCTCGATCTCGTCGGCTTCGCGGCGCGCCGAGGTATGCCGGCTCTTACCGGATGCACGCCGCTGCAGATCGTGGGTGAATTCTTCCGGCGCGATCTCCAGGCCCGGCGGGCAACCGTCGACCACGCAGCCGATCGCCGGCCCGTGCGACTCGCCGAAGGTGGTGACCGTCAACAGGCGGCCGAAACTGTTACTGCCCATGACGGCATCCTCTCAACATTGCAGCAGGTGGCGTGGCGCGCAGGATGCGCGGCAGGTGACGTGCCGCCACCAGCATCGGTGCCACCGCCAACAGGCCGCTGAACACCAGCGCAAAGACATCCAGCTTAATGCGCCCACTCAGCAGCCAATCGGCGAGCAGGTGCAGCGCAACGCCAGTTCCGACCAGCAGGCCGAGTGCAACAATGAGCGTGCGGCGCCGATGCGCACGCAAGGCCGCATCCGAACTGACCACCACGATCCACGCCGACACCAGGCCGAAAAACGCCATCAGGCCGAAGCCGATCTCCGCCCCCGCCCTCAACAAGCGCTGTGGCAAGGGACCGCCGTACATCGGGTCGAACAGGCGGTACACCACGTCGATCAAACTGAGCGGAATGCCGACGCCGAAGATGGACACCGGCAGCAGCAACAGCAGATCGCCCAGCTGCGGCCGCGTTGTGGACTCAGCGCGCACTGGCCAGCTCGGCGATGCGCGCGCCGTGCGCGATCAGTTCGCGGCATTCGACCGCGAAGATGCCCATCTGCCCGACCTTGAACTCGACCCAGGCCAGATCCACTTCCGGCAGCAGCTTGATCAGATGCTGCTCGGACTCGCCCACTTCACAGATCAGCAGACCGTCCTCGCTGAGGTGCTGCGGCGCATCGCGCAGGATCTTCAGCACCAGGTCCAGGCCATCGTCGCCCGCGCGCAACCCCAGCTCCGGCTCGTAGGAATACTCCTGCGGCAGCGCGTCGGTTTCGTCGTTGGTGACATACGGCGGATTGGTGACGATCAGGTCGTACTGGCGGCCGCCCAGCCCGGCGAACAGGTCCGACTTGAGCAGGGTGACGTTGTCGGCATGCAGGCGCGCCTTGTTTTCGGCGGCCAGTGCCAGCGCGTCGTCGCTGATGTCCACGCCGTCCACGTCCCACTGCGGGTTGTAGTGGCCCATGGCGATGGCGATACAGCCCGACCCGGTGCACAGATCCAGCGCGCGGGTGACTTCGCGGCCGCCCAGCCAGGGTTCGAAGCCGGCTTCGATCAACTCGGCGATCGGCGACCGCGGCACCAGCGCGCGCGCATCGCTCTTGAAACTGAGCCCGGCGAACCAGGCCTCGCCGGTCAGGTACGCCGCCGGCACGCGCTCGTTGATGCGGCGCTCGAACAAGCCCAGCACCTGCTCCTTTTCCGAACGCAGCAGGCGCGCCTGGCCATAGGCCGGGCCCAGGTCGTGCGGCAGGTGCAGGCTGTGCAGGACCAGCTGGGTGGCCTCGTCCAGCGCATTGTCGTAGCTATGGCCGAAAGTCAGACCGGCTGCATTGAAACGGCTGGTGCCGTAGCGGATCAGGTCGATGATGGTGTGCAGTTCGTCGGCCGCGGCGGCAGTCATGGCAACAACTAAAGAGGAATCGGCCCCCGATTATAGAGGTCGGATCGGTATCATGAGCGTCCGTTGCACTGGAAACCGCCATGTTCAATCGCAATACCGGCATCGTGCTGCTGGTGGCGCTGGCCGCCGGCCTGGGGCTGTTGCTGGGCCAGAAGTTCCTCGGCGCCGCGCCCAGCTCGCCGTGGCCGCCCACCCGGACCATCACCTTCTATCCGCAGCCACGCACCCTGCCGCAGTTCAGCCTGCGCCAGTCCGACGGCACCCAGCTGGTGCCCGGCGAGCTGAAGGGACATTGGACGCTGGTGTTTTTGGGTTTCACCTTCTGCCCGGATGTCTGCCCGACCACGCTGACGGACCTGGCGGTGGCGCAACAGCAATGGGAAACCATCCCCGATGGCCTGCGCCCGCGCGTGCTGTTCGTGTCGGTGGACCCGCAGCGCGATCCGCCGGCACGCCTAGGCGACTACGCGCATGCCTTCCACAAGGACACCCTGGCCGCCACCGCCGACGTACCGGCGCTGCAGCGCTTTGCCACCGCGCTGGGCTTCGTGTTCCAGAAGGTCCCGGGCAAGGGCTTTGCGGACAATCCCAACGACTACAGCATGGATCACTCCGCCGGCATCGCCGTGCTCGACCCGCAGGGCCGCCTGGCCGGGCTGATCCGTCCCCCGCTCGACCCCAAGGCGATCGCCGCCGACCTCCAGCAACTGACCAAGGTAACCGCTCCGTGAGTCTCGTCACTTCCCTGACCTACGTGCTGCCGCACCGGTTGCTGTCCTCGCTGGCGCGCGCGCTGGCCTATTCCGACACGCCATCCACCAAGCAGTGGTTGATCGACACGATCACGCGCAAGTTCGGCGTGGACCTGAGCGAAGCACTGGAGCCGGACCCGCGCGCCTATCCCACCTTCAATGCATTTTTCACCCGCGCGTTGAAGCCGGGCGCACGCGTGCCCGATGCCGACCCTGCGGCGCTGCTGATGCCTGCCGACGGCCGCATCAGCCAGCTCGGCCCGATCGAGAACGGCCGCATCTTCCAGGCCAAGGGGCAGTCGTTCACTGCCGCCGAATTGCTCGGCGACGCCGAAGCCGCGCAGCCGTTCACCGATGGCCTGTTTGCCACCGTCTATCTCTCGCCCAAGGACTACCACCGCGTGCATATGCCGTGGACCGGTACCCTGCGCGAAACCGTGCATGTGCCCGGCCGCCTGTTCAGCGTGGGACCGGATGCGGTGCGCAATGTGCCGCGGCTGTTCGCGCGCAACGAGCGCCTGGTCTGCCACTTCGACACCGACTTCGGCCCGATGGCCTCGGTGATGGTGGGTGCGCTGCTGGTGTCGGGCGTGGAAACGGTGTGGAGCGGCGTGGAGATCCCGCGTTATGGCGATCGCATCACGCGCACCGATTATCGCGGCAAGGGCATCGTGCTGGAGCGGTTTGCGGAGATGGCGCGCTTCAACTACGGCTCGACCGTGATCGTGCTGCTGCCGCCAGGTGTCGCCAAGCTCGAAGGCGGACTTGCTGCAGAGACGGCGGTTCGCCTGGGGCAAGCGCTCGCACGTCGCCAGGTGGGCTGATCACCGCCGCGCGCCTGCGATTGCCCGCTTCGGTTGCAAGTGATGCAACAGCGACGCCCTCGTAGGAGCGGGCCTGACCGCGACAGGGCTTTCTCGACGAAGTTCGATGCGCAGGCGCATGTTGCCCTCCCAGCCTCCGATGTAGAGCATCCTCGCCCACGCTGGAACTGCCCGGACTGCTTCGTCGCGGCCAGGTCCGCTCCTACAAGGGCGCAGCCCGGCGCAGTGGCCCGATGCGGTAGGCTTGCCTGCGCTGGCCGACGATCGCCGCTGGTCAGCTCGATGGTCTACTCCGATACAGGAGCATGGGTCCGCGGCGAAACGCCGCCGTGACGGTGTCATCGCCGCCAGGCTCGCTCGCTACAAGACCGATGCCCACTCCGGCTCCCAACAAGAACGATGCGGTTGTAGGAGCGGGCCCGACCGCGACGTGGCATTCGCAGTGAGGCTGGGGGCTTGCGCCTTCCTGACTCCGGCCTCCGATTCGGAACTGCCTTGCCTGCGCTGGAACTACCCGGACTGCTTCGTCGCGGCCAGGTCCGCTCCTACGGGGCGCCCTACCGCTTCTAACGGAGCGCGGCTCGGCGCCGCTCGCCGAAGCAGTTGACCGATGCTCTAACCGACGTGGCACTGCACGCGCTTGTCAGCGATCGCAACCGGCCAGCTTGATGCTTTGCCCCGGCTTGAGCGCGTACGACGGCGCCTTCAGGCCATTGGCCTTGGCCAGTTCCTTGATTTCGCACTGGTATTTCTGCGCGACGCGGCCAAGCGTGTCGCCCCTGGCGATAGTGTAGCTGCGCGCCTGCCTGGCCTTGGGCTTGGCGATCGCCGGCTGGCCGGTGGCCACGGTGGTCGGCACGCCAGCCATCGGGCTGACATCGCCCACCGCCACGCTCGGCACGTACTCCGGAGCGCCGCTGCTGCGCACGATCGCGCTGTTGAGGTCGGCGGTGATCAGGGTGCGCGCCAGGTCCGCGCGCGGGCCGCTGACGCAGTAGCGCGTGTACAGGCTGGCGATGCGGTTGGTGGCGTTGATGACGGTGCCGGCCGGGATCCAGCCATCAGATTCGTAGCGCGGGTTGAGGTTGCGCAGTGCGCGCATGTAGCCGTCGCGCGTACCCATGCTGCCCAGGCAGATGGTGAGCTCGTAGATGGTGGTGGACTTGGCCAGCTTCAGCGTGGCCGGCTGCGCGTCGAGCTTGGCGAAGTCCACGCCATACTGGCGCGGGTGCAGGAAGATCCAGGCCGCCGCGATCACCATCGGCACGTAGTCCTTGGTTTCGGCCGGGAACTGGTTGTAGACGTCCTGCTCCCAGAACCCGCGCCCGCCGCTCTGCGTGAACACGCGCGCGGCGCGGCCTTCGCCGCCGTTATAGGCGGCCAGCGCCAGTTCGATGTTGCGGTTGAGCCCGGCCATGCGCTCGTTGAGGTAGGCAGCGCTGGCCTCGGCGGCGCTGCGTGCATCAAAGCGCGTGTCGAAGCCGGTGCCGTCCGGGCCCAGCCCGAAGCGACGCCCGGTGGCGGGCATGAACTGCATCAACCCAGCCGCACCGGCGCGCGAGCTGGCGTGCACCTTGCCGTTGGATTCCTTGGCCATGATGCCGAACAGCAGCGCCTCGGGCAGGCCGCGTTTCTGCCATTCCGGCCACATCACCCCGCGCAGGTTGCTGTAGTTCTCGTAGCTGGTCAGCAGCGCCGGGCGCATGTCGGTGAGCCAGCGGCGGATGCCGGCCTGCACCGCGGGGTTGTACTGCACCATCTTGTCGAAATCGTGGCGCTGGTCGTTGAGCAACGTGGCCGCACGCGCCGCCTCGGGCACGCCGTTGGCCGCCGGGCCGAGGTGGTCCGGGTCGGCCTGCAGCAGCGTGTCGTCGTCTTCCGGATCCTCGGCGGCCGGGGCCTCGGCATCGGCGCGCGCCTTCAGCAGGCGCTTGTAGGTGGCCAGCTGATTGGCGACCAGGCAGCCGCGCTGCTTGATGCAGGCGTCGATGACGTCTTCCATGTCTTCCAGCGCGGCATCGCCTTCGGCAGTGCCCTTGGGGTCGGAGTTGTTCACCAGCACCAGCGCATCGCGATAACGCTTTTCGGCGGCGGCCATGCGGGCATCGAGCACGGCCGCCTTCTCCGTGTCGCGTTTGGAAATGGCGTGGGCAGCGGGGACGACAGACATCAGCGCCACCACGACCAGAACCGGCCATGGGCGCAAACCAAAATGAGCGAGCGGCATCGTAGGCAGTACAGCGGAAAGGCAGGCAGGGTAGCCGCCGGGGCAACACCGGGGCAAGGCGGCGTGGGCAGCAGGGTCAGTGGGCCGTTAGCTTGGCCGTTGCGCCCGGCGCGTGGAATGCCCGCAGCCACTGGCGGTCAGCGTCTGTCAAACCGGCGGCGGCGTCGAACTGCCGGCTGGCGATTGGCAGCGGACCGGCCGACCAAAGTACGGGGTCGCCCCCGCGCGATTTGGCCAGCCACGTTGCCCGCTAGAATCCGGCTTTTCCCACCGGACCTGCGCAATGGCCTCGTTCCTGCTCGGCAAAGGCGTCACCGACGACATCCCGGTCGTGCTGGAAGGACGCTTCGGTAACCGCCACGGGCTGGTGGCCGGCGCCACCGGCACCGGCAAGACCGTGACCCTGATGACCCTGGCCGAAGGCTTCTCGCGCCTGGGCGTACCGGTGTTCCTGGCCGACGTGAAAGGTGATGTCGCCGGCCTGGCGATGGCCGGCGATGGCGCCGCCGGCGTGCTGCAGCGCGCCACGGAGATCGGCATCGCCGACTACGCGCCGGCCGCCAGCCCGGTGGTGTTCTGGGACCTGTACGGCCAGCTCGGCCATCCGGTGCGCACCACCGTCAGCGAGATGGGCCCTACCCTGCTGGCGCGCATCCTGGAACTCAACGACACCCAGTCCGGCGTGCTCGACATCGTGTTCAAGCTGGCCGACGACCGTGGCCTGCTGTTGCTGGACCTGGACGACCTGCGCGCACTGCTCGCACTGGTGGTCCAGGAGCGCAAGGAACTGTCCACCAGTTATGGTCTGGTCTCCAGCCAGTCGGTGGCCGCGATCCAGCGCGCCCTGCTGCGGCTGGCGCAGGACGGCGGCGAGCACTTCTTCGGCGAGCCGGCGCTGGAGCTGGCCGACCTGATGCGCGTGGCGCCGGACGGCCGCGGCGTGATCGGCATCTTGGCGGCCAACCAACTGGTCCTCAAGCCGAAGCTGTATTCCACCTTCCTGCTGTGGCTGTTGTCGGAGCTGTTCGAACGTTTGCCCGAGGTGGGCGACCTGGAACACCCCAAGCTGGTGTTCGTGTTCGACGAAGCGCATCTGCTGTTCGACGACGCGCCGGCCGCACTGGTGCAGCGGATCGAGCAGGTGGTCCGGCTGATCCGCTCAAAGGGCGTGGGCGTGTATGTCTGCTCGCAGTTTCCCGACGACATTCCGGACAACATCCTCGGCCAATTGGGTAATCGCGTGCAGCATGCCTTGCGCGCGTTCACCCCGCGCGACCAGAAGGCGGTCAGGACCGCGGCGCAGACCTTCGTGGCCAATCCCAGGCTCGATGTGGCCACGGCGATCTCCAGCCTCGGCACCGGCGAGGCACTGGTGTCGCCACTGCACGGCAAGGGCGTGCCGGCACCGGTGCAGCAGACCTTGATCGCCCCGCCACGCTGCCGCATGGGTGCCATCAGCGAGACCGAGCGCGCGCAGGTGCGCGCCGCCAGCCCGGTCGGCACCCGCTACGACACCGCAATCAACCGTGAATCGGCCGCCGAGCTGCTGGCGCGCCGCGTCGAGCAGGTCGCCGAACATAACGCCGCACCGGCGGCGCGCACCAGCGCGGATGACGACGCGCAAGACAGCGGCTTCGGCAAGGCGGTCAAGGACGCGGTGTTCGGCACCAGCCGCCGCCAGGGCATGCTTGAGACGATGGCCAAGCAGACCTCGCGTACGATCGGCAACAAGATCGGCCAGCAAATCGTGCGCGGTATCTTCGGCAGCATCTTCGGTGGGAAGCGCTGATCGCAGTGACAAACAACAAGGACGAACGCTATGCGCAAGACATGGCCCCATTTCGGCGGGGTTGCAGTGATTGTCCTGGCTGCCACCCCGAGCGTCGCACAGACACAGCAACACAATCCTGACTACGACTACACACCGGGTTCCAACTATGGCCCGATCCAATGGCCATTACGCCGCCAACATCTTCTCGCCGGACATTATGTAGGCAGGCTGCAGGTCGCAGTGGATCGACTCGACTGCCCCACCGCTATTGCAGATTTGCGGTTAGAGGCAATCAAAGGTGACCAGGACAGCCACCGCTACACCCTAAAGTACACGTGCCTGTCCGGGCGGGACCCGGACTATCGCAAGCGTACCGTGACACTGCGCAGCACCTGGTGGATCGACGAGATAGCGGGTAGCTGTCTTGTGCTGGAAAGAGAACCGGATCCAAAGCGCACGATTTCCTCTTATCCACTCTATGGCTTTCGCATCGACGCAAATGGCGACCCCAAACTCAAGGTTGCCAGCTTGCTATCGCAGGACGGGTCCGACTGTGAGAGCGGTGGAGCATCCGAATACGTCGATAAGCAACTTAAACGCATTCGCTGACTGCAGCATTCCTTCGCTGCCGGCAGCTGAAAAGCTGCCAGCGATCCACACTAACGATGCTCACTGCTTAGCCCAGCACACCATGCAACTTGGCGTATTGCAGCAACATGATGGTCTTGGCATCGGCGATCTCGCCGGTAGCGATCATCGCCAGCGCGGAGTCGAGGGACAGTTCCAGCACCTCGATCTCCTCGCCGTCTTCTTCGAGCCCGCCGCCCTCGCCGACCTTGTCGCCGTCGAAGTATTCGCCGACAAAGAAATACAGACGTTCAGTGACCGAGCCCGGGCTCATGAACGCCTCGAACACCTTGCGCACGTTGTCGATCCGGTAGCCGGTTTCCTCTTCGGTTTCCTTGCGGATGCAGGTCAGCGCATCGTCCTGATCCAGCAACCCGGCGCAGGCTTCGATCAGCATGCCGTCGGGGTTGCCGTTGAGCAGCGTCGGCAAACGGAACTGGCGGGTGAGCATCACCGTCTGCCTGGCACGGCTATACAGCAGGATGGTGGCGCCATTGCCACGATCGTAGGCCTCGCGCGACAGGGTCTGCCAGCGGCCGTTCTTGCGCTGAAAATCGAACGTGACCTTGCGCAGCACGTACCAATTGTCCGAGAGCACATCGATGCTGCGAATGCGGACCTGCGGGTTGCCGGTGGCGGATGGATTCAAGCGACACTCCTGGTGATGCGAGCGATGGCAGTGCCGGGACGCGGCGCGCCCGGTCGCTCGTATGGGCCGCAAGGATTGCGGCGGGCCACCATGTTACCTACCGCTCAGTCGGCGCGTCAGGCAATGACGCACATAGTGCATCGGCGGCCTGTCGATACACGCATCATGCCATCGGAGACCTGACGCGCCCCGATGCAATGCCGGCGCTGACACCCGCCCGGCCGGGCCAGCAAATATCCAGACCGTGACGGCGACATGCCGCCAAGCAATGGCCATTCCAGACTCAGTTGATTCGCCCTGCCCCAATTGCGCGACGGCACGCGCCACCGCACAATCCGTTCACATCACACGCCTGGGGAGCGTCATGGAAGACCGTTTTCGCGCACGCAAGGTGGCCGCGCAGACCGCGCCGGCACCGTTCTGGACCCGCATTCCTGCCATCGCCAGCTATCCGCTGCGCGGCTCGGCGCTGTACGCATTGATTGCACTGACGCTGTGCAGCGCGCTGCTGGTGCTGCCGGGCATCCTGAAACTGGTGATTGCCGGCGTGCTGGGCATGGCCACCTACACCTATGCCTTCGACATCCTGCGCCATACCGCCGACGGGCAAGCCGATGCTCCGCGGCTGGGCTACAACAGCTTCGACAGCGCGGTGCTGCGGCTGATCCTGCTGGCGTTTGCGCTGGGCATCGTCATCGGTGCGGCAGGCGTGCTGGCGGGCAAGCCCGGCCTGACCATCGCGTACCTGGTGGTGCAGTTGCTGCTGCCGGGCATGATGATTGCGCTGGCCATCGACGGCAGCCTGCGCCGCGCCCTCAACCCGGCCGTGTCGATCGACATGGCTCTGCGCATCGGCTGGCCGTATCTGGCCGCATACGGTTTGCTGTACGTGATCCAGGGCAGCGCTACCGCAGCGATCTTCATCGCGGTGAAGTCTCTGCCGCCGATCGTGCGCGAGGCGACGATCGTGATCGCCTCGATCTGGAGCCTGTTCGCCAGCTTCCACCTGATGGGTTATCTGGTGTACCAGTACCACGAAGAACTGGGCTACGTTCCCAGCGGCGGCGCGGCGTCCGAGCGCGAAGACCCGGATCAGCGCCTGCTCGACGAAGCAGAACAGTACGTGCGCGATGGCCATTCCGACGAAGCATTCCAGACACTGCGCGCGGCGGTGCGTTCGCGTGCGGTGAGCCTGGCGGTGCACGAGCTGTATCAGCGCCTGCTGCGTCAACACCGTCGCAACGACGAACTGCGCGAGCACACCCGCCAGTACATCAATCGTCTGCTGCAGGAAAGACAGGAGCGTCGCGCGCTCGGGTTGCAGCGCGAAGCGCTGGATGGCGACTCCACGTTTACCCCGCTGACGCCTGAGCAAGCCACCTTGCTGGCCGAGCGCGCGAAGATGGCCGGGCAGTTCCAGCTGGCGACCGATGGACTGCTTGCGGCCATCGCCGCATGGCCGCGCGATCGGATGATGCCGGCCTGGTCACTGGACGCGGGCCTGCTGCTGGCCGAACGGTTCGGCCGCGACGAGCAGGCGCGCGAGGTACTGCAAGACGCACTGGCTCACTGCGACGATGATGCACTGCGCGCGAAGCTGGAAGCCGTGTTGAAAGCAGTGGCGATCCAGCCAGCCTGAGCAGCCAACAAAGCTTTTTAAGGCGCATATCAGATGCTCCACCATCGGTCCGTCGCGCGACGTGTACTGCTCGCAGCCCTACAGACCGACCATCTCGACTGGTCCTTGCCCGCCCACCGTCGCGGGACCTTACGCGGCATGGATGCCGCGCAAGAGCCTACATGGACGTACTTGCGGCGTGTCCTGCGATGGTGGGCGGGTAAGGGCCCTGCAGCCAGGCTGCAGATCCACCGCTCTGCAACTCATCCATCCGCGCTAGATAATTCTGCTCGAGGCAGAAGACACAACAGCAACCCGGACCTCGCGTAGCAGTGTCCTTCAAGTGCAGTCAAATGCCAGGTCAAAAGCTCGGTGAGTCGAGCGCGCGGTGCCCTCACCGCTTGCGTTGGCAACACGGATCGCGCAGAAACCACTCATCCGTTTTCGAGCAAAAAGCGCGCCTTGCTGGCCTGTGCCTGCTCGGGGAACTGCTCCAGCAGCTGACGCAGCAAGCGCGTACGCTGCGCGCCGTCCTGCAACTCGCCGTGTCGCAAGGCCAGCACGAACCAGTGCTGCGCCAGCTCGTCGCGCGGCACATCCAGCCCAACCTCCTTCAACAGACGTTCGGCATCGGCCAGCAGTCCATTGCGCAGGCAGGTGGCGATCAGCGCCATGCGGGCCGATGGCGCGTAGTCGATCCCGGCCTTGCTCAGTTCGGCAGCCACCGTCAGCTGGTTGCGCGTCTGTTCGGCGTGATGGGTGTGCAGCTGCAATAGCGTCTGCGCATGCCGCACGCTGTCCTGGCTGCGACCGGCATTGCGCGCGGTGCGGTAGCGCGCGAGCGCCACGTCCAGACGATGCGGCTGCTCGCTGGCAAGCTCCGCCAGCAGGCGCTCGGCTTCCGCGTTTTCCATGCGTCCCAGATGTCGCTGCGCGCGCTCCCAGCGATCGTCCACCAGCACTGCCTCGTTCTCCTCCATAAAGGACTCACGCGTGCGCCGCAGCAGCACCAACGCGACGCCGAGCAACGCGCCACTGATCAGGCCACCGGCATGTGCCTCGAAGGCGACGTCGCCGTTGTCGTTCCAGAACAGGCTGTACAGCTCCCAACCCAGCCACAGCGGCAGCAGCAGGATCGCCGGACCGCGCACGTAGTCGAATACCACGAAGAACCAGTAGAAGAAGCGCACCTTGCGCCGGCCCCAGACCACGCAGAACGCGCCCATCAAGGCGGCGATCGCACCGGAGGCGCCCAGGCCACCGCCCGGCGCTCCCCAGCGCCACCACAGGCTGGCCGCGCTGGCGCCGAACCCGCCGAGCAGATACAGCAGCAAGAACCAGCCGCTGCCGATCGCCCCTTCCAGCAAGGTGCCCAGCGCCAGCAGAAACAGCATGTTGCCCAGCAAATGATCGAAGCTGCCATGCAGGAAGGTGGCCGTCAGCATCCTCGCGGGAGACCACTCGGAGCTGCGCTGCAGATGCCGCAGCGTGAACACCCTGGACAGGCGTGCATCGTAGGGGGCGCGCAATATGCGCCATTCGCTCAAGCGCGCCTGGTCCTCGAACAATGCGCCGCTGCGCAACGCCTGTGCGAAGGCCACGTCGTGCATCGTCAGGTGCGCCAGATACGCAAGGCGTTGGCGCGCCGGCACGCTGTCCAGCCTGGCCCGGCGCGCTGCGCGCAGCTTGGCGTCGTTGCTCTGCTCCAGGTAACGCAGGTGCGCTTGCGCCTCCAGTGCACCCAGACCGGATTCGACGTAATAGCGCACCGCGTTTTCGACCAGCGCATCGTCCTTGCGCTGATAGCCCAGGTAGACCACCACATTGATCAGCACCAGCAGCAGGGTCACCCAGGGAATGTTCTGGCGTGACCAGGGCTTGTGCAGCGGCATCAACAGCATGACAACGTCCGTGTCCGAGGTGCGCAAAGCTTCGCCGTGCCGCGGCAGATGCGCAAGCCGGCCATGCGCGCTAGCATCGCGGCCCTGCCGTCCGACACACCCGCCCATGAGCCGCTGGCGCCCGCCCGCCGAAAAAAGCACCGCACTGATCACGCCCGACGGCCATGCCCGGCTCAAGGCCGAGCTGGAAGAGCTCTGGCGCGTGCGTCGGCCGGAGGTGGTGCGTGCGCTGGCCGCCGCCGCGGCCGAAGGCGACCGCTCGGAGAACGCCGAGTACACCTATCGCAAGAAACAGCTCGGCGAGATCGACCGCCGCGTGCGTTATCTGAGCAAACGGCTGGAAGCGTTGCGCGTGGTGGATACCGCCCCCACCGACCCGCAGGCAGTGTTCTTCGGGGCGCAGGTGGAGCTGGAAGATGCCGACAGCGGCGAGCTGCTGCGCTACCGCATTGTCGGCCCTGACGAAACCGACGCCGGGCGCGGCTGGATCAGCATCGACTCGCCCTTGGCACGCGCGCTGCTGAAAAAACGCGTGGACGACGAGTTCGAAGCGCAGTTGCCGTCGGGCAAGCACAGCTTCGTGGTGGTGTCGGTGGATTACGCCACTCAGTAGGCAAGTGATCGCACTCTGCTGACCTGCGTGTAGGAGCGCACTTGTGCGCGATGGGGCGTCATCGATAAGGCCCCATCGCGCACAAGTGCGCTCCTACGGACAGATGTGCAAGGACCAGCGCCCAGTTACACCATCTGCAGATTCAACGCGCGTCCCTGCTGGATTGCGACATTGGCCGGCAATGCATCGCCGAACAGATCGTGCTCGTCGCTGTCGGTGATCTCCACATCGACCAGATCGCCGACCTTCAAGCCGCGCTCGCCGCCGTTCTGGATATGTACCAGGCCATCGATCTCCGGTGCGTCCGCGCGCGAGCGCGCCACCGCGATATCGTCTTCGATCAGGTCGACCAGGCATTGCTGCACGCTGCCGATCTTCGCCTCCAGCCGCGCGGCAGAAATTTCCGCCTGCCGGGCCATGAAGCGCGCCAGGCGCTCCTGCTTGAGCTCTTCCGGCACCTGATCCGGCAGCGCGTTGGCGCTGGCGCCTTCCACCGGGGAATAGGCGAACGCACCGACGCGATCCAGCTGGGCCTGATCCAGGAAGTCGAGCAGGGATTCGAACTCGGCATCGGTCTCGCCGGGGAAGCCGACGATGAAGGTGGAGCGCACCGTGATCTCCGGGCACATCGCCTTCCAGCGCTGCACGCGCTCCAGGGTTTTTTCCACCGCGCCCGGGCGCTTCATCAGCTTGAGGATGCGCGGGCTGGCGTGTTGGAACGGGATGTCCAGATACGGCAGCAGCTTGCCTTCGGCCATCAGCGGAATCACATCGTCCACGTGCGGGTACGGATACACGTAATGCAGGCGCGTCCACACGCCCAGTTCCGACAAGCCTTCGCACAGCGCCTTCATGCGGGTCTGGTACATGCGGTCGCGCCACGGGCGCTCGGCATACTTCAGATCCACCCCGTAGGCAGAGGTGTCCTGCGAGACCACCAGCAATTCCTTGACCCCGCCGCGCACCAGCCGCTCGGCTTCGCGCAGGACCTCATCCACAGGACGCGAGGCCAGGTCGCCGCGCATGGACGGGATGATGCAGAAGCTGCAACGGTGATTGCAGCCTTCGGAAATCTTGAGATACGCGTAATGGCGCGGGGTCAGCTTGATGCCGTAGTCGGGCACCAGATCCACGAACGGGTCGTGGCGCGGCGGCAATGCGGCATGCACCGCCTCCATCACGCTCTGGTAGTCCTGCGGGCCGGACACTGCCAGCACCTGCGGGTAGGCCTCGCGAATTTGCTCCGGGCGCTTGCCCAGGCAGCCGGTGACGATCACCTTGCCGTTGGCGTTCATCGCCTCGCCGATCGCGTCCAGCGACTCGGTCACCGCCGAATCGATAAAACCGCAGGTGTTGACCACCACCACGTCGGCAGCGTCGTAGCTGGGCACGATGTCGTAGCCCTCCACGCGCAGCTGGGTGAGGATGCGTTCGGAGTCGACGAGCGCCTTCGGGCAGCCAAGGCTGACGAAGCCGACTTTGGGGTTCAGCTGGGACATGGAAGCAGGAGCCTGGGAACGGAGCGGCCTGGGGCCTGAGTGGAGCAATTATAGCGGCGCACGGGCAGCGCTCTGAACCGCGCGCCGGGCAAGCAATCTCATCTTAGCGAGTCCCTCACCTGCAGCGCCGCCGATCCGGTCGATAATGCGCGCCTTCCCCCTTACCGCAGCAGGAGTTCCCATGGGTCACTGGACCACGCTCGACACCCCCGACGGCCAGGTCGCCGCCTGGCACGCCACCCCGACCTCCAGCCCGCGCGGCGGCCTGGTGGTGATCCAGGAAATCTTCGGCGTCAACGAACATATCCGCGCGGTGGCCGACGACTACGCCGCGCGCGGCTACGAAGTGCTGGCGCCGGCCTTCTTCGACCTGGAAGAGAAGGACGTACAACTGCCCTACGACCAGGAGAGCCTGCAGCGCGGCCTGGCACTGGCCAATGCGGTCGGCCTGGAGCGCGCGGTGGAGGTGGTCAAATCCGCTGCCACCCTGCTCAGCCGCGCCGGCAAGGTCGGCACCGTGGGCTATTGCTGGGGCGGCTCGGTGGCGCTGCTGTCGGCGATCCGCCTGGGGCTGCCCTCGGTGAGCTATTACGGCGGCCGCAATACCCAGCTGCTGGACGAAACCCCGACCGCACCGGTGATGTTCCACTTCGGTGAGCAGGACAGCAGCATTCCGCCCGAGGCGATCCAGGCCCACCGCGAGAAGCTGCCGCAGATGGAGACCTTCGTGTATCCCACCGGCCACGCCTTCAACCGCAGCATCGACCCGAACCACTACGACGCCGACAGCGCCGAGCGTGCGCTGCAACGCACCCTGGGCTTCTTCGAAGCGCATCTGGGATGAGCGAGGTTGCAGCAGGCATGTCCGAGGCGAGCGGCTTCCAGCTCGATGCGCGGCTGGCCGCCGACAGCGTGTTCGTCGCCGACGGACCGCTGTCGCAGGTGCGGCTGATGGACGACAGCCGCTTCCCATGGCTGCTGCTGGTGCCGCGGGTGGCCGATGCCAGCGAGTGGATCGATCTGGATGGCGGCCAGCAGCGCCTGTTGCTGGCCGAGATCAATCAGCTCTCGCAGTTGCTGCGGGTCGAGCCCGGGGTCGCCAAGCTCAATATCGGCGCGCTGGGCAACATCGTGCAGCAGTTGCATGTGCACCTGGTCGGCCGGCATCCGGGCGATGCGGCCTGGCCCGGCCCGGTCTGGGGTAGCGGCAGCGCGCAGCGCTTCGACCCCGATACGCTGCAGCAGCGTGTCGCTGCATGGGCGCAGCGGCTACGATAGGCGCCCGCCTCACAACCACCTTCCCGCATGAAATCCAATGTCGTCGCCGCACTGATCCTGATCCTCGTCGGCCTGCTGTTCCTGGCCAACAACCTGGGCTGGACCAATGTCAGTCTTGGCCGGCTGATCGCCACCTGGTGGCCGGCGGCGTTGGTTGCCTGCGGTGTGGGGATGTTGTTTGGGCGCGGCAAGTAGTCGGAAATCGGGAATCGGGATTGGGGAATCGTGAGAGTGGGCTTCAGGCGCTGTTGATTCCCTGGTTTGCTTTGGTGTCTTCCAAGAGACAGCCCGATTGCGCGCTGGCGCCGTCTGGCCGCTGATTCGCCAGCCTGTGCCCCTGGCTACCTCTCGGCTTTGCCGACATGACGTTTGTCATCCACACGTGTTGACTTCCGGCACCTGATCGGTGGGCGTGTTGCGCGCAGCATGGGCGCACACCTACCGAGGACATTGCCATGCACTATCGCCTGATTCCCGCCCTGTTCCTGATCACGCTGGGCACGCTGTTTCTGCTGGACAACCTCGGGCTGGCCCGTATCGACCTGGGCAACCTGGTGTCGACCTGGTGGCCTGCACTGCTGATCGCCGCCGGCGTGCGCCAACTGCTGCGCTACCGCGAGCGGGCCACCGCGACCTGCTGAAGGCCGCGGCCGCACCACTGCATCAGGTGCGCGGCAGGGTCACGCCGGTCTGGCCCTGATACTTGCCGCCGCGGTCCTTGTACGAGGTCTCGCAGACCTCGTCGGACTGGAAGAACAGCATCTGCGCCACGCCTTCGTTGGCGTAGATGCGCGCAGGCAGTGGCGTGGTGTTGCTGAATTCCAGCGTGACGTGGCCTTCCCACTCCGGCTCCAGCGGGGTCACGTTGACGATGATGCCGCAACGCGCATAGGTGCTCTTGCCCAGGCACACCACCAGGGTGTCGCGCGGGATGCGGAAGTATTCCACCGTCCGCGCCAGCGCAAAGCTGTTCGGCGGGATGATGCACACATCCGATTCGATATCGACAAAGCTGCCCGGGTCGAAGTGCTTGGGGTCGACGATCGTCGAGTTGATGTTGGTGAAGATCTTGAACTCGCGCGAGCAGCGCACGTCGTACCCGTAGCTGGAGGTGCCGAAGCTGACGATGCGCTGGCCGGCGGCATCGTGCTTGATCTGCCCGGGCTCGAACGGCTCGATCATCGCGTGCTGTTCGGCCATGCGCTTGATCCAGCGGTCGCTCTTGATGCTCATGCGGTGTTCCTTGAAGACGGAAGGCGGCAGGCCGAGCGGCCCGCGCGAAAGGCAGCGAATTCTAGCAAGCGGCCGGCACCAGCGGCCGGCCTGCGCACTACAGCAACGACGCCGAAATCGGGATGCTGGCGCGCGGACGCTTGCCCAGCTCCTCGGAAAGCCGCGCGGCGGCAGCCAGATAGGCCCGCGCTGCCGCCGACTCCGGCGCGGCCACCACGATCGGCTGGCCGGCATCGCCCTGCTCGCGGATCGCAATCGCCAATGGCAACGACCCGAGCAAGGGCACACCGTACTGCGCGGCCATGCGCTCGCCACCGCCTTCGCCGAACAGGTGCTCGCGGTGACCACAGCTGGAGCAGGTATGCACCGCCATGTTCTCGACGATGCCAAGCACCGGCACCTCGACCTTTTCGAACATCTTCAAGGCCTTGCGCGCGTCCAGCGTGGCGATGTCCTGCGGCGTGGTGACGATCACCGCACCGGCCACCGGGATCTTCTGCGACAAGGTCAGCTGGATGTCGCCGGTGCCCGGCGGCAGGTCGATCAGCAGGTAATCCAGGTCGTCCCACAGTGTGTCGTTGAACAGCTGGGTCAGCGCCGAGGTTGCCATCGGCCCGCGCCAGATCATTGGCGCGTCCTGGTCGACCAGCAAGCCGATCGACATCGCCTCGATGCCGAACGCGCGCAACGGCTCGATCGACTTGTTGTCCGGGCTGTCCGGCCGCCCGCTCAGGCCCAGCATCGCCGGCACGCTCGGCCCATAGATATCCGCATCCAGCACGCCCACGCGTGCGCCCTGCTGACGCAAGGCCAGCGCCAGATTCACCGCCGTGGTGGATTTGCCCACCCCGCCCTTGCCGGAGCCGACCGCGATCACATTGCGGATCCGCGGATGCGGCGCCAACGCGCCCTGCACCGCATGCGCGGGGATTCTGCGTTCGCCGGTCATGCGCCTGCGCTCCGGGAGAGATCGATCGCCTTGCTTGAAGCGCGTTGCACCATCGTCGTCATTGTCTGCCTGATTGCTCGTGCTGGCGCCGCAGCGATGGCTGCATCGCCAGCCGCAGCGCTGGAAAGGGCGTCAGTTTACCCAGTCCGGCCACAGGCAGACGCGTTGCAAGCCGTCAGCAGCCAGGCGCGCCGCGGACTCATGCACGTGTCGACCAATGACAAATTTCACAAATGTGGACACATGATTAAGGAATTGTTACGTTCGAATTCAAATTCAGCCAACGCTCAGCGAGCGCGACTGTTTCGCCAAATCCCAGCGAGGAATCCGCAAGGTCATGTCGAGTCGTCTTCCGCAACACACCCAGCGTCATAGTTTGAGCACCGCGTTGTTTGCCGTGCTGGCCGCTTCTGCCGGCCACGCCGCCGCGCAGTCGGAAAGCGGAGTCGCGCCCGGCACCACCGATCTGGACAAGGTCACCGTCACCGGCTCGCGCATCGCGCGTACCGGCTTTGTCACGCCCTCGCCGGTCACTGCGATCAGCGCCGAGGAAATCCGCGCCACCGGCGCGACCACCATCAGCGATCTGATGGCGCGCATGCCCGCGCTGGCACCGAGCTACACGCTGGGCAACTCCACCCGCTTCATCGGCACCGCCGGGCTGGGCCTGCTCGACCTGCGCGGCATGGGCGTGGACCGCACATTGGTACTGGTCAACGGCCGCCGCCATGTTGGTTCGAGCCCGGGCTCGACCGCGGTGGACGTCAACACCATTCCGGTGGAATGGGTCGAACGCGTGGAAGTCATCACCGGTGGCGCCTCGGCCGTGTATGGCGCCGACGCGGTGGCCGGCGTGGTCAACTTCATCCTCAAGAAGAACTTCACCGGTTTCGAGACGCGTGCGCAGACCGGCCTGGCCGACGAGGGCAACTACAACCGCTCCTTCGCCAGCTTCTCGGCAGGCACCGACTTTGCGGACGGCCGCGGCAACATCGCGGTGTCCGGCGAATACAGCAAGCAGGACCGCTTCGGTCGCGGCAACCGCGCCATCGGCCGCGAATATCTGGTGTCGGTTCCGAACCCCGCGTTCGACCCAAGCCAACCGCCGAGCGAACGCAATCCGCAGAATGTGCTCAGCGGCCCGGGCGGCAATCATTCCACGTCCTACGGCGGCACCTTCAACCTGGGCACCTTCGATTTCCGCAACCCGGCCAGCTATGGCAACCGCTACCTGTTCAACCAGGACGGCAGCTTCCGCCGCAATCGCTACAACGGCCCGGTGGTCAGCAATACCTCGTGCGTGGATTGCGATTTCGTCGATCTGAATGCGGTTGCCGACCTGCAGCCCGGCTTCGATCGCAAGAGCGTCAATACCATGATCAACTTCGAGATCAGCGCGAACCATCGCCTGTTCTTCGAGGGCAAGTACAGCGAGACCGATTCGGAATTCTTCGGCCAGCCGGCATTCGACAGCTCGCTGCGCGTGCGTCGCCAGAATCCGTATGTCAGCCCCGAACTCGGTGCGCTGATGGATTCGCGCGGTGCCACCCAGATCCTGATGAACCGCTTCAACGTCGATGCCGGCCGCCGCGGCGAGAACATCGAGCGCAAGACCTACCGCGCAGTGCTCGGCGCCGAAGGCAATTTCACTGACAACTGGAGCTACGACGTGTCTGCCAACTACGGCAAGACCACGGTCGACCGCCTGAACCTCAACAACCGCATCAATGAGCGCTGGCAAGCCGGTATCGACGCCGCACGCGATGCTGGCGGCAACATCGTCTGCCGCACCACGCTGGATCCGGGCGCGATCAACCCCCACACCAACCGTGTCTATTCGGCCCTGGCGCGCGAGGGCTGCGTGCCGTTCAGTGTGTTCGGCAACGGCGCGGTGACCCCGGAAGCAGCGGCGTGGTTCAACACCACCGCGCGCTCGCAGGCCAAGATCCAGCAGACCGTGTTCAGCGCATCGGTGGCCAACAGCAACCTGCTGTCGCTGCCGGCCGGCGACATCGGGTTTGCCGGCGGCGTGGAGTACCGCAAGGAGCAGAGCGAGGAAATCACTGATCCGCTGGCGGCCTCGGGCGCGACCTTCCTCAACGCCATCCCCAATAGCGGTGGCGAGTACACCGTCAAGGAAATCTTCGTCGAGAGCACCATTCCGTTGCTCGCCGGCCTGCCGGGCGTGGACCGGTTGGCGCTGGACGTGGCAGGCCGCTATTCGGACTACGACAGCATCGGCTCGACCAAGACCTGGAACGTCGGCCTGGACTGGACCATCATCCCCTCGCTGCGTCTGCGCGGCACGCTGGCACAGGCAGTGCGCGCGCCCAGCATCGGCGAGCTGTACGACTCGCAGAGCGAGAACTTCGCGACCATCAACGATCCCTGCAACTACCTGCCGACCAACACCAACCGCCCGGGCACCGCGGGCGACGTGGCATTGCGCCAGGCCAACTGCAGCGCGCTGGGCGTGCCGGTGGGCTGGATCGACACCTTCACCTCCACCCGCCCCGGCGTCAGCGGCGGCAACCCGGAGCTGAAGCCGGAGCGCGCGCGCAGCCTGTCCTATGGCCTGGTGTGGCAACCGGAGTTCTTCGAAGGCTTCGGCATGTCGATCGACTACTGGCGCATCGACCTGCAGGACGCGATCGGCACCGTGACCGCAGAGACCAATGCCACGCGTTGCGTGGACAATCCAGGTGGCATCGACAACAGCTTCTGCGGCTTCGTGCAGCGCGCCCCGCTGGGTGGATTCACCGACCCGCAGGGCCGCATCTATCCAGAGCACAGCATCATCGGCTGGCAGGCGCTCAATGAAAACCTGTCACGCTCGCGGCGTGTGGGCGTGGATCTGGAAATGGACTACCGCTTCCAGCTCGGCGAAGGCAACACCGTGCTGCGCCTGGTCGGTACGCGCCTGATCCAGTCGCGCGAATGGGTGTTCCAGGACTTCCCGGCCGAGTACGACGAGTACGTGACCTACGTGACCGACCCGCGCTGGCGCGCGCAGTTCCAGACCAAGTACAACTGGAATGAATGGCGCGCTTCGTGGGACATGAACTACGTGGACGGCAACCTGCGCGTGACACCGGAAAGCTACAACAGCAATCCGGGCTCGGCCAGCCCGATCAGGAACGGCTCGTACACCTATCACAACTTCCAGTTCGGCTATCAGTTTCCCGGCTCGAAGATCGACGTCTACCTCGGCATCGACAACGCCTTCGACAAGGATCCGCCGCGTAACTACTTTGGCTCGGACTTCACCTCTGCGCTGTACGACAACGTCGGACGGTTCTTCTATCTGGGGACAACGGTGCGGTTCTAACCCGGGAATGACGCTTGAAAAGACGCCCCGCTTGCCGGGGTTTCTTTTTGCCACGTGGCGAGCGCGGCCGTGATGCCTACCGCCGCAGGCCTGCTCGCCATAGTCGCGACAGCTTCCTGACTTCAGGCCTGGCTTATCTGTATCGAATGTAACTACTAGTTAAAAAGCGTTGTTGAGGTTGTTTGTTTCTGTGTGTCGCAGCGCCTGGAATTGTGCCGAATTACTCACTTTCGATGCGGATTGACGATATTTTATTAACAAATCATGTCGATTGCTTGCGCTGCAGCGCAGACATTCATTACGTTCGGGTTAAGGCCATCTGACTCTCCGATGACCGTCCCTTATCCGCACTCCCAGTTGAAAGGTCAGGAATGAGCAATCAGTTTCGTCGCCAAGTCATCAAGCGCACCGCTCTCGCCGTCGTGCTCAGTGCTTGCCTAACCAATGGCGCGGTCTACGCGCAGAGCACCACCGGCAGCATCTACGGCAGCGCTCCCTCCGAAGCCGGCAGCACGATTGTCGTTCAGAGCGACACCGGGCTGAGCCGCACCATCACCGTAGACGCAAACGGCCGTTACAACCTCGGCTCGCTGCCGGTCGGCGCCTACACCGTCACCTTGAAGCGTGGCGATCAGGTCGTCGATACGCGCAAGAACGTGCAACTACGCGTCGGTTCGGGTACCGAGGTTTCGTTCGCTGGCGCAAGCGCTGGCAGTAATGCCGATGCAACCACGCTGGGCGCGATCACCGTCACCGCGGCCAATGCACCGAAGATTGATGTCAGCTCGACCAGTTCGCGATCGGTGATCACCTCCCAGCAGCTTGCGATCCTGCCCCTTGGCCGTAGCGCGGAAGCAATTGCCTTGCTGGCACCGGGTGCCGTGGCGGGCAGTGGCGCATTCGACAACGGCTCACGCTCGGTCGTTTCGTTCGGCGGCGCCGGCGTCACTGAAAATGCTTACTACATCAACGGATTCAACGTCAGCAACCCGCTTAGCAACCTCGGTGGCGTGAGCTTGCCGTATGGCGCGATCGACCAGCAGGAGACCTACACCGGCGGCTACAGCGCGCGTTACGGTCGCTCGACCGGCGGCGTGATCAATCAGGTCGGCAAGCGCGGTACCAACGAATGGCATTTCGGTGCTCAGGCAGTCTGGGAACCCAAGTCGCTCGCAAGTTCGCCCGAGAACGTGCGCTTCCCCAACAACACCTTGCCAGATGGATTTGAATACACCAATCCGGATCAACCCGGCACACTGTATCGCAGCCGCAAGGACGACGCAGCGACTCGCACGGTCTATAGCGCGTATGCGGGCGGCCCATTGATCGAAGACAAGCTGTTTGTTTTCGTGGCGGGCGAGTCGGACAAGACCGATGGCGTTTCCACCAACTCCAGCGCGGCAAGTGTCCTGGGACGGAACAACTATGCCTATAGCGCGCCAAAGTTTTACGGCAAGATTGACTGGAATATCAACGACAGCAACATTGTGGAATACACCCGTATTGAAAGCACTGATCGTCGCGCTGGGTATTACACCGATTTCGATTACGACACATTAACCGGTGGTGGTCGCAGCGGCACGTTCGCTGATACCTACAAGATCAAGGACCGGTACGACATCTTCAAATACACCGGCTATCTCACCGACGACTTGACCTTGAACGCCACATGGGGCCGTAGCCGTCAAGACAATCTGCAGGGCAATCCGTACGTCTCCAATCTTCCTTACCTGCAGAATGTTACTAACCAGGATCCTGCGCTGACCGGTGGTACGCCGATCACCAACGATCAGGCGAGTAACCGCACCAAGGCAGATCGTCCCCAGAACAAGACCCGCAGCCTGCGCCTCGAACTCGAATACCGGCTTGGTGACCACGACCTGACCGCCGGCGTGGACAACATGTATTTCAATGCGTCCAATGAAGGCGTTCAGACGACCGGGCCGGGATACCAGTGGCTGTTCGCGCGTCAGTCCAACCCTGCGATCGACATCCGCCCGAGCCTGGGTGTCGGCCCGTCCGGCGGCAATGGCTACTACGCGCAGCGCCGCATTTTCACCACGACAACAAGCATGGCAGTCGAGCAGAAGGCGTATTACCTGGAAGATCGCTGGCAAGTCACCGACAAGTGGCTGGTGTTGCTTGGCATCCGTAACGACAAGTTCACCAACTTCAACAGCGCAGGCGCTCCCTATGTCGACAGCGGCGACCAGTGGGCACCACGTTTGGGCGTGAGCTGGGACGTCTTCGGCGATTCGTCGCTGAAGCTGTACGCCAACCTGGGACGCTACTATCTGGCACTGCCCAATAGCGTTGCGGTGCGCGGTGCATCTGCTTCCACCTATACCGATGAATACTTCGCCTACAGCGGGCTGGACGCAAATGGAGAGCCGACTGGCTTGAGGGCGTTGGGCCCGGGCCCGGTCTCTTCGAATGGTGAATACGGCCAGACGCCCGACCCGAATTCGTTCGCACCGAGCGACTTGAAGTCTCAGTACCAGGATGAGTTCCTGATGGGCTTTGAGAAGACGCTTGGCGAGAAGTGGAACTCGGGTGCAAAGGTGACCTATCGCAAGCTGCAGACCGCGATCGATGACGTCTGCGATACAGGCCGGATAGCCGATAAGCTCGAGGCCAGTGGTATCGATTCCTCGTCCGTTGCCATTCCTGGCTGCGTGATGTTCAACCCTGGCGAAACCAACACCTACAACTTGGCCAATGTCGACGGCTCGGGCCGCACGCAGGTGCGTATGTCTCAGGAGGATTGGGGATTCACCAGCGGTGCCAAGCGTAACTACGTGTCGGTCGACTTGTTCCTGGAACATCCGTTCGACGAAAAGTGGTTCGGCCGCGTCGATTACACCTGGTCGCATCTGTACGGCAACACCGAAGGCCAGGTGAAATCCGATCTGGGACAGGCTGACGTTTCCAAGACGCAGGACTGGGACTCGGCAGAGCTGATGTACTACGCAGGTGGAAGTCTGGCCAATGATCGCCGCCATCAGTTCAAGGCATTCGGTGCCTATCAGTTCACACCGGAATGGATGGCATCTGCCACGCTGCGCGTGTTGTCCGGCACACCAAAATCGTGCCTGGGCTATTTCGGCGAGGGCGAGCAGGATCCGATTGGCTATGAGTCGGCTTACCACTATTGCGCCGGTTCTCCTTCTCGTCCGGGCGACGCAGGCCGCACGCCTTGGCTGACGAATCTGGATCTGGGCGTGACCTATCGCCCGTCGTTTGCCGATCACAAGCTCGCCATCGGGCTGCAGGTCTTCAACGTACTCAACGACCGCGATGCCACACGTACGGAAGCGGTGTACGGGGACGACCGTTACACGGTGTCCAACACCTATGGCATGGGCACCTACTTCAACCCACCGCGCTTCGTCCGTCTCTCTGCGGCTTATGACTTTTAAGCGCAGCGTTCAGAACTAGAACACGCACTTCTCCACGGCCCCGAAAGGGGCCGTTTTTTTTAGTGCGTCCCCTACTGCAGCTGCGTCGGAGCCCGCCTCCCGCCCCTCTACACACGCCGCACCCATGACCTTCGACACCATGCCATCCGGCTGGCGAGGCGTAGAGTGCCGGCCACAGCCCCGGCGACGGGGCGTCCCACATCTGCTCCTGGAGCCCTTTGTGATTCGTACACCTCATTTGTTGACCTTGTCCCTGGCCGTGGCCGCCGCCTTGAGCGGTTGCAAGAAATCCGAAGACGCCGCGCCGGCCGCGCCCGCGGCCAATACCGCCGCAACCACCCCCGCTGCACCCAAGACCCTGACCCTGGACCAGAGCAAGCTGCCGGCCGTGAACCAGTTCACCGCCGCCGATCTGGACCCCAACGGCAATGCCTGCACGGATTTGAATGCCTACGCCAACGCCAAGTTTTTGGCCGCCAACCCGGTGCCGGGCGATCGCACCAGCTGGGGCGCGTTCGAGATGCTCGACGAGCGCTCCAATGCGATCCAGCAGCAGCTGGTCGAACAGGCCGCAGCCGACACCGGCGCCACCGGCGTGGAAAAGATCGTCGGCGACCTGTGGTCCACCGGCATGGACGAGGCCAAGATCAATGCCCAGGGCATCGAGCCGCTGAAGCCGGAACTGGCCGCGATCGACGCCATCAGCGACCAGGCCAAGCTGGTCGACTATCTGCGCAGCAGCGCGGCCAAGGGCAACAACGAGCTGTTCGGCTTCGGCGCCGAGGCGGATTTCAAGAAGTCCAGCCAGAACATCGCCTATGCCATGCAGGGTGGCCTGGGCCTGCCGGACCCGGAGTACTACACCAGCGCCGCCAACAAGGCCAAGCTGGAGGCCTACCAGGCGCACGTGGCCAAGGTGCTGGAACTGTCCGGCGTGGCCGCGGCCGATGCCGCCGCGCAGGCCAAGCAGGTGGTCGCGTTCGAAACCCGTCTGGCCAAGGTCTCCAAGACCAGCACCCAGATGTCGCGCGATGCGTCACTGGCCTACAACCCGATCTCGCCGGCCGATGCCGACAAGCTGACGCCCAACTGGTCGTGGACGGAGTTCTTCAAGTCGCAGGGCGTCCCCACGCCGGAGATGTTCTCGCTGGCGATCCCGGCCTTCCACCAGGAAGTGAGCAAGATGATCGCCGACACCGATCCGGCGATCTGGCGTGCCTACCTGCGCTTCCACACCGTCGATGGCGCCTCGCCGTTCCTGAGCCAGCCGTTCGTCGATGAGAACTTCGCGTTCTACAACCAGACCCTGCGCGGACAGAAGCAAATCAAGCCGCGCTGGAAGCGCGTGCTGGCCACCATCAACAGCCAGACCGGCGAAGCGCTGGGCCAGATGTACGTCAAGGTCGCCTTCCCGGCCGATTCCAAGGCCAAGATGGAAACCCTGGTGACCAATCTGCGCACTGCGCTGAAGGCCCGCATCGAAAAGCTGGACTGGATGAGCCCGGAGACCAAGACCAAGGCGATCGCCAAGTGGGAGAGCTTCACGCCCAAGATCGGCTACCCGGAAAAGTGGCGCGAGTGGAACGGCTTGACCACCAGCCGCGACAGCTACCTGGGCAACGTGATGGCCGCGTCCGAGTACAACTACAAGTGGAACCTGTCCAAGATCGGCAAGCCGGTGGACAAGACCGAATGGGGGATGAGCCCGCAGACGGTCAACGCCTACTACAACCCGCTGCAGAACGAGATCGTGTTCCCGGCCGCGATCCTGCAGCCGCCGTTCTTCGACCCGAATGCGCCGGAGGAAATGAACTACGGCGGCATCGGTGCGGTGATCGGGCATGAGATGACCCACGGCTACGACGACCAGGGCAGCCGCTTCGGTGCCGACGGCAACTTCATCGCCGATCCGGGCTGGTGGACGCAGAAGGACCTGGACGCGTTCAAGGCGCGCACCGGCAAGCTGGTCGCGCAGTTCGACGGCTACCGCACCCCGGCCGGCGACAAGGTCAAGGGCGACCTGACCCTGGGCGAAAACATCGCCGACCTGGGCGGCCTCAACACCGCCTACGACGCGATGAAGACCGCCACCGCCGGCAAGGACGATCCCAAGACCGACGGCATCACCCGTGACCAGCGCTTCTTCCTCAACTGGGCCACGGTGTGGCGCCGCAACTTCACTCCGGAAGAACTGGTGGTGCGCCTGAAGACCGATCCGCATGCACCGGCCAACTTCCGCGCCATCGGCGCGCCGTCGAACATGCCGGCGTTTGCAGCCGCGTTCTCGTGCAAGGCCGGCGATCCGATGGTGCGCCAGGGCGACAAGCAGGTGGTGATCTGGTAATTGCACGGTAGCTGCAAACAACGGGGGCGGCGATCGAGAGATCGTCGCCCCTTTGTTTTGCGGCAGTGGAGCGCGATGCCGCCAAGATCGCGCGCTACGCCTGCAGGTGGCAAATTCAAGACGGGCATCGCGCATCGGACACGGCTTGCTGCAGGTGGCGCAACTTACGCAGGCCGCCTCTCTTTGCGTCTCCCCTTGCCATTTACACCCTTAGGCGGCCTGCCACGGCGCATTCTTGTTCCTTTTTCAGGCCATGCCATCGGGCATCGGTGCCCCACCCCTCGTCGCCTTCAAAACAAGTCTCAATAAAGCTCAAGCCTGCGTGCCGGCACGGCAGCGCCCGCCTATCCTCGGCGCTCCTTCCTGCCCATTTCCGCCATGTCCGCCATCAAGACCTCGACACTCGCCCTTAGCCTGCTGATCGCACTGGCCGGCTGCAAGCGCGCATCCGACGACGGCAGCGCCACGAAGACGCCGGACGCGCTGGCGCCTGCGGCGACCCTCGCCCCATCCAAGTCGGCGCTGGACATCGGCGAACTGGATCCGACAACAAGCGCATGCCAGGACCTGGACAACTTCGTCAACGAAAAATGGCGCAAGGCCAACCCGATACCGGCAGATCGCACCAGTTGGGGCGTCAGCGACATCCTGACTGAACAAAGCGAACTCGTGCAGCGTGAGATCGCTGAAGCCGCAGCTAAGCACGCAGGCGCACAGGCCGATCCGGTGGCCCGCAAGATCGGCATGCTGTATGCGTCGGGCATGGACGAGGCCGCGATCGAGGCTGCGGGTGACCAACCGATCCGTCGGCAACTGGAAGCCATCGCCGCGCTGACCTCCGGCAGGCAGGTCGCCGATTACATCACCGGCCGCTACGCAGAGGGCGACGCGCAGGTCTTCTACTTCGGCGCCGGCGCCGATTTCCACACGGCGGACATGCAGATCGCCTTCGCCACCGAGGGCGGCCTGGGTTTGCCGACCAAGGAGTACTACAGCGCCGCCGAGTACGCGCCCATCCGTGCGGCGTATCTGGACTACATCGCCAAGTCGCTCGAACTCACCGGCATTGCCAAAGACCCAGCGCGTGCGCAAGCCAACGATGTGCTTGCGCTGGAAACGCGCCTGGCGGCTGCTACGTTGAGCCGGGTCGAGGCACGTCAACCGCAGAATCAGTATCACTTCGTCAGCCTGGCCGAAGCGGACAAACTGACGCCGCACTTCTCCTGGACGCGCTTCTTCGCCGCCCAGGGCGTGGACGCAGGGTCCGGCTTCTCGCTGTCGCATCCGCGCTTCTTCGCAGAGTTCGACCGTCAGCTCGCCAGCGCTCCGATCGCGCAGTGGCAGGCCTACCTGCGCTTCCATACCATCGACGATGCATCCGGCGACCTCAGCAAGCCCTTCGCCGACAACAACTTTGCGTTCTACGGCAAGACGCTGCACGGGCAACCGGAACAGGAACCCCGCTGGAAGCGCGTGCTGCGCAGGGTCAATACCAGCATGGGCGAAGGCCTGGGCCAGCTGTATGTGGCCAGGATGTTCACCCCCGAAGCCAAGCAGCGCGCCAGCGAGCTGGTGGACAACATTCGCGCTGCGCTCAAGGTGCGTATCGAACAGGTCGACTGGATGAGTGCGCAGACCAAGGCCAAGGCGCTGGCCAAGTGGCAAACCTTCCAGCCGAAGATCGGCTACCCCGATACCTGGCGCGACTGGTCCGGGCTGGAGATCGTTCCCGGCGCGTACCACCGCAATCTGCAGGCGGCGGCCACATTCAACTATCGCTACGACATCGCCCAGATCGGCAAGCCGACCGACCGCACCCGTTGGGCGATGACCCCGCAGACCGTCAACGCCTACTACGACCCCAGCGCCAACTCCATCAACTTCCCGGCAGGCATCCTGCAGCCACCGTTCTTCGACCCCAAGGCCGACGATGCCCTCAACTATGGCGGTATCGGTGCAACGATCGGGCATGAAGCCATGCACGGCTTCGACGACCAGGGCAGCCAGTTCGATGGTGCGGGCAACAACGTGAACTGGTGGACGCCACAGGATCGCAAGGTATTCGAGCAGCGGGCCGATGCCCTGGTTCGACAGTTCGATGCCTACGCTCCACTGCCCGACCACCCCGACCTGCACGTCAATGGCAAGCTCACCCTTGGCGAAAACATCGCCGATCTGGGCGGCACCAATGTCGCCTACGACGCGCTACAGGCGGCATTGCGGGCGCATCCCGAGCGGGCAGCCGCCATCGATGGCTACACCCCGGATCAACGCTTTTTCCTGGGGTTTGCGCTCAGCTGGCGCGGGCAGATGCGTGAGAAGCAGCAACTGGTCGATCTGGCAAGCAACCTGCATGCCCCCGACAACCTGCGCGCGAACGCCTCGCCGTCCAACATGCCGCAGTTTGCCCACGCCTTCGCCTGCAAGCCCGGCGATGCGATGGTGCGCCCGGACAAGGACCGCGTGGTGATCTGGTAACCGGCTGCAAGCGCTTCCACCTACCCACCACCGACCGCACAGGCCCGCACACGCGGGCCTGTCGCGTTCACGCAAACGCCCAGTAGCGGAGACGAACGGCAGCGGGCACATGCCTGCGCAGCACGCAGCCTTGCTAAACTCCGCCGACTTCAATCTGGCCACCCGTCTTCTCGATGCCCACCATTCGTCCGCTTGCCCTCGCTCTTGGCTTCAGCCTGATCACGCTGCTGTCCGCCCCCGACGCCGACGCCGCTCGCAAGAAGAAGGCTGCCCCCAAGGCCCCGGCCGTCTCGGCGGCCTGCACCAACTTCTACGATTACGCCAACGCCGGCTGGCTGAAGGCCAACCCGATGCCGCAGGCGGGTGCCGTCACCGCACTGGGCCAGTTGTCCGAGCGCGCGCTGCAGCAGCAACGCGACTTGCTGGATGCGTCGATGAAGGCGCCGCAGGGCAACGTGCAGAAACTGCTCGGCGACTTCTGGGCCAGCGGCCTGGATGAGGCCGCCGTGGAAAAAGACGGCTCCAATCCGATCGCCCCCTTGCTGTCGCGCATCGATGCGATCAAGAAGGCCAAGGATGTGCCCGCTTCCATCGCCGCACTGCACCAGGTCGGCATCCCGGTCGGCTTCAACTTCGGCCCGGACGTGGACCTGAAGGCGCTCGACCGCCACATCGGCTACTTCATGCAGGGCGGCATGGGCCTGCCCGATCCGGCCTTCTACACCCGCACCGATGCCGACACCCAGGCGCTGATGGGCCGCTACCGCGCCTACGTCAAGCAGATCCTGGCGCTCACCGGCACCGCCGCCGACAAGCTCGACGCCGATGCCGCCTCGGTGCTGCAGATCGAGACCGCGCTGGCACGCAGCGCGCAGTCGGTGCAGGGCATCAACAACCCGTTCAACAACTACGCCCCGATCGCCACCAAGGAGCTGACCAAGCAGTACAAGAACCTGCGCCTGGCCGACTTCCTGGAAGCGCAGGGCGTCAAGGACGACCTGGTGTCGATGGCCGACCCGGCCATGTTCAAGCAGCTCGACAGCATGATCGTCAGCATCAAGCCGGAACAGTGGAAGGCCTATCTGCGCTGGCGCGTGGGCGATGCGATGGCTCCGTACCTGTCCAAGAGCTTCCACGATGCCGAGTACCAGTTCCGCGGCCGTCTGCTGCGTGGCGATGCCCTGCCGCCGCAGCGCTGGCAGCAGGTGCTGGACGCGATCAACATCGCCGCCGGCCCGATGCTCGGCCGCGAATATGTGGCGCGCTATCTGAGCAGCGACACGCGCCGCCAGGCCGAAGCCATCGCCGACCAGATGCGCGACGCACAGCTGGCCGCGCTGGAGCGCACCGGCTGGGGCAACGGTGAGGTAGTGGCCGAAGCCAAGGCCAAGCTGGCGGCGATGAAGATCGAAGTCGGCGCGCCGCGTCGCGATCTGGATTACACCGTGCAGCCGATGGGCCGCGGCAGCTTCGGCGGCAACATGCTGATCGCCTCGACCTGGCGCCACCGCGAGGAGATGAAGCGCATCGGCAAGGGCAACGCCGACCGTCGTTGGGATGTGCTGCCGCAGCAGCCGGCAGTGGCCTACGACATCGCGCAGAACCGCCTGATCATCACTGCCGCCGTGCTGCAGCCGCCGGTGCTCACCGCCGGCAGTACGCCGGCCGCGCAGTACGGCGCCTACGGCGCGCTGGTCGCCCACGAAATCACCCGTGCCATTGACGCCAAGGGTTCGCTGGTGGATGCCAAGGGCGAATTGCGCAGCTGGTGGACGCCGGCCGAAAAGACCAGCTGGACCCTGCTGACCGGCAAGGTGGCCGAGCAGTTTGGCGCCTACCCGTATCCGGGCGTGCCCAACGTCAAGGTCAACGGCGCGCAGACCGCCGAAGAAAACCTGGCCGATCTGGCCGGTATCGAACTGGCCTGGCAGGCCTTCAGCAAGGCACAGCCCGCCGCCACCGAGGCCGACAAGCAGGCCTTCTTCACCGCCTGGGCCGGCTTGTGGGCCCAGCAGCTGTCGCCAAACGAAGCGGTGCAGCGCGCCAGCGCCGACATCCGTGCACCGGGCCAGTGGCGCACCAACGGCCCGCTGTCCAACCTGCCCGAGTTCGGTGCGGCGTTCAGCTGCAAGGCCGGCCAGCCGATGCAGCGCGTGGATGCCGAGCAGTTGAAGATCTGGCGCTGATTCAGGCGCCAGGACATCACTGGCCATCAATACACGGTGGCAGGCAATGAAAAAGAGCGCGGAATCCGCGCTCTTTTTTTGTCTCCGGCGTTTATCGATCTGCCTACCAGCCTGAAACACCCTGGTCGTAGGAGCGGACCTGGCCGCGACAAGGCTTTACCGATAAACCGCCGTCGCGGCCAGGTCCGCTCCTACGAGGCGATGCGCTGCCGGACCTCAGCGCACCACGCGCAGCGGCGGCTTGCGCCCCTTGCCACCACCCTTCCTGCCGCCGCTGCCGCCAAACGGCGACTGCCCGCGCCAGTAACGGATCATCAGCCAGCCGAACAGCATGCCGCCCAGATGCGCGAAGTGGGCCACGCCCGGCTGCCAGCCGGTTGCGCCCAGGAACAGCTCGATCGCACCGAACACGATCACGAAGGTGCGCGCCTTCATCGGGATCGGCGGAAACAGCAACATCACCCGCTGATTCGGAAACAGCATCCCGTAGGCCAGCAACAGGCCGAACACACCGCCTGACGCACCTACCACCGGCGCCCCGCTCTGGGTGAACCAGGCCATCAGCAATTGGCACACGCCGGCACCGGCCACGCACACCAGGTAGTAGGTCAGAAAGCGCTTCTGGCCCCAGGTCTGCTCCAGTGCCGCACCGAACATGAAAAGTGCCAGCATGTTGAAGAACAGATGGTTGAACCCGCCATGCAGGAACGCATAGGTCAGCAACTGCCACGGCATGAAGCTGGCGCCGGGCGAGAACGCATCGAAGCCGTTGGAGATCGGCCACAGCATCAGCGACGACAGCGCCGCATCGGAGGGCAGCACGCCGGCGCCCAGGTCGCCCAGTGCCCATTGCAGCAGGAACAAGCCAATATTGGCGATCAACAACGCTTTGGTGACGGGCGGCAGTTGGGGCATGACGGCATCCTTCGGAATGCCAACCATCATAACGTCAGGCTTATGAAGGTCCCCACACGGCGGCATCCAGCCGCTGCGCGGCACTGGTGCGGCGCACCCGGCCCTGCTCGACCGCCACGCCTTCGGCACGCAGCCGCCGACATTGCTCGCGGTAGCCGGACGAACCGTCCGGCAATGCGATCCGGCCATCGCTGCGCAGCACCCGGTGCCAGGGCAGGTGCGGATCGTCATTGCCGCTGAGCACGCGGGCCACCAGCCGCGCCCGCCCGGGCAGGCCGGCGCGCAGTGCGACCTCGCCATAGCCTGCGACCTGGCCGGAAGGAATTGCGCGAATCGCGGCCAGGATGCGCAGTCGCGCCTGTTCGCTGGAGAGCGCGGCGCCGTGGGAGGCGGCGCGCGCAGGTGGGCCGGCAGGGGGAAGCGTCACTGGTTTGCGGGGCTTGGACATCGCGCAAGGATGCCAGCGATGAGGCATGACCGGCTGTGGACGGCAGATCGGCAGTTGATTGACGCGCCGATTGTGCCGGACCCTCACCCCAACCCCTCTCCCGAGGGGAGGGGCTTTGATCTGTTCGCTCGCAGGGCCCTGGCCTGCGTCAAGCACACTTACGTCGGGTGCAGAACTAGCGTGCGGTGTTGCGCGGGGCTGCCACACGTTGTGTAACGCAGGGGCCGACGTCAGTACCGGCAAGGGACTGATGCCCTCGTTGGTCCGGCCACAACAGCCGCATCGATGCACAGTGCATCAGTGCATTAACACGATCTCTTCCGACGAAGTGGGATGGATTGCCACGGTCTCGTCGAAGTCGCGCTTGGTCGCGCCCATCTTTACGGCCACCGCGAACCCCTGCAGCATTTCGTCAGCGCTTTCGCCCAGCAGATGCACGCCGACCACGCGCTCTTCTTCGCCCACGCAGACCAGCTTGAACAGGCTGCGCTGCGGCGCGTCGGCCAGCGCATGCAACATCGGACGGAAGTTGCTGCGGTAGATGCGTACCGCACTGCCGTGCCGCGCGCGCGCCTGCTCCTCGGTCAGTCCGACCTGCCCGAGCGGCGGATGCGAGAACACCACGCTCGGCACGCCTTCGTAGTCCATGCGTGCATCCGGCTGCCTGCCGAACAGGCGGTCCATCAACTTGCGACCGGCCGCGATCGCTACCGGCGTCAGCCCGACCTTGCCGCCGACATCGCCGATGGCATGGATGTTCGGCACGCTGGTGGTCTGCCCTTCGTCCACCACCACCTCGCCCTTGTCGCCCAGGCGTACGCCGACCGCTTCCAGACCCAGCCCCGCTGTGTTGGCGCGTCGGCCGGTGGCGAAAAACACTTGGTCGAAGACGTCGTTGCCCTGCTCGCTGGGGTGCGCGGGATGGCCGTGCACGCGCAGCTTGCCGTGTGCATCGCGTTCCAGGCCGGTGGTGGAAAAACCGAAATGCAGGCGCACGCCCAGGTGCCGCAGGTTGTCGGCCAGTTGCAGGGTCAGCTCGGCATCGAAGCGCTCCAGCAAGCGATCGCCCTGTACGAACAGATGCACGCGACTGCCCAGCGCCTGCAGCAGGCCGGCAATCTCCACCGCGATATAGCCGCCGCCGACGATCGCCACCTGCGCAGGCGCATGACAGAGATTGAAGAAATCGTCGGACACCTCACCGTGCTCGGCACCGTCGATGTCCGGCCGCAGCGGATGCGCACCGGTTGCGATCACGATGTGCTCGGCAGTGACGGGCACGCCATCGCCGCCCATGATGGTATGGCGATCCTGCAGCACGCCGCGCTGCGGAATCATGACCACGCCATCTTCGTTGAGCCGACGCCGATAACTGGCGTGGATGTTGTTGATGTAGCCCTGCCGGTGCGTGACCAGTTCCTGCCAGGCCAATGTCGGTCGCGACACATCGAAACCCAGCGCCCCGGCCAGCTCGATCTTGCCGGCCAGATCGGCCGCCAGCCACATCGCCTTCTTCGGCACGCAGCCGAGATTGACGCAGGTGCCACCTAATTCGTTCGGCTCCATCACTGCCACGCGTGCACCGTGCCTGGCCGCGCGAAACGCAGCGGCCAATCCACCGGAGCCGCCGCCCAGGATCACCACGTCGTAGTCGTAACGGGCACTCACGCGAATCGCTCCGCCCGGTAAGGATGCGGGTCCAGCGCAGGTGCGCGGCCCGTGATCAGGTCGGCCATCAGTTGTCCGCTTGCAGTGCTCATGCTGATGCCGAGCATGCCATGCCCGGCTGCGAGCCAGACGTGAGGACGCCCCGGCACCGGCCCCAGCACCGGCACGTCGTCCCAGGTCATCGGCCGCCATCCATACCAACGCTCGATCACGGCCGGGCCGGCCGGCGCATGCAGATAATCGGCCGCTGCGCGCTCCAGCGCCGCCAGGCGCGTGGGGTTGAGGCGGGTGTCGCGTCCGGAGAATTCCATCGTGCTGCCGATACGCAGCCGATCGCGCCACGGCACCACGAACACCCAACGGTCCTTCAGCACCACCGGGCGGCGCGGCATCAATGCCGGGGCGGTATAGGTGATCGAATAGCCCTTGCCGGCCTGCACCGGCAAGCGCAGCCCCAGCTGCGCCGCCAGCACCGGCGACCACGGGCCGGTTGCGATGACCACCTCGCGCGCCTGCAATCTCCCGCGCTCGGTGTGCACGCACGCGCCGCGTGCGTCCGGCACCACCGCATCGACGCGGCACTGCGCCTGGATCACCGCACCGCGCGCACGCAGCACCCTTGCCAGTTCTGCGGTGTAGCGCTCCGGACGCAGATGCGCATCGCCGGGGAAATGGATCGCACCGGCAATGCCTGCGCGAAATGCCGGGTCCTGGCGCAGATAGTCGGCGCCCTCGATGATCTCGGCCTGGATGCCCCACTGTGCAAGCACGCCGCACTCGTGGCGATACTGCGCAAAGCGGCGCGCGTCGCCGAACACGTAGTCCAGCCCATCGCTGCGAAATTCGCAGTCCAGTGCATAGCGCTCGACCCAGTCATCGAAGCGGTGTCGCGCATCGCCCAGCAACGCCGCGCGCGCCTGCGCGCTGGCCTGCCAGTGACGCGTATTGCAGCGCTGCGCAAACCGCAGCAACCAGTGCCACAGCGCCGGATCCAGGCGTGGCCGGATATACAGCGGCGCGTCCGGCGTCAGCATCCACTTCAGCGCCTGCGCGATCATGCCCGGTGCTGCCAGCGGCGGCGCATGGCTCGGCGTGATGGTGCCGCAGTTGCCGTACGAAGTTGCCGCACCCACCGCACCGGCATCGAGCACGTGCACCTGCCGCCCCGCCTCGACCAGGGCCAGCGCGGTCGCCAGGCCGATGGCGCCGGCACCGACCACCACCACATCGACAGGCGCACCGCTCATGTGCGCACTACCCCACGCGCGCACTGCTGCGACGCATCGGCGGCACGCGCAGATAGGTCACGCTGCGCCATAGCCATTCCACCGGCCCGAAGCGGAACCAGCGCAGCCACAGCTGGCTCAGCACCACCTGCAGCGCAAACAGCACCAGAGCGAACGGCAGTTGCCATACGCGCGGCAGCTGTTCGAAGTAGCCAAGCCCGTAACCGTAGAAGATCCACGTGCACACCAACGACTGCATCAGGTAGTTGGTCAGCGCCATGCGTCCGGCGGGCGCCAGCCATGCCAGGCGCGGCGCCAGGCGTACCACCCACGCCGCATAGCCCAGGCTCATCAGCGGGCCGGCAATCAGCGCCAGCGCGAAGGCACCCGACAGGCGCAGATCCAGGCGCGCCGGATCGATCCACGGCTCCAGCGCGTAACTCACCCCCATCACGCCCAGCCCGAGCGGCAGCGCGCCGTAGCGCAAGCCCCGGAACAGGCGCGGAAAGCGCTCGGGCGCGGCGATTGCACCACTGCGCACGAACCAGCTGCCCAGCAGGAACATGCCAAGCATCGCCGGGCCGTTGATGCTCAGCCCGGTCAGTGCCTGCTGCAGGTCATGCCAGCGCTGCAGCGTGGCCTGCGCATAGTTGCCGCCACCGAAGGCGGCGCGCTGCGCCTGCACGTTGGCTGCCGCCTGTTGCGCTGCGTCGGCCACTGCGGCCTTCCATTCCACTGCAGATGCCGGGTCGAGCTGCGTCAACGTGCCCGCGACGCCGTACAGCAACATCAACCCGGGCGCGCAGCAGTAGACCAGCACGGCAAACCACGGCAGCGTCACCGTCGGCACCGCGCGCGTGGCCAGCAGCAGCAAGGCGAGCAAGGCGTAGGTCACCAGAATATCGCCGGACCACAGCAGCAGCGCATGCGCCAGCCCGATCGCCAGCAGCGTACCGGTGCGACGCAGATAAGGGCCGACCAACCCGCGCCCGGCCTGCGCGGCGCGCTGCGCCATCACCGCAAACCCCATGCCGAACAGCAGCGAGAACAGCGTGTAGAACTTGCCCTGCACGAACAGGTACACCAGCGCATCGGCAACCCGGTCGGCACCATGCCAATGCGGCTCCACGCCGGTGATCGCCAGATCGAGCGGACCGACGAAGGCTTCGATATTCATCAGCAGGATGCCCAGCAGCGCGAAACCGCGCAGCACATCCAGCACCACCATGCGCTCGCTGGTTGCAACGGGCAGCAGAAGATCGCGCGGGCTCATCGCGGCCCGGACAGCACGGCGCGGCGATCGCGGCGCGCACCATGCAAGCAGCCCGCCGAGATGGCGGGCCGCAGAAACACATCCAGCGAACGCTGGCCGGGCGAACACGACCGGCGCGGGCGAATCGGCATCACCACGCGGGGCATGCCGATGTTGCCGATTGCCCGCATCGGCCCGCCCGCTTCACAGACCGTATAACGGCTGCGCTCAGTGGTGATGGCCGCCTTCGCCATGCACATGCCCGTGGTCGCGCTCTTCCTGGGTGGCTTCACGCACTTCGATGATCTCCACGTCGAAGTGCAGGTCCTTGCCCGCCATCGGGTGATTGAGATCGACGTCGACCACGCTCATGCCGACCTTCTGCACCGTCACCGCGCGCGGGCCGAAGTTGGTCTGCAGCACCACCTGGGTGCCGGGTACCAGCTTGGTGGCGCCGAAGTGCTTCTTGGGCACGCGCTGGCTCAGGCCTTCGCGGTATTCGCCATACGCTTCGGTGGCCTTGACGTCCACGCCGAAGCTCTCGCCGGCCTCCTTGTCCATCATGGCCGCTTCCAGGCCCGGAATGATGTTGCCGTGGCCGATCATGATCGCCAACGGGTCACGCTCCTTGGAGCTCTCGATCGGCTCCTGGCCGAGCTCGGAAACGGTGTAGTGGAAGCGGACGACGCTGTCTTTTTCGATCTTCATGCCTGGCTCTGGATAGGCTGCCCGGTGGCAGACGGTGGAGGACGGCTTGTCGGCCGCCGGGTGCGCCGCCATCATGGCGACCTTTCGAACCGCCCATTATCCCGGCTCCATGCATATCACGCCAGTTTTCGCCGCCCGCGCCCGCCGCGTGGTGGCCAGTTCGTTGCTGGGCCTGCTCGTGCTGCTGGGCGGTTGCGCACAGGCGCCGGTTCGCCGACCGGCCGCCACCAAGCCGGCGGCACCGCGGGTCTGGCCGCAGGTGCCGCCGTCGAACCCGGCCGCCGCCAACAACATCCTGATGCGTGCGCTGGGCCTGGTCGGCACGCCGTACCGCTTTGGCGGCAATACGCCGGAAACCGGCTTCGACTGCAGCGGGCTGGTCACCTATGTCTACAAGGACGTGCTGGCGCTGGCGCTGCCACGCACCTCGCGTGAACTGGCCGCGGTGCAGGGACCCCGCATCCCGCAGGAGAAACTGACCACCGGCGATCTGGTGTTTTTCGGCTCCAGCGGCAACGTGACCCACGTCGGCATTTATGTCGGTGAAGGCCGCTTCGTGCACGCCCCCACCACCGGCGGTACCGTCCGCTTGGATTTCCTGGATGGCGCCTACTGGCGTGACCATTATTCAGGCTCAAAGCGGGTTTTGCCCTGATATGTGACGCGCATCACATTTCATAAAACGGAAATTTAACCTTTTTTGAACGTAACGATTCTTTCACCAAGGCATCATCCCGCATCGACAGCAGAATTGTGATTCCCGCGTGACGAACGACGAACAGATCATCACTGGCGCCGCACCGCTTCCGCCCCGGAAACCGCTCCGCCTGCTATGCGCCACCGCTCTTTGGCTCGCAGCCCTTCCCGCCCTGGCACAGACCGCCAACGGCACCGCATCCGCTCCGCAGGCGGCCCCGCCGGACAGCACCGTCGCCGCCGAGAAAGCCGCAACCCGCAGCCGCGCCGACGCCGCTGCCACCGCAACACTGGCCGCCCTGCTTCCGCATCTGGCCGCCAACGACGCCATTCCGCTGATGGACCGTTCGGCGATGTTCGCCGGTGACCTCAGCCGCCTGCTGGCCAACTACGACGTGTCCCAGAGTGCGGCCAACGCCGCGCAGAACGCCGTGGCCGACAGCCGTGTCCAGGTGATCCTGCAACGCGCCATGGCCCTGCTGGGCACCCCGTACGTCTGGGGCGGCGAGTCCACCGAAGGGTTCGACTGCAGCGGCCTGGTCGGCTATGTGTTCAAGACCGCCCTGGGCATCGACCTGCCGCGCGTCTCGCGCGACATCGCACGCGACGAGTCTGCCGAGCTGATCAAGGACCCCAACGCGCTCAAGGCCGGCGATCTGGTGTTCTTCGGCAGGCGCGGCCGCATCGACCATGTGGGTCTGGTGGTCGGCGATGGCAAGTTCCTGCATGCGCCCAGCCGCGGCAAGGACGTGCGGGTGGATTCGCTGGCCAGCGGCTATTGGAGCGAGAAGTTCATCCAGGCACGCCGGGTGCTCTGACCCACTGGTGGACACTGCGTCGATTGCATGACAGAGGCCGCGGCGATCCCGCGGCCTTTTTGCTGCGTCGTCGTCGCGCGTGGGCGTCCCGTAGGCCCCATGACCGCTGCATGACAGCGGGTGGCATCCATCGCCGTGCCAAGTGGCAGGCAGCGAGCATCAGGCTGCCTGTCGCACCTCGCGCATGGCGGGGCCAACGGCGCAGCGCAGCGCGCGCCGCAGGTTACCGCGAGGTGTCGGCCTGGTAATGCGCCATGGTGTCCTCGATGCCTTTACTCAGCTCCATTACCTTGAGCGCGTATTCGGCCAGGCGCTGGTCCTCCGGGGTACCCGGCTGCCAGGACGGCACTGCCACCGGGGTGATGCCGTCCGGGTCCATCGCCACGAACACGATGATGCAATGCGTGCATAGCCGCGAGTCGCCACCCATCGGGCTGCGTGCACGCACGTCGATGGCAAAGTGCATGCTGGTGCGGCCGGTGTAGACCAGCTTGGCTGATACCGCGACCAGATCCCCGATCCGCACCGGCGCCACGAAGCGAATGCCGCCCACCGCCACGGTGACGCAGTAGTGCCCGCTCCAGCCACTGGCCGCGGCAAAGCCGACCTGGTCGATCCACTTCATCACCACGCCGCCATGCACCTTGCCGCCGAAATTGACGTCACTGGGCTCGGCCAGAAAACGAAATGTCAGATCACGCTGTTGGCCAATCACCGCCCGCCCTCGTCAATGGATGAGCTGGCAGTGTGCCATGCGGGTGGGACGCCGGTGCGCACGACCCAAACACCCGATGCATGGTCCGGCAGCGCGGTTGCTTCACCCAGGACGTAGCGCGTCCAGGTTGTCCTGTTTGCGCAGACACAACCAGGGAAAATGCGGCTGCCGCAGCTTGAGCATCCGCCGCAGGCGCGCGCTCGGGCGTCGCGGGTCGAACAGGCGCTGCACCGCAAAGCGGTCGAAGCTGGCGTAGGTGTGCTGGTGGTAGTGCGCGGCCAGCGCCGGAACACCCAGCTCGGTGAAGTAGCGCAGGCTGCGCGCCGCGCTTGCATCGGCGGCGTGCGCATCCGCATACAGCGGGCTGTCGAGGATATGCAGCTCGCCGCCGTCGCGCAGTTGGGCGAGCAGGCGGATGACCAATGCCGCGGGGTCGGCGAAATACTGGATGCAGGCCGGGATCACGATGAGGTCGAAGAGATCGCGCGGCAGGGCCAGGGTCTGGATGTCGGCGGCGATGAAACTCAGGCGCTGGTCGTGGCCGAACACGCGCGCGGCCTGGGCCAGTTCGGTGCGGTTGACGTCGATGCCGCAGACATCGCGCTGCAGCGACTGCGCCAGCAACTGCGACAACCAGCCGTTGCCGCAGCCCAGTTCGGCAATGGCGCCCTCGCCTGCCTGCGCACGCAGGTGCTGGACCAGCAACGCGCTGGACAGCGCACGCACCTGCCATTCCAGACTGGCGCCGAGCTTGCCGCCGGGGCGCGGCAGGCTGCGTACCTGTGCATCGGTGTAGAGCCGGCCTTCCTTGCGCCGGACGTCCAGATACTGCTGCTCGAACGGGTCGTCGGGCAACGACCGCTGCACGAACACGCCGTCGACGCTGTGCAGCTCAGGCACCTGCTGCAGGCGATCGCGCAGTGTGGGAGACCCGGCGCGCATCGCTGGCGCTCAGCGCTGCGTCGGAGCGCGATCGGCCAGTGGATCTTCCAGCCCCACGTTGGTCGATGCCGATTCGTAGACCGCCTTGTCGAGCAGGCCGGTCTCCTTGGCCACCAGCACCGGCACCAGCATCTGCCCGGTCACGTTGGTCATGGTGCGCATCATGTCGAGGATGCGGTCGATGGCGTACAGGTAACCGATCACTTCCAGCGGCAGGTTGGCCGCACTGAGCACCACCGTGGCCATGATCACCGCGGTGCCGGGTACGCCGGCCGTGCCGAAGCTGCCGAGCACCGAGGCAATCAACACCACGAAGTACTGGTTTGCGGTCAGCGGCACGCCGGTGTATTGCGCGATGAACACCGCACACAAGGCCGGAAAGATCGCGCCGCAGCCATCCATCTTGATGCTGGCACCCAGCGGGACCGCGAAGGCTGCATAGTCCTTGCTGACACCCAGGTTATGCGTGATCGAACGCATCGCCACCGGCATCGCGGCAAAGCTCGACGAACTGACGAACGCCACCTGCATGCCCGGCGCGGCGCCGCGGAAGAACTTCCACGGATTCAGTCCGTGCAGCAACAACAGGCTGCTGTAGACCACCACGATATGGATCGCGCAGGCCACATACAGCGCCAGCACGAAATTGCCGAACGGCAGCAGCTTCTCGAAACCGTAGCTGCCGACCAGGCTGGCGATCAGCCCGAAGGTGCCCAACGGGGTCATCTCCAGCACGAAGCGGGTGACCTGGATCATGATGTCGCTCAATTGCGCGGTGAGCTTGCGTGCCTCGGCCACGCGCTCGCCGAGCTTGACCATCGCAAAGCCCAGCAGTGCAGCGAAGAAGATCACCGGCAGGATCGATCCGCGCCCGGCCGCCAGCACCGTTTCGCCGGCTGCATTGGTCTTGGTGCCGATGCCGGTCAGCGCAAAGAACGGATTGGACGGCACCACGTCCAGCAGCACCTTGATCGGGCTAGGGACATCGCGCGGTTTCCAGGCCGAATCCACGCTCAGGCTGAAATGGCCGGCGCCGGGCTGCATCAGCGTGCCCACCGCCAGGCCCACACCCACCGCCAACGCCGCGGTGATGACGAACCACAGGAAGGTGCGCCCGCCGAGCGCGGCCACGGATTTTTGCCCGTGCAGCGAGGAGATCGCATTGATCACCGCAAAGAACACCAGCGGGATGGCGATCATCTTGATCAGGGTGACATACAGGTCACCGAGCGGGCCGAACCACACATCGGCCGCCGGGCCCATGGCCCAGCCAGCCAGCGCGCCGAGCACGAAGCCGGCCACCACGCGTTGCCAGAACGGAATGCGCAACCAGGCCGAGACCAATGTCATGCGTCGAGTCATCCGGGGGGAGAGTGCATGCACCATAGCCCAGGCCCGCGCCGCCCGCGAGGCCACGACTGGAACAGCGGCGTGTCATCTGTGTGACACCAGGCATGCCGGCATAATAGGCGCCGATTCAGCCACGAGTTCGATGCCGATGCGTTACCGCCTGCCTGCCCTCGCCGCCCTGACCACCGTGTGTGTCGCCGCTTGCGCCTCCAGCGCCGGCACCAGCGCATCCGCGCCTGCCGCCGTGCGCGTGGAGGTGCCGCAGGTGGCGCATCCGGCCGGCGAGACGCCGCAATGGTGGTACCGCTCGGGCGCGGCGCGCGCGGCCGGCAATGGCGCGATGGCCGGGCGCGCGCGCAACGTGATCCTGTTCCTGGGCGACGGCATGAGCCTGACCACGGTGGCGGCAGCGCGCATCCTGGATGGCCAGCGCAAGGGCGGGCCGGGCGAGGAGAACCTGCTGTCGTGGGAGCAATTCCCGGCCACCGCCTTCAGCAAGACCTACAACACCGATTCGCAGACGCCGGATTCGGCCGGCACCATGACCGCGATCACCACCGGGGTGAAAACGCACATGGGCGCGATCGGCGTCAGCAGCGGCAACCGCAGCGACTGCGCCGACAGCCTGGGCAAGGGTCTGCTCAGCTGGCTGCAGCTGGCCGACAGCGCCGGCATGGCCACCGGCATCGTCACCACCACCCGGCTCACCCACGCCACCCCGGCGGCGACCTATGCGCATTCGCCGGACCGCAACTGGGAAAACGATACCGACCTGCCCGAGTCCGCCCGCACCGCCGGCTGCCAGGATATTGCCCAGCAGTTGCTTTCCAGCGCGCGCTTTGGGCGTGGCCCGCAGGTGGTGCTGGGTGGCGGACGCAGCCAGTTCCAGACCGTGCAGGAACGCGATCCGGAGTACGACGACAAGGTCGGCCTGCGCCTGGACGGCCGCGACCTGATCGCCGAATGGAAACAGGCGCACCCGCAGGGCGCCTATGTCTGGAACGAGCAACAGTTGCAGGCGGCCTCCGGCGCGCCCGCGCTGCTGGGCCTGTTCGAGCCGGATCACATGCAGTTCGACCACGACCGCAATCGCACCGCGCAGGGCGAGCCCAGCCTGACCGAGATGACCCGCACCGCGATCCAGTCGCTGTCGCGCGACCCGAACGGCTTCGTGCTGATGGTCGAAGGCGGCCGTATCGATCACGCCAACCACGCCGGCAATGCCTACCGCGCGCTCGATGAGACCGTGTCGCTGTCCGATGCGGTGCGCGCCGCCGTGCAGACCGCGCCGCCGGACACACTGATCATCGTCACCGCCGACCATTCGCATACGCTCAACTTCGTCGGCTACCCGGTGCGCGGCAACCCGATCCTGGGCAAGGTGCGCGGCACCGGCGGCGAAGAAGGCGACCGCACCCAACTGGCCACCGACCTGGCCGGCCAGCCCTACACCACGCTGAGCTACGCCAACGGCCCCGGCTACACCGGCGCCAGCAACGCGCAGCCGGCCGGCGCCAAGAAGTACCCGCACGAACCCAGCAGCAGCGAGCCGGCCGCCGGCCGCCCGGACCTGACCCACGTCGACACCGAGGCGCCCAGCTACATGCAGGAATCGCTGGTGCCGACCAAGTCCGAAAGCCATGGCGGCGAAGACGTCGGCATCTGGGCCACCGGCCCGGGCAGCGCGGCCTTCCGCGGCACGCTGGAGGAGAACGTGATCTACCACGTCATCGTCCAGGCCACCCCGCGCCTGCGCGAGCGCCTGTGCAAGGCCGGCACCTGCGACAGCGCCGGCGTGCCGGTGACGTTGCCGCAGTCTGCCACGTTCGAGACCGCGGCCAAGCGCTGATGCGCCGGCTGCGCGCAGCGCGGGCGGCAGCGGCGACTCAGTCGTCGCCGCTCGCACCCGGATGCAGCGTCGCAGCAAGCCACCTGCATCGATGACCGGATTGCTGCCACCGGCACCACCGCCCGGCCCGGTCCTGGTCGCCTACAGCGGCGGCATGGATTCGAGCGTGCTGCTGCATCTGCTGGCAACAACGTCGCGTTATCGCCAGATGGGGGTGCGTGCGGTGCATGTGCATCATGGCCTGCACGCCGATGCCGATGCCTGGGCCGCGCACTGCCAGCGCCAGTGCGATGCCCTGCAGGTCCCCCTGCAGATCGCGCGCGTGCAGGTCGCGCGCGACAGCGGCCTGGGCCTGGAAGCGGCGGCACGCCAGGCACGCCACGCTGCGTTTGCCGAGGCACTGGCGCCCGGCGAATGGCTGGCCCTGGCGCATCATCGCGACGATCAGGCCGAAACCTTCCTGCTGCGCGCATTGCGCGCTTCCGGCCCGGACGGGTTGGCCGCGATGCGCGCGCAGCGTCCATTCGCGGCCGGCATGCTGTGGCGTCCCTTGCTGGAGCACGCGCGCGCCGCGGTGCTGGCCTATGCGCAGGCACAGGGCCTGCGATGGATCGAAGACCCCAGCAATGCCGATGCCCGCCACGACCGCAACTTTCTGCGCACCCAGCTGATGCCCGTGCTGCAGCAACGTTGGCCGCAGGCTGCCGAGGCACTGGCGCGCAGCGCGCGCTTGAGCGCCGATGCCAGCGACCTGCTGCTGCAGGAGGACAGCGCGCAACTGCCCGGCCTGCTGACCACCATTGGCGCGCTGGATCTGCGGATCCTGCGTGCACAGCCGGCCGCACGTCGGCCGCGGCTGCTGCGCGCCTGGGTGGCTGCAGCGCAGGCGCCACCGCTGCCTGCGCAGGGCGTGGCCGCACTGGAACAGGAGATCGACGACGACGCGCCGGATCGGCAAGCCTGCTTTGCCTGGCAACAGGTGCAGGTGCGGCGCTGGCGCCAGTGCTTGTACCTGCTGCATCCGCATGCCGCCTGGCCGGCGTCGTGGCAGGCGTGCTGGGATGGCGCAAGCCCGCTGCCACTGCCGGATGGCGCCTGCCTGCAGTTGCATGGCGCCGCCGGCCTGCGCTTCGCGCAACCGCTGCTGGTGCGCGCACGCCAGGGTGGCGAACGCATCGTGCTGCCGCAGCGCGCGCATTCGCATCGGCTCAAGCACCTACTGCAGGCGCTGGATCTACCGCCCTGGCAACGCGCGCGCCTGCCGATCCTGTGGGCCGATGGCCAGGTGCTGGCAGCCGGCGACCGCATCCTCTCGGCGGCATTGAGCCACTGGCTGCAGGCCAACGGCGCGTCCTTGCACTGGCGCGACCACGCCAATGCGAATTGACCCGCCTGCCTGCGCGCCGCACACTTTGGCGATGGTCAAAAAATCCTTGAATGAAACCTCCCCGGTCGCCCGCTTCGAACAGTCGCTGGAAGAACTCGAGCAACTGGTGCAGAAGATGGAAGTCGGCGACCAGAGCCTGGAGCAATCGCTCACGGCCTACGAGCGCGGCATCGGGCTGTACCGCGACTGCCAGCAGGCACTGGAACAGGCCGAACTGCGCGTGCGCTTGCTGACCGACCCCGCGCGCCCCGATCTGGCCGAAGCCTTCGAACCGCCATCGCAGGACGGCGGCTGAGTGAGTTCGGCGTTGTTTGACCACTGGATCGGCCGTACCGAACGCCGGCTGGAAGCCTGCCTGCCCACTCCGGCGCTGGCGCCGCAACGGCTGCACGCGGCGATGCGGCACGCGGTGCTGGGCGGCGGCAAGCGCATGCGCCCGTTGCTGGTGTATGCAACCGGCGCGCTGTTCGGCGCCGACGAGGACAGCCTGGACACGCCCGCCGTGGCGGTGGAACTGATCCACGCCTATTCGCTGGTGCACGACGACTTGCCGGCAATGGACGACGACGCCCTGCGCCGCGGCCAACCCACCGTGCATATCGCCTTCGACGAAGCCACTGCGATCCTGGCCGGCGATGCGTTGCAGACGCGTGCGTTCGAGCTGCTGGCTGCGGCCCCGGTCAGTGCGGAACTGCGGGTCGGCTGGCTGCAGAGCCTGGCCACCGCCGCGGGCGCTGCCGGCATGTGCGGCGGCCAGGCGCTGGATATCGATGCCACCGGCCAGCTGCAATCGTTGCGCGACCTCGAGCGCATGCACGCACTCAAGACCGGCGCGCTGATCCGCGCGGCCGTGCACATGGGCGCGCTCACCGGTGCTGCCACAGCCAGCGATCAGCAGCGCCTGGATGCGTTTGCCGACGCGCTGGGGCTGGCGTTCCAGGTCCGCGACGACATCCTGGACGTGGAATCGAGCTCGGCGCAACTGGGCAAGACCGCCGGCAAGGACGCCGCGCAAGCCAAATCCACCTATCCCGCCCTGCTCGGGATGGACGGCGCCAAGGCCAAGCTGGCCGAACTGGCCACCCGCATGCACGACATCCTTCAACCCTACGGCGCGCCCGGCGACACGCTGGCGACGCTGGGCCGGTTTGCGGTGGACCGCGCGCACTAGAGCAACCGGTGGCCTGGCCACCCTCCCCGGCACGCCGGGTGGACGTGCACCGCCCCCGTCCCACCTCACTACCTGCGCCGATCAAGCGGTCACACCGCTCCTTGCGCACACCGTGCGCCAGCGCACGGTGCGTTTTTGTCGCGCACCGCCTCGCAGGCAATGTGCTGCGTCACAGAACGTAAATTCTCTTTCCATACGTTTTCACACGCGCATTTTCAGAAATTGGCCGAAAAGTGTGGGTGGCCACGCAATTTTCGGGTGAATTGTCGCCATCGGTGTCCGCTTTTGTCGTTTCATGATCACCAGTAGGCCAAAAACAGCATCAATCGGTTCTCTTGTTGCGTCTGCTCGCTCTGCCTAGGTTGACTTGCCCGCGTCCGCGGACATCCCCCGACCACATGGAGAGTCACTGGTGAAGAACGTTTTTCTCGCATCGTTTGCAGCAGGTACGTTGGCCGTTGTTGGCGTGCTCGGTTCGGCGCAGGCACAGTCCGTGCGCGGACCGGTCCCATTGACCATCGAACTGGCGCCGGTCGCCGATCAGGCCGGGCGACACCAGGGCAAGATCGCAGTGACCGTCACCAATAACGGCAGCCAGATCGCCCGCGTACCGACCTACCAGCTGCCGCTGCAATCGCTGGACAACGGCATCCTGGAAGTGAGCCGCGATGGCGCGCCGGTGACCTATACCGGACGCCTGGTCAAGCGCGGCCTGCCCAAGGCGGCCGACTTCACCATCCTCAAGCCGGGCCAGACCGTGCAGGGCGTGGTCGACCTGGCTGCCGCCTACGACCTGTCCACCAGCGGCAACTACACCATCCGGGTCAGCTCGCCGCTGCAGTACGCCTCGCTGGCCGATGGCAGCCTGCTGAAGACCGCCGATGGCAAGCCCGCGGTGGCCGGCAGCGCGCCATTGACGGTGTGGCTGGACGGCGTCAACCGCGGTGTACAGCGCCGGATGGCGATCGGTCCGACCGCCGTGGTCAACGGCGTCAATTACCTGAACTGCAGCACCACCCGCACCAGCCAGGCCGGCAGCGCGGTCACGGCGGCCCGCGCCTACTCGCAGAACGCGCGCAACTACCTCAATGCCGGCAGCACCGGCGCGCGCTACACCACCTGGTTCGGCGCCTACAACGCCTCGCGCTACAGCCGGGTTAGCTCGAACTTCGTCAACATCGACAACGCGCTGGACCAGAACAACGGCCAGATCACCATCAACTGCGATTGCACCGACAGCGCCTACGCGTACGTCTACGCCAATGCGCCGTACGAGATCTACGTCTGCAACGCGTTTTGGAGCGCGCCGACCCAAGGCACCGACTCCAAGGCCGGTACGCTGGTGCACGAGATGAGCCACTTCACCGCGGTGGCCGGCACCCAGGACCGCGTGTATGGCCAGTCCGGTGCGCGCAACCTGGCGATCAGCAACCCGGCCCAGGCGATCACCAATGCCGACAGCCACGAGTACTTCGCCGAGAACACCCCGGCGCAGAACTGATCGCGGCATCGCCTGAAACAACACAGGCCCGGCATCGCTGCCGGGCCTGTGGCATTGCCATTGCGCCGGATTACTTGATCAGGCGCAGCGTGAACGGATAACGGTAATGCTCGCCGTTGTTGGCCTTGACCGCGGCCAGGATGCAGAACACCAGATTGGCGATCCATACCAGCGTCGGCACGAAGAACAGGATGCCGAACGACACGATGGTCAGGATCACCGCAGCCACATAGGCAATGATCACGGTGATCTGGAAATTCAATGCTTCCTTGGCCTGGTCGGTGGCGAACGGCTTGGACGGGCTGGCGTCCTTGCTGACCAGCCAGATCACCAATGCGCCGATGAAGGAGGTCAGGATGCCGAGCAGATGCGCGGCCAGTGCCAGGGTGCGCTCCTCCGACGGCGTGCTGCTGCCGATCGGCGGCGGCGGCGGTGCGGCGTGCGACTCGAATTCGCTCATCATGTCTCCCCATGCATGGTTGTGGTGCGGCGGACTATAGCAACGATTCAGCCAGCCACCAGTGCGGGAAGACATGGTCTCTGCGGCGCATGCCGGCTGCCGCCAGGCACGGCGGCAAGACGCGCCGCGCCGGGTGAGGGGCGCAGCAGCCTGGTCAGCCGCGCTCAGCTGTCGCCTGCCACCGTCATGCGGTTGAGCAACACCGAACCGATCTTGACGTGCGAGCGCGGATCGACGTCGTTGCCGACCGCTTCGATGCCGGCGAACATCTCGCGCAGATTACCGGCGATGGTCAGTCCGTCGACGGGATAGGCGATCGCGCCGTTCTCGATCCAGAAGCCACCGGCGCCGCGCGAATAGTCGCCGGTCACCGGATTGACCCCGTTGCCCATCAGCTCGGTGACCAGCAGGCCGCGCGACATGCCGGCGATCATCGACGCCAGATCGCCGGCATTGGCGGTGACCTGCAGGTTGTGCACGCCGCCGGCATTGGCGGTGGTCTGCAGGCCCAGCTTGCGCGCCGAGTAGCTGCCCAGCACATAGCGCTGCAGCACGCCGTCGCTGATCAATGCCGAACGCCGGGTCGCCACGCCTTCGCCGTCGAAGGCGGCCGAGCGCAGGCCGCGCCGCAGGTGCGGCAGCTCTTCGATATTGAACCAGTCCGGGAACAGCTTGCTGCCGACACTGTCGAGCAGGAAGCTGGCGCGGCGATACAGCGCGCCGCCGGAGACCGCGCCGAGCAGGTGCCCGACCAGCGAGCGCGCCACTTCCGGCGCAAACAGCACCGGCAGCTGGCCGGTCGGCAGCGAGCGTGGCTGCAGCCGCGCCAGGGTGCGTTCGGCGGCGTGGCGGCCGATCGCTTCCGGCGCCTCCAGGTCTTCGCGCGCCAGCGCGCTGCTGTACCAGCCATCGCGCTGCATGCCGTCGCCCTGGCCGGCGATCAAGGCGCAGCTGATCGAATGATGGGTGCCGCGCTCGCGGCCGACGAAGCCATGCGAGTTGGCGTAGACCGACAGGCTCAGCCCGGTGCTGGCCGAGGCGCCATCGGAGTTGCTGATCCGCGCGTCGGCATCGCGCCCGGCGCTCTCGCAGGCCAGCGCCAGGTCCACCGCGGTGTCGGCGTCCAGCGCCCAGGGGTGCCAGCTGTCCAGCTCGGGGAAGTCGCGCGCCATCAGCTCCGGGTCGGCCAGGCCGGCGGCAACGTCGTCTTCGGTGTAGCGGGCGATCGCGCAGGCCTGCGCGACGGTCGATTCCAGGCTGGAATCCTGCAGATCGGCAGTGCTGGCGCTGCCCTTGCGCTTGCCGAAGTACACGGTGACCGCGATGCCGCGGTCGCGGGTGGATTCCACCGTCTCCACATCGCCCAGGCGCACATTGACGTCCAGGCCGCGCTCTTCGCTGCAGCTCACTTCGGCCTGGGTGGCGCCGGCCGCACGCGCGCGCTCAAGCAGGCGCTGGGCGATATCGGTGAGCGCGTCCAGGCGCTGCAGGCTGTCGTCGTGGACAGGTGTTTCGGAGGAGAGTGCGTTCAATGCTTTATCCTAGTCTCATGGTGCGAGTGACCTGATTGCGGGTCCTTCCGCAAGAGCCCGGCGATCCATGGCCGGGCTTGTCTGATGATGAATAACTTCTTGTTCTGGATGGATTGCAATGCGCGGACGCGATGAAGAAACCGGTGAATTTCGCGGCGCCAGCCGTAGCCAGCAGCGGCGCGAGGCGCTGGAAATTTTCGACCTGGGCGAAAAGCTGGTGGCGCTGACCCCGGCGCAGCTGGCCAAGTTGCCGGTGCCCGAATCGCTGATCCCGCATATCGAAGAGAGCAAGCGCATCACCTCGCATATCGCGCACAAGCGGCAGCTGGCGTTTCTGGCCAAGCACATGCGCCGCGAGGACGACGAAACGCTGGCCGCGATCCGCGATGCGCTGGATGCCAACAGCGACACGGCGCGCCGCGAAGTGGCCGCGATCCACCGCGTCGAGCGCTGGCGCGAACGCCTGCTCGCCGAAGGCGACGTGGCGCTGGCCGAACTGCTGGAAGCCTACCCGGCGGCCGACCGCCAGCAACTGCGTCAACTGGTGCGCAACGCCATCCACGAGCGCGCCAAGAACAAGCCGCCGCGCGCCTACCGCGAGCTGTTCCAGGTATTGCGCGAGTTGTCTCAGGAGCACGGAGTGGGAAGTGGGGATTCGGGATTGGAAGACGATCAGGATCTGGAAGACGACGAATAGGACCTGGCGGCCGCATTCGCGCAACTGCTCAACGAGCGCCTCCGCCGCAGCCAACCGCGGCAGCATGCTTCCAACATCGGCAACCTGGGTCGGCGACACCTGCGCGCCGAAGACGCTGCGCGCCTCTACCGCTGCGCTTCCCGATGCTCTTATCCCGATTCGCGGCATCAAGACCGACGCGGCGCAAGGCTCAAAAACGCGATATCCCGCTCCTGCCGTTGCGATTCCCGAATCCCGATTCCCGAATCCCCGCATCTCAGGCCTGCGTTCCGCCAACGGTGATGCCGTCGATCAATAGCGACGGCTGGCCGACGCCGACCGGCACGCTCTGCCCGTCCTTGCCGCACACGCCCACGCCTTCGTCCAGCGCCAGGTCATTGCCGATCATGCGCACCTTCTGCATGGTCTCCGGGCCGTTGCCGATCAGCGTGGCGCCCTTCACCGGCGCGGTGACCTTGCCGTCTTCGATCAGGTAGGCCTCGGTGGCCGAGAACACGTACTTGCCGCTGGTGATGTCGACTTGGCCGCCACCGAAGTTGACCGCGTAGATGCCCTTTTTCACCGAGCGGATCATCTCCTGCGGATCGTGCTCGCCGGCGCGCATGTAGGTGTTGGTCATGCGTGGCATGGTCAGGTGCGCGAACGATTCGCGACGGCCGTTGCCGGTCGGCGCCACGCCCATCAGGCGCGCGTTGTGGGTGTCCTGCATGTAGCCGACCAGCACGCCGTCCTCGATCAGCGTGGTGCACTGGGTGGACGTACCTTCGTCATCGATATTGAGCGAGCCGCGCCGGCCGTCCAGGGTGCCGTCATCGACGATGGTCACGCCCGGCGAGGCCACGCGCTCGCCGATACGGCCGGCGTAGACGCTGGTGCCCTTGCGATTGAAGTCGCCTTCCAGGCCATGCCCCACCGCCTCGTGCAGCAGCACGCCGGGCCAGCCCGGGCCGAGCACCACCGGCATCACGCCGGCCGGTGCGGGAATCGCCTCCAGGTTGACCAGCGCCTGGCGCAGCGCTTCGCGGGCGAAGCCTTCCGGGCGGCCGTCGGCGAACAGGTCGGCATAGCCGTAACGGCCGCCGCCGCCGGAGTAGCCGGACTCGCGGCGTCCGCCCTGTTCAACGATCACCTGCACGTTCAAGCGCACCAGCGGGCGCACGTCGGCGGCCAGCACGCCGTCGCTGCGCGCGATCAGCACCGTGTCCACACCGCCGGACAGGCTCACCATCACCTGCTTGACGCGCGGGTCGGCCGCGCGCACGTACTGGTCGATACGCCGCAACAACTCGACCTTGGTCGCGCTGTCCATGTCGTCGATCGGGTCGGTGGCCGGGTACAGCGCGCGGCCATTGCCACGCACCAGTGAGCGGGTGGATTGCGCACCGCCCTCGCGCGAGATCGCGCGTGCCGATTGCGCCGCCTCCAGCAGGGCGTCGCGCTGGATATCGTCGGAATAGGCGAAGCCGGTCTTCTCTCCGGCAATCGCGCGCACGCCCACGCCTTGTTCGATGGAATGCGCACCGTCCTTGACGATGCCGTCTTCCACGCTCCAGCTCTCGCGTCGCGAATGCTGGAAGTACAGGTCGCCGAAGTCGATGCCCGGGCCCAGCAGGGCGCCGAAGGTGCGGTCGAGATGGCCGGTGTCCAGGCCGGAAGGAAGCAGCAGCCGGGTTTCGGCCAGAGTGAGAGCGTTATCGGTCATGCAGTCAGGATGGGGCCCGCGCGCCAGGGAGACAAGTCGTCCGGCTGAACATGCCGCGCGGCTATCATCGCGGGCCCATCGCCACGCCGACGCCCGCGCATGAAGCTCATTGCCCACGTCCTGGATGGCCATACACTGGACATCCGCCCCGCCCCGCACGAGCGCGACTGGATGGACGCCACCGACCAGCGCTATGCCTACCGCTGCCTGCCGCTGGCGATCGCCAATGCGCATGGCTGGGAGCTGCTGTGCCAGGCCGGGTTCGAGGCCAGCTGGGACGGCTGCGATGGCCTGGACGCGATCCGGATCAGTGCCGATGCAGGCACCGCGGCACCGGCGATCAGCCATTTCGGCTACGGCGTGCTGACCTTCCACGTGCCCTGCCTGTTTCGTACCGATACCGGCATGGATCTGTTCGTCACCGGGCCGTTGAACCGGCCCAAGGACGGCATCGGCGCGCTGAGCGGGCTGGTCGAAACCGACTGGAGCCCGTACACCTTCACCATGAACTGGAAGTTCACCCGGCCCGGGCAGGTGCGCTTTGCGGCCGGCGAGCCGTTCTGCCATCTGTTCCCGCTGCCGCGCCAGCTGATCGAACAGGTGCAGCCGCAGTGGAAACTCTTGTCCGAGGCGCCGCAACTGGCGCAGCAGCATGCCGACTGGACTCAGAGCCGCACGCAGTTTCTGCAGGAACTGCCGGATGCGCAGTCGGCCGCCGCGCGCGAGAAATGGCAACGCGGCTATTTCCGTGGCGTCGCCGGTGCCGATCAGGCGCCGGTGCAGGGCCACCGTTCGCGCCTGCGCCTGCCGATGTTCGTACGCGCCGACAGCGACGGCGACAGTCCGCTCGACTGAGTACAGGAGACCTGGCGCGGCTTTCCAGCGGGCCTGCGCTGCATCCGATCGACTGGCCGCAAGGCCCGGCAGCCCACGCGCGGCAACACCGCACCCGGAAGTGCGCCATTGCGCGCGTCAGCGGGGCGACCGACCGGGCGTGCCTGGCGTCGCCGATGGCGCGCCCGTTGCAGGCGGCTTGCCGGGCGCACGCTCGCGCACGTCGCGCTCCACCACGTCCACCTGCGGATCCTTCCACGGCCCGGTGACGTGATAGGTCTTGGCGCCGATCGCGCCCAGCGGTTTGCCGAGCACCGCATTGGCAGCCGCGCCCACCGCCGCACCGACCGGGCCACCGGCCACCGCGCCCACCACGGTGAGCAGGTTGCCGGCCTTGGGGTTCACGTCCACGGTCTGGTCGAAGGTCTGCGCGCGCAGGTCGGTCTGCCCACGGATGGCGATGTCGGCGGCCGGGCCTTCGATGCGGATCGCATCGGTGCGCGCGAAGCCTTCGCCGAAGCGCACCTGGCCCTCCAGCTTGTTGAAGGCCAGCCCCTTGGAGAAGAAATCGCGGAAGTCGAACATCAGCCGGCGCGGCAGCTGCGCCACGCTGAGCAGGCCGAGCACGCGGCCGGCGCCGGGCTCCACTTCCAGCAGCTGGCCGTTGCGCACCTCGATCTTGAGATTGCCATCCAGCGAACCGAGCGCAAACCCGGTCGGCGAGCCCTGCCAGCCGGCGTTGAGTTCCAGCTGGCCTTCGCCGCCGCGCAGCTGGCCGCCCAGGGTGAGGTTCTGCAGCAGGTTGCCGAGATTGCGGCTGTCCACCCGCGCCGACAGCCGGGTGCTGGCGGAATCGCCCTTGCCGCGCCAGGCGCCGGTCAGGCCGATGTTCTGGTCGTTGGAGCGCAGTTGCAGCTGGTCCACCTGCATGCCGTCGGTCAACCGGCTGCTGCGCAGGGTGGCCGCGCCCAGGGTCATCTTGCCGACCTGCAGGTCGTCGATGTCCAGCGACAGCGGCGGGATCGAGACCGGGTCGAACTCGGCCACCGCACGGCGGGCCGGCTCCGGCAACGCACCGGCCAGCGGGTCGCCCGGCTCGGGCACGGCCGGTTCGGGCGGTGCGGCCACCGGCTGCCAGTGCACCGTGCTCAGCTTGCCTTGCACGGCGGCGCCATCGGCATTGGGCACGCTGAGCTGGCCGGCCAGCGACGGGCCGTCCAGGGTCACCGCCACCGCATCGCGGGTCGGCCGCAGGCGCAGGCGCGTCTGCGGAAACACGCCGCCGATCATCAGCAACCTGTCGGCCTGCACATCCACCTGCTGCAGCGGCACCGCGTCCGTCTTCGGCGTTGCCGGCTGGCCCGGCAGCGGCGGCGTGTCCGGCGCGCTGCTGCCGCGCGCCAGGCTGATCCAGTCGATCGCATCCAGCGAGGCGGTACGGCCGGTGACCACCAGGCCGTTGGCCGGCGGACGCTCGCTGACCGTGTCGGTGCCCATCACCACGCGCACGCCGGTCTGGTTGCCCTGGCTGCTGGCCTTGAGCGCGACCAACTTGCCGAAGGCCACGTCGATGTCGCCATCGCCCACCGGCAAGGCCACCTTGACCTGCGTATCCAGCGGCTGCGTGGCCGCCTTGTCCAGCGGCGCAGGCAGGTCCAGGGTGGTGCCGACCAGCTCCGAGCGCAGCGTCAGCAGCGCCTGCGGGTCCGCTTGGCCGGGGGTCGGCAGCGGTACGTCCACGCCCACCTGCCAGGGTGCGCTGCCATGCACGTAGGGACGCAGCCATTCCATCTGCGGCGCACGGTCAAACAGTTCCTTGGCGTCCAGGGTGGCGCCGAAGCGCGCCTCGAATGCCTGCGCGGGGTCCTGCACGAAGCCACCGGCGCGCAGGGACAACTCGCCGCTGCGGCCCTGGTGCTGCACGCTCAGGCGCTCGGCGGCAAAGCCGGTGTCGCGGTACTCGGCATGCCCGCTGACCTGGTCGAAGGCCAGGTTCCAGCGTGCATCGGCCAGCTTGGCGCCCTGCAGCGCGACCGTGCCCTGCAGGTGGCCGCCGGTGCCGTGGGTGCGCAGGGGACGCAGCAAATCGAAGCTCACCGCGGCCGGGCCGGACACCGCCAGATTGCGCAAGGTGTCGCCGTAGCGCTGCTCCAGCGGGCTCTTGCGCAGCATGCCCAACAGCTGCGCGGCGTCGGCCTGGGTGGAGGCGCGCACGTAGAGTTCGGACGTGGCGAAGCTGGGAATCCCGGCCTCCAGGCGCGCGATCGGCGCACCGGCCAGCGCGCCCCTGCCCTGCAGGGAAAAGCCGTTGCCGAGGAAGCGCAGGTCGGCCTGCACCTGCTCCATCGCCGGCCAGTCCGGATTGAACGGGATCACGCCGTCGCGGATCTGCCCGAACGCCTCGAAACGGCCATCGTTGTTGTCGAACGGCCAGTCGTCCAGATCGCCGCTGACCAGGCCGGTGCCGCCGGTGATCACGCCACCGGCCACCGCCGTGTCCAGCCAGTCGATGGCCGCCTTGCTCATCTTGGAGCGGATCCAGAACTTGCGCGCCACCGGCAGGGCGACATCGTCCAGCTGCGTGGCCAGCTGGATGCGCGGGCGGCTGCCATCGTTCTGGAACCACAGCCCGCCGCGCACGTTGGCGCCGTAGTCCCTGGCCTGTACGCGCAACGCCGGCGTGGCAACCTGCCAGCCGGCACCGTCGCGCCAGCCCACGATGCTGCCGGCCAGCTGCAGCTCGTGCACCACCCCGAAACCGGCCGGCCAGTCGAAGCGCAGCGTGGCATCGGGGGCGGGATCGAGCGCAATCGCCTGCGCGTCGCCATCGATCCGGCCACGCAGACCGCTGATGCCCGGCGCGCTGCCCACCGGCAGGAAGCCCAGCTCCTCGATCCGGCCCTGGGCCCGCACCGCGCCGCCCTGCTCGCCTGCAATCTGCAGATCGGCCAGGCGCAACTGTGGTCGGGACAGGCTCAGCCAGCGCCGCAAGCCAGGCGACAGTTGCTCGCTCAATGCCGCCGCCGCGATCAGGCCGGAAACATCGAGCTGTTTGCCCACCACTGCATAACGCCGCCCGCCGGCAACGCTCAACCCGTCCAGCCGCTGCGGCCTGGCCGCCGCGCCCAGCCGCAGCAGCGGCGCATCCAGCCGCCAACCGCCGTCGATGGTCTGCCAGCGCGCGCGCGCCTGCAGCCGCTCCCATAGCAGCGTGCGGCGCGCGGTCTCCCCGGGCAACGCTGCGCCGGACAAGCGCAGCTGCCGCAGATCCGCATTCACGGTGACCGCGCTGATGCGGCGCGCGCGCAGCTGCGCCCAGGCCTGCAGGCGTCCGCCGCCGCCGTCCACGTGCATGCCGCCGAACTGCAGCAACGCCGCCCAGGCGGCCAGATCGGCCGGGTCGGCTTGCGCATACGCGCTGCCGTCGCCGCTGTCGCGGTCGAACGCGATCACCGTGGTCAGCGGTGCGCGCTGCAGGTCGATCCAGGCGTGGCTGCCGACGTTCACGGTCGAGCCGTTGACGCGCAGGCGCAGGTCGATACGCGGCAGCGTGGTGTCCACGCCGATCGACGGCGCGGCCACCCGCAGGCGCGCCTCGGCCACCTGGATCTCGCCGAGGCGACGCAGCGCCTCCAACGGGTCCGAACGCCGCCCGGCCGGCAAGCCCTGCACTGACCACACGCCATCGTCGCTACGTTGCAGCGTCAGCGCCAGACCGCGCAGACGCACCTCGGTCAGCGAGTGGCCGGGCAACAGGCCGGCATACATCGCCAGCAGGATTTCGGCCTGGCCGACCCGCACCTCGCCATGCGGGCCGATCCGCAGGCCTTCCAGCCGCAGCAGCGGACCGCGCCGGGTCCATTCGGTCTGCAGACGATCAAAGCCGATCGGCTGGCCAGCGCGCTGGCTCAGCCACGCGGCGATCTGCTGCGGCCGCTGCTCGGCCAACGGCAACGCCTGGCTGGCCGCACCCACCAGCAACGCGATCGCCACCAGCGCAAGCGCAGTGGCGGTGATCGCATAGCGGCGAAACAGACGGAGACGGCGGCGCAGCGGGGTGGGCATCAGGGGCGGGGATTGGGTATTGGAGATTGGGGATTGGTTAAAGCAAAGCCGCGCACGGTGCCGTCAAGCGCCATTATCGGAGCAAGCCACGCTACCAGAGCCGGCTTTGACCAATCCCGAATCCCGACTCCCCAATCCCGGCCTCACAGCAGCACCACATCGAACTGCTCCTGCAGATACTGGTCGTCGGACTGGAAGCGGATGCTCTTGCCGAGGAATTCCTCCAGCTCGGCCACCGCGGCCGACTCTTCGTCGGTGATGCGGGCGACGACTTTCGAGGAGGCGATCACCAGCAGCCGCGCGGCATCGAACTGGCGTACTGCGCGGGTGATCTCGCGAAAGATCTCGTAGGTCACCGTCTCGGCGGTCTTGATGGTGCCGCGCCCGCTGCACTGGCCGCAGGTTTCCGACAGCTGCCGTTCCAGGCTCTCGACGGTGCGCTTGCGGGTCATCTCGACCAGGCCCAGCGGCGAGAATTCGTACACGGTGGTCTTGGCATGATCGCGCGCCAGCGCCTTTTCCAGCGTGCGCAGCACCTGACGGCGATGCTCGGCATCGTCCATGTCGATGAAGTCGATGATGATGATCCCGCCCAAGTTGCGCAGCCGCAGCTGCCGCGCCACCGCCTGCGCGGCTTCCAGGTTGGTGCGGAACACGGTTTCCTCGAGATTGCGCTGGCCGACGAACGAACCGGTGTTGACGTCGATGGTGGTCATCGCCTCGGTCTGATCGATCACCAGATAACCGCCGGACTTCAGCGGTACCTGCTTGTTCAACGCGCGCCCGATCTCGTCCTCGACCCCGTACAGGTCGAAGATCGGCCGGTCGCCGGTGTACAGCTCCAGCCGCTCGGCCAGCACCGGCATGTACTTGGCAACGAAGGCCTGCAGCTGCACGAAGGTCTCGTTGGAGTCGACCTTGACCTTTTCCACGTCGCGGCGGATCAGGTCGCGCACCGCACGCAACGGCAGGCTCAGGTCTTCGTAGATGATGCTGCACGGCGGTGCTTCGCGACCGCGCCGCTCGACCACGTTCCAGACCCGCGACAGGTAGGCGATGTCCTCGGCCAGCGCCTCGGCCGGCTGCCCTTCGGCATTGGTGCGGATGATGTAGCCGAAACCGCCGTGCTGGGCCGAAACCTCGCTGACGATGGTCTTCAGGCGCAGCCGCTCGGCCTCGTCCTCGATCCGCGCCGACACCCCGACGATCTTGGACTGCGGCAGCAGTACCAGGTAGCGCGAGGGGATGCTGATCTGGGTGGTCAGCCGCGCGCCCTTGGTGCCGATCGGGTCCTTGACCACCTGCACCACGATGTCCTGGCCGTCGCGCAGCAGCTCCACGATCGGCACCGAGGCGGCCGGCGGTGGCGGGATCGGTGTCTCCTCGGTATCGACCACGCTGGCCGGCGCCGGCGCCGGACGCACCACGTCGTTGGCATGCAGGAACGCGGCGCGCTCCAGCCCCAGCTCGACAAAGGCCGCCTGCATGCCCGGCATCACCCGCTGCACCTTGCCCTTGTAGATGTTGCCGACCACGCCCCGGCGCCAGCCGCGCTCGATATGCAGCTCCTGCAGCATGCCGTTCTCGATCACCGCGACGCGGGTTTCGCGCGGGGTGACGTTGACCAGGATCTCTTCCGACATCAATGCGCTCCGAGGGCTGTGAGCAACTGCGAGGTGTGAAACAGCGGCAATCCCATCACGCCGGAATAGCTGCCGGACAGATGGCTGATGAAACGTTCGGCGCGGCCTTGGATCGCATACGCGCCGGCCTTGCCCATCGGCTCGCCGCACGCCACATAGGCGGCGATCTGCGCGGCATCGAGTGGCGCGAAGGTCACCTCCGACACCACCAGGGCCTGCACCGGCGCGCGTTGTGCGCAGACTAGAACCACGGCCGTGAGTACCTGGTGGGTACGCCCGGACAGCAGGCTCAGCATGGCGATCGCATCGTCCGCATCGGCCGGCTTGCCGAACACCCGCTCGCCCAGCACCACTTCGGTATCGGAGCCGAGCACGATCGCAGCGGGGTCGCCGGCCTGCACCTGCGCCAGGCCGGCACGCGCCTTGTCCAGCGCAACGCGCTGCACGTACTGCGCAGGCGATTCGTCGGCGGCGCGCAGTTCGGGCACGTCCAGTTGCAGGGTCTGGAAAGGCACATCCAAGCGTTGCAGCAGTTCTTGTCGGCGCGGCGACCGGGAGGCGAGATAGAGCATCCGTCCAGCATACCTGTTGCTCCTCCTCGCCCGCTTGCCGATCCGGGCGGCAGTGGTCGCGTTCGACTCACAACATGTTCATCGAACCCGCAACACGCTTCCCTTACAGACCAGGAGATCTCATGCGTACCACCCTCAAACCGTTGTTGCTGGCCCTGTCCATCGCTGCCGGAACCGCCATGACCGCCCACGCCCAGACCACTCCGAGCTACACCATTCCCAACGATGGCACCCTGCTCAACGTGTCGGCCGAGGCGGAGGCCAAGCGCATCCCGGACATCGCCACGCTGTCGGCCGGCGTGGTCACCCAGGCCGCCGACGGCAACGCCGCCATGCGCCAGAACGCCGAGCAGATGAGCAAGGTCATGGCCGCGATCAAGGCCGCCGGCATCGCCGACAAGGACGTGCAGACCACCGGCATCAACCTCAGCCCGCAGTACACCTACAAGGAGAACGAGGCGCCCAGGATCAACGGCTACCAGGCCAGCAACACCGTCAGCCTCAAGGTCCGCGACATCTCGCGGCTGGGCAAGGTCCTGGACGCACTGGTCGCCCAGGGCGCCAACGACATCAACGGCCCCAGCTTCTCGGTCGACCAGCCCGAGCCCGCCTATGACGAAGCGCGCGTGGCCGCCCTGAAGAAGGCCCAGGCCCGCGCCGACACCTACGCCAAGTCGCTGGGCCTGAAGGTGCGCCGCATCGTCAGCATCTCCGAAGGCCGCGGCGGCGGCTTGCGCCCGATGATGATGGCCGCCTCGATGCGCTCGGCCAAGGCCGAGATGGACACCCAGGTCGCCCCGGGCGAGAGCACCTTGTCGATCAACCTGGACGTGACCTTCGAGCTGGGTCGTTGATCCAGCCGCGATCGCGTTCGGTGTGATTTCAAGACTGCCCTCCTCGAGGGCAGTTTTTTTTGGGGCACGCCGCAAGTTCCGGTACCTGGCCTTGCGATGCCACCGGTCCTTCGAACCGCACGAGCCTGCGGCGCCGACTTATCTGTGCGGATCGCGGCAACCGGGCGAATCAGCCAGCCGACCTCCGGCGCTTCGAAATCACTTGTGCCCGTGCAAAGGGCGCGGTAAACCTACGCTACCGGATGGTGTCGTGCGTCCGGGTCGCGCTGGTCCTTTCCGCAGTTCCGTTGAGGAGGTGGATGATGGTTCGCACGCAATCCCAGGTTTCTTCCCGATCCACAGGCATCGACAGCTCGCGCGTCCTGGCGATGAGCACGGCGGTGGCCCTGCATCTGCTGGCCGGCGGGCTGTTGTTGATTCCGCTCTCGTACCGGACGGTTCCGCAGCCGCCCGCACCGAAGGAACGCTGGGTCATGCCCGTCACCATCGCGACGCCACCACCGCCGGTGATCAAGGTCAAGCGGGAGTTCACGCCGAAGGTGCCGCACACACCGCCGACCACGGTCCCGGTGCCGGTGCAGACCCCGGTGATCAGTCAGCCGGCCGTGGTCGAAGACGCAGCGGTCGCCTTACCTGCAGTCACGGACGCAGTCACCGACAGCGCGCCGGCGATTGCCGCACCCAGCGGCCCGGTCGAGGCAGGCCAGCTGCACTACCTGAGCTCGCCGGCGCCCAGTTACCCGGTGGCGGCCTTGCGTGCCGGGCAGCAGGGCACGGTACTGCTGCGCGTGCTGGTCGGCACCGATGGCCGCCCGGCCGAGGTGAGCGTGCAGACCAGCAGCGGTCATCGTGCACTGGACCTGGCCGCACGCAGCCAGGTGCTGCGCAGCTGGCGCTTCCAGCCGGCGATGCAGAACGGCCAGGCCGTGCAGGCGTATGGCCTGGTGCCGGTGAGCTTTTCGTTGAACTGATGCGTCATTACCTGCGGCGACTCGGATGCCCGGTCGCCGCACGGTCTGGCGTTGCGCAGCCGGCTGCTGCAAGGCCACGGTTTCAGCTATTGCATGCGCATCGTTGCAGTGCGCCTTGCGTGCACACGACGACGTGCGGTTTCGCGGATCGGGTTCAGGGTGCGCCCGGCTACTTGCCGCACATCCATCTCGAAAGCGCAGCGGATACGCGCGGATTACCGCCATCGCGCATGCCGCTTACGCGCGGTGATACGGATGATTGGCCAGCATCGCTGCAGCGCGGTACAGCTGCTCGGCGACGATCAGGCGCACCAGCATGTGCGGCAGGGTCAGCGGGCCGATCGACCAGCTTTCGCTGGCGGTTTTCAGCACCTCGGCGGCGTGACCTTCGGGGCCGCCGATCAGGAACGCCAGATCCCGGCCCTGCCCGCGCCAGTGCTCCATGCGCTGGGCCAGCTGTTCCGAACTGAGCGGGCGGCCCGGGATGTCGAGCGCGACCACGTAGGCGTTCTTCGGCAACGCGGCAAGCACGCGGCGGCCTTCGTCGTCGATCGCGCGTTGCGCGTCGCGGCCCTTGCCGCGCAGGCCGGGTTCGATCTCCACCAGCTCCAGCGGCATCCAGTGCGAAAGACGTTTCTGGTATTCGGCAAAGCCCTGCGCCACCCAGGCCGGTGCACGCTCGCCGGTAGCGATAAGTCGGCATTTCATGACCACATGATATCCGCGTCACAGCTTGGGCATCGGAACCGGGGCGATCACGCCGGTGTCATGGTGCGGTTACAGCGGGCTTCTAGCGTCGGCGCACTACCCAGCCCGCAGGAGTCGTTCGATGCCGATTTTCGATCCCGCCCGCCGCCAGGTGCTCAAGGGCAGCGCTGCCGTGATGGCCGCCGGTGCGCTTGGCAGTTTGAGCGCGCTGCAATCGCGCCAGGCCCAGGCCGCCAACAGCGCCTCGCCGCCGCTGCAACTGGCACCGGTGCCCAGCCGCTATGGCCCGCTCGCGCCGGTCGCCGACCAGAGCACCGGGCTGCCGTTACTGCAGTTGCCGCGCGGTTTCAGCTACCGCTCGTTCGGCTGGAGCGGCGATCGCATGGACGATGGGCAGCCCTGCCCCGACCGCCATGACGGCATGGCCGTGGTCGGCCTGCGTCGGCCGGACTGGCGCCCGGGCAGCGATCCGCTGCGCGGCCTGGAATACGTGCTGATCCGCAACCACGAACGCGGTGCGGCCACGCCGTTCCGCGCACCGGCGATGTACGACACCGGCCTCGTCAGCGGCACCCAGCTGGCCGGCGGCGGCACCACCACCCTGAGTTACGGCCGCCGCGGCTGGGGCAGCCTGGAGCCGAGCCTGGGCGGTACGCTGGTCAACTGCGCCGGCGGCCCGACGCCATGGGGCACCTGGCTGAGCTGCGAAGAGATCAAGACCAATGCGGTGTCCAGCACCGGCCGCAAGCACGGCTACGTGTTTGAAGTGGACCCGGACAGCCAGCGCACCACCGGCCGGCCGCTGGTCGGACTGGGCCGCTTCAGCCATGAGGCGGTGGCGATCGATCCGCGCACCGGCATCGTCTATCTCACCGAGGACGACCGCAACAAGGCCGGCCTGTATCGCTTCATTCCCAATGACCGCCGTGGGCGGAATGGCTCGCTGGAAAACGGCGGCCGCCTGCAGGCCGCGCGCGTGCGCGGACGTCGCAACGCCGACCTCACCGTCGCCAGCATCGGCCAGCAGTTCCAGCTGGAATGGGTGGATATCGACGAACCGGATCTGGACAGCATCGCCGCGCCCGCCGGTTTTGCCGACATCGGCGCCAACGACACCCTGAGCGGACCGTTTGCGCAGGCCTGGGCAGACGGGGCGCTACGTATGAGCCGCGGCGAAGGCATCTGGTACAGCTACGGCAAACTCTTCATCGTCGACACCAGCACCGGCGTGGATGCGCAGGGCCGGCGCGGTTACGGCAATGGTGCGGTGTGGGTGCTGGACCTGTTCACCCAGCGCCTGAGTGCACTGTTCGTCAGCGGCAATCAGCTGGCCGCGCACAACCCGGACAACGTCACCGTCAGCGCGCGCGGCGGCGTGGTGCTGTGCGAAGACGGCGGCGAGAGCCCGGACGACTACGGCCCCGGCGCGCGGCTGCTCGGGCTGACCCGCGGCGGCGAATCGTTCTACCTGGCCAAGAACAACGTGCAGCTCACCTCGCAGCAGATCGCCGATGCCGGCAAGACCATCGCTGAAGGCGATTACCGCGATACCGAGTTCTGCGGCGCCTGCTGGGACCCGCTGGCGCGCACCTTGTTCGTCAACATCCAGACGCCTGGCATCACGCTGGCGATCACCGGGCCGTGGGAGCGCGGGCCGTTGTAAGCCTGTGGCCCTGAGCTGGCTGTCTTAGGCATAGGGCAACGGCCAGCGCTGCCGAACGGACCGGCCTCCGTTCGGCAGCGTCGCTCCGGCCGCCGGCACAACGCCACGCATGCACGCGTCCCGATTGCAGGGCGGGCAGCGTGTCCAGCCAAGGCTGCGCGCCGCATGCGCGCGCGCGATGGCGGGTGTGCAAGCCGCCAACCACCATAAAGACCGGGATCAGAACCAGGGCGCGTCGGGCGCGTCGGACATGGCGCGCTGCAGCTTCAACCAGCGCTTGAGCGATTGCGGATCTTCCAGCTCGCGCAGGCCCCTGCGCGCCTCCATCAGCTCGTCCTCGAGCTCGCGCTTGAGCTGGGCCATCAACCGGCCCAGTCGCTCGGGCCTGGGTCGCGCTGCCAGCTCCAGCCCGTATTCGGCGCAAAACTCGTCCGATTGCTGCTGCAGCTGCTGCTGCAACTGCCTGCACTGCCGGTCCAGTTCGCGGTTGTAGTCCTGCAGGCGCGCGGCGCTCATCGCGTCCACGCCCCGTGCGTCCATCAGGCCGATCTCGGCCTGCAGTTCGAGCAGGCCCAGCAGATCGCCGGCCTTGTAGGCGGCGTTGAGCCGCTGCATCAGGATGGTACGCGCGGCGTGGTCGTCGGCGTCCCTGGCGCGGTCCGGATGCAGATTGCCGGCCAGCTTGCGATACAGCTCGCGCACCGGCGGCGGCTCGGCATTCTCCCCCACCGCCTGCTTCTCGGCACGCTTGCGCCGCTGCGTACCGCGTTGCTGGTGTTGCGCGCGCTCCTGCTGCAGACGCTCGCTGACGCGCTCGTAGAGCTCCTCGGGCGACTCGATACCATCCAGCTCGTCGGCACCCAGTCCGTAGGCCTGGCCGAGGATCTGCTTCATCAGCGCATCGGATTCGGCCACTTCCCGGTCGTAGCCGACGGCGCTGTGGCGATCGTAAATCGGGCGTAGTGCCTCGTGGCCGGCCTCGATCAGCGGGGCGGCGACGTCGCACAGCAACTCGGACAGGAAGGCGCGATCGGCCTTGCCCAGCTTGACCGTGGCATGCGCGCGGTCGAGCGCTTCGACCAGCGCAATGTCGGCCGCACGGCGCTGGTCGAGCAAGGGCTGCAATTGGGTGTGGTAACGCTCGCGCCATTGCGAACGCGCGAGGTGCCAGGCCTGCAGGTCGGCGCGATGCCGTTCCAGGTCGCGCAGCAGGCGGTCGAAGCGCTTGCGTGCCGGCGACAGCGGCGCGCCGGACGGTTGCCCGGCCTGGCTGCGCAGCTGTTGCAGCGCCTGCGCGGCAGGCGCATCGGTCGGGGGTCGGGCATTGCGCGGCATGCCCGGCCCACTCACTCTTCGGGGTCGGCGCCCGCGTCGTCCGGACGCTGGTCGCCCACTGTCCACAGGCGCTCCAGTGCATAGAACTCACGCACGCGCGGCAGCATCACATGCACCACCACATCGCCCAGGTCCACCAAGACCCACTCGGCCTCGCGCTCGCCTTCCACGCCCAGCGGCATGACGTCCAGCCGCTTGGCGAACTTGACCACTTCTTCGGCGATCGACTTCACATGGCGGGTCGAGGTACCCGAGGCGACCACCATGTAATCGCAGACGCTGGACTTGCCGCGCACATCGATCTCGACCACGTCCTTGGCTTTCAGCTCCTCCACGGCCTCGCGCACGGTGGCCAGCAGGGCCGGCACGGACGGCGGCGGATTCGGGATGGAGGTCTTGATGACTTGGGCTTGGGTGGTCAAAGCGGGTAACTCGATGGAATTGGCGTGAATTATAGGCCGGTCCGGCCGGCTGCGTGTTCAGCGAGTCGGCGGGGCGCAGCCATAGAGGCCTTCGTGCGCGATAAATGCCGCCACCGATGCCGGCAGCAGCGCCTGCCAGTCGCCGCCGCCGGCGATGCGCGCGCGCACGGCGCTGGCCGATTCGCCGCGCAACGGCTGATGCAACCGCCACAGGCGGCCGGCCGGGGCAGTGCCCAATTCGCTGGCGCTGGCAGTCCACCTGCCCTGCACCGCCTGGGCAAGCTGCGGCGCCTGGTCCAGATCCAGCGGTGCGCCTGGACGCTCGGCAACGACGAAATGCGCCAGTTCGAACAAGGCCTGCCAGTGATGCCAGCTGCCCAGCCCGACGAAGGCATCGGCACCGAGCAGCCAGGCGATCGGTGTCGTGGGGCCGAGTTCGACGCGTAGTTCGCGCAAGGTATCGACGGTGTAGGACGGCGCGCCCCCCTGGCCGGCGCGGCGCAGTTCGCGGGTGTCCAGCACCAGCCCTGGCGTGTCGGCCAGCGCCAGCTCCAGCATGCGGGCGCGCTGCGCAGCGGTGGCGCCGGGCGCGGGGCGGTGCGGTGGGTCGGCGGCCGGTACCAGATGCACCCGCGCGCCCAGCTCGTCGCGCGCGGCGCAGGCGATGGCGAGGTGGCCCAGGTGGATTGGATCGAAGGTGCCGCCGTAGTAGAGGTGGAGCCGGGAGTCGGGAGTCGGGATTGGAGAATCGGAAGAGCGCGGGTTCGGCGCTGCCGGGTGGGCGTTGGTAGGCGGCGAGGTGTGGGCCGCGCTGCCGGGGGTGGCCGCAGCTGTGGCCTGGCCGGGGGGTGCGCTGCGTGGGCAGACGGGGCGCGCATCCTCGACGCAGGCGCGGTCTCCGGGGGCGGCATCGCCGGCGTTCACACCAGCAATCTCACCGCGCGGGCTTCGGCCACGGCCACCAGCAGGCGTTCCAGGCCGACCCAGGGGTCGCCGTCGGCGCGGCCCTTGGCCATGCGGTCGACCCGCGAGGCTTCGGCGACGAAGCGCTCCCAGCGACGTGGCTCGGGGTGCCGCTGCAGCGCGCGCTTGAACGGCGCCTGGCGCGATTCCCACAGGCCCTGCGCCTTCATTTCGGCAGCGAGGTTGCCGCCGTTGGCCTGCACTTTGGCCAGGGCCGCAGTACGCAGCAGTTCCTTGATCAGGATCGGCATCAGTGCGGCCACCGCCTCGCCTTCGGCGCGCAGGCCGGCCAGCATGCGGATCACTGCAGCCGGTTGCCCGGAAAACGTGGTTTCGGCCAGGCGGAACACGTCGTAGCGCGCGGCATCGGCGACCAGCGATTCCATCGCCTCCAGGTCCAGCACCTTGCCATCGGCCAGCAGCACCAGCTTGTCGATTTCCTGTGCAGCGGCCAGCAGGTTGCCTTCCACCCGCTCGCTCAGGCCCTGCACGGCGGCAGCGTCCGCACGCAGGCCGTGGCTGCGCAGGCGGCGCTCGATCCAGTCGGAGAGCTCGTGCGGCTTGATCGCCCAGGCCACCGCAATGGTGCCGATGCGGCCGACCGCGTCGGCCCACTTGCCCTGGTGCGCCTTGCTCCAGTCGTTGGCGGTGATCAACAGCACCACATCCGGCGGCGGGTTGGCGCAGAAGCGGGTGATGACCTCGGCGCCGTCCTTGCCCGGCTTGCCGCTGGGCAGGCGCACTTCCACCAGCCGGCGCGGACTGAACAGGCTGGGCGCATTGAAGGTCGCATCCAGCTGGTTCCAGTCGAACTCCCGCCCGTCGGCATCGAAGACCTCGCGCTCGCTGATGCCTTCGGCACGCGCCTGTGCGCGCACCGCATCGGCCGCTTCCAGCACCCGCAAGGTTTCCGGGCCGGCGATCAGGTACACCGGCTGCAACGGCTGGTTGGACTGGCCGGCCAGCTGTTCTGGACGAAGTTCCATGACTACGGAAGTTCCATGACTACGAGAACACGCGCGACTGGACCGTTACCGACAAGACCGCGTCGGCGGCGGCCGTCGCGGCATGGTCAGCGCGCGGCAAGTGCGACATGCGCCTGGCGCACGCCAGTTCCGGACACCGGGCGCGGCTGCCCGGCAGATGCGCGGACGGGCTGATCACCGGCTGCTCAGTTATTGGACGAGGACGCTGGCGGCAGCGACGCCGGCACGCTCGATTCCGGCGTGGACGGCTGCACGGGCGGCGTGGCGGCCGGCGGCAGCGGCGCGCTCGGCGTGCTTTCCAGGCTTTCGCCACGCTGCACGCGGGCGCGCACCACGCTGTCGATACGGCGCAGGATCGAGGCGGACATGTCCTTGCGCAATTCGTCGGCGAGGATCTCGCGCTCGGTCGCGGTACCGGTGGCGTCCACCGGTGGCGACACGTAGTCGCGCGACAGCTCGATGACCTGCTGCGGCACCAGCACCGAGCCGTTGGCGGTGGTGACGGTGAAGATGGCGGCGTAGCGCAGGCTGTATTCCTGCGCACGGCCCTGGCTGTCGATGGCGATCGGCAGATCGCCCCAACGCTCGGACAACACCTGCACCTGCGCGAAGCCGGTCTTGGCATCTTCGTCGGCCAGGGTGGCGCCGGCAGCCTTGAGGCCACGCCGCAGCAGCTTGGCCAGCTCGCTGTACTGCACCGCGGACTGCACCTTTACCGCGGGCGTATCCGGCGGCAGCGCCAGCGAGTTGCGCAGATGGAAGCCGCAGGCGGTGAGGCTCGAGACGAGCACGAGGGACGCAGCGAAGGCAGTAGGGAATCGAATCATGGGCACAGTCTGGATGAGCGCCCCGGCGGCGGCAACAGGCGGCTAGCCTGCCCGACACCGCGTGAACGGGGCTTGAGAGGGCGCGGCGAAAAAACGCCGCGCCCAGGAATGAAAAACGCGTTGCCACGCGCCGGTGCAGTGAATGACCAGGAGCCACCCCGGCAATCTCGCCTGCACATCGCCAAGCGCGACTGAAATGAAGGACCAGGAACCATCGCGGAAACATCACCCATGCGTCGCAACGCACCAGTGCAGTCAATCGCACAGACCCCCTGCAGCACCCCGACCCGCGCAACAGCACGCGCCAGTGCAACACGCTGCCGACATCGCCGCAGCGACCTCGCACCGCGTCGCCACGCCGCTCCGGGACACTGCCCGAACCGGCAATGGCGACCTAGCCGATCAGCGAGGATCAACCCGCCACGATATTCACGATCTTGCCCGGCACGATGATGATCTTGCGCACGCTCAGCCCTTCCAGGAACTTGGCCGCGTTCGGCTCGGCCTGGGCCAGCGCTTCGATCTGCTCACGTCCGGCATCGGCAGCGACCTCGATGGTACCGCGCAGCTTGCCGTTGATCTGCACCGCCAGGGTCAGCGCGTCGCGCACCAGCGCGGCGGCATCGACCTGCGGAAACGCGACATCTTCCAGCAGCGTCTCGTCGCGGCCCAGCACCTGCCACAGGGCGTGGCTGGCGTGCGGGGTGATCGGGTTGAGCAGCAGCACCATCGCTTCCAGGGCTTCCTGGCGCACTGCACGCCCCTGCGCGCTGGCATCGTCGAACTTGGCCAGCGCGTTGGACAGTTCCATCACCGCGGCAATGGCGGTGTTGAAGCTGTGGCGGCGGCCGTAGTCGTCGTCCACCTTGCCGATGGTTTCGTGGGTCTTGCGGCGGATCGCCTTCTGCTCGGCGTTCAGCGCGGCGGCATCCAGTGCAGCGGCGGCACCCTCGCCCACATGCTTGTGCACCTGCACCCACAGCCGGCGCATGAAGCGCGCCATGCCATCGACGCCGGCCTCGTTCCATTCCAGCGACTGCTCCGGCGGTGCGGCGAACATCGAGAACAGCCGCACGGTGTCGGCGCCGTACTTGGCCACCATCGACTGCGGGTCCACGCCGTTGTTCTTGGACTTGGACATCTTCTCGGTGCCGCCGATGTGCACCGGCTGGCCGTCGGCGATTAGTACCGCGCCGGTGACGCGGCCGCGCTCGTCGCGCTGGATCTCCACGTCGGCCGGATTGATCCAGTCCTTGCCGCCATTGTCGGCATCGCGGTAGAAGGTGTCGGCGATGACCATGCCCTGGGTGAGCAGGTTGGTCACCGGCTCGTCGCTGTCCACCAGCCGCGCGTCGCGCATGAGCTTGTGATAGAAGCGGAAGTACATCAGGTGCAGGATCGCGTGCTCGATGCCGCCCACGTACAGGTCGGCCGGCATCCAGTAGTTGGCACGGCGATCGACCATGTCGCGCGCGTTGGGGCTGGTGTAGCGCGCCACGTACCAGCTCGACTCCATGAAGGTGTCGAAGGTGTCGGTCTCGCGCTCGGCCGGGCCGCCACAGTCCGGGCAGGTGGTCTGGCGCCAGGTCGGGTCGGTCTTGATCGGCGACCCGGTGCCGGAAAATTCCACGTTCTCCGGCAGCACCACCGGCAACTGGTCTTCCGGCACCGGCACTGCGCCGCACTTGGCGCAATAGATCACCGGAATCGGGCAGCCCCAGTAGCGCTGGCGGCTCACGCCCCAGTCGCGCAGGCGGTAGTTGACCCGACGCTGGCCCTGGCCCTTGCGCTCGAAGCGCTCGGCCAATGCCTCGAAGGCGCCGCCGAAATCCAGGCCGTCGAACTCGGCCGAATTGATCAGCTCCAGCGGGCGGCTCTTGTCGGTGTACCAGTCGCGCCACTGGGTGGCATCCCAGGTTTGCTCTTCTTCGTTGCGCGGCTCGCGCAGCTTGACCACCTGCACGATCGGCAGCGCGTACTTGTTGGCGAACTCGAAATCGCGCTGGTCGTGGCCCGGTACCGCCATCACCGCGCCGGTGCCGTAGCCCATCAGCACGAAGTTGGCCACCCACACCGGCACCTGCTCGCCGCTGATCGGATGCACCGCGGTCAGGCCCGTGGCCATGCCGCGTTTTTCCTGGGTTTCCAGCTCGGCTTCGGAGACGCCGCCGTGCTTGAGCGTTTCCAGCAGCGCCGCCAGTTCCGGATTGGACCTGGCCGCATGCAACGCCAGCGGATGCTCGGCGGCGATCGACACGAAGGTCACGCCCATCAGCGTGTCCGGGCGGGTGGTGAACACGCGCAGCGGATCCAGCGCGGTGCCGTCGGTGTCGCGCACGTCGAACTGGATCTCCAGCCCTTCCGAGCGGCCGATCCAGTTGCGCTGCATGGTCTTGACCGAGTCCGGCCAGCCCTCCAGCTGGTCCAGGCCGTCGAGCAGCTCCTGCGCGTAATCGGTGATGCGCAGGAACCACTGCGGAATCTCGCGTTTTTCCACCAGCGCGCCGGAGCGCCAGCCGCGGCCGTCGATGACCTGCTCGTTGGCCAGCACGGTCTGGTCGATCGGGTCCCAGTTCACCACCGCGTTGCGCCGGTAGGCCAGGCCCTTGCGCATCAGCCGGGTGAACATGCGCTGCTCGTGCACGTAGTACTCGGGCGTGCAGGTGGCGAACTCGCGCGACCAGTCGATTGCGTAGCCCAGCGACTTGAGCTGGCCGCGCATGTGGTCGATGTTGGCGTAGGTCCACTTGGCCGGCGCGGTCTTGTTCTTGATCGCCGCGTTTTCCGCCGGCAATCCGAACGCATCCCAGCCCATCGGCTGCAGCACGTTGTGGCCGGTCATGCGCTTGTAGCGGCTGACCACATCGGAGATGGTGTAGTTGCGCACATGGCCCATGTGCAGCGCACCGGACGGGTACGGCAGCATCGACAGGCAATAGAACTTCGGTTTGTCCGAAGTTTCGTCGACCTGGAAGGCGCGGGTGGCATCCCAGAACTGCTGGGCGGAGGTTTCGACCTGCTGCGGGTCGTAGGCGTTCGGTTCGACGGTGGACATTGGGAGCGGATGCTCGGGCGGTGCAAAGCGGCACAGGGTACCGCAGTGCAGCAGGTGCTCCAAACGCTCGCCTCAGCCGGCGGCTCTGGCCGGCCAGCGCCAGGCCGCCACGGCCAGCCAGCCGACCCAGGCCAGGAACGCCAGGCGCTGGGCGATCGCCTGCCGCAGCAGGCCCGGCGGGCCGAACGCCAGCACCGCCACCAGCAGCCCCGCCGCCAGGCTCAGCCACGCCAGGACGCGGGTATTGGATTGGTTGAGCAGCGCGGCGGCGAGCAACAGCATGCCGGGCACGAAGGCCACCGCCCACAGCAGCCAGGCCGTGGCATGGGCCTGGCTGGCGCGCCCGTCCAGATCGGCGGGATCCAGCGGCAGCGCACCCATGCCGACAAAGGCCAGCCCGGCCAGCACGATCAACTGCCCGCCCACCCGCAGGCTCCAACTGGACCTGGCCGGCATGCGCGCCAGCAGGCTGACCCCGGTGGCCATGCCGAGCGCGCCGACCAGCACGAACGCCAGCAGGTTGAAGCCCAACGCATGCGGCACCCCATTGGCACCGAGTAAGGCCACCGGATGGCTGGCCTGCAGGTAACCGGGCAGCGCCACGCCGAAGCCGGCCACCGCCAGCACGAACACGGTTGCCGCGACCAGGCCCAGGTAGCGCTGGGTGCCATCGATGCGTGTCATTGCCTTGCTCCAACGCCGGGCGCAGGCTGCGCCGCCAGGACGCGGCATTGTCGTGCCGGGCGCGCCTGGCGTGAACCCCTGCCGGCATGACGGCCGGCAGCATGGCGGCCGACCGCGCGCCGGCACGCCTGGCCACCGCCAGCCTTGTGTCGGCCCGGTTTGCCACCATTACCTCCCACTGTTGCCGCAATCACTTCTGGAAGCCCATGTCCGACAAGCCGCACGTATTCGATGCCACCACCGACACCTTCGAGACCGAGGTCCTGCAGAAATCGTTGACGACACCGGTACTGGTGGACTTCTGGGCCACCTGGTGCGGCCCCTGCAAGTCGTTGACGCCGATCCTGGAAAAGCTCGCCGCCGACTACAACGGCGCCTTCGAGCTGGCCAAGGTCGATGTGGACAAGGAGCAGCAGATCGCCGCCGCGTTCCAGATCCGCTCGGTGCCGACGGTGTTCCTGGTCAAGGGCGGCGAGCTGGTCGACGGCTTCCCGGGTGCGATGCCGGAAGGCCAGGTGCGCGACTTCCTCACCCAGCACGGCGTGCTGCCGGCCGAGGCGCAGGTGGTGGAAGACCTGCCGCCGGCCCCGCTCGAGCCGCAGGACCAGGTTGCCGCGCTGCGCGAGGCGATCGCCGCCGAGCCGGACAAGGACGAGCTCAAGCTGGATCTGGCGCTGGCGCTGCTGAAGACCGGCGACACCGCCGAGGCCGAGCAGTTGATCGACGCCCTGCCCGCCAACCTGGCCACCGACGACCGTGCGGTGCGCGCCAAGGCACGGCTGGGCTTTGCCAATGTGCTCAAGGACGCGCCGGACGCCGACACCCTGCAGGCCGCCGTCGCCGCCAACGGCGCCGACCTGCGCGCGCGCCATCTGCTTGGCGTGCGCCACCTGCTCGACGGCAATGACGAAGCCGCGCTGGAGCAGTTCCTGGACATGCTGCGGCAGGACCGCGGCTTCGACGACAACCTGCCGCGGCGTAGCCTGATCGATGCGTTCCGGGTGATCGAAGACGAAGACCTGGTCGGCCGCTACCGCCGCAAGATGTCGTCGCTGGTGTTCTAGGCGCCGCCGGCACCACGGCGCCCGGTCTGCAGACCGGCCGGGCGCTGCCATCACCGACACAAGCTCCATACGCATGCGAATGGTATGCTGCGGGTCCGCCCCCGCCATGGACCCTGGCCGCATGCGTGCTTCCCTGTTCAAGCTCGGTATCAACCTGTGGCCGCCGTACCTGTTTGCCGGGATCCACGTCACCGCGTTGTCGGCCGACTATCGCCATGCCCGCGTCGAGTTGCGCCAGCGGCCGTGGAATCGCAATTACGTCGGCACCCATTTCGGCGGCAGCCTGTTCGCGATGACCGACCCGTTCTGGATGCTGCTGACCATGCAGAACCTGGGGCGCGACTACTACGTGTGGGACAAGGCCGGCAGCATCGAGTTCGTCAAACCCGGGCGCGGCACGGTGAGCGCGGATTTCGTCATCGACGATAGTGTGCTGGGCGAGTTGCGCGATGCCACCGCCACCGGTGAGAAGTACCTGCGTTGGTTCGAAAACAGCGTGCACAACCGCGATGGCGAGGTGGTGGCACGCGTGCGCAAGCAGCTCTACGTCAAACGCAAGCCGGCGCGCTGACCGGCAGACCGGCGCGCGATTGCAGCGCGGGCGCATGCTGGGCACCGACCGACTCCTTTGGGCAGGCATGGGTCGGCCGGCATTCACGGCGCATACGTCGTCGATGGCGCGCGTTGCGAACCCGCACTTTGCGCCCCTGCGCGCATTGGTCAAGAATCAGGCTTCTTCCCGACTGGCTGCCTTCATGCTGCTGCGCACTGTTGCTTCCGCCTGCCTGCTTGCCCTGGTGTTACCCGCTGCCGCCAACGCGGCCTATCGCAGCCCGCAACAGATCCTGGACGCCTCGCCGGCCAGCGCATGGCGCGTGCTCGACCCCGAGCGCACGCTGTACCTGGAACTGGATGGCGGACGGGTGATCATCGAGCTGGCGCCGCAGTTCGCGCCCGCGCACGTGGGCAACATCCGCACGCTGGCGCACGAACGCTTCTGGGACGGTCTCAGCATCTATCGCTCGCAGGACAACTTCGTGGTGCAGTTCGGCGACCCGGATGGCGAGACGCCGGCCAAGGCCAGGTCGCTGGGCTCGGCCAAGACGCACCTGCCGGCCGAATTCGAACGCACCTCGCAAGGCCTGGACTTCCAGCGCCTGCCCGACAGCGATGGCTGGGCGGCGCAGGTGGGCTTTGTCGACGGCTTCCCGGTCGGGCGCGACAGCGCCAGCGGCAAGACCTGGCTGGCGCACTGCTACGGCACCCTGGGCGCCGGCCGCAACAACGACGAAGACAGCAGCATCGGCGCCGAGCTGTATGTGGTCACCGGGCAGTCGCCGCGCCAGCTGGACCGCAACATCACCGTGGTCGGCCGCGTGGTCAAGGGCATGGAGTTGCTCAGCGTGATCCCGCGCGGGCCGGACCCGATGGGTTTCTACGAAGACCCCGCGCAGCGCTCGCCGATCCGTGCCATTCGCCTGGCCAGCGAGGTGCCCATGCCCGAACGCACGCCACTGCAGTTGCTGCGCACCGACAGCCAGACCTTCCGCGATGTAGTCGAAGCACGCCGCAATCGCAGGGACGACTTCTACAAGCGCCCGGCCGGGCATATCGATCTGTGCAATGTACCGTTGCCGGTGCGGGCGCCGCCTGCTGGCTAGTTCGGGATCGGGATTCGGGATTCGTAAAAGCGGGCGCGCTTGTTTTCAGCGGGCGCGCTGGCTGAAGGCGACGCTGCCCAGGATCAGCACCGCGGCCACCAGCATGGTCCAGGTCAACGGCTCGCCCAGCAGCGACCAGGCCAGCAATGCGCCGAACACCGGTACCAGGTAGGTCACCGTGGAGGCGCGTGCCGGGCCGATGCGCTGGATCAGGCGGTAATACATCAGGAACGCCAATCCGGTGCACACCACGCCCAGCGCGGTGGCGCAGGCCCAGGCCACGGCCGGCACCGGCGTGGTCGGCCACTGCAACCAGGCCAGCGGCGCCAGCAGCAGCGCACTGCAGCCCAGCGTGGACGCGGCCGATGCGGCCGGCGGCAAGTCGCCCATGTGGCGCTTCACCAGGTTGTAGCCGATGCCATACAGCAGCGACGCGGTGGCACCCGCCAGGGCCGCCGGGCCCACGCTCAACCCGGCCGACTTGCCGGTGGCCAGCACCAGCACGCCGATGAAGCCGACCAGCAGGGCCAGCGCACGCCGCGTGCCGATCTTCTCGCCGAAGAACAGGAAGGCGATCAAGGCGGTGAACAATACCGTCATCGCATTGCAGATCGCACCGATCGCGGCCGGCGCGTGTTGCGCGCCCCAGGCGAACAGCAGGAACGGCAACGCGGAATTGAGCACGCCGATCGCCGCCAGCATCGGCCAGCGATGCAGCGGGAACCGCGCCCGCGCCAGCCACAGGAACGGCAACAGCACCAACGCCCCGAGCGCCAGGCGGATTTCCACCAGCGCCACGGTGCCGAACTTGGGTGCGGCCACGCGCATGAACAGGAACGAGCAGCCCCAGACGATGCCGAGAAACCCCAGCTCTAGCGGGGTGCGCCATTCGCGTGTGGCAACGCCCGGCTGCGGCGCCGGTTGCGCGCTCATCGCCCCACCTGAGCAGGCTGCCGTGATGTGCTGGAACCGCAGAGGACAACATCAGGCAGACAGACGGACATGGCACGATCATCGCGATGGGGTACTGCAGCATCGGTTGCAGCCGCAGGCGCGACAAGCGCGTAGTATCGAGGCGAGCCACAAATCTCACTCATGCCTCGATGAACCTGCGCCCCACCCTGTTGCCCGCGCTGGGCGTGTTCGCCGCCGCCGCGCGCCACCAGAACTTCGCGCATGCCGCCGAAGAACTGCATCTGACCGCCAGCGCGGTCAGCCATCACGTGCGCAAGCTCGAAGCGCTGCTGGGCGTGACCCTGTTCCAGCGCCTGCCGCGCGGGGTCAAGCTCACCGCGGAGGGGCGCCAATTGGCCGATGCGGCCACCGCTGCGCTGGCCGACATCGCCTCGGTGGCCGGCAACCTGCATCCGCGCGAAGACGCCATCCCGTTGCGTGTGACCACCCTGCGCTCGCTGTCGTACTGCTGGCTGTTGCCGCGGCTGCCGCGCTTCTGTCGCGCGCACCCGCATATCCGCATGGACCTGCAGTCGGACGCGGCATTTTCGCGCTTCGAGGAAGGCGGCCCCGACCTGGGCATCCGCTATGGCCAGGGCGCCTGGCCCGGATTGACCTCGCATCATCTGATGGACGACGAACTGTTTCCGGTGGCGTCGCCGTCGCTGCCGGAGGTCGCCGCGCTGCGCACGCCGGCGCAGATCGCACAATTGCCGCTGCTGAGCGACATGTCGCCACAGGGATGGCGTGACTGGTTCCGTGCCGCGCAGGTGCGCGGCACCACGCTGCCGCCGATGCACACCTTCAACGACAGCACCGACGCCATGCGCGCGGCGGTCTATGGCCTGGGCGCGGTCCTGGCACGCAAGCACATCGCCCAACCGTATCTGCAGCGCTACGAGCTGGTGCGCCTGCCCGGCCCCACCCTCAAGGCGCGCTACGCCTACTACATCGTGCATCCCAGCCATCGCGTGCCTGGACCTGCGGCAATGGCGTTTATCGACTGGCTCAAGCGCGAGGCCCTGGACGAGCGCACCCCGATGCCGGCGCTGCCGGCGGAGCTGGTGGCGTTGCCGGCGCGCGAGACGGCGAGTGCGCCACGTGTGCGTCGGCGATCGCGCAAGGCCTCGGCGCACGAGTGACTGGAGCGGGCGCATGCGTCAGCTTCCGCGCTGCGCCGCGTGGACGCGCACACGATCGTGCTGACGATGGCCACGCAGGTCAGCTGCCGCAACCGGTTCGGCCACCTGCACATGGCTGCGATCCATCGCCTGCATCGTCACTACATCCTGCCGGCGATGTTGCGTGCGGCAGTCCAGCCTTTGCTGCATGTCGGGCAGCGGCCCGACGTCAGACGGCCGACCCGCCCGATGTGAATGAGCGCAGGCCGCGAGTGCCGTACACCATCACCTCGTTTTGTCCTGCCGGTGCCTAGGCTTTAGCTCCCCAATCCCTAGGACGTTCCCATGCCCACTCTTCGCATGCGTATCACCGGCACCGACGACGACGCGCGTGCCATCGCCAACCTGCTGCAGAGCATCGAAGGCATCGAGCACGTGGAAGAAGTCGATGATCTGATGCCGCACCTGGACGACGACGATTCCAGCTCGGCCGGCCTGTCCGACGACGAAGGTCCGGGCAGCCACGAATTCGAAGTGGAAGCCGGCAACGAAGCCACCGCGCAGAAGGTGCGCGACGCCGTGCAGGAACTGGCGCTGCGGCTGGATGTGTTTGTCGAATACGAATTCGACGAAGGCTGAGCGGGCGTCGTACCGCGTGCGCCGCCCTTGCGCGCAGTCGGCGTGTGGCGATGGTGCACCGAGGCGCTGCGCAACCATCGCAGACGAACGGCGTCACCGCGCGTGACCTGCGAGCGCGCAACGCCTCGCGTCACTGTCTGAAACAAGCGCGTCTCCAACACATGCGCGGCTGGTGCGGCATCGCCGGCCAGCCGCGCGGCCGATCAGGACATTCGGCGCCGCCGCGCGCGCCAGCGCCACGCCTGCAGCAGCAGCCAGCCGACGATTAGCCCCACCACCGCCACCGGCAGCAACGCCGCCACTGCGCGGATCACGAACGCCACGCTGGATGCGAAGACCTGGCCGAACCCGGCGGCCGCCTCGGCGATTTCGCCCCTGCCCTGCTCGCCCCCGGTCCCACGGAAATTGAGCGTCAGCAGCTGGGTGCGCACGCGGCGTTGCTGCTGCGCGGCGTCCTGCTGGGCCTGTTGCGCCTCGGCTTCGATCTCGGCCAGCCGCTTGGACAAGGCCAGCAGATCGGTCACGGCCAGGTCGCGGCGTTGCTGCAGCTCGAGCAGGCGTGCGTGTTCTTTCTGCAGGCGCGCCTGTGCCAGACCGGTGTCGGCGATCTGCTGCGCCAGATCCTCGGCGCGCGTGCTGCGCGCGGCGACATCGCCATGCTGGCCGGCCAGTTGCACCAGCGGCTCGATGCCGTCGGGCACCACACGCACGCTGACGCTACCACTGGGGTCGCGGCCACCGGTCTGCTCGACCGCCAGCAGCGCGCAGTCACCAAATTGCGCCGACTGGCAGGCAGTGCGAACCGCCACGATGCGTTGGCCGATCTGATCGGCCGGCAACTCGATCCGCACATCGTGCTCATACGCCAGCGCGTTGCCTTGCGCGGCCGGCGGTGCCGGTGCCGCAGCGCCGCCGTCTTCCGCCAGCTCTGCCGGCTGCCTGGAACATCCGCTCAGCGCCCAGCCCAGCAGCAACCCGGCCGCATACCGCTGCATCGCGCGCCTCATCGGCCGGCTCCGGCGACCGCATGCATGCTCGGCGCGGCCAGCTCCGGCACGCAGCGCAGCTTGACCACCAGGGCGGGCTCGCCGGCACCGGGACGCATCCCCGCGCTGATGGGCGCACTACCCCACTGCCGGCAGTGGGGATGCTCGATCCGCTGCCGGTCGATGCGCCAGGCCCCCAGCGCATGGGGCTCGCCCTGCAGGCGTGATTGCCTGCGCGTGCCGGACCACGGCAGGCCGCCATGGCCACGGCCCAACGGGCCATTGCCGTGGTACGCCCCGGTGATCGGCGCATCGGTTTCCAGCTCGAACGCGCTGCGTCCGCAATGACAGCTACCGGCGTGGTGCATGGTGATCCTCCTTGGAAGCGGCCACTCTAAACCAATGGCGGATGCGGACAAGCGCGCACATGCCTATGCTGGCCGATTGCTTCCATCGGGATCCACCATGCGTCAACGTCTGCTCGTCCTCGCCCTGCTCGCCGGCCTCGGCGCCTGCCAGCAACAGCCCCAATCGCCGCGCGCCGGCACCCCTGATGCCAGCGCCCAGGATGCGCAGACGCCGGATGCCCGCTTTGCGGCGCTGTCCAAGCGCGCGCTCGACACCTGGATGCAGCTGTCGCCGGTCACCGCCACCCAGACCGGCGATCACCGCTTCGACACGCAGATCGACGATCTGAGCAGCGCCGGCCGCCAGCGCAGCCTGGATGCCGGCAAGGCATTGCTGTCGGACCTGGATGCCATCGAAGTGGCCAAGCTGTCGCGCGAGAACCAGGTCGATGCAGCCATCTTGCGCAACCAGCTGCAATCGGAAATCTGGAACACCGAGGTGCTGCAGAGCTGGGCCTGGGACCCGCAGGTCTACAACGGCCTGGCCGGCAGCGCGCTGTATGGCCTGATGGCACGCGACTTCGCGCCGCTGTCCGAGCGCCTGACCTCGGCCACGCAGCGCATGGAGAAGATTCCCGGCATCTTTGCGCAGGCGCGCGAAAACCTGGACCCGGCCCGCGTGCCGAAGATCCATGCCGAAACGGTGGCCAAGCAGAACAAGGGCATCCTCAGCATCGTCGACACCTTCATCGCGCCCAACATCGGCCAGCTCGGCCCGATCGAAGCGGCCCGCGCGCAGGCCGCCATCGACGCTCTGCGCAAGGCCGTGGCCGAGCAGCAGACCTGGCTGGAGACCGTGCTGGTGCCCAATGCCAAGGGCGATTTCCGCGTCGGTGCGCAACTCTACGATCAGAAGCTGAAATTTGCGCTGCTGTCGTCGCTGTCGCGCGGCGAGATCAAGCAGCGCGCCGAGTCCGAGCTCAAGCGCGTGCGCAGCGAGATGTACGGCATTGCGCGCACCGTGCTCAAGGACAAGCCGGGCGCACCGAAGCTGCCCGCCTCGCCAACCGACGACCAGCAGCAGGCCGCGATCGAGGCGGCGCTGGAACTGGCCTATGCCGACAAGCCGGCACGCGACAAGGTGGTGGACGAGGCCAAGGCCGCACTGGCGCAGTCCACCGAGTTCGTGCGCCAGAAGGATCTGATGACGCTGCCCGATTCGCCGGTGGACATCATCCTGATGCCGGAATTCCAGCGCGGCGTGGCGGTGGCGTACTGCGATTCGCCCGGCCCGCTCGACAAGAATCTCAAGACCTTCTATGCGGTCTCGCCGATTCCCGACGACTGGAACGACCAGCAGGTCGATTCGTTCCTGCGCGAATACAACAGCCGCATGATCCATCTGCTCAGCATCCACGAAGGCACCCCGGGCCATTACCTGGAAGGCTGGCATTCGGCCAAGTTCCCCTCCACGCTGCGCGCGGTGCTGCGCTCGGGCATGTTCGCCGAAGGCTGGGCGGTGTACACCGAGCGCATGATGCAGGAACAGGGCTATCTGGATAACGACCCACTGTTCCACCTGGTGCAGCTCAAGTTCTACCTGCGCACCATCGCCAACGCCATCCTCGACCAGGGCGTGCATGTGGACGGCTGGGAGCGCGACAAGGCGATGCACCTGATGACCCACGACACCTTCCAGCAGGAGAGCGAAGCCTCGGGCAAGTGGGTGCGCGCGCAACTGTCGTCGGCGCAGCTGCCGACCTACTTCGTCGGCGTGCAGGAACATCTGGACACGCGCAAAGCGGTGCAGGACAAGCTGGGCGACAAGTTCAACCTGAAGGCATACCACGACCAGATGCTGTCCTACGGCGCCCCGCCGGTGCGCTTTGCACGCGAGCTGATGCTGGATCAGCCGATCGAGTGACCGATGCTTCTCCCGCACAAGGAAGAGCGGTTACTGCGGCGCTCATGCATGTCCCTTCTCCCGCACGCGGGAGAAGGTGCCCCGCAGGGGCGGATGAGGGCGCGCGCGAAGCCTCGTGCAGCCCACCTGGCGAATGGCTTCGCCCGTACCCTCACCCCACCCCCCGCTCCGAGCCCCGGCCCGCGCTTGCAGCGCGGGCGCTCCAGGCCACGCGCGCCAGTGGCGCGCAGGCCGTGCCTTGGCGCCCCGCAGGAGAGGGGTTTGCCAGTGCCGTCGCTGCCGTGGCTGCACATTTCCGCCACCCACTCGACAACCACATCACCCATCGGCCGCAACGAACCCGCCGGTTTGCCGCGCCCACAGGCGTGCGTACAGCCCGCCCTGCGCGATCAGCTGCGCATGCGTGCCGGTCTCGACGATGCGTCCGGCGTCCATCACCACCAGCCGGTCCATGCGCGCGATGGTGGACAGGCGGTGCGCGATCGCGATGACGGTCTTGTTGCCCATCAATGCGTCCAGGCTGTCCTGGATCGCCGCTTCCACTTCCGAATCCAGCGCCGAGGTGGCCTCGTCCAGGATCAGGATCGGCGCATCCTTCAGCAGCACCCGCGCGATGGCGATGCGCTGCCGTTGACCACCCGACAGCTTGACCCCGCGCTCGCCCACGTACGCATCGTATCCGCGCCGGCCTTCGCCATCGACCAGCGTGTCGATGAAGCTTTCCGCGCGCGCCTTGCGCACCGCTTCCAGCATCTGCGCGTCGCTGGCCTGCGGCCGGCCATACAGCAGGTTGTCGCGGATCGAACGGTGCAATAGCGAGGTGTCCTGGGTCACCAGGCCGATCTGCCCGCGCAGGCTTTCCTGGGTGACCTGGGCGATGTCCTGCCCGTCGATGAGGATGCGTCCCTGCTCCAGGTCGTACAGACGCAGCAACACGTTGACCAGGGTCGACTTGCCCGCGCCCGATGGGCCGACCAGGCCGATCTTCTCGCCGGCACGCACCTGCAGATCCAGCCCGGCGATCACCCCGCCGCGCTTGCCGTAATGGAAATGGATGTGCTCGAACTGCACCTGGCCCTGGGTCACCTGCAGCGGCACTGCGCCGGGCGCGTCCTGCACCAGCACCGGCTGCGAGATGGTCTGCATGCCGTCCTGCACGCTGCCGATGTCTTCGAAGATGCCGTTGACCGTCCACATGATCCAGCCGGACATGTTGTGGATGCGGATCACCAGGCCGGTCGCCAGCGTGATCGCGCCCACGCTGATCTGGCCGCGGCTCCACAGCCACAACGCCAGCCCGCACGTACCGACGATCAGAAAGCCGTTGGCCACCGCAATGGCGGTATCCATGGTGGTGGTCACGCGGGTCTGCCCGCGATGTTTCACCGCCAGCTCGTCGATCGCATCGCGCACATAGGCCTGTTCGCGGCCGGCGTGGGCAAACAGCTTCAACGTGGAGATATTGGTGTAGCCGTCGACGATGCGCCCGGTGGCCTTGGAGCGCGCATCCGATGCGATCCACGCGCGCGCCTTCATGCGCGGCACGAAGAACGCCATCAACGCGACGTACACCACCAGCCAGATCAGCAGCGGCAGCATCAGCCACGGGTCGGCCTGCGCAAACAACCACAGCGCGCTGCCGGTGTAGACCACGATGTACCAGAGCGCATCGACCATCTGCACCGCCGATTCGCGCAGCGAGGTCCCGGTCTGCATCACCCGGTTGGCGATCCGGCCGGCGAAATCGTTGTTGAAGAAGCCCAGGCTCTGCCGCACCACGTAGTTGTGCATCAGCCAGCGCGAGCGGTTGCTCAGCCCCGGCACGATCGCCTGGTTGACCAACAGGTTGTGCAGGCCGGTGAACAATGGCCGTGCCACCAGCGTGATCGCTGCCATCCAGGTCAACTCGCCGGCATGCCGGCGAAAGAAGTCCGCTCCCGGTCGCTCGGCCAGCATGTCGACGATGCGCCCGAGGAAGTCGAACATCGCCACTTCCACCAGGGCCAGCAACAATCCGGCGATCAGCGTGGCCAGCAGGATCGGCCACAACGGACGCAGGTAATGCAGGTAGAACCGCCACACGCTACGTGGCGGCATGTCCCGCTCGATGGGCGGGAAGACATCGATCAGGGATTCGAACCAGCGAAACATCGCAGACACTTTCGGGAAAAACGGGGCTCAGGCTAGCTGATCGCGCGTCAAGCTGCAGTGGCGCCGGTGCCGGCGCCTGCATCCACAGACGCAAGCCAGGCATGCGCTGCATGCGCCGGACAACCGGCTCCCTTGCATCGCTTGCGGCTGCCTGCGCCAGGCATGGCCCGGTGACCACCACAGGTCATGGGGTGTCAGCCGGTGGCTGCACCGTGCTGACCAGCGCGCGTCGGGATCACGCTGGCCAACGTCCTGCGCAGCGACGCTCACTCACGAACACGCGCGAGCAGGCGGTTGACCTCGGCCGGATCGAAATGGCCCGGCTCCAGGCGCCCGCCCAGAGTGGCCAGTTCCTGCACATGCTGGGCATGATCCGGGTCGGCGATGATCTGCAGCAATGCCTGGTAGTGGTCGATCCCTTCGCTGTTTTCCGGCGGGCAGGCGTTGGCGCCGTCCACGCAACGGGCCACACGCAAGCCCGCATCCGGCGGCAGGATCGCCTCGACCTGGACGCGGTGCTGCCAGCCGGCGCCGGCACCATAGAAATAGTCGAAGCGCTCCAGCTCGCCCACTGCGCTTTCGACGGTGACGCGCGCGGCGTGCTTGAGCCGCGAGCGGTCCGGCACGTCCAGCCCGGACTCGCCATAGCGGCCGCCGCCCAGGTCGAATTCGTACGGATGCGCGCCGTGCCAGCCCATCACCGGTTGCAGCACGCGATGCAGCGTGGCCAGGCGCAGCGCCCCCGCCACCAGCACGCGGCGCCAGATCAACGGCGCGCTCTCCACCAGCGAAACATGCAGCTGATACACCGGCGCAGGCGCGGGCACCGCCTGCTGTGCAGCTTTCTTCTTGGCCTTGCTCATCGTGTCTTGGCTACCTGTTTGCGCTGCAAGTATGCAGCGCCGCGCCACTGGCTGCATCGCTGCGCCGCCGGTGCCGCAAGCTGCACCCTGCCGCTATCGGTCCTGCAGGCGCGCGCACGCACCTGCAACGGACCGGCCACACACGCCGGGATGGTGACTCCGCCGCCGCACGGTGCCGGGATGCTGCACGGATGCCCGCAAGCCGCGCGACGCCGCGCGACGCCAGCGCGCGGGGCGCCGTGTATCGCAGCAGGCATCGGGGCGCCTGGATGCGACCACCACAGCGGCGCAGGCGGCAGACGACAGCAGCGCGTGCCCGCATCGGTGGAATCGATGGCAGCGCCTCAGCGCTGCTGCAGGCTCGGCACCGCATCGGTCACGTTGCGATGGCGCCGCATGATCCAGTTGAACAGCGGCGTGGCCATCAGGGTCGAGAGGATCGCCATCAGCACCAGCACCGAGAACAGGCCTTGTTCGATCACCCCGGCCTGCAGGCCGATATTGATGATGATCAGCTCCATCAGGCCACGTGCATTCATCAGCGAGCCGATCGCCATCGCATCGCGGTTGTTCTCGCCGGTGGCACGCGCCGCCGCCCAGCAGGCCACGCCCTTGCCGATGAACGATGCGGCCAGGATCGCCACGCCTGCCAGCATGATCTGCGGCTGCAGCAGCACGCTGAGCTGGGTCTTGAGGCCGGAATAGGTGAAGAACAGCGGCAGCAGCAATACCACCACGAACGGCTGCAGCATCTCGCGCAGTTTTTCGGTCAACGCCCCCCTGGGCAGGCAGACGCCCAGCAGGAAGCCGCCAAACACGGCGTGGATGCCGATCGCATCCATTGCCCACGCGCTGAGGCAGAACAGCATCAACACCACCGCGAGCACACCGTTGCCGAGCGGCTGGTTCGGCACCACGTAGGCGTCCAGGCGGCGCAGCAGATGCCGGCCGACAAAGATCATGAACAATGCATAGGCCACCCCGCCGCCGATGGCCAGATAGGCACTACCCCAACTGCCGCCGAAGCTGGCCAGGACCACGGCAAGAATGCACCACGCCGCCGCATCGTCGAACGCACCTGCAGTCAGTGCCAGCGTGCCCAACGGGCTATTGGTCAGACCGCGCTCGTGGATGATGCGCGCCAGCATCGGGAACGCGGTGATCGCGATGGCCGCCCCCAGGAACAGCGAGGCCTCCATCAACTTGGCCTTTTCCGAAAACAGGCCGCCGACGTTGATCAACCACGGGCACAGGGCAAAGGCCAACGCGAACGGCACCGCGATGCCCGCCATCGACACGCTCATCGCACTGCGATAGCGCGCGCGGAAATGGTCCCCGCGGAAGTCGGTACCGACCAGGAACATGTACAGGCCCACGCCGAACTGCGCGAACACGTACAACACATCCATGGTCTGCCTGGGAAACAAGGCTGCCTGCGTCGCAGGTGCCAGCACGCCGAACAGCGACGGCCCCAGCATCACCCCGGCGATCATCTCGCCCACCACCTGCGGCTGGCCGATCCGCCTGGCCAGCAGCCCCACCAGACGACAGACCAGCAGGATCGCGGCGGCCTGCAGGAAGAAGTACACCGACATCTGCGGAGTGGTCATGCGTTCGGCGACATCCCTGAGAAGTGCGCGGATCATAACGAGCCGTGTCGGTGGGCGATAGCCATCGTGCGGCTGGCACGCAGGCCTTGGCGGAGCGAGGCTGGAGTCACCATCACGGTTGGCCCGGACGACACGTGGCCGATGCGCCGAGCCCGGTTGCACGCGTCCGCACTGATCGGCCCATGCGCGGTGTGTGCGGCTGCGGCGCCGATGGTGCCCCACCGCCAGGCCATCGGTGCGCACGGCGCCGACGCTGCAGCACAGGCGGCCGGCCACCGCACGCTCGGTGCAGTGGCGATGGCCGCCGCAAGGATCAGCGAGGCATCACTTCTGCGTCGGCTGCGCTGCCGCCACCGGCGTCAACACCAGATCCTGGAAATCGAAGCTGAAATCGGTCAGCGGCGACACCGCCTCCATCCGCATCTCGCGCACCGCGCCATCCGGGGTCAGCGCGAAATTGACGAAGGCATCGGCATTCAGGGAGCGGTCGTCCCAGCGCACGATGAAGCTGTCGTGCTGCCAATGCTCCAGCGTGCCGATCAATTGCGCGGTCCTGGAAAACTGCAGACGCAGGCGCTTGCCGTCCTGACGGATCACCACATCGCCGTACCACGGGTCGCGATAGGTCGCCGCATAGCTGCGTAACGGCAGCGACGGCGTGGAGCGCGCTGCACGTGCGTCCAGATGCTTCTTCCAGCTGGTGTCCGCATCGCCATCGGCCTTGGCCACGGCCTTGGCATAGGCGGCGGTCCAATCGGTGGCCGGCACCTGCAGGAACGCATCCAGCACCTGCAGGGTCACTGCATTGAAGGCCGCGCCGACTTCCTGGTTGGTCAACACCACCACGCCCAGTTGCTGGTCGGGCACCAGCGTCAGCCGCGACACCATGCCCGGCCAGCCGCCGGTATGCCAGACCAGCCGATGGCCGCGGTAATCGCTCAGGCTCCAGCCTTCGCCGTAGCCGGAAAAATTGGGCCGTGCTGCCGCCAGCTCCGGCACGGCCGGTTCGGCAATCGCGATCGGCGTGATCATCGACCACATGTCCTGCTGCCGCCTGGCACTGAACAGCCGGCTGCCATCCGGCAGCACGCCGCCGGCCAGTTGCACCTTCATCCACAGCGCCATGTCGTGCGCGCTGGCATAGATGCCGCCGGCACCGGAATTGTTGGACCAGGTCAGTGGCGCGACGGTGCGCAGCTCGGTGAAGTCGTATTTGGCATGGCCCACCGCCGCGTTGTCGCCCGGCTGCAGATGGTCGGCATTGAAGCGCGTGCCGCGCATGCCGACCGGGGCGAAGATGCGTTGCTGCAGGAACGCCGCATAGCTCTGCCCGGAGACCTGCTCGATCACCTTCTGCGCCACCGCGTACAAGATGTTGTCGTAGGCGTAGCGATCGCGGAAACCGCCCTTCAACGGCACCTTGGACAGGCGCTGCACCACCTCGTCGGTGCTGTAGCTGGTGGTCGGCCAGAACAGCAGGTCGCCCGCGCCCAGGCTCAGGCCGCTGCGGTGCGCGAGCAGATCGCGCAGGCGCATCTCGCCACTGACGTACGGGTCGGACATGCGGAACCACGGCAGGTGATCGACGACCTTGTCATCGAGCGAGAGCTTGCCCTCGTCGGCCAGGATCGACAGCGACGCGGCAGTGAAGGCCTTGGTGTTGGAAGCGATCGCGAACAGCGTATCGGCCTGCACCGGCGCAGGCTTGCCGATCTCGCGCACGCCGTAGCCGCGCTCCAGCACCACCTGCCCATTCTTGACGATGGCCACCGCAATGCCGGGCACATCGAACTGCTCGCGCACGCGCTCCATCTGCGCGTCGAACTGCTGCATGCCGGCGGGAAGCTCGGCCGCCTGCGTCGTCGCCACCACGCTTGCCAGCATCAGCACGCCTCCACTCAGCCATCGGTTCACGGTCACTATCCCAGGTCCTCGCATGTCGCTCAGATCGATCCGCCCGCACTGTCCAGCGACAGCGGCAGCGGTGCCACCAACACGCCGTTGCCATCGGCATACAGCCAATGGCCGGGCACGAAGGCCACGCCGGCAAAATTCACCGGCACATCCACATCGCCCAGATCGCGCCGCTCGGTGCGGCGCGGGCAGGCGCCCAGCGCCAGCACGCCCAGCGGCAGCGTGGCCAGGATCTCCACATCGCGCACGCAGCCGTGGATCAACACGCCGGCCCAGCCATTGGCGAGCGCCTGTGCGGCGATCTGGTCGCCGAGCAGCGCATGTTTCAACGAGCCCTGCCCGTCCACCACCAGCACCCGTCCGTCGCCGGGCGTGGCGGCCAGTTCGCGCACGCGCGAGTTGTCCTCGAAACAGCGCACGGTGACGATCGGCCCGGAGAATGCCGCACGTGCGCCATAGGAGCGGAACACCGGTTCGGCGATGCTCACCTCGGGAAAGCGGTCACACAGATCGGGCGTGGTCCAGGTCATCGCTGCGGTCCGGAAGTGGCGAGCTGCGATGGTAGCGGCATGGCCGCGTCCGCGTAAGCCGCCGAGGAGGCCGCCGATCGCCGCGCCGCTTGGCTGGCTGCGCCTGGATCGCTATCCATCCCTTGCCTGCAGATGGTCCCGGGCAACGGCCGCGCCTGCCTGGGCGTGCGCGCGGACGCTGCGGCAACCGCGGGGCGTCACGGCGAAGCCGGCGGGGCTATCATCGGGGCGGCCTGCCACAGGTGCGTGCACCGGACATGCCAGGCACGCGCTCACGCCAACGTGGAATCCCTCATGACCGATCTGTTCGCCGCCACCCCGCCCGCGCTCGATGGCATCCACGTCGGTATCGGCGGCTGGGTGTATGCGCCGTGGCGGGCGGGGATGTTCTATCCGGAAGGGCTGGTACAACGCCGCGAGCTGGAATACGCAAGCCGCCACCTCACCGCCATCGAGATCAACGGCACCTACTACGGGGCACAGAAGCCGGCGACCTACGCGAAGTGGCGCGAGCAGGTGCCACCCGGGTTCGTGTTCTCGGCCAAGGCACCGCGCCGCATCACCCAGTCGCGCAAACTGGCCGGCACCCAGGCGCAGGTGGACGACTTCATCGGCGGCATTGTCGAGCTCGGCGACACGCTGGGGCCGCTGGTGTGGCAGTTTGAACAGGGGCACCGGCTGCAGGCCGACGACCTGGACGCGTTTCTGTCGTTGCTGCCCAAGCGCGCTGGCAAGCGCGTGCTGCGCCATGTGCTGGAAATCCGCGACCACGACGCGGTGGATGCCTCGCTGCTGGCACTGGTGCGCCGGCATGGGGTGGCCACGGTATTCACCGACTCGGACGCGCATCCGTCCTTTGCTGATCTGTCCACCGACTTCGTCTATGCGCGCCTGATGCGCAGCCAGGCGCGCCTGCATGCCGGTTACCCTGCGCCGGCACTGGCGCGCTGGGCCGAGCGCATCCAGGCCTGGCGGCGCGGCGAGGACCCGGAGGACCTGCCGCATGTCGCAGCGGCGACGCAGGTCGCCCCCACACCGCGCGAGGTGTTCGTGTTTTTCATCAGCGCCGCCAAGGAGCGCAATCCGGCGGCGGCAATGGCATTGCTGCAGGCGTTGGGGACGCGCTAGGCAGCGGCGTTGCGGCGCGTCTTGCGCGACAATGGCGCATGGCCATGACCGACCTGCGCAAGGCGCAACTGCAAATCCATTTCTGCGTCCTGCTCTGGGGCATCACCGCGATCCTGGGCAAGCTGATCACGCTGCCGGCGTTGCCGTTGGTGTGGTGGCGCATGTTGATCGTGGTGGTGGCACTGGCGCTGTTGCCGCGGGTATGGCGCGGGCTGCGCGGCCTGTCCGCGCGCGTGGTGCTGGGCTATTGCGGCATCGGCGCGTTGGTGGCCCTGCACTGGCTGACCTTCTACGGCGCGATCAAGCTGGCCAATGCTTCGGTGGCGGCGACCTGCACCGCGCTGGCGCCGGTGTTCACTGCAGTGATCGAGCCATGGGTGACGCAGCGCCCCTTCCGCCCGCGCGAATTGCTGTTCGGCCTGGCGGTGCTGCCCGGGGTGGCCCTGGTGGTCGGCGGGGTGCCCGATGGCATGCGTGCCGGCGTGGTGGTCGGCGCGATTTCTGCGGTGTTCGTGGGCCTGTTCGGCTCGCTCAACAAGCGCATGGTCGCGCATGCCGACCCGCTCACCGTCACCGCACTGGAACTCGGTGCCGGCACGCTGACCTTGACCGTGCTGGCACCGGCCATGCCGTTGGTGCTGCCGTCGCTGCATGGCGATCTGCTGATCGTTCCCGGCCTGCACGACGGCATCCTGCTGCTGGTGCTGTCGCTGGCCTGCACCCTGCTGCCGTTTGCGCTGGCGCTGGTGGCGCTGCGCCATCTCAGCGCCTATTCGGTGCAGCTGGTGACCAATCTCGAACCGGTCTACGCCATCGTGCTGGCGATCGCCCTGCTCGGCGAGCAACGCGAGTTGACCGTGCAGTTCTATCTCGGCGTGGCGATCATTCTCGGCGCGGTGTTCCTGCATCCGGTGCTGGAACGCCGACGCACGATCGTGCATCCGGAACTGCTCGGCACCGCCGAAGCGAAGAACATCGTCGACTGACTGCACCGCACAAGCAACAACCGTCGTCGTAGGAGCGGCCCAGGCCGCGACCGGCCCTATCGATGACGCACTCGCGTGCGGACAACCCTACCCCAACGCCACCACCTGGTCGCGCCCGCCCCGCTTGGCCGCATACAGGGCCTGGTCGGCGCGCTTGATCACCGCGTCCGCGCTTTCCTGCGGATGCAGCGTGGCCACGCCGATACTCACCGTCACCGGCAGCGCGATCGTCATCACTGCCACGCTCTGGCGCAGGTACTCGCACTGCACGCGTGCCTGCAGCAGATCCACATCGGGCAGCAGCAGCACGAATTCCTCGCCACCGTAACGCGCGATGGTGCCGGCACCGGCCACATGCGCGCGCAGCAACGCCGACAGCTCGCGCAGCACCACATCGCCCTGATCGTGCCCGTGCACGTCGTTGACGGTCTTGAAGTGGTCCACGTCCAGCAACGCCACCGATAACGGCTGGCCCGCCGCACGCGTCTGTTCCATGGCCACGCCCAGGGCTGCCGCAAACGCACGTCGATTGGGCAGGCCGGTCAGCGGATCGGTGCGGGTCTGCTCGACCAGATCGGCGTTCAACGCATCCATTGGCGCGTAGTAACCGGCCAGCTGCTGTTCGTACCATTGGCGCTCATGCAGTTGCTGGCGCAGGCGCTTGCCGGCCAGGCGCAGTTCCAGCAGATGTGCGGCCTGCCGCGACAATGCCTGCAGCGCCTGCCGCTGCTCTTCGCGCAGATGCGCCGGGGTCTGGTCGAACACGCAGAGCGAGCCCAGTGCCATGCCGCCGCTGGTCACCAACGGCGCGCCGGCATAGAAGCGCACCGCAGAGCTGCCGGTCACCATCGGATTGTCGTGGAAGCGCGGGTCGAGCAAGGTGTCGTCGACCATCATCACTTCGTCCGGGCGCAGGATCGCATGCGCGCAGAACGAGATATCGCGCGACGCTTCGCTACGCGGCGCACCATGTGCGGACTTGAACCATTGCCGCTGCTCGTCCACCAGCACCACCGCCGCCATCTGCGTCTGGCACAACGTGGACGCGATCATGGTGAGGTCGTCGAAGGCACGCTCGGGCGGCGAATCCAGCACCTCGTACTGACGCAGCGCGGCCAGTCGTTCGGCTTCGTTGTCCGGCAATGTCGGTTTGATCACGCTGCCTGCTCCCCCAGCTGGCTGTCAGCGGCGCAAGTATGACCGAGCCGGTCATGCGCGGCCATCGGGCTGCACATGCGCAGCCGGCGCACCGTGCCGCTATGTGCGGCCGATCGCGCCGGGCCCCATCACCAATCGGTGCGTTGCGGCAGCAATCCGCGCAATTCCGCATCACTGAGGTTGCGCCACTGCCCGGGCTTGAGCGCGGCCAGCTTGATGTTGTCGATGCGCACACGGCGCAGCTGGGTCACGCGGTAGCCGAATTCGGCAGACATCAGGCGGATCTGCCGGTTCAGGCCCTGCTCCAGCACGATGCGGAAGCCGAACTTGGCGATGCGCGCGGTGCGGCACGGCAACGTGGTCTCGTTGTGGATGCGCACACCGCGCGCCATGCCACGCAGGAATTCGTCGGTGACCGGCTTGTTGACCGCCACCAGATATTCCTTCTGGTGGCGATTTTCCGCGCGCAGGATCTCGTTGACGATGTTGCCGTTGCTGGTCATCAGGATCAGCCCCTCGGACTCCTTGTCGAGCCGGCCGACCGGAAAGATGCGCTGCTCGTGGCCGACGAATTCGACGATGTTGCCCTTGACCGAACTTTCGGTGGTGCAGGTGATGCCCACCGGCTTGTTGAGCGCGATGTAGACATGCTTGCGCCCACCGGGCTTGCTGGCGGCGCGCGTGCGCAGTGGCTGGCCGTCCACCAGCACGGTGTCGTCCTCGCCCACCACCGCACCGGTGCCGGCGGCCACGCCATTGACGGTGACCCGGCGTTCGCCGATCAGGCGATCGGCCTCGCGGCGGGAGCAGAAGCCGGTTTCGGCGATGTATTTGTTGAGTCGGGTCGTCATCGGCCGATTATCGGCGATTTGCAGCGCCCCGCGTGCACCCACGTGCGATCAGGACACCGCCAGCAGCGGCTGCCCGGCGTGCAGCAACTCGTCGAGCGGGCATGGACGATGCAGGCTGAAACCCTGCACCTGGCCCACTCCGGCCTCGTGCAGGCCGGGAATGTCCGCCTCCGACTCCACGCCCTCGGCCACCACTTCGATGCCCAGCGCCAGGCCCACCTGCGCGATCGAATGCACCGCCGCACGGTCCACCGCGTCGTGTGCGTAGTTGCGTACGAAGCCGCAATCGATCTTGAGGACATCCACGGTGAATTGCTTGAGATAGCCGAACGAGGCCAGGCCGCTGCCGAAATCGTCCAGCGCCACATGGCAGCCGCGCGCGCGCACGCTCTGCACGAAGCGCCGCGCATGCTCCAGGTCGCCGATGACGGCGGTCTCGGTGATCTCCATGCACAGCTTGGGCACCAGGCTCGGATAGCGCTCGAACAGGGCGCACACGAAATCGAGAAAATCCGCTTGCGCGATCGACTGCGCAGACAGGTTGACGTGGCACAGATCCAGATTAGCCAGGTGCAGCGGATTGGCCGCCAGCTGCGCGCACAGCGTTTCCAGCACATGCACGTCGACCATGCGCCCCAGGCCGTAGCGTTCCACTGCAGGCAGGAATTCGCCCGGACTCAGCACCCGCCCGTCACCCGCGCGCATGCGCACCAGCACTTCGTACTGCAGGCGTCCCGGATCGCGCAATACCTGGATCTTCTGCGCATACAGCAGCAGGCGGTCCTCGGCGATGGCCTGCTGCACCGCGCTGATCCAGCCGCCGTCGTGGCGGCGCCGCGCCAGCGCCAGATCGTTTTCGCCGAAACAGCGAATCCGGTTGCGCCCCTCTTCCTTGGCTGCGTAACAGGCCAGGTCGGCGGCGGTCATCAAGGCATTGACGTCGCTGGCGCCCTGGCGGATTTCCACCACGCCGAAGCTGCAACCGGGCGTCAGCGGCCGCCCGCCCTGGTGGCTCCACGGCTGACCCAGTACCGCGTGCATGCGCTCGAGCACGATTTGCGCCTGCGCCAGGTCGGTATTGGCCAGCAGGATCGCGAACTCGTCGCCACCCAGCCGCCCCAGCCAGTCGCCGGGGCGCAGCTGCATGGTGATCACATCGGCGAAGTGGCACAGGAACTTGTCGCCCACCGCATGCCCGAAGGTGTCGTTGACCAGCTTGAAGTGATCCAGGTCGACGAAGCACAGCGCATGGCGGAGCTGCGGCGATTGCGGCGGCTCGATCAGGCGCAGCAGCCGGCGTTCGATCTCGCGGCGGTTGATCAGGCCGGTCAGGGCATCGTGGCGCGCATGGAAGGCGACTTCGTCGGCCAGCTCGTGTGCGTGCGAGACATCCTCGATCACCGCCAGCACCAGGGTCGGCTCTTCCGGGCCGGGTTCCACCAGCGAGGCACTCCAGCGCCCCCACATCACCCCGCCATCGGCGCGCAGGAAGCGTCGCTCGCCGGACTGCAGCAGGGCCGGCCAGTCGACCAGGCCGCGGCTGTCCAGCGCGATGTCGTCCGGATGCATCACCTCGGCCAGCGTGCAGGCCTGCAGCTCTTCGGGCCGGTAGCGCAGGATGTTGGCCATCGAGGCATTGGCATCGAGCACGCGGCCGCGCAGGTCGAACTTGACCATGCCCAGCGCCGCCTGTTGGAACGCGGTGCGAAAGCGGCCTTCGTGCGAGAGCAGGTAATCGCCGATGCGGCGCATCGCCAGCACGCAGGTGGTCAGCACCAGCAGCAAGGTCGCCAGGCTGCTGATCACCATCATGTCGTGCAGCAGCCGCGCGCAGCGGATCAGCAGCGCCTGGAACTGCGCCGTATCGCTGCGCATGCGGCCATCGAGCAGATGCAGCTCATCGCGCAGGGCCTGCAGCGCGCGCGGATCCGGGCGGCTGGCGGCCTGCACCGAGGCGGCCCGGTCGCCCAGCGCGCTCAGCTGCAACAGGTCGGCATCGGTGTGTTTCCACATCGCGATGGCGTCGCCCAGATACGGAAAGACATGGCCGTAGCGATACAGCCGCACCATTTGCGGCATGTCCTCAGGGGCATTGCGGCCGGCCGCCAGCCCGGCATGGACCGCGCTCCAGTCGATCACCGGTTGCTCGACCGCCTCGCGGGCCGCGCGGTCGCCGAGCGGCACTTCCAGCGCGCGGCAGGCGGCCTGCAGGTCGGCCGGATCGCCGCTCCCCAGGTAGCGCTCCAGCCAGTACACCGACTCCTGCTGGGCATTGGACCAGTGGCTCTGGCCGACGATCCAGGCCGTCGCTCCGGACTGGATCTCGATCATCAGCGCAGAGAGCACCGCCATGCTGATGGCCATGCCGATCAACAAGGCCAAGGGAAGCGTCAGCCAGCCGCGCATCAGATGCATGGTCTGCCTACCGCCGGTACCGCCCGCCATCTGCGCCATTGTCACCCTCGAACCCTGCCGCCGCCCCATGCGATTCAGGCGCCCAGTGGGCGCCTGAAGGCAGTAGCGGCCGCAATGGCGCAGTCTGTATGGCAGCGCCTGCTTGACCACGGTCGACGCAGGCACTTCGCCTGGCCGGCAGGACGCTGCCGGCAATCCCCGAGACGTCGGCGCGTGACGCCTGCAGTCCGATATGCATCAACCAACATAACGACCACGGCGCCCCGCAGCGTCGGCAGGACCGCCGAACGCTGCCGGGTCCTCAGCGGCGCTTACTCGCCGCGGGGCTTGGGCGGGCCCTTGCGATGCGGCGCGCCGGCACGGTCCATCGGACGGTTCGGGCCATTCGGGCGGCCGGACGGCTTGCCGCCGCGCGGGAAGCGCGGCCTGGACGGCGCTGCAGCCGCCTCGCCGTCTTCCAGCTTGCGCATGTTGAGCTGCTGGCCGGACACCCACACCTTCTTCAGGTGCGTCAGCAGCTCGCGCGGCATGTCGGCCGGCAGGTCCAGGATCGAATAGTCGTCCTGGATGTCGATACGGCCGATGTAGCGGCTTTCCAGGCCGGCTTCGTTGGCGATCGCGCCGACGATATTGGCCGGCTTCACGCCGTGGGTGTGGCCCACTTCGATGCGGTAGCTCTCCATGCCGAACTCCGGCTCGCCACGCGGGGCAACCGGGTCGCGGCGCGGACGCTCGGCACCGGCGCCATCATCGGCGAAGGCCGGACGTTCCGCACGCGGCGGGCGTGCCGCGCGCTCACCATCGGCACGCGGGCCACGCTCGAACTTCGGCTCGAAGCGCGGACGCTCGCCACGGTCGCCGCGATCACCGCGATCATTGCGCTCGCGCGGGGCGAACTCCTCGCGTGCGCCACGCACCGGCGGGGTCAGCAGGAAGGGCGCATCACCCTGCAGCAGCTTGGCCATCGCCGCGGCGATATCGATCGCCGGCACGTTGTTCTCGCTCTCGTAGCGCTGCAGCAGATCGCGATACATCTCGATCTGGCCGCCGGCCAGGGTCTCGGTGATGCGGGTCATGAACCGTGCCACGCGGGTGTCGTTGACCGCATCCACGCTCGGCAGCTGCATCTCTTCGATCGGCTGGCGGGTGGCGCGCTCGATCGAACGCAGCATGCCCTTCTCGCGCGGGGTGACGAACAGGATCGCGTCGCCATTGCGGCCGGCACGGCCGGTACGGCCGATGCGGTGCACGTAGCTTTCGGTGTCGTACGGGATGTCGTAGTTCAGCACATGGCTGACGCGCTCCACGTCCAGGCCGCGCGCGGCCACGTCGGTGGCGACCAGGATGTCGAGCTTGCCGTCCTTGAGCTGGGCAATGGTCTTCTCGCGGGCGGCCTGCTGCATGTCGCCGTTGATGGCCGCCGCGGCCATGCCGCGTGCCTGCAGCTTCTGCGCCAGCTCTTCGGTGGCGGCCTTGGTGCGGGCGAAGATGATCATGCCGTCGAACGGCTCGACTTCCAGGATGCGGGTCAGCGCGTCCAGCTTGTGCAGGCCGCTCACCCACCAGTAGCGCTGGCGGATATTGGCCGAGGTGGTGGTCTTGGCCGCGATGGTGACTTCGGCCGGGTCTTTCAGATAGGTCTGCGCGATGCGGCGGATCGCCGGCGGCATGGTTGCCGAGAACAGCGCCACCTGGCGTTTCTCCGGCAACTTCTTCAGCACCGCTTCGACGTCGTCGATGAAGCCCATGCGCAGCATTTCGTCGGCTTCGTCCAGCACCAGCGTCTTGAGCTGGGACAGGTCCAGCGTGCCGCGATCCAGGTGATCGATCACCCGGCCGGGAGTGCCGACCACCACATGCACGCCGCGCTTGAGCGCGCTCAGCTGCTGCGCGTAGGGCTGGCCGCCGTAGACCGGCAGCACGCGGAAGCCGGGAATGGCTTCGGCATATTTCTGGAACGCCTCGGCGACCTGGATGGCCAGCTCGCGGGTCGGGGCCAGCACCAGCGCCTGCGGCTTGAGTTGGTTGAGGTCGGCGTTGGACAGCACCGGCAGCGCGAACGCGGCGGTCTTGCCGGTGCCGGTCTGCGCCTGGCCGAGCACGTCGCGGCCGGCCAGCAGCGCGGGAATGGTGGCGGCCTGGATCGGCGACGGCGACTCGTAGCCGACGGCGGCAACCGCCTTCATCACAGCGTCTGAGAGGCCGAGGTCTGCAAACAGCAGCGGCGCGGGAGATTCTTGGGTCATTGGGTAACTCCGGAGGCGCCGCACGGAGCCGGCAGGCGCAAAGCAGCATAGTGTGCGCCCTCAGCCCCCCCGCTGTCGAAATTTCCGTGACAGTCCGTTCAGCTTGTGAGGATTCGCCCGCTGCGGCGAATCATCTCCTCGACCCTTGTCATTCCCCCACCCGGCCGGAGCCATGTCCCTGGAAACAGACCTGCACACCCGCTTCAACGCGTTGCTGCAGCAGCACCGGGGCATCGTCCTGAAGGTCGCGGCCAACTATTGCTGGAACCCGGACGACCGCGCCGAGCTGGCGCAAGACATCACCGTGCAGTTATGGCGCGCGTTCCCCGGCTATGACGCCGGCCGGCGCTTTTCCACCTGGATGTATCGCATTGCCTTGAACGTGGCGATCAGCGATCTGCGCGGTCGCAGCCGCGCGCCGCAGGACCCGCTCCCTCTGGAGGCGGTGGCCGACAGCATCGCCGACCCGCTGGCGCGCGACCCGGCACACGCGCAGCAGGTCGCCGCACTCCACGGCTTCATCGCCCACCTGCCACCGCTGGAACGCGCCTTGATGCTGCTGTACCTGGACCAGCACAACTACCGCGAGATCGGCGAGGTGCTCGGCATCAGCGAGACCAATGTCGCCACGAAACTCAGCCGCCTCAAGGCGCGCATCCGCGCCGAACTCTGACCACCCCACTTCGCCCAAGGAACATTCGATGGAACTCGACGACATGCAACGCGCCTGGCACGCGATGGAACACCGCCTGGATCAGCACGGCACGCAGATCAGCCACATCCTCGGCCAGGTGCGTGGCCATGCGGCGCGCACCAGCCTGCGCCCGCTGTGGCTGAGCCAATCGGCGCAATTGCTGTGCGCCGTGGCGCTGCACATCGTGATCGCGCGCAGCTGGCTTGCCCACACCGATCAGGTTGCGGCGATCATCGGCGGCGTGCTGCTGCAGCTGTGGAGCATTGCGCTGGCGATCTCCGCACTACGGCAGCTGCAGCTGCTGGCGCAACTGGACTTTGCCGGACCGCTGCTGCCGACGCAGCGCGCGCTCGCGCATTTGCGGCGCTGGCGCACGCGGGTGGCCCCGTGGCTGGGCGCGGCGTTCTGGGTGCTGTGGGTGGCCGTGGCGGACGCCGGCTGGCGCGCACTGACCGGCCTGACCCTGCCGCACGACTGGCTGCTGCTCAATCTGCTGGTGGGCATGCTCGGCGGCATCGGCACCTGGCTCGGCTATCGACGGCTGCAGCGCAAACGCCATCCGTGGCTGGAGCGCATCGACAACGCGCATGCCGGGCCCGGCATCGTGCGCGCCGAAAGCATGCTGGACGAGATTGCACGCTTTCGACGCGAATAAGCTTGCCGACGCCGCACCGCGACGCCGGCGTAGCGCTGCTGCACCGACTCCACCTGCCGGGGCTGCATTCGGCACGGTGGTGTTGTCGGCTGCGACAGGCAGATAATCGCCGTCTTCCTGTCACCGAGCACACCATGCAATTTCTGGAATTCGACCTGGACGGCGAGTACATCGAACTCAACCAGCTGCTCAAGCTGGCCGGTATTGCCGACAGCGGTGGGCAGGGCAAGGCGATCGTCGCCAGTGGCGCGGTCAGCGTCGATGGCGTGCAGGAACTGCGCAAGACCGCCAAGATCCGCCCCGGCCAGTGCGTGCAACTGGACGATGTGGAGATCCGCGTGCTGGCGCTGGACCCCGATGCGGAGCCGGCAGAATGAGCGTGGTGCAGGTCAGCTGGCGCAACAACGCGCCCTCGGCGGACGATCCGGACCACGATGTCTACATCTTTTCGATCGACGTCGAGTCGGACACGCCGTTCTGGTTCGAGCAGTCGATCCGTGGCGGTCACGCCGAGCGCGGCGGTTGCAGCATGCTGGCCTTGCACGAACTGGAAGGCTGGCCCGGCGGCTGGCGCGCAGACGTGACCAAGGCCGGCTGCGCCTGGGTGATTCCACTGCTGGAAGACGCCTTGCGCAGCGGCGATGCGCGCACCGCGATCGATGCGATTCTTGCGCGGGTCGATGCGCCGGCCTGATGGCCGCGTCCTGATGGCCGCGTCCTGACTGCGGCGCGCCTGATGACAGCACTGATGACAGCCGAGCTGACCGAGCCCGCCCGATTGCCACAAGAACACCTGCAAGCGAGCGGATGACCGCATTGCCCGCCCGCGCGTCGAACACCGTTGCAGGCCACTGCGCATGAGGACCACAGCGCAGCGCTGCACGCACTGCGCCTCCCTGCTCCCACTTCGATACGTCAAACGCTGCGCTGGGTCAGATGCGCTGCAATCGCCTGCTTGAAGGGCGCCACCGCATGCGCCGCACGCAAGGCACCACGTCGTAGCAGGCGGGCCGGCGCGCGGTCGTCGGTATACAGTGCAGCCAATGCATTGGTCGCTTCATACAGCGGCCGCGTCGCCAGCCGGTGCGCCCGCTCATACCCCTGCAGCAGGGCCGCATCCCCGATGTCGCGCCCGGCGGCGGCAGCGGCGCGCACACGCTCGGCCAGGCGCGCCTGGCTCTGCAATCCAAAATTGAAGCCATGCGCGGTGACCGGGTGCATGCCCACCGCCGCATCGCCGAGCAGCGCGGCACGCTCGGCGATCAAGCGTTGCGCATAGGCCGCCACCAGCGGATACGCATGCCGGCTGCCGTCCTGCTGCATCGGCCCGAGCCGATGCTCGAACGCCTCGGTCACCGCCGCACTGAAGTCCGCCGCATCCATCGCCAGCAAGGCCTCCACCTGTCGCGGTGGCAGGGTCAGCACCGCACCGGCGCGATTGCCCTGCAGCGGCAACAACGCCAGCGTCTTGCCGTAGCCAAACCACTCCCAGGCAGCATGCCCGTGCGGCAGCGCATGCCGCATCCGGCACACCAGCATGGTCTTGCCGAAATCACGCAGCTGCGCGCCGATGCCGAGCAGGCGCCGGGTGCTGGAAAAACGGCTGTCGGCCGCCACCAGCAGGCGCGCTGACACCGTTTCCCCATCGGATAACTGCAGCACCACGCGGTCGCGCTGCTGCTGCACGGCCTGCAGCGTGCAAGAGCAGCGCATCTCCAACGCAGCTTGTGCCTGCACCGCCTGCCAGGCCGCGCGACGGATCAGATGATTGGGCACCAGCCAGCCCAGATCGCCGGCACCACGCGCGGAGGCGGCGAAGGTCAGCGCGAAGTGCGAATGTCCGTCCATGACGCGGGCGTCGCGCAGCGGCGAGATCGCATCGGCGGGAAATTGCGGCCAGATGCCCAGTTGCTCCAGCAATGCACGCGAGGCATGGGTCAGCGCGATTTCGCGTCCGTCGAAGGCCGGCTCGGCCAGCTGCGCGCGTGGCTGCTGGTCGACCACCAGCACCGACAGGCCACTACCGGCCAACGACCGCGCAAAACTCAGGCCGACCGGCCCGGCACCAATGACTGCGATATCCACCGATTGCATGCCGCGCTCCTTTACCACCGAGACCCAGAGGAGCTAACAAGACCTTGCGTGCCGTGGTCAGGTGGATGCGGTCGGTGCAGCGCAATCGGCATGCATGCGTGGCACATGCAGCGTCGAGCACGCACGCCTGGCGGTGGGCGCAGCCGTCTTGGTAGCGGCTCTCAGTTTACGGCAGTGGTGCTGTCCGGACTTGATCAGGATCAAGCAGCAACCGAACAGTCGCGGGCGCGCGACTTATTGCTGCGTTTTCTCGGTCACTGTGCCACCGGCTGCGCGCACGCAGCCCGGCCTGCGTCACCAGCCCAGCAACGCCCGCACCAGTTTGACGATGCCCCAGAACGACACCACCCAGATTGCGCTGCGCAGGTAGGGAATCCCCGCCGCATACGCCGGCACATAGGCCACGCGCGCCCACAGGTACAGCTGCACGCCCAGCGCGGTGTCTGCACTGGTACGGCCGGCAACGCTCACCGCCAGGACGGCGGCCGCGAAGATCGGGAAGGTCTCCAGATAGTTGCGGAATGCGCGATCCAGCCGCGCCGCAATGCCGGTCAACGGCTTGGCGTCGCCATCGCGTGCGCTGGCATTCCACTTGGTCCCGCGCTGGGCGGTCATGCTGGCCGAGGCGGCCAGCAGTTGCACCAGGCCGAGCACCATGGCCCAGCCCAGCATCTGTAGTTCGATGGTCAGTTCCACGCGGGTCTCCCGATGCGCTGCAAGATCACTTGATCGACGCGCGCAGGCTGTACCCGGCAAGCCGCCAGGTCTTGTCCTCGTCCAGGCGGAACGACACCAGCTCGCGCACCGGCTGCTGGGCCTTGGCAAAGCGGGTCGGGAAGCTGACGTTGACGTACAGGCCTTCGGGCACCTGCGCGCCGGCGGCGTATTTGACCCGCGTCACCGAGCCCTGCCCGCGTCCGACCACCGCCCCCAGGCGCGCACGTTCGGCACCGATCTGGCTCACGAAGGCATCGCGCTTGACCGCGGTCTTGGCGACGCTGGAGGCGCCATCCCATAGCGAGGCCACCTGGTTGGCATCGACCATCTGCGCCACCCGCAATGCCGCCTGGGTCATCTCGGTGTTCTGTTTGACCAGCTGCGCCTGCTGCGCCGGGTTGACCGCGGGCGCCGCCGTCGACGCAGCGGCAGCCGGACGTGCAGCGGTCTGCGGCTGTTGGGCCAGGACCAGCGAGGGAGCCAACAGCAGCGCGGCAAGCAGACGAGGACGGAACATTGGGCAGATTGACCTTGTACGGAGCGAACGAATGGGAGCCGACGCGGGCGCGTGGCGGGTGCGGCAGTTTAAGACCTGCGCTGCCTGAAGCGGTGAGTGCGCGACGATCGCAGGAGCCGGGTGCGGGCAATCCGTGCCGGCCCTGGCAACATCAGACTTCGCCGCCGGGCGGAACCGCCGCGACGCCGCGCGGCCGCCATAGCCGCCAGCTGATCCACAGCGCGCGGGCGATGGCCGCGATCAGCGCCACCAGGCTCAGCCACACTGCCAGCGTGGCCGGCCACTGCACCCGGCTGGCCGCAGCAATCACCTGCAGGAGCTCGGCCACGCCGAATCCGGCCAGCACCAGCAACGCCGATGGCAGATACGCCAGCGCAACACCTTTTGTCTTCCCGAGCATGGCGCCCCCGGCTCCGTGATATGCCGCGACCATAGGCAGCCGGCAGTGCGGTGCGCGTGAAGCTCAGCCGTCGCCCTGGGCGGGGCCCGGCGCGGGCTCGGCGGCCGCCGCATCCGGTGCCGCGTCCGGTGCCAGGGTTGGCGGTGCGGTCGATGCGGCCGGCGCTGCATCGGCCGCCGCCGCGGCGTCCGGTGCGGCGGCGGCCGGCAGCGCGGCGGCATCGGTTTCGGCCAGCGGGCTTTCTTCCGGGCAGGCCGCATCCGGGAAGCCGAAGCGCTGCTTCAAGGCCAGGCCGCAGGCGTTGACCGCCTCCAGATCGGCGCCCTCGCCCTTGCACTTCTGGTCGAAGGCAACCAGGAACGCGTCCTTGCGCCGCACGAAGGCATCGCCGCACTTGCGCATCTGGCGGATGCGCTCCAGGTCGTCCTGTACCGCGTTGGTGCCATCCAGCCCGTACTCGCGCAACTCGTCCATCGTCAGCAGGCGCAGGCTGCGGTTGGGCACGGTCATCATCAGGTCGGCTACCGCCACCGCCACGCCGTTGCGCTCCAGATAATCCTTGACGTTGCCGTAGACCTCGCGCAATTCGCGATTGAGTTCCGCGCGCGAGGTGGCCTTGGAACTGATCCGCATCATGCGGTGGATGCCGACCTTGCCAGCCACCAGGCGGTTGTCGCCGGCCGCCAGCACGAACACGCAGGCGCTGTGGCAGATCGAGCCTTCGCGCACCCAGATGGTCCAGTTGGATTCGCCGATGACATCGCCGGCGCGAATCGCCGCTTCCACCTGCCCGCCGCTGGAATCTAGGTCCAGGATGCGATGCGGCAGCCGCAGTTGCTCGGCCACCGCGGCCAGCCGCCACACCAACGCAGCAAAGCCGGCGTTGATCTTGCCGGCGTAGCGCACCCGCAGCAGGCCGGTGTCGCGACACGGCGCCAGCGCCGCCTCCACGCTGGCGCGGTCCAGCGCGGGCAGCAGCGTGCCATCGCCGGCTTCGCTGCTGTAATCGGTGGCGCAACTGATCCAGGCCTTGCCCGCGTCCAGCTCCGCCTGCGGCCAGCCGGCTTCGCCGGCCTGTGCACGCGGCCGCGGCGGCGGCGCTGCCGGCTCGGGCGTGTCCACCGACACCATGTGGTCGCCATCGCCCTGCCCCGCGCCGCCCTGTTGCGTGGCGGCGGCATCGGCCGAGGTACCGGTGCGGTCGCAGGCCACCAGCGCCAGCAGGCAGGAAAGGGACAGGCAGAGCAGTTTCAGCATGATGTCAGGCAACAGACCGCGACGGAGATCACCCTCAGTCTATGGCTGAACGGGCCCACCGTTTGACCCTGCCATGAACACACAGGCGCGGTGCAACCCTGTCCGAAAACGGCCAGCCGCGGCTGGAGTGAGCGCATAGACTGGCGCCATGCAGACCGCCACGCCCGACCGACTCCAATGCGACCGCGCCCGCCTGGCGCGCGATGCGCGCTTCGACGGGCTGTTCTTCACCGCGGTGCGCAGCACCGGCATCTACTGCCGCCCGGTGTGCCCGGCACCGCCGCCCAAGCCGGGCAACATCAGCTATTACCCCAGCGCGGCGGCCGCCAGTGCCGCCGGCTACCGGCCGTGCCTGCGCTGCCGCCCCGAGCTGTCGCCGCAGGCGCAGCAGCACCTGGGCGAAGAGAGCGTGCAACGCGCACTGGCGATGATTGCCGACGGTGCACTGCAGGAGCAGCCGGTGCAGACCCTGGCCGACGCGGTGGGCCTGAGCGCACGCCAGCTGCAGCGGCAGTTCGTGCAGCAGCTCGGTGCCACCCCGATCCAGGTGCACGGCACGCGCCGGCTGCTGCTGGCCAAGCAGCTGCTGACCGAGACCGCATTGCCGGTGACCGAGGTCGCATTGGCGGCCGGCTTCAACAGCCTGCGTCGCTTCAATGCAGCCTTCCTGGAAGGCTGCGGGATGCCGCCATCGGCGCTGCGCAAGCAGCGTGCCGAGGTTCCGGGTGGTGCGTTGACCCTGCGCCTGGGCTATCGCCCGCCGCTGGACCTGCCGGCAATGCTGGCGTTTCTGCAGCGCCGCGCGATTCCCGGTATCGAGCAGGTCGACGCCAGCGGCTACCGGCGCGTGATCGGCACCCCGGGCAACGCGACGCTGATCGAGGTCAGCGCGGCGCCGCAGCGTGCGGAGTTGCTGCTGCGCATCGGCGCGACCGACCCGCGCCAGATCCCGCAGATCGTGCGGCGGGTGCGCCGGCTGTTTGATCTGGATGCAGACCTGCAGGCGGTGCACGCCACGCTGGCGGCCGAGCCGCTGCTGGCCGAGGCGATCGCGCGCCGCCCCGGCCTGCGCGTACCGGGTGGCTGGGACGGCTTCGAAGTGGCCGTGCGCGCCGTGCTGGGCCAGCAGATCAGCGTGGCCGGCGCGGCGACGCTGGCCGCGCGGCTGGTCGATCGGCATGGCGGCCATCACGGGGAGATGCCGCCCGGCCTGGACCGCATCTTTCCGACTCCGGCACAGCTGGCCGAGGCGCCGCTGGAGCAACTCGGCCTGCCGCGTGCTCGCGCCGCCACGTTGCGTGCGCTGGCCTCGGCGTGTGCGCAAGGGCGGCTGCATTTCGGCGCCGGCCAGCGCCTGCCCGAATTCGTCGCCGCCTGCACGGCCTTGCCCGGCATCGGGCCGTGGACTGCGCACTACATCGCCATGCGCGCGCTCTCGCATCCGGATGCGTTTCCGGCCGGCGACCTGATCCTGCAGCAGGTGCTCGGCACCCCCGAGCGCCTGAGCGAGCGTGCCACCGAAGCGCGCTCGCAGGCCTGGCGACCCTGGCGCGCCTACGCCGTGTTGCACCTTTGGCATCTCGCTGTCGATCGCAAGGACCCCCGTTCATGAGCACACTGCAGTACGACACCTTTCCCTCGCCGATCGGCGCACTCAGCGTGGCCGCCGATGCTGCCGGCGTGCACCACATCCTGTTCGCGCAGAACCGCTACGACGCGATCGGCCGCGCGCGCTGGCAGCATGCCCCGGATGCGCCGCTGGTGCGCGAGGCGCGCGAGCAATTGCTCGATTACCTGCATGGCGGGCGGCGCAGCTTCGACCTGCCATTGGCACCGACCGGCACGCCGTTCCAGCTGCAGGTCTGGCACACGCTGGCGCAGATTCCGTTCGGGCAGACCTGGAGCTATGCGCAACTCGCGCACGCGGTGGGACGCCCGGCCGCCAGCCGCGCGGTCGGCGCCGCCAATGGGCGCAATCCACTCCCGATCGTGCTGCCCTGCCATCGCGTGATCGGCGCCAATGGTGCGCTGACCGGCTTCGGCGGCGGCCTGCCGACCAAGCAGGCACTGTTGCAGCTGGAGGGCTGGTCACCGCGCCGGAGCGCGGCGGCCGACGATCTGTTCGCCGCAACCTCCATCGCTGGCACGCGCTGACTTCGCGACGTCATTGCGACGCCGTAAACTGGCGCGATGATCGATCGACGTCTTGTGTTTGCCGCGCTTGCACTGCTCGCGGCCTGCAGTTCCCACGCCCCTTCGCGCAGGACGCAAGCGCCCGCCCCGGCGGCGCCCGCGTCGGCAAACGCACCGCACAGCGATTCAGCGCACAGCGTGCTGCTGATCTCCATCGACGGGCTGCGCGCGGACATGCTCGATCGCGGCATCACACCGCATCTGTCGCAGCTGGCGCACGACGGCGTGCGTGCGCGCTGGATGACGCCGTCGTACCCGTCGCTGACCTTTCCCAATCACTACACGCTGGTCACCGGCCTGCGACCGGACCACCACGGCATCGTGCACAACAGCATGCGCGATGCGACGCTGGGCGGCTTCTGGTTGAGCAAGCAGGACGCGGTCGGCGATGCGCGCTGGTGGGGCGGCGAGCCGCTGTGGGTGGGCGCGGAGACGCACGGCCTGCATGCCGCGACCTGGTCGTGGCCGGGCAGCGAGGCGGCGATCGGCGGTGTGCGCCCCACGCGTTGGCGCCATTACGAAGAAGGCACCAGCCTGGACGCGCGCGTGGACGAAGTGCGGGGCTGGCTGGCCGCCTCCGGCGCGGACCGCAATCGCCTGGTCACGCTGTATTTCGAACACGTGGACGAAGCCGGCCACGACCACGGCCCGGAATCACGCCAATACGCCGACAGCGTGCGTGCGGTGGATGGCGCGATCGGCCGGCTGCTGGCCGGCATGCAGCGCGACGGCACGCGCGAGCGCACCAACATCGTCGTGGTGTCCGACCACGGCATGGCCGAGGTGCCGCCCGGGCAGGCGATCAGCGTGCAGGACATGGTGCGGCCAGATATCGCCACCGCCGTGACCGAGGGGCAGGTGATCGGCTTTGCGCCATTGCCGGGACAGCAGGCCCGCGCCGAAGCCGGCCTGCTCGGCGCGCATGCGCAGTACGACTGCTGGCGCAAGACGGCGCTGCCCGCACGCTGGCACTACGGCACCCATCCGCGCATTCCGCCGATCGTGTGCCAGATGCACGAAGGCTGGGATGCACTGTTCCCGGACAAGCTGGCCAGGCGCCCGCGCGATCAGATGCGCGGCTCGCACGGCTTCGATCCGGCGCTGCCGTCGATGCGCGCGGTGTTCCTGGCGCAGGGCCCGGATCTGGCGCAGGGCAAGACCTTGCCGGGCTTCGACAACGTCGATGTGTATGCGCTGATGACACGATTGCTGGGCATTCCTGCCGCGCCCAACGATGGCAATCCCGCCACGCTGCTGCCGGCCTTGCGCGTGCCGCCGGCCGATACGCGCTGAGTGACGCGTCGCGGCCGCGCTGCGTCGATGCGACAATGGCGCCATGTCTGCTCCTGATCCCTCGCCGCGCCGGCATCGGCTGCGGCCGTTGTTGTCCAGCGAAGGCTGGCGTCGCCGCGCCGCACTGTGGGGTGGCGCCATTGCAGTGGCGCTGGTGGCGATCGTGTTCGCCAAGGCCAGCGACGCCGCCTTCCAGGTGTTCCAGCGCATCACCGCGCATTCGATCTGGTGGGCGCTGCTGTTGACGCCGGGCATCTTCGCCCTGCTGGCCTGGCTCACCTCCGGCGCGATGCGGCCCACGCGTGGCAGCGGCATTCCGCAGGTCATCGCGGCGCTTGAACATGACGACGCGGCATTCCGCCAGAGCAATCTGTCGCTGCGGGTGTCGATCGGCAAGCTTGCCCTGACCACCTTGTCGCTGCTCGGTGGCGCCTCGGTCGGCCGCGAAGGCCCCACCGTGCATGTCGGCGCCAGCCTGATGCATGTGTTCGGGCGCTGGTTCGGGTTCCACGACCCGCGCGAGCTCTCGCATTTCCTGCTGGCGGGCGGCGCTGCCGGTATCGCCGCGGCGTTCAACACGCCGCTGGCCGGGGTGGTGTTTGCGATCGAGGAATTGAGCGGGCGCTTCGAACACCGCTTCTCCGGCACCCTGCTGACCGCGGTGATCGTCGGCGGCGTGGTGTCGCTGGGCCTGTTGGGCAACTACACCTACTTCGGCAAGGTGGCGGTGGCCTTGCCGCTGGGCCAGGCCTGGCTGGCGATCGCGCTCTGCGGCTGCGTGGCCGGCCTGCTCGGCGGCATCTTCGCGCGCCTGGTGCTGGCCAGCGTCGGCGGCAAGCCACGCTGGCTGGCAACGCTGCGTCAGCGCCATCCGGTGCTGCTGGCCGCGCTGTGCGGCGTGGCCCTGGTTGGCCTGGCGCTGGTGTTCGGGCAGGGCGCGTTCGGCACCGGCTACGAGCAGGCGCGCAGCCTGGTGCAGGGCCACGCGGTGGTCGGACACGAATTCGGGCTGATGAAGCTGCTGGCCAACCTGGTCTCGTACCTGGCCGGCATTCCGGGCGGGCTGTTCTCGCCGGCGCTGGCGGTGGGTGCCGGCATCGGCCACAACCTGTCGGTGCTGATGCCGGGCGTGGACCCGCGCACCTTCGTGCTGCTGGGCATGTGCGCGTATCTGACCGGCGTGACCCAGGCGCCGTTGACCTCGGCGGTGATCTCGCTGGAACTGACCGACACCAGCCAGATGCTGCTGCCGATCCTGGCCACCGTGCTGATTGCGCGTGCCATGTCCGGGCTGGTGTGCAGGACGCCGATCTATCGCGGCCTGGCCGAACAGCTGTTGGCACCGACGCCGACACGCCCACCGCAGGCTGCGGCAGCGCCGCACTAAACCAGCGGCGTCGATGCGGGACATAAAAAAACGCGGCGCAAGCGCCGCGTTCTGGTGTCGCGAAGCGGGCTAGGGATCAGCCGGCCTTGGCAACGGTCTTCTTGGCGACAGCCTTCTTGGCCGGCGCCTTGACCACGCCCTTCTTGGCAACCGGGGCAGCTGCACCCACGACGACCTTGCTCACCGCGTGCGAACGCGAATTGCCGTAGCTGGAATTGTAGCGCTTGCCCTTGGCGGTCTTGCGGTCACCCTTACCCATGTTCGTCGACTCCTGAATGTGAATACTGAATACAAAATCCCCGCGCTGAACACGGGTCTGGCGAGGTTTACGCCGGCGGCGCCCTCGCGCAAGGCCGGCAAGCCTACCACGTAGGCCCCTGCCCGCGCAGCCCGGGCTAGTGGACGCAGCTGGCGTCGTGGACGTGGGCGTGCCCGTGATTCAGACGCAGGTTGACCAGGTGGGCGATGCCGACCAGCGCGCCGCCGAGCGTCATCACCACGGCATGTGGCAGCACCGCGTGATGCAGCGGGTCGTACAGCAGGCCGGCCCACAGCAACAACAGGCCCGGCAGCAGCAGCGCCAGTGCATGCAGCGCCTTGTGCCGGCGATAGCCCAGCACCAGGCTGAACAGGCCCAGCAGCGTCACGAACACCACGATGGCCCGTTCGACCCCGTCGCCCAGCCAGAACGACAGGCCCAGGGACGGGGCCAGGGCCAGCACCAGCGGCAGCACCGCGCAATGCACGGCGCACAGCAGCGAACCGGTCGCACCGAAGCGGTCGAGCACATGGCGAAGAGACGGTAGAGGCATGACTTCCAGCAGGGGCTCGCGGCGATGTGGAATAATATAACATCTTCCTTGTTCCAGGCCCGCACCACTGCATCGCGCAGCTGAGCGGGTCCCGCCGTCGGCGCAGTGGCCAAGCTGCGCCTTATCGTTGATATAAAGTAACAACCACAGAGTCCGGCCCGCCATGCACCCTCGCCCCGTTTTCTCGCTTCGTCGCTCCACCCTTTCACTGGCCCTGACCAGCCTGCTGACGCCCGCCCTGGCCATGGCCGCGGACGCGCCGGCGGTTGCCGACCCGCAGACCCCGCCCAGCTCGGACACGCGCCACGACGCCACCGCTTCCAGTGGCCGCCACATCAAGGACCTGGACAAGGTCGTCGTCACCGCCAGCCCGCTGCGCGATGCGGCCGGCGAGCTGAGCCGCCCGGTCGAAGTGCTGGCCGGCGAGCGCCTGGACGAAGTGCGCAGTTCCAGCCTGGGCGAAACCGTGGCCAGCCTGCCCGGCGTGCAGAGTTCCAACTTCGGCCCCGGCGTCGGCCGGCCGATCATCCGTGGCCTGGACGGCCCGCGCGTGGCGGTGCTGCGCGACGGCCTGTCCACCCAGGACGTGTCCACGGTCAGCCAGGATCACTCGCCGGCGATCGAGCCGTTCCTGGCCAACCAGATCGAAGTGCTCAAGGGTCCGTCCACGCTGCTGTACGGCTCCGGCGCGATCGGCGGCGTGGTCAACGTGGTCGACGGACGCATTGCCGAAACCCCGGTGGACGGCTTCAGCGGCCGCGCCGAAGTGCGCTTCGACGGCGGCGACAAGGACGGCAACACCGACATGTTCCGCGTCGATGCCGGCAACGGCAGCGGGCTGTCGATCCATGCCGACGGCGTGTACCGCAACCAGAACGATTACGACACCCCGCAAGGACGCCAGGCCAATTCCTGGATCGACTCCAAGGTCGGCTCGGTCGGCGCCTCGCTGTCCGGCGACTGGGGCTTCGTCGGCCTGTCGGCCTCGCGCTTCCGCGACAACTACGGCAACCCCGGCGAGCCGGGCGATCTGTCGATCGGCGAGCGCGGGGTGTCGTTGAAGCTGCAGCAGGACCGCTACGACCTCAAGGGCGGGCTGACCGATCCCTGGGGCGAAGGCAGCGCGCTGCGCTACAGCTTCGGTCATACCGATTACGCGCATACCGAATTCGAAGGCGAAGAAGTCGGCACCGTGTTCACCAAGCGCGCCAACGAAGGCCGCGTGGAGGCCTCCTTCACCTTCGGCGGCGGCTGGCAGACCGCATTCGGCCTGCAGGGCAGCGACACCACCTTCCAGGCAGTGGGCGAAGAATCCTTCGTCCCCAAGACCGACACCCGCTCGCTGGGCGTGTTCGGCGTTGCTCGCAACAGCTGGGACCGCGTCACCGCCGAAATCGGCGCGCGCGTGGACAAGGTCAAGTACCGGACCGACATCGGCGTGGACCGCGACTTCACCCCGACCAGCTTCTCGGCCAGCGGCGGTTTCCGCTTCAACGAACAGTGGCGCCTGACCGCCAACCTCGACCATGCCGAGCGCGCGCCGGCCGAGGAGGAGCTGTTCGCCAACGGCCCGCATATCGCCACCCTCGCCTACGAGATCGGCGATGCGGACCTGAAGACCGAGAAGGCCAACCAGGCCGAGCTGGGGCTGAACTTCCAGAACACCTGGGTCGATGCCAAGATCGCCGCGTACTACAACCGCTACAACGACTTCGTCTACATCGTCGATACCGGCGGCCAGTGGTTCAACGAAGAGGACAACGACTTCCTGCCGATCCGCCAGTGGACGCAGAACGATGCGGTCTTCCACGGTTTCGAGGGCGAGGCCACCTTCCATCTGGCCGACAACGACACTGGCGCGTGGGACCTGCGCGTGTTCGGCGACACCGTGCGTGCGCGCCTGAAGGATGGCGGCAACCTGCCGCGCATCGCCCCGGGCCGTGTCGGCGCGCAGATGCGCTGGAATGCCGATGCATGGCGCGCCTCGCTCGGTGCCACCCGCACCATGAAGCAGGACAAGGTGGCAGTGAACGAAACCCCGACCGACGGCTACACGTTCGTCGATGCGCATCTGGCCTACCACGTGGACCGCGGCAGCAATGCGTGGGAAGTGTTCCTGGACGGCAACAACCTGACCAACCAGGACGCACGCGTGCACACCTCCTTCCTCAAGGACGATGTGATGCTTCCCGGCCGCAGCGCCTCGTTCGGCGTGCGCATGTTCTTCTGACGGTACCTCTCTCCCGCCGTCATAAGCGAGGCCGCCTTCGGGCGGCCTCGTCATGTGTCAGCTTGCGCAGCCGGCTGGTGGTCGCACGGCAGAAAACAGCTGCATGTGCAGACGGGACGTGATGCGCTTGGCACCGGTTGCGATCGGGCAGGACGCCTTCTTTCCCGGTCCGTGCACCGCTGCGCAGGGCCGGCACCTGCGTTGCCTGGCTGCCGACCAGCCCGCCATCGCGGTCTGCCGCTGATGCGGCGCACAACAGCTTTTGCCCCGGCTTCCATTAGAACGGCAGCACGCACTGCATGCGCGCGTTGTCGTTCCGGCGCGCTCCTGTGCGGCACATCACCTTTCCGGCGCCCGCCCGTGTTTTGCGGGGCTTGCGTCGATCGCTGCGATTGAAGGAGAGCACGCATGACCTCGTCCCTGTCCCGCCACGCCCTGTCATTGACCATCATCGCCCTGCTCAGCCCTGTCGCCTACGCGCAAACCGCGCCTGCGGCACCGCCACAACAGGACGCCACCACGCTGGATGCGGTGATCGTCAGCGGCACCGCGCGCTTCAAGGGCCTGGCCAAGCGCGATGCCAGCTTTTCGATCACCACCGCCAGCCCGGAGCAGATTCAGCAGGCCGTCCCGCAGAGCACCGCGGACCTGTTGAAGATCGTGCCGGGCGTATGGGCCGAGCCCAGCGGTGGCGGCACCGGTGCCAACATCTTCGTGCGCGGCATGCCGTCCGAAGGCGATGCGCCGTTCGTGACCATGCAACTGGATGGCTCGCCGCTGTTTCCGCCGCCAAGCCTGTCGTTTCTGGAAAATTCCACGCTGTTCCGTGTCGACGACACGGTCGAGCGCATGGAGGTGTTGCGTGGCGGTTCCAGCCCGATCTTCTCCAACGGGCAGCCGGGGCTGACGGTCAATTTCATCCAGAAAAAAGGCCAGGACGAACCGGAAGGCAGCGTGCGCCTGACCGGCGGCAACAACGCCCTGCGCCGCATCGATGTGTTCAACAGCGGGCCGATGGGCAATGGCTGGTACTACAGCGTGGGAGGGTTCTTCCGCGAAACCGATGGCGTGCGCGACCCGCAGTTCGCCGCCGACAAGGGCGGCCAGTTCAGCGCCACGCTGAGCAAGCGCTGGGACAGCGGCGAGGTGGCGTTCTACGCGCGGCATACCGACGACAACAACGCCTTCTACACCGCCATTCCGCTGCTGTCGCGCAACAACGGCAACGACCTGTCCAGTTTCCCCGGCTTGAATGCGCAGACCGGCACCCTGCTCGGCCGCGACTTCCGCAATGTCGATCTGCTGGTCGGGCCGAACGGGCAGACCATCCAGCGCGATCTGGCCGATGGGCGCGGCGTCAACATCGATGTGTTCGGCGGCGAATTGAACTGGGAGCGCGGCGACTGGACCATCGCCGACCGCTTCAATGTGATGAGCGGCAGTGCGCCGACCTATGCCCTGTTCACCGGGGATGCACCGCAGCGGCTGGGCGACTTCATCGCCGGCTATGGCAGCGCTGGCAGCGGCCGCTTCACCAACGGCGGCGGCGCGGTGGATCCGAACCAGCAGGTGCTGGAAGCCGGCTGGTGGTCGGTGGACAAGCGCCTGAACTCGGTCACCAACGACCTGCGCCTGAGCCGCGAACTGTTTGCCGGCAATACGCTCACCGTAGGCACGTACTACGCCAGGTATTCCTCTGCGGATACCTGGTACCTGGGCAACACCATGTTGCTCACCGCGCAGAACAACGCGCGCCGCATCGACGTGGATCTGGCTGACGGGCGCCAGGCCACGCGGCAGGGCTTCACCAGCACTGCGTTCTTCAACCTGCGCGCCAACTACGACGGCGAGAACATTGCCGCCTTCGTCGCCGACGAATGGGAAATCAACGACCAGCTGCGTCTGGACCTGGGCGCACGCTACGAGCGCCAGAGCGTCACCGGTGACGTGCACGACACCGCCACGGTGGACCTGGACGGCAACCCGGCCACGCTGTACGACAACGCCACCTCGCTGGCGCTGGCCAGCACGCGCCGCATCGACCAGGACGACGAGGCGTTCTCGTGGACGGCGGGCCTGAACTTCAAGCTCAACGACAGCAACAGCCTGTTCGCGCGCGTCAACTCGGGGGTAAAGTTTCCCGGCTTCGACAATCTGCGCGATGGCCAGAATCGCGTGCAGGACGTGGATCAGTACGAACTCGGGCTCAAGTCCGGCGCCAGCAGCTACGACCTGTATCTGACCGCGTTCTACAACACCTTCAAGAATTCGCCATTCCAGGCGTTTTTGGCCAATGGCGAGAACTTCACCACCGTTGGGGATTCGCGCGCGCGCGGCCTGGAGGTGGAAGGCGCCATCCGCCCGTTCGGCGGCTTCGAGCTGGCCGGCACCGGGGTGTGGCTGGATGCGAAATACCGCAACTACCGCGAGTTCACCGGCAACCAGGTGATGCGCCAGCCCAAGCGGCAGTTCCGCGTGACGCCCAGCTACTACTGGATGCTGCCGTTCGGCGACCTCAAGCTGTTCGCCACCTACTCCTACATCGGCGATCGCTTCGCCGACCTGGCCAACAGCCAGCGCCTGCCGTCCTACGACATGGTGGATATCGGCGCCAACCTGCATGTGGGCGAGCATTGGGAAGTGACCGCCAGAGGCAGCAACGTCACCGATACGCTGGGGCTGACCGAAGGCAATGTGCGCGTGCCCGGTGCGGCCACCGGCGGCGTGTTCATGGGCCGGCCGATTGCCGGGCGGCAATACCAGATGTCGGTGGCGTATCGCTGGTGATCCGCGCAGAAGGCGTGCACCTGTCGCTGCCCACGCCGCAGCGTGCGCCCACCAGCCCGCGCGTGGTGCTGGCGTCTGCCGGCGGCACGCGGGCGGCCACCATGCCTATACCGGCAGCGGGCTGCGCTCTGCAAAATGCCCGCGCCAGTACGGGTAGTACGGATACGGCGGCTCCACCGCGCTCACCGCCTCCAGGCGCGTGCGCTGCTCGGCCGTCAGCGACCAGCCCACCGCACCCAGGTTCTGGCGCAGCTGGGTTTCGTCGCGCGCGCCGATCAGCACCGTGCTGACGGTGGGCCGCTGCAGCAGCCAGTTGATGGCGATCTGCGGCACGCTGCGCCCGGTCTCCTCGGCAATGGCGTCCAGCACATCGACAATGTCGAACAGGCGCTCATCGCTGATCGCCGGGCCCGCGGCGGCCGTCGTATGCAGGCGGCTGGTGTCCGGCAGCGGTTGGCCGCGCCGCAGCTTGCCGGTCAGGCGGCCCCACCCCAGCGGACTCCACACCACTGCGCCCACGCCCTGGTCGATGCCCAGCGGCATCAGCTCCCATTCGTAGTCGCGCCCGGCCAGCGAGTAGTAGGTCTGGTTGGCCACGAAGCGGCTCCAGCCATGCGCGTCCGCCACCGCCAACGACTTCATCAACTGCCAGCCGGCGTAGTTCGACGCGCCCAGATACCGCACCTTTCCTGCACGCACCAGCTCATCCAGCGTGGACAGGGTTTCCTCCATCGGGGTCATCGCATCGAAGGCATGCAGCTGCAGCAGATCGATATGGTCGGTGCGCAGGCGCCGCAACGAGGCATCCACCGCACGCAACAGGCGAAAGCGCGATGCTCCGGCATCGTTGGGCCCATCGCCCAGGCGCAGGCCGGTCTTGGTCGACAGGATCACCTGATCGCGGCGCCCCTGCAGCGCCTGGCCGAGAATCTCTTCGGAGGCACCGTCCGAATACACATCGGCGGTGTCGAACAGGTTCAGGCCCGCCTCCAGGCACAGATCGATCATGCGCTGCGCCTGCGCCACATCGGTATCGCCCCAGGCAGAAAACAGCGGCCCCTTGCCGCCAAAGGTACCGGCACCCAGACCGAGCACCGGCACCTTGAAACCGGACCGGCCGAGAAAACGTGTATCCATCGCACTGCTCCCTGAAATCGAAAGAAAATCCACGCGCAGTGCCGGAGGATCGGCCACTGCGCGACGCCAGCCGCGACGGTCCGCTCGCCGGCGACCTGCGCCGATGGCGCCGATCGCGCAGGTCTGCCGGTTGCGCAAGTACTGCGCGCTGCGCCCGCAGGACCGAATCAACCCGCCTGTACGCAGACGCGCGGCGCAGCGGCACGCCGGCGTTGCAGCTGCACGCTCCACAACGCGATCCCCAGGCCCATCGCGCTCAACAACGCGGCAACCCACGGCGTGGCAACCAGGCCGGCATGGGTGGCGATCACCACACCGCCCAGCCAGGCGCCCACGGCATTGCCCAGATTGAACGCGGCGATATTGAGACTGGAGGCCAGGTTCTGGCCGGCACCACGCGCATGCTCGAGCACGCGCAGTTGCAGCGGCGCCACGGTGGCGAAGGCGGCCACGCCCAGCAGCCCGACGAACACCACCATCGCGGTCTTGTTGTGCAGGACCAGGCCCATCGCAGCGAGCACCACCACCAATGCCCCCAGGCTGCCCAGCAAGGCGGCGGTGGGGCGCCGGTCGGCCAGGCGCCCTCCCAGCAGATTGCCGACGATCATGCCGACACCGAAGACCAGCAACACCGGCGACACCGCGGTCTGCGCAAAACCGGTCACCTCCACCAGCAACGGCTGGATATAGGTGAACACCGCGAACACGCCGGCATAGCCCACCACCGTCATCGCCAGCGCCAGCACCACCTGCCCGCGCCCCAGCACCGCCACTTCCTGCCGCCATGACACCGCTGCGGCTGCGCCTGCGTTCGCCGGCACCCACAGCGCCACCGCGGCCGTGGCCAGCACGCCGACGCTCGCAACCGCCCAGAACGTCGCCCGCCAGCCCAGCTGCAGGCCCAGCCAGGCGCCGGCCGGCACCCCCAGCAGGGTGGCCACGGTCAGCCCGGCAAACATCAGCGAGATTGCCGAGGCGCGGCGCTCGGCCGGGACCAGCGAGGTCGCCACCACCGCGCCCACGCCGAAGAAGGTGCCGTGCGCCAGCGAGGTCAGCACGCGCGCGACCATCAGGCTGGTGTAGTCCGGCGCCAGCGCGCAGGCCACGTTGCCCAGGGTGAAGATCGCCATCAACCCGACCAGCACCGCCTTGCGCGGCAAGCGCGCACTGGCCAGCGTCAGCACCGGCGCCCCGACGAACACACCCAGCGCATAGCCGCTGATCAGCAGGCCGGCGGCGCTGAGCGACACGCCCAGGTCGGTGGCCACCTGCTGCAGCAGGCCCATGATCACGAACTCGGTGGTGCCGATGCCGAAGGCACCGATGGTCAGCGCCAGCAGCGCTGGCGGAAAGCGGGAAGAACGCACGGAAGCGGACATGGGCAGGGACCAGGGAAGACGACCCACAGCCTGCGCTCCGGCGTCCTAAACAAAAACCCCTGCTATCCTGATTCACTATCAACAAATCATTGAGAATCGCATGGACCGCCTCGGCGACATCGCGCTGTTCCTGCGCGTGCTCGATTCCGGCTCGATCACCGCCGGTGCGCGCAGCCTGGACCTGTCGCTGGCGGTCGCCAGCCAGCGCCTGAAGCGGCTGGAACGCGAGCTGGGCGTGCGCCTGCTGCACCGGACCACGCGCCGGCTGCACCCCACACCCGAGGGCCAGCGCCTGGCCGAGCGCGGCCGCGTACTGGTGCAGGATCTGGACGCGCTGGCCGACGACCTGCGCGAGAGCGCACACGCGGTCGGCGGCATCCTGCGCATGACCCTGTCGGCCTCGTTCGGGCGGCAATACGTGTCGCCGCTGCTGCCGGAATTCCAGGCCCGGCATCCGCGCGTGCACATCAGCGCGCATCTGAGCGACGACCTGGTGGACCTGGTCAGGCAAGGCTTCGATCTGGCGATCCGCATCGGCCCGCTGGACGACTCCGGGCTGGTGGCGCGGCGCATCGCCGACAACCGCCGCACCCTCGCCGCCTCGCCCGATTACCTGAAGCGCCATGGCACCCCGCGCACGCCGGACGACCTGGCCGGGCACGCCGGCGTGCTGCTGATGGGCCGCGACGGCCGCCAGGACGTGTGGCGGTTGCAAACGCCGGAGGGCGGCCTGGTACGCGTGCGCATGCAAAGCCGCTTCGAAAGCAATTTCGGTGAGTTGATCCGCGACGCGGCCGTCGCCGGCCAGGGGATCGCGTTGCATTCGTACTGGCACATTGCCGAGGAACTGCGCGACGGCCGGTTGGTCGAGGTCCTCCCCGACTACCCGCCACCGACCACGCAGATCAACGCGGTGATGCCGGCCCGCCAGCTGCAGCCACCGCGCGTGCGCGCATTCGTGGAGTTTCTGCTGGAACGCCTGGGCGAAGTGCCGCCCTGGGAGCGCGTCGGTTGAACGCAAGTTTGGTGCTTGCGTCGGCCAGTGCTGGCTGGACGCGGAGCGATGCGTGGCTGCGACGTGACGTCTTGGAGAGCACCCAATCTACGGCTTTGCGGATGGATCAGCTGTAGAGCGGGTGATCTGTGGCTTCACTGCATGGCCCTCGCCCGCCCACCATCGCAGGACACGCCGCAAGTACGTCCGTGCAGGTTCTGGCGCGGCATCCATGCCGCTCACGGTCCCGCCACGGTAGGCGGGCAAGGACCTGTCGGGATGGTCGGTGTGCAGGTGCAAGCAGTGCACGACGCGCGTTGTTCGAAAATCAGGCTGTCCGATACTGATGCGCCGGCTCAACGTCGCAACATTTGATGCACATCCGACGACAAGTGGCCTTTGGTGCGATAACCGACCAACTTTCTGGTGCGGTGCCCTCGTCACTTCCGGGACCCTCGGCGGCATGGATGCCGCCCAGGAGCCTCCAGGGACGGATTCACGGCGTGTCCCGCAGGTGGCGAGGGCACCGCGCATTCGACTCACCGCTCAACAAGGCGCGCGTGACCAACACGTCGCCGCTGCCGACATAGAGTTTTGTCGCCGCTCCTAGCCCCCCGCACGCACCAAGCGCTTGTGCAAGCCGCGCCGCTGCGCCTCGCTGAGCAGATGCCCATGCGTGTTCAACAATCCCAGGATCTGCTGATGCGCTTGCGCTGTGCGACGCGCAAGTTCGGCCGTGGCGGCGGCCTCGAGCGCCTTCCAGTCGGCGGGGCGCGTCGGTGCGGGGATGGTCGAACGTTTTGCGGGCATGGGCGAGGCGATCACGGAAACAGACGCCCATGATACGGCGCGCGCGTGAGCGCCCTATCAGATCATGCCGGGCCTGTCGTGTTGAGGCGCTGGGCGCGCAAGCGCCTGAACGCACGTGTCGGCGCCAACCGGCGCTGCCGTGGCCTGCCGCTGCTGCGGACCTGCCGGCTCCATGACATCCGGTCTTGTACGATCGACGGCATCGCGGCCAGGCCGCCTGGTGCCACTGCCGAGTCCTGCATGTCCGCCTTGACCGAGATGACCGACATCCTGCTGCGCCACGCCCCTGGCGATGGCATGCACGCCACCCGGATTGCCGGGCTGCAGATCATGCGCAGCGCCTCGCCAACCGTGTCGGTGCCCACCGTCTATACGCCGATGCTGTGCCTGGTGGCGCAAGGCCGCAAGCAGGCGATGCTGGGTGCGGCGGCGTATCTCTATCACCCGCAGATGTATCTGGTGGCGTCGGTGGATCTGCCGATCGTCGGTTCGGTGATCGAGGCCAGCGCCGCGCAGCCGTATCTGTGTTTCTGCCTGGATCTGGACACCGCCGTGCTGAGCGACCTGGCCGTCAGCCACCCGGAGCTGGTCGAGCCGCAGCGCGATGCGGCGCAGGCCGGGTTGTTGCTCAACCACAGCACGCCGCCATTGCAGGACGCTGCAGTGCGGCTGGCGCGTCTGCTCGATCAACCGCAGGAGATCGCCGCGCTGGCACCGCTGGTGCTGCGCGAAGTGCTCTATCGCCTGATGGCCGATCCGGCCAATGCGGTGGTGCGCCAGATGGCCATCGCCGACAGCCGACTCAACCAGATTTCCAAAGCCATTGTCTGGCTGCGCGAGCATTACGCACAGCGCTTCCGCATCGAGCAGATTGCCGATCTGTCGGCAATGAGCCGTTCCACTTTTCATGCGCATTTCAAGGCGGTCACCTCGATGACGCCGCTGGAATATCGCTCGCATCTGCGCGTGCACGAAGCGCGCCGGCTGATGCTGGCCGAAGCGCTGAATGCCGCTGATGCCGGCTTCCGCGTCGGCTACGAGAGCGCCTCGCAATTCAGTCGCGACTACGCGCGCATTCTCGGCGCGCCGCCCGCACGTGACGCACAACGGTTGCGTGCCGGGGCACAGGCTGCGACACAAGCGGCGTAAGCCTGTCCGCGCGCAGTGGAGCGCAGTCACGCGCCCGCACTAAGCGACATGTATCACCGGCGATGACGCGGCAGACCGCACCAGGTCATCGTTGAGCACCGTGTCACTCGGCCGCGTACTGCGCCTCGCTGACCTGCTCCAGCCAGGTCACCGGCGAGCCATCCTGCGCCTCGGCGATGGCGATGTGCGACATCGCCACGGTCGCGTTGGCGCCGTGCCAGTGCTTGACGCCCGGCGGAATCCACACGATGTCGCCCGGGCGGATCTGCTGCGCCGGCTTGCCCCATTCCTGCACACGCCCGGCGCCGGCGGTGACGATCAGCGTCTGCCCCAACGGATGGGTGTGCCAGGCGGTGCGCGCGCCCGGCTCGAAGGTGACGGTGGCACCGCCCACCCGCGCCGGCGCATCGGCCTGGAAAGGCGCATCGATGCGCACGGTGCCGGTGAAATAGTCGGCCGGGCCGGCTGCAGATGCGGCGCCGCCGGCCTTGCTCACCCTGATCGCGTGTCGCTCTTCACCTGCGGGCGTGACGGCAGCCATCATCGACAGCGACATCGCAGTTGCAAACAGATTCATGGCCGTGCTCCTCGATTCAAGTGACTGCACTGTAGCGTGCAGGCGCACCGGCATTACCCAGGCAGCAGCGCATGCACCTAGAAACACAGCGCATCAATGCGGCCATGACCCGCCGGGTGTGGAGCCATCACGCACCATCGCGCATGATGCAGCCGCATGAATGGCATGCGGTGGAGTCGGCATTCGCAACCAATGGCGCGGGAAAACCTCAACGATCTGCAGGCCTTCGTCGCCGTGGCGCGCGAAGGCAGCTTCACCCGCGCCGCCGCGCAGCTTGGCGTCTCGCAATCGGCGCTGAGCCATACCGTGCGCGCACTGGAAGCACGTCTGGGCATCCGCCTGTTGACCCGCACCACGCGCAGCGTGTCGATGACCGAAGCCGGCGCACGCCTGTTCGACACCGTGGCTCCGCGGCTGCAGGAGATCGACCACGAACTGTCCGCGCTCACCAACTTCCGCGACACGCCGGCCGGCACCATCCGTATCACCACTACCGGCCACGCCGCCGACGCCTACATCTGGCCAGCGTTGTCGCAGGTGCTGCCCGACTATCCTGACCTCAGGATCGAGATCACCGTCGATTACGGGCTGGCCGATATCGTTGCCCAGCGCTACGACATCGGCATCCGGCTGGGCGATCAGGTCGCCAAGGACATGGTCGCGGTGCCGATCAGCCCGATGCAACGCATGGCGGTGGTGGCGGTGCCGGGCTACTTCGTGCACCACACCATCCCTGCTGTCCCGGCCGACCTGGCCAGGCACAACTGCATCGGCCTGCGCCTGCCCACCCACGGCGGCTTGCTGGTCTGGGACTTCGAAAAGGACGGGCACGAGGTCAAGGTCCGCGTGGACGGGCAATGGACCTTCAACGGCAGCAGCGCGGTGCTGCGTGCCGCACTGGCCGGCGGCGGACTCGCGTTCTTGCCGGAAACCATGGTGCTGGAGCACCTCGCCGCCGGCCGGCTACGCCGCGTACTGGAGGACTGGTGCGCCCCATTCGACGGCTATTACGCCTATTACCCCAGCCGCCGCCAAACCTCGAGCACACTCAAGGTCGTGATCGACGCACTGCGGCACGATCCGGCGCGCTGACGCGTCTGTGTAGGAGCGTGCCTGCGCGCGACGAGGCCTTATCGGTAAAGCTGCATCGCGCGCGGGCACGCTCCTACAACAGCGCCGGTTGGCGGCAGGTTTGAGGCTGGTGACCGACGTACTGCGGCACGCTCTGGTGCGTTGGAATGCTCGTGTAGGAGCGTGCCTGCGCGCGACGGGGCTTATCGGTAAAGCCCCATCGCGCGCGGGCACGCTCCTACAACAGCGTCGGTTGGGCGAGTTGATCGCTGGGGTTATTTGCTTCTGTCGCTCCGGGCTGTAACGCCCGCCGACAATCACCACCGCATCCAGCGCCTGCTGGATGCGCGCAAGATCCTCGCTGTTCAAGGTCAATGCGGCGCCGCCCAGATTTTCTTCCAGGCGATGCCGCTTGGTGGTGCCGGGAAAGTGCAGAGCGAACACCTTGCGCGCGGTCGCCGGCCCGAAGCCATAACTCAGGCCCATGCAGCCCAGGCCCAGCGCGGACACCACCGCCCCCCATCCATCACGCTGCCTGCCCCCGCCGCTAGAACCCGCTCGGCACCTCGCGCTTGCCTGCCGTCGTCACCGCTGGCGATTGCGGCCGATACGCGCGCAGGAACAGCGCCACCGCACTGGCAACATACGCGTGCGGCGTGGCGGCCGGTGCCTGCAATGGGTCGCCACGCAGCGCCGCATTGGCCGGCATTCCGGTCATCAATCCGAAGAAATGCACCGAGGCATCCGGCAGATTGTCGATGACCAGGCTGCCCTGCTCCACTTCGCGCGCCAGCACCGCACGCATCGTGGTGTCGTAGCGTTCGAAGCCCAGCGTCCACATCTCCTCGCGCATCTGGCCGGGCAGTGCCGGCGGCCGCACCAGTCCATACGCGGCATCGCCCAGTGCATTGCTGGCCGCCATGCGCACGACCGCATCGGCGATGGCGAGCAGACGCACAGGCAACGGCCCGCGCATGTTCAACAGCGCCTCCCAGGGATTGGGCGATTGGTGCGCCAGCGCCTCCAATGTGGTGCGGAACAGCACCTCCTTGGAGGCGAAATGCGCATACACCGTGGCCTTGGACACCATTGCGCGCTCGGCGATGCTGTCCATGCTGGTCCTGTCGAAGCCCTGGCGTGGAAACAGCTCGCCTGCCGCGCGCAGAATCGCACCACGTTTGTCGTGCGGTGCATGCCTGGGTGCTGGCGGTTCGGCAGCGGCGTCATCCACGTGGCTGCCCCGTCGCAGTCGTCGCCACCGCCGGCTCGGCCGATTGCAGCCAACCACCACCCATCGCCTTGTAGAACGTCGCCAGATTGGTGAAGCGCGACAGCTGCGTGGTGATCAAGCTCTGCTGCGCGCTGTACAGCGAGCGCTGCGCATCCAGCGCCTGCAGGTAGCTGTCCACGCCGCGTTCGAAGCGCGCCTGCGACAGCCGGTAGCTGTCGGCGGTGGCATCGACCAGGGCCTGTTGCGCCTGCAATTGCCGGCCCAGGGTCTCGCGTTGCGCGAGCGCATCGGAAACCTCGCGGAACGCGCTCTGGATCGCCTTTTCGTATTGCGCCACCTCGATGTCGCGGTTGGCCTTGGCCATGTCCAGGTTGGCGCGGTTACGCCCGGCGTTGAAGATCGGCAGCGTCAGCGTGGGCACGAAGCTCCAGGCGCGGGTGCCGGAATCGAACAGGTTGGACAGGCTACTGCTGGACGAGCCGGTCGATGCGGTCAGGCTGATGCTAGGGAAGAACGCCGCGCGCGCCGCTCCGATGTTGGCATTGGCCGCACGCAGGTTGCGCTCGGCCTCCAGGATGTCCGGGCGACGCTGCAGCAACTGCGACGGCAAGCCGGCCGGCACGCTGGCCAGCACGTTGCCGTCCACGCTGGCGCCGTCGGGCAAGGCCCGCGGCAACAGCTCCGCCGGCAGCTGCGTGCCGACCAGCAGCACCAGGGCGTTGCGGTCCTGCGCCACCTGCGCGGTATAGCGCTCCACGTCCACGCGCGCGGTTTCCACCGTGGTCTGCGCCTGGCGCAAGGTGAGCTGCGAAGCCACACCCAGCTCGAAACTGCGTTGCTGCAGGCGATAACTGTCGCCCTGGCTGCTCAAGGTGGACTGCGCCAGCTGCAGCAACTGCTGATCGGCCGCCAGCGTCAGATAGGCGGTGGCCACTTCGGCCACCAGGCTGATATGGGCGCTGCGGCGTGCCTCGGCGGTGGACAGGAACTGTTGCAGCGCCTGTTCCTTGAGGCTGCGCACACGCCCGAACAGATCCAGCTCGTACGCACTGACGCCGATGTTGGCGCTGTAGGTCCGGAACACCTGCGGCTGGCCTGGAATGGTCAGCTCCGACGGCGTGCGCGCGTTATTGGCGGTGCCGGTGCCCTGCACGGCGGGCAGCAGCGCAGCGCGCTCCACCCGGTACTGCGCACGTGCCACCTCGATGTTGAGCGCGGCCACGCGCAGGTCGCGATTGTTCTCCAATGCCAGCGCGATCACCTGCTGTAGCGCCGGGTCGGTGAACACCTGCCGCCAGCCGATGTTGGCGATATCGACCGCCGGATCGGGGCTGGCGGCAGCGGCGGCGTCGGATGCCGTCGAGAGCTCGGTGCCGGCAAAACGCTCGGGCACCGGTGCGTCGGGCCGTGCATAGCGCGGCATCAGGGTGCATCCGGACAGCACGCCGGCCACCGCCATCGCGGTCAATGTCATGCGGATCGGTGTCATCTCAGTGTCCTGCCGGTTGCGGTGCGGGCGAAGTGGGCTGTGCGCGGCGCTTGAACACGCCGCTGATCAGCACGAAGAACAACGGCACGAAGAAGATCGCCAGGATCGTGCCGGACAACATGCCGCCGATCACCGCAGTGCCCAAGGCGTGCTGTGCGCCTGCACCGGCACCACTGCCGAGCACCAGCGGCACCACGCCCAGGATGAAGGCCAGCGATGTCATCAGGATCGGCCGCAGGCGCATGCGCGCCGCTTCCAGTGCCGCTGCGACCAGGCTCTTGCCGCTTTCGTGCAGTTCCTTGGCAAATTCCACGATCAGGATCGCGTTTTTCGATGCAAGACCAATCGTGGTGAGCAGGCCTACCTGGAAGTACACATCGTTCATTTTCCAGGTCAGCATCGCGCCCAGCAGCGTGCCGAACACGCCCAGCGGCACCACCAGGATCACCGAGAACGGAATCGCCCAGCTTTCGTACAACGCGGCCAGACACAGGAACACGATCAGGATCGATAACCCGTACAACAAGCCGGTCTGGCCGGTCGAGGATTTCTCCTGCCGCGACAACCCGGTCCACTCGTAGCCGATGCCCGGCGGCAACTTGGCCGCCGCCGCTTCCACGATCTGCATCGCCTCGCCGCTGGAGGCCGCACCGGGCATCGCCATGCCCAGGATCTCCACCGACGGCACGCTGTTGTAACGCTCCAACCGCGGCGAGCCCGATTGCCAGCTGGCAGTGGCGAAGGCGTTGAACGGCACCATCGTGCCGGCGCTGTTGCGCACGAACCAGCGGTCGATGTCCTGCGGATTCATGCGGTACGCCGCATCGGCCTGCAGCATCACCTTCTTGACGCGGCCCTTGTCGATGAAGTCGTTGACGTAGGTGCTGCCCCAGGCGCTGGAGAAGGTGTTGTTGATATCGGCGATCGACACGCCCATGGCCTGCGCCTTGTGCGAATCGATCTCCAGCTTGAACTCGGGCGTGTCCTCCTGCCCGTTCGGGCGCACCGCCACCAGCCGCTTGTCCTGCGACAGCTCGGCCAGCAGTTGATCGCGTGCCTGCATCAAGGCGGCGTGGCCGAGGTTGGCGCGGTCCTGCAGCATCAGGTCGAAGCCGGTCGCATTGCCCAGCTCCGACACCGCCGGCGGTGCGAACGCAAACACCTTGGCATCGCGAAGGGTGCTGAAGAACGCACCGGCCTTGCCCGCCACGTCGGTGACGCTCTGGCCCTTGCCGGTGCGCTCGTCCCACGGCCGCAACTTGACGAAGGCAAAGCCCACGTTCTGGCCGGTACCGGCAAAGCTGAAACCGGAGACGGCAAAGATGCCGGCAACCGAGTCCTTCTGATCGACCAGGAAGTGATGCTCCACCTGCTTGAGCACCTCGCCGGTGCGCGCATCGGTGGCACCGGGCGGCAACTGCACCAGCACGAACAGCGTGCCCTGGTCCTCGTCCGGCAGGAAGCCCACCGGCAGCTTCATGAAGCCGAACACCACCAGCGCCAGCAACACCGCATAGGCCAGCATGTAGCGCCAGCCCTTGCCCAGCATGTGCCGCACCACGCCCTGGTAGCCGGTGTTGCCGCGATCGAACAGGCGGTTGAACCAGCCGAAGAAGCCGGTGGTCGCCAGACCATGGCCCTTCTCCACCGGCTTGAGCAAGGTGGCGCACAGGGCCGGGGTCAGGATCATCGCCACCAGCACCGACAAGGTCATGGCAGAAACAATCGTGATCGAGAACTGCCGGTAGATCACACCGGTGGAACCGCCGAAGAACGCCATCGGCACGAACACCGCGGCCAGTACCAGAGCCACGCCGACCAGCGCGCCGGAGATCTGGTCCATCGACTTGCGCGTGGCGTCCCTGGGCGACAACTGCTCCTCGCCCATCACGCGTTCGACGTTTTCCACCACCACGATGGCATCGTCCACCAGCAGGCCGATCGCCAGCACCATCGCGAACATGGTCAGCGTGTTGATGGTGAAACCGAACGCCGCCAGCACGCCGAAGGTGCCGAGCAACACCACCGGCACCGCGATGGTCGGAATCAAGGTCGCGCGGAAATTCTGCAGGAACAGGTACATCACCAGAAACACCAGCACCACCGCTTCGATCAGCGTATGCACCACCTGCTCGATGGAGATGCGCACGAACGGCGTGGTGTCGTACGGCTTTTGCACCTTCATGCCGGGCGGGAAGAATTTCTCCTGCTCTTCCAGGCTCTTGTCGATCGCGCGCACCGTATCCAGCGCATTGGCGCCGGTGGCCAGCTTGATCGCCAGACCGGCTGCCGGCTTGCCGTTGTAGCGGCCCACCGTGTTGTAGCTCTCGCTGCCCAGTTCGATGCGTGCCACATCGCGCAGGCGCACCTGCGAGCCATCGGACTGCGTGCGCAGCAGGATGTTCTCGAACTCCCCGGCGGTCTTCAGCCGGGTCTGCGCGGTGATGGTGGCATTGAGCTGCTGGTTGGGCACCGCCGGCAACGCGCCCAGCTGGCCGGCCGACACCTGCGCGTTCTGCGCCTGGATCGCGGTGCGCACATCCACCGGGGTCAGGCTGAAGTTGTTCAACTTGTTCGGGTCCATCCATACCCGCATCGCGTACTGCGAGCCGAACAAGGTGGTGTCGCCCACGCCTTCGACGCGGCTGATGGTTTCCTGCACGTTGGCAGCCACGTAATCGGACAGGTCCGAATCGCTCATGCTGCCGTCTTCGGAAGTGAAGGCCAGCACGTTGAGGAAGTTGGTGGCCGACTTGGTCACCGTCACGCCCTGCTGCTGCACTTCCTGCGGCAACAACGGCGTGGCCAGCGACAACTTGTTCTGCACCTGCACCTGCGCGGTGTCCGGGTCGGTGCCGTTGTCGAAGGTCAGCGTGATGGTCACCGCACCGCTGGATTCGCTGGTGGAGGCCATGTAGCTGAGGTGGTCCAGCCCCTTCATCTTCTGCTCGATGACCTGGGTGACGGTGTCTTCCAGGGTCTGCGCCGAGGCGCCCGGATAGTTGGCGGTGATGGCGACGGCGGGCGGCGCGATGCTGGGGTATTGCGCAATCGGCAAGGTGGCGATGGACAGGATGCCGGCCAGCATCACGATGATGGCCAACACCCAGGCGAAGATCGGACGATCGATGAAGAAGCGTGCCATGACGTGTGATCCCGCCTCAGTTGGCCGCACGCGGTGCGGTCGGGGCGGAAGGCGTGCCGGCAGCATTGCCAGCACCGGCGGCAGGCTTGCCCTTGGGCTGCCACGGCACGGTCTTGACCTCGATGCCGTCGCGGGCGCGCGAGACGCCTTCGACCACCAGTTGCTCGCCGGCCTTCAGGCCGCTGCGCACCAGCCACTGGTCGCCGACTTCGCGGTCGGTGTCCAGTACGCGCAGTTGCAGCTTGTGATCGGCACCGACCACGAACGCGGTCGGCTTGCCGGCGCCATTGCGCGAGACCGCCTGCTGCGGCACCAGCACGCCCTGCTCCTTGATGCCCTCCTGCAGCACCGCGCGCACATACATGCCCGGCAACAACTCCGCATTCGGGTTCGGGAACACCGCGCGCAGGGTGATCGAGCCGGTGTTCTGGTCGACGGTGACATCGGAAAACGCCAGGTGGCCCTGCAGCGGATAGGTGCTGCCGTCTTCCAGCAGCAGCGACACCTTGGCCGCATCGTCGCCGGCCTTCTCCAGCTCGCCGCGCGCCATCGCCTGCTTCAGGCGTAGCAAGGCCGCGCTGGGCTGGGTGACGTCGATGTAGATCGGGTCCAGTTGCTGGATGGTGGTCAACGCGGTGGCCTGGTTGGCGGTCACCAAGGCGCCCGGGGTGACGCTGGAGCGGCCGATGCGGCCGGAGATCGGCGCGTCCAGGCGCGCGAAGGCCAGGTTGATGCGCGCGGTTTCCACGCTGGCCTTGCCGGCCGCCACGTCGGCCTCGGCCTGGCCCAGTGCAGCGGCGGTGTCGTCGCCGTCCTGCTGGCTGATCGCCTTGATCTGCACCAGTTCGGTGTAACGCTCGGCCTTGAGCCTGGCGGTGCGCAGGTTGGCCTGCGCCTTGGCCAGGGTGGCCTGGGCGCTGGCATAGCTGGCGCGGTAGGTCGCCGGATCGATCTGGTACAGCGTCTGCCCGGCCTTGACGTCGCCGCCCTCGGTGAACTGGCGCGACTGCACGATGCCGCCCACCTGTGGGCGAACTTCGGCGATCAGGTAGGGAACCGTGCGCCCGGGGAGCTCGGTGGTCAGGGTCACCGGCTGCGGCCTGACGGTCAGCACGCCCATTTCGGGCATGCCCTCCGCCGGCGGCGGTCCGCCCGGCGGGCTGCCGCAGGCACTGAGCAGGAGGGTAGCTGCAACGGCAGCAGCAAGCAGGGGCAGGCGAAACGAAGCATGAGGACGCACTGGAGGTCTCCGACGGAACGCAGGATGGTTAAATCTAAACGGTACGGTTCGGTATCCTAATGAGCGCATCCGTGGACGTCAAGCATTCCTGCCCAGTCGGTATACTTAACTGCCCAAGGGAGTCAGTTGATGCGGGTCAGAACCGAAGGAAAACGCGACGCCATCGTGCAGGCGGCCAGCGAGGTGTTCCTCGAACTGGGCTTCGAAGGCGCCTCGATGTCGCAGATCGCCGCCCGCGTCGGCGGCTCCAAGCGCACGCTCTACGGCTATTTCCCGTCCAAGGATGAGCTGTTTGTGGCGTTTGCCAAGGACATGTCCGACCGCTACATCGACCCGCTGCTGGACGCGCTTTCGCAGAGCAACGGCCCGGTCGCCGAGACCCTGCAGCGCTTCGGCGAGGACATCCTCAGCTTCCTGTGCGCGCCCAGCTCGATCACCATCTGGCAGACCATCATCGGCGTGTCGGGGCGGTCGGACGTGGGCGCGTTGTTCTTCAATTCCGGCCCGGAAGAAGGTGTGCAGCGCATGGCCGACTATCTGCAGACGCAGATGGATCGCGGCGTGATCCGCTGCGCCGACGTCCTGATCGCGGCCAGGCAGTTCGGCGGGCTGCTGGAGGCGGAAACCCTGATGCCCTGCCTGTTCGGCGCACTCAAGAACCCCTCGCCCGCGTATCTGCGCGAGGCGACGCAGCGCGCGGTCGCCCTGTTTCTGGCGGGCTATGGCAGCAAGACCGACGCCGCGGCGTGATGCGCGGTGGTGTCTGATACCTTGGGTTAAGCGATGCGTCGCTAGCGACCTCGCTGATGCGCGCGCATGGCACTCGCACGTCGGGTTTTGTCAGCCGCTCTAAGTGAACCGCCTTGCGTTTTGGCTGGCGATCCTTACTCGGCCACCGCGCACTTGGCGCACAGGCCATGCACTTCCAGGGTCTGCGCCTGCGGCTGGAAACCCAGCGCCTTGGCGCGCGCTTCCAGTTGCGCCACCACTTCGCGGTCTTCCAGCTCCACCGCGCTGTGGCAGCGGTCGCAGATCAGGAACGGCACCGAGTGCTGGGCGCTGTTGGGGTGGTGGCAGGCGACGAAGGCATTGACCGATTCGAGCTTGTGCACGAAGCCGTTGGCCATCAGGAAATCCAGCGCGCGGTACACCGTGGGCGGGGCGTCGGCACCGACGCCCTTGCCTTCGCGCACCCAGTCCAGCAACTCGTAGGCCTTGACCGGCTTGCCGGCGTCGGCAATCAGCCGCAGCACATTGGCGCGGATCGGCGTCAGCCGCAGGCCGCGCTCGCTGCAGGCACGCTCCACTGCGCGTACGAAGCCGTTGGCATCGTCGACATGGTGATGCGGGGCTGTGCAGGCATGTTCCTGATCGTGCGTCTGGGTGTGCGTATGCTTGGTCATACAGGCTCCGGCGGTCAGCCCGCCCCTATCTTGATGAGTGCGGCATCGATGCGTTTCAAGGCGCCCTCGCGTCCGGCCAGGTACACGGTCTGCGAAATGTCCGGGCTGACCTGGGTGCCGGTGATGGCCACGCGCAGCGGCTGGGCCACCTTGCCCATGCCCAGCTCCAGCGCGGCGGCCGCGTCGTGCAGCGCGGCCGAGACGGTCTCCACGCTCCATTCGCTCTGTGCCGCCAGCAGTTCGCGCGCCTTGCCCAGCGGCACTTCCGCGCCCAGCTTGAGGTGCTTCATCACCGCCGCCTCGTCGTAGGTTTCCAGCGGCTGGTACCAGACCACGGCTTTTTCGGCCATGTCCTTCAAGGTCTGCACGCGCTCGCGCAGTGCCACCACCACGTCGGCGGCGGCCGGGCCGGCGGCCACATCGATGCCGAGCCGGGCGAGCTGGTATTCCAGCTGCGGGGCGATGCTGGCCGGGTCGTCGGTCTTGAGGTAATGCTGGTTGACCCAGCCCAGCTTGGCCATGTCCAGGCGCGCGGCCTTGGAATTGACGTCCTTGACGTCGAACAGGTCGAGCAATTCCTGCCGGCTGAACAACTCCTGGTCGCCGTGCGACCAACCCAGACGTGCCAGGTAGTTGATCAGCGCATGCGGCAGGTAGCCGGCGTCCTTGTACTGCATCACGTCGGCCGCGCCGGTGCGCTTGGACAGCTTGGCGCCCTGCTCGTCCAGGATCATCGGCATGTGCGCGAACTTCGGCACCGGTGCACCCAGCGCCTCATAGATGTTGATCTGGCGCGGGGTATTGTTGATGTGGTCATCGCCGCGGATCACCTCGGTGATGCCCATGTCCCAATCGTCCACCACCACCGCGAAGTTGTAGGTGGGGAAGCCGTCCGGGCGGAAGATCACCATGTCGTCGAGCTCGCTGTTGGCAATCTCGATGACGCCCTTGATCAGGTCGTCGAACACCACCGTGCCGCCGACCGGGTTCTTGAAGCGGATGACCCGGTTGGGGTCGTCGCGGTACGGCAGGTTCTGCTCGCGGGCGGCGCCGTTGTAGCGCGGCTTTTCCTGCCGGGCCATGGCGGCCTCGCGCATGGCGTCGAGTTCTTCGCGGGTTTCGTAGGCGTAATAGGCCTTGCCCTGCGCCAGCAGTTGCTCGGCCACCTCCTGGTAGCGGGCCACGCGCTGGGTCTGGTAGATCGGGCCTTCGTCATAGTCCAGGCCCAGCCAGTCCATCGCCTCCAGGATGGCGTCGATCGCGGCCTGGGTGCTGCGCTCACGGTCGGTGTCTTCGATGCGCAGCACGAACTGCCCGCCGCGACGGCGCGCCTCCAGCCAGCAATACAGCGCGGTGCGGGCGCCGCCGATGTGCAGGTAACCGGTGGGGCTGGGGGCAAAGCGGGTGCGGCAGGTCATGGAGCGCTCGGCGAAACGGGGATCGGCCGATTTTACCTTGACCAGCACGGACCTGCCCGCACGCGGCTCAGCGGTTGCGCAACAGGTCGCCGTAGACCACGTCATCGCCGCCGCTGCGCGCCCGGCCTGGCGCGTCGTACAGCACCAGCCAGCTGGGCGTGTCGCCGGCCAGGTGCCCGGGAAGATTGCAGATCGCCTCGGCGCGGTCGCTGTCGGTGCCGTGCGGCAACACCGCCGATTCCAGCAACTCGTGCTGAAAGCGCACCGGTGCCTGGTTGGCAGCCAGCACGGTACGTGCGTCCGGCCATTTGAACAGGCGGATTTCGCCATTCAACACCATGGTCGGGCCGGCCAGCAGGTACAGGTCGTCGCCGGAATAGTGCAGGTCGCGGATGCCCAGCCCGCCCAATTGCAGGAAGTGCTTGCGCAGCAGCGTGCCGTCCTCGTCCAGCGGCGCCAGCCGCAGGTGGTCGCCATGCGCCTGGACGCGGATCTCCAGCAGCGCCGACCAGCCGCGCAGCACCGGCCCGCGCAGGCCCAGCAGCAGGCGCTCGCCGTCCACCACGATGCCTTCGATGTCGAAGCCGTTGTCCTTGCCGGGAATCTTCATGAACGGGCCAAAATGCGGATCGTCGGCCAGCAGCTCGGTGAGTTGGTTGTGTTTGGCATCGCCCTTGAGCCGCAGCGCGCGACGGCCATCGGCGGCTTGGCGCACCAGGCGCGGGGTGCCGTCGGCATCGCGCTCGATCGGCAGGCAGGCCAGCAGGCGGCGGTTGGCGTCGAGCTTGAGCTTGGTCAGGCGTTTGGCGTTGTCGGCATCGTCGCGATTGCGCTTGGCGTTCTTGCGCTTGAGCCCATGCGAGCCGACCACCCACAGGTAGCCGTCCGAGAGCGCCATGCCTTCCAGATCCGCCTCCTCGGCCGCCTCGCCCGGCAGGTCCAGCAGCTCGGCCAGCGCAAAGCTCTGCCCCTGGCCGAAGCGCAGCGTCTCGCGCTGCACGGGCTCGAGCCTGCGCAGGCGATCCACCGCGCAGGCCTCGTCGCCGGCCACCCACAGCCAGTCGTCGGTAAACGCCGCGCCGGACAGATTGCTGTGCACCAGCGCGCCGGGCGCGAACTCGAGACGGACGCTGTGTGGAATCAGGGTTTTCTTGGCCATGGGAACCTGGTGGGCGGTGCGGGTGACGAATCAGGGAATAGCGCAGAACGCTCGAAGCGTACGCGTGCCGGTCACGGGCAACGGCGGCGCTCGCGCGGCGATGCACGCCGCAGTGGCTGGATGGCCGCGCGCGTCAGTCGAAGGAGGCCAGCGTGGCACGCGCGAGGTGAGCGCCCGATTGACCGACCCAATCGCGGTCGTTGGCGACCTGGGCCTGCGCGCGGCTGGCCTCGAAGGCGGCGAAATCCAGCTCCGCATACGCCCACACGGTACTGCCCTGGGTCTGCGCCAGCACGCCGTCGGCCGGGAAGCCGACATCCATCGGGGCGAACACCGCCGCTTCGCCGGTATTGACGTCCAGCGCCGGGCTCCACGGCGCTTGCCCGGCCGTGACCGATTGCGCGACGAATATGCGGTTTTCCAGCGCGCGCGCCAGGCAGCCGACGCGCACCCGCATCGCGCCGGCGGCGGTGTCGGTGCAGCTGGGCACGATCAGCAGCCGCGCGCCGGCCTCGTACTGCGCGCGCACCGGCAGCGGGAACTCGCTGTCGTAGCAGATCGCGATCGCTGCACGCACGCCATCCAGCTCGAACACCTTCACCGCATCGCCAGGCTCGATCAGCCCGGTAGCCTTTTCGAAGCCGGTCAGCTGCAGCTTGTCCTGCCAGCCGTGCCGGCCGTCGGGCGTGAACCAGTCGCTGCGGTTGCGGTAACGGCCCTGGCCCAGGTCCAGCAGGAAGCTGCCGGCAACCAGATGCAGCTGATGCCGGCGCGCCAGGCCGGCAAACAGCTCCAGCCACGGCGCACGCAGCGCCTGGATCGCCGCCAGCGACTCCGGCAACCCGGCAGAAATCTGCGTACCGAATGTCGCGCCCAACTCCAGCGACAGGTATTCCGGCAGCACCAGCAGGCGCGCGCCGGCGGCGGCCGCCTCGCCCACCAGCGCGGACTGGCCTGCGGCAAAGGCGGCGAAGTCGGCGGGTTTGCCGATCGGATATTTGGCGACGGCAATTTTCATCTGGCGGCCTGGTTGCGATGGATCGATGACGTAGGAAGCGAATCGGTCACGGCGGCAATGCCCGCGTCCACACCCGCAGACTGTGGTCGATCTCGCCGTGTTGCAACTCCGCCCACGCCAGCTGCACGCGCATGTCCGCTTGCGGTGCATAGCCGCGCTTGCGCCAGAACACATCGTTGGGTCGGTAGTCGGCAGGCTTGCGCGGATCGTCTTGCGCGCGTTCCACCGAGCAGAACGCGGTGAGCGCGAAGCGCCCCAGTGCACGCGCATGCGCCTCGCGCCGGTCGAAGAAAGCGTGGCCGATCCCCTGGCCGCGATACGCCGGCAGCAGCACCGATTCGCCGAAATAGAACACGCTGGCCGGATCGATGCCGGCCGCGCGGAACGGCGCATGGAAGGCGTCGCTGTCGTCGAGCAGCGGCAGCCCGGTGGAGGCGCCGATCACCGCATCGCCATCGCGTGCCAGCACGAACACGCTGTCCGGCGAGGCCGCATACGCGGCCAGGTAGCCGCGTTCGTAATCGGCATCGCCGTCATACAGGTACGGCCAGGCGCGGAACACCGCGATGCGCAGTTGCGCCACCGCAGCCAGATGCGGCAGCACCTGCGTGCCGCGCACCGTTTCGACGATCAGGGAGGAGCCGCTCATGCCGGCCATGGTAAGCCAGCCTGGCGCCGCGGCGCTGCCGTGGGTCAGCGCAGCCAGCGGCCGTTGACCGCGGCCGGGGCCACCGGCTGCTGCCACAACAACCACACCGCCGCCTCCTCGCTGGCCAGCAGCACGCCGCGCAGTGCATCGGTGCTGCGCGCCCAGTAGCTGCCGTTGCTCAACCGCTGCCATGGCCCGTAGCAACGCTGAAGCGCGCTGTCTGCCGGCACGTCCTGCCGCTGTGCCGCCTGCAGGAATCGGCTGCCATCCAGGCGCAGTGCCTGCGCGGTGCCTGGATGCAGGCGCAGGCCGATCACCCCGCGGCGTCCGTCGCGGTGCAAGGGCAAGGCCGACAACGGCGAAGCTTCCCAGGCCTGCGGCAGCGCTGCGGGAAGCAGCGCCACCGTGTCAATCCCGGCGGGCAGCAAGCGCTGCGCCCGCCGGTACAGCCGTGCGTGAGCGAACATGCCGGCCTCAGCGCAGGCTGTTGCCAAGCTCGTACCAATCGAGCTTGCGGGTCACCCACATGATGCTGGCCAGGATGCCGAACAGCAGCAGCGATCCCATCAGCAGCGCGTTGTCTTCGGAGATCAACAGGCTGTAGAGCACCCCGTACAACGCAGTGAGCAGCACCGAGAACCCGGCTGCGCGCGCCCAGCTGCGCAACACCCCGGACAGGTAGAAGAACTGCAGGCCAATACACGCCGCGGCCGACACCAGGTACGCCTGCCAGAACGCGATGTGCTCGGAAAGGCTCAGCAGCAACAGGAAGAAGATCGCCAGCGCCAGCCCCACCAGCAGATACTGCAGGGGATGGATCGGCAGACGCTTGATCAGCTCGAACAACACGAACGCCACGAAGGTCAGCACCACGAACAGGATGCCGTACTTGCTGGCCCGGTCGGCCTGGGTGTACACGTCCACCGGGTCGACCAGCTGCACTTGCAGCGTATCCAGCGATGACTGGCTGGACTGCAGCTGGGTCTGCGCACCGGTGGCCAGCGAGGACAACGACCAGCTCGCATCGAAACCACGCGCACCGATGGTCGGCGCATTGGGCAGGAAGCGCCCGCCGAACAGCGGATGCGGCCAGGCCGAGCGCAGCGCGATGTCGTTGTTGTCGGCAATCGGCGCGATCGCCAGGCTGCGGGTGCCGTCCAGCACGAAGGACATCTCCACCAGATTGCCCTCGCCCAGTGTGCCGGCCAGCGCATCGCCCAGCGGCTGCAGATCGGCGTGGATACCGGCCGAGCGCGCCGCCAGGCCGCCTGCCCCGCTCTCCAGCGGCAGTGTGCGCCCGTCCACGCGCAGGCTCGGCGTGCCGACCAGGCCACGCACATCGGAAATACCCACCGCCAGATGCGGCTGGCCATAGCGACGACCGTCCACGGCCGGATACGCGAACGGCTCGAACTCGGCCTTGAGCCTTGCCTTCCACGCATACACCTGCACACGGAACAGGCCGATCCTGCGCTCGGACGGGGTCAACTCGCCGCTCAGGCTGAGCGTGCGCGGGGTCTGCAGCAACTGGCCGTCGCGCTTGCGCCAGACCTTGCGCGGATTGCCCTGCTCGTCGGGCTCGGTGACCTGCACATCCTCGGTAAACGGCAGCACCCGCACCGGCGCGATGAACTGCTGCTCGCCGGCCTTGCTCTGCGCCACCCGCTCCACCGCTTCGTCGCGGTAACGCGCACGGTCCTGCACGGTGCCGCGGATCAACAGCAACGGAATCAGCAGCAACAGGATCAATCCGCCAATGGTGGCGAAGCGCAACAACAGTTTCAGGGATTTCATCGACCATCCTCATTCGGGGAGGTGGCCAGGGTGCGATGCGCCGGTGTCGGGGGTTTGAGGCGAATTTGAAGCGAATGTGAAGTGGGCGATCGGCAGGATCGGCGACCGGCACTGTGACCCAGTTAGGAAATGCAGTGTTCGCCCTGCAAAACTGCAACCAAGGCCCAGGACGTGCTTCCGTTGCATCGCCAAGGTTTCGCATCACCGGCGCGCGCCTGGCCGCCAGGCGCAACGATGCGCGTGCAGTTGCGCATCACGGGGCCATCGCTTTTTTCGAGTCTGTATTGATCACGGCGTTCCAGTGCCGTCGTTTCGCCGCGTCCTCCTTCAACTTGCGCGCCGCATCGGCGGTGTCGCACGCGTATGCCCGCCTGCCGGCCGTGGTTCCAGAAGTGCGCACCATTGCATTCCTCTTTCGCCTGGAGTTTGCCTTCCATGAACAAGCAACGTTCACTCAGCCTCTGCCTGCTCGCTGCCCTGAGCCTGTCCTCCGCCGCCGCACAGGCGGCAATGCACGGGATGGGTCTGAAACCCTCGTCATTGATGCAGCCGGTCACGCCCTTGTTCGGCATTGCCAGCGCCGCCAGACCCCTGCCCGCCACGGTGGACCTGACTGCCTGGGCCATCGCGCCAGGCGACCAGGGCCAGGTGGGATCATGTGCGTCATGGGCAACCGCCCACACCCTGACCGGTTGGTACGCCAACGCCAGCAAGCAGGCGCAAACCCGCTTCGCCCCGATGTATCTCTACAGCCAGGTCAACAACGGCGTCGATGATGGCTCCACGCTGGAAGCGCCGCTGGACGTCGCGCTGGCGCAGGGCATCGATACCGAGCAGCATTACTCGTGGGGCAACTACAACTGGAAGAATCCGCCCACCGCAGCCGACCGCGCCAACGCTGCCAAGAACCCCACGCCGTACCGCAAGTACACCGTGCTGTACTCGGGCGACGGCAATGGCGGGCGGGCCCTGATTGAACAGATCAAACTCGCGCTGGCCTCGTCCACGCCGGTGGTCATCGGCTTCTATGTCCGCCAGGGGTTTGAAGACCTCACGCCGAAGAACCAGGTCGACTACGACATCAAGACGCCGATCCTGGGCGGGCACGCGGTGGTCGCGCTGGGGTACGACAGCGACGGGCTGATCGTCGAAAACAGCTGGGGCACCGAATGGGGCAACAAGGGCTTTGGCAAGCTGTCCTGGTCGGTGGTCGCCAAGGACGTCATGGTGGCCGACGTGGTGCACTAGCACACAGCGGCTGCGCACCGTGATGCGCGGCCGACACGGAGGCGGCATGTGCCCTGGCGCATGCCGCTTCAGTGCACCGCGATGCGGGCGCCATCGGCTCCGGCCTGTGCACATCTGGCATGCAATGCGGTCCAGAGCTGCCTACTGCGTAGCCGCCGGGCGGGCGCGGACGGCGCGCGGAATCTTCGCGTACCACTGGTCCACTCCGGTTGCTCCGCGCCGTCCGCACCCACCTGACGACTGCTCGCTACGGTTTGTCAGCCGCGCCTAGCCGATGGGCAGGCGCAGGGTCGCGATCGCACCGCCACCGTCCCGATTGTCCAGTGTCGCCTCGCCGCCGTGCAGGCGCGCGACTTCGCGTACGAACGGCAGGCCGAGGCCGGAACTGCGTTGTCCGGTCTGCGGGCGGGCCAGCGAATAGAACCGCTCGAACACCCGTTCCAGTGCGTAGTCCGGCACGCCGCTGCCGCGGTCCTGCACCACCAGCTGCACCTGCCCCTTCAGCACCTGCGCACGCAACTGGATGGTGCTGCCCTGCGGTGAAAACGCGATGGCGTTTTCCAGCAGGTTGATCAGCGCCTGGCGCAGCAGGAACCCATCGCCCAGCACATACTGCCCGTGCGCCGTGTCGGAGCCGGCATCGCTGTCCAGCCGCACGCCGGCCGCTGCCGCGCGCGGCAGCACGGCGTCCATTGCCGCCTGCAGCAGGCCGGCCACCGCGACGCGCTCGCGCGTCTGCAACCAGCCGTGCTGCTCCACCTCGGCCAGCGCCAGCAGCTTGTCGATGGTTTCGGTCAGGCGCAGCTCCTGGGCGCGGATGCTGGCGACGAAGTGCTGGCGATCGGCTTCCGGCAGTGGCTCGCTCAACAGTTCGGACGCCCCGCGGATCGCCGCCAGCGGGCTCTTCATCTCGTGCGTCAGCGACTGCACGTACTGCTCCACGTAGGCCTTGCCTTCAAGCTTGCGCCGCATGCGTTCCAGCGCCTGGCCAAGGTCGCCGATTTCATCGCCGCGCGGTTTTGGCGGCGGCACCGGAAGGCCCGCGCTCACCGCCTGTGCGTAGCGATTGAGCCGGCCGATCCCGCGCATCAGCCACCAGGTCATCCCGATGCCGATCAGCGCGGAAATGCCGATCAGCCAGGCCCCGCGCTGCAGGATGTTGCGTTGGCTGGCCTCGATGAACGGATCGATGCTGCGATTGGGCTGCGCCAGCGTCAGCACGCCGATCAACGTGCCCGGGTCATTCGGCGCATAGATCGGTGCGGCCACATGCATCACCGTGGCGGTCGGGTCGCCATCGACCTCGGGGCTGGAACGCGCGCCGTACTCGCCGCGCAAGGTGCGATAGACATCGTTCCAGCGCGAGTTGTCGCGGCCCACGTCACGGCCCAGCGAATCGAATACCACCACCCCGCGCGCGTCGGTCACGGTGACGCGGTAGGCCACATCGTTCTTGCGGAACCGCCACACCCAGGCCTTGGGGTCGCGCCGCTGCGCCTGCGCCACGTTGCGCGCAAAGCTGCCGCTGGCGATGCTGCCGGCAGCCAGCTCGCCGCTGGCCATTTCCGCCAGTACGTTGGCCGCGTCCACCAGCGTGGATTCCATCGCCTGGCGCACGCCCGGCTTGACCTCGTTGACGAACACCCGCATCACGAAGAACGCGGCCAGCCCGACGATCAGAAAGAAGCCCAGGAACAGCTTGAGACCGAGCCGCATCTCAGGCCCCTGCCTGCATAACAGCACGCCTGCACTCGCCCATGGCTACAGCTCCAGCGCGTAGCCGAGGCCACGATGGGTGCGGATCGGGTCGGCCGGTACGCCGGCCTGGCGCAGCTTGCCGCGCAGCGTCTTGATATGGGTATCGACGGTGCGGTCGGCGCTGTCGGCGCTGGCGTCCCAGCCGCGGTCCATCAGCTGCGCGCGGCTCAGGATCGCACCGGGGCGCTGCAACAGCGCCGACAGCAGCGCGTACTCGTAGCGGGTCAGCGGCAGCAGCGCATCGCCGTAGCGGATGCGGCTGCCCTCGCGATCGATCGCAAACGCGCCATGCGGCTGCCAGCCCGGCTCCGCCACGGCGGCCTGGTTGCGTCGACGCAGCCGTGCGCGCACCCGCGCCACCAGCTCGCGCGGGGAGAACGGCTTGGCCATGTAGTCGTCGGCGCCCAGTTCCAGGCCGAGCACGCGGTCGATCTCGTCATTGCGCGCGGTCAGGAAGATCACCGGCACATCGCTGAAACCGCGCAGCGTGCGGCACACCTCGAAGCCGTTGATGTCCGGCAGGCCCACGTCCAGCACCACCACATCGGCCGGGTCGGCACGCAGCCGCGCCAACGCGTCGCGGCCCAGCAGGCAATGCTCGGGCGCATAGCCTTCGCTGCGCAGCGCGTACAGCACGGTATCGGCAATGGCGGCTTCGTCTTCGACGACAAGCACGCGGGCGGGGGACTCGGACATGGCGCGCAGCATAGCCGCATGCTGGCGCGGCCCGTACACTGCCGCGATGAACTATCGCCACGCCTTCCATGCCGGCAACCATGCCGACGTGCTCAAGCACATCGCCTTGCTGGCGCTGATCGACACCCTCAAGCGCAAGGACACGCCGTTCTTCGTGCTCGACACCCACGCCGGACGCGGGCGCTACCAGCTCGGCGGCGAAGAGAGCCGCAAGACCAACGAGGCCGATGCCGGGGTGATGCGGCTGATGGCCGAGTCGACCCTGCCCGAGGTGGTGGAACGCTATCTGCGCGCGGTGCAGGCCGACAATCAGACTATCGCCCGCCCGGCCACGCCCGGCCAGAAGCCGGCGCGCGCCACCGCCGGCATCCAGATCAACCACTATCCCGGTTCGCCGCTGCTGGCGGCGCAGGCACTGCGCGAGCAGGACCGCATGGCGTTCTGCGAATTGCAGCCGGAAGAGGCCGAGGCGCTCAAGCGCCTGTTCGCCAGGGACAGCCGCGTGCGCGTGCATGCCGGCGATGGCTACGAGGCGATTCGCGCCTTCGTGCCGCCACGCGCGGGCGAGACCAGGATCGGCCGCGGGCTGGTGCTGATCGACCCGCCGTACGAATCGCAGGATGCCGAGTACCCGCAGGTCATCCACAGCGTGCGCGAGACCCTGGCGCGCTGGCCGCAGGCGATCTGCATGGTGTGGTACCCGATCAAGCTGCGCCGCAGCCTGCAGCCCTTCATGCGCAAGGCTGCCACGCTGCCGGCCAAGTCGGTGCTGGTGGCCGAGCTGCAGGTGCGCCCGGACGACTCGCCGCTGCGCCTGACCGGCAGCGGGCTGTTGATCGTCAATGCGCCGTGGCAGTTCGACCAGATGCTGGCGCCCGCGCTGCCGGTGCTGAAGCAGCATCTCGGCGAGGCCGGTGCTTCGACCCGGCTGGAGTGGCTGCGCCAGGACGCCTGATTCGCCGGCGCCAGACGCCTCCTCGCGCTGGCAAACGCGGCCGCATACTCACGACTGGATCACGGTATCGCTCGGTACAGTGATGAGGGAAGCACTGCCACCCCCTGACGGCCCCCAGCGGCGCACCGGATTCATTCACGGTTGTGCGCTGGGCGGGTGCCAGAATCTTCCGATCTTTAAGGAACACCGGTCATGGCCATTCGCAATCGCATGCCTCCCTGGCATGAAAACTTCAGTCTGCCCAATGGCCGCACGCTTCTGCTCCGCCCGATCCGTCCCGAGGACGGTCCGCCGCTGCAGGGCGCTTTCAGCCTGTTGGGACCGGAGGAAATCCGCGCGCGGTTCGTGCGCTCTTCCGCCGAAATCACCCCGGAGATGGTGCAGCGCCTGACCCATCCCAATCCCAAGAGCGAAATCGTGCTGGTGGCCGCCGAGCAGCTGCCGCCGGGTGAAGCCCTGGTGGGCGCGGTGGCGCGTGCGGCGCTGGTGCCGGGCACCCGCCAGGCCGAGTACACCATCCTGGTCAGCAGCTTCGTCGCCGGCCAGGGCCTGGGACGGCAGCTGATGCGCAAGCTGGTCAAGTGGGCACGGCGCAAATACCTGGATTGCCTGTTCGGCGACGTGCTGCAAAGCAATGTGCCGATGCTGCAGTTGGCCGAATCGCTGGGCTTCAAGCCGCAGCCGCACCCGGATTCGCCGGAGTTGGTGCGCATGGTGCTGGAGCTGGATGCCTGAGGGGCTGGGATTCGGGATCCGGGATTCGTGAAGCGGCTTGGGCGGTTGGTCTGCGACTTGGCTGCAGGGCCCTTGCCCGCCCACCATCGCAGGACACGCCGCAAGTACGTCCTTGTAGGCTCTTACGCGGCATCCATGCCGCGTAAGGTCCCGCGACGGTGAGCGGGCAAGGACCTGTCGAGATGGCCGGTGTGTTTGGTAAGAGCAGGCACCGTGGTCTGCTGTTCCGACAAGGAAGCGTCCCCTAACGCTGACCGATCAACGGATACGCCTTTTAAGCAACCAACCAGCCAATGCCCTCGCCGGTTGCGGGACCGTGTGGCGGCATGGATGCCGCCACCGAGCCTCCATGGACGGATTCACGGCGTGTCCCGCGAGCGGTGAGGACGCCGCACCCTCGACTCACCCGGCTTTGATTGTTGATCTGTCACTTAGCTGCAGGGCCCTTGCCCGCCCACCATCGCAGGACACGCCGCAAGTACGTCCCTGTAGGCTCTTACGCGGCATCCATGCCGCGTAAGGTCCCGCGACGGTGAGCGGGCAAGGACCTGTCGGGATGGTCGGTCGGCACATTGCGAGCAGGCACGGTGCCCTGCTCGGGCAAGGACGTGTCCGCTCGTTCCGCAAGAAAGCCAGGGCAGCGGACCAGCTTTTCAAACAACCGACCAACTGTCTGGTGCGGTGCCCTCACCGATTGCGGGACCGTGTGGCGGCATGGATGCCGCCACCGAGCCCCCAGGGATGGGTTCACGGCGTGTCCCGCAAGCGGTGAGGGCACCGCACCCTCGACCGACTGGGTTTTTGATTGGGCTTTTGACTGCGCTTACGACTGCAACTGGTCCACCGGCGTGCTGGCCCAGGCGGTGCCCGGTACGAGCAAGTCGATAGCTAAGGCAGGACCGTGCAGCGCGCTTCTGCGCAGGCGGGCCGAGGCCGGCTTTCACACCGGATGGACCGGGCGTGGTGGGTGCTCTGATAAAATTGCCGGCTGATGCCGTCGCCAACCACCTTCCCCTCTCCGCCGCTGCCCAAGTCCGGCCAGCTCCGCGCCTATTGGCGCGCTCCGTCTTCGCCGACTGCGCTGGCCTGGTCGATCGCACGCGCCGCCGAGGCGCATGCCGGCCCGCTGCTGGTGATCGCACGCGACAACCAGAGCGCGCATCAGATCGAGGCGGATCTGCACGCCTTGCTCGGCGAGCACGCCACGTTGCCGGTGGTGCCGTTTCCCGATTGGGAGACCCTGCCCTACGACCAGTTCAGCCCGCACCCGGAAATCATCAGCCAGCGCCTGGCGGCGCTGCATCGGCTGCCCGCGCTGACCCGTGGGGTGGTGATCGTGCCGGTGCAGACGCTGATGCAGCAGCTGGCACCGCTGAGCTATATCGTCGGCGGCAGTTTCGATCTGAAGGTCGGCCAGCGGCTGGATCTGGATGCGGAAAAACGCCGGCTGGAAAGCGCCGGCTACCGCAATGTGCCGCAGGTGATGGACCCGGGCGATTTCGCGGTGCGCGGCGGCTTGCTCGACGTGTTTCCGATGGGCGAAGCCACGCCATTGCGGATCGAGCTGCTGGACGAGGATATCGACTCCATCCGCGCCTTCGACCCGGAATCGCAGCGCTCGCTGGACAAGGTCGAGGCCGTCAAGCTGCTGCCCGGCCGCGAAGTGCCGATGGACGATGCCAGCGTGGAGCGCGTGCTGGCCTGCCTGCGCGAGCGTTTCGACGTGGACACCCGGCGCAGCGCGCTGTACCAGGACCTGAAATCGGGTCTGGCGCCTTCGGGCGTCGAGTATTACCTGCCGATGTTCTTCAGCAAGACCGCCACCTTGTTCGATTATCTGGACAAGCGCGTGTTGCCGCTGGTCGCCACCGGTGTCTCCAATGCGGCCGACACGTTCTGGGCGCAGGCACAGGACCGCTACGAACAGCGCCGCCACGACGTGGAACGCCCGCTGCTGACGCCGGACGAGCTGTATCAATCGCCGGACGCCTTGCGCGAGCGGCTCAACAAGCTGGCGCGCATCGAAGTCTGGGCCAGCGATCATCCGCGCATCGACGAGGCCGCCGCGCTGGGCGACCAGCCCTTGCCGCCGCTGCCGGTGGCGGCAAAGGACGCGCCGGCCGGCCAGGCGCTGTCCTCGTTCCTGGGCCATTACCCCGGCCGCGTGCTGGTAGCCGCCGATACCGCCGGCCGTCGTGAGGCCTTGATGGAAGTGCTGGCCGCCGCGCAGCTGAAGCCGGAGGTCGTTGCCGACCTGCCCGCCTTCCTGGCTGCCACCAAGCTGCGCTTCGGTATCACCGTGGCGCCGCTGGAAGACGGCTTTGCGCTGGATACCCCGCAGATTGCGGTCCTGACCGAGCGCCAGCTGTTTCCCGAGCGCGCCAACCAGCCGCGGCGCAGCCGCCGGGTCGGGCGCGAACCGGAAGCGATCATCCGCGACCTGGGCGAGCTGTCCGAAGGCGCGCCGATCGTGCACGAAGACCACGGTGTGGGCCGCTACCGCGGGCTGATCGTGCTCGATGCCGGTGGCATGCCCGGCGAGTTCCTGGAAATCGAATACGCCAAGGGCGACCGCCTGTACGTGCCGGTGGCGCAGCTGCATCTGATCAGCCGCTATTCCGGCGCCTCGGCCGAGACCGCGCCGCTGCATTCGCTGGGCGGCGAGCAATGGACCAAGGCCAAGCGCAAGGCGGCCGAAAAGGTCCGCGACGTGGCGGCCGAATTGCTGGAGATCCAGGCGCGCCGGCGCGCACGCGCCGGGCTGGCCTTGCAGGTGGACCGGACGATGTACGAGCCGTTCGCGGCCGGCTTTCCGTTCGAGGAAACCGGCGACCAGCTGGCGGCCATCGATGCGACCCTGCGCGACCTGGGCAGCAGCCAGCCGATGGACCGCGTGGTCTGCGGCGATGTCGGCTTCGGCAAGACCGAGGTCGCGGTGCGCGCCGCGTTTGCCGCCGCCAGCGCCGGCAAGCAGGTTGCCGTGCTGGTGCCGACAACGCTGCTGGCCGAGCAGCATTACCGCAATTTCCGCGACCGCTTCGCCGACTACCCGATGAAGGTGGAAGTGCTGTCGCGCTTCAAGAGCACCAAGGAAATCAAGGCCGAGCTGGAGAAGGTGGCCAGCGGCGAGATCGACGTGATCATCGGCACGCACCGGCTGCTGCAGCCGGACGTCAAGTTCAAGGACCTGGGCCTGGTCGTGGTCGACGAAGAGCAGCGCTTCGGCGTGCGGCAAAAAGAAGCACTCAAGGCGATGCGCGCCAACGTGCATCTGCTCACGCTCACCGCAACCCCCATCCCGCGCACGCTCAACATGGCCATGGCCGGGCTGCGCGACCTGTCGATCATCGCCACCCCGCCACCGAACCGGCTGGCGGTGCAGACCTTCATCACTGCCTGGGACAACGCGCTGCTGCGCGAGGCCTTCCAGCGCGAGCTCAGTCGCGGCGGGCAGCTGTACTTCCTGCACAACGATGTGGAAAGCATCGTGCGCATGCAGCGCGAGCTGTCCGAACTGGTGCCGGAAGCGCGCATCGGCATCGCCCACGGGCAGATGCCCGAGCGCGAGCTGGAGCGGGTGATGCTGGATTTTCAGAAGCAGCGCTTCAACGTGTTGCTGTCGACCACAATCATCGAGTCGGGCATCGACATTCCCAACGCCAACACCATCATCATCAACCGCGCCGACCGCTTCGGCCTGGCCCAGCTGCACCAGCTGCGCGGCCGCGTCGGCCGCTCGCATCACCGCGCCTACGCGTATCTGGTGGTGCCGGACCGGCGCTCGATGACCTCCGATGCGGCCAAACGCCTGGAAGCGATCGCCTCCATGGACGAGCTCGGCGCCGGCTTCACCCTGGCCACGCACGATCTGGAAATCCGCGGCGCCGGCGAGCTGCTGGGCGAGGACCAGAGCGGGCAGATGGCCGAGGTCGGTTTCAGCCTGTACACCGAGCTGCTGGAACGCGCGGTACGCAGCATTCGCCAGGGCAAGCTGCCGGATCTGGATGCCGGCGAGGAAGTCCGCGGCGCCGAAGTCGAGCTGCATGTGGCCTCGCTGATTCCCGAGGATTACCTGCCGGACGTGCATACGCGGCTGACGCTGTACAAGCGCATCTCCAGCGCACGCGATGCCGATGCATTGCGCGAATTGCAGGTGGAGATGATCGACCGCTTCGGCCTGCTGCCGGACCCGGTCAAGCACCTGTTCGCCATTGCCGAGCTCAAGCTGCAGGCCAATGCGCTGGGCGTGCGCAAGCTGGACCTGGGCGAAAACGGCGGTCGCCTGGTCTTCGAGGCAAAACCGGCGATCGACCCGGTGGCGGTGATCCAGATGATCCAGAAGCAGCCGAAGATCTACACGATGGACGGCCCGGACAAGCTGCGCATCAAGCTGCCGCTGCCGGAAGGCGCGGACCGCTTCAACGCCGCGCGCGGCCTGCTGACGATGCTGGCGCCAAGATGAGACCGCGCTGCGGTCGGCTGCGCCTGCCTTGGGCGCCGCGCCCGGCCTGATGACGCCAGCACGCGCCGACCGCGTTGCAGGCACTGCGCACAGTGCCGCCGATCCAATGCGGCAGTTCCGCTAAAGCCATGCCCCTTGCGCTGCCGGTGCAGGAGGCAGGCGACCTGTCTGGGGCGTCTTTGCTGCAGCCGCCGTGCACCAGCTCACGCCGCAGGCACTCAAGAAGTCGGCGGGAATGCGGCTATCTGTCCTGCGGGACTGTCCAGGACATTGGTGTCCTGAGCCTGCTTGCGACAAAGCTGAGCAATTAATGCCCAGGCAGTGATGGCCTTCTCAAATTCGTCACTGCACTGAATTTGGCCTAAATATTCCTGTCACGCGCCGATACCTGCATGGACCGGTGTGATCCCCGTGTGCAGCACTGCCCACGCAAGCCCACGCCGGACGACCTTCTTCCGCGTCATGGCACGCAACCGTGCGCCATCGCATCGCTTGAGGCATCAATGAACACGCCACTGTCCGATCTACCCGCGCCGCTGACGCTTGCCCTGGAAGGCGAGATGACCATCCGTCGCGCTGCCGAACTCAAGCCGCTGCTGCAGCCGGCCTTGCTGCATCCGGGCGGGCTGCATCTGGACCTGGGGGCGGTCAGCGAGATCGACACCACCGGCCTGCAGTTGCTGCTGGCGACCAAGCAGGCGATCCAGGCCGACGGCCGGCCGTTCTCGCTGACCGATTCCAGCCGCGCGGTGGTCGATGTGATCGAACTGCTCGGCCTGCTCGAAGCGCTGTACCCGCATGCGGTTGCGGGTCTCGGCGAACGCATTCACTAAGGGACCGGCGACACGCATGGACATGAACCAGCTGATGCAGACCTTCCTGGCCGAAAGCCGGGACCTGCTCGAAGACATGGAACGTCACCTGCTCGAAGCCGAGCGTGGCGAGTCCTCGCCGGATGCGGTCAATGCGATCTTCCGTGCGGCGCACACCATCAAGGGCTCGGGTGGATTGTTCGATCTGCCGCAGCTGGTCGGTTTCACCCACGTCGTGGAAAGCGTGCTGGACCTGTTGCGCGACGATGCACTGACGCTGAGCTCGGAACTGATCGCGCTGCTGCTGGTGTGCTGCGACCACATCCACGCCCTGGTGGAAACTGCGGCCGATCCGGCTCACGCCGATGCCGACGCCCTGACTGCAGAGGCCGAGCCCCTGCTGGCGCAACTGCAGACCTACCTGCAGGTCAGCGCCTGCGGTGTCACTGCCACGGCCGTCCAGCACAACACCCCGGAGAAACAGAGCGGTTACTGGCGCATCACGCTGAAATTGTTCGCCGATGCGCTGCGCTACGGCAATTCGCCACTCAAGCTGATTCGCAACCTGCGCGGGCTGGGCTCGGTCGAGTCGATCAATACCGATGTCAGCGGGCTGCCGAGCTTCGAAGCGCTGGATCCGGAAGCCAATTACCTGGGCTTCCGGATCCTGCTGCGCAGCGATGCCGACCGTGCCGCGATCGAGGACGTGTTCGAGTTCGTACGCGAGGACTGCGACCTGGAGATCATCTCGGTACCGGCACCGATGGACGCCAGTGCCGTGCTTGCAGACGAGCCGGTCATGGCTGCGGCCGCGCCGGTTAGCGGCGTGCTGGCGGGCGTGCCGGCCGCAGCGTCGGCACGCCCGCAGCAGGACACCGGCGCACGCAACGCCGACGCGCGCTCGATCCGCGTGGACGCCGACAAGCTCGATCGCATGATCGACCTGGTGGGCGAACTCATCATCGCGGTGGCCGGCACCAATGCCAACGCGCAGCGCACCGGCGATGCACAGTTGCTGGAATCGGCCTCGATCCTGGCCGGCCTGGTGGAAGAGGTGCGCGAAAGCGCCCTGCAACTGCGCATGGTCAAGATCGGCGGCACCTTCAGCCGCTTCCAGCGCGTGGTGCACGACGTGGCGCGCGAACTCGGCAAGGACATCGCGTTGGTCGTGGCCGGCGAAGACACCGAACTGGACAAGTCGGTGGTGGAAAAGATCGGCGACCCGCTCACCCATCTGGTGCGCAACGCCATGGATCACGGCATCGAACCGGCGGAGGTGCGCGTGGCACGCGGCAAGCCCGCACGCGGCACCGTGGGCCTGAATGCCTATCACGACTCCGGCAGCATCGTCATCCAGATCACCGACGACGGTGGCGGCCTGAATCGCGACCGCATCCTGGCCAAGGCGCTGGAACGCGGCCTGATCGAGCCGGGCCGCCAGCTCAGCGACCGCGAGGTGTTCGCGATGATCTTCGAGCCGGGCTTTTCCACCGCCGAAAAGGTCACCAACCTGTCCGGCCGCGGCGTGGGCATGGACGTGGTCAAGCGCAACATCACCGCGCTGCGCGGCACCGTGGAGATCGACAGCACCGCAGGCCTGGGCACCACCATATCGGTGCGGCTGCCGCTGACGCTGGCCATCATCAACGGCTTCCAGGTCGGCGTCGGTAAATCGGTGTTCGTGGTGCCGCTGGACGTGGTGGAGGAATGCGTGGAATTCACGCCCGACTACAGCAGCGACTACATCGACCTGCGTGGCAGCGTGCTGCCGTATGTACGCCTGCGCGAGCTGTTCGCGCTCGGCGGCAGGACGCCTGCGCGCGAGAGCATCGTGGTGATCCGCCAGGGCGCGCAGCGTTTCGGGCTGGTCGTGGACACCTTGCTGGGCGAATGGCAGACCGTGATCAAGCCGTTGTCCAGGGTCTTCGCACAGGTCAAGGGCATCAGCGGTTCGAGCATCCTGGGCAGCGGCGATGTCGCGCTGATTCTCGACGTACCCAGCCTGCTGCAGCAATTGCATCCAAACCAGGACGCCCTGGCGGCCTGAGTCACCACACAAGCACTCCCCACATCACCGCCTCGTTCGTTGTTCCCTGACCCCAGGAAGCTGCCGCCATGTCACACCGTCTCCCGATCGCCACGCAGTTGTGGTTCACCGCCGCCCTCGCCCTTGCCTTGCCTGTCGTGGTGGTGGTCGCCGGCTTTGCGCTGACGCTGTCGCACGGCGCCCTGCTCGCCGCCAGCGTCCTGGCCGCACTCGTCAGCGGTGCGTTGCTGCTCCATGCGATCCGCATCGCGACCGGCTCGCTGGAGCTTGCCACCACCACGCTGGATGCATTCGCGCGTGGCAACTTCGCCGTCGCCCTGCCGCAGCTGCGCGACGAGCAGGCCTGCGAGGTGCTGCGTGCACTGCGCAAGGTGCAAGGCAACATCGCCCACGTCAACGAGGAGATCAACCGCGTCTGGCAGGAACACGACGCCGGCGAGATCGACGCGCGCATCGACGTGGCACGCTTCGCCGGCGATTTCCGCACCACCGGCGAAGGCATCAACCGCCTGGTCGCCAACCATATCGCGATCGAGAAGCAGCTCATGGCCTGCGTGGCCGAGTTCGGCCGCGGCAACTTCTCCGCCGAGCTGGAACGCCTGCCGGGCAAGAAGGCCCTCATCAACGAGATCGTCGAGCAGATCCGCGGCAACCTCACCGGCATGGTCGCCGAGGTCAACCACATGGCGGCCGAGCACGAGGCCGGCGATATCGACGTGGTCATCGACACGCAACGTTTCACCGGCGATTTCCGCCGCATGGCCGAAGGCATCAATGCAATGGTGGGCAGCCACATCGCGGTCAAGAAACAGGCCATCGCCTGCGTGGCCGAGTTCGGCCGCGGCAACTTCACCGCGCAGCTGCCGTTGCTGCCGGGCAAGAAGCGCTTCATCAACGAGACCCTGGAACAGGTGCGCGGCAACCTCACCGGCCTGATCCGCGAGATCAACCACATGTCGGCCGAACACGAAGCCGGCGATATCGACGTGGTCATCGACAGCAGCGGTTTCGACGGCGATTTCCGCAGCATGGCCACCGGCATCAACCAGATGGTGGGCGCGCATATCGCGGTCAAGAAGCTGGCAATGGGCGTGGTGGCCGAATTCGGCCGCGGCAACTTCGAGGCACCGCTGGCGCAGCTGCCGGGCAAGAAGGCCTTCATCAACGACACCGTGGAGCGTGCGCGCGGCAACCTGCGCAGCATTTCCGAGGTGATCCAGGTGATGGGCGCGATGGCCGACGGTGACCTCACCCACACCGTGGAAGGCCGCTACGAAGGCGCCTTCGCCGACATGCAGCGCTACGTCAACACCACCATGAGCCGGCTGACCGAGATCGTCGATGAGGTCAACCGCAACGCCGAGAACCTGGCCAGCGCCTCCGAACAGGTCAGTGCCACCGCACAGGCGCTGGCGCAGGCCGCCAGCGAACAGGCGGCCGGGGTGGAAGAGACCAGCGCCTCGCTGGAACAGATGACCGCCTCCATCGCGCAGAACACCGAGAACGCGCGCGTCACCGACAGCATGGCCGCCAAGGCTGCCAGCGAGGCGGCCGATGGCGGCGACACCGTGCGCGCCACCGTGGTGGCGATGAAGGACATCGCCAGGAAGATCGGCATCATCGACGACATCGCCTACCAGACCAACCTGCTGGCGCTCAATGCCGCCATCGAGGCCGCGCGTGCCGGCGAACATGGCAAGGGCTTTGCGGTGGTGGCGGCGGAAGTGCGCAAGCTGGCCGAGCGCAGCCAGATCGCCGCGCAGGAGATCGGCGAGGTGGCCGGCTCCAGCGTGGACCTGGCCGAAAGCGCCGGCCGCGTGCTCGGCGAGATGGTGCCCTCGATCCGCCGCACCTCCGACCTGGTGCAGGAAATCGCCGCGGCTTCCGAAGAACAGACCGCCGGCGTCAGCCAGATCAACACCGCCGTCGGCCAGTTGAACCAGACCACGCAGTCGGCCGCCGCCAATGCCGAAGAACTGGCCGCCACCTCGGAAGAAATGAGCGCGCAGGCCGAACAACTGCAGCAGTTGATGGGCTTCTTCCGGCTCGGCAATGGCGCGCGCGCGGCGGCATCGCCCAGCAACAAGCCGGGCCCGCGCCGGATCGCACCGCACGGCAGCAGCACCGCAATCAGCGCGCCGCCGCGTCGCAGCAACGTGCGCCAGTTCAGCGCGGTGGCAGCCACCGCCGATGCGATCGACGAATCGCAGTTCGCCAGCTTCTGAGGACACGACGATGCAACCGCACAGCGCAGCCAGCACCATGCCAACCGCCGTCGCGCCGCCATCGACGGCGCCGCAGCAATACCTGACCTTTGTGCTGGGCACGGAAATGTTCGGCCTGGGCATCCTCGGCATCAAGGAAATCATCGAATACCGCATGCCGACCGACGTGCCGATGATGCCGCCGGCCCTGCGCGGGGTGATCAACCTGCGCGGCGCGGTGGTGCCGGTGGTGGATCTGCAGCAGCGCTTCGGCCGCAACGCCAGCGCGATCACCAAGCGCAGCTGCATCGTGATCGTGGAGATCGCCCATGGCCATACGCATCAGGTGCTCGGCCTGTTGGTGGATGCGGTGAGCGAGGTGCTGGAAATCGCGCCCGATGCGATTGCCGACGCGCCCAGTTTTGGCGCCGGCATCGCACGCGAATGCATCCATGCGATGGCCAGGATCGGCGAGCGCTTCGTGATCCTGCTCGACGCCGACGCGGTGCTGGGCAACGACGCACTCGCCCAGCTGCCTGTCGCCGACCTGGCAGCCTGACATGTCCAGCCTGCACGCAAGGACTCCCATGCGCCCCACCCTTCTCTCCTGCAGCTGCGCGCTGGACGGCCCGGTACTGGTCGTCGACGACAGCGTGGTCCAGCGCGAACACGCGATGGCGCTGTGCCGCCAGCTCGGCGCCGTCGCCGTCGACGGCGCAGTCGACGGCCACGCCGCGCTGGCCTGGCTGAGCAGTGCAGTGGCCCCATCGCTGCTGCTGATCGATCTGGAAATGCCGGGCATGGATGGCGTGCAGCTGCTGGATGCGCTGGCACGCGGCAAGTACAGCGTGCCGGTGGTGGTGGTCTCGCAGCGCGGCGGCGCCCTGATCGATGCGGTGATGCAGCTCAGCCGCAGCGCCGGCGTGCGCGTGCTCGGCGGCATCGAAAAGCCGATGCATCTGCAGGACCTGGCCAACGTGCTTGAGTGCGAGCCGGGACTGGCCACGAACGCGCCCGCGTTTGCCCAGGCGGCGATCTCGCCGCTGATGTCCAGCGGCGGCGCGGCTGCCTCGCGGCTGGACCGGGCCATGCGCCGCGGCGAAATCCGCGTGGCCTACCAGCCCAAGCTCGATCTGAAGGATGGTCGCCTGCGCGGCGTGGAAGCGCTCGCCCGCTGGCGCCGCCCGCAAGGCGACATGATCGGGCCGGACCGCTTCATTCCGCTGGCCGAACGCGAGGGCCTGATCCATGCCCTGACCCAGCAGGTGATCGACATGGCGGTCGCGCAACTGGTGGACTGGCGCGCAGAAGGCCTGGAGCTGAGCCTGGCGCTGAACCTGTCGCCCAACCTGCTCGGCGAGCAGGGCTTTCTCGAACAGCTGTGCGGCAAGCTGGGCGACAACGGCCTGAGCCCTGCCGATCTGGTGCTGGAACTCACCGAAAGCGCCATCGTGGAGCCGGCCAATGCCTTGAGCATGCTGGCGCGCCTGCGCCTGCACGGCTTCGGCCTGTCGATCGACGACTACGGCACGGGGTTTTCCTCGCTGCAGCGCCTGGCCAGCATTCCCTTCACCGAACTCAAATTGGATCGCAGCTTCGTGCATGCCGCACATCGCAGCCGCAGTCAGCGCACCGTGCTCGAATCCACGCTGGAACTGGCCCACCGGCTCGAACTCACCGCCGTGGCCGAAGGGGTGGAAACGCCGGAGGACTGGCGCCTGCTGCGCGAGCTGGGCTGCGATCTGGCACAGGGCTACCTGATGGGCTCGCCGATGCCCGGGCCGATGCTGTCGGAATGGTGGCGCGAACACGCCGTGCGCATCGCACGCCTGTGCGGCAACGCACTGCCCAGCGATGCGGATGTCGCCTGACCATGAGCACAGCCACCGCCATCACCGAACAGGAGTTCGGCCGCTTCCAGCGCTTCATCTTCGAAGCGGCGGGCATCAGCATTTCCACCGGCAAGAAAGCCATGTTGTGCGGCCGGCTGGGCAAGCGCCTGCGCGAACACCAGTTCAGCACCTACACGCAGTACCTGCAGTTGCTGGAAAGCCGCCAGGACCGCGCCGAGATCCAGACCGCGATCGACCTGCTGACCACCAACGAAACCTACTTCTTCCGCGAGCCCAAGCACTTCGAGCTGCTGCGCAAGCTGGCCGGCGAACATCGCGGCGGCCTGCCGTTCCGCTGCTGGAGCGCGGCCAGCTCCAGCGGCGAAGAGGCCTACAGCATGGCGATGGTGCTGGACGACAGCTTGCAGGGACGGCCGTTCGAAGTGGTCGGCAGCGACATCAGCACCCGCGTGCTGGCCAAGGCGCGCACCGGGCATTACGCCCTGCAGCGCATCGACGGCATTCCGCAGCCCTATCTCAAGCGCTATTGCCTGCGTGGCCAGGGCGAATACGACGGCACCTTGCTGGTGGAACGGCGCCTGCGCGACCGGGTCAGGTTCGTGCATGCCAACCTCAATACGGCCTTGCCGATGCTGGGCAGCTTCGATGCGATCTTCCTGCGCAATGTGATGATCTATTTCAATGGCCAGACCAAGCGCGAGGTCATCCTGCGTGTGCTGTCCAACCTCAAATCGGGCGGCTATTTCTGCATCGGTCATTCGGAGAGCCTGAGCGAACTCGACATCGATCTGGTCCAGGTGGCACCCTCGATCTTCCGCAAGGCCTGAGCCAAGGATCCGCCGTGTCGACCGCCTTCAACCGCCCTGCCGCCAGCCCCATTGCCCGCACCGATGCCATCAAGGCCATGGTCGTCGACGACTCGGCGGTGGTGCGCCAGGTGCTGGTGGGCGTGCTCAACGACGCGCCCGACATCGAGGTCATCGCCACCGCGGCCGACCCGCTGCTGGCGATCGAGAAGATGCGCAAGCAATGGCCGGACGTGATCGTGCTGGATGTGGAAATGCCGCGCATGGACGGCATCACCTTCCTGCGCAAGATCATGAGCGAACGCCCCACCCCGGTGGTGATCTGTTCCACGCTCACCGAAAAAGGCGCACGCGTCACCATGGATGCCCTGGCCGCCGGTGCGGTGGCCGTGGTGACCAAACCGCGCCTGGGGCTGAAGCAGTTCCTCACCGACTCGGCCGACGAACTGGTCAATACCGTGCGCAGCGCCGCACGCGCCAACGTCAAGCGGCTGGCCGCGCGGGTTGCCGCAGCGCCGCTGGAAGCGGAGGTCAAGCACACCGCCGATGTGATCCTGCCGGCGCAAAGCGGGCGCGCGCTGGCGCAGACCACCGAGCGCATCGTCGCCATCGGCACCTCCACCGGGGGCACCCAGGCGCTTGAGGAAGTATTGACCGCGTTGCCGCGCGTCTGCCCCGGCATCGTGATCGTGCAGCACATGCCGGAGAAATTCACCGCCGCCTTCGCCGCGCGCCTGAATGGCTTGTGCCAGATCGCAGTGAAAGAAGCCGCCAACAACGACCGGGTGATGCCGGGCCGCGCGCTGATCGCGCCTGGCGGCAAGCATCTGCTGCTGCGCCGCAGTGGCGCGCAATATTTTGTCGAAGTGATGGAAGGCCCGCCGGTCAACCGGCACCGTCCGTCGGTGGATGTGCTGTTCCGCTCGGCCGCGCGTGCGGCCGGCAGCAATGCGCTGGGCATCATCATGACCGGCATGGGCGACGACGGCGCTGCCGGGCTGCTGGAAATGCGCCAGGCCGGCGCGCGCACGGTGGCGCAGGACGAACAAACCAGCATCGTGTTCGGCATGCCCAAGGAAGCGATCAAACGCGGCGGCGCCGACCGCATCCTGCCGCTGGGCGCGATGGCGCGCGAGATCGTGACGCAGCTGCAGTAGCGCGCCGCACGCGCAAACGGCGCAATTACAACTGCGACTCCAGCGGCAACCAGCCCATCACCGCTGCCGCGCCACGCCGCCACACGCTCGCGGCCGGCTCTTGCGACCACACCTCGGGCGGCTGCGCCGCATCGTCGTGCCAGCGCAACTCGCCCTGCTCCAGGGTCACGCGGTAACTCACCGGCGCGCCGATCTTGCGGTTGTAGACCTGCTCCAGCTGCGCGGCTACTGCGCGGTCGTTGAACAGCAGGCCCATCTCGGTATTGAGGTTCATCGAGCGCGGATCCAGATTGAACGAGCCGATGAAGCCGCTGCTGTCGTCCACCACGAACGCCTTGGTGTGCAGGCTGGCACCGCTGGAGCCGAACAGGCTGCCGTCCGGCTTGCCCATCGGCTTGAGCTCGTGCAGGCGCACGCCTTGCATGAGCAGGGGCACCCGGTAATCGGCATAGCCGCTGTGGACGGCAACCACATCGTTTGCTGCCAGCGAGTTGGTCAACACGCTCACGCGCACGTTGCGCCGACGCAATGCGCCGATCCAGCGCATGCCGTCCTCGCCCGGCACGAAGTACGGCGAGATCACCTTCAGTTCGCGCTGCGCATGCGCCATTTCGCCGATCAACACCGGCGTCATCCAGTCCGCCTGCGGCGGTGCGCCCTCGGCCTTTTCCGGCGGGTCGGAAACGATGCGCGCCTGGTCCAGCCACTGCACCTGGCGCTGGCCCTGCGTCAACGCCTGCACGCTGGGCGACTGGCGCAGCCGCTGCACATACGGATGCGCGCGTGCCGACTCCAGGCCCGCATCCAGGCTGCCGCGCAAGGCATCCAGCGCCTGCGGCTTGGCGGTCACCAGCGCAGCCAGCGGCAGGGCATTGGGGCTGTTCCAGTACGCATCGAAGACCTGCTCGGCCTGGCCCACGGCCGGCCCCATCAGTGCCGCGTCCATGTCCATGAAATTGGTGTCGCGCGCCGCATCGAAGTATTCATCGCCCACATTGCGGCCACCCACCACCGCCATCCGGCCATCGGCAATCCAGGCCTTGTTGTGCATGCGCCGGTTGATGCTGAACATGCGCAGCACCATCTCCACCCCGCGCATCAGCGTGCCTTCGCGCGCACGGGTGGGATTGAACAGACGGATCTCGATCATCGGGTGGCTGTCCAGCGCCGCCAGCACCGAATCGCTGCCATGGATGTTCATGTCGTCCAGCAGCAGGCGCACGCGCACGCCGCGATCGGCCGCATGCAGCAGTTCGTTGTGCAGCAGGTTGCCGGTGAAGTCGGCATGCCAGATGTAGTACTGCAGATCCAGGCTGCGCCCGGCCGCACGCGCGGTGAGCGCACGCACCGCGAACGCATCGACATTGTCGGGCAGGATCACCATGCCGGTCTGACCGGCATGTGCCTGCTGCAGCGGCGCGACCACCCGATCGATCGACGTGGCGATCGCCGTGGCAGGCAGCGCGTGGCTCACCGCACCACGCTGACGATCGGCAAAGCGTCCGTAGCCGTACAGCGACAGCACGCTGCCCAGCAGGAGCGCCAGTGCACCGATGCCCACCCATTTGATGATTTTTCGCCTCGCCACTGCCGCCCCCGTGTTGCAGAGCGCGGCAGTCTAGATGCTGCACCTGCATGTCGATGTGCAGACGCAAGCGCACAAGCGAGCTCGACAAACGCGCAAAAACAGCGGGTTTCCCGGCGCGGACTGTCGCAACAGTCCGCGCCGGATGCGATGCCGCTTACCAGATCGCAACGCGATCCTTGTCGCCACGCACCATCGCATCGCCCGGCTTGCACTGGAACGCCTGCGCAAATGCCGGCATGTTCGACGGCGCACCATTGGCGCGGAAATTGGCCGGCGCATGCGGGTCGGTGTTCAGGCGCACGCGCAATTCGCCGTCGGTGAAGTTGCGGCGCCACACCGTGGCCCAGTTCATGAAGAAGCGCTGGTCCTGCGTATAACCGTCGATGTCCTTGTTGGCGCCGGGCTGTTCCTTCAATGCCATCTGCAGCGCGTCATAGGCCACGGTCAGGCCACCGAGATCGCCGATGTTCTCGCCCAGGGTCAGCTTGCCTTTGACGTTGACGCCAGGAATCGCCTCATAGCCGTCGAACTGCGCCACCAGCTGGTCGGTGCGCTGGGTGAACAGCGTGCGGTCCGCATCGGTCCACCAGGTATCGAAGTTGCCCTTGGCATCGAACTGGCTGCCCGAGTCGTCGTAGCCATGCATCATCTCGTGCCCGATGACCGCGCCGATCCCGCCGTAATTCAATGCCGGGTCGGCCTTGGGGTCGAAGAACGGCGGCTGCAGGATTGCCGCCGGGAACACGATCTCGTTGCGGGTGGCGTTGTAGTACGCATTGACCGTCTGCGGGGTCATATGCCACTCGCGCTTGTCGACCGGCTTGCCGATCTTGTCCAGCATGTAACGATAGTTGAATGCCTGCGCGGCCTGCATGTTGGCCAGGAATCCGTCACCCCGGGTCTCCAGGCCCGACCAGTCGCGCCACTGATCCGGGTAGCCGATCTTGGGCGTGAAACTGGCCCACTTCTCCAGCGCGCGCTGCTTGGTTTCCGCGCTCATCCAGTCGAGCTGTTCCAGCCGCGCCTTGAGCGCCACCGAGAGGTTCTGCACCAGCTGCTGCATCTGCTGCTTGGACTCGGCCGGGAATGCGGACTGCACGTACAGCTGGCCCAGTGCCTCGCCCATCGCCTCGTTGACCGCATTCAAGGTGCGCTTCCAGCGCGGCAGCATGTCCTGCTGGCCACGCAGCGTCTTGGCATAGAAATCGAAGTTGGCCTGCTCGAACGGCTTGGCCAGATACGGTGCCGCCTCGTCCACACTGTGGAAACGCAGGTAGGCCTTCCAGGTTTCCACCGGCGTATCGGCCAGCATCGCATCGAGTTCGGCGAAGTAACCCGGCTGGCTCAGCGAGAACGTCCCTGCCGGCACCTTGAGTGCGCTGAAGAACGCCTGCCAGTCGAAATGCGGTGTCACCGCGTTGGCACCGGCCACATCGACCGGGTTGTAGCGCTTGGCCGGGTCGCGCAGTTCGATGCGCGACAGCGAGGCGGCGGCCAGGCGGGTTTCGAACGCCATCACCGCCTTGGCCTGCGTGGCCGCCTGCGCGGCGGGAATGCCGGACAACTCCAGCACGCGCGCGATGTAGGCCACGTACTGCTCACGGATCCTGGCCTGCGCCGGATCGGTGTAATAGCCCTTCTCGGGCAAGCCCAGACCGCCCTGGCCTGCGTAGGCGATCATCTGTTCGGAATGCTTGTAGTCGGCATTGGCGCCGAACGAGAACAGGAAGCCCTGGCCCTTGGCATAGCTGTCGCGCAACCACGCGGCGATGGACGGCGCATCGGTCAGCGCCTCGATCGCCTTGAGCTGCGGCTGCAGCGGCGTGATGCCGGCCTTGTCGATCGCCGCTTCGTCCGAGCCGGTGCGCCACAGGTCGGCGATCTTGGCGTCCACCGAGCCGGCCGACAGGTTGCCGCGCGCCAGTTGCTCCACCAACGCGTGCTGGATGGTCAGCGAACGCTCGGCCAGCACCTCGAAACTGCCCCAGCTGGTGCGGTCCGACGGCACCGGGTTGGCCTTGAGCCACTTGGCGTTGACGAAGCCGTTGAGGTCCTGGCACGCGTTGATGGCCGGATCCAGGTCGTTGACTCCGAAGGCCACGATCGGCGCATCGAGCTTGGACACATCGACCCTGGTCGGCGCGGCCGGCGGTGCGGCCGGTGCCGGCCTGGCGGTGTCCTCGGAGCGGCCACACGCCGAGAGCGTCACCGCGATGGCCACCGCAAGCGACAGTGGCGCGAATTTGCTCAACATCTTTCCATTCTCCAAGGCATGCGACCGCGCCATGCGCAGTCAAAAAAGTAGGCAATCAGCGCAGACGCACCAACCACGTCATCATTGCAACGGCACCGCAACGTCCTGACGCCCGCTGCCGCGCCCTATCGAAGAGCACACGTCCCACAACGCGCTACGTGTGGCCTGGGCACATGCCACCGCTGTTGCCGCCGCGGAAACCACCCCGGCAATCCGGCGCAGCAGCAGCGCCATCGACTGCGGTCATTTGCGCGCGTACAGCGGTGCCATCACCAGGTACACCGGATACGCCAGCACCATTAGCACCAGCGCGACCTCATGCCCGGACGCCGCCTCCGCCCAGGATTCCATCCGTCGCGACGGCCCCCAGAAACCGAACGCCAGCAGCGCCACACCCACGATGCCGACCAGCAGCGCCAGGCCCAGCGCCGAACCGGACACACTGCCCCGGGCCAGCAACGCGAACGCAGCGCCGCCACCGCCCAACAGCAGCCCCAACGTCACCAGATACGCGCGGCAGTAGGTGGCACTCATCTGTTGCCTTTTCCGCTTGCTGGACATCATGTCTCACCTGCAAGAACCCGCGCATGCGCACCTGCCCGATCCACCAACAGGCGCGCATGCGTGTCAAATCCGCACGCGTCAGTCGAGCGCGCGCCGCAAACTCCACGCCACGCTGCGCGCCATGCACGCAGCGTGGCCAGCGGATGCGGCGATTATTTTGCCTTGCCCTGATTGGCCACCGCGTCGGCGGCGCGCTTGGCCGCTTCCGGGTCGCCCAGGTAGCGGAAGCTTTGCACCTGCAGGGTGTCGTCCAGCTCGAACAGCAACGGGATGCCGGTCGGGATGTTGAGCTCCAGGATCTGCTCGTTGGACACCGCGTTGAGGTATTTGTACAGCGCACGCAGCGAGTTGCCGTGCGCGGTCACCAGCACGGTCTGCCCAGCCTTCAACTGTGGTGCGATCGCGTCGTGCCAGTACGGCAGCACGCGCACCAGCGTGGTCGCCAGCGACTCGGTACCCGGCAATGCATTGCGATCCAGCGTGGCGTAGCGACGGTCGTGACACGGATGCCCCGGATCGTCGACGTCCATCGCCGGCGGCGGAATGTCGTAGGAACGGCGCCAGATCTTGACCTGTTCTTCGCCGTGCTTGGCTGCCGTCTCGGCCTTGTCCAGCCCCTGCAGGCCACCGTAGTGGCGCTCGTTGAGGCGCCAGCTCTTGGACACCGGCAACCAGTCCTGGTCCAGTTCCTTCAACGCACCCTGCAGCGTATGGATGGCGCGCTTGAGCACCGAGGTGTGCGCCACATCGAACTGCAGCCCTTCGTCCTTCATCAGCTTGCCGGCCGCAGCGGCTTCCTGGCGGCCTTGCTCGGTGAGTTCCACATCCACCCAGCCGGTGAAACGGTTGTCCAGGTTCCATTGGCTCTGGCCATGGCGCAGCAGTACGAGTTTGCGGGTCACTACGGTTCTCCGATTGGGGGCCGATCAGCCTGCGATTGTAACGGCAGCCAGCGCATCGCAGGCGTGCACGAGACCGCCACGGCCAGCGCGCGATGCTGGGGCCATGCAAACGATCGATCCCGTCTTTGCCGGTTGGGATGGCAGCGTCATCCAGGCGCGACAGTTGCAACAGCAACTGGCACACCGCGTGGTGCTGCAGGACCAGCTCGGCGCAACACCGCAACTGCTCGCCGGCTTCGACGTCGGCTTCGAAGACGACGGCCGGACCACGCGCGCGGCAGCGGTGCTGCTGGATGCAGACACGCTGATGCCGCTGGAAACGCACGTCGCGCACGTGCCCACGTCGATGCCGTACGTGCCGGGCCTGCTCAGCTTTCGTGAGCTGCCGGCCTTGTTGCAGGCGCTGGCACTGTTGTCGCACCCGCCGGATCTGGTCTTCATCGACGGCCAGGGCATCGCGCATCCGCGCAAGCTCGGCATCGCTGCGCACTTTGGCGTGGTGACCGGCCTGCCCAGCATCGGCGTGGCCAAGCAACGCCTGGCGGGCAGCTTCGTCGCGCCGGGGCCCGAGCGCGGCGACCACAGCCCGATCCTGCTGGGTGGCACGCAGATCGGCTGGGCGCTGCGCAGCAAGCCACGCTGCAATCCGCTGATCGTCTCGCCTGGCCACCGCGTCTCGATGCAGGGCGCGCTCGACTGGACGCTGCGCACCCTGCGCGCCTATCGCCTGCCCGAGCCCACGCGCCTGGCCGATCGGCTGGCCTCGCGGCGCGGCGAAATCGCCCTGCACAGCGCCGCCTCCGGACAGCTGTTCTAGCGCGCGGCGGCCAATCACGATCAACCGTGCGCGTGCCTGCCTCTGTCGTCTGCAACCGCCCATCTCGGCACGTTCGTTCTGGCCGCCAGCACGCCGCGCAGCGACTGTCTCCGGGACGATCCGTCTTGGTGAAGCGCTCGCCAGGCCGCGCGCGCACATGCAAAGCTGGTGTCCATTCGACTTGATCAGAGCCGCCGCCATGACCACCTTGATCGCTCCCCGCGTGCATGACATCGGCGGGCTGGAAGTGCGCCGCGCCGTGCCCACGCTGCAGGCGCGCAGCGTCGGCCCATTCGTGTTCGTCGACCATATGGGCCCGGCAGTGCTGGAGCCGGATCACGGCATCGACGTGCGCCCGCATCCGCATATCGGCCTGGCCACGGTGACCTTCCTGTGGTCCGGCGAGATCGGCCACCGCGACAGCCTGGGCTCGGACCAGGTGATCCGCCCCGGCGACGTCAACTGGATGACCGCCGGCCGCGGTATCGCCCATTCCGAGCGCACGCCGGCGCCCGAGCGCGCCCGCACGCATGCGCTGCACGGCATGCAGACCTGGATCGCGCTGCCGCGCTCGGCCGAAGAGACCGCGCCGGCCTTCCATCACCACGCCGCCGCCAGCCTGCCGCAGCAGCGCCGCGCTGGTGTCTGGCTACGCGTGATCGCCGGCCGCGCGTACGGCGAGGAATCGCCGGTACAGGTGTTCAGCGGCACGCTCAACGTCGCGCTGGATCTGCAGCCGGAGGCGGAGATCGACCTGGACACCGGCCACGCCGAACGTGCGCTCTACATCCTGGAAGGCGAGGCGCAGCTGGACGGCACCGACGTGCCCGCGCGCCACCTGATCGTACCCTCGCCCGGCAGCCGCGGGCGCCTGCGCGCCAGGACGCCGCTCAAGGCGATGCTGCTCGGCGGCGAGCCGCTGGATGGGCCGCGCCACCTGTGGTGGAACTTCGTCTCCAGTTCCAGGGAGCGCATCGAGCAGGCCAAGGACGATTGGCAGGCCGGCCGCTTCGGCCGCATTCCCGGCGACGACAAGGAATTCATTCCGCTGCCGCAAACCCCGGCGCCCAAGCCGGTCAACTACCCCTGACCGCAGCCGGCAGCCCGGCAGTGCCGCGCAGCCCACCCAGGTCTCGCAACGGGAGTGCCCGCGCGCACGACCAATTGCAGCCCAACCTGCGAATTGCGCTTGAGCTTGCAGCCCCACCTGTGGTAGTGATGTCGACATAGGTTGGGGACAGGTTGCGTGCGGGCACAGCCGGGCGGGGAGCGCACGGGCTGATGCCGCGACACGGTCAACAACGCTGTCCCTGCGCAGACATCCAACGCCGGGGAACACTTGAATGAAGTCCGCATCCTGCCTTGTCGGCCTGAGCCTGCTGTTGGCCGCCGCCACCGTTCACGCCCAAACCTCACCGGTCTGCCCACCGTTGCCGCCAGCCTCCGGGCTGCAGTGGAGCGAGCTTTCAGGTGCGGACTATCTGTTCTGCAAGGCCATGACTGCAGACGGTCGCCAGGTGATCGGCGTAATGCTGACCACGCGCGACCCGGCGATGACGCTGGCGCGTGACCGCCGCGCGGAGAAGGGCCAGATCCAGCAGGAAGACTTTTACTGGTACAAGCTCGACCTGGGCGGCCGCGAGCTGCCGGGCATGGAATCGCGCCGCGTCACCGTGGTCGAACTGGGCAAGAAACGCTATGCACAGCTCTGGATCGACGGCGCCAGCACCGAGGAGCTGGCCTCGATGCAATCGCTGGTGCAGAACATGGATCTGCAGCCCGCCAGCCTGGCCTTGCAGCGCTGACGCAACCGGCAGTGAAGCGCCAGGTCATGCCGACCTGATGCGGCCCGGCGCGCGCCAGCTGCGTACACGCCGTTGCATGCCCGGCGCGTCTGCGCTTTCACATGCCTGCTGCCACCCCCGACGCGTCGCCGTCACCCCGTAGTTGCCGTATCGGCGCGCACCTCGTCGGTGCGCAGCCGATGGAGCGGGCAGATGTCGGCCACCTCCAGCAGGCGGTTACTCACGCCGCTCTCGTACGCGTGGCGCGAGCGGCCGGCTAAAACCGGCCTTCCTGGAAATCGACGAAAGCCTGCATCAATTCCTGCTTGGTGTTCATCACGAACGGGCCGTGCCGCATCACCGGCTCGTTGAGCGGGCGGCCCGCCACCAGGATCAGCTGCGCGCCGTCGGCACCGGCCCGTAGCGTCAGGCGCTCGCCGCCGCCCAGCACCGCCAGTTCCTGCGCCGGCAGCGCACGCGCGGCATCGCCCTCGCCCACCGTCACCGCACCTTCAAAGGCGTAGGCAAACGTGTTGTGGCCGCTGGGCAGCACATAGTCCCAGGACGCCTCCGGTGCCAGTGCGATATCCAGGTACACCGGCTCGGTGGCCGGTTGCACGATCGGGCCGCGCACCTGGCCCACGGCTCCGGCGATCACCTTGACCGTGACACCGGGCGCCGGCTGCGCGACCGGGATGCTGTCCGGTGCGTACTCCTGATACCTGGGGTCGGTCATCTTGTCGCGCGCCGGCAGGTTCACCCACAGCTGGAAGCCGCGCATGCGCCCGGATTCCTGCTCCGGCATTTCCGAATGGATCAACCCGCGGCCGGCGGTCATCCACTGCACGCTGCCCGGGGTCAGCAGGCCTTCGTTGCCGTGGTTGTCCTTGTGACGCATGCGCCCGTCCAGCATGTAGGTCACCGTCTCGAAGCCGCGATGCGGGTGGCTTGGGAAACCGCCGATGTAGTCCTCGGCCTTTTCGGTGCCGAACTCGTCGAGCATCAGAAATGGGTCCAGATCCGGCAGCTGCTGGGTGCCGATGACGCGGGTCAGCTTGACGCCGGCGCCGTCGGAGGTCGGCATGCCGCGGATGGTGCGCAGCACATGCGCCGCTGTCGTGGTGGGGGTGATCATTGCGTGATCCCTGTGCAGTGGGTCGGTGCACCAATGATGGGTGCGCCTGCTGCAACGCCCAACCACGGCCGCTGCAACCGATCGTTCCAATCGTCGGCTTCGTATGGCGGGCGCTAGCGCATCGTGTACCCGAATACTCTACGACCAAAGTTTTACCCTGCCGCGGAACGCTGCCATTGACCGCAGCCTGGCACGGGGAGACCCTTGGGCGAATCGTTCCTGAGGGGCATGCATGAAAGGGTTCTCGAAGCTGGCCTGGGGCGCGCTGGCGCTGCTGGCCGCGTTCTGTCTGGGTACCGTGGCGCTGCGGCGTGGCGAGCACATCAATGCGCTATGGATCGTGGTGGCGGCGGTGTCGATCTATCTGATCGCCTACCGCTTCTACAGCCTGTTCATCGCCGACAAGGTGATGCAGCTGGACGTGACCCGCGCCACGCCGGCGGTGGCCAACAACGACGGCCTGGACTACGTGCCCACCAACAAGCACGTGCTGTTCGGCCACCATTTCGCCGCGATCGCCGGCGCCGGGCCCCTGGTCGGCCCGGTGCTCGCCGCACAGATGGGCTACCTGCCCGGCCTGCTGTGGCTGGTGGTCGGCGTGGTGTTTGCCGGCGCGGTACAGGACTTCGTGGTGCTGTTCCTGTCCAGCCGCCGCAACGGCCGCTCGCTGGGCGATCTGGTGCGCGAGGAAATGGGCCAGGTGCCCGGCACCATCGCCTTGTTCGGCGCCTTCCTGATCATGATCATCATCCTGGCGGTGCTGGCGATGGTGGTGGTCAAGGCGCTGGCTGAGAGCCCGTGGGGCATGTTCACCGTCATCGCCACGATGCCGATCGCGCTGATGATGGGCGTGTACATGCGCTACATCCGGGTCGGCAAGATCGGCGAGATCTCGGTGGTCGGCCTGATCCTGCTGCTGGGCGCGATCTGGCTGGGCGGCAAGGTCGCAGCGGATCCGAGCTGGGGCCCGGCATTCACCTTCACCGCCAAGCAGATCACCTGGATGCTGATCGGCTACGGTTTCGTCGCGTCGGTGTTGCCGGTGTGGCTGTTGCTGGCACCGCGCGATTACCTGTCCACCTTCCTCAAGATCGGCACGATCCTGGCGCTGGCGATCGGCATTGTGGTGGTCATGCCGGACCTGAAGATGCCGGCGCTGACCCAGTTCGCGTCCACCGGCGACGGCCCGGTGTGGAAAGGCGGCATCTTCCCGTTCCTGTTCATCACCATCGCCTGCGGCGCGGTCTCCGGCTTCCACGCGTTGATCGCCTCGGGTACCACGCCCAAGCTGCTCGCCAACGAAGGCCACATGCGCTACATCGGCTACGGCGGCATGCTGATGGAATCGTTCGTGGCGGTGATGGCGCTGGTGGCCGCATCGATCATCGAGCCGGGCATCTACTTCGCCATGAACAGCCCGGCCTCGCTGGTCGGCAGCGACACGGTGGCCGTTGCGGCCAAGGTGTCCGAGTGGGGCTTTGCGATCACGCCCGAGGTGCTGGAAGCCACGGCACGCGACATCGGCGAGCACAGCATCCTGGCACGCGCCGGTGGTGCGCCCACCCTGGCGGTGGGCATCGCGCAGATCCTGCACCATCTGCTGCCGGGCGAAGACACCATGGCGTTCTGGTACCACTTCGCGATCCTGTTCGAAGCGCTGTTCATCCTGACCGCAGTGGATGCCGGCACACGTGCGGGCCGCTTCATGCTGCAGGATCTGCTGGGCAACTTCATCCCGGCGCTGAAGAAGACCGAATCGTGGACCGCCAACATCATTGCCACGGCCGGCTGCGTGGCGCTGTGGGGCTATCTGCTCTACACCGGCGTGATCGATCCGTTCGGCGGCATCCAGACCCTGTGGCCGTTGTTCGGCATCTCCAACCAGATGCTGGCCGGGATCGCGCTGATGCTGGGCACGGTGGTGCTGTTCAAGATGAAGCGCGACCGCTACGCCTGGGTCACGCTGGTGCCGGCGTTGTGGCTGCTGATCTGCACCACGTATGCGGGGCTGATCAAGATCTTCGACAGCAACCCGGCGCAGGGCTTCCTGGCGCAGGCGCACAAGTACCAGGACGCCATCGCCGGCAACACCATCACCGCGCCGGCCAAGACGGTGGCGCAGATGCAGCAGATCGTCACCAATGCCTACGTCAACACCGGGCTGACGGTGCTGTTCCTGTTCGTGGTGGGATCGATCCTGGTCTACGCGGTCAGGACGATCGTGATTGCGCGCCGCAATCCGCAGCGCAGTGATCGCGAAACCCCGTACGTGGCCTTGCAGCCACACCAGATGGCGGACCTGTAATGGGCACCCAACTCGTTCTTGCCAGCCAGTACCAGGTGCATCGCCGCATCTGGCGGCGCCTGATACAGACCGCCCGCCTGTGCTGCGGCATTCCCGATTACGACAACTACGTGCGCCACATGCTGGAAAAACACCCCGACAAGCCGGTAATGGACTACCCCACCTTCTTCCGCGAGCGCCAGGACGCGCGTTACGGCGGCAAGAGCGGGTTTCGCTGCTGCTGACCGGATGACCGGGCAGGTGGCGAGTCGGAATGCAGCAGGGCGCGATGCGAATCGCGCCCTGCTGCGTTGATGGCTTGGGTTGGCCGCAGGGAGTCCTCTCGCACTCATCAGCGCGGACACACCGCAAGCACGGGCGGCCGATGGATGGCCTTGCCGATGGATCAGTTGTAGGGCGAGTGATCTGCGGCCTGGCTGCAGGGCGCTTGCCCGCCCGCCGCTGCGGGACACGCCGCAAGGCGGGGGCGGCCGATGGACGGCCTTGCCGATGGATCAGTTGTAGGGCGGGTGATCTGCGGCCTGGCTGCAGGGCCCTTGCCCGCCAACCATCGCGGGACACGCCGCAAGTACGTCCTTGTAGGCTCTGGTGCGGCATCCATGCCGCTCAAGGTCCCGCTACGGTGGGCGGGCAAGGGCCAGTCAAGAGGGTCGGCGTGCATGGTTGCGAGCTAGGGCATGACCTACATTGCTTGGATCATGTTGCGCCTGAAAATACTCATTGCAGTTCGAGCGACAGGCAAGCTTTGAACAAGCACCCTACGACTTTTTCTCAGCGCCCCACCGCAGGTCTGGCAACAAGTAGGTTTCACCTGACCACCGACCAACGTCTGGTGCGGTGTCCTCGCCGGTTGCGGGACCGTGTGGCGGCATGGATGCCGCCACCGAACCTACATGGACGTACTTGCGGCGTGTCCCGCGAGCGGTGAGGACACCGCGCCCTCGACTCACCGAGCTGTTGACCTGGACTTTGACCTGAGCGTTTGACTGCACTCAAACCACGCTACGGCTCGACAGCTCTGTTATCGCAAGTCGATTGCACGATCTGGCCGACTGCGGTTGAAGAACGAGCTGGCTGCCACTTCGCCGCCATCGACACCGCATTCAACAGGTCTTGTCAGCAGCGCTCAGCCAGCGCGTTGTTGCGTGAGCCGCTCGAACAACGCCGGTAAATCGCGCATATCGTCGAACACCGCCAGCACGCCAAGCCGACGCAAGGTGTCGGCATGCCCCTGCGGGATATGGCTGGCCCCGGTAAAACCCAGCACCTGCATGCCGGCCGCCAATGCGGCAGTCGCACCGGTGGGGCTGTCTTCGATCACCAGGCAGCGCTCCGGCGCAACGCCCAGGGTGCGTGCAGCCAGTAGATAGACATCAGGCGCCGGCTTGGGACGCTCCACCATATCGGCAGCGAAGACATGCCCCGCCGCACGTGCGGTGAGCCCCACCCGTTCGACCGAGGCGATCACATTGTGGCGGCGGCTGTTGGAGGCCACCGCCAGCGGCAACGGTATCTGTTCCAATGCGTCGCGCACGCCGGCGATCGGCTGCACCTCGGCCTTGATCAAGGCTTCGCTACGCGCCTGGATCTGGGCCAGCAAGGTCTCCGGCAGCTGCACGGCAAAGTGTTCCTGTACGCGCAGCAATACCTCACGCGTGGTCTGCCCGAACGTTGTCCCGAGCAAATGCTCCAACGCCTCGGCCGGCACGAAGGCCGCCAGCGCCTCGCGCATCACCCGGTCGGCCAGTATCTCGCTGTCGACAAGCACGCCATCGCAGTCGCTGATCAGTAATTCGTAGACCATTGCACCCATCTGTTCGCAAAGCACCATTATGCCGGCCGCGTTGTGACCGTTGGCTGTTGTAGATTGCATCCGCGTGTGAAGCCCATCGTGGTGCATCGGCCCCATGCAGACACCACCACGGCGAGCGGCCTCAACGGCCGACACCCAGGCGCCGGCGCATGTCACGAAATCTTACCGCGCGTCGTTTGGGCAGCTGGTAGGATCGGCCCGGCTGCGGAAGGACACACCGCAGTGCCACCAGGAATGCGATCAGGAGAAGGAGATTTCGATGCAACCGCGATTCCCCACCCTGCTCGTTCTTGCGACCTCGTTTTTCGCGGTCTCATGCACCGCCTCGCCCGGTGCCAAGGAGCAAACCACCATGTCAGCTACGCTGCACGACCACACCGTCGCCTTCCGCGACCCCGGCCTGAGCGATATCGCCAACGCCATTGCGCACGGTGACGTCGCCCGAATCGGCGCACTCGCACCGACAGTCGACCTCGCCGCACACGGCGATCAGAACGTCACCCTGCTCGAGTGGGCGATCTGGAATGAACAACCCCGCGCCCTGGCCGCATTGCTCGATGCAGGCGCAGACCCGTCGTTGCCGGGCATGGACCAGGAAACGGTCGTGCACATGGCCGCCATGGCGCAGGACGCGGAGTACCTGAAGATCCTGCTGCAGCACAAGGCGCCGATCGACGTGGTCAGCGCACGCGCAGGCTGGACACCGTTGTTCCGCGCCGTGCAGAGCAAGCGCGATGCGCAGATCGCGTTGTTGATCGACGCCGGCGCCGATCTGCAGCGCGTCGACAACACCGGCAACAGTGTGCTGCACCTGGCCGCCCAAAGCGGCGCGGCGAGTCCGGCAGTGCTGCAATTGCTCAAGGCCGGCGTGGATCCGACGCTGCGCAACGCGCAACAGAAAACCTTCCAGGCGTATTTCTTCACCACCCCGGATCGCCTGCTCAATGCCGCCGGCCAGCAGGTCAGGGCGGACGTGCGCGCATGGTTGAGCGCCCACAACATTCCCGTGGAAAGCAGCCGCTAAGCGGGCTTTTCGCACGACGAACGCAAGGAGCCGCGCATGAGCCCGTCAGATTCCACTCACTCGTCCACCCCATTCGCAGAGTCGATGCGTGGACAGCAACCGCAGCCGGAAGACCGCCAGTTTCCGGCGGTGCTGCAAGACCTCTACGCCACTGCCTCGCAGCGACGCGAAGGCAGCGCTGAAACCTTCGCGCCCCTGCCCAACGGCTGGACGCGCATGGACGACAGCACGCTGCAGCGTGCCGGTATCGACCCCGGCCTGCTGCACGACGCCAAGAGCGGTTTCGATGCCGCGTTCTACCGCAACGACCAGGGCCAGGTGGTGCTCGGCTTCTGCGGCACCGACGAAGGCAAGGACTGGAAGCACAACCTCGGCCAGGGCCTGGGCTTCGACGACGCGCAGTACGCGTCCGCGATCCAGCTCGGCAGCCAGGCCAGGCAGGCGTTCGGCGACCAGGTGGTGATCTCCGGACACTCGCTCGGTGGCGGTCTGGCGGCGGCATCGGCGATGGTCAACGACATCCCCGCCGTGACCTACAACGCCGCCGGCGTCAACGACCGCACGCTGGAACGTCAGGGCCTGGATGCCTCGGCGGCCAAGGACTACGCCAGCAGCGAGTTGATCCGCGGCTACCACGTCCGCAACGAGATCCTCACCCACCTGCAGGAAGACAGCATCCCGCTGAAATGGGCGATGCCCAATGCGGCCGGCCATCAGATCGAGCTGCCGGAACCGGACCCGTTGTCGTTCGGGCAACGCCTGGTGCCGGGCATGATGCTGAAGCACCGCCTGGACCTGCACGGCATGGACTCGGTGATGAAGGCGCAGGACATGCAATCGCCCGGGCAGGCGCAAGGTACCGGCAGCCAGTTGTTCAACGATGCGGTGGTGCGGCTGGACGGCCAGCGCGAGCGCCTGGGCCTGCGCGACGACACCGCGTTTCTCAATACCGCCGCCAGCGTGGCCGCGCGTGCCAGCAGCGACGGTCTGCAGCGGATCGACCACCTGGTGCCCAACCGCGATGGCGACAGCCTGATTGCGGTGCAGGGCCGGATGGACGACCCGGCGCATCTGCGCAGCCATGTGCAGACCGCCTCGGCAGCCAACGAGCCGGCGCACGGCAATGTCGATCAGCTGCAGCAGCACAACCAGCAGCAGTCGCAGCAGAGCACGCAGCAGGAAGCGCAGCGCCGCGGTCTTCAGCAGTAATCGTGGTCGGGCACCGGCGCGGCCGGTGCCCGACTCGATGTGGCCGCCCCCCCTTGGCGAACGGTTGTCGCATGGAGGCAGCGGGTGCATCCGACACTGCGGCAGAGGCGTGGCAACGCCCGCGCGCGCCCGGCAACACGGTCCGACGGCGCGCCAGGCAGCGGCAGGCCCGGTCAGCCCGCGCCTGCCATCGCCCGCAGGGTGATACCGACCAGATAGGCCAGATACGTGCCGGTGGCGTAGCCCATCGTGCCCAGCAGCACGCCGACCGGCGCCAGGGCCGGGTGGAACGCGGCGGCCACCACCGGCGCCGAGGCCGGTCCACCGATATTGGATTGCGAGCCGATCGCGAAATAAAAGAACGGCACCCGCAACAGGCGGCCCAGGCCCCATAGCAACCCGATATGCACCGCGATCCAGATCAGCCCGAGCAGGAACAGCCATGGCCGGTCCAGCAACGCCAGCAGATCCATCTGCATGCCGATACAGGCGATCAGGAAGTACAGCAGCAGCGAGCCGATCCTGGACGCGCCAGCGCCTTCCAGCGTCCGTGCGCGGGTGAAGCTCAGCAGCAAGCCGATGCTGGTCGCCAGCACCACCACCCAGACGAACGGCGTGTCCAGGCTGAACTGGCTGGACCAGCGCAGGTTGGCCTTGCACCAGGCGGCCAGCGGCGTGGCCAGCGCATGCGCCAGCCCGACCCCGCCGAACGCCACCGCCACGATCACCATCAGATCGGCCAGGCTGGGAATGCGCGCGTGTTCGGCCTGAAACTGCGCCATGCGCGCCTGCAGGGCGTCCAGCGCGCGGGTATCGGCTCCGCTGCGCGCATCGATGCTGCGTGCGCGCCCGGCCAGGAAGATCAGCGCCGCCATCCACACATAACCGACGCCCACATCCACCACCGCAAACTGCCCGAACGTGGTGGCGTCCACGTTGAAGACCTCGCGCATCGCCAGCATGTTGGCCCCGCCGCCGATCCAGCTGCCCGCCAGCGCGGCCATGCCGGCCCAGGTATCGCCGGCCACCGTGGCCGGATGCAGCCAGCCCATCACCCAGAACGCCACCACCGCCCCGAGCATGATGCTCAGCGATGCGCCCAGGTACATGGCGACCAGCTTGGGCCCCAGCCCCAGGATGGCGCGCAGGTCGACGCTCAAGGTGAGCAGGACCAGCGCGGCCGGCAGCAGCACGTCGCGCGCGATCGGGTTGTACAGGCGGGTATTGGCACCGTCGATCAGGCCAACGGTGTTGTAGATGCCTGGCAACAGGTAACACAGCAGCAGCGCCGGGACGACGGCGTAGAAGCGGCGCCACGGCCCCTGCTCGCGCGAGGAGGTCCAGAACACCGCGCCCAAGGTGGCGGCGATCAGGCCGAAGACGACGATATCGTTTTGGATCAAGGCAGAACCGGCAACGTTCACTGGGGCGACACTCTCGACTGGGAGCCGCCAACGTGCGGATCCCAGCAAGAATGGCCGATCGCGTGCATCCAGTCGACTGGCCATCCTCGCAACCACGGGGTGCCTACAAAGTGGCCGGATTTACGCAACCGCAGGTTGCCGGGTGCGCGCGATCGCCCCCGCCTGCCCGGGCGGACGGTCAGCGCCGCCTTTCCCCTGCTTGCAGGGTGCCGGCCCGGTCAGCCGTAGCGACGCACCACGCGATCGCCTTCGGCGGTATGCAACACCACGCCGCTGGGCTGACCGGTGGTCAGGCAGTGCAGCTTGGCCATCAATTCGGCATTTTCCAGTGCGCCCTGCTCGCGCAGATAACGCAGCGGCGACCATTGCGGCCGGGTGACCCACCAACCGCCCTGTTCGGGATGAATACGGACAACATAGCGGGACTCGTCCATCAGGGCCTCCGGCCGGTAGATGCAGCGATCGAACGATTGAGGTGGGCAGCGCGGGGAGGCGCAGCGCACCGGCGCTGGGGGGGCCATGGTCCTGCCGGGGATGCCGGCGCGCCCTTACTCAAGGGGCCGCGGGAGAGTGGCCAGGGGCCCCGCGTCCGGCATAGCAAGAATGCTTCTTCGCTTATGCCAATACCGTCGGGCGGACACTGGCATGAAGGTAGGAAAATTCCTACGTGACACCGATCAGGGCGGGCGTTAGATTCGCGCTCGAGCGGCGAACCGACGTCGCAAGTGGCCGTCAACGGGCGCAGACGGCGCGAGGGAATTGGTCGCTCGTAAAAATGCCTCGGGGGAGGAGTCGCATGCATCTGCTCAGGAAGTTCGAGTTTCCGGTCAAGACCGCGATGGTGGTGGGCTATGTCCTGGTGATCAGGGAAGCGATCGTGCTGTGGTCCTGATGCAGCTCTGCCGCCAGGCTGCCGGATAGCGCGCAGCTGCACCCGTCACGGTGTCTCAATCCGCATCCACCCAGCCACGTTGTTGCGCTGCGAGCAGATCGGCGGGCGTGTCCACGTCCAGCGCAAGCGCCGGGGCGCTGACGCAGCCCAAGGTCTGCACGTCCAGGCCGGCGAACAAGCCACGCAGGCCGCTGTCGCCCTGCAGCGGCACGTCGGCCCAGGCCGCGTGCGTGACCACTGCGGGAATGCCGCGCACACCGGCATACCCGCTGGTGGCGCACCCGGAGGCGGCACGGTCGGCCTCTTCGAGCAAGGCGCGCAGATGCGGCGCATCCAGCGCAGGCTGATCGCACCCCAGGATCAGGCTGCGCCGCAGCGAGGTATCGTCCTGCACATGCTGGCGCAGCGCCGCCAGGCTGGAGCCCATGCCGGCGGCCCAGTCGGCGTGGCGCAACACCTCCACCTGCAGTCCCTGCAGGACATCGCTCAGCGCGTCGGCATCGGCGCCCAGCACCACCACGCAGCGGCGTGGCGCCGTCTGCAAGGCGATGCGTGCAAAACGCCGCAACAACGGTTCACCGTCGCGCAGCAACAATTGTTTGGAACGCCCCAGCCGGCGTCCTGCACCTGCGGCGAGCAGCAGCGCGACGTGATCGCTGCTCATGCGTCAACTGCCATCGCACGAGGCGAACGATGGCGCGATGCCGGCGGCATTGGAGACCAGTCAAAACCGGCATCGCGCAAAGTCGCGGATAAAGGGCCGGCAATGACGGGCGGCGGCAATCGAGCTGCGTCGCAAGCGACGTCGTCATCGTGATCATGTAGTTCGGTCATGGCGACGTGGCGTGGTTTTGGAGATGCGCCAGCGTAGAGATTCAACTGTGCGCGCGGAGTGACTAAATGCAGCGCAGTCTCCGGCTCGCGCTGGATGGCGCCGCCTGCACCCGACCAATGGCGTGGCGGGTATCGCATTGCGATGTCAGCTCAACGATTGGGGAGACAAGGCCACGGCAGCGCTACGATAAACATCGCAGCGCGTAACAGTCAGCGCGGGATGAGGCAGTTAATCGCGGCCGCGAAAGGCATGCAGTAGAGACATACCCAAAGGCCTACCAACCATCCGCTTTCCACGACGCCGCACCGCAGCAAAAAAACCTCGGCGACAAGCAACACACCAACGCGATGGCCCACCGCAGATCGAAGTCAATGCAGATACGCGATTGCGCCTTGCTGCCCACTCGCCTGACCACAACAGCCTCAGCCGGCCAGTGTGGCGGCCTGCCCATCGGCCACCGCCTGGGTGGCTTCGGCAATGATGCCCAATGCAATCGTGTGCGGTGAGGAGTGCCCCATGCGCCAGCCCGCCGGCAGCCGCAATCTGGCCAGGGCGGCATCGTCATACCCGAGCGCACGTAGTGCCTGCAGGCGTGCCTCACGCTTCTGGCGACTGCCCAGGATGCCGATGCAGGCGACCCCGGAGGCAAGTCCACGACAGGCGACCTGCAGATCGCTGTCGCCGTCGTGCGCAAGGCTGTACAGCGCGGTGTCCGCATCCAGATGCAGATCCTGCAAGGCCTCGCCCAAGGCACGGCGATCGTAATGGTCAGCAGCCAGTCCGGGCGGCGGTTCGCCGGGACCATGCGGCCGCAACACGCGTACCTCGATGCCCATCTGGCTGGCAAGTGACACCAGCACCAGCAGCGCAGGATCGGCACCGACCAGCACCAGCCGCAGCGGGGGGCGATGCGTGCGCAGGAATTCGTCGGGACGCAGATCCTGCGTGCTCACCGGGTAACGGACCGCACCGGTGGTCCGATCCAGCGCAACATGAAACGGGCGACGATGCTGGCGCGCGTTGCGCCAGCGTGCCAGATGCTCGCCAAGATCCTGTACCGGCCAGACCAGCACGCCGATACGGCCACCGCAGCTGAGCTGGATATCCAACACTTGGCTGCCTTCGCCGTAGTCCAGCCAGCGCGGGGTGCCGTCACGCAAGGCGGCGATGGCTTCGTGCGCCACTGCCGCCTCCACGCACCCGCCCGAGACGTAGCCGGCCACCCGCCCATCGGCACTGATGGCCATCTCGCTGCCCAACGGTCGCGGCGAGGAGCCTTGCACGTCGATCAGCGTGGCGATGGCCACGCGCTGGCCCGCCCGATGCCAGGCGCTGAGCGTCGGCAGCAGGTCATCGTGCAACGCGTAGCTTGGCCATGCCGGCCACGCCGGCTCGGCAGGCGCCGCATGCGTGACCGGGGCCACCATCGCACTCACGCGCGCAACAGCTCGGGCAGATGCGGAAGCAGCTTGTCCAGCGTCACCGGGTACTCACGGACGCGCACACCGGTAGCGTTGTAGACCGCATTGGCGATTGCCGCGGCCACGCCGCAGATGCCCAGCTCGCCGACACCCTTGGCCTTCATCGGCGACGACATCGGGTCGCTCTCCTCGAGAAAGATCACTTCCTGGTGCGGGATGTCTGCATGCACCGGCACTTCGTAACCGGCCAGATCGTGATTGACGAAAAAGCCCAGCCGCTTGTCGACCGCCAACTCTTCCATCAGGGCCGCGCCCGCGCCCATCGTCATGCCGCCGATGACCTGGCTACGTGCAGACTTGGGATTGAGGATGCGTCCAGCCGCGCACACCGCGAGCATGCGGCGGATGCGCACCTCGGCAGTGGCGATATCCACGCCGACTTCGACGAAGTGCGCGCCAAAGGTCGACAGCTGATGCGTCTTGGAGAGGTCCCCGAACTCGATCTTGTCCTCCACCACCAACGCGCCATTGGCCGCCGCATCACCCAGCGCAATGCGCTTGCCGCCAGCACGCACATGGCTGTCGGCAAATTCGGCCTTGGCCGGGTCCAGCCCCAGCTGCTTGGCGACGGCCTCGCGCAGCTTCACCGCCGCAGCGTAGACACCGGCAGTGGAGCTGTTCGCACCCCACTGCCCACCGGAGCCAGCCGAGGCAGGAAAACTGGAATCGCCCAGCCGCACATCCACCCAGTCAAGCGGCACGCCCATCATTTCTGCGGCGGTCTGCGCAATGATGGTGTAGGAGCCGGTGCCGATATCGGTCATGTCGGTTTCCACCACCACGCGACCGCCCTGCTCCAGGCGCATGCGCGCGCCGGAGGTCATCACCGGCGCATTGCGGAACGCTGCCGCCACGCCCATGCCGACCAACCAGCGCCCATCGCGGTTGCTGGCCGGCTTGGCCTTGCGCTTGGACCAGTCGAAACGCTTTGCGCCATCTTCCAGGCACTTGACCAACTGACGCTGCGAGAACGGGCGCTGCGGGTTTTCCGGATCCACCTGGGTATCGTTGACGATCCGGAACTTGACCGGATCCATGTCCAGCTTCTCGGCCATTTCGTCCATGGCCACTTCCAGCGCCATCAATCCTGGCGCTTCGCCAGGCGCACGCATCGCATTGCCTTCGGGCAGATCGAGCACGGCCAGGCGTGTGGCAACCAGGCGGTTGGCACCGGCATACAGCAACTGCGTCTGCGCGGCCGCAATCTCGGGCCCGCCCTCGGGCAGGTCGCCGGACCAGCTCTCATGCGCAATCGCGGAGATCTTGCCATCGCGCTGTGCGCCGATACGGATGCGCTGCACGGTGGCCGGGCGATGCGTGGTGTTGTTGAAGATCAGCGGCCGCGGCAACATCACCTTGACCGGGCGTCCGACCTGGCGTGCGGCCAGCGAGGCCAGCACCGCATCGGCACGCAGGAAGAGCTTGCCGCCGAAACCGCCACCGATATACGGCGACATCAGACGCACGTTTTCGCGCGGGATACCGAGCGTCCTGGCCAGATCGCCCGTGCTCCAGTCGATCATCTGATTGGAGGTCCACACGCTGAGCTTGTCGCCCTCCCACATGGCGATCGATGCGTGCGGCTCCATCATCGCGTGCGAATGGTCCGGCGTGGTGTATTCGGCATCCAGTTGCACCGGGGCTGCCGCGAAGGCGCTATCGAAATTGCCGACTGCGCTGTTCGGCGCCCCGCCCTCCTTGGTGACCTTGGCGCCATCGCGTGCCTTCTCCAGATCGTAGGCACCGACATGGCGGCCGTAGTCGACCTTGATCAGCTGGCCTGCGGCGCGTGCCTGCTCGAAGGTCTCGGCCACCACCACCGCAATGGCCTGGTGGTAATGCTGGATCTCCGGGCCGCCCAGCAACTTGGCGGTGTTGTATTTGCCTTTCTGCAGCTTGCCTGCATTCTGCGCGGTGACGATGCCGAGCACGCCTGGCGCATTGCGCGCAGCGCTCAGATCGATGCTGCGGATGCTGCCCTTGGAGATGCCGGCACCGACGACATGGCCGTAGGCGGCACGTCCAGGCAGGTCGTGATGCTCGTAGGCATACGGCGCCTGCCCGGTGGTCTTGAGCGGACCGTCGATACGATCGACCGGCTTGCCGACGACCTTGAGCTGGTCGATGGGGTTGGTACTGGCGGGAGTGTCGAATTTCATATCAGGCCCTCGTGTCGGCCAGGATCGCGGTCAAGGTGCGCTCAACCAGCGGCAGCTTGAAGGCGTTGTGTTCGGTGGGTTGTGCGCCGTCGAGCAGCACGGAGGCAATCGCACGCGCGCCCTGGCGCGACTGCGCTTCGGCCGCCTCGCTGCGCCACGGCTTGTGGGCGACACCGCCAACGCCGACACGGACGCTGCCATCGCGTTGCACGACCGCCGCAACCGACACCAGGGCAAATGCATACGAGGCGCGGTCGCGCACCTTGCGGTAGACATGCGTGCCGCCGAGCGGCTTGGGCAGACTTACCGCGGTGATCAGTTCGCCGCGTTCCAGGACGGTTTCCAGGTGCGGCGTCTTGCCGGGCGCACGATAGAACTCGGACAGCGGCACCGCACGCGTCTGTCCATCCGGGCGCACGGTCTCGACAACCGCATCGAGGACGCGCATCGCAATGGCCATATCGCTGGGATGGGTGGCGATGCATTCTTCGCTCACGCCGATCACCGCCAACTGCCGGTTGAAGCCGCCGATGGCCGCGCACCCGCTGCCCGGCAGGCGCTTGTTGCACGGCTGATTGGTGTCGTAGAAATACGGGCAACGCGTACGTTGCAACAGGTTGCCCGCCGTGGTGGCGCGGTTGCGCAACTGCCCCGAGGCACCTGCCAGCAACGCGCGCGACAGCACGGCGTAATCGCGACGCACGCGGGCGTCTGCTGCCAGCTCGGTATTGCGCACCAGCGCACCGATGCGCAGGCCGCCGTCCGGCGTTTCCTCGATGGTGTCCAGGCTCAGCCCGTTGACGTCGATCAGGTGCGAAGGCGTTTCGATCTGCAGCTTCATCAGATCGAGCAGGTTGGTGCCGCCTGCGATGAATTTGGCACCCGGCTGACGCGCCGCCTTGGCCGCTGCATCGGCGGGCGAGGTCGCGCGCTCGTAGCTAAACGCCTTCATGCGCGCTCTCCGGCAACGTCGTTGATCGCATCGACGATGTTGGAATACGCGCCGCAGCGGCAGATGTTGCCACTCATCCGCTCCTGCAATTCCGGCGTGGTGAGCCGAGTCTTGCCGGTGAGATCTTCGGTGACGTGGCTGGGAATGCCGCGCTTGACCTCGTCCAGCACCGCCACTGCCGAACAGATCTGCCCGGGCGTGCAATAGCCGCACTGGTATCCATCGTGCTTGACGAAGGCCGCCTGCATCGGATGCAGCTTGTCCGGCGTGCCAAGGCCTTCGATGGTGGTGATCTTGCCGCCCTGGTGCATCACCGCCAGCGACAGGCAGGAATTCATCCGCTGCCCATCGACGATCACGGTGCAGGCACCGCACTGGCCGTGGTCGCAGCCTTTCTTGGTGCCGGTCAGCTGCAGGTGTTCGCGCAGGGCATCCAGCAAGGTGGTGCGATTGTCCAGGGTCAGCGTCACCGGCTTGCCGTTGACTTCGAACGCAACCTGGCTCGATGCATTGGCAGGCTCGACTGCCTGCCGCTGCGACATCGCAGTGGCGGCAGTTGCAGCCATCGATTGGGTTGCGGCAACGCTGGCTGCCGACGCCGTGCCAGCGATCAGTACCTCGCGACGGGTCATCTTGATATCTCTCATGGCTGGCATCTCCAACAATGCTGGCTTATACAGTTCTTAAATAATGTGCAGCGCGGCCGGTCACAAGCGCGTGAGCATGCAGCGCGTGTGTGCGGGTGTGAATCGGCGGTATGCCTTGATTCTAGAGCCGCTGCAGGCGGGCATTGGCGGCATGGACGGCATGTGCCTATGAAACACGCTCATCATTGTTGGCATGCGGTGCGCGCCGGCCTGCGCATCGATCAAGGCGCACCGACAGCGCGTGTGTGTGTGGACAGCGCGTCGCAGCGCTTGCGGTGATGCAAGATGTTTTCTCGACATGCTGGAAGGGATGCCCGCATCGCTGCCAGCTGCGTGGGCGACGACGATCAGAGCCTCTACGCGACGCGCGCTCCGTCATTTTCCGCTTCATCATGAGCGTCTGGCGCAGCCGGGCGCACTGTGTAGAGAACATCCAGGGAGAGAACATCCGGATGCGAACGATCAACTGCAGCGGCAACCCGCGCGTCGCGTGCAGTTGCCAGGCGCGCATGGACAGCGTGCAGGCCCTGGCGTCTGGGCGTGGTACATGCCGACTCGGCGCAGCGGCCGCGCCCGCCCGGTGGCAAGCGCGGCAGTCTGCAACTGCTCCTAGAACTCCAGCACGATCTTTCCCAGGTGGCCGCCTGCCTGCTGCAACGCGAACGCGTCGGCGATCTCGTCCAGCGCGAAGGCGCGATCGATCACCGGCCGCAGCGGCAAGGCGTCCAGCGCACGCACCAGTTGCTGCTGATGCGTGCGGCTGCCGACCACCAGCCCTTGCAGGCGCTGCTGCCGGACCATCATTTCTGCGGTCGGCACCGGACCGGCGGCACCGGTCAACACGCCGATCAAGGCGATATGCCCGCCCACCCGTCCAGCACGGATCGATTGCGCCAACGTGCCCGGCCCACCGACCTCGACCACGTGATCCACGCCGCGTCCGTTGGTGATCTCCCGCACCTGCGCCGACCACTCGGCATGCTGCCGATAGTTGATCACGTGGTCTGCACCCAGCGCGCGCGCCTTGGCCAGTTTTTCGTCGGACGACGATGTCGCAATGACGGTGGCCCCCATCGCCTTGGCAAACTGCAATGCAAAGATCGACACACCGCCGGTACCGAGCACCAGCACGCTATCGCCGGCCTTGAGTCCGCCATTGACCACCAGGGCGCGCCATGCCGTGACGCCGGCCGTGGTCAAGGTGGCTGCTTCGGCATGGCTGTAGCCGGCCGGCGCATGCGTGAACGCGTGCGCCGCGGCCACGACTGCAGAACGCGCATACCCGTCCACGCCATCGCCAGGCGTGGTGGCAAAACCGGCACGTAGCGGCTCGCCATCCAGCCAGTCGGGAAAGAAGGTGGATACCACATGGTCGCCGACGGCGAACTCATCCACCTCCGGCCCGACGGCCTCGACCACACCGGCGCCGTCGGACATGGGGATGCGGCCATCAGCGGTCGGTGCCTGCCCCGACACCACGCCAAGGTCGTGGAAATTCAGCGAGCTTGCGTGCAGCCGCACTCTGATCTGACCGCGTGCCGGCTGCCCGGGGTCTGGCAGCGCAACGGCATGTAATGCGTTCAAACTTGCAGGATGAGCTAAACGAATGGCGCGCATACGGCACTCCCTGTTGTGATCGGCGTTCGGGATAACACGCCGGGCGTTAGCCGCATGCAGTCGAGCTGGCTTTTGGCGCTGCTGTCGGCTGCCGTGTTTCGTCGCATCGTCGAGCACGGTGACAACAGCAGGCTGGACAGCGGCGCGGTTGCACGCCAGCTGAGCGTTCCCGCAGCGCATGAGGCATCAATCACAGATCTGCATTCCACGACGCGGTGCAAGCGATTCCACGCGGCGCCAACGGCTAGGCTGGCATGGCAATTGCAACTTCCTGCTGTCCAGACAGGTACCTTCCGTGACATCGACCAGCAAGCGACGGCGGCAACGTGCACAACGCATCGCGTTGCACTTTGTGCTGAGCATTTCGTGCCTGCTGCTGCTTGGTTCGGAGTACTGGTCCATCCATGACGAGCGCACCAGCGCGCTGCATGCCGCCGAAGCGCAGTCGTTGAATCTCGCCAATTCGCTGGCGCAGCATGCCAGCGACACCATGACCATTGCCGATGCCGTGCTGTCCGGGTTGGTGTCGCGGGTGGAGCACGACCAGGGCTCGGCCAGTGCGCGACTGGTCATGCATGACTTTCTGGTACATGAGGCGCGTCGCTCGGACCGGTTGCACGGCATCTTCATCTATGCGGCCGATGGCACCTGGATGAGTTCGTCACTGAGCAGCACGCCCAGGACACACAACAACGCCGATCGTGCCTATTTCAAATATCACCGCGACCATCGCGACGCCCTGTCGCTGGTCGGGCCACCGGTCCAGAGCCGCTCCGATGGTAGCTGGGTGCTCACGTTGAGCCGGCGCCTCAACACGCCCGGCGGCGAATTTGCAGGCGTTGTCCTGGTCACGCTGCAACTGAAGTATTTCCAGAACTACTACAGCAGCTTCGAGGTCGGCCCGAACGGCACCATCGGCATGACCAACGACGATGGCATCGTGCTGGTGCGCCGGCCCGACAAACCGGGCGTGATCGGCACCTCGATCGCCGGCACCTCGATCTACGTCACCATGCGCGCCCGCAGGCACGGCACTGCGACCTATCGTTCGCCGATCGACGGCGTGGAGCGTATTTCCAGTTTCGCGCCGGCGCAGGCGTATCCACTGACCGTCTTGACCGGCGTCTCGGTCGATGACGCATTGGCCAATTGGCGCCAATCCGCGCGCCAGCGGATCATGATCGCCACCTTGGGATGCGTGCTGCTGCTGGGGGTGGGCATATGGCTGGATCTGCAATTGCGCCGCATGCACCGCAACGAGGAAAAACTCAGCTCCGAAGCCTGGATAGATGCGCTCACCGGCATTGCCAACCGGCGTGCATTCGATCACCGGCTCTCGCGCGCCTTGCAGCAGGCGGTGCATCGACAAGCGCCATTGTCGGTACTGATGATCGATGTCGATCATTTCAAGCTCTACAACGACACCTACGGCCATGTGAATGGCGACGCCTGCCTGCGCCTGATCGCGGGCGCAATCGCCGGCTGCTCACGGCGCAGCGAAGACATTGCCGCGCGTTACGGCGGCGAAGAGTTCGGCATGATCCTGCCGCAGACAGATGCTGCCGGCGCGTTGCGACTGGCCGATGCAATCCGCAGCGCCGTCGCCGCGCTCGGCCTGATGCACATGTCCAGCCCGACCAGCGCGCACGTCACCGTCAGCGTCGGCGCAGCGACGTTCGAACCGGGCGAAGTGCCACTCAGCCCGGATGCCTTCGTGCATGACGCCGATTCGGCGCTGTATCGCGCCAAGCAGAATGGGCGGAACCGGACGTCGGCCTAGCGCAGCGGACAACACCACTGCGCGCTACGCCGGATGGGCGCGTCTCGGAATCGGCAGGTGCCAGGCGCACATACCCCTGCTGCGCGGCGCTTGCACCCGCCTGGCGATTGCTTGCGAGAGGGTGTCAGCCATGCCTGGTCGAGATTGGTCAGCGGTGCCGTCGTACCGGCCAGGTCAGCCTGCGCGTGCAGCCCCTTTGGAACCGCCGGCGTGCAGCGATGCCGCCAATGGCCAGCACGCAGAAGGCCCGCACAAGGCGGGCCTTCCGGAATGACAAACAGGCTGGCTACCGATCAGAACGGGATATCGTCGTCGGCAAAATCGTCCATCGGCGGTGCCGACTGCTGCTGGGCGGGCTGCTGACGACGCGGGGCATAGTCCTGACCGCCGCCCTGACCACCGCCGCCTTGCTGCTGGCGCGGCGCCTGGCTGCGCTGCGGGCGATCGCCGCCCATGCCAGCACCACCACCACCACCGCCTTCGCCACGGCCGCCGAGCATCTGCATCTCGTTGGCGACGATGTCGGTGCTGTACTTCTCCACGCCGTCCTGGCCGGTGTACTTGTCGTAGCGCAGCTCGCCTTCGACGTACACCTGCGAACCCTTGCGCAGGTACTCGCCGGCGATCTCGCCCAGCTTGCCGAAGAACACCACGCGGTGCCACTCGGTGCGCTCCTGGTTGTTGCCCTCGCGGTCCTTGCGCATGCTGGTGGTGGCCAGACTCACGCGCGTGATCGCCATGCCGGCCTGGGTGTACTTGGTGTCGGGATCGTTGCCGAGGTTGCCGACGAGGATGACTTTGTTGATGCCGCGGGCCATAGATGCTTCCGAGATGGTGCGCCGGCGCCGATGCGGCGCGGCGGTGAATGTCTTGGTGCCAATGTTACCGCACCTGCCCTGCCCCGGTGCCTGTAGGTCCCCGCAGCGCCGGGCCGGGGAATGCCGCGCCGGCAGGTCGGAATCCGGGCACTCCCGAACCTGCCCGGCGCTGACGCCGCAAGGGTTTGCGGCTGCCGTGAAGACCTCCGGACACGGCCGACGGGACGGATCTGGCCCAGACACCTATAATCGGCGCACATCACGAACGCCTGCGCATGACCATCGCCGAAGACCTCCCCACCGTCCTGGGCCTGCCCCAGATCCAGTCCCTCGCCGCGCCCGACATGGCCGCGGTCGACGCGCTGATCCGCCGCCGCCTGGCCTCGGACGTCGTGCTGATCAACCAGATCGCCGATCACATCATCTCCGCCGGCGGCAAACGCCTGCGTCCGATGCTGGTGATGCTGGCCGGTCACGCCGCTGGCGGCTCCGGCCCGGAGCACCACCAGCTGGCGGCGATCATCGAGTTCATCCACACCTCCACCTTGTTGCATGACGACGTGGTGGACGAGTCGGACCTGCGCCGCGGGCGCAGCACCGCCAATGCGCTGTGGGGCAATGCACCCAGCGTGCTGGTCGGCGACTTCCTGTATTCGCGCAGCTTCCAGTTGATGGTGGAGCTGGATCGCATGGAAGTCATGCAGATCCTGGCCGACACCACCAACCGCATTGCCGAGGGCGAGGTACTGCAGCTGCTGCACGTGCACAACCCCGACACCGACGAAGCCGCCTACCTGCGCGTGATCGAGCGCAAGACCGCGGTGCTGTTCGCCGCCGGCACCCGCCTGGGTGCGCTGGCCTCGGGCGCGGACGCGCAGGTGCAGCAGCGCCTGTACGACTACGGCATGCAGTTGGGCTTTGCCTTCCAGATTGCCGATGACGTACTCGACTACGCTGCCGACGCAGCCGACCTGGGCAAGAACCTCGGCGACGACCTGGCCGAAGGCAAGGCGACCCTGCCGCTGATCCACGCCATGGCGCACTCGGATGCGGGCACCCGGGAGCGGCTGCGCCAGATCGTCGAACAAGGCGATGCAGCCGCGATGCCGGAAGTATTGGCCGCCATCCACGCCACCGGCGGACTGGACTACAGCCGCCAGCGCGCCGCCGAATACGCAGCCGCCGCCGAACAGGCGCTGGACACCCTGCCCGCCAGCCCGGCGGTCGCCGCATTGCGCGGCCTGGCTCGCTACGCGGTCGAACGTACGCACTGATCCGGGGCTGGACGCCCCGGACGGAAGTGGGCATTTGGGATTGGGGATTCGCAAAAGCGGCTTGCTTGTGCTTTTACGACTCCCGGCATGCGATGGCGCAACGACGCTCAGCCCAAAGCCCTGAGCACTGGCTCACAGGAAGATTCGAAGAACGGGACCACGCTGTTGCGAATCCCGAATCCCGAATCACCACTCGCTGCTATCGACCAAACCGCTCATCGAAGAAGTCGCCCAGCATGCGGTATGCGCGCGTCGCCGCACGCGGGTTGTACAGGCAGCCTGGCGGGCTGTTGGCATCGGCTTCGGCAAAGCAATGCACGGCCCCACTGAAGTTGACGAACTGCCAGTCCGCGCCGGCAGCAGTCATCTCGGTTTCGAACGCGGCGATGTCCGCCTTGGTCACGCTCTTGTCGTCGGCGCCGTTGAGCACCAGCAGCGGTGTCCTGGCCGAACCGGCGGCCGCCGGGCTGGGTGTGGCGATACCGCCGTGCAGGCTGACCACACCGGCCAGCTGGGCGCCCGCGCGCACCAGTTCCAGCACCGTGGTGCCGCCGAAGCAGAAGCCCACCGCACCGATCCGCGATGCATCCAGCGGTGCCTTGCCGGCCTGCGCCTTGAGCACGTCCACTGCTTTCAGCGCGCGGGCGCGCAGCGTCTGCGGGTCCTTCTTCAGCGCACCGGCAAACTGCCCGGCCTCGCTGTCGTTGGCCGGACGCCTGCCCTTGCCGTAGACGTCGGCAACCAGCACCACGTAGTCGTCGCCGGCCAGTTGCCTGGCCTTGGTGACTGCCGAATCGTTGACCCCGCGCCAGTTCGGCACCATCACCAGGCCTGGGCGCCTGGCGGCACCGGCATCGTCGTAGACCAGCACGCCGCTGAAGGTGTCCTTGCCGATCGTCCATTCCAGCGGCTTGGCCTGCATCGCAGCGGCGGCGGGCAACGCCAGCGACGCCAGGACACCGAACACCCCAACGCCACGCCATCTCCATTGCTTGTGCATGTGCCTGCTCCCGGGAAGGTCCGGCGAGTGTAGGCGCTGTTGCCGTGCAGGCCGGGTCATCGCCCGCGACGGCAGAGCGGTTGCGTCGGCGGCCTGCAGCCGCGATCGAAAACTCGAGGCGAATGACCGCCATCGACCGGCGCGGTCATTGCAGCGCTACTGCACGCCCAGGCCCGGAATCGCGCTGATCATCGCCGGGTCGAACCCGGTCAGCTGCGCAAAATGGCGGCCGCGCGCGACGTAGTCGCTGTACGCGCCGAAGCTGGGCGCCCCCGGCGACAGCAGCACCACACCGCCCTGCTCGCCCAGCGCCTCGCTTGCCAGCCGCACGGCATGTTCCAGGTCGGCGGCCGCATGCAGGCCGAAGCGGCCGCTCTCGGCCAGCGGGGCCAGCAACGCATGGATCCGCGGCCCGTTCGCCCCCATGGTGACGATTTCCAGCGGCGCTTTCTGCGCCATCTGCGCGGCAAACTCCTGCCAGTCCAGCCCACGATCGTGCCCACCCACCAGCAAGGCCACACGACGCTGCGCAAAGCAGGCCAGCGCCGCAAGTGACGCATGCGGCGTGGTGCTGATCGAGTCGTTGACGTAGCTGATGCCGTCCACGCTGCCGAGCAGCTGCAGGCGGTTTGGCAACGGGCGGAAGCTCGCTGCGGCCGGTGCCAGCGCCGCAGCGTCCAGCCCCAGGGCTTCCACCGCTGCCAGCACCGCGCATAGGTTGCGCCGATTGTGTTCGCCGGGCAGCGGCACGTTGGTGGTGTCGAACACCGGCTGCTCGCCGCGATACACCACATCGCCGCGCAGGTGCCAGCCATCGGGATGGTTGAACCAACGCACCTGGCTGTCGGGCAACTGCAACTGGGTCAGATGCGGATCGGCGGCATTGAGCAAGGCAATGCGCGGGCGGCCTTCGGTGACCAGCGCCAGCTTGTCGCGCACATAGCGCGCCTCGTCGCCATGCCAGTCCAGATGCTCGGGAAACAGGTTCAGCACCAGCGCCAATTCCGGACGCGCGCCGCTGCGCCCCACCTCGCCGGTCTGGTAGCTGGACAACTCGATCGCCCAATATGTCGGCGGCGGTTGCGGTGCCAGCACTTCCAGCAAGGGCTGGCCGATGTTGCCGACCAGCGCAGTGCGATGGCCGGCCGCACGCAGCAGATGCGCCAGCAGCGCGGTGGTGGTGCTCTTGCCTTTGGTGCCGGTGACGCAGATGGCGCCCGGCACCACGCCATCTGGCTGCGCATGCTCGGCAAACCACAACGCGGTGCCGCCGATGAACTGCGTGCCGTGCACGGTTGCCGCGGTATGCGCCTCGGGGCGATACGGGCTGATGCCGGGCGATTTCACCACCACCTCGAACCGGCCCAGCGCCTGCGCGCTGGCCTCGGTTTCCACATGCAACGCAGCATCGGCCAGCGTCTCGAGCTCGCGCGCTTCGTCGGCGTTGCAGAACACCGTCAGCGTTTGCGTCGGCAACGCGGCGCGCAAGGCGCGATACGCGGCGCGTCCTTCGCGCCCCCAACCCCATAACGCAACCGCCTTGCCCTCAAGCTGCGAAATTCGCACGCACGCGCTCCCACAGCGCCGACGGAATCCGGTGCTCGCCGTCGATGGCCAGCAACGGCTCCAGCTGCAATTCCTGCTGGTCCAGCTGCGGCTGGATCTCGCGGATGAAACGCAGCACCAGCGCGTCTTCCTTCCATTCGGCACGGCCGGCCAGCGCCGCCATTGCCGCGCGCGATTCGCGGCCTTCGCCCACGCATTCGAACGGCTTGTGGTCCTGGAATTCCAGCAGCGCATCGTAGCCGCCGGCCTGGCTTGCATCGTCGAGCAGATTGCGCCCGAAGATGTTGACCAGGCGCGTCTTGGGCATGAACGGTGCCAACGCCAGGAACACGAAATGGCACTTCGGGCAGACCCCGCACCAGCGATGCACCGGGCGCTCGCCCATGATGTGGAAGTTGCGGTTGCAGCTGGAAAAATGCGCGTCGTAGTGGTCGGTCTTGGCGAACTGGCGCGCCACCGCCAGCTCCGACAACGGCCGCAGCAACGAGTAATAGCGCAGGTCGGCCGCCACATGCCGCTGCACGTAGTCGCCGAATGCCTGCTCGAACGCCCAGCCCTTGGACCACTGGTGATTGACCTCGCCGGTGCCGGGAATCTGGCTGCCGTAACTGGCCGAACGCTCGTTGGAAAACACCACCTGGTCCACGCCATTGAGCAAGGCGGACAGCACCAGGATGGCCGAGTTCACCGCGGTGACCGGGATATGCCCGTTCCACGCGCCCTGGCGATTGAGCTCGAACAATTCCGGCGCCAGCACGCGGCCGATATTGAGCACCGGCAGACCGGTGCGCTCGGCGCAGGCACGGATCAGCTGCGAGCCGCCGATCCAGCTCACCGTCTGGTCGATGCCGGCATGCCGCAGGGCTTCGATGCTGACCAGCGAATCCTTGCCGCCGCCGATCGCCACCAACGCATGCTCACGCAGGCCCAGCGCTGGCGCGTCGGCAGTTGCCGGTGCGGCCACCGGGAAGCGGATCCTGCCGTGCAGGTTCAAGCCATTGCGGTAGGCGAACTCGCCCAGGCCGTGCAGGTAGACGCTTTCCACCAGCGCGGCGGTGTCCGCGTCGATGGCGTAATCGTCGATCTGGATGGTCGGCGGTACCGCCGCCTTGAAATAGCTGACGCCGGCGATGAGGTGCAGCAGGCGCAGCGCCTGTTGCACCGCAGCGGCATGCGCGCCGTCCAGCGCAAAGGGTGCACCCGGCACCGCGACGGTCTCGACCAGTTCCGGCCCTTGGTCGAAGGCATACACCAGCGTCGCCACGCCGGTCTGTGCGTCGAGTGCGCAACGCACGAAACGGAAGGTGGAGATCTGGTGTTTGTCGAAAGCGCTCATGGACTACCTGCAGGAACACGTACGCGACGCAGATAACGCCGGCACAGGACATATTCAATCATGGAAAACGGCACCACGGCCCACAGCAGCGGCAGGCAACCGAACAGCACCGCCAGCACCAGCACATCCAGGCGTGCGGCTGTCGCATCGCCGGACACCGCGAAGGCGACTGCGAGATACAGCGCCACCACCGGCACATAACTCAGCGCGCTCAACAGCACCGTGCGCACCGCCATCCCGCCACTGCGGCGCGCCGGAGCCCGCGCATCGCGTCGATGTTGCCAACGCCCGGCCAGCCATGCGCCGATACCGGCGGCGACCAACGCGGGCAGCGCCCATTTGAAGGTGTCGCTCCACGGCATGCCCAGGCTCAGTTGCTGGAGCGCGGTGGCGAACACGATCGCACCGCCACCGGCCAGCGTACTGAGCGCAACGAACTCAGCCTGCGGGCGCATCGATCACCTCTTCGCGCGGCAATTCGCGCTGGTTGTAAGTGCTGGCCATCGAGTAGCCGTAGGCACCGGCATCAGCCACCAGCATCACATCGCCCGGTGCGGTGGCGGCAGGCAGACGACGGCGCTTGCCGAACACGTCGGAGGATTCGCAGATCGGCCCGACGATATCGAAGCTGCCATCGGCCGGCGCATCGAGCTGGCTGAGGTTCTCGATGTCGTGCCAGGCGTCGTACAAGGCCGGGCGGATCAGCGTGTTCATGCCCGCATCCAGGCCCACGCGCTGCACGCCATCCTTTTCGATCACCTGGGTCACCTGCGCCAGCAGCACGCCGGCTTCGGCCACCAGGTAGCGGCCCGGCTCGATCGCCAGGCGATAGCCCGGATGCACCGCCTTGACCTCGGCCAGGCCCTTGGCCCACACCTCCAGGTCGAACGGCTCGTCCTCGGCGCTGTAGGGAATCGGCAGGCCGCCACCGATGTCGATGGTCTCCACCGTGCCGATGCGGCGCGCAAAGCCGGCCAGTTCGTCGTACATCATCCGCCAGTGTTCGCCGGTCTCCACGCCACTGCCCAGGTGCGCATGCACGCCGGTGATGGTGACCTCGAGCGTGCGCGCCACCTCCACGAACTCATCCACGCGCGTGGACGACAAGCCGAACTTGGACGCCTTGCCGCCGGTGTTGACCTTCTCGTGGTGCCCGTCGCCGTGACCCAGGTCGATGCGCAGCCACACGTTGCGGCCGCGGAACACCTCCGGCCAGCGCCGCAATGCTTCGACGTTGTCCACGGTGACGGTCACGCCCAGCGCAAATCCCGCTTCGTATTCGGCCTTGGGCGCGAAGCTCGGCGTGAACAGCACGCGCCGCGGCGACAGCTCGGGCAAGGTGTCGAACACGCGGCGCAGCTCGCCGTGCGAGACGCATTCCAGGCCGAACCCGGCCTGTTCCAGCGCCATCAGGATCGCCGGATGCGCATTGGCCTTGATTGCGTAATAACGCTGATCCACCGCCGCGATCTGCGCCAGCGCCTGCGCCCGCGCCCGCACCGTGGGCAGGTGATAGACGTAACGCGGCGTGCCGGCCTTGGACAGTGTCAGCAGGTGCGCGCGCTCGGCATGCCACCACGGCGTGGGCCGCGGGCGCACCGAGCCGATGATCTCGCGCCAGCGCGGCCCGAACACCTCGCCTTCGCTCACCGGCATCGCGCCGCTGTCGATCAGTTCCGCATGCAGGATCGGCAGCAGGCCATCGGCATCGGCTTCGTCGATGACGAAGGTCAGATTCAGGTCGTTGGACGACTGCGAGATCATGTGCACGCGCTCCTGCCCGAACGTGGCCCACACGTCGGAGAGCTTGTGCAGCAGCGAGCGCATGCCGCGCCCGACCAGGGTGATCGCCGCACACGGCACGATGATCTTGACCTTGCAGATCTGCGACAGATCGGCCGACAACGCTGCCAGCACATCGGTGTTGACCAGGTTCTCGGACGGGTCCAGCGACACGGTGACATTGGTCTCGGCCGAACCGATCAGGTCCACCGACAGGCCGTGCTTCTTGAACAGCGTAAACACATCGGCCAGGAAGCCCACCTGCTGCCACATGCCGATGCCTTCCATCGACACCAGCACGATGCCGTTGCGCCGGCTGATCGCCTTGACGCCCGGCACCGGCTCGGCATTGCCGTCGATGCTGGTGCCCGGCAGATCGGGGCGCTCGGTATCCAGGATCGCCATCGGCACGCCGGAATCGCGGCATGGCTTGATCGAGCGCGGGTGCAGCACCTTGGCGCCGGTGGTGGCGATTTCCTGCGCTTCGTAATAGTCCAGGCGGGTCAGCAGCCGCGCGTCCGGCACTTCCTTGGGATTGGCGCTGAACATGCCGGGCACGTCGGTCCAGATTTCCACGCGGCTGGCGCCGAGCAGCGCACCGAAATACGCCGCCGAGGTATCCGAACCGCCACGCCCCAGGATCGCGGTGCCGCCATCGGCGTGCCGCGAAATGAAGCCCTGGGTGATCAACAGGCGGGTGGGCTGCGCATCGAAACGCGCGCGCCAGTGGGCGTCGGACTGCCATTGGCAGGACACCGACAGGCGCTTGGACCATTCGCTCTGATTGGGCTGCGGCGGCAGCGCCGACAGCCACTGGCGCGCATCCAGCCAGCCCATGTCCAGGCCACTGGCATGCAGGTACGCCGCACCGATGGTGGAAGACAGCAACTCGCCCTGCCCCAGCACCTCGGCCTGCCAGTCCAGCGTGCGCGCGGCCGCGCGCGCGTCGCCGACCAAGGCATGCAAGGCGGCCAGGCGCTCGCCCAGCACCGCATCGGCATCCAGCTCCAGCTCGGCCAGGAACTGGCGGTGACGCTGCTCCAGCGCGGCCACGCGCTGCGCGCTGTCGGCGGCGCCATCGGCGATCGCGGTGAGTTCGTTGGTCACGCCCGACAATGCAGACACCACCACCAGCACACGGCCACCGGTTTCCTCGGCCCGTTTGCCCGCCAGTTTTCCAATCGTGTCCCAGCGATGACGACGCGACACCGAGGTGCCGCCGAACTTGAGGACGATCCAACGATCGGTAGAGTGGGGAGCTGACATGGAGATAGGCGTTTAGGATGAGGGGGAAAACGCCCGGTACGCCGGGCGGAACCTCCGATTCTACTGCCAATGTCGCCCGCATGACCCCGCGTGCGGTCACAGCCTGCCGGCGGCCGCTTCCATCACCGCAACGGTTTGCGCTGCAACCATCCACGCGCCTTCCATCGACCGAGATCCATGCCCCATGAGCAAGCACCGCTACCTGCAACTGGATGTCTTCGGCGGCCAGCACGGCAACGGCAATCCGTTGGGCGTGGTGCTCAACGCGCAGGCGTTGTCGTCGGAGCAGATGCAGCAGATCGCCGCGTGGCTGAACCTGTCGGAGACGATTTTTTTCCTGCCGGTCAGCGCGCCCGATGCGGATTACCACATCCGCATCTTCACCCCGCGCGCCGAGTTGCCGTTTGCCGGCCACCCCAGCGTCGGCGCCGCATGGGCGGCGGCAACCCACGGGCTGGTGGCGTTCAAGCCGGACGGCCGGATGCGCCAGCAATGTGCGGCGGGCGTGCTGCCGGTGCAGGTGATCGACCGGCATGGCGCCCTGCTGGTGCGGCTGCAGGCACCGCGTGCGCAAGCGATCGAGACCGGCGCGATCCATGCCGCGGCGTTACGCGATGCCTGCGCGGGTCTGCGCGTGGCCGACCACCCGGCCACCCTCTGGAACAACGGCCCCGGCTGGTGGCTGCTGGAACTGGCCGACGCGCAGGCGGTACGCGAGGCGCTGCCCGATCTGGCCGCCATCACCCGCCTGACCCAGGCCAGCGCGGCCACCGGCCTGGCCATCTACGCGCCGCAGGCCAATGGCGACGCGGACCTGGTGGTACGCGCCTTCTGCCCCGGCGACGGCATTGCGGAAGATCCGGTCACCGGTAGCGCCAACGCCTGCATTGCCGCGCGCCTGCACGGCCAGGGACGCGTGCCGGGCGAGGCGTCGCGCTATGTCGCCAGCCAGGGCCGCGAGGTCGGCCGCGACGGCCGCGTCCACGTGGAGGTGGATCACCAAGGCGAGGTCTGGATCGGCGGAACGACCAGGCAAGTGATCGAAGGCCGCATCGATTGGTAAGCTGCCGCGCCCTGTTCGCGGATCCGCCACCATGACCACCCGCCGCTTCCTGCAACTGGATGTGTTCTCCGCCCGCCCCGGCAGCGGCAACCCGCTGGCAGTGGTGCTGGATGCCGAAGGCCTGGACGATGCCGCGATGCAGGCCATCGCACGCTGGACCAAGCTGCCGGAAACCACCTTCGTGTTTGCGGCGCCGGACGCGCACAGCAGTTATCGGCTGCGGATGTTTTCGCCACAAAAGGAAGTGCCGTTTGCCGGCCACCCCAGCGTGGGCACCGCACATGCGGTGCTGGAGGCCGGCCTGGCCGCGCCCGACGACGGCGTGCTGATCCAGGACGGCATCGCCGGCCAGTTGCCGCTGCGCGTGGAGCAGATCGCAGGTCACCGCAGCATCGCCATCCGCACCCCGCGCGCGCGCGTGGCCGAGAAGGTGCAGGCCGACGACCCGCGCCTGCGCGATGCATTGCGCGGCTGGCCCCTCGGCGGGCTGCCGCCCGCGCTGATGGACGGCGGCCGCACCTGGTGGGTGGTGGAACTGGCCAGCGAAGCGGCACTGCGCGGCCTGCAGCCTGATTGGGAGGCGATCGCCGCGCTGGCCGAATCCACCGGCAGCATGGGCGTGTTCGCCTATGCCGGCGCCGCAGCGCCCGGCGCCTACGATCTGGCGGTGCGCGCCTTCGTCGGCAATGGCCGGCGCTTCGAAGATGCCGCCTCCGGCGCGGCCAATGCGGTGCTTGCCGCCTGGCTGGACAGTCGCAACGCATTGCCCGGCAAGGAACGCCGGTATGTGGTCAGCCAGGGCCGCGAGATCGGCTTCGACGCCCTGCTGGAATTGCGCATCGATGCCAATGGTGACGTGTGGTCGGGCGGCCAGGTGCAGACGGTGATTCGCGGCACGCTGGATTGGGCGTGATCGCCGCCTGATCCTGCGGCTGACGCGCGCCTGGGTCGAAACGAAAAACGCTGTGGACTCCCACAGCGTTTTCGTCATTCAAGCGGCTGATAGAGATCGCCCGAGCACGGCGCGATGCCGCGGCGCTCAGTCGGGACGCACGTCCACGCGCACGCGGATGCGATCGCCCGGGTTGTAGTCGCTACGCGTGTGATAGGTGCGGCCCGCGTATTCGTACGTCACGTCGTAGCCATCGACACGATCGCGTTCGCGGCGGTAGGACACCGGCTCGCAGACGCTGACATTGCCCTGGTAGTTGCGGTTATTGGCTTCGTAGATCGAACGGCCTGCCGCGACACCGGCCATGGTGCCGACGGCGGTACCGACCAGACGGCCATTGCCGCCACCGACCTGGCTGCCGAGCACCGCACCGGCGATTCCGCCGATCACGCTGGCCACCCCGCGATTGGACACGCCGGCCTGGCCGTAGCTGCCACCATCGCGGTAGTAACCATCGTTGCTGGTGTAGTAGCCGTCGGCCGGGCGGTTGTAGCAGCGTTCGCTGCTGCGCTCGTTGTACGTATCGGTCACGATGATCGGGTCTACGCGCACCACCCGCGCGTATTCGTAGCGACCATCCTCGTAGTTGCCACGTCCGTTGTAGCCGCCGTCATAGCGCTGCGCGGTTGCATTGCCTGCAACGGCCAGACCCACCACCAGAGCACCAAGCACGAGAGTTTTCATTGCAGCAGCTTCACAGGGAGGACACGCAGCCGATGCTCGGCCTGCGCCAGTGAAACCGCCCTGAACCGAACCGCCCCTGCAAAGCCCTATTCAGGTCGCCGCCAGCTGCGTACGCCGGCCACCATCGCCGGCGCACGCACAGGGATCACGCCTGGTTGGAAAACTCGCTTTCCAGGCTGATCGGCACCGCGCTCAGCGCCTTGGACACCGGGCAGTTCTTCTTGGCGGTGTCGGCCAGCTCGCGGAACTTGGCTTCGTCGATCCCCGGCACCACGGCGGTGAGCTTGAGGCGGATCTGCGACAGCTGCGGGCCGCCTTCCATCGACAGGTCCACGTCTGCACGCGTGTCCAGCGAGATCGGCGGAAAGCCTGCTTCGCTCAGCTGAGCGGACAGCGCCATGGTGAAGCAGCCGGCATGCGCGGCGGCGATCAGTTCTTCCGGGTTGGTGCCCTTCTCGTCGCCGAAGCGGCTGCTGAAGGCGTAGCGGGTCTTGTCCATCAGCCCGCTCTGCGGTGTGCTGAGCTGGCCCTTGCCGGTCTTGAGGTCGCCTTCCCAGTGAGCGGTGGCGTGACGTGAAATACCCATTGCGATCTCCTGCGATGAAAGGAGCGGTCACGATAGGCGAGTGGATGTTATGGCGTGGTGCCGGGATTCGGGATTCGGGAGTCGGGAGTCGGGAGTCGGGAATCGGGAATCGGGAATCGGGAATCGTAAGAGCAGGCCGCGTGCGCGTTCTGATGGCAAGGGCTTTGCGAGCGTCTGCGCGAAGACGCTCGGCCGGCGGCGGCCGCGACCGCATTGTGGATGCGCGGTCGCGTCGCCGGGCTGGCTCAACCTAGCAGGGTTTCCAGTACGGCCATGCGTACCGCCACGCCGTTGGCGACCTGGCGCAGCACGCACGATTGCGCGCCGTCGGCGACTTCGTCGGTGATTTCCACACCGCGGTTGATCGGGCCCGGATGCAGCACGGCGGCATCACGGCCGGCGCGTGCCAGGCGCTCGCGGGTGAGTCCGTAGTCGGCGTGATACTGCTCCAGCGACGGCACCAGGCCTTCTTCCATGCGCTCGCGCTGCAGGCGCAGCATCATCAAGGCGTCGGCACCGTCCAGCATGGCGTCGAAGTCCTGGCCGACCACGCAACCGTCCAGCATGTCGTCGTCGGGCAGCAGGCTGGCCGGCCCGCAGACGCGGATCTCGCCGGCACCCAGCGTGCGCAGTGCATGCAGGTCCGAGCGCGCCACGCGTGAGTGCTTCACGTCGCCGACAATCACCACCTTGAGCTTGGAAAAATCGGTGCCCTTGGCCTGGCGCAGGGTGAGCATGTCGAGCAGGCCCTGGGTGGGATGCGCACTGCGGCCGTCACCGGCATTGATCAGCGCGGTGCCCTCGCCTGCGGCTGCGGCCAGCGCTTCCACCGCACCGTCGTCGGGATGGCGCACCACAAAGCCGCGCACGCCCATCGCCTCGAGGTTCTTCAAGGTGTCGCGCGCGGTCTCGCCCTTGCGGGTCGAGGAGGTCGAGGCATCGAAATTGAGTACATCCGCGCCCAGCCGCTGCGCAGCCAGGTGGAACGAGCTGCGTGTACGCGTGGACGGTTCAAAGAACAGCGTGCACACCGCGGTGCCGGCGAGCACGCTGCGCTTGCCCACGCGCCCCACAGCCGCGTCGCGGATCTGGCCGGCACGATCGAGCAGTTGCAGCAGCGTGGTGCGCGGCAGTCCTTCCAGGGTGAGCAGGTGGCGCAGGCGTCCGTCCGAATCGAGTTGCATGGTGGTCATCGCAGGTCGGGAGTGTCAGGGAAGAAGGGTGGCTTGGTCGGGCGCGGCCAACCAGCGTTCGACGATCACCGCGGCCGCCATCGCGTCCAGCGCCTCGGCATCGCGGCGGCGCTTGCGCCCGTCGGCGCGCTCGCGCGCGAAGCGCTGCGCGGCTTCGACCGAACTGGAGCGCTCGTCGATCAGTACCACCGGCAGCGCATAGCGCTCGCGCAGTTGGCGGGCAAAGGCATGTGCGCGCTTGCGTGCGGGTTGATCCTTGTCGTCCAGGGTCAGCGGGTCGCCGACCACCAGGCCGTCGGGGCGCCATTCCTTGTGCACGCGGTCCAGCGCGACCCAGTCCGGGCCATTCGCATGCACAGGAATGACCGCCACTGCACGCGCACCGGCGCCCAATGCGGTACCGACCGCCACGCCGATCCGGCGCGACCCCACGTCGAAGCCCAGCACCGTGCCATCGGGGCGGATCGCGCCCGCCTCAGGCATGCCCGGAATAATCCGTCAGCCGGAACAGATCCACGCCGATGCGCCCGGCAGCGGTCTGCCAGCGATCTTCCAGCGCGGTGGCGAACAGCACATTGGCATCCGACGGCGCGGTCAGCCAGCTGTTCTCGCCCAGTTCGAATTCCAGTTGCCCCGCGCCCCAGCCGGCACAGCCCAGCGCCACCAGCGCATTGCGCGGGCCTTCGCCGGCCGCCATGGCTTCGAGGATGTCGCGCGAGGTGGTCAGGTACACGCCCTGCCCCACTTCCAGGCTGGAATCCCAGTTGCGCGCATCGTCGTGGATGACGAAACCGCGTTCCGGGTGCACCGGCCCGCCGCTGAGCACGACCTGCTCACGCAGGTGGTCGTCGACGGTGTCGATGCCCATCTGCGACAGGACCTCGCCCAGGGTGTACTCGGAGGGCCGGTTGACCAGTACGCCCATGGCGCCGTTCTCGTCGTGCTGGCAGATCAGCGCGACGCTACGCGAAAAGGTGGGATCGGACAGCGCCGGAAGCGCGATCAGCAGTTGGTTGGCCAGAGGCGTGGGCAAAACGGACATGGCCGCATTCTAGCCGTTCGCTTCGCCGCGCGCAGAGCCGCTGCCATACTTGCTGTACGCGGACGTCATTGGACTACCGATGTGACGATGAACTTGGACCTTGCAGACGCCACCGATGGTCCGGCAGGCAAGACCGGCCCATTCAGATTGCTGGCGGCTGCGCAGCGGCCCTACAGGCTGTGCCTTACCGCGATCGATCTGCTCCGGTACGGCAGTCGATCTATCCACCCACGCGTCGCTGTTCGGTCGCTGTGGCCGTGCATCGGATTCCCGGCCACAGCGCCGGCCCTTGGTCCACTCACAGCCGGTCCACCTACAACCGGTCCATCAACAACAGGCATCTCATGAGCGGCTACTGCAGCATCGCCCCAGGCCATCCGGTCCACGGCCATTACCATGATCACGAGTACGGCTTTCCGCAACGCGAGGAGTCCGAGCTGTTCGAGCGCCTGGTGCTGGAGATCAATCAGGCCGGGCTGAGCTGGGAAACCATCCTGCGCAAGCGCGGCAACTTCCAGCGCGCCTACGGCGGCTTCGACGTGGACACGGTGGCGGCCTATGGCGAGAGCGACATCGCACGGCTGCTCGGCGATGCCGGCATCATCCGCAACCGGCTGAAGGTGCTGGCGGCCATCCACAACGCGCAGGTCATCCAGCAGCTGCGCGCCACGCACGGCAGCTTCGCGCAATGGCTGGACGCGCAGCACCCGCTCGACAAAGCCGCCTGGGTCAAGCTGTTCAAGAAGACCTTCCGCTTCACCGGCGGCGAGATCACTGGCGAATTCCTGATGAGCCTGGGCTACCTGCCCGGCGCGCACCATCCCGAGTGCCCGGTATTTGCGGACATTCAGGCACTGTCGCCGCCCTGGATGCGCAGCGCGTGAGCGACACCCTGCGTGCCGCGTGCGAGGCGCCAGCACTCCGTGCCGCGGCCACACCGCATCACACCTCTCGCCTGCGCTGCTCGCTGAGCATTGGCGGGTTGCTGATTGCCTTCGCCGCGGCAGTGCCGCAGGCAGACGCGCACAAGGTGCCTGGGCTTTCGCTGACGCAGGTGCTGGACCAGTTGCGCCGTGACATTGTCGCCGTGCCGGCCAGCGACCCCACGCCCATCGACACCGTGATGAAACGCTACGCCGCTACCAGCGGGCAAAGCTTCGACATTGCGAGCCCGGATCCGGCGGAAGACCCATCCGAGGCGGTGTCACCCACGCAGCCGGCCGGCGTCACCGATGCCGAGTGGCACGCGCTGCAAGCCTACCGCGCGCGCACCACCAGCGAAGCAGACGATCTCTCCGAGAACCGCAGCCACCACTACACCCTGATCGACCTGGACGAGGACGGCCAACGCGATCTGCTGGATGACGCCTATGTGGGCGGCACCGGTCTATTTACCCAAATCACAGTGCTGCGGGTCATAACGATGGCTTCCGCGCAGCCGCCCACGCCCACAGGTACAGCCAGACAGTGATTGCGCACCAGGCGGGTACCGGGGCGCGCTCCATGCCTACTCCGCGCACCGGCCGCGCCCGCCTTGCAGCGGCGCGATCGTTTCGACAATGCCGTCCCGCTTATCCACTCGCACGCACGCGGCGCACTAGATGACGCGGCCTTGCCGCAGCATCCACGATCACTGCACACCCGTCGCGGCATGGTCGGCACATGAGCATCCGCATCGGCATTTCAGGCTGGCGTTATGCACGCTGGCGCGGCACGTTCTACCCGACTGGCCTGGCCCAGCGGCGCGAGTTGGCCTACGCCGGGCGCTGTTTTCCCAGCGTGGAAATCAATGGCTCGTTCTATTCGCTGCAGCGGCCGGAGAGCTACCAGAGCTGGCATGACGAGACGCCGGACGACTTCGTCTTCGCGGTCAAAGGACCGCGGTTTGTCACGCATATGAAGCGGCTGCGCGATTGCGAACAGGCGCTGGCCAACTTCTTTGCATCCGGCGTACTGCGGCTGGGGCCAAAGCTAGGGCCGATCCTGTGGCAATTGCCGCCAAGCCTGCGCTTTGACGCAGCGGTGCTGGATGCATTTCTCTCCAACCTGCCGCACGACACCGAGGCGGCACTCACCCTGGCGCGCAAACGCGACACCACCTTGATGCAGGGGCGCACGGCCTTGAGCGTCGATCGCAAGCGCCCGCTACGGCATGCGCTGGAAATGCGCCATTCCAGCTTCTGCGACCCGTCCTGCATGAAGCTGCTGCGCAAGCACAAGGTGGGCGTGGTGGTGGCCGACACTGCAGGCAAGTTTCCGTACCTGGAGGATGTCACTGCCGACTTTGTCTACCTGCGGCTGCATGGCGACGCGCAACTGTATGCCAGCGGCTACAGCGACCACGCTCTGGACCGCTGGGGCGAGCGGATCGCGGCCTGGGCAGCAGGCGGTGAGCCCTCCGATGCGCAGCGTGTCGGGCCGCGTGCCAGCAAGCGCGCGCGGCCCGACGTGTACTGCTATTTCGACAACGACATGAAGGTGCACGCACCGTTCGATGCGCGCGGCCTGATGCAGCGACTGGACCTGCCCACAGACTGCCCGGCGCGCGAGGAGGTCGTGTAATTCCGCTGCGCGCTCACACGCCCATGTAGCGGTGCGGCCGGTGGTTGAACATCAGCACCAGGCTCAGCATCAGCGCGCCAATGGCCGAATACAGTACCTTGTCCGGCGTCAGCACGAAGAACGCGACTAGCATGAGTATCGCATCGAAACTCATCTGCACCTTGCCCGCACTCCAGCCACGCTCGCGCTGCAGATACACCGCCAGGATGCCGATGCCGCCGAGGCTGCCGCGGTGGCGAATGAAGAACAGAATGCCCAGCCCGGCCAACGCACCGCCCACCACTGCGGCAAACAATGTGCTCATGTGCGCATAGTCGGCCCAACGAGGCAGCAGGTCGGTCAAGGCCCCGCAGGCGCCCACCGCAGCGAAGGTCTTCAAGGTGAATTCCCAGCCCATGCGGCGCACGCTCAACCAATAGAACGGCAGATTGACCAGCACGAACACCAGGCCGAAATTCCAGTGCAACGCGTAGTGCAGCAGGAACGCCACCCCGGCCATGCCACCGATCATCAGGCCGCCCTTGGCAAAGATCGCCAGCCCCAGCGATGCCACCAACGTCGCCAGCACCATGCCTTGCGCATCCTCGGCCACCGAGTGGTGATACGCGTGGTCATCGGCGCTGGTACCGGCCGAATCCGGTGGCGGCGTCAACGGACCGGACGTCATCACTGTGCCGTCGTCGGGCAACGGCTCTTGCTCCGGACGGAGATCGGAATCGGGAAGGCTCACGGGCTGGGCACTGCGGTGGGGTGCGGATATTAGACACTATCGGCGCACCTGGTTACATCTGAAACATCACACCGTCCGCGCCTTCCGCTGCGCCCGTGTCGCTGCGGCGCCATCCGCCGCTGGCATCGCGCACCGGACAGCTGCAGTCAGCAACACGCCGCGCCCGGCGCAGGCCATCCTGCTTCCGCGCATGCCCCGCACACCGGCCACGGCAGCACGCCTGCAATTGCTCAACGAACCTCGGCGATCTCCACGCCATCCAGTCCCTGGGCCAGGGTCTTGGCGTCGCCGCCCTGCGAGAGCTTGATGCGCAGGCGCACCTCGTTCTGCGAGTCGGCGTAGCGCAGCGCGTCTTCGTAGCTGATTTCGCCGGCCTGGTACAGCTCGAACAGGCTCTGATCGAAGGTGCGCATGCCCAGGTTGGTGGACTCCTTCATGATCTCCTTGAGCTTGTGGATCTCGCCGTCGCGGATGTAGTCCTGCACCAGCGGCGTGCCCAGCATGATCTCCATCGCCACACGCCGGCCGCGACCATCCGGGGTCGGAATCAGCTGCTGCGCGACCACGCCCTTGAGATTGAGCGACAGATCCATCAACAGCTGGTTGCGCCGGTCTTCCGGGAAGAAGTTGATGATGCGATCCATCGCCTGGTTGGCGTTGTTGGCGTGCAGGGTGCACAGCACCAGGTGGCCGGTTTCGGCAAAGGCCACGGCGTGATCCATGCCCTCGCGGGTGCGCACCTCGCCGATCATGATCACGTCCGGCGCCTGGCGCAGGGTGTTTTTCAGCGCGTTCTCCCAGCTGTCGGTATCGATGCCGACTTCGCGCTGGGTGATGATGCAGCCCTCGTGCTTGTGCACGAATTCGATCGGGTCTTCGATGGTGATGATGTGCCCGGTGGAATTCTGGTTGCGGTAACCGATCATCGCCGCCAGCGAGGTCGATTTACCGGTACCGGTGGCGCCGACGAAGATGATGATCCCGCGCTTGGTCATCGCCAGCGTCTTGATCACCGGCGGCAGGCTCAACTCCTCCACTGTGGGAATGCGCGTTTCGATCCGGCGCAGCACCATGCCGACCTGGTTGCGCTGGTAGAAGCAGCTCACGCGAAAGCGCCCGACCCCGGACACGCCGATGGCGAAATTGCACTCGTGGGTCTTTTCGAATTCTTCGCGCTGCGACGGCGTCATCACGTTCAGCACCAGGTCGCGACTCTGTTGCGCGGTCAGCGGCGTCTGGGTGATCGGACTGATCTTGCCGTGCACCTTGATCGCCGGCGGCATCCCCGAGGTGATGAACAGATCCGACGCCTTCTGGTGCGCCATCAGCTTGAGGAAGGAGGTGAAGTCGATGGTGCTCATGGCGTGCTCCTTCGGAGCCGGGAATGGGAAATCGAGAATCGGGAATCGGGAAAGCCAGCAACCGGGAGCCGGGACCGGTCAGGAAACCTGCTGTTGCGATTCCCCATTCCCGACTCCCTATTCCCGAATCACTCGAATATCCGCTTGTCCTTGGCGTATTCGCGTGCCTGGTTGCGCGTGATCAGGCTGCGCTTGACCAGGTCCTGCAGATGCTGGTCCAGCGTCTGCATGCCGTATTGCTGGCCGGTCTGGATCGAGGAGTACATCTGCGCCACCTTGTCCTCGCGGATCAGGTTACGGATGGCCGGGGTGCCGACCATGATTTCCCAGGCGGCGGTGCGCCCGCCGCCCACTTTCTTGAGCAACGCCTGCGAAATCACCGCACGCAGCGATTCGGACAGCATCGAGCGCACCATCGGCTTTTCGCCGGCCGGGAACACGTCGATGATGCGGTCGATGGTCTTGGCCGCCGAGCTGGTGTGCAGGGTGCCGAACACCAGGTGGCCGGTTTCGGCGGCGGTCAACGCCAGGCGGATGGTTTCCAGGTCGCGCAATTCGCCGACCAGGATGATGTCCGGGTCTTCGCGCAGCGCCGAGCGCAGCGCCTCGTTGAAGCCGTGCGTGTCGCGGTGCACTTCGCGCTGGTTGATCAGGCACTTCTGCGAGGTATGCACGAATTCGATCGGATCCTCGACGGTGAGGATGTGGCCGTATTCGTTCTTGTTGATGTAGTCGATCATGCCGGCGAGCGTGGTCGACTTGCCCGAACCGGTCGGGCCGGTGACCAGGATCAGGCCCTGCGGCTGGTCGATCAGCTGGCGGAAGATCGGCGGGCAGCCCAGGTCCTCCAGCGTCAGCACTTCGGACGGAATGGTACGGAACACCGCACCGGCGCCGCGGTTCTGGTTGAAGGCATTGACGCGGAAGCGCGCCAGCGACGTGATCTCGAACGAGAAGTCGACCTCGAGGAATTCCTCGTAATCGCGACGCTGCTTGTCCGACATGATGTCGTAGACCAGCGCGTGCACCTGCTTGTGGTCCAGGGCCGGAATATTGATGCGACGGACATCGCCATCGACACGGATCATCGGCGGCAAGCCAGCCGACAGATGCAGGTCCGATGCCTTGTTCTTGACAGAAAACGCCAATAGTTCAGCGATATCCATGCGCTGCTTTTCCCCTAGGCTGCGATTGGAAGTTACTCCCCAAGCGGCAGTATAGCGTTCTGGCTGCCGGCGGGAAGCGGCGCGCGGCCGGTTCAGGCCGGCACCATCGGGCGGGCCTGAAGGCGTTGGTTTGGGGCTGCGGTGCGGGCACGCTCCTTGCCTGGTCCGGCTCGGGCATCGACTGCCGGCTCGCCACGCCTGCGGCCGGTCCCGGCACCGCCGCGCGCCGGTGCAGCGTCCTTGGCCGGCCCGATTCGGCAAGCCGGCTGGAAGGACGCTGCCGGGGGCGGCACTATAGCGTTCCTTTCCCGCCTGGATTGCCACGTGCCGGCTTCGTCGCTGCAGCAGATTCTCGATGCCATCCACGCCGCCGCGGCTCGGCACGCGTGCGCCGATGTGCGCCTGCTGGCAGTGTCCAAGACCCGGCCGGCGGATGCGGTTGCCGCGCTGGCGGCGCAGGGCCAGCGGGCGTTCGGCGAAAACTACGTGCAGGAAGCGCAAACCAAGATCGCCCAACTGCAGGCGCTGGGCCTGGAGTGGCACCTGATCGGCCACCTGCAATCCAACAAGGCCGAACTGGCCAGCCAGTGGTTCGACTGGGTGCAGACCGTGGACCGCGCCAAGCTGATCGCGCCGCTGGCCAGGCACCGGCCGGCCGATCGCGCCCCGTTGAATGTGCTGATCCAGGTCAATATCGACGACGAGGACAGCAAGCACGGCTGCGCGCCGGAGGCGGTCGACGGCCTGGCCGCGGCCATCGCGCTGCAACCGCAGCTGCAATTGCGCGGCCTGATGGCGATCCCCGCGCCGTTTCCCGAGCAGGCGCGCCGCATGGCGGCGTTTACCCGCATGCAGAACCTGTTCGAAGGCCTCAAGCGCCGGTATCCGCAGGTGGATACCTTGTCGATGGGCATGAGTTCGGATTTTGCCGAAGCGATCGCAGCTGGCGCGACCATGGTGCGGGTGGGAACTGCCTTGTTCGGCGAACGCGCGGCATCGGCTGCCGCAGCGTCCTGAGCATGCTTTCCGGTCAGCCGCGCGCAGCGTCGCTGCGCCCTCTTATCCTGCTTCCTCTTATTTAAGGTGTCGCAATGACTCTGCCCTCCGCCCCCGCGCCCTCGCCTGCTGCCGCTGCGCTCACCGCGTTCGTCGGTGGCGGCAACATGGCGCGCAGCCTGATTGCCGGGCTGATCCGGCAAGGCGTCCCCGCTGCCAGCATCCGCGTCGCCGAGCCGGTGGCCGAACTGCGCGATGCGCTGGCGCGCGATTTCGGCGTGCATGCCGTGGAGCAGGCACGCAGCGCGGTGGAGGGCGCAGCCGTCTGGGTGCTGGCGGTCAAGCCTCAGGTGCTGCCGGCGGTATGCGCGCAGCTGGCCGATCTTGCGCAGGCGCAACAGCCGTTGCTGCTGTCCATCGCCGCCGGCATCACCGCGCCGCAGCTGGAGCGCTGGTCCGGCGGCAACCTTGCGGTGGTGCGCGCGATGCCCAATACGCCCGCGCTGCTCGGTGCCGGCGTCACCGGGCTGTATGCCAATTCCCGCGTGTCCGACGAGCAACGCGCGCAGGCAACCGGCTTGCTGGAGAGCGCCGGTGTCACCGTCTGGATCGACGACGAAGCGCAGATGGACGCGGTGACGGCGGTCTCCGGCAGCGGTCCGGCCTATGTGTTCCTGCTGGCCGAAGCGATGGAAGCCGCCGCGCGTGCGCAAGGCCTGCCAGCCGAGACCGCACGCACACTGGTGCTGCAGACCCTGCTCGGTGCCTCGCGCATGCTGACCGAATCGGGCGAAGCACCGGAGCTGCTCCGCCGCCGGGTGACCTCGCCCAACGGCACCACGCAGGCGGCAATCGAGACTTTTCAGGCCGGCCAGTTCGAAGCGCTCACCGCCCAGGCGATTGCCGCAGCGACCGAACGCGGCCGCAGCTTGTCGGCGGCCAATGATTAGTCGACCGGTGACGGGACATCATCCAAAGCAGGAATGTCTCGCAGCGGCCGGCCGTGCCGCGCGCGGGAGTGCCAAGGCGACTGTGCGGTGGAACCGTCACGACGCGTCGCGCATCGGCGCCTGCCAGGTGCAGGAAAAAACCCGGCGCACGTGACTGGCGCACATGGCAGCAACAGCGCGAACGCAGCGGGTCGACGGATCGAACAAGGCCTCGGGTACGCGTACCAACCGCCGGCAACGCCAGACGTCTCCTGCAAGGCGTAGCCACGCAGCAACGCTGATCGCGGCAGCGAACGCCACCGCCGGCAGCACACCGTGAGCGACGCTCGGCACCGAGCGCGCTGCAAAAAAGCACACATGCCTTCGCGCAAAGGACCTGCTGCTGTGCGCCAGACACCGCATCGCCATGCGCATTGCAGCCGCTTCGACAGCGCTTTGGCGGGGGTTTTCTGCCAGCGGTGAACGAATCCCCGTCAAAAGACGCTTTTTTTCGGTTGTTTCATCGTTTGCCTATTGGCGGCGCGCAGCAGTTGCCCTACATTTCGCGTTGCCGACCGGGTCGGCAGACCCAACACCACCAACGATCACGGAACACATAACTCATGGCAAAAACCGCCGCTAAGAAGGCTGCCCCCAAGAAGGCAGTGAAAAAGGTCGCCGCGACCAAGACCGCAAAGCCGGCCAAGGCCGCTGCTGCCAAGTCCGCTGCGCCGAAGCCGATCAAGGAAGCGCTGAGCAAGACCGGCCTGGTCGCGCACATTGCCGAATCCACCCAGCTGGCTCCGAAGGACGTCCGCGCCGTTCTGGCGTCGCTGGAAACGGCCGCCCATTCTTCGCTGAACAAGAAGGGCGCCGGCTCGTTCACCCTGCCGGGCATGCTGAAGCTGACCAGCGTCCACGTGCCGGCCAAGCCGAAGCGCAAGGGCATCAACCCGTTCACCAAGGAAGAGCAGACCTTTGCAGCGAAGCCGGCCAGCTTCAAGGTCAAGGCGCGCCTGTTGAAGAAGTTGAAGGACGCCGCGCTCTAATCGAGCATGCCTCCGGTGCCACGAAGGCGGCCTGCGGGCCGTCTTTTTTTTGCGCGCGTGACCGCCCGCGTCACCACCCACATGCCGCTCATCGGCACTTGCCTACCCTGCACGCTGATTCGCAACGCAGCAGGTGCATGTGACCGATCCATCGTCTCCCCGCCCATCCACACCGATGCCGTCGGCAGCCCGCAGCCCTGCACGTCGCCTGCGCCGCCTGCTGGTGTCCATTGCGCTGTTGTGCGTCCTGGGTGTGGCGGCGCGCTGGGCATGGCAATTGCCGATTGCCGAACAACTGCGCACCAGCTGGGAGCTGTCGCGCATGCCGCCACCGGCGCAGTTATCGGTACCGGTCGAAGGGGTGCAGGCGCGCCGCATCGCCGATACCTTCGGCGCACCGCGCGGTCGCGACCGACGCCATGCCGGCGTGGATATCTTCGCGCTGCGCGGCACGCCGGTGCTGTCCGCAACGCGCGGGGTGGTCAGTGCCATCCGCGATCAAGGCCTGGGCGGCAAACAGGTCTGGGTGCTCGGGCCGGCGATGGAACGCCATTACTATGCGCACCTGGACGATTGGGCCGCCGGCCTGGCCGTTGGCGATGTCGTCGAGCCCGGCACACGGCTCGGCATGGTCGGCACCACCGGCAACGCGCGCGGCACGCCGCCGCATCTGCACTATGGTGTCTATGGGCGCAACGGTGCGTACGATCCGCTGCCGCTGCTGCGCAAACCCGTGCCACAGCCGGCACAGTGAGCATGCTGGAACACTGCGTCATGGCCCGCGCTATCGAGGCCGTTGCTGGCTGCGCCTATGGTGGAGTCAGCCCAAGGAACGACGCCCTTTCCATGTCCCGAAAACGCTATCGCATTACGGTCACGCCCATCGAGAGCGATGGCCGCCCCTGCAGCGATCGCTGCACCATCGAATTCGAACAGCGCTCGCGTGCCGACTGGATGCGGTTGCTCGAGGAACTGCACCTGCGACGCGATCTGAGCAGCGACGAATGTGCCGCACTGACCGTCGGTTCGCAGCTGCTGGAAGACCTGGCCGCCCGCCCGCGCGCGCAGCCAAGCGATGCGCTGGAGGCCTTGCGGCCAAAACTGCAGTTGTTGCTGGAGCGCCTGCAGCGCGTGCAGCCGGCTCCCGGCAGCTGAGACCGACGCCGCGGTGATCGCTACACTGCGCACATCGGGGACGGGAGATGCGCCATGCGTGGGTTGGGGATCGTCATGTTTGCAGCGGCCATCGCCGGTTGCAGTTGTCATCGCAGCGCTGACGAAGAAACCGCCGCGGCAGCGTCCTCGCAAGTCATGGCGGCGACCAAGACGCCAGGAGTCGCCACCGAGGTCGATGCGCCCGCACGACCCGCAACCGATGCCAGCCTTGACGATGCCGCCACGCGCGCCAGCTTCGCCAAAGCAAGCGCAACCGTGCAGCGGTATCTGGGCGCCTTGCCCGGCGCGGCACGTGGCGATGCCGATGCACTGTGGAGCGGTGGTCGCCCTGCGCCGGTACCGGACGATGCGGCGCTGCGCAGCATCACCAACATCCAGTCGATGCGCATCGACAACGACCCGCCCATCGCACTGGACCACGCGCAGCCCACGCGCCTGATCGAAGTGCCGGTGCGGCTGATCGTGCGCACCGAGGCCGGCACCCAACGCCTGGCCGGCGCTTACCGGCTGCAGCCGCGCAGCGGCAGCGACGAGTGGGAGATCTATTCGGCCACCCTGCATCCGGTGTTGCGCTAACCCACGGTTCACCGGCACCGACTAAGGTGATCTCCACCTGTTGCCGGAGTCACCCGATGAAACTGCGTTCGCTTGCCGGATCCCTGCTTGCCCTGGCTCTGGCGCTACCGACGACCGGCGCGTGGGCGACGCCGCAGATCCAGGGGCACCAGATCAGCGTGCAGGGCAGCGACCTGCAGCAGTTCCTGGGTGGCCGCTTCCCGCAGACGCATGATGCGTTGGGCGGCCTGGTCGAGATGACGGTCAGCAATCCGGCGCTGTCGCTGCCGCCGGGCGACCGGCTCAAGATGGTATTCGATCTGGCGCTGGCCACTGCCGGCGGCGCGCCCGCACCGGTCGGCAATGTGACCTTGACCAGCGCACTGCGCTACGACACCGCCAAGCAGGGCTTTTACCTGGATCAACCCACCATCGATGACTTCCGCCCGGCCAACGCTGGCGCACGACTCGACCAAAGCACCCGCCAGCTGCTCAATGCCTGGCTGGCCGATTATGCGCGCAAGGAGCCGATCTATCGCATCGACCCGGCCATCGCGGCGGTGATGGGCAATGTGCAGGTGGAATCGGTCGGCATCCAGAACGGCCGCGTCGCGGTCAATTTCAACCAAAACATCGAGCAACTGGTGCCGGCAGCCGCACTGTCCGGGAAATAGGCCCTCGCACCGGTCGCGACGCAGCATGGACGTACGCCGTCATGCCGTTGCGCCAACTCATGCGAACCATTATTTGAACAAGACAAAGGCCCGGCGCCACCACGCCGGGCCTTTGCTTTCATGCCGTCACCATTGCAACGACGCGATCAGGCCGCCAGGGCCTTGGCCACCGCGGCGGTGAAGGCCGGGATATCGTCTGGCTTGCGGCTGGTGATCAGCGCCCCGTCGACAACGACCTCTGCATCCTGCCAGCGTGCGCCGGCATTGCGCAGGTCGGTCTTGACCGACGACCACGAGGTGACGTCGCGATCGCGCACCAGATCGCTTTCCACCAGCAGCCACGGGCCGTGGCAGATCGCGGCAACCGGCTTGTCTGCGCTGGCAAAGGCCTGGATGAATGCGATCGCCTTGGCGTCGCCGCGCAAGGTGTCGGGGTTGAGCACACCGCCCGGCAGCACCAGCGCATCGTAGGTGTCGACCTTGGCCTGGTCCAGCCGCTGGTCCACCGGCACCGAATCGCCCCAGTCGGTCTTGTCCCAGGCGCGAATCTGCGCGGCGTCACCGGGCGCGATCACATCGACCTTGGCACCCCAGGATTCCAGCAGGCGTTTGGGCTCAGTCAGTTCGGACTGTTCGAAGCCGTCGGTGGCCAGCACGGCGATGGTCTTGCCGGAGAGCGAATAAGACATGGGGGACTCCTTGCTGAAAAGAAGCCCGCACGCTAGTCGTGCAGCTGTTGCACGTGAGTGAACCGATGTGTGCGCCGCGTCAGTGCGGGCAGCCGCACGCGCGTACTCAGCGCTTGGGCTGCAGCATGGTGCCGGTGCAGTTCTTGGACCCGCAGCGGCATGCCCAGATCTTCTTCAGACGCGGCGTATGCCGCTCGGCCAACGTGATGCCGTAATTGTAGGTAAGCTCTTCGCCGGCCTTGATCGCGCGTTTGGCCTCGATGAAGATCTTGTCCTTGCTACGGTCGTCGCCTTCGGCCTCTTCGATCACCGCTTCGCAATTGGGATTGCAGCTGTGGTTGATCCAGCGCGCGACATTGCCCTCGTAGTTGGCATCCAGCACGTAGTCGTCGCTGAGCGTGAACAGGAAGGTATGCCCGCTTTCGACATCGCCGGTGTCATCGGCATCCACTTCCGCGTGCGTGCGCAAACGCCCCTTGTACTGGATGATGCGCTCGCCTTTGCGGAGCGCGGCGAGGGCGAACATGCCATTGCCGTGGATACGTGACTTGCGGGCGGCAACTTTGCGCGACATGAAGGGGTCCAGTGATGGGGCCGCTCATTGTGACTGCAGTGCGACGATGCGCCAAGCACAAGCGCACCATCGCTCGCAACGGCGCACGCTTGCCGGCGGCTGAACCGGGCTGTTGGCCCTGCCCGGCCGGAAAGAGTACAATTTCGGTCCGCTTTAAGGTTATCGCCTTCTCATGTTGCGCGTCACCAAACTCACCGATTACGCCACCGTCGTGTTGACCGTCCTGGCAGCGCGCTGCGGGCAGGTGCTCAGCGCCAGCGAACTGGCCGAGCAGGCCGGCCTGGAACCGCCGACCGTGAGCAAGATCCTCAAGCCGCTGTCGCAGGCGGGCCTGGTCGAAGGGCTGCGCGGCGTGCATGGCGGCTACCGCCTGGCGCGCGCGGCCAGCGAGATCACGCTGGTGGAGATCGTCGAGGCGATGGAAGGCCCGCTGGCGATCACCGAATGCAGCCAGGACCACAGCCAGTGCGGCATCGCGCAGACATGCGGGGTGCGCTCCAACTGGCGCCTGATCAACGACGTGGTTGGCGATGCATTGCGTCGCGTCACGCTCGCCCAGATGTTGCAGCCCCTCTCTCTCCCTGGCGACGGCCGTCGGCGTTCCATCGCCGCACGCGTCGCGACCACCTGACCCTGTAGGCAGCCCGATGGCCACCGAACTTGCACCCCCGCAGAATGCCGAAATTATCGAACGGTTGGGCCGACGCTATGACGCCGGCTTCATCACCGACATCGAATCGGACTCGCTCCCGCCCGGCCTGGACGAGGACGTCATCCGTGCGTTGTCGGCCAAGAAAGACGAGCCGCAATGGATGACCGACTGGCGTCTTGAGGCGTATCGGCACTGGCTGAAGATGCCGATGCCGGAATGGGCGAAATTGAAGGTTTCGCCGATCGATTTCCAGGCATTGAGCTATTACTCCGCGCCCAAGGGCCCGAAGTACGCCTCTCTGGACGACGTGCCCAAGGAACTGCTCGACACCTACGACAAGCTCGGCGTGCCGTTGCACGAGCGCGCCCGGCTGGCCGGCGTGGCAGTGGATGCGGTGTTCGACTCGGTCTCGGTCGGCACCACGTTCCGCAAGGAACTGGCCGAAAAGGGCGTGATCTTCTGCTCGATGTCCGAGGCCATCAAGGAACACCCGGAGATCGTTAAGCAGTATCTGGGCAGCGTGGTGCCGGTCGGCGACAACTATTTCGCCGCGCTCAACTCGGCGGTGTTCTCCGATGGCAGCTTCGTGTTCATCCCGAAGGGCGTGCGCTGCCCGATGGAACTGAGCACCTATTTCCGCATCAACGCCGGCCACACCGGGCAGTTCGAACGCACCTTGATCGTGTGCGAGGACAAGGCCTATGTGTCGTATCTGGAAGGCTGCACCGCGCCGATGCGCGATGAGAACCAGTTGCACGCGGCGGTGGTCGAGCTGGTGACGCTGGAAGATGCCGAGATCAAGTATTCGACTGTGCAGAACTGGTATCCAGGCGACGAGGAAGGCCGTGGCGGCATCTACAACTTCGTCACCAAGCGTGCCGAGTGCCGCGGCGCGCGCAGCAAGGTCACCTGGACCCAGGTCGAAACCGGTTCGGCGATCACCTGGAAGTATCCCTCCTGCGTGCTGCTCGGCGACGATTCGGTCGGCGAGTTCCATTCGGTGGCGCTGACCCATCACCGTCAGCAGGCCGATACCGGCACCAAGATGATCCACATCGGCAAGCGCACCAAGAGCAAGATCGTCAGCAAGGGCATCAGCGCCGGGCGCGGGCAGAACACCTATCGCGGCCTGGTCAAGGTGGACCGCAATGCCGATGGCGCGCGCAATTACACCCAGTGCGATTCGTTGTTGATCGGCAAGCAGTGCGGCGCACATACCTTCCCCTACATCGAGGTGAAGAACCCCGGCGCCACCGTCGAGCACGAGGCCACCACCTCCAAGATCAGCGACGACCAGCTGTTCTATTGCCGCGCGCGCGGCATCAGCCAGGAAGACGCGGTGTCGCTGATCGTCGACGGCTTCTGCAAGCAGGTGTTCCGCGAGCTGCCGATGGAGTTCGCGGTGGAAGCCAAGAAGCTGCTGGAAGTCTCGCTGGAAGGCAGCGTCGGCTGACGCCGACGGAATGGGGAGTGGGGAATGGAGAATCGGTATTGGTTCTCTTTCCTGCTCCTTGCCGCGCCAACGTCTCGCATTACCCATTCCCTATTCTCGATTCCCTATTCCCATGCTTACGATCAACAACCTCCACGCCAGCATCGCCGGCAAAGACATCCTCAAGGGCCTGTCGCTGGACATCCAGCCGGGCCAGGTGCACGCCATCATGGGGCCCAACGGCGCCGGCAAGTCCACGCTGGGCAATGTGCTGGCCGGGCGCGACGGCTATGAGGTCAGCGCCGGCAGCGTGCAGTTCGAAGGCAAGGACCTGCTCGAGCTGCCGCCGGAAGAACGCGCGGCGGCCGGTCTGTTCCTGGCCTTCCAGTACCCGGTGGAAATCCCCGGCGTCAACAACACCTACTTCCTGCGCGCGGCACTCAATGCACAGCGCAAGGCGCGTGGCGAGGACGAGCTGGACTCGATGCAGTTCCTCAAGCTGGTGCGGCAGAAACTGGCCGTGCTGCATCTGAAGGACGAGCTGCTGCACCGTGGCGTCAACGAAGGGTTCTCCGGTGGCGAGAAGAAGCGCAACGAAATCTTCCAGCTGGCCGTGCTCGAACCCAAGCTCGCCATCCTGGACGAGACCGATTCGGGCCTGGACATCGACGCGCTCAAGAGCGTGGCTGATGGCGTCAACGCGCTGCGCTCGCCGGAGCGTTCGTTTCTGGTGATCACCCACTATCAGCGCCTGCTCGACTACATCACCCCGGACGTGGTGCATGTCCTGGCCGAAGGCCGCATCGTGCAGAGCGGCGGCCCGGAACTGGCGCTGGAGCTTGAAAAGCACGGCTACCACTTCCTCAAGGACCGCGTGGTGCCCGAGGCGGCTGCCTGATGAGCGCCCTGCTGGAATCCCTCGCCCGTGGCTTCAGCGGCAACGACGCTCGCCGCGCCGAGCTCGATGCCGCGCTGCAGACCGGCCTGCCCGGCCCGCGCGCCGAAGCCTGGAAATACACCTCGCTGCGGCAGCTGGAGCGGCGCAGCTTCCAGCCCGCGCCGCTGGTGCCGACGTTGATCGACGCCGCGTTGCTGGACGAGATCCCGTCGCCGCGGCTGGTGTTCGTCAATGGCCGCCCGTCCGACGCACTGAGCGACCTGTCGACGCTGCCGGACGGCGTACAGCTGGATACCTTGTCCGCGTCGCTGGCCGCAGGCGACGACGCGCAGCAGTTGCTTGGCCGCCGTTTCGAGGGACGCGACGAAATCTTCGCGCGCCTCAATGCCGCGCTTGCCGACGAAGGCGTGCTGGTGCGCGTGCAGGGCGGCGCGCAGATCGAGGCGCCGCTGCACCTGGTCTTCATCGGCGTGGCCGGCGAGCACGACCTGTCCTGGCATCACCGTCACCTGATCGAACTGCGCGCCGGCGCGGCGCTGAACGTGGTCGAGCATCACCTGCATGTCGGCGATGCCGCGCATCTTCACAACAGCCTGATGCATGTCCATCTGGCCCAGGATGCGGTGCTGTCGCATGCGCGCGTGCAGGCCGACAGTGCGCACGCAACGTCGCTGTTGCGCACCGACGCGGTGCTGGCGCGCAATGCGCGCTACCAGCGTGTGGATCTGGAACTGGGTTCCAACCTGTCGCGCCACGAGCTCAACGTGCGCCTGGAAGGCAACAACGCCCAGCTCACCGCCAATGGCGTGCTGCTCGGCAACGGCCGCCGCCATGTCGATACACGCCTGGGTATCGCGCACATCGCCCGCGACACCAGCTGCGAGCTGGTCTGGCGCGGCGTGGGCGCCGATCGCAGCCGGGTGGTCTTCCACGGCGGCATCAACATCCGTCCCGGCGCCGACGGCACCGACGCGCGGCTGTCGAACAAGAACCTGCTGCTGTCGGCCAATGCCGAGATCGATACCCAGCCGGTGCTGGTGATCGATGCCGAGGAAGTGCAGGCCGCGCATGGCGCCACCGTCGGCCAGCTCGACGACAGTGCCCTGTTCTATCTGCGCTCGCGCGGCCTGCCGCAGGCCGAGGCGCAGCGCTTGCTGAGCGCCGCGTTCTGCCACGAGCCGCTGCGCATGCTGCCCAGCGCGCTGGGCGCGGTGCTGGCGCTGCAGTTGGATCGCGCACTGACCTCGGCAGGCGTGGCATGAACGCGCCCGCCACCACGCACCTCGCCGCGCCGGACTGGGAGCGCGTGCGCTCGGATTTCCCGTTGCTGATGCGGCAGGTGCATGGCAAGCCGCTGATCTATTTCGACAACGCCAACACCGGGCAGAAGCCGCTGCAGGTCATCGCCGCGACCGACGAGTTCTACCGTCGCCAGAACGCCAATGTGAGCCGCGCAGTGCATGCGCTGGGCACCGAGGCCACCGATGCCTTCGAAGGCGCGCGCAGCAAGCTGGCACGCTTTCTCAACGTACGCGCCGACGAACTGGTGCTGTGCAGCGGCACGACCTTTGCGATCAATCTGGTCGCTTATTCCTGGGCACTGCCGCGCCTGGGCGCCGGCGATGTGATCCTGATCTCGCGCATGGAGCACCACGCCAACATCGTGCCGTGGCAGCTGGTGGCGCAACGCACCGGCGCCACCATTCGCGTGGCCGAGATCACCCCGGACGGTGCGCTGGATCTGGATGCCTTGCGCAAGGCGATGACGCCGCAGGTCAAGCTGCTGGCGATCACGCATGTGTCCAATGTGCTGGGCACGGTCAATCCGGTGCGCGAGATCTGCCGCGAGGCGCGCAAGCGCGGCATCGTCACCGTGGTGGATGGCTCGCAGGCGGCGCCGCATCGGCGTATCGACGTGGCCGGCATCGGCTGCGATTTCTACGCCATCACCGGCCACAAGATGTGCGGGCCCACCGGTACCGGCGCACTGTGGGCGCGTCGCGAACACCTGCAGGCGATGCCGCCGTTCCTGGGCGGCGGCGAGATGATCAAGGAAGTGAGTTTCGAGGGCACGGTGTTCAATGATGCCCCGCACAAGTTCGAAGCCGGCACGCCCAACATCGCCGGATTCATCGGCCTGGGCTCCGCGGTCGATTACCTGGAGTCGGTCGGCCTGGCGCATGTGGAAGCGCGCGAGGCCGAGCTGCTGGCGCACTTCACCGAGGAGCTGCAGCGCATCGACGGCCTGCGCATCTTCGGCACCACGCCGGACAAGGCCGCGGTGGTGTCGTTCCTGATCGAAGGCGCGCATGCCCACGACCTGGCCACCCTGCTCGACCTGGAAGGCGTCGCGGTGCGCTCGGGCCAGCACTGCGCGCACCCGCTGCTGCAGTACTACGGCGTCGCCGCCACCTGCCGCGCCTCGCTGGCGTTCTACAACACGCACGACGAGATCGAGCGCTTCGTTGCTGCGCTGGTGAAGGTGCGTCGCCTGCTGGGTTGATTGGAATCGGGAATCGGGAATGGAGAATCGACAATACGGCTCTCCCGCAGACTGATGCGGTTCGACACGTGGAATAGCTCATCGAGCGGCGCAACGCTTTTCCCGATTCCCGATTCCCGATTCCCGATTCCCGATTCCCGATTCCCGATTCCCGATTCCCGATTCCCGATTAAACTGCTCCCATGCAGACCACCACCTTCCGTACCGCCACCGTCGACGATATCGACGCCCTCGTGTCACTGGTGACCTCGGCCTATCGCGGTGATGTCAGCCGGGTGGGCTGGACCACCGAGGCCGACTTTCTCGACGGCGCGCGGATCGATCCTGCAGTCCTGCGCGAGGACCTGCTGCGCGATCGCAGCCTGGTGCTGCTGGTCGAACAGGACAGGCGCCTGCTGGCCTGTGCGCATATCGCCGACGACCAGGGTGCCGGCTACTTCGGCATGTTTGCGGTCGACCCCGCGCTGCAGGGCAGCGGGCTGGGCAAGACGCTGCTGGCCGAGGCCGAGCGTATCGCCCACAGCGAGTGGCAGCTGCCGGTAATGCGCATGACGGTGATCGACATTCGCGCCGAGCTGATCGCGTTCTATGAGCGACGCGGCTACCGCCGCACCGGCATCACCAAGCCGTTCCCGTATGGCGACGCGCGTTTCGGCGTGCCGCTGCGCCAGGACCTGCGCTTCGAGGTGCTGGAAAAACCGCTCGGCGGCCCAGCGCTGTGAGCGACACCTGGACCTTTGTCTGCGCCAGCGAGGCGCTGCTGCCCGGCGAGCTGCAGACCGTCTGGGACGAGGTAACCGATGCCCCGATCGTGATCTTCAACCTCGACGGCGAGCTGTACGCGCTGGAAGACCGCTGCAGCCATGAAGACTATGAATTGTCGCCGGGCACGTTCGACCCCGTAGAAGGCAGCATCGAGTGCCTGCTGCACAGCGCCCGCTTCGACATCCGCGACGGCCGCCCGCTGTGCGCACCGGCCTACACCGCGGTGCCCAAGTTCCCGGTCAAGCGCGAACACGGCGGCATCTGGACCCGCGACGACCGCTGACCGCGGCCGCATCCGCGCGCGAGATACGGCAGCCGTAAGTGGAGGCCACGCACGGCGCTGATCTGCAGTGGGTCGCTGTCCTGCATGCGCACCCGGAGTCCGCGGCTCCGCGCCCTGCATGGGAACACCCCCCTGCCATGTCAGCGAGCACGGCCGGCTGGAGCGCGGCTGTTGGGCCGGCGAGCAAGCGCAGATACGCGCATCTCCCACGCATCTCTGCCTTGGGACTGCAGCTGCCTGATGCCTCAGGCGTCGCGGTTGCCCCTTCGCCTGGCAGGCACCAAGAAAGATTGCAAAGAAGAATGATTTGCATTTAAGATCTCAGCCCTTCAGGCCTTCTTAACAACTGGCCTGCCCTGCGATCCCATGCGCCCAGCCCTGCTCGACACGTTTTTCCTGACCTTGCCCCGCATGCGCCTGGCTGCGCAGCGCTTGCGTGTGTCCGGACACTGGTCGGGCCGACTGGCCGCCTCGGGCTAGCGGGCGCGCTCGCCGACCTGCCTTCCCATCCCGCATCCGCCGAGCCATCGCCAGGCCGGAGCCTCGCTTTCCTCTTCGAGACGCCTCATGACTCCCAGGATTTCCCCGCTCACCTCGGCCGTGCTGCTGACGCTGTCCGCTCCTGCCTTCGCCCAGCCCGGCGATGCGCCGGCGCCTCCGGGCGCGGTCGATCTGGACGCCATCCGGGTGCAGCAGGAACGTGCGCAAAAGCCGTCCTCGCCCAAGTACACCGAGGTGCTGCGCGACACGCCGCAGACGATCACCGTGGTCACCAAGCAGACCATGGACCAGCAGAACCTGCTGTCGCTGCGCGACGTGCTGAGCACCCTGCCCGGCATCACCTTCGGCGCGGGCGAAGGCGGCGGCGGCTATGGCGACAGCATCAACCTGCGCGGCTTCACCGCCAGCAGCGACATCACCACCGATGGCGTGCGCGACAGCGCGCAGTACAGCCGCAGCGACACCTTCAACCTGGAAGCGGTGGAGCTGATCAACGGCGCCAACTCGGCCATGTCCGGCGCCGGTTCGGTCGGTGGCAACATCAATCTGGTGACCAAGACCGCCGGCCAGGGCGACTTCACCAACGTCGTGGTCGGTGGCGGCAGCGACCGCTATGGCCGGCTGACCGCCGACAGCAATTACGATTTCGACAACGGCACCGCCGTGCGCCTGAACGCGATGGGCCACACCCAGGACGTGCCGGGGCGCGATGAGGAATTCCGGCATCGCTGGGGCTTTGCGCCGTCGGTGGCCTTCGGCCTGGGCTCGGATACCCGCTTCACCCTGAGCTACCTGCACCAGCACGACAACAACCTGCCGCAGTACGGCGTGCCGTTCGCGCTCAGCCCGTTCAACGACGGTCCGCTGCCGGGCGTGGACCCGGAAACCTTCTTCGGCTACCGCAACACCTCGCGTCAGGACATCGACGTGGACATGCTGACCGGCGTGCTGGAAATGGACTTCAACGACAACGTCAAGCTGCGCAGCCTGGCGCGCGTGCAGCGGGTCGACCAGACCACCAACGCCACCGCGCTGCAGGGCACCTGGTGCCTGCCCGACGGCACCGATCCGTACACCGGCCGCGCCTGCGCCGGCCAGCCGGCGGCCAGCTGGAATCCGAACAGCGGCCCGCGCGGCCTGGTGCGCGAGACGGAGAACTTCATCGCGCACAGCCAGACCGACCTGACCGCCACCTTGCACACCGGCGCCATCGAGCACCGCGTGGTCGCTGGCGTGGCCTTCAGCAAGGAAGACTTCGAACTCGACAGCGGCACCACCTTCCGCAATGCCGATGGCTCCACCACCGGCATCACCTATCCGCTGCAGTCCTTCGACAATCCCTACAACGTCTGGACCGGCCCGCAGAACTATTTCCGCACCGGGCGCAGCAAGGGCAGCCTGACCAATCAGGCGGTGTACCTGTTCGATACCTTGCAGTTCAACGAGCAATGGATGCTCAACCTGGGCGGCCGCTACGAGCACAACGAAGGCGACAGCACCACCTATACCGTCAACGCCGCCGGCAACGTCACCGGTGTGAGCCCGGGCTTCCCGGCCGGCAGCGAAGAGGACCTGTTCTCGTATCGCGCCGGCCTGGTCTTCAAGCCGGCCGAGAACGCCAGCCTGTACCTGTCCTACGCCAACAGCAAGACGCCCTCCAAGGCCTCGGTCAACGGCTCGTGCACGCCGATCGCCACTGCCACCGCCGGCGCCAACTGCAATGTCGAGCCGGAGACGGCGGTCAACATCGAACTGGGCGGCAAGTGGGACGTGCTGGACCAGCGCCTGGCACTGACCGCTGCGGTGTTCCGCAATGAGCGCGAAAACTACAAGGTCAACAGCGGCGACCCGCTGATTCCCGAGCAGGTGCTGGACGGCAAGGCGCGCGTGGACGGCGTCGCGCTTGGCGCCGCCGGTTACCTGACCGAGCGCTGGTCGATCTTCGCCAACTACACCTTCCTGGACAGCGAAGTGCTGCAGAGCGTGTCCAACCGCACCGAGAGCCTCACCGGCGACCCGGTGGCCGGACGCGAGCTGGTGCAGACCCCGCGCAATGCCGGCAACATCTGGACCACCTACACGCTCAACCAGTGGACCTTCGGCTACGGCGTCACCTACCAGGGCGGTTTCTATCCGAATAATTCCTCGGCGGCCGCCTACATCAAGACCGATGACTACTGGGTGCACCGCGCGATGGTCGGCCTGCGCGTCAACGACTGGCTCAGCCTGCAGTTGAACGTCAACAACCTGTTCGACGAGGAGTACTACACCAGCGTGCGCAACAACCTCACCGTCAACGCCGCAGGGACTGTCACGGCGGGCAATGGCTGGGCAATTCCTGGCGAAGGCCGCTCGGCGGTGTTGAGCGCCACGTTTAGTTTCTAAGCCTCCGGCACGCCGCCCGCACGGTGCGGGCAGCGTGGAGATCTGCCCATGTTGCTGCCCATTCCCGATGTCCTCACCCCCGCACAACTCGGCGAGTTGCGGGCACGGCTGGACGCAGCCGACTGGGCGGACGGCCGCATCACTGCCGGCCATCAGTCCGCGCAGGCCAAGGACAACGCGCAGTTGCCCGAGGACGCCGCGGTGGCACGCGAGGCCGGCGCACTGGTGCTCGAGGCGCTCGCGCGCAACAGCACGTTCTTTTCGGCGGTGTTGCCGCGGCGCATCTATCCGCCGCTGTTCAACCGCTACAGCGGCGGGCAGTCGTTCGGGTATCACGTCGACAACGCGATCCGTTACGACCGCAGTCGCGGCGGCGCAGATCCCATCCGCACCGATGTCTCCGCCACCTTGTTTCTCAGCGACCCGGACAGCTACGACGGCGGCGAGCTGGTGATCGAAGACACCTACGGCACGCAGTCGGTGAAGCTGCCGGCCGGGCACCTGGTGATCTATCCCGGCACCAGCCTGCATCGGGTGATGCCGGTGACCGGCGGCGCCCGTGTGGCGTGTTTCTTCTGGACGCAAAGCATGTTGCGCGACGATGCGCAGCGGCGCCTGCTGTTCGAACTGGATGTGTCCATCCGGCGACTGACCCAGGACACCCCCGGCCATCCGTCGCTGATCCAGCTCACCGGCGTGTACCACAACCTGTTGCGGCAATGGGCCGATGTCTGAGCCCGCACTGGACCCCACGCAGTTGATCGACCTGCTGCGCACCCACCCCGATCACGCGATCGCATGGCTGCGCAAGGCCGCCGAGCGCCAGGATCTGGCGGCGCAACTGCTGCTCGCGCAGCTCTACGCCGAGGGCCGCGGCATCCCCGCCGATCCGGCCATGGCCATGCTGTGGTACGAGGTGGCCGCCAATGCCGGGCATGCGGAAGCGATGAACCAGTTGGGGCGTTGCCATGAACTGGGCTTCGGCACCGCGTGCAACGAGGTGCTGGCGGCGCTGTGGTATCGCCGCGCCGCCGAGCATGGCCTGGATTGGGGCATGTACAACCTTGCGCATCTGTACGGCTCCGGGCGTGGCGTGCCACAGGACCACGCCCAGGCGCTGGCGCTGTACCGCACGGCCGCCGAACGCGGGCACGCCAAGTCGATGAACTTTGTGGCGCGCTATCTCGACCAGGGCCTGGCCTGCACCGCGGATCCGATCGCTGCGCGCCACTGGTATCGCCGCTCTGCGGAAGCAGGCGATTTTCGCGGCCAGGCCAGTTACGCCACCTTGCTCGCGGATGCCGGCGACCTCGATCAGGCCGAGCGCTGGATGCGCCGTGCGATCGCCGGCGGGCATGCCGGCTTCCTGCAACAGCTCACGCCGTTGCTGGCGGGTGCAACGCACCCACGTCTGCGCGCGTTGCTGAGCGAAGTGACCGCGCGGCAATCGCAGTTGCAGCCGTCGCCGGCAGCGGACGTGGCCTGAGCGGCATGGCCACTTCCAATGACACCCTGGCCAGCACGCAGCAACGCCGCGGCTTCTGGCTGCGCATGCTGCATCAATGGCACTGGATCAGTTCGGCGCTGTGCCTGATCGGCATGCTGCTGTTCACCATCACCGGGCTGACCTTGAATCACGCCGCGCGCATCGAAGCCAGCCCCTCGACCGAACACCGCACGCTCACGCTGCCGCCGGCACTGCTCAAGTCCCTGGGCACCCGCGAAGATGGCGACGCCCCGCTGCCGCCACGCGTGGCGCACTGGCTGGGGCGCGAGCTGGAGATCAGCATCGGCACGCGCAACGGCGAATGGTCGGCCGACGAGGTGTACCTGGCGCTGCCGCGCCCCGGCGGCGATGCGTGGCTGAGCCTGGATCGCAACACCGGCGCGATCGAATACGAGCGTACCGGGCGCGGCGCCATCGCCTATCTCAACGACCTGCACAAGGGCCGTAACGCAGGGCCGGCCTGGGGCTGGTTCATCGACGTGTTCGCCATCGCCTGCATGGTGTTCTGCATCACCGGGCTGTTCCTGCTGCATCTGCATGCGCGCCAGCGCCGCATGACCTGGCCGCTGGTCGGCCTGGGCCTGCTGGTTCCGTTGCTGCTCGCCCTGCTGTTGATCCACTGACCTTTCTACCGGAGACGATCATGCGCGCCACCCTGACCATTGCCCTGAGCGGCCTGCTCGCCATGCCGGCATACGCGGCCACGCTCGACATCAACGTCGAGATCCCCAAGCTCAACGTCGCCGAGTACCACCGCCCGTATGTGGCGATCTGGCTGGAAGGCGCGGACCAGAAGGTCGCCGCCAACCTGGCGGTCTGGTATCAATCCAAGGACACCGCCGAAGGCCACGGCACCAAGTGGCTGCCGGACCTGCGCCAGTGGTGGCGCAAGAGCGGGCGCACCCTGGAGGTGCCGGTCGACGGCGTCACCGGCCCCACCCGCCCGGCCGGCGCGCATGCGCTGTCGTTCTCCGACACCAAGGGCACGTTGAAGTCGCTGCCGGCCGGCCAGTACACGCTGGTGGTGGAAGCCGCGCGCGAGGTCGGCGGCCGCGAGCTGGTCAAGGTGCCTTTCAGCTGGCCGGCAAAGGCGCCGCAGAGCGCCAAGGCCAGCGGCAGCAGCGAACTGGGCGCCGTCAGCCTGGTCGCCAAACCGTGACACCTGGCGTCGGCCGGTGGCGCGGGCCGCTTGCGTCCCTGCCCCGCTGGCGCCCGCTGCAGCCGCTTCAGCAGATCGTCTCCCGCTTTTTTGTCCCACGCATCCAGCCAGCGCAGCGACGCGCGCTGATCAGACACGTGCCCACCGCCCTTATCGTCCTTCAAGGAGTTGTCATGCAACGTTCGCTCGTCCTGGTCGCCCTGCTCGCCGCACTGCCGGTCAGCGCACTCGCCCACAAGGCCTGGTTGCTGCCGTCGCAGACCGTCATCGCCGGTGAGGCCCCATGGATCACCGTGGATGCGGCGGTCTCCAACGACCTGTTCTACTTCAACCACGTGCCGCTGCGCCTGGACAAGCTGAGCATCACCGCACCCGATGGCAGCGCGCTCACGCCGGAAAATCCGGCCACCGGCAAGTACCGCAGCGTGTTCGACCTGCAGCTCACCCAACCCGGCACCTACAAGCTGAGCATCGTCAACGCCGGCCTGTTCGCCAGCTGGAAGGAAGACGGCAAGCCCAAGCGCTGGCGCGGCGACGAAGCCCGCTTCGCCACCGAGGTGCCGAAGAACGCGCAGGACCTGCAGGTCTCGCAGTCCTTCAATCGCGTGGAAACCTTCGTCACCCGCGGCGCGCCGACCACCACCGTGTTCAAGCCCAGCGGCAAGGGCATCGAGCTGGTGCCGGTGACCCATCCCAACGATCTGGTCGCCGGCGAGGCGGCGCAGTTCACGCTGCAACTGGACGGCAAGCCGGCGGCCGGGCTGGAGATCGAGATCGTGCGCGGCGGTACCCGCTATCGCGATGCGCAGAACGAGATCAAGCTCACCACCGATGCCAAGGGCGGCTTCAGCGTGACCTGGCCGGAGGCCGGTATGTACTGGCTGGAAACCACCACCGAAGACAAGAAAACCTCCCTCCCGCAGGCCAAGCAGCGCCGCCTGGGCTATGTCGCCACGCTGGAAGTGCTGCCGCAGTAATCTGCCGGCACGCGGCAGGAGCGCGCACAGCGTGCATCCTGCCGCCCCATCTTCATACGATCCGTCCATGCCCGTACCGTCTTCCTCCGACCACGCCATTGCCACGCTCGGCGGCCGCAGCATGGGCACCACCTGGAGCGTGAAGCTGGTGGCGCCGCGCGGACGCGATCTGCACCCCTTGCATGCGAGCATCCAGGCCGCACTGGACCGCGTGGTTGCGCAGATGAGCACCTGGGAAGCCGATTCGGATATCAGCCGTTACAACCGCGCACCGCCAGGCAGCTGGCACCGCCTGCCCGACGAATTCCACGCGGTGCTGAGCGCCGCACTCGAGATTGCACAGGCCAGCGATAGCGCCTTCGATCCCACCGTCGGCCCGATGGTCGAGCTATGGGGTTTCGGCGCTGCCGGCGGGCGTCAGCGGGTGCCGACAGCGGAGGCGATCGCATTGGCCAGCCTGCGCTGCGGCTGGCAGCGCCTGCAGCTGGATGGCAGGCGCGTGCTGCAGCCGGGCGCAGCGGCACTGGATCTGTCCGGCATCGCCAAAGGGTTTGGTGTGGACTACGTGCATCGCGCCTTGCTGCAGTCGGGGATCGACAGTGCCTTGATCGAGGTCGGCGGCGAATTGTTCGGCTACGGGCGCAAGCCCGATGGCAGCGTATGGCGCGTGCTGGTCGAATCGGCCCCCGACGAAGATGCCGGCACCGCGCTGCCGGCACGCGTGCTGGCACTGGAGGGGCTGGCAGTGGCCACCTCCGGCGATCGCTGGCACCGCTTCGATGCCGATGGCACGCGCTATACACATACCTTCGACCCACGCAGCGGCACGCCCGTTCCGCATGCCCCCGCGGCGGTCACCGTACTGGCTCCCGATGCGATGCAGGCCGATGCCTGGGCCACCGCGATGACCGTGCTCGGCGTCGCTGTCGGTCTTGCCCATGCACGCAAGGCGGACCTGGCCGTGCGATTTCTGGTGCGCAAGGACGGCATTCTGCTCGAATCCATGAGCCCGGCGTTCGAACGCCACCTGTCCGCGTCATGAGCAGCGCCACCTCACGCGTGTGGCTGGGCAATGGGCTGGTTCTGCTGGCGCTTGCCGGCGTCGTCGGCTGGCTGGGCGGCTTGCATGACGGCACATGGTGGAGTGCACCCACGCCGCAGCGCTGGCAACTGGCGGCTCTCGGCCTGGCGCTGTATCTGGGCCTGTGCACGGCCGTGCTGCTGCGTGCGCGCACGCGTGTTGGCGCACAACGCGCAGACGCCAGCGGTGTGTTGATCGTCTGGGCAAGCCAGACCGGATTCGCGCGCGAACTGGCGCAACGCAGCGTTGCCGCGCTGCGATCGGCAGGCGTCGGCGCGCATGCGCTGCCGATCGAGGCCGTCGATCGCGATCAAATCGCACGCGTGCCGCGGCTGTTGTGCATCGTCAGCACCACCGGCGAAGGCGATGCACCCGACCACGCGCAGTCGGCCGAGCGCAGTTGGCTTGCCGACGACGCGCAGGATCTGACTGCCGTGCAGTACGCGGTCCTGGCCCTGGGCGACCGTGGTTATGCGCACTTCTGCGCGTTCGGCCGGCGCCTCGACGATCGCCTGCAGGCGCGCGGCGCCACGCGCCTGTTCGAGCGCATCGAGGTCGATAACGCCGACCCGAACGCACTGCAGCACTGGCAACGCCGTCTGGCGGAACTGGCGCCCGCCCTCGCGACGCAATCGGACTGGAGCCTGCCGACCTACACCGCCTGGCAGCTATGCCAGCGCATCCACGTCAATCCCGGCAGCGCGGGCGCACCGATTTACCGGCTGCGCCTGGTGCCATGCGATGGCGCGTTGCCGCACTGGAGCGCAGGCGACATCGCGGAGATTGCACCGCGTAACACACCGGACGCGGTGGAGTCCTGGCTGCAGCGCAACCAACGCGATGGCGCGCAGCATATCGACGGCCGCCCCCTGCGCGACTGGCTCGGCGGCGCGCAACTTCCCGTCGATGCCGATGCCGCTCTCGGTATCGATGTGGGTGCCGGTGCCAGTCCCGATGCAGAAGCAGAAGCCGGAGGCGAAAGTGGCCCAGGTGTGGGTACGAATACAGAGGCGGCTGCAGGCATAGCTACAAGGACAGGCCTGAGCTCAGCAATGGACGCAGAAGCAATGGTGCGCCGCCTGGCCGCCCTGCCCCATCGCGACTACTCGCTTGCCTCCATTCCCGAGGAAGGCCATGCCGAACTGCTGGTGCGCGAGCACCGGCACGCCGACGGCAGCCTGGGCCTGGGTAGCGGGTGGCTCTGCGTCCATGCACCGATCGGCGCAGCCATCGCGCTGCGCCTGCGCAGCAACCCCGGCTTCCACCCGCCCGCACCCGAGCAGCCGATGCTGCTGATCGGCAACGGCACCGGCATCGCCGGTCTGCGCGCGCATCTGCGTGCACGCATCGCGACCGGCGCACGTCGTAACTGGCTGCTGTTCGGCGAACGCAATGCCGCGCACGACGCGCTGTACGCCGACGAGCTGCAGCAGTGGCAGCAGGATGGCTGGATCGAACGCCTGGAACTTGTCTACTCGCGCGATCGGCAACAGCCACCGCATTATGTCCAACACGCACTGGCCGCAGCCGCCGACCGCTTGCGTCATTGGATTGATCAAGGCGCCTGCATCTACGTTTGCGGCAGCCTGCGCGGCATGGCACCGGAGCTTGACCGGACCCTGGATGCCATTCTCGGTGCCGAGGTCAGACAGGAACTGCTACGCAACGGCCGCTATCGCCGCGACGTGTATTGAACCCTCGGGTGTAGCGCTGCCAACAGCGATCAACGCAGCGACGACCTGGCAGCCAGGCCAGCGCGCCCGTTGCTGCAATCCGCATCATCGATGCCTGCGGTGGCTGTGCGCTCACCGCATAAGTGAAACGCCCTAGACCGGACTCACCCGGATCGCCAGCAACTCGCCGCCACCATCGAGCACATAGCGGGTGCGCGTGGAGGCACTCAGCCATGCGGTATCGCCGGCAGCCAACGGTGGCAAGCCGCTGTCGCGTCCAAAGCTGGCCTGGCCTGCGAGCAGATGAATCGCCCAGGCGCTGCCCGGATCGGCGAAAAACAGCATGGTGCCGACCACCGGCCGATGCAGCAGTTGGGTCTGCAGCAGATCGCGCCGCCACATCAGATTGAAATCCTGGGTCGGCCCGTCGAGCAGCGTCGCATGTACCCTTTCTTCGCCTGCGAATCTGACGCGCTGGTACGGCGGCAGCAATGTCCAGCTGCGATGATTGCCGCCAGCAGCACCGATGCCACCATCGCCTCCAGCATCATGGCCGCCACGCCCAGCGCCACCGCCCTCATTGTCGCTGCCGCTATCGTTTTTGCCGCCAGTGTCGCCGCCAGTCGCAATAGGAGTAGCAGTAGCAGTAGGAGTAGGAGTACCAATGCCTGCACCTGCACCTGCACCTGCACCTGCACTTCCACCTGCACTTCTGTCGCAGCCAGCATCACCAAACTGCAGCCGCATGCCATTGCCATGCAACAGCACCAGCTCGCGATCGATGCCTGGGAATGCGGAAAACACCGCATCCTGTTCGATCTCGGCGATCGACAGGCGTAGCGCCCACGCGTCGGCATCGCCGAGGCACAGGATCTCGCGCGTCCAGCCCAATTGATTGCGCCACCGCTCGCGGCGGTAGTCAGTGGCCGGAATCACCCGGCTGCTCAGGTCTGTGGGCTGCATCGGTGCATTGTGCCTGAAGCGCTGCGGTGGTCCGTCTTCCCCCGGCTCGGCGCGCCAGCGTATCGACCGGGCTCCGCGACAGATGCGGGCAATACCATCAACCAATAATGCTGGGCACGTGCTGGCAACCAGCAATCACCTGCAAGATGCCGCTGAGCAGACGGAAGCCTGCAGTTGAAACGTATGCCACAGGCTGACGGTTGACCAGCGGAGTGGGCCTAACGCCAGGAGCAGAGCGCTACGAGTGGCCCACTGCACCACTCATTTCCGCCGCACCACCGGCATCCCCGGAATGGCCACGCGCGCCAGCCAATCCGCGCCGAGTCCCCACAACGAAAAACGCCCGGCTGCACATCCAAGTGCAACACCGGGCGATTCCACGTCCTTGTCGGCTTCCAGCCATCCCCCGGACATCCTGTCCAGTTAGGTTGCGGCCACGCATCCTCGCGTCGAACCGTATCTCGGATCCTTTCCCCTTAACGCCGTCCCACCGGTTTCACCGCCGCCCCCTTGGCAGCCTTCTTGGCGGGAGCCATCGTGGCTCCTACTTCGATCAGGTCGCGATTCCGTTCGACCGTCTTGAGTCCGATGCCCTTGACCAGTGCCAGTTCCTCGGCACTTTTGAAGGGACCGTTTGCCTGACGGTGCTCGACGATTGCCTCGGCTTTTGATCGCCCGACATTCGTCAGCACCTTGTCCAATTCCTCAGCAGACGCGGTGTTGATATCGACCTTGTCGAGTGCATACGCATTCGAGGACAACAGCAACGCCAGTAGCAGGGACTTCAGGACTACGGTAAATGACCTCATTGCAACGCTCCTTGTGGCTTGGGTGATGGTCCTAGCCAGCATTCCTGCCAGCGGAGCCAGTGTCCCGCGCCACATGCAGCAATCCTATCGCCAACGAACTTTTCACACAGCCGGTGAACTGCGCGCCGGCTTGTAGGGAAATACCTACCCCGAGGCACGGGCGTAGAATGTGCCGTTACGCCACGTATTCGGAGCCTCCATGGACAGCGCCAAGATCGACCAATTCATCAGCGACACCTGGGACCGCGAGATCGTCCCGCAATTGGTCGATTACATCCGCATTCCCAATAAATCGCCGATGTTCGACGCCGACTGGGTCGCGCACGGCTACATGGAGCAGGCCGTCACCCTGATGGAAACCTGGGCGCGCGCGCAGGCGATCGACGGCATGCAGGTCGAGGTGGTGCGCCTGGAAGGCCGCACGCCGCTGATCTTCATCGAGATTCCGGCCACCGGCACCGAATCGGGCGACGACACCGTGCTGCTGTACGGCCACCTGGACAAGCAGCCGGAAATGACCGGCTGGGATGCCGACCTCGGTCCGTGGGAGCCGGTGCTGCGCGACGACAAGCTGTACGGGCGCGGCGGCGCCGACGATGGCTATGCAATTTTCGGTTCGCTGGCGGCGGTGCTGGCGCTGCGTACCCAGGGCCTGCCGCATGCGCGCTGCGTGGTGCTGATCGAAGCCTGCGAGGAATCCGGCAGCTACGACCTGCCGGCCTATGTCGATCATCTGGCCGCACGCATCGGCAAGCCGTCGCTGGTGGTGTGCCTGGATTCGGGCTGCGGCAACTATGAGCAACTGTGGTGCACCACCTCGCTGCGCGGGCTGACCGGCGGCAACCTGAGCGTGAAGGTACTGGAGGAAGGCGTGCATTCGGGCGATGCCTCCGGCGTGGTGCCGTCCAGCTTCCGCCTGCTGCGCCAGTTGCTGTCGCGGATCGAGGACGAAGCCAGCGGCCGCATCCTGCTGGACGGACTGCACGTGGAAGTGCCGGCCGAACGGCTGGCGCAGGCCAAGGCCGCGGCGGCGACGCTGGATACCGCCATCTTCGACAAGTTCCCGATGGTCGAGGGCCTGGTGCCGATGCATGACGACCTCACCGAGCTGGTGTTGAACCGCACCTGGCGCCCGGCGCTGTCGATCACCGGTGTGGACGGCATGCCGCCGCTGGCGTCGGCCGGCAACGTGCTGCGTCCGCAGACTGCAGTGAAGCTGTCGCTGCGGCTGCCGCCGACCGCCGACGGCAAGGCCTGTGGCGAACTGCTCAAGGAAGCGCTGCTGCGCGATCCGCCCAATGGCGCCCAGGTAACGCTGGAGCTGGAAAAGGCCTCGTCCGGCTGGAATGCGCCGGCGATGGCGCCGTGGCTGGAAAAGGCCATCGACGACGCCAGCCTGGCGTTCTTCGACAAGCCGGCGATGTACATGGGCGAAGGCGGCTCGATCCCGTTCATGGGCATGCTGGGCGAGAAGTTCCCCGGCGCGCAGTTCATGATCACCGGCGTGCTCGGCCCGCATTCCAATGCGCATGGCCCGAACGAGTTCCTGCACATCCCGATGGGCAAGCGGGTGACGGCCTGCGTGTCCAAGGTGATTGCCGAACATCACGCCGCCTGCCTGCGCGGCGAGACCAGCGGCTCGCCGGTGGCGGCCGACAGCGGCACCCGTCACGGCGGGCATGGCTGCTGCTGATTGATGCCTGGGCCGCCCCGCGCATGTCGGGGCGGCCCAGCGCCTCGCCATGCGCTGCGGCGCGCGCATGGATGCAGCCCCAACGCCATGGCGACAGCCAGCGCGGCACACGTGGTCGCGGCGGCGGCGAATGCTAGTCTGCCGATCCCCTCCCCTCAGTGCCTGCGATGAACACTCTCTTCGGTAGCGACAGCTGGCTTTACATCATTCTGGTCGGCTTCGTGGTCGGGCTGCTGGCCCGTTTCATCACCCCTGGCACGCAGCGCCTGGGCTGCCTGCTGACCATCGTGCTGGGCATCGCCGGTGCACTGGTCGCCAGCTGGTTCGGCCGCTACATGGGCTGGTACCACGCCGGCGAACCGGCCGGTTTCCTCGGTGCGTTGCTGGGTGCGATCGCAATCCTGGCACTGCTGCGGCTGTTCAGCGGCAGCAAGCGTTGATCGAACCTGCGTCGTTTTCGACCAGGCTGCGCCTCACTTCACGACACAGCATTCACCCATGACGTCATCGTTGACTCCAGATACCGCGCGCGCTGCGCTCCGCCTGCAATGGGCGCAGCATGCGTTGAACGACCCTGAGGTCACGCTGCAACGTGCCTCGGTCGATGCGGGATTCCGCAGCTACTGGCGTACCCAGGGACGCGGCGTGGACCACATCCTGATGGATGCGCCACCTGCACTGGAAAATGTGGCGCCCTGGTTGCGCATGCACGCCCTGCTCGGCGCGCACGGCGTGCGGGTGCCGCAGGTGCTTGCGCAGGATCTTGAAACCGGCTTCCTGCTGCTGGAAGACCTGGGCGTGCCGACCCTGGCGCAGGTGCTGACCGACGCCAATGCCGACGCGTTGCTGGATGCTGGGATAACTCAGTTATTGCTGCTGCAGCGCATTCCGCCACCTGCCGACAGTGGCGAGTTCGGCGAGGCGCTGCTGCAACGCGATGCCGGCCTGTTCGAAGAATGGTTCCTCGGCCGCCACCTCGGCTTGCAGCTGGACTGCGGCCAGGCCGAGCAACTGCAGTTGGTGCAGCGCCGTTTGATGGACAACGCACTGGCGCAGCCGCGCGTGTTCACCCATCGCGATTTCATGCCGCGCAATCTGATGCCGGTCGGCGACGGGCTGGCGGTGCTGGATTTCCAGGATTGCGTGATCGGCCCGATCGCCTACGACCCGATCAGCCTGTTCAAGGACACCTCGGTGAGCTGGCCGCTGGCGCGCGTGGATGGCTGGCTGGAGCGCTACCACGCACGTGCGGCAGCGGCCGGATTGCCGGTGCCGCCGCTGGCGCAATTCCTGCGCGATGCGGACTGGATGGGCGTGCAGCGGCACCTGAAGAATCTCGGCATCTTCTCGCGCCTGAGCCATCGCGACGGCAAGCATTGGTATCTGGATAACGTGCCGCGTTTCATCGCCTATCTGGACGAGGTGTTGCCGCGTCATCCCGACCTTGCGCCGCTGGTTGGCCTGCTGGAAAAGCTGGTCAAACCTGCCCTGGCGGCACGCTCCGCAGAGGCCGGCGCATGAAGGCGCTGATCTTTGCGGCCGGGTTTGGCGAGCGCATGCGTCCATTGACCGAGCGCACGCCCAAGCCGCTGCTGTCGGTCGGCGGCACACCGCTGATCGTCTGGCATCTGCGCAAGCTGGCCGCACTGGGCGTGGACGAGGTGGTGATCAATACCTCGTGGCTGGCCGACCAATTTCCGCAGGTACTGGGCGATGGCAGCGCGTTCGGGCTGCGGCTGACGTATTCCTTCGAGGGCGCCACCCCGCTGGAAACCGGCGGCGGCATGCTGCATGCATTGCCGTTGCTGGGCGATGCGCCGTTCCTGCTGGTCAACGGCGACATCTGGACCGATTTCGATTTCGCGCGGCTGTCGGCCGCGCCGGCGGGCCTGGCGCAGCTGGTGCTGGTCGACCGCCCCGCCTATGCAGCGCGCGCAGACTTTGCGTTGGATGCCGATGGCAAGGTGCGCGAGGACCTGCCGGCAACGCTCACCTATTCCGGCATCGGCATGTATCGACCGGCGCTGCTGCGCGACTGGCCATCGGTCATCGGCCAGCTGCCGGAGCCCAGCGGCGCGGCACCACGGTTTGCGCTGGCGCCAATCCTGCGTGCGCAGATGGCGGCAGGGCTGATCGATGGCATCCACCATGCCGGACGCTGGACCGATGTCGGCACGCCGCAGCGATTGGCAGAGCTGGATGCCCAATTGCTGCGCGACGGTGGCTGACCGCAACCAAGCGCTGCAACCCGCAGCCGCGCATCGTGCGTTGCTTGCACCACGCACACCAACCATCTCGATGGTCCTTGCATCCAACCCGATGCGCGCCGCTCCTGCTGTTATCCATGCGCACCAACCCTCTCGACGGGTCCTTGCCCGCTCACCGTCGCGGGACCCTGAGCGGCATGGATGCCGCGCCGGAGCCTACATGGACGTACTTGCGGCGTGTCCCGCGATGGTGGGCGGGCAAGGGCCGCGCAGCAAACTCGCAGCGCCGAGGGCGCGGCGCCCCCACCGCACCAGACAGTGCGCTGATTGTTACTGGAAGCCCTGCACATCGCCCCTCTCGACGGGTCCTTGCCCGCTCATCGTTGCGGGACCTTGAGCGGCATGGATGCCGCGCCGGAGCCTACAAGGACGTACTTGCGGCGTGTCCTGCGACGGTGGGCGGGCAAGGACCGCGCAGCAAACTCGCAGCGCCGAAGGCGCGGCGCCCTCGGCGCACCAGACAGTGCGCTGATTGTTTATTGGAAGCCCTGCACATCGACCCTCTCGACGGGTCCTTGCCCGCCCGCCGTGGCGGGACCCTGAGCGGCATGGATGCCGCGCCGGAGCCTACATGGACGTACTTGCGGCGTGTCCCGCGATGGTGGGCGGGCAAGGGCCTTGCAACAGAACCACAGACCATCCGCGCTATGAATTTAGGCGTTGTGCCTCAGGTCCCTGGACACTGCGTTAGATGTGCTAAGGGAAAGCGCAAAGCAGCTTGCGCCTCGCCTAATAGCGAGCGTGGTAATTCTGTCAGCCGCTCTAAGAGCCGCGATCCTCCAGCACCCGCCGCAGGAACGGCACGGTGATGCGGCGCTTGGCAGCCAGCGATTCGCGATCCAGCCGGTCCAGCAATGCCACCAGTCCGGCCAGTTCGCGTTCGCTATGGGTCAGCAGCCAGTCGATTGCTGCCTCGTCCAGCGCCAGCCCGCGCCGTTGCGCACGATCGCGTAATACGGCCGCGCGCCCGGCATCGTCGAGCACCGGCGGGCTGATGCGGATGCACTGCGACAGCCGCGAGCGCAGGTCCGGCAACACCAAGGCCAGGCCATCGGGCATCTGCCGCGCGGTGTACAGCAAGGTGGTGCCGGCAGCGCGCGCGCGGTTGTGGAAATCGAACAGCGCCACTTCGTCGTCGCGCTGCCCGGCAATGCTTTCCACACCGTCCAATGCGACCAGGCTGCGCCCTTCCAGCGCCTCGAGCGCATCGCGCAACCGGCCAGTGGCCGCGTGCAGGGGCAGGTACGCCGGGGCACGCCCGGCCTGTTCGGCGGCCGCGCACAACGACAACGCCAGATGCGTCTTGCCGGTGCCGGCGGGGCCGGACAGATACAGCCAGTCGCTCACCTGCCCGGCCGCCAATGCCTGCAGCTGCGACAGCAGGCCATCAGGCGCGGCGATGTAACTATCGAATCGCTGATCGGGCGGCGCACGCAACGCCAGTGGCAACTGCGGAACACTCACGAGCGATCCGTGTCCTTGCTTGGGTCGATGATCACGCTGCGCTCGGGCGTGGACTGCAGCACGATGCCGGCGCGCTCGCCCGCATACAGATCGCTGCGCGTGTATTGCTCATGCGCATAGCGCAGCAGCACATTGGCCACCGCCGCCACCGGCAGTGCCAGCAGCATGCCGAGAAAGCCGAACAACTGGCCGCCCGCCATCACCGCAAAGATCACCGCGACCGGATGCAGGCCGATCTTGTCGCCGACGATGCGCGGCGTCAGCACATAGCTTTCCAGCAACTGGCCGACGGTGAACACCACGCCGACGCCGATCAGCAACTTCAGGTCGAAGCCCTGCGCCTGCACCACGGCCGCCAGCAGGGCGAGCACGATGCCGGTGGTGGCGCCCAGATACGGAATGAAGCTGATGAAGCCGGCGATGATTCCGATCAACAGACCCAGATTGAGCCCGATGATGGACAGCCCGGCGGCGTAGATCGCCCCCAGCGCCAGCATCACCAGGAACTGGCCGCGGATGAAGCCGCCTAGCACGTCATTGGATTCCAGTGCGAGCCGGCTCACGGTACCGATATAGGCACGCGGAATGACCGCGGCCACCCGCTCGACCAGGCGATCCCAGTCGCGCAGGAAGTAGAACGCCAGGATCGGCAGCAACGCCAGGTTGATCACCCAGGTCACCATTGCAAAGCCGGAACGCTGCACGTAGCCGAAGAAGGTCTTGGCGGCGCCGCCGGCCTGTTCCCAGTGACTGCGGATCCAGTCGATCAGGCGCTCCGGGTCCAGCCAGCCCATCAGTTCCACGCCGGTCTTGGCTTCCAGCCACGGAATGGCGGTACTGATCGCCCAGGTCCGCATCTGCGGCAGCGCGTCGATCAGGGTCATGATCTGGCGCTCGATCATCGGCACCAGAATCATGAGCGCCAGCACGAACAGCAGCAGGGCCAGCACGAACACCAACACCACCGCGATGTTGCGCGAGCGGCCGGCGCGTTCGATGCGATCCACCAGCGGATCGCCCAGCCAGGCCAGCAGCAACGCCAGCACGAACGGCGTCAGGATCGGCGACAGCAGCGAGACCACCCACAACACGCCGACAGTCACCGCCACCCATTTCAGGCGACGCAGAAACAGGGCGATTTCGGCTTCGGGAGTCAAGGTCATTTCAGGCGGTACTCGGCGTGCTCGTTTTCGAGAATGATCGGGCCCTCGGTCGGCACCGACACGGGTACCAACGGGCTGTTGTCGCCGAGCATACGGTTGAGGCCGGAAATGCCCGTGAGCAATTCCAGATCCACTTCCATGCGGTCGCCGTTGGCGCTGACCGGGCGGATGCTGCGCACCACCGACACGCCCTGCAGCGCGGCGGAGACGCGCAGATAGTCGTCGGCGCTGCCGATCCCGGTGATCACCGCGCGGTAGACACCGGGCACACCCGAATCCACGCGCTTGGCGTAACGCTTGACCAGGGCATCGGCCGCGCCATCGGCACCGGCGGCCATCGCACGACGCGCATCGCCGTCGCTGCTGGTCCAGCTGGACAGCACGTTGCCGTTGTCGACGAAGACCCAGTCGGCGGTCCAGCCGGCGTCATTGCGGTAGAGCTTGCCGATCAACTGCATCGGCGGGCTGTACTTGGCCGATGCGCGCGCCACCGCGGCGGTATCCTTGCGCCAGATCGCGCCGGCCAGCACCTGCTCGGCGGCGGCACCGCCGGGCAGGCCGAGCCGGTAGCCGCGCTCGATTGCCCGGTCCAGCACGCTGCGCGCGGCATTGGCCTGCGCCACGCCGACCAGGCGCGGGCCGCTGCCGTCGTCGATGGCCAGCCACAACACCGGCTTGGGCCGCGGCAGCGGCCACACCGGCAGCCCCAGTGCGGCGATCAGGCCATCCACGTCGGACTGCCGGAAGCGCGCCACAAGCACGGTGCGGAAGGTCGGCGCCCCGGTGCGCGAGGTGCCCTGGTCCTGACGGTAATCGTAGTTTTCGACATAGCCCGGCGCGCCGCGCAGTGCCTGCGAGACGCCTGGGCGGCTCATCACCCCGCGGTCGCCGGAGACCTTGCCCAGCACCGCGCCGAGCGCGCGCGCCAGCGCGCCGGGGCGATCGGACTCGCTCTGGCTGTTGACCGGCACTTCGGCCTCATAGGCGCTTTGCGCCTTGGCGACGTCGCCTTCGGTGCGTAGATCGGCCTGCGCAAAGGCTGGCGCGAGAGGCATGGCGACCACGAGGGCGAGAAAGAAAGCGAGACTGCGGCGCATCGACGGTTCCATGACGTAAGCGTATCCGGGTGAATTGTTGCCCGAATGGGACGCCAGCGCCAACGTGGCTGCTAAAATCGCCGCCTTTACAGCCGAGCCCTCCCCGCCCGTGACCAGCCCAACGCCTTCCAATCCCTCGCCCATGACCTACCGTGAGGCAGGTGTCGACATCGACGCCGGCAATGCGTTGGTCGAACGCATCAAGCCGCTGGTCAAGCGCAGCTTCCGGCCGGAGGTGATGGGTGGCCTGGGCGGGTTTGGCGCCTTGTTCGACCTGTCCGGCAAGTACCGGGAGCCGGTGCTGGTATCCGGCACCGATGGCGTCGGCACCAAGCTCAAGCTGGCGCAGCAGCTGGGCCGGCACGACACCATCGGCATCGACCTGGTCGGCATGTGCGTCAACGACGTGCTGGTGCAGGGCGCCGAGCCGTTGTTCTTCCTGGATTATTTCGCCACCGGCAAGCTGGACGTGGAGACCGCTGCGGCGGTGGTCGGCGGCATCGCGCGCGGCTGCGAGCTGTCCGGCTGCGCCCTGATCGGCGGCGAAACCGCCGAGATGCCCGACATGTATCCGCCGGGCGAGTACGACCTGGCCGGCTTCACCGTCGGGGCGGTGGAAAAATCGCAGCTGCTGGACGGCGCGCAGGTGCGCGCCGGCGACGTGCTGATCGGCATCGCCTCGTCCGGCCCGCATTCCAATGGCTACTCGCTGATCCGCAGGATCTACGAGCGTGCCGGCGCCCCGGCCGAGTTGGTGCTGGACGACGGTGTCAAGCTGATCGACGCGCTGATGGCGCCGACCGCGCTGTACGTCAAGCCGATCCTGGCGCTGCTCAAGTCGCATGGCGACAGCATCCACGCCATGGCCCACATCACCGGCGGCGGGCTGACCGAAAACATCATCCGGGTGATCCCCGACGGTCTGGGCCTGGACATCGACGCCTCCGCCTGGGCGCTGCCGCCGGTGTTCGCCTGGCTGCAGCGCGAAGGCGCGGTGGCCGATGCGGAAATGTGGCGCACCTTCAACTGCGGCATCGGCTTCGTGCTGGTCGCCGCACCCGAGCAGGCCGCCGCGCTGGAACAGGCACTGGAGGCGCAGTCGCTGGCGCACTGGCGCATCGGCCAGGTGGTGCCGGCGCAGGGCGATGAACGCGTGCGGATCGGTTGACCGAGGAGACCTGCATGGACGCTGCCCCACACGCACTGCCGGCACCGGCCAGCGCTGACGATCTCCAGCACCTGAAACTGCTGTCGATCTTTCACTATGTGCTGGCCGCCATCACCGCGCTGTTTTCGCTTTTCCCGTTGATCCACCTGTTCATGGGCATTGCGATCGTCACCGGGCACCTGCCCATGACACAGACCAGCACGGATGCACCACCGATGGATCCGCGATTGTTCGGCTGGTTCTTCGTGGTGTTCGCAGGTGTGTTCATTGTCTGCGGCCTGACGCTGGCAGCGTTCATGACCTACGCCGGCCGCTGCATTGCCCAGCGCAGACGGCACCTGCTGTGCCTGATCGTGGCCGGCATTTCCTGCTCCTTCATGCCGTTCGGCACCGTCGTCGGCGTGTTTACGCTGGTGGTGCTGCTGCGCCCGCAGGTCAAGGCCTTGTTCGCTCCCACCGCCACTGCAGCGTGACGCGCACTGCCCCATGACATCAGCGAATCCCACCGCATGAGCCTGCGCCTGGCCGTGCTGGCCTCCGGCCGCGGCAGCAACCTGCAGGCCATCCTCGATGCCATCGCCAGCGGCCGGCTGCCGGCCGAGGTCGTGGGCGTGTTTTCCGATCGCCCACGGGCGCCGGCCCTGCACAAGGTCGATGAGGCACTGCGCTGGAGCGCCAGCCCGCGCGACTTCGCCGACCGTGCCGCCTTCGACGCCGCGCTGGGCGATGCGATCGCCGCCGCGCGGCCGGACTGGGTGATCTGCGCCGGCTACATGCGCATCCTCGGCGAGCCGCTGGTGCGTCGCTTTGCCGGGCGCATGCTCAATATCCACCCCTCGCTGCTGCCCAAGTACCGCGGCCTGCACACCCACGCCCGCGCACTGGAAGCCGGCGACGCCGAACATGGCGCCAGCGTGCATCTGGTGGTGCCGGAACTGGATGCCGGCACGGTGATCGCGCAGGCGCGCGTACCGGTACTGCCCGACGACAGCGCCGAGCAGCTGGCCGCGCGCGTGCTGGCGCGCGAACATCCGCTGCTGCTGGCCACGCTGGACCTGCTTGCCAGCGGGCGCGTGGATGTACGTGGCGATGGCGTCCACATCGACGGTCAGTGCCTGTTTACGCCATTGCGACTAGAGTCCGCTGACACCGCGCTCGCCTGAATGCGGATACGCCCTCCTCATCCTGTCTCGGACATCCTGGCGGCCCCGTGCCTCGCTCTCAGCGCATGAAACCCCTCCCGATCGCCACCGCGCTGTTGACCGCCGTCCTGCTTGTTCCGGCCGGTGCCGGCCATGCGCAACAGGCAGCCGTGCCTGCGCCAGCTGCCGCCGCTCCGGTCGCGGCGCCGCCGACGGCGCCTGCATCTGCAGCCGCCCTGCCTGCCAGCAGCTGGACGCCGCCGCCACTGCAGCCCTTCGTGGCCACGTACCAGGCGTTCTACCGCGGCAAGGAAGCCGGCGATGCCACCATGCAGGTCAGCAACGGCGAAGGCAGCCAGTGGCGCATCGACATGTCGGTACGCGGCCGCAAGGGCTTTGCCAGCATTCTCGGTCTGAACCTGGAACAGAGCACGGTGTTCCGCGTTGATGGTGACATCTATGTGCCATTGAGCCAGAGCACGGTGCGCAAGGCGATGTTCTTCGGCAAGAAGGTCACCGGCGTGTACAACTGGCAGACCGCCAGCGCCCAGTGGGACGGCGATCTGAAGAAGGAGCGCCAGCAGCCGATTCCGCTGCAGCGCGGCGACCAGAGCGCGCTGTCGCTGAACCTGTCGCTGATGCGCGACGCGCAACCCGGACGCAGCCTGAGCTATCGCTACGTGGATGTCGGCCGGGTGCGCAAATACGACTACAAGGTCGCCGATGCCACCGAGGTGGTGCAGGTCGGCGACCTGAGCTACGACGCGTTGCGCGTGTACCGCGTCAACAGCGGCGACAACGAAACCATCCTCTGGATCGCCAACGGGGTTCCCACGCCGGTGCGCATCCTGCAACGTGACAAAGGTGAGGATCAGGTCGATCTACGCCTGGTCGAATATCAAGGAGCCTGACCCATGCACACCATTTCCCGCACCTGTTCGCTGATTGCCGCTGCCGCACTGGCCGTAGCCAGCCTGCCCGCGTTCGCCATGCAGCCGTTCCAGGCCGATTATTCGGCCAACTACATGGGCATGCAGGCCAACGGCACCATGACCCTGGCAGCCGCCGGCGCCAACCAGTGGCGCTATACGCTCACCATCCAGAACCAGCTGGCCAACCTGACCCAGAGCACGGTGTTCGAAGAGAGCAACGGCCAGCTGCGCCCGGTCAGCAGCAACGACACCTCGTCGATGATGGTCAAGCGCCGCAACGTCACGGCCAACTACGACTGGAAGACCAGCCAGGCGACCTGGGGCGGCGACATCAAGCCGGACCGCCGGGGCCCGGTGAAGTTGCAGCCCGGCGACATGGATGCCCTGCTGATCAACCTGGCGATCACCCGCGACCTGGCCGCTGGCAAGCCGCTGAACTACCGCATGGTCGACGAAGGCCGCATCAAGCCGATGAGCTACAAGGTGGTCGGCAAGGAAACCATCACCGTCAACGGCAAGCAGGAGCAGGCGACCAAGGTGTCGCGCGTGGACGGTGACAAGGAATTGATTGCCTGGGTAGTCAAGGACCTGCCGGTGCCGGCGCGCCTGCTGCAGAAGGAAAAGGGCCAGGACGCGCTGGACCTGACCATCAAGGCGTTGCGCTGAGCGCCAGGCGCGCCTGGTAGGAGCGTGCCCGCGCGCGACGGGGCGTTATCGGTCGTGCGCCGTCGCGCGCAGGCACGCTCCTACCAGGTCGTGGGAGCTGCTCGGCAGCTGCCCTCCGACTGCAATAAAAAGCCCGGCTGCCAGCCGGGCTCTTCATTTCGATCAGGCGCGGTGCGGAATCTCCGCAGCAGGCAGAGACACGCTCACCCCTCAGGGCTTTGCCGCAGCCTTGTCGTCGCCGGTGCTGAACACCGTGCGGCAGTCCACGCGAATCTGCTGGTCATTCTTGCGCCAGTAGAACAGGTCGCAATGGCGCTTGCCTTCGACAGTCTTCTTCACCGCCACCGCATAGAACGACTGCGCGATCTCGTCGCGGCTGGCAGTACCGTCGTTGTTCCAGTCCATGTCCTTGAACTCGACGCCCTGGGTGATCGCCATGCCGACCGACCAGGCGTAGGCCAGCCACGCCAGGATCAGCACGATCACGCCGAGCAGGATCTTGCGCCGGGTGGTGAACCGCCCGCGCAGGATCATGCGCTGCGCCGGATGGTCGCGCCCAGCGCCCCCAGCTTCTCCTCGATGTTTTCGTAGCCACGGTCCAGGTGGTAGATGCGGTCGATGCTGGTGTCGCCGTCGGCCACCAGGCCGGCCAGGATCAACGACGCCGAGGCGCGCAGGTCGGTCGCCATCACCGGCGCGCCGCTGAGGCGCTCGGCACCGCGCACGATCGCGGTGTGGCCTTCGACCTGGATGTCCGCGCCCAGGCGCAGCAGCTCGTTGACGTGCATGAAGCGGTTTTCGAAGATGGTTTCGTTGATCACGCCCACGCCATCGGCCACGCAGTTGAGCGCCATGAATTGCGCCTGCATGTCGGTGGGAAACGCCGGGTACGGCGCGGTGGTCAGGTTGACCGCGCGCGGGCGCTTGCCGTGCATGTCCAGCGTGATGCTGTCGGCGGTGGTGGTGATGGTCGCGCCGGCTTCGGTGAGCTTGTCCAGCACCGCGTCCAGGGTGTCCGGACGGGCACGCCGCACGGTGACGCTGCCGCCGGTCATCGCCGCGGCGACCAGGAAGGTGCCGGTCTCGATACGATCCGGCAGCACCGCATGGTGCCCGCCGCCCAGGCGCTCGACGCCCTGCACCACGATGCGCGGCGTGCCGGCGCCCTCGATCTGCGCACCGAGCGCGATCAGGCAGTCGGCCAGGTCGGTGACTTCCGGCTCCATAGCCGCGTTTTCCAGCACGGTGGTGCCGTCGGCCAGCACGGCCGCCATCAGCACGTTCTCGGTGCCGGTGACGCTGACCATGTCGAACACGTAGCGACCACCCTTCAGGCGCCCATTGCTGGTGGCCTTGATGTAGCCGTTTTCCACGCTGATCTCCGCACCCAGCGCCTGCAGGCCCTTGATGTGCTGGTCGACCGGGCGTGAGCCGATCGCGCAGCCGCCGGGCAGCGACACTTCGGCGGTGCCGTAGCGCGCCAGCAGCGGGCCCAGCACCAGGATCGAGGCGCGCATGGTCTTGACCAGCTCATAGGGCGCGACCTGGTGGGTGACCGAGCGCGGGTCGACCAGGATCGAGCGCCCCTTGGCCAGCGTGCCTTCGTCGATGGTCACCTCGGCGCCCAGCTCGCTGAGCAGCTTCACCGTGGTGATCACGTCGTGCAGGTGCGGCACGTTGCTGATCTCCACCGGCGCATCGGCCAGCAGGGTCGCGCACAGGATCGGCAGCACCGCGTTCTTGGCGCCGGAAATATTGACTTCACCATGCAGCGCTTGGCCGCCGGTCACTACGATTTTTGCCATGGGAGCTTGGGGAATCCGAAAAGGGACGTCGGGGGAAATGTAAGGGGTCGCCAGGAGTCGGCCGGCACTTGGCAGTCGGGCGGGGGCGCAGCCCGATCGGCCAGGATCGACTGACGCTCAGCCTTCGTCGGGGGTCAGCGTCTTGAGCTGCAGCGCGTGGATCGCCCCGCCCATCAGCTCGCCCAGGGTCGCGTAGACCATGCGATGGCGCGCCAATGGCGCCTTGCCGGCGAATGCGGGGCTGATCACGGTCGCCTCGAAGTGCACGCCGTCGTCGCCGTGCACCTCGACGCGGGCTTCGGGCAAGCCGGATTCGATGAGTTTACGGATGGTTTCGGCGTCCACAGGGCGTTTCCTCATAAAATGAGCGCACATTCTACTCTTCACCCGAGTCCCGCATGGCCGTCTCGCACCTGCCCTCCGCCACCGTCAGCGACGCCAGCCTGGTCGCCAGCGGCCAGCGCGTGCTGGAGATCGAGCGCGAGGCGCTGGCCGGCGTGGGCGCGCGGATCGGCAGCGACTTCGCCGCGGCCTGCCGGCTGGTGCTGGCCTCGCGCGGGCGCGTGGTGGCCACCGGCATGGGCAAGTCCGGGCATATCGCGCGCAAGATCGCCGCCACCCTGGCCTCCACCGGCACGCCGGCGTTCTTTGTCCATCCGGGCGAGGCCGGGCACGGCGACCTGGGCATGATCACCGAGGCCGACATCGTGCTGGCGCTGTCCTATTCGGGCGAATCGGACGAGGTGCGCATGCTGTTGCCGGTGCTCAAGCGCCAGGGCAACCCGATCATTGCCATGACCGGGCGCCCGAGCTCGTCGCTGGCCCAGGCCGCCGACGTGCACCTGGATGTGAGCGTGTCCGCCGAAGCCTGCCCGCTGCATCTGGCGCCCACTTCCAGCACCACCGCCTCGCTGGCAATGGGCGACGCGCTGGCGGTGGCGCTGCTGGACGCGCGCGGCTTCACCGCCGACGACTTCGCGCGCTCGCATCCGGCCGGCAGCCTGGGCCGGCGCCTGCTGCTGCACATCACCGACGTGATGCACAGCGGCGAGGACCTGCCGCGCGTGCGCGAAGACGCCAGCCTGAGCGAGGCGTTGATGGAAATGAGCCGCAAGCGCCTGGGCATGACCGCGGTGGTCGATGGCCAGGACCGCCTGATCGGCCTGTTCACCGACGGCGACCTGCGCCGCGCGCTGGACAGCGACATCGACGTGCGCAGCGCCGGCATTGCCCAGGTGATGACGCGCAACCCGCGCACCATCGGCGCCGACCAGCTGGCCGCCGAAGCAGCGCGGCTGATGGAGGATTACAAGATCAACGGCTTGATCGTGGTCGATGCGCAGCAGCGCGCGGTCGGCGCATTGAACATTCACGACCTGTTGCGCGCCAAAGTGGTTTAACAGGTTCAGTTTTCTACCGTTGGAACCCCGTTCTCACCGATCCGTGCCGATGCCCTATTCCCCTCTGCAGCACCTGCCCGCCGACATCACCGACCGCGCCGCGCGTATCCGCCTGGCCTGTTTCGACGTCGACGGCACCCTGACCGATGGCCGCCTGTACTACGACCATGCCGGCAACGAGAGCAAGTCCTTCAATGTGCTCGACGGCCAGGGGCTCAAGCAGCTCGACCATGCCGGCATCCATGTCGCGCTGATCACTGCCCGCGCCAGCCTGTCGGCGGAAAAGCGCGGCCAGGATCTGGGCCTGCACGTGCAGATCGGGGTCAAGAACAAGCGCCTGGCCGTGCTGGCTTTGTGCCAGGAGCACGGTCTGTCGCTGGACCAAGTGCTGTTCATGGGCGACGACCTGCCCGACCTGCCGGCCCTGCTGGCGGTCGGCCTGCCGGTCGCACCCGCCAACGCGCACCCGTGGATCGCCGAGCGCGTGCAGTGGCATACCCGGGCACGTGGCGGCGAAGGTGCCGCGCGCGAGGTCTGCGACGTGGTGCTGGCCGCGCAAGGCCAGATCGAGGGCATCATCGAAAGGTTTTCCGCATGAGCTGGAACTGGCGCACCACCCTGGGCGTGGTGTTGCTGGCCGCTGCGGTGGTCTCCGGCTGGTCGGCCTGGCAGCAGCGCGCGCGCCCGGTTGCGGCGGCGGTGGACGATTCGCGCGCGGACTACGTGCTGCGCGATTTCGAACTGATTGCGCTGGACAAGGAAACCGGCAAGGAATCGATGACGCTGCGCGCGCCGGAGATGCATCGCAACCGCGCCGATCGCACCTCCGAGGTCACCACCCCGGTGTTCCTGTTGCCCGACAACACCAATCAACCGTGGACGCTGCGCTCCAAGACCGGCTGGATCAGCCCCAAGGGCGACGAGCTGCGCCTGCGCGGCGATGTCGAGGGCGACAGCCCCACCGGCGGCGCAACCCCGCCGACCACGTTCCGTACCCAGAGCCTGGACGTGTTCCCGCAGCAGAATCTCGCCAAGACCGCTGCCCCGGTGAGCATGAGCCGGCCGGGTATCATGCAGAGCGGGGTCGGCTTCGAGGCCGATCTCAAATCACGCCAGTACAAGCTCCTTTCCCAGGTCAAGACCCGTTATGAACCGAATGCTGCCCGCTAAGCTGGCGTTTGCCGCGCTGCTGCTGCCTGCCCTTGCGATGGCCAAGACCAGCGACCGCAATCAGCCGATGGCGATCGACTCCAATGCCAACGACTGCAACATGCTCGACGACAGTGGCAAGTGCCGTTTCAGCGGCAATGTGGTGATCACCCAGGGCACGCTGGAAATCCACGCCGACACCGCCGACATCTTCCAGAAGAATGGTCAGACCGACCGCGTCGTGCTGACCGGCAAGCAGGCCACGCTGAAGCAGCAGATGGACGACGGCGCGATGATGAACGGCCAGGCCGACAACATCGAGTACCAGGTTGCCAACGAAGTCATCGTGCTGACCGGCAACTACAAGGTCGACTCGCCCAAGGGCACCAACGCCGGCCAGCGCATGGTCTACAACACCAAGACCGGCAACATGCAGAGCGGCGGCGACGGCAGCCGCGTGCGCACCATCATCCAGCCGAAGACCGCGGCGCCGGCGGCCGCAACGCCGGCCGCCAAGCCCGCGGCCAAGCCGCAGGGGAAGAAGTAATGCTGGTCGCCACCGGTCTGCGCAAGAAGTACAAGCAGCGCGAAGTGGTCAAGGAATTCGGCCTCACACTCGAGGCCGGCGAAGTGGTCGGCCTGCTCGGCCCCAACGGCGCCGGCAAGACCACCTGCTTCTACATGATCGTGGGCCTGGTCGAGGCCGATGCCGGACGGATCGAGCTGGACGGCCGCGACCTCACCGCCGAGCCGATGTACGCCCGCGCCAAGCTTGGCGTCGGCTATCTGCCGCAGGAGCCCTCGATCTTCCGCAAGCTCACCGTGGCCGACAACATCCGCCTGGTGCTGGAACTGCGCGAAGAGCTGGATGGCGCCGGTCGCGAGAAGGAACTGGTCTCGCTGCTGGAAGAATTGCAGATCACCCACGTGGCCGACCAGCTGGGCGCCAGCCTGTCCGGCGGCGAGCGGCGGCGGTGCGAGATCGCGCGCGCGCTGGCGGCCAAGCCGCGCATGATGCTGCTCGACGAACCCTTCGCCGGCGTCGACCCGATTTCGGTCGGCGAGATCCAGCGCATCATCATCCACCTCAAGGAACGCGGCATCGGCGTGCTGATCACCGATCACAACGTGCGCGAAACCTTGGGAATCTGCGATCGCGCGTATATTCTCGCCGAGGGGGGCGTACTGGCGCAGGGGGCACCAGATGCGCTGCTAGCCAATCCCGACGTCCGTCGCGTGTATCTGGGGGAAACTTTCCGCCTTTGAGCGCGTCGCCGCGCCATCGATTTTCCCAGTCAGTGCCCGCATGAAAGCCCGGCTCCAGACATCGCTAGGACAGCAGTTGGTCATGACGCCGCAGTTGCGTCAGGCGATCAAGCTATTGCAGATGTCCACCACCGAGCTGGAACTGGAAATCGCCGAAGCGGTGGAGACCAATCCGCTGCTGGAATGGGCCGACGAAGCCGCGCATGCGGCCAACGCGCTTCCGGTGGAAGCATCGTCGGCCGCCTCCACCGACGACACCCCGCGCGAAGAACCGGCGCCGGCCGAGCGCGACGACGACTGGTCGCAGGACGAGCTGCAGTGGACAGGTTCGGGCAGCGGCGGCAGCTTCGACGATGACGAGTCCGGCGATGCCGCCGAGCGCGTGGCCGAAGCCGAAACGCTGGCCGACCACCTGCTGTGGCAGCTGCACCTGTCGCCGCTGTCGCCGCGCGACCGCCAGATCGGCGCGATGCTGATCGATGCGCTGGACGAAGACGGCTACCTGCGCGAACCGCTGTCGGCCATCCTGGAAACGCTGGCGCTGGGGGCGGCGGTGGACGAGGCCGACGTGCTCACCGTGCTGCACCAGATCCAGCGCTTCGACCCGGTCGGCGTGGGTGCGCGCACCCTGGGCGAATGCCTGGCACTGCAGCTGGCCGTGCTCGACCCGGCCACCCAGGGGCGCGAACTGGCGCTGCAGATCGTCGCCGGCCCGCTGGAGCGCCTGCCGCGCAGCGGCGTGGCCGGTCTGGCGCACGAACTCAAGCGCTCCACCGCCGATGTCGACCAGGCGGTCCAGTTGGTGCGCTCGCTGGATCCGCGTCCGGGCAAGCAGATCGGCGACCTGTCGCAGGACACCTATGTGGTGCCGGACTGCGTGATCTGGCGCCAGCGTGGCGTGTGGCGGGCCTCGCTGGCCGGTCGCGCCCAGCCCAAGGTCACCATCCACCGCGGCTACGAGAACCTGATCCGCAGCTGCGGCGAATCCGACGCCGGCTATCTGCGCGGCCAGCTGCAGGAGGCGCGCTGGCTGCTCAAGAGCCTGGAAGCGCGCGGCGAGACCCTGCTGCGGGTGGTGCGCTGCCTGCTGCAGCACCAGGCCGGGTTCCTGGAATTCGGCGCGCAGGCCTTGCGCCCATTGACCCTGCGCGAGATCGCCGGCGAGCTCGGCCTGCACGAATCCACCATTTCCCGCGCGATCGCCCGCAAGTACGTGCGCACCCCGCGCGGGACCATCGCGCTACGCTCGTTCTTCGCCTCCGGCATCGACACCGACAGCGGCGGCGAGGCCTCCAGCACCGCCATCCAGGCCATGATCCGGCGCCTGATCGAGGCGGAAAACCCGCGCAAGCCGCTGTCGGACGCCAAGTTGGCCGACCTGCTGAAAACCTCCGGTGTACCAGTGGCGCGGCGCACCGTTGCGAAGTATCGTGAGGCCATGAACATTTCCGCCTCCCACGAACGCGTCCGTATCGCCTGACGTTGCACCCACCGCAACGCCGGCCTGCGCCGGGTTCGTCGGATCACCGGAACGGTTCATTGGCCCACCCGACCAATGGAGGTATCCGATGCGTATCGAGACGTATGGCCACCAGCTTGAAGTGACCCCCGCGCTGCGGGAGTACGTGGCAAGCAAGCTGCAGCGACTGCAGCGCCATTTCGACCAGCACTGTGAAGTCCGGACCCAGCTGGCCGTTCGCAAGCCAGACCATCACGTGGTCGCCACCGTCAACCTTCCCGGTCGTACCCTGCACGCAGATGCCAGCGGCTCCACCATGTACGCGGCCATCGACCTGCTGGTCGACAAGCTCGACCGCCTGGTGCTCAAGCACAAGGAAAAGAAATGTAACCACCATGCACGCGAGGTGCGCGACAATCCCGCATGACGCTTCCCGCTTGATGCCCTCATGCCTTTAACCGATCTGATGGCGGCCGTGCGCACCGTGGTGTCGCCGGCCGCCGATCGCGACACCGTCCTGCATACCGCCGCCGACCTGCTGTCCTGCCGCCAGGCCGGCGCCGACGAGCTCTACGCCAACCTGTGCGAGCGCGAGGCCCTGGGCAGCACCGCCATCGGCCACGGCATCGCCATTCCGCATGGGCGCTGCCCCAATCTCACCGAGCCACGGGGCGCACTGCTGCGGCTGGACACGCCGGTGGCCTTCGGTAGCGATGAGCCGGTGGACCTGATCTTCGCGATGGCGGTGCCTGCGCACTACACCCACCAGCACCTGATGCTGCTGTCGGAGCTGGCCGAACGGTTTTCCGATGCGGAGTTTCGTCAGCAGTTGCGTGCCGCCCCCAACGCCGACGCCTTGATGGCGCTGCTCACCGACGCACCGCCACCACAGGCCAGCGCCGCATGAATACCAGCATCACCGCACGCGAACTGTTCGACCAGCAGCGCGACAAGCTGGCGCTGCGCTGGGTCGCCGGCCAGAAGGGCGAGCATCGCGAGATCGAGGCCGGCAGCAACAATGCGCGCCGCCCGTCGCTGGCCGGCTACCTCAACGTGATCTATCCCAACAAGGTGCAGATCCTTGGTACCGAAGAGCTGGCCTGGCTGGATTCGCTGGATGCGCGGCAACGCTGGGAGACCATCGAGAAGATCATCCAGGTACAGCCGCTGGCGCTGGCGATCAGCAAGAACCAGTCCTGCCCGGAAGACCTGCGCGCAGCCGCCGACGAATCCAACACGCCGCTGTGGATCTCGCCCAAGCGCGGCCACGAACTGCTCAATCACCTCTCCTACCACCTGGCGCGCACGCTGGCGCCGCGGGTCACGCTGCACGGCGTGTTCATGGAGATCTATTCGATCGGCGTGCTGATCACCGGCGAGGCCGGCTCGGGCAAGAGCGAGCTGGCGCTGGAACTGCTCAGCCGCGGTCACCGCCTGGTGGCCGACGACGCACCGGAGTTCACCCAGATCGCGCCCGACGTGCTCGACGGCACCTGCCCGGAACTGCTGCAGGACCTGCTGGAAGTGCGTGGCCTGGGCGTGTTGAACGTGCGCGACATGTTCGGCGACACCGCGGTGAAGAAGAACAAGTACCTGCGCCTGATCGTGCACCTGACCCGCCCGATGACCGAGCCCACCCCGTCCGGCTACGAACGCCTGACCGGCGATTCCGGCAGCCGGCATGTGCTGGACCTGGACGTGCCGCTGATCACCCTGCCGGTGATGCCCGGCCGCAACCTGGCGGTGCTGACCGAGGCGGCCACGCGGCTGCATATCCTGCGCACCAAGGGCATCGACCCGGCGGCGATGTTCATCGCCCGCCACAGCAACCTGCTGGAGCGACGCACGCCATGAGTACCGCGCCCTCCACGTTGATGATCGTGAGCGGGCTGTCCGGCTCGGGCAAATCGGTCGCGTTGAAGACCTTCGAGGACCTGGACTACTACTGCTCGGACAATCTGCCGGTCGAACTGCTGCCGGACTTCGTCAAGAGCCGCCTGCGTGGCAACCCGCTCGGCGACCAGCGCCTGGCGGTGGGCATCGATGTGCGCAGCCGCAGCGACCTGACCCAGCTGGCGCAATGGCGCCAGGCCGCGCAGGAATACGGCATCGAGGCACGGCTGCTGTTTTTCGAGGCCAGCGACGAGGCGCTGATCAAGCGCTACGCCGATACCCGCCGCCGCCATCCGCTCAGCCATCTCGGCCTGGCCTTGCCGGAAGCGATCACCCGCGAGCGGCAGCTGACCGAACCGCTGCGCGCGCAGGCCGATGCCATCATCGACACCAGCGCGCTCAACGTGCACCAGCTGCGTCGCCGGGTGGTCACCGAGTTCGCGCTCGGCACCAGCGACCGGCTGTCGCTGCTGTTCGAATCGTTCGCCTACAAGCGTGGCGTGCCGGCCGAGGCCGACTTCGTGTTCGATGCGCGCGTCTTGCCCAACCCGCATTGGGACCCGGAGCTGCGCCCGCTGACCGGCCGCGATGCCGGCGTGCGCGACTATCTGGACAAGGAACCGGACGTGGTGCGCTACAGCGCGCAGATCGTGGACCTGCTCGATACCTGGCTGCCGCGGCTGCGCAACGACACCCGCAGCTACGTCACCATCGCCTTCGGCTGCACCGGCGGCAAGCATCGCTCGGTGTATCTGGCCGAGCGCATGGCGCGGCATGCGCGCGAGCAGGGCTGGCCGGAAGTGGCGACGTTTCATCGCGAGCAGGATTGAAGGGTCGGGATTGGGGATTGGGGATTGGGGATTGGGGATTGGGGAATCGTCAGAGCGGTGTCATGCGGTCTGCAAGAACGCGTGTCATCGGTGCATTTCATCAGCGCGTTTTGATCATGCGTTGCCTTCCCGCCTACTGACTGCAGCGCTCGCTTGTGATGCGGGACGCATCGGGAGACTGGCGACGTCACGGATCATTGCCGTGCCGGCGGCAACGCATGTGTTGCAGGCTTCGTGCGCGTCACGGTGCGGCGGTCCTAAACGGCTATTCATTTCGCAACACATCGGTGCCGGCAGACGCTATCGCGCGGTCATGCCGACCTGTTAACGTTTCGGCATGGCCTGTGGCATTCTCCTCATTACTCATCCCGGCATCGGCGCGGCGTTGTTGAACGTGGCGACGGGGCTGTTGCGGCAGTTGCCGCTGAAGACCGAAGCGTTCGACGTGCCGCTCGATGCAGACCTGGACGCCTTGCTGCCCCAGGCCTCGTCGGCGATGCGACGGGTCGACAGCGGCGACGGCGTGCTGGTCATGACCGACCTGTACGGCGCCAGCCCCAGCAATCTCGCCAGCCGGTTGGCAAAGCTCGGCACGCCGGTTCGCCGGGTGTCCGCGCTCAGCCTGCCGATGCTGCTGCGGGTGATGAACTACCCCGAACAAGGATTGCAGGAGCTGCCCGCCACCGCGGCGGCAGGCACCCGCAACGGAGCGATCATCGACGATGCTTGAACGCGAACTCATAGTTTCCAATCGACTCGGACTGCATGCGCGGGCAACCGCCAAGCTGGTGCAGACGCTGTCGTCCTACCGCAGCAACGCCACGCTGGCGGCCAAGGGCCGCGAGGTGAACGCCAAGAGCATCATGGGCGTGATGCTGCTGGCCGCAGGCCAAGGCACCAGCGTGGTGGTGCGGCTGGATGGCGAAGACGAAGCGCAGGCCCTGCAGGCGCTGGTGGACCTGTTCGAGCGTCGTTTCGACGAGGACAGCTGAGCATGCGCGGGGTCGGTGCGGGGCTGACCGACAGGGCGCGGCCGCGCCAGGGGCGCACATGAGCCTGCGTCTGCGTGGACACGCCGCCTCGCGCGGCAACGCACTCGGACGCGCGCGCGTACGCCAGAGCCACACGCTGGAAGTGGCCGAACAACGCGTGCCCGCCAGCCAGGTGGAAACGCAGCTGCAGCGCCTGCATCTGGCGATCGAGGCGGCACGCACCGAGATGCAGCAGCTGCGCGACCGCCTGCATGGCGCGCTTGCGCGCGAAGTCGGCGAATTCCTCGAACTGCATGCGCTGCTGCTCGACGACCCGGAGCTGCTGCAGGGCCTGGACGAGTTGATCCGCACCCACCGCTACAGCGCCGACTACGCCTTGCGCGTGCAGCGCGACCGGCTGGCAGCGGTGTTCGACGGCATGGAGGACGCCTACCTCAAGAGCCGCATGGACGACCTGGATCACGTCATCGGCCGCATCCACGCGTTCCTGCACAAGCGCGCGCCCGACCTCAAGGGCGTGGCCGGCGAGATCCTGGTCTGCGACAACGTCGCACCCTCGGAGCTGGCGCAGTTGCAGGCGCAAGGGGTGGTCGGCATCGTCACCACCGCCGGCAGCGCGTTGTCGCATAGCGCGATCCTGGCGCGCAGCCTGCACCTGCCGCTGGTGGTGGGGGTAAGCGATGCGGTGCAGCGGATCGACGATGGCGATGTATTGATCGTCGATGCCGGTTCCGGCCAGGTGATCGTCGATCCCAAGCCCGAGCACCTGCGCGACTACAGCGAGCGCCTGCGCGCGCTGGCCAAGGAACAGCGCGAACTGGGCCGGCTGCGCTCCAAGCCCACGCGCACGCGCGACAACGTCGATATCACGCTGCTGGCCAATGCCGAATCGCTGGAGGACGTGGCGAAGGCGCACGCACTCGGCGCCAGCGGCCTTGGCCTGTATCGCACCGAATTCCTGTTCCTGCAGCGCAACGAGCTGCCGGACGAAGAGGAACAGTTCCACACCTACCGCGACACCGTGCTGGGCATGAGCGGGCGACCGGTCACCATCCGCACCCTGGACCTGGGCGCCGACAAGGCCGACCGCACCGGCCTGACCTTGAGCGACGAAGACAACCCGGCGCTGGGTCTGCGCGGGGTGCGGTTGTCGCTGGCCCGGCCTGCGGTGGCGCAAGCGCAGTTGCGCGCGATCCTGCGCGCCTCCGGCTACGGGCCGGTGCGCATCCTGGTGCCGATGGTCAGCGGCCGCGAGGAAGTCCAGCTGCTGCGCCGGCAGATCAAGAAGCTGGCCGCGCAATTGCGCGAGCAAGGCCACGAGATCGCCGAGCACATTCCGCTCGGCGCAATGATCGAAGTGCCGGCTGCGGCGCTGGCGCTGGACTGCTTTATCGACGATATCGATTTCCTGTCGATCGGCACCAACGATCTGGTGCAGTACCTGCTGGCGGTGGACCGCAACAACGAGGCATTGGGCGAGTTGTACTCGCCGCTGCATCCGGCGGTGCTGCGCCTGATCGCGCAGGTGATCGCCACCGGGCGCGCGTTCGGCAAGCCGGTGGCGGTGTGCGGCGAGATCGCCGGCGACCCGCGCTTCGTCCCGATGTTGCTGGCCCTGGGGCTCACCGAGTTCAGCCTGCATCCGGCCACGCTGCTGGAGGTACGCCGTGCGGTGCGGGACATCCACCTGGGCGAGTTGCGCGTGCATGGCGAAAAACTGCTGCGCGCGCGCGACCGCAAGGGGATCGAAAAGTGGCTGGCCAACGTCGCGCAGGGCCTGATGCGCTGAGCGATTGCGTCATCGCGCAGGGGATGTTCCTGCGCGTTGCCCTTCGCACTGTATGTTTCGTCACCATGCGCAAGCGATAATGCCGTGCTGACTCAGCACCGCGTCTTCCATCGGGACGTGTCCACTCTTGCAGGGAGCCGCGCATGGCCGAAGCCGTCCGCCACGACAAGACCGCGCGACAGCTGCGATTGCTGTCCGATGCGCTGGATAGCGGACGCCTGGGCCCGGTACGCCGGCTGGTCAATACACTGGCGCCGGCGGAGATCGGCAACCTGCTGGAGTCGCTGCCGCCCGGCAAGCGCGAAGTGGTGTGGGGCCTGGTCGACCCGGAGGACGACGGCGAAGTGCTGTTGCATGTCGGCGATGAAGTGCGCGAAAGCCTGCTGGCCGATATGGACACCGACGAGATCGTCGCCGCGGTCGAAGACCTCGACATCGACGATCTGGCCAACCTGGTCGAAGACCTGCCCGACACCGTCATCGACGAAGTGCTCAAGTCGATGGACCGCGAGAACCGCGAGCGGCTCGAGCAGGTGCTGTCGTATCCGGAGGACACCGCCGGCCGCCTGATGAATCCGGACGTGGTGACGGTGCGCGCCGACGTCAATGTCGATGTGGTGCTGCGCTATCTGCGCCTGCGCGGCGAGCTGCCTGATCACACCGATCACCTGTACGTGGTGAGCCGACGCCATCAGTATCTGGGCCGGGTGTCGCTGGCCGCGCTGGTCACGCACGAGGACAGCACGCCGGTCAATCGCCTGATCGACGACGAACAACCGGCGATCGACGTGGGCGATGGCTCCGACGAGGTCGCACGGCGCTTCTCCGACCATGACTGGATCTCCGCACCGGTGGTGGACGACAACAACATCCTGCTCGGCCGCATCACCATCGACGACGTGGTCGACATCATCCGCGAACAGGCCGAGCACCAGGCCATGAGCGCGGCCGGCCTGGACGAGGACGAGGACATGTTCAGCCCGGCGCGGCGCGCATTCCGCCGCCGCCTGATCTGGCTGGGCATCAACCTGTGCACGGCGTTCCTGGCCTCCAGCGTCGTCAGCGAATTCGAAGGCACCATCGCCAAACTGGTGGCCCTGGCGGCGCTGATGCCGATCGTTGCCGGCATGGGCGGCAACGCCGGCACCCAGGTGCTGGCGCTGATGGTCCGCGGCCTGGCGCTGGGCCAGATCGGCTCCTCCAACGTGATGACCTTGCTGAAGAAGGAACTCACCGTCGCGCTGATCAACGGCATGGTGCTGGGGATCGGGCTGGGGCTGATCGTGCTGGCGTGGTTCCGCCAGCCGATGCTGTCGCTGGTGATCGGCACCGCGCTGACCTTGAACATGCTCACCGCCGCCTTCGGCGGGGTACTGGTCCCGGTGACGCTGAAGCGGCTGGGCTTCGACCCGGCATTGGCCGGTGGCGTGATCCTGACCACGCTGACCGACGTGATGGGCTTCCTGAGCTTCCTCGGCCTGGCGACGCTGATCCTGCTGCCGTAGCTGCCGTATCCGGTGCTTGCGCAGAACGTCGTGCCGGGCATACAGCGGCAAGGATCGGATGAAGAGTCGGCAAAAATCGCCGCAGCGCGACATGCCAGCACACCTGCATGCGGCGATACTGCTGGTCTGTCATTTGTCAGGAGGTCTGCGTGATCCGTCGTTGTCTTGTTCTTGCGATTGTGGCGCTGGTCCTGGCCGGCTGTTCCAGCATGGCTGAGCGCCACCACGACGGACGCCGCGGCCATTTCGTCACCCGCACGCTGGAGCTGGAAGGACGGCTCTACCGCTATCAGGTGTTCGTACCGGCCTCCACGGCGCCGCAACCGCGCCCGATCGTGCTGTTCCTGCATGGCTCGGGCGAACGCGGCGACAACGGACGCGATCAGGCCGAGGTCGGCGTTGGTCCCTACCTGAGCGCACACACCGCCGAGTTCCCTGCCCTGGTGGTGCTGCCGCAGGTGCCCGACGACGAGGAGTGGCTGGGCATCAATGCACGCATGGCGATCGCCGCGCTGGATGCGGCCAGTGCCGAATTCGGTGCCGACCCGCAGCGCACCTATCTCACTGGCATCTCGATGGGCGGCTATGGCGCCTGGGAAATCGGGCTGATGCAGCCGCAGCGGTTTGCCGCGATCGTGCCGATCTGCGGCGCACTCAAGGCGCCGCGCGACGAGCGTCGTACGCTGTACGTCAGCCTGGTGGCCAAGGAAGCCGACCCGTACACCGCTGCGGTCACCCAGCTCAGGCACGTGCCGATCTGGATGTTCCATGGCGCCAAGGACGACTCGGTGCCACCGCATGACGACCGTGCGCTGTACCGCGCCGCCAAGGGCATCGGCGCCAACGTCCGCTACAGCGAATATCCGGACGGCAACCACAATGCCTGGGACGCGACCTACGCAGACCCGGCGATGTGGGAATGGATGTTCAGGCAGCGCCTGCGTTGAGCGGGCGGCGCATCGCGTCGATGCGGTCTGCACCCGCTCAATGGTGGTACCCGGTATCCGCAGTGATCTTGCCGCGGAACACGCGGTACGACCACACCGTATACCCCAGGATCAGCGGCAGCAGCACCACCAGGCCGATCAACGCGAACAACTGCGAAGACGGCGGCGCGGCGGCCTGCCAGATCGTGTAGACCGGCGGCACCAGATACGGCCACATGCCCAGCACCAGGCCGAGAAAGCCGAGCACGAACAGGCCCATCGCCAACAGGAACGGCGGCATATCCGGCCGCCCCGCGTCGGTGGAACGCCAGAGCGCGAACCCCACCAGGGCGACCAGCACCGGCACCGGCATCAGCCACAGGTAATGGGCATCGCTGAACCAGCGGTCCATCACATGCGACTGCAGCGATGGCAGCCACGCGCTGACCAGGCCGATGAAGATCAACACGCTGATCGTCAATGGCCGGCTCAGCTGGCGCGCGAGCTGTTGCACGTGGCCTTCGGTCTTGAGGATCAGCCAGGTGCTGCCGAGCAAGGCGTAGCCGAACACCAGTGCGGCGCCGGTCAGCATCGCGAAGGGACTGAACCAGCCCCAGATGCCGCCGACATAGCGGTCGTTTTCGATCGGCAGGCCCTGCACCAGCGCGCCCAGGATCACGCCCTGCGCAAATGTCGCCAGGATCGAGCCGGCAGCGAAGGCATTGCTCCACAGCCGCCGCGAGCGATGCGCCTTGAAGCGGAACTCGAATGCCACGCCGCGGAACACCAGCGCCATCACCATCAGCAACACCGGCAGGTACAGCGCCGACAGGATCACCGCATACGCCTTGGGAAACGCTGCCAGCAGCCCTGCCCCGCCCAGCACCAGCCAGGTCTCGTTGCCGTCCCAGATCGGCGCGGCGGTGTTCATCATCAGGTCCAGCTGCGCCTCGTCCTTGCGGAACGGCGCCAGGATGCCGATGCCGAGCACGAAGCCATCCAGCACCACGTACATCAGCACCCCGAAGCCGATCACCGCAAACCACGCCACCGGCAATACGCTGCTCATGTCCATCATGCGGCTCCGTCGATCGGTTCATCGGCCGCCGACAGCGGCCGTGCCGGCGTGTGCTCGCCGTGGTCCAGCTGCGGCGCGTCATGCGGGGTCGGGCCGATCTTGCCGATCTTGACCAGGTACCAGATGCCCCAGCCGAACACGAAGGCATAGCCGAGCACGTACACCGCCAGCGAGATCGCGGTCATCAGCGTCGACTGCGGGCCCACCGCATCGGCAGTGCGCAACAGCCCGTACACCACATACGGCTGCCGCCCCATCTCGGTGACGAACCAGCCCGAGACCAGCGCGATGAAGCCACTGGGCAGCATCCAGCGCCAGGCCGCCAGCAGCCAGCGCCACTGCAATAACTTGCCGCGCCACCAGGCGAACGCCGAGACCCAGGCCACCAGCAGCATCAACGAGCCCAGCCCGACCATGATGCGGAAGGCGAAGAACACCGGCATCACCGGCGGGCGATCGGCGGCCGGCACCGAGGTCAACGGCTTGATGCTGCCTTCCAGACTGTGGGTCAGGATCAGGCTGCCCAGGCGCGGGATCGCCACCTCGTAATCGTTGCGCTCGGCCTGCGCGTTGGGCAAGGCGAACAGTACCAGCGGGAAGCCCTTGTCCTGGCCCTCGTCATGCCAGTGCGCTTCCATCGCCGCGATCTTCATCGGCTGGTGCTCGAGCGTGTTCAGGCCATGCATGTCGCCGACGAAGATCTGCAGCGGCACGGTGATCGCCGCGAAGGCCACTGCCAGCTTGAGCATGCGCAGCCCCGCCTCGCGATGCACGCCGCGATGCAGATACCACGCCCCCACCGCGCCGACCACGAAGCAGGTGGTGATGAACGAGCCCAGCGCCATGTGCGCAAGCCGGTACGGGAACGAGGGGTTGAAGATGATCTTCAGCCACGCCACCGGATGCACGATGCCGTCGACCACCTCATAGCCGGCCGGGGTCTGCAGCCAGCTGTTGGACGACAGGATCCAGAACGTGGAAAACAGCGTGCCCAGCGCCACCATGCAGGTCGCCAGGAAATGCAGGCGCTCGGAGATGCGCCCCCAGCCGAACATCATCACGCCCAGGAAACTGGCCTCGAGGAAGAACGCGGTCAGTACTTCGTAGCTCAACAACGGGCCGATCACGCTGCCGGCGATCCGGCTCAGCTCCGGCCAGTTGGCGCCGAACTGGAAGGCCATCACGATGCCGCTGACCACGCCCATGCCGAAGGACACGGCGAAGATCTTCTGCCAGAAGAAATACAGCTCGCGCCACACCGGCAGCCGGGTGCGCAGCCAGCGCCATTCGAGAAATGCCAGCAGGCTGGACAGCCCGATGGTGAATGCGGGAAACAGCACGTGGAATGCGATGACGAATCCGAACTGGATCCGCGATAACAGCAAGGCATCCATGGAGAGTCCTCCAGGAAAATGGGGAAACCGCAGCGCACCGGGTGCAGATCGATCGCCGAGACTCGCTGCGGTGGCCGATCGCGACCTCCTACGCTACCGCATCATGATAGGGACGCTCGAGCGGGTTCCCGATGCGACACGGGGTCGCATCTGCGTCAAACCGTCGCGCCTGTCCTGCTGCCAGATGGTACGCGTTCAAGGCGCTGCGGCATGCTAGGCGGCGCCGCGCGTCCGCCGGGCAAGCTCGCTGACCACGGCGATGAAGACAGTCAGACCGACCATCGACAGGAACTGCGCGCGGGTGTCCACCGACGACGCCAGCAGCACGAAGATCACCGCCAGGATCGCCAGGGCCAGCAGGGTCAGAAACGGGTAACCCCGCATGCGGAACGGCAACACGACGCCGGCGCGGTCGGCGCGTGCGCGCAGGATCAGCTGCGACAGCAGCGAGATCGTCCACACCAGCAGGCAGGTGGCACCGACGATGTTGAGCAGCATCGGCAACACCTTGTTGGGGTACAGCAGTTCCAGCGCGGCGGCGGCAAACCCGAACAGCACGCTGGCGATCACCGCCACCAGCGGCACCTGCTCGCCGCTGGTCCTGCCAAGCACCCGCGGCGCTTCGCCGCGCTGCGCCAGCGAGAAGATCATCCGCGAGGCGCCATACAAGTTGGCGTTGAGCGCCGACAGCAAGGCCACCACGGCGACCAGGGTGATGGCGGTGGCCGCGCCGGGAATGCGCGCCACCTCCAGCACCGCAGCGAACGGCGAGCTGAGCGCTGCGCTGGTCCACGGCACCACCGCCACGATCACGCTGATCGAGCCGATATAGAACACCAGGATGCGCCAGGCCACGGTGCGAATCGTGCGTGCCAGGCTGCGGCCCGGGTCGGCGGTTTCCGCAGCGGCCACCGCCACGATTTCGGTGCCGCCGAAGGCGAACACCACCACCAGCAACGCCGAGCCGATGCCGGCCAATCCCTTCGGCGCGAACCCGCCGTTCTGGGTGAAGTTGGACAGCCCCGGCGACACCACGCCGGGCAACCAGCCGGCCAGCAGGGCCACGCCGATCAGCAGGAACACCACGATCGCCACGACCTTGAGGATGGCGAACCAGAATTCGAACTCGCCGAAATTGCGCACGCCCAGCAGGTTGATCGCGGTGAAGGTGGCCATGAACACCACTGCCAGCAACGGCACCGACAACGCCGGCCAGACCGAGGCGAGCAGGCCCGCCGCGCCGACCGCTTCGGCGGCGATCACCACCACGATCTGCAGCCACCACAACCAGCCCACTGTCGCACCGGCGGTCGGGCCCATCGCATCGGCTGCGTACACCGAGAACGCCCCGCTGGCCGGCTTGGAGGCCGCCATTTCGCCCAGCGCGTTCATCACGATGATCACCAGCGCTCCGGCGATCAGATAGGACACCAGCACTGCCGGCCCCGCCGCATGGATCCCCACGCCCGAGCCCAGAAACAGCCCGGCGCCGATCGCCGTGCCCAGGCCCATCATCATCAACTGCCGCGGTTTCAGCGCATGGCGCAACGCGGGCGTGGCGGACGGAGCGTGCTCAGCAACGGGATCGGTCGGAAGCGGCATGGACGGGCTTGGATGGATGGGATCGCGACACGATACCGCGTCGCGGCGCCTGCCGCGCCTCTTGACGCCGGCCCGGGAGCGGGAGTCGCTCAGCCCGGAAGCGCTCTTGCCCGCATCCACCGCACGGGGACCACGGCCTCCCGGTGCGCAACCACCAGTGACCACCGTGGCTGGCCGCAACCGGCGATGCGCGAACCTGCTGCCTCGCACCGACAAAAATCCCCGGACATGCCGGGGATCGGTGCGCGCGCAGGCCGTTGCCGCTTACTCGGCCAGGTTGGTGCCCGCGCCGGCGGTGGCGATCACCTTGGCCTTGACCTGTGCGGCCGGGGTGATGCTGTAGGTGTAGCCCAGCGGTTCGGGGAACACCTTGGTGGTGATCCAGTTGGTGGCGTTGGCGTAAGGCTTGCTGCCGTCCGGGGTGCTCCAGGTGATGCCGCTGCCGACGTAGTTGTTGATCAGGTCCCAGTAGCCGATCTCGCTGCTGTCGCGCGAGGTCACCGGGTTCTTGATGTTCTCGAAGTAGTTGGACTCGATCTTGGCCACCCCGCCCATGCGCACGTTGATGCCCGAGGTGGTGACGTTGTTGAAGTAGTTGTTGTAGATGTGGCTCAGCCCGCGACGTTGCAGCGGCACGCGCGATTCGACGTTCTCGAAGCGGTTGTGGTGATAGGTGGTGCGTGCGGCCGAGTTCTTGGTGTCGCTGTCGCTGTATCCGTTGAGCGCGACCTTTTGATAGTTGTAGACGTGGTTGTAGGACACGGTGACGTGATGGGTACCCTTCTTCATGTCGATGCCGCCGTCGAAAGACGCATCGCCGGCACCCGAGCACTTGGTCAACGAGGCGAACACGGTGTTGTGGTCCACCCAGATGTTGGACGGCGAGCCGCTGGAATTGCCTTCCAGTGAAATCGAGTCGGCATCCTCGCCGCCCTGCAGCAGGCCGATGGTCATGTTCTGGATGATGACGTTGCTGGAATTGCCCACCACCCATAGCCCGAAGTTGGCCGACGAGCCGTTGGCACCCTTGACGGTGATGTTGCTCTTGTTCTTGATCTGCACCGTCTTGGCCGGCAACTTCCACTGGGCGCAGACGTCCTTGATGGTGCTGAAGTCGAACTTGCCGGTGTAGTTGAGCACCAACCCGCCGCTGCCGGAGTAACTGTCGATGGCCGCCTGCATCGCCTCGAAGGTGGCCACGTTGACCGGTGTCTTGTTGCCGCCGCCGGTGGTGGCGGCACCGTACCCGACCGGGCCGGCAATGGCGCCCGCAGCGCAAGCGGACAGTGCAAGCGCCAGTGCGCCATGGAATGTCTTGATCATCATGCAGCCTCTCCCAAAGAAGTGGAAAAGCGATGCGTGCTGCCTGCGCCGTAGCGACGACAACAGCAAAGCGGTGCGTGGGGGCCGCATTCTTCGCGCGATTTAAAACATAAAACAATTATCCATCACTGAAACTTTGACGCACCACGGTGTTCTTCTGGCAGGACATGCAAAAGAGACAGCGGAAGACACCCGGGACAGGACACCGCTGTGTCGTGCGCGCTGTTTTCTTATGTAGGCAGATGTGTTTTCCATGCATGCAAACGCAGACTGATGCTGGTTTGCTCACGCGCGCTTTCGACCGCAGTTGCTAGTGGCAAATGCGCTTTCCAAGAATCCACATGCATTTACCGGACGCGACGCGGTGGTAGCTGCACACGACCGCGTGCTGTGAGTCGTCAGAGGTAGTGGTGCGTAGCAGCAGTGCCATCGCACCGGCGCGCGGTTTGCGCGGCATTACATGCGCTGTGCTGAAGACGAGGCGTGATTGCGCTTTGGATCACTCGCGACAGTGGGCGAGCGCTGGCGCCATGACAAGTCTATCGGCAAGGTCAGGCCACTTCAGCGCGACCACGTGGTGCGTGAGGGAATGTCCGACCGCAGCGTGGTGACCAGCAGTGGATGCGTGGAGGTAGCGACACGCCGTTGCGGCGCATCTGCGTGTCCCAAGACGGCGACTCTTAAAACGTTGCCACACCGACGCTTGCGATGCGCAGGCCGCAGCGCAGGCTGCATCGAGACGCACCGCAGCAGCGCCCGGCAGGCCGGGCACGCTCGGGATCGCGTGGACTCACGCGCCCCGCCCCACCGGCTCACACCGCGCGGCTGGCCAGCGTGGACGCATGCGCCAGTTCCGCACCGGGCCATGGCGTGTGGTCGTCGAGGAAGTTGCCGACCAGGCGCATGCACGCCGGGCGCTCTTCCACATGCGGCATATGGCTGGAATTGGCGAACACATGCCACCGCGCGTCCGGGATCAGACGCGCGTACGGCTCCACCGTTTCCGGCGTGGCTTCGTCGTACTTGCCCGACAGCACCAGCGTAGGCACGCTGATGCGATGCAGGCGCTCGATGATGCTCCAGTTGCGCAGGCTGCCGACCACGTGGAATTCGGTCGGACCATTCATGGCGTGGTACACGGTCGGGTCGGCATCGATGGCGGCGAAGGTGCGCGCCACGTCGGCAGGCCACGGCAGCACGCGGCAGACGTGCTGGGCGTAGAACACCTGACTTGCAGCGCGATAGGCCGGGGCGTCCAGGGTGCCGGCCGCTTCGTGCGCATCCAGCACCGCCTGGATGTCCTCGGGCAGGCGCGCGCGCAGCCGTAGCGCGGCAGCGCGCCACAGGCCCATCGACGCCGGCGAGTTGGCAATCACCAACGCACGCAGGCCGGCCGGCCGGCGCACCGCATGCTCGGCGGCCAGCATCCCTCCCCAGGACTGCCCCAGCAACGCGTACTGCGACAGCCCCAACTGCGTGATCAAGGCCTGCAACTCGTCCAGAAACAGCCCCACCGTCCAGAAGCCGGGGTCGGCATCGGGCAGATGGGTGGACTTGCCGTTGCCGAGCTGGTCGTAATGGATCACCGCGCGGCCGTTGGCGGCCAGGTCCTTGAAGCTGTCCACGTAGTCATGGGTGCAGCCGGGGCCGCCGTGCAGCACGATCAGCGGGCAGGCGTCGCTGCGCAGGTCGCCGGTGATGCGGTACCAGGTGCGGTACCCATGGAATTGGACGTAACCCTCGGTGGACTGCATGACCTACGCCTGCTGACGGCAAGAATGAGCGCCGAGCCTAGCGGGCGAACCGCCGCGCGTTAACTGGCAAAACTCCCAGGTTCGCGCTGCTTGCGGGGACAGACGCCCGACCAAGGCGATGCGATCCAGCTGCGCATGCCGTTGGTGGCCCGGATGCCATCGACCAGCACCGCGATGGCACGCGCCACTCGCAGGTCTTGGCCAGCGCGAACTCGCTATCGTCTGTCGCCTATCGCTGAGGCGTCGGCGCAGCCGCCGAACCAGACGCGCCTACGGCTCCAGCAACCGGTAATGCATGCCACGCACCACGGCCTCGACGCGATTGCGCGCACCCAGCTTGCGTGCTGCCGAGTTCAGATGCAGGTTCACCGTGGCGGTGGAACGGTTGAGCGCAGCGGCGATGCTCTTGGCTGTCAGCCCCCTGGCCGAGTACTGCAGGCATTCGCGCTCGCGGCGGGTCAATGCAATGTGGTGGCAGCGGCGTTCCTGCGGATCGAGCAACTCCTGCGCACGTGCCTGAAAGGCATGCGCCAGCAGCAGGAAGGGCGACAGCTGCGCTTCGGCCAGCCGTGGCGCCTCGGCCGCGACGGCGTCCACTGCGGCACTGAATGTCGCAAACGCGCCGCCAGGCAGATGCAACGGCACGGTGACACCGGTTCCCATGCCGCTATCGCACAGATAGCGCGTGACCTGCCGATGCTGGCTGCCGACGTATTCCACGCCCTCCATGTCGCCATCGTTGCGATAGGACCACACGAATGGCGTGGTACGCCGCGTGGCACGCTGCTGAACCGGGTCATGTTGGTAATACCCGTGCTCGCACCAGACGTGCTGCATATCGCCTGGCGCGTTGCGCTGCATGAAGACCGACGGCGTGATCAAGGCACCTTCCAGACTCAGCGGGACCGGTGCGTAGTCGTAGACCAACGACTGGAAGCCCAGTCCGCAGACATCGGCAAACACCCGATCCAGGCAGGCATTGAGCGTGTGCAGCGCCTGCAGATCGCGGCCCAGGCTGGCCAGAGTGTCGAACATGGTGGGTCCTTCGGTGTCGACGTATGCCGCTGGAGCGCATCCAGCATTGAAAACCTAGCATTTTTACCAATGGATGGGCTTGGCGGCCACATTATGGTCACAATGCCAGGCCGGCAGTTGCACTGCAGCATCGCCGTTCAGACGCTCTACCGCGTCTGCGTCGCGACCCGGCACTCCTTTCAGCGGACACGTGCATGACCGACACACCCCGCCGCGACGACGCGGCTGCGCTGGAACGCTTTGGCTACACCCAGGAACTCAAGCGGCAGCTCACGCTCAAGGACCTGCTGATCTACGGTCTGGTGTCCATGGTACCGACCGCGCCGTTTTCCATTTTCGGCGGCGTGTTCGACATCAGCGCCGGGATGGTGCCGCTGACCTACCTGGTCGGCTTCGTGGCGATGCTGTTCACCGCATTGAGCTACCAGCAGATGTCGCAGGCGTTTCCGGTGGCCGGCTCGGTGTATGCATATGTGGGCCGCGGCCTGAGCAGCGGCATGGGCTTTCTCGCCGGCTGGGCGATCCTGCTGGATTATCTGCTGGTGCCCACGCTGCTCTACGTGGTCGGCGCCAACGCCATGCACAACGTGCTGCCGGCGGTGCCGCAGCCGGCGTGGATCGCCTTCTTCGTGGTGCTCAACACGCTGGTCAACCTGCGCGGCATCGAAACCACCGCGCGTGCCAATCGCGTCTTCCTCTACGCGCAGCTGGTGGTACTGGTGGTGTTCGTGGTGCTGGCCAGCCTGGCGATCCAGCATGGCGTCAATGGTGCGCAGTGGAGCCTGCGCCCCTTCTACAACCCGCAGGCCTTTTCGCCGCAGCTGATCTTCAGCGCCTTGTCGGTGGCGGTGGTGTCGTTCCTGGGCTTCGATGCGATCTCCACGCTGTCGGAAGAGGCCCGTGGCGGCAACCGCGTGGTCGGCCGGGCAACCCTGCTGGCGCTGTTGCTGGTGGCCGGCCTGTTCGTGCTGCAGACCTGGCTGGCCGCGCTGCTGCAACCCACCCTGCAACGCTATCCCAGCGCGCAGGCCTCCAACGATGCCTTCTTCGAGATCGGGCGCCTGATCGCCGGGCCGTGGTTGCAGGTCGTCATTGCGCTCACGGTGGCAATCAGTGCGGCGATCGCCAATTCACTGGTGGCGCAGGCCGCCACCTCGCGGCTGCTGTTCGCCATGGCACGCGACCGCCAGCTGCCCGCCTTCCTGCGCTACATCCATCCACGCACCGGCGTACCGCAGCGCGCCATCCTGCTGGTGGCAGGCTTGAGCATGGTGCTGGGCGAAGTCTTCGTCGGACAGATCGCGCTGCTGTCCTCGCTGTGCAACGTCGGCGCACTGACCGCCTTCATCCTGTTGCACGTGGCGGTGCTGTGGCATTTTCGCGGACGGGGCCGCAGCCTGCTGTTGCATGTTGCGACGCCGTTGATCGGCATCCTCATCCTGGCCTACGTGCTGATCAATGCCGACCGGCATGCGCAACTTGGCGGTACCGCCTGGATGGTGATCGGCCTTGCGGTCCTGGCGTTCTTGAAGGCCAGCGGCCGCTCGACCGACTTCCGCGCCAGCGACGCGCTGGAATAACCTGCAGCGCCTTCGCCTACAGGCACTACCCGTGCCGACATCCGGGTAGCGCACGCCACCTTCAGGCCTGCGCGGAGAGGGCCGCAGGCCCTCCCGCATGCGGCCTGCCTGTATCGCCTGACGGCTCGATCCAGGCGTCGCTGCAGATGCAGTGCACGATCGCGTTGCTGCCTGTATGGCGGTGTACGTGGTGCAAACGATTAAGGCGCGCTTGCGCTGCAGCGCCTCGCGCGTGTGCAAGGCAAGATGGCTGCGCGTGCCCGCGTGGAGCTGCACGCAGAACGCAATTATCTTTTTGTGGACTGCCAATCTCTGAACGAGATTTTCAGCACATATTCAGCTTTAAACATTCGCTAGTCTCGTTCGGCGCCAACGATGGCGCCCGCAGGACGTGGCCCCCGCCGCAGCCTGCCGTTCCCTGACGAGAAGGACTACCCATGAATCGCAAGAATGCGTTGTACCTGGCGCTGTTTTCCGCCGTTTCCGGCTCCGCACTGGCAGCGCCGCCGACCGAAATGGACGCAGCGCCGGTGAACACCGCGCCGCAAGCGGCCAAACTTGGTGCGGCGACATTGCAGTCGGCAAGTCTGCGTGGCGGCATCCTGCCCACGCGTGTGGTGCAACTCACTGCGCCCACCGGTACCGAGATCAGTCGCGTGCGTGAGCGCCGCATCGCACAGGTCAAACATGGGCAGCCCTTGCAGATCGGTTTTTCGCGCACGGTCGCCAAGCCCCTGGTCAACCTGGCCACGCTTGACTGGCAGATGGCCAAGGATGGCTCGCGCGTGGCGACCCTGAAGGTCGGCTCCGCGCAGGCGGCCTCACTGCGTGCATCGCTGATCCTGCGTGGCGCCGGCGCCACCCCGGGTGATCCGTCCAAGGTGACGCTGCGCTTTGCCGGCGACGACGGCCGGGTGTTCGAACAATCCGGTGCCAGCTTCGCCGCCAGCGGCGATGCGATCGGCTGGTCGCCCACCGTCAGCGGCGAGAACCTGCTGGTGGAACTGTCGCTGCCGGCCGGCCAGTATCCGGAGAACTTCAGCCTGAGCATCCCGCAGCTGTCGCATCTGGACATCAGCCCCACCGCCAGCCCACGCGACATGATGACCATTGCCATCGGCGAGAGCGATTCCTGCCAGAACGATGTCGTCTGCCGCGCCAATCCCACCGCCGGTTTCACCAATGCCGCAAAGGCGGTGGCGCGCATGGTGTTCACCACCAGCCAGGGCTCGTTCCTGTGCACCGGCACGCTGCTCAACAACACCAACTCGCCCAAGCGCAACCTGTTCTGGACCGCGGCACATTGCATCAGCACGCAGACCGTCGCCAACACACTGCAGACGTACTGGTTCTACGATGCGGCCAGCTGCAACGGCAACACCGCCAGCGCGCAGGCCACCACCTTGACCGGCGGTGCGTTCCTGCGCCACGCCAACACCACGCGTGACACCGCGTTGCTGGAGCTGAAGACCGCACCGCCAAGCGGCGCGTTCTACGCGGCATGGAACAGCGCCGCGATCGGCGCAACCGGCACGGCGATCGTCGGCATCCACCACCCCTCCGGCGACGTCAAGAAGTACTCGCTGGGCACCGTCAATGGCTTGAGCACCAGCATCGACGGCAAGAGCCCGCTGTATCGGGTGGTGTGGAACGATGGCGTCACCGAGGGCGGCTCGTCCGGCTCGGGCCTGTTCACCGTCGCCAGCGGTGGCGCGTACCAGCTGCGCGGCGGCCTGTACGGCGGCTACTCGTACTGCACCGCGCAGACCGATCCGGATTACTACTCGCGCTTCTCGGACGTGTATTCCAGCATTTCCACCTACTTCGGCCAGTAAGCGGGTGATGCACGTGGCAGGCGGGGTCTCGCCTGCCACGTGCGACAACGCCTGGCCTGCGCCGAATGCGGTCGATTGTTTGGCCTGCCTGCTGGATCGATCCAGTTGCCCCGTTCTTTGTGCTTCGATGGTGCTGCGTCGCCCTGGGAACATTATCGAACACGCGCGTCGGGCCGCCTGCAGCACTTCATCTGCAGCGTGCGGATGATGCAGACTTGGCAGATCCTCCTTCACCTGGATCGGCATGCCCGTTCAACGCACTCCTCACCTCGTTGCCGCAGCTGCACTGCTGGCCTTGTCGCTACAGGTCACCGCCAACGCAGCCGGCGCACCAGCCAATCGCGACGACGTCAAGGCATACGCGCTTCAGCTGTGCCTGGACAACAACTACGAACGCAGCGGCAAGTACACTTCCGACCAGCTACGCGACCGCTCGTATCTGCTGACGACCTATGCGCTCGACAATGCCAAGGTCGGCGCCACCGAGCGGCTGCATCGCTTCGTGGCCGAGCAGACGGCGGACTTCCATCGCGCCGAGGTGCCGATGAAGGACGAAGCGCGCCGCGGGCCGTTCAACAGGATCTTTGCGCAATGCATGGCGTTCTATCGTTCGCCTGCGTTGAACGAGTTCATCGCGCACAAGCTCTGACGGCCATTGCGGCAAGCTCACCGTTCGAGCGCGGCGGATGGATCGGCGCGACCGATCCAGCGCAGCTCCCCCGCCCGCAGCGTACGGCGCGGCTGCCGCGCTCCGGTCTTCGGGCGCGCAGATATCCGTGCCGGGATTTGCGTGACGCAGTCGCAGGCCCGGCCACCTCGCGATCGTCTGACGCAGCGCCGCGCGCCGCCTGGCACATCCTCCCCATGCTTCGACAGGAGCCGTCATGTCCGCATCTTCTCCACGCACTTCCCGCCGCCAGCTGCTGCGCCTCGCGCTGGCCGCGGGCACGCTGGGCGTGGCGAGCCCGCTGGGTGCCGCACTCCGGCGCGAGCCGAGGGACGCCATTGCGGCAGCGGACCCGGCATCGCCAGCGCCCTTCCCGGCCAACGGCAGCGTGCTGGTCCTGCTCGGCACCAAGGGCGGCCCCACGCCCTCACCGCTGCGCGCCGCAGCCGCCAATGCGCTGGTCATCGACGGGCAGCCCTATCTGATCGACTGCGGCAACGGCGTTGCACAGCAGCTGGCCAGAGCCGGCATCCGCTTGCCCGCGCTGCGCGACATCTTTCTCACCCACCACCACTCCGACCACAACGCCGATCTGCTCAACGTGGTGTGGCTGGCATGGGCGAGCGGGCTGCAGACGCCGGTGCGGCTGTATGGGCCGCCCGGCATCGCCAGCATGGTGGATGCGTTTGTCGACATGAATGCCATCGACATCGATGCGCGCATCCGCGAAGAAGGCCGCCCGCCGTTCAGGCAGCTGATTCAGGTACACGAGTTCGACCAGCCCGGCATGGTGCTGCAGAACGACCAGGCCACCGTCACCGCCACGCTGGTGGATCATTACACCCTCAAGCCCGCATTCGCCTACCGCTTCGCCACGCGCGAGCGCACGGTGGTGTTTTCCGGCGATACGCGCTACCTGCCCGCACTGGCCGACTTCGCGAAGGACACCGACATCCTGGTGCATGAGGTGATGTACCTGCCCGCACTGGAAAGGATGCTCAAGACCAACGACAACGCGCCGACCTTGCTCGACCATCTGCTCAAGAGCCACTCCACCAGCGAGGACGTCGGCAGGATCGCAGCGGCAGCCAATGCGAAGATGCTCGTGCTCAATCACTTCGTGCCCGGCGGCGACCCGACGATCACCGATGCCATGTGGAGCGCGGGCGCGCGCAAGCACTATGCCGGGCCGATTGTGGTCGGCAGGGATTTGATGCAGTTGTAGGCGAGCAGCTGGGCACCGTGGTGATGGACTGGCCGCGCGCTGTTGCCAGCGTGGCCCACCTGCGGCTGACGGCACTCCCTCGCGGCGTGATCAGCGATGCGAGATCGAAAACGTCGTGCGGGCAGCATATGAACCACCAAGCGGCACTGCATCGCGGTTGGTCGCCTGCCTACGCCACGCCCGGGCTGCGCAAGCCCCACACGCGTTCCCCGGCCTTGCAATACGCGTCGATGAATGCCTGCTGCGGGGGCATCTGGTCCACCGCGTGCCGGATCGGCTGGGCAATGCCGTCGAGCAGGCGACGCAGATCGTGATCGGACATCGCGCGCGCCAGCGGGTGATGCTGCGCGGGCACGATGCCCTGCCCCATCAAGACGTGGGTCCAGGAGTCCACGCGGAACAGTTCATCGGCCGCTTGCCAGGCATGTGCGCGTTCGCGCCAGGCGCGCAGGCGCAGCGCGAGCGATGCGGGAAGCTCCATCGCGCGGCACTGGCGCCACAGCGGCTCGTCGCGCTGGGTGGCGTGGTAGTGCAGGATGATGAAGTCGCGCACGTGCTCCATCTCGGCGCGGCTGATGTCGTTGAACAGCTCCACCTGCGAGGGCGCGATGCCGTCTGCCGGGAACAGGGTGATCAGCCGCACCACCGCGGCGATGGTGAGATGGATGCTGGTGGATTCCAGCGGTTCGATGAAGCCGCTGGCCAGGCCCAGCGACACCACGTTCCGGTTCCAGGCCTTGCGCCGGCGTCCGGTGCGGAACGGCACCAGCCAGGGATCCTTCAGTGCAGGCGCGGCCACATCGCGCAGCAGCCTGGCATGCGCTTCGTCGTCGGACAGGTGCTTGCTGGAAAACACCAGGCCGTTTCCCACACGATGCTGCAATGGAATCTGCCAACGCCATCCGGCCTCGTGCGCGATGGCGCGGGTGTACGGCACCGGCGGGCCAAGCGCCTGGGTCTGCACCGCCACGGCGCGATCGCAGGGCAACCAGTGGCTCCAGTCTTCGTAGCCGGTGTGCAGCGCCTGTTCGATCAGCAGGCCGCGAAAGCCGCTGCAATCGATGAACAGGTCGCCCTCGAGCACCTGCCCGTCTTCCAGCACCAGGCTGGCCACATCGCCACTGTCCGGTTGCAGCGTCACCTGCTGGATCCTGCCCTCCATGCGCCTGACACCGCAGGCCTCGCTGCGCGTGCGCAGGAACCTGGCATACAGCGCGGCATCCAGGTGATAGGCGTAATTGACCGCGGGCTCGCGCAGCAGTGCGAACCGGTCCACGCGCGAGGCCACGGTTTCCAGGCAGTAATCGCCAAAGCTGCCCGGCATGCCGCGGCGCTGGCTTTCCAGCCATAGATGATGGAAGGCGCACACCAGCGTGCTCTGCCCGGTGATGCCGAACGGATGGATGTAGCGCTCGCCCTGGCGGCGCCAATGCTCGAAGGAGATCGACAGCTTGAAGGTGCCGGCCACCGCGCGCAGGAATTCCTGCTCGTCGATCTGCAGGAAGCGATGGAAGCTGCGGATCGGCGGCACCGTGGATTCGCCCACGCCCACGGTGCCGATCTGCTCGGACTCGACCAGGGTGATCTCCAGCAGGTCGCGGAACTGATGCGACAGCGCGCAGGCGGCGATCCAGCCGGCGGTGCCGCCACCGGCAATGACGACCTTGCGAATCGGGGCCTGGCTCACTGCGCGCTCCTTTGGGGTGGATGTCGGTTGGCCGGCACAGCATCGTGCTCGAACGTGTGGGTGACGCAGAAGCCACGCAGTGACCGCTCGCCTGGGTGGCCCATGCGGATGCCGCACACCGGTTGCGCCGGACGGCGCAGCTGCGCAGTGGCCCGGCCAGTCGCCTGGACGCCGATCGCGCACATCAGCGGTTGAGCCTGCCGATCAACATCGCACGCAGCTGTCGCGCGAGGATCGGGTCGATCGGGCCCAACGCATGCCGCGCCTGCTCGGGCAGGTGTTCGCCCGCGCGCTCGGCCGGCCCGAACACGTAGTAGTCGAACAGGGCGCGCCACGCCGCTTTCTCCGCTGCCGGGCGGTCGCGGATGGACCACAGCGCGTGATACAGCGCCGGCATCGGCGCCGGCAGGTGCGCAGGCACGCTGTTCCACCAGTAGTTGACCAGCACGTTGAATGGCTGCAGCGAGTGCACGTGATGCCACCACATGCCGGGAATGAACAGGGCATCGCCCGGCTCCAGCACGGTGGTGCGTGCCTGCGCCAGCGCCTGGGCAAAGCGTGGATACCGCAGCAGATCCGGGTTGGCGATATCCACCATGCTGACGACCTGCCCGCCCGGCGTGGGATCCAGCGGGCCTGGATACAGGTTGGCCACCTGCGCGGGCGGAAACAGCGTGAAGCGACGTTGCCCCACCGCGCAGCACGCCAGGTTGTTGGGGACATCGTAATGGCAGGAGGCGATGACGCGATTGCCGATCCAGATGCTCGGCTGCACCGCGATGCCGCTGGCGACCACATCCAGATCATTGCCCGCGCGCAAGCCCGGCAGGTTGTCGTCGATCGGCAACGACGCCAGGTAGTAGGTGGGCGGCTGCGGGTCATCGCGATGCGTGACGATCGCCTCCAGCAAGCTGCTCAGGCTGCCACGTTGCACATCGAAATTCAGCGCGCTGCAATCGTCGCTGTAGAACGGGCGGCTGGCGATCTCCGGGCCGCCATGGGAATACTGCAAGGCGCGCCCGCCATCGTGCGCGCGCAGCAGCGCCATCGCCTCGTCGGCGCTGCGCAGCCCGGCCTGCACCAGCGACCAGTCGCGTGCGATGCCACGCAGCACCACCGGCTCGGCCGCCTCGCACAGCGCAGCAAGCGGCAGCGCGCCGGGATGGCAATCGCGGCGCTCGGCGATGGGCGCGATGGAGGAAATGGCTGCGCCGGTCGTCATGCGCTCAGGCGAATGCGGCGGTCGCAGATGCAGCGTGCACCTGCTGCAGGCGGCGCTGCTTTTCGGCCATCAGCCGGCGCACGTTGTGCAGCGAGGCCAGCATCAGGAACGCAGCTTCCAGATGGCCGGCCCGGTGCAATTGCTGCAGCGACGACGCATCGAGTGCGGCAAGCCGCTCGCGGTCGATGACGAACAGGCCTTCCAGCGTGGTGGCGTGGGTGGCATCCAGCGTGACATCCAGCTGCACCGGCTGGATCAGCCCCAAGGTGTCGAAGGCGGCCGCCATCGCCTGGCCGGCATCCACACCGTCGCGGATGCCGCGCAGCACATCGATGACATGCTCCAGATACGGGCTGTGGCCGCCCTGCGGCAGAAACACCGCCTCGCCTTCGTGGCGGCTGACGCGTGGATGCTCCAGATCGACATGGATCACCGGCTCCTGTGCCAACACGCCATCAATGCGCTGCTCCTGGAAGCCGATCAAAAATGGCCCCTTGGCCACGATGCCCGGCAGATAGCTCGCTGCCCAGCGCCCCTCCTGCAGGAACAGGTTCTCGTCCTGCGCAAAGCCCAGCAGCGCGACCGACTGGTAGCCGCCGGCGGCAGCATCCTTGCGAAAGAACAACGGATACTCGCGCTGCAGCTCGGCGTACTCGGTGACAAAGGCCGGCACCAGGCCGAGCGCGTCGCCGAACTCGGCACCAAAGCGCAGGATGACGCGCAGATCGTGATGCGCCACGTTGTTGAGCACTGCGTACCGCGTCATCTGAAACTCCCACGGTGCTCCGCGATGGAGCACCGCATTACGAGGAATGCGTCGATCGCGCCGCCCGGTGCCGCGCCTGCCGTGGCGAGCATTGCCAAAAAGCGACAGGCCGGCAAGCGGCACAGCAGCATGGGAGCCAGCCCTGCCGCAAGCCGCGTCGCTGCGCCCACTGGGAGGAGAGCTGAGCGCAGCCGGCCTGTCAGAACGCGTAACGCACACCCAGCGTGTAGCGCGGCTGCTGGTCGATCAGGCGGATGATCTGCTTGTCCGAGCGCCCATGCCAACGCACGTCTTCGCCGGTCAGGTTGATCGCCTCAAAGCCCACGGAAAGCTGCTTGCTGAAGCTGTAGCTGACGCTGAGATCCCACTGCTGGTAGGCCTCGACGTAGTACGGATTGCGGTTGGCATTGTCCTGGTTGGCGGCGATCAGGTATTCGTCGCGCCAGTTCCAGGCCAGACGCGCGCTCCAGCCGTATTTTTCGTACATCAGCATCACATTGGCGGTGTCGCTCAGGCCGAGCAGCGCGAACTGGTCGCGATCGATGACGGTATTGTCGAAGCCCACATCGCCTTCGACAATGGTGTAGTTGGCATAGATGCCGAAGCCGGTGGTGTCGAAGAAGTACTGCCCGCCCAGTTCCCAGCCGTGGATATTGGCCTTGTTCTGGTTGACCGGGCGCGACACATCGAACTGATACAACGGGTCGGAGGCATTGCCGACGATGTCGTAGGCGTTCTCCAGTGCCAGGCTCTGCGCGGAGCTGCCGTTGTAGGCGGCCAGCCCGCCGGTGGCCGCGGCGTTGCGCAGCAAGGCCATCGCCGCAAACAGCGAGGTGTCGTTGGCCGAGCACGCGGCGGCGACGTCGTTGCCCGAGGCACCCACTTGCGCTGCGCAGGCGCCGCTCTGCAGGAACGCCAGCGCTGACTGTGCATCCGGGCCGGAGGTGGGATCGCTCAGCCCGTACAAGGATTCGCGCGAGACCGTATTGCCGATGAAGTTGCTGACGCGCTTGTTCCAGAACGTGGCCGACACGTAGCTGGCATCGGCGAAGTACCACTCCAGCGCCAGGTCGAGGTTGTCCGATTCCAGCGGATCCAGCTGCGGATTCTGCGCGCTGCCGCCGGCCCGGTTGGAGGGATTGATCAGGATCGAGCCATTGGGCGTATTCGGCGTCGGGCCGGCGATCAGGTTGTTGTAGGGCGCCCGTGCGATGGTCTGGCCGAACGAGGCGCGCCCCTTCAGCTGATCGGAGATGTCGATGCTGAAGTCGAGATTGGGCAGGATGTAGTTGTAGCTGGTCTTTTCGCTGAAGGGCTGCTGCTCGGTGGAACGCAACAGCTGGAAGTCGTTGTTGGCCTGCCACAGCAACGCCGTGGGCGTGGCCACCTGCGAGGTGGATTCCACATCGGTACGCTCGTAGCGCAGGCCCAGCCGGGTATTGGTGGTCATGCCGGAGATGTCGCCCTTCAGTTCCAGCTGCACGTAGGCGGCGCGGGTCTTCTCTTCCACCTGATTATCGGCGCTGTACTGCGGGTTGTAGCGGGTCGTGGCGCCGTACTGGCTGCCCCCCCACAGCGCCAGCTGATCGGCATCGCCGCGCCATGCATTGGGCGCGGCACCGTTGGCGTTGAAGTCCTTGAACATGCCGGTGATGCTCACCGGCCGCAGCAGCGCCTGCATGCCGGGCTCGTTGCCGGCGTTGGCCACGCCCCAGTCGCCCAGCGTGGAGTTGGTGTCGCTGGTAAGCCGGTTCATGGTGGTATTGGCGGTACTCACGCCGAACTGGAAGCGCCCGTCCTCGAAGTCGAAGGTGCCGTCCATGCGGCCTTCCTTGATCTCGGTGACCTGCGATTGATAGAAGATGCGCAGGACCTGCGAGCCGAGTTCGGCGGGGGTGAAGTCCGGGTTGAGCACGCCGTTGGTGCCGGCCAGCGAATCGGCCGCGGTGGGGTACCAGGTGCGCGCGCCGATCGGCAGCCCGCCATTGAAACGCAGCTCCTGCCCCCACTGGCCGCCGCAGGACGGGCCGTTGCTGCAGTTGTTGGTGCCGGCGAAACTGAAATACGTGGCGCTGCCGCCGGTGACCGGGTCGTTGGGCAGGCTCTTGGTCTTGGAGTTGTGCGCATCGAAGGACAGCTGGAAGCGGTCGTTCACCTGCCAATCGGCATTGAAGCCGAGCGAGCCGAGCGTGTACTTCTGCTCGTTGCGCTGCTGCTCCATGCCGAAGTCCTTGGCACCGTTGGGCACATCGCGCAGGTACACCGGGGTGGCCACCGCCTGGCCGGTATCGAAGGTCAGATCGGTGAAGCTGTTGGCGCGCTGCAGCCAGATGCCCTGCTCGCCGCGCTCTTCGCGGATCTCGTTGGACGAATAGGTGTAGTCCAGGGTCAGGGTCAGGCTGTCGCTGGGCGCGAACTGCATCACCGCCTGGCCGTTGGTGCGCTCGCGCTGGAAGTCGGCGAAGGCATAGCGCAGGTCGTTGGGCATGCCGTACAACTGGCCGATCGCCGGGGCGTTGGTCACCACCGCATCCGGACGCAAGGCCGGATCGGTGCCGGTCCAGCGCTGGATGTTCCAGGTGTTTTCGGTGGCCTGCACCGAGCCGCCGTGGCGCTTCTGGTAACTGCCGCTCAAGCCGATACCGAAGGTCTTGTCGGGATTGGTGTAGCTGAAGATGCCGGAGACTTCGGGGGTGAGCGAATCGCCGAACGGCTGCGAACGATCCGACACCATCTTGGCGCCGGCGTTGGCCACCACGCCGGAATGGTTGAACGGCTTGTCGGTCTGGATGTTGATGGTGGCGCCGATCCCCCCGCTGGGTGCGGTGGCGCGGCTGGTCTTGTAGACCTCGATCCCGGTGATGGCCTCGGAGGCGAGCTGGGCGAAATTGAACGCACGCGTGCCCACATCCACGCCCCCGATCGGGGTCTGGCCAGGCGCGCCGAATGCATCGGCACCGGGAATCAGGCGGCCGTTGAGGGTGACCGTATTGAACTGCGGGCCAAAGCCGCGTGCGGTGACCTGCGCGCCTTCGCCGTCGCGGCGCTCGATCGAGATGCCGGTGATGCGCTGCAGCGACTCGGCCAGATTGGTGTCGGGAAATTTGCCGATGTCTTCGGCGCTGATTGCATCCACCACGCCGGCAGCGTCGCGCTTGATGCCCATCGACTGGTCCAGGCTGCTGCGGATGCCGGTCACATTGACCGCATCAAGCGTGGTGGCGGTTTGTGCGCTGGACTGCGGCGGCGACACCTGCTGTGCAGGAGCCTCCTGCGCGAAGGCCGGATTGATCACCAGGATGCCACCGACAAAGGTGAACATGGCCTTCGACTTCACATTGCTCAACGTACGACGCATCGATCTATCCTCGGGTCTGGTCCAACACCCACGGCCGTGGTCGCGGAATGCGACGCGGCGCTTGCCTGGCCACGCACCTTGGACGGCACACGACCTGTCTGCCTGCAGCACTTCATCCGATCCGCCGCCTCCAACGCCGGCAGATCCCCCTTGATGCCAGCCGTGCGTGCCACGTTCCTGACGAACGCGGCCTGCGCCTCGACCTGTACAGCACCTGCGACTGCCTTCCCAATCGGTACGCCTGCGCCCCGCGTGCCATCGAGCGCCCCTGCGCGCAACCCCGTGCCAGCACGCGATGCAGGACTGATAGCGCTAACACGCGGCGCAGCCTAGTCACGCGTGCCGGGGCTTGTCACCGTGCGTTGCAGCAAACACACAAGGCCACACGCAGGCACGAAACACCGCGCGCGCTTGAGTCCGCAGCCCGGATGCAGACGCAGCGTGGCTGTAAGCGTTACCAGAGGGCGACCGCAAAAATTGCGCCGCAATGGCCTTGCCGCATCTCATTGCCGCGCAGCGCGGACACGGCATGGAACCGTTGCGCAAAGCGTCGCGGTGATCGCAACGCGGCAGTCTTCAGTGGCGATGCGCTCGGCGACGCGTGCACCTGGCAGTTGGCGCCGATGCGCGTGCATCGCGGCGCGTCTGCGCATGACATCGGGCCGCACGCCGCCACGAAAAAAGGCGCAATCGCTGCAATCGATTGCGCCGTTGGTGGCGGTGAGACGGTGTGCCGCAAGCCTGCAACAGCTGCGCCATTGCAGCGCCGATGCATGCATCGGCAGCCGCTAGCCGATCGTGTTTACCTGGTTGTCGCCACGCTGGGCATCGGGCAATACATGGTCCGGATCCAGCGTCACATGCAGCACTTTCTGCGTGGTCGGCAGCGTCAGCTTGGGCGCGGTGGTCTGCAGCCAGGTTTCCACCGGCACGCGACGGTCCAGATGGCTGCCGTCGGCCAGATCCACCCGCACGGTGACCGGCATCACCAGTTTCTGGCTGCTGCGCAGCGTGAGTTGCAGGCCCTTGGCAGGATCGTGATCGATGTAATGGGCCTCGCTGATGCCCATATCCAGCTGCCAGTTGTTGAGATACCAACCGCGCCACCACCAGGCCAGATTTTCGCCACTCTCGCTTTCCATCAGCCGGAAGAAATCCGATGGCGTGGGGTGCTTGTAGGCCCAGGTTGCGATGTATTTGCGAAATGCCGGATCGAAGCGTTCCGGCCCGAGGATCTGCTCGCGCAACAGCACCAGCCCCAATGCGCCCTTGAAATAGGTCAGTGGATGGCGGTAGGTCTCGCTGGTGGAATCGGCATTGTCCATCAACGTCGGCGCGCGGGTATCGGCCAGCAACGGCAGGATTTCATCGACCGGGTTGCCGCCCTTGGGCGCATATTCCGAGTCGCGCTTGGGTGCGTACTCGCCCTTGTTGAAGGCATCGGACGCATAGACATCGATGAAGGTATTGAAGCCTTCGTCCATGAACGCATGCCGGCGCTCATTGGAGCCGACGATCATCGGGAACCAGGTGTGGCCGATCTCGTGCGCGGTGATCCAGAACAGCTCCTTGCCGCCATCTTCGAAGCCGTCGAAGACGATGCCGGGATACTCCATGCCCGCGCCGTAGCCTCCCAGGTTGATCGCGGCCGGCCACGGATACGGGTACCACTGCGAGAAATGTTCGATCGCGCCTTTGACGTATTCGGTGGAGCGGTTCCACTTGTCCGCGCCCACGCCTTCCAGCGGGTACACCGACATCGCCAGCGACTGCTTGCCGCCCGGCAACTTGATGCGTGCGGCATCCCATACAAACGCAGGCGAGGCGGCAAACGCCACATCGCGGGTGTTGTCCATATGGAAGCGCCAGGTGCGCGTGCTGCTCCCCGCCGGCCTGGCAGCGCGCGCGCCCACTTCCTCGGGCGTGCGGATCAGCACCGTGCGATCGCTGCCACGCGCCTGTTGCAGGCGTTGTTGTTCGGTGCGGCTGAGCACCTCGGCCGGATTGGTCAGTGCGCCGGAGCCGGCCACCAGGAAGCCCTCCGGCACGGTCACCGCATAGTCGAAGTCGCCGTACTCCAGATAGAACTCCGAGCCCAGGTACGGCTGCGTGTCCCAGCCGCGCAGATCGTCGTAGACGGCCATGCGCGGATACCACTGCGCAATCTCGTAGATCTCGCCCTGCTTGCTGGCACTGACCGCGGTACGCCCGCCCCAGGTGCCCGGGATCGTGTAGCGGTAGCGGATATGCACGGTCAGCGCCTTGCCCTGCCCCGCCAACGGCTGCGGCAGGTCCACCCGCATGCGGGTGTCGTCGACGACGAAGTGCGCAGGCTGGCGACGCCCGCCGTCGTCGATCTCGACACTGGCGATCTGCATGCCGTCGGTGAACTGGGTCCGGCGCGACGGCCGGCTGGCGGCAGCACGCGCATCGGCGCGGTAGATGTTCTGGTCCAGCTGCAGCCACAGCACGTCCAGCGTGTCCGGGCTGCGGTTGGTGTAGTGGATCGCCGCCTCGCCCGTGAGCGTGTGCGTTGCCGGGTCGATGCTGGCGTCGAGGCTGTAGTCGGCGCGGTTCTGCCAGAACAACGGCCCGGGCACGCCGCTGCCGCTGCGGTAGGCGTTGGGTGCGTCGGGCAGTTGCAGCGGTGCGAACAGGGCCAGCGGATCGAACGTGCTCGCCGGCGCGGTGGCGTTGGTTGCAGGCGCGGCCTGCGCGTAGGCGGTGATGCACGCCAGCGACAGCGCAACGGCGAGCGATCGGCGCAAGGTGGGGAACATGCGTAAGGTCCTGCGGCGGAGGGAACCCCCATCCTACGGTCGCCTTCGCCCCTCACGGCACTGCCATTGGTCCCGGTTGCGGCTGTAACCCGGGACGGCGACAGGCGCGCCCGGGGCATGCAAGCGGCGCAGCAGCTGCGGCCCGCGCATGGCCTGCAGATGCCGATCGCGCCCGCGCTGCCGTCAGGCAGCGCAGCCGGCGCGCTCCTCCTCAGTCGGCAGCAAGCCGCGACAATCGCAAGGCACCATCCCCACCTTCGGCCAGCGTGTCGCCCGGATTGCTCAACCGGCAGCGGCGCAGCGACAGACAGCCGCAGCCAATGCAGTCGGTGAGCTGGTCGCGCAAGGCCTGCAGCTCGGCGATGCGCGCATCCAGCTGCCCACGCCAACGCGCCGACATGCGTGCCCATTCCGCGCGGGTGGGCGTGCGCTGGTCCGGCAGCACCGAGAACGCGTCCAGCACCTGCTGCAACGGCACGCCGAGCCGTTGCGCGACGCGGATCACGGCGATGCGTCGCAGCACATCGCGCGCATAGCGGCGCTGGTTTCCTGCCGTGCGCAGGCTTTGGATCAGGCCTTTGCGCTCGTAAAAATGCAATGCCGACACCGCCACGCCACTACGCCTGGCCACCTCACCCACCGACAACTCACGCTGCATTGCCTTGACCTCAACCTTGGTTGAGGCAGGATGCTGCGCGGCCACGAGCGGTGCAAGCACCGTGCTCATGGTTCTACACACTGCCGTCCTGGATGTTCGATGACTACCGATACCGCCCTATCCGCCGCCTCGCCTGGCGACACCCGCCCCACCTCCATCCTGGCCGCTCCGTATCGCGCGGCAACGCTGGGCATGGTGGCGCTGGTGTCGCTCAACGCCTTCGAATCGCTGGCGGTGGCCGCCGCCATGCCCACCGTTGCGCGCGCATTGAACGGCTTGCCACTGTACGCGCTGGCATTTGGCGGCACCTTGGCGACCAGTGTGGTCGGCATGACGGCTGCCGGGCGCTGGAGCGACCGTCGCGGCCCGGGCGGCGCACTGGCTTACGGCCTGCTGTGTTTTGTGATCGGCCTGCTGGTGGCAGGGCTGGCACCGAGCATGCCCGTGCTGATTGCCGGGCGCCTGCTGCAGGGCCTGGGCGCCGGCGCGTATTCGGTGGCGCTGTACGTGATCGTCGGGCGCCTGTATCCGGACGCCTTGCGGCCGCGCGTGTTCGCCGCGTTTTCGGCCGGCTGGGTGGTGCCCTCGTTGATCGGGCCGGGCATCAGCGGGTTGATCGTGCAGCACGTGGGCTGGCGCTGGGTGTTCCTGTCGGTGCCGCTGCTGGCGATCCCGGCCGGGTTGATGCTGTGGCCGGCGATCCGCGGGCGCAGCTGGTCTAGCGACACCACCGGCGCATCGCATTCTGAGTTGCGCTGGGCGATCGGTGCGGCCCTGGGTGTGCTCGGCGTGTATCTGGGCGGGCAGCTGCACGGCCCGGTCGCGTTGCTGGCGATGCTGCCGGCACTGCTGCTCAGCGTGTGCTGCGCCTGGCGGCTGTTGCCGACCGGCACGCTGCGGATTGCGCGTGGCCTGCCCAGCGTGATCGCGCTGCGCGGTATCGCAGCGGCGGCCTTCTTCGGGTTCGAGGCGTTCCTGCCGTTGCTGCTGTCGCGCGAACGTGGCCTGTCGCCGCTGCTGGCCGGCGTGGCGCTGAGCGTCGGTGCGCTGGGCTGGTTCAGTGGCTCCTGGTACCAGGGCCATAGCCGCGCCGGCTGGTCGCGCCCACGCCTGCTCAAGACCGGTGCGTGCTTCATGTCGCTGGGCATCGTGATCAGCGCAGGTGCGGTGTGGCCGGTCATCCCGGTGCCGGTGGCGATTGCCGGCTGGGCGCTGACCGGCCTGGGCATGGGCCTGCTGTATCCGAGCCTGTCGGTGTTGACGTTGTCGCTGTCGCCGCCGGCGCAGCAAGGCGCCAACAGTTCGGCGCTGCAGTTGAGCGAGGCGATCGCGGTGGCCGGCATGCTGGCGCTGGCCGGCGCGCTGTTTGCCGCGCTGCTGGCCTCCGCGACCTCGGCCGCGTACCTGAGCGTGTTCGCCCTGGCGTGGCTGCTCGCCGTGGCGGGCTTTTTCGTGGCGCGGCGGGTGTGATGGCTGCGCGGTGTGCGCAAGCTGTCGCCGCAGGCGCGCACTGGTCGCAAGCGCAGGCGCATCGCGGTCGGTCGCTGCGTATCGCGCGCCTTGCCTGCACCGCACGTGCGCCCTGCACGATTCGCATGCTCAGCACCGCGCGTTGGCAGGGCGCACTGCAGGCCAGCGCATCGCAGCGATCGGGGCGCACGCGACTTTGCCGATCCTGCCGGGATCGCTGCGATCGCTGCGATCGCGAGGGAAACACCACGCCCGCGAATGACTGGTCATTTTTTCGCCACCCATCTTGACAGCGTTGCAGGCCGGGGCCTGCGCCCACTTGTCCACAACCTTGTGCAACTTCCATCCACAGGGGGTGTGGAAAACCTGCGCTGCCCGGCAGGCCGCGCGGGGCTTGCGTGCCATCGCGGCTTGTGTCAGGCGGTGCGGAGCGGCAGTTGCGCCACAGAGCGCGCACGTGGCGTCCAACGCAGCTGCGCCCCAGACCAACCCCACGCATCACGAGGCAAGGCGATCGCGCCACACGGCACCGCCACCTCGCAGTGGCGACGCACACCCTTTGCTGCGTCAGCCCACGATCACGTGCGGTACGAAGCGCGAGGTGTCGCGGGTGATCGGGCCATCGTCGTCGCGCATGCCCAGCCCGGCAGGACGATCGGCCACCACCCAGCTGCCGACCAGGGCGTGCCGGCCATCGAATACCGGCAACGGATGGTGCGCCTGCAGGATCGCCGGCCCATCCACATACGGGCCATCGGTCTGCGCAGCGTCGCCCTGTGCGCTGACCAGGGAAATATTGGCACCCTCGCGCGACAGCAGCGGCTTGCGTACCCAGCCTGCCGTCGGTGCCTGGCCGGTTTGCGCAAAGCGCGCCGGCAGCAGATTGGGATGGCCCTGATGCCGCTCCCACAACAGCGGCAGGATGCCCTTGTTGCTCAGCACCGATTTCCATGCCGGCTCGATCAGGCGCACACGGTTGGCAATCAATGCCGGCCCGAAGCGTTCTTCCATCATGAATTCCAGCGGGTAGAGCTTGAACAGCGTGTGGATCACCCGGTCCTGCTCATCGGTGAACCAGCCATCGGCGCTCAGGCCGATGTCCTCGATGGCCACTTCCTCGGTGCTGATGCCCACCTGGTGCGCGCAGTCACGCAGGTAGCGCACCGTGGCGCGGTCTTCCAGCGAATCGCGCACCGCGGAAAAATGCATCTGCGCACCGAGCGCGCCATCGGCCGCCAACGCGCCCAGCGTCTCGCACAGCAGGTCCTGGATCAGGTTGTACTGATCGGTGCCTTTGGGCAACGCACCGGCGGCAATCTGCTGTTCCAGCCACAGCCACTGGAAATACGCCGATTCGTACAGCGAGGTCGGCGTGTCGTAATTGAGCTCGTACAACTTGGCCGGGCCGTTGCCGGCATAGGCCAGGTCCATGCGGCCGTATAGATGCGGGTCGCGGTCCTTCCACGAGTTGGCGATCCAGTCCCAGTAGAACGGCGGAATCGCCAGCTGCGTCATCAGCTGTTCCGAGCCCACCACCTCGTCCACCAACTGCATCGCCATGTCGTGCAGTTCCTGCGTGGGCGCTTCGATGTCGTCCTCGATCTGCCGCAGCGTAAACGCGTAGTACGCGCTTTCGTCCCAGTAGCGCTCGCCGTCGATGGTGTGGAAATGGAAGCCGAGCGATTCGGCCTGTTCGCGCCAGTCCGGGCGCTCGGCGATTGCGATCCGTTGCATGTCAGCCGCCGTACCCGGAGCTGCGCCCGCCGCTGCCGAACGAGCTGCGCGCTGCCGCACTGGAGCCGAAACCTGAGCGCGACACGGTGATCGCCCGCGACGGCATGTCGATGGCGCCGCTGCGCCCGCGCACGGTGCCGACGCGGTTGCTGGCCAGATCGCCATTGGGCTTGTAGTACCCGCCGCTGCGGTAATCGCGGTACAGCGGCATCGCGCCGCCATAGCGGTAACCGCCACCACCGGTCATGTTGCCCAACGCGTAACCCAGCAGGAACCCGCCCATCGGCGGGATCCAGCTCTGCTGGCCCTGCGCCGTCTGCACCGCGGTGCAACTGCCGAACTGCTCGTCGCACTCGTAGCGCGTACTGAAGCGCGGCGCGGCCTGCTGATGCTTGGCCACCGCCTCGTCATAGGCCTTGAGGCATTGCTGGATGTCGGTCTGTTCCTGCTTGATCTGGTAGCAGTCGGAGGCCGACTGCAGTACCACCCCGGTCTCCGGTTCGGAACCGCAGCCGGTGACGAGGGCGGCCGGCAATGCGGCCATCAGGGTGAGCTTGAGGTTGCGTGATCGCTTCATGCCTGCCTCCGTTACGGCGTGATCGCCGCGGCATTGATCAGCCCGACCGCGATCGACACGCCGGCCGAGAAGATGCCGGCGGCGGTGACGTTGTCGGTGATCTGCCGCGAGATGCGCCCGGCCACCAGGTTGGCCAGCAGGTACGCCACGATCTGGATGCCGCAGGCGACCGCGCCCCAGATAAGCGCATCGACCAGGCTCACCGAGTGGGTGATGGCCGAATGCAGCGGCAATGCCACACCGATCAGGTTGCCGGCCAGGGCGGTGGCCGCCGCCACGTTGCCCTGCCGCAGCAGGGTGAAGTCCTTGTGCGGGGTGACCAGGGTCACCAGCACCACCGCCACGATCAACACGCCCAGGCCGGTGCCGAAGTAGGAAAGAAACGCGAGAAAACTCTGCAGGTTGATCGGGTTCATGACAGGACCAGGGTAAGTGGAGGACGAGCGCGCACGCTCAGGTGATATCCAGATCGGCAACGGTGACATTGATGCCGACCGCATAGGTGACGCAGAATTCATTGGGGCCGGAATCCTCGCCGGTGACCAGCAGGAATTCCTCGCGCTGCAACTCCGGCACATCGCGGCTGTAGAGCATGGCGTAATGGGTCAGATCGCCATCGCGGCGCGGCGGCTGATAGCGGTACAGCACCTCGTCGTAGGCGATCGGCGGAATCCGCGCGGTATCGTCAGTGGACTGCGTGGCGCGTTGCCAGCGCTTGCCGGCGTAGTCGATCTGCGCCGCACCCAGATGCGGATGCTGCATCACGAACTCCTGAAACGCCTGCTTGCTGGGCGGATTGACCGTCTCGCAATACACGAAGGCCTTCATCGCCTCCAGATCGCCGCCCACGGTGGTGACCTGCAGGAACGCGTCATCGTCCAGGTAGAACCGATGCAGGGAATAGCCATCGCCCAGATTGACGTGGCCGTAGCACGGAATGCCTTGATGCCCGCCCGGCAACTCGGCGGTCATGGCCTCCGGTGCCATGCGGTACAACGTGGTATCGATCTCCAGCTGCCCGCCCACGCGCAGCCCCAGCGGCAACGCGTGACCGATGGCGCCGGTGCCGGAGCTGGGCAACGGCGGCGGTTGTGGTTGACCGAACAACTTGCTGAAAAAACTCATCGTCATGCACCTTGTGGCGATGGGGAACGGGACACGGCCGCAGTGCGCAGGGCCTGCCATGCGATGGCAGACACGGGCACGCGCTGCTCGGCCAGGTAATACAGCATGGCACCGGCCGGCACGGCGGTGTGTGCGGGCGGGTTCAAGCGCAGCGCGCCATCGGGCGCGCGCAGGCCCAGCAGCAGGGCGCCACGCTGGCCGAAATCGGCGGCCAGCACGCGGTACTCCAGCGGATCGACATCCGCAGGAACCGCCAGGCTGAACTGGGTCGGACCATCGTCCACCGACAGCAGCTCGGCGGTGATCGCCGCGCTGCCCGGGTCCTGCGCAGCGCGCGCCAGGATCTCGGCAGTCATCGGCCGTGTGCATTCGATCGCCGGATAGTGGCAACCGACCAGCCGCGCCGCGCTGGCCGAAGCGAAGTGCGCCACGATGTGCGCACGCGGCGCATGCGCCATCAGCGCGAACACCGCCGCCAGGGTCTGGTCGTCCGAGGGCGGGTTGACGATCACCCGTGCCGCACCCGCGATGCCCGCACGCAGGTAGACCTCGGTGTGCGTGTACGACTCGGCGGCGATGAAGCGCATGTGGTCGGGCATCGGGTTCTCGGCCACGCCCTCGGCGATCAGCACCACACCTTCGTCGTCGGTGGCGGTGTCGGACAGCAGCAGCTCCAGCAAGCGCGTGGACGCGGCGCCCTGCCAGCCGATCAGGATGGTGTGCCCGCGCAGATCGGCGTAAGCCATCTTGCCCATGTGGTGGCGCCTCCAGAAGGTGATGAGCACGCCGCTGGTCTTGGCCAGCACCGTGGCAAACAGTGCCACTGCGCCCGGCATCAACACGAACGCGGCGATGTAGCGCCCGGCCACCGAGCCCGGCGACAGGTCGCCATAGCCGATGGTGGTGGCCGTGGTCATGTAGTAGTACGGGAACGCGTCCAGGCCGACGAGCGTGTGCTCGCCGGCCAGCAGCAGCAATACCCAGCTCAGCCCCATGTGCGCCAGCAATGCCAGCGCCACCATGCCCCAGCTGACGCGGCGCACGTGGCGCCGCACCACCCGCAACAGCTTTCCGACGATGATCATGGCGCGTCCTGTGCCGTGCGGCCGGTCAGCTGTCGCTGCGCGGAACCTGCTGCACGTCGCGCACCTGGCCGATCAGCAGCGCGCTGCCGCCGGCGCTGTCGTGGCCGAGCTGGGCCGGCTTCTTGAAGCGTGCCAGCACCGCGGCGGCGTTGGATTCGCCCTCCATCAGGCCGGCCGCGGCCAGACGCCGGTTCAGATCGCCATCGCCGCTGGATGCTTCCAGCTCTTCGGCCGATTCGATGCGTGCGGAGGTTTCGGCCTGACGCGCCTTGATCCGCTCCAACGATTCCAGTGCCGAGCCCATCTTGCTGCTGGCGCCGGAATGGCGCGCGGCAATCGCCGCCTGCGCCTTCTGCACTGCGTCGGTGGCCTTGACCGTGTCGATCTGCTGGCGCATGCCGCGCAGCTGGTTTTCGGTCTTCTGAATGGTGGCCTTGAGCGTCACCACCGACTGGTCCAGCGATGTCTTGGAGGCCTTGTCGCCGGCATCCTCGCTTTCCAGCGCGGCCAGTTTGGTCGCCACATCATGGGCCAGCGATTCGTCGCCCTTGGCCAGCGCACCTTCGATATAGCGCGTGTATTCGGCCATCTTGCCGGCGCGCGCGTCGATCTTCTGCTGGGCGAGTTTGCTCTGCGCCATCAGCTTGGTTAGCTCTTCGCGCGAACGCGTGAGCTGGGCGCCGGCATCGCGCATTTCCTGGTCCAGGATGCGCAGCGCGTTGGCGTCGACCGCCTTCTGGCCGGTTTCGTGTGCAGTGCCACGCAGCAGCGTGATCAGCTTTGAAAAGATACTCATGACAACACGCCTTTAGGAAAAGAACGGCTTGAGAGATTCGGCGGCATCCAGCGTATTGGCCGCCAGGGTCTGGATTTCCTCGTCGATCTGGTCCAGCGTGGACGACGCCGACAGTTCGCCGAAGACCACGTAGCTATCCTTGCCGTCGACCTGCACCAGGCCCAGGTTGGACAAGGGATTGAGCGGGTTGAGCCGCAGACAGGCGTCGTTGAAGGCCGCGCGGTCGCTGACCTGGTCCGCGTTGGCCAGCAATGTGGAAACGAACACCTGCGAGCCGGAGGCGGCGACCTGGATCTGCATGTCGCCGTGGTCGGCCAGGGTGAGGTTGATGGCCGGTTCCAGCCCATCGATCAGCTCGACCTCGATCGGCTGGTCGCGGTAGCGCTCGGCCAGCAGGCCGTGCAATTCGACAGTGGTGTACTGCGTCATACGATGTCCTGTCCTTTGGTCATGCGGCGGTGGTGAAGCAACTGCGGTGATGCCGCTGCGGTGATGCAGCAACACGCGTGCAATGGGCGGACATACTACAGACTGTCCGCGACCGGCAGAAAGGGCCGGAAGTCAGCCGGTCAGGCCAGCTGCAGGCGGTAGTAGACCACCCGTTCAGTTGGCTCGAAGCCGCACGCCGCATGCGCCGCCTGGGCGCCGCCGTCGTCCAGCTGCGCATCGGAGGCCAGCTCCGTGCAACCCCGATCGCGTGTCCACTCCACTGCCGCCGCCACCAGCGCGCGACCGAACCCGCGACCGCGCCAGGCCGGACTCACATACCAGCCTTCCAGAAAACCCACCGGCGTGCTTTCGGTGCCATTGACATAGTCGTGGCGCACCGACACCTCGGCAAACCCGAGCGCCGCATCTGCATCGTCCACCACCAGCAGATGGCTGGCGTCTGCACGCGCCAGCGCGGCCTGCAGTTCGGCGACGCCATCGTCGGCAACGCTGTCCTCGGCATCGGGCCACAAGGCCAGGCGCAAGGCCAGCAAGGCCTGCGCATCGGCGCCCACCGCCGCGCGCACCCGCCACCCGGCCGGCGTGCTCACGGATACAGCATCCGCTTGCTCCAGTGGCTGGCCGCATCGGCCTCGTACCGCCAGCGCTCATGCAGGCGGAATTTGGCGCCGTACCAGAACTCGAACGCCTGCGGCACCACCCGGAACCCGCCCCAGCCATCCGGGCGCGGCACCTCGCGGCCTTCGAAGGTGGCTTCCACCTTGGCGATGGCCGCGTCGAACTCCTCGCGCGAGCCCAGCGTCTGCGACTGCAGCGAGGCCCAGGCACCGATCTGGCTCATGCGCGGGCGCGAGGCGAAGTAGGCATCGGCCTCCTCTGCACCGACCAACTGCACGCCGCCTTCGATGCGCACCTGGATGCCGGCCTCGCGCAGGCTGCGCCACAGGAACAGCAGCGCGGCCTGTGGATGGGTCTGCAGGTCGCGGCCCTTGGCGCTGTCCAGATGGGTGTAGAACACGAACCCGCGCGCATCGAAGGCCTTGAGCAACACGGTGCGTGCGCTCGGCCGGCCCTCGACGCTGGCGGTGGCCACGGTCATTGCGCTGGCTTCGAGCTCGGCGCCGGCGTGCGCCTCGGCGTACAGCGCGGTAAAGGTGGCAAGGGCTTCTGCATACAGATCGGTCATGACGGTGCAAGGGCAGCAAGATTGGCGCCTATTGTGGGCGCATCGCGCCTGCTTCGCCTATGCGCGGCAGCCGACAGCGGCTTGCCCGCCGCCAGGGCTGCGGCCGACCCCGGCAAGGCACGTCGGGGGCGTGTTTCCCGGCGTCTTCGCGCCACTGACGCCTGGCCGCCAGGCGCTCGCCACGCGGAGCGCGCCGCCGATCCATCGCCAGCCATGGCTGCGGTCGATCTCCCCCTAGCGGGGTGTCGAAGCTGCGGCGCGCAGCCGACGCTCGCCCGCGGAAATGGTTTCAGTCCATGCCGACCGGCCCGATGCACGGGCCTGAATGCTACGATCCCTGCGCATGAACCCCGCTCCCAATCTCGTGATGGTCGGCCCGATGGGCGCCGGAAAAAGCTGCATCGGCCGCCGCCTGGCCGAGCGCTTCGGGCTGGAGTTCGTCGATGTGGATCAGGCCATCGTCGAGCAGGTCGGCAGCAGCATCCCGGCCATTTTCGAACAGCACGGCGAAGCGCGATTCCGGCAGCACGAGGTCCAGACCCTGCAGACGCTACTGGAGCAGGACAACAAGCTGATTTCCACGGGCGGTGGCGCGGTACTGGACCCGCTCAACCGCCAGCGCATCCGCGCGCGTGGGTTCGTGGTGTACCTGCACGTCAGCGTGCCGGCACAGCTCACCCGGCTGGCACGCGACCGCAACCGGCCGCTGTTGCAACGCGCCGACCGCGAGCAGGTGCTGCACGCGATGGCCGCGCAGCGCACCCCGCTGTACCAGGAGGTCGCCGACCTCAGCCTGGAAACCGATCACTTCTCCCCCGCCGAGGCCACCGCGCAGCTGGTGCTGCGCCTGGCCGCGCAATGGCGCATGTCGAGTACCCCCGCATGACACTCCCCCGTTCTTCGCGCAGCGTCGATGTCGACGGCGCGCAGCCGTACACCATCACCATCGCGCCCGGCCTGCTGGCCGACGGCGCACGCCTGGCCAGCCATGTGCGCGGCCGCCACGTGCTGCTGCTCAGCGACTCGCAGGTGGCCCCGCATTACGCCGCCGGGGTGCGCAAGGCCCTGTTGCAGGCGCGCCCGGACCTGCAGCTGGGCGAGCTGGTGATCGCCGCCGGCGAAGCCTCCAAGACACTGGACAATTTCGGTGCCGCGATCGCGGCGTTGGCCGAACTGGGCGCCACCCGCGACGCCTGCGTGTTCGCGCTTGGCGGCGGCGTGGTCGGCGACCTGGCCGGGTTCGCAGCGGCCTGCTGGATGCGCGGGGTGGACTGCGTGCAACTGCCCACCAGCCTGCTGGCAATGGTGGATTCCTCGGTCGGCGGCAAGACCGCGGTGGACATCCCGCAGGGCAAGAACCTGGTCGGCGCGTTCCATCCGCCGCGCGCGGTGATCGCCGATACCGACACCTTGCACACCCTGCCCGCGCGCGAGCTGCGCGCCGGGCTGGCCGAGGTGATCAAGTACGGCGCCATCCGCGACCCGCTGTTCTTCCAGTGGCTGCATGCCGAACGCCGGGCGTTGCTGGAGGGCGATGCCGACGCCCTCGCACAGGCGATCGCACGCAGTTGCGAGCACAAGGCCGACATCGTGGCGCGCGATCCGCTGGAAAAGGGCGAGCGTGCGCTGCTCAACCTGGGCCACACCTTCGGCCATGCGATCGAGACCGAACAAGGTTACGGCGCGCCCGGCAACGACAACCTCAACCATGGCGAAGCAGTCGCGGTGGGCATGGTGCTGGCCGCGCGGCTGTCGGCTGCGCTGGGCATGAGCGATGCACAGGACACCGAGGCGCTGCGCGCCCTGCTGCGCGACTTCGACCTGCCCACCGACATTCCGGCCGGCCTGTCGCCACAGGCCCTGCTGGGGCGCATGCGGCTGGACAAGAAGAACATCGCCGGCCGCCTGCGGCTGGTGTTGTGGCGCGGCATCGGCAAGGCCGAGGTGGTGCCCGACGTCGACGAGGCAGCAGTGCTGGAGATCCTGGCGGGCTGAGGCCGGCCGGGCACGCACGGAACGCTGGATGGCCGCGCCCCGCTGCCGTCGACCGCCCCACCTTCAGCTCTTCGTAGGAGCGCCCCCGGGCGCGATGGGGCCTTCCCGATAAATCCCCATCGCGCCCAGGTGCGCTCCTACGCAGTGCCTGCCTGCCGATCGCCTGCGCGGACGAGGCGGAGCGCCCATCCGCGACCGCGCCGGTTGCCACCGCTGTCCGCTGGACCTTCGCACCTGGAGCGACCCGGCGCGTCCACTGCCTCCCAGCCTTCAGCACCGCCCGGCTACAATCGGCGCCATGCGCATCCACTTGCAACACGATCCTGGCGGCAACGCGCCGCTTCGCTACGTCCAGCTGACCCTGCAACCGGATCTGTTCGGCGGCTGGGAGCTGCTGCGCGAGAGCGGCGAGATCGGTGGACGCTCGCAGTTGCGACGCGACCAATACCTGCTGCAGGACGAAGCGGACCGGGCCTTCGACAAGGCGCGCGACACCCACCTCAAACGCGGCTTCCAACTCATCACCGGCGGCGCCGACGCGCCGCTTTGAGGACATCTCTCCCCATGCTCAAGAACGATCGCCTGCTGCGCGCCCTCAACCGCCAGCCCGTGGACCGCACCCCTGTTTGGCTGATGCGCCAGGCCGGCCGCTACCTGCCGGAATACCGCGCCACCCGCGCGCGCGCCGGCAGTTTCCTGGGCATGGCCAAGAACCCCGAGATCGCCTGCGAAGTGACGCTGCAACCGCTGCAACGCTTCCCGCTGGACGCGGCGATCCTGTTCTCCGACATCCTGACCATTCCCGATGCGATGGGCCTGGAGCTGTACTTCGTCGAAGGCGAAGGCCCCAAGTTCCGCCACCCGGTGCGCGATGCGGCCGCGATCCATCGGCTGGGCGTACCGGACATGGAAACCGAGCTGCGTTACGTGATGGATGCGGTGCGCCTGATCCGCAGTGAGCTCGATGGCGCGGTGCCGCTGATCGGCTTCTCCGGCAGCCCGTGGACGCTGGCCTGCTACATGATCGAAGGCGGCGGCAGCAAGGAATACGCGCGCATCAAGGCCATGGCCTTCAATGCGCCGGAGGTGCTGCATCACCTGCTCGGTACCGTCACCGATGCGGTGATCGCCTACCTGTCGGCGCAACGCGCGGCCGGCGCGCAGGCACTGCAGGTATTCGACACCTGGGGCGGCGTGCTGTCGCCGGCGATGTACCGCGAGTTTTCGCTGCCCTATCTCACCCGCATCGCGCGCGAGCTGGAACGCGGCAACGGTGCCGAGCGCACCCCGCTGGTGTTGTTCGGCAAGGGCAACGGTGCCTACGTCAGCGAGCTGGCGGCCAGCGGCGCCGAAGCGGTAGGCGTGGACTGGACCATCGCGCTGGCCGACGCCGCCCAGCGCGCCGGCGGCCGCGTCGCGCTGCAGGGCAACCTGGACCCGGCCACCCTGTACGGCTCGCCCGAGGCGATCCGCGCCGAAGTCGGCAAGACCCTGGACAGCTACGCCCAGGGCAATGGCGGCTCGCGCGAAGGCCATGTCTTCAACCTCGGCCACGGCATGTCGCCGGATATGAATCCGGAGCACGTGGGCGTGCTGGTGGACGCGGTGCAGACGCTGAGCAAGCGGTAATCCAAGGCACGGGTCGACAGCGCACCGGTGTGCTGTCGACCGCCGCTCAGCGCGCGCGCCCGGGGATTGCACGCTGAGCGTGATGACGGGCGGTGGCTGCATCGGCAATAGATGGACAGCACCGCCGGTACTGATCTGATGTCACAGGCCGCCCCAAGCATGCGGCGCGGTGACGAAGGCATTCTTCGGCGACAGCAAGCCCAGCTTTCATGCCTTCACCGGCATCGCGCTTGCACGCGCTCCAGACGCGGCTTTCCCGCCGGGTTCCGTTGAATGTTATGTGGCCACACCAATGATGTGTGACAGTGCGCGCGTCCATTGCCGACGCCAATCCCGCCTGATGCGCACCGAGCTCAACAGCAACGCTGCTAATCATCGGAGCGCGTGGACTGGGGTTTCGTGGGGCACCGATAGCGTGGCGACTGGCCATTAACTAGCCGCAAAAGAATCGCCAAGCGGACGCGAGCTTCCCTGGCTTGTGTCAGGAGCAGCCTGTGCTCGTCTGTTCTGCATGGTCCTTCTGTAACTGCCTTTGCGATTCACCACGACATTCCCCGCACGCCGTTCCATAACGCGTCTTTACATCGCATCCCACTCTAAAGCGGATCGGGTTTCACGTCGATAAGCCCGGCATTGCCGTCGTTTAAACCAATTTTCCCGGACCAAGGAGATTTACTGTTTCTCCACGGTGATGCGGTGCCACTGCAACACATCTCCGGACAGGCAGGCCGCCTGCCGAACCTCGACATCGTCACGTTTTTTCAAGCGCTCCACTCATTCGAGAAACAGGGAGAAAAGCATGGCATTTCCAACCGCCGTCAACGACCAGATCACCGACTCCGTCACCCAAGCCAACACCAAGGTACTGGGCGACGCCCCGGCCATCGCCATGGGCAATCTGTACCAGGCCACCGCGCAGGCGCTGGCCAATGCCGCCCACAACGCGACCAACGCACAGCAGCAGAGCTACGTCACCGCACAGTCGGCCACCACCATGGGCGTGGCCACGCTCTACTCCATCGACACCGCCACCACCGGCGTAGCCACCAAGCAGATTCTAAGCACCGGCGTGCCCGGACTCGTGTCGCGCTAACTCACATCTTTAGGAGAAGAAAATGGCATTTCCGACCGCCGTCAATAACCAGATCACCGATTCCGTTACCCAGGTCAATACCAAGGTGCTGGGCGACGCTCCCGCCATCGCCATGGGCAACCTGTATCAGGCCACCGCGCAGGCGCTGGCCAATGCCGCCCACAACGCGACCAACGCGCAGCAGCAGAGCTACGTCACTGCGCAATCGGCCACCACCATGGGCGTGGCCACCCTGTACTCGATCGACACCGCCAGTACCGGCGTGGTCACCAAGCAGATCCTGGGCGTCTGACGGCCCGGCTAACGCCAAGGACATTCGCCAATGGCATTTCCCACCGCCGTCAACGACCAGATCACCGACTCGGTCACCCAGGCCAACCTGCAGGTACTGGGAAGCTCCCCTGCCGCAGCCATGGGCAATCTGTACCAGGCCACCGCGCAGGCGCTGGCGAACGCGGCACACAACGCAACACTCGCGCAACAACAGATGTATGTCACCGCACAGGCAGCAACCACCATGGGCGTTTCGCTGCTGTATTCGCTCGATACCGGCGCCACGGGTGCCGCCACCAAGAAGATGTTCGGCTAACCGCTAACGCCGCAGCGTCTTCGTTCTTTCACTACCTCAAGGAGCTATCACCATGGCCTTTCCGACCGCCGTCAACAGCCAGATCACCGATTCCGTTTCCCAGGTCAACACCAAGGTCCTCGGCGATGCGCCGGCGATTGCAATGGGCAACCTGTTCGTTGCCACCAGCCAGGCGCTGTCCAACGCCGCCCACAACGCCACCAACAATCAGCAGCAGTCCTACGTGACGATGCAGGCGTCGACGACTCAGGGCGTGTCCACGCTGTATTCGATCGATACCGCGTCCGATGGTGTCGCCACCCGGGAAATCCTCAGCGCCGGGTTGACTTAATCGGCCACCAGGCGTCGCTGCTGCCGCACGAGCGGCGCCTGGTTCGATACGCGAAGCCTTTGCAACCACCACGCAGTTCGCTGGCCGAATCGAGAAAGGACGCCTCATGCTGCAACTACGTCATATCCCTACGTCCAACACCCTGGATGTCGTCGTCAGACTGATCCGGGGCCGCACCATCGTGGCGACATTCGCGCCGCATCAAAAGGCAGTGATCAACGTCGAGTTCGACGGCATCCTGCCTGTGATTCCCGGAGCGCAGCCGTTGGTCTATCGCCAGAAGCTGGGCAACATGATCGACGTGCCGCAGGGCAATTTTGCATTCCTGGAACGCGTGCCCGATGGCGTGGCCTTGCAGTACGCGTGCAGACACGAACCACAGAACACCGTGCTGTTCTCCGCGTCGGCTGGCGTTGAACAGCGCAGGCCGTCGTTGGCCTAGGACACTGATGCCAGTGCCCCGTCATGGAGCCGAGCGCGCAGGTCGCAAGCGTCGCCAGCCTGATCGGTACCGCCGCTACAGGTGCAGCGATGGCGATCGGCCAGGCGCCGGCCTTCGCGATGGGGGCGACCTATCTAGCGCTGTCGGATTCCATCGCGCTCGCAATGGAAAACGCGGTCGCCAACCAGCAGCGCGGACAGGTGCTCGCCGATGCAGCTCTCACTCAAATCCTTGCCTTAATCATCCAGAAGGGAGCGACTTCGTCATGATCGACGACAGTAGCGTGAACAGCCAGATCGTCGATGCGGTGAGCAGCATCGTGACGCTGACCACCGGTCAGGCACCGGCGCAGGCGCTCGGCATGCTCGATGCCGTGATGCTGGAGACGCTGGGCATGGCAATGCACAACGCCGTCAATCGGCAGCAAGGCGCCGGCATGATCAATGCAGCAGCGATCACCGCCGCCTGCGCCAAGATGATCTCGGCACCGTTCCCGGTTCCGCCGCCACCACCGCCTGCACCACCCGGACCACCGCCGACGGTCGCGCCATTGCCAGGTCCTCCCCCCGTACCGCCCCCGCCTGCAGCGCTCATCGCCGCCGCCGCGGCCGAAGCCAAGGTGGCCGTCGACGTGCTGAAGACGCAAGCACAAGGCGCCTCGGCAGATGCCGCGACCGCAACCGCCGACCTCATGGAAGTGCATGCGCTGAGCGTCCCGCCGCCCCTGCCCGCCACTCCCCCCGCTTCCGGTGCCGGCCTCGATCATGCTGCCACTTCTGATGCTCTTGCTGCTGCAGCCGCAACTTCACCCGCAGCTGCAGCTACAGGCACACCCCCTGTCGCTGCTGCATCTGCACCTGCTGCTCCTGTTGCACCTGCATCTGCATCTAGCTCTGCACCTGCACCTGCACCCGCGCCGCCTGCTCAGTCATAGGCCGTCTGCAGAGATGAGGTCAGCTCCCCCTACCACCAGGCCTCATTGAAAGGCGGCCGATCATTCCATGGGAACCAAGATGGAACCGACAAAGGTCAATGCGCAGGTCATCGATGTCATCAACCAGGTGCAGCTGGCGACCATGAGCCCGCAGGTCGTGCTGACCAGCGGAGCCGGCAAAGCCTACCAATCGGTGGCGCAGTCCACCGCCATTGCGGTGCAGGACGCCACCGACGCGCTACGCAACGTCTCCACGATCGCCACCACCGCCGTCGGCGTGGCGATGGCGCAGTACCTGGCCACCGGCGACGCGAAGTACGTCACCGCGCTTAACCAGGCGCAGGCACTGATGCAGGGCGCCACCGACGACTTCGCCAGGATCGGTTCGGCGGCCGGGCTGGTGCTGAAGAATTTCCCCGCTGGTTGAATCCACAAGGAGTCATGCAATGTCCGTTTCGATCGCAGGCCGCCTCATCTCGATGCCGACGATGCTCTCGACGCTGGGCAGGCAGTGCCTGGCCTTCATCGATGGAGGCACCCAGTGGCTGGCATGGGCGATACAGGCGCCCGGTGTGCGCTACGACTTTCCCGACGAGAGCATCTTGCTCGACGAGGTGCAGCAAGGCCTGCACGGCTCGCGTCTGGCGTTGCTGCCGCAGCTGGAGCTGAGGGTCAGCCCGGTCAAGCTAATGACCTTGAGCTCGACCGACCTGGGCACGCTGGCGCAGGCCGAAGCCGGAGACACTGGCTCGGTGGTCAAGGCGCAGCTGCAGCGGATCTTTCGCGACAACGCCTTGTACACCGCAAGCGACCTGGCCGCAGGCCGCAGCCTGCTGACACAGCTGAAGATCGATGGCGCCGGCGTGTTCCAGTCGTTGGACATGGAAGAAAGCCTGGCACTCCGCCAGCTGGCCGCCGACGCGCCGCCGGACAACGTGACGCCGGCACTGCAGCAGGAAGCGGCGGCATTCGCCATCGAGCAGGCGCGCACGCCGCTGGAATTCTGCGACTACTACCGCTTCTACCTGGCCTGCACCGCCACCATCGCCGCTGAGGACGAACGTGCGCATGCGGCGGCCTCGGCGCTGCAGACGCTGCTGCCGCAGCTGTTCACCACCCTGGATTGCCCACAGGTGCAGGGGTTACCTTCGCCCAACGAAGTCGAGCGCAGCGTTGCCGAATGGCTGGCACGCGGTCGCCAGATCGGCTTCGCGCGGCTATCGCTGGCGGCCCAGCAGATCGTCCAGCACACCCGCTACCGAGGCGACGGCGACGACCAGGCGGCCAGCGATGCGATCCGCCTCTATTTGCAGTCTGCGCAGGCATTTCTGGCGGCCAACCGGCCCAGCCGTGGCGTGCTGGGCCAGGATGGCAGCAGCTGCGTGTTCACCATGCACAACGACGCCCTGGCTGCACTGCTGCAGGTCAACGGCGGCATCATCTCGCTCCGCGACTTCGGTGCCGCACCTGCATCACCCACCACCTCGCAAGACACGGATGCGGAGGCCACGCAGTGAGCGCACCGCCCCCGCCTGCGACCAGCGCCGCCGACGCGGCCCGCGAAGCGGTGCATGCAGGTCGCGCCGCTGCCCTGGCGGCCGCACGCCAGGGCATGGCGCAGGCCGAACACGCACTGGGCGAGAGGCTGCGCGCGCTTGCAGCGCAGCGCCCAACCGAAACCGCACCGCTCGCCGCGCCGATGCGGCCATCGCGTGCCGATGCCGTCACCCCGCTCCATTCCGCGTCCACTTCAGGAGATACCAGCATGTCCGACGATATCCAGCCCACGCCCCCGAACCAGACACCAGCCTCCACTGCGCAATCGTCAGGATCCTCGCAGATCGAAGCGGCACTGAAAGCGGCGCAAGCCCAGATCGATCAGGCGATGGCGGCCAGCGATAGGGCAGTACGGGCGGCCATGCAGGCCGCAACCGCCGCGACCGCCGCAGCTGGCAATGACCAGGCGATCGATAGCGCAAACCAGGCACTGCAGCAGGCCGAACAGGCCGCCGCTGCGGCGGTGGCCGCCGCGCAGCAGCAGACCGAGCAGGCAATGAGCGCCGGCATACCCGACTCGCCGCCGCCGGAAGGATCGCCCCCATCGACGCCGGACCGGAGCTGATGGCATGCCACAGGTCTATGCGGCGGTGTCGGATGGGGGCGGCAATTATCTGATTGCACGCAAACGCCTACTCAATCAGTGGTGGGCGGAATACGCGGCGCCGGTACTGGCGATGGAAGCGCTTGCGCTGGTATGTCAGACCAATGCGGATCCAGCGCAGGATTGGAACACTGCCCGGGTTCGGCTAGGTAACGCATACCAGGCGGCAAACGGGGTCTTGTGCGACGGGATACCCGTCTTTCCCGACGCAGCAAGCGCACTCGATCGTGCAAGAAACGCATGCATCGCCACTCCCGACGGGAAAGTGATCGCCAACAACGCGCTGTTCGCAGTCCAGAATCTCATTGATGTGACGATTGCACGCCGCCCGGCCATTCCGTTTTCTCCGTGCATCAAGGCCGATACGGCCACGCTCGCATCTAGCATCGCCGCTGCCGGCGGCAATCCCCTGCAATGGAACACCCCGCGCGCGCAGGCCGAGGCGATCGCGGCCGCGCTCGATGACTGGGCAGCCGCCCAACCACCAAGCATCGTCAATCAGGCAGGCCAATGGGCATTACCCGGTGGCGGCATCCACGACGGCGAATCTCCCGAGACTGCGGCGCGGCGCGGGTTTGCCGAGGAGACCGGTTTTTCGCTCGACAACTCGAGCGACTTCCCGAGCGATCCGCCCGTGCAACTGACCGACCCGAAACGCAAATCGTTCTGGCTGGCGTGTTTCTCGACCAGGCTTTCTCTGGATGACATTGCGACATCCATCAATCGGGCCACTGTTCCGCGCGCAAGCGGCAATCGACCGACCAGCAGCGCAGTCTGCGATTGGGAAATCGAAGGCGTGCAACGCGTCGAGAAATCGCAACTGCGCGCCTATCTGGGTACCTACCAAGTCCTGTCGCGGGCCGCTGTAAGCAACGCGGCTTACGCCCAGGCACGCATTGACCATCCGGGTTCGCCCACCCCAACCAGTTATGACAGAAGGTGGCAGGCAAGCAGACGCCATGCCATCGATTGGTACGCGCTGATCGCCATGCATCTGCAAGTCACTGTTTGATTACCCGTTCCACCAGCCCTCGCCATACGCGGAGCTTCACCATGACTTTCCACATCGGCTTTGACACCGACCGCTTTCCGGGACTGCCCGCGCTCGCCTGGTTGAAGACACAGACCGGGCTGGCCTGGTGCGGCTATTACCTGGCGCCTGCGCCCAGCCATGCGGATACCGGATGGATGGGATGGCGACCGACGTTGGTCGCCAATGGCTGGGGGCTGGCGCCGATCTATCTTGGCCAACAGAGCGCCGGTCCGGGCTCGCATACCTTGACCGCAGACCAGGGCAGCGTAGACGGCGCAAACGCGGCTTTCCTGGCCGATCAAGAGGGCTTTCCCGTTGGTGCGACGGTCCATCTTGACTGGGAAGACGGCGGGGAACCCAGTGACGCTGGAGTCGCCTACATCCGCGCCTGGATCGCGGCACTGGTCGCTGCCGGCTATGCACCGGGCCTATATTGCTCGCACGCACTGGCCGCCAGCCTGGTTGCCGCACTCGCGCCGGGGCCGACGCTGCAGGTCTGGGCCTGGCGCGTCGCCAACGCCAACACCCACACCTACGCCGGCGACATCCAGACGGTGACCGCATCCGATCCGGCCGGCTGCGGTTATGCGCATGCCGCGCTCTGGCAGTGCGAACAGAACGCGGTGCTGTCGCTGCCGGGAACGCCCTGCGATGGTCTGCAGATCGACCTCACTTACTCCGACGCCGCAGATCCAAGCGCTCCCTGAGCAAACGCCCCCTTCCCCTTTGCGAGCCGAGACCACGCCATGAAGGAATCTCCCGAACAAGAACAACTGCGCCGTGCGATCAGCGGCGAGTTGACCAAACGGATCAACGACGCGGCGCGCTATCCCAACGTGCGCTCTGCGGTGATCCAGGCATTGGGCACCATCCAGGATCGGATCGCGGGTCTATGCATCGCGGTGCGCGAGCGATTCATGTTGCGCGACGACCAGCCGCTGGCACGCTTCTACATCAAGGGCGGCAATGCATTCACAGCATGCATGGACCTATTGCAAGGGCAGGACCAGCACCTGTTCGATTCGGGAAGCTCGGATTGGGACACGCAGGTCGCGATCGACCCCTGGCTTCCCACATCCGTGCAGGATGCGCTGCATGCGGAAATTGAGGACATCGTCGTCGATGAGATGAAGAAGGCCGGCGTCCTCATCGCCTTCGAGCTCAGTCTGCTGACGGCCCCCGAATCTCCGCTGTCGGAGCAGCTTTACCCCATTCCACGTGCGCAATGGGGTCCGAACACAGTCGACGTGAGGTGTCTGGTCACCTGTGACGCGCCGCAGACATTACGCCGGGTCTTCGAGCGTGACCGCGCCGGCCTGTCCGCCTATACCGGTGTGGAGATCGCCAAGATCGGGGAGCGCGATACCCCATCCCCGCCAGGCATCGTGCTGAACGACGGGATCAAGCCATTCGTGCTCTATCGCCTGGGTTACACCTGGCACGCCAACCTCATGGAAACCTATGTCGACCGGATTGTCACGGAACCGGCAAGTCCACGCGGCATACTGATGGAATTGATCGACGTGAGCCTTCCGCGCCGCGACACGATCGAAGCGATCACGATCTGGTCGGAGATGGAAAACGGACACCTGACCATTGCAACTGCTGGTGGCACGCAGGAGCGTTGGCAATTGCCGTTACCGGACCTGGATTATCATCTGCGCGAGAATCTGCTGATGTTGTGCGAGATCGCAAGCGACCCGCTCGCACTGGGCGCGCATAAGGAAGCCAAGCGACGCGAACGCGTGGCCGCAATCCACGCCTGGTACGCGTCCAGAGCGCAGCTGCAGCATTTTCAAGACGTCCTCGATGTAATGGCGGGCAGACACGTCGGGCAAGCTGGCGACGACGCCACCGCGCTGGTGAACGCGTTAATGGCATCAGTACGTGCGCGCACGTTGGGAGCCGCACCGGACTACGTCAACGGGCAACCGACCGATACAACGCGCACGCGCATCCTTGCCGCACGCTACGGCACCGGCACCCTGCTCACGCTGATGTCGGCGTCCTTCACCTCGCCGGTCGTGCTTTCGGCAGCTTTCAGCGATGATCTGCGGTTGATGAGCATCCTCGGCCAGAGCCCTTATCTGGCGATCGACCGACTGCGTTTTTCCGGCGTGGACATGGCGGCGGTGGCACGGGTGACCCACAAACAGCTACGTGGGCTGGACATTGCCGCATTCGAGCAAGCAGTCGGACGCTGGCTCGGCGAGAATGTCCAGGTCCTGGCCCAACCCCACAACACGCCACGGGTGGGAGGTCTTAGCTACGAGTGCACGCTGGTGGTGTTCGTCAAAAACAAGAAACCGCCGTTCGCAAAAACGGTTGTCGCGTTTCTGACTCTCACGACGGCTACTGCCGCGCAGGCACCCTTCCATTCCAGCCCGTCCGATCAGGGCAATGCATATGCGGCGCTGCTGGACATCGACGGTCAGCGCAAGGCGGCTGCTGCGCTGATCGGAGAGTTCGTGCTGCGTGATCTGCTGTCCAAGCAGCACGAAACCATCAAGACACTGCTACCTAACGCCTAGACCGGTGACGCACCGACTTGGGCACCGGCGTTACGGAACACACGCGGGCTCACCCCAACCAGCCGTCGGAAGCTCTTTTCGAAATGGCTCAGGTCGCCGAAACCGACCTTCAGCGCCACTTCGGTGATGCGCAGCCTGCGCTGCTGATGCAAAAGCTCCTTGGCCTTTTCGATCCGTAGCTGCTGCAGCATCGGTTTGAACGGGGTGCCGAGTTCGTCGCGGAACAGAAAGCCCAGATGCGACTGGCTGACATGCGCCTGCCGGGCCAGATCGCCCAGGGTCAGCGGCTCGGCATAGTGCTCGCCCAGATGCACCAGGGCGCGCCGCAGCGCGTCGTGCAGGCTGGCAAGACGCTGGCCGGGGCGATGCGGAAGGCCGGCGATCCAGTCGACCGGCGTTTCCGGCTGCGTAGGCTCAGCCGGAAGATCGGCCGGTTGCGACATCGTCGCGCATGCATCGTGCTGCGCTCCCTGCACCCGGCCTTCCAACAGACGCGGTGCGTGGCGCTGGATGTCGGCGCTGCCGATCGGCCTGCAGGCGGTCATGACCGCCAGGCGCAGCACCACCCGCTCCAGCTCCTGGAGGTTTTCCGGCCAAGGGTAGTAAATCAGGGCGTCCATCAGCACTTCGGTGACCACCTGGCCGTGATCCAGGCCATGCCGATCCAGCACGTGCTCGACGTGAAAGCCGATATCTGTCCGTCGCTTGCGCAACGGGGTAAGTTCGATCGACAGGACATCCAGTTGCGACAGCAGCGCCCGCGAGAAGCGTCCGGCACGTACGCGGCGCGACAGATCAGCGGTCGTGGAGGCGACCACGCGTGGCGAGTCCTCGCCGTCCACGGCGGACCATGGCCCGCCGAGGCCACAAAGCTGCCCGGCCAACTGGCGCTGTAGCGCGTCGTCGAGCTCGTCCACGCCCTGCAGGAACAGCGTTCCTGCCATTGCGCGCTCGAACCATGCTGCCGGTGCGTCGCCGGGAGCGGCGCAGTCGATCGCAACGAACGGCCCCTCCCGCCAGGGTGCAGCTGCATGCAGCAAAACGGCCACCTTTTCCTTCTCGGTTCCGAACTCGCCGCGCACGATGACCGGCAAGCGACTGTATGCGGCGTGCTCGACAAATTCGTCGATCGTCAAGACCTCTTCGCTCACGCCCACGATCGACAGGGCGCGACCAAACCGGTCTTGCGCGAACGCCCGCGCGGCATCGCGCTTGATCAGGTACGCACAATACTTTGCGATCTGCTGGCACAGCGTCATCGCCTCCGGGGTCATTCGTTCTTGAGCCGGCGTGACATTCAGTGTGCCGAGCACTTGCCGGCCGTGCTGGACGGGAAAACACTGCGTGGGCGGGGGCTGGGTTTCTGCCAGAACCGGACCCGGTGGACCGTGATGCTCCACCGCGACAAACTTACATACCGCGCCGTTCGTGATCGCGCCCTGCGACAGTTGTGCAGCGATCTTTCCCAACATTTTTTCCAAGGGATCGCCTGGGAAATAGGCGCGCTGCACTACATCAAAGACTTGCTTTTCCATGGATGCTTTCGACCTGATCTACTGGCGCGCTCGGAAGGCGGCCAGACCCAAGTCGCGCCGTCCCTGACCAGACCGTCGGCAAAGCTCCAAGCGTGCATTCCGCTTTTTCTACGAACGCTCCCCTCGCCCGCCCTCGGTCGATCCACCCTGATGTGAGACAACGCTCGCTTGCGGTGACTGGACGGTGGCAGGCGCAAAACGATTCGCCAGCAAAACAACCGCTTGGTGCAAGCCAGATCTGGCATTAGCACGCCGCCACAGCCCGTTCCCGACGATTCGTAGCATCGGGCTTGTCCGCAATTGGATTGGGTGCGGCGCGTCTCACTCGTTGCCGCTGCGGCGATGCGACGCTGCGACGGGCTCAAGCAATGGCGTCGTCTATAGTGTTGCGACGTTCTGCACGCGCGCGCAGGGATAATGCGCTGTCTTCCCGATGGCGATGCTCATGTCCCAGCCCGTGCCCACCTTGCGCGCCTACGACACCATCAAGCCGCTGCTGTGGCTGGTGTCGCTGGCGATCTTCATGCAGATGCTGGATGCGACCATCGTCAATACGGCGTTGCCGTCGATGGCGCGCAGCCTGCACGAAAGCCCGCTGCAGATGCAGTCGGTGGTCTTCAGCTATGCGTTGGCGGTAGCGATGTTCATCCCCGCCTCGGGCTGGATTGCCGACCGCTTCGGCACGCGGCGCACCTTCCTGGCGGCGATCATCGTGTTTACGCTGGGCTCGCTGCTATGCGCGGCCGCGCAACAGCTGCCGCAACTGGTGGCCGCGCGCGTGGTGCAAGGCATCGGTGGGGCGATGCTGCTGCCGGTGGGCCGGCTGGCAGTGCTCAAGACCGTGGCGCGCGCCGACTTCCTGCGCGCAATGAGCTTCATCGCGATCCCGGCGCTGATCGGACCGCTGATCGGCCCCACCTTGGGTGGCTACCTGGTCGAAGTCGCCTCCTGGCATTGGGTGTTCCTGATCAACCTGCCGATTGGCGTGATCGGTTTCGTCGCCGCGCTGAAGATCATGCCCGACCACTACGGCGATGCGCGCCAGCGCTTTGATCTGATCGGCTATCTGATGCTGGCGTTCGGCATGGTGGCACTGTCGTTGGCGTTGGACGGCATCTCCGAACTCGGCCTGCGCCACGCCTTCGTCATGCTGCTGGCAATCGGCGGGCTTGCTGCGCTGGCCGGTTACTGGCTGCATGCGGCCAGTACGCCGGCGGCATTGTTTCCGCTGGCCTTGTTCAAGGTGGCCAGCTATCGCATCGGCATCCTGGGCAACCTGTTCGCGCGGGTGGGCAGTGGCTCGATGCCGTTCCTGATTCCGCTGCTGCTGCAGGTCGGCCTGGGCATGAGCCCGATGAATGCCGGGCTGATGATGGTGCCGGTGGCGCTGGCCGGCATGGCTGCCAAGCGGGCCGCCGTGAAGCTGGTCGGCCGCTTCGGCTACCGCCGCGTGTTGATGCTCAATACCGTGCTGGTGGGCCTGGCGATGGCCAGTTTCGCCTTGGTCGATGTCGGCCAGCCGCTATGGCTGCGGCTGCTGCAGCTGGCCTGCTTTGGCGCGGTGAACTCGCTGCAGTTCACCGTCATGAATACCGTCACCCTGCGCGACCTGGATCGCGAGCAGGCCAGCCCCGGCAACAGCTTGTTGTCGATGGTGATGATGCTGGCCACCGGTTTCGGCGCGGCGGCAGCGGGCAGTCTGCTGGCCGCCTTCAACACGCATCTGGGCGACAGCCACGGCGCCACGGCGGCGCTGCATGCGACCTTTCTGTGCGTCGGTGGCATCACCTTGTCCTCGACGCTGATCTTCTGGCAACTGGCCGAGACGCGGCCGCATCCCAGGCAGGTGGAGGAAGTTGCCGAATAGCGATGGCTGGGCGACATCGCCTAGCGCGGCGCGGGTCAATGGCGTGTGCGATCCCGGCCGCGGTACATGGCGCTATATCTGATCACGCGGGCGTTCGCGCTGCAGCGCCTCGGCGATGGTGTCGGCCAGCATGTCGCCGGTCAGCGGCTTGCGCAGGAAACTGTCGAAGCCGGCGTCCTGCGCGGTGGGCTCGGCCTCTTCGTCCGAGCGTGCGGTCACCGCAATCAACGGCATGTCGTAACCGAACACGCGCAGCTGCCGCGCCAGCGCAAAGCCGTCCAGCCCGGGAAGATCCAGGTCCAGCAAGGCCAGGTCGAAGGGGTTGTCGGCCGCTTCGGTCAGCGCGGCCAGCCCGTGCGGTGCATGCACCACCGAGTGCCCCTGCGAACGCAGCAGGCCGACGATGACCTCGGCGATGGTGGGGTCGTCTTCGACCAGCAGAATGCGCTGCGGGGCGACCGCGCCTCCGGTGCGTGCCACCTCGCCGCCGAGCGTGGCGTTGGAAGCGACCCAGCGCAGCGGCAGATCGACCACGAAGCGCGTGCCGGCGCCCAACCGGCTGATCACCTCGATATGCCCGCCCATCGCCATCGCCAGTTCCTGGCAGATGGCCAGGCCCAGACCGCTGCCGCCGTAGCGCGAGGTGGTCTTGGCGCCGTCGCCTTGTTCGAAGCGCTGGAACAGGCGTGCTTTCTGATCGGCGTTGATGCCCGGCCCGGTATCGGCCACCTCGAAACGCAGCCCCTGGTACGACCCCAGCGTGGTCAGCTTGAGCCCCACCACCCCGCGCTCGGTGAACTTGATCGCATTGCTGAGCAGGTTGAGCAGGATCTGGCGGATGCGGGTGACATCGCCGCTGGCGGTGATGTCGCCAAGCAGCCCCACTTCCAGGCTGAAACGCAGGCCGCGTTCCTGCGCCAGCGGTGCCATCAAGCCCTCCACCTCGGCCACCAGCTGGCGTACCGAGAAGGGCTCCAGGTCCAGTTCCAGGCGCCCGGATTCGATCCGCGCCAGGTCCAGCGCATCGTTGACCAGGCGCAGCAGATGCGCGCCGGCGCGGCGGATCGATTCGGTATAGCTGCGCTGCTTGTTGTCCAGCGAGGTCTTGAGCAACAGCTCGCTCATGCCCAGCACACCGGTCATCGGCGTACGCACCTCATGGCCGAGCGTGGCCAGGAAACGCGTCTTGGCCAACGACGCCTGCTCGGCCAGTTCCTGCTTGTGCACCGCCAGTTGCCAGGCATTCAAGCGCCGCAGGCGGCGGCGATACAACAGCACCGCCGCGGCAACGATGCACAGGGCGAGCACGCCCAGCAGGACCAGCCCCCACGGCGCCAGCCACCACGGCGGCAATACCTGGAAGCGCAGCGTCTGGCTGGCCGACCAGATTCCATCGGCGGTGCGGCCCTGCACTTCCAGCGTGTAATGCCCTGCGGGCAGTCGCGAAAACAGCCGTTCGCCACTGGGGCCGACATCGATCCAGTCCGGGTCGTAGCCACTCAGCCGGAAGCGATAACTGTTGGACTCCGAATCGGCCAGACTGAGCAGGCGCGCGACGATGTGCAGGTCGCGATCGTCGTCCTGCATCGTCAGCGGCTCTTGCCCGGTGATATCCAGGCCACGCTCCCCGCGCCGCAAGCCCACGCGTTCGATGATCAACGGCGGCCGGCGTGTGCTGGGGCGCATCGTGGCCGGATCGAACACCACGACACCGTCGGGCGATGCAGCCACGACCCGCCCGCTGCCGGCCTGCACCAGGGTGTTGATCTGCAGCTGCTGGTTGGGGAGCCCGTCGTGCACCCCATACACACGCACCAGTCGGCTGCCGGGATCGATCCGGATCAGGCCGCGCTGGCTGGACACCCAGGCCACGCCCCTGGCGTCGACCACCAGGCCATTGGGCGCCACCATCGGAAACTCCTGCTCTTTTCCGACCGTATCCAGGTGCTTGAGCCGCTTTCCGTCCCACAGATAGCGCCGGATCTCGCCAGCCAAGCCGGTCCAGACCACGCCTCCCTCTCCAAGCCGGAACAGGTACGTCGGCAGGGACGGCGTGCCGTCGACGGGGACGAAGCGGTCGGCAGCGGGGTCCCAGCGCCGTAGACCGGCGTTATTGCTCAGCCATATCTGACCATCGGGGCCAAGCCGTATGTCCAGGATGGTCAATGGCTCCAGTCCATGGCTGCCATGGACGATGGTCCGCAGCAGTTGCCCCTCCTGGTTGCGGATCTGCAGGCCGTATTCCAGCACCGTCACCCACAGCCGGCCCTGCGCGTCCTCCGCCATCCAGCCCGGTCGGTCCGCAGCACCGTCGGGATCGGGCTCGACATCCTCACGCAACTGCCAGCGTCTGGCTTGCCGGGTCTGCGGGTCATAGCGAATCAATGTTCCTTCGACGGCGATCCAGACCAAGCCGCGCCGGCTTTCGAGCATGGAGTCGGGCGGACGGGCGTCGATGTTGGCCAGGTGGGTCTGCAGTTGGCCGGTCACCGTATCGAGATATTCCAGCACGTGCCGTGAGCCGGCCAGCCAGACGCCGCCCGCAGCCGACGGCGCCGTCGCCAGCACGGACGGGTTGGTCAGCGACTGTGGATCGCCGCCGTGGGAGGCCACGACCGCAAAAGTGTCCCAATGCGGCGGCAGGTGCCACAGGCCGCCTTCGAGCGCTGCAAACCACAGCCCGCCCTCCCGATCCTCGTAGGCCGCAATCCAGTTCCGCCGGACCAGGCCGTGCGCCGACAGGCTGTAGACCGGCACGCTGCTGATGTCGGTTCCTGCGGTAGACAGGCCCAGGCCGCCGTCGGTGTCCAGCCAATAGCGCCCGTTGCGATCATGCAGCAGCACACCCATGACCCGCCGCTTGCTCACCGCCTTCTGCCACGGCTGGGGCCGCGCCTGGCCATTGGCGTCCACACCAAACGCATCGCCGACGACATCCGATACCCACAAGGTGCCGCCGTTGCGTTCCATGTACAGCCGATTGACCGCCTGCGTGGTTCCCGGCAACGGCACCCGCCGGAAGTGCGCGCCGTCCCAGCGAGCCAGCCCGCCATGGGTGCCGATCCACAAGGTTCCGTCAGGCGCGACCGCGAACCCGATCACGCTGTCGGATGGCAGGCTGGTCGGGTCGCCGGGCACGTTGGAAAATCGCTGCATGCTGCCGTCGGGACGCCGCCGGTACAGCCCGTGGGCGGCCGTGCCAAGCCAGACATCGCCGTTTGGCGTGTGGGCCAGCGCCCACACCGTGATCTCGCGCAGCTCCGGAAACTGCGGGCTCTCCAAGCGCCTGAACGCGCGTGTCTTGGGCTCCAGAAAACCGGCACCGCCGTTCTCGAAACCCATCCACACCCGATTGTCGCGATCGACGCAGATGGTCCAGATCGCGTTGCTGGTCAGCCCTTCTTCCATCCGCCAGATGCGGTAGTTGCGCCCATCGAATCTGGCCAATCCGTCATCGCTGGCGATCCAGAGATAGCCCTGCTGGTCTTCGGCAAGCTCGCTGACGGTGTCCGAGGGCAGCCCGTCGGCAACCGTGATCTGGCTGGGGACCGGCGTCAGCAGCGCGCGCGAGCTCGCCCATGCAGGCTGCAGCGTGGCGCACAGACACAGCGACGCTGCCGCGATCAACCAATAGGAAAAACACAAAAAAAGGCGCACTGGACAGGTTTCACGACAAGTCGCCGCATAGTGCGGGCCACGCGCGGTGCGAGCAAGCCCGAGCGAGCTTGCCACGCCGCGCATCCGTTTTCACCCCGAGGCCGAACCGGCACCTGCACGGGGTCGATCTGGTTTACCGCTGCTGCATGCGCGCCAAGCAGCAACGGTGCGACGGGGCAAGCGACGAGAGCAGCACGTCCTCCATGCTCGGCCCTCCCCATCGCCGCCTGCGCGGCCGCGCGGACTCCCTGACGGGACCGCACCGTTCCGGCTCCACGGCAGGTGGCCTCGGAATGACCTCGGAGCGGCCGACGCAAGCGCTGCGCCGCCAGGCGGCCGCGGCAGTGCTCGGAACCCGCGTGTGCCACCTGTACGCTCCGGCGCTGGGCGCGCCGGCCCCAATCAGCTGCCGCGCGCTTGCCACGTTTCGTTAGCCGCCGTGAGCCGACAGCCGGGCGGCGTGCGCATCGGCGGCATCTGCCAGCACACCTGCCAGTGCCTGTGCCAGCAACTCGCCGGTGACCGGCTTGCGCAGGAAGCCATTGCAACCGGCAGCCATCGCCTGCGGCTCTGCGTCGGCATCGGCGCGTGCGGTGACTGCGACGATCGGAAAGCGCACGCCGCGCGCGCGCAACTGCGTCACCAGTGCCGCACCGTCGATGCCTGGCAGGTCCAGGTCGCACAGGCCCGCGTCGAAGCTGCGCGTACTCAGCTCGGCCAACGCCGCCAGACCATGCAGGACATGGGTGACCTGGTGGCCACGGGTCTGCAGCAGGCCAACGATCACCTGCGCCACGGTCGGGTCGTCTTCGATCAGCAGCAACTGCAATGGCGCCTGGGCCTGCGGCGAGGTTGCGCGGGCAGACGCAGGCACTGCGGGCAGCGCACTCACCCAGCGCAGCGGCAGCTCGACCACAAAGCACGCGCCCTGCCCCAGTTCACTGCTGACCGTCACCGCACCGCCCATCGCCGCCGCCAGTTCGCGGCAGATCGCCAGGCCCAGGCCGCTGCCGCCATGCCGGGCAAGCGTCACTGCGCCTTCGGCCTGCTCGAAGCGCTGGAACAGGCGCCCGCGCTGTTCTGCGCTCATGCCCGGACCGGTATCGCACACCTCGATCCGGATGCCTTGCCCGGGGCGTTGCGGCGCCACCGCCACACGCAGGCTGACGCTGCCACGCTCGGTGAACTTGACCGCGTTGAACAACAGGTTGAGCAGGATCTGCTGCACCCGGCTGGCATCGCCGTGCAATGCCGGCGGCAGCGCGTCATCCAGCTCGCACGCGAAGGCCAACTGCTTCTGCTCGGCGCTCGGGCGCACCAGCTCGGCCACCTGCCTGATCAGCTGACGCAGGTCGAAGTCGCGATAATCCAGCGGCAGCTTGCCGGCCTCGATCCGCGCCAGATCCAGGGCATCGTTGACCAGCCGCAGCAGATGCTTGCCTGCCGACTGGATCGCGCTGGCATAGCCCTGCTGACGTCCGTCCAATGGCGTCTGCAACAGCAACTCGCTCATGCCCAGCACACCGGTCATCGGCGTGCGCACCTCATGCCCGAGGGTCGCCAGAAAGCGCGTCTTGGCCAACGAAGCCTGTTCGGCCAGCTCGCGTTTGTGCTGGGCCAGCTGCCATTGCGCGCGCATGCGCACACGGCGGCGATAGGCGGCCGCAAGCAATGCGCCCAGCAGCAGCACGAGCAGGAAAATGAGCGCGATGCCTGCGTCACTGCGCCACCATGGTGGATTGACCGAGAACCGCAGCGATTGCACCTGCGATGCATTTCCCAGTGGATCGATCCCCTGCATCTCCAGGACATAGTTACCTGGCGGTAGCGAGGAGAACTCGCGCATTCCCGCAGCACCATGTTCCACCCACTCGGTATCAAACCCCGACAGCCGCGTACGGTACCGATTGGCCATCGGGTCTACAAACGAGAGCAGCCGCATATTGATCCGCAACTGGCGATCACTCGGCGCAAGCGAAAAGCCACCAAGGATCGGCAATGCCTGACGGCGGTCGGCACGCTGGATGCTGACCGCCTCCAGGCGCATCTGTGGTGTGAATGACGGTACATCTGGTGCTTTTGTATCGATCAGCAGCGTGTAGCCGTCTGCAGTTCCTCCGACCAGCACCCCGTCACGTGCCATCAGCAGACAGCGGCGACTGAACTCCTGGCTGGTCAATCCGTCGCGCGCATTGAAACTGCGGATCTTGGCGCGCGATGTGCGTGCATCGATGCGCCACAGGCCACGCGGACCGGACATCCATACGCGTCCGAGCTCATCGAGTTCAAGACCATAGGCATCCATTGCCGGAAACCCTTCGGCAGCAGGAATCCGGCGCACCCGCTTCCACGCGGCACCGTCTTTCTGCCAACGCTCCATGCTGCCGGCGCGATAAAGCCACAGGTGACTTTGATCCTCGAAGACAAAGCGCTGGATCGGATCGATCTGCAGGCCGGGCACCGATACAAACCGATGTGACTCGGACTGCCAGACGTACAGGCCGCCGACGGCACTCAGCCACACGTTTCCATCCGGTGCCACGCTCAGCTGACCGGGAATAACCTCTTTCAAGCCATGCGGGTCGGCCTGGGAAATCGTCTCCATCACGCGCCCGGTCACCGGACTTCGCCGCTGGATCACCTGCTCGTAAGCAGTCCACAGCGTGCCGTCGCCAGATTCGCCCAACCAGATAACTGCCTCGGGTGGCCCGTCACCGCTGAAGTGCTCAAGAGCGCCCGTTTCGAGGTCCAGACGCGACAAGTGGTGCTCCTCATTGCCCAGCCAGAGCTTTCCCCGACTGTCCTCCAGGGTCGTTGCAATCTGCAAATCGCGCAGGTCGGGATGCTGGACACCAGTCTGTACGAGTGCTCCGTTAGACGTGTCGTAACGCAGCAACCGCCCACTGCTGTCGAACTGCCAAAGCCCGCCAGATCGATTGGCTGGCGCAAGGCTGCATGCGATGCCCTTGCCCTGGTCGTTGATCTGTTTGAAGGCGGCAGTTCGGCGCCAGTCTTCGCGCAAGTAGGCCAGCCCGCGCCCATGCAAGGGTACCCAGATCCCTCCGTGCGGGCTACGCCAGATCGTCGTCACGTGGCGATTGGAGACCAGCGGCGCATCGCCATTGTTGACCGGCGTCGGCGGGTGATCCGGGCGGGTATGCCACAGGCCTTGCTCGGTGCCCAGCCAGAATTCCCCATCGCCGGCATCGGCCACCGCCCAAGCCCGGTTGCCGGCGGCGAACATCGGTGCCCAGGAGGGCGTGTGCCACGCACCGGACGCGTCCATGTAGCGCAGCCCGGTATCCATGGAGGCCCACAGCCACTGACCCACCCATTGCAATGCAGTGATGCCGCTGTCGTCACCGTCCGGCCGCACCCGGTGCAATGCGAGACCATCGTAATACGCCAATCCTCCCAGTGTGCCGATCCACATCCGATCGCGATCGTCCAGCGCAAGCGCATACACCGGACTTGCCGGCAGCGGCTGCTCCATCTTCGACAGGTCGAAGGAGGTGAATTGCCCCGCAGCATCCAGGCGCAAGACGTTGCCGGTGGACAACCCAAACCAGACGTCGTCGCCGCGCCCGGCGATGGCGTAGACGTCCCCCAGCGCCAGCTCAGGCACGTCGTCGGGAAGATACGCGGTGAGCTTGCTCCGATCGGCACTGAGCATCGCCACGCCTGCGCCGCCCAACGCCAGCCAGATCCGATCCTGACTGTCGATGTACAGCGCCTGCAAGATATTGCTTCGCAGCGAGTAACGATCGGCAGGGTCGTTTCGCCAGACCTTGAACTCTGCGCCGTCGTACCGGACCAAGCCGTCGGTGGTGGTCATCCACAGATAGCCGGCGCGGTCCTGCGCAATGGCGGTGATCATGGTCGAGGGCAGCCCCTCGGCAGCGCCGACGATGCGGAAGCGCGGAATCGCCGGCACGCCTGCCAGTGCCGGGAGTGCGGTCAGGGCGGCAAGCAGCGCGAACAACAGGTAACGCATGTGGGCATCCTTTCCACGTCCAGCCCGCATGCTCGCAACGGATCGTTGCGAGCGCAAGCCAAGCGCGCTGCAGCGGGATATGTCTAGAATCCGCCCATGACAACCCTCGCCCGCCTGTTGCTGCTTCCCGCCCTGGCCGTGACCAGCCTTGCCGCAACCGCCGCGCCGGTGCGTTACGCGCTGGATCCGGTGCACACACGGGTGCTGTTCGCGGTCGAACACGCCGGCTTTTCCAAGGCACTGGGCACCGTTTCCGGAAGCAGCGGCACGCTGGTGTTCGACCCGGACGACTGGGCTGCGGCGCGCCTGGACGTCACCGTGCCCCTGCACCGCGCCGACCTGGGCGATGCCAAGTGGAACGAGGCCACGCTGGCACGCAACCTACTCGACGCCGAGCGGTTTCCCGACGCGCATTTCGTCTCCACGCAGGTGGAAGCCAGCGGGCAGAACCACGCCAGGGTCACCGGCAATCTGACCCTGCACGGGGTCACCCGCCCGGTCACCCTGGATGTCACCCTCAATGCGCTCAAGCGCCATCCGCTGCCGCCGTTCCGGCGCACCGCCGGGTTCTCGGCCACGGCCACGCTGAGCCGTGCGGAGTTCGGCATCGACGCGTGGAAATCGATGATCGGCGATACGGTGGAACTGCGCATCGAAGCCGAAGCCGTGCGCGAAGGCCGCGCCGACGACGACGCGCCGCAGCCACAAAACGCACCCGCCGCCGACACTGCCACCAGCCCGGAATCCTGAGCATGACCCTGAAGAACGTCGAACGTTGGGGCGGTGTCAGCCAGACCCTGCACTGGCTGATCGCACTGCTGATCCTGGTGCTGGGCATCGTCGGCCTCACCATGGGCGAATTGCCCAAGACGCCGAAATACTTCTGGGTCTACACCGCGCACAAATCGGTGGGCCTGACCGTGTTGGCACTGGTGGTCGTCCGGCTGGGCTGGCGCGTCTACGCGGGCGCGCCGCCGCCGGTGGCCGGCACCCCGCGCTGGCAGGAACGCATCGCCGGGCTGACCCACTGGCTGCTGTACGCGATGATCTTCGCAATGCCGCTGTCGGGCTGGTTGTACGACTCCACCAGCGGCCTGCGCCCGTTCCGCTGGTTTGGCCTGTTCGCCGTCCCCAAGCTCAGCCCGCCGGACGAACAATTGCGCGCGATTGCGCACTTCATCCACGAGTGGGGCTTCTGGTTGTTGATTGCCGTGGTGCTGGCGCATGCCGGCGCCGCGCTCTACCACCACCTGTTCCAGCGTGACGCCACCCTGGTGCGGATGCTGCCGCGCGGTTGGCTCTCTTCCAAAACTTAAAGGATTCCCCAATGTCGTCCAGGTTGTTCGCCTCTCCCCTGCTGGTCGCCGCGTCCCTGGTGGCCACGTTCGCCGCCGCCCCGGTCCTCGCTGCCGACTACGTGCAGGCGCCCGGCTCGTCGCTGGTGTTTGCCAGCAAGTACGACGGCGAAGTCTTCACCGGCAAGTTCCCCGGTTTCGACACCACGCTGCATTTCGACCCGGCCAACCTGGCCGGCGCCAAGCTCGATGTGCGCATCCCGCTGGCCAGCGCCGTCAGCGGCAACAACGACCGTGATTCGACCCTGCAGGGCCCGGATTTCTTCAACGTCGCCAAGTTCGCCACCGCGCGCTACCGCGCCGACAAGTTCCGCGCACTCGGCGGCAACCAGTACGCCGCCGACGGCACCCTGGAGCTGCGCGGCGTCAGCAAGCCGGTCACGCTGACCTTCACCTGGACCCCGGGCGCGCAGCCGGTGCTGGCCGGCAAGGCGACGGTCAAGCGCCTGGACTTCGGCGTGGGCGGCGGCGACTGGGCCGATACCAAGACCATCCCCAATGAAACCGCGATCAGCACCAAGGTCGTGTTCAAGGCGAAGTAACGCCACCGGCCGCAACCGGACGCGGCCATTGAACGGCGGACTACCTCGTCGGGTCCGCCGTTTTTTTATGTCTGGCGGCTGGATGACACCGCGCGACAGCTAGACTCGGCATCCACCCCGGGTACGGCTGAACGGGCGGCCGACAAAATGAGTTTGTTGGCCCCATCTTGTTGGGTGCAGTCAAAAGCCAAGGTCAAACGCTGAAGCCGGCCAGTTCAGCCTTGGCCGCCTGGTCGCGGAACAGCATCGACAGCTCGAAGTTCAGGCGAAATCGGTCGAGGGCGCGGCGCCCTCAACGCTCGCGGGACACGCCGTGAACCCGTCCCTGGGCTCGGTGGCGGCATCCGTGCCGCCACACGGTCCCGCAACCGGCGAAGACACCGCACCAGAAACTTTGCCGATGGCTCTGTTGAAAACCATACACACCGACCAGCTCGACTGGCCCTTGTCCGCCCGCCGTCGCGGGCTCTTACGCGGCATGGATGCCGCGTAAGAGCCTACATGGACGTACTTGCGGCGTGTCCCGCGATGGTGGGCGGGCAAGGGTCCGGCAGCCAAGCAGCAGATCGGCCGCCTTGCAGCGAAGGCCCAGATCATCCGCTCCGCACCAGACCGGCGCGACGTCGTTTTCAGCCGCTCAGAATCCACATCTGGCGCGTGCCGAGTGCGCGCACGCCGCATCATCGCGTGCCGGCATCCAGCCACTCGCGCAACCGCCGGCTGTCGAACAGCCAGTCCAGCTCGCGCCCATCCGCATCGCACAGCACCGGCACACGCTCCCCATAAGCGGCCTCAAGCGCCGCATCGCCGTCGATGAAGACGCTGCTGAACTCGCCAGCGCGTGCCTGCGCCAGCACTTCCACGGCCTGGTCGCACAGGTGGCAGTCGTCGCGCTGGTACAGGATCAAGGCCATCGGGAGGTCTCATGCTGCGCTGCAGCCGTGCCGCAATCGCCGACCGACTAGAATAGCCGCCTTTACGCTCACCTCTCCGGCAAGCATGGCTGTCAGCACGTTCGACCTGTTCAAGATCGGCATCGGTCCGAGTTCCTCTCACACCGTGGGGCCGATGCGCGCCGCCGAGCGCTTCGTGCATCGCTGGCTGCTCGATGCCGGCCGCCTGCCCGATGTGGTGCGCATCCGCGCCGAAGTCTTCGGCTCGCTGGCCCTGACCGGCCGCGGCCATGGCACCGACAAGGCCGTGCTGCTCGGCCTGGAGGGCCACCGCCCCAACCTGATCGACCCGGACATCATCCCGGCCACGCTGGAGCGCATCCGCGCCAGCAAGCGCATCAGCCTGATGGGCCAGCACGCCATCGCCTTCGACGAAAAGCGCGACCTGCCGATGAACAAGCGGCAGAAGCTGCCGTACCACACCAACGGCATGCGCTTTACCGCCTACGACGCCGATGAGGCGGTGATCGCCACGCGCGATTACTACTCGGTCGGTGGCGGTTTTGTGGTCAACCAGGACGATGCCGCCGACGACCGCATCGTGGCCGACGAAACGCCGCTGCCCTACCCCTTCCTCAGTGGCGACGAACTGCTCGCGCAATGCGCGCGCAGTGGCCTGAGCATCGCCGCGCTGATGTTCGAAAACGAAAAGAGCTGGCGCAGCGAGGACGAGATTCGCGCCGGCCTGCGCGAGCTGTGGGCGGCAATGCAGTCCTGCGTGGAGCGCGGCATCCGCCAGGAAGGCACACTGCCCGGCGGCCTGAACGTCTCGCGGCGCGCGCCGGCCCTGTATCGCGAGCTCTCCTCCAAACCGGAAGCGGCGATGCGCGATCCGCTGACCACGCTGGACTGGGTCAACCTGTACGCCCTGGCCGTCAACGAAGAAAACGCGGCTGGTGGCCGTGTGGTCACCGCGCCCACCAACGGCGCGGCCGGCATCATCCCGGCGGTGCTGCATTACTTCGACCGTTTCTGCCCCGGCGCGTCCGAGCAGCGCATCTTCGACTTCCTGCTCACCGCTGCGGCCATCGGCATTCTCTACAAAGAGAACGCCTCCATTTCCGGCGCCGAGGTCGGCTGCCAGGGCGAAGTGGGCGTGGCCTGCTCGATGGCGGCCGGTGGCCTGGTCGCCGCGCTGGGCGGCAACCCCGGGCAGATCGAGAATGCCGCGGAAATCGGGATGGAACACAACCTGGGCCTGACCTGCGACCCGATCGGCGGCCTGGTGCAGATCCCGTGCATCGAACGCAACGCGATGGGCGCGGTCAAGGCGATCAACGCCAGCCGCATGGCCATGCGCGGCGACGGCAAGCACAAGGTGTCGCTGGACAAGGTCATCAAGACCATGCGCGACACCGGCCGCGACATGCAGGACAAGTACAAGGAAACCAGCCGCGGCGGGCTGGCGGTGAACGTCATCGAATGCTGAGCCGGGCGCGGCCCTGGGCCGCGCCATGCCTGTCCACCCGGCGCAGCGACGCTGTACGTCCCCACGACATTTCCCCGTGTACCGTCTGACGCTGGATTCCGACGGAGATCGCGATGCGACAGCTTGCCTGCACTCTCGCCCTTGCCCTTGCCTGCGGCCCCCTGATGGCGCAGGAAACCCGCTATGGCCCACGCCTGGAGGGCTTCGACTACCCCTACCCGGTCAAGACCTTCGCGTTCACCTCGCAACAGCAGCCGCTGGAAATGGCATACCTGGATGTCGCGCCCACCGGCAAGCCCAACGGGCGTACCGCCGTACTGCTGCACGGCAAGAACTTCTGCGCCGCCACCTGGGAGCAGAGCATTGCCGCACTGAGCAAGGCCGGCTATCGCGTCATCGCGCCGGACCAGGTCGGCTTCTGCAAATCCAGCAAACCGGCCGCCTATCAGTTTTCCTTCGCGCAGCTGGCCGACAATACGCAGGCACTGCTGAAGAAGCTGGGCATCGAACGTGCCGTGGTGGTCGGTCATTCAATGGGCGGCATGCTCGCCATCCGCTATGCACTGATGTATCCGCAGGCCACCGAGCACCTGGCATTGGTCGACCCGATTGGCCTGGAAGACTGGAAGGCCGAAGGCATTCCGTGGCGCAGCGTCGATGCGTGGTACGACAACGAACTGAAGATCAGTTTCGAGCGCATCAAGAAGTATCAGATGGAGGTCTATTACGCCGGCCAGTGGAAGCCCGAGTTCGAGCGCTGGGCGCGCATGCAGGCCGGCATGTCGCTGGGCAACGGCAGGCAGGCGGTCGCCTGGAACCAGGCGCTGACCTACGACATGGTGTTCAACCAACCGGTGGTCTACGAACTGCCCAAGCTGGCCGTGCCCACCACCTTGTTCATCGGCCTCAAGGACCGCACCGCGATCGGCAAGGACACCGCGCCGCCCGAGGTCAAGGCACGGGTTGGCGATTACACCAAGCTGGGCAAGCGGGCAGCGGAAGCGATCCCGAACGCGACGCTGGTCGAGTTCGCCGACCTCGGCCACTCGCCGCAGGTGCAGGACCCGACACGTTTCAATGCCGCGTTGCTGAAGGCGATTGCGCAGTAAGCAGTGCCGACGGCAAAGCGATCGGCATGACCAACGCATCTGTGAAGCTGCAGCCCGCGAACGGGCGAGCTGCAGCTGCGATGCGTTTGCAACGTATAGAACGGACAGCGGACCAGCCGTGCAGCCGATGATGCCACCGACTGCACGCGCACCGGCAGCGGCCCTCAGGCGAAGGCAGCGCCTGTCCGCGTTCTTTCCCTACTACCCGGCCACAATCCGCAACACATCATCCAGCAACGCCGCCGCAGTCACCTCCGCGCCCGCGCCCGGCCCCTGGATCAGCAGGGGCTGCTGGCGATAGCGATCACTGCTGATGGCCACACGGTTATCGGTACCGGCGCCACCGGCGAGCGGGTGATCCAGCGCCAGCTCGCGCAAGCCGACGCTGGCGCCATGCGCATCCACGCGGCCCACAAAGCGCAGGCAGCGTCCTGCAGCGCGCGCCTGCTGCCAGCGCGCGCCGACGACCTCATCCAGCGCGTCCAGCTGCGCATCCAATGCGTCAAGCGGCAGCCGCGCAATGCGCGTGGGCACCAGCGATTCCACATGCACCTGGTCGGCTTCCAGCTGCCAGCCCGCCGCGCGTGCCAGGATCAGCAACTTACGCCGCACGTCCTCGCCCGACAGGTCGATGCGCGGATCCGGCTCGGTATAGCCGGCCGCCATCGCCTCACGCACGCAATCGGAAAACGCACCATTGCCGTCGTAGCGATGGAACAGCCAGGCCAGCGACCCGGACAACACGCCTTCGATCGAATGGATATGGTCGCCGCCCGCCACCAGCGCGCGCACGCTGCTCAACACCGGCAGCCCCGCCCCGACGGTGGCGCTGTCGCCGTAGTGCGCACCACTGGCGTGACGTGCCGCGTGCAAGGCCTGCGCGCGCGACAACGCGGTGCCCTGGCCCAGCTTGTTGGCAGTGACCACGTGCACGCCACGCAGCAGCCATTCCACGTGCCAATCGGCAACGACATCGCTGGCGGTCGCGTCCACCAGCAAATCGCCGGCACGCAAGGCGGTGGTCTCTGCCCAGGGTTGCAGCACGGCCTGGCCACGCGGCGCGGCGTTTGCCTGTTGCAAGGCCTGCGCGGCGCTGGTGCCGCAATCGTGGGCAATCCGCGAATTGGCCAGCCAGTCGAAGCGCGGCAACTGCAGCTGGCGCTCCTGCAGCGCGGTGTAGCGCGCCACGAACGCGCGCCCCACCGTCCCGGTGCCCAGCAGGGCCAGCCGTGGTGTCGGCGTCACCGCTGCCGCCGAAGCGCGGCGCGAAACAGGCAGCACGGTGCTCACGCGTCGACCTGTTTGCGGCTTGCGGTGGTCAGCGTCGCTTCGGCACGCGCCAGGCCGGCGCGCAGGTCGATCAACAGATCCTCGGCCGATTCGATCCCGATCGACAGCCGCAGCAGGCCATCGGAAATCCCGGCGGCAGCGCGTGCTTCGGCGGTCATCGCCGCATGCGTCATCGAGGCCGGATGCGCGATCAGGCTTTCCACACCGCCCAGCGACTCGGCCAGGGTGAAGTAGCGCAGGCCATCGACGAACGCGCGCACCGCAGCTTCGCCACCATCGAGCTCGAAACTCATCATCGCGCCGAAGCCCTTCTGCTGGCGCGCGGCCAGCGCATGACCCGGATGCGCAGCCAGGCCGGGGAAATACACCTGATTGACCACCGCATGGCCGTCCAGCAGCTCGGCGATCGCGTCGGCGTTTTCCTGGTGCACGCGCAGGCGCGCATCCAGCGTGCGCAGGCCGCGCAAGGTGAGGAAGGCATCGAACGGCGACCCGGTCAGGCCCAGCGCATTGGCCCACCACACCAGCTGCTGGTGAAGCTCGGCATCGCGCGCGACCACCGCACCGCCCACCACATCGCTGTGGCCGTTGATGTACTTGGTGGTGGAGTGCAGCACCAGGTCCGCGCCGAACTCCAGCGGCTTCTGCAGTGCCGGCGACAGGAAGGTGTTGTCCACCACGGTCAGCGCACCAGCCTTCTTTGCCGCCTCGATGACAAAACGCAGATCGGTGATGCGCAACAGCGGGTTGGACGGGGTTTCGATCAGCACCAGCCTGGGCGACTGCGCCAATGCATCGGCCAGCGAACGCGGGTCGGTGAGGTCGGCGGTGATCAGCGCGAAGTGGCCCTTCTTGGCCAGCGCATTGAACAGCCGCCAGCTGCCGCCGTAGGCATCGTGCGGCACCACCAGGGTGTCGCCCGGCTGCAGCAACGCATTGAGCACCAGGTTGATCGCGCCCATGCCGGTGGAGGTGATCACCCCGCCGGCGCCACCTTCCAGCTCGGCCAGCGCTTCGCCGAGCAGGTCACGGGTCGGGTTGCCGCTGCGGGTGTAGTCGTACTGGCGCTTGTTGCCGAAACCGTCGAAGGAGAAATTCGACGACAGCACGATCGGCGGCGTCACCGCGCCATAGGCAGTGTCGCGGTCGATGCCGGCGCGGACGGCGGCAGTGGCGGCGGTACAGGGGGCGTCGGCGGGGTCACGAAAGCTCATGCGGTTTCTCCGGTGGGGCGAAGGGCAGTGGCGAGGATCGCGTCGATGCGATCGATTTCTTTCAGGAAGGCGTCGTGGCCGTACGGCGAGCGCAATACGCGCAGGCTGCCGCGCGGCCCCAGGCCTTCGACCAGGCTGACCAGGTCGGCCAGCGGCACCAGGCGGTCGCCCTCCACCGCAACGACGACGGTGGGCACGCGTACCTGCGCCGGGTCGATGCGATGCAGGTCGATGGATTCGGACAGCCGCAGGTAGGCGGTCACCGGGGTGCGCGCGACGTACTGCGCGCCGGCGGCATCCAGGTAGTCTTCGGCGGCCACGCGCACGCGGCCGTTGATCACTTCCGGCGGCGCGTCGAAGCGCTCGCTGAATTCTTCCGGGGTGCGGTAGCTGAGCATGGCGAACTGCCGTGCCAGTGCCAGCCCATGATTTTCGGCACATTGCAGCTGGCCCAGCGCCACCGCACGGCGCTGCAGTGCGCGCCAGGCGGCGGCATACGGATGCGCGCGATGCGCACCACTGACCGCAACCAGGGTGCCGACGCGGGCAGCATGGCGGCTGGCGAACTGCAGGCCGACCAGCGCGCCATACGAGTAGCCGACGAAGCCGTGCAACCGCGCGATACCCAGCGCATCCAGCAACGCGGCGATCGCATCGGCCTGGTCGGCGGTATCGATCGGCGCATCCAGCGTGCCGTCGGCGCCGAGAAAATCGAACGACAACAGGCGCCGCGAGGCCGGATCCAGCGCGCGGCCGGTACCGACCAGGCCATCCACCCAGCCCTTCTCGGGGAACAGGCCGCTGGCGGCCAGATGGCGATGCGCGGAAATCCCGCCGGCCACGAACACCACCGGTGCACTGGCAGCGCCGACCAGTTCATAGCGCAGCCGCAGCTCGCGCATGCCGGCATGGCGCATCGGCAAGGCAATGACCAGTTCGCCGCGCACGGCAAGCACGCCGTCATCAGTGGCAGCGGGTATATCGATGTAATCGGGTGTGGACGGCGATGCTGTATTCACGAGGCTCATGGCGGTATCCGGGGTGGATCGGCCATCGAGCTTCGCGGGAGCTCGCGTTCGACGTGCGCAAGGCACGATTCGAACCATCTTTCGGCGGACGCGGTGGTCCCCGCAGGATTTGGCACCAAACGCGGGCGCTTGCGCGCTCCGCTGGCTGCCCCGGCATCAAAGGGCCTGTCCCTCCGCCGGTCTCGATGGTGGAGCCAAGATGCCACCGCTTTTTTGCGATGTCAATCTCTTCATGCGGATGGAAAGATATATTTTCATCCGATACCACTCCGGCCTGTGATGGACCGCATACTTGAGGCCCCTTGAGTTGAGCCGATCACGTGCCCCACCACGTGTCTCGCAGCACCCCGACCGCCCTCGCCCGGTCTTTCATCATTGCGGCCCTGGCGTGTATCGCGCCGACCAACGCGCAGCTGCGCTGGCATTGGCCCGGTGCCGCGAACACGCCTGCGAGCTCGCCAGCGGTCGCAGCTGCGCAGACTGCGGCTGCATCGGCAGACATCGGCCCGTCACTGCAACTGGAGTGGCAGGCTCCGGCTTACCTGGCCTGGGTCAGCAACCCGCTGGCCGGACCCGCACAGGTGCAGCTGAGCGCACCGCCCAGCGAGGACTATCGCGCCGTGCCGGCATTGCCGCTGACGGTGCAACTGGCGGCACACGAGCGCCGGCTGCTCGCCCGGCTGTATCCGGCCAGCAACCAGCGCAGCCTGGCCGGCCTGGGACTCACGCTCGATCTGGTGCCCGGCGATCCGCAGGCCCGCCCGCAGCAGCAGGTGCGCTACCGGCTCCCATTCCGCGATGCGCCGATACGCGTGGACCAGGGCTTCGGCGGGGCCTTCAGCCATGCCGATGCGCCCAACTGGTATGCGGTGGACTTTGCATTGCCGCAGGGCACGCCGGTGCTGGCAGCGCGCGAGGGCGTGGTGATGGAGGTGCGGCAGGATGTCATCGAAGGCGGCCCGCAGGACCAGGCCGCCGCCGGCGGCAACCTGGTGCGGGTGCTGCATGCCGACGGCAGCATGGCCATCTATGCCCATCTGGCGCCCGATGGCGTGGCGGTGCGCCCGGGCCAGGTGGTGCGCACCGGCGAGCGCCTGGGCGCCTCTGGCAATACCGGCTACAGCACCGCCCCGCACCTGCATTTCGCGCTCCAGCGCAATGCGGACCTGCGCCTGATCGCGTTGCCGTTCCGGATGCTGGGCCCCCAGGGCGAATTGCAGTTCCCCTCGCCGGCACCGTGAGTGACGGCCGCCCGGCGAGCGCCGGGCTACCGACCGGCAAGGCCCAGGCCAGGGCCACAGAGGCCCGCCGCGGCGAAGCCGCTATAATCACCGGCTTCCTCAGTTTCCGCAGGCGTCCGACCGGGCGCGCTCAGCCCATGTCCGACGTCTCCAACGAAGCCGCGCGCCGCCGCACCTTCGCCATCATTTCCCACCCCGATGCGGGCAAGACCACGCTGACCGAAAAGCTGCTGCTGTTCGGGGGTGCGATCCAGATGGCCGGCTCGGTCAAGGGCCGCAAGGCCGCCCGTCACGCCACCTCGGACTGGATGGCGCTGGAAAAGGAGCGCGGTATCTCGGTCACCTCCTCGGTGATGCAGTTCCCGTACGAGGGCAAGATCGTCAATCTGCTCGACACCCCCGGCCACGCCGACTTCGGCGAGGACACCTACCGGGTGCTGACCGCCGTGGACTCGGCGCTGATGGTCATCGACGTCGCCAAGGGCGTGGAAGAACGCACCATCAAGCTGATGGAAGTCTGCCGCCTGCGTGACACCCCCATCATGACCTTCATCAACAAGCTCGATCGCGAGGGCAAGAACCCGATCGACCTGCTGGATGAAGTCGAAACCGTGCTCGGCATCCAGTGCGCCCCGGTCACCTGGCCGATCGGCATGGGCCAGCGCCTGAAGGGCGTGGTGCACCTGATCACCGGCGAGGTGCACCTGTACGAACAGGGCCGCAACTTCACCCGCCAGGATTCGACCATCTTCCCGTCGCTGGATGCCCCGGGCCTGGCCGAAAAGATCGGCGCACAGATGCTGGCCGAACTGCGCGACGAACTGGAACTGGTGCAAGGCGCCAGCAATCCGTTCGACCTGCAGGCGTACCGCGCCGGCCAGCAGACGCCGGTGTTCTTCGGCTCGGGCGTCAACAACTTCGGCGTGCAACCACTGCTGGATTTCTTCGTCGAGCACGCACCGCCACCGCAGGCACGCGACACCACCGGCCGCCGGGTCGAGGCGACCGAGGCCAAGCTCAGCGGCTTCGTCTTCAAGATCCAGGCCAACATGGACCCGCAGCATCGCGACCGCGTGGCCTTCATGCGCGTGTGCTCGGGCAAGTTCACCGCCGGCATGAAGGCATTGCACGTGCGCAGCGGCAAGGACGTCAAGCTGGCCAATGCGCTGACCTTCATGGCCTCCGACCGCGAGATCGCCGCCGAAGCCTGGCCGGGCGATGTCATCGGCATCCACAACCACGGCACCATCTCCATCGGCGACACGTTCACCGAAGGCGAATCGCTGTCGTTCACCGGCATTCCCAACTTCGCACCGGAACTGTTCCGGCGTGCACGCCTGCGCGACCCGCTCAAGCTCAAGCAGTTGCAAAAGGGCCTGGCGCAGCTGTCCGAAGAAGGCGCCACGCAGTTCTTCCGCCCGTTGATGAGCAACGACCTGATCCTGGGCGCAGTGGGTGTGCTGCAGTTCGACGTGGTGGCCTACCGGCTCAAGGACGAATACGGCGTGGATGCGATCTTCGAACCGGTGAGCGTCACCACCGCGCGCTGGGTGCATTGCGACAACGCCAGGAAGCTGGAAGAGTTCCGCGAGAAAAATGCCGGCAATCTGGGCATCGACGCCGCCGGCCAGCTGGTCTATCTCGCCCCGACGCGGGTGAACCTGCAGCTGGCGCAGGAACGCGCGCCGGACGTACGTTTCTCTGCCACGCGCGAGCATGCGCATGCCAGGGCGATCGATTGACCGCGGCTTGAACCAAGGCGCGCAACCGCACCTGCCGGCGATGCGAATTGCTCGCAATTGCGGTACCTTTTTGGCATGAACGCAGACGCCTCCCCCTCGACCGACCTGCGCGACGAGATAGCCAGCGCCGTGACCCACGGCCTGGGTGCCATTGCTGCATTGGCTGGCGGCTCGGTGCTGATCACGCTGGCCGCCATCTATGGCGATGGCTGGCAACTGGCCACCTCCATCGTCTTCAGCGCCACCCTGGTACTGCTGTACGTCGCCTCCACGCTCTTTCATGCCATTCCGCATCCGGGCGCCAAGGCCCGCCTGCAGGTGCTCGATCACTGCGCGATCTATCTGTTGATCGCCGGGACCTATACCCCGTTCACGCTGATCAATCTGCGTGACTCCTGGGGCTGGGGATTGTTTGCCGCGATCTGGACGATTGCCGCCGCCGGGGTGATCTTCAAGCTGTTCTTCACCGGTCGTTTCCGCCTGTTGTCGACGGTGCTGTATCTGGCGATGGGCTGGCTGATCGTCGTGGCAATCCAGCCCTTACTGCGCTCGGTCGATACCTGGTCTCTGTGCTGGCTGCTGGCCGGCGGACTCTTCTATACGCTGGGCACGTATTTCTACCAGCGCGACACCCAGCGCTATTTCCATGCAATCTGGCACCTGTTCGTGCTGGCCGGCAGCGCTTGCCACTTCGTTGCGGTGATTGCGCAGGTCATGTGAGGCACCATCTGCGGCGCGTTCGCGCGCCGTGCACGAGCCATCGCCAACCATGGCCCGCGTGAACAACGTGACCGACACCTCAGCTGCATCTCCTTCCGCCACGCCACGTCGTCGACGCTGGCTGGCCGGGTTCGCCATCGTCGCCGCCATCGTGGTGGTCTTCGTGCTGCTGTTCCAGTGGAACTGGCTGCGTGGCCCGGTCGAGCGCCTGGTCAGTGCCAAGACCGGTCGCGAATTCCACCTCGGCTATCTGGATGTGAAGCTGGGCCGCACGACCACGGTGCGCGGCAATCGGCTTAGCCTGGCCAATGCGGCATGGTCAAAGCGCGGGCCGATGGCCGAGCTCAACTCGGCCGAGATCGATGTCGAGTTGTGGCCGCTGCTGCGCGGCAAGCTGCGTCTGCCGGAAATCCGTCTGGATCACCCGGCCGTCCTGCTGGAAGCCGGCGACGACACCCATCCCGGCAACTGGGTCTTCGATCAGGACGATGGCGATGGCACCATGCCGCGCCTTGGCCGCCTGCTGGTGAACAACGGGCGCCTGCAATACATCGATGCAGCCAATCGCTCGGATGTGGACGTGGCAATCAACAGCCTCGCCCCGCCGAGCAGCGACCAGCGTGCGGCGCCCATCGGCATCGATGGCAAGGGCCGCTGGAAGGGCTATCCCTTCACGCTCAAGGGCAACACCGCCTCGCCGCTGGAGCTGAGTCAGAGCGAGCATCCGTTCCGTATCGATCTGCGCGGCAGCGCCGGCGCCACCCGCACGCACGTGCGCGGCACCTTGACCAACCCGTTCCAGTTCCAGGTCTTCGATCTGCAAATGGCACTCAGCGGTCAGGACATGCAGGATCTGTATCCGCTGACCGGCGTAGCCATGCCGTCGACGCCGCCGTACAAGCTCGATGGTCATCTGCGCCGCAACGGCCAGCTCTGGCGCTACGAAAAGTTCACCGGCACCGCCGGCGATAGCGATCTGTCAGGTGCCGCGGAAGTGGACCTGCGCAACAAGCGTCCGTTCCTGCGTGCGGATCTGGCGTCCAAACGCCTGGATTTCGACGACCTGGCAGGCTTTGTCGGCGCACCGCCGAAGACCGGCGCGAACGAGTCGGCAAACGCCGAACAGAAAAAGCAGGCCGCACAACTCGCAGCCAGCGCCCGCGTGCTGCCCAGCACGCCTTATGACCTGTCCAAGCTGCGTGCGATGGATGCGCAGGTGCGCTGGCGCGCGCAGCGCATCAATGCGCCGTCGTGGCCGCTGGACGACATGGACGCCTCACTGACCTTGAAGGACGGTCTGCTGCAGCTGGATCCGCTCAACTTCGGCGTTGCGGGCGGCGACATCCGCTCCACCATCCGCATGGATGCGCGCAACGAGGTGATCACCACGCAGCTCAAGGCCGGCCTTCGCGGCATCCGGCTGGATCAGCTGTTCCCCGACACGACGCTTGCCAAGCAGGCCTCGGGTGCCATCGGCGGCGAGTTCGATCTGCGTGGCCGCGGCAACTCGATCGGCGCGATGCTCGGTACCGCCGACGGCACAATCGGCGTCGGCATGGGCCGTGGGCATGTCGGCAACCTGATCATGGAACTGGCCGGGCTGGATATCGCCGAGTCGCTGAAATATCTGGTCACCAAGGACCGTCAGATTCCGGTGCGCTGCATCTTCGGCGACTTCGGGGTGCAGGACGGCCTGATGCAATCGCGTGCGCTGGCCTTCGACAGCACCGACACCATCATCGTTGGCGAAGGCAGCATCAGCTTGAAGGACGAGACGCTGGACCTGCTGCTGCGCCCGCGCCCGAAAGACCGCAGCATCCTGAGCCTGCGCTCGCCGTTGCGGATCGGCGGCAGCTTCAAGGACCCGACCTTCCGTCCCGACTTCAAGGCGTTGGGCCTGCGTGGCGCGCTTGCAGTCGGCCTGGGCATGATCGCCCCGCCCGCCGCCTTGCTCGCGACCTTCGAACCGGGTCCCGGCAAGGACAGCGACTGCGGTGGCAAGTTCGCGAAGTAAGCTCGCGGCAAGACCTTGGGCGACCAGCAAATCTGCCAAACGCTGCAGCGATGGTGGCTACGTGTTGAGCGTATGCACTTTCTTTGACGGGTGCACTTCACAACAGACACACGCAGCGATGGCGAACAGCGTCATCGGTTCTTGCAGTCAGGATGCTCAGGCAAACGCTCGGTGAGTCGTGCGCGGCACCTCACCGCTCGCAGGACGCGCCGTGAATTCGTCCTTGGAAGCTCGGTGGCGGCATCCCTGCCGCTATACGGTCCTGCAACCGGCAAGGACACCGCACCAGACAGTTGGTCGGCGCTCTTGTGAAAAGCTGTCTGTAGTGCGGTGTGCATCAGACGTGGAGCCGATACGTCATGAGCGAACAGGGTCCATCCCGCACTGCTCTTACCCATGCGCACCGACCATCTCGATAGGTCCTTGCCCGCTCACCGTCGCGGGACCTTACGCGGCATGGATGCCGCGTAAGAGCCTACAAGGACGTACTTGCGGCGTGTCCTGCGATGGTGGGCGGGCAAGGGCCCTGCAGCAGGCTGCACATCAAGCGCCCTAAAGCCGATCTTTTTGCCCGCCACACTCCTCAAGGGATGTCGGGCAGCAGTTGTCCAAGGCAAGACGCAGGGGACCCAGCCGGCACGGCTCTAGCTGGCGATGTAACGCTGCAATTGATCGATATCGTGCTGCTGGCGCTCAATCACCGCCTTGACCAGATCGCCGATGGAAATCACGCCCTGCACGCGCCCCCCGTCCAGCACCGGCAGATGCCGAAAGCGTCCGTCGGTCATCAACTGCATGCAGCGCTCCACCGTGTCCGACGGCGACACCGTCACCACCTGGGTGCTCATGATCTCGGCAACGCTGGTGGTCGATGAAGCGCGGTCGCGCAACACCACCTTGCGCGCGTAATCGCGCTCGGACACGATGCCGACCAGCCGTGGTCCGTCCATCACCAATACCGCGCCGATGCCTTTCTCGGCCATCATCCGGATCGCCTCGATCACTGCAGCGTCTGCCGCCACGGCGAATACCTCAACCTGTTTGGTCCCCAATAGCTGTCGTACGGTCTGCATGGCCCGCTCCGCGCTTGGTCTGGTGGTCGCAGACTACTCCCACCACGCCGCGGTGGGTATCGACCAGGTACAGCGGACGCTGCTTGGCCTCGTCATACAACCGGCCCAGGTATTCGCCGATCAGGCCCAGGGCAATCAGCTGGATGCCGCCAAGGAACAGGATCACCGACATCATGGTCGGCCAGCCGGCCACCGGGTCGCCCATCAGCGCCGCCTTGATCACCACCCAGCCGCCAAACAGGAATGCCACCAGCGCGGTAAGCAAGCCCAGATAGGTCGCCGCGCGCAGTGGCACGGTGGAAAAACTGGTGATGCCATCCAGCGCGAAGTTCCACAGCCGCCACACCGTGAACTTGCTGCGCCCCGACAGCCGCGGCGCACGCCGATACGGCAGCGCCACCTGGCGAAACCCGACCCAGCCAAACAGCCCCTTCATGAAACGGTGGCGCTCGCGCAGCTGCTGTAAGGCCTCCACCACCCGCGGCGACAGCAGTCTGAAATCCCCGGTATCGGCGGGAATCGGCGTGCGCGACAACTGCCGGATCACCCGATAGAACGCATGCGCCGCGCTGCGCTTCAACCAGCTCTCGCCCTCGCGAAAAATCCGCGTGCCGAAGATGTTGTCGTAACCGGCGCGCCACAGCGCGACGAATTCGGGAATCAGCTCCGGCGGGTCCTGTCCATCGGCATCGAGCAGCACCACCGCACCGGGCAACACATGGTCCAGGCCGGCAGAAATGGCCACTTCCTTGCCGAAATTACGCGACAGCCGCACCGCGCTCACCTGCGGGTCGGCATCGGCAAGCCCCTGCAACACGCTCCAGGTGCCGTCGCTGCTGCCATCATCGACATACAGCACATGCGTCTGCACGCCGTGCAAGCCCGCCAGCACTGCGCACAGGCGCGGGTGCAGCTGCGGAATGCTGGTCTCCTCGTTATAGGCCGCAATCACCACCGTCAGGCGGTCTGCTGCCAACGGCAGCTGGGCGGGGCCGGACGTCTGCATGCTCATGGCGCCTGCAGATACGCGGGGCCGCCCAGCTGGCGCGCCTGCCGCTGGATCCACGCCGTCCGCCGTTGCACATAGGCGCCGGGACGACGTGCGTCATAGCGGCGTGGCGAAGGCAGGACCGCTGCCAGACGCGCCGATTCGCCCGGCGACAGCCCCGCCGCATCCTTGCCCCAGAACTGCCGGGCAGCGGCCTGCGCGCCGTACACCCCGTCGCCGAACTCGGCCACGTTGAGATACATCTCCAGAATGCGCTGCTTCGGCCACAACAACTCGATCAGCACCGTGTACCAGGCCTCCAGGCCCTTGCGCAGCCAACTGCGGCCCTGCCACAGGAACACGTTCTTGGCGACCTGCTGGCTGATCGTGCTGGCCCCGCGCACGCGTCCGCCGCGCGCATTGTGGTCGCGCGCCTTTTCGATCGCCTGCAGATCGAAGCCGTGATGCAGCGGAAACTGCTGATCCTCCGCAGCCACCACCGAAATCGGCAGGCTGGCGGCGATCCTGTCGTAGTCGCGCCATTGCTGGTGCAGCGAAAAACGCCAGTCGCCCTCGCCCCAGGCTTCCAGATAGCGCCCCACCATCATGCTGCTGACCGGCGGATCGATCACCCGCAGCACCAGCACCTGCAGCACGCTCGCGGCAGCGAACAGCAGCGGGGCCGCCAACAGCCAACGCAGCCAGCGCCCCGCGCGCCGCGCTGGCGCCACCTGCTTGCCATCCAATGCATCCGTCCCCATTGTTCGCTACGACCTTTCATTCCGATGCTCGTTGCATTATCCGGCAACCGGCGTCCCTTACGTCCGATGTCCCCATGACCGATCACGATCAGCTTTCCCGTTTCCTGCTGCCTGCCGCTGGCGTGCGCGGCGTCCATGTGCGCCTGACCCAGGCCTGGCACGACATCCAGGGGGCGGCCGACTACCCGCCCGCCGCCCGCCAGTTGCTCGGCGAGGCAGCGGTGGCCTCAGCCTTGTTCACCGGACACACCAAGGTCGACGGGCGCCTGTCGGTGCAACTGCGCGGCAACCAGACCCTGCGCACCCTGTTCGCCGAATGCACTGCAGCCGGCACCTTGCGCGGCATCGTGCAGCTGGCCGACGGTGCGGATGCGCCCGCCGACCTGCGCGAACTGGGCGAGGCCGCGCTGCTGGCGATCACCATCGAGAACCCCGGCCTGGACCCGCGTGAACCACAGCGCTACCAGAGCCTGGTCGGCATGCAGGCGCCGGACCTGGCCGAAGCCTTCGAAACCTATTTCCATCAGTCCGAGCAGCTGCCGACCCGGTTGCTGCTGGCCGCAGGCCCGGACCAGGCCGCCGGCCTGTTGCTGCAAAAGTTGCCTGGCGACGAAGGCGACAACGATGGCTGGACCCGCATCGGCGCCCTGTTCGACACCCTGGGCGCACCGGAACTGCTCTCGGTCGCCAGCGAGGACCTGCTGCACCGGTTGTTCCACGAGGAAGACACCCAGTTGCTGGGCAGCAAGCCACTCAGCTTCGGCTGCTCCTGCTCGCGCGAGCGGGTCGCCTCGATGCTGCAATCGCTGGGCGAAGACGAGGCGCGTGCCGCTGCCGAGGCGACCGGCGAGGTCGAGGTCCGCTGCGAGTTCTGCGGGCGTGAGTATCACTTTCCGTTGACCGCGCTGGACGTACTTTTCAGCGGGGCGCAGCCGTCATTGGACGCGCCGGAAAGGTTGCAATAGATAGCGTTGGTGCTGCATTCCGGGGAACGCGGCTACTTGTTAAATAATCATAAACGCCCTAGGATTCTGATTGCCCGCTCTCGGGAACTTAACAACTGCCCCTGGGTCTGAACTCTGGTATGCGACACCTTCTTCGCCTTCCGCTCGCTTTGCTGGTTGCCCTCGCGGCAGCCACGGGTGCGCACGCGCAGTCGGCATCCCAGCAGTTGCGCGAGAGCACCATCCTGCCGGTGTGGAACAAGGGGAGCGGAAAGGTCGAAGCCTTTCTGTACCTGGAGCCCACTGGCGAGCAGAAGGCTGGCGCACGCTGGCACTTCGGTCGCAACTCGCTGGACGCGGCCTTCGGCCTGACCTCCGGCGATTCGCTGGGCCTGATCTGCAACAGCAGCCGCGGCACCAACATCAACGGACTCGCCAGCCACTGTCTGCTTGCAGGCATCGGCGACGACGAGGAAGACAGCGCCGCAGCATCGCGCCGCGTCTCGGCCACGCTGGGCTTCAACCGCGCTGGCGCCCGCGCCGGCGTCACCGCCGGCACTGGCCGCGACACCCTGCCGGCCTGGTTGATCGGCGCCGGCAAGGCACCGCTGACCCGCGTCGAACAGAACGACCTGACCGTATTCGGGCAGAAGAACATTGGCCGCGAAGGCTTCGTCTCGATCGGCGGGACCTATGCGCGCGCGCGCCTGGTGCCGCTGGCCGACGTTTCGCCGGCGATCGCCGACCAGTGGGACAGCAAGACCCTGAGCGTCGGTGGCGGCTACGGCGCCTTCAGCGCCAACGTCATCGGCCGCGTCGTCGATGTTCCCGGCCAGCCGGAAAAGTGGGAAGGTCTGGGCCTGGGCCTGACCTGGCGTACCCCCTGGAGCGGCCAGTTGACGGTCGGCGCCGAGAACGTGATTTCCCGTGGCAAGAACCCGTTTGCGCCGAGCAACGAAAGCAACAGCGACGGTACGATTCCGTACGTTCGGTACGAGCAAGACCTCTAAGCCATTGATTTTAAATGATTTAAAGTGACGCCATCGGCCCGCAGCCGGTGGCGTTTTTCGTTCTGGCCATGGGCCCCACGCCGCCTTTCACGCCTTTCTTCTTTTTCGTTAACGGGACTTTAATTTCTCGCATAACGCATATACCATCGGTTCACCCTGACGTTTTGGATCCGCTTCTTCGGACCCCCCGACAGGCAAACAACCCTTGGCAGTACCCAAGATCACTTGGAGAGAGAGCTAATGAATTGCAAGTCCAACAAGCTGCGCGATGCAGTCGTCCTCGCGCTTGTCGTGGGCGTCGGCGGTACCGGTACCGCCATCGCCCAGGAAGCCGGCGGCACCACCAACCTCGACAAGATCGAGGTCACCGGTTCGCGCATCAAGCGCGCCGACGTGGAAACATCGCAGCCGGTCTTCAGCATGAGCCGTCAGCAGATCGAATCGCAGGGTTTGACCTCGATCGGCGATGTGATTCAGAACATCAGCACCAATGGCTCGGCACTCAACACCAACGTCAACAATGGTGGTAACGGTGAGACCCGCGTCAACCTGCGTAACCTCGGCTCCAACCGCACCCTGGTGCTGGTCAACGGTCGTCGCTGGGTCGGCGGCACCGGCCTGGGCGGCGCGGTCGATCTCAACACGATTCCGACTGCTGCCGTCGAGCGCATCGAAGTCCTGAAGGATGGCGCTTCCACGATCTACGGCTCTGATGCTATCGCCGGTGTGGTCAATATCATTCTGCGTCAGAACTTCGATGGCGCGGAAGCGAACGCCTACTACGGTCAGTACGACAAAGGCGACGGCAGCCGCGAGTCCTATGATTTTACAATTGGCTCGGCTGGCGATCGTTGGCACGCGACCTTGGGCGTGGGTTATGTAAAGGAAGAGCCCGTTTGGGCGGGTGACCGCGAAATCTCTGCCGTTCCAGTGTTTGGTGCTGTTCCTGGTACCGGCAACAGCTCAACCACTCCAAGCGGTCGCTTTGCAGTGTTTGGCCCCACCGGCGCCACCAGCAATGGTGCGACGCGGCTGAATGGCGCGCCTGGCTACTTTGTGACTGGCAACGGTGGTACCACTACCCGGCCGTATACGGCAGCGGACAGCTACAACTTCGCTCCGACCAACTACCTGGTAACTCCTCAGGAGCGTAAGTCCGTTTTCGCTGATGCAGGTTTGAGCATCACCGATAACGTGCGCTTCAAGACGACAGTTACCTACAACGAACGCGAGTCGTCCCAGGTCCTGGCGGCAATGCCGATCGTGCTGGGTCGCGCTGCCCCAGGTACCAACGGTGCCAACATCGTCATCGATGCCGACAACATCTATAACAACTTCGGCCGTGACATCGACTACATCCAGTATCGTGCAAACGAGACCGGTGGCCGCATCTACTCGCAGAACGTCAAAACGTACGGTTTTAACGGCGCTTTCGAAGGTGACTTCGAAGTTGGCAGCCGCTTCTTCAATTGGGAAGCGGGCATGTTTTACGGCAAGAATGACCAGACCGACATCACGACTGGCTTCTTCAACATTTCTGCTCTGCGGAGTGCGCTGGGTCCGTCCTTTGTCGATGCAACCGGTGTGGCCCGTTGCGGTACGGCTGCCTCGACGATTGATGGCTGCGTCCCGCTGAATCTGCTGGGCGGCGCCGGTTCGATGACGCCTGAGATGATTGACTATGCTGGCTTCAAGGCACATGACGTCTACGGCTATGAGCAGAAGAGCTACTACGGCAGCATCGGTGGCGAGCTGTTCGATATGCAGGGAGGTGCGTTCGCCTTCTCGCTGGGCGTTGAACATCGGGAAGAATCCGGTTTTGACGATCCGGATGCGTTGATCAACTCCGGTGACACAACCGGCAATGCCCGTACCGCAACCAGTGGCGGGTACGACTTGGACGAAGCTTATCTCGAGTTGGCAGTGCCGCTGTTGGCAGATTTGCCGGGCGCCCAGCTGCTCGATTTCAGTCTGGCTACGCGTTACTCCAAGTACAGCAACTTCGGCGATACGACCAACAGCAAGTTTGGTTTTCGCTGGAAGCCCATCACTGACTTGATGATCCGTGGTAACTGGTCGGAAGGGTTCCGGGCGCCGTCCATCAGCGAACTGTTCTCGGGCGTGAGTGACACCTTTGAAGACGTTCGCGATCCGTGCGCCGGCTCGTACACCGATGGTAGCGTCAACGGTGCAATTCCGGGCTCCTGCGCAGGTGTAACCCCTTATGCTCAGGCAAATTCGCAGATCCGCACCACCGTAGGCGGCAGCGAGGCCCTCGGACCTGAGACCTCCACATCCAAAACGCTCGGCTTCGTTTACAGCCCAGGCTTCGTGACGGGTCTGGACATCGCAGTCGACTGGTGGACCGTCAAGATTGAAAATGCGATCGATACCCAGACTGCCCAGGAATTGCTGGACAGCTGCTATGTCGCTGGCATCCAGTCGACCTGTGCGTTGATCACCCGCGAAAGCACCGGTGAAATTTCGAACATGCTTGCCGTTCCTCGCAACATTGCCAGCATCGAAGCCGAAGGTTTTGACTTCACGTTCGGCTATCGCTTGCCGGAAACCGCGTGGGGAAGCTTCAGCTTTGTTTGGGACTCAACCTATTTGACCAAGTTCACCGTTGACAAGCCTTTGCAGGACCCCGAAGAGCGTGTGGGTTTGTATCGCGGTGGCTCGGCGCGAGACAACAATTGGCGCTTGCGTTCTAACCTGATGGCCAATTGGGAATTGGGCGACGTCGGCAGCTCGGTTGCAATGCGTTATTACAGCTCGCAGGTCGAAAACTGTACTGGTGCCAACTTGGCCAACCCGACCAATATCGGCCTGCTCTGCTCTGATGCCGATCGCGTTACCAGTGCGGGAGCTGCTCCGCGTAACCATGTGCCGAGTGTCACCTATACAGACATCAGCGCCTACTGGAAAGCACCCTGGAATGCCCGCGTCACTGTGGGTGTGAACAATGCCTTTGATCGTGATCCGCCGCAGTCGGCAACGGCATTTGCCAACAGCTTTGACTCGCAGTACGAAATCCCGGGTCGCTTCTACTACATGCGTTACACCCAGAAGTTCTGATAATCGGCTGCTCATGTAATGCGTAACCAAAAACCGCGGCTCGAAAGAGTCGCGGTTTTTCTTTGCTCAACGATCAGACATCGACGTATGCCTGACGCCTGAAACCTAGCCCGGAATCAACGTCTGGATCACATGCTCGACGTAGGCTTCGAAGTCTTCGCGGGCTTGCTTGGGCTGCTGCAACTGCAGCGAGAGTTGCAGGAAACCGACGTAGGCGGCGTAGGCCAGGCGCGCACGGTGTTGGGCGTCGGTGCGGCTCAGGCCGGCTTGGCGGAACGAGGCGATCAGGTAGTCGAGACGGCGCTGCGAGACGCGGTCGATGACCGGACGCACGGCCGGGTGGTCGAGTGCCTTGAGCAGTTCGCTGTAGATGACATGCGGTTTGACTTCGTGCGCGACCAGCTGGAACAGCGCGCGCAAGCGTGCGCTGGGGTCCGGCACGTCTTCCAGGCTGCCGAACACCTCCTTCTGTTCGAAGATCTCCCAGCGTTCGAGCGCCGCCTGCAGCAAGGCATCGCGGGAGGGGAAGTGCCAATAGAAGCTGCCCTTGGTCACGCCGAGACGGCGTGCCAGCGGCTCCACTGCGACGGCGCCCACGCCTTGTTCGGCGATCAGGTCCAGTGCGGCCTGCGCCCAATCGTCCGCACTGAGGCGGTTGCCGCGACCGGACGTGGCGCGGGGCGTGGTGAGGCTCGGGTCGGGGATGTCATTCATTGACGCGATTTAACCATACGCTTGCGTCAGTTGCAGTATGCATCACATAACGGACACACAACTGCCACGATTCAATGGCTTAACCGTCCATACTAGGCAGTATTGACAGTAGCCTGGGCAGGTCCATACCATGAGGTATGGTTTCCTCTCCTTCTAGCCTTGCCCATAGTACGTCCAGCATTCGCATCAATGCTGGCGATACCTCGCTTGCGGTGTCGGAGCGAGGCGCGGGCAATGCAGCGACGGTGCTGCTGGCACATGGGTTTGGACAGACCCGGTACGCCTGGGAAAGCACTGCGGCTCGACTGGCCGACGCTGGCTACCGGGCGCTGGCCTACGACGCGCGCGGTCATGGCGACTCCGGCTTCAACGGCGTGGGCCTGCCCTACTCGGCAACGCAATTTACCGACGACTTGATTGTGCTGGCGGGCGAGCAGGCCGCGCCGCCGGTGCTGGTCGCCGCATCGATGGGCGGCCTGTTCGGCCTACTTGCGGAGGCGCGCTGGCCCGGCCTGTTTCGCGCGATCGTCTTGGTCGACATCACGCCGCGCTGGGATACCGCAGGCGTGGAGCGCATCCTGCGTTTCATGACCGCGCATCCGGAGGGTTTCGCATCGCTGGATGCCGCTGCCGACGCAATTGCCGCGTATCTGCCGCAACGCCCGCGCAAGACGGCCGAGCAGCTGCAGGCCTTGCTGAGGCAGCGGGCGGACAACAGGTGGCACTGGCATTGGGATCCGCGGCTGGTCGATGAGCTGGCAGGTCAGGACCCGCACGCACAGCAGCAGACCTTGCTGGACGCCGCCGCGCAGGTGCGTTGCCCGCTCTTGCTGATCAGCGGCGGGCGCAGCGATCTGGTCACGCCGGACACCATCAGCGAATTCCTGTCGATCGCGCCGCATGCGCAGCACGTGCATTTGCCCGATGCCACGCACATGCTGGCCGGCGACGACAACACCACGTTTACCGCAACCGTGTTGCATTATCTGGACGCACTGCCCCCGGTTGGCACCATCGCAGCGTCCAACATTACCGAGCATGTCACTGGAGCAAGACCATGAGCATCGTTGCACCGTTTCTCTTCGTCATCCTGGCGGCGGGCATCGCTGCCTATCACCGCATGCGCCTTGCCACCTGGGTTGCGTTGAGCGCCTGTGTGCTGGTGGCCTGCTGGTTGCTGGGAGCCAATCTCACCGCGACCATCGTCGCTGCCGTGCTGGTGGTGCTGGTCTCCGCGCCGGTGCTGTTGCCGTTCCTGCGCAAGCCGCTGCTGACCACGCCGCTGATGGGCTTCTTCCGCAAGGTACTGCCGCCGTTGTCGCAGACCGAACGCATCGCACTGGAAACCGGCTCGGTGGGCTTTGAAGGCGAGCTGTTCACCGGCGACCCGGATTGGCAGAAGCTGCTCAACTACCCCAAGCCGCAATTGACCGCCGAAGAGCAGGCATTCCTGGACGGCCCGGTCGAAGAGCTGTGCAAGATGGTCAACGACTGGGAGATCACCCATGTCCACGCCGACCTACCGCCGGAGCTGTGGGAGTACATCAAGAAGAACAAGTTCTTCGGCATGATCATTCCCAAGCAGTACGGCGGCCTGGGCTTCAGTGCGCTGGCGCATCACAAGGTGATCCAGAAGCTGTCCTCGATCTCCAGCGTGGTCAGCTCCACCGTCGGCGTGCCCAACTCGCTCGGGCCGGGTGAGCTGCTGCTGCATTACGGCACGCCGGAACAGAAGGACTATTACCTGCCGCGTCTGGCGGTAGGTGCCGAGGTGCCGTGCTTCGGCCTGACCGGCCCGTTCGCCGGCTCCGATGCGACCTCGATCCCCGACTACGGCATCGTCTGCAAGGGCGAGTGGAACGGCGCCAACGTGCTCGGCGTCAAGCTCACCTTCGACAAGCGCTACATCACCCTGGCGCCGGTCGCCTCGCTGATCGGCCTGGCGTTCCGCGCCTACGATCCGGATGGCCTGATCGGCGACAAGAAGGACATCGGCATCACCCTGGCGCTGCTGCCGCGCGAGACCCCTGGCGTGGAAATCGGCCGTCGCCATTTCCCGCTCAATTCGCCGTTCCAGAACGGCCCGATCCATGGCGAGGAAGTGTTCATCCCGCTGAGCCAGTTGATTGGCGGCGTGGAAATGGTCGGCAAGGGCTGGAACATGCTCAACGAGTGCCTGGCAGTGGGCCGCTCGATCACCCTGCCCTCAACGGCCAGCGGTGGCGGCAAGTACGCCGCGGTGGTCACCGGTGCGTATGCGCGCATTCGCAAGCAGTTCGGTCTGTCGATCGGCCGCTTCGAGGGCGTGGAAGAAGCGCTCGCACGGATCGGTGGCAAGGCGTATGCGATCAGTGCGTTGTCGCAGGCCACTGCCGCGGCGGTGGACCGTGGCGATGTGCCGTCGGTGCCGTCGGCGATCGCCAAGTACCACTGCACCACCATGGGCCGCGAAGTGGTCAGCGACATGATGGATGTGATCGGCGGCAAGGGCATCATCCTGGGGCCGCGCAACTTCGCCGGCCGTGCCTGGCAGGCGGCGCCGATCGGCGTGACCGTGGAAGGCGCCAACATCATGACCCGCAGCCTGCTGATCTTCGGCCAGGGCGCGATCCTGTGCCATCCGTGGGTGATGAAGGAAATGCAGGCGGCGCAGGACCCGGATACGCGCCGTGGCCTGGAAGCGTTCGACCAGAGCCTGTTCGGGCATATCCGCTTCGGTATCTCCAACGCGGTGCGTTCGTTCTGGTTCGGGCTGACCGGCGCACGCATCGGTGCAGCGCCGGGCGATGCGTACACGCGTCGCTTCTTCCGCAAGCTGGATCGTTATTCCGCCAACCTGGCGTTGATGGCCGACGTGTCGATGCTGATGCTCGGCGGCAAGCTCAAGTTTAAGGAATCGCTGTCCGGCCGGCTGGGCGATGTGCTGAGCCACATCTACCTGACCAGCGCGATGCTCAAGCGCTATCACGACGAAGGCGCGCCGGCGACCGATCAGCCGCTGCTGGCATGGGCGTTCCATGACAGCGTGCACAAGATCGAAACCGCGCTGTCGGCGGCGCTGCGCAACTTCCCGATCCGGCCGGTGGGCTGGTTGATGTGGCTGCTGATCTTCCCGCTGGGCCGTCGTGCCGAAGCGCCGGGCGACCGCCTGGGGCACCGCGTGGCATCGATCCTGATGACGCCGAACGAAGCGCGCGACCGCCTGGCCCAGGGCGTGTTCCTGACCCCCTGTGCCAACAATCCGGGCGGGCGTATCGCCAGCTATCTGGCCAAGGCCGTGCTGGCCGAGCCGGTGGAGCGCAAGTTCCTCAAGGCGCTCAAGACCAAGGGCATCGAAGCGCTGGGTTTCACCGCACAGCTGGACGAGGCGGTGGCCGAAGGCGTGATCACCGGCGACGAGCGCAGGCAGCTGGAAGAGTTGCGCGAGATGATGATGGACACCATTACCGTGGACGACTTCGAGCCGCACGAGTTGCGGGCGGCCAGCTACTACGACAAGCCGCAGGCCCAGCAACCGCGCGAAGCAGCGTAAGGCGCAGGGCAAGGTGACAGCAGACAACGGCGGGCTTCGGCCCGCCGTCGTCGTGTGTGGAGACCGGCTGGTGTGGAGACCGACCATCTCGCGGCTGCCTGCCTGTCGCCGTGGTCTTCGGCGATTTCACCGCAGCTGCAATGCCAGCCTGCCGCTAAGGTAGGAGCGGACCTGGCCGCGACGGGGCGTCACCGGTAATGCCTCATCGCGGCCAGGTCCGCTCCTACAGAAGGCGGGGACGCCGCCTCAGCGCGGCAACCACAGCAAGGCCAGGGCAATCAGCGCGGGCAACGCCTGCACGACGAAGATGCGACGGTTGACGCTGTAGGCGCCGTAGCAGCCTGCCACGACGACACAGCCCAGAAAGAAGCCAAGCACATCGGCCCGGGCCTGCAACGCACCCCAGAACAGTCCCGCAGCCAGGAAGCCGTTGTACAGCCCCTGGTTGGCTGCCAGCACGCGCGTGGCCTGTGCCTTCTCGAAGGTATTACGAAAGGTCTTCAGGCCCAGCGGCCGCGTCCACAGCACCATCTCCAACACCATGATGTAGACGTGCAGCAGAGCGACACACAGACCAGCGACGATGGCGAACAGGGACATGGCAGACCGGCATGGTGGATGTGGCGGCCAGCATAGCTGCGTTTGCGGCCCTGCTACTCGGAACAGGCGGCGGAACCCGACGCGCCGGCAAGAGACGGGGGATGTGCAGGACCTGCATGCATGATCCGAGCGTCGCGACTGCGGACATCGGCGGCGTGTCCTGCGATGGTTGTTGCGCGGGCACAAGTGCTGCAGCCAAGGTGCAGATCAAGCGCTCTACACCTGATCTATCTGCTCGCCACGCTCGCCCAAAGACAAACGCGGCTAGTTCCAAACAGCGGCATCGCTTAGGTGCAGCCCACCGCCAAGGTCAAAAGCTCAGTCAGCCGAGCACGCAGTGCCCTCTCCGGTTGCGGGACACGCCGTTCATGCCCTGCTTGCCTGTGCGCACCGACCATCTCGACCGGTCCTTGCCCGCCCACCGTCGCGGGACCTTACGCGGCATGGATGCCGCGTAAGAGCCTACAAGGACGTACTTGCGGCGTGTCCCGCGAGGGTGGGCGGGCAAGGGCCCCGCAGCCAGGCCGCGTGTTGACCGCTCCTAGTCGGAGACCTGATTGCCAGTCTCCGCATCGCGCTCTGCGGGCAGTTTGCGCGCCTCGCGCAGCAGGCCGAACGCGCCCAGGGTCATGCACGAGGCCACCAGCAGGCCGACACCGAACACTGCGCTGGAGCCGAAGGCCGACACCAGCTTGTGCACCCAGACGAAGGTGAGATCGCCACCGCGGTAGATCACGGTGTCGATCGCCGCACCGGCCTTGTAGCGCCACTGCCGATCCACCCGCGTGTACAAGGTCTCGCGCGCCGGCTTGGCGAGGGCAAACTCGCTGGAGCGGGTGATCACCTGCACGATCGCAAGCATCATCGGCAACGGCGAGGCCGTCAGCACGGCATAGCCCAGCGTGATCGCCACGCCCGGAATCAGCAGTGCCGGCGCGATGCCGAAACGCGACAACAGCGCGCGCGTCACCAACAGCTGCAGCACCAGGGTAAGCGCATTGATTGCCAGGTCGATGCTCGCGTAATAGGCGGTGGCCGCCGCCGCGTCGCTGTAAAGCCGCCGTACCAGCGCCGCCTGCTCGTTGTAGAGCAAGGTGCCGACGCCCACACCGAACAACACCATGAAGGCCAGCCAGCGCAGCAACGGCTCGCGCACGATCAACTTGAGCCCGCCCAGCACATCGCCGCCCATGGGCACTTCGCCGGAGCCCAGCTGTCGCTGCTGCTCGCGCGCAACCGCCCACAAGCGCAGGCGCAGCACGCAGACCACGCACACCGCCAGAAAGCCGGCCGACACCAGCATCAGATGCGCGATGCCGATGCGTTCGACCAGGGTGCGGGTGAGGATCGGCCCGAGAAACGCACCCAGTGTGCCGGCCGCACCGATATAACCGTAGTAGCTGCGCGCTTCGGCATTGCTGAAGACGTCGGCCATGAAGCTCCAGAACACCGCCACCGCAAACAGGTTGAAGACGGTCACCCACAAGAAGAACGCCATGCCGCGCCCGGGCACGCCACTGTCGAACAACACATAGAACAGCAGCAGGGTCGCGATGAAGAAGCCATAGACCGCCGGCAGGAACACCCGGCGCGGATAGCGGCTGACCAGCGCGCCGTAGACCGGCTGCAGCAGCACCATGATCAGGAAGGTGCAGGTGAACAGCACCTGCAGGGTGAAGTCCTTGAGCGGCATGCCGTGCGCGGCGAAGAAGGCGATCATGCCGGTGGGGAAGATCGCTTCCACATCCGCCGACGCGCTCATCGCCTCGCGCACCGGGCGCAGCACGTAGTAGCCGCTGAGCAGGCAGAAGAAGTACAGGAACGACCATGCCAGCGGCGGCGAGCTGCGCAGCGCCGCGTTCAAACGGCCAGCCGCCGAGCGCGGCGAAGATGGGCTGGTCATAGAGTGAAGCTCGCTCGCATCAACGGGCGCGACAGCAAGGACATGGCAGCGGCAGCACCCCGCGAAACAAGCGCGCAAGTTAGCCGATGCCGCGCTGCATCACCAGCGGCAGCGGGCAGGACGCAGCAAATCGATCGCGGCTGGAGCAGGCACGCTGCTTGCATTTGCTTCCGCACGGGCTCCCAGTGGCGCTGGAAAGGCGCCGCGCAGGCCGATTTATGAACCTAAAATCGTCAATAGGATCAATATGATGCCCATTCATCTTCCGGCAGTTTGTGCTATTGCGAAGCGCGGCGCTAGAATCATCGGAGGCAGCGGAACAGGCGGGACAACCATGACTCAAATGCGCAGGCGCCGACGGTTCCGACCGTTGGCCATCGGGCTGCTCGGGGCGTTATTGCCTCTGGCTCTCTCTTCCACCGCACAGACACCCGCGCCCGCTGCCTCTGCGCTGCAGCCGGCCGCCATCGTGCAGTCGCCCACCGCTCCGCTGCAATACCGTGCATCGCTCCCGGCCAGCCAGGTGCTTGCCCCGGCGGCCGGTTTCGACGTGGCCGCGTTCGAATCGATGGCCAACCAGTTGACCTACGGCAATCGCCTGCCCGGCATGGCGATGGCCATCGTGCAGGGCGGCAAGGTGCTCAGCGCGCGCGGCTACGGCGTCACCGACGTCAATCACCCGCAGCCGGTCGATGCCCACACCGTGTTCCGTCTTGCGTCGCTGTCCAAGGCGTTTGCCGGCACCATGGCCGGGTTGCTGGTCAACGACGGCGTGCTGCGTTGGGACAGCAAGGTGGTGGACTACGTGCCCGGCTTCCAGCTCAGCAATAACGTCGCCACCCGGCAACTCACTGTCGCCGAGGTGCTCAGCCACCGCGTCGGCCTGACCCGCAATGCCTACGACAACGATATCGAATCCAACGTCGACTACTACTCGCTCAGCCACAAGCTGGCCGCCGCGCCGCTGCGCTGCGCCCCGGGCGATTGCTATGCATACCAGAACGTGGCCTTCAGCCTGGTCGGGGATGTGGTGTTCGCTGCATCGGGCAGCTTCTACGAGCAGTCGGTGGAGCGCCGCATCTTCAAGCCGCTGGGCATGAACGATGCGAGCATGGGACTGGCCGGTATCCAGGCCAGCCCGCGCTGGGCGCGCCCGCACGTGCGCAGCCGCAACGGCTGGGTGTCGCTGACGCCCAAGCCGACCTACTACCGTCTTGCTCCCGCTGCCGGCGTCAATGCCAGCGCCAGCGATATGGCGCAGTGGCTGCTCGCGCACACCGGCCACCGCACCGACGTGCTGCCTGCGCCGCTGCTAGCGACGCTGCACGCGCCGCTGATCTCCACGCCAGGGGAGATGCGCTCGGGTTGGCGCCACGAGCGTGTGGACGCTGCCAGCTACGCGCTGGGCTGGCGCGTGTTCGACTACGCCGGCCACCAGGTCGTCTTCCATGCCGGCGCGGTGCAGGGCTATCGCGGCCTGGTCGCGCTGCTGCCCGAGCGCGATCTCGGCATCGCGATCATGTGGAACGGCGAGAGCGGCCTGCCCTCCGGCATGTTGCCGACCATCCTGGACCGTGCGCTGGGCCTACCTGCCAAGCGTTGGCTGGACATCGACGTGGATGGCGACTTCGGTAGCGAGAACATGCTGGCCGAGCGTCCCGATCCTGCCGGCAAGGGTGCCTCGTCCGGCAAGTCGGTGGCATCGCCGCGCTAAGCGGAGCTTGCTGCGCTCTCGCACACAGGCGGCTTCGGCCGCCTGTGTTGTTTCTGGCCCGCAGCGGGACCGGGTCGAGTGTTTCGACATCAGTGGCCGGCAGGCTGGACATCGCTCCATCGCCATGCGCTACCGGTCATGGCCAACGCATGCCTGGACAACCTTGTCGCGTGCGCGCAAAGGAGCTAGCCAAGAAGCGAGCGGACAACTCACCTTCCGCGCGATGCGACCGAGTGCATCTCTCCCGCTTCGCACTGACCGACACATCAGCGCGACACCAAGCGATGGCGGCACTACCGGTCGGGACAGACGATGGCCCGTTGCGTGGGCGGCGCAGCAGCCGAGTCCACCAGCAGCACTGGACCCGGGAAAGCGAGTGGCGAGTGGCGAACGGCCATTGGCGCCGGTGCGGCGATAGGCACAGTTACCCGGCCTGACATCCCGCCAAGCAGCGCGCGATGCGCTGGGTGGCGATCGCAATGCGTTTGCGCCACCGCGCGACGGTTGTCCAGGCCTGCTGGCGTTATGTCGTGCCACGCGGCCCGAGTAGGTCACCCTGGTACCGGATGGCGATGGACTGCGACTGTCTGCGCGCGATCGGCATTCACCGGATCATGGCCGCCGTGGGCGAGCCAATAAAAAAGCTCCCTCCCCGCTGGGCGTCGGGGAGAGAGCTCGATGTCTACGGCGATCGGGTACTGCAGATCAGATCAGCGGCGCCGGGGTTGCGGGCAGCGCGACCGGAGCGGCCTTCTTCTTGCGAACGGCCGGCTTCTTCTTGGCGACCTTCTTCACAGCAGGCTTCTTGGCGGCAGTCTTCTTGGTGGCGGACTTCTTGGTCGCCTTCTTGGCAACTGCCTTCTTCGCGGTCTTCTTGACTGCCTTCTTGGCGGTCTTCTTGACGGCCTTCTTGGCGGCGGTCTTCTTGGTCGCCTTCTTTGCAGTCTTCTTCACTGCCTTCTTGGCGGCAGTCTTCTTGGTTGCCTTCTTTGCAGTCTTCTTCACTGCCTTCTTGGCGGTTGCCTTCTTTGCAGTCTTCTTGACGGCCTTCTTGGCAGCAGTCTTCTTCACTGCCTTCTTGGCGGTTGCCTTTTTGGCGACCTTCTTGACTGCCTTCTTGGCGGCAGTCTTCTTCACTGCCTTCTTGGCAGTGGGTTTCTTCTTCGCAGCTTTTGCAGTGGCCATGTAATTGGCTCCTCGTCAGTGAACTATGGAGGTGAAACGCCCAGTTGAAGCAAACCCCGCAACGGCACGCCGTCGTCGGGAACCGTCCGCAGGTAATGCGCGACGGGACGGATACAGAAACACCCGCATCAGACAGCGACGCGGGTGCGTGATCGGAGCGACTGCTGCTTTCTTGGAGAGAAGCGGACCCAACTCCACCGTGGATAACGCTTTGGTGGACATCGGGAACAAGCGTGTCGGCTTGATGTCGATTCTGCTCACTCTCTTTCGCAGCAACGTCTGCTGGGCGAAACCTAATCACGCTTTTTTTTACTGTCAACACTCTTTTGCATTTTTTTTTCGACACCTGGTGGCGATGTGTCCTGTGGAGGTGGTCCCAAGACGCCGCGCGATGGCACGCGCAGCTGCCCTTCGCATGCAGTGGTGCAACAACGTTTTCAAAAAAGCACTTCTTTTGTGCTGTTTTTTTTTAGCGAGGCAAACAAGCGCGATGCTCCCCACTGCACCGACGTCGCGGCGCAGGCGTGGTCGCCGCAGCGTGCGCCGCCTGTCCGCCAGCTGAAAATTTTTTATCCGCCAACCTTGCTCAAGGCGTCGCACAAGCAGAAATGCGCAAACTTCTTGCGCAGTTCTCGCCCCGTATGTGCATCGGCATGCGCTGCCAACGGCATGCGTTGCACACCGTGTCCGAGGTTGGATGCACGCGATGCGGCAACCGTTTTTCACCGGCTGCACGCCCTCTCCTCACGACTGGCTCACGCCAGAAATCCGACACCGCGACAGTCGCGTCGTGCTCGACGATGTGGCGTGCGCATGTTCCCGGCGAGGTCGTCGTTGTCGAACATCGACAAACACCTGGACTGCGATCGACGGCCGTCGCTGGCCGGTTGCACGCCGATCGGCAACGCGCACGCCATCGCCAGGCGGGGACGGCGTGCTGCCACCGCCGCGCAGGCAAAAAAAATGGCCGCTCCAACGAGCGGCCATCCGGATTTTTTGGTGCGACGTGCGAAGCGAGGTCAGTGCGCGTCGTCTTCCAGCAGCTCGGCGTAGTCGTCCGGCGACAGCAGATCGTTGAGCTCTTCCTTGTCGTCGAGTTCGACCACGAAGATCCAGCCATCGCCGTAGGCGTCCTCGTTGATGGTTTCCGGCTTGTCGGTGAGTGCGCTGTTGACCTCGACGACGGTACCGCTGACCGGGCTGTAGACGTCCGAGGCGGCCTTGACCGACTCCACCACCGCCGCGCCGTTGCCGACCTGCACGGTGTCGCCGACGCCCGGAAGTTCGACGTAGACCAAGTCGCCCAGCAAGCCCTGCGCATGGTCGGAGATGCCGACAGTCACGCGGCCGCTGCTTTCGACGCGGGCCCACTCGTGGGATTTGAGGAACTTGAGGTCGCCAGGGATCTCGCTCATGGGTGTGCTCCGGGGAAACTGATGGGTTGGGGACAGGTGGCTAGTTTAGACCGCACGACAACACAGGTGCACGCGCGTGCCGGCCGATTGGCGGCGATGGATGCTGCACGCTGCCGGACGTTGACCTGCCCGGCAGCGTTTGACTCACTCGCCAAGGACGCCGGGCTGCGCCTGGCCGTCGCGCACGAACGGAAACTTCACCGCGCGCAACGGCACCTGCTTGCCACGGATGTCCACACGCAAGTCGTCGATGCTGCCGGCCGGCACGCGCGCGAATGCGATCGCCTTGCCGAGGGTGGGCGAGAACGTGCCGGACAGGATCTCGCCCTCGCCGCTGGCACTGAGCACGGTCTGGCCATGCCGCAGCACGCCCTTCTCATCCATCACCACACCGATCAGCTGACGCGGTGCGCCCTGCGCTTTCTGCGACTCGAGCACGGCGCGACCGACGAAGTCGCGGCCTTCGTCCAGGGCGATCGTCCAGGCCAGCGCTGCCTCGTATGGACTGACCGTGTCGTCCATGTCCTGGCCGTAGAGATTCATGCCGGCTTCCAGGCGCAAGGTATCGCGCGCGCCCAGGCCGGCCGGCTTGACGCCCTGTGCAAGCAGGGCGTTCCAGAACCCCACCGCGGCCTCCTGCGGCAACACGATTTCGAAACCGTCTTCGCCGGTGTAGCCGGTACGCGCCAGGAACAGCTCCACGCCCTCGCGCGAGCGCGTCTGCAGCGCTGCGAAACGGCCGAGCTTGCTGGCCGCTGCGGTATCGGCCGGATCCACCAGTTCGATCACCTTGGCGCGCGCGTTGGGGCCTTGCACGGCGATCATCGCAAAGTCGCCGCGCTCTTCCACACGCACCTCGAAGCGGGCAGCCTGCTCGCCGATCCATTGCAGGTCCTTTTCGCGGGTGGCGGCGTTGACCACCAGGCGGAAGAAGTCCTCGCGCAGGAAGTAGACGATCAGGTCGTCGATCACCCCGCCCTGCGGATTGAGCATGCAGGTGTACAGCGCCTTGCCGGAGACCTTGAGCTTGTCCACCGAGTTGGCGAGCAGGTAGCGCAGGAACGCGCGCACGCGTGGACCGTGCAGGTCGACCACGGTCATGTGGCTGACGTCGAACATGCCGGCGTCGCGACGCACCTGGTGATGCTCGTCCAGCTGCGAGCCGTAGTGGATCGGCATGTCCCAACCGCCGAAGTCGACCATCTTGGCGCCAAGCGCACGATGGGTGTCGTTGAGGATGGTCTTCTGGGTCATGCGCACCGGTCCAAGGGAAAGAGGTCCATTATCGCCGCCCGGCCGCGCTTGGGGGAACGGCGCAGCGCGCGACAGTACGCGGCCGCGCCCTGTCGGTTGGCCGCGGTGGCCAACGCCTTGAACGCCTCCACCTATTGCGTGCGATGAAGCAGTTGTCCGCCTGCCTGCCTGTCCGTCGCGCGCGACCGTCGGCGTCTACGGTCGCGGCCACGCAAGTGCCGCGGTGGCTCGCCGCCCCGGGCACCTGGTCTTCATTGCGTCCCACCGCACCGAGCAGGCAGCCGTGGTTTGCGCCGCGCAGACGCCGGCGCGCGTGCGCGCTCAGGCGCTGCGCGGCGAGAACATGATGATCGCCATGCCAAGCAGGCAGCAGGCGGCGCCCAGCAGATCCCAACGCGTCGGCGTCACTCCGTCCACCCACCACAGCCACAGCAGTGCGCTGGCGATATAGACCCCGCCATAGGCGGCGTACACCCGCCCACTGGCATCGGGATGCAGGCTCAACAACCAGACGAAGATGGCCAGGCTCAACGCCGTCGGCAGCAGCAACCAGATGCTGCCGCCTTTGCGCAGCCACAGATAAGGAAGGTAGCAACCGACCAGCTCCGCCACCGCGGTGGCGGCAAACAGCACCAGCGTGGTCGGTGAGAAATTCACGCGCGGCCTGACCTGTCCAGGCCTTGCGTGTCGACATCGGCCTGTTGCTGCGCCGAGAGGTCGGGTGCCCGACCGCTGCGCACCGGCGTGGCAGTGACAGGCGGCCCGGCGCCCGGTTGGTCGGGAGTGGATGGAGCGCTGCCGCGCTCGCCGCGCTTGACCTGTTGCCACAGCGCTTCCTGCTCGTGCAGCGATAGCGCGGCCAGCGCGGTGCCATCCGCCTGTGCCTGCGCCTCCATGGCGCGGAAGCGGCGCTCGAACTTGAGATTGGCATGCCGCAGCGCCGCCCCCACGTCGACCTTGGCATGGCGCGCCAGGTTGGCGCAGACGAACAACACATCGCCGAGTTCGTCTTCCAGCCGTGCCTGGTTGTCGGCGACCGGACCACGGGCAAACTCCACGCGCAGCTCTTCGATTTCTTCCTGCAATTTTTCCAGCACCGGTGCCGGATCGGGCCAATCGAAGCCGACCCGCGCCGCGCGCGATTGCAGCTTGGTGGAGCGCTGCCACTCCGGCAGGCCGCGTGCGATGCCGGCGAGTGCGGAGTCGTCCTGATGGCCCGCTGCGCGACGTTCGGCACGCTTGATCTGCTCCCAGTTGGCGCTCACCGCCTGCGCGTCGTCGGCGCGCTGCTCGGCGAAGACATGCGGATGGCGGCGCACCAGCTTGTCGCTGAGCGTGGCGACCACCTCGGCGAATCCGAATGCGCCCTGCTCGGCGGCCATCTGCGAATGGAAGACTACTTGCAGCAGCAGGTCGCCCAACTCGTCGCGCAGACCCGCAAGGTCGTTACGGTCGATGGCGTCGGCGACTTCGTAGGCTTCCTCGATGGTGTACGGGGCGATGCTGGCGAAGGTCTGCTCCACATCCCACGGGCAGCCATGCTCAGGATCGCGCAGACGCGCCATCAGTTGCAGCAGGCGCTGGATGTCGCCGGTCGGCGGGGACTCGGACATGGTGTCTTCCTGATAGGTGTGGTGCAGCTGAGTGGCGTGCCAAGGCGATGCCGCCGGCACGTGCCGTAGCAGCTGATGGCAGGCGATGGGGAAGCACTGCGCTGGACATGACGGCGTCGGCACTACGCGCCGCCACCGGAGCCATCCGGCGAGCGCGCAGGCCGCCAGCGCTGCTCACACCAGCCAGCTGCGCCACGGCAGATTGGGATCGCCCAGCGCGATGAAATCGCCATTGAGCAAGGTGTCGCGGCGGTTGTAACGGAACGGTTTGCCGGTGCCGCCGGCCAGCAGCACACCGCCGGCGGCATGCAGCACGCACTGGCCGGCCGCGGTGTCCCACTCGGAGGTGGGGCCGAAGCGCGGATACACGTCCAGGTCGCCCTCGGCGATGCGGCAGAACTTCAACGACGACCCTTGCGCGACCACGTCGATCTGGCCCATGCGCTCCAGCGCGGCGGCGGTGCGCGCGTCGCGATGCGAGCGACTGGCGGCGACCCGCAGCGGCGTGGCCGCCGGCGTGCGCGTATGCAGCATCTCGTCGCGATCGCCATCGCGGCGGTAGGCGTTCTCGCCCCGGGCGGCATACCAGACACGGCCATCGACCGGCGCCTGCACCACGCCGAGCACCGGCGCGCCCATGTGGATCAGTGCGATGTTGACACTGAACTCGCCGTTGCGCTTGACGAACTCGCGGGTCCCGTCGAGCGGATCGACCAGCCAGTAGCTGGTCCAGAACTGCCGGTCTTCCCAGGCCACGTGCGCGGATTCTTCCGACAGCACCGGCACATCCGGGGTGACCCGGCGCAAGCCGTCGACGATGACACGATTGGCGGCCAGGTCGGCCTGGGTCAACGGGCTGGCGTCGTCCTTGAGCTCCACCGCGAAATCCTGCGCATAGACATCCATGATCGCCGCCCCCGCCTCGCGGGCAATGGCGATCACGGTTTCGCGCAGTTCCATCGGGATGCGGATCATGGGTTGCGCTCCAGCCACTCGCGCGCAATGAACAAGGCGGCCAGCGAGCGGCCTTCGGAAAAATCGTCGCGCAGCATCAAGTCGTCCAGACGGGCGATCGGCCAGGGCACCACTTCCATCTCTTCCGGCTCGTCGCCGACCAGGCGCTCGGGATAGAGGTCGCGCGCCAGCACCAACCAGGATTGGTGACTCATATAAGTAGGAGCGAGCGTCATTGCGCGCAACACCTGCACCTGGCGCGCGCCATAGCCGGCTTCTTCCTTGAGTTCGCGGTCGGCGGCCTGCTCCGGCGTTTCGCCGGCATCGATGCGGCCCTTGACCAGGCCCAGCTCGTAGCGATGCACGCCGGCGGCGTACTCGCGCACCAGCAACACGGTCTGCGCATCCAGCATCGGCACCACCACCACCGCGCCATGGCCCTGGCTGAGTTGGCGCTCGTAGAGGCGACGCTCGCCGTTGGAAAACTCCAGATCCAGCTGCTGGCGACGGAACGGCCCGTCACCCAGATCGGTGATCTTGTGGATGGTCGGCAGGCGCGGGCTCATGCGCAGCACGCAGCGGCGAAGCCGACCGATAGAATAGGCGTATGCATCGACATGTTCATGAACCCGAAATCCTAGCAGACCCGGCAGCCTCCCAAGCTGACGAACATTGGCGACAACGCGATCTTCAGGTGCTGTGGCACCCCTGCACGCAGATGCGCGAACACCCGCACACACTGCCACTGGTGCCGATCGCGCGTGGCGATGGTGCGTGGCTGATCGGCCACGACGGTCGCCACTACCTGGACGCGGTCAGCAGTTGGTGGACCAACCTGTTCGGCCATAGCGAGCCGCGCATCGGCGCGGCCATCGCGCGCCAGGCTGGCGAACTGGAGCAGGTGATGCTGGCGGGCTTCACCCATGCGCCCGCCGTGCAGCTGGCCGAGCGCCTGCTGGCGATCGCGCCGCGCCAGGCCGGCCGCGCGCCGCTGTCCAAGGTGTTCTATGCCGACAACGGCTCGGCCGGCGTGGAAGTGGCCTTGAAGATGGCCTTCCATTATTTCCACAACCGCGGCGAGCATCGCCGCACGCGTTTCGTCGCGCTGGAAAACGGCTACCACGGCGAGACCATCGGCGCGCTGTCGGTCGGCGACATTCCGTTGTATCGGCGCGTGTATGCGCCGTTGCTGCTGGAATCGATCTTTGCGCCCTCGCCCGATGCCTACCTGGCCGAACCTGGGCGGAGCGCGGAGGACTACGCACTGCAGGCAGCCGACGCACTGCAGGCGGTGTTCGAACGATCGCCCGAGGAAATCTGCGCACTGATCCTGGAGCCGCGCGTGCAGTGCGCAGGCGGCATGCGCATGTATCACCCGGCCTACCTGCGCCGTGCGCGCGAACTGTGCGATGCGCATGGCGCGTTCCTGATCGCCGACGAGATCGCCACCGGCTTCGGCCGCACCGGCAGCCTGTTCGCCTGCGAACAGGCCGGGGTCATGCCCGACCTGTTGTGCCTGTCCAAGGGACTGACCGGCGGATTCCTGCCGTTGTCGGCGGTACTGGCCACGCAGCAGTTGTACGACGCATTCCTGGACGACTCGCGCGAGCGCGCGTTCCTGCATTCGCATAGCTACACCGGCAATCCGCTGGCGTGCGCGGCCGCGTTGGCGACCCTGCAGATCTTTGCAGACGACGACGTGATTGCACGCAACCAGCGCACCGCCGCGCACATGAGCGCGCTTGCGGCGCAGATCGGCGAACACCCGGCGGTGGCGGACGTGCGCCAGGCCGGCATGATCGTGGCCTTCGAGCTCACGCAGGGCGGCGACAAGCGCATGCCGTTCCCGTCTGCGGCACGGGTAGGCCTGAAGGCCTATCGCGCCGCACTGGACAAGGGCGTGGTGCTGCGCCCACTCGGCGACGTGCTGTACTGGATGCCGCCGTACTGCGTGGACGACGCGCAACTTGCGCTGTTGGCGGCGACCACCCGCCACGCCATCGAGGAGGCCGTTGCATGCGCCTGACCCGTTCCCATGTGGCACTGCCGCTGCACTGCGACCAGGAGCTGACGCTGCCGGAAGCCTCGGCCAATCACCTGCTGCGCGTGCTGCGGCTGCGCGAGGGCGATGCCTGCGTCCTGTTCAACGGCGACGGCAGCGACTACCACGCGCGCATCACCCTGGCCGGCAAACGCGAGGCGCGCGCAGTGGTGGACCGGGTCGAGCCGCTGTGCAACGAATCGCCGTTGTCGATCACCCTGATCCAGGGCATCGCGCGCGGCGAGAAGATGGACCTGATCCTGCAGAAGGCCACCGAGCTGGGGGTGACGGCGGTGGTGCCGGTCAACGCCGAGCGCACCGAGGTCAAGCTGGACCCGGCGCGCATGGAAAAACGCCTGGCGCATTGGCGCAGCGTGGTGGTGTCGGCCTGCGAACAATCCGGGCGTGCACGCGTTCCCACGATCGCGGCGCCGCACGGCCTGCAGGAGGCGGCCCGAGCCAGCGACCCGCAGGCGCTACGGCTGACGCTGGACCCGCACGGCGAGCATCGCCTGGGCAGCCTGGCGCTGGGTGCGCAACCGCATGTGATCGTGGCGATCGGCCCGGAAGGCGGCTGGTCGCCGCGCGATCGCACGACCCTCGCCGAGGCCGGTTTCAGCGGCCTGCAACTGGGACCGCGCATCTTGCGCACCGAAACCGCGGGGCTGGCGGCGATTGCGGCGCTGCAGTCGCGGTTCGGGGATCTATAGCGCGGTGTCGTCGTAGGAGCGCACCTGGGCGCGACCGGGCGTTATCGGGCACGCTTCGTCGCGCCCGGGTGCGCTCCTACGGGAATGCGGAGTTGATCGACATTGCCGCCTCCACCGCGTGCTTGTCTTGAAGGCCCGTCCACCGCGTGCCGGTCCGGTCACCCCGTTGACTCGTAGGAGCGCACCTGGGCGCGACGGGGCGTTATCGGGAATGCCTCGTCGCGCCCGGGTGCGCTCCTACGGGAATGCTGAGTTGATCGACATTGCCGCCTCCACTGCGTGCTTGTCTTGAAGGCCCCGTCCACCGCGTGCCGGTCCGGCACCCCCGTTGACTCGTAGCAGCGCACCCGGGCGCGATGGGGCGTTATCGGGCATGCCTCGTCGCGCCCGGGTGCGCTCCTACGGGAATGCGGAGTTGATCGGTTCGGTGCAGCCGGCTTGCTGCACCTGGCGATGCGCAGGACTCAGCGGCCGTGCTGCAGGAACCAGCTGGCCGCACCGATCACACCGAGCTGGCCGTGCTCGACGATGCTGACCGGCACCTGCTCCAGCGCCGGACGCAATGGGCCCTTGTCGAGCAGACGTGCGACGAAATCGCTTGCGGCCACGAACGCGGCGATCTGCGGCAGGAAGCCACCCGCCAGATAGACGCCGCTGCGCACGCCGTAGAGCAACATCATGTCGCCGACCACGCTTCCCATGAAGCCGCAAAACGCCTGTAGCGCGTCGCGTGCCAGCATGTCCTCGCCAGCCAGTGCCGCGGCGGTGACGTCGGCCGGGCTGGCGTGCACCACCGGCACGCCACGCAGCGCGGCCAGGGCGGTGTAGAGATTCAACAGGCCCGGGCCGGACAGCAGATGCTCGGTGGCCACGTGCGTGCGCGTGCGACGCAGCTCCTGCAGCAGGGCCACTTCCAGATCGCTGGCTGCCGCAAGCGCGGCGTGGCCGGCCTCGGTCGGCAACACCACCGGGTTGGCGCCATTGGGAATCCACAACGCCGCGCCCAGGCCGGTGCCGGGGCCGAGTATCAGCGCCGGACCCGGCGCGCCCTGCGGCGGGCCGGACAACTGCATGACCTGATTGCCGGTCATGTAGTTGGCCGCATGCGCCACCGCTTCGAAATCGTTGACCAGATGCAACGCCTGCATGCCGAGCTGGCGACGGATCTGCTCCGGCGACAGTACCCACGGCAAATTGGCGGTGATCACGCTGCCGTCTTCCAGCGCATAACCGGCACTGGCGATGACGCCGCGCATCACCGGTGCGCAGCCCAGCTCCGCAAAGAACGCGGCCATGATCTCGGCCAGGCCCGGATAATCGGCGCATCGGTACTTGCGATAGTCCAGCACCGTGACCGGTTGGCGTGGATCGACGCCTTCGCACACCAGCGCCAGGCGTACATGCGTCCCGCCAACGTCTGCGGCAACGAAGGTTTCGGGGCGTGGAAAGGCCACCGCTTCCATTGGACTGCTTGCGCTCACGCATTCTCCTGATAAGTGGTCGCGGGCTGGCGTCATCTTCCGTTATCCGACGAACGGTCACAGATAGACAACGTTGTCAGTAATCGCCTTGTAACGCAACCGTGGCGATCACGATTTGAACAGGATGCCGCCAATTTCATCATCCACTGAAAATCCGCACCCCGGGCAACGATTTCAGCACAAATCGAGACAACGTATCGGGCTATGCGCCAATCCCCATAGAAACAGCCGATCGCGCCGCAGGCACAGCATTGCTGCGCTGCGCGGTCGCGGCGGCACCCTGCGCGGCATCGCCGGGAAATGCTGCATTGCAGCGCAATCGCAGCAGCTTCAGAGATCTGTGACGATGTGTTGACAACGCTGTCAACGCTACGCGAGACTCGATCCAAATCGGGGTTCTGGCAGGAGGGGCCATGGACTGTTCGGTACTCAAGAACGGGCGACTCCCTCGTCGGCGCATTCCAGATTCGTGAGTGGGACATCACCCGATGTTCGCTCGCTGAAGTCGCATCCGCTCCACCGCTTCACCACACGGGGGACACCTCCTCTACCACGCGAATCACCTGGACCCGCCTCTCATGGTGCGCGCCAGTGCGGTCACCGCGATCGGTCAGGGCGTGTTGTTTTGCCGGCCACGCCGAGCGCGTGACGCCTTCCAGAGGCGGCGCGCTCACAGCACTAACCAACGAGGTTTAGCCATGCACAGCCGCACCACGACGTTAGCACTCTGTATCACCGCCGCTCTGTACTGCTCCGGCTCTGCAATGGCTGCCGGACAAGACCAACAGGCTCCTGCCGCCACACCGTCGGCGACCACTGAGCTGGACACCATCACCGTCACCGGCTACCGCGCATCGCTGGAGAAGAGCCAGTCGGTCAAGCGCTCGGCCAACTCGATCGTCGATGCGATCAGCGCCGAAGACATCGGCAAGTTCCCGGACATCAACGCCGCCGAATCGCTGTCGCACCTGCCGGGCATCAGCGTCGATCGCCAGTTCGGCGAAGGCGAGAAGGTCAGCATCAACGGCACCGACCCGGCCTTGAACCGCGTGCTGCTCAATGGCCAGACCATCGCCTCGGGCGACTGGGGCGGCAACCCGACCGACACCAGCGGCCGTACCTTCAACTACACCCTGCTGTCGCCGGAAATCATCGGCCTGATGGAGGTCTACAAGACCCCGGAAGCGCGCATCGACGAAGGCTCGATCGGCGGCACCGTGATCGTGCACACCCGCAAGCCGCTGGACCTGCCCAAGAACACCATCCGCGGCTCGGTCGGCTACAACTACAACGACCGTTCGGAAGAAGGCAATCCGCGCGGCTCGGCGCTGTGGAGCTGGAAGAACGACGACGAGACCTTCGGCGCGTTGATCTCCGCCACGCATGACAAGCAGGACCTGGCGCGTGCCGGTATCGAATACTTCGGCTACACCACCGGCGAAGGCATTCCGGCCAGCGCCACCATCACCGGCGACGGCAGCGATGTGGCTACCGCCCGCGTGCCCGCCGGCATCAACAGCGCGTTCTTCCAGCAGACCCGCGAGCGCAGCGGCCTGCAGGGTGCGTTGCAGTGGAAGCCCAACGAACAGAACGAATTCAACCTGACCGGCCTGTACATCAAGGGCAAGTACAACAACTTCAGCCAGTCACGCTACATGTGTCCGGCATGCGGATCGCCTGCTGCTGATGGCTCCGGAGAGAGCATCAACAACCTGAGGCTGGTGACGCAGGCCAATGTCCAGAACGGCGTCATCACCTCGGCAACCGTATCCGATGGCGGGCTCGCCCAGCCGTATGCACAGTTGGACGCAAACTACCGCGAAAGCACCGTTACTACCAAGAGCTTGAACCTGCGCCACGACTGGTCGGGTGAAAAGTGGGTGTTCACCACCCAGGTCGGCGACACCAAGGCGACCGGCGGCAAGAACCCCGAATACCTGATGAAGTTCCTGCTACAGGAGGGGGGCTACAACTTTGCCTACAATGGCAACAGTACGGCCGTCAACTACGAGAACGGAGGGGTTGCGAACTGGACACTGGCTGGCTCGCCGGCCGGGCTTCCTGCGGGCTCGCAGGATGGCAACGCAGTACAGGCCGGCGGCATCCTGTATCAACAGAGCACAGACGAAGAAAAATATTTCCAGTGGGACGCTGCGCGCGATCTGGAATGGGGCCCGTTCACCAAGCTGCAGTTCGGCTACAAGTACATCAATCACAACAATGGCGTGGCAGCACGCAGCAATCGCATCAATACGACCGATCCGGTCTCGCTGACGCAATTCAGCCCTGGCAGCACGCCGAGCAGCCTGTATGACGGACTGGGTGCCAGTGGTGACCTGACAACTTGGTCCACTGCGAATCTGGGCGCTGTGCGCAGCTATCTGCTTTCACAGCCGCAAGGACCGTTCCGCACCGACTTCGGCTCGTCCTTCGACGTGAAGGAGATCACGCAGAATTTCTACACCCAGTTGAACTACGAAACCGGCAAATGGCGCGGTAACGTAGGCGTCCGCTTGGTCGATACCACCGACAAATCGCTGTACTGGCAGACCGCCGATGGTGGCACGAACTACGACCGTGTGGCCGAAACCAACGATTATCGCAAGGCGCTGCCGAGCTTTAACTTGGCATACGACATCACCGACGACGCTGTACTTCGCTTCTCCGCAGCCAAGGTCATTGCACGTCCTCGCTATGGTGACCTGGCCGGTACGTTCAGCATCAACAGCAACAATGGCAACCTGACCGCTGGTGGCGGCAATCCGGATCTGAAGCCGTACGAATCCACCAACTATGACCTGGCGGCCGAATGGTATTTCGCACCGTCCAGCATGCTGTCCGGCGAAGTGTTCTATCGCGACATCAGCTCTTACATTGTCAACACCACCAGCGTGCGCCAGCTCACCGACCCGGTCAGCGGTGAGTCCGGGCTGTATCTGGTGACCTCGCCGATCAACGTCTCCGACGCCAAGGTCAAGGGTGTGGCGGTCAATTATCAGCAGACCTTCGGTCTGGGCTTTGGCTTGCAGGCCAACTACACGTTCGCCGAATCCGATTCCAGCTCGGGCTTGAACCTGCCCTACCTGTCACGCGACACCTACAACGTGATCCCGTACTGGGAACATGGCGATTGGACGGTACGCGTGAACTACAGCTACCGCTCCAAGTACTTCACCCAGATCGGACGCTTGTCGTCGGAAGATTTTGCAGATGCCTACAAGCAGCTGGACCTGACCGCCTCGTACCAGATCACCGACTATATGGGCATCACTTTCGGCGCCACCAACCTGCTCGACTCTACCTACCGTCTCTTCAGCAACACCCGCGATACCCCCACGGCGTTCTACAAGAACGGCCGCGGTTATCAGGCCCAGCTGAACTTCAAGTTCTGATGTAGCACCGGCGCGCCACCGCCCCTCCACGGTGGCGCGCTTTTTTTGGACTTGCCCTGCGCGCTGCAGCGGCAGGTCGTTGCATGCACCAAATAGTGGTACTGGCCACGCCCCTTCGCCGCTGAGGGAGCATGGCCAGTCCCGCTTTTGCCATCCACGCACGGCTGCAGCACTGCCGGCGCGTCTTGCTCAACAGGAGTGCAGTTCCCATGACGACCGATAGCCGCGTGTTTGCGGCTCCATCCCGCCGCCACGCCGGAGCTGTACCCAGGAGTCGTGCGCTCGCGCTCGCTCTGCTGGTGGCCTGCCCGGTGCTGTCGTTGCACGCGCAATCGCCCACCGCGCCGACCGCCACCACGCTCAGCCCGGAACAGATCGACCAGCAGTGGCTCAATGCCACCGCCAAGTACGCACCCGAGCGCGAACGGCTGGTACGCGAAGCCGAACAGGGCGCGCGCAAGGGGCCCTTTCGCCCCGACTGGGCGGCACTGAAGGCCTATCAGTCGCCGGCGTGGTACGACAACGCCAAGTTCGGCATCTTCATCCACTGGGGCGTGTTCTCGGTGCCGGCGTTCGGCAGCGAGTGGTATTCGCGCAACATGTATCTGCAAGGCTCCAAGGAGTTCGCCCATCACGTGGCGACCTACGGGCCGCAGGCGAGCTCCGGCTACAAGGATCTGATTCCAAAGTTCACCGCGCCCAAGTTCGACCCCAATGGCTGGGCCAAGCTGTTCCGTGACTCCGGCGCCCGCTATGTGGTGCCGGTGGCCGAGCACCATGACGGCTTTGCACTGTACGACTCCAAGTTGTCGGACTGGACCGCGGTCAAGATGGGGCCAAAACGCGATCTGCTGGGCGAGTTGTCCAGGTCGATCCGCGCGCAGGGGCTGCACTTCGGCCTGTCCTCGCACCGCGCCGAGCACAACTGGTTCTTCGACGGCGGGCGCACCTTCGACTCGGACGTCAACGACCCGCGCTATGCCGCGCTGTACGGCCCGGCGCAGGTGCGCCTGCCGGGCAAGGACGATGCCGATGTGGCCAACGACTGGACGCCGGTGTCGCAGGCCTGGCTGGATGACTGGCTGGCGCGCACCACCGAGCTGATCGATACCTATCAGCCGGACCTGATCTATTTCGACTGGTGGATTGCCCACCCCACCTTCCGCAGCAGCCTGCCGACCATGCTGGCCTATTACTACAACCAGGGCGCGGCACGCACCGAGGCCGATCGCGGCGTGGTGGTGAACTACAAGCTCGGCGCCTTCCCGGAAGGCGCCGGCACACTGGACATCGAGCGCGGCCAGCTCACCGGCATCCATCCCACCCACTGGCAGACCGATACCTCGGTCAGCAATGCGTCGTGGGGCTACATCGAGAACGACACCTACAAGTCGCCGACCTTCATCATCCACATGCTGGCCGACGTGGTGGCCAAGAACGGCAACCTGATGCTCAACATCGGCCCGCGGGCCGATGGCTCGATCCCCGATACCGAGCGCGGCATCCTGCTGGCGATCGGCAAGTGGCTCAAGACCAACGGCGGCGCGATCTACGACAGCAAGCCTTGGCGCGTGTACGGCGAAGGCCCGACCGAAGTGGTTGGCGGCACCTTCCAGGACGTCAAGACCAAGCCCTACACCGCCGAAGATTTCCGCTTCACCACACGTGATGGCGCGCTGTATGCGATCGAGCTCGGCTGGCCGGCCGGTGGTCAGGCGGTGATCCGCTCGCTCACTCCGGCCGATGGCGTGCGCGGCGTGACGCTGCTGGCCAACGGCAAAAAGATACCGTTCGAACAACGCGCCGACGGCCTGCATTTGAAATTGCCGGCCAAGCCGGTCGGCGAGAGCGCGTACGTGTTCCGCATCGATCTTTCTTCTTCCTCCACTCCCTGACGGATGCTGTTTTCATGAGCAAGCGATTGACCTGGATCCTGCTGGCGCTGGCGCTGGTCTGCGCGCCGGCCTTGGCGAAAACCCCCACCGCGTTGTTCTATCTGATGAACACGCAGAAATCGACCAACTCGTTCCTGGCCAATGTCGACAAGATCGATGTGGTGGTACCGACCTGGTATGGCGTGGACCAGAACGGCCTAGTCAACGGCACGCCCAACATGTACCTGTACGACATCGCCAAGCAGAAGAATCTGCGGGTGATGCCGATCCTGTCGATGACCACCGGCCGCGACGGCTTCCACAAGCTGATGCACGACGAAGCCGCCAAGAAGCGCATGATCGAATCGCTGCTGATCCACGGCAAGCAGCACAAGTACTACGGCTTCCAGTTCGACTTCGAGAACATCGCCTGGACCGACCGCGACGCCTATACGCTGATGGTCAAGCAGACCGCCGATGCACTGCACAAGGCCGGCTTCAAGATGTCGGTGGCGGTGGTGCCCAACGCACCGGGCCATGCCGAAGGTGGCCAGTTCTCCAAGTGGATGTGGGAATACTGGCGCGGCGCATACGACCTGAAGGCGCTGGGCCAGGCCGCGGATCTGGTCAGCATCATGACCTACGACCAGCACACCCGCTGGACCACGCCGGGCCCGGTCGACGGCATGGTGTGGATGAAGAAGCATCTGGACTACGCCATCACCCAGGTGCCGAAGGACAAGCTCTCGCTTGGCATCGCCACCTACGGCTACCGCTGGTACACCGGTAATCCGGTCAAGGAAGACGGCACCGAAGCGTCGAATATTTCGGCCACGTATATCGATGCCGACGAATCCTTCCCGCTGGCGATCGAACAGAACGCCACCGTGCAGTGGGATCCGGTCGAGCAGGAATCGTGGTTCTACTTCTACCGCGACGACATGCGCGAGTGGGTGTTCCGCCCGGACGCACGCAGCTTCAAGGCACGCTACGACCTAGTCAAGCAGTACGGCCTGGAAGGTTTCAGCTGCTGGGTGCTGGGCGCCGAAGACCCGAAGGTGTGGGACGAGTTGCCGACTGCGCAGCGCTAAACGCGCCATCGCACTGCTGCAGTGCCTGGCGGGCGCGGGCGGTGTCCGCATCGGAATGCGTCCACGGCAAGCCGATGTGCATACTCCCCGCGCCCGTCCTGCAGCGAACCACACCGATGCGTGGTTCCTGCAAAACAGCGCACGCACCCCGACGAAGCGTGCGCCAGTCCCTGCGTCATCCGGCATGGCTTTGCTACTGTGCGTGGCTGCCGTGTCTCCCCCGCCACACCGGGATGTGATTGCATGATGTCGAACGCCGCACCGAACCTGCGCTCACCATTCTCCAAGCGGCCGTTGCCGGGCGGCGTGTCGTCGCGCCCGCTGTCAGCGCGGCCACGTTCCTGGCGCCTGCTTGCAGTGACGTTTGCGGCGATGCTGTTGGCAGGGTGTGGCCAGCGCCAGACGGCGACCGCGCCCGCTGCGGACCATCCCCGCACCACCTCGACATTGCCTGCGACCACCGCACCGCTGCCGCTGATTCCCGCCCCGGCCGAAGCCAGGCGCGGCAATGGCAGCTTCCGCGTCGGCACCGGCACGGTGATCTCCATCCCCACCGGCAATGCCGAGGTGCGCCGCAGCGCCGAGTCACTGGCCAGCCTGTTGCAACGCACCCGTGGCCTGACCCTGGAAGTACGCACCGAAACCACGGCGTCGCCACACAGCATCCGTCTGGAGCGCACACCGCAGGCGCCGGTGGCGCACAAGGAAGGCTATAGCCTGGACGTGGATGGCAACGGCATCCGCATCGCCGCGCGCGATGGCGCGGGCCTGTTCTATGGCGCGATCAGCGCCTGGCAACTGATGACGCCGGACGCGCGCAAGGGCGATGTCGCCGTGCCGGCGGTGGCGATCCGCGACTGGCCGCGTTTCGGCTGGCGCGGCCAGCATCTGGATGTGGCCCGCCACTTCCACGACGTAGCCACGGTCAAGCATGTGCTCGATGCAATGGCCGCGCACAAGCTCAATGTGCTGCACTGGCACCTCACCGACGACCAGGGCTGGCGCATCGAGATCAAGCGCTATCCCAAGCTCACCGAGGTGGGCGCCTGGCGCACCCCGCCCGGCGCCGGCCGGCACGGCACGCCGGAGCGCTATGGCGGTTTCTATACGCAGCAGCAGATCAGCGAGATCGTCGCCTACGCGGCACGCCTGCACATCACCGTGCTGCCGGAGCTGGACATGCCAGGACACGCGCAGGCGGCGGTGGCAGCGTATCCGGAAGACGTCGGCGTGCCCGGCCAGCGCACCCAGGTCGGCGTGGACTGGGGCGTCAATCCGTACCTGTTCAACACCAGCGAACGCAGCCTGCGCTTCATCACCAACGTGCTGGACGAGGTGCTAACCCTGTTCCCGTCGGCGTATATCCACATCGGTGGCGACGAGGCGGTCAAGGATCAATGGGAAGCCTCGCCTGCGGTACGCGCGCAGATGCGCAAGCTGGGGGTCAGGGACGCGCATGCGATGCAGGGCTGGTTCAACGAACAGCTTGCGGCTTACCTCACCAGTCACGGCCGGCGCATGATCGGCTGGGATGAAATTCTGGAAGGCGGCGTGCCGGCGAGTGCGTCGGTGATGTCGTGGCGTGGCATCGAGGGTGCGGTCACTGCGGCCAAGCAAGGCCACGACGTGGTGCTTGCGCCGGGCGACTGGCTGTATCTGGACAACCTGCAGACCACCCGCAGCGACGAGCCCAACGGCCGCCTGACCGTGCTGCCGTTGTCCAAGGTCTACGCCTTCGACCCGGTGCCGAGCACACTGACTGCCGAGCAGGCCACGCATGTCCTCGGCGCGCAGGGCGCATTGTGGTCCGAATACATTCCATCCAGGTGGCATATCGACCATGCGCTGTTCCCGCGGCTGTCCGCGGTGGCCGACGTCACCTGGTCGCCTGCGGCTGCGCGCAACTGGAAGGATTTCCTGGCGCGCATGCCGGCCCAGCTGCAGCGCTATAAAGCGTTGGGCATCGACTACAGCGACGGCGCCTTCGCCGCCGATATCGCATTGGAAGGCGGCCCCAACCCGGTGCTGGCCGGTGGCCCGGCCAAGGTGGCACTCGGCACCCAGGCCGGTGCGGGCACGCTGCACTACACCACCGACGGCAGCGATCCCACGCCGGCATCGCCGCGCTACGAGGCGCCGTTCACGATCCAGCTGCCGACCACGGTCAAGGCCACCGCCTTCGATGCCGGCGGCACCGCGCTGGCGGCCACGCGCAGCCGCACGTTCGAGCGTGCCGGTCTGTTGCGCGTGGACACCCAGGGCCTGCGCGATTGCGTGGACACCGGTGCGCTCGGCCTGCGCCTGCCGTTGTTGCCGGAGATGACCGGCGCCGACACGCCGGTCTACAACGTCGACCTGTTCCATGCCTGCCGTCTCTATCCGCAGGCGCGCCTGGATGGCATCGGCGCGATCCGCATCGAGGCTGCACGCCTGCCGAACAACTTCGGCCTGGCCCACGAGCAATCCAAGGTGGTGCAGTACCCAGCCAAGACGCGCCGCGGCGAGCTGGAAGTGCGCCTGGGCTGCGAGGGCGAGCTGGTCGCCAGCGTGCAATTGCCCAACAGCGCCGCGCTGGGCGAACAGTTCACGCTGGAAACCGCACTGCCTGCACGCGCCGGCATCCACGATCTGTGCCTGCGCTTCACCGCGCCGATTCGCGGCCCGTTGTATGCCATCGGCGCCGTCCAGTTGATTGAAACCACCGCGCAGGCGCCCCCCGCCGCCACGCGCTGATCCATCCAAGGAGAGTCACCCATGCCCCTGTCCCGCCATCGTTGCATTCCTGCCCCCGCCCGCCTCGGGCTAGCCCTGGCCTTTGCCATCTCGCAGGCCTGGGCGGCTCCGCCCACGGCAACGCCCCTGGACAGCGGCTGGCAGGTGCGGTTGGTGCCGGGCCAGGAACAGGCCAGGACGTATCCGAAAGCGGCGGCCTGGCTGCCTGCGCAGGTGCCGGGCGCGGTGCAGACCGATCTGATCGCCGCCAAGATCGTGCCGGACCCGTTCTATCGCGACAACGAGGGCAAGATCCAGTGGGCGGGCCTGAGCGACTGGCAATACCAGACCCGCTTCAACGTGGATGCGGCTACGCTCAAGCGCGCGCATGTCGAGCTGGTGTTCGACGGCCTGGACACCTTTGCCGAGGTCACCCTCAACGGCAAGCCGCTGCTCAGCGCCGACAACATGTTCCGGCAGTGGCGCGTGGATGCCAAACCCCTGCTCAAGCGCGGCGACAACGTGCTCGAGGTCAAGCTGTTCTCGCCGATCAAGAAGATCCAGCCGTGGCTGGCCAAGCAGCCGTACGCGCTGCCGGGCGCCTACGATTCCGCCTTCGGCGACGAGCCCGAATCGCGCCACAGCTCCACCTACGTGCGCAAGGCGCCGTATAGCTACGGCTGGGACTGGGGCCCGCGCATGGTCAACGCCGGCATCTGGAAGGATGTGCGCGTGGAAGCCTGGGATGCGGTGCGCGTGGACGGGCTGCATATCGCCCAGCAACGCGTCGACGCCGACAGCGCGCAATTGCAGGCGCAGCTGGAACTGCAGGCCGGCCGCAGCGGGCCGGTGCAGGTGACGCTGGACGTGCTGGGACCGGATGGCCAGAAGGTCGGCCAGTTCACCCAGGACGCGGTGGTCGACCCGGGCCAGAACCGCATCGATCTGCCGGTGCGTATCGCCAAGCCCAAGCGCTGGTTTCCGGCCGGCTACGGCGCGCAGGACCGCTACACCTTCGTGGCCAGCGTGCGCGACGCCGATGGCGACAGCCAGCAGATCAAGCGCGTCACCGGCCTGCGCTCGGTGGAGCTGCGCCGCGAAAAGGACACCTGGGGCAAGAGCATGGAGATCGTGATCAACGGCATCCCGATCTTCGCCAAGGGCGCCAACCTGATCCCGCTGGATGCCTTCCCCGCGCGCGTTACTGCCGAGCGCATGCGCAGCACCTTGCAGGATGCGCGCGATGCCAACATGAACATGCTGCGCATGTGGGGCGGCGGGCATTACCAGGACGACCGTTTCTACGAGGTGGCCGACGAACTGGGCATCATGATCTGGCAGGACTTCATGTTCGGCGGCGCAGTGCCGCCGTACGACGTGGAGTTCCGCGAGAACACCCGGCAAGAAGCAATTGAACAGGTCAAGCGCCTGCGCGACCATCCCAGCATCGTACTGTGGTGCGGCAACAACGAAGTGCAGACCGGCTGGGAAAACTGGGGCGACCGGGTCAAGTTCAAGCAGTCGGTGGACCCGGAAGAACGCAGCCGCATCGAGCGCGGCATGACCACCTTGTTCGGCACCGTGTTCCGCGAGGTGGTGGCCACCTACGACAGCGACGTGCCGTACTGGTCCACCTCGCCGGGCACCAACTTCGATGGCGCCGCCGACCAGGCCACCGATGGCGACATGCATTACTGGAAGGTCTGGGGCGGCCCCGCGCTGCCGGTGACCGAATATCTCAATGTCACCCCGCGTTTCATGTCCGAGTACGGCCTGCAGTCGTTCCCGGACATGCGCACCGTGCGTGCCTTCGCCGAACCCGGCGACATGGACCCGGAATCGCCGGTGATGCGCGTGCATCAGAAGTTCGACAAGGGCAACGGCAACAAGCGGCTGATGCTGTACATCCGTCGCGAATTCGGCGAGCCCAAGGATTTCGAGAGCTTCGTCTACCTGAGCCAGCTGATGCAGGCCGAGGGCATCAACCTGGCCGCCTCGCATCTGCGCGCCGCGCGCCCGCAGTCGATGGGCTCGTTGTACTGGCAGCTCAACGATGTGTGGCCGGGTGCGTCGTGGTCCAGCGTGGACTACTACGGCCGCTGGAAGGCGCTGCAGTACCACGCCCGCCGCTTCTATGCGCCGGAGCTGATCGCCGCATTGCGTAACGACAAGGGCCAGACCGAGGTGTCGCTGGTGTCCGACCGCACCACTCCGCTGGCGGCCCGCTGGCGCATGCGGGTAATGGGCATGGACGGCAAGCTGCTGAGCAAGCGCGAGGAAAAGGCCACCGTCAAGCCGCTCAGCAGCCTGCAGGTGGGCAACTTCAGCGACAAGCAATTGCTGGGCAGTGCCGATCCCAAGCGCACTTACGCGGTGTTCGAATTGTTCGATGGCGCCAAGCTGCTGTCGCGCGAAGTGGTGTTCTTCGCGCCGGCCAAGCAGCTGGCCTTGCCGACCGCGAAGATCGACAGCCAGTGGCGCGCCGATGGCGATGGCTATGCGTTGACGCTGTCCAGCGACACGCTGGCGCGCGAGGTGTGGCTGTCGTTCGGCGACCTGGACGTCAGTGTGGCCGATAATGCCTTCGACCTGCTGCCGGGCGAACCGCTGACGCTGCACGTGTCCAGCAAGCTGCCGATGGCGCAGGTGCAGTCTGCGTTGCAGGTGCGCGACCTGGCATCGACGCTGGCAGGCGCGCCGCCGGAACCGCCGGAGGCAGCGGCGGCGAAATGAGCGGCGAGCTGGCCCTCATCCGCCCTTCGGGCACCTTCTCCCGCCAGGCGGGAGAAGGACGCGACCTCCGTCCATGCATGCGCTTGGTCCGCGTCTGCATCTCACGCGTAGGGCGCCCCCCGCCCGGCGGAAGAAGGACTGGCTGTCCGCTCGTGCATGCGCTTGTTCCGCGCATGCGTTTCGCGCGTATGGCGTCTCCCGCCCGGCGGGAGAGGGACTCGCTGTCCGCTCATGCATGCGCTTGTTCCGCGCATGCGTTTCGCGCGCATGGCGTCTCCCCGCCAGGCGGGAGAAGGACGCGATCTCCGCCCATGCATGCGCTTGTTCCGCGAATGCGTTTCGCGCGCATGGCGTCTCTTGCAGATTTGGTTTCCTGTCATACGCACTCTTCGCACCCTTGCATCGCATCCAGCTTAGGAAAACGACGTGATCTCCTGCCGTGCGTGCCCTCCCACAAGGCGCGTCCATCTCCTTCCTCGCCCGGCCTCGTCCCGCGTTGGCTGTCCTTCTCCCGCAGGCGGGAGAAGGTGCCCCGCAGGGGCGGATGAGGGCCCGCCGCGGTAACAGCAACATCCACCACGGGCGATGGCGCGCATGACGCCGCCACGCCAGATCCTCAACCCGCCGCAGCCCCTGCGGCAACACCAGAACGACGCCGGGCGAATCTCGCCGCTGCGCAGGAGTGAATCGATGTCATCCGTGTTTGTATCGCGTCTTGCCATGGCACTGGGGCTGAGCCTGGGCCTGCCCTGCATCGCGCACGCCGCGCCCGCCGACCGCAGCAGCACGCCGGAGCAGCGCGCCGCCGCGCTGGTGGCGCAGATGAGCCGCGAGGAAAAGGTCGCGCAGGCGATGAACGACGCGCCGGCGATTCCGCGCCTGGGCATCCCCGCCTACGAATGGTGGAGCGAAGGCCTGCACGGCATCGCGCGCAATGGCTACGCCACGGTGTTTCCGCAGGCGATCGGCCTGGCCGCCAGCTGGAATACCGCGTTGATGCAGCAGGTGGGCACGGTGGTGTCGACCGAGGCGCGCGCCAAGTTCAACCAGGCCGGCGGCCCGGGCAAGGACCACAAGCGCTACGCGGGCCTGACCATCTGGTCGCCCAACATCAATATCTTCCGCGACCCGCGCTGGGGCCGTGGCATGGAAACCTACGGCGAGGATCCCTTCCTCACCGGGCAACTGGCGGTGGGCTTCATTCGCGGGTTGCAGGGCGAGGACCTCAATCACCCGCGCACCATCGCCACGCCCAAGCACATCGCCGTGCACAGCGGCCCGGAGCCGGGCCGGCACAGCTTCGACGTGGACGTGTCGCCGCGCGATGTGGAGGCGACCTACACGCCCGCCTTCCGCGCCGCCTTGATCGACGGCCAGGCCGGCTCGGTGATGTGCGCATACAACTCGCTACACGGCACGCCGGCCTGCGCCGCCGACTGGCTGCTCAACGGCCGCGTACGTGGTGACTGGGGCTTCAAGGGCTTCGTGGTGTCCGACTGCGATGCGGTGGACGACATGACCCAGTTCCATTACTTCCGCCCGGACAATGCCGGCTCCTCGGCCGCATCGCTCAAGGCCGGGCATGATCTCAACTGCGGCTACGCGTATCGCGCCCTGGGCACGGCCATCGCACGTGGCGAAGTGGACGAAGCCCTGCTCGACCAGTCATTGGTGCGCCTGTTCGCGGCGCGCTATCGCCTGGGCGAACTGGAAGCGCCGCGCAAGGATCCGTATACCAGGCTCGGCGCCAAGGACATCGACAACGCGACCAACCGCGCGTTGGCGCTGCAGGCTGCCGCCGAATCGATCGTATTGCTCAAGAACGATGCCGGCACGCTGCCGCTGAAACCCGGCACGCGGCTGGCGGTGATCGGCCCGAACGCCGATGCCCTGGCGGCGCTGGAAGCCAACTATCAGGGCACCTCCTCCGAGCCGGTGACGCCCTTGCTCGGCCTGCGCCAGCGCTTCGGCACGCAGCAGGTGAGCTATGCGCAAGGTGCACCGTTGGCCGCCGGCGTGCCGGGCATGATTCCGGAAACCGCGCTGCGCAGCGACGGCAAGCCGGGATTGCGTGGCGAATATTTCGACAACGTCGAGATGACCGGTGCTGCGCGCGTGGTGCGGCAGGACCGTGTGGTGAGTTTCAACTGGGACCAGGTCACACCCGCCAAGGGCGTGCCGGCCGATCGCTATGCGGTGCGCTGGAGCGGCGAGCTGCTGCCGCCGAGCGCGGGCGACTACACGCTGGCGGTGCGGGTGGCGCGCTGCTTCGATTGCGCCGGCCACGATCCGGTGCGGCTGTACATCGACGACAAGCTGGTGGTCGCCGGCAATGCCGAAGACAAGCACGTGCCGGCCGGCATGCACAACGCCGATGGCCGCAGTGTGGAAACCGTGCTGCACTTCGACGACACCCGCCCGCGCAGGATCCGTCTGGAAATGGAGCACCGCGGCCAGGACCAGGGCCTGCGCCTGGAGTGGCTGGCACCGGCGGCGGCGCAACTGGCCGAAGCCGAGCAGGCGGTGGCGCAGGCCGATGCGGTAGTGGCTTTCGTCGGCCTGTCGCCGGATGTGGAAGGCGAGGAACTGCGCATCGACGTGCCTGGCTTCGATGGCGGCGACCGCAACGACATCGCCTTGCCCGCCCCGCAGCAGGCGCTGCTCGAACGCGCCAAGGCCTCCGGCAAGCCGCTGGTGGTGGTGCTGATGAGCGGCAGCGCGGTGGCATTGAACTGGGCCAAGGCCCATGCCGATGCGATCGTGGCGGCGTGGTACCCGGGCCAGTCCGGCGGCACCGCGATCGCACGCATGCTGGCCGGCGACGACACCCCCGGCGGGCGCCTGCCGGTGACCTTCTATCGCTCCACCAAGGACCTGCCGCCCTACGTCAGCTACGCCATGAAGGGCCGCACCTACCGCTACTTCAAGGGCGAGCCGCTGTTTCCGTTCGGCTATGGCTTGAGCTACACCAGCTTTGCCTACAGCGCGCCGCAGCTGTCCACTGCAACCCTGCAAGCTGGCAGTCCGTTGCAGGTGACCACCACCGTGCGCAACACCGGCACGCGCGCCGGCGATGAGGTGGCGCAGGTGTATCTGCAATATCCGCAGGGCCCGCAGTCGCCGTTGCGAAGCCTGGTCGGCTTCCAGCGTGTGCACCTGCAGCCGGGTGAGCAGCGCACGCTCACCTTCACCCTCGATGCGCGCGCCCTGAGCGATGTGGATCGCAGCGGGCAGCGTGCGGTGGAAGCCGGCGATTACACGCTGTTTGTCGGCGGCGGCCAACCCGGTACCGGCGCGGTCGGCGAGGCGGCAGCGTTTTCGATCTCGGGGCGTTCGCCATTGCCGAAATGAGCGGTGGGGGTGCGGCAGGCAACGGCGTCGGCTGTGAAGGCCGGCGCCTGTTGCATGGGGCAGCGGAAGGACGTTGCGGTCGGCGACATTGCCCGAGATCAGGCGAGGCGGCACGCGCCGGCTCCGCTACCAGGCCGGTCGGCGCCGTGCCGGCCTGCCGATCCCGCCGCACGTTTCCACCGCGATGACCGTGGTTGCACGGCAGCCAGGCGATGTCGTACGACCGCAATGGACGTGGACCAGCCACCACCACCATTGCCGCAGGCCAGGCATACGGCGCCGGATTGTGCGGACGCACTATGCACATTCGGCGCACACGTTGTATGGTCATCGGGAATTGGTCATGCATAGGTCTCATCATCGGCCGGGCACGTGATGCCGCCGATGGAACGATGTCCGCTGCGTCGACCGCTTGCTGAAATCCAGGGAGTTCCAGCTCATGCACACCCGCCGCGACATCCTTCAGCTGCTCGGCGCCAGCGCGGGCGCCGGCTTGCTGGCCGGCGCACTGCCCGCCTTCGCCGCCGGCACCTCCACGGCCGCCGGCACCTTCGTCAGCAAGCGCCCACCCAAGGCGCAGCGTCGCTTCGTCAGCAAGGCGGTCGAGCAGCAGATCGTGCAGATCAAGGCGCGCATTGCCGATCCCGAGCTGGCCTGGCTGTTCGAGAACTGCTACCCCAACACGCTGGACACCACGGTGGAAACCGGCACCCGCAACGGCAAGCCGGACACCTTCGTCATCACCGGCGACATCCACGCGATGTGGCTGCGCGACTCCTCCGCCCAGGTGCATCCGTACGTGCCGCTGGCCAGGCGCGATCCTGCGTTGCGGCGCATGTTCCATGGCCTGATCCAGCGCCAGGCCGCCTGCATCCGGCTCGACCCGTATGCCAACGCCTTCCTGCCCGATGGCCAGACCCAACGCCTGAAGTGGTCGCTCAACGACATCACCGAGATGAAGCCCGGCGTGGGCGAGCGCAAGTGGGAAGTCGATTCGCTGTGCTACCCGATCCGCATCGCGCACGAATACTGGCGCGCCACCGGCGATGCCGCCCCGTTCGACGACGACTGGCGCGCGGCAATGCACGTGGTGGTCAGGACCTTCCGCGAGCAGCAGCGCAAGGACAACCGCGGCCCGTACGTGTTCCAGCGGCCCTCGCCGCTGGCGACCGAGACGCTGGTGCTGGAAGGCTACGGCCAGCCGACCCGGCCCAACGGCATGATCCACTCGATGTTCCGCCCCTCCGACGATGCCTGCGTGTATCCGCTGTTCGTGCCGGCCAATCTGTTCGCGGTGGCCTCGCTGCGGCAGCTGGCCACGATGAGCACGGCCTTGCACCGCGATGCCGCGTTCGCCGCCGACTGCACCGCGCTGGCCGATGAAGTGGAAACGGCAACGCGCCAGTTCGGCCAACTGCGCGACAGCGACGGCCAGGCGTACTGGGCGTTCGAAGTGGACGGTTACGGCAACCAGTTGTTCATCGACGACGCCAACGCCCCCGGCCTGCTCAGCCTGGCCTACCTGGGCTGCTGCGACCGCGCCGACCCGGTGTTCCTGCGCACCCGCCAGCTGGCCTGGAGCGAACGCAATCCGTACTTCTCGCGCGGCCGTGCGGCCGAAGGCGTCGGTAGCCCGCACAGCGGCATGGGCACGATCTGGCCGATGTCGATCATCCAGTACGCGCTGGTCAGCGACGACGATGCACAGTTGCGCCAATGCCTGCAGTGGCTGAAGACCACCCATGCCGGCACCGGCTTCATGCACGAAGCCTTCGACAAGGACAACCCGAGCACCTTCACCCGCGACTGGTTCGCCTGGGCCAACACCTTGTTCGGCGAACTGATCATCGACCTGCACCGACGCAAACCCCAGCTGCTGCGCAGCAGCTGATGGTTCGAAGCGCGCGAGCTGCCATCCCGGGCAAACGGCGCAGCGCTTGATGTTCCCTTTTCCCGCCGGGAGAAGGTGCCCGACGGGCGGATGAGGGTGCCCCGGCATCGGCCCGCAAATTCAGAGACCACACCATGGCAACACGACGCGGTTTTCTTCAAGGCGCCATCGCAGCAGCCCTGTTCGGCAGCACCGGCCTGCCCGGGCTTGCCCGCGCACGCGCCGGCAACTACGCACTGCCGGCCGATGCGCGCGCCCGCGCCGAGCTCACGCGCCATGTCGATGTGTTCATCGGCACCGGCGGCCATGGCCACACCTTTCCCGGTGCGACGCTGCCGTTCGGCATGGTGCAGCTGAGCCCGGACACCTACAACGCGGTCTGGGATTCGTGCTCCGGCTACCACGAGTCCGACGGCTCGATCATGGGCTTTTCGCACACGCATCTGTCCGGCACCGGCATCGGCGACATGCTGGACGTCCTGCTGGTGCCGGCCACCGGCGAGGTCAAGCTGGTGCCGGGCACACTCGATGCGCCGGACAGCGGCTACCGCTCGCGCTACGACCACAGCGATGAAGCCGCCTCGCCCGGCTACTACCGCGTGCGGCTCAAGGACAGCGGCGTGCATGCCGAGCTCACCGCCACCACGCGCGCCGGCCTGCACCGTTACCACTTCCCCAAGGGCAAGCCGGCGCACGTGCTGCTGGACCTGTGCCACGGCATGCAGGACAAGCCCGGCATCCCCACCCGCGTGAGCGATGCGCAGCTGCGCGTGGTCGATGCACAGACCATCACAGGCGGGCGCCGCGTCCACCAGTGGGCCAAGGGGCGCTACATCTACTTTGCCCTGCGGCTGTCGCGGCCGTTCGCCAGCGTGCAGCTGTACGACGAAGATCAAGCGCTGCCTGCCGGCACGCGCAGCCGCGACGGTAGCCACCTCAAGGCCGCGTTGCACTTTCCCGATGCATCCGACGCACCGCTGCTGGTCAAGGTCGGCATCTCCGCCGTCAGCGCCGACAATGCGCTGGCCAACCTGGATGCCGAGCTGCCCGATTTCGACTTCGCCCGCGTGCATGCGCAGGCCGTGGCCGCCTGGGAGAAGGAACTGGCACGCGTGCGCATCGACAGCGATGACGATGCGCAACGCCGCATCTTCTACACCGGCCTGTATCACAGCCTGCTCGCCCCCACCCTCTTCAGCGATGTGGATGGCCGTTACCGCGGCATGGACCTGCAGATCCACACCGCCCCCAAGGGCTATCACAACTACAGCACCTATTCGCTGTGGGACACCTACCGCGCCGCGCACCCGCTGCTCACCCTGGTGCAACCCGAGCGCGTGCCGGACCTGGTGCAATGCCTGGTGCGCGGCGCCAACGAATGCCCGGACGGCGTGGGCATCTGGCCGCTGCAGGGCGTGGAAACCGGCTGCATGATCGGCTACCACTCCGCAGTGGTGCTGGCCGAAGCGCATGCCAAGGGCTTCACCGGCATCGACTACACAGCCGCCTGGCCGGCGTACCGCAAGCGCGCGATGGACGACACCACCCACGGCCTGGCGGACTACCGCAAACTCGGTTACATCCCCGCCGACAAGGTGGACGAAGCGGTCAGCCGCACGCTGGAATACGCCTATGACGACTGGGCCTGCGCGCACCTGGCACAGGCCGCTGGTGCCATTGACGATGCACGCGCACTGCGCGAGCGCTCGCGCAACTACCGCAACGTGTTCAATCGCGACAGCGGCTTCGTGCAGGCGCGGCTGGAAGACGGCAGCTGGGCCACCCCGTTCGACCCGCGCGGCATGGGCCACATCAGCAAATGGCGCGACTTCACCGAGTCCAACGCCTGGCAGGCCACCTTCCTCAACCAGCACGACCTGTACGGTTACATGGACCTGTACGGTGGCCGCGACGGCTTCGTGGCCAAGCTCGACGAACTGTTTTCCACCAGCTCCGAGCTGCCGGCCGATGCGCCACCGGATATCGACGGCCTGGTCGGCCAGTACGCGCACGGCAATGAGCCCAGCCATCACGTGGCCTATCTGTTCGCCTACGCGGGCCAGCCGTACAAGACCCAGGCCATGGTGCGCCGGCTGCTGCGCGAGCAGTACCACGATGCGCGCAATGGCCTGTCCGGCAACGAGGATTGCGGGCAGATGAGCGCCTGGTTCGTGCTCAGCGCGCTCGGGCTGTACGCGGTGGACCCGGTCAGCGGCAACTACGTCCTCGGCAGCCCGCTGTTCAAGCGCGCAGAACTGGATGTCGGCAACGGCCGCACGCTGCGCATCGTGGCCAACAACAACAGCGCGCAGAACGTCTATGTGCAGTCGCTGACCTGGAACGGCAAACCGATCAACCGCAGCTGGATGCGGCATGCCGATCTGGCCGCCGGCGGCACGCTGGAATTCACGATGGGCGCCAAGCCGAATCCAGCCTTCGGCGCGAACAAGGAGGATCTACCGCCGTCGTTCGCATAGCGTACGTGCCCGGCATCGCGCCAATCGCAATGGGAGGCCGCCCTTCCCTTTCCCGCAGCGGGAGGTTTGTATTTCCTTCTCCCGCAAGCGGGAAGCTTGCTTTTTCCTTCTCCCGCAAGCGGGAGGCTTGCCTTTTCCTTCTCCCGCAAGCGAGAGGCTTGCCTTTCCTTCTCCCGCGAGCGGGAGGCTTGCTTTTCCTTCTCCCGCAAGCGGGAGGCTTGCCTTTTCCTTCTCCCGCAAGCGGGAGAAGGTGCCCGAAGGGCGGATGAGGGCCAACACGCAAGCGGCCTCACGCAAAAACCAATCCACCCCCATCGTCACCAGTCACTCGTCACCGCCGGGAATCGCCCATGTTGCGTAGCACCCTCAGCCCCCTCGTCCTCGCCCTCGCTCTGGCACTTCCCGCCGCCGCCAATGCCGCAGACACCCACGCCGACACCTGGCCCAGCTTCGGCACGCAAGGCACGCAGTTCGTGCGCGACGGCAAGCCGTATCAACTGCTCTCCGGCGCCATCCATTTCCAGCGCATCCCGCGCGCCTACTGGAAGGACCGCCTGCAGAAGGCGCGCGCCCTGGGCCTGAACACGGTGGAGACCTACGTGTTCTGGAACCTGGTCGAACCGCAGCAAGGCCGGTTCGATTTTTCCGGCAACAACGACGTGGCCGCGTTCGTGCGCGAAGCGGCCGCACAAGGCCTCAACGTGATCCTGCGTCCCGGCCCCTACACCTGTGCCGAGTGGGAAGCCGGCGGCTACCCGGCCTGGTTGTTCGGCAAGGACAACATCCGCGTGCGCAGCCGCGACCCGCGTTTTCTGGCCGCCAGCCAGGCCTACCTGGATGCGGTGTCCCAACAGGTGCGTCCGTTGCTCAACCACAACGGTGGGCCGATCATCGCCGTGCAGGTCGAGAACGAGTACGGCTCCTACGACGACGACCATGCCTACATGGCCGACAACCGCGCCATGTACGTCAAGGCCGGCTTCGACGACGCCTTGCTGTTCACCTCCGATGGCGCTGACATGCTCGCCAACGGCACCTTGCCGGACACCCTGGCGGTGGTGAACTTCGCCCCCGGCGAGGCCAAGAGTGCGTTCGACAAGCTGATCAAGTTCCGCCCCGGGCAACCGCGCATGGTCGGCGAATACTGGGCCGGCTGGTTCGACCATTGGGGCAAGCCGCACGCCAGCACCGATGCCAAGCAACAGACCGAAGAGCTGGAGTGGATCCTGCGCCAGGGCCACTCGGCCAATCTCTACATGTTCATCGGCGGCACCAGTTTCGGCTTCATGAATGGTGCCAATTTCCAGGGCAACCCCAGCGACCATTACGCCCCGCAGACCACCAGCTACGACTACGACGCCATCCTGGACGAAGCCGGTCATCCCACGCCCAAGTTCGCGCTGATGCGCGATGCCATCGCCCGGGTCACCGGCGTGCAGCCGCCGGCGCTGCCGGCACCGATCGACACGGCGGCCCTGCCGGAAACGCCGCTGCGCGAATCCGCCTCGCTGTGGGACAACCTGCCCGCACCGATCGCCATCGACACCCCGCAGCCGATGGAGCACTTCGGCCAGGACTACGGCTACATCCTCTACCGCACCACCGTCACCGGCCCGCGCAAGGGGCCGCTGTACCTGGGCGAGGTGCGCGATGTCGCGCGGGTGTACGTCGATCAGAAGCCGGTCGGCAGTGTCGAACGCCGGCTGCAGCAGGTCTCCACCGATGTGGATATTCCTGCAGGCCAGCACACACTGGATGTCCTGGTCGAAAACAGCGGCCGCATCAACTACGGCCCGCGCATGGCCGACGGCCGCGCCGGGCTGGTCGACCCGGTGCTGCTGGACAACCGGCAGCTCACCGGCTGGCAGGCCTTCCCGTTGCCGATGCGCTCGCCCGACAGCATCCGCGGCTGGACCCGCACCGCCGTCGCAGGCCCCGCCTTCCATCGCGGCACGCTGCGCATCGGCACACCGGCCGACACCTACCTGGACATGCGCGCCTTCGGCAAGGGCGTGACCTGGGCCAACGGCGTCAACCTGGGCCGCCACTGGGCCATCGGCCCGCAGCGGGCGTTGTATTTCCCGGCCCCGTTCCAGCGCAAGGGCGACAACACCGTGGTGGTGTTCGACCTGGACAGCACCGCCAAGCCCGGCGTGCGCGGCCTGCAGCAGCAGGTGTGGATCACGCCGAAGGAGTAGGGGGCAGACGGATGGCCGGCGGCTGACGCTCGCGCACCCGCCGGCTTGGCAACCGCAAGCCGCCTGTGCGTGTCCGCCGATGGGCCAAACCAACCGCCAGGCAACCCGCCTGGCGCTCCTGGGGCTGGCCGGCCTTCAGACTACCGCGCGCCCGCCGCTATCTGGAGGTCAACTGCCCGCATAGGGTCTGCTACCTGTGCGGTATCGGACTGATCGCATTCCAGGCAAGATCACCGGCTCACGCCGTTGTGGAAGGCAGTGGCGCATTCCCGTCGTTCCATCGGGCGACGGTCAGTTCGTGAGTTCCAGGAGCGTTTCATGTCGTCGTCCACCGTTACGCAAGACCCTGTCTCCGCGGTTCCGGAGCAGACCCAGCACGCCTTTGCCGAACACGTCCACAGCAAGCCCGCCCCCGGCCAGCCGATCGGCAGCACCGAAGCGGCGCACCTGATGACCTTCCTGAGCCAGACCCACTCGGCCAGGCAGCCGCAGATCCTGCTGCCGCCACAGGAACGCGACGACAGCGCCGCCTGAGCCCAGCCGCGCGCCGGCGACAGCGTGTCTGCGTTGCCAGCTGCCCGGATCACGTGAATGCATCGAGCGCTGCACGTCGCCCATGCAGACACTGCACAGCGTGTCATCTCGATAACCGCCTGCGCGCGTACGACTGAGTCCTTGCGACACCAGTGCGCAATCTGCGTCGCCGGCGCACCGTGGCTGCGCGCAACCGCTGTGCGATGCCACCTGTCAACGCATCGCCAACCGGCTCCCGGTCGGGAGCCGGTCCGGGCCATCGGCACGTTTTGCCCAGCGCCTACAACCTGATCAACCGCGCTCAGCGCGTCGCCGCACCCTTGCCGGTATTGAACAACTGGAACTCGCGGATATGCACCGCATCCGCACTGGACTGGATATTCAGGCGCACCCGCGATGCGGTCACCGGCGCGAAGTGATCGATCTTCATCCGCCCGATCGCCTGCGCCTTCGCCAGCGGCACCCACTTGCCGTCCTGCCAGGCTTCCACCGCGTATTTCTGCACCAGCTGGCCGTCGTTGATCCACTCCATGCTCAGCGCACTGTCGAAGGTCACCGGCTGCTTGAACTGCAGCTCCAGCACCGCGCTATGCGAACCGGCCGGCGCACTCCAGAACGTCTCGCGATCGCCGTCCACTGCCGCGTCGATGCCGTCGGTCTTCCTGATGTTGCCGGCCACCAGATTCCTGTCTGCGCCGTAGCGCGCCTGCAGCGCCTGGCCAAGTTCCTGCAGGCGTGCAACATCGGCTTCCGGCAACAGGCCGCGCTTGTCCGGCGCGAGACCCAGCACCAGCTGACCGCCCAGGCCGACGCTCTTTTCCCAGATCTCCACCAGCTCATCGACACTCTTGAGTGTCTGGTCGCTGTTGGGATGCCAGAACCACTGCAGCTTGTGCAGCGGCGTATCCACTTCCACCGGGCGCCAGCGCAGGTAGCCGTGGCGATCAATCACGTTCCAGTTTTCGCCTTCGATGAAGCCGGCCTCGTTGCCCACCCAGCGCACGTCGCCGTACTCGAACAAGGCGGTGTCGGCAAACACCATCGCGTTGGCCTGGTAGGTGCGCAGTTCTTCCATGTACTTGTCGAAGTTGTACACATGACCGGCGCTGCCGGCGCCGTCCAGCCACCATTCGGTGATCGGGCCGTAATGCGAGGCCAGCTCCACCAACTGCGCAGCGTAGAACTTGTCGTAGGCCTTGGAATCGGCATATTTGGGCTCGTGGCGATCCCACGGTGACAGGTACACGCCAAAGCCCATGCCTTCCTTGCGCACCGCATCGCTGGTGAGCTTGACCAGGTCGCCCTTGCCGCCCATCCACGGACTGTTCTTGACCGAATAGTTGCTCTCGGCGGTGGGCCACAGCGCAAACCCGTCGTGGTGCTTGGCCACCAGGATCACGTACTTCGCACCGGCCGACTTGGCCGCGCGCGCCCATTGCCCTGGGTCTACATTGGTCGGGTTGAAGGTCTTTGCGCTGGCGGTCCCGTCACCCCACTCCTGGTCCAGCCAGGTATTGGGATTGAAGTGCACGATCACGCCGAATTCCAGATCCTGCCAGGCCACCTGCTGCGGCGAAGGTTTGACCTCGGCAAAGTTCTGCGCGATGGCGGTGGGCAGGGTCAGCGCGGTCAGGCCGAGGGCGGCCAGCCAGCGCAACGGGGAGAGCGGGTGTGATGACATCGCGGGTCCTCGCAGTGGTCGGCGACCACGGCCGCCTGGGATGACCAGAGCATATGGTATTTAATAGATGATAAATAGGTATCTTTAAAATCCGCACAGGACTGGACCACGATGCATCCGTCACGTCTGTCGACCTGCCTGGTCGCAAGCCTTGCCGCCTTCGCCGTCCACGCCGAACCGCGCATGCCGCCGCCCTCGCCCATTGTGCTCAGCGAGTTCATCGCCGACCCCGCACCGACGTCACAGGCGCACGCCTCCACGCTTCTGGAAACCCGCGCCGGCACGCTGCTGGCCGCCTGGTTCGGCGGCACGCACGAGGGAGCGGCCGATGTCGGTGTCTGGCTCGCGCAGCGCGGCGTGCGGCAATGGCAGCCGCCGCGACGCCTCGCCGACGGCGCGCATGCCGGCGCGGATGGCGCCGCACTGCCGGCCTGGAATCCGGTGCTGTTCCAGTCCAGCGCCGGCCCGGTGCAGCTGTACTACAAGCTCGGCCCCAATCCACGGCAGTGGTGGGGCCTGCGCATTACCTCGGATGATGACGGTGCGCACTGGTCGCCACCGCAGCGCCTGCCCGACGGCATCCTCGGCCCGATCAAGAACAAGCCGGTGCAATTACCGAACGGACGCATCCTTTCGCCCAGCAGCAGCGAAGACCGTGGCTGGCGCGCGCATCTGGAATGGAGCGACGACGACGGCGCGCATTGGCAACGCGGCATGCCGCTCAATGATCCGGCGGTGATCGGCGCGATCCAGCCCAGCGTCCTGCTACATGCGGACGGGCGCGTACAGGTGCTCGGGCGCAGCCAGCAGGACAAGGTGTTCAGTACGTTCTCCAATGACGGCAGCCTGCACTGGCAACCGATGCAGTTGCTGGCCGTGGAGAATCCCAACGCCGGCACCGACGCGGTGATGCTGCGCGACGGCCGCGCCCTGCTGGTCTACAACCCCGGCATCGCCGGCAAGCACTGGTGGGACGGTCGCGGCACGCTTGCGGTGGCGCTATCAGCCGATGGCGTGCACTGGCAACGCGCCCTCACGCTGGAACACAGCGCAAAGGACGAGTTCTCCTATCCGGCGGTGATCCAGACCCGCGATGGGCTGGTCCATATCAGCTACACCTGGAAGCGCCAACGCATCAAGCATGTCGTCCTGGATCCGACACGCCTTGGCAACGAGGCAGATGACACGAGATCGCCGCAGTCATTGCCGGAAAGTGCGCAGTAGATCGAACGGTCGAGGGCACGGCGCCCTCATCACATACGGGACACGCCGTGAATCCGTCCCTGGAGGCTCTGCGGCGGCATCCATGCCGCCAAGGGTCCCGGAACCGGCAAGGACATCGCGCCTCCTACGTTGGTCGTGCACTGATGGAACTGCACAAGCAACTCGCCGACCGCCGCTCCTGCGCTTGTCCACGCACACCGACCATTCCGACCGGTCCTTGCCCGCTCACCGTCGCGGGACCCTGAGCGGCATGGATGCCGCGCCGGAGCCTACATGGACGTACTTGCGGCGTGTCCCGCGATGGTGGGCGGGCGAGGGCCCTGCAACGAAGCAGCAGATCAAACGCGTTGCGTTCGCTTCTTCCACAGTGCCCCGTCTGAGCTCAACACAACATGCTCCTGAGCGTTGCCGCCGTTTCAACGCAACAAAGCCTGATTGGTCGAGGACCTGGCAGCCAAACTACAGATCCCATGCCACGTCTTCACTTCACCTGGAATTGCCAGCCACAGCGTGCAAAGAGGTCGCGGATCACATGCTCCACCATCGGGACACAGCGCCTCACAGCTCCTGCAACAACCCCACAATCCGCCGCACGCGCGCCACATCGGTACGCTGGTAATCGCCACCCAGGTCGGAGATGTACGCATGCGGCGCATGCACCTGCGCCGCAACCGGCCCGCGTGAGGAGGCATGGAACTCGCGCGCTCCCGTGCCGTTACGGAGCGCAAGCACGTTGCTTTCGGACACGCCCGCACCCGGCATGATGCTGATACGGTCGCCCGCCTGCTGCACCAGCGCTGCGATGGTGTCGATCCCTTCCAGCGCGCTCGCACGCGCACCGGAGGTCAGCACGCGCTCGCACCCCAGCGCGATCGCATCTTCCAGCGCACGCGCCGGATCGGCGCTGACGTCGATCGCACGGTGGAAGGTCACACCCAGCGACCCGGCCGCAGCGATCAACACCCGCATCGTGCCCATGTCGACCTGCCCATGCGGATCCAGCGCGCCCAACACCACGCCATCGCAGCCCAGCCGCACGCACTGCTCCACATCGCGCCGCATCACCTCGACCTCCGCCGCATCGAAGACGAAATCGCCCACGCGCGGACGGATCAACACATACAGCGGAATCTGCAACCGCTCACGCACCACCGCCAGCGTGCCGAACGAGGGCGTCAGCCCGCCGCCGTCCAGGCCGCCGCAGAGCTCGACCCGCATCGCACCACCTTCCTGCGCCGCCAATGCCGAACCCACCGAATCGGCGGCCACCTCCAGCCCCGACACGCTCATGCCGCAGGCTCGGTGGTGTAGTGGCTTTCGCCGGGCACCAGCAGGTCCTGCCGCTGCGCATCGCAGACCGCATAACTGAAACCCTTCTGGATCGCGAACGCCCCCACCTCGCCGCGCTTGTTCATCGCCAGAAATCCGACCTGCAAGGTGCGGGTGAGTTCGGGCTTGCGCCGGATCAGCCGCATCACCACCTCGCGGCAGGCATCGGCCGGCGACTTGCCCTGGCGCATCATTTCCACCACTGCGAAACTGCCGACATTGCGGATCACCTCTTCGCCGACGCCGGTCGAGGTCGCGCCGCCCACCTCGTTGTCCACGTACAGGCCTGCACCGATGATCGGGCTGTCGCCGACCCGGCCGTGCATCTTCCACGCCATGCCGCTGGTGGTGCACGCGCCGGACAGGTTGCCGTGCGCATCCAGCGCCAGCATGCCGATGGTGTCGTGGTTGTCCTTGCCGCCCGGAAGCTTGGCATCACGCCAGGCGCGGTTTTCGATATTGGCTTCCGGCGAATACTTGGAGGTCTTCAACCACTCTTTCCACGCCGCTTCGGAGCTGGGCGTGAGCAGCTTGGTCTGCGGAAAGCCCTGTTCCAGCGCGAACTGCCGCGCGCCATCGCCAACCAGCATCACATGCGGGGTCTTTTCCATCACCGCGCGTGCCACCGAGATCGCGTGCACCACGTCTTCCAGCGATGCCACCGCGCCGCAATTGCCCAGGTGATCCATGATGCAGGCGTCCAGCGTCACCCGCCCGTCGCGGTCCGGATAGCCGCCCAGGCCGACCGTGGGATTGCTCGGGTCCGCTTCGGGCACGCGCACGCCCGCTTCCACCGCATCCAGTGCGATACCGCCATTGCCGAGGATGTTCCAGGCTGCCTGGTTGGCGGCAATGCCGAAATCCCAGGTGGAAATCACCCGCGCCGCGCCGGGCGGCAGCGCGGCAACGCGTCCGCCCGTGCCGGCACCGACGGCCGCCTGCGCACGCGCGCCCCACCCGGCCAGGCCGGAAGCGATCGCACCAAGCGTGGCGCTCTTGAGGAAGTGACGACGTTGGATCATCCGGGCGAACTCCATGCAGGAAGAAAACAGGCAGCCGCACTGCGCGGCGACAGCCTTGCATCATGCGGCAGCGCCGCGCGCGGATAAACCGCCTTGCGGCGCTGTCGGCTGCGGATCCGCGCACAACCAGCGCTGCGTCGGGCCTGCTGCATGCGCGCCGCAGCCGGGCCGCCCCCACGATCAGGGGCGAAAAGACTCACCCGCCACAGGCGTCAGCGTCATCGCGCAACCTGCTGGTCAACACATGGTCGCGCCAGACGCCGTTCAATTGCAGATAACGGCGCGCATAGCCTTCGATCTGAAAGCCCAGCCGTTGCAGCACGCGCGCACTGCGCAGATTGTCGGGGACGTATTGCGCCATCACCCGGTGCAGGCCAAGCGGGCCGAACGCAAATGCGATGCCCTGCGTGGCCGCCCACTGGATCAAGCCGCGCCCCTGCTGCTGCGCATCCAGGCCGTAACCCAGATGACAGCCCTGGAAGGCACCGCGCTGGATCTGGGTGAGGCCGACCGTGCCGATCACCTGCGCCTCGCGCAGCAACACCAGTTGCAATTCGCGCTCGCCGGGCACTGCGGTGCGGTAGGCGATGCTCAGCCGACGCCAGCCGTCGGTGGTGTAGAAGGCCGGCGGCCGCAGCGGCATCGCAGCGGCCAGATGCGCGCGATTACGGCTGTGGTAGTCGGCCATCGCCGCCGGATCGACGACGGCCAGATCGCACAGCATCACACCGTCGGCGTGCTGGACGGGTGCGAAGACGGGAAGGCTCGTCACGGCCGCGGTCGCGCCGTGCGCGCGGCATGCGTGCTGTGTGGATCAGGCTGACGCATACAGATCACGCCCCCGCTAACGGCCGCCCACAGGCAGCAAGAGATCTCAGGCATCGGCCATGCCGGCACCCATTGCACCCAGCAACGGCAATGCCCGCCTGGCCGTTGCTGCGCCCATCCCGCCCTTCATCGCGACATCGCCGGCAAGCCGGCAGTGTCGTCGTCCGGTAGCGGCGTGTTACGCGGCAAGCGCCGCCAGCGCCTGCGCAAGCTGCGCTTCGATCGCGTCCAGGTTCGGCAGCAATGCGCTCTGCTCGCCCAGCAGCACGCGCATGTGCACGCCGTCGGGCAGCGCATCTTCGGACGCATCGGCCAGCAGGCCATCGCGCGGCACCGAGATCAGCTGCGGGAACGAAGCGGTGAGCAAGGCGAAGTACGGCAGCGCCGGATTGCCGCCCAAGGCCTTGAGCACGATCACCTTGTTGTTGACCGCGGTCGGCTCGTCGCCCATGCCGCTCAGACGCGCGAACGACAGCAGCGGCACCTTCCAGCCATACCAGTCGATGCGCCCGACCACCCAGCGCGGCATCTCCGCCATCGGCTCGACCGCCACCCGCGACATCACCTCGGCCACCGTGGCGTTGGGCAGCAGCACGCGCTCGCTACCGGCCTGGATCAGGACGCCGCGGATTTCGTCATTGTTGGCGTAGCTCATCGCACCTGTTCCGATCTTGAGAGGAAGCGCCCGGCTTACGCCGGCCAGCGCTGTGCCAACGCCCGCGCCAACTGCGCAGGGTCGCCGGTCAGAATGCCCTGGCGCGCCAGACGTGCCGCCGCGGCCGGGTCGTAGCAGCCGTCGGCGGATTGACCCGCCAGCCAGCCGCCCTGCTCGGCCAGCGCCAGCGCTGGCTCGACCAGCGCCTCGTTGGCGCCGCTGAGCATCAGCACCGCACTGTCGGCCGGCGGCAACGCGGCCACCAGTCCGGCCGGATCGGCCTGCGCGACGAATGCCAGCGCGCCGTCATGGTGCTGCACGCCGATATCGTCGGACAGCACATAGACCCTGCCCGGCGTAATCACCTGGCCGGCTTCGCCCAGGTCGACCGGCAACGCCGACACGCGTCCCATCTGCCGCACCAGGTTGCCGTACTGGCCGCCATCCAGGGTCATGCGCACCAGCACGGCGCGCGGAAACTCCGGCGGCAGCGCGGACAGCAGGCGGCGGATCGCATCCGGGCCGCCGATGCCGGCCAGCACCAGCACCGCACCGGTGGTCGTACCGACCTGATCCAGCTCCACCAGCGACAGCCCGCCGGTCGACAGCGCATCTATGTTCAATTCGGCGCGCGGGCGCACCACCACCGCGACCTCGTCGACCAGGCCCCAGGTGCTGGAATCGCCCAGCGTCAGGGCCGGTTTGTCCGCCGCCGCTGCGGCCTCGGACGTGCCCGCGCCACGCGCGAACAAGGCATCGCCGGGCACGCTGTCGAACGCGTGCGCAGCTGCCTGCAGGTGTTGGTCCAGCTGCAGGTCCGAGTGCTGCCGCGGCGCCAGTTCCAGGCCCGGTTCCGGATGCAGCGACGGCTCGCTCTCGGTGCCTGGCGGCAATACGTCGGCATGGCCATGCAGCTTGGCGGCCAGATGGCGCACCCAGCGCTGCGCTTCCCAGCCCTCGCGGCGCACGGTCAGCTCGGCCTCGTCGAAGATCACCGTGACGCCGGGCATGTTGAAGGCCGGCTCCAGGGCTTCGAGCGCGTCTTCGATCGACGGCTCCAGCGCAACCAGCACCGCCACCGGCTCGGCATCGCGCAGCATTTGTACGTCCACCGCCGCCGGCTCGTCTTCCAGCACTACGTGGGCGCCGGCCAGGCCGAGCGCTTCACGCAGGCGCTCGCGCGCCTGCCCGGGCCGGCCCAGCAGGGCGACCGGAGTTCCCATTGCGCCATTAGTCTCGGACACGGGCGATCCCCAGCAGGTCATACACGTTTCGCATCAGATCCAACTCCTGGTAAGGCTTGCCCAGGTAACGCTGCACGCCGATCTCGAAGGCGCGCTGGCGATGCTTCTCGCCGCTGCGCGAGGTGATCATCACGATCGGCACCGCCTTGAAGCGCGGGTCGGCCCGCATCGCGGTCGCCAGCTCGTAGCCGTCCATGCGCGGCATTTCGATGTCCAGCAGCATCAGGTCGGGCACGCGCTCCTGGAGCAGTTCCAGTGCCTCGACACCATCGCGTGCGGTGGTCACATCCAGATTGTGGCGTTCCAGCACGCGGCTGGTGACCTTGCGCATGGTCAGCGAATCGTCCACCACCATCACCAACGGCACCTGGCGCTGCGATTCGGCCGGGGTTTCCGGCGCCGGACGCGCCGGCTGGCTGAGATAGCGACGCACCAGCGGGGCCACGTCCAGGATCACCACCACGCGGCCATCGCCGGTGATGGTGGCACCGTAGATGCCCGGTACCGAGGCGATCTGCAGGCCCACCGGCTTGACCACGATTTCGCGGTTGCCCAGTACCTGGTCGATCGCCACCGCCGCACGCAGGTCGCCCGCGCGCACCAGCAGCAACGGCACCTGCGCCTGGCCATCAGCACGCGCGGCGGCCTGGCCGACCAGCGAGCCGAGATCGTGCAGCACGTACTCTTCGCCGGCGTAGTGGTAGCCACCCTCGCCCGACTCGTAACGGCTGCGCGAGATGCGGCCGATACCGCTGACCGACCCCACCGGCACCGCAAAGGTGGTGTCGCCGATGCGCACGAACACCGCCTGGGTGACCGCCAGCGTCTGCGGCAGGCGCAAGGTGAAGGTCACGCCCTGGCCGCGCACCGAGTGGATGTCCACCGAGCCGCCGAGCTGACGCACTTCGTTGCGCACCACGTCCATGCCCACGCCACGGCCGGCCAGCTGGCTGACCTGCTCGGAGGTGCTGAAGCCGGAGGCGAAGATCAGCCCGTCCAGCTCGGCCTCGCTGAGCTCCTGGCCGGGTTCGATCAGGCCGCGCTGCTCGCCGCGGCGACGGATCGCCTCGCGATCCAGCCCGGCGCCGTCGTCGGCCACTTCCAGCACGATTTCCGAGCCTTCGCGGCGCAGGCGGATCGCGATGCTGCCCTCTTCCGGCTTGCCTGCGTCGCGCCGTTGCTCCGGCGCTTCCAGGCCATGCGCCACCGAGTTGCGCAGCATGTGTTCCAGCGGCGCGACCATGCGATCGAGCACGTTGCGATCCAGTTCGCCCTGGGTGCCTTCCAGCAGCAGATGCACCTGCTTGCCGGTATCGGTCGCGGCCTGGCGGACCACCCGACGCAGGCGCGGCACCAGACCGTCGAACGGCACCATGCGCGCGCGCATCAGGCCGTCCTGCAGCTCGGAGCTGACGCGCGACTGCTGTTGCAGCAGGCCGTCGTATTGACGCGAGAGATCTTCCAGCACGCCCTGCAGACCGCCCAAGTCTGCGGCCGATTCGTTCAGCGCGCGGCTGAGCTGCTGCAGGGTGGAGAAGCGGTCCAGTTCCAGCGGATCGAAGGTGCGGTCGCCCTGGTCCTGCTCACGCTGATAGCGCGCCACGATCTGTGCTTCGGTTTCCAGATCCAGACGCCGCAGCTGGTCGCGCAGACGGGCGTTGGTGCGATCCAGTTCGCCCATGGCGCCGCGGAAGGCGCCCATCTGCTGTTCCAGCCGCGAACGGTAGATCGCCACTTCGCCGGCGTGGTTGACCAGGCGGTCGAGCAGGTCGGCACGCACGCGCACCTGCTCCTGCTGCACGCGCGGCAGGAAGTCGTCCTCGCTCTGGCCCTCGACCGGCACCGGCGCCGACAGCGGTGCCGGCTCCACCGATGCCCTGGCGATCGCGCGCACATCGGCGTCGCTGGGCTCTGCGGCATTGCGGCCACGGGTGCGGGTTTCGAAGGCGTCCACCAGATCAGTCGGCATCGCCACGGCGCGGTGCATGCCGGTGCGGGTCAACAGCTGATGCAGGCGATCGAAGCCGCGCTCGAACAGGCGCACGTCGTCGCGGTCGATGTCGGTCCGGTTGGCCGCCACTGCTTCGAGCAGCGACTCGATCGCATGGCCGAGATCGCCGATGGCATTGATGCCGGCCATGCGCGCGCCGCCCTTGAGCGTGTGCAGGTCGCGCTGCAGTCCGTTGAGGACCTCGCGGTCTTCCGGCACTTCGCGCATGCGGGCGATCAGACCATCGCAATGGTCCAGCAGGTCGCGGCCTTCCTCGACGAAGATGTCGACCAGTTCGCCATCGAGCTGGTCGAAGTTGAGCGGGCCGGTATCGAAGGCTGCGCCCACAGCGTTGGCGGTGGTCTCGGCCGCCGCGGCGTCTTCCACCGGCGCGCTGAAGGCCACGGCTGCGGCGTCTTCGGGTTCGCTTGGGGAGTCGCCGGGTTCGCCGGGCTCCAGATGCTCGACGTATTCGACGTGTTCGGTTTGCCCAACGCCTTCAACTTGCTCGACGTGTTCGTGATGCTCGGCAGGATCGGTTGCGGTAGTCGCGCCGAGTGTTGCGTCTGCGTCTGCGTCTGCGTCTGCGTCTGGATGCTGCGCGTGGACCTCCGCATCGGCATCGGCTTGCGCATCCGCATCCGCATCAGCAACGAGGTCCGACTGCAGCTCCGGTGCAGTTTCCGATTGCGGATCGCCGGTCTCTTCGACCTGGTCGGCGACCTGCGCCATCTCGAAGGCCTGCACCGACTCGATGGTGTGTTCGGGTAGCGCTTCGGCAGCCTGCTGTACGTCTGCAGCGTGGTCTGCGTCTGCGGACTGTTCTGCTTCTGCAGTCTGCTCTGCCTCTGCCGTCTGCTGCGCTGCCGCAGCGTCATCCTCTTCTGCAACGTGCTCGATTTCATCGGCATGCGCATGCGCTTGTCCGTCCACGCGCTCCTGCTCACCCGAATCGACGTGCGCTTCCGACTGCGCCGGCTCGTACGCATGCGCAGGTTCCTGCAGGTACACCGGCTCGTCCAACGGGGCGTGCTGTCCGGCAGACGCCTGCTCGCCCGACCGCGCAGTGTCTTCCACCTGCTGCTGTCCGCCAACGTGCGCGTCGGCAGCGTGCGGCAACACGGCAGCGTCGTGCTGCGCTGCCTCGTCGACAGGCAGCTGCGCGTGTTGGGCCTGCGCGGCGGCGTCATCCTCGTGCGGCGCGGAAGCATGGTCGCCCTGCTCGGTCGATCCGCCATCCGGCGCCGCGGTGTCCGGCGTCCAGTCTTCGTTCGTCTCCGCATGCGTCTGGTCGGCCAACGGGGCCTGCGCGCGCACCGCTTCCAATGCTTCGATGGTCTCGACAGGCGCGTCGTCGGTGGACGCTACGCCATCACCCGCCCCTGCCTCGGCATGTGCGGTGACGTTGCCGTCGTACTGATCCTGCTGGTCGTGCACGGCCGCGTGCTCGCCCGGCCACTGCTGCCCGGCGTCTGCGCGCTCGGCATCGACCTGCCCGGCGTCCGGCGTGGCGAGCGTCTGCGTCTCACCCAATGCGGCTTCCGCGTCGGACAGCTCGTCCACGGCCACGTGCTCGCTTGCTCCGGGCACGTCGCCTGCTGGCTCGTGCGACACCGCATCGACACCGCCGGCCTGCTGCAGTCCGGTCGCATCCCAGGCATCGGCGTCGACTACCGGCTCATCGGCCGGCGTGTCGTGCGCATCGGTGCCAGGCGACGCGGCTTCGGCGTCGCCTGTGTGCTGGTGCTGGACAGCATCGCCGTGCAACGCGTCGACGGCCTGCCCGGTGACCGCCTCGGATGTGCGCGCATCCGCGGCCGCCGCCTGCGCGGCCTCGAGCGAATCGGCGCCCTGCTCCTGCTCCGGCGCAGCAACGTCAGCCGCTTGCGCCTCGTCGTGTGGTGCCGGTGCTTCCAGCGCAAGCGCCGAGGTGTCTTCGGCCTCGGCCTCGGCCAGTTCGTCCACCGCAATCGCTGCGTCGGCGTCGGCGGGCGCTGCGGCATCCTGCGCCGCGTCATCGGCGGCATGCACGGGCGCGCCGGTATCGGTCGCATCCGACGGCAGTGCACTGGCGTCCAGATACGGCGACAGGTCCTGCGCACCGGTCAGCTCGACCGCCGATTCGCTGCCGACGGCCGTCTCGCCCGGCGCCTCCAGATCCTCCAGCTCGTCCAGGAACGCCTGCGGTGGCCACTGCGCTTCCGGCAGCGTCTCCACCAGCGCGCGCAGGCGCTCGGTCAACGGCGCAAACGACGGAATCAACGGCGCATCGGCGCGCAGGGCGGTCACGGTGGTGGCGATTGCCGCCGCCGTTGCGGCAATGGCGTCGATGCCCTCCTGCGACGGGGTGAGCGAGGCGGCGAGCAGACGCTTGACATAGCTCTCCGCCGGCGTGGTCACCAGCGTGATTTCCGGCACGTCGGTCATCGCAAACGCGCCACTCATGGTGTGCACGGCGCGCAGCAATTCTTCGCTCGCCAACTGCGGCTCGGCCTGGCAAGCCTGCAGCCACGCGTTGACGGTGTCCAGATGGGTGGCGACTTCGGCTTCCAGGATCTCGCGCAGCACGCTGTCCACCGACGCCGGTGTGCCGCCGCTCGCAGCGAACATGCCCGCCGCTGCCGGAACGAAGGCGAGCTCCGCCGCCACCGGCATCGCCGGTGCGGCCACGTAATAGGCCTCTTCGCCTGCGGCCACGCGCTCGGCAACTGCCTGGATGGCCGGCAGGTCGGCGCTGATGCGGCCCTGGTCGCGCAAGGCGGCGTTGAACTGCGGCAGCACCTCGTAGGCCAGCTCGACCATCGCCACCACCGCCGGGCTGGCCGGCCGCGAATTGTCGAGCACGCGATTGAGCATGCTCTCGATCTTCCAGCTGAACTCGCCGAGCACGTGCGCACCAACCAGACGGCCGCTGCCCTTCAAGGTGTGGAAGACGCGGCGGATCGGGCGCAGGTTGTCCTGGCTATGCGGCGCGGCACGCCATACCGGTAGCAGTTGGCCAAGGTTGACCAGTTCTTCGTCGAATTCCTCCAGGAACACGTCGCGGATATCGTCGTCGATATCGCTGTCGCCAAAGCCGCCGAAGATGCCGGCCTCGGCACCAGCACCGGCCTGGAGCGGTTCGCTCATGGCCGGCCCGGGCGCTGCCTTCGCAGCCTGGGCGTCGGCATCGGGCGCCTGCGCTGCCTGCGGACGCTCCACCTCGAACTGCGCGGCGGCTGCGTCGAGCTGGGCCAGGAACGCCGTCGATGCGGCGTCCAGTTCGAACTCGCTGACAACCGCCTGCTGCACGCGCGCGGTGCCCTGCCCGGCGGCGTCGTCGGCCGGGGCCGGCTGCGGTTCGGGCACGGATTCGACGAACGGGTCGGCCGGCTCCTGCGGCGCGACGGGCGGAAACGGTGGCGGCGAGAACGCATCGTCGATGCTGGTCTGCGCGCGGCCGTTTCCGGCCTGCGCGATGAAATCCAGCGGTGCCTCGGTCTGGTCGGCATCGCCCGGCAACGCGATCTGCTCGATCTGCAGCGGCGCCGGTTCGGCTACCGCCGGCGTGGCGCTGTCGTCCTGCTCCAGCGCACTCAGGTCCACGGTGTAGCTGACCTGCGCGGCATCGGCCGACACGCTGCCGTCCTGCTCGGCCGACACCGGGTCGAACACGGACGTGGCGATCGGTGCGGCCTGCTCGGTGGTTTCCAGCTGCCAGTCGCCGGGCGCCTGCGCGCCATCGTCGGACAGGTCCAGCGGTGCCACCGTAAACGGCACGTGCGCCTGGCCGGAGACGGTTTCCTCGGCGGCGACCGGGTCGAACGAGAACACCGTATCGGTGGCGGCAGCGCCGGTGTCGTGCACCACGCTGGCGGCAAACGGCGCCTCGACCACGGTTTCGTTGGCCCATTCCAGCGACGGCGTCGGTGCGGCGTCGTTGGCCGCCGCCGGGGCACCGGCTTGCTGTGCGAGCGATGCGGCCGGTGGCTGCGGCTCGGCCACGTGGCCCGGCTGGTCGGCACCGACCGGCAGGTCGGACGGCTGGCCCGAGGGCAGCGGCCAGTAGCGCAGCGTCTCCAGGCTGTTGCGGGTGATGTCCAGGATCTCTTCGCGGCCGGGACGGCGCTCGCGCAGGGCTTCCAGGTAGTACTCCAGGCTGGCCATCGCGTCGGCCAGGGTGTCCAGCTGGCGACCGCTGGGCACGCGCTGCTTGCCGATCAGTTCCAGGTCGACATAGCGGCGCACGCCTTCCAGATAGTCGGCCGCCTGTGGCAGTTCGAGGATGCGCAGGGCACCGCCGACTTCGCCGAGCAGATGCGGCACATCGGTCAGGCGCGCGTGGTCCCAGTTGGTCTCGATGAAGGCGACGAAATGCTCGCGCGCCGCACCGAAATTGGCGATCGCCTCCTGCGCCAGCACGTCCACCGTGCGCCGCACTTCCGACGACGTGGCGCTGTTGCTGGCTTCGTTGCCGTCGCCCACATCGGCGCCGAGGCTGGCGACCTGGTCATCCAGCGAGGCATCGACATAGAGCAGCGCGCCGGCGATGTCCAGCAGCACGCCTTCGTCCATCTGCACCTGGCCGTCGACCACGCGCGCCAGCGCATCGCGCTGCTGCACGACCACGTTGCGCGCCACGCCCAGGCCCATCATGCCCAGCGTGTCGGCGACGCTGCCCAGATCCTTGACCTGGGTCTGCAGTTCGGCGATCTCGCCGCCGGTGCGCAGGTGCAAGTCCAGCGCATCCTTGACGCGCAGCAATTCCTCCTTGACCGCGTTGCCGACGGTGTCGAGCAACTCGCGATTGCGTCCGCTCAGACTGCCGCGGGCATGGTCCAGCTCGGCCTCGGTGGCGACGCCGGCCTGCGGATCGAAGGCAAACAGCACGCTCTCGCTGAGGCCCGGCTCGCCACGGGTGGCGCGGATCTCGTTGAGCAGCGGCAGCAGCACGATCGGGATATCGCGGTGACCGTTCTGCAGGCGCTCCAGGTAATCGGGCAGCAGCACGGTGCCGCGCATCAGCATGGCGCAGGCTTCGTCGCGGTCGGCCACCTCGCCGACCTGCACGGCCTGGGCCAGCAGCTCCAGCTCTTCGGCCACCATCGCCGGGGCGTACAACTCGACCATGCGCAAGGTGCCCTGCACCTGGTGCAGATAGCCGGCGCAGAAGCGCATCCGACTGGTGTCGGACGGTTCTTCGGCAAAGTACTCGATCTCGTTGCGCGCCTGGCGCAAGGTTTCGTCCAGCTCCGGCTTGACCCAGCCCAGCGCGGCGTGACTCATCGCATCGCGAAGCGCACTCATTGCAGCCCCCTGCCTACGGCCGGGGTACCGCCAGGGCGGCCACCGGTCTGTTCCTGCATCGACGTCATGCGACTACGCGCCATCTGCTGATCCTTTCCCGTTCCGCGTCGTGCTCACGCCGGCAGTTTGAAGTCGGCGACCGAACGGCGCAGATCGGCAGCGAGCTGAGCCAGGTTGCCGATCGACTCGGCCGTCTGTTCCGCACCCTGCGACGTCTGGCTGGTGATCTGACGGATCACGCCCATGGTCTGCGTGATGTCCGTCGCTGCGGCCGACTGCTGGTGCGCGGCGATGGAGATGTTCTTGATCAGGTTGTTCAAGGCGTTGGACACGCGCTCGATTTCGGTCAGCGCGGTGCCGGCGTCTTCGGCCAGGCGTGCACCGGACACCACTTCGGAGGTGGTCTGCTCCATCGAGCTGACCGCCTCGTTGGTATCGGCCTGAATGGTCTGCACCAGGCCTTCGATCCGCCGGGTCGCGCCGGAGGTGCGTTCGGCCAGGCGCTGCACTTCGTCGGCCACCACCGCGAAACCGCGGCCGGCCTCGCCCGCCGAGGCGGCCTGCACCGCGGCGTTGAGCGCCAGGATGTTGGTCTGCTCGGAAATGTCGTTGATCAGTTCCACGATCGAGCCGATCTCCTGCGAGGATTCGCCCAGGCGCTTGATGCGCTTGGAGGTTTCCTGGATCTGGTCGCGGATCTGGTCCATGCCCTGGATCGTCTCGCGCACCACCCCGGCACCCTCGGCGGCGATCACCACAGAGCGCTGCGCCACTTCGGCCGACTCGGTGGAGTTGCGCGAGACCTGTTCGATGCTGGCGGCGATTTCGCTGATGCGCTCGGAGGCGGTGGTGATCTGGTTGGCCTGCTGTCCCGCCGCGTCGGCCAGCTGCATCGCCGTGGCCTGGGTTTCCTGGGTCGACACGGCGACCTTGGCCGAGGTGTCGTTGATGGTGGTCACCAGGTGGCGCAACTCGTCCACGGCGTAGTTGATGGCGTCTGCAATCGCGCCGGTCATGTCCTCGGTCACCGAGGCCTTGACCGTCAGGTCGCCCTCACCGAGCGAGCTGATTTCGTCCAGCAGCCGCATGATCGCCTGCTGGTTGCGGCTGTTGAATTCCACCTGCGCCTGGTAACGCACGTCCTGCTCGCGCGAGCGCACCCGCACCGAGCTCCAGACGAAACCGATGATGGCCAGCAACGCCAGCAGGCCGGACACCACGCCCAGCCAGAAGTTCGGAAACAGGCGCGTGTCGCGCACCGAGCCGAATGCCGAGAACGCATCGAACAGCTTCTTGCTGTCGTCGAGCATCTTGTTCGAGCCGGCGGTCAGCGCGGCGGCCGAGGACTGCGCGGCGAACAGGTTACGCGAGCTGGCCAGGATGGCGTCGACGTCCTTCTTCATCGTCGCCCACTGCGCCTGCGACTGCTCCAGCGCCGACAGCGCGGCCGGGTTGCGCACCGCGGCGATGCCCAGCTCGTCGTTGCCTGCGCGCAGGCCTTCGAGCATCTGCGTGAACACCACCGCGTCGCGCGCCAGCGCATCGCCGGAGGCGGCGGCATTGGCGCCACCGGCGCGCATTTCGGTCACCCGGCGCGCCATGGTGCCGGCGACCACGACCTGCTGCAGCGTGTTGTAGATCTGTGCCGCGGGCGCGCCGCTGACCGTCATCGCGCGCACCACTTCGTTCAACTGCGCCTGCAACTGCGGCACGCTGCCGGAGAAGCGTTCGGCGTTGCCGGACAGGCCGAGCACCGCCGGTTCGCTGGCGATGATCTGGTCGGCGTTCTTGCTCAGCGGCACCCAGGTCGCCTTGAGCTGGGCCATCGCGCTGGCGACCGAGCCTTCCTTGCCGTAGCGGCCATCCAGTTCGCTGACCGTGCTGTCGATGCGGCCCTTGGTCTCCTTGAACGCGGCAAACGCCTTCGGGTCGCCGGACACCGCTTCGCGGCCCTGGTTGGCCAGCTGCTGCGACAGCACCTGCAGATCGGCCGCACCGGTACCGGCACCGGCCAGGCGACTGCCCTGCCAGGTGGCGACACCGGTATTGGCGCCGAACACGATCATCGACAACACCAGCAAACCAAGCCAGAAGCTGGTGCTGACGCTGCCGAGCTTGTTGGTCTTGCGGGCGTCCGGGGCGGTACTCATGGTTCGACCTCGATCTGTATGACGTGGCGGGGTCGCGGCTTAGGCCGCGGCCTGCCGGAATTCAGGGGTGCGCGACAGCAACGCCAGGGAGAACACACCCCAGTCCTGCGTCTCGTTGCGGAAGGCACGGTCGATGAAGTGGGCGTAGCGGCCTTGTGCCAGCTCGCCGGGTTCGACCGCCTGGGCCTGCTCGAAGCTGCGCTGGCCGTACAGCTCGTCGATGGTCAGCGCGACGTCGCCGCCGCTCTGGCGCATGATCAGCACGCGCTGGCCTTCCTGCAGCACCGTCCGCCGGCCCTCCAGGAACTGCTTCAGATCGATCACCGGGAACAGGTTGCCGCGCAGGTTGCCCACGCCCAGCAGCCAGGGCTGGGCGCCCGGCACCGGCGTGACCGGCGGCATCGGCACGATTTCCGCGACTTCGCGGAAATCCGAGACCAGCCGCCGGGTACCGACGCGATAACCGACGCCGCGCCAGATATCGGCCGAGAACTGGCGTTCCGGCAGCGGCGTGGCGTGCGCAAGGCTACGACGCTCGTAGTCTTCGAGAATGTCGAATGGAGAACGCATCAACGCACCAGTTGTTTGATGCGGGCGATCAGGTCGTCTTCGCGCGGCGGCTTGACGATGTAGTCGCTGGCACCTTGTCGCAACCCCCAGGCCTTGTCGGTTTCCATGCCCTTGGTGCTGACCAGCAGCACCGGGATGTCCTTGGTGGCCTGGTCGCGCGCCAATGCACGCGTTGCCTGGAAGCCACTCATGCCGGGCAGCACCACGTCCATCAGCACCAGATCGGGCGCCTGGCTGCGAATCAGCGCAAGTCCCTCCTCGGCATTGTCGGTGGCGACGACCGTATGGCCTGCTTTTTCCAGCCATTGACTGAAGACTGCCCTGTCGGTGGGCGAGTCCTCGATCAATATAATTCGAGCCATGTTGCCTTTCCCCCTGGTCAGGCGTGGACGTACGTGCGAATCGCGCTCAGTAGTTCTTCACGTGTGAACGGCTTGGTCAGATATTGCTCGGAGCCGACGATGCGGCCGCGTGCCTTGTCGAACAGGCCGTCCTTGGACGACAGCATGATCACCGGCGTCGACTTGAAGAGCTGGTTGCCCTTGATCAACGCGCACGTCTGGTACCCATCCAGGCGCGGCATCATGATGTCGACAAAAATGATCTGAGGTTGCTGGTCGGCAATCTTGGCCAGTGCCTCGAAACCATCGGTCGCCGTCACTACTTCACAGCCTTCCCGCTTCAGCAGCGTTTCGGCGGTGCGGCGAATGGTCTTCGAATCATCGATCACCATCACCTTCAGTCCTGCGAGTTCCCCACCCGCAGCCATGTTTTCAGTCATGCAAATATCCCCGGACGCGCGACGCTTCTTCCCTTCCGGCGTCGCTGCGAAACGACATGTATATCCCAAGACCCGCATTGACTGTCAAGGGTGCGTTGCCGGGGGCCCGCCAGGCGGACGTTCCGACTGTGGACGGCTGCGGGTCGGCCGGCAAGTCGCGCATCCACGACCGGCCGGGCGCGCCATCGCCCACCGCTTGAAGTTACCATCGGCAGCCTGTTCTAAAGGTTTAGCTGCCCATGTCGCTCGACGTCGTCGTGGTGATGGATCCCATCGCCTCCATCAAGATCGCCAAAGACACCACCTTCGCCATGTTGCTGGAAGCGCAGCGGCGTGGTCACCGCCTGCAGTATGTGCGCCCCGGCGGACTCAGCTTGCGCGAGGGACGCGCGGTGGCGCAGGTCGCGCCGCTGAGCGTGCGCGAGGACACGACCGGCTGGTTCACCCTGGGCGAGTTCGCCGAGCTGGCATTCGGTCCCGGCCAGGTGGTGCTGATGCGCAAGGACCCGCCGGTGGATGCGGAGTTCATCTACGACACCCAGGTACTGAGCGTGGCCCAGCGCGCCGGCGCGCAGGTGGTCAACGACCCGCAGGGCCTGCGCGACTACAACGAGAAGCTGGCCGCGCTGCTGTTTCCGCAGTGCTGCCCGCCGACCCTGGTCAGCCGCGATGCGGCGGCATTGAAGGCCTTCGTGCTCGAACACGGCCAGGCCGTGCTCAAGCCGCTGGACGGCATGGGCGGGCGCTCGATCTTCCGTAGCGGTACCGGCGACCCCAATCTCAACGTGATCCTGGAAACGCTGACCGACGGCAATCGCAAGCTGACCCTGGCGCAGCGCTTCATCCCCGACATCACCGCCGGCGACAAGCGCATCCTGCTGGTCGATGGCGAGCCGGTGGACTACTGCCTGGCCCGCATTCCGCAAGGCGACGAATTCCGCGGCAACCTGGCCGCCGGCGGGCGCGGCGAAGGCCGGCCGCTGTCCGAGCGCGACCGCTGGATCGCCGCGCAGGTGGGCCCGGAAATGCGCCGCCGCGGCATGCGCTTCGTCGGCCTGGACGTGATCGGCGATTACCTGACCGAAGTCAACGTCACCAGCCCCACCTGCGTGCGCGAGCTGGATGCGCAGTTCGGCCTGAACATCGCCGGGCTGCTGTTCGACGCGATCGAGGCCGGCGCGGCGCAATGAGCGCGGCCGCGGCACAGCCGGCTGCCGTGGACGAGCGTCGCCGGCTGACCGCGACGCTGGTGATCTCGCTGCTGCTGCACGGCGCGCTGATCCTGGGCGTGGGGTTTGCGGTCAGCGAGGACGCACCATTGGTGCCGACGCTGGATGTGATCTTCAGCCAGACCAGCACCCCGCTGACACCCAGGCAGGCCGATTTCCTGGCCCAGGCCAACCAGCAGGGCGGCGGCGATCACGCCACCGCGCAACGCCCGCGCGACAGCCAGCCCGGCGTGGTGCCGCAGGACCGCAGCGGGCTGGCACCGCAGGCGCAGCGCGCGACCACGGTGCAGGCGCCGGACCCGACCCAGACCCGCGTGGTCACCAGTCGCCGCGGCGAGCAGACCGTGCCCACCGCGCAGCCGAACCCGCAGACCGACCCGCTCTCGCCCACCGATGCGCAACGCGTGCAACGCGACGCGGAAATGGCCCGGCTCGCCGCCGAGGTGCATCTGCGCTCGGAGCAATACGCCAAGCGCCCCAACCGCAAGTTCGTCTCGGCCAGTACCCGCGAATACGCCTACGCCAACTACCTGCGTGCCTGGGTGGATCGCGCCGAGCGCGTCGGCAACCTCAACTATCCGGACGAGGCGCGCCGGCGCCGGCTCGGCGGCAAGGTGGTGATCAGCGTGGGCGTGCGCCGCGACGGCAGCGTGGAAAGCAGCCGCGTGCTGATCTCCAGCGGCACCCCGACCCTGGATGCGGCAGCGCTGCGGGTGGTGCAGCTGGCACAGCCGTTCCCGCCGTTGCCCAGGACCAAGGACGACGTGGATATCCTGCAGGTCACCCGCACCTGGCTGTTCCTGCCTGGCGGCGAGCTGCACGACGATCGTTGAGCTGTCGCGCGTCCGACCAGGACGCGTCCTTCTGCGGCATGCCTGCCCGGCAGACGGCGTTGACGCGTGCGGTGCGTGCAGCTCAGGTGACCTGCGCCGCTGCGTAGAGCTGATCGGCCAGGTCGATGATGGCGTCGGCATCCTGCACGCGCGCGCGCCAGGCGGCGGGAATTGCCTCGATGCCATGGAACGCACCGGCCAGCTGACCGCAGATGGCCGCGGTGGTGTCGGCATCGTCGCCCAGGTTGGCCGCACGCAGCACCGCATCGGCGAACGTGTCGGTGGTGGCGAAGCACCAGAGCGCCGCCGACAGCGCATCGACCACGTAGCCGGTGCCGCGGATCCCGGCGGCGGGAACCGCCCGATGGTCGCGCACCGACAACGCACGCAGCGCCGGTGTCGACAGCCCTTCGCAGCGGGCCTGCAACACCTGCTGGCGTTGGCTGCCGAGCAGCGCGGCACGCAACTGGAAGGCGAACAGCCGGCAGGCATCCAGCGCTTCGTCAGCGGCATGCGTGGTGCGCGAGCTGTCGGCGGCGCGCTCGCCCAGCTCGGCGGGGCGGTGCGCGTAATACATCGCCACCGGCGCCAGCCGCATCAGCGAGCCATTGCCGGCCGAGCGCGGATCGGTGCTGCCGCTGAAGGCCGGCCCGCCATCGAGATAGCGCTCCAGCGCCTGCCGCACGGTCGCGCCGATATCGAAGCAGGCGCCGGTACTGCTGAGGTAACCGTGCTGGTACCAGTTGCAATAGCGGTTCATCTGGTCGGCGGCGTCGAAGCCTTGCCGATACAGCAGGCTGTGCGCCAGGCACAGGGCCATCGAGGTGTCGTCGGTCCACTGCCCGGCGCGCAGTGCGAACGGGCCGCCGCCGCGCATGTCGTCGATCGGCGTGAAGCTGCCCGGCGCGCAGAATTCCAGCGTGGTGCCGAGCGCATCGCCCACCGCCAGGCCCAGCAGGCAACCGCGGAAACGTGCACGCTGCAACGCGTCGGTCATGGCGCGGCGCCAGCGGCCTTGGCTGCGCGTGCGGCCTGCTGCTCGAGCAGGGTCAGCGCCACGTTGTCGCGCAGGTACGCCGGTTCCACCCGCTCCGGCGCCACGCCTTCGCCGCGCAGCAGCGCCGGCACGGCCAGCGTGAGCAGGTCGGCCGCATGCGGCAACGCGGCGGCATCAATGCTGGTCAGCTGCGTTGCGAACCGCTGTTGCAGCACTGCATCGGCAGCGGCGAACCCGCTGCCGACACCGGCAAAGCGGTGCAGCGTGTCCGGCACGACGCAGGCCTGCGGTGCGCACACCACTTCCGCTGCCAGCTCCTGCAGTGTGTCGCCATCGCGCGCGAAGACGCCGGCATACACCTCGCCCATGCGCGCATCGATGCAGGCCAGCACCTGCCTCGCCTCGGCGGGCGCGCGCAAGGCCAGTACCTGCAGCGTGGACACCGCCAGCACCGGCAGGTCCAGGCCCAGCGCGATGCCTTGCGCGATGCCGATGGCCAGGCGCACGCCGGTGAACGCGCCCGGGCCACGGCCGACCGCGATCGCATCGAGCTGGCGGCGCGTGATCCCGGCCTCGGCGAGCAGGTGTTCGGCCCACGGCAGCGCCAGTTCGGCATGCCGACGCGGCGCCAGTTCGAAGCGTTCGAGCACGCGGCCGTCGATGTGCAGCGCGACGGAACAGGCTTCGGTGGAGGTCTCGAACGCGAGGACTTTCATGGCAGGACCGCAGGCAGGAAGGGGACGCTCAGGCGTCGCCGAACGGCAGCGCGAGCACGCCATTGTCGCCCACCGGCTCGGCGACGCCAAAGAACGCGCGCACATCGCCGATCTCGCGGGTGCGCGCAAACGGCGGCAGCGACGTCATGAAGGTGCGGCCGTAGCCCTTGTTCACCAGCCGTGGGTCGCACAGCACCAGCACGCCGCGATCGGTCTCGCTGCGGATCAGCCGGCCCACGCCCTGCTTGAGCGCGATCACCGCCTGCGGCAGCTGTTCGTCGCGGAACGGGTTGCCGCCGTCGCGGCGGATCGCATCCAGGCGCGCTTCGAACACCGGGTCGTCGGGCGCGGCGAACGGCAGCTTGTCGATCACCACCACACTCAGGGCATCGCCAACCACATCCACGCCCTCGCGGAAGCTGGCCGACCCCAGCAGCACGCCGTTGCCGGACGTGCGGAAACGCTGCAGCAAGGTGGCACGCGGCGCTTCGCCCTGCACGAACAGTGGCCACGGTGCACCGCGCAAGGCCTCGGCCGCTTCGCGCAGCGCGCGGTGCGAGGCGAACAACAGGAAGGCGCGGCCGTTGGAGGCCTCCAGCACCGGTGTCAGCGCCGCGATCAGCGCGGTGCCGAATCCACGTGCTGCCGGATCGGGCAGGTTCGGCGGCAGATAGCACAACGCCTGGCGCGCCCAGTCGAAGGGACTGGGCTGCAACAAGGTCACCGGATCGCTCAGGCCCAGGCGCTGCGCGATGTGGTCGAACTCGCCGCCCACCGCCAGCGTGGCTGAGGTGAATACCCAGGCCGCATGGGATTTCTCGCGGTGCTCGCGCAGCGGGCCGGACACGTCCAGCGGCGTGCGCTGGCAGCGGAACCCGCGCGGGCTGAGTTCGTACCACAGCACGTCGTTGTCGATGGTGTCCGGCAGCTCCTGGTCGAAATCCGGCACCGGCGCGTCTTCGCCCAGCCAACGCGACAGCCGTGCCAGCGCTTCCTGCGCGCGCGCAGAACAGCCATCGAAGCCGGGCGAGGCCTCGCGCAGCGGCAGCAAGGCCTCGCCCAGGCGCGCCAGCGACGACAGCACCGCATCGAAGCCTTCGCGCACCTGCGGCCTGGCCAGCGCGCGCCATTGCGTGCCGCGCGAGGGCAGGCCTTCCATGCCCGCACGCAGGCCGCGCAAGGCCTCGTCCAGGGCCAGGATCGGTTCCTGCAGGCTGGCCTGCGCACCGGCAACCAGGCGCGCTTCGACCATGCAATCGCGCGCCAGCTCCTGCCACGGCCGCATGCCGAAACTTTCGCCGAAGAAGTTCGCCGCCAGTTCCGGCAGCTGGTGCGCCTCGTCGATGACGAAGGCCTGCGCGCCGGGCAGGATCTCGCCGAAGCCTTCCTGCTTGAGCGCCAGATCGGCCAGCAGCAGATGGTGGTTGACCACCACCAGATCGGCCGCCTGCGCGCGCTGGCGCGCCTGCACCACGAAGCATTCACCGTAGAACGGGCATTCGGTGCCCAGGCAGTTGTCGACGGTGGAGGTCACCAGCGGCAGCAGTGGCGAGTCGTCCGGCAAGGCTTCCAGCTCTGCCATGTCGCCGAACTGGGTGCGCCCGCTCCAGGCCACGATGCGCTGGAACTGCGAGACCTGCTCGGGCGTGGCAAAGCGCGGTTCGCCGCGCGCCTGCTGGGTGCGGTACTTGCACAGGTAGTTCGCGCGGCCCTTCAGCAGCGCGCTGCGCAGGCCGATGCCGAGCGCGGCGCGCACGCGTGGCAGGTCGCGATGGAACAACTGGTCCTGCAGCGCGCGCGTGCCTGTCGACACGATGGTCTTCAGCCCCGACAGCAGCGCCGGCACCAGATAGGCGTAGGTCTTGCCGGTGCCGGTGCCGGCCTCGGCCAACAGCACATCGCGCGCCTCGAACGCCTCGGCAATGGCGCCGGTCAGGCGTAATTGCGCAGCACGCGGCGCGAACGCATCGAGCTGACGCGCAAGCGCCCCGCCCTCGCTGAGCGCCTCGATGCTGGCAGTGGCAAGTTGGGACATGGGACCAAAAGCTGGGGCAAGCGCGACAGCCTAGCGCGTGCGCGGTGATGCCGGGTGGGTTGCGCCTGCGGGCCGGCGACGGCAACCGCCCCCCCGCAGCTGGCATATGCCGCACGCCGCACTGCACGACGCCGCTGGCGGCGGTGCAGGCGACAATGGCGCGTCGCACGGCTGCGCGCGCGACACCGGCTGCAGCACACGCCGCCGCGCTCGCCTTGCGGCAAGCGCAACCGGCATCGCTGCGTGCTTAGTAGCGCTTCACGCCTGGCACCGTGCAGCCGGCAATCTGCGACTTGGCCGAGGCGGCGTTTTCCTTCTCGCCGCGCGCAAGCCGCGACTGTTCGATGGTGGCCCAATGCCGACGGCACAGCGGCCCGGTCTTGGAGCCCAGCTCGATGGCCTGCTTGGCAAACCGCTCGGCGGCGGGCCAATCGGCCTGCAGCACCGCCACTTCGGCACGCTCCTGCAGGATGGCCGGATCACCGGAGACCAGGCCCACGGCCTGATCCAGCGCCGCCGCCGCGCCGGCCAGATCACCGGACTGACGCTTGCTCTTGGCGGTCTCGCGCAGATCGTCCACCTGCGGGTCGCGCAATGGCTGCACCGACAGTTCGGTGTCGTCGACGCCGGCCTCGCGTTCGATCAGCAACAGCCGCTGTGTCGGCGTGGTCGGGTCCACCGGGGTCGGCGGCGGCGGCGGCGGCGCGCTGACGCAGGCGGTCAGTGCGGCAGACACGCCAGCAAGGGCAAGCAAACGGTGCAGTCGGTTCATCAGGTCACTCCAGTCAATGTGCAGGTGGAGCCGCGGCGGGCGCCGGCGCGGGGTCTTCCGGCTTCTTTTCCAGACCGAAGAAGCGACGCCAGCCACCACCGCTGGATTGCTCGGCCGGCGCGGCTGCGTCGCCGGGCACGCCTTCGATCGACGGTGCATTGCCGGCACAGGGGGCGTAGGCCGGCGTGAAGCCGACCACGAACGGGAACTGGCGCGCGCCCGGGCAGCCAGCATCGGTGACGCCGGTGCCGGCCGCATCCACCCACTGCCAGTCCAGGCCCTTCCCGCTGACCTTCAACGGCGCACTCGGCAGCCGCGCGAAGATGCTCGACCACACCCGCATCGCGCCGGTGGCGCCGTACAGGCCGGTCTGCTCGTTCTGGTCATTGCCCATCCAGATCACCGCCAGGTGGTCGCCGGTGTAGCCGGCGTACCAGCTGTCGCGGCCGTCGTTGGAGGTACCGGTCTTGCCGGCCGGCGACAGCCGCCCCAGGCCATCGCCCAGCAACTGCCGTGCGGTGCCGCCGCTGACCACCTGCTGCAGCGCGATGCTGATCAGGTTGGCCGCCACCGAATCGCCCTCCTGCGCCGGCGCCGGGGTCTTGTCGTAGCGCTTGAGCAGCTTGCCCTGCGGATCGAGCACGCCGCGCACCGCATGCAGTGGCTGGATCTCGCCGCCGGCAGCCAGGAACTGGTACAGCTGCGCCATGCCGTACGGGCTCTGGTCGGTCGCACCGAGGATCAACGACGGATTGGTATCGGCCTTGATGCCGGCCAGGACCTGGATCAGCTGGGCGATGCGCTCCGGGCCGACCTGCATGCCCACGCGCACCGTGGCCTGGTTGTAGGAATGGGCCAGCGCATCGATCAACCGCACCGTGCCGTGGCTGCGGTTGTCGGAATTGCCCGGCGACCAGGTCTTGCCGCGGCTGAGCTGCACCGTCACCGGCGCATCGTCGACCCAGCTGGACAGCGCCCAGCGGTCCGGCGAGGCCAGCGCCAGCAGGTACACGAACGGCTTGAGCAACGAGCCGACCTGCCGCTGCGCTTCGACCGCGCGGTTGAAGCCCGGCTTGGCCACATCGCGGCTGCCGACCACCGCCAGCACATCGCCGTTATGCACGTCGGTCAGCACCAGGCCGGCCTGCAGCGGTGGGCGCTTCTTGTTGTCCAGCCGCTTGATGGTGCCGGTCACCGCGCCTTCGGCATACGCCTGCGCGGACGGCGACATGCCGGTCAGCACGCTCATGCCGGCGCCCTGCAGCACGCCTTCCGGGTAGTCGTGCGCCAGCTGGCGCCGCACCAGGTCCACATAGGCCGGGAAGCGATTGGCCGCGACCAGGCCGGGCTCGGTGGGCACGCCCAGCGGCGCGGCCAGTGCGCGCTTGTATTCGGCCGCGTCGATCAGGTTGTTTTCGTGCAGCTTGCCCAGCACGAAATTGCGCCGATCCAGCGCCCGCTCCGGGTTACGCCGCGGGTCGTAGTAGGACGGCCCCTTGACCAGCCCGATCAGCAAGGCGATCTGCTCGGTGGTCATCGAATTGAGCTCGCGGCCGAACCACAGCTCCGCGCCCGAGGACACGCCGTGGATCGCCTGCCCGCCGCGCTGGCCCAGGTAGACCTGGTTGAGATAGGCCTCCAGGATGGTGCGCTTGTCGTAACGCGCCTCCATGATCACCGCGTACAGGATCTCGTTGAACTTGCGGGTGAGGGTCTGTTCCTTGCCGATGCCGAGCAGGCCGCTGCGTGCCAGCTGCTGGGTCAGGGTGCTGGCGCCCTGGCGGACCTGGCCGCCGGAGCGCGCCATGATCCAGGCCGCGCGCACCATGCCGCTCAGGTCGATGCCGTGGTGGCTGTTGAAGTCGCGGTCCTCGACCGCCTGCAGGCCGGTGACCAGCAGCTCGGGCACTTCTTCCATGCGCACCAGGCGGCGTTCTTCCTGCTTCTGCCCGTACAGCGTGGCGATGCGCGCCGGATCCAGCCGCGCACTCTTGAGCGCCTTGCGGTCGCCGGCGTCGCGTAGGCTGGCCACGCGCCCACCGGAGAGGCTGACCTCAACCCGCCGCGCAGGCACGCGCCCGTCCACATCGACATAGCCGCGGCTGGCGATGGTGAAGCGGCTGCCGTCCTGCTGGTAGGTGCCGGCCAGCTTGGCCTGCCCGTCGTCGCGGTAGGAGGCTGCGTCCAGCTCGGTCTTCAGGGTGGCCGCATCCAGCGCATTGCCTGGCGCCAGCACCAACGGCCGCCCGTACACGCGGGTCGGAATCTGCCAGCGCAGCTCGCCGAAACGCTGGGTGACCTGCTTGTTCAGATACACCGTATAGGGAATCAGGAAACCGAGCGCCAGCGCGAATGCCGCAAAGGCCCAGACAATCAGCCTGCGTTGCCAGCGGGAGCCTTGCTCGGTGGAATCGTCCTCGAAATCGTCGGGAGCGTCGTTGTCGTGGCGTCGGGGCACAGGGATGCGAGAATGTAGAGTCCGGCGAGTCTAGCGCAGCGCTGTCGTGGTTGTGGTCAGCCGGACCCTTTGACTTAAGAGCGGCTAACAAAACCTGCGACGCCTGCCGACAGGCGGACACGGACCGTGCTTTGCATCTGCGGTTACCCTTCGTACCCTGCGCCTGCCTAGCGCGGTCCTTGCCCACCGACGACTGCCCGCCGGGTTTTCTTCGTCACGCCATGTCTGGAGTTCCAACGGAATGTCGATGTCCCTGGCCGATGCACGCTATCTGTTCAATCGCGTGCTCGGGCTGATCCACCGCAGCGTGGCAAGCATGCGCACGCGCGGCTGGCGCGCCACCTGGCAGCGCATTCGCGTGCATACGCAGGCGCCGCCGGCGGCGCTCGGCACGCCGTTGTGGTTGCCGGACGCTGCGCCATTTGCCGCGTTTGCCGTTCCGCACAGCGCCGTCCCGCGCGTGACGCTGGTGATTCCGGTCTACAACCACATCGCCCACACGCTGGCGTGCCTGCGCGCACTGGCGGCGCATCCGCCGTTGCTGGAGGTGGAGATCATCGTCGTGGACGACGGCAGCAGCGATGCCACGCAGACGCAGCTGCCGCAGGTGCAAGGCCTGCATTACCACCGGCGCGTCAGCAATGGCGGTTTCATTGCCTCCTGCAACGACGGCATCGCACTGGCACGCGGTGACTACGTGGTGCTGCTCAACAACGACACCATCCCGCAGCCCGGCTGGCTGGATCGGCTGATCGACACCTTTGCCCAGCACCCCACCGCCGGCCTGGTCGGCGCGCAGCTGGTGTACCCGGATGGACGCCTGCAGGAATCCGGCGGCGTGGTTTTCGCCGATGGCAGCGCGTGGAGTTATGGCCGTTTCGAATCGGCCGACGACCCGCGCTACGCCTATGTGCGTGCGATGGACTATTGCTCCGGTGCGGCGATCGCGTTGCCACGCGCGTTGTTGCAGACGCTGGGCGGGCTGGATCGCCGCTACATGCCGGCGTACTACGAGGACACCGACCTGGCCTTTGCGGTGCGTGCGGCCGGCTACCGGGTGCTGGTGCAGCCGGCCAGCGTGGTGGTGCATGACGAGGGCACCAGCAATGGCACCGACACCCGTACCGGGGTGAAGGCGTATCAGGTGCGCAATCAAGGCGTGTTCGCCGACAAGTGGCAGCAGGCGCTGGCAACGCAGTTGCCGGTCGGCACGGTTCCCGGACCTGCGCTGCTGCATCGTGGTCAGCGCCAGGTGCTGATCCTGGACGAATGCGTGCCGCAGCCGGATCGCGACTCCGGCTCGTTGCGGCAGTTCAATCTGATCCGCCTGCTGTGCGAAGAAGGCGCGCACGTGGTGTTCGTGCCGACCCGCCGCGAACACGCCGGACGGCACACGCAGGCACTGCAGCAACTGGGCGTGGAAGTCTGGTACGCGCCGTTTCTCGAGGGCATCGGCAGCTGGCTGCGCACGCACGGCGCGCGGTTTGCCGTGGTGCTGCTGGTGCGTCACCACGTTGCGCACGCCTGCCTGCCGCTGCTCAGACGCTATGCCCCGCAGGCGCGCACGCTGTTCGACACCGTCGACCTGCATTACCTGCGCGAGCGCCGCGGGGCCGAGCTGGCCGGCGATGCCAACCTGTTGCGCGCGGCAGAACGCACCCGCCGGCGCGAACTGGAGATCATGGCCGCCACCGACGTCACGCTGCTGGTCTCGGCGGCCGAACAGGCGCAACTGCAGGCGGACGCACCGCAGATCCGCACCGCCCTGCTCTCCAATCTGCATGAGGTGGCCGGCAGCGGTCACCGCTTCGAGCAACGCCGCGACCTGGTGTTCGTCGGCGGCTTCCGGCATTCCCCGAATGTGGATGCGGTGCAGTGGTTCATCAGCGCGATCTTTCCGCAGGTGCGCGCGCAGCTGCCGGAGGTGATCTTCCATTGCATCGGCGCGGACATGCCGGAGGCATTGAGACTGCTGGCCGACGAATGCCCCGGCGTGCAATTGCACGGGCATGTGCCGGATCTGCTGCCGTTCATGGAGACCGCACGCATCGCGGTGGCGCCGCTGCGCTTCGGCGCCGGCGTCAAGGGCAAGATCAATCTGAGCATGGCGCATGGGCAGCCGGTGGTCGGCACCACCTGCGCGGTGGAAGGCATGCATCTGCGCGACGGCCAGGACGTCTGCGTGGCCGACGACGCCGACGCGTTCGCCGATGCAATCGTGCGCCTGTATCGCGATGCGGCGCTGTGGCAGCGCCTGGCCGACAACGGCTTGCATAACGTGGCCCGGCATTTTTCGCTGGACGCGGCACGCGGCACGGTGCGCGAGCTGTTTATTGCCGGGTGAGTGCCCGCCGGGGGGTCGGGCAGGGCGTGCAGGGCGCCGCCGCAGGCCGCCGCGGCGTCAGCGCTGCTCCGCCACCGCCTTGACCCGGCGTGTGAACTCGGCCAATTCCGGCAGCTCCGGATCCAGCTGGTGCGCCTCGTCCTGCGCGCGCCGTGCGAAGGCAGCGTCCTCCTGTCCCAGGCGTTCGCTGCCCACCGCGACCCAGCGCTGCGCAAGCCGGCGACGCGCGCCGGCCAGCGCATCGTCACCGGGCATCAGCGCCTGCCAGGCATCCAGACAGCCGCGCGCGGCACGCAGGCGGTTGTTGCGCAGCTCGTCCTCGAAGCAGCGCTGACTGGCCGGCACCACACGAGCGGCGGCCAGCAGCACGCGTGGATCGCGCGGTGCCAGCGCCTGCGCCGCACGCACCGCGTCGTAGGCACTGGCGCCGGGAGGCGTCATCCACTGCTGTCGCGCTTCGGCATCCGTGACCCGCTGCAGCAGCGCGCGCAGGCGGCGCTCGCGGGTACCGCGCGACAACCCGGTTTCGGGGCTGCGCTGTGCATCGCGTGCACGCGCAATGGCCTGCTCGGCCTGGGCGATCGACGCAGCGCCCTGCAGCAAGGCTTTCGCTTCCTGCAGCGACTTCAGCGCCGCGTCGAACTGGAAGTCCGCCGCCTGCCGGCCGGCTTGCGCGGCATATTCGCCGGCCACCCGCTCAAGCCCACGCCGGGCGGCCGCATCCTCCGGCTCGGCCGCCAGCACTGCGTTGAAATCGCGTGCGGCCGGTGCCAGGCGACCACGCCGCAACAGGCCCTCGGCGCGCTGACGGCGCTGTTCCAGCACGCGGTGGTAGTGGCCCTCGGTCAGCGGGACATCGGCATGCCCGGGGTCATAGCGCTTGGCGGCGGCCAGCAACAGCGCCGCATCGCCGAGCGCATCGCGCGTCAGGGCGTGGCGGGCCTGCGCCAGCAGATCGGTCAATGCGTCCTCGCGCCCTTCCAGCGCATCGGTACGGTCCGGCGCCAGGGTCAGGATGCGCTGGTACAACGGCAGCGCGCTGTCCGGGCTGCCATCCAGGCGCCCTTGTTGTTGCGCGGACACCGCCTGGGCGAACAAGGCATCCAGGCCGGCCCGACGCGCCTGCAGCGCGCGCAGGCGCAGCGCGACCGGGGCGGTCTGCGCCTGCGGCACCTCCAGCGCGTTCGCCAGCGTCAACGCACGTTGTGCAGCGGCGGCGTCCCCGGCTGCGACCGCCGCACGTGCCTGCACCACGGCGGCGGCACCGGTGCGCGCCAGGCCGGCGCGGGCCTCGCCACGGTCGCTGTCCAGGGCAAGCGCGGCCGCGAACAATTCACGCGCGCCGTTGCCGTCGGCCGCACTGAGGTGGCCGCGTGACAGCGCCGCATCGCCGCGCTGCAGCAGTTGCTGGATGCGCGTGTCCGGCCATAGCCAATCGGCCAGCGGCTTGCGCAGCACGACCGTGGCCAGCAACAGGCAGGCGCACAGCACCAGCACCACGCGCCATAGCGCGCGGCTGCGCAATGGCGCCCAGAGGCGGGGCGATCGGGCCCAGCGCGGAAGCGGGAACATGCGGTGGCGTCCGTCCTTGGCGCGACCTGAGGGGGACGCGTTCACCGGGTCATGGTAGCTGTCTGCTGCGAAGACGATGTGGGCTTGGGGGAATCGGGAATCGGGAATCGGGAATCGGGAATCGTCAGGCAGGCACACCTCGCTTGCTGTGGGTGCGGTCTGTTCCAAAGCGATTGGCGCCGGCGAGCGACGGCGCACTCAACCGAGTCGCCGCACCTCGTTGACGCCGGGCAGCGCGTCCAGCTTGCCAAGCAAGCTGGACAGCTGGTCGTAGTCGCTGACCTTCAGGCGCAGGCGCAGTTGCGCCCTGCCGGTGTCGCGCACGTTGTCGCTGTTGATTTCCAGCACGTGCGCGTCCTCTTGCGCGATCAGGTTGGTGATGTCCTTGAGCAGCCAGCGGCGGTCGACCGCGCGCACCTGTACATCCACCTCGTAGCCGCTGCCGGCCTGGCCCCACTCCACCGGTAACACCCGCTGCGGATGCGCCGCGGCCAGACGCGACAGTGCCGCGCAATCGGTGCGGTGCACGGTGATGCCGCGGCCGCGGGTCAGATAGCCGGCGATCGGCTCGCCCGCCACCGGCTGGCAGCAGCGCGCCAGCTGCACCAGCAGATTGCCCACGCCCTGCACGGTGAACTTGGATTTACCCAAGCCCTCGCGGCGCGCGGTGGGCCGCGGTGGCGCCGGGACCGCGGGCTGCGAGGCGGCCCGTTCGGCCTCCAGCAGGGCGCGGCTGACCTGGTTGGGCCCGGTATCGCCCAGCGCCACCTGGATGTACAGATCGTCGACATTCTCGGCGTGGAACTTGCGCGTGGCCACGCCCAGGTCGGCATGCTGCAGGCCCAGCCGCTTGAGCTCGCGATCGAGCAGGTCCTTGCCGGCCTGTACGTTGCGCGCGCGGTCGAGCTTGTGGAACCACGCGCGCACCTTGTCGCGCGAGCGCCCGCTGGCCAGAAAGCCATTGGACGCCAGCAACCAGTCGCGGCGTGGGTCGGCCTCCTTGGCGGTCATGATCTCCACCCGGTCGCCGCTGCGCAGCCGGTAGGTCAGCGGCACGATGCGGTCGTTGACGCGCGCGCCGCGGCAGCGATGCCCGACCATGGTGTGCACGTGATAGGCGAAATCCAGCGGCGTGGCGCCTTGCGGCAGGTCGATGACCTCGCCCTTGGGGGTCAGTGCATACACGCGGTCTTCGATCAGCTCGGCGTCCAGCGCACCGGCCAGTTCGCCGTGGTCGCCTTCCTGCACCTGCTCCAGCAACTGGCGCATCCACAGGATCTTGCGGTCGAAGGCTTTTTCGCCGCCCTTGCCGCCTTCCTTGTATTTCCAGTGCGCGGCCACGCCAAGCTCGGCCTGCGCGTGCATCTCGTGGGTGCGGATCTGGACTTCGATGGTGCGCCCTTCCGGGCCGACCACCGCGGTATGCAGCGAGCGGTAGTCGTTGGCCTTGGGCCGGGCGATGTAATCGTCGAACTCGCTCGGCACCGGTGCCCACAGCGAGTGCACCGCCCCCAGGGCGGCATAGCAGGCGGCCACGTCGTCGACCATCACCCGGACCGCGCGGATGTCGTACAGCTGGTCGAAGGACAGCCGCTTTTTCTGCATTTTCCGCCAGATGCTGTAGATGTGCTTCGGCCGCCCGCTCACGTCCGCGCGCAGGCCCTGCTGCGCCAGCGTCGTCGACAAGGTGCGCTTGACCGCATCCAGATAGCGCTCGCGCGCCACGCGGGTTTCGTCCACTTCGCGGGCGATGCGGCGGTAGGTGTCCGGCTCCAGGTGCCGGAACGCCAGGTCCTCCAGCTCCCATTTCACCTGCCAGATGCCCAGCCGGTTGGCCAGCGGCGCATGGATGTCACGGGTGAGCTGGGCCAGTGCACGGCGCTGCTCTTCGCTCAGGCGGTCGGCCACGCGCATGCGCGCCAACTGCCGTGCCAGCAGGATCGGCACCACCCGCAGGTCGTGGATGATGGACAGCAACAGCCGCCGCAGGCCTTCGCTGTTGCGCCCGGCCTCGCGACCGGCGTGCAGGGCCCAGACCTGGTCGGCCGCATCCAGCCCGTCCAGCAGTCCTTCCACCGCCACACGGCGCTCGGCCGGTTGCCACGGCAGGCCGGCGATCGCGCCGCGTAGCGCCGGCAGGTCGAACAACAGTGCCGCAATCAGGGTCGCCTCGTCGGCCGCCAGCAACCCCAACGCGTCCAGCGTGTCGGCGAGCAGCGCCCAGGGCACGTCCTCGCTCGGCGCTGGCAGCTGCTGCCAGGCCTGCGCCAGCGCGTCACGCAGGTCTGGCGCGATCGATGCGAGGGCAGGACGCTGCAGCAAGGCATGCAGGCGCTCGAAAGAGGAACTGGTCACAGCGGTGGACACGGCGATCGGCAACAACAAGGGGCTGACAGCTACGGTAACGTGCGCGTCACCTTCTCCACAACGCGCAGTGCGCCGTGGTCGGCGCAACGGCACGCGCCTGCGCTTATGGTCGGTTCACCCGCCAAGGTCTTGATTCGCAACCGCTGCGGGCCGGGATTGCTGCAGCGCCGCAAGCCGATCAGCACGGTCAATCGGCTTTTTACATGCTTTTTACAACTCGCCCAGACCGCCTGCCTATCCTCCATTGGCGTTGCCGCTGCGTCCTGCCGCGGCCACGTCATTCCAACCAACTGCGAGGTAGCCGATGAAGACCTGGAAGAAGCCTGTCGTTCGTGAAGTCAACTGTGGCGCCGAGATCAACTGCTACGTCTCCGGCGAATTCTGAGCGCACCTGCCGCCCTTCCTCCCGATGCATGACCGGCGATTGCCGGCAGATAGGTAACAGTTCTCCATGCGCATCATCGTTCTGGGATCGGCGGCCGGCGGTGGGCACCCGCAGTGGAATTGCCACACACCCGCCAGCCGGCGGGCATGGCAACAAGCCGACGGTGCCCAACGTCGTACCCAGGCCAGCATCGCCGTCAGCGCCGATGGCCAACGTTGGGTCCTGATCAACGCCTCACCCGATTTCCGTCAACAACTCCTCGCAACGCCCGCGCTCTGGCCGCAACGCGGTCTGCGGCATTCACCGATCGAAGCGGTGTTGCTGACCAGCGGCGAGATCGACCATATCGCCGGGCTGCTGTCGATGCGCGAGAGCCAGGCGTTCTCGCTGCATGCCAGCCGCCGCGTGCTGGACCTGCTGTCGCAGAACCCCATCTTCGATGCAGTCAATCCGGCTTACGTGCAGCGCCAGCCGTTTGCGCTGGAGACGCCACTATCGCTGCTGGGCCTGCAGCTGACGCCCTTCTCGGTGCCCGGCAAGGTGCCGTTGTTCATGGAATCGCGCAGCGGCGGCGACCTGGCCGGCTCCAATGAAGAAACCCTCGGGCTGACCATCGACGATGGCCAGCACCGCGTGCACTACATCCCCGGCTGCGCGGCGATGACCGATGCCTTGCGCGTGCGCCTGCAAGGCGCCGAGCTGGTGTTTTTCGACGGCACGCTGTGGCGCGACGACGAGATGGTGCAACTGGGCATCAGCCAGAAGACCGGCCAGCGCATGGGCCACATGAGCATCGACGGCCCCGACGGCACCATTGCCGCGTTTGCCCCGCTGGAGGTGGCGCGCAAGATCTTCATCCATCTCAACACCACCAATCCCGTGCTCGACATCCACTCGCCGGAGTACGCCAGTGCGCGTGCCAGCGGCTGGGACGTCGCCTACGACGGCCTGGAGATCACCCTGTGACCACCCTGCTCACCCCGGACCAGCTGGAGGCGGACCTGCGCGCCATCGGCGCCCGCCTGTATCACGACCAGCATCCTTTCCACGCGCTGCTGCACGAGGGCAAGCTCGATCGCGGCCAGGTCCAGGCCTGGGCGCTGAACCGCTTCGAATACCAGCGCTGCATTCCATTGAAGGACGCCGCGATCCTGGCGCGCATGGAGGACCCGGCGTTGCGGCGGATCTGGCGACAACGCATCCTCGATCACGACGGCAACAGCCCCGGCGATGGCGGCATTGCCCGTTGGCTGCACCTGACCGACGCGCTCGGCCTGGACCGCACGCTGGTGGAATCCGGCCGTGCGCTGCTGCCCGGCACCCGGTTCGCGGTGCAGGCCTATCTGCAGTTCGTGCGCGAAAAAAGCCTGCTCGAGGCAATCGCCTCCTCGCTGACCGAGCTGTTCGCTCCCAACATCATCGGCCGGCGCGTGGCCGGCATGCTCAAGCATTACGACTTCGTTTCGCCCGAAGCGCTGGCCTATTTCGAGCATCGCCTGACCGAGGCGCCACGCGATTCGGATTTTGCGCTGGACTACGTCAAGCAGCACGCCGATACCGTCGAGAAACAGGAGCTGGTCAAGGCCGCGCTGCACTTCAAGTGCTCGGTGCTGTGGGCGCAGCTGGACGCATTGCACGTGGCCTACGTCGCCCCGGGCATCGTGTGGCCGGATGCATTCGTGCCCGACCGCGACGCCAGCCGGGCAGCGGCGTGAGCAGCATCACCCGCGACAGCCAGCCGGCCCTGCGCGCAGGCGTGCGCCTGCAGCACGACCGCGCGCGCGACCAATGGGTGCTGCTGGCGCCGGAACGGGTGGTCGAGCTGGACGAGATCGCACTGGTGGTGGCGCAGCGCTACGACGGTGCGCGCTCGCTGGCGCAGATCGCGCAGGAACTGGCGGGCGAATTCGACGCCGACGCGGCCGATATCGAAGTCGATGTGATCGAACTCACCAACACGCTGCATCAAAAGCGTCTGCTGCGGCTATGACCATCGCCCCGCCACCCCTGTCGGTGCTGCTGGAGCTGACCCATCGCTGCCCGTTGGCCTGCCCGTATTGCTCCAACCCGATCGCATTGGCGGCGCTGCGCGAGGAAATGGATACTGCCGGCTGGCGCTCGCTGCTGCAGCAGGCTGCCGACATGGGCGTGCTGCAGGCGCATTTTTCCGGTGGCGAACCGATGCTGCGCAAGGACTTGCCCGAGCTGGTGGCGCACGCACGCGCGCTCGGGCTGTACAGCAACCTGATCACCTCCGGCGTAGCCGGCGGCGAGCCGATGCTGGACCAGCTGCAGGCGGCCGGACTGGAGCATGTGCAGCTGAGCGTGCAGGATGTCGACCCGGCCGGTGCCGACCGTATCGCCGGCTATCGCAACAGCCTGGCGAAGAAGCGCGCGTTTGCCGCCGCCGTACGTGCGCGCGGCCTGCCGCTGACGCTCAATGCGGTCTTGCATCGCCATAACGCCGAGCGCGTGCCCGGCATGATCGCGCTGGCGCTGGAGTGGCAGGCCGAACGCATCGAAGTGGCGCACACCCAGTACTACGGCTGGGGCCTGCGCAATCGCGCCGCGCTGATGCCCAGCCGCGCGCAGCTGATGGCCACGATTGATGCGGTGGAAACCGCCCGCCGCGAGCTCGGCGACCGCCTGGCGATCGACTTCGTCACCCCCGATTACTACGCCCGCCAGCCCAAGCCGTGCATGGGCGGCTGGGGCCAGCGCTTCGTCAACATCTCCCCGCGCGGCGACGTGCTGCCCTGCCACGCAGCCGAAACCATCGACGGCATGCGCTTTGACAACCTGCGCGAGCGTTCGCTGGCCGACATCTGGAACAACGGCGAGGCCTTCGTGCGCTTCCGCGGCACCGCGTGGATGCCCGAGGTCTGCCAGGGCTGCCCCAAGCGCGAGATCGACTGGGGCGGCTGCCGCTGCCAGGCGCTGGCGCTCAGTGGCGATGCCGCCACGCTGGACCCGGTCTGCGAACGCTCGCCGCGGCATGCCGAGGTGCGCGCCACCGCCGAACGCGAAGCTGCAGCGCCGGCACCGGAGTTTGTTTACCGCCGTCCCGAGCGTGCGAAAGTGCCCGCGTAGACCTTACGTCGCCGGTGGCGGAGCGCCCCACACCCTGGTGGTGTCTCCACGCTGTGCGAGGCGGCTCGGGGCTGTCCCGCACACATCAGCACCTGTGGTCTCAGGCTGCACGCTGCGCTCCAGCGTCTACACTAGCGGCCTCTTCGTCTTCTGGATGGCTTCCATGTCGCTCGCGCGCCGCATTCCCTTGCTGGTCTGCCTGACCCTTGCCCTGAACGCCACCCCGGCCCTGGCACAGCGCGCGGTGCAGGGCGACCTGCAGTCGCAGATGAGCGCCGAACAGTTCAAGGCCGCCGGCCTGGACAAGCTCGATGCCGGCGAACTGGCCGCGCTCAACGACTGGCTGCAGGGCAAGGTCGCCAAGGAAGCTGCGGTCGTGGTCGAACAGGCCAAGGAAGCCGGCCGCCAGGAAGTGATCGTCAAGAACCGCGGCTTCTTCGATTTCGGCAGCAAGGAGCCGATCGAGAGCAACATCGTTGGCGAGTTCAAGGGTTTTTCGACCGGGCGCGTCTACACGCTCGCCAATGGCCAGGACTGGGAGCAGACCGACGCCGCCACGTTGTCGGGCGTGCGCAAGACCGCGCCCAAGGTCAAGATCAAGCCGGGTCTGGTCGGCGTGTGGTATCTGCAGATCGAGGGCTACAACACCCAGGCCAAGGTCCGCCGGATCAAGTAAGCCCAACCGGGCACCGCGCAGCCCGCCAGCGGGACTGGCGCACCCACGCCACTGGGAGAACATGCATGCGGTCGATGACACGTTGCAGCCTGGTGTTGCTGGCGTCGCTGGGCTGGTTCGCAGGTGCTGCGCCTGCAGGCGCGGCCACTGCAGCCGCCCTGTCAGCGCAGCAGTGCGCCGACGCGCCCGAGGTCGGCATCGACCAGGCGCTGGTGTGCTATCACGATGCCATCGAACGCCAGCCGCTGGTCTACCGGCGTGTGGCCACCAGCACGGTGGCCGGCGTCGAGCGGCGCGATTACCTGCTGACCTCGCAGCAATGGTCGCCCGAGGCCCTGGTGCAGCCGGCCAGCTGGCAACACGATGTCGCGATCTATGTCCCCACGGATGCGCTGCCGACGCGTGCACTGTTGCTCTCCACCAATGGCACCCGTCATCCAGCCGATGGCGGCGCGCCGCAGCCGCCCAGCGAATTGTCGCCCGAGGCCCTGGCGGCGCTGGCAAAGCGCAGCCGCACCGTGGTGATCGCGCTCGGCGATATCCCCAGCCAGGCGCTGACCTATCGCAACGACGGCACGCCGCGCCGCGAGGACGACAGCGTCGCCTACAGCTGGTCGCTGTTCCTGGCATCGCCGCAGCAACGCAAGACCCTGCCGCTGCATGTGCCGATGGCCGCCGCCATCGCGCGCACCATGAGCCTGGCCGAACGCGAGTTGGCGCCGTTGCAGATTCATCGCTTCATCCTCGCCGGCGCCTCCAAGCGTGGCTGGGCGAGCTGGCATGCCACCATCGCCGACGCGCGCGTGGAGGCCGTGGTGCCGCTGGTGATCGACATCCTCAACATGCCGGCAGTGCTCGAGCACATGTACCGGAGCTATGGCGGCAACTGGCCGATCGCATTCAATGCCTACGCCAGGCAGGGCATCACCTCGCAGCTGCACACGCCGGCCTTTGCGCAACTGGTGCAACTGCAGGACCCGCTGCATTATCTGCACACGCCGCAGCGCAAACGCCTGGCCGTGCCCAAGTACATCGTCAATGCCAGTGGCGACGATTTTTTCCTGCCGGACAACACGCAGTTCTTCTACAACGCGCTGCCCGGCAGCAAGGCGCTGCGCATGGTGCCCAACAGCGCGCATAACGGCATCCGCGCCTTCATCGTCGACAGCCTGGTGCCCTTCGTGACCCGGCTGCAGCAGCAACGCGCGCTGCCAAAGGTGCGCGATTCGCTGCGCGCAGGCGAACACCCGCAGCTCCGCTTCCACTCCTCCGAGCGCCCTGTGCAGTTGCGCCTGTGGCAGGCGAGCAACCCGGTGGCGCGCGACTTCCGCCATGCCTGCGGCATTCGCTACAGCGCCACGCCGATCACGCCGGCACGCGGCAACACCGTGTCGGTACCGGTACGGATGCCCGAAGCCGGCTGGAGCGCGTACTTCGTCGAGGCCACCTACGCGGACGGCTTCGTCGCCACCAGCCAGACCTATGTGCTCGGCAAGCAGCAGTACCCGACGCAGGCACCACCCACCGACGGCGCGGCCTGCAGCACCTTGCCGGGCGCTGCCTCTACGGCAGCCGCGCGCCGACTGGGCGACTCCGCCGACAGCTGACAACCAGGCTGTCGGTATCGAATGTCGATGTCGATGTCGATGTCGATGTCGATGTCACGATGGTCCAGTCCCCGGATGGCGACAAGCGCCACCGTCGCAGGCCAGCAGTGGCCGATGCGCGCCTTCCGCACTGCGCAATCACCTCCGCGCAGACAGCGCTGAATCGGGCGATCCTGCACTTGAGCCTGCCAACAAGATCGATCCAACCCGACTGAACCATTGACATCGTTGTCACCAACTTCTACACAGGCCGCTACTCGCCGATCGCATTGGCCGACCGGACGAACCCAAAGGACTGCACGTGGCTGCGACTTCGCGTTCTGCTCTCGCTACCGGCCTGCCCACCGCACCGGTTGCCACCGGCTTCATCGCGGCCGACGTCGGTGGTACGCATGTGCGGGTCGGCCACATCGCGCAGGCGGACAACGCTGCAGCCGAGCTGGCGCATTACCGCACCTACCGCTGCGCCGAACACGCCAGTCTGGACGCCATCCTTGCCGACTTCCTTCAGCAACGACGCGACGTCGAAGCCGTGGTGATCGCCAGTGCCGGGGTCGCACTGGACGATGGCAGCTTCATCAGCAACAACCTGCCGTGGACGATTTCGCCTGGCCGCATGCGTGCCGCGCTCGCCGTGCCCCGCGTGCACCTGGTCAACGATTTCGAAGCGGTGGCCTACGCCGCCCCTTTGATGGAGCAACGCGCCGCGCTGCAACTGAGCGGGCCGACCCCGCGGCATGCGCGCGCCACCGGCCCGATCCTGGTGGTCGGCCCCGGCACCGGGCTGGGTGCGGCGGTCTGGATCGATGCCAGGCCGCGGGCGATCGTGCTCGCCACCGAAGCCGGCCAGGTCGCCCTGGCCAGCAACGACGAGATGGAACTGCAGGTGCTGCGGATCCTGCTGCGTGGCGAGCGCTATCTGCCACTCGAACATGTGCTGTCCGGGCCCGGCCTGCTGCACCTGTACAACGCCGCGTGCGAACTGCATGGCGCCACCCCGCGCCATCGGCTGCCGGCCGCGATCACGCATGCCGCGCTGCACGAAGACGATGCGCTGGCACGCGAGTGCCTGCAGATCTTCTGCGCCGTGCTGGGTAGCGCGGTCGGCGACATGGCGCTGGCCTACGGCGCGGCCGGCGGCATCTATCTGGCCGGCGGCTTCTTGCCGACGATCGGGCCGTTCCTGCAGAACAGCGCTTTCCGCGAACGTTTTCTGGCCAAGGGCCGCATGCGCGCGGTGCTCGAACGCATCCCGGTCAAGCTGGTCGAGCACGGGCAACTGGGCGTGCTTGGCGCGGCCAACTGGTATCTGCAACAGCACGCTGACCTGTCGTAAGCGATCCACCACGCGCTCGGTCCCGAGCGCGCGTCTGCAAGACCCCGCATCCGGCGAGCAGCAGCCCGCCGTCCTTCCCTGTGCGTGATGAGGAGAGACATCATGAAATACAGCATCACCCTGCTGTCCAGCGCGATCGCGTTGTCGCTGGCATTCGCTGCGCAAGCCCAGGACGCGCTCGACCGCCAGGCCACCGACCTGGACGCCGTGCAGGTGGTCGGCATCCGTGCCAGCCTGGAAAAGTCGCTCGACACCAAACGCAACAACGCCGGCATTTCCGAAGCGATCACCGCCGAAGACATCGGCAAGTTTCCAAGCACCAACGTGGCCGAGGCGCTGTCGCAGATTCCCGGCGTCACCCTGGACCGGCGCTTTGGCCAGGGCGAGCGCGTCAGCATCGACGGCACCGACCCAAGCCTCAATCTGTCCTTCCTGGACGGCCACCCGGTGGCACAGGCGATCTGGCTCTACGGCGAGCAACCCAGCCGCGGATTCGACTACACCTTGCTGGCGCCGCAGATCCTGGGCCGCGCGGAAATCCTTAAATCCTCCGAAGCGCGCCTGACCGAAGGCAGCCTGGGCGGCACCGTGTTGATGCACACCCGGCAACCGCTGGACCTGGACGTCAACGAGGTGGCCGCATCCATCGGCTACAGCTACAGCGCACAGGCCAGCGAAGGAAAACCGAATGCCGCGCTGCTGTATAGCTGGAAAAACGCGGCCGACACCTTTGGCATCGCGGTATCGGCGCAGCATTACGAAGAGCGCGTCGATCGCCGCGGCATGGAAGTGTTCGGCTATGCGCCGGCCAGCACATTTGCCAATGCCGCAGCCGGCGTGCCCGCCGATGCGGACGTGCCCAACTCGATCAACGCGGCCTGGTTCCAGCAGGATCGCGAGCGCGACAGCGCCGTGGTCAACCTGCAGCTCAAGCCCAGCGAGGCCTTGGAATTCAACCTCAGCGGCCTGTACATCAACGAGAACTTCGACAACTACAACCAGTCGATGTACAGCTTCCTGACCTGGAATGCCGGCACCGTGGCGGCAGTGGATCAACTCGGCGGCCTGCGCAACGGCGTGGTGACCAGCGGGCATTCCGGTGCCAATGCCGACCCGCTCGGCGGCACCGTGATCTACGACAACAACGTGCGCGAATCGGAAGTCACCACCAAGGGCCTGGACCTGCGCGGCGCATTCCGCGGTGATGGCTGGGGAGTGAATGGGCAGCTGGGCCAAAGCAGATCCGAGAACAAGGACCTGTCGCAGTACTTCATCGAGCCGTTCTACAACGGCGGCTTCAGCTGGGACACGCGGCGCGGCATCCGCTTCGACGACCCGGCGCGCGCGCGCGATCCGGCCAACTGGGGCTCGGCCGGCGGCTGGTTCGGCAATAACGGCATCTTTTCCACCGAAAGCAAGGACACCTACGGCCAGCTCGACCTGAATCTGCAGTTCGACAGCGTGTTCAATCAACTGCTGCTGGGCGTGCGTCATGGCAAGCACGAGGAGCGCTTCGAGCTCAACGTCTATGGCGGCGTGACGCCGGGCACGCTGGCCGATGTGGGCACCATCGGGCTCACCGACCTGCAGGAGTTCCATCCCGACCACGGCCGGCATGTGCAGGCAGGCCGCAACAACGTGCTGGACTGGATCCGCAACAGCCCGGTCGACTACGGCGCGCCAGACCCGGCCAGCTACCTCAACAACACCTGGGCGCTGCAGCAGACCAACAACGCCGCCTATGCCCAGCTGAATTTCTCCGGCGGCGGCCTGCGCGGCAATCTCGGGCTGCGTTATGTCGATTCGAAAACCGAGGGCAGCGGCTTCGTCTACAGCGGCACGCCCACCCTGCAGAACGCCGACAGCCTGTGGCAGACCCGCACGCGCAAGGAGGATTTCCTGCTGCCCTCGCTCACGCTGGCCTACGAGGCCGCCGACGATTGGGTGTTCCGGTTTGCCGCGGCCAAGGTGATCGCCTGGGCGCCGTACAACCAGATGGTCAACAACACCTTCCTCAACGACACCACGTTGACCGGCAGCGGCGGCAATGCCGAGCTGTCTCCGTACGAATCCTGGAACTTCAACCTGTCGGCCGAGTATTACTTTGCCCAGCAGTCGGTGGTGGCGTGGTCGCTGTTCTACAAGAAGATCGACAACTACATCGATACCAGCGCCAGCGTGGAACGCCAGTACAACGCGCTACGCGATACCGCGCCGCAAAGCTGGGCGCAGTTGCTCGGCAGCAACGGTTGCACCGCCGATGGCTACTGCGATTACAGCATCCAGCGGCCACGCAACGCCGGCGATGGCAAGGTCAAGGGCTTCAACATCGCATTCCAGCAGCCGTTCGGCGACAGCGGCTTTGGCCTGACCGCCAACTACACCTACGCCAATGGGCAGAACAACACCGGCGACGCGCTGCCCTACCAGTCGCGCAACAGCGTGGCAGTCAGCCCGTACTACGAAAAGGGCCCGCTCAACGCGCGGCTGACCTACAACTGGCGCGACAGCTACCTGGCCGGCGGTTACGTGGCCGGCGCCGCGCCGGCAAGCGTGGACGACTATGCCGAACTCGGCGCGAGCATCGGCTATGCGTTCAGTCCGAACTGGTCGTTGCAGATCGACGCGCAGAACCTGCTGGACGAGCAATACCTGCAGTATCTCGGCGACACCGACCACCTGGCCGGTCGCTACAGAAGCGGGCGCCGCTATATGGCGAGCCTGCACATGAAGTTCTAGCAGCGGCTGGCAAAACGGCTGCGCTCACCGCCATGCGGGCGCGGCCCGTGCTCAGAATCGGCACGTACACCTCGTGCAGGCCGGTTCCGGGCGCGCCGTCCACGCCCAGCCGACCACTGGCCGCTATGTTTCGTTAGTGGCTTCAAGCGCAGCGCGCGGCATGAGCAACCCGTTGATGGCAGGACCTGCGCTGATGCAGCGCGCCGGTGAGGACGGCAAGCCGTCGTCACCAGTGCATCCAGCACCACTCAACTGCGCAACGCCGCCACCCGCTGCGACAACTTCTTCGCCGATACGCCCGACCTGGCGCCCAGCTCCTGCGCAAAGACCGACACACGCAATTCCTCCAGGTCCCAGCGTAGCGACTGCCATTCATCGCGTTGCTGCAACCCACGCGCGGCCGCCTGGTCCAATGCATCCACGAACGGCTTGAGTTCGAGCATGCGCGCCTGGTCGCGGGCCGGATCGCGTTTGGCACGCTCGGTCCGCAGGATCATCGCCTTGAGATAGCGCGGATAACTGGCCAGTGCCTCGGCCGGTGTTTCGCGCAGGAAGCCGGCATGCACCAGCGCGCGCAGCTGTTGCTCCATATCGTCCAGGTTGCCGCGCGCCCAGCCCATCAACGGCGCCTCCAGCAGCGGCTTGAGTTCGGCCACGGCGCCAAGGATGCTTTCGGCCAGCGTCAGCCGTTCCATCGCCTCGCCGAACAGGCGCTTGCCGGCCTCGTCGCGGCGCTGCGCAAAGGCACCGGGGTCGCGTATCGCGCCCAGGCCATCGGCCAGCACCGCGTTGAGCGCGGCATCGACCAGATCGCCGCGCAGCCGCTCCTGCGATTCGATCGCCGCGTACAGCAGGCCGGTCTTGGGCGACACCGGCAATTGCTTGCGCGCCTGCTTGATCTTGTCGGCCAGCGCGATTTCCAGCAGCCGGCGCACGCCGCGCGGATGCGCCTGCGCCGCTTCGTTGCGGTCGGCGAAAATGCGCAGCGCCGCGTCTTCGCCCTGGTCCACCAGCGCCGGATACGCCGGCACGCCGGCCTCGCCGGCCACCTGCTCGGGAATCGGCGTGGACGGAAAATCGCGCAAGCCCTCGGCCGCCAGCGCGCGCCCCGCACGTGCGGCGAAGGCCTGGCCGGCACGCTCGCCAAAGCGTGCGCGCAATCCGTCCAGGTCGCGTGACTCGGCCAGTACCTTGCCGTCGTCATCGCGCAGGCGCAGGTTCATCAGCAGATGCGTGTCCAGCGACTCTTCGTCGAAATCCAGCGCCGCCACCTGCGTGCCGGTGGCCTTGGTCAGGAAGCGCGCCAGCTCGCCACGGATAGCGTCGGCCGAGGCAATGCTGTAGGCCTCGTAGAACGCGCGCCCGAAATCCGGCGCCGGCACATAGTTGCGCCGTTGCGCCTTGGGCAGGCTGCGGATCAAGGCCGATGCCTTGTCGGCAACGAAGCCCGGCGCCAGCCACGACAGCCGCGCCGGATCCAGCGCATTGAGCAGGTGCAGCGGCACATCCAGCGTCACCCCGTCATCGATGGCGCCCGGCTCGAAGCGGTAATGCAAGGGCAGCCGCGCATCGCCCAGCGGGAAATACTTGGGAAACCGGTCGGCCTCGCTGCCTTCGCCGGGCAACAGGTCGTTCAACGTCCAGTGCAGGCTGCGGCGCTTGTCCGGCGGCAAGGTCTTCCACCATGCATCCAGCCCGCTGGCCGAGTGCAGCTCGGCCGGGATGCGATCCAGGTACCAGCGCGCCTGCCAGTCTTCGTCGGCGACGATGCCGGCCCGGCGCAGCTTGGCTTCTTCCTCGCGCGCCTGCTCCAGCACCTTGAGGTTGTCGGCGATGAACGCCGCACGCGTATTGATCTCGCCGGTGACCAGGCCCTGGCGCACGAACAGGTCGTGTGCGCCGGCCGGATCGATCTTGCCGAAATGGACCGGCTTTTTCGGCGCCAGCACCAGGCCGAACAGGCTGATCTGCTCGGATGCCACCACCTGCCCCTGCGCACGCGACCAATGCGGGTCGAAATGCTTGCGTGCCAGCAGATGCCCCAGCTCGGCGATCGCCCAGTCCGGCTCGATCGCGGCATTGGTCATGCCCCAGACTTTTTGCGTATCCAGCAGCGTGGCGGCCAGCATCCACGGCGGCGGCTTGCGTGCCAGTGCCGAGCCGGGAAACGGCACGAACCGGCGCTGCCGCGCGGCGAGAAAATCGCCTTTTTCGGTGCGATGGCCGATCTGCGTGGGCAGGCCGGCCAACAGCGCACGATGCAGGGCCTGATACGCCGCCGCGCGTTCGCGCTCGCTGATGCGCGCCGAGGCCTCGGCAAGGTCGGCCTGCTTGCCGGCTGCGGCGGACGTGGCTTGCGCAGGTGGCGCATTCGGATCCGGCTTGCCTTCACGCGCCAGCCGCGCAGCGCGATGCAACTGCCCGCGCGTCGGCCGGTTGGCGTTGTGCCCGTCCTCGCGCGCAGGCGCGCTGGCACCTGCCAGCAATGGCGCCAACATCGCAGCGGCCGGCTCCTCGCTCCACCCCAGCTCTTCGCACAACAGGCGCAGCTGCCGATGCAGCTCACGCCATTCGCGCATGCGCAGGAACCCGAGGAAATGCCGGTTGCACCAATCGCGCAACTTGGACTGGGTGAGGTCCTCGTGCACCTGTCGGTACGCCTCCCACAACCGCAGGATGCCGACGAATTCAGAGCGTGCATCGGCAAACAGCGCGTGCGCGTGGTCGGCCGCCTCGCGTGCTTCGGGCGGGCGCTCGCGCGGATCCTGGATACCCAGGAACGCGGCGATGATGATCATCTCGCGCAGGCAGCCGTGCTGTTGCGCAGCCACCAGCATGCGCGCCAGCTTGACGTCCACCGGCAGGCGCGCCATCTGCCGGCCGATGGCGGTGGGGCGCCGATTGGCATCGATCGCGCCCAGCTCCAGCAACTGCTGCCAGCCGTCGGCGACTGCGCGTTCGTCCGGCGCTTCCAGGAACGGGAACTCCTCGATCCGCCCCAGCCCCAGTTGCAGCATGCGCAGGATCACGCCCGACAAGGACGAGCGGCGGATTTCCGGGTCGGTGAATGCCGGCCGCGCGGCAAAATCCGCTTCGGCATACAGGCGGTAGCAGATGCCTTCGGCAATGCGGCCGCAGCGGCCCATGCGCTGGTTGGCGCTGGCCTGCGAGATCGGCTCGATATGCAGGCGGTCCAGCTTCTGGCGCGGGCTGTAGCGCTTGATCCGCGCAAAGCCCGGATCCACCACATACCGGATGCGCGGCACCGTCAGCGAGGTTTCGGCCACGTTGGTGGCCAGCACCAGGCGCCGGCGCGGCCCCGGGTTGAACACGCGGTCCTGGTCGGCCGCCGACAGCCGCGCGTACAGCGGCACCACTTCAGTTTCGCGGTACTTGCGCCGTTCCAGCGCCTGGTGCGCATCGCGGATCTCGCGCTCGCCGGGCAGGAACATCAGCACGTCGCCACGCGGATCGATGCGGGTGATCTCGTCGATCGCCGCCACGATCGCATCGTTGACGGTGCGCTCGCCATCGCGGCCATTGCCACGCTCGCCGTCGCCGCCGTCGTCGGCCTCGCCCTCGAGCGGCCGGTAGCGCACCTCGACCGGGAAGGTCCGGCCTTCCACGTCGATCACCGGCGCGTTGTCGAAATGCCGGGCGAAGCGCTCGGTGTCGATGGTGGCCGAGGTGACGATCAACTTCAGATCGGAGCGCTTGTGCAGCAACTGCTTGAGATAGCCGAGCAGGAAATCGATGTTGAGGCTGCGCTCGTGCGCCTCGTCCACGATGATGGTGTCGTAGGCCGACAACCAGCGGTCGCTGGCGATCTCGGCCAGCAGGATGCCGTCGGTCATGAACTTGATCCGCGACTGCTCGCCGACCCGGTCGGTAAAGCGCACCTGGAAACCCACCGTGGTGCCCAGCGGCGTCTTCAGCTCCTCGGCCACGCGCGCGGCCACCGCCCGCGCGGCGATCCGGCGTGGCTGGGTGCAGCCGATCATGCCGGCCGCGCCGCGCCCGGCCGCCAGACACAGCTTGGGCAGCTGGGTGGTCTTGCCCGAGCCGGTCTCGCCGGCGATGACGACGACCTGATGGTCGCGGATCAGCGCGATGATGCGCTCGGCCTCGCGCGCGATCGGCAGTTGCTCGTCCAACGTGATGGCCGGCTGCTGCTCGGCACGCGCCTGGCGTTGCGCCTGCGACGCTGCCAGCGCCTGCTCGAAGGCCTCGCGCACCTGCGGGTTGCCGGGCTTGCCCTGCCAGCGCGACCATAGACCGAGCAACCGGCCACGGTCGCGGCTCATCGCGCCATCGACGGCGCGGCGGCGCTCACGCAAGGTGTTGGCAAGGTCGGTGTCGATAGCGCTCATTGATCGAAAAATGTGAAAGATTGAATGACAGCGGATCCTTTAGCCTGTCTATTGTGACCCGATATCTGTTTCCTCAGGAGGACCATTCCCATGTCCAAGAAAAAGAACGCCAACAAGCCCGTCGTCATCAATGAAGCATTGGACGCACTGCCGGTCGCCGCAGCATCGGCACCACACATCGATATCGGGATCAAGGACGGTGATCGCAAGCAGATCTCCGACGGTCTGGCCCGCTACATGGCTGACGCCTTCACCCTGTACCTGAAGACCCACAACTTCCACTGGAATGTCACCGGGTCGATGTTCAACTCGCTGCACACCATGTTCGAGACCCAGTACACCGAGCAGTGGGCGGCGCTGGACGAAGTGGCCGAGCGCATCCGAGCCCTGGGCTACAACGCACCGGGCTCCTACAGCGAGTTCGTCGCCCTGACCTCGATCCCGGAAGAACAGGGGCTGAGCGACAGTGCCGACTGGCGTGAAATGGTGCGCCAGCTGGTCAGCGGCAACGAAGCGGTCTGCCGCACCGCGCGCAAGGTGCTGGGCACCGCCGACGACGCCGGCGACGACCCGACCGTGGACCTGCTGACCCAGCGCCTGCAGACCCACGAGAAGTACGCCTGGATGCTGCGCTCGCTGCTGCAGTAACCCCTGGGCCTCGCCCCTGCGGGTGTGCCCAAGGTTTCGCTGCGCCGGAACCTTGGGCCCCTGCTCCATCGCCGGCCACACCCCGCGCCTTCGGCGCGCCCTGACTCGGCGGGTTGCGGCCCTCTCCGCGTCGCGAAACATGTCCCCCGGCATTCACATCGCGGCAATCCCCGACGCACCGTCGCGCAACACCGCCCGCCTGACACCGGCCAGGGCTTGACCCGCGCGGTATCCTAGGCCGATGTCTTCCCCCGCCCACGAACTGCTCAGCCGCGTCTTCGGTTACGACGACTTCCGCGGCCCACAGCAAGCCATTGTCGAACACGTCGCGGCAGGCAACGATGCCCTGGTGCTGATGCCCACCGGCGGCGGCAAGTCGCTGTGCTACCAGGTGCCGGCGCTGCTGCGCGACGGTATCGGCATTGTGGTCTCGCCGCTGATCGCACTGATGCAGGACCAGGTCGAGGCCTTGCGCCAGCTCGGCGTGCGCGCCGAATTCCTCAATTCCACGCTGGACGCGGAAAACGCCCAGCGGGTCGAACGTGCGTTGCTGTCCGGCGACCTTGACCTGCTCTACGTCGCGCCGGAGCGCCTGCTGACCCAGCGCTTCCTGTCCCTGCTGGAACGCAGCCGCATCGCGCTGTTTGCCATCGACGAGGCGCATTGCGTTTCGCAATGGGGCCACGACTTCCGCCCCGAGTACCGCCAGCTCACCGTCTTGCACGAACGCTGGCCGCATATCCCGCGCATGGCCTTGACCGCCACCGCCGACCCGCCGACCCAGCGCGAGATCGCCGAACGCCTGGATCTGGTCGACGCGCGCCACTTCGTCAGCTCCTTCGACCGCCCCAATATCCGCTACACCGTGGTGCAGAAGGACAACGCGCGCAAGCAGCTGCAGGAGTTCCTGGGCCGTCACCGCGGCTCGGCCGGCATCGTCTATGCGATGTCGCGGCGCAAGGTCGAAGAGACCGCGCAGTATCTGTGCTCGCAAGGCTTCAACGCCCTGCCCTACCACGCCGGCCTGCCGGCCGAGGTGCGTGCGGAAAACCAGCGCCGCTTCCTGCGCGAGGACGGCATCATCATGGCCGCCACGATCGCCTTCGGCATGGGCATCGACAAGCCCGACGTGCGCTTCGTGGCGCATGTGGATCTGCCCAAGTCGCTGGAAGGCTATTACCAGGAAACCGGCCGCGCCGGCCGCGATGGCGACCCGGCCGAGGCCTGGCTCTGCTACGGCCTGGGCGATGTGGTGCTGCTCAAGCAGATGATCGAACAGGGCGAAGCAGCCGAGGAGCGCAAGCGGCTGGAGCGCGCCAAGCTCGATCACCTGCTCGGCTACTGCGAATCGATGCAATGCCGCCGCCAGGTGTTGCTGGCCGGCTTCGGCGAGACCTATCCCAAGCCCTGTGGCAACTGCGACAACTGCCTGACGCCCGCCGCCGCGTGGGACGCCACGGTGGCCTCGCAGAAGGCGCTCAGCTGCGTGTACCGCAGCGGGCAACGCTTCGGTGTCGGCCACCTGATCGACATCCTGCGCGGCAGCGAGAACGAGCGCATCAAGCAGCTCGGCCACGACCAGCTGAGCACCTACGGCATCGGCCGCGACCTGGACGAGCGCACCTGGCGCGGGGTGTTCCGCCAGCTGGTGGCGGCCAGCCTGCTGGAGGTCGACAGCGAGGGCCATGGTGGCCTGCGCCTGACCGACGCCAGCCGCCAGGTGCTCAAGGGCGAGCGCCAGGTGATGATGCGCCGCGAGAACCCGGCTGCCGGGCGCGAGCGCAGCGCGCAACGCACCGGCCTGCCGGTGCAGCCGCAGGACCTGGTGCTGTTCAACGCCCTGCGCGGCCTGCGCGCGGAGCTGGCCAAGGAGCAGAACGTGCCGGCCTTCGTGATCTTCCACGACAGCACGCTGCGCAATATCGCCGAACAGCGGCCCACCAGCATCGACGCACTCTCGCGTGTCGGCGGTATCGGCGGCGGCAAACTCGCCCGCTATGGGGCGCAGCTGATCGAGATCGTGCGCGAGCAGGGCTGATGCAGCAGCGTGTGCCATCGCGGTGACGGGCCGGCATAAAAATCCGCGCAATCGACAGCGCGCATTCAATCAGCCGTTGCTAGTTTCACAAGGCGATCTGGCACGCGCTGTCAGTCCCTCTTGGTAGAGTCCATCCGATGAAACGCAGCCTGCTTCTCCTGGCCACTCTGTTTGCCGCCGGCAGCGCGCTCGCCCAGGCCGGCGAGCGCAGCGCCGAGCCGGGGGCGGCGCAGTCGCTGGACCTGAGCGTTCCGCAAGCCCCGGTGCAGTACCGCTCCGACCCCGCGTACAGCACCGACCCGCCGGGCACCTTCTACGGCGACAAGAGCGGCCCCAAGCCCGCGCTGACCCGCCCCAGCGCGGCCTCGCTTGCGGCCGAACGCGCCGAACAATGCCAGGGCAAGCTGCATGGCGCGGTCGAAACCGGCATGGGCTACTCCAACCGCGGCGGCAACAGCAACTGGCAGGCGGTCAACCTGAACTCCTGCAAGACCTATTACGACGATGACGGCAAAGCGCATCAGATCGGCGTCAGCATCAGTGTCGGGCGCGGCGAAGGCCCGCTGTTCGGGCCGCGCTACGGCCCCGGCGGCTATGGTCCTGGCCCGTTCGGCTGGTAACCGTACGGCTCCGTCTGCGTTGACAGAGGGTTCACTGCCGCATCGCTGAGAATGTGGCCTGCCTTACGAGACGTGCTCATGTCACAGAACAAGGAACGGCCAGTTGTATTCGTCGTCGAAGACGGCGATGGCACCCGACAACTCAGCTGCCTTGTGCTGGAAAGCTATGGTTTTACCTGCCGCAGCGCCGGCTCGGTCGAAGAGGCCCTGGCCCTGATCGAAAGCGACCCGCGCGTCGATGTGCTGTTTTCCGACATCCATTTTCCGGGTGGCCTGACCGGCGTGGATCTGGCGCTCAAGACTGCGCACGCCCCCTACAACCTGCCCGTGCTGCTCACCTCCGGGCTGGCGGTGGAGTATGTGGAAGAGATCCTGCCGGACGGCGTGGCCTTCCTCGAGAAACCCTATACCCCCGAGCAATTGCTGAGCGCGATCCGCAGCGTGATGGCCAAGCACCGGATACTTCCCACTCCGGTCGCCTGACGTAGAGGGTCGCGACTGGACGGCGACCCACAATCCCGGTATGAAGTGGCGGCCGACGCGATGCGTCGGCAACGGGGATTGATCACGACACGGTTGTGCCAGGGACGCGGCGCCATGCCCGCCTGGCCCGACCATGCCTTACGCCAGGGGACAACATGAAACACCTAGTGACCGCAGCCATGGCCATGGCTGCGTTGAGCGGTTGCGCGACGGTCATGAACGACGCGACCCAGCCCATCCGAGTGGATACCAAGACCGCCGATGGGCACCTCATCGCTGGCGCCGACTGCGCCCTCAGCAACGACAAGGGACGCTTCACCCTGAAGTCCGGGCAGACCGTGCAGGTACGCCGGTCCTCGCGCGACCTGGAAGTCAGCTGCGTGCTGCCCGGTCAGCGCAATGCCGCCGGTCGCTCCATCTCGCGCGCCAACATCGGGATCTGGGGCAACATCCTGATCGGCGGCGCGATCGGCGCCATTGTCGATCACAGCAAGGGCACCGGCTACACCTACCCGAGCTGGATCCAGCTGGTATTCGGACAGACGCTGAGCTTCGACCGCCACCGCGAGGACCGCGGCCAGCCGTTACAGGGCGACAACGCACACGTCGCGGCAACCGCCTCCGGCACCGAAAGTGGACCCGGCGAAGCCGTCACGCTGCCGCTGGCAGGCGAGGTCGCCCCGCCTGTGCAGGCAGGCACAGCAGCACCGGCCAGCAAGGCCGCAGCCACGGTTGCGCCCGCAGGCCCGGCGATGTCCACCGAATCGGCCAGCACACGCGCCCAGGGCATCAGCAGCGGCCTGAATTGCGGCACGGTGCAGGCACACAGCGCCACGCGTTTCACCGCCGCCTGCAGTGGCGGCAGTACGGTGCAGATCGACTGCGCCGGCTTCCGCTGCAGCGCAACCTTCCCCTGACCTGACATGGCTGCGCTCGGGGACGAGCGCAGCCCGACGGCTTGACGATCGTCGGGGATGACCCGACACGCTGTCGGCGCAGTCCCGATTTACGTGCCGCACGCCCCATTTAAACTGCAGCCACCGGACGCGAGGCCTGTTGGGCCGTTCAACTCGCGAGGCGCTGAGCACGCCCCCCGCCGGAACATCGCCGGCATCGCGTGACGCGCCTGGGTCGTGGTTGGTCGTCCACCAGCGTGGATGCGCGCGCCTTTCAGACGAAGAAGTCAGTCGTGCGCACGCACAGCGGCTCGCTCGAGTGCGCCGTCGAACCATCTGATAGGCATGCGACCACTGCGCCTGCGCTCCAGCGGACGTTACGAGATTCCCGAACCTGCAGCTGGATCCGTGCCGATATCCGCCTTGGCAGAGCTTGCGCGACGCCGTCGGATGCATTGGTTGCCAGCCTCTCCCTAGCAGGTGGCTGGTCGCTGCTGTTCCTGCGCTTCCGGCTGCAGCCTGTCAGCTTGCCGCCGGCAGGCGAACACGTGCTCGGTCGCGCCTGTATTGCAGCCGCTGTGTCGGCACGCAGGTACACGCGAACGCGCTTGCAGCCGTCGCGCGCTTGCGGGGCCAGGCGACGCGGCGCGGTTGCGCGCGGCCGCTGCAGCGTATTTCACGCCATCAAGCAGGCCGCTCGCTAGGCTGACGTCAGTGCAGCACTCGGCTGCGAAGATTTCAGGAAATCCCCATGGGCGACAATTCGTTTCTGTCACCGGCCTTCATCATTCTGGTCGTCGGCGTGATTGCCGTTGTGTTCTGGCTGGTGACGCGCGCCAAGAAAAAACGCAACAAGAAGTAAGCCACGAACCAGGCGACCCCGGCATCGGGATGCGCAACGCAGCTTGCGCTCACCGCGCAATCGCAGTGCATTGCCGAGCGCGCAAGATTCGGCCGACGCGCGTCGCTATTGCCCGGCACGGTCGCTACGTTTACGTGCGGGCCTGACAGCGCATCAATGCCGCAATGGCCTGAATAACAGCGCCGGGCAGTGACACCGCCATGGTGCGGTTACGCAATGCTTGCTGCATACATGTCGGCAGCAGCGGCATGCCGCCGCATGGCAGCCACGCGCATCCAACACGTGCTGCCCGTCAGAAACGCTCGCCTGTCGGCAGATAGCGCCATTGGCCGATGGCCAGCTTGCCCAGCGACACGCGGCCCACGCGCAGGCGCCGGATGCTGACCACCTCCAGCCCGACCTCACCGCACATGTAACGCAGCTGGCCGGGTTGCACGTGCTTGATCGCAAAGCGCAGACGCTCCTCGTTCTGCCAGCTCACCTTGCACGGCGACAGGCTGCGCTGCTGATACACCAAGCCATGCGCAAGCCGCGCCATGCCATATGGGCGCAGCTCCCCGCGCACCTCCACCAGGAATTCCTGTTCGATGGAGGTGGCGTCGGCGCTGAGCCTGCGCAGGACGCGGCCATCCTGGCTCAGTACCAGCAAACCGCTCGCCGCTTCCTCCAACGGCAGCGGCGCCTGCAGACGCAGGAAGTGCCGCTTGAGCACACGCATCTCGAGCTGGTCCAGGGCGCTGCGCGTTTCCACGGTGGCCAGTGCCAGCGCCGCCTCGGCGCACATGCCTGCCGGTTTGTGCAGCAGCAGCGTGGCAGGCTCGGCAGGTTCGAGCACGGCGTTTTCCGCCAGCGTCACCTGCGCCGCGGTCGCCAAGGCTTGCGGCTCTTCGACCACGGCCCCGTCCACACTGACCCAGCCACCTTCGATGTACTGCTGCGCCTCTCCACGCGAGCAGCCAAACCGCGCGGCCACGCATTTATCGAGACGGATCGGATCGGACATCGGGCGGGCTCGGCTTCAGGGGACGGCAGTGTACGTGCTGGGTCGACGGATGCGTGAGGCCGGCTTCTGCGCTGCCCGACAAAGTGGGAAACTGGGCGCTCACACAGGAGATTGCAGATGTTCATCAAGTTTGGCAGCACCCGGGTCCGCCTCAACCACATCTCCGTCATCAGCGATCCCTTCAACGCAGGCGAAAACTTCGGATCGTATTGCCACTCGGTCCGGGTCGGCCTGCTCTCCGGCGAGGAAATCTTTGCACGCTTCAATACCGAAAGCGGCGCCGAGCAGCTTCATGCCGAGGTACTCGCTGCGCTGGAAGGTTGAGCGCAAGAGCCACAGTGCCGCCATGCGCGCGACGCCACGCGCGCGATGCGCGGCGCCGATTCAGCAGCCGGCCATGCCGGCTTGCAAGGTGCACGTGGCAAGGCCCGTGTCGCATGGCATCAGAGTAGATCGCATCGCCGGAACACGCCGCTGCACGAGCACCGGCGCTTACCAAAGACAAGCGGATTGCAGGTATTGCGATGCATAGCGGATGCGATCCTGTCAAAGCATCCGCTGCGCTCCAGGGGGTCGCCACATGTCGGCGAAACGTCGGAAAATCGTTCTGCGGTTGGCATGCTTCGATCCAGCGATAGACGCCACAAACACGCAGTGCATGCACGGGTGTCAGGCCGCTGCGGACGGCTGTCGGGAAATTTCTTCCGCACGATGAATTCAATCTAAGTCATTTCAGATACGTACCTTTAGCTCGTCGCGATTCGGCCGTTAGCTGGGCAAGACGCTCTGGTGGATGACCCATTCATCGAGCCCCTCAGCTGCACTACCTGGATGCGGTAATGAATACATATCTGCAACGCCTCAATGTCGGCCGTCGCCTGGGCATGGCCTTTGGCATCTTGATCCTATTGTCGGGCCTGCTTGTTGCGACCGGCCTGGTCACCATGTCCAACGCCCGTTTCGAGCTGGATACCATCGTCAACAGCAACATGGAGAAGATCCAGCTGTCCTCGGAAATGCTCGACGCCAATACCAATGTGGCGATCGGCCTGCGCGACATCGTGATGGTGTCCGGCGATGCCGCCAACCGCCGCAGCATGGAGATGATCGAAAAAAACCGTGCACGCTACAAGGAGGCGCATGACGCACTGACGGCCTTGCCGAGCAGCGCCCCTGAAAAGAACGCGCTCCAGCTGCTGCAGGAAAAGCGCGACGTGTCGGTGAAGTTCAACAACCAGATTCTCCAGTACGGCATTCACGACCAGAACCAGCAAGCGCAGGATTTGCTGCAGGGCGACGCCGCCGTGGCGATGGACGCACAGCAGGCGGCCATCCGCGCCAATGCCGAGCTGGAGCGCCGGCTCAGCAAGGAAGCCTATCAAACCGCCGTTGCCTCGATGCATCGTGGCAAGGTCATCCTGGCCAGTGGCGGCATCACCGCGCTGGCCATCAGTGCACTGCTGGCCTGGTTGATCACCCGCAGCCTGACCCAGCCGCTCAGCCAGGCCACACGCACTGCAGAGGCCATTGCAGCCGGCAACCTGCACAACGATGTGCACACCAGCGCCAACGACGAAACCGGCCGCCTGCTAAAGGCCATGGACAAGATGCAGCTGCAGCTGCGTAACCTGATCACCGCGCAAACCGACATGGCCAGGCATCACGACAACGGCCAGATCAGCTTCCGCATCGATGCGGCGGCCTTCCCGGGCGACTACGGGCGCATGGCCAACGACACCAACCTGCTGGTTGCCTCGCACGTGGCAGTGCAGACCGATCTGGCACGCATCATGGGGCGGTATGCCGTTGGCGAACTCTCCGAAGACATGCAGCCGCTGCCCGGCGAAAAGGCCGTTTTCAGCGACACCATGTCGCAGGTCAAGCTCAACCTGTCGGCGATGAATCACCAGATCAAGCATCTCGCCCAGGCCGCGGCCAATGGCGACTTCAGCGCGCGCGGCGATGCCGAGCATTTCCAGTTCGACTTCCGCATCATGGTCGAAAGCCTCAACCACCTGATGTCCACGGCCGACGGCAACCTGCAGTCGCTGTCGTCGTTGCTGCAGTCCATCGCCGCAGGTGACCTCACCGCACGCATGAGTGGTGAATTCCGCGGTGTCTTCGCACAGATGCGCGATGACGCCAACGCCACGGCCAACCAGCTGGCGCAGATCGTCGGCAACATCCAGCAATCGGCCGTGTCGATCAACTCCGCGGCCAGCGAAATCGCCGCCGGCAACCAGGACCTGTCGCAACGGACCGAACAGCAGGCGGCCAATCTCGAAGAAACCGCAGCATCGATGGAAGAACTCACCTCCACCGTCAGGCAGAATGCCGAAAGCGCACGCCAGGCCAATCAGCTGGCGATCGGCGCCGCACGCGTTGCCTCGCAAGGGGGCGAAGTGGTCGGCAAGGTCGTGGACACCATGAGCGGTATCGAGGCCTCGTCCAGGAAGATCGCCGACATCATCAGCGTCATCGACGGCATCGCCTTCCAGACCAATATCCTGGCCTTGAACGCGGCAGTGGAAGCCGCACGTGCCGGCGAACAGGGGCGCGGCTTTGCCGTGGTGGCCTCGGAGGTACGCACGCTCGCGCAGCGTTCCTCCGGCGCCGCCAAGGAGATCAAGGACCTCATCGACGACTCGGTGCAACGCGTGGCCGAGGGCTCGGCATTGGTGCACAGCGCCGGCGAGACCATGGGCGAGGTAGTGGCCAGCGTGCAACGTGTCACCGACATCATGGGCGAGATTTCTGCAGCCTCCCAGGAGCAGTCGGCCGGCATCGAGCAGGTCAACCAGACCATCACGCATATGGACGAAACCACGCAGCAGAACGCCGCACTGGTGGAAGAAGCCACTGCTGCCGCGCGTGCGATGGAAGAGCAGGCGGTGCAGCTCACCGATGCGGTGGCGATCTTCAAGATCGACGCACGGCAGACGCGGCAGCACGCAGCGGCACCGGTCGCACAGCTGCTGAGCAAGGCCCGCCACGCCTGAGCCGGCAGTCGGCACTGCACCATGGCGAGGTCGGTCGCATTGCGCGGCTCGCCTCACGCAACGCGGTAGCACCTTGAGGCGCCCTTCTGCCGCGCGCCGCACCATGCCGGTGCGGCGCGCGGCAGAAGGCACGACAACGCTAGCGCGTATAGAGCCCGGGAAAATAGCGCTCCATCAGCGACTGCGGAGACAGCGGCGGGGTGAAGCCGTAGCGTGCATAAAGGCCGTGCGCATCGCTGGTTGCCAGGCTGAAACGGCGCAGCCCCTGCAGATCGGGGTGCGCCATGACCGCGTCCATCAATTGTTTGCTATAGCCCTTGCCCCGGTGCTCGGGCAACACGAACACATCGCCCAGGTACGCAACGGTTGCGTAGTCGGAAACCACGCGCGCAAAGGCGACCTGCCTGCCCTCCCAGAACCCGCCAAAACACAGCGAATTGGCGATGGAGCGCTGTACCACCGCAAGCGGGATGTCCCTGGCCCAGCTGGTGTGCTGCGCCAGGTAGCGATGGATCAGCGCGATATCGAGCGCGGATGGATCGGTGGAGACATGCAGCGGCGACATGACACTAGCTCCGGGACGGTGAGGCCTCAGGGTAGCGCCTGCGAGGGCAGCAGCAACAATCCACACAGCACCAGCATGAATCCCGCGATCGCCGCATCCAGCACACGCCATGCGCGCGGATCGCGAAAGGCCGGCTGCAACAGACGCGCGCCATAGCCCAGCCCGGAAAACCACGTGATGCTGGCCAGGCACGCGCCCGACGCGAACGCCCAGCGCAACGGAACCGGGTAACGCGCGGCCAGACTGCCGAGCAGCAGCATCGTGTCCAGATAGACGTGCGGGTTGAGAAAGGTAAAGGCCAGGCACGCCAGCATGGCGCGCTGCCAGCGTTGCGCGCCGGTCTGCGCCGGCGCCAGTGCGCTGGTGCCACGCCAGGCCCTGCGTGCAGCCAGCGCGCCATATGCCGCGAGAAATGCAGCTCCCGCATAGCGAAGTCCCTGCAACAACTCCGGCCATTGCGTTACCAGCACGCCGATCCCGGCCACGCCCAGCACGATCAGCGCGATGTCACCGAACGCGCAGATCGCCACCACCAGACCGACATGCTGGCGCTGCAGTCCCTGCCGCAGCACAAATGCATTCTGCGCACCGATTGCAATGATGAGACCTGCGCTGGCGATGAAGCCAGAGATTGCGGCTTGAAGTAACACGAACACCTCCCGGATCACAGGCGCCAATGCTGGGCGTTCCGCTGCAATTAGGAAAACTAAATTTTCTGTATCCTGCTTAGAACTTCTAATCCCGCCGAACGTCATGGATCTGCTGCACCCGCAACTGGCTGCATTCGCTGCCGTTCTCGAGGAAGGCAGCTTCGACGCCGCTGCGCGGCGGCTGTCGGTGACGCCGTCGGCAATTTCGCAGCGGGTCAAGGCATTGGAAGACCGGCTCGGCCAGGTACTGGTGATCCGCAAGGCTCCCTGCCGCCCTACTCCGGCCGGCGAGCGCCTGCTGCGCCGCGTGAAGCCGATGCAAGTACTGGAGTCCGAAGCGATTGCCGATTTCCTTCCCGGCGACAGCAGCGCCGGGCATCCGCGCACGCTGGCCATCGCCGTCAATGACGACTCGCTGCAGACCTGGTTCCTGGCGGCCTTGTCGGCGCTGCATCGCGCACATGGTTTTCTGTTCGATGTGCAGATGGACGACCAGGACCACACCCTGGAGTTGTTGCGATCGGGCGCGGTGCTCGGCGCCGTCACTGCCGAGCGCAAGCCGTTGCAGGGCTGCAACGTGCAAGCGCTGGGAGTGATGCGTTATCACGCCATCGCATCGGCCGCATTCGTTGCGACGCACTTCACGCAGGGCTTGAGTGCAGCGGCTCTCGCGCGCGCCCCGATGCTGGTGTTCAACCGAAAGGACACGCTGCAAACCCGCTTCGTCCGCCGCATCACCCGCGTCCAGATGGCGCCGCCGATCCACTACCTGCCAACCTCGACCGGCTTTGTCGAAGCTGCCGCACGCGGACTCGGCTGGTGCCTGGCGCCGGAATCGATGGTCACCCCCGCCGTGCGCGACAGGCAGGTAGTCATCATCGACCCGACACGTTGGCTCGATGTGCCGCTGTACTGGCAGTGCGCGGCAGTGCGCTCGCGCGCCCTGCAGCAACTTGGCCAGGCCTTGCGCAAGGCGGCGGCCGCGAGCCTGCGCTGAGACCGGCCGTGCCGCACGCAAAGCGGGCAGGCACCTCCGAAGCCCGAGGCGCGCAACTGCTGGCAGGATGTCGCACCAAATTGACGTGCAGATACGGTCGCTACCCTGCCCGCGCGCGCTTGGCACAGCCGCGTTGCCCGGCATCGCGCTGCCGCCGCAGCGACGACCGGGTCGCCGTGCCACGCCGAGCCTGCTAGCCTTTCCGCCTATTCCGTTGTGATTGCCGATCCGTCATGAAAAAAGCCGTTGTTCTGTTGTCCGGGGGCATGGATTCCGCTGCCGTCATCGCGCTTGCGCAGGAGCAGGGGTTTGCCGTGCATGCCCTGAGCGTGCGCTACGGCCAGCGCCATACCTCCGAGCTGGACGCCGCCGCGCGCGTGGCCGCGGCGCAGGGGGTGATCGCGCACAAGGTGGTGGACGTGGACCTGCGCAGCATCGGCGGCTCGGCGCTCACCGACGACATCGACGTGCCTGACGCCGGTGGCGACGGCATTCCGGTCACCTACGTGCCGGCGCGCAACACCATCATGCTGTCGCTGGCGCTGGGCTGGGCCGAGGTAATCGGCGCCAACGACCTGTTCTGCGGCGTCAACGCGGTCGATTATTCCGGTTACCCGGACTGCCGGCCCGAATTCGTGCGCGCCTTCGAAGTGCTGGCCAACCTGGCCACCAAGGCCGGCGTGGAAGGCGCCGGCCTGCGCGTGCATGCACCGCTGCAGTTTCTCAGCAAGGCCGACATCGTGCGTGAAGGCGTGCGCCTGGGCGTGGACTTCGGCCTGACCGTGTCCTGCTACCGCGCCGACGCCGACGGAGGCGCCTGCGGCCACTGCGACGCCTGCCGCCTGCGCGCGGCCGGTTTCGCCGACGCCGGCGTCCCGGACCCCACCCACTACGCCATTTCGCCTTGACGCCGGTGTAGGGTAGAATGCGCACCCCGGCGCGCTGCCGGGACAGTGGGCCGTTAGCTCAGTCGGTAGAGCAGAAGACTTTTAATCTTTTGGTCGATGGTTCGAATCCATCACGGCCCACCAATCAGATCAACGACGTGAAGGGCGCCCAGGGCGCTTTTTTTGTGCCTGCGGACAATCCACCGGCAACTGCGCAGCCATGGAACGTGCTGCACGGCCACGCGGTTGGATGGGGTGCAGCGCCTATCGCAGCGCGCGCGGCGGCGCCCAAGCCGGCACCTCCCGCCCGATCACGCTGCGCCGGCCGTCAGGTCCCGGGCCCGGCGCTGGCGGCCGTGTCGCTCCCGCTGATCACCTGGCTCGCGTCTTCTGGACACGCGATTGCACGCGCCGCGTTCGTCGCGCGGCCCCGACGGCGCGCGCCTGCTTGCGCAGCCACGTGAGCACGTCCACCGCCGCGTCCACACGCATGCAGACATGCAGGCGGCCCAGCACGACGCTCTGCGCATCGCTGCCCGGCAAGACCTCATCAAAGCCAGTGGCTTCGCAGGCGATCAGGACAGGCGACGCATCGGGCCGCGCGTCGGAATGCAGCATCGCCAGCACATAGCCCTGCATCGCCTCGACGCTGAGAACCACACCCTCACAGACGCGGAATTGCCTGTTGGCGCTCATCGCTGCATCTCCGAGGGGCCATCGACGCCAACGATCACCGCAACCAGATGACGATAGGCCGACGTAAGCGGGTGAACGGGTGTGCTGGGGCCTTCGCCGCGCGGCGTCAGGTTGAAAGAGGCTGCACGGTTCCATTCGAATGCGTTGGCGGCCGGATCGAAATGGTGGACGATCTGGCGCGCAGCAGATGCGGGCATTTCATGGGTGTCGTAAGACATGCTGGATTCCTTTTGTGTTTTGGAATCCGCCACCCAGACGCCAATCGGGGTGGCGGACGGTACGCGGTTGGCGTGCCGGCCAAAAGGAACCGGTGGGCCTTGCGGCCCCCGCGCACCGCCCGCCATAGAGCTGGCCGGCATGCGCCCACAGTGATGCGGGCGGTAAAAAAGCGCCGTGCATCGATCGATGGGCGCTGGTGCGCCTTTTGGTTCGGGACGCCAATCCCGGTCGCCGAATGGGCGGCGACGCTGGAATACTCGCTCCGCCGCTTGGCGCCTGTCAACGCAAAGACACACCGCCGCGACGACGCGACGGTTGCGACGCAACGCGGCGAAAGCACTGCCCGCCGCGCCAGCAAAAGCTGAAACTTCGGCACATCCCGCTGGACGATCGGCTGGGCCGATGCAGCTGCGCCCATATGTCACACGCCTCGGCGGGAGCGAACCGGCGCCGCAGCAAATGCGAATTCACATGCCGCGCCACGTTTCCTATCGTTGTTGGCTCAACGACACGCGAGCGCACCGCCATGAGCAACATCGAAAAAGCCGGCACGTTTCTTCTTGGAGATCGCAGCGTCACCCGCATCGGCTACGGCGCGATGCAGCTCGCGGGGCCCGGCGTGTTCGGCCCGCCCAAGGATCGCGAAGGCGCGTTGGCGGTGCTGCGCGACGCGATGGCGCACGGCGTCAACCATATCGACACCAGCGATTTCTACGGGCCGCACACCACCAATCAACTGATCCGCGAGGCACTGCATCCCTACCCGCAGGCGCTGACCCTCGTCACCAAGATCGGCGCCGCCCGCGGCGCGGATGGTTCCTGGCTGCCGGCCTTCTCGCCACAGCAACTGGTCGAGGCGGTGCACGACAATCTGCGTAATCTGGGGCTGGAAACGCTGGAGGTGGTCAACCTGCGCGTGATGTTCAAGACGCAGGAACCGGCGGAAGGCTCGATTGCCGAACAGCTGGAGACCTTGATCGCGCTGCAGCGCGATGGCCTGGTGCGGCACATCGGCATCAGCAACGTCACCGCAACGCAGGTGGCCGAGGCACGCGCCATGACCGACATCGTCTGCGTGCAGAACATGTACAACATCGCGCATCGGCACGACGACGCCCTCATCGACGCGCTCGCGCGCGACGGCATCGCCTACGTGCCGTTCTTCCCGCTCGGCGGCTTCTCGCCGTTGCAATCGTCCACGCTCGCCGCTGTTGCCGGGCGCCTGGCCGCAACCCCGATGCAGGTGGCGCTGGCCTGGTTGCTGCAGCGCTCGCCCAACATCCTGCTGATTCCGGGAACCTCGTCGGTGGCGCACCTGCGCGCCAATCTGTTCGCAGCGGAACTGAAACTGCCGGCCGATGCCGTCGAAGAATTGAACAGGATCGCTGCGTAGACGCAGGGGCTGCCTCCTGGCAGGCAGCGCCTTGCACCCGGGACCGGGCGCGGCCAACGAAGCGTCGCGGGTGGTCGGCAGGCGGGTGCGGACGGCATGCCAGCAACCGCAGTGGATGCCTGGCACATGCCGATTGCAGGCACCCGGCCGCGCCCGCCCTTTTTTGGGTGAGCGCAGTCGCTCTATCGCTCAGCTTAGCGCTCGGGCCTAGCGCCCGGGTTCGTCGTTCCACAGCAGCTTGTGCAGCTGCATCTGGAAGCGCACCGGCAGACGATCGGCCACGATCCAGTCGGCCAGCTGCCGCGGCGTCACTTCGCTCTTGCTGGGCGAAAACCACACCGTGCAGCGGCGGTCCAGCGCATGGGTCGCGACGATCTCGCGCGCCCATTCGTAATCGGCGCGGCTGCAGATCACGAACTTGATCTGGTCGCGTGCGGTCAGCAGCGGCAGATTTTCCCAGCGATTGCGCGCTTGCTCGCCGGACGCAGGGGTCTTGATGTCGACCACGCGCGAGACACGCGGATCGACCGCCGACACGTCCAGCGCGCCGGACGTCTCCAGCGAGACATCGAAGCCGGCATCGCACAGTTTCTGCAGCAGCACCAGGCAGCGCTTCTGCGCCAGCGGCTCGCCACCGGTCACGCAGACATGGCGCACGCCATGGCCGGCAACTTCGGCGACGATCGCGTCGATGTCGTGCCATTCACCGCCGTGGAAGGCGTAGGCGGTATCGCAGTAGTGGCAGCGTAGCGGGCAACCGGTCAGACGCACGAACACAGTCGGCCAGCCGGCGGCCTCGGCTTCGCCTTGCAGGGACAGGAAGATTTCGGTGATCTTCAATCGCGGCAACGGCGACTGGACGATCTCGCTGGGGACGGCGGCGGCGTTCATGGGCAAAGTATGCGCCACGCCCGAAGGCGCAAACGCGGGGGCTCAGCGCAGTTGCTGGCCGAGACGGATGGACTGCAGACGCTCCTGGGCCACGCGCGCTGCGTCGGAGCCGGGATACTGCGTTGCGACCTGCTGCAAGGTCTGCTGGGCTTCGTCGTTCTTGCCTTCGCCATACTGCGACAGGCCAAGCTTCAACAGGCCGCCAGAGGCCTTGTCATGCGTGGGATAGCGGCTGACCAGATCGCGGAACTGCGCCTCGGCCAGCTGGAAATTTCGGGTGGCGTAATAGCTTTCGCCCAACCAGTACAAGGCATTGGGGGTGTAGACGCCATTGGGATAGAGCTCGAGAAAGCTCAAAAACAACTGCGAGGCATCGTCGTACTTGCCGTTCTTCAATGCATCGAAGGCGACATTGTAGGCAGTGCGTTCGTCGTTGCTGACGGCCATCGTGCCTGGGTCGCCATGCACGCTGGGCGGCTTCTCGGAAGTTGCCGCCGCTGCAGGCCGCGCGGCAGGAGCCGGGGCCGGTGTGACGCTGCCGGTGGGCGATGGCAATGGCGGCGTTGCGCCACCTGCCCCTTCCAGCCGGTTCAGGCGTCCGTCCAGATCCAGATACTGGTCCTTGGACTGCTGCTTGAGTTGTTCGTTGTCGTGCTGCAGCTGCTCCACGGTCGCTCGCAAGCCCTGCAGGTCCGAACGCGCCTGCTGCAGCTGATTGAGAAGATCGTTGTTGGCCTGGCTGTTGGCCTGCTGCTGCTCAAGCACGGCAACACGATCAGCGAGACTGGCTCGCTGCGCGTGCGCCGGCGCGGCGACCACAAGGGCCGCCGCGACGAACAGGGATGTCACTCGAAAGCGCATCGCTTCTTACTGAGCCGTGTACACGATTTCAACGCGACGGTTCTGCGACCAGCAGCTTTCGCTGGTTTCGGTGCAGACCGGACGCTCTTCGCCGTAGCTGACCACGGTCAGCTGGCTGGCGGAACCGCCGGCAGCCTGCAACGAGGACGACACGGCATTGCCGCGACGCTCGCCCAGACCCATGTTGTACTCGCGCGAACCGCGCTCGTCGGCATTGCCCTGCAGGGTGATGCGCGAGGACGGACGGTCACGCAGGTACTTGGCGTGGCACGCCATGATGGCCTGGAATTCCGGCTTCAGGGAGTCCTGATCCAGATCGAAGTAGACAACGCGCTGGCGCAGGCAGGCATCGGTATCCAGGTCGCCCGGGCCATACAGGCCAGAGGTGGACGGGCCGGTGGGAACGGAGGAACCAGCGGTGGTGTCAGTCGCAGGAGGCGGAGTTTCCTTCACCTTCTTCGAACAACCGGCCAGCACGGCAACGGACAACAGGGAGACAAGCAAGACGCGGGTGGACTTGTTCATGGGATACCTATGGAGGCTCTGGGCCAATGAGTGGTTTAACGCAGCGAAATATTAACATTAATGCGCGGTTCGGTAAGGCCCCCATGCGGGTTCTCTCACATCGCCATCGGCCAGGACCAGACGCTGGCGGACGCGAGCGTCGGCGGAGACGGCGTAGAGCACGCCACGACCACCCTCACGTGCGGCGTACAGCACCATGCTGGCGTTCGGCGCGAAGCTCGGCGACTCGTCCAGCGACCCCGGCGACAGCGTGCTCCAGCTCGGCGAACCCAGGCTGCGATCCATCATGGCGATGCGGTAGCTATTGCCGCTGCCCTGCGCCACGGCGATCTTCTTGCCATCGAAGGACACGCTGGCGGTGGCGTTGTAGTTGCCCTGGAAGGTCACGCGGTTGGCGCTGCCGCCGCTGGCAGAGACCTGATAGATCTGCGGACGACCGCCGCGATCGGAGGTGAAGTAGATGCTGCCACCATCCGGCGCCCAGGTCGGCTCGGTGTCGATGCCGAAGTGGTTGGTCAGCTGGGTCAGCTGCTTGCTGCCCAGGTCCATCACGTAGATTTCCGGGTTGCCGCTGCGCGACAGTGCCAGCGCCAGGCGACGCCCGTCCGGCGAGAACGACGGCGCACCGTTGATGCCGCGGAAGCTGGACACCAGTTCACGCGCGCCGGTGGCGATGTCCTGCAGGTAGATCGAGGAATTGCCGCGCTCGAAGCTCACATAGGCCAGCTTCTTGCCGTCCGGGCTCCAGTTCGGCGACAGCAGCGGCTCGGCCGAACGCACGATGGTCTGCGGGTTGTAGCCATCCGAATCGGCCACCATCAATGCATAGCGCATCGCGCCACCCTTGCCGCTGGCGGTCACGTAGGCAATCCGGGTCCAGAACGCGCCGCGCACGCCGGTGATCTTCTCGTAGATCGCATCGGCCATCTGGTGCGAGACATCGCGCATCGCGTTGGCGCGCGCAGTCATCGCCAGGCCAAGCAGGCGCTCGCCCTTGGCCACGTCGAACAGTTCGTACTCCACGCGGTAGGCGCCTTCGCCGGCGTCCATGACGCGGCCGACCACGATGTAGTTCTGCTTGAGCGTGCGCCAGGTCTGGAACTGCACCTCGGTGCCACGGGTCGGCTTTTCGACGATCTGCGCAACCGGCAGCGTGCGGAACTGGCCGGAGCGGTCCAGATCGGCGCCGACGACGGCAGACACATCGGTCTGTGGCGCAGTACCGGAACCTTGGTACGGCATGGGCACGACGGTGATCGGTGTCGCCGAGGCGCTACCGCCCACGATATCGATGGTGAGCCCTTGCTGTTGCGCAAGTGCGCTCAGCGGCAACAACAGGGCGGTCAAGGCAGCTAGCCAACGCAGCGGTTTTTTCATGGACGGCTCGGATCGGGCAGGAAAAGTGTGCAAGGGATACCAATCAGCGAGTGAACATACTCGCAATCGTGAACGAGACAGCGTGAAAACGGAGCGAGTGGTCCACCAGCAGGCGCTTGCGTGAGTCTAGAGCGAGCGGGCTTGCGGCGGCGCGCCCCGCTCGGTTGCCCGGCAGACCTGCACCAGGCAGTGGATCGCTACCGCTTCCCCGCCGAGGCGCAGCGCAGGCAGTGCTGCCGCGCCCCGGCCACCCGTGACCTGTGCTTACTGGTCCTGGGCGGTGAACACAAACGTCAGGTTGCGCTGGAAGACCGACTCGAATCCGCGATACGGCAATGGCTGGGCGCTCAGCACCGCGGCCTCGATCGAGCGCTGGCCGGCCTCGTCGTACGGGCAGCCGGGCGCCACCTTGGCTTCCATCACGCTGCCGCCGGGCAACTGGCGGATGTTGATGGTGCACTTCTGGCCCGGCGGCACCGACGGCGGGCGCACCCACTGAGCCAGCACCTTCTGCTGGATCGCCGCGGCGTACTTGGCCGATAGATCGGTGCTGGTGCCGCCCTGCCCTGCGGTCGGTTGCGCGCTGGCGGCGGCAGCCGACGAGGCCTGCTGCGCGCGCGCGGCGGCGACCTGGCGCAGCTTCTGCTCGGCCAGCGCGGCCTCCTTGGTGGCCTGCTCGCGCTGGCGGCGGATCTCGGCGATCTTCTTCTCGCGCTCGGCATCGGCGGCAGCCTGTTGCGCGGCGGCCTGCTTCTTCTTGGCGTCGGCTTCTTCCTGCTGCTTGGCCAGGCGCAGTTTCTGCTCGGCCTCTTCCTGTCGCTTGCGCTCGGTCAGGTCGATCTGCTCCTGGCGGCGCTTGGCTTCCTGCTCCTGCTTGGCCTTTTCCGCCGACAGTGCCAGCGCATCGACACGGTCCTGGTCGACCTTGTCGGGTTGCGCCACGCGCTCCTGTGCCTGCGCCTGTTGCGGCGTGGGCGCATCCTGCGGACGCGGCTCGGGAATCGGCTGCGGCGGCGGCACGGTATCTTCCGGCGCGGGCTCGGGCAGCGGCGCGGGCGGTGGCGGTGCCTCCACCGGCGTGGCCTTCAGCGCCTGGCGCGCGACGCGTGCTTCGGCCGCGGACACGTCCAGCGAGGCTTCCATGCTGGGATCGCCCGCCGCCGGCTCGACCGAGCGTTCGGGCGACCACAGCCAGCCGGCAATGAACACCAGCGCGACCAGCACGTGCACGACCAGGGCAAGCATGACCGGTCGCAGCCAGCCATCCTCGCGTGCGGTCTGGGTGGGGAGTGCGTCAGCGTGCATCGCTGCCTGCAGTGCCGCCGGAGTCGGAGATCAGGCCGACCTTCTCGACCTTGGCCTGCTTGAGCACGTCGATGGCGTCCATGATCTTTTGATATGGCGCGGCGCGATCGCCGGCCACCACGACGCGCGCGTCCTTGTCCTGCGCCACGATGGCAGCCAACTGCGCCTGCAGCGCGGCCACGTCCATGGCCTGCGGCTTGCCCTTGGGCAGCTGCAGGGCAAGCTGGCCGTCGGCAGCGACCACCACCACGACCGGATCCTGCTTGCTCTCCAGCGCCTTGGCGCGCGAGCTCGGCAGGTTCACGTCGGTGCTCAGGGTCAGCAGCGGTGCGGTCACCATGAAGATGATCAGCAGCACCAGCATCACGTCGATGTACGGCACGACGTTGATGTCGGATTTGAGCTTGCGCTTCTTACGGCGGGAAATACCGGAAATCATCGCGGAACGTTCCTATTGATCCCCCGCACATGGATGTGCGGGCTCTTGCGGCGGACTCGCCCATCCAATCCCTCGCACACGCGGGTGCGAGCTGTCGCGCGTGGCTGGCCTGCCCACTCCCTGCGCAGCGGGAATCGGGCATGAGCGGCTGCCACACCGGCCACGTCCGCGCACCGGGGTGTGCGGGCCATGGCAGGGGATTGGCCTACCTGCCGGCTGTCGCAGGGCGCGCGCATCACTCGTCCGCGCCGGCCTGGCGCTGCAGGATCGAGCTGAACTCGTCGGCGAAGGTCTCGTAGCGCACCGACAGCCGTTCCACGCGGGTGGTGAAGCGGTTGTAGGCCCACACCGCGGGAATTGCCACGAACAGGCCAATGGCGGTGGCGAACAGGGCTTCGGAAATACCCGGCGCCACGGCCGCGATACCGGCCTGCTCGCCGCTGCTGACCATGTCGTGCATGGTCACCATGATGCCGAACACGGTACCGACCAGGCCGACGTACGGCGCGGTGGAGCCGATGTTGGCCAGCAATTCGAGATTGCGCTCGAGCTGGTCGACTTCGCGGGTGAAGGCGGTGCGCATGGCACGCTGCGCGCCTTCCAGCTGCACCCGCCCATCCAGCCGGCGGCGGTCACGCAGCCGCGAGAACTCGCGGAAGCCGCTCTCGAACATCGACTCCAGGCCGCCGACGGTGCGGTTGCGGTCGGTGGCAGATGCGTAGAGCTTGGCCAGATCGGCGCCGGACCAGAAGCGGTTTTCGAACTCGTCCGCCTCGCGGTTGGCCTGCTTGAAGGCGCGCGCCTTGCGGAAGATGATCACCCAGCTGATGAACGAGCCGATCAGCAGCAGCAGCACGATGATCTTGACCGGGATACTCGCCCGCAGGATCAGATCGACATAGTTGATGCTGCTGTTGTGCGCCACGCTGGCGGTCTGTGCCGCAGCGGCGGCAACGTCCTGCGGTAGTGCTTCCACTACCGTGTCCTGCAGGGCCAGGAGCAATGCAATCGACATCCGTTTGTTCCTCAGTAATCGGATTCTGGGGTTTCTAGAGCTTTCAACACGTCATACAGCGCATCGTCCATCCCGCGCGGGCGGAAGTCGCTGGTGCCGAGTGCGGCAATGCGCACCTCGGCGGTCAGCAGCACTTCGCCCTCGCGACGTACCGACTGCGCAAACAGCAGGCTGGCCCGCCTGCATCGCAGCAACACTGCCGACACTGACAGCGCATCGTCGAGCCGGGCCGGCTTGAGGAAATCCAGTTGCATCGAGCGAACCGCAAACACCAGCTCGTGCTGCTGGCGCAGGCGTTCCTGCCCGTAACCGGCCGCGCGCATCCATTCGGTGCGCGCACGCTCCATGAAGGCGACGTAGCGCGCATGGTAGACCACCCCGCCGGCGTCGGTATCTTCCCAGTACACGCGTGTCGGCCAACTGAATACTGGCGGAAAATCGGGAGACGGGAATCGGGCGTCGGCGGTCATGGGCACGGAGGGTTGGTCGAGACGGGCCGGGCGAGCGACAAACGGAGCACCATCAGAACAGCTCTCCCGGCTCGCCGATGCCCGGGGCGCGATCGCGCGGCGGCTTCAGGCCCAGGTGCAGATAGGCCTTGGTGGTGACCATGCGGCCGCGCGCGGTGCGGATCAGAAAGCCCTGCTGGATCAGATAGGGCTCGATCACGTCTTCCAGCGTGCCGCGCTCCTCCGACAGCGAGGCGGCCAGCGATTCCACGCCGACCGGACCGCCGTCGAAGTGTTCGACGATCACCCGCAGCATGCGCCGGTCGAGCTCGTCGAAGCCTTCCGGGTCGACCTTGAGCATCTGCATCGCCGCCTGCGCCACCGGCAGATCGATATGCCCGGCGGCCTTGACCTGGGCAAAGTCGCGCACCCGCCGCAGCAGCCGGTTGGCGATACGCGGGGTGCCGCGCGCGCGGCGGGCGATCTCGGCCGCGCCTTCGGGCGTGCAGTCGATGCCCAGGATCGCCGCCGAGCGAATCACGATTCGGGTCAGTTCCTGCGGCGAATAGAACTCCAGCCGCTGCACGATGCCGAAGCGGTCGCGCAGCGGCGCGGTCAGCAGGCCGGCACGGGTGGTGGCGCCGATCAGGGTGAACGGCGGCAGGTCGATCTTGATCGAGCGCGCGGCCGGGCCGTCGCCGATCATGATGTCGATCTGGAAATCTTCCATCGCCGGGTACAGCACTTCTTCCACCACCGGCGAGAGGCGATGGATCTCGTCGATGAACAGCACGTCGTGCGGCTGCAGATTGGTCAGCAGCGCGGCCAGGTCGCCGGCCTTTTCGATCACCGGGCCGGAGGTCGAGCGCAGGTTCACGCCCAGCTCGTTGGCGATGACATGGCTGAGCGTGGTCTTGCCCAGGCCGGGCGGGCCGAAGATCAGCACATGGTCCATCGCCTCGCCGCGCGCCCTGGCCGCTTCGATGTAGATCTCCATCTGCTCGCGCACCGGCTGCTGGCCGAGATAGTCGGCCAGGCGCTTGGGCCGGATGCTCGCATCGGCGGCATCGTCTTCGCGGGTGGCACTGCTGGCGATGATGCGGTCCATTGAAAAGCCGGGAATGGGGAATCGAGAATGGGGAATTGAGCGGACAATAGTAGCGGTTACCGGCACCGCTGGTGCCCTTTTCAGCCGCCGCCGAGTGTCTCGGGCCGGCGCAGGCCGTTGCTCTTCCTATTACCCATTCCCCTCTCCCGATTCCAAAGGCCGCGACGCGGTCGCGGCCTCAGATCTCGACCTGGGCGCCCAGCTCGACCAGGCGGTTGCCGGGGATGCGGAAGAAGCCGGTGGCCGGGGCGGCGTTGCGATGCATCAGCGCGAACAGCTTGTCGCGCCAGATCGGCATGCCGCGGTTGGCGCTGGCCACGATGGTCTCGCGGCTGGCGAAGAAGGTGGTGTCCATCGGGTCGAAATGGATGCCGCCCTGGTCGCAGGAGCGCATCAGTGCCAGCGGCACGTCCGGCGTCTCCATGAAGCCGAAGCGCACATAGACGCGGTAGAACTCGTCGCCGATCGATTCGATCTGCAGGCGCTTGTCGGCCGGCGCGTACGGGATCGGCAAGGTATCGACGTTGAGGAAGATGTTGCGCTCGTGCAGCACCTTGTTGTGCTTGAGGTTGTGCATCAGCGCATGCGGCACGACCATCGGGTCGGCGGTGAGGAACACCGCCATGCCCGGCACGCGCGCCGGCGGGGCCAGCATCAGGCCCGGCAGGAAGCTGTCGATGCGGATGCCGTCCTTGCGGATTTCCTCGCGCAGCAACGCGCGGCCGCGGCGCCAGGTGCGCATCAGGGTGAACACCACAATCCCCAGCGCCAGCGGGAACCAGGCACCCTGCAACAGCTTGGCACCATTGGCGATGACGAAGGCCAGCTCGATGAAGAAGAACACCACGCACAGCGGCAGCACCCAGTTGCGCCAGCGCGGCCACAGCGAGCGCGCTACCAGCGCCAGCAGCAGGGTGTCGATCAGCATGGTCATCGACACCGAGATGCCGTAGGCCACCGCCAGATTGGTGGAACTGCGGAAGATCAGCACCAGCGCGATCACCATCACCATCAACAGCCAGTTGATGCCGGGCACGTAGATCTGGCCGATGGTGGTGCGCGAGGTGTGCTTGATCAGCATGCGCGGGATGTAGCCCAGCTGCATCGCCTGGCGCGCCACCGAATAGGCGCCGGTGATGACCGCCTGCGACGCGATCACCGCCGCCAGCGTGGCCAGGATGATCATCGGATACAGCGCCCAGCCCGGCACCGCTTCGAAGAACGGGTTCTTCAGCGCGGAGGGGTGATTGAGCACCAGCGCGCCCTGCCCCAGGTAATTGAGCAGCAGCATCGGCAGCACGAAGAAATACCAGCCGTGGCGGATCGGCTTGGCACCGAAGTGGCCCATGTCCGCGTACAGCGCCTCGCCGCCGGTCACCGCCAGCACCACCGCGCCGAGAATGAACACCCCGTGCCAGCCATGCTCCATGAAGAAGCGGATCGCCCACCACGGATTGAAGGCCTTCAGCACTTCCGGCGCATCGATGATGTTCCAGGCGCCGATCGCCCCCAGCGACAGGAACCACAGGCAGGTGATCGGCCCGAACACCTTGCCGACCTTTTCGGTGCCGAAGCGCTGCACCATGAACACCACCAGCAGCACGATCACGGTGATCGGCACGATGAAGGGATGCAGGCTGGGCGCGGCGATTTCCAGGCCTTCCACCGCGCCCATCACCGAGATGGCCGGGGTGATCACGCCATCGCCGAAGAACAGCGAGGCGCCGAAGATGCCGAGGATGCCGACCACGTACGCCGAGCGCGAGCCGTTGCGCATGGTGCGCTGGGTCAGCGCCATCAAGGCCATGATGCCGCCCTCGCCCTCGTTGTCGGCGCGCATGATGATGGTCACGTACTTGAGCGTCACCGTGACCATCAGCGCCCAGAACGCCAGTGACAGCACGCCCAGCACGGTGTCGTGATCGCTGGTCAGCCCGTAGTGCGGCGAGAACGCCTCCTTGAGGGTGTACAGCGGACTGGTGCCGATATCGCCGAAGACGACGCCGATGGCGCCGATGACCAAGGCCATATGGCTATTGGCAGGCGCATGGCCGTGGCCAGCTGCGGAAGTGGGGGTCTGGGACATGAAGTGGGCAGGGTATCGCCAAGTGGCGTGAAGGAGAGGAAGACAGCGCAGCCTAGCGGAGCGCAGCCTGGAGGGCCTTGCGAATGACCGTGGCGACTTCGTCGCCTTCTGCCCCGGCCTCGCGTGCCATGCGTGCGGCCTCGGCCGGCTTGTAACCCAGTTGCTGCAACGCCACCGTGGCTTCGGACACCGCATCCGGGCCGAGCTGGCCGGTGATCGGCGCACCGCTGCTGAAGTCGGCGGCGCGGTCGCGCAGCTCCACCACCATACGCTCGGCGGTCTTCTTGCCGATGCCGGGGATGCGCGTCAGCGCGGTGATGTCGCCGCTGGTGATCAGGCGGGCGAACTCGTCCACGCTGACCCCGGACAGCACCGCCAGCGCGATCTTGGCGCCGATGCCGGTGACCTTCTGCACGTCGCGGAACAGCCTGCGCTCGCCTTCGCGCAGGAATCCGTACAGCGACACGCTGTCTTCCTTCTGCGCGTAGTGGGTGAACAGGATCACGTCGCGGCCGACATCGGGCAGGTCGTAGAAGGTGCTCATCGGCGCCTCCAGCTCGTAGCCCACCCCGCCCACGTCGATCACCAGCCACGGCGGCTGCTTGTAGGCCAGGATCCCGCGCAGGCGGCCGATCATTGGGCACCGCCTTGGCGGTGCCGGGATTGGGGAATCGGGAATGGAGAATCGTAAGAGCGCGCGCTGCTCTGGACTCTGCTGTTGCAATTCCCGATTCCCGACTCCCGAATCCCGATTCTCATTTCTTGCGGCTCCAGGCCTGTTGGGTATTGACGCCCAGGCGCTGCGCGGTGGCGCGCACATGGGCGTGGGTGATGGCGACCGCCAGTGCGTCGGCGGCGTCGGCCTGCAGCTTGCCTTTCAGGTTGAGCATGATGCCGACCATGTGCTGGACCTGCACCTTGTCCGCCCCGCCCTTGCCGACCAGCGCCAGCTTGATCTCGGTGGCAGCGTACTCGTGCACCGGCAGGTCGCGCAGCACCACCGCGCAGATCGCCGCCCCGCGCGCGTGGCCGAGCTTGAGCGCGGAATCGGCACTCTTGCCCATGAACACCTTCTCGATCGCCACTTCCTGCGGCCGGTAGGTCTCGATCACCTCGCCCAGCCCGTGCAGCAGGCGCTTGAGCCGCTGGGCGAAGTCGCCCTCGCCCAGCAGCACCAGCGGCGCATGATAGACATGCCGGCTGCGACCGCTCTCATCGACGTCGATGATGCCGAGCCCGGTCCGCTGCGAGCCGGGGTCGATGCCCAGGATGCGGGTCATCGCGCGGCCGGGAATGGGGAGTCGGGAATCGGGAATGGGTAAAGCAGCCTCCTGGCATGCCCGACGCTGCCGGGCAATGCAGGATGCAGCTGTTTCAACTCCCGATTCTCCATTCCCGATTCCCGGCGCTTCAAGCGCCGAGACTCGACTGATCGACGTTCGAATACACGTCCTGGACGTCGTCCAGGTCTTCGAGCATGTCGAGCAGCTTGCGGACCTGCACGGCGGTGTCGCCGTCGACGGCGATGTCGTTTTCGGCGCGGAAGGTGATTTCGGCGTGGGCCGGCTCCAGGCCGGCGGCGGTCAGCGCCTGCTTGACCTGGGCGAAGGCCTCCGGGGCGGTCAGTACGTCGATGGCGCCGTCTTCCGGATAGACCACCACGTCGTCGGCGCCGGCTTCGATGGCCGCGTCGGTGAGGGTGTCTTCGTCGGTGCCGGCGGCAAAGCTCAGCACGCCCAGGCGCTTGAACATGAAGGCCACCGAGCCGTCGGTGCCCATGTTGCCGCCGCACTTGCTGAAGGCATGGCGCACGTCGGCCACCGCGCGCACGCGGTTGTCGGTCAGGCAGTCCACGATCACCGCCACGCCGCCGGGGGCGTAGCCCTCGTAGCGCACTTCCTCGTATTCCACGCCTTCCAGCTCGCCGGTGGCTTTCTTGATGGCGCGCTCGATCACGTCCTTGGACATGTTCGCCGACAGACCCTTGTCCACCGCCACGCGCAGGCGCGGATTGTTGGACGGGTCGCCACCGCCGCCGCGCGCGGCGACGCTGATCTCGCGAATGATCTTGGTGAACATCTTGCCGCGTTTGGCGTCGGAGGCGTTCTTGCGGCCTTCGATGGAGGGGCCTCTACCCATGGGTGGTTCCAGACTGGCTTGAATGACAGGGCGCGAATTTTACCTGATTGCTCGCCCGCACCGGGGCGGCGGCGTTCAGTGGCCGAACCGGCCGTGGCGCAGGAAGCGCAGCACCTGCTGCGCGGCCTCGGGCGAGCGCAACAGACCGCTGTGGCTGGCCTGCACCACGCAATGGTCGCGCAGCCCCGGCAGGCGGGTTTCAGCCAGCGCCACGGTGCCGTCCGAGCCGCCGTCCAGCGGCGCCAGCCAGCGCCCCACCCCGCGCGCGACGGTGCCGGCGACCTGGCCGATCTCCGCCTCGCCCTCCCAGTGCGCGACACCGTGCTGCAGCAAGGCCGCGCTGCGCCCCAGCGCCCAGCGCCCGCCGCGCCGGGCCAGGCCGCGCGCGGCGGCGCTGCCGCACAACGGCGAGCCCAGGCAGACCACCCGGCGCACCGGCAATGCGGGCGCGGCGCGCAGCGCCTGCAGCGCCACCAGCCCGCCCAGGCTGTGACAGACCAGCCACTGCGCGCCGGTCGCCTGCAGGCGTTCGATCAGCCGCGGCACCGCCTGCGCCGGACCGCCGAGCACGCTGGCGTAGCCGAACAGCGCCGGCGCCAGGCCCTCGGCACGCAGCCGACGCGCGAGCGGCAACAGCCAATGCGCGGTATTCCAGACGCCGTGCACCAGCAGCACGTCGGCGGTTGCGGTCGCACGTCGCGCACCCGCTGGCATCGGCGTGCCGCTCAGTCGGCCGCAATGCGCGGATTGCGGCGCAGGATGAATTCGCGGTCGAGGATCTTGCCGACCGGGAAATCGTACTCGCCCACCTTTTCGAAACCGTAGCGGGCGTAGAAGCGTTGTGCGCCGAAATTCTCCGACCACACGCCGATCCACAGCGTGCGCGGGCCGTCGCGCTCCAGCCATTCCAGCGTGGTCTCGAACAGGCGGCTGCCCCAGCCACTGTTCTGGTAGTCCTTCAACAGATACAGCCGCTTGAGCTCACCGTCGCCGGGACGCACGTCCTGGTGCGGCAGCCCACAGGGGCCGGCGGCGGCGTGGCCGACCAGCAGGTTGTCCATCTCCAGCAGCCAGATCGCATAGTCCGGATGCGCCAGCACGATGCGTGCGCGCTCGACCGCGTAGGTCTCCTGCAGAAAGCCGTGCAGATCCTCTGGCGGGTACAGATGCCCGAAGGTTTCGGTGAAGGTCTGCGCGGCCAGCAGCGACAAGGCTTCGGCATCGTCCGGTGTGGCGCGGCGGATGCGGGTCATGCGGGCGTCTCATGCCGGGGGGACGTGGCAGCTTCGCGCATGCGGCTTCGTTGCCGCAAGCGGGGAATGGGGAATGGGGAATGGGGAATGGGGAAGCGGGAAGCAGGAAGCGGGAAGCGGGAAGCGGGAAGCGGGAAGCGGGAAAGCATCCGGGATCCGCGTTTCCGGGGCGCGCGTGTGCGGACCGCTCGCAGTGGATTGTCGAGGGCGCGCGAGGAGCGCGGCCCTGCGTCGCGGTTGCGGCAGGGCGCGCCTCGGCTGAGGACACCGCCAGTTCGGCAGATGTGCAGCGCGCCACCGCATCTACGCATGCGACACGCTGGGGGCGCGGCGTATCAGCTGCACGGCCACGCGCTGGCGTGGCCGTGTGGTGCAGGTCAGGCCTGCTTGGGGCGTACCTGCACGTGCACTTCGGCCAGCTGATCGGCGGCGATCGGCGACGGGGCGTCGGTCATCAGGTCCTGCGCGCCGGTGGTCTTGGGGAACGGGATGACGTCGCGGATCGAGTCGGTGCCGGCCATCAATGCAGCGATGCGGTCGATGCCGAAGGCGATGCCGCCGTGTGGCGGGGCGCCGTAGTTCAGCGCATCGAGCAGGAAGCCGAATTTGGCACGCGCCTCCTCGGCGCCGATGCCGAGCAGCTCGAACACCGCGCTCTGCATGTCCGGGCGGTGGATACGGATCGAACCGCCGCCGATCTCGTTGCCGTTGAGCACCATGTCGTAACCACGCGAGACCGCGGTGCGGGCGTTGGCGCGCAGGTCGGCGATGTCGTCCACCGCCGGCGCGGTGAAGGGGTGATGCAGGGCCACGTAGCGCTGCGCCTCCTCGTCCCATTCGAACATCGGGAAATCGGTGACCCACAGCGGCGCCCAGCCATCGGCGACCAGATTGAACTCCTTGCCGGCCTTCAGGCGCAGTGCGCCCATGAAGTCGGACACGGTGTTGTAGCGGCCGGCACCGAAGAACACGATGTCGCCATTGGCCGCACCGACGTGCTTGAGCAGCGCAGCGAAGGCCTCTTCGCCGAAGAACTTGGCGATCGGCGAGCTGACCTCGCCGGTCTCCGACAGCTTGATGTAGGCCAGGCCCTTGGCGCCGTACTTGGCGGCGTGCGCGGCGTAGTCGTCGATCTGCTTGCGACTCAGCGTGGCGCCACCGGGGATGCGCAGCGCGGCCACGCGGCCGTCGGCGTCATTGGCGGCGGCGGTGAACACCGGGAACTCGCTGGCCTTGACCAGCTCGGCCACGTCGACCAGCTCCAGCCCGATGCGCAGGTCCGGCTTGTCCGAACCATAGCGACGCATCGCCTCGGCCCAGGTCATGCGCGGGAACTGCGCGGCCAGCTCGACCTCCACCACTTCGGCGAAGATGGCGCGGATCATGTCTTCGACGAAATCCTGCACGTCGCGCTCGCGCACGAAGGCAAATTCCATGTCCAGCTGGGTGAATTCCAGCTGCCGGTCGGCGCGCAGCGCTTCGTCGCGGAAGCAGCGTGCGATCTGGTAGTAGCGGTCGAAGCCGGCCACCATCAGGATCTGCTTGAACAGCTGCGGGCTCTGCGGCAACGCATAGAACTCGCCTGGATGCATGCGCGCCGGCACCAGGAAGTCGCGTGCGCCTTCCGGGGTGGCCTTGGTCAGGATCGGGGTTTCGATGTCCTGGAAATCGCGTGCGTCCAGGTGCCGGCGCAGCGCCTGCACCAGCTTGATGCGGGTGCGCTGCATGCGCTGCATTTCCGGACGGCGCAAATCCAGGTAACGGTACTTCAGGCGGGTTTCCTCGCCCGGGTTTTCATGCGCATGGAACGGCAGCGGCGCAGCCTTGTTGAGGATGCTGATGCGGGTGGCGATCACTTCCACCTTGCCGGTGCGCAGCTTGTCGTTGACCGCATGACGCGCACGCACCACGCCTTCGACCTGCAGCACGTCCTCGTAACCGAGGCTGGCGGCCACCTTGAACAGCTCGGCGCTGGCGTCGTCGCCGGCCACCGGCTCCACCGTCACCTGCACGATGCCTTCGTGGTCACGCAGGTCGATGAAGCACACCCCGCCCAGGTTGCGGGCCACGTCGGTCCAGCCGGCGAGAGTGACGGTTTGGCCGATCAAGGTCTCATCGACCAGGCCGCAGAAGTGGGTACGCATCGAAAGCTCCGCTGAAAACCCGACGCAGGACGGCGCCGGAGAGCCGGATATTCTGGGGCCGGCGGGCGACAGGAGCAAATGCGCAGGCGCTCATGGCCGCTTAAGTCAGCGCCCGGCTGAATAGGCGCCAGACCCTTCCGCACCAAGGACGACACGATGCTGCGCACCGCCCTGCTGCTCTCCGGCTTCGGCCTGATCACCCTGACCGGCCTGCTGACCAGCGCGCCTGTCGCCGCGCAGGACCGTGGCTGGAACGGCCCCAGCATCACCTGCTCCAGCAACGACAACCGTCGCCGTGAGTGCGATACGCCGTTCCGCGGCCGCGCGGTGCTGGTCGAAAACATCTCCGGCACCCGCTGCATCGAAGGCCGCAACTGGGGCAGCGACCGCGGCCGGGTCTGGGTCGACAATGGCTGCCGTGGGCGCTTTGTCGATGGTCGCAACGGCGGCGGCGGCTGGGGCGGCAACACTGGCCCCGGCGGTGGCGGGGTCGCCGGTACGGTGCGCTGCGAGAGCAACGACCAGCGCCAGAAGATCTGCGACACCGGCTGGCGCCGCGCGATGCTGGTGCGCCAACTGTCCAACACGCCCTGCGTGGAAGGCCGCAACTGGCGCCAGGACGGGGGCCGGATCTGGGTGGACGACGGCTGCCGGGGCGAGTTTGCGCAGGCCCGCGGTGGCGGCTGGGACCGGGGTGACGGCGGCGACGGTGGCCGCGACGACCGCCCGCGCAACGATTACGCCATCACCTGCGCCAGTGACGACCGCCGCCTGCGCACCTGCGGCTGGGATGGCCGCTATGGCCGCCCGGTGCTGACCCGCCAGCTGTCCGACACCCGTTGTGAAGAAGGCCGCAGTTGGGGGTACGACGACCGCCGCGCGACGCTGTGGGTCAACGATGGCTGCCGGGCGCGCTTCGAGGCACGTTGAGGCAGCAGGTACGCGCGCCGCTTACGGGTCGGGACAGGGGGGTGCGGCTTCAGCACTGCCAGCCGCTGCCCGGCACCGCCCGTCGTTGCGGCGCGCTGACCCGGCTCAGGCAGGGTCGGCCGCGGACTTTGCCGCGGGCTTGCTCTCGGCGGCGGCGGCCGGCTTGGCATCGCCACCGGCGCTACTGCTCTCGCTGAGGTTTTTCTTCTTCTCGCCCGCCGACTTGAAATCGGTCTCGTACCAGCCGCTACCGGACAGCCGGAACGACGGCGCGGTGATCTGGCGCTTGATCGTGGCCGCCGCGCAGGCCGGACAGGTCTGCGGATCGGGGTCGGCCATCTTCTGCAGGCGGTCGAAGGCGTGGCCGCAGGTGGTGCACTGGAAACCGTAGATGGGCATGGCAGGATCAGCTGAAGACGATGCAGGGGCGCAGATTCTAGACGGATGCGGGCAGGCAGGTGCAGTGGTGCATCTGCGCTTGACCATACGCGCACGCGTTGCCGGCGAGAGACATCGACCGGTGATCGCTGCGCGCCCGCCCGTGCGCCCGATGGGCGCCCGGCATCGCGGCTCCGTCGGCAGACTGCAAGGCGTGCGCGCGCATGCCGACGGTCACCGGCCTGGGCACCGAGTGATGGGGCGGCGTGACCGTGCGAACTGCGCAGGCAGGTGGGGCCGTCATCCGGAACGTCAACCATCCAGGCTTCGCGCCGAACTACAGCCAACCACTTGGTATCGAACGCCGAAAGCCAGCTGGCTTCGGTCAAGCCGCGCGACACGGGCTGCTACACTCCAAGAGGTGATCGACGCGCCTCTTCCCCCACGAGGACCGCATCCATGTTGCGGCTGACTGCCTTACTGCTGGGCGTTGCCCTGCTGCTGACCGGCAGCGGGCTGCTCGGCACCCTGCTTGCCGTGCGCGGTGGCCAGGCCGGTTTCGATGCGCGTGCGCTCGGCCTGATCATGTCAGGGTATTTCGCCGGCTTCTTTCTCGGCACCTTCTTCGCACCGCCGCTGATTCGGCGCATCGGGCATATCCGCGCATTCGCGTTCTACGCAGCGCTGGCGGCGATCGCGGTGCTGCTGCATCCGATCTGGTTGAACGCCTGGGGTTGGGGATTGCTGCGGCTGGTCACCGGCGCGGCGCTGGTCGGCCTGTACACGGTGATCGAGAGCTGGCTCAACGCCGAGCCGGACGCGCGCCGGCGCAGCCGGGTGTTTTCGGTGTACATGGCGATCAATCTGTCGGCATTGGCGCTGGGCCAGATCCTGCTCACCGCAGGCGATGCGGGCGCACCGGCGATGTTCACGCTGACGGCGATCCTGATCTGCGCGGCAGTGATGCCGGTGATGACCACGCGCCTGATTCCGCCCGAGGTGCCGCACGTGTCGCGCCTGCGCCTCAAGACGCTGTACGCGTTGGCCCCGGTGGCGACCATCGGCGCGGGATTGTCGGGCCTGGCGATGGGGGCGTTCTGGGGCTTGTTGCCGGTGTACGCCGACCGCATCGGGCTGGATGCCGACGGCGTGGCAATGTTCATGCTCACCGCCATCATCGGCGGTGCAGTGCTGCAGTGGCCGATCGGGCGCATCAGCGATGGCCATGACCGGCGCATCGGCCTGGTCACGATCAGCATGCTGGCGGCCGGCATCGCGATCGCCGCCGCAGTGCCGATGGTGCAGGCACAGACGCAACTGTTGTTCGTGCTGTTCTTCGTGTACGGCGGGTTGGCGTTCTCGCTGTATCCGTTCGCGGTGGCACACATGCTCGATTACCTGCCGCGCGAAGATCTGCTCTCCGGCTGCAGCAGCCTGCTGTTGGTACATGGCGTGGGCGCGGCGATCGGTCCGGCCCTGGCCGGTGGCGCGATGCAGAAATTCGGCCCTGCCGCACTCCCGGTCTATTTCGCGGTGATGCTGCTGGCACTGGCCGGATTTACCCTGGCACGCCTGCTGCGCTTCACGCGCCGCCGCATCCACCCAATCTCCTTCCGCCCGATGCTGCGCACCACCCCATCGGCGTTGGAGTTGATGCCGGAGACGCAGCAGGCCGAAGCACCGCCGCACACCAGGAGCGGCTAACGCCCCTGTTTCGCGGGTATCGGTCGCAGAGCCGATGATCTGCGGCTTGGCTGCGGGGTCCTTGCCCGCCCACGGTCGCGGGACACGCCGCAAGACAGAGCAGCTGATAGAAGGCCGTGTAGATCATCTGTAGAGCCGATGGTCTGCGGCTTGGCCGCGGGGCCCTTGCCCGCCCACGGTCGCGGGACACGCCGCACGACAGAGCAGCTGATAGAAGGCCGTGTAGATCTGCTGTAGAGCCGATGATCTGCGGCTTGGCTGCAGGGTCCTTGCCCGCCCACCATCGCGGGACACGCCGTGAATCCATCCATGGAGGCTCTTACGCGGCATCCATGCCGCGTAAGGTCCCGCGACGGTGAGCGGGCAAGGACCTATCGAGATGGTCGGTGTGCATGGGAAGAGCAGTGCTGGGTGTGCCTTGTTGAATCACGTAGCAGCGGTTCCAGGTCTGATGCACATCGCACGACAGACGGCTTTCCAATGAGCGCCGACCAACTGTCTGGTGCGGCGTCCTTGCCGGTTGCGGGACCGTGTGGCGGCATGGATGCCGCCACCGAGCCCCCAGGGATGGGTTCACGGCGTGTCCCGCAAGCGGTGAGGGCGCCGCGCCCTCGACGATCTGAGCTTTTGACCCAAGCACTTGACCAACCCTCCAACGACGCGAGGACTCGCATCGCCTGTCTTGGAATGAGTAGCCCACGGTATGACACGCAGCTCCGGAGGTAACGTTCAACGACCCAACGCGAAAGTAGGCAGACGGCGCTAGCCCGCAATCGTTCTTGCGGCAGGGCGTAGTAGAACCATCAAGTGATCCCGACCGCACCTTTTGCGCGGTCATCATCACGCAATGCAAGCGCGGCAGTCTTTGCGGACCTCCCCGCTTGTTGGATTGCAATGGATTCGACGTCCTCCTCGCGCGTGCGCCGTCCGGCCACGCTCGCCTTGTTGCTGGTTCCGCTCACCCTGCCCGCCTACGCACAGCAAGCCCCCGATGGCGCAGCGACTGGCCCGTCCGCGGCCGAACCGGGCAGCGCTGGCGAGCAGGTGTCCACGCTGGATCAGGTGCAGGTGGTCGGCCAGGCGATGACGTATTCCAAGACCGATGTCAGCAAGGAAATGCTGGACCGCCAGTTCGTGCTGGGCAGCGTCAACGATGCGCTCAACGAACTGCCCGGCGTGGTGGTGACCGAGGCCGATGCCTTCGGCTCGTCGGATTGGGGCACCCAGATCAGCATGCGCGGCTTCGTCAGCAATCGCGATACCCAGCAGATCGGCACCACCATCGATGGCGTGCCCAACGGCGGTTCGGCCTATGGCGGCGGCTCCAAGGCCAACCGCTTCATCGACCTGCCGGACCTGGAAACGGTGGAAGTCAGCCAGGGCACCGCCGATATCGCCTCGCGCTCCAACGAAGCGCTGGGCGGCACCTTGAACTACCTCACTGGCGATCCGCTGGAAGAGCAGCGCGTGCGCGTGATCGGCGGCATCGGCGACAACCAGGCGCGCAAGTATTACGCGCGCTACGACAGCGGCCTGCTCGGCGGCAACACGCGCGCCTGGGTCAGCGGCTCGTCGGCACGCAACGACGACTGGATCGACGGCAGCGGCCACACCCGCCGCGACCACCTGGCCGGCAAGTTCGTCAGCGTGTTGGACAAGTGGACGCTCAGCGGCTATGCGTCCTACGACGATGCCGACGAATCCGAATACACCAGCGTGACGCCCGAACAGTTCGCGCGCGACCCCGAGCACGACCTGCTGACCGGCACGCTCACCGGCATTCCGTACCTGGACCAGAACTATCGCTCCGGCTCGCGCGCGTTGCGCAAGAACACCTTTGGCTATCTGCGCGGCGCCTTCGATGGCGGCAATGGCTTCAAGACCACGCTGACCGGCTACGCGCACCGCATGCAGGGCCGTGGCGACTGGATTCCGCCGTATCTGGTGGATGTCACCAACGACGGCGCCGGCGCAGCGGAATCCGAAGCGCGTGGCGGCAACACCGTGTATGCCGGCAGCGACCTGGGCAAGCTGTATTACCTCACGCCCGGCGGCGCGGCCGCGACGATGCTGGCCGGTTGCGCCGGCAGCGATGCGCTGCCGGCCGAATCCAACCCGGCCTGCTATCCGGCCGGTTCGGTGCCGGTGCAGTCGTATCGCCACAGCCACTACGACAACCACCGCGCCGGCGCGATGGCCGACGTGGAATGGCGCGCGGATCTGGGCGCCATCGACAACACCGTGCGCGCCGGTGCGTGGCTGGAACGTTACGACCGTAGCGTCACCCGCGACTGGCATCGCCTGCTCAACGTCGGCACCAACATCGGCTTCGATCATCAGCCGTACTGGGTGCAGTTCAAGGATGACTACCAGACCGACGAGCAGATGTATTACGTCGAGGACGTGATGCGCTACGGCGCCTTTGCCTGGCGTGTGGGCGTCAAGCAGTTCTTCGTCGACCAGACCCGCGACCGCCGCATCGGCGATGCGCAGCATGTGGAGTCGGATTCGCATTCGGACCCGCTGCTGTCGGCCGGCCTGACCTGGACCACCCCGGTGCCGGGCCTGGAAGCCTTTGCCGGGTATTCGCAGAACTTCGCCGCGATTCCCTCCGGCGTGCTGGGCGAAACCGACCCGGTCGCGCTGAGCCGGGTGCAACCGGAAACCGCCGACAACGTCGAACTCGGCCTGCGCCTGAGCCGCTGGCCGTTGACCGGCAGCGTTACGCTGTACGACATCCGCTTCGACAACCGCATCGTCTATGTGCCGGCCAACTTCGTCACCGGCATCGACTACCTGGGCGAAACCGATGGCGTGTACGAGAACTTTGGCGGCGTGCATGCGCGCGGCGTGGAAGCGGCGCTCGGCTATGGCTGGGACAACGGCTGGCGCATCAACGGTGCCTATACCTACAACAAGGCCGATTACCTGGGCAGCGGCGATGCCGCGCGCGACACCGCGCTGGAGATCACCCCCGGTGCGCAGGTGATCGGCCAACCGCGCAACACCTTGGTGGTGTCGGCGGACTGGCGCGGCCAGGCGTGGCGCTTCGGTGTGTCCGGGCGCTACCTGGGCAAGCGCTACCTGGACGCCTCCAACCGCGCAGCACTCGATGGCGTGACCACCTTCGATGCCAACCTGGGCGTAGAGCTGTCGCAGCTGTCGTCGCAGCTCAAGGGCCTGCAGCTGGCGCTCAACGTCAGCAACCTCACCGACAAGCGCTACCTAGAAGGCGTGGACGGCAGCGACAGCGCGTTCATCGGCGCGCCGCGCACGGTCGGGCTGACCGTGACGCTGGATCTCTAGCGTAGAGGGCGCACCGCTGCCCGGCAGGCGATAGGATTTCCAGTGATGGGGAGCGGATCGGGTCACAGGCACGCCACCCGATCCGCTCCCTGCATTGCCTCCTGCGCAACTGCAAAGGGGACGGCATTGGCGGTAGTGCACGCACGCGCCAACACACGCGCTGACGCGTTGGGTACGCTCGGCCCGCTCCAGCGCCGACAGGATTGGCGCGCCAACAAGGTGACACGATGATCGACCTTCCCCGCCGCCGCGTTCTGCAGACCGGGCTTGCCGGCGCCGCCGCCGCGCTGCTGCCGCCCAGCATCGCGCGGGCCGCCGCCATCGCGCCGGATCGCCGCACCGGCACGCTGGAAGATCTGCAGCATGTGGTGATCCTGATGCAGGAAAACCGCGCCTTCGATCATTACTTCGGCGCCCTGCCCGGCGTGCGCGGGTTCGGCGATCGTTTCCCCATTCCCGCGCCGCCGCTGCCGGGCGCGCCCGCGCGCACGGTGTGGCTGCAACCCAGCGAAGACGGCCGCCAATGGCTGACGCCGTTTGCGCTGGATACCGCAGCGCAATTCGGCTTCATGCGCGTGCAAGGCACGCCGCATAGCTGGGTGGATGCGCAACGCGCCTGGGATCACGGCCGGCTCGGGCACTGGGCCGCGGCCAAGCACGACCACGCGCTGGGCTATTACCGGCGCGCGGATATTCCGTTCCAGTACGCGCTCGCCGACGCCTTCACCATTTGCGATGCGTACCACGCCTCGATCCAGACCGGCACCAATTCCAATCGCGTGTTCCTGTGGAGCGGCGGCAACGACCCGCAGGCGCGCGCCGGCGGGCCAGTGATCGGCAACTCGCACGACAATTTCCCGGAACTGGGTGGCTTCGCCGAGCCGTATCGCTGGACGACCTACGTTGAACATCTTCAGAAAGCGGGTGTGTCCTGGCAGATCTATCAGGACATGCGCGACAACTTCACCGACAACCCGCTGGCCGGCTTTGCGCCGTTCCGGCAGGCCTTCACTGCTGCACCCGGGCACGATGCGCAGTTGCGCGCGCGTGGCGTCAGCACACGCGGTGTCGAGCAGCTGCGCGCCGACGTGCTGGGCGGGCGTCTGCCATCGGTGAGTTTCGTCATCGCCGATGCAGCCGGCAGCGAGCATCCGGATCCGTCAAGTCCTGCGCAGGGCGCGGCCTATACCGCGCGTGTGCTGGATGCGCTGACCGCCGATCCGCAGGTGTGGAGCCGCACCGCACTGCTGTTGATGTTCGACGAGAACGACGGCTTCTTCGATCACATGCCGCCGCCGGCGCCACCGTCGCCGGACCCGCGCGCGGCCGGCGGCCTTGCCGGCGCATCGAGCATCGCCACCGACGACGACTACCATCGCCACCCGGCACCGGGCGAACAGAAAGTGGATCTGCCCGAGCTGCGCGGCCGTCCCTATGGCCTGGGCCCGCGCGTGCCGCTGTACGTGATCTCGCCGTGGAGCCGCGGCGGCTGGGTGGATTCGCAGGTGTACGACCACACCTCGGTATTGCGGCTGCTGGAACGCCGCTTCGGCGTGCCCGCACCGGAGATCACACCCTGGCGGCGCGCAGTGTGTGGTGACCTCACCGGTGCATTCGACTTCCGCAATGCCGATGCGCGCCCCTTCGTCGCGGCGTTGCCCGATGTCAGCGCTACCGCAGCGCGCGCGGCAGCCCTGCGCGAACACGCACTGCCGCCGTTGCCGGCCACGTTGCAATCGCCGCAGCAGCCGTTCGGTACCCGCCGTTCGCGGGCGCTGCCGTATCGCCCCAGCGTGGAACTGGCTTATCTGCCTGAGCGTGGCGAGGTGAAGCTGCGCATGTCCAATGCTGGCGCAGCGGTGGTCCTGCACGTCTACGACCGCCTCGATCTTGCCGCAATTCCGCGTCGTTATACGGTGGGGAACGGCGCGGCAGTGGATGGCACGTGGGCCACCGGCGATGGCCGTTACGACCTGTGGTTGATCGGCCCCAATGGCTTCCATCGTCACTATTGCGGAGATCCGGGCGCACCGTTACTGGTGGCCGAGATCACCCAGGATGCGAACGATCGCGCGGCCGTGTCCTTATCGCTGCGCAATGCCGGAAGCACTGCGGTGCAGGTGGAGCTGCAGCCGGGCGCGTATGCAGCCGCGCAACCGCACGAACGCCTGCGCATTGCACCCGGCGCAACCGAACAACGCCGCTGGCAGGCAGCAGCAACCGGCGGCTGGTACGACCTGTGGGTGACGCACGACGGCGCAGCGCAGCGGCTTGCCGGGCGCATCGAAACCGGCGCAGACAGCGTCAGCGACCCGGCCATGGGCGGGCCGGCGCGGCTGCAGCAGGACGAGCCGCTGGTGATCGGCGCGCCGGGCTGAGAAAACTCAGCGCGGCGCGACCTCTGTCAGCGCGCGCCACTCGCGCTGGAACGCGTCGTCGGTGAACCCCGCGCCCGTCATCGCGACCGCGGCCGCAACAGCCTTGAGCGCTGCATCGCGTGCGGCAGCATCGACCGTTGCGCCATTGAGATAGGCGGTCAGCAGCAGCGGCGCCTGGCGTCCTGGCTGCCACAGGATGGCGATGTCGTTGCGGGTGTCGCTGCCGTTGCTGCCGGTCTTGTCGCCGATCCTCCAGCCGCGCGGCAGGCCGGCGCGCAGGCAGGTATCGCCGGTGCGGTTGTCGATCATCCAGTCGGTCAACTGCTTGCGCGAGGCCGGCTGCAGCGCGTTGCCCAGCAGCAGGGTGCGCAAGGTGGCGGCCATTGCCGCCGGGGTGGTGGTGTCGCGCGGGTCGCCCGGGGCGAACCGGTTCATCTCCGGCTCGTGGCGGTCGCTGCGCGTGTGCGCATCGCCGATGCCACGCAGGAAGGCGGTCAGTCCGGCCGGCTCGCCCACCAGCGGAAACAGCAGGTTGGCGGCCGGGTTGTCGCTATGGATCATCGTGGCCCGACACAGCTCGGCCACGCTCAGCGACCCGCCGACATGGCGCTCGGTGACCGGGGCATGTTCAAGCATGTCGGCGGCGCGGATCTTCACCCGTTTCGCCAGGGTCAGCTCGCCCTTGTCCACCCGCTGCAGCACCGCCGCAGCCAATACAAATTTGAAGGTGCTGCACAGCGGGAAGCGCTCGTCCTCACGCTGGCCGATGCGCCTGCCGGTGGCGCTGTCGAGCAGGCAGATGCCCAGGCGGCCGCCGCTCCTGCGTTCGATCCCGGCCCATGCCTCTCGCAACTCAACCGCCGCAGACGCCACCAGACTGACGGCCCGTAGGGGCCTGGACGCTGCAAGCAGCACACCCGCGCCGGTTGCGCACAGGAATTGTCGACGCTTCAACATGGACCAGCCTCCCGATCAGAGCCCGCAGTATCGGCCCGGCGCGGCCGCCGGAGTATCGCGATGTTTCGATCCCTGGCATGAATTGAACTAATCTCTGCGCATGCCTCGCCCTCGCCTCCCGCTCAACGCCTTGCGCGCCTTCGAGGCCGCCGCACGCCACCAGAACCTGACCCGTGCGGCGAGCGAGCTGTGCGTCAGCCAGGCCGCACTCAGCCACCAGATCAAGGCGCTGGAGCAACAGCTGGGCAGCAGCCTGTTCCATCGGCTACCGCGCGGGGTGGCACTCACCGACGAGGGCGCGGCGCTGGCGCCGGTGCTGGCCGAGGCCTTCGATCGCATTGCCGCCACCCTGGAGCGCTTTGCCGATGGCCGCTATCGCGAGGTGCTCAGCGTCGGCGTGGTGGGCACCTTCGCCACTGGCTGGCTGCTGCCGCGCGTGGATGCCTTTCATGCGGCGCATCCGGAGATCGAGCTGCGCCTGTCGACTCACAACAACCGCGTCGACCTGGCCGGCGAAGGCCTGGATCTGGCGATCCGGTTTGGTGATGGCGACTGGCAGGGGCAGATTGCCGAGGCGTTGATGGAGGCGCCGTTCGCGCCGGTGTGTGCGCCGACCATGGCACGTGGGTTGCGCACGCCGACAGATCTGGTGCAGCTGCCGTTATTGCGATCGTACCGTCTGGATGAGTGGCCGCAGTGGTTTCGTGCCGCGGGTGTGGCCGAAGTCGCCGCACGCGGGGCGATGTTCGATTCCTCGTTGACCCTGGCCAGCGCCGCGGCGGCCGGTATCGGCGTGGCGTTACTGCCGCTGCCGATGTTTCGCCAGGACCTGGATGCCGGGCGCCTGGTGTGCCCGTTTCCGATCCAGATCGACGCTGGACGTTATTGGCTGACGCGGCTGCGCTCGCGGGCGGAGAGCGAGGCTGGGCGGAGGTTTCTTGCGTGGTTGTTGGTGGAGCAAACGCCGGGGTGAGGTTGGATGCACCCCCGTGGTGATGGCCTGCGTGCACGCGACACAGCCTTTCTCGTGAGATGGCTGCGCCGCACCTCACCCAGCCCTTCCATCGAGATGGCTGTCTTCCGTCGTGTCGTACCCTCACCCCAACCCCTCTCCCGCAGGGAGAGGGGCTTAATCACCAGAGCGGCGGCTTGCTCCCTTCTTCCGCTGGGAGAAGGTGGTGCGTAGCGCCGGATGAGGGCACGGGCGCGAAGCCTACTTCCATCACCTTCGCCCTCCATGCACCAGCGATCAACAGGCACCATCACCGCGACCGCTGCTACACCCCCTCGATCAGCTCCATCCACGCCGCTTCCGCAGCCACCAGTTGCTGTGCGGTGGCCTCGCGGTCGCGGCCCAGCACCGCCATCTTCTCGCTGTCGGCATAGTTGCCCGGGTTGGCGAGCTCGCGGTCCAGCGCCGCCAACGCCGCTTCCAGTTCGCCGACGCGCTTTTCGGCGCTGGCCAGCTTGTGCGGGTTGACGGCCTTCTTCGGCGGCAGCGGCTTGGTCGGCGGTGGCGGTGTCGGCGCCACTTCGGCCATCTTCTGCTTGGTGCCCTGGGCGGCCGGGCGGCTGCGCAGCCAGGCGGCGTATTCGTCCAGATCGCCAGCGAACGGTTCGACCACGCCATCGGCCACGCGCCAGAAACTGTCGCAGACCAGGCCGATCAGATGGCGGTCATGCGAGACCATCACGATGGCGCCTTCGAAGTCGCTCAGCGCTTCGGCCAGCGCTTCGCGCATTTCCAGGTCCAGATGGTTGGTCGGTTCGTCCAGCAGCAGCACGTTCGGCTGCTGCCAGGCGATCAGCGCCAGCGCCAGACGCGCGCGCTCGCCGCCGGAGAACCCATCCACCACTTCGAAGGCGCGGTCGCCGGCGAAATTCCATTTGCCCAGGAAGTCGCGAAATGCCTGGTTGGCGCCATCCGGCGACAGCTCGCGGAAGTGATCCATCGGCGACTGCCCCTCGTGCAGCGACTCCACCGTGTGCTGGGCGAAGTAGCCGATCCGCAGGTCCGGATGCGCACTGCGCTCGCCCGACAGCGGCGCAAGCTCGCCCACCAACGTCTTCACCAGCGTGGACTTACCCGCACCATTGGGCCCCAGCAACCCGATCCGGTCACCCGCCTCCAGCCCGAACCCGACATCGTGCAACACGGTAATCGCATCGCTGGACCCCAGCTTTTGCGATTCCCCATTCCCGATTCCCGGCTCCCGCGGCGCAGCCGCATACCCGCAAGCCGCATGATTCAACCGGATCAGCGAAAACGGCAGCCGATTGGGCTGGGCGAACTGGATGCGGAACTCGCGCTCGGCGCGGACCGCTTCGGTGCCGGCCATCTTGGCCAGGCGCTTCATGCGGCTCTGCGCCTGGGTGGCCTTGCTGGCCTGCGCCTTGAAGCGGTCGATGAAACTCTGCAGATGCGCGCGCTCGGCCTGTTCCTTGTCGTGGGCGATCTGCTGCTGGCGCAGGTGCTCGATGCGCTGGCGCTCGAAATCGGTGTAGCCGCCGACGTACAGCTTGGCGGTGCCGCCGTGCAGGTGCAGGGTGTGGGTGGCCACGTTGTCGAGAAACTCGCGGTCATGCGAAATCAGCAGCAAGGTGCCCGGGTACTTGAGCAGCCATTGCTCCAGCCACAGCACCGCGTCCATGTCCAGGTGGTTGGTCGGTTCGTCCAGCAGCAGCAGGTCGCTGGGCATCATCAGCGCGCGCGCCAGGTTCAGGCGCACGCGCCAGCCGCCGGAGAACGAGGACACCGCGCGGTGATGGGTGTCGGCCGGGAAGCCCAGGCCGTGCAGCAGCTTGCCGGCGCGCGCCTCGGCATCGTAGGCGCCGAGTTCGGCCATCTTCTGGTGCGCATTGGCCACCGCTTCCCAGTCCTCGCGCGCGGTGGCCGCGGCCTCTTCCTGCAGGATCGCGGAGACCTCGATGTCGCCGCCCAGCACGAACGACAGCGCCGGATCGGGCAGCGACGGGGTTTCCTGCGAGACGCTGGCGGTGCGCACCTTGCCGGGCAGGTCGACATCGCCCTTGTCCGCCTCCAGCTCGCCCTTGACCGCGGCGAACAGGCTCGACTTGCCGGTGCCATTACGGCCCACCACACCGACGCGGTAGCCGGCATGCATGGTCAGGTCGACGTTGGACAACAGCAGACGCTCGCCGCGTCGCATGGAGAAGTTGCGCAGGGAAATCATTGATGGACAGTCCGATAGAACGAAAAGGAATGAGCAGATGAGCAGCACTCCTGCGACGCCATTCTAGCGTTAACGAATAATTAGCGCCTTCGGGCTGGCCGTCGTTCCTTCGCGTCGCCGCGACCAGACCCCGCCCAGCCTTGCTGGTCCTGCCTGGACCCCCGTTCGGAGTTGTCATGAATTACCCGCTGTCCTCGCTCGCAACCGCCGTGGTTGCGGCGCTGCTCGCCTCCCCCGCCTTTGCCCAGAGCGCCACGCCGGCCAGCGCGCCCGCCAACACGCTGGACACCGTCATCGTCACCGGTACCCGGGTGTCCGACCGGACCGTGGCCGAGTCGCAATCGCCGATCGACATCATCAGCGCCGAGTCGCTGCAGGCCACCGGCACCTCGGAGCTGGCCACCGCACTGGCCCGCGCGCTGCCGTCGCTGAACTTTCCGCGCCCGGCGCTGAGCGACGGCACCAGCGCGATCCGCCCCGCACAGCTGCGCGGCCTGTCGCCGGACCAGGTGCTGGTGCTGGTCAACGGCAAGCGCCGCCACACCTCCTCGCTGCTCAACCTCAACGGCACCATCGGCCGTGGCGCCGCGGCGGTGGATCTGAACACCATTCCGGTGGCGGCGATCGCGCGCGTGGAAGTGCTGCGCGACGGCGCCTCAGCACAATACGGCTCCGATGCCATTGCCGGTGTGGTCAACATCGTGCTCAAGGGCGCGGAGAAGGGCGGCAGCCTGCAGGCCGGCTTCGGCCAGTACTCGGCCGGCGACGGCAGCAACTACGAGCTGTCCGGCGACACCGGCGTGGCGTACGGCAACGAGCGCGGCTGGCTGCATGTGGCCGCCCAGCTCAACCAGCAGGACCCCACCGACCGTGCGCGCGGCTATGCCGGCGCCCCCAGCGCCTCGCAGCCGGCGGTGGGCCAGAAGGCGTTCAAGATCGGCGACCCGGACGTCAACGCGCAGGCGGTGTCGGCCAATACCGAGTTCGCCTTCAGCGACAGCATCACCGGTTACGCCTTTGCCACCGCCAGCAACCGCGACATCACCTCGTTCGCGTTCTTCCGCGCGCCGGGCAGCACCCAGAACATCCTGTCGGTCTATCCGCAGGGCTTCCTGCCGGAAATCCAGACCTACGCCAAGGACCGCTCGCTGGTGGCCGGCGTACGCGGGTCCACGGCCAGCGGTTGGGACTGGGATGCCAGCTACAACTACGGCTACAACAAGATCGATTTCCACACCCGCAACACGCTCAACGTGAGCCTGGGGCCGACCTCGCCCACCTCCTTCTACGATGGCGCGCTGGAGACCACGCAGAACATCGTCAACCTGGACGTCAAGCGCGGCTTCGACTGGGGCCTGGCGTATCCGGTGACGGTGGCCTTCGGCGCCGAATACCGCAACGAGAAGTGGAACCAGTCGCCGGGCGAAGTGGGCTCGTATTTCCAGGCCGGCACGCTGGCCGGTGGCGCGCAGGGTTTCGGCGGGTTTGCGCCGAGCGTGTCCGGGCAGTATTCGCGTGACAGCTACGCGCTGTATGCGGATCTGGAAGCCGATTTCACCGACAAGTTCTCCGCCGGCCTGGCCGGCCGCTACGAAGACTTCAACGATTTCGGCAGCCAGGCCTCGGGCAAGTTGTCCGGCCGCTATGCGTTCACCGACAGGGTCGCGCTGCGCGGCACGGTGGCGTCGGGCTTCCGCGCGCCGTCGCTGGCGCAGCAGTATTTCCAGTCCACCAGCACCACCTTCCTGGCCGGCAATCCGAACCCGTTCGAGATCCGCACCTTCCCGGCCGACAGCACCGTCGCGCGTGCGCTGGGGTCCGAGCCGCTGGATGCCGAGACCTCGCTGTCCTACAGCCTGGGCCTGGTGCTGCAGCCGACCGATGCGCTCTACCTCACCGTGGATGCGTACCAGATCGACGTGGACGACCGCATCGTGCTGTCGTCCAACCTCACCGGCACCGGCGTGCGCAACCTGCTCGAAGCGCAGGGCATCTTCGGCATCAACGGCGGGCGCTACTTCACCAACGCGGTGGACACGCGCACGCGCGGTGTGGACGTGGTCGGCAGCTACCGCTGGCAGCTGGCCGCCAGCAGCGTGGACCTGACCGCCGGCTACAACTATTCGGAGACCGAGGTGCGCAGTGTCGCGGCCAATCCGGCCGCGTTGTCGGCCAACGGGCTGAGCCTGGAGCGCATCGACCGCACCGAACGCGGCCGCATCGAAGAAGGCTTCCCGCGCGACAAGTTCCTGGTCAACGGCAGTTGGAACCTGGAGCACTGGACGCTGGCACTGGGTGCCACGCGCTATGGCAAGTACAGCACGCGTCCGGCAGCGGCGATCAACGACCAGACCTTCGGCGCCAAGTGGGTGGTGGATGCCTCGGCCAGCTACAAGATCGATCGCTGGACGCTGACCCTGGGTGCGGACAACCTGCTGGACGAATACCCGGACGAGAACAATTTCGCCAACTCCACCAGCGGGCAGTTCCCGTACAGCAATCTGTCGCCGTTCGGCTTCAATGGTGCCTACGTGTACGGCCGCATCAACTATCGCTGGTAACCTGGCGGCCTAGCCTGCGGTGTTGCCCGGCATTTAGTGCCCAGGCGCGCTGCACGATTGCATCCTGACGCTCGACCACACGCCCCGGCTTGCCCGGGGCGTGTGCGTTTTTGCCCGGTGTGCTTGCGGCGTTCCTGATGCATGCCATCCGCATGCGGGCATCGATGCGCCGTGAAGAACCACCGGCGGCCGCAGTGGTATCAACGCGCTTCACCTTGATGGAGTACCCGCCATGGACGCAGCGCAACTCTCACGCGGCCGTCTGATCGACCACCTGCATCTGGTCGTCCACGACCTGGCGGCGAGCCGACGTTTCTACCAGGCCGTGCTCGATGTGCTGGGCATTCCGATCGGTGGCGAAGGCGAGGGATTTTTCTGGGCCGACGAGCTGTTCGTGTCCGATCGCCACACGGTGGCGCAAGGCGTACTCACCGGCCGCCACCATCTGGCCTTCCAGGCGCACGATGTCGCCATGGTGCATGCGTTCCATCAGGCCGCCCTCGCCCACGGCGGCCGCGACAACGGCGCACCAGGCGTGCGCCCGTATCACCCGAGTTATTACGCAGCGTTTGCCCTGGATCCAGATGGCAACAACATCGAAGCGGTGTTCCATGGTCCTGCGCAACGCAGCGCCGATGCGGTGCAAATCACGTTCTGATGCAGAAGTTTCATAACTGCTATCGATGTCCATGATGGTGCAAAAAAACCCGTGCAGCAGCAGGTCGGGTGCAAGCGACGCATCACTCTGGTGCAAGCTGGCAACGTTTTCATAAGCATATTTGCGATGACGGTTGCAAGCGCAACATAACCAAAATTTGACATGCGATTATGCGTGGTCAATGGTTGGAAACGCACCGCAGCTGCCGCAACGGACGCGGCCCGGGAAGGGGGCCCCTGCGATGCATCCGTTCCCCACTCGGAGTTGTCACCGCATGAATTGCAAGACCAGTCCACTCGCAGTTGCCGTTGTTCTTGCACTGTCGTTTTCCGCTTCAAGCGCAGTCGCGCAGTCACAAGCTCCCACCCAGAAAACCCTCGATACCCTGATCGTGACCGGCACGCGCGTGGCCGATCGCACAGTGGCCGAATCGGCATCGCCGATCGACATCATCTCGCCGCAGGCGCTGGAATCGACCGGCACCACCGAGCTGGCGACCGCGCTGTCACGCGCGATCCCCTCGTTGAATTTCCCCCGCCCGGCCATCTCCGACGGCTCGGATGCAGTGCGCCCGGCGCAGCTGCGCGGCCTGTCACCCGACCAGGTGCTGGTGCTGGTCAACGGCAAGCGCTACCACAGCACCGCGTTGATCAACCTCAACGACACCCAGGGCCGTGGTTCGTCGCCGGCCGACCTCAATACCATTCCGATCGCTGCGGTGGAGCGCATCGAAGTGCTGCGCGACGGCGCGTCGGCGCAGTACGGCTCCGACGCCATCGCCGGCGTGATCAACATCGTGCTCAAGGGCAGCGGCGAAGGCGGCAGCGTCAATGGCCGCTACGGCAAGTACAGCGCCGGCGACGGCGAGCAGTATCAATTGTCCGGCGATGCCGGTTTCAGCTTCGCCGGCACCGGCAAGGTGCACCTGGCCGCGCAGGCCGGGCACTCGGACCAGACCAACCGCGCACTGCCCTTCCAGGGCCGCGTGGAGCAGCGTTACGGCGACCCGGACATCGACCAGGGCGCCATCTCGTTCAATGGCGAATACAGCCCCACCGATTACCTGACCTTCTACTCGTTCGGCATGGTCAGCCGCCGCGAGGTGCTGTCCAACGGCTACTTCCGCTTTGCCGGCGACAACCGCAACCGCCCGGAAATCTACCCGGACGGCTTCCTGCCGCAGATCTACAACGTCAGCAAGGACGTGTCGTGGGTCGGTGGCTTGAAGACCTCCACCGAAGGCGGCCTGAACATCGATCTGAGCTACAACTACGGCCAGAACAATCTCACCTTCGATGTACGCAACAGCTTGAACAACAGCCTGGGGCTGGCCAGCCCGACCAACTTCCATGCCGGCACGCTGGAAGTGACCCAGAACGTGCTCAATGCCGACTTCACCAAGACCCTGGACTGGGGCCTGGCGTATCCGGTCACCCTGGCCTTCGGTGCGGAATGGCGCGGCGAGAAGTTCAACCAGTCGCCCGGCGATGCGGCGTCCTCGGCCAACGGTGGCATTCCCTCGGCCAATGGCGCGTTGATCCCGGGCGCACAGGTGTTCCCGGGCTTCAAGCTCTCCGACGCCGGCTACTACAACCGCAACAGCCACTCGGCCTATGTGGACCTGGAAGCGGATCTGACCGACAAGTTCTCCGCCGGTCTGGCCGGGCGCTACGAGAAGTACAGCGACTTCGGCGATACCGCCACCGGCAAGCTGTCGCTGCGCTATGCGTTCACCGACAAGATCGCAGTGCGTGCCACCGCCTCCACCGGTTTCCGCGCGCCGTCGTTGCAGCAACAGAACTTCCAGTCGATCGCCACCCAGTTCCTCAACGTGGCCCAGCCCAACGGCACGGTCACCGCGATCCCGTTCGAGATCGGCACCTTCCGTACCGACAACCCGGCCGCCATTGCACTGGGCGCCGAGCCGTTGAAGGCCGAGGAATCCAAGAACTACGGGCTTGGCGTGGTGCTGCAGCCGATCGAAAACCTGTACATCACGGTCGATGCGTATCGCATCGAGATCGATGACCGCATCGTGCTGTCGGAAAACCTCACCTCCAATGCGGCGCGCAACTACCTGCAGGCCAATGGCTTCCCGGGCATCGGTGGCGGGCGCTACTTCACCAACGCGGTGGACACCAAGACCCAGGGCGTGGATGCGGTCGGCACCTATCGCTGGAACCTGGACGGCGGCAGCGCGGAGCTGACCTCCGGCTACAACTACAACAAGACCGACGTGGAACGGATCGCCGACAACCCGGCAGCGCTGGAAGCGATCGATCCGGGCGCGGTGCGCATCGGCCGCGCCGAACTGGGCCGCATCACCGAAGGCACGCCGCGCGACAAGTTCTTCCTGGGCGGCACCTGGTCGCCGGGCAACTGGTCGTTCACCGGCACCGCCACGCGCTGGGGCGAGTTCAGCACCTTCGGCACCAACGCCGGCAGCGACCAGACCTATGCGGCCAAGTGGACGCTGGACCTGGCCGCGTCCTACAAGTTGAACGACTGGAACTTCACCATCGGCGGCGACAACGTGCTCAACGAATATCCCGACCGCCAGGAAGCCGGCCTGGGCACGCGCACCTACCTGCCGTACAGCAGCGCCTCGCCGTTCGGTTTCAACGGCGCGCTGGTGTATGCCAACGTGAGCTACAAGTGGTAAATCGCCACGTTCCGGTCGGCAACGACCGGCACCTCGATCGCCGCGCCCCACGTCGCTGAGACCAGGCGGCACGCCCGCAGCATCGCTCGCCCTTTCCGATTGTCGCGACAGGGCGAGTTCCCCCTCATTTCGCAAGGATGCGCCACGCAGCAGACGCTGCGTCGCAGTCCGTTGTCCTTGCCGTGCCCGCCATCCCGCCAGCGCACACGCGCTGCGTGCAGGCGACACGGATCACGCAGTCCGCCGTCCTCTTCCCCCGCACCACACGCAGCGCAGTGCTGCGTCCATCATCCCCCTTGAGTCTCCATTCCCATGCACACCTCCAACGCACTCTCGCTTGCGATCTCGGTCGCGCTCACCGTCTGTACGTTTGCCGCCAGTGCGCAATCGCAGCCTGCCCAGCCGCAGAAAACCCTGGATACGCTGATCGTCACCGGCACGCGCGTCAGCGACCGCACCGTGGCCGAATCCGAATCGCCGATCGACATCATCACCGAGCAGTCGCTGCAGGCCACCGGCGCGACCGACATCGCCACCGCGCTGGGCAAGCTGCTGCCCTCGCTGAACTTCCCGCGCCCGGCGATCTCCGACGGCAACGATGCCGCGCGGCCGGCCACGCTGCGCGGGCTGTCGCCGGATGCGGTGCTGGTGCTGGTCGACGGCAAGCGCTATCACACCTCCTCGCTGATCAACTACAACCCCTACGTCGGGCGCGGTTCGGCGCCGGCCGATCTGAACTCGCTGCCGATGTCGGCCATCGCGCGCATCGAGGTGCTGCGCGACGGCGCCTCGGCCCAGTACGGCTCCGATGCCATCGCCGGCGTGGTCAATATCGTGCTCAAGCATGGCGCCGATACCGGCAGCAATAGCGTGTCGATCAATGGCGGCATCATGGACAAGGGCGATGGCGAGCAGAACGGCATCGACGGCTCGGTCGGCCTGCCCTTCGGCGGCAGCGGCGGCGATACCGCTCCGGGCTGGGTGCGGCTGTCCTGGAACTACCAGAACACCATGAGCACCAACCGCGGCGAAAACACCAACCGCGCCACCACCGTGCCGGGCACGCCCAACCCGGGCGGTGTGCCCTACCAGCGCCACGGCGACCCGGCCTCCACGTTCTACCAGGGGCTGGCCGCCTTCGGCTATGCGTTCTCGCCGAACCTGGAGCTGTACGGCCACCTCAGCATGAGCCGGCGCGAAGTCACCTCCAACGGTTACTACCGCGCAGCTGAAAACACCGCGCGCAACGTGCAGGCGATCTACCCGAACGGCTTCCTGCCGCAGATCTACAATCCCACCAATGACCGCTCGGCGGTGCTGGGCCTGAAGGGCAGCACCGAGAGCGACTGGAATTGGGACATGTCGGCCACCTACGGCAAGAACGACATGAACTTCAACATCCTCAACAGCATCAATACCAACCTGTACTACACCACCGGCAGCTCGCCGACCAACTTCAATTCCGGCGGCTTCGAAACCGAACAGGGCACGATCAACCTGGACGTCAACAAGTCCTTCGACTGGGGCCTGGCGTATCCGGTCAATGTGGCCTTCGGCGCCGAGCATCGCCAGGACCGCTACCAGATCACCGCCGGCTCGCCGGCGTCGTACTTCTTCGATCCCAACACCATCAATCCCGACGACGGTGCCCCATATCCGGGCGGCGCCCAGGTGTTCTCCGGGCTTGAGCCGTCGGTGGCCGGCAAGTTCGGCCGCCACAGCAACGCGGTCTACGCCAACCTGGAAGCGGACATCACCGACAAGCTGTCCGGCGGCATCGCCGGGCGTTACGAAAACTACAGCGACGCCGGCTCCACGCGCTCGGGCAAGCTATCGGCGCGCTACGCCTTCAGCGATACCTTCTCGCTGCGCGGCACCATCTCCAACGGCTTCCGCGCGCCGTCGCTGGCCCAGCAGAACTATGCCTCGGTGGTGACCTTGATCCAGAACGGCGAGCTGGTGCAGGTCGGCACCTACCGCACCTCCGACCCGGTCGCGGTGGCGCTGGGCGCCGGCCCGCTGAGCCCGGAGAAGTCCACCAACTACGGCCTGGGCGGCGTGTGGCAGCCGACGGCCAACTTCACCTCCAGCCTGGACGTCTACCAGATCCGCATCTGGGACCAGATCCTGTACTCGGACCAGCTGCAGCTGGCGCAGCCGATCGGCCAGGTGGCCGCGGTGCAGTTCTTCGTCAACGGCGCCACCAGCCGCACCCGTGGCGTGGACTGGATCAACAGCTATCTCGCCGACCTGGGCAGCTACGGCAAGCTCAACCTCAGTGCCAGTGCCAACTACAACAAGACCACGATCCTGGAACTGTCCAACCCCAACTTCGGGCGGGCCAGCCAGGGCCTGCTCACCGATGCCACCCCGCGTACCAAGTACATGGCCGCGGCAGACTGGACGCTGGGCGGCTTTGCGCTGAACTTCAACGCCACCCGCTACGGATCGATCAAGCGCATCAGCGACCCGGCCGATGGCAGCCAGGACCAGACCTACGATGCGCGCTGGCTGTTGAACCTGGCCGCCAGCCAGACCTGGAACGCGTTCACCTTCACCGTGGGCGCGGACAACCTCACCAACCAGTACCCGACCAAGGCGCAGCTGACCACCGGCTACGACGACCGCGCCGGCGGCCTGCAGTATTCGTCGCTGTCACCGTTCGGTTTCAACGGGCGTTACTGGTACGGCCGGGTCACCTATCGGTTCTAGGTCGCCACGCTCGATCGCAACGTGCTGATCGAACGTTTCGATCAGCGCATCTCTCACGCAAACACCGCCGATCGCTCGGCGGTGTTTGTCGTTGTGGCCATCGCAACATGCGTGCAGCGGCTGTGCCATCTACCGCAATGGTGTCTGTCCCGTTGAACGCCATAGTGATGGCCCACCGTGCGTCGGCGGGCGTGGTCAACGCGTTGCCGCCATCCGTGCAGCGTGTGGGAGGGTTTGTTGGCTGCTGTGGGCCGGTGACCTCACCAGGAGGCGAGCAGCGCGTCGACACCGCGCAGGTTGGCGCGGTCGTTCCAGCTCAGCGTGTCGCGCTGCTCCAGCCGCAGCGCCGGCAGACGGTCCAGCAGGCAGGCCAGCGCGGCCTCCATCTCGATCAGGGCCAGCCGGTTGCCCAGGCAATGGTGGATGCCGCCGCCGAAGGACAGCGCGCGGCCCTGCTGCCGGCGGATATCCAGCACCTGCGGGTCGGTGAACTGCAGGCTGTCGTGATTGGCCGCGCCCAGCATCAGGTAGAGCATGGCGCCTTGCGGAACCGCCACGCCCTCGATCTCGAACTCCTGCAAGGCCGTGCGCGTTGCGATCTGCACCGAGCTGTCGTAACGCATGCACTCGAGCACTGCATTGGGCAGCAGGCTCGGGGTGTCCTGCAGCAGGCGCAATTGCTGCGGGTGCCGATGCAGGGCGACCAGCGCATTGCAGATCATGTTGGAGGTGGTTTCGTGGCCGGCAAAGAACAGCAGGATCACGTTGGAGACGATCTCCTCATCGCTCAGGCGGCGGCCGTTGTCCTCGGCCTGGATGAAGCGCGTGATCAGATCGTCGCCGCCATCGCTGCGGCGTTGCGCGATCACGTCGTGGAAATACGCTGCCAGCTGGTCGTAGGCAACACTGGTCGCCTGCAGTTCTTCGGCCGTCATCATCGGATCGAAGACCTTTGCCAGGGCACTGGTCGCATGACTCAGCGCGGTGGCATCGGCCGCATCGATGTCCAGCATCCGGCAGATGATGGCGATCGGCAGCGGGAACGCGAACTCGGTCAGCAGATCGCAGTGGCCGTTTGCCTGGAAAGCGTCGATCAACCCGGCGGCGATATCGCCGGCCACCTGGCGCATGGACTCCATCTGCCGCGCACCGAAGGCCTGTGTCATCAATCCACGCAACTGGGTGTGCAGCGGCGGGTTGAGCAGCAGGAACATGCGGCTCATGCCCTGAAACAGCGGCAGGTGCACCGCCGCCCCGCCGTAACGCAACCGAATGCTTTGCAGGTAATCGCGGCCGAGCCGGCGATCGCCGAGCAGCCGATCGACCACCGCGTAGCGGCCGGACATCAGCCGCCCGTCCGCCACCTGCACCAGCGGCCCTTCGTCACGCAGCCGTGCGTAGGTCGGATAGGGATCGTGCCGGAATTGGGGTGTTGCGAAATCGCTGAGATGCATGGCCTGGCTCGTAGGGCATCGCCCGCAACAGGGGCGATGAGGGCGTGGGCCTGCCGGACAACGCAGGCACTCCACTGGGGGCTCCGATTGTCGGCCGCCACCGCGCAGCGGCCTTGCGCAGGGGCGAAGCGGTGTCGTCTATGTTGAATCGGCGTGCCGGGCATGCGCCGTGCATCGCAGCCTGCGCCAGCGCGCGCAGGGCGCCATGCGCGCGGAGGTCCGATGCATGCGTCCGCGTGCGTGCATGCGCTGCGTGTCGCATCACGTTAATCAAGCGCTGTGTACTATGGGCGTCCGGCCAACCGGACCAGCAACGCGGTCCTGTTCCCCCGCGCCGGACTCCAGCCATGACCACGCAATGCCCGCAGGCGGTGCCCGGCGCAGTGCCGTTGGCTGGTCGCGCCCGCGACGCTCTCTCGGACACTCTCACAACGGATTGGAATGCATCACGACACCAGCCTCATCGACATCATCGCCGTCGGCCTCGCGGTCGCTTTCGTGCTGGGCACGCTCGCACAGAAAGTGAAACTCTCGCCGCTGGTCGGCTATCTGCTGGCCGGCGTCTGCGTCGGGCCATTCACGCCCGGCTTCGTGGCCGACCAGACGATGGCCAACCAGCTGTCCGAGCTGGGCGTGATGCTGCTGATGTTCGGTGTGGGCCTGCACTTCTCGCTCGACGACCTGATGGAAGTGAAATGGATCGCGATTCCGGGCGCGTTGGCGCAGATCGTGGTCGCCACGCTACTCGGCTGGGCACTGGCCTGGAGCATGGGCTGGCCGTTGATGCATGGCCTGGTGTTCGGCCTGGCGCTGTCGGTGGCCAGTACCGTGGTGCTGCTGCGCGCACTGGAAGAACGCCGCCTGCTGGAAACCCAGCGCGGCCGCATTGCGGTGGGCTGGCTGATCGTCGAAGACCTGGTGATGGTGATCGCGCTGGTGATGTTGCCGGCCCTGGCCGAGGTGCTGGGCGGCGGCGCGCCGGCAGCGGCGCATGACGGCGAATCCACCTCGCTGCTGGCCGCGCTCGGCCTGACGCTGTTCAAGATGGTGGCGTTCGTGGCGGTGATGCTGGTGGTCGGCCGCCGGGTGATTCCGTGGTCGCTGGAAAAGGTCGCCGCCACCGGCTCGCGCGAGTTGTTCACCCTGGCCGTGCTCGGCATCGCGCTCGGCGTGGCGTTCCTGTCGGCCACGCTGTTCGGGGTGTCGTTCGCGCTGGGCGCGTTCTTCGCCGGCATGTTGCTGAAGGAATCCGAGCTCAGCCACAAGGCCGCCAGCGATTCGCTGCCGTTGCGCGATGCATTCGCGGTGTTGTTCTTCGTCTCGGTGGGCATGCTGTTCGACCCGATGATCCTGGTGGAGCATCCGTGGCAGGTGCTGGCCACGTTCCTGACCGTGACCCTGGGCAAGTCGCTGGCCGCGTTCGTGATCGTGCGTGCGTTCGGCCATCCCACCGGGACGGCGCTGACCATTTCCACCAGCCTGGCGCAGATCGGCGAGTTCTCCTTCATCCTGGCCGGGCTGGGCGTGCAGTTGGCCATCCTGCCGGAAACCGGGCGCGACCTGATCCTGGCCGGTGCGCTGCTGTCGATCATCGCCAACCCGTTCCTGTTCTCGTGGCTGGACCGCTGGCAGGCCAGGCAGGCGCAGGACGCCCCGGCCAAGGTAGAGCCGGAGCTGCCGCCCGGCCCGCCGCTGCCGCTGGACGGCCATGCGATCGTCATCGGCTATGGGCGCGTGGGCAGTGCGCTGGCGCAGTTGCTGCGCAGCCGCGGCGTGCCGGTGCTGGTGATCGACGACAACGGCGATCACGTGGCCAAGGCGCATGCGGCCGGCATTCCCGGCATCCGCGGCAGTGCGGCGGCCGACCGCGTGCTGGCCGAAGCCCGCCCGGAGCATGCCAAGATCGCGATTCTGGCGATTCCGCAGCCGCTGGAAGCCGGCGAGGCGCTGGCCAAACTGCGCGCGATCAACCCGTCGCTGACGCTGCTGGCACGCGCGCACAGCGATACCGAGGTCAAGCACCTGCTCGAACATGGCGCCGACGGCGCCGTGCTGGCCGAACGCGAACTGGCCTACTCGCTGGCCGAGATGGTGATGTCCACCCCGCCGTATCGGGCATTGCGGGTGCCGGCCTCGTAATCGCGCGCGGGACCACGCAGCGCCGCACGAAAACGAAGACCCGCCGGCAGCGCCTGCGGGTCTTTTCTTGTGGCGTGCAGGTGCTTCAGTGCGGAACGGCTCGCACGCCTGCATTGATAAAACTGCGACCAGGGCACCGAAAACTGCCCCTCAAATCCACTTGATAATCATTCCCATCCGGAGCAGGATGAGCGCCCGTTCCATTGGCGGCCTCATCCATGACGTTTGCGGTTGGCGTTCTCAACGCAGTGCCGAGCGTGCAGTTGTGCGAGCTGCTGGGCCGCATCGGCTACGGCTTTGTGGTGCTCGATCTGGAGCACGTGCTGCGCGCGCCGGACGACCTGGAACACGCCATCCGCGCCTGCGAGCTGTCCGGCTGCGAGGCCTGGGTGCGGGTGCCGGAAGTGGACGAAAAACTGATCGGCCGGGTGCTGGATGCCGGCGCGCGCGGAATCGTGATTCCGCGCGCCGAATCGGCCACGCAACTGGCTGATGCCATCGCCGCGGCGCGGTTTCCGCCGCTGGGCCGGCGCGGCATCACCGGCGGGCGTGTCACCGGCTTCGGCACTGTCGACCTGCCCACCTACATCGCGCAGGCCAATGACGGCATCCGCATCGTGCCGATGATCGAAAGTGCCGCCGGCATTGCGGCGCTACCGGAGATGCTGGCCGTGCCCGGCGTGGCAGTGGTGATGGAGGGCGCACTGGATCTTGCGCTGGATCTGGGCCTGGGCCCGCAGCCGACCCATCCACGGGTGTGGGCGCTGCTGCTGCAACTGCATGCGCACTGCGTTGCGGCCGACGTGCCGTTCTGCCCCAATCCGCGCACCGATGCGCAGCGCGCGCACTGGCTGCAACAACCGGACCTGCGCTGGCTGCTTGCCGGCGAAGACCGCGCGCTGGTTCAACGCGCCCTGCGCACTCACCTGGCCACCTTCGCCGCACCCACTCCACCACCCGCCCGCAGGAGTACGCCGTAGATGTCGACGTTCCGTTTCCACGCACTGACCATCGCCATCGCTGCAGCCACGTTGCCCCTGCCGCAGTTGGCAGTTGCCGTCGAGTCGCCGGATGCGGCGGCCACCGATGCGCAACCGCCGCTCCGCGCGCTGGACACGATCCAGGTGCAAGGCAGCCTGCTCGGGCGCTCCAGGCCCGACGACGTGCAGCGCTATGCTGGCAGCCGGCAGGTGATCGACCGCGAACAACTGCGCAATGGCGGCAACCGCTCGCTGGACGATGCACTGCAGCGCGTGCCGGGCATCAAGATCTTCGACGAGACCGGCACCGGCGCGTTGCCGCAGCTGATGCTGCGCGGCCTGTACGAGAGCCGCAGCGGGCGTGTGCAGGTGCTGGAAGACGGCATTCCGCTGGCACTGGCGCCGTACGGGCAGACCAGCCTGTCGTTGTTCCCGGTGGGGCTGAATCAGATCGACCGCATCGATATCGTGCGCGGTGGCGCGGCCGTGCAGTACGGGCCGAACAACGTGGGCGGCGTGATCAACCTGGTCAGCAAGGAGATCCCCAGCCAGTGGAGCACCACGCTGGCGCACAAGGTCACCGCCGGCGGCCAGGGCCAGTTCCTGCAGGACAGCGCGCTCAGCAGCGGCGGCTACCTCAGCGACAATTTCGGCCTGCAGGTCGATGCCAATCGCACCTACGGCGAGTACTGGCGCGCACACAGCGATACCGACATCAGCAATCTGCGCGTGCGCGCGGAGTGGTGGCTGGACGACACCAAGTTGCTCAAGGCCAGCGTGCAGCGCTATCTGGTGGACATGGACCTGGCCGGCGCACTCAGCCCGGACGATTACCGGCGCGATCCGCGCCAGTCCACGCGCCCATTGGACAGCTTCAACGGGCGTACCACGCGTGCGTCGCTGAGCTATGAGCAGCTGCTTGGAGACTGGGGGCCGCTGCAGGATGTGCGGTTGTCCTGGACCAACTTCAGCGCGCGCAGCAGTCGCAACTTCATTGTCGGCATGCGCCAGGCCGCCACCGAAACCTGGCGTTCGGACCTGCCGCCGCAACTGCGCCAGACCGCACCGCGCGACTTCCGCGTGGCCGGCAGCGAGCCGCGCCTGAGCTGGACCATGGGCGAGGCCGGTGGCGTGCGCCAGCAATGGACTGCCGGCGTGCGTGCGGTGCACGAGGACATCGATTTTTTGGTCGGCAATCTGCGCCTGCGCGATGGCCTGTTCACCAGCGTGCGTGACTGGCAGTTCGAAGACCGCGCCCTGGCCGCCTACGTCAGCAACGCGATCACCCTGCCCGACGAACGCCTGACCATCACCCCGGGCCTGCGCTATGAGCGGCTGGATTCGCGCTACTTCAATCGCGCCACCGGCCTGCGCACGCGCAACCAGACCCGCGATGTCCTGCCAGGTCTGACGCTGGGTTTCCAGGCCAACGCACAGTGGTTCTTCTATGCGGACGGGCAACGTTCGCTGCGCGCGCCGCAGGTCACCCAGATCATCTTCGGCAACAACCTGGATGCCGAACTGGCGTGGAACTACGAAGCCGGCACGCGCTATCAGCCCAACGACCGCACCCGCATCCAGCTCGGTGCGTATCTGATCGACTTCGATCAGCAGATCCAGCTGGACAACACCACGCGCGTGTTCCGCAACCTCGGCAAGACCCGCCATCAGGGCGGCGAGCTGGAACTGCAATGGAGCCCGCAAAACCTGCGTGCGCTCACCCTCAACGCCGGTTATGCGTATCTGGATGCCAGCCAGGAGTCGGGCGCGTTCCGCGGGCTGCGCGTGCCCTATACCTCGCGCAACCAGATCACCCTGGGCGGCAACTACACGCTCGGTCACACCACTGTCGCACTGTCGAGCTACTACTTCAGCAAGGCCTACAGCGATGCCGCCAACACCGTGCAGGAGAACGCCATCGCCTCGGTCGGCGAGCTGCCCTCGTACTGGGTATGGAACACGCAGGTGAGCCATACCCTGTTCGAACGCGATGGACAGAAATTCAGCGCGTCGCTGGCGATCAACAACCTGTTCGATCGGCAGTACTGGTTCCGCGGTGTGGATACCAGCCCGTGGGGCCGCCAGGCCGCACCGTCGCGCACCGTCACCGCCGGGCTGGAATACACGTTTTAGGCCTTCGACCCGGCACATGCCGTCGCGACCGACGTACAGGGGCGTCGGTCGGCTGACGGCAACGGCGCTCGCGCTGGCGCGCGCCGCAGACAACACGGCGTGCATGAGGCACGTCTCCCTGCCGCAGCATGCGGCATGCGATCGCCGTATCGCAGGCCACCCACCGCCATCGCGGCGCCAGGCAGCCCGTTTCAGTACCGGTTTTTCCACCGTCCTGTTGAACGAGAGCTGCCATGACTGCGACATCCGCTGCACCGTTGGTGATCCTCACCCATGTCTGCCATCCGGCCATCACCGAAGGCTTCCTGCCGGCCGCGCACGCGCTCGGCCTGCCGGTCTGGCTGCTGACCGACCACCGGCTCGATCACCTGAGCCATTTCCGCGAGCACCCCGCGCATGCGCCGCAGCGGGTGATCGAATGCGATGTGTTCAACCCGCTCGGCGTGCTGGATGCGTTGCACGACGCCGATGTGTCACCGCGCGCAGTGTTCAGCAACAGCGATCATCTGCAGACCAGCACGGCGCTGGTCGCAGCGGGTCTTGGCCTGCCCGGCAAGGACTGGCAGGTCTGTTACGCGGCCAAGAACAAGGCGGCGATGCGTCAGCGCCTGCGCGCGCATGGACTGCCATCACCGTGGTTCTGCACGCTGGCGCCGGGTACGGCGTTGCCGGCCGGCATTCCGTGGCCGGTGGTGGCCAAGCCGCGCGAGGGCGTGGCCAGTGTGGATGTGCGCCACTGCGCAGACGCCGCACAGTTGCAGGCCTATCTGGACGATGTGTGGCAGCGCCATCCGCAGCGCACCGTGCTGCTGGAAGGCATGCTGGAAGGGGCGCTGTTCACGCTGGAAACGCTGGGCGACGGCCGCACCCTGCAGGCGCTGGGCGGCTTCCAGGTGCGGCTGTCGCCGCCGCCGCATTTCGTGGAATGCGAGGCGCAGTGGGATGCCCGCGTGGACACGCCGGTGATTGCGCAGGCGCTGCAACAGCTGCGCAGCTTCGGGGTCGGCTTCGGGTTGTGCCATAGCGAATTCATCCTCACCAATGACGGCCCGGTGCTGGTGGAGATCAACTACCGCAGCATCGGCGACCGCCGCGAGTTCCTGCTCGACGACATGTTCGGCAGGCAGTGGTTCACCGCCGCGCTGGCGCCGCATCTGGGCCTGCCGCTGCCGCAGCTGCGCTGCGATCGCGCCCATGCCTTGTTGCGTTACTACGTGGCCGAGCAGGACGGCGAGCTGGTGACCGCCAGCGAAGACCGCCGCCACCACGATGCGCACAGCGACGTGCACTACCGGCGCATGCGTGCGCCCGGCGAGCGCATCCGCCTGAGCCATTCCAACAAGGATTACCTGGGTGTGCTGAGCGCCGTGGCCAGCGATGCACAGGCGCTGCAACAGGCGGTGGTGCATGCCGAAGCGGGACTGCAGTGGCGGATCGATGGCGCGGAGCTGCGCGCATGAGCAGCGCCGCCGACCAGCGCTACATCGCCACCCGCATCATCGATGCCTGCCTGCGCGAGGACCTGCGCGGGATCGCCTCGCGCGGCAGCGCCGCCACACCCGAGGCAAGCGTGCTGGCGGCATGGACCGACCCCAGCCCGGTGGAGGGCTGGTGGCGCATCGCACACCTGCCCGCTGGCACGCTGTGGTTGCCGATCCATCGGCAGGGCTATCTGCAGGACATCGGTGCCTGCGGCGACAGCTGGATCGTGCAGGGCGCCGATGGCGCGCATGTCGAACGCGGTGCGCAGGCCTGGCTGCAGCGCATCAGCGCGCAACTGGACGTGGAGACGCAACAGCTGCATCGCGCCTATGCCGAAGAAGCCGAGTGCGCCGCCGCCCACCTGGGCCTGGCGCGCCAGGCCTTCGATGCCCAGGCACCTGCGTTGCTCAACGCATTGCAGCATCCGGATGCAGCCGAGCGTGCGTATCGCTGCGATCAACTGGCCAGCTACCGCGACCATCCGTTCTATCCGACCGCACGTGCCAAGGCCGGGCTGGAGGCCTCGGAACTGCGCGATTACGCGCCCGAGTTCGCGCCCAGCTTCGCGCTGCGCTGGCTGGCGATTCCGCGGGCGCAGGTCAGCTGCACCGGCGCCGCGCCGGCCGAGTTGTGGCCGGACTTCGCCACGTTGGGCCTGCCGCCCGCGCTGGCCGACACGCACGTTGCCTGGCCGGTGCATCCGCTGGTGTGGGCGCGGCTGGAGCAGGACGGGTTTGCACTGCCGCCAGGCACGTTGCGGGCGCCGCAGGCATGGCTGGAGGTACGCCCCACCCTGTCGGTCCGCACGCTGGTGCCGCTGCAGCATCCGCAGCTGCATCTCAAGCTGCCGATTCCGATGCGCACGCTGGGCGCGCTCAATCTGCGCCTGATCAAACCCTCCACGCTGTACGACGGCCACTGGCTGGAGCGCGCACTGCGCCGCATCGATGCGCGGGATCCGGCGTTGCGCGGCCGCTGCGTGTTCGTGGACGAATCGCATGGCGGGCACGTGGGACAGACCCGTCATCTGGCCTATCTGCTGCGGCGTTACCCACCGCTGGACGCCACTACGTTGGTACCGGTGGCCGCGCTGTGCGCGCGGTTGCCCGATGGCCGGCCGATGGCGATCCATCTGGCCGAGCGCTTTGCACAGGGCGATGTGCTCGGCTGGTGGCGCGAGTACACCGAGCTGATGCTGGCGGTGCATCTGCGCCTGTGGCTGCGCTACGGCATCGCGCTGGAAGCCAATCAGCAGAACAGCGTGCTGGTCTACGCCGATGGCCAGGCGACGCGGCTGCTGATGAAGGACAACGACGCCGCCCGCATCGCGCTGCCGCAGTTGCGCACACAGCTGCCGGATCTGGATACGTTGGGCGCGCTGCACGATGCGCGCATCGCGGTAGACGACCCGCACGCCCTGGCGCAGATGTTCTGCACCATCGTGCTGCAACTGGACCTGCAGGCGGTGCTGGAAGGTCTGGCCGAATGGCAGCCCGCGTTGCGCGCGCCGCTGTATGCGCAGCTGCAGACGCAGTTCGCAGCGACGCTGGCGCAGCTGGACCGCGACGGCATCGACACCGGCCCCGCACGCCGCATGCTGGCCGCACCGCGGCTGCCGGTAAAGTACCTGCTCAGCGCCGGCAGCCTGCTCAGCAAACAGCTCACCGGTGCGAGCGACATCAACAAGTTCTACGGCGATAGCGCGCCCAACCCCTTCGGCGACGCCTTCGCTGGCGCGCAGCAGAGGCCGCGTCGGCAGGCGGGTGCCCAGCGATGAAGCGCATCCTGGGCCCGGTGCTGGCGGCGCATTACCTGGCCGCCTTCACCGCATTGGGCATGCCGCTGTTTCTGCCGCAGGTGCTGGCCGAGCTGGCGCCTTCGGCGGCGGTTGGCTGGAGCGGCGTGCTGTACGTGTTGCCGACGCTGTGCACTGCGTTGACGGCCGGCACCTGGGGGCGCCTGGCCGACCGCTATGGACGCAAGCGTTCGTTGCTGCGTGCGCAGCTGGGCCTGGCGCTGGGCTTTGCGATCGCCGGCTTCGCGCCGTCGCTGAGCTGGCTGGTGATCGGCCTGATCGTGCAAGGCACCTGCGGCGGCTCGCTGGCGGCGGCCAATGCGTACCTGGCCAGCCAGCCGCAGGCCGGCCCGCTGGCGCGCGCGCTCGACTGGACGCAGTACTCGGCACGCCTGGCGATGGTCAGCGCGCCGGCGTTGCTGGGCCTGGCAGTGGCGCTTGGCCCGGCGCAGTCGCTGTATCGCGCGCTTGCGCTGCTGCCGCTGCTGGCGTTCGCGCTGACCTGGCGCCTGCCGGCCGACCGGCCTGCGGCGCGGCCGGCAGCGTCCACTGCGCAGTCCACGCGTTCCGCAGACGCTGCAGCGTCGCTGTCGGCGTCAGCACGGACCGCCACGACGGCCAGCGCCCTGTGGCCTGCGTTGCTGGTCGCGCAGTTCCTGTTCTGCTTCGCGATGGTGGTGACCTTCCCCTACTTCATCCCGTATGCGCTGGCGCGCGGCGCCGGCCACGACGCGCTGGCCGGCCTGCTCTACAGCCTGCCGCACCTGGTCTACCTGGTGGTGCTGCCGTGGTGGCGGCGCGGCGATGGCGACGCCTGGCTGGTGCCCGGCCTGGTGCTGTTTGCGGTGGCCTGCCTGTGGCAGGCGCTGTTGCACGACGCCGTCGCATTGGCAGCGGCGCGGCTGTTGTTCGGCCTGGGCATGTTGTTCGGCCTGCGCGGGCTCAACCGCCGCCTGGCGCAGGTCGCCAGCGGGCATGGCGCCGGGCGCCTGTTCGGCCGCTTCGACGCCTGCGGCAAATGGGCCGGCGTGTTTGCCGGTGCCGCTGCCGGCGCGCTGACCCAGGCGGCCGGCCCCGCCACCCCCTTCCTGGCTGCCGCGCTGGCTGCGGCGGCCGCTGCGCTCACCGTCCTGGTGCGCTTCCCTTCGAGGAGATCGACCGATGTCGCCGCACACGATGCATGACCCCTGGTACGACAGCATGGCCGACGCGCAGGCCTGCAGTTGCTGGTTGAACTGCTACCTGCGCGAGTTCGCGATTCCGCAACGCGTCGTGGACTTCGATTACCGCGGCCTGGATCGGCCCGGCCCGCGCGTGGCCGAGCAGCGCTGGCTGCGGATCGATCTGGGCGATGCCGGTGTGCTGTGCGTGCGCATTGCCTACGCCGATCGCCTGGGCCGCTGCCGCTTTGCCTCCACGCCGTTCCTCAAGGGCGCCGGCCAACCATGGCAGAGCCTGGACGCGCATGCCCTGGCGCGCTGCCTGCTGCAGGCGCTGGGCAGCGCGCAGGCGGTCAATCCGGAACTGCTCGCGCAAAGCGCCAACAGCGTGGCGGTCACCGCTGCGTTATTGAGACAGGCGCACCGCACCGCGCCGACCGGCGAGGCGATGATCGACGCCGAACAATCGATGCTGTGGGGGCATGCCCTGCATCCCACGCCCAAGAGCCGCGAAGGCGTCGACCTGGCGCAGGTGCTGGCCTGCGCGCCGGAAGCGCGCGCCGCGTTCCAGCTGTTCTGGTTCCGCATCGACCCACGGCTGCTGCGCATGCAGGGCCGCGATGTGCGTGCGAGCCTGCGCCAGCTCTCCGGCGACGACGACCTGTATCCCTGCCACCCGTGGGAAGCGCAGCGCCTGCTCGACGATCCGTTGCTGCGCACCCTGCAGGGGCGCGGCCTGATCACGCCGGTCGGTGCGCTGGGCGATGCCCTGCGGCCCACCTCGTCGGTGCGCACGCTGTATCACCCGGAGCTGGACTATTTCCTCAAATGCTCGGTGCATGTGCGCTTGACCAACTGCGTGCGCAAGAACGCCTGGTACGAGCTGGAAAGTGCGGTCGCGCTGACCGAGCTGCTGGCGCCGAGCTGGCGTGCGTTGGCAGCGCAGGTGCCGGGCTTCGACGTGATGCTGGAGCCTGCGGCGACCTCGCTGGAGATCGCCCAGATCGATCCCGCCCTGCACGATGCCGACCCGTTGGCGGCGCGTGGCCTGTCAGAGAGCTTCGGCATCCTGTATCGGCAGACCCTGACTGCCGCGCAGCGGGCGCGGTGGCAGCCGCAGGTGGCCGCAGCCTTGTTCACCTGCGATGCGCAGGGCAACAGCGTGTGTGCGTCCAGGCTGCAGGCATTGGGTGGCGCGCAGCTGGATCGCCACACCGCCACGCTGCTGTGGTTCCGCGCCTATGCCGGCCTGCTGCTGGATGGCGTATGGAGCGCGCTGTTCCAGCACGGCATTGCGCTGGAACCGCATCTGCAGAACACCGTGATCGGGTTTGCCGACGGCTGGCCGACGCGGGTGTGGATCCGCGACCTCGAAGGCACCAAGCTGCTCGCGCACCACTGGCCCGCCACGCGCTTGCAGGGCGTGGGCGAACGCGCGCGGCAATCGCTGTACTACACGCCGGAACAGGGCTGGAATCGCGTGGCGTACTGCGCGCTGGTCAACAATCTGGCCGAGGCGATCTTCCACCTGAGCGAAGGCGATGCCGTGCTGGACGCGCGCCTGTGGCAGTGCGTGGGCGAGCTCGCCGCGCGCTGGCAGCAGCGCCATGGCGCGCAGGCCGCACTACAGGGCCTGCTCGAGGGCGCGCCGCTGCCCGGCAAGAACAACCTGGGCACGCGGCTGTGGCAACGCGCCGACCGCCAATCCGACTACACCGCGCTGCCCAACCCGATTCCACGCAGCGCGGCGACACGGCGGGTGGCGGCATGAGCCTGCGCATCGATGGTGACGCAGTGATGCAGGCATTGCCGGGCATCCGCGACCAAAGCGATGGCCCGCTGTGCGCCTACGTCTACGACCTGGGCGCTCTGGATGCGCATGCGGCGTGGATGCGCGCGCAGCTGCCCGAAGCGTGCGAGCTGTTCTACGCGGCCAAGGCCAATGCAGAGCCACCAATCCTGCAAACGCTCGCCCCGCACGTGGATGGCTTCGAGGCGGCCTCCGGCGGCGAACTGGCCTGGCTGCATCGGCAACAGCCCAGGGCTGCGTTGTTGTTCGGCGGCCCGGGCAAGCTCGATGCCGAACTGGCCCAGGCCGCCGCACTGCCCGACTGCACCGTGCATGTGGAAAGCCTGGGCGAACTGGAACGCCTGGCCGCGATCGCGGCGCAGGCCGGCCGCTGCGTGCCGGTATTCCTGCGCATGAACATCGCCGTGCCCGGTGCGCAGAGCACGCGCCTGATGATGGGCGGGCAGCCCTCGCCGTTTGGCCTGGACCCGGACGATCTGGATGCGGCGATGCAACGCCTGCGGGCCAGCCCCTCGCTGCGGCTGGAGGGCTTCCATTTCCACCTGATGTCGCACCAGCGCGACGCCGGCGCGCAGCTGCATCTGATCGCCGCCTACCTGCGCACCGTGCAGCAGTGGCGGCAACGCTATGGGCTCGGCCCGTTGCGGGTGAATGCCGGCGGCGGCTTCGGGGTGGATTATCTGGCGCCGGAATCGTCGTTCGACTGGGCCGGCTTCTGCGCCGGCCTGCCTGGCTTGCTGCGTGAACACGCCCAGGCGCTGCGCCTGCGGTTGGAGCCCGGCCGCTATGTCAGCGCCAGCTGCGGCTGGTACCTGATGGACGTGCTGGACCTCAAGCGCAGCCACGGAGCATGGTTTGCGATCGCCCGCGGCGGCACCCATCACTTCCGCACCCCGGCCGCGCAGGGGCACGATCACCCGTTCCGTGTGCTGCGTGGCGCGCATGCCCCGGTGCTGCGCGACACCCCGGTCACCCTGGTCGGGCAGCTGTGCACGCCGAAGGACGTGCTGGCGCGCAACCAGCACGTCGCCGCGCTGGCACCGGGCGACTGCCTGGCCTTCCCGCTGGCCGGCGCATATGCCTGGAATATTTCGCACCAGCAGTTCCTGATGCATCCGCCGCCGCAGATGGTGTTCCTGCCGGTGGCGGCTCAGGCGGCGGCAACGGCGTCGGTCGAAGGCTGGACCGGCACGCGGATATCTGCACGCAACGCTGCCTCTGCCACTGCTTCCGGGTCGTCAAGGTAGAGGTAATGCAGCGGCGCGGCGCGCAGGACGTAGCCGCTGTGTGGTAACCATTGCGCGAGCAGAAGGTCCAGTGCGTCTTCGATACCGGCATACGCACCGATGTGTCGCAACACCGCATGCGTGCCGCCGTCGAGCCGGCGCAGTTGCAGCGGCGCGGGCGGTGCCAGGGCGGCGTCGAAGGCCATGCCGCATTCGAACAGGTGCCGATGCGCCGGCATGTCGCGGTGGTCGCTCAGCGGCAGGCCGATCAAGGACTGCAGTTGCGCGATCGCACCGGCGCGCTCGGCCCAGGCCGCGATGCGGCCGAAGCCACGGTCCAGCTCGTCGAAGGCGCCACGCTGGCGCAGCACCACCACTTCCAGCGGATCGAGCACCTGCACCAGCACCTGCAGGGGCGCGCCGGACACCTGCGGCGGCACCGAGGGCCTGGCCAGCTGCTGCAGTTTCTGCGCGCGCACGGCGGGCGCGTTGCGCAAGCTGCTCGGGCTGGCCTGCAGCACGGTGCGAAACGCGCGTGCCAGCGCCTGCGGGGTGTGATAGCCCACCGCCAGCGCCACCTCGGTGACCGATGTCGCCTGCTCGCCCAGCAGATGCAGCGCATGACTCAGGCGCAGCCGCGCGATGGTCTGCCCCAGGGTTTCGCCGGCCAGTGCGCGATAGACCCGATGAAAATGATGCGGCGATTGCTGCGCCACTGCCGCCAGTGCGGCCAGGTCCGGCAGCGGTTCGCCGGCGCGGATGCTGGCCTGCAGATGGGCGACGACGCGCTCGACGCTGCGCTGGCGGTTGAAGACGACCGAGGTGGCTGCTGGCATGGGCGGTTCCTGATGGGCGGCCCCAGCATCGCGCAGATCGGCACCGCCTGCGGTCCCGATCTTGCGCAGTGGCGGTGGCGCCCCGGGCGCAGACAACGCGCCGCAGGCGTCCACGTTGAACGGCCTGGCTGCGGCGCGTGCGCCGGATGCACGTCACCGTCGATAGGCGGTGCGGCCCCGCCAGGAACACCCCGTATGCTCAGCTCGCTTACGGCGCCAGGGCCCGGAAGCGCCCCAGCGTGGCGCTGTCGGCGCGGTCAATCTCGGCCACCGGCACGCCCTGCCAACGGCTGAGGGGTATCCGCGCAACCGCGGATCCTGATGCAGCGGCAGCGCACGCGCAGTTGCCAACTCGATGACGAACAAGGCACAGCGCTGCAGCGTCGAGGCGACCACCGCGCCCCATGCGCGGTCGGCGGTGGCCGCGCGCAGCTGCTGCCAGCCCGGTGCAGCGAGCGGGTCGTCGAGCTGGCCACGGTCGCTGCGCTGACCGGTGTCGCCGTCGCGCAGCACGCCGATCTACGCACTCATGCGTCGGACACGCCGGCTTCGGCAAAGGTCGCCATGCCGTTGTGCAAGGCGCAGGCATGGCGCAACAGCGGAATCGCCACCGCTGCGCCGCTGGCCTCGCCCAGGCGTAGATCCAGCTGCAGCAGCGGTTCGGCGTCGAGTGCGCGCAGCAAGGCGGCATGGCCGCGCTCCTGCGAGCGATGCCCGAACAGCAGCCATTCGCGCACGCCGCCATTGAGATGGGTGGCGACCAGCGCTGCGGCGGTGCTGATGAAGCCATCCACCAGCACCGGAATCCCGGCCTGCGCCGCGGCGATGTAGGCGCCGACCAACGCGGCGATCTCGAAGCCGCCCAACCGGCGCAGCCGCTCCAGCGCGGTGGAGGCATCGGCATGCAGGGCCAGCGCACGGGTGATCACGGTGGCCTTGTGGGCGATGCCCTCGGCATCCAGCCCGGTACCGGCACCGGCCATCGCCTGCGGAAACTGCGACAGCAGCGCGCAGCCCAGTGCCGCGGCCGAGGTGGTGTTGCCGATGCCCATTTCGCCACCGACAAACAGCTGCGTGTCGCAACTTCTTGCCTGCGCAACGCTTTCGGCGCCTGCGGCCAGTGCATCGCGCAACTGGGTGGAGGTCATCGCCGGCTGCTCGCAGATGTTGGCGCTGGCTGGCGCGATCCAGGCACGCCGCACCCGCGGCAACTCGCCCGGGTCGTTGACCACGCCCAGGTTCACCACTTCCAGGCGTGCACCGAGTTCGCGCGCCAGCACCGCGATGGCGGCGCCACCCCGGGCGAAATTACGCACCATCTCGCCGGTGACCGCCTGCGGAAACGCAGACACGCCTTCTGCGGCGACCCCGTGGTCGGCGGCATATACCGCGATCCAGACCCGCTGCACGGTGGGGTGTTCGTTGCGCTGCCAGGCCGCCAGTTGCACCGCCAGCTGTTCCAGCCGGCCCAGCGCGCCGGGCGGCTTGGTCAGTTGTTCCTGCCGCGCCAGCGCAGCCGCGCGCACGCGCGCGTCCGGCACCGCGCAGGCACCATGGATCCAATCGCTTGTCACACCACCTCTCCCTTCAGAACCATCGGCAACCTGCCACCACCAGCACCACAGGCTCGCACTGTAGCGCCAATGCCTGGTGCAGCCGGCCGGCCTGATCGACAAATCGACGCGTCAGTTCGCCCACCGGCACGCTGCCCTGCCCCACCCGGTTGCTGACCGGCATGAGCTGCCACGACAGTTGCGGCAGGGTGGCGAGCAGGGCTCGCGCCTGCGCCCGAATCTGCCACTGCGTGTCTTCCAGGACCCGCGTCGGTGCCCGGCGCGCGAGGCCGCTCAGCGGCCATCGCCGGTGCACCAGCCGCGCTTACTGCGCGGCTTGATACCGCAGGGTCAGCAGATAATTGCGCCCCGGCTGCGCATACCAGCGTGCGGTTTCGTACTGGCGGTCGAACACATTGTTGGCAGTGAGCGAGACCTTCCAGTCGGCAGTCACTGCATAGCTCACGCGCAGATCCAGCAAGCCGTAACCGGCCAGGCGCTCGGTGTTGGCCAGATCGTCGAACCGCTTGCCGGAGCCGAACAGGCTCGCGCCGACGCCGAATGCCCCGACGCTGCGGTCCGCATCGATGCGCCCGCTCTGCCGCGCACGCCGCGGCAGCCAGTTGCCTTGATTGATGCCGCCATCGGCTTCCGGCTGCAGCCAGGTCAAGGCGCTGCGCACGGTCCAGCCGGCCAGCTCGGTGTCGTAGCCGGCTTCCACGCCGCGGATGCGCGCCCGGTCGATGTTGTTCGGCTGCCCGAACGGATGCGCCGCATCCACCAGCGCCGCGTCGTAGGCGATCAGGTCGTCGATGCGGGTCTGGAACGCGCGCAGCGTCCAGGTGCCCCAGTCGTAGCTGCCGCGCAGGCCGAGCTCGGCGCTTCGGGAGGTTTCCGGCCCCAGCAACGGATTGCCGAAATCGGGGTAGTACAACTCGTTGAAGGTCGGCGCCTTGAACGCGGTGCCGTAGCTGGCGGTCAGGCGCAGATGCTCGGCAACATCCCAGCCCCACAGCAGGCTGCCGGTGGTCTTGCCGCCGAACTGGCTGTTGTCGTTGCGACGCAGGCTGGCCTGCACCGACTGCGCACCGAAACTTTGCTGCCACTGCGCGAATGCGGCGCGGTCGATGCGGCTGTCAGCATTGTACGTGTCGCTGCTGGCGATGGCATCGCGCTGCCAATCGAAGCCGACCGTGAACAGGCCCGCACCGGCAGCGATATCGGCCTGCAACGCGCCCTGCTTGCGGCTGGTGTCATAGGTGGACACATACGCACCGTCGTAATACGCATCGCTGAAGTCGGAACTGCTGCCGACGCTGGCGGTGAGCTTGACCGCATCGGTAGGCGCGTAACGCACGCGGCCACCGACCGCCTGCTGCACGCCCTTGGACAGGTTGCCGCCGAAGGCCGAGCCGTCGTATTCGTTGCGGCTCTGCGCGCGCAGGCCGTGCACGTCGGCATCCCACTGGCGATTGAAGCGCCAGCCGCCCTGCACGCTCAACGAATCGTTGCGGTAGCCATCGCGATCCGGATCGTAGTCGCTGGAGCTGGTGTCCAGATACGCGTTGATGCCATCGGTTTCGTCATGCACCGCGTTGGCCGAGTACCAGCCACCGCTTTCGCTCAGATCGCCTTCACTGCGCCCGGCCACGCCCGCGCTGTAGCGGCGCGCGTTGTCGCTGCCGGCCGCCGCGCTGAAGGTCGGCACGAAGCGGCCTTGCGGGCGGCGGGTAAAGATCTGGATCACCCCGCCCAGCGCCTCGGAACCGTACAGGCTGGAGAACGGGCCGCGCACGATTTCGATGCGCTCGATCTGCTCGATCGGCACGTCCTGCAACGCCGCGCCGCCCGAGGTGGCCGAGCCGATGCGCACGCCATCGATCAACACCACCACCTGGTCGGATTCGGTGCCGCGCAGGAACAGCGAGGTCGGCTTGCCCGGGCCGCCGTTGTTGGCCAGCGCCACGCCGGCCTCGCCACGCAGCAGGTCCTGCAGTGAATTGACCTGGCGACGCTCGATCTGCGCGCGGTCGATCACCGTGACCGGCGCCAGCGTCTGGTCCTGGGTCTGCGCAGTGCGCGAGGCGGTGACCACGACCTGGTCGAGATCGATGGCAGCCTCGGCGTGGGCCAGGTGGGCCACGCACAGCGACAGCCCTGCGGCCAGCACCGCACGACGCGCCAAAACGGAAGAAACGGACATCGACTGCTGCTCCTGGAACCGCGCCTACCCGCGCGGGGGCAATGGGGCGGCAGGCAGCAACGGGCCAAGCGTCCAACGCGCAGCGCCAGACGAGCAAGGCCACGCCCACCGCGTGCCGGTTCAATCCCTCAGGCCGGTCTCCGGGCTCGCGAGTGGAAGCCTGCGCCTCCGATGCCGCGCCTTCCCATGCGACTGCACAGTGGCGTGTTGCGGCATATGACCTCGCCCACCGTTGCGGGGGCAGCTCCGGCATTGCAGCTCGCCAAGGCGATCTACGCACCGGATTCCCGTTTAAACAACCGCAACCGCGGCAGTCACCTCAGGGGCGCGCATGGTAGCAGGATTGGCCAGGGGCACCGGCGCGCTCTGGCAACCGGCCAGGCGCCGCGCGTCGGCACGCCCCAAATCCAGCCACGCGTCGGTGGGGTGCTGGAATTCCCCAGGGCATGGAAGCAACGCGCCGAGGCGGCAGCGCGGGCGCACCAAAGCGCAGGTGAAGCTGGCGCGCAACCCGTGCATTGGTGCCCAACAGTAACGGGAGCTTCAAATCACGCGTTGCCGGCTTGTTCAAGGTTTCCAGGGCATGGAAGCGACGTGCCGAGGCGGCAGCGTGGCCGGGGATTGGCGGAGAGCGGCACACGGATGTGCCGCGGCGGCGAGTCAGACAGGATGTCTGACCGAGCCGAGGAGCCAGTCCCCGGCCGCGCTGCCGCCCCTACCGAAGCCCGAGAAAGACAGCGTGCTTGGCGGTGCCCGGAGAACCCGTACCTCACCCCAACCCCCGCAAGCGCGCCCCGGCCCGCGCTTGCGGCGCGGGCGCTCCAAGGCACGCGCGCCCATGGCGCGCCAGCTATGCCTCCTCGCCCCCGACGGGAGCGGGGGCTAGCCGTCTCCGGCTAGCTCGTTCCTTCGCGCACTCCTGCTCAGGTAACGGCTATCAACCTCACGCCCCCTGCAGCGCCTGCTCCAGATCGGCCAGCAGATCGTCGATATGCTCGATCCCGATCGATAACCGCACCGTGTCTTCGCTGACCCCGGCATGCTCAAGTTCGGCCGGGCCCAGCTGACGGTGCGTGGTCGATGCCGGATGCGTGGCCAGCGACTTCGCATCGCCGATGTTCACCAGCCGCGTGAACAACTGCAGCGCATCCAGAAAACGCGCGCCTGCCGCGCGCCCACCGGGCAGGCCGAAGGTCAGCACGCCCGAGCCATGCCCGCCCAGATACTTCTGCGCCAATGCATGCTCCGGATGATCCGGCAGCGCGGCGTAATTGACCCAGGCAACCCGCGCGTGCTGCTGCAGATAGGTTGCTATTGCCAGCGTGTTGGCGTTGATGCGCTCCATCCGTAGCGGCAGCGTTTCGATGCCTTGCAGGATCAGGAACGCATTGAACGGCGACAACGCCGCGCCGGTATTGCGCAGCGGCACCACGCGCGCACGGCCGATGTAGGCGGCATCGCCCAGCGCTTCGGTGTACACCACGCCGTGATAGCTCACGTCCGGCTCGTTGAGGCGTGGAAACCGCTGCTTGTGCTCCGCCCACGGAAAGCGCCCGCTGTCCACGATCGCCCCGCCGATGCTGTTGCCATGGCCGCCCAGATACTTGGTCAGCGAATGCACCACGATGTCGGCACCGAACTCGATCGGGCGCAGCAGCGACGGCGTGGCCACGGTGTTGTCCACGATCAGCGGCACGCCGTGCGCGTGCGCCACTGCCGCCACCGCCTCGATATCGGTGATGTTGCCGCGCGGGTTGCCGATCGACTCGACGAACACCGCCTTGGTGCGTTCGTCGATCAAGCCGGCAAACGCCTGCGGATCGCGATAGTCGGCAAAGCGCGTGCCGATGCCGAACTGCGGCAAGGTATGCGCGAACAGATTGTAGGTGCCGCCATACAACGCACTGGAAGAGACGATGTTGTCGCCGGCCTCGGCAATGGTCTGGATCGCATAGGTCACCGCGGCCTGCCCCGACGCCAGTGCCAACGCGCCAATGCCGCCTTCCAGCGCAGCCACGCGCTGCTCCAGCACGTCGTTGGTCGGATTCATGATGCGGCTATAGATATTGCCCTGCACCTTGAGGTCGAACAGGTCCGCGCCATGCTGGGTATCGTCGAATGCGTAGGCGACGGTCTGGTAGATCGGCACCGCCACCGCCCGCGTGGTGGGATCGGGCGTATAGCCGCCGTGCACGGCGATGGTTTCGGGCTTCCACTGCGGATCGGTCATGGCGCGGCTCGCTGCTGGACAAGGAGCCCGACGATACCCGGCCGCCGACCCGCACCTCATGACAGCCGGCTATGACGACATCGCCAGCGGTCAGGTCCTTCAGCAAACCCGCCTGCATGCCGCGCACGCAGGCGACGCCGCTCTCACCACCAACAATCAGTGCACCGGCCGATGGTAGACGTCTTCCAACATCCGCTTGTACTGGTCCATTGGAGGTAACCCCATGCGGCGACGCCGCGCATCCAGACCTGCCAGGTCCTCGGTAGGCGCCAACGACTTACTGCCATCGGGATCGGTCACGAATTGGGTGCCGTAGCGCTGAGGCTTCCCTTGCGCACGCAGGACACGATCGGTGAGCAGCGCAACATCGTCGGGCGCCACATCGTGCCTGGCAAGCGCCGCTTCCATCAGGGCCAGAGCCTGCGCCTGAAACGCCGGATCGGCGTCGGCATGCTGTATCAGGGTCCATGCTGCATTTGCGCCGTCTTCGCCCACCAGGCGCCGTCCTGGCCATCCCTGCGTCGCGACGACCTGCTTGAGCCATTCGGTGTTTTCGCGCATCACCGGCACGATCGATGCCCAGTCGGCTGGCTTGCCTCCAGCGGTGATTGCTGCATTTTGCGCATGCTGATCCTTCTCTACGCGCGCAAGCAGTTCCTGCCGCAATTGCGGATTCAACGCCGTCTGCTGCTGCGCACTGATGCGTTCGGCCTTAGCCAGCAGCGCAGGCCACCCATCCGTCTTTCGCAGCCGATTCAGGCCCGGCCGGTCCTTGCTGCGCAGATCCTCGATGGAGATTCGCCCCCGTGGAATTTCCTCCTCGAGATAGCGTATCGCCTCGTCGGTCTGTTTCGCTGCCGCCAGACACTCCGCGCGCAGGAGTTCGCCATTTTGCGGCAGTTCGCCGGAGGAGCGCTGCAGTGCGGCCATCACCTGGGCACAACCCGCGTAGTCCTCCGCCTCGTAAGCCTTGAGCGCGGCGAAAATATCCGGCACTTCCGCTGCGTGCAGGGCACCTGTTAATCCCAAGGCGACGCCGACATAGATCGAAACATACGCAAGACGCATCTGAAGTTCCTTGCCAGATGAGGTGTTCGACGGGAGCAGAGCGCGGCTATTCACTAGGCGCCAAAGCGACCCGCATGCCGCAGGCGAGCCGCCCCCGCATCCTGCGGGACGACTCGCCCTCCAATCAAGCCTTACCGAACTCCAGATGCCTGCCCTGCGCGTGCGCGCGCATAACCGGTGCTGCGCCTCAGCCCTTGGTAAAAGCCAGCCGCCCGCCTTCAGCGCGCACTTGCACGGTGTCGCCACCGAGGTACTGGCCCGACAGGATCTGCTGCGCCAGCGGGTTTTCCACCTGCGACTGGATCGCGCGCTTGAGCGGGCGGGCGCCATACACCGGGTCGAAACCGACATTGCCCAGCAATTCCAGCGCCGCATCGTCCAGGTCCAGCTTGAGGCCGCGCTCGGACAGGCGTTTTTCCAGCCCATGCAACTGGATGCGCGCGATCGACTTGATCTGCGCCTTGTCCAGCGGATGGAACACCACGATGTCGTCCAGCCGGTTGATGAACTCCGGGCGGAAATGCGCCTGCACCACGCCCATCACCGCCGCCTTCATCTGCGTGTAGGCCTCGGCGCTGCCGTCGCCGGACAGTTCCTGGATCTGGTGCGAGCCCAGGTTGGAGGTCATCACGATGACGGTGTTGCGGAAGTCCACCGTGCGGCCCTGGCCATCGGTGAGGCGGCCGTCGTCGAGCACCTGCAGCAGGATGTTGAAGACATCGGCATGCGCCTTTTCCACCTCGTCCAGCAGGATCAGCGAATACGGACGCCGACGCACCGCCTCGGTGAGGTAGCCGCCTTCCTCGTAGCCCACGTAGCCCGGGGGCGCACCGATCAAGCGCGACACCGAATGCTTCTCCATGAACTCGCTCATGTCGATGCGGATCATTGCCTCGGTGCTGTCGAACAGGAAGTCCGCCAGCGCCTTGCACAACTCGGTCTTGCCCACGCCGGTCGGGCCCAGGAACAGGAACGAGCCGCTCGGGCGGTTGGGATCGGACAGGCCGGCGCGCGAACGCCGCACCGCGTCGGAGACGACCTTGATCGCCTCGTTCTGCCCGACCACGCGCTGGTGCAGTTCCTCTTCCATGCGCAGCAGTTTGTCGCGCTCGCCTTCGAGCATCTTGTTGACCGGGATCCCGGTCCAGCGCGACACCACCTCGGCGATTTCCTCGGCGGTGACGCGGTCCTGCACCAGCTTGAAGTCGTGGTGTTCGACCTCGTTGGCCAGCGCCATCTGCTTTTCCAGCTGCGGCAGCACGCCGTACTGGATCTCGCTCATCTTGGCGTAGTCCTGGCGCCGTTGCGCCGCTTCCAGTTCCAGCTTGGCGTGCTCGATCTGCTCCTTGACCTTGGTGGTGCCCTGCAACGCGGCCTTTTCCGACTTCCACAACTCGTTGAGGTCGTAGAACTCGCGCTCGAGCTTGTCGATGTCGGTTTCCAGATCGGCCAGGCGCTGACGCGAGGCGTCGTCCTTTTCCTTCTTCAGCATCTCGCGCTGGATCTTGAGCTGGATCAGGCGGCGCTCCAGGCGGTCGAGTTCTTCCGGCTTGGAGTCGATCTCCATGCGGATACGCGAAGCCGCCTCGTCCATCAGGTCGATGGCCTTGTCCGGCAACTGGCGGTCGGTGATGTAGCGGTTGGACAGGGTGGCGGCGGCGACGATGGCCGGGTCGGTGATTTCCACGCCGTGATGCACCGCGTAGCGTTCCTTCAAGCCGCGCAGGATCGCGATGGTGTCCTCCACCGTCGGCTCGCCCACGAACACCTTCTGGAAGCGTCGCTCCAGCGCGGCGTCCTTCTCGATGTACTTGCGGTATTCGTCCAGCGTGGTGGCACCGATGCAGTGCAGCTCGCCACGCGCCAGCGCCGGCTTGAGCATGTTGCCGGCGTCCATCGCGCCATCGGCCTTGCCGGCGCCGACCATGGTGTGCAGCTCGTCGATGAACAGGATGATCTGGCCCTCGTTCTTGGACAGATCGCTGAGCACCGCCTTCAGGCGTTCTTCGAACTCGCCGCGGAACTTGGCGCCGGCAATCAACGCGCCCATGTCCAGCGACAGCACGCGCTTGCCGCGCAGGCCTTCGGGCACTTCGCCGTTGATGATGCGCTGGGCCAGGCCCTCGACAATGGCGGTCTTGCCCACGCCCGGTTCGCCGATCAGCACCGGGTTGTTCTTGGTGCGCCGCTGCAACACCTGGATGGTGCGGCGGATCTCTTCGTCGCGGCCGATCACCGGATCGAGCTTGCCGCTCTCCGCACGCGCAGTCAGGTCGATGGTGTATTTTTCCAGCGCCTGGCGTTGTTCCTCGGCGTTTTCCGACTGCACGGTTTCGCCGCCGCGCAGCTTGTCGATGGCCGCTTCGATCTTCTTCTTGTCGCCACCGGCCGCGCGCAGCGCCACGCCCAGCGGGCTGGCATCGTCGGCGGCGGCCAGCACGAACCACTCGCTGGCGATGAACGCATCGCCATGTTGCTGGGACAGCTTGTCGGTCTGGTTGAGCAGGCGGTTGAGATCGTTGCCGATCGACAGGTTGCCTTCCTGCCCGGAGACCTTGGGCAGCGTGTCCAGCGCCTCGCCCAGCCGCTCCCGCAGCAGCGGCACGTTGACGCCGGCCTGCGACAGCAGCGGGCGCGTGCTGCCGCCGCTCTGGTCGAGCAGGGCGGCCAGCACGTGCACCGGCTCGATGATGTTGTGGTCGCGGCCCACGGCCAGCGACTGCGCGTCGGCCAGCGCCTGCTGGAACCGCGAGGTGAGCTTGTCCATCCGCATGGGGAGAATCCTCTGAACTGGTGGCCGGCAACGCCGACGATACCGTGCAGATGCGGCTGCTGTGCGGGGTTTCAAGGTGTGGCGGCTGCGCAGGCGCCGATGCGGGCACCAGGACCGGCTCATATCCATGGGATGGGCTGCGCGCTACGGGCTCGCACAGTGGCCTGAGCGACCCAGGCCCACCGGCAAACCGTCAGATGATCCGCCGGAGAGACAAAGGTGCAGGCATGGCACCCTCCCGCTCCACAGCAGGAGTCTCCGCGCCCGCTGGCGCCACCACGTCCGGCGTCCGCAGCAGGCGCGCCAGCACCTGCGCCTGGATTGCCGCCAGGGCCGGCGCGCCGGGTGCACGCGGATGCGGGACCGGCACCGGCAGATCCAGGCCGACCTGGCCGTGTTCGATCAGCACGATGCGATCGGCCAGCGCACTGGCCTCGGCCACGTCGTGGGTCACCAGCACCAGGGTGAAGCCATGCTGCCGCCACAACTGTACGATCAGCTGCTGCATCTCGATGCGCGTCAACGCATCCAGCGCGCCCAGCGGTTCGTCCAGCAACAACAGCCGCGGCCGATGCACCAGCGCACGCGCCAGGGCCACGCGCTGGCGCTGGCCGCCGGACAGCGTCGCCGGCCAGTCGCCGCCACGCGAGCCCAGCCCCACCGCGTCCAGCGCCACCTGTGCCTGCGCACGCCCGGCACGCCCCAGGCCCAGCGCCACGTTGTCGATCACGCGCTTCCACGGCAGCAGCCGCGCGTCCTGGAACATCAGCCGCACCGCGTCGCGCTGCGCCGCCAGCGCGGCATGACCGCTGTCGACGGTGCCGGTCTCGGCCGTCTCCAGCCCGGCGATCACCCGCAGCAAGGTGCTCTTGCCGCAGCCGCTGCGCCCGACCACCGCCACACATGCGCCAGGTGCGACGTCCAGGTCGATGTCGCGCAACACGGCGCTGTCGCCGTAGCGCTTGCCGATGCCGCGCAAGTGCAGCGGCAGGCCGGTCTCGGTCGCGCTCATCGGCGCAGCTCCGCACGTTGTTGCTGCGCCGGATGCCAGCCCAGCCACCAGGCTTCCAGTCCGCGTGCGGCCAGATCGGCCAGCTTGCCGAGCAGTGCATACAACACGATGGCGACCACCACGATGTCGGTCTGCAGAAACTCGCGCGCGTTGGTCGCCAGATAGCCGATACCGGAACTTGCGGAAATGGTTTCGGCCACGATCAGCGTCAGCCACATCAGCCCCAACGCAAAGCGCAAGCCGACCAGGATCGACGGCAATGCGCCGGGCAACAACACATCGACGAACAGCTGCGGCCCGCGCAAGCCGTAATTGCGCGCCATCTCGATCAAGGCCGGGTCCACGCTGCGGATGCCGTGGTAGGTGTTGAGGTAGATCGGGAAGAACGTGCCCAATGCCACCAGGAACAGCTTGGCGCCCTCGTCGATGCCGAACCACAGGATCACCAGCGGAATCAGCGCCAGATGCGGCACGTTGCGCAGCATCTGCAGGCTGCTGTCGAGCAGGCGCTCGGCCACCCGCGACACGCCGGTCAGCAGGCCCAGCGCAAAGCCGATGCCGCCGCCGATGGCCAGGCCCACGGCCGCCCGCCAGCTGCTGATCGCCAGGTGTTGCCACAACTCGCCACTGCGCACCAAGGTGACTGCCGCGCGCAGCACCGCGTCCGGCGCAGGCAGGATGCGCTGCGGCAACCAGCCGCCGGAGGCCGCGACCTGCCAGGCCACCAGCAAGGCCAGCGGCAACACCCAGGGCACCAGTGCATTGCCCAGACGCTGCAGGCGGCTACGCATCGCGCAACCGTGGTGTGGTGGCAGGGCCTCGACGCGACGGCGCGCATCTGCCCGTTGCCGATGTCCGGCACGCGTCCGCACCTGCGCGTGTGCTGCGGCTTGCGCGCATCACTTGCCCCCCGCCGGCTTGCCCGCCGTTTGCGCGGCCGCCGCCGCGGGCGCACGCCATACCGCCGGCGCCACCAGCACGCGTTTGGGCAACAGGCGCTGCGCGTAGAACAGATCGGCTGTGGCCTGCTGCGCCTTGACGACCTCGGCGCTGAGCGGCTGCACGCTGGCCGGCGGGCGGTGCGTCAGCGTGCGCTCGACCACCGCGGGCGACAGCCCGCTGACCTGCGCCAGCACCTTGATGCTGCCGGCGCGGTCGCGCTCCAGCAAGCCATCGGCCTGGTTGAGCTGCACCATCACCTGCTGCACGAACGGGCCCCAGGCGGTGGCGTAACGGCGCGAGGACAGGAAGAACCCGCCGGTCAGCCCCAGCCCTTCGCCGTTGGCGAGCAGGCGTGCGCTGCCCTCCAGCGTCAGTGCCGAATACCACGGGTCCCAGATCGCCCAGGCATCCACCTGCCCGGCGGCGAACGCCGCACGTGCATTGGCCGGCGACAGATACAACGGCGTGATGTCGCGCATGCCCAGGCCGGACTTGGCCAACAGGCGCAGCAGCAGGTTGTGCGCGCTGGAGCCCTTCTGGAAGGCAACCCGCTTGCCCTTGAGGTCGGCCACCCGCCGCAGCGAGCTGCTGGCCGGCACCAGGATGGTCTCGGCCTTGGGCGTGGGCGGCACCCAGCCCACGTACAGCAGGTCGGCACCGGCGGCCTGCGCGAACAGCGGCGGAATGTCACCCGCACCGCCCAGGTCGATGCTGCCCACGTTCAAGGCTTCCAGCAGCTGCGGGCCGGCCGGGAACTCCACCCAGCTGATTTTGGTGCGCGGGAAGCGCTGCTCCAGCAACCGATGCTGTTTGGCCAGCACCAGGCTGGATACCGCTTTCTGATAGCCGATACGCAGCTGCGCCGGCTCGGCGGCCGTTGCGGGTTGCAGCCACGCGATGCCGCACAACAGCAACGCAGCAAACAAAAAACGGTAGCGCATCGGCGTGTTCCTCATTGCCAGTCGGTGGACGGTTTTTCCCAGAGGTTCACGCCCCCCTCGACCGCAAAGCGATCGATCTCGGCCAGCTCTTCCGCACTGAACTCGGGCGTCTGCAAGGCCGCGACGTTTTCGATCAACTGCTCCGGTCGGCTGACACCCAGCAATGCCGAGCTCACCCGCCGGTCGCGCAGCACCCAGGCCAAGGCCAGCTGCGCCAGACTCTGTCCACGCCGCTGCGCGATCGCCTCCAGCCCGCGTGCGCGTCGCAGGTTGTCCTCGGACAGATGTTCCGGCCGCAGCGAGTCGCCACCAGGCCGGTTCACCCGCGCATCGCCGGGGACGCCATTGAGGTACTTGCCGGTCAACAGGCCCTGCGCCAGCGGCGTGAAGGCGATCACCCCGGCGCCGACCTCCTCGGTTGCGTCGAACAATTCGTGCTCGGCCCAGCGATTGAACAGGTTGTAGGCCGGCTGATGGATCAACAACGGCACCTTCCACTCGCGCAACAACGCGGCGATTTCGCGCGTGCGCGCCGCCGAATACGACGACACGCCCACATACAGCGCCTTGCCCTGCTGCACCGCGCTGGCCAGTGCACCGGCGGTCTCTTCCAGCGGCGTGTCCGCATCGAAGCGGTGCGAGTAGAAGATGTCCACGTAGTCCACGCCCAGGCGTTGCAGGCTCTGGTCCAGGCTGGACAGCAGGTACTTGCGCGAACTGCCGCCCTGCCCGTACGGGCCCGGCCACATGTCCCAGCCGGCCTTGGTGGAGAGGATCAATTCATCGCGATACGGCCTGAAGTCCTCACGCAGCAGGCGGCCAAAGTTGATTTCCGCGCTGCCATACGGCGGGCCGTAGTTGTTGGCCAGATCGAAATGGGTAATGCCCAGGTCGAAGGCGGTACGCAGCAATGCGCGCTGCGTGTCGATCGGCGTGCTGTCGCCGAAGTTGTGCCACAGGCCCAGCGACAGCGCAGGCAGGACAAGACCGCTGCGGCCGACACGGCGGTAGGCGATACGGTCGTAACGATCGGGATGTGCGAGATAGGTCATCAGGGTATCCGGTGAGTCAGCGTGCGCTGAAGCGATTGACGGGGCGTGCCAGCCCCAGATGATCGCGCAAGGTGCGCCCGGCATATTCACGCCGGAACAGTCCACGCCGCTGCAGCTCGGGCACCACGTGCGTGGCCACATCGGCCAGGCCGCCGGGCAGATGGGGTACCAGCACGTTGAAGCCGTCGGCGGCGCCCTGCTCGAACCAGGCCTGCAGCTCGTCGGCAATCTGCGTGGGCGTGCCGATCAGGCTGTAATGCCCGCGCCCGCCTGCGATGCGCCGGCCGAGCTGGGCAATGCTCAGTTGCTCCTGTCCGGCCAGCTCGGTGAACAACTGCTGGCGACTGCGTTGCCCGGTTTCGGTGAGCGGCAACTCCGGCAACGGGCCATCGGGCGGATAGCCGGACAGGTCGAAATTGCCCAGCATGCGCGACAGCAGCGCGATGCCGACCTCCGGCTCCACCAGCGCCTGGAACTGCTCGAATTTTTCCTGCGCCTCGGCCTGGCTCTGCCCGACCACGATGAACACACCCGGCATCACCTTCAACGCATCGCGCGAACGCCCGAACTGTTCCAGCCGCCCCTTGATGTTGGCATAGAACGCCTGCGCCTTGGCCAGCGACGATTGCGCGGTGAACACTACCTCGGCCGTTTCCGCCGCCAGCGCGCGCCCGGGCTCGGACGAGCCGGCCTGCACCAGCACCGGATGCCCCTGGGGCGCACGCGCGATGTTGAGCGGGCCGCGGACCTGGAAGTGCGTGCCGCGATGATCCAGCACATGCAGCCGCGCCGGATCGTAGTGCACGCCGGCGGCGGTATCGGCGATGAAGGCATCGTCGTCCCAGCTGTCCCACAGCCCCGCGACCACCTGCTGGAATTCGCGCGCCCGCGCATAGCGCTCGGCATGCACATAATGCGCGTCGCGGTTGAAGTTCAATGCTTCGTCGGCGGCATCGGAAGTAACCAGGTTCCAGCCGGCACGCCCACCGGACAGATGGTCCAGCGAGGCGAACTTGCGCGCCACGTGGTACGGCTCGTTGTAGCTGGTGGTCATGGTGGCAATCAGGCCGATACGCTCGCTCACCACCGCCAACGCGCTCAGCAGCGTGAGCGGCTCGAACAGGCTGGAGCGCGCCATCCGCGATGCCACCGGCCCACCGGCCGCAGCCAGGCTGTCGGCGACGAACACCGCATCGAACCGGGCGGCCTCGGCGATGCGCACCATCTCACGATAGTGATCGAACACCAGCGGATCGGCACTGGCCTGCGGGTGCCGCCACGCGGCCACGTGATGGCCGGTGGCCATCAGGAACGCCCCGAGCGAGAGCTGTCGTGCGGCGCTCATCGCAGTCCACCGTGCGTCGCGCCTGCATGGCTCGGATCACTCTCGAAACACATCACAAACATCGTCAAAAATCCTTGTGCAATTGCAGCCCGACATAACGCTGGTCGTCACGCGGCACCAGCCGGTACACGTTGCCGGTGGCATTGGCCAACAATGGCGCGTACGTGCGGTCGCCGAGATTGCGGCCGAGCACCGCCACCCGCCAGCCATGCGCATCGTCGGCCAGCGCGATGCTGGCGTTCCAGATCGCATACGGGCCCTGGACGGTCTGCGGGGTCTGGCTGAGGTCGTACTGCACGCTGTCCTGCCAGCTCACGTCGCCGTTGACTTCCAACGCCAGGCTGCCGCGCAGCGGCACCCGGTAGCCGGCGCGCAGATTGCCCTTCCAGTCAGGCGAAAACGGCAACGGCCGGCCGTCGACATTGCAGTTGGCCGCGGCGGCGGCGGGACAGGCGAAGCGCTGGATGCGCGCCTGCGTGTAGGCCAGCGAGCCGGCCAGGCTGAGCCGCTCGGTGGGCCGATACTCCAGATCCAGCTCCAGACCCCGCGTGCGCACCTGCCCGGCGTTGATCAGGCGCGTCACCACCTGCCCGGCCACGGTATCGAAGAAGTTGGCCTGGTAGTTGGCGTATTCGGTATGGAACAGCGCGACGTTCGCACTGAGGCGATCGTCCAACGCACGCGCCTTCAGGCCGAGTTCCCAGGCGTTGGAGGTCTCCGGCTTGAGCGCCGGCGTATCGCGCGGCTGCATGTTGAAGAACACGTTGTAGGCCGGGCCCTTGTAGCCGCGCGAATAGGTGAGGTAGCCGGTGGTCCGCGCATCGACGTCGTATTGCAGGCCGGTACGGCCCGACACCCCGTTTTCCGCGGTGCTGCCGCTGCTTGCGGTGGACGGCTGGATGCCGGTGACTGCGGTTGCCGAGCTGGACACGCGCTGATGCCGGTAGTCGAGCGTGTCGCGGGTGAAGCGCGCGCCCAATAGCGCACGCAGATCCGGGCGCCAATGCCAGGTGGCCTCGCCGAAGGCGGCATAGGTTTCCGCGCGGGTGGCGTAATCGGCCACGCCCACGTTGCTGGCGGTGGGCGTCGTCACCGTGCGGCGGTAGGTTTCGTCATCGCGCGCATGCAGGTAATACAGCCCGGCGACCGCCTCCACCGCACGATCGCGCGGGGTCTGGATGCGCACTTCCTGCGAATACTGCGTGTAGCCCAGGTCACCACGGTCGTGCGAGGACGGAAACGCCGCGCTGCGTTGCGCGGTGCGATCGCCATCCTGGAACTGGGTGTTGTCCCATTGCCGCCACGCGCTGATCGAGGTCAGCAGCGCATCGCCGAGTTGCTGGTCCAGCTGCAGCGAGGCGCCCTTGTTGATGTCGTCCAGAGACGTGCGGTAATCGCTGTTGATCTGCCGGTTGTCGGCGCTGGCGATGACCGGTGCCAGCGCTGCGGCGAAGTCCGCACGCGTACTGGCAACCACCACCCCGCTGGGCGCATCGCTGTGCGATTGCAGGTAGTCGGCGAGCAGCGTCGCGTTCAAGCCGGGGGTCGGGGTCAGGTCCAGCCGCAGCCGCGCGCCGGAGCGTCGGTAGCCGTTGACGGTCTGGCCGTTGGCCGCGTTGCGCACATTGCCGCCGTACTCGGCCCACAACGCCGACACGCTGGCCTTGAGCAGCTCCGGCACCAGCGTGCCGCCAACACTGGCACGCACGCGGTCTTCGTCGCCGCCACCGAAGTGCGAATAATCGACATAGCCGCCGAACAGTTCCGGCGCCGGCTTGCTGACGATATTGAGCACGCCGGCCGAGGCGTTCTTGCCGAACAAGGTGCCCTGCGGCCCGCGCAGGACTTCGATGCGCTCGACATCGAGCAGGTCCAGCGTGGCCTGGCCTGGACGCCCCAGCACCACCCCGTCGATCACCGTGGCCACGCTGGGCTCGACGCCCGGCGAGGTGGAAATGGTGCCCACGCCACGCAGGAACAACGAGGTGTCCTTGTTGGAGGCACCAGTGCGGAAGGTCAGGCTGGGCACCAGCGCCGGCAGGTCGGCCACGCTGTTGCGGTTTTCGCGCTCAAGCGTCTCGCCCTGGACCACCGATACCGCCACCGGCACCTGCTGCAGGGTGGTTTCGCGGCGCGTGGCGGTCACGGTGACCGCACCCAGTGTCTGCGCGGCGCGCTCCGGCGTTGCGGCAGCCTCGCCCACTTCATCGGCCAGCACCGGCGTAACCGCCCACGCCAGACTCCACGCCAACACCTGCGGCCTGGCCAACCATCTCGAAGCAGCGAGGATCCTTGCAGGGGTCCGGTGTCGCGCGGGCATGTACGTCCTTTCGTGGCGTCGGCTGTCTTGCAGCAGCGTGGGGAACTGCGAGTCGGCGAGCGCTGTGCACGGCGACCCTTGCGCAGCGCAAGCCAAAACGGCGCTGCAATGCGGTAGCGCATGCTGTTTGCAGCTGGCTCAAGCGTCAAATAACCAATGTTCAGATGGTTATTCACTCACGCGTCGCAGCGTGCCGGTCATCCATGCCCGGCGCGCGCCAAGACCCTCGCTGCACGACACCCGGCCAATGGCGATAATGGGCACATGGATGCACCCAAGCCCTGGCACCTCTACCTGCTGCTGTGCCGCAACGGCAGTTATTACGCCGGCATCACCAATGATCTGGAGCGGCGCTTTCAGGCACACCTGCGTGGCACCGGCGCGCGCTATACACGTGCACATCCGCCGCTGGAACTGCTTGCCAGCCATCCATATGCGGACCGCGCCGCCGCCTCGCGCGCGGAGTGGCAGCTCAAGCAACAACCGCGCGCGCGCAAGCTGGCCTGGCTGCTGGCACAACCGCACGATGATATCGGGTCACAGCCCGCTGACGCCTCGCTCACGCCCGCCTAGCCGCGCGGTTTCTATGGTGTAGCGTTGTCAATCGCGGAGCAGCACATGCACTACCAGCTCTACTACTGGACCGGCCTGCAGGGCCGCGGCGAATTCGTCCGCCTCGCACTGGAAGATGCCGGTGCCGACTATACCGACGTGGCGCGCGTGGAAGGCGATGAGGTGATGAATGCCTTTTTGGAAGGCAACCAGGCCGGCGCGCAGCCGTTTGCGCCGCCCTTCCTCAAGGCTGGCGATACGGTGGTTGCGCAGGTCGCGGCCATCCTGCATGTCATCGGGCCACAACTGCAGCTGGTACCCGACTCGGACGCGCAGCGCATCCAGGCATTGCAGTTGCAGCTGACCATCGCCGATCTGGTGGCCGAGGTGCACGACAGCCATCATCCGATCGCCACCGGCCTGTATTACGAAGATCAGAAAGCCGAGGCGGCCAAGCGCGCCAAGGACCTGCGCGACAACCGCCTGCCCAAGTTCCTGGGCTATTTCGAGCAGGTGCTGCAACAGGCCGGCGGCACCCATGTGCTGGGCACGCACTCGTACGTGGACCTGTCGCTGTTCCAGTTGGTCAGCGGACTGGAGTACATGTTCCCCAAGCGCATGAAGACACTATCGGCCGATCTTCCCGGCCTGAAGGCCTTGCAGCAACGCGTGGCCGCGCGCCCGCGCATCGCGGCCTATCTCGCATCCGACCGACGCGTGGCGTTCAATACCAATGGCATCTTCCGCCACTATCCGGAACTGGATGCGGCGTAAGCAGTGGCGGCACGTGGCGTAGCGCGTGCCGCCCACCTGCGTTGCTTCATGCCGGAATGTGGCGCGAAGCTGCAACCATGCATGCAAGGCCGCACCGGGCGGCCTTATCCTCGCGCCACCACACGCTGCTTCAACGTCCCTGCAGCAACGCCGTGCGGATCCGCTGCAACTGCGCCTTCACGGCAGCCGCCTGCGCCGGCCCCAGCCGCAGCAGCGCCTTTTGACCGACCGACAGCGACTCCAACGCCGGATCGACAAACCGATAACGGCCACGCTCGTCGCGTTGCACCCTGATCGGCTGTGCCGGGTCGGGCGTGCGCAGCAAATGATCGATCACGTCGATCACGCGATCGTTGAAGTAACGGTCCGGCGCGCCCAGGTCGGCATACGCCTGCTGCAACAACGGATAGAAACGTACATAACTGCGCACCAGCGCCTGCGCATCCACCTGGGTGAACGCCGCAACGTACGGCGCATAACGCGCCGCATTGGCCTGGTCGATCACCTCACTTCCGGTGGCATCGGACACCAAAAATTCACCTGCCACCGGCTGCAGCACCGAGGCGCGACGGCTGATGCTGGGCTGGGTGAGATTGTCGATCATCACCACAATCCGTTCGATCAAGTGCTTGCGCAACACGATCGACAATGCACCGTCGTCCTGCACCAACGCCAGCAAGGCCTCCCACGCTGCCGCATCGCTCTGACCCAGCGCAGGGATCGCCGCGTCGGCGGCATCGGCCGAGGGCTGCTGCACCGGATGGCGCGGCCCCGCCGGCACCGGCGGCGACGGGGTCACCGCCGCTGCCACGGCGCTGGCGGTCTGGCTGATCGGCGCTGGCAAGGCGCCCGGCGCAGTGGGTGACCCGCTGAACAGCCACCAGGCAGCGCCGGCCACCACCGGCACCGCCAGCAGCCACGGCCAACGCGAAGACTTGGATTGCATCATGGAACTCCTTACATCGACACCATCCAGGGTGTGACCATGCCAGATCGCGGTGGTTCCATCGATGTGCAGCGATGCTGCGATCAAGCACTGAATCGAGGGCGCGGCGCCGTCACCGCTTGCAGGGCACGCCGTGAATCCGTCCCTGGCGGTGGGGGCTCAGTGGCGGCATCCATGCCGCCACACGGTCCCGCAACCGGCAAGGACACCGCACCAGACAGTTGGTCGGCGCTCATCTGAAAGCTGTCTGTCGTGCGGCGCGCATTGGACGTGGAGCCGACGCTTCATGATCGAACAAGACGCATCCAGCACTGCTCTTCCATGCACACCGACCCTCTCGACTGGTCCTTGCCCGCTCACCGTCGCGGGACCCTGAGCGGCATGGATGCCGCGCCGGAGCCTACAAGGACGTACTTGCGGCGTGTCCCGCGATGGTGGGCGGGCAAGGGCCCTGCAGCCAAGCCCCAGATCGCATGCTTTGCCTTTGGCGTTAGCTTGGCTCTGGCTCATTCACATCGCCTGGTCTCGGCCCAGGACGACCGGCGTTGCCGCATCAAGCGACGCCACCGCCCGCCTGAAATCCGCGAGCAGGCGTGCGCACCGCTCTCAGCCTCCGAAATCCAGCCGCGCATTCACCCAGGCCGCCACGATTGCGGCGGCCGCCTGCTCGGCCTGCTTCGCAGGCAGGCGCTTCTCGCGCACCAGCCATGCGGCAGTGTCGGCGCGCACCTTCGGTAGCAACGCGCGCACAGCCTTGCGCTGTGCCGCCGGCCAATCGCTGTCTTCCCCGGTCCAGGCGGCAATCGCCTTGTCCGGATCGTCGCCGTAGCGCTTGCGCAGTGCCGGGGTCAGGTATAGCAACGGCGACACCGACGCGCGTAGCGCGATGATTTTCCACTCCGCGTAACTGGCGTAGCGAATGGTGCCTGCGTCCTTGCCCAGGGCCTGGATCAACCCGTCGAAGCCGGCATCCAGCTGCTTCCAGCTGGCCAATGCAAACAGGCCGCCCGGCGGCTCGCAGATGGGCGCGAACCCGTCGCGGGTGGAGCCATACAGCGAGCCGAACGCCTCATATGCTGGCTCCCCCACTGTAGCGAAGATGAAGCAATGCACGTACGGGCGCTGATCGCGGTCGTCGCGCTCGATCCACATCCGCAACAACGTCAGGATACGTTCCTGCGGCTGCATGGCAGGCACGCCCTCCACGTCGTCGAGCAGGGATGCGGCAAAGTCGTCGACCTTGCGCAGCGCCTTGCGTGCGCTTTCAAACCGCGCATCCGCCAGCGCCGCATCCACCCCCGCGGCCGGAACGAACTGATGCAGATAGGCCAGCCACGCCGAGGCCAGCGGCGTGTCGTAGCCCTGCAACTGGCGCGTGGCGTCGGCAGGCGCGGCAGGAATCGCGGCGATGATGCGGTCCAGTGCCTGCTGCTGCGCAACGAGCGCCTTGGCCAACGCATCGGCCCTGGCCTTCAATGTGCGTTGCAGGCAGCCGTCCAGCTTGGCGTCCTGCGCGCAGGCATTGCGCTGCCGCAACCAGGCGCGCTGCTGATCCCGCACGCCAGCGACCGCGTGCCGCGGCGTGGTGTCCACCAGCGCCCGATAGGACGCGTCGATCTGATCGTCCAGCGTGCCCAGCGCCGGCACCGCGCACAGCCGTTTCTCGACCGCTGTACCTGCCTGCTTGCAATCGAACGACGTCGCCCAGGCGCCGCCGGTGCCAAGCAACAGGGCGCCACCGATGAGCACGCGCAATACACCTGAGCGGGACATCATTGCACCGTGTCCTTGCGTGCAGGCAACAACGAGAGCAGCAGCAGGGTCACCGCCAGCGCGACATAGGCACCGACGAACTGCCAGCTGATCGCGCGCGCCAGGCCGTGCAGCGACCATGGCAGATAGATGCCGCCGCGCGGGTCCACCGAATGGATCAGGCCGAACAGCGTCAGCCCGGCGGCCACCAGCAGGAACACCGCGCCGCGGCGCAGCCGGCCATCGATCATCGCCACCACCGTGGCGATCCACAGCATTGCGGTGATGATGAAGCCGTTACCCAGCGCGAAGATCACCGCCAGCTCCGGCAGGCCGTGCCCATCGAGCTTGGTGGTGAGTGCGACCAGCTGCTCCGGCGGGATCCAGCCCGGCGCCTTGATGGTCAGCAGGTACGCCACCGACGGCAGAAAGCCAAGCACCATCGCGCCGGCATGTTGCCTGGGCGTGGCCTGGAACGCCTGCGTGGTGATGTCGATCGACACGTACACGATGATCGGTGCCAGCACCGCCAAGGGCAGCCACTGCACCAACCCGGAGATCACACCGAGCATGCCGCCGATGCCGACGAACAGGCCGGTCAGCAGCGTGTAACCGGAGCGCGCGCCCATGTGCTTGTAGGCCGGCTGGCCGATGTACGGCGTGGTCTGCGCCACCCCGCCGCAGACGCCGGCGACCAGCGTGGCCAAGGCTTCCACCAGCAGGATGTCGCGGGTGCGGTAGTCATCGCCTGCGGCGCGTGCGCTCTCGCTGACATTGATGCCGCCCACCACCATCAACAGGCCGAACGGCAGCAGCAACGGCAGATACGCCACGGTGGCCGGCAGGCCGTCGATGAAGCCCAGGTTCGGTAACGGCAACACGATCTTCGGCGGCGTGAACGCAGGCACGGCAAAGCCCGGCGCACCCAGGCCTGCCAGGCCCAGCCCGTAATACAACGCAGTGCCGATCACGAACGCCACCAGCACGCCGGGCAACTTGGTCGGCAGCCGGCCCTTGGCCAGCAGCACGTACAACAGCAGGCCCAGGGTGACGAAGCCGGCCACCGGCGAACGCAGGGTTTCCAGCAGCGGCAACAGGCCCATCAGCACCAGCGCGATGCCGGCGATCGAACCGAGCAAGGCCGCACGCGGCAGCGCGCGCGTGACCGCCTCGCCGACGAACGACAGCACCAGCTTGAGCAGGCCCATCACCACCAGCGAGGCCATGCCGAGTTTCCAGGTGGCGATGGCGGCCGCCTGCGGGTCCAGCCCCTGCGCCTTGAAGCCGACGAACGCCGGGCCCAGCACCAACAGCGCCATGCCGATGCTGGTCGGCGCATCCAGGCCCAGCGGCATTGCAGTGACATCGTCGCGCCCGCTGCGTGCGGCCAGCCGCCGCGCCATCAAGGTGTAGAGCAGGTTGCCCACCAGCACGCCAAACGCGGTGCCGGGAAACATGCGCCCGAACACCACCTCGGCCGGGAACTGGAACATCCCGACCAGTGCCATCGCAATGAAACCGAGGATGGAGAGATTGTCGACGACCAGGCCGAAGAAGCCATTGAGGTCGCCGGCGACGAACCAGCGCGGCGATGCCGCAGTACGCGAGGAAGGGGCCGACATGGGAGCCAGGAAGCGTGGGGATCGGCCGATGGTAGCCGCTGCTCATCGCGCGCGACAGCGCCACGGTGGATCAGAGCGTGTCGCCGCGACTGCGCCTGCCAGCCCTGTGCGCGGCGGCCTTGAGGTAGCGACACACGCTACTTCATCGCCGCCTCGACCTCGATCCAGCCAACGATATCGCCGCGGTTGGCACTGCGATAGCGCACCTGCACACGCGTGGCGTCGGCGCTGACATCCAGCGCATCGGCCCGATCGCCCTGCACCAGATAGCGCTTGGTGCTGGTCGCCGAAGGTGTGGCGTACAGCGGCAGCCGCGCCACCTGCACGTGCAACTGCACCGGCATCGGCGCGTCCAGCGTGGTGCCGATTGCGCTGGACACCCGCACGCCACGCGCGTCATAGCGCGGCCATACCGACAGCGGCATGCCATCGTCGCTGCCTGGATCCAGCAAGGTCTGGATGTCGGGCGAGGCGATCGGCTGCTGCGTCGTGGCCACATACAGGCGCCCATCGGCCGCGTAGCGATACACGTCGGCATACCACATCGGCCCGCTGCGGCAGGAGCTGGTCACGCTGCGGTCCGACTTGTCGGGCGTCAGGTTGAAGAAGCCTTCGCACTGCACCGCCGGGCGCGTGGGCGCGGTCAGCGCACGAAAGCGCCGTTGCGCCGGATCGAATACAAATACCAGCACCGCTTCGTTGACCTGGCCGAGCATCGCCGACACCGCAAGATCCGGGTGTCCGTCGAAGTTGTAGTCGTCGCTGTCCACGCCGGCACCGCCTTCGCCGTCGTCCACATTCGCGTCGAGCCATTGCTCCTTGCCGCCCGGAGTGAACACCACATGCAGGCCTTCGCCGACCAGCGTGGCGGTGGCATGCGTGTACGCATCGATCGTCACCTGCACGCTGGTGTCGCGTGCCATCGCCGCGAACGACAGGCCGAAGAGCGCCGTCGACAGCCACACGTCGGCAGCGCGCACACGCAGCCGGCGCAGATCCTCAAGGCGCATGGTCACCCGGTCTGGCAGCTCGCCCAGCACGAACCTGCCCGCTGTAAAGGCACGGATGCGGCGCATCATTGCACCGCACGCGCAGCACTCGCCGGTGCCGCTGCCCACGCCGCGGTCGCACCGCAGGTACGGCGGCCGCGCCAAGCGGCGCCACTCAGAACGACACCTCCACCGCCTGCCGCGACCACAGCACCGACTGGTGCCCGGTGGCCTGCTTCCAGGCCAGGCGGATCGCCTCGATGTCGTTGCGCCGCTGCGGGGTGTCCTCGTGCAGGATCACCAGCACCTTGGTGCCCAGCCGGTTCGGCTCCTTGGCACCGCGAAACAGCCACTGGCCGTAGGCATCGAACACGGTCAGCCCGTCCGGGAAGCGCGGGGTCACTTCCTTGTCCAGGAACGCGCGCCATTGCGTGTCGTCGATGGTGCGGGTCTGCGGGCGATCGGCCGGGCCGGTCTCCTCGCCCACACCGAAGTACAGCTCGCTGCGCACCCAACCGTGCGCCGTCGCCGGCCGCGCCGCATCGCCTTGCAGGCTGGCAGTGGTCGACCCCGGCGCGCCGCCGGGGGTGGTGGCGCAGGCGGACAGCGCCAGCGTGGCGGCAAGCAGGCAGGACGGCAGCAACTTCATCGACTTCTCCACAACGGGTACGGTTACGACGGATCGGGGGCAGGCTCATGCAGGGCCGGCATCAGCTGATGCCGGCGTGCGCGCACTGTGCCATCTCGCACGCGCCTGAACAACGCGATAATATCTCTCTATCCGGATGAATGTGGACGATCCGAACCCCTTTGCGCCCTGCCCGGCCGGATGCCGACCGCGCGGCGCGTTCGCAGTTGCTGTTGCAGGAGAGAGACATGACCCGCCCCACCCTTTCGGCCATCGGCCTGGCCGTCGCGGCCGCGTTGAGCGCCAATGCACAGGCCCAGCAGGCCGCCCCCGGCGCCACCACGCTGGACACCGTGATCGTCACCGGCACCCGCGCCAGCGACCGCACCGTGCTGGAATCGACCGTCCCGGTGGACGTGCTCACGGCCGAGGACATCCGCAAGGCCGGCGTGGTCAATGGCGAGCTCGGTAGCGCGCTGCAGGCATTGCTGCCCTCGTTCAACTTCCCGCGCCAGTCCAACTCCGGCGGCGCCGACCATATCCGCGCCGCGCAGCTGCGCGGCCTCTCGCCCGACCAGGTGCTGGTGCTGGTCAACGGCAAGCGCCGGCATACCTCGGCGCTGGTCAATACCGACAGCAAGATCGGCAAGGGCACCACGCCGGTGGATTTCAATTCCATCCCGATCAATGCGATCAAGCGCATCGAAGTGCTGCGCGACGGTGCCGGCGCGCAATACGGCTCTGACGCCATCGCCGGCGTCATCAACGTGATCCTGGACGACAACCCCGAGCGCGGCGAGCTGGAAGCCAGCTTCGGCGCCTACAACACCGATGTGGAGCCGATCAACCGCCGTGTCACCGATGGCCAGACCAGCTACGCCAGCGCCAAGGTCGGCACGCTGCTCGGCGATGACGGCGGCTTCTTCAAGGTCGGCCTGGAGCTGAAGAATCGCGAAGCGACCAATCGCGCCGGCTTCGACCAGATTCCACCGTTCGAAGAACAGACCCCGGCCAACCTGGCCCTGGCTGGCCGGCGCAACTACGTGCTCGGCGATGGCGCCACCAAGGGCCTGAACGCCTGGCTCAACACCAAGGTCCCCTTCAGCGCCAACGGCGAGTTCTACGCCTTCGGCACCTACAACCAGCGCGACACCGAAGGCGCCAACTACTTCCGTTACCCGGATGGCAGCGCCAACTGGCGCGAGATCTACCCCAACGGCTACCGTCCGATTTCCGAAGGCGAGAATCGCGATCTGCAGATCGTCGCCGGCGCCCGTGGGCAGCTCGGCGACTGGGACTACGACGCCAGCGTCAACTACGGCCGCAACGACTTCACCTACCGGCTGCGCAATTCGCTCAACGCCTCGCTCGGCCCCGGCAGCACCACGCGCTTCAAGACCGGCGATTTCGCCTTTGCGCAGACCGTGGCCAACCTGGATCTGACCCGGGTGTTCGATGCGGCCGGCGCCACCCATACCTTCGGCACCGGCGCCGAGTTCCGCCGCGAGCAATACCGCACCCACGCCGGCGACCCGGCCAGCTATGCGGCCGGCCCGTTCACCGATCGCCCCACCGGCTCGCAGGCCGGCGGCGGCCTGAGCCCGCAGGACGAGGCCGACCTGTCGCGCAACGTGGCCAGCGCCTATGCCAACGTGTCCAGCCAGTTCGGCGACAAGTTCTCCACCGACCTGGCCGGCCGCTACGAGCATTACCAGGATTTCGGCAGCCAGTGGACCGGCAAGCTGGCCGCGCGTTATGCGTTCGCCCCGGCATTCGCGCTGCGCGGGGCGGTCTCCAACAACGTGCGTGCACCCTCGCTCAGCCAGATCGGCTACGAAGCCACGTCCACCGGTTATGACGCGGCCGGTCGCCTGACCCAGGGCCGCCTGCTGTCGGTCTACAACCCGATCGCCCGCGCGCTCGGCGCCACCGACCTGAAGCCGGAAAAATCGCTCAACTACAGCCTGGGCTTCACCAGCCAGCTGGGCGATCACTTCGACCTGTCGCTGGACTTCTTCCAGATCGACATCGACGACCGCATCGCGCTGTCCGAAGACATCACCGGCACTGCGCTGACGGACTTCGTGCAGCAGAACTTCGGCGTCAGCGGTGTGCAGAGCGCCAGCTACTTCCTCAACGCCGCCGACACCCGCACCCGCGGCGCCGAGCTGGTCGGCAACTGGCGCCAGTACGCCTTCGGCGGCGACCTGCTGCTGACCGGTACCTACAGCTACGCCAAGACCGAGTTGAAGAACGTCATCGGCACCCCGGCGCAGCTGCTCGCGCTGGACCCGGACTACGTGCTGTTCGGCATCGAAGAGAGCAACACGCTCACCGATGCGGCGCCGCGCACACGCGCCGCGCTGGCCGCCAACTGGAACAACGAGCACTGGAACCTGCAGACCCGCGTCAACCGCTACGGCAGTGCGACGCGCGTGTTCGACTTCGGCGGCGGCTTCGTGCCACGCCAGACCTACGGCGCGGAGTGGCAGCTGGACCTGGAAGCCGAGTACCACCTGGGCGCGCAATGGACGCTGGCGATCGGTGGCCAGAACATCCTCGACAATTACTCGGACCGTTCCATCGACGACATCGCCTACTTCGGCAACCTGCCCTACGACGTGCTCTCGCCGATCGGCAGCAATGGCGCGTACTGGTATGGACGGGTGCGCTACACCTTCTGACGCCGGGATTGGGGGATTGGCAAGGGCGACTAGGCGCCAATCCCCACTCCCGAATCCCCAATCCCCGCTGTTGCATAACCTGAATATCACATCGCTTTGCGCACACTAGCGCGATGGCAGACGTGCACTCCCCCCTTCCGTCGCCGCCATTGCTGGACGATGCCTGTGCATTGTTTCTGGACGTGGACGGTACCCTCATCGACTTTGCCGACAGCCCCGAGGCTGTGCGGCTCCTGCCCGAGGTCCGCGCGGCCATCGGCCAGCTGAGCGAGCGCCTGCATGGCGCAGTGGCACTGGTCAGCGGACGACCGCTGTCGCAGCTGGACGCCTTGTTCGCGCCGCTGCTGCTCCCGGCCGCCGGCCTGCACGGACACGAACTTCGCAGCGACATCGCTGCGCGCGCGGCAATGCCGCAGGACACCTCCGAGTGGCTGCATGGCCTGCACCAACGCGCCGCCGCACTCACGCACCGGCACCCTGGTGTGCTGGTCGAAGACAAGGGCGTCAGCGTCGCGCTGCATTGGCGCGCGCAACCGCTCGCCGGCCCCGAGGTGCTCGCCTTCGCGCAGCAGGAAATCGCCCAGCTTTCCGGCTATCGCCTGCAACCGGGCGACCATGTGGTCGAATTCGTGCCCGAAGGCAGCAACAAGGGGCTGGCGGTCGAACAGCTGATGCAGCACGGCGCATTTGCCGGCCGCACGCCGGTGTTCGTCGGCGATGACCTCACCGACGAATTCGGCTTCGAAGCGGCCAATCGTCTCGGCGGCTGGAGCGTGCTGGTCGGCGATCGCGCCCAGACCAGCGCGCGCTTCCGCGTCGACGGTACCGCCGACGTGCATGCGTGGCTGCAACGCAACGCGCGCCAGGCGTGAGCGCGGCGCGCTTCCCTCTTCTCTTCAAAAGGATCGTTCGCACTCCATGACCGAGCCAAACCTGGATCTGGGCGTCATCGGCAACTGCAGCTTTGGGGCATTGGTCGATCGGCAGGCACGTGTGGTGTGGAGTTGCCTGCCAGCCTTCGACGGCGACCCGGCATTCTGTTCGCTGCTCTCGCCCAAGGGCGAAGGCGGCGACTTCGCGGTGGAGCTGGAAGATTTCGCCAGCAGTGAGCAGCATTACCTGCCCAATACCGCCGTGCTGCGCACCGTGCTGCGCGACAGCCACGGCGGCGAAGTGGAAGTCATCGACTTCGCGCCGCGCTGGCGCAACAACGGGCGCTTCTATCGGCCCGTCAGCATCATCCGGCAGATCCGCCCGCTGGCCGGCAACCCGCGCATCATCGTGCGCGCACGCCCGCTGGCCGACTGGGGTGGCCGCAGCCCGGAGACCACCTGGGGCAGCAACCACATCCGCTGGGTGCTTCCCGAGTTCACCCTGCGCCTGACCACCGATGTGCCGGTCCGCTTCGTGCGCGACGGCCTGCCGTTCGTGCTCAGCCACCCGGTCAACCTGGTGCTGGGCGTGGACGAATCGCTGACCCGCTCGCTCACCGGTTATGTGCAGGAAGCGCAGGAACGCACCGAGGAATACTGGCGCGAATGGGTGCGCTACCTGTCGATTCCCCTGGACTGGCAGGAAGCGGTGATCCGCAGTGCGATCACGCTCAAGCTGTGCCAGTACGAGGACAGCGGCGCGATCATCGCGGCGATGACCACCTCGATCCCGGAAGCGCCCAACACCCCGCGCAACTGGGATTACCGTTACTGCTGGCTGCGCGATGCTGCGTTCGTGGTGCGTGCCCTCAATCGCTTGGGCGCCACGCGCACGATGGAGCAGTTCATCGGTTACATCTTCAACATCGCCACCGCCGACGGCACGCTGCAGCCGCTGTACGGCGTCGGTTTCGAATCGCAGCTGGAAGAGCACGAAGTCGAGACGATGGACGGCTATCGCGGCATGGGCCCGGTACGGCGCGGCAACCTGGCCTGGATCCAGCAGCAGCACGACGTCTATGGCAGCGTGGTGCTGGCATCCACGCAGCTGTTCTTCGATCTGCGCCTGAAGGATCAGGGCGATGCGGATACCTTCCGCCGCCTGGAGCCGCTGGGTGAGCGCGCGTTCGCGCTGCATGACGTACCCGACGCCGGCCTGTGGGAATTCCGCGGCCGCGCCGAAGTGCATACCTACACCGCTGCGATGTGCTGGGCTGCCTGCGACCGGCTGTCCAAGATCGCCGACCGGCTGGTGCTGCCCGAGCGCAGCGTGTACTGGCGCGAGCGCGCCGACACCATCCGCGCACGCGTGCTGAGCGAGGCGTGGAGCGAGGAACGCGGTCATTTCACCGATACGCTGGGCGGTCATCGCCTGGATGCATCGCTGTTGCTGCTGGCCGATATCGGCATCGTCGCCAACGACGACAGCCGCTTCGTGCGCACGGTCGAAGCCGTCGGACGCGTACTCAAGCATGGCGATGCGTTGTACCGCTACATCGCACCGGATGACTTCGGTGAGCCGGAAACCAGCTTCACCATCTGCACGTTCTGGTACATCGACGCGCTGGCCGCAATCGGTCGCAAGGAGGAGGCGCGTGAATTGTTCGAGCGCATCCTCTCGCGCCGCAATCACCTCGGCTTGCTGTCCGAGGATCTATCGTTCGAAGACGGCGAAGCCTGGGGGAATTTCCCCCAGACCTATTCGCATGTGGGCTTGATCATCGCAGCGATGCGCTTGTCGCGCAGCTGGCAGGAGGCGTCATGAGTCGTTTGGTGGTGGTATCCAACCGCGTCGCGGTGCCCGGCGAAAACCGTGCCGGCGGCCTGGCGGTGGGCTTGTTGGCGGCGCTCAAGGAGCGCGGCGGCGTGTGGTTCGGCTGGAGCGGCAAGACCGTGCGCGGCGACAGCGGCGGCATGCACGAGCAGACCGAGGGCGACATCAAGTTCGTCACCATGGACCTCAACAAGCGTGACATCGATTCGTACTACAACGGCTTTGCCAATCGCACGCTGTGGCCGCTGCTGCACTTCCGCCTGGACCTGGTCGACTACGACCGCGCCACCCGCGAAGGCTATATGCGGGTCAATCGGCTGTTCGCCGAAAAGCTGGCGCCGTTGTTGAAGGACAGCGACACCTTGTGGATCCACGATTACCACATGATCCCGCTGGGCGCGATGCTGCGCGAGCTGGGGGTGGGCTGCAAGATGGGCTTCTTCCTGCACGTGCCGATGCCCTCGGCCGACCTGATGCAGGCGATGCCCGATCACGCGCGCCTGTTCAGCACGTTCTACGCCTACGATCTGGTCGGCTTCCAGACCCAGCGCGACGCCGAGCGCTTCAAGGCCTATGTGCGCCTGTTCGGCGGCGGCCGCATCCTGGACGGCGACATCGTCGAGGGCCCGGGCGGGCGTCGCTTCAGTGCCGCGGCCTTCCCGATCGGGATCGATACTGAGTTGATCGCCAACCAGGCCAAGGCCTCGGTCGGCAAGCAGGCCGTGCGCGACCTGCGCGAAAGCCTGCGCGGCCGGCAACTGGCGATCGGCGTGGACCGGCTGGATTATTCCAAAGGCCTGCCGGAACGCTTCCAGGGGTTCGAACGCTATCTGGAGCGCTACCCGGAGCAGTCCGGCAGCCTGACCTACCTGCAGATCGCGCCGGTGTCGCGCGGCGATGTCAACGAATATCGCCGGTTGCGCGGGCAACTGGAGCAGATCGCAGGCCATATCAACGGCGGGCATGCCGAGCCGGATTGGACGCCGCTACGCTACGTCAATCAGAACTTCAGCCATGCGACCTTGACCGGTTTCTATCGCGCCGCCTCGGTCGGTCTGGTCACGCCGCTGCGCGATGGCATGAATCTGGTCGCCAAGGAATTTGTCGCAGCGCAGGATCCGCAGGATCCCGGCGTGCTGGTGCTTTCGTTGCTGGCCGGTGCCGCCGATGAAATGAAGGAAGCGTTGCTGGTCAATCCGCACGATCTCGACGGCGTGGCCGATGCGATCGCCACCGCCGCAAGCATGCCGTTGGCAACGCGCATCGAGCGCTGGCGGGCGATGATGGATCATCTGCGCAAGAACAACATCAACCACTGGCGCCAGCGGTATTTGCAGGCGCTGGCCGATATCTGACTCGGGATTTGCGCGTTACCAGCAACACGCGACCCGCGCACACCGCGACCAGCACACTCAGGCGCCGCGCACTGCCGGCGCCTTTTTTCTTGCATCGGGAGAAAGTGCCTGAAGGGTGATGAGAATACGTCTGCCGGTGCAAGTGGAAGATTCCTGAGTCGAAAATCCCGGCATGCACGACTCGCCATTCCCGAATGCCGAATCCCGCCTCATCGTTTGCGTCAATAACAAATTAGAGTTACAGCCGGATGACGCATTTTGTCGCCACGCGCCAATGCCACCAGAACCGCCTGAGATCACCGGCACTCTCCATCCCTGCGGTTTTAAGCACTTCCCGCGCTGCGATGCACGGTCTGAACACTGGTTCCCATTCCGTCACGGACACGAGCGTCGTTGCGGTCTAAAATATTCACATGAGTAGCGCTGAGAACCTGGGAGGGGCTGCGCGTTCATATCCGGACGTTCTTGTTTAGGACGTTTTAGTTAGAACACGGGCCGCCCTTCGCCAGCCTGTGATCTTTCTCCCTCCACGACTCGCCATCGCCTGCCGGTGCCTGGGTCCTTCCTGACATCTCAAAATGACTGATCAATCCTCAAAACGTGGACTAGGCACCTGGTTGCTGGTGGTCTATGCCGTGGTGATCGCCGTGCTCGGTGCGGTGCTTGCCTACGAGGGCGGCCGCCTGGTCGCCGTCGGTGGTTCCTGGTATTACCTGCTGGCGGGCATCGGCCTGTTCCTGGCCGGCGTGTTGCTGGCACTGGGCAAGCGTGCCGGCCTGTGGCTGTTTGGTGCAACCCTGGCGGCCACCATCGCCTGGGCGCTGTGGGAAGTGGGCCTGGATGGCTGGGGTCTGGTCCCGCGTCTGGCCTGGCTATCGGTGCTGGGGCTGGTGCTGCTGCCGTTCTGGGGCGTGGCCCGTCGCCGCATGCAGCCGTTGTCGGGGCTTGGCTATGTGCTGGTGACCGGCGTGCTGCCGATCCTGGGTGCGACGCTGATCCTGTGGCCGTTGCTGGCACCGCGCAATGTCGAACTGGCCGATGCCTCCACGCTGCCGGCCGAGAACGCAACGCCCTTCAGCCGCGGCAACGTGCCCAGCCCGGACGGCAACGTCGCGGCCAATCACGATGCCAGCAACTGGACCGCGTATGCCGGCTCCAACCTGTCCAACCATTACACCCCCGGCGCGCAGATCACCCCGGAAAACGCCAAGGATCTGAAGGTGGCCTGGGAGTTCCATACCGGCGACCTGAAGCCGGCCGGCTCCAAGCTGGGCTACGCCTTCCAGAACACCCCGCTCAAGGTCGGCGACCTGCTCTACATCTGCACCCCGACCCAAAAGGTGATCGCGGTGGAGGCGGCCAACGGCAAGGAGCGCTGGCGCTTCGACCCGCAGACCAATCCGAAGGCGATGGCCGGCGTTGCCGCCACCACCTGCCGCGGCGTGTCGTACTACCAGGCGCCGCAAGGCACCGCCGAGTGCCCGACGCGGATCTTCTGGCCGATGGTCGATGGCCGCCTCGGCGCGCTGGACGCGCAGACCGGCAAGCTGTGCACCAGCTTCGGCACCAACGGCTTTGTCGATCTCAACGCCGGCACCGGCAACACCAAGCCGGGCTTCGTCGGCCCGACCTCGCCGCCGGTGGTGATGCGCGGCGTGGTGATCCAGCCCACCGGCCAGGTCCGCGACGGCCAGGAAGGCGATGCGCCGTCGGGCGTGGTGCGCGGCTTCGATGCGCTCACCGGCCAGCTGCGCTGGGCCTGGGACCTGGGCAACCCGGCGATTACCGCCGAGCCGCCGGCCGGGCAGACCTACACCCGTTCGACCCCGAACGTGTGGTCGCTGATGTCCGCCGACGACGAGCTGGGCCTGGTGTATCTGCCGACCGGCAATGCCTCGGGTGATTTCTTCGGCAAGGGCCGCACCCCGCAGGATGAGGAATACACCGCTTCGCTGGTTGCGGTGGATGCGGCCACCGGCAAGGAGCGTTGGCACTTCCGCACCGTCAACCACGACCTGTGGGATTACGACATCGGCCCGCAGCCGAACCTGGTCGATTGGCCGGTGGCCGGTGGCGGTACCCGCCCGGCGGTGATCCAGGCCACCAAGTCCGGCCAGGTGTTCGTGCTGGACCGCGCCACCGGTGCACCGCTCATGCCGGTCAAGCAGATCGCCGTGCCGCAGGGCACCGATCACGGCGACTGGACCGCGGCCACGCAGCCGATCTCGCCGGGCATGCCCAATACCGTGGGCGCGCCGAGCCGTGACTACGAGACCATTATCGAATCCGATGCCTGGGGCATGACCCCGTTCGACCAGCTGGCCTGCCGCATCCAGTTCAAGCAGCTGCGCTACGAAGGCATGTTCACCCCGCCGACCCTGCAAGGCTCGCTGGCCTTCACCGGCAACCACGGCGGCATCAACTGGGGCGGCGTCTCGGTCGATCTGCAGCGCGGCATCATGGTGATGAACAGCAATCGCCTGCCCTACACCCTGCAGGTCTACACCCGCGAAAAGATGAATGAGCTGGGCGTGGTATCGGTGTTCGACGGCAAGAGCAAGACGCCCGGCTACATGGCGCAGAAGGGTCTGGCCTACGGCGCCCGCAAGGAGCCGTGGATGTCGCCGCTCAACACGCCGTGCGTGGCACCGCCGTGGGGCTACATCTCCGGCGTGGACCTGCGCACCCAGCAGGTGATCTGGCGCCGTCCGCTGGGCACCGGTTACGACCAGGGCCCGATGGGCATCCCGTCCAAGACAAAGTTCGAGATCGGCACGCCCAACAACAGCGGCTCGCTGGCCACCGCTGGCGGCGTGACCTTCATCGGCGCATCCCTGGATGATTTCATGCGCGGCTTCGACACCCGCACCGGCAAGCAGGTCTGGGAGACCCGCGTGCCGGCTGGCCCGCAGGCCGCGCCGCTGAGCTACACCATCGACGGCAAGCAGTACATCGTGGCCGCGGTGGGCGGACACGACCGCATGGAAACCAAGTCGGGCGACAGCGTGATCGCCTGGGCGCTGCCGGACGAGGCAGGCGCCAAGCCGGCGAAGTAAGCCGGTGTAGCGTCAGCTAGTTAGGTATCGATAGACCGGCCATCGTGAGATGGCCGGTTTTTTTTTGGGGATTGGGGAATCGGGAATCGGGAATCGGGAATCGGGAATCGGGAAAAGCGTCTTCCTGTCGCTGTTTGGGCTGGGCTGGGCCTGTGGGTCGCCTGATTCCCCGATTCTCCATTCCCGCTCTTCGATGTCTATTCGTGGCGTTTCGCTGATCTGGGTCTGTAGGGCATCCGACTCCCTATTTCCCGATTCCCGATTCCCGATTCCCGATTCCCGATTCTCCATTCCCGATTCCCGATTCCCGCGCCTTGATGTGTATTCGTGGCGTGGCGCTGCGGCCAGTCTTGGTCACAGGCACGCGATCAAATGGCGTGGAGGCCGGGTCTACGAAGTGTTGACGGCAGCCATCAATATTTCACGTGGAATTTACAATTTGGAGGCAGGTGTCTAGTGACACCTCACGGCTCTGCGGTGTACCGGGCGGCACTGAAACCGCTTCCAAATCAACCACATCGGGGTTTTCAGGGGTACGGCCGACAGATTCCGACGAACGGCAATTTCACGCCGTCATGATTCGGGCTCGGCCGCCGATACCCCATAGCAGCCCATGCAGTGCAGGACAGCGCTCCCCACTCCGAATCACTCCGTTGGACTCAGCCTATGTCGCCCTCATTCGATGCCACTGCCGTCTCCCGCCCGCCTTCCGGCCGGAGCCTTGCGCGTCTCACCAGGGCCACATGGCTGCCTGCGGCTGCACAGTTCGGGCTGCTGGCCCTGCTCACGCTCCATGCGGCCATGTTGTTGCCCGGCGGCGCCTGGGCCGGGTTGACGCGCCTGCTGCCGGCGCTGCTGGTGCTGGGCGCGGCAAGTGCGGGGCTGTGGTGGTGGTCGCGCCGCCGCAACGTCGCGCAACTGCAACAGGCCGTCGGCACGGTGACGGCCATCGGTGACGGGCACTTCCAGCGCCTGGATCTGCGCAACGCCGCCGGCGAGCTCGCGCCGTTGCTGCATGCGCTGCAGGCGACCCAGGACAAGCTGGCCATCCGCCTGGATGTGATGGAACAGGGCCTGCGCCACGGCCAGTTCGTGATCAAGGCGCTGGACGACCTGGACACCATGATCCGCATCGCCGACGACGATGGCCAGGTGCTGTTTGCCAACCGCAAGCTGCTGGCGATGCTCAAGCTGATCGAGCCGGATGTGCAGAGCTTCCGCCCCGGCTTCCATGCCGAAGGGTTCGTCGGCGGCAGCATCGGCGACATCTATCCGGACAGCCAGGCCGCGATCGACCGCATGCGCGCATTGACCGCCTCCAAGGCGGTGCGCGCGCCGTTCTTCGGCCGCCAGATCGACTTCGTCTACAGCCCGATCATCGCCGCCGACGGCGCCAGGCTGGGCACCATCGCACAGTGGGTGGACGTCACCGCGCAGGTCAACGCCGAGCAGACGCTGATCCAGATCATCGATGCCGCCGCCGCCGGCGATTTCAGCCGGCGCATGCAGATCGACGGCATGGACGGCGTGCTGCTGTCGCTGGCCCAGGGCATCAACCGCATCTACGACTCGGTGGAAACCCACCTGGCCGCGTTGGCGCGCGTGATCGGTGCCCTGGCCGACGGCGACCTCACCCAGCGCGTGGACGGCGATGCGCACGGCATCTTTGCGCGCCTGCGCGACGACACCAACCAGACCGTGACCCGGCTGACCGAGATCATCGGCGGTATCCAGATCGCATCGGACACGATCCGCCGCGCGGCGATGGAAATCGCCGCCGGCAACACCGACCTGTCCGAGCGCACCGAGCAGCAGGCCGCCAATCTGGAAGAAACCGCCAGCTCCATGGAGGAACTCACTTCCACCGTGAAGCAGAACGCCGACAGCGCGCTGCAGGCCAACCGGCTGGTGGTGGGCACCGGCGAAGTGGCGCAGAACGGCGGCCAGGTGATGGACGCTGTGGTGTCCACCATGGGCCAGATCAGCACCGCCTCGCGCAAGATCGGCGAGATCATCGGCGTCATCGACGGCATCGCCTTCCAGACCAATATCCTGGCGCTCAACGCCGCGGTGGAAGCCGCACGCGCTGGCGAGCAGGGCCGCGGCTTCGCGGTGGTCGCCTCGGAGGTGCGCGCCCTGGCGCGGCGCTCGGCCGATGCGGCCAAGGAGATCAAGACGCTGATTGCCGACTCCACCGACAAGGTCGAACTCGGCTCGGGCCTGGTGCACCGCGCCGGTGCGACCATGCGCGAGATCGTCGGCTCGGTCAAACACGTCACCGACATCATGAGCGAGATCACCGCCGCCAGCGCCGAGCAATCCAGCGGCATCGAACAGGTCAACCGCACCGTCGCGCAACTGGACGAAGTCACACAGCGCAACGCGGCATTGGTGGAAGAAGCCACCGCCGCCGCGCGCAGTCTGGAAGAACAGGCCGTGGACCTGGCCGATGCGGTGTCGATCTTCCGCCTGCAGCCTGCGCACGGCGGCAACCCGAAGGTAGTGCGCGCAGATTTCGGAAACGCCGCAGCGTAAGCCGCCGGCACGGAATCACCGTAGGAGCGCACCTGGGCGCGATAAGGCTTTCCCGGTAACGCCCCATCGCGCCCAGGTGCGCTCCTACACCGAGCAGGCATGCCTGTCCGCCACCACAGATCCAACGCACGCGGCCGAACAACCCTCCGTATCAACAAGCCATCATAGAAATCAGCGCGCAGTCGTAGGAGCGCACCCGGGCGCGACGAAGCATTACCAGTAAGCCCATCGCGCCCATGTGCGCCCCCACATCGGGCTGCGGCGCTAGTCCAGAAACCGCGCGTGCTGCTCCGGCGCAGGCAGCTGCACGAACGCGTCCGGCCCCAGCACGAACAACGGCATGCTCAGGGCGCGATCCAGGCCAGCGTGGCCATGCGTCCGCTACGGCGGTCGCGACGATGCGAGAAGAAGCGTTGCGGCTCGGAAATGGTGCACAGCCCGCCGCCGTGGATGGCGCTGGCCGGCACACCGACACGCTGCAGGCGCTGACGCGCCAATGCATACAGATCCACCCGCCAATGCCCCGGGCGGGTCGCGACGAACGCGGCGCGTGCCTGCGCATCGTGCGCGACGAAGGCGTTGAACACGTCTTCGCCGATTTCATACACCTGCGGCCCCGCTGCCGGCCCCAGCCAGGCCCTCACCTGCTGTGGCGGCGTGCGCATCGCCGCCACGCTGCGCTCCAGCATGCCGTCGGCCAGGCCGCGCCAGCCGGCATGCGCGGCGGCCACTTCGCTGCCATCCCTGGCCGCGAGCACGACCGGCAGGCAGTCGGCGGTGAGGATCGCAAGCACCACGCCGGGCACCGCGGTCACCGCTGCGTCGGCAACCGGTTCCTGCGCTGTTGGGGCGACAGTGCCTGCGGCACGCACCCACTCGCCGGGCGCAGGCGCGGGCGCATCGACGCGCAGCACCTCCACCCCATGCACCTGACGCAGCCACTGCGGGGTGCCGGGCAGTGCCAACGCCTCGACCAGCAGCGCCCGGTTGCGTTCCACCTGCTCCGGCACGTCGCCCTCGGCACTGTTGCGGTTGCCGAGGTTAAGCGTGTCGAACGGCGTCAGCGAGCCGCCCAGGCCGTAGCGCAGCGTGGTCAGCGCATGGATGCGCGGCGGCGCCGGCCAGTCGGCCGGCAGCACGAAGGGCGCGGCGGCGGCCATCTCAGCGGCGTGCCAGCTCGGCGGCGCGTGCGCTGTCTTCGCGCAGCGCGGTCATCAGCCGCTGCAGGTCCGCCGGCACCGGCGCGCTGGCGCGCACCGGCTCGCCGCTGACCGGGTGCAGGAACTCCAGGGTTTCGGCATGCAATGCCTGGCGCTTGAAGGTACGCAGCTCGTGCACCAGTTCGTCGCTGGCGCCCTTGGGCAGCTTCAGCGCGCCGCCGTACAGCGGGTCGCCGACGATCGGCGACTTCAGGTGCGCCATGTGCACGCGGATCTGGTGGGTGCGCCCGGTTTCCAGCCGGCATTCCAGCGCGGTATGCGCGCGGAAGCGCTCGCGCAGGCGGTAGTGGGTGACCGCATCGCGGCCGTCGTCGCGTACCGCCATCTTCAGCCGATCGCGCGGATGGCGGTCGATCGGCGCATTGGCGGTGCCGCCGGAGACCAGCGCGCCCACCACCACCGCCAGGTACTGGCGGTGCACATCGCGTGCGGACAGCTGTTCCACCAGCGCGGTCTGCGCCTGCACGGTGCGCGCCACCACCATCACCCCGCTGGTGTCCTTGTCCAGCCGGTGCACCACGCCGGCGCGCGGCACCGCCGCCAGCGCCGGGTCGCGGAACAGCAAGGCGTTGACCAGGGTGCCGTCCGGGTTGCCGGCACCCGGGTGGACCACCAGCCCGGCCGGCTTGTCGATCACCAGCACCTGCTCGTCTTCGTACAGCACGCTCAGCGGGATGTCCTGCGGCGCGGCATGGGTCTGGGTTTCCAGCACCACCTGCACCTGCACGCTCTCGCCGCCGCGCAAGGTGTCGCGCGGGCGCGCCATTTCCCCGTTCAGCAGCGCATCGCCGGACTTGATCCACTCCGACAGGCGCGAACGCGAGAATTCGGGAAACAGCTCGGCCAGCACCGCGTCGAAACGGCGTCCTGCGGCGTTGTCGGGCACGATGGCCTGGCGGATGGACGGGTCGAGGGGGTCGGCAGATGAGTCGGACATGGACACAGGCACTCAGGCAAAAGCGGAAATTTGGGGGTCCGGGCGGCGGGAGTCAGTCGCCGGACAGGCCACTAGGCTATCATCGCGCTCTCGTTTTCCTGATGCGTCCTGCCCAGACCCATGATCCGACGGTCCACGTTTTCCGCGCCTGCGCGCCTGATTGCCCTCATGCTGGTCATGGCGTTCGTCGTCACCGGCTGCCACCGCGGCGCCAAGGACAAGAATCCCGACGAGGGCATGCCGGTCGAGCAGCTCTATGGCAAGGGCCACGACCTGATGGAGAAAGGCAACTGGGCCGGCGCCGAAGCCAGCTACAAGCGCCTGATCGCCCAGTACCCGTACGGCCCGTACACCGAGCAGGCGATGATCGAAACCGCCTACGCCCAGTACAAGGCCGGCAAGCACGACGACACCGTGTCCAGCGTCGACCGCTTCATCCGGACCTACCCGACCCATCGCAACATCTCGTACCTTTATTACCTGCGCGGGCTGGCCAACAGCAACCGCGACACGGTGTTCCTGCGCCGCGTCTGGTCGCTGGACCCGAGCCGCCGCGACCTGTCCTCGCCGCAGCAGGCCTACAACGACTTCAACACCGTGACCGACCGCTACCCGAACAGCCGCTACGCGCCGGATGCGCGCAAGCGCATGATCGAGCTGCGCGACGTGTTCGCCCAGCACGAACTGGACAACGCGCTGTACTACCTGCGTCGCAATGCCTGGGTGTCGGCGGCCGGTCGCGCCAACTACCTGCTGGAAACCTATCCGCAGAGCGCCTATCAATACGACGCGGTGGCGGTGCTGGCCGAGGCCTACACCCACCTGGGCAACAAGACCCTGGCCGCCGATGCCCGCCGCGTGCTGGAGCTCAACAGCCCGCAGCATCCGTGGCTGACCGGCAATTGGCCGAAGTACCCGTGGGCCATCCGCAAGCTCAACCCGTTCGCCGGCGAGAAGTCCGCCGCCACCGGTCAGCGCAATGCACAGATGAGCCGCGACTGAGCGATCAGCCGCCGGTGTGATGAGAAGGGGCCGCAAGGCCCCTTTTCTTATTGCGGCAATGCCGCTGCCGCAATGCCGGTGGCAGCGGCGCGACTGAGTGTTGCAGGCGCCTGCCGTGCCTGACGACAGCCAGGCCCGATCAAGCGACAGATCGATCGTCCCGCACTACGGACGTGCACGCTTGCACACCACGCGTCCTCGCGCCGCCGAGCGCGCTTGCGTTCACCTCGCCAGACCTGGCACCAGGTCACCGAACCGCGCCTGCGCGCTGCCTATACTCGGCCTCGGCAAGATCATTCCCGCTGACGCCCGCCAGGAGGCCGCATGTCCCGCTGCATCGTCCCGTTCATGCTTGGCCTGCTGCTGGCGGCAATGACCACCACCGCCAGCGCGGCTCCCATCGTCTACGGCGTCAACGCCCACGACAGCCGCTCCGCCTACCCGATCGCCCAGGCCGAGGCCCGCTTCAAGCTGCTGGCCGCGCGCAATCTGCGCAGCTACCGCTTCGATGTGGACCCGCGCGATTACGCCACGCTGGATGCGCTGGTCCCGCTGGCGCGCAAGTACGGCATCACGCTGCGCCCGATGGTGTACCCGATGTCGCGCGAGATCGGTTACCAGCTGGCGCGTCGCTATGCGGCCGACATCAAGGTCTGGGAGATCGGCAACGAACAGGATCTGGTGCGCGCCGAGGCCGATGCCCGCATCGCGGCGATGACCACGATGTACCTGGGCATGCGCCAGGCTTCCAACGAACTGGGCGCCGGCCTGCGCTTCACCATCAACATCACCGCCTGCAACAGCGACGACCGCAGCGCCAACGCACGCTGCCCGGGTGACCGCAATGGCTCGCTGTGGTTCCTGGCCAAGGCCAAGGCGGCCGGCTTCAACTTCGACCACATCAGCTTCCACTACTACGCCTTCCACCAGGACGCCGGCTACTGGAGCACGTTGTATCTGGGCCAGCTGCGCACCGCCGCGCAGACCTACAAGACGCCGGTGTTCTTCAACGAGCTGAACTGTGCGGAGATCTACACCGGCAACACCACCGGCGGTGCGGAAGGCGACCGCGGCTGCTACGACAGCCTGGCGCACCTGCTGCGCAACGTGCGCGACAACTACGCCGACGTGGTGTCCGAGGTGAACGTCTACGAATTGCTGGACCAGACCAGCATCGAGGGCGCCGAAGGCCATTTCGGCCTGATGTACGACCTGACGCGGCCCAAGCCGACCCTGGACCTGCTCACCCGCTTCGCCCAGGCGCCGGCCGCCGCAGCGGTGGCCAATGCGCCGGACGACCGACCGCAATAGCCAATCGGGCTACTGGCCAGAATACCCATTGGTGATCGGGTAACGCCGCTCGCGACCGAACGCGCGCCGCGACACCTTCGGCCCGGGCGCGGCCTGGTGGCGCTTCCATTCGTTGAGCCGTACCAGCCGCAGCACGTGTTCCACCGTATCGGCGGCGTAGCCGGCCGCGACGATGTCGTCGCGCGACTGTTCCTGGTCGACGTAGCGATACAGGATCCCGTCCAGCACATCGTAGGGCGGCAGCGAATCCTGGTCGGTCTGGTTGTCGCGCAACTCGGCCGAGGGCGGGCGCGAAATCACTGCCGGCGGAATCACCGGCGCCCCGCCCACGGTATTGCGCCACTTGGCCAGGCCGAACACTTCTGTCTTGTACAGGTCCTTGAGCGGGGCGTAGCCGCCGCACATGTCGCCGTAGATGGTGGCGTACCCCACCGCGTATTCGCTCTTGTTGCCGGTGGTCAGCAACAGCCCGCCGAACTTGTTGGACAGCGCCATCAGGATCACCCCGCGGCTGCGCGACTGCAGGTTCTCTTCGGTGATGTCCGGCTGGGTGCCTTCGAACATCGGCCCCAGCGCGGCGAGCAGGCCTTCAAACGCCGGCTCGATCGCGATGGTTTCCAGCTTGACGCCCAGCGCGCGGCATTGCTCGTCGGCCAGGTCGTTGGACAGATTGGCCGTGTAGCGCGACGGCAGCCGCACCGCGGTGACGTTGTCGCCGCCCAGCGCGTCGACCGCCATCGCCAGCACCAGCGCCGAATCGATGCCGCCGGACAGGCCCAGCCACACCTTGCTGAAACCGTTCTTGCGGCAGTAGTCCTGCAGCCCGCGCACCACGGCGCGCCAAGCCAGCGCATCCATGCTTTCGTCGCCGTCGTCCACCCACACCACCGGAGTGAAGCTGCGCTCGCCGGCGGCGTAGTCCACCACCAGCCACTGATCGACGAACGCGGCGGCGGCCGGATGCACGGTGCCGTCGCCATCGGCCACCACCGAGGCGCCGTCGAACACCAGCGCATCCTGCCCGCCGACCACGTTGAGATAGGCAATCGCCGCCCCGCTCTCGCGGGTGCGCTCGGCCAGCAAGGCATCGCGCTGCGCATGCTTGCCGCGCTCGTAGGGCGAGGCGTTGGGCACCAGCACCAGCTCGGCGCCGGCCTGCACGGTCCTGGCCAACGGCTCGACAAACCACAGGTCCTCGCAGATCACCACGCCCACCTGCACGCCCTTGACCGTGACCACGCAGTTATCGCCATCCGGGTCCACGTCGAAATAGCGGCGCTCGTCGAATACCGCGTAATTGGGCAGCTCGCGCTTGCGGTACGTCGCTTCGATGCGCCCGTCGCGCAACACGCTGGCGGCGTTGTAGACCACGCTGCCGGCACTCTGCGGCCAGCCGACCACCGCCACGACCCCGCGCGTGCTGGCGGCGATGCGCGCCAGCGCTTCCTCGCAATGGGCCAGAAAACCGGGCCGCAGCAGCAGATCTTCCGGCGGGTAACCGCTGATCGCCAGCTCGGGAAACAGCACGATGTCCGCATCGAACTCATCGCGCGCTGCCGCGATGAAGTCGATGATGCGATCGGTATTGCGCGCCACGGCACCGACCGGAAAGTCGAACTGCGCCATGGCAATGCGGAGCGTCTGGGACATGTCAACGGCCTTGTGCGTGTGTTTTCCGAAGCACGGAAGCGGAAAGGGAGAACGAGCCGCAAGCAGACCTCGCGCGATCATCTCGCAGACGTCGTCGCCACTCGCCAGCACCGCATTATTCCAGAAGCGCAGCACCTGGAAGCCCTCGCGGCGCAGGAAAGCATCGCGCGTGGCATCCGCACCCGGCAGCAGGTGCTGGCTACCGTCGATTTCGACGATCAACGCCCGGGCGAGGCAGACGAAATCGACGATGTAGGGCCCGATGGGGACCTGACGCCGGAATTTGAAGCCGAGCAGACGCCGATCTCGCAACCGATACCAAAGCGCGCGCTCGGCGGCGGTCATCTCACGACGCAGGCGCTTGGCGAATCCGGTCTTGGCGGCGTGGTGCATCGACATTCTCGGAAGGAGGATGGCCACGGTGACCGGTTCCGCCCGGGTGGCGCCATCGGTGTCGATGGCGCTTTGGCGTGGGAGATCGCCGCGCGGGAAGCGCCCTCACCCCTACCCCTCTCCCGCAGGCGGGAGAGGGGATGTCGCTGCCGGCGGGGGCTTGGGCAGCGGCATTTGCCTGACCTCGGTGTGCTCCGTCGATTTGCCGGAGAACGACACACCTAGCGTGCTTGAGAACATGATCGGGCTCTTGCTCCTGCTCCTGCTCCTGCTCCTGCTCCTGCTCCTGCTCCTGCTCTTGCTCCTGCTCTTGCTCCTGCTCTTGCTCCTGCTCCTGCTCCTGCTCTTGCTCTTGCTCTTGCTCTTGCTCTTGCTCTTGCTCCTGCTCTTGCTCTTGCTCCTGCTCTTGCTCCTGCTCTTACTCCTGCTCCTGCTCTTACTCCTGCTCTTACTCCTGCTCTTGCTCCTGCTGTTGCTGTTGCTCTTGCTGTTGCTGTTGCTCCCTTCTCCCGCCTGCGGGAGAAGGTGCCCGAAGGGCGGATGAGGGCATGCTTCCAAACACCCACAAAAAAGGCCGCCCGAAGGCGGCCTCTCTGACGCTCACACGCTTGCGCGCGCGGCGTGCTTACTTCACCAGCGCAGCAATCGCCGCACCCAGATCGCCCGGCGAACGGACGGTCTTGACGCCAGCGGCTTCCATCGCCGCGAACTTGCCTTCGGCAGTGCCCTTGCCGCCCGATGCGATCGCACCGGCGTGGCCCATGCGCTTGCCGGCCGGAGCCGAGGCACCGGCGATGAAGCCGACGACCGGCTTCTTCACGAACTGCTTGATGTACTCGGCGCCAGCTTCCTCGGCGTCGCCACCGATTTCGCCGACCATGATGATGCCTTCGGTCTGCGGGTCTTCGTTGAACAGCTTGAGGCAGTCGACGAAGTTCAGGCCGTTGATCGGATCACCACCGATACCGATACAGGTGCTCTGGCCCAGGCCCACTTCGGTGGTCTGCTTGACCGCTTCATAGGTCAGCGTGCCCGAACGCGACACGATGCCGATCTTGCCGGGCTTGTGGATGTGGCCCGGCATGATGCCGATCTTGCACTCGCCCGGGGTGATCACGCCGGGGCAGTTCGGCCCGATCAGCACGGTGTCCGGATGCGAGCGGGTCAGCACGTTCTTGACGCGCAGCATGTCCAGCACCGGGATGCCTTCGGTGATGCAGACGATGACCTTGATGCCGGCCGCAGCCGCTTCCAGGATCGCATCGGCCGCGTACGGCGGCGGCACGTAGATCACCGACGCGTCTGCGCCGGTGGCCTTGACGGCGTCGGCCACGGTGTTGAACACCGGCAGGTCGATATGCGTGGTGCCGCCCTTGCCCGGCGTCACGCCGCCGACGACCTGGGTGCCGTACTCGATCATCTGAGTGGCGTGGAAGGTGCCCTGCTGGCCGGTGAAGCCCTGCACGATCACCTTGGTGTTCTTGTTAATCAAAACGGACATGGATAGTTCCTTCGGTGTCGTGAATCAGGCGGCGTTCTTGACAGCTTCGACGACCTTCTTGGCACCGTCGTTGATGTTGTCGGCCGGGATGATGGCCATGCCGCTGTCGCGCAGCAGCTGCTTGCCTTCTTCCACGTTGGTGCCTTCCAGGCGCACCACGACCGGAACCTTGACGCCCACTTCCTTGACCGCCGCGATGATGCCCTCGGCAATCATGTCGCAGCGGACGATGCCGCCGAAGATGTTGACGAAGATGCCTTCGACCTTGTCCGAGGACAGGATCAGCTTGAATGCCTCGATGACGCGCTGCTTGTTGGCACCGCCGCCCACGTCCAGGAAGTTCGCCGGCTCGCCGCCGTTGAGCTTGATCACGTCCATGGTGGCCATGGCCAGGCCGGCGCCGTTGACCATGCAACCGATGTTGCCGTCCATGGTGACGTAGTTGATGTCCAGCTCCGACGCAGTCACTTCGGTCTCGTCTTCCTGCGTCTTGTCGCGCATGGCGACCAGCTGCTTCTGACGGAACGCGGCGTTGTCGTCGCTGTCGAACTTGCCGTCCAGCGCGTACAGGTTGCCATCGTCCAGGATGGCCAGCGGGTTGATTTCAACCAGCGCCAGGTCCTTTTCGTTGAACAGGCGATACAGGTTCACCATGATGCTGGCGAACTGGCCGGCCTGCTTGGCGGTCAGGCCGAGCTTGAAGCCGAAATCGCGGCCGTGGTAGCCCTGCACGCCTTCGACAAAATCGACGTTGAGCGAGTGGATCAGCTCCGGCGTCTCGGCGGCGACCTGCTCGATCTCCACGCCACCCTCGCTGGAGGCGATGTAGGTGATGGTCTTGGTGCCGCGGTCGACCAGGATCGACAGGTACAGCTCCTTGACGATCTCGCCGGCGGTGGTCACCAGCACCAAGTTGATCGGCAGCTCGACGCCGGCGGTCTGGTAGGTGGACATCTTGGTGCCGAGCATCTTGGCCGCTGCGGCCTTCACGTCGTCGGTGGTCTTGCAGAACTTGACGCCGCCAGCCTTACCGCGACCGCCCGCGTGGATCTGCGCCTTCACCATCCAGGGGCCCTTGCCCAGGGAATTGGCGACTTCAACCGCTTCGTCCGGGGTCGCCGCGACCTTGCCGGCCGGAACGGGGATGCCGTACTCGGCAAGCAGCTGTTTTGACTGGTATTCGTGGAAATTCATGCGTCACCGTGGGAAAAGGAAACGACCGCTGCGTGCAACGCAGACCGCCAGGGCGGCACGTCAAGAGACGCGAACGGGCCGCCTATTGTGGCCGACCACGCCGTGCGGCGCAAAAGTCGGCCCGAGTGCCCCGCCGCTTGCGTCCAGCCCGGCACTGTGCGCAAGCGCTGCGTGGGCCGCGCACCTGCCTATACTCGCCGCTTGCGCCCGCGGGGAATCGGTTTGCCATCCAGCCCATCGCTTATCGACCGGATCCAGTCCGCGCCACAGCGCGAGCTGTACTTCTTTTCGCTGTACCGGGTGCTGGTGGCCGGGCTGATCGCCGCACTGGTGTTCAGCCCCCTGTCCGACGCGATCCCCGAGCCCCGCTACCCGCGCCTGGCGGCCGGTGTGGCGATCGGCTACCTGGCGATGGCCATCCCGCTGCTGTTCCGGGGACGCAACGAGCGCCGCCTGACCGCCACCGTGCTGTGCGCGGTGATCGCCGACATCCTCGCCGCGACCCTTGCCACGCATGCGCTGCCCGGCGCCAGCGCCGGCATCGCGATGATGCTGCTGTTCAATGTCGCCGCCGCCTCGATCCTGCTGCGCCTGCGCTATGGCATGAGCATTGCCGTGCTCGCCAGCGCCGCCACCGTGTTGGAATACCTGTGGACCGTGCTGGAAGGCGGCGGCGCCACCCGCCCGATCGCCGAACTGGCGATGTTCGCCACCAGCTATGTCGCAGTCGCCTTCATCTGCGAACAGATCGCCTCGCGGGCGCGCCGCAATCAGGTGCTGGCCGAGGAGCGCGGTGCGCAGGTCGCCAATCTCTACGAAATCAACGAGCTGATCATCCGCCGCATGCGCACCGGCGTGCTGGTGGTCGATACGCACAACCGCATCACCCTGGCCAACGAGGCGGCGCTGGCGCTGCTCGGCGATGGCGACCAGCGCAACGCCCCGGTCGACCTGTCGCTGGCCGCGCTCACCCCGGAGCTGGCGCGCCGCCTGCAGCGCTGGCGCAGCGGCTGGCGCCAGGAAGAAGCCCCGCTGCAACTGGGCGCCGACCGCCCGGAAGTCCAGCCGCGCTTTGTGCGCCTGCTCGCCGACAGCGACCTGGTGCTGGTGTTCCTGGACGATGCCAGCGTGGTGTCGCGGCGCGCCGAATCGCTCACCCTGTCGGCGATGGGGCGCTTTTCGGCCAGCCTGGCGCACGAGATCCGCAACCCGCTGGCGGCGATCAGCTACGCCTCGCAATTGCTGGAAGAATCCCCGGACATCGGCGATGCCGACCGCCGCCTGCTGCAGATCATCCACCAGCAATGCCAGCGCACCAACGGCATCGTCGAAAGCGTGCTTGCGCTGGCCCGCCGCGAACGCGCCAACCCCGACAACCTGGACTTGGCCGCGTTCGTGCGCCGCTTCGTGATCGAGTACCGGCAGACTCTGTCGATGGAAACCGACATCCTGGAAGCGAGCATTCAAGGCGCGTCCGTGCATGCCCTGGTCGACCCCAAGCATTTGCACCAGATCCTGACCGCGCTGGTCCACAACGCACTCAAGTACGGCCGGGTGATGGACGAGCCGGCGCGGGTGAAGCTGCGCGTCGAACGCCTGGAGCGCATGGCGGTGATCGACGTCATCGACCGCGGCCCGGGCATCCCGGAGACGGTGGCCGCACAGCTGTTCCGCCCGTTCTACACCACCTCCGAGCACGGTACCGGGCTCGGCCTGTACATCGCCCAGGAGCTGTGCCGCGCCAACCAGGCGCAACTGGACTATGTGTCGGTGCCGGGTGGCGGCGCCTGTTTCCGGATCCTGTTGCAGGGGCCCAACAGCCTGCTCGGGAAATGAGCGGGATCGTTGCGTCACGCCTGCAGCAAGCCCATGGCGCATCTGCCTGCAACGGCGCTGCATTCGTGTATCTGCGGCCAGCCGCTACGCTTCGTGCGTCCCGCCGCGCCCGTTGTTTGATCATGTGAATCGTTAGGCCCGCACTCGGCCGGCAATTGTCGACTGTCATCGCCCTGGGCTATCGTGCGCCACATGAACGAACCGAAAAGTGCCCTGGTTGTCGATGACGAGCGTGACATTCGCGAACTGCTTGTTCTCACCCTGGGCCGGATGGGCCTGCGCATCAGCACCGCCGCCAACCTGGCCGAAGCGCGCGAGCTGCTGGCCAACAATCCCTACGACCTGTGCCTGACCGACATGCGGTTGCCCGACGGCAACGGCATCGAACTGGTCACCGAAATCGCCAAGCACTATCCGCAGACCCCGGTGGCGATGATCACCGCGTTCGGAAGCATGGACCTGGCGGTGGAGGCCTTGAAGGCCGGCGCCTTCGACTTCGTCAGCAAGCCGGTGGACATCAGCGTGCTGCGTGGCCTGGTCAAGCACGCACTGGAATTGAACAACCGCGACCGCCCCGCTCCGCCGGCGCCGCCGCCGGAACAGGCCAGCCGCCTGCTCGGCGATTCCAGCGCGATGGAAAGCTTGCGCGCCACCATCGGCAAGGTGGCGCGTAGCCAGGCGCCGGTCTACATCGTCGGCGAATCGGGCGTGGGCAAGGAGCTGGTCGCCCGCACCATCCACGAACAGGGCGCCCGCGCGGCCGGTCCGTTCGTGCCGGTCAACTGCGGCGCCATCCCCGCCGAACTGATGGAAAGCGAGTTCTTCGGCCACAAGAAGGGCAGCTTCACCGGCGCGCATGCCGACAAGCCCGGCCTGTTCCAGGCCGCGCATGGCGGCACGCTGTTCCTGGACGAAGTAGCCGAGCTGCCGCTGCAGATGCAGGTCAAGCTGCTGCGTGCAATCCAGGAAAAATCGGTGCGCCCGGTCGGTGCCTCCAGCGAGTCGCTGGTGGACGTGCGCATCCTCTCGGCCACGCACAAGAACCTGGGCGACCTGGTCTCCGACGGCCGTTTCCGCCACGACCTGTACTACCGCATCAACGTGATCGAACTGCGCGTGCCGCCGCTGCGCGAACGCGGCGGCGACCTGCCGCAGCTGGCCGCGGCGATCATCGCGCGCCTGGCGCACAGCCATGGCCGCCCGATACCGCTACTGACCCAGTCCGCGCTCGATGCGCTGGACCGGTACGGCTTCCCGGGCAACGTGCGCGAGCTGGAAAACATCCTCGAACGCGCCCTGGCCCTGGCCGAAGACGACCAGATCAGCGCCACCGACCTGCGCCTGCCCGCCCACGGCGGCCATCGCCTGGCCGCCACCCCCGGCAGCGCCGCGGTAGAACCGCGCGAAGCCGTGGTCGACATCGACCCCGCCTCGGCCGCCCTGCCCTCCTACATCGAGCAACTGGAACGCGCCGCGATCCAGAAGGCGCTGGAAGAAAACCGCTGGAACAAGACCAAGACCGCCGCGCAGCTGGGCATCACGTTTCGGGCGTTGCGCTACAAGTTGAAGAAGTTGGGGATGGAGTAGAGAAGCCGGGATTGGGGAATCGGGATTGGGGAATCGTAAAAGCGAGTTCGCTGCGTTCGCTCGTCCTGAATGCTCCGTTCTGACCTCTATGTCTTCTTGAGCATTGAAGACGGCATTCATGGCTTGATGCTGTTCTCACAATAAAAAACGGCGCTCCTCTTACGAGGAAGCGCCGTTTTTTTGGCCTTCGCAACTTTGCCCAGTCTCAAAACCGTCGAGCAAAAGCTTGGGGGGGAAAAGGATTACCGCTGTAACCAGCTTCTCCGATTCCCCAATCCCGATTCCCGATTCCCGACCCTCAGTCCTTGGTTACCCGATTGATCTCGGCCAGGCTGGTCACCCCGTGCGCGGCCTTGACCAGCGCAGACTGGCGCAGGTCGCGGATGCCGATCTTCTGCGCGGCCTCGGCGATCTGCATCGCGTTGCCGCCTTCCAGCACGATCGCGCCAATCTCGTCGGTCATCGGCATCACCTGGTAGATACCGGTACGGCCCTTGTAGCCTTCGGTGCACTCGTCGCAACCGACTGCCTCGTACAGCTCGATACCGGCAGCGAGCTGCTCTGCAGTGAACCCCTCCGCCAGCAATGCATGCTCGGGCAGGCTCGATCTGCGCTTGCAGTTGTTGCACAACCGTCGCGCCAGACGCTGCGCAATCACCAACGTCACCGATGAGGTGATGTTGTACGGCGCAATACCCATGTTCATCAAACGCGCGATGGTCTGCGGCGCATCGTTGGTGTGCAGCGTGGACAGCACCATGTGACCGGTCTGCGCGGCCTTGATCGCAATCTCGGCCGTTTCCAGGTCGCGGATTTCGCCGACCATGATGATGTCAGGGTCCTGGCGCAGGAACGAGCGCAACGCCGCCGCAAACGTCATGCCGCGCTTGTTGTTCTGCTGCACCTGGTTGACGCCAGGCAGGCGGATTTCGACCGGGTCCTCGGCAGTGGAGATGTTGCGCGTCTCGTCGTTGAGGATGCCCAGCGCCGTGTACAGCGACACCGTCTTGCCCGAACCGGTCGGCCCGGTCACCAGCACCATGCCGTAGGGCTTGTGGATCGCCTCCAGGAACAGCTTCTGCTGGTCCGCCTCGTAGCCCAGCTTCTCGATACCCAGCTTGGCCGCGCTGCCGTCCAGGATACGCAGCACCACCTTCTCGCCGAACAGGGTCGGCAAGGTGCTGACACGGAAGTCGATCTGCTTGGTCTTGGACAGGTTGAGCTTGATGCGCCCGTCCTGCGGCACCCGCTTTTCGGCGATATCCAGCTGCGACATCACCTTCAGGCGCGCCGCGATGCGCTGGCTCAGCTTCACCGGCGCCTTGGCCACATTCTTCAGCAGGCCGTCGATGCGCAAGCGCACCCGATAGTCGTCTTCATAGGGCTCGAAATGGATGTCGGAGGCTCCCCGCCGGATCGCATCCACCAGCACCTTGTTGACGAATTTCACCACCGGCGTGTCGTCGCCCTTGGCATCGACCCCGGCATCCCCGCCGGCGCCCATGTCCTCGTCCCCGGCCGACACGTCCAAATCCCCCATGTCGTCATCGTCGTCACCGAGCGATGAGCCAAGCGACGCATTGCTGGCCTGCCACTGCTCCAAGGTGCGACGAATCTGGTCCTCGTCGACCAGGATAGGCTCGACCACCAGATTGGTATGGAACTTGATGTCGTCCAACGGACGTGTCTGAGTCGGGTCACTCACCCCAACGAACAACCGGTTACCGCGCCTGAACAATGGCAGCACCTGGTACTTCTGAAGCAATTCCTCGCTGACCAGCTTGACGGCGCTCTGGCTGGCGTCGAATACCGACACGTCCATCAATGGCATGCCGAACTCGACTGCGTTAGCGGCAGCCAGTTGCGCAGCACCGACGACCTTGTTCTGAGTAAGCCAGATTGGCAGTGGCTGCCTGGCTGCAGCCGCTTTTGCCATGGCATCGCGGGCTGCAGCTTCATCCAGCGCGCCGTCCTGGACTAGGCGACGGGCAAGGCCGGTAATGCCGACGAGGTTAGCTGTGTTAACGGCGTTCATGCGGTTCCCCTATTGAGCCCGACGTATCGCCCAAGGCGGCCGCCGTGTTGTAATTTCGATTCGACATACTAACTGCGCAACTCAAGTGAACGCATGCTTTGGTAAACCGTTCACTGCTTTCAAAACGGCTGCGTCCGGTGCCAGCGCCAGGCACTATCAATGATCGCGGACATATCTTGCCAGCTCCGCTCCCAACCCAGCACTTGCCGTGCCTTGGTACTGGAGGCCACCAAACGTGCCGGGTCTCCCGGACGCCTCCCAACCAGTTTGAAAGGCACGGACCGACCGACCACCTGTTCCGCAGCAGCGACGACGTCCATGACCGAATAACCCTGTTCACTGCCTAGGTTGAAGTCGTGTGCCCCTGGACTGCATTCCAGTAAAGAAACAGCCAGCGCGTGAGCTTTTGCGAGATCCTGCACGTGGACATAATCGCGGATGCAGGTGCCGTCGGCCGTGGGATAGTCTGCGCCATACACTTTTAGCGGGGGCGCTTGCCCGGCCGCCGCCCTCAGCGCATTCGGAATCAGGTGGGTTTCGCACGCATGCGCCTCGCCAATGCCATGTTCCGCAAGGGCACCAGCAGCATTGAAGTAGCGAAGTACTACCGAAGACAAGCCATAGGCCGCCCACGCATCTACCAGGATACGTTCGACCATCAGCTTGCTGGCACCATAAGGGGTGATCGGGTGCATTGGTTGGTGCTCATCGATCAGCGCCACCGGCGACTGCCCGAACACCGCCGCAGTGGAAGAGAACACCAATTTTTCCACGCCTCGGCGGCGCATCTGCGCCAACAGGTTTAGCGTGCCAGTCACGTTGTTCTGATAGGTAGGAAACGGATCACCCACCGATGCGGCTACCAGCGAGGTCGCCGCAAAATGCATCACCACGTCATAGCGGCGCTTGTCGAAGGCACGCGCTAGAGACACTTCATCCAGCAAGTCTGCCTGGAAGAACTCACCCCATTTCACTGCTTGGCGGTGGCCGGTGGACAGATTGTCCAGCACCGTCACCGCATGTCCTTGTTCGGCCAGCCACTGCGACATATGGCTGCCGATATACCCCGCCCCTCCACAGACAAGGATGTTCCACATTTAACTGACTCCACGTCCGATCAAACATCACAACACTCCGGCGCTCCCCACCATCCCAGGCACAAAGCGTGGACAAGCTCAGGGCTGGGGCATGCTCAGGCCTTGGCTTCTTCGTGGTACTCATCGTCCACGTTGATCGACCACAGGCGGCTCTTATCCACATTGCCGGTCAGGATCTGCTCGGCCGCTTCTTTGGCCGTCAGCATCGAATGGTCCTGGTTGTTATAGCGATGCATGCCGTTGCGCCCCACCAGAAACAGGTTGGACACCGCGTCCAACGCCGTACGCAATTGGTCGAAGCGTGCATATGATTCGCCGAAGTAACCTGGGTAGGCTTTGGGCACCCGAATCACTACCGCATCCTGCGCAGCAGCGGCGGAAACCAGCCCGATCTGCAGCATCTCGCGCTGCGCCAACTGCTGCAGGTCGGCATCTGGCATCTTCCAGAGATCGTCGGTCTCGCGACAGAAGAACTCTAAGCCCATCCACACCATGGACGCGTCCTTGACCATGTGCGGACTCCAGTTATTGAAAATCTGTACGCGCCCCACGTTAACGCCTGGCTCCTGGATGTATATCCAGTTGTCACCCAACGCACGCGGCAACTCGCTGGCCCGATATAGCAGGCCAACGGTGATGAAGTCGCGGTACTGCAGGTTGTCCGCGATGGCTATAATGTCCTCGCCCCAGCTCTGCCGCGAGGCAGCCACCAAGTCACGCATAGGCATCGTCGACACCACGTGGCTGCAATCCAATTTGAAGGCCTCACCCGCCTCGTTTTGCACTGTCACGTTGCGCACTTGCCCAGCATCCACGGCAAGGCCCACAGCCTCGTGCTTCATCAGCAGGGTGCCACCTCGCGCTTTGAACAACTGCGCAGCGGTCTCCCACATTTCACCGGGTCCATGCTTGGGGTATAAAAAATTTTCGATCAGCGAAGTCTGCGCCACCTTTCCATTCAGGCCCAACATGCCTCTCAGTGCATGCAACACCGCCTTGGTGACCGACAAGCTCTTGATGCGCTGCGCGCCCCATTCGGCGCTGATATGATTGCAAGGCACACCCCATACCTTCTCGGTGTATTCCTTGAAAAACTGGCCGTATAGGCGCTGGCCGAAGCGGTTGACCAGGAAATCCTCCAAACTCACCTCAGGCTCGATTTTGCTGACCTGCGCACGCAAGTAGCTGAAGCCAAACAACACGGACTTGCCTACGCCCAGCTTGCGGAAGCTGTCCACGTTCAACTTCAACGGATACGAAAAGAGCCGTCGGTTGAAGTAGATTCGTGACAGGCGGTTGCGTACCAGCATGGCAGTCGGCTTGGCCCCATCGGCCACGGCGGCACCGTCCGGCAGGCCATCGCGCGCCTGGCCCTGGTAACGTAGATTCAAAGGAACATCACCCGAGTGTTCGATGGGCATCAGATTGGCCCACCACTGCATCACCCAGTCCGATTTAGAGAAGAAACGGTGCCCGCCGATGTCGATGCGGTTGCCGTTGTGGTTGACCGTTCGTGAAATTCCGCCGACACAGTCATCGGCCTCCAGCACCGTCACCTGCACGCCAGGCTGTCCCACCAGTTCCAGCGCTGCCGTCAGCCCTGCGGGCCCGGCGCCGATGATCACTACATGCTTACTCATGCTACTTCCCTTCCCCAATGGACCGGCCACGCGCGCGCGGCCGGAACAGAATCAATTTCCGCAGTACAAAGTTGGAGGTGAATGAAAAACCCACCGCAATCAACCTGGCAATGCTCCCCGGCATACCAAGCCATTCAATGCTCAGCCACATTATCCCCTGAACCACAAGCAAGCCGGAACAACCGATAAGCACAAAAGCTGCCAGTTCTGCTGAGCGCGAATGGAGGCTGCGCGTAGCGAACACCCAACGCACGCTGATTACGTAGGCCACCACGCTACCTACCAGGAAGCCAGCGGTGGCAGCACCGTACCAGCCCCACCCCCATCTGGCGAACAGGCCAAAAGTACCCAGATCAACCAGCAACGCCACGGCCGAAGCCAGCAGATAGCCTCCGCCTTCTGAGGCCCAGTCGCGCCGGGCCGTGGAGGGTGCGGCGACTTCCACTGCAGATGGTTCGTTCATGCTTGTGCGCCCCTCGCCGGCGGCGGCACCCAGTCTGAGCACTTGTACAGGTACTCGGTAGTAATCGTTTCTCCTGTCCCCGGGTGACGCACCTGCCACCTGCTGCGCACATGCTTTTCCTGGTCGAACGGCAACACGAAGTAATCAGGCGGCACCAGGTCACCATGGTGCGTGCACATTTGCTCCAGACCCACCTCGCTGATCCTGCAAGGTTCGGCGTCCACCTGCACGTTCGCCATCACCTCGCAGATTGCAGCCTGCAGCGTCACCGGTTCTACTTGGGCGCTCAACTGTCTACCCAGCAGTGCCGTCTGCCGGTTGAACATCTGCCCGGACAGCTGCTGTGGGCTGTAGTAATTGGCACGCCGCAATACCAGCCAAGCCGCACGCGGGGAGGCATCGTTGGCGACCCAGAACACGCTGGCATTACGCGGGATGTTTTCACTGAACACCGTTGTGCCATAAGCGGACTCCTGGACCCGGGTCCACGGGCTGCGCGAATCCCACACGCTCAACGCACCTACCAAGGCAGCTAATGAGAGCACACCGATCAGCGCCTGCCCCTTCGGCCCGCTGCTGCGGTAACCCCAGACGGCCAACGCGACCAACCCGCCGCAGATCAGCGGGTAGGCGAAGATCATCACGTCCTGGCGGACCACTTCCGGATTGCGCCCGGTCATTTCGTACACCGTCCACATCTGCAACTGGTAGCGCGCTGTGGCCACGACCATCGCCACACTCAATCCTGCCAGCAGTAGGCGGCAAATAGGAGGGCTCACCCGATCAGCCACATGCGGCCAGACCATATGCAGCGGGATCAGTCCCAGCACCGCCCATGGCAGCGTGCTGCGTGGCACGCTGGCACCGATTACGGCAATGGTGACCACCAGCAAAGGAGCAATCCAGAGGCGTCCACCCCGCTGCCACTGATCCCAGACCAGGAACGGGATAGACGCCGCCGCCAACCAATGCACGATCCACAGCACGCGCCATAGCTGGAGGCCGATGGGCAGGATCAACCTCAACACATCAGCCAGCAGGAAGCTCAGGCCCAAGCCGAGTACGGTGGCGAGCAGTACTGCCTTGGCCAGCCTGCCCAATATCGTGTTAGGGCCGCTCCACTGGGCCAGCAGGCTCAGCAAATAGACATCCGCCAGCACGATGCACCAGTCGCGCGGCGTCCAGGCGCCCAGAAACACCTGGTCGCCCACATCATCGATCATGCTGCGCCATTGCGTGTCCATCACCAGCAACACGCCAGCCAGGGGCCCGACCTTCAATGCTGCCAGGACCAGCACAGGCACTACCAGCAGCAATGACCACAGCCAGCGGCGGTCGCCCAAAACGAGCCAACACCAAGCGACCAGCACAGCAACGATGGCCGGCAGGGGATGCAGCAACCCCGCAACAGCGAACAAGGCAACTGCCCAAGCCATCCGATTGCGCACCAACGCCGCAATGGCCAGCAGGCATAGGGCTTCGGCAACAGGCCGCGCGGTCAGGAAAGGCTCCGCATACGAAAACATGCTGAATGCACCATAGCCGGTGGGCATGACGATCAACGCCAACAGTGCGGGCCAGCGCCAGCGCACCGGGAACAACACATGGACACACCAGGCGCTGGCAGCGTAGAAGAGCAAGCGACTGACAAAGGTCAGCGCCAGGAAGACCTCGCCCGGCTCTAGATGGGCCAACAGCAGCGCCAGCAGCTGTGGAAATAGGGTGAAGCTGGCTTGGCTACCCGCGACAAAGAATAGGTCACGGTTGAAGATATCCGGCTCTATCAGGCGCAAAGCTTGTGCCAGATAGAGCGTAGCATCGTGGCGGATTCCGGTGTACGGTCTGAGATAGACGATCAAAATCAGTGCAAAGCACCAGGGCGCAATCCTGCGCAACGTCAGCATGTACCGATTCCATATCCAGAAAAAGCGAGCCCCGCAGAAGCGGGGCTCGACTACAAGACTTGGCGTATCACGCCGGCCGAATTACTGGCAGGTAGATGGGCGGTACTTGGCGGCGATGGAGCCGCTGCACACCCAACTGACCTGGCCGTTAGCACCCTTGGTGCCGGTAAGCGTAATCGTGCCAGTGGGAGTGCTACCGCCCAAATCCTTTGCAGTTGCGGTGATCACGCCACTAGCGCCGCTCTGTGCATACGCAACGCCCGATACGTATTTGGAGGACTGCGACTCGATATTAACAGTCGCCGGCATGTTTGCGCCGGTGTCAGAAGCGGCAGCCTCGGAGACAGTGGTGCGAGCCGACGAGGCAGCTAGCACGACTTCCGACACACGCGACTTGACCAGGTAGTCCTGATACGCCGGCAGAGCAATGGCTGCCAGGATGGCAATGATCGCGACTACGATCATCAGTTCGATAAGGGTAAAACCTTGCTGCTTCTTCATGAGTACATCCCCTAGAGGTTTATGAAATTGCCGAAATCTCCGGCCTGGACACTCAGCGCATCCAGGCAGGGCGTGTTGTGCGAATTGATACATGCAGGTTGTATGCCAACCATCAATGACCAGCTCGTTTCGTTCCCCGGACCAGATGATGCCAGGCACTTCCACAGATGGAAGCACACTTTTTTGCAACTGCGACGGAGCAGGCCATGTGACGCGGCAGGTCACATTTCGACCACCAAGCGCCCCCCCATAGGTCAATGAGCGTCCAGTAAATCACAGGATGTCCTCATCAGCCAAACACGCTAACATCAATGCAAAGGCCGGCCTGGGGATGGCTGGATGGGGAGCTCAACATGTCAGTCGCGCGTAGCGCCATCAAGAAGCAACCGGTCGACCGGAACACCAGCATGCTGCAGACCTTTGTTTGGGAAGGGGCTGACAAGCGTGGCGTGAAGATGAAGGGAGAGCAGACAGCCCGCAACGCCAATATGTTGCGAGCAGAGTTGCGCCGTCAGGGCATAGTGCCCAGCATGGTGAAGCAAAAGCCGAAGCCCCTGTTTGGAGCGGCAGGCAAGAAGATTACCGCCAAAGACATCGCGTTCTTCAGCCGCCAGATGGCGACGATGATGAAGTCGGGCGTACCTATCGTCAGTTCTCTGGAGATCATCGGCGAGGGACACAAGAACCCACGCATGAAGAAGATGGTCGGCCAGGTCAGGACAGACATCGAGGGGGGATCCTCGCTCTACGAGTCCATCAGCAAACACCCCGTCCAGTTTGACGAGCTCTACCGCAACCTTGTCCGCGCGGGTGAAGGTGCCGGTGTGCTGGAGACTGTCCTAGATACGGTCGCCACGTACAAAGAAAACATCGAAGCCCTCAAGGGCAAGATCAAAAAGGCAATGTTCTACCCTGCCATGGTGGTTGCCGTGGCAGTCATTGTGAGTGCGATTTTGCTTATTTTCGTGGTCCCTCAGTTCGAAGAGGTATTCAAGAATTTCGGTGCTGAACTACCGGCATTCACTCAGCTCCTCGTCAACGCCTCGCGCTTCATGGTCAGCTATTGGTGGTTGATGTTGTTGGTGACAGTTGGATCTATCGTCGGATTCATCTTCGCTTACAAACGTTCTCCACGGATGCAGCATGGACTCGATCGATTGATCCTCAAGGTCCCCGTGATTGGACAGATCATGCACAACAGTGCAATTGCGCGCTTTGCACGGACGACTGCAGTGACATTCAAGGCAGGCGTTCCTCTGGTGGAGGCACTCGGGATCGTAGCTGGCGCCACTGGCAACAAGGTGTATGAAGAGGCCGTTTTCAGGATGCGGGACGATGTGTCAGTCGGCTACCCGGTCAACATGGCGATGAAACAAGTGAATCTGTTTCCTCACATGGTGGTGCAGATGACCGCGATCGGCGAAGAGGCAGGCGCCCTGGATACCATGCTGTTCAAGGTGGCCGACTACTTCGAGCAGGAAGTCAACAACGCCGTGGACGCGCTCAGCAGCCTGTTGGAGCCGCTGATCATGGTGTTCATCGGCACCATCGTAGGCGGCATGGTCATCGGCATGTATCTTCCGATCTTCAAACTTGGCGCAGTGGTGGGTTAAGACGTAATGGCATTTCTCGACCAGCATCCTGGTCTCGGCTTTCCTGCCGCGGCCGGACTGGGACTGCTGATCGGCAGCTTCCTGAACGTGGTGATCCTGCGCTTGCCCAAGCGTATGGAGTGGCAGTGGCGGCGCGATGCGCGCGAGATCCTGGAGCTGCCGGACATCTACGAGCCGCCGCCGCCGGGGATCGTGGTGGAGCCCTCGCACGACCCGGTCACCGGCGACAAGCTCAAGTGGTGGGAGAACATCCCGCTCTTCAGCTGGCTGATGCTGCGCGGCAAGTCGCGTTACAGCGGCAAGCCGATCTCCCTCCAGTACCCGCTGGTGGAGTTGCTGACCTCGATCCTGTGCGTGGCCAGCGTCTGGCGCTTCGGCTTCGGCTGGCAGGGCTTCGGCGCGATCGTGCTGAGCTGCTTCCTGGTGGCGATGTCCGGCATCGACCTGCGCCACAAGCTGCTGCCGGATCAGCTGACCCTGCCGCTGATGTGGCTGGGCCTGGTCGGCTCGATGGACAACCTCTACATGCCGGCCAAGCCCGCCCTGCTGGGCGCGGCGGTGGGCTATGTCTCGCTGTGGACGGTGTGGTGGCTGTTCAAGCAGCTCACCGGCAAGGAAGGCATGGGCCACGGCGACTTCAAGTTGCTGGCTGCGCTCGGCGCGTGGTGCGGGCTGAAAGGCATCCTGCCGATCATCCTGATCTCCTCGCTGGTCGGCGCCATCCTCGGTTCGATCTGGCTGGTGGCCAAGGGCCGCGACCGCGCCACGCCGATCCCGTTCGGCCCCTACCTGGCCATCGCCGGCTGGGTGGTGTTCTTCTGGGGCAACGATCTGGTAGACGGCTACCTGCACTTCGCAGGCCTGCGTTGACCCGGGCACGGCGATGAGCGACTTCATCGTCGGCCTCACCGGTGGCATCGCCTCCGGCAAGAGTGCCCTGGCCGCCGAGTTCGAGAAGCTGGGTGTGCCGGTCATTGATGCGGATTTCGTTGCGCGCCAGGTCGTGGCGCCTGGCCCCATTCTCGACGCCATTACAGAGCAGTTCGGCCGCGAGATTCTGTTACCGGATGGAACAATGGACCGCCAAGCGCTGCGCAAGATCGTCTTCGCCGATCCGGCCCAACGGAAGGCGCTGGAAGCGATCACCCATCCGGCCATTCGCGCAGAACTGCAGCGCGCCGCGCTGGCAGCCTTGGGCCCTTATACGGTCGTCGCCATCCCCCTGCTGACCGAAGCGGGCGGACGAGCGACCTATGCCTGGCTGGACCGCATTGTTGTCGTCGATGTGCCGGTGTCGCTTCAGCATGCTCGCCTGATGCAACGCGACGGGATTACCGCAACACTTGCCGATCAGATGATTGCCGCGCAGGCATCCCGCGCACAACGCTTGGCGATTGCCGATGACATCGTCAGCAACGAAGGCAACACAGACGAGTTGGCGCAACAAGCGCAACGGCTGGATGCGACCTACAGGGCAATGCCACAAACGCATCGCATCGGGCGCTGACGTCCACGGCCAGGCACCCACGATGCTCCCACGGTCAGCCGGCTGCCATGATCGGCGGCGATTTCATTGGCACACGCTGCATGGCGTTCGTTTCCTCCGCGCACCGCTCCTCCGGCATGCGTGGCATGTCTCCCAGGCAGCTTGACGCAGTCGAAGCCAATCAACGCCCTGACACCGACCGCATTTAGTTGCTGCATTGACATTGCAAACAACCAGTAGCAATCTCCGCCTCAAGGAGCGTAGAAACTCCGTGCATAGCGGTACCCACCTCCGTCAAACCGGTGGGTTTTTTGTGCCTGCCTGCAGGTACAAGCCGACGCGATGCCTGCGTCGGGAGGGCGGCTAATACAACACTCCTTCGGGAGGAATACGCCCGCCGACTATGCACGGTTTCTAACCTCCCGACATCCCGTCGCCGGCCGGCGACGGTGCCTGTTCTTCGAAGGAGGCGTTGTCATGGCAAATGTATCGATCTCGCAGGTTGATGGGCGTCGTCGCTCCGTGATGCTGGCGGAGGTGAGGAGATGAGCCGAACGAATTCTCCAAGCTCCATGCGGTCCAAACCGAACGTCAAGTGCACCGCTTCCGCCAAGCGAGCAGCCACGCCGGTAAAGGACACGCAGCCCATGCGGCTGGTGCCCTCGCCCACGCTCGACGTGGACAACCTCGCCTTTGACCGTCGCCACAGGCCCCGCGTGGACGATCTGCCGCCGCGGCCACCGCGCAAGGCACGCATGCCCACGCGCTGCACGGTAGGCTATGCGTTCTACGATGCGGAGCCGGGCCGGCCACATAGCCAGCGCATCCCGAGCGTACGCCTACGCGGGCTGTGGCTGGAGCAGTTGGGGTTTGCGGTTGGGTGCAAGCTGCAGATCACTGCGCGTGCGGGCGAGTTGGTGGTGACGGTGGTGGAGCGCTGAGGGGTTTTGGGGCTGCGGCTGTTAGCTGGAGGCGCTGCAGTGGGAGGGCGCTATGGGTAAGGCCGTCGCGCCCGGGTGCGCTCCTACGGAGGTGCGGGGGGGTAGTTAGCGGTGGAAGGCGAGTGTTGCGATGACGCCGCGCTGCTGGCCTGGGCGCACGCTGACGCGCCAGCCGTAAAGGTCACAGAGGCGGCTGACGATCGACAGGCCGATGCCGCCGCCTTGCGAATGGCCGGCGTGGGTGCCGCGGTAGCCGCGCTGGAACAGCTTGGCTGCGTCTTCCTCGCTCAGGCCGGGGCCGGAGTCGATCACTTCCACCGCATCGGCGAGCACGCGCACGCGCACCTGGCCGTCCTGGGTGTACTTGACCGCATTGCCGATCAGGTTGCCCAGCGCCACCGACAGAGCGGATTCGGGCGCGTCGATGACCAGGTCACGCTCACCTTCCAGCAGCAGCTCCAGCGGTTTGCCGCCGAGCTGGGCGCGGTGCGCGTCGATCAGTTGTTCGGCCACCTTGGCGACATTGCTGCTGCCCTGCCCGCGTTCGTTGCGCGAGAGCAGCAGCAACGAGCCGATCAAATCGCTGCACTGCAGTTCGGCGCGCTGGATGCGTTGCAGGCGCTGCAGCATCTTCTCGTCGAGATTGGGCTTGGTGAGCAGCAGTTCGGTGGCGCCGCGAATCACCGCCAGCGGGGTGCGCAGTTCGTGGCTGACATCGGCGTTGAATTCGCGGTCGCGCTGTACCACTTCGGTGAGGCGGGCCGAGTAATCGTCCAGCGCTTCGGCCAGCTGGCCCACTTCGTCGTCCGGGAAGTGCGCGGCCAGCGGCTTGGGCTCGCTGGTGCCGCCGCGGTAGGCACGCAGGCGCGCGGCCAGGTCCGACACCGGGCGCATCACCTTGGATGCAGACCACCAGCCGATCAACAGCGAAAAGCCGCTGAACACCAGCACCGAGAGCATCAGCGTGCGCTTGAGCTGGATCTCGCCCTTGAGCGTCTGGGTCATGTCGTAGGCGAGGAAGAACCACTCGCTCGGCGTCTTGCGCACCGCCAGCTTGTACGAATACGCGTTGCCGCTGTCGTCCACGCCGGAGATGGTGTGGATGCCGTCGGGCAGCTGATACCACTCCGGCTGTTCCAGCCGCAGCGCGTCGAACTTGTCGCTCTTGACCACGCGCCCGCGCATCTGCTGCACCGGCAGATCGGGGTTGCGCAGCGGGTCTGAGTAGAAGCGCTGCGCGAAGGCGTCGATGTTGCGGTTCATCACGTCTTCGACCAACTGGTTTTCCACGCGCGAACGTGCCCAGTTGGTGGCGAAAGCGAACAGCGTGGTCAGGCAGAAGCCCAACAACACGAACGACAGGATGATGCGGCTGCGCAGACGCCGCCGGTAACGGCCGCGCTTGCGCGCCGGCCGCGCGCCGTTATTGCTTTCAGGCATCGGGCGAGGCGATGCGGTAGCCGATGCCGTGACGGGTCTGGATCATCGGTACGTCGAACGGCTTGTCGACCACCGCGCGCAGGCCGTGGATATGCACGCGCAGCGAATCCGAATCCGGCAGCTCCTCGCCCCAGACGCGGGTTTCCAGCTCCTGGCGGGTGACCACGGCCGGCGAGGCCTCCATCAGCGACTGCAGGATCTTCAACGCGGTGGGGTTGAGCTGCAGCAGCTTGCCGCGGCGACGCACTTCCAGCGTATCCAGGTTGTATTCCAGGTCGCCGGTTTCCAGCACGCGGGTGTGCACGCCCTTGCCGCGACGCGACAGCGCATTGAGCCGCACTTCCACTTCCTGCAATGCAAACGGCTTGATCAGGTAGTCGTCTGCACCGGAGTCGAAACCAGCCAGCTTGTTGTCCAGCGAATCGCGCGCGGTGAGCATCAGCACCGGGGTCTGCTTGCGCGCTTCGTTGCGCAGCTTGCGGCACACTTCGATGCCATCCATGCCGGGCAGGTTGAGATCGAGCACGATGGCGTCGAACTCATGCACCACGGCCAGATGCAGCCCGGTCACGCCATCGGCAGCAAAATCCACCGTGTGGCCGCGGTCTTCGAGATAGTCGCCCAGATTGGCGGCGATATCGCTGTTGTCTTCGATTACTAGAATTCGCACTGGAACCTCATTCGTTAAACTGTTTTTAGCGCTGGCGCCGAGAAATTTCGTGTTGGCTTATAGTCGTTTGATGGCCGCACTCGGCGGCGGTCAGACACTGCCCGGTACTGATCTGCGAACCAAGTGCACGCGCGCGCCGGCGGTTGGCCGACCATCTTCGCCTGCCATGGTCAAAATCTGGGTGATGAGCTCCTGGTCGTTATGCGAGCCTGCGCGCTGCTCGGGCAGCAGCGCGATGACACCCGGCTGTGCCTCAGACGCGGCCGCGATGCGCTCGGGTGCCGCTGTCACCTTAACGTGCTCATCCTGACTGATCCCGGAGTGCGTCTGGCCCTTATGCAGATCGCTAGGCACCTGCTGCACCGGCGGCCTGGACGGCATGTCGATATCGGCCGCCACTGCGCAGGCAGGGCCGGTCAGCAGACCGATCACGATGAGCAGCCTTCCAATGCCGCGTTGCCTTGCCATGCCGACGCCTCCTTGTGTGCCTGAGCGATTTAACATCAGCGAATGTAGACGCGAAGCCTGGGGGCAGCAAGCCGCCACATAAAAAGGCCCAAGTGCGACAACGCACTTGGGCCAAAAGTTCATCCCGATCACCGTCACTGCCGAGAGCGGAGCTACGGTCGGGTGAGGCTAGCGAGGAAAGGATTAGATTTTCGTTAAATTTTCGATAACGACGCGGGTAGCCCGATCAGCGGATCGACTGCTCCAGGTGCTGGATGATCGCCGCCGCCACGTCCACCTCGCAGACCCCTTCCACGCCCTCCAGTCCGGGGGTCGAATTAACCTCGAGCACCAGCGGCCCGCGCGTGGAACGGATCAGGTCCACGCCCGCCACGGCCAGGCCCAGCGCGCGCGCCGAGCGTACCGCGACTTCCTGTTCCTGCTCGGTGGCCTGGGCCACCGCGGCGCTGCCGCCCAGATGCAGGTTGGAACGGAAGTCGCCCTCGGCCGCCTGCCGGCGCATGGCGGCAACGACCCGGTCACCGACCACGAAGCAGCGCAGGTCCGCGCCCTCGGCCTCGCCGATGAACTCCTGCACGATGAAATTGGCGTAGAGCCCGCGCAGCGCCTCGACCACGCCACGCGAGGCGCTGGCCTTCTCGGTGAGGATCACCCCGGCGCCCTGTGCGCCCTCGTTCAACTTCACCACATGCGGCGGCGGGCCGAGCATCGACAGCAGGTCCTGGGTGTCGTCGGGGTTGTCGCCGAACACGGTCACCGGCATGTCGATGCCTTGCGCGGCCAGCAACTGATGCGCGCGCAGCTTGTCGCGTGAGCGCAGGATGGCATCGGAGGGGTTGGGCGTATAGGTGCCCATGAATTCAAGCTGGCGCAACACCGCGGTGGCATAGCGGGTGACCGAGGCGCCGATGCGCGGGATCACCGCGTCGAACCCGGTGATCGGCTTGCCCTTGTAGTGCAGGCTGAAGCCGTCGGCGGCGATGCGCATGTAGCAGCGCAGCGGGTCGAGGATGCGCACGGTGTGGCCACGCTTGCGCCCGGCCTCGATGAGCCGCCGGGTCGAGTACAGCTTGCTGTTGCGGGAAAGGATGGCGATTTTCATCGCAGCAGGGGTACGGCGCGGCCTGGACATGGTCGGAGTCTGATGACGGAGTGACCCAAGTCCGCAGGTCTGCCGGTCGATTGCACGGGCGGGCAGCGTCCCTGCCCTGCATGCTGCGTTCGACGGGTGTGCGACGGCCCCGAGAATGGGAGGCGGAAGCGACGCAGCAAGGCAGCTGTCACACTGCATGCGTTGCATGACTCCGACGGCCTGGATGCTAGCAGGGCGGCTGCGCGGCGCTCAAGCGCGCGCGCATGACACCGGTGATGCACAGAGAGGGTTTGTCTGGCGACAGCCGCATAGACAACGCAGCCGACCCGCGCGATGCGTACATGTCAGATCCCCGCGGCCGTGCGCCCTGTTTTTCCGTCACTGCGGTCAGAAAATAATCGGCGGCAACGCCCCGCGACAACCGCCCTCACGCCGCCCCCCTGCCGTCGTGACGCAGTTTGCACAGCTGCCCACGCAATGCTTGAGTCCCCTCAATGCCGGCATGCCGGCGCACCCGAGACTCTCAATGCGACGTCCAGCAAGCGCGGCTTACGCCAACCCCTCCCGCATCCGCCAAGGACGCCCGTTTCCGCGCGGCGCCGTCTTCGATGGCAAGGGCACCAATTTTGCACTGTTTTCCGCGCATGCCACCCGCGTGGAATTGTGCCTGTTCGACGAACAGGGCACCGAAGTGCGGGTGGACCTTCCGGAATACACCAACGAGATCTGGCACGGCTACCTGCCCGACGTCAAACCCGGACAGCGCTACGGCTACCGCGTGCATGGCCCGTATGAACCCACCGAAGGCCACCGCTTCAACCACAACAAGCTGTTGATGGACCCGTACGCACGCGAGATGGATGGCGACCTGATCTGGGCGGACGAACTCTACGGTTACACCGTGGGCCACCCGGACGGCGACCTGAGCTTCGACGAGCGCGATAGTGCGCCGTTCATGCCCAAGTGCGTGGTGGTCGAAGACACCTACGACTGGGAAGACGACGCGCGCCTGCTGACGCCGTGGAACGAGACGGTGATCTACGAGACCCACGTGCGTGGTTACACCATGCGCAACCCGCAGGTACCGGAAGCCGTGCGTGGCACCTTTGCCGGCCTGGCACAGCCGCAGGTCCTGCAATACATCAAGGACCTGGGCATCACCGCGGTCGAACTGTTGCCGGTGCATGCGTATCTGGACGACCAGCATCTGCTGGACAAGGACCTGCGCAATTACTGGGGCTACAACACCATCGGCTTCTTCGCGCTGAAGTCGCGTTACCTGTCCAGCGGGCATCGCGATGAATTCCGCGACATGGTCAAGGCCATGCACAAGCAGGGCCTGGAAGTGATCCTGGACGTGGTCTACAACCACACCGCCGAAGGCAGCGAGCTGGGTCCGACGCTGTCGTTCAAGGGCATCGACAACGCCAGCTACTATCGCCTTGCTGAAGACAAGCGTTACTACATCAACGACACCGGCACCGGTAATACGCTCAATCTGAGCAACTCGCGGGTGATCCAGTTCGTCAACGATTCGCTGCGCTACTGGGCCAGCGAGATGCACGTGGACGGCTTCCGCTTCGATCTGGCCACGATCCTGGGACGCGAGCCCAGCGGCTTCGACCAGCGCGGCGGCTTCCTGGATGCATGCAACCAGGACCCGCTGCTGTCGGAGGTCAAGTTGATCGCCGAGCCCTGGGACTGCGGCCCCGGTGGCTACCAGGTCGGTCACTTCCCGCCGGGCTGGTCGGAATGGAACGACAAGTTCCGCGACAATGCGCGCGAGTTCTGGAAGGGCGAGGACGGCAAGCTGGCCGAGTTCGCCACCCGCTTCACCGGCTCGGCAGACCTGTTCGATCGTCGCGGTCGCCGCCCGTGGGCGTCGGTCAACTTCATCACCGCGCACGATGGATTCACCCTGCGTGACCTGGTGAGCTACAACGAAAAGCACAACATGGCCAACGGCGAGGACAACCGCGACGGCTCGTCCAACGATGGCTCCTGCAACTACGGGGAGGAAGGCGACACCGAGAATGCGGACGTGCTGCAGATCCGCGAGCGGCAGATGAAGAACCTGCTCGCCACGCTGCTGCTTTCGCAAGGCACGCCGATGATGCTCGCCGGCGACGAGCGTGCGCAGTCGCAGGGCGGCAACAACAATACCTATTGCCAAGACAACGAGATCACCTGGCTGGACTGGGAAAACGACCCGACCGATGGCCGCCTGACCGACTTCGTCAAGGCGCTGACGCAGTTGCGCAAGCGCTATCCGATCCTGTCGCGCGGCCGCTTCCTCAACGGCCAGTACAACGAAGAAGCGGGCCTGCGCGATCTCACCTGGCTCAATCCGGGCGGGACCGAGATGGACGACGCGCACTGGACCGACGCCGGCGCGCGCTCGGTGGGACTGCTGCTTGAAGGCAAGGCACAGACCTCCGGCGTCAAGGAACTGGCCAACGACGCCACCTTGCTGATCGTCATCAATGCCTACCACGAAGGCGTCACCTTCACCCTGCCCTCGACCGACGAACCGGTGCATTGGAAGCTGGTGCTCTCGACCGACGAAGCCCTGGAAGTGGACATGATGCCGGCAGGCGCCAGCGAATTCCTGGCCCCGCCGCGCAGCGTGTCGGTATTCGAGTGCAAGAACGACCAGTAACCCTGATGCGATAAACCATACGCGCGGTCTGCCGGAACTCCGGCAGGCCGCGCGTTTTTTATTGCGTCGACACAGGAAATGGATGCTCCGGTTTGAACCGGATCTGCACTGCCGGTCGGTAACCACCGCTGCTGTTTTCGTGTGCGGTTACCACTCTGCCGCTGACACCCAGCTGCGCGTCAAGCGCGGGGCAAACAGCAGCGCGCCTGACGACGGCGCGATCGCAGATCAAGCTCCGATTGCTTTGCTGGCGAAAGCGCTCTTTAAGGCGGTATCGATGACACCTATGGCCTGGATCACGGCGACATCGGCAAGCGTGATCACTGCCAGCCTGGATTGCACGATCCGGCAACGCCTGCAATGCAGCGCGGCACTTACAGCGATAAAACCAAGGTGCAGGAAGGCCGTAATCGCCAGGCGACACGCGCGCGTGCGGCCAGCCCTTGACTCTTCAAGAACTCAGCCCGGATACAACGGGAATCGCTTGTCCGGATGGTTGGCCTTCCATTCCTTGTAGGAGCTGGTGCCTTCCCATGCCTTGAACGCGCGCGGTGTGCGGCCACGCCCGGACCAGGTCTCGCCGGAATGCGGAATCCAGTACTTGGCGACGACCTCGCCCATGGACGACAACGGCCCCTTGGACTTGCCGGTCATTGCCAGCGACGCGATCTGGGACTTCTGCTTGGCATTGAAGCGGCTGCCGAACTGGGTCAGCACCTCGACCACCTGGTCGAAGGCTTCCAGCGTCTGGGCGTACTTAAGCTGGGCTTCTTCCTGCTCGAGCTTGCGCAGCTCTTCCAGCAATTGGGCTTTGGCGGCGGCGGCGGATGAAGCGGGCGGAACCTGGCGCATTGGCAAAACTGAGGTTGGAAGGGTCAGCGAGTATTGCTGTTGCGCCGGCTAGCGTAAAGCGGCCGGGCGCGCCCGAGTCTGGCGGCGCTCAGCGATGGCGCAGCAAGGCGTGCTCGCGGGCCATGGTCAGCACCGGCCCGATGCGCCCGGCCCGGATCAGCTCGCGGCAGTGCTTGCCGACGAACTCGACCCTGGGCGCCGAAAACCACTGAACCACCCGATCCAGCTCGCCGGCGTTGATGGACCACGCATGGCAGACCGCCTCGCCCAGTTCTTCCACGCCCACCAGCCCCAGCTCGCGGATCTGCTCGGAATCCAGCGCGAACATCTCCAGCACCTTGCCCGCATCGTCCGGCGTGCCGTAGTCAAAGCGCATCTGCCCGGCCAATCCGGCGCAATACGCAATAGAGGCTGCGCGCGCGGATTCGGCGCGTCGGATGCCCTTGAGAAGTGCGCCTATAAGTTGAGGGTGCGTGGTGGTCATGGTGCTCGCTCGACGTGCCAGGCACTATGCCCATCGCCGCGCCCCCGCTCAATCAGGAGCGTCCTGACCATGGGGAAGGAAATGGCGAAGCAGGTACCGACCCCGGCCTGTCGCCCCCATGCTCGGCGCCCCCTACGCTGTGTAAGTAACTCACCCACATCCGCCCCGAAATGACCTCACGGGGATTGCGGCAAGCTCCGACGGCATAAGGTGACAAGTGCCGCAAAAAGCATGCCGTTTGTGTAGAGCTTGAATATACATGTATGCCTTTTCTTCATTCCTTGCGGTAGAGGCCGCTAAGTGTGTGTGCGCTTTTGCACAGCTCCGAAGGTTTACGAGATGGAATTTCTTCAAAGGCACGGCGTTGGTAAGCGCCTGGGCGCCGCATTCGGCGTCCTGATTCTTCTTTCTGCCATGCTTGTTGCAGCAGGCCTGTGGACGATGTCGGTTTCCAAACACCAGTTGGACTCGATCGTTCAAGACCGGATGGCGAAGATCCAGGTCGCCAATGAAATGCTGGACGCCAACTCATCGATCCTGGTAGCGCTCGGGACCTATGCAATGGTCACCAGCGATGCGCTCAACAAAGAGGCTGTCAAGACCATCAGTGACGAACGGGCCCGCTACAACGGGCTACGCGAAAAGCTCAGAGCCCTGGACAGCCTTTCCTTGTCTGAAGGCGGCCGCCGCGTCAGAGTCGCCCTGGACGAACGCCGCACCATCGCTCGCAGCTTCACTGATCAGGTGATGGCCCTGTGCGCCGAAGGGGACCGCATGGGAGCACAAACCCTGCTGAGCGAGAAGGGAAGACCCGCCGTCCTGCTCTGGCAGAAAACACTGCGGGAGTTGGTGTCACGCCAGAACAACAACACCAAGGATGCGTACGCGGAAGCACTGGCCGCCATTGCAGGCGGACGGGCCATGCTCATTACCGGTGGCGCCGTTGTCCTGATCGCAAGCGCTTTGCTGGGCTGGATCATTACCCGCAGCCTCACCACGCCCCTGGCCCGTGCAACACAGGTCGCCAATGCCATTGCGCAAGGGGATCTGACCAGCAACGCGCAAACCAAGGCTCGGGACGAACCAGGGCGTTTGCTTCAGGCAATGCAGGTCATGCAAACGCAAATCCGCAGCCTGATGGCGGCCCAGTCAGACATGGCCAGGCGCCATGACGAAGGCCAGATCAGCTTTCTGATGGATGCCAGCGCACTGCCCGGCGACTACGGCCGGATGGCCGAGGACACCAACGCCCTGGTTGCCTCCCACCTCCGCGTGCAGTCCAACCTCGCACGCATCATGGGCCGCTATGCCATTGGCGACCTGAGTGAAGACATGGAGCAGTTGCCTGGCGAAAAAGCCGTGCTGACGCAGACCATGAATGAGGTCAAGACCAACCTGTCTGCCATGAACCTGGAAATCAAGCAGTTGGCACAAGCTGCTGCCAATGGCGACTTCACCGCACGCGGCGATGCGGAACGGTTCCAGTACGACTTCCGCATCATGGTCGAGAGCCTCAACCTGCTCATGGCCACCGCGGACAGCAACCTGCAATCCCTGTCCTCGCTGCTGCAGTCCATCGCCGCAGGCGACCTAACAGCCCGCATGACCGGTGAGTTCAAGGGCGTCTTCGCGCAGATGCGCGACGATGCCAATACCACTGCTGCACAGCTTGCAGAGATTGTCGGACGCATCCAGCAGTCGGCGGTGTCCATCAATTCGGCAGCCAGCGAGATTGCGGCAGGCAACCAGGACCTGTCCCAGCGCACCGAACAACAGGCGGCCAACCTGGAAGAAACCGCTGCCTCGATGGAAGAACTCACCTCCACCGTGCGCCAGAACGCCGAACATGCGCGCCAGGCCAACCAGCTGGCGATTGGCGCCGCAGGCGTGGCATCCCAGGGCGGCGAAGTCGTCGGCCAGGTGGTCGCAACCATGAGTGGTATCGAGGCGTCGTCCAAGAAGATCGCCGACATCATCTCGGTCATCGACGGTATCGCGTTCCAGACCAACATCCTGGCATTGAATGCCGCCGTGGAAGCGGCGCGGGCCGGCGAGCAAGGCCGCGGCTTCGCGGTGGTGGCCTCGGAAGTGCGCACCCTGGCCCAGCGCTCATCTGGCGCAGCCAAGGAGATCAAGGACCTGATCGACGACTCGGTGCAGCGCGTCGTGGAAGGCTCGGCCCTGGTGCGCAGCGCCGGAACCACGATGACCGAAGTGGTCGCCAGCGTGCAGCGCGTGACCGACATCATGGGCGAAATCTCTGCAGCCTCGCAGGAACAGTCGGCCGGCATCGAGCAGGTCAACACCACCGTGACGCAGATGGATGAAGCGACCCAGCAGAACGCCACACTGGTCGAGGAGGCGACCGCTGCAGCCCGCGCGATGGAAGAACAGGCCACGCAGCTGACCGACGCCGTGGCGGTGTTCAAGATCGACAAGGACAACGTTGCGGTCCGCGCGGCTCCTGCCTCGTCAGCCATTGCTGGCTCAGACAGCAACAGGACGCCAACGCCTGTGAAGACACCCGCAAAAATTGTCCCGCACCGTGCACCGCGCAAACTGGAAGCCATCAGCTCCACTGACGGCGCAGGCTGGCAGGAGTTCTGAGTCAATCTAGGTGGGCCCAGATTTTCTGGGCCCACCGGGGTTCTGATTCGCCCCGGCATTGCACAGCAGCAGACGGTGGCAAACGCTTGTCCTGCATTTCCGAGTCCGCTATAAGTTGCCCCTAAGCGGGCTTAACAGCACCGACATAGTGGCCAGGTAGGCTCGCTCCTCAGGGTCAGATGAGGTGCGGGGCTACCGTCTGTGCATCAAAGGGCATAAATGCAAACACTGATAAATGACCTGGAAGTGCTGCTGGCAGCTTGGGATGCGCAAGCAAAAATTTTTGATTCATGCGACATGCCTGCGTCCGCACTTGCCTTTCGAGAATGTCGGCGGCGCTTGAGCCTGGTCTTGGCACCGCATGTTGGCGTTTTCGGCGCACATGCCACGAAGGTCACTACCCCTCCCTGACGGAGCAGGGGTGACCCAAGCGCTTGGCCACCAGTCCAGCCGCCCAGGAGAATGCGGAAGTCTGCGCGCTCAACGGGCCACGTCCAGCACTAGCTGCTGGCCCATAGGCGGGCATGGCTTGGCGCGACAAAGGTCAGGCGGTCCCGCAGCCGGGTCGGTGTATTGGATACAACAAATGCCGACACCCCCGGCAGTGTCGCTGCAAAGCAAACGCAGGTGGCAAACACCGATCTCTGTTGAAAGATCACGATCTCCAGCCGTGCGGGCGCCTCCAGCGCCCGCTACGTCCGCGAATCGAAGAATGGAAAGCCCCATCTACGACAGGGATGGCAATGCGATCAACTCGCGGTTTCCGGCGCGATTACTTCGGCGGGGCGACGGTCTGGGCGTAGGTCCCCAACGTTTCGCCTTTCGCCAGAACATGGCCCGACGCAGCGGCAAGCACCTCGTCCCGGGTCGCACCCGGCTTGACGTCCAGCATGGTGTCCAGCGCCAGGACCTGGAAGTGATAGTGATGCGGCGGATCGCCCACCGGCGGGTGCGGCCCGTAGTAGCCAACCGAACCACGGCTCGTTGCCCCCTGCAGCACGCCGTCGGGCTCAGTCAGACGCATCTGCTCCTGCACGCCCTCGGGCAGCTGGGTGACCTTGGCGGGAATGTTCCAGGCCACCCAATGGACGAATGGCGTGATGGGCCTGGCATCGGGGTCTTCCATGATCACGACGTAGGAGGTGGCCTTGGCAACCGCTTTCCATGACAGCGCCGGCGAGACGCCATCGGCGTAATCGCTGAAGCGCTTGTCCATCGTAGTGCCGCTGGCAAACGCGGGCGCAGTCACAGTGAGCGTTCCCTTGCCGTTGGTCTCGGGACGAGCCAGGGCGAGCGGCACCCCATTGCCCTGGTTGACCTGTTTCTCGAGCGATGCCGCTGGTGCTGCGCTGGGTTGCCCTGCTGCCGCAGCGCGGGCCGGTGCGCCCGTGGCGGAGATGCGGTAGATGACGCCATTGGCATCGTCCGAGACCAAAAGCGCGCCGTTGGCCGTCTCCGCCAGGCCCACGGGCCGCGCAAAGTGTTTCGTGCCGCCCTCGGTCAGGAAACCGGTCACGAATGGCTCGAAAGCGACTGGCTTGCCGTTTTCGAACTTCAGCCGCACCACTTCGTAGCCGGACGCCGGCTTGCGATTCCACGACCCACGGAAGGTGATGAAGGCATCGCCCTTGTAATCGGCCGGGAAGGATGCGCCCCGGTAGAAGTGGAACTGCATGGCCGCGGCGTGAGCCGTGTAGCCCAGGACCATCGGTTCGCTGATCGCGGCCCACTGCTGCTTGGTCATCTCGCCCTGCGGCGTGCTCTGCGGGTTGACCCCGTCCTTGCCCCAGATGTGGGGCCAGCCATAAAGCTTGCCCTTGACGATGTGGTTGAGCTCCTCCGGCTGGACCTCATCGCCCAGGAAATCCATGCCCTGGTCCATGCCCCAGAACTCGCCGGTCGCAGGGTCCCAATCGAAGCCGATGGTGTTGCGCAGGCCACTGGCAAAGATGGTGCGTGACTTCCCATCGGGCGACACGCGCAGCATCGTCGCGTGCTCGGGGTTGGTCTCGTTGCACGCATTGCAGGTCGAGCCGACGCTCAGATACAGCATGCCGTCCGGGCCGAATGCCATCGTACGGTTCGGGTGCTGCCCACCGTCCGGTAGATCGCCCACCAGCAACCTGAGTGGTCCCAGGGTTCCGTCTTTCAGAATCGGGGCGACGAACAGCTCCTTGACCGTGACCAGGTAGAGCTGGCCATCGCGAACCGCCAGGCCATGCGCTCCGGATCGGTTGGCCACCACCTTGGCAGGTGCGTCGAGCTTGCCATCGTCGTTGGCGTCTTTCAGCAGCAGGACGTCGCCCTGATCACGCCGGGACACGTAGATGTTGCCGCCCGGCGCCACGGCGATGATGCGGGCATTCTTCAGCCCGGTTGCGAGCGGCTTGATCTGAAAGCCTGCCGGAACTTTCAACCCAGCCATCTGACCAGGACTGGCGTCCACCTTGTCCGGCTTGAATGTGTGCACCTGCGCCGGCACGTCGGTACCGTCCCCTTGCTGCGCGTGTGCGTGACCTACCAACAATCCGAGCAGTGCTGCGGACAGGATACGGCGCATATGGCTCTCCCGATGCGTGGATAAGGTGCTCTCAAGGACTGCCTGGTGGATCGGCAGCCGACACGATCTTTTTGCACGGGATGCGTGATGGGAACAGCAAGGAAACGCCTGCGTCACCTTGCTCACGGCCCATGGCCATGGCCCGAGTGAATTAGACGCCGGGCCGGTTGACGCAAGCACAGTCGGTACAGGTCACAATGACGACGATCGGGGTCAGACAGGTAGTCCTGCGCAAGGAGATTTCGGTGGAGACATCTGTCGTCGTCACATTGGAGGCCGCGTTTGCGGGGTTCACATTCCTGCCCTGGATTGCGTGGGCGCACAACAGCCTCAACCCCACGTTGATTCTTCATGCAGAGCGTGTGGAGTACCGCGTCTTGCGGACCCGTACTCGGCCTTACGCAGATGTTGCCTTGGTCGACTACCGGAAGACCCAAGGAACCGAGAACATCGTGCTTGCGTTCCACGGATCGAAGACCACCTTCATTGCGAACACAGGGCTGCTGCGACGGACCAGGGAGGCCATCCACTTGCTCCACCAGCGTGGCTGCCCTCTTTCGGATCGTGCGCGTGCATTGATTTCTGCAGGCAGGGGCAACGACACCCACAACCCATCGCGCTAACGCACCCGCACGACGTGCAAGGCTCAGACCACCACAATGCCGCTGCGTCGCTGCGCCGGCTGACCACAGCGGGCTCAGCGGCAGGTTCGGCGTCGGCAGCGGTCAAACCGCGAAGCGCCCGGTCAACTCGTCGTGGGCAGCACGGTCTGGCGCAGGGGACGAATGCGAGTAAAACGAACCGCGCTGCTGCTATGCAACGCGTTGCATCCCCAAAAACGGCCCAGCTGTGCGTGCCCTCATCCTAGGGCGACGCCCCCACAGCTTGCTCAATCCGCGAAACTCAACACCACGCGACCTTCGATGGCGCCTTGGTGCATGCGGGTAAACACCTCGTTGATGTTTTCGAGCCGGTCGGTCTGGACCGTCGCGGCCACCTTGCCTTGCCCTGCGAAGTTCAGCGACTCTTGCAGACCCAAACGACTGCCGACGATCAATCCCCGCACGGTCACGCCGTTGAGCCCTCCTTCTTCGCATTGACCGCCACAGTGGCGCCCGGTCGCCCGGCGAGATCCAGCTTGGCGTCGTCCACATCGACCGCTGCCACAGTGAGTCACATCGCCTTGGCGTATTGCACGGCCATATGACCCAGCCCGCCGATGCCGGAGAGATGACGATCCAGTCTCCAGGCTTGGTGTCGGTCATTTTGAGCCCCTTGTAGACCGTCACACCTGCGCCAAGAAGGGGAGCGATCTGAACGACTTCTTAGAAGGCAAGCGTTGGAGTGAATCCAAACGCCGTCACCTCAAAGCCCCTTTTGAGTTCAATCAATTTTTCCGTGGCGCGAGCGCTTTTCAGCAGGCTGCACGCCATGCACCTGGATGCCCAGGACCCAACGTCAGAAACGACCGGTAAATAAGCATCAGCTCTCCGCATCCTTGACTGACATTTTTTGCGTGACGATGCCCGAATCAATTCGGTTTGCTCCGGCACATACCAGCATCCCAGCTTGCCCCAGAGGCCGTTCGATCCGAGTTGATCGAAATCAAGGCAGGCGTGTATGGTGCAATGCATCATGAGACCCGAGGTGGCACCGGCTGGCGTTGCTTTTCGGTGCCGAAGTCGCGCCGTGATGGCGAGAAAGAAAAGCTGTTGTGGGGGCAACAGCGTCATATTTTTCAAGGAGTGTGGACATGAGGCCTGGTGAAAAATCAGCAGTCGTTACCGGCGCTGCGCAACGCAGTGAGGCTTCTTCGAGCAAGGCTTCAGGCGGATACGACATGCACGCACACACGTCTGCCCATCCCAGACCCGACTTCATCGCCAATGCGCAGCAGACCTTCGGGCTGACTGTCGTGAGCCTCACGGGAGCCCAGTGGGAGGGACGCGCTCGGGAGGTCAGTCTTCCTGGAGAACGGGGCCGATTTGGCGTGATGGCACGACATACACCAATGCTGAGCACGCTGCGCGAAGGCATGATCCTCATTTATCCGGAAACGGGCGAGCCGCCTTTCCAGCTCTATGTGTCGGGCGGCTTCGTCGAGGTCCAGCCAACTCACGTCGCCGTTTTGGCTGACCTGGCGCTGCGAAGCGAAGACCAGGACAGGGCGAAGGCCGAAGTTGCGAAAACTGCCGCGAATTCGCCCATGGCAACGTCTCTCACGGACGCTGCCTATGCGCAAACGCACGCCGAGCTCATGCATCACTTTGGGGAAAGCCCACGCGCCAAGCCTTGATGACTGGAACCGCGGCAAATCGCCTCAAGCGTTCTCCGCTTGTTGAACAGTCATAAAAGAGGGCCCCGCATGTCAGGTCGCGTCAAAGCAGCATTCAAGTATTTCAATCAAGCCGTGCCGTTCAAACTGCCTCAGGCCCTGGTGACAACGGCCGTGCTTATCGCATTGCTCTTGCTCCCGTGTCCTGAAGGCCTGACGCCCAAGGCCTGGGGGCTGGTCGCCATCTTCCTGACCACCATCATCGCGATCATCCTCAAGGTCATGCCCATCGGGGTGATGGCGATGATGGCCATCGTCATCGTCGCGCTTTCCCAAGTCACGTCAACCAGCTCCAAGGGTGCGATCACTGATGCGCTCAGCAGCTTCTCGAGCCCGCTCATCTGGCTGATCGTGGTTGCGATCCTGATTTCCCGTGGCCTGAAGAAGACGGGCCTGGGGAACCGTATCGGCATGGTGTTCATCGCGCTCCTGGGCAAACGGACGCTGGGCATCGGCTACGGCCTGACGATCTGCGAGCTCCTGCTCGCCCCCTTCACCCCCAGCAATACCGCGCGTGGCGGGGGCATTGTTCACCCCATCATGAGGTCTATTGCCAACTCGTTCGATTCCGACCCGGCCAAAGGCACGCAAGGCAAGGTCGGGACCTACCTGGCATTGGTGAACTACCACGCCAATCCCATCACATCGGCAATGTTCCTCACCGCCACAGCACCCAATCCGCTGGTGGTCGATTATGTGGCCAAAGCGACGAACCAACAGCTGCACCTGTCCTGGACGACCTGGGCGCTCTGCATGCTTCTACCGGGGCTGGCCTGTTTGATCGTCATGCCTCTGGCCATCTATCTGCTGTCTCCTCCGGAGTTGAAGGCCACCCCTAACGCGGTTGATTTCGCCAAGACCGAATTGAAGGCGATGGGGCCGCTGACGGCGAAAGAAAAAGTGATGATCGGGACCTTTGGTTTGCTGTTGGTCCTTTGGGCGAACGTGCCCGCCATGATTCTCGGCCCCTCATGGACCCTGGATCCCACAGTCGTGGCATTCGTTGGCTTGTTTACGCTGATCATCACCGGCACGCTGGACTGGGACGACGTGCTTTCCGAGAAAAGTGCGTGGGACACGCTGGTGTGGTTTGGCGCGCTGGTGATGATGGCCGAACAGCTCAACAAGCTGGGCGTGGTTGGCTGGTTCACCGAGGCCATGAAGGGCGCCATCATCGCGAGTGGAATGGGATGGAAAGCCATCGCCTGCGTGCTCGTCCTGGCCTTTGTCTTTTCCCATTATCTGTTCGCGAGCACCACCGCCCACATCAGTGCGATGCTGCTTGCGTTCCTGGGCGTGGGTGCACTGCTCATACCGCCGGATTACGTCATCCCCTTCATGCTCATGATGACCGCGTCTTCGGCGATCATGATGACACTGACGCACTATGCCACGGGAACCTCACCCATCATTTTCGGCAGCGGCTACGTCAGCCTGGGCGCCTGGTGGAGGATCGGACTGATCATGTGCCTGCTTGAGCTTCTCATCTTCGCTCTCGTCGGCAGCACCTGGTGGAAAGTCCTTGGCTTCTGGTAGATCTTTGATCGTCCCATGAGCAGCCAGGAACACAGCGCCTGACACGCCACCTGGCAACGGCCAACTCATCGCGCAGCGTGGAGCAGCACCTGCGTATCCCGCACGACCTGCGACAGAAAGGCCGCCAAGAAAACGTCAGGACGCTTGCCTGCATGCCGCGTGGCACACCGCAACCGATGCTGGATAGATGGCATGCGGGCCGACCGAGCGCGACATCATCAGCGGCGTGGGCAGGATTGATCCCTCTATTGATACCTCAAGGGGGCATCGCTCGGAATCATCAATCGGCCGAAATATCCAGCCAAGTCAGACACTTAGAGACCTGGCGGAAGCTCTGGAGCGGGCGATGGGAATCGAACCCACGTCAGTAGCTTGGGAAGCTACAGCTCTACCATTGAGCTACGCCCGCGTGGCGTTGCGAGAGTGTAGGCGGGTGCGGGTGTCGGGCGCAATGCGCAGACGTGACGAGGGCCGGTTGCCCGGCCCTCGTGTCTTGCAGATCCACCGCGTGGACAGCTACAGCTGTGCGGCGCGGATCAGAAATTGCCGCTGAAGTTCACGAACAGCGTCGCATCGCGGGCGCTGCGCTGTGCGGTGGTGGTGCTCAGGCCGATATTGCTCTGCAGGCCCCACAGGCCGGTGCGGGCGCCCAGCACGACGGTCGCATAGTTGCGGTCGAAGTTCTGGCCCGGGACGGTGTACATGCCCACTTCCGGCATCGACTGCAGCCAGGCGCTGGCGTCGGTGCCGTCCTTGAACTCGTGGTCGTAGGTTGCCTGCAGGTACGGCTTGACCATTGCACCGTCCAGGCGCACCTGGAAGCCGATGCGGCCGACCATCGAATCGATGTCCTGATCGGCGTAGCCCAATGCGGTGGAGCTTGCGTTGCCCTCGGTGTAGCCGTCGAGCTTGAGCTTCTGCCAGGTCAGGCCGACTACCGGGCCGTACTTGACGTTGCCTTCGCCCAGCGAATAGCCGGCGTTGACCGCGGCGGTGAGGTTGCTGCCGTCCGGCGAGCCGCTGTGCACGCGCGTGGCTGGCCCGAGCTGCACTTCGCGGTCGACGTCGTAGCTGAGCCAGCTGTAGCTGACCTGGGCATTGACCCAGACCGGGCCGGTGTACCAGCCGAAGAAGCCGCCCAGCGTGGTGTCGTCCTGCTTGAAGCTGCCGTTGCGGTTGCCGAAGTCGGCATCCATGCTGCCGAAGCCGGCAAAGCCGCCGAACACGAGATCGCCGGCAGTCCAGTCCACGCCGAACAGGCCGGCCGGGGCCACGCCGTCGTACAGATCGGCGTGGTCGTAGCGCTGCATGTCGCCACGCACACTGCCCCACCAACGCAGGCCATCGGCGTCCGGCTTGCCGTCCAGATGCCAGGCCACCTGGTCGGCGCGCGCGCGGCCGACCGCCTGCGCCGAATGCGTCAGCACCTGCTGCAGGCGCGGCGCTTCCAGCAGCGAAATGGCGTACTGGCCCAGGATCTGGTGGGTGGCGGTGGTCGGATGGATGCCATCGGCGAACACATAGGTGTTGGGCGCGTTGGCGGCGACCAGGCTGGTCGGGTTGCACGCCGGCAGCGGCACGGCCGGGTTGCAGGCGGTGCTGGTGACGTTGCTGAAGCCGTAGGTGCCCGGATCGGCGACCACTTCCTGCAGGATGTGGAAGGTATCGACCGGGATCACGCGCAGGCCGGCCGAGCGCAGGCCATTGAACAGCGCGGTGTTGTAGGCGGTTGCCGCCGCAGTGCCCTGCGCCATCGCGGCGGCACCGCCGGCGCGGAAGCGCGGGGTGATGCCCACGTCCGGAATGGTCGGCACCATCACGTAGCGCGCGCCGGCCGCCTGCAAGGCGCCGACCGCCCCGACCTGCGCGGTGACCGCATTGCCGATGATGGCCTGCGCCTGGGCCGGCGCGGCTGCAGCGGCGAGCAGATCGTTGGCACCGCCCCACACGGTGTAGAGCGCGTTCGGATTGGCCTGGCCGCCGTTGGCGCTCAGGTAGGTGTTGACCTGGCTGGTCACCGACGGCGCGGCGCCGAGCACGCTGGTCGAATTGGCCTGGATGCGCGCGCCGCCGGCAGCGTAGTTGTCGCCGGTCTGGCCGTTGCCGTTGGGCGCTGCATTGGTGCCGTAATGGTCGGCGACGTATTCGGCCCAGACCCAGCCCGGGTTGGTGGTGAACTTGCCGGTGACTGCGCGCGAGGCGGCCGGCAGCAACGGGTTGTAGTAGCCGCTGTCGGTGAGGCTGTCACCGAAGAACACGGTCTGGTCGAAGGCAGACGCGGCCATGGCCGGGGTGGCCGCAATGGCGATGGCCACGGCCATCAGGGAACGGATCGGGCGAAGAGTTGAAGCCATGGAAGTGCCTGCTCAAGGTAGTGTGGAACTGGACCGGACCTGCTGACGTACGCCGGCGCATGGCTCATGGTTTCACCCTCGCCGCCCGCGCTCACGCTGCATTGCCGCATAACGCAAAAACGCGCGCCCTGACGGCACGCGATGCCACAATGATGACATGAACATTCAACTCAACGGCACCCCGCGCGACATTCCCGACGACTTGCTGCTGGCAACCCTGCTGGAGCAGGAAGGTCTTGCACAGCGGCGCGTGGCGGTGGAGGTCAATGGCGAAATCGTGTCGCGCGGGCGGCATGCCACGCACCGTTTGCGTGCCGGCGATGTGGTGGAGATCGTGCACGCATTGGGCGGCGGCTGATGCGGCGCGCAGGCCGGCGCAGCTGCGCGCGATCGGTGATAATTGCCTGATGACCAATACCGCCCCCTCTGATGCGCTGATCATCGCCGGCAAGCCCTACCGTTCGCGCCTGCTGACCGGCACCGGCAAGTTCAAGAATCTGGACGAAACCCGCCTGGCCACCGAAGCGGCCGCCGCGCAGATCGTCACCGTGGCGATTCGCCGGGTGAACATCGGCCAGGACCCGAACGCGCCCAGCCTGCTCGATGTGCTGCCGCCGGACCGCTACACGCTGCTGCCCAACACCGCCGGCTGCTACACCGCTGAAGATGCGGTCCGCACCTGCCGGCTGGCGCGCGAACTGCTGGACGGCCACAACCTGACCAAGCTGGAGGTGCTCGGCGACGAGCGCACGCTGTATCCGGACGTGGTGCAGACGCTCAAGGCCGCCGAGCAGCTGGTCGCCGACGGCTTCGACGTCATGGTCTATACCTCCGACGATCCGATCCTGGCCAAGCGCCTGGAGGAGATCGGCTGCGTGGCGGTGATGCCGCTGGCCGCGCCGATCGGCTCCGGGCTGGGCATCCAGAACAAGTACAACCTGCTGGAAATCATCGAAAACGCCAAGGTGCCGATCGTCGTCGACGCCGGCGTGGGCACGGCATCGGATGCGGCGATCGCGATGGAGCTGGGCTGCGACGGTGTATTGATGAATACCGCCATCGCCGGTGCGCGTGATCCGATCCTGATGGCCAGCGCGATGCGCAAGGCGATCGAGGCCGGACGCGAGGCCTTCCTGGCCGGGCGAATTCCGCGCAAGCGGTATGCCTCGGCGTCCAGCCCGGTGGATGGCGTGATTGGATGAGTGGGTGTGCTGCGTTGACATTGCAGTCGATGCGCAATGCTTGGCGGTGTGAGGTGCCGGATGTGGCCGTTGCCAGATCGCGCATTGCTGCGAGTGCCCCCTCACGCCCTTACCTCACCCCAACCCCTTTCCCAAAGGGAGAGGGGCTTTGTTTTCTGATGTGATCTAATTCATGACTGATCCTTTCACCAGCGACGGCGCCAAGATGCCGCCCAAGCCCTTCACCATCGAAGAGGGCCGCCGGCAGGTGCGCAGCTTCGTGCTGCGCCAGGGCCGCTTTACCCCGGCGCAGCAGCGCGCGTTCGACGAGCTGTGGCCACGCTTCGGCCTGGACTACAGCGGCACGCCGCGTGATCTGGATGCGGCGTTCGGCCGTCCCGCGCCCAAGGTGCTGGAGATCGGGTTTGGCAACGGGGCGGCATTGCGCTTTGCCGCCCAGCAGGACCCCAGCCGCGACTACATCGGCATCGAGGTGCATGCGCCTGGCGTCGGTCGCCTGCTCAATGCGCTGGACGATGACGGCAGCACGCATGTGCGCCTGTACCACCACGATGCGGTGGAAGTGCTCGAGCACGAGATCGCCGATGGCGCGCTGGACGAGGTGCGCATCTACTTCCCCGACCCATGGCACAAGAAGCGCCACAACAAGCGCCGCCTGATCCAGCCGGCGTTCGCGGCGCTGGTGGTGCGCAAGCTGCGCCATGGTGGCCGCCTGCACGCGGCCACCGACTGGGCCGATTACGCCGAACAGATGTGGGACGTGCTCGACGCCACACCGGGCCTGGTCAATCGCGCCGGCCCGCGCGGCCACGTCGAACGCCCCGCCTGGCGCCCGCAGACCCACTTCGAAACCCGCGGCCAGAAGCTCGGCCACGGCGTGTGGGATTTGCTGTATGACCGGGATTCGGAAATCGGGAATCGGGAATCGCAGGAGCAAACGGCGATGCCCCCCGGATAACTCACAGCGTCAGCGCTTTCCCGCTCTGCCAATTCCCTATTCCCGACTCCCCATTCCCGGCCCCTAATGGATACCGCGCTGACACTGACCAACGATATGAAGCTCGTCCTCGGGCTGGTCGGTTTCACGATGGCGATGTTCCTGTTCGAGCGCATTCGCGCCGATGTGGTGGCGTTGATCGTGCTGGTGGTGCTGGGCGTCACCGGGCTGGTGGCGCCGGAAGAACTGTTTGGTGGTTTTTCCGGTAACGCGGTGATGAGCATCATCGCCACCACCATCCTCGGTGCGGGGCTGGAGCGCACCGGTGCGTTGAATCGCCTGGCGACCTGGTTGCTGCGGCGCTCGCACGGCAGCGAACAACGTCTGATGATGATGACGCTGGCCATCTCCGGCCTGAACTCGTCCTTCATGCAGAACCCGTCGGTGATGGCCTTGTACCTGCCGGTCGCCTCGCGGCTGGCCGCGCGCACCGGGCTGACCCTGCAACGCATGCTGCTACCGATCGCCGCGGCCATCGTGATGGGCGGCGCGCTGACCATGGTGGGTAATTCGCCGCTGATCCTGCTCAACGACCTGCTGGTGTCGGCCAACAACAACCTGCCCTCGGGCATGGCCAGCATCGAGCCGTTGACGATGTTCGCGCCGCTGCCGATCGGCGTGGCCTTGCTGATCGCCGCATTGCTGTACTTCCGTTTCTACGGCGACCGCAAGCTGATCGAGGAAGAACGCCTGATCAACGAAGGCGTCACGCCCTCGCGCACCGAGAGCTATTTCGCCAAGACCTACGGCATCGACGGCGACGTGTTCGAGCTCACCGTCAGCGCCGAAAGCCCGCTGGTCGGCATGACCCTGGGCGAGGCCGAGGCGCTGCACGACGCGCCCTTGCTGCTCGCCTTGAAGACCGGCAACGACACCCGCCTGGCGCCGCCGGCGGACATGCGCATCTGGGTCGGCAGCGTGCTCGGGGCGATGGGGCCGCGCCAGGAAGTGACCGACTTTGCGCAGAACCACTTCCTGCGCATGTCCTCGCGCCTGCGCAACCTGGGCGATCTGTTCAATCCCAGCCTGGCCGGCATTTCCGAAGCATTGATTCCGCCCAACTCGCGGCTGATCGGCAAGACCGCCGCCGAGTTGCGCCTGCGCAAGCAGAGCGGCATCAGCCTGCTGGCGATCAACCGCGACAAGCAGGTGATCCGCGAGGACGTACGCAACGTGCCGCTGCGTGGCGGCGACATGCTGGTGTTCCACAGCATCTGGCAGGACCTGGCGCAGGCGGCGGAAAGCCGCGACTTCGTGCCGGTGACCGACTTCCCCAAAGGCGAGCAGCGCCCGCACAAGTTCAAGATCGCCATGGCGATCTTTGCCTTCACCATCCTGATCGCGCTGACCTCGCGGCTGCCGGTGGCGCTGACCTTGATGACCGGCGTGGCCTGCATGCTGGTGAGCGGCGTGTTGCGCATGGACGAGGCCTACGCCTCGATCAACTGGAAGACCATCTTCATGATGGCCGGCCTGATTCCACTGGGCTGGGCAATGGACAGCAGCGGCACCGCGGCCTGGGTGGCCGGCCACACCATCGACCGCCTGCCCGAGGGCATTCCGGTGTGGGCGCTGGAAATCAGCCTGGCGCTGCTGACCACCGCGTTTTCACTGGTGATCAGCCATGTCGGCGCCACCATCGTGATGGTGCCGATCGCGGTCAATCTGGCACTGGCGGCCAACGGCAACCCGACCGCGTTTGCGCTGATCGTGGCGTTGTCGGCGTCCAACAATCTGATGACCGCCTCCAACCCGGTGATCTCGATGGTGGCCGGCCCGGCCAACTATCAGCCACGCGAGCTGTGGCGCGTGGGCGCACCGCTGTCGCTGATCTACGTCGTGGTCATGGTCTCGATGATCAACCTGATGTTCTGGTGGGCAGCGCGCTGAATCGGCGTCGTGGCCGGCGACGGCGATCGCTGCAGATATGCGCGCAGATGGATCGATCATCGATGGTGCGCCGTCAGGCGCATTGCACGCCCGATCGCCAGACACGAGACGCGGCGACGGCGCCACCTGCTGCTTGAAGCTGGCCGACGACTGCTGGCGATGTCCTGCCAGCCGCGCTTTGCTCCAGCCTCGGCACGCGGACGTTGTGCTGGATCGTGTGACGCGGCCTTAGAGCGGCAACCTAGCCAAGGACCACCTGCGTCCCCTCGATGCGTACCGGCACCGCCAGCAGCGATTGACCGCGGCACGGCCCGCTGATGCATTCGCCGCCACTGAGCTCGAACGCCGCGCCGTGTGCCGCGCAGACCAGGTGGCCTTCCTTGGTCTTGAGGAACTGGCCGGGTGCCCAATCCAGCCGCCTGCCGGCATGCGGGCAGACGTTCAACCAGGCGCGTACCTGTGCACCATCGCGATACAGCACCAGCGACTCCGCGCCGCCGTCCCACACCGCTTCGACTTCCAGAAATCCGGCATCGGGAATCTGCGCCAGGTCGGCAAGCGTGGTGGGCGATGGCGAAGACATGCGGTCTGCTGTGGGAGAACGGACTGCGATTGTGGCACGCGCCTGCATCGCGCCGACGCCATGCGATGCCGCCACGCATGCGTCTACTGCGCTCACGAATGCGCATTCCTGCCGACCGGACGCCCCTGCATCTAGCCCACTGGATGTGATGGACTTAACAAAACAGGCCATTGTTTAACGAAGTTTTCACTCAATGACATGAAACCGCAACGATACTGCGGGCCTGTTTCCTGCCCGGCAGCCCACCGCCATGCCTGCACGTCTCTTCCAATTCGGCAACCTCCACCACCTGTTTGCCCCGCGCAAGCCACGTCACCCGCTGGTGCGCGTTGCCGCCGGCCTGGCCGGTCTGGTCATCCTTGCCGTGCTGATCTTCTTCAGCGTGTTCGTGGGCGCGGCGATGATCCTGGGCGGCATCGCCTGGAAGCTGCTGAGCAAGTCGAACCGTCGCGCGCCGCAACAGACACGCGTGGTCGAAGCCGAGTACCGCGTGGTGCGCAAGCCCGCACTGCCGTTGTCGCACTGAAGCACCACGCCACCGCCATCCGGCGCGGTGGGCATTGAATCCTGATATCACTGCGCGCATGGCCTGACCGGCATGCGTGCTTTTGCCTGCGCCGACGCAGACCGTGATCGCACGCACTGCCGGCCAGGCGGCGCGATGCACTCAACGCGCAGCACGGCGGTTCCGTCATGCACGGCCAAACGGCTAGACTCAGCTGCCCGTTCCCCAAGGATGCGTGCATGACCCACGATGTGATTCCCGCCGCCGACGTCCCGCGCATTCCGGTGGTTGGTGGCGGCAACTTTCCGGTGCACCGCATCTACTGCGTCGGCCGCAACTTCGCCGATCACGCGCGCGAGATGGGTGCCACTGCGCCTGCGTCCAAGGCCGAGCGTGGCCAGCCGACCTTTTTCATGAAGCCTGCCGATGCAATCGTGGTCGGCCATGGCGACCACATTCCGTACCCACCCGGCACCAAAGAACTGCACCACGAAGTGGAGCTGGTGGTGGCGCTGGGCAGCGATGCGCCGGCCGGCGAGTTGCCGGTGGATCAGGCAGAGGCGCTGATCTATGGCTACGGCGTGGGCCTGGACCTGACCCGACGCGATCTGCAGGCCGCCGCCAAGGCCAAGGGCCTGCCGTGGGACATCGCCAAGGGCTTCGATCACTCCGCGCCGATCAGCGAGCTGGTACATGCCGGCGAAGTGGGTGCGCTGGAGGCCTTGAACCTGTCGCTGGAGGTCAACGGCCAGGTGCGTCAGCAGTCGTTGCTGGACCAGATGATCTGGAACGTGCCGGAAATCCTGCATGAGCTCTCCAAACTCTATGCGTTGCGCGCGGGCGATCTGATCTTCATGGGCACGCCGGCCGGTGTCGGCCCGCTGCTGCCGGGCGATCAGTTCAGTGCACGCCTGGAAAACGTCGCCGAGCGCCACGGCATCATCGCGGGCTGACACGCCGCCCGCTACGATCACGCCGCGGCAGTTGGTCCGCGACCGCATCTGGAGTGCGCTATGGGAATGGTCAGCGAATTCAAGCAATTCGCGATGCGTGGCAATGTCATCGACCTGGCGGTCGGTGTGGTTATCGGTGCAGCGTTCGGCAAGATCGTCACCGCGCTGGTGGAAAAGATCATCATGCCGCCGATCGGCTGGGCCATCGGCAACGTGGATTTCTCACGCCTGGCCTGGGTGCTCAAGCCTGCCGGCGTCGACGCCACCGGCAAGGAAATTCCGGCGGTGGCCATCGGCTACGGCGATTTCATCAACACCGTCGTGCAGTTCGTGATCATCGCCTTCGCGATCTTCATGGTGGTCAAGTTGATCAACCGCCTGACCCACCGCAAGCCGGACGCCCCCAAGGGCCCGAGCGAAGAAGTGCTGTTGCTGCGCGAGATCCGCGATTCGTTGAAGAACGACACGCTGAAGACACCAGGCGTGCCGTAAGCGGGCACATCCATTGCGCAACGTCGCGCAGGAGGATGACCTTTCGCACGCAGACGGGGGACCTCGCGCTGATAAGCTCGGGGTCCCCCTTGTCGTTGGAGCCGCCCTGCATGCGTCGCCTCGCTGTTGCCATCTCTGCCCTACTCGCTTGCGCACCCGCGCTCGCCGCACAGACCACCATCGCCGATAGCGCACTGCGCACCGCCGCGCAGCTGCGCGAGCAGGCCTTGGCCGACGACACCGGCTTTGCGGTGGTGGAATCGTTGACCACCGAAGTGGGCCCGCGCATTGCCGGTGGCGAGGCCGATCCGCGCGCGGTGGCCTGGGCCAAGGCCAAGTTCCAGTCACTGGGCTTCGACAAGGTGTGGACCGAGCCGGTGCGCTTTCCCAAGTGGCAGCGGCGCAGCGAACAGGCCGCGGTGATCGGCGCGCATGCGCAGCCCCTGCACATCACCGCCCTGGGCGGCAGCCCGGGTGGCACCGTCGAGGGCGAGGTGGTGCGCTTCGACAACCTGGCCGCACTGCAGGCCGCACCGGCCGGCTCGCTGGCCGGCAAGATCGCATTCGTCGATTACCAGATGACCAAGGCGCGCGACGGCAAGGATTACGGCAATGGCGGCGCGGTGCGCAGCAAGGGCCCGTCGGAGGCGATCCGCAAGGGCGCGATCGGCTTCGTGATGCGCTCGGCCGGCACCGACTCGCACCGTGTGCCGCATACCGGCATCACCCGCTTCGACGAAGGCCTGACTCCGGTACCGGCAGCGGCGTTGTCGGTGCCCGATGCCAACCAGCTCGCGCGCCTGGCCGCGCTGGGCAGCACGCGTGTGCGGCTGGCACTGGATTGCGGCTGGGATGGCACGGCGACTTCGTACAACGTGATCGGCGAAATCACCGGACGCAGCAAGCCCAAGGAAGTGGTGGTGATCGGCGGGCACCTGGATTCCTGGGATCTGGGCACCGGCGCGATCGACGATGGCGCCGGCGTGGCGATCACCATGGCCGCGGGCCACCTGATCGGCCAACTCAAGCAGGCGCCCAAGCGCACGATTCGCGTGGTGGCCTTCGCCAACGAGGAGCAGGGCCTGTACGGCGGCAAGGCGTATGCGGCCGCGCACGGCAAGGATGCCAAGGACATGGCGCTGCACCAGATCGGCGCAGAGAGCGACTTCGGTGCCGGGCGCATCTATGCGTTCAACACCGGCTCGGCGGCACCGGAAGACTCGCGCGCCGCGACCAAACAGATTGCCGAGGTGCTCGCGCCGTTGGGCATCGCGTATGTGCCGGACAAGGGCGGCCCCGGCCCGGATGTCGGGCCGATTTCCGCCAAGGGCGGCGCATGGGCATGGCTGGCGCAGGACGGCACCGACTACTTCGACCTGCACCACACCGCCGACGACACCCTGGACAAGATCGACCCCAAGGCGCTGGCGCAGAACGTGGCGGCCTACACGGTATTTGCATACCTGGCGGCCGAGGCCGATGGCGATTTCGGCAGTCGCGCGAAAAGCGTGCAACCGCCGAGCGAGTAACTGCGACGGAAGACGTCGCAGGTGTCTTTGGTGAGGGCGAGCGGCACGGATGACGCGCATGCTGCCCGTTGCCTGTGCCGATACCTCCATCGACAGCGGGTGCCAGCGGCCAGGCACTCGCGGTTGCTGCAGGCCTCGCGCTACCTGCTGCCCCTTCGCTTCCACTCCAGGACGAGCACACACAATGGCGGCCAAGCGCCAACGCAGTGCCAACAACGCAGCAACCTTGCTGGATGTCGCCAAGCACGCCGGGGTCTCGCCGATGACGGCCTCGCGCGTCATCAACCGTCACCCGCATGTCGGCGAGGACATGCGCGTGCGCGTGGAAGCCTCGGTGCAGGCATTGGGGTACCGGCCCAATCTGGCAGGCCGTTCGTTGCGCACCAGCGGCCTGTTGCGCATCGGCGTGCTGTACAGCAATCCCAGCGCGGCCTACCTCAATCAATTCATGCTCGGCCTGCTCGAGCAAAGCAGCCTCAATGGCAGCCAGGTGCTGGTGGAAAAATGCGGTGCCATCCGCAGCCAGCGTGCCGCCACCGAACGCTTGCTGGCAGCCGGCGTGGACGGCGTGATCCTGCCGCCCCCGTTATGCGATTCGCGCCAGACCATCGCCGAACTCGATGCACGCGGCATCCCGGTCGTGGCGGTGGCGAGCGGCGCACCGATGGCGCAGATCAGCTCGGTGCGCATCGACGATTACCAGGCCGCGCGCGCCATCGTCGACCACCTGGTTGAACTGGGCCATCGCCGCATCGCATTGATCAAGGGCGACCCCAAGCACACGCCAAGCGCGTTGCGTGCCAATGGCTATCTCGACAGCCTGCAGGCCGCTGGCCTGCCCGTGGCCGAGGAATTGATGGCAGAGGGTCTGTTCACCTATCGCTCCGGCCTGCTCGCCGCGCGCAGCCTGCTCGCGCAGGCGCAACCGCCCACCGCCATCTTCTGCAGCAACGACGATATGGCGGCTGCGGCCGTTGCGGTCGCGCACGGCCTGGGCTTGCGCGTACCCGAAGATGTCTCGGTCGCCGGCTTCGACGACACCCCGGTGGCCACCACCATCTGGCCCGAACTCACCACCGTGCATCAACCGGTCACTGCGATGGGCCGCGCCGCGGTGTCGTTGCTGGCCGATGCGATCCGCCAGCGACGCAAGGGCCAAACCGCAGCGGGCGTGCACCAGGTGATGAAGTACACCGTGGTCAAGCGCGGCTCGACGGCCGGGCCGCCGGCGCGGTAAGTGCTGCATCGATCGGCATCGTGTAACGCCTGCGCCATCACACACAAAAAACGGCCACATCGCTTCCCGACGATGCGGCCGAATGGGAGGGTGCCTGACGTTGCCGTCAGGCGTACTGCAGCGCCGCAATCAACGGCGACGGGAAGAAAGCGCAATGACCGCTTGGGGAGTGACAACAGCGAAACATGTGCGACACGGCGTGGGGGTGCGCCATGTCGCACAACGCACAGCCGGATCAGAAGCGCAGACGCAGGCCGGCGTAGTAACGACGCTCGAAGATGTTCTGGTCGTAGTAGTGGTTGGTCCACTGCGCGTAGCGCCGCTCGCTTTCGCCGGTCAGGTTGGTCGCCTGGGCGTACAGGGTCAGGTGGTCGTTGACGTCGTAGCTGAAGGACGCATCGAGATAGCCGACGTCGTCGTTCCAGATCGCCAGCTCGTCGCCCCACGCACCGCTGTTGACCTGGCTGAAACGCTTGCTGCGCCAGTTGTAGGCTACGCGTGCCTGCAACTTGTCCTTCTGGTACCACAGCACCGCGTTGGCCTGGTGCTTGGAATTGTCGCCGATCGGCAACGTATTGCCTTGGATATCGGTGTTGTCGGTGTCGGCATCGGAGAAGGTGTAGTTGATGTTGGTACCGAAGCCACTCAACCAGCCGGGCAGGAAGTCGAAGGCCTGTTGATAGCCGACTTCAAAGCCCTTGATCTTGCCGCCGCCGCCATTGACGATGCGCTCCACCGGGCCACCCAGCCGCGCCACGCCATCGGCGTCGGGCAACAATTCGATGTTGGTCACCGTGGTGGGGAACGACTTCACGTCGATCAGGAACGCACCCACGCTGACCAGCGACGCGTCGGAGAAATACCATTCCCACGAGGCGTTGTAGTTGGTGGCGCGATACGGATCGAGATCCGGGTTACCGGAGCGGCCATTGAGGAACAGCACCGCATCCGAGGGCAACGCAGGATTGCGCGGCGGCGTGCCATTGACCGCGTAGAAGCTCACCAGCCCGCGCCCGAGATCGGGCAGGTCCTGGCGCGCCACCGCCTTGTTGTAGGCAAAGCGCAGCTTCTGCGCGTCGGTGATGTCCAGCGACAGGTTGGCGGTGGGCAGCACGTCGGTGTACTGACGGTTCAGGCGATTGGTGCCGATCGCCGGGCTGACACCGTTCCATTCAACGTTGCCGATGAACACGTTGCCGCTGCTCAGGTACTGGTCGATCGCCAGCTTGGTCTGCACGATGCGCGCGCCGATGTTGGCCGTCCACGGCACCGCGCTGCCGGTGCCGCCTTCCAGGTTTGCCAGGAAGTACGCCGCGGTGCTCTTTTCGGTGACCTTGTAGGAATCGGCGGCCTGCTGGTAGGCCACGTTGCCCGGGTACAGGCTGTTGAGGTAGCCCACCGGGTCCTTCATGACCTGCGGGTTGATCGCCGGCAGGCCCTGGCTGCCCAGGCCGGTGACCCTGAGCGGATCGAAGTCGTTGAAGTAGGCCCAGTAACCGGGGATCGAATTGAACGGCAGCAGGCGCGCTTCGGAGACGCCGCTGCAGGTGTCCACGATCAGCGGATCCTTGAAGTAGTACAGCGAGCGGTTCGGATCGGCACAGCTGGTCGACACCGGCGACAGGTAGCGATAGGTGTCCAGCTTGACCTCGCGCTCACCGTAACGGATGCCGAACTGGAAGCCGCGCACCACACCCTCGTCGAACTCGAAGGTGCCATCGGCGCGGAACGCGTCCATCGTCGCTTCGATCTTGTTGCCCTGCGCCCAGGTCGACATCAGCTGCCAGTTGTCCGGGTTGGACACATCGGTGCCGAGGTTGACCGCCGGATAGGTGCCACGGAAATCCACCGAGGCATCCACCGTCGGCAGGCCATTGGCGTTGGCCCATTGCGTCACCCCGCCGGCGCGGGTGATCTGGTCGCCACGCGTCACCACCGCATCGGCACGCGCTTCGTCGTAGGTGCGCTGCGCATCGCCATGCACCCAGCGGAACGAGGCACGGAAGGGGCCACCATCGTCGAAGCGCAGTTCCAGATTGGTGTTGAGCGCGTCCGAGTCGGCAACGCCGGCCATCGAGTGGGCCTGGAAGCGGTTGTAGCGGAACTGGCCGTATTCCAGCACGCCATTGGAATCGACCACCGATCCGGGCTGCAACTGGTTGGTGGCCCAACCGGTGTGCAGCTGCGCGGCGACCGAGGTGTCCTGGTCTTCGAGCTTGGTGTAGGCCGCATCGGCCAGCACCGTCCACGAATCGTTGATGTTGAACTGGAACGAGCCGTTGATGCCGGTGCGCTGGCGGTCGGTGCTGCGGTTGTCCAGCTCGGTGGCGACCCAGTTGTAGAAGTAGTCGCGCGGCAGGTTGGACGGATCGGTATTGCTGCCGATGCGCCCGTCGCCGTTGAAATCGAAGCCCACGTTCTGCTCGGTGGATTTCTGCGCGCCATTGGAATACACGCTGGGATGCTTGTTTTCCAGCGTGGCATCGGAGTACGACACCGCCAGCAACGCGCCCCAACGCTCGGTGCGGAAACTGGCCAGGCCCGAGTACAGCTCGTTGAGTTCCTGCACGCGGTCGCCGTAGGAGCCTTCGGCCTGGCCGCTGAAGGTCCAGCCTTCGGGCAGGTCGAACGGGCGCCGTGTCTTGAGCGAGACCGTACCGCTGATGCCACCATCCAGGTCCGCGGCGGTCGGCGATTTGATCACGTCCACGCCGCTGAACAGCGTCGGCGGGATGTCGACGAAATCCGGCTGCGCGCGGCCGATGTTCGGTTGGCCGTACTGGTCGCCGCCACCGGCGCTCAGGTACAACTCGCCGTTCATGGTGGTCTGCACCTGCGGCATGCCGCGGATATTGAGCTGCGAGCCCTCGCCGGCCGAACGCCGGATCTGCACGCCGGGCACGCGTTGCAGCGAATCGGTGATGGTGACATCGGGCAATTTGCCGATGTCCTCTGCAGAGATCGAGTCGATGATTTGCGCGGCGGTGCGCTTGTTCTCGATGGCCTCGGCCTGCGCGCCGCGCACGCCCTTGACCATGACCTTGTCCAGGTCGGTGACCCCGGCGGCAGCGCTGGCGTCCTGTGCGTTTGCGCTGCCGGCCAGCAGGGTGAGTGCAGCCGCCAGTGCGGCGACCAATGGGGTGTGGCGGGTGTTCGCATGCAGCTTGTTCATGGTCCCCTCCCAGGGATGACGACAATCCACGACCGTTTCGAATGGCATTGCAGCAACGGCAATGCGGTATTGGCTGACGCGCGATCGGCGCATCAGTGCGACCGCCGTGCGGACACGGCGTGGCAACCTGTCGGCGCCGCTACGGAAGCCCGCTGGCGACGCCTGTTGATGGTTCGACATTCCAGCCGCGCACCTGCAGCGTGGCATTGCGCAGGCTCGCCGCGGACGGGCCGCGAATCTCGACCTCGCGCTGCTCGCCCGGCACCAGGCTGAGGTAGTTGTCGCTGTAGTACGCCGGCAGGATGCGTTGGCCCTGCGCGTCCACCAGGGTCAGCTTGGTGTTGAGCGCAACCTGCTGCGAAGCATTGCGCACGGTGGCGCGCAGCACCGGCTCGGCACCCTCCTGCAGTTGCGTGCTGAGCTGCACCGGCACTGCCGCCAGCGCATCCAGGCCACGCATGGCTGCCGCATCGCGCGCCACCCAGTAGAAATTGCGCGAACGCACGACCGCATCGCGATCGAGCAATTGCAGCCGCACAAAGCCCAGCCCGTTGGTGTCCTTGAGCAACGGCGCCAGTTGCAGCACCGGTGCCGAGACCGCAACGGGCGCGGCGTCCACGGCCTGTTCGCGCTGCTGCAGCAATGCGCCATCGCTGCTGTAGACCTCTGCACGCACGCGCAGGCCGCGCACCGGGTCGCTGGCATTGTTGACCACCACCACGTCGTGGCCGGGCAGGTTCATCTGCACATGCAGCATCTCTGCCGCATTGCGCACACCGTAATAGGCCGCATGGGTGTCGTAGTCGTGGCTGTAGATCTGCCACATGTTGCTGGGCCAGGCCGGATGGCTCATCCACAGCAGGCGCCCGCTGTTCTTGGTCCACAGCTGCGCGTTGAAGCCTTCGAAGATGGCGCGATGGGTGTCGTAGTTGAGCAATTGCGCCTTGCGCTCAAAATCTTCCAGGCTGGTGGGCGCACCAAGCTTGTCGGTGAGCGAACGCATGAAGCTGGCGGTGTCGCCGTTACCGGACTGGTGCCAGTCGTGATAGGCCCAGGCATCGCTGATCGGCCACTGGTCCTGCGCCGCCGGGACGGAGGCCTTGAACGACTCCAGGGTGGAGAACGACGGCGTGCCCACTTCCACCGAAAAGCCCTGTGCCAAGGCGTTGAAGTACCCCACCGGCTCCCGGTAGTTGTACGGGCCGCTGCCCTGCAGATTGACCTGGTTGGAACTGCCGGTGTACCAGCGCGTGCCATCGAGCTCGGCCACCAGCGCATCCAGGCCTTCGTTGAGGATGGGTGCGGGCACGCCTTCGTTGCGGCCGAACCACAACACGATGGACGGATGGTTGCGGAAGCGCTTGATCACCTCGGCGGCATTGTCCAGGAACAGCGCCGCATCGGCCGGCTCCATGTTGTAGTTCTGGGTGGACTGCCAGAAGTCGTTGAGCACCAGCATGCCGTATTCGTCGGCCAGCTCGAAGAAGCTGGCTTCGGTGTTCTGCCCCACCCAGTTGCGCACCACATTGAAATGCGCATCGCGCTGCAGGCGGAAGTACGGCTCCAGCCGCTCGCGCGAGACGCGCTTGCGCCAGTCGTCCATGCCCCAGTTGCCGCCCTTGACGGCAATGCGTACGCCATTGATGCGGATGGCCAGGTAAGGTGCCAGCGCATCGTCACTCAGCGGCGTGACCGCCGGCGATGCCTGCGCGCCGGGATAGAACGATTGCGCATCGCCTCCGGGCACGGGGCGGATCGCACTGTGGCGGGCATCGACAATGCGTTCACCACGCTGACGTGCCTTGTTGAAATCAACCAGCACGCGGCGCAGCGCGCCGTCCTGGTCAAACAGCGACAGTTCGTAACCAACTTCGCGAATACCAAAGCGCAGCTGCTGCGTATCCGACGGTGTACCGGCCACCTCGACGCTGGCCTGCAGGGTATACAACGCAGGCTCGCCATAACCGTTGGGCCACCACAGGCGCGGATTGGCGATGACCAGCTGCGGCGTATCGGCGGCGCTGAGCGTGAGCGTGGTACCACCGGCCGGCACGTTGACCTGCCGCTGGATGCGCACATCGCCGATGGCCAGTTGCAGGGTGCCCTGCACCGCCGCGGCACTGTCGTTGCGCAATGGCACGCTGATTTCAAGCTCGGCACGCCGGTGATCCGGGGCCAGCCGCGTCGTCACCACCCGGGTGTCGCCAAGCGCCAGCGGCCCGGTGGCGTGCAACTGCACGTCCTGCCACAGCCCGGCATTGCGATCGCGTACCGCCGGAATCCAGTCCCAGCCTTCGCTGGCGATGAAGGTCGGCCCATCCAGCGCCTGCACACCGCCATTCTCGCCCACGCCTGCGGTCATCGATTGCTCGTGCGCGATGCCAGGATGCGGCGGCGGCGAGACACGCACTGCGATGATGTTGCGGCCAGCCTTGAGCTGCTTGCTGACATCGAAGCGCCCGCGTGCGAACGCACCGCGCGTACGCCCGACCCGCGTACCGTTGACCCAGACCTCGCCCGCATAGTTGATGCCGTTGAACAGCAGTTCCAGCCGCTTGCCCTGGGCTGCAGCAGGCAGATCGAATCGGCTGCGGTACCACCAGTCCTGCCGGCTCAGCAATTCGGGAATGGCCATGTTGTTGAGACCGATATCCGGATCCGGATACACGCCCCGATCGACCAGCGTGGTGAGCACCGTGCCCGGCACGGTGGCCGCGTGCCAGGCCGCGGCACCGCCGCTGTCATCACCGCGCGACAGGCTGGCGCCCGTGGCCTGCCCCAGCTCCGGCGCAGCAGCCAGTTCCCACGCACCGACCCGCCATGCCGCCGCATCCAGCGGCTGCAACGCGGGCGTCGGTTGTACCGGCTTGGCGACCGGCGCAGAGAAGGCTGCCGCACTGCGCGGCAGCGTTGCCGGCGGCTGCGGTGCGACCTGGCCAGCCATCTGCCTGACCTGGACCTGCCAGGCCGGCGAGGCGTCTTCGAAACGCTGCAAGGCCTGATCCGGCGCCCTGGCCGCAAGCTGCGCGATGGCCGGCGCCTCCAGTGCAGCGGCGTGCGCGAGGAAACCGGCAATCTCGCCACCGAAGTGCTGCGTATAGGCGGCGGGCTGCTCGCGCGGACCAAACATCAGCACGGGCGCGACCGCGCTCTGGCGTACCGCACCGCTGGCGACCTGACGGCCATTGGCGTACAGCGTCAACCGCCCCGCTTTCGCCACCGCAGCCACCTGCGTCCAGGTCCCCGCAGGCAGCGCCTGCTTGCTGCGCAACACCGTATCTGCGCCCTGCACGAAGGCGAGCCTGCCGTTGTCGATTGCGAAGTAACGCCCGGCCGATTTCGCATCGCCCAGACCGGCGATCAATGCCGGGCCTGCATTCGCGCGCGAGGGACGCACCCAGCCGGACACGCTCCAGTCTGCGTCGGCAGCCAGCAACGGCGCATCGGCGGCAAGCTTCTTGGACAACCCCATCCCGCCCGCCAGTACGCGGACATCGTAGGGACCGGTCGATCGCACATCGACGGGCGCAGCCTCCACTGCAGCCCAAGCCATGCAACCACATACCACCCACAGCGCTCCACGGCGGAACGCCTTGCGAACCATCAGCATTAGAGGCCTCTCCCAAGCTCTACTGCCAAGCAACGGTACACATCGCGACAACGCAACTGCCAAAACGACGCGTAGCCGCTTTGCCATTGCCTCTGCCGTGATGCCGCCCGTGGCTGCCGCCCCTGTTTCAGCGGCCATGGTGCGAGGTAACGTTACCCCAGCTGGATATCGACGACAACCGTTCTGCGTTAGGGTTGGCGCTCCCAGGAGGAGGGACTCATGCGAAACCTGATCCAGTCCGCAGTACCGGCGGCGTGCGCGTTGCTGTATTCGATCGCGTTGCCTGCATCCGCGCAGCGCCTGCAGGTGCAATCGCCCGACGCACGTACGCAGGTGGAATTCACGCTACGCGAGGGCGGCGTGCCGAGCTATCGCGTGCTGTATCGCAACAAAGTTGTGCTCGACGACGCGCCGCTCGGGCTGGACCTGGGCCGGGCCAACACCCTCGGCAAGGCGATGACGCTGCAGGGCAGCACGACCGAAACGCATGACAGCCGATTCGAATTGCCCGTGGGCAAGACACGTCAGGCGCGCGATCACTATCGTCAATTGCGCGTGCAGTTGTCAGACCCCAAACAGCGACGCCTGACGGTGGAATTGCGTGCCTACGACGACGGCGTTGCGCTGCGTTATGTGCTGCCCGACGCCGGTGAGGTGCGGATTCGCAACGAACTCACCGGCTTTGCATTCCCCAGCGATTACGCATGCTGGACCTTGAACCTGGGGCGCTTTGGAACAAGCCACGAGGGCGAATACGATGCGATCGCCGCATCCAGATTGCGCCCGCACAATCTGCTCGAGTTGCCGCTGGTCTGCCAGACCGATGCCGGCGGCACCACGCTGGCGATTGCCGAGGCAAACCTGCGCGACTATGCCGGCCTGTATCTCACCGGCCGCGAGGACGGCAGCCTGGGCGTAGCGGCGAAATTATCGCCACGCCTGGACGACCCCACGCTGGCGGTCAGCGTCGATGCCAAAGGCCAGGATTTCGCCACGCCATGGCGGGTGATCATGCTCGGCGACAGCCCGGCCAGCCTGATCGAGTCCACCCTGATTTCCGCGCTGAACCCGCCGCCTGCCTTCGATGCGAGCTGGGTGCGCGCGGGCAAATCGGCATGGGACTGGTGGTCCGGCGGGCTGGCCGGCGGCGTGGCGCAGCCGGGCATGAATACCGCCACGATCGAGCGCTATATCGATCACGCGCAGCAATTGAAGCTGCAGTACATGCTGATCGACGACGGCTGGTATGTCGGCAGCACCGGCGATGGCCAGTACAACGTCGATGCCGATATCCGCCGGCCGGTGGAGCAGCTCGACCTGCCGGGCCTGGTGGCTTACGCACGGCAGCGCGATGTCGGGCTGTGGCTATGGGCGCATTGGCGCGCGCTCGATGCGCACATGGACGAGGCACTCGCCTGGTATCAGCAGCTCGGCATCAAGGGTATCAAGGTCGACTTCATGGACCGCGACGACCAGCAGATGGTGGACTTCTACCATCGCCTGCTAGCCAAGGCTGCCGAACACAAACTGCTGGTGGACCTGCATGGCGCCTATCACCCGACCGGCCTGACCCGCACCTACCCCAATTACCTCACGCAGGAAGGCGTGCTCGGCGCCGAGTACAACAAGTGGACCACGCGCATCACCGCGACCCACAACCTCACGCTGCCGTTTACGCGCATGTTGCTCGGCCCGATGGATTACACCCCGGGCGGCTTCCGCAATGTGCGCCCGGCCGAATTCAGGATGCAGCACATCGCGCCGCAGGTGATGACCACCCGCGCGCAGCAACTGGCGATGTATGTGGTCTACGAAAGCCCATTTGCGGTGGTCGCCGACAGCCCGGAGCAGTACGAAAACGTGCCGGCCGCGCAGTTCCTGCGCGATGTGCCGGCAAGCTGGGATGAGACACGCGCACTCGACGGCGCCATCGGCGAGCACATTGCACTGGCGCGGCGCAGCGGCAAGGACTGGTACGTAGGTGCGATGACCAACGAGCAGGCGCGCATGCTGACGTTGCCGTTGACGTTCCTGGGCAAGGGCCGCTGGACCGCCACCATCTACGCCGATGGCCAGGCCCCGACGGACGTACGCATCGACACGCGCCAGCTCACCTCCACCGACAGCCTGCAGCTGCCATTGGCTGCAAACGGCGGGGCTGCCGTGCGACTGCAGAAAAAGTAAGAACAGCCATGCTGATCGCCCCAAGGCAGGCGGATGCCACCCGGTCGCGGCGTCGGTGAGGCATGGTTACTCCATCCCGTGCAGCGGCTGTCGTCGGTGAGCGTGGCGCAGCCGTGCTGCCATACGTTGGCGATGGCCGGTTACGGGTATCCGTATGCATTGACTCCGGCGTCACCCGCACCGGCCTGTCGGCGGAAATGCGCAACGGCGGTTTCTACTTCTGCGGTCCGGGCAGCGCACGTTGAGCTGAGTTGAGTTGGCTTGAGTCGATCGCGCGTACCGCTTCGGTACGCGCGATCGATTACGGCAGGTCCACGCCTGCGCACACGTCCGGGCGCGCGTCCTTGAGCGCGTGCACGCCACTGGCGTCGAACTGCAACGCCGCATGCCCGGGTGCGAACGCAGGCCAGGCCGGCAAGCCCGTGGCATTCGGATTGCCACGCTGCACGAACGCGGCCCAATAGCGTTGCAGGCTCACCGGCGGCTGGCCGATCGGCAGGTCCTTGAACAGGAACGGCAGCTCGGCGCTGTGCGTGACCTGCCCGCCCGGTGCGGCGGTATCGAACACGTAATGCCACACCGGCACGCCGAGTGCGGCCTGATGCTGGGCAACGGTCACCGCCGGGCAACGGAAGGTCAGGTCGGTGGACAGCTGCATCGCCGCATCGCCCTGACGCGCCGCACGCTGCGCCGCATGCGTGCGCTGCGCCTGCAGCACCGCATCGGCCTGCGCCGGATAGTCGCGCCGCAGCCGCGCCTGCGCGCCCTGTTTGCCACCGTATTCCAGCTCCTGCACCACGTAGCCGATCAACAGCGGCACCCTGGCCTGTGCGCCCTCCGCCAGCAACGCGGCCGGCGCACGTGGCAGCACGCGTCCATCGACGACCGCCTGCAGCCAGATGTAGCCATCGTCATCCAGTGCCGGCACGTCGACGCCCTGCCCGGCCTTGATCACCTGCTCCACCGGCAACGCACGCAACTGTGCCAGGCGTGTCGCAGCATCCTCGATGCCTGCGCGCCTGGCGATCTCCACGCCCAGCGCGCGATTGTCCTCCAGCGAACGTGCCGGCAATCCGAACCCGGCAGTGCCGCTCTGCTCGATCGCCGCCGAGAACAGGCCACGTGCCAGCGGGCTGAGCATCAGTAAGCCCACGTCCTGGCCGCCGGCCGACTGCCCGGCGATGGTGACCCGCGCAGGATCGCCACCGAATTGCGCGATGTTGTCGCGCACCCACTGCAGTGCGGCGATCTGATCGAGCAGGGCGTAGTTGCCGGCGGCTTGGTTATCGCCATCGCGCAGTTCCGGCAGCGACAGGAAGCCGAGCGCGCCGAGCCGGTACTGCAGCGTCACCACCAGCATGCCCTGCGCGACCAGGTTGGTCGGCAGGTGGCCGTCGGCGCCGCCGGCCACATTGGCGCCGCCGTGAATCCACACGAACACCGGCAGCGGCTTGGCCGGCTGCAGCGTTGGCGTCTGCACCTCGACGTAGAGACAGTCTTCGCTGCCGCGCCTGGCCATCGCATTGTTCCAGCCCAGCGCCGGTTGCACGCATGGGGTGGCGGCCTGGGTGGCATCGCGCACCTCCGACCAGGCCGCCGCCGGTTGCGGCGGCTGCCAGCGCAATGCGCCCAATGGCGGGGCGGCAAACGGAATCGCGCGAAACACCGCACTGCCGTCGTCCTGCCATTGCCCGCGCACCACACCGTGATCGGTACGCACCTGTGGCGGCGTGGCAGGCGTGGACGCGGCGGCGGCGTGAGCGCCGGCGCTCGCTGCGCAGGCGGTGGCAAGCAGCCAGGCAGACAGGCGCATCACGGCGTTCCGCCCATCGCACGGGCACGCCAGGCGGCCTGGAACACCGCGGTGGCCGAGGCCACGTTGAGGCTTTCGACCTTGCCGCTGCCGCGGATCGACAACTGCAGGTCGCAATCGCGCGCGAACTGACGGTCCATGCCCTCGCTCTCCGCGCCCATCACATACACCAGCCGCTGCGGCAGCGCAGCGGCGAACACGTCCTGGCCGCCTTCCACCAGCGTGGCGGCCACCGCAAAACCGGCCTGACGCAGCTGCGCCATCGCCGTTGCCGTCTCGGGCAGCTGCACCAGCGGCACCGCCTCGGCGCCACCTTCGGCCACGCGCGCGGCTGCACCGGACAGCCCCAGCGTGGCGCCGGCAGGCAGCAACAGGCCGGCCACCCCGAAGTGCGCGGACGAGCGCAAAATCGCGCCGAAGTTGTGCGGGTTGCCCACGCCATCCAGCCACAGTGCCAGCACCGGCCCGGCCGGCAATGCAGCCAGCCAGTCCTGCAACGGCTGCGGGGCGACGCGCAGCACATCGGCCACCACGCCTTCGTGGTGCGTGCTGGCGGCGAGCTTGCTGAGATCGGCCTCCTCGACCACGCGGTAGCCGATGCGCTGGGACACGCACCAGGCCAGCAAGGCCTTAAACTGCGGAATGCGCGCCTGGCTCAGATACAGCTTGCGCACCGCCTCCGGGCGCGCCTTGAACACCGCCTGCACGGCGTTGATGCCGTACAGCCGCAGCTCGCGCGCATTGCTACCGGACGACGCAGTGACGGCAGGCGTGTCGGCCGCTGCTGCCTGCTGTGCCGGCGGGCGGCCTGCAGGTGTGCGCGGCGCGGCGCGGCCCCAGGGATTGTGCGCGGCACCGGAGCTGCCGCCATCGCGCGGCGGTCGTGCGCCCCGTCCATCATGCTGTGTCATCGTCGTATCCAAGGTTCGTGTTGCTTGCCGGGTCTGCAGGCACCGTATCGCCCTTCCACCACCCAGCGGTGTTGGTCATCTGCACGCCGATGCAGCCGGCGGTGCAAACGCATGGCGACGATGGTAAGCCACTGGCATAGCCAGCCGTACACGCGGCAGCGGAAGCATGGCGTTCGAGGCCCCGCAAGGCGCGAGGCAGGGTGACCTCGACGCCGTGCAGAACACGCCCGGGATCGGCACCACTGTCGGTGATGGATCTGCGCGAATCAGCAGCGCGCAGACCCGCTCGGCCGATGCGTTCGCCGTGGCACGCAGACGCGGCTCACACCAGCGCGGCCGGCCGCCCCACCCGCGCGAACACGCGCAAATCGTGCAATCCATCCGGCTTCATGATCGCGCAGCGGCTGACGCCTTCTTCGACAAAGCCGTTGCGCAGCAGCACCCTGGCCGATGCCGGATTGGTGTCGAGCACGGTGGCCTGGACGCGATGTAGCGGCAGGGCCTGCATCGCCCAGGCCACATAAGTGGCCACGATGCGCGTCATCCAGCCACGGCCCCAGTACGCGCTGCCGATCCAGTAGCCCAGCTCGGCCGAAAAGCGCCGCTCGCCCTGCCCTGGACGCAGCGCGATCGTGCCGCAGGCCTGGCCGTCGATCTCGATGGCCAGCACCGGGTGTTGCAGATCGACCACGCGTCCGGCCAGGAACGCCTCGCCGTCGGCGCGCGTATACGGATGCGGAAACCGATCACTCAATCCGCGCGGCACCAAGGGGTCGTTGGCGTGCAGCAACAAGGCGCCCAGGTCGTCCTGGCGCCAGCGGCGCAGCACGAAGCCCTCTCCGTGCAGCATCAATGATTCGTCCATCGCTTCGTCCCTGGAGTGGCTGACAAAACGTAACGGGCAGTCGCCAGGTGGATACGGAAGGCGCGCCCGGAACCGGAGTGTACGCGTGGCACATGCCGATTCCAGGCACCGGCTGCGCGCCTGACGATGAGCGCAGTCGTTTCGTTTTCCGCTCCGGATCGCGCAGCATCGACACCGTCGATACTGCGCACCCCGGCCGCAAGCCGGCGACTCAGCGCCTGGCGGTCTGCGCCTGCTTGAGCGCGGCGCACAGGCGGATGGTCTCGCCGGTCTGGGCCATGCCACGGTCGGCACCGCTGAGCGTGGCCAGGCGCGGTTTGAAGAACGCATCCAGGCGGTCGGCTTCTTCCACGCTGCAGCCACCGGACGCGCCCAGCGCCGGCAACCCGCCGCCATCGAACGAGCCGCTGCGCTGCACGATGCGGTCGAAGTTGGCGGTGAACCACGGCCACATCGAATCGTGCGAGGTCTGGTAACTGTGGCCGCGCGTCAGCAGGCTCTTCATCTCGCCCACCTTGATCGCATCGGTCAGCGCGAAATCACGCACCTGGGTGAGTAGCGCCGGGTCCTGCACCGCGCCCAGGGCGGCGATCATGGCGTTGCGCTGCGCCGGGTCGGCGTGCGTGCGCAGCGCATCGATCAGGCTCTGTACCGCCGGTGCGCCGCGCTCCTGCGCGGTCACTGCCAGCGCGGTACCGAGCAGATCCGGATTGGCCTTGGAGAAGTCCAGTGCGCCGTTGCCGCCAGCCAGTACCGCATCGCCCTGCGCGAGCAGTGCCTGGCGCACCTCCGCGTTCTGCAGGCGCAGCGCGAACAGGCCGGCCAACGCCGAACGCAAGCTGGTGTCGTCGATCGATTCACCGCTACGCCGCGTGTAACCCAGCTGGCGCAGACGCGGCAGATAGGCCTGTTCGGCCACCTTGCGCAATGCGCCGCGCTGGGCCTCGCTGGTGGCCTGGTAGCGCCAGATCCACACGAAGCGGTTCAGCAGCGCGGTGGACACATCGGCCGACGCGGACGGCGCCAATTGCTTGAGCGCTGCCAGCACCGCGTCGCTGTCGGCATCGCCATGGCGGTAGGCCGCATCGATCGCATCGGCATAGGCCAGCTGTTCGTTGTCGTCGAGCTGGCCGACCTGCTTGCCCAGTGCGGCCAGCTGCTTCTTGGGCAGGCTGAAGCGGTAATAGCCGGCGCCACGCGCATTCGGGAACACCCAGGTGTTCTTGCCGGCGCCGTCCAGCACGATGCTGCCGCTGGCGCCGTCGAGCATCTGGCAGGCGGTACCGACCTGGTCCTTGCCCTTGCCGTACTTGATGCACACCGGCACGCCCCATTGCTGCGCGGCCGCGCCGGTGGAGCCCAGCGGCAGGTAGCGTTGCTGCTGCAGCCTGACCACGGTCTTGCCGCCTTCGCTGGCGAGCTGGGTCTGCAGATACGGCACGCCCGGCTGATTGAGGAAGCTGCGGAATGCGGCCTTGAACTCTTCGCCCTTGCCGGCGGCGGCGGCGATCGCATCGACCAGATCGTCGGCGGTGGCGTTGCCGAATTTATGCTTGGCGATGTAGGCGCGCATGCCTTCGCGGAACACATCTTCGCCGACGAAGGCTTCGAACATCGCCAGCACCGCCGCACCCTTCTGGTAGGTGATGCCGTCGAAGGCGGTTTCGATATCGCCGTTGCCGGTGATCGGCTGGCGGATCTTGCGCGCGCTGACCAGGCTGTCGTTGTCCATCGCATGCTGGGCGCCGGCGATGCGGTCCAGATTGGCGCGGTATTCCGGGTGCAGCTGCATGGTGATCTTCTGCTGCATCCAGGTGGCGAACGCCTCGTTCAACCACAGGTCGTCCCACCATTCCATGGTGACGGCGTCGCCGGTCCACTGGTGGGCCAGCTCATGGGCATTGGTGTTGAAGGAGCGCTGCACGTTCTCTGCCGGCGAGTCCTTGTCCAGCAGCAGCAGCCAGTCGCGGAAGGTGACAAACCCGGGGTTTTCCATCGCACCGGCGCTGAAGTCCGGGGCGGCGACCAGATCGAGCTTGTCGAACGGATACCCGAAGGCATAGTAGTCCTCCAGCGCGGCGATGATCGCCGGGGTCTGGTCCAGCGCCGAGGTGATGCGCGGACCCTGGCCCTTGGCGGCAATGCCGCGCAACGGGGTCGGATTGGGGCGCTGCGGGGTGGCCGGCATGGCCGGCACGTCCACCACGTCCCACGGGCCGGCGGCGTAGGCGACCAGGTAGGTCGGCAGCGGCACGGTCGGGGCGAAGCTCACCGTCTTCCAGCCTTTGCCGGCCGGCTTGGTCGAGGTGGCGATGGTGTTGGCCAGCGCCTGGTCGTCGGTGGGCACGGTCAGGCTGAGGTCGAACGGGGTCTTGAACGCCGGCTCGTCGAAACCGGGGAACGCATAGCGCGCGCTGATCGGCTCCATCTGCGTCATCGCATAGGCCTGGCCCTGGTACTTCACCTGATACAGGCCCTGCAGCTGCTGGTTGAGCGGCGCGCTGTAGACGATGTCCACGGTAAGCGTCTGCGGCTGCAGCGTGCGGCCGAAATCCAGGCGCACCACGCCGGTCTGCGCATCGGCTTGCACGTAACGTGCGGTCAGCGCCTTGCCCTTGGCCGGCTGGACCGTGGCCTTGCTGACCTTCAACTCCTTGCCGTGCAGCCAGAGATGGTCGGAGGCCTGCTTGAGCTGCACGCGGATGCTGGTGCGGCCGCTGAACTCGGCTTGGTCCGGGTCGATCTTGAACGCCAGGCTGTAGCGCTCGGGCACCGCCCAGGTCGGCAGGCGGCCATTGGGGACCGGCTCGCCGGAGGACTGCGCCAGCACGGTGCCGCAGCACAGCGCAAGGAGAGAGGGAGCAAGCAGGCAGGCAAGACGACGCATTGGCGATTCCGATCAGGATAACCGCAGGAGTCGACCATAGCCGGGCATGACTGTCATGTGACCTTAGTCATTGCGCAACGACGCGGCGGCTGCGCAGACACCCACACGGCAGGCACGGGCATGGCACTGCGGCCCGTCAGCAGCCTGCCGTGCTCAGGCGTGCCCGCCTACAGACGGCGTCTGCGCCTCCAGGGTTTCCAGCTCGCGCGCCACCGCTTCGGGCGACTTGGTGAATGGCGCGATCAGGCTGTAGAACGCCGGCACCACGTACAGCGACAGCAACGTGGACAGCGACACGCCGAAGATCACCACCACGCCGATCGTGGCGCGGCTGGCCGAGCCAGGCCCGCCGGCCACCACCAGCGGAATCGCGCCGACCACGGTGGCGATCGAGGTCATCAGGATCGGACGCAGGCGCACCGATGCCGATTCCACGATCGCCGCGTGCACGCTGCGGCCTTCGTCGCGCAACTGATTGGCGAATTCCACGATCAGGATGCCGTTCTTGGCCGCCAGGCCCACCAGCATCACGATGCCGATCTGGCTGAACAGGTTGAGCGTGCCGCCGGTGAGCCACAGGCCGACCAGCGCGCCGAGCACCGCCAGCGGCACGGTGAGCATGATCACCAGCGGATGGGCGAAGCTCTCGAACTGCGCGGCCAGCACCAGGTACACCACCAGCAGGGCCATGCCGAAGGTCAGCAATACCGCGCTGCCGGATTGCTGGTACTCGCGCGATTCGCCCTTCCAGTCCACCTGCGCATACTCGGGCAGTTCCTCGCGCGCGGCCTGCTGCGCCCAGGCAATCGCCTCGCCGAGCGGGTAGCCCGGCGCCAGGCCGGCACTGATGGTGATCGCACGCAGGCGGTTGAAGCGATTGAGGGTACCGGCCTCGGCCACTTCGCTGAGCGTGACCAGGTTGGACAGCGGAATCAGCTCGCCACGCGTGGAGCGCACGCGGATGGCGGTGAGGTCTTCCGGCGCCATGCGGCCCTCGCGCCCGGCCTGCAGCATCACGTCGTACTCCTCGCCGTTGTCCACGAACGTGGTGACGCGGCGCGAGCCCATCATCGCTTCCAGCGCGCCACCGATCGCGGTCACCGGCACGCCCAGGTCGGCTGCACGCAGGCGGTCGATGTTCACGCGCATCTGCGGGCGGGTTTCCTTGTAGTCCGAGTCCGGGCCGACCAAGCCGGGATTGGCTTCCATGCGCTGCAGGATGCGGTCGCGCCACTGCGCGATCTCCGCATAATCCGGCCCGCCCAGCACCAGCTGGAACGGCTGCCCGCGGCTGCGCACCAGGCCGCCGCTGACCTGCGTGCGTGCGCGCACGCCGCTGAGCACATTGAGTTTCTGCTGCAGTTCGTCGGCCACTTCGGTGGTCGGGCGCGTGCGTTTTTCCCAGTCCTGCAGGAACACGCTGACCCGGCCGGTGTGCATCTCCTCGCTGCTGCCAAAGCCGCCGGGCACGCGCGGATTGGCGCGCACGATCGGCTTGTCCGGCCCCACGTAGGGGCCGAGGATCGCCTCGACCTGATGCATCTGCCCCACGGTGTAATCGAAGCCCGCGCCCTCGGGCCCGTCGATCATGATCTGGAAGTTGCCGCGATCCTCGGCCGGTGCCAGCTCGGAAGGAATCCTCCCCATCAACCACGCGCTGGCCCCCAGCGCCAACAGCATCAGCAGCGCGAAGATCCAGGTGCGATGCACATGCCGCTCCAGCGAGCGCCCGTACGCGCCGGACACCGCCTGCATGCGGCCATCGAACCAGCGATGGAAGCGATTGGGTTTGGCCTGCCCATGCGAGCGCAACAGCTTGGACGACATCATCGGCGTCAGCGTCAGCGCCACGAAGGCCGAGATCGCCACCGCCGCTGCCAATGCCACCGCCAGCTCGCGGAACAGGCGCCCGGTATTGCCTTCCAGAAAGCCCACCGGCAGGAACACCGCCACCAGCACCGCGGTGGTGGCAATCACCGCGAAGGCAACCTGCCCGGTACCGCGCCTGGCGGCCACCAGCGGCGGCTCGCCCAGGTCGATGCGGCGCTGGATGTTTTCCACCACCACGATCGCATCGTCCACCACCAGGCCGATACACAGCACCAGCGCGAGCAAGGTCAGCAGGTTGATCGAAAAATCGAACGCGTACAGCGCGATGAACGCGGCGATCAGACACACCGGCACCGTCACCGCCGGAATCAGCGCCGCACGTGCGCTGCCGAGGAACACCCAGATCACCACCAGCACCAGCACCACCGCTTCGATCAGCGTGTGGTACACGCGCTCCACCGCCGCGTCGATAAACGTCGTGGTGTCGAAGGCGACAAAGATGTTGGTGCCCTGCGGCAGCGACTTCTGTACCTCGTCGGCCTGCGCGCGTGCCTCGCGTGCAACGTCCAGCGCGTTGGCGGTGGAGTTGCGCACGATGCCCAGGCCCACATTGGGCACGCCGTTGCTCTGGAAGTAGGCGCGGCGCTCGGCCGAGGTCAGCTCCACCCTGGCCACGTCGCCCAGGCGCACCACATAGCCGCCCTCGCCCTTGCCGAGCGGCAGCTTGGCAAAGTCCTCGGGCTTGAGATAACTGCGCTCCACGCGCAGGGTGAAATCGCGCTGCGCCGATTCGATGCTGCCGGCCGGCAGCTCCACGTTCTCGTTCTGCAGCGCCGCTTCCACATCGGCCACGGTGAGTTCGCGCGCGGCCAGTTGATCGCGGTCCAGCCAGATCCGCATCGCATAGCGCTGGCGCCCGCCGATACGCACCTGCGCCACGCCGTCCAGGCTGGAGAAACGGTCCACTACGTAGCGCTCGGCGTAGTCGGACAGCTGCAGCGTGTCCATCGTGCTGGAGCTCATGTTGAGCCACAGGATGGGGTCGGCGTCGGCCTCGACCTTGGAAATCTCCGGCGGGCGCGCCTGGTCGGGCATGCGATCGGAGACGCGGCTGACCGCATCGCGCACGTCGTTGGCGGCCGCTTCCACATCGCGCGACTGCACGAATTCGATACTGATGTCGGACGAGCCATTGCGGCTGCGCGCCTCGATGGTCTCGATGCCTTCGATGCCGGCCAGCGCGTCTTCCAGCACCTGGGTGATGCGGCTTTCCACCACCGCCGCCGACGCGCCGGTGTATTCCACATCCACCGACACGATCGGCGGGTCGATCGCCGGCAACTCGCGCAAGGTGAGCCGGGTGAAGGACATCACCCCCAGCACGATCAGCAGCAGGCTCATCACCACCGCCATCACCGGGCGGGTAATGGACAGGTCGGAGAGCTTCATCGGGCTGCCTGCGGGCGCGCCGCTGCCGGTGTCGATGCGGGCACGGGTGCGGCCTGGTCGACCACCTTCAGCCCCGGACGCAGCTTGCCGGTGCCGTCCACCACGATGCGCTCACCGGCCTTGACCCCGTCGAGAATTTCCACCTTGCCGTCGCGGCGCTCGCCCAGGCGCACGTCGGCGCGCTCCACGCTGCTGTCGGGCTTGACCCGGAACACGTAGGACTCGCGCCCCACCTGCACCACCGCGATCTCCGGGATCACCACCGCCTGCCGCGCCGGCTGGAACAGCCGCACATCCAGCAACATGCCCGGGCGCAGCCGGCGATCGCCGTTGGGGAAATCCGCCCGCACCGTCACCGAACGGGTGGTCTCGTCGATACGCGAATCGATCGCCGCCACCACGCCTTCGAACTGCTCGCCCGGGTACGCCGCCGCGGTGCCGTTGACGGTATTGCCGAGCTGCACCAGCCCGAACTGCGATTCCGGTACCTGGAAGTCCACGTACATGCGCGCCACATCGTCCAGCGTGGCGATCACCGTGCTGGAGGTGATCAACGAGCCCGGGCTGATCTGGCGGATGCCGAGCACGCCGGAGAACGGCGCACGCACCTCGCGGTCGGTGATCTCCGCGCGCATCTGCTGCACGCGCGCCTGCGCGGCATCGCGCAGCGCGCGTTGCGTATCGACAGTGGACTTGGCCACCAGCTGCTGGCCAACCAGGCTCAACTGGCGCCGGTACAGCTGGTCGGTTTCCTCGAAGGTGGCCTGGGCCGCGGTCAGCGCCGCCTGCTGCGAGTTGCCGCGCAGCCGCAGCAGCAGCTGCCCGGCCTTGACCTCGTCGCCACTGTCGAAGTTGACCTGCTCCACCACATCGCTCACTGCGGCGGTCAGCGCCACCGATTCGCGCGCACGCACGGTGGCGATCGACTGCACGGTCGAGTTCCAGGGCTGGGTGGTCACCGCCTGCACAGAGACCGGGATGGGTTTGGCGGCGGCCGGCGCGGCGGCCTGACGGCTGCAACCGGCCAGCGTGACGGCCAACAAGAGCGCTGCGCCGAAACGCGCGCTGGGTCGAACAAGCATCAGAACATCCTGGCGGGGTACGTCGAAAGTTTAACGACCTAGCCGCCATGGAGTTGACAGAAAGGGCGTGCTTTGCACCATGACCAAAGACCCTTGCTGTCGTCGGCGCGATGCGCTGGTCAGCGTTCCAAGTCGAGGAACTCGAGCACATGGCGCGCCAGCGCCTCCACGTTCTCACCATCGGCGTGAAGATGGATCTCCGGCGCCTCCGGTGCCTCGTAGGGCGAATCGATGCCGGTGAAGTTGGGAATCTGCCCGGCCCGTGCCTTGCGGTACAGCCCCTTCACATCGCGCGCCTCGGCGACCGCCAGCGGCACGTCCACGAACACTTCGACAAATTCCCCGTCGTCGAACCGCTCGCGCGCCAGTTGCCGCTCGGCACGGAACGGCGAGATGAAGCTCACCAGCACGATCAGGCCGGCATCGGCCATCAGCCGCGCCACCTCGGCCACGCGGCGGATGTTTTCCACCCGGTCTTCGTCGGTGAAGCCCAGGTCGCGGTTGAGCCCGTGGCGCACGTTGTCGCCGTCCAGGATGAAGGTGTGATAGCCCAGCGCATGCAGGCGCTTGTCGACCAGGTTGGCGACCGTGGATTTGCCCGCGCCCGACAAGCCGGTGAACCACAGCACGCGCGGCGCCTGGCCCTTGATGCGCGCACGCGCGGCGCGATCCACGTCCAGATGCTGCCAGTGCACGTTGCCGGCGCGGCGCAGCGCGAACTCCAGCGTGCCGGCGGCCACGGTGGCATTGCTCTGCCGGTCGATCAGGATGAAGCCGCCCAGCACGCGGTTGCGCGCATACGGCGAGAACGCGATCGGCTCGTCCAGGGCCAGATTGCAGTAGCCCACTTCATTGAGCTCCAGCCGCTTGGCGGCCAGCCGCTCCTGCGTGTTCACATCGACCTTGTGCTTGATCTCGCTGATGCTCGCGGTGACGTTACGCGTGCCGATCTTGAGCCAGTACGGGCGGCCCGGCAGCAAGGCGGCATCGTCCATCCACAGCAGATGCGCGGCGAACTGGTCGGCTACTTCCGGCGGGTCGTCGACGGCGGCGATGATGTCGCCGCGGCTGATGTCGATCTCCTCGCGCAAGGTCAACGTGACCGCCTGGCCGGCGCGTGCGCTGGCCACCTCGCCGTTGGCATCCAGCACCGAAGCCACCTGCGTGCGGCGCCCGGACGGCACCACCACCACGGCATCGCCCACGCGCACCTGCCCGGCCGCGATGGTGCCGGCATAGCCACGAAAGTGCTGGTGGGGACGATTGACCCACTGCACCGGCAGCCGGAAGCCGCTGCCGGCTTCCGGCGTCTGCACGTGCACGGTGTCGAGATGCTGCAGCAGATGCGGACCGCGGTACCAGGGCATCCGCGTCGATGGGCTGGACAGGTTGTCGCCAGCCAGTGCCGACAACGGAATGCATTGCACATCGGCAATGCCCAACTGTGCGGCCAGCGCGCGATAGCCCTCGGCAATGTCGGCAAACACCTGCGCGTCGTAGTCCACCAGGTCCATCTTGTTGACCGCCAGCACCACGTGGCCGATGCCCAGCAACGACACGATGTAGCTGTGCCGGCGCGTCTGCGCCAGCAGCCCCTTGCGCGCATCCACCAGCACCACCGCCACATCGGCGGTGGAGGCACCGGTGGCCATGTTGCGCGTGTACTGCTCGTGCCCGGGGCAGTCGGCGACGATGAACTTGCGCCGGTCGGTATCGAAATAGCGATACGCCACGTCGATGGTGATGCCCTGCTCGCGCTCGGCGGCCAGCCCGTCCATCAACAACGCATAGTCGATACCCTCGCCCTGCGTGCCATGCCGGCGGCTATCGCTCTGCAGCGCGGCAAGCTGATCGTCGAACAGGCGCTTGCTGTCGTACAGCAACCGCCCGATCAGCGTGCTCTTGCCATCGTCCACGCTGCCGCAGGTGATGAAGCGCAGCAGCGGCTTGGATTCGTGTTGATGCAGGTAGGCGCCGATGGCGCCGGGAATCGGGATTCGGGAATCGGGAATCGCAAAGGCGTCCTCCTCCGTCGTAACGTCTGCAGCAAACTGCTGTTGCGAATCCCCATTCCCCAATCCCGATTCCCTGCCCATCAAAAATACCCCTCAAGCTTCTTCTGCTCCATCGACGCACCTGGCGCATGGTCGATCATGCGGCCCTGGCGTTCGGAGCTGGTGCTGACCAGCATTTCGGCGATTACCGCTTCCAGCGTGTCTGCGGTCGATTCGATCGCGCCGGTCAGCGGATAGCAGCCCAGCGTACGGAAACGCACCGAGCGCAGTTGCGGCGTCTCGCCCGGGTGCAACGGCAGGCGGTCGTCGTCGACCATGATCCAGGCGCCGTCGCGCTCCACCACCGGGCGCGGCGCGGCGAAGTACAGCGGCACCACCGGGATCGCCTCGCGATAGATGTACAGCCAGATATCCAGCTCGGTCCAGTTGGACAGCGGAAACACGCGCACGCTTTCGCCGGGCCTGGTGCGCGCGTTGTACAGGTTCCATAGCTCCGGGCGCTGATTCTTGGGGTCCCAGCGATGCCGCGTATTGCGGAACGAGAACACGCGCTCCTTGGCGCGCGATTTCTCCTCGTCGCGGCGCGCCCCGCCGATCGCCGCATCGAAACCGCCCTGCTCCAGCGCCTGCTTCAGGCCCTGGGTCTTCATGATGTCGGTATGTACCGCCGCACCGTGGCTGATCGGGCCGACGTCCTGGGCGATACCGTCGGGATTGATGTGCACGCGCAGGTCCACGCCGGTCTCGGCCGCGCGGCGGTCGCGGAAAGCGATCATCTCGCCGAACTTCCAGCGCGTGTCCACATGCAGCAGCGGGATCGGTGGCGGCGACGGCGCGAAGGCCTTGAGCAGCAGGTGCAGCAGCACCGAGCTGTCCTTGCCCACCGAATACAGCATCACCGGGGCCCGGAATTCGGCGGCGACCTCGCGCAGGATATGGATGCTTTCGGCCTCGAGCCGATCCAGGTGTGACAGGGGCAACAGGGTCATCGGGGTGTCGTGGGCGTCGGCGGGGCAGACCAGCCGATGGTAGGGCAAGGCGCCGCAGTGTGTGGCGCCGGCCGCCCGCACCCAAATAAGCGGCCGGCATAACGCGATAACGGCTCATCCTTTCTGGCCGCGGCAACGCATCCCTAACATCGCTGGTCTCATCAACCGCCCTGGATCCGAATGACCGCCGCCAGTTCCGCGCTACCGCCCAGCCCCTTGCCCGACGAGCGCAAGGCGCTGCTGGAACGGTTGGTCGACGGCCTGGATGCCGCGTCGCTGTGGTGGCTGTCCGGCTATACCGCCGGGCTGGCGCAGGGCCAGCCGCCGCGCTCGCTGGCGGTGCTGCCGGGCGGCCAGCCGCATGCGCCGGCGCAGGAGAGCCAGCGCCTGACCGTGCTGTACGGCAGCCAGACAGGCAATGCCCGCCGGGAAGCCGAGCAGCTGGTAGCCGAGGCCGAGGCCGCCGGCCTGAGCGTGCGCCTGCTGCGCGCCGACCAGTACCCCACCCGCGAGCTGGCCAGCGAACGGCTGCTCTACGTGGTCATCAGCACCCAGGGCGAGGGCGACCCGCCGGACGATGCGATCGGGCTGGTGGAATTCCTGGCCAGCCGCCGCGCGCCCAAGCTGCCCGAGCTCAGGTACGCGGTGCTGGGCTTGGGCGATTCCAGTTACGCGGAATTCTGCGGCATCGCCCGCCGCATCGACGACCGTCTGGCCGAACTTGGCGGCAGCCGCGTGCAGCCACGCGGCGAAGCCGATCTGGATATCGACAGCGTCGCTGCGCCCTGGCGCGCACAAGCGCTCAAGCACGCACGCGAACAGCTCAAGAGCGGCCCGCCGTCGGCCACCATCACGCCGTTGCGCAGCAGCGCGGCCGCGCCGGTGTGGTCGCATCAGCAACCCTTCCCTGCCGAATTGCTGGCCAACCAGATCATCAGCGGGCGCGACTTCAAGGGCCCGCAGTTCCGCGTCTATGCCGTGCCGAGCAAGCGCGTGCGCCATCTGGAATTTTCGCTGGAAGGCAGCGGGCTGAGCTACGAGCCCGGCGATGCGCTGGGCATCCGCCATCGCAATCCGCCCGCGCTGGTGGATGCGGTGCTGCAGACGCTGCGCCTGGATGGTCATGCCGCGGTCACCGTCGGCGAAGAGACGCTGGCCCTGCACGAGTGGCTGGCCACCCGGCGCGAACTGACCAAGCTGTCGCGGCCGCTGCTGGCCGCCCATGCCGAGCGTGCACGCGCCGACGAGCTGCAGGCGCTGCTCACCCCGACCCAGACCGCCGGCCTGGCGTCACTACTCGCCGATCACCAGCTGATCGACGTGCTGCGACGCTGGCCGGCGGATTGGGACCATGCCGGCCTACTGGCCGCGCTGCGTCCGCTCACCCCGCGCCTGTACTCGATCGCCTCCAGCCGCAAGCGCGTGGGCGAGGAAGTGCACCTGGTGGTGGACGAACTCACCTACCAGGCGCACGGGCATGCGCACCTGGGCTCGGCCAGCGGCTTTCTTGCCGCACTGCGCGAAGGCGACACCGCGCCGGTCTATATCGAGCCGAACGCGCGCTTCCGGGTGCCGGCCGATACCGATCGCGACATCCTGATGATCGGCCCGGGCACCGGCGTGGCGCCGTTCCGTGGCTTCGTGCAGGAACGCGCCGAAACCGGCGCCAAGGGCCGCAACTGGCTGTTCTTCGGCGCCCAGCATTTCAATACCGATTTCCTCTATCAGGCCGAATGGCAGCAGGCCTTGCAGCGCGGCGAACTGCACGCGCTGGAAGTCGCGTTCTCGCGCGACCAGGCGGAAAAGATCTACGTGCAGCATCGCCTGCGCGCGCGCGGCGCCGAGGTCTATGCCTGGCTGCAGGGCGGCGCGCACCTGTACGTCTGCGGCGCCATCGGCATGGGCAAGGATGTGCACGCCGCCCTGCTCGACATCGTCGCCACCCACGGCGCCCTGGATGCGGAAGCCGCCGCGGCGTATCTCACCCAGCTGCAGGTGGAGGGGCGGTATGCGCGTGATGTCTATTAGGGCCGGGAATCGGGAGTGGGGAATCGGGAATCGGTACAGCCCGCAACTGAATTCTCCCGGCATGCCAAGCCGCTTCTTACGATTCCCCATTCCCGACTCCCGATTCCCATGACTCACTCCGTCGAAGACATCAAATCCGAAAGTCGCCGTCTGCGCGGGTCGCTGGAACAGAGCCTGGCCGATGCGGTGACCGGGGCGTTGCGCGAGGACGATCAGACCCTGATCAAGTACCACGGCAGCTACCAGCAGGACGATCGCGATATCCGCGATGAGCGGCGTCGGCAAAAGCTCGAACCGGCGTATCAGTTCATGATCCGCACGCGTACGCCGGGCGGGGTGATCTCGCCCACGCAATGGCTGGCGCTGGATGACATCGCCACGCGGTACGCCAATCATTCGCTGCGCATCACCACGCGCCAGGCATTCCAGTTCCATGGTGTGATCAAGCGCGAACTCAAGGCGACCATGCAGGCGATCAATGCCACCTTGATCGACACGCTGGCCGCCTGCGGCGATGTCAATCGCAACGTGCAGGTCGCCGCCAATCCACTGCTGTCGCAGGCGCATGCCACGCTGTATGCCGATGCCGCGCGGGTGTCCGAGCATCTGTTGCCCAATACCCGGGCGTATTACGAGATCTGGCTGGACGAAGAGCGCGTGTCCGGCTCCGGCAGCGAAGAAGAGCCGATCTACGGCGACCGTTATCTGCCGCGCAAGTTCAAGATCGGTTTCGCCGCGCCGCCGCTCAACGATGTGGACGTGTTCGCCAACGATCTGGGCTTCATCGCGATCCTGCGCGAGGGCGAGTTGCTCGGCTACAACGTCAGCATCGGCGGCGGCATGGGCGCCAGCCACGGCGATGCGGAAACCTGGCCGCGCGTGGCCAATGTCATCGGGTTTGTCACCCGCGACCAGTTGCTGGAGGTGGCCACCGCCGTGGTCACCACCCAGCGCGACTTCGGCAACCGTGCGGTGCGCAAGCGCGCGCGCTTCAAGTACACCATCGACGATCATGGCCTGGACATCATCGTGGCCGAGATCGAACGCCGTGCCGGCGTTGCGCTGCAAGCTGCCAGGCCGTTCGCGTTCGAGCACAACGGTGACCGCTACGGCTGGGTCGAGGGCGACGACGGCCTGTCGCATCTGACCCTGGCTTTGCCGGCCGGGCGCATCGCCGATACCGACACCGCCGCACATCTGAGCGGCCTGCGGGCGATTGCGCAATTGAACGTCGGCCAGTTCCGCATGACGCCCAACCAGAACCTGGTCATCGCCGGGGTGCTGGCCAGCGAGCGCGCACGCATCGATGCCCTGGTCGCCCAATACGGCCTGGATGCCGGCAATCGCGCGCCCACCGCGCTGGCACGTGGCGCAATGGCCTGCGTGGCGCTGCCGACCTGCGGCCTGGCGATGGCCGAGGCCGAACGTTACCTGCCCGACTTCAGCGCGGCGTTGCAGCCGGTGCTGGAACAGCACGGACTGGCCGACACCCCGATCGTGCTGCGCCTGTCCGGCTGCCCGAATGGCTGCTCGCGCCCGTATCTGGCCGAGATCGCGCTGGTGGGAAAGGCACCGGGCCGCTACAACCTGATGCTGGGCGGCGATCGCCGCGGCCAGCGCCTGAACACGCTGTACCGCGAAAACATCACCGAAGCGGACATCCTCGCCGCGCTCGAGCCGCTGCTGGCGCGTTATGCAACCGAACGCGACCAGGCCGGTGACGAAGGCTTTGGCGACTTCCTGCACCGCAGCGGCCTAATCGCGCTGCCGCCCTACCCCACACACCGTCACCTCGACCTGGAACTGCTCGCATGACCGCGCTGCCCGCTGCATCGATCACTGCATCCGCGCTGGACGACCTGGACGCGCTCAACGCGCAGCTGGAGGGCCTGCACGCCGACGAGCGCGTGGCCTGGGCACTGCAGCACGGCCCGCAGGAGGCCGCGCTGTCGTCCAGTTTTGGCGCCCAGTCGGCGGTCACCTTGCACCTGCTCACCCGGCAGCGCCCGGACATTCCGGTGATCCTGGTCGATACCGGCTACCTGTTCCCGGAAACCTACCGGTTTGCCGACGCGCTGGCCGACCGGCTCAACCTCAACCTCAAGGTCTATCGCCCGCTGGTCAGCCGTGCCTGGATGGAGGCGCGCCACGGCCGCCTGTGGGAACAGGGCATGGTCGGCATCGATCAGTACAACAACCTGCGCAAGGTCGAGCCGATGCGCCGCGCCTTGGACGAGCTCAACGTGGGCACCTGGTTCACCGGCCTGCGCCGCAGCCAGTCCGGCGGACGTGCACAGACGCCGATCGTGCAAAAGCGTGGCGAGCGCTACAAGGTCAGCCCGATTGCCGACTGGACCGACCGCGACGTGTGGCAGTACCTGCAGGCGCACGACCTGCCGTATCACCCGCTGTGGGAACAAGGCTACGTGTCCATCGGCGACTTCCACACCACGCGCCGCTGGGAACCGGGCATGCGCGAAGAAGACACGCGCTTCTTCGGGCTGAAGCGCGAGTGCGGCATCCACGAGGACATCTGAGCACCACGCATCGCGCGCTCGTTACGAAGCTTGCATGCACCACCATGCGTCGAGTTTGCCGATGCACCCACCGCCGAGCGCGTCCCTGCCTCGGCGAGTCCACAGCGCATCGAGGTGACGCACACGTGCTCATGGCACGGGAACACGCGCCTGGTTGCGCTGCATCCAGTAGCGATCCAGCAACCACATCAGCACCAACGACGCCCCGACCAGCGGGAAGATCAGCCCGCAGATCGCCAGCAGCACCAGCAGACCGCGCAGCGTGCGCGGATCTGCCGGCAACGGCGGCACGCCCAGGCCGCCGACCGGGCGACGTTTCCACCACATCACCGCCGCGCTCACGCACAGCAGCACGATGGCCGCGCACGCCAGCAACAGGATCAGCTGATTGGCCGTGCCGTATTGCTGACCCAGATGCACGTTGATGCCCCATTCCAGCGCGCGTCCGACCGGCCCGTAATCGCGATAGCGCATGTCCAGCAGCACCGCGCCGCTGTACTGATCCAGATGGATCACGCGCTGATGCTGCAGGTCGGCCGGATACACCGAAGCGGTGTACACGCCGGCGGCACCATGTGGCGGCGAGACGCTGTAGCCCGGCACGATGCCGAGTGCGTCGAAGCTCGCCATCGCCGCATCCAGCCCGATTGCACCGTCCCCCGGCGCTGCGACATGACCGGTGCCGCCGTGGGCGGCATGTTCCGACTGCACCGCGTGTTCTGACGGGCTTGGCTGTTCCGTGTGTTCCGTGTGTTCCGCATCCGCCAGCGTCACACCCGCCCGCCCGTCATGCAGACCCTCATCCACCCCCACGGCTCCACGCCCAGGCACCACAGATTCCGGCACGCGCGCCTGCCGCAACGACCACGCCGGATCGGTCGTCTCGGACAAGCGCTGTTGCGACATCGGCTGCTGCACCCGCAGACCGGCCGGGTAGCCGAAGTCCTGCCCGTTGACCCAGCGATTGACCTGCGCGCCCCACAGCCACGACCATGGCATCCCGGTCAGTGCCAGGAACAGCAACACAGCACCGACGCCCGCGCCGGTGACCGCATGCAGATCGCGCCAGAACAGCCGTTGCGCGGGCTTGCCGCGTACGCTGACCACCCCACCGCGGCGCCCACGCGGCCACCACAGATACACGCCGGTGAGCACCAGCACGATCGCCCAGCCGGCCGCCATTTCGATCAACCCGCGCGCGGACGGCCCGACCAGGGCGAGACTGTGCAGCCGGCGAATCGTCCAGCCCAGCGTGCCATGCTCGGGCAGCGTGCCAAGCACGCGTGCGCGGTAGGGGTCGACATACACCACCTGCCGCGCACCGTGCGTATCGACCAGTCCGATCTCGGCGCTGGCATCGGCGCGGCTGGGCGTGGTGTAACGAAACAGGGTGCCGCCATACCTGCGCTGCGCCACATCGACCAGGCGTTGCGCAGGCACCCGCGCCTCGCCTACCGGCACGACCTTCAAGCCGTGGTGCACGCTGCGGTCGATCGCATCCTGGTACAGAAACGCCGCACCGGTCAGCGCCAGCCAGACGATGAAGGGCAACACCAGCAAGCCGGCATAGAAATGCCAGCGCCACACCGCGCGATAGAAGCGCCAGCGGCCATCCCGGCGCGGTTCGGTGACGCTGTCATCGACCATGATCGCGCGCATCAGAAGCTCCAGTCCCACGACAGCGACAGCGCACGTCCATCGCCAGGCGAATAGCCGGAACTGCCTGTGTCGTACCACGCGTAGACGTAGGCGCGATCGGTGACATTGCGCAACTGCAGGCTGAGCGCATTGTGCGCATCCACATTCCAGCGCGCGCCCAGATTGAGCAGGGCGTAACCACCGGTGCGGCCCAGCGTATTGCTGCGCTCCAGATAATAATCGCCCTGCGCAGTGCCCCAGGCGCTCAGCTGCAGGGCCGCAGTGAGCTGCCACTCCAGCCCGGCGGTGGCCAGCCAGTGCGGCACGTTCTCGATCTCCTTGCCGCGCGTGGCCGGCGCACTCGGGTCGGGCGTGGCGATGCTGGCCTTTTGCCGCGCATACGACATCCAGGCCCGCCAGTGTTCGGCCGGCTGCAGGTTCAGTTGCGCATCCCAGCCGCGGCGCAGCGTGCGCCCGACATTGGCCACATCGCCGGCACCGGCCACGCCATTGACACCCAGAATGGTGGCCACTTCGCCGGAGGCGCGTTGCTCCCAATACGCCAGGCGGCCGTCCATCACCGCCGATGGCGCGAACTTGAAGCCGGCTTCCCAACCGTCGTTGATCGACGGGCCCAGATTGCCGGGCTGGCGCCGGTACGCACCATCGCCGCTGCCGATCTGGAACGTCCGCCCCCAGTTGGCGTACGCGCTGCTCTGCCCGGCCAACCGGTAGCTGGCACTGAACTTGGGCTGTTTGATGGTGCCGTAGTCGTAGGTCGGTGCGTAAATACCGGCACGCACATCGTGCAGCTGCCCAGCGACGCGGTCGATGCGATAGCCGGGCACCAGCTGCAGCCGCTCGATCGGCGTCAGCACCGCCTGCACATAGGCGCCGCGCGTGCGCAGGGTGTACTCCCAGTCACGCAGTTGCGCACCCCGCACCCGTGCCACGGTGCGGTAACGCTGCGACTGATTGTCCTGCCATTGCGCGTCCACGCCGGCTTCGAGATTGGCCGCCAGCGCGCCCCAATCCGGCTGCCAGTTGCCGCGCAACAGCAGGCCGCGGTGGGTTTCGTCGGTATCGCGTTCCTGCTGCAGGCCGGCGGCGGAAAAGCGCACCCAACGCCGATTGCGGTAGTCGTTCTGGTAGGCCTTGGCGCTCCACTGCGCAGCGGCACCCAGTGTGCCGTCCGCATGCAACGCGGTCTGCCGCAGCTGGCGTTCGCTGCGATCGTCCTGCGCATAGCCCGGCGAACTGCGTGGCGCCGCACGCGCAGTGGCTGCATCCAGATAACCCGCCTCCAGCGCATGATTGTCGTAGTACCGCGTGGTGAGCCCGGCACGGAATGCGCCACCGGGGTCGGTATAGAACCACTTGCCGGCCACGCTGCGTTTGCGCGCGTCGGCATGCTCGCGATAGCCATCGGAGTCGCGCCAGGCCAGCACATAGTTCTGGCTCCACGCGCCCTGTTCGAAACCCTTGCCCAGCTGCACCTCGCGCGCACCGAAACTGCCGGCCGTCACGCTCAGCCGGCCATCGTTGCCGCCGGTACGGGTCAGCACATCCACACTGCCGGCGATCGCATGCAGACCGTAGCGCGCATCGTTGGTACCGCGCACGATCTCGATCGCGCTGATGTCCTGCGGGAATACGGCATCCAGATACGGCATGCCGCCGGCGTTGTCGTTGCTGGGGATGCCGTCGATCAGCAGCTTCACCGCATTGATCCGCCCCTCGCCATTGAAGCCGCGGAACGAGAACCGCCCCGCGTCGGTGCCCATGCGGAACTGGGTGACCTGCACGCCGGGCGCACGCATCAGCAGCTCCCAGCTGTAGTCGACGTGTTGATCATGCAGCAGCTCGCCTCCGATCACATCCACCGAACTCAGCACGCGTGCCGCGCTCGGGCTGCGCTGCGGCTGCGCGTTCACCTGCACCTTGCCCAGGGTCAATGCCGCATCCTGCGCCTGCGCATCGCAGGCAGACCCACACACCAGCGCCAGCGATGGCGCGCACCACAGCGTTTTCAATAATCGCAACCACATGACCACCCCTTTGCCGTGCCGGCACGGCAACACTGCCGTGCGCCGCGGCATGACGGCGGGCACAGGCATCACTTCAGGAAGACGGGGCGTCCGTGCAGCTGCGTGCAGGCGTGCCAGACGATCGGGCACGCAATCGATCCACCGCAGCGGACGCCCGCAATGGGGCCAGACTCACGCGTGCAACGGCGGCCCACGTGCCCCGAGTGCGGCCCAACGCACCATCGTTGCCGGGCGTGCCTGCCGGTGCACCGGCGCTGGCGCCGGCAGCCGGTGCAGCAGGGACAACACCAACAGCGCCAGCCACGGCAGCAGGCGCGCGGCCAGCACGCAGTAATCGCAGGCTTCGCCGTGGGTGGTGGCGTGTTCGCCGGTGTGCGGCTTGTCTGGCGATGCAGCGGTGGGATGCTGATGCGCGGCTGCCTGTGCCGGCAGGGCCTGATGATCCGCATGCAGCGAACCGCCCGCGTCCAGCACCGGCCCGCTCATGCACATCGGCTCGACCGACGGCGCCTGGCTCCAGCGGCTGATCAGCGGCGCCACCAGCATCAGCAGCACTGCCAGACAGGCAAGCAGATGCAGGCAGGGGTGGCGACGGAGCGAGGGCATTGCGCGAGTGTAAGCCGCCACATGCCGCGGGGGCGATGGTGGCGGCCGGTGCGCGACCGCATGTCGCACCCGTCGGCACCGCTCACCCTGCCCACCACAAGGGCCGGTGGCGGAGTCCACGTCCGCCCCCGAACCGCGCCGACACACAGGGGCAACCGTGGAAGACCATGCACGGCGGTTGTCGAGGCCGGTAGTCACAGTTCCGGCAGTGGACATGACAGCGCCTACGTGGCCGGCCCTGGCATGCCCTATGCTTGTACATCACTCCAGTCATCCTGCGCGCGCATGAGCACCGTCCTGTCCGATCAAGCGGCCGAGCCCCTTCCCTGCGCTGCCAAGCCGCCGAGCGAGGCATTGCGCCTGCAGGCGCTGCGCAGCTACGGCATTCTCGACACGCCGCGCGAGGCCGCGTTCGAAGACATCACCAGGCTGGCCTCGATCATCTGCCAGACCCCGATCGCGCTGATCAGCCTGGTGGATGCCGACCGGCAGTGGTTCAAGAGCGAAATCGGCATGGGCGAGCGCGAAACACCGCTGTTCAAGTCGATGTGTGCGCATGCGTTGCTCGACAGCGACGTGCTGGTGGTGCCGGACACTCGCCAGGATGTGCGCTTCGCACGCAATCCGCTGGTGACCGGCGAGGCACCGCTGCATTTCTATGCCGGTGCCGTGCTCAAGACCAGCGAAGGCCTCCCGCTGGGCACGGTCTGCGTGCTCGACCGGCAGCCGCGCCAACTCAGCGACGAACAGGTCGATGCGCTGCGCGCACTGGCGCGCCAGACCATGGCGCAGCTGGAGCTGCGCCGCGCGCTGCAGGTGGCCGAAGAGTCCGACCGCTACCGCAGTCGCCTGATGGCCATCGCCGGGCACGACCTGAAGACCCCGCTGCGTACCGCCGCCTATGCCATCGACAAGATGCGCCGGCATGCCAACGTCGATTCCATCCCGACCCTGGTCACCGCGCGCGATGCGATCAATCTGGTGGCACGCAACCTCGACGAGCTGGCCACCCTGGCCGCCGCCAGCGAGACCGCCTCGCCGGATCTGCAGCCGCTGGCACTGGAAGATGTACTGCATGCGGTGCTGGGCGTGTGGCGGCAACCGGCGATCGACAAGTGCCTGGCCTTGCGCCATGTACCCACCTCGCTACGCGTGCGCAGCCATCCCACGCTGCTGACCACCTTGCTCGGCAACCTGATCGGCAATGCGGTCAAGTACACCGAACGCGGGCGCGTGCTGGTCGGCGTCCGGCGGCGCCCCGGCCATGCGGTGGTGGAAATCATCGACAGCGGCATCGGCCTGAACCTGGACCACCCCGAACAGGTGTTCCAGGCCTTCCGCCAGGCCGACCCGCGCAGCGACGGGCTGGGCATCGGCCTGTGGATCGTGCACCGCACCGCCGAAACCCTGGGCTGCGAAGTGGATGTGCGCCCCCGCCCAAGCGGCGGCACCTGCTTTTCGGTGCGCATCCCGCTGGCCTGACAACGGCGCTCGGCAGCGCCGCGCCAGACCGCCGCCACCGCGCAGCAGATAGCGCTGGCTTGCCAGCGCTGCGCAGACCGGCACGCTCCGGTCGATAGCGCAAAAAAAAGGCGGACCCGGGCTCCCGACCCGACTCCGCCGCCAAGCACGCCAGGTCTCTCCCCAGGGACCCGGGTGCGCCGGTCGTTCCCGTGCGCAGCCTCGCGCAACGGTGTTGCGACAGCGCTGGCAACCGCTTGACGACACCGACAAACAGACCGGCCATGCGATGTCCCGCATCGCCGGTCCTGCGCCGTCCACCCCTAGACGTTCGAGCGTGTCGCGTCATGGTTGCTACAAGGATTTACGACAGCGCAGCGTCCAACTTGATGCGGCCAGACCACACCGCCGCGGCCACCCTGACACCTGTAGGGAGAATCACTGACAGCATGCATTCCAGTCAGCGCAGGTGATTGGCCAGGCCATTGATAACACGATGGTTTTTCCGGAAAGCGGGCGCTGCGGCGCAGCATTGCGATGGCTTTCGCCGATTACCGTCGACCGTCTCAATCCTCCGAATCGGCCGCATCCTGGCGTGCGAACCAGTCCGCCGAATGCACCTCGTCTGCCGCAACCTCCAGCAACTGGCGCAACACCGCCAGCGGAATCTGCACCTGGGTGCCATCGGCCTGCACTGCCACCCAGAGCGACTCGTCCCGGGCATCAGCCAATACCGTCAGTACCGCATGCTCGCGTCCCTCGATGCTTGCCGACAGCTGCAACGCCATGCCGCCATCCTGATCGGGTAACCACAGCCGGCTCAGTGGTGGACGCAGGGGCTCGGTCATCGGTTTCAGCGCCTCACAGTGGCGAACGGGGAGCACGTGCAGTGAACCGGGTCGGTACACCCTGCATGCAGACCGCAGTGTACGAACTGTCGCCATCGATTCCGAACACTGACAGCCAGCGTGACGCAGTTGCACAGTTGCTACATGGACGTACTTGCGGCGTGTCCCATGCCAGTACGCGCGCAAGCGCCCGCAACCAACACCGGCAGCCATCGCCTGCGGGGGCGATCGATGCGCGGTGGCGCAACCGGACGCGGCATCACGCCTCAACTCGTCACCGCAGCTGACTGGCAGGCAATGCCCCTGCTTTACCTGCAGCCATCGACAACACCCGGTGGTGCTTGCGCGCGTGCCGGTGTGGGACCTTGAGCGGCATGGATGCCGCGCCAGAGCCTACATGGACGTACTTGCGGCGTGTCCCATGCCGGTACGCGCGCAAGCGCCTTTCAGTGACCGAAGTATTCGCACAAGACCGTGCAGAGGTGGGTGCGGGAATGGCCGAGCGCGGCACCTTCACTCCTCACGTCCGCTGATAGGCAAGCAATGCTTTCGCTTCTCCTGCAGCCACCGACACCAATCGGTGGTGCTTGCGCGCGTGCCGGTGTGGGACCTTGAGCGGCATGGATGCCGCGCCAGAGCCTACATGGACGTACTTGCGGCGTGTCCCATGCCGGTACGCGCGCAAGCGCCCCTCAGTGACGAAGCCCTCTCGCAAACCCCGCAGACGTCGTGAGCAAGCGTGGTCGATGCGCGCTGCAATCTTCGACAGGCGTTTCAGCTGGTAATGGTCTGGGTCAGGGATTCCCAGGTCGGCGGCAATGGCCAGGCCGGGGCCTGGTTGCCGTCCAGCACGCGGCGCAGGTCGCGCTTGTCGATCTGCGGCGCCAGCACATGCACCAGGTCCAACGCGTAGTCGCGCAGCACGCGGTCGCGCGGCAGCACCGCCCAGGCGATGCACTCGGCGATCGGCGCCGGTGCCGGCCAGGCGCGCAGGTCCTCGTCGCTGGCGCTGACCGCCATCTCCGCCACCAGGCCAACGCCGAGGCCGGCGCGCACATAGGTCTTGATCAGGTCCGCATCCAGCGCGGTCAGCGCGATGCTCGGCTCCAGCCCGACCTGCGCGAACGCGCGCTGCAGCGAGGAGCCGGGCCGCGTGGAGGATTCGTAGCTGATCAACGGGTGCTGAGACAGGGCCTGCATGTCCGGCGCGGCACGTGCCTGGTCCAGTGGATGGCCGCGCGGCACGATCACCAGCCGACGCCAGCGATACAGCGGCACCGCGATGCCGGCGCTCGGTTCGCCACCGGCGGTGCTGACCACCGCGATATCCGCATCGCCCTGGCTGAGCAGGTCCAGCGCCGCGCTTTCGGCGGCCTGCTGCAGATGCACGCTGACCTGCGGATAGGCGTGCTTGATCTGCGCCACCGCCGGCGGCAGCACGAAGCGCGCCTGGGTATGGGTGGTGGTCAGGGTCAGCTGGCCCTGGCTCTCGCGGCGCTGGTTGGCCGCATAGGTGCGGATGTTGTTGGCTTCCGACAGCACCGAGCGCGCGCGCTCGATCACTTCCACGCCGGCCGGTGTCACCGCATCCAGGCTACGCCCCTTGCGCACGAACAGCAGAAAGCCCAGCTCGTCCTCCAGCTGCTTGAGCTGCTTGGACAGACCGGGCTGGGTCGCATGCACGCGCGCGGCCGCGAGCGTGATGTTGAGCTCGGCATCGGCGATGGCGACCAGATAACGAAGTTGGGTCAGCGTCATGGGCTTATATCCAAAAAAGCGCGAGGCGCCACGAGGAACTCGACTGTAGAGGAGTTCTGCAGGCCAGCTTATAACCGAACGCTATTTTCAGGGTGTATGAAGTCATTTCCGACGGCTATATGCCGGCGTTACGGTCTGGCCCTCCCCTCTCGATGCGCTGTCCGTGCCCTCTGTGTTCCCGCTTCTTGCCGACCTGCGTGGCCGTGCCGTCCTGGTGATCGGCGGCGGCGCCGAGGCCGAGCACGCCACCGCCGCGTTGCTGCAGGCCGGCGCACTGCCGCTGGTGGGCGCACCGGAACTCAGCCCGCAGCTGCGCGCCTGGGCGCAGGCCGGGCGGCTGCGCTGGCTGGTGGGACGGTTCGAGCCGGCCTGGCTGGACCTGCCCGATCAACCGGTCTGGCTCACCATCGCCGCCAGCACTGCGCCCGACCTCAACGACGCGCTGCGCGCCGCGGCCAGCGCGCGGCGCCTGCTCACCCACGACGCCGCACCCGCCGCTTCGGACGCCCAACCTGCGCGGTCGCCGGCGCCCCGCACCAGGGTCGGCCAGCTTTCCCCCGGCAGCGTGACCCTGGTCGGTGCCGGCCCCGGCGACCCCGGCCTGCTCACCCGGCATGCCCTGCGTGCGCTGCGCCAGGCCGATGTGCTGCTCTACGATCGCCTGGTCAGCCCACAGATCCTGCAACTGGCCCGGCGCGACGCCCTGCGCGTGGAAGTCGGCAAGGCCGCCCAGGGCCACAGCACGCGCCAGGAACAGATCCATGCACTGATGCGCGAGCACGCGCGCGCCGGGCGCCGCGTGGTGCGGCTGAAGGGCGGGGACCCGTTCGTGTTCGGCCGCGGCGGCGAAGAGCTGGAATTCCTGCGCGCGCACGGCATCGGCTTCCAGGTCATCCCCGGCATCACCGCCGCGGTCGCCTGCGCCGCCTACGCCGGCATTCCGCTCACCCATCGCGACCATGCCCAATCGCTGCGGCTGATCACCGCGCACTGCAAGGATTCGCTCGACACACTGGACTGGCAGGCGCTTGGCCAGGAACGCCAGACCCTGGCCTTCTACATGGGCGTGGCCGGCCTGGAGAGCATCCAGCAGCGCCTGCTGCAGGCAGGTCGCGCGCCGACCACTCCGTTCGCGCTGGTGGAAAACGGCTCGCGCCCGCAGCAACGCGTGATCACCGGCACGCTCGCCGGCCTGGCCGCCACCGCGCAGCAGCACGCGGTGCGTGCGCCAGCCCTGCTGATCCTGGGCGAGGTCGCCGGGCTGGCCGCCAGCCTGCACTGGTTCGGCGCCGCGCCGTTGAGCGCGCCCCCGTCCCCGCACTCACCCATCGCAACGCCCGACGCGCCCACACTCGCCCACGCAGCCTGATTCCGACGGAGACCCCATGGCCCTGTACGACAACATCCTCGACACCATCGGCCGTACCCCGGTGGTCAAACTCCATCGCCTCGCTCCGGAACACGTGACCTTGTACGTCAAGGTCGAGTCGTTCAATCCGGGCGGCTCGGTCAAGGACCGCCTGGCGCTGGCGATCATCCTCGATGCCGAACAGCGCGGCCTGCTCAAGCCCGGCGACACCATCGTCGAGGCCACCTCCGGCAATACCGGCGTGGCGCTGGCGATGGTGGCCGCCGCGCGCGGCTACAAGTTCGTCGCCACGATGGTGGAAACCTTCTCCATCGAACGCCGCAAGCTGATGCGCGCCTATGGCGCCAAGGTGATCCTGACCCCGGCGGCCGAGCGCGGCAGCGGCATGGTGCGCAAGGCCAGGGAACTGGCCGAGCAGCATGGCTGGTTCCTGGCCAGCCAGTTCGCCAACCCGGCCAATCCGGCCTACCACCGCAACACCACCGCCGCGGAAATCCTGCGCGACTTCGCCGGGCTCCGGCTGGACCATTTCGTCACCGGCTGGGGCACCGGTGGCACGCTCACCGGCGTGGGCGAAGTGCTGCGCGTGGCCCGCCCGGAAGTACGCATCACCGCCACCGAGCCGGCTGGCGCTGCGCTGTTGCAGGGCCAGGACTGGAAGCCGCACAAGATCCAGGGCTGGACCCCGGACTTCGTGCCGGAAGTGCTCAACCGCGAGGTCGCCCACGACGTGCTGAGCGTGGAAGACACCGACGCGATCACCGTGGCGCGCCGCCTGGCCGCCGAAGAAGGCATCTTCACCGGCATCTCCGGCGGCGCCACTGTCGCCACCGCATTGCGCGTGGCCGAAGGCGCGGCGCCCGGCGCAGTGGTGCTGGCGATGCTGCCCGATACCGGCGAGCGCTATTTCTCCACGCCGCTGTTTGCCGACATCAACGAAGGTTCCGACGACGATTGGCTGGCCGGTCTGCCTTGATCGATCACGTCGTCGATTTGCACGCACAGGCCGCGCCCATAGCGCGGCCTGTTTGCTTGTGGGTCCACCCGGGCATCGCCCCTGACCTTCTGCGGTATGCGATTCCGTTGAAGAAGCGCGTCTGGGTGACGAATTCAGCCGCCACTACAGCGCCTGTTGTGCGCGCGTGCGGCGCAGGCCGTAGGTGCCCGAGCGTCGGTGATACGGCTGGCCGGCGATTGAGCCGATCGATCGCATCGGGGTGTTCTCAAGCCTCCGTTAGCGCAACCGCCACAGCCGTTTCCGGCAATCGCAGCAGGTGAGATGAATGGGCGATAGCGTGCCCGTTCCGCAACGCGCGCCCCATCACGCGTTCCTCATGCAAATCCCATAATTATCGCGCTATGAAGATCGAAGTCTGGCAAGGCGACATCACCGAACTCGACGTTGACGTCATCGTCAACGCCGCCAACGAATCATTGCTGGGCGGTGGCGGCGTGGATGGCGCCATCCATCGCGCAGCCGGCCCGCGCCTGCTGCAGGCCTGCGAAGCGTTGCCGCAGGTGCGTCCGGGCGTGCGCTGCCCCACCGGCGAAATCCGCATCACCGACGGGTTCGACCTCAAGGCGCGGCATGTCTTTCATACCGTCGGCCCGGTCTGGCGCGATGGCAAGCACAACGAACCGGAACAACTGGCCAACTGCTACTGGCAATCGTTGAAACTGGCCGAGCAGATGATGCTGCACTCGATCGCGTTCCCGGCCATCAGCTGCGGGATCTACGGCTATCCGCTGTACCAGGCCGCACGCATCGCCGTGACCGAAACCCGCGACTGGCAGCGCTCGCACAAGGTGCCCAAGCACATCGTGCTGGTGGCCTATAACGAAGCGACGTTCAAGGCCTACCAGCAAGCCCTGGCCGCGCAGGAAACCGCTGCCGCCTGACGCTCGGGATGCAGAAGGTAGGGATGACGAGCGCCGCGAGGCGCTCGTTGCATTTGGGCAGGTACGCAGGCGCAGCGCGGTCCACGCAAACGAAAACGCCGGCATCGCTGCCGGCGTTCTCTTTGCTACGTTCGATCCGGCCGCAAGGCGGCCGACACGGCGATCAACCCTTCCACTTGCCCAGTGCGGCCAGGCCGTTTTCCTTGGCGCGCTCATAGATGATCTGCTGCGCCTTGGCAACGTTGCCGGTCATGTCCTTGGCCCACAGCTTCAGCGCAGCCTGCTGCATCGCACGGCCATACGAGAAGCTCAGCGGCCACGGCAGGTTGCCGAGCTGGTGCATCTCGTTGAGGTGGGCGGTGGACTGCTCGTCGGTCTGGCCGCCGGACAGGAACACGATGCCCGGCAGGATCGCCGGCACGGTCGACTTCAGGCACATCACGGTGGACTCGGCCACTTCCTCCACGCTGGCCTGCTCTTCGCAGCCCTTGCCGGAGATGACCATCGAGGCCTTCAGGATGGTGCCTTCGAGCACGACATTCTGCTCATACAGTGCGCCGAACAGCGAACGCAGCGTGGCTTCGGTGACTTCGTAGCAGGTCTCGATGTCGTGGTTGCCGTCCATGATCACTTCCGGCTCGACCATCGGCACCAGGCCCTGCTCCTGGCACAGCGCGGCGTAACGCGCCAGCGCATGCGAGTTGGCCTCGATGCAGGTGCCGGAGGGGATGTCTTCGCCGATGTTGATGACCGCACGCCACTTGGCGAAGCGTGCGCCCAGCGTGTAGTACTCCTCCAGACGCGCGCGCAGGCCGTCCAGGCCTTCGGTGACCAGCTCGCCCGGCATGCCGGCCAGCGGCTGCGCACCCTTGTCGACCTTGATGCCCGGGATGATGCCATGGGCGGTCATGTACTCGGCGAACGGCACGCCGTCCTTGGTCTTCTGACGGATGGTCTCGTCGAACAGGATGGCGCCGGAGATGTAGTCGCTCAGCTTGGGCGTGGTCAGCAGCAGTTCGCGATAGGCGCGACGGTTTTCTTCGATGTTCTCGATGCCGACGCTGGCAAAACGCTTGGCGATCGTGCTGGTCGATTCGTCGATGGCGATGATGCCCTTGCCCGGGGCGACCATGGCCTGGGCGGTTTCGGCAAGCTGTTCGATGCTCATGTAGTTCCTGTGGCAGCTGCGGGGGAGAAGGAAAGTATAGCGACGAAAGTCGTATACATTCCTTCACGGAATGTCTGCAACCGATTACACATGTGCTGCATGACAGGATGTGTGCCGCTGCTCGCAGCGTGACGCGCGTGCCTCGCGCTAAGCGCGCCTGCAGGCGCATCACGCACCGCAGACCATGTCCCGCACAGCACAACGGCGACCCGCAGGCCGCCGCTGTATTTGCAGGCAACGATGGTGGGCCAGCGCGTGCATCGACCTGCGACGCACGCGCGGCTCAGGCCAGGCGTTACAGCTCGCCCAGGCCGCTGGCGCGGCCGTCCTCGCCCACTTCCAGCAGGCGCAGCGTGTTGGTGGCGCCATGGGTTTCCATGTGCTCGCCGCTGGTGAACACCACGCGGTCGCCCGGTCCCATGCGCTCGTTCTCCACCAGCAGGCGGATCGCCGCACGTGCGGCTTCGCGCGGGGTCAGGCCGCGGCTGTCGAAGCTGATCGGGAACACGCCACGCATCATCGCCATGTGGCGGCGTGCGCCATCGTGACGGGTGAAGGCGTAGATCGGCATGTTGGAACGGAAGCGCGACAGGTAACGCGGCGTGCCGCCGGACTCGGTCAACGCAACCACGCCGGCCAGACCGATGTGCTCGGACAGGAACATGGTCGCCATTGCGATCGCCTGGTCGGCGCGCTGCAGGTTGCGTTGCGCCGCTTCGAAGTCGGTGTCGAACTCGAACTGGCGCTCGGCACCCAGACAGATGCGTGCCATCGCTTCCACCGCACGCACCGGGTAGGCGCCGGCTGCGGTCTCGGCCGAGAGCATCACCGCGTCGGTGCCGTCGATGACCGCATTGGCCACGTCGAGCACTTCGGCGCGGGTCGGGATCGGGCTTTCCACCATCGACTGCAGCATCTGCGTGGCGGTGATCACCACTTTGTTCTGCGCCAGCGATTCGCGGATGATCTTCTTCTGCAGGCCCGGCAATTCGGCATCGCCGATTTCCACGCCCAGATCGCCACGCGCCACCATCACCACGTCGGAGGCTTCGACGATCTCGACCAGGTTCTCGATCGCTTCGGTGCGCTCGATCTTGGACACCAGCGCGGCATCGCAGCCATGCTGACGCGCGATACGGCGCGCATCGTTCATGTCCTCGGCGTTGCGGCAGAACGACACCGCGATGAAGTCCACGCCGATCTTGGCGACGATGCCGATCAGTTCCTTGTCGCGCTCGGTCAGCGCGCCCAGCGACAGGCCGCCGCCCTGCTTGTTCAGGCCCTTGCGATCGGACAGCACGCCATCGTTGAGCACGGTGGTGACGATGCGCTGACCCTGCACCTCGGTCACCTGCAGCTGCACCAGGCCATCGTCCAGCAGCAGGACGTCGCCGGCGGCCACGTCCTGCGGCAGGCCGAGGTAGCTGACGCCAACCTGGTGCTGGTCGCCCGCGGGCGCATTGGGGTCGGCCACCAGGTCGAAACGCTCGCCGGTGGCCAGCTTGATCTTGCCTTCGGCAAAACGTTCGACGCGGATCTTCGGGCCCGGCAGGTCGGCCAGGATGCCGACTTCGGCACCGACGCGGACGGCCGCGGCGCGCACTTCGGCAGCGCGCTTGGCCTGGCCGGACGGGTCGCCGTGGCTGAAGTTGAGGCGCACCACGTTGACGCCGGCCTTGAACAAGGCCTCCAGCACACCGGGCGGATCCGTCGCCGGTCCGAGCGTGGCAAGGATCTTGGTGCGGCGTTGACGTTCTTTCATGATGGCCTCCCTGTAAAAGCCGCGAAACTTAACACACGCGTCACCTACCGAGGATGGCATTGCGGCATAGCCACCCTCGCATTCCGGCATGTCCTGTAGACAGTGCGGGACAGTACGTACGCTTTCCGCAGCGCGCTGGGCGCGCGGCGGGTTGTTGCTGTGGGCTGCCACCCTAACGCGGCAGCGGTGAAGGTCCCACGGTTCGCAGCGGTCAGCAGACGACAGCGAGCGGACGCCGGGGCGCCGACGCTGCGCGCCCCTCGCCGCCTGCGCATGCGGCCACGCCCAGGCGAGCGCCGGCCGCGCTCGCCTGGCAATGTGCGCGGCTGCGTGGTCCGTCAGTCCTGTCCATCGATCAGGGCGCGCAACTCGGCAGGGGTGTGTGCGATCGCGCCCGCACCTGCGCCCCGCAGCTCGGCTTCGTCGCCGAAGCCCCACAACACGCCGATGCTATGGATGCCGTGATGGTTGGCGCCATCGATATCCATCCGGCGGTCGCCGATCATCACGCAGCCGGTCTTGGCAATGTCCAGGCGTCGCAAGGCTTCGGCAATCAGGTCCGGCTTGAAACGGCGCTCGCCGTCTTCGCTGGCCCCGATCACGTTCTCGAAGCACGCACCGAACGGCAGATGCTCGACGATGCGGCGCGCGTAACGCTCGTTCTTCGAGGTCACCACCGCCAGGCGATGACCGGCGCGCTGCAGGTCCATGACGACTGCACCGATACCGTCGAACACGCTCAGTTCGGTCCAGCCCACCGCGTCGTAACGCTGGCGATACGCTGCCAGTGTGCGCTGCACCAGCGCCGGGTCATCGGGAAAACAGTCGGTGAAGCTGTCGCGCAGCGGCGGGCCGATCCACGCGCGCAGGGTTTGCGGCGAGGGTCGCGGCTGGCCCACCGCGTCGAAGGCATGCACGATGCTGGCGACGATGCCCGGCTCCGAATCGACCAGGGTGCCGTCCAGATCGAAGAACAGCGTGGCTGCACTCACTTGCCGCGCGCCTCGAGTGCCGCCACCGCCGGCAGGGTCTTGCCTTCCAGGAATTCCAGGAACGCGCCGCCGCCGGTGGAGATGTAGGTGACGTCCTTGGCGATGTCGTACTTGTCCACCGCGGCCAGGGTGTCGCCGCCACCGGCGATCGAGAACGCCTTGGAGCTGGCGATCGCACGCGCCAGGGTTTCGGTGCCGTGGCTGAAGGGCTCGAACTCGAACACGCCGACCGGCCCGTTCCACACCACGGTGCCGGCACTGGCGATCAGCTCGGCGTAGCGCGTGGCGGTCTGCGGGCCGATGTCCAGGATCAGATCGTCGGCCTCCACCGCATCGAGCGCCTTCACCGTCGCCTCGGCATCGGGCAGGAACTGCTTGGCGACGACCACGTCGGTGGGCAACGGAATCTCCGCGCCGCGCAGCTTGGCATCGGCGACGATCTGGTTGGCGGTGGGAATCAGGTCCGGCTCGCTCAGGGACTTGCCCACCGCATGCCCGGCCGCGGCGATGAAGGTGTTGGCGATGCCGCCGCCGACGATCAGCTGGTCGACCTTGTTGACCAGGTTGGACAGCAACTCCAGCTTGGTGGACACCTTGCTGCCGGCCACGATCGCCAGCAGCGGCTTGGCCGGATTGTCCAGTGCCTTGGCCAGCGCATCGAGTTCGGCCATCAACAGCGGCCCACCGGCAGCCACCGGCGCGAAGCGGATCACGCCATGGGTGGAGGCCTGTGCGCGATGCGCGGTGCCGAAGGCGTCCATGACGAACACATCGCACAGCGCGGCGTACTTGCGCGCCAGGGTTTCGTCGTCCTTGCCCTCGCCGACGTTCATGCGGCAGTTTTCCAGCAGCACCACCTGGCCCGGCGCCACCTCCACGCCATCGACCCAGTCGCGCACCAGCGGCACGTCCACGCCCAGCAGCGCGGTCAGGCGCGCGGCCACCGGCGCCAGCGAATCCTCCTCGGTCCAGCTGCCTTCCTTGGGGCGGCCCAGGTGCGAGGTGACCATCACCGCGGCGCCCTTTTCCAGCGCCAGCTGGATGGTGGGCACCGACGCGGTGATGCGCTGCTCGGAGGTGATCTGGCCGTTGTCGATCGGCACGTTGAGATCCTGGCGGATCAGCACGCGCTTGCCGGAGAGATCGAGGTCGGTCATGCGGACGATGGACATGGGGTCAGCTCGCTAGGTCTGGGGAATGGGGATTCGGAAATCGGGATTCGGGAATCGAAAAAGCAGCCGGTACACGTGGCGCCGATGTCTGGGCGCTGCGCGGATGGATGGCGTGGGGCAGCCGTTGCACGCTGGCGTTGCGCCCGCGTGCAGGTCGCGGAGATTTCAGCTTGCCTGCCGCGCATATCGCCGCCCATACGGCTGGCGATGCGGGGGATGGTCGGTCGAGGACGACGGGCAATGCGGCTGCCTTGGCGACGGGGGATGCCCATTGTCGGACCTTCGCGCCGCAGCGGCAAACCGCCGTGCGGCGCGCGGGTCGTCAGGGGCTGCGATTGGCCGCCGGGCTGCGCAGCAGACTCACGGCGAAACCACCGACCAGCACGGCGCCGCCGATCAGCAGCCCCCATAGCAACCAACGCTTCCAGTCGCGCGGCGTGGCGGCCGGCTGCAGTGCGGCATCGCCGGCCAGCGGCTGCGCCTGCGCGGCGATGCTGGCAGGCGCCGGTTGCCACTGCGCGCCGCGTTCGCGACGCAGCGCCTGCAGCATCGAGGCCAGTGGCGCGTCTCCGCGTTGCACGCGCGCGCTGCCCGCGACCACGGCATACGGCGGCTGCCCCTGGGCGAGGAACATCATCCGCTCCGGCTGGTAGCCCACGCGTAGCGTCGGCCTCGCGGTGCTGCGGCCTTGTGCGGCGAGCAAGCGCCATTGGCGATCACGCACCGGGGCCGACAGCTGTTGCGGCGGGGACGCGGCGGCGTTGCCGGCACCGAGTCGATACGCCAACCACGGCCCGGCGCGGCGCAGCCACGGCGCGTCATCGGCATCACGGCTTTCCGCGATCCATTCGACCGCCTCGGCCTGACCGCCGCTGACATCGACCTGGGTGACCGGAAAGCGCCCGGGCAAGGCATACAGCACCGCCTTGTCCTGTGCGGTGCCCGGCAACTCCAGCCACTGCGATTGCAGCGGCGCAGCGACGCCGTCCAGTTCCGCATCGACCGCGCGCAAGGCCGGCAACTCGCCGGACACCGGCACGATGCGCAGATAGCGCGCGCCCGCGTCCAACGCGATGCGGCGCTGCTGCAGACGCTGCGCCTGGTTGTCCAGCGCCATCACGGTGGCATCTGCGGCGAGCAGGTGCCAGTCGCGCAGATCGTCGCTGCCTTCCACACGCAGCCGCGCCTGCACCGGCGTGTTGCCGTCCCAGTACAGCCACAGCGCACGCGGACGATCACCCAATGCGCTGGCATCGATCAACCAGCTGCCACCGGCACCTGCAGCGGCGCCGGTGGCAAAACGGCCTTCCAGCCGCCGCACCGCGCCACTGGCATCGCGTTCGGCGATCAGCTGCAGATCGCCGTTGGCAGGTGCTGCACCGGCCGGCAGCGCAAACACGGGCAGGCGTTGTCGACGCGGCGCGGCAGCCGGCGCGGCATCCACCGGCAAGAGCGCGGCCGGCATCTCCTCGCCACGCGCATCGATCACCGTGACATCGCGCAGCCCTGCGTCCTGTGCGCTGCGATAGATCGCTGCGTTCAAGCGCAGCTGATACAGGCCGGCGTCCGAGCCGGCCACCTGCAGCGGCCACTGTTGCCGATAGTCCTGGCGCACATCGGCCGCCTGCGCCATCAGCGGCACCAGCAACAGCCATCCCCATTGCCTCGATTTCATGCCTGTTCCTTGTCGACGCCATCGTCTCCGACGGCCTGCGCGTCGGCCACCGGCTGGCGCGGCGGCGCCGGTGCCAGGTAGCCCACCACGGTGCACAACAGGCCATAGGCCATGAACGAGCCGATGCCAAGCAGATTGCCCAGATGCTGGCGGTCGACCAGCACCAGCTTGGCCAGCACCAGGCCCATCAACAACGCACCGCCCAGCCACAGCCCACGCTGACCGCGCCGCGAGCCGATCACCCAGCCCAGCACGCCCAGCACGCTCCACACGATGGTCAGGCTGGTCTGCGACAGGGTCGCGCCGATCAACCCGGCGTCCCATGCCACGCCACCCCAGTGATGCACGCTGTGCAGGGTGCTGCCGGTGACCAGGGCCCAGCCCAGGACACCCAGCGCGGTCACCCGCCACCGTTGCACGACCAACGGCGCCTGCGCAGACCACGCCCACCGCGCCAGCAGGGCCAGCACCGCCAGTTGCGCCAGCTCGGCCGGATTGAGCAAGGGCAGCCACGGCAATGGCGCCGCGCTCACCGGGTCCAGCAGCACGATCAACCAGCCGATGCCCAGCACCGCGAACACACAGCCCAGCAAGGCATTGCGTGCCCGATCGAAACCGGCACCCTGCGGCCACGCCAGCCACGGCCAGCGCAACAGCCCCACTGCCGCCACGATCAGCCAAGGCGCGGCCAGCAAGGCGCAACGCCAGCCATGTGCGAGCATGAAGGTGTCGGCCAGCCAGGCCACGCCCAGCGACACCACCAACGGCCACAGCAGCCACCAGATGAACTGCGCGGCCACGGCGCCTGCGCCGTGCTGCCTGCGTAGGCACCACAGCGCGCGCGTGCCTGCCACGGCAAACGCCAGCCAGGCCAGCGCCCCCCAATGCGCGAACGGTTGCGTATGCGCATGGCATTGCCACAGCGCCAACGGCGCAGCCAGCGCCAGCCCGGCCATCGCCGTCCACACCAGCGCCGTTGCCGGGCGACGCCGATGCACCTCGGCGGCCAGCCACACGGTGAGCGCGACAAAACCCAGCAGCAGATCCGGCTCGCTGCGCAGATCGCCGGCAAAGCGCAGGATCTCGTGCACGCCGCACAGCGTCCACCAGCCCAGCCCCCACAGATACGCCACCAGCGCGCGGCGCGGCTGCCCTGCATCGCGCAGGAACCAGGCACTGGCCCAGCCAGCCAGTGCAAGCAGCAGAGTGCTCATGCAGGTGGCGTTGGCCACCGCCACCGCGTCGTAACGCCAGGCATCCACACCGAAGGCGACACCCACCGCTGCCAGCAACTGCAATGCCACCCCGCTGAACTGCGAGATCCGACGCCGTTGCCGCAGCCCCAGCCACAGCAGACCGACACCCTCCAGCGCAAAGACGCTGGCGGTGGCACGCGCCGACAGTGCCAGCGGCACGGCCAGGGTGGCAAAACCGACCGCCAGCATCGCGTGCGCCTGGCCCAGCAGACGCGTGGAGGCACGCCGCAGCAACCAGCGGGCCAGACCCGCGTACAGCGCAGCCACCGCCAACGCGCACAGCGCCAACGGCAGGCGTTCACCATCCAGCAGGCGTGCCTGCAACGCGAAGGCCACCAGCGGGGTGCCGAACAACAGGCTGCCGTCGATCAGCTTGCCCGCACTGCCATCGCCACGCCGCGCATGCAGGAACGGGATTGCCACATACATGGCGAAGAACAGCAGCAGGAACGGCTCGGTGGTGGCAAATTTCGCCGGGGTGTATTGCAGCGCGCCCCACAGCGTGCCGATGCCGAAGGTGAAGGCGAATCCGAGCAGGTTCAGCACCCGCCACGGACGCGTCCAGGCGATCGCCACGATGCCGGCGTTGAGCACCGCGTAATACGCAAACAGCGCGACATGATTGCCGCTGCCGGTGGACAGCCAGATCGGCGCAAGGAAGCCGGCCAGCACCCCCAGCACCGCCAGCGTGCGCGAATCCTGCACCACCGCCAGCACGCACATGCCCGCAATCAGCACCACGCTGATGCCCATCGCCAGGCCTGCGCCGAGCAGCCCGTACAACTTGAACGCGGCAAACACCGTCAGCAGCAAGCCGCCGATGGCCCCGCCCTGCAACGCCAACGCAAAGCCGGGCCGCTGCAGCCGCTGCTTCCAGCCCAGCACCAGGCCGGCGAGCGCCAGCACACTGATGCCGGCCAGCCGCAGCTCGATCGGCATGCGCATCCAGCCCTGGTCGCTGGCGTACTTCAACAGCGACGCCACGCCGGCCAGCAACACCAGCATGCCGACCTTGACCGGCACGTTGCCTTCGGTGAACCAGCGCTTCACCGCGCTGGCCGCGCGCGCCAGCGGGCCTGGTCCGGACGGGACGTCGTACGCTTGCTGCTCGAATTCCGCAGGTGCAGCGGCCAGGGGCGGTGCTTGGACTGCGCTGCGCGCCGTAGCAGATGCGGGCACCTGTGCGGGCAATGATGGCGGCATCGGTCTCGGCATCGGCGCGACCGGCGACGGCGCAGCATGCACATCTGCGGCGGCAGGCCGCTCAGGGGCGCCAGACCCAGACAGGCCGAGGTCGGACGCCTCCCGCGCCCCCCATGTACCGACTGGCGACTGCATTGGGCTGTGCACCGCCGCCGCGTCCGCGCCGCCTGCGCCGCTGGCCTGCCATTGCGCAAGCCGCTGTTCCAGCGCATCCACGCGCCGCCGCAGGCCGGCGATCCACACCAGGGCGATCACCAACCCTACCGGCACCGCAAGCAGCAACAGCACCACCGACACGATCATCGTTTCCAACGCATAACCCCTGAGTCGGCATCCGGCCGAATGCGCGAACCATACAGGCTCAGGGCGCGTCTGGGCAGCCAATCACTGGCTGAAGCGCAGCGACGTGATGCCGCCAGGGGCACCGGCACGCAATGGCTACATGCATGGACATGCCCCCAAGAAAAACGCCCGGTAGAACCGGGCGTTTGAACATCATTCGCGGTAGCCGCTGTCGTTCTTGTTATGGATGATCCAGATCAGGTTGCCGCCGGTGTCCATCGACTTGCCAGCGAACACCAGACGCCCCTGGCCCTTGTAGGCCATCTCATACCGGTAGCGGTCGCCGCCGAAGAAGAACGGGATGAACGCCTTGCCGGTCACGTAGGAACCCTGATCGTTGGGCTGACCAATCAGGTCGGTGACCTGCTTCATCGGCATGCCGATCTTCAGCTGGGTGAACTTGCTGTCAGGCGCCGGCTTGCCGGTGATCTCGCCTTCGTAATCGTTGATGCCCTTGACCGTTTCGCCATAGCCCGCCTCGACATCGGCCGACTTGATCACCTCGCCATCGGCATTCATCCAGGCCGGCGTACCGGTCTGCTTTTTCGCGGCCCAAGTGGTCGACGGAGCCGACACCGCAATCACCACACCGAGCGCCAATACGCCCGCCAGAAATTTACTCATGAGTTTTGTTCTCTCGATCCATGGAGTTCCCCGATCCTTCGTACACGACACGGGAACGACCGCCGTGCCCGCAAATTAGCGCACGTGGGCCTCGCAAAGTCCACTTCTCGTACTGCCGACGACGCGGTGACGGCATCAGCACACGTCACGTTCCGGCACATACAAAACGAAAGGCCCCGGCATGCCGGGGCCTTCACTCGTCGCCTAGGCGCAAGGATTACTTCGCGACAACCCGCACCATTTCCAGGCACTTGTTGGAATAGCCCCACTCGTTGTCGTACCAGGACACCAGCTTGACGAAGGTCGAATCCAGCGCGATGCCGGCGTCGGCGTCGAACACCGAGGTGCAGGTTTCGCCGCGGAAGTCGGTGGCCACGACCTTGTCTTCGGTGTAACCCAGCACGCCCTTCAAGGCGCCTTCGCTCTGCGCCTTCACTTCGGCACAGATCTCGGCGTAGGTGGCCGGCTTTTCCAGCTCGACGGTGAGGTCGACCACCGACACGTCCGAGGTCGGCACGCGGAAGCTCATGCCGGTCAGCTTCTTGTTGAGCTCGGGAATCACCACGCCCACGGCCTTGGCGGCACCGGTGGAGGACGGAATGATGTTCTCCAGGATGCCGCGCCCGCCGCGCCAATCCTTGTTCGACGGGCCGTCCACGGTCTTCTGCGTCGCGGTGGCCGCGTGCACGGTGGTCATCAGGCCGCGCTTGATGCCCCACTTGTCGTTGATCACCTTGGCCAGCGGCGCCAGGCAGTTGGTGGTGCACGAGGCGTTGGAGACGATCGCTTCGCCGTTGTAGGTCTTGTCGTTGACGCCGAACACGAACATCGGCGTGTCGTCCTTGGACGGTGCCGACAGGATCACCTTCTTGGCGCCGGCGTCGATGTGCTTCTGCGCGGTTTCCTTGGTCAGGAACAGGCCGGTGGACTCGATCACCACGTCGGCACCGACCGCATCCCACTTGAGGTTGGCCGGGTCGCGCTCCTGCGTCAGGCGGATCTTGTTGCCGTTGACGATCAGCGTGTTGCCGTCGACCGACACATCGGCCTTGAAGCGGCCATGCACCGAGTCGTACTGCAGCATGTAGGCGAGGTAATCGGGCTCGAGCAGGTCATTGATGGCCACGATCTCGATGTCATTGGCGAAGTTCTGCACCGCAGAGCGCAGCACGTTGCGGCCGATGCGACCGAATCCGTTGATGCCAACCTTGATTGCCATGTTCACTAGCTCCTGCGGCCGCGATGGCGCGGCGGATGGAAAGGGACCGCCATTCTAGCAGCGTCGCACTCGCGCAGCCGTGCTGCAGCCAGCGCTGCGGCATGTGGCGCCAGGGCGTTGTGCCGTGGTGCATGCGGGGTGGGGATTGGGGATTGGGGAATCGGGAATCGGGAATCGGGAATCGGGAATCGAAAGGTGGGCACGCTGTGCGGGTGCCGTCAATCGACAAGGTGATGAGTTCGGCGCTGCAAGCACGATGCGGCATGGGCTGACGCCTGCCTGACTTGAGGGCCCGCGACGATCTGAGGTGCGGCACGGACGCGGCAATCGAAAACACGCCTTATTTTCGATATATCCAAATTATTTCAATTACTTAAGTTCTACGTCGATACGCTGAAAGGCGTATCGATGCATATGCCGAACAGCAGCATTTCGGCGCTCCGTGGATTTCGATACTGGCCGTGCCTGCTGAGGCAGCCATCCATCACAACGGAGATTCCCCCATGCGTCGCACCTTTCTCTCCCTGGTCCTGGCACTGGCCGCCACCCCGGCGCTGGCTGGCGGCGTGATGCACTACACCGACAAGGCCACCTTGCCCACCGATGGCGAAGCGCGCGAAGTCGCTGCGCTGTTCGACACCTGGAACGCGGCACTGGCCACCGGCAACCCGCACAAAGTGGCCGATCTGTACGCGCCAGACGGTGTGTTGTTGCCGACCGTCTCCAACGAGGTGCGCGCCTCGCGTGCGCAGATCGAAAAATACTTCGCGATGTTCCTGACCAAGAAGCCGCAGGGCGTCGTCAACTACCGCACCGTGCGCGTGCTCGATGACGACAGCGCAGTGGATGCCGGCGTCTATACCTTCACGCTGACCGACAAGGACGGCAAGAAGAGCAAGGTGCAGGCGCGTTACACCTTCGTGTACGAAAAGCGCGACGACAAGTGGCTGATCATCAACCACCACAGCTCGGCGATGCCGGAAGTGGATGCGCCCAAGCTCGCCAAGGCCAGATAAGTGCGCGATCCCTGCCGCCATCCGCTCGCTGCCGGCTCCCCCGCGCATGCAGGCGTCGGAGTTCCTTCCCCGCCGCCGCTGGCGTCAGGCGCCTGGCATCGCAGCGCAGAAGCGATGCGCCGGTGCGATCACCGGCACGGCGCAGATCGCTGCTGCCGGTGCCGGTCCCTGCTCACCTCCGCGCATGACCTGTCGCGGCAGCGCGCGCAGCGATTGATCAGGATCAAGGCATCCATCGGGCAAAGCCCCAAGACTTCTTCCATCCTCTGCACACAACGGGAATTTCCATGCGCATGCGCTCTACCCTTCTGCTCGCCGGCCTGGCCGCCGCCTTCGCCAGCGTCCCCGCACTGGCTCAATCCAAAGGCGACTGGACCGTTGCCGTCGGTGCCCACCAGGTCGCGCCCAAATCCGATAACGGCCGCCTGGTCGGCGGTACGCTCGAAGCGGACGTCGGCAAGGACATCAAGCCCACCTTCACTGCGGAATACTTCATTGCCGACAACCTGGGCATCGAAGTACTGGCTGCGCTGCCGTTCGAGCACGACATCGCGCTGCGCGGTCTGGGACGTGTCGCCAGCACCAAGCATCTGCCGCCGGTGATTTCGCTGCAGTACCACTTCAACAGCCAGGGCAAGCTCTCGCCGTTCGTTGGCGCGGGCATCAACTACACCCGTTTCTTCAGCACCGACACGCGTGGCGCGCTGGCCGGCAGCGAGCTGGAACTGGACGACTCCTGGGGCCTGGCCCTGCACGCAGGCGTGGACTACAAGCTCAGCGAGCGCGGCGCGCTGCGGGTGAACCTGCGCTGGATCGACATCGATACCGAAGCGCGCCTCGACGGCAGCCGCATCGGCACGGTCAACATCGACCCGCTGGTCTACGGCCTGGCCTACGTGCACCGCTTCTGAGCCCGGCAGCGTGCGTGATGCATCTCTGGCACACTTGGCGTCCAGGGACGTGAATCCACCGCCGGAGTTGCGGACAGGTTGGCCACGTCGACCGCCTGTCCGACCTATCCGGGGATTCCATGAGCATGCTGATCCGTACCGCCCTCGCCATCGCACTGGCCGCCTCGGCCGCACCCGCCCTTGCACAATCGGCCGGCCACTGGACCACGGGCTACGGCGCCGGCTATGTCTCGCCCAAGTCCGACAGCGGCAGCTTCGGCGGCACGCGTGCCGAGATCAAGGGCGCCCCGACGCTGTCGTTCACCTACGAATACTTCCTGCGCAACAATCTCGGTATCGAGGTGCATGCCGCGGTGGCGGGTAAGCACGATCTGGAGCTTGAGGGCGTCGGCAAGGTGGGCAGCTATTGGTCGGTACCACCGAGCGTGCTGTTGCAGTACCACATCAACGGCTACGGCACGGTGTCTCCGTTCGTGGGTGTCGGCATCAACTACACCACGTTTGTCGGCGAGGACGTCGATGACGCCTTCGGCAACGGCGATCTGCGCTTCGACGACTCGGTGGGCGCCACTGCACATATCGGTGTGGACTACATCTTCAACGAGCGCAGCGGCCTGCGGGTGGATGCGCGCTGGACCGATTCGCGCAGCAATGTCGATTTCAATGGCAGCCGGCTGGGCAAGGCGCGGATCGATCCGCTGACCTATGGCGTGTCGTACCTGGTCTATTTCTAAGCCTGCCGCAGACGCCGCGCTGAGCCGTGGCTGTGGTCGGACCGGGACGGCCATCAAACCGTCCCGGACCGATGCGTACAATTGCCGGATGAAGACCTTCTCCCCTCGCCTCCTCCTTCTTGCCGCAACCGTTGTCGCGGCCCTCCAGCCCATCAGCGCCTTCGCCTGGGGGCCGCAGGGCCACCGCCTGGTGGCGCGCATTGCCGAGACCGAACTGAGCCCGCAGGCGCGGGCACAAGTGGCGCAATTGCTGAAAGGCGACGCCAATCCGACACTGGCCGGTGTCGCCACCTGGGCCGACGAATTGCGCGAGCACGATCCGGACCTGGGCAAGCGCTCCGGCCCGTGGCATTACGTCAATCTCGGCGAGCACGACTGTACGTACGAGCCGCCGCGCGACTGCCCGGACGGCAACTGCGTGATCGCCGCGCTGGATCGGCAGACCGCGCTGCTTGCCGATCGCAGCCAGCCCCTGGACGTGCGTCGGCAGGCCCTGAAGTTCGTGGTGCATTTTGTCGGCGACATCCACCAGCCGATGCATGCCGGCTACGCGCACGACAAGGGCGGCAATGCATTCCAGCTGCAGGTCGCTGGCAAGGGCAGCAACCTGCATGCGCTGTGGGACAGCGGCATGCTCAACGACCGCCAGCTTGATGACGACGCGTATCTGCAACGCCTGCTGGCGTTGCCGGCGACCGCGGCAACATCGCCGGTGCTGCCACCCCCGGCCGCGGCCTGGGCGCAGGCCTCCTGCAGGATCGCGATCACGCCCGGCGTCTATCCGGACAAGCACGTGTTGCCGGACGACTACATCGCGACCTATCGTCCGCTTGCCGAGACCCAATTGCGCGAGGCTGGCGACCGACTGGCCGCCGTGCTCAATGCGGCGCTGGCCGCGCCCTGAGATGGAGACGCCGATGCAGCCCGAGGTGCTTGCGTTCTTCCACGCCGACAGCAACACCTTCACCTATGTGGCCGCCGACGCGGCGACCGGGGCGGCAGCGGTGATCGACCCGGCGCTGGACTATGCGGCCGACAGCGGCGCGGTCGGCACGCGCGCCGCGCAGGCGATCGTCGATGCCATCGCCCACCGTGGCTGGCAGGTGCAGTGGCTGCTGGAAACCCATGCGCATGCCGATCACCTGTCTGCCGCGCAGTGGCTGAAACAGCACTGGCCGCAGGCACGCATCGGCATCGGCGACGGCATCCGGGACGTGCAGCAGACGCTCGCGCCACGCTATGCGCTGCCGGAGGACTTCCGTGCCGATGGCTCGCAGTTCGATCACCTGTTCGCCGATGACGAGCGCTTCGCCCTGGGCAGGCTGCAGGTGCGTGTCATCGCGGTGCCCGGGCATACCAGCGACAGCATCGCGTATCTGATCGGCGATGCGCTGTTCCCCGGCGATTCGTTGTTCATGCCCGACGCCGGCACCGCGCGCTGCGATTTCCCCGGTGGCGATGCACGGCAACTGTTTGCCTCGATCCAGCGCATGTACGCGCTGCCGGAGGACACGCGCGTGTTCGTCTGCCATGACTACGGCCCGGGCGGCCGCGACGTGGCCTACCAGACCAGCATCGGCGAACAGCGGCGCAGCAATATCCATGTGCGCGATGGCGTGGAGGTCGATGCGTTCGTGGCGCAGCGCCAGGCACGCGATGCCACGCTGCCCGAGCCCAGGCTGATCCGGCCGGCATTGCAGACCAATCTACAGGCCGGCCGCTGTGACGGGGTGGTTCGCTGACGCGTCAGCGTGGCCGCCACGCGGCGCATCGCGCGCAGCCGCTATGATCGGTGCCTGACCCTGCTGGAGCCCCCCATGCGCACGATCGGTTTTTGGCAGCGCGCGTTCTGCGTGCTGATGCTTGCCCTGCCCGTCCTGGCCACGGCGCAGACCGCGCCGGTGACGGTGTTTGCTGCGGCAAGCCTGAAGGAATCCATGGACGAGGCCGCGGCCGCCTACCAGAAGGCGACCGGCACGCCCGTGCGCGTCTCCTACGCCGCCAGCTCTGCACTGGCACGCCAGATCGAGCAAGGCGCACCGGCAGACGTGTTCTTTTCGGCCGACCTGGAATGGATGGACTATCTGCAGCAGCGCGGCCTGGTGCTGCCGGCGCAGCGTCACAACCTGCTCGGCAATACCCTGGTGTTGATCGCCCCGGCCAGCAGCAGGCTGCGCGTGGATCCGCGCCAGCCGGGCGCAATTGCCAGGGCGCTCGGCGAGCGCGGTCGGCTGGCGGTGGGCCAGACCAACAGCGTGCCGGCGGGCAAGTATGCCGCCGCAGCGCTGCGCAAGCTCGGCCACTGGGACGGCGTGAGCAATCGCCTGGCCGAGTCGGAAAGCGTGCGCGCCGCGTTGATGCTGGTCTCGCGCGGGGAGGCGCCGCTGGGCATCGTGTACGGCTCGGATGCACGCGCCGACCCCAAGGTCCGCGTGGTTGCCACCTTCCCCGACGATAGCCACGAGGCCATCGTGTATCCGGTTGCCGCGTTGAAGAACAGCAGCAATGCCGGCACCGCCGCGTTCGTGCAGTGGCTGGGCAGCAAGCCGGCCGGGGCGATCTTCGTGCGCCGTGGTTTTTCGTTGCAGGATTGAGGCGCGCCGTTGTCGATGTTCACCCCGCAGGAGCTGACCGCGATCGGCCTGAGTCTCAAGGTCGCCATCGTTGCAGCCATCGCCAGCCTGCCGCCAGGCATCGCCTGTGGCTGGCTGCTGGCGCGGCGGCGCTTCCCGGGCAAGGCGCTGCTGGATGCCCTGCTGCATTTGCCGCTGGTGATGCCACCGGTGGTGACCGGTTACGCGCTGCTGGTGGTGCTGGGCACGCAGGGGCCGGTCGGCAGCTGGCTGCTGGAGCACCTCGGCATCCAGTTCGCATTCCGCTGGACCGGTGCGGCGCTGGCATGCGCGGTGATGGGGTTCCCGTTGATGGTGCGCGCGATCCGCTTGTCCATCGAAGCGACCGATCGTCGCCTGGAAGCGGCCGCCGCCACGCTCGGCGCGGGCCCGTGGCGGGTGTTCTTCAGCATCACCTTGCCGCTGGCCTGGCCTGGCCTGGTGGCCGGCACGGTGCTGGCGTTCGCCAAGGCCTTGGGCGAATTCGGCGCGACCATCACCTTCGTGTCCAATATTCCTGGCGAAACCCAGACCTTGTCGTCGGCCATCTACGGGCTGATGCAGGTGCCGGGCATGGAATCGGGCGTGTGGCGGCTGGCCGGCGTTGCGTTGGCGATCTCGCTGGCGGCGCTGCTGCTGTCCGAGTGGCTGGTGCGCAGACCGCATCCACGCGAGGACGGCTGATGCTCGATATCGACCTGCACCTGCAGCGCGGCAATTTCCAACGGCATGTCCACATCCAGGACCAGGCCCGTGTGGTGGCCCTGGTCGGCCCCTCCGGCGCGGGCAAGAGCACGGTGCTCAACGCAATCGCCGGGCTGGTGCGGCCGCAGGCCGGGCATATCCGCATCGACGGGCGCTGCCTGTACGACGCCCGGCAAGGCGTGGACCTGCCCACGCACAAGCGCAGGATCGGCTACGTGTTTCAGGATGCGCGGCTGTTTCCGCATCTGGATGTGCGCCGCAACCTGCGTTATGGCCGGCACGCCCGAGGCGCGGCGCCATTCGGCTTCGACGACGTGGTGGCACTGCTGGGTATCGCGCCCTTGCTGCAACGCCGGCCGCGCAACCTCTCCGGGGGCGAAGCGCAGCGTGTGGCGATCGGCCGCGCCTTGTTGTCGCAACCGGCGATCCTGCTGTTCGACGAGCCCTTGTCGGCGCTGGATCAGGCGCGCCGCGAAGAACTGATTCCCTACCTGCAGCGCGTGCGCGACGAGATCCGCCTGCCGATGTTGTACGTCAGCCACAATCCCGATGAAGTGCAGCGCATCGCCGATAGCGTGCATGTGCTGGAATGAGCGCATCGGCACCGTCGATCGCCACATCCAATCAGCTGGTGTGTCCATGAAACAGTATCGGAAACATGCATTCCCGGTGGAGCAGGTGCGCCGCTTCCTCGAACCCGGGCCGGTGGTGCTGGTGAGCTCGGCCCACAAGGGCCAACGCGACATCATGACCATGGGCTGGCATATGGTGCTGGAGTTTTCGCCCTCGCTGATTGCCTGCTGCATCGCTCCCGGCAACCACAGTTTCGAACTGGTCCGGCGCAGCAAACAATGCGTGATCAATCTGCCGACCGCCGAGCTGCTCGACACCGTGATCGGCATTGGCAACAGCAGCGGTGCCCAGATCGACAAGTTCGACCACTTCGGGCTGACTGCCGTCCCCGGCCAACAGGTCGCGGCGCCAGCCATCGCCGAGTGCTACGCCAGTTTCGAATGCCGCCTGCACGACGGGCGGCAGATCAACCGCCACGCCCTCTTCGTCTGGGAAGTGGTGAGCGCGCAGGTGGCCAGGCGGCCCGCGCTGCCCAGGACGGTGCATTACCGCGGCGATGGCCGCTTCATGCTGTCCGGCAAAGAAGTCTCGCGGCGGCGCCTGTTCGCACCTGAAATGCTCTGATGACAGCGATGCGCATGCTCATTGCGCCACCTTGCCCTGCCGCACGCTGACCTTGCCCTGCCGTACTTCGAAGGTGAACGCGAACGACAGCGTCACCGGTACCGGTTCCTCGCTGATCGCGCCGCTGCAGTCGTCCAGCGCCGCCGGCTGCGCCACGCCTGCGGCAAACGTGCACAGTGCGGCCGGCACGAACCGCCACTGCTGCACCGTGGTACGCACCGCCTGCAGCAAATCGGCGTTGTCCGGCAGCAGACCGGCCGCGCATTCGTCGCGATCGGACATGGGATCGACGCGCTGCACCGCGCCGTCGGCGGCCAGGATCACATGCGCGCATACGGTGGTCGGCGGCAGTGTCTGCCGTGGCGAGTCGGCCGGCAGCACCGGCGCATCGCTGCGCAGTGCGCGCGGCATCCGGAAACGCTGTGCCGGCGCCAGTGTGTAAGACCGGATGGAGCCACCGCCTTCACCGCCCGACTGCGCGCTCAGCATGCGCTGGTCCACCGAATCTTCGCGCTGGCTGCGCTGCTGTTCCTGCACGCCCTGCGTTGCACATGCGCCGAGCGACAGCGCCAGGGCTGCAGTGCATATCGGAGTAAATCGCATCACGGCTTCTCCTGCATTGCGCAGCCTGCCGAGGCACAACCGGCAAGACGGCTGGACGCTGGTGCATCCGGGCGCGCTGCGCCGGCATCGGCAGCCGTGGACGTTTGCTCCGGCGCATCCAGTTCGAACTTCACCGGCACGCGCACCGTGGAAGCAATCGCCCTGCCATGTGCAGACGCAGGTGTCAGCCGCCAATGACGCGCTGCCTCCAGCACCGCTTGATCGAACACGCCGGCCGGGCTGCTCTGCACGACGGCAATCTGCTCCGGTATGCCGCCCGGGCTGACCTGGATCTGCAGTTCGACAAAACCTTCGATGCCCTTGTCGACCGCGGCTGCCGGATACCTCGGCGGTTGCATCGTGGAAAAATCCACCGCGTTGCCCGCCGCCAGCGCCGGCTGTGCCGGCAACGCAATGCGCGCCGGCTGCACGGCCCAGGCAGCGGTGCTGATCGTCGCCGCCAGCAGCAGCACCATCACCACGCGCCAGTGCGCATGCCCGGCAGCTGCGGGTAAACCGCGCAGTGCCGCGATCCGTTGCGCCAACGGAGGCGACGCAGCCCAATGACAGGCCAGTTGCGTGCAACCGGCATCAAGCTGGGTCTTGAGCATGGCGGTGGCGTAACTGCGGCGCTTGCCCGGATGTTGCGCCAGCACGGCCGCATCGCAGGCCAGCTCCTGGTCCAGCCGGAACGCACGCCAGGCCAGATGCATCAGCGGGTTGAACCAGCCGATGCAGAGCATCAGCGCTGCCAGCAGATTCGCATGCAGATCGCCGCGCCGCAGATGCATGCGCTCATGCGCCAGGATCAGCGCACGCTCATCGGCGTTGTAGCGCACGCTGAAATCCGCCGGTACCACGATGCGCGGACGCCAGAGTCCCAGCGATGCAGGAAGGCCGACATCGTGCGTGGCCGACCAGAGCCGGTGGTCGAGCCGGTGCAACGGACCCAGGCGGCGCAGGAAGCGCCGTTGCCGCGTCCACACTCCGAACGCCATCACCACCGCGCCGCCCAGCCACGCTGCCGCCAGCCAGCTTGCCCACGCCTGGCCTTGGCCCTGCACGCTGGAGAGCGCCGGCAGGGCAGTCAGCGCCGGTAACCTCGGCACCGCCACGCCGAGAGACGGGCCTGGCAACACGGCCGCCACCAGGGCCAGCGGGACGCAGGACCAGATCGCATACGCCGCGGTGGCACCCGACAGCTTGCGCAGCGGGCGACGCAGGAACAGGCAGACCAGCAGCGCGACGGTGATGTACAGCGTTGCGCGCGACACCAGGACCCAGGCCTCAGGGTTCATCGTCCAGCTCCTTGATCAGTTGTTTCAGCTCCGCGATATCGGACGCGCTGAGTTTTCCGCGCTCGCTGAAATGCGCCACCAGTGGCGCCACCCGCCCACCGAACAGGCGTTGCAGCAACCCCTCGCTCTGTTGCTGCACCCACTGCTCGCGCGCCAGCACCGGCGAGTAGAGATAGCGCCGCCCTTCTTTCACCGCGCGGATGGCGCCCTTGCCAAGCAGGCGGTTGAGCAGGGTTTTCACCGTCGGCTCGGCCCAGTTGCTGTGGGCAGCCAGCGCGGCGACCACGTCGTCGGCGCTGCGCGGCGCCGCATCCCAGAGCACCTGCATCACAATTGCTTCGGCTTCGCTGATTGGCATGCGATTACATCCGTAATTTTTATCGATTACGCATGTAAAACTTTGACCTGTCAAGCCCGTCCCAACAGCGTTGCGGCAACGGGTGCATCAACCCGGTCTTGTCGGCAGCCCGGGTAACCACCCCGCCATCGCCTCGGCTACCCTGCACCGATGACTGACCACCTGACCGACCTGCCCAGCGCTGTTGCGCACATCCTGCAACGCCTCGACGGCCCGCTGCGTGTCGGCGCGCCGCTGGGCATCGGCAAGCCGCACCGGCTATTGAACGCGCTATATGCGCAGCTCAAGCACACACCCACGCGGCCACTGGCGCTGTATACCGCGTTGTCGCTCAACCCGCCCAAGCCGGGCACGGGGCTGGAGGCGCGCTTTGCGGCCCCGTTCATCGCGCGCCATTTCGGCGAGGATTTCCCGCGTCTTGCCTATGTCGATGACATGCTGCGCGATGCACTGCCGGCGCATGTGCAGGTGGAAGAGTTCTACATGCAGTCCGGCGGGCTGCTGCACTCCACCCAGGCGCAGGCCGACTACACCAGTCTCAACTACACCCACGCTGCTGCCGCAGTGGCGCAGCGCGCACCGAACCTGATCGTGCAGAAAGTGGCGCGCGAACCGGGCGGCACGCGGCTGTCGTTGTCGTGCAACAACGACATCACCCAGGACACGCTGGATGCGGTGCAGGCACTTGGCCTGCCGCGCCCCATGCTGGTGGCGGAAGTGGACACGCAACTGCCGTGGATCGGTGGCACCGCGGCGGTGGAGGAGGCCTTCTTCGACCTGGTCATCGACCTGCCCGGTCCGTCGCCGCGCCTGTTCGGCCTGCCCAGGCAACCGGTGAACAGCGTCGATTACGCCATCGGTCTGTATGCCAGCACGCTGGTCCGCGATGGCGGCACCTTGCAGATCGGCATCGGCACCCTGGCCGATGCGCTGAGCCATGCCTTGGTCTTGCGACACACCGACAACGCCACCTATCGGCGTGTGCTGCATGCGCTGGACCCGGAACTGGAACAACACCCTGCCGTGCGCGCCAGCGGTGGCCTGGCGCCGTTCGAGACCGGCCTGTATGGCTGCAGCGAAATGCTGAATGAAGGTTTCAAGCAGCTGGTGGACTGCGGCGTGATCCGCCGCAAGGTGCACGATGATCTGCCGCTGATGCAGCGCATCGCCGACGGTGGCGCCGACGCGGCCGATCACGCGCGCCTGGCACGCGAAGGCGAGTTTCTGCACGGCGCGTTCTATCTCGGCTCGCCGGATTTCTACCGCTGGCTGCGCGATCTGGATGCGGACACGCGCGATGCCATCGGCATGCGCCGCATCAGCCAGATCAACCAGCTGTATGGCGGCAATGAAACGCTGGAGCGCCTGCAACGCCGCGATGCGCGCTTCTTCAACTCCTGCATGATGGCCACCGCGCTCGGCGCGGCGGTGTCCGACGGGCTGGAAGATGGCCGTGTGGTCTCCGGTGTCGGCGGCCAATACAACTTCGTGGCGATGGCGCATGCGTTGCCGCAGGCGCGCAGCGCGTTGATGCTGCGGGCCACGCGCGATGCCGGTGCGCACGCAGCGAGCAATGTGCGCTGGAACTACGGGCACACCACCATCCCGCGCCATCTGCGCGACCTGTACATCACCGAGTACGGCATCGCCGACCTGCGCCACCAGACCGACCAGGACTGCGTACTGGCGATGGCCGGCATCTGCGATGCACGCTTTCAGGACGCATTGCTGGCGAGCGCCAAGGCATCGCGCAAGCTACGTGGCGACCCTGCATTGCCTGCGCGTGCACGACGCAACACACCGCAGGCGCTGGAACAGGCGCTGGCGCCGTTCCGTCGCGATGGCAGCCTGCCCGACTACCCGCTCGGCAGCGACTTCAGCGAGGTCGAGCAGCGCGTGCTGCGCGCCCTGACCTGGCTCAAACGCGCAACGGCCGGCAACAGCGCCAAGCTGATGACCCTCTGCCGCGCACTGCTGTCACGCGATACCGGCGATGCAAGCGGTGCCGCCGCTCTGCAGCGGATGGCACTGGATGCACCACGCAGCAGTGCCGAGCGCGTGCAGGCACGGCTGCTGGCATATGCCTTGCGGAAAACCGCAGTGCACTGAGCCGTCCGTGTCGCGAGACGCGAGGCCATGGCGCGTTTTCCGCAATATGACGCACGACGGCAACACGGCGGAAAGCCTTGCGTCAGATTTGGCCGCGATGATGGCGGATACCTTCTTTCCGGCCTGGCTGCATGCGCTTGCTCCCCGCTGTTTCGGCGTTGAATCCACGCAATGACCGCAGAACGAAGCCATCGCGCGCGAAGCGAAGCAGCACACGCAGCGCAGCATGCCTTGGCCTGCTGCTGATGGCCGGCGTGGCCGCGCATGCCGCTCCCCGCCTTACCGACCTGCAATATATCGGCAGCCATAACAGCTACCACGCCGGCTTCGCCCCCAGCGAGGCGACGCTGCTGCAACAACTGAGTCCGGAGCTGTTCGCGGCGCTGGATTACCGCCATCCGCCGCTGACCCAACAACTGGACGATGGCGTCCGGCAACTCGAACTGGATGTCTTCGCCGACGCCAACGGCGGCCGCTACGCGCACCCGGCCATCGTCGCGCAGGTTGCCAAGGCCGGCTTGCCGCCCGCAGCGCCAAGCGCACCCGCCGGGGTCATGGACAAACCGGGCTTCAAGGTCATGCATGTGCAGGATGTGGACCAGCGCAGTACCTGCCAGCCCTTGATCGCCTGCCTGCAGGAAGTGCGCGCGTGGTCGACGCAGCATCCCGGGCATGTGCCGATCTTCATCCTGCTGGAAACCAAGCAGGCGCCGATGCAACTGGCCTTTCCGACCGTGCAGCCGGAGCCGTTCGATGCGGCGGCGATGGATGCATTGGATGCCGAACTGCGTTCGGTGTTTCGACCCGGCGAGTACCTCAGCCCCGATCAGGTGCGTGGCAGCGCAGCCACGCTCGACGCCGCGGTGCGTGCGCACGGCTGGCCGGCGTTGGACCAGGCGCGCGGCAAGGTGGTGTTCCTGCTGGATCAACGTGCGGCCGGTGCCAGCTACCTGCCCGGGCACCCGTCGCTGCGCGGGCGTGTGTGCTTCACCAATGCCGTGCCTGGCCAAGACGATGCCGCGTTCACCGAACTCAACGACGGCCCCGCCGAGACGATCACCCAGCTGGTGAAAGCCGGCTATCTGGTACGCACGCGGACCGACGCAGACCTGAAGGAAGCGCTGCGACACGACACCACCCGCCGCGACCGCATGCTGGCCAGTGGCGCGCAGTTGCTCAGCACCGACTTCCCCGCACACGAGCCGGCCGGCAACGGTTATGTGGTGCGTTTCGACGGCGATGCCGTCGCACGCTGCAATCCGCAGCTGGCGCAGGCGCACTGCACGGGCGTCGACCTCAGGCATTGAGTCGCGATCGCGATCGTCGTCGCAATCCCGGCCCCAAGCACAGCGCTGTCGCAAAGGAAGGCGTCGGCGACGCACGCCCGTACCCGCGTCACGAGGGCCGGGCACCCCACGTTCTCCAACCACGCGAGCCAACTGCATGCAGCCCCCCCGCACCATCCATCGCCTGACCTGCGCCATCGCGCTGGCGCTGTCCGCCCCTGCGTTTGCCGAGACGCCGGAGCCTGCCACCACTACGCTGGATTCGGTGAACGTGCAGGCCAAGCACGCCGCCACACCGGGATCGCTCAACGAACAGCGCCTGTCCAGCAGCGTCAACAGCGTGATGAGCAAGCAGCAGATCGATGCGATCCCCTCGGGCGGCATCGCCGATGTGGTCTCGCACATGCCGGGCCTGTCGGCATACAGCGACATGCATCTGGGCCAGGCCACCACCGGCGAAAACGCCTACGTCAGCATTCGCGGCATGGACGCCAGCTACAACGCCTACACGCTCAACGGCTTCGGCATGCCGGAAACCGATTCGTCGACCCGTGCGATCTCCTTGAACATGCTGGCGCCGTTCGGCATCCAGTCGGTGCAGGTGTCCAAATCCCCCACGCCCGACATGCCCGGCGATTCGATCGGCGGCGCGATCGACATGCGCACGCCCAATGCCTTCGACTTCGGCCAGGATCTCTACGCCAAGGGCACCGCGCAGGGCCAGTTCAACGCGCTGGCTTCGAAGCTGGGCGGCAAGCACACCGGCGGCACCTTCCAGCAGGAGCTGGCCTGGAAATTCGGCGATGGCCATGCCTTCGGCCTCTACGCATCGGCGTATTACGGCAAGAACAACAACATGGCGCAGGCGCCGGCGCCCAACAGCAAATACGTGCCGGCCGATCCCGCATTGGCCACTGCAACCGACCTGCGCGATGTCGGGCCGTTGATCAGCACCCGCTACAAGTACAGCCTCTACACCAGCCAGATCGAGCGCTACGGCAGCAACCTCTCGCTGGATTGGCAAGGCGACAACAGCGCGCTGTATGCGCGTGCCGTCTACGGCAGCTACGGCGTCACCGGACAACAGGACCAATCCAGCGCGCGCCTGGAAACCTATCGCAACCAGCCCACCGCGGTGCGCGGCGGCTATTTCAACACGCACGATATCGACGAAAAACTGGCGACGCTGCAGCTGGGAGGCCAGACCACGCTGGAGCGCTTGCGCTTCGACTACGGCAGCTCGGTCGGTCGCGGCACCCGCAGCCGCCCGGACTACGTGTCGGCCAGCCTGTATGGCTTTACGCCCGGCAGCTTCGCCTTCGATCTCAGTAACCCGCGCTATCCCAACATCGCGCCGAGCACGCCCGCCCTGCAGGACTTCTTCTACAACCTGGATTCCTCGTTGTTGTGGAAGGTGCAGGGGCATGACGCCGGCAGCCACGACAACCGCATCAACGCGCACACCGATATCACCTACCAGGTCGATGGCGATGTGCTGGACAGCGTCAAGCTCGGCCTGTCTGCCGACCACTCCGATCGCGGCGCCTACGATCACCCGTTCTTCCACAAGGACGGCAACTTCGTCACCAACGGGCCTTACTTTGGTGGTCCCAACTACGCCTTCCCCACCGCCGGCGGGCCAGCGCTGAGCGCGATCCCGGGCCGCGTCACCTACAACGCCTTCGATGGCCGCTACGCCGGCCCGTTCAAGCTGCTGGACCGCAACTGGATGCTCGCGCAGGCACTGCCCTACAAATACGTCAACGATCCCAACGGCGCCGGTGTCTATACCGCCAACGACTACAACGCCAACACCACCTCCAGCACCGAGGCGATCTATTCCGGTTATGCGATGGCCGCGCTGCATATTGGCTCGGTGAGCGTGCTGCCCGGCGTGCGCTACGAGCTGACACGCTATTCGGCACAATCGTGGCAGTCCAGCGGCGACGGCAGCACCGGCAGCTTCGTCGGCACCGGCAGCACCTACGGACAGGTGTTGCCGGGCATCAGCGTCAACTATCGCCCGGATGATCTCACCGTCTACCGCGCCTCGTTGCGCCGCAGTTTCAGCCGCCCGGCATTCGGCCTGATTTCCGGCGAAACGGTGTACACCATCGACGACACCCAGCAGGTGGTGGGCATCTCCAAGCCCAATCCCGACCTGCATCCGAGCAAGGCCGACAACGCCGATCTCTCTGCCGAATTCTACGACCACAGCGGCGGTGTGCTCAGCGCATCGACCTATTACAAGCGCATCACTGGCTTCATCTACACCTCGCAATCGGCCACCAGCAACGACAACACGCTGGGCGGGCTGGTACCGACCGGCACCACCTTCGAAAACGGCGTGCCGGTGACCATGCCGCAGAACGGCGGCACCGCAACCATCTACGGACTGGAGCTGGCAGCGAACAAACGCTTGCAGGATTTGCCGGGACTGTGGAGCAACGTTGGCGTCAGCGCCAACCTCACGCTGCAGCACAGCCAGGCGGACAGCAAACGCAGCGATCAACCGGAAAAGACCTGGCTGCCGCGTGCACCCGAGCGCATCTACAACCTGGATCTGTTCTACGACGATACGCATCTGCGCACCGACCTGAGCTACAACTACACCGGCCTGCAATTGCTTGGGCTGACCAGCGACCGGCTCAACTATTACCTGCAACCGGTCAAATCGCTGGACTTCACTGCGACCTATCATCTGCCGCACCACGTCGATGTGGGGGTGTCGGCCAAGAACCTGCTCAATGCCGCCACGTTCTACGAAACCCAGGGCAGGTCCAAGCGCTACATGGCCTATGACCCCGGTGCCGACGGCGCCTATGTGCAGACCGGGCGGGTGTACATGCTGACCTTGGGCTACACCTACTGACGGCGGATCGGCAGGCAGCTGCGGCGCGATGTCTGCCGCTGCAGGGACCGGGTTTGCACTTGCTCTCGAATCGATCGCCTGACTGACACCCGGGCGATCGATTGCTGCATCGTGCACGACGCACGCCATCGCCGGGGAGAAACCCAGCCAGGCGGACACATCGCATCGACAGCTGCGCGGAAGAGAAATCACAGATATCCACGCACGATTCGCATCGAGACCGCGTCGTCAGTCAGTCCCGGTGCAGCCATTTCACACAGACCACGCAGGCGGCTCGGGCAAGGTGCGCACATGCCTCTTTCGGACCTGCTCATGCCACCACGCATCCACGCTCGCGCCTGCTTGCTCGCCCTTGCTCTGGGCACCTCCCTGTCCGCACTGGCGCAAGCGCCGCAGCCCGCCGCCGCACCTGCTGCGGCAGCAACGCCCGCTGCGACCGTCGTGCCGACTGGTCCGCGCTCGGACCTGCATGCGCAGGTGTTGCTGGATCGTGCGCATTTCTCGCCGGGACAGATCGATGGCGAGCGTGGCTCCAATCAACAGCGCGCCGTGTCGGGATTTCAGGCTGCGCACAAGATCAAGGTGACCGGCGAGCTGGATGACGCCACCTGGCAGGCCTTGCAGGCCGACAGCACGCCGGCGCTGGTGCAATACACGCTCACCGATGCCGATGTGGCCGGGCCGTTCCAGCCGATTCCGAAGGGACCGGCCGAACAGGCCAAGCTGACGTCACTGGGCTATACCTCTGTGGACGAGGCGCTGGGCGAACGGTTCCATGCCGCGCCGGAGCTGCTGCGCCAACTCAACCCCGGCGTGGACTTGAACAAGGCCGGCGGCGTGATCCAGGTGCCGAACATCGACGGTGTCCCGCCGTTGGCCAAGCCGGCCAAGCTGGTGGTCGACAAGTCCGAATCGACGCTGCGCCTGTTCGATGCCGACGGCAAGGTGTATGCGCAGTTCCCGGTGTCTTCCGGCAGCAAGCACGATCCGCTGCCGATCGGCCGCTGGAAGGTGCTGGGCGTCGCGCGCGATCCGGTGTTCAAGTACAACCCCAAGCTGTTCTGGGACGCGAAGAAGGGGGACCAGAAGGCTACCCTGCCGTCCGGCCCGAACAATCCGGTCGGCCGCGTGTGGATCGATCTGTCCAAACCGCATTACGGCCTGCATGGCACGCCGGAACCGGGCCATGTCGGCAAGACCGAATCGCATGGCTGCGTGCGCCTGACCAACTGGGACGTGGTCAACCTGGCCAGCGTGGTTGGCCCGTCCATGCCGGTGGTGATGCAGGAGTAAGCATGAAACTGCTGATGATGCTGGTGGTGGGCGTCTTGCTCGGTGCGGCCGGTTATTGGTGGCTGGAACGCGAGGCCCCGCAGGCGGCGGTGGCACCCACTTCTGCCACTGCGTCTGCGGTGGCAGCGCAGGCCCAAACGGCAGGCGCCGGGCCGGCGGCATCCTCCGCTGCTGCTCCGGCTGCCGCTGCTCCCGCCGTTGCCGCGTCGCCCTCCACCGGAACGGCAGGTGCTGCAGACGCACCAACCGTGGCGGCATCCGCACCCTCGCCTGACGCTGCAAGTGCAGGCAGTGGCCTGCTGATTCCGGTGCAAGGCATCAGCAGCGGCCAACTGCAGAATACGTTTACTGACGCACGCAGCGAAGGCCGCGTGCACGATGCCATCGACATTCTTGCGCCGACCGGCACGCCGGTGATTGCGGTGGCAGACGGTACGGTCGAGAAGCTGTTCAACAGCGAACGCGGCGGCCTGACCATTTATCAATTCGACCCGGCCGGGACGTACTGCTACTACTATGCGCACCTGGAGCGCTATGCCGACGGCCTGGCAGAAAAGCAGTCGATCAAGCGCGGCCAGATCATCGGCTACGTCGGCAGCACCGGCAATGCCGATCCCGCCGCGCCGCATCTGCACTTCGAGATCCATCGCCTGGGACCGGAAAAACAATGGTGGAAGGGAGAGGTCTTGAATCCCTATCCCGTGTTGCATGGCGATCAACCCCTGCAGTGACGCACGACGTGGCGATGCAGACACAGGCCTGCGCGTGATGCGCAGGCCTTCGCATTTAGATCAACATCCCGCCCGATACCTCGATGCGCTGCGCATTGATCCACCCCGTCCCCGGCGCAAGTAACGCAGCAACCACCGGCCCGATATCGTCCGGCAGTCCTGGCCGTCCCAGCGCCGTGACCGACGACACCATCGCGTTGACCTGGGCGTTATCGCGCACGGTCCCGCCGTTGAAGTCCGTTTCGATCGCGCCCGGCGCCAGCGTATTGGCACGAATGCCACGCGCCCCCAGTTCCTTGGCCAGATAACGGGTGAACACTTCCACGCCGCCTTTCATCATCGCGTAAGCCGATGCACCGGGCAGCGCGAAGCGTGCCAGGCCACTGGACACATTGAGGATGCGTCCGCCATCGGCGATCAGCGGCAACAGCGCCTGGGTCAGGAAATACGGCCCCTTGAGATGGAGGTTGACCAGTGCGTCGAACTGCGCCTGCGTGGTGTCGGCGATGGCCGCATGCAACCCGGCGCCCGCGTTGTTGACCAGCGCATCGAACTGCGTGCGGTCCCAACCGGCCAGCACCTGCTTCAACTGCGCGGCGAATGCCGCAAACGACGCAGTGTCGGCAACATCCAGCGGCAATGCCTGCGCGCGGCGGCCGAGCTGGTGGATCTGCGCGACCACCGCAGCCGCCTCATCTGCCTGGCTGCGGTAGGTCAGCACGATATCGCTGCCGTCTGCAGCGAGCGCAAGCGCGGCATTGCGGCCCAGGCCGCGGCTGCCGCCGGTAATCAGGGTGATCGGTGTGGTGGTCGACATGGATGGACTCCGGTGCGTGTTGCATGCGATGTGGAGCGATCAACACACCAGCCGTGACCGCGAGACGGGCGTGACACTGCCTGACCGTGCCAAGACTATTGCGCTTGCCGCACCGCATAAATCGGTCCAACCTGATTGCACCGTTCAAGAACCTCGACCAATCGATGGACACCCTGGAGTCGCTGCGCGCCTTCCTGCGCGTGGCTGAGCTCGGCAGCTTTACGCGTGCCGCCGACACGCTGGGGCTACCCAAAGCCAGCGTCTCCACCGCCATACAGCGGCTCGAAGCCTCGCTCGGCACGCAACTCCTGCATCGCACGACGCGCCGCGTGCAACTCACCGGCGACGGCACCGCGTTCTACCAGCGCAGCCGCGACCTGCTCGACGACATGGACGAGTTGCAGAGCATGTTTCAGCGCGAACGCAGCCAGCTGCGTGGGCGCTTGCGGGTGGATATGTCCTCCGGCATCGCGCGCACATTCGTGATTCCCGCATTGCCCGGGTTCCTGGCGCAGCACCCGCAGCTGGAAGTGGAAATCAGCGGCACCGACCGGCGCGTGGATGTGGTGCGCGAAGGCTTCGATTGCGTGGTGCGCGTAGGCACGCTCGAAGACACCAACCTGGTCGCGCGGCCGCTCGGTGCGTTTCGCATCATTAGCTGCGCCAGTGCCGGCTATCTCGCACAACGGGGCATGCCGCAGCGCCTGGACGATCTGGCACACCACGACCTGGTGCATTATGTGCCGACACTGGGCCAGCGCTCGCCCGGCTTCGAGTACCACGACGGACACGCCTACCAGCTGCTGCCGATGCGCGGGCCGGTCACGGTCAACAACGGCGATGCCTATCTCGCTGCGGCATTGGCGGGCCTGGGCATCATCCAGGCGCCGGCCAGCCCGCTGCGTCCGTATCTGGACAGCGGCGCACTGATCGAAGTGCTTGCCGACCTTGCACCGGAACCGATGCCGGTCACGCTGCTCTACGCGCAGCGTCGCCACCTGCCGCAACGCGTGCGTGCGTTCATGGACTGGGTTGCAGAGGTGATGGCGCCGCATCTGGAGCCGTTGCAGCCCTAGCCCGCCGTGGATGCGATTGCCGGCACGTCGGCGCGCATGCGCGTGCGGAAGCGGCCCTGCAGCACGCCAACGCTGGCGGGACAGGCCATCAGCGCCTTGTGCACCAGATCGATTCCACTGAAGCACACCAGTTCCGGCATGCAGCGCAAGCAGTGCAATACGCGCAACAGACCTAGGATCGGCCCGCAGGCTACAGACAAGAAAACAGGCACCTGTTGCGAGGTGCCTGCATCGTTGCAGTGGCAGGCCAGGCGCTGAAAGCGCGCCCGGCCTGGTCAGCGGTCAGAACGTGTAGTTGAAGGTCAGCATGCCGTTGCGCGATGCGCCCCATGCGCCATAGCCACCGTTGAACTGCGCGTAGTAGCGCTTGTCGAGCAGGTTGTCGACGTTGAGCTGCACCGAGAACTGCGGCGACAGCCGGTAGCGCGCGAAGGCGCTGACCAGTGCGTAGGCGCCTTGCTGGAAGGTGCCATAGGCCGGGTCCACGTAGTACGAGCGGTTCTGCCAGTTGACGCCGCCGCCCACGGTCAGATCGCTCCACGCACCCTGCGGGGTGTAGCTGTTGAACAGCTTGAGGGTGGTGCGCGGCAGATGCGTGTTGATCGAGGTGCCGTTGTCATCGCGTGCGGTGTAGTGCGAGGCGCCGAAGGTGGTGTTCCAGCTCTCGGTCACCCGCCCGGACACCTCGAAATCGAAGCCTTCGCTGACCACGCCGTTGGCGGCCTGGTACGCCGATTCACTGCTACCGGGCACGAAGCCGCCGGTGGCCACGCCCAGGTTGTCCTGCTCGATGCGGAACATCGCCAGCGAGGCATTGAGCCTGTCGTCGAACCACGCGGCCTTGACGCCGGCCTCGTAGCCCTTGCCGCTCAACGGATCCAGGTAGCCGCCATTGGCATCGCGCAGCGTCTGCGGGTTGAAGATTTCGGTGTAGCTGACGTAGGTCGACCACACGTCGTTGATATCGTAGACCAGGCCGGCGTACGGGGTGACTTCAGTCTGGGTGTCGGAGAACGGCACAAGGCGTTGCGTGGTCGAATCGAAGTTGCGGCCATCGATCTGCCAATCGGTATAGCGCGCACCCACCAGCAGCGTCAGCGGATCGGCCAGCGAGAAGCGTGCAGCCACATAGGCGGCCTTCTGCTTGATGGTGCCGTCGCTCTGCACCGTGCGTGGGCTCCAGTTGGGTTCCGGGTACGCGCCGGTCCAGCCGAAGTAGCTGTCAAGTGCCGCCGGGAAATCGAAGGTGCCGTTATTGACGTACTCGCGGCGGTTGTAGCTGGCGCCGGCGACCAGCTGATGCTCGCGGCCGAACAGCTGGAACGGGCCTTCGGCATAGACATCGGCACCATCGGCCTTGCGCTCGGTCAGGTAGTTGCCCGAGTACGGCACCACGCCGCCGCCGGTGGCACGGTCGAACCCGAAGATCGTATAGAACGGATAGAACAGGTGATTGGCCGCTTCGGTGTTCTCGTGGCTCAGATTGGCCTTGAGGGTCCAACCGTTGTCGAAGCTCTGCTGCAGGCTGGCGAAGGTGCGCTGCAGGCGCGTGTCCCAGAACGTCCAGTCGGCTGCCGGGTTGAACGAACGATCGTAGCTCGTGCGGGTGCCATCGCTGTAGAACAGCGGGAAGCCGCCCCAGGTGACATCGTCCGATTCCTTTTTCTGGTACTCGTAACCCACGCTCAGCAAGGTGCTGTCGGTGAGGTCGGCGTCGATGATGGCCGAGCCGATCTTCTTGCGCAGGTTGTAGCGGTCCATGTCCGACTCGCCGTCCTGGTACACGCCGATCACCCGTGCGCGCACGTTGCCGCTGGGGCTGAGCGGAACGGTGACATCGGCCACGCTACGGGTCTTGTTGAAATCGCCGCCACCCACCGACACGGTGCCCGTGAAGTCGCGGCTGAGCGCATGCTTGCGCACCAGGTTGATCGAGGCCGACGGATTGCCCGAGCCGGTGAGCAGGCCGGTGGCGCCACGCACCACTTCGACGCGGTCGTACAGCGCCACGTCCAGCGCCGAGTCACCGTAGCTCCAGGCCTGCTCCATGTAGGCCGGGATGCCGTCGAACTGGTAGTTGTCGATGTAGAAGCCGCGTGCGTAGAACTCCAGCCGCTCGCTGTCGCTCTGCGCCACCGAGATGCCGGTGACGTTGTTGAGCACGTCGGTGATGCTCTGCAGGTTCTGGTCGTCCATGCGGTCGCGGGTGATCACGGTCACCGACTGCGGAATCTCCCGCAACGACAGGTCCATGCGCGTGCCGGCGGTGGTTTTCTCCACCGTGTAGCCCTTGGCCTGTTCCCCCTGCACGATCAGCCGGTCCAGCGTGGTGACCTCGGCATCGGGTGCGGCAGCAGGCGTCTCGGCCAGCACCTGGCCGGCGGCCATGGTGCACAGCGCGGCCAGCAGCGCGCGCGGCAGGACATGGCGACGCGCGCCCACGGAAGCAAGACGCAATTCGGTACTACGGATCATCGGGGACTCCAACACAGACGGGTCAGACCACGCGCTGCGAAGACGCCGCGCCGGCAATAGGGGGGGAGGAACGCTGTGCCGGACCTCCGGCAGCGCGCCATTTTAATGGGAATGATTCACATTTTAAACAGCCGGATTGACATTTTTTTAGCATCCGCTTGACACAAGCGAGCGCTACCTGGCTGTGGGGCCCGCAGATCGATCTGCATCCCCGCCGTCCGCCATCGCCATAGCGATCCACCAGCGCGGACCCGATCCGGCCGTCCCAAGGAGAGCAGCACGGCCCGTTTCGATGGACTGTCTGCCCAGCAGGCAACCCCGCGCTACCACGCACCGGGCACGATCCGATCCGCCGATGCGGGATGCGCAGTTACAGGCGCTGACAAGGATCCGCGCATCAGCGCTGGCCAACGACGCACTGACGCGTGCAATGGTCCGCTGCACGATGCCCCCCTTCGCGCACGAGCCCAACAAAAAAAGCCGGCTTTCGCCGGCTTTTTTCAGGCAACACGCAAGGCCTTACAGCGCCTTGGCCGCCGCAACCACATGCTCGGCGGTGATCTTGAAGTACGCGTACAGCTGGTCCGCCGGCGCCGAGGCGCCGAAGGTATCGATGCCGACCACGTCGCCATCCAGGCCCACGTACTTGCGCCAGAAGCCGGTCACGCCCGCTTCCACCGCCACGCGCTTGCGCACCGCATTCGGCAGCACCGACTCGCGATAGGCCGCATCCTGGCGATCGAACACATCGGTCGACGGCATCGACACCACGCGCGTCTTCAGGCCGGCCGCGTCCAGGGTCTGCTTGGCTTCCACCGCCAACCCGACTTCCGACCCGGTGGCGATCAGGATCACGTCCGGCACGCCGCCTTCGGCCTCGGCCAGCACATAGCCACCGCGTTCGATCAGCTTGAGCTGCTCGTCGCTGCGCGGCTGGTGCTGCAGGTTCTGGCGGCTGAACACCAGGCAGCTCGGGCCGTCCTTGCGGGTGATGGCGGCCTTCCAGCTCACCGCCGACTCCACCGCATCGCCCGGGCGCCACACATCGTTGTTGGGGATGTAGCGCAGCGAGGCCAGGTGTTCCACCGGCTGATGGGTCGGGCCGTCTTCGCCCAGGCCGATCGAGTCGTGCGTGTACACATGGATGGCGTGGGCCGGATTCAGCGCACTCATGCGCACGCCGTTGCGGGCGTAATCGCTGAACACCAGGAAGGTGGCGTCGAACGGAATGAAGCCGCCGTGCAGCGCCAGGCCGTTGGCGATGGCGGTCATGCCGAACTCGCGCACGCCGTAGTAGACGTAGTTGGCATTCGGGTCATCGGTGGCCACCGACTTGCTGGCCTTCCACAAGGTCAGGTTGGAATGCGCGAGATCGGCCGAGCCGCCGATCAGTTCCGGCAGCAACGGCGCGAACGCTTCGATCGCCAGCTGCGAGGCCTTGCGCGAGGCGATGGTCTGGCCGTCCTGCTGCGCCTTGGCGATATAGGCATCGGCCTGGGCAATGAAGTCGGCCGGCAGCTCGCCATGCGAGCGGCGGGTCAGCTCGGCAGCTTCGGCCGCATACTGCTTGCCGTACTTGTCGAACAGCTGCTCCCACTCGGCCTGACGCAGCGTGCCGGTGCCGTTGGCACGCCAGCCAGCATAGATCTCCTCGGGAATCTCGAACGGGCCGTACGGCCATTCCAGCGCCTTGCGTGCACCCTCGAGTTCTTCCTTGCCCAGCGGTGCGCCATGCGAGGATTCCTTGCCGGCCTTGCTCGGCGCGCCGAAGCCGATCTTGGTGCGGCAGCAGATCAGCGTGGGCTTGTCGGTATTGTCCAGCGCAGTCTCGATGGCGGCCTTGATCTTCTCGGCGTCATGTCCGTCCACATCGCGGATCACATGCCAGCCATAGGCCTCGAAACGCTCCGGGGTATTGTCGCTGAACCAGCCGGCGGTGTTGCCGTCGATGGAGATCTGGTTGTTGTCCCAGAACGCGACCAGCTTGCCCAGGCCCCAGGTGCCGGCCAGCGAGGCGGCTTCGTGGGAAATGCCTTCCATCATGCAGCCATCGCCCATGAACACCCAGGTGCGGTGGTCGACGATTTCCAGCTCCGGGCGGTTGTAGCGCTGCGCCAGCAACTTTTCGGCCAGCGCGAACCCGACCGCATTGGCAAAGCCCTGCCCGAGCGGACCGGTGGTGGTCTCCACCCCGGGGGTTTCGCTGCGCTCGGGATGGCCGGCGGTTTTGCTGTGCAGCTGGCGGAACTGCTTGAGCTGCTCGATCGGCAGGTCGTAGCCGGACAGGTGCAGCAGCGCGTACTGCAGCATCGAGCCGTGGCCGTTGGACAGCACGAAACGGTCGCGGTTGAACCACTGCGGGTTGTTCGGGTTGTGCCGGAAGAAATCGTTCCACAGCACTTCGGCAATATCGGCCATGCCCATCGGCATGCCGGGATGGCCGGATTTGGCGGCTTCGACCGCATCGGCGGCGAGAAAACGGATGGCGTTGGCCAGCTGGCGGCGGGTGGGCTGGGTCATGGGCGTCTATGGAAGCGGAGGGGAACACCGCTGGAAGCGGAGACACTTATTCTCCCACAGAGCGCGTTAGGGGAATGGGGAGTCGGGAATGGGGAATGGGATGCAGCGCTGCAGGTTTGCTGCTGATGCCAACACCGCAATCCCTGCCCCGGTGCTGCATGACCACCCCATTGCACGTACCGATCGCAACAGCCCGCTTTACCCATTCCCGATTCCCAATTCCCTATTCCTCGCCCTTGGCAACCAGGGTCGTCAGCGCCAGATCGCCGGTCACGTTCAGCGCCGTCCGGCACATGTCCAGGAAATGATTGACGCCCAGGATCATGCCGATGCCGACCGGGTTGACCCCGACCATCGCGCAGATCAGCGCCACTACCGGCAGCGAGCCGGACGGCACGCCGGCGGTGCCGATGCCACCCAGGATGCAGACCAGCATCACCATGAACTGCTGGCCGATGCTCAGGTCCACGTTGAAGAACTGCGCCAGGAAGATCACCGTCACCCCTTCGAACAAGGCGGTGCCGTTCTGGTTGGCGGTGGCGCCCACGGTCAGCACGAAACGCGACACCCGCGGCGGCAGGCCCATCTCGTCGGCCACACGCAGGGCGGTCGGCAGGGTGGCGTTGCTGGAGGCGGTGGAGAAGGCCATCATCGTTGCCTCCTGGGTCTGCCTGAAGAAGCCGATCGGCGAACGCCCGGCAAACTTCACCGCCAGCCCGTAACTCACCACCATGTGCAGGCCCAGCGCCAGCACCACCACGCCTACATAAGCGCCCAGGCGGATCAGCAGATCGAAGCCGAACAGCGCGGCCAGATTGAACATGAAACAGGCCACCGCATACGGCGCCAGCCGGATCACCAGGCCGATCAGGGTCATCGAGATTTCGAAGATGCCCTCGATGCCGCGCTTGAGCGTGGCCACCTTTTCGTCGGCGGTCAGCACCATGCCCACGCCGAACATCACCGCAAAGAACATCAGCGACAGGATCGCACCGTTGCTGGACGCTGCCGCGATGACGTTGCTGGGCACGATCGACAACAGCATGTCCATGCCCTGCGGCTGGGTGCCGGAGCTGGAGATGATCTCGCGGGTACGCTCGGCGTTCTGCTGGATCAACTGGTTGGCCAGCTGCGGGTCCACGCCGGCACCAGGCTTGAGCACATTCACCAGCACCAGCCCCAGCAACACCGCCACGCCGGACAGCACGACGGTGTAGCCCAGGGTGCGCCAACCCACACGCCCGAGCGCACGGATGTCACCCATTTCGGAAATGCCCATCACCAATGCCGAGAACAGCAGCGGCACGATCAGCATGAAGATCAGATTGAGGAAGATCTGCGAGAACGGCGTGGTGACGTATTTGGTGACCACGCGCACCCAGTCGGCATCGCTGCCGGCCAGGTAGTAGACAGCCAGACCCAGCAGCAGACCGACGGCGAAGCCAATGCCCATCTTCCAATGCAGGGGCAGGCCCGGGCGGCGTGCGGCGGGGGATGCAGTCATCTGGTCGGGCCTTGATCTGGACACAAGCCCCGGAGCTTAACAAACGCCATCGACGCGGCCACCTACCCGGCCGGCCGCCATGCGCCCGCCCGAGGGTAGGTATTCCTCACGACATCCGGTGATGCAGCCGTTGGAGCGGGCGAGGCCCCTGCGACCAGCCCGCGGATCAGCCGCGCTGCAAGTGCTCTATCCGCAGTGCCCAGGCCTCATCGGGATACGACGCGTAAAGCAACGAATCCATCGACCCAGGCCGTCATCTAGTCGCGACCGGATGCGTGAATCAAAAGCCCGGTGAGTCGAGGGCGCGGTGCCCTCACCGCTTGCGTGACACGCCGTGAACCCGTCCCTGGGGGCTCGGTGGCGGCATCCATGCCGCTACACGGTCCCGCAACCGGCGAGGACACCGCACCAGGACGTTAGTCGGCTGCTTTATTGAAAGCGTTTCGCTCGGCTTGCAGCGGCAGACGAGACATTTCCATATCTCTTGTCGAAAGCCTGCCTGTTGCTCGGCTTGCGCGGGGAACTGGTCGGACGCAACGTGATTCGAACAGCGAAAGCCATGCCTTGCTTGTAACTGCGCACACCGACCATCTCGATTGGTCCTTGCCCGCCCACCGTCGCGGGACCTTACGCGGCATGGATGCCGCGTAAGAGCCTACATGGACGTACTAGCAGCGTGTCCCGCGATGGTGGGCGGGCAAGGGCCCCGCAGCCAACTCGCAGCGTCGAGGGCGCGGTGCCCTCACCAGACAATTGGTCGGGGCTCATCTAAAAAGCTGTCTGTCGTGCGGCAAGCATCGGACGTGGTGTCGACGCTTCATGTCGAACGAGGTGCATCCAGCACCGCTCTTCCATGCACACCGACCAACTCGACAGGTCCTTGCCCGCCCACCGTCGCGGGACCTTACGCGGCATGGATGCCGCGTAAGAGCTTACAAGGACGTACTTGCGGCGTGTCCCGCGATGGTGGGCGGGCAAGGGCCCCTGCACCACGCCGCAGACCAAACGCCTTGCCTTGAAAAACGCCTTTCTTTAAGTAGCACAGCTTAAAGAACCAGCAGCACCCGCAGTCAGCGCGTCAAAACGAGGCGCAGCACGCCGGCTATCCAGGACCTGTCCACCGCTGCCGATGCAGCGACACCGATCAAGGCGCAGGCGGATACAGCGGCGCCAATACCTCCGGCTCCGCAGCCGTGGCGTGCCGCCAACGCGGCCCCTTGGCGAAGGCCTCACGCAATGCCGAACGTGCACTGCCCACGTCACCATCGCCGCCCCAGCGGGCGCGCTGCATCTGCGCCACCGCCGCGCGCTGCGCCGGGTCGCTCAATGCGGCCAGCACGCTGTCGATGTCGGCAACGCCGGCCATGCCACATAGCACCGCGGCCACATCGTCCATGCCGCCGGTGTCGAGCGCGCGTCGCAATTCGGCCACACCGTGGGTCACACGCCGGCCGGGCGCGGCTGCATCGCCGGCATTGAGCACCGGCACCCCGTGCGAACCGCCGCGACGCCGTGACAAGGCCCACACCAGGGTGGCAATCCACAGCAGCGCAAAGCCCATCGCCGCAGCGATCCAGCCCCACGGCCGTTGCGTGGCCGCCGGTTGCTGCAGACTCAGCGTGCTGGCCGCAGGCGTGGTCGCCGGGTTACCCGGTGACGGACTGGCTGCCGGCGCGGGTGCCGGCGCCGCAAACGCACCGGTACCAGCCGCTACATCCAGCGTCAGATCTGGCAGCGAGGCCGTCTTGGCCGCCGCCGCGCCCACATCCCACCATGCTACCTGCAAGCCGGGCACCATCAGCGGACCGGCGCGGTTGGGCACGATCGAATAGCGACGGGTCAGCCGCAGCTGCGGCGAGCCATCCACGAAGCGTTCTTCGTACTGCGCCGGCTCGGCAAACACCTGCGCGTCGGGCACGCTCGGGGTCGGCAAATCGGGGAACTGCGCCTGGGTGGCGCCGCGCGCGCTGGCCTCCACCACGATCTGCGCCGCTTCGCCGGCGGTGGCGCGCTGCGGCGTGGTCGTATACCGCAGCTGCAGGCTGCGCAACGGCAACCACGGCTGCGGCGCATTGGCCGGTTGTGCACGGACCTGCAGCGGGATGCTGGCGCTACGCGCGCTCAGCTCGCCATTGCCGCGACCGAAGTAATCGTCGAAGAAGCCCCCGACCGAACGACCGTTGAAGCGCGCCGACGGCAACACCAGGCGGCCGCTGCGCTCGGGCACCAGCAGGTAACGTCGTTCGACCACGTTGTATTGACGATTATTGAGCACCTTGACCGAACTGACGTCATCGCCGATGCGCTGCAGCGATGCACCATCGGGCGCTTCCAGATCCAGCTCGCCGGACGCCAGCTGCGTGGCGAAATAGAGCCGCACCACCACGCCCACACTTTGCTGCACATAGGGCTGCGGATCGTCCACCTGCGTCTGGACAAACGCATCCTCATTGCCTTGCGCCGCAGCTGCTGCGCCGGGCGCGCTGCTGCCGGCATCGCTTGCCGAAGCGCCCACCTGCAACCGCAACGGTTCGGTGCGCTCGTTACCGACGCGGATCGCCGGCACGATCAGCTCGCCGCTCTTGCGCGGCGTCAGCACCACACCGAACAGTGCGCGCACCGTCACCGACCCGTTGGTCACCTGCATCTGCTGGTTGGCGCTCTTGGCCCCCAGGGTGAACTCGTTGCGCAAGGGCGTGTAATCCGGATCGACACCGCGTTGATCGGTTTCGATGTTCAACATCACCACGTCGCCGGCATTGGCGCTGTCGCGGTCCAGCCACGCGCGCGTGACGGCGCCCACCGGTGCACAGGTGAGCAGCATCACGCCGGTCAACATGCCGATCGCCGCGCGGCGCAAATGGTGTGTGCCGATCATCGTCCGTCCCGTTGCCTGCGTTCGTGTTCCAGCCTGAATTTGGTGCGCAACAAACTGCCCGGATCATCCGGCACCCGCCGCAGCCAGGCATCCACCGCCTGGCGCTGTTCGCGTTGCTCCGGCGTCTCGTCCGCCGCCGCTGCGGCGGCCTGCTTGCCGTCCGCATCGGCGCTCTTGTCACCGGCCTGCGCCATCGCCTGCTGCATCTTTTGCCGCTGCGCGGCGTCGGCCTGCTGCTGCGCCTTGGAGTCGGCCGATTGTGGCGCTGCGTCCTGCTTGCTCTGCTCGCCCTGGCCGTTTTTGGACTGCTGGTTCTGCGAGGCTGCGTCCTGCGGCGTCTGCGCAGACGGCTGCTCCTTGCCATCCTGCTTGCCTTGCGAATCCTGCTTGCCTTGACCGTCCTGGCCAGGCGTCGAGTCGTCCTGCGCGTTCTTCCCGGACTGATTCTGGCCGGCGCTGTTCTTGTCAGCCTGCTTCTGGTCCTTGGACTGGCCCTTGCCGTCCTGGTCTTTCCCATCCTTGTTGTTCTGCTGCTGACGCTTGCGCGCCGCATCCACCGCCGCACGATTGGCGATGGCGTCGGGCTGATCTGGGTGTTGCTTGAGCGCGCGATCGTAAGCCGCAATCGCTTCGTCGTACTGGCCCTGCCTGGCCAGCGCATTGCCGAGGTTGTACAGCCCCTCATCGGTGGGCACATTTTCGAAGGCTTTTTGTGCCGCGGCGAAATCGCCCTTGCGATAGGCCTGCACGCCGGCATCCAGGCGTTGCTGCTGCACCTGGTCGGCGCGCTGCCACAAGGTGCCGTCGGCAGCATGTGCGGGCTGGGCCAGCGGCAACACGCACACCAGGGCCAGGACCGCCACAACCGCACGCCGCCGGAACGCCAGCAGTGTCAGCAGCATCACCGGCAGCAGCAGCCAGTAACCTTCATCCAGCCAGGTCTTGCCGCCAGTGGATTCGGCGGTTTCATCGGCCAGCGGCTGTTGCGCCGGATCGAGCACGCCCAGCGCACGCAGGTCCGCATCGTCGGTAGTGATACGCGCATAGCGACCACCGCCCTGCCCGGCAAGGTCGCGCAGGCTGCCCTCATCCAGCCGTGTCTGCGCAATCTCACCCGTGATGGTGCGATAGGCGGCGCCGCGCTCGCTCCCCACGCCGAGCGCAGACACGCTGAATCCACGCGAGCGCGCCAGCCGCGCAGAACTCGAGGCCGCACGGTCGGCACTGTCGCTGACCAGCAGGATCTCGCCTTGCTTGAAGCCGGCCTGCAGCAGCAACTGCGTGGCCGCATCGATCGCCGCATCGGCGCGCTTGCCGTCCACCGGCATCACCGATGGCGACAGCGCATCCAGGAACAACGCCACGTTGGCCGTGTCATCGGTCAACGGTGCAACGGTGAAGCTCTCGCCCGCATAGACCAGCAGTGCGACTTCGCCACCGGCCCGCTTGCGCAACAACGTGGCCAACTTGGCACGCGCCTGCAGCAGGCGTGAGGGCGGCAGATCGTTGGCAGTGATGCTGGACGACAGGTCCAGCGCCACCACCAACGGCATGCTGGAGTGATACACCGGCCGCTCGGTCTGCCGCCAGCTCGGCCCGGTCATCGCCAGCACCGCCAGCGTATAGGTCAGCGCAGCCAGCACGAATCCCAGCCATCCACGCCGGCTGCCGGACACCAGCAGGGTCGGCAGCAGGTGTGCATCCACACTTTGCCGCCAGACATCGGCATCGCGTCGACGCAGCTGCCACAGCACCGCCGCCGGCACGATCGCCAGCAGCGCCCAGAGCAGACGCGGGCGCAACAGATGCAGCGACTGCAGCCAGCCAGCCAGTTCGGTCAGCGCGTTCATCGCCATCTCCGCGGCAACACGTAGGCCAGCAGCGCGATCACGATCGCAGCGCCCAACGGCCAGTAGTAACGTTCCACACGCGGCTGCACCGACGGGCCGAGCGCCTTGACCGGTTCCAGCCGATCCAGCTCGGCATAGATGCCGGCCAGCTCTTCGGTATCGCGCGCACGGAAGAAGCGCCCACCGGTTTGCGCGGCGATCTTACGCAAGCCGTCTTCGTCGATATCGTCGTTGCCCGTGGCGGGAATCGGCACACCGAACAACGAATAGCCGCCATTGCCGCCAAAGGCAATCGTGTGCACCCGCACGCCCTGGGCCTTGGCAAGCTCGGCGGCCTTGAGCGGATTGAGCACGCCTGCGGTGTTGACACCATCGGTGAGCAACACCACCACGCGCTGGCCCTGCTTCTGCTCGCGCAGCCGTTTGACCGACAACGCGATCGCATCGCCGATCGCCGTTTCGCGCCCGGCCAATCCCACCACGCTGTCGGCCAGCTGGTCGCGCACGGAGGTCAGGTCGGCGGTCAACGGCGTCAACGCGTACGCCCGCTGACCAAATACCAGCAGACCGACCCGGTCGCCATCGCGACGATCCAGAAAGTCCGACAACACCGCCTTGGCGGCGGTCAGGCGGTCCACCACCTTGCCGCCGAGCACCATGTCCGGCTCGCTCATGCTGCCGGACAGATCCACCGCCAGCATCATCTGGCGTGCCTCGCGCGGCGGCTGGATCACATCGCCCAATTGTTGCGGGCGCGCCAGCGCAGCGCACAGGAAGAACCAGCCCAGCCACGCCAGCCAGCGCGGCACCCGCAGCACCGGTGCACTCTTAGCCTGCGCAACCGCCTGCAATTGGTCGGCGTAAGGCACGCGCAGTGCCGCCGTATCGGCGCGGCGCTGCGGCCAGAACCACATCAGCAACGGCAGCGGCATCAACCACCATGCCCACGGCCATGCGCAGTGCGCCAGCGCATCCTGCCATTGCGACCACTGCAGCCAGTTCATCGCCGGCCTCGCATCAAACCCAGAAAGCGCTGCCGTGCCAGTGCCTGCACCGTATCCAGATCGATCACCGTCGGCGTACGTTGAAAACCACCGTCCAGCAGCGCGCGACCCGGTCCCTGCGAAAAGGCCCGCGTCTTACTTTTGCGCCCATCCAGAAACTGCAGCCATGCCTCGCCCTGCAGGCGGTCTGCCTGCGCATCGACGCTGCGCGCTGCGCGACGCAGCAATATCGACAACGCTGCCAGGCGCTGTGCGGGAGTTGTTGCGCGCTGCAGTTCGGCATCGAATGCCGCCAGCCACAGACGCTGCCGCTGACGGCGGCGCCACCACCACCAGCCGACCGTGCCAAGCACCAGCACCAGCACCACCGCCGTAATCACCAGCCACCAGCCCGGCGCCAGCGGCCACCACGACGGTGACGGCGGCAGATGGACATCGCGCAGCGGCAGCGATTGCGGTGCCATCGTCACAGGCTCCGCGCGGCAGCGCCGCCGCCCAGCCAGGCATCGCTGGCATCGTCGGTGGACAGGCGATGCAGGCGCACGCCGCGTGCCTGCAAGACCGAGGTCAACTGCTCCAGCGGCGCCACGAATTCGGCCTGCCAACGCGCCCGTCCGGCCTGCGAGGACAGATCGATCGCAATACGCTCGCCGCGCACATCGAAGCTCAGTGCGCGGGCCGGTGGCGCCAGCTCCAGGGGGTCGACCAGCACGATCACCACCACCTCGTGATGCAGGGCCAGCCCCGACCAGCGCGTGGCAGAAATCCTGCTGGCGCTGCGCGCATCGGCCAGCACGGTCAGCCGCGCGCCCGGGCGCAGTAGCCGCGCGGCGTGGTCCAGTGCCACCTCCAGGCCCGCGTCGCCGGACGGCGGCTGCGCATACCAGCGCGCCAAGGCATCCAGTACCGGCAATACGCCGCGTTGCCCCGAGCGCGGCGCAATCGGCGCCTCGCTGGCAGTGCCGCGCAGGACGGCGATGCGGTCGCCCTGCCGCTGCGCCAGCCACGCCGCAACCGCACCGGCACGTGCGGCCTGCACCGATTTGTAGCGCACCCGCGTGCCGAAGAAGAGTGCCGGCGAGGTATCGGCCACAATCAGACTCAAGCGTTCGCGCTCGGCCTGAAACAATTTCGTATGCGCACGCCCGGTACGCGCAGTGACGCGCCAGTCGATATGCCGCGCATCGTCACCCGCCACGTACTCGCGCGACTCGGCGTATTCCATCCCGCGCCCGCGCGTTGCCGCGGGCACCGGCCCGACCAGTCCATGGCGGCCACGCCCTGGCTGCCCGCGATGGATCGTGGTGCCGCGCAGCGCGATCAACTCCGCCAGCGTCGGCCGCAGTCCATCGCCGGCGATCGACGACGGCGCGGTGACAGGGGAAGAAGACGGCATCGAAGACATCGGATTCTGGTCAGAGGACGGCATACCTCAGCGACACGCTACCCGATCAGGGCAGCGGAATCTTTTCCAGCAGGGCGGCGACCAGGCGTTCGCCATCCCAGCCTTCGGCAGTGGCCTCGTAGCTGGGCAGCACGCGATGACGCAGCACGTCCGGGGCGATTGCGCGGATATCGTCCGGGGTCACGTAGTCGCGCCCGGCCAGCCATGCACGCGCACGTGCGCAGCGCTCCAGCGCGATCGACCCACGCGGGCTCGCGCCCCAGGCGATCCGCCGCGCCAATGCCGGGTCGTAGCGCTGGGCATCGCGCGACGCGAGCACGATCTCGATCAGGTAGCGCTCCAGCTGCGGAGCCAGATGCACGTCCAGCACGACACGCCGCGCGGCAAAGACATCTTCCAGCGGGATCTTGTCGGGCACCGTTTCGTGCTTTTCCAGGGTATCGCGTGCGGCTTCACGTGCCAGACGCAGGATCTCGGCCTCGGCATCGGCCTGTGGATAGCCGATACGGACATGCATCAGGAAGCGATCCAGCTGCGCCTCGGGCAACGGGAAGGTGCCCTCCTGCTCGATCGGGTTCTGCGTTGCCATCACCAGGAACAGCTGCGGCAGCGCATAGGTGTGCCGCCCGACGGTAACCTGGCGCTCGCCCATCGCTTCCAGCAGCGCCGACTGCACCTTGGCCGGTGCTCGATTGATCTCGTCGGCCAGCAGGATGGGATGGAAGATCGGCCCGGGCATGAACTCGAACCGGCTATCCTGCGGCCGCCAGATCTCGGTGCCGGTCAGATCAGAAGGCAGCAGATCTGGGGTGAACTGCACCCGCGCAAAATCGGCTTCCAGCCGCGAGGCCAGCGCACGGATCGCGGTGGTCTTGGCCAGACCCGGTGCGCCCTCGACCAGCAAATGGCCATCGGCCAGCAAGGCGATCAGCAAGCGCTCGACCAGCGCAGACTGGCCCACGATGCGCTGCGTCAGCGACTCGCGCAGCAAGGTGAATTGACGATGCAACCGGTCCTCGGCGGGCGCGGCAGCGGCTTCGGGGGGCAAGAGCGGCGGTGCGTTCATAGGCCCAGTGTGACCGATTCGAGCGCGATTGGTTCACTGCAGGCCAGGAAGATGTTCAGTGAGTGACCAGGGTCATGCTGCCGGGCACACCGCAGATGGCCGGCTCCTGCGGCACTCCGCAAGCCTTCCATTTGGGGAGGGACGGGGTTTCTCCACCCATTTGATCCGGAGCACGCATGATAAAAGGAAGAAGGCCGCTTTCGCGGCCTCCCTTGTCTCCATCGTATCGAGCCCGTTTACCGCGCTGCGTTTGCAACCCGCAATACCTTGGGAGTTACGAAGACCAGTAGCTCGGCTTTCTCCTTGCTACGCCCGCGCTTCTTGAACAGATTGCCCAGGAACGGGATGTCTCCCAGGAACGGCACCTTCGAAACGCTTTCCCGATCAGTAAATTCGTACACGCCACCGATCACCACCGTTTCACCATCTGCCACCAGAACCGCCGTATTGACTTCACGACGATTGATTTCCGGCACGGTGCCGTACTGCGGCAAGGTAATGAAACGGGCGACTTCGTCCTTCTTGACGTTCATATTGAGGAAGACACGATTGTCGTTGGTAATGGTCGGCGTCACTTTCAGCTCGAGCAAGACCTCCTTGAACTGGACGTTAGCCTGTGACCCACCGCCTGCAACACCCGCGCCGCTGATTGTGACGTAACCGATCTCGCGGCCCTGCTTGATGACGCCTTCACGCTGATTGGCAGTCACGATGCGCGGATTGGAAACGACTTCGCCCCGGCCTTCTTCCTGCATCGCCGACAGCTCGATATCCAGGTTGAAGTTGGAACCAAGCAGGGTATAGGCGAGCCCAGCCGCACCACTGTTCGTAAAGCCGCCAGCTCCAAGATCGATATTCAGCCCCGACGGGAACAAGAAAGTTGGCAGCGTGCTACTCGTACCGTTGGGCGTAGCGGGCGTCCGGGAATTATTAAGCTCATTATTACGTTGATTTAATGTATTGCTGTAATTGACATTACTCTCGAGCGAGCCACTCAATATACCCCGACTAGTTGCTCCGGAGACACCAAAGCGCGCCCCCAAGTCACGGGCAAATGTATCGGTCGCGATCACGATGCGGCTTTCGATCAATACCTGATCCACGGGGCGATCGATATGCGAGATCAGCTCGCGCATCTGCGCGACCTTCTTCGGAATATCGCTGATCATCAACGTGTTGGTGCGCTCATCGGCAACCAGGCGACCGCGAGGCGACAGGAATCCGTTGTCCTGCTGGCCACCTTGCCCACCTTGACCACCGCCCTGACCGCCACCACCGCCACCAATCCCCTTGGCCTCCGTCAGCGCCTTGAAGATCACCGCTGCGTTGTGATAGTTGATCTGCACGTAATCGGTGATCAGATCCTCGCGATTCTCGATCGCGATGCGGGCGTCTTCCTTGTCCTGCTCGAACTTGGCCAGCTCCGGCTGCGGGGCGACCCACACCACGCCGCCGTCGCGGCGCTTGTCCAGGCCCTTGGCGCGCAGCACGATGTCCAGCGCCTGGTCCCACGGCACGTTCATCAGCCGCAGGGTGACATTGCCCTGCACGGTGTCGGAGGCGACGATGTTGAGGTTGGACTCCTCGGCGATCAGCTGCAGCACGGTGCGTACCGGCACGTCCTGGAAGTTGAACGTCACCGGGCGGCCGCTGTAACCGCGCGCGGCGATCTGCGCCGCTGCCTGGGTGACGGCTGCGGCGCTGACGCCACCGACCGCGGGCTGGCCCTTGCGCGGAGTGATTTCGACCACGTATTCGTTGCCGGTCTGGTAGGCCAGCGAATCGAACGCGCCTTTGGTCGACAGCACCAGCTGCGAACCTGAGCCGGACGGCTTGACCTCGACACGTTGCACCGGCGTTGCGAAGTCGGTGACGTTGAGCGGGCGCTGCAGTTCGGCGGGCAACCGCGCGTTGCTGATGTCGACCAGCACGTTGTCGCCCTGCGTACGCAGGTCCGGGCTGGCGCCCTGGCCGTCGAACTGCAGGATCAGACGACCCGTGCCATCCTCGCCCCGTTTGAAATCGATCTTGGACACCGCCAGGCTCGCCGGAGCGGTCTTGGCCGGATCCTGCGCGGGCTGCTTCAGTGCCGCCGCCGCGACCGCGCCACCACTCGCCAGCGCCAGCGCGAACCCCAACGCGCAGGCCCGAAGTGCCACGTGGCGTCGAACCGGACGCAGCCGCTGGGCATTGGAAAACGTCATCGTGCTATCCCCTATCACTTTATTGATCATCCAGCGCGAGCGCGGCCGGCCGTTCAAGCCATCCACCCGCACCGTCCGGCACAAGTTCAATCAGCTCGATGCGGTCTTCGTAGACCCCGGTGACCCGGCCATCGCTCTGTCCCAGATACACACCCGGCCGTACCCGGTAGGTCACCTTGTCCGGTGCCATGACCAGGGCGACCAGGCCCGCGCCGCCACCAATGGTCCCCACCATGTCGAGGGCGTCGAGCGGATAGGCTTCCAGCGGCTCCTTGCGCCGGTTCGGATCCGGACGCGTGCCATTGCCGCCTTCGGCACTGACCCAGGCATCGCTGAACGGGTCGCGCATCGACTGGGCCGCATATTCGAACGTCTCGAACTGCTGCATCACCGGCAATGGCTCCAACGGCGGCGCCGGACGTGCGCGCACCTCGGCAACCCAGGCTTCCAGATTCGGCGCATCGCCCGGGGTGCTGGTCACACCGCGCGTACACGCCGGCAATACAGCCATTAGCGCCACGCAGGACAGGATCTTGAGCAGTCTCATGGTCATTGGCCGCCCTTCTTCGCAGCGTCGGCCGCCGCCTTCTCCTGCTCGGCCATTTCCTCATCGTCCAGATAACGATAGGTCTTGACCGTGCCGGACAGTTCCAGCGCCCCGCGCGGCGTGATGCCGGCCTTGGGATCCTTCGGCTTGAGGTTGATGTCGTGCATGGTCAGGATCACCACGCGCGGCAGCGACGCCACGCCGCTGACGAAGGCACCGAACTGGTGGTAACTGCCCACCATGCGCAAGGCGATCGGCTTTTCGGCGTAGAACTCCTTCGGCGACTCCGGGCCCGGCTGGAACAACTCGTTGGACAGGCCGCTGGACAACGCGGTCTGCGAGATGTCGATGATCAGATCCGGCATTTCGGTCTTGCTGGGCAGCTGGCGCAGCATCTGCTGCAGCACCTGCTCCATCTGCGCGAGCTGCTGCTTGAGCGGCTCCAGATTCACCGCACGGCCCTGCTGGGTCTCGAACTCGGTGCGCAGCTGCGTTTCGGTGCCTTCCAGGCTTTCGAGTTCATCGCGCTTGCCGCTGATCAGCAGGAACCAGGCCAGCACCATGATGAACAGGCCGACCACCACGCAGAACACGATGCGTGCCTGCTGCGGCCAGCCGCCGATGTTGTTGAAATCCAGATCGCTGAGCTTGAATGCTTTCTTACTCATGACGCCGCCCCCTCCTGCGGCCGATTGGCTGGCACCGGCGCTGGCTGCACAGGCGCAGCGGCCGGCGGCGTGGCAGGTGCAGGCGCTGCAGGTGTCGCCGCGGGCGCGCCCGCAGGTGCGGTCACGGCCGGCGTTGCGCCCGGCGCTTGCGCGTCGACCGGTGCGGTGCCGTTCTTGTCAGCCTCGTTCGGATTGGCCAGCTTGACCTTGAGCGTGAATACGTATGGCAGCGCCGTGGTGTCCGCCGCAGATGCGGCAGGCTGCCCGGTCTTGTCCTGGCTCTTGGCCTCGATGATCGACAGGTCCGGATTGGTCATCCAGCCCGAGCCTTCCAGGTTGCGCATGTAGGCACTGACGCGCGCATTGGACTGCGAGCGACCTTCCAGGGTGAGGATGTCGCCGTCCTGCTTGATGTTGGTCAAGGCCACGCCATCGGGAATGGTGCGCACCAGCGAGTCGAACAGGTGCACCATCTGCGAGCGATTGGCCTGCAGTTCCTCGATCACCTTCTTGCGGGCGAGCAGACGGTCCTTCTTCTTGTCGAGCTCCTTGATCTCTTCGTTCTGCGCCTTAACCTTGTCGATTTCGGTGGTCAGGAACGCATTGCGCTCGGTCTGGCCGCTGATCTGCGCGTCGTAGTAGAACCAGATCAGTGCAGACAGCAGCACTCCGCCCAGCGCGGCGAAGCCCAGCATCGAATAGAACTCGCGCTCGCGCGCCTTCCGGCGCTCGGCGCGCCAGGGCAATAGATTGATTCTTGCCATCAGTCAAAGCTCCTCAGGGCCAGGCCGGTGGCAATCATCAATGCAGGTGCATCCAGCGCCAGCGCATGGGCCTGGACCTTTGGGCCCAGCGTCATCTGCGCAAGCGGGTTGGCGACCACGGTGGTCACGCCGAGCTGCTCTTCCACCATTTCCGGCAGGCGCGACAGCGCCGCGCAACCACCGGCCAGCACGATGCAGTCGACGCGATTGAATTCGCTGCCTGCGTAGAAGAACTGCAGCAAACGGCTGATCTGCTGCACCGTCGCCTCCTTGAACGGCTCCAGCACTTCGACCTCGTAGCTTTCCGGCAAACCGCCCTGACGCTTGGCCAGACCGGCTTCTTCGTAGGTCAGCCCGTACCGGCGCATCACCTCGTCGGTGAGCTGCTTGCCGCCGAAGACCTGCTCGCGGCTATACAGGCTGCGACCGGCGCGCAGCACGCTCAACGTGGTCATGGTCGCGCCGATGTCCACCAGCGCCACCACCGCATCGGCAGCCACCGGCAGCTCGCTGGCGACCAGGGCAAAGGCGTTCTCGACCGCGAAGGCCTCCACGTCCATGACCTTGGCGGTCAGGCCACCCAGTTCCAGCGCAGACTGGCGCAGTTCCACGTTCTCCGAACGCGAGGCCGCCAGCAGCACCTGGACCATGTCCGGGCTGTTGGGCATCGGGCCGAGCACCTCGAAGTCGAGATTCACTTCCTCGATCGGGTACGGGATGTAATTGGTGGCTTCCAGTTCGACCTGCGCTTCCAGATCGCTGTCATCCAGATCGGCCGGCATCGGGATCAGCTTGGTGATCACCGCCGACCCGGCCACCGCGGCTGCTGCATTCTTGGCCTTGCTGCCGGAACGGTTGATGGCGCGGCGGATGGCCTCGCCCACCGCCTCGACTTCGACGATGTTCTTTTCCACGACCGCATTCGGCGGCAACGGCTCTACGGCGTAATGTTCCACGCGGAAACGATTCCCGCTGCGCGACAGCTGCAGGAGCTTGACCGCAGTGGAACTGATATCGACACCAATAAGTGGCGACTGACTCTTGGGTAGAAGCCCCACGGAAACTCCCCTGCCGATGGGCACTTGGACGCAGTCTGCGCCCTCGTATTAATAATCAAATTTTAACAGTAGACAAGCCCTTCACGCGCGAGGCAATGGCCCCGCGACCGTGACCCCAGTGCTGTCTGCTGCGATCCCCAGAGTTCGGCCCCAGCCAAACCCGGCGTCATCTATACTCTGTGACCAAGAAATCTGCAATCGGAATCTCTCTCAACATGCCCCGTATTCGTCGTTGGCTGGGCTGGATCCTGGCCGCGTTCGTGGTGCTCGCCCTGCTTGGCGCTATTGCTGCCGGCGGCCTGTATTACGCCGTTTCCTCCAAGCTGCCGGACGTGCAGTCGCTCAAGCAGGTCGAACTGCAGGAGCCGATGTATGTCTACTCCAGCGATGGCCGCCTGATGGCCGTCTATGGCGAGACCCGGCGCTATCCCATCCAGATGAAGGACGTGCCGCTGCGCCTGAAGCAGGCCTTCCTGGCCACCGAGGATGCGCGCTTCTACGAGCACGGCGGCGTGGATTACAAGGGCATCGCCCGCGCGGTGTGGCTGCTGGCCAGCACCGACGCCAAGCGGGTGCCGGGTGGTTCGACCATCACCCAGCAGGTGGCGCGGCAATTCTTCCTCAGTTCCGAGTACAGCTACACCCGCAAGCTGGCCGAGATCCTGCTGGCACGCAAGATCGAAAGTGAGCTGAGCAAGGACGAGATTTTCGAGCTGTATCTCAACAAGAGTTTCTTCGGCAACCGCGCCTACGGCGTGGGTGCTGCGGCCGAGTACTACTACGGCAAGAAGATGAGCGAACTGAGCCTGGACGAGATGGCCTCGCTGGCCGGCATCCCCAAGTTCCCGTCCAGCGGCAACCCGATCAGCAATCCGGAGCGTGCCCAGGAACGTCGCGATTACTACGTGCTGCAACGCATGGCCGACCTGGGCTTTGTCAGCCAGGCCGAAGCCGATGCGGCCAAGGCGGTGCCGATGCACGCCAAGCCGCATGAGCCGCCGGTCGAGGTCTACGCCCCGTATGTGGCCGAGCTGGTGCGCCAGGAAATGATCGCCAAGTACGGCGGCGATGTGCTCAACAAGGGTTACCACGTCACCACCACCATCGATGCCACGCTGCAGACCGGCGCCGATGCAGCGGTTGCCGATGGCCTGCGCCTGTACGACCACCGGCATGGCTGGCATGGCGTGGAGCAGCATTTCGATGTCCCCGCCGACGCGGATGCAGCGGCCCTGGCCAAGCATCTGTCCGGCGTGTTCACCCAGGGCGGCCTGCGCGCGGTGATCGTGGCGCGCACCAATGCCGACGGCGGCGTGACCGTCGTGCAGAGTGACAAGACCGAGCTGACCCTGCCGGCCAGCGCCAGCCGCTGGACCAACAAGACCCCGGCCAAGTTGCTGACGCGCGGCGACCTGACCCGCATCCGCGCCGGCGAAAAAGACGGCGAATGGATCATCGACCAATTGCCGCGCGGCCAGGCCGCGCTGGTGTCGCTGGATGCCAACAGCGGCGCGCTGCGCGCGCTGGTCGGCGGTTTCAGCTTCGCCGGCAACAAGTTCAACCGTGCCACCCAGGCACGCCGCCAGCCGGGCTCCAGCTTCAAGCCGTTCGTCTATGCGGCTGCGTTCGAAAAGGGCTTCAACCCCGCCTCGATCGTGCTCGATGCCCCGGTGGTGTTCCGCGACCGCCGCGGCAAGACCTGGTCGCCGCAGAACGACGGCGGCGGTTTCCGCGGCCCGATGCGGCTGCGCGAGGCGTTGGTGCAATCGCGCAACCTGGTGTCGGTACGCCTGCTGGACGCGATCAGCGTCGATTTCGCACGTAAATACATCAGCCAGTTCGGCTTCCAGGAGGCCGAGCTGCCGCCCAACCTGTCGATGTCACTGGGTACCGCGTCGCTGACGCCATTGTCGGTCGCGCGTGGCTATGCGGTGTTCGCCAACGGCGGCTCGCGCGTGGACACCTGGATCGTGGACGAGGTCAAGGACCGCGACGGCAATGTCGTCTTCAAGGAAGTGCCGGCGGTGGCCTGCCGTACCTGCGCGTTGCAGGGCGGCAATGTCGCACCGGTGAGCCAGGTGGTGGACGGTTTCAACTTCGGCGCCCCTGCGCTGCCCAAGTCGATCGAGCCGACCACGGCCACGCCGGCGGAGGCCGCCCCGGCAGCCACTGCCGAAACCAAGATCGCACCGCGCGCCATCGACGAACGTACTGCCTACCAGCTGGTGTCGATGATGCGCGACGTGGTCCAGCGCGGCACCGGTACCGCGGCCAAGGTGCTGGGGCGCGAGGACGTCGGCGGCAAGACCGGCTCGACCAACGATCACCGTGATGCCTGGTTCTCAGGCTTCGGCGGTCCCTATGCCACCACGGTGTGGGTGGGCCGCGACGACTTCCGCTCGCTCGGCTATCGCGAATACGGCGGCAAGGCTGCATTGCCGATCTGGATCGAGTACATGCGCGTGGCCCTGAAGGACAAGCCGATCGCCGCCAACGACCCGCCCGACGGCATGACCCAGGCCACCATCAATGGCGCGGTGGAATGGGTGAAGAACGAGGACCTGGATCGCCTGCAGGATTACGACTACGGCCTGCAGGAGCAGCAGGACGAGAAGGCGTTCGATATTTTCTGAGTGCCGGGATTCGGGATTCGGGAATGGGGAATCGGAACGGCGCAGGCCGGCCGATTCCCCGGGCTCGGCACGTAGCGGCAGCGATGGTGCAACGCATGCCAGCGCGTGCTTGCGGTCATCGAGCACGGTCCATCGGGCCTGCGCCCTGTGACCTTCGCCACACCGTCATGCCGCTGTTGTAGAGTCGAACCAGGTTCATGAGGGGAGCCCGGTCATGCATCACGCGCGCGAACACGCCGATACGCGAACCCGAGAACGGCGCCACCGCCTGGCGCACGAAGCAGCCCGGTTGATGGCCGAAGGCGGCATCCGCGATTTTCATCAGGCCAAGCTCAAGGCGGCCAGCCGGCTGGGCATCCACGACGACGCATCGCTGCCGCGCAATCGCGAGATCGAAGACGCCCTGCGCGAGCACCAACGCCTGTTCGCCGGACCGGAGCACGGGCTGCGCTTGCGCCAGCGCCGCGAAGCGGCCTTGCGCGCGCTGGAGTTTCTCGGCCCGTTCCAGCCGCGCCTGGCCGGCCCGGTGCTCGATGGCACGGCCGACGCCAATGCGCCGGTGCAGTTGCAGCTGCACAGCGACGATGCCGATGCCGTGCAGCGGTTTCTGGAAGAACACCGCATTCCTGCCGAATTGCGGACGCGCCGGCTGCGCCTGGACCGCGAGCGGACTGGCGAGTTTCCGGTCTGGTTGTTCAGTGCCGAGGAACTGACCTTCGACCTGACGGTGCTGCCGTACGACGCCCTGCGCCAGGCGCCATTGTCGCAGCTGGACGAAAAGCCGATGCAGCGCGCCTCGGCCGCCCAGCTGCGTCAGCTGTTGGCAGAAGACGACGGTGGCCACGCCCCGCAACACGCGCGCTGATCGCCATACGCCATTACGCGCGACCGTGGGCATGACGCCCGCCCAGTAAAAAGCAAACGCCCCGCAATGCGGGGCGTTCGTTCAAGCAGACAACCGCAAGCGTTTAGCGCTTGGCGCTGTCGGTGTAATCGCGCTTGTCGTAGCCGGTGTAGATCTGGCGCGGACGGCCGATCTTCATTTCCGGGTCGACCTGCTGCTCCAGCCAATGCGACACCCAGCCGGCGGTGCGTGCAATGGCGAACATCACGGTGAACATCTCCACCGGAATATTCAGCGCCTTGTAGATCAGGCCGGAATAGAAGTCGACGTTCGGGTACAGCTTGCGCTGCACGAAATAGTCGTCCTTCAGCGCGGCTTCTTCCAGCTTCAACGCCACTTCCAGCAGCGGATCGTTGACGCCCAGCTCGCCCAGCACCTTGTGGGTCATCTCGCGGATGATCTTGGCGCGCGGGTCGAAGTTCTTGTAGACGCGGTGACCGAAGCCCATCAGACGGAACGAGGAATTCTTGTCCTTGGCCTTGGCCACGGCGGACTCGACGTTGTCGGCGGTGCCGATCTCTTCCAGCATCTTCAGCACGGCTTCGTTGGCGCCGCCGTGTGCCGGGCCCCACAGCGCGGTGATGCCCGCTGCGACCGAGGCGTACGGATTGGCACCGGTCGAACCAACCAGGCGCACGGTCGAGGTCGAGGCGTTCTGCTCGTGATCGGCATGCAGGATGAACAGCAGATCCAGCGCCTTGGCCACCACCGGATTGATCTCCAGCGGCTCGCTCGGCACTTCGAACATCATGTGCAGGAAGCGGTCGACGTAGTTGAGGTTGTTGCGCGGGTAGCGGATCGGCCAGCCGATCGAATAGCGGTACGCGGCAGCAGCCAGGGTCGGCACCTTGGCGATCAGACGGATGGCGGCCTGACGGCGCTGCTCCGGATCGTTGAGGTCCAGGGTGTCGTGATAGAACGCCGACAACGAGGCGACCGAACCGGCCAGCATGGCCATCGGATGGGCGTCATGGCGGAAACCACCGAGGAAGTTCTTCAGCGACTCGTGCATCATCGTGTGATGCGTCACTTCGTGGTCGAACTTCTTGAACTCGTCCGCGGTCGGCAGCTCGCCGTTCATCAGCAGGTACGAGACTTCGAGGAAGCTGGACTTCTCGGCCAACTGTTCGATCGGGTAGCCGCGATACAGCAACACGCCGTTGTCGCCATCGATGTAGGTGATGGCCGACTTGCAGCTGGCGGTGGCGGTGAAGCCCGAGTCGTAGGTGAACAGACCGGTTTCTTTGGTCAGCTTTGAGATATCGACGCAATCATTGCCAAGCGTGGGCTTGAGAACCGGCAGAACGACCGACTTGTCGCCGGCGTTGAGCGTGACCTGATCAAGATCGGACACTGTGTACGCTCCTTCAGTGGAAGGCGCCTGTCACCGGATGGGCAGGCACGTGATGGAAGTCCAGGGCATCGCCCCGGATCACGTCATTATCGCACAGCAGCATTTTGGCCGTCGCTTGGACAGAAGTCGTAGACGCCCCTCCCGAAGGCGTGAAAACGAAGTTGCCAAGGCCCCAAAAAACAACGGCCGCGCAATGCGCGGCCGCTGCCGGTACAGCCCGTCCTGCAAGCTCAGCGCGCGTAGCGCTTCTGGAACTTGTCGATCCGGCCGCCGGTGTCGATCACCTTGTGCTTGCCGGTATAGAACGGGTGCGATGCCGAGGAGATATCCACCTTGATCAGCGGGTATTCCTGGCCGTCTTCCCACTTCACGGTCTCTTTCGAGCTCATGGTGGAACGGGTCAGAATCTTGAAATCGGACGTCACGTCGTGGAAGACGACGTCGTTGTAGCTGGGATGAACGTTATCTTTCATGGACTTGGCGCCGGGCTGCCTGGATAAGCCGGGCATTATAGCGGCCTCCAGACGCCCGGCGCAAGATCACCCTAACCCGCCGCCAGCGCCGCCCCGACCAGACCGTAGAACTGCCGGCGGTCGTACTCCAGCAGCAGGTTGGCATTGTCGGGCGCGCCACCCTGCCGGTTCCAGTCCACCAGGGTCATCCCGCGGGTATGCGTACCGGTCAACTCGATATGGACCGGACGCTGCTCCAGCCGCTGGGCGCCTTCCGGGTGCAGCGCGAACGCCATCGCCAGTGCATCGGCGGCGTACCAGTACTCGCCGCGGCTGTCTTCGGACCACAGGCGGGTCTTGCGCGAGATTTCCTCGTAGAACCGCGCCTGCGCCGAGTCGGCCGCCAGCCATTGCTCGACATCGCGATGCAGCAGGCCGTGGGCGATGGTGGCTTCCCAGTCGGCCACGTCGAACTGTGGAAAGCCGCGGAACACGATGTGCGCCGCTTCCGGGTCGAAGCCGATGTTGAATTCGGCCGCCGCGGTGATGTTGCCGTGCCCGGTCAGCGCCCCGCCCATCACCACCAGCCGCGCCACCCGCTGCGGCAGGGTCGGATCCAGCGTCAGCGCCAGCGCCAGATTGGTCAGCGGACCGAGTGCCACCAGCAGCAGCTCGCCAGCGTATTCGTGCGACAGGCGCAGGATGGCCAGCGCGGCGTGCTCGGTCTCGGCAGTACGCCTGGCCGGCGCCAGGCCGACATCGCCGAAACCGTCGATGCCATGCACATGCGCCGCGTCCACCGACGGGTGCAGCAGCGGCTGCGGGCAGCCTGCGTAGACCGGCACATCCTCACGCCCGGCAATCTCGCAGACCTTCAAGGCATTGCGCACGGTGTGCTCCAGGCCGACGTTGGCGGCGGCGATGGTCAGGCCAACGACCTCATGCCGGGGGTCGTTGAAGGCCATCAGCAAGGCCAGCGCGTCGTCCACGCCCGGGTCGGTGTCGATCAGCAGCGGTATCTTTTTGGTCATGGGATTGGAGATTCGGGATTCGGGATTCGGGATTCGGGATTCGTCGCCGCATCTTCGCAAGGATCAGCGAGGCGCGCGAATCACCGGGACGCCAAGGCGGCAGCAGCCTTGCCTTTACGATTCCCGATTCCCGATTCCCCAATCCCCGCCGCTCAAGCCGCGGCGTAGCGCACCGCGCTGCCGATCCAGCGCGCGACCACACGGTCGGCAATCTCCGGCGCGTCGGCCAGCAGCCGCTCGGCAAGCACCTGCACGCGCGGCAGCAACCCGGCATCGCGGGTGAGATCGGCGATGCGGAAGCTGGCCAGGCCGGTCTGGCGGGTGCCCAGCAATTCGCCGGGGCCGCGCAGCTCCAGATCCTTTTCCGCGATCACGAAGCCGTCGTTGGTCTGGCGCATGGTTTCCAGGCGTTGCCGCGCCATCATCGATAGCGGCGCCTGATACAGCAGCACACAACTGGACGCGGCCGCGCCGCGCCCGACCCGGCCGCGCAACTGGTGCAACTGCGCCAGGCCCAGGCGCTCGGCGTTTTCGATGATCATCAGCGAGGCGTTGGGCACGTCCACGCCGACCTCGATCACCGTGGTGGCGACCAGCAGGTCGGTGCGGCCCTGCTTGAAATCCAGCATGGCTTTCTGTTTTTCGGCCGCTTTCATGCGCCCGTGCACCAGCGCCACACGCACCCCGGGCAATTGCGCGGACAGGGCTTGGAAGGTGACCTCAGCCGCCTGCGCTTCGATCCTTGGCGGGCCGCTGGGCGCGCCCTTGCCGGGCTCCTCGCTTTCTTCGATCAGGGTGCAGACCCAGTAGGCCTGACGCCCTTCGGCGCAGGCGGCGCGGATGCGCTCGACCAGCTCCGGCCGACGCTCGGCACTGAGCACGATGGTCTGCACCGGCGTGCGCCCGGGCGGGAGTTCGTCGATCGCCGAAACATCCAGGTCCGCATAGGTGGACATCGCCAGGGTGCGCGGAATCGGCGTGGCGGTCATCACCAACTGATGCGGCACGCTGCCGGCAGCGGCCCCCTTGTCGCGCAAGGCCAGGCGCTGATGCACGCCGAAGCGGTGCTGCTCGTCGATGATGGCCAACGCCAGATCGTGGAAGACCACCGCCTCCTGCATCAGCGCATGCGTGCCGACCACCACCTGCGCCTGGCCGGAGGCCACCTCGGCCATCGCCGCGGCGCGCGCCTTGCCGGTGACCTTGCCGGCCAGCCAGACGATGCGCACGCCCAGCGGTTCCAGCCAGCCACGCAGATTGGTGAGGTGCTGCTCGGCCAGCAGCTCGGTCGGCGCGGCCAGTGCGACCTGCTTGCCCTGCTCCACCGCCAGCATCGCCGCCAATGCCGCAACCACGGTCTTGCCGCTGCCGACATCGCCCTGCACCAGCCGCAGCATCGGCGATGGCTTGGCCAGGTCGCGGGCAATCTGTGCGAACACGCGCTGCTGCGCGCCGGTGAGCTGGAACGGCAATGCCGCACGCAGTTGCTGCACCAGGGTGCCGTTGCCCGGCAGCAGCGGCGCGCGGAAGCGTTGCAGGGCGATGCGCTGGCGGCGCAGGCTGAGCTGATGCGCCAGCAGTTCTTCGATCGCCAGACGCTGCTGGGCCGGATGCCCACCGGCGAGCAGTTGCTGCGGGTCGGTGTTCACCGGCGGGCGATGCATGGTCAGCAGCGCGGCGCGCAGCGAGGGCAGTTGTTGGTCCTGCAACCAGTGCGGCGGCAGCAGTTCCAGCGCGGCCTCTTCCGGCAACCGCTCCAGCGCCTGGCCGATGAGCTTGCGCAGCGTGGCCGGGCCCACGCCTTCCAGGACCGGATAGACCGGGTCCAGGCTGTCACCCAGCACGGCATCCTCGCCAGGTGCCAGCACACGGTAGCTGGGATGCACGATTTCCCAGCCATTCTGTCCCGGCTTGGGCGTGCCGAACACCCGCAACCGCGTGCCCGGTGCGAACTGCGCCACCTGCGCGGCGCGGAAATGGAAGAAGCGCAGCACCACGCTGCCGTGCGACTCGTCCGAGACCGCCACGCGCAACACCGGGCGAAAGCGGAAGCCGCGCTCCACCGCGTCCACGCGCCCCTCGATCTGCGCCGGCACACCGCTCTGCAACTGCGCGATCGTGGTCAGCCGCGTGCGGTCCTCGTAGCGCAAGGGCAGATGCAGCCACAGATCCTGCAGCGTCAAGATGCCGCGCGCAGCAAATTTCTCGGCCACTTTCGGGCCGACGCCGGGCAGGCTGGCAAGCGAGGCCTGGCCTGCGACGGCCAGGCGCGGGGTGAGGGTCGCTGCGCGCGGCACGGCAGGGCGCTCGGGTCAGCCGAGCTGGATCAGTCGAGCACCATCACCGCATCGACCTCGAAGGCGGCGCCCTTGGGCAGGCCGGAGACCTCGATGGTCGAACGCGCGGGGAACGGCGCCTGGAAATACTCCTGCATCACCGCATTGACGGCGGCGAACTGGCCCAGATCGGTGAGGTACAGGCCCAGTCGCACGATCCTGTCGAGCGAGCCACCGGCCGCTTCCGCAACCGCCTTGAGGTTGTCGAACGCGCGGCGTGCCTGCGCGCCGATGTCGCCGGGCACGATCTCGCCGGTGGCCGGGTCCAGCGGGATCTGGCCGGAGAAATACACGGTGTTGCCGGCGCGCACGGCCTGGGAATACGGACCGATGGCGGCAGGCGCCTGATCGGTATGGATGATCTGGGACATGGGAACTCCACTGCAAAGGTGTGTGCAGCAGTTTAGGCGTTTGTGCGGATTTGCTCGACTGTTGCGCACGATCTTGTTGCGACGCGTCTTGCAAAGCTCGCTGGACACCGTGCTGCCGTGTCAGACAGATTGCGCGGCAATGGCGGCGTGGAGCTGGACCATGCACGCGTACGACGCATGCGACGTGCTGTCGCACCAGACGTGAGGGGGTCGACTCTCAACGCACGCCCTTCCCTGGCGCGGCCTCGGTGTTGCCTGTCGGCAGGATATGGAATCCTTACTGCCGCCCCACGCTCTGCACCACATGCAGCCGCCGCAGCCGGCGCATCACCTCGGCCAGATGGCGGCGGTCGCGCACCTGGATGTTGAAGCGCAGCACCGCGGCGTTGAAGTCGCGGTCCAGGTAATCCACCCGCTCGATATTGGACTGGCTTTGCGCGATCGCCGCGGCCAGCTGGGCCAGCACGCCGGTGCGGTTTTCCACCTCGACGATCAGGGCGGTGTCGTAGTCGCCACTGACGCTGGAATCCCAGTCGATCGGCACCCAGCGCTCGGGCGACTTGCGCAGCTCGGCCAGGTTCGGGCAATCCAGGCGGTGCACCACGATGCCCTTGCCGGCGGTGTGGTAGCCCATGATTTCGTCGCCGGGAATCGGCTGGCAACAGTTGGCGAAGCTGATCACGCCACGCTCGCTGCCGTCGATCAGGATCTTTTCGTGCGAATGCTTGGAGTGGCCGCCACCGCGCAATTCGGCGTAGGCCATCAGCGCCTGCGCGGCCTGGGTCGGCATCCAGTTGCCCAGCGCCACATCGGCCAGCAGCGCTTCCAGACGTGGATAGCGATGCTCGGTAAGGAAGGCATCCAGGCGCCCCTTGGGCAAGCGTTCCAGCGAGCTGTCCATCGCTTCCAGCGCGCGATCGAGCATGCGGTGGCCGAGCTGCACGGCATCTTCGTGTTCGAGTTGCTTGAGCTGGTGGCGGATCGCGGTACGCGCCTTGCTGCTGACCACGAACTCCAGCCACTGCGGCTTGGGCGTGGCCGAGCGCGCGGTGATGATCTCCACCGCCTGGCCGCTGACCAACTTGGTACGCAGCGGCACCAGTTTCTTGTCCACCCGCGAGGCGACCGCGCGGTTGCCCACGTCGGTGTGCACCGCATAGGCGAAATCCAGCGCGGTGGAGTTGCGCGGCAACGCCAGGATCTTGCCCTTGGGCGTGAACAGGTAGACCTCGTCCGGGAACAGGTCGACCTTGACGTTATCCAGGAACTCCAGCGACGAGCCTGCCGCGCGCTGCGAATCGATCAGCTCCACGATCCAGTCGTGCGCACGGCTCTGCGCGCTGTTGGGCGAGGCCGAGCCGACCTTGTAGGTCCAGTGCGCGGCCACGCCGCGTTCGGCAATCAGGTCCATCTCCTCGGTGCGGATCTGCACCTCGATCGGCGAGCCATACGGGCCGAACAACACGGTGTGCAGCGACTGATAGCCGTTGGCCTTGGGAATGGCAATGAAATCGCGGAAGCGCCCGTCCAGCGGCTTGAAGGTGGCATGCACCGCGCCCAGCGCGTGATAGCAGTCGGCCACCGAGCGCACCACCAGGCGGAAGCCGAACACATCCATCACCTGGTCGAAGGACTTGTTCTCTTCGTGCATCTTGGAATAGATGCTCCAGGGCGTCTTGATGCGGCTGACCAGGCGATGTTCCAGCCCTTCCTTGGCCAGCCGCTGCGACAGCTGCACCTCCACCTGCGCCATCGATTCGCGCCGCACCACCGGCTGGCTGCGGATATGTTTTTCGATGATGGCGTGACGCCACGGATACAGCGCGCGGAAGCCCAGGTTCTGCAGCTCGGACTTGATCAGGCTCATGCCCAGGCGCTGGGCGATCGGCGCGTAGATCTCCAGCGTTTCGCGCGCGATGCGGCCGCGCGCTTCGCTGCTCTGCGCGCCCAGGGTGCGCATGTTGTGCAGACGGTCGGCCAGCTTGATCATGATCACGCGCAGGTCGCGCGACATCGCCAGCAGCATCTTGCGGAAGCTTTCCGCCGCCGCTTCCTGGCGGTCGCGGAACTTGAGCTTGTCCAGCTTGGTGACGCCATCGACCAGCTCGGCCACCGCCTCGCCGAATTCCGAGGCCAGCTCTTCGCGGGTCAGCGGGGTGTCTTCGATGGTGTCGTGCAGGATCGCGGCGATCAGCGATTCCATGTCCAGGCCGAGCTCGGCGAGCACGCCGGCCACCGCGACCGGATGGGTGATGTAGGGCTCGCCCGACTTGCGGGTCTGGCCGGCATGCGCGCTGGCGCCCACTTCCCAGGCACGGCGCAGGATCGGCAGCTGCTCCTTGGGAAGGTAGCTGGCCGCGCGTTCGAGGTGCAGGACGTAGTCGGGGATGGCCTGGTCGGAAGACGGAGACGTCACGACGGTCGCCTGGGCAGTGGGGCCTGGGTTCATGCCGGAAGACTATGCCAGCAACGCAGTCACGGCAAACGTTTGCACGCTGCACGCTGCAACGCGGGCCTGAAACGGAAACAGCCCGCACGTGGCGGGCTGTTCAGATCGATCGCAGCGATGCGGACGATCAATCGTCGTTCTTGGACATGTCTTCGTCGGCGACGACTTCGGCAGCGGCCCATTCCAGCGCTTCGCGCTCGGCACGCTCGCGCTCGGCCTTCTCGACCTCGTCGATCAGTGCGTTGTCGATCCGGCGTGCGGCGATTTCGCGCAGTGCCATCACGGTGGGCTTGTCGCTGGCGTCGGCATTTTCAATCAACGGCTGCACGCCGTTGGCGAGCTGACGGGCGCGCTTGGACGCCATCATGACCAGTTCGAAACGGTTGTTCACGACTTCCAGGCAATCTTCTACGGTAATGCGGGCCATGCGGGCTCCCGGCGACCAGCAACGGCCGCGCATCGAATGAGGGAAAGGGGGCGGAGTGTACGCCCCGGCCGCCGTCACGGCAACCTGGGCCTATTCAGTTTCCTTTGGAATCAGGGGTTTGAGCCGCTCAGTCCAGCAGGGCCCGGATCAGCTCCGCATGCCGCTGTTGCTGCGCCTGCCGGCGCAGCCGGCTGGCGGTGAAGATCGCACACATCTCCGAGACAGCCGTCTCGAACGTCTCGTTGATGATGACGTAATCGAATTCCTCGAAGTGCAGCATCTCTTCGCGGGCGGCAGCCAGGCGCTGCGCCATCACGTCCTCGCTGTCCTGGCCGCGCTTGCGCATGCGCTCGTCCAGCGCCTGGCGCGATGGCGGCAGGATGAACACGCTGACCGCGTCGGGCACCTTCTGGCGCACCTGGCGCGCGCCCTGCCAGTCGATCTCCAGCAGCACGTCGTGCCCGGCGGCCAGCTGGGGCTCCACCGATTGGCGCGCGGTGCCCTTCCAGTCGCCGTGCACCAGCGCATACTCGAAGAAGTCGCCCGCCTCGATCATGCCCTGGAACTCGTCGGCGGAGACGAAATGGTAGTGCTCGGCATGCCGCTCGCCCGGCCGCGGCGCGCGCGAGGTGAACGAGATCGACAAGGCGATCTTGGGATCACGCGCCAGGGTGGCGTTGACGATGCTGCTCTTGCCGGCGCCGGAAGGGGCCGCAACGATATAGAGAGTGCCGCGCATAGGGTCAGGGATTCGGGCTTGGGGAGTCGGGATTCGCAAACGGGCTGCGGACCGGTACCACCGGGGTCGATATGCTACCGGTATTGGCCGCGCCCCGCTGAAACCCGGGATGGCCCTCGACCAATCCCGAATCCCCAATCACCACTCCCGGCTACTCGATGTTCTGCACCTGCTCGCGGATCTGGTCGATCAGCACCTTCAGATCCACGGCGGCGTTGGAGGTGCGGCTGTCCACCGACTTGGAGCCGAGCGTATTGGCTTCGCGGTTGAATTCCTGCAGCAGGAAATCCAGGCGGCGGCCGACCGGCTCGCGCTGCCGGAGCACGCGGCGGATCTCGGCGATGTGGCTGGACAGGCGGTCGAGCTCTTCGTCCACGTCCAGCTTCTGCAGCCACAGCACCAGTTCCTGTTCGGCGCGGCCCGGGTCCACCGGATGCGGCAGATCGGCCAGGCGTGCGGCCAGCTTGGCGCGCTGACCTTCGCGGATGACGGGAATCAGCGTGCGTACCTCGGCGGCGATGCGTTCGATCGCATCGACCCGCTCGCTGATCGCATCGGCCAGCTTGCCGCCTTCGCGCTCGCGCGCGGCCACGAAACTGTCCACCACCTCGTCCAGCAATGCCAGGGCCTGGGCCTGCAACGCCGGTGCGTCCACGTCCTGCACCTGCAGCACGCCGGGCAGCTGCAGCAGATCGGTGAAACCCACCTGCAGCTTGGGGAACATCCCGTCAAGGCGGGTGGCCAGGGCGCCCAGCTCCTGCAGCAGCGATTCGTTGACGGCCAGGGTCTGCGCGTTGTCCGGCGCGCGCAGGCGCAGCGCAAGATCCAGTTTGCCGCGGCTGTTTTTCGCCGCCACGCGCTCGCGCAGCAGCGGCTCCAGCGCACGCAGTTCTTCGGGCAGGCGCACGCCCACTTCCAGAAACCGATGGTTGACCGAGCGCAGCTCGCAACCGAGCGTGCCCCAGGGCGTGATGCGTTCGCCACCCGCAAACGCGGTCATGCTTCGAATCATCGTCAGTCCCGTACCTTCAAAGCGCGAATGGTACCCTAGCGGCCCGCGCTGGCTGACCGCCCCGCCACGCGCCGCCCCAGACCCACCTCCCGACTTCCGGACTCATCGCATGACCTTTTCCCGTCCCAGCGGCCGCACGGCCGACCAGCTGCGCCCGGTGCGCATCGAACGCGCCTTCACCCGTCACGCCGAAGGCTCGGTGCTGGTCAGCTTCGGCGACACCCGCGTGCTGTGCACCGCCAGCGTGGAAAACCGCGTGCCGGGGTTCCTGCGCGGCAAGGGCGAAGGCTGGGTGACCGCCGAATACGGCATGCTGCCGCGCTCCACCCACACCCGGTCCGATCGCGAAGCCGCGCGCGGCAAGCAGGGCGGGCGCACGCTGGAAATCCAGCGCCTGATCGGCCGCGCACTGCGCGCCTGCGTGGATCGCAATGCCCTGGGCGAACGCACCATCACCCTGGACTGCGACGTGCTGCAGGCCGATGGCGGCACCCGCACCGCCGCGATCACCGGCGCCTACGTGGCGCTGGCCGATGCGGTGAACCTGCTGCTCAAGCGCGGCGACATCAAGAAGCATCCGCTGATCGGCGCCGTGGCCGCGGTGTCGGTGGGCATCTATCGGGGCGAGCCGGTGCTGGATCTGGATTACCCCGAAGACAGCGACTGCGACACCGACATGAATGTGGTGATGAACGACGGCGGCGGCTTCATCGAGCTGCAGGGCACCGCCGAAGGCCACGCCTTCCGCCGCGACGAACTCAACGCGCTGCTCGCCCTCGCCGAACAAGGCATGAGCGAGCTGTTCGCCCTGCAACGCGCTGCGCTGGCCGGATGAGTCGACGCATTGCCCTGACCACCTTGCTGGTCGCCGACTACGATGCGGCCATCGCCTGGTACACCGGCGCGCTGGGTTTCCAGGTGCTGCAGGACCGCCCGCTGGACGATGGCAAGCGCTGGGTGGTGATCGGCCCGGGCGGCGCACAGGAGGCCGCGCTGCTGCTCGCGCGGCCGGGCGACGACGCCCAGCGCGCGCGCATCGGCGACCAGACCGGTGGGCGGGTGGATCATTTTCTCTACACCGACGACTTCTGGCGCGACCACGCGGCAATGCAGGCGTTCGGCGTGGAATTCCTGGAAACCCCGCGCGAGGAACCGTACGGCACGGTCGTGGTATTCCGCGACCTGTACGGCACCAAGTGGGACCTGCTGGAGCCCAAGCAATGAAACACCTGGTCCTGGCCAGCGGCAACGCCGGCAAGCTGGAAGAACTGCGCGCCATGCTCGCCGACCTGCCGCTGCGCATCGTGGCGCAAGGCGAGCTCGGTGTGGAGGACGTGCCGGAAACCGGCCTGACCTTCGTCGAGAACGCCTTGATCAAGGCGCGCCATGCCAGCGTGGTCACCGGCCTGCCCGCCCTGGCCGACGACTCCGGCCTGATCGTCGATGCGCTCGGCGGCGCACCCGGCCTGTACAGCGCGCGCTACGCCGGCAGCCCGACCGATGCACAGGCCAACAACGCCAAGTTGCTCGATGCCCTGCGTGAGGTGCCGGCCGAGCGCCGCAGCGCGCGGTTCTACGCGGTGATCGTGCTGCTGCGTCACCCGGAAGATCCGCAACCGCTGATCGCCGAAGGCAGCTGGGAAGGGGTGATCACCACCGAACCGCGCGGCACGGGCGGCTTCGGCTACAACCCGGTGTTTCTGGATCCGGTGCATGGCCTGACCGCTGCGGAAATGGATACCGCGTTGAAGAACCGGCTGAGTCACCGTGCGGTGGCATTGGCCACGTTGCAGCACAAGCTGCACGCCCTGTCGCTGTGAACCATGGCCTGATGCAGTGCCCGACCTGATTCCACCGCCGCTGTCGCTGTACGTGCACCTGCCCTGGTGCGTGCGCAAGTGCCCGTACTGCGACTTCAATTCGCATGCGGCCAAGGGCGTGCTGCCGTTCGAAGACTATGTGGATGCGTTGATCCGCGACCTGGATGCGGACCTGCCGCTGGTGTGGGGGCGCGTGGTGCATTCGGTGTTCTTCGGCGGCGGCACCCCGAGCCTGTTCCCGCCCGAGGCGATCGACCGCTTCCTGCAGGCCGCCGCCGCGCGGCTGCGCTTTGCACCGAATCTGGAAATCACCCTGGAAACCAATCCAGGCACCGCCGAGCATGGCCGCTTCGATGGCTATCGGGCCGCCGGGGTGAACCGCCTGAGCTTCGGTGTGCAGACCTTCGACGACGTGGCGCTGCAGCGGCTCGGCCGCATCCACGACAGTGCCCAGGCCGAGCGTGCAATCACGCTGGCGCAGGATGCCGGCTACGACAATTTCAACATCGACCTGATGTATGCATTGCCCGAGCAGACCCTGGCGCAGGCCGAGCGCGATCTCGAACGCGCGTTCGCGTTGCAGCCCACCCATCTGTCGCATTACCAGCTCACGCTGGAGCCGAACACGGTGTTCTTCGCGCGGCCGCCCAAGGGCATTCCCGACGACGATGCGGCCTGGGATATCCAGGAACATTGCCAGCGCCTGCTGGCCGAGGCCGGCTATGCGCAGTATGAGGTGAGCGCCTACGCCAGGCCCGGGCGGCAGTGCGCGCACAACCTCAATTACTGGCGCTTCGGCGATTATCTGGGCATCGGCGCCGGCGCGCACGGCAAGATCAGCTCCGGTGCCGAACAGCATGTGTTGCGACGCTGGAAGCACAAGCACCCGCAGAGTTACCTGGCCAGCGCCGGCAGCACGGCATCGATTGGCGGCGACGAGATCGTGCCGCGCGAGCGGCTGCCGTTCGAATACATGCTCAACCTGTTGCGCCTGCACGAGGGCTTCGCGCTGCGCGACTTCGAAGTCTCCACCGGGCTGGCGGCGTCGGTCATCGAGCTGCCGGTGGCGCGCGCGATTGCGCAAGGCTGGATGACCGCGCAGGACGGACGCGTGGTGCCGACCGAGCTGGGCCGCCGCTTCACCAATGACGTGGTCGAGCTGTTTCTTGCCTGATCGCGGCGATCGCGGCGCGGCACAGCAGTCAGCACGCCGCGCCATGATCGGTAGCGCACGCGACGGCACTGGCGCGCAGATCCAGCGAGTCGTGCCATGCGCGCCGTCCGCGTCAGAGTGGCGACCGGATCTTGCCAGGCACGTCTCGCGGCCGCGCGGTCGCTGACCGATGGGAAAACATGCTACATAACGCACGCCTCGCACCGAGCCCGCCTTCACGGATGTCCACTCCCGCCTTTTCCCTGCAGCACACGCCCAGCGGCCCGATCGCCGATGCGCCGGTTTCCGTGCGCGGGCGGCACCTGCTTGCCGCGCTGCACGCGCACTGCGTGCAGGCGCTCAGCGGGCCGCTGCGGCTGACCGTCGTGGAGCTGGAACGTGAGCTGCTGCATCAGGCCGAGCATGCACGCAGCAGCCAGATCCAGGCCGAAGCCTATGCGCAGATGCGCGGCCTGCGCGATCACATCGATCTGTTTCCGCAGGCGTTCCTGCAGCAGCTGGCGCAGGACCTGGCCACGCTGCGCGATCGCCCGTCGCTGACGCCGGCAGCCGACGCATCAGCGCAAGCGCATCCGCAGATGCTCACCCTGGTGGAAGACACCGATATCGACCGCGATATCGTGCTCAGCGAGATTGCCCGCCGCGAGACCTCCCGCCGCACCGATGCGCTGCAATTGCTGGCACAGCGATTGGCAGTAATCGGCGCGGTGCCCGAATTCGAACTGGAAGCCGTGCCGCTGGGCCCGTACGCCGTGTGCCGCGTGCTGCGCCAGTGCGGCCAAACGTTGGGATTGAGCCTGGATGGGCAGCTGACGCTCTACCGCGTGTTCGAGCGTCAGGTGATCGAGCGTTTGAACGATCTGTACGAGCGTGCCAACGGCGCACTGGCGCAGGAAGGCATCCTGCCGGGACTGATCTATCACCCGTATCTGGTCAAACCCACCCAGGTGCAGACCCGGCGCGCCGCGCCTGCATCAGCCAGCGCAGCGAAGGATGCTGCGGCCACCAGTGGGCGCGCGATGCCGCCGCGCAGCGGGCGACCTGCAACCGGCTGGAGCGGGCAGTCCGCACCGACGCCGTGGCAGAGCGCCTTGCTGGATCCGCCCGCTGTTCCGATGACACTGGCAACGGCCACCTACGGTGAGCAGGCGACACCTGCACTGAGCGATGCAGTGCTGGCGCTGGGCGGCCTGATGGCGTCGGCGCGGCAGTCGCAGGCGGCCGGCGAGGTCGGCGCAGCGGCGACTCAAGACGCTGCACAGAACGGCGCAGCACCTGCGACAGGCACGCAGGCAACACCTGAGAAAGCATCGGCCCAGCGTGCCTCCTCGGCCGTGCCCAAAGCCGCCCTCGGCGACGCACTGGCCAGCCTGCAGGGCGCGCTGGCGGCCCAGGCAGCGGCATCGCCGCAGCCTGCCGGCATCGATGCGGTGCAGCGCCAGGTGCTGGCGTTGCTGCGGGCCCAACACGGCCCCGAGGCTGCGCTGTCGCCGCAGGACACCGACACCTTCGATCTGCTCGGCCTGCTCTACGCGCAGATGCAACGCGAGGTCCGCCCGCAGACCCCGGCGCAGGCCCTGCTCGCCAAATTGCAGGTCCCGGTGGTGCGCGCGGCGTTGGCCGATACGCATTTCTTCGTGCGCGACCAGCACCCGGTGCGCGAATTGCTCAACACCGTGGCCGAGTCCGGCGCGGTCTGGCTGGGCGAGGACGATGTCGACCCGCAGCTGCTGCACAAGCTGGGCAGTGCGGTGGACAGGATCGTCACCGACTATCAGGGCGACGAGGCCGTGTTCGCCGCGGCCAACGACGAGATCCAGACGCATCTGCGCACGCTGGCCCGCAAGGCCGAGGTCGCCGAGCGGCGCCATGTGGATGCGGCGCGCGGCAAGGAGCGGCTGGAGTCGGCCAAGCAGCAGGCCGAGGCGCGCATCGAGCAACTGTGCGAGCAGAGCGCCCCGCCGCGCTTCGTGCAGGCGCTGCTGCGTCAGGCCTGGTCGGACGTGCTGACGCTGACGCTGCTGCGCCAGGGCGAGCAGTCGCCCGAATGGGACGAGCGTCAGGCGCTGACCGCCCGCATTGCCGAAGTCACCTGCCGCAGCAAGGGGCAACCCGCCGACATCGCGCTCGGCACCGAGATCGACACCGCGCTGCTGCAGGTCGGCTACCACCACGATGAAGCGGCGGCGATCGCGCGGCGCCTGTCCACGCCCGGTGGCGAGGACGAGATGACCTCGCGCACCGAACTCACCGCCAGGCTCAAGACGCGCACGCGGCTGGGTGACCAGGGCGACAGTGCGCCGCGCAGGGATATCGCCACCGCGCGTTCGCCAGCCGAGGAGGCGTGCTACGTGCAGCTGCGCAGCCTGCCGTTCGGCAGCTGGTTCGAATTCGTCATCAACCAGCAGGGCGACCTGCGCCGGCAACGGCTGTCCTGGTATAGCCCGATGACCGACAACGCGCTGTTCGTCAATCAGCGCGGACAGAAGGTCGGCGAGCACTCGCTCGATGGCCTGTCGCGGCTGATGGCTGGTGGCCAGGCACGCCTGCTGGTCGAAGAGAAATCGCGCCTGATCGACCGCGCCTGGCACGCCACCGTGCGCACGCTGCGCAGCCTGGCCGGCCAGGCGCCCGCTGCCGAGGCCACCCGATGATCCAGGACACCCGCCGCGCACCGCGCCGCCAGCCGTCCGACCTGGTACCGGTGACCGACATGCTCAGCGAGGCGCAGATCGGCCGGGTGGGCAATGTCTCGGAGACCGGCATGCTGCTGCTGGCCTCGGTTCCGCTGCAGGACGATGCCCTGTATCAGTTGCGCTTCAGCCTGCCCGAGCGCATCGGCCGCGCCACCGAGATCGACGTCGGCGTGCACCTGTTGTGGACCGAAGCCGCGCACGCACCCGGACAGGCCTGGGCCGGCTTCCGCTTCCTGACCGTGTCCGAGCCGCATCGCCAACGCCTGCGCGCCTGGATCGCCGAAGAACACATGCTGGGCTGAAGGACAGCATCACCACGATTACGGCAAAATCGCGCCCTGTCTTTGCATTGCCGATCGAGTCCCGCATGCCCCAGCCGTCCTTGAGCCACCTGTATTCCGACCACCTGCGCACGCTGACCGCGCGCGCCGACGAGGCGCTGCAACGCGGCGGCTTCGACCACCTGGTCGTGCCCAGCGGCAGCCTGCATTACCAGGTGTTCGACGACCGCGATTACCCGTACGCGGTCAATCCGCAGTTCAAGGCCTGGGTGCCGCTGACGCGGGTGCCCGACAGCTGGCTGGTCTACACCCCGGGCAAGCGCCCGACGCTGATCTTCTGCCAGCCATTGGACTATTGGCATGTGGTGCCCGACGCCCCCAGTGGCTGGTGGGTCGAACATTGCGACATCCACATCATCCGCACCCCGGACCAGGCAGTGGCGCTGCTGCCCAGGCAGATCGAACGTTGCGCCATCCTGGGCGAGGCGCAGAGCGCGCTCGGTGCCTATGTGCCGAACAATCCGCAGCCGGTGCTCGATTACCTGGACTACCAGCGCGCCTTCAAGACGCCCTACGAACTGGCCTTGCTGCGCATCGCCCAGCAACTGGCGGTACGCGGCCATCGCGCGGCCGAAGCGGCCTTCCGCGCCGGCCAAAGCGAATTCGGCATCCACATGGCCTATTGCGCCGCCGTCGGCCAGGACGCCACCGAGCTGCCGTACGGCAACATCATCGCGCTCAACGAACACGGTGCAGTGCTGCACTACACCGAGCTCGGCCAGCAGCCGCCGCAGCCGCTGCGCAGCTTCCTGATCGATGCCGGCGCGTCGGCCTACGGCTATGCCAGCGACATCACCCGCACCTATGCCGCCGACCCCGGCAGCGAATTCCAGGCGCTGATCGATGCGGTCGATGCCGCGCAGATCCGTATGGGCCAGAACGTGCGCGCCGGGGTGGATTACAGGCAACTGCATGTGGATGCGCACCTGGCTTTGATGGGCATCCTCAAGGACTTCGGCATCCTCACCGTGTCGCCGGAAGCTGCGCTCGCCACCGGCGTCAGCGCCGCGTTCTTCCCGCACGGCCTGGGCCATCTGATCGGCCTGCAGGTGCATGACGTGGCCGGTTTTGCGGCCAGTGACCGCGGTGGGCGCATCGAACGCCCGGACGGCCACCCGTATCTGCGCCTGACCCGCGTGCTGGAACCGGGCATGGTGGTCACCATCGAACCGGGCGTGTACTTCATCGACATGCTGCTGGACGAAGTGAAGAAAAACGGCCACGCCGCCAGCATCGACTGGGCACGCGTTGCGCAGTTCACACCCTACGGCGGCATCCGCATCGAAGACGAGGTGGTATGCACCGATGGCGCCGCTGAAAACCTGACCCGCCCGGTGTTTGCCGCCCCCTGAGTCATTTTGCACAGCACGGAGCATTGCCATGCACGATCCACGTCAACCCTCGCATCCCGACCACCCGATGTACCAGCAGATCCAGCGCGGCGTGCATGCAATCGATGCGGCACATGGACGCGCACCCGACCAGACCAGTGACCGGCTCAGCGCAGCGCTGCTGCCGCTGGCCAAGGAAGGCGGCCTGTCGCGCGTGGACCACGTGCTGATGAGCGAGGCCAACCACCGCGGCGTGCACGGCGGCGAAAACGTCTTCGTGGTGCAGGGCGATCCGGCCAACCCGGCGCATCTGCGCGCGCACATGAAGACCGAGCAGGCATTGCGCACGCCGGAAGAACAGTCGTTCGCGCGCGCGCAGCAGCTTTCCGCATCGAGCGAGCAGGTCCAGCAGCCCGAGCGCACCCAGACGCCGCAGCTCAGTCAATAGCACGGCCTTGCAACAGACGGCCCGGCGCAGCATGCCTGTGCGGCGCCGGGCAGAGCGTGACTTGAGCGACAACAACGCCGGCGCAATCGCACGCGCCGGGCAATCGGAACACCACCTGTAGTGCGCGCGTTGCATTGCAGCGCAATGCAACGATGCGCGTCAGGTCCGCTCACCATCGGCGTTGCCGCGCCCTGCGCCCAACGCGTCGCGATCCGCCATCTCCGCTTCGATCTCCTCGGCGCTGCGTGCCAAGGCATCGGTCAGCACCCGATGACCCTCGGCGGTGATCAGTACATTGTCTTCGGTGCGGATGCCGATGCCGCGCCACCTGGCCTCCACCGTGGTGTCGTCGGCGGAGATATAGAGGCCCGGCTCGATGGTGAACACCATGCCGGGCTCGAGCAGACGCGAGTCGCCGGCCAGCCGGTAGTCACCCACATCGTGCACATCCAGCCCCAGCCAGTGGCCGGTCTTGTGGCGATAGAAGCGTTTGTAATGGCCATCGGCGATGTTGCGCTCCAGCTTGCCCTTGAGCAGGCCCAGCTGCAGCAGTCCTTCGGTCAGGGTCTGCACCGCGGCCAGATGCCCGGCTTCGTAGGCCACGCCGGGGCGCGCCTGTGCAAGTGCGGCAGCCTGCGCCGCGCCGACCAGATCATGCAGCGCGCGTTGCGCGGGGGTGAAACGGCCGTTGACCGGGAAGGTGCGGGTGATATCGGCCGCGTAGCCGCGGTATTCGGCACCGGCATCGATCAGCACCAGCTCGCCATCGCGGCTGCGCGCATTGTTGGCGCGGTAATGCAGCACGCAGGCATTGCTGCCGGTGCCGACGATGCTGCCATACGCCGGCCACGCATCGGCGGCGCGAAACGCGCGCTCCACCTCGGCCTGCAGTTCGTACTCATGCATGCCCGGCCGCGCCATCCGCATGGCGGCGCGATGGGCGCGCACGCTGATGTCGGCAGCGTGTTGCATCAACGCGATCTCGTCGCGCGACTTGAACAGCCGCTGCTCGTGCAGCAGATGCCCGAGCTCGAGGAATTCGTGCGGCGGCTGCGCGCCGTGGCGCACCTGCTCGCGCACGCGCTTGAGCCAGCCGATCAGCTTGAGATCGAAATCCACGTCGCGCCCGAAGTGGTAATAGACGCGGCTGCGCCCCTCCAGCAGGCCCGGCAGGATCTCGTCGACATCGTCGATGGGATACGCATCGTCCATGCCGTAGCGCTCCACCGCGCCTTCCTGGCCCTCGCGCGGGCCATCCCAGGCTTCGCGCTCGGCATCGCGCTCGCGGCAGAACAGGATCGCCTCGCCATGCTTGCGGCCCGGCACCAGCACCAGCACCGCCTCCGGCTCGGGAAAGCCGCTCAGGTACCAGAAATCCGAATCCTGCCGGTACGGGTAGTGGGTGTCGTGGCTGCGCACCCGCTCGGGTGCGGCCGGCAGGATCAAGATGGCCTGATCGCCGGCCATCTGCATCAGCTGCTTGCGCCGACGCGCGTACTCGGCCGCGCCGATCCCGGTGAGCTTCTTCATGGCGCAGACGCGGTCAGTTCAACCGTTGGCGGAAGCGCGGCCCCATCACGCAGTCGCCATGCAGCAACAGCACCGCCACGCGCACGAACTCTTCGATCTCGGCCAGGGCGGTGTCGTCCTCATCGGCCGCATCGAAATCGTCGCTGGACGCCTGCGCCAGCCGCGCCAGGTCCTGCAGCGCCTCCTCCCCCTCTTCGGTCAGTGCCGGGCGCTGCTGCGCCGCCAGGCCGAAGCCGCCCAGAAAGGCGCGACACCAGTCGAACAAGGCATCGGTGCGCGCCGCCAGCGGTGCGCCGTCGTCGATCAACAGCAGCTCGAAGGCGAAGTCGCGGTCTTCCAGCTGCGCCACCGTGGCCTGACGCATCTGGTCCAGCGCCCCGCCCTGCCTGGGCGCCACCTGCGCGGTGTCGGCCAGGATGCGCGCCAGCCAGTCGCCGCTGTCGGCACCCCCGCCGGAAAGCCACCCGCACAATCCACCATGCAACTCCGCTGCGGAGGAAGCCAGCTCCAGCTGGCGACTTTCGTTTTGCACGGCGGTTACATCGGGCAGATCCATCGGGTCATCCAGGCTGAGAACGGAAGGTACCGGCACGGGCGCCGGCGATGTGACTCCCCAGTGTATCAAGGCACCCTGCATCGGCCGCCAGCGGTACGTTCCATGTAGCGTTCCACGCACATGACGCCGGCTGGGGCGAGGCCCATGGCAGCCCTTGTCGGGATTGGCCCGACGGCAGGTGAGCGGGCGGCAACCGGGCGCTTGACCGGCGCGCGCGCGCGCCCCTATCGTGAGCAGATGGACAACGCCGCTGCCCTCGCCCAGATCCGCGCACTTGCCGCCCGTGTGGAGGCCCTGGTCGAGCGTAGCCAGCGGTTGACCGACGAGAACCGCAGCCTGCGCCATCAGCAGGAACAGCTGATCGGCGAGCGCGCGCAGCTGCTGACCAAGAACGAGCAGGCGCGCTCGCGCGTGGAAGCCATGATCGTCCGCCTGAAATCCCTGGAGCAGCACACGTGAGCACCAACGAGCCGGTCAGCGTGCACATCCTGGATCGTGAATACACGGTTGGCGTCACTGCCGAGGAACGCGAGAGCCTCACCGCCGCGGCGCGCCTGCTGGATCTGCGCATGCGCGAGATTCGTGGCAGCAATCGCATGGCGGCGGTAGATCGTGTGGCGGTGTTGGCCGCACTCAATCTGGCGCACGAATTGCAACAGCTGCGCGATCAGCAAGCGCTCTACGACCGTGAATTGGCCAATACGCTGGACAGCTTGAATCGCCGCCTGGACAGTGTCTCCGACACACCGCGTTGAGGTGCGGTTCGCACTGTCGTCGCAAATATGAACTTTCAATTGCGCCGGCCGACGAATGGGCTAGCCATCGCGCAGCAGAGGTCTATACTTCACCTGCGTTCTCTGCTGTAAACGACAGCGTGCAAAACATTCGCCTTGTCCCTTAATTACGACCACGGGGGCGCGACGAAGCCGGGAGTGCAAGTCCGCCTTGTAGCGGGAAGCCCGATGGCCTCACAACGTCCCCACTTGAACCCCGGGTTCAAGGTCGTTTCGCCCGCATCGTTCACGGCGGAGAATGCAAATCTGAAACGGCGCCTTCGGGCGCCGTTTCTTTTTGTGTGCCTGAAACATCCGGCATGTGCACGCAGCGTGGCTGCGCCACTGCTGCGATCACTGCGCCCGGACATGATGCGCGCATGCGCGACGCGCAACCCGGCCACCGCTTCACGCGCATGCGCTCAGCGACAGGCCAGAGCCGTGCAGGAGCTGGAAATCCGCCGATACACACGCACTAGGCAGGCGCAGCCACGCCATCGACAATACCGGCCCGCCTATCGCTGCGAGACACCATGACCGACGACCGAGACGCCTTGCGCCAGCAGTTGCGCGCGCTGCGCCGCAGCCTGCCGGCGACGCAGCGACTGGCAGCCGCCGATGCGCTGGCCGAGCGCCTGCTGGCGCTGCCGTTTGCGCCGCAGACCGGTGCGGTGGCCGGGTACTGGGCGATGGATGGCGAAATCGCGCTGCACCGTTGGCAACTGAGTCTGCCGGCCGGCGTGCGTTACTGCCTGCCGGTGCTGGACGGGCGCGTGTTGCGCTTTGCGCCGTGGCGGCCGGGCCAGGGCCTGGTCAGCAATCGCTACGGCATCCCCGAACCGGACGTGGAACGCGCCGACCTGCTGGCAGCCGAGGAAATGGCGCTGGTGGTCACGCCGTTGACCGGTTTCGATGCGCAGTGCAGGCGGCTGGGCATGGGGGGCAGCTGGTATGATCGCAGCTTCGCGTTCCGGCATCGCCAGACGCCGCCGCCCTGGCTGGTCGGCGCCGGCTTCGCCGCGCAGCAGTTGCCCACCTTGCCCACCGAATCCTGGGACGTGGCAGTGGATGCGATCTGCACCGAACACGCCACCTTCCTGAAGGACGACGCCGTTTCCGTATGACTGCCCGCAAGCGCTACTGGTTGATGAAGTCCGAGCCGGACACGTTTTCCATCGATGATCTGGAGCGTGTCGGCACCGAGCCGTGGAACGGCGTGCGCAATTACCAGGCACGCAACTTCATGCGCGACGGCATGCATGTCGGCGACGGAGTGTTCTTCTACCACTCCAACTGCAAGGTGCCGGGCATCGTGGGCATCGCCAAGGTCTCCAGCGACGCGTATCCGGACGAGGCCCAGTTCGATCCCAAGTCCGACTACCACGACCCCAAGGCCACCCGCGAAGATCCGCGCTGGATGCTGGTGGACGTGGCCTTCGAACGCAAACTCAAGCGCACGATCGCACTGGACGAGATCAAGCAGCAGGCCGATGCGCTGGGTGAAGGCTTCCCGCTGATCGCCCGCGGCAACCGCCTGTCGATCCTGCCGGTGACCGCCGCGCAGTGGAAATTGCTGCTGGCGATGGAATAGCCGGGATTCGGGGATTGGGATTGGCCCACTGCCCGCCCGCGTTGCACCGCTTTGACGAATCCCGAATCCCCAATCACTAATCCCGAGCTCTTACCCATGTCCGAAGCAAAACGCCTGGCCGCCGAAAAAGCGATCGATTACGTGGAAGACGGCATGATCGTCGGCGTCGGTACCGGCTCGACGGTGGCCTACTTCATCGATGCCCTGGGCCGCATCAGCCATCGCATCAAGGGTGCGGTGTCCAGCTCCGAGCAGAGCAGCGCGCAACTCCGGCGCCATGGCATCGAGGTGCTGGACCTCAACCACACCGGCAATCTGTCGCTGTATGTGGATGGCGCCGACGAGTGCGACCCGAACCGCTGCCTGATCAAGGGCGGCGGCGCTGCGTTGACGCGCGAGAAGATCATCGCCGAGGCCAGCGAACGCTTCATCTGCATCGTCGACCCGAGCAAGCAGGTGCCGGTGCTGGGCAAGTTTCCGCTGCCGGTGGAAGTGATTCCGATGGCACGCAGCCTGGTGGCCCGGCAGATCCTGGCGCTCACCGGCGGCCAGCCGGTATGGCGCGATGGCGTGGTCACCGATAACGGCAACGTGGTGCTGGACGTGCACAACCTGCAGATCACCGACCCGGTGGCGCTGGAGCGTAGCGTGAACCAGATCCCCGGCGTGGTCTGCGTGGGCCTGTTCGCGCGTCGCCCGGCCGATGTGGTGATCGTCGGCGGCGAGCCGCCACGGGTGATCTGAGCGATCGCACACGGCCACGCGCACACGCATTTCCGGCCCGAATTGCGAAGTAATGGCGAGCGGGCCCTGATTGCACGCAATGATCCGCTCAACGCGCCACAGCCGCTTGACGCACGCGCCCGCTTGGCAGATGGTGCGGCATCCCCGCCCGCTGGTATGCCGTATGCGCCGTCTTCGCCTCCTCGCCCTTGCGTCCTTGATCCTGCTCGGCGGCTGCGCCAGCAGCGGCGGCAGCTGGGTGGAATTGGCCGGTACCCGCTACCAGGTGGAGCTGGCGCAGAACGATGCCGATCGCGCCAAGGGCCTGATGTTTCGCGATGCGATGGCGGACGATCACGGCATGCTGTTCGTCCACGACCGCCAAGAACCGCTGGCGTACTGGATGAAGAACACCAAGATCGCGCTGGACATCCTGTATTTCGACGATGAGCGCCGGCTGGTCTCGCAGCAGCGCGACGTGCCGCCCTGCTCGGCCGGCGATGCCTGCCCGCCCTACCCCAGCAAGCGCCCGGCCCGTTACGTGCTGGAACTCAACGCCGGCCAGGCCGCCAGGATCAACCTGCAGGACGGCGCCACATTGACCCTGAGCCCGGACATCCCAAAGCTCAAGTAAATCTCACACCGCAGGCCCTTGCTGTCAGGAAGTACCGGACTTGAACCACGCGCCAGTTGCCGACACTCTTGGCAGCATGGTCGACATGCTCCCACTTCCCCATTGGACCGCACTCGCCAGCCTGGACGACGACGCAGTGCCGTTGATGTCCACCGCGCTGCTGATCGCGCGCGACGAGTATCCGCAGCTGGACGCCGAGCTGTACGACACGCTGGTGCAAAGCCACGTCGAGCATCTGCGCCGCGAGGTGGAGGCGATCGACCTATGGCCGTTGAAGATGGCCGCGGTCAATCGTTATCTGTTCGACGAGCTGGGCTATTCGGGCAATCACGACGAGTACTACGACCCGCGCAACAGCTACCTCAACCAGGTCTTCGAGCGCCGCCTGGGCAACCCGATCTCGCTGGCGATGGTGCAGATCGAAGTCGCGCGCCGGTTGGGCATTCCGCTGGCGGGCGTGTCGTTTCCCGGGCATTTCCTGGTGCGTTTGCCGGTGGACGACGGCGTGCTGGTCATGGACCCGTTCAACGGCGGCCGCCCGCTGGGCGTGGACGAGCTGCGCGAGCGTGCGCGCCCACATCTGGGGGGCGAGATTCCCGACGACCGCGCCCTGGCGCAGATCCTCGACCCCGCGCCGCACCGTGCGATCCTGATCCGCATCCTGCGCAATCTGCACGGCGTCTACGCCGATGCCGAGCACTGGGACCGCGCCGCGCGCAGCGCCGACCGCATCCTGAAGCTGGTGCCGGACCAGCCCGAGGCGTTACGCGATCGCGGCATGGCCTATCTGCATCTGGGCCACCGCAACGGCGCACGCCACGATCTGTCGCGCTACCTGCAGCTCAATCCCGGCGCGCAGGATGCGACCAATCTGCATGAGCACCTGGTCGAACTGAGCAGTCAGCGCGCGCGCGCGCACTGAAACCACAGCTTGCCGCGTCGTCATCAGCGCCCGCCCGAATGGAAGCAGGCGATGTTGTGGCGCGCAAAACGCACCAATCCAGCCGAACGGGCAGCGCCTCAGTCGATCTCGACCATCTCGAAATCGTCCTTGGTCACGCCGCAATCGGGGCAGGTCCAGGTGTCGGGAACGTCCTGCCAGGCGGTGCCCGGGGCGATGCCTTCTTCGGGGATGCCGTCGGCCTCGTGGTAAAGAAACCCGCAGACGACGCACATCCAGGTGCGGTAGGTGGTCGTGGATGTCTCGCTCATCGGATAATCGCGGTCACGCAACGGTGGGACTGCATTGTCCCATCCCACCCACCGCTTCCGGAAGCGCTTCCATGCCCGACCTGCACAACGCCCGCGGCGTCTACCTCATCACACCCGACGAGCCCGACACTGCGCGCCTGATCGCGCGCACTTTGCCGCTGCTGCCCGCTGTCGCCTGGCTGCAGTACCGCAACAAGCAGGCCACCGCGGCGCTGCGCCTGGAGCAGGCCAGTGCGCTGCACGAGGCCTGCGCCGCGCACGCCGTGCCGTTGATCATCAACGACGATGCGCAGCTGGCATTGCAGGTGGGCGCGCAGGGCGTGCACCTGGGTGAAGACGATGGCGAGGTGGCGGCCGCGCGTGCGCTGTTGGGCGAACAGGCCATCATCGGAGTGTCGTGCTATGACGAGATCGCGCGTGCGTACGCAGCGGTCGCGGCCGGTGCCAGCTACGTGGCCTTCGGTGCGTTCTTCCCCACCACCACCAAGGTGACCACACGTCGCGCAACGCCTGCGTTGCTACAGCAAGCTGGAGCGCTGGGAGTGCCACGGGTGGCGATTGGCGGCATCGCGGCTGCGCAGGTGCCCGCGTTGGTGGCTGCGGGCGCCGAGTTGATTGCGGTGGTCAGCGGCGTCTATGCCGCGCCGGATCCGCTCGCGGCAGTACAGGCCTATCGGGCCGGGTTTGCACGGTAGCGCGGCTGGCAGGTAACAGACAACAGATAACAGAGGTTACCGGCGACACGCGCACGCGAAGACACCAGAAACCGAGATTCGAGTCGAAGCGTCGTTTATCAGATGCAGTCACAAGCTGAGTGCGTCGAGTGCGCGGCGCCCTCACCGCTCGCGGGACACGCCGTGCATCCGTCCCTGGAGGCTCCATGGCGGCATCCATGCCGCCAAGAGTCCCGCAATCGGTGAGGACACCGCACCAGACAGTTGGTCGGCGCTCTTGTGAAAAGCTGTCTCTCGTGCGGTATGCATTAAGACGTGAAGCCGTTGCTCCACGATCCAACGAGGCGCATCCAGCACCGCTCTTACCGTGCACACCGACCATCTCGATTGGTCCTTGCCCGCTCACCGTCGCGGGACCCTGAGCGGCATGGATGCCGCGCCGGAGCCTACATGGACGTACTTGCGGCGCGTCCCGCGATGGTGGGCGGGCAAGGGCCGTGCAGCCAACTCGCAGCGTCGTGTTCGCGGTGCCCTCACCGCTCGCGGGACGCGCCGTGCATCCGTCCCTGGAGGCTGCGTGGCGGCATCCAGGCCGCCAGAGTTCCGCAATCGGCGAGGACACCGCACCAGGCAATTGGTCGGTGGTCAGGCAACCCCTGGGTGTTGCGAGACCTGCGTTGAGTGAGAAACTCGGAGTGCGCTTGTGGAAAGCCTGCATGCCGCTGGAACTGCGATGCGGGATTTCCTGAGGCAACGTGATACGACCAGCGCACGTCATGCTCCGCTCTTGACCACGCACACCGACCATCTCGACAGGTCCTTGCCCGCCCACCGTCGCGGGACCTTACGCGGCATGGATGCCGCGTAAGAGCTTACAGGGACGTACTTGCAGCGTGTCCCGCGACGGTGGGCGGGCAAGGCCCCTGCAGCCAAGCCGCAGATCAACCGCTCTACACCTGCCGCGCGTCGTACGTCAGATGACTGAAGCGGCTTGAGCGCCAGCACCCAAACACCAAAAACAAGGCAGCGACGCGTGCCATCACGCGTCGCTGCCGGCGCTAACCTTATTACCTGCCTCGATCAGAAGTCGTAGCTCAATGTCACCCGGCCCGAGCGCGGTGCCTGATAGGCCACGACCTGGTCCCAGAGCGGGTTGGTGGTGTTGTCGGGCAACTGCGAGAACGGATAGATGTTGGTTGCGGTCTGCTCGTTGGTGATGTTGAACACGTCGAAACGCAGTGCCAGCTTGCCGGCGGCGAATGCCGGCTTGTAGGTCACGCCCATGTCGAGCTGCGCGATCCAGCCCAGCCGTCCCTGCGAGCCGGGAGGCGAAGCCACGCCGGTGCCGGTTTCCGGGTTGTAGCAGTAGTGGTAAGGACCGCCGGTGATCGCGCTGCCGCCATAGCCGGCCGGATCGGTGCCGGTGTAGTTGTCGCCGTAGTAGTTGCCCAGGCAATTGTGCGGTGCGCCGGAGATCAGGCTGAAGTTGGCCGACGCACCCCATTGCGGAGTGAACTGGTAGAAGCCGAACAACTTGAGCTGATGGCGGTGATCGTTGGACTGATCGCCGTTGAAGTGTTCCATCAGCGCCGCGTGGTCCCAGCTCTGCGTGGTGGAGACCGAGGCCTGGCCCTGGTAGCTGCCCAAGGCGCCACCGGTGCGCCACAGGTCCGAACGCACCTGGCCCTCGGTGGTGCCGTAGCTATGCGACCAGACGTAGTTGACCTTGGCGTACCACTTGCCGTCGAACGGACGTTCCAGGTTGAACTCGACTGCCGAGTAGTTGCGCTTGAACTTCGGGAAACCCGCCGCTTCGCGGCTCACCGATACCTCATGGAACTGGCCATCGGTGCCGATCACGCCCCAGGTATTGGTCTGGCCGGGATTGATCAGCGATGCGCCGGCAACCTGCGAGAAATCGATGGTCACGCCCTGCGCGGCCGCAGCGGCGATCAATGCGGTATTGGAGACGTCGTAGTTCTGATCGTCGATACCCGCATTGAGGCGGCGATGCGTGCCGCGCACGCCCAGCACCCAGCCGGTCTCCAGCTGCTTGGTGAAACCGAGGATGACTTCGTCCTGGTTCTCGCCCTCGATGTCCTTGACCACTGCAGTGCGCACATCGGCGATGCGGCCGAAGCGCGAGTTGGCCGACACCGCCGACCCCAGCTGCTGCGCCAGAACCGGCGTGCCATCGGCATTGATGCCGCTGTAGGTGAAGTAGGTATCGGTGGTGGTGGCCGGGGTGAACAGGCTTACTGCCGACAGCGGCAGGCCAAGGTAATAGCGGCCGAGGTTGCCGAACACCTTCAGGCTGGAATCGCCGTTGACGTCCCAGCTGAAGCCCAGGCGTGGCGCCCAGGCGTTATCCACTTCGATGTACGGGTCGCCGAACGGGGTGTAGTTGGTGAATTCGTCCTTGCGCAGGCCGATGCTCAACAACAGGTTGTCGGTGACCTGCCACTTGTCTTCGATGTAGTAGGCGCGCTGCTTGGCCTCGTAGGAGTACAGGCTGGTGTTGATGTTGCGCACCACGTAGTAGCCGCTGGACCCATTGACCGGATCGACCAGGCCCGGGCTCGGCGCGCCGATGCCGCCGGCTTCGTTGGCCGACTGACTGACCAGTCCGCCCGTCCGCACGCCATTGGGATCGTTGGTCTGGCCGTAGGTCCACGCAAAGCCGGGGCCGGACAGCACCGAACCCACATCGATACCTTCGGACTTCTGGTTGTCGATACCGAAGTTGAGCGTGTGGTGGCCGATACGCCATTCCAGATTCAGGCGCTGATTGTCTTTCTTGTATTCGCGGTCCGGTGAACTGACCGAGGTGACCAGCTGATTGCCGATGCGCGGGGTGCCGCCGGTGTAGGCCGGATTCTGCAACGCAGCGCTGTTGATGACCGGGCCGCCGGCCGCGTCGTAGTTGAAGGGCGTCAGCTCGTCGGGCGTCTTCATCTTGCCGTACAGCGCGGTCACGGTGAGGTTGTCGCTGAGATAGCCGGTGTACTTGCCGGTGAACAAGGTCGGGCCGGTCTTCCAGGTGGATTCGTCGGTGAAATAGCTGCCGCGCTGGCGATTGACATAGTCGTAGCGGTAGATCGACCCGTTGGTCTCCGCCTCGTCGCTGGCGCCGGTCACCTCGATCAGGTGGTTGTCGGTGATGTTCCAGTCCACCTTGGCGTACCAGCGTTTCTGCTTGTAGTCGTAATCGGTGAGGCCGCCGGTGCGTCCGTTGTCGGTGTCGCGATTGGTGCCGACGCGTACGCCGTCCGAATCCACCTGCTCGGCAGCCAGGAAGAAGAACAGCTTGTCCTGGATGATCGGCCCGCCGACATAGGCGCTGTAGGTGGTCTGATTGGCTTCGGCCTCGCTGGCCGGCTGGTACAGGCCATTGGCCGCGCGCGCATAGCGGTAGGCGGCGTTGTTGATCGCGCTGCCCTGGCTGTCCGGGCGCCAGTAGATATCGCGCTGATTGGCACGCAGGCCATTGGGTTCCCAGATCACCGCCGCGCCAAATTTCCACTCGTTGGTGCCGCGCTTGCCGATCTGGTTGATCACGCCGCCATTGGCGCGGCCGTACTGCGCGCCATAGCCGCCGGTGAAGATTTCCTGCTGGTCGATGGCGCCGTACGGCAGGGTCAGACCACCCAGGTTGTTGCTGATGGTGGTGGTGTTGAAACCATTGAGGTAATAGGCGTTTTCGCTGGCGGCCGAGCCGCCGAAGCTGGGCAGCGAGCCACCGAGCGGGCCATTGTCGAAGCCGCCGCTGTTGACCACCACGCCCGGTGCCAGCAGCGCGATTGCCTCGGCAGTGCGGCCCAGCGGCAGCTGCTGCAGCTGCTCGGCGGTGACCACGGTGCGGGTGTCCACGCTGCTGACGTCGATGGTGGTCAGGCCCGCGGCGGTGACGGTGACGCTGTCCAGGGTCTGCATGCCGCTCCCCGAAGCGGCAGCGAACGAGACGTCGGTGTTGGCGCCGACGGTGATCGCGACGTTTTCGCGGGTTTCCACCACCGCGCCATCGCGCTTGACCGTGACCTTGTAGGTGCCCAGCGGCAGATTGCCGGCGGTGTACCGGCCGCGTGCATCCACCGGCACTTCGCGGCTAAAACCGCTGTTGTTTTCCACCAGCACGCTGGTGCCGCTGCTCTGTCCCACACTGCCGACGATGCTGCCGCTGGTGGACTGCGCGTGGACGCTCCCCATGGCCACGACCAGCGCCAACGCCAAGGCACGCTTCTGGATACTACGGTTCATGTTTTCTCCCCAAGTCTGGAACTGTCGGCAACGCGACAAAAATGAACGGCGCCAATGGCTACCGGAATCACACTCTCTGAACATCTGCCGCAGCAGACCAATGACCACCGGTCATTTGCTCATGCCAAACCGTCGATACCCTTGCGTTCGATCATAGGCAGCCGGATCGCCCTACCCGTGCGCTCCGACGGGTAGGCAGGCATCTGGTGGGTAGGCGGACGGGGGCCGCAAGCCTGACAATGGCGGGTGCGCCGCCCGCAGTCGGGCAGCGCCGCCCCCAATCGGTACCACTCAAGGATCTGCGCGCATGAACCACACCCGCTCCCACGCCCTGTTCGCCCAGGCGCAGACGCTGCTGCCCGGCGGCGTCAACTCACCGGTGCGTGCATTCAAGTCGGTCGGCGGCGAGCCGTTCTTCGTGGCACGCGCCGATGGCCCGTATCTGTATGACGTGGACGACAACCGCTATATCGATTACGTGGGCTCGTGGGGGCCGATGATTGCCGGCCACAATCACCCCGCGGTGCGCGAAGCGGTGGAGCGCGCGATCCGCGATGGCCTGTCGTTCGGCGCGCCGTGTGCGGCCGAGGTCACCATGGCCGAGACGATCCATCGGCTGGTGCCGTCCTGCGAGATGGTGCGCATGGTCAATTCCGGCACCGAAGCCACGCTGTCGGCGGTGCGCCTGGCACGCGGCGCCACCGGGCGCAGCCGCATCATCAAGTTCGAAGGCTGTTATCACGGCCATGGCGACTCGTTCCTGGTCAAGGCCGGCAGCGGCATGCTGACCCTGGGCGTACCGACCTCGCCGGGCGTGCCACCCGGCCTGAGCGAGCTGACCGCCACCCTCTCCTTCAACGACTTCGAAGGCGCCACCGCCATGTTCGACGAGATCGGCGCCGACGTGGCCGCGGTGATCATCGAGCCGGTGGTCGGCAACGCCAACTGCATTCCGCCGCAGGCCGGTTACCTGCAGCACCTGCGCACGCTGTGCACGCGGCACGGCGCGCTGCTGATCTTCGACGAGGTGATGACCGGTTTCCGCGTCGCGCTGGGCGGTGCGCAGGCGCACTACGGAGTGACCCCGGACCTGAGCACCTTCGGCAAGATCATCGGCGGCGGCATGCCGGTGGGCGCCTACGGTGGCCGGCGCGACTTGATGGAGCAGATCGCGCCGGCCGGCCCGATCTACCAGGCCGGCACCTTGTCGGGTAACCCGGTGGCGATGGCGGCCGGCCTGGCGATGCTGGAGCTGGTGCAGGAGCCGGGCTTCCACGCCCGCCTGAGCGAGGCCACCAGCGTGTTGTGCGAGGGACTGGAAGATGCCGCGCGCGCCGCCGGCGTTGCCGTCACCACCAACCAGGTCGGCGGCATGTTCGGCTTGTTCTTCACCGACGACATCGTGGAGAGCTACGCGCAAGCCACCGCCTGCGACATCACCACCTTCAACCGTTTCTTCCACGCGATGCTGCAGCGGGGCGTGTATCTGGCGCCGTCGGCGTACGAGGCCGGCTTCATGTCCAGCGCGCACGATGCGGCGGTGATCGATGCCACGCTGGCCGCCGCGCGCGAGGCGTTTGCGGAAGTGGCGCACTGAGGCATCCAGGCGTTGCGTTGCCGGCGACGGGCCCGGCAACGCTGACCTTTGTGGTGCGTTGAAAGTGAGGTGTCATCGCCTGCGTCGCGGTGGCTGCTGGTGACGCTGGCCGCGCAAGACGCCGGGCATCGGTGCGGGCCTGAGACGCTCTTTAGGCCCCCGCCGACGCTGAACAGGCGCGGCGCCGGCGCTGCAGCCGGCTCGATGGCGTCCAGACGGGCCCGGCCGTTCCTAGCGGTGGCGCACACCCTGCGCCACCGCAGGCTCCATTCAGGCGGCGGCGTAGCGACAGGCTTTGCTTTTGTCTTGTGGCTGTCATACCTTTCTGAAAGGTGTCCATGGACGGGCATGGGTGGGGACCCTCGAAGCAGCCGATGGACGTTGTCGCCGGTCACGGTGACGCCTGTGCATCGCCGCTGTTTCATCACGATCTGCAGCGTGTCGAGCCGGCGCGCTGCCGACGCTTGCCAGGGCCGCCCTCGCCTCATGCTCAAGCCTGTTGCGTTGCTCACGCCGCGCCCCTCACCGCCGCGCGATTCCGCTGTTCCCGATTGGCTGCTCGCCAGCAAGCTGGAGCCGCCGCTGCCGCGTCCCGGAGCGGTGGTGCGCAGCACCTTGCTGGCGGCGCTGGATCAGGCGCAAGCCCGGCCGCTCACCCTGCTGCTGGCGCCGCCCGGATTCGGCAAGACCACACTGCTGGCGCAGTGGCATGCGCAGCTGCGCGCGCGCGACCACGCCGTGGCCTGGCTGTCGCTGGACGAAGAGGACACCGATGCCGCGCGCTTCCTTGGCCACCTGGCGTTGGCGCTCCAGCACGCAGGCGCCGATCCGGCACTGTGTGCGGCGGTGCTGCACAACCGCGACCAGGATCCACGCGAGGCGGTGACGGTGCTGCTCCGCGCGCTACGCACGGCGCCCCGGCGCATCAGCATGATCCTCGACGATTACGACCGGCTCGGCAGCGGCATCGTCGACGAGCTGGTGCTGCGCCTGGTCGAACACGGCGGCGGACGTCTGCACCTGTTGCTGGCGACCCGGCGCGTACCGGCACTGCCGCTGGCGCGGCTGGATCTGCAGGCGCAGCTCAGCCGTCTCGGCAGCGCGCAGCTGGCACTGGATGAGCCCGAAGCGCAGGCGTTGCTGGGCCCCCAGGTGCCGGCGCCGGTCGTGGACGAATTGCTGCGCTACACCGAAGGCTGGCCGGTGGCGCTGCATCTGGCGCGCTTGTGGCTGGAAGGCGGCGCGCAGCGTCAACAGGAGGTGGCCGCGCGCTTCTCCGGCCGCAGCGCGCAGATTGCCGCGTATCTGGCCGAACAGGTGGTCAACGACCTGGATGCCGACACGCGCGACCTGCTGTTGCGGACCAGCCCCCTGGAGCGCGTCAACGCAGCGCTGGCCGATGCGGTGCGTCAGTGCGACGACAGCGGCCGGCTGCTGGCGCGCCTGGAACATTTCCACGGCCTGCTGGTGCCCATGGATGGCGAGCGCGAGTGGTTCCGCTATCACCCCTTGTTTGCCGACTTCCTGCAGCAACTGCTCGATCGCGAACATCCTGGCCAGGCCACGCAACTGCATCAACGGGCCGCACGCTGGTTTGGCGATCATCGGTACCTGGCCGAAGCGGTGCGGCACGCATCGCGTGCCGATTGCGGCGACCTGGCCGCCAGCTACATCGCGCGCGCCGGTACCTGGCAACTAGTGCTGACCCACGGCACGCACGCGGTACGCGCACTGCTGCGGCATTTCGAACACCGCACCATCCGCGACACCCCGGCGCTGAATCTCACCCAGGCACATCTGCACGCGAAGCTCGGCGAATTCAGCCATGCGCGCCTGCTGCTGGAACGCTTCCGCGACTTTCCGGCTGCGCTGCGCGAGCCCCTGCAACGCGACTACACGGTGGTGGTGGCGCTGTTGCGCGATCGCCTCGACGAGATCTGCGGCAATCCGCATGGTCTGACCCAGATCGCCGCGCAAGCCTCCGCGCTGGACGAGGACGACCACCTGGGCCGCGGCATGCTGCTGTGCATCTGTGCCACCACCGCCATTGCGCAGGGTGCCTTTGCAACTGCCGAACGCTACGCACTGAACGCACGCGATGCGATGCAGCGCGGCGGCAGCGAACCAGGCGCGGGCCAGGCGCTGCTGGCGCTGGGCCAGAGTTTTTTCTATCGCGGACAGCTCGGTGACGCCGAAGCCTGTTACCGGCAGGCCCTGAACTGGTGCGCCCGCTCCCCGCAGCTGGATCGCGTGCTGGAGGCCGCCGGCCAGTGCCTGCTCGCACAACTGCATTACGAACGCGGCCACCACGACGACGCGGCCGACCTGCTGCATCCGGCACTGGAATTGCTGGAACAGCACGATGGCGGCATGGACGTGCTGGCCGCCGCCTACGACACCGCGCTGGGATTGGAGCGTGTGCGCGACCACAGCGGGCGTAGTGCCTTGGCGCTGCTCGAACACGTCGAGCAGATCGCGCACGGGCGCAAGCTGACGCGCCTGTCGGAACTAGCTGCAGCATGGCGTTTGATGCTGTTGCTGGAGCATCCGGGCAATGCCGCCATCGATGTGCTGATCGCACGCACCGGCGGCGAATCCGGATTGGCGCATACGCTGCGATCGCCCCACCGCTGGCGCGACCGCGCGGCGATGGGCTTTGCGCTGGCACGCTGGCATCGGCTGGCCGGACGCAGCAGCGCCGCGCTGACCATCCTGGGCCAGATCGAACAGGCCTGTCTGGCCAACGACAACCTGTGCCACCTCGCGCGCACCCGCGCGCGTATCGCCCTGGTGCTGCAGCAACGCGGCGAACTGGTCGCGGCGCTACCGCACCTGTATAGCGCGCTCGACCATGTGGCACTGACGCAAAGCTGGCAGGCGATCGTCGAACTTGGACTGCCGGCCAAGGCGATGCTGCGCTCGCTGCGCCAGCACGACCCGCATACCGTCGGCGGCACCACCCGCGCACTCACCATCCAGGCCCTGCTCGAACGCCTCAGCGGCGACGAAGACCCGGCCGGCGACATCTTCAGCGAACGCGAGCTGGAAGTGCTTGCGCAACTGGCACGCGGGTATTCCAACAAGCAGATCGCACGTTGTTTGCATCTGTCGGAAAACACCGTCAAGTTCCATTTGAAGAATCTCTATCGCAAGCTGGATGCACGCAGCCGCGAAAGCGCGTTGGCGCAGGCCTTGCAACGCGGGTTGTTGCGCGCAGCCGATCCACCAGGCAATTCGGAAACGGTGCCGGGCTGACCTCCAGCTACGGCGCTGACGCGCGGCAAGACGCCACTTCGGGCGGCCGGAGGCGGTGATGACACCTGCACGCGGCGGCAAGCTGGTCTATCTCGGCATCCAGAAACGGCCCGGTCACGACAACACATGGAGCCTGCCACAACAGCGCGCCTTCCTTTACGCGCAGTTCTCCGCGCACCGTCTACGACGGTCGCTGGCGCTGCCGTCCGCTCCGCTCACGATTGCTTGGAGCACGCGGCGTGACCGCGTGCCAGCTCCCTCGCCTATCGCTCCTGCCGCGGCCACGCGCCTGCGGCAGCTGATGCCTCACCCGAAACTCAGCGTGCCCTTCATCATCGCCCAGTGGCCGGGGAACGAGCAGAAGAAGGTGTAGTCGCCGCCCTTGCTCAACTTGCTGGTAGCAAAGCTCACCGTGGTGCTCTCGCCGCCGCCGATGACCTTGGTGTGTGCGATCACGCGCGCGTCGGACTTGGGCAGATAACTGTCGGCGATGGTGGAGCGCACGCCGGCATTGGCCACTGCCTGGAAGTCGGCGGACTTGGTCAGCACCCAGTTGTGGCCCATCACCGTGGCGGCCATCTTGCCGGAGTGCTTGAGCGTCAGGTCCACCTGCGTGCAGTCGGGTGCCAGCTTGATCGCGCTCTGGTCGAACTTCATCTGGTCGTTGCCGGTGATGGTGACGGCGCAGGTGCGCGCCCATGCCGACGGTGCCAGCAGCACCAATCCAATCACGGCAACTGTCGAAAACACTTTCAAAGGAACACTCCTGCAATAAGGGATGCGCGACGCCCAGCGCGCCTGGTCACACCAGCGCATCTGCATGCGCCGATGTTGCCAGAGTAACGCCTCATGCGTAGCGGAAAAAAGCATCCATCGGATCATGTACATCGGCCGTGGCCTCCGGCAGCGGCAGCGGGCCGCGCTTGCCGGCAATCACCTGCACGAAGGCCTGCTTGAAGCGCGCCATCTCCGCATCGGTGCCGACAGTGATCCGCGACCAGGTCGGCCACACCGGCCAGCTGCGTCCGATGAACACGCCATGGGTGGCCATGTCGTCCTTGAAGCCGGCGGCCGGCCGCTTCACGTCGACCATGAAGCAGTTGCTCTCCGAGGTGGTGCAGGCATAGCCCTGCTTGGCGAGAAACGCCATTACGTCCTTGCGTGTGGCCGCGGTGCGTGCGCGCCGCTGCGGCACCAGTGCGGGATCGCGCAGGCTGGCCAGGCCTGCGGCAGCCGCGGTCACCGGCAGGCTGTTGACGCTGTAGAACATCAGCTTGGCCAGCAGGTCCGGGCGTGCGGCCGCGTAGCCCAGGCGGATGCCGGCCATGCCGTAGAGTTTGGAGAAGGTGCGCAGCACCACCACGTCTTCGCCCGCGGCAGCCATGTCGACCACGCTGCTGGTGCTCTGCGCAAAGTGGATATAGGCCTCGTCGACCACCAGCACGCTGCCCTTGGGCTTGTGCGCCAGTGCATAGTCCAGGTCCTTGCGCGCGGTGACCGAGCCGGTGGGGTTGTTGGGATTGCAGATGTAGATCACGCCGGGGCTGGCGTCGGCGGCGCACATCGCCTGCACATCGTGCGAGAAGTCCTTGCGCAACGGCACCTTGATCAGTTTTGCGCCGTTGCGGGTAGCGGCGCGCCAACCGGATTCGTAGGTGGGATCGGCGGTGACGAGCGCGGCGCTGGGCGAGGTGAACGCCAGCATCGTGTAGTCCAGCGGTTCGGTGGAACCGGCGTAGGCCATCAGGTGGTTGACCGGCAGCTTGAGCTCGGCGGCCAGGGTATCCATCAGCTCCATCTGCACATCGCGCAGGTAGCGTCCGCCTTGCGGTGCGATCTGCGCGATGGCCTTGACCGCGGCCGCCGACGGGCCATCGGGAAACTCGTTGGAGCCGATCATCACCGGCGACAACGCACCGGCCGCTGTTGGCGCGATCGCGGCGGAGCGTTCGGCGGCACCGGCCAGCAGCGGCAGCGCACTCGCACCGGCGGCGCCGGCAAACAGCGCGGAGTCGCGGAGAAACATGCGGCGCGAAAGAGCAGTTTTCATGACAACCTCCAGCAGGACGACAGCACGGATTCAAGGACGAACGGCGACCACTTCGATTTCCACCCGATATAACGGATTGCCGAGCGCGGCGATCTGGAAGGCCGAGCGCGCCGGCAGATTGGGCTGCTCCTTGGTGCCGAAGAACTGGCGGTAACCTTCCATGAAACCGTTGAAATCCATCTTGCCGCCCATGGCCGGATCACCGACCAGAAACACCTGCATCTTCACCACATCGCCCATGCCCAGGCCGAGCGCCGCGAGTTGCTGCTTGATCTGGTTCAACACGCTCACCGTCTGCGCCTTGGTGTCGCCATAGGCGGCGATCGAGTCCTTGGGCGCACTGGCATCCACCACCGCCGGCACCTTGCCACTGACGTAGACGGTGGCCTTGCCGGCGGGAATCTCCACGGCAGCAGCAATGGGAAAATCGCTGTTGGGTATCTTGTGGCGGACCACGTCGGCCGCATGCGCAGCGGCGAGGCCTGCAGACCACAGCAGGGCAGCAGTGAGAACGGTGGTCACTGGACGGAACATGGCAACTCCTTGCATGAGAAAGAAAGGGAGAATCAGTGGCGCAGCAATTTGACGTCGTCGACGGTGACGCGCTCGGCGTGATCGTTGCCGAAGTGCGTGCGCACATAACTCACCACCTCGGCCACCTGGCGGTCGTTGAGCATCGCGCCGAAGCCGGGCATGCCCGCATGGCCGTCGAGCACCATCATGGTGACGTAGGGGCCGGCGGCCAGCTTGGGGTTGCCGGCAAGCGCGGGATATTCGCCCGCGCCCTGCGCACCGCGCCCGCCCGGCATGTGGCAGCCCTGGCAGATCGCCTGATAGACGTCCTGGCCGGATGCCTTGGCAAAGCCCTGCTGCGGAAACAGCTGAGTGGCATCGGAGCTCTGCGCCCGCGCGTCGTATGTGCCTGGCGGCACCAGCAACGCAGCCATCGCAACGACAAAGCTGGCCGCGGCCAACCGTGATAACAGGCTCATGCGCGACCTCCTCCGGCCAGCACTTTGCGATGCAGACGGCCCACGACGTCGTGCGCGGACAAGATCGCGCCTTCCTGCCAGGCCGGGATATAGGAGACGTGTTCACCGGCCAGCGCCAGGCGCCCGTCGATCTGGCACAGCGGCGTGTAGTGTTCGGCACGCGCCTGCTCGCTCCACATGCCGAAGCAGCCGTGCGTGAACGGCACGCGGTGCCAGCCGACCGAAATGCCGTTCTCGAACTCGCGCGGATACTGCGGATGCAGCTGCGTGCCGTATTCGACCGTCTTGCGCACGCGCTGCTCCGGGGACATCGAGGTGAACTGGTAAGCATCCAGTCCCCACACATACGCACCGAGCAGCACGCCCTTGCCGGGGCTGTGATAGTTGGTGCTGGGATAGCTGATCAGGGTGATCGGCAGATCGGTGTAGCTGATGCCGCCGTAGATGGCCTCGTCCTCTTCCCAGAAGCGGCGCTTGAATTGCAGGCCCACTTTCACCGATGCCGCATACGGCACCTGGCCGATCGCGGTGGTCATCGCGTCACTGGCGGTGACCGGAATGCGGCTGAGCACCGACAACGGAATCGTGCAGATACACCAATCGGCGCTGGCGATGCGTTCTTCGCCGCCGTGCGCGGCGTCCTGCCAGGACACGCGCACACCGTTGCCATCCTGATCGATCCTGGTGACCTTGGCGTTGTAGGTGATGGCATCGCCGAGCCGGGACGCGAATGCCTTGCCGATCTGGTCCATGCCGCCCACCGGCTGGAACATGGTGGTCTGCATTTCGTAGTTGTTGCCGGCCGCCAGCGTGGTCCACAGACGCGAGTGCAGCACGTCCTGCACGCTGAAGGGATCGGAGAACTCGGGCTTGCCCGACAGGCCGCCACCGGGATAACGCGCAAAACCGCGCCGCTCGCTGCTGTCCTTGCCCTTGACGTAGCCGAACTTGTGGTCGAGCGCGCCCCAGGTACGCAGGGATTCCAGCAGCACTTCCTGGTCTTCGCGGCTCACGGTGGTGTCCAGCGCCTGCTGCTGGGTGCACTTGGCCAGCAACTCGGACACGTGCCCCTTGTAATCGGCATCGATGGCGCGAAAGCGCTGCGGTTTGCCGCCGAAGCCATGCTGGCTGTGCAACAGCGCGTTGTAGTTGACCTGGTTGAATGCCTCCAGGGCCACACCGAATTGCTTGCAGTAACCCAGCACCGCCTTGTGGTGATGCGGAATGCGCCACGGCCCCGGATTGAGGTACAGCCCGTCGTCGAACTGGCAATGTTGCATCGCCCCGCCGAGTTCGGTGTAGCGGTCGCCGCCGCGCAGCGTCCAGTTACGCCCGCCGGGGCGGTCGTTGTATTCCAGCAACTGCACGCGGTACCCCGCCTTGCGCAGTTCGAAGGCCGCCGCCATGCCGGCCAGCCCCGCCCCCAGGATCAGCACCGAGGCGCCCTTCGGGTCGCCATCCAGCTGCAACGGTCCCTTGAAATCGGATTCGGCCGCCATGCCCAGGCTGCTCATCGCCTGATACATCATCGCGCCGCCAGCGGTCATGCCGATGCGCGCCAGCAGTTGCCGCCGTGTCATCGCCCCAGAATGATTGCCTTGCATCAACGCTTAGTCCTTGCATGTCATGGATCGAGTCCGACGGACACCACCGATGGCGCGGCCGGCAACGCTGCCGGCCGCATCACTGCCTCAGAATTTGTAGGCCAGGCTGGCGAACAGCTGGCGCGGTGCGATCAACTGGTACGAACCGGAACTTTCGTTCGGGAACACCGCGCCGATCGCATCGTCCTTGTCGAACAGGTTGTAGACCGACAACTGCAGCCGCCCACCGGCCAGAAACCCGGCATCCTCGCCCTGATAGCCGACGCTGCCGTTGACGATGAAGGTGGCATCGACCTGGTCGGTATTGAGCGTGTCGCCGTAGCGCTTGCCGGTATATTTGGTGTCGAGGTTGGCGAAGAAATGCTCGCCCTCCCAACCGCCGTTGAGGCTGAACATCACCTTGGGCGAGTCCGGCACGTCGTTGCCTTCCACCTGCACCAGGCTGCCGCTGACCGGGCCGAAATAGTTGTCCTGGAACTCGGACTTGTTCCAGGTCAGCGATGCCCCCAATCGCCATCCCGGTGCCGGCTTCCACATGCCGGACACTTCCGCCCCGTAGGTCTGCACGTCGCCGACGTTGGCGTAGACGGTGGGCGCAACCACCAGCGGGTCCGGGTCGGTCAGCGCGATGATGCGGTTCTCGTAATCGATCTTGTAGGCGGCGATGTAGCCGCTCCACTGGCTGGATTCGGCGCGGATGCCGATATCGATATTGGTGGATTCCTCCGGGGCGATATCCGGATTGAATGCCCCCGAGGTCAGCGCCAGCCGTGGTGCCGAGCTGAAGTTTTCCGCGTAGTTGGCGAACACCTGCACGCCCTCGGCAAGCTGGAAGCTGGCGCCGACCTGGGGCTGGAACCAGTCGCTGTTCTTGATGGTGACGTCGCGGCGCACGCTGACATTGAAATCATCGAGATTGGCGATGCCGTTGTAATCGCGTTTGACATCCAGCCCCTTGGCGCCGAATTCCATGGTGAGCCGGTCATCGAGCAGGCGCAGCGTGTCCTTGATGTAAAGCTGCTTCACCTCGGTGGAGAAGTGATTGTCGTAATAGACCACGATCGGCAGCGAGCCCTTCAGCAGCGCGCCGGTGGCCGGGTCCAGGTTGTACAGCGGGCGCACCTGATCGAAATCGTAGTTTTCGTACCACGCGCCGACTTCGAGCTTGTTGTGCTCGGTCTCCCATGACACTGCACTGGTTACGCCGTAGCGATCCCCGCCCATGATTTCCTCGCGCCGGGTCATCGCACCGACGCGGATGACATTGCCGTTGGCATCGACGATCTGCGGGTCGTTGATGGCGATATCGGTGCGACCCGGCGTGCCGGCGATGGCGTCGTTGTACAGGCCGGTGGCCGTGCTCGGTGGCGTGCCGCCGACGCCATAACCATGCTTGTTTTCGTAGTAGCCGGTGAAGGTGACACCGATCGCATCGTTGAACAGGAAATCACCGTGCAGGCTGAGCAGCGAATCGCGGCGGCCGTTCTGCCATTCACTGTAATGCTCGGCATCCACTTCCGGATTGCCGGTGATGCGTTCATGCAGATCCCACGACACCGACCCGTCGGATTTGTACGACTGCACGTCGTAGTCCTTGCGGTTGTTGTAGATCCAGCCCAGGGTCAGGCTGCCCACGTCCCAGGCCTGGCGGATCTTGGCTTCGAAGTGATCGCTCTTCTGCGTGGCCGGCTCCATGTCCCACACCCCGCCCTGCGTGCGCGAGGCAGACAGATACGCGCTGGGGCCGCCGTCCCACCAATCCGGCGTATCCAGGCGCACGAAGCTGCGCACCAAATCGTCCGAGCCGATGGTCTGGGTGAGGTTGCCGCTCCAGCTGTCGCCGCCCTTCGGTGGCAGGCTGGTGTAACGGATCGCGCCGCCCAGTGCGTGGTACGAAGGCTGGGTGACATCGCCGGAGCCGGCCGACACGGTGACGTCGAGCAGGTTCTCGCTGGACACGTAACGGGTGATCGGGCCGCCTTCGCGGGTGTCGAAGGTTTCGATCGGGATGCCGTCCAGGGTCACGCCAATCTGGTTGGCGGAAAAGCCGCGGATGGTCATCGAGTCGCCGAACTCGTACAGCCCGAACGGAACGGTGGTCTGGACATTCACGCCCGGCAGGCTCGCCAGTAGCTGCTGCGGTGCCACGCCGGGCACCTGTGCCTGGATGTCGTCGACGGAGATGGAGGCGGTGGTGCGCGTGGAGCCGGTGCCGACCACGCTGACCGCGTCCAGCGTGCGTGCTTCCTGTGCCAGGACCGGCAGGCTGTGGGCGCCTGCCAGCACCAAGGTCATCGAAGCCAGCGTGCGACCACGCGTGGCAGTGGTGAGAATGGCGGCAACCGACGCCGCCAGTTGATCGGTGTTCAAGCGCTTGCGCATGCAATCGACCCCCTGGATGGTGTGACGTGCTGAGTGACCGGGCCCGCTCCCCAAGACCGGCTGACACCGCGGATGCGGCATGCATCGACCATACCCAGCACAGTTCCGCTGTACGCGCCGCCCGGAGGGTAGGGGCGGCGCGGGTGGGTAGGTAGCTGCCGGATTCAACGATCTGAATAGGGACTGTCCCCACCCACCTGCCGGCATCCGGACATACCAGGTCTTGCGCACTTGCCATGCCGCGCCGAATCGACAACGCTGCGCAGCCGCATCCCGAGTCCACCCATGCCGCCTGCCGCACCGTCCCTGTTACTGCTCGATTTCGACGGCGTGCTGGCCAGCTATTCGCGGCCGCGTCGTCTGGCTGCGCTTGCCAGTGCGGCGGGATGCACGCCGCAACGTGTGCAACAGGTCTTGTTCGAGCAGGGCCTGGAGCGCGCCTACGATGCCGGCGTGATCGACACGTCGGCCTATCTGGCGCAGCTCGGCGAGGGGCTTGGCTGCGTGATCGATCGCGCCACCTGGATCGATGCGCGCGTGGCGGCATGCCGCGCCGAGCCGGCGGTAGTGGCGCAGGTACTGGCGGTGTCGGCAACGACCGCGGTGGCGGTGCTCACCAACAACGGGCCGTTGATGGCGGAAGCGATCAAGCGGATCGTGCCAGCGCTGTTTCCGCTATTGCAGGACCGCGTGCTGTGCAGCGGCGCCCTCGGCGGCCGCAAGCCGGAGCTGCCGGTGTATCAGCGCGCGCTCGCCCGGCTCGATGCGGCCGCGTCACGCACGTTGTTTGTCGACGACCTGTTCGTCAACGTGCGCGGCGCGCGTGCCGCCGGCCTGCATGCGGACACGGTGCGCGATGCGCGCGGCTTGCGGCGGGTGTTGAAGCGGTATGGGCTGGGGTGAAGGGCCGGGATTGGGGAATCGGGAATCGGGAATCGGGAATCGGGGATTGGGGATTGGGGATTGGGGATTGGGGATTGGGGATTGGGGAATCGTTGAGCATCGCGGAACACCTGTCACTCTCTCGGGGTGACGCAAGACGCTGCTCGCAGCATTGAACGCGTCGGCGTCCACGGTCAGGGACAGCGTTGGCGCCTTGAGTCGGTGTCGGGTTAACGGCGAACGCAGAAGCGAGCCCCTCTCCCGTCGGGAGAGGGGTTGGGGTGAGGGTACGGTAGAGCGATAAAACCCAAACCTCCATGCCCCCCGCCGTTATCCAATCGCTGCCGCAAGAGGGCTGCATCGCGCGCTACGCAATCCGCATCAGCTACGCAACGCGGTCTTCATGCAGATCCTGCAACAGCCGCGCAGGTACCTGCGGCAACAACGCCACGTGCCCTGACAGGGCCTGGCGCAAATCGGGAAACACAACGACCTGCGCCTCCTCCCCAACCGCGCTCGCCGGCACAGCGCCGGTCGCGATGGCGCAAGGAAGCGCAGAGGTCGATCACTTCTGCGCGGCGTACTCGGCAACGGCCAGGCGCAGGCGCGCCAGGCCATCGGCCAACTCGGCATCGGTCAGATTCAGTGCCGGCACGAAGCGCAGCACATCCGGCCCCGCCTGCAACAGCAACACGCCATGGTTGGCGGCGAAATCCAGGATCGCGCCGGCCTGCCCGGCATGCGCCGGCGCAAGTACCGCGCCCAGCATCAGGCCGCGTCCGCGGATCTGCGTGAACAGGCCGAACTCGGCGTTGAGCGCCTCCAGGCCGGCACGCAGCGCCGCCGACTGACGCTCCACATTCTCGGCGATCTGCGGCGAAGCCAGCTTGCGCAGCGCAACCCGCGCCACCGCCGCGGCCAGCGGATTACCGCCGAAGGTGGTGCCATGCGCGCCGAACTGCATGATCTCGGCCACCTTCGGGCCGGCCAGCATTGCGCCGATCGGGAAGCCGCCACCCAGCGCCTTGGCCAGCGTCACGATGTCCGGCGTCACCTGCTCCTGCCAATGCGCGAACAGCGTGCCGGTACGGCCCATGCCGCACTGGATCTCGTCCAGCACCAGCAGCGCATCGTGCTGGTCGCACAGCGCGCGCACGCGGCTCAGGAAACCCGGCGCGGCCGGCATCACCCCACCCTCGCCCTGGATCGGCTCGACCATCACCGCGGCCACATCGCCCGAGGCCATGGCCGCCTCCAGCGCCGCCACGTCGTTGAAGTCCACATAGCGAAACCCGCCGGGCAGCGGCTCGTAGCCTTCCTGGTACTTGGGCTGCGCGGTCGCGGTGACCGCAGCCAGGGTGCGCCCGTGGAAGCTGCCGCGGAAGGTCACGATGACGCGCTTGTCGGCCGCGCGGCCGTGACTGCTGGCCCACTTGCGTACCAGCTTGATCGCCGCCTCGTTGGCCTCGGTCCCCGAGTTGCACAGGAACACCTTGTGCGCGAAGCGCGAAGCGGTCACCAGCTCTTCGGCCAGCTGCAGCGGCGGTGCGCTGAAGAACACGTTGCTGGTGTGCCACAGCTTGCCGGCCTGTTCGGTCAGCGCGGCCATCAGATCCGGATCGTTGTGCCCCAGCCCGTTGACCGCGATGCCGGCGGACAGATCCACATACTCGCGGCCCTGGTCGTCCCACACGCGACTGCCCTGGCCACGCTCCAGCACCACCTGGCGCGGGCGGTACACCGGCAGGTAGTAATGCGCGAGGGACAGGGGCGAATCGGCAGCGGTGCTCATGATGGTGGGTCGCAGAAGCGGAGGGAGAACGCGCATTCTCGCGCATTCGCCGGCCTGCGGCACAATGCGCGGATGCGCCCTTTCTCCGATCCCCAGCTCACTCCCGCCACCGACCACGGCTGGCGCCGGCAATGGTTCGACATCATCTACCGGCACGACACCCGTCCGTCGCGCAATTTCGACCTGATGCTGGTGGTGGCGATCCTCACCAGCGTGATGGTGATCATGATCGACAGCGTGCCGCGCATCCATTCGCATTCGGCGCACTGGCTGGTGCCGCTGGAATGGGCGTTCACGGTCCTGTTCACGGTCGAATACGGGTTGCGCCTGGCGGTGGTGCGGCGCCCGCTGCATTACGCGCTCAGCGTGTGGGGCGTGATCGATCTGCTGTCGATCCTGCCCAGCTATCTGTCGTTCTTCGTGCCGGGTGCGCAGACGCTGCTGGTGGTACGCGTGCTGCGCATCCTGCGCCTGTTCCGCATCCTCAAGCTCACCCGCTACATCGAGGAAAGCGGGCAACTGGTGGACGCGCTCTGGCGCAGCCGGCGCAAGGTGCTGGTGTTCCTGTTCAGCGTGCTCACCATCACCGTGATTGCCGGCGCCACGATGTATGTGATCGAAGGCCCGCAACATGGGTTCACCAGCATTCCGACCAGCATGTACTGGGCCATCGTGACCATGGCCACGGTGGGCTTCGGCGACCTGGTGCCGCAGACCACGCTGGGCCGCTTCGTCACCTCGGCCCTGATCCTGATCGGCTACAGCATCATCGCCGTGCCCACCGGCATCTACACCGCCGAACTGGCCAGCACGCTGCGCGAAGGCGGCCACGCCGGCAAGCGCGATACCCGCAACTGCCCGCGGTGCGGGCTGGAAGGCCACGCGCCGGATGCACGTTATTGCCGGCAATGTGCGGAGCCGCTACCGGAGAGTTCCAACGGCTGACGCGGTGCTGCGGACTTGACGCGACCACTGCGGCCACCGATCAGTGGCCGCGGATAGAGCAGCTGATAGACAGCCTTGTAGATCAGCTGTAGCGCCGATGATCTGCGACTTTGCTGCAGGCCCTTGCCCGCCCACCATCGCGGGACACGCCGCAAGTACGTCCATGGAGGCTCTGGCGCGGCATCCCTGCCGCTCAGGGTCCCGCGACGGTGAGCGGGCAAGGACCGGTCGAGACGATCGGTGTGCGGGTGCAAGCAGAGCATGACGTGCGCGCTTCCATAAGAGCACGCCTAATTAGTAATCCAAGACAAGCCGAGCAATGAGCAGGCTTTCAATGAAGCAACCTTGAAACTTCCAGGTGCAGTGTCCTCGCCGGTTGCGGGACCGTGTGGCGGCATGGATGCCGCCACCGAGCCCCAGGGACGGGTTCACGGCGTGTCCCGCAGGCGGTGAGGGCACCGCGCCCTCGACCATTTTTGCTTGAGACCATCTAACAACGCTGAAGGTCAGGATTTCAGCATCTTTGAGGCTTGCACAATCATCTGCTCGATGCGCTTACGCAACGCGCCACAGATGAATGCGCAGCATCAATGCGACATGCGATTGCTCATGTCGATCAGATCGTTGTAGCTGGCCAGCACGGCCTGGCGCGTGCCGCCCGGTGGGAGCGAGCCACTTTCCAGCAGCATCTGCTCGCTCTTGTTCAATGGTGTCTTGGTGCGGATACGCTCGACCAGTCGTCCCGACTCGCGCGCCAGCTTGTCGGCAGAACGTTCCATGTGGCCCCACATCGCATCGCCCTGGCCGACCTTGGCCTTCTGTGCCTCTTCCAGAATGCCCTGGTAGCGTGCGAGCTGGGATTGCGCTGCGGCAAGATCCGGCGTGTCGCTGTCGAGCACCTGCACCAGCTGCTTGCCTTCGCCGATGATCTTCAGGTGATACCAGGAGGCACTGCGGCCCTCTTCCTTTTCGATCGCATCGATCTGCGCCTGGCGACGCATGTCTTCGTTGCGTTCGAGTGCGGCATTCATGGCTTCGCCGGCCTCGAAGAACGCGTGATAGGCCTGCATCAACGGCGCGTGCAGCGCCTTCATGCCCTTGCCGTCATCGCGCAGATAATCCTCGCGGTCGTAGTAGCGCACCGCTTCGCCGATACGCTCGTTGAGCGTGGTGAAGCGTTCCTGATAGGTCTTGGCCACCGGATCGAGCTGGGGGTTGGCGGGCGTTTGCGCCAGTGCCGCGGTCATCGGCGCCCCGCATTCGTCCACGTGATGCGACAGCACCGTGCCCGGTGCATGGATATCGCTCTCCTTGCCGGTCGGGCCGGCCTCGGGGTCCTGCATCCAGCCGATGTATTGCTGGTAGCTCTCATGGATCGGCTGCTCGACACCGTTGAAGCACGTGATGTAGGCATTGATCTTGTCGGCGCCTTCCACTGCGGCGGCGGGCGCGTTTTTCTGGCAACCGGCAAGCAGTGCGGCGAACGCGATCGCCGCGGCGAGCGGCGCATAACGAAGTTGATGGGTCATCTGGCGTTCCATTGATAGGTTGAAGAAGGTGGCGCCGCAGCGTGCGGCCGAAAGGCATCCGGCGCAGCCGGTCGCCCGGCACGCGCGCGATGGCTGGAAACAGCAGTGATTACTGACGATTGCTTTGGAACACCAGCGCGTTGTAGGTGTTGAGTAACTTGCGCGGCGAGCCTTCGGGCGCCAGCGAGGGGCTATCCAGCCAGCCCTGCTCCATCTTGCTGTAAGGCGTTTTTTCGACCACGCGCTTCACCCGCGCCTTGGCTTGTCTGCGGAAGGTTTCTGCAGCGGTTTCAAAGCTGTTCCAGTCCAGCTTGCCCGGCTCCTGGTCGGCCACCTTGGCGTGCGCTTCATCGGAGAGACGGTTGAAGCCGTCCAGCAGCGCGTTGGCACGCGCCACGTCGAACTGCTCCTCTTCCAGTGCATCGGCGATCTGCTTGGCGTCGAGCATCATCGCCAGCCGGTAGTACTCGCGTGTGCGGCCTTCGCCCTGCTCCAGCGTCTTGAGTTTTTCGCGTTGCGCCGCGTCGTTTTGCACGTCCAGTTCGGCGCTGAAGGCGGTGCTGGCATCGGCGTAGGTGGACAGTGCCTCCATCAGCTGCGGGTGCAGCTGCTTGCCCTTGGCAAACTGATCGTCCTCGTAATCCTGGCGGGTGTAGTAATCGGCCACTGCGTGACTGATCGGCTGCAGTGCCTTCAATGCCGCGCGATAGTCGCCTGCTGCCTTGTCCAGCGCCGGCAGCGCTGGCTTCGCCGCAGCGGCCGCGCTGACCGGTGCGTCGCACTGCTGCATGTCGCCATCGTCGATATCGTACGGGCCGGTCATGCCGGATTCGTCACCGGTCGGGCCGGCGAACGGGTCCTGCATCCAGCCGGTGTAGTACCTGGCGCCGGCGTGCACCTTCGCGTTGACGCGGTTGAAGCAGTCGATATAGGCGCCGAGCTTGGCGGTCACGCCTTGCAGGGAATCCAGCTGTCTTCCCGTCGTTTTGGTATCGGCACTGTCGGCACCGGTTGCAGGCTGCTGCGACTTGCCGCCACAGGCGGCCACCAGGGCGGACACGCAGACCGCCAGAACAAGCACACGAAACTTCGGAGACACGCGCGGTACATCCTTGTTGGAAACGTTTTCAACTACACACGATAGCAAACCCGACTGTGAACTGGGTGTGCTCGCCCCAGGTCCGGCCGCAGCCAGGCCTCCACGGCGCGACTGCTGGTGGGCCGCACCCACGCCTTGAAGCGCGGCAGCTGCGCGCGTCGAGGCCCGGTCGCGCTCCGTCTCCCGCCTACGAGCGCGGGCCGCGATGTTGGCCGCGCTCAGTCGAGAAACAGATCCGGCAACAGCGCACGCGACGGGTCGACCGCATAACCACTCAGGTCGGTGATGCCGGCCTGGGCCAGGACATCGTCGTCGATCAGGAACTGGCCATGGAATCCAGCCGCCTTGCGCGTCAGCACTGCATGCGCCGCGTCGGCCATGATCTCCGGCCGGCGACACGCGGCCGCGTCCACGCCGTCGATCATGTTGATCGCATCGGTGGCGATCACGGTGCGCGGCCACAGCGCATTGATCGCCACGCCTTGCGGGCCGAACTCGGCTGCCAGCCCCAGGGTCACCAGGCTCATGCCCATCTTTGCCAGGGTGTAGCCGGTATGCGCGCCCCACCACGCCGGGTTCAAGGACGGCGGCGGCGCCAGCGTGAGGATGTGCGGATTGGGCGCCTGCAACAGATGCGGCAGGCACGCCTGTGCGCACAGAAAACTGCCGCGTGCGTTGACCTGCTGCATCAGATCGAAGCGCTTCATCGGCGTGTCCAACGCACCACGCAACCAGATCGCACTGGCATTGTTGACCAGGATGTCGATACCGCCGAAGGCATCGACCGTGGCGGCCACGGCCGCACGCACCTGGTCGTCGTCGCGGATATCGCATTTGAGTGCCAGCGCCTGCCCACCGGCCGCCGTCACCGCCGCGGCCGCGCTATGGATGGTGCCGGGCAACTTGGGATTGGCCACCGCCGATTTGGCCGCAATCGCCACATTGGCCCCATCCCGCGCCGCCCGCAACGCAATCGCCAAGCCAATCCCGCGCGAGGCACCGGTGATGAAGAGGGTTTTGCCGTTTAGGGTCATGGGAATCGGGAGTCGAGAATGGGGGATCGCAAAATCTTAGCGCCTTGTACGTCCAGCAGCCGACGCACGATCAGCTGCCGCGATGCGCCCTACCGATTCCCTACTCCCGATTCCCGAGTCCCGGCACTTCAGGGCTTCGGCCCCTGCCCCTCGTTGTCTTCCCAGTGCAGCACGCGGCGGGTCACGAAGCGATAGATCGGTTTGCCGGTGGCAAACCACAGCTTGCGTACCCAGGAGGTGCGCTTGAGCACGCGGCGTTCCACCGGGGTGATCGCGGCCGGGCAATACATGCGCTTGTGCTTGAGCAGGTGGCGCAGGTCTTCGCGGGCAAGCAGGCGCATCCAGCGCGCACGGGGATTGCCGCGTACCGCCAGCTGGAAATCGATCACCGCCGGGCTGCCGTCGTCCTGCACCAGCCAGTTTGCCTCCTTGGCCAGATCGTTATGCGCCACGCCGCGCCGATGCAACTGCTGCAACAACCTGCGCGCGCAGCGGAAGTAGGCCAGATCGCCACGCGGCGGGCGCCGGTACATCGCATCGCCGGCCAGATAGCTGCGATCCAGATGGCGCCCGTCCCAGCGCAACAGCCGCGGCGTGCGTGGCAAGCCATCCAGCTGGCGCAGGGCCAACGCTTCGCGCCGCGCCAGCCACCAGGCCACTCCGCGCAACAGCCACGGCGCCACGCTCAGGTCGCGCCGCACGAACAGGCGGTCGGCCTCGCGGATCAACAGGATGCGCCCGAAGGTATCGGACTTCAGCGGCAGATTGGCGGCGGGATCGTCACTCATCCCCCATTGTAGGCGGGGCGCCCGCACCGCCACAGCGCGCGTTGCCCCTGCGGTCTTGCCCGCTCGCAACCTGAGGTGAAGCGGCCGGGCCGATGTGATGACGGCGAAGTCACCTCGTCGCCATGCCCACCTATAATCGTGGGATGAATTCATGGATCGACGCCACGCTGGAGTGGATCGGACACCACCCCACCCTGGCTGGCGTGGCGATCTTTGCCATCGCATTTTCCGATGCGGTGATCGTGCTCGGCGCCATCGTGCCGGCGCTGCCGTTGCTGTTCGCCATCGGCGTGCTGATCGGGCTGGGCCAGATCAACGGGCCGTATGCGGTGGCCTGCGCCGCCCTTGGCGCCTTCGCCGGCGATACGCTGAGCTTCTGGGTCGGCCACCGGTGGGGTCACCAGTTGCACACCTACTGGCCGTTCCGCCGCTATCCGCAGTTGCTGGAGCGTGGCGAGCTGCTGTTTCGGCGCAATGCCTTCAAGAGCATCCTGATCGCCCGTTACGTGGGCGCGGTGCGGCCGTTCGTGCCGGCCATCGCCGGCATGTCGCACATGCCGTTCAAGCGCTATCTGGTCGCCAGCGGCCTGGCCTGCATCTCGTGGGCGCTGCTGTTCCTGGTGCCCGGCTGGGTGCTGGGCACTGCCTACGACGCGGTGGCCGCGGTGGCCGGCCGCCTGTTCGTGGTGGTCACCTTGCTGGCTGCAGTGATCGGCCTGGCCTGGGCGATGGTGCTGTACTCCTACCGCTGGTCGGCCGGCCATCTGGATGCCCTGCTGGCGCGGCTGCTGGAGTGGTCGCATCGGCATCCGGTCCTGGGCAACTGGTCGGTGAGCGTGTTCGACCCGCGCCGCCGCGAGTCGGTGCCGCTGGCGATGATGGCGTTGATGCTGTTGCTGCTGGGCTGGGGCTGGTTCGTGTTGCTGATGGTGGTGCTGGCGCATGGCGAGCCGCTGCGCGTGGACCTGGCCGTGCACGATCTGATGCTGGCGCTGCGCAACCCGCTGGCCGACTACCCGATGGTGGCGCTGGCCTCGCTGGGCGACTGGCAGGTGCTGCTGCCGGCGATCGCGGCGGCGATGGGCTACCTGGCCTGGCGGCGCCGCTGGATGGCGGTGACGCATTGGGTGATCGCGCTGGCCTTCGGCCTGGCGTTGACCCAGTTGCTGGGCGCCACCGTGCAGGTGGTGCGCCCGCCGGCGGCCAGCAGCGGTTTCGGGTTTCCGTCGGTGGCGGTCACCATGGCCACGATCGGCTTTGGTTTCTTCGCGCTGCTGATCGCGCGCGAGCTGCCGGGCCGGCGCCGGGTGTGGCCGTATCTGGTCAGTGGCGCAATGGTGTCGCTGATCGGGTTTGCGCGCCTGTACCTGGGCGCACACTGGCTCAGCGACGTGGTCGGCGGCATGCTGTTCGGCATCTTCTGGCTGCTGGTGCTGGGCATCGCCTATCGCCGCCGAGCCACCCGCGCGTTCTGGGTCAAGCCGGTCTCGTGGATCTTCTACGGTGTGTTCCTGACCTGCGCGATCGTGTTCGCGCCGCGCAATCTGGACACCAAACTGGCCAAGTTCGAACCGCCGCCGCCGTTGCTGATGGAATTGCCCGCCAATGACTGGTGGAACGGCCAGTGGCGCCTGCTGCCCGCACGCCGCAATGAATTCGACGACGACCAGCGCTGGCCGCTGGACGTGCAGCTAGCCGGCCCGCTGGCACCGCTGCAGCGCCAGCTGGAAGCACGCGGCTGGCGGGTGCAACCGCAGGCCGGCTGGGAACAGGCGCTGCACCTGCTGGATGTCAGCGGCCGCCCGGACGAGGTGCCGATTCTGCCGGCCACGCTGGACACGCAGGTCGAAGCCCTGCTGATGGTGCGCCACGCGGCGCCCGGCCATGTGCATGTGTTGCGCCTGTGGCCGGCGGCCGCGCGCCTGCAGCCCGGCGCCCAACCCTTGTGGGTGGGCAGCACCCAGACCCTGCGCTACAGCCGGCACTTCAGCCTGATCGGCCTGTGGTATCCGCTGCGCGGGGTCGACCCGGCACTGAGCGCGTTGCGCCAGGCACTGGCCCCCCTGCCGCATCGCCTGGAACAACGTCGACGCTCGCAGGTGCCCGTGATCCTGATCGACAGCAGGTCGGGAAATGCGTTGCGGCCGGAGGACAAGGACAACGCTGCACCGCAGCCGGAAACCACCGCATCCGACCCGGCGGCATCGGCGTCGTCACACCAGCGCCGTTGATCGATCGGGCTACAGCCGCGATCGGCCAGCGACCGCGCTGCAGTACTGTAGACAAGAGCTACTTGCAGCATGTCCCGCGCTGGTAGGCGGGCAAAGGGCCCCTGCAGCCAAGCCGCAGGTCAGCCGCTCTACAACCGACGCATCCGCACCGTTCGATTACCTGAAAGCGTGCGCTTCAGCGCCGCTTGGATACGCACAAGCCGCATTGGTCGAGGCGCGATGCACTCACCACAACACGCCATCCACCGGCTGCATCGGTTCCGGCGCCTGTTCGCCGATTGCCTGCAACGCGTCGATTTCCACCGTGCGGCACATGCTGTCCAGCGGCAGATCGTGGATGGTATTGGCGAACGGGTCGACCAGTTCGTCGCCGATCTTGAGCACCGCCAGGAACATCAGGCCGGCCACGGTCGACCCCACCGGCGTTGCGTATTGCAGCGTCTCCACCAGGCCGATCGGCAGCAGGACGCAGAACAGCCGGGTAAACAGGTTCGGATAGAACCGGTATTGATACGGCAACGGCGTATTCTTCAGGCGCTCCATGCCGCCCTGCGCGTTGGCGATATCCACCAGGATGCGCTCGACACTGGCTTGTTGAATGCTGTCGATCCAGCCATCGCGACGTGCCTGCTCGACGTTGCGTCCGGTGGCGTCGAGCAGGCCGTTGGCGACATTGGTGCGCGTGATCACCGCGGCCACTTCGTCGGCCTGCAGGCGCGGCTCCAGCGCCATCGCCACCGGGAGCCGCCGTAGCTGGCACCGCAACGCATTGACGTAGGCGATCTGGCGCAACGCAATGCTGCGGCCCAGCGCTGCCGCTTCCGGCGCGGACAGGATGCTGATGCTCAAACGCACCAGATTGCGCGATGCATTGATCATCTGGCCCCACAGCACCCGCCCTTCCCACCAGCGCTGATAGGTCGAGTTGGCACGAAAGCCCAGGAACAACGCCAGGGCCGAACCGAAGATGGTCAACGGCAATGCAGGCGCGCGGAACGGCAGCACGTAGTAGATGATCGTGATCAACACGTCCCATACGAACAACACCGCCAGGGTCCGCCAGACCTGACTGAATACATCCGCCACACGCGGTTTGACATCGATGATCAAGGCACACTCCGTGGATCGATAACGAGTGACGCCAATGCGCGCATCCACTGCAGGGATGCCATCGGGAGCGCACTCAAGCGTGGCGAGTGTGCCGTTGCAAGGGTGCAAGCGCGGTGATGGGTCACGCGCGCCGTTGTCTTAGTGTCACGGCATCCAGGCGAGCAACTGGTCCAGGCGCCGGTGCGGATCGTCCTGCTGCAACAGCGACAGACGCTTCTGCTCGGTCAATGGCAGCAGTTCGGCCAGCCGCCAGCCGACCCATGCCGCCTGGTCCAGCAGCTCAGGCCCGGCGGAGGCAAATTCGCCACCGACCTGTTCGAGCAGGCGCTCGAGCACGGTTGCCAGCAGGCCATGCTCGGGGCGCAATTCGTCGTCGCTGTCGGGTTCGCACCAGCTCACCTCGCCGACCACCAACCCATTGTCGCGGATGCGCGAACGCCGTACGTGAAAGCGACGCGTGCCGCGCAGGCGCAACACCAGCACGCCGTCGGCGCCGACATCGAAATCCTCGATACGCACTTCGGTGCCGAATGCAGCCGGCGTTGCCGGCACGCCGACCTCGGTGCCATCCAGGATCAGGCACACACCGAAGCTGCTGCCCGTGCGGCCGCTCTCGCGCACCAGATCCAGGTAGCGGCGCTCGAACACGCGCAGGCCCATCGCCGCACCCGGCAACAGCACGCTGTGCAACGGAAACAATGGCAGGGCGCTGGTGTCGGCGGTGGTCGTGAGGTCGGTCATCGGGACAATTGCGCCAGAAAGCGACGCGGCGCGCCATCGAAACCGCCATTGGACATGAACACCACATGGTCGCCCGGCTGCGCAATCTCGCCCAGGGTCTGCAGCAGTGCTTCCACGTCATGCGCCACATGCGCATCACCGCGCACCTGCGCGATGATCGGTGCGGCATCCCAGGCCAGTTCGGGCCGATGCAGGAACACCACCGCATCGGCATCGCGCAACGACGGCGCCAACGCCTGCGCATGCGCGCCCGCCCGCATCGAATTACTGCGCGGCTCCATCGCCACCAGCACGCGCGCCGCGCCGACCTTCGCACGCAGGCCCTGCAAGGTGGTCGCAATCGCGGTGGGGTGATGGGCGAAGTCGTCGTATACGGTGATGTCGCCTGCCTGCCCCAGCAGCTCCAACCGCCGCTTGACGCTCTGAAAGCGCGCCAGCGCCGGCATCACCGTTGCCGGATCCACGCCCACCGCATGCACGGCCGCCAGTGCTGCCAACCCATTGAGCACGTTATGCCGCCCGACCAGCGGCCACTGCACCTGGCCGATCTCCACCCCACGCTGCAGCACCGCGAACGCGCTGCCGTCGGCGGCGATCAAGCGTGCGCTCCAGTCGAGCGCCGCATCGAAACCGAAGCGTTCCACCGGCGTCCAGCAGCCCATCGCCAGCACCTCGGCCAGGCGCGCATCCTCGCCGTTGACGATCAGCCGCCCGCGCGCCGGCACCGTGCGCACCAGATGATGGAACTGGCGCTGGATCGCGGCCACGTCCGGAAAGATATCGGCGTGGTCGTACTCGAGGTTGTTGAGGATCGCCACCAGCGGCCGGTAGTGCACGAACTTGCTGCGCTTGTCGAAGAAGGCGGTGTCGTATTCGTCGGCTTCCACCACGAACTCGCGCCCCTGGCCCAGCCGCGCCGATACGCCGAAGTCTTCGGCCACGCCACCGATCAGAAAACCCGGTGCGCGCCCGGCGGCGTCCAGCAGATAGCTCAGGATGGTGGTGGTGGTGGTCTTGCCGTGGGTGCCGGCAACGGCCAGGGTGTCGCGGCCCGGCAACACCTGCTCGGCCAGCCACTGCGCACCGGAGCTATAGCGACGGCCCGCGTCGAGCACCGCTTCCACTGCCGGGTTGCCGCGCGACAAGGCATTGCCGATGACGACATCGCTTGCATCTGCCGAGATATTGGACGGCGCGTAGCCTTGTGCCAGCGCGATGCCAAGGGTTTCCAGCTGGGTGGACATCGGCGGATAGATGGCCTGGTCACTGCCCTCTACCTGCCAGCCCAGTTCGCGCGCAAGGGCGGCGACACCGCCCATGAAGGTCCCGGCAATGCCGAGGATGTGGAGTTTGGTCATGGGCCGCATTGTCGCCGATCGCCGGAGTTGCGGGACATTCCACGCAACCGCCGACCGTGTTGTCAGGAAACCCCTACCGCACTGTCAGGAATTTCCCGATATGAGAACTGCGTCACATCCATCACTATGCTGAACGCCAGTCGCAGCACCCCTTTGGTCCTACTCCCCAAGAGGCCAAATCCCCAGGGAGCTCATGCTGTGGGGCTCTGAGCAAGCTCATTACTGGCGTTATTCTGCCCCGGTCGTCTTGTACGCCCGGGGTTTTTCTTTTGCGCAATCAATGGGTTGTGACGCCACGCCGGCCGCCAGCGCATCTGTGCGGGCCAGGCGTACTGCCCGGCCCATCCACCCCGGCTCAGCGACCGAGCGCGGTGCCGATACGCTCCAGCACTTCATCCAGCGTGCCCACCCCGTCCACGCGTGCCAGCTTGCCGCGCTGTTCGTAGAAACCGATCACCGGCGCCGTGGAATCGGTATAGACCTGCAGGCGCTTGCGCACCGACTCGGGATTGTCGTCCTCGCGGCCCTCGGCCTTGGCGCGGCCGGCAATGCGCTCGACCAGCAATTCGCTGGCCACATCCAGCTGCACCACCGCATCCAGCGGCTGACCGATCTTGCCGAGCAGGTCGTCCAGCGCATTGGCCTGCGCCACGTTGCGCGGATAGCCGTCGAGAATGAAGCCCTTGGCGACATCGGCCTGACCAAGCCGCGCCTCCAGCATGCCGAGCAGGATCTCGTCGGAAACCAGATCGCCGCGTGCCATCACTTCCTTGGCCTTCAGGCCCAGCGGTGAGCCGGCGGCCACTTCGGCACGCAGCAGATCGCCGGTGGAAATATGCGGGATCCCAAACTTGTCTTTGAGACGTGTCGCCTGGGTGCCCTTGCCCGAACCGGGCGGTCCCAACAGAACCAATCGCATCAGTGGACTCCACTTTCGAATAAAAACGCGTTGCGGTTGGCGGCGTTAGACTCAGGTCTTCGCCAGCGCTGACCGTATGGTCGTGCAGCTTACCGCATCCGGGGAATGTCCCGGCACTGTCCCCTGCGCCATCGCCCATGTAAGGAGCCCGTCCCCTATGTCCACTGGCAACTTGCTGTACGCCCAATCCGGCGGCGTCACTGCCGTCATCAACGCCACCGCCGCCGGTGTGATCACCGAGGCGCGCGCACGCAAGGTCAAGGTACTGGCCGCACGCAACGGCATCCTGGGCGCCTTGCGCGAGGAGCTGATCGACACCTCGAAGGAGTCCGCCGCCACGATCGCCGCACTGGCGCAGACTCCGGGCGGCGCGTTCGGCTCGTGCCGCTACAAGCTCAAGTCGCTGGAAGAAGACAGTGCCAAATACGAGCGCCTGCTCGAGGTGCTGCGCGCGCACGACGTGCGCTGGTTCCTCTACAACGGCGGCAACGACTCGGCCGACACCGCGTGGAAGGTCTCGCAGCTGGCCAAGGCCTATGGTTACCCGCTGCACTGCATCGGCGTGCCCAAGACCATCGACAACGATCTGGCGGTGACCGACACCTGCCCCGGCTTCGGCTCGGCGGCCAAGTACACCGCGGTGTCGGTCCGCGAGGCCGCACTGGATGTCGCCGCCATGGCCGACACCTCCACCAAGGTCTTCATCTATGAGGCGATGGGCCGCCACGCCGGCTGGCTCGCTGCTGCCGCAGGCCTGGCCGGCCAGGGCCCGGACGATGCACCGCAGATCATCCTGCTGCCCGAGCGTGCCTACGACCAGGCGGTGTTTCTGGCCAAGGTCAAGCAGGTAGTGGAAAAAGTCGGCTGGTGCGTGGTCGTGGCCAGCGAAGGCATCCAGGACGCGCAGGGCCGTTTCGTCGCCGATGCCGGCGGCGCGACCGACTCGTTCGGCCATGCGCAACTCGGCGGCGTGGCCTCGTTCCTGGCAGCGCAGGTCAAGCAGGAACTCGGCTACAAGGTGCACTGGACGCTGCCCGATTACCTGCAGCGTTCCGCACGCCACCTGGCGTCAAAGACCGACTGGGAACAGGCCCAGGCCGTGGGCAAGGCGGCGGTGCAATACGCCCTCAAGGGCATGAACGCGGTGATCCCGGTGATCGAACGCGTCAGCGACACGCCGTACCGCTGGAAGATCGTGCCCGCCCCGCTGCACAAGGTGGCCAACCACGAAAAGAAGATGCCGCCCAGCTTCCTGCGCAAGGACGGCTTCGGCATCACCGATAAGGCGCGCCGCTACTTCGCCCCGCTGATCAAGGGCGAGGCGCCGCTGGCCTACGGCAGCGACGGCCTGCCGAAGTATGTGGCGCTGAAGAATGTGGCGGTGGCGAAGAAATTGCCGGTGTGGGAGGGCTGACAGGGGGAGCATAGCCTCCAGCCCGGGCGCCCGCGGCACCGCTGGCGCTTCGGCGGCGCAGGGGTGCAACCGACTCCGGCTGTTGAAGCCAAGGGCGTGTGTGGCTTGCCGTCCGATCCGGCTGAGTCCGTGCCGCACCCGCTGCCTACTGACCGGGGCTGGCAAAGGAAAGGGCCACGCAGGCAAATGCCGCGATCGACTGTAGGGATTTTCCTACACAAACGGGCAGAGCAAGCCGGGCCGCGCCCGGACGGCTCCCCCCAGGAGTACAGCCTGACCTCATTAGTAGAATTTTGGTTAAGTGTGTGCCACAGTTCGCACCAAACCTGCCTCATCGCGCATAGGGATAATGGCTTCAGCAGGCAATCCTCTCCAACACCCCGAGGCGGCAGCCCCTGTCGCAGGTGCCTGCGCGCCGAAAGAAGCGGCCTCACTCAGTCGCGACGAGCCGATGATTTATAACGCCAGCGCTGCTGGCTGACCAAGCAAGCGGCCTTCACTTTTGTCCCCGCTGCACTGCTCCTGCCAACTATCTATACCGTAAAGATCGACGAGACTCGCCATGACCGCACGTTCCCGCCGCCCCCGCCATCCGATTTCCCGCCTTGCCGCCGGCCTGCTGCTAACCATTGGGCTGTGCGTAGGGCCCGCCAACGCGCAAGTAGTCGTCATTAACCCGACGGGAGAGTCGAAGGATATCGCGGAATATGCGGAACAGGCCAAGCGATGGACCGACACGGCCAAGCAGTATCAACAACAGCTGCAGCATTATCAGCAGCAGCTCATCAAGTGGCAGCGTCTGCAGTTCAATGAGCCTGGACTGGAAAACAAATTTGTCACGCGCAATTTGAATCATGGGCTGGACGCCTATTGTCCCGGAGCTTCCGGCATTGCCGGTCTTTTTGAAAAAATGGCACCGATTTCACTGGATTCGCTTACTGGCAACAATTTGCAGAAAACGCAAAACGAAATTTGCAAGCAAATTGTGGTAGCACAAAACTCGCAGTACAACGAGGCGATTTTGATGATCCAGCGCCTGGTGGAACGTTCCAGAGACTTCGAACGTGTGCAACGCCAGCGCGATAAGGTGGGAGACAAGGAGGGTGCGCTCGCTGCGAACGACAACGAAATTCGGCGTTATGCGGCACGCAACGCGATGGAGCTCACCCACTGGGAAGCCAGGATGAAGGCCTATGACATCTACATTGCAGGCCTCAAGGATGACCAGAGCCTGCTGGCCAAGCGCGCGCTGGAAGGTGACAAGAACGACATCCTCGGGCAGGTCATCCAGGCAGCTGCGTTAAAGATTGCGCTGTCCAAGTAAATGAATTAGCAGGCAACCAAAGCCTCATCACGGTACATAGGCAGACAGCAATGGACGTTTTTTTTCAGGGCGGGATGAACTGGTTGCAGCCGCTGGCGGACGCCAACCTTGGCGACTTCGTTTTCTTCAAACTGGTCAGCGATTATTTCAACCAGGAAATCCAGACCTTCGGCCTCGATTTGATGAAGGAGACCATGAAGTGGGTCAGCACGATCGCGCTGACGGTAACCACGCTCTGGATCCTGATTCTGGGCTACCGCATCGCCACCGGGCAATCGCGCGAGAGTGCGATGGCCACCATGGTCAAGGCCGCCAAGGTCGCCATCATCATCAGCGTGGCCTCGGCAGTCGGGGCCAATGGAGCCATGCTGCACAAGACCATGACCCAAAACTTGGACAAGGAAATCCACGGTCTGTTCACCGGTGACGACGACAGCACCGCTGAGGACGCTATCGACGATAACCTGGCCTACACCCAGCTCGCCTTGGCGGCGCTGGATGCAGTCCGGGTAGATGCCAGCGAGCCGGAGATGCTGGAGAAAAAAGGCAGGGCCGTGATGTTGGCGGGCTTTGGCACCGCCAGCCCACCGATGGCCGCCGGCGCGATGTTGTTGCTGTTCAAGTTCACCATGGCCTTCTTGATCGGCGTCGGGCCGATCTTTATCCTGGCGTTGGTTTTCGACCAGACCAAGGACCTGTTCAAGAAGTGGCTGTTCTACCTCATCGGCACCTTGTTTTCGATGGCTATGCTGTCGGTGGTCACGGCCATGGTGCTCAAGTTCACCGCCAAGGTGGCCGCGGCCTACTGGGCTGTCAAGTTCATTAAATTCGGCGATGCCGAAGGCTTGTCCAGCCAGGCCCTGCAGCAAGGCGGCATCGGCCTGATCATGACCATGCTCATCATCACCGTCCCCACCATCGCCGCCGCGCTATGGCAGGGCAATATGGGCACGTTCATGGCCTACTCGGCGTTTGGGACTGCAGCAAGCCCTGGACCGCAGGGACAGCCGGCTGGGTCGTATATGCCGCAGCAGGTGGCTAAGGGCAGCGAGCAACCGCAAAGCGGAGGCGCAGGCAACACCTCGCATGCGACATCTAAAATTACTGGTGCAACACCTATGCAATTATCACAGCCAACCGGCTCACGCGGACAAGCTGGGCAGCAAGATGCTTAGTCTTTTTTGCAAGATCAAAAACTCACCTGTTGTGACGGCCACAATGACCAGAAACCCCGCGGCCATTCTTATTTTTTCATTTTTTTTTGTTTCCGGTGACGTACTTGCCCAAGGCTGTCCAGTTGGGCAATATCAAATTGGAGGCCAAGGGGCTGTCGCATGCGCACCTATCCCTCAAGGAGCCCCAATTCAACGGGACCCACGTCCTAGCGGCAAATGGATCAAAACTTGGGGTGCAATTGCCGGTGACGGCAATGAGAACTTAGGCGTATCTACTGGAAATTTCAAAAAATCTGAAGCTCAACAAGATGCGCTGGAAAAGTGCGAAGAAGCAAGCAAGAAAAAATGCAACGTCCTTTATGTTTATGAAAACCGGTGTGCAGCAATCGCTGAACCCGAGCTTCGGGGATCTATTATAAGGGGCTTTGCAGCCGGCCCATCAATTGAGGTCGCAAGTAAAAATGCGATTTCGTTTTGCAAAAAATCAAATTCCGGCAGCCAGTGCAAGACAATATATACAGCGTGTACCGAACCAGTTTTTGAGAGCTTTTAAGCGCAACATGGGCGGGATGCCGCCTCAAGTATCCTCACCGGCCGACTCACTCGGACAAACGGGACGAAGTGTCGCTCAGAGCATTCATTGACACATTGCACATCTAAATTTTTTCATCAAAATTTACGGGCAAGGCGGTCATGAGGATTTTCGCCCTATTGGCTTTCCTGATTTTATTTTTCCCCATAACTTCCCGGGCGCAAGGCTGTCCGGCTGGACAATATCCAATTGGCGGCCAAGGAGCCGTCGCATGCGCACCCATGCCGCAATCAGGCTCCGCCATGCCTCAGGAACCACGCCCGCTTGGTAAGTGGATTAAAACTTGGGGAGCGATTGCTCTTGGCACTATTGATTCCACTCCCTATTATGGAGTGCCGACAGGGGCGTTATCAGAGTCGGAAGCCAAACAACAGTCTTTAGAACGTTGCGCGAAGCTTGGGGCAAAAAACTGCCGTGTCACGCTAACTTATCAGAATCAATGTGCAGCTATAAGTGAACCACAACTTGATGGAAAACCAAATCCTGATGGGTTAGTTCAATTTATAGGAAGATCAACTAAAGCAAAAGCATCCGAAGATGCTTTACATCAGTGCGAAAAAAGGAATCCTGGCATGCAGTGCAAGGTTATTTATCAGGAATGCTCAGAACCGGTCTTTAAAAAATATTAGCTATATCACACTAAATTTATCAAGCAAACTGACGCCATCTTTCTGATTTCGAAGCAAGGATTACAATCTAAAGGAGTTGATAGTAGGCGACCCCAAAGAACTTTAGATTAATTATAAATCCATTACTGCGGGCCTTAACGCCCCAGTCTCCAGCATAGACCGGCGGTCACCATGAGATCATTTCTTGCTACAACAATGATCCGTTTACGCTCTGCGTCTTTATGCTCCGACTCGTTATTGGCTGCCCCTAGCTTCACAAAACCCTACTTTATTCAATGCAGCATTCGCATAGATTTTTGCACGGGTCGCCTTATCGCATGCCACCGTGGTTGTGCCGCAGGATGCTTTAGGTGCCGCGCAGCAGATAACTCGCACTTCATAGGAGCGATGCAGTGGTAGAACACTCTTCCTCCATAATGCTGATTTGGTATCGGTCAGCCGAGAGCCTGCGCAATCTCCCAATCGTCGTTGTCTTAACGCTCACGCTCACTGCCAGCCTTCTTGCCTTAGCTCACGCACAACGTTTACCCACTTTCTTGTGCTCGCACACTCTGGAGCCAGAGTGGGGGGCGGCGATGCACATTGCCGTTGCACTACTGCTGACGGCGTAGATTGCACAAAACCTTCGCAAATCAGGATAAACAGACTGCGGAATTACGACAGTTGCACAATACAAGTTTCAACAACGCGTTGATGCTCCTATTAACCGTTGGCGCGGCATACACCCCTTGGCGATGCCATCTAGTGATGCAACTCCCGGAGTTCGGGCTGATTTTCGGCTTCCTACACATTGCAGGGTATTGCGCAGCCCTAACATCAACCGTAGTGCTCGTCAGCTGGGTGATGGGATCACCGTTGCCGAGCGGTCTGCACGGTGCACAATGGTGACATGAACAGCTATCTGAAGATCAAGATTTTGGGCTACCTTTTCCTCACGTTCCTGGCAGGGTGCAATCCCATGAACGCTGCTTCTGAGAAACACGAAACCGACGCGACGCCCGTCGACGGCGAACCTGTCTATCGCAAGAATCCGAATCCGACGCAAGCGTACCGAATAACGATGACCATCGAGGATGCGCCGGGGCCGTTTGAATGGATCTCAGGTACGGCCTTCTACCAGATGACTAACCACAAGCAATGTACTCCAATTGAGCCCATTGCCGGGGTGTGGAACAAGCCTGATGAAGATGGCATCCCCATTCACTTTGAGAAGCGCGATGCCTCCATTTACGTCGCGACGATCTATGCCGATGGCATGATTGATGCAGACTACTATGCCAAGGGAGTCTGCCGATGGGAACTCACTAGCATAGATGTTTCGTTAAAGGCTACCGGGAGACACGAAGAAACCAGGTTTCAGCCAGGCTTATACAAAGATAAATTATGGAGCGGCATTCCGGCTACGACCTATTTCTGGTCAGGTGGGTATCCCGAAGATGAGATGAGCGACTACCCCGACTCCGGCCACTCAGACCCAAGTCAATTCAAGGAAGATTTGCGCAAGCAGTTGTTCAAAGTGACTTTGATAGCCAGAAAGGACGCACTATGACTCTGACCGCACAACAATATGCTGCGCTGGCAAGTGATGTTTATAAAAAGCCAGATGAAACGGGCGAAAATAGTCGAACCGCAAATATCGGCGGCGTTCCCTATAAGCGGCTCGAATACGTTGATACTCCGTCCGGCTATCAGGGAACCATCTATCAGCGGCTAGATACAGGTGAAATTGTCGTCGCCCATCGCGGCACCGAATTTGATCGTCAACCCAAACAAGATGGCGCCTACGCAGATGGTGGCATGGTTGCAACTCGTCACAATAACCAAGCTGCTGATGCAATTGAACTCACCCGACATGCAATGGAGATAGCTGAGCGGCGAGGCAAGCGTGACGAGCATACACCGGTAGTCACCGTTACTGGCCACTCCCTCGGCGGCAACCTTGCGCAGGTGAGCGCACACCACTTCGGCATCAAGGGCGAGACTTTCAACGCCTACGGCGCGGTCAGCTTGGACCGGCGCATTCCCGAAGGCGGCACCGATGTCATCAATCACGTGATGGCCGGCGATGCGGTCAGTGCCGCCAGCAGACATTACGGCCAAGTGAAGCTCTATGCCACGCCGCAGGAGATCGCTTTGCTGGAACAGGCCGGTTACAACAACACCCGCAGCGTGCTGGACGCGCGTAATCCTCTTGTGGCCATTCCGCTCGGCGAATCGCACCGCATCCACAATTTCCTGCCGGTCGATGGTGATGGTAAGCCGGATCGATCGGTACTAGAACACCCCGAAGCGCAGCAGTTGGCCCAGCAATATGCACCTTTGATCGACAAGTATCGCGACGATGTTGGGTCGATGCGACTTGGCGCCACTCTCGGTGCACGTAGCATGCAGGCGATGACCCTGGCCGATGGCATTAATTACATGCGCGGCACGCTGGCACCGGGCGCCGGACATACGGAGATAGCAGCGGCGCGTTGGAAGGAGCTGCAAGAGCGGATGCAAACCGAGCACGCACCGATGTATTTCCCGCCAGGTTGGAAGATGCTGTTAGGCAGGTCGCCTGAGCGCTGCGTTGAGCCCACGCCCGCATCGATACCCAACGATCCTCTTTACCAAGCCATCCACAGCAAGCTCCCCGCCGGCACTTCGCCGGCAGAGGCCATGTACGCCACCGTCGAGGCCAAACGCGCTGGCATCCTCGACGTCGGCCAGCTGCGTAGCGTCACCGTGCAGGACGGCAATGCCTGGATCATCGGCAACACGCCGGGATTCCGGGCCAAAGTGGACCTGTCGGCTGACGTGCCGCCGCTGCAGGAGAGCCTGCAAAACTCGCGCGCACTGGACGCGCAGCGATCGCAGGCGGACATGACTCAGCAATCGCCTGCACGTGTAATGTAAGGCCATGATCGAGCGGATCACACCGATGACTGCCCAGTTGCCGACTGTTACGGCAGCTCGGTGCGCGCCGCGTGGGACGCGCTGGTTGCAGCCCCTGGTGGACGCCACGCTCGGCGACTTCGTCTTCTTCAAACTGGTCAACGATTACTTCAACCGGGAAATCCAGGATTTCGGCCTTGAACTGATGAAACGGGCCATGAAGTGGGTCAGCACGATCGCGCTGACAGTGACCACGCTGTGGATCCTGATTCTGGGTTACCGCATCGCCACCGGGCAGTCGCGCGAGAGTGCGATGGCCACCATGGTCAAAGCCGCCAAGGTCGCGGTCATCATCAGCATTGCCTCGGCCCTCGGGGTCAACGGCGCCATGCTGCACCAGACCATGACCCAGAACCTGGACAAGGAAATCCACCGCCTGTTCACCGGCGATGAGGGCACTGCCGCCGATGCCATCGACGAGAACTTGGCGTACACGCAGGTCGCAATGGCCACACTGGATGCGGTGCGCGTAGATCCGGCCCAGCCGGAAGTGCTCGAGAAAAAAGGTCGCGCCATGCTGATGGCAGGCTTCGGCACCGCCAGCCCACCGATGGCCGCCGGCGCGATGTTGTTGCTGTTCAAGTTCACCATGGCTTTCTTGATCGGCATCGGACCGATCTTCATCCTGGCGCTGATCTTCGACCAGACCAAGGACCTGTTCAAGAAGTGGCTGTTCTACGTCATCGGTACGTTGTTCTCAATGTCAATGCTGTCGGTCGTGACGGCCATGGTGCTTAAGTTCACCGCCAAGGTCGCCGCCGCCTACTGGGTGGTCAAGTTCATTCCTCTGGCCAGTGCCGAAGGCCTCTCCAGCCAGGCCCTGCAGCAGGGCGGCATCGGCCTGATCATGACCATGCTCATCATCACCGTCCCCACCATCGCCGCCGCGCTATGGCAGGGCAATATGGGCACGCTCCTGTCCTACACTGCATTCAACAACACAGCAGCCCCGGGACCTCAGGGCCAGCCCGCTGGGTCGTATATGCCGCAGCAAGTTGGCAGAGATAGCACTAGGCAATCCAGCGAGTTCAATGGCGCGAACGGAACTAATGCAAATGCTGCGCGAATTCCAGAACAGAATACACCTTCTCCACAGGTTGGATACCGCGGTTTAGCAGGCACCAAAGATACTAATGTTAGCTGACTAGCACGGGTCTAACAGACTATGAGAATTTCGATCTTTCTAGTTTTTTTATCATTTCTTTTTTCCGCGACTGCTCAAGCAGAGCAAGGCTGCCCTCCTGGCCAATACCCTATCGGTGGACAAGGCGTTGCTGCGTGCGCGCCTATCCCCGGAGGGAATACTCAAAACACAACCGAGCCCCGCCCGCTTGGCAAGTGGATAAAGACTTGGGGGTCCGTTGCAATAGGGTCACTTGGCTTAGAAAGAAATCTCGGCGTAACCACTGGAAAATTATCCAAGAAGGAAGCTGAAAGCGATGCTCTAGCTCGCTGCGCAAAGCACGGCGAAAAAGATTGCAAAATTGGACTGACGTACAGAAACCAATGTATAGCTATTGGGGAGCCACAGATTAACGGCAAACCAAACTTAGTCGGGAATGTACAATTCTTTACCGACCAGACGATCGAGCAAGCCTCAGCTTCGGCGCAAAACGCATGTGAAAGAAGAAATCCAGCAAGCCAATGCAAAGTAATTTACACAGCTTGCTCAGAGCCAATATTTAAATCTTATTAAACCTATCTCCTATGAACTGATAAGCCAGTTCTCGACTGCTGCGGATCCTCCAAAATCGTGTTATCGAGTCAGCGCAGCGTCAGAAGCATCCCTTGCGCGTCAAAGCCATGCATCTTCTAGCACGCAATGCCTGCAGTCAGCAGAAGCATCTTCAATGACTCCCAAGATCGTCGGCCGTTTTGCTTTCTTCCTCCTGCTATTCTTCTTTGCAGGATGCAAGCCCATGGATGCCCCATCCCCACAAGCTGACACAACGCGCAGTCGCTCCGATCCGATCTATCAGAAGAATCCGCATCCTACTCAGGCATATCGCATTACTTTGACGATCGAAGATGCGGCAGGGCCGTTCGAGTGGATCTCGGGCACAGCTTTCTACCAAATGACCAACCACAAGCAATGCACGCCTATCGAGCCCATTGCTGGTGTGTGGAGCAAGTCTGATGAGGATGGAATACCTATTCACTTTGAGAAGCTAGATGCATCCACATATACTGGGGTGATATATGCCGATGGCATGGTTGATGCGGACTATTATGGCAAAGGCGTGTGCACATTTGAGCTAAATGGGGTTGGCATCTCGCTAAAGGCGACCGGGAAAAACGAGGAAACACGGTTTCAGCCAGTTTTACTCAAGAACGAAATTTACAGTTCAACCCCCAAGATTACTTATTTCTGGAAAGGCCGTTACCCCAAAGAAGATGTTGACAACTTTCCCGATGGTGGGCGTCTTGCAGAAGATCAATTTAATGATAGCGCAAGAAAAAACATCTTTAGGGTGACATTGAGCACGAGAAAGGCAACGCCATGAGCATAACAAGCCAGCAGTATGCAGCGCTCTCGGACGATGTCTATAAGCCACCAAGGGAGACGGGGCCTAACAGCACACCTGAAAATATTGGTGGCATTTCTTATCGCCGTATGGAATACTTCGATAGCCCCTCGGGTTACCAAGGCATCATTTATCAGCGCGTTGATACAAACGAAATAATTGTCGCTCACCGCGGCACCGAGACTGAGCGGGAGCTCAAGCAAGATGGTGTCCACACCGATGGCGGCATGGTCGCCATCCGTCACAACCGCCAGGCAGCCGAAGCACTTGAGTTGACCAAGCATGCATTGGTCTATGCACAAAAACTCGATAAGGACGGCGAGGTGGTTGACGTCACCGTCACCGGCCACTCCCTTGGTGGCGACTTGGCCCAAGTTACCGCTCATCACTATGACCTCAAGGGCGAGACCTTTAACGCCTATGGCGCGGTCAGCCTTGATCGCCGTATCCCAGAGGGCGGCCATGATGTGATCAACCACGTGATGGCTGGCGATGCAGTCAGTGCTGCCAGCAAGCATTATGGTCAGGTCAAGATCTACGCCACGCCACAAGAAGTCGCTACCTTGCAGAAGGCCGGTTACGCCAATGACCGCAGCCTGTTGGATGACCGCAATCCGGCGGTCGCCAAACCGCTTGGCGACTCGCATAGGATGCATAACTTCCTCCCCGTCGATGGCGACGGCAAGTCGGATCGCTCGGTGCTGGAAGATCCCTAATCGCAGCAGCTGGCGCAGCAATACGGGCCGATGATCGACAAGTACCGCGGCGATGTGGCACTGATGCGCACAAGCCTGACCCTGGGCGCACGCACCATGCAGTCGATGCACCTTGTTGACGGCATCGACTACGTGCGCGGCACGCTGGCTCCCGGTGCGGCGCGGCAGAGATGGCAGCGGAGCGCTGGAAGGAAACCCAACAGCGCATGCAGCGCGAAGACGCGCCGGTCTATGTGCCGCCTGGCTGGAAGTTGCCCGTAGGTGCCACTCCCAAGCATTGCGCTGAACCGGGCGCGGACTCCATGTCGAACGATTCGCTCTACCGGTCCATCCACAGCAAACTGCCCCAAGGCACCTCCGATGCCGTGGCCATGCATGCCACCGTGGAAGCCAAACGCGCTGGCATCGTCGACGTTAACCAGCTGCGCAGCGTGACGGTGCAAGACGGCAATGCCTGGATCGTTGGCAACACGCCGGGCTTCCGGGCCAAGGTCGATCTGGCAGCCGAGGTACCGCCCGTGCAGGAAAGTCTGCGCCAGTCACAGGCGCTAGACAGCCAGCGATCCCAGGAGATGGCCCAGCCCTCGCCTGCACGTGTACTCTGAGAACCATTGTCCTTGCAGCAGGGAGCGCGATGCGTATGCAAGCCGTCACCGCACTAGCCTGCTTTTCGTCCGGCTCTAGATCTGAAAAGTGCAGCCTTGAGCTGATGGGGCGGGCGATGAAGTGGGTCAGCACGATCGCGCTGACGGTAACCACGCTCTGGATCCTGATTCTGGGCTACCGCATCGCCACCGGGCAATCGCGCGAGAGTGCGATGGCCATCATGATCAAGGCGGCCAAGGTCGCCATCATCATCAGCGTGGCCTCGGTGGTCGGGGCCAACGGGGCCATGCTGCACCAGACGATGACCCAGAACCTGGACAAGGAAATCCACGGTCTGTTCACCGGTGACGACGACAGCACCGCTGAGGATGCCATCGACGACAACCTGGTCTACACCCAGATCGCCTTGGCGGCGCTGGATGCCGTCCGGGTGGATGCCAGCGAGCCGGAGATGCTGGAGAAAAAAGGCAGGGCCGTGATGCTGGCGGGCTTCGGCACCGCTAGCCCACCGATGGCCGCTGGCGCGATGCTGCTGCTGTTCAAGTTCACCATGGCCTTCTTGATCGGCGTCGGGCCGATCTTCATCCTGGCGCTGGTCTTCGACCAGACCAAGGACCTGTTCAAGAAGTGGCTGTTCTACCTCATCGGCACCTTGTTCTCGATGGCTATGCTGTCGGTGGTCACGGCCATGGTGCTTAAGTTCACCGCGAAGGTGGCCGCGGCCTACTGGGCGGTCAAGTTCATAAAATTCGGCGATGCCGAAGGCTTGTCCAGCCAGGCCCTGCAGCAAGGCGGCATCGGCCTGATCATGACCATGCTCATCGTCACCGTCCCCACCATCGCCGCCGCCCTATGGCAGGGCAATATGGGCACGTTCATGGCCTACTCCGCGTTCAACAACACAGCAGCGCCAGGCCCCCAGGGGCAGCCGGCTGGGTCGTATATACCACAGCAGGTAGCGAAGAGCGAAGAAAGGTCAGCAGCGACTAATTCATCGCTCCACTCTCAGGCGACCAGAGTAACCCAGACGGCACCAGCCCAACTGACGCAACCAGCCGGATCACGCGGACAAGCTGGTCAGGAATGATGATCTGAGTACCTGATCGAATCTCGACATAAAAAATGGCTTTTTTTAATACTTACAGGCGACATTGCCATGAGATTTCTTTTTCCGCTATTTTTTTCCTCTTATTTCTTCCAACAATCGCTATTGCTCAGGGTTGTCCTCCAGGGCAATATCAAATCGGCGGACAAGGTGCTGTTGGGTGCGCACCGATGCAAGGAAATTCAGTTCAGCAGGAAGCACGTCCTAGCGGGAAATGGATAAAGACATGGGGGGCAATTGCAAGCGACGGAGCAGACGATTTGGGTGTGTCTACAGGGCGACTAAAAAAATCAGAAGCAGAGCAAGAAGCAATCGGAAATTGCCAAAACACCAGCAATAATAAATGTTATATAATTCACTCCTATAAAAACCAATGCGCAGCGGTTGCTGAACCAAGCAGACTAGGCCGCATTGAACGAGCTTCTTCAAACGGGCCATCCATCGAGATAGCGAGCAGAGATGCGCTAAGTCTCTGCCAAAAAAGAAATTCCGGTGATGATTGCAAGGTCATCTACAAAGAATGTTCGGAGCCTATTTTCAAACAATATTGATTACAGGACGCTACAATAAATAATTGCAATTAAAACATAACTATTAGGAAAATTTTTGCACCATTTCGCAACCACTCACTTCTGAGTCCAAATGTATGGCGCTCGTTATGAGTGGCCCATACTGCAACAACGATTGTTGCACCTTTTGCATGCGGGAGTATAAATCTATTATTGGCTTCCAGTCGCCATGCACTGATGTATGTACGGCCAGCAAGCCACCCGAAGAAACCAACCGCTTACTGCATAATAATTGGTGACTGGTGTATCCATGGCTTTGTCGCTTTGCAAGGCATGACCAGTTCGTCTGTAATGCGTTGATCGACGGCTTGGCTTTTGAGCCTCTGCTGACCCTGTCACATCGGATTGGCGCGCTGGCGCGATGCCAGCATTGGCGCGGATCTCCGAATTCGCGTCTAAACTGCGTATCTTCATTGCGCAATGTCCGCATGCAGCAGAAGCATCTCCATGACCCCCAAAATTATCGGCCGCTTTGCTTTCCTCCTCGTGCCCTTCTTTTTTGCAGGATGCAAGCCCATGAATGCCCCCGGCGAACCTTCGTCTCCCTACAACGTCGACACCGATCCGGTCTATCAGAAGAACCCGCATCCAGTGCAGGCGTATCGCATCACCATGATGATTGAAGATGCGCCAGGGCCCTTTGACTGGATCTCAGGCACGGCGTTTTACGAAATGACCAACCGCGATGCCTGCACGCCTTTTGATCGTTCGCTGGGCATGTCGACAAAGCAAAAAGAGGATGCAATTCCCATACACTTCGAGAAGCGTGATGCATCCACCTATGTGGCGACGATCTATGCCGATGGCATGGTCGATGCAGACTACTACGGCAAGGGCATGTGCGTATTTGAACTCAATGGAGTTGGCATCTCATTGAAAGCCACTGGAAAGAAAGAGGAAACACGATTTCAGCCAGTCCTCTTTAAGAGCGAGATTCATAGCTCAGCACCCAAGATCACCTATTTCTGGAAAGGTCGTTACCCCAAGGAAGATATGGAAAACTTCCCGGATGGCGGTCGACTTTCTGTCGATCAATTCAATGATGACGCGCGAAACAACATCTTCAAAGTCACCTTGACTGCAGAGAGGGTTCAGTTATGAGCCTCACAAGCCAGCAATATGCAGCGCTTTCGAAGGATGTTTACGACCGCCCCAAGGAAGTCGGAGCAAACAGCAGCCCAGTAGATATTGGCGGAATTTCTTATCGCCGCCTGGAGTATGCCGATAGCGCATCCGGCTACCAGGGCATCATTTATCAACGGATCGACACAAACGAAATCATCGTTGCTCATCGAGGAACAGAATTCGAGCGTCAACCAAAACAAGATGGTGCCCACGCGGATGGTGGCATGGTTGCAGCACGTCATAACCGCCAGGTGGAGGATGCGCTTGAACTGACACAACACGCGTTCGCTTATGCGCAAAAAATAGGCAAGGATGGAGCGGCCCCGGCAGTCACCGTCACCGGCCACTCGCTTGGCGGCGACTTGGCGCAGGTCACGGCACATCACTACGGCCTAAAGGGCGAGACCTTCAACGCCTACGGCGCCGTCAGCCTAGACCGGCGCATCCCCGAAGGCGGCACCGATGTATTCAATCATGTGATGGCTGGCGATGCAGTCAGTGCTGCAAGCAAGCACTACGGTCAGGTGAGGGTCTATGCCTCGTCCCGAGAGATCGCCTTGCTGGAAAAGGCTGGCTACGAAAATACCCATGGCGTGTTGGATGCGCGAAATCCAGCTGTAGCCATCCCGCTCGGTGACTCACACCGCATCCATAACTTCCTCCCGGTGGATTGCAAAGGCAATCCGGATCGCTCGGTGCTGGAAGATCCCAAATCTCTGCAGTTGGCGCAGCAATATGCGCCGATGATCGACAAGTACCGTGCTGATGTGGCACTGCTGCGGAGCGGCCTGACTCTGGCATCGCGCCACCTGCAGTCCATGAGCGTGGTCGATGGCATCAATCACCTGCGCGGCACGCTGGCCCCCGGTGCCGGTGCAGCGGAGATGGCAGCCGAGCGTTGGAGGGAAACGCAGCAGCGCATGGAGCGCGAAGACAAGCCAGTCTATGTAGCCCCTGGCTGGAAGCTGCCGCTCGGCACTACTCCCGAGCGCTGCGTAGATCCGGGCGCGCCGGCTCTGTCCAATGATCCGTTGTACCGTTCCATCCACAGCAAGTTGCCACAAGGCACGTCCGACGCCGTAGCCCTGCATGCCACTGTGGAAGCCAAGCGCGCAGGCATCGTCAACGTCGACCAGCTGCGCAGCGTGACGGTGCAAGACGGCAATGCCTGGATCGTCGGTAACACGCCGGGCTTCCGGGCCAAGATCGATCTGGCAGCCGAAGTACCACCTGTGCAGGAAAGTTTGCGCCAGTCACAGGCTTTGGATACGCAGCGATCGCAGGAGATTTCCCAGCTCTCGCCTGCGCGTGTACTCTGAGAACTATTGTCCTTGCAGCAGAGCGCACGATGCGTATGCAAGCAACCACTGCAGGTACTGGCTTTAATCCCTGCGCCAGCTCTGAGACAGGCGGCCTGGAGTTGATGAGCCGTGCCATGAAATGGGTCAGCACGATTGCGCTGACGGTAACCACGCTCTGGATCCTGATTCTGGACTACCGCATCGCCACCGGGCAATCGCGCGTCAGCGTTGGTTTCAGCTTGGCAGTTTAACCGATAATCCGGCTCTTGAACTCTTACGAACTTCCAAACTCGTGTTATCGAGCTAGCGTAGCGTCAAAAGTAGCGCCCCCAAATGCGTGTCAAAGCTGCGTATCTTCTATCGCGCAATGTGTGCATCGTCAAAAACTGACGCGACGACCAGCGATCCGGTCTACCGAAAAACCCCGCATCCGACGCAGGCGTATCGCATCACTTTGAAAATGAAGATGCGCCAGGGCCGCTTGACTGGATCTCGGGTACGGCTTTACCAGATGACCAACCACAAGCAATGCACGCCAATCGAGCCCATCGCTGGTGTGGGGAGCAAGCCTGATGAGGATGGCATCCCCATCCACCTTGAGAAGCGCTATGCATCCACATACGTCACGACGATCTACGCCGATGGCATGGATGATGCGGACTACTATGTCAAGGGAGTCTGCCGATGGGAACTCACCAGCATAGATGTTTCGTTAAAGGCTACCGGGAAACACGAAGAAACCAGGTTTCAGCCAGGCTTATACAAAGATAAATTATGGAGCGGCATTCCGGCTACGACCTATTTCTGGTCAGGTGGGTATCCCGAAGATGAGATGAGCAACTACCCCGACTCGGGCCACTCAGACCCAAGTCAATTCAAGGAAGATTTGCGCAAGCAGTTGTTCAAGGTGACTTTGTTAGCCAGAAAGGACGCACCATGAAAATTCACACCAGAAGCAGAATGTAAAACTGTTTATACAGCCTACTCTGAACCAGTTTACAAAGAAATTGGCCTTTGCGCATATTCTTAAATAGTAAGGTAATATTTACATTAATTTCATCCGTGCGTCAGGCCTTGGGAAACGAAAACCCCGTTTCCCGGATGTCGCAGCAGATGACAGGTGCGCACGCCTGCGGCGTCAGCGGCACCTATTAATTGTAAGCGGCTGACAAAAGCGACAGGCATCTGCCAGGTGAATGCGTATGGCGGGTACTGGGCATGCAAGTTATGTCTGCGACTCGCGAACACCAGCCGCATCCACCTGACGGCTGTGAAGCAGGCCTCCTCGCAGCGCCTATTGACAGGCCTTGCCTTCCATCGTCTGCTGCGCAGCAAACATCGGCACCTGCGGGATCTTTCCTGCAGCGGCCTGTTGCTTCGCATCCTCCAGGTAGATGCGCGACTGGCCTTGGCCATCGAGCTGCGGCTTGGCCTCCACCGGCTTGCGCCAGACGCGCACCACCGCCTGCTGCGCGGGGCAGGCTGCGCTGGGGACGCGGATCACATCGTTGAAGATCCAGCCAGACGCGACGCTGGGCGCGGCCTTGGCGAAATCCACGAAGCGTGCACGCGGCTGGCAGGTGGGACTGCTGCGCACCACCGACAACGTATACGGCTGCGCGGCATTGCCGGTGAACACGCCTTCCAGGCGCGCGCAGGCCTCGGGAATCTGGCGCAGGGTGTGCACGGCGCCGACCGCTTGCGCGGTGCCGGCTGGACGCTGCTTCAATTCCGGCGTCGGTTCGGCAGCGAGCGCTTGGGCGCTGAGCAAGACTGCAGCGATCGTCACGGCATATTTTGCGGCATGGTTCGACATCGTCACTCCTGGATCGGCTCGATCACGTTGGCCGCAGGCTGTCATGCCGCAACTGAACGACGCGCCAAAGCCGCAGTGGTGGCAGCGGCGCAAGCCGCGGCGCATACTCGCCCGCAATCCGGCCACCTGAACATCGCGACGCGCATTACGGTCCCCATGGCCGTCGAGTCCGTATTCGCCACTCCACTCGCTGCGTGCATCGCCCTTGGTTCGTCCGACCGGACGACATCCATTCTCTGGGAGGGGTCATGCTGGAACACTACGGGTTACTACTTGCGCTGGGCTGTGCAGTCCTGGCAATCGTCTATGGCGGTATGTCGGCACGCTGGGTGATCGCGCAGCCGAGCGGCAATGCACGCATGCAGGAGATCGCCGCCGCAATCCAGGAAGGCGCACGCGCGTATCTCAATCGGCAATACCTCACCATTTCGATTGCCGGCGGCGTGCTGTTCGTCCTGGTCGGGCTGTTTCTAAGCTGGTCCACCGCCGTCGGGTTTGCGATCGGCGCGGTGCTGTCGGGGCTGGCCGGCTATATCGGCATGAACGTGTCGGTCCGTGCCAACGTCCGTACGGCCGAGGCCGCGCGGCATGGCATCGGCCCTGCGATGGATGTGGCGTTCCGTGGCGGTGCCATCACCGGCATGCTGGTGGTCGGCCTGGGATTGCTCGGTGTCGCCGGTTACTACGCGCTGTTGCAAGCGGTGGGACTGCCGCTGGAGCGCAACCTGCATGCGCTGGTGGGGCTGGCATTCGGCTCGTCGCTGATTTCGATCTTCGCGCGCCTGGGTGGCGGTATTTTCACCAAGGGTGCGGACGTGGGCGCGGACCTGGTGGGCAAGGTGGAAGCCGGTATCCCCGAGGACGATCCACGCAACCCGGCGGTGATCGCCGACAACGTGGGCGACAATGTCGGCGACTGCGCCGGCATGGCGGCGGATCTGTTCGAAACCTATGCAGTCACCGTGATCGCCACGATGCTGCTGGGCAGCCTGACGCTGGCCGAAACAGGGCCGCAGGCGGTGCTGTACCCGCTGGTGCTGGGTGGTGTCTCCATCATCGCTTCGATCGTGGGCGCCTCGCTCGTCAAGGTCAAAGCAGGCGGCTCGATCATGGGCGCGCTCTACAAGGGCGTGATCGTCTCCGGCGTGCTGGCCGCACTGGCCTACTGGCCGATCACCCAGTCGCTGATGCGCGACAACACGCATGGCGCCACCGCGTTGTATGCGTGCGCCTTGATCGGCCTGGTGCTCACCGGCCTGATCGTCTGGATCACCGAGTACTACACCGGCACCCAGTACAAGCCGGTGCAGCACGTTGCCGCAGCAAGCACCACCGGCCACGGCACCAACATCATTGCCGGGCTTGGCGTCTCGATGAAATCCACTGCGTTGCCGGTCATTGCGGTGTGCGCGGCAATCTGGGGCGCGTTTCATTTTGGCGGCTTGTACGGCATCGCGACCGCAGCGACTGCAATGCTGTCGATGGCCGGCATGATCGTGGCGCTGGATGCGTACGGGCCGATTACCGACAACGCCGGCGGCATCGCCGAAATGGCCGAGTTGCCGCCGGAAGTACGCAACATCACCGATCCGCTGGATGCGGTGGGAAACACCACCAAGGCGGTCACCAAGGGCTATGCGATCGGCTCGGCCGCGCTGGCCGCGCTGGTGCTGTTTGCCGACTACACGCACAACCTGCAGGCGGCCAATCCCGGCCAGGTATTCGCCTTCGACCTGTCCGACCACACCGTGATCATCGGTTTGTTGATCGGCGGCTTGATCCCGTATCTGTTCGGTGCGATGGCGATGGAAGCAGTGGGACGCGCGGCAGGCGCGGTGGTGGAAGAAGTGCGTCGCCAGTTCCGCGAGATCCCCGGGATCATGGCCGGCACCGCCAGGCCCCAATACGACCGCGCGGTCGACATGCTGACCCGCTCGGCGATCCGCGAAATGATCCTGCCCTCGCTACTGCCGGTGGTGGTACCGGTGGTGGTCGGGCTACTGCTGGGGCCACGGGCACTGGGCGGATTGTTGATTGGCACGATCGTGACCGGCCTGTTCCTGGCGATTTCGATGACCACCGGCGGCGGAGCCTGGGACAACGCCAAAAAGTACATCGAAGACGGCCACTTCGGCGGCAAGGGCAGCGAGGCGCACAAGGCCGCCATCACCGGCGACACGGTAGGCGACCCGTACAAGGACACCGCCGGGCCGGCGATCAATCCGCTGATCAAGATCATCAACATCGTGGCCTTGCTGCTGGTACCGCTGCTTTGAGGGCGACGTGCCGCAAGCCGCGGGCTGACCGAAGGTGACGGGGCGGGACCCGGAACGTGCCAACGCACGCCCCGGGTCCCTACGCCACGCCAGGCCCGACGACTGCCTGCGGTGCTTACCTGACCACCGCGGACAAGCCCATTGGCCTGCCGCGTGCGATGTTGGCGTGCTGCATAGCTCGATCGCCAAAGCCGCGCCTGCCCCGGTGCTGCCCGGACGCAGTCACTGCACCAGGCAGCCCGCAGCGCAACAGCCTGCGGTGCGGCATGTACTCAAAGGCAACCGATCAGGCCGTCATAGATCGGCGGCGCGCCGCCGGGCAGTGGCTCGAACAGCGGATTATTCACCGACAGGGTGCGATACATCTCGTCCAGGCGCGTCCCGGCCTTCAGTGGCGCCGTGCAGCGCCAGACCCGGCTGTCCGAGCGCAGATACCCGCTTTGGGGGTCGACGCTGACCTCGCTGGCGCCGAAGGTCCAGATGCAGCTGCGCACCACCCCGCTCACCCGATGCACCGAGCAACGGAAGCGCAGCGGCTGGTAGTCGCTGAATTCGCCGCCGCAAAAGGTATCGCCGCAGATCTGGTCGAAGTCGTGCTCCAGGCGCTGTTCCAGATCGACAAAGGCCTCCCAGCCCTCGCCGTTGGCGGGCCAGTCAACCGCGTCGACGAAGACCGGCGGTGACGCAGGCGTCGCCGCACCAGCGAGCTGGGCGGCACCGCAGAGCAGCAGCACAACAAGCAAACGCACGAGCTTGAACATGGCAGTTCCCGAGCAGTGGAGGAGCCTGCAGCGTGCGCCGCGCCGCGCGCCGCGTGGATCGGAGAGCTCCCCGGGATGAATGCGGGCTATGCCGCATGTGGCGGTCAGAACATTGCCCATTCAGTGTCGCTGCACCGCAACAGCCGAACGCGTAGAATCGCGCTCCACACACTAGATGACGTCTCGGGAGTTACGCGCATGGGTCTTGAACTGGTCACCTCCGGCAAGAATCTGCCGGAAGAAATCAACGTCGTCATCGAAATTCCAAAGGATTCGGAGCCGGTCAAGTACGAAGTGGACAAGGCCAGCGGCGCGATCTTCGTCGACCGCATCCTGTCCACCCCGATGCGTTACCCCTGCAACTACGGCTATGTGCCCAACACCCTGTGTGGCGACGGCGACCCGGCCGACGTGCTGGTGGTGCTGCCGCTGCCGTTGGTGCCCGGCTCGGTGGTGCGTTGCCGTCCGGTCGGCGTGCTGCGCATGAGCGATGAGGCCGGTAGCGACGAGAAGATCCTGGCGGTGCCGATCGAGAAGATCTTCTCCGGCTACGCGCATATCGAGGATATCGACCAGGTGTCCAGCCACTGGATGGAGCGCATCGGTCATTTCTTCGAGCATTACAAGGACTTGGAGAAGGGCAAGTGGGTCAAGCTGGATGGTTGGGGCGGCGCGGCCGAGGCCAAGCGCATCCTGGTGGAGTCGGTGGAACGCTATAATTCCGACGCACCCTGATTCAACGACCGTGATGCAGCCCCGCAACCGCGGGGCGATCGGGATCACGCTTTTGGCGTGATCCCGGTGACCGCCAGCGGCAGATTGGGTACATTGCCGACAGCGTTTGGCCGGTGTCTGCCACCGGTGACTCTTGGGGAAGTGTCTTGCGTATTCTGTTTGTTGGGGACGAAGCCAGTCTTCCGTCCGAACTGAGCGACTACGTCGCTGATCTGGGTGATCAATGGCAGGTGCAGCAGGTGGCCGATGGTAATTCGGCCATTGAAGCGGCTGCGTTGTCGCCGTTCGATGCGGTCATCGTCGCCCCCGTCTTGCCCGATCTTACTTCCGCCACGCTGCTGGGGCAGATCCGTACACTGCGGCCGGACACCATCCGCATCGCCTTGATCGATGCCCGGGATGGCCAGCGCACGCCGCCGGCGCGCATCATTGGCGTGGCGCACCGCTTCCTGCCGATGCCGCTGGCCCCGGAAGTCCTGCTTGAAGCCATCACCAGCCTGGAAGAACTGCGCGATCTGCTCAGCAATCCGCGTCTGCGCGCTGCGATCGGCCGGATCGAAAAACTGCCGTCGCCACCGCACCTGTATCTGAGCCTGATGCATGCCCTGGAAGAGGACGAAGGCACCGATGCGGCCGATATCGCCAAGCTGATCGCCGGCGATCCGGCGATTGCGGCCAAGGTACTGCAGCTGTGCAATTCGGCCTTCTTCTCCGGCGGCCGCAGCATCACCGATCTGCGCACGGCAGTGACCCGCCTGGGCGTGGCCACGCTGCGCGACCTGGTCCTGGCCAGCGAAGTGTTCTCGGTGCAGACCCTGACCCCGGCCGAGCGCAACGCGATGCAGCGCCGCGCCCTGCTCTCTTCGCGCCTGGCGGCCAAGGTGTTGCCGCCGACCAGCGCAGAACTCGGCTCCACCGCCGCGCTGCTGGCTGACATCGGCCTACTGCTGCCCGGTGTGCGCGACGAGCGCGAACCGGCGCTGGAAGGCGGTGACGATCGCCTGGGCCACACCGAGGCCGGCGCGTACCTGCTCGGCCTGTGGGGCCTGCCGATGCCGATCATCGAAGCGGTGGCCTTCCATCGCCACCCGCAGCGCTCCAGCCTGCGCAGTTTCTGGGTGACCGGCGCGGTGCATGTGGCGACCGCATTGGCCAGCGGCGAAACCGTGGACGAAGAGTACCTGTCCAAGGTCGGCGTGCTCACCCGCCTGCCGGCCTGGCGCGAACAGGCCGATACCTTGCTGGGGCTTGCCGAGGCCTGAGAGCAGCACCAGGTTGATGCAACAGGAAAGGCGCGACGTGGTCGCGCCTTTTTCTTTGGCGTTTGCGAAACGCCCACGCAGACATGGCGCAATGCGATTTGTCTGCGCACGCATCGCGGCGCTTGCGATCTGCACAGATATCGCAACATGACGCGCGCGGCGACGTGCAGCAAACCATCAAGCACGCTTGTCATCCCAGCGCGCGCAGCAGCTGATCAGGCAAGCAGGGACACAACGCACATGACAGCAATAATGTTTGCCAGGCCTTGTTCCTTACTCGATCTCCGGAAACAAAAAAAACGGGCCTTTCGGCCCGTTTTTTCTTTACGACACTTCGATGATCAGAAGCGCTGGTTGTACTGCACAAACAGGAAGCGGTCGTAGTCGAGCATCGGATCGATCGCAGCGGTGCTGCTGTTGGTGATCGAGTAGGTGATCGGCGGCTGCTTGTTCCAGATGTTGCGGGCACCAACGGTCACGCTGCCATCCCACGGAGCCTGCCAGGTAACCGAGACGTCCTGGTAGGAGATCGAGCCCTTCTTGTTGGAACCGGTGCCACCGGCCCAGCCCGGATTCGGCGTCTGGTAGTTCGGGTTGTTGCACTCGATGCCTGCGGCTGCATCCCAGCAGTAATCACGGAAACCGCCGTAGTAGCGCAGGTTCCAGTTGGCCGACAATGCACCCAGCGACCAGTCCAGACCCAAGGTGGCACGCACGCGCGGGAAGTTCCAGTAGCCAGCCGAGTTGGCCCATTCGGCGCCTGCTTCGGCCTGCGACTTGTAGGTCGCCAGGTAGTTGGTGTCCAGGTTGACGGCGAACTTGCCGTAGGCGGTTTCGGGCATGCGGTAACGCACGCCGAAGTTGTAGCCTTCGGTTTCCAGACGACCCAGGTTGACGTTGCCGCGGCTCAGCGTGGTGACCTGGCCGGTGACCGCATCGCGGCCGTAGTCGGCACAGTAGCTGGCCAGGCTGTTGAGGTAGCAGTTGTTCAACACATCATTGGCCGTCAGCGACGTAATGATGTTGGAGATCGAAATGCGGTACCAGTCCAGCGAGAAGTCCAGGCCCTGCACCCAATGCGGGCTGTACACCATGCCCACGGTGCGGGTGATGCTGTATTCCGGCTCGAGCTCGTCGTTACCCACGCCCGAGTTGAACGGCGCGTTGCCCTGCACATCGCGACGCGTCACCGGGTTGCCCGCGGTATCGGTCTGACGGAAACCTGCCGGCAGGCCTTCCCCGGCGCAGCGTGCTGCCACGCCTGCATTGCCCAGCGAGCCAAAGGTCGCATCGCACGGATCGGTGAAGGTATCGAACGTCTGCGAACCGCCGCCGAAGGTGTCCGACAGCGTCGGCGCACGGAAACCGGTGCCGTAGGTACCACGCACCAGCAGGTCGTCGATCGGCTTCCAGGTGAAGCTGAACTTGCTGTTGGTGGTGTCGCCGAAGCGGCTGTAGTTGCTGTAACGCGCGGCCACGTCGAACGACAGTTCCTTGGCGCCCGGCAGATCCTTCAACACCGGGATCAACAGCTCCAGGTAGGCTTCGTTGGTCTGGTAGCGACCTTCGGTTGCCTGTGCAGCCAGGTCGGTGGTGTAACCGGCGCTGGACAGCTGATCCGGATAGTCGTAACCGCTGATTTCGCGGTGTTCGACGCCTGCGGCGAAGCCCAGTTCACCAGCCGGCAGGTCGAACAGGCCGCCGGTGACGTTGGCGGTCCACTGCTTGCTCAGGCTCTGCTGCGTGGACTGACCCAGCGCATTGATGTACTGCAGCGCGTTGGGAGTGGAGGCCGACGGGCCGCCCAGGATGTTGAACGGGGTGCACTGGCCCAGCGCATTGCTGGTACCCAGCGCGATCGGGGCCGCTGCGGTACCGCACTGCACCTGACCCTGCGCATTGAGGAACGACGGGCCCAGTGCCTTCTGCAGCGCCAGCAGGTTGATGTTGCCGCGCGAAACCTGCGTCACATCGTACTTGTTGTAGTTGAAGCCCACGTCCCAGTTCCAGCCGTGGCTGCCAACGTCGAACACGCCTTCCAGCGCCGCATCGAAGTGCAGGGTCTTGACGTTGCTTTCGGTGGTGCGGGGCAGTTCAACCGTACGACGGAACCAGCTGTTGATGTCCTGGCCGATCGGGTTGTAGTAGCTGGCACCGCTGATCGCTACCGGGAACTGCGGCTGCGAAGAAGCCTGCAGCGGGTAGCCGGCAATCTGACGGTTCGAGTCGCGCTCGGAGTACATCGCCGTCGACTTGAAGGTGATGCTGTCGGTGATGTTGTAGCTGCCGGTGGTGAAGATCGACTTGTTGCGGCTGGACTGCTGCAACATCATCTGGTCGACGGAGTTGTAGTAATCGTCGGTGGTGATGTCGTTGTGGTAGTTGGCGATGTTGCGCGAATCGGCGCCCACGCCACGGCCGTCGAACGAACCGGTGTGGTTGAGGATGTAGGTGTCGCCATTGGCGGTGAAGCGGCCCCACGGACCGGTCGCGCTCAGGCTGTCTTCGATATGGTTCGGGCCGGCCGAGTAACGGGTCAGCGCGCGATCCTTGGCCCACACCGGATCTTCGTTGGTGTAGTTGGCACCGAACACCAGGGAGGAGCGGTCGGTGGTGGTGCCGGCGGTGAAGGAGTACTGCTCCTTGGAACCGTCGCCACGGCCGTTCTGGCCGAAGTAGGCCGACGCTTCGGCACCGTCGTAGTTCTGGCGCAGGATGATGTTGACCACACCGGCCACGGCGTCTGAGCCGTAGATCGCCGAGGCGCCGTCCTTGAGGACTTCGATGCGCTCGATCAGCGAGCTGGGAATGGTGGACATGTCGGTCAGGCCGTTCAGGCTGCTGGTCCAACGCTTGCCGTTCACCAATACCAGGGTGCGGTTTTCATTCAGGTTGTACAGATTGACGTACTGTCCGCCCTGCTCCGAATCGGACGTCAGCACTGCAGCCTTGCTGTAGGACTGCGTACCGGCAATCGACAGGTTCTGCAGGATGTCACCAACGCTGACCAGGCCCGACTTCTGGATGTCCTGCTGGGAGACGGTGAACACCGGCTGTGCGGTTTCGACGTCGACCGAGCGGATGCGCGAGCCGGTGATTTCGATGCGGTCCAGCGTCGTGGTCGACGGGGCGGACTGCTCTTGTGCATTGGCGGCAAAAGCCGGCGTCAACGCGATCGCAATACCGGCGGGCAACAGGCCCAGCCGCACTGCGGAGGTGCGAAGGTTCATCAATCTCTCCAGGGTTCGTTAGTGGCGCGTTAAGCGCCCCTGTGCAAATTACGATTGCGTGAACATCGTCGCTTTGCGCGTCACGTTCCGTGGCTTTGCCGAATCTGGCGGATTTGTCGTTTGGTCCCGGTAATGCGATGCGGAGACTCCGAAACGCGCACGAAACGCACGCGCGAAGCTGCAGCAATTGTCGAAGCCGCTTGCGGCCGCAACCTCACCGATCATCATCGAGGTATCGCGCAGCAGATCGGAGGCGCGCTCCAGGCGCAGACGTGCCGACAGGGCCTGCGGGCTTTCCTCGTACAGGCTCTGGAACGTCTTGGACACATACCAGCTGGAGAAGTTGGTCAGCTGCGCCAGCTCGGCGATGCGCACCACGCGGTCACTGTTGCCTTCCAGATACAGACGGGCGCGTTGCATGCGACCGAACACCTGACGGCGACGGCTGCGCGAACGGCCCGGGCAGCGCTGCTCCTGCGCGATGAAGTCGCGCTGCATCGCGGCCAGATGCAGCAACAAGGGGCGTGCCGAGGCACTGCCGCTTTGTGCGGCCGCGTTGCGCCACAAGCGCAGTGCAATCCGCAGATCGCCGCGTGACAGCTGGCTGCGCCCCGGATACAACGTGGCGTCGGTCAGTTCGGCCAGGGATTGCAGGCTGTCGCCATCGAGGCTGACGCCGACACAGAGCGCGCTGCGGTCGGCCTGCACGGTGGGATGCGATTCCTTGTCGAAGGCGATCCAGTCGCCGGCGCGCAGACGGAAACGCCCTTCCTTGGACTCCACCCAGGCGCGGCCGCGCAACTGCACCCACAGCGTGAAGGTGGCGGCGGCAGTACGGATACTGCCCAGGCGCGAGACGGCCAGACAGGTCGTCGACGTCGGCTCGCTGGTGCCGTCCAGTGAGAGTGCGAGCCCGCGATCTGCGGTGATGACCTGTTGCATGGTGGCAGCCCCCTGTACAAAAGAGGGCGTAGTGTTTTGCCGAATCTGGCGTGAGTCAGGAAGTTCCGACGAAGGTCTGCCGAAATTGCGACGAAGTCTTTCCGAAGAACTTACGAGGCGATTTTTCTCAGCACGATCAACAGGTTGGATACCACGCCCAGGGGCGTCGCCAGGCGTTCCGGCAACGGCATGAAGGCGATCGAACTGCCGTCTTCTTCCGCCAATGCCACATACAGCGCGCCGCTGCGCTGATCCACGCTGAAGCCGTTGATGGTGGTGTACTTGGCCGCATCCAGGCACCGCCCGGCACCGGCGCGCAGGTCGCTGTCGTGGGTGGCACAGGTGTCGGTGGACGACAGGTAATGCAACTGGCCTCGCGCACCGGGCGCCCAGCTGCGGTAACGCCAGCGCGATGGCTGCTGCGGATCGACTTGCTGCAAGGTGTCGGCCGCCAGCGACGGGGCGACCTGCCATAACCCGCCGCCGGTCAGGCGCGTCAGCAATACCTGGCCACTGACGCGATCCAGCCGCAACTGCGAAACGTCCTGCAGCGACGCCAGCGCGCGCCAGGGAGAGCTGCGTCTGTCGTAAAGCGTGGCAAAGGTGCGCCCGTCATCCGCTGCAGCCACGACCAGCAACCGGTCGGGATCGGGAAGATGGATCGCCTGCAACGGTCGCGCCTGCGGCACCGGCAGCCGCAGCACCCTGCCCGTGCCTGGGGTCACTTCGAACAAGGCCGCATGCCCTTGCGCATCGCTGCCGCTAACCAGCACGCGTTGCGAATCGGCCGACCAGTCGGCGGCCTGCCGCGCATCCGGCCGCAGGCCTTCGATCAGGCGCACCGAGCCAGGTTTGCCGACATCGCCCCACCACAGGCCGTACGCACCGGAGCGGTTGGAGGCAAAGATCAGCTGGTGCCCGTCCGGCGCGATCATCGGCTGGTCGTCGCGCCCGCTCGAGGGAAACAGCCGGCGGCGGATGTAGCCGCCATTCATGGGGTCGTGAATGACCTGATACACGCCAAATTGCGGTTTACGCTGCACGAACACCAGATGGCCATGCGCCACATCCGGCGCCTGCGCATCGTCCACACCAAGGTCATGCAGGCTGCGGTCGACCAGATCGAGCCGGTAGAGCCGCGCCTCGCTGTCCACCCGACGCCCGAAGATCAGGCCGCTGCCGTCGGGCAACCAGCTCCAGCCGCGGACATCCGCGTTGTCATGGGTCAGCCGTTCGGCGGTTCCGCCGCTTGCCGGAATGCGCCACAGGTCGCCAAGCTGCGGATTGCGCAGAAACACGATCCAGTGGCCGTCCGGCGAATAGCGCGGCGTGTAGTCGAAGTCGCTCGGCTGCGCGCTGTAGCTCAGCGGCTGCCATTGACCGGTTTCCAGATCCAGCCGCCGCATGTGCGGCGCCCCGTGCGCGCCGGTCATGCTGCCGAACAGCAACGCACGGCCGTCTGGCGACCAACTGAAACTCAGCATGTCCGCGCCGTCGCAGCGCGCCACCTCGCGTGCGGCAGCCGGGCCGCTGGCGGCGGCAATCATGACGCGGCAGCCGCCATCGGGCGCCTGCCGCGAGAAGGCGATCTCGCGCCCGTCCGGCGACCAGGCCGGCAGCCGATCGGAGATGCCGGCCGTCGGCGTATCGAGCACGCGCGGATAGGCGTTGTTGGTGGTCTTGACCAGGATCGAGGTGCCTGCGCGATCGCTGGTCAGCGAGGCGTAGGCCACCATCGCCCCGTCCGGCGACAGGCTGGGCGTGAGATCGAAACCGCCGCCTGCAGTGATGATCTGATACGGGCGCTTGGGGCTGCCCAGCACTGCCGAGGCCGCGGCGGTATCGCTGGCTGGCGCACGCATCCACAGCGTCCGTGCCGCCAGCCCCAGCACCACCAGCAAGGTCACGCCGGCCACCGCCAGTGCCATCCAGCGGCGCCGCTGCGCGGCCGCCGGTGGGGGCCGAACCAACGGCAGCGGCTGCCGGTTTGCCGCGTCACGCTCCAGGGCGGCAGCGGCCGCGACGTCGGCCGTGGGATCGCGATCCTCAAGTGCCGTGCTCGATACCGTTGCCACCGATGGGCCCGCGACGGTATCGGCGGAGCTGTCCGAGCGTTGCTCCCACGCCACCGGCGCCAGCAGGCGATAGCCGGTCTTGGCGATGGTCTCGATATGCTCGAAGCGCTGGCTGCCATTGCTGGCCAACGCCTTGCGCAATTGCGTGACCGCCTGGGTCACCACGTCGTTGGTCGGCAAGGTGTCGGGCCAGACCTCGGCCAACAACTGCTCGCGAGTCACCACCTGGCCCGGCTGCCGCGCCAGCGTCAGCAACACCGCCAGGGATTTCGGCGCCAGACGCGCGGCGCGCCTGGCGCCGGGCGCATGCACTTCGCGCGAGGCAACATCGACCACGCACTGGCCGACACGCAACCGGCCCGATGGCATCGCATTAGCGGGAGGAACACTCATCGGCAAGAACACGCACCGGCATGCAAGGACCACAAAGAACGCATCACACACTTCGCGCGAAGCGCCAAATTCAGCAAAGGACCACAACCAACTGTGTCATGCATCCATTTGGTGCAAATTTTACTCTATGCCCCGTTGCTTCCCTACGACAGGTGGCGACGTCAGGCTCTCTCTCTCTCGCCGACGAATTCAAATAATTACGATGTCCCCTTCGCGCCTCTGGCGCGATTTTTTTATCTGCGATTCAGAAAAATGCGCTGAAATGCTTGCCGGCTGTAACCGCTTGCAATGCAGTCGCAGCGCGGCACTTGCGCACCACGCTGCGATCTGCCTAAGCCGAAGCTGAATTTTTCTTAAGCGAACTACCGGCCCGCTGCAACGCAACATCGCTGGCGCGTGTCAGGTGGCGCGATACACCTGCGCACCCTGCGCCAGGAACTGCGCCGACTTTTCCTCCATTCCCGCCGACAAGGCATGCGCTTCGCCCATACCGTGCTCGGCTGCGTAATCGCGCACGTCCTGGGTGATCTTCATCGAGCAGAAATGCGGCCCGCACATCGAGCAGAAGTGCGCCAGCTTGTGCGCGTCCTTGGGCAGGGTTTCGTCGTGGAACTCCTTGGCCTTTTCCGGATCCAGCCCGAGATGGAACTGGTCATCCCAACGGAATTCGAAACGCGCCTTGCTCAAGGCGTTGTCGCGCACCTGCGCACCGGGATGGCCCTTGGCCAGGTCCGCGGCATGCGCGGCGATCTTGTAGGCCATGATGCCGTCGCGTACGTCCTGCCGGTTGGGCAGGCCCAGATGCTCCTTGGGCGTGACATAGCAAAGCATCGCGGTGCCGAACCAGCCAATCATCGCCGCGCCGATCGCGCTGGTGATGTGGTCGTAGCCGGGCGCGATATCGGTGGTCAGCGGCCCCAGCGTGTAGAACGGCGCCTCGCCGCATTCGCGCAGCTGCTTGTCCATGTTTTCCTTGATCAACTGCATCGGCACATGCCCCGGGCCTTCGATCATGGTCTGCACATCGTGCTTCCAGGCGATCCTGGTCAGCTCGCCCAGCGTTTCCAGCTCGCCGAACTGTGCTGCGTCGTTGGCATCGGCAATGCAGCCCGGGCGTAAGCCATCGCCCAGCGAAAACGCCACGTCATAGGCCTTCATGATCTGGCAGATGTCTTCGAAATGCGTGTAGAGAAAGTTTTCCTTGTGGTGGGCCAGGCACCACTTGGCCAGGATCGACCCGCCGCGCGAGACGATGCCGGTGACCCGCTTGGCAGTCAGCGGCACATAGCGCAGCAGCACACCGGCATGAATGGTGAAGTAGTCCACGCCCTGCTCGGCCTGTTCGATCAGGGTGTCGCGGAAGATCTCCCAGGTCAGCTCTTCTGCGCGCCCGTCGACCTTTTCCAGCGCCTGATAGATCGGCACCGTGCCGATCGGCACCGGCGAGTTGCGGATGATCCATTCGCGGGTCTCGTGGATGTGCTTGCCGGTGGACAGGTCCATCACCGTGTCGCCGCCCCAGCGGATCGACCACACCAGCTTTTCGACCTCTTCTGCAATACCGGACGACACCGCGCTGTTGCCGATGTTGGCGTTGATCTTGGTCAGGAAATTGCGACCGATGATCATCGGCTCGCTTTCCGGGTGATTGATGTTGTTGGGCAGGATTGCGCGGCCGCGGGCGATTTCCTCGCGGACGAATTCCGGCGTGATGCGGTGCTGGATCGCAGCGCCGAAGGCCTCGCCCGGATGCTGCTTGCACAGGATCGCGTCGGTCACCGCCTCCAGGCGCTGGTTTTCGCGAATCGCCACGAACTCCATTTCCGGGGTGATGATGCCGCGCCGCGCGTAATGCATCTGGGTGACATTGGCACCATCGCGTGCCACGCACGGCAGGCGCCGCGCAGGAAAACGCACGGCATCCAGGCGCGCATCGTGCTCGCGGCCGCGGCCGAAGCTGGAACTCAGGCCGTCCAGCGCCACGGTATCGTCGCGCTCGGCAATCCAGCGCGCGCGCAGCGGCGCCAGACCGGCGGCAAGATCGATCGCCGCGTGCGGGTCGGTATATGGCCCGGAGGTGTCATAGACACTGAGCGGCGCATTGTCCTCACCGCCGAACAAGGTGGGGGTGCGGGTCAATGCGATCTCGCGCATCGGCACCTGCAGATCGGCGCGCGAGCCCTGCACGAAGATCTTGCGGGACCCTGGAATCGGCTGGGTCACAGCCTCGGACAGCGACTGGGCTTGTTGCTGCAAAACGGTAGGCGCGGCATTCATGGCGTTCGTCCTGTGTGCTGGAAAACCAGCACCCACGGCGCTGGCTCTGCGAAGGAGTCGCAGGCGGACGAAGCGGCGGCGCTCAATGGCGATGCGCCCGTGCACGGCACGGACCATCGCATCTAACGAAGCTTCCCTACGCCGGTATCAGCCGGATCAGGTTCGAAGGGACTATCTCAACCGCAGCGCACTGCGGTACCCCCACTTCGGCGGCGATTAAACCACATCGCACCCTGCGCGGCTAAAAAATGTCGCCAGCTGTCGGCACCGCGCTCGGCGATGAGATGCACGCCTGGTGTAGGCCGTTGCGTGCAGCGGCCGCGCTCGCCTGGCGATGACCAACGCTGCGTTGTCACCTTCGGCAGCGACAGCCTGTCCGTGTATGGCAGCGCAGGTCGGCAGCACACGCGCAGCGGCACTGAAGCACTGCAGGAGCTTCCTCGCGCTGCACACCTCGCACTGCAACAGGACGCGCACTCGCGAACGGCGCGTCTGCCAACGCGTTCGATTCGGCCTGGGCCATCCCGGGATGCTGCAGCCACACGTAGACGCCCAGCGCTTCTGATCGCACCCATGACCCGCCGGTCCGCTGCCTGGACACGCCGGTTGTCACAACGACCACTTTGGGGAAGTCGTTGTCCACGTGCCAGGACTGCCACGTCACCGGCGACCTGGCACGCAGCAGCGCGGTGGTGCCATGCACGGACATTTCCACGGCACATCACACCGCTAGCCTGCAGTCACCACAACAAGAAACCTGCTCTCTCTCCCTGCCGCCGATCTTCGGCGGCTTTTTTTTATCCACTTGCCACAGCTATCGCCGGTTCGTTATCTTTCTGTGAAACAGGGGAATGGACGACGCAGATGCAAGGGATGCACCGGTTTGGCTGGGCAGCGATGCTGCTGATGGGTTTTTTTTCAGGGACTGCGCAGGCCGCGTCCCCGCCGCCTGTAGAGGCCTTCGTCGAATCCGGCCCGATCTCCTCGCCGGCGATGTCGCCCGATGGGAAGCATCTGGCGGTCAGCGCGGATCTGGGCGATGGCAACTACGCGCTGGTGGTCTACCGCATTGCCGGCATGCAGTCCACCACGATGCTGCGCCTGCCGCGCTATGAATTGCCGGTGCGCATTGCCTGGGTCAGCGACCGCCGGCTGGTGATCGGCAAGGGGCGCAAACTCGGCTCGCTGGAAGAGCCCATGCCGATGGGCGAAATCATCGCCACCGATCTGGATGGCAGCAATCAGCGCTATGTGTACGGCTACCTGCAAAGCACCCGCAACGCGGGGCTGGAGCGCGGGTTCGGCTATATCGAGGGCCTGCCGAGTCGCCGCAACGGGCACTTCTACATGCGACGCCTGTCGCTGGACTCGCGCCACTCGATGCTCTACGACGTCGACGCCAGCACCACTACCCATCGCCTGATGGCAGACGTCGACGTCCCCGATCTGCGCTTCGTGCTCGACCACGATGGTGTGGCGCAATACGCGTACGGCACCGACGACAACGATAACCCGTTGCTGTTCCGCCGATCGGGTAATGGCTGGTCGCCGATGTCCCAGGTCCAGGCCAACTGGCGACCGATCGCATTTGCACGGCAGCCTGGCCGCGTCTACGGCTGGTATAGCGAGGCCGGTGGCCCTGCAGTCCTGGTGGCCAGCGATCCCGACGGCCAGCAGCGCAGCGTGCTCGCGTCGGACCCGTTCTACAGCGTGGACGATCTGCAGTGGGGTCCGGCGCCGCAGACGCCATTTGCTGCACGACTTGGACCAGGGCGGCCGACGCTGCGCTATTTCGAGCAGGACACTGCCGAAGCGCAACTGCACCGGAGCCTGAGCCAGACCCTGGCCGGCCAGTACGTGGACTTCGTCAATTTCACCGAGGACGGCAGCGGCCTGCTGCTACGGGCCTATAGCGACCGCGATGCAGGTGCCTGGTACATCTTCGACCGGCCGAGCAACACGCTGAAACTTGTCATCAAGGCACGCAGTGCATTGCCGGCGGCGCAGATGAACGAGCGGCGCATGGTGACGTTTCAGGCCAGCGACGGGTTGATCCTGGACGGCGTGCTCACCGTCCCCGGCACCGCCGCACGCGGTGAACGGCTGCCGATGATCCTGCTGCCGCACGGTGGCCCGCATGCAGATGGCGATGGCTGGGCCTTCGATACCGACGCCCAGTTCCTGGCCAGCCGCGGCTATCTGGTGCTGCAGGTCAATTACCGCGGCGGCCTGGGGCGTGGCAACCGGTTCGAGCGCGCCGGGTATCGCCAATGGGGCGAGCGTATCCAGGACGATCTGGTCGACGGCGTTCGCTGGGCAGTGGGCCAGGGACTCGCCGATCAGACGCGTATCTGCAGCTATGGCGCCAGCTTCGGCGCGTATGCCGCCATGATGGTGCAGGTCAAGGCGCCGGAGTTGTTCCGCTGCGCGGTGGGCGTGGCCGGCATCTACGACCTGCAGATGATGTACAGCAAGGGCGACATCAATCGCAGCGACTACGGGCTGAATTATCTGGAGCGCGCCATTGGCCGTGATACGGCTGAACTGGCGGCGCACTCCCCGGTGATGCTGGCTGATCGCATCAAGGTGCCGGTGCTGCTCGTGCACGGCGAAGAGGACGAGCGAGCTCCCTTCGCACAGGCCAAGAGCCTGCGCGCGGCATTGACGCGCAGCGGCAACGCGCCGCAATGGATGTCCGTTCCCAAGGAGGGACACGGTTTCTACAAGGAGGCCAACCAGATCACGTTCTATCGCACCCTGGAACGTTTTCTTGCCGAGCAGTTGGGTGGCGACACTGCGACGGCGACGTCCAGTGCCGTATCCGCCGCGCCGCAGTGACGCGGCGCGCTAGTCCAGCGTATAGCCCACCCGCAAACCGCCCCAGTGCCTGCGGCCGACGTAGATCGGCACCGACAGGTCGAACATGATCTGGCCGGTGTCGCGGCGGTAGACCTGCAGGCGGTACGGGTCGGTGTGCGCGCCCACGCTGCGGCCGACACGGTCGGTGAACTTGCGCTTGGTGCGGTTGCCGACCAGATCGCGCTTGGGATCGCCGGTCAGCGGCTGGGTGAAGCGAAGGTTGTGCGTGGGCACATAACCATCGGGATTGGCGCAGATCGCGAACACGATCCAGGGATGCGCATCCAGCAGCGGCTCCTGCAAGGCAGGCAACACCGCGTCGCAAAGCGCATCGAAGTCGGTGCTGAACTTGGCGGGCTCCACGCCGGCAATCGGCGTGTAGGTGCGTGCGAACAGCGCCGCTTCGTCGATCTGGCCGCGTGCGATGGCCTGCGCCAGGGCGGTGCCGATGCGAGCGGCGGCGGCCACGGCGAGTTCCTTGACGCGCGCGTGGCGGGGAACTGCCAGCGGATCGGCCGGCAGACGGAACAGGCCCACGCAGTCGCGCAGCGTCTCGGTGCCGCGCTCCAGCGCCTCGCTGCGTTCGGCCACATGCGCGGCATGCTGCAGGTTGCTGCGCCCCAGCGCCACCACGCCATCGACGGCACGTTCGATGCCGCGAATCTCGCCGTCCTGCGCCTGGATCCGCCCGGCCACCGTGGTCATCGCGCTGCTGGCCTGGCCGAGCACGCGGGTGATGCCATCGAGCACCGCTTCGGTGCCGCGCGCCGAGGCCGCGCCCTCGCCCACCGCGGCGCTGGTTTCGGCCAGGATCGCGCGCACGTCGCGCGCTGCAGCTGCGGCCCGTTCGGCCAGGCGGCGGATCTCGGTGGCGACCACCGCAAAGCCGCGCCCGGCATCGCCGGCGTGCGCCGCTTCGATGCTGGCGTTGATCGACAGGATATTGGTCTGGAACGCCACCGAGTCGATGACTTCGATGACCTCGCCGGCACGCGCCGCGCGACGTTCCACCTCGTGCATGGCCTGGCCCAGCGCATGTGCGGCAGCGACGCCCTGACGTGCGCTGTCGTCGGCGCTGGCGGCCAGCGCAATCACCTGCGCCAGATCGGCATTGACGTCCTGCAGGCTCGCAGCAAGGCGCTCCACCGCGGTGCGCGCGCCATCCAGCGCGTCGGTCTGCGCCTGCGACTGACGTACCATCTCGTCGTTTTCGGCCACCAGCGGCGGCACTTCGGCAGCGATCTGCACCGACAACGCCACTGCCTGGCGGATCGCTTCGGCCAGATTGCCGAAGCCGGCCTGCAGCCGGCGCCCCATGTCGGTCTCGGACAGACCGGGCGGCAGCAACAGCTCCAGCTCGCACCCGGCCAGTGCCTGGGCGGTGCGCTCGAGTACGGTGCGGTCTTCATGTTCGGCCTGCAGGCGCGCCACCAATGGCTGCAGCAGCGGCGAGATCGGCACCGGCCGGCTGTCTTCGGCCAGGCGGGTGGCTTCGCGCAGCAGGATCGCGGTTTCCACATGCGGCAGCGACAGCATCCAGCCCCCGTGCTCGCGGTCGCGCACATAGCGCACGCGCCGGGCCGGGTCGTCGCCGGGGGCGGCCCATACGCCGTCTTCGCCGGCCAGATCGGCTGCACTCAATCCCCACACCACCGACACCGGCGCGCCCTGCAGCTCGCTGGCGGTCTTGCCCAGGACGTCCAGGCCTGCGCGGTTGCAGGCCACTACGCAGGCCTCGGCCGATAGCCGCAGCAGCGCGACCGGTGCATCGGGGAGCAGCGCCGCCTGCGTTTGCGACGGCGGACCGGGCTTTTGCATCGAGCTCATGGGCGTTCCTAATCCATCACCATCATTAGCGGCGCGCCGCAGCTGCAATTGAGCGGCGCCATGCATCCGCAGGCGCCTGCTCAGTAACCGGCGGCTTGCCCGTCCTTGCGGCTTTCCGAGGCGCCGTAATACACCCCGCTGGCCGGATCACGCGCGATCGCCTGATATCCGCCATACGGGCCATCGGCAAAGATCACCCGGTGGCCCTTGCGCATCAGCGCGCGAATGGTGTCGTAGGAGAAGCCGGTTTCCAGATTGACCTCACCGCCATCGCTCATCGCGGTGGCCTGGCCGGTCGGCTCGGTGGAGCCTTCGTGCTGGATGCGCGGCGCGTCACCGGCTTCCTGCAGATTCATGTGGAAGTCCACCAGGTTCATCACGATCTGCACGTGGCCCTGCGGCTGCATCGCCCCGCCCATCACCCCGAAGCTCAGCCACGGCTTGCCGTCCTTGGTGACGAAGGCGGGAATGATGGTCTGGAACGGCCGCTTGCCCGGCGCGTAGCCGTTGGGGTGATCCTTCTTCAGCACGAACATCTCGCCACGGTCCTGCAGGATGAAGCCCAGCCCCGGCGGGGCCATGCCGCTGCCCATGCCGCGGTAATTGGACTGGATCAACGACACCATCATGCCGTCGGCATCGGCCACGGTCATGTAGATGGTGTCGCCTTCTTCCAGCTGCTTGGGCGTGCCCGGCTGCACCTCCTTGAGCGCCTTGTCCATGGAGATCAGCGCGCGACGCTGCGCGGCGTAATCCTTGGAGATCAACCTGGCCAGCGGCGCCGGCTGGAACGCCGGGTCGGCATAGAAACGCGCGCGGTCGGCGAAGGCCAGCTTCTTGGCTTCGGTGAACAGGTGCACGTGCTCGGCCGAGCCGTACGGGATCTTGGAGAAGTCGTAGCCCTCCAGGATGTTGAGCATCTGCAGCGCGGCAATGCCCTGGCTGTTGGGCGGCAACTCCCAGACATCAACGCCACGGTAGTTGGTGGACACCGGCTCCACCCACTCGCCGGTGTGGATGGCCAGATCCTCGTAGCTCAGGTAGCCGCCATTGGCCTTGAAATAGGCGCCGATGGTGCGGGCGATATCGCCCTTGTAGAACGCATCGCGGCCGCCGTCGGCGATCTGCTGCAAGGTGTTGGCCAGGTTGGGATTCTTCCACAGCTCGCCCTTGCGCGGGGCATGGCCGTCGATGGTGAACTGCTCCTTGAAGCCGGGGTACTGCGACAGGCGCGGCACCGAGCGGTCCCAGTAATAGGCGATGGTTTCGGCCACCGGATGGCCTTCGCGGGCATAACGGATGGCCGGGGCCAGGTTCTGCGCCATCGGCTTGCGCCCGAAGCGCTCATTCAACGCGAACCAGCCATCCACCGCGCCCGGCACCGACACCGGCAACGGGCCGGTCGGCGGAATGTCCTTCAACCCACGGCGCTGGAACTCGGCCAGGGTCAGCGACTTCGGCGAGCGGCCCGAGCCGTTGTAGCCGTAGAGCTTGCTGGTCCTGGGGTCCCAGACGATGGCGAACAGATCCCCGCCCACGCCGTTGCCGGTCGGCTCCATCAGCCCCAGCGCGGCATTGGCGGCGATCGCCGCATCCACCGCCGAGCCGCCGCCCTTCATCACATCTAGCGCGATCTGGGTGGCCAACGGCTGCGAGGTCGCCGCCATTGCGTGCGGGGCGATGACTTCCGAGCGGGTGGCAAACGGCTGCCCGGTGATCCGGTCGGCAGCACTCAGAGGTGGCGCAAGCAGCGCCAAGGCAGACACCAACAACACAGGTACGCGACGCATGACAGACGATCCCCGAAACACCACATGTGAGCGGTCAACCATACCAGCGGGTGGGGCCACATCGTTCGGCACGCACTGCCTGTCAGCACAAATGCCGCGCATTTGGTGACGCGTAGCGCCTGCCGCTGGCCCGTACCGATCCGGTTTCAACAGCAACCATGCTGCTGCCACGCGGTTTTGCGCGACACAGCGCCCATTGACGCGGCCGTTTCACGCGCAAGGGTTGACACCCCACCAGCAGCGATGGTTATCTCGGTCTCATGCCGCACCGCCACACCACCTCGAACGCCCCAGTGTCCACGCCCATCGGCGCGTCGGCAGCGTCGCTTCTCGTGCTCGTACTTATTACCTCGCCAACCGGTGCGGGACGGGACTTCGTGTAGGCAACAGACACACAAGGCTTCGATCAGACCCCGCACCGGCAACGGCGCGGGGTTTCGCGTTTCAGGGACCACCAAAAGTTTCGAATGACATGAACGACATCACTACCATCGCCGCAATGCCCATCACGCGTGCCCACCGGCGCGCTGGTGCTTGCGCGTGCATGCGCAGTGCCATCGTCCATCCCCATTTTGCCTGGCCGGCCAGTGTCTGCACTGCCGGCTGATTTCTTTCCCACTGCCAAACCCCGCAAGGACTACTCCATGAGCAACGACACCCAACCGAAAATCGCGATCATCGGCTACGGCAGCCAGGGCCGCGCACATGCGCTGAACTTGCGCGATTCCGGCTTCGACGTCACTGTCGGCCTGCGTGCAGGTGGGCCGACCGAATCCAAGGCCCAGGCCGACGGCTTCACCGTGGTGGCGCCAGCCGAGGCGGTGAAGAGTGCCGACCTGGTCGCGATCCTGACCCCGGACATGGTGCAGAAGAAGCTCTACGAGGAGGTCATCGCCCCGAACATGAAACAGGGCGCCTGCCTGCTGTTCGCGCATGGCCTGAACGTGCATTTCGACATGATCACCCCGCGCGCCGACCTGGACGTGGTGCTGGTCGCGCCGAAGGGCCCGGGTGCGCTGGTACGTCGCGAGTATGAAATCGGTCGCGGCGTGCCGTGCATCTACGCGGTCTACCAGGACACCAGCGGCAAGGCCGAGCAGTTCGCGCTGACCTATGCCGGCGGCCTGGGCGGGGCGCGTGCCAACATCATCAAGACCACCTTCAAGGAAGAGACCGAGACCGATCTGTTCGGCGAGCAGGCAGTGCTGTGCGGCGGCGCCTCGTCGCTGGTGCAGGCCGGTTTCGAAGTATTGGTGGAAGCCGGTTACCAGCCGGAGATCGCGTATTACGAAGTGCTGCACGAACTGAAGTTGATCGTGGACCTGTTTTACGAAGGCGGCATCACCCGCATGCTGGAATTCGTGTCCGAAACGGCGCAATACGGTGACTATGTCAGCGGCCCGCGCGTGATCGACGCCAGCACCAAGGCGCGCATGAAGGACGTGCTGACCGACATCCAGAACGGCACCTTCACCAAGAACTGGGTGGCCGAATACGAAGCGGGCCTGCCGAACTACACCAAGTTCAAGCAGGCCGATCTGGAGCACCCGATCGAGGAAGTGGGCAAGAAGCTGCGCGCCAAGATGGTGTGGCTCAACGGGCAGCAACAAGCCGCCGCCGCACCCGCGAATCAACAAGCGGCGTAATGCCGCCGCACCCCCACCGCTAACACCGAAGGTCCGCAACGCATGAACACCTCCGCACACAGCACGCCCCGCAACGGCGCGCGCTGGCTGACGCAGGCCCTGGAAGCCGAAGGCGTGGAAACGCTGTTCGGTTATCCGGGCGGCACCATCATGCCGTTCTACGACGCCCTGGTGGATTCCAGGCTCAAGCACATCCTGGTCCGTCACGAACAGGGCGCCGCCCTGGCCGCCAACGGCTACGCCCGTGCCAGCGGCCGGGTCGGCGTGTGCGTGGCCACCTCCGGCCCGGGCGCGTCCAATCTGGTCACCGGCATCGCCGATGCGATGCTCGATTCGGTCCCGATGGTGTGCCTGACCGGCCAGGTCGCCACGCCGCTGCTGGGCACCGATGCGTTCCAGGAACTGGATGTGTTCGGCATGACCATGCCGATCGTCAAGCACAGCTTCCTGGTGCGGCGCGTGGAGGATCTTCCGGGCATGGTGCGCGAAGCGTTCCGCATCGCGCGCGAGGGGCGTCCCGGGCCGGTGCTGATCGACCTGCCCAAGGACGTGCAGATCGCCGATGCATCGCATCTGCCCGATCATGTGCCGGCGGCAGTGCTGCCGCCTCTGGCCCCGGAAGATGCGAAATTGGCCGAAGCGCTGGCGGCCATCGCGAGCGCCGAACGCCCGGTGGTGTACGGCGGTGGCGGGATCGCGCTGGCCGGCGCGGTGGAGGCGTTCCGGCGCTTTGTCGAAGCCACCGGCATCCCCACCGCGCTGACCTTGCGCGGCCTGGGCGCGTTGCCGCATGCGCATCCGGACTATCTGGGCATGCTGGGCATGCATGGCACGCGCGCGGCCAATATGGCGATCCAGGAATGCGATCTGCTGGTCGTTGTCGGCGCGCGCTTCGACGACCGTGCCACTGGCAAGCTGAGCGAATTCGCACCCTTCGCACGCGTCATCCACCTGGATGCCGACGCCTATGAAATTTCCAAGCTGCGCACGGCCGACATCGCCGTGCCCGGCGATGTGGCGACCAGCCTGAAAGCGCTGAGCGCGGCACGCGGCAATTGCCAGGCGTGGCGCACGCGCTGCTTTGCCAACCGCGAGAAATTCGGCGCGCGCTACGACGCGCCCGGTACCGATATCTACGCGCCGGCGTTGCTCAAGCGCCTGAGCGAAGTGGCCCCGGCCGACACCATCATCGCCTGCGACGTGGGCCAGCATCAGATGTGGGTGGCCCAGCATTGCCGCTTCAACGATCCGCGCAACCACCTCACCAGCGGCGCGCTCGGCACGATGGGCTTCGGCCTGCCTGCGGCGATGGGCGCGCAGTTCGCCTGCCCCGACCGCACCGTGGTGCTGGTATCCGGTGACGGCAGCTTCATGATGAACGTGCAGGAGCTGGTGACGATCGCGCGCTGCAAGCTGCCGGTGAAGATCGTGCTGCTGGACAACAGTTCGCTGGGCATGGTGCGGCAGTGGCAGGAGCTTTTCTTTGCCGAGCGCTACAGCGAAATCGACCTGTCCGACAATCCGGATTTTGCGGCGTTGGCGCAGGTCTTCGGCATCCCCGCCAAGCGCATCATCGCGCGCGGCGACGTGGACGCGGCGCTGGCCGAGCTGCTGGCACAACCCGGCCCCGGCCTGCTGCACGTGGCCATCGACGCACGCGCCAACGTGTGGCCACTGGTGCCGCCCAACAACGCCAACAGCACCATGCTGGACAGCAATCCCGCACACGCGGCCAAGGAGACATCGCATGCGTTACCGGCTTGATCTGGTGCTGACGCCGGCCGAAGGCGCCCTGGTGCGCGTGCTCGGCATGACCGAGCGACGCGGCTTTCGCCCCTGCGCCATCCAGGGCGCCTGCGCACCGGACGATGCCGGCCGCTGGCATCTGCAACTGGACGTGGACAGCACGCGCCCGCCGGAGACGCTGCGCCTGCAGCTGGAAAAAGTGTACGACTGCGAGTCGGTGGTGATCACCGCGCTGGACTCGGTCGAGGTTGCGGCATGAACGCCCAGACCTCGCGCGACCAGCAAATCGCCATCCGGAGGTGTCTTCTTCCGGATCGGCCGTGCGCGTGCCGCAATGCCTGATTCCGGCCGCCCCTCCTCGCAGGAGCCAGACGTAGGCGACGTGGCCGTCAGCGTAGCCGACGTGTTGGCCGCACAGGCACGTCTGCGCAAGTACCTATCGCCCACGCCGCTGCATTACGCCGAGCGCTTCGGTGTGTGGTTGAAGCTGGAAAACCTGCAGCGCACCGGCTCCTACAAGGTGCGCGGCGCATTGAACGCGTTGCTGGCGGGCCTGGAACGCGGCGACGAGCGCCCGGTGATCTGCGCATCGGCCGGCAACCATGCGCAGGGCGTGGCTTGGTCGGCGTACCGGCTGGGCGTGCAGGCCATCACGGTGATGCCCTACGGCGCGCCGCAGACCAAGATTGCCGGCGTCGCCCACTGGGGCGCCACCGTCCGCCAGCATGGCAACAGCTACGACGAAGCGTTTGCGTTCGCGCGTGAGCTGGCCGAGCAGAACGGCTATCGCTTTCTGTCCGCCTTCGACGACCCGGACGTGATCGCCGGGCAAGGCACGGTCGGCATCGAACTGGCTGCGCATGCCCCTGACGTGGTGATCGTGCCGATTGGCGGCGGCGGGCTGGCCTCCGGGGTGGCTCTGGCACTGAAATCCCAAGGCGTGCGCATCGTCGGCGCGCAGGTGGAGGGCGTCGATTCGATGGCCCGTGCCGTGCGCGGCGACTTCCGCGAAATCACTCCGGTCCCCACGCTGGCCGATGGCGTGAAGGTCAAGATTCCCGGCTTTCTGACCCGCCGTCTGTGCTCGAGCCTGCTTGACGATGTGGTGATCGTGCGCGAGGCCGAATTGCGCGAGACCCTGGTGCGCCTGGCGCTGGAGGAACACGTCATCGCCGAGGGCGCTGGCGCGCTGGCACTGGCCGCCGGTCGTCGCGTTTCAGGCAAACGCAAGTGCGCGGTGGTCTCTGGCGGTAATATCGACGCAACTGTTCTGGCCACACTCTTGTCCGAGGTGCGGCCGCGGCCGCCACGCAAGCCGCGTCGTCGCAATACCGAGCGGCTGCGCAACGAACGCAGCGCCAAGTCACTTCCCGAAACATCCGTCCTTTCCCGCCCATCCGCAGTCGCTTCAACGCCTGTCACCGCCATCGCCGTAGAGGAGTCATCCTGGTGAACACGACCGTATCCAACCAGACCCCGCGTATCCGAATTTTCGACACCACCCTGCGCGACGGCGAGCAATCCCCCGGCTGCAGCATGACGCCCCAGCAAAAGCTGGTGATGGCGCGCGCGCTGGACGAGCTCGGCGTGGACATCATCGAAACCGGTTTCCCGGCCAGTTCGCATTCCGACCGCGAGGCGGTGGCGATGATCGGCCGCGAGTTGCGTCGCCCCACACTGGCGGTGCTGTCGCGCTGCCTGCAGGCCGATATCGAAACTTCCGCACGTGCACTGGAAGCGGCCGCCAATCCGCGCCTGCATGTCTTCCTGTCCACCAGCCCGCTGCATCGCGAGCACAAGCTGCGCATGAGCCGCGAGCAGGTGCTGGAATCGGTGCACAGGCATGTGACGCTGGCGCGCGGCTATATCGACGATGTCGAGTTCTCCGCCGAGGACGCCACCCGCACCGAGGAGGATTTCCTGGCCGAGGTCGCGCGCGTGGCGATCGCCGCCGGTGCCACCACGATCAATCTGCCGGACACCGTGGGCTTTACCACGCCGGAAGAAATCCGCGGCATGTTCTCGCGCCTGATCGCCAGCGTGGAAGGTGCCGACAGGGTCATCTTCAGTGCGCACTGCCACAACGATCTGGGCCTGGCGGTGGCCAATTCGCTGGCGGCGATCGAAGGCGGTGCACGCCAGGTCGAATGCACCATCAACGGCATCGGCGAGCGCGCCGGCAATTGTGCGCTGGAAGAAATCACCATGGCACTGAAGGTGCGCGGTGCGTTCTACAACATCGATACCGACATCAACACGCCACGCATCGTCTCCACCTCGCAGTTGCTGCAACGCCTGGTCGGCATGCCGGTGCAGCGCAATAAGGCGGTGGTGGGCGGCAATGCGTTCGCGCACGAGTCGGGCATCCACCAGCACGGCATGCTGCGCCATCGCGGCACCTACGAAATCATGCGCCCGGAAGACGTGGGCTGGGAGTCCTCGCAGATGGTGCTGGGCCGCCACAGCGGCCGCGCGGCAGTGGAGCAGCGCCTGCGTGCCCTGGGATATCTGCTGGAGGAAGAAGAGGTCAAACTGGTCTTCGAGCAGTTCAAGGCACTGTGCGAAAAGCAGCGCGTGGTCACCGACGCGGACCTGCAGGCATTGATGCAGGACGCCACCGTGCAGGAAGGGTACCGGCTGGCGTCGATGACCATCAGCGATGTCGGCAGCCGTGCCAATGCGCTGGTGGAATTGTCCGATCCGGAAGGCAACCGCGTGGCCGAAACCGCGCAGGGCAATGGTCCGGTGGACGCGCTATTCGGCGCGTTGGCCTCGGCCACCGGTGTGAAGCTGGAGCTGGACAGCTACCAGGTGCACAGCGTGGGCATCGGCGCGGACGCACGTGGCGAAGCCAGCCTGAGCGTGCGCCACGACGGCGTGGAATACGAAGGCACCGGCACCAGCAAGGACATCATCGAAGCCAGCGCACTGGCCTGGCTGGATGTGGCCAACCGCCTGTTGCGTCAGCGCGAGCGCGGCGTGGTCGCGGGCAAGACGGCTGCGGTGGCGTAATAACGGTAGTTTGCTAGACGATGAAGACCTGACGGCCGGCAGCGTGATCTGCTGGCCGTTTTGGTTTTGGTGTTCCAACTTTCTTGCAAGTGCGTCGGGCTGCTGCGGGCGCGTGCACTCGTACCGACACAGAACAACCTCGCACACGAGATCTGCCGGTTTTGTGCGAATGCTTCGGTCTGCTGCGGGCGCTTGCACGTGTACCGGCGTGGGACACGCCGCAAGTACGTCCATGTAGGCTCTGGCGCGGCATCCATGCCGCTCAAGGTCCCACACCGGCACCCGCGCAAGCACCACCAATTGCTATCGGTTGCGGAAAGAAATGCAGAGGGCATGTTGAGCTGGAGGTCCTTCGGAGCGTCCATCCTGGCGACGTGAGCAGATAGATGGCTTGCCGATTACATCGGCTGGGAAGTCTGCAGGCATCAACACGTGCTTGAAGCATTGCTTGCCGATCAGCGATAGCAATGGTGCAAGCGTGGTGTCGCTTCCGGGGGCGGGACCGTGTGGCGGCATGGATGCCGCCACCGAGCCTCCAGGGACGGATTTACGGCGTGTCCCGACACCGGATGCGGCGCCGCGCCGCCGACCAACTCCGCTTACCGATCAATCTTGCGCACGACATCTGGCGTTCCACGCGAACTTAAAAGCATTGCTTGCCGATCAGAGGCGGCAATATTGGGAGCGTGGTGTCGCGTCCGGGGGCGGGACCGTGTGGCGGCATGGATGCCGCCACCGAGCCTCCAGGGATGGATTCACGGCGTGTCCCGACACTGGATGCGGCGCCGCGCCGCCGACCAACTCCGCACACCGACCGGCATTGTGTATGACATCTGGCGTTCCATGCGAGTGCTCCGGTCTCCTGCGGGCGCTTGCACACGTACCGGCGTGGGACACGCCGCAAGTACGTCCTTGTAGGCTCTGGCGCGGCATCCATGCCGCTCAAGGTCCCACGCCGGCACGCGCGCAAGCACCACCAATTGCTGTCGCCAGCTGAGGACCGGGATGCGGCATCGCGCTACTGACCAACACCCGCATGCCGGCCACTCCTGCGCACCACAACGCTTCAGGAATGCGGGCGCTGTTACAGCGCGGCCACCACTGCGTCCCCCATTGCCACGGTGCCGACCTTGGTCGTGCCTTCCGACCAGATATCGGCGGTGCGCAGGCCCTGGTCGAGCACCTTGCCGACCGCTTCCTCGATGGCATCCGCCGCAGCCGATTGCGTGAAGGTGTAGCGCAACATCATTGCCACCGACAGGATGGTGGCCAACGGATTGGCAATGCCCTTGCCTGCGATGTCCGGCGCGGAGCCATGACATGGCTCGTACATGCCCTTGTTGTTGGCATCCAGCGAGGCCGAAGGCAGCATGCCGATCGAGCCGGTGAGCATCGACGCCTGATCGGACAGGATGTCGCCGAACATGTTGTCGGTCACGATCACATCGAACTGCTTGGGCGCACGCACCAACTGCATCGCCGCGTTGTCCACGTACATGTGCGACAGCGCAATGTCCGGATAGTCCTTGGCCACCTCTTCGACGACCGCGCGCCACAGCTGGCTCGATGCCAGGACGTTGGCCTTGTCGACCGAGCACAGCTTCTTGCCGCGCAGGCGTGCCATCTCGAAGCCGGCCTTGGCGATGCGGCGGATCTCGCTTTCGCTGTAGGGCAGCGTGTCGTAGGCCTGACGCTCGCCATTTTCCAGCGTGCGCGTGCCACGCGGCTGACCGAAATAGATGCCGCCGGTGAGCTCGCGCAGGATCAACAGATCCAGCCCCGACACTACCTCAGGCTTGAGCGTGGAGGCATCGGCCAGCTGCGGATACAGCAGCGCCGGACGCAGGTTGGCGAACAACCCGAGCTGCGAGCGGATCTTGAGCAGGCCGCGCTCCGGGCGCAGCGATGGATCGATGGTGTCCCATTGCGGCCCACCGACCGCACCCAGCAGCACCGCGTCGGCGGCGCGTGCGCGCTCCAGCGTTTCGTCGGCCAGCGGGCTGCCGTACTTGTCGTAGGCCGCACCGCCCAGTTCGTCATATACCAGGCTGACACCCAGCCCATGCTGCGCATCGATGCGCGTCAGCACCTTGACCGCTTCGGCCATGATCTCCGGGCCAATGCCGTCGCCGGGAAGAATCAGAATCTGCTTGCTCATGCAATCCTCGTCAGTGAAATCAAACACAGCGCAGCACGTACTGACGCAACCGGGTCGTCGGTACGTGCCGGCGGAATTACTGCAGCGCGCCGAACAGCCACGGTTGACGCGCGCGATGCCCTTGCTCGAAGCGGCCGATCGCATCGGCGTCCTGCAGGGTCAGACCGATGTCGTCCAGCCCGTTGAGCAGGCAGTGCTTGCGGAACGCATCGATCTCGAAGCCGTATTCCACGCCATCGGGGCGGCGCACGCGCTGTGCGGCCAGATCCACGGTGAGTCGGTAGCCCTCGGTGGCCAGGCATTGCGCGAACAGGGCGTCCACTTCTGCTTCGGCCAGCACGATCGGCAGCAGGCCGTTCTTGAAACTGTTGTTGAAGAAGATGTCGGCAAAGCTGGGCGCGATCACCGCGCGGAAGCCGTATTCGTCCAGCGCCCACGGCGCGTGTTCGCGCGAGGAACCGCAGCCGAAGTTCTCGCGTGCCAGCAGGACGCTGGCGCCCTGGTAGCGCGGGAAATTGAGCACGAACTCCGGGTTGAGCGGGCGCTGGCTGTTGTCGCGGCCAGGCTCGCCGACGTCCAGGTAGCGCCATTCGTCGAACAGGTTCGGCCCGAAGCCGGTGCGCTTGATCGACTTGAGGAATTGCTTGGGAATGATCTGGTCGGTATCGACGTTGGCGCGATCCAGCGGCGCCACCAGTCCGGTGTGTTGGGTGAAAGGGGTCATTGAAAGGCCGGGAATTGGGAGTAGAGAATGGGGAATTGGCAGAGCGGAGACGGGACGGACGTTGCGATTCTCTATTCCCGATTCTCGATTCCCTGCAACGCACGCACATCAACAAAATGCCCGCTGACCGCCGCTGCTGCGGCCATGGCCGGGCTGACCAAGTGGGTGCGGCCGCCGGCGCCCTGGCGGCCTTCGAAGTTGCGGTTGGAGGTGGAGGCGCAGTGTTCGCCGCTGCCCAGCTTGTCCGGGTTCATCGCCAGGCACATCGAGCACCCCGGCTCGCGCCATTCGAAGCCGGCGTCCAGGAACACCTTGTCCAGGCCTTCGGCTTCGGCCTGTGCCTTGACCAGGCCCGAGCCCGGGACCACCAACGCCTGCTTGATGGTGGCAGCGACCTTGCGCCCCCGGGCCACCGCAGCGGCCGCGCGCAGATCCTCGATGCGTGAGTTGGTGCACGAGCCGATGAACACGCGATCCAGGCGGATCTCGGTGATCGGCTGGTTTGCCCGCAAGCCCATGTATTTCAGCGCGCGCTCGATCGAGTCGCGCCGGGTCGGATCCTGTTCGGTTGCCGGGTCCGGCACCTGCTGGTCGACCGCCAGCACCATTTCCGGCGAGGTGCCCCAGCTGACCTGCGGCTTGATGTCTTCGGCACGCAGCTCCACCACGGTGTCGAAGTGCGCGTCCGCATCGGAAACCAGCGTGCGCCACAGCGCGACCGCCGCCTCCCAGTCGGCGCCCCTGGGCGCGAACGGGCGGCCCTGCACGTAGGCAATGGTCTTTTCGTCCACCGCCACCATGCCCACGCGCGCACCGGCTTCGATGGACATGTTGCAGATGGTCATGCGCCCTTCCATCGACAGGGCGCGGATCGCGCTGCCGGCAAATTCCAGCGCATGGCCATTGCCGCCGGCGGTGCCGATCCTGCCGATCACCGCCAGCACGATGTCCTTGGCAGTCACCCCGAACGGCAGCGTACCCTCCACCCGCACCTGCATGTTCTTCATCTTCTTGGCGATCAGGCATTGCGTGGCCAGCACATGCTCGACCTCGGAAGTGCCGATGCCGTGCGCCAGCGCGCCGAACGCGCCATGCGTGGAGGTGTGCGAATCGCCGCAGACCACGGTCATGCCCGGCAGGGTGGCGCCCTGCTCGGGGCCGACCACATGCACGATGCCCTGGCGCGCATCGTTCATCTTGAACTCGAGGATGCCGAAATCGTCGCAGTTCTCGTCCAGCGTCTGCACCTGCAGCCGCGAGACTTCGTCGGAGATCGACTCCAGCCCGCCCTGGCGCTCGGCACGGGTGGTCGGCACGTTGTGGTCGGGCGTGGCGATGTTGGCGTCGATGCGCCACGGCTTGCGCCCGGCCAGGCGCAGGCCTTCGAACGCTTGCGGCGAGGTCACTTCATGCAGGATGTGGCGATCGATGTAGATCAGCGACGAACCATCGTCGCGGCGCGTGACCTCGTGCAGGTCCCACAGCTTGTCGTACAGCGTCTTGGCAGTCATTGCGGCGATCCGGTTGGCGGATGGTGGGAGTGCCCACCTGGCTGCGTTCGATGCTAGGAGCTTGCCTTCGATAACGCAAATTCATATTGTTTATTCAACAAATGAAATTTGGGAATGGCAATGGACCTGGCAAGCCTCAGCGCCTTCGTGGCGATTGCCGAAAGCGGCAGCTTTTCAGCCGCCGGCGAGGCCCTGCACCTCACCCAGCCGGCGGTGAGCAAACGCATCGCCTTGTTGGAAGGGCAGTTGTCGGCGCGATTGTTCGACCGCCTGGGCCGCCAGGTGGTGCTGACCGAGGCCGGCCAGGCCTTGCTGCCGCGTGCGCAACGCATCCTGGCCGAGCTGCAGGACACCCGCCGCGTGCTGGAGCATCTTGGCGCGGCGGTCGGCGGGCGGCTGAGCCTGGCCACCAGCCATCATGTCGGCCTGCATCGCCTGCCCGCCCTGCTGCGCCGTTTCGCCGCGGAGCATCCTCACGCAGCGCTGGACATCCAGTTCCTGGATTCGGAGCTGGCCTATGCCGCGGTGCTGCGCGGCGAGGTGGAGCTGGCGGTCACCACGCTGGCACCGGACACGCGTGCGCCGCTGCGCGCGCAACCGATCTGGCATGACCGCCTGCAGTTCGTGGTGGCGCCCGATCACCCGCTTGCCGCATTGCGCGCGGTGTCGCTGGAGGATGTGGTGGCGCATCCGGCGGTGCTGCCGGATCCGGGCACGTTCACCCATCGCATCGTCGCCGGTCTGTTCGCTGGGCATGGGCTGGTGCCGAGCCTGCGCATGACCACCAACTATCTGGAGACGATCAAGATGCTGGTGTCGGTCGGCCTTGCGTGGAGCGTATTGCCGGAACGCATGATCGATCACCAGATCGTGGCGCTGCCGCTGGCCGACGTGATGCTGTCACGCAAGCTGGGCTGCGTGACCCATGGCGGGCGCACCTTGTCGCGCGCCGCGCAGGCGTTTGTTGCCTTGTTGAACGCGCAGGCGGACCAGTTGCAGGAGTAAGCGCGGCAGCGCCATGCCCCTGGCAACGCGACAGGCTTACTGATCCACCAAGCGGTCGCGCCCCAGCCGCTTGGCCTGGTACAGGCGGCGGTCTGCCAGTGCCAGCAGTTCGCGGCGGCTCGGTGCTTCATCGCTCATCGCCATGCCCATGCTGGCGGTGCAGCGCACCGTCGTGCCCTGCGTCTCGATGCCGATCGCCGCCAGCCGCTGGCGCATGCGCTCGAACAGCGCGCGTGCCTGTGCAACGTCCACCCCCACTGCCGCGAGCAGAAACTCTTCGCCACCGTGGCGCGCGGCGAAGCACTGCGCCTGATCCTGCTCATTGAATGCTTCGCCGATCGCGCGCAGCACCGCATCGCCGACCTCATGGCCGTACTCGTCGTTGATGCGCTTGAAATGGTCGATATCCATCAGCACCAAAGCCAATGAAGGGCCACCGGCGCGCGCATCATCGAACCATTGCTGCAGGACGCGCTCGGCCTCGCGCCGATTCGGCAAGGCGGTCAGCACGTCGTGGCTGGCGCGGTATTCGAGCTGGCGCATCAGGGCTTCGCGCTCCTGGCTGGCCTGCTGCAGCGCGAGGTTCTTGTCGCTCAACTCACGGGTGCGTGCGTCGATCACCGTATTGAGTTGGCGCTGACGACGGCGGTAGCTGGCGGTGCGCCACAGATAGAGCCCGTAGATCAGGCTGCCCAGTCCGAGGATGCCCAGGGCGATCACTTCGCCACGCCGCCACCACGGCGGCGCCAGTGCGATCACCAGGCTGGATTCGCCCACCAGCGCGGTCTGCCGCCAGTCCACCGGCAGCGACATCGCCTGGACGCGGAAACGGAAACGGCCCGGCGGCAGATTGGTGTAGACCGCTTCGCTGGCGCTGTCGGCGTCCACCCAGTCCGGGTCGAAGCCTTCCAGCCGGTAGCGGTAGCGCACCTTGTCCGGGCCACGATAATTCAGCCCCGCATAGACAATGGCGATGCGCCGGGTCTCTGCGCCGAAGCGATGCAAGCCATTGAGCGGCTGCACCGTGCCGTCGACCAGCAGCCGCTCGAACACGATCGGCACGCGATGGCCTTGCAGGGTGCCCACGCGCGCCGGATCGATCACGCCCAGGCCCGCAGCGGTAGGAAACAGCAACTGCCCGGACTGGGTCATCCAGCCGGCCGGCGCGCTGCTGCCATTGCCCTGATTGCCGGGCATGCCGTCGCTGCGATCCACCACCTCCACACTCAACTGCTCGCGCGTGCCGGCATCGAGCTGGTCGAAGTCGCTGCGCGCGATGCGGAACACACCGTGGTTGCTCGACAACCAGAAATAACCCCGGCCGTCGTCGATCACCCGGAACACCTTGTCGCGCGGCAGCCCGACCCGGTGGTCGTAGACGCGGAAGGTCTCTCCACTCAGGCGCAGCAGGCCGCGATCGCTGGCGATCCACAGGTCGCCATTGGTATCGCGCAGGAAGTCGAACGCGTTCTGCCCGGGGAAATCCTGCTCGCCCAGCCATGCGCGCGTACTGCCATTTGCCGACAGCGCGGTCATGCCGCGATCGGTGCCGATCCACACATTGCCCTGCGTATCGCGATACAGCACCTGCACCGAGCCATCGGGTACGCCGTCGGCGGCGGTGAAGCGGCGTGCCTTGCCATCGCGCCAGCGCACCAGCCCGGCGGTGGTGCCGATCCACAGCGTCTGGCCATCGGGCAACACCGCGCGTACCGACAGCGACGGCAGGCCGTCGGCCGCACCAATGCGTGCCAGCACGCGCCCTTGCGCATCCAGGCGCACCACACCCTGGCTGTACGTGCCGGCCCAGACGCCGCCATCGCCGGCATCGGCCAGGGCCAGCACCGATTGCTCCAGCACGCGGCCGCCCTCGTTCGGCACCACCGACACGCGGCTGATCCGGTTGTTGTGCCAGCGGTCCAGGCCCACCGCGCTGCCCACCCACACGGTGCCGTTGCCGGTCTGCAACACCGTGCGCACGTAGTCCGAGGCCAGGCCGTCTTCGTGGGTGACGCCATGCGCGGCGCCTTCGGCGATGCGGAACAGGCCGTGCGTGCTGCCGACCCAGATCAGGCCCTCGGCGTCTTCCAGCAACGCCGGGCTGGCGACGCCCGAAATGGCGATCTGTTCGTCCGGCGTACCCGCGCCGCCATGCACCACCAGCGTGCCCGATGGCAGGCTCATCCACAGATGCCCGCGCCGATCCAGCAGCAATGCATCCACCCGCTGGCCTTGCCGGAAACGCTGCAGTCCGCCACCGCGGCTCCACCACCACACGCCGTCGTCGCCAGCGACCAGCAGGCCGCCCTGACGATCGCTGGCCAGCCGTCGCACCGGTGCGGCGCGCATGCCATGTGCCTTGCCCCAGGCCTCGGCCACAATGCCATCGCGGGGCAGACGATAGAGCCCGACTTCGGTGCCTACCCATAAATCGCCATCGGCATCGGCCGCCAGCGCGGTGATGCGCGCGCGCGGCAGGCCGGCCTGGCGCCCGACGTCCACCACCCGCCCGTCCGGCTCGATGCGGTATAGCGTCTGCGGCGTGCCCACCCACAATGCGCCATCGGCGCAGCGCAGCAGTGCACTGACTGCCAGGTGCCGCGCCGAAGCATCGCCCAGCTGCTGCCAGTGGCCATCCTGGTAGTGGTAGACCCCATCGAAGGCGGTGCCGAACAACATCCCGCCAGCGCTGTCGCGTGTCACCACGAACACGCCCCCCAGCTCGACGCCCGGTGTGTTCTGACGGTCATACACGGTGAAGTCGCGGCCGTTGAAGCGCGCCACACCTTCCCAGGTGCCCAGCCAGATCAGGCCATCGGCGCCCTGCGCCACTGCATGCACCAGATTGTGCGGCAGGCCGTCGTCCATGCTCCAGCGCGTGACGGTGTGGTACGCGGTATGGGTCGGCGGCTGGGCGCCGGCCGGCCAGACGCCGAACAGCACGCAGGCCAGCAATGCCCATCGCCACAGCAGCCCGGTCCGCCGCACGCATGTGCTGCGGACGCAGCCCGTCTGCGCATGCGCCCCGACCCTGTCCACGCTCCCCATCCCCTCGTTGTGCTGGCCAAAGGGGCTGCCGACGTGCGCCGACAGACCGTTAGCCAATCTATCACCGGGGGTTTTTCAACGCGCTAGGTGGATTCCCCACACCGATGGGATGCACCATGACACCGGGAGGCATTCAGCCGAAACAATTACCGGCCATAACCAAGCTGGTGCGCAGCTAACGCCTGGGCGCGGCCGTTCCTGAGCGCTTGCCTGCATTCCACCGGCAGCGAGTATAAATATAGAACCCGATGGTCTAGTATTGGCAGCATGTCCAGCTCGCCCCCCCTCAAGTCCAAGGCCAGGAGCAACGGCCCCGGACGGCCCAAGGATCTTGGGAAACGCGCCGCCATTCTTGGCGCTGCCCGCACCATGTTCATGGAGCAGGGGTATGCCGGGGTCAGCATGGATGGCATCGCCGCCCAGGCGGGCGTGTCCAAGCTCACCGTCTATAGCCATTTTGGCGACAAGGAGAGCCTGTTTTCCGAGGCGATCCGTGCGCAATGCCAGCATATGATGCCGGACGACCTGTTCGATCATGCTCCCGAGGGCGCGCTGCGCGATCAGCTGATCGAAATCGCCGATGCCTTCTTCGCCATGGTCAGCACCGAGTCGGCCATTGCCACCCACCGCATGATGATGGCGCCCGGTACGGGCGACGTGCATGTACGCGAGATGTTCTGGGATGCCGGCCCCAAGCGAACCCAACGGGCGCTGGCCGATTTCCTGTCCGCACGCGTGGCCGACGGGCAGCTGAAGATCGACGATGTGGCACGCGCCGCGTCCCAGTTCTTCTGCCTGCTCAAGGGCGAGCTGTATGCGCTGATGATGTGCGGCCTGCACGGCCAGCCCACCCGCGCGCAGGTGGACGAGCACTTGCAGGCCAGTGTGGATTTCTTCTTGAGGGCGTATGCGCCGCGCTGACCGCCCCCGGCCTTTGGTGGCGATGACTTCCGGCACTGCGTCGTTTGCCGGCGCGCAGCGATGCTAGATGCGCCAGTTGCCCCGTGCACCGGTAAAATGCCTGCCCCACCGCGTTGGATAACCGCACCATGACGATCGATTTCTCCCAGGCCCGCGAAAAGATGGTCGAACAGCAGATCCGGCCGTGGGACGTGCTGGACCTGCGTGTGCTCGACGTGCTGGCGCGCCTGCCGCGCGAGGCCTTCGTGCCCGAGGCCTACAAGACCCTGGCCTATGTCGATGTGGAAATCCCGCTGTCGGCCGGCCACAAGATGATGAAGCCGGTAGTGGAAGGCCGCATGTTGCAGGCACTGGACCTGCAGCCGGGCGAAGACGTGCTGGAAATCGGCACCGGCAGCGGGTTTTCCACCGCCTGCCTGGCCGCGCTGGCCCGCGAAGTGCTGAGCCTGGAGATCGATCCGGCCCTGGCCGCCGCTGCCCGCGCCAATCTGGACAGCAGCGGCCTGGGCAGCAACGTGCGGATCGAAACCGCCGACGTGTTCGGCTGGCAGAGCGAGCGCCGCTTCGATGCCATCTGCGTGACCGGCGCGGTCGATACGCTGCCGACGCAATGGCTGCAATGGCTGCGGCCGAACGGGCGCCTGTTCGTGGTCCGCGGTCACGAACCGGTGATGGAAGCGGTCCTGGTCCGTGGCGACGTCAACGCTCCGCGCATCGAATCGTTGTTCGAAACCGACCTCGCCCATCTCCAGGGCGCCGCACCGACGCCCCGATTCCAATTCTGATTCCCAAGGAAGCTTCCCCGATGATCCGCCGATCCCTCGTCCTGGCGCTGGCCGCCGCCCTGTCTCCGATGGCCGCGAACGCCACCGATCTGCTGCAGGTCTACGAAATGGCCCGCAACGGCGATCCGCAGCTGGCAGTGGCCGAGTCCACCCGCCTGGTCAATCGGGAGGGCGAAGTGCAGGCGCGTGCGGCGTTGTTGCCGCAGTTGGACGGCACCGCCGGGTACACCCAGGCACATCGCAAGCTGGATACCATCGACAACCTCAACGAGGGGCGCTCGACCACCAAGCAGCGCCAGTATTCGATCCAGGGCAGCCAGACCATCTTCAACTGGGCGCAGTTCGCCAATCTGCGTGCGCAGCGCGAAGTGGCAAAGGCAGCCGACTTCACATTGGAATCGGCCAACAACGACCTGATCACCCGCACCTCGGCGGCATATTTCCAGGTCCTGGTCGGCATCGAATCGCTGGCGGCGGCAGAGACCAACGAAGCGGCCGCCAAGAAGCAGTTCGATTACGCCGACAAGCGGCTGGAAGTGGGCTTGGCCCCGATCACCGACGTGCATGAAGCGCGCGCCCAGTACGACCAGGCGCGTGCCGACACGATCAATGCGCGCAACACCTTGAAGGATTACTACCAGGCCTTGACCGAACTCACCGGCCAGCCGGTCACGTCCTTGCGCGCACTTCCCGAAGACTTCCGCCCCGAAGTCCCGGCGGCGTACAGCAATGTCGATCAGTTGGTGGCCACTGCCATCGCCGACAACCCGGCGCTGAAGTCGCAGCAGTTGCAGGTCAGCGCGGCCGAGGCGCAGGTCAATGCCGCACGTGCGGGCCATTACCCGACCTTGAACCTCGGCGCCAATGTCGGCCGCAGCAATAGCTGGGGCGGCCAGGCGGCGGCTGACCAGGCCGCGGGCAACTTCACCACGCAGGGTCGCGATATCGACACCGATTCGATCGGCCTTACGCTGTCGATTCCGATCTTTGCCGGCGGTGCCACCCAGTCGGCCGTGCGCCAGGCGTTGTCACGCCGCGATATCCAGCAGGACACCTACGAGCAGCAGAAGCGCGCGCTGGACCGCAATACGCGCAATGCCTACCAGACCGTGGTTGCCGGCATCAGCGAAGTGGAAGCCCGTCGCTTGGCCGTGGTCTCCGCCCAGGCCGCATACGACGCCTCGCAGGTCGGCCTGGAAGTCGGCACGCGCACCGTGCTGGACGTGGTACAGAACCAGCGCACCCTGTTCCAGGCGCAGCTGAACTATGCACAGTCGCGCTACACCTTCCTGCAGAACCGCCTGCTGCTGGGCCAGGCGATCGGCAAGCTCAACATCACCGACCTGCAGGATGTGAACCGGCTGCTGTCGCAGGATGCCGAGTCCAAGCTGCAGGGCAGTGGCTCGCTGCAGTAACGCAAGCCGACATGTGACTGAAAAGGCGGGCGCAAGCCCGCCTTTTTTATGCGCGAAATTCTCGATACCTGTCCCAAAGCGTAGTCTGACGAAAACTGACTTCCATGTATGTCTAGTTATTGTGAGAGACCATAGGTAGAAAATTACGATTATAGAATGGTCAGGAGCTACTAGCCTTCCGGTCACTCATCGGAACATGCAATTGTTCGCAATCGAAATATATTTTTTAGCATAAAACGAATTTTTCACTTAATCTTTATATACCCCCCCCCGAAATAGCTAGCACCAATCAACACCTAGGGGAAATCTGACACCACACCTCGGCACAAACCTACATAGAACATTCCATTTAAGTGCGAGCCTACATCTACCGGACGTGGTGAAGAGGGCCGCTTACCTGCGGAACTCTGAGTAATATCATCCCGGCATCTCCCGATAATATGGAGCTGTTATGAAGACCCTGCTTTTGCCGTTTTTTGCTGCAGTCTCATTGCTAGCCGTTTCATCTGTCCAAGCCGCTACTTACCAGACTGTAGTGGAAGCACATACGAGCTCATCAGGCGCCCAGACCGTCGATGCCACTCCACAGTGCCCTGGTGGTTTCACCCCCATCTCTGGTGGGTGGAATACTGGCGATCCGAACAGCGTCCAATTTGTTGGAGGATTGCCAGAGAACAACAACATAAACACCAGACAGGTGGTCATGAATGCGGGTCGGTTTTCACCGGTAGGAAGCTACCCGAACGGCAATGGTTGGCGCACCTACGGTTATGTAAACGGACCGACGATCATAAATATCTACACAATCTGCGCGTCCCCATAACCTACGTGCCACGAACGGCAGAACGCGGGAAAATGATGTCTGATCAACCCGCGTTCTGCTTGAGCACACCGGCCCAGAATACCGAACCTCCGCCACCTAAAAAACGCACTCGGTAGTGACAAGGTAAACGCTGCCCGGGAAATGTCACAACAACACCATAAAGCAATATACTAACTTCACTACTGTCAGACCAACCTATCTGGACAAAGCATCCATGATCATATCCGACAGATATCTCTGACTGAAATTTATTCCTTGCGGCTCTTTTTAACACTAATGGATGCACAGGTACCGCAGCCCGAGCAAGCACTACGCGCGGCATTCAATGCACTACACTGGATCGCATGCGCCGGCGACTGCAGCGATTGCTTCCAAGAATTTTCGCTTGGGAAGCGGTCTATCGGCATGGAGGAGTCGTCCGGGGCGGTGCACCACGTCCGTTGCCCAGCTACTGATGTTACCGATGCCATGGTGATGCATGGCAAAGAGACCAGTGTTCAGCGAAAGCGACTACACACGGGTGCGTAAAATACGAAAAACGGTAGGACTGCTGGGCTGCATTCTTCATCGTCGCCAGAATCGACGATTCAAACATCGACAACAAGAGTGAGCGTGCTCGAGAACAGCGCTTGAAAAACTCAAAGTCACGTTCGCGCGATGGCGGAGCACCCATTTCGAGTGATCAAAGCGCCAGTTGAGCTACGCCAAGGTCCGCAATCACGGCCTAGCCCAGAACAACGCGGAAATGCTGCCCCTATTTGCTTCGTTTACTCTGTGGATGTTGCACCGGCAGTTGCTGCCAGCCAGGCTGATATCGTATAACCACATTCTCAGGACACGGCACCCTCGCTCACCACCGGCGGCAGGTGCGGCGCGATCTGCACCAGCGTCCTCGCCACCGCGCCCTTGCCGTTGGCGACCAGTGCCAGCCCTGCCGCGGCCATCGCTTCACGCTGGACAGGGTCGCCGAGCAGGCGCGCCAGATCGTGGTACACGCTGTCGGCATCTTCGCAGATGGTCACCGCCTCGGCCTCGCGCATGCGCCGCGAAATCTCCGAGAAATTGTGCAGATGCGGGCCGGTGACGGCCGGCGTGCCGACTGCCGCCGGCTCGAGCAGGTTGTGCCCGCCGATCGGCTGCAGACTGCCGCCGACGAAGGCGACCTGTGCACAGGCGTAGAAACTCATCAGCTCGCCCAGGGTATCGATGACAAACACCTTGTCGCGCGCCTGCGGCCATTGCTGGCTTTTACGCGTGGACACGGCCCAGCCACGCTCGCGCGCCACGGCCTCGACCTTGGGAAAGCGCTCGGGGTGGCGCGGCGCCCATAACATCAGCAGATCCGGAAACTGCAGCAGCAGGCGCGCATGGATGTCAGCCACGGCCGCCTCCTCGCCTTCGTGCGTGCTGGCGGCAATCCACACCGGCCGCGAGGCCGGCACGTGCGTGTGGAACTGCGTGACCAGGGCCTGCAGCTGCGCAGGCGCGGCGATATCGAATTTGAGATTGCCCAGCGCGATCACCTGGTCGGGCCGCGCACCCAGCGTGACGAAGCGTTCGGCATCGTCGTGCGACTGTGCCGCTACGCAAGTGACGGTGCGCAGCGCGCGGCTGATCAACGGTGCCAGCAGGCGATAGCCACGCAGCGAGCGCGCCGACAGCCGCGCGTTGAGGATGTACACCGGAATCCCGCGGTCGCGGCAGCCGAACAACATGTTCGGCCACAGCTCGGTTTCCAGGATCAACGCCAGGCGCGGGCGGAAATGCTCCAGGAAGCGACCGACGCTGCCGGGCACGTCGTAGGGCAGATACACGTGGTCCACCGCATCGCCCCAGACCGCGCGCACGCGCTCGGAGCCGGTGGGGGTGATGGTGGTGATGACCCAACGGATATCCGGGCGCTGCGCACGCAAGGCGTTGACCAGCGGCGCGGCGGCATTGACCTCGCCCACCGACACCGCATGCACCCACACGCGCGGGCGACCGCAGGCGTGCGTGTAGGAGGCATAGCGCTCGTTCCAGCGGTTGAAGTATTCGCGGACGCGAAAACCGCGCCACACCAGGTGGTACACCGTCACCGGCAGCAACAGGTACAACAGCGCCGAGTACAGTCCGCGCAACAGCCATTCGATCGGGTCTTTCCGCATCGGTGCAGGATACGGGAGCGTTGCGGCGTGCGCATGTACACGCTGCCGCGCGCGCATGATCCCTTAGAATTGGCCCATGTCCGAGCCCGCCAACGTCGCTGTCCGCCCTTCCCTGCGCAATCCCAGGCACTGGCCGATGTACCTGGCCCTTGCCGTCATGGTGATCGCCGGACGCCTGCCCTGGATGCTGCAGCGTGCGCTGGGGCGTGGCGTGGGCTGGATCGCGATGCGCCTGGCCGGCACGCGTCGGCGCGCTGCCGAGGTCAACCTCAAGCTGTGTTTTCCCGAACAGGACGATGCCTGGCGGGCGCGGCTGTTGCGCGACAGTTTCGATGCGCTGGGCGTGGGCCTGTTCGAATTCGCGCGCGCCTGGTGGGGCAGCATCGATGCGATCCGCCCGGGCGTGCAGGTCGAAGGGCTGGAACACCTGCAGCGCCTGCAGGAACAAAAACGCGGCGTGTTGCTGGTGTCCGGCCACTTCATGACGCTGGAGATGTGCGGGCGGCTGCTATGCGATTACGTGCCGCTGGCCGGCATGTACCGCAGGCATCGCAACCCGGTGTTCGAGTGGGCGGTCAAGCGCGGGCGACTGCGCTATGCCACGCACATGTTCGCCAACGAGGATCTGCGCGCCACCATCAAGCACCTCAAGCGCGGCGGTTTCCTGTGGTACGCGCCGGATCAGGACATGCGCGGCAAGGACACCGTGTTCGTGCCGTTCTTCGGGCATCCGGCCTCCACCATCACCGCCACCCACCAGCTGGCGCGGCTGACCGGTTGCGCGGTGGTGCCGTACTTCCACCGGCGCGAAGGGGGCCGCTACCTCCTCAAGATCGCACCGCCGCTGGCAGACATCCCTTCCGACGATGTGATCGCCGATACCACGCAGGTCAATGCGGCGATCGAGGACATGGTGCGCGAGGCGCCGGACCAGTACCTGTGGATCCATCGGCGCTTCAAACGCCAACCGGGTGGGCGCAGCGATTTTTATCGTTGATATCGCGTATCTGGATGCAGGCGGCGCCTGCCGCCGCAGCACCGCAAGATGCAGGGAGAATCAGCGCGGCGGCGGCTGATCTGCGTCGTCGTTGAGCAAGGCACCGGCATACAGGCCGGCCAGCATCAGGCTCAGCCCGCCCCAGAAGCTGGAATAGAACGCCAGATGCGTGTTGAGCGGGAACACCGTGGCCACCAGTGCGATCATCGCCGGGCGTGCCTGCTCGCGCGCGGCCAGGCTGGAATAGCGCCACGCGCGCCAGGCCTGCGCCGCACCGGCCAGCCACAGCAGCAACCCGATCACCCCGGTTTCGGCCAGGATTTCCAGCACGATCTGGTGCGCATGGAAGGCCGGCCCATCGCCCCAGGCCGGCGCCTGCGCGGGTGCCGGATTGCAGGCCGGATACGCCTGCCGGAAGCCGCGGGCGCCCACCCCATTGAGTGGATGCGCGTGGATCATGCACAGCGCTGCGCCCCAGATCTGCGCACGCCCGGACAAGGCCTGGTCGACGCCCTGCTGGTCATCGCTGAAGGCCAGCGCGGTGCGCTGGATCCGCTCGCGCGCCTGCGGCGCCACCGCTACCACGCCGGCCGCCAGCAGCGCGCCAACCACCGCCACCGCAAGCAGGCGGCGGCCACCCAGCAACTGCCAGCCGGACAGCAGCACGATCACGCCGTAGGTGATCCACGAGGCCCGCGACCCCGCCAGCACCAGCACCACGCCGACCGCCGCCGCAGCGCCCGCCCAGGCCCAGGCATTGCGCCGCCCCAGTGCCAGCAGCAGGAAGGGCGACAGGCTCGCAAGCGTCTGACCGAACTTGAGATTGCACGGCCCCAGCACGCCGCTGAGGCGGTCGACCAGGGCCAGCTCCTGCGGCGTGCACAGACCATGCCCGCTGATCAGCTGTTTGATCTGATCCAGGCCGAAGAACAACGGGCTGCTGCCGAACACGGCCTGCAGCAGCGCATCCAGTGTCCACACCCCGCCGATCACCGCCAGGCCGGTGAAGGTGCGCCGACGCCGCTGCGCATTGGCCACCGCGATCGCGCACAACCACATGAACGGCAGATAGCGCAGATCGGTGGCCGACTTGCGCAGCGCGCGCCCCACGTCCACCGCATCGAACGCCGACAGCATCTGCGGCAACCAGTACGCGAAGAACAGCACGCTGGTCAGCGCCCAGGCCGCACCACTGAGCAGCCGGGTGCCGCCACGGAACCGCGCATGCAGCAGGCGGTAGGCCGCAAACAGCGCGCCCAGCGACAACACCGTCTCGGCCAGCCCGGGCGTGGGCCATAGCGCCACGAACAGGAGCACCCACAGCGGCGCCCAGCGACCGGCGTCGGGGGTCAGCGCGGACGCGGGTGGGATGGCCTCAGCGGCGGAGTTCGTCATAGACCTTCAGGGTGGCCGCTTGCATGGCCTGCAACGTATAGGGGAGCACGGCGGGCGGTGTCGGCGCCTGCCGTAGCAACTGCAGCGCCTGGGTGCGCAAGGCATGGGCATCGAAGGCCGGCACAGCGCCGCCGGGTTGCAACTCGGCCAGCAGCTCGCCGACGCCGCCGTGCGCCCAACCCAGCACTGGCCGGCCCACCGACAGGGCCTCCACCACGGTGCGGCCGAAGGCCTCGGGCTTGCGCGACAGCTGCAGCACCAGATCGCTGGCGGCATAGGCCTCGGCGATGCGTGCGGTGGGTTCGGTGAAGGCGACCGCATCGGCCACGCCCAGTCTGGCGGCCTCTGCTTCCAGCTCGCGCAGATAGGCATCACGGCCCGGCTCGCGTGCACCCGGCAGCCACAACCAGGCCGGCACGCCGGCAGCGCGCACGTCGGCGAGCAATTGCAGGCCGTCGGCGTGCCCTTTCAGGCGCGTGCCGCGCCCGGGCAGCAGCAGCAGTGGTGCATCGGCCGGCAAGCCGGGCAGCACGGTCTGTGCCCAGCTGCGCGCGCGGCGGTCCGGCTGCGGGCGACGCGGAAACTGGGCGATATCGACGCCGCGCGGGATCGTGCGCAGGCGCGCGGTGTCGGTCTGCGGATAGTGCGTGCACACGTACTCGCGCACCGTCTGCGAGACGCAGATCACCCGCTCGCCATAGGTCATCACCGCGCTGTAGCGGCTGGGCGAGTTGAGCCCGTGCACGGTGGTGACGAAGCGCGGCCGGGTGGCCTGCGGCATGCCGCGCAACGCGTACCAGCCCAGCCAGGCCGGCAGGCGCGAACGTGCATGCACGATGTCGGCCCCCAGTTCGGCGAACAGCCGGCGCAGGCCGACCACGTGACGCAAGGTCAGCAACGACTTGCGTCCGATATCCAGGGTGAGATGTTCGCCGCCCGCCTCCAGCAGCGGCTGGACCAGGCGGCCGCCGGCCGAGACCACCACCGCGCGGTGGCCGGCGCGCACCAGCGCAGCGGCGATTTCCAGGGTGGAGCGCTCGACGCCGCCGGACTGCAGCGCCGGCAGCAGTTGCACCACGGTCAGGCGGTGCATCCGGCCAGGATCAGTCGGCGAGCACGAACAGCGCGCCGCAATACGGGCACTTGGCTTCGCAGTTGGGCTCGTCTTCGATCGGCAGATACACGCGCGGATGCGAGTTCCACAACGCCATCTGCGGCGTCGGGCAGCTCAGCGGCAGATCGCCGCGATGCACGGTGTAGCGCGATTCGGCATTGGCGGGCGCGGTGGCGGTCTGGCTCATGGCGGCACGATCGTAGAGACAAGGCAGAGCGCGGATTCTAGCAGCCTGCGTGGTGATCGGCCCATTGACCGGCCATACCGGTTCGGGTGGTGATGCTCTCAACAGCCGCCCGGGCGCCGCCAGCGTCGGGGAGCGATGCGGCAGCCCCGGCTGGCCTGGCCCTTGCTGGGCCGGCAGCGCCAGGCAGCCACACCCGGACATCGCGCTTATCATCGCCGGACAATGGCGCACCGCCCCGGCGTGCGCGTGCCCGGCTCGCCTGCCTCGGCAGGCCGGACCTGCCCTGCAGCATCGCACCCAAGGAGACATCGCCACGTGACCTCGTCTGTTGTGTTGCTGCATCCGCGTGACCTGTGGTTCCGGCTGGTCGTTGCCCTGGGCGTCGCTGCGCCGTTATCGGTGAGTGCGGCGACCGGGTTGTCGACCTCGTTCGAAGCCGGCCAGCCGTTGCCGGTGAGCGCGGCGGCGGGCGATGTGCAGATTGCCATCGGCACCGGTCCGGCCGCGCCGTATGCGGCCAAGCCGAACGCCGGCTACAGCGGTGCGCATGCCCTGCGGTACGACAGTCGTGGCGCAGGTGGGCGGCGCACCTTGTTGACCGGCGATATCCCGATCGGTGCCGATACCACGCTGTCCTGGCTGGTATTGCCCGAGAGCCTGGGTGGCGAGCATGTGGCATCGACCTATGTGTCGCTGGACCTGCTGCTGGACGACGGCACACGCGTGTCGGCCAGTGCTGCGCGGGATCAACATGGCGTCGCGCTCGGTGCGCGGGCGCAAGGCGAGTCGAAGACGCTGTATCCGCAGCAATGGGCGCGCAAGGCGGTGCGGCTGGGTGACGTGGCCGGTCTGCGTGGGCGCCATGTGCGTGCGATCGAGCTGGAAGTTGCACCGCCGGCAGGCGCGCCCGGTGCCGGCTGGATCGACGATATCGCCATTGCCGTGGTACCGCTCACGCCGGCAACGCGTCCGTCGGATTGGGTGCTGACCACGCGCGGCACGCAGTCCAATGGCACGTTCTCGCGCGGCAACAATTTCCCGGCAACCGCGGTGCCGCATGGCTTCAACTTCTGGACGCCGGTGACCGATGCGGGCACGCTGACCTGGCTGTATCGCTGGAACGAACACAACGATGCGGACAATCGCCCGCGCCTGCAGGCGTTGTCGCTCAGCCATCAGCCCAGCCCGTGGATGGGCGACCGCCAGACCTTTCAGGTGATGCCGTCGCTGGCGGCCGGCGTGCCGCCAGCCGATCGCCGACAGCGTGCGCTGGCGTTTTCGCACACCAATGAAACTGCGCGCCCTTATCGCTACGCGGTGCAGCTGGACAACGGGATCCAGGCCGAGATTGCGCCGACCGACCATGCCGCGTTGTTCCGCTTTCGCTTCCCGGCGCAGGGCGATGCCAATCTGGTGTTCGACAATGTGGACGCGCGCGGCGGGCTGCGGCTGGATGCGGCGACACAGACACTCTCCGGCTACACCGATGTGCGTAGCGGGCTGTCGACCGGCGCCACGCGCATGTATGTCCATGCCAGCTTCGATACGCCGTGGGAAACCAGCGGCCTGAGCGACACCGGCCGGCCCACCGGCTGGATCAAGTTCGCTGCCGGCAGCACCCGGCAAGTGCAGATGCGCATCGCCACCTCGCTGATCTCGCTCGAGCAGGCCAGGCACAACCTGGCACTGGAAATCGCACCACAGACAACATTCGAGCAAGTCGCCGCGCGGGCGCAGGACGCCTGGGATGCGTTGCTGGGGCGCCTGGAGGTGCCCGACGCCACCGCCGAGCAGAAGACCACGCTGTATTCCAACCTGTACCGGCTGCACCTGTATCCCAACTCCGGCCATGAGAATGTCGGCAGCGCCAGTGCCCCGGACTGGCGTTACGCCAGCCAGAGCAGCTGGTCGGACGACAACATCGACGGCAGCGCGGTGCGCAGTTTCGCGCCGATCCGCGATGGCCGGGTCTACGTCAACAACGGCTTGTGGGACACCTTCCGCACTGCGTGGCCGGCGTATGCCTTGTTCGCCCCCGACGCTGCCGGCGCGCTGGTGCAAGGCTTTCTGGAGCAGTCGCGCGCGGGCGGCTGGGTGGCGCGCTGGTCGTCGCCCGGCTATGCCGATCTGATGGTCGGCACCAGTTCCGACGTGGCGTTTGCCGATGCCTGGCGCAAGGGCGTGCAGGGCTTCGATCCGGCCGAGGCATACGTTGCCGCGCGCAAGAACGCCACCGTGGTGGCGCCCGACAGGCACGTCGGCCGCAAGGGCATGGCGCGTTCGACCTTTCGCGGTTATGCCGATACCGATACGCACGAAGGCATGTCGTGGTCGATGGAGGGCGCGCTCAACGATTTCGGTATCGCCAACATGGCCGATGCGCTGGCCGGACAGGCAAAGACGGCCACGGCGCGCGAGCGTTACACGACCGAGGCACTTTATTTTCGTCAGCGCGCGGCGGGCTATTCGGCGTTGTTCGATCCGGCGATCGGTTTTTTCCAGGGCCGCACACCGAACGGCCACTGGCGCGTGGACGCGGCACGGTACGACCCGCGCGTGTGGGGCCACGATTACACCGAGTCCAGCGGCTGGACGTTTGCATTCACCGCACCGCACGACGGTGAAGGCCTGGCGGCGTTGTATGGAGGACGCGTGGGCCTGGCAGCGAAACTGGATACGTTCTTTGCCACCCCCGAGACCGCCGAGGCCAGGTTCGCCGGCTCCTACGGCAACACCATTCACGAGATGACCGAAGCGCGCGATGTGCGGATGGGCATGTATGCGCACAGCAACCAGACCGCCCACCATATCCCGTGGATGTATCTGTACGCCGGGCAGCCGTGGAAGACGCAACGCATTACCCGCCAGATCCTGGCACGCCTGTACCTGGGCAGCGAGATCGGCCAGGGCTATCCCGGTGATGAGGACAACGGCGAAATGTCGGCGTGGTATCTGTTCGCGGCACTGGGCCTGTATCCGTTGCGCATGGGTGCGCCGGAATACGTGATCGGCTCACCGCTGTTCAAGCATGCCAGCGTGCGGTTGCCCGATGGCGGGACGCTGACGGTCAATGCACCGCAGAATTCGCCGCAGAACGTGTACGTGCAATCGCTCAAGGTCAACGGAAAGCCCTGGCGCAAGACATGGTTGCCGCATGCGGACATCGCCAGGGGGGCGACGCTGGACTTCGTGATGGGGCCTGCGCCCTCGCGCTGGGGCACCGGGCCGAACGATGCGCCACCGTCGCTGACCCCTGCGGGCAAGCGCCCTGCCCCGTTACGTGATGTGCTCGGAGACACGGCGCGCATCACGCTGGCCGATGGTGGCGAGGTCGCTGCCCTGCATGACGACGATGCGGGAACCGTCGCTGCAGTTGCATCGACATCGACGCTGACGCTCAGTGGCATGGCGCGCGGCACGCCCACGCTCTACACACTGACCAACGGCAACGCGGCCATTGCGGCCAGTGGCTGGACGTTGGAAGCGCGTACGGCCGATGGTGCGTGGACGGTGGTCGATCAGCGCCTTGAGGAAGCGTTCGACTGGCCGTTGCAGACGCGGCCGTTTCGTATTGCCACACCTGGTGCGTATACCGAGTATCGGCTGCGATTCAGTGCGCCCGCGAAAGTGCAGCTGGCGGAGATCGAGTTGCTGGGGGCGGAACCTGCGGTGCGTTGAGGCGCCGGTCTCGCAGCGCTGATTATGCTGCTTTCTGCAGGCAGGCGACTGCAGGATGCAGGCACCCGCTCACGCAATCGACGGATTCGCACGGGTGCTGCCGGAGCGAGGTCCCACCGCGATGTCAGCAGCGCTGGTGAGCCGTACCCTCGCCCCAACCCCCGCTCCGCGCCCCGGCCCGCGCTTGCGGCGCGGGCGCTTCAAGGCACGCGTGCCAGTGGCGCGCAAGCAGTGCCTTGTCGCCCCGGGAGGAGAGGGGCTTGGCGCGGTGCGTCTGGTGCCGCTCGCGGATCGGTCTTTGATGTCTTCCCGGTGGGGGGATCTCAACCGCTACTTTTTTCGCTGGCGTTCTTCTCGGCATCGCGCTGCCGGCGGATCTGCGCATCCACCGCCGCGATCGCGGTCATGTTCATCACCCGGCGCGAAGTGGCGCTGGTGGTGAGGATGTGCACCGGCTTGGAGATGCCCATCAGGATCGGGCCGATCGCCACGCCGTCGGTGAACACGCGCACCAGGTTGTAGGCGATGTTGGCCGCTTCCAGGTTCGGCAGCACGAACAGGTTGGCGCGGCCCTTGAGCGTGCTGTTGGGCATGATCTGCTTGCGCAGTGCTTCGTCCCAGGCGGTGTCGCCCTGCATTTCGCCATCGATGTTGAGCTCGGGCTTGCGCTTGAGCAGGGCCTCGCGCACCTGGCGCATCTTCAGCGCATCGCGCGAGTCGTGGCTGCCGAAGTTGGAGTGCGACAGCAGCGCGATGTTGGGTTCGATGCCGAACAGCTTCAGGCGGTACGCGGCCTGCAGCGTCGCTTCGACCACCTGCTCCACGGTCGGGTCTTCCTGCACATGCGTGTCCAGGAAGAAGAACACGCCCAGCTGGTTGATCACGCCGGTCATCGCCGAGGTGGAGCTCACCCGCGGTTCCAGCGGAATAACGCTGCGTGCGTAGCCCAGCTTCTTGTGGAAGCGGCCGACCACGCCGGACAGCATCGCATCGGCTTCGCCACGCGCCACCATCACCGCGGCGATCAGGGTCGGACGCGAGCGCATCAGCTCCTTGGCGGCAGTGACGGTCACGCCGCGACGCTCGGTGAGCGCGTGGTAGTACTGCCAGTATTCGTTGAAGCGGGGATCGTCGAGGATGTTGGTGATCTCGAAATCCACACCGGCGGTCAGGCGCAGGCCCATGCGTTCGATACGCGCTTCGATCACGTCCGGGCGGCCGATCAGGATCGGGAAGGCCAGGCCTTCGTCGACCACGTTCTGCACCGCGCGCAGCACCACTTCCTCTTCGCCTTCGGCATACACCACGCGCTGCTTGTCGGCGCGCGCACGGTCGTAGACCGGCTTCATCATCAGGCTGGTGCGGTAGACGAACTGGCCGAGCTTGTCGCGGTAGGCCTCCATGTCGGCGATCGGGCGCGTGGCCACGCCCGAATCCATCGCCGCCTGCGCAACGGCGGACGACAGCTCCACCAGCAGGCGCGGGTCCAGCGGACGCGGAATCAGGTATTCCGGGCCGAAACTCGGGGTTTCGCCGCCGTAGGCCGCGCCCAGGTCGGAGGCCTCGCGCCGTGCCATCGCCGCGATCGCCTTGACGCAGGCGATCTTCATTTCTTCGTTGATGCCGGTGGCGCCCACGTCCAGCGCACCGCGGAACAGGTACGGGAAGCACAGCACGTTATTGATCTGGTTCGGGTAGTCCGAGCGGCCGGTGCCGATGATGCAGTCCGGGCGCACCGCCTTGGCCGCTTCCGGGGTGATTTCCGGGTTGGGATTGGCCAGCGCGAAGATCACCGGCTGGCGCGCCATCGTGGCGACCATTTCCGGCTTGAGGATGCCGGCCGCCGACAGGCCCAGGAAGATGTCCGCGCCCTCGACGATCTCGGCCAGGGTGCGCTTGTCGGTGTCGCGCGCGTAGCGCTGCTTGTCCGGGTCCAGGTCGGTGCGGCCGGTGTGGATCACGCCATCGCGGTCCAGCGCCAGGATGTTCTCCGGCTTCAGGCCCAGAGAGACCAGCATGTTGACGCAGGAGATGCCGGCCGCGCCCATGCCGGTGGTGGCCAGCTTGACCTCTTCGATCTTCTTGCCGGTGACTACCAGCGCGTTGAGCACGGCGGCGCCGACGATGATCGCGGTGCCGTGCTGGTCGTCATGGAACACCGGGATGTTCATGCGCTCGCGCAGCTTGCGCTCGACGATGAAGCACTCCGGCGCCTTGATGTCTTCCAGGTTGATGCCGCCGAAGGTCGGCTCCAGACTGGCGATGATGTCGACCAGCTTGTCCGGGTCGTTCTCGTTGATCTCGATGTCGAACACGTCGATGCCGGCGAACTTCTGGAACAGCACGCCCTTGCCTTCCATCACCGGCTTGGACGCCAGCGGGCCGATGTTGCCCAGGCCCAGCACCGCGGTGCCGTTGGTGATCACCGCCACCAGATTGCCGCGCGCGGTCAGCTCGCTGGCCTGGGTGGGTTCTTCGACGATCGCCTCGCAGGCGAAGGCCACGCCCGGCGAATACGCCAGCGACAGGTCGCGCTGGGTCAGCATCGGCTTGGTCGCGGTGACCTTGATCTTGCCGGCCGGCTGCTGGCGGTGGTAGTCGAGGGCGGCCTGTTTGAAGTCGTCGTTGGACATCGGCGTTGTGGGTCTCGAAGGCGCAGGAGGGCTGAATTCTACCCCCCTGCCTGAACATGGGCCTGTCGCGCAGCTGTCGCGGCGGCAGGAAGATCGCATGCCACAACGCGGCATGCATTGCGGCCAGTGCTGGCTGGATGTGGAAACGGCCCTGCATCCCGCCGGCAGCGCCGACGGAATGCAGGGCCGTAGGAAGCATCAGCGCGCGCTGATCGGGGCGACGACGTCGGTCGAGGCCACCGGTGCCTGCAGCGGCGGCGAGCCGCCATCCAGCACCAGCTTGAGCTGATCGCGGTCCAGCGCATTTTCCCAGCGCGACACCACCACCGTGGCGACCGCGTTGCCGATGAAGTTGGTCAGCGAGCGGCACTCGCTCATGAAGCGGTCCACGCCCAGGATCAGCGCCATGCCGGCCACCGGCACGTCCGGCACCACCGACAGCGTGGCGGCCAGGGTGATGAAGCCGGCGCCGGTCACGCCGGCCGCACCCTTGGAGCTGAGCATCGCCACCGCCAGCAGGGTGATCTGCTGGCCCAGGGTCAGGTCCACGTTGGTGGCCTGGGCGATGAACAAGGCGGCCAGGGTCATGTAGATGTTGGTGCCATCCAGATTGAACGAGTAGCCGGTCGGCACCACCAGGCCCACCACCGACTTCTCGCAGCCGGCCTTTTCCATCTTCTCCATCAGCGATGGCAGCGCCGACTCCGATGAAGAGGTGCCCAGCACCAGCAGCAACTCGGCCTTGAGATAGCGGATCAGCTTGAGCACCGAAAAGCCGCACAGACGGCAGACGATGCCCAGGATCACCAGCACGAAGAACAGCGAGGTCAGGTAAAACGAGCCCACCAGCCAGGCCAGGTTGACCAGCGATTCCACCCCGTACTTGCCGATGGTGAAGGCGATCGCACCGAATGCACCGATCGGCGCGGCCTTCATCAGCATGTGCACCAGGCGGAACACCGGCGCGGTCAGCGCTTCCAGGAAGCTCAGCACCGGCTGGCCACGCTCGCCGACCAGGGCCAGCGCGATCCCGAACAGCACCGCCACGAACAGCACCTGCAGGATGTTGCCATCGACGAACGCGCTGACCAGCGTGGCCGGGATGATGTCCATCAGGAAGCCGACCAGGCTCAGCTCGTGGGACTTCTGCACGTAGGTGTTGACCGCGCTCTGGTCCAGCTCGGCCGGATTGATGTTCATGCCGGCGCCGGGCTGCACCACGTGCGCCACGATCATGCCCACGATCAACGCCAACGTAGAGAAGAACAGGAAGTAGGTCATCGACTTGGCGAAGACCCGGCCCACCGTCTTGAGGTGGGTCATACCGGCGATGCCGGTGACGATGGTCAGGAAGATCACCGGGGCGATGATCATCTTCACCAGCTTGATGAAGGCATCACCCAGCGGCTTGAGGCTTTCGGCGAAGGCCGGCTCGAAGTGGCCCAGCAGGGCACCCAGGACGATCGCCACCACCACCTGGAAATACAGCTGACGGTAAAAGGGGACGGGCGCCGGCAAGGGGCCGGCAGGCTTGCTGATGTGCATGACACCACTCCGAGGGAACATAGAGGGGGCCTGAGCAGGCACCCGGTGCGGGCATTCTGGCCGTACGTCGCAGCCCGGGCCGATAGCCCATTGGTACTACGCACTGTCGCCGGGCTGAACGTCGCCTTACACTTCAGCGGCGTCGCCACCGGCCGTTAATCCCATTTAACGCAGACACCGATTGTTGTGTCGTTGGCCGTCCGGAACCTGCGCGCTTGCTGAAGCTGTTCAGTGCGACCGCCATGGCAGGACGCCCGGCCCTTTCTCCTTGCCGAAGACCACACCTATGCGCCTCAATCCGCTCGTTCTCGCGTTGGCCATCGCCGCCGCGCCCGCAGCCGCCAATGCGGCCACCTCGCTGGAAAACTGGCCCACCAAGTACACCTTCGGTGATGGCACCGAGCTCGGCCTGACCGGCAACTACGCCTACGACGACAACAACTTCTCCGGCGACGATCGCCTGGAAGACCGCACCGACTTCCGCCGCAAGGAGTTCGGCGCCACCCTCAAGAAGAAGGGCGTCTACGACGCCATGGTGTATTTCGACTTCGAAGCCAAGCTGTGGCTGGACGTGTTCTTCCGCGTCGAGACCAAGGCCGTGTTCGGCCAGGATTACGGTCGCGTGCGGCTGGGCTACATGAAGGTGCCGGTGGGCCTGGAAGCGGTGCAGAGCTCGCGTGCGGGCAGCTTCATGGAACTGGGCCTGCCGGTCCAGGCGGTGTTCCAGGGCCGTCGTACCGGCGTGGAATGGACGCTGGAGCGCCAGCAGTATCTGCTGCAGGCCGGCGCGTACGGCGGCAAGGATCTGCAGGGCGACAACCCGGGCACCACCCAGGCCGTGCATGCCGCCTGGACCCCGTTCAAGGCCGAAGGCAATGTGCTGCACCTGGGCCTGGCCGGCTCGGTGGAAAACCCGCGTGGCTTCAGCGACGGCCGCGGCGTGTCGTTCAGCCCGCGCGTGCGCCTGCGTGCCCGCCCGGAAGCCGGCCTGACCGACGTGCGCCTGATCGACACCGGCACCATTCTCGACGTGGACCATGTGATCCGCGCCGGCGTGGAAGCGGTGTGGATCCACGGCCCGTTCTCGCTGCAGAGCGAAGCTCTGCGCGCCGAGGTGGCACGTAACGACAACCAGCCGCATTACATCGCGCAGGGCCAGTACCTCTATGGCACCTGGACGCTGACCGGCGAGTCGCGCAGCTATGCCGGCGGCGTACCGGGCAACATCAAGCCGGCGCACGACTACGGCGCGGTCGAGCTGACCGCCCGCTACAGCCGCCTGGACCTGGAAGACAACCGCGTCAGCGGCGGCCGCCAGCACGACACCACCATCGGCGCCAACTGGTACCTCACCAGCCACTTCAAGTTCCAGGCCAACTACAGCTGGGTGGATGCCACGCGCAACGGCGTGCATGAAACCCCGCACGTGATGGAGCTGCGCGCGCAGGTGCAGTTCTGAGCGTGATGGCGCACAGCTAACCCGGGCCTGGTCGGCCGCGCGCTGCCTTCGCTTCGACGCGCCAAGGCGGCAACCCACACCAGCGCACGTGCCCCTGCGGCCGCCTCCTTTCGGGGATGCGGCCGCATGCGTTTGGCTGCGGCGGTGTCGGCGCCTGGCGCAGGCCCGGTGCCGATAGCTGCACGATGCAGCGGCGCACCGCCATACTTGTCGGCATGTACGCCTCGCAACGCCGCCGTCTGCTGCTCACCCTGACCATCGTGCTGGGCGGCATGCTGGTGGCCATGCTGGCGGCCGGGCACTTTGTCGAACAGAACGCCCTGCACGAGGAAAGCGCCACCGTGCGGCGTCAGCTGCGCCTGTATGCGCAGGCCCTGCAGCAACGCGTCGATCGCTATCGCACCCTGCCGCAGATCCTGGCGCTGGACCCGGAACTGCGCGCGGCCGTCTCCGGGCCGTTATCAGCCGCGCAGGTGGAACGGCTCAATCGCAAACTCGAGCGCGCCAACAACGTCACCCAGTCCTCCACGCTGACGCTCATCAACCGCGACGGCCTGGCACTGGCTGCCAGCAACTGGCGCGGGGCGCGCAGCAACGTGGGCGTGGACTACGCCTTCCGCCCGTATTACCAGCAGGCATTGTCCAACGGCAGCGGCAGTTTCTACGGCATCGGCATGACCACCAGCGAGCCGGGTTACTTCCTGTCGCAGGCCATCGTCGACGCCGGCGGCCAGGTGCAGGGCGTGGTGGTGATCAAGATCGCGCTGGCCGCGCTGGAACGCGAGTGGCTGCAGACCCCGGACATCGTGCTGGCCTCCGACGCGCACCAGGTGGTGTTCCTGGCCAGCCGCCCGCAGTGGCGCTACCGCATGCTGGCGCCGCTGAGCCTGCGCGACCGCAGCGAATTGCGCAGCACCCGCCAATACGCCGATCAGGGCCTGCTGCCGCTGCGGCGCCGGCTGATCGAGCAGACCGGCAACGGTGGCGTGCTGGCCGAGGTCAGCGACCCACCGCTCGCCGGCCCGGTGCTGTGGCAGACCCTGGAGGTGCCCGAAAGCGGCTGGCGCCTGCATCTGCTGCACGATACCCGCGCCAGCGCGGCGGCCGGTCGCGCCGCTGCGATCGCCGCCGCCGGTGCATGGTTGGCGCTGGCCTTGCTGTGGTTGTTCGTGCAGCAGCGGCGGCGCCTGTCCGCCCTGCGCCAGCGCAGCCGGCACGAGCTGGAAACGCTGCTGCAACAACATGCCGAAGAGCTGCGGACCGCGCAGGATGGCGTGGTCACCGCCGCGCAACAGGCCAATGCCGGCCTGAGCCGCAGCCTGGAACACCTGCCGCAGGGCGTGGTGGTGATCGACGAGGCGCTCAAGCTGGTGGCGTGGAATTCGCGCTATGTGGAACTGTTCCGCTTCCCGCCGGAACTGCTCAAGATCGGCCGCCCGATCGAAGACCTGTTCCGCTTCAACGCACGCCGCGGCCTGCTCGGACCGGGGCCGATCGAAGCGGCGATCGAGCGCCGCCTGAACCATTTGCGCAGCGGCAAGCCGCATATGCGCGAGAGCGAGAAGGAAGACGGCACGGTGCTGGAAATCCGCGGCAATCCGCTGCCCGATGGCGGATTCGTCACCAGCTATGCCGACATCACCAGCTACAAGAACGCCGCGCGCGAACTGCGCTCGCTGGCCGATGCGCTGGAACACCGCGTGGCCGAACGGACCCGCGACCTGGCCGCGGCCAAGCGCGAGGCCGAGAGCGCCAACCGCTACAAGACCCGCTTCGTCGCCTCGGCCGTGCACGACCTGCTGCAACCGCTCAACGCCGCACGCATGTTCGTCTCGGTGCTGCGCGGGCAGGTGCGCGAGGCCGGCAGCGCGCGCGTGGTCGACAACATCGAAGGCGCGCTCGCCGCGCAGGACGCCATCCTCAACAGCCTGCTGGACATCTCGCGGCTGGAGGCCGGCAGCCTGAAGACCCGGGTGCGCGACTTCGCCATCGCCCCGCTGCTGGAAACCCTGGCCCGCGAGTTCGGCATCCTTGCCGAAGACCGCGGCCTGGTGCTGGACTGGGTGCCCACCTCGGCGGTGGTGTTGAGCGACGAGAACCTGCTGCGGCGCATCCTGCAGAACTTCCTGTCCAACGCCATCCGCTACACGCCGCGTGGGCGCGTGCTGATCGGCTGCCGTCGTCGCGGCGGCTGGCTGCGCATCGAAGTGCATGACCAGGGGCCCGGCATTCCCGAGGCCTTGCAGGACGAGATCTTCGAAGAATTCCGGCGCCTGGACGACGGCGTGGCCAACGACCGCGGCGCCGGTCTGGGCCTGGCGATCGTCGAGCGCATCGGCCGCCTGCTCGGCCACCGCATCAGCCTGCGTTCCACCCTGGGCAGCGGCAGTGTGTTTTCGGTGACCGTGCCGCTGGGCGAGCGCGCCTCCATCGCCAGGCAGTTGCCACCGCCCATCGCCAGCGCTGAAACCGCCAATGACCCGATCCTGCACGGCTGCCGCGTGTGGTGCGTGGACGATGACCCGCGCGTGTGCGAGGCCAGCCGCGCGCTGCTGCAACGCTGGGAATGCCGCGTGGACTTTGCCGGCGGCCCCGACGAGGCATTGGCCGCCGCCAACGCCGACGAGGTGCCGGAGCTGCTGTTGCTGGACGTGCGCATGGGCGAGCACTACGGCCCGATATTGCTGCCGCAATTGGTGGCGCGCTGGCAACGCGAACCGCGCGTCATCCTGGTCACCGCCGAACCCGACCCGGCGCTGCGTGAACATGCGCTCGACCTGGACTGGGGGTTCCTGGCCAAGCCGGTGCGGCCGCCGGCGCTGCGTGCCCTGATGACGCAGATGCTGTTGCGGCGCGGGTGAGCTGCGCCGTCGCGCAGCATCGACAGGCAACAACGGGCTGCGTTGGGCGTGTCGCGACGCTTCCGGCCTGCTTGCCGCGAAAGGCCGAATGATGGCGCGCCGTGCTGCACGCGTCCCATGCGGCGATTTCCTGGCCCTGCGCGGTCTGGCGAGTTTCGCCGGATCGTTTCAGCGTACCGAAGTGCGTGCTGCCTCAAGCGCGCGTTGGCGATGGCGCTACAGTGCGTGTGTCCATTGCTGCCCACGTCTGCATCGTGCACAGCTCACCTGCCGATGTTTCTCCCCCGGAAACTTGTGGAGCCCTCATGTTCAGGCCTGCCTCCGTGATGTTGACCGCGTTGCTCGCCGCAGGTTGCGCGGCGGATATGCCCGTGCAGGCGTCCACGCCATCGGCGACCGTGCCGCCCTCCGGCCCGGTGCGCGCTGACATGGACCCGTACACCTTGCAGACCCTGGACCGCGTGCTGCACCAGGCATCCACGCATCGCGGCCTGAGTCCGGGGCATCTGATCAAGCTGCTCTCGGCGGAATTTCTCGGCACGCCGTATCAGGCCAACATGCTGCAGGGCTCGGCCACCGTGCCGGAGCGGCTGATCATCGACTTCAGGGGCCTGGATTGCTTCACCTACCTGGACTATGTCGAAGCGGCGCGCCACGCCCATTCGCAGCAGGATTTCGTCGATCGCGTGGTCCTCACCCGCTACGTCGATGGCGTCATCGGCTTCACCTCGCGCAAGCACTTCTTTTCGGACTGGGTCGCACGTTCCTACCCACTTGCCGACGACATCACCGCAACGCTCAGCCCCAGGGCCGTGCGCGTGGACAAGACACTCAACCTCAAGGCCGACGGCAGCAACTATCTGCCCGGATTGCCGCTGGTGCAGCGGTCCATCACCTACATCCCCGCCGCCGATGTGGACAGCACGGTGGTCCGGCAACTGCGCACCGGCGACTATGTGGGCAGGTACTCGCCGGCGCCCGGGCTGGATGTCAGCCATGTCGGCATCTTCGTCATGACCGACCGGGGCCCGGTGTTGCGCAATGCCTCATCGCGCCCGGAAAACGAAAAGGTCGTGGACTCGCCGTTCATGGAGTACGTCGCCCGCACGCAGGGCATCGTCGTCTACAGGGCCAGGCCCTGATCCCGGTCGCGATGCGGGCAACCGCCAGTCCGGCGGCAAGCATCGTCTCGATCCGCTCCGCTAGTGCATTGCCGGCGCCACACCATGTCGGTGGGCGTGGGCGCCCATCTCCCGCTGCAGCACGCACTGGGTAAACGTGCGATGCCAACGCAGCGTGCGGATCTGCACGATCGCCGCTGAGCATCGCATGGAGGTCGGCGCGACGCCGGCACTCGCGCACCCGCCGGTAGCGTGCCCGGCACCCGGGCGACTGCACCTGCTACACTATCGAGAACGATTCCCATTTGACTTTGCCTAGCGGAGCATGCCGCGTGCTCCGTCAGCGCCCTGGAGTTCTTACTCGATGAAGCTTTCCGCCCATGGATCGGCCGGCATGCCGTTCGTTGCCACCCTCTGCCTGTTCGCCTCCGCCACCGCTTCGGCCCAATCGGACGTCACCGACACGCTCGACACCGTGGTGGTGGCCGCCTCGCGCTCCAACATGACCGTGGCCGAGTCGCCGCAGACGGTGCTGATCATCGACAAGGCGCAGATCCAGCAGCAGTTGACGATCTCCAGCAATTCGTCCGATGTGCTCGCCAACCTGATTCCCTCGTACACGCCCAGCCGCGGCAAGATGAACGGCAGCGGCGAAACCCTGCGCGGGCGCACGCCGTTGATCCTGATCGACGGCGTGCCGCAGTCCAATCCGATCCGCCCCACCGGGCGCGAAGCGCACACCATCGACTATGCGATGGTCGAGCGCATCGAAGTCATCCAGGGCGCCAATGCCATCAACGGGCTGGGTGCCACCGGCGGCACCATCAACATCATCACCCGGCGCCCGCAGGACGGCTCGCTGAATCAGCACATCGACGTGCAGGCCACCGCGCCCACGTCCGAGACGCGTGCGGAAACCACCAGCGGCGAGACGCGTTACCGTGTGGATGGCCGCGCGGACAAGCTCGATTACCTGTTCTCGGCCAGCTACAGCGACCAGGGCCTGTATGTGGACGGACAGGGCCGGCCGATCGGCGCCGACAACACCCAGGGCGACCTGATGACGTCCAAGAGCTACGACGTGCTGGCCAAGCTCGGCTACGCGCTCACCGATGCGCAGCGCCTGAGCGTCAGCGTCAACCGCTACCGCATCAAGAACGACAACGACTACATCGGCATCGCCGGCAACCGTGCGCAGGGCCTGCCCACCACCTCGGTGCGCGGCACCCCGCAAGGCACCGCGCCCTGGAACGATGTGCTGACGTCCAGCCTGTCGTACACCCACGACGATCTGGCCGGCATGCAGCTGAGCGCGATGGTGTTCAACCAGGAGTTCGAAGGGCTGTTCGGCGCCGACAACTCGTCCACGTTCCAGGACCCGCGCATTGCACCGGTCGGCAGCTTGTACGACCAATCGCGTTCGGTCGCTTCCAAGTGGGGCAGCAAGATCAGCCTGACCAGGGACGACCTGCTCGACAACCGGCTCAAGCTCACCGGCGGCGTCGACCTGCTGGCCGACACCGGCAAGCAGGATCTCTACGGCACCGGGCGTACCTATGTGCCCGAATCGGACTACCGCAACCTGTCGCTGTTTGTGCAGGGCGAATACAAACTGCTGCCCGAGCTGACTCTGCATGCCGGCGTGCGCCGCGAAGAAGCCGAGTTGAAGATCGACAGCTACCAGACGCTGTGGCGCTACAACCGCGTCGCTGTCGAAGGCGGCACGCTCGACTTCAACCAGACCCTCTACAACGCCGGCCTGGTCTACACGCCGGTCGAGGGTGTGAGCTTTTTCACCAGCTATTCCGAAGGTTTCGGCATGCCGGACGTGGGCCGCGTGCTGCGCGCGATCAACACGCCGGGCACACGCGTTGCCAGCCTGAGCACGCTGGAGCCGATCCTGACCAAGAGCGTGGAAGCGGGCACCCGCCTCACGCGTGGCGCCTTCGATGCGGACCTGAGCTACTTCCAGTCCAACTCGGACCTGGGCACGCGCGTGGTGCCGATCAACGGCGCCTTCATGATGAGCCGCGAAAAGACCCGCGTGCAGGGCGTGGACGCCAGCCTGGGCTATCGCCTGGATGCGGCGCATCGGCTGCGCCTGTCCTACGCCTACACCCGTGGCCGCTACGACAGCGACAACGACGGGCAGCTGGACGCACGCCTGGACGGGCTCAACGTGGCGCCCAACCGCGTGATTGCCTCGTGGTCGGCGCAGTGGACGCCGAGGCTCTCCTCGTTCGTGCAGGCCCAGCATGCCTTCAGCCAGTCCTTCGACGAGGCCGACAAGCGCTTCAGCGGCTACACGCTGGTGGATGCGACGTTCAATTACGCGTTGCCGCGTGGCGCAGTGCGCATGGGCGTGTCCAACCTGTTCGACAAGCAGTACATCACCTACTACTCGCAAGCGGCCCTGGTCGAACCGCTGCGCTACTTCGCCGGGCGTGGCCGCACCATTACGCTGGGGTATTCGCTGGATTTCTGATGGCGTGGCGTAATTGCCAGCAGCGCGCGACCGATACGCCCGCGCAAGCGTGCTGCTGCGCCTGGATGTCGAGTCGTAGCGCCGTTTAGATGCAGTCAGCAGCCACGTTAGTCGAGTGCGCGGTGCCCTCAACGGTTGCGTGACACGCCGTGAATCCATCCATGGAGGCTCGGTGGCGGCATCCATGCCGCCACACGGTCCGCGACCGGCGAGGACGCCGCACCAGATAGGTTGCTGGCTGCTTTATTGAAAACCATGCACACCGACCATCTCGACTGGTCCTTGCCCGCTCACCGTCGCGGGACCCTGAGCGGCATGGATGCCGCGCCGGAGCCTACAGGGACGTACTTGCGGCGTGTCCCGCGATGGTGGGCGGGCAAGGGCCCTGCAGCCAACTGACAGCGTCGAGGGCGCGGTGCCCTCAACGGTTGCGGGACACGCCGTGAATCCATCCATGGAGGCTCGGTGGCGGCATCCATGCCGCCACACGGTCCCGCAACCGGCAAGGACATCGCAACAGAAAGTTAGTCGGTTGCTTTGCTTAAAAAACCATACGCACCGACCATCTCGACTGGTCCTTGCCCGCTCACCGTCGCGGGACCTTGAGCGGCATGGATGCCGCGCCAGAGCCTACACGGACGTACTTGCGGCGTGTCCCGCGAGGGTGGGCGGGCAAGGGCCCTGCAGCGCAGTCGCGGATATCAGCATCTTGGTCGCTCAATCGCCACCCCGGAAAGGCGCATCTGCGCCCGCTACGTGCGTGTTCGTTGGCGCCCTGCGATCGACGCGGCAGCGCCCCACGCACATCGCATCGAACGCTGCGATGCATGCCTGCGGCTGCGGCTGCGGCTGCGTGACGATGCTGCGTTGACGATCCGGAGGATCGGGCAAGGATGCCGGATCACCGGGCTCACGCCGACCCGGCGGCCCGCGGCACAGTGCATTGCACGACGCACAAACGCCACTATCGGGAGACACACCGCATGAGTCAGACACTGTCGCTGGACCACTATCGCCTGCTTGGCCGCTCCGGGCTGCGCGTCTCGCCGCTGTCGCTGGGCACCATGACCTTCGGCGAAGCCTGGGGCTGGGGCGCGGATGCGGGCGAAGCCAGGCGCATCTTCGATGCCTATGCAGACCGCGGCGGCAATTTCATCGACACCGCGGTCAACTACACCAACGGCGGCGCCGAGCGCATCCTCGGCACGCTGATCAAGGACCGCCGCGAGCGCTTCGTGCTGGCGACCAAGTTCACCATGGCGCGCGATGCGGACAACATCAATTCCGGCGGAAATCATCGCCTCAACCTGATCCGCTCGGTCGAGACCAGCCTGCGCCAGCTCGACACCGACCGCATCGACCTGCTGTATCTGCACGCCTGGGATTTCACCACCTCGCCGGAGGAAGTGATGCGCGGGCTGGAGCATCTGGTGCAGTCGGGCAAGGTGCTCTACCTCGGCATCTGCAACACCCCGGCCTGGCGCGTGGCGCAGTTGCAGACATTGGCCGATCTGCGTGGCTGGTCGCCGCTGGTGGCGCTGCAGATCGAATACAGCCTGGTCGAACGCAGCGTCGAACACGAATTGCTGCCGATGGCACGCGAACTGGGCCTGGGCGTATTGCCCTGGTCGCCGCTGGGCGGCGGCATCCTGACCGGCAAATACAGCCGCGCCGATCTCTCCGACGACAACGCGGCAGAGGTCTCGACCAGCCGCAAGGGCGTGATCGCCTCGACCGGGCATCTCAACGCACGCTCGCTGGAGATCGCCGATGTGGTCGGTGCGGTCGCCGAGGAACTGGGCGCCTCGCGCGCGCAAGTTGCGCTGGCCTGGACCTTGCGCAACCCGGCGGTGGTCTCGCCGGTGATGGGCGCACGCACGCTGCAGCAGGCCGAGGACAACTTCGGCGCGCTGGAGATCGTGTTCAGCGACGACCAGTTGGCGCGGCTGGATCAGGTCAGCGGCCTGTCGCCGATCTTCCCGGAGCGCTTCATCGGCCGGCCGATGGCGCAGCAGCTCATCTACGGCAGGCACACGCTACAGCTGCGCAACTGAGCAAACGGCAGGCGCAGGGGCACAGTCACCACCGTCGTCGCTGCAATGCGCCTGGTCGCTGCAAACCCGCGCCGACCGCGATCCCGCAGCGCCGCTGTCCGGCAGCGATCAGCCCTCGCCTTCCGGCTCCAGCGCCTTGACCAGCACCGCCGCCTGCGTGCGGCTGTAGCAGTCCAGCTTCTTCAGGATCGCGGTGACATGCACCTTGACGGTGTTCTCGGCCAGCCCCAGTTCGTGCGCGATCTGCTTGTTGAGCAGGCCGTCGGCCAGGCTCAGCAGCACGCGGAATTGTTGCGGGGTGAGCTGGGCCAGCTTGGAGGCCAGTTGCGCGTCGGCCTCCGAGCGCTCGGCGGTCATCGGCGGGAACCAGGTGCCGCCCTCCAGCACGCTGGCCACCGCAGTGCCGATCGATTCGGCCGGAGTGGATTTGGGAATGAAGCCGGCCGCGCCGAACTGCTGCGCGCGCCGGATCACGCGTGGGTGATCGTTGGAGGAGATCACCACCACCGGGATGTCCGGATGCTCGCCCCGCACATGCAACAGCGCCGAGAAGCCGCGCGCGCCCGGCATCGCCAGGTCCAGCAGCACCAGCTCGGCCTGTGGGTGCGAGCGCAGCATCGCGCTCAGCGTGGCGGCGCTGGAGGCCTCCACCACATCGGCCTGCGGCAGGGTCTGCTGCAGCACATGGATCACGGCGGCACGGAACAGCGGGTGGTCGTCGGCGACGAGGATGGTGAGATCGGCCATCCACCAAGTCTGGCACATGGCCGTGTCGGTTTCCCGCGCCCGGGCGTCCACCGCCACTGCGTTGCGCAGGCGTCAGGCCTGTCGGCAGCCAGCGTGTGCGTTGTGAGCGCCGCTGCCACGTCCCGCAGACGCAAGGCACGTAGCGCGCGCCGCGCTGGCGCGCAGCCGTGCTCGCGGGTCGTCAGCGCCCGCCCTGGCGCGGCGGCTGCGTGCTGGCGCGCCAGGCGTCCAGAAACTGCCGGCGCTTGAGCTTGTCCAGATACACCAGCAGGCCCGGGCCCAGCGGGATCGGGCGGAACGGCGGCTGCGCCGAGCCGCCACGCCCGCCGGCGGCCGGCAGGATCGGCATCAAGCGCGCCTCGCGCGAAAGCACCTGCTGGCCGCGCGGCGACAGCAGGTAGTCCAGGAACCGGCGCGCCTCCGGCGCATGCGGCGCGGTCCTGGGGATCACCGCCGTACGCAAGGCCACCAGCGTGTAGTCCTGCGGCTGCACGATGCCCAGCGGCGCGCCGGCGTCGATCCGCGTCTGCGCATAGGAGCCCAGCACGTTGTAGGCCAGCAGCAGCTCGCCCCGGCTGACGCGGTCGAGCAAGGTGCCGGTACGTTCTTCCAGCCTGACTTGGTTGGCCCCCAACGCGGCCAGCAGCGCACCGGCGATGCTGCCGACCTGCCCGTCCTGGGTGGCAAACAGATAGCCCACCCCGCTGCGCTCGACATCATAGGTGCCGACCCGGCCACGCAGCGGCGCGTCGGGTGCGCGCAACAGGGCCAGCAGTTGCCGGCGCGTGCGCGGCACGCGTGAGGCCGCCAGCTTGCGCGTGTTGTAGACGATCGCCACCGGCTCGTAGCTGATGCCGAATACCTCATGCCGCCACTGCGCCCACGCTGGCAACGCTTCGGTCTGCGCGGAGCGATGCGCCAATGCATGCCCATCGTTGACCAGCTTGGTCTGCAGATCCATGCTGGCGCTGATCAGCATGTCGGCGGCCGCCGTGGCCTTGCCGGGATGCAGATAGCGGTCATAGATGTCCCAGGCGATCACATCTTCGTAGATCACCTGGGTGCCCGGATGCAGGCGCTGGTAGTCTTGGATGACCGCGCCGAACACTTCCAGATCGGTGGAGCCCTGCACGCGCAATTGCGCCTGCACCGGGCCATGCGCGGGAAACACCCGTACATCGCCGGGTGCGGCGCGCGCCACAACCGGCGCCAGCAGCGCCACCATCAGCAACAGCACGCGCATCACCGCGTCCCTCCAGGAAAATGCAACGAGGCGATCAGCCCGCCGCCGACGCGGTTGCTCAGATCGATGCGCCCGCCGTGCGCTTCGACCACGCGCTTGACGATGGCCAGCCCCAGCCCCGCGCCGCCGGCCGGTGCCTCCGGCCCGCGGACGAAACGCTCGAACACGCGCTCGGCCTCGGCGGCGGGAATGCCGGGGCCGTGATCGGCGATGGTCAGCACGTGATGGCTGCCGTCGCTGGTGAGCGCCACCTGCAATGGTGCCCCGGCGCCGTACTTGCAGGCGTTGTCGATCAGGTTCTTCAGCGCCTCGCGCAGCAGCAAGGCATCGCCACGCAGCAGCGCCGGCTGCGGGTCGATCGCCAGGTGCACGCGCGGGGCGCCGTCGCCACGCGGCAAGGCCTCGTGCAAGGCCTGATGCAGCACCTCGGCCAGATTCACGGTGGCAAAGCGCTGCAGGTTGGCGCGATGGATCACGCTGGCGTCGCTGAGCAATTGATTGAGCAGCCGGCTCATGTGGCTGGCATTGCGCTCGATCGCCACCAGGCTGCGTTGCATCTCGCGCGGGTCGTCGTCGTCCATCGCCAGTTGCGCCTGCGCGCGCAAGGCAGCCAGCGGCGTGCGCATCTGGTGCGCGGCTTCGGCCATGAAGGCGCGCAGGGTTTCGTTGCTGGACGACAGCCGCGCCATGAAGCGATTGAGCGCGGTCACCATCAACTGCATCTCCTGCGGTGCCGGCGCGCTCAGCGGTTTCAGGTCGGAAGGCTCGCGCCGCGACAGATCGCGCTCGATGCGCTGCAACGGGCGCAGGGCGCGATACACGCCCAGCCACACCAGGCCCAGGGCCAGCAGCGACAGCACGCCGATCGCCACCAGCGCATTGAGCACCACATCGCGTGCCACCGCATCGCGCGCGCGCCGGGTCTGACCGACCTGCACGCGCACCTCGCCCTGCCCGGAGGCCGATGCCACCCGATGCATCACCACCGCAAAACGCACCGGCTCGCCGCTGTAGTCGGCATCGAACAGCACCGGGCGCTCGTCGCCGGGCGCGCGCGCCGGCAACGGCAGCCTGTCCTCGCCGGTGATGGTGCGGCCTTGCGCATCGAACACGCGGTAGAACACGCGGTCTTCCGGTGCCATGCCGAGCAGGTCCAGCGAGGCGTACGGCAGATCCACCTGCCAGTCGCCGCCGACCAGCGCCACGCTGTCGATGATCGACAGCGCCGAGGACACCAGCAGATGATCGTAGGAACGGTTGGCGGCGCGCTCGCCGTAATCGCGGGCGGCAAAGAACAGCACCACCGCGCCCAGCAACGACAGGCTGCCCAGGTACAGCAGCAGAGTGCGCCGGATCGACGGTGCCACCATCCGCGGCTCAGCCATCGAGGCCGGGCTCCACCGGCGCATGCGGATCGGCTTCCTCGAGTTTGTAGCCGGCCCCGCGCACGGTGACGATGCGCAACGGCGCGCCCGCCAGCTTGCGACGCAGGCGGCCGACATACAGCTCGATCGCATTGGGCCCGGCATCGTCGTCGAAGCCGAACAAGCCGTTGCCGATCTCGTCCTTGCCCACCACCTGGCCCAGGCGCCCTATCAGGATCTCGAACAGGCGGTACTCGCGGTTGGGCAACTCGATCGGCGCCCCGTCCAGCGCTAGCGTGTGCGCGGCGTTGTCGAACACGAACCCGCCGATCTGCACCACCTCGCTGGCCTGCCCGCGATTGCGCCGCAGCAGCACCCGGCAACGCGCCTCGAACTCGCGGAAATCGAACGGCTTGCCCAGGTAGTCGTCGGCGCCGACATCCAGCGCCTGCACGCGGTCCTCGATGCCGTCGCGCGCGGTCAGCATCAGCACCGGCGTGGTATCGCCACGCTCGCGCATCCCGGCCAGCACACGCAGTCCATCCAGCTTGGGCAGGCCGATATCCAGCACCACCAGATCGAAGCTCTGATAGCGCAGCACACTCGCCGCCGCCAGGCCGTCGGACTGCCAATCCACCGCATGCCCGCTACGGCGCATGCGCCGCACGATGGCATCGGCGAGATCGGCGTTGTCTTCGACTAGCAGCAGGCGCATGGGGCGGGAATCGAGAATGGGGAATCGGGAATCGGAACAGCAGTTATCCGCGGCCGGAAGGTAACAGCCCTCGCGGACAAAAGCTCTTGGGCTTTTGCGATTCCCCATTCTCGATTCCCGATTCCCCCGCCCCCCAACGACAGGTCCATGACAGCTTCGCCGGACTAGGCTGCTGCCAACGCGCCGCAGCGTGCTTGTGCGGTGCATCGCTGAACGTGATTCACACATGTACCTGGGAGGGTCTGTGAGCAACGACACCTTGCGTCTGCGCGTCTTCACCGCCTGTGCTGCGCTGTGCCTGGCACCGGCGGCGCAGGCGGCCGAGGGCGACGGTCCGGTCACCGCCGAGGTGGGTGGGCGCGTGCACTGGGACTTCACCATGTTCGACAACGACGAACGCGGCACCCCGGAGCGCAACGACACCCAGTTCCGCCGCGCGTGGCTGGATGTGGCGGGCAAGTTCTACGGCTTCACCTACAAGGCCGAAGCGGAATTTGCCGGCCTGCAATACGAGTCAGGCAGCCGCGGCATCCTGGCGCGCGATGTGTATGTCGCCAAGAAATTTTCCGCCGGTACGCTGACCGTGGGCCAGTTCAAGCAGTACTTCTCGCTGGACGACCGCACCGGCTCCAACTACGGCCCGTTCCTGGAACGCGGATATGCGGCCACCACGCTGGCGCCGATCTACCGCAAGGCGATCTCCTGGCAGGCCAATCGTCCCGATGCAACCTGGTCCACGGCGGCCTACAGCCTGGAAAGCATCGACAACTCCTCCACCAAGGGCGGCGCGCTCGGCACCCGGCTGACCTTCGCACCGGAGATGGGCGAGGCGCGGCTGCGCCACCTGGGCGTGTCGCTGGCGCACGAGCGCTATTCGCATCCGGGCAGCGGCGGTGCGGCGCCCCTGCTGATCCGCCCACGCCCGGAAAACGATCTGGCCAACAACAGCCGCATCACCCTGGCGCGCTTTGCCGATGGCCGCGATACCGATTTCGACAAATGGTCGCTGGAATACGCCGAAGTGCTGGGCCCATGGTCGTGGCAGAGCGAATTCAGCGGCGGCCTGCTCGACGACGGTTCCCAACATGCCAAGGTGTTGGCCAGCTACGGCCTGGTCAGCTGGTTCGTCACCGGCGAGTCGCGCGGCTACGACCGCAAGACCGGCCGTTTCAGCCGCATCAACACGCCCAACCGTCCCTCCGGCGCGTTCGAGCTGGCCCTGCGTTACGACTACATGCGCGGCGACCAGCACCTGGATGGCCAGCCCGATTTCATCAACGCCAGCACGCAGTCGTGGACGCTGGGCGGCAACTGGTACTTCAAGCCGAACCTGCGCGTGATGCTCAATGTGATCGACAGCCGCAACCGCGACCGCAGGGTCGATGCGGTGGTCGATCACACGCTGGCGGTGACCGGCCGGTTCCAGTACGACTTCTGATGACGTGCATGCGCGCACCGGCATTCACGGCGATTGGCAGCACCGGGCGCGTTGCGCCGCGCAAGCGCACCGTTGCCGTCACTGCTGCTCCGGCGCATCGAAAGCCGTGGCCGGTGCGACACACGACGATGCGCTCAGCCGGCGCTAATGCTCCGCATCCACGGCATCGCCGCTGCATGCGCTGCGCAGCGGCGCGCTCCACTCTCCCCCTGTTGTATGCCTCAAAGGATGTGCCCGCATGCTGACCGCGCTCGGTTTCGGAATGGTGATCACCTTCATGTACCTGATCATGAGCAAGCGGCTGTCGCCGCTAGTGGCTCTGATCACGGTGCCGATCGTGTTCGCGCTGCTGGGCGGCTTCGGCACCGGCATCAACGAGATGATGCTCGACGGTATCAAGAAGATCGCGCCCACCGGCGTGATGCTGATGTTCGCCATCCTCTACTTCGGGGTGATGATCGACGCCGGCCTGTTCGATCCGCTGGTCGGCCGCATCCTGCGGCTGGTCAAGGGCGATCCGCTGAAGATCGTGATGGGTACGGCGATCCTGGCGATGCTGATCTCGCTCGATGGCGATGGCTCCACCACCTACATGATCACCGTGTCGGCGATGCTGCCGCTGTACCAGCGCTTGGGCATGAACGCGCTCAACCTCACCTGCGTGACCATCCTCGCCAGCGGCGTGATGAACCTGACCCCGTGGGGCGGCCCCACCGCGCGCGCCGCCACCGCCCTGCACGTGGATCCGGCCGATGTATTCGTGCCGCTGGTGCCGGCGATGGCGATGGCGATCGCCGGCATCCTCACGCTGGCCTGGTATCTGGGCATGCGCGAACGGCGCCGCCTGGGCGTGGTGCGCCTGCCGGCCGACGGTAACTGGCTGGACACCAGCATCCCGGAAGAAAGCGATGCACTGCCGCGCGTGGAAGACACCGAGGACATGAAGCGGCCCAAGCTGCTGTGGGTGAACCTGCTGCTGACCCTGGCGCTGATGGCCGCGCTGGTGGTGGGCGTGCTGCCGATGCCGGTGCTGTTCATGATCGGCTTTGCGCTGGCGCTGATGATCAACTACCCCAACCTGGCCGAGCAGCGCCGCCGCCTGGTCAATCACGCCGGCAATGTGCTGTCGGTGGTGTCGCTGATCTTCGCCGCCGGCATCTTCACCGGCATCCTGTCCAACACCGGCATGGTCGAAGCGATGTCGCGCAGCTTTCTGGCGGTGATCCCGGACAGCTGGGGCCCGTATCTGGCGGTGATCACCGCGATCGTCAGCATGCCGTTCACGTTCTTCATGTCCAACGACGCGTTCTACTTCGGCGTGCTGCCGATCCTGTCCGAGGCCGCCGGCCACTACGGCATCACCCCGGTGGAAATGGCCCGCGCCTCGCTGGCCGGGCAACCGGTGCATCTGCTCAGCCCGCTGGTGCCATCGACCTACCTGCTGGTCGGCCTGGCCAAGGTCGACTTCGCCGACCATCAGCGCTTCACGCTGAAGTGGGCAGTGCTGATTTCCCTGCTGATGCTGGCGGGCGGGCTGGTGTTTGGCCTGTTTCCGTTGGCGCGCTGACGCCCGCCGGGAATGGGGAATCGGGAGTGGGGAATCGTAAGGGCGGCGCTGTGCTGTCGTGTCGATTACTGACTTCCACATGGAAACCCAGAGACCGCAAAGGCGGCTCCTGCGCTACCGATTCCCCACTCCCGATTCCCTATTCCCAAACTCCGAAGGAGTTAAAACCAATGACACTTCGCATCGCATACGTCACCAGCGGCATGGGCAGCGTGGGTACCGCGATCTGCCAGAAGCTGGCGCGCAGCGGGCATACCGTGGTCGCCGGTTGCGGGCCCAATTCGCCGCGCAAGACCTCCTGGTTGCGCGAGCAACGCGAGCAGGGCTTCGAGTTCGTCGCCTCCGAGGGCAATGCCGCCGATTGGGATTCCACTGTGGCCGCCTTCGCCAAGGTCAAGGCCGAGGTCGGCGAAATCGATGTACTGGTCAACAACGCCGGCGGTAGCCGCGACACCTTGTTCCGGCAGATGAGCCGCGACGACTGGAACGTGGTGATCGCCAGCAACCTGCATTCGCTGTTCAACATCACCAAGCAGGTGGTCGACGGCATGACCGCGCGCGGTTGGGGGCGCATTGTCAACATCGGCTCGGTCAGCGCGCACAAGGGCCAGATCGGGCAGATCAATTTCGCCACCGCCAAGGCGGCGATGCATGGTTTCAGCCGCGCCCTGGCGCAGGAAGTCGCCTCGCGCGGGGTCACCGTCAACACCATCTCGCCGGGCTATATCGCCAGCGCCTCGATCAGCAGTTTCCCGCCCGACGTGCTCGACCGCCTGGCCACCTCGGTGCCGATCCGCCGGCTCGGCAAGCCGGCCGAAGTCGCCGGGCTGTGCGCCTGGCTCGCCTCCGATGAAGCCGCTTACGTGACCGGCGCCGATTACGCGGTCAACGGTGGCCTGTACATGGGCTGAGAGACGCCACGAAGACGGCAAGCGGTCTTCAGGTGCGTGCTGACAGCGCGCACGCACCGGCCGGTGAGTGGTACATGCCGGTTCCGAACACCGACCGCCGCCAGGCGGGGCGCACCGTCATTGTCATGGGCGCGCTGAAGCTGCACCGCTCCAAGCATCGCCGCTCCAAGCATCACTGATCTGCAGCCTCACCACCCAGCAGCCTCACGCTCGTCGTGGCCGCTGTGATGCACGCCGCGCCTGCCCTGCGCTTGCATGCAGGTGCGTGATGGCGCCTGACCCGCACGCGCAAGCGACCGCCACTGCGTCGATCAACCCGCCTCCAGTGCGAACTGATTACACTCGGGTTTTTCCGCACTGCGCTGACATGGCCAAACCTTCAGAACGCGCCACGCCGGGGCCCCGCCCGCAGATGGCCGACATCGCCCGCATGGCGGGGGTGTCCGAATCCACCGTGTCGCGCGCCCTGGCCGGCAGCCCGGTGGTGGCCGAGCGGACGCGTGCCTACATCAAGCAGATTGCCGCAGATGCCGGCTACCAGGTCGATCCGATCGCGCGCAGCCTGCGTGCCAAACGCTCCAACACGGTGAGCGTGGCAGTGCCGATGATGCATGCGCTGGACCAGCCGCTGTCGGACCCCTTCATGATGACGATGCTGGCACTGCTGGCCGAGGAACTGACCGGGCGCGGCTACAGCATGCTGCTGTCCAAGCTGGACCGGCATCAGGACGGGTGGGTGGAACAACTCGCACGCGGCAGCCGCTCCGATGGCGTGATCGTGCTGGGACAAAGCTCCGAACATGCCGCGCTGGACGAAGCCGCACGCGATGGCCTGCCGATGGCGGTGTGGGGCAGCCGCATCGATGGGCAGTCGTACATCAGCGTGGGCAGCGACAATTTCCAGGGCGGCGCGCTGGCCACCGACCATCTGATCGCCAGCGGCCGTCGCCGCATTGCCTTCCTGGGCGATGACCAACTGCCCGAGGTTGCGCCGCGCTTTGCCGGCTATCGCCATGCGCTGCAGCGGCATGGGCTGGAGTTCGATACGCGGCTGCACGCGCGCAGCCACTTCCTCAGCGAAGACGCCTACCGCCTCACCCGCGCCATGCTCAAGAAGACCGATCCGCCGGATGGCCTGTTCGCCGCCTCCGACGTGATCGCGGTCGGTGCGATCCGCGCCCTGGTCGAAGCCGGGCACCGGGTGCCGCAGGACATCTCGCTGGTGGGCTTCGACGATATTCCGCTGGCCGCCTACAGCCAGCCACCGTTGACCACGGTGCGGCAGGACCTGGGGCTGGCCGCGCGCCTGCTGGTGGACCGGCTGCTGGCGCTGATCGGCGGCGAAGCGGTGGAGTCGGTGGAGATGCCGGTGAAGCTGGTGGTGCGTGAGTCGGCTTGAGGCCGGGAATCGGGAATCGGGAATCGGGAATCGTAAGAGCGGGCGTGCTGGCGTGCGGTGCGCAACTGCGCGTTGCCGCCGGCGTGATCGCTGTCGGTTGCTTCAGTACGCAGCGACACAGACGTAGCGCGTCGCGGCTACACCACTGCTGCCCTGGGCTTGCGGACGCGTACGCACAGCATCGCCACCGCCGCTGCCAGCATCAGCGCGCCGGCCAGGCGGATCACGTTGCGCGGGTCGCCATGCAACAGCCACGCGTAGTACAGCGGCAGGGTGACGATCTGGATCAGCATCGGCAGCACGATGAACAGGTTGAACAGGCCCATGTACACACCGGTGCGCTCGGGCGGAATGCTGTCGGCCAGCATCAGGTACGGGTTGCCCATCATGCTGGCCCAGGCCAGGCCGATGCCGATCATCGGCAGCAACATCAGCCAGCGGTCCTGGATGCCCGGCAACACCCACATGCCGACCCCGGCCGCGACCAGGCAGGCCGCGTGCGTGTACTTGGGGCCGATGCGGCGCACCACCGGCACCATCGCAAACGCGGCCAGAAACGCGATGAAGTTGTAGAACCCGCCGATCTGCCCATTGACCAGGCCGGCCTCGCGGAAGCCATGCGAGTTGGCGTCGGTGGTGCCGAACAAGCTGGTCGACAGCGACAGCACGATGTATTGCCAGTAGCAGAAGATCGCATACCACTGGAACAGCATCACCGGCGCGAGCTGGCGCATGGTCGGCGGCATCGCGCGCAGGGCGCCGTAGATCTCGCGCACGGTGGCGCCCAGGCCGGCACCGGTCTGGCGCATCCGCGCGATCTCTGCCGGCGCGATCGCCGGCTCGCGCACGCTGCGCGCGGTGAGCAGGATCGAGGCCGCAGAGAACCCCGCACCGATCACGAACGCGGCGATGGTGACGTAGGGAATATGGTGCGCGTTGGCGGCGTCCTGGTTCATGCCCATCCACACCAGCAACGGCGGGGTGAGATAGGCCAGCGTCTGCGCAAGCCCGGTGAACGCGCTTTGGGTCAGATACCCCAGCGGCCGCTGCGGTGGCGCCAGCACATCGCTGACCAAGGCGCGGTATGGCTCCATTGCCACGTTGTTGGCCGCATCCAGGATCCACAGCAGGCATACCGCCATCCACAACGCGGTGCTGAAGGGCATCGCCAGCAGGCACAGGCTGCACACCAGCGCCCCCAGCACCATGTACGGCATGCGCCGGCCCCAGCGGGTCACCGAGCGGTCGCTCCACGCACCGACGAACGGTTGCAGCACCAGCCCGGTGATCGGCCCGGCCAGCCATAGGTACGGCAGGCTGGCGTGATCGGCGCCCAGATAGTTGTAGATCGGGCTCATGTTGCTCTGCTGCAGGCCGAAGCTGTATTGCACGCCGAAGAAGCCGGCGTTGAGCGCCAGGATGCGCGCGAAGGAGAACGGGGTGGCGGTCGACGACATGCAAGGCCCTGGGCATCGGTGCGGCTCCCAGTGGCCGCAGCGCACTGTACCCTGCCGCCTCTGCAATCGATTGTAACGCTGCGCCGCAACACGCTTTCGCTTTCAAACACACAGGCTCGCAGGCACCTAAACGATGCTGCAGCGCAAGATTGCAATCGATTGTATTGCAGCGTATTACTGCGCTCGCACTGCAGGCCACACGGCCACTCCCTGGGAGGGGACGATGCAGGCGTCGGCCTACCACCATCCGTGAAAGAGAGAACCGCAATGCCCACCTTGCACACCCTGCGCCTGCATGCCCTGGCCTGCGCGGTCGTTTCCTGCCTGTGCGCGCCCGCCGCGCTGGCGCAGGACGCCGCCACCGCCACACCCGTCACGCCGCCGGCCGCCGACAGCGCCGCGGTCAACCTGGATTCGGTGTTCGTCACCGGCACCTCCACCGCCACCACCAAGTTGAAGTCCAGCGTGTCGGTCAGCACCGTCGGCGCCGAGGCGATCGAACAATCGGCGCCACGCAGCACCGCCGAAATCTTCCGCAACATTCCCGGCATCCGCTCCGAATCCAGCGGTGGTGAGGGCAACGCCAACATCGCCGTGCGTGGCCTGCCGGTTGCCTCCGGCGGCGCCAAGTTCCTGCAGCTGCAGGAAGACGGCCTGCCGGTGATGGAATTCGGCGATATCGCCTTCGGCAACGCGGACATCTTCCTGCGCTCGGATTTCACCCTGGACCGCATCGAAGCCATCCGCGGCGGCTCGGCATCGACGTTCACCAGCAATGCGCCCGGCGGCATCATCAACTTCATCAGCAAGACCGGCGACACCGCAGGTGGCAGCGTCGGCGTGAGCCGCGGCCTGGACTACGACAACACCCGCGTTGACTTCGACTACGGTGCGCCGTTCGCCGAACACTGGCAGTTCAACATCGGCGGCTTCTTCCGCCAGGGCGATGGCGTGCGCGATGCCGGCTACACCACCGACAAGGGCGGCCAGCTCAAGGCCAACCTGACCCGGCTGTTCGAGAACGGCTACGTGCGTGTCTACGGCAAATACCTCAACGATCGCGCCGCCGGTTATCTGCCGGTGCCGACCTCCGTGCGTGGCCGCGACGGTTCGCCGGACCTGGGTGGTTTTGCCGGTTTCGATCCGGGCAACGACACCTTGTACAGCCGCAATTTCCGCAGCGATGTCGGCCTGGACGGCAACAACCGGCCGCGCCGCACCGACCTGGGCGACGGCATGCATCCGATCTCGCGCACCATCGGCGCCGAGGCCTGGTTCGACCTGGGCAACGGCTGGAACCTGAGCGAGAAGTTCCGCATCGCCGACAACAGCGGCCGCTTCGTCAGCCCGTTCCCGGCCGAGGTTACCGATGCCGCCACGCTCGCTGCATCCATCGGCGGCGCCGGCGCGCAACTGGTGCAGGCCAGCGGCCCGGACGCCGGCCAGGCCTACACCGGCAACGCGATCCGCACGCATCTGTTCAACGTGGCGATCAACGACCTGGGCAACGTCACCAACGACCTCAGCGTCTCACGCGAGTTCGGCAGCGACGGCCGCACGCTCAACCTGCGCATGGGCTATTACAGCTCGCGCCAGACCATCGACATGGACTGGACCTGGAACTCCTACGTGCAGAGCCTGGGCCGCGATTCGCGCCTGCTCAACGTGGTCGATGCCGGTGGCGTGTCGCGCTCGCAAAACGGTTTGTACGCGTACGGCACTCCGTTCTGGGGCGATTGCTGCAACACGCGCAGCTACGACGTGCGCTACGACGTCAACGCACCCTATCTCGCGCTCACCTTCGACAGCGGCAAGTTCAGCATCGACGGCAGCCTGCGTTACGACATGGGCGATGCACGCGGCAACTATGCCGGCACCGCGATCGCACAGAACCTGGACGTCAACGGCGACGGCGTGATCCAGCCGGTGGAACAGCGCGTGGCCACGGTCGATACCGCCAACGCACGGCCGGTGGATTACGACTGGAACTACCTGTCGTATTCGCTGGGCAGCAACTACCTGATCAACGACGACCTGGGCGCGTTCGCACGCATCAGCCGCGGCGCACGCGCCAATGCCGACCGTCTGCTGTTCGGCGTGGTCCGCGACGACGGCTCGGTCTCCTCCGATGAAGGCGTCAACGTGGTCCGCCAGGCCGAAGCCGGCCTGAAGTGGCGCCGCGATGGCCTGAGCCTGTTCGCCACCGCGTTCTCGGCGCGTACCGAGGAACAGAACTTCGAAGTCACCAGCCAGCGTTTCTTCAACCGCAGCTACGAGGCGCACGGCGTGGAGCTGGAAGCCAGCTACCGCTACGAAGGCTTCACCGTCAACGGCGGCCTGACCTGGACCGATGCGGAGATTTCCAAGGACCAGATCACCCCGGAAAACACCGGCAACGTGCCGCGTCGCCAGGCCGATGTGGTGTGGCAGTTGACGCCCAGCTATCGCGGCGACGGCTACCAGTTCGGCATCAACCTGATCGGCACCACCGATGCCTACACTCAGGACTCCAACCAGTTGAAGATGCCGGGCTATACGCAGGTGAACCTGTTCGGCGACTACCGCGTGACCGACGCACTCACCGTCGCGCTCAACGTCAACAACCTGTTCAACACCTTCGGCCTGACAGAGGCCGAGGAAGCCAGCATCCCGGCCAATGGCATCATCCGCGCGCGCTCGATTGCCGGCCGCACCACCAGCATCAGCCTGCGTTACGACTTCTAAGGACCCCTCGCCGGGTTCGTCCCGGCGCTTGCCAATGAGCACCTCCCCCACCGATTTCTCCGCATTGCGCGCGGCCTTTGCCGCGCCCCTGGATGCGCAGCGTGCGAGCGTGCTGTTGCCGCGCTTCGACCGGCATGCACCGCGTCTGCTGGATGCCCTGCACGCCTTGTACGGCACACGCCCCGACACTGCATCCTGGTTGACGCAGTGGCTGATAGCGTTGGGCAGCCACGCACAGCAGCGCCCGCAGGCGCTGCAACAGCTGGACGTCACGCGCCAGCCCGGCTGGTTCGGCGAGCAGCACATGCTGGGCTACAGCGCCTACGTGGACCGCTTCGCCGGCACGCTGCAGGGCGTGGCCGAACGCGTGCCGTATCTGCAGGAACTGGGTGTGCGCTATCTGCACCTGCTGCCGTTCCTGCGTGCACGCGCCGGCGATAACGATGGTGGCTTTGCGGTCAGCGATTATGGCCAGGTGGAGCCAAGCCTGGGCAGCAACGACGATCTCGTCGCGCTGACCACACGCCTGCGCGAGGCCGGCATCAGCCTGTGCGCAGATTTCGTGCTCAACCATACCGCCGACGATCACGCCTGGGCGCAGGCGGCGCGGGCCGGCGATGCGCGCTATCTCAACTACTACCATCACTTCGCCGATCGCACGCAGCCCGACCAGTACGAAGCCACGCTGGGGCAGGTCTTCCCGCATACCGCACCCGGCAACTTCACCTGGGTGGACGCCACCGGCCAGTGGATGTGGACCACGTTCTATCCCTATCAGTGGGATCTGAACTGGAGTAACCCGGCGGTGTTCGGCGAGATGGCGCTGGCGATGCTGCAGCTGGCCAATCTGGGTGTGGAAGCCTTCCGCCTGGATTCCACCGCGTATCTGTGGAAGCGCACCGGCACCGACTGCATGAACCAACCCGAGGCGCATACCCTGCTGGTGGCGCTGCGCGCGGTCACCGACATCGTTGCGCCGTCGGTGGTGATGAAGGCCGAAGCCATCGTGCCGATGACGCAATTGCCGCCCTACTTCGGCAGCGGTGCGGACCAGGGCCACGAATGCCACCTGGCCTATCACAGCACGCTGATGGCGGCCGGCTGGTCGGCGCTGGCGCTGCAACGCGGCGACATCCTGCACAACGTCATCGTGCATAGCCCGCCCTTGCCGGCCAACTGCGCCTGGCTGAGCTATGTGCGCTGCCACGACGACATCGGCTGGAACGTGCTGCAACACGAAGCCGCCGGCAACGCCGCGCAGCCGCCATTCGCGCTGCGCGATGTCGCGCGCTTCTATGCCAACGAGGTGCCGGGCAGCTACGCGCGTGGCGAGAGCTTCCAGAGCAGTGGCGACGGCGTGCACGGCACCAACGGCATGGCCGCGGCGCTGGCCGGGATCCAGGCCGCACAGGCATCGGGCGATGCGGCGGCGTTGCGCATGGCGGTGGATCGGCTGGTGTTGCTCTATGCCATCGCGCTGGCGATGCCGGGCGTGCCGTTGATCTACATGGGCGACGAACTCGCCTTGCCCAACGACGGCAGCTACCGCGACGATCCGCAGCGTCGGCACGAAGGCCGCTGGTTGCATCGCCCGGCGATGGATTGGCCGCTTGCAACGCAGCGCGAAGATGCAGCCAGCCTGAGCGGCACGGTGTATCGCCGGCTACGTGGATTGATCCGGCAACGTGCCGCGCTGCCCGCACTGGCCGCCGATCAGGCGCTGGGTAGCCTTGCGCTGGGCGATCCGCGCCTGTTTGCATTGACGCGTGGCGATCGCTTTTTGGCCGTGCACAACTTCGGCGACCAACCGTTGACGGTGGAGCTTGCCGCGCTCGGAGATGGCCGATGGAAGGTGGTGGCAGATGGCGGCGAGACGGCTGGTGAGTCGCTGAGCGATAACATGCGGCTGGTACTGCCGGCGTATGCGGTGCGCTGGCTGGAGCGTGTTGTTTGAACGGGATGGTGCAAGTTCCTAGCGTTCCTAGAGCGCTTGCAGGGCGGACGATCTGCGGCTTGGACGGACGATCTGTCGCTTGGCAGCAGGGCCCTTGTCCGCCCACCATCGCGGGACACGCCGCAAGTACGTCCGTGTAGGCTCTTACGCGGCATCCATGCCGCGTGAGAGCCCGCGACGGTAGGCGGGCAAGAGCCAATCTGGATGGTCGGTGCGCTTGATTACAAACACCGGATTGCGTCGGGCTATCGGATGCCGCTGCGTTTTGAAGGCGCACGATAAAATCGCTAAGAACTCCTGCGCTCAGCGTTGGAAGGATGCGGCCGCAGCTCGGCACCGGTGTATCCCACGCGTACACGCCGGTTGCTCCGCACCTTCCGCGCCCACCGACGAATGATCGCTACGCTTTGTTCGCCGCTCCAGATCAAACGCCGCACTGTCTTTCCGGTGGCCGTCCTTGCGACACCATGGGACAACCGAAGAATCAGCGCTTCGACAACTCGAGCAACGCCTCGGCAGCCTTCTCCGACGAAGCCGGGTTCTGGCCGGTGACCAGCATGCCGTCGGTGACCACGTGCACGCCCCAGTCGGCGCCCTTCTCGTAGCGGCCGCCGAGCTCGGTCAGCACGTCTTCGACCAGGAACGGCACGATCTTGGTCAGGCCCACGCCCTCTTCTTCGCCATTGGTGAAGCCGGTGACGCGGCGGCCGTTGACCAGCGGCTTGCCATCGCTGCCCTTGACCCGGCGCAGCGCGCCCGGTGCATGGCACACCAGGCCATGCGGCTTGTTGGCCACGGCGAACGCTTCGATCAGCGCGATCGAATCCCCGTCTTCGGCCAGATCCCACAACGGACCATGGCCGCCCGGGTAGAACACCGCATCGAAGTCCTCGGCCTTGACGTCCGCCAGGCGATGCGTGCTTGCCAGGGCCTTTTGCGCGTCGGCGTCCTGCTTGAAGCGCTTGGTCGCTTCGGTCTGCGCGTCGGGCTCGTCGCTCTTGGGATCCAGCGGCGGTTGGCCGCCCTTGGGCGAGACCAGGGTGATGTCGGCGCCGGCATCCTTGAACACGTAGTACGGCGCGGCGAACTCTTCCAGCCAGAAGCCGGTCTTCTTGCCGGTATCGCCGAGCTGGTCGTGGGACGTGAGCACCATCAGGATCTTCATCGCATTGCCTCGTATCAGGGCCCGTCTCGGGCGAGACAACCAGTGTCCGGATCAGCCCGTTGCAACATCGTGTAGAACGCGTCTCCGCCACGCATGCGGTTCAGCACCGCTTGGGGCGGCGATGCAATCAAGACGGGCGGCTGCGCCGCCCAGCATCCACGAGTGAGGTGCGACTAGCGGCAGCGCGCTGCACGCCTGCACCCTGCCCGGCGCCTGTTCGCAAGCTGGCGTAACGACGCTCAGACATTCATCGCCGGCGGCTGCAGCTGATCCATGCGGATGCGGTTGGCGAACAACGAAAACGCCAGCATGCCGGCCAGCCCGCTGACCCGGCTCACCCACGGCGGCAACCAGCGCGGTGCGACCAGCACGCCGCTGTCGAACAAGGGCGCAAGGCGCGCCACATCGCCCAGCGCCATCTTGCCGGCGAACAGGTAGCGGCATAGCTGCAGCTGGTCGCGCTGCAAGGCATGCCGGAAGAACGTGTGCACCGCGACCAGCCCGCGCAGGTACACCGTGTCCTTGGTGAAGGCGCCGCCGCCGGAGGTCGGCACGCCGCGGAATACCCGCTGCGCCGAGGAAAAGCTCTCCGCCGCGCTCTGCCCGCCGGCAGTGAAGTAACGGAACACCTCGATGAAATCCGCGCCCGAGCGCGCCATCGCAATCGCCTCGATGCGCAGGCTGATGCGCTTCATGCGTTCGATGTCGATGCTGCCGGTGATCTGCTCGGCAAAGGTCGCCAGGCCTTCCTGCGTGGCGGTGGTGCGCGGCGAGGAAATACCCAGGCTGGGCAGGTGCAGCTGCGCGCGCCCGTTGAGCGCGGTGAGCGAATGCACCAGGGCCTCGTGATGGAACAACTGCGCGCGGTCGTAATCGCTGAAGGTGGCGCCCGTGCGCAGGCGGATGCGGTGTGCACCTGCGGCCGCCTTGGCCAGCAGATCAGGATCCAGCGTGACGGTGATGACGCGCCCTTCGAAGAACGCGTCCAGATCGTTCTGCAGTTGCATGCGCAAGGCGGTGGCCGACACCGGCACCTGCTCTTCGGGCGCCAGCAGCTCGCGGTCCAGCTCCTGCGCGATCTGGATGAAATGCCGCGCCGCCTCGCGCGTGCTCGGGCCGTTGCCCGGCATTGGGTCGTCGGGCACCCCGAACAGCTGCGCCGAGTAATCGCTGACTGCGGAAGTGCCCAGCGACTCCAGCAGGCAGGCGGCCAGATCCCAGCTATGGGTCGAATCGATCAGGTAGGCGCCGATCGGATGGTGCGGGTCGGCCGCCCTGGCGATCGCGGACAGTTCGCGCCGGGTGTCGCCAAAGTCCAGCGCCGGGTACTCCACCTGCGGCAGCTCCGGTTGCCCGCGCGCCACGCTCTGCAGGAACGGCTCCTGCAGCGAGCGCGGCCAGCTCGCCAGGGCGAGCAGGCGCACGCCACGCACGGCCTTGACCAGGCGCGCATCCAGCGCCGCGTGGTGGACGATGTCCGGCGGGCCCTTGCGCGATGGCATGCTCAGCGTCGCCCGGTGCGATCGACGCTGGCGGGCCGCCGGCCCGATCCCTTGCCCCGGTTGTTCTGCGCCAGGCGCGTGGCGAGCTTTTCGGCCGCCGCGGCCACTTCCACGCGCAGCTTCATGTAGTTGGCCACCCGTTCCGGATCCAGCGTATCGGCCTCGATCGCCGCACGCACCGCACAACCGGGCTCGGCGATATGCGCGCAATCGTTGAAACGGCATTGCGCCGCCAGCGCCTCCACATCGGAGAAGCCACCCTCGGCCAGATCCTCTTCGCCGGTGGGCTTGAGCTCGCGCATGCCGGGCGTGTCGATCAGGCAGGCACCGGACGGCAGCGGAATCAGCGCACGATGGGTGGTGGTATGCCGGCCGCGCGAATCGTTCTCGCGCACCGCATTGGTCTTCATCTTCTGTGTGCCGAGCAAGGTGTTGGTCAGAGTCGACTTGCCGGCGCCCGACGAGCCCACCAGCACCGCGGTGCGGCCATCGCCCAGCCACGGCCGCAGTGCCGCCACGCTCTCGGGATCCTTGGCATTGACCGCGCGCAACGGGATGTTCTGCGCCTCCAGCTCTTCCAGCACCGCCAATGCATCCTCGGCGTACTCGGTCTGGTCGGCCTTGGTCAGCACCACCACCGGCTCGGCACCGCCGCCGCCGACCAGCAGCAGATAGCGTTCGATGCGGCGCGGATTGAAGTCCGCATCCAGCCCGCACACGATGAACACTGTATCGATATTGGCCGCGATCACCTGCTGGTGGTAATGCTCGCCGGCCGCGCCACGCTTGATCGAGGTGCGCCGCGGCAGCAAGGCCACGATGCGCTTGCCCTCCATCAGCACCCAATCGCCCACCGACGCCCGCTCATGGCTGGGAAACCGCGGCCGCTGCCACTCCGGCAACGACTCGGCCTTGAGGCTGGCCTCCGGCGTATCGGCCACCACATAGCCGGTGCGGTGCTGTTCCACCACCCGCGCCGGCAGCGCCTGCGGATGCGTGGCGAACAGTGCCTGCCAGGCCGGGTCTTCGGCAGGGCCAGGCCAGGGCCAGCCGATGGATTGGAGGGTGGGGTAATCGGGGGGTGCGTTGCTCATGGGGCGATTCTAGCTGGCTGGCCGCAGCGGCTTGTGCAATCGGCCCTGCGCCGGCCCTGAAGCGCCCCTTGACATCGTTGCCGATGCAAGCATGTCCGCCTGTCCTATTTCCGCTACCATGCCAAGCCTCACGCCTACAACCGGCCCGTCGCATGTCCACTGCCCCGCAAAAGCCGCTCGCCATCCGCGAGCGTCTGTCCGAAGTCCGCTACGAAATCCGGGGCGAGCTGGCGCGACGAGCGCGGGAGCTGGAGGCGCAGGGCCGCAAGCTGATCAAGCTCAATATCGGTAACCCGGGTGCCTTCGGGTTCCGTGCGCCGGAGCATCTGCAGCGCGCGATCGCCGACGACATGGGCCGCACCGATCCGTACACCCATCAGCAAGGCCTGCCGGAGGCGCGCGAGGCGATCGCCACTGCGTATGCGCGGCGCCAGCATCCGGATGCGCATCCGGACCGCATCTTCGTCGGCAATGGCGTCAGCGAGCTGATCGACCTGTCGCTGCGTGCGCTGCTCAATCCCGGCGACGAAGTGCTGGTGCCCTCGCCCGACTATCCGCTGTGGTCGGCCGCCACCATCCTCAACGATGGCCGCCCGGTGTACTACCGTTGCGCGCCGGAAAACGGCTTCCAGCCGGACCCGGTGGAGATCGAGACGCTGGTGTCCTCGCGCACCCGCGCCATCGTGCTGATCAATCCGAACAATCCCAGCGGCGCCAGTTATTCGCGTGAGTTGCTGGAGCGCATCGTGGCCATCGCCAGCAAGCACAACCTGCTGCTGATGGTCGATGAGATCTACGACCAGGTGCTCTACGACAACGCCGCCTTCGTGCCGGTGGCGCCATTGGCCGGTGCGCACCCGTGCATCACCTTCGGCGGCCTGAGCAAGGTGCACCGCGCCTGCGGCTGGCGCGTGGGCTGGGCGCTGCTGTCGGGCGAGCAGTCGCGCATCAACGACCTGCGCAACGCGATGGACCTGCTCGGCGCGCTGCGGCTGTGCGCCAACGTGCCGGGCCAGTACGCCATCGATGCGGCAGTCAACGGGCCGGACACCATCTCGGCGCTGTGCGCGCCAGGCGGCCGCCTGTACGAAACCCGCCGTGCGGTGATCGAGGCCTGCGCGGCCAGCGAGCACCTGTCGCTGGTGGCGCCGGCCGGTGCGCTGTATGCGTTCCCGGCAGTGGTCGGGCCGGCCGCGCGCAACTTCGACGACCACGAGTTCGCGCTCGACCTGATGAACGAGGAAGGCGTGCTGGTGGTGCCGGGTTCCAGCTTCAACGTGCCCTACCGCCACCACTTCCGCGTCACATTGATGCCGGAGGCGGCGGTGATGCGCGATGTGTTCGCACGCATCGACCGTGCCCTGGCACGTCGCGCCGAGGCGGTGACCAAGGTGGTGCCGCTCAAGTCGCGCAGCGTGGCGTGATGGCGGTGGCCGGCACGCCGCTGCGCTATCTGGCGCTCGGCGATTCCTACACCATCGGCGAAGGGGTTGCCCCCGGTCAGCGTTGGCCGGCGCAACTGGTGGACGGTTTGCGTGCCTACGGCTGGAATGTGGCGCCGCCGCAGATCATCGCCACCACCGGCTGGACCACCGACGAGTTGCAGGCCGGTCTGGATGCCGCTGCGCCGCAGGGGCCGTTCGATCTGGTGAGCCTGCTGATCGGCGTCAACAACCAGTACCGCGGGCGCTCGCTGGACGAGTACCGCAGCCAGTTCGATGCGTTGTTGCTGCGTGCAATCGAGTTGGCCGGCGGTATTGCGCCGCGCGTGTTCGTGCTGTCGATTCCGGACTGGGGGCTGACCCCGTTTGCGCATGCACACGGCGGCGATGCGGCGCTGATCGGTGCCCAGATCGATGCCTTCAACAGCGTGGCCGCCGAACGCTGCGCCGCACGCTCGGTACGCTTTGTCGACATCACCGCCACCAGCCGCGATGACGGCGCTGCTGCCGACATGCTGGTCGACGATGGCCTGCATCCCTCCGGCGCCATGTATGCGCGCTGGACCGTATTGGCACTGCCTGCAGCGCGCGATGCCCTAAGCTAGCCGCGCAACACGCCTCACTGCCAAGGAACGACATTGCACAGCACCGCCACCCAACCCATGAGCCGCACGCAGGCGCTGGCGATCGCGCGCGCATTTCTGCCGCCACATCCGCTGGGCAATCGCTACGACTACTACTACACCCAGGCCAAGCTGCGCACCGATCCGCTGTATCCGGGCGTGCTGGCCGAGTTGCGCAGCACCACCGCGCCGGTGCTGGATCTGGGCTGCGGGCTGGGCCTGCTCGCGCACGCATTGCGCGCCGACGGCCAGGCACTGGCGTATCACGGAGTGGATGTGGACGCGTCCAAGATCCGCCGCGCGCAGCACATCGCGCAGCGCTCGGCACTGGGCACTACGCAGTTCGCCGTGGTCGACCTGAGCGTGGCCTGGCCGCAACACCGCGGCAGCGTGACCATTCTGGATGTGCTGCAGTATCTGCAGGCCGACATGCAAGCCAGCCTGCTGCGCAGCGTGGCGCAGATGCTGACGCCGGGCGCGAAGCTGGTGATCCGCAGCGCATTGGGCGATGCCAGCAGCCGTGGCCGCACCAGCCGCGTGACCGACGTGCTGGCGCATCTGAGCGGCTGGATGCAGCGCATGCCGCGCAGCTATCCCACCCGCGACAGCCTGCAGGCGCAGCTGGATGCCGCCGGTCTGCGTGCCACCTTTGCGCCGTTGTACGGCAACACCCCGTTCAACAACTGGCTGATCGTGGCCGAGCCGCGCTGAGGCCGTGCACAACGTGCCTGGCTCGATTCAGAGCGGCTGATGAAACGTAACGCACGTTCGCCGGACGGATGTGGACGGCACGCAGAAACCGGGGTGTACGCGTAGCACATGCCGCAACGGGCACCGGCCGCGCAGCCGTTTTGACAGCCGCTGTTGACGTCATGCGGATGATCCTGGGCCACGTTGTTCGAGGGCGGTGCACCACCGCCCCAGAGAATCCGCTGGTTGCCTTGTTGAAAGCCATGCACACCGACCATCTCGACGGGTCCTTGCCCGCCCACCGTCGCGGGACCTTACGCGGCATGGATGCCGCGTAAGAGCCTACAAGGACGTACTTGCGGCGTGTCCCGCGAGGGTGGGCGGGCAAGGACCCTGCAGCGAAGTCGCAGAGCAGCCGCTCCACACCTGATCTGTCCGCGCCGACCAATCACTTCGGGACAACCAGGTCATCGAGTCGCCGCGCCGTTTAGACGCAGGCAAATGCCTGGTTCGCCGAGTGCGCGGTGCCCTCATCGCTCACGGGACACGCCGTGAACCCGTCCGTGGAGGCTCGGTAGCGGCATGGATACCGTCAAAGCCTGTCGTCTGGAGCAAGGTCAGAACTTCCAGGAGAGCGTCAGCTCCACATCGCGCGGGTCGCCGTAGATCAACTGGCTCTGGTAGACGATGTTGGCGTAGTAGGTGCGGTCGAACAGGTTGCGCACGTTGAGCTGCGCCGACCATGCCTGATTGATGTCGTAGCGCGCCATTGCGTTGGCCAGCACCACGCTGCCCTGGGTCAGCCGCTGCGTGCCGCCCTGTGGCGCGGACATCAAGTCGTGGATGGCCGACTGCCAGCTCAGGCCACCGCCCACGCGCCACGGGCCGGTCTGCCAGCTGGTGAACAGGGTGGCCTCGCGACGCGGGCTGGTCGGATTGACATCGACGCCGCTGGCATCATTGGCATCGAACTGGGCAAAGCCGAATGCAATCCGCCATTGCTCGGACAGCTGCCCATCGAGCTGGAACTCCACGCCCTGGCTGACCGTGCCCTTCGCCGCGAGGAAGGCCTGAGTGGTGGTGCCCGGCACCAGTTGCCCGGGATCGTTCACCGCCAGGTTGTCCTGCTCGATCCGGAACAACGCCAGTGCCGCATTGAGCTGGCCGCCGAGGTATTCGCCCTTGGCACCAACCTCGTAGCTGTTGCCTTCCAGCGGGGCGAGATAGCGCCCGCCGCGATCGCGGTTGTTTTGCGGCTTGAAGATGCCGGTATAGCTGGCATAGAGCGAATGGTGGTCGTCCACATCCAGGATCAGGCCGGCGTACGGAGTGGTGCGGCCACGGCGCTCGTAGGTGTTGGCCGGCACCAGTTGGTCGATGTTCTTCCAGTCGGTGACGCGCGCGCCGACGATGGCGGTGAGCGCGTCGGTCAGGCTGAAACGGCCGGCGGCGTAGGCGGCCACCTGGCGCACATCGCGTTCTTCGCCCTTCACCAGCGGCGTCCATTGCGGCTGCGCCATGCTGCCGGTCCAGGCGTAGACGCTTTCGGCCGTCAGTGACTGTGACGGCTCGGGCCCGTTGGACCAGCTGCGCACGTTGCGGTTCATCCAGGTGGCACCGGCGATCAGCTCGTGGTTGCGGCCCCACCAGGTCAGCGGCACGCTGAGGTAGGCATCCAGGCTGTTCTGCGCAGTGAGTGTGGGATAGCGCCCGCCAAAGTTGGTGGCAAGGCCCAGGCCGGTAGCGCGGTCCGGGTAATCGAAGTAGCCGAACAGCACCGACTTCCAATCGGCTTCGAAACGCTGATGCGAGTACTCCACGTGCAGCTGCGCACCGTTGTCGAAGCGATGGCTCAGGCCGGCGAAGGCATTGGTGGTGTCGGCCACGCCGCGCGCCCAGCGCGGCGTGAACGAATCCGAGCGTGCAAAGTCGGTGCGGCTGCCGTCGCTGAAGTACGCCGGCACGCCGCCCCAGGTGGTCCCGCGACCGTCGTTGCGCTGCTTGTTGACGCCGGCATAGCCGCGGGTGGCGTCGCTGAAATCGGCATCGACGATGCCGTAGAACAGCGACGATTGCTTGCTGTAGTAATCGCGGAACGACTGCTTGTCTTCATAGCTGGCCACCACCCGTCCACGCACGTTGCCGGCGGCGTTCAAGGGCGATTGCAGGTCGAGCGTGCCGCGATAGCGGTCCCAGCGCCCTGCCGACAGATCGACGCGACCGGTCAACACATCGCTGTCGGCATGCTTGCGCACCAGGTCGATCGATGCCGCCGGGTTGCCCGCACCGGAGGTCAGGCCGTTGGCGCCGCGGACGATTTCCACCCGGTCGTAGATCGCCATGTTCTGCTGCACATCGCCGGTGTAGTCGGTGGGAATGCCGTCGATGCGGTAGTAGTCCACTTCGAAGCCGCGCGCGTTGATGTAGGTGCGCTCGGTGTCCCAGGTTGGCGAGTTGAAGCCGGCGACGGTGTCGGTGACGTCCTGCAGCGATTGCAGGTTGCGGTCGAGGATCTGCTGGCGGGTCACCACCACCACCGACTGCGGCGTCTCGCGCAGCGACAGCTCCAGCCGGGTCGAACTACGCGCGACATCGGCAGTGTAGGAATCGGTGCCTTCGGTCGCGGCACCGCGATGGGCCTGGATCTGCAGGCGGTCCAGATCGACCGGGTCGCGCGTGCTCGATTGCGCCGCAGCCGCCAATGGCCATGCGCAGGCCAGCGCCAGCAGGGAGGACGCCAGCGGGAGCTGCGGCGAACGGAGATCCGCACGCATGGGCGCGCGCGCAGAGACGATGCGATGGGACATGGGGTCAGCCTCAAGAGCGGATATGGCCGTCGATGACGGCTTGAGGCTGGCGCCGGCAGCGCCCTCGAAAGGCGCGCACCGTTTGCTGGCTGGGGGGCGCATGGTCGATCCACGTTAAATCGCTGTCAATACGTGCGTGGATCAGCGCCGGGCTTCGACGCCGCTGGCTCCGGGCGGCTCCGCCACTACAGACGATGCGCCATACCGGAGCAGGTCCGGCAGACACGGACGATGGATCATCCCTGCGTGGGCCCGCGTCATCTCATCGCGACGCGGTCCGCAGGACCTCAGTCCGGACGCCGCCCGGCCAGGCCGCGCGCGCGCATCGCCTCCAGTACGCCGCGCAGGATGGTGAGGTTGTGTCCGTGCGCGGCGCCCTCGTGCAGCAGCACGATGGCGCCGGGGCGCAGGTCGCGCACGATGCGGGCCACGGTGGTCTCCGGCTCGCAACGCACCCCGTCGAAGCCGCGCGCGCTCCAGGCCACGCGGGTCAGCCCATGCGCCCGCAGCGGCGAGGCGACGAAGGGATTGGTCATGCCCACCACCGAGCGGTACAGCCGTGGCGCCTGCCCGGTGATGGTGGCCAGCACGCGCTGCGCCTGGCCGATTTCCTGCGCCATGCGATGCGGTCCCAGCGCCCAGAACCAGGCCTGCGGATGGGTATGGCTGTGGTTGCCGATGCCGTGCCCGCGACGCACGATCTCGCGCACCAGTTCAGGCCGCTGCTCGGCGCGGGCGCCGACCACGAAGAAGGTGGCCTTGGCATCGAAGGCGTCCAGCAGCTCCAGCATCGCCGGGGTGTCGTCGGAGGGGCCGTCGTCGATGGTCAGCCATACCTGCGGGGCGCGGCCCGGCAGGCGCGCCAGCACCGGCGCGTACAGACGCGCGCGCGGCAGGAACACCGGCACCACGAACGCCGCATGCGACAGCAGCAACGCCGGCACGCCCCAGACCCAGCCCAGATGCCACCACAGCAGCGCCACCGCTGCCTGCGAGAGGGCCAGCAGGCCGACCCAGCGGTAAGGGTGCGAGGGGATGCGATACAGCGTTTGAAGCGTGGTCATGCCGCATGATGCCATGCGGCGTAGAATGCCCGGACTCCACGATCTGACCGAAGTGCTGCCATGTCCCTCGATCCCGCCCTGCGTTCCCGCATCGATACGCTGCTGCAATCCAGCCGCGTGGTGCTCTTCATGAAAGGCCAGCCCGGCATGCCGCAGTGCGGTTTTTCGGCCAAGGCGGTCGGCGTGCTGGACGGCCTGGGCATCGACTATGCCCACGTCAACGTGCTGGCCGACCAGGAGATCCGCGAAGGCATCAAGGCCTATGGCGACTGGCCGACCATTCCGCAGCTGTATGTGGACGGCGAGTTGATCGGCGGCAGCGACATCATCCTGCAGATGGCCGACAGCGGCGAGTTGAGCAGCATGCTCGGCCTGCAGGCGCCAGACCGGACTCCGCCCAGGATCACCATCACCCCGGCCGCGGTCGAGATGCTCAAGGGCGCGCTGGCCGATGCGCCGGATGCCTCGCTGACGCTGGCCATCGATGCCAACTTCCAGCCCAACTTCCAGCTGGCGCCGACCAACCCGAACGCCATCGCTGCCGAGTCCAACGGCCTGCGCGTGCAGTTCGACCTGGCCAGCGCGCGCCGCGCCGACGGCATCACCATCGACTGGGTGGACGACATCCGTGGTCGTGGCCTGGCCATCGACAATCCCAATGCGCCAAAGCCGGTGCAGGAGCTGTCGGTGCGCGATGCCGACGACCGCCTGAAGGCCGGTACGCTGACCCTGGTGGACGTGCGCCCGGCCGACGAACGCGCCCTGGCCACGGTTGCCGCGCCGTTCCGCACGCTGGATGCGCACGAGCGCGCCGCCATCGAGCAGTTGCCCAAGGACACCCCGCTGGCGTTTCTGTGCCACCGCGGCGGGCGCAGCCTGCAGGCGGCCGAGCACTTCCGCGGCCTGGGCTTCAGCAACGTCTACAACGTCACCGGCGGCATCGACGCATGGTCGGACGAAGTGGACAACGGTGTGGCCAAGTACTGAGCAAGCCAGACGGCACAGCCGGTGGCGGGAATCCGCATCCGGCGATGGCCTGCCGCAATCGCCGGCCAGGTTTTTAGCCGCGTTTGCTACAGTGCACACCCCGAACGGGCGCTCCACCGAGCGTCCGTTTTTTCATGGATCGATATGCACAAGGACGTCGCTGCAATGCACACCCGCCTGCTCTCTCTTGCACTGGCCGCGCTGGTGCCGCTGGCCGCACGGGCCGCCGAACCCGCACGCGCGGTCGTGCTGGTACAGACCTACGACAGCCAGCCGGGCGAAGACCCGCTGGAATACATTCCGGTGTGGCTGGGCAGCGGCGTAGCGAAGGAGTCCAGCATGCCCAGGTCGCTGCTGAGCCAGCCGCTGCAGGTCTTCGATGCGGGCGTTTCCACCGGCACCGTGCGGCTTGCGTCGCTGAGCATCGACGACAACAGCATGTGCGGCGGCACGGCAAAACTGCGCTTGAAGGGCACCAGCACGCTGTCCGATTCGCCGCTGTTATCGACGGTGGATCTCAATCCCGGCAAGCGCTTTGCCAGCCGCAACGCCACCGCTGCCGAACAGGCCGAGCTGTTGCGTCAGGCCGGCGCGACCACGCAGCTGCGCAACAGCGTCAAGCCGGCGGCGCTGGCCCAGGCATTGACGGCATTCCCTGCCGATCACGCGCAGGATCTGGCGGCGCTGCAGATCGTGACCGACACCCGGCAGCCGCAGCGACGCGTGGCCGTGCTGACCTCCCATCACCCGACCAGGACCGGCAACCCGGACAACCCGACCGGTGTTCTGGCCGTGCTTGCAATCTTCGAGCATGACGGCAGCCGCTGGCAGTTCCGCAAGGGCAGCGCGGCCAGCGGCTGCGATGATTGCGAAGACCTGCCACTGCGCACGCATCTACTGCAGTTCGGCGATATTGACGGCAACGGCACGCTCGACTTCGTGCTGTTGGAAAGCGGCTACGAGAGCTACGGTTTCTACCTGCTGCTCGGCGAAGGCACGCACTGGCGTTCGGAAGGCTTGATGGGCGGCTGTTGAGCGATTGCCGCGCGATGGCCGATGCCCGCAGCGTATCGGCGTCGCGTTGCATCACGCACAGGATCCGCAAGCGCGGCTCGTCGCCGCTCAAGTCATTTGCACCGCCGGTGCGAGGCTATTGGTGTGATTGCACCGCTGCACAATGTCGATCAACGCGCGACAGCGCGCGTATGTGCGCCATCAGCCGATCGCATCGATCGCTCACTCGCTCCGCATGCCCATACGCAAGTGCGCAGTGCGGGAAAGCCGCAGTGGCGTCCCATCGCGGCAGGCCACAACCGCCGTTCCTCAGCCGGCAAATCCGCCGTCATCGAGAAACTGCTGCTCTTCGGCGGTGGTCTCGCGACCCAGTACTGCATTGCGATGCGGGAAGCGTCCGAAGCGCTGGATGATCTGCTGATGCTCCACTGCCCAGCGCGTGGTTTCTGCATCGTCCAGCGCGGTGATCAGCTGCACCGAACGCGCCTGCTCCTGCAGATCTTCGGCATGCTCGAACGGCAGATAGAAAAACAGCCGCAACTGCGCAGACACCTGTTGATCGAAGCCGCTGGCGATTGCCTGCCTGGCGCAGGACAGCGCCAGGCCATCGGTGGCGTAGGCATGCGCGCTGCCGCGGAACGCGTTGCGCGGAAACTGGTCGAGCAGGATCAGCAAGGCCAGCGCATCTTCGGCACGTTCCATCCAGTGCGCATACTCGCCACGCGCCGCTGCAAAGTGCTGCTCGCTGAAATGCTGGCGGAAGTTGGCATCAAACGCATCGTTGTGCGTGAACCAGCGGGCCGAGCCGGCCAGTTCCCAGAAAGCCAGCACCACATCGGCCTGTTTGTTGCGCTCTGACTTGACGATCATCGACGTATTCCCTGACGAATACGGCATAGCATGCACTGGCGCATGTGATGAGCCCGCCGCCGTCGGCGGTGCAGCACTTGGCAAGCACGCCGCCGGCCGCTAGGTTTGCGGCTGACGTTTTCGTTACACCGGGGAAATCCATGCGTTCCATCCTGTTCGCCGCCCTTGGCGCGGCGCTGCTGTGCGGGCCTGCGTCTGCGGCATCGCGTTTCGTGCAAGACCCCTATCCCAGCACCTACCACGCGCTCGCGTCCGGTCCGGTGCTGATCCAGCACGCCACGGTGCTCACCGGCACCGGCCAGCGGCTGGACGACGCCGACGTACTGCTGCGCGACGGCAAGGTGGCTGCGGTCGGGCGCGGGCTGGAGGCGCCGGCCGATGTGCGCCGCATCGACGGCACCGGCAAGTGGGTCACCCCCGGCATCATCGACGTGCACTCGCATCTGGGCGTGTATCCCAGCCCCGGCGTCAGCGCGCATAGCGATGGCAACGAGATGACCGCACCGGTCACCCCGAACGTGTGGGCCGAGCATTCGATCTGGCCGCAGGATCCCGGCTTCGGCACCGCCCTGGCCGGCGGCGTCACCTCGCTGCAGGTCCTGCCGGGCTCGGCCAACCTGATCGGCGGGCGCGGCGTCACCCTCAAGAACGTGGCCTCCACGACCTACCAGGGCATGAAGTTTCCCGGTGCGCCCTGGGGCCTGAAGATGGCCTGCGGCGAGAACCCCAAGCGCGTGTACGGCGAGAAGGGCGGCCCCGCCACCCGCATGGGCAACGTGGCCGGCTACCGCGCCGCCTTCATCGATGCGGCCGAGTACCTGCAGAAGAACGCACCGAAGAAGAAGGCCGAAAAGAAGCGCCACTGGTGGAGCCGCGGCGGCGACAACGACAGCAGCGGCGATGCCGGCGGCAAGCGCGATCTCAAGCTCGATACGCTGGCCGGCGCGATCAACGGCGACATCCGCGTGCATATCCACTGCTACCGCGCCGACGAGATGGCGACCATGCTGGACCTGTCCAAGGAATTCGGCTTCCACATCGCCGCCTTCCACCACGGCGTGGAAGCCTACAAGCTGGCCGACCGGCTGGCGCAGGACAACGTCTGCGGCGCGCTGTGGGCCGACTGGTGGGGCTTCAAGATGGAAGCCTTCGACGGCATCCAGGAAAACATCGCGCTGGTCGACCGCCCGGCCAACAGCTGCGCCATCGTGCATTCGGATTCGGAAGAAGGCATCCAGCGCCTGAACCAGGAAGCGGCCAAGGTGCTCGCCAACGCGCGCCGCAGCGGCATGGAGATCCCGCCCGAACGTGCGATCCGCTGGCTCACCAGCAACGCCGCCAAGGCGCTGGGCATCGAGCAGCAGACCGGCGCACTGGAGCCGGGCAAGATGGGCGATGTGGTGGTGTGGAACGGCAATCCCTTTAGCTCCTACGCACTGGCCGAACAGGTCTACATCGACGGCGCGCAGGTCTACGACCGCCGCAACCGCGCACTGCAGCCGGTCTCGGACTTCATGCTCGGCCAGGAGGTGGCACGATGAGCCGCGCAACCTTCGTTCGCCCGCGTCTGCGCGCGATCTCCGCAATGGTCCTGGCAGTGCTGGCACTGCCCGCATTCGGCCAGCAGGTGCTGATCCGTGGCGCCACCGTGCATACCGCCACCGCACAAGGCACGCTGCGCGATACCGATGTGCTGGTGCAGGGCGGGGTGATCCGCGCGATCGGCCGCAACCTGGCCGTGCCCACCGATGGCCGCGTGGTCGAGGCCAGGGGCCGCCCGCTGACGCCGGCCTTGTTCGGCGGCATCACCGAGATCGGCGTCGAGGAAGTCTCCGGCGAAGACAGCACCGTGGACAGCGGCGTCAAACTCAGCGACCAGCCGATGCGCCCGGAATTCGACGTCACCCTGGCCTACAACCCCGACTCGGTACTGGTGCCGGTGGCGCGCGTGGAAGGCATCGGCTTCACTGCATTGGGCGCGACCACCAGCGGTGCCTTCATCGCCGGGCAAGGCGGCGTGGTGCGGCTGGACGGCAGCCCGGACCCGGCTGGCCCGCATGCCTTGTTCATCCGCATCGGTGCGGCGGCATCCGATCTGACCGGCAGCTCGCGTGCCGCGCAATGGATGCTGCTCGACCAACTGGTGGCCGAAGCGCGCGGACGCGTGCCGGCCGATTCGCCGCACGCGCTGCTGACCCCGGTCGGCCGCAGCGTGCTGGCCAAATACCTGGCCGGGCAGGGCCGCATCGTGGTGCAGGTGGAGCGCGCCGCCGACATCCGCCAGCTGCTGCGTTGGGCGCAGCGCGAAAAGGTACGCATCGCCATTGCCGGCGGCACCGAGGCCTGGAAGCTCGCACCGCAGCTGGCGCAGGCCAACGTCCCGGTGCTGGTGGACGCGCTGGCGGACCTGCCGTCCACCTTCGACCAGATCGGCGCGACGCTGGAAAACGCCGCACGTCTGCGCGCGGCCGGCGTGGAGGTCAGCTTTGCCCAGAGCGGCGATGCCTCGCACAACGCACGCAAACAGCGCCAGCTGGCCGGTAATGCGGTGGCCAACGGCTTGCCGTGGGAAGCGGGCCTGGCCGGCCTGACCCGGGTGCCGGCAGAGATCTTCGGCGTGGCCGATCGCATCGGCAGCATCGCGGTCGGCAAGCAGGCCGACCTGGTGCTGTGGGAAGGCGACCCGCTGGATGTCGCCCACTATGCCGAGCAGGTCTGGCTGGGCGGTCGCGACATGCCGATGCGTTCACGCCAGACCGAGCTGCGCGACCGTTACATGCAACCGGCCGGCGCGTTGCCGCGCGCCTATCTGAAGTGAGCCCCGGCGGCGCGCGTTTGCGCGCGCCGCCGGGGCGATACCGCCACATTGCGACAGCCGCCGTTGCCGCGCGGGCTGGCACACTGCATGCCCTCTCCGCCGGCAGCGTGCCGGCGGCATCGTCCGCATAAGGATTGCCCATGCGTGTGTGCTGCATCCTGATGTCATCGCTGACGCTGCGGCCATTTGCTGCCCTCGCCCAGTCGGGCCGGGTCGACCGGCAAGGCCCGTCGGTTCACGCCTCGCCCAGCCGCAGCACCGTGCAGCACCGTGCAGGACTCGAGCGCCAGCCTCGCGGTGACCTCCGATGCGGACCGGGAGCAACACCGCAATCCGCCCGGCGACCGCGTGGTGCAGATCACGGCGGTCGATCATGTCGGCCCCGGCAATGCGCTGTTCGCACAATGACACGCATGGCACCGGGCGTGCGCTGGGTCTACCTGCTGATCGCACTCGCCGTGTTTGTCATCGAAGTGGCGATCGGCGCGGGCACACTTGGCGGGCCCTGGGTGCGCGGCAGCCTGGGCGATGTGCTGGCGGTGATCCTGGTGTATTGCGGGTTGCGCGGCGTGCTTGCGTTATCGCCCCGCTGGGCGAGCGTGCTGGCGGTCGCGATCGGGTGCCTGATCGAAGGGCTGCAGGCGATGCACCTGGCCGACCGGCTCGGGCTGCGCCCGGGCAGCGCGGCCTACATCGCGCTCGGCAACACCGCCACCGTGCACGATCTGCTGATGTATCTGGTCGGCGGCGGCGTGGCATACATTGGCGATGTGGCGTCATGCCGTGTCGCCGCGTCTTCCCGGCGGCAAATGCCGCATTGATGCACTCCTTCGGGCCTAGCGCATGTTTGTCTTCTCCTCATCGGCACTGATCGACAGCACCGGCGTCCTGTCTGTGCAGCGGCAGCAACGGCGTCGCTGCGCCGCCGCTGCGTCACAGTGAGCTCGCTGTTTCAAGGCGGCGGCTTGCGCTCGATCGACCGCGTCGTGTTGCGCCAGGCGCCGGCCAATCTGCAACGCGGCCTGGAAGCGGTCGGCGGGCGACTGATCCTGACCGCCGATGCGCTGCATTTCCAGCCGCACTCCTACAACATACAGACCCGGTCGCTGACCGTGCACCTGACCCAGATCGCAACAATGCAACCACGCTGGACGCGCCTGTTCGGCCTGCTGCCGGTGGCACCGACATCGCTGGCGCTGCAGTTGCATGAGGGCGGCGAGCACCGTTTCGTGCTCGGCAAACGCGAGCAGTGGATGGCGGCCATCGCCTCGGCGCGCGACGCCCTGCGCTGACGCTGCGCCGACAACGGCAGTGCGCTGAACCACAGGAGTGCAGTGCCCGGCTGCCGCATCGCAATGCCCCAGCATCTTCCCGCGTGCATCCGCATCGCAGACGAAGGTGATCGCACAGCGTTGCAGCGACACATGCTGCAAGCGGTGGATGTCACGGCGTGGCATTGGCCAGCCGCAGATACAGCGCAGTGCCGTGGCGGCCATTGAGCGCCCGGCGCAGACGCATTGCCGGCACCCCGGCGCATCGCGTCCAGCTGCGGATTGCCCTTGCCGATGTCGTTGCAGAACAACAGAGCGCAGGCGAAATCATGCGACCCGGTCACCACGGCCTCACCCGGAGCGCGACGCATGCACTGCATGCGCCGCGCACCTTGCCACCTGGTTGGTTCTCACGCGGCCGGCACTCTTCGATGAATGCCAAGCCGGCGCACGCGATGCGGGAACCGGCGCGTGGTGTGCTGCACGCCGTGATCAAACCAGCTGCGCACCCTCCTCAGCCATGCCGCTGAAGTGGGCCATGCTTACTGTGCATCCAGCGTCGCGCTGACCTTGGCCCAGCCGTTGCCGCGCACCACTTCGAAACCGGCTTCGACTGCGTGCAGGTACATGCTGTTGTTGTAGCGCCCATCCTTGGACCGGTTGGTCTGCAACCAGTTGAGGAAGGGCTTGGCGTCCACATTGAGACTGCCACTGGTCTTGAGCGTGGCCTGCCCGGCGGTGCCGGTCGGGATGAAGGTGTAGACGTAATAGCCGGCACCGGAGTTGAAGCCCTCCCACAGGTCGAACGTACGCCCGCCTGCGGTGATCACATTGCTGGCAGTCAGGGTGCCGATCGGCCAGGAGTTGTGGTCGCCCCAGATCATCACTTCCAGTTGCGGGTTGCCCTTGGCGGTATCCCAGCGGAAGAAGATGTCGTAGGCAAAGTCGCCCGCGAGATTGGTGCCGCCCGCGCTGTAGGTGAACTTGAGCGGGATCTTGCTCAATGAGGAAATCTGCCGCGGAAACAGCGTGTCGCTGGTCGGGTTCCAGTCGTAATGCCAACCACGCACGATCGCCGGGTAGCCGTAGAGGTTGTAGTCGGCGAAGTTGAAGGTGACGGTCAGCTCCGGCGTACTGCCGGTGCCGAACGTGCCCTGGATGATGTTGTTGGGATCATTGAAATTGTTGACCCACGCGTAGTGGTTGCCAAAGATCTTGTAGGGACCGGCCAGCGCCGCTGGCGCCAGGGCCACCAGACCTACGGCGAGCGCAGCCTTCCACCAGCGCGATGCGCGCCGCCGTGTGGTCGGCGCCTGTGTGACGGTCTGCGTAGGGATGCTGGATTGGCTGTTTTGCATGTCGACTCTCTCCGTGTAGGTTCAGCGCGGCGATGCCGGTGCGGCAGCGTCGAGAAGCCGCCTTGCAGCGGTCGCGTTGGACCCTAGCAGCGGGGTTGTGACGGGAGCTATAGCAATTGCGGCAGGCCTCGCTCGTCATCTGCGATAGCGGGCGCTAGCTGACAGCCGAAGCGTGCGCCGATCCGCAGTTCGCAGTGCAAATGGCAGCGTCACCGCATGTATCGGTCATCTGCATGACGGCGCAGTGCAGGCGAATGGTGCAGAGCCACATGAGGCGTGGTCCGTCTTCTGGTCGCCCCGCGGCTGCTTGCTCCAGGCCCGTCGTACGCGTCGAGCTTGCCTGTCGGCAGTCAGGCTTCCACCACGCGGCCCTCGGCGTACCGGCACCGAGCTGTCAGCCCTACTCGCCTCTCCTGTTTTGCGATAGCGTTCGCAAGCACAGATAACGCAACAGCCGGAGGGGGCGACGATGCGCATCGGAATCGTGGTGGACAGTGCCTGCGATTTGCCGCAGGACTTTATTCAACGCAACAGCGTCATCGTGTTGCCGATCAGCGTACGCATCGGCGAAGCGGTGCTGGCCGACCACCGCGATGAGGAAGCGACGCTGAGCTTTCTGCAGGCGCATGTGGCCGAGCGCGGACACGAGGCGGAAACCACGCCATTTTCGGTCAATCAGATTCGCGACCTGTTCCTGCAACGGCTGGTCATCGACTACGACCATGTGTTCTGCCTGACCATCTCCAAGCTGCGCAGCCAGATCTTCGACAACGCGATGCAGGCAAGCTTCGCGATCCTCAACGATTACAAGCCGATCCGGCAGGCCGCCGGCCACACCTCGCCATTCGCGCTACGCGTGATCGATACCCTCAACCTGTTCGCCGGCCAGGGCATCACGGCAGTGGAAGCGGTGCGCCTGCGCGAACAGGGTCAGGGCGTGGCGGCAATCCGCAGCCGGCTCGAACAACTGGCCGAGCACACCTATGGCTACATGATTCCGCGCGATCTCTACTACCTGCGCGCGCGTGCGCGCAGCAAGGGCGACCGCAGCGTTGGCCTGATCGGCGTAGCGCTCGGCAGCGCGCTGGATATCAAGCCGGTGCTGCGCGCCTACCGCGGCATCACCGAGCCGGTGGCCAAGCTGAAGGGCTTCGAGCCGTCGGCAGAGAAGCTGTTCGGCTTTGCCGTGCGCAGGATCCGCGCGGGCTTGATGACGCCGACCGTGTGCGTGGGCTACGGCGGCGAACTGGCCGAGTTGCACGCGCTTCCCGGTTACGCAGCCTTGCAGAACGCCTGCCAGACACACAACGTGGAACTATTCGAAAGCGTGATGAGCCTGACCGGCATGGTCAATGTCGGCAAGGGCGCACTGGCAGTGGCATTTGCGGCCGAAGCGCATACATTCTCGGCTTGACCGCATGCATTCTTGGCCATGAAGAACATGGTCGACGGTGGCGTCCTCACTGCCCGCGGGATACGCCGTGGACAGACACAAACGCAACCGACAGCCTGAGTCGCGGCATCACTTCTTAGATGCAATCAAAAGACTTGGTGCGTCGAGTGTGCGGAGCCCTCGCCGTACCAGACAGTTGGTCGGCGTTTACTTGAAGAGCCGTCTGTAGCACGAGTGCATCAGACCTGGAGCCGATGCTTCGATGATCGAACCAGGCGCATCCAGCACCGCTCTTACCATGCACACCGACCATCTCGACTGGCCCTTGCCCGCCCACCGTCGCGGGACCTTACGCGGCATGGATGCCGCGTAAGAGCCTACATGGACGTACTTGCGGCGTGTCCTGCGATGGTGGGCGGGCAAGGGCACTGCAGCCAAGCGCCAGATCGACTGCTCTACCACTGATCCATCCGTCCCTTCCAAGCCCTCGATACACAACGTACAAAACAACCGAGACCTGTACCGGTGTGGTTGTTTAGTCGCGATCGGATACTCGAATCAACAGTTTGGTGCGTCGAGGGGCGCGGCGCCCTCACCGCTTGCGGGACACGCCGTAAACCCGTCCATGGGGGCTCGGTGGCGGCATCCATGCCGCCACCGAGCCCGCAACCGGCAAGGACACCGCACCAGACAGTGGGTCGGCGCTCATCTGAAAGCTGCCTGTAATGCGGCGGTGTGCAGATGCTTCACGATCGAACAAGGCGCATCCGGCACTGCTCTTAACTTTGCGTACCGACCATCCCGCCTGGTCCTTGCCCACCCACCGTCCCGGGACCTTACGCGGCATGGATGCCGCGTAAGAGCCTACAAGGACGTACTTGCGGCGTGTCCTGCGATGGTGGGCGGGCAAGGGCCCTGCAGCCAAGCGCCAGATCGACTGCTCTACCGCTGATCCCTGCAGCCAGGCAACCGCCCTGACGCTCTGCAACACTGCCGGCGCCGGAAAGGACATCCCGCCGATCAGATCGGTCGTGTCCGGGTGGGTTGCCGTTACGCATTCAATAAAGGGCGATTGATCCACGCGTACACCTGATCGGGTGTATGCGGCCGACAACTCACCGCGCCATTAGCTCGGCGCAGCGTTACCGCAGCGGCACATTCAATACCGAAGGCGTTGCCACCGGCGAGGTAAACGTCACTGTGCCGCCACCATCGCTGGCATCGGTATAACGCGCGTCGTGCGTGTCGATCACCAGCACCAGGCGCTGCCCTGCCGGAATCTCCGCAGCAGCCGCTTGAAGCGGCCAATCCAGCGTCACTGCGCGGCCCGGCGTGGCCCCGCGTAGCGAATACGGCGCATGCGTGACCAATTGCGCCACGCCCACTGCATCCATGCGGTACAGATACGCGAACAGGCTCACCTTCGACTGACTGGGCACCACGGTCACGCGCAGCGAGGGACTGCCGGCCAGCCGGCGTACCGTGCTTGACGGCGCACCCACCCACACTGCCGCGCCGATGCGATTGACCAACGGAATCGACGTGGTGACCGGCACGCCGATGCCTTGCAACAGACCGCTGACCAGCACCACGCCCGAGTCGGCCAACGTCGGCACATCGGTGGCGATGCGCGATTGCCATCCGCTGGCGGTACCTCCGATCAAGCCGCCGGTGGGGCTGAGCAACCCGGCCGGTGCGGATAGCCCCAGGCGCGTGGTGCCCTGCTGCACCGATGCCCAATCCGGGTACTCCAGCCATTGTCCTGCGCGCGGCGACAGCCGCACCGGCGCTTCCGCATCCACCCCGTTACGCACCTGCTTGAGATGGCGATCGAACCAGCGCGTGGCCGCCGTGTAGACCTCGTTGGGCAGGCCCAGCGCGCCCGGCAGTTCCGCCGTGGCGTGATCGCCCTGGCTGAGCAGCAATTGCTTGGGCCCGCGCAGCTGGTTGAAGAACGCAATGGTCTGATTCGGCGGAAACAGGCCATCGTTGAAGGCGTTGCCCAGCAGCACGGCGGTGCCCCGCGCATTGAGCGCAGCCACCTCGCTCGCCGGGCTGCGCGACGCGGCCTGCGGCAGGAAGCCCTGCACTGCGCCGTCGTAATCGCCAACGGCAACCCGTGTGCTGATCTGCGCCAGATCCGGACCGGGCCGTCCGGTCAGCGCGCCGGCACCGACCAGGAGTCCAACGCCTTGCTGGCTGACGGTGCGATTGGAATACAGCGACGCTTCCAGATCCGCCCAGCCGCTGAGCGCAGCCACGGCCTTGATGCGCGGATCGCGCCCGGCCGCCAACAGGCTGATGCCCGCCCCGTACGAGATGCCCGATGCACCGATCGCGTTCGGGTTGGCCGGTGTATGCGCCAGCGCCCAGTCGATCACCGCGCTGACGTCTTCCACCGTGTCGGCGCCGGCGATGTCGATCTGCCCGGCCGAATCCCAGAACCCGCGCGAGGTATAGCTGACGACCACGTAGCCATCGCTGGCCAGTTGGGTGGCACGGCCGAGGTATTCCAGGTTCGGCAACGACCAGCTGGCCGGCATCACGACCAGCGGAAACGGCCCGCTGCCCTGCCCTTGCGGCACCAGGACCAGCGCGCCCATCGGCGCGCCATCCCAGCCGGGAATGCGTTCATAGGTCTTGCTGAAAGCGCCCGCCATTGCCGACGCCGATGCCACCAGCAACGCCAGTGCGGCGATGCCTCCGATCCAAGGCTTGTTCATGGTTCTCTCCCACGCAAGGCCGGGCCGGGATGGCCCAGCGGCAGCTGCCATGCATCCGTGGTTCGGGGGAGAACGTCGCGAACGTACCAGACGGTACGGTATGGCTCAAGGGCCGGGAATCGGGAATCGGGAATCGGGAATCGGGAATCGGGAATCGGGAATCGGGAATCGGGATTCGGGATTCGGGATTCGGGATTCGGGATTCGGGATTCGGGATTCGGGATTCGGGATTCGGGAGGCGGGATTCGGGAGGCGGGAGGCGGGAGGCGGGAGGCGGGAGGCGGGAGGCGAAGCGTAGGCGCCGCAATCGTGACACGTGATGAAGTGCAAGCCGGCCGGCGCCATCGTATGCCGATCCCGACCCGCAGAGGTTGGCTGCAATGCAGCAGGCCCGCGCAACGCCTCCCGCGCGAACCGCTCAGCCCACGAAGTGCTGATACCCGCGCTGCGGCGGCTGCCATGGCTTGCCGTCGGCGTCGTGGACCACCACGCCCGGCGTGGCGACGATCCGGCCGATGCGTGTCACCGCGACTGCGGCGAAGTCCATCGCCTGTACCACCGCCTCGCGGTGTTGCACGGCGGCGGTGAAGCACAGCTCGTAGTCGTCGCCGCCGCCGAGTTGCCAGCCGATGCACTGCAGCGCGCTGATCCCGGCGCTGCGCGGCATCGCCGGCAACGCCGTCAGCGCCAGCTGCGCGCCCACGCCGCTGCGTTCGCACAGATGCCCCAGATCGGCCAGCAACCCATCGGAGACATCCACACAGGCATGCGCAAGCCCACGCAGGCGCAGCCCGGCCTGCACGCGCGGCTGCGGGCGCAGCAGGCGGCCGCGCCACTGCTCGTGCACCGGATCGGCCGCCGCGCAGGTCACGTCCAGCTGGCCAGCCTGCCACAGCGCCAAGGCCGCGGCCGCCTCGCCCGGCGCACCGGTCACCCACACATCGTCGCCCACACGCGCCCCATCGCGACGCAACGCCGCACCCGGCGGCAGGCTGCCGATCGCGGTCACCGCGCACGACAACGGCCCGCGTGTGGTGTCCCCACCGACCAGTGCGATGTCGTGCGCGTCGGCCAGTGCAAGGAAGCCATCGGCGAACGCATCAACCCAGTCGGCATTGTCGTGCGGCAACGACAGCGACAAGGTGCACCAGCGCGGCTGCGCACCCATCGCGGCCAGATCGGACAGATTGACCGCCAGCGTCTTCCAGCCCAGATCCTCGGCGCGCGTCTCGTGCGGAAAATGCACGCCCGCATTGAGCGTATCGGCGGTGATCGCCAGCTGCTCGCCCGGCGGCGGCTGCAGCAGCGCCGCATCGTCGCCAATGCCCAACGGCACATCCGCACGCGCCGCAATGCGCGCGCGCAAGCGGGCAATTAGATCGAATTCGGGCATGGGGACGGGAATCGGGAGAAGGGAATCGGGAATCGCAAAAGCGCGTCAGGAGATATCGGAAACGGTGCTCTTACGATTCCCCATTCCCGACTCCCCAATCCCGCGGCGCCTCAGGCGCCGCCGGTGCCCGACTCCACCTTGCGCCACTCCACCGAGGCGCGATCCAGCACGCCGTTGACGTAGGTGTGGCCGTGCTCGGAGCCGAAGCGCTTGGCGGTTTCGATCGCTTCGTTGATGACCACGCGGTACGGCACGTCCTGGCGATACAGCAGTTCATAGGCCGCCAGGCGCAGCACCGCGCGTTCGATCGCGTCGACCTCTTCCACGCCGCGATCCAGATACGGGGTCAGCGCGGTATCCAGCTCGGCGCGGTTGGTCAGCACGCCTTCGACCAGGTTTTCGAAATAGGCCAGATCGGCCACTTCGTGCGCCTGCTCGTGCGCAAATTGGGAGATCACCTGCTTGGCGAACCCGCCGGAAATCTGCCAGGCATACACCGCCTGCAAGGCGCGCCGGCGCGCGCGCGAACGCAGCACCGGATCGATGCCGTCGCGACGGACGTGGCGGGCATGTCCACCGGACTTGCTCATGGCAACAACTCCATCAAATTGACCAGTTCCAATGCCGCAAGCGCGCATTCCTCGCCCTTGTTGCCATGGCTGCCGCCGGCACGCGCCTCGGCATCTTCCACGCGCTCGACCGCCAGCACGCCGTTGAGCACCGGCACGCCGGTCTGCAACTGCACGCTCATCAGGCCTTCGGCGCACAGGTCGGCGACGTGTTCGTAGTGGCGGGTGTCGCCGCGGATCACGCAGCCCAGCGCGATGATCGCCGCATGCTGGCCGGATTGTCCCAGGCGGTTGGCCGCGATCGGAATTTCCCAGGCGCCCGGCACGCGGACCACGTCGATGGCGTCCTCGCCGATGCCGTTGCCGGCCAGGCTCTGGCGCGCACCGGTGACCAGCGCGTCGGTGATGCGGGCATTCCAGCGGCTGGCGATGATCGCAAAGCGCGCGGTAGTGGGGCGGAGATCGCCTTCGTAGTGGGTCATGCGGGTCGGCAACTCGAGGGGGCGGCAAGTTTAACAGCTGCCGGGGCCCGGCCCGGCCGATGGGTGCCGGCCGGGGCGCCGAAGCAGGCCCGGCCATGTCTGCAGCAGGCGGTGTGCGGGCGCGCAGCACCGGCTGGCGCAACCGCAGGCCGGCGTGGTCGTTGCGCAACCACCGCAGGAACCGCTCGACCGACACGGTTCCAGCGGCGCGTGTGGCAACGACCGGAGCGCCGACTCCAGGCCGCCGGCCCTGCGTCAGGGCAGCGCGGCGACCGGCACCGCACGCACGCCTTCGCCGGGATGGCATTCCAAGTACTCCACCACCTCCAGCCCGAACCCGGCCAGGCCCACCTGACGGCGTGGCGTGCCCAGCACGCGCAGCTTGCCCAGGCCCAGCTCGGCCAGGATCTGCGCGCCGGCGCCATTACGCCGCCACTGGCTGACGTCCTTGGCGTTGGTGGCCGCTTCCGGTTGCTGGCGCAGCCGCGCCAGCAGGGATTCGCTGTCGCGCGGCGCCGACAGCACCACCATCACGCCCTGCCCTTCGGCGGCGATCGCACGCAGCGCATCGGTGGCCGCCACGCCGAAGTCATCGCGCTGCCAGTGCAGCAGATCGGCCAGCGGGTTTTCCACCTGCACGCGCACCAGCGTCGGGGTGGCCGGATCGGGCGTGCCGCGCACCAGCGCAAAATGCAGGTCGTGCGCGATGCGGTCGCGGTAGGTCACCAGCGTGAACGGGCCGAATTCGGTGCTGATCTCGCGCGCGTCCACACGCTCGACGGTGTGCTCGTTGGCCAGGCGATAGGCGATCAGGTCGGCGATCGAACCCATCTTCAGCCCGTGCTCGCGCGCGAACACTTCCAGCTGCGGGCGCCGCGCCATGCTGCCGTCCGGGTTGAGCACTTCCACCAGCACGCCGGCCGGTTCCAGCCCGGCCAGCATCGGCAGGTCGCTGGCCGCTTCGGTGTGGCCGGCGCGGGTCAGCACGCCACCGGGCTGGGAGATCAGCGGGAAGATATGCCCCGGCTGGCTCAGGTCCTGCGGCCTGGCATCCGGCCGCACCGCGGTGCGTACCGTGTGCGCACGGTCGTAGGCGGAGATGCCGGTGGTCACGCCCTCGGCCGCCTCGATGCTGACGGTGAAGTTGGTCTGGAACTGCGCGGTGTTGTTGCGCACCATCGGCGCCAGGCCCAGCTGCGCGCAGCGCTCGCGGGTCAGCGACAGGCACACCAGCCCGCGCGCGTGGGTCACCATGAAGTTGATGTCCGACGGCTTGACCAGCTCGGCGGCCATGATCAGGTCGCCTTCGTTCTCGCGGTCTTCGTCATCGACGATCACCACCATGCGGCCTGCGCGCAGTTCCTCGATCAGTTCCGGAACGGGTGCGAAATTCATGCCGCACCCCGCGTGCCGAGCAGGCGTTCGACGTAGCGCGCCACCAGATCGATCTCCAGATTCACTGCCGCGCCGACCGCCGTCCGCGCAAACGCGGTGTTGGCCACCGTGTGCGGAATCAACGCCACTTCGAAGCCGTCCTCGTCCACTTCGTTGACGGTCAGGCTGACTCCGTCCACGCAGATCGAGCCCTTCTTGGCGACATAGCGCAATACCGACGACGGGGCGGCAAACCGCCAGCGCTGCGCCCGTGCATCGTCATGCACCGACTGCACCTGGCCCAGGCCATCGACATGGCCGCTGACCAGATGCCCGCCGAGGCGGTCGGTCGGGCGCATCGCACGCTCCAGATTCAGCAGCGCGCCTTCCGGCAAGCTGCCCAACGTGGTCAGCGACAGGGTTTCGGTAGAGGCGTCGGCCTGGAAGCTGCCGGCATCGAACGCAATCACGGTCAGGCACACGCCGTTGACCGCGATGCTCTCGCCCAGTTGCACCGCGTCGAATGGCAGGTTGCCGGTGGCGAAGGTGAAACGCACATCGCCGCCTTGCGGCTGGCGCGCTGCCAGATGGCCGACGCCTTCAATGATTCCGGTAAACATCAGCATGCCCCCGTCATTGACGACAACGGAGCGCACGCAGTGCGGTGGAAGATCGCGACGCAGCGCGACGGGTGAGGCAGGGACATAGTCGTTTCTCGCAGGAGTTGAGCGAAAAACGCCACAAGGCAAACAGGCGCGCGCACAGCCGCAAGGCTGCGCGTTGGCCGTCTTCTTTCATCCGGACTATACCGTCGGCCCCGGCATCGCACCGGATCTGCTGACCTTGCGCAGCGGGTTTCGCGTGGATCCGCTCAACTCCGATGCGCAAGCGCTCGCGGGCTCGCATGCTTGCGCATGCCTACCGCCGGTGGGGAATCGCACCCCGCCCTGAAGACGTTCGTGAGTACCGGCGAACCGGTGCGCAAAGTCTAACAGGGCCTATCGGCGCGATGGCTGAGCGTCAGCGACGGCTGGCAGGACACTGCGTCATGTGAGGAAATCCCCCATAGCCAGGATTGTGAAGGATCTGTTAATTTACCCACCGCGACGGGAGACGTCGCTTTTTCCCTCCCGCAACGGGACGGAGACACGGACATCAATTCGGAGAGAGACATCCAATGCGTAACACCCTGATCCTGGCTGCCGTGCTGGCCGCCGCACCGTTTGCCGCATCGGCCGAAGGCCTGAGCTATTCCTACGTCGAAGGCGGCTGGAACCGGACCGAAATCAACGTCAACGACGCGTCCGACGATATCGACGGTGGCTACATCCGCGGTTCCTGGCAGATTGCCCAGCCGGCCTACCTGCTGGCCAGCTACGAACGTGCCACCAAGGATTACAACCTCGGCAGCGGCTTCGTGATCGACGGCACCCTGCAGCAGGCCACGCTGGGTATCGGCTACCGCCAGGAAATGACCGAGCGCGTCGAGTTCACCGCCGACATCAGCGTGCTGCGCACCAAGGTCGAATCCGACCTGCGCCTGCGCGGTCGCTCGATCGACAACGCGTCCGACTCGACCACCCTGGGCTTTGCCAACCTGGGCCTGCGCGGCAAGCCCTCGCCGCGCACCGAAGCCTGGATCAAGGCCGGCTACATCGACGGCAGCGACGTGGACGAAGGCGAGTTCGTCGGCACCCTGGGTGGCCAGGTCAACTTCACCCGCACCTGGGGCCTGGTTGCCGAAGCGCAGTTCGTCGACAACGCCAACCAGTACAAGGTGGGCGTGCGCGCAAGCTTCTGATCGGCGCGGCGCAGATGCACGAAGGCCCCGCATGCGGGGCCTTTTTCATGCGCGCAACCACACGCCCGCGCGGCATCGGGCAAGACCGTGCAGCGCTTACCCGGCAACAACCGGCGCATAACGCAGACGCAGATCCTGCCCCAGCTGGCGCACATCCAGCAGCTGCAACGCAGCGCGCTGTGCCATCGTCTCGATGTCTAGCCCGGCCAGCAGCGGCCTGGCGGTATCGCCCAGCAGTACCGGCGCCACGTAGACCAGCAATTCGTCGACCAGCCCGGCTTGCAGCAGCGCACCGCTCACTGTTGCACCGGCTTCCACATGCACCTCGTTGATGCCGCGCTCGGCAAGCAGGGCCAACACGGCACCCAGCTCGAAACGGCCGGCATGCAACGGCATCGCAATGAACTGCGCATCGTCCAGCGACGGCGCGGCCACATCCTCGCCATGCAGATACAACGTGGGCGCATCGCCCTGGCGAATGGTATTGCATGCCAACGTCCGCAACCCGGCGTCGAGCACCACGCGCAGCGGCGGCACGAACGGCGTGTCATCCCCCAGCCGCACCGTCATCGATGGGTCGTCGGCCAGCACCGTACCGGCGCCAGTGAGGATCGCGCCGGCACGCGCACGCCAGCGCTGCACATCCGCGCGCGCATCGGCGCCGGTGATCCACTTGGATTCACCGCTGGCCAGCGCAGTCCGTCCATCCAGGCTGGCGCCGAGCTTGACCCGCAGCCACGGCCTGCCCCGCTCCACCCGTGACAGGAAGCCCCGGTTGAGCGCGCGCGCCTGTGCCTGCAGGACCCCGCTGAGCACCTCGATCCCGGCCTCGCGCAGCAGCGCGAACCCGCCACCGTTGACCTGCGGAAACGGGTCGGCCATCGCCGCGACCACACGCGCCACTCCGGCATCGATCAAGGCCAGGGCACAGGGCGGCGTGCGTCCGTAGTGCGCGCATGGCTCCAGCGTGACGTAGGCGGTGGCGCCCCGCGCCAGCGCGCCGGCTGCGCGCAGCGCGAACACTTCCGCATGCGGGCCGCCGGCACGTTGATGAAAACCTTCGCCCACGCACACGCCATCGCGCACGATCACGCAGCCAACCATCGGATTGGGGCGCGTGGTGTAGGCACCGCGCTCGGCCAGACGCAATGCCTGGGCCATCCAGCGGTGATCGTCGGCCGTCACGCGCACTGCAGCACCGGCGCGATCTGCATCACCACGATCTGCATCGGCCCCAGCAGCAATTCTGCATGCGTATGCCAGCCCAGCCGCTGGTAGTACGGCGCCAGTGCTGGCTGGCAATACAGATACAAGGCCGGCACGCCCATGCGCGCGGCGGCCTGCACGCAGTGCGTCACCAGCGCCTCGCCGATGCCCTGCCCACGCGCCTGCGGCTGCACGTACAGCGACGCCAGCCAGGGCGACCACTGGCGAATACGCGCATCGTCGTTTTCCAGCAGGCTGACCGACCCGAGCCACTGTGCCTGATCGAGCGCAACCCAGGTGGTCGGGATCACGCCGTCGCGGCTGTGGCTGCGCAACTCGCGCAAGGCCTCATCGAAATTCCAGTCCGGCAACAGGCTGCCGAAGGCCTGCAGATGCGCCTGCGCGAGGGCGGGCAACAGCTCCGGCGTGTCGGCCACGCAGGCGATGCGCATTGCGCTCACCGCTTGCCGGGCTTGCCGGCGCGTTCCAGCGCCGCTTCCAGCAGCGGCAGTTGCTCGATGCCGACCGGCAGCTCGCGCTCGAGCTTTTCGATTTCCTCGCGGAAATCGGCCACGTCCTGAAAGCTGCGGTACACCGAGGCAAAGCGTACATAGCCCACATGATCGAGCTTGCGCAGCTCGACCATCACGTACTCGCCCACCCGCAGCGAGCCGACCTCGCGCTCGCCGGACATGCGCAACTGATGCACCACCGCGCGCACCGCCGCTTCGATCTGTTCTTCGGACACCGGGCGCTTTTGCAGCGCGCGGTCGAAACTGGTGCGCAGCTTGCGCGCATCGAACGCCTCGCGCCCGCCATCACTCTTGACCACGGTCGGCAGCTTGAGTTCGATCGTTTCCAGGGTGCTGAAACGCTCGCCGCACGCCTCGCACTCACGGCGCCGACGAATCGTCGTGCCGTCTTCGGACACGCGCGAATCGATCACGCGGGTGTCGTTGTGCTGGCAAAAGGGGCAGTGCATCAGGCGTCCGGGAATAGGGAGAGGGGAATAGGGAATCGGAACGGCACAGCTATCGCAGCGTTGCTTTTACCATTCTCGTCTCCCTATTCCCCATTCCCATCTCAGCCATACACCGGATACTTCTTGCACTGCGCCGTCACCGCGTCGCGGACCTTGGCCAGCACCGCTTCGTCGCTGGGGGCGTCGAGCACGTCGGCGATCCAGTTGGCCAGGTCGATGCTGTCCTGCTCCTTGTAGCCGCGGGTGGTGATCGCCGGGGTGCCCAGGCGCAGGCCGGAGGTGACGAACGGCGAGCGCGGGTCGTTGGGCACCGAGTTCTTGTTGACGGTGATGTGCGCCTTGCCGAGCGCGGCTTCGGCGTCCTTGCCGGAAACGTCGCGGCCGATCATGTCCACCAGCATCAGGTGATTCTCGGTGCCGCCGGACACGATCTTGTAGCCGCGCGCGATCAGCGTGTTGGCCATCGCCTGCGCGTTCTTGACCACCTGCTGCTGGTAGGTCTTGAAGTCCGGCTCCAGCGCCTCCTTGAACGCCACCGCCTTGGCCGCGATCACGTGCATCAGCGGGCCGCCCTGGATGCCGGGGAACACGATCGACTGCAGCTTCTTCTGCAACTCTTCGCTCGCGCCCTTGGCCACGATGATGCCGCCACGCGGGCCGCGCAGGGTCTTGTGGGTGGTCGAGGTGACCACGTGCGCATGCTCCAGCGGGCTCGGATACACACCGGCGGCGACCAGGCCGGCCACGTGCGCCATGTCCACGAACAGATACGCACCGACGCTGTCGGCGATGGCGCGGAAGCGCGCCCAGTCGATCTTCTGCGAATACGCCGAGAAGCCGGCCACGACCATCTTCGGCGTGTGCTCGGTGGCCAGGCGCTGGACCTCGTCGTAATCGATCAGGCCCTGCTCGTTGACACCGTACTGCACCGCGTTGAACAGCTTGCCGGAGACGTTGACCTTGGCGCCGTGGGTCAGGTGACCGCCGTGGGCCAGGCTCATGCCCAGGATGGTGTCGCCCGGCTGCAGCAACGCCAGATACACCGCCTGGTTGGCCTGCGAGCCGCTATGCGGCTGCACGTTCGCATAGTCGGCGCCGAACACCTGCTTGATGCGCTCGATCGCCAGCTGCTCGGCAATGTCGACGAACTCGCAACCGCCGTAGTAGCGCTTGCCCGGATAGCCTTCGGCGTACTTGTTGGTCAACTGGCTGCCCTGGGCTTCCATCACCAGCGGGCTACAGTAGTTTTCGCTGGCGATCAGCTCGACGTGATCCTCCTGGCGGCCGGCTTCGGCAGCGATGGCCTGGGCCAGTTCGGGGTCGTAGGTTTCCAGTCGGACGTCGCGCGAGAACATGCAGAGCTCCGGGGCAGCTGTTGCCAGTAGGGGCGCCGATTGTAAGCCCCCGCGTGGACAGGTGACCAATTGCGGCGCCGGCGTGGGCCACGCGGGCCTTGGCGCGCCCGGCCCTTGAACGACAAGGGCGCACCGGAGTGCGCCCTTTTATTAGGCCCTACCCGCTTGCCGGGTCAGGCCGGCCAAGCCATTGCTGAACTTAGTTGTTGAGCACCAGGTCGGCAATCACACCGGTTGCAATGGCCACAAGCAGCAGATTGCCGGTGTTGTCGCGCTGCCAACGGTAGCCATACGGCGGGCGGCGCAGGTTATAGCGGTCGTAGTCGTTGATCACGTAGACCGGGCCGTGGTAGCGCTGACCGCGGGCCCAGTACGGGCGCGGCGGCGGACCGGCGCGGTAGTAGTTGGGGCGATCGTAGACATAGACCCGATTGCGGTCGTAGCGACGGTCCTGATAGCGCGCGTCGCGATAGCCCTCGCGGTAGCCGTTGCTGTAGTAACGGCGGTCCTGGCGCCACTCGCGGCGGTCTGCGCGACGGTCATCACGCCATTCGCGGCGGTCATCCCGGCGGTCATTGCGCCAGTCGCCGCGATGATCGCGGTGGCCGTGGTCATGCCCACGGCGGTCGTCGCGGTCCCAATCCCCGGCAAATGCGGCCGGTGCGGCGAAGCCCAGCGCCAAGATGGAGGAAAGCACAACAGTCACGATGCGTTTGCGGTTCATGGGATTGCTCCTGTCTGCGATGTCGCAATTTCATTAAGGCGCCAACCGCCTTAACGCATTCTTGCTGGAATCGATTACGAAAACGCCCATTCAGGTGACAGGTAAGCTGCCGTTTAGCTGCCGCATCGCCGCCGCGAGCCAGGCCGCTTGCCCGTATAATCGGCGCAATCCCTTTTCCGCTGCCTCCGGCCCCGGCCGGTGGGCTGCCTGCGTCCACGGAGCACCCATGTCGCAATACATCTACACCATGAACCGCGTCAGCAAGGTGGTCCCGCCCAAGCGGCAGATCATCAAGGACATCTCGCTGAGCTTTTTCCCGGGCGCCAAGATCGGCCTGCTGGGCCTGAACGGCGCCGGCAAGTCCACGGTGCTGAAGATCATGGCCGGCGTGGATACCGATTTCGAGGGCGAAGCCCGTCCGCAGGCCGGCATCAAGGTCGGCTACCTGGCGCAGGAGCCGCAGCTCAACCCCGAGCACACCGTGCGCGAAGCGGTCGAGGAAGGCGTGGGCGACGTGCTGCAGGCACAGGCCGCGCTGGATGCGGTGTACCTGGCCTATGCCGAAGAAGGCGCCGATTTCGACGCGCTGGCCAAGGAACAGGAACGCCTGGAGGCGATCCTGGCCGCCGGTGACGCGCACACCCTGGAGAACCAGCTGGACGTGGCCGCCGATGCGCTGCGCCTGCCGCCGTGGGACGCCATCGTCGGCAAGCTGTCCGGTGGCGAAAAGCGCCGCGTGGCGCTGTGCCGCCTGCTGCTGCAGAAGCCGGACATGCTGCTGCTGGACGAACCGACCAACCACCTGGACGCCGAGTCGGTGGAGTGGCTGGAACAGTTCCTGGCGCGCTACACCGGCACCGTGGTGGCGGTCACGCATGATCGCTACTTCCTCGACAACGCCGCCGAGTGGATCCTGGAGCTGGACCGCGGCCGCGGCATTCCATGGAAGGGCAACTACACCGACTGGCTGACCCAGAAGGACGAGCGCCTCAAGCAGGAAGACAACCAGGAAAAGTCACGCCAGAAGGCGATCCAGAAGGAACTGGAATGGTCGCGCCAGAATGCCAAGGGCGGGCGCACCAAGGGCAAGGCGCGTCTGGCCCGCCTGGAAGAGCTGCAGTCGGTGGATTACCAGCGCCGCAACGAAACCAATGAAATCTTCATCCCGCCGGGCGAGCGCCTGGGCAACTCGGTGATGGAGTTCAAGAACGTGTCCAAGAAGTTCGGCGACCGCCTGCTGATCGACAACCTGTCGATGATCGTGCCGCCCGGCGCCATCGTCGGCATCATCGGCCCCAACGGTGCCGGTAAGTCGACCCTGTTCAAGATGATCACCGGCCAGGAAAAACCCGATTCCGGCGAGATCGTGATGGGCCCGACCGTGCAGCTGTCGTACGTGGACCAGAGCCGCGATGCGCTGGAGGGCAACCACAACGTGTTCCAGGAAATCGCAGGCGGCCTGGACATCCTCAACATCAACGGCGTGGAGATCCAGTCGCGCGCCTACATCGGCCGCTTCAACTTCAAGGGCCAGGACCAGCAGAAGATGGTCGGCTCGCTCTCCGGTGGTGAGCGCGGTCGTCTGCACATGGCCAAGACACTGCTGCAGGGCGGCAACGTGCTGCTGCTCGACGAACCGTCCAACGACCTGGACATCGAAACGCTGCGTGCGCTGGAAGATGCATTGCTGGAGTTCCCGGGCAATACCTTCGTGATCTCGCATGATCGCTGGTTCCTGGATCGCATCGCCACGCACATCCTGTCGTTCGAAGGCGAGTCGCACGTGGAGTTCTTCCAGGGCAACTACCGCGAGTACGAAGAAGACAAGCGCCGCCGCATGGGCGATGACGCCGGTCCCAAGCGTCTGCGCTTCAAGGCGCTCAAGTAAGCACGACAAGGGCGCCGCAAGGCGCTCAAGTAAGCACGACAAGGGCGCCGCAAGGCGCCCTTGTCACATGCGATGCCGCGGTGCGATCACAGGTCGTAGGACAGCACGTCCTCGAAACCGAAGGTGGCGAAGTTCTCGATCCGCGAGGGGTACAGGCGGCCGACCAGATGGTCGTATTCGTGCTGCACAACGCGGGCGTGGAAGCCTTCGGCCTCGCGTTCGATCGGGCTGCCGTCCGGCGCGAAGCCGCGGTAGCGAATGACGCGATAGCGCGGAATGACGGCACGCAGGCCGGGAATGGACAGGCATCCCTCCCAGCCGTTTTCCATCTCCTCCGACAGCGGTTCGATCTGTGCATTGGCCAATGCGGTGCGCGGCACCGCCGGCGCCTCAGGATAGCGATCGTTGGCTTCGAAGCCGAACACCATCAGCTGCAGATCCACTGCGATCTGCGGTGCGGCCAGGCCGACGCCGCGCGCATCGTCCATGGTCTCGAACATGTCGGCCACCAGCGTGCGCAGCTCGGCGCTGCCCAGGTTGGTCACCGGTGGCGCCACGCGCAGCAGGCGTTTGTCGCCCATGCGGATAATCTCGCGAATCATCTGGCTGCTCCGGGGAAACGTTGTGGCGATTCTAGGACCTGTGCGGTAGGGGCAGGTGAGGTTGGGGATTGGGGATTGGGGATTGGGGATTGGGGATCGGGAATGGGAATCAGGGATTGGTAGCTGGGGCGTCAGGTGGCGCTGCCTGGCGTTTCGGATCTGAGCTGCGGCGGCTGCGCTTGATGTGGGATGACTGCGTGTTCCGGGTATCTGTCTATCAGCCCGTTACGCGTTGCCCGGCATCGTCCAGCACGCGTTCGCCGTCTTCCTTGACGAAGCCGTGCGTCGCCGGCGGCAGCAGGTCCAGCACCCGTTCGGACGGGCGGCACAAGCGCGTCCCCAGCGCGGTTTGCACGAAGGGGCGGTTGATCAGGATCGGATGCATGAGCATGGCGCTCAGCAGCGCTGCGTCGTCCAGCGCGGGATCGTCGAGCCCGAGTTCCAGATACGGGGTGCCTTTCTGACGCATGGCCTCGCGGACCGGGATGCCGGCGGCAGCGATCAGGGATTGCAGTGTTTCGCGTGTGGGCGGGTGTTGCAGATAGTCGACGATCTGCGGCTCGATGCCGGTATGACGGATCAGGGCAAGGGTGTTGCGGGAGGTTCCGCAGTCGGGGTTGTGATAGATGACGGCGTGCATGGAAGCCTGGTGCGCGGGGTTGCTGACACTATAAATCGCTGCGATGGAATGGCATGCGCAACCAGCGCAGCGTACGCGCAGCGCGCCGATGCCGATGCCGATGCCGATGCCGGGCATCAGCATCTCGCCAGCAGGCGCCAGTGCACGGCTTGCGCACGTTGGTGCATCCGCGCTGCCTGCACAGGCCCTGCCGCCGGCCTGGGCGGATACGGCCCCTCTCCCCTCGGGAGAGGGGTTGGGGTGAGGGTACGGGCCGAAGCGCAGATAGACCCGACGCTGTACTCAAGCTCCGCCGGGCTCCGCGCGTGCCCTCATCCGCCCCTTCGGGGCACCTTCTCCCAAGGGGGAGAAGGGAGACGTGATCCGGCTACTGGCGGACCAGCAAGGCATTCGACACGGCCGGTTCGCGTCAAACGCTGGCCGGTCCGCTTGCCAATTGCCGTTGCGCGATCCGGAAATCCCCCTCGGCGCAAGTGCGCAAGTAACTGTTTCAGGCGCTCGTTTCGCATTCAGCGCCCTACATGTCAAAAGATTGACACACATCACGGATTCATGATTCAGTCATGAACAGACTGAAACGGAAGGATTCCCCCGACGCTGGTGTCTGCACGGCGTCCCTTTTCCCTGCTGGACCCAAGGAAACCCCAACGATGATGAGCTTTCGTAAGCCCGGATGGATGCTGTCCGGTGTGTTGTGCGTCGTTTGTCTGCCGGCCATGGCCGTCGCGCAGGAGGCAGCAACCAGCAGTTCCAAGGTCGGCATCGACCCCGCCACCGGCAAGCTGCGCCCGCTGACCGACGCCGAGAGCGCGGCGCTGGACCAGCAGGCCGCCTCGGCCGCCCGCAGCAGCGCTGCCCGCACTGCGGTGCCGCAGACCGAATCTGCCGCACGCGCGACCGAGCGACGCCTGCCCAACGGCACCGTGGCGCGCAAGTTGCCGGCCACGCAGATGAGCTCACTGATGGCGACGCGCCAGGCCGATGGCCGCATCGTCATCGAGCACGGCGAAGACGCCGCCACCCAACCCGCCCACGCCGAGCACGGAGCGCTGCCGCATGAATAAGCCCTTGTTGCTGCTGTCCCTGGCCGTGGCTGCCGCCATCGCGCCGCTGCACGCCAGCGCCGCCAACGTCACGCTGATCAATGGCGACGCCGGCACCAGCGTCGGCTTGAACGACCCCACCAGCGCTGCGCCCCTGGGCGGCAACCCGGGGCGCTCGGTTGGCGAGCAGCGTCGCATCGCCTACCAATACGCGATGGACCTGTGGGGCGCAGTGCTGCAGAGCAATGTCGAGATCAAGGTGTATGCCTCGTTCGCACGGCTGACCTGCACCGCCACCGGCGGCACGCTGGGCCAGGCCGGCCCGAACTGGATCGTCAACGACTTCCCCGGTTCCAAGCCCAATACGCTGTATCCGTCCGCGCTGGGCGATGCGATCGCCGGGCAGGACCTGGTCCCCGATCCCAGCGATCCGGCCGACGTGTTTTCGCAATTCAACGGCGACCTGGGCAAGGACGACTGCCTGGCTGGCTCGGGCTGGTACCTGGGCCTGGACGGCAAGACGCCCGAAGGCCAGATCAACTTCCTCAACGTGGTGATGCATGAGATCGGCCACGGCCTGGGTGCGGCCGGCTTCCTCAACAAGACCACCGGCGTGCTCGGCTCGGGCAGCGGCCTGACCGACGTCTACACCGCGCAGGCCTTCGACAATGTGCAGAACAAGCGCTTCGACGATCCGGCCATGACCAACGCGCTGCGTGCCGAAGCGATGCGCACGCCCGGCCGTACGGTCTGGGCCGGCACGCGCGTCAACCGCGAGGCGGCGCTGATCCTGGATCCGCGCACCCTGTTGCAGGTGAGCGCACCGGCCAGCGCGGCCGGCAAGTTCGAGGTGGGCTTTGCCAGCTTCGGGCCGCTGGCCACGGCGGCCAATTTCCCGGCACGCGCAGTGGTGACGGTCAATGACGGGGTGGCTGCCGCGTCGGCCAGCGATGGCTGCGAAACGCCGTTCGTCAATGCGGCCGAGGTGGCCGGCAAGGTGGCGCTGATCGACCGCGGCACCTGCGCGTTCGCGATCAAGGTCAAGAACGCACAGCTCAACGGTGCGGTGGGCGTGATCGTGGCCAATAACGCGTCCGGCGTGCAGACGATGGGCAATGCCGCACCGCCGATCACCGACATCACCATCCCGGCCATCATGGTCTCGCAGGCCGATGGCGCGCGGCTGAAGGGCAGCGCCGGAGTGGTGGCGGCGTTGTACGAAGACCCCGAACTGCTGCAGGGCACCGACAGCGCAGGCCGCACGCGGCTGTACGCACCCAGCGTGGTGGCCGGTGGTTCGACGTTCTCGCACTTCGATACCGACCTGCAGCCCAACGCGTTGATGGAACCGTTCGATACGCCGGAAGTACAGGCGCATCTGAACATCGACCTGACCCCGGCGCTGTTTGCCGATATCGGCTGGACGCTCAATCGCGGGCTGGCCAAGCTGGGCAGCTGCAATACGCTGGTGCCGACGCTGGAGACCGGCGGGCTGATTCCCGGCGCGAACATCTCGGCCGAAAACAGCCTGTGCAAGGCGCAGAACGCCGGCAACCGCCTGGGTTACCTGACCTGCATGGACGAGCACGCGCGCGAGTTGCAGAACCAGGGGGCAATCAGCCGCATTCAACAGGCAGCGGTGTTTGTCTGTGCCACCAAGGTGCGCCCGTAATCCGCAAGATTCACTGCGTGTAATGCGAACGGCGCCGTCAGGCGCCGTTCGTTTATCTGCAATCACCCTATTCAACGCAAGCGGATCGGCTGCCTGCCAACGCAGGCGTCGCGATTTCGCTTCAGCGTCTGCCATTCCCGCACGGAGCTCGCTCCCCGCTGCGATCGAGCGATGCGCCGCAAGGTTGCTGCTGCCTGCTATGAGCGGCAACGGTTCTCGATGCGCCGCTGCACGTCAGTCACTGCCGCGCGTGGTCACCGGCGTCCGGTACCGGCGGCAGGCCGAACACATCGCGCAGATAGCGCAGGTAACCGGCGTCCTCGCACATGCTCTTGCCCGGCGAGTCGCTGAGCTTGGCCACCGGCTGCCCGTTGCAGCGGACCATCTTGATCACGATCTGCAGCGGCGTCGGCCCCAGGTCGTTGGTCAGGCTGGTGCCTACGCCGAACGCCAGCCGGCAGCGCGTGTGGAAGTGCGCGTACAGCCGCATCACCTTGTCGATGTTGAGGCCATCGCTGAACACCAGCACCTTGGTCGCGGGGTCGATGCGGTGTGCCTGCAGGTGGGCGATGACACGCTCGCCCCATTCGAACGGGTCGCCCGAATCATGGCGCATGCCGTCGAACAGCTTGCAGAAATACAGGTCGAAGTCGCGCAGGAACGCGTCCAGCCCCACCACATCGGACAGGGCGATGCCCAGGTCGCCGCGGTACTCGCGCGCCCACGATTCCAGCGCGGCCACCTGCGAGTCGCGCAACCGCGGCCCCAGTGCCTGGAATGCCTGCAGATATTCGTGCGCCATCGTGCCCAGCGGGGTCAGGCCGTAATGCTTGGCGAAATACACATTGCTGGTGCCGACGAACTGCGCGCCCAGGCCATCGCGCAGCAACGGCAGCAACTCGCCGTGCCAATGCCGCGAATAGCGCCGCCGGGTGCCGTAATCGGCAATCTTGCAGCCGGCCGGCATGCTGCGCAGGCTGCTCACCTTCTCGCGCAGGCGGCTGCGGCCTTCCTCGAAATCCGGCTCGGAGGTATTGCGGAACCACACCTCGTTGATGATCGCCAGCAACGGCACTTCGAACAGGATGGTGTGCAGCCACGGGCCACGGAGGGTCAGCTCGATCTCGCCCGGATGGGTGGTCGATGCCGACAGCTGCAGGTATTTGCGGTCCAGATGGAACAGCGCCAGGAAGTCGGCGAAATCCGGCTTGATGAAGCGCAGGCCGCGCAGATAGGCCACCTCGTCCTCGTGCAACCGCAGCCGGCACAGCGCGTCGATCTCACCCGAGATCTCGTCGATGAACTGCGCCAGATCCACGCCGGGCGTGCGGCATTTGAAGCGGTACTCGACCTGCGCGGCCGGATGCTGATGCAGCACCGCCTGCATCATGGTGAATTTGTACAGGTCGGTGTCGAGCAGCGAATGGATGATCATGCCGCCGGATTATGCCCGCAGCGGCGGGCGTGCTGCGTGCAAGCCGGTCGATGCGCGGGGACGGCGGCGCGCGAGCTGGTGGCGGTGCGCCGGACCATTACCTTGGCGATACCCCGGCAATGGCGCTGGGCGATGGCGCTGGACGACGCCCAGCGCCATCGCTCAGCGCGCCAGCACCTGCTGCGCCGGTTTGCCCTGCACGGTGAAGTCGCTGTCGCCCGGCCCGCCGGCCTTGGGATCGGTGTACCAGCACCACAGCGCGATGCCTTCCACGCCGTGCGCCTGCAACACCTTGCGCCACTGCTGCAACACCTGCAGTTGCAGGCGGGTATCGACGGCGGCAGCGCGTTGTTCCGGGCTTTCCCAGGGTGCGGCCAGGCTGCCGCGTGCAGACCGCAGGCCCAGCTCCGCCACCCACACCGGCTTGCCCACACGTTGGCCCAGTTGCTGCAGGCGCTGCGCAGCGGCGTTCATCTCGGCCGTGCGGGCGGCGGCCGCTTCGGACAGGCGCGGATACAGGCTGGTGCCCACCGCATCGAACAACGACCAGTAGCGGAAGCTTTCGGCATGCTCCATGCCGTCGGCCACGTACAGCAGCTTGCCGCGGTAGACCTTGCGCACCTCCGCCACCAGGCCCGGCCACTGCGGCGCGTCCTGCAGCTTGCGCAGTTCGGTGCCGATCACCAGTGCTTCGGCGTGCTCGTCTTCGGCCAGCCTGGCCAATGGCAGCAACGCGTTCTGATACGCGGCAAACCAGGCTGCCTGATCGGTGGGCGCGGTGTCGCCGGCCCAATGCCCGGGAATCCACACGTGCACCTTGAGCGTGGCCTGCAGACCGGCGTGGTGGCTCTGCCGCAACGCGGCGCGCATGTCCTCCACGCTGCTGTCGCTGCCCAATACCGGGTCGTTCGACTGCGGGCTGGCCTGCCACACAAACGCCACCAGCAGCGCCTTGCTGGCGCCGGTCTTGGCCAGCGCATCCAGCGACTGCCCCGCAGCCTCGCTTTGCCACGGCGCATTGGCCGAGACCTTGACGTTGGCGCCCATCCACGTCGATGCATCCGCATTGCAGCCGTTGGCCAGCATGCACGCCCCGACCAGCAACGCGGTGCTCAGAACGCGTTTGAACATGTGGCAGATGCCTCGGTGGTGGACGCTGCGGTGCTCCGCGCACAGTCCATTGCACCAATGGCCGCGGTGTTCTTGCCCGGCTGCACCATCGCCGCAGTGGCAGCCGCAGCGGGCGCACTGGCGCCGGCAGCACCCTGCGTGGCCACGGCATCGCCCACGGCGGTCGCCGCGGTGGGCGGCAACTGCGCCGCGTCCGCTGCCGGCGTCGCCGGGCCACTGGTCGGCAACGACACCGGCGCGGTCATCACCACCGCCTCGCCCTGCAGCAGGGATTGCGCATCGGCAGGCGCCGCACGCATCCAGCTGCCCCAGCCCTGCGGCTGTACCCAGGCCGCCCCGATCAGGCCCAGCAACAGCAGGCCGGCGGCCTGGGTGCGCTGATCGGCATGCAGTGCGCGCAGCAGCAACGCGGCCGGCACCCACAGTAGCAGCAAGGCGTCGAACCCGGCCCAGCCGAAGGCGAACGACAACGCCGCCGCACAGAGGACGGTGCCGGCACTGGCCACCACGCCGCGCGTGAGCGCGCTGCTGCGGCTGCGGGCCAGCAAGGCCAGGACCGGGAAGCAGACTACCGCCGCCACGCCCCAGCGCACCGCCGGCAACCAGTCTTGCGCATGCTCGGCCAACGGCAGCGGCAGCGGATGCGCGCCCTGCCCGATGCTGGACAGCGTCGGCCATGGTGCGTTGAACACGGTCAGGTTGACGTAGGCCCACATGCCGACCAGAAACGCGAACGGCAGGTAGCACACCAGGTAGAACGAGCCCGGCGCCTTGCGCAGCATCTGCGGCGGCATCACCAGCAGCAGCCACGGCGCCACCATCGTCGACAGCGCCAGGGTCTGCAGATCCAGGCACAGCAGGATGCACAACCAGCCGGCGATACGCAGATAGGTGAAGGCCTCCACCGGTGTCTGCAGGCGGCGCAAGGTGCGGCACAGGCCGTAGAACGCCAGCAGGCCCAGCGCCTGGCTTCCGCCTGCGGCGATCGGCAGCAGGAACAGCGGATTGCAGCCCACCAGCACCGTCAGCCCACTGGCCCAGCCACGTCCGAACACGCCGGCCAGATCGCGCCACAGCAGCGACAGGAACAGCGCGTTGGCGGCGACCGCCAGGAACGGCCAGACCTGGAACGGCAGATTCCAGCTGTCCAGCCCCAGATTGATCGCCCACGCCAACACGCCGGTTGCCGGCAAGCCGGCTGCTGGTGCGATGGCCGGTGCGGCGGAGCCGGCCGACTGCAGCAGCAACGGCTGACTCAGCAGCGACAGCGCCACCACGGCGACCAGAAACGCCGGCAGCCCGCTGTGCCGGCGCGGAACTGCCGACTCACTCTTCGAGTGCGGCGCGGCGCTCGTTTTCCGAATGCTTGCTGATGCCATGAGTGGTCTTCTCCCAATAGAACGGATTGTGGATCAGCTGCCAGAGGCCCTTGTAGGCGGCGATCGACTGCAGCGCCCAGTACAACGGCACGGTCAGCGCATAGGGCGCCAGCTTGAAGTAGTCGCGTTTGAACGCGGCCACCAGCGTGATGTAGATGAAGAACGCATTGGCCAACAACAGATTGACCAGCGAAATGGTGGCCAGCCACGGCGGGAAGAACCGTTCGAACGCGCTTGTCCCGGTGACTGCCCAGACCACGTACAGCGCCCACAGCACCGGCACGCCCAACGCGGTGAAGAAGCCGCCGCCGATGAAGAACTGAAAGCCCCAGAAGCCCTTGAACCCGGTGCTGCGATACAGATGCATCGGGTCGCGCATGTGCACCAGCCAGGTCTGCATATAGCCCTTGAGCCAGCGCGAACGCTGCCGGATCCAGTTGGGAATGCTGACGTTGGCTTCTTCGAACGTGGTGGAATTGACCACGTTGACGCGGTAGCCGTTCTGGATCAGCCGCACGCCCAGATCGGCGTCTTCGGTGACGTTGTACGGGTCCCACGCGCGCACCTGGCGCAACACATCCAGACGGAAATGGTTGGAGGTGCCGCCCAACGGAATCGGGATGCGCAGGTATTCCAGCGCCGGCAGGTAGAAATCGAACCAGAGCGTGTACTCCAGCGTGAACATCCGCGTCAGCCAGTTTTCGTCGGCGTTGTAGTAGTTCAGGCGCGCCTGGATGCACACCACATCCTTGTCCGCCTTGCGGAATGCCGCCACCACGCGCTTGAGCTGATCCGGCTCGGGCTTGTCTTCGGCGTCGTAGATGGTGAGCAGTTCGCCGCGCGCAAAATGCAGCGCGTAGTTGCAGGCCTTGGGCTTGGTCTTGGGCTGCGACGGCGGCACCCGGATGATTTCGAAGAACGCTTCCAGGCCGAGTTTCTTGGCGGCCTCGATGGTGTCGAAATCGTCCGCTTCCAGTACCAGCTTCACGTCGAGCTTGCTGATCGGGTAATCCAGCTTGCGTAGCGCATTGGCCAGGATCGGCAGGACTTCCGGCTCCTTGTACATCGGCACCAGCACGGTATAGACCGGCAGGTCGTCATCGCGCAGTGCGGCCACTTCGTCCTCGGTGACCTTGATGTCGATGCGGTGGCGCGAGCCGAACCACACCAGCAACAGCTTCAGGCCGAAGGTCGCCAGAAAGCCCAGCGCCACCAGCACGTTGACGGTGATCAGGGCCGGCACCGGGAACAGCACCATCGCGATCACCAGCACCGCGGCAATTGCCCACAGCGTGAGCTTCTGCCCGCGTGTCACCACCTGGCGCGCCGAGTAGGTCGGCGCATGCGATGCGAGCAGGTTCAGCGCGTTGTCGGTGAGCTGTTCGTCGGCGTAGCGCTGCAGGCTCCAGATGATGTCGAACTTGGCGGTGCCGACAAACCGCACGTCTTCGCCATAGTGCGCACGCGCCCAGGCGAACACCGCCGGGTCGGGGTCGGCCACGGCCAGCACCAGCACGCCGTCTTCGCGGCGCCACGGCAGCAGCAGACGCTGCGCATAACTTTCCAGATCGCCGGGGGTGAGCAGTTCCGGATCCGGCGGCTGCTGCACCAGGTCGACGAACTCCAGGCCGAAGTGCGCGGCGACGATGGCGTAGAACCGCTGCGCCGGCACGCCGCGCTGGGCCAGGATCACATCGCCCAGGCGCGAGTTCCAGCGTTGCTGCAATGCCAGCGCCGAGCGCAGTTGTTCGTCGGTGATGACGCCTGCCGTGACCAGCGCGCGGCCCAACAGACCGCGTTCGCGGCCGATGTCCGGTGCCCGTCCCAGCGCGTCCATTTCGCAGGTGACCGTCATTGTCGTGGCGTCCTTAGAACCGCCACCAGGCAGCCACGAATGGCCCACCTGCAGCAGCGGTGTTGCGGCCCATCACTGGCTGCTGATACCCCACCTGCCACTGGCTGCCGCCCGGCGCGGTGTACAGCGTGGACAACTGCAACTTCGTGAGGTCGTAGTTGGTGCCGGTGGCAACGAAGCCGACGCCCCCAGCAGAGCCTGGGACGTCAAAATTGTTGCGCCCGTTGCCCAGACCCTGGATCACGTTGACTTCGCCAAGCAGCAACCAGCTCGGGGTCAGGCTCAGGCCGCTGGAGGCGTCCACGCGCAGTTCGTCGGAGGCCGCACTGCCGCGCAAGCGTACTGCACCCCCCAGATCAACGTAGCCGTTGCGCCCGCCCAGCGTGTAACCACGCCCACGGCTGTAACGCAGCTCTAGGCCATAGTCGCCCAGGCCCAGCGCAGGATCGGTATTCGCACTGGGATTGTTCGGATGGTAGGTCTTGCTGCGGCCATAAGCCGGAATGCTGACCAATGCCTGCACCGAGCTGCGCCAGACGTCCTCTTGCGCGCTTGGCAGCGCATAGCGCAAGCCAACTTCCTGATCGGCAAGACCGGTCGTGCTGGTGCGGGTCCGGCCATCACCGCCGTAATTGCTGAAACCCACTTCGGTGAAATAGAAATTGCCGATGAAGCTCAGCTTGTCGGTCAGCCCATGCTCGACGTAGACATTCAACTGGTCCTGGCGGCTACGCCCGTTTCCGTCGAATTGTTGGCCGTCGCCAAACGTCGTGCGGTGATGGCTGTCGTCGAACCAGCCGCGGCCATCGCTATGCAGCGCCTTGACGATCACCAGGGTGTCGCCCTGCGGCTGGGTCCAGGCACCGGCCACGGCGGTGCCTGGCAAGGCGGCCATCACACAGCTCAGCGCAAGCGCCGATAGCGCGGCTGCCGGCACGCGGCGGGTGCTGGATGCAAGAGAAGGAGGCGAGACAACCGGACGGGACTGCAGCGCAGCGGCGCACGGCTGACGTACCCGCAATTGCGGGTCGTTCTGTAAGGACATTTGCACGATTCCTGATGGGGGACCCGGAAGGGACAGGAAGCTAGTGATTGATCACACTTCGAAGCGAAACGTATCACAGTTACGCCCCGCCACCCATCACTGATTTATCACAAATTTAACGCTAGCGAACTCATCTCTTTCGCAACAATTTCGGCACCTGGGCAGCGGCATGGGTCCAGATCGCCAGCCATACGCCAAGCCGGGTGACCGGCCCGCGCCGGCCCGCCTCGAACTTGCGGAAATAGCGCCACAGCCCGCGGTGTTTGTGCCACTCCACGAAGAACGGCCGCGACCGGCTGGACACGCCACGCACGTGCACGACCTGCAGATCGTTGGCCACCGCCACCAGCGCGCCGGCCTGACGCGCCCGCCGGCACAGGTCCAGGTCTTCGGCATGCAGGCGGTAGGCACCGTCCCAGCCGTCGAGCCGGTCGAACAGGCTGCGCTGCATCAGCATCAAGGCGCCGGAGATGGCGTCCACCACCTGCAACGTCGCAGAAGGATCGGCCGGCACCGCCAGCTGCGCGGCAGCGCGCGGTGCACGCAGCATCGCGGCAAAATCCGGATCGCGGCGGCGCACTGCCGCATCCGGCTGCCCCTGCTCGTCCACCTGCTCCACGCCCAACAACACTGCCGCATGCCCCGCCGCGCGTGCGCACAGCTGCGCCAATGTGTCGCGCTCGACCATCAGGTCCGGATTGATGAACACCAGCCACGGCGCCTGCGAGTCGCGCGCGCCCTGGTTGCAGGCCGTCGCAAAGCCGGGGTTGTCCGGGTTGGCGATGAAGTGCAGGCGCGCATCGGCCAAGGCATGCCGCTGCACGACTTCCAGGGTGTCGTCGCTGGAAGCGTTGTCGACCACCCGGATCTCGCTGATGCCCTCGGCCACGCGCAGCCGCGACAAGCACGCATCGATGGTGCTGCTGCTCTGGTAGGTGACGACGACGGCGGCGATCTGGACAGGAGTCATCGGTCCATTATCCGGTGCCGGGGCCGCGCAACGCCATCACGCCGATGCCGGCCCGCACATGACGGCTGGCAGCGCCAGCAGGCATACTGCGCGCCCGGAGCCGCCCGGCGGTCTTCTGCAGGCGCCGCCCACGGCGCACCCCACATTCTTCAGTGTCGAGATGACGGCCAGCGACCTTTCGGTGTTGCGCTGCCTTTTCATTCCCTGCAGCGCAACCGCCTGATGGCGCGCGCACTGCAACGACGGCCCGGCAGCGCCGTCCGTGTTATCGCCGGTGCGCGCGCCGGGTCCGCTACAACGGCATCAATCGGCTGGTCTATACCACTGGCGTGCGCCGCACCGGAGCTGCGCGCATGAGCACCTCGCATCAGGTGCACGGCATGAGCCTGGAGTTGGCACTGCCGGACTGGCCGGTGTTGACCGCCGAGGAAATCCATCGCGTGCTGCAGCACGTTTGCGCTGCCGGCGATGGCGCACGGATTCGCTGGCATAGCGCACGCCCGTTTTCCGCTGCCGCCTGCGTGGACACCGCCACCGGCACACTCATCGTCAAGCGGCATCACCGCAGCGTGCGCAGCATCGCCGACTTGCGCCAAGAACATGGCTTCATGGCGCACCTGCGCTGGGCCGGCGCGCCGGTGGTCGAGGTGCTGCACGATGCCGCGGGCCACACCGCCCTGGCCGATGCGCACTGGGTCTATGAAGTACAGCGCGCAGGCCTCGGCCATGACCTGTATCGGGACGCCTTGTCGTGGACGCCCTTTACCAGCACGGCGCATGCGTTGGCCGCAGGCGCCGCGCTGGCACGCCTGCATCTGGCAGCGCAGGGATTCGATGCGCCGCCACGTCGAAGCAGCGTCCTGGTCGCCAACCTGGCGCTGTTCGCGCAGGCCGACCCGCTGCGGGCGGTGGAACAGGCATTGCTGTCGCGCCCCGGCCTGGCCGCCGATTTCCAGGGCCGGCCCTGGCGCCGCGACCTGGCCGACCATCTGCTGCCCTGGCACGCCCGGGCATGGCCGGTATTGTCGGTGCCCGGCGCATTGCCGCCGCTGTGGACGCACGGCGACTGGCATGCCTCCAACCTGCTGTGGCGCACGCACGACGATGGCGACACCGAGGTCGGCGCGGTGTTCGACTTCGGCCTGTGCGACCGCAACTTTGCGATGTTCGACCTGGCCACGGCGATCGAACGCAACCTGATCCCATGGTTGAACCTGGACGCAGGGCAACGTGCGCAGCCACAGCTGGAGCAACTCGACGCCTTGCTGGACGGCTACAGCCGGCACTGCACGCTGGGCGCGGCGCAGCTGCGGCAGCTGGTCGCCTTGCTGCCGATCGTGCATGCCGACTTCGCCCTGAGCGAGATCGACTACTTCGCAGGCATCACCCGCTCGGCCGACAACGCCGACATCGCCTATCACCGCTACCTGCTCGGCCATGCGGACTGGTTTGCCAGTGCCGATGGCCAGCGTCTGCTCGACCACCTGCACGCGCGCGCGCGCCGGTTGCCATGAGCGCTCTTTATTCTCCTTTTCGAGTCCTGCGCATGTACCTGCCCGTCTCCCTGCCCCACCGCCGCCCGCTCGCGCTTGCACTCGCGCTGTGCGTGGCCACGCCTGCACTCGCGCAGCAAGACCCCGGCGCCGAGGCGGTGGAACTGGATGCGGTCAACGTGCGTGGCGAACGCGCCGAGGCCAGCACCGCGTTGACCGGCTTCGGCGCCACGCGGCTGCTGGATGCCCCGGCCTCAATCGCGGTGATCGATCGCCAGCAAGTGCTCGACCGTCAGGCACGCGTGCTCAGCGAGGTATTGCGTGCCGATGCCTCCACGGGCGAGGCCTATGCACCGATCGGCTACTACGAAAATTTCGTCGTGCGCGGCTATTCGCTCAACGCCGCCAACAGCTACCGCATCAACGGCCTGAGCGCAGTAGGCGAGCAATCCATCGCGCTGGAAAACAAGCAGCAGGTGCAACTCCTCAAGGGTCTGGCCGGGCTGCAATCGGGTGTCAACGAACCGGCCGGGTTGATCGACTACCGCACCAAGCGGCCCGAGCACGTGCGTAGCGTGACCCTGGGGACCGACGAACAAGGTTCGCGCTATGTCGCCGCCGACCTGGGCGACTGGTTCGGCGCTGAACGCAGCCTGGGCCTGCGCGTCAATGCCGCACGCGAAGACATCGACAGCTATGTCGACCACGCCGACGGCTACCGCAATTTCCTCTCGCTGGCCGGCGACTGGAAGATCACCCCGCAATCGCTGCTGCAGCTGGACGTGGAATACCAGCATCGCCAGCAACGCTCGGTGCCGGGTTATCAACTGCTGGGCGGCACCCAGGTGCCGCGCGCCATCGATGTGCATCGCCTGCTCGGCTACCAGCCGTGGTCGCGGCCGGTGGAGATGGATGCGCTCAATGCGCAACTGCGTTACGCCTACCAGTTCAACGACGACTGGCGCGCCACTGCCGAAGCGGCGCGCAGCCGCTCGGTGATCAACGATTTCTCCGCGTTCGCCTGGGGCTGTTACGGCGCGGCCAGTTGCGCCGATATCACCACACCGAACTTTTTCAGCGCGCAAGGCGAGTACGACGTCTACGACTACCGCAACCCCGACGACACCCGCGTGCACGATCAACTGCGCGCCACGCTGGAAGGCCGCGTGCTCACCGGCGCACTGGATCATCACCTGAGCATCGGCGGCGACTGGCTGCGCCGCACCATCGATCGTTTCGGCTCGGTCAACGAATTCGTCGGCAGCGGCAGCATCGACCGCGACCCGGAGGTGTTTGCACAAACCGACGTAGCCCTGGACCCGAAACAGCGCCGCCTGGACAGCCGTCAACGCGCCCTGGTGGTCGCCGACCGGATCGGACTGGGGCCGCGGTGGGAGCTGTCGCTGGGCGCGCGCTATGTGCGCCTGGACGAGCGCAGCTTCGATCGCGATGGCGTCCTGGAGCGCCGCACACGCAAGGACACGCTGCTGCCGCAGGCCGCACTGCTGTTCAAGCCGCAACAGAACGTGTCGCTGTATGCCAGCTACGCCAAGAGCCTGGCCGCCGGCGGCACCGCGCCGTGGTTTGCCGACAACGCCGATGAGATCCTGCCGCCGACCAATGCCTACCAGCTGGAAACCGGTGCAAAATTCGATTTCGACGGCCTGCGCCTGGGCGCGGCGCTGTTCGATATCCGGCAGGCCTACCAGTTCACCCAGCCGCAGGCCGATGGAGGCTTGCGCTATGTGCAACAGGGCCGCCTGCACAACCGTGGGCTGGAACTATCGGCCGACGGGGCGGCAACCGAACAGCTGCGCCTGTTCGCCAGCATCGCGGCGATCCGCGCGCGCGCCGAAGACACCGGGATTGCCGACTACGAAGGCCATCAGGCCATCAACGTACCCAAGCTGCGTGCCAGCCTGCAGGCCGACTACAGCGTGCCCGGCATCGACGGCCTGGCGCTGCTGGCAGGCCTGCAATACAGCGGTCGCAAGTTCGCCGACCGGCTCGGCAACGCCAGCGTGCCGGCCTACACCGTGGCCAACCTGGGCGCGCGCTATGCCACTGCACTGGGCGGGGTCGCCACCACCTGGCGCCTGAACGTGGACAACGTGTTCGACAAGCGCTACTGGCGCGATACGGGCGAATACCAGGGCGATGCGTATCTGTTCCCGGGTGCGCCGCGTACGGCGCGCCTGACGGTGCAGGTGGATTTTTGAGGTCTGCTGCCCCCATCCGCCCTTCGGGCACCTTCCACCGCAGGCGGGAGAAGGACGTCGAAGCGAGTCAGCCGTGTTTGTGCGTGTTTGAGGCAATGGCTGAAAACAGCAGGCACCAGTTGAAGGCAGGGACTCAGCGGTGAGAGCGCTATCGCGTTTCCATCGCATGCAGATTCGGGGCACCGCGCAGCATCCACGTCCGACCGCACCGCTGTTTTGTACGGCTTGCACCTCTCCCACCGCTGTCCACTTTCCATCAGGCATTGCATGTCGTTGCTCGAATCCACCGCCGTCGTGATCAACCTGCTGGGCGTGTGGCTCACCGCGCGGCGCATTCGCTGGTGCTGGCCGGTCGGCATCGTGGCGGTGGCGCTGTATGCCTGGCTGTTCTATCAGTGGAAACTGTATTCGGACATGCTGCTGCAAGGGGTCTATGTGCTGACCCAGCTGTACGGATGGTGGCACTGGCAACGCGGTGCCGCTGCAGAAACGCGGATTCGCCCGCTGCCGATGCCGGCTGCGGAACTGTGGCTATCGCTATGCATCGGCGCGGCGTTCGCTGCGGCGCTCGGTGCCTACATGCATCACCGTACCGATGCCACGCTGCCGTGGCTGGATGCGGCGCTGGCCAGTTTCAGCCTGGTCGCCAGCGTGTGGGCCGCGCGCAAACGCATCGCCAACTGGGTGCTCTGGATCGTGCTCGATTGCATTTACGTAGGCGTGTTCCTGAGCAAAGGGCTATACCCCACCGCCCTGCTCTACGCCGGTTTCGTGGGGCTTGCGGTGTATGGATGGCGTAGCTGGAAAGCCCAACAGCAGCAGAACCCGGCAGGCGTTGCCTGAGCCACCTGCGGTTTGCGGGCGCGTTCTTCTTTACCATCGCCGCATGTACCTCTCTCACCCAACTGTCTTGCACAGGCGCTGCGGCCACCACCGGCGGATCGCCGCATGAGCGCACCGCGCCAGCACGCCATCACCGAAATCGTCTCCGCGCAGATCGCCGCCGGCGAATGGGGTCCTGACCAGCGCCTGCCGGTCGAGCGCGAGCTTGCCGAACGCTTCGGCTGCACCCGCATCACCTTGCGTGAGGCCTTGCAGCAACTGGAAGCGCAGGGACGCATCTACCGCGAGAACCGGCGCGGCTGGTTCGTCAGCGCACCGCGCGTGCGTTACGACCCCACCAGCATCGCCGGTTTCATGCAGTACGTGGCGGCGCAGGGGCGTAAACCGCGCACCGAACTGTTGAGTGCCACCCGCCAGGCGGCGGGCGCTGCCTACGCGGCGGCGCTACGGCTGCAGACGCCCTACGAAGAGGTCTTCGTGCTGCAGCGCCGGCGCTGGATCGACCGCCGCGCGGTGCTGCTGGAAACCAACGTTGTGCTGGCTGCCTGGGCGCCGGGCCTGCTGGAACACGACCTGGCCGGTTCGCTGTCAAGCGTGTTCAACCGGAAACTCGGGCTGTTCCTGAGCCGCGCGCAGGTGTCGATGCATCCGGCCGGGCTGGACGCCGCGCAAGCCCTGTTGCTGCAGTCCACCACCGGCACGCCCTGCTTCCGGCTGCAGCGGATCAGCTACGCCGAAGACGGCCGCGCGGTGGAGCTGGATATCGAATCCTGGCGCCACGACGCGCTGGAAGTGGTGGTGCGGACCGAGGCGCCGATGCGGTCGGCTTCTTGAGCGGCTAACAAGACGACGTCACGTCAGTCATTGCACTGCGGCCTGGCTGCAGGGCCCTTGCCCGCCCACCATCGCGGGACACGCCGTGAATCCGTCCATGGAGGCTCTTACGCGGCATCCATGCCGCGTAAGGTCCCGCGACGGTGGGCGGGCAAGGACCAGTCGAGATGGTCGGTGTGCATGTTTTCAACAAAGCAACCGACTCACTCTCCGGTGCGGTGTCCTCGCCGATTGCGGGACCGTGTGGCAGCATGGATGCCGCCACCGAGCCCCCAGGGACGGGTTCACGGCGTGTCCCGCGAGCGGTGAGGGCACCGCGCCCTCGCCCCCCTCGGCGTTTGACCTGGACTCCCGATAGCATCTACCAGCATACGGCCGAAAAGCCACTGCACTCACCGCACGGCAAGCAGTCGTCAGGTTGCATAGGACAGCGCTCAAGAACTGCACTGCACAAGTCCACCGAACACCGGCTGCGCCCGCCTGACGGTGAGCATGCCGCTTTGGCAGCTGTTCTACGCGTCAAATAGCCTGCGTTGTGGATCCGGCGGCGGCAGGTCGGCGAGCAGCTGCGCGAGTTGATCGCGCTGTGCACGTAGCGGGTCGTGCATCAGGAAGTTGGCCAGGCGTGCGTGCCAGGCCGGCCAGCGCGTGGCCAGGGCATCCATGTCGCCATCGGCCGGGCGGCCTTCGTGCGGCGAGGCGACAAAGGCGGTATCGCACAGCACGTTGCGCCATCCCAGCCCCGCCATGCGCAGACTCAGGTCCACCAGTGCCGCATACCAGGAGCCATAGCTGCTGGCATCCAGGCCGCCGGCCTTGCGCCGTGCGCTGCCGCGCAGCAGCACCGCGTGGCCGATCGCCGATGGCAGTTCCGGATGCAGCGGCGGCATCGCCGCACACGCAGCGGCGAGTCGCTCCGGCGCGGCCGGCAGTGGATTAAGTTCGCCCAGGCGTGGCCAGGCACAGGCTTCGCCTACATTGCTCCACGGGGTGGCGGTGGCAATCGCCGCATCGCGCGCAAAACAGGCATCGAGTTGATTCAACCAACCCGGCAGCGGGCAGGCATCCACACCCAGCACCACCACGTCGGCATCGCCGCAGGCGCTGAGCATTTCGTCCAGATGCGCGACCTCGCCGAGCATGCGCTGGCGCCGTGTGTGATGCGCCTGCAGCCGCGTGCGCGCCAGCCAGTGCTCGATCACCGCGCGGCCACGCGGGCCGGCCTGCGCGTCGTCGGCCAGCCACACCCGCGTGCCAGCGGGCGTGGCGGCATCCAGTGCGCCCAGGCACGCATCCAGGGCCTCGTCGTCGGTGCCGACCGGCACCAGCACGACGGGCAGTGCCGCACTCATTGCGGCTTCTGGCTGGGCTTCAGCGGCTCCATGGCCTTGAACTTCTGGCCGTACTCGTCGGTGAGATTGCGCGCTTCCTGCGGGTTGCGCACGATCGACGGGGTGATCAGCACGATGACTTCGCGGCGGGTATTGCTCTTTCCCTTGGTTCCGAACAACGCACCGACTACAGGAAGCTTGCTCAGGAAGGGCACGCCATCGCTCGTATCCGTGGTTGTGTCATCAATCAGACCGGCCAGCATGATCGTGTCGCCGCTTTGCACAGCAGCTTCTGTTTTGACACGGCGGGTGTTGATGTCGACGTTACAGGCTGCTGCGTTTACCGTTGCGGTCGCCGAAGTACACGCGGCAGGCCGATCACCGGGGCTACTTACTTCTTGGACGATATCCAGAAACACCATCCCGTCCTTGGTCACACGCGGACGCACCTTCAAAATCACGCCCGTATCAATGTATTGCACAGAAGAGAAACTACTGTCGCTACCAAGACCCGTATTGATCGAAGTTGAGTTGATCGCAATTCGCGAACCGACGTTGAGCGTCGCTTCTGCATTATTTCGCACAAACACCGAAGGCGTTTGGAGCAATCGGACATTTGTCACCCGATCTAACGCAGTGATGATGGCAGCCGCATTCTTTCCAAGAAATGTCCATCCCAAACCGTTACTAGTCACGCTTCCGGCAATATCCCCCCAGATGTTCCGACCCGCAGCGTTGGTAAGGCCAGCGCCAACACCAATACCAGTGGCGTTCGTTAATGCAGTCGCTGGATCTCTCGAAGCATTCACCGCGTTTTCGAAGTACCAATTGACGCCGTAGCTGAGGTCGCCCGTCAAATTCACCTCAGCCACCTGCGCCTCGATATGCACCTGCATCGGCATCACGTCGAGCTTTTCGATGACGTCGCGGATGGAGGTCCATGCCTGCGGGGTGGAACGCACCAGCAAGGTATTGGTTTCGGCCACCGCCGACACGCCGACCTTGTCGCCTTCCACCTCCAGCGTCACCGCGCCATTGCCGTTGCTGCGCGGCGACAGCTGCAGGCTGCCGTTGCCCAGCCCACCGCTACTACTGCCACTGCCGCTGCTGCCGCCGAAGCTGCTGCCGGAGGAGCTGCCATCGCTACTCTCGCCAACGCTGCCGCCGGTCATGCCCGAGCTGCCGCCCATGCTGCTGTCGCGATTGCCCAGCTGCCCACCCAGCACGCTGGTTTCCGCGCCCGGCGCCAGCGAAGCATTGGAGTCGCCGTTGTTGCCGCGGCCGCCGAACACCTCCGACAGGCGGTCGGCCAAGTCCTTGGCCTTGATGTACTTCAACTCATACGAGAACAGCCGCACACCGCCGCCGGCGCTGTCGATGCGGTCCAGCCACTGCTGGATCTGGTCCAGGTAGCGCGGTTGCGGGGTGATCACCAGCACCGCGTTGGCGTTCTCCAGCGGCATGAAGCGGAACATGCCGGCGCTGGGCGTCTTGCTCTGTTCGCCGAAGACCTTTTCCAGATCTGCAGAAACCTTTTCGGCCTTGCCGGACTGGATCGGGAACACGCCCACCGACATGCCCGACAGCCAGTCCACGTCGAAGATCTGCACGGTGCGCAGGTAGTTTTCCAGCTCGGCGCGGGTGCCCCCCAGCGTGATCACGTTGCGCGAGGGATCGGTGCCGACGATGGCGTTCGGGCGCGCGTACGGCTCCAGCACCTTCTTCATTTCGCTGGCGGAGATGAACTTCAACGGCACCACGCGCACTTCGAAACCGCGCGCGGCAGACGGCGATGCGGTGCTGGGCGCGACGGTGCCGGCCAACGCCTGGTCGGCCGGCACGATGTTGTAACGGCCACCGCTGAACACCATGCGCGCGTTGTTCCAGCCCAGCACCATTTCCAGCAGGTTCAAGGCCTGCGCCGGCGAGACCGGATTGGGCGTGGCCAGGGTCACGGTGCCCTGCACGCCGGGGGCGATGACGTAGTTCTGCCCGAGCATGTCGCCCAGGATCGCCTTGACCACCGCCTGCACCGATTCGCCTTCGAAATTGAAGGTGGCGCTGCCGCTGCTGGCCATGCCCAGCGAGGGCGACGGCGCGGCGGCGGCGCTCTGGTTGATCATGGTGCCGCTGCCACGCCGGATCACCGGGGTGGGCTTGGCGCTGGCATTGCCCTCGGCGCGTTGCTCGGCACTGGTCTGGGTAGCGCCGGCAGCGCCGACTTGCGGGTCCAGGCGCGCGTCGCGGCGCACCTCCGGCGGCGGCGTGGAGGCGCAACCGGCCAGCAGGCCGATCAGCAGGGACACGGAAAACAGGCGCTGCGTCATGCGTTCACTCATTGGGTCTGACCGGGGGTAGAGCCGCTCTGGCGCTGCTGTTGCAGCTGGCGGCGTCGGGCTTCGATACGTTCGCGGATGGCGCGCATCTGATCGTCGGAGGGGCGTGGGGCTTCCTGAGCGCCATCGCTGCGCTGCGGCGGCACCGTCGGCGGTGTCTGCCCGCCGGGCTGCTGTGGCTGCGCGGCGGGCTGGGTCTGCGGCGGTTGCGTCGGCGCAACGGCGGCGGCATCGGGCGAGGGTAACGGCGGGATGGCGCCGGCAGCGGCGCGCGCGCCCGCATTGGCGGTGGGTGGCTGCCCGCCCAGGCCGTTGAACACATGCAACTCCAGTGTCTGAGTGCCGCCGGGGCCCTCGATGGTTGCGCTGCGCGGCTGCAGGGCGAGCAGGCGCCAGCCCTTGACCGTCTCGCCGCCCAGTTGCACACGCACCGAATCCTGCGGGTCCAGCGTCAGCGTGGCCATCTTGAAGTTGTCCGTCAGCAGCACACCGGTCAGGCGCACTGTCGAGGCAGCACCGCTGCCGTCGTTGCCGGACAGGAAGAACGGATGCGGCAGGCGGTCTTCGGCGAAGGCCGGATGCGCGGCGATCTCCGAATATTTTTCGAATGCGCCCAGCCGTTCCGGGGCCGGTGCCGGCAGCGTGGGCAGGCGCTGCACCAGGGCCGGGTCGTCCGGCAGCAACTCCACGCGCTTGCCCAGCCCGGCCACGGCCAGCACGCATACCAGCAGCGCCCAGCCGACCACGGTGGTCAGCAGCCAGGTGCGCAGGCCGATCATGTCAAGGCGCATTGCCGGCCTCCGCAGCGTCGGGGGCGGCGGGCGCCGCGTCGGTGTTCAACGGCGCGGCGCTGGCGCCCGGGCGCAGATAGCCGGCCAGTTCGAAGGCGATATCCAGGCCGTTGCCGCTTTCGTTGGGCGAAAGTTGATAGCGCTGCGCCATCACGTTGAGATTGTCCACGAACAGGCGCGGGGTGCCGTTTTCCAGGCTGTACAGCACCGAGGCCAGCTCCGGCGTGCCACAGCGCAGGCGCACCTGCACCGCAACGCGGGTGAAGCGGTCCTTGCTTTCCGGCTGTAGCGGCGAGCGGTTGCTGATCGCGCAGCTGCGGTTGCCGGGGCTGGCTTCCACCACGGCGCGTTCCAGCCGCTGCACCAGGCCGGCCGATGCCAGTTCGGCCGAGGTTTCCGGCAAAAAGCCCGGGCGGCTTTCCAGGGTTTGGCGCGCCTGGCGTAGCCGTTTGCTGACTTCCGGCGCCTGCTGCAGCTGCACGCGCACGCGCAGCTCGCGTTCGCGCAGCGCCTGCAGCTCGTCCTGCACGGCGATCATCGGCTGGGTGAACCAGGGGTGCACCAGCACCAGATAGGCCACGCCGATCACCAGCAGCAGCAGGCCCAAAGCGATCCAGCGATCGCGCTTAACGCTGCGTGGCATCGGCCGCCTCCTTGGCATCGGGGCCGGCCAGTTCGGCGGTGATGGTGAAGCGGTCGACGTTGCGACCGGCATCGCTCTGCAGCACGCCGGTCAGCGAGGGCGTGCGCCACAGCGGCGAGCCTTCCAGACGCCGCACCAGCGAAGAGGCTTCGTTGCTCAGACCGATCAACTGCAATTGCCCGCCTTCCACCGAGAATTTTTCCAGATAGGTGCCGCCGGGCAGGCGCCGGCTCAGCTCGTCCCAGATTTCCACCGAGGTCGGGCGGGTGGCGCGCTGCTGCTGGAAGAAATTTGCACCTTCGACCAGATCCAGCAATTGCTGGCGTTCGGCGGCAACCTGGCGCGCACGCGCGGCGTTGGCCTGCACCTTGGCACGCAGGTCGTCGGCGGCCTGGCGGCGGTTGTCCAGCAGCAGCCAGCCGGCCACGGCCAGCAACACCAGTGCGGCGGCCGCGAGCAACAGGTTCCAGCGCTGCATCGGGTCGCTGCGCCGCAGCCGGCGCGCCGGTGGCAGCAGGTTCACACCCAATGGCAGGCCCTGCGCGTCGGCAACATCGATGCCGGACAAGGCGCTGGTCCATGCGTCGGGCACGCCGTCGGGGCCATCGATCATGCGTCGCGGCACCACCACCAGTTCGGCATCGAGCTGGCCGTCTTCGCGTACGTCCAGCACGCGCGCATCGAAGTACACCTGGTCGGCGGTGAACGGGGTTTGCCGGTCGATCTCGAAGCGCGCCACGTCCTGCAAGCGCGCCGCTGCCGCAGCAGGCAGGCGCAACGGGCGACGCAAGGCATGCGCGGCCGGCAGCAGCCAATGCCGCGGCAGGCCCTCCAGCGCGGTGGGCAGCAAGGCATGGACCTCCTGCGGCTGCACCGGCCATGGCAGGCTGGCGATGGCCTCGCTGCTGTGGTCGCGCTGACGCAGCAACTGCAACGCCTGCCCATCGGGCTGCAACAACAGCCGCGACGGCGACAGGCCCAACTGCCATTGCCAGCGCTGCGGCAGCCAGGCCAGCAGCGATTGCTGCCACCAACGCCAGAAGCCTCCGGCGCCCGGCATGGCGCGTACGCCGATACGACCCAAGGTATCCCGCCATGCGGTCATTGCACTGCTGCTCCCTCTTCCCAACGCAACACGGTATACGCCGACCCAGGTAATGCGGACGCACTGGTGGAGACGACTGCCCGCAACACGGCCTCGCGTCCCTGACTCAGTCGCGCCCGGCTCTCGATACTATAAGTGTCCGACCCACCGACCGTCGCCTCGCTGCCCGGCAAACCCGGCGGCGCGTCACGCTGGGCCAGCAGTTGCCGCGCATCCAGGCCCATCGCGGTCAGCACCGGCCCGGGCGCAAAGCGCGCCTCGGGACGCGAGCGACCGCTGTACAGGGTGAGGTTGGGCAACAGCTTGCGATACAGCTCGCCATCCATGCCCAGCACCAGGCGCAACTCGCCCAGCGTTTCGAACGGGCCATCCTTGGCACCGTACGGCAATCCGGCATCGGCGTAATCGCGATCTTCTGCGCCACCCCCGGGCTGGCTCAGCGAGTCGCCGTCGCGCCAGTCGACGATGGCGCCGGCAATGCGCGTATCGCGGCCCTGTTCGGCACCGACCGCGCGCACCAGGCCGGCCAGCAGCGCGGGCTCGGCCATGTTCAAGTCCACCTTGCCGCTTTCGTCGGTGATGCGGATCTCCACCGTGGCATCGTCCATCTGCCAACGATAGCGCCGGCCGTCTGCAAGCCAGCGTGCCTGGGTGTCGGTGCTCTGCAGGCGGGACAATGCGTATTCCAGTCCGGAGCGCGCGTATTCCTGCGCCTGCGCGCCGTTGCGCAGCATGCTGCCCTGCAGCGCTTCCACCCGCGCGGTCAGCGCGAATGCACCGATCATCGCGGTGAGCAGCGCAATCAGCCACAACACCAGCACCAAGGCGGCGCCGCGCATCGCGCTCATTGCCCCGCTCCCGGGTTGCTGGATTGCGGCAGGGCCACCACCAGCGGCGGCCAGGCGGCACCGCCACTACGGATCTCGATGCGCACCAGCAACGGCAGACGGTCGTGCCATTCCCACTGCGGCAACCACGCGCTGAGGCGTCCGCTCTGCGGATCCATGCCGCGATACCGGAAGCTCACCTGCTGCACGTCGTCGGCAAGTGTTTCCGGCGGCAGCGTGGTGCCCTCCTCGATCGGCTTGCCCGATTGCAGCATGGTCAATGCGATCCGCAGGGTGCGCTGCTCGCCATCGCCGGCCACCGACAGATCGTGCAGGTACGGCCCGCCGCGGCCCAGGTAATCCGGCACATCGGCGGCAAACCGCATGCGCTGCGCCTCGCCGATGAACAGCATCGGCTGCTGACTCTGCGGGTCGATGCCCATCGCGATCGGCAGTGCCGCCGCCAATCGCCGGCGCAGGAATTCCTCCACCGCACGCACGCGCTCGCTGCGCTGGGCGATCGCCTCGCCGCGCTGGCTCACCGCGCTGGCCGAGCGCAAGGTGGCAAACGCCAATGCCAGCCCGCCCACCAGCAACATCGTCGCCAGCAACACTTCGATCAAGGTGAAGCCGGCACTACGCGGCCGACTCATGGCGCGCTGCCCGGTTGCGCCGCCGCGACCAGCCGCAAGGTGCGCCACTGCAACACCTGGTTGGGTTGCTCGCCCCAGCGCACCACCAGGGTCAGCTGCAGCAGCGTGTGTGCGCCGGGGGACACCGGCGCCTGCGGATTGCGCCGCGGCTCGTCGTACGGGCGCACATCCATCGACCAGCGGAAATGCCCGTCCTCGAACGTGCCTTGCTGCTGCTCGGGCACCAGCGGTTTGTCCATGCCCTGCGCCGCCAGCAAGGATTGCGCATGCAAGGTGGCGCGCGTGCTGTCGTCGGCCGCGCGCACCTGACGCGCGGCACCGGACAGCGATCCCAGCAACAGGCTCAATGCCAGCGCCAGCAACGCAAAGGCGACGATCACCTCGATCAGCGTGTAACCGCGCTGGCGCTTCATGGCGCTGGCGTCCGCAACTGCCCGGAACGCACTTCGCCGGTGATCCAGCCCACGTCCACGCGCCAGGTGGCGTCCTTGACGCGCAGATCGATGCGCCCGCCGGTGGAGGCGCCATCGGGGAAGAACTGGATGGCGCCCTGATCCTGCCGCGACTGCACCTGCCGTGCGCCGGTGAAACGCACCTCCAGCGACGCCGGCAGATCGCCGTGATGGCCGCCGGGTGCTTCCCAGCGGCGCTGCTGCGGGTCGATCAGAAAGCGCTGCGGCGTGCCGGTGGCGATCGCCTGCGTGCGCGTATAACGCAGCTGCGAGGCGATCGCCTTGCCGGCGGTGCGCAGGCGCATGCCGTCGATCCCGCCGTTGAGCGCTGCGGCGGCCAGCACGCCGGCCATCGCGATCAGGGCGATGACCAGCAGCATCTCCAGCAACGAACTGCCACGCGTGCGGGGACGACCAGGGCCGACCACTCCATGCGGATGACGCAACGGCTGACACGCAACGCGCATGGCGAGCGGCTTATTGGTACTTGATGTCCGCGTCGTAACTGCTGCCACCGGGGCGGCCGTCCTTGCCCAGGCTGATCAGATCGAACGGCTGGCCATCGCCGGGCGCGCGGTATTCGATGGTGTGGCCCCACGGGTCGTTGAGTTCAGCCGGCTTGGCGTACGGGCCCAGCCAGCCGCTGCTGCCGCCGGGCTGGGTCACCAGGTCATCGAGCTTGCTCGGCAACTTGCCGGTGTCCAGCTGGAAATTCTCGATCTTGCCGGCCAGGGTCTGGATCTGCGACTTGGCCAGATTGGCCTTGCCGCGATCGGCACCACCGAGCACACGGCTGCCGACCAGGGTCAGCACCGCGCCGATCAGGACGATGACGATGATGATTTCCAGCAGGCTCATGCCGGCCTGGCCTGCACGCGATGGGCTACGGGTGATGGAGCGCTTGATCATGAACGATTTCCTTGCACGTCGATGAAAGATGCTGCCGCCAGAAGATGACACAGCGGCCATTGCAATGGTTCCCGCATGGGTGTCGCGCGGTCACCGGAACGTTGTTGTGAATCCACCGCCACGTTATCCGATGGCATTGGTCAGGTCATACAGCGGTACCAGCACCGAGATGATGACAAGCCCCACCACCGAGGCCAGCACCAGCGTGATCAGCGGCACCAGCGCGGCCAGCGCGCGGTCGATGGCCTGCGCGGTTTCCAGCTCGAAGGTGTCGGCGGTCTTGAGCAGCATCGTATCCAGCGCGCCCGATTCTTCGCCGACCTGGATCATCTGCAGGGCCAGGCGCGGGAAGCGCTTGCCGCGTGCCAGCGCCATCGCCAGGCCATGGCCGTTCTTGACGTCGTCGGCGGCGGCATCGACATCCTCGACCAATGCCAGATTGGACATCACGTTGCGCGCAATGCCGATTGCCGCCAGCAGCGGCACGCCGTTGCGCAACAAGGTGCCCAGGGTACGCGTCAGCCGTGCGGTTTCCAGGCGCGCGATCAGGCTGCCGACCACTTTCTGCCGCAGCAACCATTCGTCCAGTGCGGCACGGAAGGCGGCATTGCGGCGTTTGCGATCCAGCCACAGCCCAAGCACGCCCGGCACCACGATCAACACCACCCACCAGTCGCGCACCAGCAGGCCTACGCTCAACACCGCTTGGGTGAACCACGGCAAGGCCACATCCAGGCTTTCGTACATCTGCGCGAACTGCGGCACCACATAGCCGAGCAGGAACAGCAGCGCGCAGCCGACCACTGCCAGCAGGATCGCCGGATAGATCAACGCGTTGATCACCTTGCCGCGCAGCGCACGGCTGCGCTCCAGGTAATCGGCCAGGCGCTGCAGCGTGTCCTGCATGCTGCCGCCGGCTTCGCCCGCACGCACCATGTTGATGTAGAGCTTGGAAAACAGCCCGTGCTGGCGTTCCAGTGCCGAGGACAACGGCGCGCCGCCACGCACGGTGTCGCGCACATCGCCGATCACGCGCCGGCTTTTGTCGTCTTCGGGCAGATCCATCAGGATCGACAACGCGCGATCCAGCGGCTGGCCGGCACCGATCAGCGTGGACAACTGCTGGGTGAACTGCACCAGCGCGGCGTTGTCGAACGGCTTCTTGCGCAACAGCATGCGCAGCGACGGCGAGTCGTTTTCGCCGGTGGCCAGGCGTGTTTCCACCGGCAGGTGGCCCTGCTCCTGCAGGCGCAGGGCCACGTCGGCGTCGCTGGCCGCTTCCATCTGGCCATCGAGCATTTCGCCGTGGGCGTCGAGCGCCTTGTAGCGGTACAGGGGCATCAGGCTGGAAGGCCGGGAGTGGGGAATCGGGAATCGGGAATCGGGCAAAGCACGGTGCTGCGCTGTGTTGGCGCGACTGCGCGCATCTGCGCGTGCGCGCACCGCAGTGCCAGGACGCTGCTTTGGTTATCTTCCGATCCTGAGCATCCGATGCTCGTTGTGGCTCCGTTGACTTTCACGCATCCTCCGTCACGCGCAGCACTTCTTCGATGGTGGTTTCGCCGCGCAAGGCCTTGGACAGGCCGTCTTCGTACATGGTGCGCATGCCGGCCTTGCGGGCCAGTTGCTCGATCTCGCCCATGCCGGCGCGACGCATCACCGCACGCCGCAACTCGTCGTTCATGACCAGGAATTCGACGATGGTGGTGCGGCCGAGGTAACCGGTCGGCGCGGCGGCAGAGGCGCGCGGGCGATACAGGTAGATCTCCCCGTCCGGCTGCAGCCGGCGCAGGTTGAAGCGTTCGATTTCTTCCGGCGATGCCGGATAGCGCTCGGCGTTGGCCAGGTCGAGCTTGCGCACCAGCCGCTGCGCCAGGATGCCGTTGATGGTGGAGGTGAGCAGATAATCCTCCACGCCCATGTCGAGCAGGCGGGTGATGCCGCCGGCCGCATTGTTGGTGTGCAGCGTGGACAGCACCAGATGGCCGGTGAGCGCGGACTGGATCGCGATGCGTGCGGTTTCCAGATCGCGCATTTCGCCGATCATGATGATGTCCGGATCCTGGCGCACGATGCTGCGCAGCGCGTTGGCGAAATCCAGCCCGATCTGCGGTTTGGCCTGGATCTGGTTGATGCCTTCGATCTGGTATTCCACCGGGTCTTCGACGGTGATGATCTTCACGTCGGAGGTATTGAGCTGGCTCAATGCGGTGTACAGCGTGGTGGTCTTGCCCGAGCCGGTCGGGCCGGTCACCAGCATGATGCCGTGCGGTTGCTCCAGCACCTTGCGGAACTGCGGCAGAAACTCTTCGGTGAAGCCGAGCTTGTAGAAATCGAACACCACCGTCTCGCGATCGAGCAGACGCATCACCACGCTCTCGCCGTGCGCGGTGGGCACGGTGCTGACGCGCAGGTCCAGCTCCTTGCCCTGCACGCGCAGCATGATGCGGCCGTCCTGTGGCAGCCGGCGTTCGGCGATGTTGAGCTTGGCCATGATCTTGATGCGGCTGATGACCGCGGCGGTGAGCTTGGCCGGCGGGCTTTCGCCTTCCACCAGCACGCCGTCCACGCGGTAACGCACCTTGAGCCGGCTTTCGAACGGTTCGATATGGATGTCCGAGGCGCGCAGCTCCACCGCGTGCTGGATCACCAGGTTCACCAGGCGAATCACCGGCGCCTCGGACGCCAGGTCGCGCAGCGCTTCGATATCGTCGCTACTGTTGGCATCGCCATCGGCGGTTTCCACGATGGTGCCCATCGCGCTGCGGCCCTGGCCGTACCAGCGCTCGATCAGATCGTCGATTTCCGAGCGCAGGCCAACCTGCAGGAACAGCGCACAGCCGGTGGCAAGCCGCACCGCGTCGATCGCGTAATCGTCGTAGGGATCGGCGATCCACAGCTCCAGCCGGCCATCGCGTTCGCCGACCGGGCACAGATGGAATTGCTTGAGGAAGCGCAGCGACAGCCCCTGCACTTCCGGCAGCATCTCCGGCGGGGTATCGCCGAGCTGGCGGGCATCCACCAGCGGCAGACCCAGCACATCGGCGCAGGTCTCGGCATGATCGCGTTCGGATACCAGGCCCAGACGGCCGAGCAAGGCCAGCAGGCCCATGCCGGACTCGGTCTGCAACTGGCGCGCGCGCAGCAGATCGGTGTCTTTCAGGCGACGGCGTTCAAGCAGCGCCTCGACGATGCGCGTCTCCGCACTGCGATGCTCAATTGGATCGACGGCAACCGCGTTCACACTCGTCTCCACTGGTCCGGCGCCGACTGTAGCAGTTTGCCGCGACGATCAACCGCACGCATCTGAATCGCCCTGAAAAACGATGCCCCCGGTGATTGGCCGGGGGCATCGGTCACACTATTTAGCTACTTACTGTCGTGCAACGAGCGTCAGCTTCGCGTAGTCGCCAGCGCCCACCAGCTTGATGTAGTAGGTGCCTGCCTTGGGAGCAGTGAAACGCACGGTTTCGCTGTTGCCCGGGCGGGTCGACTTGGCGTCGTAACTGGTCGCGCTGGGTTCGGCTTCATGGCTGACGTACACCGACACATCGCCGGTGCCACCGTAGGTCATGAAGCTGAGCACGGCCCCGGCCTTGGCTTCGAAGCTGTACAGCGTGGCGCTGCCCGCGGTACCACTCAGGCCGGTCAGCGGGGCCTTGTTGGTCAAGGCAATGGCGGTCGGCGCGCAGCTTTCGGTGGCCGGATCGCAGGGCTCCACCAGCACCGCTTCCAGCGCGGCCTTGGCATCGACGATGCCGCTGCCGATCGGGGTGCTGGCCGGCGGCGTCACCGGGAAGCGGCGGCTGGTCTGCTTGAGCAGGGCTTCCACTGCGGCCGGAGTCAGCGGGCCATCGCCCAGACCGATCGCCGCGCTCTGCACCAGGGCGACGACACCGGCCACGTGCGGCGATGCCATCGAGGTGCCACCTAGTCCCATATAGGTATAGGTGCCCGAGGTCGGCGTGGTCGCACCGGTATAACCGGCCTGCCAGATGTAGCCGCCCGGATTGCCGTCCACGCTGCCACCGCCGCCCGGACCGGACAGGTCTACCTTGCTGCCGTAGTTGGAGTAGTAGGTGATGCCGCCGGTGATGCGCGTGGCACCCACGGTGATGGTGTTGTTGCAGCTGGCCGGCGAATGGTTGGCCGCGTCTTCGCCGCTGTTGCCGGCCGCCACCACCACGGTGGTGCCGCGCGAGACGGCGCCGTTGATCGCCAGCTGGGTGGCCGAATCGCACGGCTCGCCGCCGCCCAGGCTCATGTTGATGACCTCGGCCGGGTTGGTGTTGGCGGGCACGCCAGCAACCGTACCACCGGAGGCCCAGACGATCGCATCGGCGATGTCGGAGGTGTAGCCACCGCAGCGGCCGAGCACGCGCACCGGCAGGATGGTCGCCTTCGGTGCCACGCCAGCCATGCCGACGCCGTTATTGGTCGCTTCGGCCACGGTGCCCGAGACATGGGTGCCGTGCCAGGAGCTTTCCTGTGCCACCGAGCCGTCATAGCAGACGTTGTCGGCCTCTTCCCAGTCGCCGTAATCCAGCGCGCCCGGTACGCGGGCGTCGGTGGGACGACGCGAGACTTCGGCATCGGTAATGAAGTCGTAACCCTGTAGCAGGTTGCCGGCAAAATCCGGATGGCCGGGCAGGATGCCGGTATCCAGCACCGCCACCACCACGCCAGCGCCCTGCGACAGATCCCATGCGGCCGGCGCATTGATGCCGCCGTTGGGGTTGCTCAGATGCCACTGGTACTGCGCGTACAGCGGGTCATTGGGCACCAGCTGCGGGGTCACGTCGGTGGTGGCGACGCTCTTCTTGATCTCGACCGGGCGCAGCATGCGATCGATCTGCACGTCGGCCACGGACGGGTCGTTCTTGAGCTCGACCACGACCTTGTCCACCTGTGCGGTGGTCAGCGTGCTGGACAGCTTGATCAGGTCCGAGCCGATGCCGAGCTTGCGCACATACGTCGCCTTGGCGGCGGCTGCGCTGCTGCGTGCGCCAGTGCTCGCACCGACACGGCCGACGGCGGCCTGCACCGCGCTCAGCTTGCTGGCGCGATCGGTCGCGGCAGCGGTGTTGTCCTTGTAGCGCACGATCAGGCGGCTACTGAACGCAGCGCCGGCCGATGCTGCCTGGGTCGGTTCCTTGACCAGCAGTTTCGGGGCAGCAGCGAGCGTGCCCGATGCACCGAGCGCCATCATCAAGATGGCGCCGGTCAGCGGGGAGAGACGGAAATTCTTGTCGATCACGGTGAAGTCCTCTTCGTGTTTTTCGTCGATCAGCTGGGAGCGGCTTTCGAAACTGCTGCGCAACTGCGGTGCAGCTCGCTGCATTTGATCAGCCACTCCTGGTAAGGCCATCACTCCATCGAATCCGTTGGCCGGCCCAGCCACGGTCCTTGCCCGCCCCCTCGGGCCTTGCTCTGGCACGGCGGCGCACACCGGCGCCGCCGCGTGTCATGCACCCAGCGGGTTACCAGCCGAAGCCGGCGCCCACACCGATGGAACTGTCGTCACCACTGAGTGCGCCGCCCACCGTCAGCGTGGCGCGCGGGCTGATCGCACGCTGATAGCCCACCGACAACGCCGATTCGCCGTTCTGGAAACCGACGCCGGCACCGACGCGGTTCTGCGTGGCGATGCCACCGACGCTGGCGGCCATGTTCAACATCGCCGAGCTCATCGCACCCTGCCGATCCAGGCGACGGTTCTGCCGGCGCAGACGGTCTTCGATATCGCCCTGGTAGGTCTCGAAGCTGTCGGCCATCGCGCTGTAGCGGCTGTCGGTATAGCTGTTGGCCGCGGCGACGCCGTTGTCCAGCTGGCCCTTGTTGACCGCATCGGTGGCACGCGTGCCGGCGGCCACATTGGCCACCTGACGCTCGCCGCCGACGCTGCCCACCGACACCGTGTTGGCGCGATCGGCAACCGACCCCTGACCCAGGGCCACCGCACCTTGTGCGCTTGCCCGTGCGCCCTGGCCGATCGCCGTGCCGGACGCCGCACTGACCTGCGCGCCTTCGCCCATCGCCACCGCATTGGTCGCCACCGCAGCGATCTGCGTATTGGCGCCGACCGCGGTGCTGCCATCGGCATTGACGCGTGCATTGCTGCCGATCGCAGTGTCGTTGGGGCCATGCGCATACGCGCTGCCGCCGATCGCCGTGCCGGTCACGTGGTTAGCCACTGCCGCCGTGCCGACGGCGGTGGACGCTGCGGCCGGGGTGATGCTGCCGACTACCGCTGCGGTCGGCGTGCCCTGCACGCTGGCGCCGGTATCGGCGACAGCGTTGCTCGATGCAGTCACTGCACTGGTGGCAACAGCCGGCACCGCTGCGGTGCGCAGCGACAGCGTGCGTGCCGCAGTGCTGGCCGTTGCAGTACCGCCACGTGCGTCCAGCTCGGTGACCTTGCTGTCCAACGCGGTCAATGCCGCACCGACGTTGTTGTAGCTGGCACCCTGGATCACGTAGGTCGGCGCGACGAACACGCCTTGCGCACCGATCGCCGCACCACCGCCGAGGAAGCTGGCAGCGTTGCTCAACGACTGGAACAACTGGCCGCCGTTGACTGCATCGGTGCTGGCACTGGCAATCGCGCCGCTGCCGACATTGACGATGCGACGCGTGGCCGGGCCGCCGCGGCCATCGCCGCTACCGACCGACACCACGTTGGCGTCATAGGTGCGCGAGCCCGAGCCCAGCGCCACCGAGTCTGCACCGCTGGCACCGGCATTGGCACCCAGCGCCACCGCATTGGCACCGCTCTGGCGCACGAAGGAGTTGTAGCCCAGTGCCACGCCGTTTTCGCCGATGGAATTGGTCTGCCGGCCCATCGCAGTGCTGTTCACGCCGCTGGCGCTGCTGTCCACGCCCATGGCGCTGGCGCCGGTGGCCGAGGCGCGGCTGCCGGAGGCGATCGCCACGCTGCGTGCGCCACTGGCGGTTGCGCCGGCACCTGCGGCGGTGGCGCGATCACCGGTCGCGGTGGCCACCCCTTCGCCGGTGGTCTGCACCATGCCGGTGGTGGTCTGCACATCGGCCGCCAGCGCATCCAGCTGGCCCTTGTTGACCGCATCGGTCGCCGCCTGGCCGTCGCTGACATTGACGATACGACGGGTGGCCGGGCCGCCGCGGCCATTGCCGCTGCCGATCGACACCGTGTCGGCTTCGTCGCTGCGCGAGCCCGAGCCCAGCGCCACCGAATCGGCACCGGTCGCACCGGCATTGGCACCCAGGGCCACACCGTTGACCGCGCTCTGGCGCACGAACGAGTTGTAGCCCACCGACACCGCGTTCTCGCCAATCACGTTGACCTGTCGGCCGACGCCGGTGCTGTTGATGCCGGTCGCCGATGCGTCCACGCCGACCACGCTGGCACCGACTGCATCGGCGCGGCTGCCGCCACCCAGGGCCAGCGTGTTGTCGGCAAGTGCCGCCGCGCTCTGACCCAGCGCGGTGGCATTGACGCCGTCGGCATAGGAATTCCAGCCGATCGCGGTGGTGTAGTCGGCCGTGGCCCAGGCACCTGCACCCAATGCAGCAGCGCCGGTGCCGGTGGCACGCGCCGGGATGAAGCCGAAGAACGTGCTGCCGCCCACCGCCACGCTTTCGTCGCCGGTGGCTTCGCTGAACTCGCCCACGGCGACCGCGCTTGCACCGGAGGCCAGCGATGCGGCACCGACCGCGGTGCTGTAGTCGCTCGAGGCCACCGCGCCGTAACCCAGCGCCGACGACAGCCGGCCGCTGGATTCGCTGTAGCCACCGAAGGCGGCGCTGCCGACATTGGAGGCGGTGCTGCGGAAACCGGCCGCCGTGGCCTGGTTGTCCGATGCCACTGCCTCGCTGCCGAGCGCGGTGGTATAGGTCGAAACCGCTTGCGCGCCGGCACCGTTTGCGGTGGCGCCGACATCGCTGGCCAGGGCATTGCTGCCGACCGCGCTGCTGTTTTCGCCGGTGGCCTGGGCATTGTTGCCCACCGCCGCCGCGCCGATGCCGCTGGCCAGTGCGCTCACGCCGACCGCCGTTGCGTTATCGACCACCGCCTGCGCGCCTGCGCCCAACGCCGTGGTGCCGGTGCCGGTGGCATTGGCGCCCTCGCCTGCAGCCAGCGCGTTGTCGCCATCCACATAGGCGCCGGCATCGCTGTCGGCGCTGCCGCTGGCCTGGAAGTACTTGCTGGTGGATTGCGCGGTTTCGGCCACGGCGTTGAGCTGGTCCAGATTCACCGCATCGGTGCCCTGCGTACCGGCGGCCACGTTGGTGATCTGACGCTCGTTACCGGCGCTGCCCACCGAGACCGCAAAATCGCGATCGGCCACCGAATCGGCGCCCAGCGCCACGCTGCTTTCGCCGGTGGATTCGGCGAAATTGCCGAGTGCGGTGCTGTTGAGGCCAGGCGCCCATGCAGCGCCGCCGAGCGCGGTGGAGAAGTCGCCGGAGGCTTCGGTCGGCAGCAGGCCGAGCAAGGCGCCACCGACCGACACGCTGTTGTAGCCGCTGGCCACGCTGCCCTGGCCGGCCGCAACGCTGTAGTCGCCGGTTGCGGTGGCATCGCCACCCACGGCCACGGTACTGGAGCCGCTGGCGGTGCTGAAATTGCCCAGCGCGGTGCTGTTGAACCCGGTCGCGCTGGAATAGCCGCCCAGGGCGGTGGAGTAGTTGGAGGTGGCCTCGGCGCCGAAGCCGAACGCCGCCGCGCTGGTGCCATCGGCCACGCTTTCTGCGCCGACCGCGGTGGCCGAATCGCCACTGGCGCTGGCGAAATAGCCCACTGCGGTGGTTTCGCTGCCATCGGCCACGCTCAGCGTGCCGGCCGCCAGCGACCCATCGCCATAGGCGCCTGCCGCCGCACCCAGCGCGGTGCTCTGCGCGCCGGCGGCTTCGCTTTCGCCACCCACGGCCACGGCGTAATCACCGCTGGCCTGGCTGAAGGCGCCGCTGGCCACACTGCCGTAGCCGCTGGCGGCGGCGTTGTAGCCGGCCGCATCGGCGTACTGCGCGGTGGCGCTGGCACCGCTGCCGATGGCGACCGCGCCGATCGCGGTGGCCTGGCTGCTGGAGCCGAACGCGCTGCTGTAATCGCCATCGGCGGTGGCGTTGGACCCGGCCGCGATGGCGTCCTCGCCCTGCGCATCGGCAGTGCCGGTGCCGGTACCGGTAAACAGGCGCGCAGTGGTTTGGGCGGTCTCGCCGACCGCGTTGAGCTGGTCCAGGTTCACCGCGTCGGTGCCTTCGGTACCGGCGGCGACATTGGTGACCTGGCGCTCGCCACCGACGCTGCCCACCGACACCGTATTGGCGCGATCGGCAACTGCGCCGGCGCCCAGAGCTACGCTGTTTTGCGCGGACGCAAGCGCGTTGCTACCAATGGCCACGCTCTGCGCGCCATCGGCCTGCGCTTCCCAGCCCAGCGCAGCGCTTTCATCGCCTACCGCGGCAGATTCGCTGCCAAGTGCAATGGCACGCGCGCCCCACCCGTTGGCGAACGCACCCATCGCCACCGAGGCGGTGTCGGCGGCGAAGGCATTGGGGCCCACTGCGGTGCTGTCGTAGCCATAGGCCGAACTCTCGATGCCGATCGCGGTGCTGCCATCGCCCCAGGCGACGCTGGCCATGCCCAGCGCAGTGGCCGAGCCGCCGTTGGCGATGCTTTCATAGCCGATCGCTGTCGAGTAGCGTCCGTTGGAGATGCTGTTGCCGCCGACGGCGGTGCTGAAATATCCCGATGCATTGCTGTCGCCGCCGAGCGCGGTGGCGTAGTCGTCACCGGCGCTGCTGTTGAAGCCCACCGCCGTGGCATTGGCGATGCTGGCGTTGGCATTGCTGCCGACCGCCGTCGTGCCCAGCGCGGAGGCCTGGCTGCTCGCACCGAGCGCAATGCTGTCGTCGCCCGACGCGTTACTGGCGCCACCCAGCGCAACGGTGCGCTCGCCGAAGGCACTGCTGTTTGCGCCGATCGCAGTGGATGCGCTACCGCCGGCGGCGGCATTGGCGCCGAAAGCGGCGCTGTCATCGCCGAACGCGACGCTTGCACCGCCCACGGCCGTACTGGTGTCGCCGAAGGCCACGCTGCCCGCCCCCAGCGCAGTGGAGTCGGCGGCGTTGGCAATGCTCTCGTAACCCAGTGCGGTCGCGCCGCTGGCGGTGGCCTGGCTTGCGCCGCCCACTGCGGTGCTGGACTCGCCCGACGCGCTGCTGGTGGCACCAAGCGCAGTGGCGTTGTCGGCGACTGCATTGCTGTTGAAACCGAGCGCGCTTGCATTCTCGCCGGTCGCGATGGCGCCGCTGCCGAGCGCGGTGCTGCCCTGCGCGGATGCCTGGCTGGTCGAACCGAATGCAGCGCTGTAGTCACCCGTTGCCGATGCATTGGAACCGCCCGCAACACTGTCGATGCCTTCAACAATCGCGGTGCCATCGCCGGTGGCCACGAACGTGCGCGCGGTGGTGGAAGCAACGTCGGACACGGCGGTGAGCTGGTCGAGATTGACCGCATCGCTGCCCTCGGTACCGGCGGCGACATTGGTGATCTGGCGCTCATCGCCGGCCGCGCCAACGGACACGGTGTTGGCGCGCGTGGCAATCGAATTGGCGCCCAACGCAACCGAGTTGGCGCCGCGTGCGGTGCTGTAGTAACCCAGCGCCGTGCTCAGCTCGCCGCTGGCCCAGGATTCCGGGCCGACTGCCGTGGCACCTTCGCCGGGTGCATAGGCGAAGTAACCCACCGCGGTGGCTTCGGTGCCGGAGGCTTCACTGAGCACGCCGACGGCGGTGGTGTAGGTGCCCGATGCGATCGCCCCGGCGCCGAGCGCAGTGGACGCTTCGCCGCTGGCCTGGGTCTGCACGAAGAAACCCAGACCCGGGACGTAATCGACCGGACCACCGACTGCGGTGCTGCTGGTGCCGCTGGCGCTGGTCTGCGTGCCCACGGCGGTGGCGTAATCGCCTGCCGCATTGGCAACCGCACCGAACGCGGACGACTGCGCACCGGCCGCATACGCGCCGACGCCGAACGACGAGGCCGCGAAGCCATCGGCATTGGCGCTGGCACCGACCGCGGTTCCGCCGACGCCGGCACTGGTGGCACCGGTGGTGACCGGCACGCCGCCGTTGGTGACCAACGGCTCGCCGTCTTCGTCCACCGCAGCGCCGCCGACGGCCACGCTGCCGGGGCCGTTGGCCTGCGCGTTGTGGCCGAATGCCGCGCTGTTCTGCCCGGAGGCGAGCGCATTGGCACCGACCGCGGTGGCATTGTCGGCCACCGCATTGGCACCGGTTCCCAGCGCAGTGGTCGCCGTGCCCGTGGCATTGGCGGCATCGCCGGCAGCCAGCGCGCTGTCGCCGTCGACATAGGCGCCGACGCTGTCTTCGCCCGGGGTCGCCTTGAAGAACGTGGCGGTGTCTTCGGCCACGTCGGCTACGTCGCGCAACTGCGCCACGTTGACCGCGTCGGTGGCGTTGACGCCGGCGCTGACGTTGGTGATGCGGCGCGTGGCCGGGCCACCGCGGCCATTGCCGCTGCCGACCGACACCACATCGTCCTCGTGGGTGCGCGAGCCTGCGCCCAGCGCCACCGAGTTGGCACCGGTCACGCCGGCGTTGGCGCCCAGCGCCACGCCGTTTTCGCCGCTCTGGCGCACGAAGCTGTTGTAGCCGATGGCCACCGCGTTCTCGCCGATCGCATTGGTCTGGCGGCCGATCGCGCTGCTGTTGACGCCGCTGGCGCTGCTGTCGGCACCGGTGGCGAGCGCGCCGGTCGCGCTGGCGCGACTCCCGGCACCGATGGCGGTGGCGTTGGCGGCAGGTGCCGACGCACCGCGACCGACTTCGACCGATTGCGCCACTGCGGAAAGGGGGATGGCGATGCCGGCGCTACCCAGCGCCAGGGCGATCGCGGCAACCAGGCAACGGCTCTGGCGGCGGTCGATGAATGCGGCGGTGCTCACTGCGCCCGGGCTGTCGCCGCTGGCCAACTCCGATGCCACGGCCCACACGCCTAACGATTTGTTCCAGACCTTGCGATAAATCCGATTCATCGACGCCCTGCTCCTGAATGTTGGGACTGGTTTTTTTGACAAACACCCACCGTCGCGAGGCCGTCAGCCACTGCGATCCCCGTGGTGATTGGCGCCATGGGCCAACTGGCGGTGCGCGGAAAGCGGCACCCTGGATAGTCAAAAAGTGAACGCTACCCAACCATAGAACTGGGCGAAGTGTTAACAGCGGTCAAATCGGGCGTCAAGTTTTTGACAGAAAGCGAAGCTGAGCGTGCTTTTCATCACACTTCGGCTTGCGTTTATTAGTTTTTTGATAATTCTTTGGAAAACAGCGATCTAGATCATGTCCCGCGAGACATTTGAAAGCTGAATACGGATGTCTGCAGCAGACAAAAAAGCCCGCTGGCAGGACGCCAGCAGGCTTGGTTGCGCAAAACCGCGCGCGAAACAGGTCAGGAACCGCGCCAGCGCGTCCCGCGCCGACGCTTCAGGCCACGACGCCTCGCAATGCGGCCGCTCTCATCCGCATCATCGCGCCAAGAAACCGGCGGCAGCGCCCTCTGGCGCCACCGCGTGTCGGATCACTGGCGCGCCAACAGGCTCACCCCATCGAAGCTGCTGCCATCGAGCCGGATGAAATAGGTTCCGGCACGCGGTGCGGTGAAGCGCACCGTCTGGCTGGTCCCGCTGCGGCTGGACATGCCGTCGTTGTCGGTTGCGGTCGGCGCGCGGCCCATGGCGACATACAGCGCCGCCTGCCCGCTGCCGCCGAAGCTGACGAAGCTCAGCACCGCACCCGCATTCGCTTCGAAGGCGAAGACGCCGGCATCGCCGGCCACATTGGACAGACCGCGCTCGGGCACGCTGTTGCGCAGCGTCTGCGCGTCCAGCTGGCAGCCCAGGTCGCCGCTGGCGCAACGGCGCAGTGCCCGATCGATGGCCGCGCCGGCATCCACGATGCCGCTACCGGCCGGCGTGCTCAACGGCAACTGCACGGGGAACGCGCGCGCACTGCGCTTGAGCAGGCGTTCCAGTGCCGCGGGTGTCAGCGGCGGCTTGCCGTCGGCGATCAGGGCGCTCTGCACCAGCGCGGCCGTCCCCGCCACATGCGGCGCGGCCATCGAGGTTCCGGCAAAGCCAGGCCCGAGATAGGCGAATTGGCCGGACGTGGGCGTGGTCTTGCCGGTGTAACCGGTCTGCCAGATCCAGCTGCCGATCGGGCCGTCGTACAAGGTGTCGGTTTCCAGATCGCGCGCGCCGCCGCCGGGCGCAGCCAGATCGATCAAGCTGCCGAAATTGCTGTAGTACGCCAACCCGCCGGTCAGGCGGGTGGCCGCCACCGACACCACGTTGGCGCAGTTGGCCGGCACGGCACTGGACACGTCCGCGCCATCATTGCCGGCCGCCACCACCACGGTGGTGCCACGCGACACCGCAGCGTTGATCGCCGCCTGCGTGACCGAATCGCAGGGGCCAACGCCGCCCAGGCTCATGTTGATGATTTCCGCCGGGTTGCGATTGTCCGGCACGCCATCCACATGGCCGCCCGACGCCCACACGATGGCATCGGTGATGTCCGAGGACGAACCGCCGCAATGACCCAGCACGCGTAACGGCAGCACCTTGGCCTTGTAGGCCACACCGGCACCGCCAATGCCGTTGCCGGTGGCTTCGGCAATCGTGCCGGCCACATGCGTGCCGTGCCAGGAACTGTCGCGGGCCGCTGAAAAAATGCCGCATTCGCCGTCCGTTGCTTCCCAATCCCCGTAATCCAGCGCGCCCGGCGCACGCGCGTCGGTGGCGCGTCGCGACCTGTCGGCGTTGGTGATGAAGTCGTAGCCCTGCAGCAGGTTGCCGGCCAGATCCGGGTGCCCCGGCAAGATGCCGGTATCGATCACCGCCACGACCACGCCTTCGCCCTGGGCGGTGGCCCAGGCCGCCGGCGCATCGATGCCGCCAACCGGATCGGTGAGATGCCATTGATTGTCCGCCAGCAGCGGGTCGTCGGGCAGGCTGCCACCGCTGTTCTGCAACGGATACATGCGCGTGTCGATCTGCGCGTACTCCACTGCAGGATCCGCCTGCAGTTCGCGCACCAGGCGGTCGGCGTCACTGCGGCTGAGCTGTGCGGGCAACCTGATCAACTCACTGCCCACCGCCAGCGTACGCACATGCGTCGGCGCGGTTTGCGTGCCGCTGCGCGCGGCCGGCACCAGGCGCACTGCCGCGCGCGATGCCGCCGCGGCGATCGTGGCCACCGACGCAGTGCCGACACTGCGCGCGCTCACCCGGCCACTGCGATAGTTGACGATGATGCTGTCGACCGGGGCGTCGCGCATGGCCTGCTGACGTTGCGCAGTGCGCACGCCGAAATCCGGCGTGGCCGCAGTGGCGATGCCGCTGGCGAGCGACAGGACGGCACTGCAGGCGATGGCGAGCGTTCGGGAACGATGGGTCTGAATCACGATGACGTCCTCTTCAAGATGAAATGCAAAGCAAATGAGTGAGCACGCAGCGGCCATACGCGCGCCGCTGCAACGGCAAGGCCTGCGTTACCAGCCGAAGCCGGCGCCCAGGCCGATCGACCTGTCGTCACCACTGAGCGCGCCGCCCACCGTCAGCGTGGCGCGCGGGCTGATCGCACGCTGGTAGCCCACCGACAACGCCGATTCGCCGTTCTGGAAACCGACGCCGGCACCGACGCGGTTCTGCGTGGCGATGCCACCGACGCTGGTGGCCATGTTCAACATCGCCGAGCTCATCGCACCCTGCCGATCCAGGCGACGGTTCTGCCGACGCAGACGGTCCTCGATGTCGCCCTGGTAGGTTTCGAAGCTGTCGGCCATCGCGCTGTAGCGGCTGTCGGTATAGCTGTTGGCCGCGGCGACGCCGTTGTCCAGCTGGCCCTTGTTGACCGCATCGGTGGCACGCGTGCCGGCGGCCACATTGGCCACCTGACGCTCGCCGCCGACGCTGCCCACCGACACCGTGTTGGCGCGATCGGCAACCGACCCCTGACCCAGGGCCACCGCACCTTGTGCGCTTGCCCGTGCGCCCTGGCCGATCGCCGTGCCGGAGGCCGCGCTGACCTGCGCGCCTTCGCCCATGGCCACCGCATTGGTCGCCACCGCGGCAATCTGCGTATTGGCGCCGACCGCGGTGCTGCCATCGGCATTGACGCGTGCGTTGCTGCCAATCGCAGTGTCGTTGGGGCCATGCGCATAGGCGCTGCCGCCGATCGCCGTGCCGGTCACGTGGTTGGCCACTGCCGCCGTGCCGACGGCGGTGGACGTTGCGGCCGGGGTGATGCTGCCGACCACCGCTGCGGTCGGCGTGCCCTGCACCGCGTTGCCTGCATCCAGCGCGCTGGCCGTTGCAGCAACCGACGACGCCGAACTTTCTGGCATGCCGTCGGTGGCCAGCGCTGTTGCCTGCAGGCCATCGTCTGTCGCATCCGCCGTGGTGGCGACAGTCGAGGCGTCCGCAACTGGTGAAGGCGCCGCTGCCACACGCGCAGCGCTTGAACGTGCGGCAGTGCCGGAGGTGGCCGCTCCACCTCGCGCATCCAGCTCGCTGACCTTGCTGTCCAGCGCAGTCAGCGCCTCGCCCACATTGCGGTAACTGCTGCCCTGGATCACGTAGGTCGGTGCCACGAACACCCCTTGCGCACCGATCGCCGCGCCACCGCCGAGGAAGCTGGCAGCGTTGCTCAACGACTGGAACAACTGGCCGCCGTTGATCGCATCGGTACTGGCACTGGCAATCGCGCCGCTGCCGACATTGACGATGCGACGCGTGGCCGGGCCGCCGCGGCCATTGCCGTTGCCCACCGACACCACGTTGGCCTCGTAGCTGCGCGAGCCCGCGCCCAGTGCCACCGAATCGGCACCACTGGCACCGGCATCGGCACCGAGTGCGACAGCGTTACTGCCCCCTTGCCGAGTAAAGGCGTTGTAGCCCATCGCCAGACTGTTGTTGCCCAGCGCATTGGATTGCACGCCCAGTGCCATCGCCGCGCTGCCCGCCTCACCGACGAACACGCCGACGCTGGCATTGCGCCCGATCGCGATCGCGTCGGGCGCATCCGCCCTGGCGTTGGTTCCCAGGGCGATATTGTCGCCATGGAGGATCGACGTATTGGCGCCGCTGCCGATCGCAATGCTCCTGCTGGAGGTGGCGCGCGCGTCGTAGCCGATGCTGATCCCCTCAACGCCCTCGGCAGATGCCAGCGCCCCCAGCGCCACCGTGCGCGGCGCGAACGACGCTGCACTATGGCCGATCGCCACCGCATCGGCGTTGGTGTCGTTGGAGAACACATTGGCGTTGTAGCCCAGCGCAACGGCGTAATCGCCGTCGCTTCGCGCGCCGGCGCCGATGGCAACGCCACCGACCCGGAAGGCACCTGCCGACCTGAGTGTGGAGCTGATCAGTGACATTCCGCCAAGCGTCACGCTGCGCTCGCCAGCGGCAACCGCCAGACTGCCCACGGCCACACTGCCCTCGCCAAGACTGGAGGCGTTGAAGCCCACCGCCGTGGTCATGCTCGCGTTGGCCAGCGCACCGAAGCCGAAGGCCGACGCCGCCGCACTGCGGGCGCTCGAAAAGGCGCCCACCGCAGTGGCCACATCATCCTGCGCACGGGCGCTGAATCCGGCCGCCATCGATTGCTCGCCACTGGCCGCGGCCCCCGTGCCGACCGCAGTGGCGAAGCTGCGCTGGGCAATGGCCGCGCTGCCCAGCGCCACCGCGCCGCGCGCCTGGGCCGAGGCACCCTGTTCCTGCGCGCCGACGATCGAGCCCGCCGCATCGAACACCGGCACGGACGCCACGCCGCCCACTGCAACGGCCGAGGCATCGGCCGCGCTGGCGTTGCGGCCGACAGCCACGGTATCGCGCCCCAGCGCCAGGCTGCCCGAGCCCAGCGCATTGGCGCCGTCGCCGATCGCGTTGCTGGCGCTCCCCAAGGCCAGCGCATTGAGTCCGTCGACATGGGCAGCGGCTTCGTCCGTATCGGTCTTGCCAATGGCCAGCGTGCTGTCGAGCCGATTGGTGATCGCACGCACGCTGTCGAGTTGGGCCAAATTGACCGCATCGTTGGCTTCGGTGCCGGCCGCCACGCTGGTGATCTGCCGCACCAAACCCGCCTGCACATCGCCCACCGACACCGTGTTGCTGCGGTACGCGTAGGAATGTGCGCCCAGTGCGACGGCACTGGATGCCGAACGGTTCCAGGCATCGTCGACAAAATCGCCCACGCGCGCGCCATAGCCGATCGCCAGCGCATCGATGCCATTGGTCTGGGAATCTGCACCGATCGCGGTGTTGTTGCCGTTGAACCACGAGGTGGCCGCGCGCGCGCCCAAGGCGATACTGTTTTCCAGGTAGGCCGTGCTGTCGTGACCGATCGCGATGCCGCCATCGCCCATGGTCAATGCAAAACCACCCAGCGATACCGTGCGTGGCGCGAACGAACCGGCGCTGTGGCCGATCGCCACGGAATCGGTATTGCCAGGCCGATTCGGAAAGATGTTGGAATCGTAGCCAATGGCAATCGCATAGTCGGACTGGCTCTGCGCACCTGCGCCGAGCGCGATGCCGCCTGTTCCGGTGGCGGCGGTGATCGAGCCGAAGTTGCTGATGCCACCCACCACCACACTTTGCACCCCGCTGGCCAGTGCGGTATCGCCCACTGCAATACTGCTACTGCCTTCGCTGCGCGCCCGGTAACCGAAGGCGGTGGACGTATCTCCGCTGGCACGCGAACTGTAGCCGCCGGCGGTGGACAGAAAACCACTGGCCGTGGACAGACCGCCCACCGCGGTGGCGCCGTCGTTGCCGGTCTGCGCGCGATACCCCACCGCCGTGCCCTGCACGCCGATGGCGCTGGCGCCGCTGCCCAGGGCGCTGGAAAACGGATCGCCGGCCAGTGCACCACCGCCGATGGCCGTCGCCCCCACCCCGGACGCTTGCGTGGCCTGTTCGCGTTGCCCGATGACAAAACCGAATGCGTCGTAGTCGTAGACCGTTGCCACGCCGCCAATGGCGGTTGCCGATTCCCCGGCGGCCGACACGTTGTGCCCGATCGCGGTGGCGTCGCGCTCCAGCGCCAGGCTTCCGCCACCGAACGCACTGGTGCCATCGCCCAGCGCATTGCTTGCATTGCCCAGTGCCAACGCATCCTGCCCATCCGCAAACCCCGGTGCATCGGTATCGGCCGCAGGCGTTGCGGTCACCTGCGCGCTCGCGGTTGCAGGCACTACGTCGTTGCGGGTCGCCGCATCGGTGTCGCAACGTTGCCGGCCCTCGACCACCGTGCAATGCGCAAGCGCATCGGCATGCGTGGTGGCCTGGGCAGCTGCGGCCACGCCGGCAAGTGCCAGCAGCATCGCTGCCGCCAGCCTGCCGCGCGCGTGCACCGGCGATCGATTCAACCGCTGATTCCCCACATCGCAGGCAAGCCTGCCCGTTCGGCAATGGGCATGCTGCCCACCGCCGGCATCCAAGTACATTGGTTTCATCGACGACTTACTCCCCATTGGTCTGGTGTAAAAACCGACCACCGCGCGATTGCATCGCACGGTCCCCCTGAGGTTTATATAAAATGCACTCGCACTGCGTCTGCGCCGGAGATTACCCGCGCAAAAGAACCCACGAATCGCGACATAAAGTGCTGCAGAAACGCCATGAATCAATGATTCAAAACGTGGTCTGAATCTATTGAAAAACCAAAGATTCAATTGGGATTGACATCACACAAGCAGCATCACCATATACCGCGAGTAAATAACTAGTAGTTTTTATAGTGACGTAAAGCAAACCATGTCCCGGCGTTGATTACTTACTTTCTTGCAGGACCAGAAACGACAACGGCCGTGTGCATCGCTGCACACGGCCGTCCAATGGCACCGTTGGTACGGCGCTTCAGCTCATGCCGTACCGCGCCACATCATCAACCGCACCAGACCCGCGCATTGCGGAACATGCGCAGCCACGGCGAGTCCTCACCCCAGTCGGCCGGGTGCCAGCTCAGGTTTGCCGTGCGCGGGGTGCGCTCCGGATGCGGCATCAGAATGGTGGCGCGACCGTCGGTGCTGGTCAGCCCGGTGATGCCGTCCGGCGAGCCGTTCGGATTGAGCGGGTACTGCGAGGCCACCGCGCCATCGCCATCAATGAAGCGCAGGGCCACACGTGCAGCGGCCTGATCCACCACGGTGTCGAACTCGGCGCGGCCTTCGCCATGCGCCACCGCCACCGGAATCCGCGAGCCGGCCATGCCGCGCAGGAAGATCGACGGCGACTCCACCACTTCCAGCAAGGCGGTGCGCGCTTCGAACTGCTCGCTGCGATTGCGCAGGAACCGCGGCCAATGCTCGGCACCGGGAATGATGTCCTTGAGCTGGCTGAGCATCTGGCAGCCGTTGCACACGCCCAGCGCGAAGGTGTCGCTGCGCGCGAAGAACGCGGCGAACGCATCGCGCAAGGCCGACCGTTCCAGGATCGAGGTGGCCCAACCGCGGCCGGCACCCAGCACGTCGCCGTAGCTGAAGCCGCCGCAGGCGGCAAACCCGGAGAACTGCGCCAGATCCACCCGGCCTTCGATCAGGTCGCTCATGTGCACGTCGAATGCACGGAAACCGGCGCGCTCGAAGTTGTAGGCCATCTCGATCTGCCCGTTGACGCCCTGCTCGCGCAGGATCGCCACCTTGGGCCGCGCACCGGTCGCCACGAAGGGCGCGGCCACGTCTTCGGACGGATCGAACACCAGCTTCGGACGCAATCCCGGCGCCTGGAAGTCGCGCGCCTGCGCGCGCTCCTCGTCGGCCGTTTCCGGGTTGTCGCGCAACTTCTGCATGGCGTGGCTCACCGACCACCAGGCATCGAACAAGGCTTCCCAACGCCACTCGGCCAGCACGCGGCCCTGCCCGCTCACGCGGATGCGCGGCGCGCCGGTGGGACGTGCGATGCGCTGCGCGCATTCGGTCAAGGCATGCCGCTCGACCAGATCGGCGAACGCGGCGCGATCCTCGTTGGCGATCTGCACCACCGCGCCCAGTTCTTCGTTGAACAGGCTGCGAAACGCGTCGTCGCCCCAGGCATCGAGCGTGATATCCAGGCCCTGGCGCGAGGCGAACGCCATTTCGCACAGTGCCGCAAACGCACCGCCATCGCTGCGGTCGTGATACGCCAGCAACAGGCCACTCTCGCGCGCGGCGCGGATCAGTTCAAAGAAACTGCGCAGCCGCTGCGCATCGTCCAGATCCGGCACCTCGCCGCCGAATGCCGGTAGCGCGGCATCGTCGGCATACACCTGCGCCAGCACCGAGCCACCCAGACGCTGCTTGCCGCCGCCCAACCCGATCAACCACAGCTCGCTCTCTTCGTCGCTACGCAACAGCGGCGTCAACTGCGTGCGGACATCGGCGACAGGTGCGAACGCACTGATGATCAGCGAGACCGGTGAAACGCTCTTGCGCGTTCCACCGGGAATGGGGAGTGGGGAATCGGGAATGGTGGAAGCTGCGGGCTGCGACGTTTCGTCATTCCCGATTCCCGATTCCCCATTCCCGACAACCCACTGCGCCTGCATCGACAGCGAGTCCTTGCCCACCGGTACGCTCAGCTCGAGCGCCGGGCACAGCTCCATGCCGATCGCGCGCACCGCGTCGTACAGCAAGGCGTCTTCGCCGGCATGACCGGCCGCGGCCATCCAGTTGGCCGAGAGCTTGATGCTGTCCAGCGTCTGCACCGGGGCGGCGCACAGGTTGGTGATCGCCTCGCCCACCGCCATGCGCGCCGACGCGGCGGCGTTCAACAACGCCAGCGGGGTGCGCTCGCCGATCGACATCGCTTCGCCGGCGAAGGTATCGAAGCCAGCCAGGGTGATCGCACAATCGGCCAGCGGCAGCTGCCACGGGCCGATCATCTGCTCGCGCGCGGTCAGGCCACCCACGCTGCGGTCGCCGATGGTGACCAGAAAGCTCTTGGACGCCACCGTGGGATGCGCCAGCACGCGCAGGCCAGCCTGCTGCAGATCCAGCGCGGCGGTCTGCAGCACCGGCCATTGCGGCGCCGGCGGATGCACCGCATCGCGATGCATCTTCGGCGCCTTGCCGAAGAGCACGTCCATCGGCAAATCAATCGGCAGCTGGGAATCGGGAGTGGGGAATGGGGAATGGTGAGAAGCGGCATCGGCAACCGGCAGTGCGCCGTTACCATTCCCGATTCCCAACTCCCCATTCCCGGCGTCGAAGACGCCGTAGCCGACCACCAGCCGCTCCTCGGCCGTGGCCACGCCGACGGCGGCAAACGGGCAGCGCTCGCGCGCGCAGATCGCGGCGAATTCGTCCAGGCGCGCCTGCGGTACGCCCAGCACGTAGCGCTCTTGCGATTCGTTGCACCACAGTTCCAGCGGCGACAGCGAGGGGTCGTCGGTGAGCACGCGGCCCAGGTCGATGATGCCGCCCACGCCCGAATCGTGCAGCAACTCGGGAATGGCGTTGGACAGGCCGCCCGCGCCCACGTCATGGAACCAGCGGATCGGGTTGTCGGTGCCCAGCGCCACGCAGCGGTCGATGACCTCCTGGCAGCGGCGCTCCATCTCCGGGTTCTCGCGCTGCACGCTGGCGAAATCCAGTGCCTCGGCGCTGTCGCCGGCGGCCACCGAACTGGCCGCACCGCCGCCCAGGCCGATCAGCATCGCCGGGCCGCCCAGCACGATCACCGCATCGCCGGGCTGCAGGCGCAGCTTCTCGACCTGGTTGCGATCGATCGCGCCCAGGCCACCGGCCAGCATGATCGGCTTGTCGTAGGCACGGGTCAGGCCCTGCCCTTCGGCAAGCTCGAAGCTGCGGAAATAGCCCAGCAGGTTCGGCCGGCCGAATTCGTTGTTGAACGCGGCGCCGCCGAGCGGGCCGTCGAGCATGATGTCCAGCGCCGGGGCCATGCGCGGGTTCAGCGCGCGCGGCGCCTCCCAGGGCTGCGGCAGGGTCGGGATGCGCAGGTGCGAGACCGTGAACCCGGTCAGGCCGGCCTTGGGCTTGCCGCCGCGGCCGGTGGCGCCTTCGTCGCGGATCTCGCCGCCGGCACCGGTGGCGGCGCCGGGGAATGGCGCGATCGCGGTCGGGTGGTTATGCGTTTCCACCTTGATCGCAAACGCCGACGGCAGCACCGCCTCGGCGCGGTACTCGCCGCTGGCCGGATCCGGCCGATAGCGCGCGGCCGGCACGCCTTCCACCACCGCTGCGTTGTCGCTGTAGGCCGACAGGGTGTGCTGCGGGGTCTGCTGGTGGGTGTGCTTGATCATGCGGAACAGCGAACGTTCCTGCGGCTTGCCGTCGATGGTCCAGCTGGCGTTGAAGATCTTGTGCCGGCAGTGCTCGGAGTTGGCCTGGGCAAACATCATCAGCTCGACATCGGCCGGGTCGCGGCCCAGCTCGGCGAAGCGTTCGCGCAGGTAGTCGATCTCGTCCTGCGCCAGGGCCAGGCCCAGGTCGCGGTTGGCCTGCTCCAGCGCCGCCAGCGGCACGCGCTGCAACTGCCCGCGATCGGGCACGTTGAACAGCGCCTCGGCGGCCGCGGCCGAGCCAAGCAGCGACTGCGTCATCGGGTCGTGCAGCAGCTTGGCCACGGCGGCCTGCATCGCGTCGTCGGCCGGCCAGCCGGCCAGATCGATGCGGGTGCCGCGCTCCACGCGCTGGATCGGCTGCCCGGCCCCGCGCACCAGTTCGGTGGCCTTGCTCGACCATGGCGACAGCGTGCCCAGGCGCGGCACCACGTAACGCGAGGAAGCCTCCTCGGCCCGCGGCGCGGGGGCGGCTTCGGCCTGCAGGATCCGCTGCAAGGTGGCCTGGTCGGGCGCTTGCCCGGCCTCGGCGCGGATGAAATAGACGTGCCAGGCGCCGGTAATGCGCAGCGCGGGAACGAGGGTTTGCAGGCGGGTTTCGAGCCGAGCGCGGCGGAACGGCGAAAGGGCGGAAGCGCCCTCGAGGACCATCATGTCCGGGGAACCGTGTCAGAAACGGGGCTGCAGATTGTAACGGAGCTGATGCGTCGGCGCCGGACCCGGGATGTGGCGGCCAGCGATCCGTGCGGTGGTGATTCGCACCGCCCGGCGCGGATTCGGCACGTTCCGGCCAGATGCGGCAGCGGCAGCGGCGGATGGCGATGCCGACCCGGATTCGCACGCACACCTGCCTTGGGCCGGATCTGCGCGCGGGGGCGACGTCCGCAGCGCTGGCCGCCACGCCGGTCCATCGCCGCTCTCACCCGACAAACCGTGCTGCCAGCCCAAACCCCGCTGCCAGCCGGTCCTGAAACGCAGCAGGCCGGAATGCATGCGCATCCCGGCCTGTTGATCGATCACGCCGACCGTCGCGGCGGCCAGCGTCAGCGCAGCATCACGGCGCTGCCGGCGGCGAGGTCAGCGGCTGCCACCGGCGGTGGTGACCGCGCGCTTTTCCAGCGCTTCACGCAGCTGCGCCGGCGGCAGGTAGCCACCGAGCTGGGTGCCGTCCGGGGCGAAGATCGCCGGAGTGCCGTTGACGCCCAGACGCTGGCCCAGCGTGTATTCCATCGACACCGGGTTCTTGCAGTCCTTGGCATTGACCGGCTGCCCGGACTTGGCCGCGGTCAGCGCCTGCTTGCGGTCGGCGGCGCACCACACCGCGATCATTTCCTTGTGGTCCTGGCTGCCCAGGCCCATGCGTGGAAACGCCAGGTATTCCACCGCGATCCCCTGCTTGTTGAGCTCGCCGATCTCGCTGTGCAGCTTGCGGCAGTAGCCGCATTCCACGTCGGTGAACACCGTCACGGTGTATTTGGGGTTTGCCGGCGCAAACACGATGCGGTCGGCCTTGGGCACGGTCTCCAGCTGCTTGCGGCGGTAGGCCAGCAGGCCCGGGCTGGCAGCGAACTGCTTGTTCTGGATGTCGAACGGCTGCGCCTGGATCAGGTAACGGCCGTCGTCGCTGACGTACAGCACCTGCCCGCCGACCACCACTTCGCGGAAACCGGGGAACGGCGCTGCGCCGATGTAGTCCGGCTTGAAATCCGGATCCAGCGCCTTGAGCGCAACGCTCACACGCTGGTCCACGTTGCCCGCGGCGGCGGGGGCGGCAGCAGCGGCTGGCTTGGCGCCGGCGTTGCTTGCCGCAGGCTGCGAGGATTGCGCGCAGGCGGTAAGGCTGAGTGCGCCCAGCAGCGCGGCGATGGCAAGACGATACATTCACGCATCCAGTGGAATGGGGTGCCTGGATTCTCGCACAGCGCAGATGAAGCCAGACAGCGGCTGAAACGCTTTCTTCTTTCTCTGGACCGTTGCCTCGCCTGCGGCGCACCCGCCATCACCCGCGCGGGTGATGGGCGGCATGCAGCTTCTGCAGGTGCTGACGCGCGACCAGCGTATAGATCTGGGTGGTGGACAGCGAACTGTGCCCGAGCAGCATCTGCAGCGCGCGCAGGTCCGCGCCGTGGTTGAGCAGATGGGTGGCAAAGCTGTGCCGCAGCCCGTGCGGGCTGACCGTGGCGGGGTCGATCCCGGCCACCGCCGCATAGCGTTTGACCAGCGCCCAGAACTGCTGGCGGCTGGGTGGCTGCCGCGCCGCATCGATGAACAACGGCACCTGCCCGTCCACCGCTGCCACCGCCTTGTGGCTGGCCAGCAGCGGGCGCGCCTGGCTCAGATAGCGCTCCAGCCAGTGCTGGGATTCCTCGCCCAACGGCACCAGGCGCTCCTTGCTGCCCTTGCCGGTGACCCGCAGCACGCCCTGGCGCAGGTTGACCCCCACCGCCGGCAGGTTGACCAGTTCGCTGACGCGCAGGCCGGCCGCATACATCAGCTCGAGCATCGCGCGGTCGCGCAGGCCCAGCGGCGTGGCGATATCGGGCGCGGCCAGCAGCGCCTCGATCTGCGTCTCGGTCAGCGCCTTGGGCAGCGAGCGCGGCAGGCGTGGCGGGTCCAGCAATGCGGTAGGGTCGTCGCCGCGCACGCCGTCGCGCAGACACAGGCCGTAGAACGCACGCAGGGTCGACAGCAGCCGGGCATTGCTGCGCGGCGAATAGCGCGCCTCGGTGCGCCAGCGCAGATAGTCGAACAACACCGCCCGATCGACACCCAGCAAGCCGCCGCCGGCACCGTCGCGCCAACGCGCCAGCCCTTCCAGGTCGCGCCGGTAACTGTCCAGAGTCTGCCGCGCCACGCCCTGCTCGGCCCACAACCGGTCCAGAAAGCGTTCGATGGCGGCGGCATCGGCGGCCTGCACCGGCGGCAGGTGTTGCGCCAGTTGGCGGCGTTCGGCAGGACTGCTGGCTGACATCGCAACAGCATAGAGCGTGGCATGCGTTTTGCGGCGCGCCATGTCAGCCAGGAGCGGGATTTGGCAACGCAGACTGCCTCGATCGGCCACACGCCACGTGGCTCTCAGCGCGACACCCAGGCCCCGCCTGGCACGGGATTGCCGCAGCGCGACGTTGCTCGCTCGCCTGCGCCGGCTATGCTCGCGGCATGACTTCGCCCCCCGCACCGCTCATCGCGCGCGCACCTGCCCTGGTGGTCTGGCGACTGCTGGCCATGTGCTACGACGCCTGGCCGGTGCTCGCGCTGTGGATGCTGATCTCCGCCGCGTTCACGTTGGGATTTACGCTTGCCGGGCATCCGGCCCGCGAAAACATTGCCCCCTTCAGCGGCTGGCAATGGCTGTTGTGGCTGTGCTGCTGGATCGCGGCCGGGGTCTACGCCACCGTCAGCTGGCGGCGGGGTGGCCAGACCCTGGGCATGCGCCCGTGGCGCTTGTCGCTGGTCGGGCCGCAAGCCTCGTGGCGCGTACTGTGGATCCGCTATGCCGTCGGCACGCTGTCGCTGGCCCTGGCTGGCGCGGGATTCTGGTGGGCCTGGCTGGACCGCGATCGGCTGGCCTGGCACGACCGTGCCAGCGGCACCCGGCTGCAGCGCACGCCCAAGCGCTGAAACGCCTGGGCCGGCAGCTTGCCGACCTCCCCGGCAGGCAGTGCTGGAATGCGGCCGCCGTGCAAAGCCCTGGCAGCCACACGCGCAAACCGGTACCACCGTTTAGCGCAGGCAGCGCACGGTTCCGAAGACGCTGAACCGGCGCAGCCGCGTCAGCTACTGCGCCGTCGGAACAACCACACCGACACGCCCAGCATCACCATCGGTGGCAGCGCATAGGCGATGCGGTAGTCCAGCTTGAGGGCACCGGCCATGCGGCCGAAGAACAGCTGCAGCAGCCAGAACCCCAGCGCGAACAGGATGCCCAGGAACAGGCGCTTGCCCAGCCCGCCGCTGCGCAGCGAACCGAACGAGAACGGGATCGCCGCCATGCACAGCGCCAGCACGTTGAGCGGGTAGAACCAGCGGCTCCAGTACTGATCTTCGTAGTCGCGCGCATCCAGGCCGTTGCGGCGGCGGTATTCGATGCTCTGCTGCAGATCGCGCGCAGACAGGTTGCGCGGCTTGGCCAGCCCGGCCGCCAGCGCTGCCGGGCTGAGCTGCGACTGCCATGCCAGCTCGGGGAAGGTTTCGCGCTGCACCGAGCGTTCCTGGAAGGTATCGCGGCGCACCTGGCGCAGCGTCCAGGTCCCGTTGCGGTTCTCGGCCAGCGCCGCGTAGGTCAGCTGCGCCAGACGGCCGCCGGCATCGAGGTGATACAGCCGCACATCGTGCAGGTCCAATGCGGTGCCGCCGCCATCGAGCAGCTTCTCTTCGCCGCTCAGCGCATTGAGGAAGGTGTCGCCCTCGCGCGCCCACAGGCCGGAATAGCGCGCCATTGCCATGTCGCTGTTGTAGCGGGCGCTGGTTTTCAGGGTATCGGCCTGGTTCTGTGCCCACGGCCCCACGGTCTCGCCGCTGATCACCATGGTGGCGGTCAGCAGCGCCATGGCCGCCACCACCGAAGCCGACATGCGCTTGCGCGACACGCCGAGTGCGCGCAGCGCGGTGAGTTCGGACGTCGCCGCCAGCTGGCCCAGGCCCATCAAGGCGCCGATCACCGCAGCGGTCGGAAACAAGGTGTAGGCCCGGCGCGGCACCGTGTAGGCCACATACGCGATCGCGTGTCCAAAGGTGTAGGCACCCTGGCCGATGTTCTTGGCCTCGCTGGCAAAGGCATTGACCAGGTCCAGGCCCAGCAGCACCGCCCAGGTGAGCAGCACGGTGAACAGCACCGCACGCCCGACGTACCAGTCATGCACCCGCGGCATCAGCCTCATGCGCGCACCCTCGGCCGGCGCACGCGGCCATCGCGCGCATACGCCCAGATCGCCACCGCCAGCAGCGGCAAGGTCAGCCACCACAGACCGAGCGCAGCCGGGGTCTTGCCATTGGCGATCCACTGGGTGCCGACGATCATCAGATTGGTACCCACCATGTAGGCCAGGAAGGCCAGCATGATCCGGCCGTAACGCTGTTGCCGCGGCGCGCTGCGCGACAGCGGCAGGGTCAGCAGCGCGAAGGCCAGCGCCAGCAACGGCGGCGCCAGGCGCTCATGCAGCTGCGCGCGCGCCGCCGGGCGCTGGTCCGAGAGCAGCTGCGTGGTCCACATCACTTCCGGATCGTTGGCATCGTGCACCTGGGCCCGGTCGGGCAAGGCCACGTCGTTGCTGGCGAACTTCATCAAACGGTAGTCCAGGGTGTTGCCGGCGGCCGGGCCTTCGATGCGGTAGCCGTCCTCCAGGCGCAGGTAACGGTCGGCCTTGCCTTCGAAGAACATCGCGCCGCGGTCGGCGGTGACCACGTCGATGCGGTCGTCCTTCTGGCGCTGCAGGAACACCTTGCCCAGGCCCTTGCCGTCGGCCGAGATCGTGGTCAGGTAGACCACCCCGCCGCCGGACAGCGGCGTGAACTTGCCCGATTCCAGGCCGGCCATCACGATGCTGCGGTTGGCGTCCTCCAGCATGGTCTCGGCGGTGCGGCTGGCCCAGGGGCCCAGCCACAGCGAGCACAACCCGATCACCACCACGACCGGCACCACCAGCATCAACATCGGCCGCAACATGCGCCGCGGGCCCACGCCGATGGCGGTGATGACCGCCATTTCTGAATCGCGGTACAGCCGCGCCAGTGCCAATAACAGCCCCAGCATCAGCGCCAGCGGCAGGATGATCGGCAGGTACGCCACAAATTGCAGGCCCACCTGGGACAGCAGCAAGCGAGCAGGGATGCGGCCATCGGCGATATTGCCGAGGATATCCACCAGCACACCGCCCACGCTAACGACCAGCAGCACGATCAAGGTGGCCAGGAAGCTCTGGGTGAAATCGCTAAGCAGGTATCGATCGAGCTTCGGCATGGGGTGGGCTTGTTTTAAACTCTCGGATTCGTTCGCGGCGGCGCCAGCCTAGTCCGGTTGGCGTAAACAGCCCGCGATTGTACGGATTTGCCTACGGAATCTGATCAATGGCCCTGCAATTCACCCTGAACCAAGACGCGCCGGCAAGCGCCGCCGTCGACTGCATCGTGGTTGGCGTGTTCGCCGACAAGACCCTGTCGCCCGCCGCCCAGGCGCTGGACAGTGCCAGCCAGGGCCGTCTGACGGCCCTGGTGGCACGTGGCGACGTGGCTGCCAAGACCGGCAGCACCAGCCTGCTGCACGACCTGCCGGGCGTTGCCGCCCCGCGCGTGCTGGTGGTGGGCCTGGGCGAGGCCGGCAAGTTCGGCGTGGCGCCGTACCTCAAGGCGGTGGGCGATGCGACCCGCGCGCTCAAGACCGGCCCGGTCGGCACCGCCCTGCTCACCCTGACCGAATTGCCGGTCAAGGCGCGCGACAGCGCCTGGAACATCCGCCAGGCGATCATCGTCAGCGACCATGCCGCCTACCGCTACACCGCCACGCTGGGCAAGAAGAAGGTCGACGAGACCGGCCTGACCACGCTGGCGATCGCCGGCGACGACGCCCGTGCCCTGGCCGTGGGCGTGGCCACCGCCGAGGGCGTGGAATTCGCCCGCGAGCTGGGCAACCTGCCGCCGAACTATTGCACCCCGGCCTACCTGGCCGAGACCGCAGCCGCCTTCGCCGGCAAGTTCCCCGGCGCCGAGGCCGAGATCCTGGACGAGACGCAGATGGAGTCGCTGGGCATGGGCTCGCTGCTGTCGGTGGCGCGTGGCTCGGCCAACCGCCCGCGGCTGATCGTGCTGAAGTGGAACGGCGGCGGCGACGCGCGCCCCTACGTGCTGGTCGGCAAGGGCATCACCTTCGACACCGGCGGCGTCAACCTCAAGACGCAGGGCGGCATCGAGGAAATGAAGTACGACATGTGCGGGGGCGCCAACGTCATCGGCACCTTCGTGGCCACGGTCAAGGCCGAGCTGCCGATCAACCTGGTGGTGGTGGTGCCGGCGGTGGAGAACGCCATTGACGGCAATGCCTACCGCCCCTCCGACGTGATCACCAGCATGTCCGGCAAGACCATCGAGGTCGGCAACACCGACGCCGAAGGCCGCCTGATCCTGTGCGATGCGCTGACCTACGCCGAGCGCTTCAACCCCGAAGCCCTGGTGGACGTGGCCACGCTGACCGGCGCCTGCATGGTGGCGCTGGGTCACCAGACCGCCGGCCTGATGAGCAAGCACGACGACCTGGCCAACGAACTGCTGGCCGCCGGCGAGCACGTGTTCGACCGCGCCTGGCGCCTGCCGCTGTGGGACGAGTACCAGGGCCTGCTGGATTCCACCTTCGCCGACGTCTACAACATCGGCGGCCGCTGGGGCGGCGCGATCACCGCCGGCTGCTTCCTGTCGCGCTTCACCGAGAACCAGCGCTGGGCGCATCTGGACATCGCCGGCGTCGCCAGCGACGAAGGCAAGCGCGGCATGGCCACCGGACGCCCGGTGGGGCTGTTGACGCAGTGGTTGCTGGACCGCGCCGCAGGTGGGAATTGAGAATCGGGAATAGGGAATCGTGAAATCCCTTTCCTCTCAGTCACCGCCGCGACCTTCGAGGTCGCGGCGATGCCGTGACCATTCCCGATTCCCCTCTCCCGAATCCCTGCCCTGATGCCCCGTGCCGACTTCTACCTGATCGCCAAACCGCGCTTCCTCAACGAACCGCTGCGGCTGGTCTGCGAGCTGGCGCGCAAGGCCAACGACGCCAACCTGCCTACGCTGATCCTGGCGCGCGACGCCGCGCAGGCCGAGGCATTGGACGACCTGCTGTGGGCATTCGACGACGAGGCCTACATCCCGCACCAGATTGCCGGCACCGACGAGGAAGACGAGCTGGCGCCGGTACTGATCGCCTCGCCGGAGTTCGATGCTCCCTCGCGCCCGCTGGTGATCAACCTGCGCGACGATCCCTACCTGGGCGCCTGCGACCGCGTGCTGGAAGTCGTCCCCGCCGACCCGGCGGCCCGCGAACCGCTGCGCGAACGCTGGAAGCAGTACAAGGCCCTGGGCCTGGAACTGACCAAGTACGACATGTGAGAGGGGCGGGGATTGGGGGTTGGGATTGGGGATTCGTAAAAGCAGATTTTTTGCGCGTCCCTAGGCTGCATCCAGCCACGCATTCCAAATAGCCGATCTTCGCTCCACACCACCACTGCTGACGTTGATGAGTGGATTGCCAGTGCTTCTCGCCGGCCCCATGACGCAACCAATCCCGAATCCCGAACAACGAATCCCCGCCCCACTATGACCACCCTCGCCTCCAGCTACGACCCCTCTTCCTTCGAATCGCGCCTGTACGCGCAGTGGGAGGCTGCCGGGTATTTCGTGCCGTCCGGCCAGGGTGAGCCGTATACGGTGCTGCTGCCGCCGCCGAATGTGACCGGTACGCTGCACATGGGCCACGCGTTCCAGCAGACGCTGATGGATGCGTTGGTGCGCTATCACCGCATGCGCGGCTTCGACACGCTGTGGCAGGTGGGCACCGACCATGCCGGCATCGCCACCGAGATGGTGGTGTCGCGCAACCTGGCGCTGGAAGGCAAGGGCGAAACGCGCGACTCGCTGGGGCGCGAGGGCTTCATCGCCAAGGTGTGGGAGTGGAAGGCCGAATCCGGCGACACCATCGAGCGCCAGATGCGCCGCCTGGGCACCTCCAGTGACTGGTCGCGCAGCACCTTCACCATGGACCCGCAGCCGTCGGCCGCGGTCAACGAAGCGTTCGTGCGCTGGTACGAGCAGGGCCTGATCTATCGCGGCCAGCGCCTGGTCAACTGGGACCCGGTGCTGAAGACCGCGATCTCCGACCTGGAAGTGGAAAACGTCGAGGAAGACGGCTTCCTGTGGTCGATCCGCTATCCGCTGGCCGATGGCGTGACCTACGAGCACGTCGAGCACGATGCCGACGGCGTCGAGACGCTGCGCGAGACCCGCGATTACCTGGTGGTCGCCACCACGCGCCCGGAGACCATGCTGGGCGATACCGCAGTGATGGTGCATCCGGAAGACCCACGCTATGCCACGCTGCACGGCGCCCGCATCGTGCTGCCGCTGACCGGCCGGCAAGTGCCGGTGATCACCGATGACTATGTCGACCGCGCATTCGGCACCGGCGTGGTCAAGGTCACGCCTGCGCATGACTTCAACGATTACCAGGTGGGTGTGCGGCACGAGTTGCCGCTGATCAACCTGTTCACCGTCACCGCCACCATCAACGAGAATGCGCCGGAGCGGTACCGCGGCCTGGATCGTTACGACGCACGCAAGCTGGTGCTGTCCGAACTGGAAGACCTGGGCGTCTTGGTCGAAACCAAGCCGCACAAGCTGCAGGTGCCGCGCGGCGACCGTACCGGCCAGGTGATCGAGCCGTATCTCACCGACCAGTGGTTCGTGAGGATGGACGCGCTGGCCAAGCGCGGCCTGGAGCTGGTCGAAAGCGGCCAGGTCAAGTTCGTCCCGCCGAACTGGATCAACACCTATCGCCACTGGATGGAGAACATCCAGGATTGGTGCATCAGCCGTCAGCTGTGGTGGGGGCATCGCATTCCGGCGTGGTTCGACGAGGCAGGCAAGTGCTACGTCGGCCATGACGAAGCCGAGGTGCGCGCGAAGCACGGCCTGGGTGCCGACGTCGCGCTGCACCAGGACAGCGACGTGCTGGAAACCTGGTTCTCCTCGCAACTGTGGCCGTTCTCCACGCTGGGCTGGCCGGACGCGAACGCGATGGCCGAGCGCGGTTTCGCGCGCTATCTGCCGTCGTCGGTGCTGGTCACCGGCTTCGACATCATCTTCTTCTGGGTGGCGCGCATGATCATGGCCACCGACAGCTTCACCTGCCAGGTGCCGTTCCGCGATGTCTATATCACCGGCCTGATCCGCGATGCGCAGGGCCAGAAGATGTCCAAGTCCAAGGGCAACGTGCTCGACCCGCTGGACATCATCGACGGCATCAGCATCGAAGACCTGGTTGCCAAGCGCACCACCGGGCTGATGCAGCCACGCATGGCCGAGAAGATCGAAAAAGCCACGCGCAAGGAGTTTCCGGACGGCATCATCGCCCATGGTGCCGACGCGTTGCGCTTCACCATCGCCGCACTCGCCACGCATGGCCGCGACATCAAGTTCGATCTGGGCCGCGCCGAAGGCTACAAGAACTTCTGCAACAAGCTGTGGAACGCCACGCGCTTTGTGCTGATGAACACCGAAGGCGCGCGCTTTGCCGGCGTGCCGCAGCCGCGTACCGAAGCCGAGCAATGGATTCTGGCGCGCCTGGACAAGGTGACTGCAGAAACCCACGCACACTACGCCAGCTACCGCTTCGATCTGCTGACGCAATCGCTGTACGAGTTCGCCTGGAATGCGTTCTGCGACTGGTTCGTCGAACTGGCCAAGCCCGCGCTCAACGGCCAGGACAGCGAGGCAGCCGCCAGCACGCGCCACACACTGCTGTACGTGCTCGAAGCGCTGCTGCGCCTGCTGCACCCACTTACCCCGTTCGTCACCGAGGAACTGTGGCAGCAGGTTGCACCGCGCCTGGGCATCAGCGCCGCCACGATCTCGTTGCAGGCATTCCCGCAGGCCGGCGATGTCGACACTGCGGGCTACACCAGCGCAGAGGCGGATGTCGAATGGCTGAAGTCGATGGTGTCGGCACTGCGTCGTGTGCGCAGCGAGTTGAACGTACCGCCGTCCAAGCAGGTACGTCTGCTACTGCAGGCCGGCACTGCCGACGATCGCGCCCGTGTCGGCCGCTTCGCCTCGCAGCTGTCGTTCCTGCTCAAGCTCGAAGCGATCGACTGGCTCGACGCCGGCCAGGACACACCGCCGTCGGCCACGGCCATCGTCGGCGAGCTCACCCTGCTGGTGCCGCTGGAAGGCCTGGTCGACATGGATGCCGAACGCACGCGCCTGGACAAGGAAATCAAGCGCGTGGAAGCCGAGATCGGCAAGTGCAATGGCAAGCTGGGCAACGCCACCTTCGTGCAGAACGCACCGGCCGTGGTGGTCGAGCAGGAACGCGCGCGCCTGAACGACTGGACCACGCAGCTGACCGGCCTGCGCGAGCAACGCGCCAAGCTCTAGGACCGCCAATCACTGTTGGCCGAGACGGGGTCAACAGCCTGGTTAGTCGAGGGCGCGGTGCCCTCACCGCGTGCGCGACACGCCGTGAACCCATCCCTGGGGGTTCGGTGGCGGCATCCATGCCGCCACACAGTCCCGCAACCGGCAAGGACACCGCACCAAAGAGTTGGTCGGCGCTCATCTGAAAGCTGTCTGTCGCGCGGTGCGCATCAGACGTGGAGGCGATGCTTCACGATCGAACAAGGCGCATCCAGCACCGCTCTTACCATGCACACCGACCATCTCGCTTGGTCCTTGCCCGCTCACCGTTGCGGGACCTTGAGCGGCATGGATGCCGCGCCAGAGCCTACATGGACGTACTTGCGGCGTGTCCTGCGATGGTGGGCGGGCAAGGGCCCTGCAGCCAAGGCGCAGCGTCGAGTGCGCTGTGCCCTCACCAGACAGTTGGTCGGCGCTCATCTGAAAGCTGTCTGTCGCGCGGTGCGCATCAGACGTGGAGGCGATGCTTCACGATCGAACAAGGCGCACCCAGCACTGCTCTACGTTACGTACCGACCATCTCGACTGGTCCTTGCCGGCCCACCGTCGCGGGACCCTGAGCGGCATGGATGCCGCGCCGGAGCCTACATAGACGTACTTGCGGCGTGTCCTGCGATGGTGGGCGGGCAAGGGCCGCGCAGCAAACTCGCAGCGTCGAGTGCGCGGCGCCCTCACCGCTTGCGGGACACGCCGTGAACCCATCCCTGGGGGCTCGGTGGCGGCATCCATGCCGCCACACGGTCCCGCAACCGGCGAGGACACCGCACCAGACAGTTGGTCGGCGCTCGTTTGAAGAGCTGTCTGTCGCGCGGTGCGCATCAGACGTGGAGGCGATGCTTCACGATCGAACAAGGCGCATCCAGCACCGCTCTTACCATGCACACCGACCATCTCGCTTGGTCCTTGCCCGCTCACCGTCGCGGGACCTTGAGCGGCATGGATGCCGCGCCAGAGCCTACATGGACGTACTTGCGGCGTGTCCTGCGATGGTGGGCCGGCAAGGGCCCTGCAGCCAGCGCGCAGCGTCGAGTGCGCGGTGCCCTCACCGCTTGCGGGACACGCCGTGAACCCGCCCCTGGGAGCTCGGTGGCGGCATCCATGCCGCCACACGGTCCCGCAACCGGCAAGGACACCGCGCCAGACAGTTGGTCGGCTGCTTTACTGAAAACCATGCACACCGATCATCTCGACTGGTCCTTGCCCGCCCACCGTCGCGGGACCTTATGCGGCATCAATGCCGCGAATGGTGGACGGGCAAGGGCCCTGCATGGATCCTGCGCCCGGCTGCGCAGAGAACTGAAGACGCGTGATGCTGCGCGCACGCGCCACGGCGTCGAAACAGCGTATGTCGCCGGACAATGAGACATCGATAAGGACATTACGCAAACGCACAACGCCCGCAGTGCTGCGGGCGTTGTGGAAAGACGTGCAACGCTGCTCGCATCGCGGCGTTGCGTACCGCAGGGGCCTTACAGCTTGCCCGCCCCGGCCTTCGCCTTGACGTCCGCAGCAACCTTGTCGGCCGACAGCAGGCTATAGGTGTACGGCGGGGTCCAGCCGATGTTGCTGTTCCACGAGCACGTCAGCGCCTTGCCGTTGAGCAGTGAGCCTTGATCGCGATAGACGCTGCCGCCGTAGTCGGCCGCAATCTTGTCGCAGCTGCTCACTCCACTGATGTCGAACACGTTGCGCTCGGAGAAGATCTTCGACTCCTTGCCCACGCCATGGGCGTGCGAGAACTTGTAGACCGGATGGGTGGTGCTGCCGACGTGGTAGTTGTTGTACAGATGCACCTGCCCGAAGCGCACCCGCGGTGCGCGTGCAGAGATGTTCTCGAACAAGGTGTTATGGATGGTCACCTTGAGCTTGCCGCTGTCGGTGCTGGAGGCGCTGTCGCTGGAACCGATCAGGTCGTTCTTCTCGTGCGACTTGAACGCCGAATAGGAAATGGTGACGAAGTTGGCGCCCTTCTTAACGTCCATCGCACCATCGTGATGCTGCTTGGGACGGCCGTTGGCGGTGCCGTTCTGATCGTCGGTACGACGACCGTCGGTGAAGGTGACATGGTCCACCCACACATTGGTTGCGCCCTCGACCGTCAGGCCGTCGTACTCGGCATTCCAGTTGCCGGCGCTGCCGTCATCCGGGTCCCAGACCGGCTGCGGATCCCACGGATTTTCGATGGTGAGATTGCGGATGATGACGTCGTTGGCCTTGACGTAGAAATAGCCTTCGCGGATCTCCGCATTGCTGGTGATGCCGATCAGCGTGGTCTTGGTGGGGATGTCCAACCGCGCGCGGCTCTTCATGTCCGAGGTCGTGGTGTACGGCTTGCCTTCGCTGATGTCGATGATGCCGCTGATCTTGATGATGCGCCCGTTGCTGCCCACGCTGGCTTTCAGCGCGCTCTTCAGCTCGGCGGCAGTCTTGACCGTGTAGATGTTGGCTGCGGCCGCTTTGGAACCGCCCTTGGTCCCTCCGTTCTGTGTTGCCCAACCAGTGGTTGCAACTTCCAGTGCAGGATCGGCGCAGGCAACGCCAACAACCAGCAACGACCCGACAAACAGCGACGCGGCGGCCGCCGTTGAAAATTTCGGCTTCATCTTGATCTCTCCCTCGGATAGGTTCGATGCGCCGCGCGGCGGCACACCCCTCGTCTAGCAGGCGCGGAACATACTTTTCATCTCTGTAATGTTCAGTTCCGCGACGCCGATACTAGGAGCATCGCAATGGCTTGTATCTAGCCGATGTATCGATGTGCACGCGCAGTCACGCAAACGGTTGCGGGACATCCAGGAGAAGACAAAACGCTGTAATCAAGACACGCGGAGACAGGCATGAGGACACTGCAGCGCAGCATGCTCTGCATCTCAACGCAGACCGACACAGCTCCAGCACGGTGTGCCGCCGCCATCACATGCATGCGTGTTTTTTTTTCGGCGCGCACGGCAATTGCACTGCAATGCATCGCTATCGCAGTGCGCCTGGCACATGGACACAGTCGATTGGCGCTGCTGGAAACCACGGGTGGCACGTGGCGGCATGATCACCGTCGCGGTTGCAGGTGCGCCCTGCCGGATGGCGCCGCGCAGACGACACCTCGGGCGATGCAAACGGGAAAAACATTCACCCTGTTGCGATCGATTGCAGCGATGCGCAACAGCTCGGCGCACAGCGGGTGCATTGCCTGATGACCTGATCGTGGTGCATCACCACAACGCCGCTTCGGGGCGAAACAGCAAGGCGCCAGCACGGTCGCCTGGCGGCTATGCAGGAGCCGGGGTGGTGTCTCTGGTCGTGACGCATGCCTCACCGATGCAACCGCGCGACGCGTATCAGGTGCGTCGGGGCAGAACCCGCCGGACGCGGGAGAACGCTTCCATCAGCCTCGGCCGATGAGGCTCAGGAGAACCCTTCGAAGGACAACTCGATCGCCATCACCAGCGCATCTTCGCGGCCGGTATTGGAGGGGTAGTAGCGTGGGCGCCGCCCGATCTCATTGAAGCCTTCGGAGTGATACAGCGCAATCGCCGACGGATTGGACGGGCGTACTTCCAGAAACGCGCGCCGCGCGCCGCGATCGCAGGCACCCTTGATCAGCGCGCGCAACAGCACGCGGCCATGCCCTCGGGATTGCGCCTCCGGTGCGATGCAGACATTGAGCACGTGCGCCTCGTCGGCAGCGATACTGATCACTCCGTAGCCAATGACCTGCCCGCCCTGCTCCATCACCCAGCCCTGATAGCCGGCCTGCAGGCAGTCGCGAAAGATGCTGCGCGTCCACGGGAACGGATAGGCCCGATGTTCGATGTCCATCACCACATCCAGATCGCTCTCGCGCATGGCGCGCAGCGAGGTGGGCAGCGGCGCGTTCAAGGCGCTCATGCCGGGTTCCGACGCCGCCGCAGCGCGCGCAGTTGCGGCCACAGCGCGCGCTTGGCGGCCGGGTTGCCGCGCAGCTCGGCCAGCGGCCAGGACGCCATCAAGGCTTGCGTATTCGGATCGCCGGGGTTGCAGCCGGAGGCGCGCAGCAACGCCATCTGCAGGCGATCGGGCATGCCGACCCGGCTGCGCCGCGGCGGCGCTGCCGGCGCAGTCGTGACTGCATCCGGCGCGTGGGCCGGCGCCACCGGTGCGCTGCGGCGGACCGCCGGCGCTACCGCTGGCGCCGGCATTGGTGGCGTGCGCTCCACGCGCGGCGGTGCGGCCGCCGGCGCGCGCTCCATCGTCTCCTCAGGCACCGCCGCCGCGTCCACGGTGTCGCGATCCAGATACACGGTGTGTCCCAACGCCTGCAGATACGACACCTGCAGATCGGACCACATCGGCTCGGAGGCCAATTGACTCATGGCACCTGGCTCATGGCAGCTCGGGCGTACGCCGCCAGCGCCGCCACAGCCACATCACCGGCCCGGACAGTGCATACAGCACGCCGATCACCAGCAGCGAACGGGCCAGATCGATCACCAGCAGCGCGATCACCACCGTGGCAATCGCCAGCGCCAGGAACGGCACACGGTCGGCACGCGGACCACGCGCGCCGCCCTTGAAACTCCAGAACCGGATCCGGCTGACCATCAGCAAGGCCGATACCACCGTGACCGCCAGCGCCAGGTAACGCAGCTGCTCGCCATCGAAGCCCAGGCTGTCGTCGGCAAACGCCCAGACGAAGGACATCATCAAGCCGGCGGCCGCCGGGCTGGCCAGGCCGATGAACCAGCGCTTGTCGACAACCCCCACTTGCGTGTTGAAGCGCGCCAGGCGCAGCGCCGCGCAGGCCGCATACAGAAACGCGGCCGACCAGCCGACCCGGCCCATCACGTTGCTGTCGTACTTCAGCGCCGACAGCGACCAGTGATACATCACCAGCGCCGGGGCCATGCCGAAGCTGACCAGATCGGCCAGCGAGTCGTACTGCACGCCGAACTCGCTGCTGGTATTGGTCAGGCGCGCGACCCGGCCGTCCAGCCCGTCCATCACCGCGGCCACGAACACCGCCATGGCGGCCTGGACGAATTGCCCGTTGGCGGCGGCGATGATGGCGTAGAAACCGGAAAACAGCCCGGCGGTGGTGAACAGGTTCGGCAGCAGGTAGATCGTGCGCGAGCGCGGGGGCGGTCTCATCTCATCCATCCGGCAAGTGTAGGGCCTGAGGTCCATCCGGCGGTAGCGCGCCGGCGGCGTGCAGCCTCACTTGCCAGCGCCGGCCGCGGATGCTGCAATCGCCGCGGGAATCATCCAGGGGAAGCCACATGCACCTGTCGTCCGGGCTTTGCGCCCTGTTGATGCTGGTCAGCGCCGCCGCCGGCGCGACCGATCTGTACAAATGGAAGGACGCCAAGGGCGTCACCCACTACACCGAAACCCCGCCACCGTCCGGCCAGCGCTACGAAGCGCGCCGGATCGATGCACGCAGCGGCACCGCCGCCATCGCCGCGCCGGACACCACCACGCCCGAATCGGCCGACTGCCTGACCGCACGCCGCAACCTGGAGCTGCTCAGCGGCAAGGGCGAGGTCACCATGGGCGCCGGCACCGATGGCAAGCCCGGCACCCCGCTGGACCCGGATGCCCGCGTGGCGCAACGCAACCTCGCCGAAGCGGCCGCCAAGGCCTATTGCAAGCCGGCAGCGAGCGGCACTCCGGCCTCCTGAGCCGGCCCGGGAGCGGCCACCTACCGGCCCATGCGTCCGGCCGATCGGCCGGCGCCACTGACCGGCAGGGCGCGAGACTGGCAAACTATGGGCTTTCCGCCCAAGCGAAGCCCGATGCGTCTTTCCCAGTTCCACCTGCACACCACCAAGGAAACCCCGGCCGACGCCGAGTTGGTCAGCCACCGTCTGATGCTGCGCGCGGGCATGATCCGCAAGCTGGCCTCCGGGCTGTACACCTGGTCGCCACTGGGTCTGCGCGTGCTGCGCAAGGTCGAGGCCATCGTGCGCGAGGAAATGAACCGCGCCGGGGCGGTGGAAGTGCTGTTCCCCACCATCCAGCCGCGCGAACTGTGGGATGCCACCGGTCGTTGGGAAAAGTTCGGCGGGCAGTTGCTCAAGATCAAGGATCGCAAGGAGCAGGAGTTCTGCTACAGCCCGACCGCCGAAGAGGCCGCGGCCGAATTCGCGCGCCAGGAAATCAACAGCTACAAGCAGTTGCCGCTGAACTTCTTCCAGATCCAGACCAAGTTCCGCGATGAGATCCGTCCACGCTTCGGCGTGATGCGCGCGCGCGAATTCCTGATGAAGGACGCCTACTCCTTCCATCTCACCGATGCCGACATGGCGCGCGAATACGACAACATGCGCGCGGCCTACACCCGCATCTTCACCCGGCTGGGGCTGGAATTCCGCGCCGTGCAGGCCGACTCCGGCGCGATCGGCGGCGATGCCTCGCAGGAATTCCACGTCATTGCCGCTTCCGGCGAAGACTCGCTGGCATTCTCCACCGGCTCCGATTACGCCGCCAACGTGGAAACCGCCAGCGCCGCCCTGCCCGCCCCGCGCGCCGAGGCTGGCGAGGCGATGCGCCAGGTCGCAACGCCCACCCAGAAGACCTGCGAAGACGTCGCCGGGTTGCTGGGCATCACGCTGCAGCGCACGGTCAAGTCGGTGGCGGTGATGACCGAGGCCGGCTTCGTGCTGGTGCTGGTGCGCGGCGATCACGCCGTCAACGAGATCAAGCTCGGCAAGGTCGCCGGCCTGGCCGGCTACCGCCTGGCCAACGAGACCGAGATCCGCGACCACCTCGGCTGCGAGCCGGGCTTCCTGGGCCCGGTGAACACCGCCCGCCCGGTGCGCGTGGTGGCCGACCGCGATGTCGCGGCGATGGCCGATTTCGTGGTCGGTGCCAACGTGCCCGGCGAACACCTGGCAGGGGTCAACTGGGGCCGCGACCTGCCCGAACCTGACACCGTTGCCGATGTGCGCAACGTCATCGACGGCGAACGCGCGGCCGATGGCGGCGAACTGCGTCTGGCGCGCGGAATCGAGGTGGGCCATGTGTTCCAGCTCGGCGACCAGTATGCGCAGGCACTGCAGGCCACCGTGATCGACGAGAACGGCAAGCCCGCGGTGATGAAGATGGGCTGCTACGGCATCGGCATTTCGCGCATCGTGGCTGCGGCGATCGAGCAGAACCATGACGATGCCGGCATCGTCTGGCCCGCACCGATGGCACCGTGGCAGGTGGCGATCTGCATCATCAACCCCAAGCAGGATGCACAGGTGGTTGCCGCCGCCCAGGCATTGCTGGACGAATTGATCGCCGCGGGGATCGACGCGGTGCTGGACGATCGCGGCCTGCGCCCGGGCGCCATGTTTGCCGATATGGAACTGCTGGGCATTCCGCATCGGGTGGTGGTCTCCGAACGCGGATTGGCCGCCGGCACATTTGAATATCGCGCCCGCACTGCAGAGGCAGCAGAAAACCTGGATAAGGCCGGGTTATTCTCCCGCCTGGGTTGTTGATCAAATCAGCCGAAACTACTTGGATTGGATGAACACAAGGCGCCGAATTATTTCGGCGCATTTGTCACCCGGGTTTTCTGACATTATGATGGCCAGCGCTGCCACGGACCGGCATTCTTTTCTCTCTCATCCTCCGGAGTAGTGATGTCGATCGATCTTAGCGGCCTGTCGGCCAAGCAGTTGGGTGCCCTGATCAAAAACGCGAAGAAGCAGCAGACCGTGGTTGCCAAGCGTGCTCCGATTGCCAAGGTCCGCACGCAACTGACCCGCGCGGCAAAAGCCCAGGGTTATTCCATCGAAGAATTGTTCGGCACCAGCGCCGGCCCGGGTCGTCCTGCTGCCGCTGCCAAGCCGGGTCCGCGCGCCGGCCGCAAGCTGGGCAAGGTTCCGCCCAAGTATCGCAACCCCGCCAATCCCCAGGAAGCCTGGACCGGCCGCGGCAAGCAGCCGCGCTGGCTGGCCGAACTGACCGCCGCCGGCAAGAAAGTCGAAGACTTTCTGATCAGCAAGGTCAGCACCAAGAAGACTCCGGCCAAGAAGGCCGCCCCGCGCAAGGCCGCCACCAAGCGCGCGCCCAAGAAGTCCAAGGCCGCCTGATTCACAGCAATAAAACCCCCGGCATTGCCGGGGTTTTTATTGCGCGTTTTTATCTGTCATAAATTCTTGCGGGCCGGAATCAACAGATTGCCGAACAGCAATCCGGCCATCAAGGCCATCACGATATTGGTCACCGCCAATAGTGCGGCCTGCCCGACACTGACATCCTGTTGCTGTACCAGGGTCAGAAAGCCACGCAAGCTGACACTGCCCGGAACCAGCATGATGATGCCGGGCAAACGGATCAATGCACCGGGTTTTTGCACCACCCGCCCGAACAGATTACCGGCGGCGGTCAATGCCATCGCCGATGCAAAGACACCGGCCGGACCACCCCAGGCGTGCCCGGCATAACGCGCAATGACATACCCGGACATGGCCGCTGCCATGATCCATAAATAATCGCGCCGATTGGCCTTGAACAACACCGCAAATGCATAAGCGGCCACCAGCAGCGAGGCCCATTCCACCCAGCTGGCCTGCGGGCGCAATGCGGCCACCTGCGGATGCAGGCCGACCACCTGGGTCAGCGTCACCGCGATCACCGCACCGACGGTGAGCTTGAGCACCGTGGTCACCGCACCGGCCAGCCGCGCCGTGCCCGAGACCCAGTGCTGGCTGGCCAGCTCGTTGAAGGCATTGGTCAACGACATGCCGGGCAGCAGCACCACCAGCGAGGCGATGATCACCGTATTGAGGTTCAGCGGCCCGAGCAGCGACGCCACCACCGCGGCCACGACCCCGGCCAACAGCCCGGCCAGCGCCTCGCCGGCCTCCTTGGTCGCCGGCCGCTTGTCGGTGTACTGGGTCAGCAGGCCGATCGACATGCCGATCGCACCGGCGGTGGCGATGTCCAGCCAGGGCAGTTTCCACAGCCCTGCCACGCCGGCGGCGGCCAGCCCGAATGCCAGCACCTGCATGGTCTTGCCGCGCCGATCGACCTCGCGATCCAGCCGCCGCAGCGCGGTGTGGCCCTGCGCGATGCTCATGCGCCCGTTGGCCACGCTGTCGGCCACGTAATCGGCCACGCTGAGCTTGTACAGGTCATTCTCGCCCGGGGCCAGCCGGATCACCCGGGTGATGTCGCTGGAGCCGATGGCCTTGGTCGGATCGCTGAAGCTCAAGATGATCCCGGTGGGATTGGACCAGGGCTCGCAGTCCAGGCCCAGCTTCTGCGACAGTCCGACCACGGCGGCCTCCAGACGCTGCGCGGTGGTGCCGTAGGAATGCAGGCGTCCGGCGATTTCCGAAACAAAGGCGACGCGCTGGGCATAGGTGGCGCTGGCGGACGGTTGGACGACGGTGGCAGCGGACATGCGTGGCGGGTCGGATCGGAGAAACGCCGTCTGGCGAGGCCGCCAGTGTATGCCGCAGCGCCCCTGGCCGGCGTGCCGATCGTCTGTGCCGGGACCGCAAGTGCGAAGCGTCCCCATCATTCGCTCACGCCGGGCGCGGTATGCTGGCGCCACGGACAGGCCACCCATGATCAAACCGCAACCTCCCCGCATCGACCAAGACTCGCAGGATCAGACCCAGCTCCGCCTCGCCGGCAGTTGGGTGCTGGCAACCGCCCTGTCCCAGGCAGAACAGCTGCAGGCTGTGCCCGACGGGGTGCGCCGCATCGACGCGCGCGGCATCGGCCAACTGGATTCGGCCGGCGTGCTGCAGTTGCTGCGCTTTGCCGGCCGCATGGGCCTGAAGGAAGATGCGATCGATTTCCGCGATGAGCACCAGGCCCTGGTCTGCACCATCGAGGAACTCAACGACGAACGCCCCAAGCCCAAACGCGACTACGGCTTTGTCGCCGCGCTGGACCGTCTGGGCCGCACCACCCATGGCGTCGGCCAGGGCATCCTGGAACTGAACAGTTTTCTGGGCGAGAACCTGGTCAAGATCGGGCGGCTGATCCACGAGCCGCGCCGCTTCCGCCTGACCGCCACCGTGCACCACATGGAGCAGGTCGGCCTGGATGCGGTGCCGCTGGTGGTGCTGCTGTCGTATCTGGTTGGCGCGGTGATCGCGTTCCTGGGCTCGACCATCCTGCGCGACTTCGGTGCGGAAATTTATGTGGTGGAGCTGGTGTCCATCGCCTTCCTGCGCGAGTTCGCGGTGCTGCTGACCGCCATCGTGCTGGCCGGGCGCACTGCCAGCGCCTTCACCGCGCAGATCGGTGCGATGAAATCACGCGAGGAAGTGGACGCGATCCGCACCCTGGGCCTGGACCCGATCGACCTGCTGGTGATCCCACGCCTGCTCGCGCTGATCTTTACCCTGCCGCTGCTGACCTTCATCGCGATGATCGCCGGTCTGGCCGGCGGCGTCACCGTGGGCGCGTTCGACCTGGACATTCCGCCGCAGATGTATCTGGCGCGCATGCACGACACCATCCAGTTGCGGCATTTCCTGGTCGGGCTGTCCAAGGCGCCGCTGTTTGCGCTGGTGATCGGCCTGATCGGCTGCCTGGAAGGCCTGAAGGTCAGCGGCACCGCGCAATCGGTGGGCGAGCGCACCACCTCCTCGGTGGTGCAGACGATTTCCTTGGTCATCATCCTCGACGCGGTCGCCGCGCTGTGGTTCATGAAGATGGGGTGGTGATGGAGCCGGAATTGGACATTCGGGATTTGGGATTCGTGCAAGGCAGAAGCGCAGCTGGCGCCCTGACACTCGGGAGAGCTGTGCTGTGACCCATCCCGAATCCCCACTCCCCAATCCCGGCCCAGAGGCCGAGGCCGACGACGACCAGCTGGCGATTTCCGTGCGCGGGCTGACCAACCGTTTCGGCAGCCAGGTCGTGCACGAGGACCTGGATCTGGACGTGCGGCGCGGCGAGATCCTTGGCGTGGTCGGCGGCTCGGGCACCGGCAAGTCGGTGCTGATGCGCAGCATCCTGGGCCTGCGCGAGCCGGATGCCGGCAGCATCCAGGTCCTGGGAGCGGATGCGCGCTCGGGCCGCTTCGCCGACCGCCAGCACATCACCCGCAATACCGGCGTGCTGTTCCAGGACGGCGCGCTGTTCTCGTCGATGACCGTCGGCGAAAACGTGCAGGTGCCGCTGAAGGAGCATCACGGCGAGTTTCCGGAGCGCTGGTATTTCGAGCTGGCGCTGCTGAAGATCAAGCTGGCCGGCCTGCCGGCCGATGCGCTGGACAAACTGCCCTCGCAGCTGTCCGGCGGCATGCGCAAGCGCGCCGGCCTGGCGCGGGCGCTGGCGCTGGATCCGCCGCTGCTGTTCCTGGACGAGCCCACTGCCGGGCTGGACCCGATCGGCGCAGCTGCCTTCGACCGCCTGATCCGCACCTTGCAGCAGGCATTGGGCCTGACCGTGTTCCTGATTACCCATGACCTGGATACGCTGTACGCCATCTGCGACCGCATCGCGGTGCTGGCCGATCACAAGGTGATTGCCAACGCGCCGCTGGCCGAGATCGAACAGGTCGACCACCCCTGGATCCAGGAATACTTCCACGGTCCGCGCGCCCGCGCCGCGCGCGCGGCCAAGACCGACTCCACCGAGACCGCCTGAGCATGGAAACCAAAGCCAATTACGTCCTGATCGGCGCCTTCACCATCGTGGCAGGCCTGGCCCTGCTGCTGTTCGGGCTGTGGGCCGCAAAGTATTCCTCCGACCGCACCTGGCAGCAGTACCGGGTGGTGTTCCGCGAGGCGGTGACCGGCCTGTCGGTCGGCAGCCCGGTGCAGTACAACGGCATCGCGGTCGGCTCGATCACCGAGCTGACGCTGGCACCGAACGACCCGCGCCAGGTGGTCGCGCACGTGCGGGTGAACTCCACCACGCCGATCAAGAGCGATACCCGCGCCAAGCTGGCCATCACCAGCCTGACCGGCCCGTCGATCATCCAGCTCTCCGGCGGCACGCCCGAGGCACCATCGCTGACCACCATCGACAAGAGCGACGCGCCGATCATCCAGACCACGCCGTCGGCGCTGCAGAACATCACCGATACCGCCAACCGCATCGTCGAGCGCATGGACCAGATGCTCTCGGACAAGAACGTGGCCAGCATCACCGCCACCTTGCAGAACCTGGAAAAGATCAGCGGCGGCATCGCCGATCGTGACGAAGGCATGCAGGCGCTGATCGTCAGCGCGCGCGATGCCGCACGCAATCTGGACACCACCCTGACCACCACCAACGGCACCATCAAGCGGCTGGACCAGAACCTGGTGCAGCAGCTGCCGGGCATCCTGGAGAAGCTCGATGCCACCCTGGTCAAGCTGGATTCGGCTGCCGGCAACGCCGACAACATCCTTGGCGAGAACCGCGCGGCCATCAACAGCTTTGCCAACGACGGGCTGGGCCAGCTCGGGCCCACGCTGACCGAATTGCGCGGCCTGATCCGCGACCTGCGCCGGGTCAGCGACAAACTGGACAACAACCCTGCGCGCTACCTGCTCGGCCGCGACGCACCCAAGGAGTTCGAACCGAAATGACTGCCATGCGCCTGTTGCGTCCCGTGTTGTGCGTCTCCCTGCTGGCGCTGGGCGGCTGCTCGCTGCTGACCGGCGGCGACCAGAAGCCGGCCACCATCTACGCGCCGACCGTGCGGGTGACGCCCAATCCGTCCTGGCCGCAGGTGACCTGGCAACTGGCGGTGGCCAAGCCGAGCGCGGCGCGCATCATCGACAGCCCGCGCATCAACGTGCGCCCGACCCCGAGCGAATTGCAGGTCTACCACGGCGCAGGCTGGGCGCAGCCGGCCACCGATATGCTCGAAGACAGCGTGGTGCGCGCATTCGAGGACTCCGGCAAGATCGCCGCGGTCGCCCGCATCGGCACCGGCATCCGCTCCGACTACAAGCTGGCGATCGACCTGCGCCGCTTCGAGTCCGATTACGCCGGCCAGGCGCTGCCCTCGGCCACCATCGAACTCAATGCCAAGCTGCTGCACGCCGCCGACCAGCGCGTGGTGGCCTCGCGCACCTTCCTGGTGGCACGCCCGTCCAGCGGCACCGACACGGCGGCAGTGGCAGCGGCATTCGAACAGGCGATGACGCAGGTCACCACCGAACTGGTCGGCTGGACCCTGCTCAATGGCCAGCAGGATAGCCAGCGCTTGCCGCGTCCGCTGTCACCGCGACAGCCGGACTAGCGCTTGGGGCCCCGCGCATCAATCTGGCGAAACGTCAGATTGATGCGCTCGCCGACCGGTTTTGCGGTGCGCGGCAACGCATGCTTGTAGTGGCGCTGGGTATCGCCTCCCATCAGCAGCAAATCGCCGTGCCCCAGTTCCAGCGCCTGCTTCAACGCCGCATCCTCGCGATGCCTGAAGGCAAAGCGCCGCGTCGCACCCAGGCTCACCGAAGCGATCAACGGCTGCGCGCCCAACTCCGGCTCGTCGTCGCTGTGCCAGCCCATCGCATCGTTGCCGCTGCGGTAACGGTTGGCCAGCACGCTGTTGAATGGCGCCCCGGTCTCGGCCTGCAGGCGCGCGCGTAGAGGCTGCAATACCTCCAGCCACGGCCGCGGCGCGAACTGCGTGCCCGAGTAGCGGTAGCTGGCGTCCGCATCGCCGATCCAACTGCTCAGACGCGGCGAATCCACCGCCCGCCCGAACATGCGGATGCGATGCACCTCCCACTGCACCTGCGTCAGCAGCACCTGCAGCAGCGCATCGGCCTGCGCGCGCGGCAACCAGCCGCGGCACCAGGCGATCTCCGCATGCGGCAAGGCAACCCGAATCTTCATGTTTCAAACGCTAGCACGCTCCGGCTGCGTGGAGGCTGGGCGGTACGGATGAATCGATCCGATTTGCCGCCGTCACATCGAATCCCGGAAAATGCGCGGTAGCCATCGAGCCAACGGGAGCGGAGCAATGTCGGAAGCAGGAGTCGGCGCAAGTGCGCCAGAGACGGTCGAGCGCGACGTGATGGAGTACGACGTCGTCACCGTCGGCGCCGGCCCGGCCGGGCTGGCTTTTGCGATCCGGCTCAAGCAGCTGGATCCGGCCATCAGCGTCTGCGTGATCGAAAAATCCAGCACCATCGGTGCGCATATCCTGTCCGGCGCGGTGATCGAGCCGGGCCCGCTGGATGCCTTGCTGCCGGGCTGGCGCGACAACCCGCCGCCGATCTGCGTGGCCGCCACCGACGACGAGTTCTGGTTCCTCGGCAAGGACAGCGCGCGCAAGTTCCCGGTGGTGCCGCCGGGCATGCGCAACCACGGCAACTTCATCGTCAGCCTGGGCGCAATGTGCGCCTGGCTGGCGCCGCAGGCCGAAGCATTGGGCGTGGAGATTTACCCGGGCTTTGCCGCTGCCGAAACGCTGCACGACGCCAACGACCAGGTCATCGGCGTACGTATCGGCGACATGGGCGTGGCCAAGGATGGATCGCACAAGCCCGGTTACACCGCCGGCATCGACATCCGTGCCAAGGTCACCGTGCTGGCCGAAGGCGCACGCGGGCACCTGACCAAGCGCCTGCTCAAGCGCTTCGACCTCACCGCCGACGCCGACCCGCAGGGCTATTCGATCGGCATCAAGGAACTGTGGCAGGTACCGGAGGGGCGCGTCAGCCCCGGCAAGATCGTGCATACGCTGGGCTGGCCGGCCGACAACCGCACCTACGGCGGCAGCTTCCTGTATCACCTGGACAACAACCAGATCGCGCTCGGTTATGTGAGCGGGCTGGACTACAGCGACCCGCAATACCAGCCATGGGAAGCCTTCCAGCAATGGAAGAACCACGCGCTGATCAAGCCGTTGCTGGAAGGCGGCAGCATCCTCTCGGCCGGCGCGCGCGCCATCGTCACCGGCGGCTGGCAGTCGCTGCCGAAGGTGGAAATGCCCGGCGCCCTGTTGATCGGCGACACTGCCGGCCTGCTCAACGTGCCCAAGATCAAGGGCACCCACCAGGCGATCCGCAGCGGCATGCTGGCAGCCGAGCATCTGGTGCAATCGCAGCTGGCGCCACAAGGCTTCGACGCCAAGTTGCGCGCCTCCGATGCGATGGCCGAGCTCAAGCAGGTGCGCAATATCAAGCCAGGCTTCAAGAAGGGCCTGTGGTTCGGCCTGCTCAACGCCGCCTGGGAGACTGCGCTCAAGGGCGCCTCACCATGGACACTGAAGAACAAGCCCGACTGGTCGGCATTGCACAAGATCGGCGAGTACGAGCAGCCCACGCGCCACTACGGCACGCGCGAGCTCGCTCCGCGCGACCGGCTGCAGGCGGTGTACTTCGCTGCCACCGAGCACGACGAAGACCAGCCCGTGCATCTGAAGGTACTCGATACCGACGTGTGCGCCACCCGCTGCGTGCAGGAATACGACAATCCCTGCACCCGCTTCTGCCCGGCCAACGTCTACGAAATGGTCGCAGACGACGGCAGCCCGTCCGGCAAGCGCCTGCAGATCAACGCCGCCAACTGCGTGCACTGCAAGACCTGCGACATCAAGGACCCGTACGAGATCATCACCTGGGTCACGCCGGAGGGTGGTTCGGGCCCGAACTACCAGAATCTGTGAGCAACGGTCGGCATACCGCGTGAGCGGCAGTCTCTCCAAACTCCTGGCCGCGGCACGTCGCTCGGTAGAGCTCCATGGCGGCGGTTTCACCGGCGTAGCCGCGGTCGCAATACGGGCCTTCAAGGTCATCCGCGCCCTGGGCATACGCGGCCTGCTGGGGCGGCTGCAACTGGCCGGGCGTACGCAGCCGGCGGTCCATCACCTGTCTGACCAGGAACCTTTCGTCGCGCCTGCGCCGCTGTCGCAGCTGCGGCTCAAGACTGGCGTGATGCTGCACGTCTTCTATCCCGACCTGATCAACGAATTCGCACAGTCACTCCAGCACATGCCGGTGGGCTACGACCTGCTGGTATCGGTGATGGATGAAGCCGCCGCCGTCCAGGTGCGAGACCGTTTTTCAAAGTTGCCGCGGGTGGACAAGCTCGATATCCGCATCGTGCCCAACCGTGGCCGTGACATCGCGCCGCTATTGGTGACATTTCGCGAACAGGTCCTGGCATTGGATGTCGTTGGCCATCTGCACACGAAAAAGTCGCTGTATACAGGCAGCGAGCAAGGCCAATGGCGCCGCTACCTGGTGTCATCCCTGATGGGGAGCCCGGAGCGCATCGCCTGGCACCTGGGAATGTTTCAGGCCGAGCCGCGGCTTGGCATGCTCTATCCCGAGAGTTACGAGCGGGTGCTGCTGTGGGCGCATACCTGGCTCAGCAATTTCAGCGTCTGTCGCGCGCTTGCCCAGCGACTTGGATTCGACATCAGTCCCTCGGAGTACATCGATTTTCCTGCCGGATCGATGTTCTGGGCAAAGGTGGATGCACTGCGGCCGTTGTACGCGCTGGATCTGGAACTCAAGGATTTTCCGGAAGAACACGGTCAGATCGATGGCACCCTGCACCACGCAGTGGAGCGCATCTTCGTCGCTGTTGTGCGCCACCAGCAGTATCGGATTGGCATATTGCCGCAAGATGGCACGCTGGCACTCAGCGGCGAAGGTGGACGCAACTGGCAGGCGGCGTTCGAAACACCGATCGCCACGCGGTTGACCCTGTCCTCTCTTCAAGCTCGGCTGGTGTCGCTGGATATCTTCGATACCTTGGTAGTGAGGCCGTTCCTGTTTCCGGCGGGTGCGCGCGCCTATCTTGCCCATCTGGTCGCGGACCGATTCGGGGTCGGGAATTTTCTCGAACTCCGCGAGCTTGCCGAGGCGAAGGCACGCCATCAACGTGGCGCCGATGTCGATCTATCAACCATCTACACCACGCTGTCTGGCCTGCCCGGTGCGGGGGGACTTCCCATCGGTGCCTTGCAGGCACTGGAAGTGGCGCTGGAAGCCAGATTGCTGCAACCACGGCGAGGCGTGATCGCAGCGGCGGCGCACCTGCAACAACGTGGCATCCGCCTGGTTGCGCTTTCGGACATGTATCTGGATAGCACGTTGCTGCAGCAGGTCCTGCCGGCCGACGTCAGTGCGTTGCCAGCTGCCTGGTATGTGTCGTGCGAGACGGGCTGGCGCAAGGATGCTGACAGCGCCTGGAAGGAGCTGCCAGGCATCGAAAACATCGAGACATCGCACTGGCTGCATGTGGGCGACAACGAACATGCAGATGTCCAGCGTCCACAGATGCACAAGCTGTTGACGCCGGTGCATGTGCTTCGCCCATCCGCGCTGTTTGAGGTGGTCCCCGCCTTGCGCCCGCTCAGACCGCCGTCGGGTGACGCAACGCGGTGGCAGGACCAGTTGTGGCTTGGCCTATTGGCCAATCGATTCGCCGATCTTGCCGACCGGCACCCGGAAACCTTGATGCCGCTGCCGATTCTTTCACCGGCATCTCTCGGCTACGTGGTCATCGGCCCGCTGATCTTCGATTATCTCGCCTGGCTGATCCGCATGGCGAAGCAAGCCAATATCGAAACAATCCTGTTTTTGAGCCGAGAAGGCCACCTGCTGGAGCAGGGTTTTCGGCTAGTAAGGCAAACCTCGCCTTTGCTGCAGCAGCTTCAGGGCAAGTATCTGCTGGCATCTCGGCGTGGAACCGGAACACCCTCGCTGCATGCGCCGGATGATCTTGCATTGCTGCTGGACAGCACCTACACCGGCACGTTGAGCGGCCTGATACAGGCGCGCCTGGGAGATGCTGCCGCAGCTATTCTGGAACGTCGCCTGGGGCGCCCGGTCATGCAACGCGATGTCTACCTGCCGGAGATGCATGCCGAGCTGCTGCAACTCATTGCCCCAGCGATCAATGACCTGCTGGCGCTGGCCGAGACTGAAAGGACGGCCTACCTGCGTTACTGGACGGCGACCGCAGGCGACGGTGCCGCCATGGTGGCCGACATAGGGTACTCCGGCACCATCCAGGCCAACCTCGCGCGATTGACCGGGCAGCCGCTGGGTGGCGCGTATTTTGCACTGAACGGGCGCGCCACGAAGATCGCTGCCCAGAGTTGGGCCGCCGCCCGCTATTTTGATGGCCGTACCGAAGGTGCTCCGGAGCAGTCGACGATCCTGCGCCATGACCTGCTTCTGGAGACACTTCTCACCGCTCCTTCGCCGCAGTTTTCCTATTTTGCAGACGCCACCAACGTTCCGACTGCGGTCTACGCCAGTGCGGAGCTGTCGCCAGCGCAATGGGCGACGATCGCCCAGGTGCACGAAGGTGCATTGGCGTTCATTGCAGACGTTTGCAAGGTTGCGCAGGACGAAAGCTACCTGCTGGACTTCGATCGAGCCGCGGTCCAGATCCCGTTGCAGTGCGTCGGCTCCGGACGCTGGCAGGCGCCGTGGCTGGCGGATCTGCAACTCGACGACCGTTTCACCGGACGCGGATCGGTTCGGGCCGGATGACCTGACGGCCATCCGGCCTGGCCTCACGGTTGAGGCGTCAGAAGTGCCACGCCGGTCTTCTGGCGCAACTCCTCCAGTTCTACCCCATCGGCCGCCTCCACCAGCACCAGCCCGCCATCGGTAACATCCAATACCGCCAGGTCGGTGATGATGCGATCCACCACGCCGACGCCGGTCAATGGCAGATCGCATTCGGGCAGGATCTTGTGGCTGCCGTCCTTGGCGACGTGTTCCATCAGCACCACCACGCGCTTGACGCCAGCCACCAGGTCCATTGCGCCACCCATGCCCTTGACCATCTTGCCGGGCACCATCCAGTTGGCCAGGTCGCCGCGGTCGGTGACCTGCATCGCACCGAGAATCGCCAGATCGATGTGCCCGCCGCGGATCATCGCAAACGAGTCGTGGCTGCCGAAATAACTGGCACCGGCACGCGCAGTCACCGTCTGCTTGCCGGCATTGATCAGGTCCGCATCCACCTCGTCCTCGGTGGGAAACGGGCCGATGCCGAGCAGGCCGTTTTCCGATTGCAGCCAGACGTCCATGCCATCGGGAATGTGATTGGCCACCAGCGTCGGCAGGCCGATGCCCAGGTTGACGTAGGCGCCAACAGTCAATTCGCGCGCCGCACGTGCGGCCATCTGGTCCCTGGTCCAGGCCATCAGTGCTGTCCTTCGCGCACGGTGCGCTGTTCGATGCGTTTTTCCGGCGTGGCGTTGAGCACCAGCCGGTCGACATAGATGCCGGGCAGATGCACCTGGTCCGGATCGATCGCGCCCACTTCGACGATCTCCTCGACCTCGGCAACGCAGACGCGACCGGCCATGGCACAGGCCGGGTTGAAGTTGCGCGCGGTCTTGCGGAACACCAGATTGCCGGCCGTGTCCGCACGCCAGGCCTTGACCAGCGCGACATCGGCCTGCAGCGCGGTTTCCATCACGTACTGTTTGCCGTCGAATTCGCGGGCTTCCTTGCCCTGGGCCACGATGGTGCCGTAGCCGGTTGCGGTGTAGAACGCGGGGATTCCCGCACCGCCCGCGCGCAGACGCTCGGCCAGCGTGCCTTGCGGGTTGAACTCCAGCTCGAGTTCGCCGGCCAGATACTGCCGCTCGAATTCCTTGTTTTCGCCCACGTAGGACGAAATCATCTTGCGGATCTGTCGGGTGGCCAATAATTGACCCAGCCCGAATCCATCGACGCCGGCGTTGTTGGAAATCACGGTCAATCCGCCGACCCCGCTCTCGCGCACCGCCGCAATCAGCGCCTCCGGAATTCCGCACAAGCCAAAGCCGCCGACCGCCAGGGTCTGGCCATCGGCCAGCACCCCATCCAGCGCCGCCCCGGCATCGGCATAGCGTTTGCCGCCTGCCGCACCACGCCCACCATTGCTCATCACCGCCCTCGCCTCGCTGATGTGAAGCGGCCATTCTAGCCGCTGACTGTTCCCTGTCCCCGATCGCAATTCCGCCACACCCAAGACACGGCGCAGCCGCTAAACTCGGGATTTCCCCCACCCCAGGAATTGCCCATGACGCTACCCGCCTTCAAGGCCTACGACATTCGCGGCCGCGTGCCGGATGAACTCAACGAGGACTTGGCGCGCCGCATCGGCGTGGCATTGGCGGCGCAGCTGGAGCAAGGGCCGGTGGTCCTGGGCCACGACGTGCGCCTGGCCAGCCCCAGCCTGCAGGAAGCGCTCTCGGCCGGCCTGCGCGCCAGCGGCCGCGAAGTGATCGACATCGGCCTGTGCGGCACCGAGGAGGTCTATTTCCAGACCGATCACCTCAAGGCGGCCGGCGGCGTGATGGTCACGGCCAGCCATAACCCGATGGACTACAACGGCATGAAGCTGGTGCGCGAGCAGGCGCGGCCGATCAGTTCCGACACCGGCCTGTTCGCGATTCGCGACACCGTCGCTGCCGACACCGCCGCCCCCGGCGAGCCCACGGCAAGCGAGCACAGCCGCACCGACAAGACCGCATATCTGGAGCACCTGCTCAGCTACGTGGACCGCAGCACGCTCAAGCCGCTCAAGTTGGTGGTCAACGCCGGCAACGGCGGCGCCGGCCTGATCGTCGACCTGCTTGCACCGCAGCTGCCGTTCGAGTTCGTCCGCGTCTTCCATGAACCCGATGGCAACTTCCCCAATGGCATTCCCAACCCGTTGTTGCCGGAAAACCGCGACGCCACGGCCAGGGCGGTCAAGGAACACGGCGCCGATTTCGGTATTGCCTGGGATGGTGACTTCGATCGCTGCTTCTTCTTCGATCACACCGGCCGCTTCATCGAAGGCTATTACCTGGTCGGCCTGCTGGCGCAGGCGATCCTGGCCAAGCAGCCCGGCGGCAAGGTCGTACACGACCCGCGCCTGACCTGGAACACCGTCGAGATGGTCGAGGACGCCGGCGGCATTCCGGTGCTGTGCAAGAGCGGCCATGCCTTCATCAAGGAAAAGATGCGCAGCGAAAATGCCGTCTATGGCGGCGAGATGAGCGCGCACCATTATTTCCGTGAGTTCGCCTATGCCGACTCCGGCATGATTCCGTGGCTGTTGATCGCCGAGCTGGTGTCGCAGTCGGGTCGTTCGCTGGCGGATCTGGTCGAAGCGCGCATGCAGAAATTCCCCTGCAGCGGCGAGATCAACTTCAAGGTGGACGATGCCAAGGCGGCGGTCGCCCGCGTGATGGAGCACTACGGCGACCAGTCGCCGGAACTGGACTACACCGACGGCATCAGTGCCGATTTCGGCCAATGGCGCTTCAACCTGCGCAGCTCCAATACTGAGCCGCTGCTGCGTCTGAACGTGGAAACGCGCGGCGACGCCGCACTGCTGGAAACGCGTACGCAGGAAATTTCCAACCTGCTGCGCGGCTGATTTAACATCGTCCCCCACTTTGACGCATTGGAGTTTCCCCCGCTCATGAGCGATGTCCTTCCGATTATCCTGTCCGGCGGTTCCGGCACGCGCCTTTGGCCGTTGTCGCGCGAATCCTATCCCAAGCAGTTCCTGCCGCTGGTCGGCGAGCACAGCATGCTGCAGGCTACCTGGTTGCGTTCTGCTCCGGTGGCGGCGCATGCCCCCATCGTGGTGGCCAACGAGGAGCATCGCTTCATGGCCGCCGAGCAGTTGCAGCAGCTGGGCGTGAAGCCGTCGGCCATCCTGCTCGAGCCCAAGGGCCGCAATACTGCCCCGGCAATTGCCGTCGCTGCGCTCGAAGCCACCCGTAACGGTGGTGATCCGCTGCTGCTGGTGCTTCCTTCGGACCATGTCATTCGTGACGAGGCTGCTTTCCAGGCGGCAGTCACCGTCGCAGCCGCCGCCGCAGAGCAGGGCAAGCTGGTCACCTTCGGCATCAAGCCGACCGCGCCTGAAACCGGCTATGGCTACATCAAGGCCGGTGCCGGCACCGGCGCCACTGCGGTCGAGCGCTTCGTCGAAAAGCCCGACCTGGCCACCGCGCAGGGGTATCTGGCCAGCGGCGAGTATTACTGGAACAGCGGCATGTTCCTGTTTCGTGCCTCGCGCTACCTGGAAGAACTGCGCAAGTTCCAGCCGGCCATTGCCGATGCCTGCCAGAAGGCGTGGGAAGGCGGCAAGCGCGATGCCGACTTCACCCGTCTGGACAAGGACGCGTTCGCCTCCAGCCCATCGGATTCCATCGACTATGCGGTGATGGAAAAGACCGCCGATGCAGTGGTGGTGCCGCTGGATGCCGGCTGGAACGATGTCGGTTCGTGGTCGTCGCTGCTGGACGTCTCCGAACAGGACGGCCAGGGCAATGCACACCACGGCGATGTCATCCAGCTGGACTGCAAGAACACCTACGCGTATGGCTCGCGCCTGATCGCCATGGTCGGCCTGGAAGACGTGGTCGTCGTCGAGACGCCGGATGCCGTGCTGGTCGGTCACCGCGATCGCATCCAGGAGGTCAAGGACGTGGTGGGCCAGATCAAGACGGCTGGCCGTTCCGAGGCCACCTGGCATCGCAAGGTCTATCGCCCGTGGGGTGCTTACGATTCGATCGACATGGGTCACCGTCACCAGGTCAAGCGCATCACCGTCAAGCCCGGTGCCGTGCTCAGCCTGCAGATGCATCACCACCGCGCCGAACACTGGATCGTCGTCAGCGGCACCGCAGAAGTCACGCGTGGCGAAGAGGTGCTGTTGCTCACCGAGAACCAGAGTACCTATATTCCGCTTGGCGTGACCCATCGCCTGCGCAATCCGGGCAAATTGCCGCTGGAACTGATCGAAGTGCAGTCCGGCAGCTACCTGGGCGAAGACGACATCGTGCGTTTCGAAGATACCTACGGGCGTACCTGATCGGTCGCTTTCGGGATTCTGCAGTACATAAGCAAACAGCCGGGGATTCCCGGCTGTTTGCGTTTGCGGCTTGAATGCGTCGGCGGAAATATCGCCACCGGCCAGAGTCGCGTATCTAGTGCCTGGCAGCGGCGATTTCGGCAATCACGCGCTGCAGGCCGACTCGCCAGTCCGGCAACACGATGTCGAAATCGCGCTGCAGTTTGTCGATCGACAGCCGCGAATATGCCGGCCGCTGTGCGGGCGTCGGGTAGTCGGCGGTCGTGATGGGTACCACACGCGGCGCGCGCAACAACAGGCCTGCGCTGACCGCCTCCTGGAAGATCGCCTCGGCAAAGCCATGCCAGCTGGTTTGCCCTGCTGCCGTGAGGTGCCATGTCCCCGAGGTGCCTGGTCTGCGTTGGCGCAGCAACTGCGCGGTGACATCGGCGATCAGGGCCGCGGGCGTGGGTGTTCCGACTTGGTCGGCCACCACCCGCAGCTCATCGCGCTCGGCACCGACACGCAACATGGTGCGCAGGAAATTCGCGCCATGCGAGGCATACACCCATGCGGTGCGCAGGATCAGATGCTGCGCGCCGGAAGCACGGATGGCCTGCTCACCCGCAAGCTTGGTCTCGCCATACACGCCCAGCGGCGAGGTCGGCGCGTCTTCGGGATACGGTGCGGTACCCCGACCGTCGAAGACGTAGTCGGTCGAGTAGTGCACCAGCGGTACGTCACGGGATGCGCACCAGGCGGCGATGACGCCAGGCGAGGTTGCATTGACACGCAATGCGCTGGCGCGATCCTGCTCGGCGCGATCCACCGCGGTATAGGCGGCGGCATTGACCACATGCGACGGGGAAACCCGGTCCAGCAAGGCAGTTAGCGTTTGCGGTGCGTCCAAGTCCGCCGTCTCGCAGGCGCTGCCGTCAGGCAGCTGACCACTGCGTGTCGTTGCCTGCACCGAGCCATCGGCGGCCAATGCGCGCAACAGTTCCGCACCCACCTGCCCGTTCGCACCAAACACCAACGTGGTCACGGCATATACACCGGCAGTCGGTCGGCTGGCACCTCATCCAGGAACGGCGCCTTGGCGTCCTTGGCCGACAGCAATGGATCGCTGATCGGCCAATCGATACCGATCGCCGCATCGTTCCAACGCACGCCTGCATCTGCTTCCTTGACGTACACGTCGGTGCACAGATAACTGAACAACGCTTTCTCTGAAAGCACTGCAAAGCCATGTGCAAAGCCTTCAGGTATCCAGACCTGGCGTCGGTTTTCTGCGCTCAGTAAAACGGCGGTCCAACGCCCGAAGTGGGGAGAACCGGCGCGGATATCCACCGCAACGTCGTAGACCTCACCTTCAAGCACGCTCACCAGCTTGCCCTGTGGCCGAGGCCACTGGTAATGCAGACCGCGCAGCACGCCCCTGGTGGACGTGGAGACGTTACTTTGCACAAAACTCGTCGGCAGCCCATGCTGCCCGAAGCGCTCTGCATTCCATGTTTCGAAGAACTGACCGCGCTCATCGCCGAAGACCGCAGGCTCGATGACGACGCAGCCGGGCAATGTCGTTTCGATCACGTTCAATGGACGACCCCACGCTTGGCTAATGCAGTCAGATACTTGCCGTAGTCATTCTTCAACAACGGCGCCGCCAGGCGCTCCAGCTGCTCGGCATCGATCCAGCCCTGGCCAAATGCGATTTCCTCCGGGCAGCACACCTGCAGACCCTGGCGCATCTGGATGGTCTCGATGAAATTGGCCGCTTCGTGCAATGACTGGTGCGTCCCGGTATCCAGCCATGCATACCCGCGCCCCAGTGGCTCCAGGTGCAGGTTGCCGGCTTCGAGATAGCAGCGATTGAGATCGGTGATCTCCAGCTCGCCGCGCGGCGAGGGCTTCAATGCAGCCGCGTAGTCGCTGGCCTGGCCGTCATAGAAATACAAGCCGGTGACCGCGTAGTTGGAACGGGGCTCTGCCGGCTTTTCGGCGATGTCGATGACCTTGCCTTGCTGATCGAATTCGGCAACGCCGTAGCGCTCCGGATCGTTGACCCAGTAACCGAAGACGGTCGCTCCCTGCTCGCGCGCATCGGCGCGGCGCAAGGTGTCGGTCAGGCCGTGCCCATGGAAGATATTGTCGCCCAGCACCAGGCAGCTCGGCTTGCCGTCGATGAACTCGCGACCGATCAGATAGGCCTGCGCCAGGCCGTCAGGGCTGGGTTGCACGGCATACTGGAGATTGACGCCCCACTGGGAACCGTCGCCCAGCAGCGACTGGAACAGCGCCTGCTCGTGCGGGGTGTTGATGATCAGGATGTCGCGGATGCCCGCGAGCATCAGCACGCTCAGCGGGTAGTAGATCATCGGCTTGTCGTACACCGGCAACAGCTGCTTGCTGACGCCCTTGGTGATCGGGTACAGGCGCGTGCCGGAGCCGCCCGCCAGAATGATGCCTTTACGTTGTGTCATCAGGGTGTCCTGTTGAGGCCCGCACACGCAGACATGCGCGGGCGCTTGCTAGGGGGTCGCGTCAGGCCGCGGCGCCGATCCGTTCGAGCCGGTAGCTGCCATCCAGCACGCCCTGGACCCAGGCCTGGTTGGTCAGGTACCACGCCACCGTCTGCGCGATGCCCTGCTCGAAGGTATATGCCGGCTCCCAGCCCAGCTCGTTCTTCAGCTTGGAGGCATCGATCGCGTAGCGACGGTCGTGCCCGGGGCGATCGGTGACATGGGTGATCTGGCTTGCGCGTGGCTTGCCGTCCGCACGCGGGCGATGCTGATCCAGCAGCGCACAGATCGCCTGCACGACCTCGATGTTCTGGCGCTCGGAGTTGCCGCCCACGTTGTAGGTCTCGCCGACCTTGCCCTTGGCCAGCACGGTACGGATCGCCTCGCAGTGGTCGCTGACGAACAACCAGTCGCGCACCTGCTTGCCATCGCCGTACACCGGCAACGGCTCGCCGGCCAGCGCCTTGGCGATCACCAGCGGAATGAGCTTTTCCGGGAAATGGTAGGGGCCGTAGTTGTTCGAGCAGTTGGTGGTCAGCACCGGCAGCCCGTAGGTGTGGTGGAATGCGCGCACCAGGTGATCGGAGGCCGCCTTGGATGCCGAATACGGGGAATTGGGTGCATACGGCGTGGTTTCGGTGAACTTGCCGGTCTCGCCCAGCGTGCCATAGACCTCGTCGGTGGACACATGCAGGAACCGAAAGGCCTCGCGGCGCGCGTCCGGCAGCGCTTTCCAGTAATCGCGCACGGCCTCGAGCAAGGCCAGGGTGCCGACCACGTTGGTCTGGATGAACGCGCCGGGGCCTTCGATCGAGCGATCCACATGGCTTTCGGCAGCGAAGTTCAGCACCGCATCCGGTTGATGTTCCTGCAGCAGCCGGGTCACCAGCGCGCCGTCGCCGATGTCGCCCTTGACGAAGACATGGTCGGCATTGCCCTCCAGCGACGCCAGCGTGTTCAGGTTCCCCGCATAGGTGAGCGCGTCGAGATTGATCACGCGGACCCCGCGCGCGACTGCCTCAAGAACAAAATTTCCGCCGATAAAGCCGGCCCCGCCGGTTACTAGCCAAGTCGCCACTGTCTACCCCTCCTGGTCGCGCGCGCGCGGCGCCGCATTTTCAAACCACACAGGATATACGGTCCGGGCAATACCGGGCCTAAGCATTGCCCGAACAACTGCGCGAAGCTGTTGCGCCGCAGCATCCATACGCCATCGCATGGTACTGCTTGCCCGGTTAGAATGGCCCCACTCCCGAGCCTGCCGCCGCGGCCGGGCCTTCCCGCAACAGCTGAAGGATCTCGTACACGATGAAAATCCTCGTCGCCTACAAGCGCGTGGTGGACTACAACGTCCGCATTCAGGTCAAGCCCGATGGCTCCGGTGTGGTCACCGACGGCGTCAAGCTCTCGCCGAACCCGTTTGACGAAATCGCCTTGGAAGAGGCGCTGCGCCTGCGCGACGCCGGCATTGCCACCGAGGTGGTGGTCGCCACCCTGGCGCCGGCCGATGCGGCCGCGCATCTGCGCAACGGGCTTGCCATGGGCGCCAACCGCGCCATCCACGTGGTCACCGACGCGGCGATCCAGCCGCTGACCGCCGCGCGCGCCCTGCTCAAGCTGGTCGAAAAGGAACAGCCGGACCTGGTCATCCTGGGCAAGCAGGCGATCGACGACGACGCCAACCAGACCGGTCAGATGCTCGCTACGTTGTGGGGGCGCCCACAGGCGACCTTCGCCGGCAAGCTGGTGGTCGCCGATGGCAAGGCCACGGTGACCCGCGAGGTGGACGCAGGCCTGGAAACGCTGGAAGTGGACCTGCCGGCGGTGATCACCACCGATCTGCGCCTGAACGAGCCGCGCTTCATCAAGCTGCCGGACATCATGAAAGCCAAGAGCAAGCCGCTGGAAACGCTGGCATTTGCCGATCTTGGCATCGCTGCGCACGACAGCCTCAGCACCACCCACTATGCGCCGCCGTCCAAGCGTAGCCGCGGGGTGATGGTCAAGGATGCCGCCGAACTGGTGGCCGCACTCAAGCAGAAGGGGTTGCTGTAATGGCCAAGGTTCTCATCGTTGCCGAACATCTCAACGGCCAGCTCAACGCGGCCACCGCCAAGACCCTGAGCGCCGCGCTGGCCGTGTCGGCCGAGGCCATCGACGTCGTCGTGCTGGCGGCCGACCCAGCCGCGGTTGCGACCCAGGCCGCGCAGCTGGCGGGTGTTGCCCGCGTACTGACGGTGGCAAACGCCGCCAACGAACATGCCATCGCGCAGGTCCTGGGGCCGCAGATTGCCCAGCTCGCCGGCCAGGGCTACACCCATGTGTTCGGCCCCTCGACCACCTTCGGCAAGGACCTGATGCCGGTGGTGGCCGCGCTGCTGGGCGTCAACCAGGTCTCGGACCTGATGGCGGTCGAAGATGCCTATACCTTCAAGCGCCCGATCTACGCCGGCAATGCGATCATCACGGTGAAGGCACCGGCCGACCAGGTCGTGGTCGCAACCGTGCGCAGCGCCTCCTGGCCGGAAGCGGCAGCCGGTGGCAGCGCAACGATCGAGTCCGTCGCCGTAGATGCCGCGCTGCCGACCCACACCCGCTTCATCGGGCTGGCCGCAGGCAGCTCCGACCGCCCCGACCTGCAGAGCGCCAAGCGCGTGGTCTCCGGCGGCCGCGGCGTCGGCTCGGCCGAGAACTTCCAGCACATCTACAGCCTGGCCGACAAGCTCGGCGCCGCCGTGGGCGCCTCGCGCGCCGCCGTGGACGCCGGCTACGTGCCCAACGAACTGCAGGTCGGCCAGACCGGCAAGATCATCGCCCCCGAGCTGTACGTCGCGATCGGCATCAGCGGCGCGATCCAGCATCTGACCGGCATCAAGGACGCCGGCACGATCGTGGCGATCAACAAGGACCCGGAGTCGCCGATCTTCGAGATTGCCGATATCGGGTTGGTGGGGGATTTGTTCACGCTGTTGCCGGAGCTGGAACAGGCCTTGGGCTAACGGCTACTCTCAAGATTACGATGGCCGCCACGGCTGACGGTATACTGCGCCGTCAGCGTGGCGGCGCCACTCTTCGCCGCTTGCATGCCTGATGGGGACACGCCGCGGCCGAAGCAAGTGTTGGCCCGGGACGATCGTATGGCGTCGGCGGCCTTGTAGTTGTCCAGCGCTGCATAAGGACAACGTCGATAAATGGGAATTGGTAATTAAGTGATCATCGGTAATGGCCTGCTGGCCAGATCCTTCGCAGCAGATAGGCTCGCTGAGCTCAACGCCACGGTATTCGCCTCCGGGGTGTCCAATTCATCCGAGACCGATCCGGCGGCATTTGAAAGGGAAGCCCGTCTGCTGGTCAAGGCTCTGGACGAGGCGCGAGGCCGGTTCGTGTACTTCAGCACGTGCAGCGTGACAGACCCCGACCGCGCGGAAACCCATTACGTCCGCCACAAGCTGAGAATGGAACGGCTGATTGCGGAACGCGACGAGTATCTGATCCTGCGCCTGCCTCAAGTCGTGGGACGCACTGACAATCCACACACCCTGTCCAATTACCTTGCCAGTGGTATTCGCAATGCGGAGCCGCTACGCATCTGGGTCAAGGCAGTGCGCTGCCTGATCGACGTAGAAGATGTTGCCCGAGTGACCCTTCATCTGGTGGAGCGCCGCCTCGAAACCAATGCCGTGCTGGATCTGGCTCCGCCAGAAAATGTCACCCTGCTCGAGCTGGTCTCGATGCTGGAGGCCACGCTGGGCAAGAAGGCAAGCATTGACTTTGTGGACCGTGGCGGCGGTGCCATGCCTGATCCGGCGCCATTTGTTCGTTATGCAACCGCCATCGGCATTGATTCCTCTCCCGGATACATCGCCAGGCTGATTCGCAAATACTACGGAACGAGCGATGCAACCTGATATTTCCGTCGTCATCCCGGTCTATGGCAGCGCGACCATCCTGCCCACGCTTGTCGAGAAACTCGAGGAGTCGCTGACTGCGCTCACCGACAAGTTCGAAGTCGTACTGGTGTACGACTGCAGCCCGGATAACTCCTGGCAGGTCATAACAGGGCTGTGCACCTCCCGGCCCTGGTTGAAGGGAGTCCGCCTGCGCAAGAACGCGGGGCAGCACAATGCATTGATGGCTGGATTCGGTGTGGCACGCGGCCGCTACATCGTCACCATGGATGACGATCTGCAGCACTCGCCGTCCGACATCGGGCGCGTCGTGGCCGAGCTGCGAAGTGGAGCCGATGTTTGCTACGTGCAGTTCAAAAGCCGGCGGCACGCTCTCTGGAAGCGCCTCGGCAGCCAGTTCAATGACCGCATGGCGTCGTGGCTGCTCGCCAAACCTCGCGGGCTGTATCTTTCGCCATTCCGCGGCTTGATCAGCGAAGTTCGTGACGAGATATTGCGCTACGGCGGCCCCTTCGTCTATGTCGATGGCCTTATCGTTCAGAGCACCAGCAATATCACCACCATTGAAGCGGAGCACCACGCCCGAAGCGACGGCAAGTCTGGATACAGCCTGCGCAAGTCGATCTCACTGTGGATGCAGATGGCGACAAGCTTCTCGATCACACCATTACGGGTAGCGTCGCTGACAGGAATCGTCTCTTCCGGCCTCGGCTTTCTGTGCGCCATCGTGCTGATCCTGCAGAAGCTGCTTTGGCCGCACACCGTCATCGGCTGGACGTCATTGATCGTTGCGGTATTGATCATGGGCGGCATCCAGCTACTCGCGCTGGGCGTGGTGGGCGAGTACGTAGGGCGCGTGCTGCTCAACGTCAGCAATCGTCCCCAATACATAAAGGGCCAACAGCTCAACGTAGGCCAAGAGCAAGAGACCGTGAAGTGATATCACAGCGCCATCGCGCCCTGGCCGCACGCTTTCTGCGCTTTTGCATCGTTGGTGGCGCCAGTACCGTCGCCTTCAGTGTGCTTACCTGGGTGGCTGTATCAAAGCTTGGCATGCAGCCAACCATGGCCACGGCGCTCTGCTACCTGGTGTTGGTGCCAATCAATTTCGTCGCGCACCGCAGTTTCACGTTCGTGTCCTCTGGTCATCTGAGTTCGGAAGGCTTGCGCTTCATTTTGCTGCACAGCTTCAACCTCGCCTTGTCCATCATCGGGATGGGCGTGGCTGTGAACAGTCTGCACTTGCATTACGCGTGGGGCATTGCGTTCTCGGCCGTCGTCGTGCCTGTCGTGGTGTTTCTCGTGATGAATTTCTGGGTGTTCAACCGGGACCGACGTCGCGATCACGTCTAAATCCAACCTACGCCGCAACTGCAACCAAACAAGCCATCGAATGTCCAATCCCCTAATCCGCAACGACGCTTCCCAGCGCACCATGTTGTTCATCGCTTGCTCCACAGCGATCGTCATGCTGCTTTGGCTTCCCTTCGGCTTCAACATGATGGGACATATCGAGGAATGGGATCTTCTGAACCTGTTCACTCGCCACGGCGTGTTCTACGTGGTTGGTGAGGGTGGGCCGCTTCCCAGCCACCGCATGCGGCCCCTCATGCTGTTGCCGAATGCGATCGCGTACCAACTATCGCCAAACTCCTTTTTCGCCATGCATCTGTTGCAGATGCTGGCCTTGGTGTTGAAGGGTGTTTGCGGCGGAATCCTGGGGTGGTGGCTGCTGCGCTCGCGGCTCTATGCCGTGTTGCTGGCGCTGCTGGTGGTCATTTATCCCGCAGATACGATGCAGCTGTCGTTCCGCTCCTTCCATATCAACTGGTCTGTCTTGCTGGCATTTGCCGGCGTGACAGGGATAGTGCATGCATATGGAAGTCAATTGATGGGCAAGAGCAGGGCGATCCTGGTATCGCTTGTGTCTACCGCAATGTTGGTTGTTGCCACGCTGATCTATGAAGTGGCATTGGCATACGCCATCTTGCCTCTGCTGTTGCTCTGGTGCCGATTCGGATTGGTGGAGACGGTCAGACTTCCCCTCCGTCGCTGGTATGTTTCGCTGGTCTGGTGCATAGGCATATTGGCTTGCTTAGCCTATATCTACTACGTTGCCAAGACTGGCTCGACCTACCAAGGGCATCTGTTAGAGAGCCAGGCCGGTGGCATTGCCCTGCTTAAAGAGCGCGCCCTGGTGATGTTTTACACGGGCATCGGCCGAAGCGTAGTGGGCGGTTGGATCGACGCCGGAAGGATTCTCTTCGTCGAGTACCGCAGCTTCTGGTACCTGTCGGCCATTGCGTTGATGGCGTTGGCTCTGCTCCGCTACATACGCGAACCCTTTTCCGCACCAACCCCGGAAAAGCAAATCGGCGTGCGTTGGTCGCTACGGGTGCTCGTTACCGGCGTGGCATTTGCCGCCGTCGGCTATCTCCCCTTTCTTGCATCACCCGCGCATACCAGCATCAGTCAACGCACCTTCCTCTTCGCGACTCCAGGCGGAGCATTGGCCACGGTGGCTCTGGTCATGCTGTTTTCTGGAGCCCGTCGAACCCTGGCAATGGTGTTCGGCACCGTATTGATCGTACTGGGCATGGCGGCACAAATGTTCCAGTTCCATCACTACTCACAGATTTCTGATACAGAACGCAAAGTCCTCCAGGACGTGGCTGTAAGCCTGCCGGATATCGCCAACGACCGCGATCTTCTCATTCTCGACGGCTCCCACCTCATCAACAGCGTGTGGATGCTCCGGGAAAACATGATGAACGCGCTAACCTATTTGTACGGCAAGCCGATCGACGTGGTACAGATCTGCAATCAACCTGAGAACGACTGGCAACACGCAGATGAAAGAGGCCGCACCGGCCGATGCGCAGAATACCCTGACCACTGGGAGTTCAGTTCAGGCCCAGCCATTGATGGACCAGACTATAAGTCGCCGCCGCAAAGCGTTCTGTATCGCGCAGACAAGAGCAGGACGCAGATCGTGCGCATTCCCGAAGAGGGCGTTGTACCGCTAAGTGGTGCGCGTAAAGACGAGCTTTCGTTGCGCAACGACGCCGTTTCGCGGCGCTATCGCGCCATGCTCGCGCCGTCTCCCTGGCCTCTGGCTTTCGATCAGTTCCGCCACAGGGAACGGGAGGCAGGCTTTAGGTGGGATTTCGGCCGCTGGTGGAATTTGGACGTGCCTGCGCCGGGACGCGGATGGCAGGATGCCCAGTGGCAACATGAAGGACGTATGGAACATGCTTCATTCTCGTGGACCGTCGTTGAGAATCCATGGCTTCAATTCCAGCTAAAACCAACTGGCCGGGTTTATCGAGTTCGGGGAAAGGTCATGTCCATCGCCCCCGGCATACACCCTGAGAAGCTCGCGATTTCAGTGAACGGCCATGTGGTCCCGGTCCGCTGGATCACTTCCAATGAGTTTTATGGAGAATTGCCCTCGTCCTTCCTGAAAGATGGCAACAACAGGGCCACCTTCCTGCTTCCGGTCGACAATCACTCTTCTGGATTCGGCATGGCATTCGATTGGATCAAATTCGCTCCGATCGAGTCGACTGACTGACCGAACGAAATATGCGTCGCCTCAGCACAACTGGCATACGGAATTCAAAATGATTGCCATCAATCGCGACATTAAGGCTGCACTTCTAGCTTCCGTCTTATGCCTGTTACTTCCAGGCTGTACGGCAAGAGAGACCGAGTCCTCCCTGGATGCTGCTTCAACCAGGTCCGCGGTTATTTCGGCAGGTGATAGGATAGGTCCTGCTGACCTGAGGCCATTTCTGACAAATGGCTGGTCAACAGATGAACCCTTCGGAGTATGGTCCGTCGGCGAGGATGCAGGCCTTTTAATGCGGATGGAAACGTCGGCAGACGCAGGCGCTCGACTGGTCATGCAGGCTGGTGGCCTTTGGGCCCCACGACGCCAATCCATGGATGTTGGTATTCGTGTGAATGGTGGCAACTGGCAGCACCAAACCCTCACAGCATCGGCCCCAGAGCCGCAACTGATCACTATTGCCCTGCCAAAATTGGCGGCTGGCGATGAAGTCAGGGTCGAACTGCACTTCGATCGTCCAGCCTCACCAGTCGAGCTTGGAATATCTTCGGACGCGCGCGCTCTGGGCATTTCACTCAGGTCTATGCAGCTGTTGGGCCGCACGCCCTAGCAGTCGCTGGCCGTGGGCGGGCAAGCCAGCAAATGCAATCAGGCCTGGCGTTACCTGACCCGTATCAGGTGCGCGCCCTTGCACGTGGTTGACAGCACGCGCCGCGGAATCATGTATCTCAGATCGACCATTGATCGCATGTCTACCAAGCAACCTACGTCACGTCATACCGAACGTGACGTAGGTTGTCTGGCCACATCAGTCACCGCACCTCAGACTTCTGCGTGCGCATACGCGTAGATGGATCACGAAGCCAGCCAGCTGCCAGCATTTCGCGAGGCCGAGCTTCACTCAGCCTTCTTCGAGCATCCATTCCAGGGTTTTCCGCAACGGCGGAGACGTCCAGCTCCCGGTGAGCTCCTGCAGCAATCGATTATCGCCGCATAGCATCTTGACTTCATTGCTACGCACAAACTTCGGGTTCACAGAGACTTCCAACGAATGGCCAGTGATCTGTGTGCACAGATCGATCACTTCCCGAAGGGAATAAGCCGTTCCGGAGCACACATTGACTGTACGACCGATGGCGTCGGCTGATTGCAACAGCTTGCCATAGGCCGATGCCACTGCCCTGACGTCACCGAAGTCACGCGACACATCCAGATTTCCCAACTCGATCCGTGGCTCTCGCCGGACAAAGTGCGAGACAATCTTGGGAATGAGGAAGTTTTCCGACTGCCCCCTACCCGTGTAGTTGAATGGTCGGACTACGGTGACAGGCAGCCGACCCTGCCAAAGCCGAACCACGTACTCCATGCTCAGCTTGCTGATGGCGTAATCGTTTGTTGGTGCCGGAGCAACCGACTCATCCAAACGCCCTTCCGAGGAGTTGCCATAAACATTGGCACTGCTGGCGATGAGGAGCCGCTCGAGAGAAATTTCAGCCTCTTCCACTGCCTGCAGCAAATGACGCGTGCCAATCAAATTTACGTTGTAGAAATCATCTGCACTCCCGTGACCGACAAACGCAAGCGCAGCCAAGTGAATGATAATGTCCGGACGGGTAGTCTTCAGCACCTCACGCAAGGCATCCTGATCGAGCAGGTTGACTTGATAATGACGGTCGACAGAGGCCAGGCCGCTAGCCCAGTCCGGTGCGGAGTGATCGGAGCCGCCAAGCCCCAGCACCTCGCAGCCTAGATTTTTCAGTTCATCAGACACATAGCGGCCGGTGAAACCGGACGCGCCAGTGACTAGAACCCGCTTACCGTTCAGATCAGAACGAGAAGCCATGCGCGTTCCTCTTGAGATCGGCCTCGACCATCATCTGGCAGAGCTGCTCCAGCGTGGTTTCAGGCTTCCAGCCGAGGACGCGCGTTGCCTTCTCGGGATCGCCGATCAACAGATCCACTTCTGCAGGACGGTGGAATTTCGCATTGATGCGCATCACCACCTTGCCGGTAGCGACATCCACTGCAGTTTCATCTGCATCCTTGCCGCGGAATTCGACGTCGATTCCGGCCCCCTTGAAGGCCATGCTGACAAAATCACGGACGGTTTCAGTGCGATTTGTCGCCAGAACAAAGGTATCCGGCTCATCGGCCTGAAGCATGCGCCACATCCCTTCCACGTACTCGCGCGCAAAACCCCAATCGCGCTTGGCATCCAGATTGCCCAGCTCCAGGCATTCCAAGCGTCCAAGTTTGATCTTGGCCACCGAGTCAGTGATCTTGCGCGTCACAAATTCGCGGCCGCGCAGCGGGCTTTCATGATTGAACAGAATTCCGCTGGAGCCGAAGATGCCATAGCTCTCACGGTAATTGACCGTCATCCAATGCGCGTACAGCTTGGCAACGCCATAAGGGCTGCGAGGATAGAACGGCGTGCTTTCGATCTGCGGGACCGCCTGCACCTTGCCGAACATTTCCGATGTCGAGGCCTGGTAAAACCGGATGTCCTTGTTCACCTGCCGAATGGCTTCCAGCAGGTGGACCGGGCCGATGCCGGTGATGTGCGCGGTCGTCGTCGGCTGGTCGAACGATACACCCACGAAACTTTGAGCCGCCAGATTGTAAACCTCGGTGGCGCCCGTGCTCTCGAGCATGCGGATACTCGAACCAAGGTCGGTCAGGTCGTACTCGATCAGGTGCAAATTAGGGTGATTTGCAATTCCCACCTCTTCGATCCGCCAGAAATTGACCGAACTGGTACGGCGGTATGTGCCGAACACGCGGTAGCCCTTATCCAACAACAGCTGGGCCAGGTAGGCACCGTCTTGGCCGGAAATGCCGGTAATCAACGCAGTTTTCATCATCCCTCTCTTGGTTACTTATAAGTTACGGAATCGAGCCGGGATTGAACGCGGCTCGTTCCGATGATCATTGAGTCTCAGCGCGTGGCCAAAGGCTTTCCGCCCGCACCACAAACCGTTTCCTTGCCCTGGTCCTGGCACGAAGTCAGGGGGCCATAATCGAGCGAATCCACCTTGAAGTCGCTGTACCACGCCACCGATTCCTGGACGAGGCCGAATCGCAGCGTTTTCCCGATCACCGCCTGGCTGGGCACATCTGCGACCACTTCAGCGGAGCCACCCGCCGGAATGCCCTCGGCAGGAAGCGGAGCGCGCAGGAAGTCCCGGTTCGAGACATTGCCGGAATCATCCACCAGGGAGATGGCGAGATTGACCGGCAGTGTGCCCTTTGAGTTGATGGCGGCCTTGCCCGAATTGGTGACAGACACTGCAACCCGTACCAGCTCGCCGTTGTTGACCAGTACCGGCTCCGAGGCAATGGCGTAGCGTGCGCCAACCTGCTCTTGCGTCAACGGAGTCGACATGCCGCCTGCTTCGGTGGTCTGGGCGGCCTGCTGGGGTTCGGCCTTCGCTGGCTGTTCTGCCTCCGGGGCCTTCGAGCAGCCGGTGAACGCAATCACCGTCGCCAGGACGGCGACGGAGCCGAAGGAAACAGGAGATTTCATACGATTTTTCATGGATAAGGACCTGTGGTGGATGAGCACGCCGCTCATTATTGAGCGGCTTCTACTCGAATGAGAAGTCGGGCCGGTGAAAAGCCACGGCTTTTGAACCAGCAGACCGACTCCTGGACTAGATCAATCTCCAGGTAGTAGTCACCTGCGACTGCCGGAGCGCGGACTGTGAGATCGTGAACTGCAGAAGACATCGGCGCGACCGCATCGTGAATAAAATGGCGAGGTTGTTCGGCTACCGCCGTCGGTGTTTCGGCATGAATCCAGAAGTGTCCGAGATAAATGCCGAACGGCCGCAATGCGTGACCGAGCGGACTGAACCAGGAGTACTCGCTGTTGTTGGTCAATTCGACACGCAACGAGATTATGCTGGACGGCTCGGCAACCAGCACCTCCTGCTCAGCAACGGCAGCCTGCCCCTGAAAGGCCTCTTCCGGCAACGGCTCACTGTAGGGATAGGGTCCCACTGTTGCCCCAACCACACGCGCATGCGAATCCAGCTCCTGATCCTTCAATGCTGCCAGGGCCGGATTAACCCAGCGATCCCCGCGCAGGCTGCTCAGCACGTCGATTCGATGCAGCTCCTCGGCAAGCGGAGAATCGATGTCGACCTTCAGGCTTGCGACCGCATCAGCCACACAGTCCTTGAAATCGGAAACAACCCGATGGCGTCTCAGCAGCCGCGCATATCCTTCCGCGGCTGCATAAGGATCAAGCGCCAGCCGTCTTGATGCATCGGAACACTCTTCGGCCCAAGCGGCGTAGGTTGCAGGGTCGCGCGTCAATTGACGCAGCAACGCTGCCAGAGCGTCCGGGCATTCTGCATCCGGCGCGACTTTTTTTACCGAAGCGGGCAGCTCTGCATACCAACCGTGATCCGATACGATGACGGGGAGACCCGCCTGCATCGCTTTGCATACGACAGCCGACGCCTCGCCCATCGTTGGCTGGCGCAGGGCAATCATCAGATCCGCACGCTCAAATACCTTACTGAACTGATCGTCGTCTAGATGGCCATGATTGATCAGCTGCACGTTACGCAGGTCTGCAATACTCTCCAGCTGATCGAGTACGGCTGCTTCTACCTGACCAGCGATTTCCAACGTGATCGGCCCATTCAGTTCGGAGTCGATCGCCGACAGCGCCTGCACAATCCAATCGAAGCGACGATTCGTATGCCCACCGCCCAGCAACGCGATGGTGCGCAGATTGTCACGAATGCGATGCTGAGCGACCGTCGGGTACAACTGCGGCACCACCGTCACGGGGAGCCAGGGAAAGTCCTTGCCGATCTGATCGGCTGCATAGCGTGAGTGCACCACTACCTCAGTGGCCAGTTTGGTGGCCACTTGATGCAGCGGAAAACGCACCACATCTTCCCGATTCCAGACGGGCGATCCGCTACGAAGCGCCAGTTTGGCGCTCCTTACATCGGTGCTGGAATACCACTTTTCCAGAAGATTGAAATAGTCGCCGTTGAGAAGGCGGCCTTCTTCATTCAGAACGCCAGCGGCCATATGATGCAATACAAGGTCATGCAGATGCACGATTCCCGGCGCTGCTGCCATCAACGGAAGCATCCATCCATGGAACGCTGGATGGTTACCCATCTGGTAAACGATCGCATCCGCTCCAAGCAGTCTGTGGACGGTGTTGTTCATCCCGAGGCGAACAAGATCGGCATGTGCAATCGCATCGACCTGCAGCCCTTGATCTCGCAGCAGGTTCGACAGACCTGCCGTGTACTCTGCAATGCCTGAGCGCTCCGGAGGATGCGGCCCGACCATCGCGATGCGAAACGGCGTACTCAAAGCCGGCTCTCCACCAGATTGCTTATCACGCGATCCCAGGTAATGGAGGTACTCATGTGCTGACCAGCCTCAGCCAATGCACGAAGTTGCGCCGGTCCTTTCGCATAACAATCGAGCAGGCTCTCAGCGATCGCCTCTGGTGTAGGACTTGTGACCCAACCGCTGCCGGTGGACTCGACGATCCTGCCCACCTCACCGCTATCGTCAACCGTAATGACCGGCTTGTAGGCGGCGAAGCTTTCCAGCGTCGCAAAACCATAGTCCTCATCCACCGGCGAGTAGAAGACCGCACGGCAGTTGGCAATCAGCTCGAGCAGTTTCTCGTCTTCCACGAAACCTGCAAGCTCGACGCGATCCGTCAGGCCCAGCTCGCGGATCAGCGGTGCCAGGGAGTGGGCATACTCGCTGGCACCGGTTCCGGCGATGACCACCTTGGCATGGGGGACATGCTTCGCGGCCCGGATCAGCAGGTCGGGACGCTTCATCACCTCAAGACGACCGATACACAGCACGTAGTCGCCATAGTCTCCCGAGGTGATGAATGGCGCCAGCTTCGACGGCGGATAGAGAACCTCAGAGCCCAGACCGCTGTACTGCTGCAGACGGTCGGTAACCGTCTGAGAAATGGTATATCGAGGCTCGATCTCCGCCAGCAACTCCCGGTCGGACGCTCGCAGGGCATCACGCACCGCCGAATCCTTCGCGGTCAGGTGGGGCTGATCGAAGCGCGTACGTTCCAGGTCATAAAGCACTCGATGCTGATGCACGAGCCAAAGCGCCTTATTGGCATGCGAGGCGGCATAGGTCGGATACTTGGTGCAAATGCACAGGTCGATTTTCTGACCATTACTTTCGTTCAAATTCAACAACCTCCATGCGAGCATGGAAGACAGAATTTCTGTTTCTGGATACCACTTATAGGGCAACTGCACCAGCTCTGCGACGACCTGGCGTTGCTTGCCCCACAGATTGATTTGCTTGACAAGCTCTTCGTTAAGCAGCTCCGCGCCGCCTCTGACAAACGGCACTTGCGCGCCAAGCACAATAACTCTTTTCACCTACATTCCCCTTCATGATGTCCTTGCCGGTACATGGCAATCCCTGTCCTTATTTCTTCGATTTCCTGATCCGGCTACCCAACTGATCCAGCGCTGCCAGCTGCTTGTCGATGGCCACATCGGCGGGCGTTGCCACCTCGTCCTCCGCAAGCACAGGCTCTGTGCGCTCCAGCCGCTGCGGCGCATGAACCACGAGAGGTCCGCCACGCTTGGTCACCTTCATGGTGACCCATCTCAAAGGTGCTGTCACACGCCATGAGCGGCTCGTATGAAGCTCTCCGATCTGGCCCTCCAGCATATCCACTGCCAATTCAAGTTCACGAATGCGGCTACGTGCGTCCTCGAGGGCCTGCAAGCGATGGGACAGATCCAGCTGCAGCTCCTTCACCCTGCGTGCGTCCGCGGCGCCGGCAGTCTCCGACCTATTGACGCGCTGAACCAGCGAAACAATTTTCGCCTGCAGTTCATCGATGGTTGACTGCTGCTGCGTGTTGACGCGCTCCATCTCCGACATGCTGACCTGCATGCCATCGCGCTCTTCGACCAGTCGACTGAGGTCAGCGGCAAGCAGTTCCGACAGTTCACGAACGCGTTGACGCTCTTCCAGCTCGGACTCGAGCACCGAAATCTGCGAGACGAGCCTTGCATTCTCGGCCTCCCGATCCGCCAGGCCCCTGTTGAGCTGTTTCTCCCTGTCCTCGGCTTCGGCAGTGCGCCTTTCCAGATCTTTTGCCCATTCCTGCAGTTCGCTACTCACCTTTTCCAGATCGCGGTAGCGGTTATCGGCCGTCTCTGCTTCCAGCTGAAGGGTTGCAAGCTTGTCCTGGGCCTGCTGAGCACCTACCTGCAGGCGCTCAATCAAGGATGCGCGTGCCGCGAGCTCAACACGGTCATGCTCGTTCTGGGTATAGAGGGCGCCAAGGCGCGTGTTGTAGCTCAGCAACGCCTGTTGCATGTGGCTGTAAAGCGATGTCCATTCGGGCGCATGCAATGCGACCGGTTCAGAGCGCGCCAGGCACTCTTGCAGCTCTGCAAACGTCCAGCGTGCCTGGTCTCCCCCAAATGCCTGGATGAAGGCATTGCGATAACGAGGAGGAAGCGTCATGAAGTCCAAAGCCGGTTCCCGACCGGGACTGGCCGGAACAATGCGACGTTGCAGGATCTCCTTGACCGTAATCAGGAAGGACAGCAACAAGTCGCCCAGCCAGGAGCAATCGGTGGCTTCGGCAGAAATGGCGCCGTAGTCGATCAGAATGGCCTTGCCTTCCTGCGACATCAGAACATTCCAGCAACGCACATCATTGTGATAGAGACCCACGCGCTCGAGCATTACCAATTGCTCAAGCAATTCGGAGACTACTTTATCCGGATCGTAGGGCGAGCCGTCGTCGATCAACTCCGAAAGCAGGCGTCCGCCGGACATCTCCCTGACGAGGAACAAATCCGATGCATCGTCCAAGGCCGCAATCAGCCGTGGTACGGGATACGATGCAGGAGGATTTCTGAGAAACTCGACCTCGTTATTGAATTCCTGCCAATTGATTTCGGCGCGCCCACCGATGCCCATCGTCATCTTCTTGACGAACACCTTGTCGCCGAAATAATAGCGCCTGCTGTACTGATGCGTTCCGCGCCCATAGGCGTGCGCCTCGCCCGACCAGGAACTGAACCTGCCGACAGCCTCGCCCACGTACCAGAACTTGCTGCTGGCAAAGTACAGCGGCCTGGAAATCGAAGACAGATGGGTTGCCTGCCTCGACAACAATCTGGTGAAGGCATAATCGGTCAACAACTCCGCAGGGTCGTGCGGCAGAGAAGGCCCCCAGTACAGCGGCTCCTCACGCAATGCCAGCTCGAAGATCCCGGCGTCGGTGACCTCGGAGAGCTTGCGGCATAATCCCGCCACGCGCGCAATTCCCTGGGAATGCACCAGATGATGGAAGACACTCAGCCCCAGGACAAGGTCGTACTGGTCTGGATCAAGCCGCGCGATGACGTCTTCCACGGTCCCGTGCTCGAATGACGCAGCGAACGTCGGGTGCTCCTGGGCCAACGCCTGGCACACATCGACATTGAGATCCAGAAAATCCACACCGTGGACTTGATGCCCCTCGGCCGCCAGGCTCAATGAAAAAAATCCCTGGGCGCAGCCGAGATCCAGCACCCGCAGTGGGCGACCAAGCTCTCCCTGGAGCCTTTGCGCACATTCGCGAATCAGCACAAACCTGTCTTCGCAGCCGCGCGAACTTCCTTCCGAAAGCTCGGGGTGTCCGAAAATCGGCTGATATTTCTCAGGCAGAGCGGCCACGCGCGCGCCAATATGCATTGTTTCAGTCATGACTGATGTTCTCTGATGTGATGGTAGATCCTGACGCCGTCATGACAACGCTTCTACGATTTCGAAATCGGCCTTGAGGTCCATCATCCCCCAGAATTGCATCCCTCTTGCGACGTTCAGCACGATGGCGTCGTAACGACGATCCAGCGGCGTCAATTCCACAAGCGGGTCACCACTGGAAATGCCGAGCGAGACCAGATAGTTCGCTTCATTGAGGTCGAGAGGCATGCTGAACTTGCAGACGATGACCTGTCCCGCTTTTACCGAAATCCCGGACCGCCCCTCACTGGAAAGGAAGGAGTTGGTGCCGTAGAGGAATAGACCCTCGAGGGTTTTAATCAAAAACCCGGGCACTACACTGTCAAAATCCTGATCGAAGGCGATCTTGACGTAAAATACCGTCCTGGTACCGCTCTCTACGCGAGCAGGAAACTCTTCCCCGCCGCTGACAACGACATAATCGAGTATTCGCGCACCGCCCTGCCCCCAGCGATGTTCACCGGCATTGTAGTAAGGGCGCGTATGAAAGATATCCTCATCGCCAGCGTGCATCTGGCCTGGCGCATCATCGGCCTGTGCCTGAAGCGATGCAGGCTTCTTGCCGAACAACTCGTCCAGATAAAGGTTGGAGACCTCACGCGAGGGCCCATCGGCATGCACGCTACCGTCCTTGATCAAAATGGCACGGTCGCAGTGTTTGACAACATCTCCGACCGCGTGACTGACGAGGATGAGCGTCATGCCCTCGTCCTTGTAAGACTGGATGCGCTTGAAGCACTTCGCCTGAAAATACGCATCGCCCACCGACAATGCTTCGTCGACGATGAGTACATCGGGCCGAAATGCGGTGGCCACCGCAAACGCGACGCGTACCTGCATACCGCTTGAGTAGGTGCGTACCGGCTCATCGAAGTACTCTCCGATCTCGGCAAACTCCTGTATCTCGGGCAACACCTTGTCGATTTGCTCCAATGTGTAACCCATCAGCCCGGCAGAATGTCTGGCATTCTCCCTGCCGCTCAGGTCCGGATTGAAACCCATGCCGAGCTCGAGAATCGCGGCGATACGGCCATGCCGGATGATGCGTCCTTCGGTAGGTTGCGAGGTACCGGTGATCAGCTTGAGCAATGTGCTCTTTCCGGCGCCATTGCGCCCCATGATCCCGATCGACTCACCCGGAGCGACCGAAAACCCGACATTCCGCAGAACCCAGTGCTCCTCTCGCGGCTTGACCTTCAACCCGAACCAGCTGGCGGCGCGTAGCCACTCGCTACCCCAGACACGGTAGGACTTCCCCAGCCCCTCAACCATCAACACAGGGCTCATAGGGCATCCACCATTTCAGCGCTCGCTCGGCGGAAGACAATCATTGACACAACACACAGGACGAGGGTCGCCAGCATGAGCGGGACAAGCTCGATCCACGCTGGGGAACGCCCGTAAAGAAGTACTCCCTGATAAGCGCTGACAAGCGGGAACAGCGGATTGAGCTTGAAGAGTTCCTGGGTCTGCGCGGGAAGGATATCGATGGTGTAAACGATAGGCGTCACCCAGAACATTGCCTGCAGAACGACCGGCACGACCTGCCCGATGTCACGCACGAAGACGTTGAAGACGCCGAGCAGCAATCCGATCGACATCGCGAAAGCCAATGTCAGCAGCATCAGCAGCGGCAGCCAGGCTGCCTGCGGCCCCAAGGTGTGCCCCAGAATCGCGAACACGATGATGATTGCCAGGAACAGCAGCAGGTTGTTCACCATGACGGTGCCGCCGGCAATGAGTGGGAGACATATCCGCGGGAAGGCCTGCTTCTTCATCAGATTGCCGTTATCCACGAACAATGAAACACACTTGCCAATGCATTCGGCAAACAGGGTCCAGCAAAGCGTTCCGGCCATCAGATACAGGGCGTAAGCAAACTTGTTATTGACGCCTGGCAGCTTCGCGGCCAGCACCTCGGAAAGAATCGTCGCAAAGATCAGCACCTGCATGAGCGGGTGAATGATCATCCACAATGCGCCGAGTTTGCTGCGCAGGAAGCGCAGACGCAGGTCATTCCTGATCGACGACAGGATGAAGTATCGGAAGGCCCATACGGACCGGATCATGTCCAACGTTGCTACCTCTGAAAGTGTTCACTACTTTGGTGAAGCGGGGTAACCAGATCGCTACATCACAGGGTCGACAAAACCAGTCACCGTCAGTGCGTTGACGCGACCACCTTCGCAGCCCTTGCCAGCAGGTGCTCCGCTACGCTTCGGGGAGCAAGCCTTGCGCAGATATCGGCCCTGGCTGCTTCGCCCAGCCGCCGCGCCTGTGACGGGTCGTCCGCAAGCCGACGCATCGCAGCTGCGGCAGATGCGATGCGCGGCTCTGCCCAGCGCGCGCCATCCGACTCCGGATATCGGCCCGCAACCGGCACCAGGTCGTAGTCTACGAGGCAGGAGTTGCTGTCCGTCATGAACTCCATGTTGCCCGACCAGCCCGTTGCAATGACCGGCTTACCGAGTGACATGCACTCGGCAAGCCCCAACCCGAAGCCTTCGGCCCGATGCAGCGATACATACACGTCACAGCATCGCTGCAGCGCGCGCACATGCATCCTGTCGATCACCTCGTCCCGCAGCAGGATCCGCTTGTCAGCTGCGACCAGGCTCAGGAGTTCCGCCATCTGTTCGGGGTACATATGCCCATTGCTTGACTTCACGACCAGACGCACATCGTTGCGATCGACGGGAAACGCATGCCTGAATGCATTGACCACGGCCTGGGGATTTTTCCTGGCCACGAAGGAGTGGAAATCAAAAGTGAAAAGAAAGACGAAGGTTTCCGGGTCCAGCCCGAAGTCCTGCCTCTGCAAACCGCTATCAGGCTGGTCAGAGAGCGGCAGCGGAAGTCGCATGATCGGTTTGTCGGTCACGCTGCGGAACGCATCCTCGATGAATCGTGAGGCCACCATGATCTCGTCCACCAGCGCAATGGCACTCAGCCAACTTGGCGGAATCACTTCAAGTTCCCAGAACCAGCACGCAATGACGTAATGCCCGTCCATGCGGGCCCGGCCGATCTTCTCGAACGCGGCTTGGAGGTAGTCGGGGTTGACGAAGACGACGGTGACCTGGTGCGGCATGCGCTGGTCGATGAGGCCATCCAGGCTCCGGTCGTCCCAGGAGTGCGCAAGTCCCATGTCCAGGTCATACAACGACACGGGAACGCGCGCGCTGATCAGCGCACGCGCATACATCCTTGCGCTCTCCGCCAGCCCGAATTCGCCACGGAGATAGCCGACAATGTTGATCCCCACCGATGGAATCCGGGTGACGGAGATATCAGCGTCCATCGGCAAGGAAGCCTCAGCGCCTTTCGCGCACAGCTCCCAGGCGGCGGTGCGCTGAAATCGCGTTTGAACCAAAGAGCGGGCGGACAGCGTGGAAGAAACGCGGTCGCGCCAACGCTGCGGGAAAACGCGATAGATACGCTGCAACCAGGACTGTTGGCGTACCCACGACTGCAGGCGAAGGCCGGCCAGCCCGCTCCGCCAATACGCGAACACGTCCTGTCGTTGCGGCGACGCAGTCATGAAGAACGAGACGCCTCAAGGGCACGTTCCAGATCCCCGCGCAAATCCCCCACATCCTCAACCCCCACGCTCAGCCGCACCAGCGCATCGCTGATGCCGAGCTGGTCGCGGCGGGCCACCGGGATGGAAGCATGGGTCATGACGGCGGGATGGTTCACCAGGCTTTCCACACCGCCCAGGGATTCGGCCAGGGTGAACAGCTCTGTCTTCTCGCAGAAACGCTTGGCCGCGTCGAAGCCGCCCTTGAGGACGATCGAGACGATGCCGCCGAAGCCGGACATCTGGCGCTGGGCCAGGGCGTGCTGCGGGTGCGAGGCCAGGCCGGGGTAGATCACCTTTTCGATCGCGGGGTGGGTGTCCAGCCACTGCGCCAGCGCCAGCGCGTTGTCGCAATGCGCGCGCATGCGCAGCGGCAGGGTCTTGAGGCCGCGCAGGGCGAGGAAACTGTCGAAGGGCCCCTGCACGCCGCCGATGGAGTTCTGCAGGAAGGCCAGTTGCTCGGCCAGCTCGGCATTGTCGCCAACCACCGCGATGCCGCCGACCATGTCCGAGTGGCCATTGAGGTACTTGGTGGCCGAGTGCACGACGATGTCGGCGCCCAGGCTGAGCGGGCGTTGCAGCATCGGCGAGGCGAAGGTGTTGTCGACCACGATCAGCAGGCCGTGCTTGCGCGCGATCGCGGCAATGGCGGCGATGTCGACCAGCTTGAGCATCGGGTTGGTCGGGGTCTCGATCCACACCATCCTGGTCTCGGGGCGGATCGCGGCTTCGAAGGCGGCCGCATCGGTCATGTCGACGAAGCTGAAATCCAGGCCGGCGGTGCGGCGACGCACGCGCTCGAACAGGCGGAAGGTGCCGCCGTACAGGTCGTCCATCGCCACCACGTGGCTGCCGGCATCCAGCAGCTCCATCACCGTGGAAGTCGCGGCCATGCCGGAGGCGAACGCGAACGCGCGCATGCCGCCTTCCAGCGCCGCGACGCAGCGCTCATAGGCAAAGCGCGTGGGGTTGTGGGTGCGCGAATATTCGAAGCCCTGATGCTCGCCCGGGCTGGACTGCGCATAGGTGGACGTCGCGTAGATCGGCGGCATCACCGCCCCAGTGCTGGGATCCGGCGACTGCCCTCCATGGATCGCCAGCGTCGCCAGCGACAGTGCGCGCTCGCCATCGTGGCTGGGTGGGGTGCGATTGGACATGGAGGTTCCCGGAAAAAGTGGCGGATTGTAGCAAGCAGGTCTGAATGGCCGGTGCCGCGCGTCTCATCCGGGCGCGCGGCGCTACCCGACACTGCCTGCGATCACTGCACGCGGCGGCGCAGGTAGTTCAGCAGGTCGATACGGGTGATCAGGCCGAGGAATTGGTTGCCGTCCATGACGATGGCCACCTGGCCGCGGTCGAACACCGGCAGCAGCGCTTCGATCGGCGAGGCGACATCCAGGCGATCGAGCTTGCTGACCATGGCGGTGGAGATCGGGTCGCGGAAGCGCGCCTCGTCACCGTACACATGCAGCAGCACGTCGCTCTCGTCGACGATGCCGACCAGCTCACCGTCATCGATGACCGGCAGCTGCGAGACGTCGTACAGCTTCATGCGCTGGTAGGCGGTGGTCAACAGGTCCTTCGGCCCGACCACCACGGTGTCGCGCTTGTTGTACGGGCGCAGGATCAGGTCGCGCAGGTCGCCGTGCTGCGGACGCTCCAGGAAGCCGTTGTCCAGCATCCAGTAGTCGTTGTACATCTTGGACAGGTACTTGTTGCCGGTATCGCAGACGAACACCAGCACGCGCTTGGGCGTGGTCTGCTCGCGGCAGTACTTCAGCGCGGCGGCCAGCAGGGTGCCGGTGGACGAGCCGCCCAGGATGCCCTCCTTGGCCAGCAGCTCGCGCGCGGTGTGGAAGCTTTCCGCGTCGGTGATCGAATAGGCCTTCTTGACCCGCGAGAAGTCGGAGATATCCGGCAGGAAGTCCTCGCCGATGCCTTCGACCAGCCAGCTGCCGGATTTCTCGCTGACCGTGCCCTCTTCGATGTACTGGGTCAGGATGGAGCCGACCGGGTCGGCCAGTACCAGCTCGGTCTGCGGCGATGCGGTGGCGAACGCGCGCGACAGGCCGGTCATGGTGCCGGAACTGCCGCAGCCGAACACGATCGCGTCCAGCTTGCCGTCCATCTGCGCCAGGATTTCCGGGCCGGTGCCGAATTCGTGCGCGGCCGGGTTGTCCGGGTTGCCGAACTGGTTGATGAAGTAGGCGCCCGGGGTCTCGGCGGCGATCTTGGCGGCCAGGTCCTGGTAGTACTCCGGGTGGCCCTTGGCCACGTCCGACCGGGTCAGCACCACCTGGGCGCCCATGGCCTTGAGGTTGAAGATCTTCTCGCGGCTCATCTTGTCCGGCACCACCAGGATCAGCGTGTAGCCCTTCTGCTGGGCGACCAGTGCCAGACCCAGGCCGGTGTTGCCGGCAGTGCCTTCGACCAGGGTCGCACCAGGGCTGAGGTCACCGCGCTGCTCGGCCGCTTCGATCATCGACAGGCCGATGCGGTCCTTGATCGATCCACCGGGGTTGGCCGCCTCCAGCTTGAGGAACAGCTCGCAGACGCCGGTGTCCAGGTGCTGTGCCTTGACGATCGGCGTGTTGCCGATCAGTTCGAGTACGGAGGAATGGATCGCCATCGGAATATCGTCACTGCGTCGCGCGGGGCTTGGCCGCCCATTATCCGACGAACAGCTGGGGAATGCTCATTCAGACTGGAACCGATCGCGCCGGCCGGTGAACGGGCGGGCCCAACGCGCGCTGCCATGACCTGACTGTCCGGCCGCGGGGCGGGCGTTGGCGCCATCTTGCCCGCCGCGTGACCCACGGATTGCGCATAGAAAGACGCGGACGGTGGCAAGCCGACGAGGAGGCCGCCACCGCCCGCGACGGTGAACTTGTTCTAACGGTGGGGAAGGATCAGTGGGTGAGCTGGTCGTACATCCGGGTGAGCTTCTCTTTCGCCTGCAACTTCTCGCGCTTCATCTGGCCCAAGGTCACGTCGTCGATGGGGAGCACCCCGAGTTCGGCATCCATGCATTTCTTGTTCAAGAGCTTGTGGCGTTGGTACAGCTGCTTGAACTCGGGATCGGACTTGACCAATGCGTCGATTTCGGTCTGCGGTTGCCCTTCGAACATGGCGTTACCTCCTTCACTTGAAACACTTAAAACAAGAACGCCCCGGCCGCGGGCGGCACGGGGCGCTGCTTGGGGATGGAAGACTCACGGATCACAATGGCAGGCGCACTGGCGGAACCCACACGCTGTCCGCCGAATTGCGTTGATGCGTGCCCTTGCGTCACTGGCCCGGCCCTCCGTACGTCCAGGCAGCGGAGTGCTGCCCGGGAGTACGACCCTACGCCGGTCGCGGAGGGGGTTCAAGGCCGGAACGGCCGCTTTTGCCGTTCCCTGTGCCAATCAGTGACCGCGGTTCAACCGGGCGTCATGCCCGGGTTAAAAGACCTTAACTTCCAACCACTTGCATCACGGCGAGACAACGACCTCGGCAGCGCGCGTCTTGCTGGCGGCGGCCTTGGTGCCATTGACCTGCAGACGCGCACTGGCAACGCCGGCAGCCACCAACGCGTCGCGCAGCGCTTCGGCCCGCTTCTTGGCCGTGGCCGCATCGCTGTCGTAGCCGACGATGCTGACCCGGCCCTTCTTGCCGATGTTCAGGTATTCGGCCAGCGCCTTGGCCTGCCCTGCGGCATCGCCGGACAGCGCCGCCTTGCCACCAAACGCGCCACTGCCCAGCGAAAACACTTCGCCGCGGCTGTCGAACCTGGCGGATGGCAACTTGGCCCCGGCCACCAGCTCGGCTTCTTCATGCGCCAGTTGCACGGCCTTTTGCTGGGCCGCATTGAGCTTGGCGGTCTGCTTGCCGGCCACGCTGGTCAGCGCCAGCTCGGCGTCCTGGCGGGCCAGGGTCTCCTGCTCGGCCGCCTGCCGCATGCGCTCGGCCTCCTCGGCCTGGATCTGCGCCTGCACGCGCAGACGCTCGGCCTCCTGGCGCGCACGCGAGGCGTCACGGCGGCTGGCTTCGATCAGCAGGTCGTTGCGGGTGCCCTCCAGCCGATCCAGTTCGCGCCGCGCCAGCGCGGTGCGGGCGGTGAGTTCGGCGATTTCGACCCGGCGATCGGCCAGGAACACCAGTTCGTCGCGGTCGCGGCGCTTGGCCTCGGCCAGCGCCGCCACGCTCTGCTGCGCCTGCAGCCGCTCGTAGCGGGCCAGGTCGTTGGTCTGCGGGTCGTTCTGCAGCGCGGCCAGGCGCCGGTTGAGCGCATCGGCCTGCGGGTCGTCCTTGGCGGCCATCGCCAGCGGCGGCAGCGTGGCCAGGCTCAGCACACCAAGATAGAGGAGCGGACGCAGTTTCATCGGCCGGCCTCCCCGGTGTTGAGGCTGTTCTGCAGCTGCGCCACTTCCTTGCGGCGTTGTTCCAGCTGGGCGGTGACCACCGCCTCTTCGCTGCGCGCCTTGGCCAGGTCGGCGTCGGCCGCTGCGCGCAAGGCGATCTGCGGCACCTGCTTGCGCTGGCGTTTGTCCAGTTGCGCCTGCTGGGCCTGCATCAGTTCCTGGCGGGCCAGGTTGACTAGGTCGGGGGCGTATTGGTCGGCATCGGCCTGGGTGGCGCGTTGCACGGCCTGTTCGGCGGCGGTGAGCTCCGGTGCCACCTGGGCAGCAGCGGGAGAGGAAAGAACCATGAAACAGGCGATGCCATACAGGGATCGCCGCAAGTATGCGAAGCTAGCCGTCATTAGGGGAGCCGTAGCGAGAAGTCTCGAGCACGGCCATTGTCGGAAGCCTGCGGCGTACTTGCAACGAGACGCTGCTGTTTGTTGGGGAACCATTGCGCATGGATATCGGCTACTTCCTGAAGCTGATGACCGAGAAGAATGCCTCGGACATGTTCTTGACCACCGGCGCGCCGGTGTACATCAAGATCGAAGGCAAGCTCTACCCGCTCGGCAATACGGGGTTGCCGCCGGGAATGGTCAAGAAAATCGCCTACTCGCTGATGGACGAAGGCCAGGTGCCGCAGTTCGAGCGCGAGCTGGAACTCAACATGGCCATCGCCCTGCAGGACGCCGGCCGCTTCCGCGTGAACGTGTTCAAGCAGCGTGGCGAGGTGGGCATGGTGATCCGCGCCATCCGCAGCCGGATTCCCAGCATCGAAGAGCTGAACCTGCCGCAGGTGCTCAAGGACGTCATCATGACCCCGCGCGGGCTGGTGCTGGTGGTCGGCTCGACCGGCTCGGGCAAGTCGACCTCGCTGGCCTCGATGATCGACCACCGCAACAGCACCACCACCGGGCACATCCTCACCATCGAGGACCCGATCGAGTATCTGCACAAGCACAAGATGTCGATCGTGAACCAGCGCGAGGTGGGCCTGGACACGCATGCCTTCCAGAGCGCGTTGAAGAACGCGATGCGCGAGGCGCCGGACGTGATCCTGATCGGCGAGATCCTGGACGCCGAGACCATGGAGGCGGCGATCGCCTTCGCCGAGACCGGCCACCTGTGCCTGGCGACGCTGCACTCCAACAATGCCGACCAGACCATCGAGCGCATCCTCAATTTCTTTCCCGAGAGCGCGCACAAGAACGTGCTGATGAACCTGGCGCTGAATCTGCGCGCCGTGGTGTCGCTGCGCCTGGTCAAGGGCGTGGACGGACGCCGCCGGCCGGCGACCGAGGTACTGCTCAACACGCCGATGATCCGCGATCTGCTGCGCCGCGGCCAGGTGCACGAGGTTAAGCAGGCGATGGAAGAATCGCTGGAAGAAGGCATGCAGACCTTCGACCAGTGCCTGTTCCGCATGGTCAAGTCCGGCGAAATCGAGCAGGAGGAAGCGCTGCGCGCGGCCGACTCGCGCGACGGGCTGGCGCTGAAGTTCCGCCTGTCCGAGGGCGGCTCCGGCGAGCACGACCCGTATGCGGACTACGAAACGGCAGCGACACCGAAGATCAGCCACGGCTTTATCTGATGGATTCGGTAGCGAGACGCGGCATGCGGCAGCACTGATGGATCACGGCTGCCGGCGCTGGGTTTCCGGCGTGCTGGCGCTGCCGCAGGCACCCTCATCCGGCGCTGCGCGCCACCTTCTCCCGCCCGCGGGAGGAGGAGAAACACGTCGGTAACACGGAACGTCACCCAAGGGCTCAGGGCGGGCGTCGTTGCGGTCGGCGGCACCTTTTCCAGCGCTGCTGCCTTCTCCAGGCACATCACCCGCTCGAAAAAGCACATCACCTGCCTTCTCTAGAGCGTCACCTGTTCCAAAGCGCATCATCCAGCTTCTCCAGGGCGCCTCACCTGCTCCGAGGCACATCATCCGGCTTGTCCAAAGTGCCTCACCTGCTCCGAAGCACGTCATCCGCTTCTCCAGAGCGCCTCACCTGCTCCGAAGCACGTCATCCGCTTCTCCAGAGCGCCTCACCTGCTCCGAAGCACATCGTCTGCCTTCTCCAGAGCGCATCCTGCGTTTCTCCAAGGCCCTCACACTACGGCGCTCTCCGAAGCACCTCGACCGGCGTTGCGAGCCTCTCCTCTCATTGATGGCGACACCAGGATCAGCGGTCGTGCAAAGCGGCGAGCCATTCGCCCGGAATGCCTGGCCGGAAGCTGACGCGTCGGCTCCCCTGCATACCCTTCTCCCGCACGGCGGGAGAAGGTGCTCGCAGCGCGGATGAGGGCCCTGATGCACCAGCGGCGAGCCAGTTCCCGGGAGTACCTGGCCGGCTGCTAGCGTGTCGGTGTCCCGGCAGACCCTTCTCCCGCGCGGCGGGAGAAGGTGCCCGCAGGGCGGATGAGGGCCTTGATGCGCCAGCGGCGAGCCAGTTCCCGGGAGTAGCTGGCCGGAAACTAGCGCGTCGGTTTCCCGACATGCCCTTCTCCCGCGCGGCGGGAGAAGGTGCCCGCAGGGCGGATGAGGGCTTGATACCCTGCCCTCACGCCACCGCATCCACCTGCATTTCCGGCCGTGCCGCATCGAAGGCCGGCAGCGCCAGGCAGGCCTGCTCGATGCGTTGCAAGGTCGGATACGGCGCCAGATCGACCTCGAAGCGATGCGCGTTGTACAGCTGCGGAATCAACGCGCAATCGGCCAGGCCTGGCGTATCGCCATGGCAGAAGCGCCCGGTGTGCGCATCGCGCGCCAGTTGCGTTTCCAGCGCGGCGAACCCGCGCTGCATCCAGTGCCGGGTCCAGTGCTGACGTTGCGCGACGTCCAGCGCGAACGCGCGCTCCAGCAGCTGGGTGACACGCAGATTGTTGAGCGGATGCACATCGCAGGCGATGAGCTGCGCCAGGGCGCGCACGCGGGCGCGCTCGGCCGGCGCAGCCGGCAGCAGGGCCGTGGTGTCCGCGAACGCCTCTTCCAGATATTCCAGGATCGCCAGCGACTGCGGAACCACCACCGCACCGTGCCGCAGCGTCGGCACCAGTTCCTGCGGGTTGAGCTGCGCATACGCCGGGGCGTGTTGCTCGCCACCATCGCGGACCAGATGCACCGGATGCGCGAGGTAGGCCAGCGCCTTCAGGTGCAGGCCGATGCGCACGCGGTACGCGGCGCTGGAGCGCCAGTACGAGAACAATTCCAGTGGCGCACTCATGCCCGGCCCCGCATGCGCTGTTGTGCGTGCACACGCGCCGATGTCATGGCAGCGGCTGACGTTCGACGCGTTGTTCGATCGCACCGAAGATGCTGACGCCATCGGCGGCGACCATCTCGATCCGCACCACGTCGCCGAAGGACAGGAACGGCGTGCGCGGCGCGCCGTCGCGCAGGGTTTCCACCACGCGCTGTTCGGCAAAGCACGAGGCGCCCAGCGTGGTGTCCTGGTTGGCGATGGTGCCGGAGCCGACGATGGTGCCGGCCGACAGCGGCCGGGTCCCGGCGGCGTGGGCGATCAGCTGGGCGAAGTCGAACTGCATGTCGTTGCCGGCCTCCGGCGCGCCGAACCAGGCGCCATTGACGTGGGTGACCAGCGGCAGGTGCACCTTGTTGCCGCGCCAGGCCTCGTCCAGCTCATCGACGGTGACGAACACCGGCGACAGCGCCGAGCGCGGCTTGGATTGCAGAAAGCCAAAGCCCTTGGCGAGCTCGGCCGGAATCAGGTTGCGCAGCGACACGTCGTTGACCAGGCCGACCAGCTGGATATGCGCGGCGGCCTGCTCGGGCGAGGCGCCCATTGGCACATCATCGGTGATCACCACGATTTCGGCCTCCAGGTCGATGCCGTGGTCTTCGCTGATCACCTTGATCGCATCGCGCGGGCCGTAGAACCCGGCGCTGGTGGCCTGGTACATCAGCGGGTCGGTGTAGAAGCTCTCCGGCACCTCGGCGTTGCGCGCGCGGCGCACGCGCTCCACGTGCGGCAGGTAGGCGCTGCCATCGACGAATTCGTAGGCGCGCGGCAACGGTGCGGCCAGCGCCTGCAGATCCAGGTCGAACACGCCATCGGCGCTGCCCTCGTTGAGCGAGGCCGACAAGGCATTCAGGCGCGGCGCGACATTGCTCCAGTCCTCCAGCGCGCGTTGCAGCGTGGGCGCGATGCCGGTGGCGCGAACCGCGGTGCGCAGGTCGCGCGCGACCACGATCAGGCTGCCATCGCGGCCGCCTTCCTTCAGGGAACCTAGCTTCATGACCGTCCAATGCTGTGGCTGATCGGTCGATTGTACGGCCTGCCACAAGGGTGGTTGCACCTGAAACAACTGACCCATAGCCCAACCGGGGAACTGACCTTTTGTGCAGCGCGCCAAACGCGCGTACACTGGCCCGGTCTGCATGCGGCCGTCCGTTTCCCTTAGGGACAGCCGGCGAGGCCAGGATCGATCGATCCGCTCGCCCGCCCCACCCGACGCCTTTCGTGGTGCCGACAAACCCATCGTTCCTTGATTGGGTTGTTCCACCATCTCGCAGCGCGGTTCACGGGAACGCTCCGAGCCTCACCTTTTTGCATCTGCAATGCGTTTGCGCTCCGGGCCTGTCCTGGTGGCGACGCTTTACTTGGAGCTTCCTGATGTCTTTTGAATCCCTGGGCCTGGCGCCCTTCCTGCTGCGCGCGTTGGCCGAGCAGGGCTACGAAACCCCCACTGCGATCCAGCAGCAGGCGATCCCGCTGGTGCTGGCAGGCCATGACCTGCTGGCCGGCGCACAGACCGGTACCGGCAAGACCGCCGCGTTCGGCCTGCCGTTGCTGCAGCACCTGGGCACCTCGCCACAGCCGGTCAACGGCCCGCGCAAGCCGCGCGCGCTGATCCTGACCCCCACCCGCGAGCTGGCCACCCAGGTGCACGACAGCCTGCGCGGCTACAGCAAGTACCTGCGCATCCCGAGCGCGGTGATCTACGGCGGCGTGGGCATGGGCAACCAGCTGGACACGCTGCGTCGTGGTGTGGACCTGCTGATCGCCTGCCCGGGCCGGCTGATCGACCATATCGAGCGGCGCAGCGTGGACCTGTCCGGCATCGAAGTGCTGATCCTGGACGAAGCCGATCGCATGCTCGACATGGGCTTTTTGCCCTCGATCAAGCGCATCCTGACCAAGCTGCCGCGCCAGGACCGCCAGACCCTGCTGTTCTCGGCCACCTTCGAAGAGAACATCAAGCAGCTGGCGCTGGAGTTCATGCGCAACCCGATGCAGATCCAGGTCACCCCGAGCAACACCGTGGCCGAGAGCATCACCCACCGCGTGCACCCGGTCGATGGGGCGCGCAAGCGCGACCTGCTGCTGCACCTGCTGGCGCAGGACAGCCGCGAGCAGACCCTGGTGTTCGCCCGCACCAAGCATGGCAGCGACAAGCTGGCGCTGTTCCTGGAGAAGTCCGGCATCAAGACCGCGGCGATCCACGGCAACAAGAGCCAGGGCCAGCGCATGCGTGCGCTGAGCGACTTCAAGGCCGGCCGCGTGACCGTGCTGGTGGCCACCGATATCGCCGCGCGCGGCATCGACATCGACCAGCTGCCCAAGGTCATCAACTACGACCTGCCGATGGTGGCCGAGGATTATGTGCACCGCATCGGCCGCACCGGCCGTAACGGATCCACCGGCGAGGCGATCTCGCTGGTGGCGCAGGACGAAGCCAAGCTGCTGCGCCAGATCGTGCGCATGCTGGGCCGCGATGTGGAAATCCGCGACGTGCCGGGCTACGAGCCGCAGACCCCGATCCGTTGGGGCAATAGCGCGCCGGGTCGTGCCGAGCAGCCGGGTGGCGATCGCGCGCCGCGCAAGAGCCACGCGCGTCGTCCGCATGGCGATGCACCGCGTCAGGCGCATGCGCATGCCGGCCCGAAGAAGCCCGGTGGCCAGCGCAGCAGCGGCCCGCGTCAGGCCGGTGTTGCTGCCGGTGCCGGCGCAGGCCGTCGCGATGGCGGCCGTGGCGGTCAGCGTCCGGGCGGCACGCGCTGAAAATCCCGTGCGCCGGCACGACCGGCGCCCAGGTCTGCGTTGCACTGAAAAAGCCGCCCCTCGGGGCGGCTTTTTTTGTGGGCACGGCGCAGGCGATGCGGTGCGAACAGGACTGCGCGTAAACACCCGACGCAGTCCGTCACGTCCCTAACCCTCGATCAACGCCGTATTGCGATCGATCGCCTCGCGATACCGATCCAGCACCACGGCGGTCTGCACGATGTAGGCGCTCAGATCCTCCCAGCGCCGGTCTTCCAGCGCTTCGCGGATGCCGGGCAGGGTCTTGACCTCGTAACCGGTGGCCAGGCCGGGGGCGTAGATCAGGTTGCGGTACCACGGCCGGCCCGGCAGACCGCCTTGGGCCAGCAGGGTCTGGTCGATGCGCTGCAGCGAGGCATTGAGCTTGCCGCGCGCGCGTGCATCCAAGGCGCTGCCGCGCGATGCCAGTGCATCGTCATAGCGCTTGGCGCTGGCCTGCAGGCGGGCAATGGCCTGATCAAGTGCGGCGAAGTCGATCTGCGGCACCGCGGCTTTCGGCTCCGGTGCGCGTTGCGGCCGGTTCGGGTTGTCGACAGCCGCATAGGCGCCGGCCTGCAACAACTCGGCCTGGGTGCGTGCGGCAGTGCGGTCGCTGTCGGCCTGCTGCTTGAGTTCCTGCGCATAGCCGGCCACCGCATCGGCGAAGTCGCCGAAGCGCTGCGGCAACACCGGCGCGTTGGCCACGCGCAGCACCGTGCGGCCGACCGTCTGCGACAACAGCGGCAGATAGCTGAAATCCGGATCGATGTAGCGCGCGAAGTAATCGTAGGAGTCGTACAGCGAGTGATAGACACCGCTGCCGCCACCCTGCCCGCCATAGCCCAGATCCAGCGTGGTCAGCCCCAGATGCTGCAGGAACGGGCTGTAGTCGCTGCCCGAGCCCAGCGCCTTGAGCGGCACGTCGCCGCCGGCCGCGACCTGCCTGGCGATGTCCTTCTGCGCCGGCTTGGCAGTGGCCGCCAGCGTATCGATACGGGCGCGGGCGCGTTGCCGTTCGAGCACGCTCACGCCGCTGTCGGGATCGCGCAGGTCCGCCGCCACGCCGTTGACCAGGCGCTGCAGCGCATGGCTGCCACCGGCATTGAGAAAGCCGCGCCCGTTGCCGTCGGTGTTGACGTACAGCACCGCCTTGCGGCGCAGTTCGTCGGCGTGCTGCTCGGCCCATTCGGTGGAGCCGAGCAGGCCGGCCTCCTCGCCATCCCAACTGGCATAGACGAGCGTGCGCTTGGGGCGCTGCCCCTGCCTGGCCAGCTCGCCGATCGCCTTGGCTTCGGCCAGCAAGGCGGTGGTGCCCGAGAGCGGATCGGCCGCACCGAACACCCAGCCGTCGCGGTGATTGCCGCGCACCACCCACTGGTCCGGATACTCGCTGCCACGCAGGGTGGCGATGACGTTGTAGATGGTTTTGCTGCCCCAGTCCGCATCCACCTTGAGATGCACGCGCGCGGTGTCGTCGCCGCCGATGCGGTAGGTGATCGGCAGCGCGCCGCGCCAGTCCTCCGGCGCCACCGGCCCGCCCAGCGCGGCCAGCAAGGGCTGCGCGTCGCCCCAGCTGATCGGCAGGGTCGGAATCTTCAACACGCTGCCGGCCTGGTCGACCCTCAGGCGTTTGGCGCCCTTGCTGGCGCCGACGCCCGGAGTGAGCGGATCGCCGGGATAGATGGCGAAATTGGCGACCGAGCCGCGTTGCACGCTCCACTGATTGCGCGCCGGGCCATCCGGATAGGCCCGATCCTGGAAATACCCGTCGTCGCGCGGATCGGAATAGATGATCGCGCCGATCGCGCCATGCTCCTGCGCCAGCCGCGGCTTGAGCCCGCGCCAGCCCTTGCCGTAGCGGGCAATGACGATCTTGCCGCGCACGTCCACGCCGTTGCGCGCCAGCGCTTCGTAGTCTTCGGCGATGCCGTAATTGACGTAGACCAGGTCGCCGGTGACATCGCCATTGCCGCCGTAGATGACGTAGGGCGGCAAGACGTTCTCGGTTTGAGTGGAGGTGCTGTCGCCTGGCAGCGGCGGCTCCTTCAGACGCGCGACATACGGTTTGGGACCGAGCAGTTCCAGCTGCGAGCTCCTGGGCGAGGGCCACAGCACCTGGAAGGTTTCGATGCGCGCGTCCCACCCGTAGCCGCGCAAGCGGTTTTGCAGATCGCGGGCGTTCTCCAGGTTGTGCGGCGCGCCAACGTGATTGGGCGCCGACGCCCATTGCTTCAACCAGCCACGATAATCGGCGTCCTTCAGGCCGCTATCGAAACGCGCTTCCAGCGCGCGCTGCGCCTGTGCGGCAGCGGCGTCGTAACCCGGCAGCGCAACGGGTTGGGCCGCAGGTTGGGCGGCGAGGGAAGGTGCGACAAAGGCCAGGGCGAGCAGCCAGGCATGCTGCGAAGACGTCATCGGAGTTCCTTGAAGAGTGTCCGGGGGCGAACGGCGATTGGGTTAAGACAGCACGCTGGCGCACGCACGCACCATCGCACGGGCGTGCATGGGCCGTGCGTGTGCCGATCAGAATCGATAGTCCAGGCCCACGGTGAAGTAGCGCCCACGCAGGTCGTACTGGGTGAAGTCGTAAGGGGCGCGAATGCCCGGGAACGAGGCATCCACCGGCGGCTGCTTGTCGGCCAGGTTCTCGACCTTGGCATACAGGGTGAGCTTGTCGATCCCGGTGTACCCCAGATACAGGTCGAACTGGTTGTAGTCGCCCACGCGCGACTGCACCGCAGTGGCCGCGGCGCTGGCCTTCTGGTCGTAGCCGCCGGTGTAGTACCAGGTCAGTGCGGCGCTGACGGTGCCCAGGTTCCAGTCCAGCGTGGTGGTGGCCTTGTTGCGTGGCAGCGACGGGCCGAGATTGCTGCCGGCGTAATCCTGCAACGGGCCACCGACCACGGTGGGGCGACGGTAATCGCGCACGTGGGTATAGGCGGTATTGAGGCCGAAGTTGCCAGCTGCTTCGGTGCGCCAGCGCTGGCGCAGTTCCACATCGATCCCCGAGGTCGTCAGTTCGCTGAGGTTCTGGTAGCGGTTGTACACCGCCACCAGCGTGCCGCGCGCGTCGCGGATGACGTCGGCCGGGTCGTTGTTCTGCACGATGGTGGCGTTGTTGCCGGTGCCGACCAGATTCTCCAGCTCGATCTTGTACCAGTCCACGCTCAGGCTGGTGTCGGCCCACGGCGACAGCACCACGCCAAGGTTGTAGCTGCGCGTGCGCTCGGGTTCGAGCGCGGTGTTGCCGACGGTGAAGAAGGTCGGATTCTGGCGCGAGCCCGGCACGTCCGGATCGAACGGGTCGACCACCGAGCCGTAGGAAATATTGGTGCTGGCCGCATTCTCCGACAGCGAAGGTGCGCGAAAGCCGCGCGAGGCGGCCGCGCGCACCAGCACGGCGTCCAGCGGTTGCCAGCGCAGGCTGGCCTTGGGCGAAAACGCCTCGCCAAAATCGCTGTAATGATCGCCGCGCCCGGCAAGCTGCAGTTCCAGCGACTGCAGCAGCGGCAGGTTGACCTCGGCATACAGCGCCGACACCCTGCGCTCGCCATCCACCGCGGCGATTGCGGGACGGATCTGCAGGCCTTGGTCGATCTGCCAGGGATTACGCGAGACCAGCTCCTCCTGCCGCCACTCGGCGCCGGCGGCGAACCCGACGCTGCCGGCCGGCAGCTCGAACAGGTTGCCGGACACCTTGGCATCGACGCCGCGCAGCGTCGATTGCGCCGGGCGCAAGGTGCTGAGGTTGATGCCGTCGATCACCGAGTGCGGCGTGGCCGACGGGTCGAGCAGGTTGTAGCTGCCGTCGGCCAGCGCCTGCGCCAGGGTGAAGCGATTGGCGAAACCGCCGGAGACGGTCTCATGCTCGGTGCTGCGCGCGGCGAATGCTGCCGCTTCCCAATCCCAGCGCTCGGTTTTGCCGCGCACGCCGCCGAGAAAGCGGTAGGACTGCGAGCGATTGGTTTTGACCGTCTGGCCCAGGTCGAAGAAGGTGTATTCGATCGGCACCGCGCTGCCGTACGGGTTGTAAGGGCTGGAGGCCGGCAGCAGATTAGAGACCGGCTCGGCCAGCCCGCTGGTGGCGTTCAACGCAAAGCGGCCGCCCTCCAGGGTGAAGTACGGGCTGGAGCCGAAGATCGACACGCCCTTGACCTCGCTGTAGAGCGCCTCGCCGAAGGCTTCGACGGTGTCGCTGAGCCGGAAGGTGGCGTTGGTGTAGGCCTGGTAGCGCTTGGTCGAGGGGATCAGCGTGGTGAACGCGGCCTGGTTGAAGCCGCAGGTGTCGCCGGCCAGGCCGTCGATCGGTGCGCTGGCGGTGAGCACCGTCCCGGCGGGGCAGTTGCCTTGGGCATCCAGCATCGGCACCGAGCGGCCACCGACCAGGTAACGGGCGCCCTTGGCCGACCAGCCGTTCCAGCGCCCGCCGGGCAGGTCGGTGTAGATGCCCGAGCGGGTCAGCGCGCGCTGGTCCTGATCCAGCCGGTCGCGGTTGTAGGCGTCGAAACTGAAAAGGATGTTGTAGCCGTCGCTATCCAGGTCGCCGATGCCGCCGATGAACTTGGCACGCTGGGTGTCCATGCCGCCCTGATCGGAGGCACCGCCGCTCAAGCCCAGCTCGGCACCCCGGAAATCCTGCCGGGTGATGATGTTGACCACGCCGGCCACCGCATCGGAGCCGTATACGGCGGAGGCGCCGTCCTTGAGCACCTCGATGCGTTCCACCGCCACCAGCGGCAGCGCATTGAGGTTGACGAAGGTGTCGCCCAGGCCATTGGCAGGAAAGCCGTAGTTGGCCAGGCGGCGTCCGTTGAGCAGCACCAGCGTGTTCTTCTGCGACAGCCCGCGCAGGCCGATGCCCGCCGAGCCGGAGGCCCACCCGTTGTTGGTGGTTTCGTTGGTGGCGTTGCCGGTGTTGGCCGAGATCGCGCGCAGCGCGTCGGCCACGGTGACCTTGCCGGACTGCTCCAGCTGCTGGCGGTCGATCACCTGCACCGGGTTCGGGCCTTCGCTATCGGTGCGCTTGATGTTGGAGCCGGTGACGCTGACGGTGGCCAGGGTCTTGCCCGCGCCGGGTGTCGCGTCATCGGCATGGGCGAGGGGAATCAGCGCGGACAGAACGGCAGCGGACAGCAGATAAGGCATCGGGCGCTTCACGCACGGCCTCCATGAATGGGGGGTGTTGCAGTGGGCCACGCGCAATCGATTAACAAAAATTACAGATCTGCATAGAGATATGACGCGCGGTGACACACGCCGCTGGCCGGACGCGGCAGAGCGCGCGTCGGACTTGTGCGGCCGATCGGGTGTGGCGCTCCAGCGCGGTGCGGCCAACCCATGTTGTGGATGCCACGCGGGCGCGCCAGTCCGTTGTGTCGCCGCGCTCGGGGCAGCCCGGTAGGCACCAGCGCACTTACAATGGCGCGCATGGATATCTTCAAAGTCTTTACGCTCGAAGCCGCGCATCGGCTTCCCAATGTGCCGCCTGGCCACAAGTGCGCCCGTTTGCACGGGCATTCGTTCCGGGTCGAGCTGCATGTCAGCGGCGAACCCGGTGCCGAGACCGGCTGGATCATGGATTTCGGCGACATCAAGGCCGCCTTCCAACCGATCTACGACCGCCTGGACCACCATTACCTCAACGACATCGAGGGGCTGGAAAACCCGACCAGCGAGCGGCTGGCGATCTGGATCTGGAACCAGCTCAAGCCGGCGCTGCCGCAGTTGAGCGAGATCGTGGTGCACGAAACCTGCACCTCCGGCTGCCGCTATCGCGGCTGATCACGTAGCGCAGTCTGTGACCCAAGGCCGCCTCCCGGGCGGCCTTGCCATTTCTGCGGCACGGATAATTAATTGATTCCACGCCATTTTCCAGGCGATTTCGGAAATTTTCAGCAAACGTGTTGCATCGCAACAATATCCGCGTATGCTGCAACGCAACAAACGGTCACGGCTTTCCCCGAGGGGTTCGCAATGTCGGCGCAGTTCGAAAACAGCTTCACCAGTCAGTTCGCCTCTGTCGCAGCACGTGCCAACCAGTTGGCATTGGACACGCTGGAGCAGAACGTCAACGCAACCACCACGTTTTTCGGTGAGTTTGCGCAGGCACGCGACCTGGGTGCCTACCAGACGCTCTGGCCAAAAGGCCTGCAACTGGCCCGCGACAACCTGGAACGCCTGGCTTCGGCCAATCAGGAAGTGGTCGGGATGGGATTGAAGATGTCCAGCGAGCTTGGACAGTTTACAAAGCAGCAGTTCGACACCGGCAGCGAACAGGCCGGCGCAACAGGCAAGAACCGGCGCAGGTAACGGCCGCCAACATTCAGCGTCTTTGCATGGGTCCCTCCCCCCATGCAATCCGGCCCGACAGATCCCTCCCTCTGTCGGGCTTTTTTATTGCTTTCTGTGCGGGCGTCTTCGATCCAGCGCAGGCATGCGGGCCGCCGCAGTGAGCGTACGGAGCCGGGTGCACGGGAACGACGGCGCACCGCCCATTTGCCGGAAGTGCAGGCGCGGCGAGGTGAAGCACGGCCGTGATCTCTACGGCCGCGCGCACGGGCCGCAGCCCGGGCCGATGAAGAGCCTGTCCGCAGCAGCAGAACATGCAATGACCGGCTCTAACTAGGCTGGCAGCTGCAGCCCTTGCGCCTGGCGGGCGGCGACGGCACCGGGTGCCCAGCGGATCCGGCCCCAGCACGGCATCGCCAGGCGCTGGTGCAGCATGCCGATGTTCTCCTCGATGCGCTCCATCTGCGGGTCGATCTCGTTGGCGATCCAGCCGATGCAGTCCAGCCCGTCGGCGGCGATCGCCGCAGCGGTCAGGCGTGCGTGATTGATGCAGCCCAGCCGGATGCCGACCACCAGCACCACGGGCAGCGTGAGCGCGCGCACCAGGTCGGCCTGGTCCAGGTCGGCACTCAAGGGCGCGGCCCAGCCGCCGACACCTTCCACCACCACCACCTCGGCCTGCGCGCGCAGTTGCGCGAAGGCCTGGGCGATCGGCTCCAGCGCAAGGGTCACACCGACATCGGCGGCAGCGAGTTCCGGTGCCAGCGGTGCCGGCAAGGCATAGGGATTGAGGGTGGCGTAGTCGGGTTGCGGGGCGCTGGCGGCCTGCAGCGCCAGCGCGTCCTCGTTGCGCCAGCCCTGCGGCGTGTTCTCGCAACCGCTGGCCACCGGCTTCATGCCCACCGCCGTGCGGCCCTGCCTACGCAGTGCGTGCAGCAGCGCGGTGCTGGCCATGGTCTTGCCGATGCCGGTGTCGGTGCCGGTGACATACAACGCCGGAAGCTGCATGCGTGTGTTCCTGCGGCCGCGCCGCGGTTGCCGTGGGGGCGCGCAGCATAGCGTGCGGATCCGAACGCGCGGCTGAGTCGCAATGCCGCTGCGGACGGCCGCTGCTAAACTTCGGCCATGTTCGCCACCTCTTCGCTGACCGGCAGCAAGCCGGAACAATACGCCCAGCTCACCGCCCAGGCCCAGGCACTGGTGCACGGCGAGCCGGATCGGATCGCCAATGCCGCCAATCTGGCTGCGCTGATCTTCAATTCGCTGCCGTCGCTCAACTGGGCCGGCTTCTATTTCTACGACGGCCGCGAGCTGGTGGTGGGGCCGTTCCAGGGCTTGCCGGCCTGCGTGCGCATTCCGCTGGACAAGGGCGTGTGCGGCGCGGCCGCCAGCACCCGGCAGAGTCAACGTATTGCCGACGTGGATGCCTTCCCCGGGCATATCGCCTGCGATTCGGCCTCGCGCTCGGAGCTGGTGATCCCGCTGGTCAAGGGCGATGCGCTGATCGGCGTGCTGGATCTGGACAGCCCGGAGCTGGATCGCTTCGACGCCGACGATCAGCGCGGCCTGGAAGCCATCGCGCAGGTCTTTGTCGGCGCGCTGACGTGACCACCGAACGGCTGCGCAACATCGGCCCGAAAAGTGCAGCGTGGCTGCGCCAGGTCGGCCTGCGCACGCAGCAGGATCTGCAGGCGGTAGGCGCGGTGGGCGCATTCGTCAAGGTACGCCGCGCCGGCTTCAAGCCCAGCCTCAACCTGCTGTATTCGCTGGAAGGCGCGTTGACCGACTGCCATTGGCAGGACGTGCCGGAAGCGCGCCGGCATGCCTTGCTGGCCGAATACGAAGCGGCGAGCGCGCTGTTGCCGGTGCGCGGCCGCGCGGTCGCCGGGCCGGTGGAAACCGTGCACTACGCACGTGCCGACAACGACGACACACATGGTGAGATGGGCGAAGCAGACGACGACACTGCGGACCTGGGCCAGACGCACGAGGACTGAGCGCCTGTGCCGGGTGGCCGCCGCCACATGCGTGCGGTGCCAGCGCTGCGATCGGCGAGAGCGCACCTGTTGATGCCCAGCACGGCGTCGCTTTGATCGCCTGCTTGATGGAGTGTCGTCAACGCGCCGCTGCCTCGCGCAACGTCGGTGCCAGCGATGCGCCCAGCGTCTGGCCATGGCTGAGGCCGGGCAGCGGTCGGTACTCGGCGGTGAGGCCCGGTAACGCCGACAGCAGCGCTACGAGATGCTGTGCGGCCTGCGGATCTGCACGCGGCCGCCCCGGACGATCCGGTCTTGCAGGGTTCGCCGGTGCTCCGCCCTCGCCTGCCAGCAGCGTCAGACGACGCGTGGCTTGCTGTGTGTCTGCCGAGGCGTCCCGGGCTTGCTGGACCACACGCTGGGCCTGCTGCACGACAAACCCATCGTCCCACCACAGCGACGGATCGACCGCGACGTAGTGCTGGAACAGCTGCGGCTGCGTCAGCACTACCTGCAGCACGAACAGCCCGCCATACGAATGGCCCCAGAGCGTCTGCCGCTGACGATCCACCGCCACGCGCGCTTCCACCTGCGGGCGAATACGTGTGGCGATCAGCTGCGTGAATGCCGCCGCACCGCCGGTCCTGCGCTGTGGATTCAGCGGATCGGTTTCCACCCGCCCGTCGTCGTAGCGCGCAGGCGTGTAGTCCAGGCTGCGCCCCACCGCATCGATGCGCAACGCGCTGTCGTCGGCGATGAACACCAGCACCGGCGCATCGCCGTGGGTGGACAGGCTGTCGAGCAGGCGCTCATCCAGTTCCATCAATGCCGCATTGCCATCCAGCAGATACACCACCGGATATCCCGCCGCCGGCGGCGCCGCTTTGGGGGTGGCAATGCGCACGCGGTAATGGCGTTGGCCATCGGCCGAATCCAGGCGCACTGCGCTGAAGACATACGAGGCACTGGGGCGATCGGCGACAGTGCTGCCGATCGTGCGGCTCAGGTCCGGCTGTGCGAAAGCCGGCACCGTGCCGACGATCCACATCAGCAAGCCGGCACAGGCAAACCACCAGGAATCATGTCGCGTCACTGCATGTTCTCCTCGTCGTGCGCCCACGTTCGCGCGCGCTGCCGTATTGCTGTCAGAAACCAAAACTCAGGCTCGCCCAATACGCGCGACCGGGCTCGTTGTAGGTGGCCGCCCCCGCCGCGCCGCCGGTGTTGTTGGTGCCTTCGCGGAACAGACGGGTGTCGAACAGGTTGTCCACACCGACGCCCACGCTGACCTTGCGGGTGATCCGGTAACGCGCGCTGACGCCCCACAGGTCGTAGGGGTCGCGCGAGTCGGGGGCGATGGCACCGCCGCTGGTGCTCGATTGCGTGGCCGACTCCTGCTTGCCGTAGAAGGTCCCTGTGAGCAGCAGCGACAAGGCCTGGGTCGGTTGCCAATCCAGCGTGGTGTTGACCGTGTATTCCGGGATCACCGACAGCGGCTGATCGGTGGCGGTGTTCTTGTTCTCGATCATGTAGGTGACATTGGTATTCCACTTCAACACGCGGCCCTGCTCGCCCAGCAGCGGCAGGGTGAGATTGCCTTCCACCCCCTGCACGATCGCTTCCGACGCATTGGTCCACTGGAACACCTGCCCGCGCCGGTCGACCGTGACCCCGACCGGCACCATCCCGGCGACGATCTTGTCGTCGTAGGCATTGTGGAAGTACGTCAGCGAGGCATGGTGACCGGTCTGCGGCGCCCACTCGACGCCGATTTCCTTGTTGATGCTGGTCTCCGGATCGAGATCATCGTTGCCCTGGATATAACAGCCCGAGCCGAGATTGGGGAACAGCACCGGGCAGCCATTGCCGCGCGTGTAATACAGATAATTGGCGTTGGACTGGTACAGGTTGGGCGCCTTGAAGGCGCGCGCGATGCCGCCCTTGAGCAACCAGTCTTCGCTGAGCTTGTACTGCACGTTGAGGCTGGGGCTGAGGTTGTTGCCGAACTGGCTGTGGTGATCCAGCCGCACACCCGGCGTCAGCGTCAGCCGCTCGCTGGCGTAGATGTTGTCTTCCAGATACACCGCGCTGAGCGTGGCCTCGCTGCGCGGGCTGCGCGTCCCGTCGGGAAGGCCGGGGAAACCACCACCGGCACTCACCATCTGCGACATCGAATACGCATCGCTGAGGCGGCTCTGGCGGCGCTCGAAACCCAGCGTCAGCACCTGCTCGGCCCAGGCCTGCAGCGGCATGTTGAACTCGCCGTCGATGTTGAGATTGTCGAGGGTGGCGGTGGAGTTGAGCAGGCTGGCGGCAATGGAGCCTTCCGGCCCGCCGGCCAGGCCTTCGTTGAGGCGGGTATTGTCGGTGCCTTCATAGGCGGCGGTGAGGCGCGAGGTACCGAGCGCCCAGGTGCCGCGATGGGTCAGCGAGGCGGTGCGGCGGATCATGGTGTTGGTTTCGCTGCCGAACAGTGCGCCCAGATCGGCACCAGCCAGGCCATCGGCGCTGACCGCACGATCACCGGCGTACAGATTGCCCTGGCGGCTGAAGCCGGCATCGAGTTCGATCACCTGGCCTTCCATCGGATCCCAGCGCAGCAGGCCGTTGATGTCCTTGTTGCGCACGCCCTCGCGCCCGGCCGGCGGCACCGCGGCGGCACTGCTGGCAAAGCGGCGATTGAGCTCCAGCGAATCCGGATCGGTCTTGTTGAGGTTTCCATACAGGCGGAAGGAGAACGTATCGCTCAGCGGTCCGCTGAGCTGGAAGCCGGCACGCTGGCCGCCGCCTTCGGCACTGTGCTGCGGCACCAGGCCGAACATGCTCATCGAGCCGGTCAGATCGCCGGTGGGCTTCTTGGTGATGATGTTGACCACGCCGCCGGAGGCACCGGAGCCATAACGTGCCGCCGCCGGGCCGCGCAGCACTTCGATACGCTCCACCGCTTCGGCCGGTACCCAGTTGGTTTCGCCGCGCGTATTGCGCTCGCCGCTGCGGCCCATGCGCACCGCATCGCGCGACCCCACCGGTTTGCCATCGACCAGAATCAGCGTGTTTTCCGGGCCCATGCCGCGTAGATCGATCTGGCGATTGTTGCCGTACTGGCCGGAGGCACTGTTGCCGGTGAGGTTGACGCCCGGCATGGTGCGCAGCAACTGCGACAGATCGTTGACCGGCGGACGCCGTTCGATGTCCTCGGCGGTGATGACCGATGACCCCAGGGCCTGGCGGGCGATCTGCGCGGCGGTGACGTGCACGGTGTCCAGCGACTGCGGCTCGGCCGCGGCGTCTTCGGCCGATGCGCTGCAGATGCCGCTGCCACAGCCAAGCGCAATGGCCAGCACCAGCTGACGGTGGGACAACACGGGACGACGTGCAGACGCAGACATCCATGACCGGCGTGATGCGGACATTCTCAAACCTCTCGACAGGCGATGGACCTCTGGCGACGGCTTGAGGTGATACGTGGGGGGCTGCGTGCAGCAGGCGCATGATGTGCTTGCCAGGCGCTGGACGCAGTCAAAATTGTCCGCACATTCTACACGGATGCGATTCATTCTCAAATGGAACGAACGCGCTAGCGGAGCGGCATGCGGCACTGGCGGAACCAGAGCAGCGCTTTGTCGCAAGGCGTCGCGCACCATTGCAGACAGGTGCGCATGCCGGCTGGCTTACGCTGCCGGTCTCAGGCCTGCGACGTTGATCCAGGGCGGCAAGCCGAGCGCGGCATTGCTGCTGCAAGCCATGCTGGACGCTGTCTACACCCGGTGCCGATCCCCTTGCGCGTTCTGCTTCAAGGCAAGCAGCTCGCGCATGTCATCCATGATCGCCACCGCCCCGGCGCTGTGCACATCGAAGCCGCGCAGATAGCCGTAACGCACCATCGCCAGCGGCATCGCCGCGGCGTTTGCCGCCGCCGCATCGGTGGCCGAATCGCCGACCATCAGGCACTGCTGCGGGGTGAGCCGGAACTGGCTGGCCAGGTGCAGCAGCGGCGCCGCATCGGGTTTGCGCTGCGGCAGCGAATCGCCACCGAGCACGCTGCTGAAATGCGCAGCGATGCCAAGATGCTCCAGCAGCGGCGCGATGAAGCGCGCGGGCTTGTTGGTGCATAACGCCAGCGTGGCACCGGCCTGGCGCAGGCCAACCAATGCCTCGGCAACACCGGGATACAGCTGCGGGTTGTGCAGCAGGCTGGCCTGGTAGTGACGCATCATCACCGGCATCTCGGTATCGGCATCGTGCGTGCCGCCGGCTTCGCGCAAGGCGGTGGCGAGCAGCACGTGCACTCCTTCACCGATCCAGCTGCGGATCGTCGCCTCGCTGAACTGCTGCAGCCCGAGTTCCTGCAAGGTGGCATTGAGCGCTTCGGCGATATTGGGTGCGCTGTCCACCAGCGTGCCATCCAGGTCGAAGATCACCAGCGGATACGGAAACATGCGCACAGTCTCGTTGGGGGAGCGGCCTGCAGTGTACGAGCGACGGGATTCAGGGCGCGTCACCGTGGCGCGCCTCAGATGTTCGATGCAGGCGCCGATGCAGGTGCGCAGGCGCGCGTGGTTGCCGTCATCGCTGCACGCTGCACGCCACGCCCGCAGCAACGCGGGTACGGCACGCGCACTCACTGTGCCTGCGGCATCTCGCCGAACAACTCGCCTTGTACCGCGCCCGCTTCTGCGTCGCTGAAACCACTCAAGCCCACACCGACCAGGCGATAGCGTGTGTCGTCGGGCAACTCCACGCGCCGGGTCAGCGCCAGCGCGATCTCCGCCAATGCCTCCAGCGAGGCCGGTGGCTGATCTGGCGTGTACGAGCGGGTCAGGATGCGAAAGTTGGAGGTCTTCAACTTGAGCACCACGGTGCGCCCGATACGCTCGGTGCGGCGCGTGGCCAGCCAGGTCTTCTCGGCCAGGCGCAGGATGTGCGGATCCAGTGCCTCCAGCGCGATGTCCTCGCTGAAGGTATCTTCCGAAGACACCGACTGCACCTCCTGATCCGGCTCGACCGGGCGTTCGTCGATGCCGCGCGCGCGCCGGTACAGGCTCTGCCCGAAGCTGCCGAAATGGGCCTGCAGTTCTTCCAGGGGGCGCAGCCGCAGATCGGCCACGGTGACGATGCCCAACGCCGCCAGCTTGCCATCCATCACCTTGCCCACGCCGGGAATGCGGTTGACCGGCAGCGGCAGCAGGAACGCATCCACGCGACTGGGCGCGATGACGAACTGCCCATCGGGCTTGCGCCAGTCCGAGGCGATCTTGGCCAGGAACTTGTTCGGTGCGATGCCGGCCGATGCGGTAAGCCGGGTTTCCTCGCGGATCTGGGTGCGGATCAGCTGCGCGATTTCGGTGGCCAGCTGCATGCCGGTCTTGGCCTGCGTGACGTCCAGATAGGCCTCGTCCAGGGACAGTGGCTCGACCAGATCGGTGTGGCGATGAAAGATCTCGCGCACCTGCCGCGACACCGCCTTGTAGCGCGCGAAATCCGGCGGCACGAACACCGCATCCGGACACAGGCGTTCGGCACGCAGCGCCGGCATGGCCGAACGAATGCCATAGGTGCGCGCTTCGTACGAGGCCGCGCACACCACCGAGCGCGCACCGCGCCAGGCCACCACCACCGGCTTGCCGCGCAGCGATGGGTCGTCACGTTGCTCCACGGACGCGTAGAACGCATCCATGTCCACGTGCACGATCTTGCGCATCAAGCTGGCATCTCTCCGAAAGCGTACCGGCAATGATAAATCAGCCGCGTCTCACGCCTTGCGCCGGGTCAGGCAGCCCGGGCGCGAACGGACGCAAGCGTCGGCAGGACGCGCCGCTGCGTCTTTTTCCCAGCATCCTGCCCCGAGTACGCACGCCTGACCGCGCTTGGCCGAAGGCCGTCGCCTGCGCTCGCTAGTGTCGGCACAACGCAGTTGCCGCACTGCGCGCGCGGCTGAAAACAGCACGCATGCGTACGGATAAAACGTTTGATTGAACCGCGCGCCCTCATGCACCCTTGCCCGCCTCGCCTTTCGCTTCTTGCAGGAAACGTTCGTCATGACTCGTCAAAGTGCGTACTCGCGCGACCAGCTGCTGGCCAGCGCGCGCGGGGAATTGTTCGGGCCCGACAGTGCCCGCCTGCCCAACGATCCGATGCTGATGTTCGACCGCATCACCGAGATCAGCGACAGCGGCGGCACGCACGGCAAGGGCGTGATCCGCGCCGAACTCGACGTGCGCCCGGACCTGTGGTTCTTCGGCTGCCATTTCATCGACGACCCGGTGATGCCCGGCTGCCTGGGCCTGGACGCGATGTGGCAGCTGACCGGCTTCTTCCTCACCTGGATCGGCGCCGCAGGCCGCGGCCGCGCGCTGGGCTGCGGCGAGGTCAAGTTCACCGGCCAGGTGTTGCCCAGCGCCAAACTGGTCAGTTACGAAATCGATGTCAGCCGCGTGATCAACCGCAAGCTGGTGATGGCGCAGAGCGATGCACGCATGCTGGTGGACGGGCGCGAAATCTACACGGCCAACGATCTGCGCGTGGGCATGTTCACCTCAACGGAGAATTTCTGATGCGTCGTGTCGTCGTCACCGGAATGGGCATCACGTCCTGTCTGGGCAATGATCTGGACACCGTCTCCAGCGCCTTGCGCGAGAGCCGCTCGGGCATCACCGCATTGCCCGATCATGCCGAGGCCGGCCTGCGCAGCCAGGTGGGCGGCGCGGTGGCGCTGGACCTGGACAGCCTGATCGACCGCAAGCTCAAACGCTTCATGGGCGATGCCTCGGCCTACGCCTATCTAGCCATGCGCGATGCGATCGCCGATGCCGGACTGGATGCCGAGCAGGTCAGCGCCCTGCGCACCGGCCTGATTGCCGGCTCCGGCGGCGGGTCCAGCCAGTGGCAGGTGGAAACCGCCGATCTGCTGCGCAACCGTGGGGTGCGCAAGGTCGGCCCGTACATGGTGCCGCGCACGATGTGCTCGTCGGTCTCCGCCTCGTTGGCAACCGCGTTCAAGATCCGCGGCCTGAGCTATTCGCTGTCGGCCGCCTGCGCGACCTCGGCGCATTGCATTGGTGCGGCGGCCGATCTGATCCGGCATGGCGCGCAGGATGTGATGTTCGCCGGCGGCGGCGAAGAACTGCACTGGACCATGAGCGTGATGTTCGATGCGATGGGCGCGTTGTCCACCGGCTTCAACGACCGCCCGGCGGTGGCCTCGCGCCCCTACGATGCGCAGCGCGATGGCTTCGTCATCGGCAGCGGCGGTGGCATGCTGGTGCTGGAGGACTACGACCACGCCATCGCGCGCGGCGCGCACATCCATGCCGAATTGCTCGGTTATGGCGTGACCTCCGATGGCGCCGACATGGTCGCGCCCAGCGGCGAAGGTGCGGTGCGCTGCATGCACATGGCCATGCACGGCCTGACGCAGCCGATCGACTACCTCAACACCCACGGCACCTCCACGCCACTGGGCGATGTCACCGAACTGGGCGCGGTGCGCGAGGTGTTCGGCGACAACGTGCCGCCGCTGTCCTCGACCAAGGCACTGTCCGGCCACTCGCTGGGCGCGGCCAGCGTGCACGAGGCGATCTACAGCCTGCTGATGCTGCGTGACGGCTTCATGGCCGGCTCGGCGCATATCGACGAACTTGACCCGCGCGCCGAAGGCTTCCCGATCCTGCGGCAGACCCGGGACGCCACGTTGAATACGGTGATGTCCAACAGCTTCGGCTTCGGCGGCACCAACGCGGCGCTGGTGTTCGGCCGGGTGTGAGGCACGGCGCAAGGCGCCGCGCGGAACCGGGAATTGGGGGCGGTGTGCCGAGCGCGCGCTCTTGGCACTCCCCGCTCCCGATCCCCCAATCCCGGCTCAGCCGGCCATGCCGTTATGCCGCAACAGCGCATCGATGCTCGGCGCGCGCCCACGGAAGGCGCGGAAGTTGTCGGCCGCGCTGCGGCTGCCGCCACGCGACAACACTTCATGGCGAAAACGCGCGCCGGTGTCGGCCACTTGCTCGGGCGCTTCCTCGAAGGCGGCGTAGGCATCGGCGCTGAGCACTTCGGCCCACTTGTAGCTGTAGTAACCGGCCGCGTATCCGCCAGCGAAGATGTGGCTGAACTGGTGCGGGAAGCGATTCCATGCCGGCGGGCGGTTGACCGCCACCTCGTCGCGCACGCGCTCGATCAGCTGCAGCACGTTGTCCTGGGTCGGGTCGAAGCTGCTGTGCAGCTGCATGTCGAACAACGCGAACTCCAACTGGCGCACGGTGAACATGCCGCTCTGGAAATTACGCGCGGCCAGCAGCCGATCGAACAGGTTGCGCGGCAGCGGCTCGCCGGTCTGCACGTGCGCGGTCATCGCCTGCACGCGCTCCCATTCCCAGCAGAAGTTCTCCATGAACTGGCTGGGCAGTTCCACCGCGTCCCATTCCACGCCGTTGATGCCGGCCACGCCCAGTTCGCCGATGCGCGTGAGCAACTGATGCAGGCCGTGGCCCATTTCATGGAAGAGCGTGGTGACTTCGCCATGCCGGAACGTGGCCGGGGCATCGCCACTGCCGCGGCCGAAGTTGCACACCAGATACACCAGCGGCGTCTGCACGCCATTGGCGGTGTCGCGGCGGTTGCGGCAATCGTCCATCCACGCGCCGCCCCGCTTGCCTTCGCGCGCGTGCAGGTCCAGATAGAACTGGCCGACCAGCGCGCCCTGCGCATCTTCCAGGCGATAGAAGCGCACGTCCTCATGCCAGACCGGCGCACGATCGAGCTTGACGGTCAGGCCATACAGGCTGTGGATCACATCGAACAGGCCGGCCAGCACCTTCGGCTCGGTGAAGTACTGCTTCACCTCCTGCTCGGAGAAGCTGTAGCGCGCCTGCTTGAGTTTTTCGCTGGCGTAGGCCAGATCCCAGGCCTGCAGTTCGTCCAGGCCCAGCGCATCGCGTGCGAAGGCTTCGAGTTCGGCGCGATCGCGTTGCGCATACGGCTTGGCGCGCACCGCCAGATCGCGCAGGAAGCCCATCACTTCGTCCGGGCTTTGCGCCATCTTGGTGGCGACCGAATACTCCGCGTAACTGGCAAACCCGAGCAGCTGCGCCAGCTCGGCGCGCAGGGCCAGAATACGATCGATAGTGGCGCTGTTGTCCAGCGCCGCATCGCCGAACTCGGAGGCGCGCTCGGCGTTGGCGCGATACAGCCGCGCGCGCAGTTCGCGATTGTCCGCATCGGTCTGCACCGGCAGGTAGCACGGCATCTGCAAGGTGAGCTTCCAGCCCGGCACGCCGTCCTTTTCGGCAGCGGCGCGTGCCGCGGCGATCACTTCGGCGGGCAGGCCGGACAGCTCGCTTTCGTCTTCGCTCACGTACGACCATGCATCGGTGGCATCGAGCACGTTCTGCGAAAACTTGGCGGCCAGCGCGGACAGTTCTTCCTGGACCTGCGCAAACCGGGCCTTGGACGCGTCATCCAGCTCGGCACCGCCGAGGCGGAAATCGCGCAGCGCGTTTTCCAGCACCTTGCGCCGTGCGGCGTCGTAGTGCGCCGCTTCCGGCGCGTCGGCCAGCGCCTTGTACTGCGCGTACAGCGCCAGGTTCTGCGCCAGCGCACTGCCGAAGCGGCTGAGCTTGGGCAGGTTGCTGTTGTAGGCCTCGCGCAGCTCCGGCGTGTTGACCACCGCCTGCAGATGGCCGACCTGGCCCCAGGCGCGCCACAGCCGCTCGGTGGCATCGTCCAGCGGCACCACGAAGCTGTCCCAGCTGACCGGGCTGACCTGCTCGGCCGCTTTCACTGCGGCCTCGGCGTCGGCCAGCAGTTGATCGATCGCCGGGCCCACGTGCTCGGGGCGGATCGCATCGAAGGACGGCAGTCCGGACAGGTCGAGCAGCGGGTTGGTCATGGGGCGCTCCGGCAGTGGACTGGATCAGGAATCAGGATGAGGTGCTGGCAGAGGTTGCGATACGCAACGGTTTTGCCAGCGGCGTGCAGGATATGGCGGTCATTCCAGCGCTGCACAAGGCAGCGCCGGCAAGTCGCCGCCATTGACGGCGATGGCAATGGCCGCATCGCTGTCGGTGACGTCGATGTCGCGCGCCGCGTACCAGGCCGGGTCGTAATAGCTGTGCGCATAGCGCTCGCCGGCATCGCACAGGATGGTGACGATGGAGCCGCTGCGGCCGGCCTGGCGCATGCACTGGGCGGCCTGCAGCACGCCGACGAAGTTGGTGCCGGTGGAACCACCGACGCGGCGGCCGAGCGTGGCGCTGACATGGCGCATCGCCGCCAGGCTCAGGGCGTCGGGCACCTTGATCATCATGTCCACGCAGCTGGCGATGAAGCTGGACTCCACCCGCGGGCGGCCGATGCCTTCGATGCGCGAGCCGCCGGTGATGGCCAGCTCCTTGGGGCACTGCCCGTCCACCGCGCGGCAATAACCGTCGAAGAACACCGACACTTCCGGGTCGGCGCACAGGATGCGGGTGGCATGGCGCCGATAGCGCACATAGCGGCCCAGCGTGGCGCTGGTGCCGCCGGTGCCGGGGCTGCAGACGATCCAGTCGGGAATCGGATGCGGCTCCTCGGCCAGCTGCTTGAAGATCGATTCGGCGATGTTGTTGTTGGCGCGCCAGTCGGTGGCGCGCTCGGCGTAGGTGAACTGGTCCATGAAATGGCCGCCGGTCTCGCGTGCGAGCTGGTGCGAGGCACTGTCCAGATCGCAGGCACGCTCGACCAGGTGGCAGCGGCCGCCCTGGAACTGGATCGCGGCGATCTTTTCCGGCGAGGTCGACGCCGGCATCACCGCGATGAAGGGCACACCCAGCAGCCGCGCGAAATAGGCCTCGGAAATGGCGGTCGAGCCGCTGGACGCCTCGATCACCGGCCGTCCCGCACGCAGCCAGCCGTTGGTCAGCGCATACAAAAACAGCGAGCGCGCCAGCCGGTGCTTGAGGCTGCCGGTCGGGTGGCTGGACTCGTCCTTGAAATACAGGTCGATGCCCGGAAAGCCCGGCAGGTCCATCGGAATCAGGTGGGTGTCGGCCGAACGGTTGAAATCGGCCTCGATCTTCTGGATGGCGGCGGCCACCCACTGGCGCTGCGACATGGCAGGACTGTGCGGCGAAGGAAGCGCCAATTCTACCGCTGCCTGGCGCGTGGCCACGGCGGGCGGGTCATCGGGCGGACAGCTGGGCGCCGGTGCTATGCTGGCCGCATCTGTCCGCCGCCCTGACTGCCCGTGCTGCGTTGCCTGCTCCGCCTGCTGCTGTGCCTGTGCCTGGTTGCCAATACGGCCACCGGCGCCTGGGCGTCGGTGGGCATGGCGCTGCCGGCCATGGCCTCGGCCGGGACGGCGTCGGCCGCAGCGATGGCGCACGCGGCGATGCCGGCCGCGTTGCCGTGCCATGAGGACACGCAGCCACCCGTTGCGGCGCATACCCCGGACCAGGCCAGGCACGCGCACGCGGCCGATTGCTGCAAGCTGGGCAGCTGCGATTGCCTGCAGCACTGCAGCCTCGCCCTGCTGACCCTGCCTGCGGTGCCCGCCGGCCTGCCTGGCCGCCCCACCCTGCCTGCCACCCTGGCCGAAGGACGCGGCAGCCCGGTGCCCGAGCAACCGGTTCGACCTCCCATCGCCTGAGCGCTGACGGCCTTGGCCGTCCTCGGTCCCGCCCGCGTGTTGCGCGGGTTTCCCAGCGATGCATGCGCCCGCCTTCGTGGGTGGGCCGCAGTGGAGATGTCATGTCGTTCGATCCAACTTCTTTCGATCCACCCTCCAATGGGGGCCTGAGCCGACGCCGCTTCGTGCAAGGCCTTGCCCTGGGCGGCATCGCCGCCACCGGCGGGCTGTGGCGCGGCGCTGCACGTGCCGCCCCCCCGGCGACGCCCGAGTTGCGTGGCAGCAACCAATCGCTGCAGATCGGCCGCATGCCGGTCAACCTCACCGGGCGCACGCGCAGCGCCATCACCGTCAACCAGAGCCTGCCGGCGCCCACGCTGCGCTGGCGCGAGGGCGACACGGTCAGCGTGCGCGTGCGCAATGCGCTGGCCGACCAACCCGCCTCGGTGCACTGGCACGGCCTGTTGCTGCCGGCCAACATGGATGGCGTGCCGGGGATGAGTTTCGACGGCATCGCGCCGGGCCAGGAGTATCACTACCGCTTCGCGCTGCGCCAGTCCGGCACTTACTGGTATCACAGCCATTCGATGTTCCAGGAGCAGGCTGGCTTGTATGGCGCCATCGTCATCGACCCGCTGGCGCCGCCGCCGTATCGGCACGACCGCGAGCATGTGGTGCTGCTCTCGGACTGGACCGACCTGGACCCGGCCGCGCTGTTCCGGCGGCTCAAGCAGATGCCCAGCCACGATAACTTCGCGCTGCGCACGGTGGGCGATTTCCTGCGCGATGCGCGCGAAGAAGGCCTGCGCGCGACACTGGCCGATCGCGGCATGTGGGGGCGCATGCGCATGACCCCGACCGACCTGTCCGACGTCAACGCCAACACCTATACCTACCTGCTCAATGGCGTCGCCCCGGCAGGCAACTGGACCGGACTGTTCACCCCCGGCGAGAAGGTGCTGCTGCGTTTCATCAACGGCTCGTCGATGACCTACTTCGACATCCGCATCCCCGGCCTGCGCATGACCGTGGTGGCCGCCGACGGCCAGTACGTGCATCCGGTCAGCGTTGACGAGCTGCGCATCGCCGCCGCCGAAACCTTCGACGTGCTGGTCGAACCCATCGGCCAGGATGCGTTTACCTTGTTCGCGCAGGACATGGGCCGCACCGGTTTCGCCTGCGGCACGCTGGCGGTGCGGCAGGGATTGCAGGCGCCGATACCGGCGCTGGATCCGCGCGCGATCCTCACCATGCAGGACATGGGGCACGGCGATGGCATGGCGCATGCAGGTCACGCCATGCACGATGCCGACACGACGCACAGCGACCCGCATGCAGCGCACGCGATGGCGATGCCGATGCCGACCGCGCAGATGCACGGGCATGCAAGCGGCGATGCGCAAAGCAAGACACCGCACCACCCTGCCAGCGAAGATGGCAATCCCTTGATCGACATGCGCAGCAATGCCACCGTACCGCGCCTGGACGACCCTGGCGTTGGCCTGCGCGACAACGGCCGCCGGGTGCTGTGCTACGCCGACCTGCACAGCCTGTTCGAGGATCCGGACGGACGCGAGCCCGGGCGCGAGATCGAACTGCATCTGACCGGGCATATGGAGAAATTCGCCTGGTCGTTCGACGGCATCGCCTTCGCCTCGGCAGAGCCCTTGCGGCTGCAGTACGGCGAGCGGCTGCGCATCGTGCTGGTCAACGACACCATGATGCAGCACCCCATCCACCTGCACGGCATGTGGAGCGATCTGGAAGACGCCGACGGCAACTTCCAGGTGCGCAAGCACACCATCGACATGCCGCCCGGCACGCGCCGCAGCTATCGCGTGCGCGCCGATGCGCTGGGCCGCTGGGCCTACCATTGCCATCTGCTGTACCACATGGAAGCGGGCATGATGCGCGAAGTGCGGGTGGAGGCATGAGCGCACTGCATACGCAACACGTGGCGCTGCTCGCGCTACTGCTGAGCGCATCGGCTGCTGCACAGGAGCATCAGCATGCAGCGATGGCGTCATCCGCGCATGCCGATGACGCGCATGCAATGCAGATGGCTGAGCAGGCGACGGCGTCCCAGCCGCAGACGTCCATCGCAACAGCGACATCGCCGTCATCCGCGCAGGTGAGCGCAGATGCGATGCAGATGGATCATGCGCATCTGCACCACGCGCAGCACTCCAGCACCACATCGGCATCGGCATCGACAAACGCTGCTGACGGCACGCCTGCGCAACGCGCGGTACACGCCGACGTTTCGGCAGCGCCGACATCGACGCACCACGCCGGCATGCAGCACGCCGATGTCCAGCATGCCGCACACCAGCCCTCTGCCAATCCACACCCGGACCCCACCCTGCAATCACAGGTAGACAGCGACCACGACGCGATGGAGCACGCGTCGATGGATCACGCTTCCATGGAGCATGCGTCGATGCAACACGGACAGGCGCAGCACGGGGCGATGGATCACACCGCGATGGAACACGCGCCGCATCCCGAAGCAACCACGCAAACACCGGCATCACCCACCGCCAGCGCAGTGCCACGCATGCCGATCCCCGAGCCCACGGCCGAGGAAATCGCTGCGGCATTCGCACCCCTGCAGCACCATGCGATGCACGCGCCAGGCATCAATCACTACGTACTGCTCGATCGGCTGGAAGCCTTCGACACCACGCGCGGCAGTGGCCAGGACTGGGAAGCACGCGCCTGGATCGGTGGCGATATCGACCGGCTCTGGTTGCGCAGCGAAGGCGAGCGGCAGGACGGGCGCACGCAGGCCGCATCGGTGGAGGCGTTCTATGGCCACGCCATCTCGCCATGGTGGGATCTGCTGGTCGGTGCACGCCAGGACCTCGGGGCGGGCGAGCATCGCAGCTGGGCCGCCTTCGGCGTGCAGGGACTGGCACCCTACAAGTTCGAGACCGAAGCCACGCTCTACGTCGGCAGTGGCAGCCGCGCCGCCTTGCGGCTGGAGGGCGAGTACGAGGTGCTGCTCACCAACCGGCTGATCCTGCAACCGCGTGTGGAAGCCAGCATCGCCCTCACCGATGATGACCGGCGCGGCGTCGACAGCGGCCTGGAGCAGGTCGAGGTCGGCCTGCGGCTGCGCTACGAAATCACCCGCTGCTTCGCGCCCTATATCGGCTGGGTGCACAGCCGCAGCTTCGGCGACACCGCCCGCCGCGCTGCGATCGACGATGAGCCTGCACGCGACAGCCGGTTCGTCGCCGGCGTGCGCATCTGGTTCTGAGACAGCCGGTGTGCGCATGGGCCTGGCCATTGGGATTCCAATGCAGGCCCATGCCACGCGCTTGACCAGCGCAAGTCGTGCTGTCGCGCGCGATCGATCAGAGCGCGACGCCAGATCACCGATGCGCACCCTGCAGACATACCGACAACCCCTGCCCCGCTACCATCGGTACCCAGCGCAGCCCGACCTGCCACCACATTCCACCGAGGAGACCACAATGCCCTTGACCGACCTGCAACACGTCCCCGGCGCCAGCGCCGCACCTGCCGACACCGCCGGTTTCGTGTTCAACCACACCATGCTGCGCATCAAGGATGCGCAGCGTTCGCTGGATTTCTACACGCGCGTGCTGGGCTTCCGCCTGCTGGATGCGCGCCATTTTGCCGATGCGCAGTTCAGCCTGTACTTCCTGGCCCTGCTGCCCGACGGCACCGCGATCCCCGACGACGATGCCGCGCGTCGGCTGTGGATGGCCGGCATCCCCGGCGTGCTCGAACTCACCCACAACCACGGCACCGAAACCCAGGACGGCCCGGTCTACCACGACGGCAACAGCGACCCACGCGGCTTCGGCCATATCTGCATCTCGGTACCGGACATCCACGCCGCCTGCGTGCGTTTCGACAGCCTCAACGTGCCGTACCAGAAACGCCTGGAGGACGGCCGCATGAAGCACCTGGCCTTCATCAAGGACCCGGACGGCTACTGGGTGGAGATCATTTCCAATGCGCCGCTGGCGTAACGCATAACACCGCATGGCAAGGTGCCCGGAGTTCCCGGGCACCGACGATTTCAAGCATTACGCTACCGGCACTTGCCACCAAACGCCGCGCGCGAACAGGCTGCGCCAGCGGAAACCACCGCCTACGCATTGTGTCCGCGCGCCATGCACCCAGATGCGGGTGCCATCGTGCGCCACGACGCCGGGCGGGACATCGCCAGCCATTGCGGCGGCGCTCAGCACCGAGGCCGCCACCGCAATAAACGCTTTCATGGATTCCTTCCCCTGGAAACAGCGTCGCATTGCGTGTCCCCCACGCAATGCGACATGGCACTGTCAGATCGCGCGGACAGCGATCAACCGCACAGTGCTTCGGTCCATCAGACAACGGTCCGCAGTCGGCTAGAACGCTCAGTTGCGGGCTGAGTGTGAGCGCATCGTGCGCACTTGGCAGTCGGGGCGGTCCCCACATCTGTCGGGACCGCCCCGGAAGTGGCGCTTAGCTACGCATGCAGCAGTCCGCCGTGACTGCGCTGCCACTGGCGCGGCGGGCGCAGTGCGGCAAGCGTGCGGACCAGTTCGCGGTAGGTCCCGGCCAACTGTGCAAACAGGCCTGCATCGCTGTAGCGGGTGTCGGCCACTTCGAAATATGCGCCGCGGCCCAGTTCGATGAAGTAGTCGACGCTGAGCCGGCGGCGCTGCGCGATCCCGGGAAACAGGCCTGCAATCAGCAGGCATTGATCTCCGATGTCGCGCAATGCATCCGCCCGCAGACTGCCGATCTGGTCCTGCGCGTGTAGCCAGGCCAGCGCCTGGGTGCGCGAGACCAGCTGCGCATCGCGCTGCAGGCGCAGCAGCACGAACACCAGATAGTGCTCGCGCGATTCGTCCAGCGGGTGTGCGATCCGCTGCCCGGCCTCACGTACCAACGCCTGCCACAACTCCGCCGGCGCGCCCTGTTTGAAAGACTCGTGCATACGTCCTCCTGCGTGATGGGACCCTCGCAACAAGCGTATGCATAACCTGGGCCATCGCGTTGGCAGCCGGACCGGTCGTCTGCCAATCTTCATCACTTCCGCATCGATCGCGCCCTGAACCCGGTGGCACGACCCGATGACCCCTCAACCTGTGGGTCATGGCGACGCATGCCGCCGCACCGTCACCCGATGCCAGGGCGCAACCAAGGGGAGGCTGGCCAGACGCGGCGGGCAGTCGTCTGCAGGTGCGGTGGAGAACCGCCATGTACGCGGGTAGTTGCCATAGCTGGCGGCGACTGCGCTCGCGTTGCACCGAGCGCAGCTCTTCGATCAGCTGCGCCTACCTACTCCACCGTCACCGACTTGGCCAGGTTGCGCGGCTTGTCCACATCGGTGCCGCGCGCCAGTGCGGTATGATACGCCAGCAGCTGCACCGGGATGGTGTGGATCACCGGCGACAGCACGCCGGCATGGCGCGGGGTGCGGATCACGTGCACGCCTTCGGATTCGCTGAAGTGGCTGTCCTGGTCGGCGAACACGAACAGCTCGCCGCCGCGTGCACGCACCTCCTGCATGTTGGATTTGACCTTCTCCAGCAGGCGATCGTTGGGCGCGATCACCACCACCGGCATCGCCGCGTCCACCAGCGCCAGCGGGCCGTGCTTCAACTCGCCGGCCGGATACGCTTCGGCGTGGATATAGGAGATTTCCTTGAGCTTGAGCGCGCCTTCCAGCGCGATCGGGTAATGCAGGCCGCGGCCGAGAAACAGTGCGTTTTCCTTGACCGAGAAACGCTCGGCCCAGGCCATGATCTGCGGCTCCAGATTCAGCGCGTGCTGCACGCTGCCGGGCAGAAAGCGCAGCTGCTCCAGATAGTCCGCCTCTTCGGCTTCGCCGATGCGCCCCTGCAATTTGCCCAGCACCATGGTCAGCTGGAACAGCACCGCCAGCTGGGTGGTGAATGCCTTGGTCGAGGCGACGCCGATCTCGGCACCGGCACGCGTGTAGCAGACCAGCTCGCTGGCGCGCGGGATGGCGCTTTCGGGCACGTTGCAGATCGACAGCGTGTGCAGATGCCCCAGCGATTTGGCGTATTTCAGCGCCTCCATCGTGTCCAGCGTTTCGCCGGATTGTGAGATGGTGACGATCAGATGTTTCGGGTTGGCGTAGGCGGCGCGATAGCGGTACTCGCTGGCGATCTCCACGCTGCACGGCAGCCCGGCGATCGCCTCGATCCAGTAGCGCGCGGTCATGCCGGCGTAATAGCTGGTGCCGCAGGCCAGGATCTGCACGCCTTCGATGTCGCGCAACACCGCTTCGGCAGTCGGGCCGAACAGGGACGCAGGGAAGCCCTTGGCATCGATCGCCGCTTCGATGGTATCGGCCAGCGCACGCGGTTGCTCGTGGATTTCCTTCTGCATGAAATGGCGGAACGGGCCCAGTTCCAGCGATGCCAGCGACACATCCGACAGATGCAGCGGGCGCTCGACCGGCGCGTCGTTGCCATCGAAAATGCGCACGCCATCGCGGCGCAACTCGGCGGTGTCGCCCTCTTCCAGGAAGATCACCTGGCGGGTGGCCTGCACGATGGCCGAGACATCGGAGGCGACGAAGTTCTCGCCCTCGCCCACCCCGATCAGCAACGGGCAACCCATGCGCGCGCAGACGAAGCGCTCCGGCTCGGCCTGGCTCATCACCGCCAGCGCATAGGCACCGGTGAGTTCCTTGACGGTGCGTTGCAGCGCGGTCAACAGGTTGCCTGCACTGCCCAGATGGTGATGGATCAGATGCGCGATGACCTCGGTATCGGTCTGCGACTCGAAGGTGTAGCCGAGCGCGCGCAGCTTCTCGCGCTGCTGCTCGTGGTTTTCGATGATGCCGTTGTGCACCAGTGCCACGCCCGCACTGATGTGCGGGTGCGCGTTGGCCTCGGTGACGCCGCCATGGGTGGCCCAGCGGGTGTGGCCGATGCCCAGCGTCGCGCCGAACTGCTCGGCCTGCGCCGCCTGCGCCATCTCCGCCACGCGCCCGGTGCGGCGTACGCGGCGCACCTGGTCGCCATCGAGCACGGCGATGCCGGAGGAATCGTAGCCGCGGTACTCCAGACGCTTGAGTCCCTCGATCAGGACCGGGACCACGTCGCGCCCGGCGATCGCTCCGACAATGCCGCACATAGGACAACCCTTGAGGACGAAGCCGCGCATTTTAGCGTGTCCGCTCTTGTCCGCTGCATGACCATGCCCGGACAACCTGTCCGCAGCGGTGTCCGCGGACACTGCGGACACCGCTCGCCAGCCCATAAAGATGATTGCTTTCAATCACTTGAAGATTGGCACACGTCCTGCTTTATCGCAGTGACGCCACCGAGCCAGCCGACCATGATTCGCGATACCTCCGCCCAGGACCAGGTTCTCCGTACACCCGCCCGGCACGCGCCCTGGCGCCGTTGGCTATGGCCCGGCGTCGCCGTGGTCGCGGTACTGACCGGCATTGGCTGGGCGGTCACCGCGTGGAGCGCCGGCAGCCGTTCGTTCGATGCCAGCCGGGTGCGGATCGCCACCGTCAGCCAGGGTGACCTGGTGCGCGACATCGCTGCCGATGGCCGCGTCATCGCCGCCAACAGCCCGGTGCTGTACGCCATCTCGGCCGGCACGGTGACGCTGAGCGTGGTGGCCGGCGACGTGGTCAAGCAGGGCCAGGAGCTGGCGCGCATCGACAGCCCGGAACTGCGCAGCAAGCTGGCCCAGGAGCAGGCCACGCTGGCAGGCCTGGAAGCCGAATCCAGCCGCGCCGGGCTGGACGCCACGCTGGCCCGCGCCAACGCCAGCAAGCTCACCGACCAGGCCAAGATCGACAAGCAGGCTGCCGCACGCGACCTGGAGCGCTATCAACGCGGCTACGATGGCGGCGCGGTGCCGCAGGTGGAACTGGCCAAGGCGCAGGACACCTTGAAGAAGACCGACATCGACCTGCAGCACGCCGAGCGGGATGCGTCGCTGAAGAGCCAGGGGGCAGACCTGGATTCGCGCAACAAGCGCCTGCTCGCCGACCGCCAGCGCGCGGTGGTGGCCGAGGTGCAGCGCCAGGTCGATGCGCTCACGCTGCTGTCGCCGTTCGATGGCCAGGTCGGCCAGGTGCAGGCGGTGCAGCACACCCAGGTCGCGGCGAACGCGCCGATCCTGGGCGTGGTGGATCTGTCCAAGTTCGAAGTCGAGATCAAGGTGCCGGAAAGTTTTGCGCGCGACCTGGCCATCGGCATGCCGGCGCAGCTCACCAGCGGCAGCGGCGAACCGTTCCCCGGCGCCATCTCGGCGGTGTCGCCGGAAGTGGTCAACGGCGAAGTCACCGCGCGCATCCGCTTTGCCGACAAGCAGCCGCCGGGCCTGCGCCAGAGCCAGCGCATGAGCGCACGGGTGGTGATGGACACGCGCCGCAACGTGCTCAAGGTCGAGCGCGGCCCGTTCGTCGAACAATCCGGCGGCAGCTACGCCTACGTGATGGATGGCAACACCGCGTTGCGCCGACCGGTGCGCATGGGTGTCAGCAGCCTGGGCGAGGTGCAGGTGCTGTCCGGGCTGCAGGTCGGCGACCGCGTGGTGGTCTCCGGTGCAGACAACTTCGGCGATGCGCCACGCGTCACCGTCCACTAGAAAGCGGCCACTACGCAGCCTTACACACGCCTGACGACCGCGCGCCACGTTGCGATCACCACTCTAAATCTCGTTCGCACCTACCTCTCTTGCAAAGGAATCGGCAATGCTCAAGATGCAATCGGTCTCCAAGGTCTTCCGCACCGAACAGGTGGAAACGCATGCACTGCGTTCGCTGGACCTGCATGTGCGCGAAGGCGAATTCGTCGCCGTCACCGGCCCTTCGGGCTCGGGCAAGACCACCTTCCTCAACCTGGCCGGGCTGCTGGAGACCTTCACCAGCGGGCAGTACCTGCTCGACGGCGAGGACGTCAGCCATCTGTCCGACGATGCGCGTTCGCGCCTGCGCAACCGCAAGATCGGTTTCATCTTCCAGGGCTTCAACCTGATTCCCGACCTCAACCTGTTCGACAACGTCGATGTGCCGCTGCGTTATCGCGGCATGGCTGCGGCCGAGCGCAAGCAGCGCATCGAAGAGGCCTTGACCAAGGTCGGCCTGGGCTCGCGCCTGAAGCACTACCCCACCGAACTGTCGGGCGGCCAGCAGCAACGTGCCGCCATCGCCCGCGCATTGGCCGGCAGCCCGCGCCTGCTGCTGGCCGACGAGCCCACCGGCAACCTCGACTCGCAGATGGCACGCGGGGTGATGGAATTGCTGGAAGAGATCAACAGCCAGGGCACCACCATCGTAATGGTCACCCACGACCCGGAACTGGCCGCACGCGCGCAGCGCAACGTGCACATCGTCGACGGCCAGGCCACCGATCTGGAACGCAACCCCGCCCTGATGCGCGCGCGCCACAGCGCCCCCACCCTGGCCGAATAAGAGGCACATCCCATGTTCGGCTACTACTTCAATCTGGCGTTACGCAGCTTCCGCCGCAACAAGATACTGACCGCACTGATGGTGCTTGCGATCGCGCTGGGCATCGGCGCCAGCATGACCACCTTGACGGTGTTCTATGTGCTGTCGGGCGATCCGATTCCGCAAAAGAGCGATCGGTTGTTCAGCGCCTTGGTGGATCCATACCCCAAGGCAGGCTACCAGCCGGGAGAAGAGCCTGGCGACCAGGTCACTCGCTTCGATGCCGAAACGCTGCTGCGCGAAAAACGTGCAAAACGGCAAGCGCTGATGACCGGTGGAAGAGTGGCGATCGAGCCCGACAAGAACGGTATGACTGCCTTCAAATCGGAAGTGCGCTTTACGTCGGCAGATTTCTTCCCGATGTTCGAAACACCTTTCCTGTATGGCCAAGGCTGGTCGGCCGGTAGCGACGCGGGCCACGAACGCGTTGCGGTGATCACCAAGGAACTCAACGACAAACTGTTCGACGGCAGCAATAGTATCGGCCGCGACCTGCGCATGGACAAGAACACCTTTCGTATCGTCGGTGTTCTCAATGACTGGAAAGTCAACCCACGTTTCTATGATGTCACCAACAGCTACGGCTCGAGCGAGCAAGTGTATCTGCCATTCTCCGTCGCAATGGATCTGAAGATGGACCATTACGGCGGTATGAATTGCTACGGTAAAAACGACAACAGCGATCAGACAGCGCTCAACGCGTCCTGCACATGGATGCAGTACTGGGTGGAGCTTGACAGCCCAGCGCAGGCCAGCGACTACAAAGCCTACCTGGATAACTACTCCGATCAGCAGCGCGCTGCAGGGCGCTTTGAACGTCCGAACAATACCCGCCTGCGCAACGTGATGGAGTGGCTGGACTACAAGGAAGTGGTCCCGAGCGACGTCCGACTGCAGCTGTGGCTGGCGATGGGCTTCCTGCTGGTGTGCCTGCTCAATACCGTAGGGTTGCTACTCGCCAAGTTCCTGCGCCGCAGTGGAGAGATCGGCGTGCGTCGCGCCCTGGGTGCCTCACGCGGTGCCATCTTTGCGCAATGCCTGGTCGAAGCCGGAACCATCGGACTTGCAGGCGGCATGGCAGGGCTTGGGCTGGCATGGTTGGGGTTGTGGGTCGTGCGCCAACAACCTGTCGACTACGCCAAGCTTGCGCACCTGGATCCGAAGATGTTGTTGCTCACCTTCGCATTGGCGCTCGTTGCCAGCCTGCTGGCCGGCTTGCTGCCCTCCTGGCGTGCCATCCAGGTTGCGCCCGCGCTACAGCTCAAAGCGTCCTGACCTCCAGGCCCGCCGCCCGGCGGCGGGCACGGCCTCTTATCCGAAGGTACCGCCCATGGACATCCGCCCCATCATTTCCACCCTGCGCCGTCACAAGACCGCAGCAGCATTGATCGTGCTCGAGATCGCACTCGCCTGCGCCATCATCTGCAATGCCATGTTCTTGATCGGCAACCGCATCGAGACGCTGCAGCAACCCAGCGGCATCGCCGAATCGGAACTGGTCAGCATCCAATTGGGAGGCATCGGCACCCAGGTCAATGCAGAAGCGCGCACACGCGAAGACCTGGCTGCACTGCGCAGCCTGCCAGGTGTCCGCAGCGCGATCGTCATCAACCAGATTCCCTTTGTGCATTACTCATGGAACAGCAGCATCTCTCTGACGCGTGAACAAGAGCGCCAGACACTTAGCGCTGCGCAATACATGGCCAGCGAAGGCACCCTCGGCACGCTTGGCCTGCAACTGGTGGCGGGGCGTGATTTCACCGCAAGCGAATTCATCGATATGGCACAGGCCAATAACGACAGGTCCATCGACCAAAAAGGCCTGTCAGTGATCATCACCCAGCGCATGGCCGACAAGCTATTCCCCTCGCAAAATGCATTGGGAAAGACAGTCTATGCAGGCGATACCGCACTCCACATCATCGGCATCGTGCAGACACTGGCACGCCCCACCAACAACAGCGCCGGCGGTGTTGATCAAAGCAATTACTCGATGTTGCTGCCACTGCGCATCGACTACACCGCAGGCCAGTACATTATTCGTGTCACCGACCCAACGCGGCGGGCAGAAGTGCTGCAATCTGCCGTCGCTGCGCTGATGAAATTAGACAATAGCCGGCTGGTCCTGAAACAAGAGACGTACAGCGACATTCGGACGGAATATTTCGAGAATGATCGCGCAATGGTGTGGCTACTTGGCGCGGTCTGCATCGCGCTACTGATCGTCACCGCACTGGGCATCGTCGGCCTGGCCAGCTTCTGGGTGCAGCAACGCACCAAGCAGATCGGCATCCGTCGCGCACTGGGCGCTACACGCGGGCAGATCCTGCGCTATTTCCAGATCGAAAACTTCCTGCTGGCCTCGGTCGGCATCGTGCTCGGCATGTTGCTGGCGTACTCCATCAATATCTGGCTGATGGACCGCTACGAGCTGCCACGCCTGCCGGTGCTGTATCTGCCGATCGGCGCGCTATTGCTCTGGGCGCTGGGCCAGATCGCCGTGTTCTGGCCAGCCCGGCGCGCCGCGCTGGTGCCGCCGGCAGTGGCAACGCGCAGCGCGTGAGGTGACACAGATGCCGATCGAACCCCGCAAAGACGTCCGGTGATGTTGCGTTACTGCCTGCAACTGGCCTGGCGCAGCCTGTTGCGCACCCCGATCGCCAGCACCCTGGTGGTACTGGCAATCGGTCTGGGCATCGGTGCGAGCATGACCATGCTGACGGTCCTGCATGTCATGTCGCGCGATCCGTTGCCAGGCAGAAGTCAGCTGCTCTACACCCCACATCTGGATCCGCTGCCCCTGGACCTTCCACGCACGCGGGAATGGGGCGACCCGTCGGACAATCTGACCTGGCCAGATGCGATGGCCCTGCTACGTGCAGGGCCGGCCGTCCATCAAGCGGCAATGGCGAGCGGGCAAACGCTGATCTGGCCGGTGCAGGCCGCCACAGCCCCACTCGACCTCAACGGCCGCTACGCCACTGCAGGGTTCTTTGCGCTGTTCGGCATCCCGCTGCAACGTGGGCGCGGCTGGAGCGGGCAGGACGACCAGAACCACGCGCGCGTGATCGTGTTGAGCCAGCAGCTTGCAAACACCTTGTTCGGTTCACGCGATCCAATCGGCCAGACCGTCGCCGTCGGCGAGCAGCGCATCGGTCTTCGCGTTATTGGCGTCGTTGCCAAATGGAATCCGCAACCGCTCTTTTATGCCGACCCAAGCCGCAAAGGCGCCTTTGGCGACCAGGACGATTTCTTTCTGCCGCTCTCGACCGCGGTGGAGCTTGAACTGGACGCCGGCACCAGCATCAGCAGTTGGGAAACGCGCAGCGACAGCGGCGTCAAACAACTCCAGAATCCATCCACCAGCTGGCTGCAGTTCTGGGTGCAACTGGATACCCCGCAACAGGTGGCCGCATACGAGCGTTTTCTCTACGACTATGCTGCGACCCAACACGCCAGCGGGCGCTTTCAGCGGCCACCGCAGACGGCCCGACTGTATTCGCTGATGGACTGGCTGAAACACCTGCAGATGGTGCCCAATGACCTACGCCTGCAGACGCTGCTGGCCTTGGGGTTTCTGTGGATCTGCCTGATCAACGTGATTGCGCTGTTGCTGGCGAAATTCCTGCGCCGCCGTGGCGAGATTGGCGTGCGCCGCGCACTTGGCGCGCGCCGCGGCCACGTGATGCTGCAGTTTGGCACCGAAGCGGCGCTGATCGGCGTCGTGGGCGGCCTGCTGGGAACCGCGATCGCCGAAGTGGGGCTCTGGAGCGTGCGCCAGCGGCCCGACGACTATGCCGCGTTGGCGCACCTGGATGCGCCAATGCTGCTGACCACCGTGGCGCTTGCCATCGTCGCCGCACTGCTTGCAGGACTGCTGCCGGCCTGGCGGGCCAGCCGCATCAACCCGGCCCTGGAGGTCAAGGACCTCTGAGATGCGCCTGCCACTTCGCCCGATTCTTTCCAGCTTGCGGCACCACCGCCTCACCGCCGGGCTGTTGGCCCTGCAGGTGGCGCTGACCTGTGCATTCGTCACCAATGCGGTATTCCTGATCGGCGACCGGATCGGCAGACTGCGCACGGCGACCGGCTTGCCCGAAGACGAAGTATCGCTGGTCACCGTTCGCGGCCTGCACGCCAAGGCCGATGCGCCAGCGCAATGGCAGGCGGACCTGATCGCGCTGCGCGGCATTTCCGGGGTCACGGCAGCCACCGCAATCGGAGCGACGCTGCCGTTGTCGGGTGGCGCCGACGACAGCGGCATCTGTGCCGATCAACGCGCACTGGAGCGCGCAATCGCACTGCGATCCAGCGGCGCTGCCGGCTGCGTCGACGCCAGCTACTACACCGGCTCGCCCGGCTTCGTGCAGGCCATGGGCGCACGCCTGATCGCCGGCCGCGATTTTCGACCGGATGAGTATTCCGGCGCCACGCCGGGCGTGATCATCGTCACCCGCTCGCTGGCGCAGCAACTCTGGCCAGATCAGCTGGCCGTTGGCAAAACGCTGTACGGATGGGACAGCCAAAGCACCGTCGTCGGCGTGGTGGAGGACCTGCTGCGGCCAAGGCTGCGCAAGCCCGAGCTTGATCATCTGGTGGCCTTGTCGCCGCAACTCCCCACCGGCAATCAGACGCACTATCTATTGCGCAGCGCGCCGGAGGACCGCGGTCGCGTGCTGGCGCAGGTGGCCGACGTGCTGGCCGGATCCGGCCCGTTGCGGATGATCCCGGGCGACAAGCAACGCAGTTTTGCACAGATACGCGCACGCTATTTCCAACGCGATACGACGATGATCGGCCTGTTGCTCGCGGCGACCACGGGCCTGCTGTTTGTCACCGCCCTGGGCATCGGAGGACTGGCCAGTTTCTGGGTCCAGCAGCGGACGCGACAGATCGGCATCCGTCGCGCCATTGGTGCAACCCGTGGCGATATCCTGCGTTACTTCCAGGCGGAAAACCTGCTGATCGTCGGCAGCGGCAGCGCCCTGGGCATGCTGCTGGCAGTGCTGCTCAACCAATGGCTGATGCTCCGCTACGACGCGGTGCCCCTGCCGCCACTTTACTTACCCGCCGGTGCGGTGACCGTGCTGCTGCTCGGCCAGCTTGCGGTGCTGTGGCCTGCACGACGCGCTGCGGCAGTGGCCCCGGCGATTGCGACACGCAGTGCATGAGGCGCCCGGCCTGCCGGATGCCGGCACGACAATCCTGCCTGCTGCTGCGATGATGCGATCTGTCTACCTCGTCCGTCCGTTCGCCCTCGCACTCCAACAAGGTTCCCGATGCCGCAGATCCTGATCATCGACGACAACACCGCCGTCGCCACCGCGCTGGAGGTGCTGTTTTCCTTGCACGACATCGAGGCGCGGCACGCGCATTCGCCGCAGGCCGGGTTGGCGCTGCTGGACGAGCAGGTGTTCGACCTGGTGATCCAGGACATGAACTTCACCGCCGACACCACCTCCGGCGAGGAAGGCGAAGCGCTGTTCACCCAGATCCGTCAGCGCCACCCGGACCTGCCGGTGATCCTGCTCACCGCCTGGACCCACCTGGGCAGCGCGGTGGGCCTGGTCAAGGCCGGGGCAGCCGACTACATCGCCAAGCCCTGGGACGACACCAAGCTGCTGACCACGGTCAACAACCTGCTGGAGCTGTCCGAAGCGCGCCGCGAGCTGGAACGTCGGCGCGCGCGCGAGCGGCGGGGCCGTGAGCAGCTGACCCAGCGTTACGATCTGCGCGGGGCGGTGTTCGCCGACCCGGCCAGCGAACGCGCAATCGCGCTCGCCTGCCAGGTCGCACGCTCGGACCTGCCGGTGCTGATCACCGGCCCCAACGGCAGCGGCAAGGAGAAGATCGCCGAGATCATCCAGGCAAACTCGCCTGCCAAGCATGGCCCCTTCATTGCGCTCAATTGCGGCGCGTTGCCTGGCGAACTGATCGAAGCGGAGCTGTTCGGCGCCGAGGCCGGCGCATACACCGGCGCCAACAAGGCGCGCGAGGGCAAGTTCGAAGCCGCCGATGGCGGCACGCTGTTTCTGGACGAAATCGGCAACCTGCCGCTGGCCGGGCAGATGAAGCTGCTGCGCGTGCTGGAGACCGGCCGTTACGAGCGCCTGGGCTCCAACCGCGAACGTCATGCCAAGGTGCGGGTGATCAGCGCCACCAACGCCGATCTGCCGGCGATGATTCGCGATGGCAGCTTCCGCGAAGATCTGTACTACCGCCTCAACACGGTGGAAATCGCGTTGCCGGCCCTGGCCGAGCGCCCTGGCGATATCGGCCCGTTGGCCGAGCACTTCCTGGCCGGCGAAAAACCCTTGTCCACGCAGGCACGCGATGCCTTGCAACGGCACGCCTGGCCCGGCAACGTGCGCGAGCTGCGCAACGTGCTGCAACGTGCGTCCCTGCTCGCGCAAGGTGCGCGCATCGAAGCCGGCGATCTGAACCTGCCGCGCGCGGCCGCAGCGCGCCCGGCCGCGCCGACCGCCGGCGAGCCGGATCGCGCCCGGATCGAGCAGGCGCTGGCGCGCGCGCAGGGCGTCATCGCCCAGGCCGCCGCCGAGCTGGGGCTGAGCCGGCAGGCGCTGTACCGGCGCATGGACCGCTACGGCATCAGCCAGGAGTAAGCCTGAGCATGTGGCAGCCACGTTCCTTCACCTTCTCGCTGTTCCTGCGCCTGCTGCCGGTGCTGGTGCTGGCCGCCGCCCTGCCCTGGTTCACCGCGTACTGGCTGGATCGCGGCTGGGAAGTGGCGGTGATCTCCGCCATCGTGCTGCTGGCGACGATGTGGTGGAGCCTGCAACGCGCCACTGCACCGATGCGCTCGCTGTTCCGCGCCCTGGCCGGCACCACCAGCAGCTACCGCGATGGCGAATACAACTTCGGCGTGTACTGGCGCGGCAGCGACGAACTGGCGCAACTGGTGCAGGCGCATGCGGAACTGGGCGAGGTGCTGCGCGCGCAGCGGCGCAATCTGGTGCAACGCGAACTGATGCTCGACACCATGTTGCAGAACACCCCGGTGGCGATGCTGTTGGTCGTGGCCGGGGGCGATGGCGTGCGCCGCATCGGTTTCTCCAACAATGCCGCACGCAAGCTGTTGCACGACGGCCGCAAGCTCGAAGGCCAGCACCTGGACGACGTGCTCGCGCGCATGCCCGGCGAACTGCGCGATGCGCTGGCACGCGGCGGCGATTGCCTGTTCGCGGTGCGCGAGGACGGCGATGACGAAGACGACGAGCAGATCTATCACCTGTCACGCCGCAGTTTCCATCTCAATGGACGCGGCCACGAGCTGTTGCTGATCCGCACCTTGACCACCGAATTGCGGCGCCAGGAAGTGCAGACCTGGAAAAAGGTCATCCGCGTGATCAGCCATGAATTGAACAACTCGCTCGCACCGATCGCCTCGCTGGCGCATTCCGGCGCCGAGTTGCTGCGCCGCGAACGCACCGACCGGCTCGGCACGGTGTTCGAAACCATCGAAGAACGCGCCCGTCATCTGGAAGGTTTCATCCGCGGCTACGCGCGGTTTGCCAAGCTGCCGCAGCCGCAATTGCAGACCATCGAATGGGCGCCGTTCCTGGAACGTTTGCGGCAGCAGATTCCGTTCCAGCTGCAAGGCGCACTGAGCGATGTCTCCAGCCGCATCGATGCCGCGCAGATCGAGCAGGCGCTGCTCAACCTGCTCAAGAACGCGCACGAGGCCTGCAGCGAAGCGCAGCCGCCCAACAGCGATGTCGCCGTCCGCGTCACGCGCGTGCCGCAATGGCTGCGGATCGAAGTGCTGGACCGCGGCAACGGCATGAACGAGGCCGTGCTGCATAACGCACTGATGCCGTTCTACTCGACCAAGCGCAATGGCACCGGGCTCGGGCTTGCGCTCACCCGCGAGATCGCCGAAGCGCACGGCGGGCGCATCTCGCTGCATAACCGCGAACACGGCGGCTTGTGCGTCACCTTGCTGCTGCCGGCGGCGGCGGCCGGCTAGCGCGTTGCAAGCGATCGCAGCGTTCAATCGCCGCGCAGCGTCCCGCGCTCCTGGATCCGTGGCTGTTTCAACGCACCACAGGCATCGTCGGCACCGCTGGTGCGGGTGGCGGCGATGGCGCCGTAATAGCCGGCTCCCACGGTGTTGTCGACGAACTGCCCGCCTTGCGACGGACATTCGCCATCGGGCTTGATCCAGTCCGAAAACGCCGCGTACTTGCCGGCCCGGACAAAACGATTGGTCGCCACGTAGGTATTGTCGGAGGCATCGCGGGTACGCACGGCATCGCCGTTGACCTCGGTGAAGGTATTGCCTTCGATGCGGTTGCCGGAGGAGTGGCGCGCCAGGTAGATCGCGTGCACGAAACCCGAGGTCCGGGTGTCGTTTTCGATGGACACGAAACGATTGCGTTCGATGCGGTTGTCGCGCGAGTTCTGCAGGCGGATCGCTGCGAACGAATAGGCGGCCTCGCTGCTGCTGCCATGGATGCCACCGATCCGCTCGAAGGTCATGTTGCGGATGACGTTGCCGCTGTTGCCGTCGGCGCTGCGCTTGCTGCTGCCCAGGTCCATCGCCATCCAGTAATTGCTGACCTTCAACCCGGCGAAGGTCAGCCGGGTGGCGGCATCACCACCGCCCTTCAGCGTGAACCAGGTCGCACCGCCGCGTCCGTCGAACCACGGTGGCGCGGCCGCATCCGGCGCAGCGATGAAGCGAATGGGCGCCCCGTTGGTGAAGGTCCATTGCACCGACTGCCGCAGATACGTGCCTGCGGCAATCACCACGTCCACCGCACCGCCCGGCCGCTGCTCCAGCAGCCGTTGCTGGGCAGCCGCCAGGCTCCGCAACGCGGTCGTTGCGCTGGTGCCCGCGGCCGCATCGTTGCCGTCCGGCGCCAGATACAGCCGGTAGGTCTGCGCATGGGCTGACATGGGCAGCAGTGCCGCCAATGTCAGCAGTAATGTCACCCACAACGCGCAACGTGACGTTTGCATCGTGCACCTCGTGATCGGTCGTGGCGGGCGTGGCCTGTGCACGGCACCGCTGCACAGCGGCGGCCCGCCCCTTGCAGCGACGTGCAGCCACGCCACACGCCTGGAAAACACGCTATTTCTTGGTCGGGCGTTCCCAACCTTCGATCACCGTCTGCCGCGGGCGCGCCACGCTGAGCTGGCCGGCCGGCGCATCGCGCGTGATCACCGAGCCCGCACCGATGGTGGCCATTGCGCCGATCTCGATCGGTGCCACCAACGCGCTGTTGGAGCCGACGAAGGCGCCATCGCCGATGGTGGTCTGCGACTTGTTCACCCCATCGTAATTGCAGGTGATGGTGCCGGCGCCGATGTTGACCTTGCTGCCGATCACCGCATCGCCCAGGTAGGTCAGATGGTTGGCCTTGCTGCCCACGCCCATCGTGACCTTCTTGGTCTCGACGAAGTTGCCGATATGCACGCCATCGGCCAGCACGGTGCCAGGACGCAGCCGCGCGAACGGGCCAATCTGCACCGCTCCTTCGGTCACCACGCCTTCCAGGTCGCAGTGCGCGCGGACCTGCGTGCCGGCGCCCAGCGTCACATCGCGCAAGCGCACGAAGGGGCCGATCACCACGCCATCGCCCAGTGTCACATCGCCTTCAAGGACCACATCGATGTCCAGCTGCACGTCGCTGCCTACCGTCACCGAGCCGCGCTGCTCCACGCGCGCCGGGTCGGCCATGCGTACGCCCTGCAGGCAGAGCGCACGCGCCGCACGCAGCTGCCAGGCGCGCTCCAGCTGCGCCAGCTGCCAGGGGTCGTTGGCGCCTTCCACGTCCTGCGCATCGGCCACGTGCACCATGTCGGCCGGAGTGAAATCGGCAGCGGCGCTGGCGAACACGTCGGTGAGATAGAACTCGCCCTGTGCATTCTCGTTGGACAGACCGCCCAGCCAGCGGCGCAGCGCCGTGGACTCGGCAGTGAGGATGCCGGTGTTGATGGTGCGGATGCGGCGCTGCTCGTCATTGGCGTCCTTCTGCTCGACGATCGCGGCGACCTTGCCTTCGGCATCGCGCAGGATGCGGCCGTACCCGGTGGGATTGGGCACATCGGCCACCAGCACCGCCATGCGCCCGGGTGCATGCAGCAACTGCAGCAGGTCCTGGCACTGGATCAGCGGCACATCGCCGTACAGCACCAGCACCGTCGCCGCATCCGGAATCGCATCCATCGCCTGTTGCACCGCATGCCCGGTGCCCAGTTGCTGACGCTGCTCGGCCCAGTGCAGGTCGTCCTGCGCGGCGAACGCCGCCTGCACCTGCTCGCCGCCATGCCCGTGCACCACATGGATCGCTGCCGGCTGCAACTGCCGCGCGGTGGCGATCACATGTGCCAGCATCGGCTGGCCCGCCAGCGGCTGCAGCACCTTGGGCAGGGACGAGCGCATGCGCTTGCCCTCGCCCGCGGCCAGGATCACGACGTGCAAGGGCAGAGTCATCGAAGCGTTCCAGAACGTGGGAGCGCTAAATTCTAGTCGCTGTCCCGGCAATGCGTCGTGTTCCGCCTGCAGCACGCGCGACGATGACACTTTTCAAGCGCCGCTGCCGTTAGCATGAGCGCCCCTCCACGATGACCCGGCCTGCATGAGTCTGTTCCGCCAAGGCAGCCAATTCATGATCATTGGCGCCCTGCAGCTGGCGGTGGATTGCGGCATCTTCATCGCCGCCACCGCGGCCGGCATGCCTGCCGTGCCGGCCAATCTGCTCGGGCGGATCAGTGGCGCGGTGCTGGGCTTCTGGCTCAACGGCCGCTACACCTTCGCCCAGGACGGCGGTGCACGCCTGGGCTGGCCGCGTTTCCGTCGCTTTGCGCTGATGTGGCTGGCACTGACCCTCATCAGCACCTGGCTGTTGTCGGCGACAGTGGACCTGGTCGGCCTGCGTCAGGCCTGGCTGGCCAAACCGCTGGTGGAAGGTGGCCTGGCGATCGTGTCGTTTTTCCTGGGCCGGCACGTGGTGTATCGCTAGCGAGCGCGCTGACGTCAGCGCAGTCGCCGACAACGGTGCTGGGTTGGACTGCCAGAAAACACGATCGGCGTTGCCGTCACCCACACCGCCGAGGTCTGCGCCGTGCATGGCCCGCCCTGGACACCACGCGTATCAGTGGCAGAAATCGCCCAGGCTGCGGACCAGCGCCGCGCGATGCAGCGCGTCCAGCTGCCATTGCGCCGCATACCGGGCGGCGGCATGCGCGGTATTGGCCGGGCATTGCGGCGCTGCACGCGCCGGCGCGACATCGGCCAGTGCGTCGAGCAGTTCGCCTTGCAGCTGATCCAGACGCGTGCGCAGGCCCGCCAGATCCGGCCGCGCCGTGTCCGGCGCGCGCCCACGTTCGCGCCAGTGGTTCAGCAGTGCGTACTGCACCGACTTGTTGGCCTCGATCTGCGCAGCGAAGAAGCGCGCCGCATCGTCGGCATCCAGCCCTTGCGCAGGCGCCTGCTCGCGCACGCTCTGCAGCACCGCCGCCTCGCGGGTCTGGTCCAGCACCGGCTTGCCGCTGTCCCATTTGCTCAGCGCCACCGCATCGCCGATGGCGTTGCGTTGCACGATGCGGTCCAGCAACGGATCCAGCGGCGGCTGGCTGCGTACCGGCAGCGCACACCCCAGCAACGCCACGGCCAGCAGGCCGCTCAGCGCGTAGCCACGAAAGTCATCGATCGTCCGGGTCATCGGGTGTTCCTCGATATGCAGGTGAGATGCCGCGCCGCCGGCAGCACAGCACAGCACAAGCCACGCAGTGTGCCTGCAGTCCCCGAACCTGCAAGCCGCCCCACGCATGCGCAGCGCCAGAAACGAAAACGCCGACACGAGGGTCGGCGTTTTCACTCCACACCTGGGTGTGGCGGTGCAGCAGGTATCGCGTAACGCGCAAACGGGCGCGAGCCCGCGTGCTTAGTGCTTGAGGGTGCGACGCAGCCGTTCCAGTGCCTGCAGCTGCACGGTCGCTTCGGCCAGCCGACGCTGTGCATCGGCCACGTCCACGGTGTCGCCACGGTTGGCCAGCAGACGCTCGGCCTCTTCCTTGACCTTGCGCACGGCGGCTTCGTCGATGTCCTGGGCACGCACCGCGGTGTCGACCAGCACGGTCACCACCTGCGGCTGCACTTCCAGGATGCCGCCGGAAATGGCGAAGTCCAGGTGTTCGCCATTGGCGGTGGTGACCACCACCTTGCCCGGCTTCAGGCGCGTGATCAGCGGCGCGTGCTTGGGCGCGATGCCCAGCTCACCCAGCTCGCCGGTGGCCACGACCAGCGTCGCCTCACCGTGGAAGATTTCCTTCTCGGCGCTGACGATGTCGCAACGGATAGTGCTCATGGTGCCTCACTGTAGTGAGGCGGGAATCGGGAATCGGGAATCGGGATTGGGAAGAGCGGCTGGCTGCACGCTTTCCCTCTTCCTGTCGATTCCGACCTACCGATGACCCGCCTTTACGATTCCCGATTCCCGATTCCCGATTCCAGCCGCATAGCGGCTGGGATCCATCAGGCCTTGGCGCTCATCTTGTTGGCTTTCTCGACGGCTTCTTCGATGCTGCCGACCATGTAGAACGCCTGCTCCGGCAGGTGGTCGTACTCGCCGTCGCAGATCGCCTTGAAGCCGCGGATGGTGTCCTTCAGCGAGACGTACTTGCCCGGCGAGCCGGTGAACACTTCGGCCACGTGGAAGGGCTGGCTGAAGAAGCGCTCGATCTTGCGTGCGCGCGACACCGACTGCTTGTCTTCTTCGCTCAGCTCGTCCATGCCCAGGATCGCGATGATGTCCTTCAGTTCCTTGTACTTCTGCAAGGTCTGCTGGACGCGCTGGGCGGTGTCGTAATGCTCGTGGCCGATCACCAGCGGGTCCATCTGGCGGCTGGTGGAATCCAGCGGATCCACCGCCGGGTAGATACCCAGCGAGGCAATGTTACGGCTCAGCGTGACGGTGGAATCCAGGTGGGCGAAGGTGGTCGCCGGCGACGGGTCGGTCAGGTCGTCCGCGGGCACGTACACGGCCTGGATCGAGGTGATCGAACCGCTCTTGGTCGAGGTGATGCGCTCCTGCAACACGCCCATTTCCTCGGCCAGGGTCGGCTGGTAACCCACTGCCGACGGCATGCGGCCGAGCAGCGCGGACACTTCGGTACCGGCCAGCGTGTAGCGGTAGATGTTGTCGACGAACAGCAGCACGTCCTTGCCCTTGCCGCTGGCGTCCTTCTCGTCGCGGAAGTACTCGGCCATGGTCAGGCCGGTCAGCGCAACGCGCAGACGGTTGCCCGGCGGCTCGTTCATCTGGCCGTACACCATCGCGACCTTGTCCAGCACGTTGGAGTCTTTCATCTCGTGGTAGAAGTCGTTGCCCTCGCGGGTACGCTCGCCCACGCCGGCGAACACGGACAGACCCGAGTGCGCCTTGGCGATGTTGTTGATCAGTTCCATCATGTTGACGGTCTTGCCGACGCCGGCGCCGCCGAACAGGCCGACCTTGCCGCCCTTGGCGAACGGGCACATCAGGTCGATGACCTTGATGCCGGTTTCCAGCAGCTCGGTGCTGGAGGACTGGTCTTCGTACGACGGCGCAGCGCGATGGATTTCCCAATGGTCCGATGCCTGCACCTCGCCAGCTTCGTCGATCGGACGACCCAGCACGTCCATGATGCGGCCCAGCGTCCCGGCACCGACCGGCACCGAAATCGCGCGCTCGGTGTTGGTGGCCAGCAGGTTGCGCTTCAGGCCGTCGGTGGAGCCGAGCGCAATGGTGCGCACGACGCCGTCGCCGAGCTGCTGCTGCACTTCCAGGGTGATTTCGGTGCCATCGACCTTCAACGCGTGATAGACCTTCGGCACTTCATTGCGCTGGAATTCGACGTCGACGACCGCGCCGATGATCTGAACGATCTTGCCCTGACTCATTTGGATAACTCCACTAATGTCTGTTCGATTCTTGTGTCGGGAGTGGGGAATCGAGAATGGGGAATGGGAAGATCAAGAGCACCGACGGCCTTGCCTATTCCCGTTTTCCGATTCTCCATTCCCGGCTAGACAGCGGCCGCGCCGCTGACGATTTCCGAAATTTCCTGGGTGATCGCCGCCTGGCGCGCCTTGTTGTAGACCAGTTGCAAGGTGCCGATCATCTTGTTGGCGTTGTCGCTGGCGGCCTTCATCGCCACCATGCGCGCGGCATGTTCGGAGGCCACGTTTTCCAGCACGGCCTGGTACACCAGCGACTCGATGTAACGCGTCATCACGTGCTCCAGCACGGTCGCGGCATCGGGTTCGTACAGGTAATCCCAATCGTGGTGGGCCACCTTGTGCTCGGCGGCCGGCAGCGGCAGCAGCTGATCGAAGCTGGCCTTCTGCGTCATCGTGTTCACGAAGCGGTTGTAGACCAGATACACGCGGTCCACCTTGCCCTCGACGAAGGCATCCAGCATCACCTTGATCACGCCGATCAACTGCTCGATCTGCGGGCTGTCACCCAGATGGGTGACGCTGCCGACCATGTTGACCTTGATGCGACGGAAGAACGCCGAGGCCTTCTGCCCGATGGTCACCACGTCGATCTCGGCACCTTTGTCCTGCCACGGGCGCACTTCGCCCAGCATCTTGCGGAACAGGTTGTTGTTCAGGCCGCCGGCCAGCCCGCGGTCCGAAGAGATCACGATGTAGCCGACCCGCTTGACCTGCTCACGCTCGACCAGGAACGGATGCTGGTAGTCGGTGCTGGCCTGCGCCAGATGCCCGATCACCTGCTTCATCGCCTGCGCGTACGGACGCGAGGTCTTCATGCGGTCCTGCGCCTTGCGGATCTTGGAGGCCGAGACCATTTCGAGCGCGCGCGTCACCTTGCGGGTGTTCTGCACGCTCTTGATCTTGGTTTTGATTTCGCGTCCGCCTGCCATACTCGCTCGCTTCGCTCGCTTAGTGGGAATGGGGAATCGTGAATCGGGAATTGGCACAGCCAACCCGCTTTGACGATTCCCTATTCTCGATTCCCGATTCCCGCAGCTGGATTTACCAGCTGCCCGTGGTCTTGAACTCTTCGATGCCCTTCTTGAAGGCAGCTTCGATGTCGTTGTCCCAGCCGCCGGTGGCGTTGATCTTGGAGATCAGCTCGCCCTGGGTGTTGGCGAAGTGCGCGTGCAGGCCTTCTTCGAACGCCAGCAGCTTGTTGACCGGCACTTCATCGAGGTAACCCTCGTTGACGGCGTAGATCGACAGCGCCTGGTTGGCGATGGACATCGGCGCGTACTGCTTCTGCTTCATCAGCTCGGTGACGCGCTGACCGCGCTCGAGCTGCTTGCGGGTGGCTTCGTCCAGGTCCGAGGCGAACTGCGCGAACGCCGCCAGCTCGCGGTACTGCGCCAGCGAGATACGGATGCCGCCGGACAGCTTCTTGATGATCTTGGTCTGGGCCGCACCACCGACGCGCGACACCGAGATACCGGCGTTCACGGCCGGGCGGATGCCGGCGTTGAACAGGTCGGTTTCCAGGAAGATCTGGCCGTCGGTGATCGAGATCACGTTGGTCGGCACGAATGCGGACACGTCGCCGGCCTGCGTTTCAATGATCGGCAGCGCGGTCAGCGAACCGGTCTTGCCGGTCACCGCACCGTTGGTGAACTTCTCCACGTATTCCTCGGACACGCGCGCAGCGCGCTCGAGCAGGCGGGAGTGAAGGTAGAACACGTCGCCCGGATAGGCTTCGCGGCCCGGCGGGCGCTTGAGCAGCAGCGAGATCTGGCGGTAGGCCACGGCCTGCTTGGACAGGTCGTCGTACACGATCAGCGCGTCTTCACCGCGGTCCATGAAGTACTCGCCCATGGTGCAGCCGGCATACGGGCTGATGTACTGCATCGCGGCCGACTCGGACGCGGTCGCAGCCACCACCACGGTATGCGCCAGCGCGCCGTTCTCTTCGAGCTTGCGCACGATGTTGGCAACGGTCGAGGCCTTCTGGCCGATCGCCACGTACACGCACTTGATGCCGGTGCCCTTCTGGTTGATCACCGCATCGATCGCCAGCGCGGTCTTGCCGGTCTGACGGTCACCGATGACCAGCTCGCGCTGGCCGCGGCCGATCGGGATCATCGCATCGACCGACTTGTAGCCGGTCTGCACCGGCTGGTCGACCGACTTGCGCCAGATCACGCCGGGCGCCACGCGCTCCACCGGTGCGGTCTGGGTGGCGCCCAGCGGGCCCTTGCCGTCGATCGGCTCGCCCAGCGCGTTGACCACGCGACCGAGCAGCTCCGGACCGACCGGCACTTCCAGGATGCGGCCGGTGGTCTTGGCCACGTCGCCTTCGCGCAGGTTTTCGTAATCGCCCAGCACCACGGCGCCGACCGAATCGCGCTCCAGGTTCAGTGCGAGCGCGAAGGTGTTGTTCGGCAGTTCGATCATTTCGCCCTGCATCACGTCGGCCAGGCCGAAGATGCGCACGATGCCGTCGGACACGCTGGTCACGGAGCCTTCGTTGCGCGACTCTGCGGACAGCTTGACCGCCTCGATGCGGGTCTTGATCAGGTCGCTGATTTCGGAGGGGTTGAGCGTGGTTGCCATCGTTCAGTCCTAGGTGCCGGCCGCGAGGGCCATGCGTTTATGTGAATTCAGTGGGCGAGCGAGCTTTGCAGACGCGCAAGCTTGCCCTTCAGCGAGCCGTCGATGACCACGTCGCCGGTGTCGATCACCGCGCCGCCGATCAACGAGGCGTCCACCGCGGTGGTGATGTCCACCTCGCGGCCGAAACGCTTCTTCAGCGCAGCAGCGATCGTGTCCAGTTCCGCCTGGCTCATTGCAGCCGCCGAGGTCACCGTCGCCTTGACGACGTGTTCGGCGTCGGCCCGCAGCTGTTCGTACAGTCCTGCCACTTCCGGCAGCAGCGACAGCCGCTGCGCGTCGGCCAGCAGGCCGAGGAAACGCAGATAGTCTTCGCTCGCCTGCGGCGGTGCCAGCAACGTCACTGCCTGATCCTGGCCCAGCGCCGGGTTGAGCAGCAGCGCGGCCACGCGCGGGTCGCCGGCCACCTGCGCCGAAAACGCCAGCGCATCGGACCAGGGCGCGAAGTTGCCGCCCTCACGCGCGATCGCAAACGCGGCGCGGCCGTACGGACGGGCAAGTGTGAGGGCCTGACTCATCGATTAAATCTCCGCCGCCAGCTCGTCGAGCAGCGCCTTGTGGGCGTTGGCATCGATTTCGCGCTTGAGCAGCTTCTCGGCACCGCTGACGGCCAGCACGGACACCTGCTTGCGCAGTTCCTCGCGGGCACGCGTGGCGGACGCGTCGATCTCGGTCTGTGCCAGATCCTTCTGGCGGTTGGCTTCGGCAATTGCCTCGTGCTTGGCCGCTTCGATGATCTGGTTGGCGCGCGCATGGGCCTGGTCGATGATCTCGTTGGCCTTGGTGCGTGCGTCCTTCAGTGCTTCGTTGACCTTTTCCTGCGCCTGCGCCAGATCCTTCTGACTGCGATCGGCCGCAGCCAGACCTTCAGCGATCTTTTGCTGACGCTCTTCGATCGCCTGCAGCAGCGGCGGCCAGATCTTGGTCGCGACGATCCAGATCAGACCGGCGAAGGCCAGCGCCTGGGCAAAGATGGTAAGGGTGATATCCATGGGTCGCTCAATCGCTGTTTAGGGGTGAAAGCGCCACCGCGGGGCGACGCTTTCCGACCTTCATCCGCGGGGGCAACCGCACGCGGTTGCCTCCACATCCTGCTACCGCTGGATCAGCCGGCAGCCTGCGACAGACGTTCGATGAACACCTGGGCCAGCGGGTTGGCGAAGGCGAACAGCAGGCCGACAGCGACGCTGATGATGAACGCGGCGTCGATCAGGCCGGCGGTGATGAACATGCGGACCTGCAGCACCGGAATCAGTTCCGGCTGGCGCGCGGCAGATTCCAGGAACTTGCCAGCCATGATGGCCAGACCGAGGCCGGCACCCAGCGCGGCCAGGCCGATCATGATGCCGACGGCGAGGACGGTGGAGCTCTGGACTTGAGCGAGGTTGGTCAGGACGGCGAGGTACATGGTGATCTCCGAACGAAAGTTTCTAAGGGTGATGGATGAATCGGGATGAAGCAGATGAAGGGTGCAGCAAACTCAGTGACTGTCTTCGGCAAGGCTCAGATACACGATCGACAGCATCATGAAAATGAAGGCCTGCAGCGGAATCACCAACAGGTGGAACAGCATCCAGCCGAGGCCGAATACGCCGCCAGCGACCATGCCGGCGATGCCCGCACCGCCCAGCACCCAGATCAGCAGGAAGACGATCTCGCCGCCGAACATGTTGCCGAACAGTCGCATCGCCAGCGAAATCGGCTTGCTCAGCCACTCGACGATGTTCAAGAGCAGGTTGAACGGCATCATCCACTTGCCGAACGGCGCCGTGAGGAATTCCTTCGTCATGCCGCCCACGCCCTTGGAGCGCAGCGAGAACACGATCATCAGGAAGAACACGCTGATCGACATGCCCAGGGTGGCATTGACGTCGGCGGTCGGCACCGGCTTCCAGGCGTGGATACCGGCCCAGCCCAGCGGAATGGCGATGAAATCGGCCGGGATCATCTTGATGAGGTTCATCAACAGGATCCAGAAGAAGATGGTGATCGCGATCGGCGTCACCAGCTTGCTGCTGCCGTGATAGGTGTCCTTGGCCTGGCGGTCGACGAACTCCAGGCAGATCTCGACAAACGCCTGCCACTTGCCCGGCACGCCGGCGGTGGCATTACGGGTCGCCGTCCAGAACGCCAGGACCATGACCAGGCCCATCAACACCGCCATGACCAGGGTGTCGACGTGGATGGTCCAAAACGTGCCGCCACCCTCGCGAACCGGATAGATCAGGTTCTGCAAGTGATGCTGGATATAGGAGGTAGGTGTTGCTGCCTCGCCCGCCATGTGTCCGGAGCCCTTTAAGTTCGAATCAACGCCTGGCCAGAGCCAGAACCTGAAAAATCAGCCCGATGGCGATACCCGCCAACAAGGCCAGAGGAGGCAGCCGCCACAGGCCGAAGCCGAGCGCCAGCGCCACGAAAACCAACACCCACTTCAACACCATCGCCAGAATCAGCCGGACCATGGCAATGCCGGCTGCCTGAATACCGCCACCTAGCGCGGTACGTGCTGCCACCCAACCGCCCAGCACCGTCGCAAACCCGGTCAATGCCAGACCGGCAGAGTAACGGGGACCGACCAACAGCAACCCCAGACTGGTTATAGCTACGGCGGCAAGCGGATATACCGCAGCGCGCAGCATCAACCGCCGACCCGCGTCAACGGAGTTCAGCACTACGGTTACCTTACGTGTGAATGAGTGGGAAGCGCAGATGCGCCTCGTCGAGCCGCGAAAGTATAGCAATGGGACAAATTGCGAGACAACCGGCAGAGGTCATCGGTTGCTGCGGCGCACCAGACAGGGGGCGCCACAGCGGGTGGGAACTTTGCCACAAACTGGCGGTCATAACCGCCGAGGCCTGCACATCCTCGTCGAAAGGTTCCGCCGCAGGTCGCGTATGGGAGCCCCGGGCCACCGGGGCTCCTGCTTTTTTACGCATTTTGTCGCACCCTGCAACCTTCCCATCGGCGGTCCAATCAGCGCAGACGCCGCGCGACGCCGAATGGTATCGCTTCGCCGTTGGCGCCCCACTGCGCAGCGTACGACCAATGTCCGAGCGCCTGCGGCAGCGGACCGTTTTGTCCGATTGCTATCTTGCCCTTCACGCGTATGCGACAGCTCCTTCACTTATGGAAGACGCCGTCTTATCGAAGATGCGCGGCACAGGCCCAACCGCCTGACCATTCCAAGAATCGGAGCTCCCCATGAAACACCTCCTCGCACTGGCCATCCCGTGCGTATTGGCTGCCGCCTATGCCGCGCCGGCGCACGCCGAAGATACCGATGACCGCTTCCAGATCCGTCTGGGCGCGATGAACATCGACAACGACAACACCTTGCGTGGCAACACCGTGGTGGCCGGCAACGAAATCGCGCTGGACCAGGATTTCGATTTCGGTGGCAAGGAGTGGGAGCCGCGCATTGATGGTGTGTTCCGCATGAGCACCCGTCAGCGCTTGATCTTCGACTACTTCAAGTACGACAAGGATCGCCGCGAGACCCTGGGTGAAGACGTCAGCGCCGGTGGCTTCACCGTGCCGAGCGGCAGCTTCATCAAGGGCGAGCTCAAGTATCAGGTGGCGAGCCTGGTGTACGACTACTCCGTGGTCGACACCCCGGAATTCAGCCTGGGCCTGCAGATCGGTGCCGAATACGCCAAGGTCGAGGCGAACGCATACGCCGACCTGGGCGACGTGTTCACCGGCGACGTGCTGGACGAAAGCGAAGACGGCGTGGCGCCGGTGGTCGGTATCCGCTTCACCGCACGTCCGAGCGAGCATTGGCTGTTCAACGTGCAGGGCCAGTACCTCAACACCAGCTGGGGCGACTTCGGCGACTATTCGGGCGACCTGAGCCGCGCCAATGCGATGGCCGAATACCGCTTCACCAAGAACTTCGGCATCTTCGCCGGCTACGACTGGTTCAAGCTCGACGTCGACCAGCGCGGCAGCGACGGCCTGATCGGCCTGAAGCAGGAGTTCAAGGGCCCGGTGGCCGGCGTGACGTTCGCGTTCTGATTCTTTCGGCCCCGGGACCCGGGACCCGAAAAAGCAGCTTCATGCAGAACCCCGCAGCGATGCGGGGTTCTGTCGTTTAACGGATGCGTGGCAAGTAACCGACGCGGCTGCAACCGAGGGCAGCAGCGGACATACGCTCAGGGCGGCCTGGTCGCACCCGCTACCAACAGATGCTGGTGCGTGGTGCAGTAGCACTCGTCGTGCCAACCGTAGTGCGGATCGGTGCAGATCGCATGCTGCACCGTTGCCGGCAGCGACGCCACGTCGCTGCGCAAGTCGCGCTTCAGCGAGACGAACACCGAGCCCGGATGTGGCCAGTCGGTCCGCCGCGGCGGCTCGGCGATCCGGTTGCCGCTGGCCAGTTCGCGCTGCAGCAGCGCCTGCAGTTCAGGACACAGATCGCCCTGCCCCATCACGACCTCCATGCGTCGACTCACCACCGCGGCGACCGCACCACACGCGGCGGCAAGGCCGTGCGGAACGGCGCCTACTTCTTCTTCGGGATGTACAGGTCGGTGATGGTGCCGTCGTAGACCTCGGCGGCCATGCCGACCGACTCGCTCAGGGTCGGATGCGCATGGATGGTGTGGCCGATGTCTTCGGCTTCGGCGCCCATCTCGATCGCCAACCCGATCTCGGCCAGCAGGTCGCCGGCATGCACGCCGACGATGGCACCACCGATGATGCGATGGGTGTCTTCGTCGAAGATCAGCTTGGTGAAGCCCTCTGTGCGGCCGATGCCGATCGCACGGCCGCTGGCGGCCCATGGGAACTTGGCCACGCCGACCTTCAGGCCCTTGGCCTTGGCCTCGGTCTCGGTGACGCCGACCCAGGCGATTTCCGGGTTGGTGTAGGCCACCGACGGGATCACCCGCGCCACCCACTCCTTCTTCTCGCCGGCAGCCACTTCGGCGGCCAGCTTGCCCTCGTGGGTGGCCTTGTGCGCCAGCATCGGGTTACCGACGATGTCGCCGATGGCGAAGATGTGCGGCACGTTGGTGCGCATCTGCCGATCGACCGGAATGAAGCCGCGATCGGTGACGGTAACGCCGGCCTTTTCCGCGCCGATCTTCTTGCCATTGGGCGAGCGGCCCACGGCCACCAGTACGCGGTCGAACGCGGTGGCCTGCAGGCCGGGCTTGTCGCCTTCGCTGGCCGCTTCGAACGACACCGTGATGCCGCTGGCGTCGGCCTTGACGTCGGTGGCCTTGGTCTTGAGATGGACCTCCACGCCCTGCTTCTTCAGCCGATCGGCCAGCGGCTTGACCAGGTCCTTGTCGGCGCCCGGCATCAGCTGGTCCATGAACTCGACCACGGTGACCTTGCTGCCGAGCGCGCTGTACACCGTGGCCATTTCCAGGCCGATGATGCCGCCGCCGACCACCAGCAGGGTCTTGGGGATGTCGTGCAGTTCCAGCGCGTCGGTGGAATCCATCACGCGCTTGTCGTCCCACGGGAAGTTGGGCAGCTTCACCGCCTGCGAACCGGCGGCGATGATGCAGTGCTCGAAGCGCAGCAGCTGGGTCTTGCCGTCGTCGCCGACGATCTCCAGCTCGTTGGGCGACACGAACGACGCCACGCCGGTGACGGTACGCACCTTGCGCTGCTTGGCCATGCTGGCCAGGCCGCCGGTGAGCTTGCCGACCACCTTTTCCTTGTACTCGCGCAGCTTGTCCAGGGTGATCCGGGGCTGGCCGAAGTCCACGCCGAAATCGCCGGCGTGCGCCACTTCGTCGATCACCGCGGCGGCATGCAGCAGCGCCTTGGACGGGATGCAGCCGACGTTGAGGCAGACCCCGCCCAGGCTGGCGTAGCGCTCGATCAGCACCGTGTCCAGGCCCAGGTCGGCGGCACGGAACGCGGCGGTGTAGCCGCCGGGGCCGGCGCCGAGCACCACCATCTTGCATTCGATATCGGCCGGCTTGCCGCTGGCCAGTGCCGGCTTGGACGGCGCCGGTTCGGCCGGGGCGCGATGCGACGGCGTCACCGGCGGCTTGCTGCCGGGCGCGGCAGCTGCGGGGGCCGCAGCAGGCGCAGCGGCCTTGGTCTCGGCCTTCGGCGCGGCGGGTGCGGCAGCGGCCTCGCCTTCGGTTTCCAGCAGCAAGACCACTGCGCCTTCGGACAGGGTGTCGCCAATCTTGACCTTGAGCTCCTTGACCACGCCGGCGGCCGAGGACGGCACTTCCAGCGTGGCCTTGTCCGACTCCAGCGTCACCAGGCCCTGGTCCTTGACCACGCTGTCGCCGACGGCGACCAGCACTTCGATGACGGGGACATCGCTGTAATCGCCGATGTCGGGAACCTTGATTTCAATGACCGCCATTTGCTTCTCCTGTGGCTCAACCGGCCGTGCCGGCAAGCGTCTGCTGGAGTTCATCCAGCGACGATTCGATTTGGGTCCAGCGCTTGTCGCGCTTGTTTTGCTTGGTTTCGCTGGCTTCGATCAGCAACGCGGCCTGCTGCAGCAGCAGCTCGCCAGCGCCGCAGCTCGGGCGGGTGCCGCTGTAACGCACGCCATCGACCTGGAACGACAGCACCTCGCCCTCGCTCACCGGCGCGCTGCGGCCGGCTGGCGCCAGTTGCGTCAGTGCGCCGCTCCAGTGGCTGACCAGGCGCCTTGCCAACGCCGCCGGGATCGGGATCTCCACCGTTTCCGGGGTCTGCTCGGTGCGGAACTGCACGCTGCCGCGGTCGCTCTGGCTGACCCAGCTGTAGACGCGCTCATCGGCGCGGCTATGCCGCAGGGTCCAGTCGGCACCATCCTTGCCCGGCACCAGCGACATCCCGCTTTCCACGCCGCGGGTAGGCAGCGTCAGCAACGCCAGGCTCGGCCTGGTACCGGCGTCGAGCAGCGTGGTCACCGCGGTGCCGTAGTTGCCCACCGCCGGCGGCCAGCCGCGCCCGAGCGTGCTCTCGCACTGGCGTGCCGCCGCCGATGTCCACGGCAGCACGCCCAGCAGGGCAAGCGTCAGCAGCGCTGCTCTCACAGCAGGACGCGGCGCATGTCGGCCAGCACCTGGCTGAGGTAGGTGGTGAAGCGTGCGGCCAGCGCGCCGTCGATGACGCGGTGGTCGTAGCTCAGCGACAACGGCAGCATCAGCTTGGGTGCGAACTCCTTGCCGTTCCACACCGGCTGCATCGCCGACTTGGACACGCCCAGGATCGCCACTTCCGGCGCATTGATGATCGGCGTGAATGCGGTACCACCGATGCCGCCGAGCGAGCTGATCGAGAAGCAGCCGCCGCTCATGTCGGCCGGGCCGAGCTTGCCGTCGCGCGCCTTCTTGGCCAGCTCGCCGCTTTCCTGCGCGATCTGCAGCACGCCCTTCTTGTCGACGTCGCGGATCACCGGCACGACCAGGCCGTTCGGCGTATCGGCGGCGAAGCCGATGTTGATGTACTTCTTCAACGTCAGGTTTTCGCCGGCCGCATCCAGCGAGGCATTGAACTCGGGGAACTTCTTCAACGCCGCGGCACTGGCCTTGACCAGGAAGGCGAGCATGGTCAGCTTGATGCCGGCCTTCTCGTTTTCCTTGTTCAGCGCCACGCGCAGGGCTTCCAGGTCGGTGATGTCGGCCGATTCGAACTGGGTGACGTGCGGAATCATCGCCCAGTTACGCGCCAGGTTGGCACCGGAAATCTTCTTGATGCGCGACAGCGGCTGGGTCTCGGTCTCGCCGAACTTGCTGAAGTCCACCTTCGGCCAGGCCAGCAGGTTCAGCCCCGTGCCGCCACCGGCCGGCGCAGCACCGGCGGCGGCAGGCGCGCCGCCGCTGAGAGCGGCCTTGACGAAGCGCTGCACGTCCTCACGGGTGATGCGGCCGCCCTTTTCGCTGCCCTTGAGCTGGTTCAGGTCCACGCCGAGCTCGCGGGCGAACACGCGCACCACCGGGCTGGCGTAGGCCACCTTGGACGGCAGCACGCTGTCGGCATCGAAGGTCACCGGCGGGCTGGACGGGCTGCCGGCGGACGGCTGGCCGCCCTGCGCAGGCTGCGCGGCCCCGCTGGAGCGAGCGCCCTGCACCTGTGCGATCTCGCGCTGGGCCAGCTTGTCCGGCACCGCGGACACCGCGACCGGCTCGACCTTGCCGGCGGTTTCGGCGGTGTCGGTGCTGGGCTTGGCCGGAGACTGCGCCGCACCGGCGCCGCCATCGCTGGCAGCGATGATCGCCACCACGTTGCCCTGCGAGAGCGTGTCGCCGACCTTGACCTTGAGTTCCTTGACCACGCCGGCGGCCGAGGACGGCACTTCCATCGTGGCCTTGTCCGATTCCAGCGTGACCAGGCTCTGGTCCTTGGCGACGGTATCGCCGACGGCGACCAGCACCTCGATCACCGGGATGTCGGTGTAGTCGCCGATATCGGGCACGCGGGCCTCGACCAGGCCGCCTTCCGAAGGCGCGGCGGGCGCGGCCGGCTCGGCCTTGGCGGCAGGCGCCGGCGCGGCAGCGGCCTTGGCCGGGGCGGCGGGAGCGGCGGCCGGTGCAGGTGCCGCGGCGGCTTCGGCGCCGGCGTCGGCCACTTCGATCAGCGCGACCAGCGCGCCCTGCGACAGCGAATCGCCGACCTTGACCTTGATCTCCTTGACCACGCCGGCCACCGACGAGGGCACTTCCATCGTGGCCTTGTCCGATTCCAGCGTGACCAGGCTCTGGTCCTTGCTGACCGTATCGCCGACCGACACCAGCACCTCGATTACCGGGACATCGCTGTAGTCACCGATATCGGGGACAAGTGCTTCCTTGATTTCGGCCATACGGGGAACTCCGGCAACAGAATGGGGAAACCCCTATTGTGGCCGGCTGCGGCCCGCAGCGCCAACCATTGCCGTGGAAAAAGTCGCGCATCGGGCGGGACGCAGCGTTCGCAGGCGCAGGCGCCGGATCATTTCGACGCGTGGCGATCGACCCGCAACAGTTGCAATGGCTCGCCCGAGGGCAAACGATACGCCAGCGCATTGTCCAGGCCGTCGAGCGCTTCGACCCGTGCGCACAGTCGTTGCGCGCGTGGTCGCAGTGCACGCGCCTGCGGCTCGATCAGGCGCTCGATGCGCGTTTCCACCCCCTCCAGCGACCGCAGCTGCAGATCGTTTCCGGTCAGTGCCGACTGCACCGCGCCGGCGACGACATCGCCGATCAGCTGCGGCAGCAGCTCGGCCACCATCGCGCCGATGTCGTCATCGATATCGATCGAGGTCAGCTGGCTTTTCCCGAAGCTCTGCTTCAGGCGCGTGTCGATCTTTTCGCGCACGGCCGCCAGTTGCACGCGCGTGGCCTCGGGGCTGCGGCTGAAGCCGGCCGCCACCTCGCCCAGCGCGGTGACGGCGATATCGGCCGCTTCGCGCCCGACCTCCTGCGCCAGCGGCACTACCTCGCGGGTCTGCCGCTCGAACTGGATCAACCGGGCGCGGTCGTCCGCGCTCAATGCGACCCAGTGGTCGTCGACGAACAACGCGCCCTGACGCAGCACCAGCCGCTGCGGCGCGCCCGACGTGTCCGACGTGTCCGACGTGCCCGAGGTACCCGGGGTGCGGATCAGGATCACGCTGCGCGGGTTGAGCGTGAGGTCGTAGTCGCTGCTGACGTTGCAGTGCAGATCGTCGGCGCTGGCGGCCTGTCCGGCGACCAGCAGGCCCAGCAGCAGGCCCGCTGCCCTCGGTCGTGCGTGCTTGATCGCCATCTGGTCGTTTCCGTTATGCGTTGAGGGCAGCATGCCTGCGCAGGAGGCGCACTTGCCCGTGCCGGAGGCTGGCATGACTTCCGGCCGCTGGCTGCGCCGTCGCCAGCACGGCCGGCACTGCGGTGCTCACACGTGCTGGCTGGACCGGCCGCATGCGGGCAGCTGGCGCCAACGGCGCCCTTCGCCCCACGGATGCCTTGATCGTGGAGTGGCTGGGTGGCGATCCAACCTCGTTAATCCAGCGCGTCGCGCAGCGGCTGCCAGGCGTCGCACAGCCGTGGCAGCGACCATGCCGCATTGGCCGGGCTGGTGGATGGCAACGCCCACACCGGCACTGCATGCAGCGCACCCGGCAGCAGCGGCCACACATGCCGGCGCCATGCCTGCGCGGCGGCCGCGCCATTGCAGGCCACTGCGCGCAGCTGCGGCAGCGTGGCCAGCCGCGCCGCCAGCGGGTTGACCACGATGCTGCTGGCAACGATGGCCGTGTCCAGGCTGCCGCGCCGCGCGCATTGGCCGATCACATCCCACAGGCCGATCCCGCAGCCGGCCAGCGCCTGCAGCCGGGCCGGATACGCCAACCCGGCATCGATGCCCAGCAATGCCTGCATCAGCGGCCAGAAACGGTTGCGCGGATGGGCGTAGTACATCGATGCCTGCAACGAGGCGTTGCCAGGCATCGAGCCGAGCACCAGGACACGGCAATCGTTAGGAATGTGCGCTGGAAGGCCCTGCAAGATGTCGGTTTTCATCACAACGGTCGCATCTGCGTGAATGCCTTTTTCAGCTTGCCCATTGCAGCCACGGCCTTCTCCGGAAACTTGCTGAACAAACGAAATTTTAGCGAGCCACGGGTGGGCGTGGATTCAGATTTTCAGGAATAGCTTTGGCGCGGCCCACTCCACGGGCCCAACAAGAATACTGAGGAGACCCCCAATGCGTGCCATTTCCATCCTGAGCCTGGCTGCCGTATCCGCACTTGCGTTTGCCCCGTCTGCATTTGCACAAGACACCACCTACACCGGCGATACCTCCTCGGCTTCCACCAGCGCCGACAGCGCCTCCGGAAAGCATTGGGCAGTGGTCGGCGGTGTTGCGCTGATCAAGCCGAAGAACGATCCGGCCCCGGGCCTGGACGTCGATGGCGGCCCGGCGCCGACGCTGAGCGCCAGCTACTACATCAACGACAACTGGGCCGTTGAGCTGTGGGGCGCCGCCGACAAGTTCAACCACCGTGTCAACGCCGATGGCGTGGGCAAGATCGGTACCGTCGAGCAGCAGCCGATCGCCATCAGCGGCCAGTACCACTTCGGCCAGGCCGATAACGTGTTCCGTCCGTTCGTGGGCGTGGGCTACTACGAGTCGAACTTCAGCAACGAGAAGATCGACGCGGCGTCGGCCACCGGCCAGCACGTGGGCCTGGACACCGCCAAGGGTGTCATCGGCACCGTCGGCGTGGACATGAACATCAACTCCACCTGGTTCGCACGTGCCGACGCCCGCTACATGCGTTCGCGTCCGGAACTGCGCGTGGGCGGCCAGGGCACCGGCAGCGAGCTGGAACTGGATCCGTGGACCGTCGGCTTCGGCGTCGGCGCGCGCTTCTAAGCACGCGCAGGCAAGCGACGTTTCAGTCGAACAAAAACGGGCCGCAAGGCCCGTTTTTTTATGCGTGAGGAAAGCGCGGTGCTGCATCGATTGCGAAGCGCTGAATCTCGCACGCGATCTGCGTGGGAACGCTGCGTGCGAGGGATAGCCCGCCCGCGTCCGTGCCCTTCCATACCAGTGCGATTGCGATTGCCGGTGCGGGTGATACCGGTGGTGCCAGTGCCAGTGAAGCACCGCCATTCGCTACGTACGCGCGCCAGCTCACCGCCAGTAGACGCTGCCGCGCAGGCGCGCACTGCGCCAGCGCCACCACAGCAAGGTGGCATAGGCCAGCGCGTAGCCGAGCAAGACGCCGGCCGCGCCCAACAGGCTGGAGTGGCTGAGCCACCCTTCCGTGGGCCAGGCCGCTCCCTGCCAGGTGCTGCGCCACCCCTGCACCATGCCCGCGATCACGCGCACCACCACCAGCGCGGTCAGGGCCAGCACCAGCCACAGGTTGGGCCGGTAGAACAGGCCCTGCTGGGTGCGCTCGAAGCGGGTCAGGCGCAACGCCAGCAGCCCTAGAGCCAACCCGCAGGCCCAGCCAAAGGCGGCGTGGCTGATCGCGCCCGGCCAGAACGCGGCGGCGATCAGTACGAAGATCACGAACAACACGGTGGACAGGCCGGCCGAGACCAGATTGATCATCAACAGCCAGCCACGCGCCTGCCGCCGCGCGGTACCGACACGGAAGCGCTGCACCAGCGACAACGGCAGCAGCACCGCGAGTACCGCCAGGGCGATGATCACGGCCAGCGGAATGGCGAGGAGAAGTGGCATCGGATGCTCGGTGGCGGCAAGGAGTGACCAGCACGACGTAGCGCGCGGCCGTCAGGTGGACGTGGACGGCGCGCTCGGAACCGACGTGTCCGCGTGGTGCATGCCGACGCCGAGCAGCGACCGCGCCCGCCTGGCGGTGAGCGCAGTCGGTTTATTAGCCGCTCTCAGAACGCCGGCAACACCGCGCCTTTGTACTTCTGCTCGATGAACGCCTTTACTTCCGGGCTGGTCAAGGCCTTGGCCAGCTTCTGCACGCGCGGATCGTCCTTGTTGTCCGGGCGCGAGACCAGGAAGTTCACGTACGGCGAGTCCTTGCTTTCGATCGCCAGCGCGTCGCGGGTCGGGTTGAGGCCGGCGTCGAGCGCGTAGTTGGTGTTGATCAGCGCCAGGTCGACCTGGTCGAGCACGCGCGGCAGCATCGCCGAGTCGAGTTCGCGGAACTTCAGCTGCTTGGGGTTCTCGACGATGTCGCGCTGGCTGGACAGGGCGTTGCTCGGGTCCTTGAGTTTGATCACGCCCGCCTTGTCCAGCAGGATCAGCGCGCGGCTGTTGTTGCTCGGGTCGTTGGGAATCACCACGTCGGCACCGTTGGGCAGTTCGGCCAATGCCTTGAACCGGCGCGAATACGCGCCGAACGGTTCGATATGCACGCCGACCACGGTCACCAGCTGGCTCTTGCGGTCGCGGTTGTAGGCATCCAGATATGGCTCGGTCTGGAAATAATTGACGTCGATCTGCTTCTGCACGACCTGGTCGTTGGGCTGCACGTAGTCGTTGAACACGCGCACGTCCAGCTTGACGCCCTGCTTGGCCAGCAGCGGTTCGACCACCTCCAGGATCTCGGCGTGTGGCACCGCGGTGGCGGCCACCGTCAGCGTGTCGCCGCCGCTACTGCCGCCGCTACCGCCACAGGAAGCCAGGGCCAGCGTGGCCGCAGCCAGGAGGGAACGAAACGCGAATGTGCTCATGTAGGGGTCCGTGGGAGGAGGAATGCGGCACTGCCGCAAGAGGTAAACCTAGCAGACCGCGGGTGCAGCGGCGATTCGCAAGCGCATGCCGCATGCGCGGCCCTCCGCGCCACGCGGCACCCGGTCGCGGCAGACCTCAGCGCCGGCTGTAGCGCGCCACCAGCCAGTCGCCCAGCATCTGCAGCAGCTGCACCAGCACCAGCAGGGCGATCACGGTGATCAGCGCGACATCCGAATGCGAGCGCAGATAACCCTCGCGGTACGCGACATCGCCCAGCCCGCCGGAGCCGATCGCACCGCCCATCGCGGTGAAACCGATCAGCGCGATGGTGGTCACGGTGGCACCGGCGATCAGGCCCGGCCGGGCTTCGGGCAGCAGCACGCGCAGCACCAGCTGGCGGGTGGTGGCGCCCATCGCCTGGCTGGCCTCGATGATCCCGCGGTCCACTTCGCGCAAGGCGGTCTCCACCAGCCGCGCATAGAACGGCGCGGCACCGACCACCAGCGGCAGGATCGCGCCGCGCACGCCCAGCGAGGTGCCCATCAGCGTTAGCGTGAGCGGAATCATCGCGATCATCAGGATGATGAAGGGCACCGAGCGCAGCAGGTTGATCACTGCCGCGAGCACGCCGTACAGCACCGGGCGGCGGCGCAGCTGCGGGGCGCCGCACAGGAACAGCGCCACCCCCAGCGGCAGCCCGATCAACAGCGTCAGCGGCAGCGCGCCGGCGAGCATCAGCAGGGTGTCCAGGGTGGCCTGGCCGATGTCGCCCCACTTGCCGGCGTCGAGATTGCGGAAAAACCCGCTGGTGGTCGCGATCGACAGGGTCATGCGCGCAAATCCTCCACATGCACGCCGGCGGCGACGAAGCCGGCGCGTGCCGCGTTATGGTCGCCGCCGGTCAGGGCGACGATGAGCTGCCCATACGGGGTGTCCTTGATGCGGTCCACGCGCCCGGACAGGATGTTGTAGTCCACCCCGGTCTCGCGGGCGATGCGGCCGAGCACCGGTTCATAGGTGCCGTTGCCCAGGAAGGTCAGCCGCACGATGCTTCCGCCCACCGCAGCGAAGTCGCGATGCAGCTCGGCCTCGTCCACGTGTTCGGCCTCGGACACGAAGCGCCGGGTGGTGGGGTGCTGCGGATGCAGGAACACCTCGGTCACCGGGCCGGTTTCCACCAGCCTGCCGGCATCGAGCACCGCGACGCGGTCGCAGACCCGGCGGATCACGTCCATCTCGTGGGTGATCAGCACGATGGTCAGGCCCAGCTCGCGGTTGATCTGGGCCAGCAGTTGCAGCACCGAGGCGGTGGTCTGCGGGTCCAGCGCGCTGGTGGCCTCGTCGCACAGCAGGATCTGCGGCCGGGTGGCCAGCGCGCGCGCAATGCCCACGCGCTGCTTCTGCCCGCCGGACAACTGCGCCGGATACTTGCCGGCGTGCTGCTCCAGCCCGACCCGCGCCAGCAGCTCGGCCACGCGCGCATCGACCTCGGCGCGCGGGGTACCGGCCAGTTCCAGCGGAAACGCCACATTGCCGGCCACGGTGCGCGAGGACAGCAGGTTGAAGTGCTGGAAGATCATCCCGACACGCCGGCGCAGCGCGCGCAGGCCCTGGCTGTCCAGCGCGGTGACGTCCTCCTCGCCGATCAGCAGCCGCCCGCCGCTGGGTTCTTCCAGCCGGTTGATCAGCCGGATCAGCGTCGATTTGCCGGCACCGGAGTGGCCGATGATGCCGAACACCTCGCCGGGGCCGATCCGCAGGTCGAGGGGATGCAGCGCCACGACCTGGCGACCGTCAACGGAATAAGACTTGTGCAGGCGCTGAAACTGGATCACCGCGCGTGGCCGATTGGGGGGCCGTGAAGCCTACCAGTCAATGTTTGCGGACGATATTCCATTAGGTTCTAACCGTGGGGATTCGGGAGTCGGGATTGGGGATTCGTTAGAGCAACGGCAAGGCGCCCTGACTTTTGCGAATCCCGAATCCCGAATCCCCAATCCCGACTTCAGAATCACGGCCTATCCAACGCCGCCGGGCGATCCGCCTGCCGTATCCGCTCCCGCCGCAGCAAATACAGCCCGCTTGCGACGATGATGCCGGCGCCGGTCCAGGTCCAGCCATCGGGCAGGGTCTGCCACAGCAGCCAGTCCAAGCCGATCACCCAGACCAGGCCGGTGTATTCCAGCGGCGCGATCATCGAGGCCTCGCCGCGCAGGAAGGCCTGGGTCAGCGCAATCTGCCCCAGTGCGCCAGCCAGGCCCATGCCGGCGATCAGCCAGGCGTGCTCGCCCCGCAACGGCACCCAGTCGGGAATGGCCAGCAGGCCGGCGCCGACCGCCATGAACAGCAGGAACGACACCACCATCGCCTGCGGGGTGTCGGTGCGGGTCAGCAGACTCACGCTGATGGCGGCGATGGCATAGGCGGTGGCCGCCAGCAGCACCATCAGCCCGGGCAGCGAGATCAGCCCGTCCACGCCCGGGCGCAACACCACGATCACCCCGACCAGGCCAATCCCGATCGCCGTCCAGCGCCGTGGCCCGACCCGCTCGCCCAGCAACGGCACCGACAGCGCCGCCACCAGCAACGGGGCGACGAAATACAGCGTGTAGGCGGTGGACAGCGGCATGCGCTTCAGGCCGTAGACGAAGCAGCCGATCATCACCATGCCCAGTACCCCGCGCAGCAGGTGCAGGCCCCAGCGCACCGGCACGATCGAGCGCGGGCCGGCGGTGGCAAATACCCACACCAGCACGAACGGCAGCGAGGCGGCGCCACGCAGCAAGGTGACCTGCAGCGGCGGGTAATGCGCCGACAGCAGCTTCATTCCCGCGTCCATCAGCGAGAAGCAGGCCACGGCGGCCACCATCCAGGTGATGGCGGGAAGCGGAGAGCGGGTGGTGGGCATGGGCCATTATCGCTGCGCTTGCGCGCAGACTGCCAACCGAGTGTGGACCGGGGCGACGACGCGATGCCCTAGAATGGCGGCTGTTTATAGAGAGCAGGAGCTTTGCATGCCTTCCTTCGACGTGGTGTCCGAAGTCGACAAGCACGAACTGACCAATGCGGTGGACCAGGCCAATCGCGAGCTGGATACACGCTTCGATTTCAAGGGCGTGGAAGCCAGGTTCGAGCTGGAGGACGGCAAGGCGATCAACCAGTCCGCGCCCAGCGACTTCCAGGTCAAGCAGATGACCGACATCCTGCGCGCGCGCCTGCTGGCACGCGGCATCGACGTGCGCTGCCTGGAGTTCGGCGACATGGAGACCAACCTGGCCGGTGCGCGCCAGAAGGTCACCGTCAAGCAGGGCATCGAGCAGAAACAGGCCAAGCAGCTGGTCGCCAAGCTCAAGGAGGCCAAGCTCAAGGTCGAGGCGCAGATCAATGGCGACAAGCTGCGCGTGAGCGGCAAGAAGCGCGACGACCTGCAGGATGCGATGGCGCTGCTGAAGAAGGCCGATTTCGAGCTGCCGTTGCAGTTCGACAACTTCCGCGACTGAGCACGCGTTGTGGCTGACACGGCGCCTTGTTGTGCCGCGCTGTGCAGGCGGGCCGCGCAGCGCGGTGTGTCGGCCGCCCGTTACCCAGGCATCGGCCACGCGCGCGCCGGCGCGTTACGGAGCTGATGCAAGCATGCGTGGCCTGCTCTCCAGCCTGTTGCAACGCGCGCACCTGGCCACGGTGCCGCAGGCGCCGCCCGCTGCCGGGACGGCGTGCGCCATGACGCACGCACAGCCACGCATCGAAGCCGGCTCGACGCTGCACACGCTGGCCGGGCTGGACCCGCTCGCGGCTGCAGCGTTTGCCGATGCCTATGCGACGGAAGTGCAGCGCGCCATCGCCAGCTGCACGCTCGGCCAGGCCGGCACCACCCAGGCGCAGGCGCTGGAGCAGATCCATTCGCTCAAGAACACGCTCTCGCTGACCGGCTCTGCCGAACTGATGAACGCCTGCGACCAGTTGCGCGGCGATGTCGACGGCGGCGAACTCGGGTGCGCGCTTGCGCAGCGCTACACCGCCATTGCGACCGCGGCCGGCCTGTTGGTCAAGAATTACCGACGCACCCTCCCCAACGACGACACCGGCCCCGATGCGTAGTGGATCCAACCGTGCAGCGCCCGGCCTGATTCTGGCCGCCCGGCAGCTGCGCAACGACCGGCTCGTGCGACTGTTCGAATCGTTCCTGGAATACCGCGCCTGCGTCGGCCGGGTGATCGTGCAGACCATCGTGGCCCTGTGGTGCTTCGGCTGGCTGTACGGGCCGCAGCCGGTGCTGGTCAGGGATGCGCAGGCGGTGTTCCCCACCGCGGCGATGCTGTGGGGGCTGGCGGTGGTCTGGATGGTGCTGGTGCGACGCAGGCTCATCCCGCCCGGCGAGTGGCTGGATGCGGTCGGGTTTGCGATGAACCTGCTGTTCATCGGCATCCAGACCTATCTGGCCTTCATCCTGCTGATGTCGCTGAATGCCTTCCTGCCCTTCATCACCATCGCCGCGGTGGCGCGCTACGGGCAGAAGGCGACGCTGCCGGTGCTGCTCAGCACCTTCGTGCTGATGCTGTTGACCGCGCCGGCCGGCTACTGGCTCTCGCGCCCTGCCTACTTCGTGTATGCGGTGGCGCTGAGCGTGGTACTGCCGCTGCTGGTGGCGCGCATCGTCAGCGCGATGCAGGAGATCGCCCTGCAGGCGCTGGCCTCGCGCGATGCGCAGAGCCGCTTCATCAGCACCATGAATCACGAACTGCGCACACCGTTGAACGCGGTCATCAACTGCGCGCAGCTGATCGATGGCGACACCTTGTCGGCACAACAACGCGAACTGATGCAGGCGATGACGGTCAATGCGATCGCGCTGCGCCACCGCGTGAACGAAGTGATCGACGTGGCCAGCATCGACGGTGGCCGGCTGCAGCTGCACAGCAAGCCGCTGAGCCTGCTCGATGTGCTGGCCACGGTCAAAGCGGTGTGCGCGAGTGCCGCGTCCACCAAGGGCGTGGCGCTGGAACTGCGCAGCGATGCGGCGCAGACGCCTGACCTCATCGGCGACGAGGGGCGTATCGAACAGGTCATCACCAACCTGGTCATCAATGCGATCAAGTTCACCCCGGCCGGTGGGTCGGTGGACGTGCTGCTCGCCGCCACGCAGGTGCAGCAGCGCTGGGCGATTTCGGTGACCGTGACCGACACCGGCATCGGCATTGCCGACGACCAGAAGGCCTACATCTTCACCCCCTTCACCCAGCTCAGCACCGGCTTCAACCGCACCGAGGGCGGGGTCGGCCTGGGTTTGTACATTGCGCTGTCGGTGTCCGACGCGATGGGCGGCAGCCTGAGCGTGCGCGACAATCCCGGCGGCGGCAGCGTGTTTCGCTGGACCTTCGAGCTGGCTGCCGCCGCGGCGCACCGCAGCCGACCGCCGGCGCTGCGCGAGGCCCTGCAGCAGCATGCCGCGACGGTGCCGCCGCTGCATTGCCTGGTGTTCGAGGACTTGGACACCAATCGGCTGGTGATCGGCAACCTGCTCACCCGCGCCGGGCATCGGGTGAGCTTTCACAGCGATGGCAGCAACGCGGTGCAGCGCATCCGCGAAGCGGCGCCGGATCTGGTGTTCCTCGACCTGCACATGCCCGGCACCTCGGGCTGGGACGCGCTGCGGGAGGCGCGCGAGGCGATCGCCGCCCTGCCGCCAATCATCGTGCTGACCGCCGACACCCGCACCGATTCGATGCACGAGGCCACCGCTGCCGGCGTTGCCGGCTATCTGTCCAAGCCGATCAACGCGCACGAGTTGCTGGCCATCCTGGGCGCGCAGGCCCCCCATGCAACCGGCTGACCTGAAACCGGGCAACGCGGCGCGCCAGCACTGGCATGCCGGCGCGCAGACGCGCACACCGCTGGCACTGCTGTACCTGCACGGGTTCACCGCCAGCCCGGGAGAAGCCGGCGACCTGCCCGAGCAGATCGCCGATGCGCTGGCTGCCAACCTGTACGTGCACCGGTGGCCAGGGCATGGCCGCAGCGCGGCCGACGCGATGCAGGGGCTGACGCCGGCGGTGTTGCAGGCCTCGGCACTGGATGCGCTGGCGCAGGCGCAGCGCATGGGCGCGCGCGTGGCGATCGTCGGCTCGTCCATGGGCGCCACGCTGGGCTTGTGGCTGGCGGCGCAACGGCCCGATGCGGTGGCTGCGGTGATTGCCTGGTCACCGGGCATCCGGCCGGCCGACCCGGCGCTGCTGGATCAGGTCTGCGCCGCGCAAACGCCATTGACCGACCCACGCCCGCGCACCGCCGCATCCCTGGCGTTCTGGTCGAGCACCATCCACCCGGACGGCTTCCGCGCGCTGCGCAGCCTGTTCGACGCGGTTGCCGCCGATCCACCCTGGCCACGCGTGCGCTGCCCGGTGTTTCTGGGCTATTACCGCGCTGCCAACGGCGAGGAGGATCCAACCGCCTCGGTGCCGGCGATGCTGGCCATGTTCGCCGCGCTCGGCAGCGCGCCGGCACACACCTGCGCGATGGCCTTCGATACCGGCGCACATGCGATCGGCTCGCCGCACAAGACCCCGCACGCCGATACGGTTGCGCAGGCCTCCATTGCATTCTTGCGCGCGCATGTCGGCCTCAAGGGCGCACGCCGATGACGCCGTATCCGCGTGAGCGCTGCAACTGCCGCGGGTTTTCCCCGCACTCGGCTCGCCGTGTCGGCCGCGCCCGCTCGGCGCGGCGCCGCAGTGGCACTGGCGGCCGCGCCGGCAGCGATCGCATACACTGGCCCACCATCACGCCGCCGCCACGATGACGCCCACGCCTGCCACGCTTGATCCGTTGACCGCCACCCGCCAGTGGATCGAGCGCGCGGTGATCGGCTTGAACCTGTGCCCGTTCGCCAAGGCGGTCTACGTCAAGGAGCAGGTGCGGCTGGTGCTCAGCGATGCCAGCACGCCCGAGGCGCTGCTCGAACAACTGGCCGAGGAGCTGGTGCTGCTGCGCGACACGCCGGCCGAGCAGATCGACACCACCTTGATCGTGCATCCGGACGTGCTCACCGATTTCCTGGACTACAACGACTTCCTCGACAACGCCGACGCGGCGGTGGACGCGCTGGATCTGGACGGCGTGCTGCAGGTGGCCAGCTTCCATCCGGACTATCAGTTCGCAGGCGCGGCGGTGGATGACGTGGCCAACTTCACCAACCGCTCGCCCTTCCCCACCTTGCACCTGCTGCGCGAAGACAGCGTGGAGCGCGCGGTGGCCGCGTTCCCGGACCCGGACGTGATCGTCGAACGCAATATCCAGACGCTGGAACGCCTGGGCCAGGACGGCTGGGAACGGTTGTTGAGCGCATCGCAGAACTGACCGCCACAGCGCGTGCGGCGGCACCAGCGGTGCCGGACGGCCGCGTCGGCCGCGTCGGAGACACGTGGCGCCGTGCCGGCGCGCCCTAGCTCGGCCCACCGATGACGGCGCGGTAAGGCACCAGGAGGCACCAGCATGCCCGGGCCGCACGCGGGAATCCGTTGCTATGGCCACCACGGCGCCCGCGTTACAGTGCGCGCGACCTCACTGCCATGGTGCGCCCGATGCCGCTGATCCCCGCCGTCTCCGCATGGAATCCCTCCCCGTTGCAGGACCGCGTGGTGGTGATCACCGGTGGTGCCCAAGGCATCGGCCGTGGCATCGCGCAGGCGGTGCTGGGCGCCGGCGGCAGCGTGGTGATCGGCGACCTGGATGCCGATGCCGGCAAGGCCTGCCTGCAGGAGTGGGCGTTGCCGCGGCGCAGTGCCTTCGTGCGCTGCGATGCCGCGCGCGAACCGCAGGCAGCGCGCCTGATCGCCACCGCGCTCAGGCGCTTCGGGCGACTCGATGGCCTGGTCAACAACGCAGGCGTGGCCGATCCGCATGTGGCGCCCTTGCCGCAACTGGACTGGGACGAATGGAATCGCAGGCTGGCCAGCCTGCATGGCGCATTCCTGTGCAGCAAGCAGGCCTTGCCTGCCTTGGCGCAGGCCCAGGGCGGCGGTGCGATCGTCAATATCGCCTCCACCCGCGCCTGGCAATCGGAGCCGCATAGCGAGGCCTATGCCGCCGCCAAGGGCGGGCTGGTGGCCTTCACCCACGCCTTGGCGCTGAGCGAAGGCCCGCAGGTGCGCGTCAACAGCATCAGCCCCGGGTGGATCAGCACCGACGCCTGGCGCGCGCCGCAGCGCCGGCGCACACCCAAGTTATCGCGGCGCGACCATGCCCAGCATCCGGCCGGACGCGTCGGCACGCCGGACGACATCGCGCAGCTGGCGGTCTATCTGCTGTCGCCGCAGCTGTCGGGCTTTGTGACCGGGCAGGACTTCATCGTCGATGGCGGCATGTCGCGCAAGATGCAGTACGTCTAAGGAGTGCCGCGCATGCCGGGATCGGCGCATGCGCACTCAACGGCAACGCGGCTCAGGCCTGCGCGCCGCGGCCGAACAACACCGCAAGATCCTCCGCCGCCAGCGCGCGCCATTGTCCGGACGGCAGGCCATCCAGCGACAAGCCACCGATGCGGCTGCGGTGCAAGGCCACCACGTGGTTGCCGGCGGCGGCGAACATGCGCCGCACCTGGTGATAGCGACCTTCGTGCAAGGTCAGGCGTGCCTGGCGCGGGCCGAGCACGTCCAGTTCGGCCGGCAGCAGCGGCTTGGTTTCGCCTTCCAGCAGGAGCGTGCCGCTGGCAAACAGCGTCGCTTCGTCGCCGCGCAGGTCCTCGGCCAGGGTGACGTCGTAGACCTTGTCCAGCGCCGACTTGGGCGAAATGATCCGGTGCAGCAGCGCGCCGTCGTCGGTCATCAGCAACAGGCCGCTGGTCTCGCGGTCCAGCCGCCCCACCGGCGCCAGCACCGGTGCGCGCGAGCGGAAGCGCGGCGGCAGCAGTTCGTAGATCAGCCGGCCGGTGTCCTTGGTCGAGCAGGTGTAGCCGCCGGGCTTGTGCAGCAACAGGCTCAGACCCGGTGGCGGATCCAGCGGCTCGCCATCGATGCGGATCGCATCGTGCTCCACCTGATCGTCGGCATACAGCACCTCGCCGGCGGCATCGGTGACCGCGCCCTGGCGAAACAGCTGGGTCACCTGCTTGCGGCTGCCGTAGCCGAGATTGGCGATGTGCTTGACCAGCTTCATGCGCGCGCTCCGCGGCCGCGGATGGCGGAAATCAGCTTGAACCCATCGCGTTCGGCGGCCACGCGCACCTGCCCGAAACTTTCGTTGAGCACGTATTCGTAGGGCAGATGCCGGTTGGCGACCAGCAGCAGCTGCCCACCCGGGCGCAGCGCCTGCGCGGCCACGGCAATGAAGCGCTGACCGATATCCGGGCGGTCGGCGCGCGAAGGCGTGTGGAACGGCGGGTTGCTGACGATGAAATCGTACTGCGCCGCCAGGCCGGCGGTGACGTCGCGCCAGTGGTACTGCAGCTGCGCCGGATGCGCGATGGCCTGCAGATTGCGCTGCGCCAGGGTGAGTGCACGCGCCTCGGCCTCGTACAGATCCAGTCCGGTGACCTTGGGGCAACGCGCCAGCACCTCGGCCGACAGATAGCCGAAGCCCGCGCCCAGGTCGGCACCGTGCCCGGCCAGCGTGCCCGGCAGATGCTCGACCAGCAGCGCCGAGGCAGGATCGATGCGGTCCCAGGCGAACACACCGGGGCGGCTGACGAAGCGCCCGTCCAGGATCGGGCGCGGCGCATCCAGCGCGGCCCAGCGCGCCTGCAGCGCCGCATCGGTGTCGGCGGGCAGCGGCGGGCTCCAGTAGGTGCGGCAATGGTGCTTGGTCAGGCTGCCGGCCAGGCCGGTGAGCTGACGCAGATCGGCCTCGCCCGAGCGCGCGCCCTCGTTGTTGGACTGGCAGGCCACCACGCGGCCGCCCGGCGCGGCCAGCGCCACCGCGCGCGCAAACAAGGCACGCGCTTCCTCGCGTTGCCGCGGCGGCAGCACCAGCACCAGGGCGTAACGGGTGCTGTCGGCCTCGATCTGGCTCTCTTCGCGCACGCTCCAGCCATTGCGCTCCAGCGCTTCGGCAAACGGGCGAAAGCTCTGCTCGCAGGTCAGTGCATCGGCCGCCGCATGCGCGCGCAGCGGAAAGCCGTCGCGCGCGCGCAGGAACAGCACCGGGCCGCTGGGCCACGGCAGCACGCCCTGGGCAAAGGGCAGAAACAGGGCTTGAAGCGGGGCATCGTGCGGGCCAGCCATCGGATCATCGGGTCGGGAACAGGCTGCCATTGTAAGGGAGCACTGCCTGTCCCCCCGCCCTGGTGCTGGTTTGAACCGGCGTTCGATTGCGTGACCTGCAGACCGCGGCCCTTCCAATGTCTATACGGACTATTGATGCGCACGCAACATCCGCCCACCTAGGCTGGAATCACACCAATACCGGAGAGACGCGATGCGAGCCCTGTTCGTAGGTGGAGTGGTCGACAACAGCGAAATGGATCTGGATGACACCCCACCACCGATGCATTACCCCGAAAACACCGGCGCGGGCCGGCCGCGTTACCGCCTGCACCAGGTCGGCGAGCGCGATGACGGCAGCGTGGCGTATGCGGTCTATGGCGCACCGGAGATGGCCGATGAAGACATCAGCCGGATCACCGAGGAGCGCGGCTATGCACGACGTTTCAGCGCGTCGCCCGAATCGCCGCGCTGAGCGCACCGGCGCAACAGCGCGCGCGATAGCGGAACGCGCATGAAAAAACCGGGCCTGGGCCCGGTTTTTCCTGTTTGACGGCCTGGATCAGCGCGTCTTCGGTGTCACCCGCCAGATCACGTTCCCGACATCGTCGGCCACCAGCAGCGCGCCGGTATTGTCCGGGCTCACGCCCACCGGGCGCCCCTGTGCATTGCCCTCGGCGTCCAGGAAACCATCCAGCACGGTGATCGGCGTGCCGCTGGGCTTGCCGTCGGCAAACGGCACGAACAACACCTTGTAGCCGCTGGGCGGATCGCGGTTCCACGAGCCGTGCTGGCCGATGAAGGCGCCCTGCCGGAAGCGCTCCGGCAGCAGGCTTCCGCTGGCAAAGCTCAGACCGAGCGAAGCGGTATGCGGGCCCAACGCGTAATCGGGCTTGAGCGCCTTGGCCACCAGCTCGGGGTTTTGCGGCTTGACCCGCTCGTCCACGTGCTGGCCGTAGTAGCTGTACGGCCAGCCATAAAAGCCGCCATCGCGCACCGACGTAAGGTAGTCGGGCACCAGATCGCTGCCGATCTCGTCGCGCTCGTTGACCACGACCCACAGCGATTTGCTCTGCGGCTCCCAGGCGGTGCCGACTGGATTGCGCAGGCCGCTGGCAAACACGCGGCTGCTGCCGGTGGCCGGGTCGATCTCCAGGATCGCCGCACGGTTGAGTTCGGCCTCCATGCCGTTTTCGGCCACATTGCTGTTGGAGCCGACGCCGACGTACAGCTTGCTGCCGTCGGCACTGGCCAGCAGCGACTTGGTCCAGTGGTGATTCAGCCCACCAGGCAGATTGGCCACGAAGGTCGGCTTGGCGGTGATATGCGTCTCGCCGGGCTTGTACGGGAAGCTCACCAGCGCATCGGCATTGGCCACGAAGAAACGATCGCCGACCAGGGCCATGCCGAATGGCGAAAACAGGCCGCTGATGAACTGGGTACGCACTTCGGCCACGCCGTCGCCGTCGGCATCGCGCAGCAAGGTGATGCGGTTGGCGCTGGGCACCACGGCACCGGCTTTGCTCATCATCGCGCCCTGCACCTTCTTGCGAATGCCACCGCCTTCGGCGCTGTCCGGTTTGGGCGGCTCGGCGGTTTCGGCTACCAGCACGTCGCCGTTCGGCAGCACATAGATCCAACGCGGGTGGTCCAGATCACGCGCGAACGCGGCAACCTGCAGGTCGTCGGCGGCGATCGGCTTGGCGTTCTCGGTCCAGCGCTTGACCGGCGCCACCTTGACGGTGGGGATCAGGCGTTTGACCGGCTCGGGCAATTGCGGGTTCGGCCCGGTCCCCTGTTCGATGGCAAGCGTGGCGGTGTCGCCGCAGGCGGCGAGGACGGCGACGGTCAGTAGCGACAGCGGCCAGCGGGCGAGCTTCAACGCGGGAGCATTCATTGCGCGGGCAATCCTGAACAGTTGCGACAATCGGCCATCATGCCGTCACCGCCACGACGAGAAGTAAACACATCGTCAATGCATCGTTCAGGGCGCGGCTTGCGGATCACTGCCCAATGGCAACGGATGCACGGCCACGATGCGGTCCATCCAGATCCAGTGCGGCTCCTGTGCGGCGTCCAGCTGGTCGATGCGCAGCTGGCCGTTGAGCCCTTCGCGCTGCTGGTCGTCCAGGTAGGTCTGGATGCTCGGGCGCACCGCGACGGTGCCGCTGATCATGCTGCCGTCGTCGAGTTCGACGCGGACGCGCTCCTGGCCACCGAGCAGCGAGACCCAATGTTCGAGCGTGGCAATCTGCACTTGTTCCGAATAGACGTGCGGGGCGTATCTGGACATGGCGTCATCTCCATCGAGGGAGTGCATCACGCTAGGCCACATGCTGTGAAAGAGGCAGCAAACAGCCCCCTTCGACCGGTTGCGGATCTGTCGCCGCGACGGCGCGGCATCAGACCCGCCTCCGGCCTCACTCCACCGATTCGCGCGCGGCGCGCACTGCGGTGACCAGCTGGGCGACGCTGTAGGGCTTGGCCAGATGCTCCTGGAAACCGGAGTCCAGCGCGCGCTTGCGATCGTCGTCGCGTGCCAGTGCGGTCACGGCCACCGCCGGCAGTGCTGCCGCATCCAGCCCCAGGTTGTCGCGCACGGTGCGGATCAGCCCGTAGCCGTCCATCCCCGGCATGCCGATGTCGGTCAGCATCAGATCGAAGCGTGCGTGGCCGCGATGATCGATCAACGCCAGCGCATCGGTGGCGCTGCCGGCGGTGACCACTTCGGCGCCCTGCTCTTCCAGCAGGCGGCGCAGGTAGTCGAGCATGTCCGGCTGATCTTCCACCGCCAGCAGGCGCAGGCCATTGAGCGCACGCGCTTCGATGATCTGCTCGGACATCAGCCGCCGGCGCAGCTCGCGCCGCGGACGCCTGGCCTGGTCGGGAACATGCTCGGGCAGGCGCACCGTGAACGTGGCGCCCTTGCCGCGCCCGCCACTGGTGGCGCTGACCTGGCCGCCATGCATTTCCACCAGCTGCTGCACGATCGCCAGGCCCAGGCCCAGGCCGCCGTGCTGGCGCGTGGTGGTGCCGTCGGCCTGGCGGAACCGGCCGAACAGATGCGGCAGGAATTCGGCTGCGATACCGTCGCCCGAATCGCGCACCGACACCAGCACGTGGCCATCGTCGCGCTCGATGGTGACGTCGATGCGGCCATGCGCCGGAGTGAACTTGATCGCATTGGACAGCAGATTCCACAACACCTGCTGCAGCCGCGTGGCATCGCCCAGCACCAGGCACGGCGTGGACGGGGCATGCACCTCCAGCACCTGGTCCTTGCCCTCGGCCGCCAGCTCCTGGGTGTTCAAGGCTTCGCGCACCTGCTCGGCCAGGTCCAGCGACTCGACCTCCAGCTGCACCTTGCCCAGCAACATGCTGCTGAGATCGAGCATGTCCGAGATCAGGCGTTTCTGCGCGCGGGCGCTGCTGGCGATCACCGACAGGCCCTTGTAGTTGGGATGGCCTTCCTCGACCCGCTGCAGCAACAGCTCGCTCCACCCCAGGATGGTGGTCAGCGGCGTGCGCAGCTCGTGCGACAAGGTGGCCAGGAATTCGTCCTTGAGCCGCGCCATGCTCTCGGCTTCGTTGCGCGCACTACGCTCGGATTCGAGCAGTTGCTCGCGCGCCAGTTCGATCTCGCGCTGTTCGGTCACGTCCGGGCTGCTGCCGGCCAGGCCGATGAAGCGCCCGTCGGCCGAGTAGCGCGGCGTGGCGGTCATCTCGATCCAGCGCCACTGTCCGTCGTGGCGCCGCGCACGCACCAGCGCGTGCAGGCCGCGCTGTTCGTCCAGCGCGGCGGCGAGTTCGAACTGGAAGATCGACAGGTCGTCCGGATGCAGCAACTCGCTCCAGGCCGAGACCGTGCCGCTGGAAATGTCGATGCCGAAGAATTCGCCATACGCGCTGTTGACGAAGCGCACCACGCCTTGCGCGTCCAGCACCCAGACCGGCATCGGCAGGCCGTCGGCCAGCGCGCTGAAGCGGGCCTCGCTCTCGGCCAGCTCGCGCTCCACCCGCTTGCGCTCGGTGATGTCCATGAACAACACCGCCACCCGCGCCTGCTCCGGCTGACCGACCCGGAACGCATCCACCGAGTACCAGCGGCGCAGCGCCTTGGCCTGCATTTCGAAGTGGATGCGGTTACCGGTGCGGGCGACATGGCCGTAGCGGTCGAACCACTCCTGTTCGTGATCGGCCAGCATGCCGCGAATGGACACGTTCACTACGTCAGACAGACCGGTGTAACGCTCGAACGCGTCATTGGTCATGCGGAACACGTAATCGACGGCCTGGTCGCCATCGAACACCATGTCGATGACGCAAAACCCCGCATCCAGGTTATGGAAGATCTCGTGGTACATCCCCGGGTCGAGGAAGGGCTCGGCGGATGCTGCCGGGAGGCCGGTGGCCAGATCGGGGCGGGTGGTCGAGGTGCTCAAATCGGGATCCAGGGGTGATGCCAGGGCGGATGACGGGCAGATGAAAGCACGCACGGTGTCGTCAGCGGGTGCACAGCCAGCCGACCCGGTTCACACGCATCCAGCCGGTTCCCCGGCGATCACCACAACAGCGCCGCGCACAGCGCGATGCATGCCGCCAGCACCACGATCCCGGCGATCACGCCGCGGAACACCCACTCGCCTTCGCGGCGCAATTGCTCGTCCATCCAGCGCTGCGCTTCTTCGCGCCAGGCGGTGGAGCGCGCGTACTCGGCGTCGAGCAACAGCAGCCTCACCCGCGACAGGCCGAGCTTGGCGCATTCGCTGCGGCAGCGCTCGCTGAAACCATCTTCGCCGGTGGCGACCTGTGCGCCCAGCGGCAGCTGCAGTTCGAGTTCATGCCTGGACATAACGGGGACGCTCCTGATCAAGCTCGTGTTCCAGCGCCATCCGCGCCAGTTGGGTGTAATTGGCACGCGGACCCTGGCCCCGGCCGGTGAGCATTCCCTGGTAATCCAGGTCCTGCCACACCCGCCCGGTCCACTCCACGCAATCCTCGGCAATCACCAGCATCAGCGAGTAGCGATACTCCAGCCCGTTGGCAGCGGTGTAGGCGTAGACCGGCGGAAACTGCACCGCCACATCGCCCTGGCGCGCCAACGCGGCCAGGTGCTCGCGCAAGGCCTCGCGCGGCGAGGCCCCCGGTGCCAGGCGCAGCGTGCGCGTTGCCAGGTCCAGGTCCACCTCGCTTTGCAGGGCGACGAAGGCGGCCGCCCCGGTGGCGGGGTTGTGGCCGTGCTGCTTCGCCCAGTCGATGAACTGCAGGCGCACGTCCGACGGCATGTGTGCCGGCGCCGAAGAGGCTGATTTTGTGCGGAAAGAGTGGGTGTCCATGCTGGCGATCTTCCCGGCTGCGCCGTGAAGCGCAGGCGCAGGCGCAGTGAACCCGCCGTCATGGTGCCGACGCCGCGGATTAACCGCGTGGCAATGGCCTGCCAGGCCTTGCGCGGCAAGCGTTGCCGGCAAGCAGACGCGCCCCCACACTGCAGAAACGCCCGGTACTTCCACGTACCTTCCGCTTGGAGACTTTCCATGAAACGTTCCAGCCTTTGCGGCGCCAGCCTGTTGCTGGCAGGACTGCTCGCGGCAACCGGCGCGCAGGCACGTGTACGTAACGTCACCGATCCACAGGCGCCGCGCGCGGTGAGCGGCGACGGCAAGGTCGATGTCCGCTGGACCGATCCGGCACAGTTCTCCGAAGTGCGCTTCAGCGGCAACCGCTGGGAAGCACAGCGTGGCGACTGGGTCACCCAGCTGGCGAGCTATTTCCAGCAGAGCGCCGCGCGCAAACTCCCCGACGGCCAGCGCCTGAGCGTGACCATCACCGACATCCGCCGCGCCGGCCAGTACGAGCCCTGGCGCGGGCCACGCATGCAGGACGTGCGCATCGTCAAGGACATCTACCCGCCGCGCCTGAGCTTCAACTACACGCTGACCGGCGCCGATGGCCAGGTGATCGACCAGGGCGAACGCAAGCTGGTGGATTCGGCGTTTCTGATGAGCGGACCGCGCCTGACCGACAGCGACCCGCTGCGCTTCGAGAAGGCGATGATCGACGACTGGGTGCGCAAGCAGTTCCGCGGCGACCGGAACACGGCCGGGCTGTGAGCCACGCTAAAGCCCCTCTCCCGACAGAAGAGGGGTTGGGGTGAGGGTACGGGGCGAAGCTCACGTGTCGTTCCAAATGCCTGTGGCTTCGCACGTCTCCTCATCCTCCCCTTCGAGGCAGCTTCTCCCGATGGGAGAAGGGACACACCTCACCGCGTGATGCCCTCGCCCACTGCAGCCTCGCCCACATACACCCGCGGCACGCGCTTGAGTCCGCACAGCAGCTGATACGCGCTGACATTGCACTGCGTTGCCAGCGGACTGACGCGCGGCGCGTCTCCCCAGAGCTGCACGCTGGCACCGATGTCGGTCTGCGGATGCTCGGTGAGATCCACGGTCAGCATGTCCATCGACACGCGGCCGATCAGCGGGCAGACCTGTCCATCCACCAGCACCGGCGTGCCGTTGGGGGCGAACTGCGGATAGCCGTCGGCATAGCCCATCGCCACCACGCCGACGCGGGTCGGCCGCTCGGCGACGAAACGGGCGCCGTAGCCCACCGGTTCGCCGGCCGGCAGCTCGCGCACCGAGATGATGCGCGAGCGCAGCGTCATCACCGGACGCAGCTGCGCGGTGATGTCGGTGTCCTGCGGGAACGGGTTTGCGCCGTACAGCATCAACCCCGGACGCGACCAGTCGTTGCGCAGCGCCGGCCAGCCAAGCAGGCCGGGCGAATTGCGCAGGCTGGTTTCCGCAGGCATGCCGCCGGCGGTCAGCGCGAACGCCACCGCCTGTTCGTCGGTGCGGCTGCACTCCAGCTCGTCGGCGCGCGCCAGATGGGTCATCAGCACCAGCGAGGCGATCTGCGGCAGCCCGCGCAGACGCAGCCACGCCGCACGGAAATCTTCCGGCGACAGGCCCAGCCGGTGCATGCCGCTGTCCAGCTTCAGCCACACCCGCAACGGACGCGGGCTCTGGAACTCGGCCAGCGCGCGCACCTGCTGCGGCGTGGCCGCCACCGTCCACAGATCGTGCTCGGCAATCAGGCGCAGTTCGTCGTGTTCGAAGAACCCTTCCAGCAGCAGGATCGGCGCGCGGATGCCGGCCTGGCGCAGCTCCAGCGCTTCTTCGATGCAGGCCACCGCAAAGCCGTCGGCCTCGCCGTCCAGCGCCTGCGCGCAGCGCACTGCGCCGTGGCCGTAGGCATCGGCCTTGAGCACCGCCAGGGCCTTGCTGTTGCCCAGCCGCCTGGCCAGGCGGTAGTTGTGACGCAATGCGTCCAGGTCGATCAACGCTTGCGCAGGACGCACTACGCGGCCTCCTGCTGCGCGCGTGCGCTGCGTGGCGACAGGTAACGGAAGATGTCCAGGCCTTCGCTATCGATGTCGGGCGTACGGCCCTGCATCAGGTCGGCCAGGTAGCGGCCGGACCCACAGGCCATGGTCCAGCCCAGGGTGCCGTGGCCGGTATTGAGGAACAGGTTGGCATATGGCGTGGCGCCGACCACCGGCGTGCCGTCCGGCGTGGCCGGGCGCAGGCCGGTCCAGAACTCGGCCTGGGCCAGATCGCCGGCGCCGGGAAACAGGTCGTTGACCACCATCTCCAGCGTGGCGCGGCGGCGCGGATTCAGCGACAGGTCGAAGCCGGCCACCTCGGCCATGCCGCCGACGCGGATACGGTCGTCGAAACGGGTCAGCGCGATCTTGTAGCTCTCGTCCAGCACCGTGGAGGTCGGCGCGCGCTGTGCGTCCACGATCGGAATGGTCAGCGAGTAGCCCTTGAGCGGATACACCGGCAGATGCAGGCCGAGCGAGAGCAGCAGGTCGGCCGAATAGCTGCCCAACGCCAGCACGTAGCGGTCGGCGGTTTCGATGCGGCCATCGATCTGCACGCCGGTGACGCGCCCGCCTGCGTGCTGCAGATGCTCGATCTGCTGCCCGTAGCGGAACTCCACCCCGGCCTGCGTGGCTAGTTCGGCCAGGCGCTGGGTGAACAGCCGGCAGTCGCCGGTCTGGTCTTCGGGCAGGCGCAAGGCACCGGCCATCTGCGCGCCACCGCCGGCCAGGCCCGGTTCGAACTGCGCGATCTGCGCCGGGGTCAGCAGCTCGTAGGGCACGCCGTACTGGGCCAACACCTCGATGTCCTGCGCGGCGCCATCCAGTTGCTGCTGGGTGCGGAACAGCTGGGTGGTGCCGAGCTGGCGGCCTTCGAATTCGATGCCGGTGCTGGCACGCAATGCGTTCAGGCAATCACGGCTGTAGTCGGACATGCGCACCATGCGCGCCTTGTTCACCGCATAGCGCTCGGCGGTGCAGTTGCGCAGCATCTGGCTGAGCCAGGCCAGTTGTCGCAGGTCGCGGGTAGGCCGGATCGACAACGGTGCATGCTGCTCGAACAGCCACTTCATCGCCTTGCCGGGCACACCGGGCGCAGCCCATGGCGAGGTGTAGCCGAACGACAGCTGGCCGGCGTTGGCATAGCTGGTCTCCAGCGCCGCCGCCGGCTGGCGGTCGACCACGGTGACCTGGCAACCGGCCTGCGCCAGATACCAGGCCGTGGTGGTGCCGATGACGCCGCTACCGAGAATGAGCACCCGCATGTCGTTCTCCTGGAAAGGGTATTCCCCCACAACCAGGCGCCGAGGGGGATAGTTAGACGCAGTATATTGCGAGCCAGGCAGTGCCATTTCTGGAATCAGCGCACCTTGGCAGTGAATCCTCCTGTCAAAACTTGTGGAAGCAGACCCGATGACGACCCGCACCCGCGAGCTGGACAAGATCGACCGCAAGATCCTGCGCATCCTGCAGCAGGAGGGGCGGATTTCCTTTACCGAACTGGGCGAGCGGGTGGGTCTGTCGACCACCCCCTGCACCGAGCGCGTACGCCGGCTGGAGCGCGATGGCGCCATCACCGGTTACTACGCGCGGCTGGACCCGCACTATCTCAAGGCCAGCCTGCTGGTGTTCGTCGAGATCAGCCTGGCCTACAAGTCCGGCGACATCTTCGAGGAGTTCCGCCGCGCCGCGCTCAAGCTGCCCAACGTGCTGGAATGCCATCTGGTGTCAGGCGATTTCGACTACCTGCTCAAGGCGCGCATCAGCGAAATGGCGTCGTATCGCAAGCTGCTCGGCAGCACCTTGCTGACCATGCCGCATGTGCGCGAATCCAAGAGCTACATCGTGATGGAAGAGGTCAAGGAGACCCTGGCGTTGCCGATCGAGGGCTGATGGCTGGGATTCGGGATTCGTGACAGCGTGGGTCAGCGCACCACGCGCATGCCGTCGCCGGCCGGAACCGCGTCGTAGTAGCGCCCGGTCTTGGTATCCAGCACCCGGTTGGCGCCAGCCGGCTGCATGCCCTGCAGCAAGCGGCCATTGCGGTCGTAGACCATCGGCGCGCTGGCCGGCGCAACCTGGCTGCCGGCCGGTGCCACCGGCGTCTGTGCCGGGCCACGGCTCGGAATGGTGGGCGCGGACGGGCGCTGGCCGAGCTGCGAGGGCACCGGAGCCGTGCCCGGCGCAGGCTGCACGGCGCGCGGTGCGGTCAGCGTGGGCTGGGCGGACGTGGGGCTGGTGATCGGCTGCAGGGTATTGGACGCGCGTGTGCTGGTGGCCGATTGCGCCGTTGCCGCGCCTGCGGCAAGCAACAGACCACACAGCAGCAGGCCGCGCATCGAAGAAGGAATCGCCATGACGGACACCGTGCTTGATCGAGGAGTACCGTCTGGATGGGGGCGCCGATGTACTGCGGCAATGCGGGAGATTGGCTGCGGGATGAACGCGTTCGTGAGGTGATAGCGGCGCGAAAGCATCCTTCTCTCAGCGGGAGAAGGTGGCGCGCAGCGCCGGATGAGGGTGCGTGCAACACCTGGCAATCAGTACGGGGCCATGGCCTCGCCGCCGCACCCTCAGCCCGACCCCCGCTCCGCGCCCCGGCCTGCGCCAGCGGCGCAGGCGCACCAGGGCACGCGCGCCAGTGGCGCGCAAGCTGTGCCGTGGCGCCCCGGCGGGAGAGGGGCTTGGTCACCCGCACGCTTGAACCATGCCGACAACGCCCACATCACGGGTGCAGGCGCGGCACCCCTGCCAGCGCGCGCATGCGAGAGCCCCATGAGCCAGTTCGATCTGACCCCTCCCTCCCCCGCCCAGCGCGACGCCCTGATCGCCGGGCTCAGCGACGAGGAACAGCGCGTGCTGCTGCACCATGGCACCGAAGCGCCGTTCTGCGGGGTGTTCCTGGATAACAAGCTCGACGGCGTCTACACCTGCCGCCTGTGCGGCTTGCCGTTGTTCCGCTCCAGCGCCAAGTTCGAATCCGGCACCGGCTGGCCGAGCTTCTTCGCGCCCTACGACGCTGCCCATGTGCGCGAGATCCGCGACATCAGCTACGGCATGATCCGCACCGAGATCGTCTGCGCGCGCTGCGACAGCCACCTGGGCCACGTCTTCCCCGACGGCCCGCCGCCGACCGGCGAACGCCACTGCCTGAACTCGGTCTCGCTGGGGTTTACCGAAAACGGCCAGGCGCTGCCCAACCCCTTGCAGCGCGAAGGCGCCGAGGCGCAACCGGCCTGAGCCGACGCGTGCCGTCCGGCACGCAGGGACTTCGTGCCGGACGCCGTGGCGCACACCTGCGCCCCGCATGCACACACCGGCAGGCGCTGCCGCATCGCCAACGCATGCGGTACGCGACAAGGCGTTGATCCATTCCGGCCACCCGGCGCGACTCGCCTGAGCCGGGTTGCGTCAGGACGCGTGTTGCAGAGACTGCTTGGCATGGGCGGTTGCACCGCGGAACCCCGTGATCCCAGGCTGCAGCGGCCCGCGGGCCACCTGGCGCGTGCAGCGCTGTTGCCGCCCATTTCCCGTGTGAAGATCCGCCGCGCCAGTTGATCGTTCAGCTACACCGCACACCTTCACGCCGTGCGCTTCAAGAATCTGCCGCGCAAGCCGAAACAACAGCAACCCTGTTTGCTTCTGGCTGCGCCATGCTCATCATCATCGGCTTCATCGTCGTCATCGTCAGTGTCCTGGGCGGCTATGTGCTGTCGCATGGCAAGCTGGGCGCGCTCTGGCAGCCGTACGAGCTGATGATCATCGGTGGCGCGGCGTTCGGCGCGTTTCTGGTCAGTACGCCCGGCAAGATCGTCAAGGAAACCTTCAGCAGCATCATGGGCGTGTTCAAGGGCCCGCAGTACAAGTCAGACGACTACAAGGACACGCTGAGCCTGATCTACGAGCTGCTCAACAAGGCGCGCCGCGACGGCTTCATGGCGCTGGAAGACCACGTCGAAAAACCGCAGGACAGCACCATCTTCGGCAACTACCCCAAGGTGGTTGCCGACCATCACCTGCTGGACTTCATCACCGACTGCCTGCGCCTGATGATCGGCAGCAACATCGAACCGCACGAGCTGGAGCCGTTGCTCGAACTGGAGCTGGAAAAACACCACCACGAGGCGCTGGCGCCCTCGCATGCGTTGAGTAAGGTGTCCGACGGCCTGCCCGGCTTCGGCATCGTGGCGGCCGTGCTCGGCATCGTGATCACCATGGGCTCGATCGGCGGGCCGATCGAGGAGATCGGCCACCACGTCGGCGCCGCCCTGGTCGGCACCTTCCTGGGCATCCTGCTGGCCTATGGCTTCGTCGCACCGCTGGCCGCGGCGATGGAAGCGCGCGCCGAGCAGGACGGGCGCATGTACGAGGCGGTCAAGACCGCGCTGCTGGCCTGCCTGCGCGGCTACAACCCGAAGATTGCGCTGGAATTCGCGCGCAAGACACTGCCCTCCAACGTGCGTCCGAGCTTTGCGGATTTCGAAACGCACCTGAAGACGATCAAGTAGGGCCGCGGTCATGGCCGAGGGCAAATCCACCGTCGTCATCCGACGGGTCAAGAAGGTGCAGGGCGGCGGCCATCACGGCGGCGCCTGGAAAGTGGCGTTTGCCGACTTCGTGACCGCGATGATGGCGTTCTTCCTGGTGCTGTGGCTGATGGCCGCCACCACCAAGGAACAGCGCGCGGCGATCTCGGAATACTTCCGCAATCCCAGCCCGCTGTCGGGCAAGTCGCCGGCGCCCTCGCCGGGCATGAACGGCCCCGGCGGCGCCAGCACCTCGATGATCAAGCTCGGCGGCACCGCCGACATGGCCAAGGGGCAGAAGGACGAAATGGGCCGCAAGCGCGACAACGCCGCCGACACCAACCAGGACAGCCGCGCCAAGGACAAGAAGCGCCTGGAAGCGCTGATGCAGGACCTGAAGGAAGCCATCGACAAGAGCCAGGCGCTGGAGCCGTTCAAGGACCAGTTGCTGCTCGACCTCACCCCGGACGGCCTGCGGATCCAGATCGTGGACAAGCAGAACCGGCCGATGTTCGACATGGGCCGCGACCAGCTCAAGCCGTACACCGTGGCGATCCTGCGCGAGCTGTCCAGCTTCATCAACCAGGTGCCCAACCACATCAGCATCACCGGCCACACCGACACCACCGCCTACAGCAGCGATGCCGGCTACACCAACTGGGAACTCAGCGCCGACCGCGCCAACGCCGCGCGCCGCGCGCTGGTGGGCGGCGGCATGGACGATGCCAAGGTGACGCGCGTGGTGGGGCTGTCTTCGTCGGTGCTGTTCGACAAGACCAACCCGCAGAACCCGATCAACCGCCGCATCAGCATCGTGGTGATGACCCAGGATGCCGAACAGGCCGCGCTGGCCGGCGCCGGCCAGGGCATTGCGCTGGGCAAGCCCACCCACGATGCCGACACCCATGTGCCGGACCTGAGTGCCGCAGCGACTGCGGCCACCACGGCGGTGGGGACACCGGCCGCGCTGCCTGCGGCAGGGCCCACCGCGGCGGCGGGCGAACCTGCAGCTGCTGAGAACGCCAAACCGCCCGCGGCAACCACCACGGTCGGCAGCACCGCGCCGGCCGCGCCGCGCGTCTCCACGCGCACCCAGCTGGCCTCGGCCACGGCCCTGGCCAAGGCTGCCGAAGCCGCCGTGGCGGCGCCGCGCACTGCCGTCGGCGAAGCGCCCCAGCGGCGCTGACGGCGGCTGAGGGCATCTGGCCTGGTGATTGCCTGGCGGCGGCTAGCGGTTGCTGGCGGCTGTACGGCTGGAGGCGGCAGGTTGTCGTGCAGACCTGACTGAGGTGCATGCCGAATTCCAGCATCCTGCGGCCGGCCGCTCCGGCTGCATTCCGGTCCCGACCAGCAGCGGCGCGCTCGTGCTCGGGCACAGGCGTGGTGTCGGCCGCTGCAGCCTGCCCGAAATACCGGCGTCGGCGCCTTCGACACGCTGGAGGACCCCACAGGAGCGTGGACTGGCGCGGCCGGGGTTCACCGGCCCGATGGCGGTACCCGAGCCGGGTTACGCACAAGCGCCTAGAATGGTCGGCCATTCCCAGCGTCGAGAACACCGTGTCCCGCAATTCCAAGGCCAAGCGCGACAAGCGCAAGAAGTCCCAACCCAAGCGCCCGATCGTCCGTCTGGGCCAGGCGCCGCAGATCGCCAACCATGCCGTGCTGCAGGATGCCGACGGCCGCGTGGTCGCGGCGATCGGCTTGCAGAACGACAGCGAATGGCTGCTGTCGATCGGCGGCCAGACCATGGGCAGCGCCGACAATCCGGTGCCGATGCTGGCCATGCTCAAGCACCTGGCCAATCTGCAGGAGAAGGAAGGCAAGACCATCTCGCTGGAATACTCCACCCAGCTGCAGCAGATGATTGACGACCTGGCCGCCGAAGACGGCAAGACCGCCGAGGAATACCTGACCACGCTGGTGTCCGAGTTCGAGAACAGCGACGCCGAGGGCGACGACGGCGAAGCCGAAGACGCAGATGCCGAGGCAAGCGATGCCCAGGCAGATGCTGACGCCGACGCCAACGTCGAAGAGGCCGCTGCCGAAACCGCAGGCGACGCGCCGCAGGACGATGCCGACGACGCAAGCGACGGCAGCAAGAAAAAGAAGACCAAGAAGGCCTGAGGGCCTGCCGGTGGCCGTCTACGTCGACGATGCGGTGCATCTGTGGCGCGAGCAGCGCTGGGCGCACCTGCTCGGCGATACGCTGGACGAGCTGCATGCAATGGCGGCGCGGCTGGGCATTCCCCGCCGCGCCTTCCAGAACAAACTCAGCGGCGCGCACTACGACGTGCCCGCACCGCTACGCACCGAAGCCATCGCGCTCGGTGCCATCGCCATCTCCCGTCACACCGATCGCGTCTTGCTCAAGGCCTTGATCGCCAATGCGCGTGCGCAGGCACGGGGCGAGGCGCCTTGAGGTGGGATTGGGGATTGGGATTGGGGATTGGGGATTGGGGATTGGGGATTGGGGATTGGGATTGGGATTGGGGATTGGGATTGGGGATTGGGGGATTCGGGGCTGGGGGGATTCGGGGCTGGGGATTGGGGATTCGCAACGGCGGTGGCCGCAACCTGATTGGCGGCGCGCCTTAGTAGGCGCGCGCCGAGCGCGAGGAGCTGTCCCGGTAACGCCCGTCGCGCGCAGGCACGCTCCTACGTGGCCATCGCTGGGCCGTGTAAGCCTCCTGGTAAGGAGGCCTGCAACGTCACGACGGCGGCACCCCCCTCTGCACCATGACGCCACGCCGTTGTAGGAGCGCGCCTGAGCGCGAGGGGCTGTCCCGGTAACGCCTGTCGCGCGCAGGCACGCTCCTACCGGGCAATCGCTGGGCCGCGTAAGCCTCCTGGTAAAGAGGCCTGCAACGTCACGACGGCAGCATCCCCCTTCTGCACCATGACGCCACGCCGTTGTAGGAGCGCGCCCGAGCGCGAGGAGCTGTCCCGGTAACGCCTGTCGCGCGCAGGCACGCTCCTACGTGGCAATCACCTGGCCGCGGACAATGCCTGCCAGACCCACGCACCCGGAGACCGCTCTCGCGAATCCCCAATCCCGACTCCCCACTCCCGGCCCTCAGAACGCCTCGTTCCCCAGCCGCACCTCGACCCCCAGCAGCGAGGTCAGCGCCAGCATGGCGTCGTCGTCGCGGCTGAGGGCGATCCAGCCGGCATAGGCGTCGCCACCGGTGTTCCAGTTCCACAGCGAGTAGCCATGCTCGCGCAGACGATCGTAGGCCACCGCCATCAGGTCCGGCACACTCAGATCGCTGGCAAACTCCTCGTCATCCAGGTCGCCGCCCCAGTCGATGCGCAGGTTCCAGCGCGCGCTGAGTTCGTCGATGGCGGCAATGAACGCGTCGGTGTCCTTCCAGTCCACGAAGAAACCCGAGCGCCAGTCGATCGCATCCTTCAAGGCCCACAACCAGGCATCGTCGCCCTCGTCGTCGTCCAGGTCGGCCTGCGCCTCGCGCCAGGTATCGAACTGGCCCAGGGCGGTGTCTTCGTCGCCGGGATTGATCAGCACCAGCAGATTCCACACCCGCGCCGGGTGGTCGTCGACATCGTCTTCGTCGCCCTCGGGCTGCAGGCCTTCGTCGTCTTCGTAGTCGGCGCTGTTATCGGGCATGGCGGTCTGGGTCCTCAGGAGTGCAGGCGTGAAGTGTGGAGGCCTGGCGGCGCGCACGCAAACCGCCCGGCGCATGCGCACGCAGTGCCGGGGCTGATCTTCGCGGCGCAGGCCCGTATCCTGTGCGGCCGAAGACGGCCATCCCGGCCGCCATGACGCCTTTCCCATGAGCGATACCCCTCCCGATCATCTGGCCATCGATGCACGCAGCCCGTTCCACGATGCCGATGCCCTCAACCGCGGCATCGGCGTGCGCTTCAACGGTGTCGAACGCGACAACGTGGAGGAGTATTCGGTCAGCGAAGGCTGGATCAAGGTGCAGGTCGGCAAGGCCCGCGACCGTCGCGGCAACCCGATGACGATGAAGATCAAGGGCGAGGTGGTGGCCTACTTCCTGGACGCCAAGGGCGACGCCAAGGCTGCTGCCGAGTAAGCGCGGCTGACCAGACTACTTCACGCTGTCCTATTGCAGAGCTGCCGGGTGGCGAGTTTGCTGCAGGCCCCTGCCCGCCCACCCTCGCAGGACACGCTGCAAGGACGTTCGTGTAGCAGCGATGACTGGCGCATTCGCAGCTGATCTGCGATTTGGCTGCAGGGTCCTTGCCCGCCCGCCATCGCGGGACACGCCGCGAGTACGTCCATGCAGGCTCTTACGCGGCATCCATGCCGCGTAAGGTCCCGCCACGGTAGGCGCGCAAGGACCAGTCGCGATGGTCGGTGTTCATGGCTTTCAAACAACCAGCAGACTTTCTGGTGCGGTGTCCTCACCGGTTGCGGGACCGCGTGGCGGCATGGATGCCGCCACCGAGCCTACATGGATGGGTTTACGCGTGTCCCGCGAGCGGCGAGGACACCGCGCACTCGCGTTTGATCTGGACTTCCGACGCGTTTGACCTGGACGTCCGACGGCATCCACCAGGATGCGGCCGACAAACCCATGCATCCACCTCTCAGGCCTTGAGCCGGTAACCGCTGCGGAAGATTGCCGCCACCACGCCCAGGCACACCAGCAGGAACAGGAAGGTCATGCCGGTGCTCACTGCGATGTGCACGTCGGCCTTGCCGTAGAAACTCCAGCGGAACCCGCTGATCAGGTACACCACCGGATTGAACAAGGTGACCTTCTGCCACAGCGGCGGCAGCATGTTGATCGAGTAGAAACTGCCGCCCAGGAAGGTCAGCGGCGTCACCACCATCAGCGGGATCACCTGCAGTTTCTCGAAGCCGTCGGCCCAGATGCCGATGATGAAACCGAACAGGCTGAAGGTCAGTGCGGTGAGCACCAGAAAGCCCAGCATCCACAGCGGATGCGCGATCTGGTAAGGCACGAACAGCCGCGCGGTGAGCAGGATCAGCAAGCCGAGCAACACCGACTTGGTCGCCGCCGCGCCCACATAGCCGATCACGATCTCCCACCAGGCCACCGGCGCCGACAGCACCTCGTAGATGGTGCCGGCCCAGCGCGGCATGTAGATGCCGAACGAGGCATTGGAGATGCTCTCGTTGAGCAGCGACAGCATCACCAGCCCGGGGATGATGAAGGCGCCATAGCTGATGCCGTCGATGTCGCCCATGCGCGAGCCGATCGCCGCGCCGAACACCACGAAATACAGCGAGGTCGACAACACCGGCGAGGCGATCGACTGGGTCAGCGTGCGGAAGGCGCGCGCCATTTCGAAGCGGTAGATCGCCGCGATCGCATGCCGGTTCATGCGCGCACCTCCACGTTGCGGGCGCCATGCACCAGGTTGACGAAGATCTCCTCCAGCGAGCTCTCGCTGGAATGCAGATCCTTGAAGTCGATGCCCTGCTCGTTGAGCCGGCGCAGCAATGCGCCGATGCCGGTCTGCTCGGCCTGGGTGTCGAAGGTGTAGACCAGGCTGTTGCCGTCGGCCGCCAGTTCCAGCGGCAGATCGCCCAGCGCGGCCGGGATGGCCTGCAGCGGCGCCTGCAGGCTCAGCGTGAGCTGCTTCTTGCCGAGCTTGCGCATCAGCGTGTGCTTGTCTTCCACCAGCACCAGCTCGCCGCGGTTGATCACCCCGACCCGGTCGGCCATGTCTTCGGCTTCCTCGATGTAATGGGTGGTCAGGATCACCGTGGTGCCCTGCTCGCGCAGCCGCCGCACCATCTGCCACATGTCGTGACGCAACTCCACGTCCACGCCGGCGGTGGGCTCGTCCAGGAACAGGATGCGCGGCTCGTGCGCCAGCGCCTTGGCAATCAAGACGCGCCGCTTCATGCCGCCGGACAGCGTGGAGATCTTGTTGTGGCGCTTGTCCCACAGCGAAAGTTCGCGCAGCACCGTTTCCAGATACGCCGCATTGGCCGGCTTGCCGAACAGGCCGCGGCTGAAGCGCACGGTGGCCCACACCGTTTCGAACGCGTCGGTAGCCAGCTCCTGCGGCACCAGGCCGATGCTGGCACGCGCGGCGCGGTAGTCGCGCACGATGTCGTGGCCGTCGGCCAGCACGGTGCCGGTGCTGGGGTTGATCAGCCCGCAGATGATGCTGATCAGCGTGGTCTTGCCGGCGCCGTTGGGGCCGAGCAGCGCGAAGATCTCGCCGCGCTGGATGTCCAGATCCACCTGCTTGAGCGCCTGGAAACCGCCGGCGTAGGTCTTGCTCAATCCCTGGATGGAAACGATGGGAGTCATGGGCTGTGCATGGCAACGATAAGCGCCACAGGTTAGGCCGCGTGCCGTGACGATGGGAGGGGGTCTGGTGGGATGGTGTCTCCCGACCCGTGGTTTGCCTGGTGCCTGGTGCCCGCTGCACACGGATAAGACCGGCAGGTTGCGCATTGCGTCGGCTCAAGGGCTGCGATGCTTACATCCTTGTGGCGCGCGCGGTGTCGTAGGAGCGCACCTGGGCGCGACGGGGCTGTCCAGAGAACGCCTCTCGCGCCCGGGTGCGCTCCTAGCGCAGCCGTAGTCATCGTCCTGGCCGCTGCGATTTCCGATTCCCGAGCCGGTACGCCTGGACGTGTGTCGGGACAGCCCGGTCGCGCCCTGGTGCGCTCCTACGATGGCCGTGGCCATTGCCCTGGCTTTTGCGATTCCCGATTCCCGATTCCCGATTCCCGCGCGCTCAAGCGCGCTCAAGCGCGCTTGCGCGACTCGATCAGATCCAGGTTGCGCACCAGCCGGCGCGACAGGTCATCGGAAATCTCGCGGCGCCTGGCCAGCTTGAACAGCTCGTTGCGCTCGGCCACCAGCGCGGCATGGCGGAACTGGCGCAGCGCCTGTTCGTAGGCACCGGCCTCTTCCGGATCGGTCTCGGCCATGTCCACCGCACCGAGCTTGCGTTGATAGCGCTGGCTGACCTGGTTGGCGGCGGCGTTGTAGCGCTCGGCATGCCGGCTGTCCTCCACCAGGCGCTGGCGCAGTTTTTCCACCGCCTCCAGCGCGGCCTGCGAGGCAGCCTTCACCGCCAGGTCTTCCTTGAGCTGTTCGTCTTCCTCTTCGGGCAGCTCCAGCCCGCGCAGCAGCCGCGGCAAGGCCACGCTGGCCACCAGCAACGACACCAGGATCACCGAGGCGGCCAGGAAGATCGCCAGCTGGCGCGCAGGAAACGGCGAGCCATCTTCCAGCATCAACGGCAGCGTGAGCACGCCGGCCAGGGTGATCGCACCGCGCACGCCGGCCAGCGAGACCGCCACCACGATGCGCCACGGCGGGCTGACATGCTGCTCGCCGCGCCACTGCGCCTTGAAGATGTTCCAGCGCAGCGACAGGAATACCCATACGAAGCGCAGCGCCATCAGGCTGGCGCTGATGGTGGCCACGTACACCGCCAGCCACCACGGATTGAGGTGCCCGGCTTCCTGCACGCTGCGCACCGCCCCGTCCAGGATGCCCGGCAACTGCTCGCCCAACAGCACGAAGATGATGCCGTTGAAGGTGAACTGCACCGTGTCCCACACCGCCGAGCGCTGCAGCCGCATGTTGCCCGGCGCGTTGCCGGCCATTTCCACGTAGCTCATGGTGACGCCAGCCGCCACTGCGGCCAGGATGCCGGAGGCATGGAAGGCCTCGGCCAGCAGATAGGCCGCGAACGGGGTCAGCAGATTGACCAGGATCGCCGAACCCGGCTCCTCGCCGAAGTGGCGCCAGATCCAGGCCTGGATGCGGCTCAGGCCGAAGGTGGTGGCCACGCCCAGCGCCAGCCCGGCCAAGGCCACCCACAGGAAGGTCAGCGAGGCGGTGGCGATCGAGAAGCTGCCGGTCAGCACTGCGGCTACCGCAAACTGGAAGCACACCAGCCCGGAGGCATCGTTGAGCAGCGACTCGCCTTCCAGGATGTGCATCAGCCGCTTGGGGATCGGCACCTTGGAGGCGATCGAGGACACCGCCACCGGATCGGTCGGCGAGATGATCGCCGCCAGCGCGAAGGCCACCGCTAGCGGCATCGCCGGGATCAGCCAATGGATCAGCAGGCCCGCGCCGACCACGGTGAACACCACCAGCCCCAACGCCAGCTCGAGGATGGCGGCCTTGTCGCGGAACAGGCCTTGTTTGGGAATGCGCCAGCCATCCAGAAACAGCAGCGGCGGCAGGAACAGCAGGAAGAACAGCTCCGGTTCCAGCTCATGCCCGGCATCGAACACACCCGAGACCACCGCGCCAAGCGCAATCTGGACCAACGGCAGGGGCAAGGAGAACGGCAGGATGCGGATCAGATAACCGCTGGCCGCGACCGCCAGCAACATGGCGAGGACGACATCGATCGAATGCATGGAAAACCCGGAAGAAAAAACAGTGCGCGTGCGGCATCGCAGAGTGCAACGCACCACCACGTGCCAACGGAAACATACCGGTTTGCACCCGGCGATGAAACCTCTGTGCCCCCTGACTGGCGCGCCACAGGCTGCGGCAGAGCTGCCATGCGCCCGTGTCGATGCCACGCGGTTGCCCATCCGTATGGCCCTGGCGCCGTTGGATACGCCAGCGGATGGACGCCGGCCCGATGGTGCGGCAGTGCCCTGCCCAGGCCCACTGCCTGACCCGATGGTCGGCCGCTGCAACGCCAGCAACGGCAACACTGCCGACCACGCACACCGCCTGCGAAAAGCGCAGTTGCTGCGTTAGCCGCCTTGCAGGCAGCTCACCGGCGACAACGCGATCAGGCGTGGCGAACGTGCTCCTTCGCATGCAGCGTCGATTGCCGCGTGGTCTCGACCGCGACGATGGAGGTTGCTTCGTGCAGTGTCAGCCTGGAAGCGAGGTGACTCCCCATCACCTCGACCACCCTGGGCTTCTGCCTGAAGGCATGCGGCCACTGCGCACCGACCATCTGCTGGCCGATGGTCCTGCCGCTGGCATCTTCCACGAGCGTGAAGTGCACCGGGTGATTGCCTGCGCCGCCATTGTCGGCATCGTCGGCATCGACCACCTCGATGTGGGCCCGCGAAAACGCGTGCCGTCGATTTTCCGCGTCATGCATCCACGAGCTTTGTGCGTGAGTCGAATTTTCCGCTTCATGCATCTAAGACCTTGTGCGTGATTCGGTGCGCCATGTCGCCCGCGAATGCGGATGCCGGACAGCGACTTTCAACACCATGATCTGCATCCACCCCCAACAAGGATGGCCGCCGTTGGCGCGAGGCTACATGGCGCAAGTGCGACGTCGCGCGCAGGAGCGTGTCCTGAACGCTGTATCGCGCACGCCTGTGTAAAGACGGCGTGATGCATCCGCGCTGCATCCACCCGCGTATCTGAGCACACGATTGCCAACCGGGCAGTCGCCTACCCAAAGGATCGATGCCTCATGAAGACCTCATTCCAGTCGCTTGCCGTCGCCACTGCCATCGCCCTGACCAGCGCAATGGCCCCCGCCTACGCCGCATCGAACCCGGCCGTGGGCGGCGCGCCGATGCTGGTGACCAAGGACATTGTCGACAACGCCGTCAACTCCAAGGACCACACCACCCTGGTCGCCGCGGTCAAGGCCGCCGGCCTGGTCGACACGCTGAAAGGCCCGGGCCCGTTCACCGTCTTTGCCCCGACCAATGCCGCATTCGCCGCACTGCCGGCCGGCACGGTGGACACCCTGCTCAAGCCCGAATCCAAGCCCACGCTGACCAAGGTGCTGACCTACCACGTGGTACCGGGCAAGGTCGACGCTGCCTCGTTGATCGCCAAGATCAAGGCCGGTGGTGGGAGCGCGACGCTGACCACCGTGCAGGGCGAGGCACTGACCGCCAAGCTCAACGGCAAGAAGGTCACCATCACCGATGCCAAGGGCAACACCGCCAACGTCACCATTGCCGATGTCATGCAGAGCAATGGCGTGATCCATGTGGTCGACAAGGTGTTGATGCCGTAACTGGGTCTTGCTGTGAAGCAGGCGGTTGCATGCACATGCCTCCATCGGCGGAACCGAGCCACGTTCCGCCGGTGGATCGACAACGATTTGCGCAAGCCGGCGGTTTAAGCGTGGAGATGAGGCATGACATGCACTCCGGTAAGCGCGGACGGTGCGCTCGACGCCGGGTGTTCCGGCGGTGCATGCCGATTTCGCACACTGGCCGCGCCTGCCTGACGGCCATGTAGCAGTCCTGCGGGCCGTTCTTGCTTGACGTGTTTGGCTACGCTGGCGTTGCACTACAACGCCAGCGCAACAGCTGCACGTTACGACGTGCACATTGTTGAATTGCGAATCCGCGCGTGCCTGGAAACAGGGTCCAGGCAGCGCCACCACACCGCGAAGCGGCGGTGAGGACCACTGGCTCGCCAGTGGCCCACTTGGTGTCATCATTCTCCGACACCGTGCGCGTGCACTTGCACGCGCATTTTTTATGTCCGCGCCGCGCGCGCTGCAGCGCTCGGTGCATCCAGCAACTGGCGCAGGTCGGCGACAAATCCGCGGTAGCCGTCCTCGCGTGCGGCCTCCGAGCCCTGCCGCAGTACCCATGAGGGATGCACGGTGGTCAGCACCGGCGTGCCGTCGTCCAGCCGCAGCCACTGGCCACGCTGCTGCATCAAGCGGAAGCTGTTTCCCAACACCGCCTGTGCGGCGGTCGCACCCAGGCACACGATCTGTGCCGGACGCAGCTGCGCGCGCTCGGCCTGCAACCAGCCACTGCAGGCCTGCACATGCGAGCGTTCCGGGTTGCGATGCAGACGCCGCTTGCCACGTTGCTCGAAACGGAAATGCTTGACCGCATTGGTCACGTAGACCGTGTTGCGATCGAGACCGATCTCGTCCAGTGCCCTATTGAACAAACGCCCGGCCGGCCCGACGAACGGACGCCCGCTCAGATCCTCTTCGTCGCCGGGCTGCTCGCCGATCACCATCACCGACGCGTCGCTCGGCCCTTCGCCGAACACCGTCTGCGTTGCCGGTTGCCATAATGCGCAGCGCCGGCAATCGCGCGCGGCCACGCGCAACTGCGCCAGGCTTTGCGTGGCCACTTCCGGGATCGGCGTTGGCGCTACCGGCACGCGCCGCCGCACCGGCTCGGGCGCACGCTCGGCCATCTCGCGCACGCGCACGCCGGCCTCGCGGATCAGCTCCGGCAGCAAGCGCGCCTCGGGCAGGTTCTTCCAGTATTTCTGCGGCATTTCCTGCCGCATCATGGTCGGGTTGAGCCGCGCCGGATTGAAGATATGCGCGTAATAGGTGCGCCAGAGCGTCTCCTGCGCATCGTCGGCCGGCACCTGGGTGCGCACGGCGCCCTCGCCGAACGTCAATGCCTCGCCATCCCAGCGCACGCTGCGATACGGGGTGAGGATCGCCCAGCGCATGCCGGCGAAGCGGCGCGCGAAAAACGGCCCCACCCGGTCCACGATCCAGTGCTCGGGCTCGAACCACGCCACGAAGTCTTCCTCTTCCACCGGCAAACGCCGAAAGCGCACGAACGCCTTCATCTTGTGGGTGTCGCGCTGCACCGCCTTTTGCCACTGCGTCACCCGATGCACATCGACATCGGTGGCCCGCTCCAGCAGCGCGCGCTCTCCGCTCGCCACCCGCCACAACAAGCGGTACAGCACCGCATGGCGCTGCGGGTCGCGATGACACAGCACTGCCCCCGCCATCTGCAGGAACGCGGCCGACACCCGCGGCGGCGCAACCACGGCCGGCAGATCCAGCAGCCCCTGCCCCATCAACAGGCCGCCCTGCGCTCCGCCATTCCACGCGATGGAGTCCGGCTCCACCTGCGCGCACCACCCCGCCCGCGCCAATGCACGCCATGCGTCAAGGCTCCAGCCCGGCGCAACGTCAGCGTTGAACATCACGGTGGTCGGGATTGGGGATTGAGGGATTGGGGATTGGCAACAGCGTCATGTTCCTGGGTAAGCACTGGCGCTCGATGGCGCCTTTGCGCTTGATGCCATCCTTATCCGCCCTTCGGGCGCCTCGGCCGGCAACAGGGGAGAAGCCAGTGGAAGCGGCGATGCGCCGGATGCTGGCGGAGAGCTGCGATCTCAATCGAACAGACTCGCCTGCCTGGGCGCTGGCGCCAGTTGCGCGCGCAAGCGCACCGGATCGTCCAGGCGCTGGCGCGGATGATGATCCAGCACACTCACGAACGGCAGCAGCTTCTTCATCGGCACCCGCAACCGCGCCAGATCGCCCACCCGCAGGCGCGCATGCCGGCGCGACAACAGCAGCCGGTCCACGTTGCGGGTGCCCAGGCCTGGCACCCGCAGCAGCATCTCGCGCGGCGCCACGTTCAGGTCCACCGGAAAGCGCTCCGGATTGCGCAGCGCCCAGGCCAGCTTCGGGTCCACGTCCAGATCGAGCATGCCGCTGGACTGGGTTGGCGCGATTTCCTCCACGCTGAATTCGTAGAAGCGCAGCAGCCAGTCGGCCTGATACAGCCGGTGCTCGCGCTGCAGCGGCGGCGCCTGCAACGGCAGTTTGGACGAGGCATCCGGGATCGGGCTGAAGGCCGAGTAATACACCCGACGCATCCGGTAATTGCCGTAGAGATTGTGGCTGGTGTCCAGGATGCTGCGGTCGTTGGCATCGTCGGCACCGACGATCATCTGCGTGCTCTGCCCGGCCGGCGCAAAGCGCGGCGGCTTGGCACGGCGCACCTTTTCGGCCTTGCGCTCCAGCTGGTTTTCTTCGATGCGCCAGCGCAACTCGCCCATGGCCGAACGGATGCCGCCGACGCTTTTTTCCGGCGCCAGCAGCGTCAATCCCTGCTCGGTCGGCAGTTCCACGTTGATGCTCAGGCGGTCGGCATAGCGGCCGGCAGCGGCCAACAGGTCGGGCGCGGCATCGGGAATGGTCTTGAGGTGGATGTAGCCGGCGAAGTGATGCACCTCGCGCAGCTGCCGCGCCACTTCCACCAGCTGCTCCATCGTGTAGTCGGAGTTGCGGATGATGCCGCTGGACAGGAACAGGCCTTCGATGTAATTGCGCTTGTAGAAGTCCAGCGTCAGCGTGACCACTTCTTCCGGCGTAAAGCGCGCGCGGCGCACGTTGCTGGAGACACGGTTGACGCAATATGCGCAATCGAACACGCAGAAGTTGGTGAGCAGGATCTTCAACAGCGACACGCAGCGGCCGTCGGGTGTGTACGAGTGGCAGATCCCCATGCCCTCGGTGCTGCCGACCCCGCCGGTCCCGAGCGAATTGCGCTTGTTCGCGCCACTGGAGGCGCAGGACGCGTCGTATTTGGCCGCATCGGCCAGCACTGCGAGTTTGTCGAGGATTTTCACGCGAGCAGCATGTCGCGCTGCAGTCTCAGCCTGTGAGACTGCAGCACGCTTGATCGTGAATGCTTCAGAGCGCTGCGCTGCCGATGCTTATCGGCGCCATACCTGGTGGCTGCAGTGCCGGCGCTTGTCGGCGCCATGCCTCACGCCGGGGGCCGCGCTTGCCGGCACCCTGCCTATGGCTGCGGGCCGGTTCGCCGTAAGCCCAAGCCTTATCGCTGCGGGCCTTTGCTCGTTGGCGCCACCGCACCGGGCCGGCTTGCAGCGGCAGCAACAGGCCGCATGCCATCGCGTGCCGGCGGTTGGGCGGTGCCCCGTGGCCGCCGGTCCGGCGCGCTGCCTGCACCGTAGACAATGGCCACGGTGCAGGCGTGCCGCGCTCGCCACGGCTCAGGCGACGACCGTGCCCGCACGCGCGATCAGCATGGATCGCCATCGAACCGGTAGATATCCATCGCCAGAAACCCCGCATCGATGCCGGCATCGATGCGCTGTGCGCCGAGCCGGTCCCCGCCGGCCGCGCCCATCGCCACGTATAGCGGCAACAGGTGCTCGTCGGTGGGATGCGCGCGCGCGGCGTGCGGCGCCTGCCGGCGATAGTCCAGCAGCGCGGCGATGTCGTCCTGGACCAGCTTGCGCTCGGTCCACTCGATGAAGGGCCGCACATACGGCGCCTCGCGCTCGGCGCTGTAACCATGGCGGAAGTCGTGCAGGTTATGGGTGATGCTGCCGGAGCCGACCACCAGCACGCCGTCCTCGCGCAGCGGTGCCAGCGCGCGGCCGACCGCAAACTGGTGCGCCGGCCCCAGCTCGGGCTGGATCGACACCGACACCACCGGAATCCCGGCGGCCGGATACAACAGGCGCAGCGGCACCCACACGCCATGATCGAAGCCGCGCTGCGGGTCCAGGTGCGGATGCAGGCCGGCCTGCTCCAGCCGGCGCACGATCTGCTGCGCCAGCGCCGGCTCGCCGGGTGCGGGATACTCCAGTTCGTACAGCGGTGCCGGAAAACCGCCGAAGTCATGAATGGTCGGCGGCTGCAGCGCGCCGCTGACCAGCGGGCGGCGGCCCAGCCAATGCGCGGACGCCACGACGATCGCGCGCGGCCGCGGCAAGGTCTGCGCAAGCTCGGCCAGGCGCTCGCCGACCTGCCCCGGCTGCAAGGCGGTCATCGGCGATCCGTGCGAGATGTACAGGGAAGGCAAACGGCTCATGGCGCACTCCTCGGAAGAACGATCATCAGCCTCGACGCGCCGGCTTCAGCGCCCACGCGCCCTCGCCAAGCAGCGATTGCACGACCAGCAACACCGCCCACAGCGCCGGGTATTCCCAGCCGCCGCCCGGATTGGAGAAGCCAAAGCCGTTGCCGCCATGCACGCTGATGATGGTGCCCAGCAGCAACGGCACCCCCAGCAGCCCGACCCAACGCGCGTAGATGCCCAGCAGCAGGGACAGGCCCAGGCCGAGCTCCAGCGCGATGGTGAGGTAGGCCAGCGCGCCCGGCAGGCCGAGCGACTGGAAATAGGCCACGGTGCCGGCCGGGGTGAACACCAGCAACTTGATCAGGCCATGCACCAGAAACAGCGCGCCCAGACTGATGCGCAGCAAGGCCGCGCCATAGGCAGCGGTACGCGGGGAAGCGAGGGAGGTGGACATTGGACGGACTCCAGTGAGGACCTGCACAGCGTATTGCTTACAAATTTCTGATAAATAGCTTCACTTCGGATAATTTATTGCACTCAAGGCAACAATCGGATACCGATGGATACCCTCGATGCAATGCGCGTGTTTGCAGCGGTGGCCGAACGCAGCGGCTTCAGCGCCGCCGCCGATGCGCTGGACCGTTCCACCGCCAGCGTGACCCGGCAGGTCGCCGCGCTCGAGCAACGGCTGGGAACGCGCCTGCTCAATCGCACCACCCGACGGGTCAGCCTGACCAGCGCCGGCACCGCGTACTACCAGCGCTGTCTGCAACTGCTGGCCGACCTGGACGATCTGGAGGCCACGGTCGGCGCGCAGGCGCTGGAGCCGGCCGGCGTGCTGCGCGTCAACGCGCCGGTGAGTTACGGCATCGAGCGCCTGGCCGCGCTGCTGCCGGACTTCTGCGCGCGCTACCCGCAGGTGGAACTGGACCTGTCGCTGTCGGACCGGCTGGTCGACATGGTCGAGGAAGGCTTCGATGTGGCCATCCGCATCACCCGCCAGCCGGCGCCGACCTTGATCGCCCGGCGCCTGGGCACGGTCCGCCTGGTGCCCTGCGCGGCGCCGGCCTACCTGGCCCGTGCCGGCACCCCGATGCATCCGTCCGACCTGGCCGGCCACGACTGCCTGCTGTACCACTACTCGCCCAACGGCGACGAGGTGCGCTTCCATGGGCCCGAGGGCGATAGCGAGGTGCGCCTCCACGGCAACCTGCGTGCCAACAACGGGCATGTGCTGAGCGCGGCGGCGGTGGCCGGCCTGGGTATCGCGATGCAGCCGGACTTCCTGGCCGACGAGCATCTGGCCGCCGGCCGGCTGGTGCGTATCCTTCCGCAGTACGCGCTGGGGGAGATCGGCATCTTCGCCGTCTATACCAGCCGCAGCCACCTGGCCCCGAAGGTCCGCAGTTTCATCGATTACCTGGTCGAGCGCATGGGCGATCCCGGGCGCTGATGAGCCCGGCAACAGTACGTCCCGTCGATGGTCATTAACCTGACACGGCATGTGTGGTCACAATCGGCTCCCCCCCGACCACAGGACTGCGCATGAGCAAGATCGCCATCATCTATTTCAGCGGCTACGGCCACACCACCAAGCTGGCCGAAGCCGTGCATGCCGGCGCCGCCAGTGCCGGCGAGGCCACGCTGTACCGCATCGACCAGGACGGCAACCTGCCCGACGACGCCTGGGAGGCGATCGGCGCCGCCGACGCCATCATCTACGGCAGCCCCACCTACATGGGCGGGCCGGCGTGGCAGTTCAAGAAGTTTGCCGACGCCAGCTCCAAGCCGTGGTTTGCGCAGGCCTGGAAGGACAAGATCGCAGCCGGCTTCACCAACTCGGCCTCGGTGAACGGCGACAAGTACGCCACCATCCAGTATTTCTGGACGCTGTCGCAGCAGCACGGCCAGGTCTGGGTCGGTACCGGTCTGCTGCCGGCCAACACCAAGGCGCACGGTCCGCAGGACATCAACTGGACCGCCGGCTCGGCAGGCGCACTGGCGATCTCGCCCTCCGATGCCTCGCCGGAAGAAGCGCCACGCAGCGGCGATCTGGAAACCGCCAAGTTGCTCGGCAAGCGCGTGGCCGAGTTCGCCGGCAAGCTCAAGGGCTGACGCGGCAGCTGGTAGCGTCCGCGTCACGACACCCGTGCATGGCAGTGGGCCCTGGTCTGCTGACATGTGCGGGTTGTTCGGTCGCAGCGCGCGTTCGGTGCGTGATGTCGGGCCCAATGCCGGCCTGCTCGCGCATCGTCGCCCGGGCCACATCGCGCTAACGCACGCCGCTGCATCCTTCCCCTGCCTTCCTTGCCGCACGGAGTTTTCTCCACCATGCAAACCCGCACGCTTGGCCGTTCCGGCCCCACTGTTTCTGCGCTCGGCCTCGGTTGCATGGGCATGAGCGCGTTCTACGGCAATCGCAGTGACGAGGCCGCCTCGATCGCGGTGATCCATCGCGCCCTCGATCACGGCGTCAGCCTGCTCGACACCGCCGACATGTACGGCCCGCACACCAACGAAATTCTGGTCGGCAAGGCCATCGCCGCGCGCCGGCACGAGGTGTTCCTGGCCACCAAATTCGGCATCAAGCTCGATCCCAACGACCCGTCGGTGCGCGGCATCGATGGCAGCCCGGACTATGTGCAAACGGCCTGCGAAGCCAGCCTGCGCCGCCTGGGCGTGGAGCATATCGACCTGTACTACCAGCACCGCGTGGACCCCAACGTGCCGATCGAAGACACGGTGGGTGCGATGTCGCGCCTGGTCGAACAAGGCAAGGTGCGTTTCCTCGGGCTGTCGGAAGCCGCCGCAGCCACCATCCGCCGCGCGCATGCGGTGCATCCCATCACTGCGGTGCAGACCGAATATTCGCTGTGGTCGCGCGAGCCCGAGGACAATGGCGTCTTCGAAACCGTGCGCGAGCTGGGGATCGGATTCGTTCCGTATTCGCCGCTGGGCCGCGGTTTCCTGACTGGCGCATTCGCCTCTCCCGATGACTTCGAGGCCGACGATTACCGTCGCCATTCGCCGCGTTTCCAGGGCGAGAACTTCACCCGCAACCTGCAGCTGGTGGAGCAGGTCAAGGCGATCGCCGCCGACAAGGGCATCACGCCGGGGCAGCTGGCGCTGGCCTGGGTGTTGGCACAGGGCCAGGACCTGGTGCCGATCCCGGGCACCAAGCGGCTGGCCTACCTGGAAGAAAACCTCGGCGCGCTCGACGTGGCGCTGATGCCGGACGAGCTCGCACGCATCGATGCGATCTTCCCGCTGCAGGCCGCGTCCGGGACGCGTTATCCGGAAGCGATGATGGGCGCGCTCAGCCGCTAAGCGCTACGCGTGCAAGCGCACGCCGCCACAGTGGCCCGGCGATGGCGTGCGCTCACGCCATCGCACCGGCATGGCTCGCACACTGGGCCTCACCGCCATCCGGAGTGACGCGTCCTGCCATGCTGTCTTTCGTGATCCCCGCCCATGACGAGGCCGCGCTGATCGGCCAGACGCTGCAGTGCCTGCACGCCTGTGCGCAGACCCTGCAGCTGGACTACGAGGTGATCGTGGTGGCCGATGCCTGCGAGGACGCCACCGCCGCCATCGCGCGTGCGGCCGGTGCGCAGGTGCTGGAGGTGCAATTGCGCCATATCGCCGCCACCCGCAATGCCGGCGCGCAGCAGGCGCAAGGCGATCGCCTGCTGTTTCTGGATGCCGACACGCTGGTGAACCCGCAGGTGGTCGGCGCCGCGCTGGCGGCGCTGGATGCCGGCGCCGTCGGCGGTGGCGCGCAGGTGCATCTGCAGGGCAGGCGCGTGTGGTTCGAGCGCATGGCGCAGGCGGTCTTCGGCGGGTTGTTCCGTCTCGGCGGCATCGCACCGGGCTGCTTCCTGTTCTGCACGCGCGCCGCATTCGTCAGCGCCGGCGGCTTCGATACGCGTTACTACGCCGGCGAAGACGTGGCATTGAGCCGCGCGCTGGCACGCTGCGGGCGGTTCGTGATCCTGCGCCAGACCGTGCACACCTCCGACCGCAAGCTGCGCAGCTTTTCCAAGCGCGAGCACCTGGGCCTGCTGTTGCGCTTCCTGTGGCGTGGGCGAGGCATGCTGCAGACCCGCGATGCCCTGGGCTTCTGGTACCAGCGCCGGCGCTGAACCGCGCGTGTCCGCAGGGCGGCCACGGCGGCGGCGCGCTGCCTTGCGTGGGGACGTGGCGACGGTGGCAATTTACACTGGTATGTCTGTTTTTCGTTTCCGAGTTGCACCGCATGGCTCTTCTGCACCGTCCTGTCCTGATCGCTGCCCTGTCGGCTGCCCTGCTGAGCACCGCCGCGTGCCACCGCGATGGCGCTTCACCTGCAACGACGACGCATGCCAAGGCCACGCCCACCACGCCCAAGCTGGGCGATTTCGGTTTCGATGCGGCGGGCATGGACCGCAGCGTGGCGGCGGGCGACGACTTCTTCAGCTACGCCAGCGGCAACTGGGTCAAGACCACCCAGATCCCGGACGACCGCTCCAGCTTCAACAGCTTCGTCGGCATCGCGATCGAGACCGAGCAGCACAGCCGCGACATCATCGAAGGCGCCGCTGCCAACGACCGCGTCACCGGCGAAGACAAGCAGATCGGCGATTACTACGCCGCCTACATGGATGAAGCCGGGATCGAGACCAAGGGCGTGCGCCCGGTGCAACCGGAACTGGACGCCATCGCGCAGCTGGACGACAAACAGGCGCTGGCGCGCACCCTGGGCGGCCAGCTGCGCGCCGATGTGGACCTGCTCAACTCCACCAATTTTTATACCGACCGGCTGTTCGGCCTGTGGATCTCGCAGGATCTGCATCACCCCGGCCGCTACGTGCCGTATCTGGTGCAGGGCGGCCTGGGCATGCCAGACCGCAGCTTCTATCTGGACGACGGGCGCATGACGCAGATGCGCGAGGCCTACCGCGCGCACATCGTCAAGCTGCTGGAACTGGCCGGCATCGCCGATGCGCCAGCCAGGGCCGAGCGCATCCTGGCCCTGGAAACCGCGATGGCACGCGTGCACGCCACCGCCGAACAGACCAACAACGTGCAGGCAGGCGCCAATGCCTGGAAACAGGCCGATTTCGCGCGTAATGCGCCCGGCCTGGATTGGGCGCCGTTCTTCGAAGCGGCCGGCCTGAAGGCGCAGCAGGATTTCATCGTCTGGCAGCCCGGTGCGGTGACCGGCCTGTCGGCGCTGGTGCGCTCCGAGCCCCTGCAGACCTGGAAGGATTACCTGAGCTTTCGCGCCCTGGACCGCGCCTCGCCGTACCTGTCCAAGGCCTTCGCCGACGAACGCTTTGCGTTCTACGGCACCACGCTGGAAGGCACGCCGCAACAACGCCAGCGCTGGAAGCGCGGCATCGACGCCACCAACGCAGCCTTGGGCGAAGCGGTGGGCCAGCGCTATGTGCAGAAGTACGTCAGTGCCCAGACCAAGACCCGTGCCGAGGAGATGGTCAAGAACATCGTCACCGCCTTCGGCAAGCGCATCGACGCGCTGGCGTGGATGAGTCCGGAAACCAAGCAGCATGCCAAGGCCAAGATCGCCGGGCTGACCGTGGCGGTGGGTTATCCGGAGACCTGGCGCGACTACAGCGGGCTGGATGTGCGCCGCGACGATGCGCTGGGCAATGTGCAGCGCTCGGAGCTGTTCGAGTACCGGCGCAATCTGGCCAAGCTGGGCAAGGCCGTGGATCACCGCGAGTGGTATCTGCTGCCGCAGGAAGTCAACGCGCTGAACGTGCCGCTGGAAAACCGCCTGCTGTTTCCGGCGGCGATCCTGCAGCCGCCGTTCTTCGACCCGGCAGCCGACGATGCGGTGAACTACGGCGCCATCGGCGCGGTGATCGGCCACGAGATCAGCCACAGCTTCGACAACATGGGCGCGCAGTTCGACGAACATGGCGAGCTGCACAACTGGTGGACGCCGCAGGACCTGAAAAAATTCGCAGCCGCCGGCGATGCACTCGCAGCGCAGTTCAGCGCCTACAAGCCGTTCGACGATCTGAACGTCAACGGCAAGCTGACGCTGGGCGAGAACATCGCCGATGTGGCCGGCCTGGCGACCGCCTACGACGCCTATCAGCTGTCGCTGCAGGGCAAGCAGCCGCAGACCATCGACGGGTTCAGCCCGGACCAGCGCTTCTTCCTGGGCTTTGCGCAGGCCTGGCGCGGCAAGTACCGCGACGCGGCGCTACGCAACGCCGTGCTCACCGACGTGCACGCACCCGGACGCTTCCGCGCGCAGACCGTGCGCAACCTCGATGCCTGGTATCCGGCATTCGATGTGCAGCCGGGCCAGCAGTTGTATCTGCCGCCCGAGCAGCGGGTGCGGATCTGGTAGCAGACTGGCCCCTCATCCCTCGGGAGAGGAGTTGGGGCGAGGGTACGGCCACACGGCGCACCATCCTCCGCATGACGCCGTTGCCTTGCACTCCAGGCAGGCACCCGCACTCACCGCTGCCCGGGCCACTCCAGCAACATCGCCTGCGGCAGCTGCATGCGACGGCACGCGCGTGCAGACAGCCCATCGCGTAGCGCAGTACGGAACAGTGGCGACAGACTGCGCAGCAACCGCGCCGACGCATGCGCCTGTGCGCGCTGGGTGGTGGTGCGGCCGAGCATGTCGCTGGCCCAGCCTGGCAACAGGGCGGTACCGGCACCGAGGAACACGCCGCGCGACAGCCCGGCCGCCGGCACCGGCAACTGGATGCTGGTGAGGATGTCGAGCACCTCGCGCGAGCGCGTGTCCATGCGCAACTGCCCGCGCACGCTGGCGAAATAGGCATCGACCTGCGCCTCGCTGGCGGGTACATCGGCCGCGCCCAGCGCTTCGGCGACACGTCGCGCTTCGTCGTAGTAGCGGTCGGCGATGCTTGCCGGCACGTCGCGGCAATAGCGTCGGCAACCCTGCAGAAAACCGTAGGCCTCGGTGACGTGCACCCAGGTCAGCAACTGCGGGTCGTTGGCGTCGTAGGGCATGCCGTCGGCGGTGTGGCCGTGGATATGCGCATGGATGCTGCGCACGCGGGCGATCAACTGCTCGGCCTCGGCGCGCGGGGCATAGGTGGTGCCGGCAACGAAGTTGGTGGTGCGCCGCAGCCGCCCGATCAGGTCGGCGCGGAAGTTGGAATGGTCGTAGACCCCGGCCAGCGCGCGTGGATGCAGCAACTGCAGCATCAAGGCGCACAATCCGCCGGACAACATGCCGGGAAATTCCGAATGCACCCGCCAGGTGACGCTGTCGGGCCCGAAGATGCCGGGATCGCCGAGGGGCTGGTCGTAGTCGATGGAGCTCTGGCCACGCGGAAACGCGCCCAGCACCCAGCGATGGATCTGTCGGGCGGCAGGGGCAGTGAGGGTACGCAGGACGGCTGACATGCATGCGAGCATACCCAGCCCGCTGCAAGACCGCGTCGTGGCCGTGAGGGGCTGGGATTGGGGATTGGGGATTGGGGATTCGTGAACGGCAGCGCCGCGTGCGCTGCTTGCACCCGTGCGCGGCGACCCTGTCGACGGTCCCTGCCCGCCCGCCATCGCGGACCTTGCGCCGCATGGATGCGTGCGCGGCGCTCACGCGACCTGCACGCCGGAATCGATTGCGCGCCGGTCGCACCCGCCTCGATCACGGATGCACGCACGCAAGCGCGGGTGTGCAGTGCAGCAAGAATGGCCACGCACTGGCGCTGCAGTCGTCCGGCAAACGCTGCGAAGCGCCTGAATACCGCGATTTGTGCGCAGGTGCGCAGGATTGGCCGCTCATCGGATCGCAGCAGGCATTGCCATGCACAGCGAAAGTGCTAGAACTAGGGCCGTCCGAGCGCCGGCCTGCATCACTGCCAGCCACTGCCCGGCCGCTCCAGGGCACCGGCGCTTTGCCGGGTGCAGCAAGTCGTTCGTACCAGCCATCCGTCAGGAGCTTGTCATGATCGCTTTGTTCCAGGGTTTGGGCCTGCTGTTGCAGGACAACGCACTCCATCGACTCCCCTTCGACGAGCAGGTCGCGCACTGGCGCGAGAAAACCGACGACCAGCTCGACCAGGAGCTCAATCTGCTCAAGGTGGCCAAGAAACAATGGGTGATCGCTTCGATCATCGGCTGGCAGGCGATCTCGCTGGTGTTGCTGGGCGTGATCACCCATCAGCTGTGGCAGAACGACTACCACCTCACCTTCAGCCGCGTGGTGATCATCTTTACCTCGTGGGCCTCGATCCTGTTCGTCATGTGGTACATCGCCGATCTGTTCGATCACAGCGCCGGTTTCGAACGCTGGCTGCGCGCCTTCAATAGCCGCGCGCGGCTCACCCCGGATGCCGACTCGGTCGAGTGCGTGGCCGATGCGCTGGACATGACCCGTCGCTACCCGGAAGTGCTGCGCTACAAGCAGGAGGTCAGTTCCAGGCGCGAATTGCGCCACGAGGACATCGTCAACATGCGCGAGATGGGGCGGTTGCGTCGCTACACCGAGTTGTTGCGCGATCTGGACCGCTTCGATGGTGCGCCACGCCTGGTGACCAATACCAATACCCATAGCGCAGCGGCGACACTGGCCTAGCGGTCAAGCGATGGATGAGGTGGTTGCCGCAGCGCATCGGCAATGCGGCGCGCCGGGCGAAAACAGGCGGATTGATCGGCCCGATATCTGATCGCTCCAGGGCGTGCGCTGCCAAGGCAGTGCCAGTCGCTGCACTCTCGGCCTGCGTGGCGACCAACAAGAACGGCCGGTGCAGTGCACCGGCCGTCGTCGTTTGCGGCGCCTGGAGACGGCGCCCGGTCGATCCGTTGTCAGCAAGCAGGCGCTTACGCCTGCGCGACGGCCTTTTCCACCGACGGCGTGCGCCAACCGCTGCGCACACCCCAGAGGTAGAACACCGCGCCGACCACCGCGACCACGGCCAGATCGGTGCCGTAGCTGAGGTAGCCATGCCCGCCGAAGTCGCTGCTGCCGGCCCAGGACAGCAGCGCGATCGTCGGCAGGTAGCAGATCATCCAGGCCGCGCCCTTGAGGTTGCGCCCAAGATCCGGCCAGCCCTGCTTGGCCTGGTAGTAGCAGTACACCGGCAGCGCCACGACCATCAGCAGGATGATCTCGCCGGTCAGCGGCCAGCGCGCCCAGTACAGCAGCTCGGTGGCCATCACGAAGGCCACGCCAGCCAGCACCGGCAGCGCGGCGATGCGCAGCGGACGGTGCAGTTCGGGCGCATGACGGCGCAGCGCCATCGCGCTGATCGGGCCGGTGAGGTAGGAGATGATGGTCGCCACCGAGATCACCGCCGCCAGCGTGCCCCAGCCACGGAAGAAGAACAGGAACACGAACGACACCGCCAGGTTGAAGAACATCGCCATGCGCGGCACGCCCCAGACCGGGTGCAGTTTGCCCAGCACCGACGGCATGGTGCCGTTCTTTTCCATGCCGTAGACCATGCGCGCGGTGGTGGCGGTATAGGTGATGCCGGTGCCGCTGGGGCTGACGAACGCATCGATGTACAGCAGCATCGCCAGCCAATGCAGGTTGACGATGATGGCCAGCTCGGCGAACGGCGAACGGAAGTCGATGCCGTGCCAGCCGGCCTTGGCCAGCAGGTCCGGCGGCACCGCGCCGATGTAGGCCACCTGCAGGATCACGTAGACCACCGTGGCCAGCGCGATCGAGCCCAGCACCGCGAAGGGGATGCTGCGGCCCGGGTTGCGCGCTTCACCTGCCAGGTTCACCGGGCTCTGGAAGCCGTTGAAGCTGAAGACGATGCCGGCGGTAGCCACCGCGGTAAGCACCGCGGCCAGGTCGATCACATGCGCATCGCCGTGGATGCCGACGCTGAAGTTTTCGCTGTGGAAGCCGCTGGCGATCAGGGCCACGCCGGTCGCCGCCGGCACCACCAGCTTGAACACGGTGATCAGGGTATTGGAGCGCGCGAACAGCTTGACGCTCCAGAAATTGAGGAAGAAATACACCAGCACCAGCACCGCCGAGATCAGCAGGCCGGGTACCGACAACTCCCCCGCCCCGCCGGGTGCCTGCACATACAGGCCCTGCGCCCAGGCCCACGGCCAGGACGCCATGTACTGCACCGAGGCCTCGGCCTCGACCGGGATCACCGAGACGATCGCGATCCAGTTGGCCCAGCCGGCGATGAAGCCCACCAGCGAGCCGTGCGAGTAATGGCTGTAGCGCACCATGCCGCCGGACTCGGGGAACATCGCGCCCAGTTCGGCGTAGGACAGCGCGATGGTGGTGATGATCGCCGCGCCCAGGATCCAGGCCCAGATCGCACCGGGGCCAGCCAGGCCAGCGGCGCGCCAGGCGCCAAACAGCCAGCCGGAACCGATGATCGAGCCCAGGCCGGTAAGCATGAGGGCGAAGGGGCCAACGTCGCGGCGTAGCGATTGTTCGGACATGAGAGCCTGACTGTGAGGACGCCGTGAACCGGCAACAAGCCGGCAATGATCGCAGAAGCGGCCGCTGATCGTCAGTGCGTATTCAGGCTTGCGTCCGGTTGCGCCCTGCCTCACGACAGGGATGAAGCGTCGTTGCGCCGGTTCCGGCGTCAGACGCCCGGCTCAGCCATGGCAATCGGCGCCGGGCGCGCTGGTATCCACGCAGGTGCGCGCCTGACGCGGGATGCCGTGCAGTTCGCGCACCTGCCCGGGTGCCAGCGCAAAGCTGTCCAGGGTCCTGCGTGCGCAGGCCGGCGTGCCCGCGGCCTGCCCGGCGGCAGACGCAGCGCAGTGGTCCTCGTAGACCAGGTAATGGCAGCGGCCGCTGCTGCTGGCCAGGCAGTGCACATTGAGATCGGTGGCAGTGGCCAGGGTCTTGCTGAACAGCACGTCCTGGCCATTGCTGGTGGCGCGGGTGATGGAGGTGGTGCCGTTGCGGTCGTGGCAACCGGCCAATGCCAGCAGGCAATACACGAGGGAAGCGATCAGGCGCATATCAGCAATCCTTTCAGTCGATGCGATCGGGGGAATTACATGCCGCGGAACAGGCTCATGAAGGGCTGGCTGACGGTGAGCGTTTCGCTGCGCCCGCGCAGCGCCAGCCGGCCCTTGCCGGTGTCCTCGCGCACCACCGAGGCGACCGCCTTCATGTTGACGATGGTGGAGCGGTGGATCTGCTTGAACACCTGCGGGTCCAGCACGTCGAGCAACTCGCGCAGCGGCGTGCGCAGGATCGCCTCGCCGGCGGCGGTCATCACCGTGGTGTATTTCTGATCGGCCTGGAAATACGCCACCTCGTCCAGCGCGATCAGGCGCGTTTCGCGGCCGCTGCTGGCGGTGAGCCAGGCCAGCGTTGGCGCGGCGCTGGCGGCGGCAGGGCGCGCGGACAGGCGCTGCAACAAGGCCTCCAGCAGCTGGCCGTCCGGCTGGCCGGCGGCGGCGCGCTGTTGCACGCGCTGCCAGGTGGCCTGCAGGCGCTCGCGGCTGATCGGCTTGAGCAGGTAGTCCACCGCGCCGTGTTCGAACGCATCGATGGCGTACTGATCGTAGGCGGTGACGAACACCACCTGGGTGCGCGGGCTGACTTCGCGCAGTGCACGCGCCACCTCGATGCCGGTGAGCCCGGGCATGCGGATATCCAGGAACACCACATCGGGCTGCTGCGTGGCGATGGTCTCCAGCGCGCTGGCGCCGTCCTCGCATTCGCCCACGATCTGCAGTTGCGGGCACACCTGCGCCAGCAGGGTCAGCAACGATTGCCGCAGCAGCGCCTCGTCTTCGGCGATCACCGCACGCAGCGCGCTCATGCCTGCACCTGTGTGGCATGAATCTGCGCAGCGGGCACCGGTGGCGGCATGATGGACGCGGGCAGCGGCAAGGTGATGGTGGCGGCCACACCGCTGGGGAAGTTGGACACGATGGCAAAGCTGGCCCTGCCGGCGTAGATCAGCTGCAGCCGCTCGCGCAGGTTCTTCAGGCCGATGCCGGTGCCTTGCGTGTGCGTGCTGAAGCCCTGGCCATCGTCGGCCACGGTCAGCGTGGCATGGTCGTCGATGCGACGCGCCAGGATCCACACCGTGCCGCCGCCGGGCTTGGGTTCCAGCCCATGCTTGATCGCATTCTCCACCAGGGTCTGCAGCATCATCGAGGGCAGTTGCAGCGCGCGCAGCTCGTACGGCACCTCCACCTGCAGCGCCAGCCGCGTGCCCATGCGGATGCGCAGGATCTCCAGGTAGGCCTGGGTGCGCTCCAGTTCCTCGCCCAGGGTGGAGATGGCCCCGTCGGCGCTGGGCAGCGAGCTGCGCAGGTACTGGATCAGGTGGCCGATCATGATGTCGGCGCGCGGCGGGTCGGTGCGCGCCAGTACCTGCGCACTGGCCAGCGTGTTGTAGAGGAAGTGCGGCTCGACCTGGGCATGCAGCAGATTCAGGCGTGCCACGGCCAGCTCCTTTTCCATCACCGACTGCTCGGCCGCGGCCTGTTCGTCGCGGCGCTGCTCGCCGACCCGCCGCACTACCGCGCGGTTGATCGCCTCGGCGTTCTCGTAATTGCTGCCTTCGTCCACCGCAAACAGGTCCACCCAGGCGCCGGCGTCGGGCTCGCACAGCACGGTGACGCTGCTGGTGCCCTGCCCTGGCGTGATCGTCACCAGCACCTGGTTGCGCTTGATCGCAAAACGCGCGAACAGGTTCCAGCGCGAGGGCTGGCGTCCTTCGTAGGGGTCGATGCGACGCACCTTGGCGCGGATCAGCAGGCTGCCGGGCGCGCACTCGATGTCCTGCACGCGTGGCAGCACGCGCACCGCCTCCTCGACGACGGCGAAGCTGGCCTGCACGTCCAGCGGCACTTCGATCTGGCGCCGCTGGCGGGTCGACAAGGTGTCGTGATCCAGCCGCCCGGCGATCAGGCGCACCCGCCGCACATGGGTGATCGCACTCATCAGGGCCAGGGTCAGCAGCACCACGCAGATCAGCCCGAAGAACGCGCCGGTGGAGCCGAACAGCTGCGCCCACATGATCCCGGCCACCACCAACGCCGCGGCCCAGGCGAACACGATACGTACGATCAGGAAAACGCTGGCAGACACGGGTGGCGACTCGTCGGGTTGGGACGCGGCGAGCATAGCCGGCAAGCGATCGGACGAAAGCCCCGGGCGACGAATGGCCGTCAGCGCGGCCCCAATTGCCCGGATCGCGGTGCGAAACCCGGCCCGGCCGGCGATGGCAGGCGCTGACGCGCGCGGTATGCTCCAGGTCCGCAAGCGGCGGCCACCGGGCGTCGCGCGCGGCGACGCAGCTCCCTGGCTTCTACCGATGCTGCGTGGCGCGCGCGGCGCGTGGCCGGTCGCGCTGGCGCCGTGGTCCCGATCATCTCCTCCACACCGCTCAGGAGTCGCATGCACCGTCGTCATTTCCTGCACAGCGCCGGCCTTGCGCTTGCGGCCGCTTCCACCGGAAGCTGGGCCGCGACCGGCAAGGCGGCCGCTGCGCCGTCTTCGCCATTGCCCGCCATGCCACCGGGCGCCCTGCCCGAGCAGTTCGCCGCAGCGCTGCCGCTGGCACCGATCCGTGCGTCCGTCGATCGCATCATCGCGATCAACGGCTGCACCCGCCCGTTCCGTGCGCAGGGGCCGCGGATCGAGGCCGAGCGCATCGGCCGCAAGACGGTGGTGCACAACTATGGACATGGCGGCAGCGGGTGGTCGCTGTCGTGGGGCGCGGCCGAGCACGCGCTGCGGCTGGTGCGCGCGGCCGATGCGGATGTGCGCGAGCTGGCGGTGATCGGCTGCGGTGCGATCGGGCTGACCACCGCGCTGGTGGCGCAACGCGCGGGCCTGCGCGTGCGCATCTATGCGCGCGAGCGCCTGCCGGACGTGCGCTCGTTCTACGCCACCGGCGTGTGGTCGCCGGACTCGCGGGTGTGCACCAGCGAATATGCCAGCGCCGATTTCAGGACCCGCTGGGAAGAGATGGCGCGCATCTCGTTCCGCCGCTACCAGACCCTGCTGGGCCTGCCGGGCGAGCCGATCGAATGGCGCGATGGTTACGCGCTGTCGGATGTGCCGTTCGACCAGCCGAGCACATCGGCCGAAGCGCACGAGCCGGATTACCCGCCGCTGGAGCGCGAACTGCTCGACGATCTCGGCCCGCGCTCGCAGCCGGTCGCCCCCGGCAGGCATCCGTTTCCGGTGCCGTTCGTGCGTCGTTACAGCCAGTTGACCTTCAACCTCAGCGCCTATGCGCGGCTGCTGATGGACGACTTCCTGCAGGCCGGCGGCGAGCTGCAGACGCGCAGCTTCGAGCATCCGCGCCAGTTCGGCCAGTTGCGCGAAAAGATCCTGGTCAATGCCACGGGCTACGGGGCGCGTGCCTTGCTTGGCGACGACAGCGTCATCCCGGTGCGCGGGCAGACCGCGCGCCTGATTCCGCAACCGGAAGTGACCTACGGGCTGGTGTGGCGCGGCCACAATCTCAACGTGGTGCCACGCCGCGATGGCGTGCTGGTGCAGGCGCAGGGTGCCAACGATTTCAACAACCCCGACCCCACGCCGGATCACGCTGCATCCGCAGCGGCGGTCCGCGAGCTGGCGCGGCTGTTTCCTCAGGCCTGAGTCGCCTTGCCTGCGCGCTGCAGTCAGGACTCGCCGAGCGAGGCCTGCAGCGCGCGAGCCAGTGCGGCATCGCCGCTGACCAGCTCGTCCCAGCGCAAGGTCACGCCGTTGCGGCGGCCTTTTTCGACCAGCTTCAAGCCCTGCGGGTCGATGATCAAGGTGTAGGCCTGCTCGCCGATCTGCAGCTCGCGGCGTAGCGGTTTGTCCAACGGCGTCATGGCAGCCTCCGGGGCAAGGACGAGCCATCGGTTGTAGCGCATCGGTCCGCAACGGCGTGCATCCTCCGCCCGTCCATGCTGCACGGTGCCGATACTGGCGCGAATCGCCGGCCTGCCCTCTGCGCAAGGTGGGTGCGTGATGCGGCAGGTAGCGCATTCACCATGCGCGGTGCACGGGCGCAGCTTGAGAAAGTGCCCCTGTCATTTGCAGCGCGGCCCCGCCACGCGGCCCCACCACGCGGCGCCATCGCATCGGCGACCGCGTGTGGCCGGCGCAGCGTACGGCACAGGTCGCCATCGCATCGGGATCACCGCATCCACCAATTGCGCTAACACGCCGACAGCTAGCGTAGCGACCATGCGAGACAGCGTGCATGTGCACGGCCCAACGCTGCATGGCACGCGTCATGGCAGGCAGCGTGCCGTCGAGGCGATGCAACTGCTGGCTCGCGCGCATCGAAGGGCAAGACCCACACCCGGTGCACCGCATTGTTCATCCATCCATTCATCCCCTAGGAGCCGCCCATGGCGATCAAGACAATTGAAGAGCTTTTCGTCCACGAGCTGTCGGACATCTACAGCGCAGAAAAGCAGTTGACCAAATCACTGCCGCGTCTGGCACGCGCAGCAACCGAACCCAAGCTGGTGGAAGCGTTCAAGCTGCACCTGGAAGAAACCCAGGGCCAGATCGAACGCATCGACCAGATCGTCGAACTGCTCGGCATCAAGCTCAAGCGCATCAAGTGTGCCGCGATGGAAGGCCTGGTCGAGGAAAGCCGTGAGGTGATCGATGAGATCGAGGAAGGTCCGGTACGCGATGCGGCGCTGATTGGCGGCGCGCAGAAGGTGGAGCATTACGAGATCGCCTCGTACGGCACCATTGCAGCGATCGCAAAGCAGCTGGGCTACACCGATGCGGTCACCTTGCTGCTGTCCACGCTGGAAGAAGAAAAAGCCACCGATGAAAAGCTGACCCTGCTCGCCGAGCAAGGCGGCAATCAGAAGGCATCCAAGCCCAGCAAGGCGGCCTGATGCATTGCGCAGGCGGCGCTGCCGCCTGCGTTTGCCTGCATCCCGCAGGCAACCCCCACCCGTAGCCAGCCTCAGGTTTCTGCGCGCATGCCGCGTTGCAGTTGTCGCCGGGCGCCAGCCAGGAAACATGACCCATGTTCATGCATAACAAGCGTTTGATGTACACCGTTCGCGTTGCCGAACCCAATCCGGATCTGGCCACGTTGATGCTCGAGCAGTTCGGCGGGCCGCAGGGCGAGCTTGCCGCGGCGATGCGGTACTTCACCCAGGCACTGGGCGAAAACGATCCCGGCCGCAAGGACCTGTTGTTCGATATCGCCACCGAAGAACTGAGCCACCTGGAAATCATCGGTTCGATCATCGCCATGCTCAACAAGGGCCCGAAGGCCGTGTTGTCCGAGGGGATGGAAGAGGCCATGGAGATGCGCTCCATGACCCAGAACAGCACCAGCCACACCCAGCAGATCCTGTACGGCGGCGGCCCGGCGCTGGTCAATTCCAGCGGCGTGCCGTGGACCGCGGCCTATGTCGATTCGATCGGCTGCCCGACCTCGGACATGCGCTCCAACATCGCTGCCGAAGCCCGCGCCAAGCTGGTCTACGAGCGCCTGATCACCGTCACCGATGACCCGGGCATCGTCGATGCGCTGCGCTTTTTGATGACGCGCGAAGTGGCGCATCAGAAATCCTTCGAGAAGGCGCTGTACGCGATCGAACCGAACTTCCCGCCGGGCAAGCTGCCGGGCGACCCGCGCTTCACCGACGTGTACTACAACATGTCGCAGGGCGAAGGCGATACGGTCGGCCCCTGGAATGCCGGCGAGCAGTGGGACGTGGTGGAAGACCGTGAGCTGCAGTCCGCGGTGGACGGCGGCGATGGCTCGGCCACGGTCACGCTGGATGCAACGCAGACCGAAGCACTGGATGCGATGTCGCTGCGCCTGCTCTCCAACCCGGAGCTGGATCGGGTGACCGGTGCAGACCTGGGCGCAGGCCCGGGGGCCGGCTCCACCACTGGCGACATCCAGCGCTGATCGTCCTCGACAGCGATTGCTGAGATTAGCTCGGGTCGTTCGCGACCCGGGCTTTTTAATGCGCGACGTACCTTCCGTTGACGGTCCTGCAGGTGGCTGTTGCCGCATCTGGGCACATCATCTGCCACGACCACGCACTGCAGCTGGCGCGCCAAGGGATCCCGACCCGTGTGCAACGCGTTACCGAACGACAAAAAAAGAGGCCCACCGGGCCTCTCGTTGTCACTGCCTGCCACCACGCCTCACACCGGCGCGGCCTGTCGGGCCTGCGCATCGGTGGCCCACTCGGGCCGCACGTCCGCCGCGGCGGTGCAACGCTCCAGCCGCCAGGGCAGGAGGTGACGCATCGCCTCCTCGCCACTGCGCTGCAGCCACTGCGTGGCATCGCCGTCGACGCATAAGGGACGCTGTGTCGGCAGGCTGGCCGAGGACGCGACCAGCAGTGAGAACCCCATCTGCAGGCGGCCGCCGATATCCATGACATTGCGCAGGCCTGCGGCGTACAGCGCCCCCCCGTCCTGGCTCAACCAGGTTGCCGAGGTGGCGCCATCTGCCGATGCGGTGCAGACGAATCCGCACAGCGGGATCAGGCAGCGCTGGGTTTCCCAGATGGCGAGGTCGACCCGCCCCAGCCACTCCGGCTCCTGGGTATTGATCGAGCGCTGCTGTCCCGGCGCACGTCGACCGAAGGTTGCACGCTCCTCGCGTCTGCCGCCACGGTCGGCAACCAGAATGTCGGCATCGGCACCGACACCGATCTCGACCCAGGCATTGCTCGCAACGCGGCCTGACAACTGAAGGATGCGCGTAATCATGTTGACTCCACTGTGCAGCTTGATGACAGCAGCAGCTACGCACAATACGCGCCAAGTTTTTCGATCCCGCACATAGGCGTCCTGCAACGGTCTTGGATGACGGCAGCGGCAGCGGCGGCGCTGCGAGGTGCGAATTGGTCGCAAACATCTGCACGCACGCGCAGGATTTTCCGTGCGGGTGCGTGGAGGTGCACTGCATTCGCACATCGGCACCGTAGCGCCTGCCAGCGTGCGCAGAGACTGCACGCACGCGTGCGCTCGGCTATGGATCGTGCAGCGAGGTCAGCGGCAACTGGATCTCGCATTCCAGGCGTGTATCGCTGAGCTCGTAACGCGTCTGCGCGCCATGGCTGTACGGCAGGGCTTTTTCGATCAGGCGGCGGCCGAATCCGCTTGCCTGGTCGCGATCGTTGCGTCGTTGCTGGCTGGCGCCTTCTTCGGTCCACAACAACACCAGGCGCGTCGAGGCGTCGTCGTTGGTCACCACTTCCCAGCGCACCGACAAGGTGCCGGTCGCTACCGCCAATGCGCCATGCTTGAGTGCATTGGTCGCGAGCTCGTGCAGTGCCAGCGCCAGCGTCTGCACGGTGGACTTGCGCAGTGCCACCTCCGGGCCGTCCACCACGATGCGCCGTTGGTCGGGCTCGGAACCGAGCGCATCCAGCTCCATGCGCAGCAATGCGCCGATGGTGGTGGGCGCGTTGTCCGACTGCGACAACAGCCCTTGCACGCGCGACAACGCCGAGAGCCGGTCGTCGAACCTGCCGGCGAATTCCGGCATGCTGTGGCTGGTCTGTACGGTCTGCTTGGCGACCGACTGCACCACGGTGATCAGGTTGCGGGTGCGATGCTGCAATTCGCTGACCAGCACGCGCTGCTCATCCTGCAGGCGGCGCAGGTTGTCCGATTCGGTGGAGGTTCCCAGCCACTCCAGCACCTGGCCACGTTCGTCCAGCACCGGCGCGCTGCGCGTATGGAACCAGCGGTAGCGGTGCTCGGCTGCATTGAACAGGCGGTGCTCCACGTCCAGCCCGCCGGTGCGCGCACTGTCGTGCCAGGCATTCAAGGTCAGCTCGCGCTCGTCCGGATGCACTGCCTGTAACCAGCCCAGCTCCAGGCTCTGCCCATCGTGTTGCCCGGTATAGCTGGACCATTGCGGGCTGGACCAGGTCCAGCGGCCGCCATCGCGCGAACGCCACACCAGTTGTGGAATCCCCTCCATCAAGGTACGCAGGCGCTGCTCGCTGCTGCGCAACGCGCGCTCGGCGCGCGTCAGCGGGGTGACATCCATGAAGGTCAACACCGCGCCGCCGATGAAGTTGTTGACCGTGCGGTATGGCAGCACCCGCACCATGTAGCGGGCACGCGTGGCGGGGTTTTCCACTTCGCGATCCAGCACCGCCAGCGTGCGGATCACCCGGCGCACATCGTCCTGCAGTTCGTCGTAGGTCACGTGCAGCTTGATGTTGCTGATCGGCCGGTGGATATCGCTTTCCACCAACGGCAGGATGTCGGTCACTGCGGGGGTGAAGTTGGTCACGCGCAGCTCGTTGTCCAGGAACACGGTGGCGATCTGGGTGCTTTCCAGCAGGTTCTTCAGGTCGCTGTTGGCATGCGCCAGTTCCTGCACGCGGTGGGCCAGCTCGCCGTTGACCGTGGTGACTTCCTCGTTGACCGACTGCAGCTCTTCCTTGGAGGTTTCCAGTTCTTCGTTGGCGCTCTGCAGTTCTTCGTTGAGCGACTGGTATTCCTCGTTGGAGGACTTGAGCTCTTCGTTGGTGCTCTCCAGCTCCTCGATCATCGACTGCAGCCGCTCGCGGGTCATGCGCAGCTCGTTCTCCAGCGCCTGCACATGTGCGTTGTCGGACACGGTGTCTTTCGGCGGCGCCAGCTCGGCCAGCTCACGCGCTTCCACTTCCTGGAACAGCACCACGTAGCCGCGCGGCACCTCCGAATCCGAGGTCGGCTCCACGAACAGGTCCACCGCCAGGGTCGCCGCATCCTCGTGCATCTGGATGCCCTTGGCCTGCACCGGCGTCATGTCCGCTTCGGCACGGCCGAGCGCGCTGCGCAACTCCAGCCGCAGGTCGCGGTGAACGAGGTTGAGCAGGTTGAGGCTGGGCGCGCCGCCGCCGGGACGGATGAAGCGTCCGGCCTGCGAGGAGAAATGCAGCACATCGAAATGCTCGTCCAGCACCGCATAGGCCGGCGCGTAGCGGTCGGCGATGCGCTCGCCGGCAAGCACCAGTGCATTGCTGACGCTGCGCTGCTGGCGGCTTGCCGCCGGCGCGTGGCCGTCCAGTCCGGGCGCGGACGACGGGAAGGGGGCATGCATGCGGCTGTCGGCATCGATCTTCTGGAACACGCGGAAGCTGCGCTCCACCGGTGCGAACAACTTGGCATGCCGCGAGACGTTTTCGGCATTGCCCAGGAACAGGTAGCCGCCCGGCTTGAGCGCAAAGTGAAACACCGGGATCACCCGGTTCTGCAGCTCGGCATCCAGGTAGATCAGCAGGTTGCGGCACGACACCAGATCCAGCCGCGAGAACGGCGGGTCCTTGACGATGCTGTGCTGCGAGAACACGCACAACTCGCGCAGCTGCTTGCTCACCACATAGGTGTCGCCTTCCTTGACGAACCAGCGCTGCAGGCGCTCCGGCCCCACATCGGCGACGATGCTGGACGAATAACGCCCCACCCGCGCAATGGCCAATGCCCGCCCGTCGATGTCGCTGGCGAAGATCTGGATGCGTGGCGCCACGTCCAGCGTCTGCGCATGCTCGCGCAACAGCATCGCCAGCGAATACGCCTCTTCGCCGGTGGAACAGCCCAGCACCCACACGCGCAGGTGGTCGCCCGGCTGCTTGCCCTGGAACAGGCGCGGAATCACCTGCTGCTCCAGGAACTCGAACTCGCGGCGGTCGCGGAAGAACTGGGTCACGCCGATCAGCAGATCGTTGAACAACAACAGCGGTTCGTCGAAGCGGCTGCGCAGCTGCTCCAGATACTGCTCCAGCGTGTCCGCCTGCACCACCTGCATGCGGCGCTGCACGCGGCGCAGGAACGTGGCGCGCTTGTACCCATGGAAATCGTGGCCGGTGGCATTGCGCAGGATGCTGGCGACCTGGCTGAGCTGATCGTTCTCGCTGCCGTTGCGCACGCCCACCGGTGCCGGATGACCGAAGCGATGGTGGCGCTGCATGTGTGCGGCGATGCGTGCGGCCACCCGCGGCAGCGGCAGGATGTCGTCGCTGATGGCGGCCGGGTTGCCGGCATTGCGCAGATCCATGCCGTGCAAGGACGGGTCGTCCACCGCCAGCGCCAGGCCGCCACACTCCTTGATGGCCGCGGTGCCCAGCGTGCCGTCGCCATCGAAGCGCCCCATGATCACGCCGATCACGTTGCCGTCCTGGTCATGCGCCATCGAGACGAAGAAGCTGTCGATCAGGCCGTGATCGCTGGCGTCCTCCAGCGGGCGCAGCCGCAACCGCCCTTCTTCCAGGGTCACCAGCGTCTGGCTGGGCGGCAGGTAGATGCGTCCGGGATGCAGCGCATCGCCATCTGCGGGTGCCAGCAGCAGACTGGATTGCGGGCCGAGCAACTCGCGCAGGCGCGACTCGTCGAGCAGGTGACGATCGCGCAGCAACAGCATGATGACCAGATTGGGCGCGCCGGCCACTGCGTCGAGCAGTTCGGCCAGGCGCGTGGCGTCCAGGCCGTCGGCACCAACACCGAGAATGAACAACGGCGGTGGCGCCATGGCATCGGGCGCAGTGGCCGCTGCGGTGTCGTCGCAGGAGGTGTCGTCGTCTGTCATTGCAGCCATCGCATCAACGGCGCCGGGTGTCAGGCGCAATCGTCAATGATGGCGTAAACCTGCCTCTACCGCTACGCGGCGTCTGAGCGGTACAGGCACTGCACGCGATGGGTCTGGAAGCGCCTGCTTACGCGCGGCCTTAACCGACACGGCGCGCACTATGGCGTGCGCGTCGCCGGACCGCGCCATCGCGCGAGGAATTCCCATGCTGGACAATCCACTCAACGGACTTCGCATCCTCGTGGTCGAGGACGATTACCTGCTGGCCGAATCGCTCAACGACCTGTTGGTGGAGGCAGGCGTCTGCGTGCTCGGACCGGTGGGCAATGTGCCCGAGGCGCTGTCGCTGGTGACCTCCGGACAGGCCATCGACGGCGCATTGCTCGACGTCAATGTGCGTGGCCAACCGGTGTTCCCGGTGGCCGATGCGCTGCTGCAGCGCGGGGTACCGTTTTCGTTCTGCTCCGGCTACGACCGCTACACGCTACCGCCGCGGTTTGCGCACCTGTCGTACTGCATGAAGCCCTACAACCCACGCACGATCACCGCGCTGCTCAGCAGCCAGACCCAACCGGCCGAGCATTACTGATCGGTGCCGTCGGTGGACACCGCACCGTCCTGGCGCAGGGCGCGCTCTTCCTCGCCGAGCTGGTTGAGCAACTCCACCGCCGACTGATGGGTGGCACGCAAGGTCTCCATGGGCTTTGAGGTCTCGCTGCGTAATGCATACAACGCAAAGCCCATCACGTTGAGGCGGTTGCGCAGCTGATGCAGCAGCTCGCGCCGCCGTCCATGCGATGCGTCGCTCACTTACGCGTCCTTGTCGCTGAGCCTGTTGTGCAGCGTGCGCACGCTGATCCCCAATTCGCGCGCCGCCGCCTTCTTGTTGAAGCGCGTGCGCGCCAGTGCCGCCTCGATCATGGCGTCCTCGGCCTGGCGCATGGTCCACCCCGCCGGAATCAGCAAGCCGTCTTCGTCGGCCTGCGGCACGGTCTGCACCACATCCGGCGCGCTCAACAGGTCGCCGTCCGAGCGCAGGTACAGGTAGCGGATGAACGAGCGCAACTCGCGCACGTTCCCCGGCCAGGTGTGGTAGGCCAGATAACGCAGCAACGATTTGGTCGGCAGCTTGCGGGTGCCGTACTTGACGTTGAGCTCGTCGATCACGCGCAGGCCCAGCAGACGCGCATCGCCGCGACGCTCGCGCAGCGGCGGCACCTGGATCGGGTATTCGTTGAGCCGGTAGAACAGATCCTCGCGCAGCACGCCGTGCTCGCGTTGCACATGCTGGTGCGTCGCCGCGACGACCCGCGCGTCCAGCGGAATTTCCTCGCTGCCGCCCACACGCATGAAGCTGCGCGACTCGATCGCGCGCAGCAGGTAGACCTGCAGCCGGGTCGGCATCTCGCCGATCTCATCCAGGAACAGCGTGCCATCTGCTGCCTGCTCCAGGAACCCGGCATGCCGACGATCGGCACCGGTGAAGCTGCCACGCTCGTGGCCGAACAGCTGGCTGGCCAGCAGTTCCTCGGGAATGGCGCCGCAGTTGACCGGCACGAAGCGACCACGCCGGCCGGAGACCCGATGGATGGCGCGCGCGACCAGGTCCTTGCCGGTGCCGGTTTCGCCGGTCACCAGCACATTCAGATCGGTCGGCGCCACGCGCACGATGTCCTTGCGCAACAGCACGATGCTGTCGCTGTTGCCGATGATGCCCAGGTTGCCCTGCTGCGCCTCACGCAGGCCGCCGAGCACGCGTTCCAGCCGTTCGGGCGCGAACGGTTTGGTGAGGAACTCGCTGACGCCGAACTGCTGCGCGCGGCCCTGGGTTTCGTAGGCGTAATCGCCCGAGACCACCACGATCTGCGGCGTGTGATCCGGGTCGAGCCGTTCGATGAGATCGAAACCGCTGCCGTCGGGCAGGCCAACATCCACCACCAACAGGTCGGGAAAGTTGCTGTCCAGCCAACGGCTGGCTTCGCCAAGGGTGTGGATGCCCTTGGCACGGAAGCCGCTATCGGTGGCTAGCTCAACCACCTGATCGCAGAACTCCACGTCGTCGTCGATGATGGCGCAGGAAAGACGGTCCATGAGCGCTTCTGTCCGCAATGACTAATACATGTTCAGTTGAGAATTGTGACGGCGGCGCGAAAAACGCGCCTGCACGCCACCACGAAAATCGCACATCGCTGTCACGGCCGTCCGGCCACCTGGCGCTCGCTTCCCCAGAGTCGAGCTCGCCGTAGAAGTTTGCCCGAAGTACGCAGGGCAACGCGGGATTACGCCAGTGCCAAGCGTCACGGTTGGGGTCGGTCGACGCGTCGAATGCGTCGAAACGCCAAACAGCGCAAGCTTTGTTGGGAACAAGCTTTGTTGGGAATAGGAGCGCGGCCTGCGTGCGGGCACGGCTGGACCGAGCTGCTGGATCAGCTCGCTTGCGCCGTGATGTGGCGGCGAGGCGGTTGAGGGGCGATGAAGCGAGCCGAGACGCTGGTTGCAGCGTCGCGCAACCGCGGCTTCAGGGCCAACGGATGCAAGCCGTGATCGCGAGATGTGACCGCCAGCCTACGCGGCAGGCGTAGAGACGGTGTGCATGGATCCGCCACGCCAGCGCCATGACGCGGCGCGCGCCTGCGTGCGCCGGCATGACGGACGCCGCAATTGCAGCATTGCCCGTGACTCAGCGCTTTTCTGAGCCGTCTGGACGTTCGTAGTCGTGTTCAGGGTCGGCCTTGTTCACATCGCGGTCTTCGTCGGGCATGTCGTGGACCTTCCACTCCACATCCTCGTTGCGCTGTTCCTGCGGCGTAAACGGCTTTTTCTGATCATCGTTCGGACCCCACGGCTTTTTCGGTTCACTGCCCATCGTCGTTCTCCTGCGTTGTGGTCATGAGCCCACGCTAGGCCGGTGCGCATTGCAGAGCAGTGAACAAAGCTGCGCGGTGGTGTGAAGCAAGCGGCGCGCGCGCCAGCGGCGGCGGTGGCACCACACACGCCGCCGACATCGCCTAGCCCGTGTGTTTACGTTTGCGTGCGCACACTGCTGCATCACAGTGATGCGTCATCTCGTCAGGAGACAACAATGCCCGTACCCAACTACCCCCGCCCGCCGTTCAAACCGCAGCAACAGGGTTTCCCCGGGCGTACCGAAAAGATGGACCCGCGCCCGGACCATGGCGAAGACAGTTATGTCGGCCACGGGCAGCTCACCGGCAAACGTGCGTTGATCACCGGCGGAGACAGCGGCATCGGCGCGGCCGTGGCGATTGCGTATGCACGCGAGGGGGCCGACGTGGCAATCGCCTATCTTCCCGATGAGCAGGAAGACGCCGCCAAAATCGGCGCATTGATCGAGAAGGCCGGCGTCAAGGCGTTGCTGGTGGGCTGCGATATCAGCGACCCCGCCCAGGCCGCTGCATTGATCGACAAGGTCAACAGCACCTTCGGCGGCCTGGACATCCTGGTCAACAACGCCGGCTACCAGCAGTATTTCGACAAGTTTGAGGACATCACGCTGGAGGAGTGGCGCAAGACCTTCGACACCAACGTGCATGCCGTGTTCCATCTGGTGCAGTTGTCGGTGCCGCTGATGACCGACGGTGGCTCCATCATCAACACCGCCTCGGTGCAATCCAAGAAACCGACGCCGAACATCCTGCCGTATGCCGCCACCAAGGGGGCATTGGCCAACCTGACCATTGGCCTGGCCGGCGTGCTGGCCGACAAGCACATCCGCGTCAATGCGGTATTGCCGGGTCCGATCTGGACGCCGTTCATTCCCGCCGGCATGGATGAGGAGTCGGTGGAAAACTTCGGCGGCCAGACACCGATGGGGCGCCCCGGGCAGCCGGTCGAGCTGGCATCGGCGTACGTGATGCTGGCAGCCGATACCGCCAGCTACACCTCGGGCACCTTGCTCACCATTGCCGGCGGCGCCGTCACGCTGTAACCCGCCCAACGCCGCACCGCATCGTCAAGCCCGCCTGGCGTCCCTAGCCAGGCGGGCTTTTTCGTTGCCGCAGCGTGCGCTTGCAGTGCCCGGGGCGATGCACTGCGCGCCGCCAGCAACACGGCGCGCGTGTCCACCGACCCACAGTCACGGTGAGGTTTCGGTCAAGGCCACACTCGCGCGGCACGCACCCACCACTGTGCCTGCTCTCACGGCCGCACTCCTACCGTGGGTGGCGTTGGACCGTGATGCCCCCCCTTCTTCTCGCCCAGAGCTGCCCGTCACCCATGCGTGGCGCAGGAGCAGTGCACTGCCGGCGCGATGACGTCACGCAACACGCATCGAAACGTGCGACGTGGTGCATCCGCGCCATTGAGAGGCCGGCGCGTGAGCGCCCTCCACAAGGCAGACAATCAATGAGAATTCTGGTCACTGGCGGCACCGGCTATATCGGCTCACACACCTGCGTCGAATTGGCACTGCGTGGCCACCAGGTGTGCATTGTCGATAATTTGAGCAATTCCTCCGAGCGCGTGCTCGACCATCTGCAGCACCTGATGGGGTTTCGCCCGGACTTCCATCGCATGGATGTGCGCGCACCCGAGCTGGGCACGCTGCTGGCTGCAAGGAAGATCGAGGCGGTGCTGCATTTTGCCGCGCTCAAGGCGGTGGGCGAATCGGTGCGCGAACCGTTGCTGTACTTCAACAACAACGTGACCGGCACGCTGGCACTGCTGCGCGCGATGCGCACCGCCCAGGTGAGCACGCTGGTATTCAGTTCCTCGGCCACCGTGTATGGCGATGCCAACACCAGCCCGATCCGGGAGGACGCGCCGCTGAAGGCGAGCAATCCCTACGGGCGCACCAAGCTGATGATGGAGGAGATGATCGCCGACCTCAGCGCGGCCTGGCCGGAATTCAACGCGGCGCTGCTGCGCTACTTCAACCCGGTCGGTGCGCATCCCAGCGGTTACCTGGGCGAAGACCCGCGCGGCGTACCGAACAATCTGATGCCCTATATCGCACAGGTGGCGGTCGGTCGCCGCGATGCGCTGCAGGTCTTTGGCGACGACTACCCCACTGCCGACGGCACCGGCGTGCGCGACTACCTGCATGTGATGGATCTGGCACGCGCGCACGTGGATGCCATCGACTACCTGCAGCGCGAGCGCACCGGCCTGGTGGTGAACCTGGGCACCGGGCGCGGCTACAGCGTGCGCGAAGTGGCTGCCGCATTCGAGCGCGCCAGTGGCCGGCGCATACCGCTGCGCATTGCGCCGCGTCGCGGCGGCGATGTGGCTGTGTACTACGCCAATGCCACGCTCGCCCATCGCCTGCTCGGCTGGAAGGCCGAACACGACCTGGACCGCATGTGTGGCGACGCCTGGCGCTGGCAGTCCATGCATCCGGACGGCTATGCCACCTCGCGCCTGCGCACGTCGCGCACACCGGCACCGGTGCCGGACCCCGAGCTTGCGCGCGACGCAGGTGCGCCGGCGCGCTGCCTGTTGCCGGCTGCCGAGGGCCGCCGGCGCAGCGAACCTGCACGCACGCTGGTCCCGACGGACCGTCTGTCGCGCGCCTGAGTGGCGCGCATTCCTTTTTTTTTCAGCGAGGTCATTCCATGAGTTGGGCTGGTCAGTTCCACGACGACATCGGCAAGAGCCGCCGAGCCGTTTCCTCCGACAGCGTGCCGCAGTTCGATCCGGCACGCACTACCCTGTTGTGCCTGTCGCATCTGCGCTGGAGCTTTGTCTACCAACGCCCGCAGCATCTGATGTCACGCTTTGCCGGCGACTGCAATGTGCTGTTCTGGGAAGAGCCCATCGCCTGCGATGAATCCGAACCCTGGCTGCAGCTACGCGGCGAAGAAGGCGGCCTGCATGTGCTGGTGCCACGCCTGCCGGCCGGGTGCACGGGCGAGGATGCGGTGCAGGCGCAGCGCCAGTTGCTGGATGGCTACCTGGCCGAGCTTGGCGTGGGCGACCTGCTGCTGTGGTACTACACGCCGATGAGTCTGAGCTTCAGTGCGCATCTGCGTGCGCGCGCGATCGTCTACGACTGCATGGACGAGCTGTCGGCATTTGCCGGTGCGCCACCCGAGCTGGTACAGCGCGAGCGCGAACTGCTGCAACGCGCCGACGTGGTGTTCACCGGTGGCTACAGCATCTGGGAAGCCAAGCGTGCACTGCACGCCAACATCCATGCCTTCCCCAGCAGCGTGGACGTGGCGCATTTTGCCGCCGCACGCCAGCCGCAGCAGGAACCTGCCGACCAGGCCGCCATCCCGCACCCGCGCCTGGGCTTCTATGGCGTGATCGACGAGCGCTTCGACGTGGCCCTGCTGCGCGATATCGCCAGGCAGCGGCCGCAGTGGCAGTTCGTGATGATCGGGCCGGTGGTCAAGATCGCCGCGTCCGACCTGCCGCAGGCCGCCAACATCCATTATCTCGGTGGCAAGACGTATGACGCGCTGCCCGGCTATCTGTCCGGTTGGCACGTGGCGCTGATGCCGTTCGCAATGAACGCCTCCACCCGTTTCATCAGCCCGACCAAGACCCCGGAATACCTGGCCGGCGGCTGCCCGGTGGTGTCCACGCCGATCCACGATGTGGTGCGCACCTATGGCGACACCGGCGTGGTGCGCATTGCCGACACCGCTGCGGCCTTCGTGGCCGCCTGCGAGGCCGCGCTACGCGACGGCAGCGACCGCGCGCAGCTGCTGGACACCGCCGACCAGGTGCTGGGCGAGATGTCCTGGGACCACACCCATGCCTTGATGCAGGAGAAACTCACGTGGAAGCAATGACACCGTCGGGCACCGTCCCGCTGGCGAGCACGCGCGTGCTCGGCGGCACCCGGCGCGGATTCGACTACCTGATCATCGGCGCGGGCTTTGCCGGTAGCGTGCTGGCCGAGCGTCTGGCCGCAGGCCTGGGCAAGCGCGTGCTGGTGGTCGACCGCCGCCCGCATATCGGTGGCAATGCCTACGACTTCCATGACGACGCCGGGGTGCTGATCCATCGCTACGGCCCGCATATCTTCCACACCAATGCGCAGCGCATCGTGGATTACCTGTCCAGCTTCACCCAGTGGCGGCCCTACGAGCACCGCGTGCTCGCGCAGGTGGGCGAGCAGCAGGTACCGATCCCGATCAACATGACCACCTTGAACCGGCTCTACGGCCTGCAGCTCACCACCGAGGATGCCGCTGCCGCATTCCTGGCCAGCCGCGCCGAGCCGGTGGCCGACATCCAGACCAGCGAGGATGTGGTGATCAACCAGGTGGGCCGCGAGCTGTACGAAACCTTCTTCCAGGGCTATACGCGCAAGCAATGGGGCCTGGATCCGTCGCAGCTGGACAAATCGGTGACCTCGCGCGTGCCCACCCGCACCAACGACGACGACCGCTACTTCACCGACACCTTCCAGCAGATGCCGCTGCACGGCTATACGCGCATGTTCGAACGCATGCTCGATCACCCCAACATCAAGGTGATGCTCAATACCGACTACCGCGAGATCCGCGACGAGCTGGACTACGACCAGCTGGTCTACAGCGGCCCGGTGGACGAATACTTCGACCACTGCTACGGCAAGCTGCCGTATCGCTCGCTCAGGTTCGAACACAGCACCGTGGATCAGGAGCACTTCCAGTTGGTGGCCACGGTCAACTACCCGGCCGAAGCTGTCGCCTACACACGCATCACCGAGTACAAGCACCTGACCGGCCAGCAGCATCCCAGGACCAGCCTCACCCGCGAGTATCCTTCGGCCGAGGGCGACCCGTATTATCCGATCCCGCGCGCGGAAAACGCCGAGCTGTACCGGCGCTACGAACGGCTGGCCGCCCAGACGCCCAATGTCACCTTCCTGGGGCGGCTGGGCACCTACAAGTACTACAACATGGATCAGGTCGTCGGCCAGGCGCTGGCCTTGTTCAAGCGCATCGAAGACGCCGAGCACCAACGCCGCGCCGAACTGATGGCCTGAGCGGCCGGATCTCACCCGGCAGGGTTGCGCTGCGGTGATGCGAAGCGGCGTTCCAGGCCGGCGTGGCGTGTCAATCACATTTCATTGTTCCGCCGGCAGTGCGGCGAAGATGCAGCAGGACCCCAGATGCACAGCCCCACAGTGTTCGACAGTTTTTTCATGGCGGGCTTCGAGTGTTCGACCCATCGCCGGCGCGATGGCCGCCGGCTGGATCTGATCGCCGGCACCCGGCACGACCGCTGGGCGGAAAACGACTATCGCGCCGTGTCCGCGCACGGCATGCGTACCGCGCGCGATGGCCTGCGCTGGCACCTGATCGAGCAACGGCCAGGGCAGTACGACTGGTCCAGCTTCCTGCCGATGCTGCATGCCGCCAATGCCGCCGGCACCCAGGTGATCTGGGATCTGTGCCACTACGGCTGGCCGGACGATGTGGATATCTGGACCCCGCAGTTCGTCGATCGTTTCGCGCGGTTTGCTGCCGCGGCGGCGCAATGCGTCAAGAACGCAAGCGATGCCGTGCCGTTCTACGCGCCGATCAACGAGATCTCGTTCTGGGCCTGGAACGGCGGCGACCACGCGCGCATGCATCCGAAGGCGCGCGGGCGCGGCTTCGAGCTCAAGCACCAGCTGGTACGCGCCACCATTGCCGCGATCGACGCGGTGCGGCAGGTCGAACCGCGCGCGCGCTTCGTGCAGGTGGACCCGGCCATCCATGTGGCCGCCGCCAACGACCGCCCCGGCCCGCGCCGGGAAGCCGAGCGCCTGCGAGTGGCGCAATTCGAGGCCTGGGACATGATCTGCGGCAGGCAGTGGCCCGGGCTGGGCGGCGCGCCGCAGTATCTGGACATCGTCGGCCTCAACTACTACGCAGACAACCAGTGGTATCTGGGCGGTGCGCCGATCCCGCGCACGTCTCCCGACCACCGCCCGCTCTCGGCGATCATGGACGGGTTCTGGCAGCGCTATCAGCGCCCGCTGATCCTCTCCGAAACCGGTGCCGAAGGCGACAAACGCGCCGGCTGGCTTGCGCACGTCGCCAGTGAAGTGGCACTGGCCATGCAGCAGGGCGTGCCGATGGAGGGGATCTGCCTGTATCCGGTGCTGGACTATCCGGGCTGGGACAACTACCGCCATTGCCCCACCGGCCTGTTCGGCTATGCCGACGAACACGGGCAGCGCCCGCTGGACGCCGGGCTGGCCGGGCAGTTACGCCGCGAGCACGAACGCTTCGGCCTGCGTGTGCCGCAGCGGGCGCTGGCCGACATCGATACGTGAACACCATCGCGCAGCCCGCGCTGTTGCCGGACACGCCTGCGCGTTTTCTATGGCATTACATTCGCCAGCGGCCCTGGCACTTTGCCGGCTTGCTGCTGTTGATCGTCGGCGCTGCCGGCTGCGCGGTCTCGGTGCAGTACGGCATGAAGGTGCTGGTCGATGCGATGGCAGGCGACCAACGGACCGAGGCCGAGGTCTGGCTGCCGCTGGGCGTGTTCATCGGCCTGATCGCCATCGAAAACCTGCTGTGGCGGCTGGGCGGCTGGCTGGGCTGTCGCACCGTGGTGGCCAGCGTGGTGGACATCCGCGTGGATCTGTTCCGCCACCTCACCGGCCACCCGATGCGGTATTTCAGCGAGCATCTTGCCGGCGCGCTGGGCAACCGCATCACCGCACTGGGCAGCGCGGCCGGGCAGATCTATGGCGGGCTGGCCTGGAAGATCGTGCCACCGGTCGTGGACTTCATCGGCGCCATCGTGCTGCTGCTCACGGTGGACTGGCGCATGGCCGCCACCCTGGTCGGCTTTATCGCGGTGGTGGCGGCCATCATCACCAGCTTCGGCATCCGCGGCCGCGCCAAGCATCAGCGCTTTGCCGCGCAGGCCGCACGCGTGGGCGGCGAGCTGGTGGATGCGGTGTCCAATGTGTGGACGATCAAGGCGTTTGCGGCGCGCGATCGCGAAAGCGCGCGGCTGGCCGGGCAGATCGGCGACGAGGCGGTCGCCCATCGACGCAGCTGGATGTATGTGGAAAAGGCCAGGGTGATCCACGACATCTGCCTGTCGGTGATGGCCGGCGGCATGCTGATCTGGGCGATCAGCCTGTGGCGCGCCGGCACGGTGAGCGCCGGCGATGTGGTGCTGGTCAGCGCGTTGACCTTCCGCATCCTGCACGGCTCGCGCGACCTGGCGCTGACGCTGGTGGACACCACCCAGCAGCTGGGCGCCATCGCCGACACGCTGCAGATCATCCTGCAACCGCATGCCATCGTCGATGCGGACACACCGCTGGCGCTGGCGCAGGGCGATGTGCGCTTCGAAGATGTGTGCTTTGCCTATCCGCAGCGGGCGGCCGTGCTGGACGGGTTGACCCTGCATATCCCTGCCGGCCAGAAGGTCGGCATCGTCGGGCCTTCCGGTGCCGGCAAGTCCACCCTGATCGCCTTGATCCAGCGCCTGGACGATGTGCAATCCGGACGCGTGCTGATCGATGGCCAGGACATCCGCAGCGTCAGCCAGGACAGCCTGCGCGAAAGGATTGCGGTGGTGCCGCAGGAGACCGCGCTGTTCAATCGCAGCATTGCCGACAACATCCGTTACGGCCGCCCGGAGGCCAGCGATGCGCAGGTGCAGGACGCCGCGCGGCATGCGTTCTGCGATGGCTTCATCCGGCAGTTGCCGCACGGCTACGACACCCAGGTCGGCGAACGCGGGGTCCTGTTGTCCGGGGGTCAACGCCAGCGCCTGGGCATCGCGCGCGCCTTTCTGAAGGACGCGCCGATCCTGATCCTGGACGAGGCCACCTCGGCGCTGGATACCGAGTCGGAAGCGGAAATTCAGGCCGCGCTGAATCACCTGATGCGCGATCGCACGGTGCTGGCGGTGGCGCACCGCCTGTCCACGGTGATCGGCTTCGATCGCATCGTGGTGCTGCAGCACGGCCGCGTGGTCGAAGATGGCAGTCCCGCGCAGCTGCGTGGACACGGTGGCGTGTTCGATGGCCTGTGGCAACGCCAGGCCGCGGGATTCGAGCAGGCGGCGCCTGACGCGTGATGACGACCGTGTTGCGACGAGGTCTCCCGGCAACGGCTGAACCTGCGGCCTGCGGCGTACATGCGCGATGCGCGCCGCGCTTGCCCACAACGGCAACAGGCAGCCGAAGCTGCCTGTTGTCCGTGTTCACCGCATACGCTGCGGTGCGCGATCAGCGATCGCGGTGGATCAATGCGCCTGGTTCGCCTTGGCCCGCAGCGACTTGGCATGTTCCAGATGCTGGGCGATGGTCTGGCGTGCACGCTGCAATTCCTTGCCCAGATCGCTCGATCCCGGCTCGCTGGCCAGCTGTGCGTCCAGCAATGTCAACGCCTGCTCGTGGCTGGTCACGCTGGCCTGCAGGTACTGCGTTTCAAACTCCTTGCCGTCCAGGCCTTCCAGACGCTTGCGGGTGCCATCGGCGCGGCTGAACGCGGCCTGCGCCAGCGTGCCGCTGCGATCGGGCGCAAAACGGCTGAGGTCGGTCAACGCCGCGCTGTGTGCCTCGTCCATCTTGCGGGCAAATTGCAACGTCTCGCCTTCAAGGCCCTTGACGACCGCCAGCTGCGCAAGCGTGCGCTCCTGCTCGTTGAACACCACCAACGCACCCAGTGCCTGCTTGCGGTCGCTGGACAGCGTGGCGGCTGCACGCAGCGGGTCACCATGCGGCGGGGTGCTGCCGGCCTTGGCCGGCGCACTGAGCGACTGCTGTTGAATGTCGCGGTCGTTGTTCGTCGGGCTGGCCGTTTCACCGGTGTCGTCCTGACGACGCTGCCACGCCTTGTACGCCACGTAGCCCACCGCGCCGGCGGTCAGCATCTTGAAAATTCCCATCGTTGTCTCCTTGATTGATCGCGCCAGGCGCGGTCGTTGATTGTCGGGATCGCATGGTCGCTGCAGGCATGAGCTGCGGACGATCCAGCGTGGCAGTCGAGAGTGCGAGTGCGCGGGTTATCCAGACGTGACACGCGCATCAACGCCGCGTCGCCAATCGGGCGCGTCCACACCGTGCGCACGTGCCGTGCTGATGGACTTAACGGCGCGCCGCCAACACTGCACGGCGTTGCCGCATACCGACGGCCTTACGGGAGATCTCCATGCTTGCCCTCAACTACCACGGCTCACGCGATGTGCGGGTCGAAACCGTGCCGGATCCGACCCTTGTCGAACGCGACGATCTCATCCTGCGCGTCACCGCCACCGCCATCTGCGGCTCGGACCTGCATCTGTACCGCGGCAAGATTCCGGACCTGCGGCATGGCGATATTCTCGGCCATGAGTTCATGGGCATCGTCGAAGACGTCGGCCCCGATGTCACCGCGGTCAAACCCGGCGACCGTGTGGTGATCCCGTTCGTGGTGGCCTGCGGACGCTGCTTCCACTGCATGCTGCAGGAATTCTCCGCCTGCGAGACCACCAATACCGGCAAGGGCGCCGCACTCAACCACAAGGACATGCGCCCACCGGCGGCGCTGTTCGGCTTCAGCCACCTATATGGCGGTCTGTCCGGCGGGCAGGCCGAGTACGTGCGCGTGCCCAAGGCCAATGTCGGGCCGTTGGTGGTGCCCGATGCATTGCACGACGAGCAGGTGCTGTTCCTGTCCGACATTCTGCCGACCGGCTACCAGGCCGTCATCGATGCCGGGGTCAAGCAGGGCTCGACAGTGGCGATCTTCGGCGCCGGCCCGGTGGGCCTGATGGCCGCGGCATGCTGCCGCATGCTGGGCGCCGAGCGCATTTTCATGGTGGACCGGCATGCGTACCGGCTGGACTTCGCGTCCAAGGCCTACGGCATCATCCCGATCAACTTCGACGAGGTCGATGACCCGGCCGATGTAATCGTGTCGCAGACCGATGGCCGCGGCGTGGACGCCAGCATCGAGGCAGTGGGATTCGAGGCCGAAGGCAGCGCGATCGAAACCGCGCTGACCAACCTGAAGCTGGAAGGCAGCAGCGGCGTGGCGATTCGTCAGTGCATTGCCGCAACGCGCCGCTGCGGTGTGGTCAGCGTGCCGGGCGTGTATGCCGGCTTCATCCATGCCTTCATGTTCGGCGATGCCTTCGACAAGGGCCTGAGCTTCAAGATGGGCCAGACCCATGTGCAGAAGCATATGCCGTACCTGCTGGAATGCATCGGCAATGGCGACCTCAAGCCCAGCGCGATCATCTCGCACCGCATGCCGCTGGCCGATGCCGCGCGTGGCTACGAGCTGTTCGACAAGAAGCAGGACGATTGCCGCAAGGTGGTGTTGACGCCGTAACCGCCAACAGCGCTGAAGACGCTGCAAACGCAAACGGCGCGGTCGATGACCGCGCCGTTTGCATTGCTCGTCGATGTGCGGCCTGGTCAGTCCAGCGGCTTGGCCGGCACGAACGGCGACACCGGGTCGCTGGCCGGAAAGGTTTCTTCCAGCGCATCGTCCTGCAAGGCGTCCTGTTTTTCCTTCTCGCTGCGTTGGTCGTCGTGATCGCCAGCCGAATCGGGCGCAGCTGCGTGGTTGTGGTCGATGGTCATGGGTTCTCCTGTCGCGTGGATGCGGACCACCCAACGCTACGGTGGTCCGGCGACGGCACAGGTGAAAAACGTCTTCGCATCGGCACGACAAAGGCAACCGTTTAGGGATGCATCCAGCCAGGCGGCGCGTTGCGGGCGCTGTTGCACGCTGGCAGCCGATGATCGCTGTGGATCCGGCAATCCGGCCGTGACGCAACGGAGCAACAAGGCATGCGTAGATGGATGCGCCCTGTGCGTCATGTCTGTCTGCGCATTGCACCGTTCGACATCGCCATCATGATCGGCATGGCGCGCGTTTATCTCCTTACCTGCCTGCCTTCTGTCGATGCCAACGTCGCAGCGTCGATGACGCACGCATACGACCCGCACCATTAAGTGCCTCGACCGATGCCTCCGCGCGCGGCACCCGCACCGCAGGCCCATACGCAATGCACGCATCGCAGTGCCGACGACGCGGCCACCCAGGGCACTGCCGCAGCGCAATGCCCGTCTGCTGCATCCAAGGCAGGGGCCGGTTCACACCCCGGCACGCCCAGGGTGTATGGTGCAAGGGCGGCCGGACTCCGGTGTCGCCTTCACTCTATCTGGCCTTTTCCATCAAGAATCTCTGCGAACGCTGCGATGCCGTCTGTTGCCGGCTCACCGTCATGGTCGATCCATCCGACCGCATCCCCAACCACCTGACCAGCGTGACGCCGCAAGGCTGGCACGTGATGGCGCGTGACGAGGAAGGCTGGTGCGTGGCCATCGACGCGGCGCGCATGTGTTGTTCGATCTACGAGACGCGGCCGGCGATCTGCCGGCGTTTCGTCATGTCCGGGCCGTATTGCCGCGACGTGCGTGCCACCTACGACGACCAACGCCGGCGGGGCATTCCCTTGACGCTCTACAACGCATGAGGATTTCGCCATGAACAACTCCCGCCGTCAGTCGATGACCGTGAGCAATCAGCCAGGCAAGCCGCGGTTGTCCGAGCAGCGTCTGGCCGCCGATCTGGAGGCGTTCCAGCAATCCGGCGGCGCGATCGAGCGGCTGGGCGATACCCCGCTGCGTCGCGACAAGAAGCGTGGCGAGCCCGAGACCACGCCTGCGGTCGCCGTCAAACCGGCAGCTGCCAACGCCAAGTAAGCGTGCGCGGCGCCTGCCGGTACAGCCGGCCCGCCGCACCCTGCAGCCTCGGGTTCTACAGCAGCTGCGCGCGATCGATCGCTCCAAGCCCTTGCGCCAGCGAGGCCATTTCATTGGCCAGGTTGATCATGTTGCCGCCGGCCTGTGCTGCGATGGCCATGATGCGCTGATAGGCATCCCAGAAGTCCGGTCCACGGCCATAGGCATCGTGGAACCCTTGCAGCTCCAGGACCAGCAGATCGGACACTTGCATGTCGGAGTGGTCCATTGCGTTCCCTCGTTGGGGGTTTCCCGGCCCGCAGCTTATACCCGTTCACCTGGCAAAACCGGCGCGATCAGACCGCCGGGGATTGAAACCTGAATTGGTTAGAGAGGGTGACCGGGGTGACATCATTGCGCAATTTCCGCCGCTGCCGCGCTGGGTGTGCCTGGCACCGTGGCGCCCCACGGCGCCAGGCAGCCGCCGGCATCTGCTGCGGAGAGGAGCCGGCTCAGCCAGCAACAGCGCGGCTGAATGCCGCCAGCCCTGCCCGCAGCCACAGGCGCTCCGGCCCTGGCCCGGGCGCCGAACCACGCACATTCCCGTGTAAAATGCGCGGTCTTTGACCGGACCAATGGCGAAAGCTGCTCCACGGGCGCCCTTGTCGGGCCCGGCGTTCATTCGCCTGCTCGCTCGCCTCACCGATGCCCACGTTGCCCAGTCCAACCATGCGCTCGCCGACCGGCTCAGCCAATGGATCGACTGGACGCGCGCGGTCGCCGTGTCCAAGGCGCTGGATGGCAAGCTGCCCGAGATCGAAGCGCTGCCCGAGACGCGCCGGCTCGACGTCGAGGCTTGCGCACGCGTGCGCACCGGGTTGGCGACCAGCAGCGTGGTCGACCTGGATGCCGTGCTCGCGCGCGTACGCCGCGATGCGCGCAGCGCCGCCGCTGCCGGCAGCGACGCAGCGGCAGCCTTGCCTGCGCCCGACTATGCCCCGTTCCGCCAGCACTACCTGGCCATGCAACGCGCAATGCGCACCGCCACCGGCGACCTGCGTGGCCGCCTGCGCGACATGCTGGCCCTTGAGTCCGGGCAGATGGCGCGGCTGGCCGAGGTGGATGCGGTGATGGAGCTGACCTTGAGCCCGCGCGAGCAGACCCTGTTGAACCATGTGCCGACCCTGCTCGGTGCGCATTTCGAGCGTCTGCGCGATGCCGCGCAGGCGCCAACCCCGGCAGCCGACGGCGACGCCGCGCCACGCGCGGTCTCCGACGGCTGGCTGGATGTGTTTCGCAAAGACATGCAGAGCGTGTTGCTCGCCGAACTGGATGTCCGTTTTCACCCGATCGAAGGCCTGCTTGCAGCGCTTCGTACCCGCTAACTGGGACCTCATGTTCAGAACTCTCGTTCACCTGTGTGTGTTTGTCGTCGGCCTGTTGGCGGTTTGCTGGGTCGGCATCGGTTATCTGGGCTCCAACCCGCTGGGCGCCTGTGTCGCAGCAGTGATCGGCGCCTGCTATGTGGCCGGCGCGCTGGAGCTGTATCGCTATCGCCAGGCCAGCGCCACGCTGGACGATGCCGTTGCCGCGTTGACCACCGCACCAACGGCATTGAGCGAGTGGCTGGAGCGCCTGCATCCAAGCCTGCGCAATGCGGTGCGCCTGCGCATCAAGGGCGAGCGCGTGGCGTTGCCGGCACCGGTGCTGACACCGTACCTGGTCGGCCTGCTGGTGTTGCTGGGCATGCTCGGCACCCTGCTCGGCATGATGGCCACGCTCAAGGGCACCGGTTTTGCATTGCAGAGCGCCACCGACCTGCAGGCCATCCGCGGCTCGCTGGCCGCACCGGTGGAAGGCCTGGCGTTTGCGTTCGGCACCTCGATCGCCGGCGTGGCGACCTCCGCAATGCTGGGGCTGTTGTCGGCGCTGTGCCGGCGCGAACGGCTGCAGGCAGTGCAGCGGCTGGACCTGAAGATCGCCTCCGAACTGCATCCGCACTCGGACGCGCACCAGCGTGGCGAAGTGTTCAAGTTGCAGCAGCAGCAGAGCGCGCTGATGCCGGCGCTGATCGATCGCCTGCAGACGCTGATGGGCAGCATCGAGCAGCAGAGCATCGCCGCCGATGAGCGCCTGGCCGCGCAGCAGGCCGAATTCCACGCCAGGAGCGAGGCGACCTATGCGCGCCTGGCCACGGCGATGGAGCACGCGTTGCAGGCCGGCGTGGCAGAAAGCGCACGCGCGGTGGGCGCGGCCCTGCAGCCGGCGATGGAAGCGACCATGACCAGCATCGCGCGCGACACCGCCGCGTTGCATGAGCGCCTCACCCACGCCGTGCAGCAGCAACTGGACGGCATCACCAGCGGCTTCCAGCACAGCGCCAGTGCCGCGGCCGCGCACTGGACCACCGCGCTTGCCGCGCAGGAACGCGCGCAGCAAGCGCTCGACACGCAGCTGCAGACCACGCTGGAGCAGCTCGCACAACAGGCCACTGCGGTGCAGGACGGCGTCGGCAGCGCCGTGCAGCAGCAACTGCACGCACTCAACGACGGCTTCCAGCACAGTGCGCAGACGGCCGCCGACCACTGGCAGGCCGCATTGGCCGCGCAGGAACGTGCGCACCTCGCGCTGACCGAGCAGCTGCAGGCCACGTTGGCGCAGATCGATCAGCGCAGCATCACGGTGCAGGACGGCGTGAGCCACGCGGTGCAGCAACAGTTGCACGCACTCAATGACGGCTTTGACCGCAGCACCGCCGCCGCTGCCGACCACTGGGCAGCGGTGCTCGCCGAGCAGCAGCGCGCAGGTGCCGCGTTGAGCGCGCAGTTGCACGCCACGCTCGCACAGCTCGCGCAGCAGACCACCGCGCTGCAGGACGGCGTGCACCAGGCCGTGCAGCAACAACTCGATGGCCTGAGCAATGGCTTCGAAAGCAGCACCGCGGCGGCTGCCGCCACCTGGACTGCGGCAGTGGCCGAGCAGCAGCGCGCAAATCAGGTACTGACGCAGGAATTGCAGGGCACGCTGAGCCAGTTCGCCAGCACCTTCGACGCACGCTCCAGCGCCCTGGTCGATGCGGTGTCCAGGCGCATGGATCAGTCCAGCAGCGAGACGGCCAGTGCCTGGAACGATGCGCTGGCGCAGCAACGCGACGCCAGCGCCGCCCTGGCGAGCCAGCACCAGGGCGCGCTGGCGGCCGCCACCGCCAGCTTCGACACGCATGCCGCCGCCCTGGTCGGCACGCTGCAGCAATCGCATACCGACCTGCAGGCCGCGCTGGAAGCGCGCGATTCCCAGCGCCTGGCGCTGTGGAGCGAGCGCTTCACCGCGATGAGCGCGGAGCTGACCACGCAGTGGGAACGCACCGGCGAACGCGTCACCCAGCAACAGCAGGCGATCTGCGACACCCTGGCCAGCACTGCCAGCGAGTTGTCCACGCAGGCGCAGGCACAGGCCAGCGCCACCATCAGCGAGGTGGCGCGCCTGATGCAGATCGCTTCCGAAGCGCCCAAGGCCGCCGCCGATGTAGTGGCCGAGCTGCGCCAGAACCTGTCCGAAAGCATGGTGCGCGACACCGCCATGCTGGAAGAACGCAGCAAGCTGCTCGCCACCCTGGACACCTTGCTCAACGCGGTCAATCACGCCTCCACCGAACAACGCGCAGCGGTGGATGCACTGGTCACCACCTCGGCGGACCTGTTGCAGCGCGTGGGCACCCAGCTCACCGAACAGATCGGCAGCGAGACCGGCAAGCTCGGCGCGGTGGCCGCGCATGTCAGCGGCAGCGCGGTGGAAGTGGCCAGCCTGGGCGAAGCCTTCGGCGTGGCGGTGCAGCTGTTCAGCGGCTCCACCAGCGAGCTCAACGCGCGCCTGCAGCACGTCGCCAGCGCCCTGGACGCCTCGCTCGCCCGCAGCGACGACCAACTGGCGTATTACGTGGCGCAGGCGCGCGAGGTGGTGGACCTCAGCATGCTGTCGCAGAAGCAGATCATCGAAGAACTGCGCCAGCTCGACCGCGGCCGCGGCGATGCCGGCGAGGCCGCTGGCGACGAGGCCAGCGCGGCATGAGCGACGAGATCGACATCGACGGCGAATCGGGCACACCGATCTGGGCCGCCTTCGGCGACCTGATGTCGGTGCTGCTGGGGGCGTTCGTGCTGATCCTGGTCGGGGTGATCGGCGTGCAGCTGCAGCTGTCCAGCCGCCTGGATGAAGAGGTCAGGCAGCGCCAGGCCGAAGCGCAGCGCCGCAAGACGCTGGAGCAGGCGCTGGCCGCGCCCCTGGCCGCCGGCCGCGTGACCCTGGTCGATGGCCGCATCGGCATCCGCGGCAATGTGCTGTTCGCCTTCAATTCCGATCAGTTGCAGCCGGAAGGCCGCGAGGTGCTGAAGACACTGGCCGCGCCGTTGACCGAGTATCTGACGGCGCGCGAGGAGATCCTGATGGTCAGCGGCTTCACCGACGACCGCCCGGTGCTGGGCGGCAACCGTCGCTACGCCGACAACTGGGAACTCTCCGCGCAACGCGCGCTCACCGTGACGCGTGCATTGATCGCCGAAGGCGTGCCGGCCGCGTCGGTGTTCGCCGCGGCCTTCGGCTCGCAGCAGCCGGTGGATTCCAATGCCGACGAAACACGCCGCGCCAGGAACCGCCGCGTGGAGATCGCGCCGATCGCGCGCCCTGCCACGTCGCGTGCCTCTTCTGCCGCCAAACCCACAGCGGCCGCAGGCACGCGATGAGCACGCAGGCGACATCCGCGCACGCGCGCCTGCAGCGCTGGCGCAGCCAGGGTGCCGACCAGCTGGATCCGGTGCGGTTCCACCTGATGGAGACGCTGGCCGCGCGGGCCGGCACCCAGGCCGAGGCAGTGCGCCAGGTGCTGGAAGAAAAGCTGGGCAGGCTGGTCGATGCATATGCGGCAACGGTCAAGCAAGCCGCACGCGGTCGTGTCGCCGGCAATGCCGCGCAGCCACTGCAACGCAGCGCGCTGGGCGCACTGGCCGAGCAGATGGCAGGCCATGCCGCGTTGATGGAAGTGGACAGCAGAAAGACCGCCACGGCCGACGCCACACCGTTTCCCGAGCTGCCGGCGCTGGAGGATTTCCGTCGCACCTGGACCACGGTGCGCACCGCCAGCCAGGTGCGGCAGTCGCTGCAGGACGCCCCCAAGGACGCCGGCCCGCTCAATTCCAGCGTGCTGGTGCACCGCTGCATCAGCCTGATGCGCGAGTGCTCACCGGGCTATCTGCAGCACTTCCTCGGCTATGTCGATGCGCTGTCGTGGCTGGAACAGCTGCACAACGGCGGCGCGTTGGCCAGCGAGGACGCCGCGCCCGTGGCGCCCGGCAAGAAGCGCAGCAAGCGTCCGTCCACGCGGCGCAGCTAGCGCGAGCAATCACGCACGCTGCGCTGCACGCGCACGCCGCTGGCGGACACCAGCCTGGCGCACGCACGGTGCGGTGGCAGCCAGTCCGACGGCCTGCCGTCGTTCGCGCCCACCTGGCTCCTGCGTGGTCCATCGACCACGCAGGAGCGTCGATCATCGGTCAGCGTGGCATCGCACCGCTGCTCAAAACCGCAGCCGCACACCCACCGTCCAGCTGCGCGGCGCGCCGGGATACACCCACTGCTCGCTGTAGGAGAACGCGGCGTAGCGGCGGTCGGTGAGGTTCTCGACCTTGGCATACAGGCGCAGGCGCTCGCTCAGGTCGTAATGGCCGACCAGGCGCCACACGGTGTATGCAGGCAGCACGAAGTCGGTATTGCTATCAACCGAGCCCAACCGCTCACCGGTATGCGACACGCCCACGCCCACCGCCGCACTGCGCTTGCCGGTCAATGGCTGCGCGTAGTTGACGAAGGCATTGCCGCTGAAGCGCGGCACGTTCGGAAAGCGGCGCCCCTCGGCCAGGCCGGTGCCTGCGGCGGCCTCACTGCTGCGCGTCACCTGCGAGTCGGTATAGGCCAGGCCCACCGAGGCGGCCAGGCGCGGGGTCAGCCGCCCGAGCAGATCCAGCTCCACGCCCTGGCTGCGCATCTCGCCCACCGGCAGCGAAAAACTGGTGTCGGCCGGATCCAGGCTCAGCACGTTCTTCTTGTCGATGCGGAACGCGGCCAGCGTCGCTTCCAGGCCATCGCCGGGCTGCACGTATTTCAGGCCGGTTTCCAGCGAGCGGCTTTTCTCCGGCGCAAAACTCTGCCCGTCCGCACCCACGCCGCTGTTGGGACGAAAGCCGGCCGCAGCACTCGCATACAACGACAATGCCGCGTCGACGTGGAAGATCACGCCCGCACGCGGGCTGACCACACCGTCGGAGGCGCGCTGCGTGGCGCCGCGCAATTGATTGTCGAGATTCTGCTGGTAGTGGTCGTAGCGCAGGCCGAGCAAGGCCTTCCAGCGCGCGCCCAGATCGAGCTGGTCCTGCGCATAGACGCCCCACACCTGTTGGCGTTCTTCGGTGTCGGTGATCGTGGCCAGCCGCCCCGGCTGCGCAACGCCGTACTGCGGCGCAAGCACGTCGATGCTGTACGGCGTGGCCGCGGAGCGTGCGCGCTGCTGGAAGCGGCTGTCGTCGAAGCGATTGCCATCCACGCCGAACAACACATTGTGGGTGACGCCACCCATCTGCAAGCTGCCAAGCAGTTCGGCACGCGCGGCGATGTCGCGGCCCTGGTAATCGCGGTAGCGGCGCTCGCGGCGCAGCGTGCGCTCGTCGGCCTGCAGCGTCCACGGCTCGGTGGAAAACCCGCGCATGCCGCTGTCGCGATAGGTCGCCCCGCCCTGCAGCGACCAGGTCTGGTTCAACCCATGCACCACAAAGACCTGGTGCCCGGTGGAATGCAGGTCGATATCGCCATCGCGCGGCTCGCCCAGGAAACGCCCGGCCGACAGCCGATTGGCATCGCCATCGATGGCGGTGACCCCGCGATCGAACGGCGCATGGATGCGCACGAATTCCAGCTCGTAGGACACCGTGGTATCGGGCGTCGGCATCCACAGCAGCGAGGGCGCCAGCAGCGTGTTGTCGCTGTCGACGGTGTCGCGGAAGCTGTGCTGATCCTTGTGCATGACATTCAGCCGATAGGCCAGGTTCTCGCCCAGCGGGCCGGTGCTGTCGAGCGCAGCGCGATAACTGTCAAAGCGCCCCGCCGACAGGTCCACGCTGTGCTGCGGCTGGAACAGGGGCTTCTTGGTGACGATGTTGACCGCCCCGCCCGGCTCGCCGCGCCCGTACAACGCCGAGGCCGGGCCCTTGATCACCTCGATGCTCTGCGTGTTGGCGCCATCGCGCAGGCCGTTGTAGCCGCGGCTGGCGTTGAAGCCGTTGACCATGTAGTCCGAGCTGAAATTCGGGTCGCCGGTGAAGCCGCGCATCGAGTAGCTGTCCCACAACCCGCCCAAATTGTTGGCCTTGGTGATGCCGCTGGCCAGCTCCAGCGCGCCGGCCAGATCGGTGACCCCGGCGTCCTCGAGCAGGGTCTGGTCCAGCACGCGCGCACTGATCGGCAGATCGCGCAGCGGCGCATCGGTCTTGGTGGCGCCGGTCACGCTCAAGGCGCGGTACGGCGTGTACTGGCTGCGCACCTGCACCGTATCCAGATCGCGCGCCTGCGGCTCGGCGGCGGCAGCAAGGGGGCTGACGCCTGCGCAGCTCAGTGCACCGAGCAAGGGCAGCGTGTTGGACAGACGGCGGCGCGGCGTGGACATCGGGCAGGACTCCTGAAGCACCCGGGCACGCTGGGCCCGGGTCGCACGTGAGACAACGAAGGTTGAGGGGTGAAACGCAGCCGCTATGACGCGGGATCGGCACTTGCATCGAAACCTGGCGCGCGCCCGAAGTCCTCGCGCGTGAATGGCCGGTCGCGGAACAGATAGCCGTAATAGAACGTCCGCAGCGCACGGTGATAGGCGCGGATGCGATCCTGATACGCCAGTTGCGCACGCAGGTCGGTGGCTGCCAGGCGCGTCAATGCAGCCTGCAACGCCACCGGTGGCAACACACTGGCCACGCGCTGCGCCAGCGCTTCGCGGCGCTGCAGGCCCTGGCGATACGCCGCGACCTGCGGCGCCACCTGCTGATCGCCGTTTTCGTGGAAGGCGAAATACCACTTGTAGTGGAACGCGCCGGTCAGCGGCGCCGAATCGGCCCACTGCGGGTTCTGCGCGTAGAAGGCCCGCATGGTGTCCTGGCGTGGAATATCCCAGGCATGGTTGACCGCCTCGCGCTGCAGCCGCGCGATCTCGCTGCCTTGATTGACCGGCACCGCCTGGTTGATCGCCACATGCGCCAACGCCGGCGCCACCAGCGCCAGCACCACCCAGCAGGTCGCCAGGGCGGTGGCATGCGCGGCCGGGCGCCAATGGATGCGCCCGACCAGCACCGACAGCAGCACCCAGAACAGCAGATAGGCGCAGGTCAGTGCCAGCACCGCGAGTTGTTGCTGCAGCGGCACCGCATTGACGCTTGCCGCGATCACAAACGGCACGCATAGACATGCCAATACCGCAGCTGCACGCACCACCACGCGCCGCACCAGCAACGCCGTGCCCGCACCCGGCAGCGCCGCGAGCATGCGCGCGCGTCCGGCCTCGCGCTCACCCGAGCGCAGATCGAACAGCAGTGCGATCACGAACAAGGGCAGCAGGAACACCAGCACGAAGGCGTAGTCGAAGCGCCCGGCCAGTGCCAGCTCCGGGTTGTAGCTGTCGCCATCGTGGATCTGCGCTTCCAGGCCCAGCGCGCGCACACGCAGGATGTACGGCGAGACATCGCGCATGCCCACCGCGGCAAATGCCAGTGGCGTGGGCAGGTCCCAGGTCGGGTGGAAGCTGTAGTAGGCCGCGCTGCCCGCGTCGTTGGAGCGCGCCACGTAGTCCTGCACCGCCGCGATATCTTCCTGTTGCAGCGCCGCGATGCGCGCGATGTTGGCGCGCTGCGCGGCGATGACATGCTGGCCGGAGAGCAGGCTGCACACGGTCAGCACCGCCAGCAACAGCAAGCCGGCCAGCACGGCGCGTGCGCGCAGCAACAGCAGCAGTTCGTATTTCCACAGCAGCATCAGCGCGCCGCTCCCACACGCCGGCCCGCGGCGACCAGCAGGCACAGCGCAGCCAGCAGCCAGGCAGCGACCAGGCCGAGCGCGGCGCCGGCGGCCCGCAGCACCTCGGTCGTGGCCGGCGGCTGGAATGCGAACACCGGAATCTGCTGCCAATGCGCGGAGGAGATGCGTTTGCGTTGGTCGGCGCCGGCATCCTGCGCGGTGTCGTCGGCCATGCTCACCGCATCGGCCTGCAGCTGGTTGAGCTGCTGCACCAGTGTGTAGCGGTAACGCTCGGCCTGGGCGAGAAACCGCTCGTGCGCACGCAGGTCGGTTTCCGCCAGCGTCATCGACAACGCGCGCACCGCAACCGTGGGGCTCAGCAAGGCGAACGTGCGCACCAGCAGATTCTGTTGCTGCTGGATGGCCGAATCACGCGCGGCATAGCGCTCGAACAGGCTCGCGGTGAGCCGCTCGCCTTCCAGCGCCAGCAGGCCCTTGTAGTTCACCGGCAGCTCTTCCACCCGCTGCACGCCATAGCGCGCCAGCGTCTGCTGCTTGAACTGCGCAAAGTGCGGGTCATCCGGGTTGTGGCTGTCGCCGAGGGTGCGCAGGTCGCGCTGGATCGCCACATCGGTTTCCAGCCGCGTCGGCAGGCGATATGCCGCACTGGCCACATCCGGTGCCAGGCGCGGCACCAGCAGGGCCAGCCACACCCACACCGCCAGCGACACCAGCAGCGCATCGCGGCCGCGCCGGCACAGCATCGACACCGACAGCACCAGCGCGCACCACACCAGCAGATACACCGCATACGCCAGTACCAGCAGTGCGACCCGCAGCGCCTGGCCCGGCAACAACGCAACCAGCACCAGCCCGACCAGGGCCGGCAATAAACAGGCCGCCGCCACCGCGGCAAGCGCCAGATATTTGCCGCCGAACAATTGCCGGCGCGTGGCACCCTGCAACAACAGCGCACGCAAGGTGCCGGTCTCCTGCTCGCGCGCCACCGCGCCATAGCCCAGGAACACCAGCAGCAGCGGCGCCAGCACCTGCAGCACGAACGCAGGCGTCAGTTGTCCGAAGCGCACCAGCAACGAACTCTGGCGCACATCGCCGAAGTTGGCGGTGTTCTGGCGGTGGCCTTCCAGGAACATGCTGTTGCCGGTGAACGCATCCACGCCGGCATCGAACGCAGCCAATGCAGGCAGCGGGCGATAGATGAAATGGCCGTAATGCACCACCCGATGCGGGTGGCGGTCCGGCTGCGCCTCGAAGGCCTGCTGTGCGGCCAGTTGCTGGCGCGCGCGGAACGCGGCCACCTCGCGCTGATGATGCGCAGCGGTCAATGCCGCCACCAGCGTGATCAGCATCAGCAGCACCACACCGATGGCGGCGGAACGATTGCGCGCCATGTAACGCAGTTCTTCGCGAGCGACCAACAGCACCGCACTCATGCAGCCTGATCCTGGTTGCGCGTAAAGCGCGCATGCAAGGTGCGCACGTCGAAGCCGCTGTCGCCGGCACCGATGTCCCCGGCGATGCGCCCGTGTTCCAGGAACCCGATCCGGTCGGCCACCTCCACTGCGCCGAGCAGGTCGTGGGTGACCATCAGCACCGCGCCGCCACGCTCGCGCACGCTGCCGACCAGCCGGTTGAAGTCGGCGATGGCGCGCGGGTCCAGGCCGGAGGTGGGTTCGTCCAGCAGCAGCACCGGCACCCGGCGCAGCGTGGCCACCGCGATCGCCACCTTCTGGCGCATGCCCTTGGAAAACCCCGCCAGCCGCTGGCGCCAGGCCTCGTCCTGCAGACCGGCAGCGGCCAGCGCCTGGCCGATCTCGGCCTGGCTGCGGCGCTGGCCGGCCAGCGCCAGCAGGTAGTCGGCATTTTCCAGCGCGCTCAAATGCTCGTAGAGCGCAACGTTTTCCGGTAGATAGGCCAGCCGCGTACGCGCGGCGCCGGGGTCGGCGACCGGGTCGATGCCATCGATGCGCAGGCTGCCGGCGCTGGGTTTGACGAAACCGAGCAGGCTGGAAAGCGTGGAGGACTTGCCGGCGCCATTGCCGCCCAGCAAGGCGTAGACGCTGCCGGGGGCGACCTGCAGATCCAGCCCCTGCAGCACGGCGCGGCCACGATAGGCCACATGGAGGTTGCTGATCGAGATCGCGGGAGCGGCGTGGGGACTGGAAGGCATGGCAAGGCAGCAGTTCAACGAAATGATACGTTATCACATTGCGATTGAGGCCTGGAATGCGCCGTCATCGCGAGACGACAGCTGCCCGATGCCGCCGCGACCGTCAAAGCGAGCGTCGCCGGTCAAATGTTACTGTATTACGTAAGTGGCCCTGGTGCGTGCAGGTGTTCGGCAGTCCCTGCGATGCGCGGCTGCACCTGGAGAGACCCGCCACCCAGGCGCACGCAGACGGCTGGAACCGCGATGCGGCACGGCGCTCTTCAAACGACGCCGCCGTGCCGGCGCAGCCATGCAGGATCAGCACGCCTTGCCACGTCTTCCCCCTCAATCGAGATCCCGTACGTCCCACATGACTTCCGATACGCGCCCCTTTGCTCCGCACGCTTCGTCCCTTCCCGCACGCGCCCGCGACAACACCATGGCCGAGACCACGACCACGGCCCGCGGCGCCACGCGTGCCGCTGCCGGCCTGCTCGCCGCAACCCTGTTCACCGCCGCGCAGGTGGGCGCGCAGTCCATCGACACCAGCGCACCACTCCCGCCGGTGCGCGCCTGGCATGGGGCCAGCGAGGCGTTGATCGCCACGCCGGACGATCCGTGGAGCACGCCGGCGGAGCGCTGCGATTTCGCCAGCACGCCCAGTTACGACGAAACGCGCGCCTGGCTGGAACGCCTGGTCGCCGCCTCGCCGCTGCTGTCGTTGGAGGTCTTCGGCAAGAGCAGCGAGGGCCGCGACCTGCTGCTGGTACGCGCGCACAAGGGCGCGCCGGGCAAGCCGGTGGTGCTGGCGCAGGCCGGCATCCACGCCGGCGAGATCGATGGCAAGGATGCCGGCCTGATGTTGCTGCGCGATATCGCCCAACGCGGCAAGGACACCTTGCTCGACCAGGTGGATCTGGTGTTCGTGCCCATCCTCAATCCCGATGGCCACGAGCAACGCGGCCCGCTGATCGGCGCGGCCTTGCGCGGCCCGCAACAGATGGGCTGGAACACCACCACGCGCGGCATCAATCTCAACCGCGACTACCTCAACCTGGAAGCGCCGGAAACCCGCGCGATGGTCGCGCTGCTGCACACCCTCGACCCGGCGCTGTACATCGACCTGCATGTCAGCGGCGGGCTGGATCATCAGTACGACATCACCTTCACCTTTGCCGGCTGGGGCACCTACGCACGCTCGCGTGCCACCGCCGACTGGCTGCAACAACGCTTTACGCCGGCGGTGAACACCGCGCTGCGCAGCCAGGGCCATGCACCTGCGATCTATCCCAGCCTCATCGACGAAGACGCGCCGCGCTCGGGCCTGCGTTACTCGCCGGAAGGGCCGCGCTATTCCACCGGGTATGGCGACTTCGCCGGCATCCCCACCGTGCTGGTGGAGAACCACCGCCTGAAGTCGTACCGGCAGCGCGTGCTGGGCGACTATGTGCTGCTGGAGGCAGCACTGCGCGTGGTTGGCCGCGATGCAAGAAAGATCGATGCGGCCAAGCGTGCCGATCGCGCCGCCCGCCCGCAGGAGCTGATGGTCGCCTGGGAACGCCTGCCACAGCCGATCGCCCAGGTGCCGTTCAAGGGCGTGACCTATACCCGCGCGTTCTCGCCGGTGACCGGCCGGCAGGAACTGCGCTGGGAAGGCCGCGACGAAACCTGGACCATGCCGGTGATCGGCTATCGCCAGACCCAGGCCGTAGGCTATCCGCTGGCCTGGTGGATCCCGCCCGGCAACGACGATGTGGTCGCACTGCTGCAGGCGCATGGCATCGCCTACGAACGCCTGCAACAGCCGCGCCAGCTCAGGGTGCAGCAGATCCGCGTGGTGAAACAGGGCCACGCCCAGATACCGCAGCCAGACGAAGCCGACGAAACCTTCGCCGCCGGCAGCGTCCGCGTGCCCGCCGATCAACCGATGCGCATGCTGGCCGCCGCGTTGCTGGAGCCGGCCAGCAGCGACTCACTGCTGGCCAGCGGACGCTTTCGCAATGCCGGCAGCCCCGATAGCGGCTTGTACGGCACCGAGCTGGTGGACTTCACCGAGCGCGTGCTGCACAACGACGCCGCCCTGCGCGCCGCGTTCGAACGCAAGCTCGCAGACGATGCCGCCTTCCGCGCCGATGGCGATGCGCGGCTGCAATGGATCTATGCGCGCTCGCCGTACGCGGCGATCACCGGGTGGCGTTATCCGGTGCGGCGTCAGCTGGCAGAATGAAAATGTCGCATGCCGGTTGCAGACGGGGCGGCAGTAACCGTTTCCAGTCGCGCGTCAGCCGTTATCTGGCGACGCGTGCATGTAGCCGAACAGACTTTCGAAAGCGGCAACGCACCCGCGCCAAGTAACTGGCGCGTTTGCCCGAAGTAACTCAACAACACCACGCCAGGCCTACCAGTGCGTGGCGTTTGTTTTTTGCACGCGCACGCGCTCCGAAGGTGGCAAATGCCGGTTTCTGCCGCCTAAAACGCGCTGTGGCTGGCGTCACTCACTGGGTTCCACCGACGCGGACGATTATGTCCGTAGATAGTCACGTCTGCTGTTTTAAACGCGCCAATCAATTGCCTCGATAGAGCAAAACTATCGCCCGCTTTTTTTTGCGCGCGTTGGATTCTTAACCGGCCAATCCCGATTGTAAAAATCCTGCTAAAGCAACGATGCAGACGGCCGCTACCGCATTCCAGGGCGTCACGGCGCCCATCTCCGTTTTTGCCCGCGCGCCATCGATGGTGCTGCGTCCATCACCCACCCAGCCGAGATTTCAATGAAATTGACCGTCAAGCTTCTCAGTGGCGCCATCGCCCTGGCATCGTCGACCTGCGCCTACGCGCAGCAGGACGCGATGTTTTCCTTCAGCGGCTTCGGCACGCTGGGTGTGGTGCATTCGACCGAGGACCAGGCCGACTTCACGCCCGACATCCAGACCGTGGAAGGTGCCGGTGCCAGTCACTCCACCTCGGCACGCCCGGACTCGCGCATTGCCGGCCAGGTCAACGCCAACTTCACCGAGAAGTTCACCGGCGTGCTGCAGGTGACCAGCGAATACGCCGAGCGTGCCGATTACACGCCGAAGGTCACCCTGGCCCACGTGAAGTATCAGTTCGGCCCGCAGTTCGCCGCGCGCCTGGGGCGCATCACCGCGCCGCTGTACATGCTGTCCGAATACCAGCGCGTCGGCTACGCCACGCCGTGGGTGCGTCCGCCGTACGAGGTCTACAACTATCTGCTGCCGATGGACGGCGTGGAAGGCGTCTACACCATCAACGCCGGGCAGAGCGTGGTCAGCGTGCAGGGCTTCTACGGCCGCATCGACTCCAAGAAGGCCGACGTGGACGCGCTGCGCGGTCTGGCCATCGGCCTGGAATCGGGCGCATCCACCTTCCGTGCCGGCTACATCGTCGGCACCAGCACCTTCGACACACCGTCGCTGGATCGCCTGTTCTCGGCCTATCAGCGCATCAATCCCGCGCTGGCCGATCGCCTGACCACCTATGGCGTGGACGGCAGCTTTGCCAGCGTGGGTTACGCCTACGATCCGGGCAACTGGTTCCTGCGCAGCGAAGTGATCCGCGCCGATTACTCGCCTTCGCTCAACGGCAAGACCACCTCCGGCTATCTCAGTGTCGGCGGGCGCTTCGGCACGCTGACGCCGTCGATCACCTATGCCAACGTCGATCGCAAGGGCCCGAGCATCGCGCCCGGCCAGGATCCGGTCGGCGTGATGACGCGCGCACTGGCGCAGGCCGAGAGCGGCCGCCACAGCTTCACCGCCGCGTTGCGTTGGGATGCGCGTGAGAGCGTTGCGTTCAAGCTGCAGGCCAGCCACATCAACAACAACGCGGGTTCGTTCGGATCGTTGAACAACATCCAGCCGGGCTTCCGTCCGGGCGGCAGCTACAACCTGCTGTCGGCCTCCGTCGACTTCGTGTTCTAAGAGAGCCCCCATGACCATTTCCAAGTGTTTTGCAGTCTCGCTGCTTGCCGCGTTGTCGCTGACCGCGTTCTGCGCCAATGCCGATGTCGTGGTGGTGATGGCGGCCAAGGGCGGCCCGGACAGCCTCAGCGCCGCGCAGGTGTCGCAGATCTTCCTGGCCAAATCCAGCAGCCTGCCCGGTGGCGGCGCAGCGGTGCCGATCGACCAGGAAGAAGGCGTGGCCACCCGCGATGAGTTCTACAAGAAAGTCGCTTCGCGCGATTCGGCGCAGCTGAAGTCGTACTGGTCGCAGCTGATGTTCACCGGCAAGGCGCAGCGTCCCAAACGTGTCAGCGGCGACGACGCGGTCAAGAAGGCCGTCGCCGCCACGCCGGGCGCCATCGGCTACATCAGTGCCAGCGCGGTCGACCCCAGCGTCAAGGTCGTCCTGAAGCCGTGACCCGCCCCCTGCTCGAGACTCACGTCATGAGACGCATCCTGTCGCTACCGTTGTTCTGGAAAATCCTGATGCCGGCCGCGGTGGCGATCCTTTGCCTATCGAGCTATGTGGCCTTCAGTACGCTGGTGTTCCACCGCAACAACGACCGCCTGGAAGCGGTACGCGACGTGCATTTTCCGTTGCTCGACGCCATGACACGCAACGTGGCTGCGCTGGACAAGCTCATCAACGGGCTCAACGGCGCCGCTGCCGCCGGCGATGCCGACATGCTGGCGGCCACCAAGCCGGTGGCCGAGGAGATCCACGCTTCCTACGTGAAACTGCAGAAGGCCGATCCGGCCAATGCCAGGGAGCTTGCCCGGCTGGGCAAGCAGTTCGACGACTACTACGGCCTGGCCCAGGGCGTGGCCGCCGCGTTCGTGGAGCAGCGCGAACCCGACGCGGCGCAGATGAGCGCCATGGCGCCGGCACTGGAGACCTATCGCACCACCCTGACCGCCATGCAGAAGCGCGCCGATGCACGCTTCCGCGGCACCGTGCAGGAAGCGGTGGACAGCTCGGTGGCGGCAAGCCTCGGCGGGCTGGTGCTGGGTGTGGTCGGTGCGGTGCTGTGCATCGCCTTCGGCTGGATCGTGGCACGCGCCATCACCCAACCACTGAACCGTGCGGTGGGCATTGCGCATGCGGTGTCCTCGGGCAAGCTGGACAACAGCATCTCGATCGACCGCAACGACGAGGTCGGCCAGCTGCTGCAGGCGATGGACAGCATGCAGCGCCAGCTGCGTCGGGTGATCCAGGCGCAGACCGACATGGGCGACAGGCACGAGGCCGGCATGGTCAGTCACCGCATCGCCGAGCAGGAATTCCCCGGCGAATTCGGCAGCATGGTGCGTGCCAGCAATGCGCTGGTGTCCAGCCATATCGCGGTGACGATGCAGATCGTTGCATTGACCGAACGCTATGCCGCCGGCGACCTGTCGCAGCAGCTGGAGCCGTTGCCGGGCGAGAAGGCGGTGATCAGTCAATCGATCAACGATGTGCGGGCCAGCCTGCTGTCGATCAACGGCGAGATCAAGCGGCTGGCATCGGCCGCAGCCGCGGGCGACTTCAGCGCACGTGGCGACGAAACCGCCTTCGAGCATGACTTCCGCCAGATCGTGGTGGACCTCAATCACCTGATGGGCAGCTCGGACAAGAGCCTGGGTGCGGTGTCGCAGGTGTTGCAGGCGATTGCGAGCGGCGACCTGACCACGCGCATGCACGGCGACTTTGCCGGCGTGTTTGCGCGCATGCGCGACGATGCCAACACCACGGTGGACCGCCTGACCGACATCGTCGGGCGCATCCAGCATTCCTCGTCGGAGATCGATACTGCGGCCGGTGAAATTGCCGCCGGCAATCAGGACCTGTCGCGGCGTACCGAGCAGCAGGCGGCCAGTCTGGAAGAGACCGCCGCCTCGATGGAGGAACTCACCTCCACCGTCAGGCAGAACGCCGAACACGCACTGCAGGCCAACGAACTGGCACGCAGTGCGGCCAGTGTGGCTTCGAAGGGCGGCGAGGTGGTCAGCCAGGTGGTCGGCACCATGTCGGGCATCGAAACCTCATCGAAGAAGATCGCCGAGATCATTTCCGTCATCGATGGCATCGCCTTCCAGACCAACATCCTGGCCCTGAACGCGGCCGTGGAAGCGGCGCGTGCCGGCGAACAGGGCCGTGGATTTGCAGTGGTGGCCTCGGAAGTGCGCACGCTCGCCCAGCGCTCGTCCGCTGCAGCCAGGGAGATCAAGGAGCTGATCGACGCCTCGGTGGGCAAGGTGGCCGAAGGCTCGGTGCTGGTGCACAAGGCCGGCACCACCATGACCGAGATCGTCGCCAGCGTGAACCGGGTCACCGACATCATGGGCCAGATCACCGCCGCGTCCAGCGAGCAATCGGCCGGTATCGAACAGGTCAACCAGACGGTGATCCAGATGGACGAAACCACCCAGCAGAATGCAGCGCTGGTGGAAGAGGCCATGGCCGCGGCCCGGGCGATGGAGAAGCAGTCCAGCACCCTGACCCAGTTGGTCTCGTTGTTCCAGCTGGAGCCTGCCGGCGCGCAGCAGCTGGAACGAGACGCCGCATAGGCGATCGACCGGATCGTCCCGCGATGTCCCCGACGCCCCTCTTCTGCATGGACTGCAGAAGGGGGGTTCCTGTATTCCCGGCGACAGACACGGCGGTGATCCGGCGTCGTTTCACGTAGCGCCACGCGCGTGGCGCGCCGAGGACGATCGGTGCGGTGTCCCGACGTCGCCCCAGGCGTGCTCCACCTGCCAGCCAGCGCTGGCTTACCCCGACCTGGACATGCGGGGTTGTCCGACACCTGCGACCGCGCTTTGCCGATGGCCCAACGGCGCGCCATCGCAAAAGTCCGGTCCGGAAGGCGCGTCTGCGCACTCCACGCATGCCCCGGTGCTTATCGCCTGCCGGGCCATATGCCGAACAATGCGCAAAACAGATCACAGTTCTGCGGAAAAAAGTGGCGCGACCGCACAGTCCTCACGGCTACGTCACCACCAAGCAACATTTGCGTGCGATAGCTGTCGCGCTCGCTGAACACCGAGCCAACTGTCCCCCATCCAGCGCGCGTTCCGCTGAGCGTCGATCTGCCCCCCGGCAGCCGGCGGTGGCCTCGTGCGTCCGATCGATTTCCAGGAGATTCACACCCATGCGCTTCCGGACTTTCTTCGCCGTCCTGCTCTTCACCGCTGCCAGTGCCAGCGCAAACGCCCAGGTCGTCACCCTCAACAAGGGGGGCTACACCTTGCGCTACGACTGCACCAACCACACCGCGTTGCGCTATGAGTATGTCCTGCAGGCCGATACCGGCTCGGCGGCGCGTCCGTCCAGTTTCAATCTGGATACCGAACTGCCCAGCGGCTGCGCCGGCCAGACCTCCACGGCCTCCTACGCCAGCGTGCGCACCGGCTACGATCGCGGCCACCTGGTGACCTCCAACCACATGGACTACAACGCGACCTACATCCGTCGCGCCAACCTCATGTCCAACATCGTGCCGCAGGTGGCCAGCTTCAATCAGGGCATTTGGGTGCGCGCGGAAAACGTGGCCGAGTGTTACCGCGACATCGCCAGCGTGCAGGTCTACGGCGGCGTGATCTACAGCGACACCACCAACGATTACTTCCTGAGCAGCCACGGCATACGCACCCCGGATTTCTTCTGGAAGACGATCATTACCGCCAACCCCGGCGGCGGCACCCGCGCGATCAGCTGGCTGATTCCCAACAGCGCCAACCTCGGTTCGCTGGACAGCTACATCGTCAGCATCGACGAACTGGAAGACCTCTACGGCGCCAGCACCATCGGCATCACCGCACCGGCCGACGTCAAGGCCATGCTGCCCGCCACCACCTGGCCGCAGCCGAGCAATTGCGACCTGGGCTGAGCGCGGGCTGCGCGCGTCTCTCGCCGCGTCGATCAACAGCGGCTGACGCCATGTTGCGAGCAGTTGTCAGGTGGGTGCGGACGGCGCGCCCGGAACCGGAGTGTCCGCATGGCCCTTGCCGATGCCGAGCACCGGCCGTGCCCGCCTGGCGCTGAGCGCAGCAGCCTGGCCAGCCGCGCTCCATAGGGGGCGTGTGATCCAGCAGACAAGGCCCGGGATTCCCGGGCCTTGTCGTTGCAGGCAGCGCCACGCATGGCCCGCCGCAACACGCACTCAGGCATCGGGCGCGGCAAGCGCCGCAAACCAGTCCGCGTAGGGCGTGTTCTTGACCAGATACCGATTGAAGTCCTTTGCGCCATCGCTCCACCACACCGGGCCGCGCTCTCCCAGCCCCGTCTTGGCACGGTCCACCGCCGCACGCGCTGCAGCCAGCCGCCCGGCATCGTCATCGCGCCTGGCCGCCTTGACCGCGCGCCGCGCATCCATCAGCGCGCCGACCAGCCCGGCACGCACGTCTTCGCGCAGATGCGGGTTGGCGGTACGCCAGAGCCGGCCACGTACGATCAGATACCGGCCATCGGGCGTGGTGACGGGCGCAGTGGCGGCCGTCATTGCCAACGCACTCGCAAACAACCCTGTGACGTTGGGCAGGCCAAGCCGCGCCTACTCGACCCGCGCAAAGCGGGGACGCGCAACGCCGTCCACCTCGACCTGCGCGACGAACATCGCATACGGCCGCACCCACAGACCGACGTCGCTGTCCAACGGGCGGTAGAGCACCAGCGGGGCCAGCGTCTCGCTGCAGCGCACGACGCCGAGCACGTCATAACGGCCGCCCTTGAAGTGGCGGTACTGGCCCAACGCGATGCTGGGTAATGGCGACAGAGAGGTGTCCATGGATGTCACAGGATGGGCAGCCCCCAAGTCTAGGCAGCCCGGCCCGCGACAGCCAGCACATGCCGCGCAACCGGCGGCATGCGGGTGTCACCGATGCACGGCGCGGACAACGCCGCGACGTGCTTACTGGTCGTCGTCCTCTTCGTCCTCTTCGTCTTCGTCGCCCAGGTCGCTATCGTCCTCCACCGGGTCCTCGATGCCATCGTCGTCATCGATCTCGCTGTCCTGCGCGGGCCCTTCCTGGATTGGCGCAGTGTCCCTGCCCGGCGCCTTGACGCCATTGGGCGGGGTCGGATCGTCCACGCCGCGATTGCCGTTTTCGTCGTTGCTCATGGTCAGCTCCAGCGGTGAAAGACCGCACGGCCACCCTCCTCCCGCCGATGTGACGTGCACGTGTGTCCTGCACGATCGCAGCGCAGCCCATGCCGGCCACGCCTGAGCCGAGCGGGCGCCACCGCATCCGGCCGGTGCCTGTGGCCGTACTGATGAAAACGCCCACGGAGTCACCGCATGCCGAGCTTGATCCGCAACCTGGAAAACCTGCTCGCCGCCTGGAAAGCCGAGGCCAGCACCTTCGATGCCTGCGACATGCCGGCCTCCGCGCTGGCCTTCCGCGACTGCCACCGTCGCCTGTCCGCGTTGCTGGACGAACATGCGCGCCACACGGCCACGCCAGTGGTCGAGCGGGCCGCGCACGAGCAGCAGAACTCAGTGCCCCAGCTGCAGGCGCGCGCCATCGCGCCGATGGGTCCCTAGGGTGTCGATCAGCGTGTCGCTGGCCTGATTGACGCCGATCACCTCGACCTCGGCGCCGTGCGCGCGCAGCTTGAGCACCACCCGATCCAGCGCCGCCACCGCGCTGATGTCCCAGAAGTGCGCGTGGCTCAGATCGATCAGCACCTTGGGCGGCGTGCCCGGGAAATCGAAGCTGGCCACGAACTGCCCGGCCGATGCAAAGAACACCTGGCCGCGCACCGCATACACGCGCGCCCCGTCGTCACGCTCGCTGGCCTGCACCTGCAACATGCGCCCGACCTTGCGCGCAAAGAACAGCGCCGACAGCAGCACCCCGGCCAGCACGCCGCGGGCCAGATCGTGCGTCCACACCGTGACCACGACGGTGCCCAGCATCACCACCGACGAACTCCCCGGGTGCGTGCGCAGATCGCGTAGCGAGCCCCAGCTGAAGGTGCCGATGCTGACCATGATCATCACCGCCACCAGTGCCGCCATCGGAATCTGGCGCACCCAGGGCGCGCCATACACCACCATCAACAGCAGGACGACGCCGGCCACCAGGCACGACAGGCGCCCGCGTCCGCCCGAGCGCACGTTGATCACCGATTGCCCGATCATCGCGCAGCCGGCCATGCCACCGAAGCACCCGGCCAGCAGGTTCGCCAGTCCCTGGCCTGCGCATTCGCGGTTGCGCTGCGACGGGGTGTCGGTGAGGTCTTCGACAATCTGTGCAGTCATCAGCGACTCCAGCAGGCCCACCACGGCCAGCGTCGTCGACACCGGCAGCAGGATGCGCACGCTGTCCCACGTCAGCGGCACGTCCGGCAACAGGAACACCGGCAGGCTGTCGGGCAGACGGCCCATGTCGCCCACGTTGCGGATGTCGATGTGCCAATACGCGCACACCGCCGTCAGCACCACGATGGCGACCAGCGGCGAGGGAATCGCCGTGGTGAAGCGCGGCAGCAGATAGATGATGGCCAGGCCCGCCGCACACACCGCATGCACCGGCCATGGCATGCCGACCAGCTCCGGCAGCTGCGCCAGGAAGATCAGGATCGCCAACGCATTGACGAAGCCGGTGATCACCGAGCGCGAGACAAAGCGCATCAATGCACCCAGGCGCAATGCCGCCGCGATCAGCTGCAGCGCGCCGGCCAGCACGGTGGCCGCCAGCAGATACTGCAGCCCGTGTTCCCTGACCAGGTCCACCATCAACAACGCCATTGCGCCGGTGGCGGCAGAAATCATCCCGGGCCGGCCACCGGCGATGGAAGTCACCACCGCAATGCAGAACGCCGCGTACAGCCCGACCTTGGGGTCGACACCGGCAATGATCGAAAACGCGATGGCTTCGGGAATCAGCGCAAGCGCGACCACGATGCCGGCGAGCACATCGCCACGCACGTTGCCGAGCCATTGCTGGCGCAACGAGAAAACTCTGGACATTGAAACGCCTCCGCGCACCGGCAAACACACGGCGCGCCTACATGAACGTCAAACACCTGGACCTTCGCAGCAACTGCGAGCGCGTGATGCCTTAGGTCAGGGTGGTGTCATGTGTCGGAGGAAATCGCGCTGGACGAAGCTTCATGCTAACGCGCTGATGTCGGTGAGCACAACCGATGGCGCGCTGCTGCGCATGCACATCGAGCAGTCGAAGCCGAGCAACGCTGCCGATGCCGGAACACCACCAACGCGCAGGCCGCTGAAAGATGCGTATTGGCATCGCATGGTGCCGCTGCCACGGGGCAAGCTGCATGCGTCGCGGGCGCAGGGCATTGCCGGAGACGCCGGCTACATTCGGTGGATGTGCCGGACCAGCACGCGCCCTGTCGCTTCAGCCGCTGCCGGCAGCACGTGGCTCAGTCATCGCCGAGCACACGCTCGCCCATCAGTTCGCGCTCGCGCTTTTCCAGCTCTTCGGCATAGCGCTTGCGCACGAAGCTTTCCGACAACACGCCCAGCACCTTGCGTTGGGCATCGATCACCGCCAGCTCATCGGCCTGCGTGACGTCGAAGACCTTCATCACCGCCACGATGTCGGTGTCTGCCAGCAATGCCGCGTCGCGGTGGCTGGCGTAGTCGCTCACCTGCGCATCGGCCTGCACATTGTCCGCATACAGCACCGCCAGCGGCACCACACCGGCGTAATGGCCGGCGGCGTCTTCCAGCACCACGCGCTGCGTGGACCCCAACGGAAACCGCCGGCGAAACTCGCTCACCGTGGTGTCGTGCGCGGTGTGGTTGGCGTCCTTGCGCATCATCTTGCCGGCCGACAGGTTGCGCACCCAGCCCACGTCGCGTGCACTGCGGATGTTTTCGCCACGCAGATGCAGGCGCCAGGTGGAGAACGAATAGCCAAACACCTGGCGCACCACCGTATTGGCCACCAGCACCGCCACCATCACCGCGCTCGCCAGCACAAAGTCGTGCGTGCCTTCCAGGATCAGCATCGCCATCGTCATCGGCGCACCGACAATGGCTGCCGCCAACGCGGCCATGCCCACCAACGAGGCGCTGGTGATATCCACCGCCGCGGCGCCGACCAGCAGGTTCAGGAATACCGCAAACAGGCTGCCCACCAGCGAGCCCATGAACAGCGAAGCGAAGAACAGGCCGCCACGGAAGCCGAAACCCAGCGAGATGCCCGACGCGATGCATTTGAGCACCAGCACACCGGCCAACACCTGCAGCGTGCTGCTGCTGGTCAGGTCCAGGTGCAGGGCGCCATGCCCCGACGACAGCACCTGCGGCGAATACATCGCCAGCGGAATCAGCAGCAACCCGCCCACCACCGGGCGGCCCCAGATCGGCAGCGCGATCCGCCCCACGGCGCGTTCGATACCGGCCACCAGCCGCATCACCGCGATGCCGATCAACGCGCAGGTCAGCCCCAGCGCGATATAGATCGCATAGTCGCGCGGCTGCAATTGATAGGCCACCGCCGCCGGCAACGAATACGGCGCGGCACCGAGCGCGTTGGCCATGAACGCACCGGCCAATGCCGCTGCGGCCACCGGCGCAAGCGCCGAGGGCGTGTAGGCGCCGATCACGATCTCGAATGCGTAGAACGCACCGGCCAGCGGCGCCCCGAACGCACCGGCGATCGCACCGGCCGCACCGGCACCGACCAGCGTGCGCATGTCGGCCCGGCGGACCCGCAACACACGGCCCAGCTGCGAACCGGCGCCCGCGCCCATCTGCGTATAGGTCGCCTCCAGCCCCACCGATGCACCAACGCCGTTGGACAGCAGCGTCTGCACCGCAACGATCAGGTTGTCGCGCATCGACATCCGCCCGCCGTGCAGGGCATTGGCTTCCACCGCATCCACCAGCGGCCGCTTGCGCCGCCGCGCCAGCAAGGCCACCAGGCCCACCAGCAGGCCGCCCAATGGCAACACCAGCAACTGGGTGGCGGTGATCGCTTCGGCGGTGCTGAGCCGCTCGCCCGGCGCGAGCGCGTACAGCCAGGCCTGCAGCGCATGCGCAATACCGGCCTGCACCACCATCAGTGCCGCGGCGATCAGCCCCACCACGGCTGCCAGCCCGATGAACCACAGATCGTTGGCGCGCAACTGCCGGCGCAACCACTCCAGCGGCCGGCGCCAGGGTGCGACCGCCGGGTGCACGACATGCATGGGGTTGTGAGGAAGTGGCTGCATGGAAGACCAGCGCTCCGCCGGATCAGGGTGCCGGCGCGCGGGGAGACGTCAGCGATGCGGCCTAGTGTGCAGCAACCTGGCTGACCTGCCGCAGTCTGGCCGCGGCAGGGCACGCAACGAACACGGCGGCGCAGCGGGCGCCGGCCACGCGCCGGGGGACGGCGCGCTCACCCCAGCGCACACAGCGGCTTTTCGCCTGGCCGTAATGTGAGCACACGCACACCGGTACGCGTCACCGCAACGGTGTGCTCGAACTGCGCCGACAACGTGCCATCGCGCGTACGCACCGGCCAGCGATCCGGCTCGGCGCGGATCGCCGCCCTGCCCTGGTTGAGCATCGGCTCGATGGTGAACACCATGCCTTCCTGCAGCGGCATCCCGGTGCCGGCATGCCCGTAGTGCAGGATCTGCGGCTCCTCATGCATCTGCCGGCCGATGCCATGCCCGCAATATTCCTTCACCACGCCATAGCCCTGCTCGCGCGCATGCCGCGCAATCGCATGACCGATATCGCCCAGCCGCGCGCCCGGACGCACCGCGGCAATCCCCTTCCACATCGCCTGATAGGCAGCCCGCACCAACCGCCGCGCCGGATACGCCACCTCGCCCACCAGGTACGTCGTGCTGGAGTCGGCAAGATAGCCGTTCTTTTCCAGCGTGATATCCAGATTGACGATCTGCCCGTTGCGCAGCACGTCCGCAGCCGATGGCACGCCGTGGCACACCACATCGTCGATCGAGGCATTGAGCACGAAGGGAAAGCCGTACTGCCCCTTGCTGGCCGGCCGCGCGTCCAGCTCATCGACAATCATCCGCTCGACGAAGTCGTTGAGTTCCAGCGTGCTGCGGCCTGCCAGCGGCAGCCGATCCAGCGCATGGAACACCCGCGCCAGCAACGCACCGGCGTTGGCCATCAGCGCAATCTCCGCCGGCTGCTTGATCATGCCCGCGCCGGTTTCAAGGATGGCGGCCGCACGCCCGCCGCCCGCAGCTGCTGCGCGACGATCTGCTGAAACGACAACTCCGGATGCATCTCGCACAGCATGCCGACCTTGATCCAGAACGTGGCCTGCGCATTGATCGACCGGCTGGTCACCGTGCACGCGCGACGTAGCTGATCGTGCAGTTCGTCATCGATATTGACGATGCCCATGCAAGCTCCGATGTCAGGAATATACGAATCGTATATGAAACGTATATTCGCGCACAAACGCGGGTACAGGCCCTCGGCTGCGCTCGGGGTATGCCAAGCGAACGCAGCCGGGAAGGAAACCGGGAACGGAGCGCTAGTGGCCGGCAACCGGCGAGCGTGCGCCTGCGGCAAACCCATGACGTCTGGCACGCCATGCAATCAACCATCCGATGGCCAGCAGCAAGGCCATGGCAACCGGGAAGGTCTGCGCGCCCCAGTGGTCCAGCAGCACGCCGCCCACCACGCCACCGCCGGCGATGACGCTGTTCCACGCCACCACATTGAGCGATAGCGCCACATCGGCGCCTTCGCCTGCGCTGTCGGCAAGTGCCGTCTGCAGCAGGGTCGCCGCGCCGCCGAAGGTCAGCCCCCATATCGCCACACATACGTAGACCACAGGCTGCACGTCCTGCAGGAATGCCAGCACCACCGAGATCGCGAGGAACGTTGCCAACGACACCAACACCGTGCCACGCAGATGCTGCTCCACCAGCCTTGCTGCCACGCCGATGCCAGCCAGTGCCGCAACGCCGAAGATCAGCAGCAACACGTCCACGCGATGTCCCAGCCCGGCGTGTGCGGCGAACGGCGCCACATAGGTGTACAGGATGTTGTGGGCCAGCATCCACGCCATCACCGTGGCGAGCACGGGACGCACGCCCGGCGTGCCAAGCACCTTGCGCAGCGGCACCCGCTGCGCTGCCGACTGGCCCGGGTAGTCGGGCACCTTCAGCAGCACCCACACGATCAGGATCAGCGTCAATCCGGACATCGCCGCAAACGCACTCCGCCAGCCCAGCAGGCCTCCCATCCAGGTGCCCAGCGGCACGCCGAGGGAGAGCGCAACCGGCGTGCCCACCATCGCAATCGCCATGGCCCTGCCCTGCTGGTCCGGCTGCACCATGCGCCGCGCATAACCGGCAAGCAGGCTCCACGCCAGGCCTGCCGCTGCGCCGGCAAAGAAGCGCGCCGCCAGGGTCAGGCTGTAGTTGCTCGACAGTGCGGTGACCGAGTTGAACAACAGGAAGCCGACGATGGTGAGCAGCAGCACGTTACGCCGCCGCCACTGCTGGGTCGCAATGGTCAGCGGGATGGCGGCCATCACCGAACCCAGCGCGTACGCGGTCACCGTCTGCCCGGCCAGTGCCGGGCTGATGCCAAGGCCCGCGGACAGTTGCGGCAACAACCCTGCCGGCAGGGTTTCGGTCACGATGCAGATGAAACCGGTCATGGCCAGCGCCAACAGGGCGGCGATTGGTAATGGCGGCGGGATCGCACCGGCGGTGGATGCAGTTGGAGAGGTCACACGCTGTCCTTCGTTGGGGAGGGAGATTTCTGCACGGCTCGCTACATCTATATTGATCGATACACATCTAGACCAAAAAAAACAGGTCGTCTTGGGACCTGCCGGCCGGCAACACCACGCCATGATCTGTATCGTTCGATATATATATTCGCGCGGTGACCGCGTTGTCAACGATATCTGTATCGACTAGTCTTGATGTAGAGATCGGAGGGCGCCATGGCGCAAATGGGAAGGCCGCGCAGCTTTGACCGCGACGCCGCGGTCGAGCAGGCGCTTCACCTGTTCTGGGAACAGGGCTACGAATCCACCTCGCTGAGCCAGCTCAAGGCCGCGATTGGCGGCGGCATCACCGCGCCCAGCTTCTATGCCGCATTCGGCTCGAAGGAAGCGCTCTTCAGGGAATGCATGGACCGCTACCTGGCGACCTACGCAAAGGTGACCCACTGCTTGTGGGACACCACGCTCGGCCCGAAACAGGCGGTGGAACTCGCGCTGCGCCGCTCGGCCAAGATGCAGTGCGAGCGCGGCCACCCGAAAGGCTGCATGGTCACGCTGGGAGTGATGAGCGCGCCGTCGCCGGAGTTCTCGGCACTGTGCGCACCGCTGACGCGCTCGCGCGCCCGCACCCGCGCCGGCATCCGCGCCTGCGTGGACCGCGCCATCGCCAGCGGAGACCTCGGGCCGGCCGCCGACGCCGCCGCACTGACCTGCGTGTTCGACAGCTTCCTGCTCGGGCTCTCCACGCTCGCCCGGGATGGCATGAGCTTCAAGGCGATGGATGCCGCCATCACCCAGCTCATGGGGTTCTGGGACGCCCAGGCCGGCTAGGCAGGCCGCGCTTCAACCCGTGCGCCGCAGCGGCCAGGAACGGCAGCGCGCATTGCGCTGACTTTCTCAGTCGAAGGTGCCGATCGCAGCAAGCCGCACCAACTCGTCCACCACGTAGCGCACCTTCGGGCGCAAGTGGCGCGTGCGCGGCCAGAGCGCGTAGATTTCGATGCAATAGCCCGTGCACTCTTCCAGGACGAGCCGCAAGCTGCCCGACTGGATGTGCGGGCGCACCAGCGAGATCGGCATCTGGCAGATGCCCAGACCTCCGATCGCAGCGTCGATGACAGCGTCCCCGTCATTCAACTGGTGCGTTCCTTCAGGTACGAAATCGCGGTCGGCCACCTTGCCGCCAAACCGCCAGCCGACGGGCTGGCCATTGCGGAAGCCCACGACGCTGCGATGCGCCTGCAGGTCCTTGATCGTGCGAGGAGTGCCGTGCGCGGCGAGATACGCGGGCGATGCGCATAACACCAGGCGCTGGCGTCCCAGCTTGCGTGCCACCAGGCCACCCGAACTTTCGAGTCCGCCAAACCGGATCGTCAGGTCGATGCCTTCCTGGGCCGGGTCGATCAGATGGTCGTTGAAGGAGAGCGTGTAGTGGAGGTCGGGATGCGCTGCGCCGATGCGGAGCAGGATCGGCAACATGACGTGGCGGCCGAAAGACGAGGGCATGTCCACCCGCAGCCGGCCGGTGGGCAATGACGACTGCGAGGCCAGGCCGGCTTCTGCACTGGCAATCTCTTCCAACGCAGCAGCGCATGCGGCGAAATAGGATTCGCCGTCGGCGGTGAGCGCGATGCGGCGCGTGGTGCGATGGAACAGGCGCACGCGCAGCCGCGCCTCCAGGCGAGCGATCGCCTTGCCCACCGCCGAGCGCGAGATCCCCAGCGACGCGGCCGCCTCGGTGAACGTGCTGGAACGGGCCGCGGTGACGAAGGTGACCAGCCCATTGAGTGTCTCGACAGGAATCATCCGACCTCCGTTGGGGAATTGATGTCCCCAATGGCGGGACTCCTGGCACCTTTATGTGCATCGAAGTCAACCTTACCTTCTTTAGCCCTCCCCACCAAATACCTCCCCCCATGACATCAACGATTTTCCAACCCTTCGATCTCGGCGACACCCGGCTGAGCAACCGCATCGTGATGGCACCGATGACCCGCGCCCGCAATCCGGAGTACGTTGCGAACGCATTGACGGCCACGTATTACGGCCAACGCGCGAGCGCAGGCCTGATTGTCAGCGAGGGCACGCCTGTCTCGCAGCAAGGCCAGGGCTATATCGATGTGCCCGGCATCTGGTCGCAGGAGCAGGTTGCCGGCTGGAAGGTGGTGACCGATGCAGTGCATGCGCGGCAAGGCAAGATCTTCGCCCAGCTGTGGCATGTGGGCCGCATGTCGCATACCTCGCTACAGCCCAATGGCGCCGATCCGGTGAGCGCGAGCACGCGCCCGGTTGCATCCAGCTCCAAGAGCTTTGCATTCATCTACCGCGAGGACGGAACGCGAGGGACGGCTGAGCCCAGCCCGGCGCGCGCGCTCGAGACCGAAGAAGTGCCGGGCATCGTCAGGGATTTCGAACAGGCGGCCCAACGCGCGATCGATGCAGGCTTCGACGGCATCGAGATCCACGCGGCCAATGGCTACCTCTTCGAGCAGTTCCTCAACCCGATCACCAATGACCGTGTCGACGCCTACGGTGGCTCGCTGCAGAACAGGGCGCGGCTCATTCTCGAGACCGTGGATGCAGTGGCAGCGCGCATCGGCTCGGGCAAGGTGGGAATCCGCCTTGCACCGAACAATCGCCAATTCGACATGCCCGCATACGTGGAGAGCGAGGCCAGCTACCTGTATCTGGCCGAAGAACTGGCCAAGCGTGGGCTTGCGTATGTGCATCTAAACGACAACCACGCAAACGGCTCTCCCGACATGAGCGAAACGTTCCTCGCAGCGTTCAAGCGCAGCTACGGCGGCACCGTGATCCTTGCGGGCAAATTGACCCTGGAATGGGCCACTCGGTTGATCGACCAGGGGGTGATCGACCTAGCCGCGTTCGGCCAGCCTTTCATTGCAAACCCGGACCTCGTCGCCCGCCTGCAGACAGGTGTCCCGCTCGCCACTCCGGATCGCGACACCTATTACGGCGGCGGTGCCGAGGGTTACATCGACTATCCGGCCGCAACCTGATCGCAACCTGACAAGACGCATCCACCGCGTCGATGCACCGCCGGCAGCTGCCGCTGCGCCCTGCGAATTCGCCTCCATAGGATATCGCAGCGCGCAGCGGCATGCTTCTGCGCGGGGCTGCAGCGCGCATGGAGGTGGACGCGAGTGACGCGTCGTCCCTTGCGCTGGCGGCATGCGTGATTGCCGGCGGCGCGCCATCGACCTGCAATAGCGCGCGCACAAACGCTGGGCAACGGGCGCCGAATGCCAGGTGGCGCGCGACACTGGCAACGACGACCGCCAAGACCATGCGCTGCCGACGGCAAGACCGCCCAGCCGCAGCTAATTGCGCGGCAATTTCCCGGCCAACCTCAAATCAAACGCCTGCAGATCGCTGAGCCGACTGCAGAGCACCACGCTATCCAGGCGCGTGGCGCCTGCCACCATGGGCGGCGATGAACATTCCGACAGCCGACCGGCAGTAGGACTCGATTTCATGGCTGTCTTCTGCTTTCCGCGCATCGAAGCGCGCGATGATCAGCAGGTCGGCTCCCTTGAAAAGCGCCGCAAACAAGCGCGCGGACCCGAGAGGATCGGGCACGTCCAGCAGTGCCCGCTCATGCAACTGACGTAACAACGCCGCGATTTGGGCAATGACATACGCGGGGCCGCCCTCGTAGTGGAGCCTGCTCAATGAATTCTGGTTCGTCTTGTCGGCCATGACCATGGCTTCAACGCTGCGGACATCCGGGCTCAACAGGGTGCGAAGCAGCGATGATCCAACGGCCATCAGCTGGTCTTCAGCCGAGCCGCCGACGCTTTCAGAAAACACCTGCGGCGCAAATTGGTGGCACCGGTCTGCGATGGCCGCGCTGAATAGCGCCTCCTTGCTCTCGAAGTGCCGGTAGATGCTGAGCTTGGAGATCTTCGCCCGCTGGGCGACCTTGTCCAATGTGGTCGCCTGGAAGCCCAGTTCCACAAAAAGCGCATAGGCAGCGTCGATGATCGTTTGACCAAGCGCCGCATTGGTTGGCCGGCCGCGCCGGCTTTGACTGTTCTGGGCCACTCGAATTTGAGTCCTTGACAGTATCCTAATTCTGTATTTAGGATACTAACCAGTACCAAAAATAGCAACCCGCAGGCTGGCGCGTTTCCAGCTCCAGGCGTTTCGCCAGGCCGGCGGCCTCTTTCATTGACAGCTCGGAACCTATTCCTATGGATGACGTCATCATCATCGGCGGCAGCTTTGCAGGTCTCGCCGCCGCCCTGCAGCTTGGCCGTGCCCGCCGCAAGGTCACTGTCCTGGACACCGGCCGGCCGCGTAACCGCTTTGCCGGACACTCGCACGGCGTGCTCGGCCACGATCACAAGCCACCGCTGGACATCCTGGTCGAGGCCCGGCAGCAACTTGCGCGCTATCCAACGATCAGGCTGATCGATGCGCGGGCCGAGCGGGTGTCAGGCGTTATCGACGATTTCTGCGTGCTCACCGACGATCACGAAAGCCTGAAGACGCGTCGCCTGATCCTGAGCTATGGCGTTGTCGACCAGATGCCTGCGGTGCCGGGCTATGCCGAAAGCTGGGGGACATCCATCGTGCCCTGCCCTTACTGCGATGGCTTCGAAGTCGCCTCGCAACATTGGGGCCTGGTCTGGTCCGGCCCGCAGTCGATGCACCAGGTCCGGCTGTTCCACGATTGGACTAACAGGCTGACGGTCTTTGCCGATGGCCACGCCATCGCACCCGAGCTGCGGGCCGATCTGGCAGGCCGCAACGTGCCTGTGGCCGATGGCCGGATGACCGGGATTGCCCGTCACGGGGACCACGGTGCCACCATCAGCATCGATGACGGCTCCGACGTTGCGGTCGATATCCTGTTTGCGCATCCGCGCACCACGCCATCGGCAAGCCTGCACGAATCGCTGGGCCTGGCCACGGTCAATACGCCAACCGGCATCGCCCTCAAGGTCGACGAGCGCCGCGAAACCAGCATGCCCGGCATCTACGCCGCAGGCGACCTCGCCAATCCCGGAATGGCCTCGGTCACCACTGCATCATGGCAGGGCGCCACGGCGGGTATCGCCGCCCAGCAATCGATGCTGGTTTGAGACAGACCGACGAATGTCGAGCACATCACCTTCGATCTGCCACATCGCGGCTTCCATGCATTGCAGCGGCCGAGGGTCTCAACAACGACGTTGGGCCCGACTACGAAGTCCCCAACGGCAGATACAGTGTCAGCGCACTCTCTGCAGCCTCACGGAATCCGTAGCTCTTGTAGAACCCGGCTGCCTTCGTATGCAAGGCATCCACCAGCAGCACTCGCACGCCCAACTGCTCCCGCAGACTCAAGCAACGAGCGATCGCATGTGCCAGCAGGTAATCCCCATGCCCCTTACCCTGCTCTGCTGATGAAACCGCCAAGCGTCCCATCCGGATCGCGGGCACCGGGTAGTTGGGCAGGCGCTTGCGATCCTGCTCCTGTAACGCTGTCAGCAAGAGCTGGGCCGCTGACAAGGTGTAGTAGCCCAGAATGTTGCCAGCAACCTCATCATCCACCAGGACATGGGTCGTGCTGATGCCATCGCTGTGATGCTGCACCGCCTGCCGCCGCAAATACGCATCCAGTGTCGACTCCCCGCAGCTGAAACCGTTGCGGTCGTGCCGCTCTGGCTGGAGTTGCTCAACGATTGGCACGCACTTAGCCCTGCGCGACGCGGGCGAGCGCCTTCCTCAACTTGGCATTGGGCTGGAAGGGTGCGTCCAAGGCTTTCAGGAATCGCTTGGATTCCTCCGCCGACAACGTCACTGTCAACTCGGCGGCCATGACGCTCTCCGCCTCGCGCATGACCGCATCACGCACAAAGGCCGAAAGTGGCACGCCACGCAGATCGGCGGCACGGGAAATCCTCGCCTTGTCGGCCGGGTTCAATCGCAGGTCGAGACGGGCAGCGGCGTCGGTCATTGCAAGCTCCTATTTGTACGGCATATTACCGTACAGGCCGCCCGTGTCAAATGACCAGCCCCGCCCCAGGCGGGCGTCGTGGTGGACCTTCAACGACCTTGGTGGCTTGGACAAGACAGCAGACAGGCGGTGCGCGTGACAACCGCTAGCGAGCAGACGGGCGCTTTGGCCAGTGCCTGGCATCAGAGGTTGGACGACATAGTTGCCTGCCTTGACCTGCAACGCGTGTGCTCGCTCGCCGGCTACGGCGCCCAGCCCGAAAGAGCGTCAGGCACGCCTACGTAGTGCCGGAGTTTCTCGAAATGAGCTCTGCCAACTCCAATGCTTTCTCGTTGACACGCGCCATGAGCTGGAGCGAGGATGCGTGCGTCGCCGCATATTCGGCGACCGGGATTGGCGTCCCGGAACCTGAGGCGCACCAGCGCCCATCGATCGATGCATGGCGCTTTTTTTATCGCTCGCATCGTCGCGGGCGCATGCCGGCCAGCTTTATGGCGGGCGGTGCGCGGGGGTCGCAAGGCCCACCGGTCCTCAGGCCGGCACGCCAACCGCGTACCGTCCGTCACCCGGATTGGCGTCGGGGTGACGAATTTCCAAAACCTGAGGAAATCCACATGTCCTACGACACCCAAGAAACACCCGCGTCTGCGGCGCGTCAGATTGCCCAGCATGTCGGCCTGATCGCCAATACCTTCGAATGCAGCCATACCGCGTGGCTGAGCCGGTTGGCACGCCCCGCAAATACAGACAAGGCCGTCCACGCCCTCACGTTTGCAGACTGCGAAGCAGCGCTCGCTGCAGTCGACGCCTTGCATGCGCAGGTGCGGCGATGAGCACGAGCAAACAGTTCCGCGTCTGCACGGGCGTCACCCTCAGCTTCGAAATGATGCAGGGCTATGTGCTGGCCATGCTGCATTCCCACGCGCAACCCGGTCTGCCGCCGGTCCTGATCGCCTGCGAAGCCACCGGCTTTGATGACGTGTTGCCAGGCGGCGATGCGCAGAGCGTGGTGCTGGGCCGGTTGCATGTCTGCATGCATGAAGACCCGGCAGTTGATGTCCTCACTTGGCTGCGCAGGCACGCGCACGGCGATGGAGCCGTACGATGACCACCGCACACGTAATCGCTTATCCAGAAGACGCCGACTACGCGATCAGTGAAGAAGGACACGACGTTCCCCGATAGTTTCCGAGCCACAAAAAAAGGCACTTGGGCGCGCGTCCAAGTGCCTGCTTTCTATTGGCCCACCCTCAACCACACTTCGGCCCGAATCCCTATATTTGCAAGGATTAGACCATCTAAGTAGTGACAGTTACCACCATAGTTACTGTCAGGACTTTCATATTGTCGTACAGCGCCACGCCTTTGGAGCACAATCAAGACCCCGGGATGTGCAGCTCTGGCGCCAGCGCTGTGCTAAGGCAATGTCCGTCAGTTCTTTAGAGGCTATGCCGCATGTCAGATCTTCTAACCGAAACCCTTGAGGCACGCTTGTGGGCAAAGGGAGCCACCGCTCGACATGAGGGTGGCATCTATGAGCTGATCGCTGCGGGAGTGATCTGGACAGATGCTCGTGCTGCGGACGGATCGCTCATCGTGGAGGCGAGTCCCGACTCCTTATTACGAGCGTTAGCGCTGGAACCACTCCAGCTGCTACATAACCATGACCCTGGCCGCCCTATTGGCCAAGTACTTGAGGCTGCAGCTTTTCAGGCGCAGCAAGGACAGCGATTTGTCGCAGCGATCCTAGGCTATTACACACGTGATCAAGCTGTCACTTTTGCCGATCTGCAATTGGATCAATTTCCTGGAGACCATATAAGCGAATCGAACAAATTGGACGCGAACACACGGATAGAGATTGCCTGGGATCCTCGGGAATTACCTGATGGCTGGGTTGAGGATGCTGTCCTAGACGCTCCACTTCCCGTAGAGGAAACTCAGTTATCACTCAATGCCAGCGAATCAATTCAAGAGCTCGTCCGAATCGGAATCGGTTTTGCATTCTTGGTGTGGAACCCTCTAGTCAAAGGATTCGCGACGGAGGCAGGAAAGGCCGCCTACTCAAGCTTCAACAACTGGCTGAAAGAATTTATTGCTAAGGCTAGCAAGCGTAAGGCCCCTCTAGTCTGTATTGATAGCAATCAGCAGGACTGCCATGTCAGTTTTCTAATTCGAGGAAATGACATTTCAGTGAACTATGCTGCGCATGAAGCGCTATCCCATGCTGCTACTGAAGGGGCTAACTTGATCTCTGCGCTAGCGCGGCGAGGAACCCCGGCCTCCAAGCTAGTGTACGAGTTCGACGCCAAAGCACTTAGGTGGTTCCCATCCTACGCTGTGCTGGACAGCGGGCGAATCATCACGAGCACTCCTATGCTCATTGCAACAGCCTCAGATCTACCTACGGGCCTGAGCCTTGGCATGAATCGCTCAGACATGGTCGAGACCAAGCAAAGCAAGCATTGACCGACCAAACGGCGTATCACGCAAACAAGCCGTCAGGGCGCGGCTTCCTCGTGCCTAGAGCCTGACCGCAGGAGGGGTTGCGGTGCCTCTAATATTTCGTTGTCCGCCTCGCCGCGCGCAATCGTCGCCCCGCCACGCCTGCGCACTTCCCGGGTGGGTTTTTCTGCACTCCGGCAAATCCGACAGCCGGCGCCGTGATGATCGGAGCGAGCATGCTTAGAGCGCAGCGACGCCTGCGAATCCCTACACTCGGGCGGCGGTCCGGACCGCCTCTACACCTGTGGAGCCATGCAACGGGCCGGGGTAAGGAAGGGCCCGTACTTAATCAGGTTTCAGCACGGATTCTCCAGGAACTTGCCCGGATCAGGCAGAAAGTGCGATATCTCCAGCAGGTACGCTTCTGGAACCAGCGTATCGCTTCAGGCGAATCCGGCTTTTCTGGTGGAGGCGGCGCGTCCAGGTCGCCCTGGATGAAGTAGATGGTCTTGTTGGACGTGGTCATGGCGGCGCGTTCCTTGCGGTTGGAGTTCAGGTGGAAACCCGTGAAGCACGTGGACGTCCAGAAAGGATCAAGACCCTCTCAGGCGCTTGCGAAGCGCCAGCCGCCCTGCCCGCTTCCGGGGATCGCAGCGGCGTGTAAGCCGCAGGTCAATGCAGTAGCAGACGCTGGCCAACGGCAGGCACAACAACAGATACAGGCCCGGCAGGGCCCTGCCGGGTACGCCGTGGTTGATGAGGAGATCCATCAAAGGCAGCATTAAAGCGAGCGAGAAGAGCGAGACAAACAGGTGCCAGAAGCTGAAGAATAGGTATCGATTCGTCCAGCGCGTGCCCTTCGCAGGGCTGTCGATCGACTCGGTTGCCAGGCGATGTGCGGCCACCCGCACCCGGCATCCGCAGCCGAGCATTCCGGACACGAACACGATGCCCACATAGATCAGCGAAAGGGTCAGCATGTGTCAGCGCTCGCGCAGGGATTCAGTGGTGTGCTGTTGAAAACAACTAAGCAGGTAGTCGATGACCCGGCGCTTGCCCGTCTTGATCTCTGCGCTAAGGCTCATCCCGGCATTCAACCGCACACGTATATTATCGACGTTCAGTGCGACGCGCTCCAGCTTCACCCGGGCAGGGAACACTAGGCCCAGCAGTTCGTCCTGCACGGCGTCATGGGAGACGCTAACTAGCTTGCCGGTTAGGTAGCCGTAGCGGGTATATGGAAAGCTATCGACTTTACACGATCACATCCTGACCCGGCCGCACGAAGCCGATGTCCTCGTTGAGCACGGTGGCCTGGATCTCCAGAGCGTCTTCGCTGGGTACGACGACCAGAAGTGCCTGGGCTGGTGCGACAACGCCACCCACAGTATGCACAGCCAGCTGTTGGACGGTGCCAGCTAACGGTGCCCGCAGCGCAGCCCATTCAATTCCGGAAGCGCGATCACTTGTGCCGCGACATCGACCCTATTGCTGAGCCGCTACAACCCGATGAACAGTGGCCGTCAAGGTCGACCTGCTGCTCTCGGACATCGTCATGCCGGCCATAAATGGCTGGGAGCTTGCACGTAGGGCCAAGGCCCATCTGGCTGAGCTGCGTATCCTTTCCGCCTCGGGCTACCCCCCACGACTTCAATGCCGGGGATGTATCCCGGAGCTACACCGGCATCCTGGTCAAGCCGTTTACGCGCAGCGACCTGGAACGCGCGGTGCGATTGAGCATCGACGGCGCAGGGATCTAGGACTCACTTGCCCTCGTCAGAGTCGCTGTTCGCCGCATGTCAGCGTCGAGCTCAATAGCCAAGTTGCCATTAAATCGTGTACCGTTATATGGTGCACCAAATAAATGCAGGACAACTATGGCACGGAAACAGCAGGGCGTAGGTGAGCAGCTCTCGTTCGCGCTCTATGGCGCGGCTGGCCGAGTGACGCGGCTGCATAAGCCCCTATTGGAACCACTGGGCCTGACCTTCCCCCAGTACCTGGTCATCCTGAACCTGCTAGACGGTGCCCCACAGACCGTAGGCGAATTGGGGTCCCGCCTTGGAATGGATCCAGGCACGCTCACCCCGCTGCTGAAGCGCCTGCAGGTCGCTGGCATGGTGACCCGCACACGTGACCTGGACGACGAACGTCGGGTGCTGGTCGACCTTACTGACGCCAGCCGAGCGATAGAACGTGAGATCCGTGCGGTTAACGGCCAGATCAAAGCAGCCTGTCAGTTGACGGAGGCGCAGATCCAGTCGCTGTGCAAAACCCTCGAAGGGCTGGCCCACCCAGCGCCGGAATGATCGGCATCTAAGGATGCCGCCAATGAGGATAAGAAAAACCATATGAAAATAGGAATTCTGGGCGCGGGCAGTATCGGTACGACGCTCGCGCGGAAGCTGGCTGCGGCTGGACACTTCGTGAAAGTTGCCAATTCGCGTGGCCCTGAGACGGTTGATCTGCATGCATTGGCAACTGGAGCGCAGGCGGCCACCGCCGAGGCAGCTGCGAACGGTGTCGAAGTTCTGATCCTGTCGATGCCACACGCCGGCTTTGCCGAGGCGAAACGCCTCGTTACACCGCTCCCCGCGCAGACGTCTGTGATCGATACATCGAACTACTTCCCCCAACGGGATCGGGTCAATCCTGCAATTGAGTCTGGCGCCGTCGAGAGCCAGTGGGTCCAGGACTTCTTCGGCCGGCCCATTGTCAAAGCATGGAACGCCGTCGCTGCGGCGCCTTTTGCCGAGTGCGGCCGACCACAGGGACATCCCGGACGCATCGCCATCCCTGTCGCCGCCGACCGTGCCCGTGACCGGCAAGTGGCAATGGCACTGGTAAACGATACCGGCTTCGATGGCTTCGACGCAGGCGTGCTTGAGCACTCCTGGCGACAGCAGCCCGGCTCGCCAGCGTATTGCACCCATCTCACCTACCCAGAAATCGGTGCTGCACTCGCTGCGGCCGAGCGCGACCGGCTTCCCAAACGTCGCGACTTGTCGGTCGCGATATTTGCAGAGCGGTTCGGTCACGGGGTCAATCCAGACGCCTGCACGATCACCAGGATCAGTCGCGCACTACAGATGTAACGCCAACAAGAGGTTCTATTGCCATGAAGATAGGAATACTTGGAACCGGGTTCATGGGTCGAGTCCTAGCCCGGAAACTCGCCGCAGCGGGGCATGACGTCAAGGTCGCAAACTCCCGCGGCCCTGGCAGCATCGCTGAAGAAATTCTTGAGACGGGTGCACATGCCGCAACAGCAGAAGAGGCGCTCCAGGATGTGGACGTGGTCATCCTGGCCATGCCCCATCCCGGCTTCGAGAAGATCAGGCACTTGGTAGCGGGCCTGCCCGAGCAGACAACGGTCATTGATATTTCTAACTACTTCCCCGGACGCGACCCCGTCAATCCTGAACTTGATGGTGACAAGGCAGAAAGCGAATGGGTACGTGACTACTTCGGCAGGCCCATCGCCAAGGCGTGGAACTCCATTGGAATGCTGTCTTTCGAAATCAACGGGCGCGGCAAGGGTGAGCAGGGGCGCATTGCCCTTCCCGTCTCGGCAGACCGGCCACAGGATCAGGAAATTGCCTTGCGCTTGGTGGAAGACACCGGATTTGATGGCTTCTACGCTGGATGTCTCGCCGATTCTTGGCGCCAGCAACCCGGCTCGCCGGTGTACATCACCGACCTGACTTTCGACGAGATGGGGCCTGCACTAGCGTCTGCAGAGCGGGACCGCCTGCCCAAGCGCCGTGACCTGTCGGCGCAGGTGTTTGCCGAGCGCGTGGGCGAGCGCGCATCCCCCGACGCAGAAACGGTGGTCAAAATCGCGCGTGCACTGTTCATTTAATAATTTGGAGATGCATATGAAGGCGTGGCAGGCGAGCTCCTTCGGAAAACCCAGCGATGTGCTGGAGCTGGTTGACGTTGACATACCCAGCCCTGGGCCCGGAGAGGCCCTGCTCAAGGTACTGGCGACGAACATCGGTCTGCCAGACCGCATGATGCTGGAAGGGCGTTACTTCTTGACTCCGCAGCCACCGGTGACGCCAGGCCAGGAAGTGGTGGGGATCGTGGAGGTGGCCGGGCCTGGATATCCCTTCCCCGTCGGCACGCGTGTGATCGGCGGCGCCAATTTCATAAGTGGTTCGGGTGGATTGGCCGAGTACTGCATCTCGCCGAGTGATGGAGCGGTACCTGCAGCCGATGACATGCCGGACGAGCAGGCCGCGGCGTTTCTCGGCACGTTTCACGTAGCCTATGTAGGACTAGTCAATCGCGCTCGCGCAGGCGTCGGCGAGACTCTGTTGGTGCTGGGCGGAAGTGGTGGCACAGGTTCGACAGCAATCCAGCTTGGCAAAGCGCTGGGCCTCAGGGTGATTGCGACCGTCAGAAGCGCTGATAAAGCCGCATTCTGCACCCGACAAGGAGCTGACCACGTGATCGTGACCGGTACGGAGTCACTGAGCGAACAAGTACGCAAGATCACCAACGGCAGAGGCGCCGACATCGTGTACGACACGGTTGGCAATCCACTGGCGGAACCGGCGCTCGAGGCAATAGCCATCGGCGGGCGATACGTCCTGGTTGGTTTTGCAGGCGGGGCAGATTTCCCGAGGATCGAGCCGCTCAAGATCCTAACGCTAGGCATCTCCGTCACCGGTGCACTGCACAGCGTGCGTACCCCCGAAGAACAAGAAGATGCCGTCACTGTCCTCGGTAAGTTCTTCTCGGAGGGAAAAATCTCGATGCCCATCGACCAAGTCGTGGCCTTCGCTGATGTGCCTCAGGCCCTGGAGCACCTCGGGGGTGGGGTGAGTGGCAAGCTGATCGCACGAGTCGGCGTGAACTGACTCCGACACAGGACGCTGAGGGGGGGAGTAACGGGAGCGCCCCGCCCCCCCGCCCGACATTGACGACGCTGAAGTGGCGCACAGTGAAAAGCTATCCAATCTGCGAAGCGTCAGTGTGTACCAGCAGGGCTTACCGCATCAGCCGTAACAACAACTCCCGGCATGGCGCCGAACAGCTCCTGCAGCCCACTGCCCGACCGTTATCGCGCAGGTGGCCGGCTGGAAGTAGCCGTGGTTGGCATCGCCCTGCCCACCAAATGGCACATTTTCTGAAGTCCATCGAGGACAAGTAAATCAGTCAACCACCCAGGCACAACCCTCTCTTCTATAGCCGATTATGTAGTTTATAAAAGATATTGAAATTGATTCCAGATACCGCTGCCTGAAGCTCCAGTCAGCGGCTATGACGGTGGTTCACGCCGATGTAGGAGCTAAGGTTTCCCTTTACGCAAGCAAACTGCCACCGTTGACTGAAATGGTTTGCCCAGTGATCCATCCGGCACGCGGCGAGAGCAGCCATTCGACACACGCGGTGATGTCATCGGGCTTGCCGACACGGCCCACCAATGTCTGCTTCGCTATCCCTTCCACCATTTTGGCGCTGTCGCCAAAGCCGCCAGCTTCGAAGAACTCGGTATCACCGACAAAGCCTGGAGCGATAGCATTGGCCGTGATGCGTTGCTTGCCCACACGCCGTGCAAGGTCGCGGGTGTAGCCGTGCAGCGCAGCCTTAGCGGTTGCATAAGGTCCGCCCTGCCCGTCCAGGCCCGCCATTGAGCCGATGAGAACGATGCGGCCATCCGCTTCCATCCGTGGAAGCACCGCCTCGATCAGCAGCACGGCACTGAACAGGTTTTTACCTAAGGCATCGGACCACGCCCCTTCGATGGCCCCGACCGAACCGCCTGGCTGCTTGAATTCTCCCTGACCGCCTGCCGTAGCGACGATCGCATGCAATGCCTGATCGCCAATCGTTTCAACCACTGATTCGACATCGCTGACGACCGACAAGTCGCCAGTTGCGATCGACACCAATGCGGGATCTGCACTGAGCGAGGCAGTCTCCCTCAGGGAATGCGCACGTCTCCCAATCGCCAGGACGGGCCGGCCAGCTGCGACCACCGACAGCGTGATGTCTCGGCCCATGCCACTTCCGGCTCCGGTAACTATCGTGAGGGCCACAGTGTTTTCCTTTTTGCGTTGAGGGGAGACTTTCGGTCATTCGCATCACGGCAGGGGAGCCCCTGACCGCAATCTAATGGCGGGCTTGCAATCGTAGGGGCGCATTTGTTCGGATTCTGTCAGTCGAGGGTCGAGAGCCGAGGTCGGTCACCGCCGTCCGCCAGCGCATCCTGCCGCAGGTGTTTATCCCGACCGCGACGATCGTGATCGCCCTGCTTGCACTAGCAGCCTTTGCGCCAGCAGTCGCTACCCGCTGGTCACTGCGGCCAAGACCTGGGCAGCCAACGATGCCGGCTGGTTCACCATCCTGGCTGTCGCCGCATTCCTGGCAGTCGTGATCGGGGTTGCGGTGAGCGGTTATGGCCGCATCAAGCTGGGGCCGGACCACCGTCCACCGGATTCCAACTATGGCTTTTGGTTTGCAATGCTGTTCGCTGCAGGCATGGGCATCGGGCTGATGTTCTTCGGCGTCGCCGAACCCATCATTCATTACGCACTCCGCCGGTCGGCCTGCCGGAATCGGCGGCGGCGCGTCAGGCGATGCGCATCACTTTCTTCCAGTGGGGCATCCATGCCTGGGCGATCCATGCTGTCGTCGCACTTTCCCTGGCCTACTTCGCGTATCGGCACAACCTGCCGCTGCGCGTGCGATCTGCGCTCTATCCGCTGATTGGAGATCGCGTCCACGGCCCGCTCGGACACGCAGTGGATGCGTTCGCCGCGCTAGGGACCATCTTCGGCCTGGCCACCTCGCTCGGCCTGGGGGTCATGCAGGTCAACGCCGGCCTGAACTATCTTTTCGGCCTGGAGGTCAGCACGCGCTCCGCGCGCGCCTGCATCAATGACATGGCTGGGTATTCGCCGATGGTCACAATGCGTGGCTTGCCGGCATACCGATAGCGGTAGCACCAAGCCTCCGAGGCCGTGGGACGAACCTCTATGCAGAGGCCGTTCGAGTCCGCCACCCGAAAGGCGGCCACTTTAGGTTTGAGCGCGCGAAGCTTGGCATCCGTGAGCAGGGGAGTCAGATATTTGTGAGTCGGAGCAACCCGTTGCCGCTCCACGACTCACAGCCCGACTCACTATGTCGCCGGATGCAACTGGATACCACTGGACGTCAAAAGACCCAAAACAGCTATTTTCGAGTAGCTTCCCGCGAGCCTTGGACTAACTCGCTGTTCCTTAAAGCATAAGTTGACCGTGGGTTGAAGGCATAACATGTCCGCGTTGCTGGCAGGTGCCTCAACTGCGCCGCTTGCAACTTGCTTTCTGAGTCCGGTTTGTTAGACGGGCTCAGCCTGATAGCCGCCAAGTCGATTCAGCTGCTTTTTGTTCCTTAGACTCAAAGTGAGCCACGGGCTGAGACAGCGTGCTCTCATCTTCCCGTTGCAGCACTCCATCAGGGCACTCTTCATAGTTCCTTGCTAGGAAGTCTAAGGAAGCTCTGAACAAAGCAGCCTGATCTGCGACAATCGATCAACGGCCCGAGCGGACGATTTCGGTGCAGCTTACCTTTGGCGACGCGGAGTACGACGGCAAGCGTAAGCGGACGCGGCGCGAGGTGTTTTTGGCCGAGATGGATCAGGTGGTGCCGTGGAAAGCTTTGCTGGCGCTGATAGAACCGCACTATCCGAATTCGGGTCAGCCTGTGCGACAGCCGTATCGGCTGGAGACAATGCTGCGGAGCCACTTTCTACAGCGGTGGTACGCGCTGCGCGACCCTTGGGCAGAAGAGGCGCTGCACGACACGGTGTCGATGCGGCATTTTGCGAAAATCGGCGGCCTGGCTGAGGTGCCGAACGAGACCACGATGCTCAAGTTCCGCCATTTGCTGGAACAGCACGATCTGTCGCGCAAGCTGTTCGATCGGGTGAACGCGCATCTGTCACGCAAGGACCAGAGCTTGCGTAGTGAAATGATCATGGATGCACAATCATGTCTGCACCCAGCTCGGCCAAGAAGGATAGCAAGCGTGATTCGGAATGCACCAGACCAAGAAGGGCAAATAGTAATACTTTGGGATGAAGGCGCACATTGGCTTGAATGATTAATCCGAGTTCGTTCACCACGTGGAATGCACGGCGGCCAACGCTGCGGACATCACGCAGGCGCAAAAATTGCTGCATGGTAAGGAGGACACGGTGAGCGGGGGACAGTGGCTATATCGGACTGGAGAAGCGCGAGGAGATGGCGAGCAAGCGCAAGCTGCGCTACCTGATCGCAGAGAAGTCCTCGAAGCTGAAGCAGATCAAGAACAAACGCGAATTGAAGCGGGCGCAGCGTTGGGAGCATGCCAAGGCCAGCCTGCGTGCCAAGGTGGACGCGCATTTCGGGCAAGCAGACACTAGTTTGGCTACGTCAAGATGCACTATCGCTATTTGGCGAAGAACACGGCATAGGTGCTGACGCTGTTTGCGCTATTGAACCTGCGACTGAAGCGAAAGCACTTATTGTCTTATATTGTCGAGGTGCGTCTATAGTCCAGGAAACTCATCAAAAATGCGCCGAAGACGGCTAAAATCTCGGGGCTGAACGAGGTGTACGCAACCCTGGACGGCTTTCCCGTCTGCTTGCGGCATTGATCAGACAATCCCTAGATCGTTGCTACAATGGGAGGAAGGAATTCGAGGAGGGGAAACATTGGCGAAGAAGGGCAACAAAGTCGTCAGGATCATGACCCGGGAGGCGCTCCTCAAGCGCAAGATCCGGCGACATCTTCATCGGGTTGGGTTCGAACGTGACGAACACGGGGTTCTATCTTTGCCGGCTGACGGCAAGGAAGCAATCCGTGCGGCCCACAGGTTGCAGCGAGCAGAACGCTCAGCAAAGCAAAAAGACTTCTTGCAATCGAAGTTTCCCAAGCTCGCGCCGTACTTCGCAATTGGAGCAGAGATCGATCCGACCATGGTCCGGCCGCGACTCGAACGCGTGGCTAGTGGCACGTTAGAGGCTGATCTATTCAAGCTCGCCTCCCTAACTTGGTCGGTACCGGTATCCCCCGGTTTTGGCCGACGCCTTCGCTATCTCGTTTGGGACGACGGACACGAACGCCTGATGGGTATTCTTGCCATCGGTGATCCAGTATTCAATCTACGCACCCGAGACGAGTACCTCGGCTGGACAGGTGAGCAGCGCGGCACTCAGTTGATCCATACGATGGACGCATACGTACTTGGCGCCGTACCACCCTACAATCAATTGCTGGGCGGCAAGGTGGTGGCGTCCCTGCTGCGCACTCGGGAGATCTATCAAGATTTTCTAGCGGCCTATGGCGCCCGCGAAGGCGTCATCTCAGGCAAGGTCAACCAAGCGCGTCTAGCGGCCATCACGACTACCTCGTCAATGGGGCGGTCTTCAATCTATAACCGAATCAAGCTCGACGGGAAGTACTACCTAAAGCCGATCGGGTACTCAAGCGGTTACGGCCATTTTCATATCCCAGATCGGTTGTTCCTCGAATTGCGGGACTACCTGCGCACCAAGGATCACCGGTACGCCGATGGACACGAGTTCGGCAAGGGACCGAACTGGAAGATGCGCGCAACCCGAGCGGCGCTGGACATGATCGGCGAGCGTTCGAATTTGATGATGCACGGTGTCAAGCGCGAAGTCTTCATCTGCGAAATGGCCAGCAACACAGTCGCGTTCTTGAAGGGTGAGGTTGCCGAACTCGATTTGTACGACCTTAAGATGGTCGAGGAAGTAGGCGCCTTGGCCTGCCGTCGTTGGCTGATCCCCCGTGCCGCCCGTGAGAACGGTTATCGGCAATGGACCCGACAGAATCTGGTCGATCTGGTTTCGGAATCCTCGGGCACACGCGTCTCGCTCGTCGAGCCGCAAAAAAGGAGGCGGGCACAGTCCTAGCGATGCAACTGCCCGCCTTCCAACAGGAGCTGGAAGCCCGGTTCGGGCAAATTTCCGAGGAATGCACGGAGAATCGGCACATCTTCGCGCTGGAACACGGGTTGACAATCGACATGGCGGCACTGTCCGATGTGCTTTCGAAACAACTCGTCTATGGCAGGCTCAACCAAGCCTTCTGGCTCGCTTGGGTCGTGTTCGCCACCGAGATCGGATACGACTATGCCGGCGCCGAGTACTGGCAGACCTTCAACGATCGATTACCGGCTTGGCGTGCGGTCGACACAAACAAGGGGCGACACCGGATTCGCATGTGGTTCCGGCGCTTCGCCAGCACCTACAACGGTGCTCATCCGTCGGGCACCTGGGCAGATCAGTTCCGCATCATTGCCTGGCCGGTCACCCATGCCATCCTACCTAAGGATCTGCAGTACCAGTTCGCCAGGTCGATCCACCAAAATCGCTACCAAATCGCCGCGGACAGCAGTCCACTCGCCATCGGTCGCCTGATCCGCCATCGGACGGCCCACCCTTCGTCGCGCTTCCGGGAATTCTGCGAGCAGGAGGACATGGTCGGCCGTATCGCCCTGGCTCTGCTGGGTGCGGAGACCGAGAACCTGCCGCTCTCACCCGAGGCGACCCGACGCATCGTTGCCGATCTGGAGACGACGCAAGAAGCCCGTGAGTGGATGCAAGAAGCTCGCGCTGACATCCGGCGAATCCGTGGTGTCAAGCACCAACGATCCTCGACTCACATACCGCAGGATCGTCCCAAGACCGTCGCACAGCCCCGATTCAACCTGCGCCCAACCCTGCTGCTGAGCCCGAAGAACGACGCCTGGCACTTGGTTATTCAAATTTCCTCTTTCGCCCCGCTGGTCGCCGGCTCCCCGGAAATCGCCAGACATCTACAAAAGACCCGGGTGCGGATCGAGGGCGGATCGGGCCAATGGCATCCAGCCCAGATCCTCAAAATCCCGTCAAAACTTCATGGGCTTCAATACTGGCCCGCCGACGGCGTGGTCCTGCGATTCAAGGATCCACTCCCTGTCTTTGACCAACTGATGCGCCTGGAGGCTACGTTGAGCGAAGGCCCCCTCTGGGTCTGCCGCATCGGCAACGACGGTCTCGCGCGTGAAGTTCGTGGATGCCACGTCCGACCAGGCCAGACATATATCGTGATGGCACGCACGGGCCACGCTTTCCGACCCCACCCGGCCCTCCGGCCCGTCAACCTGCGATGCGAAGGCCTGACAGGTATCCAGTTGTCGCTGCCCACCCACGTGCCTGAAGACCTCCGGCAGACGCTGAAGACGCTAGGCCTACCTCTCACCTCGACAGTTAGAATCTGGCCCGCCGGCCTGCCCGCAGTATCTTGGGATGGCGAGGGACGGAGCGAATGGCTCACGACCGATACGCCATGCTTCGGCATCGATGTCGATCACGACGTGGCGGCTTTGGAAGTCGCGCTCGATGGCCTTTCTTCGCTACGGATTTCCCGAACGGGGGTGCAAAGCCCCTCCTGGGTGCAACTGCCTCCCTTGCCGCCGGGGGAGCACCGCATGGTGGTCGAAGTGAAGGATGGTGCCGGGCAAGCCGGATCGCCTGGCGCCTCCCGCGGTGAGGTGATCCTGGAGGTTCGGGACCCGTTGAGCCTGGACGAAACAGTCCAGCAGCGCGGCGGCCTGATGGTGGTCGCGACGCCAATCGATGCGTCGCTGGAGAGTCTCGAGCGAAACGAACTTCAACTCGAGGTCTATGGCCCCGCCGGTCGTGAAGCTCAATTATTCCTAGAAGTCGAAGGCTGTGCCCCATATCGAAGGCCGTTTGACAGGACAGTCGTGCCGGCGAAATTGACCCACCTGTGGCGCCGATTGCCGACCGAGATCCAAGAGAACCTCGGAGATAGCAATGCCTGCCGCCTGGTCATCCGCGCCGAAGAGATCGGCACTTTCGCGCTGTCGCTGGAGCGTGAAAGCCGGCCGATACGCTGGGCACTGCGCCGGTCGCGACAGGCCACCACGATCAGGCTGGTCGACGAAGCCGCACTGGGCGCCCATGCGCTGTGCCATATGGCGCCACTGGACCAGCCCTGTACTGCGCAGGCGCTGGACTACGACGACTGCGTCAATGGCATCGAGGTTCTCGCACCAGGCGCGCTTTTCGTCGTTGCCGGCCGCGACCGGCTGGATACGGTCGTCGTGAGCCAACCAAGCCAGGGAACGATGAACGATTTTGCCCAGTTAGCCGTGGCACCTCGGCTCAATGGCTTCGCATCATCTGCCGAGCGCTTGCGCGATGATGTCGCCCTGCTTGGCTTGTGGTCGCGCGCTCGTGTCGTCGGCCCATTGGGCGCGGCGAGAAAGGGCAAGGTGGTGCACACGATGCGCGATGCACTCGTCCGTTTCGTGTGCGGCCCGGCATGGATGGATGTCGAACGCTGGATCGGCGACCCTCCGTGGAACGACGATGCCATTGCCGCGCTGGGTGACGCCATTACGAACCGCGGGGAGTGGATGAACTTCCCGGCCCAGCTACGCATGTCGCACCGGGAAGCCCTGGATATGGTGCCGGCGCAGGTCGTGCCATGGCTACTCGAGATCACCACCAGATACCGGCTATGTACTGATCCTCACCTAGTTGAGCGAATGCTTCGATACTTGACTGACCCCGATGGGTTCATCGCATCGTCCCGTGACATCGCCATGGACATACAGTCACTTGTCGCGCATGGCGAACTCGCACGCAGCGTTCGTTACCTGCAGAAGCTGCTGGAGGGAAAGTCATGGGATTGGAACTGAAATCGCTAACGCGGGAGTCACTACTTGCCGCCACGGCAAGTCAGCTTGGGGTGGCCGCTGCAAAGGCGGCCTCCGACGAACTGCCTACCGCCCTCCTTGGGAGCGTCCTGCGCCGGATCGCTGTCACCATCTGTCCCTGCCCAAGGGAGGCACTTGTCGGTTGCGCGGTCGACGCATTCACTGGCTTCGCCCCCCCCGACGCGATCAAACTGCGCGTGCGCGACGTACTCGACAGCCTCGTCGTCATCGGTGACCTACTAGAGTTGGGAGGGTCGATGTCCTTGCCCGGCGTGATGGCCGTGGACTGGCTCTACTGCGCCCCACCGGCATTCGTCGTTCGCGAGGGATCCGTCCTGTTGCTGGGTATTGAGCCAGAAGATCAGGCTTCCTTGCCGACAGCGCTGCGTACCCACGTGGTTCGCCAACGTGAGTTGCGCTATCTCCGCACCGACGAAGATTGCGATGTCATCTCGCTACAACTACGTGCAGCCGGATACCTCGAAATCTCGAACACCGCGTGGACGCGTCTTCCGCATAAACATACCGCCGAAGCATTCCTGGAAGATGCCGTCCGCCGCATGCACGAGACCGACAACCGCGGAACGTTGGAGGGACTCCAGGTGTATGGCCCTAACAACCCGGGAAAACGTTTCGCAGCGCGGCTGGGCCCACCCACAGACTGCTCGGGTTTTCACGTAGGCCGGCGCCCACAGGCCTTCGGAGCACCGATTTGGGTTTTCGTAGAGCTCGAACAAGGCCGCCCGGTTCGCTTCCTGGACTTGCCGTGGCGGGGCGGCAAGTTTCGTGGCTGCGACGATGGTTGGCGCATCCAGAGCGCGCTCGATGCTCATGCCGGTCAGCCACAAACCTACCGCGTAACGCCCACCGATAATTATCTCGACCGCTACGCATTCTTCTCTCCATTGCCGCTTTGGATCGAACGCAGGCTCAGAATCCACGGAGAGAAGGTGCCTACCAATGACGCGCTGCTCGCCTACGAGCTTGATCGGCATTGTGATCACGGCATCGATGATCTGGTGCAGTCCTATATGTGGTTACAGCAAATCGACTAAGGGGGAAGGATGTCCACGACGATCCAGCAATCCGTTTCCAAGCTCCACCAGGCGCTGACCGAGTACATTGAGGCGACTTACCATATCGGCACCGAAGCGTTGGTCAATGCGCGCAAACGCCTGCTCGACGATCCAGGCACCATCCATCAGGTTCCGTTCCTAGAATCCACACCACGATATGTTTCAGACCGTACATTCGCCCAGATCAGCGGCCTGCCTGAAGCGGCCACGAGCTTGCTGGAAGCGTTGTCGTCCAAGGTACAGGGTCAAGCCCCGTTGCTGCACAACCCGCCGTATTCCCACCAGGCCGAAGCGATCGAGGAAGCGATTGTCAGGGGCAAGAACCTGCTAATCATGACCGGCACCGGCTCGGGCAAGACCGAGTCCTTCCTGATGCCGATCCTGTCAAAGCTGGTGATCGAGGCCAGCTCCAAGCCCGAGGCCTTCACCGATTCTGCGGTCCGCGCCCTGCTGCTCTACCCCATGAACGCCCTGGTCAACGATCAGCTCGGGCGACTGCGTTCGATGTTCAGCGACCCACGCGTGACCCAGGCGTTCGCCGGCTGGGCTGGTCGCATCCCGCGATTTGCCCGCTATACCAGCCGCACGCCCTACGCGGGCGTGCGCGAGAAGGGCAAGGACGACCGGCGGCTGAAGTCGCTCGAAGAGTTCTACGTCAGGATCGAGCGTAAGGCAGGGGAGACCGGCGATGAGGCCGATCGGGCCCGGGCGCTGATGCGGCAATTGCAGGGAAAGGGCAAATGGCCGGCGAAACCAAGCCTTACGACATGGCTCGGCGCGCCAGGTACGCGATGGCAGGATCGCAACACCGGCGAATTCGTCCGTGCGGTTGCACTCCCCGATGATAGCGAGTTGATCACGCGCCACGAGGTCCAGGTGACGCCACCGGACCTGCTAGTAACCAATTACTCGATGCTCGAGTACATGCTGATGCGCCCGATCGAGCGCTCGATCTTCGATGCGACCAAGGCTTGGCTCGAGTGCAATCCGAACGAGAAGTTTCTGATCATCCTCGACGAAGCGCACTTGTATCGCGGCGCAGGCGGTGCCGAGGTCGGCTTATTGATCCGCCGACTGACCGACCGCCTTGGCGTGTCTTCCGATCGCATCCAGGCGATCTGCGCCACGGCGAGCTTCAGTAACAGCCAGTACGCCAAGACCTTCGGGGCGCAACTCAGCGGCTGCGCCGAGGAGACATTCAAGCCGGTCGAAGGCAACAAGCTGCTGGGCACCGAAGCCGCGACGGGAACGCTGGCTGAGGTCCAGGCGCTGGCCGCTATTGACATCGCTCGCTTGCAGGAAGCTGAAGCTCCAAAGGAGCGGGCCAGTCTCATTGCCTCATTCCTGTTGTTTCGCGGCGTGACTTCCACCGGGTCCATTGAACAGGACTTGTATGCCGCATTGGAAACATTCGGTCCACTGCAATGGGTCGTCAACAAGACCATGGGCAGCGCCAAGCGTCTTGCCGCCTTACCGACGCAGGTGTTTCCGGGCATCGACCGTGACCTGGCGGCACAAGCATTCTCCAATCTCCTGACCTTAGGCAGCATGGCAAAGTCCGCGAGCGGCAACGGTCTGCTGCCCTGCCGCGTGCATGGGTTCTTCCGAGGGTTGCCTGGGCTGTGGGTCTGCATGGACCCCAATTGTACGGAGGTCACTTCGGAGGAAAGCAACCCCTACTGCGGCAAGATGTACAGCCAGCCGATCAAGCACTGCGCCTGCGGCGCGACGTGCCTGGAGTTCTACACCTGCCGCCACTGCGGTGCCCCATACGCTCGCGCCTATACCGACAACGTCGAGGAGCCACAATCCCTCTGGCCGGAGCCAGGCGCAAACATCGCGCTCAACGACGGCGAAGCCGAGCAGTTGGAAGCGCTGGACTTGCTGTTGCAGAAGCCACTCAAGGAAGGCACCGTCGTGCCGGTCACATATGACGTGGAAACCGGCCGGCTTAACGCTTTCGACAGCGGAGACAGATCCAGAGTCGTCTATCGCAGGTTACTCAACGCCAAGGACTTGGCCGACGAGGATGAAGATAGCAACCATGGCACGCTGGGGCAGTTCATCCCCTGCGGCATTTGTCGCGGTCGGGCCGGCGGCGGCAAGTCCTCGGTGCAAGACCACATGACCAAGGGCGACCAGCCCTTCCAGGCGCTCATCGCCCGGCAGATCGACATCCAGCCTCCCGGGCCAAAGAGCGACGATAACTTCGCACCGCTGCGCGGTCGCAAGGTGTTGGCGTTCTCGGACTCGCGACAGGTCGCCGCACGTTTGGCGCCAAACCTGCAAACCTATTCGATGCGCGATGCATTGCGGCCCTTGCTCGTCTGGGGCATGCGGCGGTTGCAACAGTCGCCCGCACTCACCAGACAGGTCAGCCTGCAGGATGCCTATTTCGCGACGCTGCTCGCCGCCCGCTGCCTCTCGGTGCGACTGCGTCCCGAGTTGAAGTCCGGCGAATCCTTCGCCCCTTACTTCAAGATCGGCGCTGCCATCGGCAGCAGCAGGACGGTCAACGAGGACACCTTGATCGAGCTCTACAACGACTACCACTCCGAGGATGCGCCCGATGCGCTGCTCGAAGAGCTGCTCGGCGTCATCCAGGATCGTTACATCGGACTGGACGCGATCGCGCTCGGATCGTTGACGGTGCGCCCTGGCAGGAAGAAGGAAGAGTTGCTGAAGAAGCTGCCTGATATTTCCGGGCTTGCTATGACCGACGAGGAAAAACTGTCGCTTATCGGCTTCTGGCTGCGGTGCTGGCGCAAGAAGAGTCGGAAAGGCCACATCTGGTTTCAGGGAATGGACGCCGATATGTGGCAGACAGATGTACTAGGACAAAGCGGCAAGTTCAAAGCCGTCGAGAAGCTGCTGCCTAACAAGGCGGCCAAGATGGTATTCGTCAATCACTGGTTACCGGCGCTCCTAGAAGCATTTGCCGAGAAGCTTGGACCGATACATCGGTTGCAGGCGAAAAATCTCCACCTCGAACTAGGTGGCACCTGGGTTCGCTGCAAGAACTGTGCTTCCGTGCACCGCCCGGTCGCGACCACGGCGATCTGCGTCGACTGTGGCGAAAACGAGACCGCGATCGTCGACCCCTTCATCGACCCAGTGTTCCGCGCCCGCAAGGCCTACTACCGCCGGGCCACCGAAGAAGTCCTGGCCGACGCATCGAGACGCCCATTGGCGCTGATCGCCGCCGAGCATACCGCGCAGTTGAACTCGTCCGATCAGGAGGAAGCCTTCTCCAAGGCCGAGCGCAACGAATTGCTGTTCCAGGACATCAATATCGCTTGGAAGGAGCAGGACGATGCACCTGTCGCTATCGACATTTTGTCGAGCACGACGACGATGGAAGTCGGTATCGACATCGGCGCCTTGTCCGGCGTGGCGCTGCGCAACATGCCGCCCGGACGCGCGAACTACCAGCAACGCGCCGGTCGTGCCGGCCGCCGCGGTACGGCCGTGGCGACCGTTGTCGCCTTCGGCAGCGTCGACAGCCACGATGAGCACTACTTCTCGCATCCCGAAGAAATGATCTCGGGAAAGGTGGTCGACCCCCTCCTAACACTCGACAACCAGGATATTGCCAAGCGGCATATCCGCGCCTTTCTGCTGCAGTGTTATCACCAAGATCGCCTGCCCGAGTTCGATCCTGAGCAACCGCACGACCTGTTTTCTGTCTTGGGTAAGGTCGGTCCATTCCGCGACGGCTCGGGCGTGCTCAATCGCGACGACCTGGCCGCCTGGCTAGACGAGCACGAAGCCGAGCTAAAAGCACGTGTCGCAAAATGGCTCCCCGAACACCTGACAACTGCGGGCATCGACGCGCTTGTCGCCGGCATGGCCGAGGATTGCATCCTTGAGATCGAGAAGGCAATCGCGAGCGGCCGCGCAAAGACGCAGGACAAGAAGAAAAGCGATGGCAAGGGCGCCGTTGCGGAAGAGCAGGATCCAGATGTCGAACAGGAAAAGCCGCCCCGTTCCGACAGCGACAAGCTGCTCGACCGCTTGCTCTACGAGGGCGTCTTACCCCGCTACGCATTCCCCACGGACGTGGCAACCTTTCACATCTTCGATCGAGAGCGATCCAGCAAATTCCAGCATCGCGACGAATATGCCCCCTCCCAGGGTCTGCCCGTGGCGTTGTCACAATACGCGCCAGGCAAACAGGTATGGGTGGGCGGCAAATGCTACGTATCGGGCGCCATCTACTCGCGCTCATGGCAGGAGCGTGCCACCGCGTGGGAGAACCGCGAGCGCTACTACGAGTGCTCGGTGTGCCGGTTCGCCAAGACGGAGCCCAACAGCGATTCGTCGGGTACAACCTGTCAATGTCCGGCTTGCGGCACTCGGGACAGCCTCGATTTCAAGGGCGAATGGATGCGGCCGGTGGGCTTCGCCCACCCCATTGACGTCGAGGAAGAAACCTCGCCTGATCGCGTGCCAGACGTCAGCTACGCCACGCGGGCCAAGCTGACGACGGAAACGCCCGGCGATGACCAAGAGTGGTTTGAGGTCAATCCACGGTTCAAGGGTCTGCCGTTCCGACGGCACTTGCTGGTGTCGAATGTCGGACCCAAGGGCGAAGGCTACCGGTACTGCACCCAATGTGGCCGCATCGAGGCCATGACCGAGCTGCATTCGGTCGTCGGCGGCCCGCATCGCCGTCCTTTCCCTACTGATCCGGGTGAGGAAAACTGCCGCGGCCGCGGCGTCGAACATGTTGTCCTCGGCGCGAAGTTCGTCACCGACATCGCCCTGTTCTCGCTACGGGTAGATGCGCCGATGAACCTAACACCAGGTACCTACGCGAGCAACGTAGCCTTGCGGACCGTCAGCGAGGCGCTGGCCAGAGCGGCGACGGACCTGCTGGGGATAGAACCGGGCGAGATCCTCGCTGAGTTCCGACCAGCGATGTCAGCGGACGTAAGTTCGGCACTGTGCGCGGAAATCTTTCTCTACGACACGCTTCCTGGTGGCGCCGGCTTCTCAAGCGCCATCCCCGCTAAGGCGGAGGATCTGCTCAAACACGCCCGCAAGTTGCTGGACAATTGCCCGGAGAAGTGCGACTCGTCCTGCTATCGCTGCCTGCGTGCCTTTGGCAACCGCATCGAGCATCGCTCGCTCGACCGACACGTCGGCGTCGAACTGATTGACTACCTTCTGACCGGCGTCATTCCGGAGACCGAGACCGATCGCCTTCAGGCATCGACCGACCTACTATTTAAGGACCTTTCCCGGCTGTTGGGCCACAACACAAGTATCGGGTGCAAACGAAACTATGAAATCATGGTTGGTAGCAGCAAGTACATTGCGCCGATCTTGTGCTGTCTAAGGTCTAATAATGCCATAGTCGTGATAGGGCTTAGCAGTGCATTGAAGGAGGGATTCGCAGCCGATGCGGATGTACGCGCTCTGCAAGATGACCTCGCCGTGGTTACCATCAACGAGCTACTGGTAAGGTCCAACTTGCCGGCGGCAACGAAAGCGGTCTGCGCGAGGCTAGGAATCAGCCATTAGTGAGAGCAGACCTCCTCTCTTCCCTTGGCCTATGCCACCCAGCTTCGGGACCGATGCCGGCGACGCGCATATATGCGCCAAAGGATCGCGAGGAGCGTCTGATGTGCCCGGCTTCGGCGAGGTTCGCGAAGACCATACGAAGCAAGCTGCAGCGAAGCAACGTCAAACTTCCTCATGTCACAGGACATCCGTTCGCGTTGGCCGTGGTGGACTTCCATGGATCCGCGTCGATGGCGTGGACGCGCGAGGCGCTTCCTTCGTATTTGTATGGACTATACCGGGTAGTCGCCGACACGCCGACGGGACGAGGCGTCATCGAAGAGCGAATTACGCAGCTACGGGATCCGGACCCCATCCCGGCGGGGATTTTCCGGAACCCGGCCTATGCCCATTTGTCCGCGATTATTTTCAGCAACGCGGGCACGATGACGAAGTTCAATCGCATGGGTTTCCTAGCGGGCATCCGGCCGCCAGGCCTTAGCATGGTGCGCGGAGGCGTGATCTATGACAGGACATCTGATGCCCTGGAGCCTATAGAGTTCGAAGAAGATATCCTCAGCGACAAGTACACCGCGCTATGGGCCGGAGGCGAGTGCTGGTGCCAAGAACTTGAGGCCTTTCACAACCCTTTGGCGACCAACCCGTTTCCGCACGATCTGTTGCCCGGCGAAACGCACTGGTTTGAGCGTGACGGCGAGCTAGTGTGCGAGGCTTATTGGGAGAATACTTTCATGGCGTCCGTCACGCCCTTGAGGAGCAGCCTGCCGGCTGCAAAACTCCAGCAATCGAAGGACGGCGAGCGCCAGGGCAGGAACGGCGATGACTAGACAAGGGCTTGGGTTACTGAGGCTCCGCAGGGTCTACCGCGATAGGTGGTCGACGATGGCGTCTATTGGATTGTTTCCTCCCGCTTCGGCCGTCCCTAGCGTCTGTGGCGTGACATCTGTTGTTGGAAGCACATTATCGAATACCCACTTGGTCCGGCCGAGCTCGCGTGTGGCCGTCGCAAGTTCGTCGAAGTCGTTGGCCATCCGGCACTTGCTGAAATGATTGATGATGCCAGCGCATAGATCCGCGACTTGGATCTGCGGATGCATCTTCGAGTTTGCCTGCGAAAGCGACTTCGCCCGAAGCGGAAACCGAAATTTCCGCCGGTCGTAGCCGATGAACCTCGACTCCTCTCCGGAGCTCGCCATCATGCTCTCGAAGGTTGATTGCGTGGCGATTATAGGCTTCGAATCATCGTGGATCACGTCAAACCTGTCACTGATCCGCGCCCCCCAAACCGCAATATGGCCAAACAGCGCCGGGATCGCTGGGTCCAGAGCCTGCGAGTCGATCTCGTCGCCGAACCAACTGGTGAACAGACTCTGATCGGTGAAGAAGAAGAGATTTTTTCTGAAAGGCTCGTTATCGCATGCTTCAAGCATGGCGCGTCCCGCTTCGTAGTACGCAGCAACATGCTCCGGTCCACGCTTGCGCACCAGATCAACAAATGACAGCAGGAATCGATCAGTGTTCTCTTGGCCGCAAAAGGCTGGCATGCAGTGATGCAGCATATTCGACATTGCGATGTTTGCCCCGTCCTTATAGAGGTCCCCACCTATTTTATGGATCAGCGTCTCCACCACCAGATCTACCAACTTGGTGACGACCATGAATCGCTTGTCGAACACGTCGGCGACAACCCGTTCGCAGCTGAGCCGCGGATCCGACAGGAACCGAATGAGCTTGGCGACACCTGGAACCGACTTTCTAAGCGTAGTGAACTTGGGCTCGGAACCTCGAGGCAGTTGGACGTGATCCAAAAGCTGTTCGGCTTCTTCGGCCGCGAAGTTGTTGGACGCCAGCACGAAGAATGGCTGGGTTCCGTCGAGAAGATTAGCGCCGGTGTTCCCGGCTTCGTCACAAAATACGGTTGCCATAGCGGCTATCGATCCGTTGGCTGGCTCTCGCCGGCGAGCAAGGTGTCGGTCATCGCGGAAAAATCGGCGATGTGACTGAAAGGGATGATTCTGAAGTTGCGAAAGCCACGGCACTGCCTCGGCGATGGTCGCAATTTTGGAAAGCGCTAGCCGTATCCATTGGGAAGATCGCCCGTCCACAGAGTCATTTCATGACCTTCATGGTCGAGGATCCTCATCGCACGAAGCTCTGGATGACTGTCTAGGATGCGCGAGAACTCGTGCAACACCGCAATAGGTACTGCGCTCTTTCCAAGCCATGTGACATCAGAACGCTTGCGTATCCTTTCTAGTCCTTCAAGCTTCTCTATTCCAATGACGTCATATCCACTGACTTCGGGCTTTAGCCTGAAAGGAAGCACGGCTGCGCCAGGTCGTTGGTCGTCAACCTCCGACTGCCCGTCGAGATGATCCGACTGTCCACTTCTCACGTTCGCTCCTCGCCAGCGGCTAAGTTCGATATAAATATATCAATCAAATCAATAACTTGCATTGTTTTCAATTGTAGGCTATTACGTCACTTAGACAAGGCCTGGAACGGATGGAGCGCGACTAAGCATGTCCAGTTTTGCTGAGACCACTTCTACACGCTCAGATCCTGCTCAATGGAGCCCGTTGCCCTCCGGCGTAATAGTTCCCAATAGCCCGATCCTCTCAGCGGCCGATACGGCACGCTTGATGGGGTTCCCGTCTCGGGAAGCGCTGGCGAAGGCGCGCAGAACGGGACGCCTTGAGATAGCAATGTTCACTCTTCCGGGGCGTCGAGGCTGGTTCGCGCGGCGAGAAGAGCTTTGCGCCTGGCTCCAGCAATCCCTGAACAGAGAGGAGATCACCCCATGAGCTAGTTCAGCCACTGGGCCCTCAAAAGCAAAGGCCGCACATTGCAGTGTGCGGCCTTTAGTCTAGCCTACGGATTGTCGCCCGTTGCTAGATATTGCGAGTAGCCCTCCAAAGAAGTCAAGCCCCGCGGCATGCCGCGAGCCTTCTCTTTTTTTCCGCCGCGGGCAACCGCGGTGTAGGAGGCCTTATGCCTATCACCACTGCCGAATTCAGGAAATACGCGAAGCGTCTGTGTCTGTCGCAACTAGCGATCGACTACGTGAGCCAAGCCAGGTCCAGCAACCCCGCGCGCAGAGTCGAGTCGAACGGCCGCCACAACACAGTGTGGCGCTATCCCAGCGCCAAGATGGGCACTACTGTGGCGCTGGAAAGCTCGGAAGAGTTCATCTTGGCCATCCAGTTGGAATTCGACACGGATGTCCTTGAATACTGGGAGCAACCGCCGAACATCGCCCTCGTCATTCGAGATAAAAAAGGTCATCGTCGTCGATGCGCGTACGTGCCCGACTTCTTGGTGGTGAGGCGCAATGAGGTCCAAGTCGTCCAGGTCAAGCCCGCTGATCAATGCGAGCGCCTGTCTCATGAGCACCCTCATCGCTGGACCTGGAGCGGAGGAGTAGCGCACGACACGGCCGCCTCCGAACACTTTTCAGAAATCGGCTTACCGCATCTGGTCTATTCAAGCGGCCAGGAGCACAAAGTTCGCGCCGACAACTGCCGGTTGATGCTTCACGTGCGGGAGGCCGCCGTGGATCCGGAAGGTGCAAGAAGGTTGAGCAAGGCTCTCGCCGCACTATCAGCTAGCAAGGTACTGAGCATCGGGCAGTTGATGCTAGATGCCGATATCGCGACAGCAACGCCAATTGCGCGTCTTGTCGAGCAAGGCGGTCTGTTCACTGATCTCGATCGCTGGCGGCTCTCGGTACCAGACGAGTGCCTAATTTCCCGATCCAAAGATGCAATCGAAGCGCACGTTTCAGCCCTGGCAGCACTGGCAACTGGCAGCCAGGCGTTGACCCAGCTATCGAGCCTTGAGCTGAAGGAAGCTCATCATCGCCTCCTTATTCTGCGTGGCGAAATTCAGTCCCATCACTCCCACAGAAGCGTACGCAGGTGGAGAAGGAAACTACAAACGTCGAACGGCGATCCGCTCGGCCTCCGGCCGCATCATCGGAGCAAGGGGAATCGGACCCCACGCCTATCCGATGACGAGGAAGTCCTACTCCTATCGTCTTTGCGCGAGCACTATCTGAGTAAGCTGTGCGTTTCGCGCATGGCTGCCTACGGCCAGTACTTAGTCGACCATCAAGGAGCTGTGGCAAGAGGTACATTGGCCCAGTCCTCCATGGCGGTCTCGTACGTTACGTATGCTGCGCGTAGCAGGTGTCTTCCCGCCGAGGACTTAGCTGCAGCACGCAGCGGAGGACGCGCAGCTGCCGCGGCAGCACAGCCCGTTGCACCGGTCTCTAGGTATCTTTCACCTGTCAGAGCTTTTGAGCGCGCGCATGTCGACCACTATCTCTGCGACATCCATGTCCTTGTTGCGGATGGAGCAAAGAGGCACACGCGACGTCCGCAACTCACGGCGATGCGCGACGAGGCAACAGGCTCTGTTCTGGCTGTGTCGCTTAGCTTCAAAGCTCCAAGTCGCCACAGTTGCTTAGCAGTAGTCCGGGACTGCGTCAGGCGGCATGGACGATTGCCCGAAACGATCGTGGTCGACAATGGCGCTGAGTTCCACTCCGAGTACTTCGAAGTAGTGCTTGCCCGGCTGGGGGTGGCGATCCAGCGTCGGCCGCCGGGGCGGCCCAGGTATGGAGGCACGATCGAGGGATGGTTCCATTCCTTGAAGGCGTTCCTGAGCTCGCAGCATGGCAACACCAACAATGACGGCAGACGTCGCTCCGCGGTCGCTACTCATAAGGGAAGATCACACGCAGCCTGGACGCTTGTTGACGCCTACAACGCAATCGATCGATTCGTATTCGAGCTCTTCAATTCCAGTACAGCGCGTTGCGATGTAGACAGTCGGTCCACCAAATCCACTAATGCGCTGTCCCTCTTTCCCGAGAGCGGTGTGCTGACCTCCTTCGACTTCGACTTCCTAGCGCTCACTGCGATGCCGCTGAAGAATTTGTTGAAAGTCGACCTGGCTCGCGGGATTCGGCACCTGGGCCGCTGGTTCACCCATCCGAAGCTCTTTGAGCCCAAGGAGCACGGCAAGAGGCTCAAGGTCTTCGAAGAGCCTTGGGACATGAACACCTTGTATGCCCTCGTCGATGGCGTGCTTGTCCCGTGTCGCCATGGATCTCCGGCGACGATGGATCTCAGCAAAGATTTCACCCCTGCGCTTGAGTCCATTCGTTATCTGGAGTCCTCGGATGTGCGTGGTGCGCTTCTGAAGGAGGCTGCGATGGCATCGGCCAAGCTCTCCAGGCAGCTCGCTGCCTCGCTGGGCCCCAAGGCGGTGCAAACGAAGCCAACCAATCGTGCGGAAACAAGGAGGAAGTTGCCGCCAAGACCTATCGAGGCGGCCACTCTGAAGACGGAATACTGGTCATGATGCCCCTGCGCGATAGCATCGCCAGTGCCAAAGTGAGGCACTTTCACTTCGATCAGACCATTAGAGCTGCCGTTTCGCAGATGACATTTGCCGTGCCGGGCTCCGTTCTGGCGCTGGTGGGCCCGACACGGGTCGGCAAGAGCACAGCCATCCGTGCTGCAGCGAAGCAGGTGTATCCGCGGATGCAGGATGGATACATTCCTTACGTCGTGGTCGATTGTAGTAGGACCGATGCCGGCTTCATGTCGATGAGATATCTGACACTTGATCTACTTGGCCAGTTAGAGCACCCGTTCTACGGCACGTCGAGCGGAAAGTCCCGTGTATCACAGACCGAAACGAACGCACGGTTGGCGCTCCGAAGGGCGATCAAGCACAGAGAGACCAAGCTGATCATCGTCGACGAGGCGCACCATCTTCTAAGGATCAAAAATAGCGGTGGTAGGGAGGCTGCGCTTGAGTCTCTGAAGTGCTTGGGCAACGAGACTGGTGCGGTGATTGTGCTTGTTGGGGGCTACGAGCTTCTGAAGGGATGCTTCTGCTCGGCGCACTTCAATGGCAGGCTCACGCTGATCGAGTTCCCACGCTACGGAAGAAGCGATGCCCAGATGAGGCAGTTCGAGTCGATCCTGGCTACGTTCGACCAGCTTCTCCCATGGGCGAGAGGTGATTCGCTCCTCTCCATGAGCGATCTTGTCTACGACGGCACCTTGGGTTCATGTGGTCTTATCAGCAGTTGGGTGCTCGCCGCACTGGGGCAGATGGATGCATCAGGTGCCACGCGGCTGCGGAGTGAGCACTTTCGAAAGGTGCGCTATTTTCAGCAGATCGATGCCATAGCCAGCGAGATTGACTATGGGGAGAGTGTCCTTAGGCCTATAGAGAGTGGGCGCCAAGGGGAGAACGCAAGCAGCACTCATTCGACAAGTGAGGCGGGTACAGGCCGAAAAGCTCGACGGCTGAAACCAGGGAGGCGAAAGCCGACGCGTGACTCTCTCGCGAAGCCCGAGATGGCGCTATGACGCGCTACTTTTCGGTGCGGCCTGTCGCCGTCGGAGCGCTTGAAGTGGAGTGCCTCTCGTCCGTGCTGCAGCGTCTCGCGGTAGCGCACGGTGTAACCCGGCACCAGTTTGTGACAAACCTTCGCGATTGGTGGGAGTTTGAGCGGGGTAGATATCTGCCGCGATGCGAAGAGCTGCGTTGGGACGGATACAGCCCAAATGTCTCATTGGCCGTTGAGGCCCTCCGCGACGCGCTGGGCATCGACTTCACAGGATGCACGTTGCTGCCGCTCAGGAACGTATGCGCTGCGAACTGCATCGGCTCGATCGCCCACTCGCGCTCCTGGTGCCCCGGCTGCTTTAGAGACGACATTGTGTCAGGCGAGCCCACATATGATCGATTGGTGTGGCGCGTGCAGGGCTACAGGCGATGTAGTGTGCATAGGCTTCGCTTGCGTTCTAGCTGTCCGCATTGCGGCGTTTACCAAGCCAGTGACTCAAGCCGAGAGGAGCTCCATCTCTGCAGGCTCTGTAGGCAGAGCCTAGCTGCGAAGGTCACGAAAGCGGAATATGCCCCCCGGCCTGAGTTCGGGGAGGAGCAGATCGAGGTGCTCGTTCGTGGCATCGGCTCCATGGGGGCAGCGCAGACGCATCCGGTCCGGAGGTTCTTCCAGGGTATAGAGGGCGCAGAACAATATGTTGCCAAGCACTTAGGCGACATCATTCACAACCGAAGTCTGCCTGCCAAGCCGCAGCTGACCACGCTGGTCGCAGTGGCGACACACTTCGGTGTCGATACCCTACAGCTAATCGTGGACCCATCACAAGCCGCACGCCAGGCAACCTTGGACATCAAGCGGCCACCCAAGACACGGGTTGCTCGCCCGTCCTCGCATCTACGACAGAAGCGAACCGCCTGGTTCAAAGCCAAGCTGGAGTTGGCGATTCAAAGCGGACCGCCATTCCCGTCTTCGGAAGAGTTTTGCAGGAATAACGATTTCAGTATTTCGGCTGCTCGTGGCACCTTCCGGGACCTGACGACGACGCTCAGTGAAAAGCATTTGAAGTGGAAGAGGAGCAAGGCAAATAAGTTAAGGGAAAGAGCGATCGCGGCCATTGCCGCACGAGCTGACGTGCGTGCGCAGCTGACCATCAAAGAATTCGTAGTCCAGGTTTGTGCGGCCTCTGGTGCGCCAGTCCACATGGTCAGAGGGCTGGTCGATTGCAGCTCAGATGGCTCGTGGTGAAGCTTTGGCCCAGGTTGATTTCTAGCTGTATTCCGCTTCGGCCGGCGCTAGAGACTCAGGGACCACAGTGCAATCTACTGAAGCACCACCATGAACAGGAACAGGAGCCCACTGCCAGCCCAGAGCACGGTGAGTGTGAGCCATAGCCGGGACTTAACATTGTCTCTGTGCTATCACCTCCTGGCCTTCAGCACGGTGTCCATGATCGCTCGCCAGTTCGGCTAGAGTTCTGGTCTTAACTCCAGTGCGTTTGGTGAGGGCCGCGAAGTGCGACGATGCTGGCATCGTGACAAGCGGCGGTTCTGCGCGGCCGGGTCCGGTCGTGGCCCCGGTCTGACTTGCTGGACTGTAATGGTGTGGCTTTGGGCACTCGGTTCACTTTCTTCTAGCAAAGGACGGCTGATGGGACAGCGGGTTATCGCGGACAACTGGTCGCTGCAGGCTGTCAGCGACCTTATGGCGCAGGGAATAGATCCAGATGACAACCCGGGTATTGCACCGTTGACCGACCCAGGGCAGACGCCTAAGGCGATACCGCAGGCCGCCATTGATTTCGAGGCGCTGTTCGATCTGCTGACCGATGTCGTACTGCGCGACCAGATCCTGGTCGATGACCGTTTCCACGATGCCTGGTTTGGGCGCGGAGACGCATTGAGCGAGCTGGCGCTGCGCTCGATCGTAAGGCCCCACGGCTTTCTGCAGAATCCCGAGCGGCTTGAGGAGCCGAGGGCTGCTTTCCTTCGGCGGTTGCTCCTCAACGACGCCATGGTGAAGGAGCAGGCAACCAACGAATCTGCCTGGAAAGAGAACGAGACAACTCCTCACGTCTTCACTTCGCAGCTGGTGTGGGGAGGCGCAGGTATGTTGGCCCGGGCGTGGGTCTATGCCAGCCCCTACACGCCCCATCCGCTCAGGAGGCGATTATTCCAGCGGGCCGGGCTGGCCCTGCCGTTGCCTCCGATAGCGCTGGGTGAGTTCCAGGCACAGGTCGCCAAGCATCGGGATGCCCTCTATCCGGCATCGGGATCGGACAATGGGGTCGTCGGCGTCCGCGTCATACTCCCTGCCTTGCCGGCATTGGTCCTTCGAGAAGCCACCTCGCTTGGTGACCTGTTCGTAGTGGCTACACAGATGCGTGACCAACTGTCCGAATTGCGCGCTTGGCTCAGCCAATTCCAGGAAGCTGTATCTGCTGGAGAGTTCGAGGCGATCGCCGCCGAACGTAAGCGTCTCGACGGTCTAGGCCGGGAGGTCCAGCGTGCACTCGGCAGGGTGCCGGACGACGCGCCGACACTAAACATTGGGTGGGGGTGGTTCAAGCTCAACACGAAGATTGATGTTGGTCGCTGGGTACCTAAGTTCGATCGCGTCCAGACACAGGTAAACAACTTGACCTTCGCCCCAAGCGGCTGCCGGGAGCTCACGAAGCTCCTCGGCTTCTTCGGCCACCAACACTCAGTTGTGGGGCTTCGAACAGTTGAGCACTTTGCCACAGGAGCCGCCCGATAAATCCCTGAAACAAAATCCATGGCTTCTGCCCATGCAGTCGCATCAGTGAAGCTTGCGAAGCGTTGCAATCACGAGGCACGCCTTTACGTGGGAGCTGCTTCCCAGGAGCCGCCTGACGCTGCGGACTTCTGAGCGACAGCGTCAGACTGATTGCAAACGTTCACCGACGACTGCTTTGCGGCACTAAGCGCTGGACAACTAGTTCAACGACTGCCCACTACACCATCCGCAACAAGCAAGCTTTGATCATAGTTGTCGCAATCTAGGGATGTACCAAACTACGTGCTAGCTTGCAGAATCTGCGCTTGCGCGATCACTGAGAATTTCGGGCCAAGGACAAGTCCAAATCCATGCCATCAAAACCAGGCACGAGCCGCAAGCCGCGGAAGACCCAGCACGTCACAGCGGGCGGCGTCATACAGCCATCGTCGCAAGTTCTTCTGCTGAATCCCGATCAATGGGAGGAATTCATCCTGGCCGCCGCGCGCCAGAGAACTCTGCCAGGTGGCGTCCCCTATGCAGTTGTAAAGCGACTGGGCGGCGCAGGCGACGGTGGCCGCGACATCGAGGCGCGGTATGGCGCGGTGTTGGTGCGTGACGGCTGGGACCTCTACCAAGCCAAGCACTACAAGCAGGGACTGACGCAGAGTGATGCATTTCCCGAGATGGCGAAGTTCTTCAAGCAGTTGGCCTTGAAGACCTACCCGCGTCCGAATTACTACTACTTCTGCTGCCCGCATGCTGTCGGAAACGAGCTCCACAACACGATGGCTTCGGGGGCTTTGGCCTTCAAGGCGAAGTTCATTGATGCATGGCAGAACGAGAAAACCGGCATGAAAAGCAGAGCTGCAGAGCTCACGCCTGAGGTCCAGGCTGCCATTGACGATTTCGACTTCGATCGCTTCATCGAGTGCCCGGTACACGACCTGCTGGCATGGCATGCTATCGACAAGGCCGCCCACTATCACCTGTTCGGTATCGTCCCTAAACGCGGCGACGATGATCCGATGCCCGCCAAGCCAGCGGGACACGAGGAGGTGTATGTCGACGAGCTCTTGCGCGTCTACACCGAGCACAAGGCGTCGCCTGTCGCCATTGCCGATCTCCCGGGCAGCGAGTACGAAGACCACTTTGATTCGCATCGACAAATCTTCTACTGCGCGGAGGGCCTGCAACGGTTCAGCCGGGACATCTACCCCAACGAACCGGAGTTTGATCGGCTACTGGACATGGTCCATGCGGGCATCCGCCCTACGGTCGCGCAACTTCGCCTTAAGACGGGCATGGAACGGGTCGACGCAGCCGTAGAACGAGCGTCGACGCTACAGGTCCAGGAGAGCCGTCTGTCGCCCCAACTTCGCGGGGGTGACCTGCCCGGCACTTGCCATCACCTGGTGATTAGAGATGGGCTGAAGTGGGTCAAATGAGACGAAAATCCAAGCCCCTCATTGCTTTCAACTCACCATTCGAATTGGGCGTTAGGATGGTGTACCTGCTCAACTCCTTACAGCCGGCTGGTGCCGACCTCCAAAAGCTCGTTCTACTCGACTACGCCATTGTGTACTCCGACGATCTTGGCGGTCCACCCAGCCTTCATACGCCGGTCCCTTATCGTGGCAGCGAACACATGAGTCGCCGCGACCTCATCGCCCAAAGCCTGTACTTGATGAGCACTCGTGGCCTAGTCGCCGTCTCCATGGATGAGACCGGCATCACCTACTTCGCCGGCGACCGCGCCAGAAGCATGGTCGGTGCGCTGACGTCACCTTACCTGCGGGAACTGGAAGGTCGGTGCCGCTGGGCAGCCACCACCTTCTCCACCCTCAGCTCAAAAGACATGACCGAGAGATTCGCTCAGCAAGGCCACCTGTGGGGCGCTGAATTTGAAGGTGCCACCGCGAGGGGACACCAATGGCAATAACGCTGAAGCAGTTGTCGGTGCATGGTCCGGAGCTACTGCCCGCCAAAGTCGTGTTCGACGGTAGTCGCACCCTCATCCGCGGCCCCAGTGAGACCGGCAAGTCGCACATCTGGAAGTGCATCTGGTTCTTGCTAGGCGGTACCGGCACACCCGAACCGTTCCCGGAGTTACAGGGATACAACTCGCTGGAGCTTGCCTTCCTGCATGGTGAGCATGAGTACGTTGTTCGCAAGGCGATGTCTGGCGGCGCCGCACGTGTCCAGATGCGGATGAGTAATCTTTGGGTTCCGGACGGTACGCCGAACCCGCTCGAAGACGTCGATGAGGATCTTGGCGAACTGCTCGTCAGGCTATCTGGAGCCGCAGGTAAGTTGGTGCTTCGCAAGCGAAGTGAAAAAGGTCCTCTTACTGGTGACGACCTGCGGCATTGGGCGCTCCTCTCCCAGCCCGGCATGATTTCCGAGGATGCTACGAAGGGCAAGGGTCATGGTTCGGACAAGCATGTCTCTTCCTACTCGCTATTCCTTAGCGGCCTCGATGACTCCGCGGTCGATCTTTACAAGACCGCTTCCGAGAAAGACCAGGCCAAGGGGAGATTGGCGGCGGCCGAGGCGGAACTGGCGCGCCTGCAAGGCATCATTCCAGCGGGCACAGATCGGGCATCCACAGTCGCAGCCTTGGCACAAGTCGATGAGCGTCTAGATATGTTCGCCACGCAGCTCCAGGTGCGCTCTTCGGTCCTAAAGGAACTGCGACAGCAGATCTTCGCTGAGGGAGACGCTCTCACTATCGAGACGACACAACTTGCCAGCGCCACATCGATGCGGGAGCGTTTCATGCTACTGGACCTGAAGTATGCAAGCGACCTCGCCCGCCTCGGAGCCACGGATGAAGGCATCGCATTCTTCCAGGCTTTGGCCGAGACACCATGCCCTCTCTGCGGCACCCCCGTGGAGCAGCACGTCGATCCCGACAACCTGAATCCTAGAGCGCCGACTAGGTACCGCGATGCGATCGCAGCAGAGGCGGAAAAGATCCGCGCACTCCGTCGCGGACTGCAACCATCGCTTGCCCAAGAGCAGATGCGCCTGACCTCCGCTGCGGCTGATGTGCAGCGGCTCACAGCATCGTTGAAGGCATTGGAGGAGCAAGAGAAGGCGGTGCTGCGTAGCTCGTCGCTAGAGTTTGACTCAGACCCACGCGATCTCGCCGAGTCACATACGCGGTTTTCATCTCTGATCGACGCCTTCGATGAAGCCGTCCGGCTGACGGGTGAAATCGCGCGCCTCAAGGATGCAACGAAACAGAAACAGACGGCCCTAGTTCGCAATGTTGGACAGCACGGAGACGAAGTCGGAACGATCGCACGCCAGATGCTTAACGACTGGGGGTTCACGTCCATCCAGTCTGTATACGTAGATCCAAAGGCCTGCGACCTGGTCATTGATGGCCGCCGTCGCCTCAGCTATGGCGCGGGCAAACGTGGTCTGTTCCTGTCCGCAATGACGATTGCTTTGATGCAGCATGCTCTAAGAAGTGACCACCCTCACCTCGGCGTCGTGGTGCTGGATTCGCCTCTAAAAGCATACGCCCAGAAAGAGACGCCGGACAACGACCGGGAGATCCCTGCGGCCACGGTGAATACGAGTTTCTACACCTGGCTTTCCCGCTTCCAAGGCCCCGGCCAAATTGTCGTGCTGGAAAACGAAGCGGTGGATCCGGTCACGGCCAGCGCTTTGCGTGCTATCGAGTTCACCGACGACTACACGCGCGGACGGCAAGGGTTCTATCCGCCCAGACCGAAGATTGCGCAGCCAGGGCCGAGCGACGGGGCCGAGTTCGACAAGCTTGCGTAATGCGCTACTCGTGCCTCCGAACCAGACCGCCAGCTGACGAGCGCGCACCACTAATCGCCGTAAGGACTGTGGAGGGTAGCGGCGGTGAAGTCGCGGCGCTTCTGATCCAAGAGTTCTATATGAAAAAGACTAAATGGGTGGTTTTGGGACGCAGTCCGTCGAAGCGACGGACTGCTGTGGCTGCACAACTACGTTGACCGAGATGCTGCGAACGACCACTACGGGTCGGAAACAGCCTACAGGCCATCAGCGTGCTATCGAGAAGGAGGGCTTGTGCGCCTACCAAGATAGTATTAGGGGACGAAGTCGCAGGAAGTAGAAGAAGTCCTGGGGGTGTTGGTGCTCTATCACCCAATCACTCGGAGCGTTGGATTGCCACGGAGCAATCCAGGGCACGCTATCGAGTGCTTTGAAGCATTCGTCGCCAAATCACTTGGACCTCGCCCGGGTGCAGCAGGACCAAGCTGCGAAAATCGTCCAACGGTGTTACACAACATTGGCGTATGGGAAAGCAGTGGCGACCTTCAGCCTCTACTACGCCAAGCCGTTGCAGACGATCCTAGAGGATCCCTGTTCAGCGGAGTCCTAAGATTTTTCGCGGGCACATAGGGGATACGCCGGTGCAGAATTCGCCGCTTCGGGTTCTGTATCGCTAAAAATTCCGCAAGCAGTTGCTTTGGCGGTGAGTTTCGCCAACTGATTCACTGGCACGGCGCCCAGGACGACTCCGAATGCGTGCGCCTGCCGACCCGTATCTGCAGTTGCCTCTGCACGGCGTGGGCCTGTCGAAGCCAGCGCTGGCACCGGCAAGGCCTTCACCCCGGCGGCCTAGCGTTGCGACACCAGTCCAGTGGCTTGCACCGGACAACTTATGCCTGCATTGACATCATAAGTTGTCCAATACGGCCAACTTATGCTTACAAGAACACTCGCACATCCCTGAAATGCTTTTTGGTGGCCCACCAACAACCGAACTAGAACACTAAGTAGATGAAAAATATTGATTTTTCGGAACATCTTTAAAATCTAGACTCACACTTTGACTCACTTTTCCATCTAATGCTGCTGGACTTCTTTGGACAACTCTGAACGTCCGAGAGGGCGGCACTGAGATAAGTGCTCAATTTTCGCAGAAAAAAACAAGAACCACTCAAGCAAGTCTCCCCGCCCAACTTGTTCGCTGGGACTGGGAAGGTTTGGACGTGGAAGCCACTGCTTCTGGCCGCCAATCACCAAGAATCGCAACTTAGGGTGGACAGCGGGGCGCCGATGTTCGCCGGTGCCCCTAGCGTCGAACCAGAGTCGCTGTCAGATGCGATCAGGTTCGGCGTTGATCTGAGCGAATAGCTGCTCGGCCGTCTGGCGCGCGACGGCATCGGCGTCGTTCGGGAGCGGGGTTAAGTCGATGCCCTCATCGCCGCCGACGTAGGCAGGTCCCCCGACGTCATCGTCATAAGGCGAGCCATCCTCATAGATAGCCTCGTACCTGTCTTTACTCAGGTCGTGCTCCAGCAGGCGGGACAGGTGCATCCAAACCCACGCCCGCTCGTCTGGTTCTTTATGGTCGAGGATCAACTCGCGCATTGCACCGATGTCGCCTTCCTGCGCAGCGGCCGTTAGCCAATAGCGCGCTGTCTCTCGATCTCCGTACTCGCTTGCGATATCGACCATGCTCATCGGGTCCATTTCGGCGGACGGAGGGCGCTCGAGAACTGCTGGGTCGCCGTAGCGTTCGGCCGTTTCCATAAGCGCGCGAATGTCTCCGCCTCGGGCCGCAGCGAGCAGGTGGTCGCGGTGCTTTTCTTCTGCGCGTAGTCTGTTGGCCTCAACGTCTACGAAGCTCACAAACGGGCTCGTCCACGTGCCCTCGCGCTTTACTTGCCTTCTCACTCGTTCGTCTTCGTCGCCAAACGCCACCGCCTCGGACTCGAGCAGCTTCGCGATCGCCAAGTGCGCGTCCGGCGCCCCGCGCTGGGCCGCCGCCTCTAAGCCTTCCAGCAGCAATCGCTGGTGCTCGAAATAGAAGTCAAGGGCGCCGTCCGCGGGCTCGATAACGTGTGTCCATACCCACTCATGCCAGTCGGAGTCCTTGTCGACACCTTCGACCGCCGCGATCAGCGCATCGAACCGCACCGGGGCGTGACCAGCGTCGCGCAGAAAAATCGGCAACCCCTCAACGACTCGCTCAGCCTCGTCCGCAGGAAGGCCAAGCTCTCGGCAACGGGACCGGACGGCGCCTGGGTCGGGATCGATACCGGTGAAGCTAAACGGCACGCTGCACCAGGTGGCGTCGTGCTGGAACCCAGCGTAGGTGCGGTAGCCCACCGCGGCGGTGAGCAGTTCGTGGACGTGGCTGCGCTTGAGTGACGTGACGCAACGTGCCTGTAAAAAAGCGTGCGCACGGTAAACTTGTTCTTTGATGGTCATGACTCGCCCTCGATGGCCAAGCCGATCCGGGTCAGGCACACACGTTTAAATCCCCGGCAACTTGGCCAGAAGTCGAATCGATCAGTGTCAGACCTGTTTTTGCTCGTGTGCAAGCAGGGCGGGCGCCTGACTCAGGCTATTGCCAACGGCGGTCGATTGTCAATTCCAACCGCTGCAGTGCACTACCGGCCAGAAGCGGAGTTTTTTGGCCCCCTCGATGCGTAATGACAACGCGCTAAAGCGCTAAAGGTGGCGAAAGCCTTCGATGCACTCTGGAAACCAATATTTGGCCGGCCGCCCTCCATGGAGAAACGCTTCGCTCTCTCGGGCGCCCGAGTCAACCCAGCCAGGCGACTCGCTATGCGGCAAAGGCTCCTACTGCGGCTCCCACTCCTGATCTGTTCCGAAAGGGTGTGGCGGTACGAAGGCCGCCGCCTCCGGCCATACCCACAGCGACGCCCTAGGATGGTGCTGCGTCACGTGCGCCGAAGGCCAACTCTTTTTTGCAACTGCAATCTCCGCCAGGATCCCTTACACCAAGCAGGCTTCACGCAGTGACTTCACGCCCCCCAGCACGCGAAAAGCTGCCGCATCTGTTTTTTCATTCACTTATTTTTCTAAACTGTTGGGATTCCCCTCACTTTTTGACTTACTTTTGAGCCGGCGCGAATAGGACGACTCCGGACAGTTTGAGGGCAAAGCTGCCTGCGCCCAGTTGCATGCCAGAGAAGCGTTTTGGATGGCCGAACTGCCGTCTGTCTCCTTGCCTGCCCAACGCGCTGGTAATATCACCTCAAAGAGGCCGCCACGAAAGGGGAAATGCCTTTGCCTGTATGCATCAGAGACGTCAAAGACGTTCTAGATTTGCTGGGACTTCAAACGCCCGACCTTGCTTTGCTTCAAGCGACGCACCAGAGCTATCGCACGCTACTTCTTCAGCCTTCCGGACCGATCTACGCGGACACACAGCGAATTGGCCACCTAGACATTGCCGCCGCAGCCGCCCGGGCAGACAGCTTCCTTGCACTAGCTGCGCAGCGCGGCGATCAACTTGTGGTCACGCCTGAGTACTTCCTCCCGGTTAGCTCCCTGGAGAAGGCTGCACGAGGCGGACCCTTTCCCGATGAGGGCGCTCTTTGGGTGCTTGGCTGTGAGAGCATGACCCCCGCGAGGCTTGCGAGCTTTAAGGCCGACTGCGCCGGAAATTGCGATGTCATCTACGAGGAAGACCCATTTCCAGCCGTGCAGGGCAACTACTTCGACCCTGTCGCTTACTGCTTCCTCACCCGCGACGCGGAGAATACGCTCAAGCGAGTTGTCCTTTTCCAGTTCAAGACTGCCCCATCCCGAGACGACCACGGCTTTGAGAACAAGCAGCTGCGTTGCGGCCGTGCCATTTATCGGTTCAAGGGCAAAGACGAAAACATTAAGCTTTCGACCATCATCTGCTCCGACGCGCTGGACCTTGGCGAGGATGCTGATGCCAATAAGAAGCTATCAGACAGAACTATTCTCATCCATATCCAGCTGAACCCGAAGCCAAAGCAGACCGACTACCGCAGGTATCGGAACGAAGTCTTCCGGCGCAGTGAGGTCAAGACCGACTGCGACATCATCTGCTTGAACTGGGCTCACAACGTGGTCCAGTACGATTCATCTGACCACGCGCCGGACGCCTGGAATAACGAGAGCGGTTCAGCTTGGTATGTCCCTCGGCGTCGCTGCTCAGTGAAAGATGAAGAGGTTGCCAGCAATGAGGCAAAGGGTCTGTACTACACCTGGCATGAGAAAAAGCGCCACGTGCTGCACTTTCACTATGACGAGGCCGTCTTCGCGTTGACAGTCCCCAAAGTCCTTCAGGATGGCCCAGCGGTACACGACGTGCTCATCGGCCCGCAACTTGATTCGCGGTTCAGTTGGGATATCAACGCTGGTACATGGCTGGAAAGCACCAGCTGTCCAGAGACCGGGTGGAACGAGGTCATCAACGCGAACCCGGGAGTCACCACGGCCTTCCAAAGCCTTCAAGACATCAATAACCGACTACACATCGAGCGGGCAATCTCTCTTTCATGCGGCCCTCAAAGCATGAAAGAGCAGTGGTATCGCGTTGATAACCTGGATGTGTGCCGCATTCCAGAGTCTGAAGTTACAGCTCGCGCCACCCTTCAGCTCGACCGCGACGTCACCGCGTCCCAGAATCGTCAACAGCGCATCAGCCGCGTCGCGGTGCTCAGCCACATCCTCCAGACGGGTCCTCTGCCGGCGCAAATAAAAGATCTCGGCGGCGGCGGAGCCTCCATAGCTTGGTCTCCCAACTCACCGAACACTAACGTCATCAAACCAGGCTTGCGTCCCGCCTTGGTGGCCTATCTCGGCGAGAACCCACCGATGGAATTGGTCAAGAGGGTTGGCGAAAGCGCGTTCGAACTCCTGCGAAAAGAAAACAAAAGCCACCAGAACCGCGTGGCCATCTGCTATCGCACGGTCACCGGCGTCACGGAGTTCGCCGACATCAAGCAACAGACTGACATTACATACGATGGAAGCAGCATGGCCTCCATCACAGGGGAGCAATAAGATGCCTGAGATGCAAGCTGCACGTGATGCACTGAAACAGCTTCTGATCGGGCTTCACGATGTCGACGATTCCGTCGTGCGCGGCGAGAAAAAGCTCGGGGAACGAACCTACGCTGTTGCCTATGTGGACTTCGCCGATAAAGTTGTCGAGCGCTCGCTGTACTTGCGTGACTTCCAAGAACGCATCCTTGCTGACGACTTCTTCGAAGCGCCGGGTGACCTGCGCTGGAACAAATACCTCTACTTCGTCGCCGGCCCAAACTCCACTGCAAATCCTGAGTTCGCCGCGGCGAAGGCCGCAATCGAGGGTGACAAGGACTACGCACGCAAGCGCGTCATATCCGAAGCTGACCTCAAATCCCTGCTGGGCGGGCCGAAGCTGTTCGATGCGGCGGAGCATGGGAGCACCTATGACGTACTGACGGATTGGCGTCAGCGACTTTCAGCAGCTGGGCTCGAGCTGTTGCTCGATGCCCCCACGCCTCGCACCACCGTGGTGGAGAAGATTGCCCAGCGCACAGCTGGTGCGGCTTCGAACGAGAAGCTGCGAGTGAAAGAGCTGAACGCCGCCGATACGCCGCTGGCAACGGCGAAATTGCTCAGTCTGGACATTGCTGCGTTCCGGCCGGTCCACGACGGCAAGAGCTATGACTTCGGTGATGTCACACTACTCGCAGGCGCGAACGGAAGCGGTAAAACCTCTCTGCTCGAGGCCATCGAGTACTTCTACTGCGGGAACAACCGCAGAAGCACCACTGTCGGGCCGGTTCGCATCAAAGGAAAGCTGCTACCTCGTGCGGGCGGCGGTACCGTCGAGCTTGCATCCACTGACGACGGGCCTCGAATTAAGGCTCGAAATCTTGCTTGGTTCAACCGGAAGGAACAACTCGTTGCCGACATTGTTGACAGCTTCTCACTCTACAACTTCCTCGATACCGATGCCGCGTATCGTTTATCGGGCAAGCTGAAACCCGATGACATCACCAAGGAGTTGAGCCGGTTGTTAGTGGGCTCCTCGGCTTCGACGACCTTCGAGTACATAGAGAAGATTCGCGCCGACGTGGACAAGGCCTGGGACAAAGCACAGCGTCGCGCCGATGGGCTGGAAGCGGAGTTGGCCGTCATGGAACGGCGACTGACAGAACTGCAAGGCAAGCCGTCCACGGCAAAAACGCTGACTGACGCATATCGCGCCGCGCTAGCAGGCCTCGGTTGGAAGAGGCCATCTGAAACCGGCGTGCCCACCCTAAAGGAAGAACAGGAGCTTCTTGCCGCGCTGGCGCACGTGCAAGCGCTCGTCTCCCTCGGAGGTGCCGCTCGAACCATGAAGGATTTAGAGCAGCGCTCCGCGCGACTGGAGGCCGCGGTCTGCAACGCGAAGCCGGTCGAGACGCAGCTAGTTGGGAGCGTCGAGCGAGAAAAGCGACTCGTCTCAAAGATGGAGGAACTTGAGGCCAACATCAAAAACCTGGACCGGTGGGTTACGTATGAGTCTGCGGGGTTTCCTGACGTGCGCCGTCGATACAAGACGGCCCGCGAGGTTTCCGAACGACTGGCCACACGTCTTGGAGCTTTGGTCGCCGGAGACCTCCCGCAGGTACCGCAGCAGTACGCCACTCTCCAGATGCAAGATGCGCTGCAGGCTGCGGGCGAAGCGGCTACTGCCGCCCAGGCGAGGTTGACTCGCGCTCAGCAAGCCCTGGACCTTCACGGCCGGGCCGCGTCGGCTCGCGCAACTGCGGCGGCGAAGCTGAAGGACGCAGCGTTGGAGGCGCTCAAGTCGTCGGAGAATCCGGACATGTGCCCGGTCTGCCACACGGTACATGCTAGGGGCGCATTGAGACACCTCATTGAGGGACTCACCTCAGGGCCGGAGACCACTCAGGAGGTCGAGGGCCTTGCGGAGTCGCTACGCTTGGCGGGGGACGAAGCGAGCGAAGCGGCGCGGGGGGCGAGCGCCGTGGAGCTGTGTCAAAAGTATGCGGCGCAGTTGCAGTTGGTGGGGACCACGCCCAAGCAGGTCCTTGAAGAGCTGGTCGCATTGCGTGAGCGGGCGAGCCAGGCGGAGCAGGAACTCCAGCGTGTCATCAAGGAAGGCCAAGATCTGGGAAGCGCGGGTTTTTCCAGCAACGAGGCCGATTTGTTGCTGGGCCGAATCGCTGGGCTATTCGACATAGAGTCAAGTAATCTCACCGCCGCCACTGCGTCGGATGAACGGCGGCGTCAGTCGGACGCTATGGAAGAGACCCGAAATTCTTTGATTGATTGCCGCACCAGCATGGGAGATTTTGTTGAGTCCATCCGGGCCTTCGCTCAGTCTATCGTCGTTGACGGCTGGGTCACGCGCGTCGAGCCAACTGGCACCTTCGCATCGCTCGTTGCGCTGCAAGACGAGTTCCTTGCCGCTACAAACAATGCTGCCGGGCTTCGCTCCTACCTTTCTGTCGACGACGATGCTCCGCTCGTAGAGGTTCAGGCACGCATCACATCCGTGGCCTCAGCGTTCAAGCAAGCTGACGAAGCGTCGCGCAGCGATTCGGAGAGCTCGGCCGAGCAGAAAGATCTGCCGAAGAATATTCTTGACTGGAAGTTCAGCCTCGAGAAGCATCGTAACGAGGAGAAGGCGCTTCTGGAAGCAGGCAAGGTCTTAGACGACCTCATTGAGAACGCTTCCCTGAAAAACGCGACGCGGGAAGCGCTTGATGCCATAGGCGACCAAATCAATGAGGTGTTCTCGCGCATCCATTCCCCTCGCGAGTATGAGTACGTTGGCAGCCCTGACGTCCTCTTGCGGACCGCAGATGGTCATGACGCCCGCACGCTTGACGAGGTCAGCACAGGACAGCGTTCCGCATTTGCCTTGTCCATCTTCCTTGCCAGGAATCGCACCGCCGCGGCAGCTCCTCCAGTCCTACTCATCGACGACCCAATTGCGCACGTCGACGACCTCAACGCTCTGTCGTTCCTTGACTACCTGCGTGATCTCGCGGTGAACTCGGGAAGGCAAATATTCTTTGCCACAGCGGACACTCGAGTGGCGTCACTGTTTTCAAAGAAATTTAGCTTCATGGGGGAAGCGTTCAAGACCATCAGCTTGGTTCGCGAACCGTAGTTCGAGGCGGCCACCCTACGGAACTAAACTGTGAGCCTCGCCGACACCTAGCTCCGACGCGCCGCCATCCATTTCCAAGCCGGCGTAAGATCAACCCAGTCGAACTCATCGCCCAAGCTCCCGTCGTCATTGACGATCCGAAGGCGTGTATCCTCCCTCGTGACGAATAGGACCTTGCCGTAAACCTTCGGAGTACGTTGTGCCTTGCGGCTGGCGTCCTTTGTGCTTTCCTTGGTCTCCACCATGCGCATCTCGGCATTCTCCCCGTTCGGGAACTCCAAGCAGACGACGAAATCCGGGTAGAAGTAGTTCCTGTGCTCACTACGCACGATCCGCACGGACCAAGGCTTACGTGAAGGGTTTCGGTGCCACCAAACCACATGGTCGTCCCGCTCCATGGACTGGATGAACTCGCGCTCCTCCTGATTGACGCCGGCCGATCCGTCGATCCCGAACACCGAAATTATGCCGCCGACATGGGCCAGGGTTTCCTTAAACATCGTCGTTTGACCTTCAATGTCCAGGTTGTCACGGGCACTCGTGATCGTAGTGTCCAAGGGCGGAACGATGCCGTAGAGATTTTTCGGTGCTTGATCCAGCGCCTTGCTCAAGGGATACAGGAGGAAGTTCGGTAGCGGCGAAGCGTTACTGACAGTCGCGAACTCGGCGATAGCGTCCTGGACCATTTCACCTATCCGCTGGGCTTCACGGCGCACCACCCAGCACGCCGCATCGCGCGCTAGGCGATCTAGCTGTTTGTCGCTCAGCACCGAGGAGCCGGCATCAGAGGGAGGGACCGCCACATCTTCTTTCAGCCGGCCGGCCAGCGTGCCGATAATGATCCGCACATCGGCGTCTTCCACCTGAGGGATCTTCTTTAGGTGGATCGCAGCATCCCTAGCGAGGGACGCACGATCCGTGATGACCGTGACCTCTTCGGTGCGGATATTGTCCTCATACTTAGTCAACTCGGTGTGGATCTCCTTATCGCGCAACAGGTTGTAGGCGGCCCGCACGGCAAAGGCGACCTTGTCTTCGGTCAGCGGCAGGTGGGTGGCCACGTGCGCCGAGACCTTTGCCATGTCGGACATCTCGGGCCGGGTTTCCCGCTGAAACACCTCGGGCACGCCAGGTAGCTTTAGGTTGAGCCGGTAGGCCCTGAGACCCTGTTCTTTAAGCCGCTCTAGAATTTCTTTCTCGTCCGCAGGCACACCAGCCGACTTGGGCGCGGCGTCCACCACCCAGTCCATCTCCATAATCGTCGTGCCTGTATCGGCCTGCGTATCTTTGCCGAACAAACTAGGCTGAGCAGTGCCAGTGCTTGGCAGCCCAGCCTCTTCTTCGCTGTCCGGCTCATCGATGGGGATGATCGATACCGGCTTGGTCTTGTCGTAAAACGCCGGCAACTGAGAAGACGTTCTGTTGGTGATGACAGTCGCACCGCTCTTGGTGTGTTTGACGATCATCTGCTCGGTCTGTCCTTCCAATTGGCTCTTGACTGCCCCTACGGTGTTTACGGCCGATTGGAAGCCCGCTTGAGCATCACTATCGGCCAAGTAGATATAGGCCGTATCCAGCGCGTCCTGGATCTCTTGTGGCTTTGGGAAAGCCTCACGAACTTGCGGCGCCACACGCATGACACGCCCAATGAACTGCATGGCGAAGTCGGCATCGTTTACCAGCTTCGTTGAGGCCAGGACGAACGCCCGAGGAGCATCGAAACCTGTACCCGCAGATTGCTTGAAGATTAGGACTTCCTTGCTGTGATCGTTCGCAATGGCCGCCATCAGCACCGGATCTGGGTCATCGGCCGAGTGAACACCAATGGCGCCCATCGGCACGCGGCATAGCCGGATCAGATCGTCCCGCGCTTCCTCAACGGTCTTGTCACCATTGGCGACCTGTACTAGAAGGAGCGGCGTCAGGTCGATCCCTGCGGCCTTGAGATTTTTTTTCAACCACAGGTGTTTCTTCCATGCCTGCCGCAGCACGGTGCGCTTGAGGTCGGCGACCGTGGAGATCGTTCGCTGGAGGTCGTACTTCACCGCCTCGATGTACTTTTTATTCAAGCGGGCTTCGACGGCCTGGGCCCGGCTTACGACGAACGACGTGCGGGCTTCCTTGCCAGACTGGGCCAGAAACTGATCCAGCGCCGTGTCTTTAGGCGTGGCGGAGGCCATGACCATGTAGTCCGGCTTGACCCACATCGCGAAGGCACCGAACTCTGTTCCTGTCTTGAGGCCGATATGGGCCTCGTCAACAACAAGCCCGACCTTGAGCTTCCGGGCGCGTGCCAACTCGACGAACTCATTCAGCGCCCGCTGATCATCATCCGCCCCACTGGAATAGCCCGTCTTGCGATCCCTGGCGCTGGCCACGCCCGCCGCCGTGGACAGCAACACCATGCCCTTGGTTGGCTCTTGGTTACGTCCACGAGACAGCATGACAGGGAAGAGGTGCCCCTCCGCGTTGCCCAGAATGGCGTCCTCGGTCTGTTGAACCAGATTCACATAGGGGACGAACCACAGCCATACAGTTTCCTGCTCCATCGACACTTTGGAGAGGGAGCGCACCAGCATGAAGGTCTTGCCAGAGCCAGTAGGCGCTCGCAACAGGACCGGTGGCGACGGGTGGCTGAGCAACGCTCCGGACAAATTGTTGATGATGTCCTTCTGGAAGCCAATTGGCTCATGGCTGGATGTCTGCGCGACAACAAAATCCATATTCATGCGCGCCCTCCAGCCTGACCGCCCAGCAACGCATCGGCCAAACTATGGCAGTTGGCATCGATACCACGTTCCTCCAGTGCTTCCTGCAACGCAACGGGGCGATCGCAGTACACCGATAGGCGTTGAACATTATGAGCCCGAGGCCATGCGGCCAACTCATCTACGGCATTCGTATTGACCTCCGCACATAGCAGGATGTCGCAGCCATCTGTCCTGGCAATGTGTTGGACACGCCTTTCACCGAATGTCCATACCGCATGAGCCAACCGCAGGCTTAGTAGCGCTGCGGCGTCACCCGTCTTGGCCTCGAATGGAAGGTCCGCTACTGCCAGCTTGTTGAGCTTCAGATAGGCGAACTCACCACCCTGTTCCATCGAAAACCCAGCGTTGCCGTTGTAACCCGCTATGACTCGCCGTACCCGCGCCGCGCACACATCACGGCAAACATTCTTGTCCGGCTCTTTGTCAGTTGCCTCTGTGCTGGAGCACAGAATGAAATGCCTCTGCCCACCATCCTCGGCGTTCAACTGAAGCAACGCATGAGCGGTGGTGCCGGACCCCGCAAAGAAGTCCAGCACCGTATCCTCTTTGTGGGTTGCTTGCTCCAATAGGCCCTTCAACAGGCTCAGTGGCTTCGGATAGGGGAATGCTTTCCCACCCAGGACCGACTTCACTTCCTCAGTGGCGACGCCACCACGGGTACTACGCATCGTGACGACGGCCTCGATGTACTCGTTATCGTCGTTTATCTCCTCATTGACACCCGCGATCCAGCTGCTTAAGGGCGCCAGACGTTCTTCCTCGGGACGTGCAGTCCAGTGCTCCTTACGAGAAGGCCGCCCGGTAGCGATGGGCTTCCCGATCCAGAAGTCCAGATCTGGTAGGTTTTCTCGCAACAGCGGCGTCTTTTTCTTGGGCAGGACTGGCCCGCGCCCCTCGCGGATTGCGGAAAGCAACTCGTGCCGCGTGTCGAACCGCATGACATCCCCGGGATTGCAAGGCGGGAAATAGATCAACTTCTTCTTGATCAGCTGTTCGATGGTGTCGCTGCGCAGCCCATCAAGGGCTGCCGCGATTGCATCTTCGTCGTTGTCGAGTCGCCTCCTGATCTCCTGCTCCGACGCGAAACGCCAAGTACTGTCCGGATCGCAGGGATACCAATACCCGGTCATGGGGTTCTGGATCGGATAGTACGTGTTCGGACGCTCGACAAATGTCTTGTTTGCCGTCAGTGGCTGCGGCGACCAATCGCCACGCTCGTCGTCATCCGAGTTGCGGAACTTCTTCCGATCCGTGGCACGGCCGTTGAAAGTGAACCCTGGATTGGCATAGACAAGCACATGCTCATGGACGTGACTGAACCGTTGAGACAGGTCGTTACCGGTGTCCTTCGTCCGCCAAACCAAGCTACCAAGCCGCCGCCCCGGGAACACTTCATCCATCAGCAGTTCCAGTCGGGATCGGTTCTCATCGTTGATGGACACCAGAATGACGCCATCGGGAGCCAGAAGCTCCCGCGCAAGCAGCAGGCGCCTATACAAGAACTCTAACCACTGAGAGTGTCGCCACCTGTCAGCCTTCCCGACATAGCGGTCGTTATAGACCCAGTCCTTGTTTCCTGTGTTGTATGGCGGATCGATGTAGATCACCCGGATCCTGCCAGCATGGGTGGCCTTAAGCAGGCGCAGCGAGTCGAAGTTATCGCCCTCAATGACCAGGTTGCGATGGACGAACCTCTCACCCGCATCCGCAGGTTTGTGGCTTAGCTCCGACACCAATTGAGGTAACACGACATCAGCATTCAATGCCTCATCGTGCTCGATGGCGTTGCGCTCCCACGTCAGGCCTAGCTTCCGCTTGGTGAGGTGCTCTACAAGCAGTCGCCGCAGTTCAGGGGCGCCTAGTTGGCCAAGACGGGTGAGGAGATCTGTTGCTTTGTCGGGTGGAGTCATGATCTCGGTCTAAGTGTTCCGGGGCGCCTCCTGGGCGCAGTTCATTCAGGATTGTTACACAGGGCCAGCGCCCGATTCCACGACTGCGCCCAGGAGGCAGTGCCGCAGGGACTGGATTCGGGGAAAGCGATCGAGGCGCTGAAAACTGAGTACGACGGTCATTTAGAAGTGGAGGCCATGAGCCTGCACGCCTCCAAAGGACTGGAGGCGGACTTCGTGGTGCTGGGGGGATTCGATTCGGGGGTCCGGGGCTTCCCGGACGAACGCCCACCGGAACTGTTGAAGGACCTCGTCTTGCCCAAACTTTCCAACGAGAACGAAGAGGAGCGTCGCTTGCTCTACGTGGTCCTTACCCGCGCAAAGCACCAGGTGATCGTCTTGGCAAACGGGGAAGCACCGAGCGAGTATGTCCTAGAACTATCGGCGCTTTCGAAGCACCATGCCTACATCGACTGGATCAACCTGGACACCCAGCGCGCAGCGTGTCCCAACTGCAAGGTAGGCTCGTTGCAGACGCCTCCGCACAATGAGCGCAGGCTGGACTGCTCCCGCTCGGCGCGCTGCGGATATCGAGCCTGGCTCCCCCAGCGCCAGGTGCCAGCGATGACTCCCTGACGAGTAGCGATCCTGCGGGAGCCCGCTCTCCTCAGAGATCCCAGCAGTTTCGCTTATACAGGAAGGCTACGGATGTGAGCCTCTGGGGTTCCTCTCGGCGTGCGCTAGACCGCGGGACGCCTAATGGCTCAGGGGCGCAGAAGTGGGGTGGGAATCCTTTCAGAACCGCCCTTCTTCTTGTCGAGTTTTGTGGTGTGCAGATAGATCGCACATTGATTCCAGAATTGCTGGACCTCGAAGGACGGGCACCTTTGGAGTGCGTCAGTGATCTCCACATCATCCCATTGCTGTCCATCGGGTGGGCGCATTGTCACTCGCGAAGGCAGGTGGCCGCCCCTGCGCATGACCAGGTAGCCTCCAGTCGGTAGTTCGAAGTGCTGTGTCGACACCGGGTTTCTGTAGTCCGAATTTATCCGCTTCACATGGTCACGCAGCCGTTTAGCCAGACGGCAAATGTCCCTAAACGTCTCCTCGTTCCACAGATTACTTGTACGCCGATTGATTGCCTCGATCGGTGTCTCTCCCGGATTTGGCTGAGCCGGATACCTCGCCTCCAATGTGACCGCATTCTTAAGAAAGCGCAAAAGTTCCCTGGGCGCGATCGGTTCATCGATCTGCAGGTCATTCGCCAGTCGCTCGTAATTGTGGCCATAACCCTTCGCATCCACCTCCAGCAGTGCTTTCTCGCAACCGATCAACCACTTGGCCAAGCCCGCTTTGAGGTACATCTCGACGGCGTAACCCAAGAGAAGAACAGATGCGCGGGGATTTCCTGTAAGTGCCATCCACTCGGCATGGCGCAGCATTGAGGGCTTATCCGCTCTGATCTTCCGCTTCTGTCGCAGCCACCGGGCTCGGATTGAACGCGCGGTAGCTTCCTGCCCTTCCCCCTCCTGCATCCAGGCGTTCGCATCGCTACTGTCCAGGCCCTTTCTGCCGGGTCGCCTGAACTCCAGTGAAGACGCTTGATCCATGGTTCTAACCTGTATGGTGCTGAGCCATCAATCTTCGCAGATCATTCCCGTGCAGGGATCGCATTCTTTTCTCCCATGGGTTTGAGACCAGCGGCATTATGAAATGGTTAGAGGCACCAATCAGCTGAACGCACGGCAGGGCTGGATCGGACTGCACCTAAAATGCCAGTCCGAACGTACCCAAGAAGCAACCCTTCACCATCCAGTGCAACCTGACGCCTCCAACGGCCACGGCGTCCGAGCCACTTGGACCCGCCTCTGACAAATGTCGTTGTTATTGGTGGCACAGGTAACGCCGGTACCCCAGGTCGGAGGTCATTTGATATCAATGCACCGTGGTCGCGACCCGCCCCCAAGCCACGTCATAGCAATCCGTAACATTTTTAACAATGCCCCCGACATGAAAGCCCCCACAGCTCAAGCCTAGTCCCCAGCTTCACAGGCAAGCTGACAGTTACCATAGAATTGCTGGAACTCGAGGAATCAACCGCGATCTGCGGCGCACCCGTCCACGATGGAAATCACCATGAACGATGAGGCAGCAATCCCCGTCACTGTCGCGAGCGACTCCCATCTGGGAGAGTTTTTTGTCCTCCGGCCAAGCTTCCGAGGCAATGGTCAGAGCGCTGGCTTGAAGATCGCCAACGAAGAGCTGCTTCTACCCCCTGGCATGAACACCATGGATCCACCCAATGGTGTTCCAAACCAGTATCCGGTGAGGCCGCACCTAGTGCAGGTGCCGGGACAGCAAGAGATGCCACGTGATTTTGAGAAGCTGGCGGGCATCTGGATCGTTTCGGAGGCATTGAAGCAGGTGTTCGACGCCGTCGATCCGGAAGGCTTCGCCTTTGCGGCTTGCGACTTCACCCTTGCCGACGGCACGCAGGGTCCTCAGTACTACCTCTGCAGCGTGACGCGTTGGCTTGATGCGCTTGATGAGAGTGAATCGCGGGTCCAGATCGAGATCGAACACGATTACGAGACCGGGCAAGATCTAAACTTCTACAGCGTATCCGGCGGTGCAAGCCTTGTATTCAAGCGCGAGGTCGTTGGTAACGCCCACATCTTCCGTCAGTCACGCCTAGGAACCGAGGCCATTTGTGACCGCGTTCTGTTCGATGCCTTGAGCGCGGCCCAACTTAGCGGCCCTTCGCTGCGAGACGCCGCAGACCTCTAACGCGTCAAACCCTCGATACGGATTTCTGAGCGGGAGTTGCACCGATGGCTGACACCCCGACGTTCCAAGGACACCATGTCATTGAGCAGGCGGCTTTCAGTGAGAGCCGATTGCTGCAGTCGCTTTCCAGAAGCGGCCTGTTCGATCTGCATGGGCCCCGTAACATCCTCAATCTACCGGCCGACCAGGCGCTGGCGGCCAAGATGGGACTGTCGCCGCACCCCGGTGGACCGCTTGGGGCGTATTCAGAGGAACTTGCGAATCGGCTTGAAAGACTAGAGCTGTCCCCCGACGGGCAGGCAACGCTGCGCGGCGATCAAGCCGCAGCACAGCGCATCGCGGCTAGAGTCAATGGCCTGACCGACACACTCAAGGTGGGCTTGGTCAATGGCGACCTCGTAAGTAACACGCCGCAGGGCATGACCCCACAGCAGGCGAACGCAAAGATCCGAGCCTTTCATGGCGATCTCGCGGCTTACCAACAAAGTCATGCTGGGCAGATTGCCGATGTGGGAAAGATGGCCGCAGCAGAGGCGCGGTGGGCCGGCGTGACGCGGTCTGAAGGCAATGTCCAACTGGCGTTGGATGCGATCGATCAGCCGGGATCATCCACACTCAGTGATAGATGGGGTGGCCGGCAATCTCTTGGCACAGCGATTGCCGAAGCAAACCAAGCCGGTCGCTTGCCAATCACCGAACCGGTAGAAACGCGCCTACGCCTCGCCTTTGCCCAGGAGATTCCCCCGGTTCTTGCGCGGCCGCCGGCTGGGCCGCGGCTTCCTGGCGCCCCAGGTGAAGGCGGTATCGTCGCGGGCGAAGGCCTTGCAGGAGAAGCGGCCGGCGTTCGCGGGTCGCTTTCTGGAGCACGTGTTGCCGGTGCTGCCGGCGTTGCGCTGATGGCCTACGACTTCGCCGTGACCGGCCACCGCGTTGTCCAGCTAAGGACGCAGGGCAACGACACCGGCGCCGAGTCAGCAGCCACGCACTTCGTTGGCCGCAATGCAGGCGGCATCGCAGGCGGCTTCCTGCTTGGTGCAGGCTACGGTGCCGTCACAGGGTCCTGGACGGGTCCTGGGGCGCTGGCTACTGGCTTGGTCGGCGGCGTGGCGGGTGCCTATCTTGGCGAACGTTGGGCCGAGAAGCAGGACATCAACCGGATCTACACACAGCCAGACCGCAGTGGCAACGAGTGGACACGCAACCCGGAAGATCCACAAGGCATGTGGACGCGTACGGTCAGCGCCCCGTTGCCAAGCGGCGGCTATCAGGAGACCCGCCTGGTTGCCGCTGGCCGCCTTGCCGACGAACTGAATTACCGGGCAGCAAACGACTCGTATTCGCTCGGGCTGGCAAATATACCCAAACCGCAGGATCCATATCGCCGGGATGCCAAGAACGAAACGCATCCGCCGCGCGAGCCCTTTGAAACCGGCCGTGACTATGTGCGCAATGCGCAGACCGGGCAGTGGCAGCTTGAAATTAGAGAAAGTATCGATGGCAAGATACCTATCACCCGTAGCGCTTCAATCAGCGCCGAGCGTGCGACTGAGTTGGAACAGCAGTCGAAAACCATCATTGCGCAGAACGCCGCCAACACTCCGGAAGCAACAGCGGCCCGCTACCAGATTGCCTACAACCAGTTCGGCTGGAATGAGTTCGCCAATCGCGAACCGGTGCCGCAGGCCATCACGAACGCACGCACACAACCGCAGCCGTTACAGGCTTCCGACGGTCACTCCTACACCCGCGACGCCGACGGCGAATGGACCACGCTCGGCACGCTCTATGGCAACAATGCGGCCACCGGCAACACGCGCGAGGAATTGAACCGCACGTGGCAGAGCCAACAGGCCGGACTTCAAGACATGGCGTCGATGGCGGAGGTCGCCCGCAGCAATCCCACGCCGACGCAGAGCGACTTGCACAGCCAGGTGGCCGGGATGTATGCCCGCGCTGGCATTACGCGCACTGACGCGCAGATCGATGCCGCCACGGCGGCAGTTGCACAAGACCATGCGCGCGACACAGGCAAGCAGATGCCCTTCTTCCTGCAGCTGCAGAAAGATGGCTCAATCGCCACGGTGGTTGGCCAGAACGACGACCGCATGGAGATCAGGGCGACCACGACGGCAGTAGAGATATCGCAGGCAGAACGGCAGCAGGCTATGCCTGCCAACGCTCCGCAGCCCGCCCCCTCCACGCAGTCGCCTCAGACACAGCAGCCTGTAGCACCTTCCTCGCAAACGCCATTACCCAGCGCGCCGTCGTCGCAGACAGCGCCAGGAAGGTCGTCCTCGCTGGACGACGATCATGCGCAGGGGCGTACGCCGGCCACAGGCGCGACCACAGCACAGGTTGCCGCACCCGGAATGCAGATGGGTGCGCGCTCTGTTGCATCGCACGATCCTCGGGAAGACGAGCAGCTATCTGTGAATCGTCAGAGCGCCGTTGGCCCAAAGCCGCAAGACGCTGCGCTGATTGAGCAACTACGCTCATCCATTGCAAGACTCGACGAAAGCGCCAACAAACCATGGGATGAGCGCAGCGATCGCATGGTTGCGAGTGCGTACAAAATGGCAGTTGAGGCGGGGTTTAAGCCCGGTGGCAACGTGGAAGTCGCACTAAACACGCCGACTGACAAGCTTCCGGGCGGGGTAACGATGTTCGTGATGCGCTCAGGCCCAGGCGCATCCCCGGATCCTGCCGCCAACCGAGCGCATATGCCCACCAGCGAGGCGCTGGCCGCAGCTCCCGAGCAACAGTACCTAGCAGCAAACCAGGCACGTGACACGCAGGAAAAAACGCGATTGCAGGAGCTAGCGCAGGCACGCGACCAAATCCAGAATGATCCAAGCAAGAGCGGCCCCCGAATCTCGTGATCCACCATGCTCGCGCCAGTGAGTCCGCTAGCAACGAAGGGGGGAAGCGACCCAGCGTTTTGGGAGGTAGTTCGGCCTTGTGATGGAGATGGCTGGACCAAAGCTCAGTCTTAGGGTTGGACTAAAGTTTGGCATGATTGTGTCGATTGATAGTTGACAATCAAATTAAGGACAACGCGTGGCCGAGATCATTTGCCCGAGTTGCAAGCATATTTTTAATCCAAACAGCAAAAAGGCCTACTTCACCCGGGCCACCGCGGCTGTAAGCGGAGGCGTAGCTGGCGCTCTCATAGGCAAAGGAATAGGTATAGCTGGTCGTGGGTTTGGCATGGCGGCGACGATTCCACTAGCTGTAATTCTTGCCGTCACAAGTTGGCAAACAACCGCAAACGCTGCTATCTGCCCTAAGTGTAAAAATCCTTTCAAAACCTAAATCGGCCTGAATGGGAAGGGCCAGCTTCTCTAATAGCTGCCCCCTCGTTATCGGGGACAGCAGCGGCATACCGACAGACTCGCGCATGTTGCCGATGGCCTGAATCGTTGGGCGCTTGGCAGCGATGAGACGTCCGTATTCGTGGCGCTAAAGTTCCTTGCTGTTTCTTGGCTTCGGTGTATGCAGCTTCAACAGACTTAAACATGTCAATAAAGGCATACATCTCTTTGAGTTCCGATGCTGCTGTTCACTAGGTGCCCCTCTCTCTCGATGGACCTATTATAGATAGGTGACTTCCTCGGCTGGTTCTGGTGTCGAAAATGCAGGGGGAAGCCACTTCCCACCCCGTCCTAAAAGCCCGAAACCTCCTAGACTAAAAATCGAGCAATGAGCACAGCATCCGATCGCACTACACCATTCAATGACAGGCGCCTCCGGCACTTGAAACTCCCGATGGTTGCTTTGAGCTTGGGCGAGCAACGCCGCAGTCAAGGCCGCTATGACAGCAGCGCGACGTTGCCGACTACCACGGCCCTCCTTGAACGTACCTTGTTGCAGATCAAAACGATCTACGAAGAACGTGCTGGTGCAGGAGAGTCCTTCGAAGAGCGCTGGCTATCCGCCACAGAGAATCTTCAGGAATACGGCAACGCCACCAGCTACAGGCATTGGAAGGAGGAGCGCGCGCGACCAGAGGACGAGTTGAAGCTCTTTCTCCTCCCCTTCATCAAGACCCGTAAGGATTCAGCGGCCAGCAGAAAGGAGGGACACGAAAAGTGGCTGCGACAGGCGACGCGTGAAGTCACTGACATCGCCATCGGATACTGGGTTGAAGCAAAGAATGCCGCTGATGCCGGCGACGAGACACGGATGCTGCACGCATTGATCGAGTGCCACTACTACATCGGCATCATCAATTCACCGATGACGCACTCCGAAGCAATGAGCGCCCAAGGCAGCAAGCGCGGCTTGCCACAAAGACAAGCTCTTGAGCAAGCCGCGATTGAGGTGCTCACGTCGTGGATGGAAAGCAGACCGAGAGATGCGTCACCTAACAAGCGCTTCCACAAGGACGCAATGATGGAGCAGGTATCGGAGGAGCTATTGTCTTCCGAACGGTACGCCGCCGTGGTGGCGGACTACGACAAAACCATCAAAGGCCCGCCTACAGAAGAAGGCGAGCCAAGGTACCGGCTCGCAGGTCCGCTGCTCCGTTGGGCGACCAAGGAAGCCGCCAAGTACCCAGAGCTCAGTAAGGTGGCCGAAAAGGCCTCCCGCCTCCTTCCTGACCCGCTACTATAAAAACGATAGAACGTCAAACTCCAGCCTGTTTTTACCATGACAGGATTCAAAAACAGCTCCAAAGTGCGACCCCTCAGACGGCAATGACGCCGTCTGAGGGACGGGCTCTCAGCCCACAACCACTCGGAGTCAGCATGAGCAACATCGCCAACGCATACCGTCACGCCCGTACCCGCATGGCAGAGCCTGCAGCGCGCAGCGCTTCGACCTCGAGCCCTGATCAGGTCGACCGCGAGTTCCAGGCCATCGTCCTGAAGCATCTCGAACGCATCCTTGCCTCCTTCCGCAGCAATGGTCAATCGAACCAGTCAGGCCAGGCTCCTTCAACTCGCGCGGTACGCCTGCCTGAAGTCCTGAAGTTGCTAGGGATCTCGCGCAGCACGCTGTACAACCGCCTCGACGAGTCCTCTCCGCAGCACGACCCTGACATGCCCCGCCCTTTCAAGCTGGGCAAGGGCGACCGCGCACCCACCGCTTGGCTGCACCAGGACATCGTCGTTTACATCGAATCCTGCGCCGCTGCGCGCGGCTCGCACTAAGGAGGCCGACCAATGAATGAGATCAACATCAAGTCGGCTGCCACCATCGTGCAGAGCCAGGCCGAGCGCATCGCGATGTCCCTGCGCACCCTCAAGCCCAACCCGAAGCAGCAAAAGGAGGAGCTGTTCGCGCTGCTTTACCCGGTAATCGTCGAGCTGATGGGCCAAGGCGTCACGCAAAAGGCCATCCTCGCCATGCTGTCTAAGAAGGGCTTGAAGCTCCACCCGGCTCGTTTCAAGGAACTGCTGGAGCAGCACGCCAAGGAAACGGTCACCTCGGACGTGGAGGACGCAGCATGACCCGCCGCAACCCCGACAACTTCCCGACCAACGCGCTGTATCCGCTGATCCGCGACGCCGTACTGGAGACGCAGGACAACCTCCAGGCACCGCTTGCGCTGATCGCCAGTTCCTTCGGCACGGTCATGTCCGCGGCTTGCCAAGGCCTGGTTGTGGTGGAGACACCTACCGGTCAGGAGCGCCCCGCGTCGCTGTTCTACGCAACCATCGCCGACTCCGGTGAGCGCAAGACTGCCTGCGACAATCTCGTAGGTGATCCTTTGCTCGAGTACGACATTCGCCTCGCATCCAACTCCGAGAGCGATATCCATACGTACCAAGCAGAGATGACCTGCTGGAAGGCAAAGCACAAGGTCCTTCAGCGCAAACTTCAGAAGGCAATCGAGGCAGACTCCGATGAGGAGGTAAATTCGATCCGCACTAAGCTGATCGCACTCAACGCCGAGATGCCGCAGAAAATTGAACACGCCCAGCTGGTCCACCAGAGCATCACCGAACGCCCACTGATGGAGACGTTGCGTGGCGAGGGCAAGTCCGTCGTAATCATGAGCTCCGAAGGTGAAATCATCTTGAAGGGAGGTGTCACCAACAAATTCGGCGTGATCAATGAGGCGTGGGATTGCCCGAAGATCCTCAGCTTCCAGCGCGCCGATGTGAACCATGTGGCGCGGCGGCCGAACATGACGCTCAGCTTCATGGTGCAGGAGGAGGTGTTCAAGGACTTTATGGACAAACGTGGCAGGCTCGCGCGCGGCTCCGGCTTCTTGGCTCGGTTCCTAGTCGCTCGGCCGTCTTCAACCATGGGCTTTCGCTACATGACCCTGGATGAACCCGTATGGGAGAAGCTGAAGCTCTTCCACGCACGGGTTCGCGAGCTTCTCGAACTGCGTTTCCAAGCTCGCTCGACACCGGTTCGGCTGACCTTCACCCAAGAGGCAAAGGAACTCTGGGTAGACCACCAGAATCGTGTTGAGGCTGCCGTGCGTAAAGACGGGCAGCTCTTCGGTGTCCGCGACTTTGCCGCAAAGGCACTGGACAACGCGAGCCGCCTGGCAGCGATCCTGCACTTCTTCTCGGGCCAGGCGGGGACGGAGATCAGTCACGAGACGCTTGATCGGGCGCTGACCATAGGTAACTGGCACATCAACGAAGCACTTCGGATGTTCAGCGGAGACGATATCCCCGAGGATGAGGACGATGCGCACAAACTGACCGATTTCATGCATCGCAAGTACTACTCACGTGGACGGTCAACGGTTCGCCGCAACATCCTCCGGAAGGAAGGCCCGATCCGCCATCAGGGACGCTTCGAGGCAGCGCTTGACTACCTCCAAGACACTGGCGTGATACGGGTTCGTTATCACAATGAAGAGAGCGGCAGCGGACCGCTCTGGGTTGAGATGATGCGGAGCTTCTTCAACAAGCCCTCCTTGTAGAGGGTAGCCCCCCCCTCCAAGAGCCGCCCACTGGGCGGCTTTTTTATTCATCTAAGACGCTGCACACCATGCACATTGCCACAAGAGTAGCGTTGTGCATCGTGTGCACAGCCTAGGGCAAGGAACTTCTTCCGGGGCTAGCACCCTACCCCTCTCCCCGATGATCTGCAGGCAGCGGAGGCACCGACGATGCAACTCGGTGTCAGAACGCATTCACTGGCGTATCAGCGCTCCAGCACTACGGCTAGCGCGCTGGATCTTAGGGCATCAGGCAGGGCCTTCGACGCTGGACCGGCGTGTCACCTCTAGGTGAGTACCTGCACCGGTCCGGTACCCCTTGCGTCCTTAGCTCTGACTTACCCAAGGCAGCAGGCGTTGGCTCCCTGGTGTCCTGCACTAGCCAAGGGCTGCAGGATGTTCGCTCCACGGATCATTCATACGAAGTCGCTGATCGGTATTTTTCTACCGAAAGGGTAACCGTATGTACGGATACACCGTACAGCCCCCCACACCCCGATCAGACAACAGCGTACTCGCCTCCATTGGGAGCCTCTGTTGATCAACCAACATTAGGGGGAGGAATGAGGAGGCGCACTTAACGTTTCTCCAAATGTGTGCCTTCCCACGCCTTCCTGCGCAACCGGAGAAACACCAGTGTTCGAGTTCCATGCAGAGATCAAGAAGGGCAACAAAGGCAGCGCCGCCGAGCACTGCCGGTACGATGCCCGCATGGGCAAGTGGTCTGCTCAAGATGACCTGCTCGCTTTCGCCTTTGGCAACATGCCTGAGTGGAGCAGGGACCATCCATTGACGTTCTGGAAGTACGCTGACGCGTGGGAGCGCAATGGCGGCGCCGCCTATCGAGAGTGGATCATTGCCCTCCCCAACCAACTGAGCATCGAAACCAACATCGCCTTGATGAAGGAGATCGCGCAGACTGTTGTCGGGCCGCGACCGTGGCAGGCCGCCCTGCATGGCCCAGAGGCAGAGTTTGGCGGCTGCATCAATCTCCACTGCCATCTGATGTACTCCGATCGCCCTGACGACGGCACAGCACGTCCTGCCGATCGCTACTTCACCCGTTACAACCCAGCCCATCCCGAGCGTGGCGGCTGCAGAAAGCTCAGTGGCGGCAAGACCCCGTTCGAGATGAGCCAGGATCTCGTCGCATCTAGGATGACGATCTCCATGATCATCAATCGGTACCTGGCCGAAGCAGGCCTATCGTTGCAGGTCGATCACCGCAGTTTCAGAGCACGCGGCATCGACCGTAAAGCCGAGGCGCATCTGGGAAAGGCGCAGATTAGGCACATGAGCCAAGCGCAACGGGATGAGTACGTTGCTAACCGCCAATCCGCCCACAGCTTGTGAAGCTCAGCTACGCGCCGCTTCCATAGTTACTTCGGGCTCGCCTTCGTTATTAGCCAGAGCGCAAACTCCAGATGCCTTGGCGGGTCGAAGAGAAGGCAGAACAAGTCTTCATAACGTAGAACCTATCTATCCTGCCTGGCGATCATCTTCTAGATTTTCTTTAAAATGAAGAGCCAGAGAGTGCGGTAAAGATCACAAGGGAGGCTTACTGGCAGCCATTGACACTGTCACTACGCTCAGGCGCCCCGGACATGTAACCCCACCTTCAACTTGATGCTGTCTGCAAAAAAAGCTCGGTGTCGGTGCCAGGGAACAGGGAGCAAACGCTCCCTGTTCCCTGGCAGGTCTGACAAAGATCAGGGCGATGGCTGCACCTGCAGCCACTTGCCTCCGTGGAAGACATACAAGCTTTCCTCTTCCGTTGAGGGGCAGCAGGTCGGATCATCCGGCCCTGGGACCAGCAACGTCACATGCACAGTGCCTTCCTTCAAGCTAACCTTCTGGGCTGCGACCCCGAAGCCAGAGACCGACGTGGTGCCGACCAACTGCAGCTGCGGACCGTCCTTGCGTTGGAATGCCGCCAGATAACTGCCAGCGCCATTGCCGTTTCCGCTGCCCTCCAAGGTGTACAGGGCCACCACTTCTGGCTTGCCGTCTCCGGTCAGATCGCCTTCGACTATCTTCCGCACTTCTTTGTACTCGGTTGCTCCGTCAGCCTTCTTCGCCTCCTGGGCGATTGCTGCGTTGATGACCTCAGCGTCCGGCGTGATCTGGACAGCTTCCAGCGGAGGCGCTTTCTCTACCTTGACTTTTACGTCCTTGGCGGCGTCGCACTGGATAGCCTCGGCCTCTGCCCGCTTGGTACCCGCCGGAACTTCGCAACCAGCGAGATTGAGCTCGCCGGCTTTCGTTACCTCATCTGCTTTGCCACACCCCGTTACAGCTAGCGCGGCTAGCATGATCATCGCGGGCCGGTAAAACTGCTTCATCTTCATTTCCTTATCGTTTCCTGCACTGTTGTGCTGCGTTGGCCAATTGATCGATGAAGTCCGGGGGCGGAGAGCCCTCGGACTGAATTGCAACAATTCCTTCTTCCCCGTAATGCGCCTGCAGCTTGTCGAAAGCGCATTCGCAGACAGACTCGCTCCCTCCGCTGCTGGCACAGCTGCCGATGAATTCGCTGCGTGCCTTGTCTACCTTGCTGCTGCATGCTCCAAGCATTAGCAACGCCGCCAGAGCGGCCACAATCGCGACATCTCGTGCCATGACTAGGCCCTCCTTTGCGCAAGGACCAGCACGCCACCTATGACGACAAGCCAAATCAACCCGCTCAGAATTCCCCCGAACGACGGAAACACAATTGCCGGCCAGACCAGCGCGCGACCAAGGTTGTAAGCGAAGCCTTTGTAGGCGTATTGACCCCAGTTGGCGAAACAGATTGCAGCAACTACGACCGAGGCTCCGTAGAGCCCAATCAGATATTTCATTTATTTCCCCCTGTTGTTGTGATGGTCAGCGGCCTTGCTGCAGATAGCGGCTTACGGCGTTGAAGAGGGCCTTCAAGTCGCCTCTGTTAGGCATGTTCAGATCGGCGAAGCGCTCGCCATTTATGTAGACGTACTTCCCTTCTGTCGTGATCGCCGACAGGACTCCAATCAGTCGGATATCCACGGGCTGGAACACCGCCTTGCATCTGATCTGTGCCTCGGTGATCAGGACACCTTCTCGTGCACCGCCAAAGAGCGTGTCGTCAATCAGCACAACCACATCCTGTGGTTGGAGTCCTTGTCCATAGGACTCCAATGCGCCGGCAAGTTTTTTCTGAGGGATACGCGGGGCGATGAAGATCCGCTCAAGCGGTTCACCGTTCAGTGCCAGGCCATCGAGCGCTTGTATCAACGTCAGGGCATACGACTGTCCCGACTCAGGCGCGCAGGCGGTGTCTGTCGGGCCTGCTGGGCGCCCAGACTTAGTTCGCACTTCTTCATCCACTCGCGCACGACTGACCGGATTCCGAAGCGCCGCGTAAGCCTGGTTGACCTCCTGCATCTTCGAGGTCGCCCAGTTCAGCGTCTCCGCATCCGAGCTTGTGTAGCGGTCCGGGTGGTACTGGCTACGGCGGCCCCGGTATGCCAGTTCGATTTCCTCGCCCCCAGCACTTAGACGAATGCCCAAGATTTCGTATGGATCCATGCTTGCCTTGTTGTCCTTCCTGTCATTTCCGTCGCATGCCGGACGCGCAAGGCCTTCCTGACTTGCAACAACCGACCCTCTATCTTGAAGATAGAGTCTGCCACACCGATAGAGCCTTCGTCATGATTCCGGACACCTTCGTTTCACGATTCTCCTGTGCCCGAGTCCTCCCCACGCGCGCTTTTCGCTGCCCGCCTAGCTCAGGCCAGGCAGTTGCGTGGTTTGAGCCAACGCGCGCTGGGGGATCGCATGGGCCTCGGTAAAGAGAAGGGTTCTTCGCGAATCAATCGGTACGAACACCAGGTCACTGCCATTGGGTTCGATAACCTGAACACCCTTGCTCAAGTCCTGGCTGTCCCGGTTGCTTACCTACTTGCAGACGACGCGTCCATGGCAGATGCCATCCTTGCCTTCTCGCAGGCAGACGAGGCTCAACGCGAAGTTCTGACCAAGCTGATTCCAGCTGTGCTCCAAGACCCGAGCATGCTTTCGAAGTTGGTAGAACTGCTGCAGGTACCCAATGGAGGCGACACTGGGGAGTAAACGCACTTGGCCTCATGCGCCTGGCTTTCATCCACCCCAATCAGTCGCACCTAGATGCCCGGCCCAACGGGACCGGGCGACCCGCCATTGCTTTCAGGGAACTTACGCTTACACCCATCCCCGGGTAGCCATCGAAACCGCCTGGTGAGCCGTGACCACGAAATGGTCCAGCAACCGGATTTCCACCAACTGCAAGACGGTCTTCAACTGGACCGTAACAGCCCGGTCGGCTGCTGAGGGCTCAGTGTGGCCACTCGGGTGGTTGTGAGCCACGATGACTGCCGCGGCGTTCAAGGCCAACGCGCGCTGGACGACGATGCGCGGGTGCACCTCCGCGCCCTCCACGGACCCGGAGAACAAGCGCTCTACCCCGATGAGCCGGTGCTGGTTATCGAGGAAGGCAACCTCGAAGTGCTCCCGTATCTCACCGCCCAGCCGCAGCCGGAAGAACGCACCGCACTTGGAGACGTCACCTAGTCGTGGCCCTGGTTCGCAGGCACGCTGCTGGAGGATGCGCAGGGCACGCGCGACGATCTTGTCGTCCCGTGCGCGAATGACTTCCTGTGATGGTGCAGGCCCGCCATCAGGCGGCGCACATGCGCGTGTCTCGGCCCGCATCACGCCACCATTCCCATCACTTCGTCCCACGCGCGCTGCTTGATCTTGGCTCCCTGCCCAAACCAGGCCGCATCCCGGCGATGGTCATCGCTTCGAGCACGTCGATGATGATCAACGTGCTCGGTGATGGCATTGAGCAAACCCCAAGCCGTTGCTCGGCTAGAAGCAAGCGTGGATCCTCGCCCATCTCCCTCATACAGCGCGCGCACTTTGGCCACCGCCTGTTCGTTGACCACCTGCGCCGCATTGGAAGTGGTGTAGGTCAACACACGGCGCATCAAGGCATCAGCAGCATCTGGGTCTACTGGGGATTCGCACAGTGCTTTCATTCGGTCTACGAAACCGCCCCAGGCCGAGACCGCCAACCCGAGCTGACGCTTGACGAGGTCCGGATCGAAGTGACTTCGGTGCGGCACCTTGATGGCGCCACCACTGTCTCCCAAGGCAACCGCCAGGGTGTTGTTGCAGACCACCCTAATGGATGTGAACTGGGCCGTTGTGGCCAGTGTCCCGTCACAGGCGGTCGCCAGTAGAAGATAGCCCTCCACCCTATCCCTACCACCCCGAAGCACGGTGCTCTGACCCGTCCGGGCCAGCGCCCAGAACTTCCGCCCTTCCTTCAGGATGCCGGCCGTCTCCAACTCAAATCCGTTGTTCGCCGTCAGATCCCGGTAGAACTCCAGGATCTCCCCCGGCTGGACAACCTGGAAGCGCTTCGAAACCACTGCCAGAGGCGCCTTGGTGTCAGAGCGGTAGAGAACCTTGTTTCCCGGAAACGCGCTGATGGCTCCGATGTTCTGGTTACCGGCGATGTATCTAACCTCGGACTCCTCGATCTTCCAATCCATCCCAGCCTGTTGCTTCCATGTCTCGATAGGCTGCTGCCGAGCGAGCCGATTACCCAGACCATGCCACGGCTTTTGGCCGACATAGACCATTGATTCAAGCAAGTGCATTGTCGATTCCTAATAGTTAAGCGCATAAACGCACAAGGCCCGGACGAGCCGGGCCTTGTGAGAAATAACGTTGGTTGTGGTGGTCAGTGATCGAAGAAATCACTGCAGTTGGGGCAAGTCACCGCCACCGTACATTTGACGATGCCCGCCATGACGGCAGTGGCCACCACCATGATGCAGTAGATCAACTCGACCTTGCTCTTCGCCATTAAGTGCATCCTGAGCTGGCACCTCGATGCGGAGTGCCGTACGCGAAACAAGAGGTGGCCCTGCTTCGTATCGGTAGTATGTGTTCAGAATAATTTTCATTGAAATACGTGCTCCACGATATCCAGGCGGCTTTCTAGATATTGATCCATCGTGACGATGTCTTCGCTTGCAACAATCGACTTGCTACCTGGCGCGGGGCGCTGGGACCCCATGCGTCAGTTCACCCAAATGCATGTCCATGACCGCGTTCGTGGTAAGGCCCACCGCTAAGGCAGCCATGCAGGGCAGTTACCACGTCCGCGCAAATCACGCGGAAGGCTAAGGCTAAAGAGCGCTCGGGATGCTGAGCATCGCGCCAATTGCAGGCAAATGACCCATCCCGTGGGCGACCTTGCATCGGTTGGTATCCGGGCCAAGAATGCACACGTGTATTTGCTCTGGTTGAAGTAGACTTCAAGGTGAGGATCAACGCATGCGATTCGACTATCGAAGGACCGCAACAGCTGGATAACTCGGCCAGCGCTAACGTGTGGCTGCGCCGTCTTGATCGCCCACCACCCACTCCAAAAGGGCGCACCTGCCGGTGCCCCGTCTTTTCCCCGGAGACCTAGACATGTCGCGACGATTGCTCCTCGGCCTGGGCTCAGCTCTGGCGGCCTCGACGGCCATTGCCGTACCGACGCTGCATGGTGTCATCCCGGGTTCTGAGCCGTTCGTCGACAACAAGGAAGATGAGGGCAACAACTTCTTGATGTTCAAAAATCCCATCAAGTTCACCCAGAACATGGGCGCGGTCGCAAGCCGGCCGCAAAAGCTGCGCGCGGCTGCCAGCGTGCGCAAAGACGACGCCAAGTCGTATCGGCGCTCGGGAGTCGAGTTGCGTGACTCCACGTATCTCGGAGCGCCGGCCATAGAATTGCGGATGCCCGCATCGGCCTATCAGGATCCGGCCAGGGAACAACTCAGTGACCGCAACTTCATGGCCTGGCTGCCGGTAGATTTCCAAGATGGGACGATCGAGGTGGAGGTCGCCAGCGATCTGGCCGAGGACGCACCCGCCTATGCGCGTGGCTTTGTGGGCATCAGCTTCCGCATCGACGCGGAGGGGCGCTTCGAGAGCGTCTACCTGCGTCCCACCAACAGCACTGCCGACGACCAGGAACGACGCAACCACAGCGTCCAATACGCGGCCTACCCGGAGTTCCGCTTCGATCGGCTGCGCAGAGACGCGCCGTCAAGGTACGAGGCCTATGCCGATCTTTCCCTGGGCAGGTGGATCCCGATGAAGCTGGTCGTGGCCGGCGCCCGGGCCCGTCTGTACTTGGACGGGAAGTCCGAGCCGGCACTCGTCGTCAACGACCTGAAGCTGGGACCAGACCAGCACGGTGGTGTCGGCATCTGGATCGAGTCCGGGACCGTCGCCCACTTCCGCAATCTTCGTGTGACGTCAGCCCAGGGGCCGAGCTAACCCCGTAGGTCCGGGCGATACACTGCGGCCTTGCCCACCGCGAGCGCAGGCAGACAGAGCGCTTCACCCTTCGACGGGGTCGCCGGACATTGCCGGCACCGTGCCTTGCCCGCCGTAATGCCCCCCCCTCACTTCATATCAAGGAGCCGCCCGATGAACAATCGATCCAGGCTCTTCCTCGCCATCGCGCTTGCGGCGGCGGTGAGCCAGGCCCCGGCCCAGGAACGTCCATCGCAGGCCTATGCGGATGTCACCACGACGCATGTCCCGCCAGGCCCGGACATGCACGCCGTCGATGCAACCATGATCGACGCCGACGGCGATGGCGACCTGGACGTGGCGGTCGCCGTCGAGCGCGGCCCCAACGCGCTGTACCTCAACGATGGCAAGGGCCGCCTGAGCTGGAAGCCCGGCGCGTTCGACGCCACACCGCACGACAACGAGCACGTGGCATCGGCGGACTTCAACGGCGACGGCCATCCGGACCTGGTATTCGTTGCCGAGGACGACGAGGTGCACGCGCTGTACTTCGGCGATGGCCGCGGCAGTTTCGCCGACATGAGCGCGCACCTGCCGCGCGGCAGCCAGGGCAATGCGGTCGCGGCCGGCGACGTCAACGGCGACGGCTTGCCGGACATCGTGGTGGGCAACACCGCCGAGGACAAGAGCAAGCCCGCGCGCGACTTGCTGTGGCTCAACGACCCGGCGCGGCCCGGCCACTTCGTCGATGTCAGTAGCACCCACCTGCCGGCGAACGATGCCCACACCCAGGACATCGCGTTGGCCGACATGAACGGCGACGGCCAACTGGACTTGGTGCTCGCCAACCAGTCCCCGCCCAACCGCCTGCTGCTCAACGACGGCCGCGGACGCTTTACCGATGCCAGCGACCGGCTGGAACTGAAAGTGCCGCTGGAAACCCGCGAGGTCCACGTGTTCGACGCCAACGGCGATGGCCATCCGGACATCCTGTTCTTCAACCTGACCAGCAACAACCACGACTGGGACAAGGACCCACAGACCCGCCTGCTGGTCAACGACGGCAAGGGCCGCTTTCGCGACGAGAGCGAACGGCGCCTTCCGCGGCACCGCTTCTCCAGTTGGGGCGGCACCATCGTCGATTTTGACCGGGACGGCGATCCGGACATCTTGGTCAGCGCGATCCAGGTGCCGGGCTTCGTTCCGTTGCAGGTGCGCGCCTGGCGCAACGACAGCCGGGGCAACTTCGAGGACGCCACCCTGGACATCGTGCCCAGTGCCACCGTGGGGCGCAGCTGGAGCATGGCGCAGGGCGACCTGGACAGCGACGGCAAGCCCGACGTGTTCATCGGCGGCTGGCGCTCGCAGGCGCGGCTGCTGCTGACCGACACGGCGGTCCTGGAGCCTCCGCGCCCGGCGCCGACGCCGCTACGACTCTCGAAGGAATGACAGGCAGCCCGTGTGGAACGGCCTTGCCCCCGCTTGCCAAGACATCGCAAGCTGGCATAGCGAGCGATCCCGACGGAGCCGCGCTGCAATGCCCGCGATCCCCAACGGCGTCCCTGTTGCGACGCCGCGGAGGCGGCCTACTGTTGAGCGCGGCATTGCCTAACCAGCCGCATTGACCCCCACCAACGGCCGCACTTTGTCATTCCAGATTTCAACAGCCGCGCACTGGGATTCACATAAACCTCAATACTGCGCTCTGTGATCCCGGTTTCAACGCTGCTTCAGTCGGAATTCCTTCTAGGGGGTACAGATTTGCTGGAACAGCACTCTGTCATGGCCTATCGACATAGTCCAGGACGCCTATCGCTCCGGGGAACGCTTGAAACCCATGGTGTCGATCAGGGCGTCAAGAGCCTGCAGCAACCGCACGTCATTGAAGAATCTGCGGTTGCCGGTCGTTGCGCAGGAGCAACGTTTAGCATCTGGGCAATAGATTGCGGACCTTTCAGACAGTCGATAAATGGATGACGTCCGCCCGTTTTCCATTCAATCTGCTTTGCCTACGCGCATCCGAACCAACCGCAGTCCCTCCTGGCCCGCCGGACGAGACGCCATCGTTGAGCGTAAAGGCAGACACCGCCTCGCTCAGCTGATGGGCCTGATCTTCCATGGCATGCGCTGCCGCCGTGGCTTCTTCTACGAGTGCAGCGTTTTGTTGAGTGACTAAGTCCATCTGGGTGATGGTCTGATTGACCTGCGCTATACCCACTGATTGTTCCTCGGAGGCCGCCGATATCTCGCCCATCAGCCTAGTAACATGCTGCACCCCGGCGACGATCTCTGTCATCGTTTTGCCCGCATCATGAACCAATCTGGAGCCATCGGTGACGCGTTGAACGGAGTCGTCGATCAGGTCCTTGATTTCCTTCGCAGCCGCTGACGCTCGCTGGGCGAGGGTACGCACTTCCGAAGCCACAACGGCGAACCCTCGGCCCTGCTCGCCTGCTCGCGCCGCTTCCACTGCAGCATTGAGTGCCAGAATATTGGTTTGAAAGGCGATCCCATCGATCACGCCGATGATGTCTGCGATCCGCTTGGATGATATCTCGATCCCACCCATCGTATCGACGACGAGGCTGACGATGCGACCACCTTCAGAGGCAACTGAAGCGGCCCCGATGGCTAGCCCGTTGGCCAGCCGAACGTGTTCGGCATTTTGCTTCACAGTCGAAGTAAGTTCTTCCAAGGAAGCTGCGGCCTCTTCAAGATTGGCCGCCTGCTGTTCGGTACGCTGTGACAGGTCCTGGTTGCCCGTGGCAATTTCACTGGCGGCCGTCGATATGCTTCCGGCTGCATTCTTGATTTGCCTTACGATGCCAGACAACTGCGCGGCCGTGGCATTGGCATCGTCTCGCATGTCCGCGAAAACCCCTTGAAAATCGCCATCGACGCGTGCATCCAGGTCGCCCCTAGCAAGAGCGTGAAACTGATTCGAAAGTGCCTGCAGGCCGCTATCAGCGATGGACATAAGCCGATTTAGATTAACGACCATCGTACGGAAATCGTGCTGGAAGCGGTCTTCCTCTCCGCGCTCCTTGTAGTTTCCACTTGCAGCGGCCGCTGCCAGGCGGTTGATCTCTTGGTTCATCGACATCAAGTTGAGCTTGGCGGTGTCCATAGTCTGGGTCAGCACGGCCTTCTCGCCCAACAGGCGATCCATATCGTCCCGCAAATCGCCAACCGCATAGCGCCCCATGACCTCTACTAGACGCATCTTTACGGCGATGTGGGAAGCAGCCAGCTGATTGCTGTCCCGAACCATGTGGCCATATTCGCCCGGGAACGAGTCGGCATCCATTCGGTAGCTGATCTGCCCCTGCTCATGGCGAGCCGCCATTTCCGTTTGTGCGGCGAGCACATCTTTCAACTGCGTTTGCATCCTCTGCATACTCAGGAGCAGCCGTCCAGGCTCGTCCCGCCCCTTGGAGGGAATATCGTTGTCCAGCCTCCCCATCGCAATGTCCTCGGCCACTTTATTAGCAAATCTCAATGGAGCCGTGAGACTGCGAGTAATGAACCAAGCTAGAAGGCCACTCAGAAGAGCAGCTGCGATGCCACCGGCAACCAGCAGGTTTCGTCCATGATCGAGTTGCCTAGCCGCCACATCGTAAGCACGTTGCGCGCGCAGGTTCTGGAATTCCTCATAGTCGCGAATTGAGTCCTGCCATGCTTGCGTGGCGGGTGCCGACTCCCGGAGAAGAACTTCCAAGGCCTCCTGAGGCTGGCCCGCGGCAGCCAGGGAAACGACCTGATCGTTTACGCCTCTGGACGCTTCAAGACGGGCATCCATTTTTCTTTGTAGACTCCTGCCATCGACGTCTGATTTGAGGCTGTACAGCCGCTCCCGGCTCCGATCATAGCGCAGACGCTGATCCCTAATTATTTTTTTAAAACCGGCCTTTTCGCTACTGTCGGTAGGAAGCACAAGATTGCGAAGCTCGACAGAAAGTATGGAGTTGGCATCCATCATTTCTTGTGCGAGCTTGATTTTCTGCATGTTGTCCTGGGCGATATTATCGAGTTCGGATCGGGCCAGGTGCATGCTGGCTACGCCGATGCCGACCAGCGCGGTCGTCAGGACAATCAGTAAAGAGAATGCGATGGCAAGCCGTCGTCCCACGTTGTAGCGCTGTATGAAATCCAACATAAAAGTGCCTTCTTCAAAGAAAAGGGTTTAGGCCATCCATTGCCGGAGACGAACGCGAGACGCAAAAAGGCTCGTCTGCTTATCGGCATCTCGATTTAGAACTTTAGGAGGACTGTCTTGCGGCCCGAACAAGATCGGTCCAGTCGATGGCTAGGGACGTCGGCCTGGGCGTGAGTGACGATGGGCGACGAGTGGAGGACGCGGTGCAACGCCGAACTGGCGGATCGGAGCAGGCCCGCAGGGTGGCTAGCCGGGCGTTGGTGATAGACCCGGCTAGCCCTAGTACAGCCAGTGAACGAATCTACTCAACGACTCGACTTTTTTCGCTTTTCAAGTATCTTATGATATCTAGATTACATTTGCTATTTGGGTAAATTATGACAAGGCGTGGGGCTAACGAGATACCGACGTCCGCGCCGAGGGCACGCCTGTCGCGCCAAGCGAACCAGGAACACACACGTGAACAGTTGTTCGCGTCCGCTCGCTCGCTCATCGCCCGGCGTGGGTTGGCTGGCATCTCCGTGCGAGACGTCGCTGAAAACACAGGATTCAGCCAGGGCGCGTTCTACTCGAACTTCGCGTCCAAGGACGCGATGCTGGTGGCGCTGATGGAGTTGGAGATGAAGCGCTTGGTCGAGCAGTTCGATCGTTTCGTGGTGCCTGACAGCGCCGACATGACCAGTGCGCTGCGCGGCATCGTGACCTGGCTGGTGGAAATGCATCAGGATTCCACGGCGGGCATGATGCTGCTGGAACTGCAATTGCACGCTAACCGCAATCCGTCGTTCGGTGAGCTTTACGGGCGTCACAAGGCAAGGTTCATAGACGCTTTCGCGCAGGTGGTGGAGCGGGTTTTCGTCGGCTTCGGTCTCGTCCCGTCTATGCCGCCGCGCCAGATCGTCATCGGGTTCTGGGCGCTGCTAAGTGGCTTTAGCCTGCAGCGTTCCACGTATGCGGAACACGCCGAATCGGTCTATATAGCCTACATAAACGCCATCATCGCGAGTTCGGCTCAGTGAGTATGGCCTGCCACAGGGCACGGCACTCGTCGACCCGCGAAACGCTTGGCCGCATCGCATCGCGTGGACTCGCGCAGCAGGCCCAGATGCTTGCCTACTGCATGCTGCTGTACCACGGTGCCATGCCGGCGCGCGGACAAACCGCGCCACGACCGGTCAACGCAACGATCAGCGCCAGCGATCAGGCATTGGCAGCCCTGCCGGTGGGAGTGCACATCCCCTGCGAGCCTTGGCGCCCAGGCGGCAGATCGGTCGCCGGCTACGTCTGGCGCGCTTCCCATACGCGCGCGGTCATCCTGATCCAGCCGGGCTACGGCCACTACGCGCTGCGCTACGTTAGCGGAAACAACCGGCTCATTCCCCAACTATTGGTGCAGGGCATCAGCGTGTACGCGTTCGACATGCGGGGAAACGGCTATTCCCCGGGAAGGCGTGGCGTGGTCGATGTGGAGCAGGCGATCCAGGACAATTTGGCAGCCAGGCAGGCCCTGCGCGACCAGCCCCTGCCGGTGTTCCTGTTCGGCCACTCACTCGGCGGGCTGGTGGCGGTATCCAGCGCGCTGCGCGACCCGCAGGACCTCGCCGGGCTCTTGCTACTAGCACCCGCGAACAAGTACGACACTCCCGCGCCCCTTAGGTGGATTGCATTCACAGGGGCAGCGTTGTTTCCGTCCGCCGCCGTGCCGGGCTCTCAGGCCGATGTGGGCGAGCTGGTCGCGGACGCGTCGGTGGCCCGCACGTTGCGCGCCGACAAGGTGTTCTATCCGGGACCCCTGCGCTTCCTGACCGCAGCCGGAGGCCTTCGCCAGTCGCGTCGCAACTGGCCGGCCTACCACGCGTTACGCACGCCGCTGCTCGCGGTCCATGGCACTGCCGATACCAGCACCGACCCTGCAGGCAGCCGCGCCCTGATCGCGCTCGTAGCCTCCTCCGACAAAACGCTGCTGTCGGTGCCGGGAGGACGACACGCTCTGCTGGACGACACCGATCGGGATTGCACGCTCGAAGCCATCCTGTCGTGGATCGATGCACGCACCCGTGCGTTTGGCGCTCCCTGCGCCCCCATGACCCGTAGCGTCCCTTCGAGCCCCCCCATGACCTTTGCCTCCTCTTTCGGTTTGCTTTGTCCTGGATTGCACTGCGTGGCAGCTCTTTGCGCCATGGCCAGTGCGCCGCTCGCCGCCGCGGCCCTGGCGGAGGCGCAGGTCGCTTGGCCGATCCAGCGCCTGTCGGCCGCCGACGCGTCCACCGCCCGGCCCCATCAATTCGTAACCACCGGGCAGGCACAGGCGTGGCAGGATGATCTGGACCGACGCGGCCTGAGAGCGACCGGCAGCCCCGCTCATGAAGCCTACGTCGACGCGCTATACGCACGCCTGAAATCGGCCGGCGTACAGGACCTGCATTACGAAAGTGTCACCCTGGAGCGCTGGACCACCGAGACCTGGTCCTTGGCCGCGGTCGAGGGCAACCGGCTCCCACCGCTTCCAGCGGCGTCCTACCTTCCTTACTCGGGGATCACGCCTGCGGAAGGGATTACCGCGCCCGTCGTCCGGCTGCGCTGGGGCGCTAGGCCGAGCAGTCATCTTGCCGGCAAGATCGTGATGGTGGAGGTGCCGTCCTCAGGCCCTCTGACCAAGGGAATGATCAAGCTGGTCGCACAGCACAGCTATGATCCCCACCGCCAGATGAGGTTGCGTGCGCGTTACCAACGTCCTTTCATGTATCTGGAAAAGGTCAGCCAGCTGCAGGAAGGGCTGGAGAAAGTGGGCGCGGCGGGCATGATCGTGGTGACCGACCGACCGAACGCCTATCGGCCGTATGATCGCATCATCCGCCACCTCCCCGGGCTCTATGTCGGGACGGCCGACGCGGAGCCGCTCAAGGCGCTGGTCGTCCAGCGCGGGCATGTGCGTCTGATCCTGCCGGCCGAGGTGGGCAGGGCCCAGACGCGCAACCTGCTGGGCGTTGTCACCGGCGCATCGCCCGAGCTGATCGCTCTCAACAGCCATACAGACGGGACCAACGGAATTGAGGATAACGGTCCCAATGCGATCGTCGACATCGCGCAGTATCTGACCCGGCTGCCGCGTGCGGCCCTGCCACGCGGCGTGCTGATCATTCTTTCCTCCGGGCACATGGCGGCAGGGGTCCGCATCGAAGGATTGCTGCGCCAGCACGCAAACGACGGGTGGCTCGATCGCATCGGCACCGTCGTCACCATCGAGCATATGGGCGCGCGCGAATGGCTGCCCGACGCCGAAGGCTTGCTCGTGCCCACCGGTCAGGACGAGCTCGGCATTTTCTTCATGCCCAAGATCCCGGCACTTCTCGACGCCAAAAAAAAGTGGCTCGCCGCCCCCGATGCCGCACCTGGCGCTGTGCTGGCACCCCTGACGCCGCGCGCGCGGCACTGCAATCGCTCCCGTGTGGCCGGGCGAGGGACAGTACTTTTGGGGCCAGGCCAGGATCCCCACCGTCAACTACATCACCTGGCCCTACTACCTTCTCGATTGGGGTCCCACCGTCACCACGGCCGATAAGGTCAACTACGAAAGGCTGCATCGCGAGACGACCGCCTTTGCTCAGATGATCCTGGGCCTGACGCGAACCCCGATGTGCGAACTGCGGACCAGACATCCCTAGTCTGCATTGTCCTTCTGCTGCGCTCGAATTTCCCTAAACCAAGTCCCCGCCAAGGGTTCGCTCAATCGCGCCCTGCGAACACGCCCCTTTCACCAAACCTCTCGGAGTTACATAGTGAACAACATTTCTAAAGCAATCCTCCCCTGCACGCTGGCAATGGCCTGGGCTCTACCTGCTCATGCGGCCAACACAGACGATCGATTTCAATTGCGCCTTGGCGCCATGAACATCGATAACAACAGCAATTTGCGTGGCACCACCACCGTCAATGGCAGCATCCTCTCGGGCACGCAGGATTTCGATTTCGGCGGCAAGGAATGGGAACCGCGGGTCGACGGCGTCTTCCGTCTGAGCAACCGGCAGCGTCTGATCTTCGATTACTTCAAATACGATAAGGACCGCCGCGAGGCTCTGAGCGAGGAAGTCAGCCTGGGTGGGACCACCGTACCAGCCGGCAGCTTCATCAAGGGCGAACTGAAGTATCAGGTGGCCAGCTTGGTCTACGACTACGCTGTGATCGATACCCCGACCTACAACCTAGGACTTCAGCTCGGCGCGGAGTACCTCAAGATTGATACCAATGCTTATGCCGACCTGGGCGCGCTCTATACCGGTGAGATCCTCGATGAAAGCGCAGATGGCGCCGCGCCGGTTGTCGGCATCCGTTTTACCGCTCACGGCGGCGAGCATTGGCTCTTCAGCGTGCAGGGGCAGTACCTCAATACTGACTGGGGCAATTTTGAGAAGTACAAGGGCGACCTGAGCCGAGCCAATACAACCGTTGAGTATCGTTTCAGCAGGAATTTCGGAGTGTTCGCTGGCTACGACTGGTTCAAGCTCGATGTCGAACGTGATACGGACACCCGCGCCGAGTCGGCTACCACGATCGGTTTGAAGCAGGAGTTCAAAGGCCCGGTGGTCGGACTGACGTTCGCGTTCTGAGCACTATTCAGTGAGCGTAGGCGCGAAAACACAGGATGAAGCGTAAGAAGAATCAGGAAGCTTTGCCCCCGGACAACACGGACGTTGTCATTGATCTTGAAAAGGAGCGCGCTTTTTGGCAAACCCATGCGCCCCTACCCTCTCTGCTCAGGGAACTAACGCCCGAGAGGGCGTGGCCTCTTTATGTCGAGATCTACAGTCTCCTGATCAATCGGCCCCGATGCTCTCCGGAAGAGCTGAGAGCCGCTTTCGTCGCCCGGCAATCACTCTGCCGCGGCGTCGCCTCGGAGCAAAAAAGAGCGCTCTTCGAGAGGGTGTGGTCGAGAATAGAAGCGCTAGCAGTGCCTGCGCCATTGCGGGAGGACTAATGAATGAGAAAGTTCGATGCAATGTAATGTCCCTTGAAAGCTCGGATGCCTGTCGGTTGCCCCGTGGTGTTGCTGTTTGAGCGATTGCTGACGGCTTAGCAACTCGGTCGGCTACCAGGCACCTCGATCGCTAGGCCGCGCCGCCGGCGTCTGATTAGGCCCAACCTTCCGATTGGCTGGCCTATCCCAGCATCAACGGGCCGGAGCGTCGGAAACCGGCTGGCATGCGGGTCGTCAAAGAGGAAAGCGCTAGGGCCGCCGTTTTATTCATCCCCAACCACGTTGAAGGACAGCGCCGCGTGGAACGGGCCTTTCGCTGCGTCCGACTAGGCGCACCGCTGATACATACGGTGTACCGAACCAACTCACTGTCTTCAACTAAGCCAACCCACAAAACTGGGCCATCGTAAAGTAGAGACTTCGCCGGTAGGGGCCCCGTCATCACGAGGTGCCAAGCGATAAAGAAGTCACGTTTTACCGAGAAGCAGACTGCCTACGCGCTCAAGCAGGTTAAGCTGAGAATGCAGTTGGCGAGGTGTGCCGGAGATGCGCATCGCCGGAGCAACGTTTTACTTGTGAAGCAAGAAGTACAGGAATTCGGCCCGTCTGAGCTGAAGCGCTTACGGGTGCTGGAAGAGAAAAACCGCAAGCTCAAGCAGCTAGTGGCCGATCTGAGCATGGATAAGGCGATGCTGTAGGAGGTGGTCACGAAAAAGCTCTAAGGCCTGCCCAGCGACGAACCTGGGTAAGCCAGTTACGTGAGCGCTTCGGGGTAAGTGAGCGGGTGCGCCGCGGATAATTGGGATGTCGCGCTCGGCGCTCTCGTTCAAGGCCAAAGCCAAAGCCCGCGACTGCAGCGCCATCCGCCTTCGGATGCACGAGATTACGCAGACGCGGATACGTTACGGCCGCGAGCGGGTGTTGGTGATGCTGCGTCGCAAAGGCTGGCGTGACAGCCATAAGCGGGTCCATCGCATCTACAAAAAGAGGGCTTGCCTTTAAGGCATTGTCGGCGTCGTAGTCGCAGCAGCCGTTGCCGACAATCGATCAAGATCACGGCGGCGCCCGACTCGCTCTCGAGCATGGACTTTGTCAGTCAAGCTTCAATGGCTGGCTGCGACGGGAGTTCCTAAACGAGCATTGGTTCTTGTCCCTGGCCGATGCACGGAGCAAAATTGAAGCGTGGCGTTGCTCCTGCAACGAAGAACTTCCCGACAGTGGATTAGCATGAAAAACCCCCTGCGAATTTGCCCGAGAACATTGATCGGAAGCGAATACGAAAATACCAAAAAACTCATAATCTTTACCAGTGATGGCCCTCTAGTCGGGAGCGGGTCAATCAGGTCAGGACTCTAAAACCCGAGCGCTACTTAGGACGGGGTGTGTCGAGGACGTCAATGCGCCACTGACCGGTGTCGAACCACCTTCATTAGTAACTGGGACGTCCGCAGGCAAAGGCTGCTTAGTGGGTTCATTCGATTGGAGTTCCTATGTTGTTCATGATTGATCGATTTGCGGTTTACGTGGCAACTCTCAGCGAACCGTTGGGGACAGGCATCCGGTGGACGGTGTCTTGGCGCATCGATGATATGAGGCAGTCAAACAAGACGCTAAAAGGAAACACATTGACTCAGTTTTTTTCCACAGAGGCTCTGGCAGAAACAGCAGGTCGGCGTGCATCAATGGAACAGCTAGATCGGTTGATCGACGAAACGGTGCGCACTTCCAGACAAACCTACATTGAGCCAGCGGATGGCCAAGACTAATGCAGGGACGCTAAGACACGGGGCGAACCAAGGCCAATTAACCGGGCTCCAGTGCTCGACACCGCGCACGATTCCAATTCACGTCGGGCATGCGCTACCGCTTCCACGTATATTGCAAATCCTGATGCCGGCAGTTGATAGTAACGTAGGGTTAAGCCGTGAGATCTCGATACCAGAATCTCCGGAAAGCACTGGGCCCCACAGCAGCGGCGTGGGCCGCAAGCGGACTTGCGCGCTCCTGCTCATTGGCTGGCGTTACCTGGACGGCAAGTAGATGTCCTAGCGTATCTACCGCCATACGCACCTTGCTACCTTTCTTGCGTTTATAACCGTCGCATCCGGCGCGTGATCCGCTTTCACAGGTGGATTGCAGCATCCTACCGTCGAAAATGATTGCGCTCGGCTGGCCTTTTTCCCTTGTGCCACACGCAATAGTGAGCCGCAGATCGCTGACCATGGCTTCAAAGCAGCCAGCCTGCAGCCACGCTGCGTTTGCTGATACACCTTTTCCCAAGGCGGGAAATCGTTAGAAGCAATCACCACGGTGTACCTGAGCGTACGATCCAGCGCAATGCGCTGAACATCGCGCGTAGCGCGTACTTGCGCTGCAGCGCCTGCACATCCACCAGTGTCAGATACGGCGCAGCAAAGGCCCATTCTTCGTCAGAGATATCGGTCGGATATGGCTTACGAGGCTTCATCCGTATACGTTAGCGTGACTAGGCTAAAGTTCGTAACACGCTCAATGCAAACAGTACGGCTGCGCCTCGTTAAGGGAAATATCCCTTACCTTGCCCTCGGGAAAACCTGAGCCCTCGTGAGCGCATCTTCTTCCTCGGCATGGCGGCCGAAGACAACGAGGAGCCGCCTCGACGTCAGGCTTCGGTGGTGCTGTGCCCCTCCCTCCACTGGCCATGGGCTATCAGCGGCTCCTCAACCTACAGTCCGTACATCCCATGTGTGACAGGTTCCTGATGCATTTGGAGGACGCGTTTTTTTACCGATGTGCCGGGCTTGGCGGGGGATCTTCGTGAACAGATCTTGGAGTTGCTCCGTCGCGTTCAGTGCGACGTCTTTTGCCGACACTACTCAGATGGTCTTCGGGCAATCCTGGTCAGGTATGTCCGGCAGCTTTAGGTTATGCATAGCAGGCGCAAGCTGACCGTCCTATTGGCGCTGGCGAGGCTAGATGGCAATCCCTTTGTCTGGTTGGCATAGGTGACCATGAGCACGTACGAGCACGCCAATGACCTGCTCACCGCCTCAACTAGTCTGAAGTAGGCTCTACTTTATGGAGAGCGACCAGACATCGCTGCGTGGCGTCGAAAAGTGGGTAGGCCTGAGTGCGGGGCGTTGAACCCGTTAGCGGTGGCACGCGACAGCGCCACGAAGCAGAGGACGATGGACGGTCGCGGCAGCCTTCAATCAATGACCCGATCGCGCCCAGCCAGCGTCGCGAACAACGTTACCAGCACGCTGGCCAGAACCAGGAACAGTAGGGGCAAGGTCCATCCGCGGGTGAGATCGTGGAGCACTCCGACGATCAGCGGCCCTGTCGCGGCACCCAGGTAGCCGATGCACTGCGCCATACCCGACAGTGCGGCAGCCTGGTGGTGATCGCGGGTCCGCAGCGCGAACAGCGACAGGCTGGTGACCATGGCGATGCCTGCTCCAAGACCTGCACAGACCAGCCAGAGCAGGGAATAGTCAGGCGCGAGCAGCAGTCCGAGCGTACCGACAACCAGGGTGAGGCCACAGGCCAGTCCGAGCCTCGTCTGGTCTTGGAACCGCCCGATCAGCGATGCGCTGGCGAGGTTCGTCGCGACGGCGACAACCTGGTAGACCAGCAGATAGACGCCGGACGTCCCGGCAGCGACGCCCCGGGAGGCGGCATACGAGGCGTACCAGTCGATCAACGCATAGAAGACCAGCGAGTGCGCCGCGAAGAACAGCGAGACCTGCCATCCGATGGGATGCCGCCACGGCGAGCGCCGCTGCGTTCGGACGGCATCGGCCGCTCCCGGCAGCGGCTGCCGCGAGCGCTTCCAATGAGGTATCCAAACCAGCATGGTCGCAAGGGCCAGCAGCGCCCAGCCGCCGATCGACCAGCGCCAGCTGGATCCGCCGACATGCGCGATCGGCACTGCCAGCCCCACGGCCACCCCGGCCATGCCGGCCATGGCGGCCGCGTAGAAGCCGATGATCCTGGCCGCCTGATGCGGGAAATCGCGCTTCACCAGGCCGGGTAGCAACACATTGCCGAATGCGATGCCGGCACTGAGCACGAGGGTACCGGCCCAGACCCATCCAGGCCCCGGCAAGGACCGCAGCACCGTACCGACGAAAATGCAAAGCAGGGCGACACCCAGGGTACGCTCGAGGCCGTAGCGCCTGCCAACGCCCGGCGCCACCAGAGACAATGCGCCGAATGCCAGCAGCGGCAGCGCGTTCAGGAGCCCGGCGCCGAGGCCGTCGAGGCGAAGGTCGCGCTGGATGTCGGGCAGCACCGGGCCCAGGGCGGTGATCGGCGCACGCAGGTTGGCTCCGATCAGGATGAGCGCAAATGCCAGCCCGGCGCCTGCTTCGGTGGAAGGGTGCGTGCCGGGGGAACGATCCGAATGTGCCACGAAAACCTCGCGCGTTTGGAGTCCATTGCCGGGCAATGGACATCAAGCGCGTTGGTTGACGTTAACGCTTACGCGAGTCCCGGCCTTGCACCGGGTTCGTATGCCACCGATTCTCACAAAGGCGGCACGGCATGGTCAAGCGATTGCCGCGGATCGGGCCGGTGAGAGGACAGTGACGCAGCCGGGCCAGTCTGGCCGACACCCGCACCGTGCAGTTCCGTCCGCGCCGGACCGGGCCATGGGCCGCCATCGGCAAGAAGTCCCTACGGCTGGCGGATCTCCCGCTCCAGCGCCGCCAGCTCGTCCGCGGCGGCGGCCAGGCCGGCCCGCAGGCATGCGCTCTCCTGCATCAGCCGGCGGACGGTCGCCCTGCACCGTTCGACCACATGCTCCGCCAGGCGCGACAGATCCCGGTAAATCGCCGCTTCCAGCGCGGCATGCAGCCGCTCGTAGCTCACCCCGACCACCACGTCACCGCCCTCGGCATGGATCACGTGCTGCTCGTAGGCTGGTCCGTCATACGCCTCGACCAGCGCGGGCAACCGGTCCAATACCTGTCCGTAGCCGGCCAGCGCGACCTGCGCCTCGCCGCGGAAGGCGTCGAGGATCCGGCCTGTCAACGTACGCCACATCCCGCTCACGTCGCGCGAGGACGCATGTTCCTCCAACAAGGCCGGCAGGCCCGACGTCAGCGTGCGTCCGGCCGCACGGACGATCCGGGACGCGCTCTGCTCGAGCCGGGATAGCGCTTCCTGCAGCGCGCTGTCCAGTTGATCCAGCGCCCGCAGGCCGTGAGACTGCAGCGCGTCCAGCACGTCCTCCTGCAAGTGGTGCAGCAGCAGTTCGGCCGGCTTGCGTCGCTTGTATGCCAGCGCCGGCTCGAGGATGCCCAGCAATGCCCGATACAGGCGCTCGAATCCAGCCGCGGCCATGGCTTCGGCGCACGCGCCATGTTCGCGCGCGGCATAGACGGACACCGATACCGGGGAAAGCACGAGGGCCGGATCGAGCCCGGACGACTGCAGCTTCTGCCTCGCGCGCGCTTCGACGTCGCCTTCCTGTTGTGCACGGTTGGAGTCGCTCTTGTTGCGCAGCACCTTGCGGATCTGGCCGTCAACCTCGTCCTCTTCGTACACGTCGCTGCGGGTGATCACCGGAAGCAGCGGCTTGCGCCGCTGCAGCTCGCGGCGCAGCTGGTCGAGCTCCTGCACCTGCCCCGGCGCGGTCGAGCTGCTCAGCCACAGCACGCCATCGGCGCTTTCGGTGTAGCACAGGGTCAGCTCGGCATTCTCCTCGCTCACCGAGTGCAGTCCGGGCGTATCCAGCAACGCCAGCCTTTCGCCGAGCAGCACCCCCTGGATGCGCGAGGTGGTCTCGGTGGCGCCCTCCTCGAACGGCTCCGGCATGTCGACAACACAGCCGGCCTCGAGGCGGAAGTAGCGCGCCGTGGCCCCATGGGCGATGAAGCGTTCGGCCAGCAGGTTGCAGAACGCGCTCTTGCCCGCGTTGATCTTGCCGAACACCAGCAGCACCGCCATGTCGCCGAACCGGTCGGCCAGCGCCCGCGCGGGCGCACGCTGCGTACGCTGCTGCGGCCAGCGACGGGTCTGCGCATCCAGCAACGCCCGCACGGCCTGCACCTGCACCGCCAGTGCATGGTCCGGTGCGAGGCCATGCAGCGCCGGACGCTGGGCATTGAGCATATCCGCGAGGTGGTCGAGCCACCCCTCCAGTCGCGCCGTGCATCTGCCGAGGTCGTGGGCGCCCTGCCCCCCTCCCGCGACCGCATCGACCCACCGAGTCTCGCTGGACCGCGGCGCGCTCACGAGGCCGGCTCGAGGCGCGTCCAGCGGGCCAGCGCCCGCTCCGCCGAAACGACCGCGGCGTCGGCCGCGGCGACGGCCGCCGCCGACTCGGTGCGGTCCGGCGACAGCTCGAAATAGCGCGTGAACTCGCGCTTCAGGTGCGCGTGTCCGGCTGGCGTGGTGAACAGACCGTAGCCGACGTCCTGCTTCTTCACCGCCAGGCCGAGCACCGCGACCAGGGCGGAATTCAGGGTGCTGTGCTCGCGTTCGCCGCGCAGCAGGCCGATGACGCCCATTCCCTTCAGGAAACCGTCGATCTCCACGCAGGCACGTGTCAGCGCGAGGTGGCGGCGTGCGTAGCGGACCTTTTCGGCCGCCCGCTCCTCGGCGCTGCCCGCCGTGGCCGCAGAGCTGTGTTCATGGCTCAGCCACATGGCGGTGCCTCCCTCTGCAGATCGTCGCGGACCTTCTCCAGCACCGAAGCCAGGCCCTGCTCGAAGGCCTGCCGCTGCCGGTGCCGGGCCTGCTGCATCCTGTCGCGCGCCCCCCGGCGATCGGCCAATACCCGCTTCAGCTCCGCCAGGATCCGCTCGAACAACCACCGGGTCTCATGGACGCGTGCGGCCGGCACCTGGGCACAGGCCGCTTGCAGCCGCGCCCGCAGGTCCGGGATCCCGCTTTTCTGCACCAGAAGCCTCTTGCCCGTTTCCAGACCCTGGCGATGGCGCGTGGCGGACACCTCGCAGGGGATCAGGCCCGGGACCTGGCGCGCGATGGCAGCCTTCACCGTCTCCTGGGCATGGTCACCGCCCAGCTGGTCTACCTGCGAGAGTACGAACAGGGTCTGGCGTCCGCTAGCGGCGTCGTCGCGACGCAACCGGTCCAGCACGGCGCACTCCGCCGCATCCAGCTCGCCCTCCCTGGCCGCATGCACGAACAAGCGGACATCCGACTGCACCCACGCGGCCAGCCAAGCATCACGATCATCTCCGCAGGTGACGTCCGCATCCAGTCCCGGCGCGTCTAGCCAGCGGATCCCCGCATGGCCTCGCTCCGAAAGCGCGACCGTCTGGCGCTGATCGGCCACCACGAAGGCATCGTCGCCGATCAGCTCGTTGAGCAAGCGGCTCTTTCCGTGGTTGTATTTGCCGATCACGGTGACGGTGGGCGGCCCGCCCTGCGCCAGCATCCGCAAGCGTGCAAGGTCGGCGGCGTGATCAGGCACGACGGTCAGCACCTCCTGTTCTACGCGTGTGCGGATGCGGCTCATGGAACTACTCCTGTGTTTCGGGTCGTCAGGGACCGGAGTGGCTATGCGTGCAGGAATTCCAGCAGCACCGCGTTAAAGGCCGCCGCCGATTCGACATTGACGATGTGCCGGCCCGGCAGCGAGACATGGCGGCCGTGCTGCACGCCGTCGGCGATGAACTGCAGATCGGCCGGCGGGCACACCGCGTCGTTGTCGCCGGAGATGGCCAGCAGCGGGTTGGCGATGCGGCCGATCTGCCCGCGCAGGTCCGCACCGGCCAGGGCCGCGCAGCAGCCGTTGTAGCCGTCCGGATCGACCGCAGCGAAGGTGCGAAGGATGTCGGCCACCTCTTCGGCATGTCCGGCATTGAAGGCCGGCGTGAACCAGCGCTCGGCCGTCGCCACGGTCAGCGCAGCCAGGCCCTGGTTCTTCACCGCCTCGGTGCGCGAACTCCAGCTCTCGGCCGTGCCGATCTTCGCCGCACTCGCGCAGACCACCAGCCTGTCGAGGCGATGGCCGACGTTGATGCCCAGCCATTGTCCGACCAGGCCACCGATGCTTAGGCCACAGAAATGCGCACGTTCGATCCGCAGCGCATCGAGCAGGGCAATCGCATCGCCGCCGAGGTCGGCCAGCGAGTACGGCGGCGGCGCGGCGCTCGATCGGCCGTGGCCGCGGCGGTCGTAGCGCAATACGCGAAAATGCCGCGACAGCACGTCGGCCTGGCGGTCCCACATGTACAGGTCGGTGCCCAGCGAGTTACACAGCAACAGCCACGGTGCGCCGTCGCCGGCACCATCGACACGGTAGTGCATCCGATGCGAGGGCAGTTCGAGAAAGGCCATGTCAGACCCGCTCCACCGCAAGCGCCAGGCCCATGCCCACGCCGATGCACAGGGTCGCCAGGCCGCGCCGGCCGCCGCTCTTCTCCAGCTGATGCACCAGCGTCAGCGCCAGCCGCGCCCCGCTCATTCCCAGCGGGTGGCCCAGCGCGATCGCGCCGCCGTTGGCGTTCACGTGCGCCGCGTCGTCCGGCAAGCCGAGCGCGCGCAGCACCGCCAGCGACTGGCTGGCGAAGGCCTCGTTCAACTCGATCGCGTCGAAGTCGCCGATTCCCAGTCCCAGCCGCTGCAGCAGCTTGCGCGTGGCCGGCACCGGGCCGACTCCCATCACCCGCGGCTCCACGCCCGCCGCCGCCATGCCCAGGATGCGCGCGCGCGGGACCAGGCCGAAGCGCTCAACCGCCGCCTCGCTGGCAACGATCATGGCCGCCGCGCCATCGTTGATGCCGCTGGCGTTGCCGGCGGTGACGGTGCCGTCGGCGAACAAGGGCCTGAGTTTCTGCAGCACTTCCAGTGTCGTGTCCGCGCGCGGGTGTTCATCGCTATCCACCTCGACGAACTCGCCCTTCCTCCGCCCCGGCACCCGCACCTTGACGATCTCCTCGGCATGGAAGCCGCGCTGCTTTGCCGCCGCCGTGCGCTGCTGGCTGCGCAGCGCGAACAGGTCCTGGTCCTGGCGGCCGATGCTGTGGTCGCGGGCCACGTTCTCGCCGGTCTGCGGCATCGTGTCGGTGCCGTACAGTTCATGCAGCCGCGCGTTGACGAAGCGCCAGCCCATGGTGGTGTCCTCCATCCGCTGGTCGCGGCCGTAAGCTGCGTCCGGCTTGCCGATTACGAACGGGGCGCGGGTCATCGACTCCACGCCGCCGGCGATGGCCAGCTCCAGTTCGCCGGTTCTGATCGCCCGCGCCGCCTGCCCCACCGCTTCCAGCCCCGAGGCGCACAGCCGGTTCAGGGTGACGCCGGGCACTGTCACTGGCAGCCCGGCCAGCAGCGCGCTCATCCGCGCCACGTTGCGGTTGTCCTCGCCGGCTTGGTTGGCGCAGCCGTAGAACACCTCCTCAATCGCCTGCGGGTCCAGGCCCGGGTTGCGCTGCAGCAGCGCCCGGATCGGCACCGCGCCCAGGTCGTCGGTACGGATGCCGGCGAGGGTACCGCCATAGCGGCCGACCGGGGTACGCACCGTATCGCAGATGAAAGCCTGATTCATGTCTGTCCCCTTCATGCGGCCGGCTCCAGCGGCAGGCCGGTGATCCGGCGCAGTTCGTCCAGGCCAAGGCCGTCGACCGTCTCGATCACCGTCGTCCCGGCCGCGCCAACCCCGAACACGCCATGGTCGGTGTAAACCCGCGACACGCAGCCCAGTCCCGTCACCGGGTAGGTGACCCGCTCGACCAGCTTGCATTCGCCGTTCCTCGTCAGCAGGTCCATCATCACGAACACCTGCTTGGCGCCGATGGCCAGGTCCATCGCCCCGCCGACGGCTGGGATCGCATCGGCCGCGCCGGTGCTCCAGTTGGCCAGGTCACCGTTGCTGCCGACTTGGAACGCCCCCAGCACGCAGATGTCCAGGTGACCGCCGCGCATCATCGCGAAGCTGTCGGCGTGGTGGAAGTACGCACCGCCAGTCCGCAGCGTCACCGGCTGCTTGCCGGCGTTGATGAGATCCGGGTCTTCCTGCCCCGGCGTCGGCGCCGGTCCCATGCCGAGCAGACCGTTCTCGCTCTGCAGGAATATCTCCTTGTCGCCGGGCAGGTAGTTGGCCACGGTCGTCGGCAGGCCGATGCCGAGGTTGACGTAGGCCCCCTCGGGGATGTCGCGGGCCACCCGCGCGGCCAGTCGGTCACGGCTCCACAGATCGGTCATTTCGGTTCTCCCACGGCCACCACGCGCTGCACGAAGATGCCAGGGGTGACGATGTGTTCGGGGTCCAGCGCTCCCAATTGGACCACCTCGCCCACCTGCGCGATCGTGGTCGCCGCGGCCATCGCCATGATCGGGCCGAAGTTGCGCGCGGTCTTGCGGTACACCAGGTTGCCCCAGCGGTCGCCCTTGCTGGCCTTGATCAGGGCGAAATCGGCGCGGATCGGGTACTCGAGCACGTAATGCCTGCCGTCGATCTGCCGGGTTTCCTTGCCTTCGGCCAGTTCGGTGCCATGGCCAGTCGGGGTGAAGATCGCCCCCAGGCCGTTGCCGGCGGCATGGATGCGTGCGGCCAGGTTGCCCTGAGGCACCAGCTCCAGTTCGATCTCGCCGGCCTTGTAGGCGGCATCGAAATGCCACGAATCGCTCTGCCGCGGGAACGAGCAGACGATTCGCTTCACCCGCTTGTTCGCGATCAGCGCGGCAAGGCCGCTGTCGCCATTGCCGGCATTGTTGTTGACGATGGTCAGCTCCTTGGCGCCGTGGGCGATCAGCGCGTCGATCAGCTCATCGGGCATGCCCGCGGTGCCGAAGCCGCCGATCATCACCGTGGCGCCGTCGCCGATGTCGGCCACCGCCTCGGCGCAGGTAGTCAGGGTCTTGTCGATCATCTGGCTTGCATTCCTCTTCCAGTCCAATCCGGTTCAGGCCCAGCCCAGGGCGCGGCGGGCCTGGACGACTTCCCCGTCGAGATCGTGGTTCCATATCCAGTCGAAGCGCTCGGCCAGGCGTTTGCCCAGCGCGGCGTCTTCGCTGCCGATGTCGGGGTCCCGGAACTCGTACAGCTCGCCCGCGTCCCACGAGGTCTGCTGCACACGGCAGGCACGTGGCCGGCGAATCCGATCGTAGATGGCCAGCACCTGCGGCAATGCCGCGCGCGTGAGCCTCGGCTCGCCCAGCAGCCTGGCGAGGAAGTAAGCGTCCTCCAAGCCCTGGCCGGCACCCGCGCCCTGGTGCGGCAGCATCGCGTGCGCTGCATCGCCGATCAGGGCGACCCGCCCGTGCACATAGCCGGGAAGCTGCGCCAGGTCGTGTAACGCCCAATAGGTCGGCCTGTCGATGCATGCGAGCAAGGTCCGCGCGGCCCCCCCCCAGTGGGCGAAGGCGGCGAGCATCTCGTGCTGGCTCACCTCGCGCACCCACGGCTGGTCCTGCGGCCATTGCGGCGGCAAGGCGGCACGCTCGGTGACGAAGGCCACCACGTTGATGATGCGCCCCTGCTTGACCGGAAAGGTCAGGATGTGGGCATCGGGTCCCAGGTACATCTGCGGCACGTCCACCAGGTGCGTGTCCACGCCTTCGGCAGCGAACGCGTCGCGCAGGCGGCCGCTGTCGATCATGCCCCGATATGCGCACGTACCGGTGAAGCGAGGTGCGACAGGATCGTGACCCAGGGCCTGCAGGACGGGGGCGCGCAACGCGGACTTGATGCCGTCGGCGGCGATGAGCGCGTCACCCTCGTATCCGCTGCCATCGTCGAAACGCACGCGCACGCCACTGTCATCCTGCTCGACCGCACAGGCCCGTTTGCCGAAGCGGGCCAGCCCGGGGGGCAGCCGGGTAGCCAGCGCATCGAGGAAATCGGCGCGATGCACCGAGGACTGCCCCACGCTCGGCGCGATGCTCGCGCCGATGTAGCCGGCGTCGCTGCCGCGTCGCCATTCGAACCAGATGTCCTGCCACGGGGGGGACGTGCGGTCGGCCAGGGCCGCATAGGCCTCGCCCATGCCGAGCCCGGTGATCGCGCGCACCGCGTTGGCGCCGAAGGAGACCCCGGCGCCGATCTCGCCGAAGGCCGCGGCCGACTCGAACAGCTGCACCTCCAGATGGGGATGGCGGCAAAGTCCCAGCGCCAGGCCGACGCCGGCGATGCCGCCGCCGACGATCCCGATGCGCAGGCGCGGGTCGGAGTCAGATTTCATGAAGGAAATACCTCGCAGCTGATGGGAGCAGGGGAAAGCGGAATGCGCCTCGCGACAGGGCCTGCGGTCGGGAAGGAGGACCGGCGCGCGCCTCGTCTGCCCGCGGTCGGCAGGGCGCGTGCGCCCACCTAGGGACGGCGCGACAGGGCCGATCAGGCCTGTGCCCGGGGCCGTTCGACCTTCTGGTCGTCCTTGCCATCGACCAGGCCGGTCAGCACGAGGTCAAACCGGATCTCCTTGTAGGCGTCCTGGTCCAGGCCCAGCGTTTCGCCGCCGGTCTTGTCCACCACATGCGGCACCAGGCCGTCGCGGGTGGCATAGGCGAAGTCGTCCCAGGTCAGCGGATCGCCCTCGACGTTGAACTGGGTGGTGAGCTTGCGGCACGTGGCGGCGGTGACGAAGTAGTGGACGTGCGCGGGGCGGTTGCCATGGCGCGCGAGCTGGTCCAGTAGTTGCTGGGTCGCGCCCTGCGGGGGGCACCCGTAGCCGACCGGCATCTTCGTCAGCACGTCGTAGCGGCCATCGACACCGGTCCTGATCGCCCCGCGCAGGTTGAACGCAGTCTGCGCGCCGGTGGGATCGAAGTGCGAGTAGAAGCCCTTCGAGTTGGCGTGCCAGATCTCGACCAGCGCCCCGGCTACCGGCTTTCCGTCCGGCCCGCTCACCGTACCCAGAATGTGCAACGGCTCGGTATCCGGATCGGGGTCCTTGTCGATGCGCGCATTGCCCTCGCTCACCGGGGCGCCGGCCACGTACAGCGGTCCTTCGATAGTGCGCGGTGTGCCGCCGGTCACCCCGGCCAGCCGGTCCTCTTCGTCCAGGCGTAGGTCGATGTAGTGCTCCAGGCCGATCCCGGCGGCCAGCAGCGCGGCCTCGCCGTCCTGGCCGAGCTTGTTGAGGTAGTTCACGCCGGCCCAGATCTCGTCCGGGGTCAGGTCTAGGTCCTCGATGGTCCTGAACAGGTCGGAGAGAATGCGGTGCAGCACCTGCTTGAGGCGCGGGTTGCCCTCGGCCTGGTCGAGGTTGACGACGGTGCGCAGGAAATCCTGCACCTGCTTGCTTTCGAATAGCTTGACGCTCATGGCTTGCTCCTGCTGGTTGCTCGCGTTGAATGGCGGCCGCGGCGCTCCGCGATGGAGCCGACGGCCGCTGGCCTGCTTCAGGTATCGTCGTCGCGGATCGAGGAGGGATGCCGCAGCAGCGGCGTCACCGTGATCCGCATGTAAGGGAAAAGCGGCAGGCCGAACAGGATCTCGTGCAGTTCTTCGTTGCTGTCGACGTCGAAGACGCTGTAGTTGGCGTACTCGCCAGCGATGCGCCAGATGTGCCGCCACTTGCCCTTGCGTTGGAGTTCCTGCGAATACGCCCTCTCCTTGGCCAGCGTCTCGGCCCGGACCTGCGGGTCCAGACCCTGCGGGATGCTGACGTCCATCCGTACTTGAAACAGCATGTCGTACTCCTCTGTGCGTGCTATCGGGATCGGTCCAGGCCATCGCGGGAAAAGCGCCTGACCTTGTCCTCGTCCAGCGCGATGCCGAGACCGGCGCCTTCGGGCACGGCCAGCTCGAAGTCGCGGTATTCCAGCGGCGCGGCAAGGATTTCCTCGGTGAGCAGCAGCGGCCCGAACAACTCGGTGCCCCACTGCAGATTCTGGAAGGTCGAGAACAGGTGGGCGCTGGCGATGGTGGAGAACGCACCTTCGAGCATGGTGCCGCCGTACAGCTCGATGCCGGCCGCGTCGGCGATCGCGGCCATCCGCTGCGCGGCGAACAGTCCCCCGGCTTGTTCGATCTTGATCGCGAACACGTCCGCGCCCTGCTGCCTGGCGATCTCAAACGCGCTCTCCGGTCCCTGCAGCACCTCGTCGGCCATCAGTGCAACCGGGAAGCGCCGCATCAACCGCGCCAGCGCGGCCACTGAGGCCACCGGCTGCTCGACCAGTTCGCAGCCGGCCTCCGCCAGCGCAGGGATCGCCCGGGCCGCCTGGGTCTCGCTCCAGGCCATGTTGACGTCCACCCGCACCGCAGCGCGGTCGCCCAGGACCTTCTTGATCCGCGCCACGTGCCGGATGTCCTCCTCGACAGCGCGCGCACCGATCTTCAGCTTGAAGATCCGGTGCCGGCGCGCGTCGAGCATCGCTTCAGCCTCGGCGATGTCCTTGCTGGTATCGCCCGAGGCCAAGGTCCACGCCACCGGCAGGCGGTCGCGGCGGCGGCCGCCCAGCAGTTCGCCGACCGACACGCCCAGGCGCTTGCCGTGCGCATCCAGCAGGGCGGTTTCCAGAGCACTCTTGCTGAAGTGGCTGGCCTTGACGAGCTTGCCCAGATGGGCCATCAGCGCCTGCACCCGGGTCGGGTCCCGGCCGACCATGGCCGGCGCGAAATAGCGGTCGATGGCCAGCTTCATCGCCTCGGGGCTCTCCGGACCGTAGGCCATCCCGCCGATGGTGGCGCCTTCGCCGATGCCGACGATGCCGTCGCTGCAATGGATGCGCACCAGCATCAGGGTCTGGCCGTCCATGGTCGCCACGGCGAGCTTGTGCGGCCGGATGGTGGGCAGGTCGACCAGGATGGTCTCGATGCGCTCGATGCGTATGGAGGGGGCGCTGTCCGCGCCCGGAAATGCCTTCATGGGAAATGTCATGCTCAGAAGGGAACGATGGCTTTGAAAAGGAACTTGTCTCCGCCGAAACGGTTGCGGACGCCCGACTCGCGGGCCCACTGGCCTATTAACACGACCCCGCTGGCGGTGGCGTACTTGACGCTGGGACCATAGGCGAACACCTCGCCACGGCGGCCCGCACTCCAGACGCCGGGCAGGGCCGCAACCCTGGCGCCGTCGATTTCGTCGCTGCTGGTCTGCTTCAGGTAATACCCCGCCAGGCCCAGGCCCCACCGGCCCGCGGTCCGGCCCAGCAGCCAGTCCACATGGAGCTCGTCGCCGGACCGGTAGCGGGTGTCGTCGTTCTCGGTCTTGAGGTTGTACATGACCTTGGCGGAGGCCTCCCAACCGCTGGTGGGCAGCCAGGACATGGCCAGCACCTGTTCGAAGGAGACGTAGTTGGCGCCGATGCTCACGCGCGGATCGTCCTGGTCGTAGTGCCCCGTGGGCAACATCACATCGATGCCGACCGTGGTGTGCCAGTCGCCACGGTGCCACCCGAGCACTAACGGATCGACGGTGATGTCGCCGATGCCCAGGCGGCTGTCGCGCCCGCCCAGTCCCGGATGGTCGATGGACAGGTTCACCACCGGCACGATGACGTGGAATGCATAGTCGGCGCCGAGGATCTTCCGCCGGGTGACGTGCACCCAGCGCATGGCATCGTAGGTCGCGTTCAACGTGGCGCGCGAACCGCCGCCGAAATCGACCTTGCCGCCGCTGCCGTCGCGAAGCTCGCCGCTCCAATAGCCGAAATAGTTCAAGAAATAGTCACCGGGCGGCGGCAAGGCGCCAGCGGCCCAGTTTTCGACGCCGTTCGGATATTGGTCGCCGCCCTCCTTGGCCTGCGCCGCGAATCCCGCGGCCAGGAGTGCGCCCGCCATCAAACAGGATGCATGCTTCATCGGACGACCTCGATCAAAGGGTGGGCGCTGACGCCAGCGCGGGAGATTGAACAGCGCCGCGAACGCATCTCCCTATGCGGGGACGCGCACCGCAGTGACGGCGCGTACCGCTCAGAAGGGATAGGGCTGATCCGACGGCTCGATCGTGACCCACTTGATCTCGGTGAATTCCTCGATCACCGCCGAACCATCGAAGCGCCCGTAGCCACTGTTCTTCATGCCGCCGTATGGGGCTTGCGGCTCGTTCTGCACGGTGGCACCGTTGACGTGGACACTGCCCGAATCGATGCTCGCGGCGACCTGCAGGGCCCGCGACACGTCCCGGCCGAAGACCGCCGCCGACAGGCCGTAGGCAGTGTCGTTGGCAATGCGCACTGCCTCCTCGGCGCCGCGCACGCGCACGATGGTGGTGACCGGGGCGAAGGTTTCCTCGTCGTAGATGTCCATGCCCGGACGTACGCCATCGACGATGGTGGCGGGCATGACCGCGCCCTCGGCACGTCCTCCCGCCACGATCCGGGCGCCCTTGCCCACGGCATCGTCGAGCATTCGGTTGATCCGCTCGGCAGACGATGGATGGATCATCGGCCCCACCACGCAACCCGGATCCTGGGCGGGATCGCGTGCCGGCAGCGCGCGCGCGCGCGCGGCAAACTTCTCGACAAAGCCGTCGGCGACCGCCTCGTCCACCACGAAACGCTCGGTGGACATGCAGATCTGGCCCTGGTAGAGGAAGGCGCCGAACACTGCGGCATTGACCGCACCGTCGATATCCGCATCGTCGAGCACCACGAATGGCGCCTTGCCGCCGAGCTCCAGCAGGCAGCGCTTGAAGTGCCTGGCGCATTCCTCGGCGATCACCCGGCCCACCTTGGTCGAGCCGGTGAAGTTCACGCGGCGTACCGCCTTGTGCGCGATCAGCGCATTGGTAACTTCGGCCGCATGCTCGGGCGTGGTGGTGAGGAAGTTGAGCACGCCCTTCGGCAGCCCCGCCTCGTAGAACGCCTCGGCCAACAGCGCATGCGTGGCCGGGCTCTGCTCGGACCCTTTCAGGATCACCGTGTTGCCGAAGGCCAGCGGATAGGCGATGGCGCGCGCGCCGAGGATCACCGGGCCGTTCCAGGGCACGATGCTGAGCACGGCACCGACCGGTTGGCGCAGGGTCATGGACAGCGTGCCGGGTCGGTCGGTCGGAATCGTCTCGCCCTTGGCCTGGGTGGTGAGGCCGGCGGCCTCGCGGATCAGCGCGACCGAGGCGGCCACGTTGAAACCGGCCCACAGCGCCGAGGCGCCGATTTCCTGTGCCATGACCCGGCACAGTTCGTCGGTCTTCGCCTCGAGCGCATTGGCGGCGGCGAGCAGCAGCCGGCGGCGCTCGCCCGGTCCGACCTTCGACCACGCGGCGAAGGCCCGGGCGCTGGAGTCGGCCGCCCGGACCGCATCCTCGGCCGTGGCGGCGCTGGCGGTGGAGACCACCTGCTGGGACAGCGGATTGAGGCGCTGGTACGACTGGCCGGAGGCGCCGGCCTGCTTGCGGTTGTCGATGACGAGTTCAATGTTCATAAGTCCTGGCTCACCTTTCAGTGCGGCAACGAGGCGGAAATGCGGATCAGACTGCAGAGATGCGCAGGATCGGCTTGATGGTCCGTCCGCTCTCGCTGTCCTCCATCGCCTCGTTGACCTGGTCGAACGCGTAAAAGCGACAGAGCCTGTCGAACGGGAAGCGCCCCTGCATGTAGAGGTCGACCAGGACCGGGATGAAGGTGGTGGCGACCACGTCGCCCTGCACGATGCCCATGACGCGCTTGCCCGGGATCATCACGTCGTTGACGTTGAAGGCGGCTTCGGTGCCCATCTTGGTCGCGCCGACGATGCCGCAGGTGCCGAGGATCCCCACGGCGTCGATGGCCTGCCGCAGTACCTCGGCGCGGCCCGAGCATTCCAGGCTGAAGTCGCAGCCGCCGCCGGTGATCTGGCGGATCGCCTCGACCGGATCCTGCTCGCGGCTGTTGATCGCGTGCGTGGCGCCCAACTCCAGGGCCAGTTCCAGCCGTTGCGGAACCACGTCCACGGCGATGATCGTGGTGGCGCCGGCCACGCGCGCCGCCATGATCGCCGCCAGTCCCACCGCGCCGGTGCCGAAGGCGGCGAAACTGTTGCCCGCCCGCACGGCTAACGCCTTCAGCACCGCGCCGGCGCCGGTCTGGATGCCGCAGCCAAGCGGGCCCAGCAGCTCCAGCGGCGCGTCCTTGTGCACCTTGACGACGTTGCGCTCGTTGGCGATCGAATAGTTCGAGAAGGACGACTGCCCGAAGAAGTGGTCGTGCAGGACGTGGCCCTGGGCATCGCGCAGGCCGGTGCTGCCATCGCTACGGCCGCCGCCGAAGTTGAGCGCGGCCATGTTGGAGCAGTGCGCCGGATGCCCCGTCTCGCAGGGCGCGCACAGACCGCACGACATGTAGGTCATCACGACATGGTCGCCGGGAGCGACGGCGGTGACGTCCGCTCCGACCGCTTCGACCACGCCGGCGCCCTCGTGGCCGAGCACGATCGGCAGCGGAGACGGGAAGAACTGGTCGCGGAAGACCATGTCGGTATGGCACACGCCCGATGCCACGACACGCACCAGTACCTCCCTCGGACCGGGGACCAGCACTTCGGCCTGCTCGATGCTCAGCGCCGCGCCGGCCTCGCGTACGACCGCCACGGTCGAGGAGAGATTGTTTTCGCTCAGCTGTGACATTTCCGATGCACTCCCAGGGACTTAATTCGGGTTGGAGCCGCAGTCCGCGCCTGTCTATGCGCAGGCGCGCTTGCAGATGGAATCGGATAGTTGCGCCTGCACCACCCCGCTGTCCAAGATAAGATACGCCCTGATACCATGCCTTCCAGGCTATTAAATGCCCACATCCCATTGATTTAATATATTTGTTGCGCTGCAACATTCACTTTATCGACTAGTGCCACGCTGAACCGATGAGCATCGACATCCGACAGATCAAGAAGTTCGTGGCCGTGGCGAAGACGCGCAACTTCACCCAGGCGGCCGGGCTGCTGCACATGACCCAGCCGTCGCTGAGCAAGCAGATTCAGCAGCTGGAGGAACGGCTGGGTGCCCGCCTGTTCCAGCGAGACAGCCGCCCCATCCGGTTGACCGAGGCGGGCCGGCGTTTCTACGAGGATGCGCTGGCCGTGCTGGACCGGGTCGAACAGATGGAACAGACTGCCCGGCGCCTGGGACTGGGTGGCAAGCGCATCTTCAATGTCGGCTTCGTCGCCTCCGCCCTCTACGGCGGCTTGCCAACCGTCATGAGACGGCTCATGGAACGACGCGAGGACGTGGAAGTGCGCTGGCTAGAGATGACCTCGGTGGAGCAGCAGGATGCGCTGCGCCGCGGGATCATCGACGTGGGCTTCGGAAGGATCATCACCGGCGATGCATCGGTGACGCGAGTCGTCCTGCGTCAGGAGCGGCTGTTCCTGGCCCTGCCCCCGGAGCACCGGCTCGCACGGAAATCCGGGCCGGTCCGGCTGCTGGAGCTGGATGGCTCGGACATCATCGTCTATCCAAGCCAGCCACGACCGAGTTACGCCGACCAGGTGCTGTCGCTGCTGCGCGAACATGGCGCGCGTCCCCAGGAAGTGCACGAGGTCAAGGAGCTGCAAACGGCCCTGGCTCTCGTCACCGCGGGCAGCGGCGCCTGCCTGATCCCAGCCACCGCCCGCCACCTGAGGCCGTCGCTGGTCTACCGGCCGGTGGCGGACGCCGACGCGATGAGTCCCATCGTTATGAACTACCGCAGCCGCGACGAGGATCCGGTCATCGCGGTCATCAAGGATGTGACCCGATCGCTCTACCAGGAACGTCCCGACTGGCTCGAGCCCGCCTACAACGTCATCCCGGATTTCTAGTGTTGCCTCGGAAAGCCGATCCTGGGACAGCAGTAGAAAGCGGCCGCTTGGCCCGGCCTCGGAGAGAATCTGGGCAGGCCCCACGCTGCGGGAAGCAGACCCTCGCTCAACACTGCAATTGCAAACGGGCGGTTTCAGCTCCTGAGGGTCACGGCAATTTATTCGGGAGGACCGCTGCCCTACAGTGAGGCGCTTGGCTCACGCCTGACGCTGTTCCCCGTAGCACTGGTCGTTCGACCCAAGCGCAGTTGCCGGGGACGTGCACACCCTCTTAGACAGGAATTGCGATGACAACCCATCAGAAGATCGCGCTGGTCACCGGCGCCACCCGCGGCATCGGCCTGGAAACCAGCCGCCAGCTCGCCCAGGCCGGTGTCCTGGTTCTGCTAGCCGGACGCAGCCTGGAACGCGCCGCCACCGCCGCGGACACGCTGAAGGCAGAAGGCCTGTCGGTCGAGCCGATCGCACTCGACGTCACCCAGACCGCAAGCATCCAGTCCGCCGTCGCCGCCGTCACCGCGCGCTTCGGCAAGCTCGACATCCTGGTGAACAATGCCGGCGTATTGCTCGATGCCCCGGACAAGGCGCCGTCTCAGCAGACCTTGGCCTGCTGGCGGGAAACCTTCGACACAAACGTATTCGCCGTGGTCGAAGTGACCCAGGCATTTCTGCCGCTGCTCAGGGCCGCCCCGGCGGCGCGCATCGTCAATCTGTCCAGCCAGCTCGGCTCGTTTGGACTGCATACCGATCCGGCCTCGGGCATCTACAACTTCAAGATCCCGGCCTACAACGCGTCCAAGAGCGTGGTCAACGCCTGGACCGTGCACTTAGCCTACGAGCTGCGCGACACCCCGATCAAGGTCAATGCGGTGCACCCGGGCTACGTGCAGACAGACATGAACGGCGGCCAGGGCGAGATCGACATCCCCACCGGCGCCAAGAGCAGCGTAGACATGGCCCTGTTGGACGCGGACGGCCCGACCGGCACCTTCACCCATCTGGGCAAGACGCTGCCTTGGTAATCCATTGCAAGACTCCGGCTGCGAGGCCGGATTCCTGTGATTCACCGCCAGCCGAACAGAGATGACCCATGACGGCAACACGGCTCGCAGCGTCGATGCTGCTTTTCCTGTGCGCGCTGCTTGGTGCGCACGCGTCCCATGCGGCGACACTGCACGTGGCGCAGGGGGCGTTGCACGGGACACGCTCCAACGGAGTCGACGCCTATCTGGGCGTCCCTTACGCCGCTCCGCCGGTGGGCGCCAATCGCTGGCGCATGCCTGCGCCGGCACCCGCATGGAAAGGCGTCCGCGCGGCCACGCGCTTCGGCGCCAGCTGCCAGCAGGAAATTTCCGGTGGCTTCGGGCCGTGGAGTTCCGAGTACCAGGTGAGCGGCAAGGTCAGCGAGGATTGCCTCTACCTCAATGTATGGCGTCCCTCCCGGCCCCAGGCCGGCAAGCTGCCGATCATGGTCTGGATCCATGGTGGCGGCTTCAGCTCCGGATCCGGCGCGGTGCCGATCTATGATGGCGCAGCGGTGGCGGCCAAGGGCGTCATCTTTGTCAACATCAACTATCGCGTCGGCATGTTCGGCTTTCTCGCCCATCCCGCACTGTCGCAGGAGGGCATCGGCTCCGGCAACTATGGCCTTGGCGACATCGTGGCCGCACTGAAGTGGGTACGCGACAATGCTGCGGCGCTGGGTGGTGATCCCGAGCAGATCACTCTCGCCGGCCAGTCGGCCGGCTCCATGGCCATCCACGACCTGATGGTGAGTCCGGCCGCGAAAGGCCTGTTTGCGCGGGTGATCTCCGAAAGCGGTCCGGGCATGGGGCGTCCGCCCGAGCCGTTGAAGCAGGCCGAAGACGTGGGCGTGCGGCTGGCCGCGGCCGCCGGTGTCACCAGCATTGAGCAGCTGCGCGCACTTCCGGCGCAGAAGCTAGTGGACGCCGAGAAGAGGCTCGGCCCGGCCGCGAGCATGCTGCGGTTCGCGCCGGTGATCGATGGCGGCTTCATCCCGGTCGATCCCTACGGCAGCGCCGCTGACACCTATCTCGATACGCCGATCCTGGCGGGCATGAACGCCGACGAGGCCTTCAGCCTGCCTGTCGACACCCCCGAAAAACTGCAATCGGACATCGACCAGCTGTTCGGCCCGATGGCGGCGAAGGCCAAGGCAGTCTATCTCGTCGACCAGCCTGGCGACCTCAAGGACCTGGATCGCCTGATCCGGCGCGAGCGTGGCCTGGCCTCCACGTGGGCCTGGACCCGCCGACGCGCCGCGACCAGCCAGCACCCGATCTTCATGTATCTGTTCAACCACGTCGAGCCGGGTTCCGGCCCATGGCGGAGCTTTCACACTTCGGAAGTCCCCTACGCGTTGGCAACGCTCGATCGATCGCCTGGCCGCGACTTCGCCGCCAACGACAAGGCATTGTCTGCGCAGATGTCCAGCTATTGGATCAATTTCGTCAAGCACGGCGACCCCAATGGCGGCGACCTTCTAAAGTGGCAGGCCTATCGGGACTCAGCGCCTTCGATGATGGTGATCGGGACGGACTCGCACATGGCGCCGATGCTCACGCCGGAAAAGCGCGCGTTCTACGAGGGCGTGATCGAAGGCGGCGTGCAGTTGACGCTGTTCTGAGCCAGCACCCAGCACCAGGCCACCACGCATGCCGGGATGTTGCGCCAAGCGATGTTCCCAGATGCGACTTGTCGTCTGAGCGGCACGCATGCAGCAATCATCGCTCCCCGTGTTGAGAAGACCGACTAGAATCGGACAAGGACAGACCACCTCATGCGAAACATGATTCTCCTAGCCGCCGGCATCATTGCCACCTCAGGGCTGGCAGCGAGTACCGCCGGTCCGGCGGCAGCGGCCGAACACACCGGCGACGCCGAGCACCCAGGCAGCGCGCCCTTCCTCTGGGGCGCCTCATCGGCCGCGTTCCAGGTCGAAGGCGCCACGTCGGCCGAAGGCCGCGGCAAGTCGATATGGGACGTCTACCTGGATGATGAACATCTCGGCCAGAACAACGCCTCAGGCAGGACCGCGATCAACTTCTACGATCGCCGCCAATACCTGAAGGACATCGAGCTATTCAGGAGGATGGGCCTGACCAGCTACCGGTTTTCCGTCGCTTGGCCGCGCATCATTCCCGATGGCACCGGCAAGGTGAACATGCGGGCTGTCGCGCACTATCGACGTTTCATCGATGACCTGCGCGCAGCAGGCATCGAACCCATGCTGACCCTTTACCACTGGGACATGCCCGAGTCGCTAGCCAAGGCCGGCGGCTGGGACAATCGGGAGTCAATCGACTGGTATGCGCACTATGCCAAGGTGGTCTTCGACAACTTCCACGACAAGGTCAACCTCTACGTACTCGTCAACGAGCCACTGGTCGAGAGCGCCTACACTAATACGGTCGCCGAGCGCTTGGCCGGCAGGCCGGGGCCGTTTCTGCTCGTGCCGGACGCTGACCACCTGCAGGTGTCGCTCCGTCGCTTCAACCACATCCTGCTGGCCGCGGCCGCGGCCAAGGGCGAGTTCAACCAGGCCGGCTACCATGGCAGGCTAGGCGTTGCGCTACCGCTGTTTCCGATCCTCACCGACAAGGGCGCGACCCGAGCCGATGCGCAAGCCGCTACCTTGGCCGATGGTATCGTCAACCGCTGGTTTCTCGACGGCCTGTACAAGGGAGCCTATCCCGCCGACGTCCTCAAGCTGGCCTCGGACATGAAGCTCGACATCGACGTGCATCCCGGCGATGCCGCGCAGGTGACCGCAGCTGGGCTCGACTTCCTGGGCATCAACTATTACGCGCCGCTGTTCGTGCGGCAGCGCGCCGGTACGCAGGGATACGGCGCGGAGAGCTTCATCCCGCCGTTAACCGACGCCGCCTTCAATGGCCCGGTACGCCCGGACCAATTCACCGCCGTGCTCGACCGCATACGCATCGAGTACGCGAATCCGGCGGTCTACATCACCGAGAATGGCGCGGGATTTCCCGGCGACGATGTTCTGAAGAACGGCGTGATCAACGATGTCCGCCGCTGTCGTTACATCGTCGACCACGTCGCCGCGATGCAAAAGGCAATGGCCAAGGGCGCGGACGTACGCGGCTATCACGTCTGGTCGAGCCACGACAACCTCGAATGGCTGTCCGGCTACGGCAGCCGCTTCGGCATGATTTACGTCGATTTCGATTCCCAGGCGCGGATCTCCAAGGAAAGCGCAAAGACATATGCGCGCATCATCCAGGCCGGCTCGCCGACAGGCATGAGTTGCCCGGAAGACTGAGCCCTGGCACCACGACGGCGGCCTATGGTGGCGGTCCCACCACAGGCGCCCTTCCAGGTGCCGAAACTGAACTGCGGGTCCTCGGCGTGGCGTTGCGCAAAAGGTCTGTGCGCATAGTGCTAAACCGAGTACGAAGATGTGAGAGCTCATGGCCCGCTGCCAGCGAGCAGCGCCATCGAGTCCAGCTCGACGGCGCCAACAATCTCCGCAGCCATCACGATGCCACTCGATACGACCGCGTTCTTAACCGCGCTGCTGGACGAGCCCGCGTGGATGTTGACGACTGCTTGCGTACACCCGATCGAGTTGCCGATTACGGTCCTTTTCATCCTCTGCTTTGAATGCACGCATGGATTGCACGGCTACCTGGTACTGGCGATTGCCGCAGAATATCCCGCGACGGCATCACGCTGCCGCGGGGGACTCGCGCGCTTAGACAAGGACGCCGTTACGACGCGCGGTATGCGCGGACAACGTATCCATCAGCGGCGGGTTGAGCACGTCGTACGGTGGCAGGCCGAGCTCGTCGAGGCGGGCACGTATGCCATCCATCTGCTCCGGGCGGGCGCCGCCGCCCTCAATGATCGACGAAACGAATGCGGCAAAGCGCGGCTCCTCCCAGCCATCCTCGGTCGAGCGCTCGACGTGGATGAAGTCCAGGCCATGAAACGCGTGCTCGGTATTTTCGATGCGGCCGTACATGTGCACGCCGCAGGCGTTGCAGCGATGACGCTGGATGGTCGCGGTCTCGTCGACGATTTCCAGCTTGTCGGCGTTCGCGGTGACGCTCACCTTGTCGCGTGCCACCACGCCGACCAGCGAGAACACCGCTCCTTCAGGCTTCCAGCACTTGGTGCAGCCACAGACATGGTTGTGGGCGACGTTGGTGTCGACCTTGACCTCGACGGCGTCCTGCGCGCACAGGCAGCGGAGCGTTCCACCGTTGAAACCGGAGCGACCTGCAACAACGCCGGTGTCGACGGACGGATGGATGGATGTAGCCATGTTTATTTCCTCGCTGTGGGTTGCTTCAGCCCCCGGGGGGCAGGCGAAAGCTGTACGGGATTCAGTAATTGATAACGGAGCGGATCGACTTGCCTTCGTGCATCAGTTCGAACGCTTCGTTGATGGCTTCCAGCCCCATGGTGTGGGTGACGAACGGCGCCAGATCGATCTCGCCGCGCATGGCGTCTTCCACCATGCCCGGCAGCTGGGTGCGGCCCTTGACTCCACCGAATGCGCTACCGATCCAGCGACGGCCGGTGACCAGCTGGAACGGACGGGTGGAGATCTCCTGGCCGGCGCTGGCGACGCCGATCACCACGCTCTGGCCCCAGCCGCGGTGCGCGCATTCCAGCGCCGCGCGCATCACGTTGACGTTGCCGATGCACTCGAACGAATGGTCCACGCCCCAGCCCGTCATCTCGATGATCACTTGCTGGATCGGCTTGTCGAAGTCCTTTGGGTTAACGAAGTCGGTTGCGCCGAACTGCTTGGCGAGTTCGAACTTGGCCGGGTTGGTGTCTACGGCGATGATGCGGCCTGCCTTGGCCTGGCGCGCGCCCTGGATCACCGCCAGGCCGATGCCGCCAAGGCCGAACACTGCGACCGAGTCGCCTTCCTGCACCTTGGCGGTGTTGTGCACCGCGCCAATGCCGGTCGTCACGCCGCAGCCGAGTAGGCAGACATGCTCCGGATTCGCTTCCGGGTTGATCTTGGCCAGCGAAACCTCGGCCACCACGGTGTACTCACTGAACGTCGAGCAGCCCATGTAGTGGTAGATCGGCTCGCCGTTGTAGGAGAAGCGCGTGGTGCCGTCCGGCATCAGGCCCTTCCCCTGGGTGGCGCGCACCGCCACGCACAGGTTGGTCTTGCCGGACTTGCAGAACTCGCACTCGCCGCACTCGGCGGTGTACAGCGGGATGACATGGTCGCCAGGCTTGACCGAGGTGACATCCTCGCCGACCTCGACCACCACGCCGGCACCTTCATGGCCGAGCACGACCGGAAAGAGACCTTCCGGGTCGTCACCTGACAGGGTGAACGCATCGGTATGGCAAACGCCGGTGCTGGTGATCTTCACCAGCACTTCGCCCTTCCTCGGCGGGGCGACGTCGATCTCGACGATCTTGAGCGGCTCGCCCGGTCCAAACGCAACTGCGGCACGTGATTTCATTAGCCATCTCCTGTGGGGGGTGCTGGGCCTGTAGGATCCAGAGTGTCTGGATCGAAGTCGTTGAAGCGTCCGTCGCGGGCGCGTGGGCTGACGACATGGGGGCGATCGGAACGGGTGCCAGTATCCGGAATCGGAAAGTGCTCGCATATGGAATTAACTAGATTTCAAAATTCCACAAAATGGAACTCCTTAGAACCACTCCCCGGTCCGCCCATGCAAAATGAGCTCGAACTGCTGCGCATCTTCCGCAGCGCCGCTGAGTCGACCAGCTTCCGCGATGCGGCGGTCCGGCTGGGCTCCTCGCCGCAGGGCGTGACTCGGGCCATCAAGGTCCTGGAGAAGCACTATGACGAAGTACTGTTCCACCGCAGTACGCGCCAGGTGCGGATCACCGCGTTCGGCGAAGCGCTGCTGAAGCGGATCCGGCCGACCCTCGATCAGTTCGAGCAGCTCTGGCAGCCAAGCCGCCCCGACCGTGACGAAGCGGTCACCGGCATCGTCCGGGTCAGCGCACCGCACAGCCTCGGCACGCGGGCAGTGCTGCCGGCGCTGCAGCGCGTCGCCCGACGCCACCCCGCGATCACCCTGGATGTGCGGCTTTCGGACCGAATCAGCGATGCGGTCGACGAGGGCATCGATGTGGGCGTGCGGGTCGGCTTCATGCACGACAGCCGCTTCGTCGCGCGCCAGGCCGCCAACATGTCGCTGTACACGGTGGCAGCGCCGGAGCTGCTCGCGCGCCTCGGCGAACCGGCCGATATCGATGCGCTGGGCGCGTTGCCCATCACCGCCTCGCTGGACATCAACACCGGGCGTCCGTGGCCTTGGTACTTCAAGGCTGGGCGACAGTGGAGCCCGACCTCCCCGGCCTTCACTGCCGATGACGCGGATATGGAAATGGGCGCCGTGCTGGCCGGCATCGCCTTTGGCCAGCTCGCCGATTACATGGCCGTCCCCTACATCGCCGAGGGCCGGCTGGTACGGGTCTTGCGGGACGTGGAGCCGGCGGCCTGGGGGTTGTATGTCTACCGCCCCCAGCGTGGGCCGGTGCCGGCGCGGATCCGCGCAGTGTTCGACGAGCTGCACGCCGCGGTTGCCACATTGCCGTCGCTGGAAAAACGTGAAGCTCCCCCTACGGCGGACACCGGCACCTAGATGTCCGGCAGCGTCAACGGACCCGCCGCGCCCACAGCGGTCGGCATAGCAGCGGGACGAGGTGGCGTGTAATGCCGGTTAGCACGACAGCGCAACGCCGATGAACCGCATGTGGTGAAGGATCTCGCGCAGGATCAATAGCCTTGCCGCAAAATCGGCGTCGTGTGGCAGGCCCTGCTGGCGGGCGGTACTGCCGTAGCTGACGGCGGCCAGGCGTCCGAACAACCCTTCCACGGCCTGCAGATCCAGTTCGACCCGGCCCGCCACCATCCGGAACCCCGATGCCAGCACCACCTCCAAAAGCGCTTCATCGGCATACAACAGGTGGTCGGCCAGGGGCGGCAGTCCCCAGTCCTTCATGACCTCGTCCTCGACGGTGGCGATCGCCACTTCCAGTGCCGATGCGTTCGGAAACGTTCCGTTGAAGCAGCCATCGATCAAAGTCTGGACACCAACCTGCAGCAATCTTCCCTCGACACGCCCCCGGCAACCGACCAGCAATTCGCTGGTTGCCGATCCGATCCGTAGCAGCACCGCGCCCTCATCCGGGCCGGCATCTTGCTGTACCTGCACCAGGGCGGGGTCGACATCGGCGATGGGGTGGCGGGTGGCCATGGTCAAAGGTCTACGATCCGGATGTCGCAGAGAATGTACACGGACGCGTAGCCGCCGTGATCAAGTTTGTCGCCGCGCCTCATGCCTCGGCGTTCGGCTTCCCATGGATGGTTTGCTGGTAGATCAGCAGCACCAGCAGCGCCGCGCCGGCGATGGCAACCAGCCGGACGTACTCCGGAGCGCCATTGCAGCGCGGGCTGTACCAACGCGACGACGATCAGTCGGCGGAAATGGACGCACTAAAAACCGTACTGGCGCAGTTCCTCTCCAGCCGTGGCCACCCGGTGCCCGTGGGACTTGCCAGGAGGATGCCCGGCGCTTGATACACCGGGCGCCCCAACGCCGAGCCCCGCACCGTTGCGGGGCCGTAACCGATCAGCCGGGCTCGCCGCCGAACAGCTTACCCTCGCCCGCCCAGTCGGACGGCTTGACGTCTTCGAAGATTACGTAGATGTACCTCGGATCGGTACCGGTGTGCTTGACGATGCTTTCTGTGACATCGGCGGCCACAGCGGCCTTGGCCTTGTGGTCCTTGCCTTCAAACCAGGTGATACGTGCGACGGGCATGACATGACTCCTTTTGACTGGGTGGAAGGACCTGCAGATGGCGCACCCAGTTGGCACCCGGCTGCACTCTTTCGGCCGGACGCACCACAGCGGCGCGTCCGGCCAGGGATGTCAGCGATCCAGGAATGCACTCAGATCCTGAGTGAACTTGATGGGATTCTTGAACATCAAGAAGTGATCGCCCTGCTCTTCCTTGGTATAGACGAACAACTCCGAACCCGGGATGACACCATGCATCCAGCGCTGGCTCGGCAAATTGTTGCTGTATTCGCCTGAAAAGATTGCCACCGGCACATCGATCTTGTGCTGGATCACGTCACGCCAGTCGTTGGTGACGTGGTCGAACAGCACCCTGCTGATCGCCTGTGGATCATTCTTGATAAAAGCGGCGGAGAACCCCTCGGAATTGACGTAATAAGGCGAATCCTTGGCCATCGCGCGCTCCCAGGGGCGCAGGTCGGTGACCAGACTGTTGAGCGGAGCGCCTGTGGTGAAGCCCGCCACCATACGCTCCGGGTCGGTAGTGGTGCCACCGGCCTCAAGGCGCTGCTGTTCGGACCAATCGGCATGCGAATAGATTGAAATCGGCTCGTCGACGAACACGGCCTTGCGGATGCTGCCGGTACCGAACAGGTCGATGTAGCTCCACAGCACAGAAGCACCCATCGACCAGCCGGCGTAATCTGCTTTCTTCAAATGGAGGTGGTCGGACAACTCCTTGAGGTCCATCGCGAAACGGGAGATCCGGCCGCCGTATTCCGCCCGTTGCGAAAGCCCCTGGTTGCGAGGATCGATCACGTAAACATGGTAATGCTTGCTTAGCAGGTACATCACGTTGATGTACTCGGCACCATTCGCAGACCAACCGGGAATGAATATCAGCGGCTTGCCGCTGCCCGCCTCCCAATAATTGATTCTGACGCCGTCGGATGTTGTGAAGTCGTTGATCTGCAGGCCGGGGAAATCGGACAGCTTGTGCGGCACGCCGTCGAGCTGGTTCGGGAACGTGTAGTCCTTGCCGAGGACCTGCAATGCCGGCGCGGCGGACGCGCTGCCGCATGCAAAGGCGAGCACTGCCGCGCAGACACCGGCAAGTAGCGGTCGATTCATGGTGGTGATACCTCTATGCGAGTTGATGAATAAGATCGAGGAATTGGCAAGGCGCTGGTCCACACCGGGGCGGAGCCCGTCCCGCCATCCAGCACATGTCCAAGCTGAACGTTCAGCAGCCCTATCGACTCCAGCAGCCGGCTGTTGCGCAGCCCGCCGGCGTTGACAGGGAGAAATCCCAGCAGCGACGCCAGGTGCTGAACCTCCGCCCTGGCGCCGGGATTGTCGGCGGCGACGAAGACCTGCAGCTTCCTGCTACTGCGCGCCGGTACAGGAACCAACTGCGCGGCTATCGTGTTGAAGGCCTTGACTACGAAGGCCCGTGGCTTGGCCGCCTGCAACGCCTCGGCCGCCGAGTCGGTCAAGCCAATCAGCAGATCCTGGCTGTCGGAGCTGATCGGGTTGCAGAGATCAACGAGAACCTTGCCGGCCAAGTCGCCGAGGTTGGCAAGCGCCGCGATGGTCGCCGGATACGGCAGCGCGAGCAGCACCAGATCGGCAATTTTCACCGCTGCGGCGATGCCACCCCCCTCGCTCTCACGACCGATCTGCCTGGCGAGCGCTGCAGCCATTTCTGGCTGGTGGTCACCAATGACCACCTCCAATCCGGCGTCGGCCATGACATGGGCGTAGGCGGTTCCGATGCTGCCGGTTCCGATGACGGCGTACTTCATACGTCCTCCGACAAATATGGAGCGCTATCGTGACCCTGACCAACAACGCGATAAATGACTAAGATGCACCATCATTTGAAACTTTTTTTTTCCAATGGATCGCCTGACCAGTCTTGCTGTCTTCGTCAAAGCCGTGGACTTGGGCTCGTTCAGCGCAGCCGGTGCGTCCCTGCAGATGTCGTCGCAACTGGTAGGCAAGCATGTGCAGGGGCTGGAATCGCGCCTGGGCGTGCGCCTGCTGTCGCGGACGACCCGTCGTCAAAGCCTCACCGACTTTGGCCGCACGTTCTACGAACGCGCGCGCATCATCCTTGCCGAGGTGGATGCCGCCGAAAATCTGGCCGCAGAGACCCGGGCGCTGCCGATCGGCAAGCTGCGCATCAATGCACCGGTCAGTTTCGGCATGCGTACGCTGGCGACTCGCCTGCCCGATTACATGAAGATGCACCCGCAGGTCGAGGTGGACCTGACGCTCAGCAACCGTGCGGTCGACCTGATCGACGAGGGATACGACGCCGTGTTCCGGGTCGGCACCCTGTCCGACAGCGGCTTGATCGCCCGGCAACTGGCGCCTTATCGGCTAGTGCTATGCGCGTCGCCGGGTTACCTGGCGTCACATGCGCCATTGGTAACGCCGTGGGATCTGCAACAGCACGATTGCCTCGGCTTTTCGCATACCGAGCTGCGTACCCATTGGGCCTTCGACGGTCCTGATGGTCACGTCAGTATTCCTATTGCCAGCCGCCTCATGGTCGACCATGGCGAACCGCTACTGTGCGCAGCGCTGGCAGAGCTGGGCGTCCTGCTGCAGCCGTTGGAGCTGGTGCGCGAGGCGCTGGCGGACGGTCGGCTCATCGAACTGCTGCCTGATTACAGGGTCCCTACGCGGCCCCTCCACGTGCTCTATGCGCCTGATAGGCGCATCACACCGAAGCTGCGCAGCTTCCTGGACTTCGCAGTAGAGGCTTTCGGCTGAGCGCGCACGCTTTTGCGCCCTTTATTGCAGTCGTTTCGTTTCAAGTCATGGGTTGGCTCTGCTGTTTATCTTCAGGCCACCGGGTCATACCGTACCTGCACACTTTAATTAAAGCAGGGATCTGCCGTGAAAATTTTTAACTCGCTGGCGATGCTGGGCGCCGTCAGCATGGTTGTCGCACCGTCGGCCATGGCGGAAAACGCCAAACCCCAGTCGGAGCAGCTCATCCAATCGGATAAGGGCATCACCGGCGCGCCTTATGCCAGCTATCCACAAGGGCGCCCGCAACTGACCGTATTGCGGATCAAGTTCCCCGCGCATGCCACCTTGCCCTGGCATACGCACGTGGTGCCGAATGCTGCCTACGTGGTCTCTGGACACATGCTGATCGAGGATCAGGCCACGGGCAAGAAGTACCGGATCAATGCAGGCCAAGCGTTCCCCGAAGCCGTTGGTGTCGTCCATCGAGGACTGACCGAGGAAGCGCCCGCCGAGGTCATCGTGACCTATGCGGGAACGAAGGACACGCCGCTGTCGATCCCAGTCGAAGGCGGCGAGCCCGAATTCTCCAAGTAGGCGCGCCTGGCCGCTCTACCCCTTTATGTTGCCTTCGCTCTGCCAGTGACCATGCGTGCCTGGCACGGCGCTCAGCTGGATCCATCGACGTGAAAGACCAAATCACCTGCGTATTCGAACTCAACATCCTCCCTGGCAAGCTGGAAGGCTTCAAGGACATCGTCAGCAGAGCCGTCGCCGCCACCCAGGCCGACCCGGGGACGCTCTTGTACGAGTACAGCTTCAGCGACGATGGAACGGTGGCCCATATCGTCGAGCGTTACCATGCCGCAGCCGTGGTGCCCCACGTCGACATCACCTTCGCACCGTTTGCGCAGCCGTTCGTCGAGCACGTGCAATTCGCACGTCTGACCGTCTACGGTGAGCCCGACGCCGAGATCCGCAAGCGGCTGGATGCCTTCGGCGCCGTCTACATGAAGCCTTTCGCAGGCTTTGATCGCTTCGATTGACGGCACAGATGCAACTCGTCCGCCCCCTGGAAGGTTAGCCGCGTTCAACCGCCGCTATCAGGCGACGTGCCTGCTGCCGGAATTCGCTTCGCCCCCCCATTTTCGCGGCTGCCCGCGTTGGTGCACAGGAAAGCCGCCCCTCCGCCGCGACATGAGCTCCCCCTGATCAAACAACTGCGGTAACGCGACAGTTTTATCGGGACGTGAATGCACCACCAAGGACGGGTGCTGCCACGTCGCAACGAGCGTTGCGCCTAGCCGCCTGCGCCCCTTTTTCGGTGAGGACGTTGTCCTTGCAATCGCAGTTCCCTCCAGCTCCCACTTCCAATACAAACGGCGATTCCGCCGTCCCTGGCCACGGTAAATATGCGGCAATCATCTCCGCACTTGCCGTCGGCGGCTTCGTGATCGGCATCAGCGAGTTCGCCATCATGGGGCTGATGCCGAATGTCGCGCGCGAGTTCGGCATCGCCGAGCAGACGGTCGGCCACCTGATCAGCATCTATGCCCTCGGCGTCGTCGTCGGTGCGCCGACGCTGGCGCTGATCGCAGGCCGGGTCAGTCGCAAGACGATGCTGATCGTGCTCATGGCGGCCTATGCGGCGGCCAACCTGCTCAGCGGCCTTTCGCCCAGCTATCGCTGGATGGTGTTCTTCCGCTTTGTCTCCGGACTTCCGCACGGCGCCTTCTTCGGCCTGGCGGCGCTGGTGGCAGCCTCCGTCAGCCGTCCCCAGCAGCGCGGTGCCGCCGTGGCACGCGTGATGCTGGGCATCACCCTGGCGCTGCTCGTCGGCAATCCGCTGGCGGTGGCCATCGGCCAGGCGCTGAGTTGGCGCTATGCGTTCTACATGGTCGCTGGCGGCGCGCTCATCACGATTGCGCTGCTGGCCTGGGCGCTCCCGCGCGACGGCCAGCAGCGGCCGCAGGCCGGTGCGCTGGCGGAAATGCGCGACTTCAACAGGCCCGCGGTTTGGCTGACCCTGTGCATCGGTGCGGTGGGATTCGCCGGGATGTTCTGCGTCTTCGGCTATATGGCGCCGACGATGCTCCAAGTCACCGGGGTTTCCGACCATTGGATTCCGTTCGGCATCGCCGCCTTCGGTGCCGGCTCGATGATCGGCGCCCAGCTTGGCGGCTGGATGTTCGACAGACACGGCAGCCGCGCGGCGACGATGAGCCTGATAGGCGCGATCGCGGCCATGCTGATCTATGCCCTGGCAGTCAGGTCCCCGCTTTCGGTCATCCCCGGAATCGTGCTGGTGGGCACGATGGGGACCCTGGTCCCGATCCTGCAGATCCATCTGCTCGACGTCGCGCGCGGCGCGCAGGGGCTGGCATCGGCCGCCAACCAGGCCGCCTTCAACGTCGCCAACGCACTGGGCCCCTGGTGCGGAGGGCTGGCGGTCTCGGCCGGGCTGGGCTGGGCCTCGACCGGCCTGGTGGGGGCCACCCTGGCGCTGGTCGCACTGCTCCTCTGGTCCCTGGCCCCGGCCCGACTCAAGCGGGCCCAATGAGGCCCAGGGCGGTTCGACCATCTGGGCGCGCCCCTCTCCATCGCGACGGAACGTCCACCGGTCGACCGGCGGCAAGCCGACCCGCCCGGCCGATGCTGCCAGACTGCCACCGGAGACCGTGGCGCACACCGCTCGAAGGCACGCCGCACGCGGCTATTTTGCGCCGGCCATGCGTCGCTTCGCACCCGCGAAGTCGCCGGCCACGAACGTACTCATCGCCTCGGGGTGAAGGCGCCGCCGGATCGCAGCGTTGACCTGCTCGACGGTCAGCCCGGCGATGGTGCGCTCGAAGTCCGCGTCCCATCGCATGGTGCGGCCGAGGTAGAGATTCAGGCGCAGCCCGGAGGCGATGCTGCCATCGGTGGCGCGAGCCTCCAGGTAGGACGACAGCAGGGCGGCCTTGGCGTCGGCCAGTTCCTGCTCGGTCACACCCTCACGGATGAAACGAAGCAGCTCCTCGTGCATCGCCCCCTCGACCCGGCGCATGTTTTCCGGGGCCGAAGTGGCCTGCATGTAGAACACGCCGTTGTCGTCCTCCGGACTGACGATCACCCCGCTGCCGACGTAGTAGCTCAGGCCGTCCTGCTCGCGGATGCGGTCGCCCAGGCGCGAGGCCTTGGCGCCGCCGCCGAAGACGCGGGCGGCGACCAGCAGCGCAGGGTGGTCGGGATCGTCGACCTGGATCGGGAAATTGCTGCGCGAGACGATCACCGCGTTGGCCTTGTCCGGGGTTTCGAACATCTCGCGGACGGCCTTGCTGGGCTGGAAATACGGTTCGCGTGTACGAACGAACGGCCTGGGCGAGGTCCAGCCGGTGAATAGCGCATCGAGTTCCCGTCGCAGTTGCGCCTCGTCGAAGTCGCCCACCACGACGACCTCGCCGTCGGCGGTTCCATAGAAGTCGCGATGGAAAGCCCTCACGTCCTCCAGCTTCACCGATTTGACGCCCGCCAGCTCGTCATCCAGCGAGCGCACAGCGCGCGGATGCCCGGACGGCCAGGGATCGAAATACTTGCGCATGGCATAGTCGACGATCTGACCCGGCTCGCGCTTGCGATCCTCCATTCCGGTGATCGATTGCGAGCGGATCTGCTCGAATTCATCCTCCGGGAAAGACGGCGTACGCAGGATCTCTGCCGCCAGCCGCAGGGCCGGCAGCAGGTTGTCACGGTCGGTATCGATGCCGATGTACGCCATCTGGCCGGCACCGAGCACGGAAACCCGCGCCTTCAGGTCGTCGAAGCGCTGGGAGATCTGCTCGCGGGTCATCGTGCGCGTGCCGCGCATCAGCAGATTGCCGGCGAAGCTGGCAGCGTCCTGGCGCCCGGCGATGGACCGTTCGTCGCCGAAGTGGAACATCAGCTCGGCCGAAACGCGATTGCCGCGGGACTGCTTGGGCAGGAGCGCGACCTTCAACCCCTTGCCCAGTGTCATTGTGCGTGTCCGGGCTTGGATATGCTCCGGAGAATTGTCGAATACCTCGCCGGCGGCCACCGCAGGCCGTCCCTTGTAGCGCGAGACAAGGCTCGCGACGTCGGGAGCGGCAGGGATCTCGACGCGCTCGGGTTGTGGGCTCGGGATGAAGCGCGCCAGGGTGCGGTTGGCCGGTACCAGGTATTTTCGGGCCACTCGGTTGACATCGACGACGGTGACCTTGGCAATGGCATCGCGATACACGAATCCAAGCCTCCAGTCGCCCGCGGCGATGGACTCTGAAAGCGCGTTCGCCACGCCCAGTACGTTGCTGTCCCTGGCACGATCGTACATGTTGCCGAGTCTCTGCTTCGCTGCTGCGACTTCCTCCTCCTTGAAGGGATGTGCCGCCAGTCCCTCGACCTGATCGAGCAGCACACGCTCCACCTGTGCCGGGTCGCTGCCGAGCATGGGCGTGGCATAGAAGCCGGCCAGTCCCGGCTCCAGGAAACTGTCCACTGCACTGTCGCTGTTGACCGCCAGCTTGGGAACCACCAGCGCCTTGTGCAGGCGACCACCGGGCACGGCGCCCATGATGTTGGTCAGCACCCTGAGCGCTGCGGCGTCCGGGTGCGCCATTGCCGGTGTGTGGTACCCCAGGGCGATCAGGTGCAGTTCCCCGACCCGCCTGACGGTGATCTCGCGCTCGCCGTCCTGTGCCGGCTCGACGGTGTACCGGACCGGCAGTGTCCGGCTCGGGCGTGGCACGGCACCGAAGGTGCGCTGCACCGTGGCAAGGACGCGCTGCGGGTCGAATCGGCCGGCCACGATCACGGTGGCCGTGTCGGGCTGGTACCAGGTGCGGTAGAAGGCCTGCAGCCGCTCAATCGGTACGTTCTCCACGTCGGCGCGATTGCCGATCACGCTCTTGCCGTAGGCGTGCCACAGGAAGGCCTGGGAGGTCATGCGCTGCAGCAGCAGGCTCGTGGGCTTGTTCTCGCCGATCTCCAACTCGTTGCGGACGACGGTCATCTCGCTATCCAGCTGCTCCCGCGCAACGTTGGCGTTGACCATGCGATCGGCTTCCGCCATCAACAGCCAGTCCAGCGTCTGCTCGTTGGCAGAGAACCAGCCATAGTAGTTGGTACGGTCCTGCCCGGTGGTGCCGTTGAAGGTGATGCCCCGGCGCTTGAATTCCGCAGCGATGTTGGCGACGGTGGGTGTGCCCTTGAACAGCAGGTGCTCGAGCAGATGTGCCATGCCGCTTTCGCCAGAGTTCTCATGTGCCGCACCCACCGCGTAGGTGACATTGACCAGCGTCGATGAAGCGCTGGCATCGGGAAACAGCAGGACCGTTAGGCCGTTGGCCAGGTGGTACTCGCTGATGCCCTCAACGCTGGCTCCCGTGGTCACCCCTGGAGGCAGCGCAGTACGCACGCTGTCGGGTGTGGTCGCACCCGCGTCGGTGGACAAAAACAAAAAGCAGGCAAGCAGCAGGGAACAACGAGACATCGGCATAGGACTCCACGGCCGCATCAGGGCCAATCGTTGAAAAGTGACCTGCGTTCGGTAAGCGCGGAAGGCAGGCCTAAGGGGGGAACTGCGTCAGAAGCTTCCGCGCAGGGACACGGTGAAGTTGCGGGGCTCGCCGTACCAGTTGCCGCCCGAGGAATTGCTGACCGTCTGGTAGTAGGTCCGGTCGAACAGGTTGTTGATGTTGAGCGCGACCGTCCAACGCTCGTCGAGCTGCAAGGCCGCGCGCGTGGAGACCACGGCGTAGCCAGGCTGCTGGAAATCGAACGCCGCAGTTCCACCCGTGCACGCCCCGGTCACCCGGTCCACCGCCAGGCATGCCACCCCGCTGTAGTAGCCGCGGCTCTGCGCGTTCACGCCGCCGCCGACGTTGAGCCGGCCCAGCCAGCCGCCACCCTGGAATTGGTAGCTGGTCCAGAGCTTGAGCAGGTGCTTGGGCAGCCGGCTCTGCAGCGGCAATCCGTTCTGAGTCGAAAGCTCACCGGTTTCCTCGTTCTCGTTGCGCGTGTAACTGGCAGCGACTTGCCAGCCAGGCAGGATCTCGCCAGTGACTTCCATATCCACGCCGCGGCTCACCCGCTTAAGATCGGTGTTGGTGATGTAGCAGCAAAAATGGGTACCGCCGTCGGGCGTGCTCAGGTCACCGTCCAGGGAGGCGAAGTCCTTCTGCTCGATACGATAGGCTGCCAGCGTGGCGTTCAACCGGCCATCGCGCGCTGCCCACTTGACGCCTGCCTCGATATTGCTGCCGGTGATCGGATCGACCGTTTTGCCGTCGTGGCCCAGCAGCAGCGACTGCTCGACATAGATGTCGCTGTAGCCGACGTAGGCCGTGACGTCGTCGGTCACGTCGTAGCTCAGCGAAACGTTCGGAGGCCAGCTAATGTTGTTGGTGGAGTACTCGAAAGGATACGTGTCGTAGACCTGCCCGAACGCCCAGATATCGTCGCCGAGCCAGTCCATGCACCCCGACGGATCCTGGCAGATGCTGTCCAGCACCTCCCGGGACTCGAGGGTGCTGTAGCGCATGCCGATGTTCAGGTGCAGCGGCCCCCAGAACGTCAGGCGCAGGTTGGCGTAGGCGCCGGTCTGGCGGCTCAGGTAGGTTGGATAGCGCTGATACGCGGCCATCGCGCCGGCCTGCGCGTAGGCCGGGTCGTAAGGATCGAAGCCGAAGACGTTGACCGGAACGCTGTCGGAATCCAAGGGGACGTAACGGGTCAACCCGGCACCATCGGCTTTCATGTAGTTGGCGCCGACGGCCAGTTGCTGCTCGTGGCCGAACAGCTTGAAGGTGCCATTGAGCGTGAGGTCGGCAGCGATCTGCTCGCTGGCGCCGTCCTCCTTGATCTGATCCATCTGCGGGCCCGTCAGCACCCCCGGATTGACCGCGCCGCCGACCACGCCGTAGGTCCAGGTCCGCTCCTGCTTGGTCCGCGTGACGTTCAGCTTCAGGCCCCAGTGCTGGCCCAGTGCCTGTTCCACCTGACCATAGAGCTCGGTGGTGTCGAACTCGTAGCTGTTCCAGGGAAAGCAGAAGCAGGTCTTTGGCGACAGGCCCAGGTCGCTGCCGTCCACGTAGCGCGGCAGGCCGCCGGCGAACGGCAGTGCGTCCTGCCAGCTACGGCTGGCGCCGACGCTGACCAGCGTGGACGGCGTCAGGTCGTACTCCAGCACGCCGTTGACCACCGTCTTCTCGTTGCGTGCGATGTCGTAGAAGTAGTTCTGGTCCTGCCAGACGAGGATGCCGCGTCCACGCAGCTTTCCGTCCAGCCCCAGCGGACCGGTCGCATCCAGCGTCGTGCGGTAGTTGCTCCAGCTTCCCGCCTGGGCTTCCACGACCACCTGGCGATGGTCGAGCGGGCGCTTGCGTAGCAGGCTGATCACCCCGCCCGGCGCACCGTACCCGTTGAACAGGCCATCGGCGCCGCGCAGGATCTCGGCATGGTCGTACAGCGCCATGTCCAACTGCGGCACCATGCCGAAGCTGGTGGTGGAGGCGATGTCCAGCGGCGCGCCGCCATCGATCTGCAGGCGCTGGATGCGAAAGCCCCGCGAATAGAACTCCGCCTCCAGCGGGCCGTTGCTGCCGGTGATGGTGCTCACGCCCGCGCTCTGGGCCATCAGCGCGGAGAAATCGGTGAGGTTCTGCTCGACGATGCGCTCGTGCGTGACCACGCTGACCGATTGCGGCGTGTCCTTGATCGACAGCGGGATCTTGCTGGCGATGCCCAGCGCGTCGCTGGTGTAGCTGCCGCTGCCCTCGGTGGCGGTCACGTCCGTGCTTCCATTGATGCCAGCCATGGCCCGGCTGCTGCCATCGCCCTCCACACGCAGCGGGCCGAGCATGCGCGTGCTGCCGGCGTCTGGGATCTCCTCGATGACCACCGTGCGCGGGCCGGCGAACCGGAAGGTCATGCCGCTTCCCGTCAGCAACCGGGTCAGGCCCCCCTCGATGGAGTAGCTGCCCTGCAGGCCCTCGGTGCGCTTGCCGTCGGTCAACCGACTGTCGACGTTGAATTGAAGGCCGGACTGGGTGCCGAAGCGCAGCAAGGCGTTGCTGAGCGGTCCGGCAGGCACATCGAAATCGCGCGTCTGCCCTTGCTGCGCGAGTGTCTCCTGAGCGCTAGCCACCGGCGCCACGCCCCAGGTGAAGGCACCCACTGCCGCTGCAACTGCCACCAGCGTGCCCTTCGCGCATCGCTGCACCATCCATTCGAAAACCCAAGCCTGTGAAGCGCTGAAAGCTCTTTGCCTCATCCCTTTTCCCCATGGTTATCGTCGATCACGCTCCGGTAGTGCCATCCGGACGAACCCGAGCCCGATCCGTGCGCCTCACACGCGCGGCCGGATCTCTTAAAGGGGTAATGCTTGAGAAGGCCGAAGTTGACAATTGGACAACGGTGAGGCAACCGCGATCGCGCTCGACCCGGGGCGCTGCCTGGTGGGCGCGCCGACCTGAAATTCCGGCGAACGGACCGGTCGCTCAGCGTGGCCGCGCGGACCCGAGCGCGTGCGTCAGGATGTGTGGATCCAGACGATCGGCCCGATGCGGGTCACCTTGATGGGCAAGGACTGCTCCAGCGTGTCGTACCACTCGTCAAGGCGCGCCAGGTCCACGATCGAACTCACGCGCTGCTGCTTGGCGTGCGGATAGCTGACCAGCACCAGACGCCGGTCGTAGCGCTTGAGGTCGTCCAGCACCTCGCCGATACGGCGATTCTCGAACTGCAGGCGTCCAGTGCGCCAGGACAGCGCCTGTTCCGCGTTGACCGCTTCGATGTGCGGCGCCGATTCGCCGGAATGGACGCGAACGCGCTCGTCCGCGGTGACGAACACGGCGCCGCCCCCCTCCCTGGCGACTCGCACCTTGCCTCGCTGCACAGTCACCACGACCTCTCTGCCTTCGCGGCGAACGCCGAAGGCCGTGCCCAGCACCGTGACCTGGCCGCCGCCGGCATCCACGGTGAACGGATGCTGCGGATCGTGGGCCACGTCGAAGTAGGCTTCGCCGCGTGCCAAGTCGATATGGCGCCGATTCCCATCGACACGCACGTCGGCGGCACTGCCGGTGTTCAACCACATGGTGCTGCCATCGGCCAGGGCAAGGGTCCGCTGCTCGCCGATGCCGGTGGTCTGGTCGAATCGCCAGTCCCGCTGCCACTGCCCCCCCAGCGTTGCGACCAGCAGCAATGCTGCCGCAGTCGCCAGCGCCGGACGGCGCCAACGGCGTCGCGTCCGGACCTGGCGCCGTTGCGCTGCGGAGGCAGGAAGACTCGCCATCACCGGCGCGTACTGCGCCTCCAAGGGCTCTCCGATCATCAGCCACAAGTGCCGAGCCTTGTTCAGCGCCTTCTCGTGACTGGCGTCCGAATCGCGCCATCGCTCGAACTCGGCCAGTGCATCGGCGTCGACCTCGCCCGTGGCAATACGTGAAACCCACGCGAGCGCCTGATCCATCGGATCGCTGGCACCCAACTCCATCTTCGTCCGCATTGTGTCGTCGTTACTCATCTGCCTGTTCCTCTAACGCCCAGCGAGCCCGAAACTGACAAGAGGGGCCTGTGTCCGTTCATCTCTCGCCCAGCTTCTGTGCGCAGGCCTTCAGAGCAAGCAGCACGTACTTGTTTACCAAACTCAGCGAAACATCCAACCGGGCGGCAACCTCTTCGCGCGGCAGGCCTTCGATGCGGGTCAGGTACAGCACGTCGCGACACTTTGCCGGAAGCTCGGCAAGCGTGGCCTCGATCAGATTCATCTGGTCGCGCGCATGCGCGTGTTCTTCAGGTTCTTCGACATGCCCTTCGAACAACGTCAACGCGCCCGCGAGCAGTTTCACCCGATTGGTTTCGCTGCGCATGTGGTACAGCGCCGCGTGCACGGCCATGCGCATCAGATACCTTCGCGCCGCCTCTTCACTCGACAGCAGGCTGGAAACCCGCCCGAGGCGGAGATAGATGTCCTGCGCCAGATCCTGTGCGGTATGGCGGTCAAGGATGCGGCGCTCGATGACCCTTTCCAGGCTCGGCCGGATCTCGATGAAGATCCGCGTCAGCTCCTCGGTCGTCAACGCACCGGCCAACACCGCCTCGCTCGCTGCGGCCGCCGCCGGCTCGGCGCGTCGCCATTTCATGGACCCCGTCCCTGGGCGAGCTGGCGGCGCAGGAAGAACTCCACGGGCACGATCATCTCGACGGTGTTGCCGGTCATCTCCGGCGGCGGCGGCGGCAGCGGCGCGGCGCGCCGGATCAGCGCATCTACTTCCGCATCCAGCAACGCATAGCCGCGGCTGCGCCAGATGGTCCACTGCAGCACGTTGCCGCTGCGGTCCATCGTGAAGCGCAGATAGACCGTATCTTCCTGCCGGCGCCGCTGCGCGGCACCGGGATAGCGCTTGTGCTGCTCAAGGTGGGTCAGCAGCCGGTTCTCCCAGCTCTGGATGACGGCCGTGGCGTTCTCGCTGGCCACGCCCTGAACCGGCGCCTGGAGCGCAGCATCGGCCACGGCCGGGGCCACGCTCGACGGCACGGCGGTAGTGCGGTCAGCCCCCGTCACCTGCTCGGCTTCCGGCTTGTCTTCGAGCTTGGCCGCCAATGCATCCGGAGGCGGATGTGTCTTGACCTCCGGCGGCGGATCGAACGCACGCGGCTGCGGCTTGGGCTGCACCCGCGACTCGATCTGCTCCGGTCCAGGCGGCTTCTCGGTGAGCTGGTGCTCCCGTGCCGCAGGCAATGGCGCAAGCTCCACCGTCATCGCCGCCAACGGCGCTGCGACAGGTGCAGGGGGCTGCGCGACGAAATCGAGCAACATCAGCGCCGCTACGCCGCCGTGCAGCAGCAACGCACTGGCGATGCTGCCCGCCCAGCGGGTCGAATCGGAAACCCCACGCTGGCGCATCGTGCCTAGATCTCCGTCTGGTCCAGAGTGACCAAGGCCACTTTCTGGTAGCCCTGCTCACGCAACACATTCATCAGGCGCATCAAATCGCCGTATGGGACCGTCTTGTCGGCACGCAGGAACACGCGCGCATCGCGATCGCTTCCAAGCAGGGTATGTAGTGCTGCGCCCAGTGCCGACCGCTCCACCTCGGTCTCGCCTACGTACACGCGCAGGTCCGATTTCAGGCTCACCACCACAGGCTCCTGCGGTTCCTGCTGCGCCTGGGCGCTGGACACCGGAAGCTCCAAAGGCACGTTCACCGTTGCCAGCGGCGCAGCCACCATGAAGATGATCAGCAGCACCAGCATCACGTCGATGAAGGGCGTGACGTTGATTTCGTGCAGGCCGGTGTCGTGCTCGTCTCCGGAATCAAGCTTAAATGACATGGCCTGGCCCCGGCGTGCGTCGCGCGTCCAGTTCGCTGTCCAGCTCCCGGCTCAGCAAGCACATGACGTGTGTCGCAGCATCATTCATCCGTACGCGGTAGCCGGCGATGGCACGCGTTACTGCGTTGTAAACCAGGACTGCCGGGATCGCCGCCACCAGGCCGAAAGCCGTTGTCAGCAGCGCCTCGGCGATACCAGGCGCAACTACCGCAAGGTTGGTGGTCTGCGAGTGCGCAATGCCGATGAAAGCGTTCATGATGCCCCACACGGTACCGAACAGGCCAATGAACGGCGCCGCAGCGCCGATGCTGCCCAGCACGCTGGCACCGCGCGACAGCCTGCGCTGCTGGCCGGCTTCCACGCGCTGGATCCGGGCGGCCGTGCGCTCCTTGATGCCTTCTGCGAACACATGCCGCCGCCCGGCCGGATATCGTTCCAGCTCGCCGATGGCGACCTGCACCATCGCAGCGGCGACCGGGTCCGGAAGTTGCGCGAAGCTGGCCAGCTCGCCGTAACTCGACAGGGACTTCAATGCCGTGGCGATGGTCCGGCGACAGGCGACGATCTCCCAGGTCTTGTAGATCCAGATGCTCAGCGTGGCGACCGAAGCCAACACGAGCACACCCATGACTGTCTTCACCACCCAGTCCGCCTGCTGGAACATCGCGGCGACCGTCAGATCGTGCGTCAGTCCAGGCCTGACCGCTGCCGAGGCCGGCGAGGCCAACCAGCCCAATAGCAGTGGGACTACGACACGACTGTGCTTCAAGGCTTACTCCTGGCTGATGTCTGCGTACGCTGCACGCGCCCCGCAAGCCGCGCCGGTGCTCGCTCGCCGCCGGCTGCGTCATGCGACCTGTTCCTAACCGTAATGCTTGAACGGCTGCGTATTGACAATCGAGTACGAGATATTTCGCACAAGATCTAAAATCTCATTCAAATTTGAGACAGTGGATGCTCGACGTGCGACCGGGTCAACGACGCGCCGGTGTCCTGGAGATCGGACAGGCTCATGACCAGCCGGATCACCACCGTATCGGCGTGCCGGCTTTTGCTCGACAATGGCCGATGCACCTGCGGACATCGAGGAATTCTCATGCACCTCCCGCAAGCAATCGCGGCAGCCCCGGTTCCATCTCGCCAGCACTGCATACGCTGTGGAGGCGCATGGGTCCTGCACGATCAATGCGTCCAAGGCGGCGCGCGTAATGCGTCGACCAGAAAATCTACCAGCCGTCGCACCTTCAACGGCAATTGCTTGCGCGTGGGGTAGACGGCAAAAATGCCCAGTTCCGCCGCGCGGAACTCGGGCATCAACTCGACCAACGCACCACTGTCTAGGTCTGCATACACCAGGAAGTCCGGCTGCAGGATGATCCCCTGATGCGCCAAGGCCGCCGCCCGGCAGGTATCGCCGTTGTTGGCGTGGATACGCGAATGCGTGCGCACCGTCTCCTCGCCCTGGGGCCCCTGAAAGCTCCAGATGTCGCCGGACGACCAGTACGTGTAGGAGATCACATCGTGCCGGGCGAGCTCGTGCGGATGCTGCGGCGTTCCTCGCTCGGCGAGATAATCCGGCGAAGCACACAGCACCATACGCGTTCGAGCAAGGCGCCTGCTGACTAAGCTTGAGTCGGACAATCGCGCAATGCGCACCGCAAGGTCATAGCCTTCCTCGACAAGATCTATCACGCGGTCGGACAACACGATATCCAGCGTGACCTGCGGATTGCGTGCGGCGAATCGGCCCCATAGCGCGGCCAGATGTAGCGCCCCGAAGGTCTGCGGCGCGCCAATCCGCAACCGACCCTGCGCCTGCAGCGCACTGGCCCCTACCTCGGCCTCGGCTTCCTGGACAGCAAGCAGGATGTCCTTGCAGCGTTGGTAGTAGGCCTGGCCTTCCCCCGTCAGCGACAGGCGGCGCGTCGTCCGCTGCAGCAGGCGCGTGCCTAGATGCCCTTCCAATTCATTGACGTGACGGGACACCGCCGGCTTGGACAGCCCTACCACCTCCATAGCCCGCACGAAGCTACCGGCCTCTACCACCGCGGTGAAGGTCTTCATGGCTTGGAGCAGATCCATAGTCTCTTTATTCGGAACAATTTATCTATCGAATAGCAATTTATCTCATTTGACGCCGCCAATATAGTTCGTCTCAAGCCGATACCGCTGTCGGCTGCTGGGGACCAAGCAATCCCGAGCCCTCTGTTTCTCTCTCTCGACAGGACGATCACTATGAACATCACTCTCATCGGTGCCGGCAATATGGGCGCAGGCTTCGTCAAGCAGCTCACCGCCGCAGGCCATCAGGTCCGTATCGCCGCACGCGACCTGAGCAAGGCTCAGGCAGTGGCCGCCGCGCATCCCGGCGCAACCGCGTTGGCACCCGCCGACGCACTGGGCGACTCCCAGGTCGTCATCGTCGCCACCGGCTACGCCGATGCCGTCCCGGCGCTGCAAGCGCTCGGATCGCTGGAAGGCCGCGTCGTGATCGACATTACCAACCCGTTGACGGCCGACTACATGGGCCTGACCCTGGGCTACGACAGCTCGGCTGCCGAAGAAATTGCCAAGGCGCTGCCGGATGCCCACGTGGTCAAGGCGTTCAATACCGTGCTTGCCCAGGTACTGGCCGAAGGCCCGGTCTTCGCAGCGGGTCAGACCGTGCCGGTCTTCTACGCCGGTGACGATGAGCGCGCAAAGCAGACCGTGCGGGCACTTGCCGAAAGCATCGGCTTCCAGCCGGTCGACGCTGGCGGACTGAAGAACGCGCGGTACCTGGAACCGCTGGCCGGGCTGAATATCTACTTCGCCTATGGCGCTGGTCAGGGCACGCAGATCGCGCCCACTTGGATCCATCGCAACTGATTCGGAACGACCTTCACTCTGGAGAAGACCATGAACGAACCGGCACAGACCACCGTTCAACAGCGTCCCGCCGACATCGTGAGCCCCATCAGCGACCAGGTGCTGCCGCTCAGGACAAGTGCGGCCGATGCCCTCAAGGCCGGACGCGCCGTCTACGAAAAGCCCGCTCCGGACAACAGCATCATGCTGTTCATCGATCACCAGATCGGCCTCATGGCCAGCGTCCGCGACTTTGCGCAAGCGTCCGGCTACAAGGCCAATGTGCTGGCGCTGGCACAGATGGCCAGGGCGTTGAAGATCCCAACGCTGCTGTCTTCGTCCAATGCTCAGTGGCAGAACGGCGATCTACTGCCGGAGCTGAAGGAGCTCCTCCACGACCAGCCGATCTATCGCCGCACAGGAATCATCAACGCCTACGAAGACCCGACCTTCCGTGCTGCGCTGGAGGACCTGGTTGCTCGGACCGGGCGCCGCCACATCATCATCTCGGGAGTGACGCTCGGAACCTGCGTGACTTTGCCGACCCTGTCGATGGTCAACGACGGCTACCTGGTGCATCCGGTGGTCGATGCCTCCGGGGCCTGGAGCAAGTATGAGGCCGAGGCCGCGATGCATCGGATGACGGCTGCCGGCGCGCAGCTCAATACCGTCTACGCCCTGGGCGCCGAACTGCAAGCCGACTGGAAGCTGCCCTCGGGCAACGACATGCTGCCGCCGTTCATCGACGGATTGCCCGAGTACGGCTGGATCGTCCAGCAGTTCTGGAACAACGCCGATCCGGCGAAGCGTCCGGTGCCCGATCCGTTCGGCATGATCAAGTAAGGCAATGCGTCCGCGTCCGCCGGCGCGGACCTTCACCACCGCGTTTGGCGAAGGCATGAACTGCTCTGACCTTCGCCAGCACGCCACATCTCAAGGACACTGAAATGAACGCCCCCCTTTCGCTGCTGGGCCGCATTGGCCTCTCGCTGCTCTTCGTCATCTCCGGCTGGGGAAAGATCACCGGCTACGCCGGTACCCAGCAGTACATGGAAACAATGGGCGTGCCGGGCGCGCTGCTGCCGCTAGTCATCCTGCTGGAGCTTGGTGGCGGCCTCGCCATCGCCGCAGGCCTATTCACGCGCTGGATCGCCATCGCCCTGGCGGTCTTCTCGGTAGCGACCGCAGCGGTCTTCCATGCCGACTTCGGCGATGCGATGCAGGCCATCAGCTTCTGGAAGAACATCGCGATGGCCGGCGGCTTCCTGCTGCTGGCCGCCAATGGCGCAGGCGAGTTCAGCATCGACGGCATGAGAAGCCGCCGCAACGGTCAGGCGTCGTAAGACGCTCGATCCGGAACACACCCTCATGCAGCGTGCGGGCGCTCCAGGCGCCCGCCAATCTTGGAGCATCCCCATGACACGAGCTCCCTCGCTCTTCATCTCCCACGGCTCACCGATGTTCGCCATCGAACCGGGTGTGCTCGGCCCCAATCTCCAGCAGCTCGGCACATCGCTGCGCGATCTGTCCGCGATCGTGGTGGTATCCCCCCATTGGCAGACCATCGGCATCCGTGTCGCAGGAGGGGCCAGGCCGGCGACCATCCACGACTTCGGCGGATTCCCGGCGCCCCTTTATGCGCTCAAGTACGAGCCGCCCGGCGCGCCGGATCTTGCCGCCGACATTGTCGACCTACTCATCCAGGCAGGCCTGCCGGCAACGATCGACTCGCAGCGCGGCCTGGACCACGGCGCCTGGGTACCGCTGCGCTATTTGAAGCCTGATGCAGACGTGCCGGTCCTGCAGGTCTCGCTGCCCCGCACTATGGACGCCGAGGGCGCATTACGATTGGGCCGGACCCTGGCACCTTTACGGGACAGAGGTGTCCTGATCGTTGGCTCCGGCAGCCTCACCCACAACCTGTACGAGTTCCGCAGCGATGTGCGGGATCCGGAATACGCCCAGGAATTTGCGGACTGGATCGCGGCGGCCATCGCGCGAGGCGATGACGCGGCACTGTTGCGTTACCGCACACAGGCACCACACGCAGGACGTGCGCATCCCACCCAGGAGCATTACCTGCCGCTGCTGGTGGCAGTGGGTGCAAGCGTCCCCAATGAATCCCGCAGCCTGATCCGGGGCGGAATGACCTACGGCGTCCTGTCGATGGATTCCTTCGGATTCGGGGTTCACACCGACGCAATGGAGGATGCCGCATGAGCAACATCACTTGGTCCGATCTGCGTACCGATTTGGCGCTGCCGTTCCGAGCCAGCGTCGTAAAAAACGCGCCCGCCAAGCGCCTGCTGATCCTGGCCCATGGCGTGGGCGGCAACGAAACCAACCTGGCGCCGCTTGGTGCGGAGCTGGCCACTGATACGCTCGTCGTCTTGGTCCGTGGCCCCCTGACCTTGGGTACGAACCAACACGGCTGGTTCCAAGTGTCGTTCGGGCCGCAGGGACCGCGCCCGGATCTGGAGGCCGCCGAAGCAAGCCGTAAACTGCTAGCGAACTTTATTGCGCAGGTGCAGGCGGTATATGCAATGGCACCGGCGCAGACCGTGGTGGCCGGCTTCAGCCAAGGCGGTATCATGAGCGCAAGCGTTGGCCTGACCGAGCCCAGGTTGCTTAGGGGCTTCGGCATCCTGTCTGGCCGCATTCTCCCCGAAATCAGGCCCCAAATCGCTGATCGCGGCGCGCTGTCGGCCGTCCAGGCATTCATCGGACATAGCCGCGACGACACCAAACTAAGCGTGGACTGGGCTTACAAGGCCGACGTGCTGCTCGACGAGGTCGGAGTGAGACATGAGATCAGCCTATATACAGGCGACCATGGCATCCCGGCTCCTATGCAGCGCGATTTCCTTAACTGGGTGGACCGCATCCTTGGGTAGCGATAACGTCCTCTCGGCCATGCGGTAAGCATTCGGCTCATCGAGTTGCAGCAAGCGAACCTGATCTCGCCTCGCGAAACAAAAACAACTTGCACATGCATTGATAAATCGAACACACAACGTGGAAACTTGAGAGACTTTAAAAAATTATTAACAAATTCACTACATGATTGCAAAAAAGGCCGCCGCCAAAATGAATGTTTATTGCATGAACCTCCTCCTGATCGAAGATGATGAAATGCTGGGAGAGTCTATTTGCGATGCTGCGCGCCAGAGCGGATGGAACATCGACCATGTCGTCAACGCACATTCAGCGCGCAGCGCGCTGGTGGATCACGCCTATGCAGCTGTGCTACTGGACATTGGTCTACCAGGCGATTCTGGTCTATCTGTACTGCGCGCTATGCGAGGGCGTTATGACACCACGCCGGTGCTGATCCTTACCGCACGCGGTCAGCTAAGCGAGCGCATCGTTGGCCTAGACGCCGGCGCCGACGACTACTTAGTCAAACCATTTCAATTTGATGAACTTTGGGCGCGCGTGCGCTCTGTCATTCGTCGTAGTCAGGGGCGTGTCGTGCCTGTATTCACTCACGGCGACATCTGTATTGATCGTAGCAAACGCGTCGTCACCAAGGCTAACACCGAAGTCGTTCTCAGCGCCCACGAGTACCGCACCCTACTTGCTCTGATCGAGCGGCCTGGACATGTTCTCACCCGCGATCAACTTCACGACGTCGTCTATGGAACATCGAGCAATGTCGAGAGCAACACAATCGCCGTTTTCATCCATCAGCTAAGACGTAAGCTTGGAGAAAATCTAATCCGCACCGTCCACGGACTTGGCTACGTCATCGGGCAGCCGACCGCTTGAAGTCGCGCTCTTTCAACGCACAGCTCATTCTCGTGATTTTCGCGGTTATCGCGCTGTGCTGGACGATAGTGCTCGGAGTCGTGCTCACGCAGCTCTCACTTAACCGTACCAGCACGTGGGATGAGAAGCTCCGTGCGATTGCCACCCAACTTTTGGTGACAATTCCCGCAGACAGTAATTTCAACGGAAGAGGTAGGCCAGGCCTCAAATTGAAAGAAATTTCCGGTGCCGAACACGAACAGTTGGTGTTTCAAATTTGGATTGATCGTAATCGAATGGTCGCCAACACGCCCGGCTCCCCAGAGTTGCCCCTTAAACCCGACTTCTCTGATGGTGCGGCCTCTACCCGCGTCGAGAACCACGAATGGCGCGTGTATTCCGCATCCGATAGCACCGGACGCGTGACTGTACAGGTGGGGAATCTACAGAGCATCGTAGATGCGGACATGCGCCATGAAGCAGCTCACGCATTAGCCCTCGCAACGGTCCTGCTTGTCATAGCGGGTGTCGTCATGTGGTTCGTGAGCCAGTCAGCGCTCAGACCCGTACGAGCGCTAGGCGCTGCGATGCGTCATCGTCGTCGCTTCGATTTCACCGCCTTACCGCTAGATCGATTGCCAAGGGAACTGCATCCATTGGTCGATTCTTTTAATCATGTGCTCGAGCAACTCGACGAGGCTATCGAAGGGGAACGGCGCTTTATTGGAGATGCGGCTCATGAGCTTCGCACGCCGCTGTCAGCCTTGCAGGCCCAGGCAGAGATTGCGCTGCGAGCCACCGACCCTCAACACAAGGATGCAGCACTAAGAAAACTGCTGATAGTTGCCAGCCGTAGCACTCGACTGAGCGAGCAGCTGCTCGATCTTGCAAGCATCAACGCCGGTGCCAAGGCTCCCAAACACCTTCCGGCGGATCTGGATAAGCTAGTACACCACGTTGCTCGAGAGTTCGAGATCTATGCGAGCCAGAATCGGCGCTCGCTGTTCCTCGCTGTTGAACCCTGCAGAATTTCCTGCGACATCGATGAAATCGGAATATTGCTACGTAATCTGATGCACAACGCCATGCGCTACACCAGCGAAGGCGGCAATGTGCTCGTGCGCTGCGGCAACCAAGCGCCGGATGGTCGCGACTCGGAGCACTCGATGGTCTATCTGGAAGTTGCAGATGACGGCCCGGGCGTTCCGCCCGAGCAACACGAGGCCATCTTCGAACGCTTCTACCGGGTCGCGGGTACACCTGTGCGGGGTAGCGGTATCGGCCTATCACTCGTGGCAGGTATTGCAGAGTCTCACAACGCTGTAATCCGCACCGACACCGGCCTGGAAGACCGGGGGCTCACGGTGCGTGTCATTTTCCCGAGCATCGTCTAGGTTCCGGGCTCAGCTGATCCAGCAGCCCCAGCCGCGATTGGTGGAACGTTGTCCACCATGGCCCAATGGAAATCCTGCCTCGAATCAAGGATGCGACTTTAGCTTGCCCCCCGTGCGTTAAATGACCTGATTTTTAAAAAATTCTTAATAACTATAAAAACCTCCTAATTCCGCTTGGGCACCATACGTCTTACGGCACACCGCCTTGACGCGCCAAGAAATCGGAAGGTTCATGCTGGATTGCAGACTAAGCCCAGGCAGGCGGACGCACCTGAGTTGCCTCACGCGACGGGAGTTTGTCTTCTCGCCCCGCTCGCATCTCCAGAAACCGAGTTTCACCGCGTCGCAGGACCTGCGTTGTCGGACGGGGCTCTCCGACGGCCACGCTCTGCTCCGCGGTAGGTCACGGGGCACGGTGATGCTGCTGGCTCTACTGACGGGGTGTACGACCCAGGGATCCTATCAGTCGACGCGTTTGGAGGCGCCCGAGGCTTGGACAATGCCCGCTCCGGAGGCGGCAATACCCATGCCCAGCGATGAAGCATGGTGGCGCCAACTTAAGGATCCGGCGGTTGATTTCTTGGCAGAAGCTGCTCTCAACGACAGTCCTAGCGTTGCGCAAGCCATTGCCAGGGTCGACGAGGCCCGTGCCCTGCTCGGGACAACCTCAGGGCAACGGATACCTTCGGTGGATGTCAACGGCAACACCACCCGGGGCCGCAGCCTAAACATCAACAGTGCATCAGGCGGCACAATCCTCAGCACGCAGAGCGGGGTCGGCCCCGGGCTGTCCTGGGAAATCGACCTTTTCGGCCGGGTGCGCAACTCAGTGGAGGCCGGCAGACTGAGGATCCAGGCACGCGATGCCGATGCTAAGGCGGCCAGGCTGGCCCTGACCTCACAGATCGGCGACCTGGTGCTGGACTTGCGCGCCTGCGAGTTGTCCATTGCCGTGCTGCACGAGGAAATCGACTCGCGCGAAAAGACCCTGGCACTGACCCGCCAGCGGCTGGATACCGGCTTCGTCGCGCCCATTGAAGAGGCTCGGGCGCAAAGCGGTCTGGCCAGCGCGCGCACGACGGTGGCCACGCGCCAGGAAACCTGCGCACGTCACATCAATGCACTGGTCGCCATCACCGGTCAGCCACGCGCCACAGTGCAAGGGGTGGTTACCATGGACACTCAGGCGGCCGGCGTGGCACAACTGGTGACGGCCATCCCGCCGACTCCTGTCGTCCAACTGGCCATGCCGGCCACCATACTCGCGGCCCACCCGGCCGTTGTCACTGCCGAACGCGAAGCGGCTGCGGCATGGTCGGAGATCGCGGTCGCGCGCGCCGAGCGCCTTCCCCGGCTCAATCTGGCGGCTGCGCTCAGTGGGCAATGGTTGCGGGCCGCAGGGCAGTCCGTGAGAGAGACCGTCTGGTCGCTCGGCCCGACGCTTGCTGCACCAGTCTTCGATGGAGGCCGCGGCGCGGCCAATGTCTCTGCTGCCCAAGCCCGCCATCGTGCGGCCGAGGCCAATCTGCGTCTGGTGGTGCGCGCCGCCGCACAGGACGTCGAGAACGCCATGGCCGCGATCGAATCAGCCGCCGCGCGCCGACGCAGCACGCTGGATGCCGTCACCGCCGCACAGCGCGTGCTTGACGCGACGCAGGCGCGCTGGAACGCCGGTGCCGTGAGCCTGTTCGAGGTTGAAGATGCGCGCCGCCAGCTCGCCGACGCCCAGGACAGCGCCATCGCTGCTGCATACGACAGCAACCGCGCCTGGATCGCGCTGGTCCGCGCCTCGGGCCACGCCACGGCGGCCACGCCGAGCGGCGCGCTGTCATGACTACGTCCATGCCATCTCCTAAGCCCATCATAGCCGCGGCGGCATCACGCCGCCGCCGGCTTATATGGGCCGCCGTTGCCGGTGCCGCCCTGGTGCTGCTCGGTGCCACCGCCTGGGGTGTCATGTCGCGCGCCGCTCCGCCGGCCCCGGCTCACAGCCAGGCTTCGCTGTCGGTGACGGCCACACTTCCCCGCAGGGTGCAGTGGGCCAGCGCAATAGAAGCCAGCGGCGTAATCGCCCCCTGGCAGGAAGCCATCATCGGCGCGCAGACGTCCGGCCTGAGGATTGACCGGCTCGAGGTCGCGGTCGGTGACGTGGTGCGTCGCGGCCAACTCCTGGCACGATTCGACACGGCCACGCTCCGCGCCGAGGAGGCGCAACTGCAGGCCGCGTTGGCCCAGGCACAAGGCGTGGCGACGCAGGCCGATGCCAACCGCACCCGTGCGCTGCAACTCAAAGGCAGCGGTGGCATCAGCGATCAGGAGGTGCAGCGCTACGTCACCGAGGCCAATACTGCCATGGCCCAGGTCATCACCGCGCGGGCCCAACTGGAGGGCAAGCGCGTGCAGTTGCGCCAAGCAGACGTGGTAGCGCCGGACGATGGCGTGATCAGCGACCGTATCGCCACGCTGGGTGCGGTCGCCAACAATGGCCAGGAGCTGTTCCGCCTGGTGCGCCAGAGAAGGCTCGAATGGCGGGGCGAGTTCACCCCCACGCAGATCGCCAGCATCGCCGTCGGCCAGGACGTGACGCTGCAACTGCCACAGAGCCGGTCCGCCAAGGCGCGCGTACGTCAAATCGCGCCGCTGCTGGACACGCGCTCGCGGCTGGGCCTGGTCTATGCGGACATCGAGCCGGGCAGCCTGGCGCGCGGCGGTATGTACGTTAACGGTCGTATCGCGCTCGCGCCCAGCGCGGCGCAGGTGCTGCCGGCAACGAGCGTGGTGGTGCGTGACGGCCGCAGCATCGTCTTCCGCCTGGCCGGAACGGGCGACGAATCCAAAGTCGAGGCGCGGCCGGTCACCATTGGCCGCCGCCAGGGGGCCGAGGTCGAGATCCTGGATCCGCTCGCGGCCGACGAACGCATCGTTGCCCAGGGCGCCGGGCTGCTGGCCGACGGCGACACGGTGCGGGTCGGATCCGACGCGGCCAATACTGCCGGCTCGGCCGCATCGGGAGCTCTGCGATGAACTTCGCGACATGGTCCCTACGCAACCCCATCCCGGCCGTCCTGTTGTTCATGCTGCTGACGCTGGCGGGCCTGTACGGCTTCCACCAGTTGCCGATCCAGGCGCTACCCGACATGGATCTGCCCTCGATCAATGTGACGCTCTCCCAACCCGGTGCGGCACCCGCCCAGCTTGAAACGGAAGTTGCGCGCAAGGTGGAGGACTCCATCGCCACGCTCAGCGGACTACGCCACACGCGGACCACAATCACCGAGGGCCAAGTCCATCTCCAGGCCGAATTCGAGCTGGAGAAGCCGCTGTCCGACGCGCTGATCGAGACCAAGGATGCCGTCGACCGGGTGCGCTCGGACCTGCCAACGGATCTGCTACAGCCGGCCGTCAGTGCCCAGACGGTCAGCAGCAGGCCCATCCTGACCTATTCGGTCGGTTCCGAAACCATGGACGAGGTCGCGCTGTCCTGGTTCGTGGACGACACGCTGAGCAAGACCTTGTTCAATGTGCCGGGCGTGGGCGGAGTCAAGCGGCTGGGCGGCGTGCAGCGCGAGATCCGCGTCGACGTCGACCCGGTGCAGATGAATGCGCTTGGCGTCACCGCAGCCGATGTCTCGCGCGCGTTGCGCCGCACCCAGCAGGACTCCTCTGGCGGACGCGGCCAACTGGGCGGCGAAGAGCAGTCGCTGCGCACAGTGGCCACGGTGCGGCAGGCGGACGAACTGCGCGCTATGCCGGTCATTCTCGCCACCGGCGGCAAGGTTCGCCTGGATCAGGTGGGCTCGGTGCGTGACACCGCCGCCGAACGCAGCCAGGCGGCGCTTCTGGACGGCAAGCCCGTCATCGGCTTCAGCATCCAGCGCACCAAGGGCTTCGACGAAACCCGCATCGCCGAAGGGGTGGCCGAAGCACTGCAGCAGCTTCAGGCCCAGCACACATCCCTGCGGATCACCCCGGTCTCAGGCAGCGTGGCCTACACCCTCGAACAGTTCAAGGGTTCGATGGCGATGCTCTACGAGGGGGCGCTCCTGGCCGTGCTGGTGGTCTGGCTGTTCCTGCGCGACTGGCGCGCCACGCTGGTTGCTGCCTCGGCGCTGCCGCTGTCGATCCTGCCCGCGTTCGCTGCGATGTGGTGGCTGGGCTACTCGCTCAACACCCTCACGCTGCTGGCACTGGCGGTGGTCGTCGGCATTCTGGTAGACGACGCGATCGTCGAAGTCGAGAACATCGAGCGCCACCGGCGCATGCGCAAGCCGACCATGCAGGCCACGGCCGACGCGGTTAACGAGATCGCGCTGGCAGTGATCGCCACCACGGCGACCCTGGTGGTGGTGTTCGTGCCCACAACGCTCATGGGTGGCGTGCCGGGCCTATTCTTCAAGCAGTTCGGCTGGACAGCGGTCATCGCTGTGCTCGCCTCGCTAATGGTGGCGCGCCTGATCACCCCCATCATGGCCGCCAAGCTGCTCAAGCCCGGCATGCACGCGGCCAACAAGCATGACGGCCCGCTAATGAGCCGTTACCTGCAGGTGGTGGACTGGAGCCTGCACCATCGTGGCAAGACCATGGCCGCGGCCGCGGCCTTCTTCGTCGGCTCGATGGCGCTGCTGCCCTTCATCCCCACGGGGCTGGTACCCCCGTCGGACCGGGGCTTCACCACGGTGACGCTGGAGCTGGCACCGGGCAGTGCGCTCAATGACACCGTGGCCACTGCCGAGCGGGTACGCGCTGCGGTTGGCCAGTTGCACGGCGTCCAGAGCGTCTTCACCACTGTCGGGGCCGCCGAGAGCGGAAGCGATACGCAGGTGAGCGACGTGCGCAAGGGCGAGCTCACGCTGGTGCTGACCGCTCGCCAAGAGCGCGCCATCCAGTCCGAGATCGAACGGGCCGTGCGGGATGCACTGGAGAACGTCCCCGGTGCGCGCTTCACAGTCGGCGGCGGCTCTGGCGAGCAATTGCAGATGATCCTCGCCAGCGATGACGCCGGCGCGCTCAGCACCACCGTGGACACGTTCACCCGGGAACTCCGGGCAGCCGGTCTGTCCGGTGTGCGCAGCACGGCCAGCCTGGAGCGCCCCGAGATCGTGGTACGGCCGGATCTCAACCGGGCAGCCGAACACGGCGTGAGCAGTGCCGCCATCGGCGAACTGATGCGTACGGCCACCAGCGGCGACTTCGACTCCCAATTGTCCAAGCTCAATCTGGACAACCGCCAGATAGGCATCCGGGTGCGCGTCCCCGACGCCGTGCGCCAGGACATCGCCGCACTGTCTGCCTTGCGCGTGGTCTCGCGTGATGGTCTGGTCCCGCTCTCCAGCGTGGCTACTCTCGCCATGGAAAGTGGGCCGGCACAGATCGACCGCTACGACCGCAAGCGCTATGTCACCGTGACCGCTGAACTGGGCAACCATTCTCTGGGTGAGGCCATCGCCATCGCCAATGCAATGCCCTCCGTGCGTAACATGACCTCAAACGTCTCGCTGATGCAGACGGGCGATGCCGAAGTAGCTGCGGAACTGTCATCCGGCCTGGTATGGGCGATCGTGACCGGCACCCTGTGCATGTACTGCGTGTTGATCCTGCTGTTCAAAGACTTCTTCCAGCCCGTCACGATACTCTCGGCGATCCCGCTATCTCTGGGCGGCGCGTTCATCGCTCTATTGCTGGTGGGCAGCGAGCTCGACGTGCCTTCGATGATCGGCCTGGTGATGCTGATGGGCATCGTCACCAAGAACTCGATCCTGCTGGTCGAGTACGCGGTACTCGCGCGCAATGAGCATGGCCTTCCGCTGATCGATGCGTTACTCGACGCCTGCCACAAACGCGCCCGCCCCATCGTCATGACAACGGTCGCGATGATCGCCGGCATGTTGCCGATCGCGCTCGGCTTAGGTTCGGATGCCAGCTTCCGCCAGCCCATGGCAATCGCGGTGATCGGCGGCCTGATCACCTCCACCTTGTTGAGCCTAGTGATAGTGCCCGCAGTTTTCAGCTACATCCACGACCTTGAGAGCTGGCTCGCCCATCGCTTAAAGCCATCCGCGACTGACGGCTTACCAGCGTCGGAAGGCTCGATCTCTGGGGGGCGTCCATGAGTCTGCGGCACGCTTTGATGACATACCTAACAGGCGAACACCTCGCACACGTTCTTCGGAGCCAAGCGGCCCCGCTTCACCGCGATATCCCCCCAAACCGCCACAGAAAGGAGCAGACCATGTCTCATCATCAGTTTTCGCGTCGCCAACATGCATTGTGGACGCGGAGTTTCATCGCCGCCACAGCGCTCGCCACTGCCTGGGTGCCCTCCGCTCTCGCACAAGATACCCGAGAAGGTGCTCGGTGGTCAGCGGGCATAGGAGCCGTCGTTCTAGACCAGCCCTATCGCGACTTTGATCGCGAGATATTTCCCCTTCCCATTATCTCTTACGAAAGCAAGTGGATCAGTGCAACGGTCCCGGTCTTAGATTTCAAGTTTTTCTCGACTGATAACCTTTCACTGCGTGCCCGCGTTCGCTTATCCGGTGACGGTTATAACGCTGATGATTCACCCTTTATGACGGGAATGGATGACCGCAGCCGTAGTTTATGGGCCGGCGGAGCACTTATCTGGAAAACCGAGCTTGCCAATCTCAGTGCTGAGGTCCTCGCCGATACCATGGGCAATAGCAAGGGCGCGCGGGCAAAAGTTCAAATAGATCGGCGATTTTCGGCTGGCAAGTTCGGCTTGACGCCGCGCCTCGCTGCCGAATGGGTTGATGACAAATTCGTTGACTACTACTACGGCGTTCGGCAATCCGAAGCGCTGGCTGGGCGGCCATTTTACGAAGGCACAGCAACAACCAATATTCAGTTCGGCCTACGCATGGATTACCTTCCATCACGCCACCACGCCATGTTCATCGATCTTGGCGCCACACGCGTAGGCAGCACCATCGAGGACAGCCCGCTAGTGGACAAGACTACCAGTACGACGATCGCCCTCGGTTACGCGTACCGCTTTTAACAAAATAATTTCCCCAAGGAGATTGTAATGAAAAACCTTCAACCCCTACTACTCGTAGCGATTGCGTTCTGCACAGGTGCCCATGCGGGCAATACAGGCAAGCAGACAATTGAAAGCGTACCGGACAACACGGCGATGCCGATTGCCCCCCAGGATCACACCCTACAGGAGCGCCACGAAGAGATGCAGGGGAGCGCTGCACTGAGCGCTGTGGACGCCGCTGCCCAGCCGACGCCGCCACCAACGGTCGGCAGTGGTCCCGAAATAATCACGCAAGCCGAACAGGACGCTGAGACGCTGTACAGCCAGCCAGTGCGCGATCCATGGGAAGGCTTTAACCGCAAAATGCATGGCTTTAACAGCGTGGTTGACAAGTTCGTCTTCCGGCCCGTAGCGATCGGCTACGACAAGATCACGCCGGATCCAGTGCAGGCAGGCGTGTCGCGGCTTTTTGGAAACCTTCGTCTCCCTACCACCGCTTTGAATCAACTACTGCAGGGCCGCCCAGGCGAAGCCGGCCAATCGCTTGGACGATTCGTCGTCAACTCAACCGCAGGTATCGGCGGCGTGTTTGATCCAGCGCGACGCATCGGCTTGCCCAAGCCTGATGGCGAGGATCTCGGTCAGACCCTCGCTACTTGGGGGTGGCGGAACTCACGCTATCTTGTGATGCCGATTATGGGGCCGCGCACGGTGCGTGATGCCTTCGGCGGCCTCGGGGACCAGCAACTCTCCGTTATCAACCAGATCGACAATCCAAGCGTCGCAGACAAATTGCAGATCATGCAGCTAGTGGACGTGCGTGCGCAGCTGCTCCCGATGGACAAAATGCGCCGGGAAGCAACAGATGACTATGCCTTCGTACGTGACACCTGGGCGCAACGGCGTAATCATCAGATTGAGCAGGATCTAAGGGGCAAGCGCGTCGATTAATCGAGACTGGCGTAGACCGGAAGCACCGTGTTTGTCGCGCCCTTCATTTTGAGGGGCGCGACAATCGGCTGTCTACATTCGTTCAGAGATGCAGCAGTATGTATTTTGGCTGGTCAGAATGGCATTACTAAAGACACCTGCCAGTACGCGCCAGCAACCCATCTCATATTTCGTTAGCTGACTGGCTGGTCAACTTACACGACACGCCTTAGAGCTCGGCAGAATAAGTTAAAAACTTATCATTTACGACTTCAGGTTGCGGCAAATACCTGAAGCCAGGAGCAAGGCGACGGTATTTATGGAATTTTTCTAGCGCAGTAATAAAAAGCCGATTCCAGGTCAGCAAAGGCAAAAATGGACCGACTCGCGCACGACAATATGAAATGCCGAACAGCGGCACATGCGTCTGGCGCGAAGAAATAAACTTGCGCATATGCGATTAATTTCCTACCGATCCTGAACAGACACCTATTGCCAAGACCAAACCAAAAAACCCTTAAAACATAGGCATATCGCGCACTGTAAGATCGTCCCTACATGCCCTACAGAAATCTGCACTTGTACACGCCCATCCGGAATACTTGGCATCCAATTGACTACTGCGTCATTGCTTTGCATTGACTGGAGCGCACCATGCCGTCAAAAAAATATATTAAACCATCGGTGAGAATTAATTTCGCTAAAAATCACCAGGCTTGGCATGATTTACCAGACCTCTGCCACTACAACTCTCGACGCAGGCGCCTAATCCATCTGCGCTGGCTGGCGTGTGTTGCGGGCACCGGAATGATTTTTTTATTATTCCCGCTACTACAGGAATGCATTTTACAAATTTTAAACAAGTAGATAAGACCTGCAGCCCCCGGACTGCAGAAAAGCATACTCTGCAAAAATTTAAATTTCTAAATGTAAAAATTTTCTACTACGGCGATCTTTAGGCAAGAGTATTCGATACTACATACCTGCAGTTGTCGCGCAATACTCTAGAGTCTGGCAATTGCATCTACGGCACTAGCCATCACCGCGACAAGTTGATGCTACAACAAAAACAGCCGACGCCGGAGTCTTAATCGCTCCCACAACTGTAGTAGCTTACCCATAGCCATGACTCTTTCACGGAAGTTTCCAATATAGTGAGACAACCCCAAACGCCATATTGATTGATGTCATTGCCCGGGAGGCGCTCTGATGCTCTAGAAAAAGGCGTACCAGAGATGGGTTCTACGAGTAGCACTCTCTTTTCGAAGCGCAGACGTGCTTTGGGCCGCAGGTGCCGGAAGCTACGTCTTGCAGTCAAAATGTTGGACTGCAATTTTCTAGAGCGATGATCCTACTGGTCAGTGTCCGCACAGAAGATTGCATGCATGGCGCTCAACAATGCAGCCACCTTTGGGTCGGCCAAGCGGTAGATGATGGATCTGGACTCGCGCCGAGTAAGGACTAATTTCCGCTGCCGCAGGTCAGCCAGTTGCTGTGACAGCGCAGGCTGCCGTATGCCCGTTGTCGCTTCCAGGCCGCTGACGGTGGATTCGGCCTGGGACAACTGGCAAAGCAGCAACAGGCGTGACGGCGTGGCAATGAAGCGTAGCAGCTCGGCCACTTCCGGCACGCGCTCCTTCATGGCGGCAAGATCACTGACGGTAAGAGTGGTTTCGGTCACGAGTCGCGGAGCAATGCAGATCAGGGTGCACTAGGGTAATAGCTAAGCTCTGCGGCGACTGAACGAACGAAGACGCAAACACACAATAGTTGCAATGTTAGTGAAAGTATGAAACTATTATCTCATATCTATTTGGTGCTTTAAACGTGAGTAGGTCTTCCGTACCAGATGCCTCATTGGAAACGGCTGGTGCCCTCGTCGGCGGCATCCTCACCGGCGACGCACCCGCACCGCAGGTGAGGACGTTCTTTGACCCTGCGACCTTTACCGCTAGCCATGTGGTCCGAGATCCTCGCTCGTCGGCCTGCGCGATCATCGACACCGTACTCGACTTCGACATGGCTTCCGGCCGAACGGCAACCGACTCCGCTGCGGCACTCGTGCAATACGTACGTGACGAGGGCCTGCAGGTGCAGTGGCTGCTCGAAACGCATGCACACGCCGACCATCTGTCGGCTGCGCCGTGGCTGCAGCAACAGGTGGGCGGACAGCTTGCTGTCGGCGCGCACATCACACGCGTGCAGGACACCTTCGGCAACATTTTCAACGCTGGTGCGGATTTCAATCGCGATGGCAGTCAGTTCGACCATCTGTTTGCCGACGGTGCAGCATTCGCCATAGGAAATCTGCAGGCGGTGGCTCTGCATGTTCCTGGCCACACGCCAGCGTGCATGGCCTACGTCATCGGCGATGCAGTGTTTCCGGGCGATACCTTGTTCATGCCGGACTACGGCACTGCCCGCTGCGATTTTCCGGGTGGCTCAGCCCGCCAGCTCTATCGCTCCATCCAGCGGTTGCTGGGTCTGCCGGACGCTACCCGTGTCTTCGTGTGCCACGACTACAAGGCCGCCGGCCGGGACCGGTTTGCTTGGGAAACTACGATCGGCGCTCAACGCAGTGCAAATGTGCATGTGCATGAGGGGGTCTCCGAGGACATGTTCGTCGAGATGCGGGAGAAGCGCGACGCCACCCTCCCCATGCCGCGACTGCTCCTTCCGTCGGTGCAGGTCAACATGCGTGCCGGCCATATGCCCGCGCCGGACGACAACGGTGTGCGTTACCTGAAGCTGCCGTTGGACCTGCTATGACTCTGCCCCCGCTTGCATGGTACTTGCCCCTGATCGGCGGCCTGATGATCGGTATCGCCTCGGGCGCCTATCTACTGCTCGTTGGCCGTATCGCTGGCATCTCCGGTCTGCTCGCCGACGCGCTCGGCTTGCAGGCTGGCGGCGCGCGTTCGCTGTCCGCCCTGTTCCTGGCCGGGCTTCTGACCAGCGCAAGTGTGGCATTGGCGATCAAGCCAGTTGCGCTTGCGTCTTTGACTGGCGCCGGCGCACCGGTGCTGATCCTAGCTGGCCTGCTAGTTGGCTATGGAACCCGCCTGGGTGCTGGCTGCACTAGCGGGCACGGGGTAAGCGGACTGGCAAGACTGTCGCCGCGCTCCATCGTCGCCACTACCGTGTTCATGCTGCTGGGTATGGCAACGGTGACGGTCGTGCGGCTCGCCGCCGGAACCGGCGCATGATCCGTTTGACCGCCTTTCTCTGCGGGGCGTTGTTCGGACTGGGCTTGGTGGTGTCGGACATGGCCAATCCTGCGCGCGTGCTTGCCTTCCTTGATGTCTTCGGCGCCTGGGATTGGTCACTGGCGCTGGTGATGGCGGGCGCATTGATCCCGTCGGCCATCGCCTATCGATGGGTGCGCGCACGCAGCATCCCCGTGCTTGCTGCGGCACTGCAGCTGCCGCGGCAACGGCAGATCGACCGCAGGCTGGTTATCGGTGCAGCGCTGTTCGGCATCGGCTGGGGATTGGCCGGGCTCTGCCCGGGCCCGGCCATCGCACTGCTGGCGACCGGCCAGGCGTTCGCACTGGTCTTTGTTGCGTCCCTGGTGGCCGGAGTACTTCTCCACGCACTCCTCCACCGCACGCGCAGGAAAGGCCCCCCCATGAAACTTCGATCGCTCTCACCCGATCTGCTCGTGACCGATCAGTTGCGTCCTGCCGATCTCCCCGCGCTGGCCAGACAGGGTGTCGCAAGCGTTGTCTGCAACAGGCCAGACGGCGAGCAGCCGAACCAACCCGATCACCTGGCCATGCAGGCAGCCTGCACGCGCGCAGGTATGAGCTTCGCCTATCTGCCCGTCGTGGCTGGCGCCATTTCTGATTGCCAGGTGCGGGAGTTCTGTGAGTTGCTGCAGCAGCTGCCAGCTCCGGTTACCGCCTATTGCAGGACCGGTACGCGCTCGACGTCGTTGTGGGCTCTTGGGCAGGTACGCACTGCCGGACTTACGACCGACCAGGTCCTGTCCGTCGCCTACGGCGCAGGTTACGACCTTTCCGCCCTCACTCCGCGCCTTCGTTGCGACGCGTCGTCCAGCCCTGAGTAGCCATTGACCATGCAGACCCTTTCACTGCTGCAGCTGGCGCTGGGCGGGCTCTCCGGAATTCTGATCGGTTTCGTGCTGGGGCTGGTCGGCGGCGGAGGCTCCATTCTCGCTGTCCCGTTGATGCTCTACCTGGTCGGTGTCGATAATCCGCATGTGGCCATCGGGACGAGCGCGCTGGCGGTTGCGGCCAACGCGCTTTCCAACCTGTTCGTGCATGCCCGCCATGGCAACGTCAGGTGGCCGTGTGCCTGGGTCTTCGCCCTGGCCGGCGTCGCCGGCGCCTACCTCGGCTCGACCCTGGGCAAGGCCTTCGACGGACAGCGACTGCTGGCCCTGTTCGCAGTGCTGATGGTGGTGATCGGCTTGCGCATGCTGCGCAGGCGCAACATACAGGAGGATGCGAATGCCCGACTCGGCAAGGGCAATGCGCCCGCGCTGATCGGGCTGGGGACGATCGCCGGCGGGTTTTCCGGCTTCTTTGGCATCGGTGGAGGGTTCCTTATCGTGCCAGGCCTGATGACCGCCACCGGCATGCCAATGCTGGCAGCGGTAGGCAGCTCGCTCGTGGCTGTCTCCGCCTTCGGTCTGACCACCGCGCTGAACTACGCGCACTCCGGGCTGGTGAACTGGTCACTCGCTGCAGCATTGATCGTCGCCGGCAGCGCAGGAGGCGTCGCAGGAGCACGCGCAGCTACGGCACTGGCCGCATACCGAGGATCACTCAACAACGCATTTGCACTCCTCATCTTCATCACTGCAGGCTACATGCTCTGGCGGGTGCTCTGACACCGCAGCGGACCTGCCGCGGCTCGCCATCTGCGTCCGCCCGCTTACCTACCACCGGCCCGTCGATGCGCGCCATCGACGCGGCGCGGGCTGGTGCGCGTGGTTGCTGATCGCCAGCAGTGGTGGCCAGGCGCTGCACATCCTGCTGGCCGGCGCCGGCTCGCAAGTCAGTCTTTGGCACCTGGGCACGTTGATCGTGCTGGCGGTGCTCACCTAACGCGCCCAGGGCAATGTGGCGCGCATCCTGAAGGTCGATTGATGTTTACCGATACCTAGCTCGCCTCGATCATGCAGTGCTCCACGCAACGCGCACAGCGCTGGCACGGCCCACTGCTTGCCGCTGCCAACCGCTTTGGCATCACCACCAAGCGTCGCGCCGCGCATTGGCTCGGCCAGGTCGGCCACGAAAGCCTAAGCCTGCCGCGCATGGAAGAAGGCCTGACCTACACGACCAGCACCCGGCTGCTGGAAGTCTCCGTCGCACGCATCACGTCGGCGCAAGCGCCCAAGTTCCTGCGCAATCCTGCCGGCCTGGCCAACTTCGTTTACGCCGACCGCCTGGGCAACGGCAATGCCGCCAGCGGCGACGGTCACCGCTACCGGGCCGTGGCCCGATGCAGCACACCTTCCGTGGCAACTACCGCCGTATCGGTGAGCTGATAGGCCTGCCCGTCGAAGACCAACCCGACCTGTTGCTGCAGATCGAGCCAAGCGCGTTGGGTGCGGCGGCGTACCGGCAAGACAACGGGCTGAACGTCCTGGCCGATGCCGGCGATGTGCTGGGCCTGGGCCGCAAGATCAACCTGGGCAACGCACGCGCCAAGCGCTTGCCCGAAGGCCACAGCGATCGCGTCACGCGCACGCAGCGCGCCCTGCAAATCCTGGGCGTGAGCTGATGGTCACGCGCCTGATCATCCTGCTAGCGCTGATTGCGCTGCTCGTCGGTGGCTGCGTGTGGCAGGAGCGGCGTGTCAGTGCCGCAGAGATAGCACGCGACCAAGCTCTAGCTGAAAAAAATTCAGCCATTGCCGAACGCGACAGCAAAAAAAATTCAGTCCGAACTGTGACCAGGTTCGTTGATCGCGTGCAAGTCGTGCACGAGGTAGGCGCCACCATCACCCGCGAGGTTCCGATCTATGTCACCCAGAACGCCGATGCTGCTTGCGCTATCCCTGCTGGCTTTGTGCGGCTGCACGACGCCGCCACGGGCAACCCTGCCGGGCCGCCCACCGGAGATCCTGATGCGCCGGCCGAAGGCATTACGCTCTCTGGCATTGCCGGTACCGTTGCAGACAACTACAGCTGCCACGCCACTGCCACGCAGCTGAGCGCGCTGCAGGGCTGGATCGACCTGCACGCACCGGAGCCGGCGCCGTGATCAAGCCTGCCAGCCTGCGCGCGCATCTGGTCGCGGCACTGCCGGACCTGGCGCGCGATGCGGATCGGCTGCTGGTATTCATCGACGCCGGCAGCCTGGTCAGCACGTTCCAGCCCGGGCTGTCGTTCGAGTACCAGTACACGCTTAACCTGATCCTGACCGACTATGCCGGCCATCCCGACAGCGTGATGCTGCCGCTGCTGGAATGGGTGCAGGTCAATCAATCTGAGTTGCTGTCCAACTCGTCGCGCCGTGGCGAGATTGCCTTCGAGGCCGACATCCTCGCCAACGACGCGGTGGATCTGTCGATCAAGCTGCCGCTGACCGAACGAGTGGTCGTGACCGCGAAGGACGGTGGCGGCTACGACATGACGCATGCGCCTGAGCCGCAGCTCGATCCGACATGGATGAGCTGACCGCACTGGAGGACTGGGCCGCGCCGCTGCTGGCACACCTGCAGCCGGGCGAACGTCGCACGCTGGCTCGTAAGATCGGAGCGGAACTTCGGCGTTCGCAGAGCCAGCGCATTGGCAAGCAGCAGGCGCCGGATGGCTCGCCGTACGCGCCGCGCAAGCAGCAGCTACGTGACAAGTACGGGCGCGTCAAACGCGCCAAGATGTTTGCCAAGCTGCGGCAAGCCAAGTTCTTCAAAGTCAGCGCCAGCCCCAACGCTGTGAGTGTGGGGCTTGTCGGACGCGTGGCGCGCATCGCACGTGTGCACCAAGATGGGTTAACGGATCAAATCCGATTAGGCGGGCCAAGGGTGACTTATCCGCGGCGGCAATTACTCGGGCTTGCACCAAGCGACCGCTCACTTATCGGTGATCTATTAACCGAACATCTAACAAAGTGAGAACCGCACTCGCATTGCAATGCGACCGTTATAGCCTAGGAAAACTCATGGTGAAGCAGGCACCATGGCCAGGTTCAGATTGTACGTCGACATGACCATTAGCTTGGCGGACCGCACCATAGACCTGCGCCAACCCTAAACCTGTTCCTTTTCCGCTGGGTTTGGTGGAGAAGTACGCCTCAAACAATCTGGCTCGCACCGCAGGTGCGATGCCTTCGCCATTGTCACGAACCGAAACGCTTATGTAGTCCCCTGCAGCACGATGGAGATTCGCGTCAGTTTCTGAAACAGAGCTGGTCGAGACAACGACCCAGATGAGACCAACATCCCCACAGGCGTCCCTTGCATTGATGACAAGATTCATGAGGGCACGTTCCACCAGGTGAGGATCCATCAAAGCGATGCATGTCTCGGTACAGGGCAAAAGTTCCAACTTGACACCAGAGCCCACTGCTTGTGTAAGCAGGGGCATCATCTGCGCCGTCAAGGCACCAAGATCTGTTTGCTCAACCACATATGGATGATTCGCGGCGAAGCTCAATAAGCGTTTAGACATCGCCGCGCCATGATCTAACGCTTTCTCCGCCATGCTTAAAAGCTGCATATCGCGGCTTCCAATTTTCCTTCGACTGGTGACAAGCCCTATCGCGCTGCGCGATGCATGTAAAACATTGTTCAAATCGTGCACAACTCCCGCGAGCAACTGCCCAATGGCTTCGCCTTTCTGAGCCTGCTCGGCAACCGATTCAGCAACTCGTCGCGCAGCTTTAGCGATATCAAGCTCAGCCAGGTTATCGCCCTTGGGCTCGGTCTCCTCTCCTGGCGCTGTAGAGCTCGCAGGAAACTCAACTCCATCGAAGCTTTGTCGGTCATCGTTAAGCCGTGCGGGCATCTGCCGATTTGAGTCGCGGAGGCTATTTTTTAGGGTTTCCAACGCAAATTCCGCTAAGCGACGCGCTGTGATATCACGATTGACAACAAGCACAGCATTAATCTCACCTCCATCGTCACACAGTGGACTCGTTGAGACATGCCAATATTGATGCCGATCATGAGCATTAACGCATTGGACCTCGAAATCACAAGACTTGCCTTTTCTGGCAGACTCAAGCGCATTAAGTACAAGTGGTTGCACTTCTGCTGACCATAGCGAAGTCCATTGCGTACCAATCCCTGGCTCGGCGACTACGTTACTCATCCGAGCCATGCCGTGAGAGTTGGCGTAAAGCACCTCTCCAGACAGCGACAAACACTTGATGGAATCCGCCGAAAGCTCAACAACCTTTCGGCACCAGTCTTGCCTATCAGGAATTAACGAATTCATAGTTGTGAGATAGGCGTGAAGTCGGCTCATTGTGCGCCGGTCGCTTCGGGACATCAACACACAATCACGGAGCTCGAGTTGCATGCCCACCAAGAATAAATTGTTAATTTTGATCGTGGACGACGATCCCGTTTTGCTCGAGCTTGCCGCGCTACTAGTTATGGATATGGGGTACTCAGCCGTTACTGCCTGTGATCCCTCACAGGCTTTGGAGCGACTGCATAGCGAGCCTGGAATCAAATTGATTTTTAGCGACATCCAAATGCCCGGAGAATTGGATGGATATGGCCTGGTTGCCTACCTTCGAGCATGTGGCGTACTAACGCCAGCCATCCTCACCTCCGGAGCAGTTTGTCCGCAGAAGCTGCCCGATCGCACACAATTTCTGCGAAAGCCTTACTCGCGTGAGGTCCTGCTAAACGGAATCCAACATGCGATGCAGGCTCCATTTCACTGACTGCTGGACAACTTGCGACGTAGCCAATGAAACCATCGTACGGAGAGCGCGGCACTGACGGCGGTCGCGTCCGCTTGAGTGGGCGTCGCACTCCGTGCCTGCAGAATTGACGAAGCTCGCCGATAAGAGGGGATCTTCTGGAGCACACGCATGCCCGGCTCTCTCAAAACGCAGCTTCCGTTCACCTCCACCAGTGAGACGATCGGCGATCTCTTAGATTGTCTTGCTCGGCTCACCCCGCTAAAAACTTGGTTGTTCGCAGAGGTCAAGAACGACTACTGGATCATCCGGGCGTGCACTGACGCAAGCTTTGGATTGAAAGTTGATCAATTTCTGACGTGGTCGGAATCGGTGTGCCGAAGGGTCATCAGTATGGGAGGGCCCCAATGTGCGCCCGATCTGGGAAAGCTCACCTACCTTGCCGAAGCGCCGATTGCTATCGAGCTTGGTATTGCAAGCTACCTTGGCGTGCCGATCAGAATTCCTGGAAAGATGGAAGGCATGCTGTGTGGCATCGACAAGCACATTGCCGACGATGAGCTCGTGCATTTTTTACCGGTGGCTGAGACCTTCGGGCGTGTACTTGCCAGCTCCTGGGCGCAGCACCTGTCAGAAGAACAACCTACCGCCCTTGTGAGCGATGAAAAAAAGGTTGACATGCTGAGTGGCCTCTACGACTTGAATTCTTTCCAGGTCCTGCTACAGAGTGCCGCAGAACATCATCGCAACGAACAAGGTGGCATCTTACTTTTCGATCTGGATGTCAGTAGCGCAGGCAATGACGTAGGCACGAGGAAAGAGATCGAAATTGCTACTCGACTCCTACAAGCGGCAACGCGTCCACAAGATGGCCTTGGGCATCTGGCGCCGGGGGAATTTGCGATCTACCTGCCCGGCATCAGCGAGGCAGGTTTACTATCGGTTGCTCGACGTATCCGCTCCTCTCTGATTGCGAGCGGGCTCAAATCAAAGTGGGGCGCAAGTTGGTTCAAGGATATGGACCAACTCGACAGCTTAGACGGCGCACTCAAACGAGCAAGCTCGCAAAGCAGCGGAATTACATCAGCAGAAGAAATTTCAGTCTAAGCTTATCTGGCAGTTGCTGTTTGCATCGTCATAGGTCGCGCTGTTTTGTAATTCACCTATGTACATGCTATTGCAATGAGAAGAAGTACGGCGCCCGGGGAGGATTGATCCAAGCCCGCCAGTACTCTTCTCATGGCTTCTTTTACAGCAGTTGATCTCTCAAAGCTCCAAGCTCCAGATCTGGTCGAAACGCTAAGCTTTGAGACGATTTTTGCCGAGGCGCTCGCGCAATTCCGCAAGCTGCTTCCAGAATTTTCTGCGCTCACCGAAGCCGACCCTGTCTATAAGCTCCTGCAGCTGTTCGCGGCCCGCGAGCTATTAATTCGCCAGCGCGCCAACGACAAGGCCCAGCAGACCATGCTTGCCTTCGCCACCGGCACCAACCTCGATCACCTGGGAGCGCTACTCGGTGTTGCGCGCCTGATGCTTGATCCGGGCCAACCGGAGAACGGCATTACACCGACCTACGAGTCGGACGTGGACTTCCGCCGCCGGATCCAGCTTGCGCCGGAGGGCTTCAGCGTTGCCGGCCCCGAGGGCGCCTACATCTATCACGCACTCAGCGCAGCGGCCGATGTCATGGACGCCAGCGCCACAAGCCCCGCGCTTGGCCAAGTCCTGGTCACGGTCCAATCGCGCACCGGCGATGGCACGGCTCCACAGGCGTTGTCGGAGAAGGTCACTTCGATTCTCACCAACGATGACGTGCGCCCGCTGACCGACAGTGTCACGGTCCAGACCGCTCAGATTGTCCCGTACGCCATTCGTGGGCGCGTCTACACCTACGCCGGCCCGACTCGGCAGTCGTCATGCGCGAGGCAATGCGCAGCCTGCAGGCGTATCTGGACGAAGCTCACCGCATCGGCCGTGACGTGCCCGAGTCAGCGATCAAGGCCAAGCTGTTCGCCGATGGCGTGCAGCGTGTTGAGCTGAACTCCCCTGCATCGGACATCCGGATCAGACTATCGACAACTTGGATCGGTCGGCATGTTGCATCAAAGCGCTGTCGAGCGCTTTGAAAATACCGTTAAAAGCTAAAACAGGACCTCCGCGATAAGACAGGCTCACACGCTGGTCGATTGTAAGCACAGCACCAGCTCGACCCTGAACATCTCAAGATTAATCGACGATGTATGCGTAGCCGGTTGAGATTGTGTAACGGCGTTATTAACCCGTATGGTCATCGAAATATGAACCGTATGCTTCACCGCCTTGGTCGATTGCTCCGCCTCCCAGCCATGGCTTTGCTGCTGATCGCTGTGCTGTCCAATCCGGTCCTCGCTGCGGTGGCAGACTTGCACCAAGCTTTCCTTGTATCTGGGGACCATTTGTATAGCCCCAGCACTCAAGGCAGCGAAGGTGAAACATCTCCTATTGGCGATCCACAGGCAGGCGATTTGCTTGACGCACTCATGCATGCCTCACACTGCTGTGGCCATCTGACTGCGGTGACGCCGGCGATGCTGATTTTGCATGCCATGCAGGTGCCTGCGGTCCAGCCTCAAACCATAAAGACTCTGGCTGTGTCGTTTCCAGCCTCCTCGGATATTCGTCCCCCAATAGCGCTGTAACGACTGCGCCGCCCTTTGGCGGTTTCGTTACATTTCGCTATCGGAGAGTTCCTATGTGGTTGCGATTGGCGGCAGTAGCCGCCTTAGCGGTCGTGCCTGCGCTATATGCGCAGGATCGATCGCTGTCCCAAGATTTGACACTTGACGACGCGGTTCAGCGCGTTGCCAAGACCCACCCCGACCTACGCCTGGTCGATGGACAACGTGATGTCCTGACTGCGGATGCCGAACGCGCAGGCCAACGTCCACAAATGATGCTGGGTGCAACGCTTGAAAATGTCTTGGGCACCGGCCCCTACCGGACGTTTGGTCGAGCAGAGCTGACCGTTACGCTTTCGGGCATCTTGGAGCGTGGCGGCAAGCTCGATGCCCGCCGGACCCTGGCAATAGCACGCATTGATGCGTTAGCTCCTCAGCGTGAAATCGCACGCCTGGACCTGTTGGCAGAAACGGCACGCCGCTACCTCGCGATCACCGCAGCCATCCGACAGCGAGAAATCGCTGATCTGGACATCGAGCAGCGCAGGCGAACCGTCGATGCGGCACGCCGTCGTTTGGAGGCAGGTGCATCGCCCGAGTCGGTCGTGTTGACAGCAAAGGCGGCCCTTGCAGAAGCAGAGCTTGATCGTGATCGGGCAGCGCAAGCCGAGCGCTGGGCGCGACAAAATCTCGCGGCTCTGTGGAATCAGCGAGAAGCGGCGGCCGGCCTGGTGTCCGGCGATCCAATGCGACTGCCTGCCCTGAGTGACTTCAAGCAACTGAGCGACTATCTGACCTCCAATCCCGAACTTGCTCAAGTAGCAGGTGAAGAACGGATTCTTGAAGCTCAGGTGCGCCTGGCTCGAACCGAGGCCAGTCCTGACGCGCAATGGCAAATCGGTGCACGCGCACTCCGAGGCGATAGCGCGGTGGGTGTCATTGCGGGGCTGAGTATCCCCATTGGAACCGGTCACCGTGCACAGCCAGCAATTCGCTCGGCTGAAGCAGAGCTGGCCCTCAATGATGTCGAGCGTGAAGCGCTACTGGTTCGCCTGCTCTCTACATTGTCCGCTGCCCATGGCGACTACTCAATCGCGCGCCTGGAGGTCAATCGGCTCGACACCGATGTTCTTCCTCGCCTTGCGGAAGCTGAGAAAGCGGCAGATCGCGCATGGCGGGCCGGAGCGATCAGCTACATGGAGTGGGGAATGCTGCAAGACAGACGTATCGAAGCACGTAGACGTCAGCTGCAGGCAGCCATTTCCGCCCAATCCTCTCTCATCGAAATTCAGCGACTGACTGGTCAGCCATTAATGGCGACAGCAGGCGCCAACGCCAAGGAAACCTCGCAGCCATGAAACCGGTCAGAAAGAATACCTTCACGCTCATGCTCTTGTTCGCAATCGCCGCCCAGTTGACCGGCTGCGGCGGACCACAGGCAAAGGACGATAAAGAAGCCGCTGACAGCAAGCCACAAGCAAAAGAGGCGCATGGCGAAGAAGAAGGTCAGGACGAAGCGCCCAAGTCCACACGCATTGCTCGTAAAGAGGCTGATGCAAACGGCATCAGAGTTGTCGCGGCCGGGCCAGGTGCCATTGCGATCGAACTCGAAGTGCAGGGTCAGATCGCGGCAATCGATGGCAGCGATGCGAAAGTCACGGCGAGCTATCCGGGGCGCATCAGATCACTGCGCGCAAATGTGGGTGACCGTGTCAGAGCGGGGCAGTCCATGGCAAGCATCGAAAGCAACCTCAGCCTTTCCACCTATTCCGTATCCGCACCAATCAGTGGTGTTGTGCTGACGCGCCAGGCGCAGGTCGGCGGTGGCGCAGCGGAAGGACAGGTACTGTTCGATGTTGCCGATCTGAGCGAGGTCTGGGCAGATCTCAGCGTGTTCGGTGCGCAAATGGCTTCGGTGGTGCCTGGATCAAGCGTCGTAGTTACGCGCTTATATGACGGCACGAGTGCACAAGCAACGATCGATGGGGTGCTGCCAGGAGCAAGCGCTGCAAGTCAAAGCTCCACCGCCCGTGCAACGCTGCAGAACCTGGACGGGCAGTGGCGGCCTGGCGTTGCCGTGACTGCAAAAATCGCGATCAGCAACCGTAATGTCGCGTTGATGGTGCCGCGTTCGGCGATGCAAACGCTGGATGGTGGCCAGGCAGTGTTCGTGCGAACCGGGGACACCTACACGGCACATGCGGTCAGGCTCGGCGAAGGCGATACCGAACAGGTGGAGGTGCTTGAAGGACTCAAGGCTGGCGATCAGGTCGTGGTCGAACAGAGCTATCTCGTCAAGGCTGACATCGAGAAGTCCGGCGCATCGCACGAGCATTGAGGAGAACTGACATGCTCGAACGAATCATTCGAATCTCGATCAGTCAGCGCTGGCTCGTCATGGCCATGACGGTGCTGCTGATTGCCATCGGTGTGTGGAGTTTCAGTCAACTACCGATTGATGCCACACCAGACATCACCAACGTCCAGGTGCAAGTCAATACGGCTGCACCTGGCTACTCGCCTTTGGAAGCCGAACAGCGGGTGACCTACCCCATCGAGACCGCAATGGCGGGCCTTCCTGAGATGGATCATTTTCGATCCATTTCCCGCTATGGTCTGTCTCAGATCACAGTGGTCTTCAAAGACGGCACGGACATCTATTTCGCCAGGCAACAGGTGTCCGAACGATTGCAACAGGTGAAGTCGCAAATTCCAGCCGGCATCGAGCCAACACTAGGCCCGATCGCAACCGGCATGGGAGAAATCTTCTCCTACACCGTCGACGCCGACCCGAAGGCGAGAAAGCCTGACGGGAAGCCTTACACCGCCACCGATCTACGGACGCTCCAAGACTGGATCATCCGCCCGCAACTGCGCAACATCCCCGGTGTAACCGAGATCAATACACTTGGCGGATACAAACGTGAAGTTCACATCACGCCAGACCCCGCTCGCCTCAGGTCTCTTGGTTTAACGCTCGACGACGTCGTCAACTCTCTGCAGCTCAACAATCAAAACGTTGGCGCAGGCTACATCGAGCGCAATGGTGAGCAGTTCTTGGTGCGTATTCCCGCCCAAGTTGCGGACATCCGTGACATCGAGCAGATCGCGGTCGCAAAGAGAGACGGTGCGGTCATTCGTGTGCGAAATGTGGCGCAAGTTGCAGACGGCGCCGAACTACGCACGGGTGCGGCAACGCAAAATGGCCATGAAGTCGTGCTCGGCACCGCCGTGATGCTGATCGGTGCTAACAGCCGTGACGTCGCGCAAGCAGCGGCAGCCAAGCTCAAGGATGCCGAGAAAAGCTTGCCTGATGGCGTCAAAGCGACACCCGTCTACGATCGCACAGCCCTGGTTGATCGCACCATCGGAACCGTGACCAAGAATTTGACCGAAGGCGCTGTGTTGGTCATCGTCATCTTGTTTCTATTGCTCGGGAATTTTCGCGCCGCGTTGATCACCGCTCTAGTGATCCCACTGGCGATGCTCTTCACCCTAACCGGCATGGCGCGCGGCGGGATCTCGGCCAATCTCATGAGTTTGGGTGCGCTTGACTTTGGTTTGATCGTTGACGGCGCCGTGATCATCATCGAGAACTGCCTGAGCCGCTTTGGCGAGCGTCAACACCAGCTCGGACGGCAAATGGATCTCGCCGAGCGTTTTGAGATTACCGCCAGCGCCACAGCAGAAGTCATCAGGCCCAGCTTGTTCGGGCTCGGCATCATCACCGCCGTCTATCTACCGATCTTTGCGCTAACAGGTGTGGAAGGAAAGATGTTCCATCCCATGGCGATCACGGTGGTGTTGGCATTGACGGGCGCCATGGTCCTTGCGCTTACTTTCGTTCCTGCTGCCATTGCGTTGGCACTGGGCGGTAAGGTGGAGGAGAAAGAAAACTGGCTGATGGCACGCTTCCGCAAAGGATACGAACCCCTGCTTGATCTCAGCCTGCGCAGTGGAAAGTGGGTGGCCGTTGGAGCCATTGCCCTGCTCGTGTGCAGCGGCTTACTTGTAACCAGGCTAGGGAGCGAGTTCGTCCCAAGCCTGGATGAGGGCGACTTTGCTCTGCAAGCCATGCGCATCCCGGGGACTAGCCTCACGCAATCGGTGGGCATGCAGCGACAACTGGAGCAACGACTTCTGAAAGTGCCTGAAATCGACCGGGTGTTCTCGAAGATTGGCACTGCAGAAGTGGCGTCTGACCCGATGCCGCCCTCGGTCGCCGATACCTTTGTGATGGTGAAGCCACGTGACCAGTGGCCTAACCCGGACAAGCCCAAGGCCGATCTCGTCGCACAGGTCGAGCAACTGGTGGATAGCATCCCCGGCAACAATTACGAGTTCTCGCAACCGATCCAGATGCGCACGAATGAACTCATTTCGGGAGTCAGGTCGGACGTGGCCATCAACATCTATGGAGATGACCTAGACACGCTGCTCAAGATCGGGCAGCAAGTGGAAGCGGTCGCAAAAAATGTTCCGGGTGCTGCAGATGTTCGTGTGGAGCAAGCCAGCGGACTGCCGCTGCTATCGATTATTCCTAACCGCATGGCACTGGCGAGCTACGGACTCAGTGCCGACGATATTCAAAAAACCGTTGCGACAGCAGTAGGCGGCCAAGTCGCCGGACAACTCTTCGAAGGCGATCGCCGATTCGACATTGTTGTCCGTTTGCCGGAAGCGTTACGGCAAGACCCCAGTGCCATCGAGTCGTTGCCCATTCCACTCAAGGCCTATAAGGATGCCCTGTCAGGCTCGGAATCTAGCGGACCCCAGACCATTCCACTTGCGGCAGTTGCCAAGGTCATTCGAAGCGAGGGCGCAAACCAGATCAATCGGTATAACGGTAAGCGGCGAATTGCGGTCACTGCGAATGTCCGCGACCGTGATCTAGGTGGGTTTGTCACCGAGCTTCAAGATGTGGTTGATGCCCAAGTCAAGACGCCGACGGGCTATTGGATCGAATACGGGGGCAGTTTCGAGCAGTTGAGTTCGGCAAGTAAGCGATTGGCGATCGTTGTCCCAGTCACACTCGTCATCATCTTTGCCTTGCTTTTCTGGGCATTTCGCTCGGTCAAAGACTCCGCAATCGTCTTTAGCGGCGTTCCGCTAGCGCTTACGGGTGGAATCATTGCGCTCAGTTTGCGTGGAATTCCGTTGTCCATCTCCGCAGGCATCGGGTTCATTGCACTGTCGGGTGTAGCGGTTCTCAATGGCTTGGTACTCATCAGTTTTATTCGAGGACTGCGGGAAAAAGGCGATCCGTTGCCCGTTGCGGTCCGCGACGGGGCGCTGAGTCGGCTAAGGCCCGTATTGATGACAGCGCTGGTGGCATCACTTGGGTTTGTGCCGATGGCACTCAACGTCGGCGCCGGTTCGGAAGTTCAGCGACCACTTGCCACTGTGGTGATCGGCGGAATCGTATCTTCGACGCTGCTAACGCTGGTCGTCCTGCCTATTCTGTATCGGTGGGTACACAGCCGCGCCACAAGAGAAAAGGCAGCGGAAGTCTAATCAGCAGTGTCCTAACCCATCGCGATTTCCGCGATGGGTGCTCTGCCATACCCAAAGCAAACGCCACCTAGGCGTCCAGGAGAATACTCATGAGTGGCAATCACGACCACGCAGGCTCCGAAGTCCGCTTCGAGAAGCCGCTATGGTGGGCGCTCGGACTCACATCGCTATTTCTTGCTGCCGAAATAGTAGGTGGTCTTTTAACCAACAGTCTTGCGTTGATTTCCGATGCTGCGCATATGCTGACCGACACGATTGCGCTTGCCGTGTCCCTTTTCGCTCTGCGTATCTCCAGGCGGCCAGCTGACAAGAAGCGAAGCTATGGCTACGGTCGCGTAGAGTCGCTGGGCGCGCTGGTCAACGGCTCCCTACTCTTCCTGGTTGCGGGCTACATTCTTTGGGAAGCAATCACTCGTTTCAGACAACCACCACATGTCGCATCCACCGGCATGCTTTTCGTCGCCATCAGCGGGCTTATCGTTAACCTCATCGCGATGCGTCTGCTCAAGTCAGGAAGTGGCAGCTCGCTAAATCTAAAGAGTGCGTATCTTGAGGTCTGGAGCGACATGCTTGGATCGGTGGGCGTCATCATCGGTGCGCTCGTCATTCGTTGGACCAACTGGACACTTATCGATCCCATCATTGCGGTGCTCATCGGATTGTGGGTGTTGCCGAGAACCTGGACGCTCATAAGCGCGGCCGGACGCGTTCTGATGCAGAGCGTGCCTGTTGATGTCGACATCACGGCCTTGGAAAGAGCGATGCAGGCACATGCCGATGTCGACTCTATTCACAACCTGCATATCTGGTCGTTGGCTTCTCGCCAGACTGTGGTGACCGCGCATGTTGTCGTCAAAGAAGATGTCAATGCCTTGGACCGAGTTCGTTGCGAAGTGGCAGGCATCGTCCGCTCTGTTCTCGGCGTCTACGAGCTGACCCTACAAGTCGAATGTGTGGCATGTGATGGCTCAGGAGCACGTCATGACAGCAATTTTTAGTTCCGTCCTTCAACGACTACGCACCAGAAACAGGATCAACACAGAAGCAACGTCTAGCTGGCGTCCATTGCTCTCGGCGGACTGGCTTGTCTGGGCCGTTGCTATGTACACGGCAGCGGCACTCAATCAAGCATTCTGGCGAGCCACCGCAGCCACAGGCGCGTTTTCTGATCATGGAGGATGGGAAAGTGCGCTTAGCCTAGCCTTGATCCTGGTGGGCATCAATGTGCTTCTAGTTCGTCCACTGTGCTGGAAGGGCGCAACCAAGCCTGTGTTAACTGTTTTTTTATTGGCCGCTGTCTTTACGTCTTTCTTCTCTGATCGCTATTCGATCTATTTTGACGTCAGCATGGTACGCAACATCCTCAAGACAAACGCAGCTGAAGCTGGTGACCTGATCACATCTTCCCTGCTTCTGCATGTCATCACCTATGCAATAGCTCCACTCGTATTTATCTGGTCGACACGTCTAAGAGGGCTATCGATTCTGCGATCGACCGTTGCCATGTTCGGGTCGATTGCAGTGGCGCTCATGCTGGTCATCATTGCCGCATTGATTAGCTTCAAAGACGTCAGCGCGCTGATGCGAAACAATCGGGAGCTCCGCCATCTGGTGGCTCCTGCGAACGTTGCTGTCTCCAGCATACGCATTGCAGCAAAGGAACTCTCTGTTGACACTGGCCCGAGGCGTGTTGTGGCACCGGATGCTCATCTGGTTGGCCATGACCCTGAGCCGAAGCCACACGTGCTTGTGCTGGTGGTCGGGGAGACCGTGCGTGCTTCCAATTGGGGTCTGAATGGATATGCGCGTCAAACGACTCCGGAACTTGCCAAACTCGATGTCGTCAACTATCCAGATGTGCGCGCATGTGGCTCAAGCACCGAGGTCTCATTGCCATGCATGTTCTCGGCTAAAGGGAGGGCAAGCTATAACGAAGATGAGATAAAGCGTTCGGACTCCCTACTGCATATCTTATCGAGAGCTGGTATCCAAACGCTCTGGAGAGACAATCAAGGCGGATGCAAAGGGGTCTGCGATGGTTTGCCGTTTGAAAAGGTAACACCAAGAAACCAAATAGCTGCTTGCCCGAATGATGACTGCGGTGATCTGGCACTTCTTGACGGTCTTGAAAAGCGCGTGCGTTCAAGCCAGGAAGACATGGTGATCGTATTGCATCAACTAGGTAACCACGGCCCAAGCTACTACTTGCGCTATCCGGAGCGACTACGCCGGTTCAAGCCCGACTGCAGAAGTGCCGATCTCGGAGACTGCACACGTCCAGAGGTTATCAACGCTTACGACAACGCAATTTTGGCGACGGATGAACTAGTTTCCCGCGCGATAAAGATGCTTGCTTCAATCGATACGGTCGACAGCGCATTGCTGTATGTCTCCGATCACGGAGAATCACTTGGCGAAAGCAACCTGTATCTGCATGGACTGCCTTACGCCATCGCACCAGACACGCAGATGAAAGTTCCGATGGTGGCCTGGTTGTCACCAGGAATGGTTCAATGGCGGGGCTTGAACATGCAGTGCGTGCGGCAACGGGCGTTACAGCCTGCCACTCACGATAACCTCTTTCACTCGGCGCTGGGACTCATGGATGTGTCTACGAGTGCCTATTCCAAGGAGCTTGACCTGTTCGGAGGATGCGCATCACGCACCTACACTGGCAAGGATCAGCCATGAGAGCGGCTTTTATCACGCTTGTTATTTCAAGCCTCTGGGGATTTGCATCTTTTACACCGTTGGTAACTGCGCACAATGTACATCTACTTTGGGTATTCACTTCTGTCCTGATGGGGGGCATCTTTTGGAGCCTTATTACGGTCCATATGGCGGACGCCATTACATTATGGAGGCGCGGCAAGCTGGGGTATTTGCGAATGGTTTATAGTCGATTCTGGGCTGACGTAGCAACCTTTATTGTTGCGCTTGCAGCTATTTTTCTGATCAGGAGATATAATTTCACTTCTCCAATTGCGACTGTACAGCTCACCGCATGGTTTTCGATAGCTCTTCTGATTTGCGCGGTTAGACTTGCATTCTTGCTGGTCTATAAGACAGAAACACGAACGAAATGCGGGTTCGCTCTTGCTACGTTTTTTTCTTGCGGAGCTACACTTTGGTATGTTTTTTTTACAACAATGCAAATCGCAATTGGTGGACTAAATTTAGCCGAGTCAATCTGGTTTTACATAACAATGGTTGCTGCCGCGATTTCGATGTATGCGGGAACTAGGCAACTCACCTATATTTTTACTATAGGAAATTTACACACATCACCTTCAGCCGCAAAGATCATCACCGATCTCCACAAAGGCTACGCTCCACTCGTGGCGAATAGGAAAATAAATCTTCCATATAAGCCATCGCCCCACTCCAAAAATAATTCAAGAAAGCGCCATCACTGACCCTCTCTTACCAAATTTATGACTCAATACGAATGCTTAGATTGCCAAGGGTATTAGAAAGTACTCGGCGCGGCATTTATCGGGCTGGCCTGGAGTTTGACATAGTGTCTAGGAGATAAGCTGGTAGAGTGATGTGGGAAGGCCGGTCAAAACTGCAGGCCCACGCGCCGCCTAGTCGGTATTAAGTGAGTGGCTCAACATGGCCCACCTAGCCAGGGAACGAGGTGGGTGATACACGAGTTACGGCGCGTTACAAGCCCCCCCCTGGATAGCGCTATGAAATCGTTGATTTTTACTGCTATATAAGCTGCAGTGTTAAAAGTCTTGCAGCAGTTACCTCGAAAGACGTTAACGTTGGAATAAAAGCGGGCTAGATGGATGCTTTAATACTGTCCAAGTAATCCGCCCAAGCCTGCATCATCTTCTTGCGCTCTGGCAGGTGCGCCGTGCGGTTGTAGGCTCTCCCCAATGGATCACGCACGGCATGCGCGAGCTGGTGCTCGATATAGTCTGGGCGAAACCCCAGAACTTCATCAAGCACGGTGCGCGCCATCGCACGGAAGCCGTGGCCGACGATGGTTTCGCCATCGAAACCCAAGTTGCGAAGTGCTGCATTGACCGTGTTCTCGCTCATGGGGCGATCGACGCTACGTACGCCGGGAAACACATAGTCGCTGCGCTTGGTTAGTGGCCACAGTTCCTTAAGCACTTCCACTGCTTGCGCAGACAAAGGAACAACGTGCGCGGTCTTGGTCTTGCTAGTGACATAGCGCCACTCACCGGCTTCCAGGTCAATATCCGCCCACTTGGCCTGCCGCAGTTCGCCAGGGCGCACAAAAAGCATGGGAGCCAGCTTGAGGGCCGCACAGGTCACAGGCGAGCCCCGATAGGCCCACAGCGCGCGCATAAGTTCGCCAATTCGCGCAGGCTCGGTCAGGCTTGCGAAGTGCTTGGTTTGCGGCTGCTCCAATGCACCCACAAGATCTTCAGCAGGATTTCGCTGAGCCCTGCCCGTCACAATCGCGTACCGGAAAACTCGTCCTGCATGAGACCGTGCCCGGTGGGCAGTCTCCACCACACCCCTCTGCTCCAACTTCCTTAGAGCAGTCAGAAGAACAGGAGCACTGACGTCAGTGATAGGCATGTCAGCAATAAAAGCCAAATCCTTTTCGATCAAACGGCGCTCTCGCTTTACCGAACCTGGCCCCAAACCCTCCTTAGCTCGCTTGGCCAGTAGCTCAAGCGCAATGGCTCCGAATGTAGTGTTTACACGCTCTGCTTGCACGGCTCGCTCAACTCGAGCGACATGGGCTGGATTGGCCCCGCCCTTTAGCAGCATGCGTAGCTTGTCGCGCTCTGCACGGGCCTGCATCAGTGAGAGCGCCGGGTACTCGTCGATGGTCACCATGCTTGGCTTGCCTGCATAACGGAAGCGATACCGCCAAACTTTTGCACCAGTGGGACGCACCTCAATACACAAGCCGTTTGAGTCGGCCACCCGAAAGGCAGCATCCCTAGGTTTCAGCGCGCGAAGCTTTGTATCTGTCAGCATGTGAGTCAAGCACCTGTGAGTCGGGCAGGCAAAACGCAATAAGACGACTCACAGCTTGACTCACTTCACGTATGGATGCAACTGGATGCAGCTGGACCTCGCAAGACAAAATTCCAGCGATTTCATTGGATCTAGTGAACTTTCTGGACTACGCCGGACGTTCCTGAACTGAAATTTGGTGGGCCCAGAAGGATTCGAACCTTCAACCAAAGGATTATGAGTCCTCTGCTCTAACCGTTGAGCTATAGGCCCGGCAGGGTGGGTGGCGAGATGCGGAGCATGTCGGACCGTCCAGCTGAGGCGAAAGTTTACCTGTCCGCGCGCGTCGCTGTCTGCTGACATCCGGCGTCGATGAGGGACAAGCGCCGGCACCCACCTGCGCTTGCCCGCACAAAAAAGCCCGGCGCAAGCCGGGCTCTTGAATCTGGACGCGGTCAGTGGGCGTTGCCCACCATTGGCAGTGCAAGATCCGGTAGCTACAGGCACCCAGCAATCAGCACCCCAGCACTCCCCGAATCCCCACTCCCCAATCTCAGCCTCTAAGCCACCTCAAGCTGCGCATCGACCAACTGCCGGCCCGCGCGGAATCCCTGCGCGATGGCTTCCTGGTAGGTCTCCCAGCCCGCTTCCCGGCCGCTGATGCGTGGCTGGCGTTTGCCGCCCAATGCATACACGTCGACCCACAGCGTCCACCTGGCGCCAGGGGACGCCTGCTCGGCGCGTACGCGAATCTCGTGCTCGCGGTATGTGGTGGTTTCAAACCGGCTTTGCCTGCTCATACGACGGCCTCGTTCCATTCGTCCATCAACTTAGAAGCCACGGCTAGAACGTCACGTGAGCCTGGAACAAACATCGGCTTCATGTTGCGCCGCTGTCTGGCTTCGTCGCCGAGGCGTGAACGTCAGCTGCGCCCTCCCCGACGCACCTTGGTTCGGCAAACGTCCACCCAACAAGCATAGCCTGCCATACGCCCCACAACGCAACAGCCCCGCAAGTGCGGGGCTGTTGTGTGATCACTGCACCGGTACGACGACTGGATCAGTCGATGTCCAGGAACGAGCGCAGCTGCTCCGAACGGCTCGGGTGACGCAGCTTGCGCAACGCCTTGGCCTCTATCTGACGAATCCGCTCGCGGGTGACGTCGAACTGCTTGCCGACTTCTTCCAACGTGTGATCGGTATTCATGTCGATACCGAAGCGCATCCGCAGCACCTTGGCCTCGCGCGGGGTCAGCCCGGCCAACACGTCACGCACCGTCTCGGAGAGATTGATGTTGGTGGTGTTGTCGATCGGGGACTCCACGTTGGTGTCCTCGATGAAGTCGCCCAGATGCGAATCCTCGTCGTCGCCGATCGGGGTTTCCATCGAGATCGGCTCCTTGGCGATCTTCATCACCTTGCGGATCTTGTCCTCGGGCATGTCCATTTCCTTGGCCAGCTCCTCCGGCGTGGCCTCGCGGCCGAACTGCTGGAGCATCTGGCGGGAAATGCGGTTCAACTTGTTGATCGTTTCGATCATGTGCACCGGAATACGGATGGTGCGCGCCTGATCGGCGATCGAACGGGTGATGGCCTGACGGATCCACCACGTTGCATAGGTCGAGAACTTGTAACCGCGACGGTATTCGAACTTGTCCACGGCCTTCATCAGGCCGATGTTGCCTTCCTGGATCAGGTCGAGGAACTGCAGGCCGCGGTTGGTGTACTTCTTGGCGATGGAGATGACCAGGCGCAGGTTGGCCTCGACCATTTCCTTCTTGGCCTTGCGTGCCTTGGCTTCGCCATAGGCCATTGCACGGCTGATCTCCTTGATCTCGCCCAGGGTCAGGTAGTTGGCCTTCTCCATCTCGATCGAGCCCTGCTGCTCGGAGACGATCTGGTCCTTGACGTCGCGCAGCGCCGACGACCACTTCTGCTTGCGCTTGAGTGCGTCTTCCACCCATTCCAGGTTGGTCTGGTTGCCTTCCCAGGAGCGGATGAAATCCTTGCGCGGCATGCGTGCCACGGTGGTGGCCAGGTGCAGCACCTTGCGTTCGTGGTCCTTGATGCCGTTGACCACGCCACGCAGCTGGGTGACCAGCGCATCGGTCAGCGGCAGCGGCAGCTTGAGCGTGGTGAAGATGGCGGCCATGTCCTCGCGGGCCTTGACCACCAGCTTGTGCTCGGCGCCGTTCTTGGCATAGATCTTCTTGAACTTGGCGTATTCGTTGGCCAGGTTCTCCATGCGCGTGGCCACTTCCACCGGGTCCGGACCGGTCGGGCCGGCCTCTTCCTCGGCAGCGTCGTCATCGCCATCTTCGTCGTCGTCTTCATCGACCGCGTCTTCGTCGACGGCGACGGGGCCGGCGGCGGCCAGCGCGGCAGCGGCGGCGTCGGCTTCTTCGATCAGGTCGTTGAAGCCGACCACGATCTCGGCCAGACGCTTCTTGCCTTCCTTGTGCGCTTCGTAATCGGCCAGCAGCATTTCGGTCGACAGCGGGAACACGCCCAGTGCTGCCTGGACCTGGCTCAGGCCTTCTTCGATACGCTTGGCAATGGCGATTTCGCCTTCGCGGGTCAGCAGCTCGACCGTGCCCATTTCGCGCATGTACATGCGCACTGGGTCGGTGGTGCGGCCACCTTCGGTGTCGAGCGCGGTCAGCGCGGCGGCAGCCTCTTCGGCTGCGGTGTCGTCAACCTCGCGGTTGCCGGTGTTGCCATCGTTGAGCAACAGGGTTTCAGCATCGGGCGCAACTTCATGGACATCGATGCCCATGCCGTTGATCATGCTGATGATGTCTTCGATCTGCTCCGGGTCGACCAGGTCGTCGGGCAGGTGGTCATTGACTTCGGCGTAGGTCAGATAGCCCTGTTCCAGGCCCTTGCTGATCAGTAGCTTGATGTCGGATTGCTGGGCAGGACGTTCGTTGGCCATGAGTGCTCGCGCCACCGGCTTTGAGATTGGAAAGAGAACCTAGCATTATACCAGCGTGAAGCCCGGTCTGCCGGATTCAAGACAGGACCGCTGGTGGACGTGGGTTTCTAGGGTCTGAGAAGGAAGGTCACCGGGCCATCGTTGACCAGGTCGACAACCATATGGGCTCCGAAGCGCCCGGTTTCCACCCCGCCGCGATGTTTTTGCCGGCAGATCGCCACCAATTGATTGAACGCCCGTTCAGCCTCCAGAGGCGGCGCCGCCGTGCTGAAGCCGGGGCGATTGCCGGAACGGGTGTCCGCGGCCAGGGTGAACTGGCTGACCAGCAGCAGGCCGCCGCCGGTGTCGGCGAGTGAGTGGTTCATCTTGCCGGTGTCGTCGGCGAACACGCGGTAGCCGAGCAGGCGCTCGGCCAGTCGCCGGATCTGCGCGTCGCTGTCGCCGGGCTCGACCCCGACCAGCGCCAGCAGCCCGGGACCGATCTGCCCGACGGTCTGCGCATCGACCGTGACTGCGGCGCGGGTGACACGTTGGATCAGCGCAAGCATGGGCACTCTCAGGCAGCAAACCGTGCCGCGCAGCATGCCCAGCGCCGCCCGTGCTGTCACGCGCGGGCCTTGGCCGGCCGCGCTGTTTAGAATTGCGCAGATGAAACCCGATGTCCGTGCCCGCCTGCTCTACGCCACCGCCGCCACCGTGGGCCGCCTGCCGTGGCCGCTGCTCAAACGTGTGGCCGATGCGCTGGCCTGGAGCTGGCGCAAGCTCGATGCACGCGAGGCCCGCGTGACACGCCGCAACCTGGAGCTGGCGTACCCGGAACTGGATGCCGGCCAGCGCGCGCAGCTGCATGCGCAGGTGCTGCGGTCGACCGCGCGGCAGACGCTGGAAGTGCTGCGTACCTGGACCCGCCCGCCGGCCGAGAACCTGGCGCGGCTGCAGCGCAATGGCCAGGAACTCTACGACGCGGCGCTGGCCTCCGGGCGCGGCGTCATCGTGGCCGCACCGCACTTCGGCAACTGGGAGCTGCTCAACCAGTGGCTGTCCGAACGCGGGCCGATCGCCATCGTCTACCGCCCGCCGGAATCGAACACGGTGGACGGCTTCCTGCAACTGGCCCGTGGCGGCGACAACGTGCGCCAGGTGCGTGCCGAAGGCCCGGCAGTGCGGCAGTTGTTCAAGGTGCTCAAGGACGGCGGTGCGGTCGGCATCCTGCCCGACCAGCAGCCAAAAATGGGCGATGGCGTGTTTGCGCCGTTCTTCGGCATCCCCGCCCTGACCATGACCCTGGTCAACCGGCTTGCCGAGCGCACCGGCGCGATCGTGCTGTATGGCTGGTGCGAACGCGCCGGTGGCGACCTGCAATTCGCGTTGCATGTGCAGCCGGCTGACCCGGCAGTGGCCGACGCCGACCCGGTGCGCGCCGCCAGCGCGCTCAACGCAGGCATCGAACAGATCGCCCGGCGCGACCCGGCGCAGTACCAATGGACCTACAAGCGCTACACGCTACGCCCGCCGGGCAGCGGCGAGGCCAATCCATATGCGACCGAGCGGCATCCGCACTGACCGCGGCGGGCTGCAGACAGATCCGCTTGCGCAAAGCACCGCCGCCGTTGCGGCGTCGGCAACCACCGCCACAGGCTCAATCGTCGTGCGGATCGGCCGGGGTGGCCAGGATGCGCTGATAGAACGCCAGGTCCAGCCAGCGCCCGAACTTGAAACCGGCCTCGCGCACGGTGCCGGCGTGGGTGAAGCCGAATTGTTCGTGCAAGGCGATGCTGGCCTGATTGCTGGCATCGATGCCGCCGACCAGCACATGCACGCCGCGCTGTTCTGCCGCCGCGATCACACCCTGCAACAGCAGGCGTCCCAGGCCCTTGCCGCGATGGTCGCGGTGCACGTAGACCGAATGCTCGACGCTGTACTTGAACGCCGGCCAGGCGCGGAAGGTGCCGTAGCTGGCAAAGCCCATCAGGCTGCCGTCGGCCGCTTCCACCCCGATCACCGGAAAGCCGCCTGCACGCTTGGTGGCAAACCAGCCGACCATGCTTTCCGGCGGCCGCGGCTTGTAGTCGTACAACGCGGTGGAGGTGGCGATGGCGTCGTTGAAGATGTCCAGGATGGCGCTGGCGTGGCGGTCTTCGCTGCAGTCGATAAGAGACATGGGATCCGATACGGGCAGGGGGTCTGGGGATTAAAAGGCATTGCCCGGCGATGAACAACGCAGCCGGCATGCAACCAATCCACGCCTGCCGTGCAACTCAAACGGCGGGCGCTGGATGCAGCGTTCCACCCGGCCGTGGCGACTGGCGATTGCGAACCACGCGACAATGGCTGCATGCGGCAGGCAGTGGCCGCGGCAGCGTCCGCCTTGAAGCGGCCGTGGCAATCCCCATCTGGAGTCGTGCATGAGCAGCCCCGTCCCCTCCCCCAGCGCACAGGCCTTCGGTGATCCGGCGGCGATTCGCTGCGAGCGCGCCGCCTCCGAGCTGCGCGCCGGCCGCCCGGTGCTGCTGACCGCGGCCAACGGGCAGGCACGCGCGGTACTGGCATTGGACAGCAGCACCGCGCAGTCGTATGCGGCCTTCGCACGTGCGGCGCAGCGGCGGCACTATCTGTTCGTCACCCCGACCCGTGCCCAGGTGCTGGGCCTGAACGCCCCGCAGGGCGCACGCGTGGCACTGGCCGAGCACGACTACGACCAGCTCGCGGCCCTGGCCTACCTGCGCGACACCCCGGTCCCGACGCAGTGGACCGCGGGCGATGCGCTGGACGCAGGCGCGGTGGAGATCGCGCGGCTGGGACTGCTGCTGCCGGCGATGCTGGCGGTGGAGCTGCACGACGCGGATGACCAGGCCGCCTTCGCCGGCTGCCAGTCGCTGGCACTGGACGATCTGGCCAGCGGTTGCGCTACATCCGCCGCTGCCGGCTACGAGTTGGTCACCCGCACGCCGGTGCCGTTGCGCGGGCTGGGGATGAGCGAGTTCGTGGTGTTTCGCGGCGGGGTGGCGCAGCGCGACCAGGTGGCGATCGTGGTCGGCCAGCCCGACCTGTCGGCCGCAGTGCCGGTGCGCGTGCATTCCTCCTGCCTGACCGGCGATCTGTTCGGCTCGCTCAAATGCGATTGCGGCGACCAGCTGCGCCATGGCCTGGCCAAGCTGAAGGACCTCGGCGGCGGCGTGCTGCTGTATCTGGACCAGGAAGGCCGCGGCACCGGCATCGCCGCCAAGATGCGCGCGTACGGCTACCAGCATGCCGGCCTGGACACCATCGACGCCGACGCGCAACTGGGCTTTGGCCCGGACGAGCGCCGCTACAGCAGCGCGGTGGCGATGCTGCGCGGCCTGGGCATCGGCCGGATCCGGCTGCTGACCAACAATCCCGCCAAGGCCGAGCGCCTGCGCGCGGCCGGTATCGCGGTCGAAGACCGCATCCCGGTGACCGGCGACATCACTGCGGAAAACGAGCAGTACCTGCGCACCAAGGCCGCGCGCGCCGGGCATGCGCTGGATGTGGACGCGCTGATCCTGGCCGCGCAGTAAGCGCCGCCAGCGCCGGATGCGCCCGCCCTCGGCGCCCGGCTATGCTTGCGCACCGCTTCTGCAGGCCAGCCTTGTGCACGACGCTCCACCGCCGCACCCCGAGGTCATCGTCACCGCCGCGCCGGCAGAGGGTCCGGCCGTGGACCACACGCAGTGGCAACCGCTACCGCAGCGCGGGGCCTATGTGGCCGGCGTCAACGGCGCACTGGGCGGCGGATGTGCCGGGCTGATCGCGGCCGGCGTGACCGCCACGGGGTTGCACGCCTGGCATCACTGGCCGCTGGTGCTGGGCCTGACCGCGGTTGCCGCGCTGCTGGGCGCGTGGTTCGCGGTCAAGCGGCATCGGCTCACCCACTGGAAACTCGACCACCACGGGCTGGCGCTGCAACGCGGTCATCTCTGGCAGAGCGACACGCGCATTCCGATTTCGCGCGTGCAGCACGTGGACCTGCGCCGCGGCCCGATCGAACGCGCCACCGGGCTGACCACGCTGGTGGTGCATACCGCCGGCAGCCGGCTCAACGCGGTGGCGTTGTCCGGCCTGGATCAGGGCGATGCCGAACGCCTGCGCGACCGCCTCGCCCGCCAGCTCGATCACGACGACGACGCGCTGTGAGTGCCATCGAACATCCCGGCCAGGACGAGCAGCGCCTGCATCCGTTGTCGTGGGTGTTCGTGCTGTTGCAGCAGATCCGCCAGTTCCTGATTCCGCTGGCGGCGTTGATCCTGTTCGGCAGCCGCGATGGCAGCCGCGACTCGGCCGACCACATCGCCACCGGCGTGGTGATGGCGGTGCTGGTGGCGATCTCGGTGCTGCGCTATTTCACCTACCGCTACCGCATCGGCACCGATGGCGTGGCGATCCGCAGCGGGCTGCTGGAACGCAGCCGGCGCGATATCCCGTTCGCGCGCATCCACAACGTGGTGGTGCATCAATCGCTGCTGCACCGGCTGGCCGGGGTGGCCGAAGTGCGCCTGGAATCGGCCGGTGGCCACAAGCCCGAAGCGGAAATGCGCGTGCTGCGGCTGGACCAGGCGCTGGCGCTGGAAGACCTGATCCGTCGCCGCACACATGATGCCGACGCCAGTACGCCGCAGCCCGAGGCCGACAGCAACAGCTTGCTGCGCCTGCCGTTGGGCGAAGTGATCCGGCTGGGGCTGATCTCCAATCGCGGCATGGTGGTGGTGGCTGCCAGCTTCGGCGTGATCTACCAGATGATCCCGCGCCGCACGGTGTCCAACTTCGTCGAGCACAACGGCGAGCTGGCGTACCGCTATGTCAGCCAGGTCCATCCGGGGACGGCCGTCGCCGCGACCCTGGTGGTGCTCGGCACCCTGGCCGTGCTGATCGCGATGCGCGCCTTGTCGGTGGCCCTGGCGGTGGCGCAGTACCACGGCTTTCATCTCAGCCAATCCGAGCGCCGCCTGACCGTGGAGCGCGGCCTGCTGACGCGCATCCGCAGCAGTGTGGCACTGCGGCGCATCCAGTCGTGGACGTTGTATGAAAGCCGCCTGCATCGCCTGTTCGGCCGTCGCCAGTTGCGGGTGGAGACCGCCGTGGCCGGCACCGCCGACAGCGAAGGCAGCGCATTGAAGGAGCTTGCGCCGATCGCCGAGCCGCAGCGCTGCGATGCCTTGTTGCAGCGCCTGCTGCCGGGGATTGCCTGGCCGCCTGCGCAGTGGCAGGCGATCGCCACGCATTGCTGGTGGCGATTGAGCCTGCCCACGCTGTTGGTGCTGCTGCCGCTGGCGGGTGGCCTGGCCTGGCAATTCGGCAACCAGGCGGCGTGGTTGCTGCTGTGGTTGCCGTGGAGTGCGTTCAAGGCGCATCGCCAGGTGCACCGCATGGGCTATGCGGTGGATGCGCGGTTTGTCGCCGTGCGCGGCGGCTGGTGGAAACGCTGGTGGCGGCTGGCCGAGCTGGACAAGCTGCAGGCGCTGCAACTGCAACGCTCGCCGCTGGATCGCCTGTCCGGCACCGCAACGCTGTGGCTGGACACAGCCGGCGCCAGCCCGACCGGCCCGGGGTTGCGCCTGCGCTTTGTGCCATTGGCACAGGCGCAGGCGCTGCAGGCCCGGTTGGGTGCCGCGTTGACGCGGCGCAGGTTGCGTTGGTGAGTTGGGAATCGGGAATCGGGATTGGGGATTCGGGATTGGTTGAAGACTGCTGATAGGCAGCCACTTGGAGCCACTGATCAAACCCCGGTTTCAGCGCCGGGACGGACCCCAGTATCCGAGCTCGCGGCGGATCTGCAGGCCGCGCCACACCGCGCCCAGCGGCTTGCGCCGCAGTGGACCGAGCTTGCCCGCGATGAAGTCCTCGGTCGCTGCAATCACCCGCTCCGACGACTGCCCGTCGCGGTACGGATGGATCGCATCGGCATAACGGGCGAGCGCATCGCGCAGCGACGCATCCGGCGCCAACGCGCGCGCCAGCTGCTGCGGTAATTGCCCGGGCTGCTGGAAGTCCAGCATATGCGGCTGCGGCACGCGGTTGCGGAAGGTCACCACCGGTTTGTGCTGCACCACGAACTCGGACACGATCGATGAGGTATCCGACACCAGCACATCGGCCGCACGCTGCGCGGCCATGACCTGTTCGGGTTCGACAAAGCATGCATGCGGCCCGGCCAGCGCGCGATAGCGATCGAACAGCTCCGGCGCGCACTTCGGGTGCAGGGTCAGCAGCCAGTAATGCGCACCGCGCGCGATATCGGCGGCGATCTGCTCGTAGAGCGCGGGCGCGGCGCTCAAGCGCTCGGTAAACGTGGAGCCGAACAGGATCACCGGCCGCCCGTTGGCGGGCGCGCGCAGTGCCGCGCTGCGTCCGCCATCGTCGCGAAACACCGGGTCGAGCTTGGGCCAGCCGGTTTCGACCACCGCAAAATGCCCTTCGCGCGCGGCGAGTGCGCGAAACGGCGCCGTGGTGGCCGGGCCCTGGGTGCAATACAGATCGAACAGTCCACGCACGCGGAAGTGCCCACGGTTGTCTTCGCGTTTCTGCACGTTGAAACCATGGAACAGCTGCACCTTGGCACCGGCAATGAACGGCGGCACCCAGTTGGCCGCGCTGAATACCGCCTGCGGGCGCAATGCCAGCGCCTCGCGCAGGCCGACCTGGCGCACATCCGGCAGCACCAGCCCGCGCGCGCCACCCTCGAACCAGGCCGACACGGCGTGCCCGCGGGCCTGTAATGCCTGCGCCAATGGCGCCAGAATAGGCAACGCGTAACGCTCCGTTGCGAACAGCAGGTATTGAGCCATCACATGTCCTCTTCGACCGCACCCGACGAACGGCCGCGCATCAGCGCCTGCATTATCGCGTTCAACGAGGCCGATCGCCTACGCGACTGCCTGCGCTCGCTGGCGTTCTGCGACGAGGTCGTGGTGGTGGACTCCGGCTCCACCGATGCCACCGTGACGCTGGCCACCGCACATGGCGCACGCGTCCTGCAACGTACCTTCGATGGCTATCGCAGCCAGAAGGCGTTCTGCGTGGCGCAGGCCAGCCATGACTGGGTGCTGTGCCTGGATGCCGACGAACGCGTCAGCGATGGCTTGCGGGCATCGATCATTGCCGCGCGCGATGGCGGTTTTGCCGGTGCGGCCGGCTATCGCTTCGCACGGCTGTCGGATTATTTCGGCCGGTTCCTGCGCCATGGCAATGCGTATCCGGATCGGGTGCTGCGCCTGTTCGATCGACGCCGCGGCGGCTGGCGCGGCAAGCGCGAGATCCACGAAGCGGCCAGTGTCGACGGGGCGGTCATGACCCTGGCGGGCGACCTGATCCACTACCCCTACCGCTCGCTGGCGCAGCAACTGGCCAAGACCCAGCGCTACGCGCAGATGATGGCCGAGCACGACTACGCGCGCGGCAAGCGTGCGACCTGGAGCAAGCTGGTGCTGGCACCGGCCTGGCGCTTCTGGCGCGGCTACCTGCTGCGTGGCGGGTTTCGCGATGGCTGGCACGGCTTGATCTACGCCTATGTCCGCGCCAACTACGTGCGCCAGAAGACCATCATGTTATGGCTGCTGCAGCACAACCAACCGGTGCAGGATCCGCCGCGCGTGGACGATCGCCGCGACGGCTGAACCCAGCGACCCGCATGCGACCGCCGCGACGGCTGCGCCCGCCGCCAGGTCGGCGCTTCGAGCCAACAGTCATCTATCCGATGATGGGGCCCAGCCCATCACCCACCGCAAGGCCGCTCGCTAGGCCTTGTCGGCCGCTCGCACCGAGTATGCCTGCGCCTGGCGCGCTGCCAGGCCGACCAGCACACCGACCATCGCCGTGTAGAAGCTGGCCGACACCTGGTGCGCAAACATCGACTGAGTCAGTCCGCACAGGGCATAGCTCACCACGATCATCACACCGGCCGCTGCCGGCCCGCGGAACTGGCGCTGGCCGCTGCGTCGATGCAGCCGCACGAAGATCCACAACGGCACGCCGTAGACCGCAAACAACAACAACAGCCCCGGAACCCCCTGGGTGGCGCCCCACTCGGCCAGATCGTTGTGCGCATGGCCCAGATGACAGCGCAGCAGCCAGGTGTCGCCGGCGCACACCGGCAGCTCGCGCATCGCATCGTCGAAGCGCCCGACGCCGATGCCGGTCAGCGGATGCGCGCGCAAGGTATCCCAGGCCACGTGCAGCCGCTCGATACGGGCACCGGCAGACGAGTCGCTGTCGCCGACCTCGTAGCGCCGCAGGTCGCTCTGCAACTCGCCCAGGCGCATCTGCTCGGTCAAGGCCGGCACGCTGAGCACCACGCCCACCGCCAGCACCGCACCGCCGACGAAGGTCAGCAAGCGCAGGCGTGCGCTATGCCAGGGCGCGCCCCAGATCAGCACGCCCAGGGTCACCAGCAACGACAACCACACCCCGCGACTGCCGCTGAGCACGATCACCACCACCGTGGCGATGGCCGCGCCCACCAGCCAGCGCACGTGGCCAACCGGACGGCAGAACACCGCCACCACCAGCAGCATCAGCGCGATATCGGCAAACACGATCGCATTGGTCCAGCCTTCGGCGCGGGGGGCCCCGTTCATCACCTGCAACATGGCGATCACCATTGCCGCGAACACGCCGGCCAATGCGCCGCGCCATAGCCAGATCTGGCGCGGCTGCAGTGCGTACGCCCACACCGCCGCCCACGGCAGCACCAGAAAGCGCGAGCGGTTGTCGACATCGCGCAGCCCGTGTTCGAACAGCACGATCGACAGCAGCGACATCGCGATCACCGCTGCGGCCAACCACCCCAGCGCGCGCAGCGACCAGGGGCGCATGGCAACGCCTGCGCGCAGGCTGCGCCAGCCCACCAGCGAGCCAAGCAGCAGGCACAGCCCGAAGGGCAGCAAGCCGCTCGGCATGTTGACCACCAGCGCGGTCAACGCAAAGACACCCAGTTCGGCAATGCCCACACCTGCCGGTGATGCAATGGGGGCCGAGGAGGAAAGTGCAGCGGGCTGGGTGGGCAAGGAATTCATTCAGACATCGGTGGCGAATGGGGGTGAATCGGGCGGCACGCGTCAGCGACGCCGGCCAAGCTAACGGTGTCCCGCATGAATCCATGCTAGACGACGGCCGGCGGCGGCGTTGACGCGCCGCCGATCGTGGCCGGAACCTGTGCTGCGCCGGCTCATTCGGTGTCCAGGTTGCCCTGCTCCTGCGCTTCCACTGCCCGCTGCTCGGCACTTGCCACGCAGCTGCCGTGCACGGCATCGGCCGGTACCAGCCACCAGCGACGGCGGTTGGCCACGCCCACCATCTGGCTGCGGCTGCGGTCCACGCAGGCCAGCAGCGCGGTCTCCTGCGCCATCAGCCAGCGTTGCTCCGGGTCTTGTGCCTGCCAGGCCACCGCACGCTGCAGTTGCTGCTCCCACGGCACCTTGAAGCCGAAGGTCTGCGCGGGGCGGTCGGCCATCAGCAGGTTCTGCTCCTTCCAGGCCACCAGCCCGAGCTGCGCATCCGGGCCGATCCGGCGCCCGGCCTCGCGCATCACCGCGCCCGCCGAACTGGAATCGTTGAAGATCGGATAGCAGACCAACCCGAACGCCACCCACCACGCGCCCAGCAGCGATGCGGCGGCAAGCGCGGAACGGCGCACCCGCAGCAGCAACAGGCTGGCCACGCCCCACAGGCCCACCGCCAGCAGCAGCCAGCCGAGCGGGTCGGTGGCCTCGCTGCCGACTCCGCGGCTGTCCATGATCTTCTGCTCGAACCCCGGGTGCCCGATCAGCATCGCCGCACCGCCGGCAACGAAGGCCACCGTCAGCAGCACCACGAATCCGAACAGCAGCCGCTGCACCCCGGCACGGCGCAGCAGGCCTGCCGCCAGCGGCGCCAGGGCCAGGCAGAACATCGGCAGCGCCGGCAGGATGTACACATCGCGCTTGCCGCTGGGAATGGTGAAGAACACCAGCACCAGCAGCCACCAGGCCAGCGGCAACAGATAGCGCGCATCGCGTCGCTTGAGCCGGCGCCACCAGGCCGGGATCGCCCAGGGCAGCAACAGGATGGTGGGCAGCCACATCGTGGCCATGCCCTTGAAGTGGTACCAGACCGGCTGCGCGTGATCCCAGGAATTGGCGTAACGCTTGGCGGTCTGGCGCAGCAGGATGTCGTTGAGATAGACGCGGTACTCGGGCTGGCCGGCAGTCAGCGCGGTCACCATCATCGGCACGAACCACAACAGGATCGCGATGAAGAAGAACAGCGGCCCCAGCCAGAAACGCCGATCGCGCACATGCACGCGCACGCCCGGCCAGCCGCGCGCCGCCGCAATGCCGGCCGGGATCAGCATCAGCAGGGCGATGATGCCGACCCCCTTGGTGATCACGCCCAGCCCGGCGGCGAACCAGCCCAGCGTCCACCAGCGCCAGTCCGGCCCCAGCAACAGATGGCGCAGCAATCCGTAATTGGCCAGGGTGATCCAGAACACCACCAGCGGATCGATCTGCGCCTTCTTGGCCTGGAAGGTGAAGTGCAGCGTGAACAGCAGCATCCAGGCCGCATAGGCCCCCACGCGCCGCGTCCATAGCCGCCGCCCGAGGTCGTACACGCAGGCCAGCGTGCCCAGCGCCGCCAGGAGCGACGGCAGCAGGAACGCCACCCGCCAGTTGCCCAGCAGCGTGTAGAACAGCGCCTGCAGCCACATCAGCATCGGCGGCTTGTCCGAGTACAGCTCGTTGCCGCGATGCGGGAACAACCAATCGCCGCTCATCACCATCTGCTTGGCAACCAGCGCAAACCGCGGCTCGTCCGACGGCCAGGGGTCGCGCAGTCCCAGGCCGGCACCGATCACCAGCACAGCCGTGATGGCCAGCAGCCAGAAATCCTTGGAAGCACGAGTCTTGAGCATGACGGATGGCGTGGGTGCGGAGGTGGAGCGCCGGGTTCGGCGCGCGGTCAGGACGCTTTTAGCAAAAGCGCGTAGAAAAAACCGTCGCAGTGCCGCTCGCCGGGGAAACGCTGCCGTCCGGCACCGGCCGCATGCCCGAATTGCGCACCCAGCGGCTGCGCCCGTGCGTCGGCAGTGCGTTGCAGGAAGGCATCCACCTGCACCTGGTTCTCGCGCGCAAGCAGGGAACAGGTGGTGTAGAGCAGCTGCCCACCCGGTCGCAGCGTGCGCCAGCTGGCATCGAGCAGACGCGCCTGCAATGCGCACAAGGCGTCGATATCGTCGGCACGGCGATGCAACAGCACGTCCGGCTGACGGCGCACCACGCCGGTGGCCGAACACGGCGCATCCAGCAGCACCGCATCGAACGGCTGGCCGTCCCACCATGCGGCGGTCTCGGCCGCATCGGCCGCGTGCAGGGTCACCTGCGCGCCCGGCACGGTGCGCTGCAGGGTCTGCTGCACCCGCTCCAGCCGGCGCGCATCCACATCCAGCGCGGTGAGCTGCAGGCCGCGATGGCGCTCCAGCAGATGCGCGGCCTTGCCACCGGGCGCGGCGCAGGCATCGAGCACACGCGCAGACGGCGCCAGCACCAGCGCATCGGCGACCTGCTGCGCGGAGCCGTCCTGCACCGAGACATCGCCCTCGGCAAAGCCCGGCAACTGGCTCACCGGCACCGCGCCGTGCAGACGCACCGCATCCGGCAACACCGCGTCCGTTTCGGCGGCGATGCCCAGCGCGGCCAGGCCTGCGACATAGCCGGCCGGGTCGATCCGCGAGCGCTGCACGCGCAGCCACATCGGCGCCATCTGCGCGCTTGCCTCGAAAATGGTCTCGGCCTGGTCGCCCCAATCGGCGCGCAGTTGCTTGCGCAGCCAGGATGGCCAGCCCGCATCGGCGGATACCGCTGGAAACCCCTCGCGCTGGGCGCGCCGCAGGATTGCGTTGACCATGCCGGCCTGACGCGGCCGGCCCAGCGCGCGGCACGCGTCCACGGTGGCCGACAAGGCCGCATGCGCGGGCAGCTGCAGCACGTCGAGCTGGGCGAAGCCGGCCATCAGCAGCGCCTTCAGTTCGGCATCGCGCGGCGGCAACGGGCGTTCCAGCCATTGCCGCAATGCCACGTCGTAGGCCGGGCGGCGGCGCAGCACCGCAAAGCAGATCGCCTCCACCAGCGCGCGGTCGCGTGGATCATCAAGACCGGGCAAGGTCGCGGCCAGTTCGGCCTTGAGCGAGCGGCCCTGGTCGAACACGGCCGTCAGCACCCGTGCCGCGGCCAGACGCGAGCCCACGCCCGCCATTGCGGTCTCTGCCGGCATCAGCGCAGCGCCGGCAGGTCGCGGCGTGCGTTGAGGTAGTCGGCAGCGGTGATCGCCTTGCCGCCCTCGCGCTGCAGCACGCGCACCCGCAGCGCGCCCTGCCCGCAGGCGATGTCGATGCCTTGCTTGCTGGCGGCGAGCAGGGTGCCCGGCGCCTGCTGATGCGCCAGCTCCAGCGCCACCGCGCCATGCAGGCGCACGCGCTCGCCGGCCAGCAGCGCCTCGGCCACCGGCCATGGATTGAACGCGCGTACGCGCCGCGCCAGTTCCTGCGCCGGCTGCGCCCAGTCCAGCCGCGCCTGCGCCTTGTCCAGCTTGAGCGCGTAGGTCACGCCCTCGTCCGGCTGCGGTTGCGCCACCGGACGGATACCGGCACGCAGCAGGCCCAGGCCATCGGACAGCACCTGCGCGCCCAGCGCGGCCAGGCGGTCGTGCAACTGCCCGCCGGTTTCCTGCTCGCCGATTGCGATGCGCTGCGACAGCAGCACCGGGCCGGTATCCAGCCCGGCTTCCATCTGCATCAGGCAGACGCCGGTTTCGGTATCGCCGGCCTCGATCGCGCGCTGGATCGGCGCGGCGCCACGCCAGCGCGGCAGCAACGAGGCATGCACGTTCCAGCAGCCGTGGGTCGGCGCGGCCAGCACCGCCTTGGGCAGGATCAGGCCGTAGGCCACCACCACCATCAGGTCGGCATCGAGCGCGCGCAGCGTGGCCAGTGCCTCGGGCGAACGTAATGTCTGCGGCTGCAACACCGGAATGCCGCGCGCGATCGCCTCCAGCTTGACCGGCGAGGGCGTCAACCCACGGCCACGGCCGGCAGGCCGATCCGGCTGGGTATAGACCGCCACCACTTCATGCCGCTGCGCGGCGGCGCGCAACGAGGCGACGGCAAAATCCGGCGTACCGGCGAATACAATTCTCATAGGGCGGGGGTTCGGGAGTGGGGATTGGGGAGTCGCAACGGCGGATTCGGCAATCGGTGAGAGAACCGGCTTTGCGAATCCCGACTCCCAAGTCCCAAATCCCGGCCGTCAGGCCACGTGTTTACGCTGCTTGGCCAGCTTCTTGCGCACCATCTCGCGCTTGAGCGGCGACAGGTAATCGACGAACAGCTTGCCGTCCAGATGGTCCATCTCGTGCTGGATGCACACCGCCAGCAGGCCATCGGTGCTCAATTCCTGCGCCTTGCCCTGGCGGTCGAGATAGCGCACGGTGATCGCATCGGCGCGGGCGACATCGGCATAGATGCCCGGTACCGACAGGCAGCCTTCCTGATACACCTGCTCGCCCTGCCTGCTCACGATTTCCGGGTTGACGAACACCTGCGGGAGATTCTTCTCCTCGCTGACGTCGATCACCATGAAACGCTTGTGCACGTCCACCTGACTGGCGGCCAGGCCGATGCCGGGCGCCTCGTACATGGTCTGGAACATGTCGTCGAGCAGGGCCTGGAATGCCGGGCTGGTGAGCTCGGCAGCATCGACCGGCACGGCCTTGGTGCGCAGCCGCGGGTCGGGGAATTCGAGGATAGGGAGCAAAGCCATGGGATTACCCGTCTGGGAACACCGGCGCTGCGCCGGCAAGACGCTGTCATTCTAGCGCAATGCTTGCGTGACGCCCCGGTTTCTGGACTATAGTGCGCGGACCTGTTGGGGAATCAGGCAAGAAGGCACTCATGTTGAACCGACTTCGTACGGTCGTCGCTGCGGCGATGCTGACCGTCGCGACCTACGCTGCCGCGCAAGCGGTGGGCGAACATCCAGACACCTACGTGGTCCGCAAGGGCGATACCCTGTGGGACATTGCTGGACGTTTCCTGCAGAAGCCGTGGTTGTGGCCGGAAATCTGGCAGGCCAACCCGCAGATCCAGAATCCGCACCTGATCTACCCCGGCGACGTGATCAGCCTGGCCTACCTGGATCGCGTCGCCAAGGGCACCGTCCAGCCCGGCCCGCGCCAGGAAGCGCCGATCAACGCGATTCCGCTGGCGGAGGTCGAGCCGTTCCTGAAGAACCTGCGCGTCACCGATGACTTCGACCAACTGCCGTACGTGGTGGGCCTGGAAGGCGGCCGCGCGCGCGCCACCACCGGCCAGGTGGCCTATGTGGTCGGCCTGGACGATGCACAGCCGGGCCAGCGCTTTGCGGTGGTGCGCCCGACCGTGAAGTTCAGCCTGCCCAAGCACAACGAAGACCTCGATGCGGCCGGCAACATCACCGCGGGCGCCGGCAACATCTGGAAGAACTACATCGCGCCGAGCACGCGCCGCGAGTTCCTGGGCTACGAATTGGCACAGGTCAACGTCGGCACCATCACGCGCAGCGCGGCGGGCGGCAATTCCAAGGCGGCCACCCTGCTGCTGCAGGACAGCGGCCGCGAAGTGCGCGCCGGCGATCGCATCGTTGCCGTCGAAGCGCAGCCGTACGACCTGCAGTTCATCCCGCATCCGCCGTCGGAACAGGCGCTGCAGACCGAATTGCGGGTGCTGGCCATCTCCGATGCCTTCATCGTCGGCGGTACCCGCGATGTGATCGCCATCTCCGGCGGCGCCCGCGAAGGCATCAACAACGGCACGGTGTTCTCGATCTGGCGCAAGGGCCGCACGGTCAGCGACCGCGTCAAGCATTCGCGCTTCTCGCGGACCGACGACGACTTCAGCGGCCCGGCCGGCTCCACCGTCGGCCTGCCCGACGAATACGCCTCGCACGCGATGGTGTTCCGCACCTTCGACAAGGTCAGCTATGCGCTGGTGATGGAAAGCGTCAAGCCGACCGGCCTGGGCTACTTCGTCAAGCATCCCGACGCGCAGTAAGCGAAAATTCCGATGCGGTAATGCGACGGCGCCCGAGGGCGCCGTCGTCGTTTGCGGTCCAGGCTTGAGGCATGGCTCTCACCACTCCCGACCTGCGCGCAGTCCTGATCCTGCTCATGGCGGGTGGCCGCAGCCCGCCGCGCAGCGCACTGCTGCGTTGTTTTGGCAGCCCGGCAGAGATACTGGTCGCCGGGCACGAGGCCTGGCGTGCCGCCGGCTGCGACGATCTGCAAGCGGCTCGCCTGCAGGCGCCCGATGCGCGCGTCCTGGACGCCGCCCTGCACTGGTGCGAGCAGCCCGGCCATCACCTGATCGGCCTCAACGACCCCGACTACCCCGCCCTGCTGCGCCACATCGTCAACCCGCCGCTGGCCCTGTTCGTGGACGGCGACCCGAACGCGCTCTGGCACCCGGGCGTGGCCGTGGTCGGCAGCCGCTCCGCCACCGCCGGCGGCCGCGACCACACCCGCGCATTCGCATCCAGCCTGGCCGGCGCCGGCCTGGCCATCGTCAGCGGCATGGCCGCCGGCGTGGATGCGATCGCACACGAGGCCGCGCTTGCCCGCAGCGACGCCATCACCGTGGCGGTGGTGGGCACCGGCACGGATGTGGCCTATCCCGCGCATCACCAGTGCCTGCGCGATCGCATCGCCGCGCGTGGTGCGGTGGTCAGCGAGTACCTGCCCGGCACCGGGGCGGTCGCGGGACACTTCCCGGCCCGCAACCGGATCATCGCCGGGCTGGCCCTGGGCACCCTGGTGGTGGAAGCAGCCATGCGCTCGGGTGCGCTGATCACCGCGCGGCTGGCGGCGGAGGCCGGGCGCGAGGTGTTCGCCCTGCCCGGCTCGCTGCACAATCCGCTCGCGCGCGGCTGCCATCACCTGATCCGGCAGGGCGCCACCCTGGCGCAGGAGCCGGCCCAGATCATCGACGGCCTGCGCCTGCTGTCGGGCGAACTGGCAGACGCCTTGCGCCAGCGCCTGGCCGCCCCCACTGATCAGGCCAGGACACCACCGCAAGCCGGCACGGCGCGCTCGGATCCGGACTACCAGCGCTTGTGGCAGGCGCTGGGCCACGACCCAACCCCTATGGATTCCCTGGTCGAACGCACCGGATTGACGGCCGCCGCGCTGTCCTCCATGCTGCTCATCATGGAACTGGAGGGAGACGTGGTCGCCGAGCACGGTCGCTATACCCGCAATCCCTAGTTTCTTCACCTCCACAGCGTCGCGCGACGCAGGCCGAGGGGCAATGAAAGAGAGCATTCTTGATGTACTGCTGTACCTCTTCGAACATTATTTCAGCGAAGATGCGGACCTGGTCCGCGACCGTGACTCGCTTCAGAATGGCCTGATCCAGGCCGGTTTCAGTCCCGCAGAAATCAGCAAAGCCTTCGACTGGCTGGACGCGCTCTCCGAGCAGCGGCCCAGTGTCGCGCGCCCGCATGTCGATGGACCTGTACGCATCTATCACGGCCCGGAGCTGGACAAGCTCGATGTGGACTGCCGTGGATTTCTGCTGTTCCTGGAACAACACCGCATCCTGGACGCCGACCAGCGCGAGCTGGTGCTGGACCGCGCCATGGCGCTGGATCAGGACGAACTGGACCTGGACGACCTCAAATGGGTGGTCTTGATGGTGCTGTTCAACCAGCCGGGCGCCGAGGCGGCCTATGCCTGGATGGAAACGCAGATGTTCCTGGACGAGCCTGAACCCGTACACTGAAGCGGAAGCCGCAACGGAAGCGTGCGAGGGGACGGCAATGAGCAGTTGGTATTACGCCGAGGGCAACCGCCATCGGCGTGGCCCGGTGGCCGGCGAGGCCTTGCTGGCGCTGTATCGCGATCACGCGATCGCACTGGACACCCTGGTCTGGCGCGCAGGATTTGCCCGATGGGTGCCGCTGTCAGCATGCGCCGACGAGCTCGGCCCCCCGATTTCCACCGCCATGCGCACCGCAGTGCTGCCGCCGCCGCTGCCGCCGGTTCCGCCTGCGGCTGTTCACGCCGCAGCCGCCAGTTCGTCCCCGTCGTCAGCGCAGCGCCTACCCGGCAATGGGCCCGGTTGGCCGCTGGCGCTGGTGCTAGGCGCGGTGGTGGGCCTGTTCGTGCTGGTGGCGGTGATCGGCATCCTGGCTGCGATCGCGCTGCCGGCGTATCAGGACTACACCGCGCGTAGCAAGGTCACCCGGGCGATTACGGCGCTGGCGCCCTTGAAGCCGCAGATCGCCGGGTTTCTCGCCCAGCAAGGCCGTTGCCCGGTCAATGGCGATGCCGGCTTCCTCGCGCCCGAGCGGTATGCAAACGAGGTGCTGACCAGCGTGCAGATCGGCCGTTTCGACACCACCGAATGCGGCGTCGAGGCGCTGCTGCATGCGCCGACAATGACCAGGATCGACGGCAAGGCGCTGTGGCTGGATTTCGACGCGGACGCCGGCACCTGGCAGTGCAGCTCCGAGATCGACGACGACCAACTGCCGCCGGACTGCCGCGGCTAGTCAATCGCTTTACCCAAGGGGACTTCAATGACGCAGTGGTACTACGCCGACGCACAACGCGAGCGCCAGGGGCCGGTGGACACGGACACGCTTCGCGCGCGCCTGTCCGACGGCCTGATCGATGCATCCAGCCTGGTCTGGCGCGAAGGCTTGCCGCAGTGGGTAACACTTGGCGAGGTCGCGGCCGAGCTGGACGTCGCCACCGCGGTGCCGATGCATCCCGCGCCGACCGCCGATGCGGACCCGGACGTTCCGCGCAGCGCGCCGCAGGCGACGGTTGACCCGGCCAGCGGCGCGGCGGGCGGTACGCCTGCCGCAGCCGCGTCATTTGCCGCCCGCACTGCGGACGCTGCGCCTGGGCAGATCGAACCCGGCCTTGCCGATCAGCATGCGGTGGCCGATCACCAGCAGCTTCCGGCGCGCGAGCACGCTGCACCGGCAGATGCTGCACCGGTCGATCCAGTGGCGTGGGCCACCACGCCGGCAGACGCGGCCACAACTCCAGCGGCCCCAGACCCGATCCTGACCACCACCGCTAACGCGCCTACGCCGGCCTCTACCTCGTCGCATCCATCCGCCGGCGGGCCGGTTCCGGATGCCTGGGGCTCTGCCGCCGCGCCTGCAGCCACCGTTGCCTTGCATGAGGCCCCGGTTGTCTACGCCGGACTGTGGCGGCGCGTGGCCGCCAGCATCCTGGACAGCCTGATCACCAGCTTTGCGGTGTACCTGATCGTGATTCCGTTGGTGTTCGTCGTGGCGCTGGCGACCACCCGGGGCGATTCCGGCTCGGCGCTGGACGACGGCAGCGCACTCGGCACCGCCATCCTGGTGCTGTCCTATGGCATCGGCCTGGCGATCCCGACGCTGTATTTCGCCTGGATGCAGTCCAGCCGGCATCAGGCCAGCCTGGGCAAGCTCGCCTGCGGCATCAAGCTGGTGCGCGCCGACGGCGACGGCGGCCGGGTCGGTTTCTGGCGCAACGTGCTGCGCTATCTGGCCTACATGCTGATCAGCGTGCTCACCCTGGGCATCGGCGCGATCGTGGCGGCGTTCATGGCCGGCATGACCGCGCGCAAGCAGGCCCCGCACGACAAGGTCTGCGACACCCTGGTGGTGGACCGCTGGGCCTTCACCGATCACCCGGAGCGGCAATCCAGGGGGCTGGATACGGTCACCATCGTGGTCCTGGCCATTTATGCGGTGCTGCTGGTGTTCTCGGTCGTGGCGCTGGCCTTCCTGCTGACCGCCATCGGAATGAGCCAGAACTAGCAGTTCGCGGCACTGGCCGCTTGACACGGCGGCGTCCGCCGTGATCTTTCTAATAAGAGAACTGAACGCCCGGGCTCGTTTCCCGGGCGTTGACGTGTGGGAAACAGGCGATCTGCTTCCCTCCACCGGCCAATTAGGCCACGCTACCCGCCCCCCGGGCCCTGCCCAAAGAATTCGCCACCATGCCCAAGCACCTGCTCATCGTCGAATCGCCTGCCAAGGCCAAGACGATCAATAAATACCTCGGCAAGGACTTCACCGTCCTGGCCTCGTATGGGCACGTGCGCGATCTCGTCCCCAAGGAGGGCGCGGTCGATCCGGACAATGGCTTTGCGATGCGCTACGACCTGATCGAGAAGAACGAGAAGCATGTCGAAGCCATTGCGCGCGCCGCCAAGAGCGCCGACGACATCTATCTGGCCACCGACCCGGACCGCGAGGGCGAGGCGATCAGCTGGCACATCGCCGAGATCCTGAAAGAGCGCGGGCTGCTCAAGGACAAGACGATGCAGCGGGTGGTGTTCACCGAAATCACCCCGCGCGCGATCAAGGAAGCCATGCTCAAGCCGCGCGCGATCGCGGCCGATCTGGTCGATGCGCAGCAGGCCCGCCGCGCGCTCGACTATCTGGTCGGCTTCAACCTGTCGCCGGTGCTGTGGCGCAAGGTGCAGCGCGGGCTGTCGGCCGGCCGCGTGCAGTCGCCGGCGCTGCGCATGATCGTGGAGCGCGAGGAAGAGATCGAAGCCTTCATCGCACGCGAATACTGGTCCATCGATGCGCATTGCCGGCATCCGTCGCAGCCGTTCAATGCGCGCCTGATCAAGCTGGACGGGCAGAAGTTCGAGCAGTTCACCGTCACCGACGGCGATACCGCAGAAGCGGCGCGGCTGCGCATCCAGCAGGCCGCCCAAGGCGTGCTGCATGTCACCGATGTGGCCAGCAAGGAGCGCAAGCGTCGCCCTGCCCCGCCATTCACCACCTCCACGCTGCAGCAGGAAGCCTCGCGCAAGCTCGGCTTCACCACCCGCAAGACCATGCAGGTGGCGCAGAAACTGTATGAAGGCGTGGCGCTGGGCGACGAAGGCTCGGTCGGTCTGATCAGCTATATGCGTACCGACTCGGTGAACCTGTCGCAGGACGCGCTGGCGGAAATCCGCGATGTGATCGCGCGCGATTTCGGCACCGCCTCGTTGCCGGACCAGCCCAACGCCTACACCACCAAATCCAAGAACGCGCAGGAAGCGCATGAGGCGGTGCGTCCGACCTCGGCGCTGCGCACCCCGGCGCAGGTGGCGCGCTTCCTGTCCGATGACGAGCGTCGCCTGTACGAGTTGATCTGGCGCCGCGCAGTGGCCTGCCAGATGATCCCGGCCACGCTCAACACCGTCAGCGTCGATCTGTCGGCCGGCAGCGAGCACGTGTTCCGCGCCAGCGGCACCACCGTGGTGGTGGCGGGCTTCCTGGCGGTCTACGAAGAAGGCAAGGACACCAAGAGCAGCGAGGACGAGGACGAAGGCCGCAAGCTGCCGCTGATGAAGGCCGGCGACAACATCCCGCTGGACCGCATCGTCACCGACCAGCACTTTACCCAGCCGCCGCCGCGCTTCACCGAAGCGGCGCTGGTCAAGGCGCTGGAGGAATACGGCATCGGCCGGCCGTCGACCTACGCCTCGATCATCCAGACCCTGCAGTTCCGCAAGTACGTGGAAATGGAAGGCCGCAGCTTCCGTCCCACCGACGTGGGCCGCGCCGTCTCCAAGTTCCTGTCCGGGCATTTTACCCGCTACGTGGATTACGACTTCACCGCCAAGCTCGAAGACGACCTGGATGCGGTCTCGCGCGGCGAGGAAGAGTGGATCCCGTTGATGGAGAAGTTCTGGGGCCCGTTCAAGGAACTGGTCGAGGACAAGAAGGATTCGCTGGACAAGACCGACGCCGGCAGCGTGCGCGTGCTGGGCACCGACCCGGTCAGCGGCAAGGAAGTCAGCGCGCGCATCGGCCGGTTCGGCCCGATGGTGCAGATCGGCACCGTCGAAGACGAGGAGAAGCCCACCTTCGCCTCGCTGCGGCCGGGCCAGAGCATCTATTCGATCTCCATCGAAGACGCGCTGGAACTGTTCAAGATGCCGCGCGCGCTGGGCCAGGACAAGGACCAGGACGTCAGCGTCGGCATCGGCCGCTTCGGCCCGTTTGCGCGCCGCGGCAGCGTCTATGCCTCGCTGAAGAAGGAAGACGACCCGTACACCATCGACCTGGCGCGCGCGGTGTTCCTGATCGAGGAGAAGGAAGAGATCGCGCGCAACCGCGTGATCAAGGACTTCGAAGGCAGCGACATCCAGGTGCTCAATGGCCGCTTCGGCCCGTACATCAGCGATGGCAAGCTCAATGGCAAGATCCCCAAGGATCGCGAGCCGGCCACGCTGACGTTCGAAGAAGTGCAGCAGTTGCTGGCCGATACCGGCAAGCCGGTGCGCAAGGGCTTCGGCGCCAAGAAGGCCACGCTCAAGAAGAACGCGGTGAAGGATTCGGCCAAGGAGGCCAAGGACGCCGCCAAGAAGACCGCGGTCAAGAAAACCGCCACCAAGACGGCGGCGAAGAAGGCGCCGGCCAAGAAGGCCGCTGCCAAGAAGGCCACCAAGCGCGTGGTCAAGAAGACCGTGAGCAAGGCCGCAGGCTAAGGGCGCCGCATGCAGCACATGCTCAGCCTGGACAGCGCCGTCGCCACCCTGACCCGGGGCGGCGTGATCGCCTATCCCACCGAAGCGGTGTGGGGACTGGGCTGCGACCCGCGCCAGCAGGCCGCGGTGCTGCGGCTGCTGGAGATCAAGCGTCGTCCGGTCGACAAGGGCGTGATCGTGGTCGCTGCCAGCGTGGATGTGCTGCACGCGTGGGTGGATATGGACGCGCTGGCGCCGGCCCGCAGGCAGGAGGTGCTGGCCAGCTGGCCGGGGCCGCATACCTGGATCCTGCCGATCACCGCCCAGGCGCCACGCTGGGTGACCGGCGCGCACGACGGGCTGGCGGTGCGCATCAGCGCGCATCCGCTGGTCGCCGCGCTCTGTGCGGCCTGGGGCGGCCCGTTGGTCTCCACCAGCGCCAACCTGGCTGGCGAACCGCCCGCGCGCAGCCGCCAGGCGCTGGACCCGGCCCTGCTGGCCAGCATCGACGGGGTGATGGATGGCGAGGTGGGCGCGTTGGCGCAACCGACCCAGATCCGCGATGCCCGCAGCGGACAGATCCTGCGCGACTGAGCAGTGAACACGTGCCGCCTGTCGGCGCGCTTGCCTGCACACCGCCTCCACCCTTTGCCCATAGCCCGGCAGACGCGCACACTGCGGCCATGCGTACCGTCCTGACCCTTCTGTTGCTGGCCACCACGCTGCCTGCGTCGGCGGCCAGCACCGCCAGCAAACCGGATCCGAATGTGCGGATCTACCGCTGCGTCAGCAGCACCGGCACCGTCGCCCTGCAGGATGCGCCGTGCAGCAGCGGGCGCCAGCAGGTAATGGACCTGCAGCGCCCGCAGGATCCGCCGCCGCGACCGCAGCGCGCCGACGCCGCCCCGGCCGCCGTCGCCACGCAGCCGCCGCGCGAGGTGCGCATCATCACCGTGCAGCCGCCGCAGCCGATGTACGAGTGCACCACCGAAGAGGGCGAGCGCTATACCAGCGACAGCCCGGAAGGCAATCCGCGCTGGGTGCCCACCTGGGGCCCGGCCTATGTGGGCAATGGCATTGGCCCGCCGGTCAGCGGCGGCGGCATCCAGCGTCCGCCGATCTCGGTCAGCCCACGCCCGGCGGGTGCGGTGCAGGGAAGCTCCGGACGGGGGGGAAGCCTGCGTGGCAGCGCAAGCTTCGGAGGCGGCGGCTACCACGGCGGTTACAACGGCGGCGGCCACGGCGGCACGGTGATCGTGCCCTACGGCAACGTGCAGATCCGCGACGAATGCCATGCCCTGCCCGAACAGGAAGTCTGCGCGCGCCTGGCCGACCGTCGCTGGGAACTGATCCGCCGCTACAACAACGCCCTGCAGAGCGAACGCCAGGATCTGAGCCGCGAGCAGCGCGGCATCGACGCGCGTCTGCAGCGCGACTGCGGCGGCGCATGAGGCGCTGGCTGTGGGTGGCACTGCTGGCGAGCGCCGAGTTGGCCAACGCACAGGAAGTGGCGATCTACCGCTGCACCGATCCGGCCGGCGCGCTCACCGTGCAGAACATGCCGTGCCCGAAAGGCATGCAGCAGCAGAAGAAGCTGATGACGGTACCGGCCGCAGTGCCGTTCACGCAGGGGGGATCGGGCGCAGCGGCGCCGGCGCGTACAGCGCCCGCTGCGCAGCCGCAGGCCACCCCCAAGACCGAGGCCCCTGCCTCCGCCCCGGCTGCGACGCCAGCACCGGTGGCAGCGACGCCACCTGCCGCGCCCTCGACATCCACGCTGCCACCCCCGCCCCTGTTCGAATGCACCGCACACGACAACGGGCGCTATTTCACCGAAGACCGCGAGCCGGCCACGCGCTGCCTGCCGATGCAGACCACCAACCTGGCCGGCGGTCCGGCGACCGGCGGCGGCAGCGCCTGCGAGGTGGTCACCGATCGCTGCGCGCCGGTGCCGGACCAGCGCCTGTGCGAGGCCTGGCGCCAGCGTGCCGAGCAGGCCGAATCCACCTGGCGTTTCTCCGACGAGGCGCAATCGGCCGAGCGCAAGCAACGCTACGTGCAGATGCGCCGGGTGCTGGACGAAAGCCGCTGCGCGCATCCATCCGCCACGCCGTGATGCCGGCAGCGGCGCTCCGGCGCAGGTCAGTCGATGTACCGGCACTGCGCTGACCGGGCTGATTCTTCAAGCCACCGGCAACCGTCACCATCACCAGTTGGCAGGCGCGGTGCATTGCGCCGCGGCGCACGCGGGCATCCTCGCTGTCGCCAGCCTAGCGTGCAGGCGCGGCTGGCAAAAACCTAGAGGAGTGGCGCGCCGACGGGCCGGCGCATGTCTGCGCATCTTCCGATGCCATGCATGGGCACTGTCCGCGTGACCATGCATGCAGACGTGTCAGAACCCGTAGCGCAGGAAGCCGCCATCCACTGCGATGCATTCGCCGGTGATGTAGCTGGCTGCCGGCAGGCAGAGGAAGCCGACGGCGGCGGCCACTTCTTCCGGTTCGCCGATGCGGCGCATCGGGGTGCGTTCGATGACCTGCTCGTAGTAATCCGGGTCCGACAACGGCCCGGAGGTGCGACGGGTGCGGATGTACCACGGCGCCACCGCGTTGACGCGGATGCCGTCTTCGGCCCATTCCACCGCCAGGTTGCGGGTCATCTGCTGCAACGCGGCCTTGGTCATGCCGTAGGGCGCGCCGCTGCGCACATGGGTGATGCCGGAGACGCTGCCGACGTTGACGATCGCCGATGCTGCGTGGCGGGTCAGCAACGGGTGCGCATAACGCGACAACTCGAACGCGGCGAACACGTTGGTTTCGAAGATGCCGCGCCATTGGTCCTCGGTGTAATCGATCGCCGCGCGGGTGATGTTGCCGCCGGCATTGTTGATCAACAGATGCAGGCCATCGGCGTGGTCTTCCACCCAGTCCAGAATCGCGCGACGCTCTTCATCGTCGGCCACATCGGCGGCCAGCCCATGCAGCTCGCGTTCGGGAAATTCCTCGGCCAACTCGTCGCGTGCCTGCGCCAGGGCATCGGCATCGCGCGCCACCATCAGCAGATCCGCGCCGAAGCCCAGCAATTCGCGCGCGATGGCAAAGCCAATGCCGGCGCTGGCACCGGTGATGAGCGCGGTCTGTCCATCCAGCCGCCAACGATGGGTTGTCACGTGGGTGATCCTCTTTCAAGACGCAGGAAACGGCCGCCGCAGCGCAGTTGACGCGCAACGATGGCCCCGGCGTTAGGATACCGCCACCCCGAGCGAGGTCACGACGATGAAACGGCATTGGATTCTTGCCACCAGCCTGATGCTGCTGCTGGGCGCGTGTCAGCGACCGCAACCTGCGCCCACCGAGCAGAAGCCCGAGCCACAGGCCACCGCCCTGCGCGACCACATCCAGCAGCCGTTGAACAAGGCACATGCGGTGCAGGCAGCAAGCGACCAGGCCGCAGACGATCAACGCAAGGCGATCGACGCGGCCACGCAGTAACCGAAGCCTGCTGCCTGACACACGCGCGTTTGTGTCCAAGCAGCAATGCACGTGCGCGCAGGCGATTGCGCGCCAGGCGAGCACTGCACCTGTGCGCACGGCCAACACGCATAAGTTCGCTCGACCGTGGCGCCATGCGTTCTGCCATCTGTTTTTTGCGTCGTTGGCGCGCCCGCATCGCGCGTCGCCTGAGCGCTGACACGACAACGCCGGCACGTGGCCGGCGTTGTCGTGTCAGCTGGCATCGTGCCGCGTCAGAACCCGCAGAAGCAGTACGCCAGCGACTTGACCGGGGTGCCGCCCGCCTTGCTGTCGTGCACGGCGTCTTCGACGAAGCGCAGCTGCGTGTCCACTTCCGGCAGCGAGCGCGCCAGCAATGCACGTGCCATGCCCGAATCGCCCAGCATCCAGGCACCCATGCGGCTGCCGGCAAATCCGCTCATGAACTGCGAGAACGGCGTGGCCGGCTTTTCCACGTAGCGCACGCGGAACTTGCCGCGGCTCAGCTTGGCGCGGTTGGCCGCATCGGCCACCGCTTCGGACATGCCGCCGAACGCGTCCACCAGACCATGCTGCCTGGCCTGCGCACCGCTCCACACACGGCCGCGTGCGACCTTGTCGATGGCGTCCACCGACTGGTGGCGCGCCTGCGCCACCTTGCCGGTGAAGTCGGCGTAGCCCTTGTTGATCACCGCCTGGATCACCTGGCCGGCGGCCGGGTCCAGCGGACGGGTGATGTCGAAGGCGCCGGCAAACCGCGTGGTGCCCACGCCATCGGTGTGCACGCCGATCTTGTCCAGCGCGCGGGTCAGGTTGGGCACCATGCCGAAGATGCCGATCGAGCCGCTGATGGTCGACGGGTCGGCATAGATGCGATCGGCGTTCATGCTGATCCAGTAGCCGCCCGAGGCGGCCAGATCGCCCATCGACACCACCACCGGCTTGCCGGACTGCTTGAGCGCGACCACCTCGCGGCGGATCTGCTCGGAAGCAAACACCTCGCCGCCGGGCGAATCCACGCGCAGCACCACCGCCTTGACCTCGTCGTCGTCGCGCGCCTGGCGCAGTAACGCGGCGGTGGACTCGCCACCGATGCGGCCGGCCGGCTGCTCGCCGCCGCTGATCTCGCCGGCGGCCACCACCACGGCCACCTGCGGGCGGCTGTCCATCGCCGAACGCTGCGCCTGCAGCTGGCTCAGATAGTCGTTGAAGCCGATGTTGCGGAAGCCGCTGTCGGCATCGCTGTCGGCCACGCCGCGCTTGGTCAGCAGCGCATCGACTTCCTCGCGGGTCTTGAGCCCGTCGACCAGCTTCTGCTGCAGCGCGAACTTGGCCAGGTCGCCACCGGCGGCGGTCACGCCCTCGGGCAGCGTATCGATGCCGGCGCTCAGCTGCGCCGGGCTGAGCTTGCGCGCGGTGCCGACATCGGCCAGGTAGCGCTGCCAGACGTCATTCATCCAGAACAGGTCCGCTTCCTTGGCGTCGGCCGACGCGGCATCGAGGATGTACGGCTCGGCGGCGGACTTGTACTCGCCCACACGGAACAGATGCACGTCCACGCCGAGCTTGTCCTGCAGGCCTTCGCGGAAGTACTGCCGGTAGCGGCCAAGTCCTTCCAGCAGCACGCTGCCCATCGGGTCGAGATAGACCTCGTTGGCCTGCGCGGCCAGCAGGTACTGGCCCTGGCTCATGCTCTCGCTGAAGGCGACGATCTGCTTGCCGGAGGTGCGCAGCTTCTGCAGCGCCGCGGCCACTTCACGCTGCGAGGCGAAACCGGCCGGCTGGAACTTGTCCAGGTTCAACACCACCCGCTCGATCTTGCGGTCCTTGCCGGCCGCCTCGATCACCCGCACCAGATCGCGCAGCTGCACTTCCTCGGCGCTCTTGTCGCCGACCGCCTTGGCCAGCGAGCGGCTCACCGGATCGGCGCTGAACTGCTCGACCAGCGTGCCCTCGGGGTTGATCACCAGGGTGGTGCGCTCGGCCAGCGGCTTGGTGCCGTCGCCCCGCGCGATCGCCACCACGAACAGCAGCAGCATCAGGAACAGAAAACCGAAGAACACCAGGTTGAAGATCAGGCGCCGGGTGAAATTCATCACATCCCAAAGGCCGACGAAGAAACTGGCGATGGGACTGCGACGCACGGGGTGGTTCATGGAAAACTCCGTCGAAAGACGCTGCATGCAATTCAATGGTGTCCAGCATACCGGCTGCGTGGCGCGCGCGGCATGCGCTGGAAGTCAGGGGGTCGTGCCGGCAGTCAGTCGCCGGCTGGTCTGCCGGAAGCGCAAGCCCATCAGGACCGACGCCACGGTCAGGCCCAGGATCAGGCCGATCCACATGCCTTGCGGTCCCCAGCCCAGCCCCAGGCCGAGCCCGGCGCCGATCGGCATGCCGACACCCCAGTACGAGAACATCGCCAGGAACATCGGCACGCGGGTGTCCTTGAGCCCGCGCAGCGCGCCGCTGGACAGCACCTGGATGCCATCGGGAAACTGGAACGTGGCGGCAAACAGCAGCAGCACCGACGCCAGCGCCGCCACCGCCACGTCATCGGTATAGACGCTCACGATGGCATCGTGGCCCAGCAACAGCACGCTGGCCGACAAGGCCTGGGTGCCCAGCACGATGGCGTAGCCGGCCCAGGCCGCGCGCCGCATGCCCAGCGGATCGCCGCGCCCGACCGCATGCCCGACCCGCACGGTGGTGGCCTCGGCCACGCCCATCGGAATCATGAAACACAGCTGCGCGACGTTGATCGCAATCTGGTGCGCGGCCGCTTCGGTGGAGCCGAGCCGGCCGATCAACAGGGCGGTGACGATGAACAGGCCGCCCTCCATCAGCACGGTGATGCCGATCGGCAGACCGGTGCGCAACAGGTCGCCAATCGCGCGCCAGCGCGGCCCCTCGAGATGGGCGAACAACTGCAGATGCGCAAAGCGACGCGAGCGCCACAGATACAGCGCAAACACGCTGGCCTGCACCCACATGGTGATCGCCGAGGCCATGCCCAGGCCTTGCGCACCGTGCTCGGCGAAGCCGAATCTGCCATAGGTCAATGCATAGCCCAGCGGCGCCAGCACCAGCAGGCCGCCAAAGCCCAGCAGCATGGTCGGCAGGGTCCAGTGCATGCCCTCGCTGAGGTAGCGCATGCAGAAGTAGAACGTCAGCGCCGGCCCGCCCCAGCGCACCGCGTGCAGGAAGTCGGTTGCGCCCGGCACGATGTCCGGCGCAATCCCGAAGGTGGGCAGCAGCGGCGGCACCGCGCTCAGGAACGCGAACATCACCGCACCCAGTCCCAGCGACAGCCACAGGGCCTGGCGGAACAGCGGGCCGATCTCGTGCTCGCGGCCGGCACCGCGCAGCTGCGAGACCGAGGCGGTCAACGAGATCAGCGTGCCGATCGGCACCAGCATCGGCAGCCACAGCAGCGAGGTGCCGATGGTGACCGCCGCCAGCGTGGCGGTGCCGTGGTGGCCGGCGATGACGTTGTCGACAAACCCGATCAGGCCGGTGGAGACGTGGCCGAGCACCAGCGGCAATGCGAGCAGGCCGGTGGTGCGCACTTCCGCGGCGAAGCGCGGCGTCGCGGAGGTGGGTGCAGAAGAGACAGACATGAAAACCGATCGCTGCGCTGACTACGGCCGTGCCGGGAGGCGCTGGCACCGGGTCGCGTGGGGCCGCTATCTTACCCGGACTTCCGGGATGGGCAGTTGGTCGCCGGAAAGACCACGCCACGCCGGGAACACACGGGCCGGCAGATGCGCCACGTCAGGCGGACGTGGTGGCCGGCCCCCCGGACCCGGATGCCCAGGCACGAGCGGAGTCGATGTCCTGCGGCGTGACGATCGCCCCCTGGGCAACTGCACTGCCGAAGACGGCAGCCCTGCATGCCCTCCACGCCGTATCCGCCTCGGTGCGCGGCATCGAGGATGGGCACCGAGCACGCGTGGAGACGACGCCAGCGCGGGGGCCGGTGCGCCGGCGCCGTCCCGCCGCTGCCGCTTAGCGCGCCAGCTGGCGCTTCAACCAGGCGCTGCGCGTTGCCGGTGCCTGCGCAAGCAGGGCGTCGCGCAGGGCATCGCGCTCCTGCGGCGGCGTGCGTTGTGCCAGCACCGCCAACTGCTCCAGCTGCCCGGCATCCAGGCTGCGCAGCGCCGCCAGCAACGTGTCGCGCTGCGCTGGTGGCACATAGCCGATCAAGGGCTGCAACTGCGGATAGAACGCGCCCAGCTGCGAGCCCAGGCGCCAGCCATCGCGATGCAGGCGATCCATCGCGGTGAACTGCGTGCGCAGCGCGCGCTGCTGGTCGTCGGGCAAGCCATGCAGACGCTCGCGTGCCTGCCGCACTACCACCCGGTCGGTGGCGGTGAGCCCCTTCCAGGCCGCATAGCGGGCGCGCAGCTCGGACCGCTGCGCAGGCGTCAATGCGTCCCAGCGCGCGCGTTGCTGCGCGGCGCTCGGGGTTGCGGGCGTGGAGGCCGCGGGCGCCGGCGCGCGCGCGCTGCCTTCTTCCAACGGCGCCGGCAGGGTTTGCGCTGCGGCCATGCCGACCGCGGCCAACGCCAGCAGGCCGCACCACTTAATTGTCGGCATCGACGGTCTCCAGGGCGGCGGCGGCAGGCTGGGCAGTGGCGGCAGTGGCATGCGCGCCGGATTCGTCGGCCGGCACCGGATGCCCGGCCGCGTACCAGGCGTAGAAATCGGCCGAACGCGCCAGTTCCAGGTCCGGATCGGCCAGCATCGCCTGGTCGCGCGGATCCAGGCCGGGGTTTGCCACCGCGTCCGGCAGGTCGGCGGCGGGAAGGTCTTCCACCAGCACCGGCGCGGCATCGGTGACGTGCAGCACGCCGGCCGGGGCCTGCGAGACCGGCTCGGGCGGCAGCGCCGGCCGGCGATGCGTCCACCACCAGCCCAGCGCCGCGAGCAGCAGCGCCAATGCCAGCACAGCCAGCACGATGCCGGCGTGGCGGCGGTCGATCCGTGGCCAATGCCATTGGCGGGCAGGCCGGGCGCGCGGTGCGGCCGGGCGCCGCGCCTCGGCGGTGGCAGCCACGGGCGCGGCCGCGGCAGGCTGCAACGGCATGCCGGCCAGGGCCGACTCACGCAGCTGTGCCAGCCGGCTCACCTGGGCCGGGCCGAGGTCGCGCAACTCCTGCTGCGCCGCCTCGGCCAGCACCCGCCAGGCCTGCGCGTCCGGGTTGCCGGCCGCATCGCGCGGGCAGGCGCGGGCCAGGGACTGTCGATAGGCCCCCACCTCGATGCCTTGCACCTCGCTGGCGGGTTCTTCTTCCAGCCCGGCGACGATACGCAGCAGGAGCGCCAGGCGGTCGGTGGTCTGCATCCGCCCCAGTGCGGTGAACGGAGGCAACCAGGTCCCCGGCATGGGCTCGCGTCGCAGCGGCGGGGCGGTTGCCAGCAGGCTCCAGAAGCGCATCGGCCAGCCGGCCATCGGGCGACCCGCCGCCTGGCTGCTGAACGCCCGCAACGCAGCCGCCAAGGCCCGCTCGGCCGCCGCGCCATCGCCACATTGTAGTTGTGCGAGCACCAGACCCCGGCGTTCGACACCGCGCAAAAACGCTGACAACGCGGCAGGGGTGACAGGGGCGTCGGGGACTACGGTCATGAGAACTCCAGCATCGGCCGGCATGATACCGACGCAATCGGCCCCCGCCGATGGCTTGACAGATCGACCCGGCTACGCTGCGCTCCGCTGCCGCCGACCGCCGTCATCGACGCGGGTTGTGCACAGCGGCAGACATGCCGATACGCAGGCGTCTGTCAACTGTTGATTTTTCTTTGTTGCATTCGTGTTTCACGCCTAAGTTATTGATCCTGATGGCTTTAAGCCGATTGGCTAAAAAATGTCCAACAGGTTGCAGAGGCTAGTGAATCCGCCTTCACAGCGTGGAGCACGAGACTAATTCACAGGCTTATCCACAGGCAGTGTGGATAAACCCGTTTCCTTAACCCTCACATAGGTTTACGTCGGATTTATCACTTCGGTCACACAAACACGTTGTAAGCCCGCGCACCGATCCGGCGCCATCGGCAGGCCCGTGCCGGGTACTGGACAGGGTCGGTAGACTGGCCGGATGTCTTCGACCGTCGCCACCCTGCGCGTCGCCTTGCCGGTGCCGCTGCCCCAACTGTTCGACTATCTGCCCCCGGCCGAGGCCCCGCTGACCGACCCGGCGCGAGTCGGCTGCCGGGTGCGGGTGCCGTTCGGGCCACGCGAGCTGGTCGGGGTGGTGGTGGAGATCGGGCAGTTGGCCTCCGCCGAGGGGCTGCGCGCGGCGCTGGCATGGTGCGACGACGCTCCGCTGCTGGTTGACGAGCTGGCCCGTTCACTGCAATGGCTGGCGCGCTATACCCACGCCCCGCTGGGCGAGGCCCAGTCCAGCGCCCTGCCCGGCCCGTTGCGCCGCGGCGAGCCGCTGGCCGAGACCCATGCCTGGGCCTGGCAACTGACCGAGGCCGGGCGCACCGGCGCCGCCAGCCTGCGCGCCGGCAGCCGCCCCGCCTTGCTGGCCGCCCTGCTGCTGCCCGGTGCGCTGGGCGAAGAACAGCTGGACCCGTTGCTGCCGCAATGGCGCGAGGCCGCACGCAGCCTGGCCAAACGCGACTATGCCGCGCGCGTGGCGGTGCCGGCCGACAGCATCCCGCCCCGCCCCGGCAGCGGCCCGCAGCTCAACGACGAACAACAGGCCGCCGCCGACGCCATCCGTGCGCAGCGCGGTTTTGCCACCTATCTGCTCGACGGCGTCACCGGCAGCGGCAAGACCGAGGTCTACCTGCAGGCAATCGCCGACTGCCTGGCGGCCGGTCGCCAGGCGCTGGTGCTGGTGCCGGAGATCGGCCTGACCCCGCAGACGCTGGGCCGCTTCCGCGCCCGCCTGGGCGTGCCGGTGCACGCGCTGCATTCGGGGCTGTCCGATGGCGAGCGCGCGCGGGTGTGGGCGGCAGCCTGGCGCGGCGAAGCCAAGCTGATCGTCGGCACGCGCTCGGCGGTGTTCACCCCGCTGCCCAATGCCGGGCTGATCGTGATCGACGAAGAACACGACGGCAGCTACAAGCAGCAGGACGGCATTCGCTATCACGCCCGCGACTTCGCGCTGGTGCGCGGCAAGGCGCTGGATGTGCCGGTGATCCTGGGCAGCGCCACGCCATCACTGGAAAGCCTGCACAACGCCTATTCCGGCCGCTACCAGCATCTGCGCCTGTCGCGTCGGGCCGGCGAGGCGCGTCCGCCGCGCGTGCGCGTGCTCGACGTGCGCAAGCGCCCGCTCAAGGACGGCCTGTCGCCGGAAGTGCTGGCCGGCATTGGCGCCACCCTGGCGCGCGGCGAGCAGGTGCTGGTGTTCAAGAACCGCCGCGGCTATGCGCCGGTGCTGCTGTGCCACGACTGCGGCTGGACCGCCGCCTGCCAGCGCTGCAGCACGCCGCTGCACCAGACCCCGATGACCGTGCACGCCGGTGGCCGGCGCCTGCAATGCCACCACTGCGGCGCGCGCCAGCCCGCACCGCTGGCCTGCCCGGCCTGCGCCAGCCTGGCGCTGCAGCCGCAAGGCATCGGCACCGAGCGGCTGGAAGAACGCCTGACCGAGGCGTTCCCGGACTTTCCGGTGGTGCGCATCGACCGCAGCACCACCCAGCGCCGCGACGCGCTGGAAACCCAGCTGGCGCGCCTGGGCAGCGCCGCCGGCATCCTGGTCGGCACCCAGATCCTGGCCAAGGGCCACGACCTGCCACGGCTGACCATGGTGGTGGTGGTCGGCATCGACGAAGGCCTGTTCTCGGCCGACTTCCGTGCCGCCGAGAAACTCTCCCAGCAGCTGATCCAGGTGGCCGGACGCGCCGGACGCGCCGACCGTCCCGGCGAGGTCTGGCTGCAAACCCACCACCCCGAACATCCCTTGCTGCAGACCCTGGTCAACGGCGGCTACCACGCCTTTGCCGATGCCGAACTGCAGCAGCGCCAGGCTGCGGGATTTCCGCCATTCGCGCATCTGGCGCTGTTCCGCGCCGAAGCCAAGGATGTGGCAGCGGCCAACCAGTTCCTGCTGGCGGTGCGTGGCCTGACCACGGCGGACACCACCACGCAGTCGCCCGCGTTTGCCGCAGTGGAATGCTACGGCCCGATGCCGGCACCGATGCCGCGCCGCGCCGGTTTCCAGCGCACCCAGTTGCTGTTGTCCGCGCAACAGCGTTCGGCGCTGCATCGTCTGCTGGACGCGCAGCTGCCGGCGATCCATGCGCTACCGCAGGCGCGGCGCGTGCGCTGGTCGCTGGATGTGGATCCGATCGATCTGTACTAGTGCAGGCGTATCGCGCACCGCGCTGCTACTAGACTCACGTTCTAGCCAATGCGCCCACGCTCCGTAGGAGCGCACCCGGGCGCGACGGCGTTACCGGCAATGCCCTCGCGCCCAGGTGCGCTCCTACACACAACGCGAGGCCAGCAAGCCGCGCGGTGGGATCGTGCGTTGTAGGAGCGCACCCGGGCGCGACGCGGCGTTACCGGCGATGCCGTCGCGCCCGGGTGCGCTCCTACAGACAACGTGAGCTGCCGGGACGCGCGGTGCACGGGGCCGACTGCCTTGCAGCAGCGTGTGAGGTCGGCGGCACGCGTGCTGCCTGCCATGCACCGCGCTGGCTTGCGCGCAGACCCGACACTCAGGTCAGCGCGGTCATCACGCCACGCTGGTAGGCAGGCCGCGCGCGCAAGCGCTGATACCACGCCTGCAGATGCGGCAGCGCGGGGCGCTCGATCGGCATTTCGAACCAGGCGTAGATGAAGCTGCCGAGCGGAATATCGCCCATCGCAAACTGCACGCCGGACAGATACGGCTGCTGCGCCAGGGCCGCATCGGCGCGTGCCAGCAGTTCGCCCGAGCGCGCCAGCGCCGCGGCGATGCGCGCAGGATCACGCTCGGCCTCCGGTGTGCGCAGCACGCCCCAGAACAGGTCGCGAAACACGCCGGCAAACGTCGAGGTGGTCCAGTCCATCCAGCGATCGCCCAGCGCGCGTTCGGCCGGCGCCTGCGGATACAGGGCCGGCGCATATTGCGCGGCCAGGTAACGCACGATCGCGTTGGACTCCCACAGCACCAACTCACCATCCTGCAGCGTCGGCACCAGGCCGTTGGGATTCAACGCGCGATAGGCGGGCGTGTCGTTATGACCAAACGCACCGCCGACTTCGATGGAGGTATACGACAGCCCGGCTTCTTCGGCGCACCACAGCACCTTGCGCACATTGCTGGAATTACGCCGCCCCCATAGCGTGATCGGGCCGTTCCCTGCAGCCGATGGCGTTGCAGCGTCAGCCATGGTCATTTCCCCGCTGCCGGCTTGGGCGTGGTGCGCGCCGGGCGCTTTGTGGAAGTCGCCTGCGTGGCGAGAGCGGCCGCTGGCTGCGCTGTTTTCGCCCGCCCGCCCTTGGGCGCATCGCGCACCCACAGGGCCTGCTCGTCCTGCTTGATGTCGAACAAGCCGATCGCGCGCACCAGGTCGCTGAGCTTGCGATAGCCGTAGTTGCGTGGGTCGAACGAGGCCTGGTTGGCCACCTGCTTGCCCACCGCACCCAGATGCGCCCAGCCATCGTCTTCGCAGGCACTGTCGATCGCATTGCGCAGCATCTGCACCAGCCGGGTGTCGCCGCGCAGCGCGGTGGCGTCCTTGCGGCCGGCGGCGGTGTCGCTGGCCGCTGCCGCCTGCTCGCCCAGCGCTTCGACATAGGTGAACTTGGAACAGGCATTGACGAACGGCGCCGGGGTTTTCTTTTCGCCGAAGCCATACACCTTCATGCCATCGGTGAGCAGCCGCATCACCAGCGGAGTGAAGTCCGCATCGCTGGAGACGATCGCAAAGCCATCCAGGTTGCGCGCATACAACAGGTCCATCGCATCGATCACCATCGCCATGTCCGAGGCGTTCTTGCCCGAGCTGTAGGCAAATTGCTGGATCGGCCGGATCGCATATTCGTGCAGCGCCGCTTCCCAGTTCTTCAGGTGCGGACTCTTCCAGTTGCCGTAGGCGCGGCGCACGTTGGCCACGCCATAGCGCGCCACTTCGGCCAGCACCACGTCGATCTTGCCGGCCGGCGCGTTGTCGGCATCGATCAGCAGGGCGATGCGTTTGTCGGGATTGTCGATCATGGTCATTCCTCGAAGGTGTCGGCAGAGTCGGTGTCGCTGGCGGTGTCGCTTGCGTCGTCCGTTTCGGTGGCGTCGGCATCGGCCGATGGCAGCGTGTATTGGCTGCCATCGTGCATGGTCAGCACGCCATCGCTCAGGATCTCGCGCTCGGCCCCGCCGCTGACCCAGGTGGCATGCACGCGGCCGCGGCCGCGATCGCCCTCCACGGTGAACACGAAATCGTCGGCGCCCGGCGCCAGACCGGTGCGCACCAGATCCACCCGCATCGTGTGGATCCGGCCGATCTGTTCCTGCACCACCGCATCGTCCTGCAGTGCGGCGCGTGCCTGATCCGCGAACAGCGACCAGCCGAAGACGATCAGCCAGCCCAGCGCGCCCAGCACCACCATGCCGAACAGCACCACGCAGGCCCCCAGCCCGATCAGCCCGATCGTGACGCCACTGACCTGCTTTCCGGGCGTCCGCGCGGCAGCCGCTGCCATCGCGGGCGAAGAAGGTGGTGGTGGCAACGGTGGGGGTAATGCCGGCATGCGGTCACCAGGTCGATGAGATGCGACATGATGCCGCAGGCGGGACGCCTTCAGGCGTCATGTTCATTGCCGATGCGGCATGCTGATGCGCCCGCGTCGCATTCCATCAGACCTGACGATGACTACTTCCCCCTCCCAAGCTCCGCTGCACCTGGTGGTGGTCGGTGGCGGTTTTGCCGGCTTATGGGCCACCCGCGCGCTCGACGATCCTGGCATCCGCATCACCCTGATCGACCGCCAGAACCACCATTTGTTCCAGCCGCTGTTGTATCAGGTCGCCACCGCCGGCCTGTCGGCACCGGATATTGCCGCGCCGCTGCGCCACATCCTGCGCGAACAGCGCAACGTCGAGGTGCTGCTCGGCGACGTTGCCGAAATCGCACCGGCCCGCCGCGAAGTGGTGCTCGCCGATGGCAACGCGCTCGGCTACGACATGCTGCTGCTGGCTACCGGCGCCACCCATGCCTACTTCGGCAACGATCAATGGGCCGAGCACGCGCCCGGCCTGAAGACGCTGTACGACGCGCTGGTGTTGCGGCGCAAGTTGCTGCTCGCCTTCGAGCGTGCCGAAGCCGAATCCGACCCGGCCGCACGCGCGGCCTGGCTGAGTTTTGCCGTGGTCGGCGGCGGCCCGACCGGCGTCGAGCTGGCCGGCACGCTGGCCGAGATCGCCCGCCACACGCTCAAGAACGAGTTCCGCCATATCGACCCGCAACAGGCACGCGTGCGCCTGGTCGAAGCTGGCCCACGCGTGCTGCCCTCGTTCCCGGACGATCTCACCGCCAAGGCGCGCAAGCAGCTCGAGCGCCTGGGGGTGGAAGTGCACACCGGCACGCCGGTCACCCATATCGATGCGCTGGGCTACCAGTTGGGCGACACCTTCGTGCCTGCACGCACGGTGGTGTGGGCCGCCGGCGTGGCCGCATCGCCGCTGGCGCGCACGCTCGGCGTGCCGCTGGACCGCGCCGGCCGCGTGCTGGTGCAGCCGGACCTGAGCGTGCCCGGCCACCCGGAGATCTTTGTCGGCGGCGACCTGGCCGCGGTCCAGCAGGACGGCCGCCCGGTGCCGGGCGTGGCACCGGCGGCAAAGCAGATGGGCAAGCACATCGCCAAGGCGATCCGCGCCCGCCATCGCGGCCAGCCTGCGCCGGCTTTCCGCTATCAGGACTACGGCAACCTGGCCACGATCGGCCGCATGGCCGCCATCGTGCATGTCGGCAAGCTCAAGCTCTCCGGCATCGTGGCCTGGTGGTTCTGGCTGGCCGCGCACGTGTACTTCCTGATCGGCTTCCGCAACCGCTTCGTGGTGCTGGTGAACTGGGCGATGGCGTACTGGAGCTACCAGCGTGCCGCGCGCATCATCTTCGGCGGCGCCACCGACGACCCGCCGCCCAGCAGCAAGGACGGATGACAGCGCTACGGGCCGTACGCGATGCTGTGCGGCCTGATGCGACGGTCTGATCGTGGCCACTCTCCTGTTCCTGCTGGATCTGCTCGGTACCTTCGTGTTCGCCCTCAGCGGCGCCACCGTGGCGGTGCGCAATCGCCTGGATCTGTTCGGCGTGCTGGTGCTGTCATGCGCGGCGGCGGTGTCCGGCGGCATCGTGCGCGATGTGCTGATCGGCGCCACCCCGCCAGCGGCGCTGGTGCATCCGCAGTACCTGCTGGTCGCCTGCCTGGCCGGCGTGGCCGGTTTCTACTGGCATGCGGCGGTGGAACGGCTGCGCAACCCGGTGCAGCTGTTCGACGCGGCCGGGCTGGCGCTGTTTGCGGTCTACGGCACCAGCAAGGCGCTCGACTACCAGCTCAGCCCGCTCAGCGCGACCTTGCTGGGCATGCTCAGCGGCATCGGCGGCGGCATCGCCCGCGATCTGCTGGTGGCGCGTACGCCGGTGGTGCTGCAGGCCGAGCTGTACGCCGTCGCCGCGCTGGCCGGCGGCGGCCTGGTCGCGATCGGGCACGTGCTTGAGGTGCCGCAGGCCTGGTCGCTGGCGACCGGCGCGCTGGTCTGTTTCGGGCTGCGTTTCATGGCCATCCGCTACGGCTGGCACCTGCCGGTGGCGCGCCTGCCGGAGTGATGCGGGCGGCCGCAGTGCGTGGTCGATCAGCAGTGGACAACCACGTGTCTTCGCACGCGATGTATCGCCAGCACCACACATGCAAACGGCCCGGAAAACCGGGCCGTTTGTGCAACACCTGGGGCATGATCGAAGGATCAGGCCACGAACAGTGCCTTCATCTTCTTCAGCGCGTTCGCCTCGATCTGGCGGATACGCTCGGCCGACACGCCGTACTCGTCGGCCAGCTCCTGCAGCGTCACCTTGGAGTCGGAATCCAGCCAGCGACGCTTGACGATGTCGCGCGAGCGCGTGTCCAGGCCGGCCATGCCTTCGCGCAGCAACTGCAGCTGATTGTCTTCGCTGTCGTGACGCTCGTAGGCCTGCGACGGATCTTCGTCGTTGGCCACCAGGTAGCTCACCGGCGACGGCGGGCCGTGATCGTCGTCTTCGTCGGACGAGGCATCGAAGCCGATATCGCGACCGGACAGACGCGACTCCATCTCCATCACTTCGCGCTCGGAGACGTTCAGGTCCTTGGCGACGGCCGTCACTTCGGAGGCATTGAGCCAGCCCAGGCGGGTCTTGGACTTGCGCAGGTTGAAGAACAGCTTGCGCTGCGCCTTGGTCGTGGCGACCTTGACGATGCGCCAGTTCTTCAGGATGAACTCGTGCATCTCAGCACGGATCCAGTGCACTGCGAAGCTGACCAGGCGCACGCCCATTTCCGGGTCGAAGCGCTTGACCGCCTTCATCAGGCCGATATTGCCTTCCTGGATCAGGTCGCCCAGTGGCAGGCCGTAGCCGTTGTAGCCGCGAGCGACGTGCACCACGAAGCGCAGGTGGGAATGGACCAGTTCGCGCGCGGCATCCAGATCCAGCTCGTCACGGAAGCGACGGGCAAGATTCTGTTCCTCATCGACCGACAGCACCGGGATCTGGTGCACGGCACCGATGTAGGCGTCCAGCGAACCGAGCGCACTGGGAATCGGGAGATTGTTTGCCACAAGGGCAGTCGAGGTAATCTGGTTCATAGGGCACCATCTTAGCAGTCGAACTATTGGACTGCCGGGTACAGGAAGAGTTCCCAGCGTTCCATTTATAGGACGTTCGGGCTTTTGGCATCGCCGTCGTTCTACGGCGCAGTTTCCGAATTCTGGCTCCTACGCTACCACCGCCGCCCTGCGCAGACCGTGACAACCACGTCGCGAAATGCAACGGCGCCAGCGCCGTTCAGCCGCTGGCCGAAGTGGTGTCCAGCGTGTTGCGCGGCGGCAGCGACCAGTCGATCGGGCCCAGCCCGCGGCGCTGCAGGTGTTCGTTGGTCTTGGAAAAGTGCTGGCAGCCCAGAAAGCCGCGATGCGCCGACAACGGCGACGGATGCGGGGCCTTGAACACGCGATGGCGCGCCTGGTCGATGACCTTGCCCTTGGACTGCGCATAGCTGCCCCAGAGCAGGAACACCAGGCCTTCGCGCTCGCGGTTGAGGGTCTCCACGACGTGGTCGGTAAAGCCTTCCCAGCCCTTGTTCTGGTGCGCGCCGGCCCGGCCCTGCTCCACCGTCAGCACCGCATTGAGCAGCAGCACGCCCTGGCGCGCCCACGGCATCAGATAGCCATGGTCCGGCCGCGCAATCCCCAGGTCGTCCTGGATCTCCTTGTAGATGTTGAGCAGCGACGGCGGCACCGGCACGCCAGGCAGCACCGAAAAGCACAGCCCATGCGCCTGGCCTTCGCCGTGATACGGGTCCTGGCCCAGGATCACCACCTTGACCTGCTCGAACGGGGTGGCGTCGAAGGCGGCAAAGATCTGCGGACCCGGCGGGAACACCCGCGCCCCGGCCGCCTTGCGCTGGCGCAGGAATGCAGACAGCGCCTGCATCTCCGGGCGCAGCAGCCAATCGCCCACCCGCGCCTTCCATGACGGTTCCAGCTGGATACGCGCTTCCACTTCTGCCACTTCGGTCATAGCGTGACGGCCTGGTCCTCGAGCCGTGCCAGGCGCAGCTGGAACAGCACCTTGGTCACCAGCAGACGTTCTTCGATGGGTTTTTGCACCAGATCGTTGGCGCCGGCGCGCAGCAGTTCTGACTGGTTGCGCGGATTGGTGTCGCCGGTCATCACCAGCACCGGCAGGCGGCGCTTGCCGTAGGCGAAATCGATGCGGATGCGCTCGACCACGTCACGGCCGTTGAGCTCGCCCTTCAGGGTGACGTCGGTCAGCACCACGTCGATGCGGCGTTCGGTGCGGCCCAGCGATTCGGCGGTCAGCAGCGCAAAGGCGTCCTCGGCGGTGAGTACGTGGATGACCTTCAGGCTCTGCCGCTCGAGCATGCGCTTGGTCGCCTCGGCCACCACCCGGCTGTCCTCGATGTACAGCACGGTCGCGCCGACCACCGGCTCGGGCTGCACATAGCCGCGGATGAAGGTCGCCAGGGCTTCGTGGCCCAGCGCCTTGTCGAAGTAGTCGGTGACGTACTCGGTGAAGCGACGCTCCACCAGATGCTGCTGCGCGTCGCCGGAGACCACGATCACCGGCACATAGGCCTGGCCGGCCGCCTCGCGCACGCTGCGCGCCAGCGTCAGGCCGTCACCGTCGGGCAGCGACAGCGAGGTGGTGACCAGATCCACCGCACCGGCTTCCAGCGCCTGGCGCGCTTCGGCGATGCTGGAGCAGCCGATCACCTGCACGTTGGGCAGATCCCGCTGCAGCACATCGGCGATCAGCTTGCGCACCAGCTTGGAGCCATCGACCACCATCACGCGCGGCGCGTCGCTGATCAGATGCTTGAGATCTGGTGGATGCATGGCAGGCCTCAGGTCTCGGTGGGACGGGTCTGGCGAAGGAAATGACCGGTGACCAGCCAGGCGCCCAGCCAGCCCAGGACCAGGGTGCCGACCAGCACCATCGCAGAATGCAGCAGATCCAGCCCGTGCAGGGTAAAGGAGCTGCCGTAACTGTCGGCCAGGCTCGCCAACGGCGCGCGCAGCGCCAGCCCGGAGGCGGCGATCAGCGCCAGCGCCACGGCGCCGGCACCGAGCCCGTACCAGGCACCCAGATACAGGAACGGGCGCCGGATGAAGCCATCGCTGGCGCCCAGCAACTGCAGCACGCCGATTTCCTCGCGCCGCGACTGGATATCCAGCCGCACCGTGTTGCCGACCACCAGCACCGCGCCGATCCCCAGCAGTGCCGACAGCACCTGCACCAGCCGCTCGCCGAAATGCAGCCAGCCATCCAGGCGCTTGCGCCACAGCGCGTCGTGCTGCACCTGGTCGGCCTGCGGCAAGGCGTGCAGTGCGCCGGCCAGTTGCGCATCGTCGGCCGTCTCGGTGGGCGTGACGATCAACAGCGTGGGCAGCGGGTTGTCGCCGAGTGCGTCGATCGCCTCGTCGAGCTTGGCGCTCTCGCGCAGCTCGGCCAGCCCCTGCGCCGGCGTGCGCAACGTGACCTGGGCAACGTCCGGGCGGCCACGCAGTTCACCGGCCAGCGCCTGCGCGGCCTCGGCACCGATCTCGACCTTCAGGAACAGATTGATCTCGCGCGACTGCTGCACGCTGCCGGCCAGTAACTTGACGTTGTCCAGCGCGATCGACAGCCCCAGCGGCAAGGCCAGCGCCAGCGCCATCACCACGATGGTCAGCAAGGTGGCCCAGGGCTTGCGCATGGCCCGCCCCAGGCTGAAGGCGATGCTGTGCAGATGGTGGTCGATCCACACGCCGAACCGCGAGGGGGCGACGGCTTCGGTATTGGCGGGCTTGCTCATTCGGCCAGATCCTGCGGCGAGATGTCGTCGACCAGCCGGCCGTGGTCCAGGATCAGCACGCGCTTGCGCATCTGCTTGAGCAGGGCCAGGTCGTGACTGACCACCAGCACGCTGGTACCGCGTGCCGGCAGCTCGGCGAACAACTGCATGATTTCGGCAGCCAGTGCCGGGTCGAGATTGCCGGTGGGCTCATCGGCCACCAGCAGGCGCGGCTCGCCGACGATGGCGCGGGCAATGCCCACGCGTTGCTGCTCGCCGGCCGACAACTGCGACGGCAGCGCCTTCTCGCGATGGGCCAGCCCGATCCGCTCCAATGCCGAACGCACGCGCTTGCCGATCTCGGCACGGCGGGTGCCGCGCAGGATCAACGGCAAGGCCACGTTCTCGGCGATGCTGCGGTCGTTGAGCAGGCGATGGTCCTGGTAGACCGCACCCACCTGACGACGATGCAGTGGAATCTGCCGGCCGCGTACCTTGAGCAGGTTGCGCTCGCCCAGCAGCACCGTGCCCTGGCTGGGCCGCTCGCTGAGATGGATCAATTTGAGCAGGGTACTTTTGCCGGCGCCGGAGTGGCCGGTCACGAACAGCATCTCGCCATCGGCCACTTCGAAGCTGACATCGGTCAGCGCCTGGTGGCCACCGGCGTAGTGCTTGCTGACGTTGTCGAAACGCAGAACGGTCATCCAGCGATTATGCCGGAGCGCCAGCGCTTGCGTCGCATCGCCGGAGCCCGGCGATGCGATTGAAGCCGCAAGCAATCAGTTGCCGGAGACCAGCGAACGCAGGCGACGACCGATGCGGCTCAGGAGCGACGGGCTGCCGGACGGCTTGGCGGCGCTGCGCACCGGCTTGGCGACCACCTGGGTGGGCTTGCGCGGTGCCGCAGGTGCGGCGACCGGTGTGGAAGCCACTGCCGGCTCGGCCCCTTCGACCGGGCGGCCGTTGCGACGACGGCGCCGCTTGCGCGGCGCGCGCTCGGCATCGGCCACGATGGTGGACGGTGCCTCGACCGACGCGGCGGCAACCACCGGCGTTTCGCCCGGCGCGGCCGCTGCCGGGGCTTCGCCCTCCACTCGCGGCTTGCGACGCGGACGCGGCTTGCCATCGGCACTGCCGCCGTCGCGACGACCGCCGCCACTGCCGCTGCGCGATGCGCCGCCCGGGCCGCTGCGACCACCGCCGCGACGCTGCTCTTCGGCGGCCCGCTGCTCGCGCGCCTCGCGGAAGATCGTACCCACGCTGTCGCCAGCGTCGTCATCGGCCTCCTCGCCTTCCACCGGCGCGCGCGCGGTGCGCGGCAGCGGCGTCAGCAGCTCGGCGGTCACCGGCTCGACCGGGATCTTCTGCTCGATATAGGCCTCGATGTCCGGCAGGCTCATCGCATAGCGCTCGCAGGCGAAGCTGATCGCATCGCCTTCTTCGCCCAGCCGCGCGGTGCGGCCGATGCGGTGCACGTAATCTTCCGCATCGAACGGCAGGTCGTAGTTGTAGACGTACTTGACGCCGTCGATGTGCAGGCCGCGCGCGGCCACGTCGGTGGCGACCAGGATCTCGAGCTGGCCCTTCTGGAAGCGGTTGAGCAGCGACTCGCGCTTCTTCTGCGGCACATCGCCCGACAGCACGCCGACCCGGTAGCCATGCCGCTCCAGCGTGCGCGCCACGCGCTCGACGAACGCCTTGGTATTGACGAACACCATGGTGCGCGCGCCTTCGCTACGCGACAGCAAGCCCAGCAGCAAGGTCTGCTTTTCTTCGTCGGACGGGAAATAGATGCGCTGGCGCACCCGTGCGGCGGTGATGGTCTCGGTTTCGACCACCAGCTTTTCCGGCTCGTTCATGTGCTCGTAGGCGAGCTCGAGCACGCGATGGCTGAGCGTGGCCGAGAACAGCAGGGTCTGCCGGGTGCCGCGCTCGGGCATGCGCCGCAGCAGGAAGCGGATGTCCTTGATGAAGCCCAGGTCGAACATGCGGTCGGCTTCGTCCAGCACGCAGATCTCGCAGGCGTGCAGCGAGACCACCTTGTGCTGCTTGACGTAGTCGATCAGCCGGCCCGGGGTGGCGATGATCACGTCCACGCCCTGCTGCAGCAGCTCGCGCTGCTTGTCGTAGTCCACTCCGCCGTAGACCAGTGCAAAGCGCAGGCCCAGATCGGCGCCGAACTTGACCGCATCCTTGTGGATCTGGATCGCCAGCTCGCGGGTGGGCGCCAGGATCAGCGCGCGCGGGTCTTCCGGCTTGCGGTCGGCCAGCGCCGGGCGGATCAGCAGGCGGTTCATCACTGCCACCAGGAACGCCAGGGTCTTGCCGGTGCCGGTCTGGGCCTGGCCGGCGACATCGCCGCCCGGCAGCGCGACCGGCAGGGTCAGCGCCTGGATCGGGGTACAGCGGGTGAACCCGGCGCTCTCCAGCCCGGTGATCAGCGCCGGATGCAGGTCGAACGTGGAAAAAGTCAAATCGGTCAGCGGTTTGTCGCTCATTATTCCGTCTTCGTGAGGCGCCCTGGGCAGCCCGGGCGCGGCTTGCATCGATGCCGACAGCGTCGCAAACTGCGGCTGTTGTGGCGGACAGCGCGGCTTCAGGACTGACACTTGATTCAGTCGCGCAATGCCCCAGTTTAACGCAATGTAGCGGCCTGCCCGTTCGGGCGGGCCGTTTTGGTTTCCAGGAGACCCAACGTGAGCGATAAGGTTCAACATGTCGGCGATGCCGACTTCGATACAGCTGTACTGCAATCCGGCGAACCGGTACTGGTGGATTTCTGGGCCGAGTGGTGCGGACCCTGCAAGATGATCGCCCCGGTGCTGGACGATCTGGCCGATACATACCAGGGCAGACTGAAGGTTGCCAAGGTCAATGTGGACCAGAACCGCGCCCTAGCCATCAAGTACCACGTGCGCTCGATCCCGATGCTGTTGCTGTTCAAGGACGGGCAGGTGCAGGCCACCCAGATCGGTGCGGTTGGCAAGGGCCAGCTGACCCAGATGATCGACAAGACCCTGGGCGGCGCGGCCGCCTGAGCGAGTGGGCGTCCAGCGATGGGCGCCCCGTGATGCGCCAGCAGTTAAATCCTGCTGAGGCAGGCGCTTGCGCGGTTGCGCGCAGCGGTGATAGTGTCAGTCGATCCGGAGCACGTTCGTGCGCCGACGTACCCCTCTAGAAACCTCTTCTAGACTCCCATCACCTAAAGTTCGCCCCCCAGCCGGGCGCTCGCACTCTTAGCGAGGAATCACGCACTTGTCCGATCATCCTTCCTCCGATACCGGGAGCAGCGTCGACGCTCCTGTCGAGAAGCGCGTGCGCAAGCCGCGCGTGAGCAAGACCGCCGCTGCCACCGACGATGGTGGCGCGCAGCAGCCCAACCTGCCCTTGCCCGCCAGCCCCGCACCCGAGACCCCACGTGCCCCGCAGGCACCGTCGCACGCTGCCGACCCGGCACCGGCGCAGACGTCCGGCGATGGCGCCTCCTACGCCGGTAACGCCCCCAGCGCCAGCCAGGGCAACCAGGGCAACCAGGGCAACCAGGGCAACGACAACACCCATGGCGACTCCCGCGAGGGTGGCCAGACGCAGCAGCAGCGCTTCAATCAGGCGCAGCAGCAGCAGAACCAGAATCAGGCGCAACACCGGGGCCAGGGCCAGAACCAGGGTCAGCCCCAGGCGCAAAGTCAGGGCCAGGACCAGGGTCAGAATGGCGGCCAGAACCCGCAAGGCCAGGGCCAGAACCAGCAGGGCAACCGCCGTGACCGCTTCCGCAACCGCCGTGACCGTGGGCGCGACCGCTTCGGCAACGAAGGTGGCGGCGGCATGCCCTCGTCGGATGGCAGCAACGAGCCGTTCGTCGCGCGCCCGCACCCGGCCGTGCCGGAAGGCTTCCCGGTCTATTCGCTGAGCGATCTCAAGCGGATGCCGGCGCAGAAGCTGCTGGATATCGCCGATCAGCTCAACATCCAGGAAGGCGTGGCGCGCGCGCGCAAGCAGGACGTGATCTTTGCCCTGCTCAAGGTGCTGACCCGCCACGGCGAGGGCGTTGCCGCCGACGGCGTGCTGGAAATCCTGCCCGACGGCTTCGGCTTCCTGCGTGCCGCAGAAGCCAGCTACCTGGCCGGCCCGGACGATACCTATATCTCGCCCAGCCAGATCCGTCGCTTCAACCTGCGCACCGGCGATCACCTGTCCGGCCGCATCCGCTTCCCGAAGGACGGCGAACGCTATTTCGCGCTGTCGATCGTCGACACCATCAATGGCGAGCCGCTGGAAGCCAGCAAGAACAAGGTGCTGTTCGAGAACCTGACCCCGCTGTTTCCACGTCGGCGCTTCCGGCTGGAGCGTGGCGATGGGTCCACCGAGGACATCACCGGCCGCATCCTGGATCTGATGGCGCCGCAGGGTAAAGGTCAGCGCGCGCTGATCGTCTCCCCGCCCAAGGCCGGCAAGACGATGATGATGCAGCAGGTGGCCACGGCCATCACCAGCAATCATCCCGAAGTGCACATGATCGTGCTGCTGATCGACGAGCGCCCGGAAGAAGTGACCGAAATGCAGCGCACCGTGCGCGGCGAGGTCATCTCCTCCACTTTCGACGAACCGGCCGCGCGTCACGTGCAGGTCGCCGAGATGGTGATCGAGCGCGCCAAGCGCCTGGTCGAGCACAAGAAGGATGTGGTGATCCTGCTCGACTCGATCACCCGCCTGGCACGCGCCTACAACAACGTGGTGCCCAGCTCCGGCAAGGTGCTCACCGGCGGTGTGGATGCCAATGCCCTGCACCGTCCCAAGCGCTTCTTTGGTGCGGCCCGTAACGTCGAAGAAGGCGGCTCGCTGACCATCATCGCCACGGCGCTGGTGGAAACCGGCAGCAAGATGGACGAGGTGATCTACGAAGAGTTCAAGGGCACCGGCAACAGCGAAGTGCACCTGAATCGTCGCATCACCGAAAAGCGCGTGTACCCGGCGATCGACATCAACCGCTCGGGCACGCGTCGCGAAGATCTGCTGATCGAGCCGGAGCTGCTGCAGAAGATCTGGATCCTGCGCAAGCTGCTGCACCCGATGGACGAAATCGCGGCGATGGAATTCCTGCTGGACAAGATGAAGACCACCAAGTCCAACGACGAGTTCTTCAGTTCGATGAAGCGCTGATCCGGTCGGCATTCTCGATACAAAAAAGCCCCGCATTGCGGGGCTTTTTTGTGGGTACGGGGTTTGTACGGGCAGGCACTTCGCATGGCCCATGCCTTGCAGGTCGACATCGGGCGGCTACGCCAGACGACGCGAGTCCGCGTAGGGCGGCGTGTCCGGATAATCATCCTCGCGCAGCCGGGTTTGCAGGTCGCGCCACCATTGCGGGTCGAACAGCTCCGGGTGCAGGTGCTTGACCGCTTCCAGCTGCGAGGGCGGCAGGCCCATGAACAGCGCGAAGCGCTCGGGAAACACGTCGCGCGGGCCGACATGGAACCAGGGCTCGGCGGCCATCTGTTCTTCGTAGGTGGTGGGCGTGGGCCAGTCGCGGAAGGTGCATTCGGTGATCAGGCACAGCTCGTCGTAGTCGTAGAACACCGCGCGCTGATGGCGGGTGATGCCGAAGTTCTTCAGCAGCATGTCGCCGGGAAAGATGTTGTTGCGCGCCATGTCCTTGATCGCCTGGCCGTAGTCCAGCGCGGCCGCATGCGCGGCTTCGGGCAGCTGTTCGCGCAGGTAGAGATTGAGCGGGCGCAGGCGGCGCTGCACGTAGCACAGCGCGATCAGCACGTCCTGGCCATCTTCGCTCAGGCTCGTCGCACAGCTGGTTTGCAGCTCTTCCAGCAACGCTGGCGAGAAACGTGATTTGGGAAACCGCAGGAAACGATACGGCTGCGCGTCCAGCAAGCGACCGATGCGATCGAGCTGGAACACCAGCTCGTATTTGCCTTCGACCTGCGCGCGGCTCATGGTCTTGGGATAGGCAAAGCGGTCGCGAATCAGTTTGAACACCAGCGGATAGCTGGGCAGCGTAAATACCACCATGACCATGCCGGGCGTGCCGTCGGCATGCACCAGCTGCTCGGACGGATGTGCCTGGAAATGGCTGAAAAACGTGCGATAGCGTTCGGTCTTGCCCTGCTTGGCGCGCCCGAGCATCGTGTACAGCTCGTCGACCGGCTTGTGGGTGAGCAGGCTGCGCAAGAACACTACCGCATCGCCGACGGTGGACAGATTGGCCTGGAAGTAACTTCGCGAGTTGCTGAACAATTGCGCGACATCGCTGCGCCGGGTCAGCACCGCTTCGGCGCGCAGGCCGGCGGCGTCGTTGACCAGGGCGATGACGCAGGGCGAGAAGCGATGTTCGCCGAACACCCGGCCCACCAAGTAGGCGCGGCGCTCGCGATAGAACACCGTCTCCAGCAGTTCCACACTGCGCACCGGGTGCTCGCCCCAGTGCGCGAGATCGTCTAGCAGGCGCACCGCGATCGCCGCCGCGCAGCGGGTGCGATGCGCATACGGCACGTTGAAGGAATAATCGCCGAGCACGCGCACCAGCATGTCGGTCAGCCGGCCGGGCGAGACCGCATACGTATGCCGCGCCACCGGCACGGTGATCGCATCGGTCGGCTCGATATCCAGCGCGATGAATTCGATATCGGCATCCACGCCGTGGGTGCCGAAGTAACGCCGGGTCAGGGTGTTGTAGAAGGTCTTGTACAACTCCTGATCGATCAGCCCGCGCAGCAGCGCGGCGTAATGCACGCGTGCGCGCATCCACAGCGCGCGATCGTGCGCCTGCCCCAGCAGTACCGCGCGCAGGCGCAGCATGCATTCGCTGATGTACTGGTCGTACAGCGCGATCCGCGCCACCGCGTCATCACGTGCGCCGCTCCAGTCGCGCGTTTCGAAGCGCTGTTTGGCGCGTGCGGTGATCTCGGCAAACCGGGCGTGGTAGTCCTCGAAGGCGTCGTACACGGCATGGGCGATCGCCAGCGCACGGCGCTCGGACTGCGGCGGTAACGGGAGCTGGCTCATGGCCGCAGTGTACCCAGCGCATGTTGCGGCGTGCAGCCGAGAGCAAGGATCAATCGAACAGGCGCACAGTGGGCCAAATGCCCAGGCCGCTCGCAACGAGGCGCAGGACCCCTCGCAGGCAAGGCATTGCCAGGTCGTGAGACCTGGCACGCAACGACCGCGTTCTCGCGGTTGCACGCAAACGCCGGAAACGACAAGGCCCGCCTCTCATCGAGGCGGGCCCTGCCTGTCGCATCGCTGCACACACCGCCGACAGGTGCGCCGGATCAGGCCTTCAGCGTGGCCAACACGTCGTTGAAGGTCTTGCTCGGGCGCATCGCCTCGCTGACCTTGGCCAGGTCCGGGTGGTAGTAGCCACCGATCTCGACCGGCTTGCCCTGGGCGCCGTTGAGCTCGGCCACGATGGTGGCTTCGTTCTCGGTCAGGGCCTTGGCCAGCGGTGCGAACTTGGCCTGCAGGGCGGTGTCCTCGGTCTGCGCAGCCAGGGCCTGCGCCCAGTACATCGCCAGATAGAAGTGGCTGCCGCGGTTGTCCAGTTCACCGACCTTGCGCGCCGGCGACTTGTTGTTGTCCAGGAACTGGCCGTTGGCCACGTCCAGCGCCTTGGCCAGCACCGTGGCCGACGGGTTGTCGTAACGGTTGCCCAGATGTTCCAGCGAGGCGGCCAGGGCCAGGAACTCGCCCAGCGAATCCCAGCGCAGGCTGTTCTGTTCGACGAACTGCTGCACGTGCTTGGGCGCCGAGCCACCGGCACCGGTCTCGAACAGGCCGCCACCGGCCATCAGCGGCACGATCGACAGCATCTTGGCGCTGGTGCCCAGCTCCAGGATCGGGAACAGGTCGGTGAGGTAATCGCGCAGCACGTTGCCGGTGACCGAGATGGTGTCCTGGCCCTTGCGGATGCGCTCCAGCGAGAAGGTGGTCGCTTCCACCGGCGGCAGGATGCGGATATCCAGGCCGTTGGTGTCGTGATCCTTCAGATAGGTTTCAACCTTGGCGATGACCTGCGCATCGTGCGCGCGGGCCTTGTCCAGCCAGAACACCGCAGGCGTCTCGCTCAGGCGCGCACGTTCGACGGCCAGCTTGACCCAGTCCTGGATCGGCGCGTCCTTGACCTGGCACATGCGCCACAGGTCGCCGGCTTCCACCGCATGTTCGAAGACAGTAGCGCCGGTGTCGTCGGTGACCTTGACGGTGCCGGCGGCGGCAAGCTGGAAGGTCTTGTCGTGCGAGCCGTATTCCTCGGCCTTCTGCGCCATCAGGCCGACGTTGGGCACCGAGCCCATGGTGGACGGATCGAATGCGCCATGCGCCTTGCAGTCATCGATCACCGCCTGGTAGACATCGGCGTAGCAGCGATCCGGGATCACCGCCTTGGTGTCCTGCAGCTTGCCTTCGGCATTCCACATCTGACCGGAGTCGCGAATCATTGCCGGCATGGATGCATCGACGATCACGTCGCTGGGCACATGCAGGTTGGTGATGCCCTTGTCGGAGTTGACCATCGCCAGGGCCGGACGCTGCGCGTATTCGGCCTGGATATCGGCCTTGATCTGCGCCTGCTGCGCTTCCGGCAGCGTGGCGATGCGTGCATACAGGTCGCCGATGCCGTTGTTGGGATCGAAGCCGACCGACGCGAGCGCATCGGCATGCTTGCTCAACGTGTCCTTGTAGAACTCGCCGACCACCACGCCGAACAGCACCGGGTCGGAGACCTTCATCATGGTGGCTTTCAGATGCACCGAGAACAGCACATCCTTGGCCTTGGCATCGGCAATCTGCGCGTCGATGAAGCTGGCCAGCGCGCGCTTGCTCAAGACGGCGGCATCGACGATTTCACCGGCCTTGACCGCGACTTTTTCCTTCAACACGCTGCTGCTGCCGTCGTTGCCGACGAACGCGATCTTCAACGCGCCGGCAGCGGCCACGGTGGTGGACTGCTCGCTGCCAAAGAAGTCGCCCTCGTCCATGTGCGCCACGTGCGACTTCGAATCGCTGCTCCACTTGCCCATGCGGTGCGGATGCTTGCGCGCGTAATTCTTCACCGACAGCGGTGCGCGGCGGTCGGAATTGCCTTCGCGCAGTACCGGATTGACCGCGCTGCCCTTGACCTTGTCGTAGCGCGCCTTGATGTCCTTTTCGGCATCGTCCTTGGGCGTGTCCGGATACGCCGGCAGCGCATAGCCCTGGCCCTGCAGTTCGGCGATGGCGGCCTTGAGCTGCGGCACCGAGGCGCTGATGTTGGGCAGCTTGATGATGTTGGCTTCCGGCGTGGTGGCCAGCGCGCCCAGCTCACCGAGGTCGTCGGCGATCTTCTGCGCGTCGGTCAGGTGTTCGGGAAACAGCGACAGGATGCGGCCAGCCAGCGAGATATCGCGGGTTTCGACCACGATGCCGGCAGTATTGGTGTAGGCATCGATGATCGGCAGCAGCGACTGCGTGGCCAGATACGGTGCTTCGTCGGTGAGCGTGTAGATGATCTTCGGTGTCTTCGACATAAGGTGCGAGGGCTCGTGTGGTCGGAAGGAGCGCCAGTGTTCACGGCACCGGCGTTGGCGTGCGCGAAGCAGGTCGCTGATGGCACGCCGATCGGCCTGCGCGCGGAACGCGGCAATGGATCAGCATGGCATTGTCGCGTCTGAGCCGCGCCCGGGTAAAGCGACCACAGGCGGATGCTCCGTCCCGCCACCCGGCCAATGCAATGGATGCAGCTGTAACGAACAGGCCATCCATGCAAAAGGGCGCGACCTTGCGATCGCGCCCTGCTGCGTCATGTAGCGAGTCAAGCATGCTGCGCGCCATCTCCCGCCTCATCAAACAGCCGCAAGAATTGCCTTGCGGGCCGTCGCTGCCAGCGATGTGCCAGATGCCCGCCTGTCGGCGCGCTTACTTCACCGTAATGGTCTGCGGCGTACCGGCCGGCTTGCCATCCACCATCGCCTGCACGGTATAGGTGCCAGCCGGCCAGCCATCGGGCTTGCTGAAGCTCAGGTTGGTGGTCTCGGCTCCGCTGGTATTGAGCGTGGCGGTCTGTTCGCCGGCAACCTGGCCGTCCTGGTAGGTCATCTTGGCCGACACCGGCACGTTGCTGGCGCTGCCGTCGGTCTTGATCGACACGATGATGGTGCTCTTGGCCCCGATGCTGGCCGACGGTGTCACGCTCTTGTCGGCAGCGGCCTCGGTGCCGACCACCACGCTGGACACCGCGACTGCCGATCCAGCCGTGGCGGCGCTGTCGGTGCTGGCGGCGCCGGTCGCGGTGCTCTGGCCGGCCTGGTCACTTGCCGGCGGTGTTGCGGCCGGGCCCGGCATCGCTTCGGTAGCGGCGCCGGAAGTCGGATCCTTGGACACGCTGTCGTCGTCGGCCTTCTTGCTGCAACCCGACAAGGCAAGCACGCCGGCCAGCGCGATGGCGAGGGTGCTGGAAACGGATTTGGTACGCATGGATCAATCTCCGGAAGATCAAGCTAAAAGTGGGTTTCGAAAAGTGGATTCGAGAAGTGGGTGCGCGGAGCGCCTAGGCCTTCGGCGGCAACCGCAGGACCTGGCCGGGAAAGATCTTGTCCGGATCCTTGAGCGTTTCGCGGTTGGCCTCGAAAATACGCGGCCACAGGTTGCCGTCGCCGTAATGGCGCTTGGCAATGCTGGACAGACTGTCGCCCGCCTGCACGGTGACCGATTCGCCAACCAGCTGCGCGGTGCTCTGCACGCTGGTGCGGACGTTGGAAAAATCCGCCGCAGGCGCAACCTCCGCGGTGCTGTCGACCGAGGAGGTCACGTTGGAGAAATCTGCTTTCTTGTCGACATTCATTGCCGCAGTCCCTTTGCATCACGATGCCTGAAGGGTGCGCGGTGCGCTGTTAAGCGTGGATCGCGCCACCGTGAAGCTGGCGCGATCCTGCAGTGGCGGCGATTACTGGCGCAGGTCGCGGAAGATCGACAGCGGTGTCGGCACGCTGGGTGAGCTGCGCAAGGGATTGATGTCCAGCCCGCCACGTCGGGTGTAACGCGCTTCGACCACCAGCCACTCGGGCGCGCAGCGGAGCAGCACGTCATGGAAGATCCGCTCCACGCATTGCTCATGAAACTCGGCGTGGTCGCGGAAACTCACCAGATAGCGCAGCAGGCCTTCGCGGTCGATCGGCGCGCCGCGGTAGCGCAGCGTGACGCTGGCCCAATCCGGTTGACCGGTGACCGGGCAATTGGATTTGAGCAGGGCCGAGGTCAGCACTTCTTCGGCGACCGGTTGCGCGTGCGCCGACAGATACGCGGCATTGGGCGGGCCATAGTCGTCGATGCTGACGTCCAGCGTGTCGATCGATTCGCCCTCGCCGACCGCATCGATCGGCGGCAGGCCGAATTCCACCGCTACGTCGGCACCGGCGCGCGTGGACAGGTCGGTGGCGATGCGCGTGCGCACCGCTTCAGCGCTATTGAAGCGGGTGGCGTTGAGCGAATTGAGATACAGCTTGAGCGACTTGGATTCGATCAATGACGGCGAATCGCAGGGCACGTGCAAGGTGGCAGTGGCCACGCACGGCTTGCCCTGCGCATCGAGCCAGCTCAGTTCATAGGCATGCCAGCGGTCACGCCCGATGAAGGGCAAGGCCCCGCGCAGGCCGATCGCCTCGCGCCCGGCCGCGCGCGGAATCGGAAACAGCAGCGACGGATCGTAGCCGCTGGGGTAGGCAACCTCACGGCCGAGGGTGGAATCTTCTGGGGTATTCATCGTGCCATTTTAGGCCGGGCGGGCTGGCCGTGAGGTATATGGCAGACGCGGGAGCGCGCTGGCGACAGCAGCAGGCCGCTCCGAGCAGCCCGCCGCCCAATGGATCGCCACCGGTCAACGGGAACCGTGCAACTGCACACGATTCCCGATTCCCGATTCCCACTCCGATTCAGCCCGCCTGCCCCTGATGCAGGTAATCCAGCGACACCTGCAACAGCGCCCGCAAGCCCACATCCAGCGACGATTCGTCGAGCAGGAACTGCGGCGAATGGTTGCTGGGTGCGGTGGCCGGGTCGATGCCCTTGGCGGTGGAGCCGACGAAGAAGAACATCGACGGCACCTGCTGGGCGTAGAACGAGAAGTCTTCGGCGCCCATCTGCAACGGCGGTTCGTAGACATTGTCGGCGCCGACCACGGCCTGCAGGCTGGGCAGCATCTTCGCAGTCAGCGCCGGGTCGTTGACGGTGGCCGGATTGCCGGGCTGGTCCGGTACCTGCGCCTGGACGGTGGCGCCGTGGGCGGCGGCGGTGTGCTCGGCCACCGTCTTGAGATCGGCGAAGATCTGCTGGCGCATGCCTTCGTCGAAGGTGCGGATGGTGCCGACCATGTCCACGTCGTCGGGGATGATGTTGTAGCGGATGCCGCCCTTGATCGCGCCAAAGCTCAGCACCGCCGGCTGCTTGGACAGGTTGGCGCGGCGGCTGACCACGGTCTGCGCAGCGCCGATCATGTCGGCACTGGCCACGATCGGATCGATGCCGTTCCACGGTGCCGAGCCATGCGTCTGGCGGCCGATCATCTTGATCGCGAAGCGGTCCGAGGCCGCCATCAGCGGGCCACTGCGCACGGCGATCTTGCCGGCCTGCACGCTGGAGAACACATGCAGGCCGAACACCGCCTGTGGCTTGAAGTCGGCAAACAGGCCTTCCTTGAGCATCAGCGACGCGCCACCCTCCTCGTTGCCCGGCGCGCCTTCCTCGGAGGGCTGGAAGATCAGCATCACTTCGCCCGGCAGCTGCTCGCGCATGCCCACCAGCGCCTCGGCCACCCCGAGCAGGATCGCGGTGTGGGCGTCGTGGCCGCAGGCGTGCATCACCCCGACCTGCTCGCCGCGGTACTCGGCAGTGGCCTTGGAGGCGAACGGCAGGCCGGTCTGCTCCTTGACCGGCAAGGCATCCATGTCGGCGCGCAAGGCGATCTTCGGACCCGGCTTGCCGCCCTTGATGATGGCCACCACGCCGTGATGGGCGATGCCGGTGCGCGGCTTGAGGCCGAGCTTGCGCAGCTGCGCGGCCACGGTGGCGGCGGTGCGTTCCTCGCGGTTGGACAGTTCCGGGTGCTGATGGAAGTCGCGGCGCCACTGCACCAGCTTGGTCTGCAACGGCGCGGCAGCGGCCTGCACCTCGGGCCGGGGCGCAGCCTGGGCGGCGGCCAGGGTGGGCAGGGCCAGCAGCAAGGCGCTGGTCAGCAGGCGGGAGTGGCGCATCGGCAATCCTCTGAAGATGGTTGCTTAATGTAGTGCAGGCGCGTGCCCGGCGGGCGGCAGTGGGGCTCGATTCAGTCCTGCGGTCAACCGCATCGGCCCTGGCGCGTTGCCGCTGCACTGCATCCGTGAACGCTGCGGTCGTTTCGCCCGGCGAGCCGTTACTTCAGTAACGCTCAATTGCCTGACCGCAACGATATGCTGCGCACAGCCGCCCCACGGTCGCACCAGCGCCCGGCCCGCCATCAGGAGTTGTCGCATGTCGCGTTTTTGGAAGATCACACTGCTGGTCGTAGCGGTGCTCGTCGTGGTGTTCGTCGCCATGCGGATGTTCGGCGGGGGCAACCACGGCAAGCGGGCGGACGCGCCGGACGGCAATGGCACCGAGAACAGCGGCCCGGTGCCGGTCACGGTCGTGGCCGCCACCACCCAGGATGTGCCGGTCTACGCCAGCGCGCTGGGCACGGTGACCGCGCTCAATACGGTCACGGTCAGCCCGCAGGTCGGCGGCCAGCTGATGAGCCTCAACTTCAAGGAAGGCCAGGAAGTGAAGAAGGGCGAGCTGCTGGCGCAGATCGACCCGCGCACCCTGCAGGCCAGCTACGACCAGGCACTGGCGGCCAAGCGCCAGAACCAGGCGCTGCTGGCGACCTCGCGGGTGAACTACCAGCGCTCCAACGACCCGGCCTACAAGCAGTACGTCTCGCGCACAGACCTGGATACCCAGCGTAACCAGGTGGCGCAGTACGAGGCGGCGGTGGCGGCCAACGATGCGCAGATGCGCTCGGCGCAGGTGCAGTTGCAGTTCACCCGCGTGACCGCGCCGATCGACGGGATTGCCGGCATCCGCGGCGTGGACGTGGGCAATATCGTCAGCGCCAGCTCCACCATCGTCACCCTGACCCAGATCCGCCCGATCTACGTGTCCTTCAACCTGCCCGAGCGCGAGTTGCAGGCGGTGCGCAGCGGCCAGGCGGCTGCCCCGCTGGACGTGGCGGCGCTGGATCGCGGCGATGCGCACGTGATCAGCGGCGACGGCAAGCTGGAGGTGATCGACAACCGCATCGCCGCCGACAGCGGCACCTTCGGTGCGCGTGCGATCTTCGCCAACACCGACAACGCGTTGTGGCCGGGCCAGTTCGTCAACGTGCGCCTGCAGCTGCGCACCATCTCCGGCGGCACCGTGGTGCCGACCCAGGCCGTACAGCGCGGCCCGGACGGCGATTACGTCTACGTGGTCGGCAGCGACAACACCGCGCAGATGCGCACCGTGGTGCAGGGCGTGGAAGTGGACGACAGCCATGTGCAGGTCACCAAGGGGCTCAAGCCGGGCGAGCGGGTAGTCACCGAAGGCCAGTTCCGGCTCAAGCCGGGCAGCAAGGTCAGTGCGCTCAAGCCCGGCGAGACCCCGCCGGAGCCGACCGAGGCCGAACTCAAGGCCGCGCAGGACAAGAGCCATGGCGGCGCCGGTGGCCGACGCGGCGGCGGCGGTCCGCGCTAACTCGCGCGCACCGGCGACGGGACTTCCGTCACCGGTGCGCATCGGCGCCATGCGCGCCGGCATCGATTGACGTCTTCAGCAAGGACACCCCCCGTGGGCTTTTCGACCATCTTCATCCGCCGTCCCATCGCCACCTCGTTGTTGATGGCGGGCATCCTGCTGCTGGGCATCCTGGGCTACCGGCAATTGCCGGTCTCGGCGCTGCCGGAAATCGATGCACCCAGCCTGGTGGTCACCACCCAGTATCCCGGCGCCAACGCGACCACCATGGCCTCGCTGGTGACCACGCCGCTGGAGCGCCAGTTCGGGCAGATTTCCGGGCTGCAGATGATGACCTCCGATTCGTCGGCAGGCCTGTCCACGATCATCCTGCAGTTCTCGATGGACCGCGACATCGACATCGCCGCGCAGGATGTGCAGGCGGCGATCCGTCAGGCCACCCTGCCCTCGTCATTGCCGTATCAACCGGTCTACAACCGGGTCAATCCGGCCGACGCGGCGATCCTGACCCTCAAGCTCACCTCCGACTCGCTGCCGCTGCGCGAGGTCAACCGCTATGCCGATGCGATCCTGGCCCAGCGCCTGTCGCAGGTGCCGGGCGTGGGGCTGGTGTCGATCGCCGGCAACGTGCGCCCGGCGGTGCGCATCCAGGTCAATCCGGCGCAGCTGTCGAACATGGGCCTGACCATGGAGTCGCTGCGCAGCGCGCTGACCCAGACCAATGTCAGCGCGCCGAAGGGGTCGCTCAACGGCAAGACCCAGTCCTACAGCATCGGCACCAACGACCAGCTCACCGACGCGGCGCAATACCGCGAAACCATCATCAGCTACAGCAACGGCCGCCCGGTGCGGCTGGCCGATGTGGCCAACGTGGTCGACGGCGTGGAGAACGACCAGCTCGCCGCCTGGGCCGACGGCAAGCCGGCGGTGCTGCTGGAAATCCGGCGCCAGCCCGGCGCCAACATCGTGCAGACGGTGGAGCAGATCCGCGGCATCCTGCCGCAGCTGCAGTCGGTGCTGCCGGCCGACGTCCACCTGGAGGTGTTCTCCGACCGCACCGAAACCATCCGCGCCTCGGTGCACGAGGTGAAGTTCACCCTGGTGCTGACCATCGCGCTGGTGGTGGGGGTGATCTTCGTGTTCCTGCGCCGGCTGTGGGCCACCATCATTCCCTCGGTGGCGGTGCCGCTGTCGCTGGCCGGCACCTTCGGGGTGATGGCGTTTGCCGGCATGTCGCTGGACAACCTGTCGCTGATGGCGCTGGTGGTGGCGACCGGTTTCGTGGTCGACGATGCGATCGTGATGATCGAGAACATCGTGCGCTACATCGAACAGGGCAAGAGCGGGCGGGAAGCGGCCGAAGAAGGCGCCAGGCAGATCGGCTTCACCGTGCTGTCGCTGACCGTGTCGCTGGTGGCGGTGTTCCTGCCGCTGCTGCTGATGCCGGGCGTGACCGGGCGCCTGTTCCATGAGTTTGCGTGGGTGCTGTCGATTGCGGTGGTGATCTCGATGCTGGTGTCGCTGACGCTGACGCCGATGATGTGCGCCTACCTGCTCAAGCCCGACGCCCTGCCCGAAGGCGAGGACGCGCACGAACGCGCCGCCGCCGCCGGCAAGACCAACCTGTGGACGCGCACCGTGGGCGCCTACGAACGCAGCCTGGACTGGGTGCTGGCGCACCAGCCGCTGACCCTGGCGGTGGCGATCGGCGCAGTGGCGCTGACCGTGGTGCTGTACGTGGCGATCCCCAAGGGCCTGCTGCCCGAGCAGGACACCGGCCTGATCACCGGCGTGGTGCAGGCCGACCAGAACGTGGCGTTCCCGCAGATGGAGCAGCGCACCCAGGCGGTCGCCGCGGCGCTGCAGAAGGACCCGGCGGTGACCGGCGTGGCCGCCTTCATCGGCGCCGGCACCATGAACCCCACCATCAACCAGGGCCAGCTGGCAATCGTGCTGAAGACGCGCGGCGACCGCGAGGGCCTGGACGAGGTGCTGCCGCGCCTGCAAAAGGCGGTGGCCGGCATTCCGGGCGTGGCGCTGTTCCTCAAGCCGGTGCAGGACGTCACCCTGGACACCCGCGTGGCCGCCACCGAATACCAGTATTCGATATCGGACGTGGACAGCAGCGAGCTGGCCACCTGGGCCGGGCGCATGACCGAGGCGATGCGCAAGCTGCCCGAGCTGGCCGACGTGGACAACAACCTGGCCAACCAGGGCCGTGCGCTGGAACTGAGCATCGACCGCGACAAGGCCAGCATGCTCGGCGTGCCGATGCAGACCATCGACGACACGCTGTACGACGCCTTCGGGCAACGCCAGATCTCCACCATCTTCACCGAGCTCAATCAGTACCGGGTGGTGCTGGAAGTGGCGCCGGAATTCCGCAGCAGCACCGCATTGATGAATCAGCTGGCGGTGGCCAGCAACGGCAGCGGCGCGCTGACCGGCACCAATGCGACCAGCTTCGGCCAGCTGACCTCGTCCAATTCGTCCACCGCCACCGGCGTGGGCGCGCAGAACACCGGCATCGTGGTCGGTGCCGGCAGCATCATTCCGCTGGCCGCACTGGCCGAGGCCAGGGTCACCAACACGCCGCTGGTGGTCAGCCACCAGCAGCAGCTGCCGGCGGTCACCATCTCGTTCAATCTGGCACCGGGGCATTCGTTGTCGCAGGCAGTGGCGGCGATCGAGCAGGCGCGCCAGGACCTGAAGATCCCGACCCAGGTGCACGCGCAGTTCGTCGGCAAGGCGGCTGAATTCACCGGCAGCCAGACCGACATCGTCTGGCTGCTGCTGGCCTCGATCGTGGTGATCTACATCGTGCTGGGCGTGCTGTACGAGAGCTACATCCATCCGCTGACGATCATCTCCACGCTGCCGCCGGCCGGCGTCGGCGCGCTGCTGGCACTCATGCTGTGCGGGTTGAGCCTGTCGGTGGACGGCATCGTCGGCATCGTGCTGCTGATCGGCATCGTCAAGAAGAACGCGATCATGATGATCGACTTCGCCATCGACGCCTGCCGCGAAGGCGCCAACGCGCACGAGGCGATCCGCCGCGCCTGCCTGCTGCGCTTCCGCCCCATCATGATGACCACCGCCGCGGCGATGCTGGGCGCGCTGCCGCTGGCGCTGGGCACCGGCATCGGCTCGGAACTGCGCCGTCCGCTCGGCATCGCCATCGTCGGTGGCCTGCTGCTGTCGCAGCTGGTGACGCTGTACACCACGCCGGTGATCTATCTGTACATGGAACGTGCCGGCGAGCGGCTACGCGATTGGCGCGCACGGCGTGCCGCCCGCCGCGACGGCGTGCCCCCGGCCTCCACCTCGGAGCGCCCGGCATGATGACCGATGGCGTCATCGCTGATCGGTCTGCCTGCCCACGGCACCGCCTTGCCGCACGCGCGTATGGCAACCGCGCTGGCTGTTGCCTTTCCCGATTCCCGAATCCCGATTCCCGATTCCCGGCAGTCACCCCATGAACATCTCCGCGCCCTTCATCAAGCGCCCGATCGGCACCGCGCTGCTGGCGATCGGTTTGTTCGTGATCGGATTGATGTGCTACCTGCGGCTGGGCGTGGCGGCGTTGCCGAACATCCAGATTCCGGTGATCTTCGTGCACGCCACGCAGTCCGGCGCCGATGCCAGCACCATGGCCTCCACCGTCACCGCGCCACTGGAACGCCACCTGGGCCAGTTGCCCGGCATCGACCGCATGCGCTCCTCCAGTTCGGAGAGCAGCAGCCTGGTGGTGCTGGTGTTCCAGAGCAATCGCAACATCGATTCGGCCGCGCAGGACGTGCAGACCGCGATCAACTCCTCGCAGTCGGACCTGCCGTCCGGGCTCGGCACGCCGATCTATTCGAAAGCCAATCCGAACGACGACCCGGTCATCGCCATCGCGCTGACCTCGGACACGCAATCGGCCGATGAGCTCTACAACGTTGCCGACTCGCTGCTGGCGCAACGGCTGCGCCAGATCACCGGCATCAGTTCGGTCGACATCGCAGGCGCCTCCACGCCGGCAGTACGCGTGGACGTGGACCTGCGTGCGCTCAATGCGCTGGGCCTGACCCCGGACGACCTGCGCAATGCGGTGCGCGCGGCCAACGTCACCTCGCCGACCGGGTTTCTGTCCGACGGCAACACCACCATGGCGATCGTGGCCAACGATTCGGTGTCCAAGGCCGCCGACTTCGCGCAGCTGGCAATCTCCACCCAGTCCAACGGGCGCATCGTGCGGCTGGGCGATGTGGCCACCGTCTACGACGGCCAGCAGGACGCCTACCAGGCGGCCTGGTTCGACGGCAAGCCGGCGGTGGTGATGTATGCCTTCACCCGCGCCGGCGCCAACATCGTCGAAACCGTGGACCAGGTAAAGGCGCAGATTCCCGAGCTGCGCGCCTACCTGCAGCCCGGCACCACGCTGACGCCCTACTTCGACCGCACCCCGACCATCCGCGCCTCGCTGCACGAGGTGCAGGCCACGCTGATGATCAGCCTGGTGATGGTGATCCTGACCATGGCACTGTTTCTGCGCCGCCTGGCCCCGACGCTGATCGCGGCGGTCACCGTGCCGCTGTCGCTGGCCGGCTCGGCGCTGGTGATGTACGTACTGGGCTTCACCTTGAACAACCTCAGCCTGCTGGCGCTGGTGATCGCCATTGGCTTTGTGGTCGACGATGCGATCGTGGTGATCGAAAACATCATGCGGCATCTGGACGAAGGCATGCCACGCCTGGATGCCGCATTGGCCGGTGCGCGCGAGATCGGCTTCACCATCGTGTCGATCACTGCCTCGCTGGTGGCGGTGTTCATTCCGATGCTGTTTGCCAGCGGCATGATCGGCGCGTTCTTCCGCGAGTTCACCGTGACCCTGGTGGCGGCGATCGTGGTGTCGATGCTGGTGTCGCTGACCCTGACGCCGGCGTTGTGCAGCCGCTTTCTGTCCGCGCACACCGAACCGGAAAAACCTAGCCGTTTCGGCGCCTGGCTGGACCGCTTGCACGAGCGCATGCTCGCGGTGTACACGGTGGCGCTAGATTTCTCGCTGCGGCACGCCTTGCTGCTGTCGCTGACGCCGCTGCTGCTGATCGCCGCCACCGTCTTCCTCGGCGGTGCGGTCAAGAAGGGCTCGTTCCCGGCGCAGGACACCGGCCTGATCTGGGGCCGCGCCAATTCCAGCGCGACGGTGTCGTTTGCCGACATGGTCAGCCGCCAGCGCCGCATCACCGACATGTTGATGGCCGACCCGGCGGTGAAGACCGTCGGTGCACGGCTGGGTTCCGGTCGCCAGGGTTCCAGTGCGTCGTTCAACATCGAATTGAAGAAGCGCGACGAAGGCCGCCGCGAGACCACCGCGCAAGTGGTCGCGCGCCTGAGCGCCAAGGCCGACCGTTACCCGGATCTGGATCTGCGTCTGCGCGCGATCCAGGACCTGCCCAGCGACGGCGGTGGCGGCACCAGCCAGGGCGCGCAGTACCGTGTCTCGCTGCAGGGCAACGACCTGGCCCAGCTGCAGGAATGGTTGCCCAAACTGCAGGCCGCGTTGAAGAAGAATCCGCGCCTGCGCGATGTCGGTACCGACGTGGATACCTCGGGCCTGCGCCAGAACATCGTGATCGACCGGGCCAAGGCCGCGCGCCTGGGCATTTCGGTCGGTGCCATCGATGGCGCGCTGTATGGCGCGTTCGGTCAGCGCTCCATTTCCACCATCTATTCGGATCTCAACCAGTACAGCGTGGTGGTCAACGCACTGCCCTCGCAGACGGCAACGCCCAAGGCGCTGGATCAGGTGTCCGTGCCCAACCGCGCCGGCCTGATGGTGCCGATCACCTCCGTCGCCACCCAGGTGCCCGGGCTGGCGCCGCCGCAGATCGTCCACGAAAACCAGTACACCACGATGGATCTGAGCTACAACCTCGCACCGGGCGTGAGCACCGGCGAGGCGGACCTGATCATCAAGTCCACCGTGGAGGGCTTGCGCATGCCCGACGGCATCCGCCTCAGCGGCGACGACAGCTTCAACGTGCAGCTCAGCCCCAACTCGATGGGCGTGTTGCTGCTGGCCGCGGTGCTCACCGTCTACATCGTGCTGGGCATGCTGTACGAGAGCCTGATCCACCCGGTGACCATCCTGTCCACGCTGCCGGCCGCCGGCGTCGGCGCGCTGCTGGCGTTGTTCCTCACCAACACGGAGTTGTCGGTGATCTCGATGATCGCGTTGGTGCTGCTGATCGGCATCGTCAAGAAGAACGCGATCATGATGATCGACTTCGCGCTGGTGGCGCAGCGCGTGCACGGCATGGATGCGCGCGCGGCTGCGCGCGAAGCCTCGATCGTGCGCTTCCGCCCGATCATGATGACCACGATGGTGGCGATCCTGGCCGCAGTCCCGCTGGCGGTGGGCCTGGGCGAAGGCTCGGAACTGCGCCGCCCGCTGGGCATCGCGATGATCGGCGGGCTGATCTTCTCGCAGGGCCTGACCCTGCTCAGCACCCCGGCGCTGTACGTGATCTTCTCCTGCCTGAGCGAACGCTGGAAGGCGCGGCGCGTACGCGCGCGTGCACGCCGCGCCGAGCGCGCGGCGGCACGGCGCCCGGCAACCTCGGCGCACTGAGCCTGCTCAAAAGACCGCACCCCGCCAGACGCGTGCGGTCTTTGTTTGGGTAACAGATCGGGCTGTTTTTTTACTAAGCTCACCGCCATATGGATGGCGTAGGCTTTCTGGTTCCCATCGGTACACGACCACGTTGGCAGGTGCGGTGCCCTCGCCGCTTGCGGGACCGTGTGGCGGCATGGATGCCGCCACCGCGCCTACATGGACGTACTTGCGGCGTGTTCCGCAAGTGCTGAGGACACCTCGCCCTCGACGTGCTCGGCGTTGACTGAACTCAAACGATGCTAAGAGTCGAATTTTTGGATGTCTTGGTGTGATTGGGCAGTACTGATGGATCAGTCCTAGAGTGGCTGATCTGTGGGTTGGCTGCGGGGCCCTTGCCCGCCCACCATCGCAGGACACGCCGCAAGTACGTCCCTGTAGGCTCTTACGCGGCATCCATGCCGCGTAAGGTCCCGCGACGGTGCGCGGGCAAGGACCCATCGAGATGGTCGGTGCGCATGGTGCAGGCAATGCATGACGCGCATTGTTCGGTAACGGCGCGCCCACTCAGCCTCCCAAGACGGGCAGAGCAGACGCGAGGTTTCAACACGTCGACGGCAACCGTCTCGGCGTTCCCAGAGCAGGCGTTGCGATGGCTTTTTTTGACCCGACAACCGACCGACGTCCTGGTGCGGTGCCCTCGCCGCTTGCGGGACCGTGTGGCGGCATGGATGCCGCCACCGCGCCTACATGGACGTACTTGCGGCGTGGTGAGGGCATCGCGCCCTCGACTCACCAAGCTTTTGGCCTGAGCCCACCTGACCGCATCCAGACGCCGCTGCTGAGCGGAATCTCATCTGCTTTCCTGGCCTGACGTCGGGAGTGCGCCATCCGAATCCGCAGCGGCGCACATCCTTGCAATGTGCACCGCGCGATCACCCCACGCCACGCGCGACAGGGCCGGCAGATCGCAGGCCTGCACATGCACGCGCCGCGGCGGGACCGCTACACCAGCAACGCCTGCAGCGACGCCCGTTCCAGCTGTGCGTACAACGCGCACTCATCGTGTACCTGCGCGCCCAGCGCCTGTTCGAAGCTGCGCTTGCTCGAATGGGCGGCGTAGGCGCGTTGCTCGGCGCCCCCGAGATTGGACTGGAAGATGCCGGCCGCACTCACCGGCAGGAAGTCTTCATAGATGATCGGATCGGCGCTGAGCAGACCGAGCGCAATCGCGGTTTCTGCCGGCAGTGCCGCCACTTGCGCGGGGTCGGCACGTCCGGCCTCGGTCAGCGCGTAGCGGAAATAGCCCAGGCCTTCCTGACGCAGCACGGCTTCGTCGTCGGGAAACGCCACGAACGCGGTCTGCAGGCGCGTGGCGTAATCGGTGCCGGTGCTGCCCGCGCCATCGCTGTCGCGGGCCTGCGCCAAGAGCGCGTCGTACAGCGCGCGGCCCTTGGGGGTCAGTGCGAGTCCGCGCTGTTCGATCTCGCCGAAGCGTGCGGTATGCGTGCCGTGCTCGGCCTGCCCACTGTCGCCGACAAAGCGCACCGGCTCCTCCAGGGCCTTGAAGCTGGTCTGGCGCAGCAGGATCGGCACACGCCGACGCGGCGGCCCCTCGATCACCGCCTTGGCATCGATACCGGCGCGCTGCATCTGCGCCTGCGCCGCATCGATATCCAGCGTGCGCGGCGTCAGGTGATTGATATGCGGGCCGTGGAAACTCACCACGTCGGCGATCAGCTTGTGCGCCTGGCTCAACGCGCGGTAGGTCGGCAGCGAGACCGTGGCATCGCCATGCCAGCGGAAGGTTTCCAGCGCTTCGGCCACGAACTGCTGCGCCTGCGCCGCCTCCAGTCCACCGTGACGCTCATGCTGGTCGATCAGCTCCAGCGTAGCGGCAGTGAAGATCTGCCGCTGCTCCAGGATTTGCGCCGCCTGCGCACGCAGTGCGGCGTCTTCGATCAATTCCAGCCGCAGCAAGGAGGTGAACACGCGGAATGGATTGGCCGACAGCGCCGCCTCGTCGATCGGGCGGAACGCGGTGGAATGCACCGGCACGCCCGCTACCGACAAATCGTAATACCCCACCGGATGCATGCCCATCACCGCAAACAGCCGCCGCAGCGTGGCCAGTTCCTGCGCCGTGCCGACCCGGATGGCGCCATGCCGTTCCAGATCCAGGCGTGCACGCTCGTCATTGCGCTGCAGGCGCGCGGCCAGGGCCGGATCGGCGCTCAGGGTGTCGGCGTTGACCTGCGCCACCAGCGCCATCAGGTCGCCGTACAACGGCACCTCGGCGCGATACATGTCCGACATCGCCTGCGCGAACAGGCTGCGGATGTGATCGGGGGAGACAAACACGGTATCGCGCATGGGCTGGTCTTGGCAGTGCCGGCCAACGCCGGCGTTGCCGCATTCTCGCCGACCGCGCCCCACGGCGACCAGCTGCACGGCAGCATCGCGCCCGCGCGTTGCCGCGCAGACAGCCGCGGCCGTAGCACGCCCGCCTCCGGCGAAGCGCCTTGCGCCGCGTTACAACCCCGCCTGCGCTGCGGCGTCGGCCGCCTCGCTGGCCTCGCGCGCAGCCTCCAGCCGCTGCGCATGATCGCCGAGCTGGCGACGGAGGAGTGCGTCGAGGGTGATCGGCCGTTCCCAGCGGTCGTAGCTGGCGACGATGGCATGCCGCAGCGCGCGCAGATGCGCGTTATCCGGTGCCACCGACAGCCGCGTGATCACGCCCTCCCAGCCGTCATGATGGTCGCGCGTGTAGGCGCGCACGCTTTCGCGGCACGACAGCTGCACCGTGTGCGCCCACGCGCAGGCGAAGTAGATGTCGCCGGCATGCCAGCCATGCACCTGCAACAGCGCCTGCACATAGCCGCGCGGGGTCTCGGTATAGCGGGCAACCTCATCGATGAAACTGTCGGGATAGCGCTGCGCATAGCTGCCCATATCGGCAAGATGCTGGTCCACCCACGCATCGCCGGTGCCGGGCATCACCGCCGGCGCAGCCTCTTGCGCCGGGATGCCGGCAGCCGGCGCCGGTACGCCCTGTGCCATTGCCAGCGCCGGAGCCAGAAGGGCAGCCAGCAGTGGCAGCGATCGCAACCGAGGTGAGCGGAAGGCAGGCATGCCCCGATGATGCCGCATGCACGCGCCGGTGTCAGGCCACACGCGTGTCAGCGCAGATCGTAAAAGCCGATGGAATGCACTTCGCGGCAGCCGCTCAGGTCGCAGGAGCCCACGTAACCGGGACCGATGTAACGCTGACGCGCATCGCGGTTGTGCGGGCTGCTGTACGGGTCCGGCCCGTACAGGCCGTTGCCGTAGTAGATCTGCCCATACGGACGGTTGCGCGATGCACCAAACCGTAGCTCACGGCCATAGCCATAACCGCTATAGGCACCGCCGTATCGGGCATCGGAATATCGATCGGCCGAAAACGCGGAAGCGCGATCGCCCGCAGTCGGGCGGGACTGCAATGTCGCGATGCTCTGGCCGTGCGCATCCACATAGCCTTGCTCTCGGTCGAAGCGGACGATGCGGAAATACACGGTCTCCCCACCCACCTTGCGCGTGCGAAGACGCACATAGTCGCCCGCATCGTCGTAGTACGGCTGCCCGTCGCGAAAGATCACCTCGCTCGGGTTGATGATTTCTTCTTCCAGCTCGGCCGCCGCAAGCGGCGTGGCGCCCACAAGCAGCCCCAGCGCAACGGCCAGCACTGCATGATGGATGACGGACAACATGTTCATGGGCAATCCCTCCAAGGTCGGCCACGCACGCCTGGTGGCCGGAACGTCCTGTTGGCGGGCACTGCGATACGCCCGCATGTTGATTCATAGCATCTGCAAACCGGCGCCTCGGTCACGCCCGCCCCTGGCTCCTGCAGCCGACGTGGAAAATCCAGCCACTACCACGGCGGTGCGACGACCTAAGGCGAGTCGATACGGAGCAGGTATCCCAAGCGGCCGCGGCCGCTCCCCATACCCGCAGACGCGTGCCGCGGTGCTCAGCTTAGCGCGTGCTGCCTGGCCAGTGCATCCAGGCCGTGCACCGCCGCCGGCCAGCCGGCGGCGTCGGGCACTTCGCGCATGCGCGGTTCGTCGGCGGCCACCCCGTGCTCCTGCTCGTGCGCCCAGGTCACCGCGTACGGGGTGTAGATCCCCCAGCCGCCGATGGCCAGCACCGGCTCCACGTCCGAGCGCAGGGAATTGCCGATCATCACAAAGCGCTGCGCCGGCAGGTCGAACTCGCCCAGCACGCGCGCATAGGTGTGGGGATCCTTTTCGGACACCACCTCCACGCGCGGAAACAGATCGGCCAGACCGGACTGCTCGATCTTCTGCTCCTGATGGAACAGGTCGCCCTTGGTGATCAGCACCACCGCATAGTCGGCGGCAATCGCGCTCACCGCCTCGCGCACGCCGGCAATCACCTCCACCGGGTGCTGCAGCGTGGCCCGGCCGATTTCGACGATGCGCTGGATGTCGCGTGCATCGATGCGCGCCTGTGTCAGTTCGATCGCTGTCTCGATCATCGACAGCGTCATGCCCTTGGCGCCGTAGCCGAACACCTTGAGATTGCGCCGTTCCACCGCCAGCAGATGCTGCTGCATGCGGCTGTCGCCCAGATCCAGATACGCAGCCAGGATCGCTTCGAAATCCGCCTCGGCAGTGCGGTAATAGTCCTCGCTTTTCCAGAGGGTATCGTCGCCGTCGAAGCCGACCAGTTGGATCGCCTGGCCGTCGCGCTGTGCAAGAGAGCTCATCGCGACAGTTTAGCAGCGCACTGGAGCGCTGCTGCGATCAATCCCCTGCGGCATCGCCCGGGCCGGGCTGGTAGCTGGCAAATTCGTCGCGCGACAGGCGCCCATCGCCATTGCTGTCGAAGCCGGCGAAATTCTCGCGCAGGACGGGGTCGGCGCCTGCTTCGGCCGGGGTCAATGCACCATCGGCATCGCTGTCCAGGCTGCGGAAGGTGCGTGGCGCCAGCGTGCCGGCTTGCGGCACCAGCGCGGCCTCTGCCCCACCCTTGGCAGCCGATGGCGCCGCAGCGTCGGCCGGTAGCAAGGGCGTGGTGGCAGGCGACGGTGGGTCGATCGGCAACGGCGCCATTACCGGTGCTGCCGGTCCTGCGCTGGAAGACCCCGCACGCGGCGGGTTGGCGGGCGGCAACTCTGGCGGCGCCGCCAGGGCCCCCAATGGGTTCGACAGGCCGATTAACAGGGCAATGCGCGGCAGCATGGGCATGTGCCAAGGAGACGGGCCGGCGAATGTAGCGCGGCGCACGTAAAGAAAACGGGAGCGACCCTGGCAGATCGCTCCCGCGTGTCCATCCTGTTACCTGGTCATGCTGTTATTTGCTCAAGTACATGCTCGAGCCGGGCATCTGACAGCAATGCTGCGGATCGAACCATTGATCAAACAACTGCGACTGCGGAAGCTGCCTCCTGATATCGAAAGAACTGTCAGCAAACGAACTCACTGCGTGCGTACTCCTCCCTCAGTTGCCTTGCGACCCGCTTGCCGCGGCGCCGCCCTGCTGCTTGACGACAAAGGCCTTGTATTCATCTGGGGTCAGTTTGCCGTTCTTGTCCGAATCGGCGTCATTGAAGATCTGCGCAAGCCCGGCGTTGACCTGGGCCTCTTGCGCGCTGATGGCGCCGTCGCTGTCGGTGTCGACACTCGCCCAGGTCTGGCCGCCGCCGGATTGCGCAGGCTGCGCTGCAGTGGTGGCAGAACTTCCCGACTGGGCCGACGTCGCGGCGGCATCCTGCTGCGTACTCTGCGCCATGGCCGGCAGCGCCAGGGCGGCGGCAAGAGCGGCGGTGGCGGCGAGCAGCGAGGTGCGGTTGCGATTCTTCATTGGGTGGTCTCCTTGGCTTGGGAATGCGCGGTGTCGCCGCACATGGCCCCACCTTACCCAGCCCGAATGAACGTAAAACCCGCCGCAATTTCCTGCAAAACATCCTCTTAACCACCCGCCGAATGTTTGCGTCTAGCCGTCTGTTAGACATCGGTGAGCCAAACAGAAGCACCGCATTCAATGCATGGAAATATGCGAACCACGCCGCATTTCAGCGCGTGGTTTTACGTAGGCGGCGCCTCGTCGTCCCAGCTGCCGGAGCTGAACAGTTTCCAACCCACCACGACGCCCGCGATCGCCCCGGCCACTTCTAGCACCACGCGCGATCCCAATTCATTCGGATCGTGGATCCTGGCCAGTGCCAGACGCGCGTAGAGCGGCGACTCCAGCCGCACGATGCTGGTATAGACGAGATTCCAGATGTCATAACCGCCGCCGATGGCGACCGCGAGCAGACAGGCAATGCCCAGCGTGTGCCCGTGGCTGAAGTGCAGACGCCGGCCGAGGTGCTCGACCGCTGCGAAGACCAGCACGCCCAGCACCAACGCGATCAGGCCAGCCTCCAATGAACCGAGCAGACCGAAGTGCAGAGGCAGATTCATCGTGACGATCCAGGCAGCAGGCGCATCAGTCTAGCGGTTGCGGGGGATGGATCCCGGCCAGAGCCGCAGGCGCGAGCGGTGATGCGAACGAGGCTGGGCCGGGTGATCCAGCTGCCCGATCCCGCGACACGCCGTGCTCACGCATCGTCCTGCCCGCGCGCACGCAGCTGCGCTTCGCCTTCTTCGTCCCATTGCACGCTGACCGAGATCGGCTTGCAGCACACCTGGCAATCTTCGATGTAATGCTGGTCGCCGCCGGTCAGATCCAGCGTCAGGGTGATCCACTCCCCGCAATACGGGCAGGCGATATCGACAAAGCGTTCCGGGTCGGACATGGCAATTCCTTGCAGCGGCTTGGAGTAATGGACAACAGGGATAGTGCGATGCCGCGTCACCGCCTGCGGCGCGTCATTCAGTTGACCGGCACATCGAACGCGGTCTCCGGCATCGGCTCGGGGCGGAACGTGAAGTGCCACCACTCCATCGGATAATTGGCAAACCCCTCCGCCGCCATCGCATGCAACAGCTGCTGGCGGTGGGCACGCTGTGCCGGGCTGATGTCGCGCGCATCGGTATGCGCACGCGCATCGAAGAAATCGAACTCGGTGCCCATCTCCACCGGCTGGCATGGGCCGTGCCGGCAGTCCAGCAGCCCCAGGTCCAGCGTTGCGCCGCGGCTATGCCCGGAGGTCTCGGCGATGTAGTCCCCCAGCAGCGCGCGTTTGTCCACGCGCGGGTAGTGCTGCGCCTTGGTCGACTGGCCCTGCAGATCCGCAGCCCAGGCCACGAATGCCTGCACCGCCCGCACCGGCCGGTAGCAATCGAACACCTGCAGTCGATAGCCCTGGGGCTTGAGCGACCGCGCCACCCGCGCCAGGGCCTCCGCGGCCGGACGCAGCAAATAGCAGGTGGGCGCCAGATACCCCGGCACCACGCGCCCGGTGAAGTTGTTGCTGCCCGCATAACGCATGTCCACCACGATTTCCGGCGCGAGGTCTTGCACATTGACCAGACCGGCTTGTGCGGCGGTCGTTGCCGGCGAGAGGATGGGAGCCGCTTGCACGTTGGGGACTGCGCAGAGAAGAAGCAGCGCGGGCACCTGCCATCTGATGCGCTGCAGGGTGCATGCAAGGTGGTGCGATATGAGGTCAACAGGGGATCGTGCTTGCGTCATGCGCCAAGCATAAGCCACGACAGGCAAAGTGCCTGCACAGAAGCGCTCGAACAAGCAAAGCGTATGGGTCGCTTTACGAACAACGGCTCGGGACCGACATACAGGATTGCTGCACCAGCCATCAGCACGTCCACACGAGATTCAACCTCCTGCGTGATCGCCAGCCCGGTCGAATGCCGGGCTGGCGATCGCTATCTCACGGACTCGCAACCTGACTAGACGTACCTAGCGCGCAGGACCCGACTGCGTGTGGGTGGTCTGCGTGCGCTGCTGATCCTCCTGACTCTGCCGCTGCGTCTCCGCTGTGAGCTGTTGCTGGCTCTGCTCCAGCGGCACCAATGCGGCCTGCTGCTTGTCCACGTAGGCACGATTCACATCGAGCGGGTTGTTGGGATTGCGCTCCACCGCGATCAATCCCTTGCCATTGGTGCTAGGCACCAACTCGTCGATACGCGACATCCCACTGACCTTGGCTTCGAATGCGATTTGACCGGCGGCACGCTGCATTTCGTCCCGACTATTGAAGCCGCCATTCGACCCATGCTTCTGAAGATGGTCCATTGCCTGCTTGACCAAAGGATCTACTGGACGTTGCGCTTCGACAGCGGCAGAAGCGGGGAGCTTGGCCTCGCCGCTATTCCGAGTCTGGCCCTGTTGCTTGCCCAGCGCTTCGAGCGTGGCCTTGTCGGCAATACCGGTTGGATCCAGACCCTTCTCGCGCTGCAGGTTTGCCACCACTTCCTTGGTCTTGTCGCCGTAAAAGCCGGTGCCGGACAGCAACTTGCCACTGTTGTCCTTCATCCCAAGTTCGATCAGGGCCTGCTGCATTGCCTTTACATCCGCACCTTGCTCGCCCGGTCGCAACGATGTGCGCGTTTGATGGTCCTGATTCTGTGACTGTGTCTGTTGCCTGTCCTGTAGCAGGTCGCGCGCCTTGGCGAATGGATCGGATGCAAACAACCTGGCGCTCTGGTTGTCGGCCAGGTACTTGTCCAACGGCATGGTATTGACGCCCTTTGTGCCGCTGGACTGGCTGACCTGCAGCTCGCCACTCTTCGGGTCGCGCACCACCATCAGGATGTGGTCGATGCCCTTCCAGTGGTCATGCCCCGAATTCCGGCTGGCATCCACCCCGATGACCATGCCTTCCTTCAGCGCACCGGGCTTGAAGACGTCCTGGCCTTGTAGCAGCACGCCGGAATTATCAAACGCTTTCTTGACAATGCCGCCGGAGCCAGTCATTCCTTGCACCAGCATGTCCTGGCGGCCGAAGACATCGCGACCGGCCTTCTGATTGATCTCCCGCATCGTGGCGTTCTGCAACTCAGACACCCAGCCGGAGCAGTCGATGTAGCCCTGCTCCAGGTGCTTGCCGTCCACGCCGGGGTGGGAGAGCCTGTGGCCCTTGATATTGATCGCGTACTTCACATCGTCGTACTTGATGCCCATCTCATACGCGGCGGTGAGCTTGATTGCGTCTTGATTGTCCTGCCCGGCCGCTGCAGCCGGATGCGACTGCACGCGGGCCGGCGCAGCCGGCTGTTGGGACTGGCCCTCGGCAACCGGCTTGATGCCCTTTTCCGGGATGGCGATGTGGTCGAACTTGGTGTCCCAATACTTCAGAAAGGTCTTGGCCATGTCCTGATCGGACAGCTTCTTGAACTCGGCCAGCGAGCTGCCGGTGTAAGCCTCGAACTGTTTGGCACCCGCCGCATCCTTTTCGCGCGGCACGTTATTGATGATGTTCGCGCGCGTGTCTCCGCGTGCGAAGCTGCCGTTGGCAACCGCCTCCTGGATCGACCGATAACCAGCAGCACCCTGCTGGTGCGCCATGTACATATCCAGCCCGTCGGGCTGCGGCTTGCCGGACAGGTACGGACGATTGTCTTTGTCGTGTTGGCGGGTCAGCGACCTCGCATTGTCCTGATATAAACGCGCCGCGGCATCGGTATTGGCCACCGCATCCAGTTCGCGGCCGCTGATGCCGTAGGCCGCAGCGGTACCCGGAGTGAACTGGAACAGGCCCTTGGCGCTGTTCGGGCCACGGCTGGCCTGCTCGTCGAACCTGCCGCCAGTTTCGATATAGGCGAAACGCATGAAATCGTCGACCGGAATATGCCGTTCCCTGGCCTCACGCTCGATGATGTCGAGGTTCTCGGCCTTCGTGTAATCGCGTGCCATCTCGTGTTACTCCTTGAGGTTGATATACGGCGCTGGGCGCCGACAAGGTCAACCGAGCTCGTCCATGAGCTAATTAGTGTACGGTCAACAAGACTGTTCGGTGTTGCAGGTCGCGGGTTCTTGCTGTTCGCTAGACTGCTCTCGGCAGATACTGGCCACTCGCCTGGTCATGCACGTAGACCACCGCGTCGGATGCATCGAGCAAGCGCGCCCGGCCAGGGCCGGAAATGACGGTGCCCTGCAACGCCACCTGCACGGCAGGCATCCGCTCGCCGGGCACCGGCTGGAAGCTCAATGTGCCGATGCTGGAGACGTGCGGAACGATGCCTTCCTCGTCGCTGCTGACCTCGTTGTCTTCGCCGGCCGCAACCGTTCCACGGTAGATCCAGCCTTGGTAGTCGCCCAGGTCGTTCTTGTGCGGATCGAAGGTAAAGAGCGCAAAGCCGAAACTGGTGACGCCATTGTCGAAGTTGGAGGTCGGCAATGCCAATAGCAGGTGCCCGTTGTCCAGGATGTACTGCAGCGGCTTGCGCGTTTCGTCGACCGCGTCGGCGCGCTCGTAGCCGCCGAAACGCCCCACGTACTGTTGCGCGTGGAACAGCATCCATGGCCGCTCGTTGTCCGGCGCGGTCAACAGAAACGTGGCCTGGCTGATCGACACGCCTTCGCCCGGATCCGGAACGGTCTCGGCTTCGTCGTTGCCGTACTTGTTGGGCGTGGCATAGGCGAAACCGGTGTAGTAATGCTTGCCGCCTAGATCGAAATGCTGGCCATGCCAGAAACTGGCAACAGCGCCGTTATCGATCTCGTACGAAAGCGCGCCGTCCCCATCCATCCCATAAATCAGGTAGAGCACGCTGCCCGGATAGGGTGGTGCCACGGTCGTGACGGCTACTTGAGTGTCGTTGGACATGTGCAGAACATCCTGTAAGTGTTGAAGAGGCCGGAAACACAAGTGCAATCCCGACACACCATGCCGCGTTATCCGGAAAGCCGCCCTGCTACGCATCACGGACATGGCCCGCCCTACAGAGACGCAGCTGTCGCAGACGCGGCTTCGGACAGAAAACGGTGAATTGCGATCCGGCCCCAAGGCAGGGGCGGTGATGGCGATTCGCGCATGGCAAACCGCAAGCCGGCGATCCGCTCCGGCATTTCGGGCGAGTGCAGCATCCATTGCCGCTCGCGAATGACTCGCCTGATCATCAGGCCCCGTGGGCGAATCTATCCAGTTCCCGCACCCGAAACCAGCCGGCCCTGCCGGCCATTCCGCATCCCGCATGCCGTAATAGATCGGCACGCGAGAAGGCTCAGCGATCCAGCGGCGGTGTGTACTGGTGCTTGGCGGCGTCGTAGGTATAGGTGACCACGTCGGCGGCGCCGAGGCTGCGGACCTTACCGGGGCCGGCAATGGCGGTGCCACTCATGGCCACACGCAGAGTCGGCATCGACCCACCGCCGGGTTCGAAGCTCAGCGTGCCGGTGCTGGACGCGCACTTCATGTTGCCCTCATCGTCGCAGGCCGCGCTGTTGTCTTCGCCGGTGGCCACGGTGCCCAGATAAACCCAGCCCTTGTAGTCGCCCATGTCGTTCTTGTTCGGATCGAAGGAAAACAGCGCAAAACCCAAGCTGCTGACGCCATTGGCGAAGCGCGTGGTCGGCAGCGCCAGCAGCAGGTGGCCATCCTTGGTCTCGGTGCGCTGCGGCTTGCGCTTCTGGTCAAGCGTGTCGGCCTTCTCGTTGCCGCCGAAATCGCCGGCCCATTGCTGCGCATGGAACAGCACCCATGCCGGTTTGCCACCGGCATCGTCCAGCACATAGGTCGCCTGGCTGATGCTGACGCCGACGGCAGGGTCCGGAGAGTCCTCTTCCTCGGATTTGCTGTACTTGCCGGGGCCCGCGTTGGCGAAGCCGGTGTAGTACTGCTTGCCGCCAAGGTCGAAGCGGTAGCCGTACCAGAAGCTGGCCAAGGCGCCGTTGTCGATGGTGTACGACTCCGATCCGTCGCCCTTCATCCCATAGATATCGGCAAGCACATGCCCGGGCGCCGGCACCTCGGCGTCTACCGTGGCAGGACTCGCCGCCGCTGGCACAGCAGCAGGAGCGCTCTGCGAGGGCGGTGCCTGCACGTCTCCGGGCGTTGCGTCGGGTGTCTTGGTGCAGCCGCCGACCATCAGGATCGTGGCGGCCCACAGGGCGGTCTTTCCTAGCCTCATCACACGACGTCCTTCAAGGGTTGGGCGAGCGGATGCTACCAAGAATAGGGTCGGGATCCAGTACACGCAGCGCTCGTAAGGGCGACGGAAAATGATCACGCTGGATTGCTACGGCGCATCCGGTTCGATGGGCACCGACGGAAGCTGCAATTGCCGCAGCGCTGGCCCGGTCAACGCATGCAGGATGCGCACATCCTCGGCATCCAGCGTGCGGGCGTCGCTGCTGCGGTAGTGATGATGAAACGCCTGCAGGGTGGCGGCGGGATCGTCGAGGCTGTAGCCGAGCAAGGCGAGCGCCTGCCAGGGATCGAAACCTGCCGGCGCGGCGGGGGCATCGGCGGCAGGCCAGCGGCCGAAGCCGGCGTCGGCCAGGCGTTTCCACGGAAACAACGGGCCGGGGTCGTTCTTGCGGGTCGGGGCCACGTCTTCGTGGCCGACGATCTGGGTGCGCGGGATGCGCAGGCGGGTGCACAGGTCCTCCAGCAGCACCAGCAGGCTGTCGATCTGGGCGGGCGCGAACGGCTCGCTGCCGTCGTTGTCCAGCTCGATGCCGATCGAGGCGGAGTTGATGTCGGTGATGGTGCCCCAGCGCCCGGCACCGCCGTGCCAGGCGCGCTGGTCGTCGCTGACCAGTTGATAGCGTGTGCCATCTTCGCCAATCAGATAGTGCGCACTGACCCGACCGCCGCTATTGCGCCCGCGCAGCGTGCCCAGGCTCTGCGGCACCGACTGCTGGTCGGTGAAGTGCAGCACGATCAGGATCGGCCGCCGTGCGTCGTAATTGGGCGAAGGCACCCACCGGGCCAGCGGATTGCGCTGCGGCGCGTGCGCACACGCGCCCAATGACAGCACCACCAGACACAGCGCGGCGCGTAGCCACGACGATGGCGATGGCGTGGAAGCAGATGACATCGGATTCTCCTGGCGAAACGACAAGGGCCTGCGCTGTACCTGCGCCCCGATGGGCCGCGCATGCGAGGCGCCCATTATCTGCCGGCGGGCGATGGCGTGCGTCACGCCGCTGCGGCAGGCGACAGGCAGGCGGCTGCGCGGGCACCTCCGAACCCGGCCAGCGCCCCGCACCATGCAAGCCGCGCCAGGGATACGTGTGCATGCGTACACTACAAACCGGCGCAGCCCTCGCACCTCCACACGGCGCTTGCGGCCGTGGTTCCTTGCATAGATTTCTCGCCAGTCGCTGCACCCCTCAAGAGTCTTCTTCATGCCATTGTCGCGCTGCCTGCTGACGTTGTTGCTGCTGGTCATCGGCCTGCCCTGCGGTGCCGCTGCGGCAAACCCTGCCACCCCAACGCCGCACACCGCGCCATTTGCGGCCAGCGATGCGCAGTTGGGGGCCGACTACTGGATCCAGCGCAGTCGCAACGCGCAGACGCTGCGCATGACGGCCGCGCAGATTGCCAGCCTCAATGCGCGCTTGCTGCGCGACGATGGCTCCATGCACGACCTGTCGCAGCTGGCCGAGGTGCTACCCGCGGCCGAGGTGCGCGCGCGCATCGAAGCACGGTCGGCCACACCGACGCGTGCGCTCTACGACAGCAATGGGCGCAGCATCGATGCCTCGCACCTTGCGACGCTGCGCCAGGCCCTGGCACTGGAGGCGCTGCCCGCACAGGTCGCGCCACGGTTCGCACTGGTGGTGCAGCGCGCGGCACTGCGCACCTTCCCCACCGCGCAGCGCGTGTTCAGCACCACCGACGACCACGATATCGACCGCTTCCAGGAATCGGCGCTCTACCCCGGCACGCCGGTGGCAGTGCTGCATACCAGCGCCGATGGTGCATGGCACTTCGTGCTGGCGGCCAACTATGCGGCCTGGATTGCTGCCGACCGGATTGCCCTGGGCACGCGTCGCGAGGTGCTGGGCTACGCACGCCGCCGCCCGCAGCTGCTGGTCACCGGCGCACGCGTGCAGAGCGCCTACACCCCGGACGTGCCGGCCGTCTCCGCACTGACGCTGGACATGGGCACCAGCGTGCCGCTGCTCGGCGACTGGCCGCCGCAACAGCCGGTCAACGGGCAGCTGCCGCAGGCTGCCTACGTCGTGCAGTTGCCGCTGCGCGGCAGCGACGGGCGTTTGCAGCTGGTGCCGGCACTGATTCCGCGCGGCGCCGACGTGCGCCTTGGCCCGCTGCCGGCCACGCCTGCGGCATTGCTGCAGCAGGCGTTCAAGTTCCTCGGCGAACGCTATGGCTGGGGCAACGACTACGATGCGCGCGACTGCAGTGGGTTCGTGCTGGATGTGTATCGCAGCCTGGGCATCGCATTGCCACGCAATACCGGCGACCAGGCACGCAGTCCGGCACTGCTCGGCGTTCCGTTCCAGACGCAGGCGCCACTGCCGCAGCGCCTGCAGCAACTTGCACGGCTGCAGGTCGGCGATCTGATCTATATCCCCGGTCATGTGATGCTGGTGATCGGACACGAGCACGGCGCACCATGGGTGATCCATGATGTGGCCGGTGCCCATTACCGCGACGCGGCCGGCAGCGTGCAGCGCTCGCGCTTGAACGGCGTGTCGGTGACGCCGCTGCTGCCCTTGCTCGCCAGCGACGGCACGCCGTTCGTCGATCACATCACCCGCATCCAACGCATCGCACCGATTGGCTCCCCATGAAGATCACCGGCTTTCGCCTCGGCATGCTGCGCGTGCCATTGAAGACCCCGTTCAAGACAGCGGTCCGCACCGTGCAGGCGATCGAGGACGTGGTGGTGCTGCTGCAGACCGATAGCGGCCATATCGGCTATGGCGCCGCGCCGGCCACCGCGCCGATCACCGGCGATACGCACGGCGCCATCATCGCCGCCATCAGCCATTGCATCGGCCCGGCGTTGATCGGCCAGGACGTGGCCGATCTCAACCGGCTATGCGTGCTGGTGCAACACGCGCTGGAGCGCAACACCAGCGCCAAGGCGGCGGTGGAGATCGCGCTCTACGACCTGTGGGCGCAGGGCTTCGGCACCCCGCTCTACCAGGCGCTTGGCGGCGGCACGCCGCGCATCACCACCGACATCACCATCAGCGTCGATACCATCGAGGTGATGGTGGCGCAGGCGCACTCGGCGCTCGCACGCGGCTATCGGTCGCTGAAGATCAAGGTCGGCAAGGACAGCGACTCGGACGTCGAACGGATCATGGCGATGCATGCCGCTGTCGCTGGTCGCGCATCGCTGCGCCTGGATGCCAACCAGGGCTGGACGCCCAAACAGGCGGTGCGCACCATGCGCACGCTGGAACACGCCGGCGTCGTGATGGAACTGGTGGAACAGCCGGTCAGGGCCGCGGACATCGACGGGCTGGCGTTTGTCAGCGCACGGATCGACACGCCGGTGATGGCCGACGAAAGCGTGTTCTCGCCGGTCCAGGTGATCGACCTCATCCAGCGCCGCGCCGCCGATATCGTCAACATCAAGCTGATGAAGACCGGCGGGCTATCCAATGCGATCCGCATTGCCGATATCGCGGCCGTGTACGGCGTGCCGTGCATGATCGGCTGCATGATCGAATCCAGCATCAGCGTGGCCGCGGCAGTGCATCTGGCCGTGGCCAAGGCCGACAGCATCACCCTGGCGGATCTGGATGCGCCTGCACTCGGGCAGTTCGATCCCACCGAGGGCGGCGTGCATTTCGACGATGCCCGGATCCATATCGACGACTCGCCAGGCCTGGGGATCCGCCGCATCCGCGGGCTGGAGCTGTTGCCGGGCTAACGCGCCATTGGATATTTCCAAGCCGCGTCGGTCGGTCGGTCGAGCGCGCGGTGCCCTCGCCGTTTGCGGGACCGTGTGGCGGCATGGATGCCGCCAACGAGCCTCCACGGACGGATTCACGGCGTGTCCTGCGAGCGGCGAGGGCACCGCACCAGAGAGTTCGTCGGTTGCCCTACTGAAACCATGCATACCCGCACTCTCCAATGGTCTCAGCCGCTCCAAGGCCCGCCAGGCACGCACACGAACATCGCGCATGCATGCACTACACAGCTGCGTTGCTGGGTACAGTAGCGATAAGGTGTTGGTCAGCAATGCAGTGTCGAGGCACCGCACTGTCGCCGCCAACAGCCGATCGACTCAACGCAGCTCACCCTGCCAGACCCATTCCCCCGGAGCCTGCATGCGCCTTGCCACCGTGTTTCGATCCGTTGCGCTGCTGGCGCTGGCAAGCTGCAGCAGCCTTGCCGTCGCTGCCGGCCCAATCGACGCCTTGAATCAGGCGCGCGCACTGGTCGTGGTGACCACGCCGGATTGGGACAGCACCCAGGCACGCCTGCAGACATTCGCCCGTGTGGACGGTCACTGGCAACCGGCCGCACCGGGCTTTACGGTCGCGCTCGGGCGCCACGGCAGCGCCTGGGGCGATGGCCTGCATCCAAAGCAGACGCAAGGCCCGCAGAAGCGCGAAGGCGACGGCCGCAGCCCGGCCGGTGTGTTCGCGATCGGCCCGGCCTTCGGTTACGCCCAACAGATCGACAGCGCCATGCCGTACCAGGCGATGAGCGCCACCCACTACTGCATGGATGTGCCGAGCTCGCCGCTGTACAACCGTATCGTCGACGCCGCGCAGGTTGGGGAGGCCGCAGTGGCCGGGTCGAGCGAACCGATGCGCCTGGACCTGCAACATCCCGGCGATGCGCGCTACAGCGAGGGCTTTGTGATCGCGCACAATCCCGATGCGGTGCCCGGGCACGGCAGCTGCATCTTCGCGCATCTATGGCGCACGCCGGGCCAGTTCACCGCCGGCTGCACTGCGATGGCGCCAGCCGATATGCAACGCCTGCTGGCCTGGTTGAAGCCCGACGACACACCGCTGTTCGTGCTGTTGCCGCGTGCCGAATACGCACGCCTGCAGGCCCAGTGGCAGTTGCCCGAGTTGAAGGAGGTGGGCCGATGAGCAGCGCGGCTCCCGCACCCGACCCCACTGGCCTGGTCCGCGTGGTCAGCCGCTGGCAGATCGTCGGCTTGTCCATCAACGATGTCATCGGCAGCGGCATCTACCTGCTGCCGGCGGCCACCGCTGCGCTGCTCGGGCCGATGAGCCTGTGGGCAGTGCTGCTGGCCGGTCTGGCAGTGGCACTGCTGGTGTTGTGCTACGCGCAGGCGGCGAGCTATTTCGACACCCCGGGCGGCAGTTATCTGTACACGCGTGAGGCGTTCGGCCCGTTTGTCGGCTTTCAGATCGGCTGGATGATCTGGCTCACCCGCATCAGTTCGGCAGCGGCATTGAGCAACGGCCTGGCTGACGCGGTCGCGCGGTTCTGGCCGACCGTGGCAACCGATCACTGGGCGCGCCTGCTGGTGGTCGTCGGTTCTTTGGGTGTGCTCACCGCCATCAACGTGATCGGGGTGAAATCGGCTGCGCGTACCGGCATTGCGCTGGTGATCGGCAAGCTGGTGCCGTTGCTGCTGTTCGTGGCAATCGGCGTGTTCTACGTGGACTGGTCGTGGGCCTTTGCCGGCACCACACCGGACCTGCGCGATCTGGGCAATCTCGGCGAAGCGGCCTTGCTGCTGCTGTTCGCCTATGCCGGCTTCGAAAACATCCCTGCGGCCGCTGGCGAATACCGCAACCCGCGTCGCGATGTGCCATTTGCGCTGATCACCATGATCGTCACCGTCACCTTGATCTATGCGGCGGTCCAGGTCGTGGCACAGGGCACGCTGCCCAATCTCGCCGCCTCGCCCACGCCCCTGGCCGATGCCGCAAGCCGTTTCGGCGGCGAAGCGCTGGCACTGATCCTCACTGTCGGCGCCACCATTTCCATCCTCGGCACCACCAGCAACACGGTCATGCTCGGGCCGCGTTTTCTGTTCGCGCTGGCGCAAGACGGCTACGGCCCGGCATTTCTGGCACGTGTGCATCCGCGCTTCCACACCCCGGCAGCGGCGGTGCTGACCCAGGGCGTGCTGTCGCTGGCGCTGGCGGTGTCGGGCTCGTTCACGCAGCTGGCATTGCTGTCGATGGTCACCCGGCTGTTTGCCTATATCGGCACGGCCGCGGCAGTGATCGTGCTGGCGCGTCGCTACCGGCAACGCACCGACACCTTGCGCCTGCCCGGCGGGCCGGCCATTCCCATCGCCGCGCTGCTGCTGTCGCTGGGCCTGCTCGCCAGCGCCAGCTGGCAGAACCTGGCGGCCGCCGGTGTGGCGCTGCTGGTGGGCTGGGTGATTTACCTGTTCCCGCGCAAGCCTGCATAGCCACTTTCGCAGGACGCTCGCGCAACGCTCACGTACGACTAACCGCGCGCGTCCAACGCTGCAGCCCTGACCTGCATGGGAGCTTGCGATGAAACTGCGCCGTGTCTACAGCACGCCCGATATCGAGAGTGCGCAACGCGTCATGCAGGCCGCACGCAGCGCCGGCATCGACAACGATGCGCTGTCGTTGATCGCCCGTTCGGATATCGAACTCGAAGGCATTCCCGACGAGCGCAAGGATGCCAAGACGGATTTTCTCCCCGCCGCAGCGCGCGGCGCCGCGACCGGTGGCGCTGCGGGCCTGGTGGCCGGGCTGGTCGCGATCGCCGTGCCTCCGATCGGGCTCACCATTGCCGGGGCAGGCGTCATGGCGCTGGCAGGGGCTCTGGTCGGCACCTGGTCATCTGCGTTGATCGGCGCCACCGTGCCCGACCCGGTACGCCGTCAATTCGAGGACGAAATCCAGGCAGGGCGCGTGCTGGTGATCATCGATGCCGACGAGCCATCGCTGCAGCACGCAGAGGCCAGCCTCAATGCCGCCGGCGCCACGCCGCTGCCGTATGAGGCCGCATCGGCTGCGACGTGATGCGTGTGGACGCACTGGTAGCCTTGTATGCGCCGCGTGCGGCATCGACGACGCGGCGCGCCATACAGCGCGGCCGGCAAGCGGTTGTCAGACGTCGACATGTCTTGATGCCCTCCTCACCCGCCATGGCAACGGATTTAACACCCGCCCGCCTAGGTTAGGGCGCACATTCACTACGGAGACGAGCATGAACGTGCCGTATCAGATTCCAGGCCGTGCGCCGGACGAAGACCGCAGCCAGAACGTATCCAACTATTGGCGCGAACGCTTCACCGAAGAATCGTATTACACCGAAGGGGACCGCTACGAGGATTACGAGGGCGCCTACCTTGCCGGGCACGAGGCGCGTATCCGCGAAAACGCGCGTGCCTACGACCAGGTGGAAGCGGAGTTGCACCGCGACTGGGAAGCCAACCGCGGCACCGATGGCCTGAGTTGGAGCAAGGCGCGTCACGCAGTCAAGCGCGCCTGGGAAAATGCGGCAGACTTCGTCGCCGGCGACAACAAGTCCAAGCCCTGAACACAACAACGCCACCGTCGAGGTGGCGTTGTTGTATCACCAGCTCGCGCAGCAGTGTCGGCGGATGCCTTTCCAATGCTGGCGGTACGGTGCGATGCATCGTCGGTCCCACCGCATCGGGCCTGTCCTTTCGCACGCGATCGCACCGGACGGGCTGCCCTAATGCGATGCAGCCACCGAAACTCGCTTCATGGTGAAACAACGATTCGGGATAAGCGCGTTCCGCAGAGAGTGATCTACGACAAGGGCGGCCCCGACGGCGTCGTGTAAGGTGTTGAAAACCCAACGCAGGACACGTTGCGGGAGGGCTGCAACGTCACTGCGCCCATCCCCTGGAGGACCTCATGTCTGTCCGACGTCTGCTTGCCCTGGCCTGCTCGGCCAGCTTGTTTACCACCACTGCTGCATGTGCTGCGCCTGCCATCGCGCCGGCTGCCGCCATTCCCAAGGCGCAGTGGCCGTTCCAGGCCACCACCGTTGCCGATTTTGACGAGCCCTGGGCGATGACCTTCCTGCCGGATGGCAGCCTGCTGGTCAGCGAAAAACGCGGTGCGCTGATGCGGCTTGACCTCAAGACCAAACGCAAGAGCGCCATTACCGGCATTCCGGCAGTGGCCTACGGCGGCCAGGGCGGCTTCGGCGATGTACTGGCGCATCCGCGCTTTGCCAAGAATGGCCTGGTCTATGTCAGCTACGCCGAACCCGGGCAGGGCGATACGCGCGGCGCTGCGGTGGCAAGGGCCAAGCTCACGCTGGATGGCACCGGCGGCGGCACGCTGTCGGATTTGAAGGTGATCTGGCGCCAGGATCCCAAGGTCACCGGCAACGGTCACTTCGGGCATCGGCTGGCCTTCGGCCCGGATGGCAAGCTGTGGATCAGCTCCAGCGAGCGCCAGAAGTTCACCCCGGCCCAGGACATGCAAGCCAATCTCGGCAAGCTGATCCGTCTCAATGATGACGGCAGCGTGCCGGCCGACAACCCGTTCGCTGCACAGGGCGGCGTTGCCGCGCAGGTGTGGTCGCTGGGTCACCGCAATATTCTCGGCCTGGCCTTCGACGGCAAGGGGCGCCTGTGGGAACACGAAATGGGTCCGCTTGGCGGCGATGAGCTGAACCTGATCCAGCGCGGCGCCAACTACGGTTACCCGGTCGTCTCCAACGGAGACAACTACGACGGCACCCCGATCCCGGACCACAATACCCGCCCGGAATTTGCCGCGCCCAAGATCAGCTGGACTCCGGTGATCTCGCCGGCCGGCTTTGTGATCTACAGCGGCAAGCAGTTTTCTGCATGGCGCGGCAACGGCTTCATCGGCGGCTTGTCGTCGATGGCGCTAGTGCAGGTGTCCCTTGGCGATCAGCCGCGTGAGCTGGCCCGCTACGACATGGGCGCGCGCATTCGCGAAGTGGAACAGGGTCCGGACGGCGCGCTGTGGTTGCTGGAAGACGAAGCCAGCGGCAGCACCGGGCGCCTGCTCAAGCTGACGCCCAAGAGCAAGGCGGCGGTCGAGAACGACGCGTAATTGCGCGGAAGTGCGTCCAGGGGATCGTGCCACCGCCACACGTCAACCGCGTGCTGGCGGTGGCCACGATTTTCGCGGCCAAGCCACGTTCGATCCGGTGCGGTGCATGGCGCGGCACACGCAGAATTCACGCACCGTGGCAACACCGATCAGTCACGCGCCTGCGTCACCCGTCACCCGATGACGGCGCGCCCTTCGGCCACGTCCGTCATCGTTTATCTGGTGCAATAGCCGCACGCGCTGCTTACTACGCAAGCGCGCGCACCACGCCCGGGTGTGCTCAGGCGTCCAGCAACTCGAATGTCACTGCCTCGCCACTCTTGGCCGATGCGCACACCCATACATCGAACACCCCCGGCTCGGCACCAAACACGTTCCTGTGATTGGTGAAGGCCAGCGCATCGCGCGCCAGGGTGAAGGTCACGTCCGCGCTTTCGCCGGGCTGCAACAACACCTTGCGGAAGCCCTTGAGTTCCCGCACCGGGCGCACCCGGCTGGCCACCCGATCGTGCACATACAGCTGCACCACTTCCTCGCCGGCCACGCGGCCGGTGTTGGTGACGCGCGTGGTGATGGTCAGCGTCTGGTCCCAGCCAAGCTGCGCGCTGCTCAATTGCGGCTGCGCATAGGCAAAGGTGGTGTAACTCAGGCCATGGCCAAACGGATACAGCGGCTCGTTGGGCATCTCGCGCCAGCGCGCCTTGTACTCGGACAGCGTCGGCAGTTCCGGGCGACCGGTGCGCAGATGGTTGTAGAAATACGGCTGTTGCCCGGTCACCTGCGGAAAACTGATCGGCAGACGCGCGGACGGGTTGTAGTCGCCGAACAACACATCGGCCACGCCGGTACCGGTCTGCGTGCCCAGGTACCAGGTCACTGCAATCGCATCGGCATCGCGCACTGCACCGCTCAGGGCCAGCGCGCGGCCATTGCGCAGCAACACCACCATCGGCGTGCCGGTGGCGGCGATGGCTTCGGCCAATGCCTGCTGCGCCGGCGGCAACACGATCTCGGTGCGCGACTGCGCCTCGCCACTGAACCGCTGCGGCTCGCCCAGCGCCAGCACCACCACGTCGGCGGCCTGCGCCGCATCGATGGCGGCGGAAATACCGTCCGGCAGCGCCTCTTCCAGGCCGCAGCCCGGCACCACCGTCAGATGCTCGCTGCCGACCACCGCACGCACGCCCTGCTCCAGGGTCACGTAGCGGTCCTTGTCGCCGAACAGCGTCCAGCAACCCTCGATATTCTCGCGGTCCTGCACGAACGGCCCGATCAGCGCGATGCGCTGGCCGCTTTTCTTCAGCGGCAACAGGTCGCCGTCGTTCTTCAGCAACACGATCGAACGCCGCGCCGCATCGCGCGACAGCGCATCGTGCGCGGGCAGATGCGTGGTATCGGCTTCGCGTGCCGGATCCAGCGAGCGGTACGGGTTGTCGAACAGCCCGATCGCTTCCTTCAGCTGCAGCATGCGGCGGACGCTGGCATCCAGCGTGGCCATCGGCACCTCGCCACTTTCCACCAGCGACGGCAGGTGCGCGGCATAGAAACCGCTCTGCATGCTCAGATCCAGGCCGGCCAGGAACGCCTTCTTGGTCGCATCGCGCTCATCGGCCGCATAGCCGTGCGCAATCAGTTCCATGTCGGCGGTGTAATCGGAAATCACCACGCCGGGGAACTGCCATTCACCGCGCAGGATCTCGGTCAGCAATTCGTGGTTGGCGCTGGCCGGCACGCCGTTGATGTCGTTGAACGAGGACATCACGGTCAATGCGCCGGCATCGAAGGCGGCCTTGAACGGCGGCAGGTGCACATCGCGCAGGGTCTGCGGTGCGATGTCCACGGTGTTGTATTCCATGCCCGCCGCCACCGCACCGTAGGCGGCGAAGTGCTTGGGCGTGGCCAGCAGGCAGTCGTCGGCCTTCAGATCGCTGCCCTGGAAGCCGCGCACGCGGGCGGCGGCAAACGCCGCGCCCAGCACCACGTCTTCGCCGGCGCCTTCCGCGCCACGGCCCCAGCGCTGGTCGCGCGCGATGTCCACGGCCGGTGCGTAGGTCCAGTGCAGGCCGGCGGCGGTCGCTTCGATCGCGGTGGCGCGCGCGGTGCGCTCGGCCAGTTCGGGTTCGAAGCTGGCCGCTTCGCCCAGCGGAATCGGGAACACCGTGCGCATGCCGTGGATCACATCCGCCGCCAGGATCACCGGGATGCCCAGGCGGCTTTCTTCCACCGCCACCTTCTGGATCTGTGCGCCCAGCGCAGCGCCGACGCCGTTGAACAGCGAGCCGACCCGACCCGCGCGCACCTGCTGCAGCACCTCGTCGGCGTTGAGCACGTTGGCTTCGGGATTCACGTCCGGTGCGAACGGCCGCACCATGTCGGCGAACACACCCAACTGTCCGACCTTCTCTTCGACGGTCATCTGGGCAATCAGGGTTTCGATACGATCAGCAGCCATGAGATCCTTGAGAAAACGTTTACATGGCCGTCAATTCTAGCCTGACGCGACCGCGAGGGGGCAAGTGTCAGGATTTGGAATGCGGGATCCGGGATTTGCAGGGGCCGGTTGAACCGCGCGTTGGCGCTGTGGATCGGTCGCGTGGTCGTGGACCGCTGGTCCGGTGCCGGGTGGATCTCCGGGGCTCGGCATGGCTCGAAGGCGCCGCCCGATGCAGCACTCGGTGGCCGTCAGCGGGCCCGCTCGCGCTCGATGATCACCCCCACCGCCTGCGCGCCGCGCACCGCACCGGGCTTGCTCAGCTTCAACCGCAGCCAGTGCACGCCGAATTCGTCCAGCACGATCGCCGCGCAGCGCTCGGCCAGGGTCTCGACCAGCCCGAAGTCCGATGCCTGCACGAATTCGATCAGCCGCTTGCTCACCGCCTTGTAGTTCAAGGTATCGGCGATATCGTCGCTGGCGGCCGGAATGCGGTTGTCGAACCCCATTTCCAGATCGAACCGCAGCGTCTGGCGGATGCGCCGCTCCCAGTCGTAGATGCCGATCAGCGCATCGATTTCCAGGCCTTCGATAAAAACTTTGTCCATAGGTGGGGAATCGGGAATGGGGATTAGGGAATGGTGAGAAGCACAAGCAACAACAAGGCAGCGCGAACGGAATCGAAATAGCGCTCTACGATTCCCTATTCCCGATTCCCGATTCCCCCGCCGCCAGCGGCGGCAAGCCAGCCATATCCCAACGCGGCGTCACATGCACCGCCGCGTCGGCGCGCTCGCCGGCCTCCAGCCGCAGCGCGCCGGCGAAGGCGATCATCGCGCCGTTGTCGGTGCACAGGGCCGGCCGCGGGAAGCACACCCGGCCACCGCGCCGCTGCGCCGCCTCCTGCAGGCGTGCACGCAGGCGCTTGTTGGCGCCGACGCCACCGGCCACCACCAGGGTGTTGCAATCGGCCGCATCCAGCGCGCGCAGGCATTTGATCGCCAGCGTCTCCACCACCGCATCCTCGAACCCGCGCGCGATGTCCGCCCGCGTGGTGTCGGACTGGTCGCTGCCGCGCCAGGCCAGCAGCACCTGGGTCTTGAGCCCGCTGAAACTGAAATCCAGCCCGGGCCGGTCGGTCATCGGCCGGGCGAATTTGTAGCGCCCCGGGGTGCCGGTTTCGGCCAGGGCGGCCAGCTGCGGACCGCCCGGATACGGCAGGCCCATCATCTTGGCAGTCTTGTCGAAGGCCTCGCCGGCCGCATCGTCCAGCGTCTCGCCAAGCACGGCGTACTGGCCCAGGGCCTTCACCGACACCAGCTGGGTGTGCCCGCCGGAGACCAGCAGCGCCACGAACGGCGGCTGCGGCGGGTCGTCTTCCATCAATGGCGCCAGCAGATGGCCTTCCATGTGATGCACGCCGATCGCCGGCACATCCAGCGCCCAGGCCAGCGATCGCGCCACGCCGGCACCGACAAGGAGTGCGCCGACCAGGCCCGGGCCGGCGGTATAGGCCACCCCATCGAGTTCATCGATCCCCAGTCCGGCCTCGTCCAGGGTCTGGCGGATCAGCGGCAGCAGCTTGCGCACATGGTCGCGACTGGCCAGCTCCGGCACCACCCCGCCGTATTCGGCATGCAGCGCGATCTGGCTGTAGACCGCGTGGGCGCGCAGCGCCGGCACCCCGGACAGCGCGGTGTCGTAGACCGCCACACCGGTCTCATCGCATGATGATTCGATCCCAAGAACTTTCACGGCAACTCGGCAGGCAGGCACATGCGGCCTATTTTCGCAGCTTTTGCCCTGCGCAGATCGGCCAGGGGCGATCTGCTGCGCAGCCGGGCGATCGCCACCGATCCCGCGCCAGCGCAGGGTTTAGCAGGCCTGCACGCGCCCATGCTGCAGGGGGCTTGCAGGCCGCCTGCAAGTCGTTATAATGCGCGGCTCGCCGGGGCAACCCGGAAATTCCGTCACGCGAGTCCGCTCGCACCCGCCCGGGGCTCCCGGACGGAAATCCCATTATCTGGAGAACCCATGCCCAGCGTTAAAGTCCGCGAGAACGAGCCCTTCGAATTTGCGCTCCGCCGTTTCAAGCGCACCTGCGAAAAGGCCGGCGTGCTGGCCGAAACCCGCAAGCGCGAGTTCTATGAAAAGCCGACCCAGGAGCGCAAGCGCAAGGCTGCCGCTGCTGTGAAGCGTCAGTTGCGTCGTTCCTCGCGCGACGTCACCAAGCGCCAGCGCTTGTACTGATCGAACGCGGTTCCCTGCCGAGGGGCATGCGCTGAAGGCGCGGCCCACCGGGTGGAACCCAAGAGCCGGCACGCGCAAGCGTCGCCGGCTTTTTGTATTGGTCCGATGCCAGGCGAGCGCTGCACAACTGCAAAGACGACCGGCAGTGCCCGCGGTCGTCCGCGCCGCTCAGGCCCCACTTCCTGCCGATGCACTGCGCCTGTCATGGCGCATCGGCACATCTGTCACACGCACTCCCAGGAGTTACACCATGCCCCTCAAGCAACAGCTCACCGATGACATGAAAGCCGCCATGAAGTCCGGCGACAAGCACAGCCTGGGCGTGATCCGGCTGATCAATGCCGCGATCAAGCAGAAGGAAGTGGATGAGCGCATCGAGATGGACGATGCCGCCGTGATCGCCGTGCTCGACAAGATGGTCAAGCAGCGCAAGGACTCGGTCACCCAGTACGAAGCCGCCGCACGCGACGACCTGGCGCAGATCGAGCGCGAGGAGATCGTGGTGATCGAGCGCTACCTGCCGGCCAAGATGGGCGAAGCCGAGATCGTCGCTGCCATCCAGGCAGCCATCGCGCAGACCGGTGCCAGCAGCCCGGCCGATATCGGCAAGTTGATGGGCGCGCTCAAGCCCAAGCTGGCCGGTCAGGCCGACATGGGCCTGGTCTCCACGCTGGTCAAGCAGCATCTGGCAGGCTGAGTCTTCGCCTGCGCAGCGCCCTGTGCCCGATGGCCAGGGCACCGCAACCAGCCGCCTGCGTGCGGCTGGCTGCAGCGCCGTTTCAACGGCAGCACACGCGCAACATCCAGCGCCCGCTTTCACCCGATCTTTGAACACGCCCTGTTAGAACACCTTCGCCAGCACAGGCCCGGGTGAAGCATTCCGCATGCCGGCTTCGCCTCACGACGCCTGCGCACACAACGGTATGCCCAAGGATTCCCACGCCGGTGACGAAGCTCTCAACCGAACACCTGCAAAAGCACCTGAGCCGCCTGCAGCGCAGCCTGCCGATGGCACTGCTCAATCGCTTTCTCGAGATCGACGTGATGACGCAGGCCGCTTCGCTGTCGTTCTACGCCTTGCTGTCGCTGGCACCGTTGCTGGTACTGCTGCTGTGGCTGACCGCCTCGCTGTATCCGCCTGCACAGGAAGCGCTGGTGCAGCAGATCGCGCAACTGGCTGGCGGCAGCGCGGCGGAGGTGGCCGATACGGTGATCCGCAACGCCACCGATCAACCCGGCGTGGGTTCGCTGGCCGGACTGTGGAGCACGCTGCTGCTGTTCATCGGTGCCACTGCGGTGTTCGCGCAGTTGCAGAACGCGCTGAACCTGATCTTCCGCACCGACAAGCAGCGCCTGGAAGGGCTGATGGCGTGGCTGAAGAAGCGCGTGTTCTCCTTCGGCGTGATCCTGGCACTGGGCTTTTTGTTGATCGTGTCGATGATTGCCACCACCGCGTTGCAGGTGGTGTTCGCACGCTTGCCGTCGGTGCTGCCGGCGATCGGCTACATCACCACCCTGGCGCTGTATTCGCTCGCCTTCGCCTTCCTGTATCGCTATCTGCCCGACCGCACCGTCAACTGGCGGCAGGCCTTTGTCGGCGGCGTGATCACTGCGCTGCTGTTCGCGCTGGGTCGCTACGGCATCGGCCTGTACATCGCCAGGGCCGCCCCTGGCAGCGCGTACGGATCGATGGGCACCCTGGTGATCCTGCTGGTGTGGATGTACTACGCCTCGGTGGTGTTCTTTGTCGGCGCCCTGCTGACGGCGGTGATCGACGAGCGCGTGCGCTCGCATCGCAAGCTGCGCGAGGCCGGCGTGGATACGGAGAACCTGCCCCCGGTCGCTGCCGACCCAGGCGCCACGCCGCAGCCGCCGGCTACCCCGACGCGCAGTTGATGGCGCATACGGAGCCTGCTACCACGCGTACGCAGGCAGCAGGCTCCGCTTCGCTGAGGTCCGTCGCTCACTGACACCGGCGGGCGCCGGCGGCTGGGATATCCTAGCGGGATGGCCCGCATCCCCGACGCGTTCATCGACGAACTGCTTGCCCGCACCGACATCGTCGAGGTGGTGGGCGGCCGGGTGCCGCTCAAGCGTCAGGGCAAGGAATATTCGGCGCGCTGCCCGTTCCACGACGAGCGCTCGGCATCGTTCACGGTCTCGCCGACCAAGCAGTTCTATCACTGCTTCGGCTGCGGCGCGCATGGCACCGCGATTAGCTTTCTGATGAATTACGACCGCCTCGAATTCCTCGATGCGGTCGACGAGCTGGCCAAGCGCGCCGGCATGGACATCCCACGCGAGACCCAGCAACGCAGCCCGCAGCAGCAGGACGACAGCCGCGAGCTGTATTCGGCACTGGAAGCGGCGACCAAGTTCTTCCAGCGCCAGCTCGAGGGCAGCGAACGCGCCCGCGACTATCTGGACGGCCGCGGCGTGGATGCCGACAACCGCGCGCGCTTCCAGATCGGTTACGCCCCCGATGGCTACAGCGCGTTGAAGGACACGCTGGGCACCGATGCGCGCCGCATGAGCGTGCTCGAACGCGCCGGGCTGTTTTCCAAGAACGATCGCGGCCATGTCTACGACAAGTTCCGCGACCGGGTGATGTTCCCTATCTTCGACCGCCGCGGCCGCGTGATCGCCTTCGGCGGCCGCATCATGGGCGCGCCGGCAGATGGCCGCGACCCGGGGCCGAAGTACCTCAATTCGCCGGAAACCGCGCTGTTCCACAAGGGCCGCGAGTTGTACGGCCTGTGGCAGGTGCGCCAAGCCAATCAGAAGATCGAGCGGCTGATCGTGGTGGAAGGCTATATGGACGTGGTCTCGCTGTTCCAGTTCGGCGTCACCCAGGCGGTGGCCACGCTGGGCACCGCGACCACGCCCGAACATGCCGAACTGCTGTTCCGCAACGCGCCGGATGTGTATTTCTGCTTCGACGGCGACAACGCCGGCCGCAAGGCGGGCTGGCGTGCACTGGAATCGGTGCTGCCGCGCATGAAGGACGGCCGCCAGGCGTTCTTCCTGTTCCTGCCCGACGGCGAGGACCCGGACACCATCGTGCGCAAGGAAGGCGCGCAGGCCTTCGACCAGCGCCTGAAGCAGGCCACGCCGCTGTCGCAGTTCTTCTTCGACGAGATGTCACGCGAGATCAATCTGCACACGCTCGATGGCAAGGCGCGGCTGGCCGAACGCGCAAAGCCGATGCTGGCACAGATTCCCGAAGGTGCGTTCGGCGATCTGATGAAGCAGGAACTGTCGCGCCTGACCGGCGTGGGCGCCACCAGCGCGACACAGGCGTCCGCACCGCAAGGACGGCCACCTGCACGCATGGGCGCGCCCACGCAAAAACGCAGCCTGGTACGCGCCTCGATCGCGATCCTGCTGCAGCGGCCGTCGCTGGCGATGAGCCTGGAGGGCGACCAAGATTTTTCCGGCCTGCGCCTGCCCGGCATCGACCTGTTGATGGAACTGCTGGCGCTGGTGCGGCAACGCCCGGAAATCAGCACCGGCGCGCTGCTGGAGCACTTCGCCGAACGCGAAGAACTGGTGGCGCTGCAGAAGCTGGCCGCCCAGGCACTGCCCGGCGACGAACACAGCTGGGCGATGGAGCTGCATGACGTGGTCGCGCAACTGGACAAGCAATTGCTGCGGCAGCGCCTGGACGAACTGCAGGACAAGCAGCGCGCGCAGGGCCTGGACGACACCGACAAGTACGAGCTGCGCGAATTGTTCAAGGCGCTCGCCGCGTTGTAGCGCGTGGGGGCAATCGGAGCAGACCACCTGTTGCCGACGTAGCCGGTCAGCCATGCAGGCACGCGCTCATGGCCGCCTGAACAAGATCCTGGCCATCGGGCCGAGCGCCGCGCTGACTGCTTCACTCCTGTCCCGGGTGTGGGCCGATCCGACTCGCAGGCGGCACACGGGCCTCTACAATGGCACTCTGCAGACAGCTCCCCCCTCAATACGCACGATGATCAAACACTGGCTGGCGCGGCTGCGCATCGATCCATTCACCCTCGCGCTGCTGTGCACGGTCACGCTCGCCTCGTTCCTGCCGGTCTCGGGCACCGCCGCCGCGATCATGGACGATGTCACCGACGTGGCGATTGCTGCGCTGTTCTTCCTGCACGGCGCGCGCCTGTCGCGCGAGGCGGTCAAGGCCGGCGCGCTGCATTGGCGCCTGCATCTGCTGATCCTGGCCTGCACCTTCGTGCTGTTCCCATTGCTCGGGCTGTTGTTCAAACCGCTCGCGCATCTTGCACTGACACCGGAGCTGTATATCGGCGTGCTGTTCCTGTGCGCGCTGCCGTCCACGGTGCAATCGTCGATCGCTTTCACCTCGATGGCGCGCGGCAACGTGCCGGCGGCTGTCTGCGCCGCCTCGCTTTCCAGCCTGCTGGGGGTGTTCTTCACACCGTTGCTGATGGGCGCCCTGGTCGGCAGTCAGGGCGCGATGGCGCACCCGGCTGAGGCGATCGGCAAGATCCTGCTGCAGTTGCTGGTGCCGTTCCTGGCTGGCCATTTCATGCGCCCGTGGATCGGCGGCTGGGTCGAACGGCATCGCGCGGTGCTGCGTTACACCGACCAGGGCACCATCCTGCTGGTGGTCTACACCGCCTTCAGCGCATCGGTGAACGAAGGCCTGTGGCAGAAGACGCCGTTGCCGGCCTTGCTCGCGGTGCTCGGTGCGGCCGCGCTGTTGCTGGCGGTGGCGATGCTCTCGATCACCTTCATCGCGCGGCGCCTGCGCTTCAACCGCGCCGACGAGATCGCGATCGTCTTCTGCGGTTCGAAGAAGAGCCTGGCCACCGGCGTGCCGATGGCCAAGGTGATGTTTGCCGGCGGTGGCCTGGGCGCGATCGTGTTGCCGATCATGCTGTATCACCAGCTGCAGCTGATTGTCTGCGCCTTCGTGGCCGCGCGTTATGCACGCACCGCACCGGGCGAGACGCCGGCCGATGCCGGCGGGCATTGAACCTGACACGATGACACCCGGCGCCTCCCGCGCTGCGTGTCCTGCCAAGAAAGGCTGCTTGCCACCGGTGGGTTGCCTGCGCCGGATTCGCCAGGCCGCTACGCCCGGCGCGACACCGGTTCGCGCTGCGTGTCGTTGCGGGTTGTAAGCAGATATACAACGGTCATGACGCACTCCGCCGCTGGCACGGTGCCGCTCGCTAGAGTGTTCGATCCACCTGCCTGCCACGCCCATCGGTGATTGCCATGACGCTGTCGTTCCGACGCCCTGCCCCGCCCTTGATCGCGCTGCTGGCGGCACTGGCCACGCTCACCGCCTGCAACAAGCCCGCCACGCCGGCCGCCCCCGCGCAGACCGGGGCAGCGACCACGCCGGCGCCCGCGTCCAGCATTGCCTGGCGCGAGGGCGATGTCGACGATGCCTTCGCCGAGGCCAGGGAAAGCGGCAAGCCGATCCTGTTGTACTGGGGTGCGGCCTGGTGCCCGCCCTGCAATCGCCTGAAAGCCACCTTGTTCAAGGACCCTACCTTCATCGCCCGCACCCAGCAATTCGTGGCGGTGCATCTGGATGGCGATTCGGAGGGCGCGCAGGCCTGGGGCGAGCGCTTCGGCATTAAGGGCTATCCGACCATCATCGTGCTGCGCCCGGATCGCAGCGAGATCACCCGCCTGGCCGGCGATGCCGACAACGCGCGGCTGGCCGATGTATTGCGCGTGGCCGCCAAGAGCACCAGCACCGTCAGGCAACTGCTCGACACCGCATTGCAGCGCCCGCAGCAACTCAGCGCGGACGACTGGGCCGTGCTCGGCAACTACGCATGGGGCACCGATGACCGGCTGGTCAAGCCGGAACAGGCCGTCGATGTGCTCACGCGCCTGTCCAGGTCGGCGCCGCAGCCGGCCCTGCAACGCAGCTTCGCCCTGGCAGCGATTACCGCAGCCAAGCACCCACCGGCCGCCAGCGCGGCGTCGCGCAGCTTGCTGGAAGCCGTGCTGGCCGACCCGGCAGAGGTGCGTGCCAATCTCGGCACGCTGAGCTATATGCCCGCACGGCTGGTCGCCGCTGCCAGCAGCGATGCCGGCGAGCGCACCACCTTGTCCAACGCGCTGAATCTGGCGCTGGACAAGATCTATGCCGACCCCGCATTGCCGATCGCCGACCGGCTCGGCACCGCGTACGCACGGATCCAGCTGGCCCGCCTGGCGCAAGGTCAGCCCACCGAGACCGAGGCCAAGGGCGCGCAACCGCCGCTGCCCAAGGCCGTGGTCGACACCGTGCAGCAACGCGTACGATGGGCCACCGACACCGCCAGGACCGATGAGGAACGCCAGTCCACCATCAGCACCGCCGCAGCGTTGCTCGGCGAGGTGGGCGACAACAGCGGCGCCGAACAGTTGCTGCTGGCCGAGTTGACGCGCAGCAAGACGCCCTACTACTACATGCCCGAACTGGCCGACCTGGCCGAACAACGCGGCGATAAGAAGACCGCGCTGTCCTGGCTCAGGAAGGCGTACGAAAGCGCGCAAGGACCGGCCACCCGCGTGCAGTGGGGCGTGATGTACGTGGATGGGCTGATCCGGCTCAGCCCGGACGACACCGCCGGCATCGAAGCCGCTGCCACGCAGGTGATCGGCGAACTGGCCGGGCAACCCGATGGCTACCGCCAACGTACCCGGCAGCGCTTTGCCACGCTGGGCGCTGCCTTGAAGACCTGGAGCAAGCAGCATCACCAGGACGGCAATGCGGTGCTGGCGCGTCTGCAGCAGAAGATGCAGAGCAGCTGCGGCAGCAAGAACACCGGCGAATGTGCCAGCTGGTTGGGCTGAGCCGGCATGGCGGCGCAGCCATCCGCACCGCGAGTGTGGCCACGCTGACACCATCGCAGCGGCGGTTTGGCGGTTGGCCGCAGGATGCCCGACCACGCGCGCACCCGGCGGGTACCAGCGAGATGGGCCGGTTGCAGCCACCGGCCATCTCACTCCGCCAACAGCCCTGGCAGGTCTAGCGATGGCTGCTGGCGGTGACGGGCTTCACTGCGCTGCCGCTAGCGCACCCACGGCAACAGCAGGTGATCCACCATCAGGAACGCGAACAGCGCCATCAGATACACGATGGAGTAGCCGAACATCTTCATCGAGAACAGCTCGTCCGGCGGGTCGAGCATGCGCCAGGCGTACCAGAGGAACACCACGTTGAGCACCACCGCGCCGCCCAGGTAGAACAGCCCGCTCATGCCCACCGCCACCGGCAGCAGGGTCACGATCGCCAGCAGCACCGTGTACACCAGGATCTGCTTGCGCGTATGCGGCACACCGTGGGTGACCGGCAGCATCGGGATCGCCGCCTTGGCGTAATCGGCACGCCGGAAGATCGCCAGCGCCCAGAAATGCGGCGGCGTCCAGATGAAGATGATCAGCACCAGCAGCGAGGCATTGATCCAGTCGGCGCTGGTCGGCAAGCCGGTCACTGCGGCCCAGCCCAGCATCGGCGGCGTGGCGCCTGCCAGGCCACCGATCACGATGTTCTGCGAGGTCGCCCGCTTCAGGTACACGGTGTAGATCACCGCGTAACCGATCAGCGACGCAAACGTCAGCACCGCGGTGATCACGTTCACCCAGACCACCAGGATGGTCATGGAGATCACGATCAGCACGCTGGCAAACAGCAGCACCTGCCACGGCCGCACCTTGCCCACCACCAGCGGCCGCCATGAGGTGCGTGCCATCTGCGCGTCGATCTTGGCATCCAGCAACTGGTTGATCGCCGCCGCAGCCGATGCCGCCAGCCAGATGCCCAGAAAGCCCAATGCACCGGTGCGCACCTGCAGCCACGTCGGGACATCCGGGATGGCCAGGAACATGCCCACCAAGGCGGTGAACACGATCAGTGCCACCACCTTGGGTTTGGTCAGATCCCAGTAGTCGCGTGCGCTGACGGCCATGCTCACTCCGGCGCGCGCAGCCGCGCCAGCAGCGAGACCAGCACGAACAGGAGCGCAACTGCGCCGCCGTTATGCAGCACCGACACTTCCAGCGGCAGGGCCAACTTGACGTTGAGCATGCCCAGCGTCACCTGCACCGCCACCAGCACCGCCAGCGCACCGGCCCACACGCGCATGCCCGGCGAGCGCGACAGACGCCAGGCCAGCCACCACAGATACAGCGCCGTCGCAATGGCCCACAACCGGTGCGCCATCTGGATGGCGATACGCGCTGCGCCATCGAGCACACCGCCTTCGTAATCCACTCCGATCCCGCGCCACAGCGTGAAGCCTTCGCGGAAGTCGTGCGGCGGCCACCACTGGCTGACGCAACGCGGGAAATTGTCGGCCGACCAGCTGCCACCGCCACAGGCCAGCGCCGCGTAATTGGCACTGACCCAGCCGCCAAGCGCGATCTGCAGGCCCAGCACCGCCACGCCCGCGCGCAACAGCCACGTGAGCCGCGAGGCATCGGCCAGCGTGATCGGCAAGTGGGTCGCGCGCCAGGCCATCCATACCAGCAGCGAGAACATCAGCATGCCGCCGAGCAGATGGCCCATCACCACGATGGGCTTGAGCAGCAACGTCACCGTCCACATGCCCAGCAGCGCCTGGAAGATCACCACTGCCAGGGTCAGCACCGCCGCACGCGCCAGATCGATATTGCTCCAGCGCAGCGCCGCCAGCAGCAGGATGGCCTCGCCCGCGATCGCCACGCCGAACGCCAGCGTGTGCCAGCCGGACATGTACAGCGGAATGGACAACGCCACCAGCACTGCGGCAGCGACCACCTGGGCGATGCCCATGCGGCGGCGGCGCACCGCCAGCAAGGACAGCACCAGCACCTCCACCCCGAGCGCCCCGGCCAGGAAGCGGTGCACCTGCTCGCGCCAGGCCTTGTGCGATTCCAGCGGCCGGATCTTGCTGGCCACATGCGCGTTGGCTTCGTCGCTGGTCTGTGGCCAGGTGACGCGGCCATAGCAGGTCGGCCAGTCCGGGCAGCTCATGCCGGCATCGGACAGCCGCACGAACGACCCAAACAGGATCGTGCTCGCAGTGAACAGCGCAGCCAGCCAGGCCATGCGATGGAAGTGGCGGAACAATGCCGGTGGCGCAAACAGATTCATCGAAACGGGCTCACATCAGTTTCAGCAGCTTGACCAGATCGGCACGCAGGCCGGCCGGGTCGAAGCCCGGGGCATAGCGCAGGATCACGAAGCCGTTGGGGTCGATCACATACACCGGCACGCCGGCGGCATCGTCGGCACGCGGCAAGCCCTGCCGCAGCCGCGCGTCGTCGCGCAGCACACGCAGGGCCGGCATCGGCGGCAAGCCGGCCGGCGGGGTGCCGATCCACAACACCTCCACCTTGTCGGCGCGATGCCCGAGCAGTTGCCATACCTTGTCCAGTTCGGCCGCCAGCGTCACGCATTGCTGCGTGCAACTGGCCGGCGGTGCGAGCGCAATCCGCCACACGCGTTCGGCAGGCGTCCAGGCATACGGCTGCCCGTCCGCGCGCACCGGCACCAACCCGCGCAGGTCGGCGGGCGGCTGGAGCAACTCGCCGTGATTGCGCATCGATGCCGGCTGCCATCCGGAGAAGCGCAGCACGCCGGCCAGCAACATCGAGCCGAAGAACAGCACCGCCAGGGCAATCAGCATCCTGCGGCCGCGTTTGACCGAATGCGGCGTGGCCGATGTGGAGGAGGTCATGCCGGCGATTTTCTCATGCCGCAGGCGTCAGTGCCCGCGTCGACGGCGGCGACGCGCACGCCACGTCAGCAGCGTCGCGGTGACCAGCACGGCTGCGGCCAGACCGAACCATTGCACCGCATAACCCAAGTGCCGCGCGGGCGGAAGCGTATTCGGCAGCATCTCCAGGTCGCGTGCGTAACCAACCGGCAGGGCCGGATCCAGGCGCAGGACCTGCGACGAAATGTCGCGCCTGCCAAGCGCGCTGCGCAGGGCGCTGGGATCCAGACGCGTGGCCAGCCAGGTCTGCGGCGCATCGGCAGCCGACAACGCCGGCCCCATCGCAAGCCCCGCCGAGGGCGGCGCACCCAGCAACCCCTGCAGCGTATGGGTCCCTTGCAGCGGCGTGATCCTCGGCAATTGCCGATTGGCCGGCAACGGCAGCCAGCCCAGATCGACCAGCAGCGTGACGGGGCTGCCCTGCGGGGCGGCAAGCTGATAGATCCGCACGCCGGCGCGCCCGGCATGCAGCTGGTTGTCCAGCAGCACCTGCTGCGGCAGAAACCGCACCTGTCCGCTCACCCAGGCCAGCGCGTGCGGCGTGGCCAGGGCCTGCACCAGGGTCAACGGCGTCTGCCGCACCTGCGCCGCGCGTTCCAGCAACGCCTGTTTGTCGTGCATGCGCTGCAGCTGCCACTGTCCAAGCGCCACAAAACCCGCGCTGACCAGCACGGCCAGGCACCATCCCAGCACCGCCGTGTGCTTGCGCATCATGACAAGCGACGCAAAAAGGCGTGCAATGCCGCTACCACGCCGACGACCACCGGGGCTGTTGTGAACGATTCGCTCAAGACGTTGCTGATTGTCGCCTTCCTGATCGTGATCCTGTGGAACCTGGGCGCAGGCCTGTACTACCTGCTCACCGACCGTGGCGAAACCAAGCGTACCGTCAACGCACTGACCTGGCGCATCAGCCTCTCAGTCGCACTGATCGCCGTGGTGATCCTGGGCATCTATACCGGCTGGATCAAGCCGCATGGGCTCGGCCGCTGACGCGGCTGGGAATGGGGAATGGGGAATGGGGAATCGTAAAAGCAAAAAGGGGCTCGCTCTTGCGATTCCCGATTCCCGATTCCCGATTCTCAAAGTACATATACGAACAGGAACAACGCCAGCCACACCACGTCGACGAAGTGCCAGTACCAGGCGGCCGCTTCGAAGGCGAAGTGGTTGTCGCGGGTGAAGTGCCCACGCGCGACACGCAGCCACATCACCGCCAGCATGATCGTGCCCAGCAGCACGTGCATGCCGTGGAAGCCGGTGAGCATGAAGAAGGTCGAGCCGTAGATGCCCGATCCCAGCGTAAGATTGAGCTCGGTGTAGGCGTGGATGTATTCCTCCGCCTGCAGGAACAGGAACACGCAGCCCAGCAGCACGGTCAGCCCCAGCCACAGCAATAGCGCGCCGCGACGACCGCCCTTGAGTGCGTGGTGGGCAATGGTCAGGGTCACGCCGGAGCTGAGCAGGATCAGCGTATTGATCAGCGGCAGGCCCCAGGCCGGAATGGTCTGGAATTGCCCACCGATCGTGCCGGGGCCATTGGTCGGCCACGCAGCGGAATAACCGTTCCACAACAGTTCGTTGGTCATGACGCCATCGCCTTCGCCGCCCAGCCAGGGCAGCGTCAGCACGCGCGTGTAGAACAGCGCACCGAAGAAGGCGCCGAAGAACATCACCTCGGAAAAGATGAACCACACCATCCCCATGCGGAAGGAGCCGTCCACTTGGCGGTTGTAGTGCCCGGCATTGGATTCGCGGATGACATCGCCAAACCACATGAACAAGGTCGCCAGCAGCATCGCCATGCCGACGAAGAACGTCCAGCGTCCCCATGCCGCATCGTTGAGCCAGCTGGCCACGCCGATCATCATCACGAACATCGCAATCGACCCGACAAAGGGCCACTTGCTCTGGCTCGGGACGAAATACGCATCGGCATTGGGACTGTGGTCGGCCATGGCGTTGCTTCCGTGTCGGTGCTGCGTGTGGATGAGGGATTACGGCGCGGCGCGCGGCGCGCTGGATGCGCCACCGCCCTGCAGCTCCGAGGTCAGGGTGTCGTTGCGATAAAATGTATAGGACAGGGTGATCGTGGTGACTTCCGGCGGCAGCGCAGGGTCGACGATGAAACGCAGCGGCATGTCGCGCGTTTCGCCGGCCTGCAAGGTCTGCGCGGTAAAACAGAAACATTCGGTCTTGTTGAAGTATCCGGACGCGCGCGCCGGTGCGACCGATGGCACCGCACTGCCGACCACCGCACGCGCGCTGTCGTTGCGCGCAAAATACAGCGCCTCGTTGAGTTCGCCCGGCACCACATCCATCGTCATCTGCTCGGGATGGAAGGTCCACGGCAGCTTGGAATTGACCCCGGCATCGAACTCCACCCGCACCGTGCGTCTGCCAGGCCCTGCAATCGCAGCGCCATTGGCACGCGTGCTGCCCGGTGCGCGCTCCATGCGGATGCCGAAGACTTTTTCGCACGCGATGCGATACAGCGGCACCAGCGAAAAGGTCAGCACGAACACGCCCAGCACCACGCCCAGCAGCTTGAACAAGCCGGCCGTCGGTGCAGGTGCGGGCGCCCGCGCGTTCACCGCCCGATGACTCCCGACGCGATGAAACCCGCGTAGATCAGCAACGCGATGATGCCGACGGTGATCGCCGTGCGGCGCACCGCGCGACGCTGTTGCGCCTGCCGTTCGGCAGCCGAGAGCAGGCGCGCCACCGCTGCCGGCGCCGACTCAGTGACCGATGTCTTCATGCGCAAGATCTCCAGGCTTGATCACCGGTGGTACGGTGAAGGTATGCGCCGGTGCCGGCGACGGCACCGTCCACTCCAGTCCCCTGGCGCCTTCCCAGGCCCGTGCGTCGGCCTTGGCGCCACTGCGTAACGAGGCGAGCAGGATGCCGGCCATCAGGAACGGCGTGGCGAACATGCCGAACGCGCCGATCGAGCTGATCAGGTTCCAGTCGGCGAACACCACGTTGTAGTCGGGAATCCGCCGTGGCATGCCGGCCAGGCCGAGGAAGTGCTGCGGGAAGAACAGCAGGTTGACGAACACCATCGTCCACCAGAAATGAAACTTGGCCCAGGTTTCGTTGTACATCCGCCCGGTCCATTTCGGCCACCAGTAGTAGACCGCCGCGATCAACGCGAACACCGCTCCGGTGACCAGCACGTAATGGAAATGCGCGACCACAAAATACGTGTCGTGGTACTGGAAATCCGCCGGCACGATCGCCAGCATCAGGCCCGAGAATCCACCGATGCTGAAAAGGATCACGAAGGCCACCGCCCACAGCATCGGCGATTCGAACGTCAGCGAGCCCTTCCACATCGTGCTGACCCAGTTGAACACCTTCACCCCGGTCGGGATGGAGATCAGCATCGTGGCGAACATGAAGTAGATTTCGCCACCGAGCGGCATGCCCACGGTGAACATGTGGTGCGCCCACACGATGAAGCTCAGGAACGCGATCGCCGCGATCGCATACACCATCGCCTGATACCCGAACAGCGGCTTGCGGCTGAAGGTCGGGATGATCTCGCTGACCACGCCGAACGCCGGCAGGATCATGATGTAGACCTCCGGGTGCCCGAAGAACCAGAAGATGTGCTGGTACATCACCGGGTCGCCGCCGCCGGCCGCATTGAAGAAGCTGGTGCCGAAGAACTTGTCGGTCAGCAGCATGGTCACTGCACCGGCCAGCACCGGCATCACCGCGATCAGCAGGAAGGCGGTGATCAGCCAGGCCCAGCAGAAGATCGGCATCTTCAACAGATCGATGCCGGGCGCGCGCATGTTGAGCACGGTGGCGATGATGTTGATCGCGCCCATGATCGAACTGACGCCGGCCACGTGAATTGCAAACACGCTGAAGGCCACGTTGTAGCCGCCCTGCAGCGACAGCGGCGGATACAGCGTCCAGCCACCAGCCGGCGCACCGCCGGGCAGGAACAACGTCAGCAGCAGCAGGGTGAAGGCCACCGGCAGCAACCAGAACGACCAGTTGTTCATGCGCGGCAACGCCATGTCCGGCGCGCCGATCTGCAGTGGAATCATCCAGTTGGCCAGGCCGACGAAGGCCGGCATCACGCCGCCGAAGATCATCACCAGTGCATGCACGGTGGTCATCTGGTTGAAGAATTCGGGTTTGACGAACTGCAGCCCGGGCTGCATCAGTTCGGCGCGGATCACCACGCTCATCGCCGCGCCGATGATGAACATCACGAAGGAAAACAGCAGGTACAGCGTGCCGATGTCCTTGTGATTGGTCGAGAAGAACCAGCGCTCGACGAAACCGGGCTGGTGGTGTCCGTGGTGATCGACTGCGGTATGCGCCATGACGGAACGACCTCTACGAAGCGATGCGGTTGCGGGCGATTAAAGAGCGGCAGTCGGCGCGGCGGCCGGAGCAGGCGCAGCCTCGCCGGCAGGCGTTGCTGCAGGGGTGGACACCGGCGCCGGTGCGGGGGCGCCCGCCGGTGCAGCAGGCGATGCATTGGCACTGCGACGCGCGGCCAGCCAGCGCTGGAATTCGGCCTTGGGCAGCGCCTCCACCACGATCGGCATGAAGCCATGGTCCTTGCCGCACAATTCGGCGCACTGGCCCCGATACACGCCCGGCTGCTCGATGTTGGTCCATGCCTCGTTGACGATGCCGGGGATGGCGTCCTGCTTCCAGCCCAGGGCCGGCACCCACCACGCATGGATCACGTCGTCGGCGGTGATCACGAAACGGATCTTGGTCCCGACCGGCAGCACCAGGCGGTTGTCCACATCCAGCAGGTAATGCGGTTGCGAGGCAGCGGTCGGACGCTCGCCACTCTGGCGGATGCGATCGGACTCGCGCGCCAGCCGGCTGGTGAATTCCACGCCCTGGCCCAGATACTCGTATTTCCACATCCACTGGTAGCCGGTGACCTTGACGGTCATTTCCGACTCGCGGGTGTCGTACATCGCGATCAGCTTGGCCGTTGCCGGCCAGGCCATCGCAATCAGCACCAGCACCGGAATCACCGTCCACAACACCTCGGCCGTGGTGTTGTGACTGAACTGCGCAGCCACAGCGCCCTTGGACTTGCGGAACTTGAAGATCGCATAGCCCATGGCACCGAACACCAGCGCGCCGATCACCACGCAGACCCACAGCGCCACCATATGCGCCTCGTAGGCCATGCGCGCGGTCTGAGTGACCCCGCGGCCCATGTTGAGCTGCCATTCCTTCGGGTCGGCCGATTGCGCCCAGGCAGCCGGTGCGCCCAGCAGCGCCGCCATCGCCAAAGCCATCTTCGAATACGTCGCCTTCCAGCTGCTGCGTTGCGTCATTGCCTAGACCCTTACGTCATCGGTGACGGCCATTGGCGGCCGCGAGCAAGCGTTTCAGCGTAGTTGCCAGTTCCACACGTTCGGCCGGCCCGAGAAAACTTCCGATCTCGATCTGCTTGCCGCTGCTGACCAGCACCACCCTGTCGTCGCGTTCCATGGATAACCGCACCCAATGCGGATGTGCCTGAAACGCTGGTGGCGCATGCCCGGACGCAAACACCTCGACGACGGTGTCTCCCACCCGGATCGCTTCTTCGCGCTCGCCACTTCGCCACAACTGCCGCAGCGCCAGCGCCACCACACCACTGTGCAACAGGGCGAACACCGGCGCGAATGCATTGCCGGTCCACCACCCCAGGCCCGCAAATACCCACATCGTTCCCGCCAATACTGCGAACAACTGCACGAACTGCCTGGCCGACAATGCCCGCGGAGGCCGCAACCGCAACTGCGTCCCGACCCCTTCGGACATCAACGGCAGTACTTCGATCATTGGCAACACGCAGCGCACTGCGGGAATGGCCCGATGGTAGACCCGCACGAACGCAGGCGGCAAGCGTTTCCGGCAATCATCGAATTGCTGCAGTGCAGCTAAAAACACGCGTAAATCAATCACTTCCCGATGCCGGCAGCGATCCCCGTGCCCGTGGCCGGCAACGATCGAGCCCGCTTGGGCCTGCGCTGGCCACGTGCACAAAACGGCGGAAAAGCTGCCGCTTCCACACAAGTGCGCGGAGCCCGCGGCTCTCTAGAATGAGCACGGATTCCCAGGCGCCCTACGCATGAACGCTCAGCTCGACCCGCTTGCCTCTCCCTCAGTTGCGCGCCCGCTGCTGGCGCCCGAGCTGCCTGCCGCACCCGGCGCATTGCGTGCGGCGATCACGGCCGCATGGCTCAAGGACGAAACCGAGCACGTACGCGAACTGCTCGACCAGGCGCGTCTGCCCGCCGCCGAACAGGCCAAGGTGCAGGCGCTTGCCGCCGACCTGGTCACCCGCGTCCGAGCACGTGCGCAGGACCAGGGCGCGATCGAAGCCTTCATGCGCCAGTACGACCTGGGCAGCGAAGAAGGCGTGCTGCTGATGTGCGTGGCCGAGGCACTGTTGCGCATTCCCGACCAGGACACCGCAGACAAGCTGATCCGCGACAAGCTCGGCGATGCCGACTGGAAGAAGCACGTCGGCGGCAGCGACTCGGTGCTGGTCAACGCATCGACCTGGGGCCTGATGCTCACCGGCAAGCTGGTGCAGCTCAACGACCTCACCCGTGCCGACGTGCCCGGCGCATTCAAGCGTCTGATCGGCCGCGTCGGCGAGCCGGTGATTCGCCTGGCCGTGCGCCAGGCGATGAAGATCATGGGCCACCAGTTCGTCATGGGCCGCACCATCGGTGAAGCCCTCTCGCGCTCGCGCAAGGGCGACAACGCCGATTACCGCTATTCGTTCGACATGCTCGGCGAAGGCGCATTGACCATGAAGGATGCGCAGCGCTATTTGCAGGCATACCGCGATGCCATCCACGCGATCGGCCGCAGCGGCAGTTTCGTCGGCACCGATGTATTCGCAGCGCCCAGCATCTCGATCAAATTGTCCGCACTGTATCCGCGCTACGAACATGCCAAGCGTGCGCGCGTGATGGCCGAGCTGGTCCCGGGCGTGCTCGAGCTGGCGCAACTGGCCAAGTCCTATGGCATCGGCTACACCGTCGATGCCGAAGAAGCCGACCGCCTGGAACTGTCGCTGGACATCATCGAGGCCACGTTCTCCGACCCGTCGCTGGATGGATGGGAAGGCTATGGCCTGGCGGTGCAGGCCTACCAGAAGCGCACGCCGTACACGATCGATTTCCTGGCCGACCTGGCACGCCGCGTCGGCCGTCGGATTCCGGTGCGTCTGGTCAAGGGCGCGTACTGGGACGCGGAGATCAAGCGTGCACAGATCGAAGGTCACCCAGGCTATCCGGTATTTACCCGCAAGCAGAATACCGACGTGTCGTACCTGGCCTGCACACGTCGCATGTTCGCGCACAGCGATGCGCTGTACCCGATGTTCGCCACGCACAACGCGCAGACCATCGCGGCGGTCCGCGCGATCTCCGGCGGCAAGGTGTACGAACACCAGAAACTGCACGGCATGGGCGATGACCTGTATGCCGAAGTGATTCCGGCCGATCGCCTGGGGCTGCCCTGCCGCGTGTACGCACCGGTTGGCTCGCACGAGGATCTGCTGCCGTACCTGGTGCGACGCCTGCTCGAAAACGGCGCCAATTCCAGCTTCGTCAATCGCATCACCGACGAGGACGTCGCCATCGAAGAGCTGATCCGTGATCCGGTCGAAGCAGTGTCCTCGTTCGGCTCCATTCCGCATCCCAAGATTCCGCTGCCGACCGATCTGCTGCGCAGCCAGAACCAACACAGGAAAAATTCCATGGGCGCCAATCTCGCCAACGACAACGATCTGCGGCAGCTGGCCGAGCAACTCAATGCCGCCATCAAGCCTTGGAAGGCCGGCCCGCTGGTGCCCGGCGCGGTGATCAGCACGCCCAGCCAGGCCGTGCTCAACCCGGCAGACCGCCGCGACACGGTCGGCCAGTGGCAGCCAGCCGATCCGGCCACCGTACAGACGGCGTTGGCGACCGCGACTGCCGCGCAGCCAGCCTGGAACCGCACGCCTGCCGCCAGCCGCGCCACCATCCTGGAGCATGCGGCCGACCTGCTCGAAGCGCGCATGCCCGAGTTCATGGCCATCTGCGTCAAGGAGGCCGGCAAGACCCTGCCCGACGCCGTGGCCGAGGTGCGCGAGGCGGTCGACTTCCTGCGTTACTACGCCGGCCAGGCACGCGCCCAGTTCGGTGCACCCGAACGCCTGCCCGGACCGACCGGTGAATCCAACGAACTGCAGTTGCATGGCCGCGGCGTATTCGTCTGCATCAGTCCCTGGAACTTCCCGCTCGCCATCTTCCTCGGCCAGGTCGCCGCCGCATTGGCCGCCGGCAACAGCGTCATCGCCAAGCCCGCAGAGCAGACCAACCTGATCGGCTACGCCGCAGTGAAGCTACTGCACGAAGCGGGCATCCCCGAGGCGGTCGTGCAGTTCCTGCCGGGCGACGGCGCCACCGTCGGCGCGGCGCTGACCAATGACCCGCGCGTGGCGGGCGTTGCCTTCACTGGCTCCACCGAGACCGCACGCGTCATCAACCGCACCCTGGCTGCGCGCGACGCCGCAATCGGTGTGCTGATTGCCGAAACCGGTGGCCAGAACGCCTTCATCGCCGACTCGTCCTCGTTGCCGGAAGCCGTCGTCAAGGACGCGATCTCCAGCGCCTTCATGTCCGCCGGCCAACGCTGCTCGGCGGCCCGTGTGCTGTTCGTGCAGGACGACATCGCCGACAAGGTCATGACCATGCTGGCCGGCGCCATGGGGGAATTGAAGATCGGCGATCCTGCGCTCCTGTCCACCGACGTTGGTCCCGTCATCGATGCAGATGCACTCAAGATCCTCGATGATCATGCAGCGCGCATGGATCGCGAAGCCCGCCTGATCGGCTCCACCACCCTGGATCCGGCCGCCGCTAACGGGAGTTTTTTCGCCCCACGTGCGTACGAGCTGACCTCGCTGGCGCAGCTGCAGCGCGAGGTTTTCGGACCTGTGCTGCACGTCATTCGTTGGAAGGCCGACCAGCTCGACGCCGTCATCGACCAGATCAACGCCACTGGCTATGGCCTGACCCTGGGCGTGCATTCGCGCATCGACGAGACCATCGATCGCATCACCGCACGCGTTGCGGTGGGCAATGTCTACGTCAACCGTAACCAGATCGGCGCGGTCGTCGGCGTACAACCCTTCGGCGGCCAGGGCCTGTCGGGCACCGGCCCGAAAGCCGGGGGTCCACATTACCTGCTGCGCTTCGCTACCGAGAAGGTCGTCACCGTCAACACGACCGCCGCAGGCGGCAATGCCTCTCTGCTGACCTTGGGCGATTGATCCTCGCCTCGATGCAGGCGTCATAGTGCAGTCGATTGGACCAAAAAACCCCGCTCACGCGGGGTTTTTTGTTGGCTTGTGCCCTGCTAATGCCTCATGCGACGGCGATAAGTGATGTGGCCAAGCACATGCGTATCGGATGCAGTCTCGGTGAGCAGCATGGCGGCCAAGAATAGGCCAGTCACCGAGTCACCGAGTCACTTCGATCTTGATGAATTGCATAGCCCTGATGGTCCCCAGGGCTCCTGATGATCCCAGGAGTCTGGCGCTTGTGGACTGCAACCAGCCCCCATTTGCCGGCACTGGCCGGCGACCGGGCTCCTCGTGCCTATCTATAAGCGGGAAGCCAGCACTATCACAGGTATTTTCAGGTGCTTTCACTGGCGGACGCACTGACTGGTCGGTTCTTTGACCATCTACCAATCGATCGATAAACAGATGCCTTTGCGGTCATCGGGGCAAGATGGATGCCGCTGTAGTACCAGGAAGTGGGCACCCAGCGTCAAGCACGTGTCCTGGTACGTGTCCTGGTATCGGTGCCCTGCTCCGAGTGCGCCTTGCCGGTCCGGGTTCTGCAGTGACATTCAGACCCTTCGGCCTTGCTAGCGCGTCCTGCTTGAGCACAAGCGCCAGGCGCGTGTCGTGCCACCAGTGCCTGTCTCAGCCTGAGCGTCGAGCCTGCGGACGCGGACGCGGTGGTCAGCGTGCGTCCTCGCGCGGTGTTTTTGGCGGTTGCATTGCGGATTTTTGGACAAAAAGAAACCCCCAGTCCTGATGGACTGAGGGTTTCGGGTAAAGCCCCTGGCGATGACCTACTCTCGCATGGCTTGAGCCACACTACCATCGGCGCAGCTGCGTTTCACTTCCGAGTTCGGGATGGGATCGGGTGGTTCCACAGCGCTAATTTCACCAGGGAGACGGTTGGAGCGTCGCCATCCAAGAAACGGATTAAGGCGCCCAGTCTCGCATAGTTAACTTGTGACGTAGCTTGCGTTTGATGATCTACCAACGTTCGTTGGGACCAAGGCAACTTGAGGTTATATGGTCAAGCCGCACGGATCATTAGTATCAGTTAGCTCAATACATTGCTGTACTTACACACCTGACCTATCAACCACATAGTCTATATGGTTCCTTTAGGGGGCTTGTGCCCCGGGAAGTCTCATCTTGAGGCGCGCTTCCCGCTTAGATGCTTTCAGCGGTTATCGCTTCCGAACATAGCTACCCGGCAATGCCACTGGCGTGACAACCGGAACACCAGAGGTTCGTCCACTCCGGTCCTCTCGTACTAGGAGCAGCCCCTCTCAAACTTCCAACGCCCATGGCAGATAGGGACCGAACTGTCTCACGACGTTCTGAACCCAGCTCGCGTACCACTTTAAATGGCGAACAGCCATACCCTTGGGACCGACTACAGCCCCAGGATGTGATGAGCCGACATCGAGGTGCCAAACACCGCCGTCGATATGAACTCTTGGGCGGTATCAGCCTGTTATCCCCGGAGTACCTTTTATCCGTTGAGCGATGGCCCTTCCATACAGAACCACCGGATCACTAAGACCTACTTTCGTACCTGCTTGATCCGTCGATCTTGCAGTCAAGCACGCTTATGCCTTTGCACACAGTGCGCGATGTCCGACCGCGCTGAGCGTACCTTCGTGCTCCTCCGTTACTCTTTAGGAGGAGACCGCCCCAGTCAAACTACCCACCATACACGGTCCCTGATCCGGATAACGGATCTAGGTTAGAACGTCAAGCACGACAGGGTGGTATTTCAAGGATGGCTCCACTGCAGCTAGCGCCACAGTTTCATAGCCTCCCACCTATCCTACACAGACGAACTCAACGTTCAGTGTAAAGCTATAGTAAAGGTTCACGGGGTCTTTCCGTCTTGCCACGGGAACGCTGCATCTTCACAGCGATTTCAATTTCACTGAGTCTCGGGTGGAGACAGCGCCGCTGTCGTTACGCCATTCGTGCAGGTCGGAACTTACCCGACAAGGAATTTCGCTACCTTAGGACCGTTATAGTTACGGCCGCCGTTTACTGGGGCTTCGATCAAGAGCTTCGCCTTGCGGCTGACCCCATCAATTAACCTTCCAGCACCGGGCAGGCGTCACACCCTATACGTCCACTTTCGTGTTTGCAGAGTGCTGTGTTTTTGATAAACAGTCGCAGCGGCCTGGTTTCTGCGACCCTCTTCAGCTATAGCTCGCATGAGCCACCAAAAAGGGTGCACCTTCTCCCGAAGTTACGGTGCCATGTTGCCTAGTTCCTTCACCCGAGTTCTCTCAAGCGCCTGAGAATTCTCATCCTACCCACCTGTGTCGGTTTACGGTACGGTCTTCGTGAGCTGAAGCTTAGGAGCTTTTCCTGGAAGCGTGGTATCAGTGACTTTGCCATAAAGGCTCGTCTCGGTGCTCGGTCTTAAAGGATCCCGGATTTGCCAAAGATCCAAACCTACCGCCTTTCCCCGGGACAACCAACGCCCGGTACACCTAACCTTCTCCGTCCCTCCATCGCACTCACGCGAGGTGCAGGAATATTAACCTGCTTCCCATCGACTACGGCTTTCGCCCTCGCCTTAGGGACCGACTAACCCTGCGTCGATTAACGTTGCGCAAGGAAACCTTGGGCTTTCGGCGTGCGGGCTTTTCACCCGCATTATCGTTACTCATGTCAGCATTCGCACTTCCGATACCTCCAGCAGACTTCTCAATCCACCTTCGCAGGCTTACGGAACGCTCCTCTACCGCGCATAAAACAAGTTTTATGCACCCCAAGCTTCGGTTCACTGCTTAGCCCCGTTAAATCTTCCGCGCAGACCGACTCGACCAGTGAGCTATTACGCTTTCTTTAAAGGGTGGCTGCTTCTAAGCCAACCTCCTGGCTGTCTATGCCTTTCCACATCGTTTTCCACTTAGCAGTGAATTTGGGACCTTAGCTGTGGGTCTGGGTTGTTTCCCTTTTCACGACGGACGTTAGCACCCGCCGTGTGTCTCCCGGATAGTACGTACTGGTATTCGGAGTTTGCAATGGTTTGGTAAGTCGCGATGACCCCCTAGCCATAACAGTGCTCTACCCCCAGTAGTATTCGTCCGAGGCGCTACCTAAATAGCTTTCGAGGAGAACCAGCTATCTCCGGGTTCGATTAGCTTTTCACTCCTAATCACAGCTCATCCCCGTCTTTTGCAACAGACGTGGGTTCGGGCCTCCAGTACCTGTTACGGCACCTTCACCCTGGCCATGACTAGATCACCCGGTTTCGGGTCTACTGCCCGCGACTATGCGCCCTTATCAGACTCGGTTTCCCTTCGCCTCCCCTATACGGTTAAGCTTGCCACGAACAGTAAGTCGCTGACCCATTATACAAAAGGTACGCAGTCACTCTTGCGAGCTCCTACTGCTTGTACGCACACGGTTTCAGGATCTATTTCACTCCCCTCTCCGGGGTTCTTTTCGCCTTTCCCTCACGGTACTGGTTCACTATCGGTCGGTCAGGAGTATTTAGCCTTGGAGGATGGTCCCCCCATATTCAGACAGGGTTTCACGTGCCCCGCCCTACTCGTCTTCACTGGAGTGGCCCTT